>NZ_AP022562.1:0-4458926 GCF_010726505.1 Mycobacterium novum
AGGCGAACGCGGAAACCGGTGGCGGCCGTTTCGGTGTCGGTCTGGGCGTCGGTACTCACGCGCCGAATCGGTCGATGACTTCGCGGGCCAGCGCGCGGTAGGCCTGTGCGCCTCCGGACTTCGGGGCCCAGGTGGTGATGGGCTCCCCGGCCACGGTGGTCTCGGGAAACCGGACCGTGCGGGTGATCACCGTGTCGAACACCAGGTCGCCGAAGCGCTCCACCACCCGCGCCATCACCTCCCGGGAGTTGACCGTGCGCGGGTCGCGGGTCAGCAGGATGCCGCTGATCTCCAGCTTCGGGTTCAGCCGGTCGCGGACCTTCTCGACGGTGTCGGTCAGCAACGCCAGCCCGCGCAGCGAGAAGTACTCGCATTCGGTCGGGATCACCACCCCGTCAGCGCAGGCCAGCCCGTTGACGGTGAGCAGCCCCAACGACGGCTGACAGTCCACCAGCAGGTAGTCGTAGCGGTCCAGCACCGGGCGCAGCGCACGGGCCAGCGAGTGCTCCCGCCCACCTCGTTGACGAGCTGGATCTCGGCGGCCGACAGGTCGATGTTGGAGGGCACCAGGTCCAGGTTCTCGACGCGGGTCTGCATCAGCACGTCGTCGATCTCGACCCGCGGCTCCACCAGCAGGTTGTGGACGGTATGCGCCAGTTCGTAGTGCGGCACCCCCAGGCCGGCCGACAGCGCGCCCTGCGGGTCCAGGTCCACCAGCAGCACCTTGCGGCCGTACTCGGCCAGCGCCGCGCCGAGGTTGATGGTCGAAGTGGTCTTGCCGACGCCGCCCTTCTGGTTGCACATCGCGATGACCTTGGCGGGGCCGTGTGTGGAGCAGGGCTGCGGCTCGGGATGTTGCGCGGGGACGCCCGGTCAAGCCGACGGCGGAGCTGTCGTCGTCGCTCATGGCCGAGTCGGCGTGGTCGTGGCGAACATCCGAAGAAGTCTAACCGGTGACCGACGCCCACACCTGCTACATGAACAGTCCGCCGCGGCGTGCCGAGCGCCATAAGATCGCAGCCATGAGCCTGAAACGACGCCTCCCTTCCTGCGGTGGTCGTTCCTGCGGATGGCGACCGGCGGCCGCAACATCACCACCACCGGCCAGATCGGCGACGGCCGCGAAGCCGCCGCCGTCGACTACGTGCTGGCCCATGCCCGAGCGGCGATATCGACGACGTGCTGGCCCGCATCGACGAGTTCGCCTACGAGAAGTCGCTGCTGATCAATATCGGCGACGAGAAGGGCGCCCTGCTCGACGCCGCGGTGCAACGGGTCCAGCCGGCCCTGGCCCTGGAGCTGGGCACCTACTGCGGCTACAGCGCCCTGCGTATCGCCCGCTCCGCACCGGCGGCCCGGATCTATTCGATTGAGCTGGCCGAGGCCAACGCCGACAACGCCCGGCAGATCTGGGCGCACGCCGGGGTGGCCGACCGGATCACCTGCGTGGTGGGCACCATCGGTGACGGCGGGCGCACCCTGGACGTACTGACCGCGCGGCACGGCTTCGCCGCCGGCACGCTGGATTTCCTGTTCCTCGACCACGACAAGGACGCCTACCTGTCGGATCTCCAGAGCATTTTGGACCGGGGCTGGCTGCATCCGGGGTCGGTCGTGGTCGCCGACAATGTCAAGGTGCCGGGAGCGCCGCGCTACCGCGAATACATGCGGGCTCAACAGGGGACGCACTGGGACACCGTCGAACACAAGACCCACGTGGAGTATCAGCGTCTGTTGTCCGACCTGGTGCTCGAGTCGACGTACCTGGGGTAATTCCCTCCGCCGAGCAGTCGCGAAAGCCCCCTCCGCGGGGTGCTTTTGGGGGCTTACGGGTCTGCTCGCGCAGGAGAAACCGCGCGAAAGACCAGAAGAAACTAGCGGGCGCGGGGGTGGGCGCCGGCCCAGACCTCACGCAACGCGTTCACCGTGACCAGCGTGTAGATCTGGGTGGTGCTCACCGAGGCGTGACCGAGCAGTTCCTGCACCACCCGCACGTCCGCGCCACCGTCGAGCAGATGGGTCGCGAACGAGTGCCGCAGCGTGTGCGGTGACACCTTCGCGGTGATCCCGGCGCGTTCGGCGGCGTCCTGCAGCACCTGCCAGGCACTCTGCCGCGACAGCCGGCCTCCGCGGGCGTTGAGGAATACCGCCGCGGTACCGCGCCCGCGCCTCGCCAGGTCCGGGCGGCCGCGCACCAGGTAGGCGTCCAGCGCGGCCACCGCCGGCCGGCCCACCGGCACCAGCCGCTGCTTGCCGCCCTTGCCGCGCAACAGTACCGACCGATCACTGACGTCGACGTCGTCGAGGTCCAGTCCGACGGCTTCCGAGATCCGCGACCCGGTGGAGTACAGCATCTCCAGCAACGCCCGGTTGCGCAGTGTCAGTGGACCGTCCGAGACGCTTTCTCCGCCGGCGCCGGCCAGCAGCGCCGACACCTCGTCGATGGTCAGGCTCTTGGGCAGTCGCCGCCCCGGCGTCGGCGGCTTGACGCCGCGCGCCACATCCATCGGCGCCATGCCCTCGGCGGCGGCGAACCGGTGCAGGCCCGCACCGCGATCAGGGCGCCGGCCGAGACCGCCGACAGCGCCGGTATGCCGTTCTCCGGGTCGCCGCGCCGCAGCACACCAGGAAGTCGGTGACGTCGCTCTCGCCGGCACGTGCCAGGTCGTCGACGCCGCGGGCCAGCAGGTGCTCGCTGTAGCGGCGCAGATCCCGCCGGTAGGAGCTCAAGGTGTTGGCGGCGACCCCCCGCTCGACCGTCAGATGATCCAGGTAGCCCTGCAGCTGCCCGCTCAGCGGATCGACCGGCTGCGCCGCCGCCGTCATGACGGGTTCTTCCTGGCGGCGAACGCGGTAGGCCGGTCGACCCACTCGGCGTCGGGCGCAACGTCGTGAATCCCTGATGATGCAGATAGGCCGCCAGGATCCCTGCCACCGCAAGGGCGTTGACGATCTCACCGCTGAACACCAGCTTGGCGGCCTCGGCGATCGGATACCAGCGCAGCGTGAGATCCGCCTCCTCGTCGTGCGCCTCCGGGCGGTCGACCTCCGAGAGGCCGGTGGCCAGATACACCCGCACCGACTCGTCGCTGAACCCCGGCGTGGAGTCGAGGTCGACGAGCACCTGCCAGGTGGTCGCCGTCAATCCGGCCTCTTCGACCAGTTCGCGGCCGGCGGTCAGGTGCGCCGCCTCACCGCCGAGATCCAGCAGTCCGGCGGGCAGTTCCCACAGCCGCCGGCCGAACGCGTGGCGGTACTGGTAGATCAGCGGGATGTTGCGGCATCGTCCATGGCGACGACGCCGACGGCGCCGTAGTGTTCCACCACGTCGCGGGTGGCCGTAGTGCCGCCCGGCATCCGCACCTCGTCACGGCGCAGCGCGAAAATCTTGCCGCTGTGCAGCAGCGCGACGAGGTGGTCTCGAAGACGTGGTCAGCCACGGGTTACATGTTCCGGCAGGGCTTCTTGCAGCGGGTCGGCCAACGGCTGGGCGCTGCCGCCTCGCCCGTCTGCCCGGTGTTGGAGGTCGGCGGGTTGTTCGTGGTGCTGTTCGGGGATCTCCACCGGCAGCCGCTCGGCGGCCTTGTAATCCATGGCCGCACCGACGAACGCCGCGAACAGCGGGTGCGCCCGGGTCGGTCTGCTCTTGAGCTCCGGGTGTGCCTGGGTGCCCACCAGGAACGGGTGCATCTCGCGCGGGTACTCGACGAACTCCACCAGTTTGCCGTCCGGGGAGGTGCCGGAGAACCGCAGTCCGCTCTGCGCGATCCGGTCCCGGTAGGCGTTGTTGACCTCGAACCGGTGGCGGTGCCGCTCGGAGACCTCGGTGGCCTGATAGGCCTCGGCCACAATCGAATCCGCTTCCAGCACCGCCGGATAGGCGCCAGGCGCATGGTGCCGCCGAGGTCGGCCGTCCCGGCGACCGCGTCCTGCTGGTCGGCCATGGTCGCGATCACGGGGTCGGGGTGTCGGATCGAACTCCGCCGAGCTGGCTTGCGCGATCCCGGCGGTACGGGCGGCGTCGATCACGATGCACTGCAGGCCCAGGCACAATCCGAGCACCGGCAGCCCGTGGGTGCGGGCGTAGGCGATGGCGCCGATCTTGCCCTCGATGCCCCGGATCCCGAAGCCGCCCGGAATCAGCACGCCGTGCATCTCACCGAGCGCGGCAGCCGCCCGGCGGGGTGTCGCACTGATCGGAGGCGATCCAGTTGATCTCGACCTTCGCGTAGTGGGTGAAGCCACCGGCGCGCAACGCCTCGGTCACCGACAGGTAGGCGTCGGACAAGTCGATGTATTTGCCCACCAACGCGATTCGCACCGTCTCGTGGGGCTCGTGGACGCGGCGCAGCAGTTCGTCCCACTCGGTCCAGTCGACATCCTTGAACGGCAGGTTGAGCCGGCGTACCACGTAGGCATCTAGTTCCTCGCGGTGCAGCACCTTGGGGATGTCATAGATCGACGCCGCGTCCGGGGTGGAGATCACCCCGTCGACGTCGACGTCGCACATCAACGCGATCTTGTTCTTCAGCGGTTCGGGTACTTCGCGGTCACAGCGCAGGATCAGTGCGTCGGGGGTGATACCGATGCTGCGCAGCGCAGCCACCGAGTGCTGGGTGGGCTTGGTTTTGAGCTCGCCCGAGGGGGCAAGGTAGGGCACCAGCGACACGTGCAGGAAGAACACGTTGTCCCGGCCGACATCGTGGCGGACCTGGCGGGCAGCCTCCAGGAACGGCTGCGACTCGATGTCGCCGACGGTGCCGCCGATCTCGGTGATGACGACGTCGGGGCGCCGGCCGTCGGCGTCCGGATCGGACATCGCCAGGATGCGCCGCTTGATCTCATCGGTGATGTGCGGGATCACCTGCACGGTGTCGCCGAGGTATTCGCCGCGGCGTTCCTTCGCGATCACCGTCGAATAGACCTGTCCGGTGGTCACATTCGCCGACCCGGACAGGTCGCGGTCGAGGAATCGCTCATAGTGGCCGACGTCGAGGTCGGTCTCGGCGCCGTCCTCGGTGACGAAGACCTCCCCGTGCTGGAACGGGTTCATCGTCCCGGGATCGACGTTGAGGTAGGGGTCGAGCTTCTGCATGGTGACCTGCAACCCGCGGGCGATCAGCAACTGTCCGAGGCTGCTCGCGGTCAATCCCTTACCCAGTGAGGAGGCAACTCCACCGGTGACGAAGAGGTGCTTCGGCTCGGTTTGCGGGTGCTTTCGCAGTGGTGGCAACACCAACCTCCGTGACGACGGCGCAGGGATTGAGGGCCTGCCGACCCACGGAATCTCACCCTAACATCGACGGCGCACCCCGGCCGCTGACACGCCCGGCTCCACCGACCGCGGCCGGCCCGCTACTGCGCAATGGTGACCGAGCCGGCGCCGTGCCCGATGCCGTACTGACCCGAGTGGCCGCCCTCGATGAGGCTGCTCACCGCCATCACCGTGGTGATCCGGCCCGACTCGACGTCGACGTCGTCGACCGTGCTGACCGCCGCGGCCACCGAGTCGGTGCGGGCCATCGCGACCGCCGCAGTACCTGACGCGCAGCCGTCCCGGCCGGCCAGCACCGTCGCCGAGCCGTGCGGGGCCAACGCCGCGGCGAACCGGGCGACGCTCACCCCGGCGCTGCCGGCATCGTCGGGCAGGGCGCCACCGGTGATGACGACGGCCGCGTTGGCCGGCCCGAATCGCTGCTCACGGTAGGTGATGAAGCCGGTGTCGCGCAGCGCGGCCAGCACCGTCGCGCTGCGGGTCATCAACGGGCCCGACGGCCGGGTCGCGATTGATCAGCAGCGCGATACCGAGCAGATCGCCGGCCTGGGCGCCCGAGTCGATGAGGTTGCTGCTCAGCTGGGCACCGGCGGCACGATCCCGGACTCCATCACCGCGCGCAGTTTCTCCTCGGCGTTGCCGTCGACGAACTGCGTCGTCAACGCGACCGTTCCGGTGACGGTTCCGCCGGCCTGGCCGATGATCCGCGCCACCGCGTCGACGTCTTCGTCGGCGGCGTCGGAGTCCGGAAGACGACCGCGGACTTGCCCTGCAGCGCGTCGCGCACGATGCGTGGTGCCATGGCCGCGTCGAAATCGTTTGCGTTGCTGAGCCGCTCACCGAGTGCGTTCTGCTGTTGGTGCAGCGTGTCGATCTGGGCGCGCAACTCCTGCTTGTCGGACTGCAGGCCGCCCATCAGCGGGCCCGACAGCAGCCCGGAGCCCAGCACGACACAACACCAGCGCCAGCAGCACGGCGGTCAGCGACATCGCGTGGTAACGAGGGGTGATCATCGCGGTACCCCGATCCCGTTACGTCACCCAGTGCCGCAGCCACTGCGACAGGTCGTGCCAGTAGTTGCTGAGCCATTCGAGCACCAGGGCGTCGGTCTGCGACACCCAGAGCGCGACGATGACCGCCAGCAGCATCGACAGCACCAGCAGCGCGATCGCGCCGGCGGAGATCCGGCTGCGGTATAGCGTGGCGACCGCGCGGGCGGCCACCAGCTTCTCGCCGACCTTGAGGCGGGTCAAAAACATCGACGGATTCGTCAGCTGACGGGTCCGGTCGAAGAACGTCTCGATGTTGGCGGTGTGCCCGGCCGTCACGAGCAGCGCCGCGCCGTGATGATCGGCCAGCAGCAACGCCAGGTCCATCGCGGACCCGGCCGCCGGGAACGTCATCGCGCCGACACCGAGGTCCTGGATGCGCTCGAGCCCCGGCGCGTGACCGTCGGCGTCAGCGGGCAGCACCACCTGCGATCCGCACCGCAGCACTTCGGCGCTCATCTGATCGGGGTCGCCGACGATCAGCTGCGGCCGGTAGCGGCCTTGCGCAGCATCGGCTCCGGGCCGATGCCGATCAGCACCGGCTGGTACTCCTTGATGAAGGGCTTGAGGCATTTCAGGTCGTCGGCGGCGTCGGGTTCGTCACCGACCAGCACCACGTGCCGACGCCGCAGATCCACATCGATCTCGGGGATCCCGATCCCGTCGATGAGCAGCGGGCTCTCGCTGCGGATGAACTCGATGGTGTTGCCGGCGAAGGACTCCAGGTGCGCCACCAGCCCGCTCTTGGCCTCCAGCATCAGGTCGGCGATCTCGACGTCGCTGCGCTCGACGCCTCGTGCCAGCCGCCGGTCACCGGTAGACGGCGCCGTTGTGCAGCCGGATTTTGGCGCCGTCGCGGATCTTCTTGAACACCGTGGGTCCGGCTTCATCGATCAGCGTGACGCCGTTGGCGACCAGCACCTCGGGCCCGAGGTTGGGGTAGCGACCGGAGATGGACGCCGAGGCGTTGACGACACCGGCGATCTCGGCCTCCACCAAGGCGTCGGCGGTGATCCGGTCCAGATCGAGAATGTCGAGCACCACGATGTCGCCCGGGCCGACCCGCCGCAGCAGTCGGTCGATGTCGTGATCAACCCGGGCCGTGCCGATGACACCGGGCCGGGAGGTGTTACGAGACAGCAGCGCAGACATCTTCATGGCGGCGATTCTGTCCTCGAAACAGCTCAAAACCCGGGAGGCGCGCCGCAACAATAGCCTCAGAAGTTCAATTACGTCACAGTTGTCACACGGTCTTGGCGGCTTATCCGCCGCGGTCTACGTCCCGATCATCCCGGGCGGCGTCGAGCAATTCCGCGCGTGCGCCCGGGCGGTGTCGGTCTCCCCAGCCCGGCCAGCATCCTGGCCAGTTCGCCGACCCGGTCCTCATCCGTCAGCCGCCGCACCGCTGGCGCCGTCACTGCCGGTGGGCTCCACCATCAGGTGCACATCGGCGTAGGCCGCCACCTGCGGCAGGTGCGTCACCACGATGACCTGGTGGGTGCGGGCCAGCCGCGCCAGCCGCCGCCCGATCTGCACCGCCGCGCGCGCGCCGACGCCGGCGTCGACCTCGTCGAACACCATCGTGGTGCCGGCCGAGTCGCGCGACGACGCCGACAAGGACGAGGTGGCCAGCACCACCTCCAGTGCCAGCATCACCCGGGACAGCTCACCTCCGGGCGCTCTTGGCCAGCGGCAGCCCGTCATGCCCCGATGCGCGGCCAGCCCGAACTCGACGTCGTCGATGCCGTCGGCGCCGGCGTGCACCACCTGCGAGGGCAGCCGCAGGGCGGCCGGGTCGTCGTCGGCGGCCGGGCTGTGGTGCACGCCGACGCTGAACTCGGCGTCGGCCATCGCCAGCCCGGACAGCTCTGCGCTGACCGCCTTGGCCAGCGAGCCGGCCGCCTTGCCGCGCGCGGCGCTGAGATCGGTGGCGGTCTTGACCACCCGCTGCCCGAGCTCCTCGGCGCGATCGGACAGCGCCGCCAGGGCTTCTTCGGAGACGTCGAGTTGGGCCAGCCGCTCGCGCGACTCGGCCGCCCATGCCAGCACCTCGTCGACGTCGGCGGCGTACTTGCGGGTCAGCGAGCGCAGCTCGGCCTGCCGCGCCAGCTTGGCGTCCAGCGCGTCGGTGCCGGTGGGCAGTTCGTCGAGGTAACCGCCCAGTTCGCGGGCCACGTCGCCGACCACCGTGAGCGCCTCGCCGAGTTGGTCGCCCAGCGCCTGCAGAGCGCCGTCGTCGGTGCCGGTCAACGCCGTCCTTGCCTGCCCGAGCCGGTCGGTGGCCGAGGTGGGCGCGGTGGCCGCGTCATCGTCGGCGCCGCCTGCCAGGGCCGCCCGCGCGCCGGCCGCCGCGGCGCGCAGTGCGTCGAGTTCGGAGAGCCGGCGAATCTCGACGGTCAGCGCGTCGTCCTCACCGGGGCACGGGTCGACGTCGTCGATCTCGCGCAGCGCGAAGGTGAGCCGGTCGGCTTCCTGAGCCAGTTCCCGGGCGCGGTTGCGGCGGTCGATGAGGTCACGCCGCGCCGACAGCCAGGCCTCCCGCGCGCTGCGGTAGCGCTCCAGCCGGGCGCCGACCGCGGCGAACCGGTCCAGCGCACCGCGCTGTTCGTCGGGGCGCATCAGCCGCAGTTGGTCGTTCTGGCCGTGCAGCGTCAGCAGCCCGCCGGTGAAGCCGCTCAGCGATTTGGCGGGCACCCCGCGGCCACCCAGGTAGGCGCGCGACGGCCCATCGCGGCTGACCGAACGGGCCGCGATCACGCTGCCGTCCTCGTCGCGCTCGGCCCCGGAGGACTCCAGGAGCTCGTCGATCTGCGCGGCCGAGGCCGGTGCCAGGTCAGCGGTGCAGAACCGGCCTTCCACCACGGCGCGGGTGGCCCCCGAGCGCACCCGGTTGGCGTCGGCGCGCGCACCGCCGAGCAGGTGCAGGCCGGTGACGACCATCGTCTTGCCGGTGCCGGTCTCCCCGGTGAGCACGGTCAGGCCGCGGTCGAATTCGGCGGTCGCCGCCTGGATCGCGCCCAGCGACTCGATGCGGATCTCAGTAAGCAACGGCCGGCACCGTCGTCACTGTCCCCGCCAGCCGGTCACCGGCAGCCGGAATTTGCGCACCAGCCGGTCGGTGAACGGGGAGCTGCCCAGCCGCGCCCACTTGACCGGTCTACCGCCGCGCTGCACCTCGAGCCGACCGCCGGCGGCACCAACATCTTGCGGCGGCCGTCGCAGAACACCAGCGCGTTGTGTCCGTCGCTTTCAACCTCGATCGCGATCGTCGAGTCGGGGCTGGTCACCATCGGCCGGGCGAACAGCGCGTGAGCGTTGTTGGGCACCACCAGGATGGCGTCCAGGTCGGGCCAGAGCACCGGCCCACCCGCGGAGAACGCGTAGGCGGTGGACCCGGTCGGCGTCGACACCAGCACGCCGTCGCAGCCGAACGTCGACACCGGCCTGCCGTCGACCTCGAGGACGACACCGAGGACGCCCAGCCGGGGACCCTTCTCCATGCTGGCCTCGTTGAGCGCCCATCCGCGGTCGACGATCTCTCCCGTCGGCGCGCACCACGACGTCGAGCGTCATCCGGTCCTCGACTCGGTAATCGCGGGCGATGACGTGGTCGAGGACCCCGTCGATGTGGTCGGCCTCGGCCTCGGCCAGGAACCCGATCCGGCCGAGGTTGACCCCCAGCACCGGGATGTCGGCGGTGCGGGCCAGTTCGGCGGCCCGCAGGAAGCTGCCGTCGCCGCCGAGCACCAGCACCAGCTCGCAGCCCTCGGCGGCCCGGTTGTCCGGGTCCACCACGTCGATCTCGACTCCGAGGTCGCGCATGTCGTCGGGCGCCAGATGCAGCGAGCCTTTGTCGACGGCCTCGGCGGTCAGCACCCGCAGCGTGATGCCGTGGTCGCCCAACACCTTCTCGACACGGCGGGCGGTGTCGGTGGCTTCTTCCCGCCCGGTGTGCACCACCAACAGGACGGTGCGCTCGCCGTTCCCGCTATTCACTGGGGTCCCTTCGCGACGGCATCCTGGACAGCTGCATCCAGTGCGTCACCGCTTCGCGGTGCGGCGGCGGCGCGCAGGTGCAGAAAGTACTCGACGTTGCCCGACGGCCCCGGCAGCGGACTGGCGGTGACCGCGACGGTGCCCCAGCCGAGCTCAGCCGCGCGGTGCGCCACCGACAGCACCGCGTCGGCCCGCAGCCGCGGGTCCGACACCACCCCGCCGGCGCCCACCTGCGCTCGTCCCACCTCGAACTGCGGCTTCACCATCGGAACCATATCGGCGTCGGGTGACGCGCAGCCAGCCAGCGCGGGTAACACGGTGGCCAGCGAGATGAACGACAGGTCGGCGACGATCAGCTCGGCGAGCCCACCGATGATCTGCGGCGTCAGCCCGCGGACATTGGTGCGTTCGACCACCACGACGCGCGGATCGGTGCGCAGCGACCAGGCCAACTGGCCATAGCCGACATCGACGGCGACCACCCGGGCCGCGCCGCGGTCCAGCAGCACTTCGGTGAACCCGCCGGTCGAGGCGCCCGCGTCCAGGCACTGCCGGTCGGCGACGTCGATCCCGAAGGTGTCCAGCGCGCCGATCAGCTTGTGCGCCCGCGCGACAGCCGCGTTCGCCGTCGCCCGCGACGGCCAGGGCCGCCGAGAGCGTCACGGCGGTCGCCGGTTTCACGGCGGGGATGCCGTCGATGGTGACCTTGCCGGCGCCGATCAATTCGGCGGCCTGCTGGCGGGATCGCGCCAGTCCGCGCCGGACCAGTTCGGCGTCAACACGCGCGCGCCGCGACATCGATGCCCTCAGCCCTTCTCCACCGACTCCAGCGCGGCGACCAACACCTCGTGGGCCGCTTCGAGCCGCTGCGCCAAGGCGTTGAGATCGCTGTGAGCCGGTAGTTCGGCCAGCTCCGCTTCCCCGGGCAGCTCGGCCAGCAAGGCCGCGATACGTTCCCGGACATCATCAATCTCACTGTTCATGGGTGCCACCAACGCTAGACGATGTCAGTTTGAGCCGGTGCGTGCCCCTCAGGGCCAGGTGCCGAGCAAGGACCAGTGTTGCAGGGCCTGCGCGGCGGTGTCATCGGCGGACTCAACGGTGAACGGGCGCCCGGCCAGCTCGGCCTCCGCGACCGCCCCGGCCAGGGCCCGCACGATCGACAGGCCATCGGAGTCGTCTTCCTCGGGCTGCGCCCCGGCCACGGTGAGCGTCGTGCCGTCCACGCTGATCTGCCATTGCGGCTGCGGACCGATCGCCAGCCCGTCGGCGTCGAGAAGTAAGGCCCGCAGGTCGTGGCCGATGTAGGTGGGCCGCTGCTCGGCGACCGCGCCGACCGCGTCGCGCGCCGAGTTGACGCCGGTGAGCACCATCAGGCTGGGCAGCGCGGCGGCGTTGGCGGCGGCGATGTCGGTGTCCAGCCGGTCACCGACCACCAGCGGCGCGTAGAACTCGCCGCGGGTCAGCGCCTCGGTGAGCAGCGCCGGACCGGGTTTGCCGGCCACCTGCGGTTCGGCGTCGGTCGCGGCCCGCAACGCGGCCACCATCGAGCCGTTGCCGGGCAGCAGGCCGCGTTCCGACGGCAGTGTCTTGTCGACGTTGGTGGTCATCCACATGGCGCCGGCCCTGATCGCCAGCGCCGCCTCGGCCAGCTGCGCCCAGCCGGTCTCGGTGGAGAGCCCCTGCACCACCGCAGCCGGCTCATCGGAGGCCAGCCGCACCGGTTCCAGTCCGGCGGCGGCGATCTCAGCGGCCAGCGATTCGGTACCCACCACCAGCACTCGTGATCCGGCGGGAAGCTGCTCGGCCAGCAGATGCGCGGCGATCTGGGCGCTGGTGGCGACATCCTCGGCGGCGGCGGTGAAGCCCAGCCGGTTCAGGTGTGCCGCGACCTCATCGGCGCCACGCGAGGGTGTTGGTGATGAACAGGGCGCGGCTCGGTAGCTCCGCGAGGGTCTCGACGGCGCCGACGGTGGGTTCACCGCCGCGAAACACCGTGCCGTCGAGATCCAGCAGCAGACAGTCGTATTCGTCTGCCAGGGCCGCGCTGCCGCCGAGCTCGGCGATACGGTCCTCGACGTCGGTGACCCCGTCGACGTCGGCGGCGGCGGCCGCAGGAACCATTCCACCGCCTCGGACTCGCGGCCTGGCGCCACCAGCGTCTCGGCATGCGCATAGTGCAGCCGCGCCACCGTCGACCCGGTGCGGTCGGGATCGACTGCCGGGGTCGAGAGCACCGTCAGCGCCTGCTCCAGCTGGCCCAGGTCGGCGCGCGCCCCGGCGACGACGATCCGCAGTTCGTCGGCCTCGTCGCCCTCCAGCTGGGCGGCCTCGTCGCCGGCGGCCAGCTCGATCGCCCGCTGCGGCCGGCCCATGCCGCGCTCACAGTCGGCGATCAGCGGCAACAGCGCGGACTTACTGCCCATGCGGCGTGCCGCCCGCAACTCGGCCAGCGCCTGTGCCCAGTCGCCGCAGTGATAGGCGGCGATGCCGACCGCTTCGCGGACCGCGGTGATCCGCGTCGAGCGGGACCGGGCGGCCCGGCGTGCCGAAGAGCCGCCGGCGGGTCGTCGTCCAGCAGCATCCCGGCGGCCACCAGATGACAGGCGACACCGTCCGCGGTGGCCCGGTTCAGCGTGCTCAGTTCCCGACGCACCTCCGGAGCCAATTGCCTGGGTTCGATCCCGGGGGGAAGCGGTGGATCGTCGTAGCGCGCAGCCGGTTCCGCAGCGGCGGTATGCGGCGGCCGTGAGCCGCCGTCGTGGTCGCGCCGCGGTTGGCTGCGCCGATCCCGATCCCGATCCGGTCCGCCGCCTCGGGTCGTGCGCCGCTGATCGCCGGTGGGTGTGCGCCGCTGGTCGCCAGCTCCCGCCGTTGCGTTGCTGCGGACCGCGTTGGTCGTCCGGCGCCCCGCGCGACTGCCCACGTCCGCCACTTGCTCTGTTGTCGACCACGGAAACCTTTCACCGTAAAACCTCATGTAAGGATACGGCCCGCCGCTAATAGTCCGGCTACTGCACCGACCCGCGCTCTGGTCACGCGTTTCGGCTCGGGCTGTTGGAAATGCCTGTGGCCCCAATTGTTTTGGGGCCACAGGGCTATATTGTGTTCGGCGGTGTCCTACTTTTCCACCCGGTTGGGCAGTATCATCGGCGCTGACAGGCTTAGCTTCCGGGTTCGGGATGGGACCGGGCGTTTCCCTGTCGCTATGTCCGCCGTAACTCTATTTTTTTGTGTGGGTGCGGGCTGGTGGCCGGCACCTGGTGTCACCATTGTTTGTGTTTGGTGGTGGGGTGTGGGTTCTCTATGTTTTGTGGTGTGTGGTTGCGGGCAACACGACAATTATTTTGTTTGTTGTGTGTTGGTAAGTTTTCGGCCGGTTAGTGCCAGTTCCTGCACACCTTGCGGTGCTTCCAGGTCTGGTCTATCGATCCCGTGGTCTGCGGGGGGCCTTATCCCACTGAAATGGGTGAGAATCCTGGTCTTGGAGTGGGTTTCCCGCTTAGATGCTTTCAGCGGTTATCCTGTCCGAACGTGGCCATCCAGCCGTGCTCCTGGTGGAACAACTGGTATACCAGAGGTTCGTCCGTCCCGGTCCTCTCGTACTAGGGACAGGTTTCCTCAAGATTCTGACGCGCGCGGCGGATAGAGACCGAACTGTCTCACGACGTTCTAAACCCAGCTCGCGTGCCGCTTTAATGGGCGAACAGCCCAACCCTTGGGACCTGCTCCAGCCCCAGGATGCGACGAGCCGACATCGAGGTGCCAAACCATCCCGTCGATATGGACTCTTGGGGAAGATCAGCCTGTTATCCCCGGGGTACCTTTTATCCGTTGAGCGACACCCCTTCCACTCGGGGGTGCCGGATCACTAGTCCCGACTTTCGTCCCTGTTTGACGTGTCAGTCTTACAGTCAAGCTCCCTTGTGCACTTACACTCAACACCTGATTGCCGTCCAGGTTGAGGGAACCTTTGGGCGCCTCCGTTACATTTTAGGAGGCAACCGCCCCAGTTAAACTACCCACCAGGCACTGTCCCTGAACCAGCTTCATGGTTCGAGGTTAGAGGTCCAATACGATCAGAGTGGTATTTCAACAACGACTCCACCCACACTGGCGTGCGGGTTTCACAGTCTCCCACCTATCCTACACAAACCGCATCGAACATCAATACCAAGCTATAGTGAAGGTCCCGGGGTCTTTTCGTCCTGCCGCGCGTAACGAGCATCTTTACTCGTAATGCAATTTCGCCGAGTCTATGGTTGAGACAGTTGAGAAGTCGTTACGCCATTCGTGCAGGTCGGAACTTACCCGACAAGGAATTTCGCTACCTTAGGATGGTTATAGTTACCACCGCCGTTTACTGGGGCTTAAATTCTCAGCTTCACCCCCGAAGGGGTTAACCGGTCCTCTTAACCTTCCAGCACCGGGCAGGCGTCAGTCCGTATACATCGTCTTGCGACTTCGCACGGACCTGTGTTTTTAGTAAACAGTCGCTTCTCACTGGTTTCTGCGACCCCCTCCCGCTGCCGGCCGCGAAGGCCATGACGGTATGAGGGTCCCCCTTCTCCCGAAGTTACGGGGGTATTTTGCCGAGTTCCTTAACCATAGTTCACTCGTACGCCTTGGTATTCTCTACCTGACCACCTGTGTTGGTTTGGGGTACGGGCCGTGTGCGTGCTCGCTAGAGGCTTTTCTCGACAGCATAGGATCACCGAATTCGCCACATTTGGCTATGCATCACCTCTCGGAATATATGAGACCCGGATTTGCCTAGATCTCTTCCTACCGGCTTACCCCAGTATTACCACTGACTGGTACGGCTACCTTCCTGCGTCACCCCATCGCTTGACTACTACCAACGAAGGTCCCGCAGCCCCCGCCGCTTCTCTCCCGAAGGATCGAAGTCAGCGAGGTTTTGGGTGGTTAGTACCGCTGATTCATCAGGGACGCCCACACACGGGTACGGGAATATCAACCCGTTGTCCATCGACTACGCCTGTCGGCCTCGCCTTAGGTCCCGACTCACCCTGGGAGGACTGGCCTGGCCCAGGAACCCTTGGTCTTTCGGCGGGCAAGGTTCTCACTTGCCTCATCGCTACTCATGCCTGCATTCTCGCTCCCACACCCTCCACCACTAGATCACTCTGTGGCTTCACCGGATGCAGGACGCTCCCCTACCCAATCCTTGACGGATTGCCGCGGCTTCGGCGGTGTGCTTGAGCCCCGCTACATTATCGGCGCACAATCACTTGACCAGTGAGCTATTACGCACTCTTTCAAGGGTGGCTGCTTCTAAGCCAACCTCCTGGTTGTCTTCGCGACTGCACATCCTTTTCCACTTAGCACACGCTTAGGGGCCTTAGCCGGCGATCTGGGCTGTTTCCCTCTCGACGCACGGAGCTTATCCCCCGCCGTCTCACTGCCACGCTTTGACTCACCGGCATTCGGAGTTTGGCTGACGTCAGTAACCTAGTAGGGCCCATCGGCCATCCAGTAGCTCTACCTCCAGTGAGAAACACGCAACGCTGCACCTAAATGCATTTCGGGGAGAACCAGCTATCACGGAGTTTGATTGGCCTTTCACCCCTACCCACAACTCATCCCCTCAGTCTTCAACCTAAGTGGGTTCGGGCCTCCACGCGGTCTTACCCGCGCTTCACCCTGGCCATGGGTAGATCACTCCGCTTCGGGTCCACAACACGCCACTACACACACCCCAACGGATGCGATACGCCCTATTCAGACTCGCTTTCGCTACGGCTACCCCACCCGGGTTAACCTCGCGACGTGCCGGTGACTCGCAGGCTCATTCTTCAAAAGGCACGCCATCACCCCACCCCAAAAGGGAAGGCTCTGACGGATTGTAGGCACATGGTTTCAGGTACTATTTCACTCCCCTCCCGGGGTACTTTTCACCATTCCCTCACGGTACTCGTCCGCTATCGGTCATCGAGAAGTATTCAGGCTTACCGGGTGGTCCCGGCAGATTCACAGCAGATTCCACGGGCCCGCTGCTACTCGGGAAATCATTGCAAGGCAGGTATCGGGTTTTCACGTACCGGGCTCTCACCGTCTACGGCAGACCATCCCAGGCCACTTCCGCTAACCACAACACTTTCTCACTGCCCTCCAGGCAAGGTAGACCCGGACACAACACTCCCACAACCCCGCACACACAACCCCTACCCGGTATCACATGCATACGGTTTAGCCATCCTCCGCTTTCGCTCGCCACTACTCACGGAATCACAATTGTTTTCTCTTCCTACGGGTACTGAGATGTTTCACTTCCCCGCGTTACCTCCCCACCGGCTATACATTCACCGGAGGGTGACACCACATCACTGATGCCGGGTTTCCCCATTCGGACATCCTCGGATCCACGCTCGGTTGACAGCTCCCCGAGGCATATCGCAGCCTCCCACGTCCTTCATCGGCTCTCGATGCCAAGGCATCCACCATGCGCCCTTACACACTTACAAACACAAAAACCAAGAAACAAAAAATTGCAAAACAAACAGACCACAAGGCCTGCTTGCTAGATGCTCGCAACCACTATCCACAAAACAAACACCACACCCCACCACCAAGATGGAGCGACAACACACCCACCCCCACACGGGGGCACAAACAGGCCTGTTGCCTCAGGACCCAACAGTGTGCCCAACCCGAAAGCCGGCCACCAGAAGCACAAGGCTGCTGGCGGTTGGTGTCTTCACTTGTTGTTGTTCGTAATTCCACTGCACCACCGACCACCCACTACAGGCGCCGGCACAAACTCTCCCAACCGCATCACCCTCACCCCTGTGAGGTACGGGGGAATCATGGTGCTCCTTAGAAAGGAGGTGATCCAGCCGCACCTTCCGGTACGGCTACCTTGTTACGACTTCGTCCCAATCGCCGATCCCACCTTCGACGGCTCCCTCCCAAGGGTTAGGCCACCGGCTTCGGGTGTTACCGACTTTCATGACGTGACGGGCGGTGTGTACAAGGCCCGGAACGTATTCACCGCAGCGTTGCTGATCTGCGATTACTAGCGACTCCGACTTCACGGGGTCGAGTTGCAGACCCCGATCCGAACTGAGACCGGCTTTAAAGGATTCGCTAAACCTCACGGCATCGCAGCCCTTTGTACCGGCCATTGTAGCATGTGTGAAGCCCTGGACATAAGGGGCATGATGACTTGACGTCATCCCCACCTTCCTCCGAGTTGACCCCGGCAGTCTCTCACGAGTCCCCACCATCACGTGCTGGCAACATGAGACAAGGGTTGCGCTCGTTGCGGGACTTAACCCAACATCTCACGACACGAGCTGACGACAGCCATGCACCACCTGCACACAGGCCACAAGGGAAACCACATCTCTGCAGTCGTCCTGTGCATGTCAAACCCAGGTAAGGTTCTTCGCGTTGCATCGAATTAATCCACATGCTCCGCCGCTTGTGCGGGCCCCCGTCAATTCCTTTGAGTTTTAGCCTTGCGGCCGTACTCCCCAGGCGGGGTACCAATGCGTTAGCTACGGCACGGATCCCTAAAGGAAGGAAACCCACACCTAGTACCCACCGTTTACGGCGTGGACTACCAGGGTATCTAATCCTGTTCGCTCCCCACGCTTTCGCTCCTCAGCGTCAGTTACTGCCCAGAGACCCGCCTTCGCCACCGGTGTTCCTCCTGATATCTGCGCATTCCACCGCTACACCAGGAATTCCAGTCTCCCTACAGTACTCCAGTCTGCCCGTATCGCCCGCACGCCCACAGTTGAGCTGTGAGTTTTCACGGACAACGCGACAAACCACCTACGAGCTCTTTACGCCCAGTAATTCCGGACAACGCTCGCACCCTACGTATTACCGCGGCTGCTGGCACGTAGTTGGCCGGTGCTTCTTCTGTACCTACCGTCACCCCGCAGAAAACCACGGAGCTTCGCCGATACTGAAAGAGGTTTACAACCCGAAGGCCGTCATCCCCCACGCGGCGTCGCTGCATCAGGCTTGCGCCCATTGTGCAATATTCCCCACTGCTGCCTCCCGTAGGAGTCTGGGCCGTATCTCAGTCCCAGTGTGGCCGGACACCCTCTCAGGCCGGCTACCCGTCGTCGCCTTGGTAGGCCATCACCCCACCAACAAGCTGATAGGCCGCGGGCCCATCCCACACCGCAAAGCTTTCCACCACAGAACATGCATCCCATGGTCCTATCCGGTATTAGACCCAGTTTCCCAGGCTTATCCCAGAGTGCAGGGCAGATCACCCACGTGTTACTCACCCGTTCGCCACTCGAGTACCCCCGAAAGGGCCTTTCCGTTCGACTTGCATGTGTTAAGCACGCCGCCAGCGTTCGTCCTGAGCCAGGATCAAACTCTCCAAACAAAAAACGTTCAGAACAATCCTGAAAACATCAGTTCCGAAAAACCGACAAAAACAACACCACACCCCCAACACGGGGCGCCGAGAGCATGGCAAAAACAACAACAAACAAAAACCACCAAACACACTATTGAGTTCTCAAACAACACGCCCCACCCGGACGCGCAGTCAACCCGCGGCTAAAAGCCGCGCATCGGCAGTGCGGACAGATGAGATGCCCCCGGAATCGCTCGGTGAATCTCGTCGATTCCGTGGGCTTGTCGCGCTGACCGGGTCTGGCCTGGTCGCGGCGACGTGCACTAAGTTACGCGAGGTGAAACTGGGAGTCAAATCCGCTGCTAGCAGGGGTATTTCGGCGCCTTCAAGATCAACTTCGCGCGGCGCCTGCCCCGTCGGGCTGGCCGGCTCGAGTCCTCGCTAACCACCCTGGACTCGTTGGACGCCGGCCACGTTGCGCTTGCCGCGGCGCACCACCAGCCACCGGCCGTGCAGGAAGTCCCCCGGCTGCGGCGACCATTCCTCGCTGTCGACGCGGACGTTGTTCACCGAGACTCCCCCCTCGCCGATGGTGCGGCGGGCCGCGCCGCGACTGGCCGACAGCCCGGTGGCGACCAGCAGATCGACGATGCCGTCCGGGCTGCCCGGCGCCAGCTGGGCCACCGGCGTCTCCTGCAGCGCCGCGGTCAGCGTTGCCTCGTCCAGCCGGGCCAGCTCCCCCCGACCGAAGAGGGCCTGACTGGCCAGCTCGACGGCTTCGGTGGCCGCCTCACCATGGACCAGGGTGGTGAATTCGCGGGCTAGCCGGCGCTGCGCGGACCGCTCGTGCGGTCGCTCGGCGGTGGCCTTCTCCAGCTCTTCGAGCTCGTCGGCGGACAGGAAGGTGAACCAGCGCAGGTAGCGAACCACGTCGGCGTCGGCGGTATTGAAGAAGTACTGGTACCAGGCGTACGGGCTGGTCATCTCCGGATCCAGCCAGAGGCTGCCGCCGCCGGTGGACTTGCCGAACTTGGTGCCGTCGGCCGCGGTCACCAGCGGCACGGTCAGCGCGTGCACGGTCGCACCCAGCTTCTGACGCACCAGCCGGACACCGGCGATGATGTTGCCCACTGGTCGGAGCCGCCGATCTGCAGTGCGCAGCCGTACCGCCGGTACAGCTCCACATAGTCGTTGGCCTGCAGCAGCATGTAGCTGAACTCGGTGTAGGAGATGCCCTCGGAGTCCAGCCGGCGCCGGATGGTGTCGCGGTCGAGCATCACGTTGACAGAGAAGTGTTTGCCCACGTCACGCAGGAATTCGACCGCCGACAGCGGCGCGGTCCAGTCCAGGTTGTTGACCACCACCGCGCCGGTGGGGCCGTTGTCGAAGTCGACGAAGCGCTCCAGTTGGCCCCGGATCCGCCGGACCACTCGGCCACGGTGTCGGCGCTGTTCAGGCTGCGTTCGCCGGTGTCGCGGGGATCGCCGATCAGGCCGGTGGCCCCGCCGCCAGCACGATGGGCCGGTGGCGGCCCGCTGGAATCGGCGCAACGCCAGTAGCGGCACCAGGTTTCCGGCGTGCAGGCTGGGCGCGGTGGGATCGAATCCGGCATAGACGGTGATCGGCCCGCCGGTCACTTCGGCGGTCAGCGCATCCAGGTCGGTGGATTGGGCGATCAGGCCGCGCCAGCCCAGCTCGTCGAGAATCGTCGTCGGCATGCGTCGATTTTCCCGGATCAGTCGCTGGCGCCGGGCGCCGGTGCCCGCGGGCTTCGTCGGTAGGCCGAAACCTCGGGCTTCCCGGGCGCCCACAATCGCCACGGCCGGTCGGCGGCCTGGCTGACGCCCACCCGTGGCCCGGCCTGCGCCGCCAGCGGCGCACCGAGCCGCAGTTGCACCGGACTGCGTGCGTCAAACAGATCGATTCCGTTGTCCGCCATGGCGATTCCCAGAGCAGAGCAGAGGTTGCCCGGGCCGCGCGCCAAACCGGTGCTCGGCACCGCTTCGCCGCGTCGCGACCGCGCCACCGCCGATCCCTCGTCGATCACCGCCGCCCGCAGCAGCACCGCCGCCGCCGTGCCGTCCGGCCCGCAGGCCACATTGGCGCAGACGTGCATGCCGTAGCTGCGGTAGGTGTACAACCGGCCGGCCGGGCCGAACATCACGGTGTTGCGCCCGGTGGGACCGCGATAAGAATGCGCCGCCGGGTCCGGCCACGGCCCGTCGGGCACGCCGCCATAGGCCTCTACCTCGACGATCGTCGCGCGCACCCCGCGGGCGGTAAGGGTGGCGCCGAGCAGCAGGCGGGCGGCCGCGAGCGGATCGACCGCCAGCTGGGCTGCACTCACCGCCCAGATTCTGCCCGAGCCCCGATTGGGCCTTGACAACGCATCGCAACCGGTCGATATTCATCACATGATGATTTCATCGCGTGATGAATTATCGGGGGCGCGTCCCATCCCGGCCGTCGACATCGAGCACCTGCGGGTGATCCGGGGTAAGCGCCCGGTCCTGCACGATCTGTCGGTGCGGATCGCCCCGGGCACCATCACCGGCCTGCTCGGCCCGTCGGGCTGCGGCAAGACCACGCTGATGCGCTGCATCGTGGGCACCCAGGTCATCACCGGCGGACAGGTCACCGTGCTGGGCGACGCGGCCGGCTCCGCGGCGCTGCGTCGCCGCGTCGGCTACATGCCCCAGCAGGCCACGATCTACGACGACCTGCGGGTCATCGACAACGTCCGCTACTTCGCGTCGCTTGCCGGCGTCGACGCCTCGGCCGCCGACGACGCGGTCGACTCGGTGGATCTGCAGCGGCATCGCGGCGACTACTGCGCGAACCTGTCCGGCGGGCAACGCGCCCGGGTGTCGCTGGCCTGTGCGCTGGTCGGCCGGCCGGACCTGCTGGTGCTCGACGAACCGACGATCGGCCTGGACCCGGTGTTGCGGGCCGAGCTCTGGCACCAGTTCCAGGCGCTGGCCCGGCGCGGCACCACGCTGCTGGTGTCCAGCCATGTCATGGACGAGGCCGACCATTGCGGCGACCTGTTGCTGATGCGCCAGGGCAGGCTGCTGGCGCGCACCACACCGCGACGACTGCGAGAGGAGACCGGATGTACGTCTATGGAGGAAGCGTTCCTGTCCGTCATCCGGCGCAGCACCGCGCCCCGAGCCGCTGACCCGCACCCTGCAGCTGCGGCCGTTCCTGGCCACCACGCAGCGGATCCTGCGGCAACTGGCCGGTGACCATCGCAGCGTCGCGATGGTCCTGCTGGTGCCCAGCCTGATCATCACGTTGATGTACTTCATGTTCGCCAACGTCCCGCATCCGCCGGGTACCCCATCGCCGTTCAACGCCGCGTGCCTGATTCTGCTCGGCCTGTTCCCGCTGTTTCTGATGTTCGTCATCACCGCGATCACGATGCAGCGCGAACGCGCGTCGGGGACGCTGGAGCGCATCCTGACCAGCCCGCTGCGCAGGCTGGACCTGCTCGCCGCCTACGGCACGGCGTTCTCGGTCGCGGCGGCCGCCCAGGCCAGCCTGGCCTGTGTGGTCGCGTTCTGGCTGCTCGGTTTCGAGACCGCCGGCAGCCCGGCGTGGGTGTTTGTGATCGCGATCGTCAACGCGGTGCTCGGCGTCGGCCTGGGGCTGCTGTGCAGCGCCTTCGCCCGCACCGAATTCCAGGCGGTGCAGTTCATCCCGCTGGTGATGGTGCCGCAACTGCTGCTGGCCGGGATCATCGTGCCCCGCGCGACGATGCCCGAGTGGCTGCAGTGGATCAGCAACGCGTTGCCGGCCAGCTACGCGCTGGAGGCACTGCAGCAAGTGGGCGCACATCCGCAACTGACCGGTATCGCGGTACGCGACATGGTCATCGTGCTGGTATTCGCGGCCGCCGCGCTGGCCCTGGCCGCGGTGACACTGCGACGACAGACGCCGTGATGTCCACTGAGGCCAGCAACCGGCGGCCGGGCCGGCCCTCCGGATCCTCGGACACCAGGGAGCGGATCTTGAGCTCGGCCCGGGAGCTCTTCGCCCACAACGGGTTCCAGAACACCTCGATCCGCGCGGTGGCCGCCGATGCCGGCGTCGACGCGGCGCTGGTGCACCACTATTACGGCACCAAACAACAACTGTTCGCCGCGGCGACCGAGCTGCCGGTGGACCCGATGGTCGTGTTGGGACCGTTGCGGGACGCGCCCGTCGAACAGCTCGGCCGCATCCTGCCCGAACTGCTGCTGCCGCTGTGGGATTCGCAGGCCGGTACCGGGCTGATCGCAGCGATGCGCTCCATGCTCACCGGGACCGAAGTTCCGCTGGCGCGTTCGTTTTTCCGCGATATCGTGGTCGCCGAACTCGCCAGTCGCATCGATGTACCGGCCGGAACCGGCGTGTTGCGCGCCGAGTTCACCGCGAGCCAGTTGATGGGCATCGTGGTCGCCCGCTACATCGTCGGCCTGGAACCGCTCGCGTCGCTGCCCGGCGACCAGGTCGTGGCGATGGTCGCCCCGACGCTGCAGCGTTATCTCACCGGGGATCTGCCGGACCGGCTCGGCCGATGAGGCGGGCATGTTCGTCGTCGCCGACGTCGGTGGCCTCGTCGATCAGCAGCACCGGGATACCGTCCTCGATGCGGTAGGCGCGACGCAGCCGCGGGTTGTAGAGCACCTCATCCGCGGAACGTTTCACCCGCAGCAATGGTCCGCGGTCGGCCGGACAGACCAGGATGGCCAACAGCTCGTCGTCGATCACTGGCGGCCCCCGGCCAATTCGGCGCGTACCGCGGCGGTCAACCGCTTGAACTGTCCACTCGCCGCGTCGAAGTACCAGGCGTTGCGCCCGGCCTTGGGCAGCCCGGCTTCGCGCAGCTCACCCAGCGTCGGGCGGTAGACGGCACTCAGCGGCAGATCCGGCACGACATGCACGACATCGGGCCCGGCGCCGACGGGCAATACCGCCACCGCCTCGCTAAGGTCCGCGGCGGTGACGGTCGCCCCCGGCCGCACCGTCACCGCGGACACGACCAGGTCGTCCCCGGAGCCGGCCGTCACCCGATACGTCACCGCCAGATCGACGCCGGTGACGATGCCCAGCGCGTCGGTGATCAGCACCGGATAGGCCATGCCGCGGCCGGTGTGGATGCTCGAACCGCGTCCGCCGGCCAGCCAGTAGTCGCCGTCGGCGTCGCGCCGGAAGAGGTACTCGGTGGAGATCCAGGTGTCGGCGGGCGCGAACACGCCGCGCTTGACCGATGCCGACGGGTCGATCGGCCCGCGTGGCTTGGCCAGCAGCACCCCGACTTCGTTGGTCTCGGCTTTCCGCACGAAGCCCCGCTCGTCCTCGAGGATCAGGTCCTGGTCGGGGTCGTAGGCGGCCAACTCCACCTCCACCGCTCCGGGCAGCGGGCGGCCCTTGCTGCCGACCTTGGCGCCGGAGACGTTGGCCAGCACCGCCTGGCCGTCGGTGGTGGCGAAGAACTCGACGACCTGGGCCGGCGCGAACGCCTCGGTGACCCGGCGCCACAGCCCCACGGGCATGCCGGAACCGATGAACAACCGCACCGGATGGTTGCCCTGCAGCACGAAATTCGGGTCGTCGATGACCTCGCGCAGCATCGCCCAGGTGTAGGACACCACGCTCACCCCGTACTGGCGCACCTCGGCGACGAAGCGATCCGGGTTCAGGCCGCGCGACAGCGCGATGCGGGCCCCACCGACCACGGCGCCGCCGAGGCTGACCAACAGCCCGGACTCGTGGTGCAGCGGCGTCAGGCAGTACAGCGTGTCGGTGGGCCCCAAGGCGGCGGTCGACGCGGTGCCGAACGCCGAGAGCGCCCACCGGTAGTTGGTGATCTGCTTGGCCACCAGTTCGCCGGCCACCGTGCTGAAGGCGACGAACGCCAGATCGCGGGCGAATCCCGGGTTGGGCCGGTACCAGCCCGGCAGGTCGACGGCGTCGGGGTCGATCTGCTCCATGTCGATGACGGCTTCAGCGTCGGCCGGCAAGTCCAGATCACGGGTCTCACCGCCACCGAGGACCAGCACCTGGCAGCCCAGGTCGCGGACGGCGGCCAGCGCCAGGTCGAGGTTGCCGGGGTCGGTGATGATCTCGGAGATGCCACCCAGGCGTGCCGCCGCGCCCAGATCCCCATCCGGCGGCATCAGCACCGCGACCGCGCCCAGGCGCGACAACGCGGCGATCGCGACCATGGCGCTGGGGCGGGTGGCCATCAGCACGCCGACGTGAACACCTTGCCGCACACCGACATCGATCAATCCGCGGACGACGTTGTCGATGCGCTTGTTGACCGCCTCATAGGTGTGCACCCGGCCGTCGAACAGCAGGAATTCGCCGTGGGGCGACTCGGCGGCCTGCTCACCGATGATGCGGCCCAGCGAGATCCGGGTGTGGTCGTTGATCTGTCCGAGCCGGGCCAGCCGGGGCAGGGTGCGTGCGGTCTCGATCGCCATGGTGCGCATCGACTTCTGTGCGGCGACCATGGCGTCGGCGGCGCCGCGGGCCAGCGTCAGCGCGACACCGGAGGCCTCCCCCAGCCCGTGCGCGATCCGCGAGGTCATCGCCACCCCGCCCTTGCTGTCCTCGGGGGCCTGCTCGGCCATCAGCGCCACCCCGGGGGGCTGCGGGCCCTGGCCCTCCTGCCACAGCACCCAGTCGGCGACCGTCGGCCAGGTCAGTTCGGCCGCCTTGGAACCGACCACCAGCCCGAAGTGCCCGGCGCGCAGCAGGTACTCGAAGACCTTGGCGTCGGGCGCCGCGCGCCGGATACCGCGCACCGCGGCCGGCTGGCCGATGTCGTCGACCTCGCCGACGAAGGCCAGCACCGGGCAGGTGATGTCGGTCAGCGTGACGAGTTGGCCGTTGATCGCGAAACCACCGGTCATCATCCGGTTGTGCGCGATGAACTGCTTGAGCAGCTCCGAGATCGCCGGACCCGACCAGGCGATCCAGCCCTCCGACTCCAGGAAACGCCGCTGCGCCTCCCGCGGCAGCAGGGCTTCCCGGTCGTGCAGTTGGCGCAGGAAGTCCATGCGGGCCTTGGCGGTCTTGAGCGGATCCATCATCTGGAAGCCCACGCGCGCCTGCCACCCCGAGATGTCCAGCCGGTTGAAGACGTGGTCGGCCATGAACCCCGCGACGCTGGAGGCGATGTTGGGCGGCACGCCCATCGGTAGCGCGGCCAGGGTGTCCACCGGGGAGCCGAACGCGATGATGGACGCGATGCTCTTCGAATGCCGGTAGGCCCCTGCCTGATAGGCGAACATGCCGCCCTGGGAGTAGCCGGCCAGGTGCACGTCGCGTCCGGCCGTCTCGGCGATGGTGTCGATCGCCTGGCTGAGCCCGACGATGTGGTCGGCCAGGTTGCGTCGCATCCCGCCCTCGACCTCGTCGGGTGAACCGAAGTCGATCACCCAGGGGTCCACTCCCGCCCCGTGCAGGATGCCGACCGCGCCGTCCTCGCGGGTGACGTCCCACATGTTCGCCGACATCATCATCGGGTGCACCAGCAGCACCGGCGGCCCGGGCTGCGGCTGGCCGGGCCGGTTGTCGGGCGGGAAGTAGCGCCGCAGCTTGTACATCGGGGTGCTCTCGACGATCTGGTAGGGCGACGGCACGGTCCCGGTCTCCAGGCCGCCCCAACGCAGCACCTCCAGGCCGTTCTGCGCGGTGGCCATCAGCCACTCGACCGGCCGGGTGATGGCCGACAGATTCAGATCCACGCTGCTCCCCTACGTCGCGTTCGATCGTCAATGACGTGCACATTCTGGCACATCAGCGTGCTTGGTCCGGCTCGTTCAGTCGTCGGCGACCGGCAGGCAGTAGCGTTCTGGCAGTGGCACACCTGCTCGGCGCCGAAGCCCTTCACCTGCGCTATCCCACCGGTGTGGTGCTCGACTCGGTCACCCTCGGGGTGAACGACGGCGCCCGCATCGGCATCGTGGGCCGCAACGGCGACGGCAAATCCTCGCTGCTGCGGCTGCTCACCGGCGCCGCCACACCGGACTCCGGCCGGGTCACCCGCCGCAGCGGCCTGCGGGTCGGGCTGCTCGACCAGGCCGACACCCTCGATTCGGGCCGCACCCTGGGGGCGACGCTGGTCGGCGAGCAGGCCGACCACGAGTGGGCGTCCAACCCGCGGATTCGTGACGTGGTCGACGGCCTGGTCGCCGACATCGCCTGGGATGCCACCATCTCGGAATTGTCGGGCGGGCAGCGCCGGCGGGCGCAGCTGGCCGCGCTGCTGATCGGCGAGTGGGACGTGATCGGCCTCGACGAGCCCACCAACCACCTCGATGTGGAGGGAATCACCTGGCTGGCCGGCCACCTGCAGCGGCGCTGGGCCCGCAACACCGGCGGCCTGTTGGTGGTCACCCACGACCGCTGGTTTCTCGACGAGGTGGCCACCACCACCTGGGAGGTGCACGACCGCATCGTGGAGCCCTTCCAGGGCGGCTACGCGGCCTACGTGCTGCAGCGGGTGGAGCGCGACCGGATGGCCGCGGCCAGTGAAGCCAAGCGGCAGAACGTGTTACGCAAGGAGCTGGCCTGGCTGCGCCGCGGCGCCCCGGCCCGCACCTCCAAACCCAAGTTCCGCATCGAAGCGGCCAACGCGCTGATCGCCGACGTCCCGCCGTTGCGCAACGAGGTCGAGCTGGTGAAGCTGGCCACGGCACGGCTGGGCAAGGACGTCATCGACCTGCTCGACGTGTCGGTCTCCTTTGACGGCAAGCCGGTGCTGCGCGACATCGAGTGGCGGATCGGTCCCGGGGAACGCACCGGGATCCTCGGCGCCAACGGCGCCGGCAAGTCCACGCTGCTGGGGCTGATCGCCGGGACCGTGACGCCCGATGCCGGGCGGGTCAAACGCGGCAAGACGGTTCGGCTGGGCATGCTCGATCAGCAGTCCGGGGAGCTGGCCTCGCTCGCCGAGGACCGGGTCGCCGACGTGCTGGGCCGGCTGCGCAACGACTACCAGGTCGACGGCAAGGAGATGACGCCCGCGCAACTGCTGGAGCGGCTCGGCTTCGGCAGGGCGCAACTGTCGGCCCGGGTCGGCGAGCTGTCCGGCGGGCAGCACCGCCGGCTGCAGTTGATGCTCACCCTGCTGGCCGAACCGAACGTGCTGGTGCTCGACGAGCCGACCAACGACGTCGACACCGACATGCTCACCGCCACCGAGGATCTGCTGGACTCCTGGCCGGGCACGCTGATCGTCGTCTCCCACGACCGGTACCTGCTGGAGCGGGTCACCGATCAGCAGTACGCGATCCTGGACGGTCGGCTGCGGCATCTGCCCGGCGGCGTCGAGGAGTATCTGCAGCTGGCCGCCGAGGCGCGCCGCACGCCGGCCTCGCGCCCGGCGCCGGCTGTTGCCGATTCCGGGACGCTCTCGGGCGCGGAACTGCGTGCGGCACAGAAGGATCTGGCTGCGGTCGAGCGCCGGCTGACGCGGCTCGCCGAACAGATCGAGGCCAAGCATCATGAGCTCGCCGCTCACGACCAGGCCGATCACGTGGGCCTGGCGACACTCACCGGCGAGCTGCGCGCGCTGGAGGACGAGGTGGCCGAGCAGGAGGGCCGCTGGCTGGAGCTGTCGGAGGCCGTCGAATAGCCGGTGCGCCGCCGACTGCCGTCTGCTCAGCGGCGCTCGAAGTGCTGGTAATCCACCGGCGATTTCCAATCGCCGCCCCAGCGCCAGCCGGCGTCGGTGAAGGCGCGCACCGCCGGGTCGCCGGGATGCAGTAAGCCCGGCTCGATGCGGCGGCGGTCCAGATAGACCGCGGCGTTCTTGGGTTCGAATCCGTGGCGGGTGACCGACGGGTTCAGCAACGGGTTGATGTCGATGGCCCGGCCGTAGGCGTGCTGCGCCCAGTTGCCCGATCCCGGGATGCGGCGGCAGTTGAACGCCGAGGTGTTGTTGTCCGCCATCGACAGTTCGTCGTCGCCGCCGCGGTAGTGGGCCGCCGGGCGCATCTTCTCGATCGGGAAATCCAGCCGGTACAGCCGCTCGAAGATCGCGATGACCTGCGGAACCAGTTCTTGGTGCACGATCAGCTCGCCGCGGTGCGGCCGGGCATCGAAACCCAGGTGGGTCAGCGTGACCCGCCGCAGTTGCGCCGGGGCGACCGGGCAGCCGGGGCGCCAGGTGGCGCCGAGGTCGGCTGAAGTGACGGAGGCGACGGCGGCCGGTTCGGGTTGGGTGACGGCAGCTGACGACGGTGTTGGCTCGGGGGCGCCCGTGCATTGCGGCAACAGCCCGCAGACCACGAGGGCCGTCAGCAGGCGCCACATCCTCGGGTTGGTCCGGCGGCCGTTGATCTGCTCACGCTAGCGCAGCACGAGATCCGTTCCGCCGAAGCATGGTTAAGTCGTGGCGAACCCGGCTATCCGTCATCTCATCCCCGGAAAGAGAGGAGGACGTCATGAAGGTTCGTGGGATGACGAAGACGGCCCTGGCGGCAATGGCCATGGCGGTGATCCCGATGACGGTCGCGCCGACCGCGACAGCGGCCTATCCGATCGTCGGCAAGCTGGGCAGCACCCTGCAAGCCACCGACACCGTTGGTCAGGTCGTGTACTCCTGGCGGGTGAGCGGCCTGCAGCCGAGCTCCGACACCATGCCGGGCTACCCGGTCGCGGGCAAGGTGTGGGAGTCCACCGCGACGGTGAACGCGATCCGGGGCAGCGTGACTCCGGCGATCTCCCAGTTCAACGCCGTCGCCCCGGATCGGGCGGCTTACCGGGTGCTGTGGCAGGTGGCAGCTCCGAAGGCGATCAGCGGGGCGACGATCCCGCAGGGCGCACAGTCCACCGGCAAGATCTACTTCGACGTCACTGGCCCGCCGCCCACCACGGTGACGATGAACAACGGCATGGAGGACCTGATGGTCTGGGGACCGTAGTCCCCGGGATGCTCAGCCGCCGACCCACCGGCGCTGACGCGCGGCATGTTCGCGCAGGCCCGCCAGCTGCTCGGCAACCCGTGCTGGCGCGGTGCCACCGCGGGCGTCGCGGGATGCCACCGAACCCGCCACGGTGAGCACCTCGCGCACCTGCGGGGTCAGGTCGGGACTGATGGCCGCCAGTTCGGCGTCGGTGAGTTCGTCGAGGCCGACGCCGCGCTGCTCGGCTGCTCGCACCGCCGCACCTGCTGCTTCATGGGCGATCCGGAACGGAACACCTTGGCGCACCAGCCATTCGGCGATATCTGTGGCCAGCGTGTAACCGGCCGGCGCCAGCACGGCCATCCGTTCGGTGTCGAAGGCCAGGGTGCCGACCAGTCCGGCCATCGCCGGCAGCAGCAGTTCCAGCTGCGCCGCTGAATCGAATACCGGCTCCTTGTCCTCTTGTAGGTCCCGGTTATAGGCCAGCGGCTGGGCCTTCAGGGTGGCCAGCAGGCCGGTCAGGTTGCCGATCAGCCGGCCGGACTTGCCGCGGGCCAGCTCGGCGATGTCGGGGTTCTTCTTCTGCGGCATGATCGAGCTGCCGGTCGACCAGGAGTCGTGCAACACCGCGTAGCCGAACTCCGTTGAGCTCCACAAGATGATGTCTTCGGCCAGCCGCGACAGGTCGACGGCGATCATCGCGAACACAAATGCGGCTTCGGCGGCGAAATCGCGTGCCGCGGTGGCGTCGATCGAGTTGTCCGCGGCGGCGTCGAAGCCGAGTTCGGCGGCGATGGCGTCCGGGTTCAGGCCCAGCGACGAACCGGCCAGCGCGCCCGATCCGTACGGCGAGACCGCGGCGCGGGCGTCGAAGTCGACGATGCGCCCCACATCGCGCAGCAGCGGGTGGGCGTGGGCGAGCAGGTGATGCGCCAGCAGCACCGGTTGCGCGGACTGCAGGTGCGTCTTGCCGGGCATGACGGCGTCCGGGTGGGCGGCGGCCTGGTGGGCCAGCGCGTCGACCACGTCGAGCACCCCGGCGGCGACACGGCGCACGGCATCGCGCAGCCACATCCGAAACAGCGTGGCCACCTGGTCGTTTCGCGACCGCCCAGCTCGCAGCCGGCCACCCAGTTCGGCGCCGACCCGGTCGATCAGGCCGCGTTCCAGCGCGCCGTGGACGTCCTCGTCGGTGACCAGCGGGCCGAAGCTGCCGTCGGCGACGTCCTCGCCGAGGCTGTCCAGGCCGGCCAGCAGCCCGTCACGCTGCTCATCGGTGAGCAACCCGGCGCCGTGCAGCACCTTGGCGTGCGCTTTGGACGCGGCGATGTCGTAGGGGGCCAGCACCCAGTCGAAGTGGGTGGATTTGCTCAGCGCGGCCAGCGCGTCGGACGGACCTTCGGCGAACCGCCCGCCCCACAGCGAGCCTTCGTTGGTGCTCACCGTGCACCCCCGCCGAGTGGGAATTCCACGACGTCACACCGGCGTGTTGCGCCGTGGAATTCCCACTCGCGGCGAAGAAAGCGGAGATTCACGAGCCCAGGTCCCGGCGGGCGGAGATCTTCGAGCTCAACCCGTGGATCTCGACGAAGCCACGCGCGGCGGACTGGTCGAAGGTGTCGCCCTCGTCGTAGGTGGCCAGGTTGAAGTCGTACAGCGACTCACTGCTGCGCCGGCCGTTGACCGCGATGTGGCCGCCGTGCAGCACCAGTCGCACCTCGCCGCTCACGTGCTGCTGGGTGTGGGCGACGAAAGACTCCAGCGCGGCCTTCAGCGGCGAATACCACAGCCCGTCGTAGACCAGCTCGGCCCACTTCTGGTCGGTGTGCCGCTTGAACCGGCCCAGCTCGCGCTCCAGGGTGACGTGCTCGAGTTCGGTGTGGGCGCTGATCAGCACCATCGCGCCGGGGGCCTCGTAGATCTCGCGGCTCTTGATGCCCACCAGCCGGTCCTCGACCACATCGAGGCGTCCCACGCCCTGGGCGCCGGCCCGCCGGTTGAGCTCGACGATGGCCTCCAGCACCGACACTTCCCGTCCGTCGATCGACACCGGAACCCCGCGTTCGAAGCCGATGATCACCTCATCGGGGGTGTTCCAGTTGACGGTCGGGTCCTCGGTGTAGTCGTAGACGTCCTTGGTCGGCGCGTTCCACAGGTGCTCCAGGAACCCGGTCTCCACCGCGCGGCCCCACACGTTCTGGTCGATGGAGAACGGTGAGCGCTTGGTGACGTTGATCGGGATGTCGTTCTGCTCGGCGAACGCGATCGCCTTCTCCCGGGTCCAGGCGTAGTCGCGGACCGGGGCCAGCACCTTGAGATCCGGTGCCAACGAGGCGAATCCGACCTCGAACCGGACCTGGTCGTTGCCCTTGCCGGTGCAGCCGTGCGCGACGGTGCCGCCGCCGTACTCGCGGGCCGCGGCCACCAGGTGTTTGACGATCAGCGGCCGGCTGATCGCCGAGACCAGCGGGTAGCGGTCCATGTAGAGCGCGTTGGACTGGATGGTGGGCAGGCAGTAGCCCTCGGCGAACTCGTCGCGGGCGTCGACCACGACGGATTCGACGGCCCCGCAGTCCAGGGCCCGCTGGCGCACCACGTCCATGTCCTCGCCGCCCTGGCCGAGGTCGATGGCGACGGCCACGACTTCGCGCCCGGTCTCCTTGCCGATCCAGCTGATCGCCACCGAGGTGTCCAGGCCACCGGAATACGCCAGGATGACGCGTTCGGACATCGAGTTCTCCTTGCTGTGTGCTGTATCTACTGCAGGTCGTTGAGGGCGGCGGCGAGCTCGGCGCCGGTCATCGGCTCGCGCGCTGCCACGAAGATGGTGTCATCCCCGGCGATGGTGCCGACGACGTACGGTAGCGCGGCCCGGTCGATGGCACTGGCCAGGTAGTCCGCCGCGCCGGGCGGGGTGCGCAGCACCGCGAGGTTTCCGGTGGCGTCGGTGGACACCAGCAGCTCCCCCAGCAGCCGGCACAGCCGGTCGGTGCCGCCGGCCATACGCAGCGGGTTGCCGTCTTCGGGAATGACGTACCCGCCGACTCCCCCATCGGGGCCCCGCAGTTTCACCGCGCCCAGTTCCTCCAGGTCGCGTGACAGGGTGGCCTGGGTGACCTCGATGCCGTCGGCGGCCAGCAGCGCGGCCAGCTCGGTCTGGCTGCGTACCGGTTCCGCCGACAGCACCTCGACGATGCGGGCCTGGCGGCCCACCCGGGTGATGGGGCTGTCGGCTCGGCTCATCGTGACCGTTCCAGCAACCACACCAACAGCGCCTTCTGTGCGTGCAGCCGGTTCTCGGCCTCGTCCCAGACCGCGCTGCGCGGCCCGTCGATCACCGCGTCGGTGATCTCGTCGCCGCGGTGTGCCGGAAGGCAGTGCAGCACAGTGACGTCCGGGTCGGCCAGTGCAACCAATTCGTCGTTGATCTGATAAGGCCGAAACGGCGCGACCCGGTCCAGGCCGTCGTCTTCCTGGCCCATCGAAGTCCAGGTGTCGGTGACCAGCACGTCGGCGCCGCCGGCCGCCTTGGCCGGGTCGGCGGTGAGGCTGACCGAGGCGCCGGTGTCGGCGGCGCGCTGCTGCGCGGCGGCGACGACGGCCGGATCGGGGGTGAAACCGTCCGGGGCGGCCACAGTGACGTGGATGCCGGCGGTGACGCCGCCGAGCATCAGCGAGTGCGCCATATTGTTGGCGCCGTCACCGAGGTAGGTCATTCTGAGCCCTTTGAGCCCCTTCGGGCCTCCTTTGCGCTCGGCGATGGTCTGCAGGTCGGCCAGCACCTGGCACGGATGGAACTCGTCGGAGAGCGCGTTGATGATCGGCACCGTGGCGGTGGCGGCCATGGCGGTCAGTCGGTCCTGGGCGAAGGTGCGCCACACGATGGCGTCGACATAGCGCGACAGCACCCGCCCGGTGTCCTCCAGGGTCTCGTCGCGGCCCAGTTGGGTGGAACGGCCGTCGACGACGACGGCGTGCCCGCCGAGTTGGGCGATGCCGACCTCGAAGGAGAACCTGGTGCGGGTGGAATTCTTGTCGAAGATCACCGCGACCCCGCGCGGGCCCTCCAGTGGCCGGCGGCTGTGCGGTGCGGCCTTGAGTTCAGCTGCCAGCGCCAGGATTTCGGCCTGCTCGGCGGGGGTGACGTCGTCGTCGCGCAGAAAGTTCCTAAGCATGTGCGGCCTCCTGCGCGGTGTCCAGCACGCCGGGCAGCGCCGTCAGGAAACCGTCGAGCTGTGCTTCGCTGATGATCAGTGGTGGCGCCAGCCGGACGACGTCCGGCGCGGCGGCGTTGACCAGGAACCCGGCCTCGCGTGCGGCCAGCTCGACGTCTTTGGCCTTCGGCGCGGTCAGCACCACACCCAGCAGCAGGCCCTTGCCGCGGACGTGGTCGATCAGCGGGTGATGCAGTTCCTCGATGCCGTGGCTGAGCGTCTTGCCGAGCACCCCGGCCCGGGCGACCAGGTCGCCGTCGGCCAGCGCCCGCAGCACCGCCAGCGCGGCCGCGGTGCAGACCGGGTTGCCGCCGAAGGTGCTGCCGTGGCTGCCGGGGGTCAACAGGTCAGCGGCCGCGCCGACGGCCAGGCACGCCCCGATCGGCAGGCCGCCGCTGAGTCCCTTGGCCAGCGTGACGATGTCGGGGGTGATGCCGTCGTGCTGGTGGGCGTAGAACGCCCCGGTGCGGCCGACGCCGGTCTGCACCTCGTCGAACACCAGCAGTGCGCCGTAGGCCGCGGTGATGCCGCGAGCCTCGGCCAAATAGCCGGCGGGCGGGACGACGACACCGCCCTCCCCCATGATCGGCTCCAGGAAGACCGCCGCGGTCGCCGAGTCGACAGCCTCGGCAAGCGCTTTGGTGTCTCCGTAGGGCACGTGGGTGATGTCGCCGGGCAGCGGTTCGAACGGCGCCCGCTTATCGGGTTGACCGGTCAACGCCAGCGACCCCATCGTCCGGCCGTGGAACGCGCCGTCGGCCGCTACGATCTTCGTCTTGCCGGTGAGCCGGGTCAGTTTGAACGCCGCCTCGTTGGCCTCGGCGCCGGAGTTGCAGAAGAACACTCGCGCCGGTGCGCCCAGCTGGTCGACGAGGCCTTCGGCCAGCGCGACGCCCGGCTCGGTGGCGTACAGGTTCGAGGTGTGGCCCAGGGTGTTCAACTGGGTGGTGACGGCTTCGATCACCGCGGGGTGGCGGTGGCCGAGCAGGTTGACGGCGATGCCGCCGAGCAGATCGAGATAGTCCTTACCCGCTTCGTCGGTCACCACCGCGCCCTGGCCGCTGACCAAAGCCAGCGGCGGGGTGCCATAGTTGTTCATCATCACCGCGGACCAGCGGTCTTGCAGGCTCATGGGTTCACCACCTTGGTTCCGGTGCCGGCGTCGGTGAACAATTCGACGAGCACGCAGTGCTTGACCCGGCCGTCGATGATGTGGGCGCTGGGCACCCCGCCGCGCACGGCGCGCAGGCAGGCTTCGACTTTGGGGATCATGCCCGATTCCAGCGTCGGCAACAGCTGCGCCAGTGTCGCGGTGTCGATCTCGCTGACCAGCGAATCGGTGTCGGGCCAGTCGGTGTAGAGGCCGTCGACGTCGGTGAGCATCAGCAGTTTCTCGGCTTGCAGGGCTTCGGCCAGCGCTGCCGCGGCGGTGTCGGCGTTGATGTTGTGCACCACGCCGTCCGCATCGGGGGCAAGGGTGGAGACCACCGGGATCCGGCCTGCGGCAATGAGATCGCGCACCGCGGCGGTGTTGACCTGGTCGACGTCGCCGACCAGTCCGATGTCGGTGGCGACGCCGTCGACGGTGACACTGCGCCGCACCGCGGTGAACAGCGCGGCGTCCTCACCGGTGATGCCGACGGCATAGGGGCCGTGGGCGTTGATCAGCCCGACGAGTTCGCGGCCGACCTGGCCGAACAGCACCATGCGCGCAACGTCGAGCACTTCCGGTGTGGTGACCCGGAATCCGCCCTTGAAGTCGCCTTCGATCCCGAGCCGGGAGAGCATGGTGCTGATCTGCGGTCCGCCGCCGTGGACCACCACCGGCTGGATACCGCAGTTGCGCAGGAACGCCATGTCGGCGGCGAACGCGTGCTTGAGGGTGTCGTCGGTCATGGCGTTGCCGCCGTATTTGACGACGACGATCTTGCCGTGCAGCTGCTTGAGCCAGGGCAGTGCTTCGGCCAGAACTTGGGCTTTGGTCGCGGTGCTGGTCATGAGCTGTACGCGGAGTTCTCTTCGACGTAGGCGTGGGACAGGTCGGTGGTGCGCACCGTGGCCTGCCCGCTGCCCTGGTTCAGCTCGACGGTGACGTCGATGTCGGGGCCGGACAGGTCGACTTCGCGGGCTCCCGGCATCGGCAGGCCGTCGCTGAATACCGGTGACCCGTTGAATGCCACCGTGATCCGGTCCGGGTCGATGGCGAACGGCACCATCCCGACGGCGGCCAGCACCCGGCCCCAGTTGGGGTCGGAGCCGAACAGCGCGGTCTTGACCAGGCTGTCGCGGGCGACGAGCCGGGCCGCCAGCAGCGCGTCGTCGTCGTTGCCGGCGCCGGTGACGGTGATCGTGACCCGTTTGGTGACGCCTTCGGCGTCGGCCTGCAGCTGGGCGCACAAGTCCTCGCAGGCGGCCAGCACCGCGGCGTCGAGTTCGTCCTGGCTGGGCGTGATCTCGCTGGCACCCGAGGACAGCAACAGCACCGTGTCGTTGGTGGAGCAGCTGCCGTCGATGTCGAGGCGGTCGAAGGTCAGGGCGGCGGCGCGGCGCAGCGCGGTATCGAGTGCGGCCGCGTCGGCTTTGGCGTCGGTGGTGAGCACCACCAGCATGGTGGCCAGCGACGGGGCCAGCATGCCGGCACCTTTGGCCATCCCGCCCAGCGTCCAGTTGTCATCGTGGTGCAGCGCAACCTGTTTGGCCACGGTGTCGGTCGTCATGATCGCGCGGGCGGCCTCGTCGCCACCGACCAGTCCCCCGGCCATCTCCTGCACCACGTCGGTGACTCCGGCCAGCAGCTTGTCCATCGGCAGCCGGTCGCCGATCAGTCCGGTGGAGCAGACCGCCACCTCGACGGCTCCGGTCTCGGTGCCCCACTCCGACAACGCGGCAGCGACGGCCTCGGCGGTGGCGTGGGTGTCTTGGAATCCGCCCGGGCCGGTGCAGGCGTTGGCGCCGCCGGAGTTGAGGATCACCGCCCGCAGCCGGCAGCTTTTGAGCACCTGTTGGCTCCACAGCACCGGGGCCGCCTTGACCTGGTTGCTGGTGAACACTCCGGCGGCCGCGTAGTCGGGCCCCTCGTTGAACACCAGCGCCAGGTCCGGCGCCCCGGAAGCCTTGATGCCGGCGGCGATTCCGGCCGCCCGGAAGCCCGCCGGCGCTGTCACCCCTTGTTCGCGCAGGATCCGTGTCACGGGGCGACACCCACTGTCGAAAGCCCTTCGGACTCCGGCCAGCCCAGTGCCAGGTTCATCGCCTGCACCGCGGCGCCGCCGGTGCCTTTGACCAGGTTGTCGATGGCGGCGATCGCGATGAACGTCGAGGCGTCCTCGTCGACGGCCACCGCCAGGTGCGCGGCGTTACTGCCGATCACCGATCCGGTCTTGGGCAGCTGGCCCTCCGGTAGCAGCCGTACGAACGGCTCTGCCTGGTAGGCCTTTTCGTAGGCGGCGCGCAGCTTGGGCAGCGGCGTGGTGGTTTTGGCGGTGCAGGTGGCCAGGATGCCCCGCGACGCCGGGATCAGCACCGGGATGAAGGAGACGGTGACGTCACGGTGGGTGACCGCCCGCAGGCCCTGGCCGATCTCCGGAGTGTGCCGGTGCGCGCCGGCGATGTTGTAGGCCCGCGCCGAGCCGATCACCTCCGAGCCGAGCAGGTCGACCTTGGCGGCCTTGCCGGCGCCGGAGGTGCCGCTGACCGCGACCACGGAGACGTCCGGCTCGATCAGGCCGGCGGCGACGGCCGGGAACAGCGCCAGCAGCGCCGCCGTCGGGTAGCAGCCCGGCACTGCGATCCGGCGGGCGTCCTTGAGCTGTTCGCGCGCCCCGGGCAGTTCCGGCAGGCCGTAGGGCCAGGTGCCCGCGTGCGACGTGCCGTAGAAGCGTTCCCAGTCGGTCGGGTCGTCCAGCCGGAAGTCCGCGCCGCAGTCCACCACCAGGGTGTCGTCGCCGAGCTGTTCGGCCAGTACCGCCGAATGTCCGTGCGGCAGGCCGAGAAACACCACGTCGTGGCCGGCGAGGACGTCGACCTCGGTGGGCTGGAGGACCCGGTCGGCCAGCGGCATGAGATGCGGGTGCTGTTCGCCCATGGTGCTGCCGGCGTTACCGGCGGCGGTCAGCGCCCCGATCGTCAACCGGCCGTCCGCGTAAGCTGGGTGCCCCAGTAACAGCCGCAGAATCTCACCGCCGGCGTACCCACTGGCACCGGCTACCGCCACAGAAACCATGCGACCAGTGTTGCATTGTTATGCATCAATGCGCAAACCCATTACGTTTATTTCCGGCCAGCGTGCGGGTCCCCGGCCGACACGCCGTGGCCAGAACCGTTTTTGCGCACGCCCGCCGACGGTATCTGAGGCTCAGACCGACACTCAGCTCGGCGCTTGGACCGATGCGGAATCGCGGTAGGCCTCCAGCAGCCGCAGCCAGACCTCGCTGATCGTCGGAAAACACGGCACGGCGTGCCAGAGCCGACTCACCGGCACCCGCCCGGCGACGGCGATGGTGGCCGAGTGCAGCAGGTCGGCGACACCGGGGCCGACGAACGTGGCACCGAGCAGGTACTCATGCTCGGCGTCGACCACCATGCGGGCGCGCCCACGGTAGCCGTCGGCGTGCAGTTTGGCCCCGGTCACCGCCTCGCCGATCTCCACATCCACCACCTGCACCCGCTGCCCGGCCTGTTGCGCCTGCTCGGCGGTGAGCCCCACGGCGGCAGCCTCCGGGTCGGTGAAGAACACCTGCGGCACCGCGTGGTGGTCAGCGGTGGCGGCATGGGCGCCCCAGTCCGCGGTGTCCAGCGGGGCGCCGGTGGCTCGCGCGCCGATGGCGTCGCCTGTAATGCGTGCCTGGTATTTGCCCTCGTGGGTCAGCAGCGCCCGGTGATTGACGTCGCCGCACGCGTACAGCCACCCGTCGTCGACGGCCTGCACCCGGCAGGTGTCATCGACCTGCAGCCAGTCCCCGGGATTCAGGCCGACGGTGTCCAGGCCGATGTCGCCGGTAGCCGGGCTGCGGCCCGTCGCGAACAGCACCTCGTCGACTTCGAGTTCGCCGCCGTCGGTCAACTCCAAACGCACCGGCCCATCACCGTCGCGCCCGAGCCGGGCCACCGAAACACCCGTGCGCACATCGACTCCCGCCTCGGCCAACCCGCGCGCGACGTACTCGCCGACGAACGGCTCCATCCGCGCCAATAACCCCGATCCGCGCACCAGCATCGTCACGGCCGAGCCCAAACACTGCCAGGCGGTGGCCATTTCGACGCCCACACCGCCGGCGCCGACGACCGCGATCCGGCCGGGAACCGACATGGCTTCGGTGGCTTCGCGATTGGTCCACGGCCGGGCCTCGGCGATACCGGGCAGTTCCGGGAGTGCCGCGCGGGTTCCGGTGCAGATCACCACCGCATGGCGGGCGGCCAGCTCCACGGTGTCGTCGCCGGGCGTGGTGACCACCACCCGCCGCGGCCCGTCGAGACGTCCGTGCCCGCGCACCAGCGTCGCGCCGATGCCGTTGATCCAGTCCACCTGGCCGGTGTCGTCCCAGTCGCCCACGAAGTCGTTGCGGCGGCCGAACACTCCGGCGGCGTCGATCGGGGAGCTGACGGCTTCGCGCGCGCCGGCCACGCGGCGGGCGTCGGCCAGCGCGAGCACCGGCCGCAGCAGCGCCTTGCTGGGCACGCAGGCCCAATAGGAGCATTCGCCGCCGGCGAGTTCGCGCTCCACGATCGCCACCGTCAGCCCGGCGGCCCGGGCGCGGTCGGCGACGTTCTCACCGACCGGTCCGGCTCCGAGTACGACGACGTCAAAGGTTTCGGGTTCGTTCATAGCGTTGAACTCCCATCGAGCTTCCCGCTCGGTGACGCGTGGCGCTTCTCAGCATGCCGGAGTACCCGGGGCTCGCGATAGGCCGCGAGAGTGCATAGTTGTACGCCTGACCGCGGCGTGTCGTGTGCAAACACGCCCGCTCGCGCAAAATGAGCAAGGGCCTAGCGCAGGGTGGCGCCGACGCGCTCGGCGGCGCAGGCCACCGCGGCGTCGCGGGCCGCACTCGCCTCGTCCTCGGTCAGGGTGCGATCGGCGGCGCGGAAGCGCAGCGCGAACGCCAGCGACTTGCGGCCGTCGGCGACCTGCGGGCCGGTGTAGACGTCGAACAGGGCGATGTCTTCCAGCAGCGCGCCGGCGCCGGCGCGCACCGCATCGGCCACCGATTGGGCGGTCACCTTCTCATCGACCACCAGCGCGACGTCCTGGAACACCGCCGGGAACGGCGACACCCGCGGCGCCGGCAGCGACGACGCGATGGGCATGGCGTCCAGGTTCAACTCGACCGCGCAGGTGCCCTTGGGCAGCCCGGAGCGTTCGACGACGGCCGGGTGCAGCTGCCCGGCGTAACCGATCACGGTCTCGCCGACGAGCACCTCGGCGCAGCGGCCCGGATGCCACGGCAGGTATGCACCGGCCCGCAGGGTGATCTCGACGCCGGCGGCGCGGGCGATGGTGCGGGCGGCCTCGATGGCGTCGGCGGCCTCGACCGGCCGGCCCGGCCCCCACGGGCCGCGCGGCTCGGCAAGGCCGGTCAGCGCCACCGCGATGTGCTGCGGCTGGCGCGGCAATGCGGCGTCGATCCCGGCGATCTCCGCATCGGTGGGCCGCCGGGCGGGCGTGACGGCCGGGAATTCGGCAGGCCCCACCGACTGCACCACCTGGGCGATGGCAAACAGTGCGACATCGTTGATACCGCGGGACACGTTGCGCCCCAATGCTTCCAGCAGGCCCGGCAGCAGCGTGCTGGCCAGCTGCGGCCGGTCGGCCTCCAGCGGGTTGAGCACGGCGACGGTGGCGCGGCGCGGGTCGTGGTCGGCCAGGCCCCAGGCGTCGAACACCCCGGCGGGCAAAAACGGGCTGGTGAGCACCTCGACGTAGCCGGCCAGCGCCAGCGACTTGCCGATCGCGCGCCGGCGCCGCTGGGTGTCGGTCAGGCCTCGCCCGGCCGGCGCCGTGGGCAGCACCGACGGGATGGACTCCAGGCCTTCGAGCCGCAGCACCTCCTCGACCAGGTCGGCGGGCAGGCGCAGGTCCGGCCGCCAGCTCGGCGGGGTGACGGTCAGTGTCGCGCCGTGAGCCGCCACGGTGCAGCCGACCTGGGTCAGCCGCCGGGCGGTGGTGCCCTCGGGGTAGCTCACCCCGGCGGTGCGGTCCGGCAGGTCGGCGGCGATCTCGATGGGTGCCGGGTTCCAGTTCTCGACGGGCGGGTCACCGCGCCAGTCGGTCAGTGTGGGTTCGACGGCTCCCCCGGCGATCTCGGCGAGCAGCGTCGCACACCGGTCCAGCACGGCCACCGAGATGGCCGGGTCCACGGCGCGCTCGTAGCGGCGGGCGGCCTCGCTGGGCAGGTGCAGCCGCCGCGCGGTCCGCGACACCGCTGCGGGATCCCAGATCGCGGCCTCCAACAGCACGTCGGTCGAGTCGTCGCGCATCTCGGTGCTGCCCGAGCCCATCACGCCGCCGATCGCGGCGGTCGCGACGTCGTCGACGATCAGCACATCGGCCGGGTCCAGCTTGCGTTCGATGTCATCGAGGGTGGTGACGGTCTCGCCGGGCGCCGCGAAGCGCACGCCGAATCCGCCGGTGATGCGAGACCGGTCGTGGGCGTGCATCGGGTGGCCGAGTTCGACCATCACGTAGTTGGTGGCGTCGACGGCCGGCGAGATCGCCCGGATACCGCAGAGCAGCAGTCGGCGCTGCAGCCACCACGGCGACACCGCCGCCGGGTCGATGCCGGTGACGCCGCGTAGCGCGAAGCGGCGCACGCCGGTGTCGGGTTGCACGGTCAGCGGCCAGGCCTCGCCGTCGGCGGGCAGCGGCGGAACGGCGGCCGGATCGGCGAAGTTCAGGTCCAGCGCGCACGCCAGATCCCGTGCCAGGCCCCGCACCGACATGCAGTAGCCGCGGTCGGGGGTGATGGCCAGCTCGTAGACCACGTCGTCGAGGCCGAGGACCTCGGCGGCGTCGGCACCGGGGTCGGCGGTGCCAGCCGGTAGTACCAGGATGCCCGAATGGTCGGTGCTCAGCCGGATTTCGGACGCCGAGCAGATCATCCCATCGCTGGTGCGGCCGTAGGTCTTGCGGGTGGCGATGACGAAGTCGCCGGGCAGCACCGCACCCGGCAGTGCCACCACCACCAGGTCGTCAATCGCGAAATTGGTGGCGCCGCAGACGATCTCACGTGGCTCATCCTCGCCGACGTCGACGCGGCAGGCTCGGATCGGTTTCTTGAACTCGGTGAGCTCCTCGATCTCGACGACCCGGCCGACCTTGAACGGTCCGGTGACCGGACCCAGGGTGTGCACGTCCTCGACCTCGTGGCCGACGCGCAGCAGCGCCTGCTCCATGTCGTGTGCGGTGATGTCCAAGTCGGGCGCGCCTGCGGTCAGGGCCTCACGCAGCCAGCTGTGGGGAATGCGCATCAGGCACCCACTCCGAACGGCAGCGAGAACCGGACATCGCCCTCGACCATGTCGCGCATGTCGGGGATTCCGTTGCGGAACTGCAGGGTTCGCTCCAGGCCCATACCGAACGCGAAGCCGGAGTACTCGTCGGCGTCGATGCCCACGGCGCGCAGCACGTTGGGGTGCACCATGCCGCAGCCGCCCCATTCCACCCAGCCGGGGCCGCCCTTTTTGCCCTCGAACCAGATGTCGACCTCGGCGGAGGGCTCGGTGAAGGGGAAGAAGTGCGGCCGGAACCGGGTGCGCGTCGCCGGCCCGAACTCCGATTGCGCGAACGCGTCCAGGGTGCCGCGCAGGTGTGCCATGGTCAGCCCGCGGTCCACCGCCAGCCCCTCGACCTGGTGGAATACCGGGGTGTGGGTGGCGTCGAGTTCGTCGGTGCGGAAGGTGCGGCCGATCGAGACGACGTAGACCGGCAGCTCGCGGGCCAGCAGGGCGCGGATCTGCACCGGGGAGGTGTGGGTGCGCAGCAGTTGGCGCGAGCCGGGCGGGGCGATGTGGAAGGTGTCCTGGTCGCTGCGTGCCGGGTGGTCGACGGGGAAGTTCAGCGCGTCGAAGTTGAAGTGCTCAGCTTCGACCTCGGGGCCTTCGACCACCTCCCAGCCCATCGCGACGAAGGTGTCGGCGACGTGTTCGGCCAGTTGGGTGATCGGGTGGCGGGCCCCGACGAGTCGCCGCGCTGATGGCAGCGTGACGTCGATGCTCTCGGCGGCCAGCACGGCGGCGTCGCGTTCGGCACGCAACGCCGCCAGCCGCTCGTCGTAGGCCTGCTGGGCTTGGGTGCGGGCGGCGTTGACGCGCTTGCCGGCGTCGGCCCGGTCGGCCTTGTCCAGTTTGGCCAGCGCCTGGCGGGCCAGCGCCAGCGGCGCCTTGTCACCGAGGTGCTCGGTTTTGGCGTGGGCCAGCGCATCCAGGTCGGCGGCGGCGGTGAAGCCGTGCTGCGCTGCTTGCAGTGCCGCGTTCAGGGTCGCGTCGGAGACGACGGACGGGTCGAACTGTTCAGCAGGCTGATTGCCCACGGACGAGACTCCCCCTATTGGCTGTGACTTGGGTTGGGACGCAAGCGTCGATCCTATCGACCCCACGGCGAAAGCCCCGCACGCGGTGTGCGGGGCTTTCGGCCGTTGGGTTAGCTATCGGCGTCCGGGTCCGGGTCCGGGGTCTTGGGCTCAGCGCCCGCGCCGCCGGTGGTGCCTTCGCCTCCAGTGGTTCCGGTGGGCGCGGTTGGCGCGTCAGCGGTCTCGCCGGCTTCGCCGCCGGCCTTGCCGCCGGTACCGCCGGTGCCACCGATGCCGCCCTTGGTGCTGCCGACTCCGCTGCCGCCGTTACCGCCCCGACCGCCGTCGCCGCCGTGGCCCTCGGTGTCGGTATCGGTGCTGCTGCCGCCATTGCCGCCGTTGCCACCCGCGCCGACGGTAACTGCCTGGCCGTTGGTCGGAGCGGTGCCGCCGCCGGTCAGGGACCCGCCGGCACCGCCGTCGCCGCCCTTACCGCCGTTGCCCTCCGTGCTGTTGCCGCCGGCGCCGCCGGCGCCGCCGTTGTGGGCGCGCCAGGTCGCATCGCCGCTGTCACCGCCCTTGCCGCCGTCGCCGCCGTCGCCGGTGGTGCCGGTGCCGCCGGCCCCGCCCGCGCCGCCGGCGCCGGCGGAGCTGAAGACGTTGCCGCCGGTCAGGCCCTTCGCGCCGTCACCGCCGTTACCGCCGTTGCCGCCGTCCACGCCGTTGCCGCCGGCCCCGCCGGCGCCGCCGCTGCCGCCGAAGTTGAGGATCTGGCCCTTGCCGGCCAGATTGCCGTTGGCGTCGTTCCAGCCGGTGCCTCCGGCGCCGGTGCCGCCGTTACCGCCGTTACCGCCGTCGCCGTCGTCGCTGGCGCCGCCGGCGCCACCGGCGCCACCGCTGCCGCCGGTGATGGTGCCCGCACCGCCTTTACCACCGTTGCCGCCATTCCCGCCATTGCCGGATTCGATGGCCGGGGCCTCGGTGTCATCGCCATCGTTCTCGCCGCCGGTGCCACCGTCGCCTTCGCCGCCGTCACCGCTGCCATCGCCGTCGCCGTCATCGGCCGGGACGGTGGCGGCACCACCGGCGCCACCCTTACCACCGGCACCACCCCAGATCACTCGGGTACCGGCGTCGCTGGCGGCGGCACCACCGTCGCCACCGGTGCCGCCGTCACCGCCATTGCCGGTGATGGCGGTGCCACCGGCGCCGCCGTTTCCGCCGGCGCCGGAGACGCCCAGGATGGTGCCGGAGCCGAACTTGCCGCTGAACCCGTCGATGCCCCAGGTGCCGTCGGACCGCCAGCCGCTCGCGGTGCCGCCGTCACCGCCGGCGCCGCCCTTACCACCGTTGTCTTCAATGCCCGTGGCGGTGGCTGCACCGCCCGCACCGCCAGCACCGCCGGTGCCGCCGTACTGGCTGCCCGTGCCGCCGTCACCACCGGCGCCACCCTCTCCACCGCTGCCCGACTCCGTGCCTCCTGCGCCGCCCTTGCCGCCCGCGCCACCATTGCCGCCAGTAGTCGCGAGGCCGGTGTCAGGCGGGGTGACATTGGGCTCAGAAAGGTCGGAAAGATACGCATGGCCGCCGGCGCCGCCCTTGCCGCCATCGCCATGGACACCGCCCGTGCCACCGTCACCGCCGGCGCCGCCGTTCCAGTGGATTTCGTCGCCAGCCGCGCCGGCTCCGCCGTTGCCGCCGCGGACCTCGTCGGTGCTGGCCTCACCTGCGATTCCATCGGTACCAGCTTCGCCACCGATGCCACCGGTGCCCGCGGCGCCCCCGGCGCCGCCGTTGCCTGCCGAGCCGGCATCGCCGGCGTTACCGCCTGTGCCGCCGGAGCCGTAGCCGTACTGGCCCTTCTCATTCCAGTCGCCGTCAGCGCCGTCGCCGCCGTTGCCACCCGCACCGGCGTTGCCGCCGTCGCCGCCCTTGCCGCCGTCGCCGTTGGCGCCGGACTCGGATGCGCCGCCGGCACCGCCGGCGCCGCCATTGCCGCCGCTGTAGCCGTCGCCGCCGTTGCCGCCATTACCGGTGCCGTTTTCGAAGTCGCCGGCTGCGCCCGCCACGCCGTGGCCGCCGTCGCCACCCTTGCCGCCGTCGCCGCCCGTGCCGCCGTTCCCGGTGCCGGCGCCCTTACCGCCGGCACCACCGTCGCCGCCGTTGCCGCCGTCGCTGGTCTTGGCGCCTTCGGCCTCGGCACTGTCGGCTCCCTCGCCGCCCTTACCGCCGTTACCACCGTTGCCATTGCTGCCTTCGAACGCGTCACCGCCGTTACCGCCGCGGCCGCCGTCGCCACCGTAGGCGCCGTCGCCGCCCTTACCGCCGTTGCCGCCGCTGTTGTGCTCCGCGGTGCCGTCGGCGCCATTACCGCCGTTGCCGCCCTTGCTCGCTTCGGAGGGATCGGTGGCGCCCTGGGCGCCCGTAGCACCCTCGGCATCGGAGTTCTCACCCTCGCCGCCCCACTGGCCACCGGCGCCACCATTGCCGGCGAGCTCGCCGTTGGCCCCGGCCTTACCGCCGTCGCCGCCGTTGCCAGTCCCGTCGTCCCAGGTGCCGTTCGCCCCGTTGCCGCCGTCGCCGCCCGCACCGACGGCACCGCCGGCGCCGCCGGCGCCACCGTCACCGGCGGTGCCGTCGGTCCCGGTGTCGGTCTGCGCCTTACCGCCTACGCCGCCCTTACCGCCCTGACCGCCGTCGAAGCCGTTGCCACCCTGGCCGCCATTGCCACCGCTGTCCCCCGTACCGGGGTCAGCGTCATCGCCGGCCTCGCCCTTGAGCCCGTCGTGTCCGGCGCCGCCGACACCGCCGGTGCCGCCGTTGCCGCCATTGCCCGCCTCGGTACCACCGTCACCGCCGGCACCTCCGACACCGCCGGTGCCTCCGACCGTGACCTGATTGCCGTCCTCGTCGACGAGCGGGTTTCCATGCTCGTCGACGGCGGTAGCACTGACACCACCGGCACCACCGGTACCGCCCGTGCCACCGTTGCCGATCTTGCCGCCGTCTCCACCGAGGCCGCCGTCACCGCCCTTGCCGGCGTCATGCCAAGTAGTGGCGCCCGGACCGACCTCTTGACCAGCACCGCCCGCACCACCGGTGCCGCCCTGACCGCCGTTACCGGCGTCACCGCCGCTGCCGCCGTTGCCACCGACACCGCCGGTGCCCGCAGCGTGGTCGGCGGTGGCGTCCACGCCGGCACCACCGGTGCCGCCCTTGCCGCCATCACCGTTGACCGTGCTGGCCTCGCCGGCCGCACCCTTGCTGCCGAACATGCCGCCGTTGCCGCCCGCGCCGCCGGAACCGCCCGAGCCGCCTTCACCGCCGTCGCCGCCCGCGCCGCCGTTGAGGTGCTCGGCATCGCCCGCAGCACCGGTACCGCCCTGGCCGCCGGCGCCACCGGCCCCGCCAGCACCGCCCGCACCACCGCCGCCGAACATTGATCGCGTCGCGTTGCCGCCGGTGCCACCGGAGCCACCGGCGTTGCCGTCACCACCGACACCGCCGACCCCGCCGTCAACCACCCACGCTCCGTCCGCACCATCCTCGCCGGCCGTGCCCGCGCCACCGGCGCCGCCGACACCGCCGATGCCGAACAGCCAGCCCATGGCGTCGCCGCCGTTGCCACCGTTGGCACCCATGCCACCGGCACCACCGGCACCGCCGATGCCCATGATGGTGCCGCCGGCACCACCGTTACCGCCGACCTGGTCGTCCCAGCCGGCACCGCCGGCACCGCCATTGCCGAACAATCCGGCGGCGCCGCCGTCACCAGGCTCGACACCCTCCGAACCGGCGTAGCCGGCGCCGCCGTCGCCGAACCAGATGCCGCCGGCACCGCCATTGACGCTGTCCGCGGTGCCGTCGGCCCCGTCGCCGAGATAGAACTGACCCTCGGGAGCCCAGCCGTTGACCATGTCGACGAGCCAGGAGTTGGCCGGGTTCTCGATAAAGGCGTCGATCGACGAATACAGCGGCTGGTAGAAGAACGTGTTGAACAGCGACGTCATGTCGAATGCGCTGGTGTCGACCGCGATGCCCGGGTCCGCCGACGAGGTGAACCAGGAGCTGATGTCCCAGGTGCTGGTGTCCCAGTCGCTGGTGTCCCAACCCCACGCCGAGTCCGACACCGGCGCGAACAGGTCGGTCAGCCAGTCGAAGTCGAGGTCGGCGTGCGCCGTGGGGGCCGCGGCCAGCGGAGCCATACCGAACGCCAGGAACGCCGCCACCGTGCTGCCGGCACCGACCACCCGACGACGAACCCGGCGGTCGTTCCCGCGGCGCTGCTCCCGACCTGACATGATTTCCCCGCTTCTGCGCTGAAGGCGACCTGTGTAGAACTGCACAATTAGGTGACTTGTTCACGCAGACTATTCCAAGGAACGGGGTTCCTCCACTCGTGTGCGGGAATTCGACCGGCTCACAAGTAAGTTAACGCCACGCTCAGTCGGAAGCGGGGGGCTCGCGGCGAACCGCCTTGAGCCGATACATCATCAGATCGGCCGGGACACCGCTGGTCTTGGCCGACAGCACCTGTCGGCGGGCCCGCTTGGCCGTCACTCCCAACTCCTCGAGGTCCCCGGGCTCGATGCGCTCCAGCGTCGCCCCGGACACCACGATGCCGCCCTTGACGGCCCGCTCCATCACCCGCGCGGCGATGTTGACGTCCACGCCCAGCCAATCATCGGCCAGCCGCTGCGGCCGCCCGGTGTGGATACCGGCCCGCATCCGCGGCGTGAAGCCGTTGACCTCGACCGTCGCGATCGCATCCTGGGCTTCCAGCACCGCGCCGACCGCGATCAGCGGCTCGCGGAACACCGCCATGATCCCGTCGCCCATCCGTTTGACGATGCGGCCGCCGGCGTCCAGCAGCGGCGGTTCGACCGCCTGCGACACCCGCCGCAGCAGGGTGAGGGTGGCGTCGTCGCCGGACCGCAGCGACCACGTCGAGAAGCCGACCAGGTCGGTGAAGACCAGCGTCGCCTCGGCATTGGTGGGGGCGCGGGAAATCCGCTCGGTCAACGCCTGCCATATCTGCAAGGCCCCCAGACTGACCTCGCGCGACGCCGCGGAGCGGTCACCCATCAGCCGACCGGCCGCCCGGGCCGCGGCCTGCGGTCCCCCGTCGCCCGCGGTCGAGAGCGGATCGCCGAACTCGGGGTCGCCGGGTAGCGCCCGGCGCACCCGCCGGACCAAGTCGACCACCCGCACGTCGTTGGTCGTGCGGTTCAACCAGGCCGCGGCGTCGTCGAGGGAGAACGAACGGCGGCGGCTCGACGGGGCATGCTCCGGTATCTCCACCACCTCCTCGAGCTCGTCAGCCTGCCGACCGACCGGCTCGAGGTCCATGCGCCTCAGCGTAGGTGGCGGTTGCGGCCACCGGCAACGGCAGAGACACGTGGCACACGCCACGGTCGGCGATCCCGTCGCGACTCGCCCCCGATAATGTAGACAACATGTGTTGTCACAATTATGGTTGTGTCAGGTTCGCCAGACAGGAGACGTGATGACCGTTACGCCGACCACGTCCGCCGAGCGGGCAGCTGAGCCCGCGGAGCAGAGTGCCCCCGTACCGACCCCGCCCAAACCCGCGGCGGCCGTGGAGCCGTTGAACGCCGAATCGCTGACCTGGAAGTACTTCGGGGATATCCGCACCGGCGTGATGGGCATGTGGATCGGCACCATCGAGAACATGTACCCCGGCCTGGGCGCCGGCGTGGAAGAGCACTCCAGCCTGTGGCGTGAACCGCTGCAGCGGGTGACGCGGTCGGTGTACCCGATCATGGGCGTGGTCTACGACGGCATGCGCTCCCAGGCCACCGGTGCGGCGATCCGCGACTACCACCGCGACATCAAGGGCACCGATGCGCAGGGCCGGCGCTATCACGCGTTGGATCCTGAGACTTTCTATTGGGCGCATGCGACGTTCTTCATGTTGATCATCAAGCTGGCCGAGTACTTCTGCGGCGGGCTGACCGAGGCCGAGAAGCACCAACTCTTCGACGAACACGTGCAGTGGTACCGGATGTACGGCATGAGCATGCGCCCGGTGCCGAAGTCCTGGGACGAGTTCTGTGAGTACTGGGACCGGGTCTGCGAGGAAGAGCTGGAGATGACGCCGGCCGCGCAGGGCATCCTGGACATGCGCATCCCCAAGCCGTGGTTCGTGATGATGCCCACCGGCGTGTGGGATCAGCTGTTCAAGCCGGCACTGGCCGCCCAGCGCTGGGTGGCCGCCGGGCTGTTCGAACCGGTGGTTCGGGAGAAGGCCGGGCTGCGCTGGTCAGAAGGCGACGAGGTGCTGTTCCGGCTGTTGGGCAAGGCCGCCCACCTGGTGTTCAGCGTGGTCCCCGAGGAGATCCGGCTGCATCCGCGTGCGCTGGCCGGCTACAAGCGCGAACAGGGCAAGCTCCCCGCCGACGCACCGCTCATCGAAGCGCCCTGGTTCAGCGGACCGCCCAAGGACCGGCGCGCCAGCGGGATGCACTACGTGCCGCGGGTCAGCCGGGGCATGAAGCTGGTCGAGCGGGCCGGGGCGTTCGTGCACAGCACCTTCTCACTGGCCGCCGGCGGCGGCCTGGCGCCGCGCCCGCCACGCCGTAAGGCCGCCTAGGACCGGGCGCCGCGCTGCGCCCGCGCGCTCTGATACAGGCAGATCGCTGCTGCGGCAGCCACATTCAGGCTCTCCGCGCCGCCGGACATCGGGATGTGCACCCGATGGTCCGCGGCGGCCGCGACGGCAGCCGGCAAGCCGTGGGATTCCGGGCCGAACAGCCACGCGGTAGGCGCGGTCAGCACCGGATCGGCGTCGTCGAGACTCAGGTCGCCGTCCAGCGCCGTGGCCAGCAGCTGCAGCCCCGATTCGCGCAGCGCCGCAAGGACCGCATCGGTGTCGGCGGCCACCACGACCGGAACGTTGAAGACGCTGCCCGCCGAGGCGCGCAGGCACTTTCCGTTGTAGGGGTCGACGCTGTTGCCGGTCAACACCACCAGGGAAGCCCCGGTGGCGTCGGCGATACGGATCAGGGTGCCGGCGTTACCCGGCTCGCCGATGCCCACCGCGACCGCCACCAGGTGCGGCGCGTCGGCCAGCAACCCGCCCAGGTCCGGTTCCGGAACCGTGCATACGGCGACCAATCCGGCCGGGGTGACGGTGTCCGACAAGGCTTTAGCCGCCCGGTCGCTGATCTGGTGCACCGGCGCCCGGACCGACGCCAGCAGCTCGCCGTGCCGTTGCGCCGCCGATTCGGTGGCGAAGACCTCGACGGCCAGCCCGCGACGGATCGCAGCCTCGACCAGATTGGGACCCTCCGCCAGGAAGCGCTGTTCACGCTTCCTGACGACGTGCCGGTGCAGCTTGACCGCCGCGACCACGCGGGCCGAGCGTTCGGTCAGCATCCCAGAAAGACCCAGCAGGGTCAGGCGGCCTCGCCGGAGGGCGCGTTGACATCCTCGGGCAGCGCGGCCTTGGCGACCTCGACCAGCGCGGTGAACGCTGCCGCGTCACTGACGGCGATCTCGGCGAGGTTCTTGCGGTCCACCTCGACACCGGCCGCCTTGAGGCCCTGGATCAGGCGGTTGTAGGTGACGCCGTTGGCGCGGGCCGCCGCGTTGATCCGGGTGATCCACAACTTGCGGAAGTCGCCCTTGCGGGCGCGACGGTCACGGTAGGCGTAGGTCAGCGAGTGCAGCTGCTGCTCTTTGGCCTTGCGGTACAGCCGCGACCGCTGGCCACGGTAGCCTTTCGAGGCCTTCAGGATGGTGCGACGCTTCTTCTGGGCGTTGACTGCCCGCTTCACGCGTGCCATGGGGTGTTCCTACTCTCGTTGGGACGTAAGGGATTTGCGTAGCGCGGAGCGGCTGTCAGCCGTTCAGCATCTTGTTGACGCGCTTGGCGTCGGCAGCAGCCACCTCGGTGCGCCCGGCCAGCCGGCGAGTGCGGGTGCTCGGCTTGTGCTCGAGCAGGTGGCGACGGTTGGCCTTCTGCCGCACGATCTTGCCGGTGCCGGTGCGACGGAACCGCTTCGAAGCGCCACTGTGGGTTTTCGCCTTGGGCATGTTTCCTCAGTTCTGGTATTCGGTGTCAGTTTTCGGGTTTGGGCTCGGCCGCCTCGGCCGCGTTGTCCGGGGCCGAGGCGGGGGGCTTTGCGCCCGCACCGGCATCTTCTGCGGCCTTGGCCCGGGTCTTCGCGCCGCGGTGCGGTGCCAGCACCATCGTCATGTTGCGTCCGTCCTGCTTGGCGGAGGTCTCGACGAACCCGTACTCGGCGACATCGGCGCCCAGTCGCTGCAGCAGCCGGTAGCCCAGCTCGGGCCGGGACTGCTCACGTCCGCGGAACATGATCGTCACCTTGACCTTCGCCCCGGCTTCGAGGAAGCGGACCACGTGGCCCTTCTTCGTCTCGTAGTCGTGGGGGTCGATCTTGGGGCGCAGCTTCTGTTCCTTGACGACGGTCTGCTGCTGGTTCTTGCGAGACTCGCGCTCCTTCTGGGCCGCCTCGTACTTGTACTTGCCGTAGTCCATGATCTTGCAGACCGGCGGTTTCGCGGTCGGGGCTACTTCGACAAGGTCGAGATCGGCATCCGCGGCGACGCGAAGCGCATCCTCGATGCGCACGATGCCTACCTGCTCCCCTCCCGGGCCGATCAAACGGACCTCAGGTACGCGAATGCGCTCGTTGACGCGGATCTCAGTGCTGATGGGACCTCCCTGGGTAGTCTTCCGGTCGCGGCCGCCGCAGTGCTCGTCCGGACGCAGCGGCGCTGAAACCACCCACCAGCAAAAAAGCCCTGCACGAAGCAGGGCCCGATGCCGACCGGTCGCGGCCCGATTACCATCGGGGCGCCTGCGCGCGCTGCGCAGAGCAGGCGGTTCGCACCGCCTGCGACCGGACCACTAGACCTACGGATCGCTCCGCGGCTAGAGGTGGGAGGGAACTCCACTTGCAGTCCTGGCGTACGCCGGGACGGTCGCGGCACACAGTCTAGCAGCAGTTCGGCATTCCTCCAGCCCGGACATTTCGTCCCCGGCGGCGCCCAGCTTGACTGCCTATCCTCGCGGGTTGTGACTCTCGCCGGTATCCGCCGCGCCGTGTTCGCCCGGCACGCCAACCCGTGGAGCGCCTGGAGCCGCTGGGCGACGACGCCGTTGATCCTGGTGCCGGTGTGGCGGCGCTCCTGGCGGGATGCCGCGTGGGTGTCGGTGTGGTTGGCACTGAACCCGGTGATCTTCGGCGAGCCCACCGATCAGGCGGCCTGGTCGACGCGCGCGATGCTCGGTGAGGAGCAGTGGGTCACCGACCGGCCCCGAGACGCCGCCCTGCTGGTGAACCTCGCCGGTAGCGCCGCGACCACATGGGCGCTGCTGAGCGCCCGCCGGCGGCGACTGCTGCCGACGGTGGCGGCCACCGCCGCGGCGATGACGCTGACCATGGGCTACTGGGCGCTGATGGTCCGCTACTTCGATCGCCGGCGGTACCGTGGCGAACATGGGTGACGATCCGGGCGACCCGCAGCCCGACACCGGTTACGACGACACCGGCGTGCCGACCTTCGAATCGGTGCGCGAGAAGATCGAGAACCGGTTCGAGACCTCGATCGGTGCGCAGGAACTGGACGCGGAGACCCCGGAGGGCCGCACCGTCGAGAAGCAGTACCAGGACCGGCAGCGCGCCGCCGCCGACCGGTTGGAGCAGATCCGCGCCTCGATGCGCGATGACGAACACTGACAGGTGCGGGCCTTCACCATCGCCGAACGGCGAAACCGCTTGGCACGCCGGCATTTCCTGGCCCCGGAGACCGCGACCGAGCCGATCACGCAGATAGCGGCCACGCTCATCGGCCTGCACGCCACCGATCCGGCCACCCCGTACCTGTCGCTGTGGGCGCGATCATCGCCGTTCAGCGTCGCCGACCTGGACAGTGCGTTGTATGAGAAGCGGTCGCTGATCAAGCAGCTGGCGATGCGCCGCACGCTGTGGGTGGTCGACCCCGCCGAGCTGCCTGCTGTGCAGGCCGCCGCCGGCGACCGGGTGGCCGACACCGAACGCCGCCGACTCATCGCCGACGTGGCCAAAGCCGGTGTCGCCGACGACGGAGCACGCTGGCTGGCCCGGGCCGGCGCGGCGGTGCTGCGACATCTCGAAGAGCACGGCCCGGCCAGCAGCACCGAACTGCGTGCCGCACTACCCGAACTGGCCGGAACCTACGACCCCGCACCCGGCAAGGCCTACGGCGGCCAGACCCACCTCGCCCCGCGCGCCTTGACCGTGCTCGGCGCCCAGGGCGACATCGTGCGCGGACCCAACGACGCCAGCTGGACCTCGTCGCGGCCCCGGTGGGCGGCCGCCGCCGACTGGCTCGGCGAACCGGGCGAACCGATCTCCGCCGAGGAGGCGCAGGCGCGCCTGGTCGCCACTTGGCTGCGGGCCTTCGGCCCGGCCACCGCCGACGACATCAAGTGGTGGTTCGGCACCACCAAGACGGCGGCCCGAAAAGCGTTGAGCGGCATCGGCGCCGTCGACGTCGACCTGCACGGCACCCCCGGGTACGCGCTGCCCGACGACCTGGAGCCCGAGCCCGAACCCGAGCCGTGGGGTGCGCTGCTGCCCGGACTCGACGTCACCACGATGGGCTGGTATCACCGCGACTGGTACCTCGGCGAGCACCGCGGCCAGCTCTTCGACAACTACGGCAACGCCGGACCCACGGTGTGGTGGAACGGCCGGATCGTGGGCGGCTGGTGTCAGAACGCCGCCGCCGCGGTGCAGCTGCAGCTGCTGGAGGACCCGGGCCGGCCGGCGCGTCAGGTGTTGGAACGGCGGGCGAAGCAGCTCACCGCCTGGCTGGACGGCACGCGGATAGCGCCGCGGTTCCCGTCGCCGCTGGTCAAGGCGCTACGGTAACATATGGCACTGGTACCATAACCATATGGCCCTGAAGAAGACGACGGTGATGGTCGACGAGGACGACCTTGCCGTGATCAAAGCAGCGGCCGCCCGGGACGGGCGGCCCGAATCCGAGTACTTTCGCGAGGCATTCCACCTTGCCGCGTTGCGTGCCCGGCGCTGGCCAGGTGAGTGGGACATTCCCACGCTTGACTACGGGCACGCGGTGACTGCCGACGAGATCCACCGGGTGGTCGCTGAGGCTTCCGTCGACAACGCGGGATGATCGTCGTCGCGGACACCTCCGGGTTGGTGGCGGCATTCAACGCAGGCGACCCAGAACATCGGGCAGCCCGAGAGGCGCTGATCGGGGCGGCGCTGACCGTCGTGTCCCCGCTGGTCCTTCTCGAGATCGAGCACGTCACCACCCGCAATGTCAGTAGATCAGCGGCGCTCGCGATCAACGATTGGTTACTTGCACAGGAGCGCACCGGGCGCGTCGTCATCGCCACCGTCACGGCACCCACATTGCGGATCGCTCGAACTGTCCAAAACCGTTACGCCGCTTTGCGGCTCGACCTCACCGACGCTGTCTCCGTCGTGGTGGCCGAACAATACGAAACCGACGCCGTGCTCACACTCGACCGTCGCGATTTTCGGGCCATCGCGCCCCTGAACGGCGCTCCAGCGTTCCGGTTGTTGCCCGACGATAGGTAAGGCCGCCTCCCATGCAAAGGCTTTACGCCTCGCGAATCACGCCAGCCCGGGCCCGCACCCCGCAAGTGCAGGTATTCTCTATGCATCTTCAGCCCACGACTGGCTAAGGGAACCCAGAACATAGAAAGACGCCATCAATTTGAGCCAAATATCGAGAGGCAGCTAGGGTTCCATTCATATGCACCCAGAAAATTCATCTGTAGGTCATGAAAAAGATAATCGTAGGCCGGTAGGCTCGAAGATGGCTTTGGTCACGAAACTGCTGGTCTTGCCAATTTGCACAGGCGTTATAGGTCTATTCTTTGGAGTAGCGCTAGATCAATCCGACAGCTACATATCCCGTGCAGATGATTGCTATGCCAGCCTCTTAGACTACACGTATGGACTGAGTTATGTCGGTACTATCGCAGGTTCGCTTAACAACGCCGATGCCCGTAACGAGCAAATTGGCACCTACAATATAGAGGCCAACGAGAAGTTCTCTGCGCCATCCAGCAAGATCGCTAACAAATGCGACACTGAATATTTTGATGAACAAAACCTTGCACAGTGGCAGGATAATAATCACGAGATATCCTCACGGTGCTTTGCCAACCGTTCGTGCACAGGATCGGAAGCATTGAGCCTAGCCGCGACAGCCCAAAATTTAACCAACAATCTTCTGAATGATGTGCACGCGGTGACCAAATGGGGAACCGCACGCCGTGTGGCATATATGTTCCGGCACCTCTATTGATCCTACGCTCGGAGAATTCCTCGCAGCCGCGTGCCCGCTCAATACTTTGCAGACCGAAAGGAAAACCCGCCACTACGCTTGCATGCATTTTTTTTGCAGCAGACAAACCAACTGTGAATACAGTTCCCGCCATGTACCCGGTGGGGAGCGTGCGCTCACACCAGTGCTAAGCGCTGGCCTTGCGCCGCCGCTTGGCGGGCTTGGCGGGTTTGGCCGGCGGTGCGCTGAGGATCTCGGCGAGGAACTTACCGGTGTAGCTCTCCGGCACGGCCACCACGTCCTCGGGTGTGCCGGTGGCCACCACCGTTCCCCCACCGGCCCCGCCTTCGGGGCCCATGTCGATGATCCAGTCCGCGGTCTTGATCACGTCCAGGTTGTGCTCGATGACGATCACCGTGTTGCCCTTGTCGACCAGCCCGTTGATGACGCCCAGCAGTTTGGCGATGTCCTCGAAGTGCAGGCCGGTGGTGGGCTCGTCAAGGATGTAGACCGTGCGGCCGGTGGAGCGCTTCTGCAGCTCCGAGGCCAGCTTCACCCGCTGCGCCTCCCCGCCGGACAGCGTCGGCGCGGGCTGCCCCAGCCGCACATAGCCCAGGCCGACGTCGACCAGGGTGCGCAGGTAGCGGTGGATGGCGGTGATCGGCTCGAAGAACTCCGCCGCCTCCTCGATGGACATGTCGAGCACCTGAGCGATGGTCTTGCCCTTGTAGTGCACCTCCAGGGTCTCCCGGTTGTAGCGGGCGCCGTGGCAGACCTCGCAGGGCACATAGACATCCGGCAGGAAGTTCATCTCGATCTTGATGGTGCCGTCGCCGGTGCACGCCTCACACCGGCCGCCCTTGACGTTGAACGAGAACCGGCCCGGCTGATAGCCGCGCACCTTGGCCTCGGTGGTGGCGGCGAACAGGGTGCGGATCTTGTCGAACACCCCGGTGTAGGTGGCCGGGTTGGACCGCGGGGTGCGCCCGATCGGTGACTGGTCGACCCGCACCAGCTTGTCCAGGTGGTCCAGGCCGGTGATGCGGGTGTGCCGGCCGGGCACCAGCCGGGCGCCGTTGAGCTTGTTGGCCAGCACCGACGCCAGGATGTCGTTGACCAGCGTCGACTTTCCCGAACCGGACACTCCGGTGACGGCGGTCAGCACCCCGAGCGGGAACGCCACGTCGACGCCGCGCAGGTTGTGTTCGCGGGCGCCGACCACGCCCAGCTGGCGTTTGGCATCCACCATCCGGCGAAGCTGGGGCACCGCAATGCTTTTCGCGCCGGACAGGTAGGCGCCCGTGATCGAGTCGGTGTTGGCCACCAACTCGGCGTAAGGCCCGCTGTGCACGATCCGCCCGCCGTGCTCCCCGGCCGCCGGACCGATGTCGACGATCCAGTCGGCGTGCGCGATGGTGTCCAGGTCGTGCTCGACGACGATCAAGGTGTTGCCCAGGTCGCGCAGCCGCACCAGGGTTTCGATCAGCCGGCGGTTGTCACGCTGATGCAGCCCGATCGACGGCTCATCGAGCACGTAGAGCACCCCGACCAGACCCGAGCCGATCTGGGTGGCCAGCCGGATACGTTGCGCCTCACCACCGGACAGTGTTCCGGCCGCCCGCGACAGCGTCAGATACTCCAGCCCGACGTCGAGCAGAAAGCTCAGCCGCGACTGGATCTCCTTGAGCACCTGGCCGGCGATGGCCTGCTCCCGCGGGCCCAGCGTCAGCGCGTTGAGGAAGTCGGAGCATTCCGCGATCGACAGATCACTGACCTGCGCAATGGATTTGCTGCCGTAGTCGCCGGCGGTCATGGTCACCGCCAAGATCTCCGGCTTGAGGCGGGTGCCGGCGCACTCCGGGCAGGGCACGTCGCGCATGAAGCCGGCGTAGCGTTCCTTCATCTGTTCGGACTCGGTCTGCTCCATCTTGCGCTGCAGGAACGCCATCACACCTTCAAAATCGGTGTAGTAGGAGCGGGTCCGGCCGTAGCGGTTGCGGTAGCGCACATGGACCTGCTCGTCGGAGCCCTCCAGGATGGCCTTGCGGGCCTTGACCGGCAGCTTGCGCCACGGGGTGTCGACGTCGAAACCCATGGCGTCACCGAGACTGGCCATCATCCTGGTGAAGTACTCGCTGGTGGGGCCCATCGACCACGGCGCCACCGCCCCCTCGGCCAGGGTGCGGTCCGGGTCGGGCACCACCAAGTCGGCGTCGACCTCCTTGCGGATGCCCAGCCCGGCGCATTCGGGGCACGCCCCGTAAGGCGAGTTGAACGAGAACGACCGCGGCTCCAGGTCGTCGACCGCCAGCGGGTGACCGTTGGGGCAGGCCAGCTTCTCGGAGAATCGCTGCTCGCGGTGGGGGTGGTCGTCATCGCGGTCGACGAACTCGAGCACCACGATGCCGTCGGCCAACCCCAGCGCCGTCTCGATCGAATCGGTGAGCCGCTGCTTGGCCGTCTCCTTGACCGTCAACCGGTCCACCACGACGTCGACGTCGTGTTTCTCCTGCTTCTTGAGCTTGGGCGGGTCGGTGAGCGGGTGCACCACGCCGTCGACCCGGACCCGGCTGTAGCCCTGGGTGTTGAGCTTCTCGAACAGGTCGGCGAACTCCCCCTTGCGGGTGCGCACCACCGGCGCCAACACCTGAAAGCGCAGCCCCTCATCCATGGCCAGCACCTGATCGACGATCTGCTGCGGGGTCTGGCGGGCGATGCGCTCACCGCAGACCGGGCAGTGCGGGGTGCCGGCGCGGGCGTACAGCAGCCGCAGGTAGTCGTAGACCTCGGTGATGGTGCCGACCGTCGACCGCGGGTTGCGGTTGGTGGACTTCTGGTCGATGGACACCGCCGGCGACAGGCCCTCGATGAAGTCGACATCCGGTTTGTCCATCTGACCCAGGAACTGGCGGGCATACGCCGACAGCGACTCGACGTAACGGCGCTGGCCTTCGGCGAAAATTGTGTCGAAGGCCAGCGAGGACTTGCCGGAGCCGGACAGCCCGGTGAAGACGATCAACGCGTCCCGCGGCAGGTCCAGGTCGACACTGCGCAGGTTGTGTTCACGCGCACCCTTGACGATCAGCCGGTCAGCCACCCGTCCATGCTAGGTGGCGCTACCGACACGCAGCTCACGGCCAGTACGGTGGCGGATATGACCCCGAAGACCTCGGTTGACGACACCTACACCGGCCATGTCGAGCCCGGCACCGCCGCCCGCCGCACCCTGCCCGGGGCCACGATCATCAAGACCTCGGTGGGTCCCATGGATAACAACGCCTACCTGGTGACGTGCACCAACACCGGCAAGACGCTGTTGATCGACGCGGCCAACGACGCCGAGACGCTGCGGGCACTGGTGCGCGACCACGCGCCGGAGGTAGCGCTGATCGTCACCAGTCACCAGCACTTCGACCATTGGCAGGCACTGGCCGAGCTCGTCGCCGCGACCGGGGCGCCGACGGCGGCGCACGCGCTGGACGCCGAGCCGCTTCCGGTGACCCCCGACCGGCTGCTGGCCGATGGCGACACCGTGACGGTGGGTGACCTGACCTTCGACGTGATCCACCTGCAGGGCCACACCGAGGGCTCGGTGGCACTGGCCCTGGACGGCGCGGCCACCGGAGGAATCACCCAGCTGTTCACCGGCGACTGCCTGTTCCCGGGCGGCGTCGGCAAGACCTGGCAGCCCGGCGATTTCGAGCGGCTGCTCGGCGACGTGAGCGCCAAGGTGTTCGACCGGTTCGGCGACGACACCGTCGTCTACCCCGGACACGGCGACGACACCACCCTCGGGACCGAGCGACCGCATCTGGCGGAGTGGCGCGAACGGGGTTGGTGACGGCGCTACCGGCGTGCGCAACGTGCGGCACCGAACCGCGGGAGGACGCGCGGTTCTGCGACGGCTGCGGTTCGCTGATCGCGCCGGCCGGCGACCGCGCCCGCCGAGGAGAACCTGGCGATCCGGGATATCTGGCTGTTACGACTGCGGGCCCTGCTGGCCAGGGCACGCGACGACACCGCGCAGTACGCCGACTTCCGCGACCGCTACCGCGACATGGCCGAAACGCTTGGCTTCCAAGGGCATCTGGCCTGGGCCGAAGCGATGCCCTGACGACAGATGCCGGCCCGGTCAGCCGGTGGTGTGCACGATCAGCACGTCGACCTTGGCGCGCCGCGACACGTTGGCCGGCACCGACCCGAGCAGCCGCCCGGCAATCGTGCTCAGCCCCACGTTGCCGACCACCAGCAGGTCGGCGTTGACCGACTCGGCCAACTCCACCAGCGCGTCCACCGGGGCGCCGACGATCGCGCGCTCCTCCACCTCGTAGGCCCCGGCGGCAATGGCCCGCTCCTTGGCTTCCTTGAGGATGGCGTAGATCGGGGCACTGCCGGAGGCCTTGTAGCTCTCGTCTTTCAGAGCGTCGACGGCCCGCGGGTCGTCGGCGTGCGGCAGGTAGGCGGTGGCGATGACGACCTTCGCACCCTCACCCGACGCCAGGTGACCGGCACGGTCGACGGCACGCAACGAAGAATCCGAGCCGTCCGTGCCGACCACCACCGTCTTGTAGCCGCTCATCCGTAACCCTCCCGGTGAAAAGTTGCAATGCTCGCTAGTAAGCCATGGCGACATTAACGCGTCGGAGGCCCCGATGGGGGCGATTGGCGTCACATGTCGCCTGCGTCGCTGCACACACATCGCCATTGACCGGCACGAAAACCGCATCTCACCGCCGTCGTGACGTGGCTGACACGGCGTGCCGGGCGGTAGCGTGGACTGTCATAACCGTCATCGCTCGCGATAGCAGACGCCGTTGAGCCTGGTACTGGACCGGGCACCGGTGAGCACCGCGGCGGGTTCGCCCCGCCGGCTGGGCCGGCCCCCGGCCGCGGTCCTGATCGCAGTGGTGGCGACGCTGATCAGCGGCATCGGCGCGAGCCGACCGTCACTGTGGTTCGACGAGTCGGCCACGATCTCGGCGTCGACGCATCGATCGCTGCCGGAACTGTGGCAGTTGCTGACCCACATCGACGCGGTGCACGGCCTGTACTACCTGTTCATGCACGGCTGGTTGGCCGTCTTCCCCGCGACGGAATTCTGGGCGCGGGCGCCGAGCTGTCTGGCGGTGGGCACCGGCGCAGCCGGGGTGGTGGTGTTGTGTCGCCGGTTCGCCGGCCGGCAGGTGTCGGTCTGCGCCGGCGTGCTGTATGCGGTGCTGCCGCGGGTGACGTGGGCCGGGGTGGAAGCGCGCCCGTATGCGTTCGCGGCGGCGTCCGCGGTCTGGCTGACGGTGCTGTGGGTGAGCGCGGCGCGCCGTAACACCCCGGCGCTGTGGCTGGGGTACGGCGCGGCGGTGGTGGCCTCAACGCTGCTGAACACCTTCACCGTGCTCATGGTGGCGGTGCATGCGGTAGGACTGCGGGCGTGCGAGTGCGACCGCTCGGTGAAGCGGCGCTTTGCGGGCGCCGCCGGAATCGCGCTGGCCGTGCTGGCCCCCTTCCTGTGGTTCAGCCGGCAGCAGATCTGGCAGGTCGCCTGGATCCGGCCGGTGAACGCGCACACCGTGATCGAGATCGCGCAGCAGCAGTTCTTCGACAACAGCGTGCCGTTCGCGATCTCGGCCTGGTTGCTGATCGCCGGCGCTGCGGTGGCCGTGCGGGCCGGGATCCGCCCGGCACCCGCCGGCGAGCTGCGGCAGCTGGTGTCGCTCTGCGTCGCCTGGCTGGTCATCCCCACCGTGGCCACCGTGGCCTATTCGGTGATGGTGAAACCCGTCTACTATCCGCGCTACCTGATCAGCACGGCGCCCGCCATGGCGATCACGTTGGCCCTCGCGTTGAACATCGCCGTGATCACACTCGCCCGGCCTCGCCGCGCCATCATCGGCGCCCTGACGGTACTGATCATCGCCGCAGCACCGAATTATGTTGCCAATCAACGTGATCGCTACACCAAAGAGGGCTGGGACTACAGTGCGGTGGCCGACGTGATCGACGCGCATGCCCGGCCCGGGGACTGCCTCCTGATCGACAACACCACCAGGTGGTTGCCCGGCCCGATCCGGGCACTGCCGGCCGGTCGGGCCGAGACGTTCGCCAAGCTGCGAGACCCGGGCCGGGGCCCGCACCGGCAGCAGCTGGGCCGGCTGTGGGACGGGCATCTGGCGGTGTGGGCGCTGACCGATCAGCTCGCCGGCTGCCCGACGATCTGGACGATCACCGATCACGACCGATCCCTGCCGGCCCACCAGGTCGCCGTCAAGCTGCCGTCGGGCACCCGGTTCGCCCGCACTCCCGACGGCCAGGTGCTGCGCCAGCTGGGCTTCCACGTCGTCGAACGCTGGCAGTTCACCTTCTCCCAGGTCATCAAGGCCACCCGGTGATCCGGCTGGAAACGCCGCATCAACCCCTCAGACGTGGGGGCCGACCACCGGATCGGCGCCGCGGGCGGCCCGATAGGCCACCACGCAACCCAGGGCGGCCATGACAGCGAAGATCGCGAACAGCCAGCGGGCCGCCGGAAGGCCGGAGCTCATCGCGGTGTTGACCACCAGGCCGGCGATACCCGCGCCGAATGCCCCGCCGATCAGCGCGACGGTGTTGATCGCGGCGGCGGCCGTACCGCCCTCGGCGGGGTCATCGACGCAGCTCATGGCCCACGCCGACAGATGCGGCCAGCCGACACCGACACCGACACCGACGACCAGCAGCGCCAGCGCCCAGATCGCGCCGACCGCGGTCGGGTTGTAACTGCTCATCCGGGCGAACGCGACCACCGCCAGGCCGCCGGACATCACCAGTGGCCCGCTGATCACCAGCCCGATGATCACCCGCACCTTGCTGACCGAGGCGCTGGCGATCTCGCTGATCGTCCAGCCGGTCGACAGGGCGGCACCCAGAAATCCGGCCATCACCGGCGGCAGGTGAGCCAGTCGCTGCCCGAGCAGCGGGATGTACAGGTTGGCCTTCGTGGTGGCCATCAGCACGCCCAGCGTCAGGTAGATCCACTTCTCCCGGCCGGGGTGGAACGCGCTGGGGGGCAGCACAGCCGCCGACGAGCGGCGGTCCACCACCAGGAACACGCCCAACAGCACCGCGCCCGCGATCAGCAGACTGGCGGCCCCGATGAGGCTGTGCGGCAGTTGGGCGGTGCTGACCACCAGCGCGGCGCCCCCCAGCAACAGCAGCGAGCGCACCGGGACCTTCATCGCGTCGTCCTGCTGGCCACCGCGGCTGGCACGCAGCACCACGCTCACCGCCACGGCCATCACTCCGGACAGCACCGCCATGATGGCGAACGCCCACCGCCAGATGCCGAATTGGGCGAACAGGCCACCGGCCGCCGGCCCCACCAGGGTGCCGACACCCCACATCGCCGACACCAGCCCCGATGCGCGGGTCCACAGCCAGCTGGGCAGGACCGCATTGATCAGCGCATAGCCCAGCCCGGCCAACAGGCCGCCGCCCATGCCCTGCAGGGTGCGGCCGACCAGCAGGATCTCCATCTGGGGCGCCATCGTGCACACCACGCCGCCGACACCGAACGCCAGCAGACCCAGTAGGTAGGCGAACCGGGAACCGATGCGAACCAGCACCGGGTTGGCCGCGGCGGCGGCGAGCACCGACCCCACCAGATACAGCGTGGTGGCCCAGGCGTAATACCGTTCGCCGCCGATCTCTTTAATCGTGCTCGGCAGCAGGCTGATCGTCAGGAACTCGTTGGTGGCGTAGAGCGCCACGCCACCGGCCAGCACGGCTGAAGTGCCTAAGTAGCGCCTTCCGAGCAGCTCGCGCCAGCTGCCAGTGTTTATAGCGGATTCGGTCGTCACCGCTTCAGTCAGATCCACCACCGCTTGCAGTCAATCACGGATCGCCATGACACGCGAAAACGGTCCCCATGCTGGCGCGTCACTTGATTCCGGCCGCGTCCATACCCCGCAACTCTTTCTTGAGGTCGGCGATCTCATCGCGGATTCGGGCGGCGAGCTCAAATTGCAGGTCACGGGCGGCGTTCATCATCTGTTCGGTGAGGTCCTTGATCAGGTCGGCCAGTTCGGCGCGCGGCATGCTCTTGGTGTCGCGGCCCTCGAACACCCCGGCGCTGACGGATTGGCCCGCCCGTCCCGGTGCCCCCTGCGCGCGCCGCCCGCGCGAGGCGTTGCGCCCCGAGCCGGCGACCTCGACGGTTTCGCTGTCGGCCGCCTCCCGATACACCTGGTCGAGGATGTCGGCGATCTTCTTGCGCAGCGGCTGCGGGTCGATTCCGTTCGCCTCGTTGTAGGCGATCTGCTTGGCCCGCCGCCGTTCGGTCTCGTCGATGGCCTCGCGCATCGAGTCGGTGATCTTGTCGGCGTACATGTGCACTTCGCCCGAGACGTTGCGAGCCGCCCGGCCGATGGTCTGGATCAGGCTGCGGGTGGAGCGCAGGAAGCCCTCCTTGTCGGCATCCAGGATCGACACCAGCGACACCTCCGGCAGGTCCAGGCCCTCTCGCAGCAGGTTGATCCCGATCAAGACGTCGTAGTCGCCGAGCCGCAGCTGCCGCAGCAGCTCCACCCGGCGCAGCGTGTCGACCTCGGAGTGCAGGTAGCGCACCCGGATCCCCATCTCCAGCAGGTAGTCGGTGAGGTCTTCGGCCATCTTCTTGGTCAGCGTGGTCACCAGCACCCGCTCGTCGGCCTCGGCGCGCTGCCGGATCTCGCCGATCAGGTCGTCGATCTGGCCCTTGGTCGGCTTCACCACCACCTTCGGGTCGACCAGGCCGGTCGGGCGGATCACCTGCTCGACGAACTCACCGGCGGCCTGGCTGAGCTCGTAGGGGCCGGGGGTGGCCGACATGTAGACCGTCTGCCCGATCCGGTCGGCGAACTCCTCCCAGGTCAGCGGCCGGTTGTCGCAGGCCGACGGCAGCCGGAACCCGAACTCCACCAGGTTGCGCTTCCGCGACATGTCGCCCTCGTACATGCCGCCGATCTGCGGCACTGTGACGTGCGACTCGTCGATGATGAGCAGGAAGTCCTCCGGGAAGTAGTCCAGCAGGGTGGCCGGCGGCGAGCCGGCGCCGCGACCGTCGATGTGACGCGAATAGTTCTCGATGCCCGAGCAGAACCCGACCTGGCGCATCATCTCGATGTCGTAGTTGGTGCGCATCCGCAGCCGCTGGGCCTCCAGCAGCTTGCCGTGGCGCTCCAGCTCGTCGAGCCGGACGGCCAGCTCCTCCTCGATGGTGGAGATGGCCTGCGTCATCCGTTCCGGGCCGGCCACGTAGTGGGTGGCCGGGAAGATCCGCAGCGAGTCGACCTTGCGGACCACGTCCCCGGTGAGCGGATGCAGGTAATAGAGCGCCTCGATCTCGTCGCCGAAGTACTCGATGCGGACCGCCAGCTCCTCATACGAGGGGATGATCTCGACGGTGTCGCCGCGCACCCGGAACGAGCCGCGGGTGAACGCCATGTCGTTGCGGGTGTACTGGACGTCGACCAGCAGCCGCAGCAGCCCGTCGCGCGGCACCTCCGAGCCGACCTGCAGTTCAACGGAGCGGTCCAGGTAGGACTGCGGCGTGCCCAGGCCGTAGATGCACGACACCGACGCCACCACCACCACGTCGCGCCGGGACAGCAGGCTCGAGGTCGCCGAGTGGCGCAGCCGCTCCACATCGTCGTTGATGGAGCTGTCCTTCTCGATGTAGGTGTCGGTTTGGGCGATGTAGGCTTCCGGCTGGTAGTAGTCGTAGTACGAGACGAAGTACTCGACGGCGTTGTGCGGCAACATCTCTCGTAGCTCATTGGCGAGCTGAGCGGCCAGCGTCTTGTTCGGCGCCATCACCAGCGTGGGCCGCTGCAGCCGCTCGATCAGCCAGGCCGCGGTGGCCGACTTGCCGGTGCCGGTGGCGCCGAGCAGCACCACGTCCTTCTCCCCCGCGGTGATGCGCCGGTCCAGCTCGGCGATCGCGGTAGGTTGGTCACCGGCGGGCTGGTAGTCGCTGACCACTTCGAAACGGCCGCCGGCCCGCACGATGCCTTCGACGGCGTCGGCGGGAGGCCGGTACTCCGAATGCGCGACGACGGGGTGTTCGGTTGCGAAAGCCACGAACCCAGAGTAGGCCGGGTGTCTGACAACGCGAGCGTGCGTGCTTCCGGTCCCGACGCGGCGCGTCGGACGGGGGACACGCACGTTGGCGGCAAGAAGGAGGCACGGTGCATCCGCCCAAGCACGAGACTTTTGACCTGGTCGCGAACACCAACACCGACCCGAAAGGGGTGGTGCGCGCCGTCGACGTCTACACCGTGCAGCCGTGGGGTCTCTACCTGGCCCGACCCACCCCGGGACGCGCCCAGTTCCGCTACCTGGAGTCGTGGCTGCTACCCGAGCTGGGGCTGCGCGCGACGATCTTCCACTTCAACCCGGGCCACGAACGCGACCAGGACTTCTACCTCGACGTCGGCGACTACACCCCGGGACCGGAGCAGTGGCGCTCCCGGGACCACTATCTGGACCTGGTGGTGCGCACCGGCCGCGGCGTCGAGCTCACCGACGTCGACGAGTTGATGGTCGCCGTGCGGGAGGGCCTGCTCACCCAGGACGACGCCGAGCGGGCGGTGATGCGGGCGGTCGCCGCCATCGACGGCCTGGCCGGCAACGGCTACGACCTGCAGCGCTGGCTGACCGGCCTGGGAATGCCGGTGTCCTGGCCGGTCAGCGACGGTCTCACCGGGTCGCCGCCGGGAGCGCCCTAGTCAACCGCGACAGCGCCGGCCGTTGGTTAGGTAATCTCGAGAAGATGAACGCCAACCTGCGAATCGGTGTCGCCACCGCGACGACCGCGGCCCTGTTGGGGTGCGGTCAGCTGATCCCGGCGACGGCCGCAGCCGACGAGCTGCACAACGTCACCTACATCGCGCGGGTCGACGCGTGGACCACCGGCAGCGTGGTCACCTTCATGCTCAACGACTATCAGACCGCCAGCGGTGACATCGACGGCTTCGGGGCGCCGTTCCAGGCCAACGCGGTGCTGTCCGACCCGAGCAAGGCGGGCATGGTGATCCGGCTGCGCTGGCCGTCGTCGGCGAACGTGCACTGCGAGATCCACGTGGATGACATCGTGGCCGTGAAGAGCGACCGCTTCGTCACCACCTGGAAAGACAGCAGCGACCCGCGCAACGGCGCGATGCTCTGCGGCGCGCTGATCAGCAGTATGGCCTGACCTGGCGGGGATCGCGAGCTCGGCGGGTCACCGCCATCGGCGCTTAGTAGGGACGCCAGCCGGTGTCGTCGGCCCACGCCCATGCCCGCCGGTAGGCGCCTTCGTCGAGATCGTCGGCGTCGGCGAGACGCTCTTCCGGGTTGGCCGCCAGCCAAGCCGGAACCAGCAGGGCGAACCGCTGGTTGGGCCGGCCGTCCACCCGCAGCTGGATGCGGGTGGGCCGTCCCGGGTCAGCGGAAGCGTGAAACCGCTTCTCCCACAACGCTGGATCGTCGTCGGTGAGCGCGCTGTCGGCGGTGACCCCCTCGACCCGGGGGTAGCCGGCCGCCAGCAGCGGCTCGGCGAGCTCGTCGGCTACCGCCAGGGATTCCACGGTCACCTGCATGTCGATGACGTCGCGGGCGTCGCGCCCGGCCACCGCGGTGTCGCCGACGTGGTCGATGCGCAGCGCCCGGTGCCCGCAGGCGGTCTGCAGCCGGGCGATGATGCGCTGCGCCTGATCCGGCCAGGTCGGGTCGGCCGGCACCGGCTGGGACGGCGGCGACACGGTGCGGCGGGCCGCCAGGTTGTGGGCGAACGGCTCGATGCGCTGCTGCCACAACTGCAGCGCCTGGTCCGCCAGATCGTCGGGATCCCCGGAGTTGTCCAGCCAGACGTCGGCGACCGCCCGGCGCTGCGGCTCGGTGGCCTGTGCGGCCACGCGGGCGCGCGCATCCGCCTCGGGCATGCCGCGGTGGGTGCGGAGTCGGGTTACTCGCGTCTCGACGTCCGCGTGCACCACGATCACCAGCGGGAACATCGGCGCCATCTGCGACTCGACCAGCAGCGGGATGTCCTCGACGATGATCGCATCCTCGCCTGCCGCGGCGATCAGCTCGCTGCGGCGCCGCGCCACCAGCGGGTGCACGATGCCGTTGAGGGTCGCCCGCTTGTCGTCGTCGCTGAAGGCGATCGCGGCCAGCGCCGGGCGGTCCAGGGCGCCGTCGGGCAACAGGATCCCCGGCCCGAAGGCCTCGACCAGTGCGGCCAGGCCTTCGGTGCCGGGTTCGACGACTTCACGGGCGATGACGTCGCCGTCGACGACGACGGCGCCGAACCGGCTGAAGGTGGCCGACACCGTCGACTTGCCGGCGCCGATCCCGCCGGTCAGCCCGATACGCAGCATCTGCGTTGCCGCGTGCCTAGGCGCTGTTACCGGCGAGCTTCTCCCGCAGCGCCGCGAGCTGCTCGTCGCTGGCCAGCGAGCCGCCGGCCGGTGCCTCGTCGCGGTGCGACCCGTTGGCACCCGAGCGGGGCTCGGCGTGCTCGGCGGCGGCGAACTTCTCGATCTGCGCGGTGTGCATCTTGTGCCGGCGCTCGGCCTCGGCGTAGCGGGCCTCCCACTCGGCGCGCTGCTTGTCGAAACCCTCGATCCACTCGTTGGTCTCGGCGTCGAAGCCCTCGGGGAAGATGTAGTTGCCCTGCTCGTCGTAGCTGTCGGCCATGCCGTACTTCGAGGGGTCGAACTCCTCGGTGTAGTCCTCGTTGGCCTGCTTGAGGCTCAGCGAGATGCGGCGGCGGTCCAGGTCGATGTCGATGACCTTGACCATGGCGTCGTCGCCGACCGCGACCACCTGGTCGGGCACCTCGACGTGCTGTTCAGCCAGCTCGGAGATGTGCACCAGGCCCTCGATGCCCTCCTCGACGCGGACGAACGCGCCGAACGGCACCAGCTTGGTGACCTTGCCCGGCACGATCTGGCCGATCGCGTGGGTGCGGGCGAAGTGCCGCCACGGGTCTTCCTGGGTGGCCTTGAGCGACAACGAAACCCGCTCGCGGTCCATGTCGACGTCGAGCACCTCGACGGTGACCTCGTCGCCCACCTGAACCACCTCGGACGGGTGGTCGATGTGCTTCCAGGACAGCTCGGAGACGTGCACCAGGCCGTCCACCCCGCCCAGGTCGACGAACGCGCCGAAGTTGACGATCGAGGACACCACGCCCTTGCGGACGGCGCCCTTCTGCAGCTGGTTGAGGAACTCGCTGCGCACCTCGGACTGGGTCTGCTCCAGCCAGGCGCGGCGGCTCAGCACCACGTTGTTGCGGTTCTTGTCCAGCTCGATGATCTTGGCTTCGATCTCGCGACCGATGTAGGGCTGCAGGTCACGGACCCGGCGCATCTCCACCAGCGAGGCGGGCAGGAAGCCGCGCAGCCCGATGTCGAGGATCAGGCCGCCCTTGACGACCTCGATGACGGTGCCCTTGACGGCCTCGTCCTTCTCCTTGAGCTCTTCGATCGTGCCCCAGGCGCGCTCGTACTGGGCGCGCTTCTTGGACAGGATCAGCCGGCCCTCTTTGTCCTCCTTGGTCAGGACCAGGGCCTCGACCTCGTCACCGACGGACACCACCTCGTGGGGGTCGACGTCGTGCTTGATGGACAGCTCGCGGCTGGGAATGACGCCTTCGGTCTTGTAGCCGATGTCGAGCAGGACCTCGTCCCGGTCAACCTTGACGATCGTCCCTTCCACGATGTCGCCATCGTTGAAGTACTTGATCGTTTTGTCGATGGCGGCGAGAAAATCCTCGGCCGAGCCGATGTCGTTGACGGCTACTTGCGGCGAGGTGACGGTGGGACTTGGCATGTGTTGGGTTGCTCCGGACAAGTTGTGGTCGTAGGGACAGGTGATATCACGCATGCCAGGCATGCGGTGGCCGACGACCCTGCTAGAACTGGCCGAGGACTACCTGTCGAGGCTACTCGACGCGTTGCACGCTGGACAAACCGGTGGTCTACGCTGCGTCGCTATGCCCCAGATGCGGAACCGCCGCAAGGTCGGAGCGCCGCTGTACGTCATCGTCCTGCTCAGCGTCCTCACCGCGTTGCTGCTGCTGTTCTTCACCGCGGCCAACCCGGCCGGCACCCTCACCGCGCTGGTGCTGGCCAGCATGTCAATGCTGGTGGTGCTGCTCTGCTACCGCTGGCTGGACCGCTGGGAACCCGAACCACGCCGGTTGCTGCAGCTGGCCTTCCTGTGGGGCGCGTCGGTCGCCGTGGTGCTGGCGGTGGGGCTGGAGACGTTCGGCTCCTCGGTGGCCACGGTGCGGCCGCTGGTGTCGAAGACCTTCGACATGGCCGCGATCCAGGCGCCGTTCATCGAGGAGGCCGCCAAGGGGCTGTTCCTGCTGATCATGCTGACCGGCCGCCGGCGCCATGAGCTCAACTCGCTGACCGACTGCATGGTCTACGCGGGCGTAGCGGCGGTGGGATTCGCCTGGATGGAGGACATCGTCTACATCGCGCCCGCCGACTCGCCGGCCAAGATGGCCGCGGTGGCCATCGCGCGGCTGGTCGTCGGGCCGTTCGCCCACCCGCTGTTCACCACGATGACCGGCATCGGGGTGTTCTTCGCGCTGCGTCGCCGCGGGTTCTGGTCGAAGGCGTTCGTGATCCTGCTCGGGTACCTGGGGGCGGTGGGCATGCACGCCCTGTGGAACGCGTCGCTGGCGATGGGCGGCGCCCGGTACTTCCTGACCACCTACCTGTTCTGGATGGTCCCGGTGTTCCTGCTGATGGTGGTGCTGGGCGCGGTGAGTCGCCGGCACGAGCAACACCTGGTCTCCACCAAGCTGCCCGCCATGGTGATGGGCGGGCTGATCAGCCCGAACGAGGAGACCTGGCTGGGCTCGATCCGGGCGCGCAAGCACGCGATCCGCGAGGCGCGGCGTATCGGCGGCAAGCCCGCCGCCCGCAGCGTCAAGAAGTTCGCCGCCCAGGTGGTCAAGCTGGCGTTCGTGCGGGACCGCATCGACCGCGGCTTCGGTGATCCCGAGGTGTTCGCACTGCAGCACGAGGACGCCCACGGGGTGCTGGCGGCCCGGGCGGCGGCCCCGGTGCTGCAGGTGATGGCCGGCTACCGCTCGCCAGTGCTCGTCCGCCGGTAGCTCCCGCGCAGAAATCCCGGCTCGGGCCACTCAGTGGATGACTCGCAGCTCGTACCGCGCACCTTCGCTGCAGCAGAACCGGACCACTCCCCTGGCCGCGCGGATATCGGCGCTCTCGTCCGCGCAGAAAAAGGGGTCGGTGGGCTGGGCGGCATCAAACCGCTCGAACACGCTGCGAGCTTCGTCGCAGCGTGCGTCATCGCGGACCACCACCAGGTCGAACACCCCGTTGGCGTTGCTGTAGGTGCCACACGGGTGCTCGACGGGCCGGAACTCGGGTTCCGGGGAAGGCGACGCCGCCGGCGCACAGCCTTCCTGGCCCGGGCCGCGGGTGGCCGACCCGCTGCCGTCGGCGACCGGCTCCAACGGAGCGACGATCGGCACCGTGCACGCGTCGTAGCGCTCCGGGCGCAACGGCCGCTCAGGGGCCGCCTGCACCGGCCCAGCCGCCAGCAGGCCGAAGACCAGCACCAAGAGGACTATTCGACCGCGCCGCCCCACAGTGGTACCTCCCGCCGTCAGGTCATCAGTATGTCAGGCCGTCACACCCGATTCGAGAATGAATTTTCCGGTTCGCCACATCGCTCAATGCGCGGCGGCATCCCAACTGCGCCCGTAGCCGACCGCGACCTCGAGCGGGACGCTCAGCTGGTAGGCGCCGCCCATTTGAGTGCGCACCAACTCCTCCAGCTCCTCGCGCTCGCCCTCGGCGACCTCGAACAGCAACTCGTCGTGCACCTGCAGCAGCATCCGCGAGCGCAGGCCGGAAGCCTTCAAGGCCTGGTCGACGTCGATCATCGCCACCTTGATGATGTCGGCCGCACTGCCCTGGATCGGGGCGTTGAGCGCGGCCCGCTCGGCGGACTCGCGGACCTGGCGGTTGCTGCTGTCGAGCTCCGGCAGGTAGCGCCGCCGGCCCAGCACCGTCGAGGTGTAACCGTCCTTGCGGGCCTGCTCGACGACGTCGTGCAGGTAGTCGCGCACCCCGCCGAACCGGTCGAAGTAGGCGTCCATCTGCTCTTTGGCCTCTTCGGTGGAGATCTTGAGCTGCTGAGACAACCCGTAGGAGCTCAGGCCGTAGGCCAAGCCGTAGGACATCGCCTTGACCCGGCGCCGCATGTCCGCGGTCACCTCGCCGATCGGCACGCCGAACGCCCGTGAGCCGACGAACGAGTGCAGGTCCTCGCCGGTGTTGAACGCCTCGATCAGGCCGTCGTCTTTCGACAGATGCGCCATGATGCGCATCTCGATCTGGCTGTAGTCGGCGGTCATCAGCTCGGTGTAGGCCCCGTCGTCGTTTGAGCCGACGACGAAGCCGTTGCGGATCTGCCGGCCTTCCTCGGTGCGGATCGGGATGTTCTGCAGGTTCGGCTCGGTCGAGGAGAGCCGGCCGGTGGCGGCGATGGTCTGATTCAGCGTGGTGTGAATCCGCCCGTCGGAGGCCACCGCCTTGAGCAGCCCGTCGACGGTGACCTTGAGCCGGGTGACGTCGCGGTGGGCCAGCAGGTGTTCCAGGAACGGGTGGCCGGTCTTGTCGAACAGTGACTGCAGCGCGTCGGCGTCGGTGGTGTAGCCGGTCTTGGTCTTCTTGGTCTTGGGCATGCCGAGCTCGTCGAAGAGCACCACCTGCAGCTGTTTGGGCGAACCCAGGTTGATCTGCTTGCCGATCACCGCGTAGGCGGCCTCGGCCGCGTCACGGATCTGGTCGCCGAAGCGGCTCTGCAGCTGTCCGAGGTGGTCGAGGTCGACGGCGATGCCGACGGACTCCATCTCGGCCAGTACCCGCTGCAGCGGCAATTCGATGTCGTCAAGCAGGCCGCCCGAGTCGATGCGGGCCAGTTCGGCATCCAGCGCGTCGGCCAGATCGGTGACGGCGCGGGCCCGCAGGATCGCGGTCTGCACCGCCTGGTCATCGATCCCGTCGGTGTCGTCGAGCAGCGAGAGTTGTTGCTGCTCATCGGATTCGGCACGCAGTTCGCGGCGCAGGTAACGCACCGACAGGTCGTCGAGGCTGAAACTGCGCTGGCCGGGCCGGACCAGGTAGGCGGCCAGCGCGGTGTCGCTGGTGACACCGTCGAGCGTCCAGCCGCGCCCGGCCAGGTCGTGCATGGCCAGCTTCGCCTCGTGCAGCGCCTTGGGTCTAGCCGGGTCGGCCAGCCAGGCGCCCAGCGCCGCCTCGTCGTCGGCGGTCAGGGTGGCGGTGTCGACGTAGCCGCCCTCCCCGTCGGCGGTGGCGATCGCCAAGGCGGTGGCGTCGCTGTCGTAGCTGCGGTGGGTGCCGATCACCGCCAGTCCCGCACGGCGGCCGTCCGCGGCATGCTGTGCCAGCCAGGACGCCACCGTCCCCGGCTCCAGGGCGCCGCCGCGCACCTCGAAGCCCTCCTCCACCTCCGGCTCGGCGGTGGCGAGCGTCTCGAACAGCCGGTCGCGCAGCACCCGGAACTCGAGGTCGTCGAAGAGCTGATGGATCTGTTCGCGGTCCCACGGCAGCAGCCGCAGCGTGTCCGGTGTCTGGGCCAGCGGCACGTTGCGCACCAGGTCGGTGAGCTCCCGGTTGAGGATCACGCTGGACAGGTTGGCGCGCAACGCATCTCCGACCTTGCCCTTGACGGTGTCGACCTTGTCGACCAGTCCTTCCAGGGAGCCGTACTCGGCGATCCATTTGGTGGCGGTCTTCTCCCCCACCCCGGGGATGCCCGGCAGGTTGTCGCTCGGGTCACCGCGCAGCGCCGCGAAATCCGGGTACTGCGCCGGGGTCAGGCCGTACTTCTCCAGCACGGCGTCGGGGGTGAACCGGGTCAGCTCGCTGACCCCCTTGCGGGGGTAGAGCACGGTCACGTTGTCGTTGACCAGTTGCAGTGCGTCGCGGTCGCCGGTGACCACCAGCACCCGGTAGCCCTCGCCGTCGGCCTGGGTGGCCAGCGTGGCGATCAGGTCGTCGGCCTCATAGCCGGGCTCGGACAAGGTGGTGATCCCCAGCGCATTGAGGACCTCCTTGGTGATGTCGATCTGGCCGCGGAACTCGTCGGGCGTCGACGAGCGGGTGGCCTTGTATTCCGGGTAGCGCTCGGAGCGGAACGTCTGCCGTGACACGTCGAACGCGGCGGCGACGTGGCTGGGTGTCTCGTCGCGCAGCAGGTTGATCAACATGGCGGTGAATCCGTAGACGGCGTTGGTGGTCAGGCCGCTGCGGGTCTTGAAGTTCTCCGCGGGAAGGGCGTAGAAGGCCCGGTAGGCCAGCGAGTTTCCGTCCAGCAGCAACAGCGTCGGTTTGGTCTGGGTTTCTTGCGCAGCGTCGGTCGGGGCGGTCTTGGCTGAGCTCACGGAGACAACTCTATGCACCCGGTGGGCGCGGCCGTCGGCGCCGGCGGAATTGCAACACGTTTCAGTTTTGCGGTCGTGGTTCGGTACGCTGACCTGGTGCCAGATGTAGCCTCGCAGCCGGCCATCGACGGGTGGTACGCCACCGACGACGCCGGCCTCCCCCACCTGATCGGCGCCAAATGCCCGCAGTGCGGCACCTATGTGTTCCCGCCGCGTGAGAACAACTGCCCCAGCCCCGCCTGCGACGGCGATGTGCTCGAACCCGTCGCGCTGTCGCGGCGCGGCACCATCTGGAGCTACACCGAGAACCGGTACCTGCCGCCGGCGCCGTACCCGCCGAGCGAGCCGTTCGAGCCGTTCGCGATCGCCGCGGTGGAGCTGGCCGACGAAGGCCTGATCGTGCTGGGCAAGGTCGTCGAGGGAACGCTGGCCGCGGACCTGAAGGTCGGGATGGAGATGGAGCTGACCACCATGCCGCTCTACACCGACGACGACGGCGTGACGCGCACCGTCTATGCGTGGAAGAAGGTGGGCGCATGAGCACTCCCGAGCCGCTCTACATCCTGGGTGCGGGCATGCACCCGTGGGGCAAGTGGGGCCGTGACTTCACCGAGTACGGCGTGGTCGCCGCCCGCGCCGCGCTGGCCGACGCCGGCCTGGACTGGCGCCAGATCCAGCTGGTCGCCGGCGCGGACACCATCCGCAACGGCTATCCCGGTTTCATCGCCGGTTCGACGTTCGCCCAGAAGCTGGGCTGGAACGGCGTTCCGGTGTCGTCGAGCTATGCCGCCTGCGCGTCGGGTTCGCAGGCGCTGCAGAGCGCCCGCGCCCAGATCCTGGCCGGGTTCTGCGACGTCGCGCTGGTGATCGGCGCCGACACCACCCCCAAGGGCGCGTTCGCCCCGGTCGGCGGTGAGCGCAAAAACGACCCGGACTGGCAGCGGTTCCACCTGATCGGCGCGATGAACCCGGTGTACTTCGCGCTGCTGGCGCGCCGCCGGATGGACCTCTACGGCGCCACCTCCGAGGACTTCGCGAGCGTGAAGGTGAAGAACTCCCGGCACGGCTTGTCCAATCCGAATGCCCGCTACCGCAAGGAGTCCGCGGTCGAAGACGTGCTGGCCAGCCCGGTGGTCTCCGACCCGCTGCGCCAGCTCGACATCTGCGCCACCTCCGACGGCGCGGCGGCGCTGATCGTGGCCAGCGCGGAGTTCGCGCGCAAGCACCTGGGGTCGCTCGACGGCGTGCCGTCGGTGCGGGCGGTGTCAACCGTCACCCCGCAGTACCCGCAGCACTTGCCCGAATTGCCGGACATCGCAACGGATTCCACCGCGGTGGTGGCCGCGCCGGAGCGGGTGTTCAAGGACCAGATCCTGGACGCGGCTTACGCCGAGGCCGGTATCGGGCCGGAGGACGTCAGCCTGGCCGAGGTCTACGACCTGTCCACCGCACTGGAGCTGGACTGGTATGAGCACCTGGGCCTGTGCCCCAAGGGCGAGGGCGAGCAGCTGCTGCGCAGCGGCGCCACCACGATCGGTGGTCGCGTCCCGGTGAACCCGTCCGGCGGGCTGGCCTGCTTCGGTGAGGCGATCCCGGCGCAGGCCATCGCCCAGGTGTGCGAGCTGACCTGGCAGCTGCGCGGCACCGCTACCGGCCGGCAGGTCGAGGGCGCCACCGTGGGTGTGACCGCCAATCAGGGGCTGTTCGGGCACGGCTCGTCGGTGATCGTCGCCCGCTAGCGATCGCCATTCGCGCGAGCGTGCGTGTCCCCCATCGACACGCCGACGTTTGGGCCGGATTTACGCACCTTCGCGGTAGGCCTCGCCTACGCCAGGTCGTCGGGCCGATCCCAACGGATCCCGAATCGGCCGAAATCCGCGTCGTAGGAAACGATTCCGCCGCGGTGCTCGATGGCGAGCGCCGCCAGGTGCGCGTCGTTCACCAGGTTTCCCCCGGCGCCGACGCGGGCGAGCAGCCCGGTCAGGATGTCGGCATGTCGAGGCGTGGGATTGACGACTACCGCACTAGATGCCGCGGTCCACTCGGCCACCCGGTCCACCGCGTCCTCCGGCCGCAGCGGATGGGGAAACAAACCCTCCTTGGTGGAGAGCCGGACGAACGCCAGTAGCGGAACCCAGGCGAAGCCAACCGTGTCCGCTCCGGACAGCGCACGGTCGAGCCAGCGCAGCGAGGCGTCATGGTGCTCTGCGGCAGTGTTCACCGCATAGAGCAACACATTGGCGTCGACGATCTTCATGGTCTGCTAGGCACCGCGGCGTTGCCGGCGGATCAGCTCTTCGTCCTCCAGATCCGCAGCAAGCTGCAGTGCCCTGTCCAGATTGACCGACGGGACCCCGAGATCAGCGGTCCGGGTCTGGAATTGCGGTGTTGCGCGGCCGGCCGATCCGTCGCGGATCGCCTCGTTGAGCGCCTGCTTGAACGACAGCTGACGTTCTGCCATCCGGCGACGAATCAACTGCTCGACGTCATCATCCAATGTCACGGTGGTGCGCATATGACAGCATAGCATCAAACCTATTGATAGCATGCTGTCATCATGTCTCAAAGTGAAACCGTCGTCGTCAAGGTCAAACCCGGCAGCCGCAAAGGCCCGCTGGTGGAGACCGACGACGACGGCCAGCTGACGGTCTACGTGCGCGAGCCGGCCGTCGACGGGAAAGCCAATGCAGCGGTGATCCGGCTGCTGGCGCAGTATTTCGAGGTGCCGCGCAGCCGCGTCGAGCTGGCTTCGGGAGCAGCGGCGCGGGTCAAGCGCTTCCGGATCGGCCGGTAGCCGTCACCCTAGCCGGAAGCGTTGCCGGAGTTCTCCCCCGACGAATCTGCCTGCGGCAACAGTTCTTCCAGCGTCGACCGGGCGATACGGCGAAATGCCCGCTTGGGCCGGTTGGCGTCGAGGATGGCCACCTCGAGTGTTCCCGGACCCAGCTCACGCTGCTCGGCACCGTTGCCGGTGTCGGTCTGCTTGAGCGCGTTGACCGCGATGTGCAGTGCGTCGGCAAGCTCGGCGTTCTCGGTGTAGGACTCCTTGAGCGCGGCGATCACCGGCTCGGTGGTGCCACCCATCACCACGAAGTGCGGCTCGTCGGTGATCGACCCGTCGTAGGTGATCCGGTACAGCTCAGGGGCTTTGGTCTGACCCTGGTAGGCCACCCCGGCCACGCACAACTCGACCTCATACGGCTTGGCCTGCTCGGTGAAGATCGTTCCCAGGGTCTGCGCGTAGACGTTGGCCAACTGGCGCGCGGTCACGTCGCGGCGGTCGTAGGCGTAGCCACGGGTGTCGGCGAACTGGATGCCACCGCGGCGTAGGTTCTCGAACTCGTTGATCCGTCCGGCGGCGGCGAACCCGACCCGATCATAGAGTTCGCTGATCTTCTGCAGTGAGCGCGAAGGGTTCTCGGCGACGAACAGCACGCCGTCGGCGTAGGCCAGTGCGATCACGCCGCGGCCGCGGGCGATGCCCTTGCGCGCGAGCTCACCGCGCTCACGCATCGCCTGCTCGGGCGAGATGAAGTACGGGAAGCTCATTTCTTACCCCGCTTGGTCTTCGCTGCCGAATCCCCTCCGCGAGTTCGGCTCTCGATGATCTCACGGGCCAGTTCGGCAATCCGCGACTCGGGGACATCAACGGCGCCGTCAGCGTCGATGGACACCGCCGTCGGGTAGATGCCGCGCACCAGGTCCGGTCCGCCGGTGGCCGAATCGTCGTCGGCGGCGTCGTACAGCGCCTCGACCGCCACTCGCAACGCCGAATCCGCATCGGCCACCTGCGCGTACAGCTTCTTCATCGACGACTTGGCGAACAGCGAACCGGAGCCCACCGCCTGGTAGCCCTCCTCCTCGACGTTCCAGCCGCCGGCCGCGTCGAACGACACGATGCGCCCGGCATGCTGCCCGTCGGGATCGTCGATGTCGTAGGCCACCAGCAGCGGCAGCGCCAGCAACCCCTGCATCGCCGCACCGAGGTTGCCGCGCACCATGATCGCCAGCCGGTTCACCTTCCCGGCGAACGTCAGCGGCACCCCTTCGAGCTTCTCGTAGTGCTCCAGTTCGACGGCGTAGAGCCGGGCGAACTCGACCGCGATCGCGGCGGTGCCGGCGATGCCGGTGGCGGTGTAGTCGTCGGTAATGTAGACCTTCTGCACGTCGCGCCCGGCGATCATGTTGCCCTGCGTGGAACGCCGGTCGCCGGCCATCACCACGCCGCCCGGGTATTTCAGTGCGACGATCGTGGTGCCGTGCGGCAGCTCAGCCCCGGCGCCGGAGGTCAGACTCGCGTTTCCCGTCGGCAACAGATCCGGTGCCTGGCGGCGCAGGAAATCCGAGAACGACGACAGGTCTACCGGGCTGGACGGCATCCCGGGAAGTGCGGAATTGACAGGAAGGCGATCATGGAACGGCCAGCTCACTGGCCGCCCTTTTGGACGTACGCGCGCACGAAGTCCTCTGCGTTCTCTTCCAGCACGTCGTCGATCTCGTCGAGCAGGTCGTCGGTCTCGCCGGTCAGCTTCTCGCGACGCTCCTGGCCGGCCGCCGCGGGACCGGTGGGATCGTCCTCATCGCCACCGCCACCGCCACGTTTGGTCTGCTCTTGAGCCATCGCTGCCTCCTGCATCTCCATCGACCCACGCATGACGTGCAGGCCGGTTTCTCCACCCTACCGGTCCGTGCCGGTGTTGCCCCGGGTGTATTGCGTGTCGAACGACTCCGCACAAGTGTGGGGAACGACCCCGGCGAAACGTCGTCAATGAATAGAGAATGTATGGTTATTGATATAGACTGTATGCATGAGTTCGCTACTTCAGATCCGCAATGTTCCCGACGCGGTTCGTCGGGAACTCAAGGCGCGGGCGGCCATACAGGGCCAGTCACTGAACGCCTACCTGCTCGACCTGATCAGCCGGGAAGTGAACCGCCCCACAGTCGCCGAAGTCCTGCAGCGCGCCGCGCAACGCGCCGAGCATGCCAGCGGGTCGGCGATCGATGTAGTCGACGCCGACCGAATCGAGCGGGATGCGCAATTGGCCGGCCCCCGCAGATGATCGTCGTCGATGCCGCAGCGCTCGTCGACGCGCTCACCGGCGTCGACGGCACCGACGAACTGCGCAGTGAACTCGCCGACGAGGAACTACATGCCCCGGCGTTGTTGGACTTCGAAGTCGTCTCCGCGTTGCGTGGCCTGACCCGCGGCGGGCAGCTCAGCGCGGCACGGGCGCACGACGCCCTGGCCGACTTCGATGCGCTGGCCATCCGGCGGTGGCCCGGTAGCGCGGAACTTCGGCTGCGGGCGTTCACGCTGCGCGACAATCTGACGGCCTACGACGCGGCTTATGTGGCGCTCGCCGAGGCGTTGGAATGCGCTGTGCTGACCCGTGACCGGCGACTGGCGCGCTCGGGTGGTCACAGCGTAGAGATCCGTGTCCGCTGACGACCCCGCGGCGGACGGTGAAAGCTACGACGCCGTCGCCGATTTCACGAACGTCTACGTAGTGAGTTGTTCGACCAGTTCAGCCGCGCTGTCCACCGAGTCCAGCAGCGCCCCGACGTGGGCTTTGCTGCCGCGCAGCGGCTCCAGGGTCGGAATCCGGACCAGCGATTCCCCGCCCAGGTCGAAGATCACCGAGTCCCAGCTGGCGGCGGCGATGTCGGCGCCGAACCGGCGCAGGCACTCGCCGCGGAAGTAGGCGCGGGTGTCGGTCGGCGGATTGTCGACCGCGTCGAGCACCTGCTGCTCGGTGATCAGCCGCTTCATCGACCCGCGGGCCACCAGCCGGTTGTAGAGGCCCTTGTCGAGGCGGACATCGGAGTACTGCAGATCGATCAGGTGCAACCGCGGCGCCGACCAGCTCAGATTCTCCCGCTGCCGGAAACCCTCCAGCAGCCGCAGCTTGGCCGGCCAGTCCAGCAGGTCCGCGCACTCCATCGGGTCGCGTTCCAGCTGGTCGAGGACCCGGGCCCAGGTCTCGATGATGTCGGTGGCTCGCGCGTCCGGATCGCGCGCATCGACGAGCTTCGCCGCCCGGTCGAGGTAGATCCGTTGCAGCGCAAGGCCGGTCATCTCCCGCCCGTCGGCCAGCGCGACGGTCGCCCGCAGCGTCGGGTCGCGGCTGATCACGTGTACGGCGCGCACCGGGCGGGCCAGCGCGAGATCGCTCAGGTCAATCCCGTGCTCGGGCCCCTCCTCGATGAGATCGAGCACCAGCGCGGTCGTCCCCAGCTTCAGATACGTCGATGTCTCGGCGAGGTTGGCGTCGCCGATGATCACGTGCAGGCGGCGATACTTGTCGGCGTCGGCGTGCGGTTCGTCGCGGGTGTTGATGATGCCGCGTTTCAGCGTCGTCTCCAGCCCCACCTCGACCTCGATGTAGTCGGCGCGCTGCGAGAGCTGGAAGCCCGGTTCGTCGCCGGCCGGGCCCAGACCGACGCGGCCGGAGCCGGTGACCACCTGCCGCGACACGAAAAACGGGGTCAGCCCCGCGATGATCGCCGAGAACGGCGTCTGCCGGCTCATCAGGTAGTTCTCGTGGGTGCCGTAGGAGGCGCCCTTGTTGTCGATGTTGTTCTTGTACAGCTGCAGTTTGGCCGCACCCGGCACGCTGGCCACGTGGCGAGCGGCGGCCTCCATCACCCGCTCGCCGGCCTTGTCCCAGATCACCGCGTCCAGCGGGTCGGTCACCTCGGGTGCGGAGTACTCGGGGTGGGCGTGGTCGACGTAGAGCCGCGCCCCGTTGGTCAGAATCATGTTGGCCGCGCCGACCTCGTCGGCGTCGATGATCGGCGGCGGGCCGCTCGATCGGCTCAGGTCGAATCCGCGGGCGTCGCGCAGCGGTGACTCCACCTCGTAGTCCCAGCGGGTGCGCTTGGCGCGCGGGATTCCGGCGGCAGCGGCGTAGGCCAGCACCGCCTGAGTCGAGGTCAGGATCGGGTTCGCGGTCGGATCCGACGGCGAAGCGATGCCGTATTCGACTTCGGTACCGATGATCCGTTGCATGCCTAGAGCCTAGGCGAGGGGTACGAAGGGCTAACGCAGGTGGCGCGAGCGCCAGTTGGCAAGCACGTCCTCGACATGGTCGTGTACCCGGAGTCGAGCTGCTTCCCGACCCACACCTGCCATCAGCAGCACGTCGTAGTCGGTGTCAGTGTGGCGGACCGAGGCCGCAACCGCCAGCCGAACTGCCTGCGGGTCGAACGCTCGACCCGCGGCGCTTCGCCCCACCCGACCGCTGCCGCGCGTCGCCGCATGACGTGCGATCGCGCCGGCCCGGTCGGCGGGACATCCCGGGAACTGACTACGAATGGCGTCAGCGAATTCGGCGGCGAAACGCTCGTCTTCGTCGCCACGGCGGATAGCGTCGCGCGCTCGGCGCCGTTCGCGCACCTCGGCGTCGGAAAGGCACTCCTGTTCGGCGCGCTCGATCGCCCACGGTTCAACGAGGATGCCTTGGCGTTCATAGCGCTTTCGCGATCGGCTCCAGCGGACTACCACCGCCGAGAGCCGACTGGCCTTCTTCGCGCGTCGGGTCATCGCTGCATCACCCGACGGCAGAAATTCGAGATGGCCCAGGTCTGAGCAGGGCAGGCACAGTGGACCCGCATCTTCCATGATCAGCAGATGGCCGGTGCCCGAACATGACGTACACGCCCATTCTTTGAGCGCGGCGACCACCATGAGGTCCGACGAGCGGTTCACCGGCGATCCGCCATCCAGCTGCGGCGGCGCATCGCCGCCTTACGTGCGGCTTTGGCCAGTTTGCGGTCGGTGAGGTGCTCGCCCAGGACGACGTCGTCAAGCAGCGTGTCCCGGACGGCCGAGGAGGCCGCCTCGTCGTCGAACGGGAAAAACCGTAACCGCATCGAGTCGAGGGTAGCCATGGCCGGGCTCTGCCGTGCACAGTTGTACAGCCATAACGGGCGTGCCGGCGTCACAACCACGAATGCTGGGCGAATCTAGTCGTGGGCGGTCCGCAGGGTGCGGTGGACCATCTCCTTGGCCGCAGCGATGACGGTGTCCGCATCCGGTTCGGCCTGCACCAGGTAGGCGGCGTTCAGCAGGCCATCGACGGCGTAATACAACAGCGCGGCGGTGGTGGGCGGATCGGTCACGGTCGCGGCTCCGGCGGCCACCGCCGCGGCAACGGTGTCGGCGAGCAGCGTGACGACTTTTGCATCGGCCTGGCGCAATTGGCGCAGCCCGTCGCCGGATGCTTGGGAGAACACCGCCCGGTGCAGGGCGGCATTGGCCATGTCGTAGCGGATCATCTGCTCGATCAGCGCATCGAGCGCTGCCGGCCAACCCGGTTCCGGGGCCATCGGTGCGGCGAGTTGGTCTTGCACGGTGTGAAGGAAGGAATCGAGGTAGTCGGCCCACAGCCGCGCCAGCAGGTGGTCTTTGGAATCGAAGTACAGGTAGAACGTTCCCTTGGCGACCTGGGCGGCGGCAGTGATCTTGTCCACCGTCAGCTCGGTCGGCCCGTCGGCCAACAGCAGGCCGCGCGCCACCTCCAACAACTGACTTTCGCGCTGCGCCGCCGGCAGCGTCGTCCGCCGCCGGGACCCCTGCTGCGCCACCGCGCCGCTCCCTTCCCCGGGCGTCGCAGTGCGCGGATCGCACGTTTGACAGCGCCGGAAATCCACCGATACGGTAGCATGACTGACGGTCAGTCAGTAATGGACAAGGCCTGAGGAGGCTCGGATGGCAACAACCCAGACCGCTACCGGCCAGAACCTTTCCGTCGCTGCGCGCCGGCCCGGGCCGCTGCAGGTGATGGCGCTCGGCCGGGTGATCCTCGCTGCGGTATCGCTGGCCGCGCCGCGGCAATTCGCCCGGGCACTCGGCGTGACCCCGTCGCCCGAACTGACCTACCTGACCCGCATCTACGGCGCCCGAGCGTTCGCGATGGGTCTGGGATACCTCACCAGTGGCGCCCGGGAACGCTACCGCTGGAAGCGACTCTCGCTGGCGGTGGACACTATCGACACCGTCAACGGGCTCAGCCACCTGGTGCGCGGCGACCTGCCGCTGCGCGCGTCGCTGGGCATGGTCGCCCTCACCGGCTCGTATGCGGCCATCGGCGCAACCAATGTCGCAGCCGAGGTCGCCACATCGAACTAGTCAGGGGCGCCGGCTGGTTTGTACCTGACGCGAGCGTGCGTACTCCCGGTGATTCTGTCGGCGTATCGACCGGGGACGCGCACGCTCGGCGCGCAAACGGGGACTGCTACAGGTACTGACCGAGGTTGGACTCGGTGTCGATCGCCCGGCTGGCGCTCGACGACTTGCCGGTGACCAGGGTGCGGATGTAGACGATCCGCTCCCCCTTCTTGCCCGAGATCCGTGCCCAGTCATCGGGGTTGGTGGTGTTGGGCAGGTCCTCGTTCTCGGCGAACTCGTCGACGATCGAATCCAGCAGGTGCTGGATGCGCAGACCGGGCTGACCGGTCTCGAGCACCGACTTGATGGCGTTCTTCTTCGCCCGGTCGACGACGTTCTGGATCATCGCCCCGGAGTTGAAGTCCTTGAAGTACATGACTTCCTTGTCACCGTTGGCGTAGGTGACCTCCAGGAACCGGTTGTCGTCGATCTCGGCGTACATCCGGTCGACGACCTTCTCGATCATCGCCTTGATGCACGCGGCACGGTCGCCACCGAACTCGGCCAGGTCGTCGGCGTGCACCGGCAACCCCACGGTGAGGTACTTGGAGAAGATGTCCTGGGCAGCTTCGGCGTCGGGACGCTCGATCTTGATCTTGACGTCGAGCCGGCCGGGCCGCAGGATCGCCGGGTCGATCATGTCCTCGCGGTTGGAGGCGCCGATCACGATGACGTTCTCCAGCCCCTCCACGCCGTCGATCTCACTGAGCAGCTGGGGAACCACCGTGGTCTCCACGTCCGAGGAGACACCGGTGCCACGGGTGCGGAAGATCGAGTCCATCTCATCGAAGAACACGATCACGGGAGTGCCCTCGGACGCCTTCTCCCGGGCCCGCTGGAAGATCAGCCGGATGTGGCGTTCGGTCTCGCCGACGAACTTGTTGAGCAGCTCCGGGCCCTTGATGTTGAGGAAGTACGACTTGGCCTCGTGGGCGTCGTCGCCGCGGACCTCGGCCATCTTCTTGGCCAGCGAGTTGGCCACCGCCTTGGCGATCAGCGTCTTACCGCAGCCGGGCGGGCCGTAGAGCAGCACACCCTTGGGCGGGCGCAGCGCGTACTCGCGGTAGAGCTCCTTGTGCAGGAAGGGCAGCTCCACGGCGTCGCGGATCTGCTCGATCTGGCGGCCCAGGCCCCCGATGTCGCCGTAGCTGACGTCGGGCACCTCCTCGAGCACCAGATCTTCCACCTCGGCCTTGGGGATGCGCTCGAAGGCGTAGCCGGCCTTGGTGTCGACCAGCAGGGAGTCGCCGGGGCGCAGCTTGCGGGGCCGCCGGTCGTCCGAGTCGGAGTCCGGGTTGCGTTCGGGCAGATCCGCCGCGACCAGCGGCTCGGCCAGCCACACGATGCGCTCCTCGTCGGCGTGGCCCACCACCAGCGCCCGGTGGCCGTCGGCCAGCACCTCCCGCAGCGTCGAGATCTCCCCGACCGCCTCGAATGTTGTGGCTTCGACCACCGTCAGCGCCTCGTTGAGCCGTACCGTCTGGCCCTTCTTGAGGGTCACGACCTCGATATTGGGCGAGATGTTCAGCCGCATCCGGCGCCCCGAGGTGAACACGTCGACGGTCTCGTCCTCGTGGGTGGCCAGCAGCACGCCATAACCGCTGGGGGGCTGGCCAAGCCGGTCGACTTCCTCACGCAGCGCCAGCAACTGCTGACGTGCGTCCTTGAGGGTGTCCATCAGCTTGGAGTTGCGCGCGGTCAGCGAGTCGATGTGCGCTTCGAGCTGACGGACGTCACGCCCGACGCGGGCGGTGTCCTGCGGGGCGTTGTCGAGTTGTTCGCGCAGCACAGCGGCCTCGCGGCGCAGCTCCTCCAGCTCGGCCAGGTCGTCGCCGGGCGTGCCGGACCCACTGGAAGCGTCGAAGGCCCCAGAACGCGCCGAGTCTCCCATGTTGTCCATGTTGCGCTCCTTTCCCGAACTGGAAGTTGAAGCGACGGATACCTCAACGCTACCGGCCATTGTGCATTCGCGTGCGCTGTGGCAATCCGACACACCGACAAACGCTGTTAGCCTGGGTGACGATTCAAGCCGTCGAAAGGACCTTTGTGACCGTGAAATACCTAGCCACAGGCATCGCAGCCGCCGCGCTCGTGGGGGCAGCCGCAGCAGGTGTGACCTCGGTTGCAACCGTGACCCCGCAGGTGCAGTTGACGGTTTGGGGCGCGCCCCTGCCGCTCGAGCCGCCGGCCGCCATCCCGGCGCCGGAGCAGCTGACCGACGTGCTGAACACCCTGGCCGACCCCGGCATCCCCGCCGCCGGCAAGTCCCACCTCATCGAGGGCGGCCTCGGCCCGGTCGAGAGCAGCGTGATGGACCGCAAGATGGCCAAGGGCGTCGCCAACGGCAAGTTCCCGCTGTCGATCAGCGTGGCCAATATCGCCCCGGCCGGCCCCGGCGCGGCCACCGCGGATGTCACCGCCTCCGGACCGCAGCTGGAGCCGCGTTCGGTCAACCTGATGTTCGTCGACCAGGGCGGCTGGAAGCTGTCCAAGACGTCGCTGATGACGCTGTCGCAGATGACTTCGTCCAACTGACGTCGAACTGATCGCGGATGTCCCGGCAGCGCATCGCCTTGAGCACCGTCAGCACCGCCCTGGCGGCGGTGCTGGCGCTGTCGGGCTGCGCCGGCCACCCGCAACCGGCTGAGCCGCCGGCCGAGGTCCCGGTGACGGCCACGACAACGGTGGCGGCAGAGCCGCCGTCGTCGCCGCTGCCGGCGCCCGAGGCGCTCACGGATGTGCTCTACCGGTTGTCCGATCCGGAGATTCCCGGCGCCGAGAAGGTCAGCCTGATCGAGAGCGCCAAGCCCACCGACGCCGCGACCATCGACAAGTTCGCCACCGCGCTCAAAGACGGCGGGTACCTGCCGCTGACCCTCGATGCCGCCGGCATCACCTGGTCGGATCGCCACCCGGGCAACGTGACCGCCGACGTCACCGTCAATACCGCCAACCCCGACGCCGGTGGGTTTGCGTTCCCGATGGAGTTCACGCCGCGCGACGGCGGCTGGCAACTGTCGCAGGAGACCGCCAAGACGTTGCTGGCGTTCGGCAAGGCACATGCCGGCTCCACAGCGCCTCCCACGCCGACGCCGTAGCCATGTGGGTCGGCTGGTTGGAGTTCGACCTGCTGCTCGGTGACGTGCACTCGCTCAAGCAGAAGCGCTCGGTGGTGCGCCCGATCGTCGCGGAGTTGCGCCGTAAGTTCAATGTGTCAGCGGCCGAGACGGATTCGGTAGATCTGCACCGGCGCAGCGGCATCGGCCTGGCCGCGGTTTCCGGGGAGCGCCGACATGTGGTCGAAGTCCTCGATGCGGCCGAGCGGCTGGTGGCCGCGCGCCCGGAGATCGAGCTGCTGTCGGTGCGGCGGGGGTTGAGCCGCAGCGACGACTGAGATTGTGCCGCAGGCCGATTCAGTTTTCATATGAGGATGCCGAGCCGACAGTGCCGCGGCGATCCGTCGCGGGCCGGCGCTCAGTTGGACCGGTGGTCAGCGATACGACCGGTATCCGGATGGTGACCGGCTACCGTTGAGACCGATCTGACGAGGAGGCGATCAGCGGATGGCGAGCTGGCGCGACACCGTGTCCGAACAGGCGCAGGCGGACCTTGACGGACTCACCGACGCCGCGGTCAACCTCGCGCTGGAGACCATCGCGGCCCGCGGCGAGTTCCTGCCTTTCGCGCTGGCGGTGTCCGTCGACGGCGAACGCCAGGTGATCGCACCCGACTACCCGACGTCAGCGAAGTTGGCCGTCGTCGAACAACTGGCGGCGCATTGGCGGGCCGTGACCGCGCTCAAGGACAGTCTGCGGGCCGCCCTCGTCGCCTTGAACGTCACGTTGACCGATCCGCACCGCGACGGGATCGAGATCAGTGTCGAGCACCGTGAGGGCGCCGCGGTAGGGCTGATCTTCCCCTACACGACCGGTGCGGATGGCGCCGTGGAACTGCAGGCACCGTCGGCGCATGCCATGAATCCGCGCCTCTGGGGGCCGTAAATCCGACCGGACCCGTCTGCTCACACCGGGCGTTTGCGTCCCAGCCGGGTCGGGGTGACCGTGCCGGGCGCCAGCCTGCGGGCGCAGACCAGGAAGGCGGTGTGGCCGCGCATCGCATGTTGTGGGCGCACCGCCAGCCCGACGACGTTCCAGCCGCGCTGCATGGTCTCCCATGATCGCGGCTCGGTCCAGCACTGCTGCTCGCGCAGCGCCTCGTTCACCTGGGAGAGCTGAGTGACGGTGGCCACATAGATCACCAGCACCCCGCCGGGAATCAGCACCCGCGACACGACGTCGAGCACGTCCCACGGCGCCAGCATGTCCAGCACCACCCGGTCGATCGACCCGTCGGGCAGGTCGCAGTCGGCGACATCGCCCATCACCAGCCGCCAGTTGTCGGGCAGCTGCCCGACGAAGGTCTCGACATTGCGGCGGGCGTGCTCGGCGTGGTCATCGCGCAATTCGTAGGAGACCACCCGGCCCTGCGGCCCGACGGCTCGCAGCAACGACAGCGTCAGCGCGCCCGAACCGGCACCGGCCTCCAGCACCCGGGCGCCGGGGAAGATGTCGCCCTCGTGAATGATCTGTGCGGAATCCTTGGGATAGATCACCTGCGCCCCGCGCGGCATCGACATCACATAGTCGACCAGCAGCGGCCGCAGCACCAGGAACGGGTCACCATTGGCGGACTTGACCACGCTGCCGTCCGGCAGCCCGATCACCTCGTCGTGCGGGATGGCGCCCCGATGGGTGTGGAAGTCACCGCCGGGGACCAGCACCGTGGTGTAGCGGCGACCTTTGGCGTCGGTGAACTGGGCCCGGTCGCCTGCTTGGAAGATCCCGGATTCGGACACAGCCGTTCACCCTACGCAGGGTGGAAGGCGCGGGTTGTCGGCGCATGCCCTCGTCGGGCAGCGCGTCGGCCCAGTCGAAGGCGCTGTTCCAGATGAAGTTCTATGCGGTGGCGCTGCTGCGGTCACGCGGGGTGCTTCCGGCACAGCTGCGGCTGATCTACCTGGCCGACGGCCAGTTGCTGGACTACTCACCCGATCACGCGGGGCTGCTGCGCTTCGAGAAGACCCTGATCGCGATCTGGCGTGCCATCCAAACTGCCGGTGCCACCGGTGATTTCCGGCCGAACCCGTCGCGGTTCTGCGATAGGTGCGCGCACCGCGCGTTGTGTCCGGCGTTCGGCGGGACCCCACCGGCCTATCCCGGCTGGCCGATGGACGGCGCGGCGTGAACGGCCGCTCGGTGGTGCAGTGGCGCTGAACGTCTCAGCTCACAGCACCGCGGTGTAGGCCGCGATCGCGATGCCACCCAGCACCGCGACACTGTCTTCCAGCAGCGCGATCGGCAGGTCGCGCCCGCCACTGACGGCGACCAGGCGCTGCCGCACGGCAAAACCGACCAACGTGCCGATCACCGCGCCGATCATGCCCGCGCCCAGTGCCGTCCAGGTGTAGTTCCAGGCTGTGCCGAGCACTGCACCGGCGAACCCGCCCAACACGATCCGAGCGGTGAACTGCAGCGGCACGGTGCGGTTCGGTGTCTTGGGCAATTGATCGGTGACGAGTTCACCAACCGCCAGCACCGTCAGGATGGTGACGGTCGCCGGGTGGCTCAACCACTGAGCCCAGGTGCCGTCCAGGTTGATCCAGTGCAGTGCGGCCGCCCAGGCCATCACGGCCGGCGCGGTCAGCGCACGCAGTCCGGCGACGACACCGATCAACAGCGCGAGGAGCAGCACAAGGAAATGCGTCACGAGAGCCTCCTAGGTTCTCCCGGACGCTAACACGTCAACAACTCCCCGACCTGCACTGATCAAAATCGGCAGAACCTGATGTCCGAGGCGAGGATGGCCTTGGCCCCGATGGCGGCCAGTTCGTCCATGATCGTGTTGACCTGGCGGCGCGGCACCAGCGCGCGGACCGCGATCCAGTCCGGCTCGGCCAGCGGAGCGATGGTCGGTGACTCCAGGCCGGGGGTGATCGCGGCAGCCTGCTCAAGAGCCGCCCGCGGACAGTTGTAGTCCAGCATCAGGTACTGCTGACCGAAGACCACGCCGCGCACCCGGCCCGCCAGCTGATCGCGGGCTGCGGCCGTCTGTTCACTGCGGCCGTTCGGCTTGGCGGCCTCGATGAGCACCGCCTCCGAATCGCACAGTGTCTCACCGAAAGCCACCAGGTCGTGCTGGCGCAAGGTGCGGCCCGACCCGACCACGTCGGCGATCGCGTCGGCCACCCCGAGCTGTATCGAGATCTCCACCGCGCCGTCCAGACGGATGACGGTCGCCTCGATTCCCTTGGCCGCCAGGTCTTTCCGAACGAGATTGGGATAAGCGGTGGCGATCCGCTTTCCGGCCAGATCCGCCACGGTCCAGTCCCGCCCGGCCGGGGCGGCGTAGCGGAACCGCGACGAGCCGAATCCCAACGCCAGCCGTTCGCGCACCGGCGCAGTGGATTCCAGGGCCAGGTCCCGGCCGGTGACCCCCAGGTCCAGCTCCCCCGACCCGACGTAGATGGCGATGTCCTTGGGCCGCAGGAAGAAGAACTCCACCTTGTTCGACGGATCCAGGACCGTCAGGTCCTTGGCGTCGGCGCGGCTGCGGTAGCCGGCCTCCGCCAGCATCGCCGCGGCGGACTCACTGAGCGCTCCCTTGTTGGGAACCGCGACACGCAACATGATCACAACTTCCGGTACACGTCGGACAACGTCAGCCCGCGCGAGATCATCAGCACCTGGGTCCAATACAGCAGCTGACTGATCTCGCCGGCCAGCGCGTCATCGGACTCGTGCTCGGCGGCCAGCCACACCTCGCCGGCCTCCTCCAGAATCTTCTTGCCGATGGTGTGCACCCCGGCGTCCAGCGCGGCCACGGTGGCGCTGCCGGCCGGTCGGGTGGCGGCGCGGTCACCGAGCTCGGCGAACAGCTCCTCGAAGGTCTTCACGAGCAGGGATTGTTTCATGCCCCGTCCTGGGCAGTCACGGCAGTTTCGCCCGTGGTGGTTCCGGTGCCCGGGCGAGCGTGCACAACGGTACAGCCGTTACGGCGTGTCGGCGGGCAGACGCGCCCGCTCGCGGGAGGAAGAGAGCCGGGTGTAGATCTCGTGCAGGTCCGTCAGCCCGAGCCCGGCCAGCGACCCCACCTGGTGACGCATCGCACCGGGCGGCACCGGTATCGCGTTGGGCACCACCAGCACCGCACAACCGGCCAGTTCGGCCGAGGCGGCGCCGGTCGGCGAGTCCTCCACGGCCAGACACTCGCGCGGATCCAGCTCCAGCAACTCGACGGCCCGCAGGTAGGGATCCGGCGCCGGCTTGCCCCGGCCCACCTCGTCACCGCAGACCACCGCGTCGAAATAGTGCCGGCCGATGGTGTTCAGCGCCCGCTCGGCCAGCAGCCGCGGGGTGTTGGTGACCAGCGCCATGGGCAGGGCCGCCGCCGCGAGTCCCTCCAGCAACTCCTGGGCGCCGTCGCACCAGGGCAGGGCCGCATCGAACAACCCGGCGGTGTAGTCGTGCATCCAGGCCGCCGAGTCGGCCATCGCCGCCGGGTCGGGTGTCAGGCCCAGGTCGTCGTAGACGATGCGGATATTGTCGGCCGCGCTGCCACCGACCGTGGCCGCCCGCACCTGCGGCGTCAGCACCCCGCCGAGGCGGTCGTAGAGCGCATCCATCGCGACATCCCAAAGCTTCTCGGAATCGACCAGGGTGCCGTCCATGTCGCACAGCACCGCGCGCAACTCACCCATCAGGGCACCACCTCAGGACTCAGTCCTCCGGGTTATAGCCGAGGTTGGAGCCGAGCCAGCGCTCGGCTTCGGCCAGCGTCCAGCCCTTGCGCTTCGCGTAGTCGGCGACCTGGTCCTGGGCCAACCGGCCGATCACGAAATACTGCGACTGCGGGTGCGAGAAATACAGGCCGCTGACGGCGGCACCGGGCCACATCGCCATCGAGTCGGTCAGCTCGATGCGGGTCCGCTCCTGGACGTCCATCAACTTCCAGATCGTCGCCTTCTCGGTGTGCTCCGGGCAGGCCGGGTAGCCCGGGGCAGGGCGGATCCCCTGATACTTCTCGGCGATCAGGGCGTCATTGTCCAAGGCCTCGTCCGGCTGGAATCCCCAGAACTCCTTGCGAACCCGCTGGTGCATCCGTTCGGCGAACGCCTCCGCCAGCCGGTCGGCGACCGACTCCAGCAGGATCGCGCTGTAGTCGTCGAGCGCCTCCTTGAACTCCGCGATCTTCTCGCCGCTGCCCAGCCCCGCGGTGACGGCGAAGGCGCCGATGTAGTCGGCCAGACCCGTTTCTTTGGGGGCGATGTAGTCGCCCAGCGACCGGTTCGGGATACCCGGCCGGTGCGCGCCCTGCTGGCGCAAGTTGTAGAACATGGTCAACACCTCGGTACGGGTGTCGTCGGTGTAGACCTCGACGTCGTCACCGACCGCGTTGGCCGGGAAGAACCCGATCACCGCGTTGGCCGTCAGCCACTTCTCCTCGATCGCGGTGTCGAGCATCTGCTGGGCCTCGTTGTACAGCTTGCGCGCGGCCTCGCCGGAAGCCGGGTTGTTGAGGATGTCGGGAAAGCGGCCCTTCATCTCCCAGGCGTTGAAGAACGGCTGCCAGTCGATGTACTCGCGCAACTCGGCGAGGTCGTAATCAAGAAATTCCCACACTCCGGTCCCTATAACGGGCACCGGCGGCGTGTAGCCGTCCCACTCGATGGGAGTCCGGTTGGCGCGGGCCTTCTCCAGCGGCACCATCGGCCGCTCGTTCTTCTGGGCGTGCCGTTCCCGCAGCGACGCGTAGTCGGCCGCGGTCGATTCCAACAGCGCCGGGCGTTGCTTGTCGTCGAGCAGCGCCGCAACCACCGGAACCGAGCGCGACGCGTCCTTGACCCAGATGACCGGAGCGCTACGACGCGGCGCGATCTTGACGGCCGTGTGGGCGCTCGAGGTGGTCGCGCCGCCGATCAACAGCGGGATCTCCAGGCCTTCGCGTTCCATCTCGGCGGCGAAGCCGGCCATCTCCTCCAGTGACGGGGTGATCAGGCCGGAGAGGCCGATCATGTCGGCGTCGTACTCCCGGGCCGCGGTCAGGATCTTCTCGGCGGGCACCATCACCCCGAGGTCGACGACGGTGTAGTTGTTGCACTGCAGCACGACCCCGACGATGTTCTTGCCGATGTCGTGGACGTCGCCCTTGACCGTCGCCATCACGATGGTGCCGTTGGTGTGGTCGTCTTCGCCGGGCTGTTTCTCGGCCTCGATGTAGGGCAGCAGGTAGGCCACGGCCTTCTTCATCACCCGGGCCGACTTCACGACCTGGGGCAGGAACATCTTGCCGGCGCCGAAGAGGTCGCCGACGACGTTCATGCCGTCCATCAGCGGGCCCTCGATGACCTCGATCGGCCGGCCGCCGGCGGCGGCGATCTCGGCCCGCAGCTCCTCGGTGTCCTCGTCGACGTGGGCGTCGATACCCTTGACCAGGGCGTGCGTGATCCGCTCGCGGGCCGGGAGGTTGCGCCACTCCGCAAGATCCGCGTCGCGGGTTCCTTCCCCGGAGGAGTTGAACCGTTCGGCGATCTCCAGCAGCCGCTCGGCCGCATCCGGGCGACGGTTCAGCACGACGTCCTCGATGCGCTCCCGCAGCTCGGAGTCGATCGAGTCGTAGGGCACCAGCGCTCCGGCGTTCACGATGCCCATGTCCAGGCCGGCCTTGATCGCGTGGTACAGGAACACCGCATGGATGGCCTCGCGGACCGGGTTGTTGCCCCGGAACGAGAACGACACGTTCGAGATGCCGCCGGAGATGTGCACCCCGGGCAGGTTCTCCTTGATCCAGGCGCAGGCCTCGATGAAGTCGATCCCGTAGGTGGCGTGCTCCTCGATGCCGGTCGCCAACGCGAAGCAGTTCGGGTCGAAGATGATGTCCTCGGCCGGGAAGCCGACCTGCTCGGTCAGCACCCGGTAGGCGCGCCCGCAGATCTCCTTGCGGCGCTCCAGGTTGTCGGCCTGCCCCTGCTCGTCGAAGGCCATCACGACGACGGCGGCGCCGTATTTGCGGCACAGCCGTGCCTCGCGGATGAACTTCTCCTCGCCCTCCTTCATGGAGATCGAGTTGACGATCGGCTTGCCCTGCACGTTCTTCAGGCCCGCCTCGATGACCTCCCACTTGGAGGAGTCGATCATCACCGGGACGCGGCTGATATCCGGTTCGCTGGCGATCAGTTTGGTGAACCGGTCCATCGCGGCGACGCCGTCGATCATGCCCTCGTCCATGTTGATGTCGATGACCTGCGCACCGACCTCGACCTGTTGCAGCGCGACCGACAGCGCGGTGTCGTAGTCCTCGGCCTTGATCAGGTTGCGGAACCGGGCCGAACCGGTGATGTTGGTGCGCTCGCCGATGTTGACGAACAGCGAGTCGTCGGTGATGTTGAGCGGTTCCAGGCCCGCGAGCCGGGTGGCCACCTCGATGGTCGGCAGCTCACGTGGCGGCTTGCCCTCGACGACCTTGGCGATCTCGGCGATATGCTCGGGCGCCGTTCCGCAGCAACCTCCGACCAGGTTGACCAGGCCGGCCTCGGCGAACTCGGCGATGTAGCTGGCCTGACGCTCCGGGTCCTCGTCGTACTCGCCGAAGGCGTTGGGCAGGCCGGCGTTGGGATAGCAGGACACGTGGGTGTCGGCGATCCGCGCCATCTCGGCGATGTAGGGCCGCATCTCCGGCGCGCCCAGGGCGCAGTTGAGGCCCACCGCGATGGGCCTCGCGTGCCGGATCGAGTTCCAGAACGCCTCGGTGACCTGACCCGACAAGGTGCGCCCGGACGCATCGGTGATGGTGCCGGAGATGATGACCGGCCAGCGGCGTCCACGTTCCTCGAACAACGTCTCGACGGCGAACACCGCTGCCTTGGCGTTGAGCGAGTCGAAGATCGTCTCGATGAGGATGATGTCGGCGCCACCGTCGACCAGGCCATTGGCGGCTTCGAGGTAGGCAGCGACCAACTGGTCGTAGGAGACGTTGCGGGCGCCGGGGTCGTTGACGTCCGGCGAGATCGACGCGGTCCGCGTCGTCGGCCCGATGGTGCCGGCCACGTAGCGGGGCTTGTCGCCGGTGCTGTATTCGTCTGCGGCCTTGCGGGCCAGGGCGGCGCCCGCATAGTTCAGCTCATAGCTGAGGTCCGCCATGTCGTAGTCCGACAGCGAGATCGCGTTCGCGTTGAAGGTGTTGGTCTCCAAGATGTCGGCGCCCGCCTCGAGATACTCGCGGTGGATGCCCTCGATGATCTCCGGTTGCGTCAAGGTGAGCAGGTCGTTGTTGCCCTGCAGCGGGGTGGGCCACTCGCTGAACCGCTCGCCGCGGTAACCGGCCTCATCCGGCCGGTCGCGCTGGATCGCCGTGCCCATCGCGCCGTCGATCACCACGATCCGCCGTCGCAGCGCAGCCGTCAGCTCCTCGGTGCAGTCAGGCTGGATGTTGGGCTCAAAGTTAGTCACGCGGGTCCCTTCCATGACGGAAGGCGTCCTTAACTCCGTCGAGCGTGGCGGCCACCGGCGGGAACCGGCGAACCGTTGCAACGCCTCTCGACGCCGAAAAGTCTACTTGCTCACCCGGCATGGGGACGAATCCCCCGACGAACGAGCCGACTCAGCCGCTCCGGTAGGGCCCGTGATCTCCGCACAGGCCTTACCCTGGCGGTGTGACCCGACCGGATGACGGCACCGCGCTTCCCGACCTGCACGACACCATCGTGGTGGCCGCTTTCGAGGGCTGGAATGACGCCGGCGACGCCGCCAGCGACGCGGTGCAGCACCTGCACGACATCTGGGACGCCCGGCTGATCGTCGACATCGACGACGAGGCGTACTACGACTACCAGGTGAATCGGCCGGTGATCCGGCAGCTCGACGGTGTCACCCGTGAACTGGTGTGGCCGACGATGCGGGTCTCGCACTGCCGGCCACCGGGCAGCGACCGCGACATCGTGCTGATGCACGGCGTCGAGCCCAACATGCGCTGGCGGACGTTCTGCGCCCAGCTGCTGGCGGTCATCGAGCAACTCGACGTCGACACCGTGGTGATCCTGGGCGCGCTGCTGGCCGACACCCCGCACACCCGGCCGGTGCCGGTTTCGGGGGCGGCGTACTCGCCGGAGTCGGCTACCCGATTCGGTCTGACCGAGACCCGCTACGAGGGTCCGACCGGGATCACCGGGGTGTTTCAGGACGCGTGCGTGGCGGCCGGGATTCCGGCGGTGACGTTCTGGGCGGCGGTGCCGCACTATGTCTCGCAGCCGCCCAACCCCAAGGCGACGGTCGCACTGCTGCGCCGCGTCGAGGACGCCCTGGACATCGAGGTGCCGCTGGGCGATCTGCCGGCGCAAGCCGAGGAGTGGGAGCTGGCGGTCACCGAAATGGCCAGCGAGGACGAGGAGATCGCCGACTACGTCACGTCGCTGGAGGAGCGCGGCGATGCCGAGGTCGACATGACCGATGCGCTCAACAAGATCGACGGCGACGCGCTGGCCGCGGAGTTCGAGCGCTACCTGCGGCGCCGCCGGCGCTGACCTCCGTCGCGCCTGTTTTTCGGCTATTTCCGCTTACTTTTCGATGGCCTCGTTGTAGGCGCTGGTGGAACGGCCCAGCGCGGCGACCTCGGCGTCCATCCGCGGCAGCATTTCGGCGGCCACCTTGCCGATCTGGCCCTCCGCGACCCCGCTGGACAGCAGCGGCTTGAGCCAGCGGAACAGGCCCACCCAGCGGGGGCAGTACACCCGGGTGCGACGGTTCTCGATCCCGTCGACGAACGCGTCGACGCATTCGGCCACCGACGTGGTCTTGTTCAGCGGCCAGGGCAGCTTGGCCAGCAACTCACCGAAGGTCGACAGGTCGGACTTGGTGTCGCGCACCAGCGCGGTGTCGATCCAGGACATGTGCGCCGAGCCGACGGTCACCCCGAGGTGGGCGACCTCCAGGCGCAACGCGTTGGCCAGGTGCTCGACACCGGCCTTGGATGCGTCGTAGGGGATCATGCCCGGCGCGGCGGCGAACGCCGCCAGTGACGACACGATCAGCACATAGCCGCGGCGCTCGACGATGGCCGGCAACGTGGCCCGCACCGTGTTGAACACCCCCACCAGGTTGACATCGATCACCCGTCGGAACGCCTCGGGATCGACGGCCAGCAGCGAGCCGTAGCTGGCGATACCAGCGTTGGCGACCACAGTGTCGATCCGTCCGAACCGCTCGACGGCCGCATCGGCGGCGGCCTGCATAGCGTCCAGGTCGCGGACATCGGCGGCCACGGTCAGCACCCGGTCACCGCCGAGTTCGTCGGCGAACGCCGTGAGCTGAGCCTGGTCCAGGTCGGTCAGCACCAGTTTGGCGCCCTGGGCGTGCAGCCGGCGGGCCGTATCGGCGCCGATACCGTGCGCACCGCCGGTGATGAAGATGACTTGGGAGTGAATCGCAACCATGCGGCCAAACTACTCCCGGCGCAGGTGGGTCAGAGCGCCACACCCAACAGGGCGTCGACGGCGGTGGCCACCAGCCCCGGGGTGGCGGTGTCGTGGCCGCCGTACTCCAGCGCGTCGGTCGCCCAAGCGTCCAGCGCGGCAAGCGCCTTCACCGTGTCCAGGTCGTCGGCGAGGTAGCGGCGCAGCCTGGCGATCACGTCGTCGGCGGCCGGGCCGGCCGGCAGGGTGGTCGCGGCGCGCCAGCGGGCCAGCCGCGCTTGGGCCTCCTGGAGGATCGCGTCGTCCCAGAACCGGTCGCTGCGGTAGTGGCCGGCCAGCAGACCCAGCCTGATCGCCGCCGGCTCCACGCCCTGGGCACGCAGCTTGGACACCAGCACCAGGTTGCCGCGGCTCTTGGACATCTTGTGCCCATCCCAGCCGATCATCCCGGCGTGCACGTAGTGCCGGGCGAAGCGCCGCTCCCCGGTGAGCGATTCGGCGTGCGCGGCGGAGAACTCGTGGTGCGGGAAGATCAGGTCGGACCCGCCGCCCTGGATGTCGATTCCGCTGCCGATCCGGCTCAACGCGATCGCGGCGCACTCGACGTGCCAGCCGGGCCGTCCGGCGCCGAACGGTGCGGGCCAGCTGGGTTCGTCCGGCCGGGCGGCGCGCCACAGCAGCGCGTCGAGCGGATCGGTCTTGCCGGCCCGATCCGGATCTCCGCCGCGCTCGCCGAACAGTTCCAGCATGGTGGCGCGGTCAAGACCCGATTCGTAGCCGAACTGGTCGGTGGCGTCGGCGCGGAAATAGATGTCCGGGTGTTCGCCGTCGACGACATAGGCCGATCCGGAGGCCAGCATCTTCTCGACCACCTCGACGACCTCGTCGATCGCCTCGCTGGCAGCCACGTAGTGCTGGGGCGGCAGCACCCGCAGCGCGGTCATGTCCGCCGCGAACAGCTCGACCTGGCCGGCCGCCAGGCGCTGCCAGTCCACACCGTCGCGGTCGGCGCGTTCGAGCAGCGGGTCATCGACGTCGGTGACGTTCTGCACGTAGTCCACCCGGTGGCCGGCGTCGAGCCAGAGCCGGTGAATCAGATCGAAGACCAGATAGGTGGCGGCGTGACCCAGATGGGTGGCGTCATAAGGGGTGATGCCGCAGACGTACATGGTGGCCGTCGGGCCCGGCGACACGGGGCGGACCTGGCGGTCGGCGGTGTCATACAGACGCAGCGCCGGGCCGTGCCCGGGCAGGGCCGGAACGGCCGGCGCGGACCACGATTGCATGCCCTCGACTGTAAGGCCCACTAGCTACAGCAGTGTGCGCCGCATGGCGTCGAGTAGCGTCGGCGCCACCTCGGGCCGGCACATCAGCAGGTCGGGCAGGTAGGGGTCGGGGCGGTTGTAGAGCAGCGGCGACCCGTCGAGCCGAGAGGCGTGCAGCCCGGCCGCCCGCACCACACCGGCCGGGGCGGCCGAATCCCACTCCCATTGGCCGCCGGCGTGCAGGTAGGCGTCCACGTCGCCGCGCACCACCGCCATCGCCTTGGCGCCCGCCGAACCCATCAGCACCGGTTCGACCGGCAGCACCTCCCGGATGATGCGCACCACCGCGGGCATCCGGGTTGCGCTGACCGCCACCCGTATCGGGTTCGGGACCCCGGCCGGCGAGGCGTTCGCGGTGACCGTGTCGGTGGCGAAGACGACGTTGCTCCTGTTGTCATAGGCCGGCAGCGACACCGCCGCGTCGGTGATGGCGCCCAGCCCCGAACCGTCCCGCTGCCACAGCGCGATATGCACCGCCCAGTCATCACGTCCGGGGGTGGTGAACTCCCGGGTGCCGTCGAGCGGGTCGATGATCCAGACCCGGTCGGCCTGCAACCGGGCCAGATCGTCGGGCGATTCCTCGCTGAGCACCGCGTCGTCGGGGCGTACCTCCCGCAGCCGGCTGAGGATCAAACGGTTGGCGAGCGCATCCCCGGCGTCGCCGAGGCGCCACGGGTGGCCGAACCCCACCTCGTCGCGGACCTTGAGCAACAGCTTCCCGGCCTCGACGGCCAATTCGGCGGCCAGCGCCGCGTCGGTCAGCGTCACGTCAGGAAGTATCCCCGACCCGGCCGGCGGGCCCCGCCGCGAGTGTGCGGTGCGTCGTCAGAACGCCGGCCAGGGTATCGGGCGATGACTGTTCGGGCCGGGCATCACCGGATGCTCCAGCAGGTCCTCGACGCGCTGCCGCAGGGCCGCGATCTCGGCCGACGTCAGATGTGGCTCCAGGGCGGTGGCCAGCGGGCCGTCCAGCGCGGCGGCCAAGCGGGCCAGCGCCTGCAACTCGGCCGGGTCGTCCAGCGGCATACCGGCCCAGCCCCACAGCACGGTGCGCAACTTGTCGTGGGTGTGCAGGGTCACGCCGTGGTCGACGCCGTAGACCACACCGTCGGTGCCGCACAGGATGTGTCCGCCCTTGCGGTCGGCGTTGTTGATCACCACGTCGAACACCGCCATGCGACGCAACCGGGGGTCATCGGCGTGCACGAGTACGACCGGGTCGCCGGCGTAGTCGTAGGCCCGCAGCACCGACAGGTAGCCGGCCGGGATCTCGCCGACCGGCGCCAGGTCGACCAGCGCGGGCCCGGCCGGCGGGTCGCCGCCGTCGCCGGGTTGGTCCACCCACAGCTGCACCATTCCCGGACCGGCCGGGCCGTCGCGAATAATGGTGTAGGGCACCAGATTCCAGCCCAGCTCGACGGAGATCAGGTGCGCAACGAGCTCGCGGCCGGCCAGCGTGCCGTCCGGGAAGTCCCAGAGCGGCTGCTCACCGGCGATCGGCTTGTACACGCAGTGGGTGCGCCGCTCCCCCATCGTCGCCTCGCACAGGAAAGTGGCGTTGCTCGCCGAGCGGATGCGGCCCAGGATCTCCAGCTCCCCGGAGCGCAGCGCCTCCCTATCGTCAGAGGTCGGAGTCATCGGGCTCATCGTCGGGCCCGAATGCACCCCGCCGATAGCCATTGGTGCGGACGCAGATGTGGCCGGCCGGATCCAGCGGCTCGTCGCACAGCGGGCACGGCGGGCGGCCCGCGGAGATGACCCGGTTCGACCTGGTGGCGAACTGCCGCGCCGACTCCGGCGTCAGGAACACCCGCACCGCGTCCGGGCCCTCCTCGGTGTCGTCGAGCACCACCGACGCGTCGAATTCGGTGTCGCTGACCGCCAGCAGCTCGACCACCACGGTCTGCGCCTCGGAGTCCCAGCCCAATCCCATGGTTCCGACCCGGAACTCGGCGTCCACCGGCGTCACCAGCGGGTTGAGGTCCTCGATCTCGGTGGGCTCCGGTGGTACCGGGGTACCGAATCGGCGGTTGACCTCCAACAACAGTGCACCGATCCGCTCGGCGAGCACCGCTACCTGCTGCTTCTCCAGCACCACCGAGACCACCCGCTCGTCGTGCACCGCCTGCAGGTAGAAGGTGCGGTTCCCGGGTTGGCCGACGGTCCCGGCCACGAAGCGGTCGGGAGTGCGAAAGACGTGGATGGCTCGGGACATGGCATCTCCAAAATACCGGCAGTCGGCGATGACACCGGTATCCCTGTCGACTAGGTGGTGGACCCACCGACAACGGCGTCGCTCGACGAGCCGTCGGCGGGCGGCGAATTCCTGACCGCGGCGGCCAGTGAGTCCCCGGTGTGATTGAGGTGGATGACGAACGGGCGCAACGGCGTGTAGCGGATCACGCTGGCCGACGCCGGGTCAGCGGTGATGCGCTGAAAGCCGTCCAGGTGGACACCGAGCGCGTCGGCGATCACGGCCTTGATGACGTCGCCGTGGGTGCAGGCCAACCACAGCACGTCGGCGCCGTGCCGCTCGGCCAGCTCGCGGTCGTGATCGCGGACCGCGGCCACCGCCCGGGCCTGCACCTGCGCCAGCCCTTCCCCGCCGGGGAACACCGCCGCGCTGGGCTGCGCCTGCACCACCCGCCACAGCGGCTCGCCGGTCAGCTCACTCATCTTGCGACCGGTCCAGGTTCCGTAGTCGACCTCGACGAGCCGATCGTCGATGAGCGGGTCCAGCCCGAGCGCGGCGGCCAGCGGCTCGACGGTGCTGCGGCAGCGCAGCAGCGGGGAGCGCACCAGCGCCTTGATGGGCAGGCCGGCGAGCCGGTCGACGAGTTGTGCGGCCTGCTCGCGGCCCAACGCGTCGAGCGCGACACCTTCGGAACGCCCGGCCAGCACCCCGGCGGTGTTCGCGCTGGACCGGCCGTGCCGGACCAAGATGACCGTCATGACTGGGCCGCCAATACACCGGTGGCCAGCAGGACCAGGATCGTCGTCCCGACGACCACCCGATACCCGACGAACCAGTACATGCTGTGGGACACCAGGAACCGCAGGAACCAGGCCACCGCCGCCCAGCCCACCCCGAAGGCGATCAGGGTGGCTACCAACAATTGCGGCCCGCTGGCACTCATCCCGGTACCGGCCGGGTGAAACGCATCGGGCAACGAGAACAGCCCGGAGGCGAACACCGCCGGGATGGCCAACAGGAAGCCGAAGCGGGCGGCCAGTTCGCGGTCCAGGCCGGCGAACAGCCCGGCGCTGATCGTGGCACCGGAGCGGGACACGCCGGGCACCAGAGCAAGGGTTTGCGCCGACCCCACCAGTACGGCATCGCGCCAGGTCAGCTGTTTGGCGTGGCGAGTCTGGCGGCCGAGGTATTCGGCGGCGGCGATCACCGCCGAGAACACCACCAGCGCGGTCGCCACCACCCACAGGTTGCGCACCCCGGACCGGATCTGGTCGGTGAACACCAGGCCCAGTACGCAAATCGGGATGGTGCCGATGATGACGTACCAGCCCATCCGGTAGTCGACCTGGCGGTCGGCGGCCAGCGGCGTCCTGGTCAGCGCCGACGCCACCCCGGACAGCCACGCGGTGGCGATCCGCGCGATGTCCTTGGCGAAATAGACCAGGACCGCCACCTCGGTGCCGAGCTGGGTCACCGCGGTGAAGGATGCGCCGGCGTCACCGGCGAAGAACGCCCGCGATACCAGCGCAAGATGCCCGGAGGACGAGACCGGCAGGAATTCGGTGAGCCCCTGAACAATCGCCAGGACGATGACCTGCGGCCACGACATCGCGGCCTCGACTACCGACACGACGAAGACCGTACCGCGGGGGTGGCGACGCCCGGCCGGGTGCCGCACACTTGAATTCACCGCTGCCATCGGCGCCGGCGGTGAACGCGGGGGGCGGATCTGCCGTATTTCCCACCGGAAGGCTGTGAATGGACATTCCGGAAGCCGGTGCCATGCGGATGCTCTACGACCAACACGCGGCCGCGTTGAGCCGCTACGCGCTCCGGCTGACCGGCGACCCCTCCCGAGCCGAGGACGTGGTCCAAGAGACGCTGCTGCGCGCCTGGCAGCACCCCGAGGTCGTCGACGACGTCACCCGCTCGGCGCGGGCCTGGCTGTTCACCGTCGCCCGCAACATCGTCATCGACGAGCGCCGCAGCATGCGTTTCCGCTCCGAAAGTCGTCCCGGTCCGGGAACACCCGACCCGCCGGGACCGGACGAAGCCGGGTTGTCGCTGGACCGGATGCTGATCACCGAGGCGATTGCCCGGCTGTCCGCGGACCACCGTGGCGTGGTTCGCCGTTCCTACTATCAAGGCTGGAGCACCGCACAGATCGCCGACGACCTCGGGATCGCCGAAGGCACCGTGAAATCCCGGCTGCATTACGCACTGCGCGCACTGCGCCACACGCTGGACGAGATGGGGATGACGCGATGACGGGCGAGTTCGACGCGGGTGCCAACTGCGACGATCACCCCTACGCCACGTGGGACGCCGCCTACGTGTTGGGTTCGTTGTCGCGTGCCGACCGCCGGGAATTCGAGGGGCACCTCGACCGGTGTTCCTCGTGCCGAAGTGCGGTCGCCGAGCTGGCCCCGATCCCCCGGCTGCTGTCGTTGCTCTCACGCGACGACCTGGCCGCCCTCGAGGCGGGCCGGGCACTGCCTGCCCGCCGGGTCCCGGCGCCGAGCGGCAACGGGTCGCGGCCGCCGGGCACCGGCGAAACGGCTCAACCGGTCGAGACGGTCATGCCGTTCTTCCGGACCCGCAACTACGCCCCGGTGCCCGACGAGCAGACCGCGTTCGGCCTGCCCGTCGAGGGCGCCATCCCGCCCGAGTTGACCGGCTGGTACCTGCGCAACGGCCCGAACCCGCGCACCGCCACGGGTCATTGGTGTATCGGCGACGGCATGGTCCACGGCATCCGGTTGGAGCGCGGCCGGGCCGCCTGGTACCGCAACCGCTGGGTGCACACCGACAGTTTCGAACGCCCGTTCCCGGTGTACGGGGCCGGAGGCCGCCGCAACCTGCGCTCCAGCGTGGCCAACACCCACGTGGTACGACACGCCGGAAAGACCCTGGCCCTGATGGAGACGTCCCTGCCGTACCAGATCACCAACGACCTGAAGACGTTGGGCGCCTACGATTTCGGCGGCAAATTGGCCGACGCCATGAACGCCCATCCCAAAATCTGCCCGGACACCGGGGAGCTGCACTTCTTCGGCTACGGCAGCCTGGTGCAGCCGCACGTCACCTATCACCGTGCCGACGCCGCCGGCGAGCTCATCCTGAGCCGTCCGATCGACGTTCCGGCGCTGACCCTGATGCACGACTTCGCACTGACCGCCCGGCACATCGTGTTCCTGGACCTACCGGTGCTGTTCGATTTGAGCCTGGCCGTGACCATGGACGCCCGCCAGGACCTGCCCTACCGGTGGGACGACTCCTACGGTGCGCGCCTGGGGGTGCTGCGCCGCGACGACCCGTACGGCGCGGTGCGCTGGTTCGAGGTCGACCCCTGCTACGTCTTTCACATCGCCAACGCCTACGACGTGACGTCAGCAGACGGCTATTCCGTTGTGCTGCAAGTGATCCGATACCCCGAGTTGTGGCGCGACGACAGTGCTTTCGATGACGCCGCCACGCTGTGGCGCTGGACGATCGACCTGGCGGACGGCTCCGTCGAGCAGACCCAACTCGACGACCGCGGGGTGGAATTCCCGCGGATCGACGACCGGCGCTCCGGTCGGCGGGCTCGGTACGCCGTCACCGTCGGCACCAACACGCTGGTCCGCTATGACCTCGACAACGGCATCGCCGAGGAACACCGGTTCGTCAGCGACGGTGTGCGCGGCACCGCCGATGAGGCGATCTTCGTCGCGGCCGACGGCGGGCCCGACGACGAGCTGGCCGGGTGGTACCTGAGCTACGTCTACGATCCGGCCCGCGACGCCAGCGACCTGGTGATCATCGACGCCGCCGATTTCGCTGGTGATCCGGTGGCCCGAATCCGGTTGCCGAGACGGGTACCGCACGGGTTCCACGGCAACTGGCTCAGGGACTGACCGCGCGACGGTGAACCAGCCGGCGTCGCCGATCGTGTCATCACCGGGAGGTCTTGTCGCATGGCCGTCGCCGCCGGAACCGTCACCGACCGCAGCCCGAGAGATGCGCTGGTCGGGGTGCTCTACGCCGAGCACGCGGCCGCCCTCCGGCGATATGCACTGCGGTTGACCGGCGACCGGGGCCGCGCCGACGACATCGTCCAGGAGACGCTGTTGCGGGCATGGAAGCACCTCGAGGTCACCGGCAATTCCGCCCGCGCCTGGCTGTTCACCGTCGCCCGCCACCTGATCATCGACCAGAGCCGCAGCGCCCAGGCACGCCACGAGGTCGGCTTGCTCGACGGCGTCCCCGAGCAGGCCGGCCCCGACGAGATCAACGCGACACTGGACCGGATGCTGATCGCCGAAGCGGTCACCCGGTTGTCGCCCGAGCATCGCGAGGTGATCTGCCGGTCGTACTACCACGGCTGGACCACCGCGCTGATCGCCGCCGATCTCGGGATCGCCGAAGGAACCGTGAAGTCGCGGCTGCACTATGCGGTACGCGCACTGCGACGCGCCCTGCAGGAGATGGGAGTGGCCCGGTGACACAGCAAAGGCCCGATGCGGGCCGCGGGGTTGCGCACACCTACGCGATGTGGGACGCCGCCTACGTGTTGGGGGCGTTGTCGACGGCCGAACGGGCCGAGTTCGAGGGCCACCTGGTCGGGTGTCCGTGGTGCCAGAGCGCCGTCGCCGAACTTGAGGGAATGTCCGAGCTGCTGTCGCACCTGGACCTCGACCTGGTGGCGGCTCTGGACCCGGACGACGAGGATGATCAGCTGCCGGCGCCGGTGCCGCCGGCCCGGAACGGGCGCCGGCTGCGGCTGTCCTGGGTGGGCACCGCGGCCGCGGCTGCGGCGGTGGCGGTGGCCGTGTTCGTGGGTGTCGCCGGTCAGTCCGCTCCGCCGCCGGATGCCACCGCGGTGCCGATGCTCCAGGTGCACACCGCGCTGCTGGCCTCCACGGTGTCGGTGAGCGACATGGACTGGGGAACGCTGATCGAGCTGCGCTGCGTCTGCCTGGCCGACAGCAGCGCCCCGCATGACCTGCTGGCGCTGGTCGTGGTGGGCCGCGACGGCAGCCGTAACCGGCTGGCGAGCTGGGTGGCCCATCCCGGGCACACCGCGACACCCAGCGGCAGCATCTCGATGTCGGTCGATCAGATCGCCTCGGTCCAGGTGGTCTCCGCCGACAGCGACGAGGTGCTGCTGCAACGCACGCTGTGAGTAATCTCAGTGCGCCAGGGTGTGCACCATCCCGCCGAAGACACCCGGCAGGGCCGCACATGCGGGCACGATGGCCCGCCGGGTGGCGCGCGGGGCGCTGGCCAGCACCAGGGCGCGGGTCACCAGGCGGTAGTGGCGGGTGAGCCGATGCCAGGCCCGCTCGTAGGACGCCGGGGCGTCGGCGGCGATCGCGTCCACCGCCGCGGCGGCCTGCTTGACGGCCAGGCTGATGCCTTCGCCGGTCAAGGCGTCCTCGTACCCGGCGGCATCGCCGACCAGCAGCACCCGCCCGGCGACGCGGCGGGCAACGACCTGTCGCAGCGGGCCGCAGCCGCGGGCCGGCCCGGCCTCAGCGTCCCGCAGATGGTGCGCCAGCCACGGGAACCAGTCCAGGTCGGGTCGGCGCGAGGACAAGATGGCCACGCCCACCAGATCGGGCTGCACCGGTGTGACATACGCCTCGCCCCACCGCGACCAGTGCACCTCGACGAACTCCGACCACGCCGGGACGGTGTAGTGCCGGCGCACGCCGTAGCGCCGGGGCGAGCCGGCTACCGCCGGGATTCCGACCGCGCGGCGGACCACCGAGTGCAGCCCGTCGGCACCGATCAACCACCGTGCCCGGATCCCGGCCGCCGCCACCCCGCACCGGTCCTGTTCGACATCGGAGATCCGTCGAGCAACCCATTGGGCGCCTTGCGCTTTGACCTGTTCGGTGAGCGCTGCCTGAAGCGTGGTGCGCCGCACTCCCTGCCCCGGTGGACCGGTGAACCGCGCCTCGGCCCGGTGCCGCTGCCCCACGTAGGCGATGCCCGCGAGCGCCATTCCGGCCGGGTTGACCCCGAGAGCGGCCAGCTCGGCCACCCCACCGGGCATCAGCCCCTCGCCGCACGCCTTGTCGATCGGGTCGGGACGTGGCTCGGCCACGATCACCGAAAGTCCTTGCCGGCGCGCGCACAACGCGGCGGCCAGTCCGCCCGGCCCGCCGCCGGCGACCAGCACGTCGGCGTCACAGGTCGTCATGCATACCCCAGCGCGGTGTTCTCCACCCGGATCCGGACCACCAGCAGCACCGCATTGGCCACACCGAAACCGATGGCGGTCAGCCAGGCGGAATGAACCAACGGCAAGGCCAGTCCTTCAACCATCACCGCCACATAATTGGGGTGGCGCAGCCATCGGTAGGGGCCGCGGCGCACCAGCCGGGAGCCCGGGATCACGATCACCCGGGTGTTCCACCGGGGCCCGAGCGTGCCGATACACCACCAGCGCAGCGCCTGGCCGGCGGCCACCACCGCCAGCATCGGCCAGCCGAGCCGCGGGATGAACACCCGATGCGTGGCCCACACCTCGATCAGGCAGCCGGCCAGCAGGGCCCCGTGCAGCACCACCATCACCGGGTAGTGGCCGCGCCCGAACTCTTCACCACCCTGGGAAAACGCCCAACCGGCGTTGCGTCGCGACACCAGCAACTCCACCAACCGTTCGATCCCGACCGCGACGATCAACAGGGTGTACATCGGCGTCACCAGCGCAACAGGACGAGTTCGGAGCAGAACGCCGGACCCATGGCCATGATCAAGCCGACCGACCCCGGCGGCGGCGGATCGTCCAGCGTCTCGCGCAGCACGTCGAGCACCGACACCGACGACAGATTCCCGTTGTCCCGTAACGAGTTCCGGGTCAGATCCAATGCATCGGTATCCAGCCCCAAGCCGTTCTCGACGGCTTCGATCACCCGTGGTCCGCCCGGATGGCAGATCCAGCAGGCGACGTCGGCGACCGACAGTCCGTTGTCGGAGAGGAATTCGCGCACGTCTTCACCGAGGTATTTCTCGGCGACGGTCGCCACGTCGGCGGACAGGATGATCCGGAATCCGTCGCTGCCGATATGCCATCCCATGACGTCCTCGGTGTCGGGGTACAGGTGACTGCGGGTGGCCAGCACCGTCGGCCCTGACGGCGGGCGTCCGGCGCCGGTCGCGATGACCGCCGCGGCGCCGTCGCCGAATAGGCTGGACGCGACCAGATTGGCGACCGAGTGATCGTTGCGCTGAATGGTCAACGAGCACAGTTCAACTGCGAGCAGCGCCGCCACATGACCGGGAAAGGCCCGCAGATAGTCGTGCATGCGGGCCACCCCGGCGGCACCGGCGACACAGCCGAGCCCGAACAGCGGGACCCGCTTCACATCGGGGCGCAGCCCGACCCGCTTGGCCAGCCGCGCCTCCAGTGTCGGGACGGCGAGCCCGGTCACCGTCGTCGAGAAGACGACATCGACCTCGGTCGGCTCGAGACCGGCCGACTCCAGCGCCGACAACAGTGCTCGCTCACCGAGTTCCAGTGCCACGTCGAGATAGACGTCGTTGGCCTCGGTGAACCCGCTCAGCTCGCGGTAGCGCTCCAACGGCAGCGCCAGCCGCCGGGTGACGACCCCGCTGGCGGCACCGAAGCGCCGAAACTCCGGTCCGGCGAGGCCCGCCAGGGCCGCGGTCAGCTCTTCTTGGCGGTAGCGGTGCGGCGGAAACGCGACGGTGGCCGAGGCGATGGCAGGAAATGTAGTCACATCCGGGATTACGCCGTCACCGACTTCAGGGTTCAACGCGGATCTCAAGTGTGAATCGGGTGAACCAAAGTGCCTTGGATTCCGTATGTGACTCAGGGATCGTGTGACTCAGAGATCGGCGACACCTACTCGGAAGGATCGGCGATGCTGCGCGGGATCACTTGGGCTGCACTCTCCGCGCCGCGACGCATGCTCGCCGTGGCCGGCCTGATCCTGATCGCTTCGGCGATCTTCGGCGCACCGGTAGCCGGGAAGCTGTCGGCGGGTGGGTTCAACGATCCCGGCTCGGAGTCGGCCCGAGCGGCCCGGATTCTGGTCGACAAGTTCGGCCAGAGCGACCAGCAGATGCTGATCACCGTCACCGACGCCGACGGCGCGACGAGCGATCGGGCCGCCTCGGTCGGCATCGCGATCGTCGAACAGCTGCGGACCTCGCCGTGGGTTTACGGGACCTCCTCGACGTGGACCAATTCGCCCGGGCTGGTGAGCACCGACGGCAGATCGGGACTGGTGATCGCCGAGTTGAGGGGCGGGGAGAACAACGCTCAGCACTATGCCAAGTCGCTGCTGGAATCGATGACCGCCCTGGGCGTGTACGACCGGGATGGCGTGACCGTCGCAGCCGGCGGCGAAGCGGTGATCTACGCGCAGATCAACGAGCAGAACCAACACGACCTGCTGGTGATGGAAGCCATCGCGGTGCCGTTGAGCTTTCTGGTGCTGGTCTGGGTGTTCGGCGGGCTGGTCGCCGCGGCGCTGCCGCTCGCGGTGGCCGCCGTGGCGATCGTCGGGTCGATGACCATCCTGCGGGTGATCACCGCCTACACCGACGTGTCGATCTTCGCCCTCAACCTGACCACGGCGATGGGCCTGGCTTTGGCGATCGACTACACCCTGCTGATCATCAGCCGCTACCGCGACGAACTCGCCACCGGTGCCGCACCCGACGCCGCGCTGACCCGAACCATGGTCACCGCGGGCCGCACGGTGCTGTTCTCGGCGACCACCGTGGCGTTGTCCATGGCGTTCATGGTGCTGTTCCCGATGTATTTCCTGAAATCGTTCGCCTACGCCGGGGTGGCCACCGTGGCGTTCGTCGCCTGCGCGGCCATTGTGCTGACCCCGGCGCTGATCGTGGTGCTCGGCGCCCGCCTCGACGCGCTGGACATGCACCGGTTGGCTCGCCGACTGCTCAGCCGCGGCGAGCCCGAACCCAAGCCGGTCGAACAGCAGTTCTGGCACCGGTCGACGACCGCGGTGATCCGCCACGCGGTGCCCATCGCAGTGGCCGGGGTCACCGTGCTGGTGCTGCTGGGGACGCCGTTTCTGGGTGTCAAATGGGGCTTCCCCGATGACCGGGCGCTGCCCCGGTCGGCGTCGGCGCACCAGGTCGGCGACCGGCTGCGCACCGGGTTCGCCGACGACTCGTCGGCCACCATCAGCGCGGTCGTACCCGAGGCCGCCGGGCTGGCCCCCGGCGATCTCGAGCGCTATGCGGCCGCCCTGTCGGCGGTGACGCATGTGTCGGCGGTGACCGCGCCGACCGCCACGTTCGTCAACGGGCAGCCGGCGGGGCCGCCGGCGGCACCGACCGGCCTGGTCGACGGCTTCGCGCTGGTGACCATCGCCAGCACCGCCCCGCTGTTCTCGGCCGACTCCGACGACCAGCTCGATCAGCTGCACCAGATCGCCGGCCCGGCCGGGAAGACGGTCCTGTTCGCCGGGCTGGCGCAGAACAACCGCGACAGCGTGGCCGCCATCACGTCCCGCTTGCCGCTGGTACTGGGGCTGATCGCGGCCATCACGTTCGTGCTGCTGTTCCTGCTCACCGGCAGCGTGGTGTTGCCGGTGAAAGCACTGGTGCTCAACGTGCTCTCGTTGACGGCCGCGTTCGGGGCGCTGGTCTGGATCTTCCAGGACGGCCATTTCGGGGCGTTCGGCACGACACCGACCGGGACGCTGGTGGCCAACATGCCGGTGCTGCTGTTCTGCGTCGCATTCGGATTGTCGATGGACTACGAGGTGTTCCTGATCGCCCGGATCCGGGAGTACTGGCTGGCCTCGGGCCGCACCCCGGCGGACAACGACGCCAGCGTGGCGCTCGGCCTGGCCCGCACCGGGCGGGTGATCACCGCCGCGGCGCTGGTGATGTCGATATCGTTCGCGGCGCTGATCGCCGCGCACGTGTCGTTCATGCGGATGTTCGGTGTGGGGCTGACCCTGGCCGTGCTGACCGATGCCACGCTGGTGCGCACGGTGCTGGTGCCGGCCTTCATGCACCTGATGGGCCGGGCGAACTGGTGGGCGCCGGGATTACTCGCCCGGCTTCACGACCGGGTCGGCCTCAGTGAGGACCACACCCCGGAGGCCTCCGCAGCTGAACGGCACCGCCGGTCCGGGCATCCGCCCGACGAGCCGGTGTTCGCCGACGGAGCCGACTATCGCGGCCCGGTCAACGGGCGACCGACACCGCGTCACGCACGGCCGCAGTCAGGCTCCGCTCGTCGCTGAGGTCGATGTCCACCAGGCTGCGACGCGCCCGCGCCACCACGTCCTCCTCATGCGGGACCGGGCACTCCAGCAGGGGCCGGTAGACGTCGACCACCAGCAGCTGCTGCTCGATGCGGAACGAGAAGCTACGGCCGTCACCGACCTGGCCGAACCCGCTCGCGAACGCGCCGGTCCAGATCTCCTCGACGAGAAACTCCGAACACTCCAGCTGCCAGTCTTCGGCCACAGTCATGACGGGCACGTTACACCTAAGCGAACTTATAGTTACCCCGGACATGCCGATGCGGCGCCGGGGCCTTCCTTAGAATCGGTGGTTCGTCCCGGCGTCGACCGTCGACCGCCCCAGAGCTGGAAGAGCTGCCCGTGCCGATGCACTCCCCCCGCCGGCCCCGCTGGCCGTTCTCCGGCCTGCTGTTGTCGCTGCTGCTGGTCACGGCGTGCTCGGCCAATCCCGTCACCGCGCCGCCGCCGACCATCCCGGCGGCGCAGCCCGCCGTCTCACCGGCGGCGTCGCAACGCCCGGCCGGCACGGTGCGGCCGTTGCACGCTCCGGTCACCGGTGCGGTGTTCGACGCCGCGACCGGCCTGCTGGTGGTGCTGTCTCCCGGACCCGACCCGCAGGCACCCGCGAGCGTCAACCTCATCGGCGCGCCCGGCCGCCCGGCGGTGGCGGTGCCCGGCCCGGCGACCGCGCTGACCGGCGACGGCAGCGGGTTGGCCTACCTGTCCGGCCGCGGCGGCTACTTCACGCTCGACCTGAACACCCGCCGCGCCAGCCGGGTTGACCTCGACGACGCCGCCGACGTCGACTTCACCGCGATCGCCCGGCGTGACGACGGCACGTTGGTGCTGGGCAGCGCGGACGGCGCCGTCTACACCCTGACCGCCGATGGCTCCCGGACCGCCGAGCGGACGACGATCTTCGCCCGCGTCGATCAGATTGTGACGCAAGGCAATACCTCGATTGTGCTGGATCGCGGCCAGACCTCGGTGACCACCGTCGGCGCCGACGGGAAGCCGCAGTACGCGCTGCGCGCCGGCCAGGGCGCGACGACACTGGCCGCCGATCCGCACGGACCGGTGCTGGCGGCGGACACCCGCGGTGGTCAGTTGCTGGTCTACGGCAGCGACCCGCTGATGTTGCGGCAGGCCTACCCGGTGCCGGAATCCCCTTACGGGCTGGCCGGCTCGCGCGGGTTCGCGTGGGTGTCGCAGACCGCGACGAATACCGTGGTCGGCTACGATCTGACCACCGGAATCCCTGTGGAAAAGGTTCGATACCCGACCGTGCAGCAACCCAACACCCTGGCTTTCGACGACACGTCGGACACCCTGTACGTGGTGTCGGGCGCCGAGGCCGGAGTCCAGGTGATCGAGCACGCTACGAGGCAACGATGACCGCGCTGCGCCCACGCCGACTGCCCGCGAGCTGGGAATCCGAATTGTCCGATGAGTACGAATGGATCCCGCTGCGGCTGCCACCGGAGGTCACCCGGATAGGCGCCTCGACCCGGCTGGCGATCGAAGCCGAGTATCGCGGCTGGGAGCTGACCCGGGTGCGGCTGTATACCGATGGGAGCAGGCGGGTGCTGTTGCGCCGCAAAAAATCTCAAATGAACGCGATCAGCGGGAACCGCTGCGTCGACCAGCCCGGACTGTAGCCGGATGGGGTTATACGGCGCACTGCGCCGCGCGCTGTTTCTGGCACCGCCCGAACGCAGCCACACGTTCGCGTTCGCCGCGCTGCGCGGGGCCACTGCACTGTCCCCGACGCGCCGGGTGCTGCGGCGTCGGCTGGCGCCGCACGATCCGATACTGGCCAGCACGGTGTTCGGCGTGCGCTTTCCCGGTCCACTCGGGCTGGCGGCCGGTTTCGACAAGGACGGTATCGGGCTGAAATCCTGGGGCGCATTGGGTTTCGGTTACGCCGAGGTCGGCACCGTGACGGCGGCGCCGCAGCCGGGCAACCCGGCGCCGCGGCTGTTCCGGCTGCCCGACGACCGCGCGCTGCTCAACCGGATGGGGTTCAACAATCAGGGCGCCGGCGCGCTGGCCACCCGGCTGGCCCGCCATCACGCCGACGTGCCGATCGGCGTCAACATCGGTAAGACCAAGACCACCCCGGCCGAGGACGCGGTCGCCGACTACCGGACCAGCGCCCGGCTGCTGGCGCCGCTGGCCGACTATCTGGTGGTCAACGTCAGCTCGCCGAACACCCCGGGGCTGCGCGATCTGCAGGCGGTCGAAGCGCTGCGGCCCATCCTGGCCGCGGTGCGTGCCGAGACCACTCGGCCGGTACTGGTCAAGATCGCACCGGACCTGGCCGACACCGACCTGGATGCCGTCGCCGACCTGGCGGTGGAACTGGGCCTGGCCGGCATCGTGGCCACCAACACCACGGTGTCGCGCGCGGGCCTGGCCACCCCGGGGGTGGCAGACCTGGGGCCGGGCGGTATCTCCGGTCCGCCGGTGGCGCGCCGGGCGCTGGAGGTGCTGCGGCGGCTGTACGCCCGCGTCGGTGACCGGCTGGTGCTGATCAGCGTCGGCGGGATCGAGACCGCCGACGACGCCTGGGAACGCATCACCGCCGGCGCCTCGCTGCTGCAGGGCTACACCGGGTTCATCTACGGCGGTGGCCTGTGGGCGCGCAACATCCACCACGGCCTGGCCGACCGATTGCGTGCCGGCGGGTTCGCGTCGCTGACCGAAGCGGTCGGCTCGGCCGCCCGTTAGCGCGAGCAGACACGAAAGCCCCCAAATCGAGGTCGAAATGGGGGCTTTCGCGTCTGCTGGCCGGGGGTGTCGCTACTTCTGCTCGTAGGTGCCGACGATCACCGCGCGGGCAATCGCGTGCATGAACAGGTTGAAGCCCAGGTAGGCCGGGCTGGCGTCCTCGGCAAGGTCCAGCTTCTCGGTGTCGACGGCGTGCACCGCGACGTAGTACCGGTGCGCACCGTGCCCGGCCGGCGGGGCGGCGCCGACGTAGCGGCGCATCCCGGCGTCGTTGACCAGGGTCAGCGCATCACCGGGCAGCAGGCTGCCGTCACCGACGCCCTCGGGCAGCTCTGTGCAGGTGGCCGGCACGTTGGCCACCGCCCAGTGCCAGAAACCGGATGCGGTGGGCGCATCGGGGTCGTAGACGGTGACCGCGAAGCTGCGGGTCTCCTCCGGGAAGCCCGACCAGCTCAGCTGCGGGCTGGCGTCCTCGCCGCCGGCCCCCATGATCCCGCTGACCTGCGGTTTGGCCAGTGTCCCGCCGTCGGTCAGCGACGACGAGGTCAGCGTGAACGTCGGCAGCTGCGGCAGGGCGGCGTACGGGTCGGGGGCGTTGGTCATGGCTTCGTCCTCTCGTCGGGGTCAACAGTGTGTCAGGAAGTGGTGCAGTACGCGGGTGCCGAACTCCAGTGCGTCGACCGGAACCCGCTCGTCGACGCCGTGGAACAACGCGGAGAAATCAAGATCGGGCGGCAGCCGCAGCGGGGTGAACCCGAAGCAGCGAATACCCAATTGGGCGAACGCTTTTGCATCCGTTCCTCCGGACAGCATGTAGGGCACGGTCCGGGCGTCGGGATCGCAGGCCAGCAGCGCGGCATTCATCGCCTCGACCAGATCGCCGTCGAAGGACGTCTGCACCGGCGGCAGGTTGGTGATCCATTCGCGGGTGACGTCCGGGCCGATCAGCGCGTCGACCTCGGCCTCGAACGCCGCCTGACGGCCGGGCAGCACCCGGCAGTCCAGCACCGCCTCGGCCGTCGCGGGGATCACGTTGGCTTTGTAGCCGGCCTGCAGCATGGTCGGGGTCGCGGTGTCACGCAGGGTGGCGTTGACGATGCGGGCGATCGGCCCCAGCTTCTCGATCATCCCCTCCAGGTCCGGTGAATCGACGTCGATGGCATGCCCGGTCTCCTCGGCGACCGCGGCCAGGAACTGCTCGACGGCCTCGGTGAGCACCAACGGGAACCGGTGTCTGCCCAGTCGGGCCACCGCCTCGGTCAGGATGGTGACGGCATTGTCGTCGTTGATCATCGACCCGTGCCCGGCGCGGCCGTGGGCGCGCAACCGCATCCAGCACAGCCCCTTCTCCGCGGTCTCGATCAGATAGAGCCGGCGTTCTCCCCCGTCACGACGCGGCACCGTCAGCGAGAAGCCGCCGACCTCGCCGATGGCCTCGGTGACCCCGGCGAACAAATCCGGCCGGTTCTCCACCAGCCAGTGCGCGCCGTACTTGCCGCCGGCCTCCTCGTCGGCCAGGAACGCGAACACCAGGTCGCGCGGCGGGGTGATGCCGGCGCGGGCCAGGTGGCGGGCCACCGCGATCATCATGCCGACCATGTCCTTCATGTCGACCGCGCCGCGGCCCCACACGTAGCCGTCGGTGATCGCACCGGAGAACGGGTGCACGCTCCACTCGCTCGCCTCTGCGGGCACCACGTCGAGGTGGCCGTGGATCAGCAGCGCCCCGCGGGACGGATCGCTGCCCTTCAGGCGGGTGAAGACGTTTCCCCGGCCCGGCGCTCCGGACTCGAGGTATTCGGTCTCATAACCGGCTTCCTCGAGCTGGGCGGCCACCCACCGGGCGCACTCGGCTTCCCCCTTGGTGGTTTCGGGCTCGCCGGTGTTGGAGGTGTCGAACCGGATGAGCGCACTGACCAGTTCGACCACTTCGTCGGCAGGATCGGGACAGACCGTCACAGTTACCTTTCCTACCACTTCGCCGTAACGCCCACGGATGGCACCGCGCGGGCTGGGTTTGGGTCCGGCGATCGGCATCCGTTAGCCTTAGCTGCCCGGCCCGAGCCGGGTCGGTCCGAGTGGCGGAATGGCAGACGCGCTAGCTTGAGGTGCTAGTGCCCTATTAACGGGCGTGGGGGTTCAAGTCCCCCCTCGGACACCGCTGTGATGAGTCGCGTCATAGGTGACACTTGAGTCGCGTCATCGGTTACAGATTGCCCCGGTTTGTGCCGGGGTTTTTCTGTTTGTTGGGCCAGTAGTTGTGGTCGGGGTCGATGTGGTGGCTGGCGATGACGTGGTGGCCGGTTTTGCTGATGATGGTGACGGTGGTGGCGGCGATCAGGATGAGTACGGGGGTGCCGGTGTGGGCGCGTCCGATGCCGAGGTGGTGCAGGCGGCTGGCGTGGCGCAGGGTGAGTTTGCCGAATTGGTCGACGACGTCGGTGCGTAGCCGGATGACGGCGTCCGGTTGTGCGGTGGGGGTGGCTTTGGGTCGGGCGAGGTAGGCCTGTGGGGGGGTGATGTTGCCGGGATGGGCGCGGTGGGCGCGTTGGGTGTTGTAGACGGTGCGGAAGTCGTCGAGGAGGTCTTGGAGCTCGGCGACGGTTTGTGGGTGGGGTCGTGCGCTTAGCCAGCGTTTGAGGGTTTGGTGGAAGCGTTCGATTTTGCCTTGGGTTTGGGGGTGGCCGGGGTGGCCGTTTTTCTGGGTGATGCCCAGGGCGGCCAGGAGGCGTTCGAAGTCGTTGTGGCCGCCGGTGAATCGGGAGGTGTAGACCGAGCCGTTGTCGGTCAAGGTGGCTGCGGGTAGCCCGAATTCGTCGGTGGTGGCGGTGAAGGTGGCGACGACGTCGGGGCCGGCGACGCGGTGGTGGGCGGTGCACGACAGTAGGTAGCGGGAGTGGTCGTCGAGCCAGTTGAGGATTTCGGTGTCGGTGCCATCAGCCAGGGTCCCGTGGGTGAAGTCGGATTGCCAGCATTCGTTGGGTTGTTCGGCGGCGAAGCGGTGATAGGAGCTGCGGGGGCGTTTGCGTGGTTGTGGGGTGATCAGGCCGTGGTGGTGCAGGATGCGCCGGATCGTGGAGGTGGACGGGACTAGTAGTCCTTGGCGGGCCAGGTGGGCCTGCAGGGTGACTGGTCCGGCGTCAAGGCCTTCGGCGACGAGGTGTTCGCGCATGTGCACGATCGCGGCGATGACCTCATCGGAAATCCTGCGGGGGTTGCTGGCGGGGCGCCTGGAGCGGGGTTCGAGCGCCTCGAGGCCGCCGGTGCGGTAGCGGGCCAGCAGGCGATAGATGTGTTGACGGGAAATCTTGTAGGTCTCGGCTGCAGCAGTCACCGACAGGTTTCCGCTGACGACTTCCAGGACGACCACACGGGCTTTGGACATGAACCACGACTGTCACCTATGACGCGACTCATCAGCTACCCCCGCAGATGTCACCTATGTCGCGACTCATCTGTCACCTATGTCGTGAACTCACACACCCCCTCGGACACCGCGTGCGATGAGTCGCTTCCGCACTTCGATGCCGCCGGCCTCTGCGACGAGGCAGTTGCCCGGCCAGCAGCGACAATGTGTTCAGCGTCGTAGGCTCGATAAGGACATGACTCGTCCAAGCCGCTCGAACCCGGCGTCGGCTCGCACCTTCCGCGACCGCCGTGACGCCGGCCGGGTGCTGGCCGATCGGCTGGCCGACTACCGCGACGCCGACGGACTGCTGGTGCTGGGTCTGGCCCGCGGCGGGGTTCCGGTCGGCTGGGAGGTCGCAGCGGCGCTCAACGCGCCGCTGGACGTGTTCCTGGTCCGCAAGCTCGGTGTGCCGCAGCAGCCCGAGCTGGCGATGGGCGCGCTGGCCGGCGGGCAGGTGGTGATGAACGACCAGGTGCTCAGCAGCCTGGGTATCGGCGGCGCCGAGGTGCAGTCGGTGATCGACCGCGAATCAGCCGAACTGCGCCGCCGCGAACACGCCTACCGCGGCGACCGGCCACCTGCCGACCTGCATGGCCGGGTGGTGATCTTGGTCGACGACGGCATCGCGACCGGAGCAAGCGTGCTGGCGGCGGTGCGGGCGGTGCAGTCGGCCGAACCGGCCCGCACTGTCGTCGCGGTACCGGTCGGCCCGCTCTCGGCGTGCCGCAAGATCGCCCAAGAGGCCGACGACGTCGTGTGCGCGACGATGCCGGACTCGTTCGACGCGGTTGGCCAGGCCTATCTCGACTTCCGTCAGGTCAGCGACGACGAAGTACGGGACCTGCTGGCCACACCGACCACCACTGCGAGTTAGTCCGCAGGGTGCGCGACCGGCTCCTCCTCGGCCGCCTCCTCGTCGTAGTCCGCGACAACCGCCTCGTCAGCTGCTTCGGCCGCCTCGGACGTTTCGGCCGCCGCTTCGTCGTCCTCGTCGACGACGGCGTCCGAATCTTCGGGTTCCTCACCCGGCTCCGGAGCCGGGGGCCGACTGCCGCGGCGACGTTCCCGCAGCGCGTCGACAATCAGCAACAGCACACCCAGCAAGCTCGCGACAATGCATACCCACGCCACCAACGCATTGCTGGTGACCACGGCGAACACCAACGCAGCAAGCCCTATTGCCGCCAATACCAGTGCAATGATCAGCATCGATTCACCTCCCGCCCGAGGAGCAGACTACTCGATTCCCAGGTGCGGCGGTTCGGTTCCGGGGCTCAGTTCGTCCCGCGGTTGAAATGGTTGAACCCGCCGCCGTCGCTGGCTGCGCTGGTGTCGACCGGTGCCGCCGAGCCCCGCTGGCCCAACTCCTCGAGCTGGGATTCCAGGTAGGTCTTGAGCCGGGTGCGGTACTCACGCTCGAAGGTGCGCAACTGCTCCAGGCGGCCTTCCAGCACGGTGCGCTGCTGGTTGATCGTGCCCATGATCTCGGAATGCTTGCGTTCGGCGTCGGCTTGCAGCGCATCGGCCTTCTCCTGGGCTTGGCGCAGCTGGGTCTCGGAACGCGTCTGCGCATCGGCCAGCATGGCGTCAGCGCGCTGCCGGGCGTCGGCGACGGTCGTCTCGGCGGTTTGCCGTGCCTCACTGAGGATCTGGTCGGCGTTGGCACGGGCGTCGGCCATCAGCTTCTCGGACTCGGCCCGGGCGGTACCGGTCAGCCGGTCGGCGGTGTCCTGAGCCAGGCTCAGCACGCGGGCCGCTTTGAGGTGCTGGTCTTCGGTGGGGGGCTCCGGCGCGGCGGCGGCGACCGGCTGCGGCGCCGACGGCTCGGGAGACGGCTCGTAGACCGGGATCGCGGTGGTGGGCTGCTGGCCGCCGCCACCGGCGCGGGCCGCGGCGAGCTCCTGGTCGAGTTCGCTGACGCGCTGGCGCAGGTCTGCGTTCTCCTCGATGAGGCGGGTCAGTTCGCCTTCCACGAGGTCGAGAAAGGCGTCGACCTCGTCCTCGTTGTAGCCGCGCTTCCCGATGGGCGGTTTGCTGAACGCGACGTTGTGCACGTCTGCCGGTGTTAGTGGCATGGTCTGCCCCCTTGAGTCAGGTAGTTAGCACCGATCGGGCAAGTCTAGGTCGACCGGGAATACGCTAGCCGTGTAGTAACTGCCGTCCATCCTGTCACATCAGGAGCTGGGCTCGGCAATGAGAATGATATTAAGAGCGAATTTCAAATTGCTGCCACAGAAATCACGTTTCGGCAAACACAACTGATGACGGCGTTCGCCGATCGCTGCCGGTAGAGCGGTCCCGGATCCGGGTCGTATCCCGGACCCGCGGTCTACCGGGCCGGCCATCCGGGCCGTATTATCTACAAGGCCTACCCGTAAATATTGAAGGTAGGTGGCTTGGAAGGCCGACGCAGGTGACGACCAATCGGAAGGACTCTCGAGGATGACAACCAACGACGTGGTCGTGGCGACCAGCGCGGCGGATTCAGCCGCCGTCGATGACGTACGGTCCGCCTACGCCGAGCTGCTCGGCCGCCAGGCCGCGCTCGGGGCGGCGGTGTTCGCCGCGGTGGGCACGGCCGGTCCGGCATTCGACGACGCCCACCGCACGGTGCAGGCGTTCATCGAGCAAGCGGTGCGGCCACAGCTGCGGGCAGCGGTGGAACTGATCTATCCGGCCGCAGCCGGTGTCGAGCGGTCACGGCTGCTGATCGAGGGGCTGCTCGGCGAGACCCACCTGATCGAGCAGGCCGCGGCGCGCATCGCCCGTGACACCGACCGGGTACAGATCGCCGCGCACGTCGAGGCGCTGCGGGTGCTGCTGGAGGCACTGCTGGGCAAGGTCGCCGACCTGCTGCTGCCCGCGCTCGCGGAGGCCAGCGGCGTCGCGCTGGCCGATCTGGCCGCCCAGCTGCCGGCGATCCCCACCGAGCGGGGCGCCCCCGCTCAGGCCCCCGGGCCGGCCGCCCACGGCCACGGTCACGGCCACGGCGGTTGCGGCTGCGGCGAAGAGGACGAGGAGATGCCCGAGCTCGACGTGCGCGAGATCCCGCACGCGATTCGGCACGCGACGGTGTTCGGGGCCTTCGATGCGGTTCCGGCGGGCGGCTCGATGCTGCTGGTGGCGCCGCACGACCCGATCCCGCTGCTGCACCAGCTCGCCGAGCGCAGCGGTGGCCGGCTGGCCGTCGGTTATGAGGAGCGTGGCCCGGAGGCGTGGCGGTTGCGGCTGACCCGGGTCTGATGACGCCCGGGGTGGCCCGGCACCCGAATCCGGGTCACCCCGGCGCTTGGGCGCCGTTGCTCACGCGGCGTGCTGTAGCGCCAGTTCCATCCCGATGAACGCGATCAGCAACAGCACCATGATCGACAGGTCGATGCGCACCGCCCCGATGGTCAACTGCGGTATCAACCGCCGCAGCAGTTTCACCGGTGGATCGGTGATGCTCATGATCAGCTCCAGGATCACCACGGTGGCGCCGCGCGGGTGCCAGTCCCGGCTGAACGAGCGGACGAACTCGATGACGATCCGAGCGATGAGCAACAGCCAGAAAACGAACAGCGCGATACCGAGAATCGTGAAGAACAGCGCCAACGGAATGCGACCTTACTGACGAGGGTGTGCCCGCATCAGCATCGCGCTGACCGGCCCGACTGTTGCCCCAGCCTACCGATAGGCGTAGAAGCCGGTTTCGGCGATGCGGCGACGCTCCTCGGGCGTCACGTCGACGTCGGCCGGCGACAGCAGGAACACCTTGGTCGCGACCTTGTCGAACGAGCCACGCAGGGCGAATGCCAGACCCGCCGCGAAGTCGACCAACCGCTTGGCGTCGGCGTTGTCCATCGACACCAGATCCATGATCACCGGGGTGCCGTCGCGGAACCGCTCACCGATGGTGCGGGCCTCGCTGTAGTCCTTGGGGCGCAACGTGGTGATCTTCGACAGCGGACTGCTCTCGTCGAACATCATCGCCATCCGGCGCGGGTCCATCGCCAGGGCGCCGCGGGTGGAACCGCGCAGCGAGGCGAACCGTGAACGCTCGAAGTCGCGGGGGCGGTCGAAGTCGCGGCCCCGGTACCGCGGGTCATCGTCGTAGCCGCCCCGGTAGCCCGCCGGCGCCTCGTCGTACTCGCGACCGTCGAATCGTTCGTCGTAGCGACCGTCGGAGCGACCCGCGACCCGGTCGAAGACGTCCTCGGAGAACCGCTCCCCCCGGGGTGCGTAGTCGCGCGACGAGGCGCGCTCATCGCCGTCGTCGTAGTAGTCGTCGTCGTAGTCCTCCATAGGAGCCATCCCGAAGTAGGCCTTGACCTTGTGGAGTGTGCTCATCATTGGACCCTTCTCTGATGACTGTGATGAAGGTGTGACTGAAGTGACTAATTATGGTGACGGTAATGGCCGAGTGCGCCGTGGCGCGGCAACGACACGCGGACAGGCGCAACCGGTTTCACGGTCGCTCCGCCGGCACCCCGGTACCGCCGGCTCATTCCAGCCACACCAGTGACGCGAGCCGGCCGGTGCGGCCGTCCCGCCGGTGACTGAACAACTTCGGGTCGGCCGCCGTGCAGCGGGGGTCGGCGTCGATGGCCTCGACGCCCAATTCCCGTAATTGCCGGGTGATTCCGGCCCGCAGGTCCAGGCCGGGGGTGCCGGCCGAGGTGCGGGTGCGACTACCCGGCAGTGCCGCCTCGACCTCCTCGGCCATCGCCGCGGGCACCTCATAGTGCGGTCCGCTGATCGCCGGGCCGAGCAGCACCGAGATGTCACCGAGCTGCGCCCCCGCCGCGAGCATCCCCTCCAGCGCCCGGGCGACGATGCCGCGCTGGGCGCCGACCCGGCCGGCGTGTACCGCCGCCACCACGCCGGCGCGTGCATCCGCCATCAGCACCGGTACGCAGTCGGCGGTCACCACCACCATCGCCAGCCGGGGCACGCCTGTGATCAGCGCGTCGGTTGCGTCTACCGGGGTGTCGCGCGGTTCGTCGACGACCACCACCTGATCCCCGTGCACCTGGTTCATCCACACCAGGCGGTCGGGACCGAGTCCGGTGGCCTTGGCCAACCGCGCGCGGTTGGTCGCCACCGCCGCCGGATCGTCGCCGACATGATCGCCGAGGTTGAAGCTGTCGAACGGAGCCGCCGAGACGCCACCGGACCGGGTGGTGGTCACCCGCCGGACGCGGAACGTCACCGACTCAGGGCCGAACGCTAGTGGCGCATGAACGGCGGGACGTCGACGTCGTCGTCATCCACGCCGTCATCGCCGTTGCGCCCGCCGACGCTGACCGTCGCACCGTTGGTCGGGGCGGGCACGCTGACGGCGTCGACCGGGTCGAACAGCGACGACGTGACCTTGCCGGCCTGCCCGGGCGCCACGGCGTGCCGTGGTTGGCCCGTTGCGCCGGTCACCGGTTTGCGGCCCGCACCGGCCGAGTCGAAGCCCGCCGCGATCACGGTCACCCGGACCTCGTCGCCGAGCGAATCGTCGATCACGGTGCCGAAGATGATGTTGGCCTCGGGGTGCGCGGCGTCCTGCACCAGCGACGCCGCCTCGTTGATCTCGAACAACCCCAGGTCGCTGCCGCCGGCGACCGACATCAGCACACCCTGGGCGCCCTCCATCGAGGCCTCCAGCAGCGGCGAGTTGATCGCGATCTCAGCGGCCTTGAGCGCCCGGCCGTCGCCGCGAGCCGACCCGATTCCCATCAGCGCGGTGCCCGCGCCGCTCATGATGCCCTTGACGTCGGCGAAGTCGACGTTGATCAGGCCCGGCGTGGTGATCAGGTCGGTGATGCCCTGGACGCCGTTGAGCAGCACCTCGTCGGCGCTGCGGAAGGCGTCCATCAGCGAGACCTGCGCGTCGCCCATCTGCAGCAACCGGTCGTTGGGGATCACGATCAGGGTGTCGCAGCTCTCCCGCAGCGTGTTGATCCCGTTCTCGGCCTGGTTGCTGCGGCGTTTGCCCTCGAAGGAGAACGGCCGGGTGACCACGCCGACGGTCAGCGCCCCGAGCTTGCGCGCGATGGTGGCGACGACCGGCGCGCCACCGGTGCCGGTGCCGCCGCCCTCGCCGGCGGTGACGAACACCATGTCGGCGCCGCGCAGTAGCTCTTCGATCTCGTCCTTGGCGTCTTCGGCGGCCCGGCGCCCGACTTCGGGGTCGGCGCCGGCACCGAGGCCGCGGGTCGAGTCGCGCCCGACGTCGAGCTTGACGTCGGCGTCGCTCATCAACAATGCCTGTGCGTCGGTGTTGATCGCGATGAACTCGACGCCCTTGAGGCCCTGCTCGATCATCCGGTTGACGGCGTTGACGCCGCCACCACCGATACCCACGACTTTGATGACGGCCAGATAGTTGTGCGGTGGGGTCATCGTTCGTCTTCCTCCCTGGTGGGATCTGATCCCTCTCTGGGGCCTGGCTTACCGCTGAACTCCCTGAACTGCCTTTCGAAGAAACTGTGGCAAACCCTCAACCTCAACCAAAGGCTTAGAGTTATGTCAAGTTGTTCCGCGTAACCGCCACAGTAGGGCCGCCCCGCCCGTCCTCGGCTCCGACGCGCCGAGACACACCGGGCGAATTTTCCCGGCTACACCGCACCCGTTCCGGCCCAACCCCGTCGAGCCGGAATATCGCGTCGGTCTGTCACACGCCGCGGGCGCGTCGCCGTATTCCGGCTCGGCAGACAGTACCGACTGCGCTAGCGGACGGTCGGCAGATCCGGACTCGAGACGTCGTAGGTGTGACCGGGCTGGGTGAGCAACGCCGCCAGCTTCTGGGCCTTCTCCGCGGTGCGATCGGTGCTGCCCCAGACCACCACCCGGCCGTCGGCCAACGTCAGGGTGATGGAAGCGACCGACGGGGCGGCCACCCGGCTGACCTGGCCGGCGACCTCGGGGGCCAGCGCGGTCATCACCTGCAGCGCGGCCCGGCTGGCCGGATCCGTCGGGCCGGGGTTCTCGACGTCGAAGACCGGCAGCGGCCCCGGCGGCGGCGCCGTCGCGAAATCGACGCCGTCGCGGTCGAACAGATGCGGGCCGTCCGGAAAATCCTTGAACACCACGGCGACCCGCTCCACCACCGTGATCGACAACACCGAGGGGTACTGCCGCTGCACCCGGGTGCTGGCGACCCGGCGGATCGCCGCGACTCGCTCGGCGACGCTGCCGGTGTCGATTTGCAGCAGCGGGGTGCCGAGCCGCACCTTCGCGACGTCGATGACCTCCTCGCGAGGCACCGCCGCGATCCCGGTGACCTCGATGTCGCGCACCGACATCACCGGCGTGAAATACAGGATGAGGCCGAGCCCGACCACCAGCACCACCGCAAGGAATGTGGCCAGCACCATCTTCAAGCCCCGGATGGCCCCCCGCGGAACGCCCTGCTGCGGCTCGGCGGAACCGGCCCGTAGTCGGCGCTTGGCATCCCGGCGGGCTTGTTCGATCGCCTCGGCGCGCGCCTGTGCCGCACGGCGCTCGGCGCGCTCCCGCCGTGCGCGCCGCCGCGGGCCCTCGGCCTCCGCGGGCTCCTCGGACTCCGCGCCGGCCGCGGCGTCACCGGTGGCCCGGCCGGCTTCGGTGTTCTGGCCGGCTTCGGTGTTCTCGACGTGCTCGGTTTCTTCGATGTCCCGCGCGGCGCCGTCGCCCACCGGGTCTTCCGGTGTCACGTCAGGTTCGTCGGGTGGCGTACTCACAGCGCGCCCGGGCGGCCGGGAAGGGTCCGGTCGGACCGCGCCCGCAGCGCGGTCACGATCTCCGGGCCCAGCACGGTCACGTCGCCGGCGCCCATGGTGACGATCACGTCACCAGGCCCGGCCGCCGCGGCCACCGCCTGCGGCACCGCGGCGAAGTCCGGCAGGTAGTGCACCGGAACGCTGACATGCTCGGCGACACTCGCCCCGCTCACGCCGGGCAACGGCTGCTCACGCGCACCGTAAACGTCAAGCACGAACACCTCATCGGCGCCGTTCAGCGACCGGCCGAACTCGGCAGCGAAAGCCTTTGTCCGCGAGTACAGATGCGGCTGAAACACCACCAGGCTGCGGCCCGTGCCACGCTCGGCGAGCAGGGCGCGGACCGCGGTCAGCGTCGCGGCGATCTCGGTGGGATGGTGTGCGTAGTCGTCGAAGACCCGCACCGACCCCGACGAGCCCGCCGAGCCCACCAATTCGAACCTGCGTCGTACCCCGTCGAAGCCAGCCAGGCCGTCGAGCACGGCCTGCAGCGACGCGCCGACCTCGACCGCAGCCAGCAACGCACCCAGCGCGTTGAGCGCCATGTGCCGGCCCGGCACCGCCAGGCGCATCGCCTCCCGGGAAGCGGATCCCGCCAGCGCGATCTCGGCGACCGCGCCGGTCCCCTGCTGTTCCCAGCTCAACAGCGAACCGGCCAGCTCCTGCTGTCCGGGCCGCTCGGTGCCGTAGCGCAGAACCCGGATGCCCTGTGCCGCAGTGCGATCGGCCAGCTCGGCGGCGCCGGGGTCATCGACGCACACCACCGCCGCGCCGCCCGGCGTGATGCGCTCCATGAACGAGTCGAACACCCGGGTGTAGGCCTCGGCACTGCCGAAGAAGTCCAGGTGGTCGGCTTCGACGTTGGTCACCACCGCGACGTTCGGGGTGTACTCCAGCAGCGAGCCGTCGCTCTCGTCGGCCTCGGCGACGAACAACGGTCCGCTGCCGTGATGGGCGTTGGTGCCGGCCTCGGCACCGGCCGTACCCAATTCGCCACCGACCGCGAACGACGGATCCAGCCCGCAGTGCTGCAACGCGACCACCAGCATCGACGTGGTGGTGGTCTTGCCGTGCGTGCCGGTGACCATCAAGGTGGTGCGCCCGGCCATCAGCATGGCCAGCACCGCCGGCCGCAACACCACCGGAATGCCGCGGCGGCGGGCCTCGACGAGTTCGGGGTTGGTCTTGGGGATCGCCGCGTGGGTGGTCACCACCGTGGTGACACCGCCCGGCAACAGATCCAGCGCCGAGGCGTCGTGGCCGATCCGCACCTGCGCGCCCCGGGCCCGCAGCGCGTGGGTCCCGCGCGACTCCTTGGCGTCGGACCCCGACACCAGGCCGCCCCGGTCCAGCAGGATGCGGGCGATACCGGACATGCCCGCTCCTCCGATGCCGACCATGTGCACCCGGCTCAGCTCCGGCGGCAGCTGATCAGTGCTCATTACGGCTCCGAGACCGCCGGTCGGCCGCCACGTCCAACGCCGCCTGCGCCACCCGCTGCGCCGCTTCCGGGTGCCCGGCCAGCCGGGCGGCGCTGGTCATCGCGGCGAGCCGCGCCCGGTCGGTGAGCAGCCCGGCGACCGTGCCGGCCACGAAGTCCGGGGTCAGCGCGGCGTCGTCGACCAGCTCACCGCCGCCCGCGTCGACGACCGGCAGCGCGTTGAGCCGCTGCTCACCGTTGCCGATCGGCAACGGCACGTACACCGCCGGCAATCCGACCGCCGACACCTCGGCGACCGTCATCGCCCCGGACCGGCAGATCGCCAGATCGGCGGCCGCATATGCCAGGTCCATCCGGTCCAAATAAGGCACCGCGACGTACGGCGGATCGCCCTCGGCGGGCCGCGGCAGATCCAGCGTGTTCTTCGGGCCGTGCGCGTGCAGCACCGAAACCCCGGCCGCAGCAAGATGTTTGGCCGCACCGGCGACCGCCTGGTTGATCGACTGGGCGCCTTGGGAACCGCCGAACACCAGCAGCACCCGAGCGTCGTCGGCGAAGCCGAAGTGGGCGCGGGCCGTTGCCCGCAGCGCCGCCCGGTCCAGCGTGGTGATCGCCGCGCGGACCGGCACCCCGACCACCTCCGGGCGCGACAGGCCGCAATCGCCGACGGCGGAGAGCACCCGCGCGGCGCCGTGGGCGCCGACCCGGTTGGCCAGCCCGGCGCGCGCGTTGGCCTCGTGGATCACCACCGGAATCTGCCGCCGGCCGATACCACGCGCGGCCAGATACGCCGGCAACGCCACGTAGCCGCCGAACCCGATCACCACGTCGGCCCGCACGGCGCGCAGCACCGCCCGGGTCTCGCGAACGGCCCGCACCACCCGGGCCGGCAGCCGAATCAGATCAGCGTTGAGTTTGCGCGGCAACGGCACCGGGGTGATCAACTCCAGGTCATAGCCGCGAGCGGGCACCAGCCGGGTCTCCAGGCCGCGTGCCGTGCCCAGCGCGGTGATGCGGACACCTGCGTCCACGGCGCGCAGCGCGTCGGCGACGGCCATCGCGGGCTCGACGTGGCCTGCGGTACCGCCGCCGGCCAGAACCACCGATATCGGCGCACCGCGGTCCGGCTTGCTGACCGAGTCGTTCACTCCCCTAATGCTGACCTTCCAGTGCGCGTGCGCGCCCGACTGTCGGACGCCGCTCGGCCGACGCCGGTTGTCGGGACGCCGCTTGTACGGACGCCGCCCGGCGACGTCGGCCGGCTCCATTTTGCCCTGCCCGGCCCGTGCCGCGGCTCGCCGCCCGCTTCGTCGGCTGCCCGGCTGCGCGTTGCCGCCCGGCCGACCGGGACGGTGCCCGCCCGGTGCCGCGCTGCCCGCCGGCGGATTGCGGCCGAGACCGCAGCCGGTCACGCAGTGCCTCGATCCGGGTCGGTGCATACGGCTCCGGCAGCGGCAACCGCAGCATCCGGTTCATCCGGTCGTCGGCGCCGGCGCGCAGCGCAGCCACCGCCTCCGGTTCGTGCCGGGCCGCATTGGCCATGATGCCGATCATGAACAACGTTGTCGCCGTGGAGGTTCCACCGGCCGATATCAGCGGTAGCTGAATCCCGGTGACAGGCAGCAGCCCGATCACGTAGCCGACGTTGATGAAGGACTGGCCGATCACCCACATCGTGGTGGTGGCCGCCAGCAGTCGCAGGAACGGGTCGGCGGAGCGCTTCGCGATGCGCATGCCGGTGTAGGCGAACAGGCCGAACAGCGCCAGCAACCCGAACCCGCCGATGAAGCCGAGTTCCTCGCCGATGATGGCGAAGATGAAGTCGTTGTGCGCGTTGGGCAGGTAGTTCCACTTGGCGGTCCCCTGGCCCAGGCCGTCGCCGAAGATGCCGCCGTTGGCCAGTGCGAACTTCGCCTGCCGCGCCTGGTACCCGGCGTTCATCGGGTCGGCATCTGGGTCCAGCCAGGACCGCACCCGGTCGGAACGGTAACCCTCCGAGACGGCCAGGATGCCGGCCGCCACGATCACCGCCGCCAGCGAGCTGGTGAACACCCGCAGCGGCAGGCCGGCGTACCACAGCAGCGCCAGCAGGATGATGCCCAGCGAGACCGTCTGCCCCAGGTCCGGTTGGGCGACGATCAGCGCCAAAGCGACCACCGCGGCCGGCACCAGCGGAATCAGCATCTCGCGCAGCGTCGCGCGTTCCATCCGCCGGGCCGCCAGCAGGTGGGCGCCCCAGATGGCGAACGCGATCTTGGCCAGTTCGGAGGGCTGCATGGAGAATCCGGCGACGACGAACCAGCCCCGGGAGCCGTTGGACAGCGTGCCGATACCGGGGATCAGCACGAGCACCAGCAACACGACGGTGAACGCGAATCCCAGAAAAGCCATGCGGCGCATGAACCGCACCGGCATCCGCAACGCCACATAGCAACCGATGAGCCCGATCACCGTCCAGAGCACCTGCTTGCCGAAGATCCGCCAGGCCGAGCCGTCGACACCGTAGGACTCCACCCCCGACGCGGACAGCACCATGATCAGACCGAGCGTGGTCAGCAACGCGGCAATGGCGATGATGAGGTGAAACGACGTCATGGGCCGGCCCAGCCAGGCCCCGAACCGGGTGCGCGGCTCGGTGTTGGCGGGCTTCGGCGGCGTCGTCTCGTCCTCGGCGGCCGCGGCCCCGGCGTCTCGCCGCAGCCGGGCCAGAATCCCGATCACACCGCCCCTGCCGCGGCGCGCGCGGCGGCCGCGAAGGCATCGCCCCGGGCGCCGTAGCCGGCGAACTGGTCGAAGGACGCCCCCGCCGGGGCCAGCAGCACCGTGTCGCCGGGCCTTGCCAGGTCACGGGCGGCGGCGACCACCGCGGTCATCACTCGCGAGCCCAGCGACTCGTCGGACCCATCAGCTACTCGTGTCACACGAGTAACTGGAGACACAGCAGTCTCACCCATAACTTGCATATCAGCATCCTGACCCGTCTCAACGAAGACGAGGGGGACATCCGGTGCGTGTCGTGATAACGCCTTGGCAACCTCGCCGCGATCGCGGCCGATCAGCACCGCCCCGGCCAGGTGATCGGCGATGCGGGCGACGGTCGCCTCGACCGAGGCGCCCTTGAGCAGACCACCGGCCACCCAGACCACCCGCGGGTAGGCCAGCACCGAGGCTTCGGCGGCGTGCGGGTTGGTGGCCTTGGAGTCGTCGACGTAGCTGATGCCGTCGGCGACGACCACCAGTTCGGCGCGGTGCCGACCGACCTGAAACGATGCCAACGCGGCCGCGATCGCCTCCGGCGGCACCGCCACGCTGCGGGCCAGCGCCGCCGCGGCCAGCGCATCCAGCACGCCGACCGGCCCGGGCACCGAAATCGAGGCCACCGGCGCCAGCGCCACGGCTTCCGCGCCGGCGAACGCGCGGTCGACCAGCATGCCGTCGATGACGCCGAGCTCGCCGGCCGCCGGCTCCCCGAGCCGGAAACCGGCCTTCACCGCCGCGGGCGACCCGCCCAGCAGCGCCGCCGCGCGGGCGTCGTCGAGGCCGACCACCGCCACCCGGCCGGCCAGTGCCCGCGCCTTGTCGGCGGTGTAGGCGGCCATGCTGCCGTGCCAGTCCAGGTGGTCTTCGGCGATGTTGAGCACCGCCCCGGCCTCCGGACGCAGCGACGGCGCCCAGTGCAGCTGGAAACTGGACAGCTCGACGGCCAGCAGTTCGGATTCATGCGGCGGTCCCAGCTTCCGCTCTCCTCCGTCGAGCCTCGCTGAACCGCCGGCGGGCTCGCCGAGCACATCGAGCACCGGGCTGCCGATGTTGCCGCACAATGCGGCGCGCCGGCCCGCGGCGGTCAGCATGGCGTGCAGCATCGACGTCGTGGTGGTCTTGCCGTTGGTGCCGGTCACCACCAGCCAGCGCCGTGGCGGACCGTAACGACCAGCCGCATCGAGCTGCCAGGCCAGTTCCACGTCACCCCAGATCGGCACCCCGGCTTCGGCCGCCGCGGCCAGCACGGGTGTGGTGGGCGCAAACCCGGGGCTGGTGACCACCAGGGTGTAGTCGGCGATCTGGGACCCGGCCTGGGCCGGGCTGCACGTGGTGACCCCGGTGTGGGCACGCAGCGCGGCCGGGTCGTCGTCGCAGAGTGTCAAGTCCAGGCCCAGCGGCGCCAACGCGTTCAGCACCGCCCGGCCGGTCACCCCGGCGCCGGCAACCAGCACCCGGGCGCCGGAGGACAGCACGCCGGTCATGTCAGCCGCCGACGGCGGTGAACCACTCGCCGTAGAACATGGAGACGCCCAGCCCGCAGGCGATGGCCGTCAGCAGCCAGAACCGGATGATCACGGTGGTCTCCGCCCAGCCGGCCAACTCGAAGTGATGATGGAACGGCGCCATCCGGAACACCCGGCGGCCGGTGCTGCGGAACGCCAGGATCTGCACGACGACCGAGGTGATCTCGGCGACGAAGAGCCCGCCGAGCACCACCGCGAGGATCTCGGTGCGGGTGGTGATCGACATCCCGGCGATCACCCCGCCCAGCGCCAGTGATCCGGTGTCGCCCATGAAGATCTTCGCCGGCGCGGCGTTCCACCACAGAAACCCGATGCAGGCGCCCGCCGTGGCGGCGGCGATCAGCGCCAAGTCGAGCGGGTCGCGCACGTTGTAGCAACCCAGTCCGGGCGCGATGGCACAGGCGTTGCGGTGCTGCATCACGGTGATCAGCACGTAGGCGGCACTGACCATCGCCATCGATCCGGCGGCCAGGCCGTCCAGGCCGTCGGTGAAGTTCACCGCGTTCGACCAGGCGCTGACGATCAGGATGACGAACAACACGAAAATCGCCGGTGGCAGTGTGACGGTGGCGATCTCGCGCACGTAGGACAGCTGCTGGGAGCCCGGGGTCAGCCCGGAGCTGTTGCGGAAGTTGAGCACCAGCAGACCGAACAGGGTCGCCGCGGTGACCTGCCCGACGGTCTTGGCGGTCTTGTTCAGGCCGAGATTGCGTGACCGGCGGATCTTGATCAGGTCGTCGATGAATCCGACGCCGCCCAGCGCAGTCGCCAGCCCCAACACCAGTAGCCCGGAGGCCGTCGGTCCGGTGCCGTAGAAGACCAGGCCGGCCAGTTGAGCCGTCAGGTAGCCCGCCCAGATCCCGGCCACGATCGCCACGCCACCCATCGACGGGGTGCCCCGTTTGCTCTGATGGCTGGCCGGGCCGTCCTCGCGGATCTCCTGACCGAAGCCCTGCTTGGTGAACACCCGGATCAGCACCGGGGTCAGCAGGATCGCGACCAACAGCGCGACACCGGCCGCGACGAGGATCATGATCATCGGCGATCTCCCGGGTCGTCGCTGACCAGCGCGTCGGCCAGGGCCGTCAGCCCGGCGGAGTTGGACGCCTTGACCAGCACCACGTCACCCGACCGCAATTCGGCGCGCAGCAGGGCCAGGGCGGCATCGACGTCTTGTACCGCAGTGGCCTCGGCGCCCCAGGATCCCTCCATGACCGCGCCGTGGTGCATCGCCCCCATTGCTCTCCCTACGCCGACGACAATGAGACGAGACACATCTAAGCGCACCGCGAGCCGGCCGATGCGGTCATGCTCAGATATCGCGTCCTCGCCCAGCTCAGCCATCTCGCCGAGCACCGCCCAGCTGTGGCGCTTCGCCCCCGGATTCTCACCGCGGGCGATCCAGGCCAGCGCCTGCAGCGCCGCCCGCATGGAGTCGGGGTTGGCGTTGTAGGAGTCGTCGATCACGGTGACGCCGTCGGCGCGGGTACTGACCTGCATCCGGTGCCCCGAGGCCGGCCCGGCGCCCGCCAGGGCGTCGGCCACCTGCTGCGGCGTAGCACCGCATTCCAAGGCCACGGCAGCGGCGCACAGCGCGTTGCCGACTTGGTGGTCTCCGGACACCCCGAGTGACACCGTGACGTCGGCTTCGCCACCGGCGTGCAGGGCGAACCGCGGGCGGGCCAACTCGTCGAGGACCACGGCATCGGCCCACACGTCGGCGGGCGCGGAGCGGCTGACCCGCACCACCCGTGCGACGGTCTTGTCCGCCATCGCGGCCACCGCGGAATCGTCGACGTTGAGGATCACCACGCCGGACTCCGGAACGGCTTGCACCAGTTCGGCTTTGGTCTCCGCGATCGCCTCGCGGGAGCCGAACTCGCCCAGATGCGCGCTGCCGACGTTGAGCACCACCGCCAGTTGCGGCGGGGCGATGGCAGCCAGTTCCGCGATGTTGCCGCGATGCCGCGCGGACAACTCCAGCACCAGAAAGTCAGTGTGCTCATCGGCCCGCAGCACCGTCCACGGGTGGCCCAGTTCGTTGTTGAACGATCCGGGCGGCGCCACCACCTGACCCAGCGGCGCCAGCACCGTGGCGATCAGGTCTTTGGTGGAGGTTTTGCCCGACGAGCCGGTAACGCCGATGATCCTCAGGCCCTCGGCGACCAGTCGGGCGGCCACCGCGGCGGCGAGTGTGGCCAGCGCGGCCAGCACCGTCGCCCCGGATCCGGACGCGTCGTCGTGCTCGAGCGCACCGGATCTGCTGGCGGCCTTCGGGCCAGGGTCTACCACGATCGCCGGCACCCCGACCGGACGGGCCGCCAGCACCGCCACCGCGCCGGCGGCCACCGCCGACGCCGCGTGGTCGTGGCCGTCGGCACGCGCACCGGGCAGAGCCAGGAACAACGAGCCCGCGGTGATGCGACGGGAGTCGAACTCCACGGTCCCGCTGACCACGGTGCGCGCGGCCTGCTCCGGTGAGATGTCGGCGAGCCGGCCACCCACGATCGCGGCGATCTCCGCGACGGTCAGCGCGATCATCGGTGCTGCTCGCGCGCTTCGAGCGCCTGGGCCAGCTCGATTCGGTCGTCGAAGGGCTGCGTTCGTCCCCCGGCGGTCTGCCCGGTTTCGTGGCCCTTGCCGGCGACGAGCACCACATCGCCGGGCCGCGCCCAGCGCACCGCGTGCTCGATCGCCGCCCGGCGATCACCGATCTCGACCACCGCCGCGCTGCCGTCGGCCGCACCGGCCAGAATCGCGCGCCGGATGTCGGCGGGGTCCTCGCCCCGCGGGTTGTCGTCGGTGATGACCACCAGGTCCGCGGTCTCGGCGGCGATCCGCCCCATCGGCGCACGCTTGCCGTGGTCGCGGTCGCCGCCGGCGCCGAACACCACAGCCAGCCGCCCGGCCGTTTCGCGCAGGTCCTGGCGCAGTGTCTGCAAGACCGCGGCCAGCGCACCCGGCTTGTGCGCGTAGTCGACCAGTGCCAGGAAGTCCTGGCCGCGATCGATCGGCTCCATCCGGCCGGGCACCCGGGCGTCGCGCAGGCCCGGCGCCGCCTGCTCCGGCGACACCCCGACCACGTCGAGAATCGCCAGCGCCACCAGACAATTGGCGACGTTGTAGTCCCCGGGCAGCCCGATTCCGACCGGATGGTGCACCCCGGCGGGGTCCACCGCCACGAACTCCCGGCCACCTGGGCCCGCAGCCGCGCTGACGCCTTCCACACCCCAGCCCGCGGGCCGGCCGGTAACGCTGACGGTGACCGGTGCGCTCGCGCGCGCCGCCATCGCCTCGCCGGCCTCGTCGTCGATACAGACCACCGCCCGGGCGGCGTGCAGCGGTGAGGCCGGATCGAACAGCCGCGCCTTGGCCTCGAAGTAGTCCGCCATGCTCGGGTGGAAGTCCAGGTGGTCACGCGACAGGTTGGTGAACGCGCCCACCGCAAAGCGGGTGCCGTCGGCCCGGCCCAACGTCAGGGCGTGGCTGGACACCTCCATCACCACGGTGTCGACCCCGCGCTGCGCCATCACTGCCAGCAGCGCCTGCAGCGCCGGCGCCTCGGGGGTGGTCAGCGCGCTGGGCAGATCGACCCCGTCGATTCGGACCCCGACGGTGCCGATCAGCCCCGGGGTCCGGCCGGCGGCCCGCAACCCGGCCTCCACCAGGTAGGCGGTGGTGGTCTTGCCCGACGTCCCGGTGACACCGATGACCGTGAGCCGCTCGCAGGGATGCCGGTAGACGGTGGCCGCCACTTCGCCGAGCACCGCGCGAGGAGCCGGATGCACCAGCACCGGTATCCCGGGCGCCACTGCGCCGCTGGTGATCTCGGCGGCCCCGTCGCCATCGGAGAGCACCGCGACCGCGCCGCGCGCCACCGCGTCGGCGACGAACCGCGCCCCGCGGGTGGTCGCGCCGGGCAGCGCCGCGAACAGGTCCCCCGGCTGCGCATCCTGGGCGCGCAGCGTCAGCCCGGTGATCGGCAGCTCCGGCACCACACCGCCGGTCGCGGAGACCGCCCCGACGCGGTCGGCCAGGACGCGCAGCGGCGTACCCGTCCCGACCTCAGGGCGCATTGCGGCAGACACCGCGATCACCTCCATCCGCTGCGGCCAGGTCACCAGAACCGGACCTGAGACTACCCAGGCGGGCACCCATAGCGGGGTGGCCGACCGGCATTTCGCAGTCGGCGCGGGGACGACCGCTACATCGCCTGCAGCACGAGTGGCGGTCCCGGGTCCGGCGACAGCGGAACATTGTGCCGCTGCAACAGCCAGCCGGCGATGTTGTGGAACAGCGGCGCGGCCGACGTGCCCGGCGATCCGTCGGCGGCACGATGGGGGTTGTCCATCATCATTCCGATGACGTAGCGCGGATTGTCCACCGGCGCGATCCCGGCGAAGGTGATCCAGTAGACGTCGTCGTAATAGCAGCCGCAGCCGGGATTGATCTGCTGGGCGGTGCCGGTCTTCCCGGCGATCTGGTAGCCGTCGACGGCGGCCTGCCATCCGGTGCCCTGCTGAACACCGGTCGGGTCGCGCTGGGTCACCGAGCGCAGCATGTTGCGGACGGTCTGCGCGGTCTGCTCCGAGACGACCCGCACCCCGTCCGGGCGGGGTTCCTCGGTGCGGGCGCCGTCGGGGGCGATGGTGGCCTTGATGATTCGCGGCGGAATGCGCAGCCCGTCGTTGGCGATGGCCTGATACATCCCGGCCATCTGCAGCAGCGTCATCGAAAGGCCTTGGCCGATCGGAAGGTTGGCGAACGAGCTGCCCGACCACTGGTCAACCGGCGGAACCAGCCCGGCGCTCTCGCCGGGAAGGGCGACGCCGGTGCGCTGCCCCAGACCGAATTTCTCCAGCATCTCGAACCAACGCTCGGGGCCTACCCGCTGCGCCAGCATCAGGGTGCCGACGTTGGAGGACTTCCCGAAGATCCCGGTAGTGGTGTAGGGCGCCACCCCGTGCTCCCAGGCATCGCTGACGGTGACATCGGCGATGTTGATCGAGCCCGGAACCTGTAGCACCTCATCGGGGTTGCTCAGGCCGTACTCGATGACCGAGGCGGCGGTGATGATCTTGTTCACCGAGCCGGGCTCGAACGGCGACGACACCGCCGGGTTTCCCAGCTGCCGGTCCTCCTGTCGCCCGATGTCCTGGGACGGATCGAAGGTGTTGTCGCCGGCCATCGCCAGCACCTCGCCGCTCTTGGCATCGAGCACCACCGCGGTGACGTTGCGGGCGCCGGAGACGTTCTTGGCCTGCTGAACCTGCTGCTGGACGTAGAACTGGATGTCGTCGTCGAGGGTGAGCTGGATCGTCGAGCCGTTGACGGCCCGGTGCCGGTTGCGGTAGCTGCCCGGGATCACCACGCCGTCGGAGCCGCGGTCGTAGGTGATCGAGCCGTCGGTGCCGGCCAGCACGGCGTCCATCGAGTCTTCCAGCCCCAGCAGGCCGTGGCCGTCCCAGTCGATGCCGCCGATGATGTTGGCGGCCAACGATCCGCCCGGATACTGCCGCAGATCCTGGCGCTCGCTGCCGACCTCCGGGTATTTGTCGGTGATCGCCTCGGCCAGCGCCGGATCGACGGCACGGGCCAGATAGACAAAGGTCTCGTTGCTGCGCAATTTCTTCAACAGCGTCGCCGCATCCGGCTTGTTCCCGAGTCGGCCGGCGACGTCCTTGGCGATCTCCTGAAAGCGCCGCTGGGGATCGGGGGCGGCCGGATCCTTTTTCCGGGCCTCCGCGAGTTGCTTGCCGACCTTGACCGGCTGGAAGGTCAACGCCCGGGCTTCGATGGTGAACGCCAACTTGTCACCGGTGCGGTCGATGATGTCGCCGCGCATGGCCTGCTGGACGTCGGTGACCTTGAGTTGTCCAGCGGCCTCGGCCCGCAATCCCGACGCCCGCGGCACCTGCAGATAAAACAACTGGGCCGCGGACAGCGCCAGCACCAGGAAGATCACGGCGTTGCCGGTGCGGTGCCGGAAGACGAACGATGCGCTGCGCAGCCCCAGGTCGGTGGCCGGCCGGGTACGACGGTCGCGCGCCGAATGTCCCGTCTGCTGGGCCACTTTGGTCGTTTTGGCCGACTTGGCCTGCTTGGTGGGCTTGGCGGATCGGCCGGCCCTGCGCGTGCCCGCCTTGATCGAGCCGTCGGCGCGCCGCGTCGGTCCTGTGCTCCGAGCCGACCTTCTCATCGCGGGGCTCCCGGAAGCACCGGTGGCAGGACGGGCTGCTGCGGCAGCTCCGGTTGCGCCGGCAAGGCGGCCTGCGGTGGAAATACGGCCGCGGGGGGCAGCGCGGCCTCCGGCGGCAGCGCGACGGGCGGGATCTCGAGCGCGGGACCCGGCGGCGGCCCGGACAGCGGCGCACCGGCCGGGCCGGGCATTCCCGGCAGCCCCGGGATGATCAGCGGCGCACCGGGTACAGCGGGCGCCGGCGCGGCCGGGGTGGGCAGATGCCGGCTGTCCAGCTTCGGCCCGGCGGGCGGCACCCGCACCGGAACCTCGGCCGGCGGTGTCGCCGGTTGCTCGTCGGGCAGCTTGGTGTTCAGTGGCGGCGGCGGCACACCCTCGGCCGGTTTCGGTTGGCCGACGACCACCCAGTTGCCGGCCGGGTCCTGGACCAGGTGGGCGGTGTCGCGGGTCGGGATCATGCCCAGTTCGCGGGCCGCCTCGGCCAGCGCCGGCGCCGACTCGGCGGTGAGCACGTCACGCTCCAGCGCCTCCTTCTGCTGCAGCAGCACCCGATTGCGCTCCCGGATGTTGCCCAGCTGATAGGAGCGCTCGGCGGCATCGGTCGACAGCCACAACGTGATGCCCAGCCCGATGCCGAGCGAACCGATGATCAACACCACGAACGGGACCTTGGCCGCCAAGGAGCGCGGTCGCAGATCGATCGACGCCAGTCGGGTGATCAGGCGTTCCCGCAGCGGTACGCGCACCACCTTGGGCGCCTTGGCCTTTCGCGCCTTGGCACGCGCCTTGGCCTGCTTGGTGTTCTTCGGCGGCACCGGCCGGGCATCGGTGCGTGAGAGCACCGCGTTCTGCGGCCCCGACCGCGGCCGCGATTCACGCCCCGGGGCGGGCGCAGTCCCGTGCTGCCGCCGAGAGCGCCGTGCCTGCGGCGCCTCACTCGAACGGCGCGGCCCGGTGCGGGTGGCGCCCTCTGGGCCGCGGCGGCGATCGCCTTGCCTGGCCGCAGGTTTGCGGTTGGTCGCCATCAATCCCCCCTCGCTGTCGAAGCCGGCCCGGCCGCAACGCGCTGCACGGCCCGCAACCGGACCGATCCCGCTCTCGGGTTGTGCTCGACCTCATCCGGTTGGGCACGCTCGGCGCCCCGCGTCAACGTCGTGAACCTCGGTCTGTCACCGGGCAATTCGACCGGCAGATCGACCGGCGTGCGCGACGTGGTCACCGCGGCGAACAACTGCTTGACGATGCGATCCTCCAGTGACTGATAGGACATCACCGCGACGCGCCCACCCACCGCCAGCGCGTCCAGGGCGGCCGGGAGGGCGCTGCGCAGCGACTCGAGCTCGCCGTTGACCGCGATGCGCAGTGCCTGGAACGTCCGCTTGGCCGGATGCCCCCCGGTGCGTCGAGCGGGCGCCGGAATCGCCTCGTAGAGCAGCGCTGTCAGCTGCCCCGTCGAGGTGAACGGTGTCTGCGACCGCCGGCGGACGATATGGGCGGCGATGCGTGACGCGAAGCGCTCCTCGCCGAAACGGCGCAGGATGTCGGTCAGCGCGGCCGCGTCGTAGGTGTTGACGATCTCCGCGGCCGTCAGCTCGGCCTCGGGGTCCATCCGCATGTCCAGTGGGGCGTCCTGGGCGTAGGAGAAGCCCCGCTCCGCCCGGTCGAGCTGCATCGACGAGACGCCGAGATCGAACAGCACCCCGTCGACCGAACCTGTTGGCGCCAACCCCACTTCCGTCAGCGCTGCGCCGATCGCGTCGTAGCGGGTCCGGACGGTGCGCAGCCGATCGGCGAACCGGTCCAACCGGGTGCCGGCGATCTCAAGCGCGGTGGTGTCCCGGTCGAGGCCGATGACCCGCAGGCCGGGGAACTGACTCAGGAACCGTTCGGTATGGCCGCCGGCCCCGAGGGTGGCGTCGACGAGAGTGGCGCCACGGCCGTCGGGTGATTCCCGGGTCAGCGCCGGGGCCAGCAGTTCCACGCAACGCTCCAGCAGTACCGGTACGTGCCCGAATTCGCCCTGCTCGGCCACCGCAACACCTCCCCTCCGATGTGGGCCCCGCCATGCCGACGATCGTCCGGGGATCGCCCCCGCCTCGAGGTCCCTGCCCGACGGCGCGAACCTGACGTTGGGGAAGTACGTCAGGGTCGGTTCGGACAGAGGCCACGAGGCACGGGCGCGCGCCTCAGATGATGTCGCTGAGGGCTTCATCGCTGGCCGCGGAGAAGTTCTCTTCATGGGTCTGCTGGTAGTCGCTCCACGCCTGCGCATCCCAGATCTCGAGGTAGTCGACCGATCCGATGACCACGCAGTCTTTGGAGAGGTTGGCGTAGCGGCGGTGGTCGGGCGACAAGGTGATCCGGCCCTGCCCGTCGGGATGCTGTTCGTCGGTGGCGGCGGCCAGGTTGCGCAGGAATGCCCGCGCTTCGGGATTGCTGCGCGACGCCTTGGCCGCGCGGCGGGCGAGTTGCTCGAACTCGGCCCGCGGGTACACGGCCAGGCTGTAGTCCTGGCTCTTGGTGACCATCAAACCTCCTGCCAGCGCGTCGCGAAACTTCGCGGGCAGTGTCAGCCGCCCCTTGTCGTCGAGCTTGGGCGTATAGGTGCCGAGGAACATCGGCCACCTCCCGCCACCACGTCGACAACGTCAGCCCACAATACCCCACAATCCCCCACTCTGCACCATTTAATGCGCTGCTGTCGCCCCCTTTCCCCACTGAACCGGGGGTTGGTCGGCTCTACTGCGGCAAAATCAGCAAGCTGGATCGGAAAAACCCCAGGTCACACCGTCAGAATTGGAGTGGGGCGAAGTGGGGAATCAGGCCGTTGCCGGACCCGGGACGCGCCGGCGCGACGGCGAACGCACACGAAAAAGGGGCAGCCGATCGGCTGCCCCTGTCACGTCAAACGTGCCGCGCTACGGCTCGAAACGACGGCGGAACCGGTCCTCCATGCGACTGGCGAACGTACCGCTGCCACCCTTGACCCGACGCTGCTGACTCCCGCCCGTCTTGGCCACCCCGTCGCCGACCGCGGTCGCGTGGTTTCCGGTGATGGCGAACACCACGCCGCCAAACATCACCACGAAACCGACCACGCTCAAGATCAGGAATCCGGGGTTGACGGTCGAATAGAACGGAATACCGGAAACCAGCATCACCAGCCCGGTCAGGAACATTGCCATGCCCTGCACCCGCCGCCGCGTGGTGGGAGTGCGCAGCGCACCACCACGGACGCTGGACGCGAACTTGGGGTCCTCCGCGTAGAGGGCGCTCTCGATCTCGTCGAGCATGCGCTGTTCATGATCGGAGAGTGGCATCGTCCCTCCTTGCCGACGGCCGGTCACATCACTGCCCACGGCTGGCTACGGACTGTGCGGGCAACTAACACTGATAATACGAGGTCGGCCTGTGGTGTACCACAGGCTTCGTCAGCCGATTGTAGCCCCGGTCCGGCGATGCCGATCGGTAACCGCCCGACGTCCGGGAACCGAAGCTCCGATAATGGGTGCGCGCGCCCAAAACCATCGACCGGGAGAGGAACCGTTGGCGACATTGCTCATCGACCTGTCGCCGCGCGACATGGCGGACCGGCTCAGCGAGGCATTGCGGGTATACGTCACCGCGATGGGCTACCCGCCCGGCACCGAGAACCAACGAGCCTCGATGTGGCTGGATCACACCCGCCGCCGTGGCTGGCGGGCGGTGGCCGCCCTGCAAGACGGGGCTACCGGGGGCGGCGCCGAACTGCTGGGGATCGCCTATGGCTACTGCGGTGCACCCGACCAGTGGTGGCAGCAGCAGGTGGTGGCGGGTCTGCACCGCCGCGGCATCCCCCGCCCCGACATCCAGCGGCTGACGACCAGCTACTTCGAGCTGACCGAGCTGCACGTGCTGCCGCGTTCACAGGGCAGCGGCTTGGGCGAGGCACTAGCGCGGCGGCTGCTGACCGGACGGGCCGAGGCCAACGTGCTGCTCTCCACACCGGAGATCAGCGGCGAAGGCAACCGCGCCTGGCGGCTCTACCGGCGGCTGGGCTTCGCCGACGTCATCCGCGGGCACCACTTCGCCGGCGATCCCCGGCCGTTCGCCATCCTGGGCCGGGCGCTGCCGCTGGAGCAGCCAACCGCCGCGTCGTCGGCCGACCAGCCCGCCGGTCTGGCACGATGACCTCCGTGCACGTTCGGCGCTCGCTACCGACTTTCCGGCGGTTCACCGCATACCGTCGACTGCTGGCGCTGGTGGTGCTGGTGCTGATCACCGCGCCCATGGTGGCCGGGTGTGTGCGCGTCAAGGCCACCATCACCGTCTCCCCCAACGACCAGGTCTCCGGACAGATCATCGCGGCGGCCAAACCCCGCAACGACAACGACACCGGACCCAAGCTCAGCGCCGACGTGCCGTTCGCGCAGAAGATCGCGATCACCAGCTACAACCGCGACGGCTACGTCGGTTCGCAGGCGGTGTTCTCCGACCTGACCTTCGCCGAACTGCCGCAGCTGGCCGAGATGAACCGCGACGCGGCCGGGGTGAACCTCGCGCTGCGCCGCGCCGGGAACCTGGTGATCCTGGAGGGCCGGGTGGACCTCACCTCGCTGAGCGACCCGACGGCCGACGTCGAGCTGAGCGTCGCGTTCCCCGGGGAGGTGACCTCGACCAACGGCGAGCGACTCGGCGACGATACGGTGCAGTGGCGACTCAAGCCGGGCGTGGTCAGCACCATGAGCGCACAGGCTCATTACACCGACCCCAGCACTCGATCGTTCGCCCGCGCCGCCATGTGGCTGGTGTTGTCGACGTTCGCCGTGGCCGGAGCGGTGGCGCTGATCGCCTGGGGCGGCCGCGACCGCTCACCGCGCTTCAGCTCCCCGCACGACGACGCCGGCTGAGCGCCGAGCCGGCTCAGCGAGCCGCCGGCGACCAGTAGTCGAGCATCTGGGCGAAGGTGGTGAACGCAGCGGCGGACACCCCGTAGGTCGCCTCGAGGTGGATGCTCAACGGAAAGCCCAGGTCGGCGACACCGTCGATGACCCGCTTGTACAGGTCGAGCATCAACTTGCGGCGCTGCTCGGGCTCGCTGTCGGCGAGGGTTCTGACGAAGGCCTGCTCGGCCGCGACCGCCGCGTTGCCGGGGTCTTGGATCAGCCAGTTGATCAGGCCGACCCGGTTCTCGAACGTCGGCACGAAACCGAAGGACAGCAAGATCTCCGGGCGCGCGTCGCTGTGCTGGGCGAACTCGGTCAAGAACGGCACGATCGCATCGGAGTACAGCAGCTGGGTCAGCCCGAAGGTGGCACCCCGGTCGCATTTGAAATCGAACCGGCCGATCTCGTCGGCGCGGGTCGGGATCAGGATGACGCCGCGGTTGGCGACATCGGCGCGGAAGGTCGCCAGCGCGTCGGTGGGCGGCACGCCGGAGCCCTCACCGTCGGCCATGGTGCGCGGCACGCCGACGAACACGACGCCCTCGATACCGGCCCCGGTCAAATCGCCGAGCCGACCACGCAGCGCCGCTTCGTCCGAGAACGCGGTCACCTGGGTGCACAGCCCGGACATGCCCGGCAGCTGCGGCCCGATGGTCTTCCAGAAGTCCAGCACGTCGAGCTTGGGCTTCATCTCCACGGGCCGGTCGTCGTCCTCGGCGATCATCGCGGGCATCAGGATGTGCCGGATGCGGCCCTCGATACCGACCTCGGCCGCAAACCGCCGGACCTTGTCGGCGTCCTCGCAGGCTTTCTCGTGGGCCTGCTCTGGCCCACGATCCAAGTTCGGCGGGACAAGCTCGAGTGCGACGGTGTTCAAGGTCACGGGTTGCTCCTGATCGAAGGCGGTTGCCATGGGGCGGGTCCGCGGGCCGGCTTCGCCGGCTCGCTTCGCCAGAAGCAGCAGCGGCATTGCGGCCGACACGGACGCAATGCCCCGAGCCTATCGAAGCGACCGGTGCCGGCGGGCAATCGGTGTGACCCCACCCGGGCGTCGCCGCCGGTCTGAGCCTCCCCCGGGCGTGGTGGCACACTCTACGCTGAACGCACGCCGGGAGTCCCGGGCCGGCCGAGTGAGGAAGGGGCGCCGAGCTGAGCTTCAAGGCAACAGCAGCAACCGCACCCTCGGCCGTCGAACTGGCCGGTGCGGTAACCGAGCAGCTGCGCTCCTACCTGCGCACCCGCCGTACCGACACCGGCTACATGGGCGAGGACTACCAGGGGCTGATCGCGGGGCTGGAGGAGTTCGTCCTCAGCGGCGGCAAGCGACTCCGTCCGGCGTTCGCCTACTGGGGCTGGCGGGCCATCACCGGTCGGGATGCCGTCGACGACGAGCTGCTGCTGTTCTCGGCACTGGAACTGCTGCACGCCTGCGCGCTGGTGCACGACGACGTGATCGATGCCTCGGCGACCCGGCGCGGCAGCCCCACCACGCACCACAAATTCGCCGATCTGCACCGCGCCCGCGGGTGGCGGGGACCGGCCGACCAATTCGGGATCTCGGCCGCCATTCTGCTCGGCGACCTGGCACTGGTGTGGGCCGACGACATCGTCGCCGGCGCCGGCCTACCGGCGGACGCGCAACGCCGGGTGCGGCGGGTCTGGTCGGACATTCGCACCGAGGTGTTGGGCGGGCAGTACCTCGACATCGTCGCCGAGGCCAGCGGTGACGAGTCGATCGCGGCGGCGATGACGGTCAACACCTACAAGACCGCCTCCTACACGGTGGTGCGGCCGCTGCAACTGGGGGTCGCGGCCGCCGCCGACCGGCCCGACATCCAGGCGCTGTTTCACGAGGTCGGCACCGATCTCGGGGTGGCGTTCCAGCTGCGCGACGATGTGCTGGGCGTGTTCGGCGACCCCGCCGTGACCGGCAAGCCGTCCGGGGACGACCTGCGCTCAGGCAAACGCACCGTGCTGGTCGCCGAGGCCGTCGAGTTGGCCGACAAGTCGGATGCGGCGGCCGCCGAACGGTTGCGCGCATCGCTCGGCTCCGCGTTGACCGACGTGCAGGTCCGCGAATTGTGCGACCTGATCGAGGCGGTGGGCGCGCTCGCCGCCGTCGAGGACCGTATCGACAGCCTGACCCGCCGGGCCATGACGGCGCTGGCGGCCGCCCCGATCGACGAGGCCGCCAAGGACGGACTGACCGACTTGGCCCGACTGGTCGCCGACCGGAAGGCCTGAGGAGCCCCCAGCGCCATGTCCATCCCCAGCACATCGACGGTTCCGGCGGGCCCGACCCGGCCGCTGACCCGGCTGCGCGAGTTCGCCACCAGCGAGCAGGCCGCAGCGGCGTGGCTGGGGTGCGCGGGCGCGATGCTGATCACGGTGGGCGGCCTGGGTGCCGGCAGCACCCGGATCCAGGACCCGGTGCTGGAGGCGGTGCATCTGTCCTGGCTGCGGTTCGGTCACGGGCTGGTGTTGTCGTCGGTGCTGCTGTGGACCGGTGTCGCGGTGATGCTGTTGGCCTGGTTCGGCCTGGGCCGGCGGGTGATCGACGGCGCCGCAACCGAATACACGCTGATAGCCACCACCGGATTCTGGCTGGCGCCGCTGCTGCTGTCGGTTCCGGTGTTCAGCCGCGACACCTACTCCTATCTGGCCCAGGGCGCACTGCTGCGGGACGGTTTGGATCCCTACCAGGTGGGTCCGGTCGAGAACCCCAACCCGCTGCTCGACGACGTCAGCCCGATCTGGGCGGCGACGACGGCACCTTACGGCCCGGCGTTCATCCTGGTCGCCAAACTCGTCACGATCCTGGTGGGCAACAACGTGGTGGTCGGCACCATGGTGTTGCGGTTGTGCATGCTGCCCGGTTTGGCGCTGTTGATCTGGGCGGCACCGCAAGTCGCCCGCCGGGTCGGCGGCAGCGCCCCGGCGGCGCTGTACCTGGCGGTGCTCAACCCGCTGGTCATCATCCACCTGATGGGCGGCGTCCACAACGAGATGCTGATGGTGGGCCTGATGGTCGCCGGGATCGCACTGACGCTGCAGGGCCGGCCGCTGGCGGGCATCAGCCTGGTGGCCCTGGCCGCCGCGGTGAAGGCCACCGCGGTGATCGCGTTGCCGTTTCTGGTGTGGGTGTGGATGCGCCGGCTACGTGAACCTCGCGGTTCAGCGAGGCTCGACGAAGGAGAGCCGAAGCTGGAACCGCGACATGAACGCCGCGGTTCAGCGAGGCTCGACGAAGGAGAGCCGAAGCTGGAACCGCGACATGAACGCCGCGGCTACCCGGCGGCGAAGGCGTTCGCGGTGGCGGCGACCATCTCCGCGGCGATCGTCGTCGCAGCCTTCGCGGCGCTGTCGGCGCTGGCCGGTGTGGGCCTGGGTTGGCTGACCGCGCTGCTGGCCGGCAACGTCAAGATCATCAACTGGCTCACCGTGCCGACCGCCGCGGCCAACCTCGTCCACGCCGTCGGCGGACTGGTCGCGCCGATCAATTTCTATGCCGCACTGCACATCACCCGGATCAGCGGGATCGTGGTGATCGCGCTGGTGCTCCCGGTGCTGTGGTGGCGGTCGCGCCGCGACGACCGGGCGGCGGTGACGGGGATCGCCTGGGGCATGCTGGTCGTGGTGCTGTTCGTGCCGGCGGCGCTGCCCTGGTACTACACCTGGCCGCTGGCGGCCGCGGCCACCCTGGTCCGCTCACCGACGGCGATCGCCGCGATCGCCGCGGCCTCGACCTGGATCATGGTGATCTTCAAACCCGACGGCTCACACGGCATGTACTCCTGGCTGCACGTGATCGGCGCGACCGGTTGCGCCGTGTTCGCCTGGTATCGACTGTCGAAAAGCGCGCCGGAAGTCCCGTCGCCGGCCGGCTGAGCTCAGTACGCCATGGCCTGCGCCCGGCGCATCACTTCACGGGCCTGATGGGCATGCAGCGCGTCGATCGGGCGGGCGTTGGCGACCGACTCGCGCGCACCGTCGCGGGTCAACGACAGCGACGGGTCGTGGGTGAACAGCCAGCGCACGATGTCGGTCTGCTGATAGCCGCCGTCGTGGAGCACCGCCAGCAAACCCGGCAGGCTCTTCACGACCTCCCCGGCCGCGGTGAAGAACACCTGCGGCACCACCAGCACACCGCCGCGTCGCACCGCGAGCAGATGGTTGTCACGCAGGTACTGGTGCACTTTGGTGACCGGCACACCGAGCATTTCGGCGACCGTTGGCAGGTCGAACATCGGTTCGTCGGGTTCCAGGATGTCTTCGGCGGCCGGGATGCTGCTCACCACACGAGTCTAGAACCGCCGGATCGGCGACCCGCCCGCATACCATGACCAGGTGACCGCAGCGTGGGGCCCAGACGCACTCGAGGGCGCCCTGCTCGACGGCCGGTATCGCGTCGGCACCCGGATCGCCACCGGCGGCACCTCCACGGTGTATCGCGGTCTCGACGAACGGCTGGACCGCCCGGTCGCGTGCAAGGTGATGGATCTGCGCTACGCCGGCGACCAGCAGTTCCTCACCCGATTTCAGCTCGAGGCGCGGGCGGTCGCCCGCCTCAAGGACCCGGCTCTGGTCGCGGTGTACGACCAGGGTTTCGGCACGCCGCACGACCCCGGCCAGCCGTTTCTGATCATGGAACTCGTCGAGGGCGGGACGCTGCGCGAACTGCTCAACGAACGCGGCCCGATGCCGCCGCATGCCGTCGTCGCGGTGCTGCGCCCGGTGCTGGGGGCGCTGGGTATCGCACACCGCGCCGGCCTGGTGCACCGCGACGTCAAGCCGGAGAACATCCTGATCTCCGACGACGGCGAGGTGAAGGTGGTCGACTTCGGGCTGGTTCGCGCCCTCGCGGCGGCCGGGATCACCTCGACCAACGTGATTCTGGGCACCGCGGCCTACCTGTCACCCGAGCAGGTCCGCGACGGCAACGCCGGGCCGGCCAGCGACGTCTACGGGGTCGGCATCCTGGCCTACGAGCTGCTGACCGGTCGCACACCGTTCGCCGGTGACTCCCCGCTGACCGTGGCCTACCAGCGGCTGGATCACGATGTTCCGCCGCCCAGCGCCGCCATCGAGGGAGTGCCCACAGAGTTCGACGAATTGGTGGCGCGCGCCACCGCACTCGAGCCGGCTGACCGCTACGCCGACGGCCTCGAGATGGCCCAGGATGTCGCGGCGATCGCCGAACGGTTGGGGCTGCCGGCGTTTCGGGTTCCGGCCCCGCGCAACTCGGCCCAGCACAGCTCGGCGCCGCAGCAGCGCGGACGCGGGCCTGCCGCGCCGCCGCAGCGGCCGACGCTGCACATGACGCGCGGCCCGCAGGATTGGACAGCCGATACCGACACCCAATACCAGGTGGTGACAGGCCAATTCGCCGGAATCGAACTGAGTCAGTTCGTGCTGCAACGTCAGCACGCGCGCCGGATGGTGGCGATCTGGCTGACCGTGGTGTTCGCCCTTACCGGACTGGTCGCCGCGGTGGCGTGGACGCTGGGCAACAACGTCGGCGCGCTGCTGTAGTCACCCGTTACCCGTTGCGCGAGCGTGCGCAGAAACGGTGTTCACCCCGGCGTGTCGGCCGGGGACGCGCACGTTCGCGGCAAAAGACCTAACCGCGGAGCATCTCGGCGACCAGGAAGGCCAACTCCAGGCTCTGCTGGGTGTTGAGCCGCGGGTCGCACGCGGTCTCGTAGCGCCCGCCCAGGTCCGCATCCGAAATGTCTTGCGCGCCACCGAGACACTCGGTGACGTCCTCGCCGGTGAACTCCAGGTGGATGCCGCCGGGGTGGGTGCCCAGCGCGTGGTGCACCTCGAAGAACCCCTGTACCTCGTCGACGATCCGGTCGAAGTGCCGGGTCTTGTGACCGGTGGAGGCCTCATGGGTGTTGCCGTGCATCGGGTCGCACTGCCAGATCACCTGGTGACCGGTGGCCTGCACCTTCTCGATGATGCCCGGCAGCAGATCGCGCACCTTGGAGTTGCCCATCCGGCTGACCAGGGTGAGCCGGCCCGGTTCATTGTTGGGGTCGAGCCGTTCGACGTACTCGACGGCCAGCTCCGGGGAGGTGGTCGGCCCGAGCTTGATGCCGATCGGGTTGGCGATCACCTCGGCCAGGCCGACATGTGCGCCGTCGAGCTGGCGGGTCCGCTCACCGATCCACACGTAGTGCGCCGACAGGTCATAGAGCTTCGGTTCGCCCTCGATGTCGGCCATCCGCAGCATGGCGCGCTCGTAGTCGAGCACCAGTGCCTCGTGGCTGGCGTAGATCTCGGCGGTCTGCAGTTCCCGGTCGGCGACCCCGCAGGCGTTCATGAACCGCAGGCCGCGGTCGATCTCCCCGGCCAGCGCCTCATAGCGCGCACCGGCCGGCGAGGTGCGGACGAACTCCCGGTTCCAGTCGTGCACCAGTTCCAGCGACGCCAGCCCCGACGAGGTCAGTGCCCGCACCAGGTTCATCGCCGCGCTGGCGTTGGCGTAGGCCCGCACCAACCGGGACGGGTCGTGTTCACGCACGGCGGCATCCGGGGCGAATCCGTTGACCATGTCACCGCGGTAGGACTTCAGCCCGAGTGCGTCGATGTCGGCCGAGCGGGGCTTGGCGTACTGGCCGGCGATGCGGGCCAACTTGACCACCGGGGTGGACGCCCCGTAGGTGAGCACCACCGCCATCTGCAGCAGGGTGCGGATGTTGCCCTTGATGTGCGGCTCGGTGTTGTCGGCGAAGGTCTCGGCGCAGTCGCCGCCCTGCAGCAGGAAGGCCTCCCCGCGGGCGACCTCGGCCAGCAGCCCCTTGAGCCGGACGATCTCGGACGCCACCGTGATCGGCGGGACACTCTCGAGCACCGTGCGCATCGCCTTGGCCTGGTCGGCGGGCCAACTCGGCTGCTGAACGGCCGGGCGGGACAGCGCGGCGTCAAGGCGCTCACGCAGGTCCGCGGGCAGCGGCGGCAGCGCCGGCAGCTGGTCGATCGGTACATCAACGGTCCAGTTCACCCGACCATGGTAGCCGGGGAACGACCCGCGCTGATCAGGCCTGTTCGCTCTGGGTGATCACCTGGAAGCGTCGCAACTGGTCGCGGGCGTCCACCAGCGCGTCATGGCTGCCTGCCGACCGCGGTGGCAGCCGCGGCCGGCCCCGGTCCTCCCAGAGTTGACGCAACTCGTGGGTGAAGCGCGGGATCGACTGCGGCAGGTCGGGCATCGTGCCCCACAGCTGGCACAACACCACGTGGTCGTAAGCCGCCAACCAGGCCCACAACTCGATCGACTCGCCGTCGTCGACTGCGAAGAACTCCTCGAGGTCGTCGCGGATCCGGCGCCGTGATCGCCACGCCGGGGATGCCGGGGAGGGCAGCTTGGGCAGCACGTGGGTGCGGACCCACGGACCGGCCCGGCCCGGATCGAATTCGGTGGAGACCGCGTAATATTCGCGCCCGTCCTCGGCGACCACGCCGATCGAGATCAACTCGATGGTGCGGCCGTCCTCGATGAACTCGGTGTCGTAGAAATATCTCACCGCCCGCTCATCTCCCGGGACCGCCGGGGCGCTGTAGCGGATGGGCCGGTAGCGGCGTGGAAAAGGGCACCGTGGGTGCCGACGCATCGGCGACCGCGCGGTTGGGCGCAGACCGCCCGGCCGACGCCGACCGGCCGGGCAGCCGTCCGGGGTAGGCCGGGCGGTCGGAGCCGGCGGCCCGCCCGGCGGGCGGGCGGGCGGGCGATACTCTCGGCCGCCCGATCATGATCGGTTGCGTCGGCGCCGACGCCGCGCGCACCTCGCGGTCGAGCTCGGCGTCAACGACCCGCTCGTCGGGCAGCTGCGGCCGGCCCGCGACGGCGTCCTGCAGCCAGAGCTTGGCCTGGATCACCGGGCGTCGCAGCCGGCGTTCGCGCAGCAACGCGCGGCGCATCCGCTCGCGTTGGGGCAGGTAGCGCCAGCGGGCCCACGGCGCGTGCGGCCGGGACAGCCGGATCGCGCCGACCACCAGCAGCGGAAAGAAGAACATCCCGATCAACCCGGTCCACACCTTGCCCTTCAACAACACCACCACGCCCAGCGGCAGCGACATCACCAGCCCGGCGAAGACCCCGGCGCGGATCAGCGGCGAAGAGGTGTCGTGCCACAGCGACAACAGAAAGGCCAGCGGGTGAAAGCCCAACACCAGCAGGCCGGCCACCGCCGTCGCGGCGAAGACGGCATCCACCGAGGCGCGCCCGTCCTCTTCCCAGTACACGTCGGACAAGTGCAGGATCAGCGCGTACTCGTCGAGCACCAACGCCGCGCCGATGCCGAACGAGATCGCGGCGAGGCTGAACGCCGGTTCGTGCCCATGGGGGCCGGCGGCCACCAGCGTCACCCCGGCGGCCATCACCAGCAGCACCCCGAAGACCACGTGGTGGATGTGCTTCGACCCGATGTGGATGTTGCGCGGCTGCCACCATCGGGGGGCGCCGACGCGACCGGCGGTGCTGCGGATATAGCGGACAACGGAGCGGGTCACCAGAAACGTCGCCAGGAACGCGAGCAGGCAGCACAGCAGCGGCAATCTGCCGCGTCCGATGATGTCGTCGCGGAACCATTCGAGCACCTAATGCAACGTACGCCCTCACCACACTCCGCGCCGGGATCACCACCGGCATGGCCCGGGAAAACCTCACCACCCGATAGGCTGTGCTGCGACATGACTACATCGCGGCCGCCCGAGCCGGGCCGTCGGCACGGGGGCGGTTCCGTCTGGTGGATCTTCGCCCTGCTGGCGATCGGAGCCCTGGGCTACACGACGTGGCGGGCGCTCGGCAGCACGCCGTACCACATCGACGTCGACGTCTACCGGATGGCCGCGCAGGCGTGGCGGGACGGGAAACCGCTCTACGGCGACGCCTGGTTCCCCACCCAGATCGACGGCACGGTGTTGCCGTTCACCTATCCCCCGATCGCGGCCGTGTTGTTCGCCCCGCTGACCTGGGTGTCGCTCGGTTCGGGCACCGCCGCGCTGACGATCGTCTCGACGCTGCTGCTGGTGGTGTCGATCACCGTCGTGCTCGCCGGGTTGGGCGTCGCAGTGGGCCGCGGCAGCGGCCCGCAGTGGTGGCGACGGGGTGTGCTGGCAGCGGCGATCGTCGCGGCGGCCATCTGGCTCGACGCCGAACCGATCTGGTCCAACTTCGATTTCGGCCAGGTCAACGCCGTGCTGATGACGCTGGTGATCGCCGACTGCGTACCGCGCCGCACCTACTGGCCGCGGGGCGCGCTGCTGGGACTGGCGGTGGCACTGAAGCTGACACCGGCGGTGTTTCTGCTGTACTTCCTGCTGCGCCGCGACGGGCGCGCCGCGGTGACCACCGTGGCATCGTTTCTGGTGGCGACCCTGGCGGGCTTCGTGCTGGCCTGGAGCGACTCCTGGCAGTACTGGACGCACACGGTCCGCAACACCGACCGCATCGGCGGGGCAACGCTGAACACCAACCAGAATCTGGCCGGCGCGCTGGCCCGGCTGCCGCTGAGCGACCATCAGCGCTCCGCACTGTGGCTGCTGGGCAGCCTGTTGGTCCTGGCGGTGACGGTGTGGGCGGCCCGCCGACTGCTCAGCCGGGATGTCGGGGAGCCGATTCTGGCGCTGATCTGCGTGGCGCTGTTCGGACTGGTTGTGTCACCGGTGTCATGGTCGCACCACTGGGTGTGGATGCTGCCGACCGTGGTGGTGACCGCCGTGGTGGCCTACCGGCACCGCGCGATCGCGCTGGGCGTGCTCAGCGCGCTGGGTGTGGCGTTGATGATGCGCAGTCCGATCGACCTGCTGCCCGAGCATCACGAGGCGGGCGCGGCGTGGTGGCGCCAGTTGGCCGGCACATCATATGTGTGGTGGGGGCTGGCGGTGATCGTCACGGCCGGCGCGACGCTGCGTCCGGACCGCCGGAGCACTCCGGATCAGCCTGCGGCGGTTTCCGGAAACCGGGCGACCGGCTGAGCCGTTGCCCCATCCTGTTGTGCGGCACCATTTTTGAGGCTCGCCGCGTAGATGTCGACGTACTCCTGGCCGGAGAGCCCCATCAGCTCGTAGATGACCTCGTCGGTGACCGCCCGCTCGATGAAGCGGTTGTCGGCCATCCCCTCGAAGCGGGAGAAGTCCATCGGCTTGCCGAAGCGGACGGTGACCCGGCTGAACCGCAGCATCTTGGTGCCGGGCGGGTTGACGACGTTGGTTCCGATCATCGCGACCGGAATCACCGGGACGCCGGTGTGCAGCGCGAGCCGGGCCAGGCCGGTCTTACCCTTGTACAGCCTGCCGTCGGGTGACCGGGTGCCTTCCGGGTAGATGCCCAACAGCTTGCCGGCGTTCAGGATCCGCTGGGCGGTGGTCAGCGCGGCTTGTGCGGCGTCGGAGTCGCTGCGGTCGATGGGCACCTGCCCGACCGCGGTGTAGAACCAGCGGGTGAACCAGCCTTTGATCCCGGTGCCGGTGAAGTATTCGGACTTGGCCAGAAAGGTGATCCGGCGGCGCACCACCAGCGGCAGGTAGAAGCTGTCCATGACGGCGAGGTGATTACTGGCCAGGATCGCCGCACCGTGCTCGGGGATGTTCTCCAGACCCTCGACTTTCGGCCGTCCGATCAGGGTCAGCAGAGGCCCGAAAAATACGTATTTCACCAGCCAATACCACATGGCCCCTCCCTCCCTGTTGCCCGCGAACACCGGCCGTGTTCGCGCCAACTTTACCGACCAGCGGTGGCTACGGCCACACGGTGATTCGTCACAGCGGAGATTCCGGGGAATTCCTTAGCTTTCCGCGTTCAGTGCTCGATCGTGACGGGGATGTGCTCATAACCGGTCTTGGCCGACGCGCCGCCGGCTCCGCCCGGCGGCGGGCCGTCGGGCGGGCCCGGCCTGTCCCCGGTCTCACCGACCACCGCTCGGATCACCTCGAACAACGCAACGCTGTGCTCGGCGACGACGCTGAGCAACGGGTGCTCCTCCCCCGTCGCCAACGCCGCCAGCGCACACACCGGACACCACACCTGTTGGCACTTACCCGGCGCGTCGGCCGCCGCCAGCATCGCCGCCGCCCGCACCGCCGGGTCGAGGCGATCCAGGATCGCCTGGGCGAGTTTGCGCAACTCCGGCCCCAGCTCACCCAGATCACGGTGCGCGCCAGCGCTCAACGTCGCACCTCCTCGTCACTGCTCACCGGCCACACCTCCGGGTTCGGCCGGAAGCGCACCGTCAGTTCGCTGCCGCGCAGCGTCGCGTCCAAAACCGTGCATCGTCGCAGCACCGACGCCAATCGGACCCGGCGTCTGGTGCCGCCGGCACCGATGACCAAGTCGTCACCGGAGCGGCCCAGGCTGAGCGCACCGGAATCGACCTGGGGCAACTCTAACCGCAACCGGTACACCGCCCCCAGTCCGGAACCCGACTCCCGGTCGACCACCGGCCGCACCGGCCCCGGCGGTGCCGAACCGCCGCGTCGGCGGCTGCCCTCGAGCAGCTCGCCGAGCGCCTTGGGGCCGATCGGTTCGCCGGCCAGGTGCGGGACCAGCACCATCGCCACGTCACCGATGGCGCGGTCCAAGTCCTCCAGAACGCCGTGCTGTTCACGGATCCGCTCGGCGTACCAGTCGAACGCCGGATGAGCGGGCAGATTCGTGTAGACGTACGAATCATCCTGCAACAGAATCTGATTCACGATCAGCTCGTCGACGCGCACCCCGGTCAGCGCCAGCGTCCCCAGGGTCCGGACCGCTTCGGCGGCCACCACGCGCTCGGCGGTCAGCACCAGGTGGGCCCCGACCAGCGCCTCGTCGGTCAGCAGCGTGGCCAGCCGTTCGGCGGCGCCGCTGATCCGCTCGACCAACTCGACCAGTGCGTCCGACGTGCCATCGGGCCCGCTGAGCCTGCGGTGCCGGGGCCAGGACCGCTCGGCATACAGCGCGACCGTGGCGGGCAGTGTCAGCATCCGCATCGCATCGGCGGTGGACGCGCAGTCGACGACCACCCGGTCCCACCGACCGCTGCCGGCCAGCTCGCCGACCTCATGCAGGCCGAGCACCTCCTGGACGCCGGGAAGCGCCGAAAGCTCTTCGGGGGCAACGCTACCCAGATCCGACTCCGGGAATCGCCCGGCCAGCACCTCGACCACCTCGACCCAGTGCGCCTCGAGCAGTGCCAGCGTGTCCAGCGCCAGCACGTCAAGCCCGCCGGGCCCGGCGTCGTCGAGCGCCATCGCCACCGGGTCACGGCCGGCGCCGGGCACCACCGAGACGCCCAGCACGTCACCGACCGAGTGCGCCTGGTCGGTGGAGACCAGCAGCACCCGGTTCCCGGCGCGCGCATCGGCGACGGCGGTCGCCGCCGCCAGCGTGGACTTACCCACGCCGCCCTTGCCTACGAACAGACTGATCGGCGCGACCGGGAGCACTGGGGGCGTTGCTGCCTCAGACGGCGTCACTCAGCCTCGGCTCGCTTCTTCAGGTCCTTCAGCGCGGTGTCGGTCAGTCGCCGCTCCGCCTTGCGCTTGAGCAGTCCGATCATCGGGATCAGCAGATCGACCGACAACTCGTAGACGACTTCCGTGCCGGATCCCTTGGGCGCCAAGCGGTATTCGCCGTCAAGTGCCTTCAACAGCGAACTGGACACCAATGACCAGCGCACGCTGCGACGGTCTTGCGGCCAGTCGTAGGCCAGCACCATGGTGTCCTTGAGCACCGCGGCGTCGAGCACCAGCCGGGCCTGCTTCGGGTATCCGTCGGAGTCGGTTTCGAGCACCTCGGCCTCGGTGTACTCCGACACCCATTCGGGGTAGGCGCCGATGTCGGCGATCACCTTCATCACCGTGTCCGGATCCGCCTCGATGAAGATGGTCTGAGCTGTCTTGTCCGCCACGTGGTTACTTCCCTAACTCATTCGCCTGCCACCAGCCCTCGGCAGAGACGCTACCTCGCCGCGCCCGGCGCCCGCCCCTTCAGCCCGGCTCAGCTCACAGCGGCCGGGGCGACACCCACGGGTCGGGCCTGCTCGAGGCGGGCCTTCACCTCGAAGGCCATCCGTTTGCCCGCCACCCGGCGGCGGTGGTTGAGCTTCGCCAGGTTCATCTTGGCCAGCTGGCGGCCGGTCACCCCGCTGGGTTCGGCGTGCAGGAAATAGTGCAGCAGCACCCCGTCGAGCATCGGATCCAGCCAGATCTCCATGGTTCCGGTCAGCGGCCCGCCCACCGTCCATCGGACGCCCTTCTCGGCGCGGTCTTCGACCAGCTGCAGCTGCAGGTCCGGCCACCACCGTCGCCAGCTCGACCGGTCGCCGACGAGGGCCCCCACCTGTGCGCCGGATGCGGCGATGAAGGTCTCATCGGCAACCTGGATACTGTTCATCGCCCCAGCTTCACATATGACGTCCCCGGGGCGGAACGCCGCCGGTGCACACCGCCGGGCTTCTCCCGCCCGACAGTGAACACCGTCACATCTGCCGGGGCGCGCCTATTAGGCTGGTCGGACACACACCCGGGCTGCCAGAGAGGTCATTCGAATGCGTGAGTTCAGTGTTCCGGCGCCGTTCACCGTCGAGGAGCACGACAACGTCGCCGCGATCGTCTTCGAACACGAGCGCGACAATCCCGACCACGTCATCTACCAGCGTCTCGTGGACGGCGCGTGGACCGACGTCAGCTGCGCCGCCGCCGCCGCGCACATCCGTTCGGCCGCACTGGGTCTGATCGCGCAGGGGGTGGCCGCCGGCGACCGGGTGGTGATCTTCTCGGCGACCCGCTACGAGTGGGCGATCCTGGACTTCGCGATCCTGTCCATCGGCGCGGTGACCGTCCCGATCTATGAGACGTCCTCGGCGGAGCAGGTGCGTTGGGTGATGGAGGACTCCAGCGCGGTGCTGGCGTTCGCCGAGACCGACGCCCACGCCCAACTGGTCAACGAACTCGCCGGTGAGCTGCCCTCGCTGCGGCGGGTGCTGACCATCGACGGGTCGGGCGCCAAGGCCTTCGATGAACTCGCCGAGGCCGGCGCGGGCCAGGACCCGGCGCAGCTCACCGCGCGCGGGGACGCCCTGAAGGCCACCGACCCGGCGACGCTGATCTACACCTCGGGCACCACGGGCCGCCCCAAGGGCTGCCAGCTCACCCACTCCAACCTGCTCCACGAGGTGCGCGGCACCAAAGCGGCCCTGCCGACCCTGCTGGGTCCCGACCAGCGCCTGCTGATCTTCCTGCCGTTGGCTCACGTGCTGGCCCGCGCCCTGACCCTGGCGGCATTCACCAACCGGGTCACGGTCGGATTCACCAGCGACATCAAGAATCTGGTGCCGATGTTCGCGGTCTTCAAGCCGACCGTGGTGGTGTCGGTGCCGCGGGTGTTCGAGAAGGTTTACAACACGGCCGCGCAGAACGCCGCCAACGATGGCAAGGGCCGAATTTTCGAGATGGCCGCCCAGACCGCGGTGGACTGGAGCGAAGCCCTCGACCGTGGCGGCCCCGGTCTGCTGTTGCGGCTCAAGCACGCGGTGTTCGACAAGCTGGTCTACCACAAGCTGCGCGCGGCGCTGGGGGGCGACTGCCGGGCGTCGGTGTCTGGTGGCGCGCCGCTGGGCGAGCGGCTCGGCCACTTCTACCGCGGCGTCGGCCTGTCCATCTACGAGGGCTACGGGCTGACCGAGACGACCGCCGCGGTGACCGTCAACCCGGTCGGCGGCATGAAGGTCGGGACCGTCGGAAAACTGGTGCCGGGCAACAGTATGCGCATCGCCGAGGACGGTGAGTTGCTGGTCCGCGGCGGGGTGGTGTTCAGCGGCTACTGGCGCAACGACCAGGCCACCGCCGAGGCGTTCACCGACGGCTGGTTCAAGACCGGCGACCTGGCCGACATCGACGCCGACGGCTACCTGAAGATCACCGGCCGCAAGAAGGAGATCATCGTCACTGCGGGCGGCAAAAACGTCGCACCCGCGGTGCTCGAGGACCAGCTGCGCGCGCACCCGCTGATCAGCCAGGCGATGGTCGTCGGCGACGCCCAGCCGTTCATCGGGGCGCTGATCACCATCGACCCGGAAGCCCTGGAAGGCTGGAAGCAGCGCAACAGCAAGGCCGACATCGCCACCGCCGCGGACCTGGCCACCGACCCGGACCTGCTGGCCGAGGTGGACGCGGCGGTCAAACAGGCCAACCTGGCAGTCTCACACGCCGAGTCGATCCGCAAGTTCCGGATCCTGCCGGTCGACTTCACCGAGGCCACCGGTGAGCTGACCCCGACGATGAAGGTCAAGCGCAAGGTGGTCGCCGAGAAGTTCGCCGACGCCATCGAGGCGATCTACACCAAGGACTGACCGGCGGTTCCCGGCGCCCAGTGAGCGGTTTGGTCGGCTTTTCGTGGAAAAACGCGACCATTCCGCACCATCGGCGTCCTCACGCCTGCAGCAGGTCGGCCATGCGTCCGGCCAGGGTTTCCCAGCGCCAGTCACTCATCACCCACTCCCGCCCTGCGGCGCCCATCGCGGCGGCGCGGTCGGGGTCGGCCAGCAATCCGCTGACGGCATCACCGATCTGCTCCACGGACCGGCCGTCTACTACCCGCCCGGTCCGGTTGTCCAGCACGGTCTCCGGTGCGCCGCCCGAGTCACCTGCGACCACCGGCACTCCCGCCGCCGACGCCTCCAGGAACACGATGCCCAGCCCCTCGACGTCGAGCCCGGCGCCACGCGTGCGGCATGGCATCGCGAAGACGTCGCCGAGCAGGTAGTAGGCGGGCAGCTCGGCGGCCGGCACGCCACCGGTGAACGTCACCGCATCGGCGACCCCGCACTCGACGGCCAGCCGCCGCAGTGTGTCGGCATACGGGCCGCCGCCGACGATCACCAGCGCGGCGCCGTCGACCCGGCGCCGGATCGCCGGTAACGCGCGGATCAGCATGTCCTGGCCCTTGCGCGGCACCAGCCGCGACACGCACACCACGGTGGGCCGACCGCCCAGCCCGTGGCGGGCCCGCAGTTCGGTGCGGGCGCCGGGGTCGGGGCGGAAGCGGTCGGTGTCCACCCCGGGCGGCAGGTGCTCCAGCGCGGCGTGGGGACCGAACGCCGATGCGAACCGGCCGCGGGTGTAGTGGCTGACGAAGGTGACGGTGTCGCAGGACTCGCCGATCCGGCGCAGCACCGAGCTCGCCACCGGCAGCATCGACCAGCCGACCTCGTGGCCGTGGGTGCTGGCCACCACCCGGCCGGCACCGGCGGCGCGCGCCCGCTGCGCCAGCAGCGCCAGCGGCGCGGCCGCGCCGAACCACACCGTGTCGACGGCCTGTTCGGCGACCAGGCGGCGCATCCGGGTATCGACGGCGCGACCCGGCAACATCAGCGTGCCCGGGTGGCGGACCACCTGGTAGCCGGTGGATTCCGCCGCCTCGTCGAAGGCGTCGGCGCCCTTCCACTGCGGCGCGTACACCGTCACGTCGTGGCGGCCTGAACCGGCAATACGGCGCACCAGCTCTTCCAGATAGCTCTGAATGCCGCCGGGGCGCGGCGGAAAATCGTTGGTAACCAGCAGCACCCGGCTCACTGCAGGGATGCTAGCCGGATGACGATGCGGACCGCCCGCGGCCCGGCGAGGAATCGGGCGATCAGGCTCAGCCGCGCCACTGCTGCCATCCCGCGAGCAGGTCCGGTAGATCCACGCCCAGCACCAGCGGCACGGCGACGGCGGGCTCGACGTGCCCGGGACCACAGGCCGACAGGTAGAGCTCGCGCAGCTTGGCCGGTCCGAACCGGGCGGCGACGAACCGGGCGAAGTGCCACGCCCGGTCGTAGGCCTGGCTCCGCCGCGGCCCCGGTACGACCAGGTCGGCGTCCGACGGCAGGTCGGCCGTGGCCAACGGCGCCGGGGGCGCCCCGGCCGGTTCCCGGGCGGGACGGGCCACGAAATCGGCGACGCCCTCGACCAGCCAGCGCGGCGCGTCGAGAGCGGTGTCGGCGCGGGCCGCGTAGTGGAAAAGCTCGTGGCTCAACACGATTCGCAGCGCCGGAGTGCTCATCGCGGCCGCGCCGGGGGCGAAGACGATCCGCTGACCGGCGGCCACCCGGCGTTCGGGATCCACCCGGTCGGCCACCGCGACCGCCGCGACGTCGGACCACTGCGTGACATCACCGGCTGCGCCGCCGGCCAGCGTGGCGAATTGCCGATCCGAGCCGGTGGCCGTCAGTCGGATGTGGTGCGACCAGTCGGTCCCCCAGAACGCTTCGACCGCCTCGACGGCAGATCCGATGTCAGCGGCCACCCGGGACAGCAACGCCTCACCGGGCGGGCCACCGCGATTCTCCAGGACGACGCTGCGGTGATCCCCGACGATCAGCGGCGCATCCGCCGGCGGCGGTGCCGGGACGGCCAGCATCGCGGCGCCGCCGATCAGCTCGGCCGCCAGCAGCGCGGCCAGCAGGCGGCGGAGTCCGCGGCGCTCAGTAACGGCGCGCGTTGTGGATCGGGCCGGATGAGGTCATCGGCACCACCCGGACCGGCTGGCCGTAGGTGGACGAGTGGATCATCATGCCGTCGCCGACGTAGATGCCGGAGTGGGAGGCATCCGAGTAGAAGGTCAGCACGTCGCCCGGCTGCAGATCCGACAGCGCCACCGGCTGTCCGCCGCTGGCCTGCGCCTGACTGGAGTGCGGCAGGTTGATCCCGGCCTGGTTGAACGCCCACATCACCAGCCCCGAGCAGTCGAACCCACCCGGCGCGGCCCCGCCCCAGACGTACGGGGTGCCGACCTGGGTCAACGCGGCTTGGACGGCGGTCGCGGCACCGCCGCTTCCACCACCGGGCGCGCCCATCTCCATCGGGGGTGGCGCATCGGAGCCGGGGATCGGGAACCCGGGGATTCCGAATCCGGGAGCCGGGGGCTGTCCGTCGGGGCCGGGCTCGCCCGGTGCGGCTTCCGGGACCGGCCCGGGCTCGGCCATCGCGGTGCGCTGCTGCGGCGTGAGCGCGTAGTACTGCGATTTGACCACCGAGATCTGCAGCTGCAGCCGGCTCTGCTTGGCCTGTAGTTCGGCGCGCACCGCGGCGGCCTGCTCGGCCGCGGTCCGGGCCTCCTCGGCCGACTTGGCGGACGCCTGCTCGGCCTGGTCGGCCTGCTCGCTGGCGACCCGGAACCGCTCCAGCTGCACCGACAGGTCGCTGGCAACCACCCGCTGCACGGCGAGCTTGTCGATCAGCTGCTGCGGTGACTCGGCGGTCAGGATGGCGTCCATGCCCCCGACCCGGCCACCCATGTAGGTGGTGGCGGCGAACCTGTTGACCGCCGAACGGTAGCTGGACAGTTGTTCCTTGGCGGCGGCGAGCGCGGCCTGGTCGTCGGAGTGTGCCCGGTCCGCGGCCTGCTGTTCGGCCAGTTTCCGGTCGAGGTTGAGCTGTGCGGTGTGCATCGCCTCGGTGGTCTGCTCGGCCTGGCGGGACAACTCGCTGAGTTTCGCCAGCGCGTCGTCGGCCGGATCGGCATACACGCTGCCGGCCCAGGTGCCGGTCAGAGTCGTAGCGCCGACCACCAGGGCCGTTGCGACACCGAGAGCAGGACGCCTAAAAGCACGCAGATTCCACCGCATACGTTCGAGCTTCAAGATTGCATCCTTAACACTGCCCAGGGAGGTACGTGGCCGTGCCGCCGCCGAAAGTACGTAAGGTCTCGAACAGGTTACGAAATGGCAACGGCGTTGTCCATCGCGAGCTGCCACTTTAACACCCGGCTTCGGCTGAGCCCGAAGCGGTGGGCCCCTGGGGTCAGGCCACGCCGGAGCGGCGCGCCGGGCTGCCGTCCCGGCGGATCGGGACCAGACGCAACCGCGGCGCCATCCCGGCCTCGGCGAGCACGTCCAGGGCCGCCCGCTCGTCCTCCAGCAGCTCGGTGGGCACTCCCAGCAGCACGCTGACCACGCAATCCCGGCAGGCGGGTCCCCGTACCGCGCAGTGGTCACAGTCGATCACCACCAGCTCCGGGTCGACGCGCGGTGCATCAGTGCGCTCCGAGTGGCCCGAGTGGCCCGTGCGCTCTGAGTAGCCCGAGTGGCCCGTGCGCTCCGAGTGGCCCGAGTGGCCCGAGATCTGTCCCATTAGTGATTCCTCTCGATCGGTTGCCGGCACGCTAACCGTGCCCACCGACAGCTGAGTTCCTAACCGGAGTCAAGCCACGTGTTGGCTCGTAGGCTGGGTGTCGGCGGGCCCGGATGTTGGAGCGCTTGGCGACTCCTGTGACTCCTGGCCCGCCGCCTCCTTGCGACGTTCGCGCATTCTCTTGTGCCGGACGTTGTCGCGTCGGCGCGGTTCGAGTTGGTAACGCTGCTGGACGATGATGCGACCTTCGGCCTCGGTGATCACGGTGCCGTCGACATCGCGCAGGACGTAGTGCTCTCCGTTGCGCATGCAGGCCGCGATCCGGGTCAGCATGATCGTTGCCAGGTGGCAGATCGCCGAGGAATGGTGCCGGTCGCCGGCCATCAGGCGCTGGTACTTCGCTGCGATCTGGGGATCGACCTTGCGGGCGTGGTCGGCGGCCGCGAACAGCATCTCACGCAGCAGTGGGTCGCCGGCTTTAGTGATGCTGGACTCGACTTTGCTGACCCCGGATTGGCTGACTCTAGGCACCAGGCCGGAGTAGGCGCGGACCGCGGCCAAGGACGTGAACCGGTGGGGATCGCCGATCCGGCCGGCGATCACGGCGCTGATCGTGGGACCGACGCCGGGTGCTGAGGCGACGATGCCGTCGGGGTCGGCGTCGGCGTAGAGGTTCGCGAGCCGCTCGTCGATCTCTTTGATCTGACCGGTCAGGAACAGCGCCTGTTCGGCCTCGTGGGCGATGTCGGCGGCCAGTTCGGCGAAGTCCATCCCGTCGCCATCCCCGGTGTCCCACAGTGCGAGAGTCTCTTTCGCCGCGAGAATTAGCGCAGCGGCCCGGTCCTCGCGCCAGGCGCCGCGGGAACGGCCGATCAGGAACCGGGACAGGCGGGCCTGGCCGAGCCGGATCACCACGTGCGGGTCGGCGTAGCGGGCCAGGAACTCCAACGCCGCGATGCCATAGCGAGCGTTCATGGCCTCGTACCAGGCCGGGCCGAGAAGCTCGGTCAGCGCATCGAGTCGGGCGAAGACTGCAGTACGGCGTTTCACCATCGTCGAGCGCTGCTTAGTCAGCCGGCGCAACGGATCGGCCGGCCCCTGCCCTGAATACTCGCGCAGCCCTTCGGGATGCAGCAGCGGCAGCCGCGCCAGGAGCTCGGAGTCGATCCGATCGTTCTTGGTGTGCTTGGAGTAGTACTTACGCAGGTCCGACGACTGCGTTGTAGGGACCATCACCACCTTCGTGCCGCGGCGGCGGAACCACTCCGCGACCACGATCCACGCGTTCCTCGTAGGCTCGACCACCACGGTCAGCTCGCCCGGGTCTTCAAGGTCGAGGTCGTTCCAGAGCCGCTCCAAATCCGCCGGCCTGGTCCAGAACTTCCGGCCCCGCCACACCGTCTTCCCGTCAGCGGCGAGGGTCGCCTGATGCGCAGCCCGACAGGCCACGTCGATACCTAACGTCAACGCCATCGTCGTCCTCCTGTCAGTCACTTCGGATTCCCAGGTGACTGACCACCACGGCCACGGCCCAGACATTCTCTAAGCAGGAGTCCCGCACCCAGGCTGGCTCCAAGTTCCCGAACAGGGACACCGCTCGACCAGACACCGGGCCCGCGGGCGGCCACTCAGATGCCAGGGATCACCACGTGTCCCGGTCGGTAGCCTCGACCGCCCACGGACCCACTCAAAGGCTAAATGTCGGTGCGTCGGCCTAGGTTCGGGCCATGACGTCGCGCGCTGACGCCGGGCAGCTGAGTTTTGTGCAACTCCAGGCCCAGCTCGAAGCCACACCGGCCGCCAAGGCACTGCGGGAGACCACCTTCGTGGTGGTGGACCTGGAGACCACCGGCGCGCGCGCCTCCCCCGGCGTCGACGGCGCCGTCGACGCCATCACCGAGATCGGCGCGGTCAAGGTGCGCGGCGGCGTCGTCGAGGGGGAGTTCGCCACCTTGATCAATCCGCAGCGCGGCATCCCGCCGCAGATCGTCCGGTTGACCGGGATCACCACCGCGATGGTGCACGACGCGCCCACGATCGATGCCGTCCTGCCGATGTTTCTGGAGTTCGCCGGGCTCGGCTCGGCCCGCAAGGGCGGCGATGACACCGTGCTGGTCGCTCACAACGCCGGGTTCGACGTCGGGTTCCTGACCGCCGCCGCGCAACGCTGCGGGCTGGGCTGGCCGCGGCCGCCGGTGCTGTGCACGGTCCGGCTGGCACGCCGGGTGCTCAGTCGTGAGGAGGCGCCCAGCGTGCGACTGGCCGAGTTGGCCCGGCTGTTCGCGGTCAGCACCACACCCACCCACCGGGCACTCGATGATGCCCGCGCGACCGTCGACGTCCTGCACGCCCTCATCGAGCGGGTCGGCAACCAGCGGGTGCACACCTTCGCCGACCTGCGCGCCTATCTGTCGCACGCCACCCCGGCCCAGCGCCGCAAACGCACCCTGGCCGAGGCGCTTCCGCACCGGCCGGGTGTCTACCTGTTCCGCGGGCCGTCCGACGAAGTGCTCTACATCGGCACCGCCACCGACCTGCGCCGCCGGGCCGGTGGGTACTTCAACGGATCCGATCGGCGCAGTCGCATCACCGAGATGGTGGCCCTGGCGACGCGGATCGACCACGTCGAATGCGCGCACCCACTGGAGGCCGGGGTACACGAGCTGCGCCTGCTGGCCGCACACGCCCCGCCGTACAACCGGCGGTCGAAGTTTCCGCGGCGGTGGTGGTGGATCACGCTGTCGCAGGAGGCCTTCCCACGGCTGTCGGTGGTGCGCGCACCCCGGCACGACCGGGTGATCGGCCCCTTCCGTTCCCGCGCCGACGCCGCCGCGACCGCCGCGCTGCTGGCACGCTTCACCGGAATCCGAACCTGCACAACGCGGTTGAGCCGTACTGGCCGGCACACCTGCCCGCCGGCCGAAGTCAGCCCGTGCCCCGCCGCGCCCGACATCACCGCCGCGCAGTACGCCGCAACCGTCCAGCGGGCCGCCGCGTTGATCGACGGCGCCGACAACAGCGCGTTACGCTCCGCGGTGCACCAGGTGACCGCGCTGGCCGCTCGGGGCCACTACGAGAGCGCCGCACGACTGCGCGACCATGCGGCGACCACCATTGAGATCCTGTGGCGAAGCCAGCGCGCCCGCGCGCTGGCCGCGCTGCCGGAGTTGGTGGCCGCCGCCCCGGACGGCACCGGCGGGTGGCGGCTCGCGGTGATCCGTCATGGCCGGCTGGCCGCCGCCGGCAACGCGCCGCGCGGCGTGCCGCCGATGCCGGTCGTCGACGCGATCACGCTGGGCGCCCAGGCGGTGAGGCCCGAGCCCGCCCCGGCCGGCGGGGCACTGGTCGAGGAGACCGCGCTCATCGCCCGCTGGCTGGCGGCTCCCGGAGTGCGCATCGTGCGGGTCGAGGGCGCCGCCGAAGGCGGCGGCTGGGCAGAGCCGCTGGCCTCGGCCGGGGCGTGGATGGCGTGGGCGGCCCAGGCCCGCTCGGCCCGACTGGCCTCAGAGCTGAGTGCCGAAGCGGACCCAACGAGCGAGCAGTTGTTCGGCCGCACCGCTGTCTATCGCCGCGACAGCGCGCTGCAGCCCGTCCTCCCAGGCCGGCAGCCATTCAGCGCTGCTGGATAGCCCGGCATACGCCACGATCGCACCGGCGGCATTGAGCACCACGGCGTCGCGTACCGGACCCGGCGCCCCGGCCAGCACCGACCGGGCCTCCTCGGCGTTGGCCTGCGCGTCGCCGCCGAGCAGCTCGTGCACCTCGGCGCGGGCGAACCCGAACCCGGCCGGGTCGAAGGTCAGCCGGTCGATCGTCCCGGCCTGCACCCGCCAGATGGTGCTGGTCGTGGTCGTGGTCAGTTCGTCGAGGCCGTCGTCGCCGTGCACCACCAGCACGCTGGCCCGCCGGGCGGCGAACACCCCCGCCATCACCTCGGCCAGATCACCGAACGCGCAGCCGATCAGGCCGGCCCGCGGCCTGGCCGGGTTGGTCAGCGGGCCCAGCAGGTTGAACACCGTCGGCACGCCGATCTCGCGCCGCGCCAGCGATGCGTTGCGGTAGGACGGCTGGAACTGCGGCGCGAAGCAGAACCCGATGCCGACCTCGGCGACGCTGCGCGCGACGGCGTCGGGGCCCAGATCGATGCGCACCCCCAGCGCCTCGAGCGTGTCGGCGCCGCCGGACAGCGAGCTGGCCGACCGGTTGCCGTGTTTGACCACCGGCACCCCGGCGGCGGCCACCACGATCGCGGCCATCGTGGACAGGTTCACGGTGTTGGCGCCGTCCCCGCCGGTGCCCACCACGTCGACGGTCTCGGTGCCGATCTCCTCGGTGGGAACCTTGCGACCGTGCGCCAACATGACGTCGGCCAGCTCCCCGACCTCGGCAGCGTTGGGGCCCTTCATCTGCATCGCCACACCGAAGGCCGCGATCTGGGCCGACGTGGCGGCACCGGCCATGATCTGCTCCATCGCCCAGGCCGCCTGGCCCCGGGGGAGGTCCGCGCCGGACGTGAGGCACCCCAGCACCTGCCGCCACTGTGCTATCTGCGCTATCGGCTGCGCCTCACCACCGGGCTCGACCACGCGCAGATCGTCGCACGCGGCCCACCGGCCACCAAAGCCGCCCGGAAATACCGCAGGTGACGGCCTACACCACACCATTTCTGATGAATTGCCCGCCCCGGGTGGAGATCTACAACTACATAGCGTCATACTTGCGGATGTGACGAGCGCTGTGGGGTCCTCGGGTACTGCCATCACGTCGCGTGTGCATTCGCTGAACCGTCCCAACATGGTCAGCGTGGGCACCATCGTGTGGCTGTCCAGTGAGTTGATGTTCTTTGCCGGGCTTTTCGCCATGTATTTCACGGCCCGGGCACAGTCCGGTGGCGCCTGGCCGCCACCACCGACTGAGCTGAACCTGTGGCAGTCGGTGCCGGTGACGCTGGTGCTGATCGCCTCGTCGTTCACCTGCCAGATGGGCGTGTTCGCCGCCGAGCGCGGCGACGTGTTCGGACTGCGCCGGTGGTATCTGGTGACATTCCTGATGGGCTTGTTCTTCGTCTGCGGTCAGGGCTACGAGTACTACCACCTGATCTCGCACGGCACCACGATCCCGTCCAGCGCCTACGGCACCGTGTTCTACCTGACCACCGGGTTCCACGGCCTGCACGTCATCGGCGGGTTGATCGCATTCGTCTTCCTGATGCTGCGCACCACGATGAGCAAGTTCACCCCGGCGCAGGCCACCGCGTCGATCGTCGTGTCGTACTACTGGCACTTCGTCGACATCGTGTGGATCGCACTGTTCGCCACGATCTACTTCATCCGATGACCAACCGCCCGATGAACAGGAGTGTCCGGTTGAAGACACTGAGGAAGTGGGCCCGACCTCACCACAACCAAACCGTCGCCCGGCGTCGGCTCCGGCGTCGACTGTCCGGCGGCCTGCTGCTGCTGGTCGCGCTGGCCATGGCCGGTGGACTGGCCGCTGTGGTGACCCCGACCCCGCAGGTGGCCGTCGCCGACGAGTCCGCCTCGGCGCTGCTGCGCACCGGCAAGCAACTGTTCGACACCTCGTGTGTGAGCTGCCACGGCGCCAACCTGCAGGGTGAGCCCGGACGTGGACCGAGCCTGATCGGCGTCGGCGAGGCCGCCGTCTACTTCCAGGTCTCGACCGGGCGGATGCCCGCAGCCCGCGGTGAGGCCCAGGCACCCCGCAAGTACCCGCTCTTCGACGACAACCAGATCGACGCCCTGGGCGCCTACGTGCAGGCCAACGGCGGCGGCCCCACCGTGGTCCGCGACGCCGACGGCAGCATCGCGCAGGCCTCGCTGCGCGGCGACGACCTGGGCCGCGGCGGCGACCTGTTCCGGCTCAACTGCGCGTCCTGCCACAACTTCACCGGCCGGGGCGGCGCACTGTCCTCGGGCAAGTACGCCCCGGACCTGGCACCGGCCAACGAGCAGCAGATCCTGACCGCGATGGTGACCGGCCCGCAGAACATGCCGCGCTTCTCCGACCGGCAGATCTCCATGGAGGAGAAGAAGGACATCATCGCCTACGTCAGAGCCGTCACCGAGGAACATGATCCGGGCGGTTACGGGCTCGGCGGCTTCGGTCCGGCGCCGGAGGGCATGGTGATGTGGATTGTCGGGATGGTCGCCGCCATCGGCGCGGCTTTGTGGATCGGGGCACGCTCATGACCGAGGTCGGCAAGGACACCGCCATTCCCGACGGGGCCGAGCTGGCCGCGATGAACACCGAGGAGCTGCTGGCACTCGGGGGCCGCATCGACGGCGTGGAGACGATCTTCAAGGAGCCGCGCTGGCCGGTCGAGGGCACCCGGGCCGAGAAGCGGGCCGAGCGTAGCGTCGCCGGCTGGTTTCTGGCCGCCGGCGGCTTCGGCCTCGCCCTGCTGCTGATCTTCGTGTTCTGGCCCTGGGAGTACGCCTCGGTGGACTCCGCGGGCGGGTTCGCCTACTCGTTGGCCACTCCGCTCTACGGGCTGACCTTCGGGCTCTCGGTGCTGCTGCTCGGCATCGGCGCGGTGATGTTCGTCAAGAAGTTCATCCCCGAAGAGATCACCATCCAGGAGCGCCACGACGGCAGCTCCGCCGAGCTGGACCGTAAGACGGTCGCGGCACAGCTGACCGACGCATTCGAGGGCTCGACGATCGGGCGGCGCAAGCTGCTCGGGGCGTCGCTGGGCATCGGATTCGGCGCGTTCGGGCTGGGCACCCTGGTGGCCGGGGCCGGCGGCCTGATCAAGAACCCGTGGAAGCCGGTCGTCGACACCGCCGAAGGCAAGAAGGCCATGCTGTGGACCTCGGGATGGACCCCGCGCTACCACGGCGAGACCATCTACCTGGCCCGCGCCACCGGTCACAGCACCAATTCGCCGTTCATCAAGATGCGTCCCGAAGACCTCGACGCCGGCGGCATGGAGACCGTCTTCCCGTGGCGGGAGTCCGACGGCGACGGCACCACCGAGGAGTCGCGCGAGAAGCTCACCGAGATCATGATGGGCGTCCGTAACCCGGTGATGCTGATCCGCATCCGGCCCGACGACATGCCCAACGTGGTCAAGCGTAAGGGCCAGGAGAGCTTCAACTTCGGCGACTTCTTCGCCTACACGAAGATCTGCTCGCACCTCGGCTGCCCGTCATCGCTGTTCGAGCAGCAGACCTACCGGATTCTGTGCCCGTGCCACCAGTCGCAGTTCGATGCGCTGCACTTCGCCAAGCCGGTCTTCGGCCCGGCGGCGCGCGCACTGGCCCAGCTGCCGATCACCATTGACACCAATGGGTATCTGGTCGCCAACGGCGACTTCGTCGAACCTGTCGGACCGGCCTTCTGGGAGCGCACCTCATGAGCCCTGCAATCGGCGATCTGCTCGCCCGCCAAGCAGACGACATCGACACCCGCTACCACCCGGCGGCGGCACTGCGACGCCAGTTCAACAAGGTCTTCCCGACGCATTGGTCGTTCCTGCTCGGCGAGATCGCGTTGTACAGCTTCATCATCCTGTTGCTGTCCGGTGTCTACCTGACACTGTTCTTCGACCCGTCGATGGCCGAGGTCATCTACCACGGCGTCTATCAGCCGCTCAACGGGGTGCAGATGTCGCGCGCCTACGAAACCGCACTGAACATCTCCTTCGAGGTGCGCGGCGGGCTGTTCGTCCGGCAGCTGCACCACTGGGCGGCGCTGATGTTCGCCGCGTCGATCATGGTGCACCTGGCGCGCATCTTCTTCACCGGCGCGTTCCGCCGGCCTCGCGAGGCGAACTGGGTGGTCGGGTCACTGTTGTTGATCCTGGCCATGTTCGAGGGCTACTTCGGCTACTCGCTGCCCGACGACCTGCTGTCCGGTATCGGCATCCGGGCCGCACTGTCGTCGATCACGCTGGGTATGCCGGTCATCGGCACCTGGTTGCACTGGGCGCTGTTCGGCGGCGACTTCCCGGGCACCATCCTGATCCCCCGGCTCTACGCCCTGCACATCCTGCTGCTGCCGGGCATCATCCTGGCCCTGATCGGCGTGCACATGGCGCTGGTGTGGTTCCAGAAGCACACCCAGTTCCCCGGGCCCGGCCGCACCGAGAGCAACGTGGTCGGCGTGCGGGTGCTGCCGGTCTTCGCGATCAAGTCCGGTGCGTTCTTCGCCATCATCACCGGCATCCTCGGCCTGATGGGCGGGCTGCTCCAGATCAACGCGATCTGGAACCTGGGGCCCTACCGGCCATCTCAGGTGTCGGCAGGCAGCCAGCCGGACTTCTACATGATGTGGACCGAAGGGATGGCGCGGCTCTGGCCGGCATGGGAGTTCTACCCCTTCGGGCACACCGTGCCCGGCTCGGTCGGCGTTGCGCTGATCATGGGCGCGGTCTTCATCCTGCTGATCATCTACCCGTTCCTGGAGAAGCGGTTCACCGGGGACTACGCCCACCACAACCTGCTGCAGCGTCCGCGGGACGCTCCGGTCCGGACCGGGATCGGTGCGATGGCGATCAGCTTCTACATGGTGCTGACCCTGGCGGCGATGAACGACATCATCGCGTGGAAGTTCCACATCTCGCTGAATGCGACGACCTGGATCGGACGCATCGGGATGGTGATACTGCCGCCGATCATGTTCTTCGCCACCTACCGGTGGTGCCTCGGGTTGCAGCGCAGTGACCGCGACGTGCTCGAGCACGGTGTCGAGACCGGCATCATCAAGCGGTTGCCGCACGGCGCCTACATCGAATTGCACCAGCCGCTGGGACCGGTCGACGAGCACGGTCACCCGATTCCGCTGGAGTACGCCGGTGCGCCGCTGCCCAAGAGGATGAACAAGCTCGGCTCGGGCGGCGCGCCCGGCCGGGGCAGCTTCCTGACCGCGGACCCGGCTTCCGAGGACGCCGCGCTCAACGAGGCCGCCCATGCCAGCGAACGGCGCGCGCTGACCGCGCTGGCCGAGCGCCAGGACGGCGACGGCAACGGCCAGCAGCACTGACCCCGCGCGATCGGGCGAGCTGCGCGGCCTGCTGCGCGGGCTTCCGGTTCTGACCGGTTCCGCGCCGGAGTTCGATCCGGCGCGGGCACCCGGGGATCCGGTGGAGCTGTTCACCCAGTGGCTGCTGCACGCCGTCGACACCGGTGTCGCTGAGCCGCACGCCATGACAGTGTCGACGGTGTCCGGATCGGCCGGGCCGCGCCCGTCGGCGCGGGTCCTGATCCTCAAGGACGTCGACGGCGCGGGATGGCATTTCGCGGTCAGCTCGGTGAGCCGCAAGGGCGCCGAGCTGGCACGCAATCCCGCTGTGGCGCTGACGTTCTACTGGCCCGCACTGGGCCGGCAGGTCAGGGTCGAGGGAGTTGCGCATGCCGACCCACCGCAGCTGACGGCCGAGGACTTCCGGGCCCGCTCCGAGGGCGCCCGCGCGATGGCGTTGACCGGGCGCCAGAGTCAGCCCTACTGCGATCCCATCGAGATCAGTGAGGCACTGGCGAAGGCCCGCCTGGAGCTGGACCGGTCCCCCACCCTGGTCCCCGGCGACTGGGTCTCCTATGCGGTACGCGCCGACACCGTCGAATTCTGGCAGTCTGACCCGGATCGGCGCCACCGCAGGCTGCGTTACGAGCGCGACGGCGAGAGCTGGGCCACGACGCTGCTGTGGCCGTAAGGGGCGTCAGCCGAACCGGGACGGCAGTTCGAGCACCTCGCCCAGCCGGCGCAGATACAGCCACGGGATCACCGGCATGGCGAGCGTGATCGCGCCGGCCAGCCCGTAGCAGACCCACGAGCCGGTGTCCTTGCCGACCGCCATCAGATAGGTCGCGGCGGCGACCATGGTCAACGCACCGCCGAAGGCGCTGCCGAGTACCGTGACGCCGCGCAGCAGCACCCGGTCCACCTGCGCCTGGTTGGGCAGCAACGCCGGTCGCGTGGCGGCCGACCGGCGACCCGGAGCGTCGAACCCGCGTTGTGGCAGCGGTGCCCCCGGCCGTGGCCGCGGCCCGGCCGCCGCCGGCGGCGCGAAGCCGGCGGATCGCCGCGCCGGCCCGGCCTGCCGGGCTCGCAGCAGCACCGGGATCGCGGCCAGGATGACCAGAGCGGAGACGCCGATGACGATGTACAGCAGACCGGTGTGGGAACTCTCCGTGGGCTGGTCGAAACCCCGCCCGAGGTCGACGAGTGCGACCGTGGCCGCCACGCTCATGCCCAGCAGTGCCAGCCAGATCGCCGCGCAGACACCGAGCAGCACGCGGTCGGTGACCTCCGGGGACTGCCCCGGGTGGCCGAATCGGTCCGCGATGTTTCTGCCGACCATCAGCAGCTCGTCGCCGGTGCGTCGTTGCTGTTGGAGGACAGCACCCTGCCGTCACTGCTGGTGATCGAGCAGTTGAGCTTGCTCAGCCGCAGCATGCTGGACGCCTCCACCGAACCGATCTCCGACTGGGAGATCGGCGTCAACGTCAACGACCACGGAATGTAGGCGTTACGCTGCGTCCGCCGTTGCCCGGATGCGTCGACGTAGGTGATCGTGATCTGGTCGAACGGTGCCTTGGTGCCGGTGACCGAGTAGGTCACCTGCATCGGCTTGGCCTGCGTGGTCGTGGTGGGCTCCGGTGTCGTAGTGGACGGTTCGGGGGCGGGGGTCTCAACCGGCGGGGGCGGCGGTGGCGGCGGCTCCTCGCTCGGCGGCGGCGGGGGCGGCGGCTCCTCACTCGACGGCGGCGGGGGCGGCGGCACGGTGGTGGTCGGGATGCTGGTTTTGGTGATCTCGTCCTGCACCGGCGGCTGCGACACGGTGGTGCTGGTCGTGGCAGGAGTGGCCAGGTCGTGCGTTTCGGTGCGGGCGAACAACAGTGCCACCGACACCACCAGGGAGATCGCGGCGATGATCACGGTGACCCCGACCACCCAGGGCCAGCGCGGCGTCTTGGCGTGCGGGTCCGGCTCGTCGGGCGCGTTGTAGTTGTCGTAGTCGTACAACCGCGGGTCGGCCGGCACGTAAGGGCCGCTCAGGAATTGCTCGGACTCCGGCGCCGAATAAGCCTGCGAGTACGCCGTGTTGTCGGGGGTGGCCGCAACATCGTCGATCGCCGGGATGTCCCTGCCGCCGACCGCGCCCGGGACCGCTTCCGGAGCCGGTTCAGCGACCGGCTGACCGTTGCCGGGGACGTCGTCTCCAGAGCCCGACTCCGGGGGATTCGGCCCGCTCATTCCCGCCTATCCTGTTCCAACCTGTGCGCCCACCCGCGCGCCACCCACCGCGGTCGAATTCGACCGCCGGTGGTCATTGTGCACCGGCAACCCTACCCAAACGGGTCGACACGGCGGCGCGTGCGGACCGGCTCAGTGTTTCTCGGGGCCGATGTAGTACTCGAAGACCAGCCCGGCCACGCTCGATATCACCAGCACCACGCCGGCGGTGATCAGCCACGGCAGCCACAGCGCGATCCCGACGGCGGCCACCGATCCGGACAGCGCGATCAGGATCGGCCACCAGCTGTGGGGGCTGAAGAAACCTAGCTCCCCGGCGCCGTCACTGATCTCGGCCGCCTCGTAGTCCTCGGGACGGGTGTCGAGCCGGCGAGCCACGAACCGGAAGAAGGTGGCCACGATCAGGGCCATCACCCCGGTCAGGATCAGCGCCGTGCTACCGGCCCACTCCACGCCGCCGGTGGCGAACAACGAAGTCAGTACGGCATAGACCACCCCGACCACCACGAAGAAGGTGGCCACGAACTCGAACAGCCTGGATTCGATGCGCATGGATCGTCCCTACTTGTCGCTGGCCTGCGGGGCCAGCAGGCCGCGCCGGCTATCGAACGGTTGCGTGGTGATGGCCAGGGGCTCCTGGTTGATCGCCTCGAGCGCCTCGGCGTTGCTCTTCCCGGCGATGCGCTGGCCGAGGTAGGCCTTGAAGTCGTTGGGCGAGACCACCCGGACCTCGAAGTTCATCATCGCGTGGTAAGTGCCGCACATCTCGGCGCAGTGACCGACGAACGCCCCTTCCTTCTGGATCTCGGAGACCTGGAAGGTGTTCACCTGATTGTTGCGCTCGGGCCAGGCGATCACGTCACGCTTGAACAGGAACTCCGGCACCCAGAAGGAGTGAATGACGTCGGCGGAGTTCAGCACGAACTCGATGCGCTTGCCGCTGGGCACCACCAGCACCGGCACCTCGTTCGTGGTGCCGAGTGTCTCGACCTTGTCGAAGTTGAGGTAACTGCGGTCCTCGGCGTTGAGGCCGCGGATCGGCCCGACCAGCTCCTCGCCGTGCTCGTCGACGCCTTCCGGCTTGGAAATCAGCGCGTCCTTACGCTGCTGGTCCGCGCCGTCGTAGCTCAGCGTGCCGTCGCGGAAGTCGACCTTCTGGTAGCCGAATTTCCAGTTCCACTGGAACGCGGTGACGTTGACGACCACCTCAGGGTCGGGTTCGTGGTGCAGCATCTTCTCCTGCACCACGACGGTGAAGTAGAAGATCACCGCGATGGCCAGGAACGGCAGGACGGTCAGCCCCAGTTCCAGCGGCATGTTGTAGCCGAACTGGCGCGGCAGTTCGGTGTCGGTCGCCTTCTTGCGGTGGAAGAACGCCGACCAGAAGATCATTCCCCAGACGATCCCGCCGATCACCACCGAGGCGATGACCATGCCCAGCCACAGCTTGTAGTTGGCCTCGGCCTCGGGCGTGATGCCTTTGGGCCAGCCGAAACCGACCACGTCGGTCCAGTCGAAGCTGCAGCCGCTGAGTGTCACCGCCAGTAGCCCGAGCACGCCGGCCCCCGCCAGCGGCCGAAGCAGACGGCTGAGCACAACGCCCTGCCCGCGACGTGTCACGTTGGTGCCTCCTCGAGTCACAGACCGGGCCGGCCAAAACCGGCGGAGCAGTCGAATACTACGCAGCGTAGACCACCCGAGTCACCCCGGTTCGGCTGACCTGCCGGTTGGCCGGTCCGGACGGGCCCACCACCGGCCCTGGGCAGGCCTACGCGGCCTGAGACCGATCCCGGTGCGGCATACTGAGACCCGATGTGTGGACTGCTGGCCTTCGTGCGTGCCCCGGCCGGCACCGCCGACCCCGCCGCAGCGGATTCGGGCGACCTCACCGACATCGTCACCTCGGTCGAACGGGCGGCGCACTTGATGCGCCATCGGGGGCCCGACGAATTAGGCACCTGGACCGGCGACGGCGTCGCCCTGGGCTTCAACCGGTTGTCGATCATCGACATCGAGCATTCACATCAGCCGTTGCGCTGGGGGCCCGCTGAACAGACGGACCGCTACGTTCTGGTGTTCAACGGGGAGATCTACAACTACCTCGAGCTGCGCGAGGAGTTGGCCGCAACCCACGGCGCCGCCTTCCACACCGACGGTGACGGGGAGGCGATCGTCGCCGGCTACCACTACTGGGGCGCCGACGTGCTGCCGCGGCTGCGCGGCATGTTCGCCTTCGCACTGTGGGACACCGTGCGCGGCGAACTGTTCTGCGCTCGCGACCCGTTCGGGATCAAGCCGCTGTTCATGGCCAGCGGGTCGGGCGGCACCGTGGTGGGCAGCGAGAAGAAGTCGCTGCTCGACATGGCCGCCCTGGTGGGCTTCGACGTCGGCGATGCCGGCATCGACAGGCGGGCACTGCAGCACTACACCGTGCTGCAGTACGTGCCCGAGCCCGAAACACTGCACCGCGGGGTGCGGCGGCTGGAGTCGGGCTGCTGGGCGCGGATCAGCCCGGACCGGCCGATCCCGGAGATCACCCGCTACTTCAAGCCCCGATTCGACGCCACCCCGATCAGCCGCGACACCGAACAGGCCCGCTACGACGAGATCACCGCGGTGCTGGAGGACTCGGTCGCCAAGCACATGCGGGCCGACGTCACAGTGGGCGCGTTCCTCTCCGGCGGGATCGACTCCACTGCGATCGCCGCGTTGGCGATGCGCCACAACCCGAAGCTGATCACGTTCACCACCGGGTTCGAGCGGGAGGGATTCTCCGAGATCGACGTCGCCGCGGCGTCCGCCGAGGCGATCGGCGCCCGGCACGTGGTCAAGGTGGTCAGCCCGGCCGAGTTCGTCGCCGCCCTGCCCGAGATCGTCTGGTACCTCGACGACCCGGTCGCCGACCCGGCCCTGGTCCCGCTGTACTTCATCGCCGCCGAGGCCCGCAAGCACGTCAAGGTGGTGCTCTCCGGGGAGGGTGCCGACGAGTTGTTCGGCGGCTACACCATCTACCGCGAGCCGCTGTCGCTGCGGCCGTTCAACTACCTGCCCGCACCGGTACGCCGGTCGATGGGCAAGCTGTCCAAGCCGCTTCCGGACGGGATGCGCGGCAAGAGCCTGCTGCACCGCGGGTCGCTGACGCTCGAGGAGCGCTACTACGGCAACGCCCGCAGTTTCTCCGACGAGCAGCTGCGCGCGGTATTGCCCGGCTTCTCCCCCGAGTGGACGCACACCGATGTGACCGCGCCGCTGTATGCCGAATCAGCAGGCTGGGATCCGGTGTCCCGGATGCAGCACATCGACCTGTTCACCTGGCTGCGCGGCGACATCCTGGTCAAGGCGGACAAGATGACCATGGCCAACTCACTGGAGTTGCGGGTGCCGTTCCTGGACCCGGAGGTGTTCGCGGTCGCCTCCCGGCTGCCAGTGTCGGCCAAGATCACCCGTACCACCACCAAGTACGCGCTGCGCCGTGCGCTGGAGCCGATCATCCCCGCGCACGTGCTGCATCGGCCCAAGCTCGGTTTCCCGGTGCCGCTGCGGCACTGGCTGCGCGCCGGTGAACTGCTGGAGTGGGCCTATGCCACGGTGGGCGCCACCGGCGCGGGCCACCTGATCGACGTCGCCGCGGTGCGCACCATGCTCGACGAGCACCGGGCCGGCACCGCCGATCACAGCCGGCGGCTGTGGACCATGCTGATCTTCCTGCTCTGGCACGCGATCTTCGTCGAGCGCTCGGTGATCCCGCAGATCAGCGAGCCGACGTACCCGGTCCAGATTTAAGGCCGAGCGGGCTATTTGAGTGCGGCGCCGATCTCCGCGGCGGGGGCGTCGCCGTAGGCGTCGGCCAGCCGGGCGAGCGCGACGTCGCGGTCCCACGTCCACTCCTGGGTTCCGGTGGATTCGAGCACCAGCACCGCGACGAGGGAACCGAGTTGCGCGGAGCGCTCCAGGCTCAGCCCGGCGCTGCGGCCGGTCAGGAAACCGGCCCGGAAGGCGTCGCCGACCCCGGTCGGGTCGGTCTGCGACTTCTCGGGTACCACGCCGACATGGATCCGCGAACCGTCGGGGTTGACGATGTCCACGCCGTTGCCGCCCAAGGTGGTGATCCGCAGCCCCACCTGCTTCATGACGTCGGCCTCGGTCCAGCCGGTCTTGGACAACAGCAGGTCCCACTCGTAGTCGTTGGTGAACAGGTAGGTGGCACCGTCGATGAGCCGGCGGATCTCCTCGCCGGTCAGGCGGGCCAACTGCTGGGACGGGTCGGCGGCGAACGCCAGGCCCAGCTTGCGGCACTCCTCGGTGTGGCCGAACATCGCCTCGGGGTCGTTGGCCCCGATGATCACCAGTTCGGGGGTGCCGACGCTCTCCACCACCTGGGCCAGCGAGATGTTGCGTGCCTCCGACATGGCCCCCGGATAGAACGAGGCGATCTGGGCCATGTCGATATCCGTGGTGCAGGTGAAGCGCGCGGTGTGCGCCGTCGTGGAGACCAGCACGTTGTCGCAGTTGACGCCGTGGGAGGCCAGCCAGTCGCGGTAGTCGGCGAAGTCGTCGCCGGCCGCGCCGACCAGCGCGGCATCACCGCCGAGCACGCCGATCGCGTACGCGATGTTGCCCGCCACACCGCCGCGGTGCACCACCAGGTCGTCGACCAGGAAGCTCAGCGAGACTTTCTGCAGGTGATCGGCCAGCAACTGTTCGGAGAACCGACCCGGAAAACGCATCAAATGGTCGGTCGCGATCGAACCGGTCACCGCAATCGTCACTGACTATCCCCCTCGTGTTGCCAACGTGGACCTGAATGTGGGTTCCCACGGTAGCGGTCCGTTGAACCTGAGGCATCGGCGGGCAGCACGAAGCCGGACAACGCCAAGCCGTCGGGCCCAGGTGGGGGTGAGCCTGCCGGCGCCCGGCGGTCGCGGGAGCCGGTCGCTGCTAACCGGTCAGTTGAACGAGTCGCCGCACGAGCAGGAGCCGCCGGCGTTGGGGTTCTCGATGGTGAAGCCCTGCTTGTCGATCTGGTCGGCGTAGCCGATCTCCGCGCCCTGCAGGTACGGCGCGCTCATCCGGTCGACGGCCAACTTGACGCCGTTGAACTCCGCGATCACGTCACCGTCGAGAGTGCGGTCGTCGAAGAACAGGTTGTAGCGCAGGCCGGCGCAGCCGCCGGGTTGGACCGAGATGCGCAGCGTCAGGTCGTCACGTCCCTCTTGGGCCAACAGCGATTTCACCTTGGCTGCGGCTTCATCGGTCAAGACCACGCCATGAGACTCGGTGGTCGACTGATCCTGAACAGTCATTGCGTCTCCCTATTGCGGTTGATCACGGGGCGGGCTCCCCCTGTTACCAGCGCCTCGGCTCCGAGGCGTCGAAGCCCACCATCACAACGATACCCTGCGCCGACGTGTTCCCTATTGCGCCGCCGGGCCCTGGGAATCGGCCGGTCGGCTGCCGACCTGGGACGCGAGCACGGTGGTCAGACCGATCAGCTGGTTGGCGGCGTCGACCAGCGCCAGGCCCACCGAGCCGGCGTGGTCGGCGATCGCGCGGGCGGCCACCACACCGGCCGACCGCAGCGCCGGCTCGTCCAGGCTGATCTGGCCGGCCAGCACCAGCACCGGCAGCTGCCGGGTCCGGGCCGCGGCGCACAGCGACCCGATCACCTTGCCGTGCAGGGACTGTTGGTCGAACCGGCCCTCACCGGTGACCAGGACATCGGCGTCGGCGAGGCCAGCCGCCAAATCGGTGTGGCGCGCCACGATGGCGGCGCCCGATTCGGCGACGCCGCCCAGTGCGAGCAGGGCGGCGCCGATCCCGCCGGCGGCGCCGGCCCCCGAGGCGGCGCTGACCTGCCGGCCCGCGGCGCCGTCGAGTTCGGCCGCCCAGGCGGTCAGCCGGGTTTCGAGTACGGCGACCGTGGCAGCGTCGGCGCCCTTCTGCGGACCGAACACCCGTGCCGCGCCCCACGGGCCCAGCAGCGGGTATTCGACGTCGCAGGCCGCGATCAGCTCGACATCGGCGAGCCGCTGCCTGGCGGCGGTCAAGCCGCCCAGTTCATCGACCATGCCCTTTCCGCCGTCGGTGCTGGCGCTTCCCCCGAGCCCCACGACGATGCGCCGGGCCCCGGCGTTCAGCGCCGTGTCGATGAGGTGCCCCACCCCGGCGCTGTGGGCCGCCAGTGCGGTCCGCGGCGACGGTGAACCGTCCAGCAGCGCCAACCCGCACGCCTGGGCACATTCCAGGTAGGCCGTCTCGGCCGCCGCGTCCCAGAACCATTCCGCCTCGACCGGTGTGCCCAACGGCCCAACGACCCGGCACCGCTGCACCGTGCCCGAACCGGCGTCGCCCAGCCGGGCTGCCAGCACCGCGACGAAACCCGGCCCGCCGTCGGACTGCGGGGCGATCGCCAACCGGTCGTGGGGGCGGCTGCGATGCCAGCCGGTCGAGATCGCGGCGGCGGCCTGCACCGCCGTCAGGCTCTCGCCGTAGCAGTCCGGTGCGATCAGCACCCGCAGCCCCGCCGCCCCGGACGAGGAGCCACCAGCACCGGGGTGGTCAGCCATACCGGCAGGGTATAGAGCCACATCGGCGGCCGGGAAGACCGGCCAAGTAATCTGGCGGGCGTGAAGCTGCCGGGACGCAGGAAAGACGAAGCGGGGTCCGCCGGCTCCGCTGACTCCGCCGGCGGTGCCGTCGACCTCGACAGCACCGAATCCGAGGCTGCTGCCCGGTCGGGCCTCACCGCGCCCAAGGGCCGGCCCACGCCCAAGCGCGATGCACGCGGCCGGCGTCGCGGACCGGTGGCGCCGGCTCCGATGACCGCCGCGGAGGCCCGGGCCAGGCGCAGGAGCCTGGCCGGACCGAAGCTCAGCAAGGAGGAGCGCCGCGTCGCGAAGGCCCAACGGCGCGAGCGGATGGCGCAGCGCCGGGAGCGGATGCTCGCCGGTGACGAGTCGGCCCTGCTCGAGCGCGACCGCGGCCCGGTGCGCCGCTACGTCCGGGACATCGTCGACGCCCGCTACAACCTGCTCGGGCTGTTCATGCCGGTGGCGTTGGGATTGATGTTCGTGATGATCGCCGTCCCGCAGGTCCAGTACTACATCTCGCCGGCGATGATGCTGCTGATGATCCTGATGGCCGTCGACGGCGTCCTGCTGGCGCGCAAGGTCGGCAGACTGGTCGACACCAAGTACCCCGACAACACCGAAGCCCGCTGGAAGCTGGGCATCTACGCCGCCAGCAGAGCATCCACGCTGCGCCGGATGCGGGCACCGCGCCCGCAGGTGCGGCGCGGCGAACGCCTCGACTGAGGTCGGCTCGGGGGCCGTCAGCCTTGGATCTGCAGGAATTCCCGCCGGTAAGCCCACCCGATGCGTCGGCGGCTGCCGCCGCCCGGGCACGGCAGGACTCGCTGACCAAACCGCCCGGCTCACTGGGCCGCCTCGAGGAGCTTTCGGTGTGGGCGGCCGCCTGTCAAGGCCGTTGCCCGCCAAGGCAGTTCGACCAGGTCCGGGTGGTGGTGTTCGCCGGTGATCATGGCGTGACCCGGGAACGGGTGTCCGCTTACCCGGCGGAGGTGACGGCGCAGATGGCAGCCAACATCGACCGCGGCGGCGCCGCCATCAACGCGCTGGCCGACGCCTGCGGCGCCGGCGTGCGCGTGGTGGACATCGCCATAGACAGTGATGCCTTCGAGCTCGCCGGCGAGGTCTCGGCATCGATGAGCGCCTACAAGGTGCGCCGCGGCAGCGGTGATATCGCCGGCGAGGACGCCCTGAGCCACGAGGAGACCCTGGCTGCCGTGACCGCGGGCCGCCGGATCGCCGACGCCGAAGTCGACGCCGGTGCCGAGCTGCTCATCCCCGGCGACATGGGGATCGGGAACACCACTGTCGCAGCAACTTTGATTGCCGCAGTGACCGGCGCTGAGCCGGTCGTGGCGGTCGGCCCCGGGACCGGTATCGACGACGCCGGCTGGGCGCGCAAGACCGCTGTGGTGCGCGACGCACTGTTCCGTGCGCGCGGGGTGTCGGACCCATGGGGGCTGCTGCGCTGCTGCGGCGGGGCCGACTTGGCCGCACTGGCGGGTTTCTGCGCCCAGGCCGCCGTCCGACGCACGCCGGTCCTGCTCGACGGTCTGGCGTCGACGGCCGCCGCCCTGGTGGCCGAGCGGCTGGCCCCCGGCGCCCGGGCGTGGTGGCAGGCCGGCCATCGCTCCCCCGAGCCGGCCCACGCGTTGGCGTGCGCAGCGCTGGAACTGGAGCCGATCCTCGACCTGCGGATGCGGTTGGGTGAAGGCACCGGCGCCGCGGTGGCGCTGCCGGTACTGCGGGCGGCGGTGGCCGCGCTGGCGTCGATGTCCACCTTCGCCGAAGCCGGCGTCTCCGGCCCCGCCGCAGCGACGGCCGAGGCCGACGGGTGATCCGGTCACTGGCCTCGGCGATCACGTTCGGGACGGCGGCGCGGCTGCCCGCGGCCACTGGTGGCGTGCCGGGACGCGGCACGTTGACGGCACTACCGGTGGTCGGGGCCGGCCTGGGGGCGCTGGCGGCGGGCGCGGTCTGGACCGGCGGCTTCGCGTTCGGTCCGGGTAATGCCGTGACCGGGCTGCTCGCGGTGGCCGTGCTACTGGCCGCCACCCGCGGGCTGCACATCGACGGGGTGGCCGACACCGCAGATGGCCTGGGCTGCTACCGGCCCGCCGAGCAGGCACTGCAGGTGATGCGCGACGGCGCGACCGGGCCGTTCGGGGTGGTCGCGGTGGTGCTGGTGGTCGGCCTGCAGGCATCGGCGTTCCCGATGCTGGACACTGCGGGCATCGTCGTCGCGGTCTGCGCCGGCCGGGTGGCGGCCGTACTGGCCTGCCTGCGTTCGGTGCCCGCCGCGCCGGGCAGCACGCTGGGCGCCGCCGTGGCGGGCAGCCAGCCGGTACCGGTGGCGATCGCCTGGGTAGCGGTGCTCGCTGCCGGGTCGACGCTCGCCGGTGCGGCGCCGTGGCACGGGCCGGTCGCCGTGGCGGTGGCGCTGGTCGGCGCCGCGGTGCTGGTCAGGCACTGTGTCCGCCGCCTGGGCGGTGTCACCGGCGACGTGCTGGGCGCGGCCGTCGAATGGACGACGGCGCTGGCCGCCGTGCTGCTGGCCGCGTTCTGACCCGGCCGAAAGCATCGAAAACTCTCCGGACTTAGAGACATTTCTCCCCCAAGGTCACAGCTCCGAGGTAAGTTTAGAAAAGTAGGAACTGTTATTAACATTTTGGCCTTCTCGCGACTCGGGAGGAACGCGGATGCCTCGCCATCATCGCTACAGCAAAAGAAGCCGAGAATCGCGCAAGGCGATGACCGACGGGGCTGGCGACGCGCCGGACTACCCCGACGCCGAGGACGCCCTGGCCGAGGACTGGCCACCCGGTCCGGAGGAATCCGACCCCCCGCCCGGCTCGGCGGGTTGAGCCCGGCGGGATCAGTCCAGCCGAGCCATCCAGCCGTGAGTGTCGGCGAAGGTACCGCGCTGGATGCCGGTCAGCGTGTCCCGCAGCGCCATGGTGACCTCGCCCGGCTCACCGTCGGCGATGGTGAACTCCCCGGCCGCGGACTTGACCCTCGACACCGGAGTGATGACGGCGGCGGTGCCACAGGCGAAGACCTCGGTGATCTCGCCGGCGGCGGCCTTCTGCTGCCATTCGTCGACGTCGATCTTGCGTTCCTGGACCGCGAACCCGGCGTCAGTCGCCAACTGCAGCAACGAATCCCGAGTGATTCCGGGCAACAGTGAGCCGGACAGCTCCGGCGTGACCAGCCGCGCCGAGCCGCCGGTGCCGAACACGAAGAACAGGTTCATCCCGCCCATCTCCTCGACGTAGCGCCGCTCGGCCGCGTCCAGCCACACCACTTGATCGCAGCCGTTGTCGGCGGCCTGCGCCTGGGCGACCAGCGAAGCGGCGTAATTACCGCCGAACTTGGCCGCGCCGGTACCGCCCGGGCAGGCCCGCACATACTCGGTCGACAACCAGACGCTCACCGGCTTGATGCCACCCTTGAAGTACGCGCCGGCCGGTGAGGCCATCACCAGGCAGCGATACTCGTTGGCCGGACGCACGCCCAGTCCCGGCTCGGTGGCGAAGATGAACGGCCGCAGGTACAGCGACTCCTCTCCCCCGGCGGCCGGCACCCAGGCGGAGTCCACCGCGATCAACTGCCGTAGCGACTCGATGAACAGTTCGTCGGGAAGTTCCGGGATTGCCAGCCGCCGAGCCGACGCGCGCATCCGGGCGGCGTTGGCCTCCGGCCGGAACGACACGATCGGTCCGTCCGTCCAGCGGTAGGCCTTCAGCCCCTCGAAGACCTCCTGCGCGTAGTGCAGGACGACCGCCGACGGGTCCAGTTCGATCGGCCCGTAGGGCATGACCCGCGCGTTGTGCCAACCTGCATCGCGGGTGTAGTCGATCGACACCATGTGATCGGTGTGGAACTTGCCGAAACCCGGCTCAGCCAAAATGGTTTCACGTACCTCGTCGGGAGTCGGGTTCGCCGTGACCGACACCTGGAACTCGAGGAGGCCGCTTTTCATGCAGCGATTGTATAACCGGTGCGCTAGCGGGTTTTTGCCGTCACGAACGGCGGCCGCACCAACTGGCACTCGACGGCCCGGCCGCGCACGTCGACGGTGACCAGTGCGCCGTCGTCGATGCCGGCATCCGCGTCGATCAGCGCCAGCGCGATGCCGGCCTTCAGCGTCGGCGAGAAGGTGCCCGACGTGGTGACCCCGACCTGCCGGTCGCCGTCGAGCACCGCCAACTCGGCTCGCAACACGCCGCGTCCGGTGGCGCGCAGCCCGCGCAGCAGCCGCGCCGGGCCTGCCGCCTTCTCGGCCAGCAGCGCCTCGCGGCCGAAGAACGCCGCCTTCTGCCAGCCGATCGCCCAGCCGCAGCGCGCCTGCAGCGGCGAGATGTCCGGCGACAGTTCGTGGCCGTGCAGCGGGTAGCCCATCTCGGTGCGCAGCGTGTCGCGGGCGCCCAGACCGGCCAGTTCGCCCCCGGCCTGCGACACGGCCGCCACCAGCGCGTCGAACACCACCGCCGCCGACTCCCACTCCGGCAGCAGTTCGTAGCCGTGCTCACCGGTGTAGCCGCTGCGGCACACCCGTACCGGCACCCGGGTGCCCGCCGCGTCCACGGTGGCATCTTCAAAGCCCATGTAGTCCATCTCGGTCGGTAGGCCGAGGCCGGCCAGCACCTCGGTCGACCGCGGCCCCTGCACCGCCAGCACCGCACGCGAGCGGTGCTCGTCGCTGACCGTGACCCCGTCCGGCGCAGCCTCGGTCAAGGCGGCCACCACCGCCCCGGTGTTGGCCGCGTTGGGCACCAGGAAGATCTCGTCGTCGGCGATGTAGTAGGCAATCAAGTCGTCGATGACGCCCCCGGATTCGTTGCAGCACAACGTGTATTGCGCCTTGCCGGGTCCGATCCTGGTCAGGTCGTTGGTGAGTGTCGCATTGACGAACTCCGCCGCGCCCGGACCGGCCACAGTCGCCTTGCCCAGATGGCTCACATCGAACAGACCCACGGTGCTGCGGGTGGCGTTGTGCTCGGCGACGGTGCCGGCGTAGGACACCGGCATGAGCCAGCCCCCGAACTCCGCGAAGCTGGCGCCCAACTCGCGGTGGCGATCTTCCAGGGGTCCGTGTTGCAGTTCGCTCACGACGAGCCACCTTAATCGGCAAACTTGTGTAGGTGGTCGACTGGGACGCGCTGACAGCCGCGGGAATCTCCGACGCGCGGCAGCGCGCCGACCTGCTTGAGTACCTCGACGGGCTCGGTTTCAGCACCGAGCAGATGGCCGAGGCCGAACGCCAGGGCCGGCTGTTCGGCCTGGCCGGTGACGTGGTGGGGCGCTCGGGTCCGCCCGACTACACGCTGCGGACCGCCGCCGAGGCCTTGCGGATACCGGTCGGCGATGTCGAACGCGCCTGGACGATGCTCGGGCTCAGTGTCGACAGCCCCGACACGCCGGCGCTGAGCCAGGCCGACGTCGACGGGTTGGCCACCTGGGTCCAGATGCGGTCCTATCTCGGCGAGCCGGTCGACGGCTTCCTGCGGGTGCTGGGGGCGACGATGGCCCGGCTGGCCGAGGCCGAGTCGTCGATGATCCGGATCAGCGAGCCCGACATGTGGCTGGGCCACACCCACAGCGAGCTGCGCACCGCCCGCGCCTGGCGGACGGTCGCCGAGTACATCCCCCGGATCGGCGCGATGATCGACGCCGTCCACCGCCAGCACCAGGTCAGCGCCCGGACATTCCTCGAGGGCCTGGCCGGCGGGCCCACGTCGAGCATGGTGTGCGGGGTGGGCTTCGCCGACCTGACCGGCTTCACCGCCCTGACCCAGGTGCTCACCTCCGAGGAGTTGGCGACGCTGCTCACCGACTTCGGCGGCAGCGTCGCCGACGTGGTGCACGCTGATGGGGGGCGGGTGGTCAAGTTCATCGGCGACGCGGTGATGTGGGTGAGCGCGAGCGGGGAGCTGCTGGCGAAAGCGGCGACCGACCTGGTCGACCATCCCAAGGCCCGCAAGGTGGGTCTACAGGTGCGGGCCGGGCTGGGCTACGGGGAGGTGCTGGCCATCAACGGCGACTACTTCGGCACCCCGGTGAACCTGGCCGCGCGCCTGGTGGACGCCGCCGAACCCGGGCAGGTACTGGCCTGCGCCGGCGTGGTCAAGGAATTGCCGGACTGGCCCGTGGTGGAACGAGGACCCTTGAAACTCAAGGGATTCGACGAGCCCGTCCCGGCGTACGAGCTGGAGCTGCCCGCCGATCGTTAGGGTGAGTGCTTGTGAGCACCCAACCCGGATACCCCGCCCCCGCCGTCACCGTCACCGACTCGCTGCCCACCGCCGAGGAGGCCGTGCTGATCGTGCCGGTCGTTTCGGCCGGCGATGAGCCGGATGAGTCCGGCGGTTCAGCGAGGCTCGACGAAGGAGAGGCGAAGCTGGGAACGCCGCCTCAACAGGGTGCCGTGGTCGCCGCGACCGAGCCGGCACTGCCGGCCGAAGCGGTCGCCGAGATCGAGGCCGGACTGCGGGCGCTGAACGCCAAGGGCGGCAGCGAACAGGTGCATCGGCTGGTGGTGGCATCACTGCCGGTGGCCAGCGTACTGACCGTCGGACTGGGCAAGGCCCGCGACAGCTGGCCCGCTGATGTGATCCGGCGCGCGGCGGGGACCGCGGCACGCTCGCTCAACGGCACCGCCGCCATCGTCGACACCCTGGCGGGGCTGCCCGGCGTCCCCGACGAGGACGTGGTGGCAGCCGGCGTCGAGGGCCTGCTGTTGGGCGGCTACCGCTTCACCGCGTTCCGCACCGACAGGACCGCCCCGAAGGATCCGGGCCTGCAATCCCTCACGGTGGTCAGCGCCGCGCCCGACGCGGCGGCACGCGCGGCCCACGGGGCGGATGTCGCCGCCGCGGTGGCCACCGCGCGGGACTTCGTCAACACCCCGCCGAGCCACTTGTTCCCGGCCGAGTTCGCCGACCGGGCCAAGGCGCTGGGCGAAGCCGCCGGCCTGCAGGTCGAGGTGCTCGACGAGCAGGCACTCGCCGACGCCGGCTTCGGCGGGGTGATCGGTGTCGGCAAGGGATCGTCGCGGCCGCCGCGGCTGGTGCGGCTGACGTACCGGCCGGCCGTCGAGCACGAGGTCAAGAAGGTGGCGCTGGTGGGCAAGGGCATCACCTTCGACACCGGCGGCATCTCGATCAAACCGGCCGCCTCGATGCACCACATGACCTCCGACATGGGCGGGGCTGCGGCCGTGATCGCGACCGTGGTGCTGGCTGCGCGCCGCGAACTCCCGGTCGAGGTGACCGCCACCGTCCCGATGGCCGAGAACATGCCGTCGTCCACCGCGCAGCGGCCCGGTGACGTGCTCACCCAGTACGGCGGCACCACCGTCGAGGTGCTCAACACCGACGCCGAGGGCCGGCTGGTGCTGGCCGACGCGATCGTGCGGGCCTGCGAGGACAACCCGGACTATCTCATCGAGACCTCGACGCTGACCGGTGCGCAGACGGTGGCGCTGGGTGCGCGCACCCCCGGGGTGATGGGTTCGGACGAGTTCCGGGACCGGGTGGCGGCGATCTCGCAGGCCGTCGGCGAGAACGGCTGGCCGATGCCGCTGCCCGACGAGCTCAAAGAGGACCTGAAGTCGACGGTGGCCGATCTGGCCAACGTCAGCGGGCAGCGCTTCGCCGGCATGCTCGTCGCCGGGGTGTTCCTGCGCGAGTTCGTGGCCGAGGGCGTGGCCTGGGCGCACATCGATGTGGCCGGGCCGGCCTACAACAGCGCCGGCCCGTGGGGCTACACCGGCAAGGGCGGCACCGGAGTGCCGACCCGCACCATGTTCGCGGTGTTGGAGGATATCGCCGAGAACGGTTAACCGGTTACCGCCCGATCATGCCGGTTGCTTTTCGACGACCGGATCGGAAATTTCGACGCCGCTCTGAAAGGACAGCGCGGTGCTCTGCAGCAGCACCACAACGGTCAGCAGAGTCACCCACATCCAGCCCTCGCCGGGGGTGATGTGCGAATGCGGATCAATGGTCGGTAACGCCACGACGGACCGAATCCGCGCGTACATCACGAAGGCGATGGTGATATACGGCAGCGCCGTTTGGCTGGTGCGCACGATGCGGCCACGTGGTGACGGCGAACGGCGCCGTTTTGCTCCGGCGAACCAGAGGGCACCGCTGACGGCCATCACCGTCAGCCCGAGCGGTGCCGCGAGCCGGTTCGCGTGATCCCACAACGGCTGCAGCGGCTGCCGGTCCTCCGGCGAACCGAGCGAGATGGCCAGATCCATGAGCTTGATTTCGGCGAACGCGAAGACAACCGGCGGGACGAGCACCACCACGATGAATCGCGCATGTTTGGCGAGAGCCGCCGATGAGCTCGCCGCGAACTGCACCAGGCCGTAAACCAGGATGGAGATCGATGCCGCGAACATGACGTCGCCCAACAGTTCTTCGGATGCCGCCCGGCCACCGGTCAGCGCGCAGCCGCGCTCACCGGCCAGGATGCCGTACTGGAAACTGGCGAACAGCAGGCCGAGGAACGCCGCCACCAACGCGATCCCGGTCAATTTCTCGTACTCGGCGCCGCGCACGTCGACCGGATGCCCGCCGGCGTGCTTGCGATGCGAGCGGTCGAGCACGACCGTGACGGCAGCAAATGTGAAGCCCGCGAGAATTCCGGCTATTGCCTGGTAGTTACTGGCCACACCCGATATGTCGAAACCGGACCACAGCTCGCAGTTATCGCCGCCATTTCCGGAGCCCATCACCGGGATGCTCGTTCACCGATACGGCCATCGGCCCCTGGATGTGTAAGCGAGCCGGGGCAATGACAGGATGGTTTCGGCAGTCCGCGACAGTCCGCCGCCTAGCAGCGAAAGTCCGCCCGGATACGCCGCTCGATGCACCCGCTGTGGTAAGCCGGAGGGCGAGCCAAGGCGGCCCACCGACCGATCGAGGAGTCAACTGCGATGGCGTTCTCAGTTCAGATGCCGGCCCTCGGTGAGAGCGTCACCGAGGGAACCGTGACCCGCTGGCTCAAAAAAGAGGGCGACACCGTCGAGGCTGATGAACCGCTGCTGGAGGTCTCCACCGACAAGGTCGACACCGAGATCCCGGCGCCGGTGTCCGGCGTGCTGACCAAGATCATCGCCGAGGAGGACACCACGGTCGAGGTCGGCGGCGAGCTGGCACTGATCGGCGAGGCCGGCGAAAGCGCTGCGGGCGACGGCGAGCCCGCCCAGCAGGCCGCCGCGGCCGAGCCCGCCGAGCAGGCGCCCGAGCCCGCCGCCGAGTCCAAGCCGGAACCGGAGCCCGAGGCCGCCGAGTCCGGGGCCGAGTCCAAGCCCGCTGCGGCCGCGCCGGCCGGCGACGGCACCCCGGTGCTGATGCCCGAATTGGGCGAATCCGTCACCGAGGGCACCGTGACACGCTGGCTGAAGCAGGTCGGCGACTCGGTGGAGGTCGACGAACCGCTGGTGGAGGTCTCCACCGACAAGGTCGACACCGAGATCCCCTCCCCGGTGGCCGGTACGCTGCTGTCGATCACCGCCAGTGAGGACACCACCGTCGAGGTCGGCGGCGAGCTGGCCAAGATCGGTTCGGCTTCCGCCGCGGCGGCAGAGCCGGCAACCGCCCCCGCCCCGAAACCGGAGCCCGAGCCGGAACCCGAGCCCGAACCCGCGCCGGAAACGGAGCCCGCCCGGCAGGCCCGGCCCGAGCCCACGCCGGCTCCCGCACCGGCCGCCCCGAAACCCGCCGCCGAGGCGCCGGCCGCCGGCGGCTCCGACGCCACGCCGTACGTCACCCCGCTGGTGCGCAAGCTCGCCGCCGAGAACGACGTCGACCTCAGCCAGGTCACCGGCACCGGGGTCGGCGGGCGGATCCGCAAGCAGGATGTGCTGGCCTTCGCTGAGCGGCAGGCCGGACAACGGCAGGCACCGGCCGCACCGGCCGCCCGGTCGGCGACCCCGGCGCCCGCCGCCCCGGCGCTGGCTCACCTGCGGGGCACCACCGCCAAGGCCAACCGGATCCGCCAGATCACCGCCAAGAAGACCCGCGAATCCCTGCAGGCCACCGCTCAGCTGACCCAGACCCATGAGGTCGACATGACCAAAATCGTGTCGCTGCGGGCCAGGGCCAAAGCGGATTTCGCCGAGCGCGAGGGCGTCAACCTGACCTACCTGCCGTTCATCGCCCGCGCGGTGATCGACGCGCTGAAGGCCCACCCGAACGTCAACGCCAGCTATAACGAGGAAGCCGGCGAGATCACCTATTACGACGCCGAGCACCTCGGCTTCGCAGTGGACACCGAGCAGGGGCTGCTGTCGCCGGTGATCCACAACGCCGGGGACCTGTCGCTGGCGGGGCTGGCCCGGGCCATCGCCGACATCGCCGCCCGGGCACGCTCCGGCGGCCTGAAGCCCGACGAGCTGTCCGGCGGCACCTTCACGATCACCAACATCGGCAGCCAGGGCGCGCTGTTCGACACCCCGATCCTGGTGCCGCCCCAGGCCGCCATGCTCGGCACCGGGGCCATCGTCAAGCGGCCACGGGTCATCGTCGACGACGCCGGCAACGAATCGGTCGGTGTGCGGTCGGTCTGCTACCTGCCGCTGACGTATGACCACCGGCTGATCGACGGCGCCGACGCCGGACGGTTCGTGACCACGATCCGCACCCGACTCGAAGAGGGCGAGTTCGAGGCCGAACTGGGGCTTTAGCGGACCTGAGGAGTATCGGGAAGGGCTGCAAGAGGATTCAGCTGTGGGCAACCTCATCGTCGCTATCGCCGGGTCCTCCGGCCTGATCGGCTCCGCGCTGGTCTCGGCCCTGCGGACCGACGGTCACCAAGTGCTGCGGATCGTGCGGCGTACCCCGGCCAACGGCGGCGAGCTGCGCTGGGACCCCGAGGCCGGAGACATCGACGCCGATGCGCTGGCCGGCGTCGACGCCGTGGTGAATCTGTGCGGCATCGGCGTCAGCGACCGCCGCTGGTCCGGGGCGTTCAAACAGACCCTCCGCGACAGCCGGATCACCACCACCGAGGTGCTGTCGGCCGCGGTTGCCGAGGCTCGGGTGCCGCTGTTGATCAACGCCAGCGGGGTCGGCTTCTACGGCGACACCGGCGCTCGCACGGTCGACGAATCCGCGCCGGCCGGCCGAGGGTTTCTGGCCCGGCTGGCACAGGACTGGGAGGCCGCGACCGCGCCCGCCCGCGCCGCCGGCGCCCGGGTGGTGCTGGCCCGCACCGGCCTGGTGCTGGCCCGCGCGGGTGGGCTGCTGGCGAGGTTGCGCCCGTTGTTTTCGCTGGGGCTGGGCAGCCGACTGGGCAGCGGCCGCCAGTACATGTCCTGGATCAGCCTGGACGACGAGGTCCGGGCGTTGCGGTTCGCGATGACCGAGCCGGCGCTCAGCGGTCCGGTCAACCTGACCGGGCCGGCGCCGGTGACCAATGCCGAGTTCACCGCGGCGCTGGGCCGGACGCTGAACCGGCCTGCCCCGCTGCTGGTGCCCGGATTCGCAGCGCGGGCAGTCTTCGGCGAGTTCGCCGAGGAGGGTCTGCTGGCCGGTCAGCGTGCCATCCCCGCCGCGTTGGAGCAGGCCGGCTTCCAGTTCCGGCACAACACCATCGGCGAGGCCCTCAGCTATGCCACCGAGCGCCCGACCCCGCTCTGATGTTTTCCGCAGGACCTCCCCGCGGTCCCGCTCCGGCGGCCGTTGCCGAGCCGGGTAGCCTGCGAGCATGAGGTCCATCCGGTCTGACACCGCGCCGCTCGACGTGCGCCAGCTCGGTACCGTCGACTACAGCACCGCCTGGCAGCTGCAGCGTGACCTGGCCGACGCCAGGGCCGCCGGCGGCCCCGACACGCTGCTGCTGTTGGAGCATCCGTCGGTCTACACCGCCGGCCGGCGTACCGAGCCGCACGAACGCCCGCTGCCATCGGTTCAAGGCACCCCGGTGGTCGACGTCGACCGGGGCGGCAAGATCACGTGGCACGGCCCGGGACAGCTGGTCGGCTATCCGATCATCGGCCTGACCGAACCGATGGACGTCGTCAATTACGTTCGCCGCCTTGAGGAATCACTCATCGAGGTATGTAACACGTTGGGACTCAACGCACTTCGCATCGACGGCAGATCCGGAGTATGGCTGCCGGCCGACGGTAGCCGTCCCGCCCGCAAGGTCGCCGCGGTCGGTGTCCGGGTGGCACGCGCGATCACCCTGCACGGCTTCGCGCTCAATTGTGATTGTGATCTCAGCGCGTTCGGGTCGATCGTGCCATGCGGGCTCACCGATGCGGGTGTGACGTCGCTGTCGGCGGAATTGGGGTTCGCGACCGGTGTCGAAGACGTTCGGCGCGCGGTCGCCGGCGCGGTCGTCGACGCGCTCGACGGCGTGCTGCCGGTGCGCGACCACTTCGAGTCGCGCGTAACATCGACACGGTGAGCGCCGCCGGAGAAGGCCGGAGATTACGCCGCGCCGAAGCACGCAACGCCGAGACACCGATCGAGCGCAAACCGTCGTGGATCAAAACCCGCGCCCGAATGGGTCCGAACTACACCGACCTCAAGCTGCTGGTAAAGCGGGAGAAGTTGCACACGGTGTGCGAGGAGGCGGGCTGCCCCAACATCTACGAGTGTTGGGAGGACCGGGAGGCCACGTTCCTGATCGGCGGCGAGGTCTGCACCCGCAACTGCTCGTTCTGCCTGATCAAATCGGGCAAGCCCAGCGAGCTCGATCGCGACGAGCCACGTCGCGTCGCCGAGAGCGTGCAGGCGATGGGGTTGCGGTATTCGACGGTGACCGGGGTCGCCCGCGACGACCTGGCCGATCAGGGCTCCTGGCTCTACGCCGAGACGGTGCGTGCCATCAAGGCGCTCAACCCGTCCACGGGCGTCGAACTGCTGATCCCCGACTTCGGCGGTCGACCCGACCTGCTGGGCGAGGTGTTCGAGTCCCGCCCGGAGGTGCTGGCGCACAACGTCGAGACCGTGCCCCGCATCTTCCGGTTGATCCGGCCTGGATTCAGCTACGAGCGCAGCCTGAACGTATTGACCCAGGCGCGCGACGCCGGGCTGGTCGCCAAGAGCAACCTCATCCTGGGCATGGGTGAGACACCCGAGGAGATCCGGGCGGCGCTGGCCGACCTCTACGACGCCGGCGCCGAACTGGTCACCATCACCCAGTATCTGCGCCCCACCGAGCGGCACCACCCGATCGACCGGTGGGTCAAGCCGGAGGAGTTCGTCGAGCACGCCCGCTACGCCGAAGAGCTCGGGTTCGCCGGGGTGATGTCCGGGCCGTTGGTGCGCTCGTCGTATCGGGCCGGCCGGCTCTACCAGCAGGCCATGGCTCGTCGCGCCGAGCGGGACCGCACTCCGGCCCCCGGCTGACGAGAAGCCCGGCTGCGTATCCTTGGTAACTATGCCCAGACCGCGCACCACCGCCGAGAACAAGGCTGCCCGGGAGGCCGCGAAAGCCACCCGCAAGGCCGCCAGCAAAGAGCGCCGCACCCAGCTGTGGCAGGCCTTCCAGCTGCAGCGCAAAGAGGACAAGCGGCTGCTGCCGTACATGATCGGCGCATTCGTGCTGGTCTCGGGGGTGACCACGGCGTTGGCGCTCAACGGCGGGACGTTCGCCAAGGTGACCACGATTCCGCTCGGCCTGCTGTTGGGCGCGCTGCTGGCGTTCGTGATCTTCGGCCGGCGCGCACAGCGGACGGTCTACCGCAAGGCCGAGGGGCAGGCCGGGGCGGCGGCGTGGGCGCTCGACAACATGCGCGGCAAGTGGCGGGTCACCCAGGCGGTCGCCGCCACCGGCCAACTGGACGCCGTCCACCGCGTGATCGGGCGCCCCGGTGTCATCTTCGTCGCGGAAGGCTCCGCCACCCGACTCAAACCGCTGCTCGCCCAGGAGAAGAAGCGCACCGCGCGACTGGTCGGCGATGTACCGATCTACGACGTCATGGTGGGCAATGGCGACGGCGAGGTGCCGCTGGCCAAGCTGGAACGGTTCCTGACCAAGCTGCCGGCCAATATCTCGGCCAAGCAGATGGAATCGCTGGAGTCGCGGCTGGCGGCGCTGGGCTCGCGGACCGGTACCGCGGCCATGCCCAAGGGCCCGCTGCCCGGCGGCGCGAAGATGCGCGGCGTGCAGCGCGCGGTGCGCCGCCGGTAGGCCGCAGATAGATTCAGCGGCTGCGCACCACGGCGGTTGCGGTGGCGCGATCCTGCAGACCGCGACCGTCGGCGTCGATGAACAGCGCCGGGACCACCAGCGCGATCGACAGGCCGCGTACCACCGCGCGGACCAGTCCCACGCCGGTGCCGTCCACCGCGACCACCCGCAGCCCGCACACATACTGACCCGGCGTGAAACCGAACAGCCGCACCGCGGCCACGCCCAGCACCAGCCAGATGACCAGCACCGCGGTCGCGAGCAACGGCGGGGTCACCAGCCCCAGCGTGACCCCCAGTCCGGCCAGGCCGTAGGCGACCAGCCAGTCGACGGCCAGTCCCAGCGCCCGGCGTCCCGTCGAGGCCAGCGACCCGGGACCGGTGGGCGGCAGGCCCAGGTCCTGCCCCGGGGCGCCTTCGGGGGGCTGCGGTCGAGCCGACTCCGGCCCGGACAGCCACGAGGAGAAAGTGCGGCTCATGCCTCCTACGATAAGCGGGCTGGAACCCGACCCGGCTTGGGCGGGTCCCGCCGCGGTTGCGTAACGTCAGCAACGGCAACCCCGCCGTCCGACCGGGGCTACCAGCGGAGGAGAACACTTCTGTGACCGACAAGACGGCCGACGACATTCTCAAGCTCGTGGCCGACGAGAACGTGGAGTACATCGACATCCAGTTCTGCGACTTGCCGGGCATGATGCAGCATCTGACGATCCCCGCGGCCACGCTCGACGCCAGCGTGTTCGAGGACGGGTTGGCCTTCGACGGTTCCTCGATCCGCGGCTTCCAGTCCATCCACGAGTCGGACATGATGCTGCTGCCCGACTTCTCCACCGCCCAGATCGATCCGTTCCGGGCGGCCAAGACGCTGAACCTGAACTTCTTCGTCCACGACCCGTTCACCCGCGAGCCCTACTCCCGCGACCCGCGCAACGTCGCCCGCAAAGCGGAGAACTACCTGACCAGCACCGGCATCGCCGACACCGCCTACTTCGGCGCCGAAGCCGAGTTCTACATCTTCGACTCGGTGAGCTTCGACTCGCAGATGAACGGCACCTTCTACGAGGTCGACTCGGACTCGGGCTGGTGGAACACCGGCTCGCCGACCGAGATCGGCGGCGGCGTCAACCGCGGCTACAAGACCCGCCCCAAGGGCGGCTACTTCCCGGTGGCGCCCAACGACCATTACGTCGACCTGCGCGACGCCATGACCACCAACCTCGCCAACGCGGGCCTGACCCTGGAGCGCGGGCACCACGAGTGCGGCTCCGGCGGGCAGGCCGAGATCAACTACCGGTTCAACACGCTGCTGCACGCCGCCGATGACCTGATGCTGTTCAAATACATCATCAAGAACACCGCCTGGGCTAACGGCAAGACCGTCACCTTCATGCCCAAACCGCTGTTCGGTGACAACGGCTCGGGCATGCATGTGCACATGTCGCTGTGGAAGAACGGCGATCCGTTGTTCTACGACGAGGCCGGTTACGCCGGGCTGTCCGACATCGCCCGGCACTGCATCGGCGGCATCCTGCACCACGCCCCGTCACTGCTGGCGTTCACCAACCCGACCATCAACTCCTATAAGCGCCTGGTGCCGCACTACGAGGCGCCGATCAACCTGGTCTACAGTCAGCGCAACCGCTCGGCCTGTGTGCGCATCCCGATCACCGGTACCAACCCCAAGGCCAAGCGGCTGGAGTTCCGCTGCCCGGACTCCTCGGGCAACCCGTACCTGGCGTTCGCGGCGATGCTGATGGCCTGCGTCGACGGCGTCAAGAACAAGATCGAGCCGGCCGCTCCGGTCGACAAGGACCTCTACGAGCTGCCGCCCGACGAGGCAGCCGGCATCCCGCAGGCCCCGACCACCCTGGCCCAGGTGATGGACAACCTGGAAGCCGATCACGAATACCTCACCGAGGGCGGGGTTTTCACGCCGGATCTGATCGAGAACTGGATCCGCTACAAACGCGACCACGAGATCACCCCGATCAACCTGCGCCCGCACCCCTACGAGTTCGCGCTGTACTACGACTGCTGAGTCGAGTTCCGGCGCGACACCATCGGCGGCGCAAATCGCGCAAAGTTCAGGGCGGGAATCAACCGGCCAGCAGGAATGTCGCGAGGAAGGCCAAGCGGCCGGCGGACGATCGTTGCGTCAGAACCCGAAGTCGAAGAAGTCCGTCATGGCCACGGCATCGTCGAAGAGGCTGCCGATCCAGACCACGGGAGCCGACGCGAGCGCGAGCGGGATCACCTCACCGAAGCTGATCCCCAGCATCTGGAATCCCGCGGACATGGTGTCGGCCATCGAGCCCTCGGCGACCGCACTCTCGAACGCCTGCGAGGCATCCAGCATCGATGCGCCGGCATCCGCCCACTGCTGGTTGAGCGGCGCGAAGAACAACTGGTCGATCAGCGACGACATCGACCCGGAATGCTCGAGGATCGTCGCTTCGGCCGGCGCGAGTTTGTCGTCGATGATGTCGACCGCCCGGTCCATGATGCTCGGAAAACGATGCATCGCCTCCACAGCCGACAGCAAGGTTCCGGATAGCTCTGAGGTGTCGATCCCGGTGATGACGTCGCTGGCGTCCCCGAAATTCGTACTCGCGATGATCAACAGCTCGGTCGAATCGGCGTTCTCGCCGGCGACTGCGATACCGGCGAGCTGATCGGCGGCGCCGGCGTGGGCGCCGCCCAGTCCGACCGTCACCGCAACCGCCACGGCCCCGCTGACCAGGCCGACTCCCACACCGAAACGACGCCCATAAGCCGACATCAGCAAGATCCTCGTCCCCGAATCCCCACCGCGACCCTGACAACCTCGCGGACATGAGTGTTTCTGAAGAAAACCCTAGCAAATGATCAGGTCCATCCGAAGAATTCCTGCGCAACGCATTCTCCCCGACTGCTGCGCCAGCCCTCACTCCACCGCGTCGCGGGCCCAGGACGGCATGATGAAGACCCCGTCGGCCTCCACGGTCACCCCGGACGCGTCGGAGATGTGCCCGCGGGCATAGGTCTTGAAGCCCTCCTTGCGGTAGATCGAGGCTTCGGCGTGCAACGGCCCCAGCGGGGTGCCGCGCAAGTACTTCACGGTGATGGTGCCGGTGTAGAGCGCCTTGGTCAGGCCGTCGCTGGCGGCCTCCCCCAGCAGGTGGTCGAGGACCAGGGCGCTGACCCCGCCGTGGACCAGGCTCGGCGGCCCTTCGTAGGCCGCCCCGAGATGGAAATCGGTCCAGCAGTGACCGTTTTCGCCGTGCTCGATCACCAGCGGAGGAGCGATCGGGTTGCGCAGCCCGATCACGGCGTTGCCCCATGCCAGCGGCCGCCCGTCGACCACGTAACGCATTCCGGGCGAGTCGCTCAGCGTATCGGCCTGCAGCCGCTCGGTCAGCTCGCGCAGTTGAGCGGTCACCTCGCGAGCCGTGGTGTCGTCGGTTTGGGTGCGGATGGTGGCGTCGATCAGCTCGCGCACCGCCTGCGCCAGTGGTCCGTAACGCTCCAACAACCGCGCACTCTCATCGGTACTGATCGTCGGCACGTTCGAGCCCGGCCTGAATTGCACCACAAACGTACTCCTTCTAGTCTCCGAATACCTTGCGCACCACAACCTTCGCGCGCCGCGTCACCCGCAGATAATTGTCCAGGAATTCACCGCCGTCACCGCCGGGCCAGCCGGCGGCCACCGCCACCGCGTTGAGCGCCCGCCCCGCCCCGGGCAGCTGGTCGGTCGGTTTGCCCCGCACCAGCACCAGCGCGTTGCGGGCCCGGGTCGCGGTCAGCCAGGCCTGCCGGAGCCGGTCCACGTCGTCTTCGTCGACCAGCCCGGCATCGGCGATGGCGTCCAGCGTCTCCAGCGTCGACGTGTTGTGCAGCGCCGGGACCTCGTGTGCGTGGCGCAGCTGCAGCAACTGCACGGTCCATTCGACGTCGGCCAGCCCGCCGCGGCCCAGTTTGGTGTGGGTGTTGGGATCGGCGCCTCGCGGCAGCCGCTCGGCGTCGACTCGGGCCTTCACCCGGCGGATCTCCCGCACCGCATCGGCCGACACCCCGCCGGCGGGGTACCGGGTGCGGTCGACCATCAGCAGGAACCTGCGGCCCAAGTCCGCATCGCCGGCGACCCGGTGCGCCCGCAGCAACGCCTGGATCTCCCACGGCTGCGCCCACTGGTCGTAGTAGGCCGCATATGAGGCCAGGGTGCGCACCGGCGGGCCGCTGCGGCCCTCCGGCCGCAGGTTGATGTCCACCTGCAGCGGCGGGTCGGCGCTGGCGGTGCCCAGCAGTGCCCGGACCTGCTCGGCGATCGACGTCGCCCAGCGCACCGCGTCGGCATCGCTCACCCCCGCCACCTGTTCGTTGGCCTCGCAGACGAACATCACGTCGGCGTCCGAGCCGTAGCCCAGCTCCCGCCCGCCGAGCCGCCCCATGGCGATGACGGCGATCCGTGCCGGAGCCGACTCCGCCTGGCCGTCTGGCAGGTTGACCCGGATGATCGCGTCCAGGCTGGCCTGCAACACCGCCACCCACACCGACGTCAACGCCGCGCAGACGTCGCGGACATCGAGCATGCCCAGCAGGTCCGCCGAGGCGACCCGGGCCAGCTCGTGACGGCGCAGGCTGCGAGCGGCGGCGATCGCGCGCACCGGATCGGCGTGGCGGGCCGCCGAGGCGATCAGCGCCCGCGCCACCGCGTCCGGCTCGGGGTCCAGCAGCTTCGGCCCGGCAGGCCCGTCGCCGTAGGCCAGCAGGACATCCGGCGCGCGCAACAACAGTTCCGGAACATAAGCCGAGGTGCCCAGCACCCGCATCAGCCGCTTGGCGACGGCGCTGCTGTCGCGCAGCGTGCTCAGATACCAGCGGTGGGCGGCCAACGCCTCGCTGAGCCGCCGGTAGGCCAGCAGCCCGGCATCGGGATTGGGGGTGTCCGACAGCCAGTAGAGCAGCTTGGGCAGCAGCACCGTCTGCACCCGCCCGCGGCGGCCGCTCTGGTTGGTCAGCGCCGCCAGGTGCGTCAAGGCGTTCTGCGGCGCGTCATAGCCGAGCGCGGCCAGTTGCCGCTCGGCGGCGCCGGGCGTCAGACCGCCGGCCAGCTCCAGACCCGCGGGTCCGACCGCTTCCAGCAGCGGTTGGTAGAACAGCTTGGCGTGCAGCCGTGATACCCGCAGGTTCTGCGCCTTGAGCTCCTCGCGCAGCACTCCCAGCGCATCATGGCGGGCGTCCGGGCGGACGTGGGCGGAGCGGGCCAGCCAGCGCAACGCCTCGTCGTCGTCGGGCGGCGGCAGCATGTGGGTGCGCTTGAGCCGCTGCAACTGCAGCCGGTGTTCGAGAAGCCGGAGGAACTCATACGACGCGGTCAGGGTGGCCGCGTCCTCGCGGCCGATGTAGCCGCCGGCGCCCAGCGCCGCCAGGGCGTCGACGGTGGAGGCCACGTGGAGCGACTCGTCGCCGCGACCGTGGACCAGTTGCAACAGTTGCACCGCGAACTCCACATCACGCAGTCCCCCGTTGCCGAGCTTGATCTCCCGGTCCCGGATCTCAGCGGGCACCAGCTGTTCCACCCGCCGGCGCATTGCCTGCACGTCGGCGACGAAATCCTCACGCTCGCAAGCGGTCCACACCATCGGCAGCAGCGCGTCGACGTAGGCTCGCCCCAGCTCGGCATCACCGGCGGCCGGGCGGGCCTTGAGCAACGCCTGAAACTCCCAGGTCTTGGCCCACCGCTGGTAGTAGGCGATGTGCGACTCCAGCGTCCGCACCAGCGCACCCTGCCGGCCCTCCGGCCGCAGCCCGGCATCGACCTCGAAGAACGCCTCACCGGCCACCGCCATCAGCTCGCCGGCAACCCGGCTGCTCACCGCGTCGGCTTCCTCGGCGACGAAGATGACGTCGACGTCGCTGACGTAATTCAGTTCCCGCGCACCGGATTTGCCCATCGCGATCACGGCCAGCCGCGGCACGACGGCGGTGTCGTCCGCGCCGCACACGTTCCGCTCGGCCACCTGCAGGGCGGCAGCCAGCGCGGCATCGGCCAGGTCGGCCAGGTGCGCCCCGACGGCCACGAACGGCAGCGCCGGCAGTGGCTCCACGGTCGGCGCCAGATCCAGCGCCGCCAACACCAGCAGCCGGTCGCGGTAGAGCACCCGCAGCCGCTCGATGCAGCCGCCGTCCGTCGTCTCGGCGATGCAGTCGGCGAACATGGCGCGCAACGCATCCGCCGACGGCAACGTGATCACCCCGTCAGCGCCTTCGGCTCCCTCGGGGGTCGCCAACAGCTTCCACGACTGCGGGTGGGCGATGAGGTGATCACCCAGTGCCAGTGAGGATCCGATCACCCCGAACAGCCGCCCGCGCAGACCGCGGTCGGCCAGCAACGCCGCACTCAGTTCGGCCCAGTCGATTCCCGGCGTCTCCGACAGCCGGACCAGGGTGCGCAGCGCGACGTCGGCGTCGGGTGCCCGCGACAGTGCCCAGAGCACGTCGACGTGCGGTTGGGTGTAGGCGCTGTACCACCCCAGTGCCGTCAGGTCCGCCGCGGCGTACCGGTCGACCAAACCGAGCCGCCCGACGCTGGGCAGCTTGCGGCGCTGCGCTCCGGGATAGGCCACGAGGCGTCCGGACTAGAGCGCCAGGTAGTTCTGCAGCTCGTAGGGGGTCACGTGGCTGCGGTAGTTGGCCCACTCCTGGCGCTTGTTACGCAGGAAGAAGTCGAAAACCTGCTCCCCCAGCGCTTCTGCGACCAGCTCGGAGTTCTCCATCTCGGAAAGGGCGCGCTCCAGGGTGCCGGGCAGTTCCCGATAGCCCATCGCCCGGCGTTCCTCGGGCGTCAACGCCCACACGTTGTCCTCGGCTTCCGGGCCGAGCTCGTAGCCCTTCTCCACCCCGCGTAGCCCCGCGGCCAGCAGCACGGCGAAGGTCAGGTAGGGGTTGCACGCCGAGTCCGGACTGCGCACCTCGACGCGCCGCGACGACGTCTTGTGGGGGCTGTACATCGGTACCCGCACCAGCGCCGACCGGTTGGAGGCACCCCAGGATGCCGCGGTGGGCGCCTCCCCGCCGTGGATCAGCCGTTTGTAGGAGTTCACCCACTGGTTGGTGACGGCACTGATCTCGTTGGCGTGCTCGAGGATTCCGGCGATGAACGACTTGGCGGTATCGGAAAGCTGCAGTGGGTCATCTGGGCTGTGGAAGGCATTGACCTCGCCCTCGAACAGGCTCATGTGGGTGTGCATGGCCGAACCGGCGTATTCGCGGAACGGCTTGGGCATGAACGATGCCCGCACTCCTTCTTTGAGCGCGATCTCTTTGATCAGGTAGCGGAACGTCATCACGTTGTCGGCCATCGACAGCGCGTCGGCGTAGCGCAGGTCGATCTCCTGCTGACCCGGGGCGTTCTCGTGGTGGCTGTACTCCACCGAGATGCCCATGGTTTCCAGCGCCTCGATCGCGTGCCGGCGGAAGTTCGCGGCCGAGCCGTGGATCGCCTGGTCGAAGTAGCCGGCGTCGTCGGCCGGTACCGGCGTCGACCCGTCGTACGGGCCGGGCTCAAGCAGGAAGAACTCGATCTCGGGGTGCACGTAGCAGGCGAAGCCCAGCTCGCCGGCCTTGGCCAGTTGCCGGCGCAGCACGTGCCGCGACGACGCCCACGCCGGCGACCCGTCCGGCATGGTGATGTCGCAGAACATCCGGGCCGAGTACTGCCGGCCGGCGTCCGATGTCCACGGCAGCAGCTGGAACGTGGACGGGTCGGGGTGGGCGACCATGTCCGATTCGAAGACCCGGGCGAAGCCCTCGATCGCCGAACCGTCGAAGCCCACGCCCTCCTCGAAGGCACCCTCGAGCTCAGCCGGTGCGATCGCGACCGACTTCAGGTATCCCAGGACGTCGGTGAACCAGAGCCGGACGAAGCGGATGTCGCGTTCCTCCAGCGTGCGGAGCACAAACTCCTTCTGACGGTCCATACCGCGAAGCGTAGCAGCGCTCAGCACTTCGCATCGGTCGGCGGCAACGTGCCTTCGATCAGGTAACGCGTGGCGAACCCGTCGACGCATTCGTTGCCCTGAAACACCACCGTGTGCTGGGTTCCGTTGAACGTCAGCAGGCCGCCGCGCAACTGCTTGGCCAGGTCAACACCCGCCTGATACGGGGTGGCCGGGTCACGGGTGGTCGACACCACCATCGTCGGCGGCAGATCCGGCACCGAGATGGTGTGCGGCTCGCTGGTCGGGGGCACCGGCCAGAACGCGCAGGTGCTCAGTGGCGCGTCACCGGTGAACTTCCCGTAACTCATGAACGGCGCCAATTCACGCGACCGCCGGTCCTCGTCGATCACCTTGGCGCGGTCGGTGATCGGCGGCTGGTCGACACAGTTGACCGCCACCCGGGCGTCGGTGGCGTTGGTGTACTGGCCCTTGGCGTCGCGGCGCATGTACAGATCGGACAGGCTGAGCATGATGTCGCCGCGCCCGCCGGCCAGATCCGACAGCCCGTCGTTGAGGTGCGTCCAGAACGTCGGCGAGTACAGCGCCATGATGGTCCCGACGATGGCGTCGCTGTAGGACAGCCCGCGCGGGTCCTTGGTCCTGGCGGGCTTGTCCACCAGCGGGTCGACCAGGCTGTGGTAGACGTCGACGGCCTTGTCCGGATCGGTGCCCAGCGGGCACTCCGGCTCCTTGGCGCAGTCCGCCGCGAAGTCGTCGAAGGCGCCCTGAAAGGCCTGCGCCTGGCGCAGGTCCTCCTCGATCGGGTCGGCGTTGGGGTCGACCGCGCCGTCGAGGATCATCGCGCGCACATTCTGCGGGAAGGCCTCGGCATAGGCCGAGCCGATCCGGGTGCCGTAGGAATATCCCAGGTAGGTCAGCTTCTCGTCGCCCAGCCCAGCCCGGATCGCGTCGAGGTCACGGGCGACGTTGACGGTGCCGACGTTGGCCAGGAACTCCTTGCCGGTCTTCTCCAGGCAGCGCTCGACGTATTCCTTGGTCTCGTTCTCGATGCGTGCCACGCCCTCGGGGCTGTAGTCCACCTGGTTGAGGGCCCGCAGCCGGTCGTTCTCCTTGTCGGAGTTGCACCAGACCGCCGGCCGGCTCGACGCCACCCCCCGCGGGTCGAAGCCGACCAGGTCGAAGTGCTCGCGGACCTTGCGCGGCAGCGTGGTGACCAGACCCACCGCGGTTTCGATGCCGGACTCGCCCGGCCCGCCCGGGTTGATCACCAGCGAGCCGATCTTGTCCTTGGTGGCCGGGAACCGGATCATGGCCAGCCGGGCCACGGCGCCCTGCGTGTCGGAGTAGTCGACCGGAACCGCGATGAATCCGCACTGGGCGTCGTCGGGCACCTTGATGTTGGTGTCGGCGGTGAACCGGCACTTGTCCCACTGCACCGGCTGGCCGACCCGCGGCGCGGCCAATACCGCGTGCCCCGGCGTCATCCTGGTGCAGCTGCCGACCGTGAGCGCCACCATCGCGATCGCGAGGCAGGTCAGAGTCGTACGCGCGATCCTGTCGCGGCGGGTCGGCGGGGTCATGACACCACATGCTGCCATGCACGGTCGGTCGGCTCCGGGCACCCGGTCGCTCAGCGCGTGGCGTCGAGCAGGCCCGCCGCTGATCGGGCCGGCCGGTTCGGGTGTGAGGAAATCCACTCCACCTGGTGGTTCAGCAGCACCGCGGCAGGTGGCACACTGGCTGATGTCAGACGACCCGGGGACCCTGCGCAGGGCTTCGAGGATCGACCCGACCAATTCGAGGGACAACGATGTCTGAGCACGTTTACGGCGCTTCGCGCGATGACAAGCCCCAACCGACCCGCATTGCTCCGCAGACCCGCGTTCATCATCTGCAACAGCTGAAAGGCGAGGGCCGCAAGTGGGCGATGCTCACGGCCTACGACTACTCCACGGCCCGGATCTTCGACGATGCCGGCATCCCGGTGCTGCTGGTGGGCGACTCGGCGGCCAACGTGGTCTACGGCTACGACAGCACCGTGCCGATCTCCATCGATGAACTGATCCCGTTGGTCCGGGCGGTGGTGCGCGGCGCCCCGCATGCACTGGTGGTCGCCGACCTGCCGTTCGGCTCGTATGAGGGCGGACCGGCGGCGGCGCTGGCCACCGCCACCCGCTTCATGAAGGAGGGCGGCGCCCACGCGGTCAAACTGGAAGGCGGAGAGCGGGTGGCCGAGCAGATCGCGACGCTGTCGGCGGCCGGCATCCCGGTGATGGCGCACATCGGCTTCACCCCGCAGAGCGTCAACACCCTCGGCGGTTTCCGGGTGCAGGGTCGCGGTGACGCCGCCGAGCAGACCATCCACGATGCGATCGCCGTCGCCGAGGCCGGTGCGTTCGCCGTGGTGATGGAGATGGTGCCCGCCGAACTGGCCACCCAGATCACCGGCAAGCTGACCATTCCCACCGTCGGGATCGGCGCCGGACCCAACTGCGACGCGCAGGTGCTGGTATGGCAGGACATGGCCGGGATGACCACCGGCAAGACCGCCCGGTTCGTCAAGCGTTTCGGCGATGTCGGCGCTGAATTACACCGTGCGGCAACCCGGTACGCCGACGAGGTGTCGGCCGGTACCTTCCCCGCCGAGGAGCACTGCTTCTGACACGGCGCCACTCGCGGTGTGACACGCTGAGCTATGGCCGGTGACAACGCGGGCGATCCGATCCGCTGCGCCATTGCCGAGCAGGTCGCTTCGCTGCCGGTGATCGAGCGCGCCGTGCGGGCCGATGCCGACGACGCGGTGCATCAGCTGCGGGTGAGCATCCGCCGGATCCGCAGCCTGCTGCGGGCCGTTCCCGGCGGTTCAGCGAGGCTCGACGAAGGAGAGCCGAAGCTGGGACCGCCGCACGAACACAGCGGTTCAGCGAGGCTCGACGAAGGAGAGGCGAAGCTGGGACCGCCGCACGAACACAGCGGTTCAGCGAGGCTCGACGAAGGAGAGGCGAAGCTGGGACCGCCGCACGAACACCGCGGTTCAGCGAGGCTCGACGACGAGCTGCGCTGGCTGGCCGGGGTGCTCGGCACGGCGCGGGACGCCGAAGTGCTGGCCCAGCGCTACCGGCGGGCACTCCACCGGATCGCACCGTCACTGGTGCGGGGGCGGGTCGCCGAACGACTGGTGGACGCCGCCGCGCAGCGCTACCGGGCCGGGTGGGCGCAATCGGTGGCCGCGCTGGACTCGCCCCGGTATCGCCGACTGCTCGCCGGCCTTGAGACCGTGGCCGCCGGGCAGAGCACCGCCCCGGCCGACGAGTCGGCCGGCAGCGACACCGCGACCGTCGCGGCCGCCTATCGGCGGGTGCGCAAGGCCGCCAAGGCCACCCGGGTCGGCGGTACCGGCCACGACGACGAAGCGCTGCACCGGATCCGCAAGGCGGCCAAGCGGCTGCGCTACACCGCGGCGGCGATGGGTGCACCCTCGATCGAGGAGCAGGCCAAGACGATCCAGAACCTGCTCGGCGAGCATCAGGACAGTGTGGTCAGCCGGGAACATCTGCTTACCGAGTCTCGGGCCGCCGAAGCAGCCGGTGAGGACACCTTCACCTACGGGTTGCTCTACCAGCAGGAACGCGACATCGCCCGCACCTGCCGGGCCCAACTCGATCAGGCGCTCGACGAACTCGCCGAGTCGATGGCAGTGCTACGGGGCGGACGAGCCGGCCTGTAATCCCGCCGCGGTGAACGCCGCACACGGCCACATCTGGGCACGTGCGAACTCGACGACCGTCCACCGCCAAGCCCACCAGCGAGAGAACCCGGGCCCTTTCGGCCGGTGCACCACGTTGGCATTCCCCGGCGGGGACACGTGGCCCCGCCCCGGTCGGATGCTGACACCGACCAACCAACGAAATACACTGCATCAAAAGGTATTTCACGAACAATCAATGACCAGCCATCGCCCGCTGATCGAGCCACTGTCGACCACGCCAACTCAGCCAAGCCGGAAGGGAAATACCCATGAGCGCACTAACCCCGGGATCGTCACCACCGACGCCGAGGTGTTCAAAGCCGAAGCCGGCCGCAGGCGCATGAAGGCCATCCTCCGCCGCCAGCCAGCACGCTTGCGGGCGGTCCTCTACTGAGAGGGCGCCTAGTCCCCGGCGGATGTGCCCGCCAGTGCGCCCAGTACCCGATCGATGAACCGGTCGGCGCTGCCACGAAGACTGTCGTTCGTGTGTTGGGTCGTGTCGACCTCGATCGGATTCCCGGATGCAAAGCGCACCACCACTGCGCGCCGGTACGTTCGCTCCCCGAAAGTGTCCGCCGGACCATAGGCGTTGACTTCGACCCCGATGACCTGGCTCAGCGGCCGGATCAGCGCAACGAGATCCTGCTCCTCCGCAGCGTCCGCGATGTAGTCCAGCTGTCCGATCGCGTGCCCGTCGATCCACACAAGACGGCGCTGCTGATCCGGCAGCATCTCGCGTGCGAAGCCATCAACCGGCCATCGCCTAACCAGCTCGCCGATCTGCTCAACCACGATCCTGGGCGGCCGCGACCAGTCCGGGAATACGTCCCTGGCTATCTGCCGGAGTCGTTCTTCATTCGTCATGGACGACAAGTTAACCCGCAATGCTCCCTCGCGCAGGCCGCCGATCAGCCCGGGATGACGGTGGCCCGTCAACTTGTGACGGTGCTGGGCACGGCTCGAAGCTCGCGCCACCCAAAACGGCCGCCAGCAACCGGATCCGCTTCCCCCACGCTCAGGCCTGCACTTGCTCCGCCACTACTACGCCAGCCGGTTGATCCGGCACGGCGAGAGCGTCAATGGGTGAACGCACTGGTCAAACCTACGGGGCGGACGAGCTGGCCTGTAAGCCGGAATTTGGTCGCTGGGCTTTTGTTGCGTTTGCTGCCGTTGGTCATGTTGGCGCAGTGCTGGTCAAGGCGTTGGTTGTGTTGGCTAACGATGGACGCGGCTAAATCTGCTGCGGACTGACTGCGGACTGGCGGGCCGGGTGCAGGTACACGCTCGGGGGAAAGGTGCCCGTCATGGAGTGCCCTTGCCGGGTCATGGCTCCCCCGGTTGACACCCGGCCCGCCTGGTCTGCGAGGCGGTTCCCGGTTCCCGCAATAGGTGTTGGGAACCGGGAACCGCTCGATCTACTGCGCCCGAACGCGGTACCGGTTGAGGACGAACTGCTCGGCCAGCGACCAGCCGGTGAAGCCACCACGGATTGATCGGCTGAACACTCCGGCGGTCTCGTCGACCGCGATCTGTGCGCCGTTGGCGGCGAGGCGGGCCGCGGCGGTGGTGACCACCGCGGCCAGCTCGTCGTTGGGCTCGCCGTTGCTGAAGCCGTTGCCGCGGGTGTAGGCCTTGGCCATGATCGTGATCACGCTGACGATCTGCTCAAGATCGCCGGCCGCCAGCGCGGTCACGTCGGCCGGGTCGACCTCGGCCACTATCAGGCCTCGGTCAGCAGGGTGACGGCCTTGTCCTGCAGCAGGCCCACGTCCCAGCGGCTGACCACGCGGATGCCGATGGAGTCGTAGTCACCCCAGGTCTGGTCGAGGATTTTGACCTCGGCGTTCACGTCGCGGGCAACGACCACCTTGGAGAAGTCGACCAGCCCGACACGGGCCTTGCCGGGTGCGGTACCGCTGTTGGGGATGCGGTCGGTGACGATCACCGGCAGGCCAAGCAGCCGCAGGTCGGTGCCGTTCTGGATCGTGTTGGGGTCGATCACGTACCGCTTGTCGGTGGTGCCGACCTTGATCTTGCGGATCGCGGCGAAGCTGGCCGGGGTCATCACCCAGTGCGACGGGCTGACGTGATTGCCCTGGGCCTTGGCCAGGCCGTCGATCAGGCTGTCGGGGTCTGCCAGGTCCAGGGTGCCGGTGGCGATCCCGCTGGCCTTGAAGATGCCCTTGACGGAGTTCGTGGTGCCTGCACCGTCCCACAGGGCGGTGTCGAGGGCATTGGCCACGTCGGTGACCAGGCGGGTCCGCAGCACGGCCTCCAGGCCGACCACGCTGGTGCGGATCAGCTCGTTGGACAGGCGGACCAGAACCTTGAGGCCCTTCAGGGTGGACGGCAGCAGGGTCACCTCGTCGAAACCGACGTCGCCGTCGGTGATCTGGGCGCCCTCGGCGACGAATCCGGCGCTGACACCGCTGGTGATGCGGGGAACGCGCACGGGGCTGCTGGAGTCGAGGACGACGGGGCCGGCGGCCAGGAACGTGCTGGCCTGTTCCAGTGGCTGCACGAGCAGGCTGGCGACCTGGGACTGAATGAGAGTGGAGTTGTCTCCGGTGACTTCGATGGTCATGGGTTGTCCTAACGGTTTGCGATGGGATTCGGAATACCCGTGCCGCCAGGACAGTGAAGGGGTCGCACACCAGGCGCGACCCCTTCATCATATACCCCCCGGGGGTTAGGTTCGTTCTTTGAGCATCCCCAGCAGGGAGAAGTCGCCGCCACCGTTGCCGTGCTGGCCCTGACCGATGTCGCCCACCGGTCGCCGTGACGCCAGATGCGGCTTGACGGTAAGCAGCTCGTCGACCGCACCAGCCAATTTGTCGGGGTCGGCAAGATGGTCCTCGTCGAACTCGAGGTCGCTGGGATCGGCGAGGCGGCCGGTGGCCCTCACCAGTTCGGTGTGCAGCCGATGAGCCAGATCGTCGGCCCGCTGCGCCCGCTGGCGATACTTGCCGTTCTCCTGGCGCAGCTTCTCGACAACCTCGCGGGGGAAGGTGTCGTCCTCGGTTTCGTCACCTGACGTTTCCGGGGCCTCGGTGTCGACCTGTTCGACAGCCTCGTCGGGTTCGGTGGTGATGTCGTTATCCATTGCGGTGCAACCTTTCTGTGAACTTTGTTTCCTTGATGTGTTCGGCCAGCACGATGCGCTGAGAACAGTTACAGCCCTGGTGTGTGGGCATCGGGTGATCCGCCGGCCAGATGCGGCCGCCCCTGGCCCACCACGTACAGAGCTGGCAGGGATCGTCGTCGAACTCGCGGACCCATCCCTGAACTAACACCTGTTTGGTCATTGCCTCGGTCGTGGCCCGCTGACCGGCCTCCAGGGGTTCGGAATGCCCGACCCGGCCGGTCTGCATCCGACCCGCGTCGGCGTCGATCTCCTTGTGTCGGAACCGGCCGAAGATCGTGCCCACCGCCTTGCGTAGCCGCGGGAAGTGATCGCGCGGGGTGATGCCGGTCGTCGGGGTCGGCTGACGGGTGGCTTCTTCGATCTGCCGTGACAACCAGCGGTCGGCCAGCCCGACCGCCCTGGCGATCCCGACGTTCACCGCCTGGGCGATCAGGTCGGCGGCCACGTCCTCCACGAGGTCGCCATCGGTATGTGCGACCCACAGTCCGGTCGCCCGGTCACGGGTCGCGTTCGCCAGCTGCATCGTGGCGGCCTGGTATTCGCCGATCAGGGTCATGCTGGCCTGCCAAGGTCGAGGCCAGCGGTGTCGAGGGCTTCAGCGCGGCGGGCCACCCTGATCTCGGCGATCTCGTCGGCGGAGTATCCGAGCTTCGCCAGCGCCGTCGACACCGGCAGCAGACCAGCCTGGTGCAGCTTCACTACGGCGTCGGCCTCCTGGGCGACGGATCGGGTTGCGGCATCAGCCCACTGGACCCGCACGTCGTCGATCAACTGCGGATCACGACCATCCCGGACGGCGATCATCAGCTTGGCCACCTGCTCCCAGGACCGGCCGAACGTGGCCTGTCGTGCCTCAGCGCGGGCCGTCAGTGATGCCTCGGCGGCACGTAGCGCGTCGGCGCTGGCCGGGTTGTCGGTGAACACCCCGACGTAATGCGCGGGAAGTGTTGATACCGCCATGATTTGGCCGAGGATGACCCGGACGCTGGCCTCGTAGCCCTGGAGGTCGGCGGCTTGGAGCTGGCCGAACTTTGAGTCAGGACTCTCGGAGATCATCATGCGATGCGACTCGGGCAGCGGATTGACCTCTACCGTCTCACCCGTCTCGTTGCCGTCCTCGTCGAGGACCGGCTCCTCGGTGAGTTCGATGCCGGTCGCCCACCGTCGGGGCCGGCCGACGTACTCGCTGGTGGTCATCAGGTCGGCCAGACTCTTGTTCAGTGCGTCGACCAGTGGTATGAGGTCGTCGATCTCGGAGTGCCCGCGGCCGTCGAACTCGCTGTGCCAGTGGCGGTCGAGGATGCGATCAGAGTTGTGCAGCCGCACGACCGGGACCGTGCCGAGCGGGTTGGCGATCTCGTCAACGACCTTGAAGCCCGACCCGACCGCGCCGATCTGATTGGCGACCAGGCGGGTGATCCGATCCGGCTCGTACAGGACTGCGGTCGAGGTCTTGGCGATCCGGTCCTCCCAACGCTTCACCGCCGCGGTGATCTGCCGGGTGCCCGGATCGGTCATGACCGTGACCTGCTTGGCGGACTCCACCGACACCGCTGGCCGGCCAAGCCGATCCGCCCACACGATCACGTAGGCGTCACCGAGCAGCAGGGCCTCCCGGTGCGCGGTGCCCGATGTCTGATCGAGGTCGCACCGCACCCAATCGGCCCACAGTGCCGGATCGGAGAAGCCGGTGATCCGCAGCCGTTCGGCCAGGGCGGTCACCGCCAGGCGCGGGATGTTGCTGGCCATGCGCCCGAAGCGGCTGCCCAGCGCCGTGCGGGCCTCCGGCGACAGGAACGCCAACGGTTGCCGGCCCTCGTAATATTTGTCCAGCTCGGCGTAGCGATGCGCTGAGGCATCGAGCTTCTGAAGTAGGTAGGTCAGTTGATCGGTCATGCGAAACTCCTTGTTCTCTTGCGGTTTTTGGTTGTGTGCCAGGCGGCACGGTCGAACGCGACGATGGCGGCCACTGCGGCGTCGATCTTGCGGGGAGAGCCTCGCTTGTCCTTGGATACGAGGTCGCCCATCGGTGTGCGCTTGGCTACGCAGTGGGCGATGTGGGCGGCCAGGCGTTCGTCGCCGTCGTGGGTGACAGCGCGTGTCGTCACCGCCTGGAACAGTCGGTCGGTGGCCGGGGCCATCCGCTGCGCGGCACCGGTATTCCACTCCAGCACCCGCTTCTCACCGTGCCGCTGCGCCCAGGATTCGATCTCAGATCGCCACCCCCACGGGTCACAGGCCAGCTCGGCGACGTCGTAGCGGTCGAACGCGACGTCGACAGCGTTGGACACGTCCTCACGGGGTACGCGCCAGCGCGGGTCGCCGGGGTTCTCCCACAGACCCTCAACCCACAGATGGCCGTCGAGGGTGCAGCCGACCAGGGCGGTGGAGTCACCGCTGGCGCTGCCGTCGAACGCGAGCACCACCCGTTCCCCCGGCGGTACCCGGCGGTCAACGGCACAGTCGGTCCAGGCTCCCCACGGCAACCAGGACTCCACGCCAGTCACCCACTGGCCGAGACGAAGCTGACGAAACACCGGCTCTCGGATCGTCTTCCGGGCAGCCTCCAGGCCGTCCTCCGATAAGAACGGGTCACGGCACGCCAGCGCCGGGTTGCCGACCCTCCAGGCTTTCCGGTCGTCGACCGCACACCCGTCCGGGGCGGCGTACTCACGGAAATAGAACGTCGGGTCACTGCCGGAGCGACCATGCTCGACGAGCCGCCACATGATGCTGTCGGGCGAGCTGGCCGGCGTCGAGATCGCCAGGGTCAGGCTCTCGGGTCGCTTGCCGGTCACGCTGGTGACGGCTTCCCAGACTGCCTCGGTGACGACGTGCAGCTCATCCACGATCAGCAGGCTCGGGTCGTGACCGTGCAGGGCACCGGGTTCGGCTGGCAGCGGCAGCAGCGTGGCGTCGTTTTCGGGCAAGTACAGCCGGTCGACATAGACCTGGACCCGCTCGGCCAGCTCCGGGTTGAGCTCCACCATGCGCTTGGCGTACTTCAGCGTGATGGCACTCTGCCGCTGGTCGCTGGCGACGACCAGCACCTCGGCCGACGCATCCCCAACGAATAGTTCGGCCAGGCCCAACGCGGCCGCCAGCATGGTTTTTCCGTTGGCCCTCGGCAAGCTCACCAGGGCGGTGCGGATACCGGGACCGAACGCGCCCGTGATGATCTCCCGCTGGAACGGGCGCAGCTTGAACGGCTCCTTGGCCCCGACTCCTCGCGGGGTGATCAAGTAGTCGGTGATGAACCGCTCGCGGCGCTTCGCCCTGGCGGTCGGCCAGCCGGTCAGGACTAGCGGATCAGCCGTTACCGTGCCCTTCGGTCCCGCCCTCATGTGAGAATCTCCGAATGCGGGAGCTGACACCGGACCAGCACGAGGCGGCTCAGAAGGCATTGGACTACCTCCACAGCCACCTTCTCGAATCCGAAGCAGGAATGGGCTACGGTCCGGGCACCGCCGAAGCGCTGGAAGAATTTCTTAGCGCTCACGCGGAAAGCGATTACGATCTCGCCCGCAATGCGTTGGGCCTCGCGCTCGGCATGACTGATGTCGCAATCAGTCTCATAAAAACTCGGCAGTCCGAGACTCAGCGCGCGCCGGCGGAAACACTCGCGGATCTGAGGCACGGTTTCACCCCTCCCGCCGAGTGAGTAACTCAAATTCTGCCTTGGGCACGGGTGCCTCTTTGGCCCCCCTCGGGGCATCCCCCCTGGTCAGGGCGTTGCCGCGGGCTGCGCCGGCTGCGCGGTTGCACGGGCCGCACAGCACGTCCACGTCGGCCAGTCGGACCGCCTTGCCCTCGGCCTTGCGCTGCCACGCGCTCGGCTTGTGGTCGCACTGCAGATCCTCGGTCGATCCACACCCCGAACACCACGGCTGCAGTCGACGAGCACGGCGGCTCAGTCGATCCCAGGCGGCGTCGTAGCCGTGGTTGCGAGGTGACTTAGGCGGGTGCTTCGGGGTGTGCTCATCGCAGTGGCTGCGCGGTGACGGCTCACCGCACCGCAGGCAGGGGCGCAGGGTCATCGTCCACCACCCGCCTCGGTGCGCAGGACGACGTTGCGGAGGATCTGCAGGATCTCGTGCGGCTCCCCCGGCACGGATCTCAGCAGGCTGTCGAATGCACCGAGCAGGCCGAACACCAGAGGAAGGGCGTCGGTGCGGTGCATCGTGAGGATGGCCTGGAGGGCACCCATGTTGCCGTCGTGGTAGGCAGTGGCGGCGGTGAGGGCAGCGTGGATGCCGTCGATCTCGGCCTGGGCTTCGGGTGTCATTTCGACCACCAGTTGCGTGCCGTCACGAATGTGGTGCCGGGTTGCGGGTTGTGGTAGCCGTTGCACCGGGTGCACAGCTCTCCGTCAGGCGCGCAATCTTCGTCAATGTCGACACGCCCCCACGCCAACCACTTTTCCTCCAGTGCGTTGTACCTGTACTCCACCCGGTCGTAGACGAATTGGTCGGCGCGGGAAGCGGCAAGGATCTGCAGGACCGAACCGGGGTCGGGTTCAGCCGGCCCCCGCTTGAGTTCCGTGCGTGCTCGGTTGAGGGCGTCGAGGTCGTCGCGGTCGAACATGACGATCATCGGCTGGTCCTCGTCGGGGCCGGTGACGGTGACGTACACCAGGCCCTCATGCGGGCTGGCCTGGTAGGCGAGGACGGTGCCATCTACAAGGTCGATCTCGCTGTCGGTCATGCGGGGTTTCCTTTCTCGGTGGTGGTGCGCCAGGTGCGCATTGCGTTGACGGTGCGTTGTTTCTGCCATGCCAGGCGTTTTCGGGCGTCCTCGACGGTTTCCGGCGGTGGGTCGAGTTCGGCGATCGCGTTCACGTCGGCAGTGGGTGCGGCTTCGTCCTCATTGCGCTCACCATCAGCGGGCGGATAGATGGCCCACTCCAGCACGCCATCGGTGAAGGCAAGCAGCTTGAACGTGCCCGCGACCGGTTCCCGGTCACCGACCGGGCAGTGTGCCCGCAGGCCGCCGTGGCGATCCTTGTTGATCAGCAGGGTGGCGGCTCCACCGTGACCCGGCGTGAAGGGCTGCTTGATCTTGACCCGCAGCGAAACCCCACCGATAGCGCGCCGCTTCGCGGCGGTGCCGCCGGGGCCGGCCGCTCGGGAGTCGGCGCTCTTGGCGAGGTGGTCGTTCGCCAGGACGGCCGCACCGGCCTTGGCGAGCGGCTTGAGGACGTTGGTGTGAGCCAGGGTGAAGTCGTCGCTGGAGTTGCTGCTGGCCCCGTACATCGGCAGCAGTTCGCCCACCGAGTCGACCAAGGCGACGGCTGGCCGCCACTGCATGGAGTCGTCGATGACACGGCGTAACTCGGCGCGGTCTTCGGGTTCGGTGTACCGGAACCGGTCGAGGTCGCGCAGTGCGTGGGCGGGTGCGCCGAGATCAAGCAGTCGCCGAACGGTGGCCGGTGCGCCGTTGTGGTCGAGGTCGATGATCAGCGCCTTCCGGCCAGCCTGGAGTGCCTCGGTGACACACGCCAGGCACAGCCATGACTTGCCCACTTCGGGGTCGCCGAAGATCCAATTGACCTGACCGGCATAGAACAGGGCGTGTCCATCGGTTCGGCGGCCTAGTTGCGGCTCCGGGGGGTCGGGAACCGTGCCGTCGAGCAAAGCGGATACGTCCACGTAGATGGAGGTTTCGTCTGCGGTTCCCGGTTCCCGCATAGTGGGTTGGGAACCGGGAACCGCGCCGTTGTGTTCGGTTCCCGAGCGGTTCCCGGAACCGGGAACCGCGCGAAGTTCAGTCATCGTCACCGCCGTAGTCGGCGGCGATAACGGCAACCAGGCCGCGCAGATCGTCGGGCACGATGCCCCACACACGGCGAAGGGCATCACATCCGCCGCGGGCAAAGCCTTCACGGAATGTGCGTGCGGCTAGGCCGGCGGGGGCGGTGTGATACCGCTGCGGGCCGATTTCGCGAGCTGCCATCGGGATCGGCGTTGCGTGCCACGCCTGCTCGACTGGTGTTGCGGTACCGTGGTCGTAGTCCGCTGCCAAGGACTTTGAAGCCGCTCCGGTGTCGCCGCCGGGGCGGCTTTTCTGTCGTTGAGTCATCAGGCATCGGCCTCCTGCGCGGCGAGCCAAGACAGGACAGTTGACTTTTTCCAGACGCGGCGTCGGCCCAACTTGAAGCTGGGCGGGCCGCTCCCGATGTGAGCCCAATAGCGCCAGGTCGAACTGGGCGTGCCGGTCAACTCCTCCAGATCGGTGGAGTTGAGATATTCACTGCGGTCCATAAGGACAGTCCTCCCTGATATCGGTACAGTTCCGATTTGCGGAATGACACGAGTGTTGTCCGTGTTGGTTGCGCTGGTCAACCGATTACAGGTATGTTTCCGAATATGGGTAAGCAATCATCGGTTGAGACCCGATTTAGGGAGCGCGTCAAGCGGGAACGCGAGCGCCGCGGTTTGTCACAGTCCGACCTCGCAAAACAGTTGAGCGCCAAAGGGATTCACAGCATCTATGCGACGACGGTTGCCAAGATCGAGTCCGGTGAGCGGGCGGTGAGGATCGACGAGGCCGCGGCACTCGCGGACTTGTTCGGCGTATCGACGGACGCGCTGATGGGGCGCGCGACCACTGCGGAGCGTGACCGGCTCTACGCGGTGCGCGACGCCGCCCTGCAGGCACGTTTCACCCTTGGCGGGATCAGTACGACGCTGATCAACACGTTCCCCGAACTCGATGGGCTGGAGTTCGACAACCGTGAGGTGGTCGTCGCGGCTGCCGAACTCGCGGTCGACTCGATAGACGCGGCGATAACCGCACTCCTGGTCGTTGACGATCCGACCGTGCCCCAGATGCCGCAGCGGTCCTACAAGGTGTCGACGTACGGAAAGAGGTCGGAGCGATGATGCGACGTAATCGACGTGCCGGGGTCGAGGATCGGTGGACGAAAACTGTTCGGGTTGACGGGGAGTCGCGCACGGCACCCAGCTCTCGGCACGGCAAGGGGCTGCGGTGGCTGGCCCGCTACGTTGACGACGCCGGCCGGGAGCACACCAAGAGCTTCGCCCGCAAGGTCGACGCGAGCCGGTGGCTTGAAGGCCAGACCGCTGCTGTGGTGTCCGGTACGCATGTCGATCCGAGGGCGGGCGAAGTCACCTTCCGCGATTACGCCGAGCGGTGGCGCAAGATGCAGGTTCAGCGACCTAGCTCGCAGGCGCACGTCGAGACGATGCTGCGGCGGCACACGTACCCGGTGTTCGGGGATCGTCAGCTCGCCTCGATCATGCCCAGCGACGTACAGGCATGGGTTAAGGGCCTGGCGCTGGCACCAGCCACGGTCGCGGTGATTCATGGGATCGCCTCGACGATCTTCAAGTCGGCGGTGCGGGATCGCCGGGTCGCATCGAATCCGTGTGAGGGCACCAAGCTGCCGAAGGTGCAGCGAGCGCCGGTGGTGCCGTTGACCACGGAGCAGGTGGAGGCGGTGCGGGCTGCCTTACCGGCGGAACTCCAGGCGCTCGTCACCTTGGCGGCGGGTACCGGGATGCGGCAGGGTGAGTGCTTCGGGCTGACGGTGGATCGGGTGCGGTTCCTTGAGCGTGCAGCAACGGTGGATCGGCAACTGGTGACGGTGCAGGGTAAGGCACCGGAGTTCGGGCCACCCAAGACGCAGGCCAGCAACCGGGTCATCCCACTGCCCCAGGTCGTCGTGGACGCGCTCGCGGCGCATCTGGCGGCATTCCCCGCCGGCCCTGATGGCCTGATGTTCACCTTGAAGGGCAAGCCCCTGACCCGAGCCACGTTCGGCCATGCGTGGAGACCAGCCGCCAGGAAGGCCACCCTCCCGGCCGGCACCGGATTCCACGCGCTGAGGCACTACTACGCGAGCCTGTTAATCCGGCACGGCGAGTCGGTGAAGACGGTGCAGGCGCGGCTCGGGCACGCCTCCGCGGTGGAGACGCTGGACACCTACAGCCACTTGTGGCCGGATTCCGATGATCGGACCCGTGACGCTATCGATTCGGTGCTCGGTAAACCTGCTGCGGACCAATTGCGGACCAGCACCCCATCTGAGGGGTGAATCAGCAGGTCAAAGAGTTAGCGCGGACGAGTTGGCCTGTAAGCCGGATTCTGTTCCGCACCGCGGGCGCGGTGCGGCGGCGACCATCCATCTGGGCACACCGTCGCCGGGTACCTCGAGCGGCCTACCCGCAGATTCGGGCGAGCAGCCCTCGAACACCTGCGCGACCGCACGAAGTGCGGTCTTCTTGGCCTTGCTTCGGGTGGGGTTTACCAAGCCGTACCGGTCACCCGGCACGCTGGTGCGCTCTTACCGCACCGTTTCACCCTTACCACCTCGCGGTGGCGGTCTGTTTTCTGTGGCACTATCCCGCGAGTCACCTCGGATTGCTGTTAGCAATCACCCTGCTCTGTGAAGTCCGGACTTTCCTCGACCCACTCTCGCGAGCCGCGGCCGCCCGGCCAACTCGTCCGCGCTGATCACCGTACCGGCAAGCCGTCCGGTGAGCCACCCCCAGCGCCCCGCCGCCGAGCCGGCCGGGCTTAGGCTTTGCGGTGATGACAACGACACCGTGGCAGCGGCGGGTGGACGCCGGCGACTGGGACGCCATCGTCGCCGAACTCGACGAGGTCGGCGGCGCGCTGTTGCCGCGGCTGCTGACGGTGTCGGAGGCTGCGCGGCTACGCGGTATCTACAAGGACGACGAGCGCTTCCGCGCCACCGTCGACATGCAGCAACAGCGCTACGGATCCGGGCAATACCGGTACTTCGGCGCGCCGGCACCGGATCCCGTCGATGCGCTCAAACGGGCGCTGTATCCGCACCTGCTGCCGATCGCGCGGAACTGGGCGGCGCGGCTGCGGCGAGACGCCCCGTGGCCCGACGACTTCGACGAATGGCTGGATCACTGTCACCGGACCGGGCAGACCAAACCCACCGCGCTGATGTTGCGCTACGGTCCCGGCGACTGGAACGCACTGCACCGGGACCTGTACGGCGACTTGGTGTTTCCGCTGCAGGTGGTGATCAACCTCAGCGACCCGGGCACCGACTACACCGGCGGGGAATTCCTGCTGGTCGAACAGCGGCCGCGCGCCCAGTCCCGGGGCACCGCCACCCAGTTGCCGCACGGACACGGCTATCTGTTCACCACCCGCGACCGGCCGGTGCGCTCCACCCGGGGCTGGTCGGCGTCGCCGGTGCGCCACGGCGTTTCGACGGTCCGCTCCGGCGAGCGCTACACCCTCGGGCTGATCTTTCACGACGCCGCTTGAACGTCGCCGTTCGGCGTGCGGCGCAGCAGAATCACGTTGTCGGTCAGCGTGGCGGTCTGGCCGTCGGGCCCGACGGCGTCACGCTCGGCGGTGCCCACCCGCAGCCGCTCCCACCGCGCATGGTCGAGGCGCAGCCCCGCCAGCACCTCCTCCGCCGCGGCGAAGTGGTGGGCGTGGGCCTGCTCCCCAGCCCACGGTGGCGCGGCACCATGGTCGACGATCAGCAGCAGCCCGCCCGCCGCCACCGCCTCGGCGGCCCGGCGCAGCACCGTGTCGCGTTCCAGTCGCGCCGGGGAGTGTAGGAACTGCGCCGACACCAGGTCGAACCGGCCGGCCGGAAAGCTGTCGGACAGATCGTGCCGCTCGAAATGAATGTGCGGCAGCACTTCTCGTTGCCGCGCTGCGGCCCGAGCCCGGTCCAAGGCGTTGGCCGAGACGTCGACGGCGAGCACCTGCCAACCCTTTTCGGCCAACCAGATCGCATCAGCGCCCTCGCCGCAGCCCAGGTCCAGCGCCCGGCCCGGCGCCAGGCCGGCGGCAATCAGTGCGAGGTGGACGTTGACCCAGCCGCTCCATATCCGGTCGTCGCCGTCGTAGAACTCGTCCCAGAACTCCTGCGCGTCGCGCTGCGGTTCAGACATCGCCTACCGCCAGACTCTGCACCACTGCGGCTGCGGCCCGAGCCCCCGCCGCGATCGCCACGGCGACCTGCGGCATCTCGCCGGTCAGGTCTCCGGCGGCGAACACCCCGGGAACCGAGGTGCGGTACAGCGGATCCACGCCGATCGGGTCTTGGGCGACCGGGCTCGGCGCGGTGATGTCCACGCCCAGTTGGGCCGCCAGCCGATCGCGCTGCCGGGTGCCCGTCGCGACCAGCAGCCCGCGCCGCGGCAGCCGGCTGCCGTCGGCGAACACCACCGCCGACAATTCACCGTCAGCTGCATCCAGCGCCGCTACCGGCCGCTCGTCGACCCCGACGCCGGCACCGGCCAGCCGGGCGCGGCCAGCGTCGTCGAGGTCGGCCGAGCCGTCGGCCAGCAGCACGATGTCGTCGCTCCAGCACCGCAACAGCAACGACAGCTGCACGGCTTTCTCACCGCGGGCCAACACCGCCAGTGGTTGATCGGCCACCTCCCAGCCGTGACAGAACGGACAGTGGAAGACCGACCGGCCCCACAGCGGCGCCAGGCCGGGCAGCTCCGGTGGCAGGTAGGCCATTCCGGTGGTCAGCAGCACCCGGCGGGTGCGCTCGTTGGCCCCGTCCGCCGAGCGCACGACGAAGTCATCGTCCAGACGGCCGATGTCGGTCACCTCGCCGGAGCGGATCTGCACACCATAGGACGCGATTTCGCTGCGTCCGATCCCATACAGTTCGGCCGGCGGGCGCCCGTCGTGACCCAACAGGCCGCCGATACCGATGGCGGGCAGGTTGCTCTGCTCCCCCGCGTCGATCAGCAACGTCCTGCGTCGGGCCCGGCCCAGCACCAAGCCGGCGCTGAGCCCGGCCGCCCCGCCGCCCACCACAATGCAATCCCAGATCTCTGCCATGCAGCCGAGCGTGCCGGGACACTGCGGCCACAGCAAGTTGACTTGCTATCTAGGCAAGTACGCGAATGGGTTCACATCCCGGTCGATGTCAAAATCGAGGTGTTCTTCCGGGCCATTCGTCGCACCGAAGCAGCGGGCTCCTAGCATCGTTTACGGGGTCTGTTTTTGTGTGGCCACGACGCAGCACCGGACGAGCAGCGAGAGATAAGGTCTCCTATGGGCAGGATCTACGACAACGTCACCGAACTGGTCGGGCATACGCCGCTCGTCCGGCTCAACCGGCTCACCGATGGCCTCGGCGCGAAGGTGCTGGCCAAGTTGGAGTTCTATAATCCGGCGCACAGTGTCAAAGATCGCATTGGGGTGGCGATCGTCGACGCCGCCGAGCGCTCCGGTGAGCTGCGGCCCGGCGGAACCATCGTCGAGGCCACCAGCGGCAACACCGGCATCGCGCTGGCGATGGTCGGTGCGGCGCGCGGGTACAAGGTGATCCTCACCATGCCGGACACCATGTCCACCGAGCGCCGGGTGATGCTTCGCGCGTTCGGCGCCGAGATCGTGTTGACCCCCGGCGCCGAGGGCATGTCCGGCGCGGTGGCCAAGGCGAAGCAGATCATCGCCGACACCGACAACTCGGTGGCAGCCGATCAGTTCGCCAACCCCGCCAACCCGGAGATCCACGCGACGACGACCGCCGAGGAGATCTGGTCGGACACCGACGGCGCGGTCGACATCTTCGTCGCCGGGATCGGCACCGGCGGAACACTGACCGGGGTGGGTCACGGGCTCAAGGAACGCAAACCCGGGGTGAGGATCGTCGGCGTCGAACCGAAAGACTCCCCGATCCTCACCGGCGGAGACCCCGGGCCGCACAAGATCCAGGGTCTCGGAGCGAATTTCGTGCCCGAGGTGCTCGATCCGGAAGTCTACGACGAGATCATCGATGCCACCTTCGACGATGCCGTCAAGGTCGCCCGCCGGCTCGGCACCGACGAGGGCATCCTCGGCGGAATCTCCGCGGGTGCGAACGTCTGGGCCGCAATCGAACTGGCCAAGCGCCCGGAGAACGACGGCAAGCTCATCGTCACGGTCATCCCCGACTTCGGCGAACGCTACATCTCGACGCCGCTGTTCGCGCACATCAGGGAATAATCGCCTCATGAGCCTGATATCGGCGGTACGCGAAGACCTGAAGAACGCCCGGGCCCACGATCCGGCAGCGCGTGGGAACGTGGAGAACGCCTTGGTGTATTCAGGTCTGCACGCCATCTGGTCACACCGTGTGGCACACCGGCTTTGGGCCCGGCCCGCATTGCGGGGCACCGCACGGCTGCTGGCCCAGTTCACCCGGTTGCTGACCGGGGTCGAGATCCATCCGGGTGCGACCATCGGCCGGCGGTTCTTCATCGACCACGGGATGGGCGTGGTGATCGGCGAGACCACCGAGATCGGCGACGACGTGATGCTCTACCACGGCGTGACGCTGGGCGGCCGCTCGATGAAGCGGGGCAAGCGCCATCCCACCGTGGGCGACCGGGTCACCATCGGTGCCGGGGCAAAAGTGCTCGGGCCGATACGCATCGGGGACGACTCAGCGGTGGGCGCCAATGCCGTCATCACCCGTGACGTACCGGCGAACTCGATCGCGACCGGAATCCCGGCGGTGGTGCGCCCCCGGGCCGAGACCCAGCGTGAGCCCGGTGTCGACCCGACGGCCTACATCGACCCCGCGATGTACATCTGACCCGGGCCCGATTGCGCTGACTGGCATCCGTCGGCAAACTGGTTTGCCGTGGCGGCAACTGATGAGAACAGCGTCGACCTGCGGGTGCGCCGTCGGCTGCGGGAACTACGCACCCAGCAGGGGCTGACACTCGAGGACGTGGCAACGCGCGCCCGCATCGACGTCTCGACGCTGAGCCGGCTGGAGTCCGGCAAACGGCGCCTGGCACTGGATCACCTGCCCCGGCTGGCCGAGGCGCTGTCGGTCAGCACCGACGAGTTGCTGCGCGCCCCCGAACACCGCGACCCGCGGGTGCGGGGCGCCGCGCAGACCCGCCACGGCATCACCTACTGGCCGCTGACCCGGCACGGCCCGGCCGGTGGCCTGCATGCCTTCAAGATCCGGGTCAACGTCCGGCGTCGGCGTCCGGCCGAGTTGCCGGTTCACGAGGGGCACGAGTGGATGTACGTGCTGTCGGGCCGACTGCGCTTGGTGCTCGGCGACGACGACTTCCTGATCGGGCCGGGCGAGGCCGTGGAATTCTCCACCTGGATCCCGCACTGGTTCAGCGCGGTCGACGGGCCGGCGGAGGCGATCATGATCTTCGGCGCCCACGGTGAGCGGGTGCACCTGCGCGACTGAGCGCGCCCCGTTAGAGGTAGGCGGTCTGATTCACCAGTCGCACCGACGCGGGCCCGTCAGCGAAGAACTCGGCGATGCTCAGCGAGGCCAGGTCCAGGTGCAGCCGGTAGAGAATGGCCGGACCGGCGTCCAGCGCCAGGCGCAGCATCGTCTTGATCGGCGTCACATGCGACACCACCAACACGGTGGTGCCGGCGTGCTCGGCGATGATCCGGTCGCGTGCGCGCCGTACCCGCCGTTGCACCGCGTCGAAACTCTCCCCGCCTGGCGGCTCGGTAGCGGTGTCGGTCAGCCACCGCCGGTGCAATTCCGGGTCGCGTGCGGCCGCCTCGGCGAACGTCAGGCCCTCCCAGGCGCCGAAGTCGGTCTCGATCAGGTCCTCATCGACGGCCACGTCCAGGCGCAGCAGCTTCGCCGCGGCGGTGGCCGTGTCATGGCAGCGCTGCAGTGGCGAACTGATCACCGTCGAAATGCCGCCGCGCTGCGCCAGGAAGCGCGCCGCCGCATCGGCCTGGCGCCGGCCCGTGTCGGTCAGTTCCGGATTACCGCACCCGGAGTAGCGCCGTTGCACCGACAGTTCGGTCTGTCCGTGCCGCAGCAGCAACAGCCGGGTGGGGGTCCCCGTGGCGCCCGTCCAGCCGGGCGCCGTGGGCCTATCCGGCCCCGGTTTCCCGGGATTCTCGGCCATCGGCTCCCCGATGGCCGGGGGGCTGCCTTTCGCGGCGGCGTCCATCGCCTCATTCGCCAGCCGGTCGGCGTGAGAGTTCTTCTCCCGCGGAATCCAGTTGTAGCGGACGTGGTCAAACTTGGCCGCCAGCTCACGGGCGCGGGTGTGTAGCGGGATCAGATCCGGATGCTTGACCTTCCATCGGCCGGCCATTTGTTCGACCACCAACTTGGAGTCCATGAACACCGCCACCTCGGCGGCGCCTAGTCGTGCCGCCTCGGTCAGACCGGCGACCAGGCCGCGGTATTCGGCCACGTTGTTGGTGGCCACGCCGATCGACCCCTTGGTCTCGGCGAGCACCTCGGCGCGATCCGCCGACCACACCACCGATCCGTAGCCAGCGGGCCCCGGGTTGCCGCGCGATCCGCCGTCGGCCTCGACTACAACCTTCATCCCACGACCTTCATCGGCGGCGCTCTACCCGAAGTCCTTGACGCGCAGCAAGACCGCGCTGCACTCCGGGCACCGCAGCACCTCCTCGGGCGGGGCCGCCGAGATCCGGGCCAGCTCCCCGCGGTCAATCTCGATCCGGCAGGCCCCGCACTGGCCGCCCCGCAGCGGTCCCGCCCCGACGCCACCGGAGGCCCGCTGCCGCTCGTAGAGCGCGAGCAGCTCGCCGTCGATCGTGCCGGCCAGCTCCGCACGGGTCGCCGCGCGCTGGGCACGAGTGGTCTCGAGCTCGGCCGACGCGGTCTGCAGGGTCTCCTCCACCCGGGCCAGCTCGGTGGCCAGCTCGTCGACCACACCGGATTCGGCGGTCGCCTGCGCCTGCAGTTGCTCGCGCTGTTCCAGCAGCTCCAGTAGCGAATCCTCCAGGCTGGCCTGGCGCCGCTGCAGTGTCTCGAGCTCGTGCTGCAGATCGGCGACCTGCTTGGCGCTGGTCTGCCCGGAGTCCAGCAGCGCGCGGTCGCGGTCTGCCCGCTGGCGTACCGCGTCGATCTCGGACTCGAATCGGGCGGCTTGGCCGTCCAAGTCCTCCAGTGCCAATTCCAGGGCGGCCAGCCGGTCGGCGGCGGTGGTGTGCTCGGCCAGGATGCGGTCGCGCTCCTGCTGCTCGGGAAGATGACCGGACCGGTGCGCGATCCGGGCCAGTTCGGCGTCGAGTTCCGACAACTCCAGAAGCGAACGTTGCTGTGCCACTTCAGCCTTCATCGCCGGTCTCCTTCGAACGCGAGATTCCAGGGGTCGGTGCGCAACGCGCTGACGCGCACCGGCAGGGCAGCACCGAAGTGCGACCGGAGCACGTCGGCCGCCTGCGCGCACCACGGGTATTCACTGGCCCAGTGCGCCACGTCGACCAGCGCCACCGTCGACCGGCGGGCGTGCTCGTCGGCCGGGTGGTGGCGCAGATCCGCGGTGACGTAGGCCTGTGCGTCAGCCGCGGCCGCAGCGTCCAGCAAGGAATCGCCGGCGCCGCCGCAGACCGCCACCCGCGACACCGGCAGATCCGGGTCCCCGGCCGCGCGCACCCCCCACGCGGTGGCCGGCAGCCCCGCGGCGACCCGGGCGACGAACGTGCTCAGCGGCTCCGGGACCGCCAGGCTGCCGATCCGGCCGATCCCGACCCCGGCGGGCAGCGGCTGCAGCGCGAACACGTCGAACGCCGGTTCCTCGTAGGGATGCGCGGCCAGCAGCGCCGCCCGGACCCGGCCGCGGGCGCGGGCCGGAGCCACCACCTCGATGCGATCCTCGGCGACGCGCTCCACCGCGCCCACCCGCCCGATCGTCGGGTCCGCGCCGTCGCCGGGCAGGAACTGTCCGGTCCCGGTCACCCCCCAACTGCACTGGGTGTAGTCGCCGATGTGCCCGGCTCCGGCGGCGAACACCGCGGCCCGCACCGCCTCGGCGTGCTCGATCGGGGTGTAGATCACCCACTTGTCGGTGTCGGGGGCCTGCGTGGCCGGTTCCAGCACGGCCTCCACGGTCAGGCCCAGTGCGTCCGCCAGCGCATCCGACACCCCCGGTGAGGCCGAGTCGGCATTGGTGTGCGCGGTGAACAGGGCTCGCCCGGAACGGATCAGCCGGTGTACCAGCGAGCCCTTGGGCGTGCTCGCCGCCACGGTGTCCACCCCGCGCAGCAGCAACGGGTGATGGGCCAGCAGCAGACCGCCGTCGGGCACCTCGTCGACCACCGCAGCCGTCGCATCGACCGCGATCGTCACCGAGCCCACCACGTCGTCCGGGTCACCGCAGACCAGCCCGACGGAATCCCACGACTGGGCCAGTTCCGGGGGGTAGGCGGCGTCGAGCACGTCGATGACATCAGCCAGCCGCGCAGTCACACTCCAAGACAGTAGTGCGCCACTCGGCGAGGCCGCCGCCCACGTCGGGGACAATGGGGCCGTGACGCGCACTACCACTGTCAGCGCCGAACTGGTGATCTTCGACCTGGACGGCACTTTGACCGACTCCGCAGCCGGGATCGTGGCCAGCTTCCGCCACGCGCTGGACCACATCGGGGCGCCGGTTCCCGGCGGGGATCTCGCCCAGCGGCTCGTCGGGCCGCCGATGCACCACACGCTGGCCGCGATGGGCCTCGGCGAGCAGACCGACGCGGCGATCGCCGCCTACCGCGCCGACTACACCAGCCGCGGCTGGCTGATGAACACCATGTTCGACGGTGTCGCCGCGCTGCTGGGGGACCTGCGAGCCGCCGGGGTGCGGTTAGCCGTGGCCACTTCCAAGGTCGAGCCGACCGCGCGCAGGATTTTGGCCCACTTCGGGCTCGACGGGCACTTCGAGGTCGTTGCCGGCGCCAGCGTCGACGGCAGCCGGGCGGCGAAGTCCGAGGTGCTGGCCCATGCGCTGGCGCAGCTGGCGCCGTTGCCGGCCCGGGTGCTGATGGTGGGCGACCGGCGTCACGACGTCGACGGCGCGGCCGCCCACGGTATCGACACCGTGCTGGTCGGCTGGGGCTACGGCCAAGCCGACTACCAGGACACCGCCGACTCCGGCCCTGATTTCCCCGGCGGTCCCGTCGCTCGGGTGCAGACCGTCGCCGAACTGCGGGAGGTGCTCGGTGTCTGACCCGGCGCTGCATGTCACGTTCGTCTGCACCGGCAACATCTGCCGGTCTCCGATGGCCGAGAAGATGTTCGCCCACCAGCTCACGCAACGCGGCCTGGGCGAGCTGGTGCAGGTGAGCAGCGCCGGAACCGCCGACTGGCATGTCGGCAAGTGCGCCGACGAACGCACCAACCGGGTGCTGCGCGACAACGGCTACCCGGTGGAGCATTCCGCCGCCCAGGTCGGTCCGCTCCACATGGCGGCCGATCTGGTGGTGGCGTTGGGACGCAACCACGTGGGGCTGCTACAGGGACTGGGGATCCCGGCCGACCGGATCCGGATGCTGCGGTCGTTCGATCCGCGTTCGGGTGCGGCCGTGCCCGACGTCGACGACCCGTATTACGGCGGACATGACGACTTCGTGGCGGCCTACACCGTCATCGCGGCCGCGTTGCCGGGCCTGCACGACTGGGTCGACGGACGGCTGGCGTCCCGCGAGGGCAGCTGATGCGGCGGCTGGCCTTCCTGCTGCGCCCGAGCTGGCTGGCCCTGGCGGTGGTGGTGCTGGCCTTCGCCTACCTGTGCTTCACCGTGCTGGCGCCGTGGCAGCTGGGCAAGAACACCACCACCACACGCGCCAACAGCCAACTGGAGCGGGCGCTGACCGCGGAACCGGTGCCGCTGACGACGGTGCTACCGCACCAGGATTCGTCGGCGCCCGATGAGCAGTGGCAGCCGGTGACCGCCACCGGCCGCTATCTTCCCGACGCGCAGGTGCTGGTGCGGTTGCGGCTGATCGACGGCGCGCCGGCCTTCGAGGTGCTGACACCGTTTGCGGTCGCCGGCGGGCCGACGGTGCTGGTCAACCGCGGCTATGTGCGCACCGACGACGGCGGCTCGCGGATGCCGGAGATTACGCCGCCGCCGGACGGGCAAGTCAGCATCACGGCACGGCTGCGGGATTCACAGGCGGTGATTCCCGGTAAAAATTCGTTCCGCGAGAACGGCTTCCGCCAGGTGTACTCGATCAACACCGAACAGGTCGCGGCGGTGACCGAGGTTCCGCTGACCGGGTCCTATTTGCAACTGGTCGACGACCAACCGGGCGGGTTGGGTGTGATCGCGCTGCCCCGCCGCGATGCCGGCCCGTTCTTGTCCTACGGCATCCAGTGGATCGCGTTCGGGATCCTCGCCCCGATCGGCCTGGGCTACTTCGCGTTTGCCGAACTGCGCGCGCGGCGGTCGGAGAGTTCGGCCGCCGCCGACGCCGATTCGGATGAGCCCGCACCACCGATGACCGTCGAACAGAAGCTCGCCGACCGGTACGGCCGGCGCCGCTGACCACTGCCGGCACGCCATCGGCCCGAGTGCGGCATACCGGACCCCGCATTCGGGCATACTCCAGCCATGGAGCAGCCCCGATGAAGCGGCCCACCCGGGTCGTCGACCTGCTGAATCCCGCGGCGATGTTGCTTCCGGCCGCCAACGTGATCATGCAGTTGTCGCTGCCCGGGGTCGGCTACGGAGTGCAGGAAAGCCGGGTGGACAGCGGCAACGTGTACAAGCACCCGTTCAAGCGGGCGCGGACCACCGGCACCTACCTGGCGGTAGCCACCATCGGCACCGACGAAGACCGTGAGCTCTATCGCGAGTGGGTGGACGGGGTGCACCGGCAGGTACGTTCCACGCCCGAAAGCCCGGTGCGCTACCACGCGTTCGACCCCAGGCTGCAATTGTGGGTAGCGGCCTGCCTCTACCGCTACTTCGTCGATCAGCACGAGTTCCTGCACGGCCCGCTCGATGCCGCGGCTGCCGACGCGATCTACGCCGACGCCAAGAAGCTCGGCACGACCCTGCAGGTGAGCGACGAGATGTGGCCGGCCGACCGGGCGGCGTTCGACGAGTATTGGAAGCGCTCGCTGGACGAGCAGCGCATCGATCCGCCGGTGCGCGAGCATCTTTACGGAGTGGCGTCGATGGTGTTCTTGCCCTGGCCGCTGCGGCTGGCCGGCCCGCTCAACCTGTTCGCCACGACCGGATTCCTGCCCGCCGAGTTCCGCCAGCTGATGAAGCTGGACTGGTCGGCCTCGCAGCAGCGCCGGTTCGAGTGGCTGCTGTCCGCGCTGCGGCTCGCCGACCGGTTGATCCCACAGCGGGCCTGGCTGCTGGGTTACCACGTGTACCTGTGGGACATGCGTTTTCGGGCCCGTACCGGTATGCGCGTGGTCTAGCCTCGCCGGCGCTGTGCCATCCTGGCCTGATGGTCGACATCTCGGGTGTGGGGATCTGGAGTGCGCCGCTGCGTTACGGCGATCAGGGTGAGGCCGCCGAGGCGGCCGCCGAACTGGAGGAACTGGGCTTCACCGCACTGTGGATACCCGACGTCGGCGGTCCGGTGTTCGACGCGGTGGGCAACCTGCTGTCGGCCACCCGGCGGGCCGTCATCGCCACCGGCATCCTAAACCTGTGGATGCACACCCCGGCCGACGTCGCGGCGTCGTACGCATCGCTGACGGCAACCCACGGTGACCGCTTCCTCCTCGGGATCGGTGTCAGCCATGCGCCGCTGATCGACGCCGGGGATCCCGGCCGCTACCGCCGGCCGCTGCGGGCGATGACCACCTTCCTGGACGGCCTCGACGCCGCCGACACCCCCGTTCCGGTGGGTTCCCGGGTGCTCGCCGCGCTGGGTCCGAAGATGCTCGGGCTGGCCGCCACCCGCAGTCGCGGCGCGCACCCCTATCTGACTACCCCCGACCACACCCGGTTCGCCCGCGAACAGCTGGGGTCCGGCCCGTTGCTGCTGCCCGAGCAGACCGCGATCCTGTGCGCTGACCGGGCCGAGGCGCGCGAGATCGGCACCAAGTGGCTGGGTTCGTACCTCGCGCTGCCCAATTACGCCAACAACCTGCTGCGTTCGGGCTTCACCGAGGACGACATCGCCTCGGTCAGCGACCGGCTGTTCGACGCGATCATCGCCTGGGGGACCGTCGAGGCCGTGACCGGCCGGATCGCCGAGCACCGGGCCGCCGGCGCCGACCATGTCTGCGTGCAGCTGCTCGACGCCGACCCGCGCGCCTTCCCGCGGGACCACTGGCGCCGGCTGGCCGAAGCCGTGTGCTGAACTGCATTAACACTGGTGGGCGCGGACGGTATCGAACCGCCGACCGCTGGTGTGTAAAACCAGAGCTCTACCACTGAGCTACGCGCCCCAACCCGGGCAGGTTACCCGCACCGCTGCAAGACACCCAAACCGCCACGGCCCTCGGCGAGTGTGCGCAGAATTCCGGCCACACCGGCGTGTCGGTGTGCAAACGCGCCCGCTCGCGCCGGGGGTTACCCCTGGAGGGCGGCCAGTGCGTCGATCCACAATTGCTGGTCGCGCGCTTCGCCGGGAGCCTTCATCTCGGCGAACCGGATGACGCCGGACTTGTCGACGACGAACGTGCCGCGGTTGGAGAACCCGGTGTCGGAGTTGAACACCCCGAACGACTGGCTGACCGCGCCGTGCGGCCAGAAGTCCGACAGCACCGGGAACAGGAACCCGCTCTGGGTCGCCCAGATCTTGTGGGTGGGCGGCGGGCCCACCGAGATGGCCAGCGCCACACTGTCGTCGTTGACGTAGGTGGGCAGGTGATCACGCAACCGGTCCAGCTCGCCCTGGCAGATACCGGTGAAAGCCAGCGGGAAGAACACCAGCAGCACGTTCTTATCACCGCGGAAGTCACTGAGGGTGACCTGCTGCTGGTCCTGGTCTTTGAGCGTGAAATCGGGGGCTTCGGTTCCGACTTCCAACATCAACGCTTTCCCATCCTGGATTTGGGCTGAACCAACCGGCTGGCACTCCAGTCGCCGAGGTTGACCGACGAGGTCGGCATGAGGCCGGCGGTCGGCGCCGACTCGGCGATCTCGGCGGGCCGTACATGGCCGGACTTCCCGGTCTTGGGCGTCAGCACCCAGATCACGCCGTCATCGGCCAGCGCGGTGATCGCGTCCATCAAGGTGTCCACCAGATCACCGTCGCCCTCGCGCCACCACAGCAGTACGACGTCGACCACCTCATCGGTGTCCTCGTCGAGCAACTCACTACCGCAGGCCTCTTCGACGTCGGCACGGATATCGTCGTCGGCGTCTTCGTCCCAGCCGAACTCCTGGACCAACTGGTTGCTTCCGATGCCCAATTTGCGGGCGAAGTTCGGGGCGTTATCCGCCGCGACCACCGTGTAACCTCCCTAGACCGTCACCGCGCCGTTTGTAGAGCATCATCGTTGCACAGCAGGCCGCATAGCACGGGATCGACGGGCTCAGAAGGCGCGACACAGCTGCATCCCCTTCTCCCGTGCCCGGTTGAGCTCATCCTTGCGGGCGTTGTACACCGAAACAGGCGCCTTACTGGAAATCGCATTCGCCACGCCACGCGCAGCTTCGACGTAGGTGTTGAACGCGTCGGTGAGTTCGGCCGACAACTTCTCGTTGATGGCGCCGGCCACTTCGTCGGCGCTGTGGTTGAGCGCCTCGACCGCCGGCCCGGCGGTACCGGGGATGTCCCCACCGTTGTTGAACGCCTCGACGTACTTGTTCACGGTGTCGACGGCGTCGCTGCTGCTCGAGGCGAACCTGCCGCACGCGCCGCGCACCGCCTGGGTCGTCATGGATTGCTGACGCTGAGTCTCGCGGATGCTCGACGTCGCCTCCGACGCCGACACCGACGCCGACACCGAGGAGCGGTACGCCGGTGCCGCCGAGGTGTCCGCCTGCGGGTTCCCGCCGATGATGCTGGTGCAGCCGACGACGCCCATCGCCAGAGCCGCGGTTCCACCGGCCACCAGGGCACCCACCCGGGCGTGTCGCCGCGCCCGCCCCCGCGGGACGGTCCGCCATCCGGTCAGCACAACCTCAGACGTTACCGCGTAGTCGCGAGCAGGCCGAGATCAGCCCACCCGCAGCCGACTCACCCACCGCCGGACCCGGCTGCGGTGGGGCAGGATAGAAAAGACAGGACCGACGAAGCGATCGGTTCCCGTGTCGTGCCGGCCACAAGCCGACAGGCACATCTTCACCTCCAAACCAAGGAGTAATGCGTTGACTACCGAGGCCGTGCACCAGGATCTGGGCAAAACACCAAGCGGCACAACCGAAGCCGATCGGGTCCGAGTGATCCGCGAGGGGGTGGCGTCCTACCTGCCCGACATCGACCCCGAAGAGACCTCCGAGTGGCTGGAGTCCTTCGACGGCCTGGTGGCCCGCTCCGGTCCGGCACGCGCCCGCTACCTGATGCTGCGGCTGCTCGAACGCGCCGGCGAGCAGCGCGTGGCGATCCCGGCACTCACCTCGACCGACTACGTCAACACCATCCCGACCGAACTGGAGCCGTGGTTTCCCGGCGACGAGGACATCGAACGCCGTTACCGGGCGTGGATCCGCTGGAATGCCGCGGTCATGGTGCATCGCGCCCAGCGGCCCGGGGTCGGCGTCGGTGGTCACATCTCGACCTACGCATCGTCGGCCTCGCTCTACGAAGTCGGGTTCAACCACTTCTTCCGCGGCAAGGCCCACCCCGGCGGCGGGGACCAGATCTTCATCCAGGGCCACGCCTCCCCCGGCATCTACGCGCGCGCGTTCCTGGAGGGCCGGCTGAGCACCCATCAGCTCGACGGCTTCCGGCAGGAGCACAGCCATCCCGACGGCGGCCTGCCGTCCTACCCGCACCCGCGGCTGATGCCGGACTTCTGGGAGTTCCCCACGGTGTCGATGGGGCTGGGCCCGATGAACGCCATCTACCAGGCGCGGTTCAACCACTACCTGCACGACCGGGGCATCAAGGACACCTCCGACCAGCACGTGTGGTGCTTTCTGGGCGACGGCGAGATGGACGAGCCGGAAAGCCGCGGGCTGCTGCACGTCGGCGCGCTGGAGGGCCTGGACAACCTGACCTTCGTGATCAACTGCAACCTGCAGCGCCTCGACGGCCCGGTGCGCGGCAACGGCAAGATCATCCAGGAGCTGGAGTCGTTCTTCCGCGGCGCGGGCTGGAACGTGATCAAGGTGGTGTGGGGCCGCGAGTGGGACGCACTGCTGCACGCCGACCGGGACGGCGCCCTGGTCAACCTGATGAACGTCACCCCCGACGGCGACTACCAGACCTACAAGGCCAACGACGGCGGCTATGTGCGGCAGCACTTCTTCGGCCGCGACCCACGCACCAAGGCGCTGGTCGAGAACCTGTCCGATCAGGACATCTGGCACCTCAAGCGCGGCGGGCATGACTACCGCAAGGTCTACGCCGCCTACCGCGCGGCCGTCGAGCACCAGGGTCAGCCGACGGTGATCCTGGCCAAGACCATCAAGGGCTACAGCCTCGGCAGCTACTTCGCCGGCCGCAACGCCACCCACCAGATGAAGAAGTTCCGCCCGCAAGACCTCAAGGACTTCCGCGACGAGATGCGAATCCCCATCTCCGACGCCGAGATCGAGGAGAACCCGTACCTGCCGCCGTACTACCACCCCGGCGAGGACGCACCGGAGATCCGCTACCTGCTCGACCGCCGCCGCGCCCTGGGCGGTTTCGTCCCGCAGCGCCGCACCCGGGCCCGCGCGCTGACCCTGCCGGGCCCCGAGGCGTACGCGGCGGTCAAGAAAGGGTCGGGGACCCAAGAGGTCGCCACCACCATGGCGACCGTGCGGGTGTTCAAAGAGTTGTTGCGCGACAAGGAAATAGGCACCCGACTGGTCCCGATCATCCCCGACGAGGCCCGCACCTTCGGGATGGACTCCTGGTTCCCGTCGTTGAAGATCTACAACCGCAACGGGCAGCTCTACACCTCGGTCGACGCCGAGTTGATGCTGGCCTACAAGGAAAGCGAAGTCGGCCAGATCCTGCACGAGGGCATCAACGAGGCCGGCTCGACGGCGTCGTTCACCGCGGTCGGCACGTCGTACGCCACCCACGACGAGCCGATGATCCCGATCTACATCTTCTACTCGATGTTCGGCTTCCAGCGCACCGGCGACAGCCTCTGGGCCGCCGCCGATCAGATGGCGCGCGGTTTCATCCTCGGCGCCACCGCCGGACGCACCACGCTGACCGGTGAGGGCCTGCAGCACGCCGACGGGCACTCGCTGCTGCTGGCGGCCACCAACCCGGCGGTGGTCTCCTACGATCCCGCGTTCGCCTTCGAGGTCGCCCACATCATCGAAAGCGGCCTGCAACGCATGTTCGGGGAGAACCCGGAGAACGTGTATTTCTACGTCACCCTCTACAACGAGCCCTATATTCAGCCCGCCGAGCCCGACGGCTTCGACGCTGAAGACGTCGCCGGCCTGCTGCGCGGGATCTACCGCTACCAGAAGGCCGCGGAGCCGAAGTCCCATGCCGCCCAGATCCTCGCCTCCGGGGTGTCGATGCCCGAGGCGCTGCGCGCCGCCGAGCTGCTGGCCGCCGACTGGGATGTGGCCGCCGACGTGTGGTCGGTGACCAGCTGGGGTGAGCTCAACCGCGACGGCGTGGCACTCGAGCGCGAGCGCCTGCGTCACCCCGAGCGCCCGGCCGGCGAGCCGTACGTGACGCGGGCGCTCGCCGACGCCGCCGGCCCGGTCGTCGCGGTGTCGGACTGGATGCGCGCGGTACCCGAGCAGATCCGGCCCTGGGTGCCGGGCACCTTCGTCACGCTGGGCACCGACGGCTTCGGCTTCTCCGACACCCGGACCGCCGCGCGGCGCTACTTCAACACCGACGCGGAGTCGGTGGCCGTGGCGGTACTGGCCGCCTTGGCCCGCGACGGTGCCATCGACGCGTCGATCCCGGCGACCGCCGCCGACCGGTACCAGATCGACGATGTGATGGCCGCCCCGGAGCAGACGTCGGACTCGGGCGTGGCTTAGTTGTCCGGTCCCGCCAGAAAATTGGCGTAGCTTTTAGGGATGGCCGACAACAGTGCGGGGCCGGTTCTGCCGAGGTCCACGCTTGATCTGCTGAGCGCTGTCCCGGACACCCTGCTGCGCAGGCTGAAGCACTACTCGGGCCGACTGGCCACCGAGGCGGTCTCGGCGATGGGCGACCGGTTGCCGTTCTTCGCCGAACTGGAGGCGTCCCAGCGCGCCAGCGTCGCCCTGGTGGTGCAGGCCGCGGTGGTCAACTTCGCCGAGTGGATGCACGACCCGCACGGCAATGTCGGCCACACGGCGCAGGCGTTCGAGTTGGTGCCCCAGGACCTGACCCGGCACATCGCGCTGCGCCACACCGTGGACATGGTGCGGGTGACCATGGAGTTCTTCGAAGAGGTCGTGCCGATGCTGGCCCGCTCCGAGGAGCAGGTGACCGCGCTGACGGTGGGCATCCTCAAGTACAGCCGCGACCTGGCCTTCACCGCCGCCTCCGCCTACGCCGACGCCGCCGAGGCCCGCGGCACCTGGGATTCTCGGATGGAAGCCAGCGTGGTCGACGCCGTGGTGCGCGGTGACACCGGGCCGGAGTTGCTGAGCCGCGCAGCGGCGCTGAACTGGGACACCAACGCCCCGGCCACGGTCGTGGTGGGCACCGCGCCGCCCGGCCCGGACGCGTTCTCCGGCCAAAAGGCCAGCCAGGATGTCCGCGACGTCGCCGAGCGCCACGGCCGCGCCGCCCTGACCGACGTGCACGGCACGTGGCTGGTGGCGATCGTGTCCGGCCCGCTGTCGCCGACCCAGAAATTCCTCGCGGATCTGCTCGCCGCGTTCTCCGACGGGCCGGTGGTGATCGGCCCGACCGCCCCGAGCCTGACCGCGGCCTACCACAGCGCCAGCGAGGCGATCTCGGGCATGAACGCCGTGATCGGCTGGACCGGGGCGCCGCGGCCGGTGCTGGCCCGCGAGCTGCTGCCCGAGCGCGCCCTGATCGGGGACGCGTCGGCGATCGCGGCCCTGCACACCGACGTGATGCGGCCGCTGGCCGAGGCCGGACCGTCACTGACCGAGACGCTGGACGCCTATCTGGACTGCGGCGGGGCGATCGAGGCCTGCTCCCGAAAGTTGTTCGTTCATCCAAATACCGTCCGCTACCGACTCAAGCGGATCGCCGACTTCACCGGACGCGATCCCACCCAGCCGCGCGACGCCTACGTGCTGCGGGTCGCAGCCACGGTGGGCCGGCTGGCCAATCAGGCGCAGCACGCCAGCTTCAGCAGCGCACAGGTGACCTATGCCACCGCGGCCATGCCCCCGACGCCCGGCCCCGGACTCGACGAGCATCACGTCGGGTGAGACCGGCGCGGTCCGGCGGAGCCGAGGCGGCGCCGTCGACGGTAGTTGTCGCAGGACGGTATCGAACATGTCGCGTCAGATGACTGTTTTGTAGGACCTCCACAAAAACATAAGACAATGTTCATAATCTAGGACATCCTGCAAAACCCGCTTCACAATGTTCTCTTAAAGACGTGATTGCGTTGCTCGCTCCCGGACAGGGATCGCAGACCCCCGGCATGCTGTCGCCGTGGCTGGAGCTGGCCGATTCCGGCGACGTCCGGGCCCAGTTGGCCGCTTGGTCAGAGATCAGCGGCCTGGACCTGGTCGCGCTGGGCACCACCGCGACCGCCGAGGAGATCACCGACACGGCGGTCACCCAACCACTGGTGGTGGCGGCGACCCTGCTGGCCCACAGCGAACTGGCCAAGCGCAACGACGGCTCGCTGACCAGCGGTGACGTCGTGGTGGCCGGTCACTCCGTCGGCGAGATCGCCGCGTACGCCATCGCCGGCGTGATCTCCCCCGACGACGCCGTCATGCTGGCCGCCACCCGCGGCCGCGAGATGGCCAAGGCCTGCGCGCTCGAGCCGACCGGCATGGCGGCCGTGCTGGGTGGCGACGAAACCGAAGTGCTGACCCGTCTCGAGCAGCTCGACCTGGCGCCGGCCAACCGCAACGCCGCCGGGCAGATCGTGGCCGCCGGCCCGCTGACCGCACTGGACAAGCTCGCCGAGGACCCGCCCGCCAAGGCCCGGGTGCGTAAGCTGGCTACCGCGGGGGCCTTCCACACGCAGTACATGGCCCCGGCGCTGGAGGCCTACTCCGCGGCGGCGGCTCAGGTCACCACGAACGAGCCCACCGCCACCCTGTTGTCCAACCGCGACGGGCAACCGGTGACCACGGCGGCCGCGGCGATGGACCAGCTGGTCGCGCAGCTGACCCGGCCGGTGCGCTGGGACCTGTGCACCGCGACGCTCCGCGCCCGGGCAGTCACGGCGATCGTGGAGTTCCCGCCCGCGGGAACGCTCGCCGGGATCGCCAAACGTGAACTTCGGGGGACCCCGACGCACGCCGTCAAGTCCCCCGCGGATCTGGACGGGCTCCCCGAGTTCTAACGCCCGATTCCAAACTGCACAACCAGATACACGCAGTAATCAACCCGCACACCCCGTGCGGAACCAACCGAAGGGAACACACTGTGCCTGCCAGTCAGGAAGAAATCATCGCCGGTCTCGCCGAGATCATCGAAGAGGTGACCGGTATCGAGCCGTCTGAGGTGACCGTCGAGAAGTCGTTCGTCGACGACCTGGACATCGACTCGCTGTCGATGGTGGAGATCGCCGTCCAGACCGAGGACAAGTACGGCGTGAAGATCCCCGACGAAGACCTCGCCGGTCTGCGCACCGTCGGCGACGTGGTCGGCTACATCCAGAAGCTGGAGGCCGAGAACCCCGAGGCCGCCGCCGCACTGCGCGAGAAGTTCGGTTCAGAGAGCAACTGACCGTGTCTTCCAAGCCTTCTACGGCCAACGGCGGTTACCCCAGTGTGGTGGTAACCGCCGTTGAGGCCACCACATCGATCGGTGCGGACATCGAGAGCACGTGGAAAGGCCTGTTGGCCGGTGAAAGCGGAATCCACGTCCTCGAAGACGAGTTCGTCACCAAGTGGGACCTGCCGGTCAGGATCGGCGGGCATCTCAAAGACCCGGTCGACGACCACATGGGCCGGTTGGACCTGCGGCGCATGTCGTACGTCCAGCGGATGGCCAAGCTGCTCAGCGGCCGACTCTGGGAGAACGCCGGCACCCCGGAGGTGGACCCGGACCGGTTCACCGTGGTGATCGGCACCGGCCTGGGCGGCGGCGAGAAGATCGTCGAGACCTATGACCTGATGAATGAGGGCGGCCCCCGCAAGGTGTCGCCGCTGGCCGTTCAGATGATCATGCCCAACGGCGCCGCCGCAGTGGTCGGGCTGCAGCTCGGCGCCCGCGCCGGGGTCATCACCCCGGTGTCGGCCTGTTCGTCGGGCTCGGAGGCGATCGCGCACGCCTGGCGCCAGATCGTCATGGGCGACGCGGACTTCGCCGTCTGCGGCGGGGTCGAAGGCGGCATCGAGGCGCTGCCGATCGCGACGTTCTCGATGATGCGCGCGATGTCGACCCGCAACGACGACCCCGAGGGCGCCTCCCGGCCGTTCGACAAGGACCGGGACGGCTTCGTGTTCGGCGAGGCCGGCGCGATGATGATCATCGAGACCGAGGAGCACGCCAAGGCGCGCGGCGCCAAGCCGCTGGCCCGGCTGATGGGCGCCGGCATCACTTCCGACGCCTACCACATGGTGGCGCCGGGACCCGACGGCAAGCGGGCCGGCCGGGCGATGACGCGGTCGCTGGAGTTGGCGGGCCTGTCCGCCAAGGACGTCGACCACATCAACGCGCACGGAACGGCGACCCCGATCGGGGACACCGCCGAGGCAAACGCGATCCGGGAAGCGGGCTGCCAGCACGCCGCGGTGTACGCACCCAAGTCGGCACTCGGCCACTCCATCGGAGCGGTCGGCGCGCTGGAATCGGTGCTGACGGTGCTCTCGTTGCGTGACGGGGTCATCCCCCCGACGCTGAACTACGAGACCCCGGACCCGGAGATCGACCTCGACATCGTCGCCGGCGAGCCCCGCTACGGCGACTACAAGTACGCCGTCAACAACTCATTCGGTTTCGGTGGGCACAACGTCGCGCTCGCCTTCGGGCGGTACTGATACCAGTACCAAGAGAGGGAAGTTCGCAACAGCCATGTCAACGCAGACCCAGTTGACTACGGGGAATGGTTTCCCCAACGTCGTCGTCACCGGTTTTGCCATGACGACCGCTCTGGCCGCCGACGCAGAATCCACTTGGAAGGCTCTGCTCGACGGCCAGAGCGGCATTCGCAAGCTCACCGATTCGTTCGTCGACGAGTTTGACCTGCCGGTCCGCATCGGCGGGCATCTCGTCGAGACGCCCGAGTCCTTCGACGAAGGGCTCAGTCGGACCGAGCTGCGCCGGTTGTCCTATCTGCAGAAGGTGGCATTGGTGCTGAGCCGGCGAGCGTGGGACCACGCCGGCTCGCCCGAGGTCGACACCACGCGCCTGATGGTGTCGGTCGGCACCGGTCTGGGTTCCACCGAGGAACTGGTCTTCGCCTACGACGACATGCGAGAGCGGGGGCTCAGAGCGGTCTCGCCGCTGACCGTGCAGAAGTACATGCCCAATGCGGCCGCGGCCACGATCGGCTTGGACCGCAAGGCCAAAGCCGGGGTGCTCACGTCGATTTCGGCGTGCGCGTCGGGGTCGGAGGGCATTGCCCGGGCCTGGCAGCAGATCGTGCTCGGCGAAGCCGACATCGCGATCTGCGGCGGGGTGGAACAGCGCATCGAGGCGGTGCCGATCGCCGGCTTCGCCCAGATGCGCATCGTGATGTCGACGAACAACGATGACCCGGCCGGTGCCTGCCGTCCGTTCGACCGTGACCGCGACGGGTTCGTGTTCGGCGAGGCCGGCGCCCTGCTGGTGATCGAGACCGAAGAGCACGCAAAGGCCCGCGGCGCCAACATCATCGCGCGGATCATGGGTGGTGCCGTCACCTCCGACGGCTACCACATCGTGGCCCCCGACCCGAATGGTGAGCAGGCCGCCCACGCGATGAAGCGGGCGATCGAGTTGGCCGGGCTGACCCCGGGCGACATCGACCACATCAACGCCCACGCCACCGCCACGACGGTCGGTGACATCGCCGAATCCCACGCCATCGACAACGCGCTGGGCAAGGGCGGCGGCGGCGCCGCGGTCTACGCGCCCAAGTCGGCACTGGGGCACTCGGTGGGGGCGGCCGGCGCGGCGGAATCCATCCTGACCGTGCTCACGTTGCGCGACCAGGTCATCCCGCCGACCCTGAACCTGAAGAATCTTGACCCCGAGATCGACCTGGATGTGGTGGCCGACAAGCCGCGACCGGGTGACTACCGGTATGCGATCAACAACTCGTTCGGATTCGGCGGGCACAACGTCGCGCTCGTCTTCGGCCGCTACTGACGGCCGCACAGCGGCCCAAGCATCAAACGACAAGGAGAGGCGCGATGACGACCATGGCTCCCGAAACGGTGGGCGAATCCCTCGACCCGCGCGATCCCCTGCTGCGACTGTCGACGTTCTTCGACGACGGCACCGTGGAACTGCTGCACGAGCGCGACCGCTCCGGAGTGCTGGCCGCCGGCGGCAACGTCAACGGCGTGCGCACCATCGCGTTCTGCACCGACGGCACCGTGATGGGCGGTGCGATGGGCATCGAGGGCTGCGACCACATCGTCAACGCCTACGACACCGCGATCGCCGAGCAGAGCCCGATCGTGGGCCTGTGGCACTCCGGCGGCGCCCGGCTGGCCGAAGGCGTGCGGGCGCTGCACGCGGTGGGCCGGGTCTTCGAGGCGATGATCCGGGCGTCCGGTTACGTCCCACAGATCTCGGTGGTGGTCGGCTTCGCCGCCGGCGGTGCCGCCTACGGTCCGGCGCTGACCGACGTCATCGTGATGGCCCCGGAGGGGCGGGTCTTCGTCACCGGTCCCGACGTGGTGCGCAGCGTCACCGGTGAGGACGTCGACATGGCCGCCCTCGGCGGCCCCGACACCCACCACAAGAAGTCGGGTGTGTGCCATATCGTCGCCGACGACGAGCTCGACGCCTACGAGCGGGGCCGCCGATTGGTCGGATTGTTCTGCCAGCAGGGCCATTTCGATCGCACCAAGGCCGAAGCCGAGGACACCGACCTGCACGCGCTGCTGCCGGAGTCGGCGCGGCGCGCCTACGACGTGCACCCGTTGGTGGCAGCGCTGCTCGACGAAGACACACCGTTCGACGAATTCCAGGCCAAGTGGGCGCCCTCGATGGTGGTCGGCCTCGGCCGGCTGTCGGGGCGCACCGTCGGGGTGCTGGCCAATAACCCGCTGCGGCTGGGTGGTTGCCTGAACTCCGAGAGCGCCGAGAAATCGGCACGTTTCGTGCGGCTGTGCGACGCATTCGGGATTCCGCTGATCGTGATCGTCGACGTGCCCGGCTACCTGCCGGGTGTCGGCCAGGAATGGGGCGGCGTGGTGCGCCGCGGCGCCAAGCTGCTGCACGCCTTCGGTGAGGCCACCGTTCCGCGGGTCACGCTGGTCACCCGTAAGACCTACGGCGGGGCCTACATCGCGATGAACTCGCGATCGTTGGGCGCCACCAAGGTGTTCGCCTGGCCGGACGCCGAGGTCGCGGTGATGGGCGCCAAGGCCGCGGTCGGCATCCTGCACAAGAAGAAGTTGGCTGCCGCCCCCGATCACGAACGCGACGCACTGCACGAGGAGCTGGCGGCCGAGCACGAGCGGATCGCGGGCGGAGTCGACAGCGCCATCGACATCGGCGTCGTCGACGAGAAGATCGACCCGTCGCACACCCGCAGCAAGATCACCCAGGCACTCGCCGAGGCCCCGGCGCGCCGGGGCCGCCACAAGAACATCCCGCTGTAGGGCCGGCCGCGCGGTGGGGCCCGCCGCTACCTCGTGGTGTAGCCGCCGTTGGCGAAGATGGTCTGCCCGGTGATCCAGTGCCCGCCCTCCAGCAGGAACACCACCAGCGGCACGATGTCCTCGATCTGTGTCAGCCGGTTGCCCATCCCCTGCGACTTGTGGAACTCCACCCGCTCCGGGGTTTCCTGCGGGTAGAAGAACGGGGTGTCCATGGGGCCGGGCGCCACGCTGTTGACGTTGATGCCCCGGGTCCCGAACTCCTTGGCGGCCGCACGGGTGAAGTGCTCCACCGGACTCTTGGATCCCGCATAGGTGGCGTAACCGTCAGTGAACGCACCCAGTAGCGCGGTCACGATCGTCACCACCGAGCCGTTGTCGTTCAGACGCTCACCGGCCTGCTGCAGGAAGAAGTAGGCGGCCTTGGCGTTGATGTCGAACATCGAATCATATTCGGCCTCAGTGGTTTCCAGTATGGGCTTGCGCAACACCTTGCCGACGGTGTTGACCGCGAAGTCCACCCCGCCGAACGCGTCCACAGCGGCGTCGAACAGTGCGGTGACATTGGCCGGAATGGTCAGATCGCCTTGCACCTTGATGGCCTTGGCGCCCGCGTCCCGCACCGCGGCGACGGTCTTGTCGGCGTCGGATTCGGAGCCATCACTGTTGTAGTGCACCGCGACGTTGACGCCGCTGCGCCCCAACGTCGTGCTGATCAATCCGCCCAGGTTCTTGGCCCCGGCGGCCACCACCGCGGATCTGCCGGTCACGCTGCTCATCGGTTTCCCCTCCTGTCTCGATCACGAAATTAGCCCGCTACAGAACAAATGAAAAACAGTGATTTACGGCCTTCTCACAAATATTGCTTGTGCTTAACTGTGGCGATGTCGCCAGACCTGCGCCGCCTGAGCCACTTCATCGCCGTCGCCGAAGCCGGCGGATTCACCAGCGCAGCCAAGCGCTTGCACCTGTCCCAGCAGGCGCTGTCGCATTCGGTGCAACAGCTGGAGAGGGAGATCGGCGCGACGTTGCTGGCGCGCTCCGGTCGCCGCATCGCCCTGACGCCGGCGGGCAAGACCTTGCTCGACGAGGGCGGCGCCCTGCTGGCCGCGGCGGCAACCATCGCCAGCCACACCCGAGCCGCGGCCAGCCGGCAACCGGACGCCTTCGTCATCGGGCACTCCCCGGCGATCAGCAACTACGAGGTGTACGCCCTGATCGAACCGGCCATCACCGCGGCGCCCGCCACATCGTTCACCGTCGTGCAGATGTTTCCCGACCGGCTCACCACCGGAGTGCGCGACGGCGACGTGCAGCTGGGGCTGCGTCGCGCCGTCGTGCCCCAGGAACGGCTCGCCGGTGCGGTGGTCCGCTACGACGCGGTTCGGGTCGCGGTGCGCAGCGAGCACCCGCTGGCCACCCGCGCCCGCATCACCATCTCGGACCTGGCGACGGAGACAATCGCCCTGTGGGCGCCGCCGGGTGCCTCCTATTACAGCGACTTTCTGGTCAACGCCTGTCGGCGCGCCGGGTTCGAGCCCCAGTACCGCGTCAGCCGGGTGCAGGGCTGCCCGCCCGAAGTGGCGGCCATGACCGAGAACGCCGCCGCCTTCGTCACCGCACCGGCGGGACCGGCCCTCGACGGCTCCGTCACAGTGCTGGATCTCGATGAACCGCTGCTGGTCCCGCTACAGGCGCTGTGGCAGCCGCACACCAAGTCGGCGGTGCGGGATCTGATTCTGCACCGGCGCTCTTGACAGCCGGCGCACCGCCAACCGACAATTCATCATTCGATGAATTACCCGGCTGGGCCGGGTACGAGGAAGGGACATCAGATGCCCGGATACCTGGCTGCCCTGGCACTCACGCTCTGCCCGGTGCTGGTCGTCGCCCGCCTGATCATGCTGCGGCGCAGCGGAACACGCGCACTGCACTTCGGGAACATCGACAAGAAGGACTTCCTGATCCCGCCCTTCGCATTGCTCTACTTCTACGTCATTTTCGCCAACGCGTTCGGTTGGCCGCTGGTGGCCGCCGGGCGGTTCTTCTCCTCCGACGTGGTCGCCTGGGCCGGCGTCGCGCTCTGCGTCGGCGGCCTGCTGTTTCTGTTGCTGAGCCTGATCGCCTTCGGCACCAGTTTTCGGGTCGGTATCGACGTCGACTAACCGGACGAGCTGGTGACATCGGGCGTGTTCGCGGTCAGCCGTAACCCGATCTACGTCGGATTCGCCCTGGTGCTGCTGGGTCAGTTCCTGGTCTTCCCCAGCTGGATTCCGTTGATCTATCTGCTGGCCGCGGTGTGGCTGTTCAACCGGCAGGTGGTGCGGGAAGAAGCCTTCCTACGGCAACACTACGGTCAGGAGTTCGCCGACTATTGCAACCGGGTTCGCCGATACCTCTGACTCAATCGGCGCCATCGACGAATTCCCGCGCCACATCCAGCACCCGTTCCCGGTCGGCGGCGACCAGCCCGATCCGGGTTCGGCGATCCACGATGTCCTCGGCGGTCAGTGCTCCCTCGTGGCTGACCGCGTACTCGAATTCGGCACGGGTGACGTCGATTCCGTCCGCGACCGGTTTCTCCGGCCGCTCGCAGCCGGCGGCCGCCAGCACGTTGGCCGCCTCGGCGCCGTAGCGCGCCACGACGGACTCCGGCGGCCGGCGCGCCGGCGACCCGGTCGCCCCCGGATTGCCCGGCGCTCCCAGCAGCGGCAGATCGCGGGTGCGGCACGGCGACGCGGCCAGGCCCCGCGACAGCACCGCCCGGTCCAGCACATCCTGGGCCATGTACCGATACTCGGTCAGCTTGCCGCCGATCACGCTGAACACCCCGGACTCCGATTCGATGACGGCGTGGTTACGCGAGACGTCGGCGGTGCGCCCCGCCCCGGTGTCGATCAGCGGTCGCAGCCCGGCGTAGGCGCCGCGGACATCAGCTGTGCCCAGCGCGGTGCCGAGCGCGGTGTTGACGGTTTCCAAAAGGAACGCCACCTCCGCCGAAGTCGGTTGCGGCACATCCGGAACCGGGCCGGGCGCATCCTCGTCGGTGAGCCCCAGATAGACCCGGCCGAGTTGTTCGGGCATGGCGAACACGAAGCGGTTCAGCTCGCCCGGTATCGGCACGGTCAGCGCGGCGGTCGGGTTCCCGAAGGCCGGCGCGTCGAACACCAGGTGGGTGCCCCGGCTGGGGCGCAGCCGCAGTGCGGGGTCGATGTCGGCTGCCCACACCCCGGTCGCGTTGATGACCGCGCGGGCTCGCAGGTCGAACGACTCGCCGGAGAGCTGGTCGGTCAGCCGCACCGCGTCGCCGGCGGCCCGTGACGCCGCCGTATAGGTCAGGATCGTCGCGCCGTGCTGAGCTGCGGTGCGGGCCACCGCCGTCACCAGCCGGGCGTCGTCGATCAATTGGCCGTCGTAGGCCAGCAGCCCCCCATCCAGGCCGTCACGGCGCACGGTCGGCGCCAGATCGATGACCTGTTCGCGCGAGATCCGTTGCGAACGCGGCAGCACCGTCGCCGACGTGCCGGCCAGTCGGCGCAGGGCGTCACCGGCGAGGAAGCCGGCGCGCACCAGGGCCCGGTCGCGGCGGCGCATCGAACCCAGCAGCGGCACCAACTGCGGCATCGCCCGCACCAGGTGAGGAGCGTTGCGGGTCATCAGGATTCCGCGTTCGATGGCGCTGCGCCGCGCGATCCCCACGTTGCCGGTGGCCAGATAGCGCAGCCCCCCGTGCACCAGTTTGGAGCTCCACCGGCTGGTGCCGAAGGCCAGATCGTGCTTTTCGGCCAGCACCACCCGCAGGCCCCGGCTGGCCGCGTCCAGGGCGATGCCGGCACCGGTGATGCCGCCGCCGATCACCACGACATCAACGGCCGGGCACTCCGCCAAAGCCGACAGCTCGGCGGTGCGGCGGGCGGCATTGAGGGTGGCGGCGTCGGCATTCACGACAGATACCTGTTCAAGTTGTAGGTCAGCTCGGCGGCCAGGGCGTCCTCATCCAGAATGGGCGCCACGATCTGCGCAGACTGGATCGCCGACTGGGTGATCAGCAAGCACATCGCGGCGAGCTGGCGCGGTTCACCCGCCCGTACGCTGCCGCCCTGCTGGGCATCGGCGAGCTCGGCGGCCACCACATCGACCAGGTGCCGCTGGCTGGCCCCCATCCGCTCGGCGATATAGACCATCGCCAGCTCCGGCGCATGGTGCAGCACCTGCATCACCACCGGGTCGTGGCGGACCCGCACCGCCACCGCGACGATTCGGTCAACCAGCGCCGCACGCCCGGATCCCGGTGCCCTCACCTGCATCCAGGCGTCGGTGATGCGGGCGGTCAGCAGCGCGGCGATCACCGATCGGCTGTCGGGCCAACGCCGGTAGACGGTGGGACGGCTGACCCCGGCGCGGCGCGCGATGGCCGCCAGGGTCACCCGCTCGACTCCCAACGCCAGTAGACAGCTCGCGGCGGCGTCGAGGATCCGGTCCCCGACATCAACCTGCTCGTCATTACTGGTTGACAACATATGTAATACTGTAACGCGTGACTTCCTCTGATGCGCAGGATGCCCTCACGCCCCCGATGAAGTGGAATGCCTGGGGCGATCCGGCGGCCGCCAAACCGCTGTCCGACGGCATCCGGAAGCTGCTCACCGCGGCGCTCGGCATCGAGGGAACCGACTCCGCGGAGCCCGACCCCGACCAGGTCGAGCTGCGGCCGTCGGCGCTGGCCGAGGACGACCACAAGGCGCTGGCCGCCATCGTCGGCGAGCAGTTCTACCGGGTCGACCAGGCCGGAAGGTTGTTGCACGCCGGCGGTAAATCCACGCTGGATCTGCTGCGGCGCAACGGATCAGGAATCCAGGATGCACCGGATGCGGTGCTGCTGCCGGGGTTCGAACTCGATATCGCCGCGATCCTGGAGTACTGCAGCCGGCACAACATCGCGGTGGTCCCGTTCGGCGGCGGCACCAGCGTGGTCGGTGGCCTCGACCCCATCCGCGGTGCGTGTAAGGCCGTGGTGTCGCTGGACCTGCGCCGCTTCGATCAGCTGCTGGAACTCGACGAGGTCTCCGGCGAGGCGGAGTTCGGCGCCGGGGTCACCGGACCCGAGGCCGAACGACTACTCGGCGAGCACGGCTTCTCACTCGGCCACTTTCCGCAGAGCTTCCAGTTCGCCACCCTCGGCGGGTTCGCCGCCACCCGCTCGTCGGGCCAGGATTCAGCCGGCTACGGCCGGTTCGACGACATGGTCCGCGGGCTGCGGATGATCACCCCGGCCGGCGTGCTGGAGCCCGGGCGCGCCCCGGCGTCGGCGGCCGGACCGGATCTGCGCCAGCTGCTGCTCGGCTCCGAGGGCGTGTTCGGCGTCATCACCCGAGTACGGGTGCGGGTGCACCCGGTGCCGGCGACCACCCGCTACGAGGCGTGGTCGTTCCCGGACTTCGCCACCGGCGCCGCGGCGCTGCGGGCCATCACCCAGACCGGCACGGGCGCGACCGTCGTCCGGCTCTCCGACGAGGCCGAGACCGGTGTCAACCTGGCCAGCACCGAGCAGATCGGGGAGCAGCAGATCACCGGGGGCTGCCTGGCCATCACCCTGTTCGAGGGAACCGCCGAGCACACCGAGAGCCGGCACGCCGAGACCCGCGCGCTGCTGGCCGCCCACGGCGGCACCTCGCTGGGCGAGGAACCGGCACGCGCCTGGGAACACGGCCGGTTCTCCGCGCCGTACCTGCGCGATTCGCTGCTGGCCGCCGGGGCGCTGTGCGAAACCCTGGAGACCGCCACCGACTGGTCGAATGTGCCGGCACTCAAGGCGGCCGTCACCGAGGCGCTGACCACATCGCTGGCCGACACCGGCACACCGGCACTGGTGCTCTGCCACATCTCGCATGTCTACGCCGGCGGCGCGTCGCTGTACTTCACGGTCGTGGCCGGGCAACGCGGAAACCCGATAGAGCAGTGGCGGACCGCGAAAACCGCTGCCTGCGAGGCGATCATGCGCACCGGCGGCACCATCACCCACCACCACGCCGTCGGCGCCGACCACCGGCGCTGGATGGTCGACGAGGTGGGCGAGCTCGGGGTGCAGGTGCTGCGGGCGGTCAAGGCAACACTGGATCCGGCCGGCATCCTCAACCCCGGCAAGCTGATCCCGTGACACGCCGGATCGGGCGGGTCACGCTGCTGACCAATCCGGCGGCCGGGCACGGCAACGCCCGGCATGCGGCCGAGCGGGCCCTCGCCCGCTTCCAGCAGCGCGGCGTGGACGTCAACCACATCGTCGGCTCCGATCCCCGGCACGCCCGGCAGCTGCTCGACGAGGCGCTGGCCGCCGGCACCGACGCCGTGGTGGTGGCAGGCGGCGACGGGGTCATCTCGTTGGCGCTGCAGGCGCTGGCCCTCGGCGCCGTGCCGTTGGGAATCATCCCGGCCGGCACCGGCAACGATCACGCCCGCGAATACGGTCTGCCCACCGGGAACCCCGAGGCGGCCGCCGACGTCGTCGTCGACGGATTCACGGAAACGGTCGACCTGGGCCGCATCACCGCCGACGGCGGCGCCCAATCGTGGTTCGGCACCGTGATGGCGGCCGGTTTCGACTCACTGGTCAGCGATCGAGTCAACCGGATGCGCTGGCCGCACGGGCGGATGCGCTACAACCTGGCCATGGTGGCCGAGATGTCCAAGCTGCGGCTGCTGCCGTTCCGGCTGACCTTCGACGACGACGAGCCGATGGACATCGATCTGACGCTGGCGGCGTTCGGCAACACCCGCAGTTACGGCGGCGGGATGCTGATCTGCCCGGGCGCCGACCACGCCGACGGCCTGCTCGACGTCACGATGGTGCATTCGGGGTCGCGCACCAAGCTGATCCGGCTGTTCCCCACCGTGTTCAAGGGCACCCATGTGGGCCTCGACGAGGTGAGCACCCGGCGGGCGGCCTCGGTCCGGGTGGAATGCCCGGGCATCAACGCCTACGCCGACGGAGACTTCGTCGCCCCCCTTCCGGTGACGGTGACGGCGGTGCCGGGCGCACTGCAGATCCTGCGCCCCGAGTGACGCCGAGCAGTCCCCCGCAAGCGGGAGGTGCCCCCAGCGAACGCCCCTAAATTCAGGCCAAAATGGGGGCTTTCATGTCTCACTCGCCAAAGAAATCAGCCCACGCCGCGGCTGAGCCAGGACACCTCCGCGCCGTCGCCGCCGTCGCGGAAGGCTTCCAGGGCCTCATCCCAGGCGGTGCCCAGCACCGTTTCCAGCTCGGCGGCCAACGCATCGGCGCCGGCCGCCATCATGGTGCGCAGGCGGTTCTCGCCGACCATCACGTCACCGTTGGCGCTCATCGATCCACTCCACAGCCCCAATTGAGGGGTGTGGCTGAACCGGTGCCCGTCGACGCCGGCGCTGGGGTCCTCGGTGACCTCGAATCGCAACACCGACCAGGAGCGCAGCGCGCTGGCCAGGCGAGCACCGGTCCCGACCGGCCCGACCCAGTTGACCACTGCGCGCAGTTGCCCGGGCATGGCCGGCTGTGGTGTCCAGTTGAGTTTGGCCTGCGCGTTCAACGTCGAGGTCAGCGCCCATTCGACATGCGGGCACACCGCCGCGGGCGACGCGTGGATGTACACCACGCCGCTGGTCACGTCGGCGAATTGATTCGTCGCGCGCATCAGTTGCTCCTTCGGATCCACGAGGGACGTCTTCCCCAACGACCTGACGGAACCGAGTGGAACGGTGCTGATGCTGCTGTTTATTTAGTGTCGTATGTGTCTATTGTGCCTCGTGAGACGCCTGTTGGCTAGTCCCCGCCGTACTCCGACACGACCGCGTCGGCCAGCGCCGGCCAGCGCGGCGTCACCCAGTCGCCGAAGTCGCGGTCGGTGAGCACCACCAACACCCGCTCGATCACCGGATCAGCCCAGATCAGCGTGCCTGACTGGCCGAAATGACCGTAGGTGCGCGCCGAGTTGGCCGAGCCGGTCCAGTGCGGCGATTTGCCGTCACGGATCTCGAAGCCGAGCCCCCAGTCGTTCGGCCGTTGCCGTCCGTAGCCGGGCAGCACGCCGTCCAGTCCGGGGAACTGCACGGTGATGGCCTCGGCGTGCAACTGCGGCGACACCGTCACCGGTGCCAGCAGGTCGCCGGCGAAGGCAGCCAGGTCGGCCACGGTCGAGGTGACCCCGAAACCGGCCGCCGCGGCGCCGCCGTCCAGCCGGCTGGCCGACATGCGTAGCGGTTCGAACACCGCCTCGGTCAGGTAGCGGCCGAATTCGATCCCGGACGCCTGCTCGACCGCCTCGGCCAGCACCGCAAAGCCGTGGTTGGAGTACACCCGCCGGGTGCCCGGCTTGGCCAGCACCCGGTCGGAGTCCGCCGAGAGCCCGGAGGCGTGCGCGAGCAGATGTCGCACCGTGGCGCCGGGCGGCCCGGCCGGGGTGTCCAACTCGACGGCGCCCTCCTCGACCGCGACCTGCACCGCCCGCGCAACCAGCGGTTTGGTCACCGACGCCAGATAAAACGAGCGCGTGGTGTCGCCGCGGTCGGCCAGCACGCCCTGCGGACCGATGACCGCCGCGGCAACGTGGTCGACGGGCCAGTCATCGAGGGCATCGAGGGCTGCAGACATCGGCCGCCAGCCTAGCCTCGAACCGCCTTGCGGTAGCTACTCGCGCTGCACCCGAACCAGCGACGGCAGGACCGGCTGAGCACGCTCTGCTCGGCGTACCCGAGTTCGCGGGCCAGGTGCGACAGGCTGATGTCGGTGTCGCGCAGATATCGGTCTGCGGCGTCTCGGCGGACACCGTCGACCAGGGCGGCGAACGTGGTCTGCTCGGCGGCCAGCCGCCGGTGCAGCGCCTTGGGGTGCAGGCCGAGCTCGTCCGCGATCAGCTCCAGGCTCACCGTCCCGGTGGGCAACAGCTGGCGGGCCATCACGCGCACCGACGCGGCGATGCCGGGCGACTCGTCGGTCATGGCGCGCAGGTAATGCACCATGGCCTGGTGCGCCTGGTCGTCGCGGTGCAGCGGGCGGTTCAGGTCGGCGGTACGGAAGGTGAACCCCGCGACCGGTTGCGCGAAGTAGGGGCGGCAGCCGAAGTAAGCCAGGTACTCACGCACCGGGGTCAAGGGTTCATGCGGAAGGTGCACCGACAGCGGCGCATACGGGCTGTCGAACATCATCCGCATGATGCCCAGCGACACCCCGAGCGACAGCTCGGTGGTCTGCGGGTGCGGCGGCGAGCGCTCGAGCAGGACGTCGAAGGCATAGAACGACTCGCTGCTCTTCGCCCCCGGGGTGATGCGGGCCGAGATCGCCGGGCTGTAGGCGGACATGAACCGCTCCACGATCGAGAACCCCCCGCCGACGGTGGCCGCGGTGCGCGCAGCCACGCCGAGCGGCCCGAAGATGTCGATGTCCTGGCGCAGTGCCAGCCGTCGCCCGAAATCCGGGCAATCGACTGCATTCGCTGCACCTTCAATGGCGAGGATTACCGCGCGGTACGGCACGAACAGCTCGTGAGTTCCGGCCGCACCGGAAGGCACCCCGGCCGCCGCCAGTAACGCCGCCGGATCGCCGCCGAGTTCGGCGACCAGCTCCGGATAACCGGACAACGCGGTGCCGCGCACCACCGACATGTCCGCAAATATCAAAGAAATGTCCGCAGTTGTCAAGACTTCGCCTGCCGGGCAGGCCATGCTGAATCAGGCATCGATCGGAAGGAACGTCCCGTGAGCTTTGACACCGTGATTCGTGGCGGCCGGTGGTTCGACGGCACCGGCGCGCCGTCGGCGATCCGCAACATCGGTATCCGCGACGGTCATGTCGCCGCGATCTCGGCCGAACCGCTCGACGAAGCGGGCTGCGGCCAAGTGATCGACGCCGCCGGCAAATGGGTGCTGCCGGGACTGCTCGACATCCACACCCACTACGACGTCGAGGTGCTGGTCGCCCCGTCGCTGTCGGAGTCGGTCCGGCACGGTGTCACCACGGTGCTGGTCGGATCGTGTTCGCTGTCGACCATCCACGTCGACGGCCAGGACGCCGGCGACCTGTTCGGCCGGGTGGAGGCGATCCCGCGCCAGTACGTCGTCGACACCATCGACAAGCACAAGGCCTGGTCGAATTGCGCGGACTACATCGCCGGCCTGGAGCGGCTGCCGCTCGGACCGAACGTGACCGCATTCATCGGACATTCCGATATGCGCGCCGCAACCATGGGCCTGGACCGCGCCACCCGCGGCGACGCTCGGCCCACCCCGGCTGAGCAGGCCCGGATGGAGCAGATGCTCGACGAGGCGCTGCAGGCCGGGTTCGTCGGGATGTCGTCCCAACAGCTGCTTTTCGACAAGATGGACGGTGACGTCTGCCGGTCACGCACCCTGCCGTCGACGTACGCCAAGCCGAGAGAACTGCGCCGGCTCAAGGCGAAGCTGCGCCGCAGCGGACGGATCCTGCAGGCCGGCCCGGACGTCAAGAACCCGTTCGATGTGGTCTCCCAGTTGGCGCAGGCGCTGGGCATCTTCCGCCGGCCGCTCAAAACCAGCCTGCTGGCCGCCGCTGACGTCAAGAGCAACCCGCTTGCGGTTCCGGCGATGGTCAAGGCCTCGCGCGTGCTGAACAAGCTGGGCGCCGACTTCCGCTGGCAGCACCTGCCGGTGCCGTTCGAGGTCTACGCCGACGGCATCGATCTGGTGATCTTCGAGGAGTTTGGCTCCGGCGCCGAAGCGCTGCACCTGCGCGAGTCGGTCGAACGCGACGAGCTGATGCGCGACGAGGGCTACCGGCGGCGCTTCCGCAAGGACTACCAGAACAAGTACGGCCCACGGGTTTGGCACCGCGACTTCTTCGACGCCGAGATCGTCGAGTGCCCCGACGCGTCGGTGATCGGGAAGTCCTTCGGTCAGGTCGGGGTGGACCGCGGCGGGGTGCATCCCGTCGACGCCTTCCTCGACCTGGTGCTGGAACACGGAACCGCGCTGCGCTGGCACACCACCATCTCCAACCACCGTCCCGACATGCTCCGCAAGATCGCCCGTGAGCCGGGCGTCCAGATGGGCTTCTCGGACGCCGGCGCACACCTGCGCAACATGGCGTTCTACAACATGGGCCTGCGGCTGCTGCGCCACGTCCTCGACGCCCAGCAGGCCGGGCAGCCGTTCCTGTCGATCGAGCAGGCGGTGCACCGGCTGACCGGTGAACTGGCCGACTGGTACCGCATCGACGCCGGCCACCTGCGGGTGGGTGATCGCGCCGACGTCGTGGTGATCGACCCCGCCCACCTCGACGACACGCTGGATGCCTACGTCGAGGAGACCTTCGCCGCCTACGGCGGTATGTCGCGCATGGTCAACCGCAACGACGCGGCCGTCACCGCCGTGTTCATCTCGGGCCGCGCGGTGGTCCTCGACGGGCAACCCACCGGCGTGCTCGGCACGCAACGCACCGGAAGCTTCCTGCGCGCCGACACCCGCACCCCGGCCGTCACCGCGCAGGCCACGGTGCCGGCGGCGGGCGCCCCACCCGCAACATAAGGTTGGCATCATGAGTCAGACAGTGCGCGGCGTGATCTCCCGCGAAAAGGGCAAACCGGTCGAAGTGGCCGACATCGTCATCCCCGACCCCGGCGCCAACGACGTCGTCGTCGCCATCACCGCCTGCGGGGTGTGCCACACCGACCTGACCTACCGGGACGGCGGCATCAACGACAGCTACCCGTTCCTGCTGGGCCACGAGGCCGCCGGCACCGTCGAGTCGGTGGGCTCGGCGGTGACCGCGGTCGAGCCCGGTGACTTCGTGGTGCTGAACTGGCGCGCGGTGTGCGGACAGTGCCGGGCCTGCAAGCGCGGCCGCCCACACTTGTGCTTCGACACCTTCAACGCCTCGAAGCCGATGACGTTGGCAGACGGCACCGAGCTGACCCCGGCGCTGGGCATCGGGGCGTTCGCCGACAAGACACTGGTCCACGAGGGTCAGTGCACCAAAGTCGATCCGGCCGCCGACCCGGCGGTGGCCGGACTGTTGGGCTGCGGGGTGATGGCCGGCGTGGGCGCGGCGATCAACACCGGCGGCGTCACCCGCGACGACACGGTCGCGGTGATCGGCTGCGGCGGCGTGGGCGATGCCGCGATCGCCGGTGCGGCCCTGGTCGGCGCCCGCCGGATCATCGCCGTGGACACCGACGACACCAAACTGGACTGGGCCCGCGGCTTCGGCGCGACCGACACCATCAACGCGGCCACCCAGGATCCGGTCGAGATCATCCAGGAGCTCACCGACGGCTTCGGCGCTGACGTGGTGATCGACGCCGTCGGGCGCCCGGAGACCTGGAAGCAGGCGTTCTATGCCCGTGACCTGGCCGGAACCGTTGTGCTGGTGGGGGTTCCGACCCCCGACATGCGGCTGGACATGCCGTTGATCGACTTCTTCTCCCATGGCGGGTCGCTGAAGTCGTCCTGGTACGGCGACTGCCTGCCCGAGCGCGACTTCCCCACGCTGATCAGCCTCTACCTACAGGGACGGCTGCCGCTGGAGAAGTTCGTCTCCGAACGCATCGGCCTCGACGACATCGAGGAGGCCTTCGAAAAGATGCACGACGGTAAGGTGCTGCGCTCGGTGGTGATGTTGTGAGCACCATCCAGCGTGTCGTCACCAGCGGCACCTTCGAGCTCGACGGCGGCAGCTGGGACGTCGACAACAACATCTGGATCGTCGGCGACGACTCGGAGGTGGTGGTCTTCGACGCCGCCCACACCGCCGCGCCGATCATCGAAGGCGTCGGCGGCCGCAAGGTGGTCGCGGTGGTGTGCACGCACGGCCACAACGACCACATCACCGTGGCGCCGGAACTCGGCGAAACCTTCGACGCTCCGGTGCTGCTGCACCCCTCCGACGAGATGCTGTGGCGGATGACGCATCCGGACAAGGACTTTCGGCCGCTATCGGACGACCAAACGCTGCGGGTGGCCGGCACCGAGCTCCGGGCTCTGCACACGCCGGGCCACTCGCCGGGATCGGTGTGCTGGTACGCGCCCGAACTGGGCGCGGTGTTCAGCGGCGACACGCTGTTCTGCGGCGGGCCGGGGGCGACCGGACGCTCGTTCTCGGACTTCCCGACGATCCTGGCGTCGATCTCCGAGCAGCTCGGCAGTCTGCCGGCCGACACCGTCGTCTACACCGGCCACGGCGACAACACCCGCATCGGCGACGAACTGGTCAACTACGACGAGTGGGTGGCGCGCGGCCACTGACGATGCACCGCGAGGAACGAGCGGTGCGGAGGAAGCGGCCCACCCGGCACGGCCACTGAGCCTCAGCGTTCGTCGAGGATTCGCCGCTTCTCGGCCTCGAACTCGGCCGCCGTCAACGCGCCGCAATCACGCAGTGCCGTAATCGTTTTGAGCTGCTCGATACGGATGCCCTCGCCGTCGGGGACCAACGCCGCGCCCACCGTCGGCCGGCTGCGGTCGCGGACCGGCCAGAATCGTGCTCCGATCAGACCCACCGTGCCCAGCCCGAACACCGCCGCGAACGCCCACGGAAGCGAACCGTGGGCACCGGACCTGCCGAAGGCCAGCCGCGGGGCGATGAATCCGCCGACGTCGCCGTCCGTGCTGATCTGGTAGTCGCCGGCCGCCGCCACCTGGACCCGCCACAACCGCCGCCGGGAGTCGTTGTTGACCGTCGTCGTGATCCCGACGCTCTCGGTAAACTCCGGATCGGCCGCCCCGGCCGGTGCCACCACTCCCAGGCTCAACGGCGGCACCGGCAGGCCGCCGCCGCTGGGACTGGAGATGACCCGGGTGTGCAGGCTCACCGTCACCTCGCCGGCCGGAAGGTGGACGGTGCCCGTCCCCGGGATCGGCACCTCGCCGTAGGCGTTGTAGCGATCCAGCACGAAAATGTTGAGCATCAGCGCAACCACGAACCCGATGACACCGATGGCCATCAGGACCGCCGCGACCACGACCGGAACCCGTCGGGTCGCCCGCACGCCGCTCACCTGGGCAGTGTGCCACGGTGATCACCGGCAGCGGCACACCCGCTACCGTCGGAGGTGGTGTCCGCGAATGCCCGCAACGGTGGGAGGTGCACATGCGGGAGTCGAGCATCGTCGTCCGCCCGGAGGCTGCCGGCACCCCCTCGAGGCGATTGCAGGCAGCCGGCCTGGCCCATGCCACCGCCGTGTTCGAACAGCTGGCGGCGGCGGTCCCGCTACCGCGCGCCCCGCGGCCGATCGTGGTCGCCGACTACGGCGCGGCGACCGGCTACAACTCACTGCTGCCGATCTGTGCCGCCATCGCGGCGTTCCGGCGGCGCACCCGGCCCGACCACGCCGTGCTGGTGGCACACACCGACCTGCCCGACAACGACTTCACCGCGCTGTTCAGCACGCTTGCCGACGACCCGGACAGTTACACCCGCAAGGACGCGGCCAGCTTCCCCTCGGCGATAGGCCGGTCGTTCTACGCCCAGATCCTGCCGTCGCAGAGCGTCAACCTGGGCTGGACTTCGTGGGCGACGATGTGGCTGCGCCGACCCGCCGAAGAACTGCCCGAATTTGATGATCACGTCCATGTCGACCACAGCGACGACGCCGGCGTCCGGCAGGAGTACACCCGCCGGGCCGCTCAGGACTGGCACGACTTTCTGGCCTTCCGCGGCCGGGAACTGGCCCCGGGCGGCAAACTGCTGGTGTTGACCGCGGCCGTCGACGCGCAGGGCCGGTCCGGCTACCAGCCCGTGCTGGACGCCATCGTCGCGGCGCTCGACGAACTGGTGCACGACGGCTTGCTGAGCCGCGACGAGGTCACTCGGATGACCATCCCGGTGCTCGGCCGCAGCGAAAAAGAGCTTCGCGCGCCGTTCGCCCCGGCCGGGCGGTTCGAAGCACTGACGATCGACCGACTCGAGGTGTTCGACGCCGAGGACCGGTTCTGGGAGCGCTACCTGCTCGACGCCGACGCGCGTGCGCTGGGCGCCCAGTGGGCCGCGTTCACCAGCGCCGCGATCTTTCCGACGCTGGCCGCCGCACTGGCCGGCGGGGCCGGCGACCCGCGGGCAGCCGACTTCGTGCAGCGTCTGCAGGCCGGTGTCGCCGCCGAGCTGGCAAGCAGCCCGCAACAGGTGCAGATTCCGCTGGCGCTGGTGGTGCTGTCCAAAAGGGCGGCGTAGCGCTACGGGACGGCCGGGACCTCGGCGGGTTCCGGGCCCGGCGGCAGGGCCGGCGCCTCGGGAAGATGCGGGAAGGCCGGCGGGGCCGGTTGGGGGTGCGGCGCGTACGCCGGCGGCAGTTCGACGGTGGTCGTGGGATGGGTCGTCGACACCGTCGTCAGCACACCGGAACCCGGTCCCTCATCGGCGGCGTGCCGCAACACCAGCACGGCCACGGTGCCCAACAACATCGCGACCAGCGCAGCCAGGATCACCACCGGCGCCGGTCGCCGGTACCACGGCACTCCGCCCCGGTCGCCGATCTCCACCGGCTCGGGTGCGACAGGCTGCGGTACGGGCGCGGGACGGGCCACCGGCGGCGGCGTGATCAGGGGTTTGAACGCCGCGTTGGGCGGGTTGGCCACCGGCGGCGGTGGTGGTGGTGGGGGTTCGACCGGCGCGGTTTCGGGCAGCGGTGGCGGCTCGGCCGGCGGCGCAGCTTTTCTCGGCGTGGCCACCGCGTTGCCGGCAACGCTGAGCGCCGCGCCGATCGCCGCCGTCAACTGTGGCCGGGGCGAGCTGATGACGGCGGCACCGAAGCGTTGCGACAGGCCGTTCGTGACCGTCGGCATATTGGCCCCACCGCCGACCGACACGATCGCTGACAACTCGCCGGGAGCGATCTCGTTGTCGTCCAAGGTCTCTTGTAATGCGGTGAAGAAGCCGTCGAGCGGTTGACGCAGCGCCTCGTCGAGTTCTGCGCGGGTCAGCCATACCCCACCGTGGAATCCCGCAAGTTCGGCGACCGTCTCCGTCGACAGGTGCTCCTTGGCGTCTCGGCACTGGCTGCGCAACCGGGTCAACGACCCGACCGTCGGGGGCCCGTCACTGTTGCCGCCCAGATCGGCCACCACATGATCGAGCAACGCCTGATCGATCACATCACCGGAGAACGTCGTGATGCGGCGGGTGGCGCCGATGGGTTCGTAATCGCGTCGGGCGTCGACGAGGGTGATATTGCTACCGCTGCCGCCGAAGTCACACACCGCGATGATGCCGTGGTCGGGCAGGCCCGGATTGGCCCGCAGGGCCGTCAACACCGCAGCGGTGTCCGAGATCAGCGTCACCGGATGCTGCGCCCATTCCGACACCCGCCCCAAGGCGGTGCGCAGCGCGCCGATGGCTTCCCGCGACCAGTGGGCCGGATGGCTGACCGCAACCGCGGGCGGTATCGGGCGTCCCTCGGTCGCGGCGTAGGCCAGCGCGTGCAGCCCGTCGCCGAGCAGTTGCTCGGCGCGGTGTGTGGATCCGTCGCCCGCCACCACCGGCTCCCGGCCGCCGACGCGATCGACGAAATCGGTCACCACCAGCCCGCGCTCGACCAGGTCGACGTTGACGGCGGAATTCTCCGACGGCATGCCGATCTGGGACGGCCGGTCCCGGAACAGCGTGAGCACCGGCCGGCGGGTGATCGCGCGATCGGCGGTGACCGCCGCCAGAGTGGTCGCTCCGACAGACATGCCCATCGCGGGGCCTGTGTCATGCGCCATGCTGTCCCATCCACAGTGTCCACCGGCGATCGGAACGCACCGGATCCATGCAATTTTATCGATGCGTCTCCGATTTCCTCCGCATTGCAGCGCCATTGGTGCGCCGAACCGCTCGCAGCGCTTCGCGCGGCAACCCCCGAACACCTGCGGCCCCCGGCTTCCGGCAGTCGATGACACCGTGTCGGGAGCGGGCTGGCGGCACCCCGCGGCGGCGTCCGGTTCCGAGTTTGCTCCGGCAACACAGTGCGGTGGCCGCTCCGCCGACACCGGGCCGACATGCCGTGGTAACCGCCCGCTCACTTGCGCGTGGTCCGGTGATGATCCAAATCCTGAACACGACATGCGAGTCGGGGCGCGACGCGCCGGCAACCGCCTCCGCTATTACGTGAATTCCCAGGGCAGCTTGCTTACGTCGCGGCACGAGTTATGCCACCATGAACGGGTGAACACACGTCGGATTCTTCGCTCCCTCGGTGTTGTGCCGGCACTGACCTGGCTGCTGCAGAGCACCGCTGTCACCCCTCCCCTCGCCTATGCCGAACCCTGCCCGGACGTCCAAGTCTTGTTTGCTAGAGGCACCGATGAAGCGATCGGCCTCGGTGAGACCGGGCAAGCATTCGTCGATGCGCTGCAGCGCCGGCTCGGCGAGCGCTCCATGGCGGTCTACGCCGTCGACTACCCGGCCACCAACGACTGGCCGACCGGTATCCAGGGCATCCGTGACGCCACCACGCACATCCAGGCCACCGCCGCGAACTGCCCCAAGACCAAGATGGTGCTCGGCGGCTTCTCGCAGGGCGCCGCGGTGATGGGTTTCTCCACCGCCAACGCCATCCCGGACGGGGTGGTAGGAGTCGATGTACCACAGCCGATGCCCCCCGAGGTGGCCGACCACGTCGCCGCCGTCGTGCTGTTCGGCACCCCGAACGAGCGGGCGATGAACTTCCTGGGTCAACCACCCCTGGCCATCGGCCCCGCCTACCTGGCCAAGACCATTCAACTGTGCGCGCCGGAAGACCCGGTTTGCTCAGAGGGAATGAATTTCGCGGCGCACGCCCCTGGCGCCTACGACGGGATCGCCGACGAGGGTGCGGCCTACGCGGCAAACCGGCTGTAATCACTGTCTTCGCAGCGTGACGTCGGCATTGCTGTTTGCTGGCGGCGCCGGTCGGCTGCGATTGCCGGCGTGCGGGCGATGACCTGACCGGGCCGGCACGGCGCCGAATGTCGACCCGCGGGCCGGTCGGGCGACCGCGACATGTCAGCATTTGACCATGACCTTGCGTGACACTGTTCGCACCGTCACTGTCGCGGTGATGCTGATGGGAACCCTGCTGGGCTCGCCGACGGGCATTCCGGCCGCCGGCGCCGAGCCCTGCCCGGACACCGAGGTGGTGTTCGCGCGCGGCTCCGGGCAGCCCGTCGGGCTCGGTGACGTCGGCGAGGCGTTTGTCGCGTCGCTCACCGAACAACTGCCCGGTCGCGACGTGCGCGTCTACCCGGTCGACTACCCGGCGAGCACCGACTACCGCAACAGCGCGCTGCTCGGTGAGAGCGACGCCACCGCACGCATCCAGGCCACCGTCGCCAACTGCCCGAACACCAAACTCGTGCTCGGCGGTTACTCCCAGGGCGCCAGCGTCATCGAGATGTCCAGTAATTCGCTGCCGCCGGCGGTCGCTCAACGGGTGGCCGCAGTGGCCCTCTTCGGTCCACCGTCGAGTCCGTACTCCACCTCGTTGTGGGGCGGTCCGCTGCCGGTCCTCGCCGCCTCGTACCAGCCGATGACCATCACCTTCTGCCTGGCGGGTGACATCTACTGCGAAGACAACGGCAGCGTCGTCCCGCACCTGATGTATGTGCAGGACGGCAAGGCCGACGAGGGCGCCGCCTTCGCCGCGAATCGCCTGACGAGCGGTTAGTACGACTCGGTCAGAACACGCTCGGCATCCGCGCATCGATGAGGTGCGGGCCCGGTTCGGCCAGCGCCCGGCGGAACTGTTCGGCGAGTTCCTCACAGGTGGTCGCCACGCTCGCCGGCACCCCGAAACCCTCGGCGATCTTGGCGAAGTCCATGTTCGGCCGCGAAAGGTCCAGCAGCGCTTCCGCTTTGGGACCATAACGCCCACCTTCAGCTTCGGCACCCACCCGGGCCAGTTCCATGCGCAGGATCGCGTAGGAGCTGTTGTTGATCAGCACCGTGGTCACGTCGGCGTTCTCCCGCGCCATCGACCACAACGCCGAGATGGTGTAGGCCGCGCTGCCGTCGGCTTGCAGCGCGATCACCGGCCGGTCCGGCGCGGCGACGGCAGCACCCAGCGCGACCGGCAGTCCCTGCCCGATCGCACCGCCGGTGAGGGTGAGCACATCGTGGCGCGGCGCGCCGGCGGTGGCCGCGGGAAGCATCAGGCCCGAGGTGTTGGACTCATCGGAGATGATCGCGTTCTCGGGCAGCAGCGCCCCGATCACCTGCACCCAGTTCTGCGGGGTGAGCTCCCCCGCCGGCAGCTGCGGGGCGGCGGCGGGTGCGGGCCGCGGCTGCACCCCCGGCGCCACCGCCTCGGCAAGTTGTGCCAGCGCGGCGGCCACGTCCGTCTCCAGGCCCGCCAACTGGTGCACCGCACAGCCTTCGGGCACCAGGTCACTGGGCTTGCCGGGGTAGGCGAAGAACGACACCGGGGCTCTGGTGCCGGCGACCACCAGGTGCTTGATCCCGTCGAGCTGGAACGCAGCCTGCTCGGCCAGGTAGCCGAGCCGGTCGATGGCCGGCACCCCGGCGCCGCGCGCCAACCGGGCCGGGAACGTCTCGACCAGCGCACGGGCTCCGGTCGCCGCGGCGATCCGGTCGGTGGCCTGCAGTGCTGCCACCTCGGCGGCCGCCGGCCCGCCGATCAGCAGCGCCACCGGCTCGCCGCTGCGCAGCACGTCGGCGATCTCGGCGACGGCATGTGGGTCGGGGGCGGCCGCGGCGACCGCTTCGACCGGTCCGGCCGCCTGCGCCCCGTCGTCCCAGGAGATGTCGGCGGGCAGGATCAGGTTGGCCACCTGCGCCGGACTGGCCATCGAGGCGGCCACCGCTTCGGCCGCATCCCGGCCGATGTCGGTCCCCGCGCCGGTGCGACGCACCCAGCCGTGGGTCCAGTCCGTCAGCGGCTCGATGTCGGATTCCAGTGGGGCGTCGTACTTTTTGTGGTAGGTGGCGTGGTCACCGATGACGTTGACCACCGGCACGTGCGCCCGGCGGGCGTTGTGCAGATTGGCCAGGCCGTTACTCAGCCCGGGTCCCAGGTGCAAAAGGGTGGCCGCGGGCTTTCCGGCGATGCGGGCGTAGCCGTCGGCTGCGCCGGTCACCACTCCTTCGAACAGGCACAACACCCCGCGCATCTGCGGCACCGAATCCAGCGCGGCCACGAAATGCATCTCAGACGTGCCGGGGTTGGCGAAGCAGACCTGCACGCCGCTGTCGACCAGGGTGGTGATCAGGGCCTGTGCTCCGTTGGTCATGAGGTTGCCTTTCTTCGTCCCGCCGAGTGGGAACACTGCGACGCGACACGCCGTCCGGGGGCCGCGACGTTCCCGGTCGCAGAGGTCGTCCTATAGAAGCACGCCGGGGTTGAGGATCCCGGCGGGGTCGAAGGCGTCCTTGATCCGGCGCATCAGCGCGATCTTGACCGGGTCCTCCAATTCCAGGAAGTGTTGCGTCTTGGCCCGGCCGAGGCCGTGCTCGCCGGAGATCGCACCGCCCAACGCCATCGCCGCCGCGAAGATGTCGTGCAGCAGTTGGTGCCGGGCCTCATCGTCGGCGCAGAACACCGCCAGGTGCACGTTGCCGTCTCCGGCGTGCCCGCATCCGACCACGCCCGCGCCGGCCGCTTGCGCGGATTGCTGAGCCCGGGTGAAGAACTCGTGCATGACCGCACGCGGAACCACCACGTCGATGACGTCGTGGGCGCCGGCGGCCTTGGCCGTCCAGAACGCCTTCTCGCGCGCCTCGATCAGCGTGTGCGCCGAGTTTCCTTCCAGTACGTAGACATCGACTGCCCCCAGTGAGCCCAGCAGTTCGCCCAGCATCGCCACGTCGTCGTCGAGGCGGGCACGGTCGCGGTTCTCCAGCCCGATCACCAGGTGCGCTTCGGCGCTGTCACGGACCTCGTCGGGGATGCCCAGGTTGAGGTGCTGTGCGTAGCTGATCGCGGCCAGGGTGAGTTTATCGACGTATTCCAGGATCACCGGGTCCACGCCGCTGCGCACCACCGTCGGCACCGCGCGCATCACCGCGGGCAGGTCGGGGAACGGCGCCAGCAACGTCGCCGAGTGGGCCAGCCGCGGGTAGAGCCGCACCGTGATCTCGGTGGCCAGCGCGCAGGTTCCCTCGGAGCCGATGATCAGCTGGGTCAGGTCGTATCCGGTGGACAGTTTGGTGATCCGGCCGCCGGTGCGGATCAGCTCGCCGGTCGGCAGCGCCGCCTGTAATCCGAGCACGTTGTGGCGGGTCACCCCGTATTTCACCGCGCGCATCCCGCCGGCGTTGGTGCCGACGTTGCCGCCGACACTGGCCGACAGCTCCCCGGGGAAGACGGTGTACATCAACCCCGCCGCGGCGGTTGCGGTGTCGAGGTCGGCCAACGTGACCCCGGGCTGCACCACGGCGACCTGGTTGTCGGTGTCGATCTCCAGGATGGCCGCCATCTTCTCCAAGGAGATCAGCAGGCCGTCGGCGCACGGTCGCGCGCCGGCCGACAGCCCGGTGCCCGACCCGCGGGCGGTCACCGGGATCTTGTCGTCGGTCGCGGCGGCCAGCAGCGCCGCGACCTGTTCGGCGGTCTGCGGGCGAGCGACGTAGCGCGGTGTCACCGGCGCCCCGACCAGTGCCTCATCGTGGGTGTAGTCCGGGCCGATCTGCTCCCCGGTGAGCAGATCGGCCGCGCCGACGATGTCAGCGAACCGATGGGCGGCGTCGGCCTGCGCGCTGTCCAGCATGCCCATGCCTGCCCCTCACTTTCCGAATCCGGCGTCCCGCAGCGCCTGGGCCATCGACCCGCCGGCCGGGGCCGCGTCCCGGCGCCCGGCACCGTTACCGGGTCGCCGCCCCCGATTCTGCTTGCCGGTGTCGCGGCCCGCAGCCGGTTTGGCGGCCGAGCCGCGATCCGGCTTGTCCCGCAGCCGCAGGCTGAGCCCGATCCGCTGGCGGTCGACGTCGACGTCGACGACCTTGACCTTCACCACCTGGCCGGAACGGACCACCTCGTGCGGGTCGGAGACGAAACGGTCCGCCATCGCCGAGACGTGCACCAGGCCGTCCTGGTGGACTCCGACGTCGACGAAGGCGCCGAAGGCGGCGACGTTGGTCACCACCCCTTCCAGAACCATGCCCACTTTCAGGTCGGCCACCTTCTCCACGCCCGCGGCGAACGTCGCCGTGGAGAACGCCGGCCGCGGGTCGCGGCCCGGCTTCTCCAGCTCGGCGAGGATGTCGGTCACCGTGGGAACCCCGAAGCGGTCGTCGGCGAAATCGGCGGGCCGCAAAGACCGCAGCAGTCGTTCGTCGCCGATGATCTCGGCCAGTGCGACACCCGCGCGGTCCAGGATCCGGCGGACCACCGGGTAGGCCTCCGGATGCACGCCGGAGGAGTCCAGCGGGTCGTCGCCATCGCGGATGCGCAGGAACCCGGCGCACTGCTCGAATGCCTTGGGCCCCAACCTCGGCACGTCGCGCAGGGCGGCCCGACTCCGGAACGGTCCGGCCTGTTCGCGGTGCGCCACGATGGCTTCGGCCAGTGATTCCGAGACGCCCGACACTTTGGCCAGCAGGGGCGCGGACGCGGTGTTGAGGTCGACGCCGACGGCGTTCACGGCGTCTTCGACCACCGCGTCGAGGCTGCGCGCCAGGTTGCCCGGCGAAACGTCGTGCTGGTACTGGCCGACGCCGATGGACTTCGGTTCGATCTTGACCAGCTCGGCCAGCGGGTCCTGCAGCCGCCGCGCGATCGACACCGCCCCGCGCAGCGTGACATCGAGGTCGGGTAGTTCGTGTGCGGCGTAGGCCGACGCCGAGTAGACCGAGGCGCCGGCCTCGCTGACCATCGCCTTGACCGGCGCGGCGGCGCCGGCCGCTTTGAGGTCGGCGATCAGCTCGCCGGCCAGGGCGTCGGTCTCCCGCGAGGCGGTGCCGTTGCCGACGGCGATCAGGTCCACGCCGTGGCGGGCGATCAGCGCAGCCAGCATCGCCTTGGCCTGGTCCCACTGCCGTTGCGGCTGGTGCGGGAAGATCGCGCAGGTGTCGAGCACCTTGCCGGTGCCGTCCACCACGGCCACCTTGACGCCGGTGCGAAACCCCGGGTCCAGTCCGAGGGTGGTGCGGTTGCCGGCCGGGGCGGCCAGCAGCAGGTCCTTGAGGTTGGTGGCGAACACCGTCACCGCATCGGCTTCGGCGCGTTGCTTCAGCCGCATCCGGGCGTCGACGGCGGCCGAGAACGCCAGCCGGGTCTCCCACGCCCACCGCACCGTCTCGGCCAGCCAGGGCGTCGCCTGGCCGGGCGCGGCCATGTCCACACCGAGCGACTCGGCCACCATCGCCTGGTAGGGCTCGGCGTCGCCGCCGCCAAAGGTCAGCGCGAGGGCCTCCTCCTTCTCGCCGCGCAGCACCGCCAGCACCCGGTGCGACGGCATCGTCTCCAACGCCTCGCTGAACTCGAAATAGTCACGGAATTTCTGTGCGGCAGCGTTTTTCGCAGCCTCGTCTGACCGAGGCGCGGTGCGCAGCGACCCGCAGGACCAGAACTTCTCCCGCACGGCCCCTACCAGTTCGGCGTCCTCGGCGGCACGCTCGACCAGGATGGCACGCGCGCCCTCCAGCGCCGCCGCGGCGTCGGCGACGTCCTCGCCGGTGAATTCCCCGGCGAGCTGTTGCGGGTCCAGCATCGGGTCGGCCAGCAACCGGTCGGCCAGCGGTTCCAGACCGGCCTCGCGGGCGATCTGCGCCTTGGTGCGGCGCTTCGGCTTGTACGGCAGGTAGATGTCCTCGACCCGCGCCTTGGTGTCAGCGGCCAGCAGCGCGGTGCTGAGCTCATCGGTGAGCTTGCCCTGCTCCTCGATCGAGGCCAGCACGGCGGCCCGGCGGTCGTCGAGTTCACGCAGGTAACGCAGTCGCTCCTCAAGCGTTCGGAGCTGTCCGTCATCCAGGCTGCCGGTGACCTCCTTGCGGTAGCGGGCGATGAACGGCACCGTCGCCCCCTCGTCGAGCAACGCGACAGCCGCGGCGACCTGTCGTTCTGCCACCGCCAATTCCTCGGCGAGGCGGGCGTTTACCGGTTTGAGGGCGAGGTTCGCGGTCACGCCGACGGACCCTACCGAACGCCGCTGACAGTTCCTTGGTGCGGGACGGCGTGGTTTTTGACCGTGCGCAGGATGTCTACGATGCCGCCCACCTCGGCGTCGCCGAACATCCCTTCCGGCCCGCGCGGTGCGTGGTCGGTGTAGGGCGATTCATAGAGACGTGCGGGTTCCATCACCCCGTTGGCGGTCACCTCATCGATGATGAGGTTGACGAATCGGATCTGCTCGACGGTGAACTTTGTGCCATCCAGGTAGGCGCCGAAAGCCTCGACTGCAGCCTGTCGATCCAGGCCCACCAGCGACCGGATGAACAAACCCAACCCGCTGTCAATCAGCATCTGCTCCAATGCCTCCAGGTCGCTGCCGGTGAGCTGTTTGTTCCGCCGCAGCCGCTGCAGTGCGACGTCGCAACCACCGTGGACTGTTCGACGGCGATGCCGCAGCGCGGTTTCAGGAGATCTATCCACAGTTGCCCGGTTCATCCACAGAGCACCGCACGACCCCCAGTATTCGCACAATTGTTCGATACGTTGGAGGTGTGTCCGAACCCGATCAGGTCCTGCCTCCCGCCGCGGCGGCCCGCGCAGCCATCCGCGCGGACCTGGCCCTGATCGATGATGCCCAGGCCCGGCTGCGGCGCGCGGACACCGACATCGTCGGCAACGCGTTTCGCGTCGAGGTCGCCGAACACCTCGAAACCCAGCATCGAGTCAATCGCGGTCTGTCCTACCGCATATTCGGCGAGATCGCCGACCCGGCCGACGGTCCTGAGGACCCCCGACTGCCAGCCGACACCAAGATCACAGACCTGTTGTGGTCGCGCCTGCGCATTACCCGAGCCGAGGTCCGGCGCCGGTTCCGCATCGCCGCACGAATCCGGCCGCGACGCAACCTGACCGGACCCCCAACCCCACCCGAACTTCCCGAAACCGCCGCCGCTGTCGAGGACGGCCGCATCGGCGACGACCACATCAAAGCGGTCACCAAAGCCCTCGACGAACTACCCGCGAAGGTCGCGCCGGCCGATCGTGAGGCTGCCGAGCGTACCCTGGCACGCCACGCCACCGAACAGGACGCCGCGTTTGTCACCGCCATCGGACACGCCATCGCCGACCGCCTCAACCCCGACGGGAACTTCACCGACGAAGACCGGGCGCGGCGACGCAACCTTGTCCTGGGCCGCCAAGGCCCCGACGGGATGAGCCGACTCTCCGGCTGCGTCGATCCCGAAGCCCGCGCCCACCTCGAGGCCGTCTTCGCCGCCGTCCGCCCCGGTCATCGCCAGCCCGACGGCTCCGCTGGCCGCGATACCCGTTCGTCGGGACAACGTGACCACGATGCGCTCAAACTCGCGCTGCGCCATGGCATCGAATCCGGCGCCATGGGCACCCACCGCGGCGTTCCGGTGACGGTCATCGTCACCACCAAACTCGCCGACCTCGACCAGGCGGCCCGCACCATGGCCGACCCGGATGTCCCCATGCCCGCCCCGGCCCGCACCGGCGGCGGCAGCCGCCTGCCCATGCGTGACCTGATTCGCATGGCGGCCAACTCGATTCATTACCTGGTGGTCTTCGACGACCACTCCGAGCGCCCGTTGTACCTGGGCCGCAGCAAACGGATCGCCACCCTGGATCACCGGATCATCTGCCACGCCCGCGACCACGGCTGCACCAGGCCGAACTGTTCGGAGTCCGGCTACCATTGCGAGGTCCACCATTCGCCGGACTGGGACCCCGACGGCCGCACCGACGCCGACGCACTCTACTTCGCCTGCGGCGCCGACCACGGCGCTGCCACGCGCGGCGACCTTCAAACTCACGTCACCGAGCAAGGCCGGCTGGCCTGGACCGACGGCACCAGCCCACCGCAGATCAACCATCTGCACCATCCGGAGGAGCTCCTGGATGATCCGCACGCAGATCCATAGCTGCGAGTTCAGGTATCGCGGCCCGAACCGCGAGAGGATGCCACGGTGACGACCTACACCGAGATCCGCAACAATGCGCCGCTGTGGCCGGGCGTGATGGACCGCTCGCTGCTGGGCAACCGGCAGGCGCAGGCCGCGTTGTATCTGGCCGACGCCGCCAAGCGAGGCAAGTGGCGCAAGGTGGTTCGCGAACTCGACCGCGGCGACCACGTGGTCGACGTCAAGGCCTGGCGTCCCGGCGGCAAAACCTGGCTGACCGTGCTGCATCAGGCCGGCTGGCACGGGGCGTCCCCGGACGTTGCGTCATGGCTGATCGAGCGGGGCGCGCTGCGCAGCCAGCCCGACGCCGCTGGTCGTACCGCCTATGACATCGCCGTCGAGCATCACCGGCCTGCCGAGCTGTTGGAGGTACTCAAGCCCCCGGCGGCGCCGCTGGACCGCGACCGGATCGCCGCGCTCAACACCCAGCTCACCGGAATCATCGACGACCTGATTCAGCAACTGTTCCGCGGTGTCGATCTGCGACAGATGTTCCGGTATCCCCCGGTCGAGGTGCTGCACGAGCTGCCGGGAAAGCAGCTGTGGTTCCCGGTTCCCTACCTGTGGGGCGGCTTCCGGGTAGGCCTGCAGGACGGCGACGTCGAACTGTTCGGCGGCTACCGCGAGATCGACCCGGTCGGCGACGTGCACATCGCGACGGTGGGCTATCTCATCACGCCCGACGGTCCATCGCAGGTCTACGAGGGCTACGAGTGACCGCTGATCTGTCGCAGCTGCCCTTTGGCGATCTTGCCGCCGGAGGACCGCGGCAGTTCGTCGACGACGACGAGGCGTTCGGGCAGTAGTTCTTTCGATACCCCGAGGGCCAGCAGATGCTCGACGAGCTCGGGCAATTCAAGGTTGCCGGTGCCGGCGACTTTCGCGTCGGCGAGTTCGGCGAACACGCACACCTTCTCGCCGAACACCTCATCGGGCATCGGCACCGCGGCGGCCACCGCGATCGCCGGGTGGGTCATTACGGCGTCCTCGACCTGCGCGGCGCTGATGTTCTTGCCGCCCCGCAGGATGAAGTCCGATGTCCGGCCGGTCACGCTCAGATAGCCGTCGGCGTCGATCTCGCAGATGTCGCCCATGCGCATCCAGCCGTCCGCGGTGAACAGTTTGTCGTGATCGGCACCGCCCAGATAACCGAGACTGGTGGCCGGTCCCCGGCAGGCGGGTTGGCCGCGACCGCTATCGGTCACGTCGGTGTCGCCGTCCTCGCCGCCGAAGAGCCGGACCGCCATCTCCGGAACGATCCGTCCCCCGGTGCGCAGCCGCCGCTCCAGCGGGTCGTCGAGGGTGGTCGCGCTGAGCAGGCCGGTCTCGTTGGAACCGTAGAACTGCAGGATCGTGGCCCCGGTGAGTTCCTCGAACTCCGCGGCCGGCCGGTAGGGCAGCGCCTCGCCGCCGGTGAACACCACCCGCAGCGAGCTCAGGTCGAACTCCCGACTCGCCGGATCGGCCATCATCATCGTCAATTGCGTGCTGACACAACACAACACGCTGACGCGGTGTTCGGCGATGGCAGCGCAGGTCGCCGCGGCGGTGAACCGGTCCAGCAGGACCGCCGTGGCACCCAGGTGGATCGGGGTGGTGTGGCTGGTCCAGAGCCCGAAACCGAACGGGGTCGGAATGATCGGCAGAAAAATATCGTCGCCGCTCAGCTGACCGTTGGCGACGGCCAGCTGATGGAAATAGTGCCACCGGTTCTGGGTGTGCACGACGCACTTGGGCAGCCCGGTGGTGCCGGAGGTGGAGTTGATCAAGAAAACGTCGTCGGCGCCGAGTTGCGGCCCGGGCAGCCCGATCTCGGCGGCGGCGTTCAGCGCATCGATGTGCACCGTGTGGATCTCGAGGTCGGCCGCGGCCGCCTGACGCGGCTCGTCGGTGATCAGCAGCTCGGCCTGCGCTGCGGCCAGGATTGCCGTCACCTCTCGGATCCCGGCACGCGCACCGATGCCCACCACCACCGCGCCGCACCGCTCGATCGCCACGAACAGCACATGGATGGCTGCGGAATCGCCGTGCCAGACCGCGATACGGTCACCCGGCGACACTCCTGCGCCGGCGAGCCTGGCCGCCAGGGTGTCCGCCGCCGCGTCGAACTCCCGCCACGTCAGTTCCGCGCCGGGATGGTCGACGTAGGCGGCGCGGGCCGGGAAATGCTGCGCGTTGCGGCGGACCGCATCCGACAGCGTGGTCTGCGACCACCACCCGGCGTCGTGATAGCGGGCCACCTCGGCCGCGGTGAACGCCGGCGAATCCCAGTCAGGCATAACGCTCCTGCAGTCGTCCCTTGACCAGCTTGCCGGTGGGTGTTCGCGGCAGGTCGGTGCTGAATTCGTAGCGGCGGGGCACCTTGTAGTGGGCCAGGCGCTCCCGCAGGAACCGATCGAGCGCTGCGGTCAACTCGTCGCGCGGGCCGGCTTCGGCAGCCGGGTGGACCACCGCAAGCACCGACTGCCCCATCTCCTCATCGGGGACGCCGATGACGGCCACATCCAGCACCGCCGGGTGCAGCGCCAGCGCGTTCTCGATCTCCTGCGGGTAGATGTTGACCCCACCGGAGATGATCGTGAACGACTTACGGTCGGTGAGATACAAGTAGCCCTCGGCGTCGAGGTATCCCACGTCACCGGTGGTGGTCCAGTTCGGATGGTTCCGGTGGCGGGTTTCGGCGGTGCGCTGCGGGTCGTTGTGGTATTCGAAAGGCGCGGCGTCACGTTCGAAGTAGACGGTGCCGTGCGCTCCCGTCGCGACCTCGGCGCCGGTGTCGTCGCAGATGTGGGCAACGCCCAGTACCGGTTTGCCGACCGAGCCGGGATGCCGCAGCCAGTCGTGACTGTCGATGATGGTGGTACCGGCAGCTTCGGTGGCCGAGTAATACTCCAGCAGGATCGGCCCCCACCAATCGATCATGGCGTGTTTGACCTCCGCCGGGCAGGGCGCTGCGCCATGTACTGCGCAGCGGTGCGATGACAGGTCATAAGAGTCACGAAGCCGCCGGTCGAGTCTGAGCATCCGGACGAACATCGTCGGCACCCACTGACTGTGGGTGACCCGATACCGCTCGATGAACCCCAGCGCGTCCGCGGCGTCGAAGTGCCGCATCATCACCACCGTGGCGCCGACCCGGTGTGCCATGGCCATGAACCGCAGCGGGGCCGAGTGGTAGACCGGGGCCGGCGACAGGTACACCGAATCGGCAGCCAAACCCATCGGCGGCGCGAACAAGCCCGTTATCCGGTCGCCCGGCGCGTCGACGTCGCGGCCGGGCAACGGCACCTTGACCCCCTTGGGGAACCCGGTTGTGCCCGACGAGTACAGCATGTCCGCACCGCACGGCTGCGCCGGCAACGGTTGCGCCGAGGCGGCCGCCACCAGGGTCTCGTAGTCGTCGAAACCATCGATGGGCCCGAGTCCGACCCGGCGAGCGACCCGGGGTGTCCGGGCGACCACCGCACCGGCGATGCCGGCGTACTTCTCGGCGATCACCAATGTCTGCGCATCGCAGTCGTTGACGACGTAGCCGACCTCCCCGGCGGTCAGGTGCGAGTTGATGAACGTGATGTAGAGCCCGGAACGCATGGCGGCCCAGTAGATCTCCAATGCGCGCGGCTGGTTGTCGCAGAGCACCGCGATGTGGTCGCCCGGCCGGACCCCGACGTCGTAGAGGTGGCGGGCGAACCGCCGCGAGCGGGCGTCGAGTTGGCCGTAGGTGAGGGTCTCTGCGGTGTCGGCGACGATGATCGCCGGCTTGTCGGGCGTGGTCGCCGCATGAGCGCCGGGATACATCGTGACGGCCGCCTCGGTGTCAGTAGATGTAGTCTTCGCCGCTTGCCCGCACGGTGATGTCACTGATGCTGATCCCCCACGGCTGGTCGATCACTGCGACTACGGCCGCGGCGAGGTCGTCGGGGGTGATCAGCCAGTACTTCACCGAGTCGACGTCGGTCTGCTCGGCCGCCAGGGTACCGTTGGCGAATGCGGTCATCGACTGCATGTAGTTCTCGGCACGCGAACCGACGATGCCCATGATCGCCGCGCCGTTGACGACCCCGCTGCCGAGATTGGTGCCGAGCACGCCGGTCGGTTTGACCGTGGTCACCTTGATCTTGCCCTTGGCCTCGCTGCGCAGCGAGTCCGACAGCACGGTGACCGCGGCCTTGGTCGCGCTGTAGACCCCGGAACCGGCCACTCCGGCGTTGCCGTAGATCGAGGAGATGTTGACGACGTGGCCGCGGCCCTGGGCGATCATTTGGTCGTAGACGGCCGAGATCCCGTTCACCACGCCCTTGATATTGATGTCGATGGCGCGGTGCCACTGCTGCCAGGCTTTGTCGTGGTCGGCGAAGTACGCCAACGGCATCACGCCGGCGTTGTTGACGATGACGTCTACCGCGCCGAAGGTCGCCACGGCGTGCTCCACGGCGGCTTTCATCTGCCCCATGTCGGTGACGTCGGCGATGTGGTGGGTGCCCGACAGCCCGGCGGCGCGGATGCCGTCGAAGACCGCAGCGAGGTTCTCGGCACCGATGTCCACGCCGACCACACGGGCGCCGCCGGCGGCGCACTTCTCGGCGATCAGTTTGCCGAACCCACCGCCGGCGCCGGTGACGACGACAACTTTGTCCTGCAGGTGCTGCGACATAGTCGGCCTCCCGGCAACGCGACTCGGACGGACAAGTTTCGATGAGTGTAGGTGGCCACTGTTGCATCTGTGACGCGCGCCCGATTTGCCCGGCGACAGGCCGGACATCCACCCGCCGCACCGGCGAGCCGGGCGCTATGGTCACTGCGTGAAGCGTCGAACGGCACTGGGGCTGCCGCTCCTGTTGGCGGCAGGTCCCGCCCTGAGCCGGATCCCGCGGGCCGGTGCCGACGCCGGCCGGTGGTCGATCGACCGGGCCAACCGCTGGTATCAGGCGCAGGGCTGGCCCGTCGGCTCCAACTACATCACCTCGACCGCCGTCAACCAGCTCGAGATGTTTCAGCCCGGAACCTTCGACCTGCGGCGCATCGACGCCGAGCTGGGCTGGGCCCGCTCGGCGGGGTTCAACACGGTGCGGGTGTTCCTGCACGACCAGCTCTGGGCGGCCGACCGTAAGGGCTTCCAGTACCGGCTGGCCCAGTTCGTCTCCGTCGCTGCCCGGCGCCGGATCAAGCCGATGTTCGTACTGTTCGATTCCTGCTGGGACCCGCACCCCAAGGCGGGCCAGCAGCTTGCGCCCCGGCCCGGTATCCACAACTCGCGGTGGGTGCAGAGCCCCGGCGCCGAGCGGCTCGGTGACCGCAACTACTACCGCACCCTCTATGACTACGTCACCGGCGTGATGACCCAGTTCCGCTACGACGAACGGATTCTGGCCTGGGACCTGTGGAACGAGCCGGACAACATGGCTCGGGAGTACAGCAGCGTCGAGCGCTCCGACAAACTCGACCTCATCAGCGACCTGCTTCCCCAGGTCTTCAGTTGGGCGCGCGCGGTCGACCCTCGTCAGCCGTTGACCAGTGGCATCTGGGAGGGCTCGCGGCAGGGCAGCACGATCGTCAACACCCAGCTCAACAGCTCCGACATCATCACGTTCCACTCCTATGACAGGCCGGCGGCGTTCAGTGAGCGGATCGCCGAGCTCGCTCCGCTGGGCCGGCCGATGATGTGCACCGAGTATCTGGCGCGCACCAAGGGCAACACCATCGATGGGATTCTGCCGATCATGAAGCGCCACAATGTGGGCGCCTACAATTGGGGTTTCGTCGCCGGGCGAACGCAGACCTACCTGCCGTGGGACTCCTGGGACAGCCCCTACACCGCGGAGCCGCAGGTCTGGTTCCACGATCTGGTGCAGCCCACCGGGCGCGCCTACCGCAACCTGGAGATCTTGACGATCAGCAACTTGACCGGCCGGTGACCGCAGACCGCCTTTCGGGGCAGGTTGGCACGACCGGCTGATAGCCGCTGGATTCAATGGTGAAATTATTGGCGGCAATGTCATCAACCGCCGGTTCGGTGGTCGGTGTTCACGGGTCTGCTTGAGGAGTCGATGATGGGCGAGACCGCGCCGGGTTCGCGGGCTGGGTCACGTGTTGGGCGCTACCTCCTCAAACGACTGCTGGGCCGCGGCCCCACCGGCGAGGTTTACGAAGCCGTCGACACGCAGAAGGATCGCCCGGCCGCGCTCAAACTGCTCGCACCGGCGTTGGGCCGCGACCCGGCGTTCCGGGAGTGGTTGCAGCGTGAGGCGCTGACCGTCGGGCGGGTTCAGGAACCGCACGTGGTGCCGGTCCGCGATTACGGCGAACTGGACGGCGAGGTCTTCATCGACATGCCCCTGGTCCACGGCGCCGACCTTTCCGCGCTGCTGAAACGCACCGGGGTGCTGCCGCCGTCGCGCGCCGTCAACATCGTGTGGCAGGCCGCCTCGGCGCTGGATGCCGCGCACGCCGCCGGGGTGATCCACCGCGGCGTCAAACCGCGGAACCTCCTGCTGACCGGTGACGACTTCGTCTACCTGGTGGACTTCGGCATCGCCGGGGCGCCCGGGGCGAACGCCGGTGACGCCGACCACGCGGGCGCTCGCTGGAAGTACTCGGCGCCGGAGCTGTTCTCCGGCGGCGACTTCGGCCCGGGCGTCGATGTCTACTCGCTGGCGTGCGTGCTCTACCAGTGCTTGACCGGCTCACCGCCGTACCGGGCCGACAGCGTCAAGATGCTGGCCAATGCTCATCAGACCAAGCCCATTCCGCGGCCCAGCCATGCCGGGTCCACGATCCCGCCCACCTTTGACGCGGTGATCGCCAAGGGCATGGCCAAGGATCCTCAGGAGCGCTATGGCAGCGCCGCCGAACTGGCGACCGCGGCCTATCAGGCGCTCGGTGCGCCCGATCAGCACCGGACGCTGCAGATCTACGAAGCCAGTCAACAGTCCACCCCGCCGTTGATCGAGCAACCGAAGCCGAGCGTGCCGCCAGTGGTGCCGACTGCGCAGCCGCCCGAACAACCGAAACCACCGGCGGCACCGACCGCGACGTCGCCGGCAGGTCCGGTGCCGCCCGCCCCGCCGGTGTCGCCCGCCCCGCCGATGTCGCCCGCCCCGCCGGTGTCACAGGCTGCGACCCAACCGAGCACCCCGCCGCCCACCGCGCCGGCCGCACCGGAAACCGAACCCGCTCCGGCACCGGAACCGGTGGGTGCCGCCGTCCGCGCCACCGGACAGCCGAGCATTCCGCGCATCTCGGCCCCCGACCATGACTGGTTCAGCTCGCCGCGACCGGTGCCCGCCTATCGCGATCCCGTCAAACGCAAGAAACTGCTGCGTCTTGCCGCGGCGCTGGCCGTGGTCGTGGGGCTGATCACCTGGCTGACGAACCGGTCGGGTTCCGATGAATTCGCCGCCGACGGCGACCTGCCGGGGTCCGCCGCCGCTGCCAGTGAGCCCGCATCGCCGGCGTCGAACGCCGAAGCCCAGGCGCGGTTGCTCAAACTGCTGCCCGCCGGTTATCCGCAGGACGCCTGCGCGTCGACCACACCGATGGGCGGCGCCATCGCGGAGGTGACCTGCGGCCGCAACGTCGATGTGGACGGCCCGCCCTCGGCGACCTACTCGCTGTTCCCGAATGCCGGCACGTTGCGGCTGAGTTTCGATAACACCGTGCAGGCCACCAACGTCGTCACCTGTCCGGGCCGGATCCAGTCGCCGGGGGCGTGGCACCGGACCGCCACACCGGACAAACCGAGCGGAATGCTGTTGTGCGGCACGCGACAGGGCTCGCCCACGCTGGTGTGGACCAACGATGCCGACCTGATGATGGCGGCGCTGCGCACCGAACACAGCACCCCGAGCCTGGAGCAGTTCTATTCCTGGTGGAGTTCGCATTCCTGACCGGCCGTGCCGCGCCGACGCAACGAGATGTATCGCAACTCTGAGACGCGGGCAAACAACAAGGTCAAATCCGTTAAGATCTGCGGTCTGGACTGCATAACCCCCGAGATCCAGTCGAACCGAGGAGTCAACCAATAATGAAGTTGATCACTACTGCCGTCGCAGCAGCGGGAGCGTTGGCCGCGGCCGGCGCCCTCAGCGTCGCAACCGCCGGCGCCGACGCCGGTGACGTCACTCCGACGACCCACCCGATCGGAAGCCAGGCCACCATCGACAACGGCGGGGTCATCCAGGGCTGGACCATCAGCGACCTGCGGCCCAGCTCGGACGCCATCCCCTACCAGCCCCACGGCACGCTGTGGGAGGCCACCGCCACCGACGTCGCCATCCAGGGCACCGTCACCCCGGTCGTCGCCAACCTCGGCGCCCGGTCGCCCAGCGGTCAGACCTACCCCGCGCTGTTCGGTGTCGCCACCCCGCAGGGCGTGAACCCCTCGAACCTGGCGCAGGGCCAGAAGACCACCGGCAAGGTGTACTTCGACGTCACCGGCGACGCGCCCAACAGCGCGGTCTACCAGTTCGCCGGCAAGGACCAGCTGATCTGGGTGCAAGCAGCGCCGACCAACGGCGGTTCGTCGGCCCCGGCGGCCGGCTCGCAGCGCAACCCTGCGGCCACCAGCGGAAAGCCGGCGCAGTCGGGCAGCCAGACCACCCCGGCGCCCGCCGGCAACCAGACCACCGGCAGCGAGGGCGCCCCGTCGGCCACCGGCAGTCAGGGCACGCCGCTGAACTCCGGCAGCCAGGGCACCCCGCTGCCGGCCGAGGCCGACGGCACGCCGGCGACCACGGGAAGCACCGAGGGCACCCCGGCAGCGGCAAGCGGCTCGGAGACGCCGACCTCGGCGGGCACCCCCGAGGCGTCCGCTCCGGCCAACACCCCGGCGGCGGCCGGCAGCTCCGGCACGCCGCTTCCCGCCGAGACCCCCGGCGCCCCGACCTCAGGGTCGGAAAGCCCGGCTGCGGCCAGCTCGCACGGCAGCGACGCCGGCGGCGCGACGGCTTCGGGTGGAAACCAGGGCACGCCGCTTCCCGCCCCGGGTGCGCCGGCAGCCAGCGGCACGAGCAACGTGACCGGGTCGAACTGACCGCGCCATAGGTCGTTCATCCGGCCCGGCCTCCGCTTCCGCGGGGCCGGGCCGGACTCGTTTCCGCGGCGGCCCGGTCGGCGGCCCGTTAGGATTCAGTACCTGAGTACCAATCACCGGGATGCCGCCGAACCGAGGAGTCAGACCACATGAAGTCCATCTCGACCGTCCTGGCAGCCGGCGCATTGGCCGCCGCCGGTGCGTTCAGCACCGGAATCGCCGCCGCGGACGAGCCTGCCCCGGCCACTCACCCGCTCGGCACCCAGGGCACGCTGCCGGAGGGTCCCGGAGTGCACGGCTGGACAGTCGCCGACCTACGGCCCAGCTCGGATGCCATCCCTTACCAACCGCGCGGCACGCTGTGGGAGGCCACCGCCACCGACGAGGCGATCCAGGGCACCGTGTTCCCGATCGTCGCCAATCTCAGTGCCCGCTCCGCCAGCGGCCAGGATTACCAGTCGCTGTTCACCGTGCCCACTCCGCAGGGCATCGTGCCGACCGGCCTGACCCAGGGCCAGAAGACCAGCGGCAAGGTCTATTTCGACGTCACCGGCGACGCGCCGAACAGCATGGTGTATCAGGCCGGCGGCGCCGACCTGATCCGGTGGGTGGTTCCGGCGCCGCAACCGCAGTCCCGGCCGGCCGCGCCGCAGCCGCAGGCTCCGGCCGGAGCCGGATCGCAGTCCCCCGCGAGTGGCGGCAGCCATCGGGCGCCGGCCCCGGCTCAAGGCCCGTCATCGCGCCCCGCCAATCCGGCGCCGGCTTCACCGCCCGTTGGCAGCTCCGGCACGCCGCTACCCGAAGGCAGCTCCGGCACGCCGCTGCCCGATTCGTCGGCGACAGCGGGCGGTTCGGCGGGGACCCCGGCAAGTCCCTGACGCTCGGCCGGGCCTCGGACCGATCAGAGTTTGAAGCGGCCGGCGAAACCCCGCAACGGCAGGTCGGCACTGGTCAACAGGCCCGGACGGGCGGCCACCACCGAACTGATCGCGTTGAGTGCCGGCAGCCCGGTCACGGTCATCCCGATCGAGGCGAAGTTGTCCGGATCGGACAGGTCGACGCCGGGCTTCGGCAAGATCATGTGCTTGTTGTACACGCACGGATCGCCGGTGACCCGGGTGATGTAGCAGCCCTTGATCTTCCAGTTCGGTTCGGTGTACGGGGTCATCTGCCATTCCAGGTGCGTTTCGACGCGCGGCACACCGTCGACCATGCCCTGGTACTTGATGTAGTTGCCGCCCAACGAACCTTTGGGCAAGGTGTACCAGCCCAAGTCGACGTCTTTGGTGCACACCCCCAGCTCATAGCCGAAGGTGACCTCGTCGAGTGTCACGTCGAAGCAGTCGGCCATCATCAGCACGCTGTCTGCGAAGACGCGGGTGAACTTCTCCAGCTTGGCCGGGATCTCCGGATCATCGGCCGGCTGGCCGTAGCCGACCTCGATCCAGGTCTCCTTTGAGTGATGGCATGACACGTCGACCGATTCGATGGTGGTGACGTTCTCGATCTCGGCGACGTCGGCCGCAGCGACCACGCCCAGGATCTGGTTGAGGCCCGGGTTCATCCCGGTGCCGTAGAAGGTCGACCCGCCCTTTTTGCACGCCTCGGCCAGCAGTTGTGTCACCGGCTTCCCCGACGGGTGCGGGTGGTTGTGGTCACGATGCCAGCCGGTGATCCAGTCCGCGGTGGTGACGATGTTGATGCCCGCCTCCAGAACCTTGACGTAGAGGTCCTCATCGGGGAACACGCCGTGGAAGGTCAGCACGTCCGGCTTGGCGGCGATGATCTCCTCGACGGTCCCGGTCGCTATCACCCCGTTGGGCGAGATCCCGGCCAGCTCGCCGGCGTCCTTGCCGACCTTCTCGGGCGAATAGCAATGCACGCCAACAAGTTCGAGATCGGGGCGAGGCGCGATCCGCTTGATCATCTCGGTACCGACATTGCCGGTGGCGACCTGGAACACGCGGATCGGTGCGTCGGATGCGGTCATGCGGGTGAGCCTTTCTGGGCCGTGGCTTCAGCGACCTCGGCAGCACTGCCGCCGATGCCGTCCGGATAGAACTGCTTGGCCCACTGCCGGATTGCGGTGAAGCCCTCGTACTCGGCGCTGGCCAGGGCCGGTGGGTCCGAATAGCGCTGGTGCGACCAGATGTGGATGTCCTGTTCGAATTGGCGGATCACTTCCCGCCCGAACTCGGCGCCCCGGGCCTCGGCGCGCACGGGGTCGGCGCCCGGCGTCCGGCCGATGTAGACCATGAACCGGACGTCGGAGGTGCGGTCGTCGACCGGGGTGATCGCCGAGATGGTGCGGTTGTCGATCATGCCCCAGCTCTTGGTCACCGCGATGCCCAGGCCGCCGTTGATGGCCTCCACCCCACTGTTGACATCTTCGATCCGCTGACCGTCGTCGCCTTCGAAGGTGATGGTGAAGTCCACGTAGGACACCGGTTCCGCGAAGTCGTGGCGGGTGAACACCGGCACGATCGGGGTGCGGTGCACGTATTTGAAGTGGGCGAAATCCACCCCGTTCTCCAGCACATACTGCGGGTGCATCTCGAGAGACTGCCGGTAAAGCCGCTGCTGCGGGTAATAGTCGGCGGCGGTGCGGTCATCGAAACTCGCGAACACGTCGGGCGGGTCGAAATACGGCTCGCGTCGGTCCACGTCATGCCAGATGTAGACCGACTCGTTGCGCTCGACGACCGGGTAGGTGCCGATCCGCCGGCCGCGGTTGGGCTTGTCCTGGTAGGGGATACAGACGTTGCGGCCCTGGGCGTTCCACTGCCAGCCGTGAAACGGGCACTGCAGCACCTCGCCGCAGACGGTGCCGCCGTAGCCCAGGTGCGCCCCGAGATGCTCGCAGTAGGCGTTCATCACGGTGAGCTGGCCGGATTCGGCACGCCAGGCGACCATCTCCTGATCGAAGTACTTCATGCTGTGGACCTCGCCGATACCGATCTCGTCGGACCAGGCGACCTGAAACCAGCCGGTCGGCTTCATCGACAGCGGCGGTTTAGCCATGCGCAAATGTCCTCTCCGAAGTCTCGACCGGGCCGACTTCCGCAGCATAGTTCGACCCGCACCAGAATCATAGTGGGTGCTATGGAAATGTTGCTAGGATTCCCGGGATGACGCAACCGGCGCCACGGCGCAGCAACAAGCGGGGGCTGGCGACCCGCGAGGCGATGCTCGACGCCGCAGTGCGCTCACTGGCCACCGGCGATCCGGGAGCGGTGTCGGCCAGCCGGATCGCCAGGGAGAGCGGCGCCACCTGGGGTGCGGTGCAGTATCAGTTCGGCGACGTCGACGGCTTCTGGGCGGCGGTGCTGCATCGGACCGCCGAACGCCGCGATGCGGCGATGTCGGCATTCGCCGGTGTGAAAACGGATGCGCCGCTGCGGGATCGGGTCGCCGCGATCATCGACACGCTCTATGACGGGTTGGCGTCGCAGGATTCGCGGGCGATCGAGAACCTGCGGGCCGCGCTCCCGCGCGATCACAGTGAGCTGGAACGGCTGTACCCGCGCACCGCGGCGGAGTTGTTCTCCTGGGGCAGAAGCTGGCTGCAGACCTGCCACAGCGCGTTCGCAGGCCTCGGGGTCGACCCACAGCGGGTGCGCGAGGTGGCCGCTCTCATTCCGGGTGCGATGCGCGGGCTGGTCTCCGAGCGCCAACTGGGCTCGTACGCCGATCTCGAGGAGGCCCGCCGCGGACTGACCAACGCGCTGGCGGCCTATCTCGAAGAGTCGCGGGTCAGCTAAGGCGGCGCGACGCGCCGTCGCTGGACGAGGTGTGTCGACCGAGTCCGACTCGGTGGCGACGGTGCGTCGGCGGACCACTACTATCCACTTCGTGAGCGTTTTTTCGGCCCGCCGATTGCGACTCGCAAGTCGGGTCACTGTGCTGGCGGCAGCCCTACTGACCGCCCCCGTCGTGATCCCCGCCGGGGCACCCGGCGCGGTTGCACCGGCCAGCGCGGCCTGCCCCGACGTCGAAGTGGTCTTCGCCCGTGGGCGTTTGGAATCGCCCGGGGCCGGCGCGGTCGGCAACGCGTTCGTCAGCGCGCTGCGCTCCAAGACCTCCAAACACGTCAGTCTGTATGCGGTGAACTACCCCGCTGACAATCAGATCGACGTGGGCGCCAACGATATGAGCGCCCACATCCAGAACACGATCAACGGCTGCCCGAACACCCGCATTGTGGCGGGGGGCTATTCACTGGGCGCCGCAGTCACCGACGTAGTGCTTGCCGTTCCCTTCCAGGCGTGGGGCTTCACCAATCCCCTGCCACCCGGCGCCGACGAGCACATCGCCGCGGTCGCACTGTTCGGCAACGGCAGTCAATGGGTCGGTCCCATCACGAACTTCAACCCGATCTACAACGATCGGACCATCGAGCAATGTCATGGCGCCGACCCGATCTGCAACCCCGCCGACCCGAATACCTGGCAAGAGAATTGGCCGCAACACCTGGCCAGCGCCTATATCTCGGCAGGGATGGTCAACGAGGCTGCGGACTTCGTCGCCGGAAAGCTGTAGCCGGCGCCCACGATCTCGGCGGCGTTACGGCCCGGGCCGCATATTGCACCATGCGATGCACCACGATGGCGTCGACGCCGACGAGTTCGGTGTGACGCTCAGCCTCCTGCGAGGCCGCCTGCGGTTTGCTAGGCGTAACCGCGCTTCACCAGATGGCGTGCACCGGCCTGCATCGCAGCCGGGTCGGCCACCTCGAAGTCGAATGCGTTGGCCAACCGGTCGGTGACGTTGAAGACCAGGCTTACCGCCAGGGCGTCTTTCACCTGCTCAGGAGTAACGCCGGCCGTCAGTACGGCTCGCACGTCATCGGCATCGATGCTGTGCTCGCGCGTGAGCTTGCCGAGCAGGCGAAGCGTCGCCCGCAGCGGCTCGGCGATCGGAGCCGTCTCCAGATCGGCGAGTGTGGCCGCGGCCGTCGCGTCGTCGTAGCAAATGTTGGAGGTGGCGGTGTGCGCGGCGACGCAGAACGGGCACTGGTTGACCTTGGAGACATAAGCGGCCATCAGTTCCCGCTCCCCGATGGACCACGCCGACGGCCCGCGCATCGCCTCGTTGGTGAGGGCACCGCCGCCGTAGAACTCCGGGCGATAGAAGGCCAGCTTGACAGCGTCGACGACGGGCTGGCGCGACACCAGCCGAATGATTCCCAGCACGGCTTTGGTGCGCAGGCGATGTCCGTGATCAAGGATGGCGAGTCTCATGGCTTGCCCCGTTCGCCGGCGGCGGCCAACGCTTCCAGCGCGCTGGTGTACTGGCGTGTCGCCTGGCCGACGGCGGCGCACACCACGATCTCGAAGATCTGGTCCTCGCTCAGGCCTGCCGCGCGGGTGGCGGAGATGTCCTCGTCGGTCACCCGGTAGGACCGAAGCGCCACCGTGTCGATCAAGGTGCTGATCGGTTCGTCGAGCCCGGTGTCTTCGAAAGCGGCCCGGCGCAGCTCAAGCGGCGCAGTTGCATTGGTGTCGAAGACGCGTGCGAGTAAGGCTTGGTGCAACTCTGTGATGTCGGACATGGTGTTTGCAGACCTTCTATTCCAGGGCTGTCGGGAACGCCGGCCACCCCGTTCACCACCGGGCGAACGGATCGGCGTAGCGAGATCGGGGCATGTCCACCGGATACCCGCGCCACCACCGTCATCAACCATCCGGTCAGGTTGTCGACGCCGCCGACATCGGGCCAGCCGCAGCCCGGCCTCCCGCACCGCGCCGTCGGCTTCGGCAAGCGACCCCAGCATTCGTCAGCCGACGTGAACGTGACAAGGCCTTCAGGAATCCGGGGTGCGTCAGGGGCTCTCTTCCAGCCGAGCGCCGTGCTCGTTGCTCTCCTGCCGATACTGTCGCAACTCGGCCCGCACCGCTGCATCGAACGCGCGGTCCAGACTGGCGTGCGCTGCCCGCCTGGCCACCCGGCGCATGGCATCGACCAAATCGGCGGCCCAGGCGAGTTCGTCGTCGTTGGCGGGTAACCACCCAGCCCCCCGCTGGCGCACCACCTCCGAGTAACCGCTGCGAGTGAGAACTCGGGCCGCTTCGTCCAGCTTCTTGTCGACGGCGCTCGTGGCCTTCAGCAGTGCCGACAATGGCATACCACGCGAGATCAGCGTGGCCAGGTCATCGACGAGGCGCAGATCGATCACCCGGTAGTTGTTGTCGGTGGCGCTCGGCTCGATCACTCCGTCATCGGCGAGCCGACGCAGCATCGGGTCGTCCAGGCTGCCGAGCCGCGTTTCCAGCTGTTCGCGGGTCATAGTCTGCGACACCGGGTTCGACCACGGCGCAGTCACCAGCTCGCCCAGATCGGCCAGATCCAACACCTCGACCAGATCCTCGCCGCGTTGCAGACCGGTGAGGAACTTCAGGATGTGCTTGACCGTGAAGCCCTCGCCGAGCAAGCGAATGATCGCCTTCAGCTGCTTGAGGTGCCGGTCGGTGTAGATCGCGACGCGGCCCCGGCGCTGCGGCCGGGGCAGCAGACCGTTCTCCTGGTAGACCCGAACGTTGCGGGTGGTCGTTCCCGCCTCCCGTGCGAGGTCGTCGATCCGGTACTCGGCCACCAGTGCAGCCTATGTGCTCAGAACCGGGTCGCGGCTGGTCTCGGCCACAGTGATCTTGAACTCCTTCAAGTCAACCGTCTTGAGCTGGTTGACGTATTGGGTGGCAAACCCCGGGAACATGGTGGCGTTGAAGCCGTCCTCGGTCAGATACCAGCTCTGGCATCCGGAGTTCCAGGTGGTCGATTCCAGGCGCCGCTGAATGTCCTTGTTGTAGCGGGACTGCACCTCGGGCCGTACATCCAGCGACTTCCAATCGAACTGCAGCAGTTTGGAGATCGCCCCGACGATGTAGTCGATCTGGGCCTCCATGTAGACCAGCGCTGAGTTGTGGCCGGGACCCGAGTTCGGACCGAAGGTGAAGAACAGGTTCGGATAACCCGATACCGCGACGCTGCGGTAGGCGTAGGCGCCGCGGCTCCATTCCGAAGCCAGATCGCGACCGTCCAGGCCGGTGACCGGGAATGGGGTCCCGGCCTTGGAAACATCGAAGCCGGTGGCGAATACGATGGCGTCGAATCGGTGCTCGATGCCCTCAACGGTGCGGATTCCCTTGGGCGACAAGCGGGCGATAGGCCAGGTCACCAAGGTGCAGTTGTCCGCCTGCAGTGCCGGGTAGTAGTCGCTGGTCATCAGCAGCCGCTTGCATCCGGCCGAGAAGTCCGGTGTCAGTTGGCGACGCATCCAGGGGTCCTTCACCTGCAGACGCAGATTGGCGGTGCTGAGGGCTTCGACGAGCCGGGTCAGCGGGGTGTCCCATACCACCCCAAGGGCTACCGACTCGTGGCCCCAGTACCAGGCGGACCGCATCAGCTTCTCGGCCAGCGGCACGTTCTTGTAGACCCATTTGAGCGGACCGCTGGTCGAGGTGTTGACCTTGGGCAGCACCCAGCCCGGCGTGCGCTGGAACACCTTGACCGACTTGGCGACCTTGACGAGCTCCGGAATGATCTGCACACCGCTGGCGCCGGTGCCGATGACGGCGACCTTCTTGCCGGCGAAGTCGTAGTCGTGATCCCAACGGGCGCTATGGATCTTGCGGCCCTGGTAGTCGTCGATTCCGGGGATATCCGGGAGGCTGGCATTGGCCAGCGGGCCGGAGGCCACGATCACGGCACGGGCCCGCACCGGTTCCCGATCCGCGATGTCGATCGTCCATTCGCCTGCCTCGGCGTCATAACCGAGCGCGGTCACGTTGTGCTGGAATCGGATATGTGGGGCGATCCCGGCGGACGCGACCATCCCGTCGATGTAATCGAGTATCTCAGCGCTACCCGAATACGTCTGCGACCAGTCGGGGTTGAGCGCAAAACTGTAGGAGTACAGCCGTGACGGGATATCACATTGCGCGCCGGGATAGGTGTTGTCCCGCCAGGTGCCGCCGACACGCGAATCACGTTCGAAGATCACGAAATCGGTGATGCCCTGATTCTTGAGGCGAATGGCGGCGCCGATGCCGGCGAACCCGGCGCCGACGATGGCTACAGATATCGTCATGCGACTGCTCCTTCAGGCGACCGGCTCATAGGTCAGTTCCCGCGACCAACTCGGCTCGTGGCGGACCAATGACGCCGGGATGAGTCCCGTGACCTTGACCAGTGAGTCTGCCAGCCAGTGGTACTTCGAGCTGCGGTCGATCACCTTCTTGCCGTGCCAGGAGATCAACCGGTACATCGGCACCCGGCGGGCGAATGCGCTTCGTTCACCGACGTTTTGGAACCGGCGCATCGCCTGGTAGAGCCGTTCCTCATTGACACCCATCGCCACGATGTTGTCGCGCATCTTGTTCAGCAGCGGGAAGTAGCTCAACGTGCCGATCACCAGCGCCGGGTTCACCCAGCTGCCGACGAGCTCGACAGCCAGCTTGCGGATGCTGGCGTGGCCCAGGATGTCCATCACCTCGAAGTCGACCGCCAGATGACGCGATTCGTCGGAGTTGATCCGCTTGAACACCTCTTGGGCCACCGGGTCTTTGACCTCGTCGGTGATGAACTTGATCAGCGCGCCGTCGAGGGCTACTTCCAACATGGGGATGACGGTGCCCAGAATCGACAACGACATGCCGTCGGAGAACTTGTCGAGCCAGGTGATCACCAGCTGCACGTTGACGCTCGGCGGCGGGACTTCGTCGTCCTCCAGCATGCCCCACCGTCGCATCAGCGCGAGCTCGGCGTTGGCGTGCTTCTGCTCCTCGGCGTGGAAGTGCTCGTAGATGCTCTTCAGTGTCGGGGTCGGCGCCTTCTTGGCCAGCGCCGCGAATCCGCGGGCACCAACGTTCTCGATCCACATCAGGTCGGTCATGAACGGTTTGAGCTTGGCCCACAGCTCCGGCTCGATGAGCTCGGCTCCCGGGGCATCCCAGTCGATATCGACCAGAGCCCATTGCTTGTCCTTGATCTTCTGCAGCATGTCGTCCAGGTCCATCGCCATGATCGGCTGTATTCCTTTCGTGAGACGGTTCAGTTCTTGGGAAGGACGCGGCCGAGCAGGCCGGCGCCACGGGCATACAGCGCGGGGAAATGTCGCTTGAGGTGCCAGATGACGGTGGCGTCGAACTGTGGCACCACATACAGCCGCCCGCTGTCGTGCGCGTCCAGCGTGCGCGCCGCGACACTGTCCGCGGACAATCCGGTCCAGCGGGCCAGCTGCTGGCTGAGGCTCATCGAGCCGGGAGTGATCCGGCCGTCGGTGAAGACGTTGGTCTTGACGAAGGTCGGGCACAACATGGTGACCGCGATGTCGGTCCCATCGAGTTCGGCGGCCAGCGTCTCCGACAGCGACATGACGCCGGCTTTGGACACGTTGTAGGCCGCCATCGAGGGCGCGGCAGCGAATCCTGCCGCCGATGCCACGTTGATGATCCCGCCGCGGCCGGCCTCGCGAAGGATCGGTGTGAAGATCTCACAGCCGTGGACCACTCCCCACAGGTTGATCCCGAGCGCCCACTCCCAGTCCTCGAAGCCGATGTCGCCGACCGGCTTTCCCCCGATGCCGACGCCGGCATTGTTGATCACCAGGGTCGGCGCACCGCCGAAGACCTCCAGGGCATGCCGGGCCAGCTGCTCGACTGCGGCACGGTCGGATACATCGCACTGCACCGCATGTCCGATGCCGGTGGGAAGCTGCTCGATCAGCGCCACGGTCTCGGCCGCGCGGGCGGCGTCGATGTCGGCGCAGAGGACGTCGCCGCCGCGGCGGACCAGTTCCAGGGCGAAGGAACGTCCGATACCGCTGCCGGCACCGGTGACCACCGCCTTGGCCTTGACCGAGCGCCGGTCGGTCCGGAAGGCGTTGAGCACCGTGTCGATGCCGAAGATCACGACACCCCCTCGAGGGCGTCGGATCGCTCGTCGCCGTAGGCATCGGCGATGAAGGCCGCCGCCCGCCGCAGCGCCGATGCGGCTTCCGGCGCCAGCCGAGGCAGCGCTTGGAAGACGTGCACCATCCCCGGCCAGATCTCCAGGGTGCTCGTTGCGCCGGCCCGGCGCAGTTCGGCGTCCAGGTACCGTGCGTCAGCGCTGAGCATCTCGTATTCACCGACCTGAATGAGCGTCGGCGGCAGCCGATCCGCTCGAGCGAAGTCGAGCCGGAGACGCGGGTCGGCCTGGTCATGTCCGCGCATGTAGAGGCTCACCATGCGGCGCGCGGCGCGGGCCGACATCGCCGGGTCGCGGCGCACCACTTCCTGCTGTAGGGCCAGACCCAGGCTCAGGTCGATCAACGGCGAGAACAGCACCACAGCGGCGGGCCGGAAATGCGGGTCCTCGGCGTGCGCGAGCAACATGTCACAGGCCAGGTGACCGCCGGCGGAGTCCGCACCGATCACGATGTCGGATGCTGCATACCCCTGGGCCAATAGCCACCGGTAGCCGGCTTCGACATCGTCGGCCGCCGCCGGAAACCGGTGCTCGGGCGCCAGCCGGTAATCCACCACGAACATCGGTAGGCCAGTGGCCTGTGACCATCGCGCGACCAGCTTGCGGTGGGTCCGCGCCGAGCAGATCACGTAGGCACTGCCGTGCACGTAGTAGCCGGCGCGCTTGCCGAACTCCACGCCCGGTCCGAGCACCCACTCCCCGCGCAACCCGGGACCGGTCACCGGCACGATCCGTGTGCCGCCGGGCATCGACCCGAACGCCGCCATGATGGTGGCGATCAACCTGCGTCCGAACCAGACACCGGGTCGATTCATCGGGATCGCGCTGGTGAGACATCCCAGCGTCCAGCGGGTGGTGGCTGACAGCACGGCCCGCAGGGGCGCACGGGTGGGTATGGCGGGCAGCGCCGCGCCGTGGGGTTCCGTCACGTTTGAGATGACATCACTGATTGTGCCATTTGTCAATGGCATAGTTAACCGCGGTAAAGCTCAATAGTCCTTTTCCATGGACGTTCGTCCGCTTATCTTCCGCTTATGTTCCAGAGGCCATTCACTTAGTGCATCAGGAGACTTGGCATCGGTAATCGGTGGGCGATTATTTCGATTCCGGGGACTAAATTGACGCCACCGGCAATAATCCGTATGTCGGCAACCGGTGCCGCCACAGCAGGATTCACATCTACACCGGGGAGGTGTCGATCGATGTATTCACATGCCGAGCAGAACAGCCGGACGACATCATCTGGGATCTTTGCGAAAAAGGGGGAGCTATGAAGCGACTGATAATCGGCGCCGCGCTGTGTGGCGCCGCGATGGCATTCGCCGCCACAGCCAACGCAGCCGACGAGAATAACTACGAATTCCTCTACGGCTCGACCGACGCGTTGGTCCTGGGCCCGACCGGGATCCCGACACCGAGTGCCAACTACATCAGCAACGGGATCGACCTGTACTTGGAACCGCTGGGGTACCAGGGCACCGTTGCATCGTCGGAGGCGCTGACGCTGCCCAACTCTTATGACTTCTTCGAGAGCGTCCCGGGCGGCGAAAAGATCCTCATCGACGCGATCCTCACCGACTACAACGCCGGCGCGATGGGCTGCGATGACGCAGGCGTGTGCACCGATCCGCTGACCATCTTCACCTACTCCCAAAGCAGCCTGGTGGCCGCCCACGCCCAAGATGACCTCATCGAAGCGGGCGTGCCCACCGACGCGTTACGTTTCGTGATGCTCGGTGCCAACCCCGACGCCGTCCCCACCAACTTCTACGAAACCCAAATATTCAACATCGACGGCGACATCTTCACGAACAACGTGTACGAAAGTTGGTGGGACCTGCTGTTCGGCGGGAACACAAGCTTTGAGGATGTGCTGATCGGGTTGGCCCTCCACAACTCCTACCTCGGCTTGACCGAAGCCCAAATCGACGCTGCCACATCAGTTACCGAGGGAATGACCACGATCAACGAGATTCCGACGCTCACCATCCCGGAGCTGTTCCAAGCGTTGCTGGCTTCGTTCTTCAACGTGTAACCGCGCAGCGGGCTTGCGGCAGGCACGACGTCACAAGCCGGTGACGCGATTGCCGAACCACGACGGGGATGACTGCGGTGATTCCGGCCGCCGAGCCGCGGCCGGAATCACCGCAGTCAGGACACCCGGCCGGGGAACTGCGCGACGTATCGGCCTTTACGGTGGGGCGGGCGGGGCTCGAACCCGCGACCAACGGATTATGAGTCCGCGGCTCTAACCGACTGAGCTACCGCCCCCGGCACCAACTAGCTGCGGATGACTGTCCCGCAAGATCGTCGGTCGGCGTCGGCGCGAAGCCTCCGCACGACCAAGACATTAGCGCGCGGGATGACCGCCGACCACGCCCCGGTGCGCCCCAACAGTCCGACGTTCACCTCCGTGGCCGCTGATGGGCGCTGGCGGGCGCTTGGGGATCCTGCGGCAGATCCATGCCGGCCAGCCGCGCCGGGTCCGCGATCGAGACGATGCCCACCAGGCGGCCGGCTCGCACAGTGCAGGCCATCAAGCTCAGCGGCCGGCCTGTCGGCCCCCAGGCCAGGATGCCTGGTTCGCCATTGACCAGCACGCGACGAGCGGTGATCCGCGCCCCCTGGCCCCGGCGAACCGCCTCCGCGATCGCGGAGGACCCCGTCATGACCGTCACCCCGCGCGACGTGTGTTGACGCCATGTGACGTCGGGGTCGAGCACCCGCAACAGGGCGTCGAAATCGCCTCCCTGCGCGGCCGCCAGAAAGGCGTCGACGACCTCTCGCTGCGCCCGCCGGTCCCCCGCCGGCTGCGGCACGTCCTGCACCTTGCGGCGCGCCCTGCTGGCGACCATCTTGGCCGCGTCGGCCGACCGTCCGAGGAGCTGCCCGATCTCGGCGAACGGCACCGCGAACATGTCGTGCAGCACGAACGCAAGGCGCTCATCGGGACGCAGCGATCCCAGCACAACCAGCAGCGCCAGGCCGACCGACTCCGACAGCACCGCGGTGTCTTCGGGGGTCTCGGCGTCATCGCTCACCACGAGTTCCGGAAGATCCTGATCGATCGGGATCTCGGGCCGGGAAGCACGCGACCGAAGGGCGTCGATGCAGATGCGGCCGGTGACGGTCGTCAACCATCCCGGCAGGTGGTCGATTGCGTCGGCGTCCTGACGGGCGAGCCGCAGCCATGCCTCCTGCACGGCATCTTCGGCATCCGACCACGAGCCCAGAACCCGGTAGGCCAGGGCCCGCAGCCGAGGACGATGCTGCTCGAAAATCTCGGCCAGCTGCGACTCGCTCGTCATCGGTTACCTCTCGTCGTACCGGTCCGTCATAGGTGATGACGAGCCTCACCCGACCGACGTAACCACGAAGGAGCAGCCATGAATACCACCCTGTGGATCATCGCCGGTGTCGCCGCCGCCGGGTATGCCATCGGCGGCGCGATCCTGTTGCTGATGCCGAAGGACAAGTACCGGTCGCTGGGCACCAACCAGCACTGGGTCGACGACTTCACCACCGGCCACTTCAAGGCCATCGGCACGATCAAGCTGATCGCTGCGCTCGGTCTTGTCCTGCCGGCGGTCCTCGGCGTGGCACCGCTGCTGGTGCCGATCGCCGCCTGCGGCCTGATGCTCTTCATGGCCGGGGCCGCTACGACGAGGTTCCGGCGCAGCGAGTGGGGACTCATGGCCGGCGACGCGATGTTTCTCGCCGTGTTCGCCTTCCTCGCCTGGGGGCGGTTCCTCCTGCAGCCGTTCGCCTGAACTACCGCGACGCGACGTCGCGCCTGGGGACCGGAATCAGCATCCGCACCCGGCGACGGTACTGCCGATATTCCTCACCGAGCATCCCCGACAGATCCCGTTCCTCCAGTTGCAGCGCGATCAGGATGTAGCCGGTGGTCGCCGCCGCGAACAGCAGGTGGCCGGCGGTCATGGTGGGCGCGGCCCAGAACGCGATCACGAACCCCAGCATCAGTGGGTGGCGCACCACCCGGTACAGCGCCGAGGCGCGGAATCCGACCGGCCGATAGGGCCGTTCGCGCCACGCGAGGTAAACCTGTCGCAGCCCGAACAGGTCGAAGTGGCTGATCATGAACGTCGACGCCAGCGCGATCGCCCAACCGATCCAGAACAGCACCCACAGCGCGGTCCGCCCCACCGGCGACGCGACATCCCAGATGATCGGCGGGACCGGACGCCACTGCCAAAAAAGCAGGGCCAGAACGAGATTCGACGCCAGAACGTAGGTGCTACGTTCGATGTCCGGCGGTACCAGTCGCGTCCACCATCGCTTGAACGCCGGTCGCGCCATCACGCTGTGCTGCACGGCGAACAAGCCCAGCAACAGCACGTCGACCACGATCGCTCGGGCGATCGGCGCCGGCGGGCCGTGGTTTACGGTGCGCGGCACCACGAGGTCGCCGACGAAGCCGACGGCGTAGAGGAAAACCGCCAGGAAGACCAGATAGTTGAGCACCGCGTAGGCCAGTGCGAGAAATCGGGCCATGGCGCCCTCCCCAGCCGGTGAGTCCCCCATCGTAGTCCGGAAACAAGCAGCTCAACAAGGGTTTTTGCTGGGCAAGTGAGCAGCGCCAATCGGCACCGGCTTACGATCCCACCATGACCGCGGAAACGTTCGTCACCCACACACCCGGCGATGTCCGGATCATCGCCGACCGTCACGGTGATCCCGACGCACGCGCGGTGGTGTTCCTGCACGGCGGCGGGCAGACCCGGCGCTCGTGGGGCCGCGCGGCCGCCGCGGTGGCCCAGCGTGGCTGGCAGGCCATCACCGTCGACTTGCGTGGCCACGGCGAATCGGATTGGGCGAGCGAAGGCGACTACCGGCTGGTCAGCTTCGCCTCCGACGTTAACGAGGTGCTGCGCACGCTGCCGCCGGATCCGGTGGTGGTCGGCGCCTCCCTGGGCGGGTTCACCGCGATGCTGCTGGCCGGCGAGCTGGCGCCCGGCGCGGCCAGCGCGGTGGTGCTGGTCGACATCGTGCCCAACATGGATGCCTCCGGCGCCGAACGGATTCAGGCGTTCATGGCCGAGCGGATGGATTCGGGTTTCGACTCCCTCGACGAGGTCGCCGACGCGATTGCCGCCTACAACCCGCACCGGCCCCGCCCCGCCGACCTGGAGGGCCTCACCACCAACCTGCGCCGCCGGGGAGACCGCTGGTATTGGCACTGGGACCCGAAATTCGTCAGCGGCTCAGACGAGTTCTCGCCGCTGGAGATCCACGACGTCGACCGGCTCAACGCCGCGGTGGGCAATATCCTCGGCGACGGCGTGCCGATGCTGCTGGTGCGCGGCCAGCTCAGTGATCTGGTCAGTGCCGAGAGCGCCGAGCTGTTCCTGACCCGCTTCCCGCAGGTGGAGTTCATCGACGTGGCCGGTGCCGGGCACATGGTCGCCGGCGACCGCAACGACATCTTCGCCGACGCAGTGTTGGGCTTCCTCGCCCGTCACACCGACTGAGTCAGCTGAAGACTGTCTGGCCTTCCGCGTTGAGCAGGTAGGGCTCGGTTCCGTCGGCGACCCGCGGCGCATCGGCACCCAGCGACACCGCGATCTTGTTGCCGGCGTTGCGCATCACATCCAGCGTCAGCTCGATGATCTGGTCGTCGGTGAAGTGTCGGCGTACCCCGGCGGCGACGTCGGCATCGATGCGCGCCGGCGTCCAGATCAGCGCGTCGACGTAGCGCAGCGCCGCCTTCTGCGGCTCGCTCAGCATCCGGGAGGACTCGAAGCGTTCGATCTCGTCGTAGAGCCTCTCGGATCCGCCGGCGTCCAGGGCGGTCGTCTCCCGCAGCGACTTGCACAACCGGCAGTTGTGCTGGGCCGCACCGCGCAACCGGACCACCTCGGAGGTCACCGCGTCCAACGACCGTAGCCGGGCCACGGCGGGCATGAACCGGTTGAACAACGCCTCGCCCGGGTGGCTCGAGTGGTCCCACACGATGTCCTCCGACCACGACACCGAAACACCCACCGCTGCTAGCCCGGCACGCACCCGCGGCACGAAGTCGGCGATGTACATCTGCACCACGGCGTCAAAGGCCGCGTCCCCCAGGGCGTCTCGCAGCCGGTCACGCTGGTCTTCGGTGATCACCGAAACGTCGACGCTGAACTGTTCGGCGAACTCGGCCACCGCCGGATCGGCCCCGAGCCGGTCACCGTCCACCTCGGCCGGCAGCGGCGGCAGGCCCAGCGTGCGGGCGCACACCGCCCGCACCGCTGCGCCGACGGCACCGCCCGACAACGCCACCAACGCGTTCAGCTCAGCGAGAACGTCCATGGCAAGGATTATGGACCCAACGGCAATAGGCTGAAACCCATGCGCGTCGTCGTCATCACCAAACACGGGCCTCCCTCGGTGCTGCAGGTGCAGGATCGCCCCGACCCGCTGCCACCGGCGAGCGGCCAGGTCCGTATCGCGGTACGTGCGGCGGGAGTGAACTTCGCCGACCACCTCGCCCGGGTCGGGCTGTATCCGGATGCGCCGAAGGTGCCCAGCGTGGTCGGCTACGAGGTGGCCGGGACCGTCGAAGCGGTCGGTGACGGCGTGAATCCGGCACGTATCGGCGAGCGGGTGCTGGCCGGCACCCGCTTCGGCGGGTACGCCGAGATCGTCAACGCCGACGCCGCCGACACCGTGGCGCTGCCACCGTCGATGAGCTTCGAACAGGGCGCTGCGGTACCGGTGAACTATGCGACGGCGTGGGCGGCGCTGCACGGCTACGGGTCACTGCAGGTCGGCGAACGCGTGCTGGTGCATGCGGCCGCCGGCGGCGTCGGTATCGCGGCGATCCAGCTGGCCAAGGCCGCCGGCGCCGTCGTGGACGGGACCTCGTCACCAGGTAAGCATGCACAGCTCGAAGCACTGGGCATCGACCGCGCCATCGACTATCGACGCAACGGCTGGTGGAAAGGGCTGCCGCCCTACGACATCGTGCTCGATGGGCTCGGCGGCACCTCGCTGCGGCGGTCGATGGCGTTGTTGCGCCCCGGCGGACGGCTCGTCGCCTATGGCCTTTCGTCGCTGCAACAGGGCGAGAAGCGATCGCTGCGCCGGGCGGCCCCGCAGGCGCTGGCGATGCTGCGCGGCTTCAGCCTGCTCACTCAGATGGAGCAATCCAAGACCGTGATCGGCCTGAACATGCTGCGACTGTGGGACGACCGCGGCACGCTCGAACCCTGGATCGCACCGCTGTCGCAGGCGCTGGCCGACGGCACCGCGGCGCCCATCGTGCACGCGGCGGTGCCGTTTGCGAACGCCCCCGAGGCCCACCGCATCCTGGCCGCGCGGGAGAACGTCGGCAAGGTGGTGCTGGTGCCCTGAACCGAATGCACGACGGCGGCGCCCACAACAACGACACCGCCACCAGCACAACGGCTTTGACAACATTGAACGGTGACACTTTCGCGAGCGGCCCGACCATGCCGATGATGCCAGCCAGCTGGTCCCGGGACGCGGAACAGCCATCCGACACTCCGAATGAAAGCTGAGCATCGGTGGTCGGCGGCGGCAGTGGTTATCCGGCCGCAGGCGGCCGGGGCATCCGAAAACGCCGATCCCGCATGCGGTACATCAGGGTGCCGTCGCTGCGAGGCGCCTGACGGGCCATCGGTCCCATTACCGGTGGCATCGCGGCGTGGCCCACCGAATTGGCGACCGCCACGGGTGGCGTACGGACGGTCGCCGGTCGTGGCGATCGAGCAGCCGGATCGGCGGCAGCGGATGTCTGCGCTGCGGTCAACCAGTTTTGCGGCACCGACAACTTTCCCACCGGCGCCGCCTTGCCTACCCCCGCCAGCACGCCGGCCGGGGCACCCGCCGAGACGGTTGGGTGCGCATCGACCAAGACGGCCGCAGGAAACAGCTCGGCCTCCAAGGCCGCCTCTGCTTGGGTGTTGAGAATCGCCATCCCGAAGATTCCCAGCGATCCGGTGGTGAACACCACCTGTTGAGCTACGCCCAGGACCCCTAATGGGGGGCCCAGGCCGGCAAACACGCTGACGACCGGCCACGACGACGCCTGGGCAGGTCCCGCCTGCGGGGCCAGCGCCGGTGCCGCGGTGAGGAGCTGTGACTGTTGCGGCGCACCGGCGACAACATCGGCAGCAGCCCGCGCCACCGCGGCGTGCTGGGCGGATTGCCCGCCCGGGTTGCTCGTCTGCGGCGGCTGTTGAAACGGCGTCAGCGTGCCCGCCGCGCCCGAGGCTGCGGCGTAGCCGTACATCGCGGTGGCATCTTGGGCCCACATCTCGGCGTAGACGGCCTCGGTGGCTGCGATCGCCGGCACGTTCTGGCCGAAGAAATTCGTGGCCACCAGCATCGCCAATTGGGCCCGGTTGGCCGCTACCGCCGCGGGTGGCACGGTTGCGGCGAATGCCGTCTCGTAAGCGCCCGCCACCGCCCGGATGTGGGCGGCGGTCTGTTCGGCCTGCGCCGCGGTCGCCGTGGCCCACGCCATGTAATGGGTGGCGGCCGCCGCCATCGCGTCCGAGGCTGGACCCGACCAGTGCTGGCCCTGCAGCGTCGAGATCGTTGCGGAGTAACCGGTTGCCACCGACTCCAGTTGCGCGGAGATACCGTCCCAGGCCGCAGCCGCCGCCAGCATCGGCCCCGACCCCGGACCGGAATACATCCTGGTCGAGTTGATCTCGGGGGGCAGGACGCCGAAATCAAACATCAACTGCCCCGTCGCCGGGCATCAGCTATCCGCCGCAGGACGGACGGGGCATCTTGAAGCGGCTGGGCGCGACCCGCAGGGCGCCGGCGACCGTTTGACGCCCCGCCGCCCCGCCGGCCATCATTGCCGCCATCGGCCCCATGCCCACCGCCGGAGAGGCGCCGGGCATGTCCGCCACCGCACCACCCTCCGACGTGTCCGCAAGCTCTGCGTCCGACAGCCACACCGGTTCTTTGGTGGCGGCGCCGACCGGGGTAGCGTCCGCCCAGGCTGGCGGCACCGACAGCTGTCCCACTGGTGCCGCGTCGCCACCCATATGGGCAAGCACCGCAGGGCGATTGCCCGCGGCACCCGCCTCGGCTACCGGTACCGCTTCCTTCGCCAGGACCGGCGCCACAGCACTGGCCGCACCGATGCCGGCATTGCCGTGGGTGAGCATGTAGGCATTTCCGGCCAGCGAGAAGGAGCCGACCGCCGAGATGGTCCGGGCAGTCTGCATGCCGAACGATGCCGGCCCCAGCAGGATGTTCATCGCCTCGATGCCCGCCAGCGGCAACAACGGATCGGCTTGGGCGGGCAGCGCTGCGGCTGCCCCGGTGGAGAGGCCGCCGAGTTGCTGCGGCAACCCCGCAAGCAGCTGCGACAAAAAGTTCTGGGAGTTCGACACACCGGTGGCGCCCGCGGAACCGGCGACCGCGGCGGCCTGGGCAGCGGCACCGGCTGGGCTGGTGGTCGGCGGCGGCGGCTGAAACGCCGGCAGCTGCGTCGCCGTCGACGCCGACGCCGCATAGCCATACATCCCCAGGCTGTCTTGGGCCCACATGTCGGCGTACTCGAACTCGGTGGCCGCGATCGCCGGGGTGTTCTGCCCCAAGATGTTGGTCGCGGCCAGGCCCGCCAGCCGCGCGCGGTTCGCCGTCACCAGCGCCGGCGGCACGATCGCCAGACGAGCGTTCTCGTAGGCGGCCGCCGCCGCGCGGGCCTGACCGGCGGCACGTTCGACCTGCCCCGCCGTTGCCGCCGCCCACTCGGCATACCGTGTCGCCGCAGCCGCCATCGCCGCCGACGCCCGGCCGGTCCAACTTTCACCCTGCAGGTCCGCGATCACCGAGAAATAGCCGGCAGCAAATGTGTTCAGTTGCGCCGCAAGAGCATCGTACGACGCCGCAGCAGCCAACAGTGGGCCCGAGCCGGGCCCGGCATAGATCTTCGCCGAGGTGACCTCGGGCGGGGACATTCCAAAATCCAACACGTCACACAACCCCTCTAGTTGCCGTTCTATCGGCGACCAGCGGTGCCGGACTCACCCCGCGTTTGGAGTTCAGAGAGCTGAGCGACCAACGCTGGCTCTACCGGACCGGATCGTGTGGCGGCCTTGCCGCCGCTCAGTTCGACGTCCCTTCTTCGAAAATGTCACCGGCCTGGAAGAAATCTCCTTCTACCTGGCACCAGCGTTCCTGGCGAACCGGCCGCCCGCTATCGGATATGACTCCCAATCACGGGGGGAGGCGACCTGTATACGCGCTCAGGCGCCCGCTTGCGTCCGGTCCGCCGCCGGTTGAGCTCAGATGGTGCTGGCCAACCGTTGCGCGAGCAGCTGGGCGAACCGCGCCGGATCCTCCAGCGCCCCGCCCTCGGCCAACAGCGCTGTCCCGTAGAGCAATTCCGCGGTGTCGGCCAACCCGGCATCTTCGCCGCGCTCACCGTGCGCCTGGCGCAGACCGGTCACCAGCGGATGGGCCGGGTTGAGTTCGAGGATCCGCTTACCGACCGGCACCTCCTGCCCGTTGGCGCGGTAGATACGCGCCAAGGCCGGGGTCATCTCGAAGGTGTCGGTGATCAGACAGGCCGGTGATTCGGTCAGCCGAGTGGACAACCGCACCTCTTTGACGTGCTCGGTCAGGGTCTGCTGCAGCCAGCCGATCAGGTCGGCGAACTCTTTTTCCTGCTCCTTGCGCTGCTCCTCGTGGGCGGTCTTGTCCTCCTCGGAGTCCAGGTCCACCTCGCCTTTGGCCGTCGACTGCAACGGCTTGCCGTCGAACTCGGCGACGGTGTTCACCCAGAGTTCGTCAACCGGATCGGTCAGCAGCAGCACCTCATAGCCCTTGGCCTTGAACGCCTCCAGGTGCGGCGATTTCAGCAGCTGCTGACCCGACTCGCCGGTGGCGTAGAAGATCTGCTCCTGGCCGTCCTTCATACGTCCGACGTACTCGGCCAGCGTGGTCGGCTCGGACTCGCTGTGCGTCGAGGCGAACGAGCTGATCGCCAGCAGCGTCTCCTGGTTGTCGAAGTCGGAGAGCAGTCCTTCCTTGACGACGCGGCCGAACTCGGTCCAGAAGGTGCGGTAGTCCTCGGGCCGCTGGGACTGCAGTTCTTTGATGGTGGACAGCACCTTCTTGGTCAGCCGCCGCCGGATCGCGTTGATCTGGCGGTCCTGCTGCAGGATCTCCCGGGACACGTTGAGCGACATGTCGGCCGCGTCGACCACGCCTTTGACGAAACGCAGGTACTCGGGCATCAGCTGGTCGCAGTCGCCCATGATGAACACTCGTTTGACGTAGAGCTGCACACCAACCTGGGCGTCCCGGTTGAACAGGTCGAACGGGGCGTGCGACGGGATGAACAGTAGCGCCTGATATTCGAAAGTGCCCTCGGCCTTCATCGCGATGACCTCGAGCGGGTCGTCCCAGGCGTGCGCGACGTGTTTGTAGAATTCGTTGTACTCCTCTTGCGCGACTTCGTCTTTGGACCGCGCCCACAGCGCCTGCATGGAGTTCAGCGTCTCGGTCTCCACTGTGACCGTCTCTTCTCCGCCTTCTTCGGTCGGCGGGGTGCGGCGCTCGACCTGCATGCGAATCGGCCAGGCGATGAAGTCGGAGTACTTCTTGACCAGACCCCGGATCGTCCACTCCGCGGTGTAGTCGGGCAGCTGGTCCTCGGCGTCTTCGGGCTTGAGGTGCAAGGTGATGGAGGTTCCCTGCGGGGCATCCTGAACCGACTCGATGGTGTAGCTGCCATCACCGGTGGATTCCCACCGGATGGCTTCGCTCTGGCCGGCCTTGTGGGTGAGCATCTCAACCCGGTCGGCGACCATGAACACCGAGTAGAACCCGATTCCGAACTGCCCGATCAGTTCCTCCGAAGCCGCTGCGTTTTTCGCGTCCTGCGCCTCCCGGAGCTGCTGGCGCAGCTCGGCGGTGCCGGAGCGGGCCAAGGTGCCGATCAGGTCCACCACCTCCTCGCGCGACATGCCGACCCCGTTGTCGCGGACGGTCAGCGTGCGGGCCGCCTTGTCCACCTCGATCTCGATGTGCAGGTCGGAGGTGTCGACGTCGAGATCCTTGTTGCGGAATGCCTCGAGCCGGAGCTTGTCGAGCGCATCGGAGGCGTTGGATATCAGTTCCCGCAGGAACGCGTCTTTATTGGAGTAGACCGAGTGGATCATCAGATCCAGCAGTTGACGGGCCTCGGCCTGAAATTCCAGCTGTTCAACACGCTCGCTCATAAGTGCCGAATTTTACCGATGGCCTCGTGGCGCGCCACGGCGGGCCGAGCCTTTACCGGATCTTGACCGGGTGTTGAATCGCCTCGCCGACGATGGCTGACGTGACTACCATTCAAGCCGTGGAGCTGGGGGTTTTGGGACCTCTCCAGGCCCGGCGGGACGGCGCCTCGGTCACAATCCCGGGCGCCAAGCCGCGTGCGATCCTCAGCATGCTCGGGCTGCACGGCGGTGCTGTCGTGGCGGCCGAGACATTGATCGATCTCCTCTGGGGCGACGGGCCACCGCGCACCGCCGCCAAGGCCCTGCAGACCCACATCTCCGCACTGCGTCGGGCGCTGGGCGACGGCTTCGTGCTGACCGAAGGCACCGGCTGGATTCTCAGCACGACCGAGGTCGACGCCTCGCGTTACAAGCTCGCCACCAAGGCGGGCCGGGATGCCGTGGCCATCGGCGACACCACGCAAGCGGTGGCCTGCTTCGAAGAGGCGCTGACGCTGTGGCGCGGAACTCCCGAGCTGCCCGATTCGCGCCGAGGGCTGTCCGAGAAGACACGCTGGATCGAAGGCCATGCCGCGCTGGTCGAGGACCGTGCCGACGCGCTGCTCGCCGCCGGCCGGGCCGCAGAAATCATCGGCGAGCTCGAGGCCGCGGTTGCCGACGCACCGCTGCGGGAGCGGCGATGGTCCCAGCTCATGCTCGCCCTCTACCGCGCCGGCCGACAGGGTGAGGCGCTGGGCGCCTATCAGCGGGCGCGGTCGCTGCTGGCCGACGAGCTCGGCGTCGACCCCGGCCCGGAACTCCGCCGCCTTGAGGCCGCCATCGTCGCTCAGGACACGGCGCTGGAATACCCGGTGGCACAGCCCCCCTCGTCGGTGACACGCGCGGTGACCTTTTTGCTGACCGACATCGAGGGCTCGACTGCTGCGTGGGAGGCCAATGCGGGCGCGATGGCTGTTGCTTTGGCACGACACGACAAGCTCGCCGAACTTGTCGTCACGTCCCGCGGCGGCCGGCTGATCAAGACACGCGGTGAAGGCGACGCCACGTTCTCGGTCTTCGAACGGCCATCAGCGGCGGCCGCCGCCGCGCTGGAACTGCAGGACGCGATCCGCCACGAGCCCTGGGCCCTGCAAGAGCCCATGCGTATCCGGATCGCATTGCACACCGGCGAGGTGGAGCTGCGCGACGGCGACTACTTCGGCCGGGCGGTCAACCGCGCCGCCCGGCTGCGCTCGCTGGCCGTCGGCGGCCAGATCCTGTGCTCGGGCGCAACTGCCGAACTGGTCATCGACACACTGCCCGACGACGTGCTGCTCGCCGACCTCGGGATGCGTCAGCTCCGCAACCTGCCACGCCCGGAACACGTCTTCGAGCTCCGGCTGGAGCTCGCCGAGCGACCCGCGGAGACCAGCGATGCTCCGCTGCAGCGGCCCGACCTTCCCGCGATACTGACCGGCCCCGGCGGTTCAGCGAGGCTCGACGAAGGAGAGGCGAAGCTGGGACCGCCGCATGAACCCGGGCCGTTCGTGGGGCGCGGCCGCGAATTGGAGCGCCTCGCGTCGGCGTGGCAGACCACGCTCACCGTTGGCGTTCACGCGGTGCTGATCGCCGGTGAACCCGGTATCGGAAAGACCCGCTTGGCCGGGGAATGGTCTCGACAGGCCTACGAGCACGGCGCCTTGGTGCTGTATGGCCGATCCGACGAGGATCTCGGCGCGCCCTATCAGCCTTTCGCCGAGGCGCTGCGTTCGCTCGTGCCATGCATCGAAGCCAAACGGCTGCGGGGGCTGCGCGGTCTCGAAGCACTGCTTCCGCTGGTTCCCGGGCTGATCGATGTGCTGCCCGACCTGGTCACGCCACCCCGTGCCGACCCGGACACCGAACGTTACGCACTGTTCGACGCCGTCCTCGCGCTGTTGGAACTGGCCGCCGCGAGCGCACCGGTGGTCCTGGTTCTCGACGACCTGCACTGGGCGGCCAAACCCACGCTGCTGTTGCTGCGGCATCTACTGCGCTTCGGTGACCACACCCGGGTGCAGGTCGTCGCGACGTACCGCAGCACCGACCTCGACCGCTCCCACCCGCTGGCGGCGATGCTCGCCGATCTGCACCGGGACGGCACCGCCGATCGCCTCGCGCTGGGCGGCCTCGACGAAGACGACGTGACCGCTTATGTCACCGAGGCCGGACACGATGACGAAGAACTCGCACGGGCGTTGGCGTCGGTCACCGGCGGCAACCCGTTCTTCCTGATCGAAGCGCTGCGCCATGTCGCCGAAAGCGGCGGCGTCTGGGATCCGAGTACCTTGCCGCAGGGTGTTCGTGAAGCCGTGAGCCGCCGGCTGTCCCGGCTTCCGGCGGAGACGAACAAGGCTCTTGCCGCGGCCGCGGTGGTCGGCAGTCACTTCGCGTTGGAACTTGTCGAGCGGGTGGTCGACCAGGATCTCATCGACGCGTTCGATGAGGCGCGCCAGGCCGGCATCGTCGTCGAAGAACCCGGCGGGCGTTACCGGTTCAACCACGCGATCGTCCGACAGTCGCTGCTTGCCGAGCTGGCGTCGGTGCGTCGCATGCGGCTGCACCAGCGCATCGCCGCGACGTTGGAGGCCCAGCCGGGTGCGGACGACGACCTGCTCGCGGAACTGGCGTATCACTACTTCGAATGCGCCTGGGCGGGCAATGCGGCCAAGGCCGTTGGTTACTGCCGGCGTGCCGCGGACCAGGCGATGGCCCGCCTGGCCTATGAGGGTGCCGCCGATCTGTACGACCACGCCCTGCACGCACTGGAGGAGATCGACGACGAACTTCCCGACCGGGACGAGCAGGCCGCGGAGCTGCTGATCGCGCGCTGCGAAGCGCTGCTGGCCGCGGGCGATGTGGCGTCGGCGGCCGGAGCGATCGCGCAATTGCAGGCAGCCACAGTCGATTCGGCCCGTCTGGCAGCGTGGGCAACGTGCTTCAATGGCCAGCTCTCGATGCTGACCCACCCGGAACGGCTGGACAGCGTTGAGGCCGCCGTGGGGGCCGCCGCCGGCACGCTGGCTCAAGTTGCCGACGCCGCAGGCGAAGCCAAGGCGCACACCGTGCGTGCCGGGTGCCTTGCCCGCCTCGGTCGCATCGGCGACTGCGAGATCGCTTTGGACGACGCCCTCACCGCCGCGCGGCGCGCCGGTGACCACCGCCGGGTCAACGCCGTGCTGGCGGGTGCCCCGCTGGCGGCACTGTGGGGCCCCAACCCGGTCCCGCGGGCGGGCGGACGGTGCCTGGACGTGGTGCGGCTGCTGCGGATCACCACGGACGCCCCCGCGGTCGAAGCCACATCGACGCGGTGCCAGGCCGTGTTGGAGGCCTTTCGGGGCCGCGCTGAGGCAGCGCGGCGGATGATCGACTCGGCACGGCGCACCGTCACCGAACTGGGCTTGCGCCATGCGCTGCTCGAGGTTGAGCAGTTCGCCGGGATCGTCGAGTTGGTCGTCGGCGATCCCGAGGCGGCCGAGCCTTATCTGCGTCAGGCCTACCGTGGTTTTCGCCGCATGGGCCTGGACGCCGACACCGCCGAGACCGCGGCGCTGCTGGGCCGTGCGTGTCTCGCGCTCGAACGGGATGCCGAGGCCGCGGAGTTGTGTTCGGAGAGTGAGCGTCTGGCCGGGCACGCGTTGAAGGCGTCGATCGCCTGGCGCACGCTTCGGGCACTGCTGTTGGCGCGTCGCGGCGAGCACGCCGAAGCCCGGCAGGTCGCGGAGGCTGCGGTCGGCCTGGCCGAGCGCACCGACGGCCTGGTCGATCACGGCGACGCGTGCCTTTCGCTGGCAACGGTGTTGGGCGCTGCCGGCGACGAGGCGGGAGCACGGGGCGCCGCCGAGCAGGCGGTGGACCTATACGAGCGGAAAGGGGCGGCGGCACTTGCCGAGAAAGCGCGGCTGGCGCTGGGAGAGCGCGTCCCGCCACCCGCCGCGGATCGGCCCGAAGAGCCAGCAGTCGAATTGGACACCGCTGCCGTGCGAGTGGGCGAACACGTGATGGCTGCTATTCATCGGAAAGCCTGGGACGAGTTCGAGCGACTTTTCGCGCCCGACCTCGTCGTCGAGAGTCGCCGGAAAGTCGTCGGCCTTTCGCTGCCATCTGACGCGGTGCGACTGGTAATGCGGCGTGAACTCGAGGCGGGAGCGCAAATCGACCACGCCATGATCGCCGCACGAGGTGAGCGGCTCGCTTTATCCCACATGATCACGACCATTCCCGACGCGCGTCCCGGGGCGCCCCAGGACGAGCTGCTCCAGCTGTACGGCATCGATGAGGAGGGCCGCGTCACATTGCAGATCTGGTTCGACGTCGACGACATGGATGCCGCGATCGCCGAACTCGATGCCGCGTATGCCCGGTTGGAGGGCGAACGCGTGCCAGCGCGGCTGGAAAACGCGGCCGCGCGCGTATACCGGCGCAACCTGGCGCATTACGCCGCTCGCGACTGGGACGCGTTGTCAAAGACATTCGCGCAGAACATCGTCGAAGACGATCGTCGTCGAGTGGCCAATGCCGGTCTCCGACGAGGCAGAGACGCCGTCACCGCAGGAAACAGGGCACTGGCCGAGCTCGGGGTGACCTTCGCGCTAGACACCATCGCGACCCGTGGAGAACGCCTCGCATTGAGTCATGGCCGAGCCTCGGCGGGCCAGCCCCCCGATGACTTCCACGGCGATTTCCTCGACGTGGCCGAAATCGACGCCGACGAACAGGTCGTGGCACACGTCATATTCGAGGCCGATGACTTCGAGGCCGCCATCGCCGAACTCGACACCCGCTACCTCGCCGGCGAGGCCGCGACCTATGCACAGACGTGGTCAGCCCTGACACAGACGTACGCCGCGGCGAACAGGAAACAACTCCAACTGACGCCGGACTGCGTCAACATCGATCACCGCCGACTCGCGACCATTGAGACCGGTCACCTGGCCGCGTACCTCCGCTCTTCATGGGACGACGCGCAGAACTTCGTCGTCTACATCGAGGCGGTGCACCGGCTCAGCGCACGCGGCGCGGTGTTCACCCAGGCAGCGCGTGGGACGTCAGACCGCGGCTTCGACGCCGAGTGGCGGGAAGTCATCGTTGCTACCTTCGACGGCGACCTGGTCAACCGCTGCGAGCTGTTCGATGAGGCAGACCTCGACGCCGCGCTCGCGAGGTTCGATCAGCTCGGAAGGCCAGTACCGCGGCTGGAGAATGCGGCCGCGCACGTCTACCAGCGCATCCTGGCGCATTACGCTGCCCGCGACTGGGCCGCGCTGGCAGAGATCCTGGCCGAAGACTGTTCCTCCATGGATCGTCGTCCGGTGGTCAATGCCGGCCACCGACAGGGCAGAGACGCCATCGTCGCCGAAGTTGCAGCAATCGCCGAAGCCGGGCTGATCCTCACGTCAGACGTCATCGCGACCCGTGGAGAACATCTCGTCTTGTGCCGTGGACGTGCCTCCGAGGGGGGCCGGCGACCCGATGCATTCCGCTCCGATCTCCTCGACGTGGTCGAGATCGATACCAACGCACAGGTGGTAGCACGCGTCATATTCGATATCGATGACTTCGATACCGCCATCGAGGAGCTTGATATCCGGTATCTCGCCGGGGAGGCGGCGGCCCATTCGGATGTCTGGTCAACCGTTGCAGCTAGCTACGCAGCACTCAACCGGCATGAGCTGCCGTTGACCACGCCGGATTGTGTCAATGCCGACCACCGAAGGGAGACAGCCTTCGGGCCGGGTGATGTGACCGCATACATCCAAGGCGGGTGGGATACCGAGCAAGACATCGATATCTACGTCGAGCAGGTGCATCGACTGAGTGGCATGGGAGCGGTCGTCACGTACATGGCGCGGGAGACCTCGCATGAGGGGCTTGCCGCCGAGTGGCGCGGCGTCGCGGTCTTCACGGTCAACGGCGAGAAAATCAACCGCACTGAGGTATTCGACGGGTCAGACCTCGACGCCGCACTCGCCCGGTTTGACCAACTCAGTGCGCCGGTACGTCGGCTGGAAAACGCGGCGAGCCAAGCGTACGAGCACTTCCGGGCATATTTCGCTACCCGCGACTGGGACGCCATGGCGGAGCTACTGACCGTCGACACGTCTGTCTACGACCATCGACGGGTCGTCAACGCCGAAATCCAGCGCGGTCGGGACGGCGAAATCGCGAACATGCAGGCCTTCGCCGACATCGACGCGACGAGAAGTACATCGATGGTCCTCGCGACTCGAGGTGAACGCCTTGTCCTCTGCCGGACGTGTATCTCGGACGAAGACCACCAAGCTGGAGGGTTCCGCATCGAGCTGCTCATTGTCGTCGAAACCAACGCCGACAAACGGATCCTGGCACGCGTCGCGTACGACCCCGATGACATCGATGCCGCCTTCGGCGAACTCGAGACACGGTATCTCGCTGGTGAAGCCGCCGCGTTCGCACACACGTGGTCGGTGATCGCCCAGATCTACGCCGCATACAACCGGCACGAACTCCCGGCAGCAGACTGGATCAACGTCGACCACCGGCGGAGCACGCCGTTTGCGACCGGCGACGTAACCGCCGTCATCCGCGCGTGGCGGGAACTCACACCGGACTTCAGCATGCACATCGAGACCGTGCACCGGTTGAACAATTTCGGAGCGGTGATCACCCATACGTCATCTGGGACCTCGCAAGAAGGCTTCGACGCCGAGTGGCGACAGATCCAACTGCTGACCGTCGAAGGCGACCGGATCAATCGCTGCGAAATCTTCGACGAGGCAGACCTCGATGCCGCGCTGGCTCGGTTCGACGAACTCAGCGCGCAAACGCGGCAACTGGAGAACGCCGCGACCCGGGCCTGCGCACACGCAGCCGACGCATACAACCGTCGTGACGGGGCTGCGCTGTTCGCGCTCACGAGCGCGGACAGCCGACTTGACGACCGACGAAAAGGCCTGCGCGACACACATGAGGGTGCAGAAGTACAGAAAGTCGTTGCTGTCACGTTGGAGACGACACCCGGCAGTTGGCGGATGGAGATCCGGCCCATCGCGACCAGAGGGTCTCGCCTGGCCCTGACCCGCAGGAGCTACCGCGACAGCGATGATCCCGATCAGGCGGTCACCGTCGACCTGTTGAGTGTCGTGGAAGTCGGCGCCGACGGCCTGATGAACCACACCGTGACTTTTGATCCCGAAGATTTCGACGCCGCCGTCGCGGAGCTCGACGCCCGCTACCTCGCCGGCGAAGCGGCCGCCCACGCGCACACCTGGTCAATCGTCATGGGCGCCTACGCCGCTCTGAACCGACACGAGATCGCCCCGACGACGCCGGATTGGGTGAACATCGACCACCGTCGCGGTGCAGCTTTCGAGCCCGGCGACATGGTTCCGTATCTCCAGGCCGCCTGGGACGACTCCCCTGACACCAGGATGTACATCGCAGCGGTGCATCGCCTCAGCGACATCGGAGCGGTAATTACCCATGTGGCACGCGGGATTTCGCAAGACGGCTTCGACGCCGAATGGCGCGATGTCACGCTAATGACCCTTGACGGCGATTCGTTCGATCGTTCCGAGCTGTTCAACGAGGCAGACCTCGACGCCGCACTCGCCCGCTTCGAGGCAGTGCACGCGCACGACGCCGAGATCAACGCGAAGGGGGCTGCGTCCGCGTTGGACTAGCCGCTTGCATAATTGCTATCATCATTGATAGCATGGTGCATGCCTAATGTACTGATACGCGATGTTCCCGTTGCCGACCTGGATCAAATCCGGTCAGCGGCCACCGAGCGCGGCGTTTCGTTGCAGGCATATCTGCTTGAGACGATGCACGCCCAGGCGGCGCATCTTCGCCGCAGGGCTGCTCTGAACCGCACTGCGGCACGCCTGGCGCAGCAGCCTGCTGTCGCCGAACAAGACCGGGCAGCCGTGCTCGACGCCATCGATGAAGCCCATGCCGACCGTGGCGCACAGTTGAGTCGTCCAACGTGATCGTCGACGCGTCGGTCGTCATCGACGCCGTCACCGACTCCGGCCCCCGAGGCCAAGCGGCCCGCCAAGCGCTCGCCGACCACCCCGCCTCAGAACCGCTGCTCGCACCCGGACATCTGGCAGTCGAAATCCTGTCCGGACTGGTGGCGGCAGCACACCGACCATCCCATCCGCTGCAGCCCGACCAGATCGAACAAGCGCTACTTGACGCTGCCGCGTTGGAGATTGCCATTGAGGGCACGCCCTGGGACGACGTCCGGCGCGCCTGGGAGCTGGCCCAAGCCGCGTTGCGCTACCCAGACGCCGTCTACGTCGCCAGTGCCGAACGCCACCGGTGTCCGCTGCTCACCAGCGACGCACGCATCGAACGATCCGGCGCACCGATCCGCTGTGCCGTCATCGCGATCCGCCCCGACGAGGGCTGAATCACTGCGCCTGACTCACCGATGACATGTGGAAGTCGGGAATCCGCAGTGACGGCATCACCGCCCGAGTCGCCCAGTCACCCCATTCCCGCGGCAGGGTCGGCTCGGCGATACCGGCCTGGGTGGCGCGGCGCAGCAGATCCAGCGGGCTCTCGTTGAACCGGAAATTGTTCACCGCCGCGCGCACTTGGCCGTCCTCGACCAGGTAGACCCCGTCGCGGGTCAGCCCGGTCAACAGCAGGGTGGTCGGGTCGACCTCGCGGATGTACCACAGCGTGGTCAGCAGCAGCCCGCGCTCGGTGGAGGCGATCATCTCCGCCATGCTGGCCGAACCGCCCGTCATCAACAGGTTGTCGGCGGCCAGCGCGACCGGGGCGCCGAACTCCGCGGCGGCGGCGCGCGGGTAGACCAGTGCGTTGATCACCCCGCCGCGGATCCAGTCCACGCAGCCGATGTCCAGGCCGTTGTCGAACACCGACGCCGTCTCCGATGAGGCACCGGTGGCCACGAAGGGCGCACACTCGAGTTCGAACGCGTGCGGGTCGGAGTACAGCGTTAACGGCAACTCGGTGAGCCGCTCGCCTACCCGGGTGCCGCCGCCGGGCGCCGAGAGCGCGGTGCGGCCCTCCTGGGCGCCGCGGCCGCTCATCGTCCAGCCCAGGTAGATCATCATGTCGGCCACCGTGGACGGCGGCATCAACGTCTCATAGCGACCGGCCGGCAGCTCGACGGTGCGCGCCGCCCAACCGAGCCGGGTCGACAACTGCTCCAGCAGCGAATCGCATCGCACATCAACGAAGTCCGGGCTGCTGATCCCCGCCCAGGCGCTCGCACCGTCACGTTTGGCGTTGATCTCGACCGTCCCGGTGGGCTGGGTGAAGCGCCGCCGCAGCCCGGCCGACGACGCCAGGAACGTCGTCGACACCTCGTGGCGCGCGAAGCCGTACAGCTGGTCGGCGCCCCGAAAGCCACGGCTCAAACCGGCCGCCAGCTCGGCGAACACCTCGGCGCCGGTTCCCGGCACGTCGGCGTCCCAGTCGTCGGGCGCCCCGGTGCCGGCTACCAGCTCGGCGGCGTCGCGGGCTTCCGGCGCACCGGCGGCCGCCTCCTGCGAGGCCGCCACCAGTTCCGGGATCAATGCCGGATCCACCTCGGCCGAACACAGCGAACCGACGCGGGGCCCCTCGTCGTCGCGGACGATGGTGACCACCGTGGTGGTCCGGCTGCTGGACACCCCGTTGGTGGTCATGGAGTTGCCCGCCCACCGCAACGACGCCTCGGCCTTATCGGTGACCAGCACGATGGTCTCGGTGTCGGCGCCGGTGGCCGCGGCCAGCGCGGTGTCGATAACCTGTTGCGCGGGAATCATTCCCGGCCCCCTTCAGCCCGTGTGTTGAGCACATTGATCCCACGGAACAGCGCCGACGGGCAGCCGTGGCTGACCGCGGCCACCTGACCGGGTTGGGCTTTGCCGCAGTTGAACGCCCCGCCCAGCCGCCACGTCGAGGCACCGCCGACGGCCTCCATCGCGTTCCAGAAGTCGGTGGTGGTCGCCTGGTAGGCGACGTCACGCAGCTGCCCGTCGAGCCGGCCGTCGCGGATCCGGAAGAACCGCTGCCCGGTGAACTGGAAGTTGTAGCGCTGCATGTCGATCGACCACGATCGGTCCCCGACGATATAGATGCCGTCGTCCACCCGGGCGATCAGGTCGGCGGTGCTCACGTTTTCGGCACCCGGCTGCAGCGACACGTTGGCCATCCGCTGGATCGGGACATGGTGCGGCGAGTCGGCGTAAGAACACCCGTTGGAGCGGGTCTGGCCCAACCGGGGCGCGAACACCCGGTCCAGTTGATAGCCGACGAACACCCCGTCGCGCACCAGGTCCCAGCTCTGGGCGGCCACCCCCTCGTCGTCGTAGCCGATGCTGGCCAGCCCGTAGGGCACGGTGCGGTCGGCGGTCACATTCATCACCGGCGACCCGTAGCGCATCGTGCCGAGCTTGTCCGGGGTGGCGAACGAGGTGCCGGCATAGGCCGCCTCGTAGCCGATGGCGCGGTCGTATTCGGTTGCGTGCCCGATGGATTCGTGAATCGTCAACCACAGATTGGTCGGGTCGATCACCAGGTCGGTCGGGCCGGCGGCCACGCTGGGGGCCTTCATCTTCTCGGCGAGCAGCACCGGCAGCTGCCGCAGCTCGTCTGACCAGTCCCACACCTCGTCGCCGGCCACGGCCTCCCAACCGCGCGCGGTGGGTGGCGCCAGCGTGCGCATCGAGTCAAAGCCCTCCGGGCCCACCGTGACCGCTTCGCAGACGGGCATCACCCGCACCCGCTGTTGGGTGATCGACGAGCCGAACGTGTCGGCGTAGAAGGTCTGCTCCTTGACCGCGGTAACGGAAGCGGACACATGGTCCACCCCGGCCCCTCCCTTTTTGGAGGCCAGCAACCGCCCGGAGTAGTCCTCCAGCACGTCGATCTTGTCGGCGGTGGGCACTGCGAACGGGTCGATCGCATACTGCGACACCCAGCTGGCGTCGCGGTAGACCGGTTCGGTCGCCAACTCGACGCGTTCGGCGTTGAGGGTGCTCAGCGTCTTGGCCACCTGCACCGCCCGGCGGGCGGTGTCGGCCGCGACGCCCGGCGCCAGTTCGGCATGCGAAGCGAAGCCCCAGGTGCCGCCGACGATCACCCGCACCGCAAAGCCCAGTTCGCGGTTGACCACCGCGGTCTCCAGTTCGCCGTCACGCAGCCGGACGACCTCGGTGGCGATCCGGTGAATTCGCAGGTCGGCGTGCTCGGCACCGGCCGCTCTGGCCGCCGAGAGCGCGGCATCGGCCAGCTCGTGGCGGGGCAGCGCCAGAAATTCGGCATCGATCCCCCGGTTCGGTGTCACCCGTCCACGGTATCGAGCGGTTTTAATACCTGCATGGCAGACTCGCCGCGCCGCTCCACTTCCCTGGCCTACGCGTTGCTGGCCCCAAGCCTATTCGGGGTGGTCGCGTTCCTGCTGTTGCCGATGCTGGTGGTGGTATGGCTGAGTCTGCACCGCTGGGATCTGTTGGGACCGATCAGCTACGTGGGTGCAGAGAACTGGCGATCGGTGCTGACCGACCCGGTGTTCGGTAATTCGCTTGCGGTGACGGTGCTTTTCGTGGTGATCGTCGTACCCGTCCAAACCGCCCTGGGCCTCGCGGTGGCGGTGCTACTGGCCCGCGAACTACCCGGCAGCGGCGCTTTTCGAACCATCTACGTGCTGCCGTGGATCTGCGCGCCGCTGGCGATCGCGGTGCTGTGGCGGTGGATCCTGAGCCCCACCGACGGCGCGGTGAGCACTGTGCTCGGGCATCGCATCGAATGGTTGACCGATCCCGGGCTGGCGCTGCCGGTGACCGCGGCGGTGGTGGTGTGGACCAACGTCGGCTACGTCGCGCTGTTCTTCCTGGCCGGCATTCTGGCCATTCCCGCCCAGGTGCTGTCGGCGGCCCGCATCGACGGAGCGAACGGCTGGCAGCGGTTCTGGCGGGTCACGTTGCCGATGCTGCGGCCCACCATGTTCTTCGTGCTGGTCACCGGAGTGGTCAGCGCGGCGCAGGTGTTCGACACCGTCTATGCGTTGACCGGGGGCGGGCCGGCAGGCCGCACCGACCTGATCGCACACCGCATCTACGACGAGGCGTTCGGGGCGGCGGCGATCGGACGCGCAGCGGTGATGGCACTGGTGCTGTTCACGGTGCTGGTCGGTGTCACGGTGGTGCAGCAGCTGTCGTTGGGACGGCGGGTCAGCTATGACCTCACGTAACGCCGTCATCTACGCCCTGCTGACACTCGGCGCGTTGATCACGTTGGCGCCGTTCGGCCTGGGACTGTTGACGTCGTTCACTCCGGCCCACCAGTTCGCCACCGGCACCCCGCTGGCATGGCCGAACCCGCCGACCCTGGACAACTTTCGTGATCTGGGCGGTGCCGGGTTCGGCCGCGCAGCTGCGGTCACCACTCTGATGACGGCGGTGATCGTGCTCGGGCAGCTGAGCTTTTCGGTGCTGGCCGCCTACGCGTTCGCCCGGCTGGAATTCCCGGGCCGCGACAAGCTGTTCTGGCTCTACGTCGCGACCTTGATGGTGCCGGCCACGGTGACGGTAGTGCCGTTGTATCTGATGATGGCGCAGTTGGGTCTGAGGAATACGTTCTGGGCGTTGGTGTTACCGTTCGTGTTCGGCTCCCCGTATGCGATCTTCCTGTTGCGCCAGTACTTTCGTTCCGTCCCCGATGACCTGGTCAACGCCGCGCGGCTCGACGGTGCGAACACCCTGGATGTGATCGTGCACGTGATGGTGCCGGCCAGTCGGCCGATCCTGGTCACCCTCGGACTGATCACCGTCGTCTCGCAGTGGAACAACTTCATGTGGCCGCTGGTGATCACCAGCGGCGACAAGTGGCGCGTGCTGACGGTGGCGACCGCCGCCCTGCAGTCCCGCTACAACGCGCAGTGGACGCTGGTGATGGCGGCCACCACGGTGGCGATGATCCCGCTGATCGTGTTGTTCGTGGCGTTCCAGCGCCGGATAGTGGCCTCGATCGTCGTGACGGGGATCAAATGAACCGGCCGCGGTTCTCGACCCTGTTCGCGATCGCGGTGGTGTTATTGGCCGCGCTGTTCGGTGTGACGGCGGTGCTGCTCGATCACGCCTCAACCCGCTCGGCCGGCGCCAAGACGGTGGTGACGGTGCGACTGTGGGACGAGCAGGTCGCGGCCGCTTATCGGCAGTCGTTCGCCGCGTTCCACCGCGCTCACCCCGATATCGAGGTACGCGCCAACGTGGTGTCCTATGCGACGTATTTCGACACGCTGCGCACCGACGTGGCCGGCGGCGGCGCCGACGACATCTTCTGGCTCTCCGACGCCTATCTGGCCGGCTACGCCGACACTGGGCGGCTGCTGAAAATTGATGGAACCGGCGCGGATTGGGAGCCGTCCGTGGTCAGCCAGTTCACCCGGGGCGGGACGCTGTGGGGGGTACCGCAGCTCACCGACGCCGGTATCGCGCTGTACTACAACGCGGATCTGCTGAGAACTGCCGGAGTCGACCCCGCCCGGTTGGTGCGGCTGCGCTGGGATCCGCGCGGCGGCAGTGACACGCTGCGGCCGGTGCTGGCCGAGCTCACCCGCGACACTGCCGGGCGCAACGCGGGCACACCGGGTTTCGACCCGCGCCGCATCCGGCAGTGGGGCTACAACGCCGCCAACGATCCGCAGGGCATCTACCTGAACTACATCGGGTCAGCCGGCGGAATGTTCCAGCGCGACGACCAGTTCGCTTTCGACAACCCCGCGGCCGTGGCCGCATTCGAATACCTGGTTCGGCTGATCAACGAAGATCACGTGGCACCGCCGGCCTCCGACACCAACACCAACGGTGACTTCTCCCGCAACCAGTTCCTGGCCGGGAAGATGGCGCTGTTCCAGTCCGGCACCTACAACCTGGCCGCCGTAGCCGAGCAGGCCGCGTTCAATTGGGGGGTCGCGATGCTGCCGGCCGGACCGGCCGGCCGGGTCAGTGTCACCAACGGCATCGCCGCCGCCGGCAACGCCGCCTCCCCGCACCCGCAGGCGGTGCGAGACGTGTTGGCCTGGCTCGGCAGCCATCAGGGAAACGAATACCTGGGCCGCCAGGGGGCGGCGATCCCCGCCGTGCTCAGCGCGCAACACGTTTACTTCGATTACTGGGCGCGCCGCGGCGTCGACGTCACCCCGTTCTTCGCCGTACTGGACGGACCGCGCATCCCGGCTCCCGGCGGGTTCGCGGGATTTCCGGCCGGCAACCAGGCGATCAAACCCTATTTCGACGAAATGTTTCTGGATCGCACCGACGTCGCCGCCACGCTGCGCCGGGCTCAAGACGCCGCCAACACCGCAGCCGCCCGGTAACGGCCTCCGTAACAACTCCGAGATTGCAACCCTGCAGGAAAATTCGCGAAATCACCTGCGTGAGTGCAATCTCGGGGTGAGGGTGCCCCGCCAACCTCGGGACCGCAACGCGCGATCGACGCGGTCGATCACGTCGTCGGGCCGGTCTTCGGCGATCACCTTGACGCTGAGCCAGCCGAGCTGCGGCAGCTTGCGCTGACGGCGTTCACCACGGACGTATTCACGGCGGTCGGTGCGGTGCTGATCCCCGTCGTACTCGGCAGCGACGCGAAACTCTTCCCACCCCATATCGAGCATGGCGAACAACTGGAAGTTGATGTGAACGGGGATCTGCGTCGTCGGGATCGGGAATCCCTCGTCGATGAGCAGCAGCCGCAACCCACTCTCTCTCAGTGATGCCGCACCGCCGTCGACCAGTGGCAGCAGTTCCCGAAGCTGCTGCAATCCCCTGGCCCCGGGATACCGATCGGCGAGCGCCAGAACACGCTCGACTGCGAACGGCGTCGCCCGCATCAGGGCGTCCAGCCGGGCCAGCGCCTGCCCCCGCGGCAGGTGGCGCCCCAAATCGAAAGCGGTGCGGGCAGGCTTGGTGACCCGGATGCCCCGCACAACAGTCACCTCGTCATCGGCGAACGTCTCATTTCGCGTCGTTACTCCCCTCGGCGGCCGACCATTACACAGCAGCATCTCGATCACCACGTCGTCGTCGACCCAGCGCGCTCCGTGCAGTGCCGATGCCGCCACGCCGGCGATGACCCCGCGGCGCCGCGACCAGAGCCAGGTGCCTTCGATTCGGTCCCGCAGCGTGGGGACAGCCTGGCCTGCGGGGAGGTAGACGTCCGGAAAGATCCGTCGGCACCGCCCCAACCGATGCCGGGAGACCGTGCCTTCGGCGACCGCTTCGCTGCCGAGAAATGCCTTCATGCCCGGCGAGCATGCTCGTGGGCACCGACAACTCGCCGAGATTGCAACCATGCAGGAAACACAGCCGGAAAGCCTGCGTGAGTGCAATCTCGCGGTGGGAAGCAGGCAGGAAGCGGGTGGCGGGAGGCGGAAGACTCACCCCGCGGTTGTCAGCACCGTCAGCTCGAGGGCCAGCGACGCACCGCACGTCAGGGTGACCAGTGCCAGCGCCACCGCATCGGCCAGCTTCGGCCGCGCCGGCGATGCCGAGATCTGGCCGATGCCACCGCGAGCGGTGATCGCATCGCCCATCTCGTCTGCCCGGCGCAGCGTGACGGTGATGGCCGCGGTGATCAGGTCGATCGCCTCACGGGCCCAGCGGCGCCGACGTTCCCGGCGGGTCCGCGGCCGCGTCTTGGGACGCAGCCCACGCGCGGCGTAGAGCACCCTGAACTCATCGATGAGCATCGGGAAGGCACGCAGCGCCAACGCCAGCGCAACGGCCCACTCGTCGACCGGAATGCGCAGCAGCCGCAATGGCCGGCCGAGTGTGGCTACCGCGGGCGCGATTTCGGCGACGTTGGTGGTCCACGACACCATCGCGCCCAAGCCCAGCAGCACGATCGACAGCGCGGTGATCCGCAGGAAATTCAACAGTCCGCCCAGACCGGCCGGTTCGCCGCCGGCCATGGCGGCGGTGGCACCGCCGACCACCAGCAACACCCACAGCCAGCGCGGCACCGACGGCAGGGCGCCTCGCGGTATGCGGGCAACCCGGGCCGCGGTGAACACCAACAGGCCCACCGCACCGATCGTCACCCAGCCCGGATAGAAGGTCAGCAGTACCGAGATGCCGAAGACGACGAGCAGTTTGGTCCCCGCCCACAACCGGTGCACGACGGAGGTGCCGGGCACCGGGCGCAGCAGCACCACCGGGCGTGGGTTTCGGCGTGGGTTTCGGCGTGCCTCCCCGGTCATGCCGCACCCGCCGGTGCCGCCACCAGCACACCGTCTTGCAGGTGCAGGGTCCTGGGACACAGTTCGCCCAGCCCGGCGAAGTCATGCGAGATGACCACCACGGTCAGGCCGGTCTCGCGCCGCAGGCCCTCCAGCAGCCGCAGCAGCCCCAGCCGGCTGGTGGCGTCCAGGCCGGCGAGCGGTTCGTCGAGGATTAGGGCCCGCGGCGAGCGGGCCAACAGGCCCGCCAGCACCAGTCGGCGCATCTGACCGCCACTGAGTTGGTCGATGCGCCGGCCGGCCAGCGCCGCGTCCAAACCGACGGCCGCCAGCGCGGCGCTGACACGGGCGTGGTCGTGTGGTGAGAAGCCGGCGGCCGACGCCACCTCCAAGCCCACGTGGCTGCGCATCAGCTGCAGCCGGGCCGCCTGGAACGACAGAGCCACCGCCCCCACCTGTTCGTCGGCCGGTCGCCCGCCGAGCAGGCAGCGGCCGGTGGTGGGCGTGGTCAGGCCGGCCATGACCCAGGCCAACGTCGACTTGCCGGAGCCGTTGCCGCCGTGGATCAGCAGGCCGTCGCCGTCGTCGACGGTGAAACTGATGTCACGCAGCGCGGTCTTGGCCCATGGGGTGCCGCTGCCGTATTCGTGTCCGACACCGGCCAGTTCGAGCACCGGGCGGCCACTGCGCCCGGCGATGGCGCCACCGGACGCCGCGACAGGAACCTCGGCCGTCTCCACCATGGCGGTGTTGTCGCGCGAGCCGGATAGATCGATGACCCGGTCGGCGCTGCCGACCTCATCGTTGTAGTGGGTGATGTGCACCAGGGACGTGCAGCGCCGTTCGGAAGAGCCCGCCAGCCCCGAGAGCACCCCCAGCAGGACTTCACGCCCCTTCGGGTCGACCATGCTGGTGACCTCGTCGGCGATCAGCAGTGCCGGTTCGCGGGCCAGGGCCGCGGCCACCGCCAGGCGCTGCAGCTCACCGCCGGACAACCCGCCGGTGTCGCGCTCGGCGAAACCGCTCAGACCGACCTCGCCGAGGAGCCGGTCGATATCGGTGGTGGCCCCCGCGGGCAGGCCCCACACCACGTCGTCGGCGACCCGGGTGCCCAGCACCTGGCTCTCGGGATGCTGCATCACGACTGCGGTGCCGCCGGGCGCGCCCAGCCCGACCGCTCCGGGGCGCTCAACGGTGCCTGCGGTGGGAGCACGCCCGGCCAGCAGCAGCATCAGGGTGGTCTTGCCCGAGCCGTTGGCCCCGGTGACCGCGACGTGTTCGCCCGCTTGGACTTCCAGGCTCACCGGCCCCAGGGCGTCGTGGCTGGTCTGCGGATAGCGGAAGCGCACCTGATTCAGCCGCACCGGGACCGGCGCTACCGGCCCACTCTCGGCCGGCAGGTCCAATTTGTGCACGTCGGGAACGCCGCGCAGCCGGTCGAGCACCCGCGACAGCGCCCACCAGCCGAGCAGCGAGACGATCATCACGCTGATCGTCGACTGCACCAGCAACAGCCACTGCCAGTAACGCAGCACCACGCCGAGCAGGCCGGTGAGGTCCGCCGCGGCCCGCTGGAATTCCGGCAGCGGGACCTTGTCCATCGCGGCGGCGACGCCGTGCACATTGGCGGTGATCGCATCGAAGATCAGGTGGCGCAGCCGCGACAGGACGGTCAACGCCGCCACGGCGGCGGCTCCGAAGATTCCGCCGGCCACCGCCGAGGCCACGACCACGGTCGGCAGGCCGCGGCGGTGACGCTTGATGACGCCGGTCAACCCGCCGATGTAGGCACAGTTCACCACCGTCATGAAGCCGCCCATCCCCGCGATCAGGAACGCGATGGTTGCGGCGGCCACCGTGGCGGCGGTCAACACCCGAAACCGGTGGCGGTAGGCCAGCAGGCCCATCGGCACCGTCCCGAGCAGCGCCAATCCACCGGCAAAGGGCACGACGACCGCGATGATCGCCGTCGCTGCGCACAGCGCCGCCATCACCGCGGCCTGCGCGATCTCGACGGGTCGCATCGACCGCGCCCGAATTCGGCTACCACCCTGGCCGGTCTTCGTCACCCGTCGATTCTGCCAGCCGCTCCGGCAGCCGCCCGATACGCGGCCGGCCGAGATGATCCACTGCTGTCCACTCTTGTGCCATACTCGCGCGATGGCAGCCCCCGCCCATATCAGCCTGGGAGCCGACCTGCTCAGCGTCGTCGCCCGCCTCAACCGCGTGGCCACCCAGCGGGTCGCCCTGCCGATTCCCGGCGCCCAAGCCCGGCTGCTGTCCACCATCGAGGATCTGGACGAGGCCCGTATCTCCGAGTTGGCCGCGGTCGACCACTGCTCTCAGCCGACGATGACCACCCAGGTGCGGCGACTCGAGGACGCCGGGCTGACCACCCGCACCCCGGATCCGCAGGACGCCCGCGCCGTGCTGATCGGGATCACCGAAAAAGGCGTGCAGACCCTGGACCAGGTTCGCCGCGACCGGGCCGCGGCGATCGACCCGGAGTTGGACCGGCTGTCCGCGGAAGACCGCCGGACGCTCGCCGAGGCCGTCGAGGTGCTACGGCGTTTCCTGGCCGAGACCGCTCCGAGCAGACCGGGGCGTTAACAGCCGGTTCACCTGAGATGTTCCAGCCTGGGCGGTTTGTCGAATATGCTCACTGCGACATCAACCCGACGCGAGCCCAGGCGTGCTGCGGCCCGTGCGGTTCCCGCGCGGGGCTGGCGGTCTTCGGGGGAAGGACATCGTGGCGGATAGATTGGCGCTGGTCACTTCGATCGCCGCCCAGCTGATGGCCACCACACCGGCCACGGCGCCCGCTGTCAGCGAGCGGGTACTGCAGACGCTGGTGGAACAGCTCAACGTCGATGCCGGATTCCTGCGCCACAACGACCACGAGATCCGGGCGTCCAAGCTGGTGGCGGAGTGGCCGCCGCGTACCGATCCGCCCGACCCGGATCCGCTGGCGGTCGTCTCGTTCACCACCGCCGATCCGGTCTTCACCACCTGCGCGCACGGCAAGCGGGTGGCGGTCATCCGGCCAGAACCGTCGGAGTCGGGCTATGTGCGCCAGCTGGCGATCGATCATGCGATCGAATCACTGTCGGTGGCGACCGCACCGCTGATCTCGGGGCCGGTGACCACCGGCATGCTCGGCCTGGTCAAGTTCCGCCGGCCAAAGTGGCGGCCGGAAGAACTCAACACGATCGAAGCGATCGCGTCGCTGTTCGCGCAGTTGCAGGCCCGGGTGGTCGCCGAGGAGCGGCTGCGCTACCTGGCCGACCACGACGACCTGACGGGGCTGCACAACCGGCGCGCGCTCGTCGCTCATCTCTCGGACCGGCTGGTCGCGGGAAATCCCGGGCCGGTCGGCGTCTTCTATATCGACCTGGACCGGCTCAAGCCGATCAACGACTATCTCGGGCACGCCGCCGGCGACTGGTTCATCCAGGACTTCGCCCGGCGGCTCCGAGCATATGCCGGGAACCGCACAATGACGGCCCGGATCGGCGGTGACGAGTTCGTCGTCATCCCGGACTGGCCCATGTCGATGGCCAGCGCGGAGACCTTCGCCGATCGGCTGCAGGGTGCACTGCGCGACAAGGTGGAGATCCAGGGCCATACCGTGACCAGCACGGTCAGTGTGGGCGTTACCGTGGGGCTGCCGGGCGAGGACACCAGCGCGGGCCTGTTGCATCGCGCCGACGAGGCGGTGCTGGCCGCCAAACGCGGTGGTGGTAACCAGACCGTCAGCTCCACCGATGACATGTCGCTGAAGAGCTTGTTCCGCAAGGACATCGAGCTGCACCTGCAGGGCAAAATCGACGACGAGTCCCTGTTGCTGTACTACCAGCCCGAGGTCGACTTGTGGAGCGGGGCGATCGTGGCGGTCGAGGCGCTGGTGCGCTGGCGGCATCCGACCCGCGGGTTGTTGCTGCCCGGCTCGTTCATCAGCATCGCCGAATCCGCCAACCTGGCCGACGACCTGGGCCGGTGGGTGATGCGCAGTGCGTGCGCGGAATTCAGCTCGTGGCAGGCCAACGGCGTCCGGACCAACGCCACCTTGCGCGTTAACGTCTCCCCGGTGCAGCTGGCCGCTCGAGGATTCGTTCAGAACGTGGTGGACACCGTCGAGGAGTTCGGCCTGCGGCCGGGGTCGTTGTGCCTGGAGATCACCGAGCGCGCGGTGGTGCAAAACATCGAGACCACCCGGCGCACCCTGGCCGAGCTGCGCGAGGCCGGAGTGCAGATCGCCATCGACGACTTCGGCACCGGCTACGCCGTGCTGTCGCACCTGAAGGATCTGCCGGTCGACACGCTGAAAATCGATACCGTATTCGTGCGGGAATTGGGCGTCAACGCGGGCGATCTGGCGATCGTGCGGGCGATCATCGCCCTCGCCGAGGCGTTCGGACTGCAAGTGGTCGCCGAGGGCGTGGAGACGTCAGCTGCCGCGCTCACCTTGATGCGTCACGGATGCCACCGCGCGCAGGGGTTCCTGTTCTCGCGCCCGGTGCCCGGCGCCGCAGCGGAATCAATGCTGGCGTCGCGCTGGATGGCCATGCCTTTCCTGGCCGACAGCCAGGCTTTGGTGATCTGAAAAGAACAACGCCCGGTAGAAAGCGGCACACAACCGCACCCCCGGCTGCCGGCCGGCGAGCTCTGCAGCCGGTGCGGTGCACCAGCGCGTCTCGGCGTACGGCGGCAATCGGCGGTGCGGACCCCTCGAGGTGCCCCGGGCGAAGCTGTGGGAGGAACTCACCGGCGCCGGCCACGGCGCGCGCTGTTGCGCACCCCCGCCTTGCAAACCAGTCCCTCGCATAAATGGAGATAGTACATACCTTTCGTATGATGTCCAACTATCACAAGACCGGTCGTTAGGGCTTGTGTGACTGCTGTGCGTCGACGGCGCACTCCCGGCCTCGCCGGGACCGGAAAGGATGCCCGCGGGCAGGACCCCGCCCGTCATAATCAGATGCATGGAGCGACGGCGAAACGCGCAAACCCCCCAGACCCCGATGGAGACGCTGCGGCAGTTGCCGGCCCTGGTCGCGCTCGAGCGGATACCGGTGCCCGTGCTCGCGATCGCCGACGACGGCACCATCTTGTTCGCCAACACCGGCTTCGCCGGCATGCTCGGCTACACCCAGGAAGAAGTGCTGGCCCTGGAGTTCCGGCAGATCTTCGGCGAGGTCCCGCCGGCTGAGGAGTCCGCATTGTCGGTAATGCACTCATTGGCCAATCTGGTTGTCTCCCTGGAACATCGGGACGGTTCAACCGTGCGGGCCTTGATGAGCAAGTCGGCGCTCGAACGTGCCGACGACCGGGTTGCGCTCGCCACCTTCCAAGACCTCACCGAGCAACTGTGGACGGACGAGCGCTAGCGACTCAGTCGACGGCGGCCGAGTCCTCGTCGCCGCCCCCCGGTCCGGGCTCGGCCTGGTGACGCAGTGCCTCGCGAGCCAGGAATTGCTGAAAGTACGCCAGCGAGTCCGGCGCCACGATCGCGGGCAGCAGCATCTCCCACATCCGGGTCAATCGGGCGATGCCGTCCTCGCAGCTCGACAGCAGCCACGTCCCGAGCATCGCGCCGGTGATCGGTTCGGCGACCTGAGCGGGATCGAGGCCCTCGCGCAAATCCCCCTCGGCGATCGCGCGTGCGGTCTGGGCGGCCACCGCCGCCGCCCATTCGTCGGCGACGTCGCCGCCCAGTTCGTTGGATTCCGACAGTGCGAAAACCAGGTGGCCCGCCGCTCGCGCCTCTTTGTCGACGGCCAGCACCGCGGTGACGGCGAACATGCCGTGGATCATGCCTTCCAAGGCAGGCGACGACGGCTGGCACATGTTCCGGAAGGTGCTCAGCATGGTGCTGAATCCACCCTCGATGATGGCCATCACCAGTGATTCCATCGAATCGAAGTGGTGGTACAGGGCGCCTTTGGTCACTCCCGCGCGCTCGATGATCGCGGTTCGGCTGGCGGCGACGTAGCCCACCTCGCCGAAGACGTCGATGGCTGCGTCGAGCAGCTTCCGTCGGGTCGCCTCGGATCGAACCTGACGTGCCATCAGCCCGCCCGGTCGTCGGCCACGGTGGGGTTCGCCGACGCGGTCTTGATGGCCAGCGCGGTGCGCCGCCGGATGAACTGGAGAAAATAGTCGATGCGGTCGTCCGGCACCATTCCGGGCAGCACGACGATGAAGCCCCGCTCGATCTGCCCCAGAAACTGTTCGGGGTCGTCGAGATCGCCCGCCTGCCGCAACCCCAGGTACAGTGCCACCAGCATCCGGGCCACATCCTGCGGTTCCCTGCCGACGATGTCCCCTTCGGCGACTGCGCGTTCGGTCACCACACTCAGCGCTTGGACCGCGTTGTTGAGCACCGTGGTCTGCAGTCCCTCGCCACGACCGACAACCGGAAGCAGATGCAGCACCGCGCGCGCGGTGTCGCGACAGATGTCTTCGACCGCCATCAGATAGCCGACGTCGATCAGGGTTTCCAGGCCGGAAAGCTTCCGGTCGACCAGCGACTGTACCGCCGCTCCGGCCCTGGCGAGTTGTTCGTCGATGACGGCAAGTGCGAGAGCATGCTTGGAGCGGAAATGGAAATACATTGCGCCCTTGGTCAATTCCGCTTCCGCGAGGATATCGTCAAGGCCGACGTCGTGATAGGGCCGCTGGGCGAACTGGTGCGCAGCGGCGCGGATGATCTGCTGACGCGTCGCATCGGCGCGCCGGTCGGTGGAGTCAGCCAACGCGCGATCTCAGCCTCGTCACTGACCGGCAGTCGTACCGCATTGCGCTAACGCTATCAGGGCACTGTGCAAATTAAACCTTTTCGATACCCGCAATCGCCAATAACGACAGCCGGCATTCGGAAAATATCAATTAGCGGCTGTCGGGTTATATTTAGTCTCCCAGGTGGCCGGCCTGCCCCCCCGATGATAGTGCCCGTCCGAGCGGGCGGTGTCCGGCCCGGGTTGTTCCTCGCCGGCGCGTCACCGCATCGACTCAGCGCGCGGACATCGCGAACACCACGAACTGCGTCAGCTGGCGCGGCGAGAAGTTGTCGTCGCTGACGAGCACCAGCGTTTGACGCCCGTCGGGCAGTTTGGGGCCCAGCGTGATCCCCTCGATGTTGTCCAGCGGTTCCAGGCCGGGCGTGGTCGACAGGTCGGCCACCAACGTCTTGACCATCGGGGTCACGGCCGCCCCGGCAAGGGCCGGCACGCCCAACACATCGGTGGCGTCCCCGATTTCGGCCCGGAACAACCGCACCGTCGGGCGCACGCTGAACGCCCGCTCGATCACCAGGAACGCGGTGTCCGACAACGCCACCAGGTCGGTCAGACCGTTGGTCTCGGCGGGGGCCGTGGCCGGCTCCAGCGGATAGGCGTATTGGGCGACCGGTGCGGCCGAGTCGGCGCCCGGGTCGACGCGGTAGGCGGTGATGCGGGTCAGCGCGCCGCGGGCCTGATCCGGCAGGGCACCGTCGTCGTAGCCGGGTCCTTCCATCGCGGCGAACAGCGACCGGCCGTCCGGGCTCAGCGTCAGCCCCTCGAGCGTCTTGTTGCGGCGCGGCCCGGTGCGCTGCGCCGACATCGCCAATTGCGGTGGCGTGGTCAACCGACCGAGATAGCTGCCGTCGAGCCCGGCGATCCTGACCCAGGGATCGGCCAGCACCGGACCACGCGGCCCGTCGGTGCGCCGCTCCCCCTCCGACGACCAATACAGCCGCTGCCGGCCGCTGTCGAACGCGATACCTTCCGGGTCCGGTGGCACGACCGGCGGCGAACTGTCGAACGACCGCGGTTCGAACTGCCGCCCGTGTTCGTCCAGCAGTGGGTGGACGGCCATGATCGCCACGGCATCGATGCCGCGATCGGACACCGACAGCCGTACCGTGTAGAACCGGGCCGGTCCGCTGGCCGACCGGTCGTCACTGATGACGTAGTAACAATCCCGCTGCGAGTCGTAACTGATCCCCGACAATCCGCCCACCGTCGTACCGGCGAACACGGTGCTCGGCGCCAGGTGGGCCTGACCCAGGTATTCCACTCCCGGCGCCGCGACCGGCGCCTCGCACGGTCCGCAGCCGGCGACGAGTATCCAACACAGCGACAACAGCCGGGCCAGCTTCCAACGCACACCGTAATTTAAACCCGGTTTACCGGTCGCCCAGCCCGGCTACCGTGCAGGGGTGACCATCTCCGCAGCACTCTGTGACACCTTGGATGGCCGTTGGCGCGCGGTGAAGAACCGGGTCCGAGCCACCCTGTCCGATGAGAAATTCCGTCCGCACCACACGCCGAACACGGTGATCGCGCGCGCCAAGGTCGCCGAACAGCTCAGGATCATGGCCGGCACCGGTGTGGCCGCCGACAGCTTCCGCAAGGAACACGGTGGAACCGGCGATGTCGGCGCGGCGGTCAGCATGATCGAGATGCTGGCGATGTCGGATCTGTCGCTGATGGTCAAGGCCGGCGTGCAGTGGGGGCTGTTCGGCGGCGCCGTGGAGAACCTGGGCACCGAGCGGCACCACCGCGCCTACGTCCAGAAGATCATCGACCTCGACCTGCTGGGCTGCTTCGCGATGACCGAGACCGGCCACGGCAGCGACGTACAGGCGCTGGAGACCACCGCCACCTACGACCCGGCGACCGAGGAGTTCGTCATCGATTCGGCCACCGGTACGGCACGCAAGGACTACATCGGCGGGGCGGCCGAAACCGCCACCATCGCGGCGGTTTTCGCCCAGTTGAGAACACCGGGCCCGGGCGGGGAAGAGCAGGGGCACGGCGTGCACTGCCTCCTGGTGCCGATCAGGGATTCCGAGGGGAACGACCTGCCCGGCGTCACCACCTCGGACTGTCATTACAAGGGCGGTCTGCCCGGGGTGGACAACGGTCGCATCGTCTTCGATCACGTCCGGGTTCCGCGCGAGAACCTGTTGAACAGGTACGCCGATGTCGACCCCGACGGCAGTTATCGGTCATCGATCGAAAGCGACGGCCGGCGATTCTTCACCATGATCGGCACCCTCATCCGCGGCCGGGTTTCGGTGGGCGGCAGCGCGGGCGCGGCCGCCCGGGTCGCACTGGACATCGCCACTCGATACGCCTTGCAGCGCAGGCAGTTCAGCGCGCCGAGCGACGACGGCGCCGAGCACGAGGTGCTTATCATGGACTACCTGGTACACCAGCGCCGGCTGCTGCCGCTGATCGCACGGTCATACGCGCTGCAGTTCGCTCAGAACGAACTGGTGAGCAAATGCCATGACCTGCAGACCGCCGACGACCCCGACCCCGAGGAACAGCGGGAGTTGGAGGCGCGGGCGGCGGGGCTGAAGGCCGCCAACACCTGGCACGCGTCCCGGGCGATCCAGGAGGCGCGCGAGGCCTGCGGCGGCGCGGGCTACATGGCCGAGAACCGGCTGATCGCGTTGCGCGCCGACACCGACGTGTTCACCACCTTCGAGGGCGACAACCACGTGCTGACCCAACTGGTGGCCAAGCAACTGTTAACCGCCTACGCCGACGACATCGCCGGTATGAGCCCGGTCGACTGGGTGCGTTTCGCCGCCGAGACGGTCAGCGACCGGGTGCTGAAACGTACCGCCGCAGAGACGATCATCCAGACCTTCGTCGACGCCCGGCAAGACAGCGAGGAAGAAGGCAGTCTGTTCAACCGGGGTACCCAGCTGCACATGTTCACCGACCGCGAAGAGTATCTGCTGACGTCGGTGGCGCGCCGGTTGCGGGCCAAGTCCGAGCAGATGAGCGACTTCGACGCCTTCAACGCCGTTCAGGACCACGTGCTGCACGCCGCGGCCGCCCACATCGACCGGGTGGTGCTGGAGGCCTTCGTCGCCGGCATCGAATCCTGCCCGGACGCGGCTGCCCGCGAGCTGCTGGAGCTGGTGTGCGACCTGTACGCGCTCAGCGTCATCGAGGACGACAAGGCGTGGTACATCGAGCACCGCTACCTGTCCACCGATCGGGCCAAGGCGGTGACCCGCGGCATCAACGACCGGTGCCGGAAGTTGCGGCCGCACGCCGAGACCCTCGTCGACGGGTTCGGCATCCCGGAGCAGCTGCGATACGCCGAGATGCTGCATCCGGAACACTTGGCTGAGACTGCCCGCCGGTGAATCCACCGGCCGACCGTCATAGGCTGTCCGCATCGATGCTCAAACAAAGGAGTACCAACCATGGCGTGGTTCCTCGCGCTGAATGCCACACCGACCAAGGGCGTCCAGGCACCGACCTATGAGCTGCAGGACTCCGCCGACATCGAGCGGATTACCGAGGAGATGGCCAGCTTCGCCGCCACCGACCGGGCGGTGGCGGTTCCCGCCGTCTTCAACAACGGCCGGCAGAAGGTCACGCTGTATGTGCGGCCGGCCGCCTGGGGCGCGTGGGCGATTTACGAGCTGACCGACGAGGAGCGCCGCGAGATGATGGCCAACAGCCCGCTGGTCAGTGCGCTCGCCCAGGCCCGCGCGGCTCAGCAGCAGCAGTCCCAGTCACAGCAGACGCCCCCGATGTTCGCACCGCAACAGCCGCCTTCGCAGGCCGGTCCCTCGGTGATTCCCCGGCTGGACTGACGCCGGTACAACGTGGTGGCTCCCCCGGGTGGACTCGAACCACCAACCCTCCGGTTAACAGCCGAATGCTCTGCCAATTGAGCTACAGGGGACTGCTGTCCGCGTGGACTTGCACGACTCTAGCGCATCCGGATAGCACCGCCTCCCGACGGGGGTCGCACCGAAACGCGCCGCCGCCGCGTGAGGCAGGATGGAAACACCGCACGATGTAGGGAGCAGCATTTGATCGGGTACGTCGTCGTGATGGGCGTCGGCTACGTGATGGGCACGAAAGCCGGCCGTCGGCGCTACGAGCAGATCGTCGGCACCTACCACGCGCTGACCAGCAGCCCGATCGCCAAATCGGTGATCGACAAGGGACGGCGCAGCATCGCCAACCGGATCCATCCCGACCAGAAGATGGTGACGCTGACCGAGCTCGAGGACGGCACGGCGGTGCTGCGGCCCGAAGACCCGGACGAATCCGGCCCGCGCTGACCCGCTCAGGCGGTCAGGTCGTCGCCGCTGGCCTGCTCGAGCAGACTGCGCCGGTAGGCCTCCATCGCAACCAGGTCCCCGAACAGGGCGTGGTATTCGTCACTGTGTTCCACCGGTGACATGCGCTGCAGCTTGGACTTGACCTCGGCGATCTGCCGGCCCACCCAAACCTCCTGCAACCGGGCCAGCACACCGCCGATGTAGCGGGGCAGTTTCTCGTCGTCGACGCGGATGGACTCCACGCTCAACTCGTGGATGAGGCCGATCGTCAGCGGCGAGGTGGTCTGCTCGCGCACCGTCTCGATCCACTGCGCGCCCGCGGCCGCCCCGGCGGTTCCGCCGGCGGTGTCGATCGCCGAGCGCACCGCCGCGTAACCGGGGTGGGTGAAACTCTCCACCGTCAGGCTGTCGAACACCGGCCCGGCCAGCGTAGGAAACTGCAGCGCCGCCTTGAGCGCCTCCCGCTGCGGCCACAGCGTCGGATCGGCCGGATTGGGGCGTGCGACCGGCGGCTGGGCGGCCGCCGCGGCCGGGGTGTTGGACATGCGCTTCGCGGCGCCCCGGGAATCCTTGGCCGCGGCGCGCACCCTTCCGATGACCTGCGCGACGTCGTCCCATCCCACCCAGCCGGCCAGTTGGCGGGCGTATTCGTCGCGCAGCGTCGGGTCCTTGATCGCCGCGACCATCGGTACGCAGCGACGCAGCGCAGCGACCCGCCCCTCGGCGTTGTCCAGGTCCATCTCGGCCAGCGCGGTTCGGACTGCGAACTCGAACAACGGGGTTCGGCGTGCCACCAGGTCGCGCAGCGCCTCGTCGCCGTGGGCCAGCCGCAGATCGCACGGGTCCATGCCGTCGGCGGCCACCGCGACGAACGACTGTCCTGCCAGTTGTTGTTCACCCTCGAGGGCCTTGACCGCCGCCGCACGCCCGGCCGCGTCGCCGTCGAAGACGTAGATCAGCTCGCCCCGAAAGAACTTGTCGTCCATCATCAGTCGACGCAGCATCGCCAGGTGCTCGTCGCCGAAGGCCGTGCCGCACGACGCGACGGCGGTGGTCACCCCCGCCAGGTGCATCGCCATCACATCGGTGTAGCCCTCCACCACGATGGCCTGGTGCCCGCGCGCGATGTCCCGTTTGGCCAGGTCGAGACCGAACAGCACGTTGGACTTCTTGTACAGCGTCGTTTCCGGGGTGTTGACGTACTTGGCCTCCATCGGATCGTCGTCGAACAACCGGCGAGCGCCGAACCCGATCACCTCCCCCGCCGAGGACCGGATCGGCCACAGCAGCCGACGGTGAAACCGGTCCATCGGGCCGCGGCGTCCCTCCCGAGACAGGCCTGCGGCTTCCAGCTCCTTGAACTCGAAGCCCTTACGCAGCAGGTGTTTCGTCAGGCCGTCCCACCCCGAAGGGGCGAACCCGCAGCCGAACCGCTGGGCCGCGGCGGCGTCGAAGTTACGTTCGGTGAGGTACTTGCGCGCCGGTGCGGCCTCGGGGCTGCCCAACGCCGCGGCGTAGAACTCCGCTGCCGCGGCGTTGGCGGCGATCAGCCGGCTGCGGCCGCCGCGCTCGCGCTGGATGTTGGTGGCCGATGCCCCGGTGTAGGTGATGGTGTGGCCGACCCGGTCGGCCAACAGTTCGACCGCCTCGACGAAGCTGGCGTGCTCGATCTTCTGCACGAACGCGTAGACGTCACCGCCCTCCCCGCAACCGAAACAGTGGAACAGGCCGTGATTGGGCCGGACGTGAAACGACGGCGACTTCTCGTTGTGGAACGGGCACAGGCCCTTGAGCGAGTCGGCTCCGGCCCTCCTGAGCTGCACGTAATCGCCGACCACATCCTCGATCCGGACACGTTCGCGGATGGTGGCGATGTCGCGATCGGAGATACGGCCGGGCACCGGGTCAGTCTAGAGTGCACCGCCGGTCGCCAACCCCGATGTTTTAAGCTCGGTCCGTCAACGTCGAGGTCCGGGAGCGCCCATGAGTCTGTCCGAGCAGCCAACGGCGGCGAAATCCAAGCGACCTCGCCTCCTGCTGGCGATCGCTGTCGTCGTGCTGGCCGTGGTGGGGCTGGTGCTGTGGCTGGTCTTGCCCGACCGCTCCCGTGGCGCCGCATCGGGTATCTCCGGCGAGACCGTCAAGCAGGTCCTGCTCGACGGCGCCGAGCTCACGAAGATGCTGGACCAGCCCTTCACCACTGTCACCGGGCCGCCCGCCTACGGCGGCCTGGAGGCGATGGAGGACTCGTCGGCGACCGGCGAATGCGTGGGCGTCGTGGACGTCGCACCGAAGAGCGTCTACTCCGCGGCCGACGTGCAGAGCTATGCACGCGAGACGTGGATCGACTCCGAACCCCACCGGGACGGCTTCACGCCACTCACCACCCGGGTGATGTTCGTCAAGGAGGCCGTGGTCGCGCTGCCCAGCGAGGCCGACGCCCAGGAGTTGTTCGCGAGCTTCGCCGAGCAGTGGAAGCGCTGCGACGGGCGTCCGGTCAACACGACCGACCCGGTTTCGGGAGCGCAGCCGCACCTGCACGGCACCGAAATGCACATCACCGACGTGCGGGTCACCGATGACGTGCTGGCGGCGTCCATCGTGCTCGACAAGAGCCCCAAGGCCCCCGACACCCGGGCCATCGGCGTACGCGGCAACTACATCGTCGGGGTGCTGATCGCGTTCACCGGCACCGAGAACGCCACCGGTTCCGCCGATCCCCAAACCAGCAGCATCCAGGCCGTGCAGGCGATGATGGACAAGGTCACCGAACTCAGCTGAGGCCACTCAGCCCGCCGCGAGACGCTCCAATCGTCCCTCGGTGCACGACGCGATCTGATCGATGACGACCCGCAGCCGCGCGCCGTCGTCCGCAGCGGCGACGAACGCCGGGACGAAGATCGGATCCAGGCTCTCCGGCGCCCCGGCAAGCAGCCGGTGCGCCACCTCGTGAATCCGCTCACGCTGGGCGGCCTGAATCTTCCGGTGCTGATCTTCGGACATGATGAACTGCACCGCAAGGGTTTTCAGCACGGCTACTTCGGCCCGAACGAGTTCAGGCACCTCCAAGTCGGCCTGGTAGCGGGTCAGCGGTCGGCGGCCGGCGGTGGCATGGGTAGCGCTGATCGCCGCGGAGGCGAACCGGCCGACCAGCTCGCTGGTGAGTCGCTTCAACGCCACGGACGCCGACAGTGTGACCACGAATTTGCCGTAGCCGGCGACCGCGGCCACCACCGGCAGTTCGGTGAGTCGTTGAGCGGCCGCGGCCAGATCATGCTCCCCGTCGGGATCGCCGAGCCGCGCCAGTTCGGCCACCGTCGAGGCGTCGCCGAGCACCCGCAGGTCGATGCGGCCCGCGATGACACCGTCTTCGACGTCGTGCACCGAGTAGGCGACGTCGTCGGCCCAGTCCATGATCTGCGACTCCAAGCAGACCCGGCCCTCCGGCGCTCCTCGACGCATCCATTCGGCGGCGGCACGGTCGTCGTCGTAGAACCCGAACTTGGTTCGGTCCGGGCCGTTTTCCGACCGTCGCGGCCACGGATATTTGGTGACCGCGTCCAGCGCCGCCCGGGTCAGATTCAGTCCCGCGCTTGCGCCGTCCGGCCCCAGGACTTTGGGTTCCAGGCCGGTCAGAATGCGGAAGTTTTGCGCGTTGCCTTCGAATCCGCCGCAACCGGAGGCGATTTCGTTGAGTGCCTGCTCGCCGTTGTGACCGTACGGCGGATGCCCGATGTCGTGAGCCAGTCCGGCCAGGTCGACCAGGTCAGGGTCGCAGCCCAATCCGATCGCCATCCCCCGCCCGATCTGAGCCACCTCCAGCGAATGGGTCAGCCGGGTGCGCGGCGTATCGCCGTCGCGAGGCCCGACGACCTGGGTCTTGTCGGCCAACCGGCGCAGTGCGGCGCTGTGCAGCACTCGGGCCCGGTCCCGGGCGAAGTCGGTCCGGTGCTGTCCGCCGGTTCCGGGCAGGCCGGCCGTCTTCGACGTCTCCGCCACGATGCGATCGCGATCGTGCGCGCCGTAGCTGTCGTATGAGTTCATGGCCACCGGCGCCAGTCTATTTAGCGCGTCCCACATCGATGACACGCCGGCCCGAAGTCCGGCGCCGCGCCGCCCGAGCCACCCGAGCCGTCCAGGCCGGCCGCAGAATTCCATCGATCGCCCAGGGATCGCATATACATTGACCAGCATGCGAATCACGCGCCTGATCAGCGCCGTCCTGGCGATCCTCACCGCGGCGCTGCTCGTGGCGCCGAGCGCCGCGGCGCAGCCACCGCTGCGGCTGCCCAGTTCGATCACCGACAGCGCCGGGGTGCTGTCGCAATCCGACCGCGCCGAGGTGCAGGCCGCGATCGACAAGCTTTACGCCGACCGGCACGTCCGGCTGTGGGTGGTCTACGTCGAGGTCTTCTCCGGGCAGACCGCCGACGGGTGGGGCCGCAGCACCGCCCAGCTCAGCGACCTGGGCAACAACGACGCCCTGCTGGCGGTGGCCACCGCCGACCGCAGCTACGCGTTCCTGGTGTCCAATGGCATCTCCGAGATCAGCACCGGCAAGGTCGACGCGCTGCGGCGCAACCAGATCGAGCCGGCCCTGCACCGCGGCGACTGGGCCGGGGCGGCCGCTGTCGCCGCCGACGGGTTGGACGCGGCGGCAGCTCCGGCCGAGGTGAACTGGGCGCCGATCTTGATCGCTTTGGCCGCGGTGGCGGCCGCCGGCGTGGTGGTGTGGCTGGTGGCACGTCAGCTGCGGCGTAGGCGTCACGCCGCGGCGCTGGCCGCAGCCCGGCGCGTCGACCCGACCGATCCCAACGCGTTGGCCGCCGTGCCGGTGTTCGCATTGGATGCGCTGTCGCGCGAGAAGGTGGTCGAGGTCGACAACGCGGTACGTACTAGCGCCAACGAGTTGCAGCTGGCGGTCGATGAGTTCGGGCAGGAACGCACCCGGCCGTTCGCACAGGCGGTCGCGAGCGCCAACGCCGCCATGGAGCACGCCTTCACGGTGCGTCAGCAACTCGACGACGACATCCCCGAGACACCGGCCCAGCAGCGCGATCTGCTGACCGGGGTGATCGTCACCGCCGCCAAGGCCGACCGCGAACTGGAGACCCAGCGTGCGTCGTTCGAGCAGTTGCGTGACCTGGTGCTCAACGCACCGGCACGCCTCGACGACCTGACCCGACGGCTCGTCGAGCTGACCGGGCGCATTCCGCTCTCGGAGCAGAACCTGGTCGAGTTGCATCGCGAGTTCGACGCCACGGCACTCAGTTCGGTGTCCGGCAACGTCAAGACCGCGCAGGACCGGGCGGCCTTCGCCGAACGCAACATCACCCGGGCGCGCGGGCTGGCCGATCGCCCGGTGACCGGCGGGCAGAGCGAACTGGTGGACGCCGTGCGGGCCGCGGAGTCCGGATTGGGCCAGGGCCGGGCACTGCTCGACGCGGTGGACAACGCCGCCCGCGACATCAGGCACGCGGTCGCCACGCTGCCGGAGGCGATCACCGACGCCGAAGCCGGCATCGCACAGGCCAATGCACAGCTGCAGCGCGGCGCGGGCCCACACAGGTCCGAGCTGACCTCGGCCCGCGACACCGCGGTCAGGGCTGTCGCCGCCGCGCGGGCCAGCGGAGATCCGCTGGGGGCGTTCACCGCGTTGACCAAGGCCGACGCTGATCTGGACCGGCTGCTGGACACCGTGGCCGAGGAGCGCGCGGCCGCCGAGCGACTGGCCCGCACGCTGGAGCAGGCGCTGTTCACCGCGTCGTCGCGGATCCGCGCCGTCTCGGATTACATCGACACTCGCCGCGGCAGCGTCGGCCCGGAGGCCCGCACCCGGCTGGCCGAGGCCCGCCGCCGGCTCGAGGCCGCCCAGGACACGCGCAGCACCGACGTCGCCGGCGCCATCAGCCAGGCCAACGGTGCGGCCACACTGGCCGCCGCGGCCCAGTCACTGGCCAAGGCCGACGTGCAGGCCGCGCAGCGGGCCTACTACGGGCGCTACGGCGGCGGCCCCGGTCGTGGCGGTGACACCGGCGCCATGCTGGGCGGCATCATCATCGGCAACATCCTCAGCGGTGGCGGTATGGGTGGCGGCTTCGGCGGCGGTAGCAGCGGCGGAGGTTGGAGTCCGACCTCGTTCGGCGGCTCCTCGGGCGGCGGTGGCTTCTTCGGCGGCGGCGGCCGCTTCTAGCCCAACCACCGCGAGCGTGCGCGTCCCCGGTCGACACGCCGGGGAAATCCCCGGAATTCCGCACGTTCGCGCCGGCGATCACGCGGCCCGCGACCGGGACATCTCCCCCTCGATGCGGCGCACCATGTCCCAGGGACGACGCCGAACGTCGTCGTCGACAAGCGACAGTACCGTCCACCCCACGTCCTGCAATGCCGCGCGCTTGCGCCGATCGCGGCGCAGGGCCTCAGGGCTGCTGTGGAAATCGAAACCGTCGTACTCGACCGCAACCCGGTAGGCCGGCCACGCGAAGTCGACCGTCCAGATCTGGAAGTTGCGATCGACGATCTTGTATTGCAACTCCGGCACCGGCAGGCCGCCATCGATCATTCTCAGCCGTGCTTCGCTCTCCATCGCCGAGTCCGACCGCCCGTCGGCCAGCGGAATCAAGTCACGCACCGCCACTATCCCCCGCCGCCCGCCCTGGCGGGCTGCCGCCGAGCGCAACTGTCGACGATCACAGGTCCCGCTGCGCAACGCCGCGTCGAGAGTGGCCAATGCCCTCGGCCGGCGAAGGCTGCGGGCGACTTCGACTGCTGTCCACGCGGGTTCGGTTGCCAATCGGCCGTCGACGAAGGCCAGCGGCGCTGCGTCGCGGCGGTGCACCACCAGCCCATCGGAGTTGCGTAACTGATGCCCGACGGGGTTCAGTACGTGGAGGTCGGTTACCTCTTCGGTATCGAAACCGTATGCCGCAGCGGCGGTCCCGAGGCAGACCGCGACTTGCTCACCGGCACGCAGATCCAGGCCCGCCAGCCGGAGCGTGGTATCGGGGTCGCTTCGGGAATACACGCCGAACCACACCTGGGTGAGCTCACCACGGGCGACGCCCGTTTCGAACGCGGCGCGGCCAAGGTGGCGTTGAAACTGTCCGGCGGTTGCCACCCCGCCCTGCTTAGCCAGCAGCATGTCCAGTTCGTTGGTCATCGCCGCAGCGTGCGGCGCGAACGACAACCACGCCAGTCACGGCTGTGGATAACCGGCGGCTACCGCTGCCCTGCCGGTGGCGAGCGTGCGTGGATCCGGCGCCGGCACGGAGTGTCGGGCCGGGGACACGCACGCTCGCGCAAGCGGGAGATGCCCCCCATGCTCGCGCGAAGGTCAGCAGCCCTTGAGGCGCACGGCCAGGTAGTCGGCCACCCCGTCGATGGCCACCCGCTCCTGGGCCATGCTGTCGCGCTCGCGCACGGTGACGGCGTGGTCCTGCAGGGAGTCGAAGTCGACGGTGATGCAGAACGGGGTGCCGATCTCGTCCTGGCGCCGGTAGCGCCGGCCCACCGCCCCGGCGTCGTCGAACTCGACGTTCCAGGACTGGCGCAACTCGGTGGCCAGATCCCGGGCCTTCGGCGACAGGTCGGCGTTGCGGCTCAGCGGCAGCACCGCGGCCTTTACCGGCGCCAGTCGCGGGTCCAGGCGCAACACCGTGCGCTTGTCCACCCCGCCCTTGGCGTTGGGGGCCTCGTCCTCGTGGTAGGCGTCGATCAGGAACGCCATGAACGAGCGGGTCAGGCCGGCCGCCGGCTCGATCACGTACGGCGTGTAGCGGGTGTCGGACGCCTGGTCGTAGAACGACAGGTCGACACCGGAGTGCTTGGTGTGGGTGGACAGGTCGAAATCGGTGCGGTTGGCGATGCCCTCCAGCTCGCCCCACGGGTTGTTCTGGAAACCGAACTTGTACTCGATGTCGGTGGTGCCGGCGCTGTAATGCGACAGCTTCTCCAGCGGATGTTCGAACAGCCGTAGCTTGTCGGCGTCGATACCGAGGTCGACGTACCAGGCCAGCCGGGTATCGATCCAGTACTGGTGCCACTCGCGGGCGGTGGACGGCTCGACGAAGAACTCCATCTCCATCTGCTCGAACTCGCGGGTCCGGAAGATGAAGTTGCCCGGGGTGATCTCGTTGCGGAAACTCTTGCCGGTCTGGGCGATTCCGAACGGTGGTTTGCGCCGCGCGGTGGTGACCACGTTGGCGAAGTTGACGAAGATGCCCTGCGCGGTCTCGGGGCGCAGATAATGCAGCCCCTCCTCGGTCTCGATCGGGCCGAGATAGGTCTTGAGCATCATGTTGAACTCACGCGGCTCGGTCCACTGGCCCTTGGTACCGCAGTCCGGGCAGGCGATCTCGCTCATCGGAACGTCATCGGGGTCGACCTGCTCCCCTTTTGCAAGCCGCTTGGCGGCTACCGCCTCCTGCATGTGGTCCTGGCGGTGACGCTTGTGGCAGGACAGGCACTCCACCAGCGGGTCGTTGAAGACGTCCACGTGACCGGAGGCCACCCACACCTCGCGCGGCAGGATGATCGACGAGTCCAGGCCGACGACGTCCTCGCGGGCGGTCACGACCGAGCGCCACCACTGTCGTTTGATGTTCTCTTTGAACTCCACGCCGAGCGGACCGTAGTCCCACGCGGATTTGGTGCCGCCGTAGATTTCGCCGGCCGGAAAAACCAGGCCGCGGCGCTTGGCCAGGTTGACGACGGTGTCGATGACGGACGCCACGAGGGGGTGCACTCCTGTCTTGTCGGGACCGCGCCGGCACCGCCGGCACGCAAAGCAACCGATATCGTATCGACCTCGCAACGGTTCTTTGACATGCATCATTACGCATGGAACAGTGGGAGTCAGCTGAAAACGGTTTCCAACATGGGCGGAGGTGGTGACATGGCGCCCGCGATGACCGGTCTGGTAACCGATGACCACCAACACACCGGGCCCGCCTACCCCGCCACACCGCCGCGTGAGATCCTCGACGCCGCTGGCGAATTGCTGCGGGCATTGGCCGCTCCGGTGCGCATCGCGATCGTCTTGCAGCTGCAGGAGTCGCATCGCTGCGTCCACGAACTCGTCGACGCGCTGGGGGTGCCTCAGCCGCTGGTCAGCCAGCATCTGAAGATACTCAAATCGGCCGGGGTGGTCACCGGGGAACGGTCGGGCCGCGAAGTGCTCTACCGGCTGGCCGACCACCACCTGGCGCACATCGTCATCGACGCGGTGGCCCACGCCGGTGAAGACCATTGACCGCCCCCGGGGTGCGCTCCACCCGGCAGCGCACAGCGATCTCGGCGCTGCTGGAGACCATCGACGACTTCCGTTCGGCCCAGGAGTTGCACGACGCGCTGCGTGAGCGCGGCGAGAACATCGGGCTGACCACCGTGTATCGCACGTTGCAGGCGATGGCGTCGGCCGGTCAGGTCGACACCTTGCGCTCCGACACCGGTGAATCGGTGTACCGGCGCTGCTCGGAGGACCATCACCACCACCTGGTGTGCCGCAACTGCGGCGCCACGGTGGAGGTGGCCGACCACGAGGTCGAGACGTGGGCCGCCCAGATCGCCGCCGAGCACGGCTTCTCCGACGTCAGCCACACCATCGAGATCTTCGGCACCTGCGCGGATTGCCGGAAGTAGGACGCTCTCGGCGCAACACCCGGCCTCAGCCGATCAACGCCTGCCGGATGTCGACACCCTTGGCAAGAACCAACAACACCAGTGTGCACAGCGCATCGTCGGTCAGGCCCGAGCCCGGAAAGTTGTAGCGCAGCATCACATCTGCGACTTTGGCGTTCTTCTCGACCAGGGTGACCGTCCCGAGCTGACTCAGGCGCGCCTGCTCGGCCGCTCGCTCACGCAACTTCTTGGTCAGCGCCAGGTCCCAGGCCAGGATCTGGGTGAGCGACACCAACTCCAGTTCGTCGGTGATCGGTACTACCCGCAATGACGCCAGCGTGCCGTCATGATGGACGGTCAGCGCACCGTCAGGTTCGGCGTCGGTGGGCACCGCCGCGGCGGTGAGGACTGTGTGGAGACGGTGGGCCAGATCCGTCATCACGCCGTCCCGAATCGCCGCTGCCGGGAGGCGTACTGTTCGCAGGCCTCCCACAGGTCGCGGCGGTCATAGTCCGGCCACAGCTTTTCTTGAAAGATGTACTCGGCGTAGGCCGCCTGCCACAGCATGAAGTTGGACGACCGCTGCTCACCGGAGGTGCGGATCAACAGGTCGACGTCGGGCATGTCCGGGCGGTGCAGATGCTGGGAGACGGTGGCCTCATTGATCCGGTTCGGGTTCAGCTTGCCCGCAACGGCTTCGGCGGCGATAGCCCGTGCGGCCTCGGCGATCTCGGTGCGCCCCCCGTAGTTGACGCAGTAGTTGATGGTGATGACGTCGTTGCCGACTGTCATGGCCTCGGCGATCTCGAATTCCTTGATGACGCTGCGCCACATCTTGGGTCGCGAACCCACCCAGCGCATCCGCACACCCATTGCGTTGAGGTTCTCCCGGCGGCGGCGCACCACCTCGCGGTTGAACCCCATCAGGAAGCGGACCTCCTCGGCGGAACGTTTCCAGTTCTCCGTGGAGAACGCATACACGGTCAGCCATTTGATGCCGATCTCGATGGCACCACAGGTGATGTCGATCAGCACCGCCTCGCCCATCTTGTGGCCCTCGGTGCGGCCCAGGCCGCGCTGAGTGGCCCACCGGCCGTTGCCGTCCATCACGACCGCGACGTGATTGGGCAGCGCCTCGGCCGGAATCCGGGGGGCGGCGGCCTTGGAGGTGTGCTGCGGCGGACGGCACGGCCCCCCGCCCGGTGGTGACGGCAACTGCGGGAACACCACCGGCCAGGTGGACGTGTCCGGGAACACCGGATAGTCCTCGGGTGCCGCGGGCAACTGCGGGCAGCCGCCCTTGCGATCGGCCCGATTCAACACCATGCGTCCAATCCTGCCCGACCGGGCCGGCACCGCCTGCGGTGACCGCTCGTTCGCTGCGGCGGTTTACCGGCCATGCCGACGATCAGGAATCGGTACTCAGGTCCATCGCGACGAAGTCCAGGCGCCACAGCGATTGGAACAGCTTGCGGCCGAACTTCTCCAGATCGGCTGTGCTCCCCCGCGACGGCCCGCCGGCCTGCGCCAGGCTCGAGGCGATCTCACGGATGCTCCGGCGCCCGTCGATGCTCTGCACGAACGGCAGCTGGGCCGGGTTGAGCTGCATGCGCCAGCCCGGACGGAAGATCTCGCTGCCGTTCAGCCCGCACTTGAAGCGGAACAGCGGCACGTAGTCGAGACTCTCGGGTGTCGAGAAGTCGATCGCATAGGTGTTCTTGGGACGGTCGGGGCGAGTGGCAAGGAAGAAGTGCCGCGCGTTGAGGGTGTGGATGCGCTCCATCACCGACCAGATCTTGGCCTCGGGCAGCGCGTTCACCACGTCGTAGAAGCCTCCCGACGGCGCGGCGATGTCGTGCGCGTAGTACGGCGCCTTGAGCAGCCAGCCCTGGAAGTCCAGCCCGGCCGAGTTGGCCAGGTCGATGCAGCCGTCGACGTCGTAGCTCTTTGCCCTACCGTGCAGGAAGGTGTCCACCAGGCCGGAGTCCGAAACCAGGTCGCCGGCGATCTTCAGATACGACTGGACGGGATGGTCCGGAGACAGCATCCGGATGGCCTGCCGCACGGTCTGGATGGAGGCGTCGCTCTGCTCCAATCCCAAGTCCTGGAAGACCGACTCGAGGATCTCGATGCCGATCCGGCCGTAGCGCGCGTACAGCATGATGGCGGCGACGCCATCGGGCCGCAGCCGCTCCGCGATGGCCTTCATCCCCACCTTCGGGTCAGCCATGTGGTGCAGCACGCCGGTGGACACCGCGAGGTCGAAGTCCATGCCCAGCGTGGACAACTCCTCGATCGGGAGCTGGTGCAGCTCCAGATTCCACAGCCCGTGCTTGTCCTTGAGGTACTGCTGGTGTCCCAGCGACGCCTGGCTGATGTCGACGGCCACCACCCTGGCCTTCGGGTTGTTGTATGCGAAGACTGCCGCCTGGTTGGTGCCGCAGCCCGCGATGAGGATGTCGAGGTCGGGCCGGTACTCCCGGTCCGGCCACAGCACCCGGTGGGCATGGCTCGGGTCGAACCACTCCCAGTTCCCGGCCGACCACGCCTGCAGGTCGTGGATGGGCGGCGGGTAGGTCCACCGCTCGTACTGCCGGGATACGACATCTGCGCGTGGGTTCTCAGTCACTTCTTTGTGGCTCCTTGTTACGTTGCCCCCCGGCGATCGAGTCAGACTCTAGCGGGGGTGGTTGGGGCCGGCGCGACGGGTGCCACTCCCATCGGAGCAGCGTGCCGGACGCGTCGGTTCGCTCTTATCGGCTCAGTCAGCCGGCGCGTCCGGGCTGTCCGGGTTGACCTGGCTGACCAGGCGTTCCACCCGGCCCGGGCGCTCCGCCGGCACCCCCGGCACCGCCCGCACCAGGCTGGCCGCCCGGGCCGGACGCACCACCGGCGCCCCCGGCACCGCCGTGCCCGCCGGCACCGCCCTTGCCGCCGTCACCGCCCTTACCTCCGGCGCCGCCTTGGCCGCCCTTGCCGCCTTGGCCGCCCTTGCCGCCCTGCCCGCCTTTGCCGCCTTTGCCGCCCTTACCGCCCTGGCCGTCGGCACCCGGAGCACCGTCGGCCCCGTCGGCGCCGTCGGCCCCATCGGCACCCGGGGCATGAGTCGACAACGGCGCCATGGCCCCGACACCCGGCCCGAAGCCCGCCTGCGCGACCGGGCCGACCGCCGGGAGCATTCCCGCAACCAGCAGGGCTCCCGCCGCTGCGCCGAGGCCGGCCGCGTACCGCGGCGCGGTGTAGTGCGCCCAGCGTCCCCACCCGGTGTCGTGAATCATTCGGCCTGCCTTCCAGATTGAGCCTTCGGATCGTGAAGTCGCATCAGCCTACCGCCGACCCGCGAATGGTCCACGGAAACGAACACAATTGCCAGGTCGGTGCCCGTGGGCCGGTGCCCGCGGGGTCAGCCGTCGCTGCCGGTGGCCTCCGATACCGCCTCGGCCTCCACCGCGCCCTGCCCGGCCGCCGCCCGCTGAACGCGCTCCACCAGCGGCAATGTCCGCAGCCGGCGCTCCAGATGCCACTGCAGATGGGCGGCCACCAATCCGCTGGCGTGGCTGCGGTGCGCCGACACTGAACGTTCAGCAAGCTCCCAATCCCCGTCGTGCAGCGCCGCCATCAGATCCAGCACCCCCATCGGCGGGGTGGTCGACCCGGCCGGGCGGCAGTGGCCGCAGACGCTGCCGCCGGCCGCGACATGAAACGCCCGATGCGGGCCGGGGGTGGCACAACGGGCACATTCGGTCAGTGCCGGCGCCCAGCCGGCCACCGACATGGCGCGCAGCAGATAGGCGTCCAGCACCAGCTCGCGGGGGCGACGGCCGTCGGCCACCGCCCGCAACGCGCCGACGGTCAGCCGGTGCAACGCCGTTGCCGGTGCCCGCTCGGTGCCGGCGAGACGTTCGGCGGTCTCCAGCATCACGCAGGCGCACGTGTAGCGGCCGTAGTCGCTGACGATGTCGCTCGCGAACGCGTCCACCGACACCACCTGGGTGACGATGTCGAGGTTGCGGCCCGGATGCAGCTGCACGTCGATGTGGGCGAACGGCTCCAGTCGGGCACCGAACTTACTGCGGGTACGGCGCACCCCTTTGGCCACCGCGCGGACCAGCCCGTGGTCGCGGGTGAGCAAAGTGACGATCCGGTCGGCTTCGCCGAGCTTGTGCTGGCGCAGCACCACCGCCCGGTCCCGGTACAGCCGCATCGCACCAGTTTCGCATCATCGCGGGGGCGTTTCGAGGACGGTCACCGGCGTGGCACGCCGGATAGTCTCGTCACCGATGACCCTCCCGCCCGCGGCGCCCGGCACCCGCTTTCCCACCCTCACCGAACAGCTCTACCAGCTGGCCAGCGGCGAGGTGGCCTCCGTCGACCTGGTCCGCCGCTCGCTGCACGCCATCGACGCCAGCCAGTCCACACTGAACGCCTTCCGGGTGGTGTTCACCGAGTCGGCGCTGCGCAGTGCCACCGAAGCCGACCGGCGCCGCGCCGCCGGCGATCGCGCCCCGCTGCTGGGCGTCCCGATCGCGGTCAAGGACGACACCGACGTCGCGGGCGTACCCACGTCGTTCGGCACGTCCGGCTACGTCGAGCCGGCCGGCCACGACGCCGAGGTGGTGCGGCGGCTCAAAGCCGCCGGCGCGGTGATCGTCGGCAAGACCAACACCTGCGAGTTGGGCCAGTGGCCGTTCACCGGCGGCCCCGGGTTCGGCGACACCCGCAATCCCTGGTCTCGCCGACACACCCCGGGCGGATCGTCGGGAGGCAGCGCCGCCGCGGTCGCCGCGGGGCTGGTCGCCGCGGCGATCGGTTCCGACGGAGCCGGCAGCGTGCGCATACCCGCCGCGTGGACGCATCTGGTCGGCATCAAACCGCAGCGGGGCCGCATCTCCACCTGGCCGCTGCCGGAGGCGTTCAACGGCATCACCGTCAACGGAGTGCTCGCCCGCACGGTCCAGGACGCGGCGCTGGTGCTGGACGCGGCCTCCGGCAATACCGCAGGTGACCTGCACAAACCGCCCCCGGTCACGGTGTCCGACTTCGTGGGACGCGCGCCGGGCCAGCTGCGGATCGCGATGTCCACCCGATTTCCCTACACCGGGTTCGGCGCCCGGCTACATCCCGAGATCAGGGCCGCACTCGAGCAGGTCGCCGCGCAGCTTCGCCTGCTCGGGCACATCGTGGTTCCGGGTAATCCCGACTACGGGGTGCGGCTGTCGTGGAACTTCCTGTCCCGCTCCACCGCTGGGGTGCTGACCGCCGCGAATGCGCTCGGCGGCGCGGTGGACCTCGACCCGCGCACGCTGGCCAACATGCGCACCGGCCGGCTGTTGTCGCAGGCGGTGCTGCGCAAGGCCCGCGCCCACGAGGCAAAGGACCGGCGACGGGTGGGTTCGATCTTCCGGATCGTCGACGTGGTGCTCGCCCCCACCACCGCCCAGCCGCCGCCACTGGTGCACGCGTTCGACGACCTGGACGCCCTGGCGACCGACCGCGCCATGATCGCGGCCTGCCCGGTGACCTGGCCGTGGAACCTGCTGGGCTGGCCGTCGATCAACGTGCCGGCCGGGTTCACCTCCGAGGGCCTGCCGATCGGGGTGCAATTGATGGGGCCGGCCAACAGTGACGGTCTGCTGATTTCACTGGCCGCGGAACTGGAGGGCATCAGCGGCTGGGCGGCGCAACAACCCACACCGTGGTGGCGCACCGATCCCAACCCCTGCCCGTAACGCCCGAAAAGGCTGTGACCACGGACTTCGGCGACGCCATCGGCTGTCCGCTAAGCTTGGTCCGTCTTCGAAGTAAGACCTCATATCCACACGTGAAATGCACTGGGGAAAGGCGTCTGCAAAATGGCCGCTCTGTCGTTGACCAGGATCGCTGTCGCAGCCGGCAGTCTGGCTTTGTCGCTGTCTGCTGGAGCCGGGTTCGCGTCCGCGGATCCCGACCTCGGGCCGATCATCAACACCACCTGCAACTACTCGCAGGTGAACGCGGCGCTGAACGCGGAGAACCCCGCGGCCGCCGCGGAGTTCAACGCCTCGCCGATGGCCCAGACCTGGCTGCGGTCCTTCCTGTCCTCGCCGCCGGACAAACGGCAGCGCATCGCCACCCAGATCCAGGCCATGCCCGAGGCCCAGCAGTACATCGGCACCATCACCTCGATCGCCACCTCCTGCAACAACTACTGAGCAGAGCCCAGCGGTGAACCCGCGCGACAAGGTTCTGATCACCGCCACCGAGCTGGCTGAGCTGTTGCGTGCCGGTGATCCGGTGACGATTCTCGACGCCCGCTGGAGCCTGGACGCACCGGACGGACACCAGGCCTACCTGCAGGGTCATCTGCCGGGCGCGGTGTACGTCTCGCTCGAGGACGAATTGTCCGACCGTGCCGTCACCGGCCGGGGCCGCCATCCGCTCCCGACCGGTCGCAACCTCGAGGCCGCCGCGCGCCGGTGGGGGGTGCGGCGCAACACGCCGGTAGTGGTCTACGACGACTGGAACCGGGCCGCGTCCGCACGATTGTGGTGGCTGCTGTCCACCTCCGGGGCGGCCGGAGTGCGCATCCTCGACGGTGGGTTGTCGGCCTGGACGGCGAACGGCGGCGTATTGCAGGCCGGGGAGGTCTCCCCCGAACCGGGCAACGTCACCCTGCTACCCGAGGATCTCTACGACGGGCTTCGACCCACCCTGACCGCTGACGAAGCCGGCGACGGCGCCGGGTCCGGCACGTTGGCGCTGCTGGATGCCCGCGCCCCGGAACGGTTCCGCGGCGACGGGGAACCCGTCGACGCGGTCGCCGGCCACATCCCGGGTGCGAAGAATCTGCCGTTCACCGCGTTGTTGCACGCCGACGGGACTTTCCTGCCAGATGCCGCGGTCGCCCGACTGCTCGCCGACCGCGGTGTGGGAGCCGACGACGCGGTGGGCGCCTACTGCGGATCGGGTATCAGCGCGACGGTGATCGTGGCGGCGCTGGCCGCCGCCGGCCGGTCCGCCGCGATGTTTCCCGGGTCATGGTCGCAGTGGAGTTCGGACCCGTCCCGGCCGGTGGCGCGCGGCGAGGACTGAGCTCCGCCTCAGCTCAGGTGGAAGTCCGCCAGGTCCGGACCGGCCAGCATCGCGTTCATCGTCGCGCGGTCGAACGGCCACAAGTCGACGGCGCCGCCCTCGGTCAGATACCACGAGTTGCAGCCGGTGTTCCAGACCGTCGGGCCCATCGCGGCGGCGACCTCGTCGTTGAACCGTGCCGTCGCCTCCTCGGTGACCTCGACGCTCGCCAACTCTCCGTCCCGGAACTTCTCCAGCCACTGCGCGATGTAACGCGCGGTCAGCTCGGAGGTGTACTGCAACGAGATCGACCCGGTGGGCGAGTTCGGGCCCAATACCGTGAACAGGTTGGGGAAGCCCGGGATCGCGGTCATCCGGTAAGCGCGCGGGCCGGCGGACCACGCGTCGTCGATGCTGAGCCGGTCGCGGCCGAGCAACCGCATCGGGCGCATGTAGTTGTGGGCGTGAAACCCGGTCGCCAGCACGATGACGTCGGTGTCGCGGTGGGCGCCGTCGGCGGTGCGGATCCCGCTCGGGGTGACTTCGGCGATGTCGCCGGTGACGAGGTTGCTGTTGTCGGCGCGGATCGCCCGATAGTAGCTTCCCGACACCACTTGGCGCTTGCACAACGGCTGGTAGTCGGGTGTGAGTTTGGCCCGTAATTCTTTGTCCCGCACTTGAATCCGCAGACATGCTCGGGCATAGGCCTGGACCGCCCGGCGTCGCCAGGACGGGCGGGTGGTGACGTCGGTCAACAGCGCCGACCCGCCGAAGGTCATGAGCCGGTACAGCGCCCGGTGCAGCGTCGGGAACCGCGCCAGCACCGCTGCAGCACCCGGGATTTGCCGCAGCGACGTGGGCGCCCACAGGATCCACTGCGCCGAACGCACGTAGTGGTCGATCGACGCCGCAGCGGGCTGCAGCGCGGACACCACTTGCACACCGGTCGACCCGGTACCGATCACCGCGATCCGCTTCCCGGCCGTGTCGAGTCCGTCGTCCCAGCGGGCGGTGTGCACAACCGGGCCGGCGAAATTCGCCAGCCCCGGGATGTCGGGGGTGAACGGATGGTGCAGCACACCGGTCGCGCAGACCACGAAGTCGGCGACCAGCTGCTCACCGGCGGCGGTGGTGAGGGTCCAATGTCGACGCTCATCCCACTGTGCGGCGGTGACCTCGGTATCGAGCCGGATCAGCGGCGCCAGCCCGAGCCGGTCGACGACATCGCGGTGGTAGCGCTGGATCGCCGTGCCGGTGGCCCAGGCATGCCGCCAGTCGGGTTTCGGCGCGAACCCGAACTGATAGATCTGCGACGGCACGTCACACCGCAGCCCCGGATAGCGATTCCAGTGCCAGACGCCGCCGACGTCGGAACCCTTTTCCAGCACGGTGATGTCGGTGAACCCGCGCTCACGCAGCACATGCGCGGTCGTGATGCCGGCGATGCCCGCACCGATCACGATGACGCGGGGCTCGCGCGCGTTCACCGCCGATCCCGCGCCGACGGCGTGCGCATCTAGCTGCGCAGCGCGGACACCGCGTCGGCCAGCAGCTGGCGCGCCCGATCGGCGTCGACCATGCCCGGCGGCTGACCGCGTACCGCCTGCGGGTTCGCGGTCACCTGCACCAGGGCGCTGCCGAGGTAGGCGGTGAACGTGTAGGACTCGCGGGACTGCTGTTGGCCGTCCTTGCCGGTGATCTCGATCTCGGAGTGCGAGCCCACCGTCTTGGCGTGATCGATCTCGGGCGCATCCGTCTCATCCAGGTAGCCGGTGAGCTTGCCGGCCTGGAAGGAGACGTGCTTGCACCTCTCGGCGGCGGACTCGTCGTAGGGCAGGTCCTGGTCGGCCTGCATGGCGATGGCGACCAGTTGGTTGCCGTTGCCGACGATCGAGACCATCGACATCTTGCCGCGGATGCCCTTGGGCGGGCGACCGCTGCTGGCCGCGTAGTCGGCGCAGTCCGAGGGATCGAACGTCACGCCGGGCGGCATCTTCTGCGGCCCGAGGATCTTGGGATCGATATCGTTGGGACCCTTGGTCTGGGTCTTGTATTCCGAGCCGAACGTCGACTCGACGTTGAACAGCTTGGTGGTATCGATCGGCTTTTGGCCGCCCCCGCAACCGGTCAGTGCTTGCGCGCACATGAGCAGGCCAACAGTGGAGACAACCAGCGACTTGGGTTCCAGCACCCCTGGAATGTACCCAATGGCGCCTGCCGGCGAGGGAATGTGTCCCCGGTCCGGCCACGAGCGGGGACCGTCCGGGGTCTCGCGCCCCGGCCGGCGGAGCTGTCCGCCGGCTCGCGCGGCGGCGTACGCCGGTTCTAAAACCCCAGCCGGCCGAGCTGTTTGGGGTCGCGCTGCCAGTTCTTGGCCACCTTGACCCGCAGATCCAAGAAGACCTTCGTGCCCAACAGCTTTTCGATCTGGGAGCGGGCGGCGGTTCCCACCTCGCGCAGTCGGGAGCCGCCGCGGCCGATCACGATCCCCTTCTGGCTGTCGCGTTCGACGTAGAGCACCGCGTACACCTCGATCAGGTCGTCACGGTCTTCACGCGGGCGGACTTCCTCGATCACCACCGCCAGCGAATGCGGCAGTTCGTCGCGCACCCCCTCCAGGGCGGCTTCCCGGATGAACTCGGCCATCAGGGTCTCTTCGGGCTCGTCGGTCAACTCGCCGTCGGGGTAGAAGGCCGGGCCGACCGGTAGCGCCCCGGCCAGCACGCCGATGAGTACGTCAACCTGCTCGCCGCTGACGGCCGAGACCGGGACGATCTCGGCCTCGGGGGCCAACTCACCGACGGCGACCAGTTGGGCGGCGATCTTATCTCGGGAGGTCTTGTCGATCTTGGTGACAACGACCAGCAGTTTCGTCTTGGGGGCGACAGCGCGGATCTGCTCGATGATCCAGCGGTCCCCCGGGCCGATCGCCTCATCGGCCGGGATGCACAGGCCGATGACGTCGACTTGCGCGTAGGTGTCCTTGACCAACTCGTTGAGCCGCTTGCCCAGCAACGTTCGGGGGCGGTGCAGGCCGGGGGTGTCGACCAGGATGATCTGGAAGTCCTCGCGGTGCACGATGCCGCGGATGGTGTGTCGGGTGGTCTGTGGCCGGTTGGAGGTGATCGCCACCTTCGCGCCGACCAGAGCGTTGGTCAAGGTGGACTTTCCGGTGTTGGGCCGGCCGACGAAACACACGAAGCCGGAATGGAATTCGCTCACGAGCGACCTTTCGCCGAACGTGTACTCAGCGCGAGTTCTCGCGGAGACTTTCGCAATGAGTGCACGCTCTGCGCACTCGCGGCGGGTTGTCCGCCCGGCAGATCACTGCTCAACTGCGGCCTCCTGACCGTCGTGGTCGACCGGGCTGACCAGAACGGTGCTGATCCGCACCCGCCCGCGGCTGTCGCGGCTGCCCTCGGCCCGCAACCGCAGTCCGTGCGACACTACCTCGGAGCCGGGCAGCGCAACCCGGCCCAGTTCCAGCGCCAACAAGCCGCCGACGGTCTCGACGTCGAGGCCGGCGTCGAACTCCATCCCGTAGAGTTCACCGACGTCCTCAATGGGCAGTCGCGCCGAAACCCGGAACCTGTTGGCCCCCAAAGCCTCCACCGGCGCCACTTCGCCTTGGTCGTACTCGTCGGCGATTTCGCCGACGATCTCCTCGAGCACGTCCTCGATGGTGACCAGCCCCGCTATCGCGCCGTATTCGTCGACCAGCAGCGCCATGTGGTAGCGGGCGCGCTGCATGTCATGCAGCAAGGCGTTGAGCGCCTTGGAGTCGGGCATGAACACCGCTGGGCGCATCACCTGCGCCACGGTGGTGTCCCGCCCGCCGTTTGTCGAGTAATAAGTTTGTTGGACAAGGTCTTTCAGGTAGACGACGCCGAGGATGTCGTCGACGTTCTCCCCGATCACCGGGATCCGGGAGTGACCGCTTCGCACCGCCAAAGAGGTGGCTTGGCCGGCTGATTTGTCGTGTTCAATCCAGACCATCTGGGTGCGCGGCACCATCACCTCTCGGGCGGGTGTGTCGGCGAGCTCGAAAACCGACTGGATCATCCGGCGCTCGTCGGCGGCGACCACCCCGCGCTGCTGCGCCATATCGACCACCTCGCGCAACTCGATCTCGGAGGCGAACGGCCCGTTGCGGAATCCCCGGCCCGGGGTCAGCGCGTTACCCAGCAGCACCAGCAGACCGCTGATCGGGGCGAGCAGCACCGAAAGGACTTGCAGCGGAAGCGCTGATGCCAGGGCGATCGAATAGGCGTTCTGCCGCCCCAGGGTGCGGGGCCCCACCCCGATCACGACGAAGCTCACGACCACCATGGCGGCCGCGGCCGCGAACAGTCCCCAGTCCAGCCCGAGCACCGCGTGCAACAGGAACACCAGCAGCGCGGTGGCGGTGATCTCGCAGATGATGCGCAGCAGCACCACCAGGTTGATGTAGCGGGGCCGTTCGGCCATCAGCTTGGCCAGCCACACCGCACCCGGCCGTTTCGCGCGGACCAGTTCGGCGACGCGCGCCACCGAGACGGTGCTGACCGCGGCGTCGATCGCCGCGAACAGCCCGCCCAGACCGATCAGCGCGATCACGCCGACTACCAGCGGTGTTTCGGTCACGGTTCGTCGAAGTACCGGGACTTGTCCAGCAACCGGCGGTCCTTCTCGCTCTGGGTCTGCACCCGGTAGCTCTCCACCTGGTCGGCGACCCACTCCTCAAGCAGCCGGCGCTGCAGCGCGAACATCTCTTTTTCCTCGTCGGGCTCGGCGTGGTCGTAGCCCAGCAGGTGCAGCACGCCGTGCACGGTCAGCAGCGCGAGTTCCTGACCGAGCGAATGCCCAGCCGCCGCGGCCTGTTCGGCGGCGAACTCCGGGCACAGCGCGATGTCGCCGAGCATCGAGGGCCCGGGCTCGGGGGCGTCCGGGCGCCCGCCGGGCTCGAGTTCGTCCATCGGGAAGCTCATCACGTCGGTGGGTCCGGGCAGATCCATCCAGCGCATGTGCAGGTCGGCCATCGCGGCGGTGTCCAGCAGCACCATCGACAATTCGGCGCCGGGGTTGACGTCCATCCTGGCCAGCACGAACTTGGCGACGCTGACCAGTTCGACCTCGGAGACGTCGAGACCGGATTCGTTGGAGACCTCGATGCTCACCGGCGCGACCGGCCCTGAGACGCCCGCCGGGCCGCCCGGTTCATCGTCAGTCCCGGCTGGGATTGTTCGGCTTCATGGCGTGAGTAGGCGTCGATGATCTCGGAGACCAACCGGTGCCGGACGACGTCGGCGCTGCTCAGCTCGGCGACATAGATGTCATCGATGTCGTCGAGAATGTCCACGGCCGCCCGCAGCCCGGATCTCGCGCCGCCGGGCAGGTCGATCTGGGTGACATCGCCGGTGACCACGATCTTCGAGCCGAAGCCGAGCCGGGTCAGAAACATCTTCATCTGCTCGGCGGTGGTGTTCTGTGCCTCGTCGAGGATGATGAACGCGTCGTTCAACGAGCGTCCCCGCATGTAGGCCAGCGGCGCCACCTCGATCACCCCCGAGCTCATCAGCTTGGGGACCAGCTCCGGATCCATCATGTCGTACAGCGCGTCGTAGAGCGGACGCAGATACGGGTCGATCTTCTCGCTCAGGGTGCCGGGCAGAAAACCCAGCCGCTCACCGGCCTCCACCGCCGGACGGGTCAAGATGATCCGGGTGACCTGCTTGGTCTGCAGGGCGTTGACGGCCTTGGCCATCGCCAGGTACGTCTTGCCGGTACCGGCGGGCCCGATGCCGAACACGACGGTGTGGGCGTCGATGGCGTCGACGTAACGCTTCTGATTGAGCGTCTTGGGCCGGATCGTCTTGCCGCGCCGCGACAAGACGTCGAGGGTCAGGACTTCCGCGGGCGAGGCGCTGGCGGCGCCGGCGCCGGTCAGCATGTCGACGCTGTGGCGCACCGTTTCCGGGGTCAGCGCCTGGCCGCCGGCCACGATCGCGATCAGTTCGGAGACGATCCGCTCGGCCAGGGCAACGTCGGCCGGCTCCCCGGAGAAGGTGACGGCGTTGCCGCGTACATGCAGGTCGGCGGCCAGCAGGCGTTCCAGGGCGCGCAGGTTCTCATCTGCGGAACCCAGCAGACCCACGACGAGGTCGGGTGGAATATCGACACTGCTGCGAACCTGCGAGGCCGGCACGGCAGCGGGGGTATCGCGGGGCGTCACGGGGTTTTCGATGCCTGCTTTCTGGTCAGCGCCGGGTATCAGCGGGTCAGCCGGTTGCTGTGAGTCTACCGTCGGCCGCCGTCAGCTCCCAGCGCTTGTACGCGGGCCGGCCTCCCGGCGCTGCCGCAGCGTATCGGCGGTCGGAGCGAGCGATTCGTTCAAGACGCGAACGGTCGCGGCGCGGAGACTCGCGGCCATGAGCGAGAACGCCTTCACTCCTGCCCTGGGCCGACTGGCGCCGGCCCGTTTCTTCGACGCCGTCGTGGCGATGACGCGAGAGCGGCTGTGGCGAGGCCTGACGGTCGAGCACCTGGCGCCACAACCGGACGAGGCGATCCTCGACGTGGGCTGCGGCACCGGGTCGCTGGCGGTGCTGGCCGCCCGGGTGCAGCCGCAGGCTCAGGTGACCGGCTTGGACCCCGACCCCGAGATCCTGGCGGTGGCGCGGGGCAAGGATCCCGGCCGCCGGGTGCGCTGGCTGACCGGGATGGGCGACGCGCTGGTGGAGGCGGTGGGCGCGGAATCGGTGGACGGGGTGATGTCCAGCCTGGTGCTGCACCAGTGCCCGATGGCGATGAAGCGCGCCATATTGGCGTCGATGTTCGCGGTGTTGCGGCCCGGCGGCCGGCTGGTCATCGCCGACTACGGCTTGCAGCGGACCCGGTTGATGCGCACCGCGTTCCGAATCGTCCAGTTGGCCGACGGCAAGATCGACACCCAACCCAACGCCGACGGGGTTCTCCCGGAGCTGATCTCGGCAGCCGGCTTCGCCGAGGTGGCTGAAGCTGAGGTGGTGGCGACCGTCACCGGGTCGATCTCGGTCTATGTCGCCCGGAAACCGTGAGAGCCCAGCGCCTGCAACACGACCGACGGCGTCAGCCCCATCATCTCCCGCATCTGCCGGGTGAAGTGGGCTTGGTCGGAGAACCCGGCCGCCACCGCGGCCTCGGCCATCGGCATACCTGACCGCAATCCCCCGACGGCCCGGCGCAACCGGGACCAAATCCGCCACCGGGTCAGCGGCATGCCCAGCTCTCGTCGCGCCAAGGCACGCAGCCGCTGCGGCGAAACATCCAGCGTCGCCGCCAGTTCCGGCAACGAGATGTGCTCCCTGTCCAGCAGTGCCAGCGCAGCCACCAGTCGGGGGTCGAGCTGATGCGACGGCGCTCGGCACGCGTCGACGATGTCTTGATCACGCAGCTGCGCCAGTTCCGGGGCGATCGCGATGCCGGTCTGGTATCGCTGCCGCAACCGGTCGGCAAACCGGCAGTGCGGGTCGATGTAGTAGGTGACCAGATCGGGCGCGGCGATGATCCGGTGCGGCACCATCGGGGCCACCACCAGCGCGGGGCCCTGATGACGGGTTCCGCAAGGATCCACCAGCGCGACCTCGCCGCATTCGCTCATCACGATTTGGAAGGCGCCGTGACGGTGTATGGGTCCACCGCTGCCTATCGGGCCTCGATACACCGCGTAGCCGTCGCCGATGGCCAGGTCCACCGCCTCACCCCCAGCGCGGCGTCAGCACCCCGAGCGCCCCGAGCGCAACCGCCGCCGCGGTGGAGGTGCGCAGCACCGTCGGACCGAGTCGGGTGACAACAGCGCCGGCATCGGTCAGCGCCGCCAGCTCGGTGTCGGTGATACCGCCTTCCGGGCCGACGATCAGCGCCAACGCCGACGCGGCAGCCACCGCCGGCAACCCCGCGCCGGCCCCGTCGTGCAGCGCCAACACCGTGGTACCGCCGGCCACCCGTTCACGCACCCACGAGACCAGCTCGGCAGTCCCCAGCACGCCCTCCACCGGCGGAATGTGGGCGCGCCGCGATTGCCCGGCCGCCGCCCGGGCAACGGCCCGCCACCGCCGCAGGCCCTTGTCGGCCCGCGCACCGTCCCAGCGGGCGACGCAGCGGTCGGCCTGCCACGCCACGAACCCGTCGGCGCCGGCCTCGGTGGCCAGCTCGATCGCCAGCTCGGACCGTTCGGATTTGGGCAGCGCCTGCACCACCGTGACCGGTGGGGCGGGCGCGTCGACAACCTTGCGCTCGACTACCCGAACCCGCAATCCGGCCCGGTCGGTGTGCTCGACCCGGCATTCGGCCAGCACGCCGACGCCGTCGCCCAGCGTCAGCTGCTCGCCGGGGCGAATCCGGCGCACCGTCGCGGCATGGAACCCGGCGTCACCGTCGATGTCGGCCAGCGCACCCACCTCGGGCAGCGCCTCGACATAGAACAGGCCGGCCAAGTCTCAGCGGCCGCTGAACGTCTCGCGCAGCCGGCTGAACAGTCCGCCGCCGTGCGATGCGTGTGATGTGCGGACTTCGGCGGTCTCGCGTTCCCGGTGCTGTTTGAGCTGCTGCAGCAGCTCGATGTCGTGCTGGTCCAGCCGCTCGGGCACCACCACCTCGACGTGGGCGTGCAGGTCACCGCGCGCGCCGGAACGTAGCTGCGGCATGCCGTGGCCGCGCAACACCAGGGTCGCCCCCGGTTGGGTGCCGGCCGGGATGGTGATGTCGGTCGGGCCGTCGAGGATCGCGTCGACGACCACCGTGGTGCCCAGCGCCGCGTCGACCATCGGCACCGAGAGGTGGCAGTGCAGGTCGTCGCCGTCGCGGGCGAAGATCTCGTGGGGCTGCTCGTGCACCTCGACGTAGAGGTCGCCGGCCGGTCCGCCGCCGGGCCCCACCTCACCCTGAGCGGCCAGCCGGACGCGCATCCCCTCGCCGACACCGGCGGGGATCTTCACACTGATGTCACGGCGGGCCCGCACCCGGCCGTCGCCGGCGCACTGGTGGCACGGGTCCGGGATCACTTCACCAACCCCGCGGCAGGTGGGGCACGGCCGCGACGTCATCACCTGGCCGAGCAGCGAGCGCTGCACGGTCTGCACCTCGCCGCGGCCGTGACAGGTGTCACAGGCCATCGGGCGGGAATCGCCGTGGGTGCCGCGCCCCTGGCAGCGATCGCAGAGCACCGCGGTGTCGACCGTCACCTGCTTGGTCACCCCGGTCGCGCATTCGGTGAGGTCCAGACGCATCCGCAGCAGTGAGTCCGACCCCGGCCGGACCCGGCCGACCGGACCCCGCGAGGTGGTGCCGCCGCCGAAGAAGGCTTCGAACACGTCGCCGAGGCCGCCGAAGCCCGAGTAGCCGCCGAATCCGTTCCCGGCAGCGCCGCCGTTCTCCAGCGGATCGCCGCCGAGGTCGACGATGCGGCGCTTCTCCGGGTCGGACAACACCTCGTAGGCGGCACTGATCTCCTTGAACCTGGCCTGCGCCGCCTCGTCGGGGTTGACGTCGGGATGGTATTTGCGAGCCAGCTTGCGATATGCGCGCTTGAGCTCGGTGTCGCTGACGCCCTTATCGACGCCCAGCAGTCCGTAATAATCGCGTGCCACGACTGACCTTTCCCAACTACTTCCGATCGGAGATTATCGAGCCCCGAGCACTTCACCGATGTACATTGCAACCGCAGCGACACTGGCAATGGTTCCCGGATAATCCATCCGGGTGGGACCCAGTACCCCCATACCTCCGTACACGGTGCCCTGCGAGCCGTAGGCGGTGGACACCACCGAGGCGCCGGCCATCTCCTGCGCCTCGGTCTCGTGACCGATGCGCACCGTGACTTTACCGGCTTCTTGCTGCACCGCGAGCAGCCGCAGCACCACGACCTGCTCCTCGAGTACTTCCAGCACCGACCGCAGCGAATCACCGAAGTCGGCGGCATTGCGAGTCAGGTTGGCGGTACCGCCGAGCAGCAGTCGCTCCTCGCGGTGCTCGACCAGCGATTCCAGCAGCACCGTGGCCGACCGCCCGACCGCGTTGGCCAGGCCGGGCGACAGCCCGCTGCGCCCGTCCAGGTGCCCGGCGAGCTCGGCAACGGCGGTGGAGGCCGCCGAGATCCGCTTGCCGTCCAAGGCCGCGCCGAGCAGTTCGCGCAGCTGGGACAGCTGGTGGTCGTCGATGGCGTCACCGAGTTCGACGATGCGCTGGTCGACCCGGCCGGAGTCGGTGATGACCACCAGCAGCAGCCGCGCCGGGGTCAGCGCGATCACCTCGAGGTGGCGCACCGTGGACACCGACAGCGTCGGGTACTGCACGACGGCCACCTGGCGGGTCAGCTGTGCCAGGGTGCGCACCGCCCGGCGCAGCACGTCGTCCAGGTCGACTCCGGAGTCGAGGAACGACAAGATCGCCCGGCGCTCCGCGCTCGAGAGCGGTTTGACCTCGTCGATGCGGTCGACGAACTCCCGGTAACCCTTCTCGGTGGGCACCCGCCCGGAACTGGTGTGCGGCTGGGCGATGTAGCCTTCGGCCTCCAGCACGGCCATGTCGTTGCGCACCGTCGCCGAGGAGACCCCGAGGTTGTGCCGCTCGACCAGTGCTTTGGACCCGATCGGTTCCTTTGTCGCGACGAAGTCTGCGACGATGGCGCGCAGCACCTCGAAGCGACGATCATCAGCCACACCCATAGGCACTAGATTACTTTCTGGGACGTTTCCCGGCGCGAACGTGCGCGTTTGCACGCCGACACGCCGGGATCCCGGTACATCTGCGCACGCTCGCGCAGAAGAGAGGAACGGCATGTCCGACTTCCCCTACGCCGATCGCTTCACGGTGAACCGCGTGCTACCCGAACGCGGCCGCTCGCGCGAGGAGGTGCTCGCCGAACTGCGGGAGATGGCGCAGGCCGAAGACCCGACCTGGGAGACCGGCAAGGTATCCGGGACCATGTACTGCGGCGACCACGAGCACTACCGCTTCCTCGACGAGGCGTTCGGGCTGTTCGCCCACGTCAACGTGCTGCAGCGTGACATCTGCCCGTCGGCGACCAAGTTCGAGGGCGAGATCATCGCGATGGCCCTGGACCTGATGCACGCCGACGCCGTAAGCGATGGCGAACCGGCCGGCATGGTCACCACCGGCGGCACCGGCAGCATCATCCACGCGCTGCTGGCCTACCGTGAGCACGCCGCCAAGCACCCTAAAAAGCGAAGCGTCGCCCGGCCCAACTTCATCAAGCCCGAGACCGGTCACCCGGCCTTCGACAAGGGCTGTCACCTGTTCGGCATCGAGCTTCGCCGGGCGCCGATTGATCCGCAGACCACGCAGGTCGACGTGGACTGGGTGGCGAACAACATCGACGAGAACACCATCGCGATCATGGGGTCGGCCTGTAACTACGGCTACGGCACCGTCGACCCGATCCCGGAGCTGGGAGAGCTGGCCGTCGACCGCGGGGTGGGCCTGCACGTCGACGCCTGCCTCGGCGGATTCGTGCTGCCGTTCGCCCAGGAGCTGGGCTACGGGGACGCTGTACCCCTTTTCGACTTCCGGGTGCCCGGCGTCACCAGTATCTCGGCGGACAACCACAAGTACGGCTACTCCTTGAAGGGCGCGTCGACCCTGCTTTTCCGCGACAAGGCCTACCGCAACGCGCAGTACTTCTACCTGCCGGACTGGAGCGGCGGAAAATACCATTCACCGGGCATCGAGGGCTCCCGCTCCGGCGGGTTGATCGCCGCCGCGTGGGCCTCGATGGTGCAGCTGGGCCGCGGGGGATACCGCGACTACGCCAAGGCGATCCTGCAGACCGCGTTTGTGATGCAGGACGCGGTGCGCAGCCACCCGGAGCTGATGATCATGGGTTCGCCGACGTTCTGCTTCGCGTTCCGCTCCAACGAGTTCGACATCTACCACGTCGCCGACGCCATGAAGGCAGGCGGCTGGCGGTTCAACGGCCAGCAGTACCCCAACGCGATCCACATGGCGGTCACCCGGCCGCAGACGCAGCCCGGGGTGACCGCGGCGTTCGCCGCCGACCTCGACGACGCGGTGGCGTACGCCAAGCAGAAGACCGCCGCCGGCGAGGCGCCGATCAGCGCCGCGATCTACGGCGGGGTCCCCGGTGGAATGACCGACGAGGCAGCCCAATTCATCGAGGGGTTCATGGAGCGGATGCTCGACACGCAGCAGTCTCTGCCCCCTGTTTCATGACGCGGCTCTCATGACACCGCGCGCCGATCGCGTCGTCCTCGCCGTCGACCTCGGTACCGGCGGACCCAAGGTCGGGTTGGTGGCGCTGGACGGCACCGTGCTGTGGTCGGACCTCATCTCGGTGCCGACCAGCTACGGCCCCGGCGGCGCGGCCACCCAGGACGCCAGGCTGTGGTGGGCGATCATCCGCGACGCCACCCGACGCGGCCTGGCCGACAGCGGCGTGCGCGGCGACCAGGTGGCCGGGGTGTCGATCACCGGGCAGTGGGCCAGCACCGTCCCGGTCGACGCCGACGGCCGCCCGGTCGGTCCGTGCGTGATGTGGATGGACACCCGCGGGGCGCCCCACAGCCGCAAGGTGTTCGGCGGCCCACTGGCCGGCTACCGCCCGCGGGCGTTGCTCAGTTGGCTTCGCCGCAACGGCGGCATCCCGTCGCCCAGCGGCGATGACCCGGTCGGGCACATGCTGCACCTGCAACACGACGACCCGGTGGTCGCCGGCGCGGCCCGCTGGTTCCTGGAGCCGGTGGACTACTTGAGCATGTGCTTCACCGGCCGGGCCGCGGCGTCTCGCGCTTCGATGATGGCCTCGTGGCTCACCGACAACCGCGACCTGGCAGTGCTCGACTACGACGACGTGCTGGTACGACTGGCAGGTGTCGAACGGGCCAAGCTGCCGCCGCTGGTGCCGACCGGCTCGATCATCTCCCGCGTGGCACCGGCGGTCGCTGCCGAACTCGGCATCTCCGCTGCGGCGCAGGTGGTCACCGGCACCCCGGATATGCACAGCGCGGCAGTGGGTTCCGGCGCGGTGCGACCGGGCGAGTTGCACCTGACCATCAGCACCACGTCGTGGATCAGTTGCCCGATGACAGTCAAGAAAACCGATGCGTTTCACCAACTCGCCACGGTGCCGGGCCTGGACCCGGCGAGCTACCTGCTGGTCAACAATCAGGACACCGCCGGCCGGGCGCTGCAATGGTTGCGCGACAACCTGTTCGACGACCTGGATTATCCCGCGCTGACCGCGTTGGCCGCCGGTGCGCCGGCCGGTTCGAACGGGGTGATCTTCACCCCCTGGCTCAAAGGCGAGCACTCCCCCATCGACGATCGCAATGCCCGCGGCGGCTTCCACAATCTGTCACTGGACACCACCCGCGCCGATCTGGTGCGGGCGGTGCTGGAAGGGGTGGCCTACAACAGCCGCTGGCTACTCGACTGCGTCAACCGGTTCACCACCACTACCGGACCCATCCGGATCGTCGGTGGCGGAGCCCGCTCGGAGCTGTGGTGCCAGATCATCGCCGACGTGTGCGGCCGCACCTGCGAACGGGTCGCCGATCCGCTCAACGCGCAGTTGCGCGGTGCGGCCTTGTTCGCCGGTATCGGGATGGGCGAACTCGACCGCGACGAACTACACGACCTGATCCCCCTCGACGGCGTCTTCGAGCCGGACGCGGGCAACCGTGCGGCCTACGACCGGCTCTTCGCCGAATTTCCCCGCCTCTACAAGACGCAGAAGGGTATGTTCGCCCGGCTCAGCCGTTCTTGAGCGCTCCCGCGCTGGGCCGTTCTTTGATCGCTGCCCGACTCAGTGCGGCAGCCGGCCGACGATCTCCTCCATCAGCTCGTCGGCCCCGTTCTGGGACAGCATCCAGCCGTTCTGGTCGGTGAAGGTCACCGGCTTGGTGATCGGGGCCGGCAACCCGGGTCCGGTGGCGGTGATATCGGCACTGACGGTGTCGGGACCGGTCGACGCGATGTCGGTCGCGGTGAAGGTCAGCGGAAGCCCACCGTGGTGGCCCAATCGGCGCAGCTGATGGTCCAACACATCGGCTTGGTGCCGCTGCAGACCACCGGCCACCAAGCCGCTTTTCACCTCCGCGGGAACCTGCGGATCGACCAGGTTGTCGAGGATTCCGGTGAGTTGCTCGGTGCTCGGCAGGTTCGTGGCCGGCGGCGGGTCCTGCGGATGCGGCGCGTGAAACACCGTGAGCGGGGGCTGGTTCGGCACTTCAGCGACCGCCACGCCCGGCACGGCGATCGCGGCCGCCAAGCCCATACCGACGGTGAGCAGTTTCACGGACATAACCACGCCTTTCTGATTGCGTCGAGCAAAAACCATGGGGTGAGTCTTCATCCGAGGGTAGTGGCATCGACACAAGCGTGGCCGGGTTACCCCCGTTCGGCCGCCATGGCATCACGAAGGCTCTTCGGCCGCAGGTCAGTCCAACGTTGTTCGACATACTCCAGACAGGCCGCGCGGGCCGCGCCCTGCTCGCCGCCGTAGACCACCCGCCACCCGGCGGGAACGTCGGCGAAACTGGGCCAGAGGCTGTACTGGTCCTCATCGTTGATCAGCACGTAAAAACTACCGTTGTCGTCGTCAAAGGGGTTGGTGCTCATCACTTCTCCTCGATATCGTTGCGTCGGACGGTAACCAGGTGGTTGCCGAGGGCGGGGGCAGTCGGGCGGGCGCCCAGGATCCGGTCGGACAGCAGACCCAGGCAGCTCAGGTTAGGGAAACCCGGCCCCTGGGTCAGTCCGGCAAGGTTGGGCAGGAACAGTTTCGGGGTGACTCCGGCGACGGCCAGATCGTGGCCGACCGCCTCGGCCAACCGGTCCCCCGACAGCGGCCCGCCCAGGCCCAGCTCCAACAGGTCCAGGGTGTCCTGCCCGAACAGCGACACGAACCACAGCGGGTCGGCCCCGGAACCGTCGATCACCAGGTCGAAGCCGTGCACGGTCTCGAAGTTCTCGCCGCCCCGATTGGTGCTCAGCGTCAACCGGATCCGGCCGTCACGAGCCACTGCGTGCGCCACCCGACCACGGAGGTGCCGGATCCGGTCGTCGGCCAGCAGTGCGTCTTGCACCCGTGCCGAGAACACACCTCGGTCGGTGCGGGCCAGCGCATCCCGTCGCTCGGCCAGTGTCAGCGCGGACCAGTCGGTCGGATCGGAGAACAGCGCGTTCTCGAAGAAGCCTTCTCCGCGGGTGAATAGCGTCACCTGCGGGGAGATCACGGTGATCGTCGAGACACGGTGTCGAAACAGTTCGTTGAGCATCGACGCGGCGGTTTCACCACCACCGATGACGGCCACCCGCGCAGCGCTGATCCGGTCGGCCGCGGCCCGGTGCCAGAACTGCGCGATCGAGAGCACCAGTGGGTTACCGGGCAGGATCGACTTCTCGGCCTGGCCCGGACCGGTGATCATCACCGCGTCGGCGGCCACTTCGGCCTCCCGAGTGTGCAGCGCCCAGCCGTCGCCGGCCACGGCCAGCCGATCGACCTCGCCGGGGACCACGGTCAGCGCCACGGCATCCGCGACCCAACGAAGGTACTGGCTCCATCGCAGATGGGTGGGAGCCGGACGGCCGCGGTCCACCCATTCGGCGAACTGGCCGGTGGCGATCAGGTAGGACTGCCAACTGTAACGGGTCATCCGCTCGTCGAGTTCGGCGTTGCGGCCCGCCACCAGCGCCGAGCGGTACGGGAAGCCGACGTCCTTCTCCGGGCTGGTTCCCAGTCGGTGTGCCCCGTCGGTCCACCCGCCGGTCGCCCGCCAGTTGGCGGCCACCTCGGTGCGTTCGACGGCGACGATTTCCGGTGTCGCGACGCCCATCTCACGCAACACCGCGGCCTTCGCGGCCACCGCGACCGCCTTGGCGCCTGCGCCTACCACTGCCAGGGTGCTCATCACAGCTCCTCCACCAGGTCGCGCAGGGCCCCGGTGAACAGTTCCTGCAGTTCGGTGATCTCGGCGCCGCCGAGGATGTCGGGCAGTGTCCGCCACTGGGTCATCACCACCGGGCCCGCCCCGAGGTCGGCCACCGCGGCGAAGATACCGAGCTCGTGACGCACCGCCTGATCGGGTTCGGGCACCGACGGCAGGCCGGCGATCAGGTCGGGCGCCAGGGCCGGCCCGTCCCCGACCCGGTCGACGCGGCCGAGGTAATTCAGCAGTAGTTGCGGACCCGGCTGGCCGGCGAACCGGGCTGCGGTGTCGTCACGCAGATAGGCCAGCAATCCGTAATCGATTCCGCTGCCGGGGATCTCGGCCAGTGCCCGCGCGACCCCAATCGGGTCGGCCTGATGAATCCGCAGCGGGTAGATCGACGTCAGCAACCCGGCGATGTCGGCGGAGTCGACGCGGCGGCCCTCGTACACCAGGTCTTCGGCGCGTCCGTGGGTCTCCAATGCCAGCAGCGGCGCCGGGTCCTGCTGTCCGCGCCGAGTCCGCCAGGCCCGGATCATCCGCGCGGTCGCCGCCACCAGCAGATCATGCATCGGCGCACGCGACGCCAGCAACGCTGCGGTGACTTCCGGGTCGGCGACGGCCACCGAAACCGTGAGGTCACCGGCGCGGTCGTGGTCCGGACGGACCCTCCGAGCGCCCAGTTGGGGATCGTGCCCGGTGATCTGGTCGGCCCAGAAGTCCACGGTGTCCAGGTTTTGCGCCCGCGCGCTCAGCGCCGCCGCCCAGCGCCGGTAGCCACTCCGCTCGGGCAGCGGATCTGCGCCGGCCAGCGCGGCGTGCAACTCGCCCAGAACCACCTGCCATGACACCGGGTCGAGTGCCAGCACGTGTGCGCACAGCAGCAGCACGCCGGTCCCGGTCGGCGGACGCAGCCATACCGCGCGCAACAGCACCCCGTTCTCGGGGTCCAGATCCGCCAGCAGCTTGGCGCCGTGCTCGGTGACCGCAACGAGGTCAGCCGGCCCGTCGGCGCCGACGGTGATTTCGGTGAGGATGTCGGCGGGTTCGACCGGGCACAACGTCATGGTGTCCGGGTCGAGGCGTGTCCGCAGCACCGGGTGCGCGGCGACGATCGCGGCCAGCGCCGACCGCAACTGTCCCGCTTCGATGTCAGCCGGCACCCGAACCGCCTCGACCTGCCCGAGCCGGCGCGGGCTGCCGTACTGGTAGAGCCAACGGCCGGCGGGCAGCAGCGGGATCGGCCCGTCATCCGCGACGGCCACCGCGTCCGATTGGCCGGCCGCGGCGGCTTCAGCGGCTTCAGTATCCATGGCGGCGGCCATGTCCCGGATCGTGGTACAGGTCAATGCGGTCCGCGGACGCATCGGCAGTCCGGCCCGGCGAGCCGCCCGCACCATCGCCAACGCCACGATGCTGTCGAGGCCCAGGTCGCGTAGATCGGTCTCGACGCCGGGCGCCGGGCTTTCCGGGCCGGCGAAGATCTCGGCCATCAGCTCGACCAAAATCCGCTCGGTCTCGGTAGCCGGCTCATCGCCGGGCCCGACAACGGGCCCGGCGCGGGCGAGTAGCGCCAGCAGCTCTTCAGCGTCCAGCTTTCCGTTGGGGGTCAAGGGCATCGACTCCACCACGACGATCCTGGCCGGCACCAGGTACGCCGGCAGCCGGGCACTGACCGCTGTCCGCACCCGGGCCGCGTCCAGGCCGGTGCCGGTGACGAATCCGGCCAGTTGCGTTCCAGTGGCGCCGTCCACGGGCAGCACCGCTGCTGCCGCCACCCCGGTCGCCGCGGCCAGCGCTGCTTCGACTTCGGCGATCTCGACCCGGTAGCCGCGCACCTTGACCTGGTCGTCGGCACGGCCCAGGTAGATCAGCCGGCCGTCGGTGCGGCGCCGGACCAGGTCCCCGGTGCGATACATCCGGCCGCCGGCGTGAAACGGGTCGGCGACGTAGCGGGCCGCGGTCGCGCCGGCCCGGCCCAGATAGCCGCGGGTGACCTGCGCGCCGGCCAGGTACAGCTCGCCGGCCACCCCGTCGGGCACCTCCCGCAACGCGGAGTCCAGCACGTGAGCGGTCATGCCCCGCACCGGTTCTCCGATCACCGGCACCTCGGTGTGGGCGACGTCGGCGACGACGGCCTCCACCGTGGTCTCGGTGGGGCCGTAGCAGTTGTGCACGGCGACCGACGATGCCGCCGAGACCCGACGCAGCCTCGTCCAGACGTGCGGGGCGATCGCCTCGCCGCCGAGCGCCAGCACGGTGAGGCGGTGGGCGGCGTGCGCGTCGAGCAGGCCGGCGTCGAACAGCTGGGTGAACATCGACGGCGACGTGTCGATCATGTCCAGCCGGTGTCGGCGGACACCGTCGATGATCGCCTCGGCATCGCGCATCTCCTCGGCCGAGAACAGGTGCACGGCCTGTCCGCCCAGCAGACCGACCAGCGGCTGCCAGCTCGCGTCGAAACTCAGTGACCAGGCGTGCGCGACGCGCAGGGGCCGTCCCAGGCGGGCCATCGCCGGCGCGTACATGCGCTGCTGATGGTCGGCGAAGTACGACGTCAGTGCCCGGTGGGTGCCGATGACGCCTTTGGGCTCGCCGGTGGAACCGGAGGTGAAGATGACATAGGCGGTGGAGTCCGGGTGGATCCCCGCCGGTGTGGGGCACCGCTGCGCAGCATCGGATCGCAACTCGGCCAACAGCTCGGCGGTCAGTGTGAGCTTCGGATCGGCTTGGCGCAGAATCGATTCGATCCGTTCCTTCGGAAGATCGACATCGACCGGCACGTAGGCTGCTCCGGACTGCAGCACGGCCAGGATGGCGATGACCGAATCGGCCGAGCGCGGTAGCGCAATCGCAACCCGGTCCTCGGGACCGATTCCGCGCCCGGCCAGTGCCTGCGCCAGCCGGCTCGACTCGGCCTCCAGCTCGGCATAGGTCAGGATCTGCTGCTCGCCGGTGAGCGCCGGGTTGTCCGGGTGGCTTGCTGCGGCGACGGCGAACAGTGCGGGCACGGTCGCCGCCGGCGCAGCCACTGGCGAGTCGTGGCGGGAGCGTTCGACGGGCAACAGTACGTCCAGGTCGGCGACGCGCGGCCGCGCCGGGTCGACCAGTTGGCGCAGCAGCTGCAGCAGTCGCCGGCCCAGGTCCGGCGCCGACAGTTCGCCCAGGGCCTCCGGCACCGCTTCCAACAGCAGGGTGAGCCTGCCGTCGCGGGGCGGATAGCTGACCACGGTCAGCGGGTAGTGGGTCAGGCTCTCCACGGTGACCGGGATGAACTGCACCCCGTCCGGCGTGGTCACCCCGGCTGCCGCCGACCCGATCGGGGCGTTCTCGAACACCAGCAGGGTGTCGAAGACAGCGTTACGTGCGGCCCGTTGCACAGCTGCCAGGCTGAGGTAGCTCAAGTCGCGCATCGCCGCGGTATCCCGTTGCAGGGCTTGGCAGACGGTGACCACCTCGGCGCCGGCCGGTGTGGCGGCGACCACGGGAACGGTGTTGATGAACAGGCCGACCATGGATTCGACGCCGGTGAGTTGCTGGGGCCGGCCCGACACCACCGCACCGAACGCCACCTCGCGACGGTCGGTGAGTCGTCCGAGTAGCACCGCCCAGGCGAACTGCAGCACGGTGTTCAAAGTCAGGCCGTTTCGGCGGGCCCACTCGGTCAGCCGGGCGGTGTCGTCGGGATCCAGGGCCATTTCGTGGGTCTGCGGCATGACGCTGCCCAGCTCGGTTCGCTCGCCGTCGGCCAAGATGGTCGGCGCGGTCAGTGGCGCCAGGTACTCGCGCCACCGCTCGGTGGCGGCGGTGACATCCTGGGCGGCCAGCCAGCCGATGTAATCGCGGTAGGGACGCGGCGCGGGCAACGGGTCGGTGCCGCCGGCGCGGTAGATCGCCACCAGTTCGTCGAAGAACACCGCCATCGACCAGCCGTCGACCAGCAGGTGGTGCACGGTGAGAATCAGCCGGTGCCGATCGGGCGCCGAGCGGGCCAGCACGAAGCGCAGCAGCGGGCCGCGGGCCAGGTCGAAGTTGGTGGTGCGTTCACTACGTGCTATCTCATCGAATTCATCTGGCGTCGCGTTGATTTCCCGCCATGGGACCGTGACGTCGACCGGTACGATCTGCACCGGGTGCGGCAGGTCGACATCCCAGAACGACGCCCGCAGGTTGGCGTGCCGGCTCAGCATGGCCTCGGCGCTCCGGCGCAGCAGTTGCGCGTCGACGGTCCCGACGATGTCTATGACGAACTGCACGGTGTAGACGTCGACCCCGTCGTCGGCTGCCAACCCGTCAGTGGCCAGCTTTGCCAGCGAGAACAGTCCCTGCTGCAGCGGGGACAGTGCCAGCACGTCCTCGATCGATGACGCGGTGTTGCGCTGTGTTGAGGCCTCCGTCACGGTGAGTCGCCCCAACTCGCGGTGAGATCGGCCAGCGCGTCGCTGCTCAACCCCGAGACACTCATCGGGGCGAACGCCGTGTCGGCGGCACTATCGGTGCCGCCTCCGGCCGCGGCAAGGCGGTCGGCCGCGGCGGCCAGTCCGGCGAATGTCGGGTGCTCGAAGATCATCCGCGGGTCGATGTCCAGTCCGGCGGCGCGCGCCCGGGCGGCCAGTTGCACCGAGAGGATGCTGTCGCCGCCGAGCTCGAAGAATCCGTCACTGCGGCCGATACGTTCGACGCCGAGCAACTCGGCGCAGATACCCACCAGTGTCTTCTCGGTGGCAGTCACCGGCGGGTCGGCCTCGCCGCGCGTGGCCACCGTCGGCTGCGGCAGGGCCGGCCGGTTCAGCTTCCCCGAGTCGGTCAGTGGCATGGCTTCCAGCACCGTCAGCGACGACGGCACCATGTAGCCGGGCAGTTCCGCCGCCAGCGCGGCGCGCACCGACGCGACGAACGGCGCCGCGTCGGCGACCGGTGCGGCCGGCACCAGGTAGCCCGCCAGGGTGGTGGCACCCCGCTGCTCCCAGGTCCGGGCGGCAGCCGTCGCCACCCCGGGGGCAGCGCGCAACGCGGCCTCGACCTCGGCCAGCTCGACCCGGAAGCCACGCACCTTGACCTGGTGGTCGGTGCGGCCGACGAACTCGAGTACTCCGTCGGTACTCCAGCGGGCCCGGTCCCCGCTGCGGTAGAGCCGGTCACCGGGGCTGAACGGGTTGGCCACGAATCGGGTGGCGGTCAGCCCGGGCCGCTTCCAGTAGGCCTGCACGATCTGCGGACCTGCATAGTAGACCTCGCCGACGACGCCGGGCGGCACCGGCCGCAGCGCGTCGTCGAGCAGGTAGGCCTGCGAGCCGGGTGTGGGTCGCCCGAGTTTCGGTGTGGGAGGCGTCAACTCGCCGCGCACCGCGGCCCCGGATGTCTCGGTGGCACCGAAGTTGTTGAGCAGTTGGCTGTTTGAGTCGAGCACCGCGGTCAGCCGGGCCAGCAGGTCTGCCGAGACCGGCTCGCCGCTGCAGACCAGGCGGCGCAGGCCGCGTACCGCATCCGGTGCCGAATCCACCAGCACCGAGATCAGGCTGGCCACCGCGGTCACCTGGGCCACCCGCTCGGTTGTGATCAGCCGGGCCAGGGCTTCGGGATCGCGGAACTCGTTGTCGTCGGCCAGGATCATCGTCGCCCCGGCCGCCAGCCCGGCCAGCAACTCCATGCCGCCCTCGAGGAACGTCATCGACGACTGGGCCAGTCGGATGTCGTCACCACCGTGCACCGGGTAGTGGGCCAATTGCCAGTTGAGGCGGGCGCTCATCGAGCGGTGGGTGCCCAGCACCCCCTTGGGCACGCCGGTGGATCCGGAGGTGAACACCAGATACATCGGGTCCTCCGGGTGCGGCACCGGAAGGTTCGTTGCGGGAGGGTCTTTCGCCAGCTGGTCCTGCACGTCCGCGTCGTCCAGGCACAGCAGTGTCGGCCCGTCCGGCATCGCGGCACGGGTCGTCGAGCTGACGACGATCACCTTCGGCGCGACGGGGTCGGAAAAAACGTCGTCGACCATGAACTGCAGGCGCTGCCGCGGATAGCCGGAGTCCAGCGGGAAGTAGCCGGCGCCTGCCTTCATGATCCCGACCAGCGCCACGGCCAGGTCCAGGTCACGCCGAACCGACAGACCCACCAGGGTTCCGGGCTGCACGCCCGCCTCGATCAGCAGCCCGGCGAGCCGGTCGGAGCGGCGGTGTAGGTCCGGATAGCTCAGCTCGGCTCCGGCGCAGCGCACCGCGACACCGTCGAAGCTCCGGCTCGGCGCGAGCACCTCGGCGATCGTCTGCGGATCACCGTCGCCTATCGGCGCGCCCTTGCTCCATTGGTTGAGGATGCGGTCGCGTTGTTCGTCGTCGATCAGGCCGATGTCGCGCAGTCTGCGCTCCGGTGCGCCGGCCATCGCCGCCAGCACCCGGCCCAGCCAGTCGGCCAGTCGCTGCACGGTGGATCGTTCGTAGAGGTCGGTGCGGTAGATCAGGCGGCCGTCGTAGCCGGCGCCGTTGGCGGTAGTGGCGAACAGGTTCACCGACAGGTCGGCGTGCGCGATGTCGAACGTCGGCATCACGGTGCGGAAGACCAGGTCGTCTTCACCATCGCCGCTGTCTCCGCTGTTGATGAGATGGGTGACCTCGGCAGCGTCGCGTACGTGCACCACCACCTGGAACAGCGGGTTGCGCGACAGCGTCCGGACTGGGTTGAGCGCCTCGACCAGTCGATCGAAGGGCAGGTCGGTGTTCGCGTAGGCCCCCAGCGCCACTTCGCGTGCCCGCAACACCACATCGCGCAGTGTCGGGTTGCCGTCCAACCGGTTTCGCAGCACCACGATGTTGACGAAGAACCCGACCAGGTTGTCCAGGGCGTTGTCGGTTCGGCCGGCGACCGGAACACCGAGCGGGATATCGTCGCCGCTGCCCGCCAGGTGCAGCAGCACCGCGACCGCGGCCTGCACCACCATGAACTCGGTGGCGCCGGTGTCGCGGGCCAACGCCGCCAGCCCGGCCCGTACCTCCGGGGTCACGGTGAAGGCGACGGAGTCGCCGGCCCCGTCCGCGGTGGCCGGCCGCGGGAAATCGGGTCGCGGGCCGGTGTCATCGGCCAGTCCGGCAAGTTGTTCCATCCAGTAGCGGCGCTGCGCGTCGATCAACCCGGATTCGTCAAGCAGCAACTCCCCCTGCCAGTGCGCGAAGTCGGCATACCGCAAAACCGGCGGCGGCCACGACGGCGCACTGCCGGCAGCCCGGGACCGGTACGCGGTCAGCAGGTCGGTGAAGAGCACCTCGACGGACCAGTGGTCGGCGGCGATGTGGTGCACCACCAGTGACAGCACCCGCTCATCGCCGGGTAGGTGCAGCAGTGCCGTCCGGATCGGCCAGTCGTGCTCCAAGTCGAATGCGCCGGCACGCTGTTCGTCGAGCCGGTCTCCGGTCCACCGCTCGACCGCCTCCGGATCGCTTTCCGGGCACCGCAATTGGGCTACCTCGACCGGTACGGGCGGGTTGATGATCTGGTGGGGCACTCCGTCGATCTCACAGAACGTGGTGCGCAGGCTGTCGTGGCGGGCCACCACGTCGTTGATCGCAGCGGTCAGCGCGGCGGTGTCGCAGGGACCGGTGAGCCGGGCCGTCAGCGGGATGTTGTCGCCGGTCGCCCGCGGGTCGAGCCGGTAGGCGAACCAGGTGCGCAGCTGGGACGCCGATACCGGAAGCGGCCCGGTTCGGTCGACCGCGACCAGCGGCGGGCGACCCGGCCCGGTCTCCCCGGCCGGCGCCCGATCGATCGCGGCGGCCAGCCGGGTCACCGTGCTTGCCTCGAAGATGTCGCGGATGCCGATCTCTACGCCGCACCGGGCCCGGATCTCGGCGACCAACTTGGTGGCCAGCAGCGAGTGACCACCGAGGTCGAAGAACGAGTCGTCGGCGCCAACCTGCTCTCGGTCCAGTAGCTGCGAGAACAGTTGCGCCACCGTGTGTTCAGTGTCGGTCTGCGGCTCGCGGTAGGGGGCCGACTCGATGGGCTGCGGGTCGGGCAGGGCGGCTCGGTCGATCTTGCCGTGAGCGGTGATCGGGATGTCGTCGACCACCACATAGGCCGCCGGGGCCATGTACTCGGGCAGCGCGGCGGCGACCCGGGCCCGGATTCGGGGGATCTCAACCGTGTCTTCGTCCGCGCCACGCTCCGCGGGTGTCAGGTAGGCGACCAGGCTGCGGCCGAGCCCGGGCAGGTCGGAGACGACTACCACGCACTGACCCACACTGGGGTCGACCGAAATGGCCGAGGCCACCTCGCCGAGTTCGATGCGAAAGCCGCGGACCTTCACCTGGTCGTCGGCGCGGCCGATGAACTCCAGGTCGCCGGCGACGTTGCGGCGGGCCAGGTCACCGGTGCGGTACAGCCGTCCTCCCGGCGTCCACGGGTCGGCGACGAAGCGTTCCGCGGTCAGGCCGGGACGGTCGAAGTAGCCGCGGGCGACATGTGTTCCGCCGATGTAGATCTCGCCGATCACCCCGACCGGCACCGGCTGCAGCGCGTCGTCGAGCAACCACATGGTGGTGTTGATGTTGGGACTGCCGATCGGCACGACCCGGTTGCCCTGCGCGCCCTCCACCTTGTAGCGCGACGAGTTGACCACCGTCTCGGTGGGGCCGTAGAAGTTGTGCAACATCGCATCGAAGGTGGCATGGAACTTATCCGCCAGCTCGCCCGGCAGCGGCTCGCCGCCGATCGGGATGCGTCGTAGGGTGCGCCACTGTTTGACCCCGGGCAGCGACAGGAACAGCCCCAGCAGTGAGGGTACGAAGTGCATGGCGGTGACGCCCTCGCGCTGCAGCAGATCGGTCAGGTAGCCGATGTCGCGCAGCCCGTCGGGGCGTGGAATCACCAGCCGGGCGCCGTTGCCCAGCGTGCCGAACAGTTCACCGATAGACACATCGAAGCTGGGCGAGGCGACCTGCAGCAGTACGTCGGTGTCGTCGATGCCGTACTCGTCCCCGAACCAGGTCAGGTACTCGGTGATCGGAACGTGGGACACCTCGACACCCTTGGGCAGGCCGGTCGATCCCGAGGTGTAGATGAGGTAGGCCAGATTATCCGGCCGTAGCGGGCGCACCCGGTCGGCATCGGTCGGGTCGGTGTCGGGACGATCGGCCAACGCCTCGGGCGGGAGGGGCTCGCGCATCACCAGGGCGGCCCGGGCGTCGCCCAGGATGAACTCGATGCGGTCCGGCGGATATTCGGGGTCGACGGGAACGTAGGCCGCGCCGGCCTTGGCGATACCCAGCGCCGTGACCACCAGGTCGACCGAGCGACCGAAGAGCACCGCAACCTTGTCCTCGGTGCCGATACCGGCGGCGATCAGGTGATGTGCGATCCGGTTGGCACGGGCGTTGATCTCGGCGTAGGTGTAGCGGCCGTGATCGTCGACGACAGCGATGGCGTCCGGGGTCAGCGCCGCCCGGTCGGCGACCAGTGCGCCGAGCGTCGTCGGAGTGGCGCTGAAGTCCGGCCCGCGAGAAGCCGCCTCCAGCCAGCGGCGATCGTCGTCTCCGAGCATGTCGAGTTCGCTGACGGCCGCCTGCGGTTGTGCGACGGCGGCACCCAGCAGTTGCACCAGGTGTCGCAGCAGTTGGTCGACGAGCGCTTCGTCGAGTACGTCGTGCAGGTATTCGGCTTCGATCAGCGCGCCGCCGTCGTGGGAGCCACCGGCCTCAACCATGATCCCCAACGGCAGTTGGGCGATCTTGCCGCGGTAATCGGCTCGGACACAAGTGATTCCGTCCGGGTGGAAACCGTCACCGCCGCCGGACCGGAATCCGAAGCTGAGCCGGGTGAGCCGCTCCACGCCCCCGTGGCGGCGGTCCGGGTTGAGCTCACGGACCACCCGGTCGAGATTGATGCCTTGGTGGGCGAACGCACCCAGTGCGGTGTCGCGGGTGCGGGTCAGCAGGTCGCTGAATCGGTCGGATGCGCTGACCCGGGCACGCAGCACCACGGTGTTGCCGAAGTAGCCGATGGTCTCCTCGGTGCCGGCCGTTCGGTTGAGAACGGGTGAGGCGATCAGGAAGTCATCGGTGCCGGTGTAGCGGTAGATCAGCGCGGAGAGCGCCGCCGCGACCACCATGTAGGGCGTTGCGCCGTTGTCTCTGGCCAGATCGGTGATGCCATCCATCAATTCGGCCGGCAGCGGCCGGGTGCACAGCCCGGCTCGCAGGGTGTGGGGCACCGCGGAACCGCGCGGGCCCGGCAGTTCCAGCGGGTCGGGCGGCTCGGCCAGCAGGGTGCGCCAGTAGTCCAGGTCGGCGCCGTGATCGGAGACCGGTGGCGTGCTGACCACAGGCGCGGGCGGGCGGGCGGCGAACGCATCGGGGTCGGTGTAGGCGGCGGTCAGATCGGCGAAGAAAACCGGCCAGCAGGCGTCGTCCCAGGCGATATGGTGGGCGACCAGCAGCAGAATGTGTTCGTCGGGCCCGAGCCGGATCACGTTGAGCCGCAACGGGGAATCGGATTCCAGTCGGAACGGAGTGGCGAACTCGCGCTGGGCCAGCACCTCCAGGCGCAGTGCCCGGGCCTGTCCGGCGAGCTCGGTGAGGTCGTGTTCGGTGCAGGCCGGCGTGACCGCTGCGAGCACCGGTCGCGGCTCGCCGTTGTCGTCGACGCGATACGTGGTGCGTAGCAACGGGTGACGGTCGGCCACCGCGGCCAGAGCTGTACGCAACCGGTCGCTGTCCAGTCGGCCCGACAGCCGATAGGAGACCGAGATGTTGGCGACGGTGCCGTCGGGGTCCAGCGCCTGGACGAACCACATCCGGCGCTGCCCGTCGTTCATCGCGGGTTCGGCGGGTTCGGTGGTCGGCGCGGTTCCGGCCAGCCCGCGTTCGGCGAGCCGGCGGCGCAGCAACTCCAGTCGCAACTCGGTCGCGTCGGTCGACTGGTCGACGGTGTCGGTCATGGGTTAAAACAGTCCTTTCGCGTCGCCGCGGCAGCAGCGGTGTCATCACGGAGCGTCGCGGTCAGTTGCGCCGCGGTCATGCCCGCCAGCAGCGGTCCGAGCGCCACCCTTCTCCCGGTTGTCCGGGCCAGCCGCTTGCGCAGGTCCAGGGCGAGCAGTGAATCCATGCCGAGGTCGACCAATGCCCGATGCATGTCGATGTCGTCGGTGCGGTCCAGGCCGAGCACCGCCGCGAGTTCGCCGACCACGACGTCGCCGACCGGGCGATCCCCCGATATGGCACTCGCGGGTGCCGCGGTGACGTCGAAGGGAGAGGGAACGCCCTGGCTGTCGAAGAACACCCCCAGCCGGTCGAAGTCGGCGGCCAATATCGCCGGGTCGTTCGGCGTGGCGCTGAGCCCCGCGGTGATCGCGGCCTCGGGCGCCATCGGGGTCAGACCGGTCCGGGCGATCCGGTTCTTCTCCTCGCCGCTCACCACGGCCACGCTCTGCCACAATCCCCACCGGATCGAGTTGGCGCTACGGCCCTGCGCCCGCAGTCGGCTCACCAGGGTGTCGGCCATCCGGTTGGCCGCTGCGTAGAGGCCGTGTCCCGAGCCGCCCCACAGCGCCAACACCGACGAGCAGACCAGCACCTGGGCGTCGGCGCGCTGCGGCCAGTGCCGCACCAGATTGTCCAGGCCGATCACTTTGGCGCCGAGGGCGTCCCTAACCGCTGCCTCGGTGATCTGCTCGGCGGCGACCGCTTCCGCCGACGCGGTGTGCACCACGAGCCCGGCCGGGGCCGGGTGGTGCTCGGCGATCAGCGCCGCAAGTGCGGCATCGTCGGTGATGTCGCACCGGATTGCGGTGATGCGAGCCCCGGTACGCATGCGCAGGGCAGCCAATCGGTCCACGGTGGCGTCGGTGTCGCCGCTGCGGCTGAGCAGGCTGATGTCGCGGGCGCCGTGGTCGGCGCAGAACGCCGCGAAGGCCATCCCGATGGCGCCGGTGCCGCCGCTGATCACCACGTTCTCCGGGATCGCGGGCACGGCCGGGGCGGCATCGGATCGCACCAGTCGGCGCACCGAAAGGCGGCCGGCGCGCACCGCGACTTCGGTGTCGGTCAGGCTCAGCGCGGCCACCGCGGCGCCGATGTCGTCGGCGGTCGGATCGACTGGCAGATCCAGGTGCGCGAACGTCTGGTCGGGGTGGGCGAATCCGGTGCTGCGGTGCAGTGCCGCCAGCGCGGCGGCCTGGGGCCGCGGCGGCAGGTCACCGTCGAGTTGCTCGGCGCCGGCGGTGATGAGCCAGACCCGTCGGCAGTGGACTCCGAGCGCCGGCGGCGCCTGGGCCACGGCAGGACCAGTGAACGCGGTAGCCACCGCGGTGATCTCGATATCGTCGGCGGGGGGTGCGACGAGCACCAGCTGTTCGGCATGTGCCGGGTCCACGGGGTCGGCGCCCATCGCGGCGATCAGTTCTGCTGCGAGCTCCGGCGATTGCCCGGTGTAGTCGATGACGGCCATCCCGGCGGGCCGATCTTCCGGGACCTCGATCGATTGCCATTGTTCGCTCATGACCACCGGCAGCCGGTGGCGCGGCGCGGGGGTTTTCCTGCCGGCCCACAGCCGGGTGGTGTGCATCGGCGCGTGCGGGAAATGGCGCAGCGGCGCGGCAGCCGGCGCGGCGAAATCCCGCCAGCGGTAACCGGGGTCGGTGATGGCCGCGGCGGCGATGTTGGCCGCCAACGCCTCGCCGGCCGGCTGATCACGGTCGGTGCTGGCCAGCACCTGAGCGGTGCCGGCGACATCTCCGAGAGGCACGAGCAGGGTGGGATGCGCCGACATCTCGATGAAATTGGTGACACCGCGCGCCACTGCGGCGGCGGCGGCCAGGTCGAACCGCACCTGCTGGCGGAGATTGTCGAACCAATACTGCCGGAAGGTCTTTCCCGGCGGGATCGGCCCGCCGTACACCGATCCGATGAATTCCACCGGGGCGCCGTGGAATTGCGCATCCGGTAACCGCGCGGTCATGCGGTCGCGCAGCGGCTCCAAGACGCTGGTGTGCGCCGGGTAGCGTACCGCCAGCTCGCGGGCGAACACCCCGCGCCGGTCGGCGCGTTCCAGGATCTGCTGCACCGCAGCCCATTCGCCGGAAACCACGACCGACTCGGGACCGTTGATCACCGACAGCTCCAGCCAGCCCGAGATGCCGGCGATGAGTTCGGCGGCGTCGTCGGCGGCCAGGGCGATCATCGCCATGCCGAAGCGGCCAGCGGCGTTGTCGGCCAGCAGATCGGTCAGTTCCGCACGCGCGATCACCACCGCCGCCGCGGCATCCAGGTCCACCGCTCCGGCGGTGTAGGCGGCGGCGAGTTCCCCCAGGCTGTGACCGACGGTGATGTCGGGCAGTACGCCGAAATGTCGCCAGGTGGCGGCCAGCGCCGCGGCGTGCGTGAACTGGGCGGCCTGCACCACCACCGGATCCGGGTCGTCGGCGCCGCGCAGATAGGTCAGCGGCGAGGCGTGCCCGGCGCGGCGGAAGGCATGCTCGCAGCGGTCCGCCTCGGCGCAGTAGGCCGCAATTTCGAACAGGTCGGCGCCCATGCCCGGCCACTGGTTGCCCTGCCCGGGAAACACGAAGGCGATGCGGGCGGCCTCCTGACGGTGCGACCGGGCCACCAGCGGATGCTCGACATCGTGGTAGACGGCGTCCAGGCCGCTGATCAGTTCGTCGGTGTCGCGCGCCCGAATCACGGTGCGGTACCGGCGGATCGGGCGGGTGGCCCGCAGCGTTTGTGCGACGGCCCCGACGCCGGCGGGCCGGTTGCGCAGGTAGCGTGCCAGCGCGCCGGCTTCGGCCTGTACCAGGTCGCGGGCGTGTGCCGAGATGAGGACGGGGGTGCGGCCGTCGGGCAGCGTGGCCGGGTGACTGTTCAGCACGCTGCCACCGCCTGGCTGTCGCGGGTGTCATCGACAGCGACGATCACATGCGCGTTGGTGCCACTCATCCCGAACGCCGAGACCGATCCGATCCGGCGGCCGTCGCTCGCCGGCCAGGCGGTCAAGGCGTCGGCCAATGTGACGCCCCCGCCCTCCCCGCCGTCCCAGTCGACGCCGTCGTGCCACCCGTCGTCGACGTGCAGCGTCGGTGGTATCGCCCGGTTTTCGGCGGCAAGCAGCACCTTGCTCAGGCCGAGCGCACCGGCCGCGGCCTGCGTGTGCCCGATGTTGGACTTGACCGACCCGAGCCGCGGTCCAGCGCCCGGCTCGGTGGCTGCGCCGTACACGTTGATCAGCGACCGCAGTTCGACGGGGTCACCGACCCGGGTGCCGGTGCCGTGCCCCTCGATCATCCCGACCTGGCGTGGGTGCACGTCGGCGTCGGCAAGCGCGTGCCGGAACAGCCGCTGCTGCGCCTGCTCACTGGGGGTCAGCAGCCCGGTCGTGTGCCCGTCCTGGTTGAGCCGGCTGGCCAGAATCTCGCCGTAGATGTGGCGATGTTCGCGCAGGGCGGCCGACTTGCGCTGCAGCACAAATATTCCGGCGCCTTCGGCCCATACCGTTCCCGAGGCGGCAGCACTGTAGGGTCGGCAATGGCCATCGTCGGAGAGCGCGTGCTGCTTGGAGAACTCGACGAAAAATCCGGGTGAGCCCATCACGCACACACCACCGGCGAGCGCCATGTCGGTGTCGCCGGTCCGAATGGCCTGTATCGCCAGGTGCAGCGCCGACAGCGCTGACGAGCAGGAGGTGTCGACGGTGATCGCCGGTCCGGCCAGCCCGAGGGTGTAGGCGACGCGGCCGGAGATCACCGACAGTGCGGTGCCGGGTAGCAGGTGACCGCTGTGCTCGGAGAACTGAGCCATGTCCGGGCCATAGCCGGTAACGGATGCGCCGAGGTAGACGCCGACGTCGTGGCCGGTGAGTTCGTCCGGGTTGATGCCGGCGTCCTCGCACGCACGCCAGGCCACTCGCAGCGCAACCCGCTGCTGCGGGTCCATCGCAACGGCTTCGCGTGGCGCGATGCCGAAGAAGCCGGGGTCGAATTCGGTGGCGCCGGACAGGAACCCCCCGGAGTCGCAGAGCGGTTTGAAACCGTCGCGGTGTGATCCGTCGATGAGTTCGTGCACCGCCCAGTCCCGGTCGTCGGGAATGGTGCTTAGTGCTTCGCGCCCGTCAGCCAGCAGTGACCAGTACTGCTCGGCGGTCTCGATACCCCCGGGCGCTTCGACACCCAGACCGACTATGACGACCGGATCCTCGCACCGGTCAGGCATTGGCGATGATCCGATTCGCGAGAGCGTCAATGTGCTCGTAATGGTAGAAATGCCCGCCGTCGTACAGCGAGAGCGTGCAGGCGCCGGTGGTGTGATCGGCCCAGCGCTTCAGCAGGTCAGTGCCCACCCGGTCGTCAGATCGGCCGCCGAGCACGTTGATGTCCGCGCGGATGGTCACCTCCGGCGCGCACCGGTAACGGTTGAACGCCTGGTAGTCCGCGCGCACGGGGGTCAGCAGCAAGGCGAGGAACTCCTGGTCGGCGAGGATTCGAGGGTCAGTGCCGCCGAGTTGCTCCAACTCCGCGCGCAGGTCGGCGTCCCCGGTCGGCACCTTGCGCAGCCCGGCCACCGCGCCCGGTGCCGGCCCCGCCGAGGCCCACAGCCGCTGGACCTCGATACCGCGCTGTTCGGCAAGGCGGGCGAACTCGAATGCGACGATGGAGCCCATGCTGTGGCCGAACAGCCGCAGCGGGCCGAGTTCCTCCCAGGGGCCGGCGTCGAACAGTCCTTGAGCCAGCTCCGGCAGGGTCTCGGCGGCAGGTTCGCGAAACCGGTCGGCGCGCTGCGGATACTGCATGACGTAGGTGTCGACGCCGCCGGCCAACGCCAGCGCCAGCGGGCGGTAATTGACGGCCGCTCCGCCGGCGTGCGGGAAGACCAGCGTTGCCGGGCCGGGGCCGGAGAAGTGGCCGATCCAGGTGGGAAAACGCGCGACGGCCGAGATGTCGTCGCCGGCCATCCGATCTCCTCCGCACACTCGCTGGGTGTTAGTAAAGGCTGCCCTAATTTCCCCGGGTAAGGTTACCCCCATCGCGGGCGGCCGGGAAATCCGGGCGAGCGCTCCGCCGCACGGAACGCGCGTTCGGCAACAGCGGGGCCGCCACGTGGGCCACACTCCTGCCCATGATGGATGTCCGCGCCACGATCGACACCTACCTGCGCGCCTGGATGCAGCAGGACCCAGACCTCATCGTCACGATCTTCACCGACGACGCGACCTACCACGAGCGGGTACTCCAGGAACCGATTCGCACTCGGGCCGGGATCCGCGACTATTGGCGGACCAAGGTCGTGGAAGGCCAAGCCGACATCGACGCCCGGCTGCTCAACCTCTACACCGCCACTGACGGCACCACGGTGATCGCCGAATGGGAAGCCACCTTCGATGACCGCGTCCAAGGGCAGCGCAAGCGGATGCGCGAAGTCGCCATTCTGGAGTTCGCCGGGGAGCAGATCGCCAGCCTGCGCGAATACTGGGCGTCAGACGTCATCGGCTGAGGGCGTCGGGCCGGATCGGATTCCACGGCCGGCCGAGCCGCCTCAACCACGTACGACGACGTTGTCGAACCCGGAGGTGCTCACCTCGGGATCCCCGAAGCGGTAGGTCACCCGGTTGTCGACACCGGATGTGGTGATCGCTGGGGTGAAGTCGACGGTGATGACGTTGCCGATGCCCGAGACGGTCAACCCCGCGCACCGGCCGGTGAGCGTGATCGTATTGCGGACGCCGCTCACCGAGACCTGGTTACCGGCGCATGCCAGGGTCTTGTCTTGCCCGGCGCCGGAGACGGTGATGGTGTCGGCGCGGCCAGGCGTCGGATTGGCCGGCGACGCCGAGGCGGGCGGCACCACCGGGACCGATCGCGATGGTGTCGGCGCCGCAGTGCTGGGCACGGTGGGGAACCCGGGCGTCGTACCGGTCGGGCCGCGGGAGATCAAGAACATCGCTGCGGCGGCGACCGTCACGAAGACCGCCGCCATCGCACGGACCGCGACGCCGATCCCGCGCCCGTTGCCTGCCGTCGGCGATACCTGCTCGGCGCCGGCCGAGGAGACGGTGACTTCGGCGGCTTTGGCGAAGTCCGACAGCGGGCGCTCCAGTTCCCGGATCCGGGCCTCGGGGTCGTCGTCGGCGCTCACCCTAGGAATGATCGCACAGGCGATCAATGGCGATGGCCCGCTGCGCCCGGCTCCGCCGTTCTTGCGGCCATCGCTAGCCGGCGTGGATGCGCCATCCGGAGGCATCGTTCTGTTGCCGCCAGAATTCGTCGAAACGCCCGCCGGCGCACTGCAATTCCTCGATCGTGCCGTCCTCGATGACCCGACCGTCGTCGAGGAACAGCACCCGGTCGGCTTGTGCGATGCTGGCCAGCCGGTGCGCGACGATCACTCGGGTGCGCGGCCGCAGCTCGGCGCTGAGCGCATCGACGACCGCGGCCTCGTTCTCGGTGTCCAGGGCACTGGTCGCTTCGTCGACCAGCAGCACCGGTGCGGGCTTGAGCAGGGCGCGAGCGATGCTGACCCGTTGGCGCTCGCCGCCGGACAGCGCCGCGCCGGCTTCTCCTACCCGCGTGTCGGTGCCGTCTGGCAGTCGGGCCACCAGCTCGTCGACCCGGGCCAGTTCGGTGGCCCGCTGGACAGACTCCTGATCGGCGTCGGGGTCTCCGACCAGGATGTTGTCCCGGATCGTGCCGTCCAGCAGGTAGGGATGCTGGAACACCATGGTGCTCGCCGCTCGGCGTGACAGCGCGTCGAGTTCGGCGGCGTCGGCCCCGTCCAGCAAGACCCGGCCGCCGGTCGGTTCGTGCAGACCGGCGATCAGGGCCAGGATGGTGCTCTTTCCCGACCCGGACGGCCCGACGATAGCGGTCGTGGTGCCCGGCTCCAGTGTGAAACTGACTCGGTCCAGCACCGGCTCGCCGCCCGACTCATAGCCGAAGGTGACGTTGTCGAACTCGATGCGGGGAGCCCCGGCACCACCGGGAAGCTCACGATCGCCGACCTGCAACGCCGGTGCGGTCAGCACGGCCCGGATCCGCTCCAGGCTGGCACGCGTCGATTCCAGTGCCGGTCCCAGCTCGCTGATGGTTGTGAAGGGTTCCAGGTAGCGGGCAGTCACAACGATGAGCGCAATCGCTTCCGGAACGCCCAGGGTGCCGCGCACGGTCAGCGCAGTGGTCGCGCCGGCGAGCAGGATCAATGCCCCCTGGCTGGCCAGGCTGAACAACAGCTGGCCGGGAATCTGCATGAGCAGCAGCCGCATTGCCGCGCCGTGCTGGGCGGTCAGGGCCGCACCGACGGTGCTGCGTTCGGGTTCGACCCGCCGCGCCGCGCGCAGTGCCTGCTGGGTGCGGGCGAACTCGATGATGCGCTCGGTCAGCGCGGTGTTGGCTTCTGCGGCGGCGACGTCGGCGCGGGCACTGAGCCGGTTGGCCGCCCACAGCGCCCCCAGCAGCAGCGGCACGCCGCCCAGGGCGGCCAGACCCAGCTGCCACGAGACGCCGAGCAGCGCCACCGCGATCGCCGGCGGCAGCAGGATGGCGCTGATCAGCGGGGTCAGCAGGTTGACGACCAGGCTGACCAGTTCGGGGCCGGTGGCCGCGATCGCCTGCCGCGCGGTGGCGGTGTTGTCGGCGGTGAACCAGTCCAGCCGGACCGCCGGCAGCCGGTCGGCGACATCGTGCTGGGTGTGATCGAGGACGGCGAACCCGACATCGAATCCGATTCGCGCGCACGCGAAGTCGATCAGCCAGCCGGCAATGGTCACCGCGGTCAGCCAGCCCAGCCAGCTCAGCGCACGGCTCGGGTCATCGGAGAACAGCGCGGCCACCAGTGGGACGAGCAAAACGGTGCCCACCGCCCGCGCCACCACCGACAGCAGCGTCAGCACGGTGTAGCCGACGAGCCGGCCGCGACGGTCTGGCGGAATCAGCCGGATCAGGGTGCGGATCACGGTGTCGCCTCCGCTCCGACGCCGACCGCCCGGCGCCCGGTCTCCCACAGCTGCAGATAGCGTCCCCCCGCTGCGAGCAGTTGGTCGTGGCGGCCTTGTTCGACGACGGCGCCGTGGTCGAGCACCACGATCTGATCCGCGCCGGTGACGGTGTGCAGCCGGTGGGCGATGACCAGCACGGTGCGGTCCTTGGTCAGCTGGTTCAGGGCTTGCTGCACCAGGTATTCCGATTCGGGGTCGGCGAAGGCGGTGGCCTCGTCGAGGATGAGCACGCCGGTGTCGGCGAGGATGGCGCGTGCGATGGTGAGCCGTTGGCGCTCACCGCCGGAGAGTGCCGCGGCGGCGCCGAGCACGGTGTCGTAGCCGTTGGGCAGCCGCAGGATCCGGTCGTGGATCTGGGCTTGGCGCGCAGCATGGTGCACCTGCTGGTCGGTGGCATCGGGCACCGCCAACGCGATGTTGTCGCGGACACTGCCGTGAACCAGCTGAGTCTCCTGCAACACGAACCCGACACGATGATAGAGGTCGTCAGCAGACAGGGACCGAATATCCTGTCCGTCAACGGTTATCGCGCCCTCCTGCACGTCATGGAAGCGGGCCAGCAGAGCGGCCAGCGTGGACTTGCCGGATCCTGACGGGCCGACCAGCGCGGTCACCGTGCCGGGCCGCAGCGTCAGCGACACATCGCGAATCACCGGCACACCCGGGCGGTAGCCGAAGCTGACCGCTTCGAAGCGCACCGTCCCGGCCGGCTGCGGATCCTCCACTGCCGGCGAAGCAGGCTCGGTCACGGCGAGTTCGGGTTCGTCCAGGGCGATCTGCAGGCGCCGGGCTGCCAGCATGCCGCCGCGGATTCCGCCGACGCCCAGGCCGATACCCAACAGCCGGGCACCGAAGGTGGTCCCCAGTAACAGGAACGGCAGCAGGCTCACCGGGTCCATCCGGCCGAGAACGATGAGCGGGGTCCCGGTCAGCATGATCAGCCACAGGAAGGTGGACGGGCGCGTGACCAGATCCATCAGCGTCTTCTTGCCGATAAAGGGCCGCTGCCAGTCCACCAGAAAATTGATGTACTCGTCGAGGCGGCGGCGGAAGCTCGAGGCCGCCGCCCCACCGAACACCCGGATCACCGGCTGCCCCTCCAAGTAGGTGCCGGCTTCGCCGTTCATCCGCTCGGCCCAGCGCTGCGCCTGACTGATCTTGGGACCCGACTGGGTCATCATCACCGACATCAGCACCAGGTAGATCAGCACCGGCACAAACAGCACGAGCGCCACCCGCCAGTCCACCACAAACAGGTAGACCAACACCGCGACCGGTGCCACGACCGCGGCGACGGCATCGGGGATGGCGTGGGTCACCAGATAGTGCAGCGACAGGGTGTCGTCGGCGACCAGTTGCTTGATCGAGCCGGATCCGCGCGCGGTGAACCAGCCCAGCGGCAGCCGAGACAGCTTGCTCAGCAATCGCGTACGCAGCGCGCTGGCAAAGCGGGCGTCGACCACATGCAGCCACAGCGTCAGCCCCGCCCCCAACAGCGTCCCCAGGCCGAGCAGCGAAACCGCGGCGATCGCGAGCGTCCACAGCCGCGACTCGTCGGCGCCGGCGACCAACAGCCTCGCCAGCTCCACCAGCAGCACGAAGGGTGCCAGCTGCAGCAGCGTGATCACCGCCTGCAGCACGCCGGAGACGATCAGCGGCGCCTTCAGCGGGGCGAGCAGCCGACCCGCAGCCTGGGCACGCCACGCCCCCTTGGTGTTGACGCTGCGCTCACCAGGCACCTCACTCGCACTTTTGTCTGGTGGCGGCAGAGTCAACGACGTTTCGGTGGGCCCGCGTTGAGTGCCCATGGCACGCCCGGCGGTCCAGTAGGCCTGCGCGTGGACCTCAGATTTGGGAAACCCGAACTCGTTGCGCAACCGGGTCCGCAGCGCCTTGAGCGTCGCGGCTTCGGGGGTGGCCCAGGCATACCAGTCCGACCAGTCGCGAGCCTCGATGGCTGCGGCCAGCGAACTCGCATCACGGCGGGGCACCCAGTGCACCCGCAGCCGGGGGTGCTCACGCAGCGGAATCAGCAGGTCGTCGTCGTGGTGCTGTTCGAGATAGAGCTCGATCGGTATCTCCGGCGCGACGGTCCCGATGATGCCGTTGATTCCGGGAATCGACGCCGAGTCCCCCATCAGCAGGTAGCCGGCGGGCTGGGCGTCGGCCTCAGGCGCCTCGAAGCGCGAGGAGCCCATCAGCGACACCGCCGCGATGGTGGCTCCGGGTTCCACGGCGCGGGCCCAGCGGCTGGCGGGCCCGGCCGGTTCGTGCAGCACCATGTCGATCGCGAAACGCCCGGTAGCGGCGTCGCCCTCGGCGATGGTGTAGGCGCGCTGGAATTCGGTGTCCGAGCCGTCCGGGTCGGGGAACCAGAACCGCAGCCAGGCCGCGGGTTCGACACTCGCCTCGGTGAACAGGGTCGGTGAGTGCATCCAGATGCGGATGAAGTGCGGGGTGATCCGGCTGGTCTCGAGCACCGTCACGACGTGGTCCCGGGCGCCGAAGCCCCTAAGTATCGCGCCCTGCAAACCGCGCGCCATCAAGGTCCTTTCGCCGACGGTTACCCGCCCCGCGGGGGTGGGGCCTGGCGCTGCCGCCCAGCCCGACCGAGGTTACCCTATCCTCACTTTGACGGACAGGGCCTCCGGTAGGCTAACGGTTCGTTATGACTGATGCCGCCGCCATCCTGCACCGCGAGCTGACCGACATATCCGACGAGGTTCGCCGCGTTCCTGCGCCCCCGATCCCAGTGCTGGCCGAGCCGTATGCGATCCGGGTGGCCGATCCGGATGCCGATGCGGAGCTGATGTCGGAGTGGATGAACCGGCCGCACCTGGCGGAAACCTGGGAGTCCGCCTGGCCGCCGGAACGCTGGCATCGGTACCTGAGCGCCCAGGTGGCCGGCAGTTTCACTCGGCCGCTCATCGTCAGCCGACACGGACGAGACTATGGCTATATCGAGTTGTACCGGGCCGCAAAAGATTCCATCGCCAAGTACTATGCCGCCGACCCGCACGATCTGGGCATGCACGGAGCCGTCGCCGATGCCGCGGTGGCCAATCGGGGCTTCGCGGCCATCCTGCTGCCGCGCGTCATGACAAGCGTGTTCGACCTCGAACCGCAGTGCCGGCGGATGATGTTCGAGCCCGAGTACCGCAATACGGCGATGCGTCGGCTGGCCGAGTATGTGGGCGGCACCTTCCTCGGCGAATACGACATGGGTTATCGCAAGATGGCGCTGTATGCGGTGCTGCGCTACCCCGACGACGACCCGCTGTCGAACAGCTCGTCGTAACCGTCATAGTCGGGTCGCATCCCGGCGGCCACCAACTCCCAGAGCACCTCGTCGGTACCGCCGCCGACGCGGGCCAGCTTCATGTCCCGCCACCAGCGCCCGATCGGGGTCTCGTCGACCAGGTAGCCCGAACCGCCGAAGATGTGCATACATTCGGAGAACACCTCTTCACCGAGCCGGGCGGCGGTGACCTTCATGGCCGCGGCGGTACGCAGATCGAGCCGCCCGTCGGCGGCGATGCCGTTGAGTGCGTGGCGGAGCAGATCGACACGGGCTTGCAGGTCAGCCACGCGCATCCGCAGCGCCTGGTGCTCGAACAGGGTGGCACCGAACTGTCGGCGGCGCATCATCCGGGCGTGCGTGAGCCCCAGCACCAGCTGACACGACGCGGCGACCTGCCCGGCGATCGACATGCGTTCATGGGCCAGCCCCCAGGAGATCGCGGCCAGGCCGGTACCCGGGCGGGCGATCAGGGCATCAGCGGGCACCCAGGTGTCGATATCGACCGCGGCGGTGTCCAGCGGTCCGGCCCCCACCTTGCGGTAGGGCTCGTTGACGTGCACCTGGGAAGTCGGGACCGCGATCACCAGGACGTTGCCGTGTCGGCTGTGCTCATCGTGGTCCATGCCGCGCGCCACCACCACGATGTGATCTGCGATCGGCGACAGCGACACGAACTTCTTGCGGCCGCGGACGTCGAACCCGTCTCGCGCGGAACGGACTTCGGTCTCGACGATCTGGAGGTCGGAGCCTCCGGACTCCTCAGAGGCTGCGATGCACAGCACCGCCTCGCCACGAATGGCCTGCTCGCAGATGTCCTTCAGGTATTCCGATCGCCCGAATCGGCGCAGGATCGCGATCGCGGAGTCATGCAGGCTCACCCCGACACCGATCCCGGCCGACCGCAGCTGTCCCAGTTTGAACGCCAGCGCCACCAGCTTGGCGACGTCGGGGTGCTGGCCGTTGCTCCATTTGCCGGCGAACACACCGCTGCGGCCTAGGTGTTCGATCAGGTCGCGCGGAAAACGCTCGGTGGCTTCGGCTTCGGCGGTCCAGTCGGCCACCTGCTGGCCGAACACCTCGTCCAGCAAGGCGCGATACGTGGCGATGTCGGGCCCGGCGGTCACGTCGGTCACTTCATCACCTCCAGGTTCCGTTTGACTTCCAGCCGCCGCAGCTTCCCCGACGATGTCCGCGGCAGCGAGCCCGGCGCCAGGAACACCACATCTGCGGGCACCACCCCGCACTGCGATGCCACCCGGGAGATCACGTCGGCGCGCGCGCCGGCCTCGTCGCGGCCGCGGAACTCCGCAGCGATCACCAGTCCCGCCCGGATCCCGGCTGTGCCGACCGCCACCACCGCGCCATCGCGGACGCCGCGCACCTCGGCGGCCACGCGCTCGATCTCGGTGGGAAACACGTTGCGTCCGGCGATCGAGATGATCTCTTTGGCACGGCCGCAGACCACCAGTCCGGCGTCGGTGAAGTAGCCGAGGTCGCCGGTGGCGAACCAGCCGTCCGGGTCCAACGCCGGCTGGTCGACATAGCCGGACATCATCGAGGTTCCGCGGATCTCGATCTCACCGACCTCGCGCTGCGACAGCTCCTCGTGACGTTCGGCTACCGGACTGATCCGGACCTGCATTCCGGGAATCGGTTCGCCGAGCACCGCATGCCTGCGCACCGCTGGCGCGTCATCGCTTGCCGCGCCGATGGTTTCGTCGTACTGCAGGCCGGTACCTGGCTGTGGTGCGGTCACCGCGCAGGTGGCCTCGGCCAGGCCGTAAGACGGCATGAGAGCACCGGGGGCGAGGCCGTATCTGCCGAGTTCGGCGACGAATCGCTCCAGTCCGGCACAGTCGACCGGCTCGCCCCCGTTGATCGCGACCCGCAGCCGGCCCAGGTCCACTTCGGGAACCCGACGGGCGTACTTGCCGATCACGCCGTAAGCGAAGTTGGGTGCGGCAGTCATGGTGGCCCGGCTGTCGTGCAGCCAGCTCAGCCAGCGAAACGGCGACGCGGCGAACGCCGCGGTGGGCGCCAGCCACAGCGCAGACCCGGTCAAGGCCGCGCTGAGCAGAAAGGTCAGCCCCATGTCGTGGTACAGCGGCAGCCAACTGCAGCCGGCGTCGGTCGCCGGGTCGACGCCGAGGTGCTCGGCCAGGCCGGAGACGTTGGCCAGCACCGCTGCCGGTGACAGCTGGGCGGTGCGGGGGGTGCCGGTGGAGCCTGCGGTGCCCTGCAGCACGGCCGGCACGTCCGGTGCGGCGGTCACCGGGGTGAAGGCGGTCGACGGCTCGATGGCGGCGGCGGTGACGTCGTGCACGGCGATGGCGGTGCCGGCCTCATCCAGCAGCTGCCGAGGTCCGCCGTGAGTGAAGACGGTGTCGACACCGATACCGCTGAACCGGTTTCGGGTCGCCTGGGCCCATTGCTGCGGATCGGAGCCGCGGACCGGTCCGGGCAGGATCGACACGCTGCGCCCGGCCAGCCAGGCGCCCTGGATCGCGGCGACCAGTTCGACGGTCGGCTCCCCGACCAGGCCCACCGCACCGGTGCGGCCGGTGTCGAGAATTCTCGACGCCACCCCCTGGGCGCGGGCGTGTACCTGCGCCCACGGGTGACGCTGCCAGCTGCCACTGGCCTGATCGAAGACCGCCAGGTCCTCATCCGAGGCGGTCATCGCCCTGGTCAGGGCGCCTGCCAGCACGCTCACGCGTCGGCGGGGGCTTTCGCCCGGATGGCGGCCTCGAGGTCTCCGACAGTGTCGCAGGTCAGCAGATCTTCCTCGGATAGTGCCACGCCCAGCCGATCCTCGATGGCGACCATGCCGATCGCGAAGGCCACCGAGTCCAGTCCGACTTCATCGACCAGCCGCGACTCCGGAGTCACCTTGGCCAGGTCGACATTCAGATCATCGCGGAGGATCTCCCGCAGCGCGACGCTGACGGCATCCGATGGCGAGGCACTCATGCCGAGGGACGCTACACCACCACCGGAAGTAAGGTTAGCCTTACCCTAGTTTGTGACGCTGGACACACGGTTAGGTAAGGCTTGCCTATCGGATAAAGATGTGTCTAAGGTAAGCCAGCGTTTACAAATACACAGGTACCTCATGCCAGTTGAGGTCACGATAAGGAGAAGCAATGCAGCTCGCTCTCGCCGCCGGCTCGACCGACCGCGGCCCCGAATCTCCCGCCCGGACCACCGGGCTCTTGGCCGCCGGGATCGCACTGGCCGGCGCCGGCATGCTCGCCGTCAGCCCGGTCGCCCCGCTGGCTCCTGCGGTCGTCCACCAGCCCGCCGTGGAGCTCACCGCGACCACGTCAGAGAACCTCGACTACATCATGGACCTGCTCAATGGCCCGAACCCGATCACCACGGCGCTGGGTGAGTTGTCCAGCTACTACGGCGAGGTCGCCCAGAACAGCTTCGACGGCGTGCAGGCCGGCCTCGAAATCATGTGGTCCGGGGGCGGTCGGGTCCTCGGCCTGGAGACCATGATCCCGCAGGTGATGGAATTCCTGCAGCAGGGTGACCTCACCAGTGCCTGGAACCTGATCAACAACGACTGGCTGTTCAATATGAACAACATCTTCCAGCCGCTCTTCGACCACATTCCGCGCGGTGAGGATGTCGAGGTCCCCGGCGTGATGGGCATCGGCGCCGACATGACCCATGTCTGGGCGAACGTGCAGGAGCTCTTCGGCGACTTCAGCTTCTGGAAGAGCACCGCCAAGTACCTGATGGAGCCGCTCACCGGCTTTGCATTCGCCTTGTCGGAGAATCTGAGCGGTGTGCCCGACGGCGTGGCACACGTGGCGCAGGACCCGTTCGACGCGTTGCTCAACGGTTACATCACCTGGGACTCGGAGACCGGCGAAGACACCGGCCAGTGGTGGGGGCTGCTCACCGAGCAGGGCACCTTCTCCTACTTCCTCGACGTGCTGCCCAGCCGGATCGCCGAGGCGTTGACCTCGACCATCCCAGTGGACGAGGTGGTGGACCCTGACGTCGGCGCCTCACTGGCAGACCCGAGCCTGTTCGACCTGGACTGGCTGACCGGCCTGTTCAACTAACTGCACACCGCCTGCGCGCACACGCAGGTACCGCCTCCTGCGCGAGCGTGCGTGTCTGCGGTAGACACGCCGGTGTTCACCGCGAATGCACGCACGCTCGCGCAGTGCGGATGCCGGGCTCGGGTAGCAGCTACCCGAGCCCGGCTCAATGCATTGCCGGCCCTTGGTGGCCGTTAACTCAATTCAGGTTTTCCGCGGTCGCTACAACGCAGCCACATCAGCGACGTCGCCTCAGCCGCACAGCTCAAGCCCAGGATCAGCCGGCACGGCTGAATCCCATCACTCGTTGGCCGAACCCGCATCGAGGGCCACCATGACGTCGGCCTCCGACATCGCCGCAACCTCGAGATACGCCTCGGCGACCGACTCCATTCGTCCGGTGTCACTTTCCCGGCCGATGAGTACCTCGGCCAGCGCAGCGACCGTCCGGGCAGCGAACATGTCTGACACCATCGTCCGCGGCGAATCGAGCCACACCCGGATCTCGGCCACGGCCTTCGTTGCAAGGACCGAATCACCGCCGAGCGAAAAGAAGTCGTCGTGGACATCCATGGCGTCACCATCACGGCCCAAGACCCCCGCGACGATATGACACAGCGCCCGCTCCAAGGTCGATCGCGGCCCGGTGACAGATCCTGTCGCGCCGCCGAGCTGGCCGAACTCCTGGTCAAGTCGGCAGGCAACGGCCGCACGGTCGATCTTGCCGCCATCGGTGAACGGGATTCGATCCACCGGCGAGATCCAACGCGGAATCATGTGCGCGGGAACGAGATCGATCAGCGCATCGCGAATCCGGCCTGCCGTCAAGCCCGAATCATCATCCACCCGGACCAGCGCCGCCAGCCCGTCTGAGCCACCCGCGGCGGGCAGTACCGCAGCCACCGCGGCATGGACGCCGGGAATTCTTCCCAGCGCGGCCTCAACCTCACCGAGTTCGACGCGGTAGCCGCTGATCTTGGTGCGGTGATCAGCGCGGCCGACGAATTCCAGCGTGCCGTCCGGCCAGTACCTGGCGAGGTCTCCGGTTCGGTACCAGCTGCGCGTCACACCGTGCAGCGGATACTCGACGAAGCGCTCCCCAGTGAGGTCGGGGCGACCGCGGTAGCCGCGGGCGATGCCGCGTCCGGTCACCCAGAGTTCGCCGATCACCCAATCCGGGCAATCGCTGCCGCTTTCGCTGACCACCCGGCAAGCCATGTTCGGCAACGGCACACCGTAGGGCACCGAGCTGCCGTTCGGCAGTAGACCCGCCGCCTCATCCACCTCGAAAATGGTGGCGTGCACCGCTGTTTCGGTGGCGCCACCCAACCCCGCGAAGCGGGCTCGGGGCGCCTGCAGCCGCAGCCGGCGGGCCAACTCCGGGCGCACCCAGTCCCCGCCGACGGCCACCGCCCGCAGCGACGACAACCGTCCATCACCGACCGCGAGCAGCATCTCGAGCCAGCCGGGCATGAAGTTGAGGGCGGTGACCCGGTGCGCGTGGATCAGGCTGGCCCAGGCATCGGGGTCACGGCGCTGGTCTTCGTCGACCACGACGATCGCCCCACCTGCACGCAGGTTGGCGAAGATGTCCGGCACCGACATGTCGGACTCCAACGTCGCCAGCGACAGCCAGCGGTCGCTCGCCCCGATGTCGAAATGCCGGAGCAGAAACTCGACGGTGTTCATCACGGCGTCGTGCGTGAGCTCCACGCCCTTGGGCTCTCCGGTGGAGCCCGAAGTGAACAGAACGTAGGCCAGCGCTTCGGGATCGCTTGCGACAGAGATCGATTCATCCGGGCTCGTCGGACCGGAAAGCACCTCGGCTAGGCGGAGCGCGGGCACCGACGACGGTGTCTGCTGCGCGCCGGACAACAGCGCCAAGCGGACCGATCCGGTCTGCAGTAGACGTTCCGCCCGCTCGCGGGGCTGGTCGGCACCGATGGGCAGATACACCGCCCCCGCGGCCAGGATCCCCAGCACCGCCGGCACCTGTTCGGCGTTCTTCGGTCCCAGCACCGCGATCGTGTCACCGGCCCGCACCCCCTCAGCGCGCAGGGCGGCGGCCACCGCCAGGGCCTGATCACGCAACTGCCGGTAGCTCAGATCGCCGGAACGGGCGAAGACCGCAGGAGCATCGGGCTGGCGCTCTGCCTGCCGAAAGAACCCAGTGTGCAGCGCCTCGCCGCTCGGGCCGGCGACCGTGCTGTTCACCGCCGCCCGCACGACACGCTGGGATTCGGGGACCTCCGGCGAATCGGGCGTCGTCCAGGCGTCTGGGTCGGCAAGCCGGTGCAGTTCATCGAGTTGGTGACCGAACATCGCGTCAACGACACCGGGCTGGAACGCCTCCTCACGGACGTCCCAGTTCACCAGCAGGCCGCCGCCCAGCGGTGTCACCTGAGCATCCAGCAACACCTGCGGCCCCTGGGAGATCGTCCACACCGGCGCGCCGAAGATCTCGGTCACCTCACCACCGAACAGATCACCTAGACCGAGCCCGCTGGTGAACACGAACGGGGCCAGCGTCTGGACACCGCGGTGGCGGCTCAGATCGCGCAGCACCGACAACCCGGAATAGCCGAGGTGACGGGCGCTGGAGTGCAGCGCCTGCTGTACTGCGACCGCCCGCGACAACGGGGAGTCCGCCTGCGTCAGATCGACATCGAGCATCAACGACGACGTGAAGTCGCCGACCAGCATGTCTACCTGCGGGTGGAACGGCTCACGGCCGAACATCGGCAGGTTCAGCAAGAACCGACGACTGGTGGACCATCGGGCCAATGTCCCGGCGTAAGACGCCGCGAACGCCATTGCCGGCGTGACGCCGTGGCTGCGGGCCGCAGCGAACAATGCCTCGCGGGCTGCTGCGTCGAACCAGTGCCAACGCCGAACGCTGCGTCGCGGATCGGACTGCTCAGATGTCGGGACGAGCGGCAACGAGGGGGGGCCGGGCAGGCTCGGTATCCGTTCGCTCCACCAGGGCTGATCCTGAGCTGACCGTGCCGCCTCCAGCCGGCTCATGGCGGCGCGATACTCCCGGTAGGTGTAGTCCAGCTGCGGCGGGGTTCCACCTGCGTACAGCACCGCGAGGTCGGACATGAATCTGCGGTAACTCACGGCATCACCCGCCTGCATGTCCAGATCGACATGCAGGCGCGTTCGCCCGCCCGGCAGCAGAGACAGGCTCAGCTCGAGCACCTCGCCGTCGAGCAGCTGGTGAGACTTGGCCTCGCGCGTCGCAAGCAGTTGCCGCTCGACGGCCTCGGCGTCCAGCTCGCGCAAGTCACTGATCTTGACCGGCAGCTCACGGTCTCCGATGCGTTGGGTGCCGTCGGACATGATCTCGACCCGCAACATCGGGTGGCGGACGGCCAGTTCGGCAGCCGCCGCGGCCAGGCGCCCGGGATCGACGCCGGTGCCGTCGAATTCGACGTACAGGTGTGCCGCAACCCCGCCGAGTTGCTGCTGGTCGTTTCGGCCCACCCAGTAGGCGTGTTGCAGCGGCGCAAGGGGGAACGGCGCCGCGGGGCCGCCGTGATCCGCGGACGAGGCGCCGCCGTCCGGCGCGGCGTCGAGCGCGTCGGCCCCCGGAGCGTGCGCGGCAACCAGGTCCGACCACGCCGCAACGGTGGGATCGGCCGCCAGGGTCGCGAAATCGACGTCGATCCCCCGTTTTCGCCAGCGGCCCGACAACGACATCATTCGGATCGAATCCAGGCCCGACGCGATCAGATCCTGCGCCGGATCAATGGTGTCTGGACTCACGCCAAGGAGTTCGGCGACCTCGTCACGAACCGACTGTGAAGGTGTCGCACCACCGCGCACGCCGTCTCCTTAAGTTAGTATAGGATGGCCTAACTTTACGAAGGCTATCTCATGGGGTCGCTCGCACACCACCATGATTGACCGAGGGGTGGTTCGACTGGATGGGTGCTGTGCTCCAGCCCGAACCCGGCGGTTCAGCGAGGCTCGACGAAGGAGAGCCGAAGCTGGGACCGCCGCATCAACACCGCGGTTCAGCGAGGCTCGACGAAGGAGAGCCGAAGCTGGGACCGCCGCATCAACACCGTGGACTCTTCGCCGGCTTCACGCCCTTCCCGGCTGACCGCGCCGCCGAGTATCGACAAGCGGGTTACTGGACCGGACGCCCCTTGGACTCGATCCTCACCGAGGCGGCGAGCAACTGGCCACAGCGGCCCGCTGTCATCGATGCGGGCCGCAGCTATTCCTTTGCCGAACTCGATTCGGCTGCTGACCGATTCGCGGCAGGCCTGGCGCGGCTCGGCATCGCTGCAGGCGATCGTGTACTGCTTCAGCTGCCGAACTCGACGCAATTCGCGCTGGCGTTTTTCGGCGTATTGCGGGCCGGCGCCGTGCCGGTGATGTGCTTGCCGGGTCACCGTGCCGCCGAGCTGGGCCACTTCGCCGACGTGAGTGACGCGGTGGCTCTGATAATCGCCGACCGTGCAGGCGGTTTCGACTACCGCGAACTTGCCGCGCGCGTCACCGAGGGCCGCTCGAGGCTGCAGCACGTCATCGTCGATGGAGATCCCGGACCGTTCACTGTGTGGTCGACAGTCGCCCAATGCGCAGGCCCCGCCGTCCAGCGTGCCGATGTCGACACCACCACGCCCGCTCTGCTGCTGGTATCGGGCGGTACGACCGGCATGCCCAAGCTCATTCCCCGCACCCATGACGACTACCTCTACAACACGACGGCCTGCGCTCAGGCGTGCGGACTGACCGGGGACGACGTCTACCTGGTGGCGCTGCCCGCCGGTCATAACTTTCCGCTGGGATGCCCGGGAATGTTGGGCGCGATGACGGTGGGCGCCGCCACGGTGTTCACCGCCGATCCCAGCCCCGAAGCCGCTTTTGCGCTGATCCACCGGCACGGCGTGACCGCTACCGCGTTGGTCAACGCCTTGGCGAAGTTGTGGGCGCAGGCCTGCGATTGGGAGCCGAACCCGCCGACAGCGCTGCGATTGCTGCAAGTGGGTGGATCACGGATGGCGCCCGACGAAGCCCGCTATCTCCGAGAGACCCTGGGTCCGGGACTGCAGCAGATTTTCGGAATGGCCGAGGGGATGCTGAATTTCACTCGCCCCGGCGACCCCGTCGAGGTCGTCGAGCAGACCCAGGGCCGGCCGATGTCACCGCACGACGAACTGCGCGTCGTGGACGACAACGGCGAGGACGTGGCCCCGGGCGAGGAAGGCGAACTGCTGGTCCGCGGACCGTACACCCTCAACGGCTACTACCGGGCGGATCAGGCCAATGCGCGGTCGTTCAGCCCCGATGGATTCTTCCGGACCGGAGACCAGGTGCGTATCTTTGCCGACGGTCCGCTCGCCGGCAACGTCGAAGTCACCGGGCGGATCAAGGACGTGATCCACCGTGGCGGGGAGACCGTTTCGGCGTCCGACATCGAGGAGCACATCCTTACCCATCCGGCCGTCTCGGCTGCCGCGGCGATCGCGCTGCCAGATGAATTTCTGGGTGAAAAGATCTGCGCCGCAGTGATCTTCAAGAGCGAACAGATCTCCCTCGCCGAACTCAACCGCCACCTGGACGAGCGCGGAGTCTCTGCCCATTCGCGCCCGGACATGCTCGTTGCGATGCCCTCGCTGCCCATCACCGCCGTCGGGAAGGTCGACAAGAAGCAGATCGTCGCCCAGGTGGGCAGCAGATGACGACGCACGGCGCCCACCGGAACGCCATCCCCTCCAACGACACTGCCGAACCTATCGCCATCATCGGCATCGGATGCCGACTGGCCGGTGATGTCACCACACCGGCGGACTTCTGGCGGTTTCTGCTCGACGGTCGCAGTGCGGTTCGGCAGGTACCTGCCGAACGCTGGGAGCCGTATCTGCGGCGTGACCCGCGAAACGCCGCGGTGCTGCGGGACACCACACCGTGGGGCACCTTCTTAGACGATCTTGCCGGCTTCGACGCGGAGTTCTTCGGCGTCTCGCCGCGCGAGGCCGAACTGATGGATCCGCAGCAGCGTCTCGCGCTCGAAGTGTGCTGGGAGGCACTCGAACACGCCGGGATCGCGCCGCGGTCGTTGGCGGGCAGCGACACCGCCGTGTTGATGGGGGTCAACGCCGACGACTACGGCAAGTTGATCATGGAAGACCTGCCCGGTATCGAGGCCTGGGCCGGCATCGGAACAGCACTGTGCGGAGTCGCCAACCGGGTCTCACACCTACTTGATCTTCGTGGTCCCAGTGTCGCCCTCGACGCGGCGTGCGCCGCGTCGTTGGTGGCGGTACATCAAGCGTGTCAGCAATTGCGTACCGGTGAAACGTCACTTGCGCTGGCAGGCGGTGTGAGCGCGCTGATCGGGCCGGGTTTGACCCGGGTACTCGATCAGGCCGGTGCCACCGCACCGGACGGTCGGTCCAAGACCTTCGACATGGCGGCCGACGGCTACGGCCGCGGAGAGGGCGCGGCGGTGGTGGTCCTCAAGCGTCTCGACGACGCCAGGCGGGACGGCAACCCGGTGCTGGCCGTGGTCCGTGGTGGCGCTGTCGCCCATGACGGCAACACGCCGGGCATCATGTCGCCAAACGGTAGGGCCCAGGAAGATCTGTTCCGGCTTGCCTGCGCATCCGCCGGCATCGAGCCCACCAGCGTTGACTTCGTCGAGGCGCACGGGACCGGTACACCGGTCGGCGATCGGGTCGAGCTGGCCGCTCTTGCGGCGGTATACGGCGCCGGACGCCCCTCGAACGCGCCCTGCCTGATCGGATCGGTGAAGCCCAATACGGGCCACCTCGAAGGCGGGGCGGGGGTAGTCGGCCTCATCAAGGCGGCGCTGGCGCTCCATCAGGAGACGATCCCGCCGACAGCCGGGATCAGCAAACTCACGACAGCCATCGACTGGGCGGACAGCTGCCTGCGGGTGGCCACCGAAGTCGAGGCCTGGCCCCGACAGCCGGACAGCCGGCGCCGCGCCGCGGTGTGCAGTTACGGCTATGGGGGCACCATCGCCCACATCATCCTGGAAGAAGCACCACCGCGGCCCGCCGAGCACCTCGGGCCGGTCACGGCGCCCGCTGCCGTGCCGGTCGTCGTTCCGATCTCGGCGCGCACGCACGCCCGCCTCGCTCGCCAGGCCGATGCATTGGCCGACCACCTGCGAGCCCGCGACTGCTCCGTGGATCAGGTGGCGGCGACACTGTGGACCCGACGCTCGCACGAACGGATCCGCGCGGCCGTGCTCGCCGACAACTGCGACGAGCTGGTGGGCGGTCTGGACTCGCTGGCAAACGACGGGCAACAGCCCGCCGTGGTCACCGGCGCGGTGGTTTCCGGCGCACGGGACGGCGCCGTCTGGGTTTTCTCCGGCCACGGATCGCACTGGGAGGGCATGGGCAGCGAACTGCTGGCACATGAGCCCGCCTTCGCCGCGGTCATCGACGAGATCGATCCGGTGTTTCAAGCTGAGTTGGGATTCTCCGCCCGGCAAGCGCTGAGCACCGGTGAACTGGGCGCCACCGATCGGGTGCAGGCGTTGACCTTCGCGATTCAAGCCGGGCTCGCCGCATTGTTGGCCGAGCGCGGCGTGCGGCCCGCAGCCATCATCGGTCATTCGGTCGGCGAGGTCGCCGCATGCGTGGCAGCCGGTGTTCTCGACTTGGCGCAGGGAGCCAAAGTGGCGTGCTACCGGGCGCGCGGTTTCAGACACGTCGCCGGACACGGGGCGATGGCGCTGGTGGGGCTCTCACTCGAGGAGGCACAACGGCGGCTGTGCCAGCGCAGCGACGTGGTCGCGGCGATCAGCGCCACACCTGAGTCCGCGGTGGTCTCCGGCACCGTCGAGGCCATCGAGCAGATCTGCCAACGCTGTTCGGACGACGGCATTTCGGCGCGTCGGGTGAACACCGACGTGGCCTTCCACAGCCCGCAGATGGACGCACTCACCGACGACCTTGCCCGGCTTACCGCAGGGCTCCCGCCGGCCGATGAACCCGCCGTCCCGCTGTACACGACCGCGCTGGCCGATCCTCGCTCGACGGCACCCCGCGACTCGCGCTATTGGGTGGCCAACCTACGGGGTCAAGTGCGCTTCGCTGAGGCCGTTATCGCCGCGGCCGAGGACGGGCACCGACTGTTTCTGGAGATATCAGCCCATCCGGTGGTCTCGCACTCGATTGCCGAAACGTTGTCACACCTCGGGCTCGACGAGCACGGCGTGGTCCCCACTCTCCGACGTCAGCAGCCCGAGCTGCGTGCGGTCACCCGTGCGCTGGCTTCGCTGTACTGCCACGGGGCGCCGTTTCCGCACGGCGTCACGGCCACCTCGCCCTGGACCGACAACCTGCCGGTCACCCAATGGGAGCATCAGCACTTGTGGCGCACCCCGACTCCCCCGCCGTCCGGCGGTGGGATTCACGACGTCGATTCCCACACGCTCCTGGGCGGCCAAGTGGATATCACCAGCGCCGTTCCCACCCGCATGTGGCAGACCCGACTGGATATGTCCAACCGGCCCTATCCCGGCGATCATCCCGTGCAGGGTACGGAGATCGTGCCCGCCGCCGTTCTGCTGAACACGATGCTGACCGCCGCCACAACGGATTTGGCGGATGTGCGGCTGCGCACGCCGGTCGCACCCGGACGGACCCGCGATATCCAGGTGGTGTTGCAGGAGCACTGCCTGAGCCTGGCCTCACGCCTCGTGGATTCAGACGACGCGCCTACCGCGGGTGGTTGGCTGACCCACTGCACCGCGGTGGCCGAGATCAACAACGACGGCGCGGCGCCGGTCTTCGAACTACCGGCCGTGCAACGACGTTGCACGGAGGTGTTGCCTTCGACCCATGTCACCGACCTCCTGGAATCGCTCGGTGTCACCGCCATGGGATTCGAGTGGGAGATCCTGGAACTACGTTGCGGCGACGGTGAATTGCTGGCGCGGGTCAACGCCGAGCCGGACGGATCGACTCCGGCGACCTGGGCCGGACTTCTCGATGCCGCGACGTCGACGGCGTCGGTCCTTTTCAGCGACCCCGGACGCCTCAAGATGCCGGCGCGTATCGAGCGGGTGGCGGTGCACGGCCCGCCTTGTGGCGAGGCCCTGCTCCACGCGCGGCGCCGCGCAGCAGGAGCGATCACCGACGTCGTGATCACTGACCGCGCCGGCACGGTGCTGGCCTCGATGACCGGGTTGGCCTTCGAAGATCTCGAGCGTTCGACAGAACGTGAATCCAGCCGCCTGGTACACAGATTGGCGTGGCACCCGACACCCTGGCGTGACACCGATCGCCCCGACCACGTCACCTTGATCGGCGGCACCGACGAAACGCGAGCATGGTGTACGCGCGATCTGGCCGCTGCCGGAGTGCCTACCCGCAGCGTCGCAGACCCTGCGGAGCTGCCGTCCGGTGACGCAGGCTCTGGTTCCGGTGCCGTGGTCCTGGTATTGACCGAGCCGCGCGATGAGCCGAGGGTGTCCATCGAATTGGTCCTGCGGACACTGAAATGTCTGGTAGGACAGGGCTCTAAGGCACGGCTTTGGGTGCTGACCCGAAACGTGCATGAAGGCACCGATATCGAGCAGGCGCCGCTATGGGGTCTGTCCCGGGTGGCCGCGGCCGAACACCCCCAACTCTGGGGCGGTGTCTTGGACCTGTTTGAGGAGCTGTCCGAGCCCCACCTGCCCGTGCCCGCGCTGAGTTCTCTGACCGGACACGGGGTGGTCGTGGTGCGTGACGGCATCGCCTACACCGCCCGCCTGGCGTCCGCGCCGTGCGTCGGTGAATCGATGCATTGCTCGCCGGGCGGTACCTACTTGATCACCGGGGGCACCGGCGCCCTCGGACGGCAGATGGCCCACCGGTTGGTCGATCTCGGCGCCAGGCGCCTGGTGCTCGTGTCGCGTTCGGGGATGCCGGACAGGACAGTTGCGGATGCCCCGACCAACCCGGGGTTGGTCCAGACGGTCCGATCGCTGGAGGAACGCGGGGTGTTCGTGCGGGTGGCCGCCACCGACATCGGTGCAGCCGGGGCTGCGGCGGCCCTGCAACACGCGTTGAGGGATCTGCCGCCGGTACTCGGTGTGGTGCATGCAGCCGGTATCGAGACCGGTGCGCTGCTGACTGACACCACGCTTGCCCAGGTCGACGCTTCCATGCACGCAAAAGTCACCGGCGCACGGGTGCTTGATGAAGTGTTCCCGCCGGGGACGCTGAACTGGATGCTGCTGTTCTCGTCATGTGGCTATCTCACCGGCTTTCCGGGTCAGGGCGCCTACGCGTGCGGAAATGCGTTTCTCGATGCGTTCGCCCGGCAACGCCGCAACCTCGGCGACCGAACCATCAGCGTCGCCTGGACCGCGTGGCGTGGTCTGGGGATGGGGTCGACCTCCGAGTACGTTGCCGCGCAGCTCGAGTCCATGGGCATGGAAACCATCAGCGCCGACGACGCGATGTGGGCCTTGGACCTGGCGATGCGCGATGACCAAGCCAACACTGTCGTACTGCCGGTCACGCCGCTCGCGGCGTCGGTGGCCATGCTTGCCGACATCGCTCCCGCGGAATCCGACGTCGTCGAATCGCAGGATCCGGTGCAGGCGGGCTTGCCCGAGGATCCCGCCGAGGCCTCCGATTGGGTGGCGGAACGGGTATCCGCCGCGATAGCGGGCCAACTCGGTCTCCCCGACGACGGCGTAGACCCCCACCTTCCGTTGATCGAAATGGGCGTCGACTCGATCATGACCGTCGCCGTGCGACGTCGATTGGAGAAGCAGATCGGGCTGACGCTGTCGCCGACGCTGCTGTGGGAGCATCCGACGGCGGCCGCGGTGACGAAAAAGATCCTCGAACTGCTCGCGTAACCCTCGGCCCGGATTCGATGACGCAGTAGCGCGCCTCGGATCCCCCCGTTAGGCCAGGGCGAGGAACAGTTTTTCGAGTTCCTCCTCGGTGAGCGGGGCTTTTCCGCTGTCGGATTCGCCGGTCAGGCATTCGCGAAGCCCACTGGCGACGATCTTGAAACCTGCCCGATCCAGCGCGCGCGAGACCGCGGCAAGCTGCGTGACGACTTCCTTGCAGTCCCGGCCGCTTTCAATCATCGCGATCACGCCGGCAAGCTGGCCGTGGGCACGGCGCAGCCGGTTCAACACCGCCTTGAGGCTCTCGTCGTCACCAACCACGTCAGACCCTTCCCGCACCAACCATTTATACCCTGCAGGGTATCCCACCCGACGGGTGTCAGCTGGATTCAACGGACGGCGACCGGGTACGGCGCCGCGGTGGCTGTGCGCACACTCAGCCCGGCATCAGTGCCAGGAACTTCGCCCGCGCCTTGACGTGCAGCTGCTCGAATCTGGAGTTGCGCTGCCGCTCCATCTCCGCGAGCATCCGGTTGCCCAGCTCGTCCAACTCGGCGTCGGTCAGGTCGATCGGCGCAGGCGGAGGCACCAGATCGCGCTCCTCCTCGTCGGCGTGCGCCTCCAAGACGATGAGGAAGGAATTCCACTCGTCCACGTGGCGCGGTGAGTGGGCCGGTGTCCGCAGCGCCACCGCAAGCTGGTCGTAGATCTGCCGGTGTTCGGCGTGCGCGATCGCGATCAGCCGGCTGGCCGCCGCCAGCGCCGGATAGTAGATGTCATCCTCGATGCGCATGTGGATGGTGAACTCCCGCAGGAGTTCATCGAGGATCGCCTGGCGCTCGACCGATCCGACCGGGGCGGCCTTGAACCTGCCACCCAGGCCCCGCAGCACGTTGTGGTGATCCCGCAATACGTCGTAGGCGTTGCTCACTGTGCGATCTCCTTAACGTCCGAAGCGTCCGGGATTTCCGGGCATGGCACAGCTGCCGAGTCCAGGTACTTCTCCCGGGCCACGCCGAGCGGGGTCGGGGCGCCATCGCGCAGTTCGACCATCCCGTCGCGTAGCCGCGCCTGGTAACAGGGCAGCGGCGAGGCCGCCGGTCCGCGCACCACCGCACCGGTCTGCACGTCGAACTGCGAGCCGTGCCACGGGCAGACGACCCGGCCTCGGTCGAGCCAACCGTCCGCCATAGGCGCGGCCAGGTGCGGGCACAGACCGGCGAACGCCGACACCTGCTCGCCGTCACGGCACACCACTACGCCCACGCCGTCGACCTCGACCCGCTTGAGCCGCTGGTCCGCCGGCAGTTCCGCCTCCGGAAGCACCGGGGTCCAGTCGTCGATGCGCAGCCGGTCACCGGACTGATCCATGCCGATACCGGAACCGAACACCAGCGCGCCTCCCAAAAAGCCACTGCCGCTGGTGATCCCGTAGCCGATCGCACTGGTCACGATCCCGCGCAGCTGCCGTCCCCGGTGCCGGTCCCGCCAGGACTGGAGGTACAGGCCCGTCGCGACCAGATTCAGCACCCCGTGCACCAGGCCGATCCGCCGATCGTTTTCGTGGGTGTGCTGCCAGTCGGTCACACCGGTGGCCGCGGCGGCGAAGTTGGCCAGGATCCCCAGACCCAGGGCGCGCTGGGCGAACCGGGACGCATCGAGCATCTCGGTCGACGACTTGGCCGGCAACAGACTCAGCGCGTCCAAGGCCACCGTCGTCCCGATGGCACCCGTGGTCAGCGAGGCCAGCGGCGGATGTACCGGGTGACCGAGCCAGACGCCGTTCAAGAAGTTGGTCACCCGGTTCCGTGCCCCGCCGAACGCGTTGAACACGAAGCTCAGCACATTCTCCAGCCGGTAGCTCGGCCGATCGAGCCACTCCTGACGCCCGAGAAACTCCAGCAGCCGGCCGCCCACGCCGTGCGCCCGGTTCGGGGCGCGTCGCGCCCGTTGAACTGCCATCCCGTTGGCCCTCCATCCCATCTCGCGGCTTCCTCAGTTGCGGTATTACCGCGCGAGTGTATCCGCATTTGCGGTTCACAACAAACCGCGGATTGCGATATTGCTGCCGCGTCGGCTGTCCACGTGGCCACCACCGTGGCCGCCGGTTTCGCTGTGCCGCGATAACTGTTGCATACCAGTTATTTTCGTAACCGATCAGGTCGCCATAGCTCCCAGCAGAAGAAAGCTTCCAGCTTGATGTCAAGCTTGCTGTGAATCCATTGTCAGCGGTATTGCCGACGCACAACATGCGGTGATCTCGCGCCCTTTATCCGCAGATCGGGATCTCTATCTTCCACCTCGGAGCCAATCGGCCCGGGCCCGCCGGATCGTGACGCTCACCGCTGCACCACTGGCGCGGTGATGTGTTACGGGCATTCACGATTCGGTCTCGGTCCTCACACAACGGTTGGCAAGGCGGGCGTCGGTATGGAATATGGAGTCATGCTAAGTATTCGAAAGTTCGTGGGTTCGATGTTCATAGCGACAGCCGCGGCGGCGATCGCCGTCGCCCCGACCGGCGTGATGGCGATGAGCGCACCGGCGGTTGTGGCCCAACCGCACGGTGCCGGCGGCCCCGACGGCAACGGCGGCGGCAGCGGCTGTGGTCACGACGCCGGCTGGCAGGGCTGCGGCGGCTTCATTCCCGGCCAGGGCGGCTTCGGTCACGGCTGCATCGGCGGAGTCTGCGGCAGCTGGGACGGCGGCCGCGGCTGGTTCAGCGGCTGACCTGTCGCTCCCGCTCCGGCGGCTACCCCAGCAGCGAACGCACCACCGCATCGGCCAGCAACCGCCCGCGATCGGTGAGCACCAGCCGATCGCCATCGACGCACAGTAAGCCATCGTCGACGGCGGACTCGGCGCGTTCCCGCTCACCCGGGTCCAGAACCGCCAGCGCCAGCCCCTCGCGCATGCGTAACCCCAACATCACCTCTTCGGTGTGCCGGTCGGCCTCGGAGAGCTCCTCGAAACCCGCGATCGGCAGCGTCATCTCACCCAGGAGCTGCGCGTAGGCGTTGGGGTGCTTGACGTTCCAAAAACGCAGCGTGCCGTCGTAGCCGTGAGCACCCGGGCCCGCGCCCCACCATCGGCCGCCGCTCCAGTAGCCCAGATTGTGCCGGCAGGCCGCTCCGGCCCGGCCCCAGTTCGACACCTCGTACCAGTCCATCCCGGCTGCCCGAAGCCGGCTGTCGACCAGCTCGTAGCGATGCGCCATCACGTCGTTGTCGGGCACCGGGAGTTCGCCGCGCCGCACCCGACGGGCCAGCGCGGTGCCGTCCTCGACGATCAGGCTGTAGGCCGAGACGTGGTCGACGCCTGCCTCCAGCGCGGCGTCCACCGAGCGAAGCAGATCATCTTCGGTTTCACCCGGGGTGCCGTAGATCAAGTCGATGTTGAGGTGTTCGAAGCCGGCGGCGCTCGCTTCGCGCGCGGCGGCCACCGGCCGGCCCGGCGAGTGGATGCGGTCCAGGGTGGCCAGCACCCGCGGCGACACCGACTGCATGCCCAGCGACACCCGGGTGTAGCCGGCGGCCAGGATCGATTCGAAGAACTCCGGCGACGTCGACTCGGGGTTCGCCTCGGTGGTGACCTCGGCGTCGTCGGAGAGCCCGAAGTGCTCCCGCACATGATCGAGCACCGCCGCCAGCCGCGCTGAGCCCAGCAGCGATGGTGTGCCGCCGCCGACGAACACGGTGTCGGCGCGCGGGCCGCCCAGCCGGGCGGCGGCCAGCTCCAGTTCCCTGGCCAGCGCCGCCACCCAGGCGTCGGGGTTGGCCCCGCCCAGTTCGGCCGGGGTGTAGGTGTTGAAGTCGCAGTATCCGCAGCGGGTGAAGCAGAACGGGACGTGCACATACACCCCGAACGGGCCGTGCTGGTCAAACCGGGCCGGCGCCAGTTCGGGCAGCGCTACCGCGGTCGCGGTGGTCATAGGGCCCGATCATCCCACGACGCCGGGGACGCCGCTGGCGGGTAGCTGCTCAGTCGGCCGGTACGCCCGGCCCTCCGCTGTCCTCGAACAGTGCCGACAGATAGTGGGTCAGCGAGCCGACCGGGGCCGCCCCGGCACCGGTGGTGGCCGCGGCGCCGCGGGACGCGCAGGCCGGCCAGGCGCCGGGCCCCTCGCTGGCCATGATGCGCTTGGCCACGGCGATCTGCTGCTGCCGGCTGGCGTCCGACGGGAGCCCGACTCCGCCGTTGGCGTCCCAGGTCGCGGCACTGATCTGCAATCCGCCGTAACCGCCGTTGCCGGAATCGGCCGCCCAGTCGCCACCGGATTCACAGTTGGCGATGGCCTCCCAGTTGATCGGCTCGGCGTGGGCCGCCGCTGTCAGTTCGGCGGTACCGATCAGCAGCGCACCGGCCGCCAGCGCTGTGAGTTTCCTCATACCAACTCAACCTTGCTGGCCAGCCACCGGCCGTCGATCCGGTCCATGGTCATCCGGATCCGGCTGCGGTCCATCACGGGTTCGGGGTTGTCGGCGTTGCGTACCGCCTGGTTGACCAGCAGCACCACCACGGCATGGTTCCGGTCGGCGGATTTGACCACCGCCTCGGCGACGTGGCCGCGGGCGGTCGCCTTGTTGTCGATCAGCAGCTGGCGCTGCCTGGCCGCGGACCGGGCGTGCATCGCGTCGAACTCTCCGGTGGCGCCGTCGGCGATGTCGGCGAAGTTCCGGTCGACGTCGTCCGCGTCGATGTCGGTCAGCCGCAACACATATGCCTCGGCGACATCGAGGGCTTGCTGGCCGGCGACATGAGTTTCGTAGTGCTGCGCGGCCAGCCAACCGCCGCCGCCCACCGCGGCGACCAGGGTCGCGATGGCCAGCCAGCGTCGCAGCATGGCGCGTCCGTTGGTCCGCGGCGGCGGTTCAGGCGCCGGTGGCGGTTCCCACACCGGCTCCCATCCGAAGTCGACGACACTCACCTGTCCCACCCGCCTTCCGATCGGCTTCCAATCAGCTCGTTGTGTGCGGTCCGCATCCCGGTCCGTACCGGCCCGGGCTGTCCCGGTCCGGTCCTCCCGTACCGACCGCTTCGCCCTCGGGCCCCAACTGAGTTTTACGCACGCTGATCACAACTTTGCGCCGGTAAGGAAGATTTTCGGCATCCATGGCATAATCGCCCGTGTGACTGCCGCCTACTGCACCGCATCCGGGGTTGCCTTGGTGGCTCGGCGGCACATCGATTTCAAGCGGGTTTGCACCTGTCGCTGTCTGCCTTGATGTCGTAGAACCGCCCACCTGTACTTTCCCAGCTGGCCGCCGGATCTGCGCCGCCGGACTCAGCCACCGGTGACCTGCGCTCAATCCCTGCCGGCTCCTTTTCCGAAGGAGAATCGATGACCGCCACCCCGTCCGCGCCGAGCAAGGGCCGGCAGCGCAGCGAGGCCCAGTGGGCGCTCGGTGAGACCGAACCGGTCAACAGCAACGAGCAGTTCAAGAAGGACGACCCGGCGCTCAATGTGCAGGCGCGCATCATCGACGTCTACTCCAAGCAGGGCTTCGACAGCATCCCCAAGGACGACCTGCGTGGCCGGTTCCGCTGGATGGGTCTCTACACCCAGCGTGAGCAGGGTTACGACGGCACCTTCACTGGCGATGAGAACGCCGACCTGCTGGAGGCCAAATACTTCATGATGCGGGTGCGCTGCGACGGCAAGGCGCTGTCGGCCACCGCGATGCGCACCCTCGGTCAGATCTCGGTCGATTACGCCCGCGGCACCGCCGACATCACCGACCGGCAGAACCTGCAATACCACTGGATCGAGATCGAGAAGGTTCCCGAGATCTGGGATCAACTGGCCGCCGTCGGTCTGCAGACCCTGGAGGCCTGCGGCGACTGCCCGCGCGGCATGCTGGGCTCGCCGCTGGCCGGGGAGTCCCTCGATGAGGTGCTCGACGCCTCCCCCGCGCTCGACGAGATCGTCCGGCGCTACATCGGCAAGGCCGAGTACGCCAACCTGCCGCGCAAGTACAAGACCGCGGTATCGGGCCTGCAGGACGTCGCCCACGAGATCAACGACATCTCCTTCATCGGCGTCAACCATCCCGAGCACGGCCCCGGCCTGGACCTGTGGGTCGGAGGCGGCCTGTCGACCAACCCGATGCTGGCCAAGCGGCTCGGCGCGTGGGTGCCGCTGGACGAGGTCCCGGACGTCTGGGAAGCCGTCACCCGGGTCTTCCGCGACTACGGCTACCGCCGGCTGCGGTCCAAGGCCCGGCTGAAGTTCCTGGTCAAGGACTGGGGTGTGGAAAAATTCCGGGAAGTTCTCGAAACCGAGTACCTGGGCCGCAAGCTGATCGACGGCCCGGCGCCCACGCAGCCCACCGCGACCATCGACCACGTCGGGGTGCAGAAGCTCCGCAACGGCCACAACGCGGTCGGGGTGGCCCCGATCTCCGGCCGGGTCAACGGCGCCACGCTGCTCAAGATCGCCGAACTGATGGAGCAGGTCGGTACCGACCGCGCCCGGTTCACCCCGTATCAGAAGCTGATCATCCTCGACGTCCCCGACGAGAAGCTCGACGGCCTGCTGGCCGAACTCGATGCGCTGGGCCTGCCAGCCGACCCGTCGCCGTGGCGGCGCAACCTGATGGCCTGCACCGGCCTGGAGTTCTGCAAGCTGTCGTTCGTCGAGACCCGGGTGCGCGCGCAGAGTCTGGTGCCCGAACTCGAGCAGCGGCTGGATGACCTCAATGCGCTGTTGGACGTCCCGGTCACCGTCAACATCAACGGTTGCCCCAACTCGTGCGCCCGCATTCAGGTGGCCGACATCGGGTTTAAGGGCCAGATGATCGACGACGGTAACGGCAACTCGGTCCCGGGTTTCCAGGTGCACCTCGGCGGCAGCCTGGGCGCCGACAGCGGTTTCGGCCGAAAGCTGCGTCAGCACAAGGTGTTCAACGACGACCTCGGTGACTACATCGACCGGGTGGTGCGCAACTTCATCAAGCAGCGCAACGCCGGCGAGCGATTCGCGCAGTGGGCGGTGCGGGCCGAGGAAGACGACCTGCGATGAGGCCTCATAGCGAAGACGAGCTGCGCGAACTGGCCGCCAAGGGTGCGGCCGAACTCGACGGCGCCACCGCCACCGAGCTGCTGGAGTGGACCGAGGCGAACTTCGGCGGGGTGAATGGCCCGCGCGGCGGCGCGACGTGCAACTACGTGGTGGCCTCCAATATGGCCGACGCGGTGCTGGTGGATCTGGCGGCCAAGGTCCGCGCCGGGGTTCCGGTACTGTTCCTCGACACCGGGTACCACTTCGCCGAGACCATCGGCACCCGCGATGCCGTCGAGGCGATGTACGACATCCAGTTGGTCAACGTGACCCCGGAGCAGACCGTCGCCGAGCAGGACGCCGGCCACGGCAAGGATCTGTTCGCGTCGAATCCGGCGCTGTGCTGCCGGCTGCGCAAGGTCGAACCGCTGGCCCGCACGCTGGGCGGCTACTCGGCGTGGGTGACCGGGCTGCGCCGGGTGGAGGCGCCGACCCGGGCCAACGCCCCGCTGATCAGCTTCGACGAGCAATTCGGTCTGGTGAAAATCAACCCCATCGCGGCCTGGAGCGACGAGGAGATGGACGCCTACATCGCCGAGCACAACGTCCTGGTCAACCCGCTGGTGGACGAGGGCTACCCGTCGATCGGGTGCGCGCCGTGCACCGTCAAACCGGCGGCCGGCGCCGATCCGCGCAGCGGCCGCTGGGCCGGTAGTGCCAAGACCGAATGCGGGCTCCATGCTTCGTGACGCATTCAGGACCACAGTGGTCTTGACGGCGCACGGCAGCCGGGATCCGCGCTCGGCCGCCAACACCCGGGCGATCGCCGGGCACCTGCGCCGGGTGGCGCCCGAACATGATGTGCGGGTGGCGTTCTGCGAACACAACGCCCCGAATTTGCGCGACGTGCTCGCCGACGTCGGCGACGACGCCATCGTGGTGCCGTTCCTGTTGGCCAGCGCGTACCACGCCCGCATCGACATCCCGGGGATGATCGAAGAATCCGGGGCGGCCGTCCGGGTGGCTCCCACGCTGGGCGAAGACCGTCGACTGGTGCAGGTGCTCGGTGAGCGGCTGACGTCGGCCGGGGCGTCGCGGTTCGACCCGCAGCTGGGTGTAGTGGCGGTCGCGGTCGGATCGTCGGATGCTGCCGCCAACGCGGGCACCGCACGCGTCGCCGACCGGTTGTCGCGCGGAACCCGTTGGGCGGGTGTAGAAATGGCTTTCGCCACCATGGCGGGCTCGGTGCCGCAGGCAGTTGAGCGGCTCCAGGCGCGCGGCGCCGAGCGGCTGATGATCGCGCCGTGGTTCCTGGCGCACGGCACGATCACCGACGGCATCGCCGAATACGCGCGCCGCGAGGGCATTCCGATGGCCGAGCCGCTCGGCGCGCACCGCCTGGTGGCCGCGACCGTGCTGGACCGGGTGGAGACGGCGCTGGCCGATCGCCTCGCAGCCTGACGGGACCTCGAACCACACGCGCAATAGTGAAAGCGATCACAGCTGCTCCGCCCATGGATGGTCTTGAGTATGGTTAGCCTAACCTACTTAAGGAGGTCCGGTGGCGCCGAGGGGCGAGAACCCACTCACCGCGGGAATGGACGATCAACGGCCACTGGCACTGCATGAATCCTGCCAGCGCCTTCGTGAACTACATCCGCTGTACCCACGAACCTACGGTGTCGCGGTGCTGGCCGAGGTCAACAAGCGTCGCTGGTGCCCGATGGACTCCGTCCTGACCATCGACCGGCTGGGCAGCGTCTTCGACGAGACTGCCACGGTCGCGGGCCGGCGCATGGCGGGAAATCTGCTGGCGGGCCGGCTGACCCACGAAGTGCTCGGGCGGGTGCTACCGGTGGTGCTGCTGGAGGGCAGAGCATGGGACACCGGCCTGGAGAACCTGTGGGTGCACTTCGACAGCGACAACGACATCGACTGGGCGGCCGTGGTGGATCCCACGATGCGTGTACTTCCCGACGACCCGGCCATCGGGCATGATGGCCGCCCCCTGCACCGGGACGCGGTGGTGGTGTTGCCGACGAGTCGGCCCTGATCACCTGGGTGGCACACCGGTGCCACCGCGCCCTGGCGCCACTGTTCGTCTGGCTACACGGGGTGAGCGAACGAGCGGTTCCCGTCGCCTCGATGTGGCAGGCCGTGGGCTCGGCGGTGGTCATGGCCGCCTCCCAGCTCCGGCGCCTCCCGGGCAACAACGAGGCTGTCAGCTTCCGGCGCAGCCAGGCCATGCTCGACGTGATGGCCGGATTCGGTCTGCCGGTACGCGGGACGACCGCGCCGTCCCGACGGGTGGAATCGCTGGCATGCACGCTGGCAGCACATGAGCGCCCGCAACCGGCGGGACGGCACCTGCGGGCGCTGAGCCATGTCCCCGCGCCGGCCGCCGCGGGCCGCGGCGACCGAACCCCACGATGACGGCCGGCTACGCCGTCACCGACGCGTCAGTGATCGGCGTCTCCGCCAGCGGCGGCACCCGGGTGGCCCGCACATAGACGGTGTCCCCTTCGACCAAGGCCAGCGCCTCGGCGTCGCCACGGGTGATCTGGGCGATGAAGGGCGCATGGGTGGCGGCGTTGATCAGCTCGACACGGACCTCGAAGCCCAGCGCCACCACCCGGTGCACTACCGCGCGCAGCACCGCGGACGCCTCGTCGGTGTCGCCGGCGGCGGCCACCGCCATCTCCGGGGTGCGACCGACCCGGATGTCGTGCGGGCGCACCAGGGCGCCGTTGAGCGAGGACACCGCCCCGAGGAACGACATCACGAACGCGTTCGCCGGAGCGTCATAGACCTCGGTCGGGGAGCCGAGCTGTTCAATACGGCCCTGATTGAGTACCGCGATACGGTCCGCGACATCCAGCGCCTCGGCTTGGTCGTGGGTGACGAGCACCGTGGTGACGTGGACCTCCTCGTGCAGCCGGCGCAGCCACGCCCGCAGATCCTCCCGGACCTTGGCGTCCAATGCCCCGAACGGCTCGTCGAGCAGCAACACCTGCGGGTCCACCGCCAATGCCCGCGCCAACGCCATCCGCTGCCGCTGCCCACCGGAGAGCTGGTTGGGGTAGCGGGCCTGAAACCCGCTGAGCCCGACCACTTCCAGCAGGTTGTCCACCTTCTCCTTGACCTCGGACTTGGGCCGCTTGCGGATCTTGAGCCCGAACGCCACGTTGTCGCGCACCGTCATGTGCTTGAACGCCGCATAGTGCTGGAACACGAATCCGATGCCGCGCCGCTGCGGCGGGACACCGGTGACGTCGACGCCGTTGATCGTCACCGTTCCGCTGTCCGGGTGGTCCAGGCCGGCGATCGCCCGCAACAGTGTGGACTTGCCCGAACCGCTGGGACCCAGCAGTGCGGTGAGGGACCCGGACGGCACCGCGAAGTCGACGTTGTCAAGTGCAACGAAGTCGCCGTAGCGTTTGTTGGCTCCGCGCACGGTGATCGCGTCGGTCATCTGCTCCCCTTCCCGGCCCGCCGCATGTCAAGCGCGACAGAGACGATCAACACCAGCGCCGAAACCGTCATCAGCAGCGTCGATAAGGCGTAGGCACCGTATTCGGCGCCGCGGTTGTAGCGGTCGGACACCAGCAGTGTCAGCGTCTGGGATGTGCCGGGCAGATTGGATGACACGATCAACACCGCGCCGTACTCGCCCAGGGTGCGCGCCACGGTCAGCACGATTCCGTAGGTCAGTCCCCACCGGATGGACGGCAGTGTGATCCGCCAGAACGTCTGCCACGAGCTCGAACCCAGCGTTGCGGCCGCTTCCTCCATATCGGTGCCCAGTTCGTGCAGCACCGGTTCGACTTCCCGAATCACGAACGGCAGGGTGACGAAAATGCTGGCCAGCACGATGCCGGGCAGGCCGAAGATGATCTTGAGACCCCAGTTGTTCTCCACGAAACCCAGCAACCCGGCCGATCCCCACAGCACGATCAGCGCGACACCGACGATGACCGGCGACACCGCGAAAGGCAGGTCGATGATCGCCTGGAGCGCTCCCTTGCCGCGGAACCTGTTGCGGGCCAGCACCAGTGCCGTCGGGATACCGAAGGCGACGTTCAGCGGCACCACGATCGCCACCACCAGCAGCGACAGCTGCAACGCCGAAATCGCGGCCGGAGTGGAGATGTAGGCGAAGAAATGTCCGAATCCGGGCGCGAAGCTGCGCCACAGGATCAAAGACACCGGAACGATCAGCAACAGGCCGATGTAGGTCAGCGCCAGAAAGCGGATGAGGTAACGGACTTTCGGTGACGGTGTCATCAGGACCGCTCCTGTCGCTTGGCCACCCGCGCACCCAGCACCCGCAGTGCCAGCAACACCAAGAACGAAACCGTGAGCAGTACAAGGGAGATCGCCGCGGCTCCGGTGCGGTCGTCGTTCTCGATCAGGGTCCGGATCCACTGCGAGGACACCTCGGTCTTACCGGGCACCGCCCCACCGATCAACACCACCGAGCCGAATTCGCCGATGGCCCGGGAGAACGCCAGGCCCGCTCCGGTCAGCAGCGCCGGAGTCAACGACGGCAACACCACCGAACGAAAGATCGTCGCACCGGAGGCGCCCAGCGACGCGGCGGCCTCCTCGACCTCCCGATCGATCTCCAACAGCACCGGTTGCACCGCGCGCACCACGAACGGCAGCGTGACGAAGGCCAGCGCCAAACCGACGCCCCAGGCGGTGTGCTGCAGGTGCACGTTGACCGGGCTGGCCGGGCCGTACAACGCCAGCATCACCAGGCTGGCGACGATGGTGGGCAACGCGAACGGCAGGTCGATGATGACGTCGATGAAACGCTTGCCGACGAAGTCGTCACGCACCAGCACCCAGGCGATCAGCAGCCCGAACGCGAGGTTGACAACGGTGACCCCGGTCGCGATCGTCAGCGTCACCCGGAAGGACTCCAGCGCGGCGTGCGAGGTGACCGCCAGCCGGAACGCCTGCCAGCCACCACCGGCGGCCTGCCAGCTCACCGCGGCCAGCGGCGCCAGCACGATCAGCGACAGCCACACCACCGCAGCACCCACCCGCAGCGAGACGCCTTCGCGATGCACCCCGGTGTGCACCGGCGGCTCGTCTCCGCCGGTGCGGGTCGCCTCGGTGACCACGATCTCGGTCATCCGGTGGCCCGGGTGTAGATCTTGGTGATGGCGCCGCTGTCCTTGTCGAACAGGCCGCCGTCGACGACCTCCCAGCCGCCCAGATCGGCGACCGTCCACAGCTTGTCCGGCGCCGGGAACTCCTCGCGGAACTCCGCCGCCACGCCCGGGTCGACCGGACGGAAGCCCGCCTGCGCCCACAGCCGTTGCGCGGCGGGCGTGTACTGGAAGTTCTTGAACGCGGTGACAGTGTCGAGGTGTCGGCTGGAGGTCACCACCGCCAGCGGATTCTCGATCTTGAACGTCTGCGACGGATTCACGTGCTCCACCGGTTTGCCCTTGCGCTCGACGGCGATCGCCTCATTCTCGTAGCTGATCAACACGTCGCCGCTGCCCTGCAGGAACACATCGGTGGCCTCCCGTCCCGAGCCCGGGCGCAGCTTGACATGGTCGGTGACGAGTCTGTCGACGAAGTCCAGGCCCGCCTGCGGATTCTTGCCACCCTCACTCTTGACGGCGTACGGGGCCAGCAGATTCCACTTCGCCGATCCGGAGCTCAGCGGGCTGGGAGTGATGACCTCGATGCCGGGCGCCAGGAGGTCGTCCCAGCCCTTGATGTGCTTGGGATTGCCCTGCCGCACCATCAGGGTCACCACCGAGCCGAACGGGATGCCCTTGGTGACGTCGGCGTTCCAGTCCTCGCCGATCTTGCCGGCGTTGACCAGCCTGGTGATGTCGGGTTCCACGGAGAAGTTCACGATGTCGGCGGGCTTGCCGTTGGCAACGCCACGGGACTGGTCGCCCGAGGCTCCGTAGGAGGTGACGACCTGCACGTCGGCGCCCGCCTCGGTGTCGTAGAAGGCCGGGATCACCTTGCTCCAGCCGGGTTCGGGCACCGCGTATGCCACCAGGGTCAACGTGGTGTGAGCGTCGGACCGTTCGCCGCCGCCCACGACGTCGCTGGGGCCGCCGCCGCACCCGGCGATCAGAATGGCGGCCAGACCGAGGGCAGCGCGGCGGGTGGCGGTGTGAGGCATTGGTGACCTTTCCGTGCAGACTGAGGAAATCGGTTCCCGTCGCGTGGCAAAGGTGGTGGCCCGATGAATGAGAAGCCGGGCATTGCGACCCCAGAGCGCCGACGGGCGGGAGTCAGCGACAACAGTGCACGTCGGCCACAGCGCAAGTACCCACGGCGACATACACCCGGAGGGCCGGGCCGCGGCACACTCCATCACCGGACGCTGCGAACATGCGGGGAAGCCTAACAGAACCCCGCGGTTCAGTGAGGCTCGACGGAGGAGCGCCGAAGCTGGAACCGCGGTATGAACCCCGCGGTTCAGCGAGGCTCGACGGAGGAGCGCCGAAGCTGGAACCGCGGTATGAACCCCCGGCAGTTCAGCGGGTCAGCAGCCAGCTGACGATCACCAGCGCGATCAATCCGACCAGAATCAACGTCACCTGCGAGCGCGGCATCTACCGGGCCTCGCCGTCGTCGGGGCGGACCCGTTCCAGTACCCGAATCCCCTGCCCCAGCATCGCGTCCAGGACCACCGCCAGGATGTAGGCCAACGCCAGTACCACCGGCATCACCACTGCGGTCTGGATCACGAAGCCGAGTCCGGACAGCCACAGCTCAACGCCGTCCCACCAGCTCAGGAAGCCAACCACCCCGCCCACCTTAGCGGCGATCGCGAGCGCGGCGAAGCCGGGCGAAGCGGATCACCGCCATCAGCACCGCGGCGATCGAAGCGGATCACCGCCATCAGCACCGCGGCGATCGCCGACAAGGGGCGGGTCAGGTGGACTCACGGCAGGGCGCCAGAGATGATGTCGGAATGGTCCTGCACACCCCGCCGGGCGATGCACCCGACAAGACCGCTCCCGAAGTCACCGGAAAAGCCTCCGATGCCCGTGTCGCGACCAAAATGACCCCGCCATTGTCGGCCACTGCGCCGGTGCCTTATACGGCGGCGCCGGGGCAGGTCCGCAACTCGTTCCCACCGATCGCCGACTATGCGTTTCTGTCGGACTGCGAAACGAACTGCCTGATCTCGGCGGCCGGCTCGGTGGAGTGGATGTGCGTGCCACGGCCCGACTCCCCCAGCGTCTTCGGGTCGATCCTGGACCGCAGCGCCGGGCACTTTCGGCTCGGACCGTACGGGGTTTCGGTGCCTGCGGCGCGGCGTTACCTTCCCGGCAGTCCCATCATGGAGACCACCTGGCAGACCCACACCGGCTGGCTGATCGTGCGCGACGCGCTGGTGATGGGCAAGTGGCACGACATCGAGGCGCGGTCGCAGACCCACCGGCGAACCCCTACCGACTGGGACGCCGAGCACATCCTGTTGCGCACGGTGCGCTGCGTCAGCGGCACCGTCGAATTGACCATGAGCTGCGAACCGGCGTTCGACTACCACCGCACCAGCGCCACCTGGGAGTACTCGTCCAACGCCTACGGCGAGGCGATCGCGCGGGCCCGGCAGAACCCGGACGCCCACCCGACACTGCGGTTGACGACGAATCTGCGGCTGGGTCTGGAAGGCCGCGAGGCGCGGGCCCGCACCCGGCTGACCGAGGGCGACGACGTGTTCGTGGCGTTGAGCTGGTCCCGACACCCGGCACCGCAGACTTACGCCGAGGCCGCCGACAAGATGTGGAACACCACCGAGTGCTGGCGGCAGTGGATCAACATCGGCAACTTCCCCGATCATCCGTGGCGGTCCTACCTGCAGCGCAGTGCGCTGACGCTGAAGGGACTGACCTATTCGCCGACCGGCGCCCTGCTGGCCGCAGCCACCACGTCGCTACCGGAAACCCCACAGGGCGAACGCAATTGGGATTACCGCTACGCCTGGGTGCGCGATTCGACTTTCGCATTGTGGGGTCTCTACACACTGGGGCTGGACCGCGAGGCCGACGATTTCTTCTCGTTCATCGCCGATGTGTCCGGCGCCAATAACGGCCAGCAGCGCCCGCTGCAAGTGATGTATGGCGTCGGCGGCGAACACGAACTCGCCGAAGAGGAACTGGAGCATCTGTCGGGCTACGACAACGCTCGCCCGGTGCGAATCGGCAACGGCGCCTACAACCAGCGGCAGCACGACATCTGGGGCACCATGCTCGACTCGGTGTATTTGCACGCCAAGTCCCGCGAACAGATCCCCGAAACGCTGTGGCCGGTGCTCAAACGTCAGGTGGAGGAAGCCATCGACCACTGGCGCGAACCGGATCGCGGAATCTGGGAGGTCCGCGGCGAACCGCAGCACTTCACCTCGTCGAAGGTGATGTGCTGGGTGGCGCTGGATCGCGGCTCGAAGCTGGCCGAGTTGCAGGGCGAGGTCTCCTACGCCCGGCAGTGGCGGGTGATCGCCGAGGAGATCAAGGCCGACGTGCTGGCCAACGGGGTGGATTCGCGAGGTGTGCTGACGCAGAGTTACGGCAGCGATGCGCTGGACGCCTCACTGCTGCTCGTGGTGCTCACCCGGTTCTTGCCGGCCGACGATCCGCGGGTGCGTGCCACCGTGATGGCGATCGCCGAGGAACTCACCGAGGACGGCCTGGTGCTGCGCTACCGGACCGAGGAGACCGACGATGGCCTGTCCGGCACCGAGGGCACCTTCACGATCTGCTCGTTCTGGCTGGTTTCGGCGCTGGTGGAGATCGGTGAGGTCAGCCAGGCCAAGCATCTGTGCGAGCGACTGCTGTCGTTCGCCAGCCCGCTGCACCTGTATGCCGAGGAGATCGAGCCGCGCACCGGTCGGCACCTGGGCAACTTCCCCCAGGCGTTCACTCACCTGGCGCTGATCAACGCCGTGGTGCACGTAATCCGCGCCGAAGAAGAGGCCGACTCCACCGGGGGCTTCCAACCCGCGAACGCACCCAACTAGGGGCGGCCCATTTGGCGCGAGCAGTCGCGAAAGCCACCAAATCGGACCGTTTTAGGGCGCTTTCGCTGGGGGCACCTCCCGCTTGCGGGGGACTGCTCGGCGTGGAGACCGCCCGGTCTGGGTCAGCCGCTCAGGTTGCGGACCTTGTCCAGCATCGCTCTGGCCAGGTCGGCCGCGGTGGTGTCCCCGGCCGGTGGGGCGTCGGCATGGTCCTCCTCGCCGACGAACCAGAACACGTCGACGTCGACGATGCAGTTCACCAGAACCGCCACGGCGCGTGACACCCGCAGGCCCACCTCGCCGTCCACGGTGGTCCGTACGGTGGCGGTCAGTACCGTGTCGCTGGTGGAGACGTCGATGATCTCACCGCTGGCCTCGCCGTCGGCCTCGTCGCCGCGGGTCACCGTGACCCCGTCGCAGCGGCCCCATTGCTGGGTGAACTTCTCGAAGAGCGCGTCGGCGTCGGCGGGGGTGGCCAAGGCGATCACGGCCTCACCGACCCCGGTCAATGCCGAGTCACCGGTGGTAGAGGTGGAGTCCCAGAACTCGTGGGCGACATCCTGCACGCCGGCAGATTTGTAGACCGCCTGCTGTCCGCCCACCGCAGCGCCGACGCAGTCTTCCGGCCCCGCGGTGTCCCAGGCATCGGGCAGACTGTCGACGCCGCCGAACCGTGGCGGCAACGAGGGGTCGCTGCGGAAGGGCTGACCGATCAGCTTCGACAACTCCGCGTCGTCGAGCAACACCTGCCGGACCGCGATTCCGGTCACCGGGGTGGGCGCCAATCCCGGTGCCGGCCTGACTGTTCCGCTGACCACCGTGGTGCACCCGCTCGCCAGCAGCGCCAGCGCCGCCGCACTGGCAGCGGTTCTGCCCGCCCGGTTGGCCACTATTTCTTGGCTCTTTCCGCGGCGGTCCCACCGCCGTCGGTGGACAGTGCCGCGACGAACGCCTCCTGCGGTACGTCGACCCGACCGATGGTCTTCATCCGCTTCTTGCCTTCCTTCTGCTTTTCCAGCAGCTTGCGCTTACGGCTGATGTCACCGCCGTAGCACTTGGACAGCACGTCCTTCCGGATGGCCCGAATATTCTCGCGGGCAATGATTTTCGAGCCGATTGCAGCCTGCACCGGCACCTCGAACTGCTGGCGCGGAATCAACTCCTTGAGCTTGGTGGTCATTTTGTTGCCATAGGCCGACGCCGAGTCCTTGTGCACGATCGCGCTGAATGCGTCCACCGCCTCGCCCTGCAGCAGGATGTCGACCTTGACCAGATCGGCCTCCTGTTCGCCGGCCTCCTCGTAGTCCAGGCTGGCGTAGCCGCGGGTGCGTGACTTCAGCGAGTCGAAGAAGTCGAAGATGATCTCGCCCAACGGCATCGTGTAACGCAGCTCGACGCGTTCCGGCGACAGATAGTCCATGCCGCCCAGTTCACCGCGCCGGGACTGGCACAGTTCCATGATGGTGCCGACGAATTCGCTCGGCGCGATGATCGTGGTCTTGACGACGGGCTCGAAAACGGTGCGGACCTTCCCTTCCGGCCAGTCCGACGGATTGGTGACGATCACCTCGGTGTTGTCTTCGCGAATCACCCGGTAGACAACGTTGGGTGAGGTGGAAATCAGATCGAGGTCGAATTCGCGCTCGAGGCGTTCCCGGGTGATCTCCATGTGCAGCAGCCCCAGGAAGCCGCAGCGGAAGCCGAAACCCAGCGCCACCGAGGTCTCCGGCTCATAGGTCAGGGCGGCGTCGTTGAGCTGCAGCTTGTCCAGCGCGTCACGCAGGTTCGGGTAGTCCGAGCCGTCCACCGGGTACAACCCGGAGTAGACCATCGGCTTGGGTTCGCGGTAGCCGGTGAGCGCCTCGGCGGCGCCGCCCCGCGCGGTGGTGACGGTGTCGCCGACCTTGGATTGGCGCACGTCCTTCACGCCGGTGATCAGGTAGCCGACCTCGCCGACGCCGAGCCCCTTGGTGGCCTTGGGTTCCGGGGAGACGATGCCGACTTCCAGCAACTCGTGGGTGGCGCCGGTGGACATCATCGCGATCTTCTCGCGCGGCGTGATCTTGCCGTCGACGACGCGGACATAGGTGACCACGCCGCGGTAGATGTCGTAGACGGAGTCGAAGATCATTGCCCGGGCGGGCGCATCGGCGTCGCCGGTGGGCGGGGGCATCTGTTTGACGACCTCGTCGAGCAGGTCGGCCACCCCTTCGCCGGTCTTGCCGGACACCTTGAGGACATCGCCCGGTTCGCAACCGATGATGTGAGCCAGTTCGGCGGCGTAGCGCTCCGGGTCGGCGGCGGGCAGGTCGATCTTGTTGAGCACCGGGATGATGGTCAGGTCACGGTCCAGCGCCAGGTACAGATTCGCCAGGGTCTGGGCCTCGATCCCCTGGGCTGCGTCGACCAACAGGATGGCGCCCTCGCAGGCCTCCAGCGCCCGGGACACCTCGTAGGTGAAGTCGACGTGGCCGGGGGTGTCGATCAGGTGCAGGACGAACTGTTCACCGTCGACCTCCCAGGGCAGCCGCACATTCTGTGCCTTGATGGTGATGCCACGTTCCCGCTCGATGTCCATCCGGTCCAGATACTGGGCGCGCATCGACCGGTCGTCGACGACGCCGGTCAGCTGCAGCATCCGATCGGCCAGCGTGGACTTGCCGTGGTCGATGTGGGCGATGATGCAGAAGTTCCGTATCTGCGCCGGCGCGGTGAAGGTCTGGTCGGCGAAGCTGCTGATGGGAATCTCCTGGTGAAGCGGGTGGTGTGGCGGTGTGTGCCTACTGTCCTGTCAGGGTAGCGAGGCGACGGCCCCAAAACGAAACCCCCGGAGGCGGCGGCACCTCCGGGGGTTTGCGTTCGCAAGCGACGATCACATGTCGAGCGCGCCCAATCCGAAGTACCCGAACAGGTCGGCCACGCCCGCCTGGAAGAAGTTGCCGAAGTCGGCGAAGAAGCCGTCACCGGCCAAGCCGTCGGCGATTCCGGCTTCGCTGCCGAACAGGTAGTCGCCGGCGTCTGCGACGTCGATCTCGCCGCCACCGGTCAGCAGCGCGTACGTCAGCACGTTGCTGGCGTCGTAGAACTGCGTCAGCGCGCCGTTGAACAGGCTGTAGGCGCCCGGGTCGGAAGACATCTCGTCTTCCCAGTTCGGGCCGAACAGCATCGCCGCGAAGGCCGGGTTGTCCGTCAAGTCGTCAGCGGAGATGGTGCTGAATGACAGCGGGTTCTCGGTCGTCGGGTCGCCGGCGGTGATGAGGTCGCTGTCGACCCCCGAGGCCGTGGCCTGAGCGCCGAAGAGCCAGTTCATCGACTGCACCTGGCCCACCAGGATGTTGCTGAAGTCGGGCGGCGCCGGGGTGTCACCCGTCTCCGCGGCCGCCAGCGGCGCCAATGCGAATGCCGCGCCCGCTGCGAAAGCCCCCACTACGCCGATTTTGCGAATGTTCATAGCCTCATTTGCCTTTCACGATGTCCAACCGGCGGGCCGTTTTGCCACCGCCGGATGCTCCCCCAGCACCGTCCGCTGCAAAGCTAGTCAAATCTAACAGATACCTGTGATTAGGCACAACTACCCGTTCACATAGCTGTGTGCCAGCGAGGTTCTTGCGAGCCTTTCCCCAGGTAGATACGCTGAACGGTCCGTGTTTGTCGCTTCTTAGCCCACCTAAGTCGGCGCGTCACATCCGGCCCGGGAACGTCGCCGAAGCCCTCGCCCGGGGCGGGGCCGCGAGGCAACCGGCACTCAGCTTTCGCCCAGTTCTTGGGGCGCTTCCACGTGCACAGCACCCGAGCGTTCCGGCACCGAACTCGGTACACCGGCGCCCGACCCCGTTTCGCCTATGCTGCGAACATGGCTTCCCCGCGGAAGACCCCATGGCAGACGGTGCAGCGATTCGCGGAGAACCTGGTGTTCAACGAAGCTCCACGGTTCATCCGCCAACTCGAGCAGGCGCCGCTGGTGCAGCAGCGCATCCAGCGGGGCATCGAGCAGGGCATCAAGCTCGGCCTGGAAGTGCTGACCGGCACGGCGTCGGACCCGTCGCCGGCGATTCCGGCCGGCCGCCCGGTAACCAATAGCAGTGTCCCCACCGCGCACCGCGCACGCCGCCTGGTGTACGCGCCCGATCTCAACGGCCGAGCCGACCCGGGCGAGATCGTCTGGACCTGGGTGGCCTATGAGGACGATCCGCGCGAAGGAAAGGACCGGCCGGTGCTGGTCGTCGGACGTGACCGCAGCGTGCTGCTGGGACTGATGTTGTCCAGCCAGCCGCGCCACGCCGAGGACACGAATTGGTTGGGCATCGGCGCGGGCAGTTGGGACGAAGCCCACCGGCTCAGCTGGGTACGGCTGGACCGGGTGCTCGACGTGCCCGAGGAGTCGATCCGGCGCGAGGGCGCCATCCTGGAACGCACGGTGTTCGACGTGGTGGCCGCGCGGCTGCGCAGCGACTACGCCTGGAGCTGAGCCCTGCCGGGGGCGGGATCCGCTATCCCTGGCTGATGTAGGAGCGCAGCTGCGCGTGCTCGGCCTGCAACTCCTCCATCCGCGACTTGACGACGTCGCCGATGCTGACGATCCCGGCCAGCCGGCCGTCTTCGAGCACCGGTATGTGGCGTGCCCGGTGCTCGGTCATCAGCACGCTGACCTCGTCGGCGGTGTCGGATTTGGTGCAGGTCGCCACCAACCGGGTCATGATCGCCGACACCGGCCGGGCCAGCAGGCTGGCGCCGTGGACGTGCAGTTGCCGAACCACGTCACGCTCGGAGGCCACCCCCTGCAGGCCGTCGGTTCCGATCACGACCATGGCGCCGATGTTGTGCTCGGCCAACCCCGCCAGCAACTCCATGACGGTGGCATCCGGATGGATGGTCACCACCGCCGCGCCCTTGTTCCGCAATACATCCGCGATCCGCATAGAAGCCTCCCGCCGCAGTGATCTGCTTCACACCAGGCTAGGCCATTTTGCCCGGTCGCGGGGCGGCGATGCCGAAACTCTGTCGATCAGCCAGCGGCAGACGGAGTTCTGTGGCATATGTGACGTCATGACGATCGAGATCACCCTGCTGGGCACCGGAAGCCCGATCCCCGACCCCAACCGTGCCGGTCCGTCGACCCTGATCCGGGCCGGCGGCCAGGCGCTGCTGGTCGACTGCGGGCGCGGGGTGTTGCAGCGGCTGGCCGCCGCGGGCGCGTCGGCCAACACGCTGGCCGCGCTGCTGCTCACCCACCTGCACAGTGACCACATCGCCGACCTCGGCGACCTGTTGATCACCCGGTGGGTCACCACGTTCACCCCCGACCCCGCACCGCTGCCGATCATCGGGCCGCCGGGTACCGCCGATGTCGTGGCGGCAATGCTGCGGGCGTTCGGCCATGACATCGGCTACCGCATCGCCCACCACGACGACCTGACCGCCCCGCCCCCGGTCGACGTGCAGGAGCACACCGCCGGCCAGGTCTGGGATCGCGACGGCGTGCGGATCACCGTGGCGCCCACCGACCACCGGCCCGTGACACCGACCATCGGGTTCCGCATCGAGCACACCGACGCGTCGGGAACCGCCTCGGTGGTCATGGCCGGCGACACCGTGCCCTGCGACAGCCTCGACGAGCTGGCCTCCGGCGCCGACGCGCTGGTGCACACCGTGATCCGTAGCGACCTCATCGCTGCGCTGCCGCAACAGCGGATCCGCGACATCTGCGACTACCATTCCTCGGTCGCCCAAGCCGGCGCCACCGCCCGGCGCGCCGGAGTCGGCACGCTGGTGCTGACCCATTACGTGCCCGCCATCGCCCCCGGGCAAGAGGAACAGTGGCGGGCGTTGGCGGCCGCGGAGTTCGACGGGCCGATCGAGCTCGGCGACGACCTGCACCGGGTCGACGTGGTCGCACGAGGCTGAGCACAGTAGTCACAGTTGAGCCAAGTTGGGGAGTTGACCGGCCAGCTGGTAACCTGAACAGCCGTTGCTCCCATCTCGGGAGGCGAACCCAACCAAGCTTTTAAGAAGGAACTACTTCGTGGCCAACATCAAGTCGCAGGTCAAGCGCAACCGGACCAACGAGCGCGCCCGGCTGCGCAACCAGTCGGTGAAGTCGGCGGTGCGCACCGCGATCCGCGCCTTCCGTGAGGCAGCCGAGGCCGGCGACAAGGAGAAGGCCGGCGAGCTGTTGGTGTCGACCGGCCGGAAGCTCGACAAGGCCGCCAGCAAGGGCGTGATCCACAAGAACCAGGCCGCCAACAAGAAGTCGGCGCTGGCGCGGGCTCTCAACAAGCTCTGATCCACTCGCGAGCAGTCGCGAAAGCCCCCGTTCCGGTCGGAATTCGGGGGCTTTCGCGACTGTTCGGCACTCCTCAGCGGGCGGCCAGTTCGGCGACCTTGCGCACCGCTGCCTCCAGCGCGTAGTCGGCGTCGGCTGCGGCGCCCTTGACGTCGGCGTTGAGGCCCGCCACCAGCCGCACCGCGGCGGCGACCGATTCCTGCGACCAATGCCGGGCCTGTTTCTGTGCCCGCTGCACCCGCCAGGGCGGCATGCCCAACTCGCCGGCCAGCCGGTAGGGGTCTCCGGATTTGGGCCGCACCCGGGCGATGGTGTGGATAGCCTCGGCCAGCGCGTCGGCCAGCACCACGTGCGGCTCGCCCCGGATCATCGCCCATCGCAACGCCTCGGTGGCGCCTTCGACATCCCCGACGACCGCCCGATCGGCGACGTCGAAGCCCTTCACTTCGGCTTTGCCGCTGTGGTAACGGCGCACCGCGACGGCGTCGACATGCCCGCCGGTGTCGGCAACCAGCTGTGAGCAGGCCGCGGCGAGCTCGCGGATGTCGGAGCCGACCGCGTCGAGCAGCGCCGTGACGCAGGCGTCGTCAACCCGGACCTTGAGCCGGCGGAACTCGGCGCGGACGAAGTCGGCGCGTTCGGTGGCCTTGGTGATACGCGCGCACGGATGCACCTCGGCGCCGAGCTGCCGCAGCTGCCCGGCCAGCGCCTTGGCCCGTCCCCCGCCGGAATGCGCCACGACCAGCACGGTGCCCGGCGGGACGTCGGCGGCCGTCGCGCCGATGAGGGTCACCGCATCCTTGCCGGCCTCGCCGGCGGCTTCCAGCACCACCACACGTTCATCGGCGAACAGCGACGGGCTGAGCAGTTCGGCCAGTTCGCCGGCCTCGACCTCGCCGGCCCGCAACCGGTCAACCGGGATGTCGGCACTGCCGGCCTGGGCCCGCACCGCCGCCAGCACCTGCGCGACGGCCCGTTCGACCAGCAGTTCCTCGTCACCGAGGATCAGGTGTAGCGGCGAAACCGGTTGGCTCACCCGCCAATCGTGTCACGCAGCCCCGACAACCGCCCAGCCGGTCAACACCTCCGTGACCGACCACGCCAGCAGGCATACGACCAGGACGGTCAGCATCCGCCGGCAGCACCGCCAGCGCCAACAGCGCACGATCGCGACGGCAGCGGCGCCGACGCCGAATACCCCGGCCGCCCCTGCCGGCACGGACACGGTGGCGGCAGGGACCCCGGCGGTCCAGTGGGCAACGTGGCCCAGCCACCACAGTTCGGGGCCGGTGAACCGGATCAGCAGTTCGGCGGCCGCCGGCCACCACCCGCACAGCGCCGCCGCCGCGCTGCCCAGCACGGTGATGGGCGCGACGAGCACCGCGACCGCGAGGTTGGCGAGCGTGCTGACCAGGCTGAGCCGACCGGAGATACCGGCGATCAGCGGCGCGGTGACCAAGTTTGCCGCCCATGCCACGGCTACCGCGGCAGCCAAGGGTTCGGGCCAACCGCGCGCCACCAGCCGCGCCGTCCACACCGGCGCGATGAGCACCAATGCCGCCGTCGCCACCACCGACAGGGCGAAGCCGACGTCGACGGCCAGCTGCGGGGCCAGTGCGAGCAGCACCAGCACGCTGGCGGCCAGACTCGGAATCGCTTGCCGCCGTCGCGCCGACAGCACGCCCAGCAGCGCGATCGCCCCCATCACCGCCGCCCGCACCACGCTGGCCGTCGGTTGCACCACGATGACGAACCCCAGCAACGCGACCCCGGCCAGCACCGCCGCAGCGCGCGGCCCGACCAGCCGCGCCGAAAACAACACCGCACCACAGACGATGGTGACGTTGGCGCCGGAGACCGCCATCAGGTGCGTCAAGCCCGCGGCCCGGAACTCTCGCCCGGTCGCGGCGGTGATCGCCGAGGTGTCACCGAGCACCAGCGCGGGCAGCATCCGGGCCTGTTCGCCGGGCAGTACCCGCCCGGCGGCGGCCGCGAACCGCGCGCGCACCTGATGTGCACTCCGCGCAACAAGTCCGGGATCGCCCCACGTCGGCTCGCCGGTGGCGGTCAGCACCGCCGCCGTCAGGTCGCGCCGCGTCGGACGGGCGATTTTGGCGCGGAACGCCATAGACCGGCCCACCATTACGTCACCGAATTCGATATTGGACGCGAAAACCACTACCCGGCCCGAGGATTCTGCACCATCGAGATACTGCAGGGTGGCCCGGAACATCAGCCGACGGGCGCCGGCCGGCAGTGGACTCTCGCTGGGGGTGACCGTGACCGGGGCGGTGCGGCCGAATGCGGCGGTGATCGGGTGGTGGCTCAGCGACTCGGTGCGCAGCGCGACAGCCCAGCCGAACCCCACCCCCACCGTTGACGCCGCCGCCAGGACCGCACCGGCCAGCCGATAACCGGGCCGCCGCGTGCGCCCGCCGTGCCGCCACAGCAGCGCCGCCGAGACGCCGATCAGTGCGCACAGCGCCGCCAAGGTGCCGCCGATCTGCCACTGGATGCCGGCGGCGGTGACCACCCAGCCGGTCAGGGCCGCCGGCACCAACCGAACGTCCAGCCGGGCCGCCGGTGGCGCCGGGGCCGGTGGCTGAGCCACGCCTCAGACACGCACCAGGGCACGCAGCTTCTCCAGCCGCGCCGGGCCGATCCCGTCGACATCGCCGAGTTGGTCCACGTCGGCGAACTTGCCGTGGGCTTCCCGCCAGGCCACGATGGCTGCCGCGGTCACCGGCCCGACGCCGGGCAGGGCATCGAGCTGTTCGACGGTCGCGGTGTTGAGGTTGACCGGTTCGCCGCCCTTCGGCTCGGGTTTGGTCGCCGTCGCCGTCGGCGCGGTACTGCTGCGGGGAGCCTCCGGTGGCGGCGATGCCGCACCGACGGAGCTGCCTAGTACCGGCGGCCCGGCCGGCGGCGCCAGGCCGACCACGATCTGTTCGCCGTCCACCACCGGGCGGGCCAGGTTCAACCCGATGGTGTCCGCACCGTCGAGCGCCCCGCCGGCTGCGGTGAGCGCATCGGCGATCCGGGAACCGGGTGACAACGTCGCCAACCCCGGCTTATGGACCAACCCCACCACGCTGACCACCACCTGATCCGCGACCGGCGCAGGATCTGCCGATGGCTCCGCGCCGCGCGTGCTGGCAGTCGAAACCATCTCCACCGGAGGCAGTTTGGCGCTGAGCACCGGCGCAGGCCGGTCGCGGACCACCGTGAACACGGTGATGAGCACTGCGACCGCCGCGATCACCGCCAAGGCGATCGCGCCGGCGCGGCCCGGATCAGCCCGCACCTTGGCGAGCCAACCGGCGTCCGTGGCGTCGGGCAGCCAGCGCGGCAGCAACGAGTTCGGGTCTGCTTCGTCGCCGGGCTCGGCGGCTTTCTCGGTGCGGTCGGGTTCGGGCAGCAGGCCGAGCCGCCGCTGCAGCCGCTCGCCGGGTGGTTCTGGTGCCATGCGCCGACCGTAGATGCCGGCGCCGGCGGCCGACCCGGTCCGGCGCCGGGCGCGGCCCGCGATTGTGGATCAACGCGCCACTGTGCAGAAAGCCGCTGCTACGGGTTCAACCACTCGCCGACATCCTGGGAGATGCCCGAGGACGGTGAGTAACGCACCTTCGTCGCGGTGACCCCCGACGGCAGCGCGAACACCACGCAACCGGTGCTCGACGAACCGGCGGCGATCAGGAACCAGCCGTAGCCGACGTCCTGGCATTCGGTCACGGTGGCGAAATCAGCCTGGTAGTCGTGGTCGTCCGAACCGACCACCGAGACATCGCTGTTGCTGTTGCCGACGATGGTCGTCGTTCCGGCGTTCTCGATCCGCAGTTTGGCCGCGACGTAGGTCTTGCCAGCCTCGCCCCAGCCGTTGGGGACGGTGGCCGGGTCGATGACCTCGGTCAACGTCACAGCGATCTTTTGCCCGCCGATCCGCATCAGGTCCAGCGTCTGGCCGATGTGCGCGGCCGGTTTGGCGGCCGGCGACTCCGACGGCCGCGGCGCCGGTTCGGCGGGCTTGGCCGGTTCCGGCGAACACGACACCGCCGACAACAGGACGCACAGCGCGAACAACGACCGCCTCATGCGGTCAAGCGTACAAAAACGCACGATACCGGCCTTGTGGACCGGCCATGGCGGGCTCGGATTAGTGTGCATACCAGTCTGCGTTTCCATCCCGACCCAGGAGTCCGCCGTGCAACTGGCACTCACCGACGAAGAATCCGCATTCCGCGACGAACTGCGTACCTTTTTCACCTCCGAGATCCCCGCCGAGATCCGGGAACGCAGCCAGCGGGGCGAGTCGATCTTTCCCGACGACATCGTCACCACCCAGCGGATTCTCAACGCCCACGGTCTGGCGGTGCCCAACTGGCCGACCGAGTGGGGCGGCAAGGACTGGACGCTGACCCAGCACCAGATCTGGCTCGACGAGATGCAATTGGCATCGGTGCCCGAGCCGCTGACCTTCAACGCCAAGATGGTCGGACCGGTGATCGCCGAATTCGGTTCCCAGGCAATAAAGGAACGCTTCCTGCCGGCTACCGCCAACCTGGACATCTGGTGGTGCCAAGGTTTTTCCGAACCCGATGCGGGCTCCGACCTGGCAAGCCTGCGCACCACGGCGGTGCGCGACGGCGACAGCTACATCGTCAACGGCCAGAAGACCTGGACCACGCTCGGCCAGTACGCAGACTGGATCTTCTGCCTGGTGCGCACCGACCCGCAAGCACCCAAGAAGCAGGCCGGTATCTCCTTCCTGCTGTTCGAGGTATCCACACCGGGTGTCACCATGCGACCGATCAAACTCATCGACGGCGGCTACGAGGTCAACGAGGTGTTCTTCTCCGACGTGCGGGTGCCCGCCGATCAGCTCGTCGGCGAGGAGAACCACGGCTGGACCTACGCGAAGTTCCTGCTCGGCAACGAGCGCACCGGAATTGCCGGGGTGACCCGCACCAAAGTCCGGCTCGCCGAGGTCAAGGCGCGCGCCAAGGAGCTCGGTGCACTCGACGACCCGCTGTTCGCGGCGCGACTCGCCGAGACCGAAAACGATTTGCTGGCATTAGAACTTACCCAGATGCGGGTATCGAGCGACTCGGTGGACGGCAAGCCCAACCCGGCGTCGTCGGTGCTCAAACTGCGCGGGAGCCAGCTGCAGCAGGCCGTCACCGAACTGTTCGTCGAGCTGGCCGGCCCCGACGCGCTGCCCTACGAGGCAGGCGAGGACATCGCGTCACCGGGGTGGGCCCAGCACGCCGCCCCGACCTACCTGAACTACCGCAAGACGTCGATCTACGGCGGCAGCAACGAGGTGCAGCGCACCATCATCGCGTCCACCATTCTCGGCCTGTAGGAGGTACCACGGTCATGGACTTTCAACTCAGCGACGAGCAGGTTCTGCTGCGCGACACCACCCGTTCGATGTTGTCGGGCTACGACACCGAGACCCGCAACGACGTCATCGAGGCCGACCCCGGCTTCAATCCACAGGTGTGGAAACAGTTGGCCGACACCGGGATTCTCGGTCTGGGCTTCGACCCGGACGAATCCGGTCCGCTGGAGATCATGGTGGTCCTCACCGAGATGGGCCGGCGGCTGGCCCCTGAGCCGGTCATCCACGGCGCGCTCGGGCCCGGCGCGCTGATCGCCGAACGTGGCACTGCCGACCAGCGGGAACTGCTCGACGCCGTCGCCGGGGGCGAGCACATCCTGGCGTTCGCCCACACCGAGCCGGGGATGCGCGGCGTGGCTGCGCAGGTCTCCACCACCGCGGTGCGGCAAGGGGATTCGTGGGTGTTAAGCGGGCGCAAGAACCCCGTACTGACCGGGGACCGCGCCGACACGCTGGTGGTCAGCGCCGCACTTCCGGACGGTGGGACCGGGCTGTTTGTGGTCGACGGCAGCGCCGACGGCCTGACCCGCCGGCCCTACCGGACCTTCGACGGCCAGCGCGGCGCCCAGATCGACCTGGACGATGCGCCGGGCAGCCCGCTCGGCGAGGCGACCGACGCCACCGGGGCCATCGAGCACGCGATGATCCGGATCTCCTCGGCGGTGTGCGCCGAGGCGGTCGGCGCGATGGAAGAGGCACTGCGGCTCACTACCGATTACCTCAAGACGCGCAAGCAGTTCGGGGTGACGCTCAACACCTTCCAGACCCTGACTCAGCGTGCCGCCGACATGTACGTGTCGCTGGAACTGGCCCGTAGCATGAACCTCTACGCGGCCATGTCGATCACCGACGGCAACCTCGACCCGGTGATCGCGGCACGCACTAAGCTGCAGGTCGGCCGGTCCGGGCGGCATATCGCCCAGGAGTCCATCCAGTTGCACGGCGGAATCGGGGTGACCTGGGAGTACCCGGTCGGCCACCTGGCAGCCCGGCTCACCGCGATCGAGCACACCCTGGGCTCATCGCAGGACCAGCTACACGTGCTGATGGACAACCTGGGCAGCTACGACCTGGCCAAGCTGTAGGCTCCGGGCAAGGACACGCTTTAGAAGAAGAATCCGAGCTGCGCCGGGACGTCGCTGACGAAGGCGGTGTCCAGCCGGCGCACCACGGCCTCGTCGTCGCACCGCAGCCGGCCGGCCCTGACCATCACCGACGCCCGGTGCACGCCCAGATACAGCATGCCCAGCACATCGAGATCCAGCTCGGCGTCAACCGGCGCCTCGGTGCGCTCACAGCTTGCCTGTCCGTCGCGGACCGTCAACGCGAATCGCCCACCGTCGCTACGGAATCCGTCATTCAGCTGCAGGACAACGGACAGCTCGCAGGCGTAGCGGCGAGCCTGCAACACGGCCGGGACGTCCATCGCGCGCAACCACATGTGGTCCTTGCGGCCGGTGGTGCGTGCCAGCCGGGTATCGGTCAGCAGGTACGGCAGCGGATCGTCGGGATAGGTGCCGATGGCGACCTCCTGAATCAGATCCAGCCCCAGCAGCGCGCGCCACAGCGCCGCGTGCGCCTCGGCGGTCACCGCCCGGAACTCCTCGACCCGCGCCGTCTTCGGGTGTTCACCGTGCACCCGGTACAGCGCGTAACCGTCGGGATGCAGCAGCGCGAACAGCGCGGTGCCGCCGGCCCGCTCCTCCGGCCGGTCGGCGAGCAGGTCGTTCCAGAGCGGCTGTGGGCGCAGCAGTCCGCCCGGAGTGATGACGCGCCACCGGTCATAGATGGCGGCGAATTCGCCGCCACACTCGGCGGTCTCGACCAGCCGCACACCTCCGGGGTCGGGCGCGTCGGCATGCAGCACTGCGAATCGCCGATCCACGCTCAGCCCGTGGTCGACGGTCGCCGGGCCGTAACCGAACCGGCCGTAGATCCCGCCCTCGCTGGCCGTCAGCGCTGCGATCGGATAGCCGGCATCAGCTATGCGGCGGTGCAACTCGTCGTACATCGCCCGCAGCACCCCGCGCCGGCGGTGGGTCGGCGCCACCACCACCCCACTGATTCCAGCGGCCGGCAGAATCGCCCCACCGGGAACGGTCAAGCGCAGGTCCAGATAGAACGCCACGCCGATCACCGTGGCGCCCTCGCAGGCCACCACCGTGCCGCCGGCCGGCACCAGATCGCGGAAGGCGGCAAGGTCATCAGGATGGTGGACCGTCCCGAAGCCGGTATTTTCCAATAGCACGATTGCCGGCCAGTCGCCGTCGGTCGCGGTACGCACCTGCACGCCGGTCACAAGATCCGACGGTGCCACAACAGCCGTCTCGGCGCACCCGAATATGGTGGTGGGCCATGAACACACCGTTGCGCGTCATCCAATGGACCACCGGCAACATCGGGCAGCGCTCGCTGCACGCCATCATCGGCCGTCCCGACATGGAGCTGGTCGGTGTGTATGCCCACGGCAAGGACAAGGTCGGCGTGGATGCCGCCGAGCTGGCCGGCTGCGCCGCCGAGACGGGTCCCACCGGGATCACCGCCACCAACGACATCGACGCGCTGATCGCGCTCAAACCCGACGCCTGCTGCTACAACCCCCTGTGGCCGAGCATCGACGAGTTGGTCCGGCTACTCGAAGCCGGGGTCAACGTGTGCTCCACCGCGGCGTGGATCACCGGCGGCAAGCAGACCCCGCAAGACCGCAACCGCATCGAGGACGCCTGCCGGGCGGGCAACTCGACGATGTTCGGCAGCGGCGCGCACCCCGGGCTGACCAACATGGTCGGCATGGTGCTGTCCGGGGCGTGCGAACGGGTCGACGAGATCCGGATCACCGAGTCGGTGGACTGCTCGACCTATGAGTCGGCGGCCACCATGGCGGCGATGGGTTTCGGCCAGGATCCCGGCATTCCCGGGCTCGCCGAAAGTGTCCGCGTCGAAAGCGAGGTGTTCGCCGAGTCTGCGGCCATGATGGCCGACGCGATCGGCGCGCAACTGGACAAGATGACTTTCGACGTGCAGTTCACCGCCGCGACCGGTGACAGCGACCTGGGCTTCATGAAGATCCCCGCCGGCACGGTGGGCAGTGTCTTCGGGTATCACCGCGGCTGGGCCGGCGACCGCAACGTCGTCAGTGTGGGGTTCAACTGGATCATGGGCAGCCACGTCACTCCGCCCAAGCCGGTGGCGCACGGCCACGTGATCCAGGTGTTCGGGCTGCCGAACATGCGCACCGTCATCAACTGCCTGCCACCGAAGGACTGGAGCGAGCCGAACCTCAACGGCCTGGGCTCGATCTATACGGCGATGCCGGTGACCAACGCGGTGCCGGCTGTGGTCGCCGCCCCGCCGGGCATCGTCACGCTGGCCGACCTGCCACCCGTCACCGGCCGCGCCGGCGGTTAGCGAGGCTCGACGAAGGAGAGCCGAAGCTGGACCGCCGACTCAGACCTACCGGTCGGTGGTGATCGCCCCGGACGCCGCGTCGACGGTGACGTCGCGTTCGACCAGGTCGGTGTCCCAGACGTCGGCATCCCAGACGACGGTGCCGTTCATGTCGAGCAGACTGAGCTCGGTGATCGAGGCGTTGGGAACCGCGGTCAACACCCTGTTCACCGCCGCCCGATAGTCCAGGCGGGCGCCTTCGACGTTCGCGCGGCGCTTGGCCTTGTCGGCGTCGCTGTCCTCGGTCGCAGTCGGGCCGACCAGCACCGCCACCCCGTCGGATCCGATCTTGAGTTGCCGTTCGGCGCCGTCGGAGGTGACCACTCGGGCCTTCCAGGTTCCGGCGTCACTGGACTGGCTCTCGATGAAGATCAGCACGCTCTCGGGCACCTGCGAAACGGCGAGGTCACCGGCCCGAAGCAAGGTCCGCGGGTCCGGCGGCGCGTCCGGACCCGACCAGGACGCTTCCGGCGTGGTCGACTCCACCGCTTTCGAGCCTGACCTGCCGCTGCAACCAGCCAACGCCAGCGCTACCACGATGACCACTGCGCCGAATCGGACGCCATTCACCAGACCGTGCATCAGCGGCCATGCTACTGAAGCCTGGTCGTCGGTGCCGCGCTACCGGCCACTTACGAACCGGCGAGCCTCGAAAAAGGCTTGTTGCGATCGTTAGCCAATCGAAGGTTATGCTGCCCGGGGACGATTTTGCGGCAGCCTTCGACGCTTCCGGCCGAGCCGGGGAACAAACTGTCCGCTGCCCGCGTTCGACCGCACTATCGACCAGCGGAAGGCGGTGATATGAAGACGATCCCGATCGGCGGAATACTCAGACGGTATTGGATTCCCTTGGTCTTCATCGTGGTCATCTTCGTATCCAGTGTGATCGTCACTCGACTGCACAAGGTGTTCGCCTCTCAGGAGCTCAACCCCCACGCCGGCGCCGGCATCGAGATCGTGCAGTTCAACCCCAAGTACGTCGCATACGAGGCATTCGGGCCGCCGGGCACCAGAGCCGACATCAACTACTGGGACGCCGAGGCCAACGTCCACCAGATCAACGACGTGCCGCTGCCGTGGTCCTACACCGTCGTCACGGTGCTTCCCGCCGTGCAGGCCAACATGATCGTGCAGGGCAACTCCGGTGAGATCGGCTGCCGGATCAAGATCGATGACCGGCTGCTCGATGAGCGGCGTGCCACCGGTATCAACGCCCAGACCTTCTGCCTGGTGAAGTCCGGATGATCAAACGCATCCGCAACCAGCTCGATCAGCAGCAGGACCCGCACGTCAAGCGACCGTTCTTCGCGCACATGCTGCGCGTCTTCGCGGTGCCGATCATCATCGCCTGGATCGTGCTCACCGTCATCGTGAACGTTCTTGTGCCCCAGCTGGAAGTGATCTCCGAGGAGCACTCCGCACCGCTGGCGCCGATGGACGCGCCGTCGATGATCGCCAGTCAGCTGGTCGGTGAGAACTTCCAGGAGTACAAGTCCAACAGCACCGTGATGATGGTCGTCGTCGGCGAGGACGAGCTCGGCGACGATGCCCACCACTACTACGACGAGATCGTCAAGAAGCTGGTCGCCGACACCGACCACGTCGAGCACGCGCAAGACTTCTGGCGAGACCGGCTGACCGCGGCGGGCGTGCAGAGCTCCGACGCCAAAGCGGCCTACATCATGCTCAACCTGGTCGGCAACCAGGGCATGACCGAAGCCAACGATTCGGTGGTGGCGGTCCGCAAGGCCATCGACGACACACCGGCGCCACCCGGAGTGCAGGCCTACGTCGCCGGGCCGGCGGCGCTGACGGCCGACCTGCGGGAGATCGGCGACGCCAGCCTGGTGAAGATCACCCTGTTCACCATCGCCGCGATCGCGGTCATGCTGCTGATCGTCTTCCGCTCGTTCGGCGCGATGTTGACGCAGCTGTTCCTGACCCTGTTGGAATTGATCTGCGCTCGTGGTGTCGTCGCCTTCCTCGGCTTCAACAACGTCATGGGCCTGACGACGTTCGCGGTCAACATCATGGTGATGCTGGCCATCGCCGCCGGCACCGACTACGGCATCTTCTTGATCGGCCGCTACCGCGAGGCCCGGCTGGCCGGCGAGGAGCGGGTCGACGCCTACTACACCACCGTGCGCAGTGTCACCCCCGTCGTGCTCGGATCGGGGCTGACCATCGCCGGGGCGTCGGCGGTGCTGTACTTCACCCGGCTGCCCTACTTCCACACCATGGGCATTCCGGTATCGGTGGGCATGATCGTCGTGGTCGCCGCGGCGCTCACCCTGGGACCCGCCATGCTGGTCGTGGTCACCAGCTTCGGGCTGCTCGACCCCAAACCGGCCAAGCCGGGCGGGTTCTGGCGCCGTGCCGGGATCTCGGTGGTGCGCTGGCCCGCACCGATCATGGTGGCGAGCCTGGCCATCATCATGATCGGGCTCGTCGCCCTACCCGGCTTCAAACCCGGCTACGACGACCGGCAGTATCTGCCCAAGGACACACCGGTCAACGTCGCCTATGCCGCCGCCGAGAAGCACTTCTCGGCGGCCCGGATGGCGCCGGACATCACCATGGTGACCTCCGACCACGACATGCGTAACCCGGCCGACATGCTGGTCCTGGACCGGGTCGCCAAGAACATCATGCGGGTACACGGCATTGCGATGATCCAGGACATCACCCGCCCGCTGGGGATTCCGCTTCAGCACAGCTCGATTCCGTTTCAGCTGAGCGCCGCCAACCAGCTGATGATGCAGAACATGAAGACGCTCAAGGACCGGATCAAAGACATCGACACGATCTCCCAGCAGTTGGACAAGGACATCTCGCTACTCATCGAGATGTACGGCTACCTGCAGGAGGTGGACCGGACCTTCGACGACACCGCCGAAGTCACCCGGCGCACGGTGGAAGTCACCGATCGGATCCGCGATCACCTCGCCGACTTCGACGACCAGTTCCGGCCGCTGCGCAGCTACTTCTACTGGGAACCACACTGTTTCGACATCCCGATGTGCTGGGCACTGCGGAGCACATTCGACACCACCGACGGCGTCGACCAACTCTCCGAGGAGATGCACAACCTCTCCGCAGACATCACCAAGACGGCCCGACTGCTGCCGCAGGCGGTCGAGTTGCTGCCGGCCGTGGTGGACACCATGAAGATCATGCGCGGTCTGGTGTTGACCGTGCACTCGACGTTCTCGGCGTTCATCAACCAGATGGAGGATCTGAGCAACACCCAGATCATGATGGGCCAGAGTTTCGACGACTCGAAGAACGACGATTTCTTCTACCTTCCCGCAGAAGCCTTCGACAACAAGGACTTCCAGACCGGGCTGCGGTTGTTCATGTCGCCGGACGGAAAGTCGGCGCGCTTCTTCGTAACCCACCAGACCTATCCGGCCACCGCCGAGGGCATCAAGCGGGTCGAACCGGAACGGATCGCCGCGCAGGAGGCCCTCAAGCAGTCGTCGTTGTCGGACGCCAAGGTCTACGTCGGCGGGATGGCCGCCCTCTACGAGGACATGCAGAACGGCGCCAAGTATGACCTGTTGATCGCGGTGGTCGCGTCGCTGACGCTGATCTTCCTGATCATGATGATGATCACCCGTTCGCTGGTGGCCGCCGCGGTGATCCTGGGCACCGCGTCCAGTTCGATCGCCGCGTCCTTCGGTATCTCGGTGCTGATCTGGCAACACATCTTCGGTCAACATATCTACTGGGTGACCTTGGTGCTGGCGGTGATCGTGCTGCTGGCGGTCGGGTCGGACTACAACCTGCTGCTGGTCTCCCGGTTCGAAGAGGAGATCCATGCCGGGCTCAAGACCGGCTATATCCGGGCGATGGCCGGCAGCGGTGGCGTGGTGACGTCGGCGGGCATGGTGTTCGCGGCGACCATGGGCATCATGTTCTTCTCCGATCTCAAGGCGATCGGCATGTACGGCACCACCGTGGCGATCGGGTTGCTGCTCGACACCTTCGTGGTCCGCGCATTCTTCATGCCGTCGATCGCGACGCTGTTGGGCAAGTGGTTCTGGTGGCCGCAGGTGGTCCGGCCGTGGGGTCCCAATAAGAACATCCGCGGCATCGCGGCGCACCGTCCGCATTCCGAGCCCACCGCCGACACCGACAGGTTTGCCACGCAGTAGAACGTGGTCAGACCTGGCCGGGGCCCGCGGTGGGATCGACGTCGACACAGACCGCCACCGCGCCCGCCCCGACGTGAAGCGCCAACGTCGAACCCAGGCCGGTGATGAGGGCCGGTGCGCAGGCCGGTAACCGCTCGGCCAACGCGTCGGCCACCTCACGAGCCCCTTCCGGATTGGCGACGTGATGCACGGCCAGTGCGGCCGGCCGATCGCCTACCACCTCACAGACGCGGTCGATCATCGAGGCGACGGCCTTGCCGACAGTGCGGATGCGCTGTGCCAACACGAGTTTTCCGTCATCGACGGCGAGCAGCGGCTTGAGCGACAACGCGGTGCCCAGCCAGGCCGCCGCGCTGCCGATCCGGCCGCTGCGGCGCAGGTTGTCCAGCCGGTGCACGACCAGATAGGCGTGGCTGCGCAGCACAGCCGCATCCGCCGCGGCCACCACGGCGTCGATGTCGGCGCCGCCGGCGGCAGCGCGCGCGGCGGCCAGCGCCGCGAACCCGGTGCCCATCGCCGCAGACCGCGAGTCGACGACCCTGACCCCGGAGAACTGGGTGGCGACGTGTTCGGCGGCGCCGAACGTGCCGGACAACGCCGCCGAGATGTGGACCGCCACCACGCCGTCGCCACCGCTGTCGGCCAGCGCGGCCCGGTAGGCGTCGGTGAGTTCCTCCGGATTGGTTCCGGCCGTGCTGACGCCGTCGCGGGCATAGATGTCCTCGGGCACCTCATCGATGCCGTCGCGCAGATCGGCGCCGTCGAGCAGAATGTGCAGCGGAACCACCCGGATACCCCATCGGTCGCGCAGCTCCACGGGCAGGCACGCCGACGAATCGGTGATGACGGTGACGGTCATGGACAGGTCATGCCGACGATCCGGGCACGCCCGCCTCAGCCAGCGCTTTGAGCATCAGTTCGGCGACGGCCCGGTGCGCTTCGAAGTTCCAGTGGATGCCATCCGGGTTGGCCCGCCCGCTCATGACCTCGTCGGCCACCGCCGCCTTCAGATCGACCAGCGTGATGTCCTGGCGCTGCGCCCACTGCGTGATCGCGTGCACCGTCGGCTCCCGCCCCTGGTGGGCCCGACCATAGGTGTCGGCGATGTGAACTGACGGCAGGCAGGCCACAATCGGGATTCCTGGCCGGTTGAAGTCGATTGCGCCCCTGGTCATCTCGAGATAGTCGGCGGTAAGCTGCGGCGGCAGTGCCGCTCGCGCCCGCGGCGAGAACCTCGGCTGCAGCCAGCCGTATCCATCGCGGACCCAGCGCCGCAGCCGGGGCGGGCGCACATACCGGATCAACTCGCGCAGCGCAGTCGGCCACACCGAGGGCAGCGAGTCCATCCCGCTGGTGGCGATGATGACGGCCCCGGCACGAGGCAGGGCGGCCCAGGCGCGCGGGTCCTGGGTGGCCGCCCACCACACGTCCCGGCTGGTCCAGCCGATCCGTCCGATCAGCTCGACGTCCCAGCCGAGTTGCGCGCCGACGATGTTCGGCCATATCCGCGGGTCGTCGGCCGGCAGCCCGCCGGTGGGTCCGTAGTACGACAGCGAGTCGGCAAAGATCAGCAACGCGGGGCGCTTCTCGGCCGGCGGCAGCGGTTCAGAGGACATCGCCGGCCACCTGCGCTGAAGCGTTCCAGACATCGAGACGCCAACGCACGTCAGCGAAGTCGTCAGCTCCGCCGGAATCGTCGGAATACCCGCTGAGCTGGGTCCAACTGGCGTTGGCCATCCCGCCCAGCGCCGGCCAGTTCTCGACCGGAAGACGCAGCAGCGCAGCGGTCAGCGCAGCGATCAGGCCGCCGTGGGCGACGAGCACCGCCGGCCGGTCCGCCTCGTCGGCGCTCCCCCAGGCCGGCTCACCGGCCACCAACTCGGCGACCAGCGGTTCGCTGCGCGCGGCCACGTCCACCCTGCTCTCCCCGCCGTGCGGAGCCCACCGGGCATCATCGCGCCACGCCAACCGCGCACCCGGTGCCGCGGCGTCGACCTCTTCGTGGGTCAGCCCCTGCCAGTCACCCAGGTGCGTTTCGCGCAACCGCGTGTCGACCCGGACCGGCAGCCCGTTGTGCTCGGCCAGCACCGTGGCGGTGTCGTAGGCGCGCCACAGATCCGACGACACGATCAGCAACGGGTGGCGCTTGCGCAACACCTCGGCCGCCGCTTCCGCCTGCGCGCGACCGAGGTCGCTCAGGACGGTGTCCAGCTGGCCTTGCATGCGGCTGCCGGCGTTGAACTCGGTCTGGCCGTGCCGTAACAGGATCAGCCGCCGGACCCTCACGACGCGTCCTCCGGGGCCGGGGCAGGACCCAGGTCGACCGGCACCACGGGGCAGTCCTTCCACAGCCGGTCGAGCGCATAGAAGTCGCGCTCGTCCTGATGTTGGATGTGCACGACGATGTCGACGTAGTCCAGCAGCGTCCAGCGGCCCTCGCGGGTGCCCTCGCGGCGCGCCGGCTTGTAGCCGGCCAGCCGCATCTTCTCCTCCACCTCGTCGACGATCGCGTTGACCTGCCGTTCGTTGGACGCCGAGGCGATGACGAAGCAGTCGGTGATGACCAGCTGGTCCGAGACGTCGATGACGACGACATCGGTGGCCAGCTTGGCGGCGGCGGCCACCGCGGCCACCCTCGCCATGTCGATCGCCTCTGAGCCGGCCGTCATGCGTTGTTCCCGGCGGCCAGGCTGGTGGATCGGCCCACCGCCTTGTTGGCGTCCGAGCCGTCGCCGCCACGGTAGAGCCGGCGTTTGGACACATACTGCACAACGCCGTCGGGCATCAGGTACCACAGCGGCCGACGCTGCTCGGCGCGCTCGCGACAGTCCGTCGACGAGATCGCCAACGCCGGAATCTCCACCAGTGTCAACGCATGCTCCTCCAGTTCGCCCAGCACACCGGTGATGTGGTCATGCCGCAGCTCGTATCCGGGCCGGCTGACCCCCACGAACCGCGCCAGGTCGAACAGCTCCTCCCAGCCCTGCCAGGACAGAATCGACGCCAACGCGTCGGCACCGGTGATGAAGTACAGCTCGGAATCGGGGTTCAGCGCATGCAGGTCTTGCAATGTGTCGCGCGTGTAGGTGGGACCGGCCCGGTCGATGTCCACCCGGCTCACCGAGAAGCGCGGATTGGACGCTGTGGCGATCACCGTCATCAGGTACCGGTCCTCGGCCGCCGAGACGTGCCGATCCTTCTGCCAGGGCTGGCCGCTGGGCACGAAGACGACCTCGTCCAGCGCGAATTTGTGGGCTACCTCGCTGGCCGCGACCAGGTGGCCGTAATGGATGGGATCGAACGTCCCGCCCATCACCCCCAGCCTGCGTAGCCCGACATGCATGGTTGGCCAGCTTACTGGACCAGCAGAAACGGCATCACCGGACGGCCGCCGGCCGGTTAGCGCCGTTGGCGCGGCAAAGCGTCCCCGGATCGTGTAGAAGAAGGCGGTGGAAGATTTCTCTCCGAGATCAGATGTGGCGCGATCGGCGAAGGACGCCATGCGGCGGCGTTTCTACACCCGGGCCCAGATCAACGGCGACATCCGGCTGCCGGCGGTGCCGAGCTTGCTCGACGAGTACGTGTCGATGTGCGACGCGGTATTCGCGGGACTGGGCAAACCCTTCAATGAGCAAGAACTTGCGCATCTTAGGAGCGTGATACAGGGCCAACTGGCCGCCGCCTATGCGGCATCGGTGCGTTCACACATTGTCATCTCCTACAACGCTCCGGTCGGCCCATCGCTGAACTACACGGTCCGTGCGCAATGGTCCTCGGTCGCAGCGGCATACGAGAGTTGGCTGTCGACGCGGGAACCGCCGTTGTTCGGCACGGAACCGGACGCCCGGATCTGGCAGATCTCCGGCGAAGTCGACGATCCATCCGCTCATCGGATACTCGAAATCGGCGCGGGCACCGGCCGTAACGCGCTGGCGCTGGCACGTCGCGGGCATCCTGTCGACGTCGTGGAGATGACCCCGAAGTTCGCCGAGATCCTCAGGCAGGAGGCGGAACGCGAATCGTTGGACGTGCGAGTCATCGTCCGCGACGTGTTCGCCGACGCGGACGACCTGCGCGACGATTACGACCTGATCGTGCTCTCGGAGGTGTTGACCGATTTCCGGTCGACGCAACAGCTACGCAGTCTTTTCGAGCTCGCCGCTCAGCGCCTTGTTCCCGGTGGACGGCTGGTTTTCAACAGCTTCCTGGCATGCGACGGGTACCAGCCCGACGAGGCCGCTCGCGAATTTTGTCAGCAGGTGTACTCGGGCCTGTTCACCCGTGATGAGATGTCGATCGCCACGGCCGGCTTACCGCTCGCACTGCTGTCTGATGAGTCGGTCCACGATTACGAGAAAGCACATCTGCCCGACGGCGCCTGGCCACCCACCAGCTGGTACATCGACTGGGTGAGCGGGCTCGACGCGTTCAGGACCTCGCGCGAGGACAGCCCGATCGAGTTGCGCTGGCTGGTGTTCGAGCGGACACGCTGACCGGCGGAGCGGGTAGCCGCCACCGCTCGGTGATCACTCGCCCTGGCAAAGCATTCCCGGGGCGCATTCGCAGCTGCCTCCCAAACGTTTTTACGCATTCGTCAACGTTTGTATTTCAAGCCGGAAACGTATGTTCCCCCCGGTACCGCAGCGTAACTTTGGCGGCACGCAGTTGTCCCGGGGGAGGTCGGAACTTTTGCGCACAACGGCTGAGACTTCGTCCGCGTGGCCGATCGTCGGTCGCGACGACGAACTGCGCGCAGCGCTGGCGACGCTCGGGCCGGATTCTGAGTACCAGGGCATCGCGTTGGTCGGGGACAGCGGCGTCGGCAAATCGACGCTCGCCCGCGCCCTCGGTGCCCGCCTCACCGCGGCCGGGCGCGCGGTCCGGTTCGTGCTGGGCACCCAGACCGGGTTTGACGTACCGCTCGGGGCATTCTCCCGGTCGGTGACGGTCGATGCGACCTGCGAACCGGCTGCGATGTTGGCGATAGCGCACCAGAACCTCGCGGCCGCAGAGCGCCCGGTGATCGTCGTCGACGACGCCCAACTGCTGGACCCATTGTCTGCCACCCTGATCTATCAGCTTGCCGCCGAGGGTACCGCGCAACTGATCGTGGTGATCCGTTCCGGCGAAACGCTCCTCGACGCGGTGACCGCGCTGCTCAAAGAACAGCTGCTGTTGAACATGCGCATCAACCCGTTCACCCGCGAACAGACCGGTGAGCTCGCACGCCGTGTGCTCGGTGGTGTCGTCAGCGCACAAGTGGTCAACCGGTTACACGACCGAAGTGGGGGAAGCCCGCTGTATCTGCGCGGACTGCTGCGGGCCGGCCGCGACGACGGCGTGCTGGTGTTGGACGAGTACGGCTGGCAGCTCAAGGGGCCACTGCACGCCGACCAGGAACTCTCTGTCCTGCTGGGGTTTCGGCTCCAAGCACTCACTCCGGACGAGCTGGAGGCACTCGAGATTCTCGCGGTCGCCGAGTTGCTGGACTGGGAAGTCTTCCGCGAACTCTGTTCTTCCGAAGCTGTTTCCGGACTGGAACGTCATCGCTTGATTCACCTGACCTCCGACGGCGGGGGAACTCTGGTCCAGGTGACCCACCCGATTTTCGGCGAGGCGGTGCTCGAACGTATCGGTGTGGTGCGCTCGCGCCGACTCAATGGGTTGCTGTTCAACGCCTTTGACAAGTACCTGCGGAGAGGCGGCCGGCGGCTGCGGTTGCCCGACGTTCGCGGCAGAATCCGGATGGCCCAGTTCATGATCTGCAGCGACCTGGAGCCCGACTTCGAGTTGATCATCGGCGCAGCGGTGCGGGCGGCGGCGATGTCCAACCTCGCCCACGCAGAAGAGCTGGCCCGCTTTGCATTTGACCGCGACGGTGGCTTACCGGCGGCACTCGTGCTCGGAGACACACTGTTGTGGCAAGGCCGAGGAGACGAAGCCGAATCGGTACTGACCGATGTCGACCTCGACGGTGCCGACAGCGTCTCGATCGTTGACTGGGGTTGCGTTCGCGCATCGAATCTATTCTGGAACTGCGGTGAGATCGATTCAGCACAGCAGGTTCTGGCCGAGGCCAAGGGCCGCGCCCACTCGGAAGTCAGCACCGCGCTGGTTCACGCTCTCGAGACGGCTTTCGCGTTCTTCACCGGCGACCTGGCAACGGCACTCCGGGCCGGACCGTCGTTCTGCGAAGCAGATGTATCGCCGACGGCGACGGCCTTGGCCGCCCTGCCGACCGCACACGCACTCGCCAAAACAGGGCGCTTCGGCGAAGTGACCGGAATCGCTCAGATCGGATTGCACGCCGCTGCGCGCAGTCGCTCCGGGATGATTCGATTCGGTCTCGGTGTCGCCGAGGTCACCGCACTCGTCGACGCCGGTGATTACTCCGCCGCTGAACGAGCCGCGGAACGCTATGCCACCATGGCTGCCGGGGTGCCGGAACCCGATGCGATGGTCGGTGTGCTGGTCGGCCTGGTACACCTGGCACGCGGCCAATTGCCATTGGCAGCTTCGCTGTTTCAGGACTCGACGCCGGTATTGACAAACGCCGCTCCATCGCTGTGGCCGATGCTGGCGAACGCTTGGTCCGCTCAAGCCGAAGCGGCGCGGGGCAACGCCGTGTCGGCGTCCATCGCACTGCGACATTGCGAAGAGGCCTACGGGCCGCAAATCGCTGCGTTCCTACCGGAAGTGGAGCTTGCCCGAGCCTGGGAGCGGGTAGCGCACGGTCAGACCTCCGATGCCCGGTCCCTCGCGCTGCGAGCGGCACAGATCGCCCGCCGATCCGGGATGGCCGCTGTCGAGATGCGCGCGCTGCACACCGCGGTCCGATTCGGCGACCGATCGCACGCCGATCGGCTGGCAGATCTCGCGGAGACGCTGGACGCCCCGTTGCCGAATGCGATCGCCGCGCATGCTCGTGGCTTGGCCGACCGCAACGCCGATCTGTTGAGCGCCACGTCGGACCGGTTCGCGATCATGGGTGCCTTCGCATCCGCCGCCGATGCGGCGGCGCAGGCATCGAGCGAGTACGGCCGCGCCGGTCAACGCGGCAAGCAGTTGGAACTGTCAACACGGACCCAATGGTTGGCCGGGCAGGGCGAGATCCGCACACCCGCCGTCGCGGCGGTGACTCAGCCACTGCCAATCACCGACCGTGAACGCGAGATCGCGATGCTCGTTGCAGCGGGCCTGGCCAACCGTCAGATCGCCGATCGGCTTTCCGTTTCGGTGCGGACCGTGGACGGTCATCTCTACCGGATGTTCGCCAAACTGGGTATCACGCGGCGCGATGAGCTGATCCGGCTGCTCGACGGGGTCCAATCGCGGGCTTGAGCCCAACACCTGGCGCTGACCATGGTCCATTCATGACCCGACCGCGGTCGCCGGATGTTCTCCGACGACCGCGGTCGTGCCGTGGCCGGTCTCAGCCGACCATCATGCGGGCGGTGCCGGCGTGCCGTCAGCGCCGGCGTTACCGTTGCCGCCGGGGGTGGTGCCGGCACTGCCGCTAGAGCCGTTTCCACCGCCGTCGGTCCCCGCACCTCCGGTTCCGCCGCCACCGACTGCACCGCCGGCCGCGCCGTCGCCCCCGTGGCCGCCGACACCGCCGAGTGCGGCATTGGTGGCGTCGCCACCGTCGCCCCCGTCTCCGCCGTCGCCACCGTCTTGGCCATTGCCACCGTTGCCGCCGGCACCGCCGCCGGTGCCGTTGACGCCCGCACCGCCGGTGCCACCGTCACCGCCACTGCCGCCAGACCCGCCGGTGGCACCGGCGCCGCCATCACCGCCGTTTCCGGTTCCGGCGGCGTTGCCGCCGGCACCGCCGGTGCCACCGTTGCCCCCGGGGCCTCCGGTGCCGTACCCGGCGATTCCGCCGGCGCCACCCTCACCACCGTCGCCGGCGAAGCCGGTCCCGGCCGCGGCCGCACCACCGGTGCCGCCGTCGCCGCCGGCGCCGCCACCACCGTTCCCGCCGGCGTTACCGCCATACCCACCGTCGCCGGTCGCGGCGACGGTGGTGCCGGTGGAGTCGCCGCCCGCACCGCCAGCTCCGCCGACGACGCCGACACCGCCCTTGCCGCCGCCCCCGCCGGCGCCTGCCGCTTGGTGGTTGCCGGGGGTCCCGGCGTTGCCCTCACCACCGGTGCCGCCGTTACCGGCGTCGCCGCCAGTTGCCCCGACGCCACCATTACCACCGGTCCCGCCGTCGCCGTTGAGCGAGTTACCGCCAGCGCCGCCAGCGCCGCCCTGGCCAAAGTTGTACGGCGGGAAGGGCTGGAAGTTGTTCTGGTTGCCGTCACCACCGTCGCCGCCCGCGCCGGCGGCGTGGGTGGCAGAGGCGTTGCCGCCGTTGCCGCCCTGGCCTCCGGTGCTGTTGGTTCCGGCGTCGCCGCCGTCACCGCCGGTCCCACCGGTGCCGGATCCGGCGGCGTTACCACCGGCCCCGCCCTCCCGGCCGACGCCGCCCCAGCCGCCTTCACCGCCCTGACCGCCGGCGGTGCCGTCGTCGGTGCCAGTGGCATTGCCGCCGTTGCCGCCGGTGCCTCCGGTGGCGGTGGTGTTGCCACCGTTGCCGCCGGACCCGCCGGCCCCGCCGTTTCCGGCGGCGCCGAGTGCGTCGCCACCGGCACCGCCCCTACCGCCCCAGCCGCCTAAGCCGCCCCAACCACCGTCACCTGCGGTCCCGGGTGCGTTCGCGGCGCTGCCGCCGTTGCCGGCGATCTCTCCGCCGTCGCCGCCATTGCCGCCGTTACCGCCGGCGCCGCCGTCACCACCGACCGAGTCACCGCCACGGCCGCCCTGGGCGCCGCCCAGGTGGTTCGTCCCGCCGGCATCGCCGCCGTCGCCACCGTTGCCGGTGCCGGTGGCGTTGCCGCCGTTGGCGCCGCTACCGCTCTGGCCGGCATTGCCGCCGTCGCCGCCGGTGCCACCGGCGCCGGTGCCCCAGGCCTTGCCGCCGTCGCCGCCTTGGCCACTGCCGGCACCCAACTGGGCGTCACCGCCGCTGCCACCCCTGCCACCGTTGCCACCGTTGCCGCTGGCGTTGGTGGCGTTCGAGCCGGCCCCGCCGTCGCCGCCGTCACCGCCGTCACCGGAGCGGCCGCCGGCACCGCCGTCGCCGGACCCGAGTGCGTCACCACCGCGGCCACCGCCGCCGGCGGTACCGCCGTCACCGCCGTTGCCGCCGGTTTGGCCGGCACTACCACCGTTGCCGACGATTGATACGCCGGCCGATCCGTTGCCGCCATCACCGCCGTCACCACCGCGACCACCGGCACCGCCGTTACCGGAGCCGGCTCCTTGACCGCCGCCGCCGCCAGCGCCGCCGGCCCCGCCCATCAGCCCGCCGTTGCCGCCGTTGCCGGCCAGGGCCGCCAGGCCGTTGCCGCCGTCGCCACCGTTACCGCCGATACCACCGGCACCACCTGTGCCGTCAGTGCTGACGTTGCCGCCGGTGCCACCGTTGGCGCCAGTACCCGCGGTGCCACCAGCACCGGCGTTGCCGCCGCTGCCGCCGTTACCGCCAGCACCACCGTCGCCGATGACTGCGTTTCCACCGATGCCACCTTGAGCACCATTGCCGCCGTTTCCGGCCGGGCCATTTCCGCCGCTGCCGCCGTTACCGCCCTTGCCGCCGTCACCGTGGCCAAGGGCGTTACCGCCCGCCCCGCCCAGGTTGCCGCTACCACCGTGACCGCCGGTCGGGCCGCCGTCACCACCGTTCCCGGCGTTGCCGCCGTCGCCGCCATTACCGCTGGCTCCGGCGACGTTGAAGATGGAACCACCTGCGCCGCCCTTGCCGCCATCGGCTCCGTTGCCGCCACCGCTGGTCGTGCTGCCGCCGTTGCCGCCGTTGCCACCGTCACCGGCGTCACCGACCTTTGCCCAGCCGCCCGCGCCACCGTTACCACCGTTGGTCGGGAAGGGTCCGTCACCGCCTTCACCACCGTCACCGCCGTTGCCGCCGTTGCCGGATTCCGTGCTGTCACCGCCGTTGCCGCCGAACGAACCGGAGTACACGCCGTTGCCGTCGCCACCGTCGCCGCCGTCACCGCCGTTACCGACCTTGGCGTCCCCGCCGTCGCCGCCGTAGTAGCCGGTGCCGCCGTCGCCGCCGTCGCCGCCGTTGCCCGTGACGAAGCTGTCGCCACCGGCGCCACCGTGGGCGTTGACCGCGCCGCTGCCGTCACTGCCGTTGCCGCCATCACCGCCGTCGCCGGTCTGGGCGTCGCCGCCGTCGCCACCGTAGTTGCCGGCGCCCAGCGCGGCACCGGCCAGACCCGCACCGGCTGCACCAGCGTTGCCGCCGTCCCCGCCGTTACCGACCTGGTTCAGACCCGGGCCGCCGTAGCCATTGCCACCGTTACCACCGTGGCCCGCGCCGCCGCCCTGGGCGCCGGCGCCATGACCGGATCCACCGTTGCCGCCCTGACCTCCGTCGGCCCCGGCGGCCTGCGTGCTGCCGGCCTGGCCGGTCACGCCGCCCACTCCGCCTGCCGCGCCACCGTTTCCGGCGATCGCCGAGTTGGCCCCGCCGTTACCGCCGTTACCGCCGTTGCTGCCGTTCGCGGTGCCGGTGGTGGCATTCCAACCGTTACCACCGTTACCGCCGGCGCCGGCCACACCGGCGTCGCCACCGTTGCCGCCGTTGCCGGCCAACCCGATCGCGCCCTGTCCGCCGGCCGCACCGGCCGCACCGCCGGCGCCGCCACTACCGCCGTTGCCACCGACCGCGCCGTTGCCGCCGTTGGTGCCGTTGATGCCGGGACCGGTGCCGTCATGGCCCGGACCACCGACGCCGCCATTGCCGCCGTCGCCGCCGTCGCCGCCGACACCACCGGCGCCGCTGACACCCGAGATGGTGCCGGCCGCGCCACCGGTGCCGCCCGTGCCGCCGGTCGCGCCGTTGCCGCCGGCGATCCCATTGCCGTCGCCGGCGGTGACGCCGTTGACACCGTCGGCGCCGTCGCCGCCGGTACCGCCGACGCCGCCGTCGCCGTAGGTGCCGCCGGTACCACCGACACCGCCCTTGCCGCCGACGCCGTTGGAGGCGGCCACATTCCAATCGCCCTTGGCGCCGGTACCGCCGTTACCACCGTGAGCCGTTCCCGCCGCGGGAACAGTGCCTCCGGCACCGGTGTTGCCGGCGTTGCCGCCGGAACCGGTACCGGCCGCGCCGCCGGCACCGCCGTTACCGGCGACCCCGATGGCGGATCCGGCGTTGCCACCGGCACCGCCGACGCCGTTGGAAGCGGCCACATTCCAGTCGCCCGTTGCGCCGTTACCGCCGTTACCAGCGGCCCCCGCGTTACCGCCGGCGCCACCGTCACCGCCGTCACCGGCCGTGCCTGCGTTGCCGTGCGCAGCCGTGCCGGCATTACCGCCGTGGCCGCCGGCGCCGCCGTCGTAGCCCTGGCCGCCGGCGCCACCGTCTTGTCCGGCCCCTAGACCGTTGCCGTAGTCGGTGGCCCAGTTGCCGTTGGCTCCGGTGCCGCCCTGAGCTCCGGCAGCACCGGCACCGCCGACGCCACCGTCACCGCCGTTGCCGCCGTTGCCGGACTGCGAGCCGCCAGCACCACCGTTACCACCGGCGCCACCGTTGCTGCCGACGCTGGCCACCCCGGCCGCGCCGTCGCCGCCGGAGCCGCCGTTGCCGCCGTTGCCGGTCGCACCGCCGTCACCGCCATTACCGCCGGCACCACCGGCAACACCCGCAGTGGTCGAGTTGAGGCCGTCCTGTCCATCACCGCCGTTACCACCGCCGGTTCCGCCCGCGCCGGCCGCGCCACTTGTGCCACCGCTACCAGCACCGGCCGCGCCACCGGCGCCGCCCTTACCGACGTCACCGCCGTTACCACCGTTGCCGCCGCCGAGGTGGGCAGCATTGGCGAGCGCACCGTCGCCGCCGTTACCGGCCGCGGCGCCGGAGCCGCCGTCGCCACCGTTGCCGGCATGCCCGCCGAGGAGGAAGTTCAGCCAACCCGAGGCGGCGCCACCGTTGCCGCCGGCACCACCGTTGCCGCCGTCGCTGCCGTCCTGGCCGGCGCCGTCGACGCCGCCGGCACCGGCGACGCCCCACACGCCGTTGTCGCCGTCGGTACCGGCTAGGCCGTCACCGCCGCGACCGCCGTCACCGCCGCTGCCGAAGATCGAGCCACCCGCGCCGCCGTCACCACCGTCCGCGCCCGCACCACCGGCACCGCCGGCACCGCCGTCGCCCCAGAAGTTGGCGTCGCCGCCGTTGCCGCCGGCTTCGCCGGCCACCGTGCTGTTCCAGCCATCACCGCCGTTGCCGAACAGCCAGCCGCCGTCCTGGCCGTCCGGGTCGGCGGCCGTACCCGCCACACCGTTGCAGATGAATCCGCAGCTGTCCGCGGACGCCCATGCCGCGCCCAGCGGGTTGATCAGGTTGTTGTCGACCCAGTCGCCGAACTGCGTGCCGATCCAGTTGGTGGCGACCCAGCTGTTGACGTCGCTCATGAACGAGTTGAATGCAGCATCCAGCCCGAACGGGTCGGCAGTTGCGGTTCCCACAGCGGTGGCGTCGAAGGCCGCGGCGTCGAACAACGACGACCAGGCCGCCGGGTCGACGAAAGAACCCCAGTCGATGTCGTCGTACGGCAACGCCCAGGTCGAGGGGTCGAACAGGTCGGCCAGCCCGAAATCATCAGCCTGAGCCTGCGGTGCACACGTCAATGGCGTCATCCCGAACGCCAGAAACGCACTTACCGCTGCGCCGGCACCGGCCGCTCGGCTCGCGCGACGCGCCGTGCCCTTTCGCGCAGAGTTCCGCCTCGCACTGCGGTTCCTGTCAGACATCACACAACCTCCCCGTGAAACAACCAGATGCTTAAAGCTCGCTAAGACGCCTTAGGTTATTTCGATGGTCGGCGGGGTTCATAGAGTAATGAACTACTCTAGTTTTTCGCAGAAAGGTCACTTGCTTGCTCGTTTAGGGTGCGCGGGGACCGGCGGGTTGAGGTGAGCGTGCACAGTTGCGCGGCCCGCCCGGCGTGGTGCCGGACAGACACGCACGTTCGCGATTTGGGGTCAGACCGGTAGGAGTTGGTCGATCACCGTGGCCAACTGCTTGGCGGAGCGACATTCATGCATGGGGATGACATCCTCATACCGAGGCACGGCGGAATCGCCACTGCCCCAAAGGTGCCGGGGCTCGGGGTTGAGCCAGTGCGCGTGACGGCTCGCCGTCACCAGGTGCGACAGCACGCCCACCCCGGGGTCGCGGTAGTTGGTGCGGCCGTCGCCCAAGACCAGCAGCGAACTGCGCGGTGACACCACACTCGGATACTTCTCGGCGAACGAGACGAAGGCATTGCCGTAATCGGAGTGGCCGTCACGGGTGTACACGCCCGACTCGCGGGTGATCCGCTGAATGGCCACCGCCAGGTCGGCCTCGGGCCCGAACAGGTGGGTGACCTCGTCGGTGGTGTCAATGAAAGCAAAGACGCGAACTCTTGAGAACTGTTGGCGCAGTGCATGTACCAACAGCAGGGTGAAGTGACTGAACCCGGCCACCGATCCGGACACGTCGCACAACACCACTAGTTCCGGCCGGGCCGGACGCGGCTTGCGCAACACCACGTCGATCGGCACACCCCCGGTGGACATCGAGCGGCGCAGCGTCTTACGCAGGTCGATGGTGCCGGCGCGGGAGCGTCGCCGTCGCGCCGCCAGCCGGGTGGCCAGGGTGCGGGCCAACGGGGCCACCACGCGGCGCATCTGGCGCAGCTGCTCACCGGAGGCGCGTAGGAACTCGACGTTCTCGCTCAGCTGCGGAATGCCGTACATCTGCACATGCTCGCGACCCAACTGTTCCGCGGTACGCCGCTTGGTTTCGGCGTCGACGAGCTTGCGCAGCTGCGCGATCCGCTGGGCTGCAACGGACTTGGCGATCTGCTCCTGAGTGGGACTGGGCTCGTCCCCGTAGGGGGCGAGCAGGCCCGCCAGCAGCCGACCCTCCAATTCGTCGAGCTCGAGCGCCTTGAGCGCCTGGTAGGCCGAGTACGACGGACCCCGGCTGGAGCGGTATTGCCCGTAGGCGCCGACGATCGCGGCGATCATCGCCGACAACCGTGCGTCGGTCTCGGCCAAGTCGGGATTGGCGGTCAGCAGATCGACCAACATCGCGCGCATCTGTTCGGCGTCTTCCGGCAGCGGAATGTCGTCGGCGGACTGCGGTTCATCCGAAACGACCACGGTCCGCCCACCCAACGCGGCGGGAAACCACAGGTCGAACATGGCGTCGTAGGTGTCGCGGTGATCGGGCCGGCGCAGCACCGCGCACGCCAGGCCCTCACGCAACACCTCGCGATCAGCGAGCCCGAGCGCGGCCAACACCCGCCCGGCGTCGACGGTCTCCGACGGCCCCACCGAGATCCCCTGGTCGCGCAGCGCTTCGACGAACCCCACCAGGTGACCCGGGATACCGTGCGGGGCCAGCGGCTGCGGCGGGCGGATGCGGCGAACCATCTACTGCACCATCAGTTCAGTCGCAGTTCCCCCGATGCGCGCACCTGGTCGGACTGGTGCTTGAGCACCACCCCGAGGGTGGCCGCAACGGTGGCGTCGTCGATGGTGTCCATGCCCAGCGCCAACAGCGTCCGTCCCCAGTCGATGGTCTCGGCCACCGAGGGCAGCTTCTTGAGCTGCATGCCGCGCAGCACGCCGATGATGCGCACGAGTTCGGCTGCAAGGTGTTCGGGCAGCTCGGGTACGCGCGACAGCAGGATGCGCCGCTCCAGGTCCGGGTCGGGGAAGTCGATGTGCAGGAACAGGCAGCGCCGCTTGAGCGCTTCGGACAGTTCCCGGGTGGCATTGGAGGTCAACACCGTGAACGGTGTCCGGGTCGCGGTGATGGTGCCCAGTTCCGGCACGGTGACCGCAAAGTCGCTGAGCACCTCCAGCAGCAGGCCCTCGATCTCGATGTCGGCCTTGTCCGTCTCGTCGACCAGCAGCACGGTGGGATCGCTGCGCCGGATCGCGGTCAGCAGCGGGCGCGAGAGCAGGAACTCCTCGGAGAACACGTCCATCTTGGTGGCGTCCCAGTCGCCGCCCTGATCGGCAGTGTTGCCGGACTGAATACGCAGTATCTGCTTGGCGTGATTCCACTCGTAGAGCGCCCGGGCCTCGTCGACACCCTCGTAGCACTGCAGCCGCACCAGCTCGGCGCCGGTGGCGGCAGCCACCGCGCGGGCCAGTTCGGTCTTGCCGACACCGGCCGGCCCCTCCACCAACAGCGGTTTGCCCAGCCGGTCGGCCAGGAAGACCGCGGTGGTGGTGGCGGTGTCGGCCAGGTAGCCGGTCTCGGCCAGCCGCCGGGCCACGTCGTCGATGTCGGTGAACAACGAGGCGTGCCGGGCCGGGGTGGCGGGAATGCCGGGCTTTTCCATGCGAGGGTATGGCTCCTTTTAGACGGGACGGGTGTGACCGTCGCCCCACACAATCCATTTGGTCGATGTCAGCTCTGGCAACCCCATCGGGCCGCGGGCGTGCAGCTTCTGGGTGGAGATTCCGATCTCGGCGCCGAAACCGAACTGCTCGCCGTCGGTGAACGCCGTGGAGGCGTTGACCATGACCGCCGCGGCGTCGACCTGCTCGCTGAAGCGCTGGGCGGCGGCCATGTTGCTGGTGACGATGGCCTCGGTGTGCCCGGTGCCGTATTCGTTGATGTGGTCGATGGCGTCCTCGAGCCCGTCGACCACCGAGAGGGCGATGTCCATAGCCAGGTATTCACGGCGCAGGTCGTCCTCGGCCGCGGCGGCGCCGGCGTCCCCGTGCACCGCAACCCCGGCGGCCGTCAACGCGTCGACCAGTCGCGGCACCGCGGAGCCGGCGATGGCCCGGTCGATCAACAGCGTCTCGGCGGCGTTGCAGACGCTGGGTCGCCGCGTCTTGGAGTTCAACAGCACCTCTTCGGCGATGTCGAGGTCGGCCGCCTCATGGACGTAGACGTGACAGTTGCCGACGCCCGTCTCGATGGTCGGCACCAGCGCATCGCGCACCACGGCCTCGATCAGCCCGGCCCCGCCGCGCGGAATCACCACGTCGACCAGTCCGCGGGCCTGGATCAGGTGGGTAACGGTGGCGCGGTCGGCCGCAGAGAGCAACTGGACGGCGTCGGCGGGGAGGTCCTCGTCGGTCAGGGCCTTGCGCAGCACCTCGACCAGGGCCCGGTTGGAATGCGCCGCTGACGAGCTGCCGCGCAACAGCGCGGCGTTGCCTGACTTCAGCGTCAGGCCGAACGCGTCCACGGTGACGTTGGGCCGGCCCTCATAGACCATGCCCACCACGCCGAGCGGAACCCGCTGCTGACGCAACTGCAGCCCATTGGGCAGGGTGTAGCCGCGCAGCACCTCGCCGACCGGGTCGGGCAGCCCCGCGACCTGGCGCAGGCCCGCGGCGATCCCTTCGACGCGCTGCGGGTTCAGCGCCAGCCGGTCGAGCATGGCCTCCGGAGTGCCGGCGGCCCTGGCCGCGGCCAGGTCCTCCACATTGGCGGCCAGGACGTCGTCGGCATGGGCCAACAGCGCATCAGCCGCGGCGTTCAACGCACTGTTCTTGGCCACCGTGGACAGCGACGTCAGCGCACGGGAGGCGATCCGAGCCCGGCGGGCGGCGTCGTGGACCTCTTGGCGCAGGTCGGGAAGTACGGGGACGCTCATCGTCCCAGCGTATCGACGAACGGTGATTGGGGCGAAACGGCCCCATTCTGGCGGCGGCGCTAGGCCGGCACCGCGCGACGCTGGTCGATGATCCGGCCCAACTCCTGCAGCAACAGCGGCTTGGCCATCACCAGCTCCTCGATGTGTTCGCGGTCGATCACCACCGCGGTCACTTCCTCCACCGCTCGGGCGTCGAACTGGCTGGCCTGCCGGGTCAGCGTGGTGACCCCGAGGAAGGCGCCGTGGCGCAGTGTGGCGCCCGGCACCGCCGGATCCTCGGTGGTGAGCCGGACACTGCCCTCGGTCAGGAAGATCATCGCGGTCGGCACGTGGCCGGCCTGCTCCAGGACTTCATCCGCGCCGTAGCGGACCACCGCGGCGTAGGGCGCCACGGCCTGCTGGTCGGCGTCGGTCAGCCGCAGCGCAGGCGCCACCACCGTGCGCAGCGCCTCGGCCACCCGCTCGGGTGTCGAGAACACGTCGTCGGAGTCGTCGAGGTGCAGCCCCTCGCGGCGGGCGGCATACCAGAGCCACCGCAGGAAGGTGGCCTGCGCAGGACCGTCGTCATCCGGGGAGTCGAGGGCGACCGTGGTCCGGTACTCGCCGCCGCCGAGCGCCACCGAACCGGGCGCCTCGCCGGTGGTACGCAGCGGCAGTGCGGTGGCGACCCGCGACAGCAACGCGCACACCCGGTCCGGCGGGTCGGAGACCGCGAACGTCGTCGTGATCGACACCCGATGCGCACCACCGGACCGGCTGACGTTGGTGAACGACGTGCTCGCCAGCACCGAGTTCGGGGTGACCTGCAGGCCGCCGGCGGTGCTGATGTGCACCGCCCGCCAGTTCACCTCGACGACGCGGCCGCGCGCGGTCGGGGTGGACAGCCAGTCGCCGATCCGGAACGGTTGCTCGAACAACATGAACAGCCCCGAAACAATCTGACCGACCGAATTCTGCAGCATCAGGCCGATGACCACCGAGGTCACGCCCAGCGCGGTGAACAGACCGCCGATCTTGGCGCCCCAGACGTAGGACAGGATCAGCGCCAGACCGACACCGATCAGCAGGAAGCGGGCGACATCGACGAAGATGGTCGGGAACCGGCCGCGCCACGAGCCTTTCGGGGCACTCTGGAAAAAGGTGACGTTCAGCCCGGACAACAGCAACACCAGCAGCACAAAGCCGAACAGGGTGTAGATGACCCGCACCGTCGGGTCCTGCGCGGGTACTGCGGCCACCTGCCCGAGCAACACCAGCAACGCACCCAGCGGCAGCAGGTAATTCCGCACCAACGCCACCGGCCGGGCCAGGTAGCTGCCCCTGCGGGTCAACGCCACATGCCATTCGGTCAGCAGGATCAGACCGGCGGGAAACCCCGCGGCCACGCCGACCGCCCAGTAGAACCACGGCCCGAGGATGTTCACGTCGGCTCCGACAAGCGCCAGGCCTGCTCTTCGGTGTCACCGATGGCCACGGTGCCGGCCGGGGTGAACTCCCCGCCGCCGCCAAGCATGTCGCGCACCGCCCCGGTGACGTAGATACCGGATTGCGGTGTACCCCTGCGTAACTGATAGGCGAGGTTGACGGCCGACCCCCACAGGTCGTAGGTGACCCCGGATCTGCCCACCAGACCGCTGACGACTTCGCCGGTGTTGACACCGGCCCACAGGCTCAGCCGGTGACCGGATTTGACGTTGAACCGGTCGACGATGCGCTGCATCTCGCTCGCGAACTCGACGATGCGGTGCACGCCGTCCAGCCGCGGGGTGGTCAAACCGCAGCCGGCGAGGTAGCCGTTGTACATGGTTCGAATTCGTTCGACTCCAACGACTTCGGCCGCCGCATCGAATTGCCGGACCAGCTCGTCGACGACCGTCACCAATTCGTTCGCGGCGACCTCGCCGGAGAGCTGGTCGATCCCCTGCAGTTCGGCGTAGACGACGCTGACGTTGTGGTGCTCTTCGGCGATGGCCTGCTCACCGCCGCGGTAACGCCGCACCACCGACTCCGGCATCAGCGACAACAGCAGCTCGTCGTTCTGCTTGCGCTGCTCGTTGAGCAGTTCCTCCTTCGTCCGCAGGCTGCGGCCCATGTCGTTGAAGGCCCTGGTGAGATCGCCGATCTCGTCAGCCGTTCCGCTGGGTACCGCAGCGGTGTAGTCGCCGGCACTGATCCGCTGGGCGGCGGCCTGCAGCCGTCGGATCGGCCGCAGGAAAAGCCGCGCCAGCAGCATCGCCAGCACGCAGATGGCGACGATAACCCCGGTGGTGGCCAGCACCACCCGCTTGCTGAACGAGGTGACCCCGGCGTATGCGTCGGAGTAGTCCCTGGTCGCCAGGATCGACCACTGTAGATCCGAGTTGGGGATGGTCAGTGGCGCGTACGCGGCAAGTTCGCGGTTGCCGAGGTAGTCGTATCCGGTGTTGAGCGTGCCGGTCTGGCCGCGTTGCGCGGCACGCAGACCCGGGGAGCTCACCGGTTGAACCAGGGTGGTGGTCCCCAGCTTCAGGGCCCTGTCCACCGTGGCAACCGGAGTGCCCGCCGCCACCGCTTCGCTGCGGTACCGCTCCGGGTCCTCCAGAAACAGCCGCGAATCGGAGCGCATCAGGTCGTCGGGTCCGGCCAGATAGGTCTCGGTGGTGCGCCCGACCTGGGCGGCCTTCCAGTCGCGGTTGGCGGTCATGATCCGGTTGACCTTCGCGCTGGGCAGCGGCAGGGCCAGCACCCCCTCGACCGTGCCCTTGACACCGACCGGCGATACCAGCCAGGCGGTCGGCGTGTCGAGGTTGGGTTGATAGGGCTGGTAATCGGTGATCCAGACGAAGTTGACCGCGTTGGAGGCCAGCGCTTTACGGTAGGCGTCACGCAGCACGGACTCGCGGTAGGGGCCGGTCAGCACGTTGGTGCCCAGGTCCACTCCCTTGTTCGCGGAGTAGACCACATTGCCCCTGGTGTCCAGCAGCAGCGCATCCAGGTACTCGTTGCGCTTGACGATCTCCGCGAAAAAGCTGTTGAATTCGGCGTTTGCCGCTGACCAGGCGCTGCCGTCGCCGGCGTCTTCGGGCTTATCGGATTCCCCGGTATAGCCGGCGGTGTAGTGCGCCTGCAGGTAACGCTGCGCGGTCGACGCCGGCAGCAGCGCGGCGATGTCTGCCCGCTCCCCGGTCCGCTCGGCCAGCTGCTCGATGAAGTTGTCGCGATAGTGGCCCACGATCGCGCGTTGCTGCTCGGGAGTGACTGTGGCGCGCGCAAGTTCGTCGAAACCTGCGGTGAACGCGTGGAGCGCGTTGGAGGCCATCGCTCCCCCGCTGAAGATGATCAGCGAACTCGTCATCTCCGCGAACAGGCTCGAGACCGCTCGGCGCTGCGCCTCACGGGCCTGCACCAGCTTGCTCGTCGCCGAACGTTGCAGTTCGGCTGCGCCGTACTGGAACTCGACGAAGCCCACCACACCAACCGACACAATGCTGGTCAGCAGCAGGATGAGCATCAGTTTGGTCTGGATGCTGAGCCGAGACGGCAGCCACCGGCGCCGTCGCTCAACGTTCGCGGTGTCGTCCGCGGCTGCCGACGGTGCCGAGTCCACCCGGCCGCTCCCTTCCCCGGTTACCAGACGGTTCCCCACCCTAAGGGATGCGCGACATTACGAGGTCACGAATGCGAAGCTGGACAGTATGGTGGCGCAGCTGTGCGTGGTGGGCAGTGTGAATCTGGATACCGTGTTCACGGTGGCTGCGCTGCCCGCCCCCGGCGAAACGGTCCTCAGCTCGGCGCCGAGTAGCCACCCCGGCGGCAAGGGTGCCAACCAGGCGGTGGCAGCCGCGCGCGCCGGCGCCGACGTCTCGTTCATCGGCGCGGTGGGTAACGACGACGCCGGTCTGCGGTTACGCCGGCACCTCCGGGACAACGGCGTCGGCACCGACGGATTGACGACCGTCGCGGGTCCCAGCGGATCGGCGGTCGTCACGGTGGATCCGGCCGGCGAGAACACCATCGTGGTGGCGCCGGGGGCCAACGGCGCGCTGACGCTGGACTCCGACCACCGTGAGCTGATTACCAAGGCGCAAGTGGTGCTGCTGCAGCTGGAGATTCCGGTCACGACGGCCATCACGGCGGCCCGAGCGGCCCGCCGGGTGGGGGCGACCGTGATCGTCAATGTCTCCCCGGTCGGTGAAGACCTGACCGAGTTGGCGGGGCTGATCGATGTGGCGGTCGTCAATGAGACGGAATCAGCGCGGTTCAGCCATCCGGTACCGCATCGGGTGGTCACGCTCGGAGCGCGCGGCGCCCGCTACAGCGGGGCTGATGGCATCGTCGAGGTACCGGCTCCGGTGGTGGCCGCTATCGACACCTCCGGTGCCGGCGATGTCTTCGCCGGCGTGCTGGCAGCCGAGTGGCCCAGCGGCAAGGCACATGCGCTGCGGCTCGCCTGTGCGGCCGGGGCGCTGGCGACGTTGGTTTCCGGCGCCGGAGATTGCGCCCCGACCGCCGAAGCGATCCGTGCGGCGCTGGCGACCGGCCAACCGGGTGGCTGAACGCCGGCGGGGCTGGTTCCAGCCGCGTTGAGCCTGCGCTCAGGGCGGTAGTCGTCGGCGTGTCGCCGACCTGGACGCAGTCTCAACGCTTCTGCTCACACCCGAACGTTGAACCCCAACTCGACGTCGGATGCGGCCTGCCCGCCGCGGATCCCCCAGTTCTCCCGGTCCACCTCGTGCAGCGTGATCATCACGTGGTCGATCGGGATACCCAGCGTCGCAAGGCGTTCGACGATCTCCGCGTAGAGTTTCCGCTTGGCTTCCAGGGTGCGGCCGGTGAAGCAGTCGATCGAGACCAGAGTGCGGTACTCGGGTCGGGTGAACTTTTCCGGGACTGCGAACCGGTGCGGCTCATGAACCACCAGCCGGACGTTCTTGTCGTCGGCGGGCGTCTGGAAAGCCGCCACCAGCGCGCCGTGAACAGCGTCGATGATGGCAACTTCCTCGGCTTGCGAGTAGCGGCGGCGAACCTCGATCAGCACGGTCGGCATGGGCTACTTCCTACCAGAACCGCAGCGCAGCGCGGTCTCATTACGGGCGCAGCTCGACGAATCTAGCACCGCTGGGCTACTGCTCCGGGATCTCCCGTTCGATCTCGTCGAGCCAGATCCGCGCCGACATGTCCGACGGTGCCCGCCATTCCCCCCGCGGCGACAGCGAACCACCGTGGGAGACCTTCGGGCCGTTCGGCAGCGCCGAGCGCTTGAACTGGCTGAACGAATAGAACCGCTGCGCAAAGACTTTCAGCCAGTGCCGGATGTCCGCCAGGGAATAGGCCTGCCGTTTGTCCGACGGGTAGCCGGGCGGCCAGGACCCAGCTGCAGCGTCACGCCAGGCGTGCCAGGCCAAGAACGCGATCTTGGCCGGCGAAAACCCGTAGCGCAACGCTTGAAACAGTGCGAAGTCCTGCAACGAGTACGGCCCCACCTTGTCCTCGCTCCGCTGAATCTCCTCGCCGTCGGTCGCCGGCACCAGTTCCGGGCTGATCTCGGTGTTGAGCACCGAGGCCAGCACGGCGCACACGTCGGCGTCGAATTCGCCGGAGTTGATCACCCAGCGGATCAGGTGCTGGATCAGTGTTTTGGGCACCCCGCCGTTGACGTTGTAGTGCGACATCTGATCGCCCACGCCGTAGGTGGACCAGCCCAGCGCCAACTCCGACAGGTCACCGGTGCCCAGCACGATGCCGCCGCGCTGGTTGGCGATCCGAAACAGGTAGTCGGTGCGCAGCCCGGCCTGCACGTTCTCAAACGTCACGTCGTAGACGGCTTCGCCACGAGCGAACGGATGGCCCAGCTCGGCCAGCATCAGCCTCGCGCTGTCGCGGATATCGATCTCGGCGAAGGTCACCCCCAGCGCCCGGCTCAGCGCAGCCGCGTTGGCCTTGGTGCGCTCGCCGGTGGCGAAACCGGGCATGGTGAACGCCAGAATGTCACTGCGCGGCCGGTTCTCCCGGTCCATGGCCCGCGCAGCGACGATCAGGGCGTGGGTCGAATCGAGTCCACCCGACACCCCGAGCACCACCTTGGGATAGTCCAGGGCACGCAGCCGCTGCTCCAGGCCCGATACTTGGATGTTGTAGGCCTCGTAGCAATCCTGTTGCAAGCGCTGGGGATTCGACGGCACGAACGGGAACCGCTCGATCACCCGGCGTAGCCCGATGTCCCCGGAAGGCGGGTCCAGCGCGAACTCCACCCGCCTGAAGGACTGGACCGCATCGCGGTGATGGCGGCGGTTGTCGTCGAAGGTACCCATCCGCACGCGCTCCGCGCGCAGCAGCCCGAGGTCGACATCGGCGACCGAGCGACGGGCGCCGGTGGGAAAGCGTTCGCTGTCATCGAGCAGCGTGCCGTTCTCCCAGATCATCGTCTGGCCGTCCCAGGCGAGGTCGGTGGTCGACTCCCCCTCCCCGGCGGCGGCGTAGATGTAGGCGGCCAGGCATCGCGCCGACGCCGACCGCGCCAGCAGGCAGCGATCCTCGGCGCGCCCGACGGTGATGGGGCTGCCGGAGAGATTCGCCAGCACCGTCGCGCCGGCCAGCGCGGCCTGGGCACTCGGGGGCACCGGCACGAACATGTCCTCGCACACCTCGACGTGCAGCACGAACCCGGCCAGGTCGGTCGCGGCGAACAGCAGGTTCGGCCCGAACGGCACCTCGAGGCCGCCGAGCCGGATCATCCCGCGTTCGTCGGCGCCGGCGGCCAACTGGCGCCCCTCATAGAACTCCCGGTAGGTGGGTAGATACGACTTCGGCGCCACCCCGAGAATGCGCCCGCGGTGGATCACCACGGCGGTGTTGTAGACGCGGTGGGCATAGCGCAGCGGCGCCCCGACCACCAGCACCGACAGTAGCGGCGTCGAGGCCGCGACCACTTCTAGCAGCGCCGTCTCGACAGCGCCGAGCAGGCTGTCCTGCTGCACGATGTCCTCGATGGAGTATCCCGACAGCGTGAGCTCGGGAAAGACGGCCAGCGCGACGCCGTCGTCATGGCATTCCCTCGCCAGGCGCAGCACCGACTCGGCGTTGGCGGCCGGGTCGGCGAGCGTGGTGCGGTGCGTGCAGGCGGCAACTCGCGCGAACCCGTGCCGGTAGGCGTTGTAGAAGTCCCCAGAATTCTCCATGGCCTCCCATTCTCGCCCGGATGGTGTCAACGTGCAGCTTTCGGGTATCACCAGGGCCATGAGCGATACCGCGGTGGCCGTCGTCGACATGCTCAACGCGTACCGACATCCCGACGCGGCGCAACTGGCCGACAATGTCGCGAAGATCATCGAACCGCTGGCCGACCTGGTCGAACGCAGTCGAGCCGACGAGCAGGTCGACCTGATCTACGTCAACGACAACCACGGCGACTTCACCGCCGGGTTCACCGACATCATCGGGTCGGCCCTGGAGGGCGCACGCCCCGAGCTGGTTCGCCCCATCGTGCCGACCTCCGGCGATCGGGCGGTGAGCAAGGTGCGACACAGCGCCTTTTATTCCACTCCGTTGGAGTACCTGCTGGGCCGGCTCGGCACCCGGCGGCTGATCCTGACCGGGCAGGTCACCGAACAGTGCATTCTCTACACCGCCCTGGACGCCTACGTTCGGCACCTTCCAGTGGTGATACCGGTCGACGCCGTCGCCCACATCGACGCCGCACTGGGCGATGCGGCACTGGAGATGATGTGCCGCAACATGGCTGCCGAACGGTCGACCGCGGCGCAGTGCCTACGCTAGCCGGATGGGCGGAGCCGAACCGACGGTCTGCGACCTGCTCACGCTGCTGGCGGGCCGGCGGACCGCGGTGCTCACCGGCGCCGGCATCTCCACGGACTCGGGCATTCCGGACTATCGCGGCCCCGATTCCCCACCGAGCAACCCGATGACGATCGCCCAGTTCACCGGCGACCCGGTTTTCCGTCAGCGCTACTGGGCGCGCAACCATCTCGGCTGGCGACACCTGGCAGGCGCCGCGCCCAACGCAGGGCACACGGCGCTTGCCACCCTGGAAGCGTCCGGCGTCGTCACCGGGGTGATCACCCAGAACGTCGATCTGCTGCACACCCGGGCCGGCAACCGCCGTGTCATCGACCTGCACGGCAGTTACGCGGCGGTGGTGTGTTTGAGGTGCGGAACCATGATGAGCCGGTCTTCGCTGGCCGAGCAACTGGAGGAGCTCAACCCGGGATTCATCGCCCGAACCGGGCCGCTCGGCCCCATCGCGGTGGCCCCCGACGCGGACGCCGTCGTGACCGACACCGCATCTTTCCGCTACCTCGACTGCCACGCCTGCGGCGGGATCCTCAAGCCGGACATCGTCTACTTCGGCGAGAGTGTTCCCAAAGACCGTGTCGCCCAGGCGTATGCCGTTGTCGATGAGGCCGAGGCGTTGCTGGTGGCGGGATCGTCGCTGACGGTTTTCTCCGGCTACCGGTTCGTCCGCCACGCCGCGGCGCGCGGTATCCCGGTCGCCATCGTCAACCGTGGCCCCACTCGCGGCGACGGGTTGGCCGACGTCAAGTTCGACGGCGGCTGCTCGGCGGCACTGACCGTGCTGGCCGCTGAGCTTGGCGCCGTTTCGGTGCGTTAGTGCCCGACGAATGGGGCAGGATGTCCCGGTGAAACAGCGCCTCACCTCCGATCAGCGCAACTCTTTCCTGGCCGCCCTGCTGGGGTGGTCGATGGACGCCTTCGACTACTTCATCGTGGTGTTCGTCTACGCCGATATCGCCAAGACCTTCGGCCACACCAAAACCGAGGTGGCGTTTCTGACCACCGCCACGTTGGCGATGCGCCCGGTCGGGGCGCTGCTGTTCGGCCTGTGGGCCGACCGGGTGGGCCGTCGGATACCACTGATGGTGAACGTGATCTTCTACTCGACGGTGGGGTTCCTGTGCGCGTTCGCGCCGACCTTCACCGTGCTGGTGGTGCTGCGCCTGCTCTACGGCATCGGCATGGGCGGCGAATGGGGCCTGGGCGCCGCGTTGGCCATGGAGAAGATCCCGCCGGAGCGACGCGGCTTCTTCTCCGGACTGCTGCAGGAGGGCTACCTGTTCGGCTACCTGGCCGCCAGCTTGGCCTCGCTGCTGGTGAACGACTGGCTCGGGTTGTCCTGGCGCTGGCTGTTCGGGCTGTCCATCCTGCCGGCCATGATCAGCCTGCTCATCCGTTATCGGGTCACCGAATCCGAGGTGTGGCAGGCTACCCAGGACCGGATGCGGTTGACGCGCACCAGGATTCGCGACGTATTCACCGACGCCAAGGTGATCCGCCGGTTCTGCTATCTGGTGTTGTTGATGACGGCGTTCAACTGGATGAGCCACGGCACCCACGACATCTACCCGACATTCCTGAGCTCGAACGATGGCGCGGGGCTGTCCCATGTCACGGCGAAGTGGATCGCGGTGATCTACAACATCGGCGGCATCATCGGCGGGCTGATCTTCGGCTCGCTGTCGCAACGGCTGGGCCGCCGCTACGCGATCATCTGGGCGGCGGTGATGGGCCTGCCGATCGTGCCGCTGTTCGCGCTGTCGCACAGCGCCGGCATGCTGTGCCTGGGATCGTTTCTGCTCCAGGTCTGTGTGCAGGGCGCCTGGGGCGTGATCCCGGCGCACCTGACCGAGATGTCACCGGACGCGATCCGCGGCTTCTATCCGGGCGTGACCTATCAGCTGGGCAATCTGCTGGCCGCGTTCAACCTGCCGATCCAGGAGCACCTGGCGGCCGCGAACGGCTACCCGTTCGCCCTGGTTGCCACCGTGGTACCGGCGCTGATCGCCGTCGTGGCGCTGACCGCGGTCGGCAAGGACGCCACCGGCCGCAGGTTCGGGCCGACCTAGCCGACGCCCCTGGTCGAGGACCCGGTCTCCCGGCCGGTCACGCGCTAAAGCTTGCTGTTGACAGCGCCATTTCGACTGCCCTAGCGTCTACAAAAACCTGCCGTGTTCTAAACAAGTATGAGGGTCGGATTATGCATCATGGCCGAGTGGCCCTCATTCTCGGAGCCAGCCTGGGAATCGCGCTGAGTGGCGCGCTTGCCGCCAGTACGGTCGCCGCTGCGGACGCTGTCGAAGACGCCTGGCCGTATCTTCAACCGCCGTCGCCGGTGTTCCCGTATTACTACGCGACGGGGCTTCCGAGCATCCCCGGCACCGATCCGTGGTACACGGTCGACCGCGATTTCGCCAGTGTCCCGTATCTGTACAACTACTTTCACAACGTCGTCACCGCCACCCTCGACGGCCCGGAATACCCCCACGTCGGAACAGTTTCAGATGCCCTGATTTTGTTGCCAACCTTCCCCGCGGTCGGCGGACTCGTCGGAGCCCCGTTGTTCACGAACTACTATCTGGAGGATCCACAGCTGGGGTTCGCGGACGCCTTCAGCGTGCTGAACCTATTCACCAACACCTACCTCAGCGACACCGCGGGCGTGAAAGACGTGCTCAGCATTAATGGCCTGCCGCCGCTGACCCTGTTCGAATTCCCCACCGTCGACGCCGGCGGGCCGGCAACGGAATCGGCCGACGGATTCGCGCAACTGCTGGCAGAACTCGCAGACACCACTTCGAGCCTGTAGCGGCCGCGGCGTCGCCGTCAGAAGGTGCAGGGCATGGCGCGGATGCCGTGAATGAAGCTGCCCGCCAGATATTCCGGGTCCCCGGCTTCGATACCGGGTAGCTCCCGGAGCAGTTCGCCGAAGATGGCGCGCAACTGGGCTCGCGCCACATGGGTCCCCAGACAGTAGTGCTGCCCGCCGCCGCCGAACCCGACGTGCGGGTTGGGATCACGGCTCAGGTCGAGGCAGTCCGGCCCGGCGAACACCGTCTCGTCCCAGTTGCCGGAGGCATAGAACATGGCGACCTTCTCGCCGGCCCGGATGGTTTGGCCGCCCAGCTCGCAATCGGTTGCCGCGGTGCGGCGAAAGGTCATCACCGGGGTGGCGTAACGGATGAACTCCTCCACTGCGACGCCGATGCGCCGGTCGAAATCCTCCAGTAGCCAGCCACGTTGGGCGGGGTAGTCGGTGAGCGCCTTGACCGCGTGACTGGTGGTCTGGCGGGTGGTGTCGTTGCCGGCCACGCACAGCAATACGAAGTACGCCGCGATCTCGGCGTCGGTGAGCCGGTCACCGTCCACCTCGGCGTTGACCAGGCTGCTGAACAGGTCGTCGCCGGGTTTGTCACGCCGCGCGGCCGCCAGCGAGCCGGCCAGCTGGTGCAGGTACATGATGTTCTCGCCCATCACCGCCAGCGGGTCGCGCCCGTCGAGGAACACCGGGTCGTTGGTCGACACCAGCGCGTCGGCGGCACGCGCGACGGCTTCACGCTCGGACTCCGGGATCCCCACCATGTCCGCCAAGGTGCGCAGTGGCAGTTCCTTGGCGCAGCATTCGACGAAGTCGGCCCCGCTGCCGGCGGCCTTCAGTTCGGCGACGATCGCCGTGGCGCTCGCCTTGATCGCGTCCTCGATGCGCCTGATCTGCCGGGGGGTGAACGCCGCGGTGGCCAACTTGCGCAGTTTGGTGTGCCGGGGCGGGTCCATCGCCAGGAAGGACTGGGTGGTCTCGAGCAACTCGGCGGGAAAGTTCTCGAACATGACGCCCTTGCCCGACAGGAACACCTCGTTGGTGCGGCTCACCGTGACGATGTCGGCGTGCCGGGTGACCGCCCAGAAGCCGGGGTCGTCGGGATCGTTGAGCATGGCGTCCTCGACCGGAGGATGCCAGCTCACCGGCCGTTCGACGCGCAGCACCGCGAACGAGCGTTCGCGCTCGGCGGCGGTGGTGGACCAGAACGCGCGAGAAGACAGGTCAACAGCGTCGTAGCTGCGGGTGGACAGTGACGGCGCTGGCATGGATGCCCCTTCGCTATGACGACGATCACAGGCTGGTTCTGCTAACACTACGTCTAGACAGTATGTCTAGTCAATATGTCTGCCCAGCCGCTACGCTGGTCGGCATGGCATCGGTGACCCGCAAGCCCCCGACCAGCCGCCAACAACGGCGCGAGGAGATCGAGCGTCGGCTGCTCGACGCCACCGAGCGGCTGATGGGCGAAGGCACCAGTTTCACCGAACTCAGCGTGGACCGGCTCGCGACCGAGGCGGGGATGTCGCGCGCCAGCTTCTACATCTACTTCGAGGACAAGGGCCATCTGCTGCGCAGGCTCGCGGGCCAGGTGTTCGGCGATCTGGCCTCGGGGGCCGAACGCTGGTGGCAGGTGGCAGGACGTCGCGATCCTGACGATGTCCACGCCGCCATGACCGCGATCATCGCCAGCTACCGCCGACACCAGCCACTGCTGATCGCACTCAGCGAGATGGCCGGCTACGACCCGCTGGTGGCGGCCACCTACCGGGAGTTGCTGACGGGCATCTCAGGCCGGGTGGCCCGGGTCATCGAGGAGGGCCAGGCCGACGGTTCCATTCGCCGCGCACTACCCGTCGCCGCCACCGCCAGTGCACTGACCTGGATGGTGGAGCGGTCCTGCCAGCAGAACCTTCCTGCGCAGGACTCCGGCTACGACGCTGAACTCGCCGCTGCGCTGACCGAAATCGTGTGGGGCGCACTCTATCTTGCTGACGCCGGGCCGCCCCAGGCCGAGCGGTCGTAGCTGCTCTCGATCCGCTGACGCCTCCTACGCCGGGTGGGACACAACACGTAGGTGATGTTGCCGCGGTGGACCCGCAGGTTATCGCGGGCCTGGATGTCGACTCGGAAGTAGTTGTTGTGGACAGTCACCAGACCCAGCAAGGCATTGCGCACGGCCAGTGAGTTGACTTGTGCAGCAGGACGATTGGGGAAGTCGGCCATGCCGTCGTACTGGCGGCACAGGTCCGTCACCGCGAAGGGCGTGTGCTGCGGCACCCCGACGCCGCCGTAGTCGGGCAGCGTCATGAACTTCACCAGTTTGGGATCGGCCCGGTAGATGCCGTGGAAGGGCTGCTCAGGGTTGGCCAACAGCAGAAACGACACCTTGGCCGCTGGGACCGTCGAGGTCGGGCCGCGCTCGCGCAGCCATTTGCAGGCGACCTGCGCCCCCATGCTCACGGCGTAGACCAGCACGTCGTCGGCGTCAGGACGGCCGTCGAAGTGGGCGGTGAGCATGTCGTCGAGGGCCTGTGCGCCTCGTTCCACCGCTTTGACCGCGGGGACGTAGCGCAGGCCGTCGACGTAGGTGTTGGGGTACTTGACCCTCCGGATCTTCTTGCCCTTGGTGACCGCACCGCGGCACATGAATCGCAGCAACCCGCTCCATCCCGCCCCGTCGATGGTGAAAACGGTGCTCATCGGCGGCGGTCCTACACCGCCACCAGGTCGTCGGCGTGGACGACGGGGCGGCGCGCATCCGGCGCTAACTCCGCGGTGGAATGACCGATCATGGCCGCCAACTCCGTCGCGTCGTAACCGACGACACCGCGGGCCACCACCGCGGCGTCCGGGCCGCACAGGTCGACCACGTCGCCGCCATGAAACTTGCCCGCCACCGCGGTGATCCCGGCCGCCAACAGTGAGCGCCGCCGTTGCAACACCGCCTCGACCGCCCCGGCGTCGAGCGTCAACGTGCCCGCCGCGTCGGCGGCGTGGCGCACCCAGAACCGGCGCGCCGACAACCGTTGCGGCCGGGCCGCGAACACGGTGCCCACCGATGCGTGCGAGAGGGCTGCGGCAGCGTCGGCGGCGGCGGCCAGCAACACCGGAACGCCGGCATCGGCGGCCAGCAACGCCGCCGACAGTTTCGACACCATGCCGCCGGTGCCCAGCTGACTGCCCTCACCGGCCACCACACCGGTGAGATCCTGCGGGCCGGACACCTCGGGAACCAGCCGGGCCGGCCCCTTGCGGGGGTCAGCGTCGTAAAGGCCGTCGATGTCGGAAAGCAGCACCAGCGCGTCGGCGCCGACCAGGTGCGCCACCAACGCCGAGAGCCGGTCGTTGTCACCGAACCGGATCTCGTTGGTGGCCACCGTGTCGTTCTCGTTGACGATCGCCACCGCGTGCAGTGCCCGCAGCCGGTCCAGGGTGCGCTGCGCGTTGGTGTGCGACACCCGCATCGAGACGTCCTGGGCGGTGAGCAACACCTGCCCGACGGTGCGGCCGAACCGGCCGAAGGCCGCGCTCCAGGCGTTGACCAAAGCCACCTGACCCACGCTGGCGGCGGCCTGCTTGGTGGCCAGATCGGTGGGCCGTTTGGCTAAGCCGAGCGGTTCCAGACCGGCGGCGATCGCACCGGACGACACGATGACCACGTCCGAGCCGGCTTTCATCCGGGACTCGATCGCCTCGGCCAGCCCGGCCAGCCGGTCCGGGTCGAACATGCCGTTGTCGGCGGTCAGCGCGGTGGTGCCGATCTTGACGACGACGCTGCGTGCGGTGCGGATCGCCGCTCGGGCCGTGCTGGTCATGCCTCGTCCGACTGCTCACGCCGCTGCTTGCGCGCGATCTTGCGTTCGGCGGCCCCGACGCGTTCGGTGCGCTCCAGCCGGCTGTCGGTGCCCCGCCCGGACAGCGTGACGTCCACGCCGGCCGGCGTGGCCGGCTCCCAGTCGAAGGTCATCTCCCCGATGGTCACCGCGCAGCCCGGCGTGGCGCCCAGCCGCAACAACTCGTCCTCGACCCCGAGCCGCGCCAACCGGTCACCCAGGTAGCCGACCGCCTCGTCGTTGTCGAAGTTGGTCTGGTGCACCCAGCGCTCCGGGCGCGACCCTCGCACGACGAAACCGCCGTCGCCGTCGGGCTCCACGCTGAACCCGGTCTCCCCGGCGCGTATCGGCCGGATCACCGGCCGGCGCGCAACCGGCTCCGGCTGCGCCGCGCGGTAGGCCGAGACCATCTCGGCAAGCGCGAATGTCAACGGCCGCAGCCCCTCCCGGCTCACGGTCGACACCAGGAAAACCGGCCAGCCGCGCTCGGCCACGATGTCGTCGCGGACGAATTCGGCCATCTCCCGCGCTTCGGGCACGTCGATCTTGTTGAGCACCACCGCGCGCGGCCGATCCACCAGGTCGCCCAGCACCGAATCCCCTTGCATGGTCGGGGTGTAGGCGGCCAGTTCGGCTTCGATCGCCTCGATGTCGGAGAGCGGATCACGGCCCGGCTCGGCGGTCGCACAATCCACGACGTGCACCAACACCGCGCACCGTTCGATGTGGCGCAAGAAGTCCAAGCCCAGCCCGCGTCCCGCCGAGGCGCCTGGGATCAGGCCGGGCACATCGGCGGTGGTAAAGGTGTTGTCCCCGGCCGAGACCACGCCCAGGTTCGGTGCCAGCGTGGTGAACGGGTAGTCGGCGATCTTCGGCTTGGCCGCCGAGATCACCGACACCAGCGCGGATTTGCCGGCCGAGGGAAACCCGATCAGGCCGACGTCGGCGACGGTCTTGAGTTCCAGCGTGAGGTCGCGGGTCTCACCCTTCTCCCCGAGCAATGCGAAACCGGGAGCCTTGCGGGCCCGCGACACCAACGCGGCGTTGCCCAGCCCGCCGCGGCCGCCGGCGGCGGCCTCGAAGCGGGCGCCGGCGCCGACCAGGTCGGCCAGCAGCCGGCCGTGCTCGTCGAGCACGACGGTGCCGTCGGGCACCTTGATCTCCAGGTCCGATCCGGCAGCGCCGTCCTTGTTGCTGCCCTGGCCCTGCTTGCCGGACGCGGCCTTGATGTGCGGCCGGAAATGAAAGTCCAACAGGGTGTGCACGCCCGGGTCGACGACCAGCACGACACTGCCGCCGCGACCACCGTTACCGCCGTCCGGGCCGCCCAGCGGCTTGAACTTCTCCCGGTGAATCGACGCGCAGCCGTTACCCCCGTCGCCGGCGCGCACATGAATGACGACGCGGTCGACGAACCGGGACATCGAGCTTTCCTCTCACCCAACCCACACGCCGAGCGTGCAACCACTGCGAAATTTGTCGCCCATTTTCGCAGTCAGTGCACGTTCGCGGCGCGGGGCCGGTTGGTTAGCTCTCGACGCGGGCGACAGGAACAATGTTGACGGTCTTGCGGCCGCGCTTCAGGCCGAACTCGACCGCACCGGGAGCCGTGGCGAACAGCGTGTCGTCGCCGCCGCGACCGACGTTGATGCCGGGGTGGAAGTGGGTGCCGCGCTGCCGCACCAGGATCTCGCCGGCTTTGACGACCTGGCCGCCGAACCGCTTGACGCCGAGTCGCTGCGCGTTCGAGTCGCGCCCGTTGCGTGAGCTGGAAGCGCCCTTCTTGTGTGCCATCTCGTTCGCTCCCTACTTGATTCCGGTGACCTTGAGCACGGTCAGCTGCTGACGGTGACCCTGCCGCTTGTGGTAGCCGGTCTTGTTCTTGAACTTGTGGATGCGGATCTTGGGGCCCTTGGTGTGCTCGAGCACCTCGCCGGTGACCGCGACCTTCGCCAGCTTGCCGGCGTCGGTGGTGACGGTGGTGCCGTCCACGACCAGCGCGACCGGCAGCGAGACCGACGAACCCGGCTCCGAATCGAGCTTCTCGACCTTGACCACGTCACCGACGGCAACCTTGTACTGCTTGCCGCCGGTCTTGACGATTGCGTACGTCGCCATCGTTGGTTTCTACCTCTGCTTCTCGGGCGCGCACGCCATCGGGACTTGCGCAGGTGTCTGGGGTTCTGTCCGCCGAGCTGTGGCTATCCCGCCTGGCGACAACTGGTCTAGGGTACGTGACCAGCGGCTAAGGGGTCAAACCGGCCTTGCTCAACTGGGCGGCCCCGCCGGCCGGGCAGCCGCCCGTCGCCGCCGGGGACGTTCGTAGGGCGCCGCCGCGGCCAAGGTCTCCTGGCCGGACTCGTCGTCATCGGCGTCGTCTGCCTCGTCGATGACGTCCAGATCGTCGTCGAAGTCGTCGTCATCGTCGTCGAGGTCGACTTCGACCTCTTCGTCGGTGTCCTCGGTGTCCTCGCCGTCGTCGGTGTCGTCAGCGTCGTCGCTGTCCTCGCCGTCGTAGGAGTCGTCGGCGTCGTCCGTGTAGTCGGTGTCCTCGGCGTCGTCCGCGTCGTCGGTGTCCTCGGCGAGCGCGGTACCAGGCAGTTGCGGCTCGTGCTCGACGGCCGGCCGTGGCTCCCCGGCCGCCGACGCCGCGGTGGCCTCGACCTCGGTGTCGTCGTCGGACTCGTCGTCGCCGCGGTCACTCGCCGCGGCCATCGCCTTGAACATCGGGTGGTCACCGGGGGTGTGCGCCGGCACCTTCGCCACGACCGGCTCGTCGGCCTTGGGCTTCTTCGACCGTCTGCTGCGACGGCTGCTCGGTTCGGACCTGCGCCCGGGTGCCGCCGAGTCGACCGGGTCGGCATGCAGCATGATGCCGCGCCCGGCACAGTGCTGACACGACGTCGAGAACGCCTCGATCAGCCCGGTGCCCAGCCGCTTGCGGGTCAGCTGCACCAGGCCGAGCGAGGTCACCTCCGACACCTGGTGGCGAGTGCGGTCGCGGCCCAGGGCCTCGGTCAGCCGGCGCAACACCAGGTCACGGTTGGACTCCAGCACCATGTCGATGAAGTCGATGACGATGATGCCGCCGATATCGCGCAGCCGCAGTTGCCGCACGATCTCCTCGGCGGCTTCCAAGTTGTTCTTGGTCACCGTCTCCTCGAGGTTGCCCCCGGAACCGGTGAACTTGCCGGTGTTGACGTCGACGACCGTCATGGCTTCGGTCCGGTCGATCACCAGCGTTCCACCCGAGGGTAGCCAGACCTTGCGGTCCATCGCCTTGGCCAGTTGCTCGTCGATGCGGTGCACGGCGAACACATCCGGCCCGGCCTGGCCCTCCGGACCCTCGGGCGCGGTGTAGCGGGTCAGCTTCGACACCAGTTCGGGCGCCACCGAACCCACGTAGTCGTTGATAGTGGCCCAGGCGTCGTCACCGGACACCACCAGCTCGGAGAAGTCCTCGTTGAACAGGTCCCGAATCACCTTCACCAGCACATCGGGCTCTTCGTACAGCGCCACCGCCGCGCCGGCGGCCTTGCTCTTGGTCTCGGCCGCGGTCGCCTCGATCTGGTTCCAGCGCTCCTGGAGGCGTTCCACGTCGGCGCGGATGTCTTCTTCTTTGACGCCCTCCGACGCGGTGCGGATGATCACGCCGGCGTCGGGGGGCACCACCTCGCGCAGGATCTCCTTGAGCCGTTGACGCTCGGTGTCGGGCAGTTTGCGGCTGATCCCGGTCGACGACGCGCCCGGCACGTACACCAGGTAGCGGCCGGCCAGCGACACCTGGGTGGTCAGCCGGGCACCCTTGTGCCCGATCGGGTCCTTGCTGACCTGCACGACAACATAGTCGCCGGGTTTGAGCGCCTGCTCGATCTTGCGGTTGGCGCCACCGAGGCCGGCGGCCTCCCAGTTGACCTCGCCGGCGTAGAGCACGCCGTTGCGGCCCCGACCGATATCGACGAAGGCGGCCTCCATCGACGGCAGCACGTTTTGCACGATGCCCAGGTAGACGTTGCCCACCAGCGACGTGGAGGCGGCCGAGGTGACGAAATGTTCGACCATGACGCCGTCTTCGAGCACGGCGATCTGGGTGTAGCGCGCGCCGGTGTGCGGTGGCTCGGTGCGGACCCGGTCGCGAACCACCATCCGGCGTTCGACGGCCTCGCGGCGGGCCAGGAACTCGGCCTCGCTCAGAATCGGCGGCCGGCGGCGCCCGGCGTCGCGGCCGTCGCGGCGACGCTGCCGTTTGGCCTCCAGCCGCGTCGAGCCGGTGATGCCCTGGATCTCGTCGTCCGAAGAGCTCTTCTCGCTCTTGGTGCTCCTGGTGGTCTTTCGCGGCGTCCGTTCGTGCACGACGGTGTTCGGCGGGTCGTCAGACGACCCGGTGTCCTCGTCATCGCCGTTGCCGGTTTTGCGCCGACGCCGGCGGCGCCGACGCCGGCTGCCCGATTCGTCGGCTGCATCACCGTCGTCGTCGCCGGTGTCCTCGGCGTCCGAGGTCTCGTCGGACTCGGCGGCCGAATCGTCGTCGTCGGTGTCGGCGGCGTCGGCCACGTCGTCCGAGGCAGCGCCGTCGGAGCCGCGGCCCCGGCCGCGACCGCGCCGGCCGCGACGGCGACGCCGACTGGCGGGCCGGTCGCCGTTCTCGTCGTCGCCGTCGGAGCCGAGGTCGTCGTCATCGTCGGACTCGGCGTCGGCCTCCCGAGGCGGCGACGGCTCGAACGTGACCGGTTGCGGCGCCACGAACAGCGGCATGTAGTCGACCCGCGCGTTGGCCGCCTCCGGGGCGGTCTCCAGCAACAACCGGGACTCCGGCTCGTCGACGGCGTCCCCGGACTCGCCGGGCACCTCGGTGGTGGGCGGTTCGGTGGAACCCAGCAGGTCGCGAACGCGGACCGCTTCGACCCGGTCGACACTGGAGTGGGCGCTGCGCGCCCGTCCGTCCAGCTCGGTCAGCGCGTCGAGAACCCGTTTACTGGTGGTGCCCAGAACCCGCGCCAGGGAGTGGACCCGCAGGCGATCCGGCAGCTCCTCCTGCTCGGTCGGCCCCGCTGATACGTCGGAAAAAGGGCTCTTAAAAAGAGACGGGTCTGCCACGTATTCTCCTCAAGCCCCCGGGCGCGTCGTTGCGACGCGGCCACGCGAGGGCTTCTCGTTATTCGCCCGGCTCACTTCCCCGGGCTTGTGGTGGTCTCGCTCCGAGGGGCTCGGGTGGAACCGACTCGGTGCCTGGCTGAATGAGGACCGGCGATCGGCGCCGCATCACATCTCGCGACCGTCGCACTCGCCTAAGTCTTCATTCGGGTGTCGGACACCGGTCCGGTGACGTTCACCCATTGGCCAGTATCCCACACAACCGGACCAAGCCGGACGAAAGGCATTAACTCCGACGTCAGGCCAGTGTCATCGGGGCCGTCGGCGCCGACGGCTTCAAGTCGGGAAACCACAGCGCGATCTCGCGCTCGGCCGACTCCGGCGAGTCGGAGCCGTGCACCAGGTTGAACTGGGTCTCCAGCCCGAAGTCACCGCGGATGGTGCCGGGCGTGGCCTTGGCCACCGGGTCGGTACCGCCGGCGAGCTGCCGGAACGCCTCGATGGCCCGCGGCCCCTCCACCACGGCCGCGACCACCGGGCCGGAGGTGATGAAGTCCAGCAGCGAGGCGAAGAACGCCTTGCCCTCGTGTTCGCCATAGTGCTGCCGGGCCACCGCCTGCTGCACCGGCCGCAGTTCCAGCGCCGCCAGCGTCAGGCCCTTCTTCTCGATCCGGCTGATGATCTCGCCCACCAGTCGGCGGTTGACGCCGTCCGGCTTGATCAGCACCAAGGTCCGCTCAGTCATGAAGCGCCGCTCCTCATCCATTGCTCCGTGTCCCTCGCCGCCGGGCGGCCGGGTACCCCACCGGTCGTCGCCAGCGGCCCGGGCGACAGCGTACCGAATCGCCGCTCGGCCACGAGCGGTGCCGATACGCCGTTCCTCAGCGTCGCTTCGCTCCGCCTCGTCACTGGCGGTGCCGATACGCCGTTCCTCAGCGTCGCTTCGCTCCGCCTCGTCACTGGCGGCGCAACACCTCGGCACGGAAGTGCGCGATCAATCCCCACACCACGGCGAACACCAGCCCCATGATCCCCACCGCAGGATAGACCACGAAGCCAGCGACCAGCACCAGTTGCAGACCCAGATTGGCCCAGATCGCCCAGGGCCGCCCCTGGATACCGGTGAACAGCAGCAACACCAGCGCCAGCCCGAGCAGGTAGGCCAGCGACACCGGCGAGAGCCCGCCGCCGACCACGTGGACCACCGGCAGCGCCAACAGCACCACGATCGCCTCGAGGATCAGCGTCGCCGACATCACGCCGCGGAAACCGCGCCATGGATCGGGCGCCGCCGTTGGGTCGCTCATGCCGGATCCTTTCCGAACAAGGTGCGGGCGGCACCGGCGGTGACCACCGAGCCGGTGATCACGATGCCGGTTCCGGTGGTGTCGCCGTCCGAGTCGAATTCGTCGACCAGTGCGGTCGCGGTGTCGATGGCGTCCTCGAGCGTGTCGGTGGTCACCACCCGGTCTTCACCGAACCACCGTATTGCGACGGCAGTCAGCGTCTCGACATCCACCGCACGCGGGGAACCGTTGTGGGTCACCACGATTCGATCAAAAACCGGTTCCAAAGCGGCGAGGATGCCGCCGGCGTCCTTATCCCCCAACACGCTGACCACGCCGACCAGGAAGCGGAAGCCGAAATCCTCGGTCAGCGCCTGGGCCAGCACGGCGGCGCCGGCCGGATTGTGGGCGGCGTCGATGAAGACGGTGGGTGAGCTGCGCATCCGCTCCAGCCGGCCGGGACTGCGCACCGCGGCGAAGCCCGCCCGAACCGTGTCGGCGTCGAGCTGGCGCTCGGCGCCCGCCCCGAAGAACGCCTCCACCGCCGCCAGGGCAAGCACCGCATTGTGCGCCTGGTGCTCGCCGTGCAGCGGCAGGAAGATGTCCGAGTACACCCCGCCCAGGCCCTGCAACTCCAACAGCTGACCACCGATCGCCAGTTGGCGGCTGCGTACCGCGAACTCGGAGTTCTCCCGCGCGACCGCGGCGTCGGCGCGCACCGACTGCGCCAGCAGCACGTCCATCACCTCGGGTGTCTGACGGGCGATCACCGCGACGGTGTCGGTCAGTTCGTCCGACGAGCGGTGGATGATGCCGGCCTTCTCCGCGGCGATCCCGGCGATGTCGTCACCGAGGTAGTCGACGTGATCGACACCGATCGGGGTGATGACCGCGACGGGTGCCTCGACGACGTTGGTGGCGTCCCAGCGGCCGCCCATCCCGACCTCCACCACGGCGACGTCGACCGGGGCGTCGGCGAACGCCGCGAAGGCCATCCCGGTGAGCACCTCGAACTTGCTCATGGCCGGCCCGTTCTCGGCTTGCGAAGACGCGTCCACCATGTGCACGAACGGTTCGATCTCAGCGTAGGTCTCCACATATTTGGCGGGACTGATCGGCACCCCGTCGATCCCGATGCGCTCGACCGCCGACTGCAGGTGCGGACTGGTGGTGCGCCCGGTGCGGCGAGAAAACGCCGTCAGCAACGCGTCGATCATCCGTACCACCGAGGTCTTGCCGTTGGTGCCGGCGACGTGAATCGACGGATACCCTCGCTGCGGGGAGCCGAGCAGTTCCAGCAGGGCGTTGATCCGGGTCAGGCTGGGTTGGATCTTGGTTTCGCCCCAGCGCTGATCGAGCAGGTGCTCGACCTGCAGCAGCGCCGCGATCTCGTCCGGTGTCGGCTCGGCACCGACCGGGTGCTCGGTCATGCCAGGGCCGAAAGACGCGCGGTGATCCGGTCGACCTCGTCTCGGGCCAGTTGCTGGCGGCCCCGGATCTTGTCGACGACGGCTTCCGGCGCCTTGGCCAGAAACGCCTCGTTGCCGAGCTTTGCCGCGGTGGCCACCAACTCCTTCTCCGCAGCGGCGAGATCCTTCTCCAGGCGCCGGCGCTCGGCGGCGACATCGACGGTGCCGGAGGTGTCCAGTTCCACCACGACGGTGCTGGTGCTGTGGGCGGCGCCCAGCCGCACCTCAACCGTGGCCGACGGTGCGAAATGCGCGCCGGGCTCGGTCAGCCAGGCCTGCGAGGTCACCGCGGCCACCTGGGTGGCCAGGTCGGCGTCGTCGATACCGGACAGCCGGGCCGGGACCTTCTGCCGGTCACGCAGCCCCTGGTCGCTGCGGAACCGACGCACCTCGGTCACGAGCTTCTGCATGTCGGTGATCCGTTGCGCGGCAACACGGTCCAGGATGATTCCCGACGGCTCGGGCCAGTCGGCGATCACCAGTGACTCTGCGCCGGTGAGTTCCTGCCACAGGGTTTCGGTGACGAAGGGGATCACCGGGTGCAACAACCGCAGCAACGTGTCGAGCACCGCGGCCAGCACAGCGGTGGTGTGGGCAAGCCCTTGACCCAGCTGTGTCTTGGCCAGCTCGACATACCAGTCGCAGAACTCGTCCCACGCGAAGTGGTACAGCGCCTCGCAGGCCCGGCCGAACTCGTAGCCCTCGAAAGCCGAATCCACCTCGGCGCGAACCTCTTCCAACCGCCCCAGAATCCACCGGTCAGCATCGGTGAGCTCGTCGAGCGCCGGCAACGGGGCCGGTCGCGCGCCGTTTATCAGTGCGAATCGAGTGGCGTTGAACAGCTTGGTGACGAAGTTGCGCGACGCGCGGGCATGGTCCTCGCCGATCGACAGGTCGCCGCCGGGGCTCGCGCCGCGAGCCAGCGTGAACCGCAGGGCGTCGGCGCCGAATGCGTCCACCCAGTCCAGCGGGTCGATGCCGTTGCCGCGGGACTTGCTCATCTTGCGCCCGTGCTCGTCGCGGATCAGGCCATGCAGGAACACGTTCTCGAACGGCACCTTGCCGCCCTGCAGGGCGGGATCGTCGGCGACGAAGGTGCCGAACATCATCATCCGGGCGACCCAGAAGAACAGGATGTCGTAGCCGGTCACCAGAACCGTTGTGGGATAGAACTTCTCCAGCTCCGCAGTGGCGTCGGGCCAGCCCATCGTGGAGAACGGCCACAACGCCGAGGAGAACCAGGTGTCGAGCACGTCGGGGTCCTGCTCCCAGCCCTCCGGCGGGGTCTCGTCCGGTCCGACACAGACCTTCTCACCGTTCGGCCCGTGCCAGATCGGGATGCGGTGACCCCACCACAGCTGCCGGGAGATGCACCAGTCGTGCATGTCGTCGACCCAGGAAAACCAGCGGGGCTCCAGGCTTTTCGGGTGGATGACGGTGTCGCCGTTACGCACCGCATCCCCGGCGGCCTTGGCCAGCGAGGAGACGTTGACCCACCACTGCATCGACAGGCGCGGCTCGATGACCTCGCCGCTGCGTTCGGAATGCCCGACACTGTGCAGGTAGGGCCGCTTCTCGGCGACGATGCGTCCTTGGCCGGCCAGCGCTTCGCGCACCGCGACACGCGCCTCGAAGCGGTCCATGCCGTCGAACTGCGTGCCGGTTCCGGTGATCCGGCCCTTGGTGTCCAGGATGGTCGGCATCGCCAGCTGGTGCCGCAGCCCGATCTCGAAATCGTTGGGGTCGTGGGCGGGGGTGACCTTGACTGCGCCGGTGCCGAATTCGGGGTCTACGTGCGCGTCGGCGACCACGCCGACCTCCCGGTCCAGGAACGGGTGCGGGAGGCTGGTCCCGACCAGGTCGCGGTACCGGTCGTCGTCGGGGTGCACCGCGATCGCGGTGTCGCCGAGCATGGTTTCCAGCCGGGTGGTGGCCACCACGATATGGGGTTGGGAGTCGTCGAGGGAGCCGTACCGGAACGACACCAGTTCGCCCTCGATGTCGTCGTATTTGACCTCGAGGTCGCTGATCGCGGTCTCGAGCACCGGTGACCAATTCACCAGCCGCTCGGCCTGGTAGATCAGGCCCGCATCATAGAGACGCTTGAAGATGACGCGGACCGCGCGGGACAGCCCGTCGTCCATGGTGAACCGCTCACGGCTCCAGTCCACCCCGTCGCCGATCCGGCGCATCTGGGTGCCGATGGTGCCGCCGGATTCCCGCTTCCAGTCCCAGACCTGCTCGACGAAGCCTTCGCGTCCCAATTCCTCCTTGGTCTGCCCGGCGGCGTTCAGCCGCCGCTCCACCACGCTCTGCGTGGCGATACCGGCGTGATCCATGCCCGGCAGCCACAACACCTCGTAGCCCTGCATCCGCTTGCGGCGGGTCAACGCGTCCATCAGGGTGTGGTCGAGCGCGTGCCCCATGTGCAGGCTGCCGGTGACGTTCGGCGGCGGAAGCACGATCGAATAGCCGGGCTTGGTGCTGGCCGGGTCCGCGGTGAAGTAGCCGGCATCGACCCAACGCTGGTAGATCGCGTCCTCGACCGCACTCGGCTCCCAGGATTTGGGCAGGTGTTCGGTGTTGGCAGCGTCGGGGGTGGCGGTCACCGCTTAATTCTAGGAACGACGGCCCACCGCGCGTGACAGCCCCCGGACCCGGCGATCTAGCGAGGCTCGACGAAGGAGAGCCGAAGCTGGAAACGCCGCATGAACCGGCGATTTAGCGAGGCTCGACGAAGGAGAGCCGAAGCTGGAAACGCCGCATGAACCGGGACCGGTCCGGGGGCCGGCGACGAGTGGTTACTTCTTGCCGCCGAGCAGTCCGCCGAGGATGTCGCCGATAGCGCCGCCGGTCTTGCCGCCGATCATGTTGCCCAGGATGCTGCCCATCGACTGGTTCTGGGCGCCGCCGCCGGAGCTCGCGCCGCCCAGGATGCTGCCGAGGATGTCCCCGAGGCCGCCGCCCCCGGAGGCCTGCTGCTGGGCCGGCTCGGCCTTCTGGCCCGTCAGTTGCTTGCCGATGTAGGCGAGCACGATCGGAGCGATGATCGGGAGCAGCTTTTGCAGCAGGTCGTTGTTGCCGGCGCCGGCACCCGACAGCGCCGAAGCGACCTGGCTGGTGTCGTTGCCGCCGAAGATGGTCGAGATCACCTGCTGCCCTTCGGCCTGGTTGCCGGCGAACGCGTTGCCCAGCAGCCCCTGCGCCGCGAAGCTGCTGGCCTTGCTGGCGATGTCGTCGGCCTGGCCCGGGTCCTGGGCGTTCTGGCTCAATCCGCCGACCAGCACCGGCACCAGGGTACGGATGGTGTTGTCCACCTCACCCGAATCGGCGCCGAGTTGATTGGCGATGTCTTGTACGGGGATCTGCGCGAAAAGATCGTCGAGGCCGGCCATGAAAGTTCCACCTTCGTTGCTGGGTGCTGCCGTGACAGCGGTCGAAAACGACATTAGCGGAAAGCGCCGCCAGCCCGCACCGGTCAGTTCAGCCGTGAAACGTCCAGCGTGACGCCCGCCGCGCGGAGTCGGGCCAGCAGTGCGTCACCCATCGCAGCCGCCGGGGTGAGCACCCCGAAGCGGTCGGGCAAAGCATCGCGGTTCAACGCCAGCGCCAGCCCACTTTCGGCCAGCAACACCGACGTCGCCTGGTAGCCGGGGTCGCCCTGCTGCGCCATGTCCGCCACGTAGCGGGCACCGGTGCTCGTGGTGGTGTAGGTCTCGACGCGGTAATAGCCATTCTCACGGCGGCTCTGGCTGGGGCCGGTGCCCGGCTTGGGCAGCACCCGCTCCACCAGTCGGCGCGGCAGCAGCCGGAAGAACCGGCTGCCGAGTCCGACGGTGACGGCGCTGATTCCGGTCGCCAGTCCCGACAGCGCCGGAGCCACCGCCGACGAGCCGACGCTCATGTGCTCGGCGTAGCGGAACCGCCGGCCGTAGGCCCACTCCAACAGCCCGTTGCTGCGCCGCACGATCCGGGTGTTGTAGGGCGCCATGACGAAGCCGGCGGTCCAGATGCCGGTGAGTTCGGGGGCGATGTCACGTCCGCGACGCCAGGGCAGGTCGGGCTGCGCGCCCAGGTCGGGCTCGGCGCCGCGATCGTCACTGAGGGTGTAGGGGTCGAAGAGTTGACGTCGGGCGTCGGCGTCGGTGGAGGCGGTCCGCAGCACCTCGGTCATCGAGGCGATGGTGCCGCCCGAGAGACCGCCGGAGAACCCCCGCACGACGAAATCGGTGTTGAGCAGTTCGCCGGCGCCGTCATCGCGGGCCGCCCGGTAGAGCGCATAGACGCTCAGATCCGACGGGATGGAGTCGAAGCCGCAGGCGTGCACGATGCGCGCCCGGTTGTCGACGGCCTGTTTCTGGTAGGTATCGATGCTCTCGCGCACGAACATCGCCTCGCCGGTGAGGTCGACGTAGTCGGTGCCCGCCGCCGCACACGCCGCGACCAGTGGCATTCCGTATCGGGTGTAGGGGCCGACGGTGGTGATGACCACCCGGGTGCGGGCCGCCATCGCCTCCAGCGACGCCGGTTTGTCGGCGTCGGCCACCACGATCGGCCAGTCCTGCGCTGCGCTGCCGATCTCATCGCGGACGGCGCGCAGTCGCTCCGCCGAGCGGCCGGCCAACCCGACGCGGGTCTCGCCCCCGACGCGGGCCAAGTATTGGGCGGTGAGCTTCCCGACGAAACCGGTCGCCCCGTAGACGATGACGTCGAGTTCACGTGGCGTCTCAGACATGGATCCGACGCTACCCGCCGCACCGGGTTCCGAAGACGGCGACGGCGCCGGGTTCATCGCCCGGCGCCGTCGTCTGGAAGGTCAGCCGCGGCGGCCGCAGACCGGCCACGCGCCGATGCCCTGGCTGCGCAGCACGTTCTCGGCCACCCGGATCTGCTCAGACCGACTGGCGTTGTGGGGCATGCCGCTGCCGCCGTTGGCGCGCCAGGTGCCGGCGTTGAACTGCAGACCGCCGTAGTAACCGTTGCCGGTGTTGATCGACCAGTTGCCGCCGGACTCGCAGGCCGCGATGGCGTCCCAGTTGACGCTGTCCGCCCTGGCGGTCGCGTCGGACAGTGCCACCGCACCGGTGATCAGCGCGCCGGCGATCGCGGCCAGGGTGAGGGGCTTACGGACGTTCTTCAACATCGTTCCTTTCGCGGTGCGCGCTCCGAAGTGCAGCCGGGATGGCCCTCAGGCGAGATTGATCTTCGAGACGTGCCGTCTAGGTCAGGCACGACAGCGGGGGCAAGGGCTGCCCGCCGGGATGACACCCGGCACCGCGGAAGCATTCATGGGGCCGCCCGCGGCCCCGCTCACACGCGGTTCCGTGGATTCAATTTGTTTGCCCTGCATTCGGGCGAGGGGAAACTTACGAAACGTTCATGCGAGAAGTCCAACCGCATGACGCGGGCATTTCGGAGGGATAACGAAACCATCACACCAGCGCGGGGAATGGTTTCACCAGGTCACCTATTGCTTTTAGTCTTTCTAAGCGTTTGCCGCCCGGATCGTTTTTCGTGAGTCAAATCACGGATATTTTGTGGGCTGGAGCACTGACGCCGCGTGCCCACGACGGGCCGGACTGCGCTAGCTCCCCTGCAACTTGCAGCTCAAGGCCTGAATGGGGGTACGTATCGCCCTCGCCCGCTACCCGGGACACTGCGGGCGAGACAGTCGGTGATCAGCGTGGCGAATGAGCGGCATCACCGCGCTGCTATCGGCGAAAGATCCAATTACGACCGAGAGGGACGAGACCGGCTTCCGGCCGGGTCGCCATGCCCGCCGCGGTGGAGAACAGCATGACTTCTGCTGCACCACAATAGTTTTCGCCGGATGATCAGCACCCTTCGATCGCCGGCGGCCGAAGGGCCCTCGAGTTTTGATAAAGGTCCTATTTCACAGCGATAACACGAATGTTTATTCAACGCGCCGGCAGCGGAACTGAATCCATTCCATCGCCCCCGTCACCGTATTTGCTGTCCTCATTCCCGTCCTTGCCGGCGGCAGACGTGCCGCGGGCGGGCTCAGCAGAGGCCGGCGATGTCATCCGGAGAGTTGAGGTTGGCCAGCGGCGCCGGATCCTCGAGTTCGACCCGCTGCGCCTCGACCATGTCGACCAATGCCCCCACCCGGCGCTGCCCATCGGCGACCAAGGCGTCGATGGATCCGGCCAGTGCCGTCCGGTACACCGCGGCCAGGTAGTGGTCCCGACCAGCTCGGGGCAGCACCACGTCGGCACCGGGATGTGCGTCGGCGAGCAGGCCGATCAACGCGGGCACCAGAAACGGCATGTCGACCGCGCAGACGAACGCCCGCTCCGCGCCGGCGCGCGCGGCGGCACGCAACCCCAGGCCGACCGCGGGCAGCGGCCCCAGCCCGGGAACCTCGTCGCGCAACACCTGGGCCGGCAACGCGGGAAGGGCCTGCCCTGGGGCGGCCACCACGAAGATCGGGTCGCAGCACTGGGCGACCACTGACACCAGGTGCTCGACCAGGGTCCGGCCGCCGAACCGGCCCGCCACGGTCAGGGTGGCCTTGTCACGGCCCATCCGGCGCGATGCGCCACCGGCGAGCACGACGCCGGCGAGACCGGCCCGTCGGCCGGTCATGACCTCAGGCTCGCCTCAATCCACGGTCCAGGTGTCGCGGCCACGCAACAGCGCCTGCAGAGCGGCGGTGTCGTGCGAGCTGGCCTGGCGGGCTTCGGCGACCTGCGCGCGCGCCAGGTCGTCGTAGGTGGGCTTGTTGATCTTGCGGAAGATGCCCATCGGGAAATGCGACAGATCCTGCTCGGAGAGCCGTGACAACGCGAACGCGTAAGACGAGTCGGCCAGCGTGGCGTCGTGCACCACGATCTGCTCGGCCGAGACGTTGGCGGTCTTGGCGACCTCCAGCCCGAAGCCCGACTTGATCACGCAGTACTCGTCCTCGGCGCCGAAGGTGATCTTCTCACCCTGCCGGACGTTGATGATGCGGTTCTCCGCACCCTCCTTGCGCAGCAGGTCGAAGGAACCGTCGTTGAACACCGGGCAGTCCTGCAGGATCTCCACCAGCGCCGAGCCGCGGTGTTCCATGGCACCGCGCAGCACTTCGGTGAGGCCCTTGCGGTCGGAGTCCAGGGCGCGGCCGACGAAGGTCGCCTCGGCACCGATCGCCAGCGAGACCGGGTTGAACGGGTTGTCCAGCGAACCGAACGGTGTGGACTTGGTGATCTTGCCGGTCTCCGACGTCGGCGAGTACTGGCCCTTGGTCAGCCCGTAGATCCGGTTGTTGAACAGCAGGATCGTGAGGTTGACGTTACGGCGCAGCGTGTGGATCAGGTGGTTGCCGCCGATCGACAGCGCGTCGCCGTCGCCGGTGACCAGGAACACCGACAGATCCGGACGGGCGGTCGCCAGCCCGGTGGCGAACGTCGGGCCACGGCCGTGGATCGAGTGCACCCCGTAGGTGTTCATGTAGTACGGGAACCGGCTCGAGCAGCCGATGCCGCTGACGAACACCACGTTCTCGCGGCGCACCCCCAGCTCGGGCAGGAAGTTGCGGATCGAGTTGAGGATGGCGTAGTCGCCACAGCCCGGGCACCAGCGCACCTCCTGGTCGGAGGTGAAGTCCTTGGACTTCTGCGGCTCGTCGGTGGTGGGCACGCCGGTCAGGGCGGTCAGCCCCAGCTCGGTGCCTACCAGGGAGCTGGCGGGTTCGGTTGTGGTCATGAATTCGCTCCTGCTGTACTGCCCGCGATGGTCACCGCCGCGGCCGTGGCCAGCGACGCCTTCTCGTTCTCTCGCTCGGCCAGCGTCCCGGCCAGCGCGTCGTCAATGATCGCCTCGACCTCGTCGGCGAGGAATGCCTGACCGGCCACCTTGGTCACCGACTGGATGTCGACCAGGTAGCGGCCGCGCAGCAGCAGCGCCAACTGGCCCAGGTTCATCTCCGGCAGCACCACCTTCGGGTAGCGCCGCAGCACCTCGCCGAGGTTGGCCGGAAACGGGCTGAGGTGGCGCAGGTGAGCCTGCGCGACCTTGACGCCGCCGCGCCGGGCCCGCCGGCACGCCTCGGCGATCGGGCCGTACGAGCTGCCCCAGCCCAACATCAGTAGCTCGGCGTCACCGGTCGGGTCGTCGACGACCAGGTCGGGCACCTTGATGCCGTCGATCTTGGCCTGCCGCAGCCGCACCATCAGGTCGTGGTTGGCCGGCTCGTAGGAGATCGCGCCAGAGCCGTTGGCCTTCTCCAGACCGCCGATGCGGTGCTCCAGACCGGGGGTGCCGGGGATGGCGAACTGCCGCGCCAGGGTCTGCGGGTCGCGCGCGTAGGGCGCGAAGTCCTCCCCCGCCTTGGCCAGGTTGCGTTCGATGGGCTCGATCGCGCTGATGTCGGGGATGCGCCACGGCTCGGAGCCGTTGGCGATCGCGCCGTCGGAGAGCAGCACCACCGGCGTGCGGTAGGTCAGCGCGATCCGGACGGCCTCGATGGCGGCGTCGAAGCAGTCCGACGGCGTGCAGGGCGCCACCACCGCGACCGGTGACTCGCCGTTACGGCCATAGAGCGCCTGCAACAGGTCGGCCTGCTCGGTCTTGGTGGGCAGCCCGGTCGACGGACCGCCGCGCTGGACGTTGATCAGCAGCAGCGGCAGTTCGGTCATCACGGCCAAGCCCAGCGCCTCGGCCTTGAGCGCCAGGCCCGGGCCGGAGGTGCTGGTGACGCCCAGCGCACCGCCGTAGGAGGCGCCGATCGCCGCGCCGATACCGGCGATCTCGTCTTCGGCCTGGAAGGTCAGCACGTTGAAGTTCTTGTGCTTGGACAGCTCGTGCAGGATGTCCGACGCCGGGGTGATCGGGTAGGTCCCCAGCAGCACCTGCGTGTCGGCGAGCTGACCGGCGGCGATCACACCGTAGGCCAAGGCGGTGTTGCCCGAGATCTGGCGGTACTCGCCCGGCGGCAGCTTGGCCGGTGAGATCTCATAGGTGGTGCCGAACGCCTCGGTGGTCTCGCCGTAGTTCCAGCCCGCCTTGAGCGCCAGCACGTTGGCGTCGGCGACATCGGGCTTCTTGGCGAACTTCTCCCGGATGAACTGCTCACTGGTCTCGATGGGCCGGCCGTACATCCACGACAGCAGGCCGAGCGCGAACATGTTCTTGGCCCGCGCGCCGTCCTTCTTGGTGGCACCGATCGCCTCGACGGCGCCCAGGGTCAGCGAGGTCATCGCGACCGGAACCACCACGTAGTCGGAGAGCGCCTCGGTCTCGAGCGGATTGGCCTCGTAGCCGATCTTGGCCAGGTTGCGCTTGGTGAACTCGTCGGAGTTGACGATCACCATCCCGCCGCGCGGCAGGTCGCCGATGTTGGCCTTCAGCGCCGCCGGATTCATCGCCACCAGCACGTCGGGGCGGTCACCGGCGGTGAGGATGTCGAAGTCGGCGATCTGGATCTGGAACGACGACACGCCCGGCAGGGTGCCCTGCGGGGCGCGAATCTCGGCCGGGTAGTTGGGCTGGGTCGCCAGGTCGTTGCCGAACAACGCCGCTTCGGAGGTGAAGCGGTCGCCGGTGAGCTGCATGCCGTCGCCGGAGTCGCCAGCGAAGCGGATTACTACTTTTTCGAGTTTTTGGCGCCCGGGCGCCGACCCGGCTCCGTTACCGCTCGGACCCACGGCCCCCGCCTTCCATCACTGTCTGACCGGGCCCGCACAGCGCGACTGGCGCAACCCACACGTTTTTCTGTCACTGGCAGTACCGATTATTGCACCGTTCTTAGAGACAGTTCGACGCCACACCGTATCGGAACCCCACCGACTTACCGGCAAACGCCGACGTCAGGATGGAGTTCGCGCCCGGCCGAGACCAAGAATGTGGTTTTCATCACTATAGGTGGCGACCGAACTTTAAGAAAGTTCACTACCGACGAGTAACGGTTGTCAACGTCCCGTCGTCGCCAGCGCATGAACGGCGGCACAGTTCTACCGTGTCGTGCCGCAGAGCAATGCTGTTCACCAGCGGCTCCCGCGCCCGCCGCTCATGTCGCCTCGAGGCGGATCGTCGCGTAGGGTGCGGGCCAGAACGACAAAACAGCCCTGGCTCCCACCACCCTAGGACTCCTCACGTGGCAATCAGCCAGGTCGCCAACTACGCGCATCTCAGCGAATCCGACGTCGAAGCGCTTGGCCTCGAGCTGGACGCGATTCGCCGTGCCGTCGAAGCCTCCCTCGGCGCCAAGGACGCTGCTTACATCCATCGCACGATCATGTTTCAACGGGTGCTGGATGTCGCGGCGCGGTTGGTGATTCACCGTAGCAAGACCGTGCTGGGTTGGACGGTGGGCACGGCCGCCCTCGCGGTGGCGAAGTGCGTCGAAAACATGGAGATCGGCCACAACGTGACTCACGGCCAATGGGACTGGATGAACGATCCCGAGATCCATTCCAACACTTGGGAATGGGATATGACGGCCGTCTCGTCACAGTGGCGCTACTCCCACAACTATTCCCACCACGTCTTCACCAACATCATTGGGATGGACGAGGACATGGGGTTCGGCATCATGCGGGTCAGCCGTGACCAGCCCTGGGGGCCGGGCAACCTCCTCCAGCCGCTGGCCAACTTGGTGCTGGCGGCGATGTTCCAATGGGGCGTCGCCCTGCACACCCTGGCTTCTGGGCGTAGCCGCGCCCTGACCGACGCCGAGAAGTCCGCGGCCACCCGAATGTTCTTCCGCAAAGCCGCCCGCCAGGTGACCAAAGAGTATCTGCTATTTCCCGCACTCGGTGGACGGCGCTGGCGCCGGACCCTGGCGGCCAACGCGGGCGCCAACCTGATCCGGAATGTGTGGGCGTACCTGGTGATTTTTTGCGGCCACTTTCCCGACGGCGCCGAAAAGTTCGACCCAGCGGTGCTGAAGCGGGAGACCCGCTCCGAATGGTATCTGCGACAGATGCTGGGCTCCGCGAACTTCGACGCGGGACCTGTTCTGGGATACTTGAGCGGCAACCTGTGTTATCAGATCGAGCATCATCTCTTCCCCGACCTGCCCAGCAACCGACTGCCAGAGATCGCGGTTCAAGTGCGTGCGTTATGCGACAAGTACGACCTGCCGTACACCACTGGTCCGCTGCCGCGCCAGTACCTGATGGTTGCCCGCACCATTGTCAAGCTGGCACTGCCTGACCGACTCCCGGCAGCCGGCCCAAAAAGCCGCGATTCTCGGCGGCGCCGACTGCGAGCCGCCCCGAAACCCTGAAACGGATCGCCGCGCCGGCGGTTCGAGTCAGGCGCTCTTGTCGCGGCGCTCGCTGCGCGAGGCCTTGCGCGGCACGATGGTCGGTAGCACGTTGTCCTGCACCGTTTCCTTGGTCACCACGACCTTGGCGACGTCGTTGCGGCTGGGGATGTCATACATCACCGGCAGCAGCACTTCTTCCATGATCGCCCGCAGGCCGCGCGCACCGGTGCCGCGGTGGATGGCCTGGTCGGCGATCGCCTCCAGCGCGTCCTGGCTGAACTCCAGCTCCACCCCGTCCATCTCGAACAGCCGGGTGTACTGCTTGACCAGAGCGTTCTTCGGCTCCGAAAGGATCTTGACCAACGACTCCATGTCCAGGTTCGTCACCGAGGCCACCACCGGCAGCCGGCCGATGAACTCGGGGATCAGGCCGAACTTGATCAGGTCTTCGGGCATCACCTCGGCGAAGTGGTCGACGGTGTCGACCTCCGCCTTGGACCGGACCTCGGCGCCGAAACCCAAGCCGCGCTTGCCGACCCGGTCGGAGACGATCTTCTCCAGCCCGGCGAACGCGCCGGCCACGATGAACAGCACGTTGGTGGTGTCGATCTGGATGAACTCCTGGTGCGGGTGCTTGCGGCCGCCCTGCGGCGGAACCGACGCCTGGGTGCCTTCCAGGATCTTCAGCAGCGCCTGCTGCACGCCCTCACCGGAGACGTCGCGGGTTATCGACGGGTTCTCGCTCTTGCGGGCGATCTTGTCGACCTCGTCGATGTAGACGATGCCGGTCTCGGCGCGCTTGACGTCGTAGTCGGCGGCCTGAATCAGCTTGAGCAGAATGTTCTCCACGTCCTCACCGACGTAGCCCGCCTCGGTGAGTGCCGTCGCATCCGCTATCGCAAACGGGACATTGAGCATCTTGGCTAGCGTCTGGGCCAGGTAGGTCTTGCCGCAGCCGGTGGGGCCGAGCATCAAGATGTTGGACTTGGTCAGCTCGACCGGCTCGCCGGAGCGGGAATCACGGCTCTTCTCACCGGCCTGGATGCGCTTGTAGTGGTTGTAGACCGCCACCGCCAGCGTGCGCTTGGCGGTGTCCTGACCGATGACGTAGCCCTCCAGGAAGTCCCGGATCTCAGCGGGCTTGGGCAGCTCGTCGAGCTTGACGTCGTCGGCGTCGGCCAGCTCCTCTTCGATGATCTCGTTGCACAGGTCGATGCACTCATCGCAGATGTAGACGCCCGGTCCCGCGATGAGCTTCTTGACCTGCTTCTGGCTCTTGCCGCAGAACGAACATTTCAGCAAGTCCCCGCCGTCTCCGATGCGCGCCATGGTGCGTGAGGACCTACTTCCTGTTCGCCGTCCGTCGTCGGGGTACCGGTGTCTGGCCCCGACGCTACCCGCTTGTTCCGGTGCGAGGCGACCGATAAGGCCGAATCGCGTCGTTGGTATTCGTTGCTGTCCGTGTGCTCCAAGAAGATATCGCCCCAACTGCCCCACCCGGCGCGTGACGCGCTGGCGTGGCGTGAGCGAATCGTCGGCGTTACCCCGCTGTGAGGCGAGCGGCACCGCGGAGCCCTACAGTGGCGAACGTGGGGTTCGCCGTGCCCGACGATACCGTGATTGTCGCCGATGGCGGGTTGGCCACCGAACTGGAGGCCCGCGGCTTTGATCTTTCCGGGGACCTCTCCGACCCGCTGTGGTCGGCCCGCCTGCTGCTCGATGCCCCCGACGACGTCGCCGCGGTGCACGCCGCCTTCTTCGCCGCCGGGGCGGCGATCGCGACCACCGCCAGCTATCAGGCCAGTTTCGACGGATTCGCCGCCCGCGGCATCGACCGCCGGACCGCCGAAAGGCTGCTGCGGCGCAGCGTGGACCTGGCCCGCCTGGCCGGTGGCGGCGCGCGTGGGCACCGGGTGGCGGCATCGGTCGGCCCGTACGGCGCCGCGCGCGCCGACGGCTCGGAATACGTTGGCCGATACGGGCTTTCGGTCTCGGAGTTGACGGCCTGGCACCGCCCCCGACTGGAGGTCCTGGCCGATGCCGGGGCCGATGTGCTCGCGCTGGAGACCGTCCCGGACGTCGACGAGGCCGAGGCACTGATGCGCCTGGTGAGCGAGGCCGGCGTTCCGGCCTGGCTCAGCTACACCATCGAGGGCACCTCGACCCGCGCCGGCCAACCGCTGACCGACGCGTTCGCCGTCGCCGCCGGGGTGCCACAGATCGTCGCGGTGGGAGTGAATTGCTGCGCCCCGGACGATGTCCTGCCGGCGATCGAGATCGCCCGCGAGATCACCGGAAAGCCGGTGATCGTCTACCCCAACAGCGGGGAGAGCTGGGACGGCCACCGTTGGGTGGGGCCCAAGACGTTCTCGGCGCGGTTTGCCGCGCAGTGGGTCGCCGCCGGGGCCCGCATCGTGGGCGGCTGCTGCCGGGTCGGACCGGCCGATATCGCTGCCGCCGCAGCCGCATTACGCCGAACGTGCACTCAGCGCGAAAATCCAGCCGGAGATTCGCAGTGAGCGCACACTCGGCGGGGAGGTACCCCTAGGCCGTTTGCGCCGAGAGCTTGCGGTACTCCAGCACCGTGTCGATGATCCCGTACTCCTTGGCGTCTTCGGCGGTCAGGATCTTGTCCCGGTCGGTGTCCTTGCGGATCACCTCGGGGTCCTTGCCGGTGTGACGGGCCAGGGTGGACTCCATCAGCGTCCGCATCCGCTCGATCTCGGCGGCCTGGATCTCCAGGTCGGAGAACTGCCCCTGGATCACCCCGGACAGCGACGGCTGGTGGATCAGCACCCGGGCGTTGGGCAGCGCCATCCGCTTACCCGGCGTACCGGCCGCCAGCAACACCGCGGCCGCCGAGGCGGCCTGCCCCAGGCAGACGGTCTGGATGTCGGCCCGCACGTACTGCATGGTGTCGTAGATCGCCATCAGCGACGTGAACGAGCCGCCCGGCGAGTTGATGTACATGGTGATGTCACGGTCCGGGTCAAGCGACTCCAGCACCAGCAACTGCGCCATGATGTCGTTGGCCGACGCGTCGTCGACCTGCACGCCGAGGAAGATGATGCGCTCCTCGAACAGCTTGTTGTAGGGGTTGGACTCCTTGACGCCCCAACTGGAGTGCTCGACGAACGACGGCAGGATGTAGCGGGCCTGCGGTGCGATGGCTCGCAAGGTCTCGGGGTTCATGAGGCATCTCCGTTGACGTGGGCGCGGGTGATGATGTGGTCGACGAAGCCGTATTCCAGGGCTTCCTGGGCGGTGAACCAGCGGTCACGGTCGGAGTCCGCCTCGATGCGCTCGATCGGCTGACCGGTGAACTCGGCGTTGAGCCGGAACATCTCTTTCTTGATGACCGCGAACTGTTCGGCCTGAATGGCGATGTCGGCGGCGCTGCCGGTCACCCCGCCCAGCGGCTGGTGCATCAGGATCCGGGCGTGCGGCAGGGCGTAACGCTTGCCCTTGGTGCCGGCCGCGAGCAGGAACTCGCCCATCGAGGCGGCCATCCCCATCGCGTAGGTGGCGACATCGCACGGCGCGAGCACCATGGTGTCGTAGATCGCCATTCCGGCGCTGATCGAACCGCCCGGGGAGTTGATGTAGAGCGAGATGTCCTTGGTGGGGTCCTCGGCGGCCAACAACAGAATCTGCGCGCACAGCCGGTTGGCGATGTCGTCGTCCACCTGCGACCCCAGGAAGATGATGCGTTCTCGCAGCAGACGCTCGTATACGGAGTCGACGAGGTTCAGACCGGGCTGGCTCACAGTTGGATACCTGCTTTCTCGAGATTCATATGCCGAGACATGCTTACGACCCTAACGAACCGGCGCGGCTGTAGGCGGCCCGAACCGGCTTCGTTCGCTTACAGCGTCACTCGTCGGATGCCGCCCCGGCTTCGACCGCGTCGTCCGCGGCACCGGCCGGCTCGTCGGCGACGGCCGCCTCGGCTTCATCGGCCTGAGCATCATCGGCCTGAGCGTCATCGGCCTGGGCGTCGGCGCCGCCACCGAAGAACTCGGCGGTGTCGATCTCGTTACCGTCGGTGTCGCTGACGGAGGCGGCGCGCACCGCCGCTGCCAGCGCCATACCCCGGCGCACGTCGGCGAAGACCGCGGGCAGTTGGTTGTTCTGCTGCAGGAACTGCATCAGCTGCTGCGGTGCGACGCCGTACTGCCGCGACATCAGCACCAGGTGCTGGGTGAGGTCGTTCTGGCCCACCTGGATCTCCAGCTCGTCGCCGAGCGCGTCGAGCAGCAGCTGCGTCTTGACGGACTTCTCGGCCTCGCTGCGGGTGTTGGCGTCGAACTCGGCGCGCGAGGAGCCCTGCTCGGCCAGCGACTCCGCGAACTTGTTCTCGTCGTGGTCCACCGCGTGCAGTGCGTTGTGCAGCGCATTGTCGACGTGGGCCTGCACCACCGCCTCGGGCAGCGGCATCTCGACCTGCTCGACCAGGGCCTCCAGCGTCGCCTCGCGTACCTTTTCGGCCTGCTGGATGCGCTTGGTCCGGCTGACCTGCTCGGTGAGGTTCTCCCGCAGCTCGCCCATGGTGTCGAATTCGCTGGCCAGCTGCGCGAACTCATCGTCGGCCTCCGGCAACTCACGTTCCTTGACCGACTGCACCGTCACGGTGACCTCGGCGTCCTTGCCGGCATGCGGGCCGGCCGCCAGCTTGGTGGTGAAGGTCTTGTCCTCACCGGCTGACATGCCCACGATCGCGTCGTCAAGGCCTTCGATGAGCTGACCCGATCCGACCTCGTGCGACAACCCCTCGGTGGCGGCGCCTTCAACCACCTCGCCGTCGACCGTCGCGTCCAGATCGATCGAGACGAAGTCGCCCTCGGCTGCGGGCCGGTCGACACCGGTCAGCGTGCCGAATCGGGCACGCAGCGCGTCCAGCTCGGCGTCCACCTCGTCGTCACCGACCTCGATCGGGTCCACGCTGATCTTGAGCTGCTCCAGGTCGGGCAGCGTGATCTCCGGTCGCACGTCGACCTCGGCGGTGAAGGTGATCTGGTCGCCGTCGTCGAGCTTGGTCACCTCGATCTCGGGCTGACCGAGCGGCTTGAGCTCCGAACTGGTGACCGCCTCGCTGTACCGACTCGGCAGCGCGTCGTTGACCACCTGCTGCAGCACCGCGGCACGGCCGAAACGGGCCTCGATGAGCTTGGCGGGTGCCTTGCCCGGCCGGAAGCCGGGCATCCGCACCTGCTGGGCCAGCTGCTTGTAAGTCCGCTGGAAGTCCGGCTCCAATTCGGTGAACGGCACCTCCACGTTGATGCGAACCCGGGTGGGGGTCAGCTGCTCGACGGTGCTCTTCACGGGCGTACTCCTCGATATCGTTGACGGTCTGTCGTGCCGGTGCGGCGCGCGCTGCTGGTCGGGGTGACAGGATTTGAACCTGCGGCCTTCCGCTCCCAAAGCGGATGCGCTACCAAGCTGCGCTACACCCCGCACTGACCAGGCGATCCTACGGCCCGGCGACAACGGCAAGACAGCCGCCCGGACCTGACGGCCGCAGCGGGGAGTGCCAATTGGATTTGAGGTCGGCAACGCCGGTACAGTCTGGCCTGGATATTGCGGGCGTAGCTCAATGGTAGAGCCCTAGTCTTCCAAACTAGCTACGCGGGTTCGATTCCCGTCGCCCGCTCGAAACGGGGATTTTCCCTGGCAGGAAGGCACGCCTATGGGCGGCACCCAGCACGTCCGGATTCACGGGTCGTGCTCGCCGCGCTTCGAACGGGTGCGGTACGAGTTCGAGCGCAATTTCACGCTGCGCGACGAGCTCGGCGCTGCCGTCGCGGCATATGTCGACGGGGAACTCGTCGTCAACCTGTGGGCCGGCTCGGCCGATGTCGACGGTCAGCGCCCCTGGCAGGAAGACACGCTGAGCACCGTGCTGTCCGGCACCAAGGGGCTGACCAGCACCTGCGTGCACCGGCTCGCCGAGGGCGGCGAACTGGACCTCCGGCGACCGGTGGCCCACTACTGGCCGGAGTTCGGCCAGGCCGGCAAGGGCGACATCTCACTGGCGATGGTGTTGGCGCACCGCTCCGGGGCGATCGGGCCGCGCGAACCGATGCACTGGCGCGACGTCACCGACTGGGACCTGGTCTGCCAGCGGTTGGCGGCCGCCGAACCGTGGTGGCGACCCGGCACCGCGCAGGGCTACCACATGACCACCTACGGCTTCATCATCGGCGAGGTCGTCCGCCGCGTGACCGGTATGACGGTGGGCCAGTATCTGCACAGTGAAGTCGCCGGCCCGCTCGGCGCCGAGGTCCACATCGGCGTGCCGGCCGACCAGCAGCCTTACCGCTGCGCCGACCCGGTGGGCAAGCCGACGATCCGCGAGATGCTGGCCTCGGCCGGCGCGCCCAAGCGCCCCACCTCGCTGGACCACCATTCCAAGGCGGGGCTGGCGGTGGCGATGGGGTTCGCCCCCGACGACGAGATCGCCACCAACGACCTGACGCTGTGGCGGCAACTGGAGTTCCCCGGCACCAACGCCCAGGTCTCCGCGCTGGGCATGGCCACGTTCTACAACGCACTGGTGCAGGAGAAGCTGCTCAGCCGTCCCACCATGGACCGGCTGCGGGTGCTGCAGGGCGGCACCGAAACCGATCTGGTGCTCGGTCCCCGAGTCGCCGAACACGGGTGGGGCATGGGCTACATGCTCAACGCCCAGGGCGTCAACGGACCCAACCGGCGGATCTTCGGGCACGGCGGTCTGGGCGGGTCGTTCGCGTTCGTCGATCTGGAGCACCGCATCGGCTACGGCTACGTGATGAACCGGTTCGATCACACCCAGGCCAATGCCGACCCGCGCAGCGTGGTGCTGTCCAACGAGATCTACCGGGCACTCGGGGTGCCGATTCGCCCTCGGCGTGAAACGGTCTACGACGACTGACGCGCTGCCCTCGGTGACGCGCGCACTCGCCTAGCTCTGGCAGGACGGGCACCAGAACACGTTGCGGGCCTCCAATTCCGCGGTGCGCACGGTGTTCCCGCACAGCCGGCACGGGTCGCCGGCTCGGCGATACACATAGGTGCGCGGCTTGCCGGGCGCGTACGCCGGTGCACCGTGATCATCTTCGGGCCGGACCACCACGATGTTGCCGCGCCGCAGCCCCACTTTCATCAACGCCACCAGATCGGTCCAGACCGCGTTGAATTCCGCTTCGCCGATGGCGGTGCCGGGCCGGAACGGGTCGATCCGATGCCGGAACAGCACCTCGCTGCGGTAGACGTTGCCGACGCCGGCGAGCACCGACTGGTCCATCAACAGCGCGCCGATAGTTCTGCGGGACTTGCCGATTCGCTTGAAGGCCAGCGCCGGGTCGGCATCGCCGCGCAGCGGATCCGGCCCGAGCCGCGCGATCACATCAGCGGCGAATGCCTCGTCGACCACCTCACAGGCCGCCGGACCGCGCAGATCGGTTCCATAGTCGACGCCGATCATGCGCATCCGCACCTGGCCCACCGGGTCGGGTATACCACCGTCCGACAGGTGGAACTCGGTGAAGTGCCCGTAGATGCCCAAGTGGACGCGCACGATCGGTCCGCCGGCGTAGTGGTGGAACAGGTGCTTTCCCCAGGCCTCCGCACCGGTGAGCACTCGTCCGTCGATCGCGGCGGCACCGGCTTCGAACCTGCCCTGCGGACTGGACACCGCCACCGGGGCGCCGCCGAAACGCCGTTGATGCAACCGAGCCAGCCGGTGCAGGATGTGCCCCTCCGGCATGGCGGCAGTCTCGTCAGGCCGGGGCGCCGGGCACCGGGGGCGCCTCGTGGCTGCGTTCGTAGGCCGCCAGAATGTCGATGCGCCGCTGATGGCGTTCGGCTTCCGACCACGGTGTGCTCAGGAACGCATCCACGATGGCGAGCGCCTCGGCGGTGGAGTGCATACGGCCGCCAATACCGATCAACTGCGCATTGTTGTGCTCGCGGGCCAACTTTGCCGTCTCGGTGCTCCACGCCAGCGCACAACGCGCCCCGGGCACTTTGTTGGCCGCGATCTGCTCGCCGTTGCCGGAACCGCCGATCACGATTCCGAGGCTGCCCGGGTCGGCGACCGTGCGGGCGGCCGCGGCGATGCAGAACGCCGGATAGTCGTCCTCGGCGTCGTAGGCGAAGGCCCCGCAGTCGACCGGCTCGTGCCCGGCCTGCTTCAGGTGCTCGAGGATCTGCTCTTTGAGCTCGTAGCCGGCGTGGTCGCAGCCGAGGTAGACGCGCATGGCGGTCATTGTGTCAGTCGAATTCGGGCGCCTCGCCGCGGGTGCGCTTGAGCTCCCAGAAGTGCGGGTAGGACGCGAAGGTCACCGACGCATCCCACAGTTGCCCGGCCTGCTCGCCGCGCGGGATCCGGGACAGCACCGGACCGAAGAAGGCCACCCCGTTGACGTGGATGGTCGGGGTGCCGACGTCCTTGCCGACGGCGTCCATCCCGGCGTGGTGGCTCTTGCGCAGCGCCTCGTCGTAAGTGTCGGTGGTGGCCGCGTCGGCCAACTCGGCCGGCAGGCCCACCTCCGCCAGCGCACCGGCGATGACGTCGGGGAGGTCCTTGTTGTTCTGGTTGTGGATCCGGGTGCCCATCGCGGTGTACAGCGGGCGCAGGATCTCGTTGCCGCGCTGCTGTTCGGCGGCGATTGCCACCCGCACCGGGCCCAGGGCGTTCTTCAGCCCCTCGCGGTACTCCTCGGAGATGTCGTCGCGATCCTCGTTGAGCACGGCCAGGCTCATCACGTGGAAGGTCACCTCGATATCGCGGACCTTCTCCACCTCGAGGATCCACCGCGAGGTGATCCAGCACCAGGGGCACAGCGGGTCGAACCAGAACTCGGCTGTCGACTTGTCGGACATCAGCAAGGTCCTCTCGGGAGCGGGGAGCATCTGTGCAACACAACTATGCCCGTCCGCGCGGTGTTCCCGACCGGGTCAGCGGCTACTGTTGGCGGGCGTGGCACTTCCTAACCTCACCCGCGACCAGGCCGCCGAGCGGGCCGCGTCGATCACCGTCGACAACTATCGGATCGCCCTCGACCTGACCGACGGCAGCGGCAACCCGGGCGAGCGCACGTTCCGCTCCACGACGACCGTCACCTTCGAGGCGCTGCCCGGCGCCAACACCGTGATCGATATCGCCGCCCGGACGATCCGCGCTGCCACCCTCAACGGCCGCGCACTCGACGTGTCGGCCTACGACGAGTCGATCGGTATCGAGCTGACCGGTCTGGCCGAGCGCAACGTGGTCGAGGTCGACGCCGACTGCTACTACTCCAACACCGGTGAGGGCCTGCACCGCTTCGTCGACCCGGTCGACGACGAGGTGTATCTGTACTCGCAGTTCGAAACCGCGGACGCCAAGCGGATGTTCGCCTGTTTCGACCAGCCCGACCTCAAAGCGACCTTCGACATCGCCGTCACCGCGCCGCGGCACTGGCAGGTGGTCTCCAACGGCGCCACCATCGCTGTGGAAGACGGCGTGCACACCTTCGCCACCACCCCGAAGCTGAGCACGTATCTGGTGGCGCTGATCGCCGGGCCGTATGCCCGGTGGGACGACGTCTACCGCGATGAGCACGGCGAGATCCCGCTTGGCCTGTTCTGCCGGGCGTCGCTGGCCGAGCATATGGACGCCGAGCGGCTGTTCACCGAGACCAAGCAGGGATTCGGTTTCTACCACCGCAATTTCGGTGTGCCGTATGCGTTCGGCAAGTACGACCAACTGTTCGTACCGGAGTTCAACGCCGGGGCGATGGAGAACGCCGGCGCGGTGACGTTCCTGGAGGACTACGTCTTTCGCAGCAAGGTGACCCGGGCGTCCTATGAGCGGCGCGCCGAGACCGTGCTGCACGAGATGGCGCACATGTGGTTCGGCGACCTCGTCACCATGCGCTGGTGGGATGACCTGTGGCTCAATGAGTCATTCGCGACGTTCGCCTCGGTGTTGTGCCAGAGCGAGGCGACCGAGTACACCAGCGCCTGGACGACGTTCGCCAACGCGGAGAAGTCGTGGGCCTACCGCCAGGACCAGCTGCCCTCGACGCATCCGATCGCCGCCGACATCGGTGACCTGGCCGCCGTCGAGGTCAATTTCGACGGGATCACCTACGCCAAGGGCGCATCCGTGCTCAAGCAGTTGGTGGCCTACGTCGGTCTGGACCACTTCCTGGCCGGGCTGCGCGACTACTTCGCCGCGCACGCCTTCGGCAACGCGACCTTCGACGACCTGCTGGCCGCCCTGGAGAAGGCATCGGGCCGCGACCTGTCCGACTGGGGTCGCCAGTGGCTCAAGACCACCGGCCTGAACACCCTGCGCGCGAACTTCGATCTCGACGACGCCGGGAAGTTCACCCGGTTCGCCGTCACCCAGGACGGTGCCGCCCCGGGCGAAGGCGAGACCCGGGTGCATCGGCTGGCCATCGGCATCTACGACGACGACGGCGCCGGACGCTTGGTGCGCACCCACCGCGAAGAACTCGACGTCGAGGGGCCGGCAACGGCCGTGCCGGCGTTGGAGGGGGTTTCGCGAGGAAAGCTGATCCTGGTCAACGACGACGACCTGACCTACTGCGCACTGCGGCTGGATGAGGAGTCGCTGGCGACCGCGCTGGAACGCATCGCCGATATCGCCGAGCCGTTGCCGCGCACGCTGGTCTGGTCGGCGGCCTGGGAGATGACCCGCGAGGCCGAGCTGCGCGCCCGGGATTTCCTGGCACTGGTGCAAGGCGGTATTCAGGCCGAAACCGAGGTCGGGGTCGCCTCGCGGCTGCTGCTGCAGGCGCAGACCGCGCTGGGGTTTTACGCCGAACCCGGCTGGGCCGCCGAGCACGGTTGGCCGGCGTTCGCCGACCGGCTGCTGGAGTTGGCCCGCGCAGCCGAGCCCGGCTCCGATCACCAGCTGGCCTACGTCAACGCGCTGTGCACGTCGGTGCTGTCCGAACGGCACACCGTGGTGCTGGCGGCGCTGCTGGACGCCGACCCCGCGGATCAGGGGTTGGCCGGATTGGCGGTCGACACCGATCTGCGCTGGCGGATCGCGGTGGCCCTGGCGCGAGGCGGCCTGCTCGGCTCCGAGGCGATCGACGCCGAGATTCGGCGTGATCCCACCGCGGCGGGCAAGCGCCAGGGCGCGCAGGCCTCGGCGGCGCGGCCGCTCCCGGAGGTCAAACAGGCGGCCTGGCAGCAGGTGATCGAGGACGACACGCTGGCCAACATCACCGGCCGGGCGATCATCGCCGGGATCGTGCAACCCGGGCAGGGCGAGCTGTTGGCGCCGTTCACCGAAAAGTACTTCGCAGCGATCCGCGGTGTCTGGGAGCGGCGCTCCAGCGAGGTGGCGCAGACGGTGGTGGTGGGGCTGTATCCGGGGTGGGACGTCAGTCAGGCCGGGTTGGACGCCGCCGAGGCGTTCCTGGCCGATCCCGCGGTGCCGCCGGCCCTTCGGCGGCTGGTGCTGGAGGGTCGGGCCGGGGTGGAACGATCGCTGCGGGCGCGTACCTTCGACGCCGCTTGCACAGACACCGCCGGAACGGACAGCGCCTGACCCGCTCAGCCCCGGGGCCGGCTCACTGATAACCCCCGTCGCCCAATCCCGCGTCGCTTTCAAAGCTGTTGGTGCCGCCGAAGATCCGCACTCTTGCCTCCTCGGCGAGATAGCGCGCGGGAAACTGTATCGACCCCAGCGCGGCCCACTGCTGGGCGTGAATCTCCTCGTGATGCAACACCCGGTCCAGCTCGGGACCACCGGGCGAGATCCGTCCGGCTTCGACGATCTCGCGCAGCCTGCGCATCGGGTCGGAACCGCGATCGACGTTGACCATGAACAGGTCACCCCACATGGTCCCGGCACGGCGGGTGAGCTGGGCGTGAAACCGATTGCCGCCCAGCCCCATCAGCAACCCGTTGGGCGTGGTGACCAGACAACCGCCGGTGTTGCAGATGGCCCGGACCGCATCGTAGCTCCAGCGGTTCGCTCGCTGCCGCTGAACGATCCGCTCGAATTCGGCCACCCCGTAGGGCGTCTCGGGAAAATCGTTGCTGGTGCTGGTCCGGCCGTAGCCGGTACCCGCGTTGAGCAGGTATGTCAGCCGCACCGCGTGACGGGCCTGCTTCCCGCCGGCACCGCGGGGAATCACGAAGAAGCTCTGACCGTGCGGGTCGGTGATCTGCTCCATCGCGTCCAGAGCCCGGAAGCTGTCACGGGAGAGGCGCTGCCGGCGGACGATATCGGCCACCGCTTGCGGGGCGACCCCGCGCCGGTCGAGGTTCGCCAGCCAACTGTGGTGCGCCGGCGACGCCGATACGACGGCAGCGCGAGTGTGTCGACCGGGGCTCCCGCGCCAGCGCGAGGCACCCCCAGCCACGTCCGCGACCGAAAGACGGCGGCTAGGCCGGGGTGATGCCGGCGCTGAGCACCTGCACCGCGCTGACCAGGCCGTCGATCAGGTTGCCGTCGCTGAATGCCGCGGCCGCCGCGGCCACACCCTGCGGTGCCGCCACCGGGGCTATGCGGTCGGCCACACCGGCGCCGTAGACCACCTCGATGGCCCGCTGGTCCGGTGAGACCGCGATGAGCACCGCGTCGTTGGGGGTGGGCACCTTCGCCAGGATCTCGCGGGCCTGCGCGGCGGTGTCCGAGCCCAGGTCCCCGATGTAGACGGCGAACCGGGCGTTGGTCTGCCGTGACCCGTAGGTCAGGGCGTCATCGAGCGCCACCAGCTCCTTGATCGGGAACGGGTAGTGCAGCGACGCCTCGCCCGGCTCCGTGACCCCGGAAATCCGACCGCTGTAGGTGATCGCCGACCCGTACGGCAGGTCCGCCGGATCGATCGTCGCGACCTCACCAGTTGCCACTGGCTCCACCCCCCACGCTGAACTCGGACTTGCCGTGACCATGGCCGCGACCGACGGCCTCGTCGGTGGCTGCCCACAGGATCGGTGGATGTGTCCAACGGTCGGCCATCTGGTAAACGGCCGCGCGCGGCCCCTTCTGCGACCAGATCCGGGCTGACAGCAGCGCGACCAGCACAATCGGAATGCCGACGAAGTAGCCGAGGAATGACAACACGCTCACGCCGTAGACGGTATCCCACCGGGATTCGACCGGTGGCGGGAACCCGGGCTGAGGCCATATCTTCGCACTGGTAACCAGCGTGCGGCAGGGCTGCGCCGTCGTTGCAGAAGGGCGATGATCATGGTTCTTGCGGCAGCTGTCCAGTTGGAGGCCGTGCTCGGCGATGTGTCGGCCAATCTGGCCGCCTGTGAGCGCCTTGCCGATGAGGCGGGCCGGGCCGGTGCCGAAGTCATCGCGCTGCCGGAGTTCTTCACCACCGGGATCGGGTTCGACGAGTCGCTGGCCACCGCCGCGCTGCCGCCCGATGGTGCGGCGACCGTGTTGCTCACCGCCCTGGCCCGCCGGCATCGCGCGCTGGTGGGCGGGTCGTTCCTGTGCCGCGATCCCGACGGCCACGTCCGCAACGCCTACCTGCTCGCCGACCCCGACGGCGTGGTGGGCCGGCACGACAAGGATCTGCCCACGATGTGGGAGAACGCCTTTTACACCACCGGCGATGACGACGGGGTGCTCGCTGCGGCCGGACCCACGGTGGGAGCCGCGGTGTGCTGGGAGCTGATGCGCACCCAGACCGTGCGCCGGCTGCGCGGCCGGGTGGACCTGATGATGACGGGCTCGGGCTGGTGGTCGATCCCGCGCTGGGTGCCCCACCGGCTCTTCGACCGGCTCGAACGCAACAACGCCGGCACCGCTCGCCGGGCGGCGGCGTCGTTCGCCCAGTACGTCGGCGCCCCGATGGTGCACGCCGCCCATGCCGGCACCCTGACCTGCGCCATGCCGTGGCTGCCCCTGACGTATCGGGGCCACTTCGAAGGCGCCACCCTGATCGCCGCCGCCGACGGCACCGTCGTCGCCGAACGGCGCGCCGACGAGGGCGCGGGCATCGTCCTCGGTGAGATCACGCTGGGGCGGCAACCGCCCCGACTCGACCCGCCCGCCGGCTTCTGGCTGCATCGACGAGGGACACTGCCGACCGCGGTGTGGCACTACCAACGCTGGCATGGCCGTCGCTGGTACCGGCACCACGTAGTTCAAGCAACCTAGTTCAGGCAGCGCCTTCGCCGAGGTAGCGCATCCACACCGGATCGAGGTCGTGGATCACGGCGAGCAGCCGCCAGTGCTGGCCCTTCGGCGACGTCGGCACCAGCCGCAACGTCCAGCCGAGTTCGGCCAGCAACCGGTCGGCCTTGCGGTGGTTGCAGGCCGAGCAGGCGGCCACGCAGTTCTCCCAGGAGTGGTCGCCGCCCCGGCTGCGCGGCACCACGTGGTCGACGGTGTCGGCCTTGCCGCCGCAGTAGGCGCAGCTGTGCCGGTCCCGGTGCATCAGCGCGGCGCGGGTCAACGGGATCCGGGCGCGGTAGGGCACCCGGACATAGGACCGCAGCCGGATCACCGAGGGCACCACCACCGACCGGGTCGCCGAATGGATGACCGGGCCGGCCGGGTCGTCGTGCACCACGTCGGCCTTGCCGCAGATCAGCATGACGATGGCACGCCGCAGTGGAAGCGCCGTCAACGGCTCGAAGGTGGAGTTCAGCAGCAGCACCCGCCGCCGGGTCCAGATCGAGGCGGAGTCGTTGCCGGTCCCCGAAGCGGAGACCGAGTGCAGGCAGGGGGTGGTGGCAAGCCCGGTCAGGCTCGCCACCGGGGCACCGGGTCTGCGGTGGCCCCGACGCTTCATATCGGCTTTCGGGAGTCGTTTTCGTGCTGCACCATAAATCCTCCGCGGAACAGTTCACCATGATTCCACGCTGGTCGCACGCCTATTTGCTGTGTGTTCATTGGCAGGAACCGGCGATAGCCCACAATAGTGGCGATGCAGCCGATACAAGAGCCTTCGTTTTATGACGCCGTCGGCGGGGCGGAAACCTTCCACGCCATCGTGTCGCGGTTTTATCAACTGGTCGCCCAGGACGCGATCCTGCGCCCGATGTACCCCGCCGACGACATGGACGGCGCCGAGGAGCGGCTACGGATGTTCCTCGAGCAGTACTGGGGCGGCCCGCGCACCTACTCCGAACGCCGCGGCCACCCGCGGCTGCGGATGCGCCACATCCCCTACCGCATCGGCCCGCTGCAGCGCGACGCCTGGCTGCGCTGCATGGTCACGGCGATCAACGAGATCGACGGCGACACCCTCGATGACGCACGCCGCGCCGAGCTGCTGGACTACCTGCACTCGGCGGCCGATTTCCTGGTCAACGCACCGATCTGATGGGCGACAGCAGCAGCCCCGACGACCACGCATGGTGGGCCGACAGTGTGTTCTACCAGGCCTATCCGCGCTCGTTCGCCGACAGCAACGGTGACGGTGTCGGCGATCTGCCCGGGGTGATCGCCCGCCTGGACTATCTGCACCGGCTGGGGATCGACGCGATCTGGCTCAACCCGGTGACGGTGTCGCCCATGGCCGACCACGGCTACGACGTGGCGGATCCCCGCGATATCGATCCGCTGTTCGGCGATCTGGCGGCGCTGGACCGGTTGGTGGCGGCCGCGCACGAACGCGGGATCAAGCTGACCATGGACCTGGTGCCCAACCACACCAGTTCGGCGCATCCGTGGTTCGTCGCGGCCCTGGCGTCCGGGCCGGGCAGCCCCGAACGGGAGCGCTACGTCTTCCGCGACGGGCGCGGGCCCGGCGGCAAGCTGCCGCCCAACAACTGGGTGTCGGTGTTCGGCGGTCCGGCCTGGACCCGGGTCACCGGACCCGATGGCCCCGGCCAGTGGTATCTGCACCTGTTCGACCCGACGCAGCCCGATCTGAACTGGGACAACCCGGAGGTCATGGCGGATTTCGAGCGGACGCTGCGGTTCTGGATGGACCGCGGTGTCGACGGCTTCCGGATCGACGTCTCGCACGGCATGGCCAAACCGCAGGGACTGCCCGACATGCCGGTCACCGACGCGAAACTACTGGCCCACCGCGACGACGATCCGCGGTTCAACCAGCCGGGCGTTCATCGGATCCACCGTGCGATTCGCGCGGTCTTCGACGACTACCCCGGCGCGGTCTCCGTCGGCGAAGTCTGGGTGCACGACAACGCCCTGTTCGCCGAGTACGTCCGGCCCGATGAACTGCACCTGGCCTTCAACTTCCGGTTGCTCCAGGCCGACTTCGACGCCGCCGCGGTCCGCGACGCGATCGACAATTCGCTGGCCGCGGTCGCCGCGGTGAACGGAATCGCGACGTGGGCGCTGGAGAACCATGACGTCGAGCGATCGCTGACCCGCTACGGTGGCGGCATCGTCGGGCTGGCCCGGGCGCGGGCAATGGCGTTGGTGCTGCTCGCGCTGCCGGGGGCGGTATTCGTCTACAACGGCCAGGAATTGGGTCTGCCCAATGTCGAGCTACCCGATTCAGCGTTGCAGGATCCGGTGTGGGAGCGCTCCGGGCACACCAAGCGCGGCCGCGACGGCTGCCGGGTGCCGATGCCGTGGTCGGGTACCGAGCCGGCGTTCGGGTTCTCCGACAATCCCGACACCTGGCTGCCGATGCCGCCGGACTGGGCGCCGTTGACCGTCGAGAAGCAGCTCGCCGATGGCGACTCGACGCTGCAGCTCTACCGCCAGGCAATCGAGTTGCGCGGCAGCCGAGCCGAATTCAGCGGACGGGACGTGAACTGGCTGGATTCACCGCCGGGAACTCTGGCGTTTCGGCGCGGCGGCCTGGTGTGCGTGCTCAACGCCGGTGAGCGTCCGGTGGTGCTGCCCGAGGGCCGGCTGATCCTGGCCAGCGCACCACTCGGCGACGGCATGTTGCCGCCCGACGCCGCCGCGTGGCTGGTCTGACGGCCGGATAGCTCACCGGCAGCCACCAGCAGACCTGGCCGGCTCAGCGCGTCCAGCGCTGCAGGTACTCGCGGTGCTGCGGCGAGAGCCGCACCAGCTTCTGCTCGTCGATGCTGAAAGCGGCCAACTGGCTTTCGGCGACCACCGCCGGTTTCGAATCCGGTGCGGCACTCACCGAGCGCACCTCGTAGCCGATGGTGAAGTCGACGGTCCGCAGCCGCGAGATCCACATCGTCACCTGCAGCGGCGAGTCCGTCAGCCGCAGCTGTCCTTTGTAGGTGACCTTCACCTCGGCGATCAGCAGGCCCACGCTGGTGATGTCGACCGCGAAGGCCGGTGACAGGAACGGCACCCGCGCCTCTTCGAGGATGGTGACCATGGTCGCGTGGTTGACGTGCTGGTACATGTCGATGTCCGACCAGCGCACCGGAACCGCTGCGACGAACCCGGTGGCGGCCGTTGAACCGGTCATGACGCCGATCCCCGGCCGCTGGCCCGGGTCATGCTGCGGAGCTGCCGCGCGGCCACCGACAATGCGGCCAGATCCCGCTGGTCGGATTGGTCGATCTGGGTCAAGGTGCGCCGCGCCCGTTCCACCCGTGACCCGTTGGTCGATTCCCATTCGGTGATTTTCTGCATCCCGTCCTCGTCCGGTTCGCCGACCGCCAGCACGTCCAAGCACAGCGACCGCACCGAATTGTAGATGTCGTCACGGATCGCCAACCGCGCCAAGGCATGCCAGCGGTCAGTCCGCGGTAACTGCGCCACCGCGGTCAGCAGTCCGTCGGTGCCGAGCCGGTCCATCAGCGCGAAGTAGGTGTCGGCGACCTCGGCGGGGTCGCGCTCGGTGATGTCGGCGACATCGATGACGTCGAGCAGGCTGTAGCGGTACAGACCCATGGCGACGAGGGCGGCAAGATCCTCGGGCACGCCCAGATCACGGAACTCACCGGTGTGCTTGGCGACGATGGCGGCGTCGGCGCCGCGCAGCCATTCCGACATCCGCGGCGTCAACTGCCCGACCTGCTCGGCGAACCGGTTGATCTCGGCCCCCACCGCCAGCGGTTGCGGACGGTAGTTGAGCAGCCAGCGCCCGGCGCGGTCGATGAGCCGACGCAGATCCAGCGTCATCCGGTCGCAGACCGCCACCGGAAGTCCGTCCTGCTCGCCGGCCGCCCGGATCCGGCGCCACAGCTCGCCCACCCCGAAGATCGCGTCGGTCGCCACGTAGGCGCGTACCGCGTCGGTCAGCTCGACACCCACGTCCTCGGTGATCCGGAAGGCGTAAGTGATGCCGGCGGTGTCCACCACGTCGTTGATCAGCATGGTGGTCACGATCTCGCGACGCAGCTGATGCGAGCGGATCTCGGGTGCGAACCGCTGCTGCAGCACGAGCGGGAAGTACTGCGGCAACCGCGCCGCGAACACGTCCTGGTCCGGCATGTCGGTTGCCAGCACCGCCGCCTTGAGGGTCAACTTGACGTGCGCCATCAGCGTGGCCAGCTCCGGTGACGCCAGGCCCAGCCCGGCTTCGGAGCGCCGGGCGATCTCCTTCTCCGACGGCAGCGCCTCCAGCTCGCGGTTGAGACCGCGGTCGGCCACCAGGTGCCGGATCTGGTCGGCATGCACCGGCAGCAGGCTGGCCGCATTGGCCCGGCTGGTGCCCATCAGGTCGTTCTGTGCGGTGTTGTCGGCCAGCACCAGCGCACTGACTTCGTCGGTCATCGACGCCAGCAGCTGCGGCCTGTCGGCGGGGTCGAGCTTGCCGAGCGTGACCAGCGAGTCGATCAGAATCTTGATGTTGACCTCGTGGTCGGAGCAGTCGACACCGGCCGAGTTGTCCAGCGCGTCGGTGTTGATCCGGCCGCCGGCCAGGTCGAACTCGACGCGGCCCAGCGGTGTGACACCGAGGTTCCCGCCTTCGCCGATCACCTTGGCGCGCACCTGGTTTCCGTTCACGCGGACCAGATCGTTGGCGCGATCGCCGACGTCGCTGTCGGATTCGGCCTCGGCCTTGATGTAGGTTCCGATGCCGCCGTTGAACAACAGGTCCACCGGCGCGCACAGGATCGCCCGGATCAGCGCGGGCGGGTTCATTTCGGTGACTCCCTCGTCCAGGCTCAGCACCGCTCGCACCTGCGGGCTGATCGGCACCGATTTCAGCTCGCGCGGATAGACGCCGCCGCCGGCACTGATCAGCGCCTTGTCGTAGTCGTCCCAACTGGATCGGGGCAAGTCGAACAGCCGCTGCCGCTCGGCGAAGGACCGGGCCGCATCCGGGTCCGGGTCCAAGAAGATGTGCCGGTGGTCGAACGCGGCCAGCAACCGGATGTGTTCGCTGCGCAGCATTCCGTTGCCGAACACGTCGCCGCTCATGTCCCCGATGCCGACGACGGCGAAGGCCTGGGTCTGGGTGTCGACCCCCATCTCGCGGAAGTGCCGCTTGACCGATTCCCAGGCGCCCTTGGCGGTGATGCCCATTTCCTTGTGGTCGTAGCCGACCGATCCACCGGAGGCGAACGCATCGCCGAGCCAGTAGCCGTAGGACTGCGCGACCTCGTTGGCGATGTCGGAGAAACTGGCGGTGCCCTTGTCGGCGGCGACCACCAGGTAAGCGTCGTCGCCGTCGCGACGCACCACCTCCGGGGGCGCGCTGACGGCGTGGGTGACGTGGTCGACGTTGTCGGTGACGTCGAGCATGCCCGAGATCAGCAGCCTGTAGCAGGCAATGCCCTCCTGGCGGGTGGCATCACGGTCGGCGCCGGGGTCGCCGGTGGGCGTCGGGGGGCGTTTGACCACGAATCCGCCCTTGGCGCCGACCGGGACGATGACGGCGTTCTTGACCTCTTGGGCCTTGACCAGTCCGAGGATCTCGGTGCGGTAGTCCTCACGGCGGTCCGACCAGCGCAGCCCACCGCGAGAGACGAACCCGAATCGCAGGTGCACCCCTTCGACGCGGGGAGAGTAGACAAAGATCTCGAATTTGGGCCGCGGTAGCGGCAATTCGTCGATCAATTGGGCGTCCAGTTTGAGCGCCAAGACATTTTGGGCGCGAGCCGAGTCGGCGCGTGTCACGAAGTAGTTGGTGCGCAAGGTGGCCTGGATCAGCGAAGCGAACGCGCGCAGCACCCGGTCGGTGTCCAGGCTGACCACGGCGTCGATATCGGCTGCCACCTCGGCGGCCGCCGCCTGCGCATCGCGGCTGCGAGACGATCGGGACGGGTCGAACAACGCCTCGAACAACGCCACCAACGCCCGCGCGGTGCCGGGGCGCTCATTGAGCACCGAGGCGATGTGGCTCTCGCTATAGGGAAAACGCGCCTGGCGCAGGTATTTGGCGTAGCCGCGCAGCACCACCACCTGCTGCCAGGCCAGGCCGGCCCGTAGCACCAACTCGTTGAACCGGTCGACCTCGACACGGCCCTCCCAGATCGCGGTGACCCCGTCGGCGAAGCGTCGCTGGGCGGCGTCGCGTTCGGCGCCGGTTGCCGGAATCTCAATGCTGGGGTGCGGCGACAGCTTGAACTTGTAGATCCACACGGTCAGACCGTCGGTGCGGGTGACGGTGAACGGCCGCTCCTCGAGCACCACCACACCCATGGACTGCAGCATCGGCAGCAGCTGACTCAACGAGGCACCACGCCCGCCGAGGAACCACGTCAACGGGACCGCGTCGCCCGTGCCGTAATCGGAGACCACCAATCGGACCGAGCCGTCGGCCACCGCCTCGATGATCGCGATGTCCGCGACGGCTTCGGCCGGTGTCACGGCCTGCTTGTAAGTCTCGGTGAACGCCGCCGCGTAGTGCTGCGCCTGCTGCTCCACCGGGGTTCCGCCCGCCGCGCCGACCATCCGGTCCGCCCAGGTGCGGCTGGCCTCGGTCAACCGCGCCTGGATCCGTACTCGGTTGGCCTCGGAGGTGTCGACGGTGCGCGCCCTCGGGTCATCGGGCAGCCGGACCATGAAATGGATCAGCGCCCAGGGGGCTTCGCTGACCCGGGCGCTGTACTCCACGCCGACGCCACCGAACTCGGCGGCCAGGATCTCCTCCATCTGCAGCCGAACCGGGGTGGTATAGCGGTCACGCGGCAGGTACACCAGGCACGACACGAAGCGCCCGGTCCGGTCGCCCCGCAGGAACAGCAACGCGCCGCGCCGCGAGCCCAGATTGGCAACGGCCATCGCCATATTCAGCAGCTGCTCGGAGCTGATCGCGAAAAGCTCTGAGCGCGGGACGGTTTGGATGATGTCGAGCAGCAACTGGCCCGGGTGACCCGGCTCGCTCTCCGAGAGCGCCAGTGCGTGGCGCACGGTCCGGGAGATGACCGGGATCTTGAAGACATCAGCGTTCATGGCGCCGGCGGTGAACAGCCCGACGAAACGGTGCGCGACGATGTCCGCACCGGTGTTCTCCCGGATCACCACCACGTAGGTGTGTGAGCCGAAACGCATGTAGCTGGGCACGGTGGCCTGTGCCAGGGTCAGCAGATCATCACCGGTGAGCATGGGCCGCACCGACTTCCGCGTCTGCAGCACGCCCAGCCGATCGGCGTCGTCCACCAGCACCTGCCCGTCACGGACGACGCCGCGTTGGTAGCCGAGCAGCACGAAGTGCCCGTCGGCCAGCCAGCGCAGCAGCGCGGCGACATCGTCGCGGTCCGGCGCGGTGTAGTGCCCCTGCGCGTTGGTTTCGACGTCCCCGGCCAGGGTGTAGAGCGCATCGTGCATCGCCTGCGAGTCCGCGGCGACCTGGCGGACGTCGGCCATCACGTGGGGCAGCAGCTGTTCGGCCTCGGCCAGCGCTTCGCGGCTGACCGACGGTGAGAGCTGAACATGAATCCAGGTCTCGCCGGCCGAACCGTCTGCCGACTTGTCGCCGTCCGAGGGTTTCGGTGCGACCCAGCGCAGTTCACCGTCGGCGTCGCGGCCCACGGTGAACACCGGCGTCATGATGCCGGTGTAGGCCACCCCCAGCCGGTGAAGCAGCACCGCTACGGAATCCACCAACATGCCGGCATGCCCGGTGACCGCTTGCAGGGCCGGGCCGAAACCGGCCGCGTCGGCGGCGGCGTAGACGCCGACCCGGGTTTCACCGGCAGGCCGGTGTTGCGCCAGCCGGGCGTGGGCCGCCAGCAACGACGGTGTCACGACAGCCGCTGCCCGGCCGGCCGAATCCTCACCGGACCGGTCGTCGCCGGTCAGCGCATCGCTGTGTGGGCCCCGGTAGGTGGCGACATAGGCGCCCACGACCCAGTCGGGGATGTCGTGTGGCTGAGCGGGATCGGGAAACGTCGTCCATGCGGCTGTCCGCCGCTCGGTGGATTCCGTCATCCCCACCCCTCCTGAGCACGTGTCAGCTCCGGCAGCGCCGCTACCGGCCTCACACTAGTCGCGGGTGAGTCTGCGGTGGGTCACTCGATGCGGACGCGCCGCCTCGGCTCCGAGGCGTTCGATCTTGTTCTCCTCGTAGGCGCCGAAGTTGCCTTCGAACCAGAACCACTTGGCCTCATCATCCGCATCGCCTTCCCAGGCCAGGATGTGGGTGCAGGTGCGGTCGAGGAACCAACGGTCGTGGGAGATCACCACCGCACAGCCCGGGAAGTTCACCAGCGCATTCTCCAGCGAACCCAGGGTTTCGACGTCCAGGTCGTTGGTCGGCTCGTCGAGCAGGATCAGGTTGCCGCCCTCTTTGAGGGTCAGCGCCAGGTTCAGCCGGTTGCGTTCGCCGCCGGAGAGCACCCCGGCCGGCTTCTGCTGGTCGGGGCCTTTGAAGCCGAACGCCGACACGTAGGCGCGCGACGGGATCTCGTTCTGCCCGACCTGGATGTGGTCGAGCCCATCGGAGACCACCTCCCAGACCGTCTTCTTCGGGTCGATGCCCGCCCGGGATTGGTCGACGTAGCTCAGCTTGACGGTCTCGCCGACCTTGACCGTGCCGCTGTCGGGTTCCTCGAGGCCGACGATGGTCTTGAACAGCGTGGTTTTGCCGACACCGTTGGGGCCGATCACGCCGACGATGCCGTTGCGGGGCAGCGTGAACGACAGGTCCTTGATCAACATCCGGCCGCCGAACCCCTTGTCGAGGTGTTCGACCTCCACCACCTGGCTGCCCAGCCGCGGCCCGGTCGGGATCTGGATCTCCTCGAAGTCGAGTTTGCGGGTCTTCTCGGCCTCGGCCACCATCTCCTCGTAGCGCTGCAGGCGGGCCTTGTTCTTGGCCTGGCGGGCCTTGGCGCCCGACCGCACCCAGGCCAGCTCCTCTTGCAGCCGCTTCTGCAGCTTGGCGTCCTTGCGGCCGGCCACCGCGATGCGCTCGGCCTTCTTCTCCAGATAGGTCGAGTAGTTGCCCTCGTAGGGGTAGGCCCGGCCGCGGTCGAGCTCGAGAATCCATTCCGCCACGTTGTCGAGGAAGTAGCGGTCGTGGGTCACCGCCAGGATCGCGCCCGGGTAGCTGGCCAGGTGCGATTCCAGCCACTGCACACTCTCGGCGTCGAGGTGGTTGGTGGGCTCGTCGAGCAGCAGCAGATCGGGCTTGGACAGCAACAGCTTGCACAGCGCGACGCGGCGCCGCTCACCACCGGAGAGGTTGGTCACCGGCTCGTCGGGCGGCGGGCAGCGCAGCGCGTCCATGGCCTGCTCGAGCTGAGAGTCGATGTCCCACGCGTTGGCGTGGTCGAGTTCCTCCTGCAGCCGGCCCATCTCCTCCATCAGTTCGTCGGAGTAGTCGGTGGCCATCAGTTCGGCGACTTCGTTGAACCGGTCCAGCTTGACCTTGATGTCGCCGAGGCCCTCCTCGACGTTGCCGCGGACCGTCTTCTCCTCGTTCAGCGGCGGCTCCTGTTGGAGGATGCCGACGCTGGCTCCCGGAGACAGGAACGCGTCGCCATTGTTGGGGGTGTCCAGACCCGCCATGATCCGCAAGACGCTCGACTTGCCGGCCCCGTTCGGGCCGACCACACCGATCTTGGCGCCCGGCAGGAAACTCAACGTGACGTCGTCGAGGATGACCTTGTCGCCGTGCGCCTTGCGGACCTTCCTCATCGTGTAGATGAACTCAGCCATACCGCGGTGTCGCCTCCTGGTCTCGCGAATTTGCTCGCGGCCCATCCTAGGGGGTCGAGCCAGCGCGGCCGTCGGGCGCTGGTCAGGCGGTCAGCGCCATCCCATCGTCGGCGTCGGCTTCGTCGGCGCCGGCGTCGGGACCCCCGGCTTCCTCGGGTGCGGCGGCAGCCGGCGGATTGTCGGGCCCGGCGGCGATGATCTTCTCCACGCGGGCCGCGCATCGCGCCAGATTCGGGCCGACCGCGGTCGCGCGCAGCTCCACCGATGAGCGGCGGTTGCCGTCCTTGTCGTCGTATTCGCTGGTGAAGACGTCTCCGACCACGATCACCGGCAATCCCTTGCTCAGCGAGGCACCCACCCCGGTGACCAGCCGGTCCCAGCAGGTGACCGTCATGAACAGCGAGTTTCCGGGCTCCCAGTTGCCGTCGGCGGTGCGTTTGCGCGAGTTGCTGGCCACCCGGAACTTGATCAGCTCGTGCTCCCCCACCCGTCGGCGGATCGGGTCGGTCACGACGTTGCCGATGATGGTCAGAGGTGTTTCGTACATGGCAGGTTTTCCTTCCTGGTTGCGGCGGACGTGATCAGCCCGCCGGGTGCTGCACCCATTGAGCCCGCAGCACCCGACAACCAGGGCGGGCCGACCGTGGCTGTCACGGCCGGCTGTGGAAGGGATACGAACTGGGGATAAGCCCGACAGCGGTGCTACACCCGCGGCTTGCCGACGTTCACCGGCGCATTCCAATTCGAGAAGGTGATCACAACGGACTCATCGGCACCGGACGCCAGCTTGAGCGCAACCAGGTGATGATCACCGGTCTCCTGGATCCAGACCGTGCACGACGTCCGTTTGGTGGCCTGCAACTGCGGCACGATCTTCTTCGCCGCGCGGGCCGACACCTGGCCGCTGATCCGCACGGTGTGCACTTCGTCAGTGCCGAGATCGATCGTCTCGCGGCCCTCGACCTCCGGGTCGATGAACTCGGTCAGCATCTCGGCGAGTCCGGTATCCGGGCTCAGGATCGACGCCACGTCGTAGAAGTTCGCGGCAGGCCCGTAGTCGATCCACCGGCCATCATCTTGCGACACGTAGAGGTCGCCCCCGAACACCACGAACTCCACGTAAGCCGGAGCCCCCCGGTACCTGATCTTGGCGTAGCCCTTCGCCGCCTCGGCGGGCTGCCGGGTCACGTCGCCGTCGAGCGCGGTGATCGCCATGTTCTCGATACTGCTGCTCGCCGACAGACTCAGGTGCGCGCTGTCGACTGCTGCGGTGGTGACGCTGGACTCCTTGAGAATCGCCGCGGCGGTCGGCAGTGGCTCGCTGGCCTTTTTCGAGGACGTGGGCGACGGCTTCGAGGACGTGGCCGATTCCGTGGGCGATTCCGCAGCCGACGGTTCGGGGGCCGACGAGGTCGTCGGCGCGGAGGTCGGCGCGGTGGTCGACGGGACTGTCGAGGTGACAGCAGACGACGAAACCGACGGCGCGGTTGGAGGGGTGGACGAGCAACCGGCGACCAGGGCAGCGGCGGCACTCGCAACAGTCAGTACGGCGGGAAGCCTGCGCATGCCCGCCATGCTAGGTGCCCGCGAACCGGCGGACCCGGCAGGGGGCACCGTGCGGCGATGAAACCGTTGGTATACCTTGCTTGCGGTGGATACCAAAGGCCAGTCCGGCAGCGGTGCACACACCGACCGCAGCACATGGGCACGCGACGAAATCCGGGTCTCGGACCCGAAAGCCATGCAACGCTCGATTGCCGGCACTGCTGTCGGCAACTTCATGGAGTGGTACGACTTCGGCATCTACGGCTTCCTCGCCACGACGCTCGCGCAGGTCTTCTACCCCGGCGACAGCTCCAGCGCGGTAGGCCTGATCGCCACATTCGGCACCTTGGCGGCGGCTTTCGCGGTGCGGCCGTTCGGCGGGATATTCTTCGGCGCACTCGGTGACCGCATCGGCCGCAAGAAGGTCCTGATCATGACCGTCTCGCTGATGGCGATCGGCACCACGATCACGGGACTGCTGCCGTCCTACGAGGCGATCGGGATCTGGGCTCCGATCCTGCTGATCATCACCAAGCTGATGCAGGGCTTCTCCACCGGCGGCGAGTACGTCGGCGCGATGACTTATGTCAGCGAACACGCCCCGGACCGCAGCCGCGGTGCGCTGACCGGATATCTGCCGTTGGGCACCCTGGGCGGCTACATCACCGGTGCCGGCGTGGTCACGCTGATCCAATCCCAGCTGCCGGTGTCCGACATGCTGCACTGGGGCTGGCGAGTCCCCTTCCTGCTGGGGGTGCCGCTGGCCATCGTCACGCTGTACATGCGGCTGCGCATCGATGAATCACCGGCCTTTGAAGAGCTGGGGCAGGCCGGTGAGGACAACTCGGCGGCCGGCGAAACCGGGTGGCAGCAGTTCCGGCAGACCGTCGTGGGACAGCGCCGAGGACTGCTGATCTGCATGGGCCTGGTGCTGGCGGAGAACGTCACCAACTACATGCTCACCGGATACCTGCCGACGTACTTCAAACAGGTCGGCGGTATCAGCGGCAGCCGCGGGCTGACGATGATCGTGGTGGCCTTGGTGATGATGTTGATCGTCGTGATGCCACTGGCCAGATTGTCCGACCGCATCGGCCGCAAGCCGCTGCTGTGGACCGGCAGCAGCCTACTGATCTTCGGCTCCGTGCCGGCGTTCCTGCTGATCCGCCACGGCGGAAACTATCCGACGCGGCTGCTCGGTGTGTTGCTCATCGGGCTGATGCTGGTGTGCTTCAACAGCACCACACCGTCGACGCTGCCCGCGTTGTTCCCCACCCAGGTGCGCTTTTTCGCGGTGGCCATCGGATTCAACATCTCGGTCTCGTTGTTCGGTGGTACCACTCCGCTGGTCGCCGAGACGCTGGTCTCGGGAACCGGCAACGTGATGTTGCCGGCCTTCATCCTGATGGCCGCGGGCGTCGTGGGCGCGATCACGCTGTGGTTCACGCCCGAGACGGCCGGGAAGGTACTGCCGGGCTCGGGCCCGTCGGTGGCAACCGAGCAGGAAGCCGACGCCATCGCCCGGACCGGATTGCGCGAATAGCGTCAGTGCCGCCCGAGGGCGTCGCGGCGAGCCACCTCGGCCAGCATCGCGTTGTAGGCGGCCAGCTCGGCGTCGTCGTCCCGGTCGGCGGACCGGTCCGTCCGTTTCGCGGTCCGGCTATCACTGCGATGCCACTGCACCAAGAGCGCGATCATCACCATCACCAGCGGCAATTCACCTGCAGCCCAAGTGATTCCCCCACCCAGGTGCTGATCTCCGGCCAGGTCGGTGTGCCAGGGTAACCCCAGGCTGGCGTAGAACCACTCACCCAACACCTTGTGCATGCCCATCAGCAGCACCCCGAAGAAGCCGTGCATCGGCAGCGAGGCGAACACCACCGCCAGTCTGGCCAGCGGTGAAATCGGCCGCGGTGTGGGATCCACCCCGATCACGACCCAGTAGAAGAGGTAGCCGCTGAGCATGAAGTGCACGTTCATCGCGACGTGCCCCGCGTGGCTGCCGACGATCGAGTCGAAGATGGTGGAAAAGTACAGCCCGTAGAAGCCGGCGACGAAGATCACCGCCGCGATGATCGGGTTGGTGAGGAATCGCGAGACCCGGCTGTGCAGTGCCGCCAACAACCATTCCCGCATCCCGGGCGGTTCGCCGCGCCCGGCAGCCGGCAACGCCCGCAGCGCCAACGTGGTCGGCCCGCCCAGCACCAGCAGGATCGGCACCAGCATCGACAACAGCATGTGCACGACCATGTGCATGCTGAACATCGCCGGCATGTAGCGCCCGGTTCCCGACGAGGTGGCGACGAGCAGCGTCGCACAGCCCAGCAGCCAAGCCGTGGTGCGGCCCGCCGGCCAGGCGTCGCCGCGGCGTCGCAGGCGCAGCACCCCGGCCAGGTAGACGGCCGCCAGCACCACCGCGGCGGTGCCGAAGATCACGTCGAACCGCCAGTCGAACAGGATCCGCGCCACGGTGGGCGGGCCGGCGAAGTCGTAGCCGATCTTCACCATCGGCACCGACGGATTCAGTACCGGCGGTGGCGGCGGTGGGGTGCGCCCCAGTCCGACCGCGATCCCGAAGGTCGCCGCGAGGATGCCGGCCTCGACCAGGGCCAGCCGGATCAGCGCAGCGCTCGACGGTGGGTCCGTCTGCAGCGCCGCGACCCCACTGCGCCGCTGCTGCCAGCCCAGCACACCGAGCAGGCACAGCGCGACGAATTTGGCCAGCACCAGTCGGCCGTACTCGCTGGTCAGTAAATCCGACGGGGCGACGCGCACCAGGGCATTGAGCACCCCGGACAATCCCATGGCCACAAAGCACCACAGCGCCACCGCGGAGAACCGCCGGGCCGCCAGACCGGCGTGTTCACCGCCGCGCAGCGCGTGTACCAACAGCGCGAACAGGCCGCCGGCCCACAACCCAGCGGCGACCAGGTGGATCAGCAGGCTGTTGGTGGCCAGGTCGTGGGAGCCGCCGGCCGCCGAGTGCCCGGTCAGACCCAGCGGGACGAGGGTGAACAGCGAACCCGCCAGCAGCACCGGCGTCCAGGACCAGCGCAGCACCGACAGGCTGACCAAGGTCACCGCCGCGGCGAGGGCTGCCGTCCATCGCCACGCGGACGCGGTGTTGATCATCCCGGTCAGCGACCAGGTGGTGGCCGGATTCAGGAACTCCGACAGCGGGTGTCCGGAGACATCGGAGATGGTCAGCGGGACCAGCAGCGCCGCGCACACCGCCCAGATCCCCGACGCCACGGCGCCCAGCCGCAGGGCGCGGTAGCCGGCGACGTCGAGCACACCGCTGGATTGTGGCGGCACCAGGAACGCGGCGAGCAGAAACGAGCCGACCGCCAAGACCGCGGCGATCTCGCCGACCGCCCGCACGAACGGCAGGCCCAGGGTGGTCACCGGACCCGGATCGGGCAGGCCGGTCACGGTCAGGGCATCGGCCAAGGACAGCGCGGCGATCGCGGCGGCGGTACCGCCGGCCAGGATCGCCACCCCGGCCAGCACCGGCACGAACTTGGCCGAGCGGGCGCGGGCCGCAGCAGAGGTCATGGTCCCAGCGTATGGTGCGCTCCCGAAACTCCGCGTAGCGAGGCGCCGCGGCGCTATTGGCCGGCCACTCCGCGCCGATGCCGGCGCATCTCGGTGTCTCTGGCGGCGAATGCCTGCCGGGCGATCCGGGCGATGTGGTCGGAGTCCTTCAGGATGCTGCGCAATTCGGCCCGGAACGCCCGGCGGCGCTCGGCCAGGTCCGGGGTGTTCTCCAACAGCTTCTGGTCGGCGACGACTTGGCATGCCGTGGCGAACAGCAAGGTGGACACCGACTCACTGCTGCGGACCCGCCCCTGCGCCACATACTGCCGGCCGACTCCCAGGGCCGACTGGGTCAGTTCCTGCTCGCCGATGTCGGGCGGCGCATCGCAGAGCACGTCGGCGACGATCTCGTAGGCCTCGAAGAAAACCCGCAGCATGACATCGGAGGTCACCGGGGTCTTCTCCGACAGAATCCCGTCGACCTCGGCGCCACCGGCGGCGACCCGCGACTCCCAGTCGGAGAACCAGGACATCTCCTCGGCGATGTTGTCGCGGAACGTGGCCGAGTCGGCGAAGTAGAAATCGAACTTCAGCAAGTCCCGCAACCGCATCGCCTGCGTCCAGAACGCGTCGAGCCGGTCACCTCCGCCGCGACGGGCGTGGGCCAGTGCCAGCTCGACGATCGAGGTCTCCAGGAAGGCGTGGATGACCGAGTTGCGGTAGAACGAGGCGGCGTGCTCGTCCTCGGGGGCGATCCGCCACACCGACTCGCGGCCCCCGTCGACGCGAGTCACCGGATGCCCGTTGGACATCGCGTCGACCGCCGCGCGCACCCCGTCGCGGCTGCGCAGCCGCAGCGCACTGGTGGAGATCGGGGTCTGCTTGCGTTCCAGGAAGTCCAGGCCGTCTTGCAGCGAATGGTGGATCTGGTCCAGCGTCAACGCCAGCCCGTGAGTGGTCAACAGCAGCGCCGACACCAGGCCGGTGGCACTGATCGGGGTGACGCGCTGAATGCGCCAGGCCACCTCGATGGCCATCTTCTGCATGGCCAGCCGCTTGGCATCCGGGTCGGTCGCCGCGGGGCCGTCGGGGGCACCGAGGTACTGGCGCATCGACACCGCCTCGGGGAAACGCACGTAGATCTTGCCGTAGTTGCGTTCGCCCTGCGCCTTGATGAACCGGTAGAGCCAGCGAGCCCCCTCCGGGGTCTTCTCCCCGCCGCGGGCGTAGGCGGCATATTCGTCGGTCTCGTGCAACTGGTCGAAGCTGATCGAAACACCTTGCAGCAGAACATCATCGGTGCGGTCATCCAGGTAGGCGTCGGCGACATAGGTCATCAGCCCGAGCTTGGGCGGCAGCATCTTGCCGGTGCGCGACCGGGTTCCCTCGATGGACCAGCTCAGGTTGAACCGTTTCTCCATCACGTAGCCGACGTACTCCTTGAGCACGTACTTGTAGAGCGGGTTGTTGCCGATGCTGCGCCGGATGAAGATCACCCCCGACCGGCGCAGCAGCGGTCCCATCAATCCGAAAGACAGGTTGATTCCGGCGAATACGTGGACCGGCGGCAGCCGGTTCTCGGCCATCGCGACCGGCATGACCGCTCCGTCGATGTAGGAGCGGTGGGAGAACAGCAGCACCGCGGGGTGACTTTCCAGCGCGGTGCGCAGCGCGGCCACCTGGTACTCGTCGTAGTCGATCTCGGGGTCGAACCCGCGGCTGAGCATCCGGGTCAGCACACCGACCAGGTCGACGGAGACGCGACTCCACCCGGTGGACAGCTCGTCGAGCATCTTGCCCGCCTCTTCGAGCGTGGCGCCGGGAATGGCCTTGAGTCCCTCGCGAAATCGGGTGGACGCCAAGATCTCCGGCTTCACCAACCGAGGTGACTTGTACTGTGGTCCCAGGATCCGGTACTCGGCACGTTCCAGCGCCAGCACCGCCCGCCGGGTGACGAAGTGCGCGAAGTCGCGGGGGTTGTCGCCGACGGTGTTCTCGCTCCACTGCTCACGCAGGTGGGCAACGCTGGCCGGCTCGCCGGCGACCACCCGGGCCAGCGTCGAGTCGGTGCGCACGATCTGGCGTTGCTGACGCTCACCGGGCCGGTATGGGTTGCGGCCGGGCAGCAGCGCGGCCACCCGGGACAGCGCTGACGCTCCGGCACGCGGCATCCAGAACACCCGCACCGGCAGGATCGAGCGCTGTTCGTCGCGTTCGAGCTGTCCCACCAGCCGAGCCATCGTCGATGGCGGTCTGTCCGGTTCGAGCGGAAACAGCTCGGCGTGTACTTCGGGATTCGCCTGCCGATACCGATCCAACCAATCCCGGACCAGGCCCGCCTCCACCTCCGATGACACGAACGCCAGCACCAGCGTGTCGCCGGTCATGATGGACCCGGAGTGGTCAGCGGGGTCGGTGGCCGGTGATGTCGTCACTGCACCTCTTTCGGGCCGGCGGTCTTCTTCGCCTTCGGCGCCGCCGTCTTCTTGGCGGCAGCCTTCTTGGCCGGCGCCTTCTTGGCCGGCGTCTTCTTGGCCGGCGCGTTCTTGGCGGCGGCCTTCTCGGCCGCGGCCTTCTTGGCCGGCTTGGGCGACCACTGCGGCAACTCGTCGACCGGCCAGTCGGCCAGCGTGTCCAGATAGAGCTGCCGGATCTCCGCGATCCGGTCGGCCAGGTTGTCGACTGTCCAGTCCTCGACCGAGATCGCCGGGAACACCGCGACATCGACGGTGCCGGGGTTGGCGGTCATCGAGTCTCGGGCGGCGACCACCTCGGCGTTGCGGATCACGATCGGCACGATCGGAATCCCCGCCGCCATCGCGATACGGAACGGCCCCTTTTTGAACGGCCCTACCCCGGTGGTGTCGACGCGGGTGCCCTCGGGGGCGATCACCACCGACAGTCCCCGCTTGGCGCGTTCCTCGACCTCGTGTAGTGATTCCACCGCGGACGCCGCGTCGTCCCGGTCGATGAACACCATCTCGGTCAGCTTTCCCAGCGGGCCGGCGATCGGGTCACGCTCGAGCTCGCGTTTGCCGACGCTGACCCAGTTGTCGCGCACCAGCGACGCGGTGATGACGGGATCGACCTGGTTGCGGTGATTGAAGATGAACACGGCCGGCCGGTTCGCGGTGAGGTTCTCCTTGCCGATCACGTTGAGCCGCACGCCGTTAAGGCTCAGCAGCAGATTCGGGAAGAAGGCCGTGAAAAAGTTGACGCCGCGGCGCCGGCTGCCGCTCAACAGGCCCAGCCCGATCGCGCCGGCGCCCACCGGCACCATCGATCCCAACGCGGCAAGATTGCGCAGTTGACCGACGACGCCACTGCCGCGGCTGCTGAACCGCAAGATCGGCCAGCCCCGCTTGTGCGCGACCGAGGCCATCTTGCCTTCGGGGTTGGTCGGCCTGGGGTTTCCGACCAGATGCATCAACGCGACGTCCTCGTCGCCGTCGGCGTAGAAGTAACTGTCCTGCAGATCGATGTCGTGTTCGGCGGCGAACTTCTGCACCGCGGCGGCTTTTCCCGGCCCCCAGAGGATCGGTTCGGCCACATCCCCGGTGAGCACACCGTTCTCGTCGGTGACGAAGGCATTGGTGAGCGTGTTGGTGATACCGAGGAAGCGGGCGACCGGTTCGACCTGGATGGTCAGCGCGGAGGAACTCAACACCACGGTGTGCCCGCGGGCCTGATGGGCGCGCACCACTTCGCGCATCTCCGGGTAGATCCGACCGGCGATCTTCTGCACGAACAACCGCTCACCGATCTCGTCGAGATCACTGATCGAGCGGCCCCGCAATGCCGACGAGGCTTTGGTGATGAGTTGCTCGAATTCGATGCGGCCGAGTTGGTGGTTGAGCCCGGCCTGGATCATGCCGAACAGCTCCCCGATCCCCATGTCACGGCTGCGGACTCGTTCCCGGGTGAGGATGACAGCGGTAAACCCGGCCACCAGGGTGCCGTCGAGATCGAAGAAGGCGCCGATCTTGGGACCGGGCGCGCTGGCGGCGATCTCGGCCACCGAGCCGGGCAGCCGCATGTCACGGGGTGGCTGCGGTGTCTGGGCGTCGGTCATGATTCGGCACCCGGATCAAACGACGCTGCCACGCAGCGCGGCGCAGGCTCACCGGCAAGCGCCAACACCTCGTCGAACCCCTGGACCAGGCATGCGCCGAACAGCTTCTCGTCGCGCACCGCCGCGCGGTCGTAGCGGACCGTGATGGTGCACTCACCGCCACGCGAGATCAGCACCACCATCATCGCCACGCCGGGAAGCGGGCCGATTCCATAGTGCCGCAGCACTTTCGCTCCGGCGATGTAGGTGTCACCGGGATAGAACGCCACATTGCTGGCCTGTACATCGGCACCGACGACGGACTCGGTCATCTTCTCCAGGACCGGCGTCGGGATAACACTCAACAGCGGCGCGACGGAGCCGATCACGTCCATTGCGGGCTCTTCACGCCGTCGCGTCATCTGGGACCGGATCCGCTTCATCCGCTCCACCGGGTCGGCGACCCCGATCGGAGCGGCCAGATTCACCCCGGTGAACCGATTGCCGCCGGCAGGATCGGCCTCGGCGCGCAGGTTCACCGGAATGGCCATGGGCAACGTGGCGATCGGGACACCCAGTGCCCGGTGGTAGCGTCCCAGCGCACCGGAGAGCGCGGCCAGGTAGGCATCGTTGATCGACCCGCCGCCCGCCTTGGCGGCGCGGTGCAGATCCGACAGCCGGATGTCGATCGCCTGGGTGCGGCTGGTGAGGCTGCGCCGCCGCAGCAGCGGTGAGGGTTCTGCCGCCTGACTCATCACCCGCGCACTCGACCGGGCGTAGCCGATGGCGCCGGCCACCGCCGACAACGGGTCACGCACCGTGCGGGTCGCCATCGACAGCGCACCGAACAGCACGTCGCGGGTACCGCCGAGCACCGTCGCGGGCAGCTGGTTGATGCCGTCACGCATCAGGTCGTTGGCCGACAGGTCCTGCGGTACCGGTTGCGGCGGCATCGCGCGGGCGGGCGGATCGCGTTCCAGGTCGTAGATCTGTCCGAACATCGCAGCGCCGCCGACGCCGTCGGTGACGGCGTGACTCAGGTGCAGCAACGTGGCGGCCCGCCCGCCGTCCAGCCCCTCCACCAGGGTGGCCGACCACAGCGGCCGCTGAATGTCCAGCGGCGATTGCAGGCTCACCTCGGCCAGGTCGAGCACTTCGCGCAGCCCACCGGGTTCGGGCACCCGCAGCCGGCGCACGTGAAAATCGAGGTTGAAGTCGGGGTCCACCACCCAGCGCGGCGCCGCGGTAGGCAGCGTCGGCACCACCACCTTCTGGCGCAACCGCAGCACCCGCCGGGAAACGTTCTCGAACAGGCCCCGGAAACGATTCCAGTCCGGGGTGGTGTCGAGCAGCTCCAAGCCCATGATTCCTGAACGGGTGCGCGGGTTGGCCTCGCCGCGGTGCAACAGATAGTCGACGGCCCCGAGTTCGGTGGGCAGGCCCGCGGCATCGACGAGGTCACCCACGGGGCGCTCCCGACACCGGTTCACCGCCCGGACCTGCCCGGCGTACCGACGCTACGACCACCACGTGCCCCTCCTGATTCCCACTGTTCACGAGCACCATTCAACGCTAATCGTTTGGCTATGGCGACGGGTGTCGATTGTCCAGATCAGGCCTTCGGTGGGCAAAACGAAATACTCTGCTGGCCGGGTGAATTGGAAACGCCGCCCCACGACACCGCAGGTGGTCGTGCCGAATGAGCGCACTCATCGACCGTGGCAACCGGCCGAACACCGGGTGCGAACCGGACCGGCATTGCACGACCATCCCCGATCCGCTGCGATCAGCCGATAAACTGGGTTGCATTGCCTCCGTAGCTCAGGTGGATAGAGCACATGACTTCTAATCTTGTGGTCGCAGGTTCGAGTCCTGCCGGGGGCGCCATCCGACCAGGCAAAGCGCTCCGCCGCTTGGTCGCGTGACATTCCGCCGGAGAACGGCGAAGATACCGGTAAAACCGGGAAAGGTAGGCTCATGAGCCACGAACGTACGATCATCCTCTACACCGTCTTCATGATCGCGCTGGTGGTGGCGTCCGCGGTGATCATCGCCTGGGTCGCCTGACCGGTTCGCACCGGATACCGTCATCGTCGATGACACAATCCGATCTCGTCTTGTTCAGCGTCACTGAGCGGGTGGCGTTGATCACCGTCAATGATCCCGACCGCCGCAACGCGGTCACCGGCGTGATGTCGGCGCAGTTGCGGGCTGCGGTGCAGCGGGCCGAAGCCGATCCGAACGTGCACGCGGTGGTGGTCACCGGCGCGGGGCGGGCGTTCTGCGCCGGCGCTGACCTGTCGGCCCTCGGGGCCGCCACCGAGGACGGCCTGCTGGCGCTCTACGACGGCTTCATGGCGGTCGCACAGTGCACGCTGCCCACCGTCGCCGCGGTCAACGGCGCCGCCGTGGGCGCCGGGCTGAATCTGGCACTGGCGGCCGACGTGCGGATCGCCGGCCCGGCAGCCGTGTTCGACGCCCGGTTCCAGCAATTGGGTCTGCATCCCGGAGGCGGCGCCACCTGGATGCTGCATCGGGCGGTGGGACCGCAGGTCGCCCGGGCGGCACTGTTGTTCGGTATGCGTTTCGACGCCCAGGCCGCCGTGCAGCACGGGTTGGCCCTGCACGTCGCCGACGACCCGGTCGACGCGGCGATCACGTTGGCCGCCGGGCCGGCGTCGGCTCCGCGGGAGGTGGTGTTGGCGACCAAAGCCACGATGCGCGCCACGGCGAGTCCCGGCGCGGTCGAGGGCGAGCAGCACGAGTTCGCCAAGCGCACCGAGCTGGGTCCGCAGGCGGCGACCGTGGAGTCACCGGAGTTCGCGTCTCGGCTGGCCGCCGCGCGACGTCGCTGATCGGCTACAGGTCCAGCAGCGCGGTATCGGGATGTTCGATCAGATCGCGTAGCGCACACAGGAATTCGGCGACCTGCGCACCGTCGGCGATTCGGTGGTCGAACGCACAGGTCAACGTCATCTGCGGGCGGACCACGACGGCGTCGTCGATGGCCACCGGCCGCGGTTTCAGCGAACCCATGCCCAGGATCGCCGCCTCGGGGTAGTTGATCACCGGCACCCCGTCGTCGATGCCGAGGGCGCCGAAGTTGGAGACGGTGAACGTCGATCCCTGCAGTTCGGCCGGTTGAAGGCTACCGGCACGAGCGCCGGCGATGAGCCGCGTCACGCAGTCGGCGAGTTCCCGGGTGGTCTTGCGGTGCGCGTCGAACACCACCGGGACCAGCAGGCCACGCGGGGTGGCCACCCCGAATCCGAGGTGGATGGCGCGGTGGGCGCGCACCTGGGGGCCTCCCGGCGAGTCGACCCAGGTCGCATTGAGCACCGGATGACGGGTCAGGGCGAGGATCAGCAGTCGCAGCGTCAGTGTGAACGGCGTGATCGATGTGCCGTCGGCGTCGTCGGCGAGACGGTCGCGCAGCTGCAGCAAGTTGGCGCAGTCCACCTGTACGGCGGCATGGGCATCCGGGATCCTGCTGCGGGCCATGGCCATTCGTTGTGCCATCGCAGCCTGCACCGGACTCACCGGGCGCAACTCGTCGGCCGGCCGATCGCCGGTCGCCGCGGCCAGCACGCCGTCGGTGGTGATCACGCCGCGCGGTCCCGGTGGCACGCCGCCCAGGTCCACGCCCAGCTCGGCGGCGAGCTTGCGGGCGCCCGGCTTGGCTTTGGGCCGGGGGGAGCTCGCGCAGGCTCGGCGGCTGGTGTCGACGGTGTCGTCGGCGCCGTAGCCGACCAGCACCGGCGTGCGCACCGGCGGAGCCGCTTCAACGGGCTGGGTCGAAGACTCAGCCGCCGTACCGGTGTCGATTCGCACCAGCGGCGCCCCGACCGCGAGCACGTCACCCTCGGCACCGCCGAGTTCGACGATCCGGCCGGCGTACGGGCTGGGAATCTCCACTTCGGCTTTGGCCGTCTCCACCGAGCACAGCGTCTGGTTGAGTTCCACCTCGTCGCCGACGGCCACCTCCCAGCGGGTCACCGTGAGCTCTTCGAGTCCCTCACCCAGGTCTGGAACCGCGAACGTCTGGATTTGTGCTGTGCTCACGGGCACCACTCCTCTCCCCCGCAAGCGGGAGGTGCCCCCACATCGCTCTTGTGCTCTGCATCGTCGTGGCGCCGGCTCACGGCGCCTCCAGGACGCGCTGCACGCAGTCCAGCAGCCGGTCGGGTCCCGGAAGCCACAGCCGCTCCAGCCGGGCCGGCGGGTACGGGGTGTCGAATCCGGTGGCGCGCAACACCGGCGCCTCCAGTTCGTAGAACAGTTCCTCCTGAATACGGGCCGCCAGCTCGGCACCGTAGCCGAGGTTGCGCGGGCCCTCGTGCAGCACCACGCATCGGCCGGTGCGCCGTACCGATGCCGCGACGGTGTCGAAGTCGAGCGGGACCAGCGACCGCAGGTCGACCACTTCCAGGCTCCACCCGTGTTGCCGCGCACCGATTTCGGCCGCCGCCAGCGCGGTGGCCACTCCGCCACCGTAGGTCAGCACGGTGACGTCGGTACCGGTCCGGCGCACCGCGGCGCGACCGATGCCCGGCTGCGGGCGAGCGGTGTCGACGGTGCCGCGGGCCCAGTACCGCCGCTTCGGCTCCAGGAAGATCACCGGGTCGGGCGCGGAGATGGCATGCCGCAGCAGCCAGTAGGCGTCCGACGGGTCGGCGGGAACCACGACTTTCAGCCCCGCGGTGTGAGCCCAGTAGGTTTCGGTGGACTCCGAATGGTGTTCGGCCGCACCGATTCCGCCGAATGACGGGATTCGCACGGTGACCGGCATCGGTATCTCGCCGCGGGTCCGGGTCCGGTACTTAGCCAGGTGGCTGACCATTTGATCCAGCGCCGGGTAACTGAATCCGTCGAACTGGATCTCGGGAACGGGCACGAAACCGCGCACCGCCAGTCCGACGGCGATCCCGATCATCGCGGACTCGGCCAGCGGAGTATCGAAACAGCGTTGCTCGCCGAAGGTTTCGGCCAGGCCTTCGGTCACCCGGAACACGCCGCCCTGCACCCCGACGTCGGTGCCGAACACCAACACCTTCGGATCGGCGTCCATCGCGTCCCGCAGCGCCCGGTTGAGCGCCTGCACCATCGTCAGCTGCTCGGCGCCCGGGTTCGACCCGGCGGTAGGGGCCGTAGCCGGCGAGCGGGTGGGCGGTTCGAGGATCTGGGTCATCAGCGCTCCCTGGCCAGCTCGGCACGCAGCGCGCGGCGCTGCTGCTGCAGCTCCGGGGTGAGGTCGGCGAAGACCGAGGTGAACACCTCGTCGACGTCGAAATCGGCCGCGCCGACCGTCGCGTCCCGCAACTCGGTGCGCAGCCGCTGCGCCCGGGCCGCGACCCGGTCCTCGAGCCGCTGTGTCCATACGCCGGCGTTGCGCAAATAGCTGCGGTAACGCGGGATCGGGTCGAGCGCCGTCCAGCGCTCGTGTTCGGCGCTGCTGCGGTAACGCGTTGGATCGTCGGAGGTGGTGTGCGGACCGAGCCGGTAGGTGACGGCCTCGACCAGGGTGGGGCCGCCGCCGGTGCGGGCCCGCTCGGCCGCTTCGGCCATCACCGCATAACAGGCCAACGGATCGTTGCCGTCCACCCGGATTCCGGGCATCCCGTAGCCGATTGCCTTGTGCGCCAGCGACGGAGCAGCGGTCTGACGATGCAGCGGCACCGAGATCGCCCACTGGTTGTTCTGCACGAAGAACACGCACGGAGCCGCGAACACCGCGGCGAAGTTCAGCGCCTCATGGACGTCTCCCTCGCTGGTGGCACCGTCGCCGACGAACGCGACGGTGACCGAGTCCTCGCCGAGGCGTTGCGCGCCCATCGCCGCGCCCACGGCGTGCAGCGCCTGGGTGCCGATCGGAACCGAGATCGGCGCACAGCATTTCGCGGTGAATTCCAGTCCGCCGTTCCATGTTCCGCGCCAGGCGGCCGCCAGGTTCCACGCCGGGATACCCCGGGCGACGAACACTCCCAGCTCGCGATACTGCGGGAACAGCCAGTCGGTCTTGCGCAGGCATGCGGTGGCGCCGATCTGAGCCGCCTCTTGTCCGCGACAGGATGCGTAGAGCGCCAGTTCCCCTTGGCGCTGCAGGTTGACCAGTTCAGTGTCGAGCTCGCGGGTGAGCGCCATCAGTTCGTAGAGCCAGCACAGCGTTTCGTCGGGCAGGTCACGGCTGTAGCGATTCTCGGCGGTCGGTGCGCCGTCCGGCCCGATCAGCTGCACAGGCTCGAGGGCGACCTGGGGACCGGTGATGCCTGGCAGCTGGCCCATGCGAGCCTCCTTGTGACGCTGCTCTCATTATGCCAGCGAACCCGCGATTGCCCGGTGAGCGTGACCGGTGACGTCGACGTGTCCGCGGGCCGGTCCGTCACACGCTCACGGTTCCGGTGCCGCTCAGCGAATCCGCTACCGCATCGGCCAGCGGTCCGATCTCGGCGGCGGCCAGATCCGAGATGGTGATGCGGATTCCTGGCGGGCTACCGATCCGGTACCGGCTGCCCGGGGCGGCGGCCCAGCCCGCGGCGAACAACCGCGTGATTGCCGCCGACTCGTCGGGTACCGGAATCCAGACGTTGAGCCCCGAGCGACCGTGGCAGGCCAGGCCGCGCTCCGCCAGCGCCGCGCACAGCCGGGTGCGCCGGTCGGTGTAGACGGCTTCGGCGTCGGCCACCAGCCGTGTCGCGGCCCTATCCCGCCACATACCGACAACAACGTCCTGCAACAGCCGGCTGACCCAGCCCGGCCCCAGCCGCTGGCGCCCCTGCACTCGTTCGATCGTGCGACGGTCCCCGGCCACCAGCGCCAACCGCAGGTCCGGGCCGTAGGCCTTGGCCACGGACCGCACGAACGCCCAGTCCCGCACCACCCCGGCCAGCGGGTGCAACGCCATCCCCGCCACCCCGGCGCAGTGGTCGTCTTCGATCAGCAGCACGTCGGTGGCGGTTTCGGCCAGCACGGCACGCAACGCAGCGGCACGCTCCGCCGACATCGCGCCGCCGGTCGGGTTCTGGGCGCGGCTGGTCACCACCACCGCTCGTACTCCGCGGCGCAACGCCCGAGCCAGGTCTGTGACCAATGGCCCGTCGTCGTCGCCACCCACCGGCTCCACAGCCAGCCCCAGCGCTCCGAGCAGGTCGAGCAGATTGGCCCACCCGGGGTCTTCGACGGCCACCCGGTCGCCGGGACGCAGGTGAGCCGCCAGTACCCGCTCGATCGCATCCAGTGCGCCCGATGCCACCGCCAGGTGCTCGGCCGCCACCCCGTCGGCTTCCAGGGCGGCCCGGGCGTGGCCGGCCAACTCCGGCGAGACGGATGGCTGCCCGTACAGCACCGGGGTGGCCGGCGGCGACAGCCGGGCGCCGGCGATCGGCAGCAACGCGGGGTTCGGGTTGCCGGTAGACAGATCCCGGACACCGGCCGGGACCGTGAGGCCGCGCAGCGAACGCGGTGTGGTCGCCGGCCGATCCCGTACCCGGGTTCCCCGCCGCCCGGCTGTTTCGACCGCCCCGCGGTCGCGCAGCAACCGGTAGGCGGCAGCAACGGTGTTCGGGTTGACCGCGAGCCGGCCGGCCAGGTCGCGGATGGGCGGAAGCGCGGACCCCGGCGCCAGCTGGCCGTCGGAGATGCCGTCTTCGATGCTGGCGGCTATCGACTCAGCGCCGGCACCGGTAATAGAGTATTGTACCGTCACATATCTAATTATGTACTAGTTCAATAGGAAGGGCAACGGTGATGGCCCGGACTTATGCGCGCACAGACCGCACCACGCCCACCAGGTACCGGGAGCGGGCACGCTATGACCACGAGACCGTCCACCGCATCCTCGACGAGGCACTGATCTGTCACCTCGGTTATCTCGACGAGGGGTCCCCGGTGGTGCTGCCCACCACTCACGCACGCCACCGCGAGGTGCTCTACCTGCACGGCTCCACCGGAAGCGGCCCGATGCTGGCAGCCGCGAAAGCCCCCGCGGGCCTGCCGGTCTGCGTCACCGTCAGCCTGATCGACGGCCTGGTGCTGGCCCGCTCGGCGCTGCACCACTCGCTGGCGTACCGCTCGGTGATCATCCGCGGCGCGGCGCGGGTGGTCGTTGATCCCGGCGAAAAGCGCGAGGCACTGGCGGCGCTTGTCGACCATGTGGTCTCCGGCCGCGCCGCCGACAGCAGGCCCCCCAACGAACGTGAACTGGCCATGACCGCCGTGCTGGCACTCGACTTGGTGGAAGTCTCCGCCAAGGTGCGCACCGGCGGTCCGGTCGACGATCCCGAAGACCTCGGCCTGCCCTACTGGGCCGGGGTGGTGCCGTTGACAGTGACCGCCGGATCTCCCGAACCAGCCGGCGACCTCGACCCGGCCATCCCGCTGCCGTCCTACCTGACGCCGTACCGGCGAACCGCTCCGGCCGGTAACTAACCGGCGACCTCGAAGATGCCGTGGGCGCCGTTTTCGGCGTGCCGCATGTCGTGGTCCATGAACGGGTAGTGGCCCGGCTCGGGGAAGGTCAGCTCGACGAAACCGCCCTGCGCCGGCGCCAGATCCAGCACCTGGGAGCCGCCCGGGCCCCCGGGCTGGTTCGGCGGCCGCAACAGCCAGGCGCCCTCTTTGTAGACGGTGTCGAACTGTGTGCCGACGATGTGGAAGGCGATCGTGTCGCCGGGCCCGGCGTTGACCACCCAGACCCGAACCCGTTCGCCGGCGCGCGCCGGCAGCGGGGCGTGCATGTACTGGGCCGCGGTGCCGTTGAACATCCAGCCGTCGGGCTGCCCGGCGCGGATCGCGGTCGTCTTGGCGTCGGCATCGGGCGCTCCGGCATAGAGCTGCGCGCCGACCAGGGCGTATTCCCGGTCCACGGCCGGCAGTCCGGGCGGGTCGATGATCACCGCGCCATACATGCCGTTGGCGATGTGCAGCGTCATCGGCGGCGTGCTGCAGTGATACAGCCAGGCGCCGGCCCGTCGGGCGGTGAACCGGTAGACCAGCCGCTCCCCCGGCTCCAGCGTGCGCATCGGCTGGTCCGGTGCAAGCGCCCCGGCGTGAAAGTCGATGCCGTGGCCCATGGTGGAATCGTTGATCAGGGTGATCTCGAAGGTGTCCCCGACCCGGCCGTGCAATGTGGGGGCCGGCTCGCTACCGCCGAAGGTCCAGCGGATCTCGCGGCGGCCGGGTGCCACCTCAAGCTCCCGGTCCACGGCCCGCAGCTCCACCCGGTGCACGCCGGGTGTTGCCGGCGCCAGCACCGCATCGTACGGCCGCCATCCCGGCGACGGGTCCGCGGCCAGGTTCAGCGTGGCCGGCACGGGAACTCCCCCACCGTGGTCACCGCCGGTGTGCTCGTGGCGCGGCACGCCGCCGACGGCATGGATCGTCATCGTCATCCCGGCGGCCCGGTGGCCCGGTACGTCGCACCAGACGTCGCGGTCCTGCCGGATCACCCCGAGATCGAGCACCGCGGTCTGGCCGCGGCTCAGCCGCGGCGTGTGCTCGCCGGTGTCGACGTGCAGGTCGTGCGGCAGGCCGTCGATGTTGGTGACCCGCAGCACCAGCCGGGTTCCAGCCGCCACCTCGAGCACGTCCGGGGAGAACCGCATGTTGTTCAGCGTCACCTCGACCGTGTGTGCCTCGCCGGCGACGTCGGCCACTTCCGAGGACGCCGGCGCCCCCAGTATCAGCGCCGACGCGACCGCGGCCACCGCGGCCACCGCGACCGCCCCGGTCACCGCAGCGGAGTGCGGTTTGATCGCCTCGACGTCGATCGGTCCGCGCAGCGCCACCGGCAGCGCCAGCCGCAGCGCCAGCAGCACGAAACTGGCCACCGCGACGGCGGCCAACACCCAGCCGACGATGGGCAACGGCCCCCGCCACGGCCCGGCCACCAGCGGCACGGCGACGTTGATCGCAGCCACCCGCACCTGCCAGCCCTGATCCAGGTAGGCGATGACGGCCTTACGAATCGGCGGGCCGTGGGCCACCAGGATCGGCAGCAGCTGACTGAGCGCACCGAGCAGGATCTGAGCGACGAAACCCACCGCCAGCAGCGGCAGCAGGGTGTGCTCGACGAATGCGGGCAGCACATCGACGGAGCGGCCCGCGATCAGCGCGACCACCTCCGTCACGACGGCCACCCCGAGCCAGCCGGTCGCACCGACCAGCATCCAGGCCGCCGGGCCGGTGAAGCTTCGTCCCGGCCACAGGCCGACGATCGCCAGACCGGCACCGATCGCATAACCCGCCAGACCTGCCGCCGCCAGCCACCAGCTGTCGGCGAGCAGGCCCGCGGTGGCGATCGCCAAACCAGCCGTGAGGGTCGGCAGCGCACGACGGGCCATCGCGAAGCTACGCGGGGTGATCTTCTCCCGGATCGTGGTGGGCCACAGGGTGAACAGCGTGCCCACCACGGTCAGTCCGATCCAGCCGTAGAGCATCACGTGCACGTGGGTCGTCCACAACCGCGCATACCACCGCGCAACGCCGAAGGCCATGGTGGCGCCGGCCGCCGATCCGATCAGCAGGGCGACGAGGGCAGCCAGATAGAAGCCGACGAGATAGTCGAAGCGCGCCGAGAGCGCCGACTTCTTCATCGCGATCAACTCCGCGCCGTGAGCGACGCCGACCACGGCCACGACCGCACCGCCGATACCGGTCAGCGCCTCGGTGTTCCAGGTGACACCCGCCAGGGCGGCGATCACGCCCGTGTTGAGCACGGCGAGTTTGGCCACCAGGTGCCAGTGCGGCGGGTCGGGGACCCGGCACAGCGTCGTGGTGAAGTGTCCCGACCAGATCACGATCGCGTTGGTGGCCGCGCCGAGCAGCAGCGCATGCACCGGCAGCCAGATCGGGTGCGCGATGGCGTTGTGTCCGATCAGCAACGCCACCGAGACGGCCAGCCAGACCAGCACCACGATGTTGGCGCCCAGGAACACCGGCCCGCGCGGCCCGCCCCGGCGGCGCTTCGCGGGTGGTGCCGTGGACGGCGGCGACCCCAACTGAATCATGATCGCCAGGCTACGGTGATGGCGCTACCAGGAGAAAGTGCCGTTAGACATCGGTAGCCATCGATACGGTCGGTTCGCCCTCCGATCAGCCGGCGACGAACCGGCTCCGGTAGTCACGCAGGCGTGCGGCGATCTCGTCGGTGTTCAGCCCCACGTCGGCCGGCTGGTAGTCCACCGTGCCGTAGCGGCCGCGGGGGTGGTCGGCGCGGAACTGGGTCATCGCTTCTTTGGCCCGGGTATCAAGCGGCTGGCCCGCGAGCTCGTAGATGGCGGCGACGGTGCCGTCCTCGTCGGCCATGAAGTCATCGAAGCGCACATCGATGGACTGCGCCGCCGGCAGCACGTCGCGATCGGCCAGACACCCGCTGAGTAGGTCGTCGGCTCGATCGAACCAGTACGCCGAGATCTTGACCGGGTCCGGACGGTCGCATCCCATTCGCGCCGCATAGCTGATCATCGTCGTCATCGACTGTGTTACCTCGACCGGATCCCGGTGGGTGACAACGAAGGTGGCGTCGGGGAATGTGGCGTACAGCGCCGGGAACTGTTCCAGATGCTGCGGCGATTTGAGCACCCAGCGGGTGCCGCCGCGCAGCCATTGCAGGGCCTGCAGGCTGCGTTTCAGGTAGGCGTATGACGCGGTCTGGTCGTGGGCCTTGTAGTGCTGCGCGAAGGTCGGCAGAAAGTAGCTGCATTCGAAGAGCATTCCGGAGATGTCGTTGCCCAGCAGCTGGATCTCCTCGTGCGCGTGGTCGACGGTCATGTCGTGCATGCGCTTGAACTCGGGCATCGAGGTGTTGATCAGGTCCAGCCCGACCGCGCAGCGGTCACGCCGGGCCTGCGGATCGGGCTCGCCGGGTGTGGCTATCGGCTCCAGGCTTTCCCAGTAGGGCAGGTACCGCAGCGCGGGGTCGGCGGCGATCAGGTTGTGCAGATGGGTGGTCCCGGTACGGGGCAGCCCGCAGATGATGATCGGGCGTTCGATCGCGACGTCTTCGATCTCGGGGTTCGTCGCGATCAGGTCTTCCAGCCGTAGCCGGTTGACCAGGTGACCGGCCAGCTGCTCGAACGCCATCGCTCGCCCCACGCCGGACAGCTCGGCTTCGTCGACCAGCGATCCGCACAGTACGTCGAGACGTTCCCGGAATGCGTTGTCGCCCCAGTTGTCCAGTCCCGTTCGTTCGGTTGCGGCCTGCAGCAGGGCTTCCGGTGTGAGTTGCAGGACCGCGCCGTAGCCGGCCAGTCCTTCGCGCATCGGGCGCGCGGCCTCGGGAAAGACCGGGTTGGCCAGGTCCTCGAGCCGGATGGCACCCGGACGGGTGGCGGCGCTCACCAGACCAGCTCTGCGACGTCGACGACCCGGCAGTTCAGCGAATCGGGGGTGGCCTCGGGCAGGAACCAGCGCAGCCAGATCAGGCCTTTGGACCGGCCGGCGGTGGACACCCAATTCGGATGCCCGGGGTCGGTTTCGCTGATCACGATCTGCCAGGACCCGTCGGGTGCGTAGGTGACGTGCGCACCGTTGATCGTGACGCGTTCGCGGGTGTAGTCGTAGGTGTGCAGGAACGGATTCCACAGGCACAGGTTCCAGAACACACACTCCGGCGAGGTACCTTCAATGACCAGCGCCTGGCCGGGTTGCAGTTCGTAGGCTCCCATGGCGTACGCGGCGTCACCGGCGGCCCAGCCCACCGTGCGACTCGGCACGGGGTACGGGTCCTGCAGCACGTTGGCCGGCAACCGTACCGGCGCCATCGCAGCCTGCTCACGGATCCAGGTCCGTGCCGCGCGCATCCGCCGGCTCAGGTCGGCGCGGCTGTCGGGGCGACGCGGCGTGTCGTCGAGCGCCTCGATCTTCCATTGGGCTCGCCGGTCCGTGCCCGGCTGGGTGCAGTAGTCGCGGGTCAGGATGAAGACCGCGTCCGGTTCGAGCTTGAGCCAATTGCCCTGTTGCTCAGTGGCGCTGATGACGAACTCGAAGTCGCCGTGGGTGTCGCAGCCCAGGTCACGGTCGTTGATCGTGTCGATGATGCGGTCGCTGTAGCGGCCGTCGTCGGGGCCACCGTAGACGGTCATGGACAGGTAGACCGCGTCGCCGCGGTTGCCGGTGACCCGGTAGCTGCGGCTGGGGTCGATCGGTGCCAGCTGGTAGAAGGCGTCGGAGTTGTCGCCGCCCCACTTCAGGTACGGGCCGATCACGTCGACCAGGATCGGCTTGTCGGCGTCCCCCCAGATGTAGGCGTCGGCGGCGACCCGCAGCAGGCTCAGCGCCCACCGGTAGCCGTCGAGGATGTCGGCCTCCTCCAGTGGCGGATCGCCGCCCAACAGCCGCTGCTCGACGGCGCGAACCTCCTCGAGCAGGTCCCCGAATGCCTGAGACAGCTCCGACGACTCGTCACCCATCACGGTTCTCCTTCTTTCTCATTCCTTGCAGCACCAGGGAGCAGAGTCGGTCGGCGGCGGAGTCGACGGTGTCGGCGGCCAGCACCTGGGCGATGTAGAAGCTGGTGCCCACCAGCAGGTCGTAGGCGATCTCGACGTCGACGTCGGCGTCGAGCACGCCTTGGTCGATGCCGGTGCTGATCAGTTCCCCGAACGCGGTACGGGTCTGCTCGTCGAGCAGCTGCTGGGTGCGGATGAACAGCTCCGAATCGCGGTGGCGGTCGGCCAGGATGCCCAGCGCCGCGGCGGCCACCTCCGGTGAGCGCCAGAACGCGAAGACTCCGGCCACGAACCGGCGCAGGTCCGCCTCGAAGTCGCCCGAGCTGGTCAGCAGGTCCCCGACGGTCGAGCCGAAGACCGCGTCGAACACCAGGTGGGTCTTCGACGGCCAGCGCCGGTAAACGGTGGGGCGGCTGACGTCCGCCTCTCGTGCGATCGCCTCGATGGAGACCTGGTCGTAACCGTCACGGGCGAGCAGCCGGCGGGCTGCCTCGGCGATGGCCTGCTCGGTGCGCGGATTGCGCGGCCGACCGCGGGCGGTGGGGGCGGATTGCGGTGCCGTCACCCGATCGTCGTTGCCCACGAACCAAATATTTACATTACGTAACGTAATTCGTCAATGGCGTGCCGGTCAGAAGGCGTAGCGGTGGTACCGCGACAGGTTCGCCATCGCCGGAACCAGCGACATCGCCTTGCCCAGCGCCCGGTAACGGCGGGGAAGCATCTGGTAGGTGTCTGACTCGAACCAGCGCAGGCACTCCACCAACCGCGTGCCCGGAACGGCGGCGAGGATCTCGCGGGGCTCGTCGATCCCCCACTGCAGCTTTGCCCCGGAGCGGCGGACCACGGCATTGGCCCACTGGGTCTTGATACCCAACCGGCTGAAGGCGTCGAACTGTAATTCCCCGCGCGCGCAGTGCTCGACGACCCGGCGCAGCAATGCGACGCCGGCTTGTTCGGTGAGGTACATGGTCAGCCCCTCACCGAGCATCAATGTCGGTCGGTCGGTGGGGATTTCGGCCAGCCACGCCGGGTCGGTGACCGATGCCGCGACCACGTGGTTGTGTTCGCGCGCGGGGAGTAGCCGACGGCGCAGGTCGGCGACGCACCTATAGTCGATGTCATACCAGTCGACTCCGTCGCCGGGTTGCAGCCGGAAGTATCGCGCGTCGAGCCCACAGCCCACATGCAGCACCACCGCGTCGGGGTTGATCGCCAGGAATTGGCCGGCCCAGGTATCGAAGTGCGCCGAACGGGTGGTCACCGACGGTGACCGGGCGGCGGTGATGGTGGTCTTGCTCCAGTCGTAGTCGATGCGTTCGACCGCGTCCTTGGCGTAGCGATCACCCAGAATCGGCTCGGGCAGATCCGCGTCCAGCGCCTTGGCGTACAACGTCGCGAGCATGGTCTGCGGCGCTCCGCGCAGGTCCACCCGCGCCTTGTCATCGGTCATGGATTCGAGGCTAGCTCCGCCCGAGAGCGCTCGCGCCGAACTGAACGCCTCGCGGCGCGGTGTTCAGTCCTCGGGCGTCATCCACTGCCGTTCAACGGCTTTGACCAGCGCCGTCAGCGTCATGTTGACCGGAGCCTGCTGCTCGACCTGCGCTGCCTGGCGCACCACCGCGCCGTTGATCACGTCGATCTCGCTGACCCGGCGGGCCAGGTGGTCCAGCAGCGCCGACGGTTTGGCGTCGGGCAGCTGCGCCCCGAAGGCCCGGACGTGCGCAACCGGGTCCGCCACGGCGATGTCGATCCCGGCGGCGCGGGCCACCGCCCAGGCCTCGGTGGCGGCGGCGCGGCTGACCGGTCCCATATCTGCGTCGTCCATGACCTGCCCCACCGTCATGCCCGTCAGTGCGCACGGCGCGCTGTAGGCGACATTGCAGATCAACTTCTCCCACTGCATCGCGGCGATGTCGGCGACTGCAGCCGCGTCGAATCCGGCGTCGGTCCACACTCGCGCGATCTCCTCGACCGCCGAAAACGGCAGCGCCGCATAAGCTCCGAACCGGACCGCCCGCATCGCGTTGTGGTGCGCGTGTCCGGGCGCGGGACGTGACGCGCCGAAACCACTGGCGATGCCCACCGCCACCCGCTCGGCTCCCACGATGTCGGCGACGGTGTCGGCCGATCCCAGTCCGTTCTGGATGGTCAGCACCGGTGTGTCCTCGCCGAGCAGCGGCAGTGCCTGGGTGGCCCCGGCGGCGACGTCGGCGGCTTTGACCGCGAGCACCACCAGGCCCATCGGCTCTGCCGGCGCCTCGGCGGCCGCCCGCATCGCCACCACCTGATCGGATTGCGGCCCGCTGATGCGCAGGCCGTCCCGGTTGATCGCTTCGACGTGCGCGGGTGAGCGGTCCAGGGCCAGTACGTCGTTGCCGGCGGCGGCCAGTCGCCCGGCGTAGATCGATCCCATGGCGCCGCATCCGATGACCGCGATCTTCATCTGCTCATGCCTCCCATGAGGGCGATCGCGGCGAGCAGGTCGGGCTTTTCCTCGAGCCCGAATCCCGGGGCGTCGGTGGGCGCGATGGTGCCACCGGCCAGCCGGCATCCGGGCGAGTAGCCGCCGAAGGGTGCGAACACCCCGGGATAGGACTCGCAGCCTCCCAAGCCCAACCCCACCGCGATGTGCAGGTTGATCAGGTGGCCGCCGTGCGGGAAGGCACAACCGCGGTCGAAGCCGTGCGACTCGAGTACCTCGATCATGCGGGCGTATTCGGTCAACCCGTAGCTGAGTCCCGCGTCCATCTGGAAGATGTCGCGGCCCGGGCGCATGCCGCCGTAGCGCACCAGGTTGGTCACGTCACGCGCGGAGAACAGGTTCTCGCCGGTGGCGACCGCTCCCGGGTAACCGGCGATCAGTTGGGCGTTCAGCACGAAGTCCAGCGGATCGCCGGGCTCCTCGTACCAGCGCAGGCCGTAGGGGCTCAGCGCCTGCGCCCACTGCCCAGCGGCTGTGGCGTCGAATCGACCGTTGGCGTCGACGGCCACCCGTGCGCCGCTGCCCACCACGTCGATGACCGCCTCGATGCGGTCCAGGTCCTCGCGCATCGGCGCGCCGCCGATCTTTATCTTGACCGCGTCATAGCCCAGGTCGAGATAGCCGCGCATCTCGGTCCGGAGCCGGTCCAAGCCGTCTGCCTGATAGTAGTACCCGCCCGCGGCATACACCGGAACCGCTGCCACGGCTTCATTCCAGCCCAAGTTCCGGCCGAAGTGTCGCGCGATGGTGCGGTAGGCGGGTTCGTCGGCGAGTTTCGCTTTGAGATCCCAGCACGCCAGTTCCAGGGCCGCCGCCGCGCCGGCGCGGTCGCCGTGGCCGCCGGGCTTCTCGTCGACGAGCGCCTGGTACAGTACCCGGGCGGGGTCGATGTGGCCGTCATCGTCGAGTAGCGACTCCGGGTCGGCGCGCAGCACCCGCGGGATCATCCGATTGGCCAGGATGCCTCCCTGGGCGAATCGGCCGATTGAGTTGAACGCGATGCCGGTCACCGGTTTCCCGTTCCGTATCCGGTCGGTGACGATGGCGACCAGTGACACGGTATGCCGGGAGAAGTCCACCAGTGCGTTGGCGATCTCGCCGCTCAATGGCACCGATCTTTCGACGATCCGGGTGATGCGCACGCGCCGTCGCTCCTGTCGGTAGGCGTTACTCCGCTCGCCGCAGGATAGCCTCAGCGTGCCGCAGCACCGGCGAGTCCACCATTTGTCCCTCGAAGGCGAACACGCCCCGCTCGTGCTGTGCCGCGGCGAGCACCCTTCGCGCCCAGTCGATCTTGTCCTCCGCCGGTCGGTAGGCGTCGCGCACCACCGGTACCTGGGTGGGATGGATGCACACCGTGGCGGCGAACCCGACCGCGGCGCCGTCGAGCGCCTCGGCCCGCAACCCGTCGAGGTCACCGATATTGAGGTAGACGGCGTCGAGCGCGGCACGCTCAAACGCCGACGCCGCCAGCAGCACCGTCGAACGCGCGTGCCGGGCGAAGTCCCGATAGCGGCCGTCCGCGTGACGGCTGGAGCCCCCTCCCATGGCGGCGACCAGGTCCTCGGCGCCCCACATCATCGCCGCACAGGCCCGCGCAGCGGCGATCTCGGTCGCGAACACGACGCCGCGCGGGGTTTCGGCCAGCGCGACGACCTGCCGCGGCGCCAGCGCATCGACCTGGGCGGCCGACTCGGTCTTGGCCAGCATCACCGTCGTGTAGGCGGTGTCGGCCAGCGCCGCCAGATCGCGCGACTGATCCTCGGTACCGGCCGGGTTGATCCGCACCACAGTCCGCTCCGGGTCGAGCGGGTTGTCCCGCAACGCTTCCCGGGCAGCGGGCCGGTCGGCGGCGGCCACCCCGTCCTCCAGATCCAGGATGACCACGTCGGCCACCGCGGCGGCCTTTGCGTAGCGCTCCGGGCGATCGGCCGGGCAGAACAGCCAGGCCGGCCCGGTGGAGAGCAGGTTCATGCCGACTCTCCTGCCGGCCGCTTGCGCACCAACGTAGTCCGCACCGCGCGGGCCACCACGTCGCCGTGCTGGTTGCGCCCGACATGCTCGAGCGTCACGATGCCCTCCCCGGGACGGCTCTTGGACTCGCGCTTGTCGGTGCAGACCGTCTCGGCGTAGAGGGTGTCGCCGTGGAAGACCGGCTTGGGAAACGACACCTCCGAGAATCCGAGGTTGGCCACGATGGTGCCCAGCGTCAACTGAGCGACCGACAGCCCGACGAGCGTGGACAGGGTGAACATGGAGTTCACCAGCCGCTCACCGCGGAAGCCGGGCTGCTCGGCAGCCCAGGCCGCATCCAGGTGCAGCGACTGGGTGTTCATGGTCAGCGTGGTGAACAGCACGTTGTCGGCCTCGGTGACGGTGCGCCCGGGGCGGTGGGCATACGTGGTGCCGATCTCGTACTCCTCGAACCACAGTCCGCGCTGCTCGACCGTCTTACCCACGCTGCTTCCCTTCTCCTTCGCCGACTCGGAATTCTGCGACGCAACACGCCGCTGCTGTGTCGCGAGATGCCCGCTCGCGGCCGCTGCCGGTGCTCATCACAGCCCCAGCGATCGTGCGATCAGCATCAGCTGGACTTCGGTGGTCCCCTCGCCGATCTCCAGGATCTTGCTGTCCCGGTAATGGCGGGCTACCGGGTATTCGTTGATGAAGCCGTACCCGCCGTGAATCTGGGTGGCGTCGCGGGCGTTGTCCATCGCCGCCTCCGAGGAGATCATCTTGGCGATCGCCGCCTCCTTCTTGAACGGCTTGCCCGCCAGCATCTTCGCCGCGGCGTCGTAGTAGGCGGTGCGTGCTACGTGGGCGCGGGCCTCCATCCGCGCGATCTTGAAGCTGATCGCCTGGTAGGAGCCGATCGGCTGGCCGAATGCCTCGCGCTCACCGGCGTACTTGACGCTCTCGTCGACGCAACCCTGTGCGACCCCGGTGGCCACCGCGGCGATCGCGATGCGGCCCTCATCGAGGATCGACAGGAAGTTCGCGTAGCCCCTGCCCTGTTCGCCGAGCAGATTGGCTTGCGGGACACGGGCGTCAGCGAAGGTGAGCGGATGGGTGTCCGAGGCGTTCCAGCCCACCTTGTTGTAGGCCGGTTCGACGGTGAAACCCGGCGTGCCGGACGGGACGATGATCGTGGAGATCTCCTTGCGGCCGTCGGGTGCGGTTCCGGTGACGGCGGTGACGGTCACCAGCGAGGTGATGTCGGTGCCGGAGTTGGTGATGAACTGCTTGGCGCCGTTGATGACCCACTCGTCGCCGTCCAGTCGCGCGGTGGTGCGGGTGCCGCCGGCATCCGAACCGGCACCCGGCTCGGTGAGGCCGAAGCCGGCAAGCGCACGACCGGCAACCAGGTCGGGCAGCCAGGTCTGCTTCTGTTCCTCGGTGCCGAACCGGTAGATCGGCATCGCTCCGAGGCCCACCCCCGCCTCCAGGGTCATCGCAACGGACTGGTCGACCTTGCCGAGTTCCTCCAGGGCGAGCGTCAGCGCGAAAAAGTCGCCGCCCATACCGCCGTACTCTTCGGGGAACGGCAGGCCGAACAGCCCCATCTCGCCCATCTTGGCGATCACTTCGTAGGGGAAGCTGTGCTCTTCGTCGTGTTTGGCGGAGACCGGAGCGACGACGGTGCGCGCGAACTCAGCGACCGTGTGCTGCAGATCCTGGTACTCCTTGGGCAGCTCGCCTGCCATGATCGTCGTCATTGCTGATCGTCCTCACTTGATTCGGGCACCAGCCGGGCCAATACCTGGTCCACCGTCACCTGATCGCCCACCGATACCAATACCTCCACCCGGCCGCTGATCGGCGCGGTCAAGGTGTGCTCCATCTTCATCGCCTCGACCACCACGACCGGATCGCCCTCGTCGACCGGCGTTTCGGACGCGACGTTCACCGCGATCACGCTGCCGGGCATCGGGCTGACGATCTCGGCGCTGCGCGGACCGACGGCGGACCGCACCACGGTGCTTTCCTCGGCTTCACGCAGGTGCCAGGTGCCGCGCTCATCGGAGATCCACAGCTGCCCGTCGTGCTCGGCGAACCTGTAGCAGCGTCGTCGGCCCGCCAGTGTCACCGTCAGCCGGTCGCCCTCGACTTCGGCGCTGCCGCTGTGGATCTCGCCGTCACCGACCTGCACCCGCGCGGTCGCCGGAAGCCCCCACACCGACACCGTCTCCGACCGAAGCGGCGTGCGCATCTCGGTGCGCACCGGTGCCGACGCGCCGATCCGCCATCCGCTGGGGTTGGCCCACGGTGATTTACGCCCGGACAGCGCCCATTGGCGGTAGAGGCCGCCGGCGGCCAGCACGTCGTCAGGCGCGGGCGCCGGCGCGAAGTCGGCCGACCTGGTATCGAGCAGTTCGGTGTCGAGATCCCCGGTGACCACCCGGTCGTCGGCGAGCAGGAACCGCAGAAACTCGACGTTGGTCTGCACGCCGAACACGGCGGTGCCGGCCAGCGCCGCATCGAGCCGCGCCAGGGCCTGCGCCCGGTCGGCCCCGTGCGCGATCACCTTGGACAGCATCGGGTCGTAGTCGCTGCCGACCACGGTGCCGTCCTGCAACGACGAGTCCACCCGCACCCCGGGCCCGGCCGGCTCGTGCACCGCCAGCACCTGTCCGCCGGTGGGCAGGAAACCGCGGGCCGGATCTTCGGCGTACACCCGGGCCTCGATCGCGTGCCCGTCCAACGTGATCTCATGCTGCGCGAACGGCAGTTTCTCGCCGGCGGCTACCCGCAGCTGCCACTCGACGAGGTCGAGGCCGGTGACCGCTTCGGTGACCGGGTGCTCGACCTGCAGCCGGGTGTTCATCTCCATGAAGAAGAACTCATCCGGGCGGTCCGCGGAGACGATGAACTCCACGGTGCCGGCGCCGACGTAGTCGACGCTGCGGGCGGTGTTGCACGCCGCCGTCCCGATCCGGTCCCGGGTCGCGGCGTCCAGCAGCGGCGACGGCGCCTCCTCGATCACCTTCTGATGACGTCGCTGCAGGCTGCACTCCCGCTCGCCGAGGTGCACCACGTTGCCCTGGGTGTCGGCGAGCACCTGAACCTCGATGTGGCGGGGCCGCAACACGAATCGCTCCAGGAACAGTGTGTCGTCGCCGAACGCGGACGCCGCCTCACGCCGTGCGGTGGCCAGCGAAGCCCGCAGCTGCGCGGGGTCGTCGACCAGGTGCATGCCTTTGCCGCCACCGCCCGCCGACGGTTTGATCAGCACCGGGTACCCGATCTCGGCTGCCGCCGCGGTCAGCTCGTCGTCGGTCAGGCCCGGCTTGGCGATGCCGGGCACCACCGGTACATCAAACGCGGTGACGGTGTTCTTCGCGGAGATCTTGTCGCCCATCACCTCGATGGCGCGCGCCGGCGGTCCGATGAACACCACCCCGGCTGCCTCGCAGGCGGCGGCGAAGCCGGCGTTCTCGGAAAGGAACCCGTAGCCGGGATGAATCGCGCTCGCGCCGGTGGCGGCAGCGGCCTCGAGCACCGTGGGGATCGACAGGTAGCTGTCGGCCACCGGCGCGGGGCCGAGCCGCACCGCGGTGTCGGCTTCGCGCACGTGCCGCGCTCCGGCGTCGGCGTCGCTGTAGACCGCCACCGACCGGATGCCCATCCGGCGCAGGGTGCGGATCACCCGCACCGCGATCTCACCGCGGTTGGCTACCAGGACGGTTTCAAACATGGGCACTCACATCCGGAAAACGCCGTAGGAGACCGGGTCCAGCGGCGCGTTCGCACAGGCCGAAAGCGCCAGCCCCAGCACTGTTCTGGTGTCGGCCGGGTCGATGATCCCATCGTCCCACAGCCGTGCGGTCGAGTAGTAGGGGTTGCCCTGGGCCTCGTATTGGTCCCGGATCGGGGCCTTGAACGCCTCCTCATCCTCGGCGGACCACGGCTTGCCGGCCGCGTCGAGTTGGTCACCGCGCACCGTGGCCAGCACCGACGCGGCCTGCTCGCCACCCATCACCGAGATCCGGGCGTTGGGCCACATCCACAGGAACCGCGGCGAATACGCCCGGCCGCACATGGAGTAGTTGCCCGCCCCGTAGGACCCGCCGATCACCACCGTCAGCTTGGGCACCCGCGCGCAGGCCACCGCGGTGACCATTTTGGCGCCGTGTTTGGCGATGCCGCCGGCCTCGTAGTCGCGGCCGACCATGAAACCGGCAATGTTCTGCAAGAACACCAAGGGGATGGAGCGCTTGTCGCACAGTTCGATGAAATGCGCGCCCTTGAGCGCCGACTCACCGAACAGCACCCCGTTGTTGGCGATGATGCCCACCGGATGGCCGTGGATGCGAGCGAACGCGGTCACCAGGGTCTTGCCGTATTCGGCCTTGAACTCGCTGAACTCGCTGCCGTCGACAATGCGGGTGATGACCTGCCGCACGTCGTAGGGAACCCGCGGATCCGGTGGGACCACGTCGTAGAGCTCCGCGGGGTCATGGTGCGGATCCACGGAACGCTTGATCTCCCATGGGCTTTCGGGTCTCGGCCCGAAGGTCTGCGCGATCTGGCGGACGATGCGCAGCGCGTGTTCATCGTCGTCGGCCAAATAGTCGGTGACCCCGGAGACCTTGGAGTGCAGGTCTCCCCCACCGAGTTCTTCGGCGGTCACCACCTCTCCGGTGGCGGCCTTCACCAGCGGCGGGCCGCCCAGGAAGATGGTGCCCTGTTCGCGGACGATGACGGCCTCGTCGCTCATCGCGGGAACGTAGGCGCCGCCGGCGGTGCAGGAGCCGAGCACCGCGGCGATCTGCGGGATGCCCGCCGCGCTCATGGTCGCCTGGTTGTAGAAGATCCGGCCGAAGTGCTCGCGGTCGGGGAACACCTCGTCCTGACGGGGCAGAAACGCGCCGCCGGAGTCCACCAGGTAAATGCAGGGCAGCCGGTTGCCCAGCGCGACTTCCTGGGCCCGCAGGTGCTTTTTGACGGTGACCGGGTAGTAGGTGCCGCCCTTGACGGTGGCGTCGTTGGCGACGATCACGCATTCCCGCCCGGACACCCGCCCGATCCCGGTGATGATCCCGGCGCCGGGGCATTCGTCGTCGTACATGCCGTCGGCGGCCAGCGGCGCCAACTCCAGAAACGGGCTGCCCGGATCCAGCAACCGGTCGACCCGGTCGCGCGGCAACAGCTTGCCCCGCGACACGTGCCGCTGCCGGGACTGCTCGCTGCCACCGAGCGCCGCGGTCGCCAGCTTGGTGTTGAGCTCGGCGACCAGCCGCCGGTGCTCGTCGGCGAATGCTGGGGCCGTCATGACACCTTCGAAAGATTCAACGGGGCACCGGTTTTCGCAACCACCTCATCGACCGATACACCGGGCGCGGTCTCCACCAACTCCAGGCCCGCTTCGGTGACGTCGATGACGGCCAAGTCGGTGATGATGCGGTCGACGCAGCGGGCGCCGGTGAGCGGCAACGTGCACTGCTCGACGATCTTCGCGCTGCCGTCCTTGGCGGCATGTTCCATCATCACGATGACCCGGCGCGCCCCGTGCACCAGGTCCATCGCCCCGCCCATGCCCTTGATCATCTTGCCGGGGATCATCCAGTTGGCCAGGTCGCCGACCGCTGATACCTGCATGGCGCCGAGCACCGCCACGTCGAGGTGGCCGCCGCGGATCACCCCGAACGACGTGGACGAGGAGAAGAATGACGCCCCGGGCAGCACCGTCACGGTTTCTTTGCCGGCGTTGATCAAATCGGCGTCGAGGTCCTCGCGGCGCGGGTACGGCCCCACGCCGAGGATCCCGTTCTCCGAATGCAGCACGACGCTGACACCGTCGGGGATGTGGTTGGGAATCAAGGTCGGCAACCCGATACCGAGGTTGACGTATTGCCCGTCTTCCAACTCCGCGGCGACCCGTGCGGCCAGTTCGTCACGCGTGAGTGCCATTAGGCGCCACTCCTCTTCATCGCTTCGTCCCCCTCGCCGCTGCGCGGCTGGGGGTACCCCCACTGCATCGTCGCTGGCGCAGCCATCAGCGCACCGTCTCCCGTTCGATTCGTTTCTCCGGATTCGGTACGTGCACCACCCGATGCACGTGAATACCTGGGGTGTGCACCTCGGCGGGACAGATCTCGCCGGGCTCGACCAGGTGCTCGACCTGGGCGATGGTGATCCGGCCCGCTGCGGCGCAATCCGGGTTGAAGTTGGCCGCGGCCTCCCGGTAGACGAGGTTGCCGTGCCGATCGCCCTTCCAGGCGTGCACCAACGCGAAATCGGTGCGGATCGCCCGCTCCAGCACGTAGGTGCGCCCGTCGAAGTCCCGGGTCTCCTTGCGCGGTGAGGCCACCGCCACCCCGCCGGCTCCGTCGTAGCGCCACGGCAGGCCGCCGTCGGCGACCTGGGTGCCCACCCCGGTCGGTGTGTAGAACGCCGGGATCCCGGCACCGCCGGCGCGCAGCCGCTCGGCCAGCGTGCCCTGCGGTGTCAGCTCCACCTCGAGCTCTCCGGACAGGAACTGCCGGGCGAATTCCTTGTTCTCGCCCACATAGGAGCTCACGGTGCGTCGGATCCGCTTGTGCTCCAACAGCACTCCCAGTCCGATGCCGTCGACGCCGCAGTTGTTCGAGACGGTTTCCAGATCCGTGACACCGAGTTGCAGGACGGCGTTGATCAGCGCCTCCGGAATGCCGCAGAGGCCGAACCCGCCCACCGCCAGTGACGCGCCGTCGGTCACGTCGGCCACGGCTGCCGCCGCCGTCGCCACGACCTTGTCCATCGCCACCCGCGCCTCCTCATTTTCAGTTAATGTTGATTAACTGACAGCAGAGAATACCATTCTCGCGCTGTCCTGTCAGCCGCCACCCAGCTGCTCGATCACCTGTCGACGCACCTCGTCCTTACGGACCTTGCCGGTGGCCGTCATCGGGAACTCCGCGACCACGCGCAGGTACCGCGGCACCTTGAAGTGCGCCAGTCGGCCGGCGCAGAACTCGCGCAGCCGCTCAACGGTCAGCGGCCCCGCCCCGTCGCGCAGCATGACCACCGCCATCAGTTCCTCACCGTAGATTTCGTCGGGCACACCGATGACCTGGGCGTCGAGGATGTCGGGGTGGGTGTGCAGGAACTCCTCGATCTCGCGCGGGTAGATGTTCTCCCCGCCGCGGATCACCATGTCCTTGATCCGCCCGGTGATCCGCACGTATCCGTCGTCGTCCATGACGGCCAGATCGCCGCTGTGCATCCAGCCTTCGGCATCGATGGCCGCCTCGGACTTGGCCGGGTCGTTCCAGTAACCGGTCATCACCGAATAGCCGCGGGTGCACAGTTCGCCGACCTGACCTCGCGGCACCGGGTGGCCGGTGGCCGGGTCGATCATCTTGATCTCCAGATGAGGTCCCACGCGCCCGACGGTCTCCACCCGCTGGGTCAGCGAGTCCCCGCTGCGGGTTTGGGTCGACACCGGCGACGTCTCGGTCATGCCGTAGCAGATCGCGATCTCGGTCATGTGCATGTCGTCGATCACCCGCCGCATCACCTGCGCCGGGCACGGCGACCCCGCCATGATCCCGGTGCGCAGGCTGGTCAGGTCGTAGTCGGCGAAGTCGGGCAGCCCGAGTTCGGCGATGAACATGGTGGGCACCCCGTAGAGGCTGGTGCAGGCCTCCTCCTGCACGGCACGCAGCGTGGCCGCCGGATCGAAGCCGGGACCCGGCAAGATGATGGCCGCGCCGTGGCTGGTGGCCGCCAGGTTCCCCATCACAAGGCCGAAGCAATGGTAGAGGGGAACCGGCAGGCAGATCCGGTCCCGATGCGTGTAGCCCAGCAAGTCACCGACCAGGTAGCCGTTGTTGAGGATGTTGCGGTGACTGAGCGTCACGCCCTTCGGGTGACCGGTTGTGCCCGAAGTGTATTGGATATTGATCGGATCTGTGGCGCGCAGCGGTCTGGCCGCGTGCGCCAGTGCCACCGTGTCGACGGGTGTGCCGGCCAGCTCACGCCAACGCGCGCTGTCGATGAACACCGCCTCGCGCAGGCCCGGACACGCTGGCGCCACCTCGCGCAGTAGCGCGACGTAGTCGGAGGTCTTGAAACGCGATGCCGAGATCACCATCGCCAGCCCGGACTGGTTGAGCGCATAGGCCAATTCGTGGGAGCGGTAGGCGGGGTTGATGGTGACCAGAACCGCGCCGATCTCGGCGGTGGCGTACTGGGTCAGCACCCACTCGGCGCAGTTGGGCGCCCAGATGCCGACCCGGTCCCCGGCGCTGATACCCGCCTGCAGCAGACCGGTGGCGAGCCGGCGCACATCGCGCCACAGCTCCGCGTAGTTCCATCGCCGTCGGGCCGGAAGGTCAATCAGCGCATCGCGATCCGGGTGCGCGCTCACCGTTGCGGCGAGACAGGCTCCGATGGTCGTCTCCAGCAAGGCCGGTCGGGCCTCGCCGCGAGCGTAGGACAAATCGCCGCGACTTGCGGGCCATCCCGCCGTTGCCATCAGGCCTCCACCGCTGCCGCCCGGAGCCGGGGTCGACCCCAAGGGATGGGTGCTACGTTAGTGACCATTAACTCAGCTGTCCATGACGAGCGGAGGCGAGATGGCAGCATCCGCTTCGGCGGGCCCGGCGGGAAACGACGAGCCGGCCAACCGGCGCAGTCGGCTGAAATCCGATCGGCGTTCCCAATTGCTGACGGCCGCCGAACGGCTCTTTGCCCAGCGCGGCTTCCTCGCCGTACGCCTGGAGGACATCGGCGCGGCCGCCGGCGTCAGCGGCCCGGCGATCTATCGGCACTTCGCCAACAAGGAAGCACTGTTGGTCGAACTGCTCGTCGGCATCAGCACCCGGTTGCTCGCCGGAGCGCGCGCCGTGGAATCCGGCGGGCGCAGCCCGGACGCGGTGCTGGACGGCCTGATCGAGTTCCATCTCGACTTCGCGCTCGGGGAGCCGGATCTGATCCGGATCCAGGACCGCGACCTGGCTCATCTGCCGGCCGGCGCGCAGCGTCAGGTACGCAGCGCCCAGCGGCAGTACGTCGAGGTCTGGGTGGGTGTGCTGTGCGCCCGGCACGCCGGGCTCGCCGAAGCAGACGCCCGGTTGATGGCCCACGCGGTGTTCGGTCTGTTGAACTCGACCCCTTACAGCGTCAAGCCGGCCGGTGCCAAGTCGGCCGCGCCGGAGCGCTCCCGAGCGGTGTTACGGGCGATGACCATCAGTGCGCTGGGTGCCGCCGGGATTTCAATGGGCTGACCGACGATACGGTCGTGGGCAGCCCTGCGCAGGTACCCTGCAATCCATGAGGTGGGTATGACCGATCCCTATCGGCCGGAGGATTCCGATCGACCCTGGCAGCGCAGCGGGGCGACCGAGCAGTCGCCCTTCGGCTTTCCGCCACACGTCGATCCGGCCTACGCGGGCCAACTTCCGTCATACCCGGCCGGCTATCCGCCGCAGGCCACCGACCCGACCGCCCAACTGCCGCGGCAGCACTGGGAACCGGCGCAGCCGGGCGGCGGACCGGGAGGCGGCGTCCCGCCGGGCGGCGAGGGCGGCCCGCCCGAACCGCCACGGTTCCCGAACTGGCTGTGGCTGGTCGCCGGTGCGGCGGTGCTGCTGGTGGTCGGCATGGTGATCGCCCTGGTGATCGCCAACGGCTCGGGCCGCAATTCGGCTACGGTCACACCGGTTTCGCCGTTGCCGACGGCGCCGAGCACACCGATTCCCAAGCGCACCCCGACCACCACGCCGCCACCGCGGTCCTCGGCGCCCAGCACCACGCCGAGCACGCCGCCACCGACCACGTCGACTACCGCCGGGGTTCCCGAGACGATCGTCTACAGCGTCACTGGGACCGGCCGGGCGCTCAGTATCGCCTACATCGACGACGACGGTGTGCTGAAGACCGAGTTCAACGTGGCGTTGCCGTGGAGCAAGCAGGTCACCCTGACGCCGCCGGCTACAAAAGCGGCGGCGGTGACGGTGGTGAACTTCGGCGAGCAGATCACCTGCTCGCTGTCGGTGGACGGCGCCCAGGTGCGCCAGCGCACCGGCTCGATCCTCACCGTCTGCGCCGCGGCCGGTTGAGCCGTTAGGCCGCTCGCCGCGGCGCGCGCACCCCCAGCATCGCCAGCAATCCGAGCACCAGCACGGTGCACAGCCCGCCCATGCCGGCCCGGTCGCTGTGGAAGACGTCGACGAAGACCGAGAACAGCCACGGCGCCAGGAACGACACGGCGCGACCGGTCATGGTGTAGAGCCCGAACGCAACCCCTTCGAACCCCTCGCGGCCTTCCTGCGCCATCCGCAGCAACAACGTGCGCGCCGAGGACTGGGTGGGGCCGATGAACAGGCAGAGCAGCAGGCCGCAGGCCCAGAACGCCCCCGGACCCGACAGTGTCATCAGCGTGGTCCCGGCGGCGACCATGGCCGCCAGCGACCCGACGATCACCGTCTTGGAGCCGATCCGGTCGTCGAGCAGGCCGCCGGCGACCGCGCCGACCGCGGCCACCACGCTGGCGGCTACCCCGAAGATCAGCACATCACCGGCCGAAATCCCGTAGACGTTGACGCCGAGCACCGCACCGAAGGCGAACACCCCGGCCAGCCCATCACGGAAGATCGCGCTGGCCACCAGGTAGAAAACCAGGTTGCGGTCGCGGCGCCATTCGCCGGTGATGTCGCGCCACAACTGGCGGTAGCCACCGAACAAACCGAGCCGGGGCGGCCGCGGACCGTCGGCACCGGCGAACCGATGCGCGGTGAACAGCAGTGGCAACGCGAAGACCGCCAGCCATGCCGCGGTGAGCCACATCGCCGCCCGCACGTTCTGTCCGTCCTCGACGGGCACGCCCAGCAAGCCGCGTTCCGGGCCGCTGCCGGAGATGAAGCCCACGTAGACCACCAACAGCAACACCACGCTGCCGGCATAACCTGCCGCCCAGCCGAATCCGGAGATGCGGCCGGAGTTCTGCGGCGTCGACAGCTGCCGCAGCATCGCGTTGTAGGGAACGCTGGCCAGGTCACCGCAGGCCGCGGTCAGCGCCAGCAGCAGCAGCCCCGGAGCCAGGTAGGCCGGTGAATCGCGAATCATGCTCATCGACGCGATCAGCACCACCGCGGTGCCGGTCAGAACCGTCAGCGTCACCCGGCGACGGTGCGGTGCGGCGACCCACACCCCGACCACCGGCGCCACGACGGCCACCGTCAAACCAGAGATGGCCAGGGTGCGGCCCAGCCAGCTGGCCGGCGACACCGAACCGGGCAGGTCCCGGCCGACGCTGCTGGTCAGATAGACCGAGAACACGAACGTCACCGCGATCGCGCTGACGGCAGCGGCACCGGTATCCCACAACGCCCAGGCCACAATCCGGGATCGCCCGGATCTGACCACCCCCGGGTTACCCATGCCTGGCACTCTACGATTGCCCCATGCCAGTGCCTGCTCCCAGCCCGGATGCCCGCGCCGTCGTCACCGGAGCCTCCCAGGGGATCGGCGAAGCGCTGGCCACCGAGCTGGCCGCCCGCGGTCACTCACTGATCATCACCGCGCGCCGAGAAGATGTGCTCAACGACGTGGCGGCGCGGCTGCGCGACACCTACCGAGTCACCGTGGAGGTGCGAGCGGTGGACCTGGCCGATCCGCCGGCCCGCGACCAGCTCTGCGCCGAACTGGCCGAGCGGGAGATCTCGGTGTTGTGCGCCAACGCCGGCACCGCCACGTTCGGGCCGATCGCCAAGCTGGACCCGGCCGCGGAGAAGGCCCAAGTGCAACTGAATGCGATCGCGGTGCACGATCTGGTGTTGGCGGTGTTGCCGGGCATGCTGGCACGCCGCGCCGGCGGGATCCTCATCTCGGGTTCGGCGGCCGGCAACTCCCCGATCCCCAACAACGCCACCTACGCCGCTACCAAGGCCTTCGCCAACACCTTCAGCGAGTCACTGCGCGGCGAACTGCTCAAATCCGGGGTGCACGTGACACTGCTGGCGCCGGGGCCGGTGCGTGCCGAGATGCCCGACGCCGCCGAAGCCTCGTTGGTCGACAAGCTGATCCCGGACTTTCTGTGGATCTCCACGCAGCACACCGCCAAGCTTTCGCTGGATGCGTTGGCGCGCAACAAGATGCGCGTCGTGCCCGGAATCACGTCGAAGGCCATGTCGATGGCCAGCGGGTACGCTCCCCGCGCGATCGTCACCCCGATCGTGGGCGCGGTCTACAAGAAGCTCGGCGGCGGCTAGCGGGTCGCCACCGAGATCAGCGCTTGCGACGGCCGGTGCCCATCGCGCCCCGCGTGATCTGCCCGACGACCACGGTGGTGACCGCACTCACCACCCGCTTGCCCTCCCGGGTGGACAGGAAGTGGCTGAGCCAGCGCCCGAAGCGTTGCCACCAGCGCAATCGCTTCGGCTCCGGCACTGCGGCGCCGTCACCTTGTGGGGGTCGGCTGCCCTGCCCGGCCGCCAGCTTCTCGGACAGCAATTCGTAGGCCGATTCCCGATCGACGGTGGGTCCGTAGGTGCTCTGCAATGAACTGGCTTTGGCGGCTGCGGCGACAGCGTCGGCGCCGATGGCCGCCATCAATGACCGGGGCGCCCGCAACCGGGTCCAAGCGACCGGGGTCGGAGCACCGCGTTCGGAGAGCACGGTAACGATCGCTTCGCCGATGCCCAGTGACGTCAACGCCGACTCCAGCTCGTACACCTTGGTTTTCGGATAGGTGCGCACCGTCTTGCTCAGCGCCTTCTGATCGTCGGGGGTGAAGGCGCGCAGCGCGTGCTGGATGCGTGCGCCCAGCTGTGACAGCACCGCGTTGGGCACATCGGTGGGCAACTGCGTGCAGAACAACACGCCGACGCCCTTGGAGCGAATCAGTTTGACGGTCTGCTCGACCTGTTCCAGGAACGCCTTGGAGGCATCGGAAAACAGCAGGTGCGCCTCGTCGAAGACGAACACCAGCTTGGGTTTGTCGAGGTCGCCGACCTCGGGCAGGAAGGTGAACAGGTCGGCCAGCACCCACATCAAGAAGGTGGAGAACAGCACCGGGCGCGCCGCCTGGTCGCCGAGTTCCAGCAGCGAGATGATGCCGCGGCCCTGCGAGTCGAGCCGGATGAGGTCGTTGGGGTCCAGTTCCGGTTCCCCGAAGAAGGTGTCGGCGCCTTCGGCTTCCAGATTGACCAGTGCCCGCAGGATCACCCCCGCGGTGGCCGGCGACACCGCGCCCAGCTGCTTGAGCGCCGGCTTGCCCTGATCGCTGGTGAGGTAGCTGATCACCGAACGCAGATCCTTCAAGTCCAGCAGCAGGTAACCGTTCTGATCTGCCCAGTGGAAAATCAGCCCCAGCGTCGACTCCTGGGTGGCATTGAGTCCCAGCACTTTCGACAACAAGATCGGGCCGAAGCTGGAAATGGTGGCCCGCACCGGCACACCGATACCGTCGGTGCCCAGTGACAGGAATTCGGTCGGGAACTCAGTCGGAGTCCATTCATCACCGGTATCGGTGGCGCGTTCGGAAATCTTGTTCCCCGACTCACCGGGCCGCGACAGCCCGGACAGATCGCCCTTGACGTCGGCCATCACCACCGGCACGCCGGCCGCGGACAGCTGCTCGGCGATGACCTGCAGCGTCTTGGTCTTGCCGGTGCCGGTCGCGCCGGCCACCAGCCCGTGGCGATTCAAGGTGGCCAGCGGGATGCGGACCTGCGCGGTGGGGTCGGCGGTGCCGTCAATGACGACTGTGCCCAATTCCAGGGCCTGGCCCTCGGCGGTGTAGCCGGCCGCGATCTGCTGTGCGGCGTTCGCCGCCGAATCGGGACTCACAGGCCACGACATTACTTGGCCGCAGGGCACCGGTATGCGGCCACGGGGGCGGCGAACGGCTAACCTGGGCTACTTGTGAGCGTTGCGCGAGACGAACTGGTCTGGATCGACTGCGAGATGACCGGCCTGGATCTGGGCTCGGACAAGCTGATCGAGATCGCCGCGTTGGTCACCGACGGCGAGCTGAACATCCTCGGCGACGGTATCGACGTGGTGATCCACGCCGACGACGCCGACCTGGACGCGATGAGCGACGTCGTGACCGACATGCACACCCGGTCGGGTCTGATCGACGAGGTCAGGGCTTCGACCGTCGACCTGGCCACCGCCGAGAAGATGGTGCTCGACTACGTCCGAACCCACGTCAAACAGGCCAAGACGGCTCCGCTGGCGGGCAACTCAATCGGCACCGACCGCGGTTTCCTGGCCCGCGACATGACGGCCCTCGACGACTACCTGCACTATCGGATGATCGACGTCAGCTCGATCAAGGAGTTATGCCGGCGCTGGTATCCGCGGATTTACTTCGGGCAGCCGGAGAAGGGGCTGGCGCACCGGGCACTCGCCGACATCCATGAATCCATCCGCGAGCTGAAGTTCTACCGTCGCACCGCGTTCGTCGCCCCTCCCGGACCGCCTACCAGCGATATCGCCGTGGTCGCCGCGGAACTGGGACCGTCAGCGGAGGCGTCCGGGGTAATCGATTCGGTTGCCGAGCGCCCAAGCGGCTAGTATCGACGACGCTGCTCGCTTCGGCGGGCAGCAATGGTGGCTGTAGTTCAGTTGGTAGAGCACCAGGTTGTGATCCTGGGTGTCGCGGGTTCGAGTCCCGTCAGCCACCCCGCAGGTCAGGCCCCCTTTCGAGGGGGCCTGACTCGTTTTTGCAGAATGGCGCGCCCGACTCTCACGACGCGGCTGCGAACGCAACGAGCACGGCTTTCATCAGGCGGTTCCCCTTGACGGCGGTCAGCGAAGGGTGTCGGGGCAGATCGTGTGTTGTGCGATGGAGATGACCCTTGGGCCGTCGCCGCCTTGAAGCGCCGTAGCGCGTCGCGCATGTGCATGGATGAGTTCTTCGGTTCGCGGTAGCCGATCTCGACCTCCAACGGCTTCGGGCTGTCTCCACGTGGGAGAACTCGATCCGCCTTGTCAATGGCCAAGTTGAAGTATCTGCCCGACATCCGACGTCCTTGCCGCAGGACCAGCAGTCCCGCCACCATCAAGGGTCACCATCACCTACGCTCCCTGATCGACGCTGGCCAGCGCCCCTTGTCGGGGCTGCCGACACGGGCTCGAGTCCGGCGAGCCCGCCCCCAAAACGTGTCACTGCGGCGCCTTTTTGTAACGGCTCCTGGCGTGCCGGGTTTGGTATCGAAGTTACATTTTGGTTACGGTTCCCTGCGTGCTCACGCAAGGACTGCTTGATCTGCGCATGAAATCCACGGTGCTGGCGGCGACGGCTGTGTTGCCCGCCGCCGTTTTCTTGGCCGGCGGTGTCGGCGCTGAGCCGCCCAACAATGACGAGGCCCTGCCTGCGGGTGCCGCCGACGCGCCGCCGCCCCCGCCGGAAGACCTGCCTCCGCCGCCTGAAGACGGCCCCCCACCACCTCCCGACGACGCACCTCCCCCGCCGCCCGAAGACGGCCCCCCACCGCCACCCGACGACGCGCCACCTCCGCCCCCGGAGATGGCACCTCCCCCGCCGTTCGAAGACGCTCCGCCGCCCCCGCCGCAGGACTGGGGGCCGCCGGCGCCCGACCTGGTGACCAACTGGTCCATGCCGGCGCCGCAGGCGCTGCCGCCCGGCATCGCCAATGAGCGCGGCATGCAGGTCAAGACGATCCTCCTGTCGCGCAGCATCAGCGAGGCGTTCCCGCAGGTGCACAACATGATCGGCGTACGGCCGGACGGGCAGCGCTGGCACCCGTCGGGCCTGGCGATCGACATCATGATCCCCAACCCGGGCAGCCCGGAGGGTATCGCCCTCGGCGATGAGATCGTGGCCTACGCACTGCGCAACGCCGGCCGGTTCGCGCTACAGGACGCGATCTGGCGCGGCACCTACTACACGCCCGCCGGGCCCAGCGGCGGAGGCAACGGCCACTACGACCACGTGCACATCACCACGTTCGGCGGCGGCTACCCCAACGGCAGCGAGGAGTACCTGCGCGAAGAAGGCGAACCGGCCCCTGCCTGACGCCCGCTAGGGCATCAGCGAACCGGATCCTGCGCGTTGCCGGCTTCCCACTGCGACCAGGGCACATTCCAGTCGCCCAGGCCCTCGGTGCCAGGCAGCAGCGGCCCGCTCGTATTGCTGATCTGCACCACGTCGCCACGCTTGACGTGGTCGTAGAACCACAATGCGTTGCTGGGACTGACGTTGATGCAGCCGTGGCTGGCGTTGGAGTAACCCTGGGCGCCCACCGACCACGGCGCCGAGTGCACGAAAATCCCGCTGTAGGAGATCTGCGTGGCCCAGTCCACATCGGTGCGATAGCCGTTGGGTGAGTTGACCGGCACTCCGTAGGTCGAGGAATCCATCACGATGTGCGGGAAACGTTCGCCGACGATGTAGGTGCCGTTGTTCGTCGGCGTGCTGTCCTTGCCCATCGACACCGGCATAGTCTTGACGATCTCACCGTTGATCCGCACCACCATCGATTTGGTGTTGTCGTCGATGGTCGTGATGACCTCGTCGCCGATGACGAAGTGACTCGAGGCGTCGTCCTGGCCGAACACGCCGTTGCCCAGATCCACGCCGTAGGTGTTGACCGCCACGTCGATCCTGGTCCCGGGCTTCCAGAACGACTGTGGGCGCCACCGTACTTCGCGGTTGTTCAGCCAGTAGAACGCGCCCGCCACCGGCGGATCGGTGGTGATCTTGATCGCCTTTTCGGCCGCCACCCGGTCGGCGATGTTCTCGTCGAACCGGATCGCCACCGGTTGACCGACGCCGACTACCTCGCCATCGCGGGGCATGACATACGGCATGGTCAGGTTCTGCGGCGAATGGGTCTGGAACGTCATCTGCCGGCTGGTCACCCCGCCCAGCCCCAGCGATTTGGCGTTCATCGTGTAGCGCTTGTTGTAGCCGAGCGGCTCGGTCGTCGACCACGTCAACCCGTCGGGGCTGAGCTTGCCGTCGACCACCGCACCGTATTCGTTGACCATGGTGACCGAATCGAGCACGCCGTCTTCGGCGGTCACCGTCACAGGTGCGTCCACCGCCACGCCGACCGCCTTGTCGGTGACCGACGCGGTGACCTTGGGCACCAGCAGATCGGCGAACGGGGTGCCCTTATCGGCGATGATCTTCGCCGCCTCCGCGTCGGCATTGCCGCCGCAGGCGCTCAACCCCCACACCGCAACCGGCACCATCAGCACTGCCGCCAGCCGGGACCGATACCCCCGGCAGCGCTGTGTCGAACGAACCTGCCCCATGCTTTTTCCCACCTGACCCAGCTCAAACTGCTCGCCCGCAGTGTAATGGGTAATCGGGTGTGCCGCTCCGCCGTGCAATCCCGGCCCCGTGCCAGGTGATTTTTCTCCGCGGTGCGGCGCCTGTTATTGTCGTCCTCGCGGTCGTGACCGCCCAGCGCCGTTAGCTCAGTTGGTAGAGCAGCTGACTCTTAATCAGCGGGTCCGGGGTTCGAAACCCTGACGGCGCACAGCTCAGAGGCTGTTTTCGGCCTCACCAGAGTAGCCAGATCCATTGGATGTTCATTCTTTATGAGCCGCGCGGAAAAGCTGTCACAGCATTCCCACGAAGTGGCCCGGCTTGAAGAGGCTTCCGCCAGCCAGCAGCGGGCCACCGCGAACGCTTCGCAGTCAGCGCCATTTGACCCGACGGGCAAACCGGACATGGGGCGAATCGATAGCGCTGACGACGACCGCGACCAGACTGGCTGACGAGAGACGCACCGGGTAGCGCTCCACCCGATCCACCAGCTCTCATCGCGGCCGTCGTAGTTCAGCGGGGAACGGGAACGTGGTCTCTCCAGAACGCCCCCGACCAAGACGGCATAGATGTTCACTGCACAGCGATCGACCTTTTCTCTAACGCAACCTCGGAGAAACGGGAAGTGAACTACTGTCCATGCAGTGAGCAAGCCCGTGCGAATCGCGCTCATCTCCGCCATCGCCTGCGCGGTCTTCTTCTTTGCCATCGTCCTGGCAACAGACCACGGATCGACCGCCTCCAGCGTCGTCACATCGAACTATCCCACCACCTCACGCGCAGTCGCCGCCCCCAGCCCCGCCCTGGCGAAGCTCAACACCCTTCCCTCCTCGACGCCTGGCAGAAGGGCGCGCAATCCTGGGACTACATGACCCGCCGCAACTTTGCCAACGACCCCGTCAACCTGCAAACCACCACCGCAGCGGCCAACCGCCAGAAAGCCTCCGGCGACGCCGCCACCTGGCTACCACCGAACAAGACGTACCGATGCACTTACGCCACCCGCATCATCGACGTCAAAACGCGCTACGGACTCTGGGTGACTCAGTCCGAGCGTGACGCCTTGGCCCGCGTTCTTGCCAATTACTGCTAGCCCAGCAGCTTGCCCAACGACCGCTCGGTGAGCTGTCGCTCATATTCGATGGATCGTTTCGGGTCGCCACGAAATCCGTCGTCATTCATCCTTGATGGGCGTTAGCGACACATACCTAGCCACATCTACACCCCTCCGTTCCGGAGCATATGCGCTGGTAGTCCCAGGTTTCCGTTAGCCATAACAACCTGCCGGAGCAGCAGCAGTCGGCCAACACATTCGCAGACGCTCCTGCGTCTGCCTCACACTTGCCTCAGGCCTGGTGCGACAACCTGAACGGTAAGTGTATTCGCTGGCCTTCTCATTTGCTGCTGTGCAGGGGTCCGCGACTAACGCGGTCCGGAGCCGCCACCTAGCTGGCCTCCACACTTGCCTGGGGTTTCGGGCGAGGGCCGTGACGGCGTCGCCGCCCGGGTTTGCTCCGCCCAACTGAGCGCCTAAGCACTGGGCATATGCCAAGGCAATACCTCAGGCATACCTAATGTTCACCCAGCGTTTCGAGAATTAGGTTAGCTTTCCCTATGGATCGCCGTTATTGTCGGGCTCGCAGGATCCTGTACTCAAACTCTCGGGTACCGTACAGCAAATTGACAAGGAGCTAGCTGTGGAGTTCGTCCTACATCTCGATACGACCCGGCGCAGTGCCGGGCAGGCGACCCGGATCGCGGCCGCCGGCATCGCGTTAGCAGGAGCGGGCCTGATCGCCGTCAACCCGGTTGCGCCGGCCCTGCAGGACTTCCGGCACCACGCTGTGCAGTTGACGGGCTGGGAATCGCTGTTCGAGCGGACCAATGAAAGTATCGCCGCGCTGACGGAGAACTCCAACGTCAACGCGCTGCTGGACCAGTACGCCAGCAACCAGAGCGACTACCTTCAGCTGATCATGGGCATGGAAAACGTCCCGCTGGACATGCGTCCCCAGGACCTCCCAGATGGACGGACCATCACCTCGGGCTTCGCCGGCATCGAACGTGCGGTCGACCTCTTGATCAACGGGGACGGCGGCCAGGCAATGGCCGAAGGTCACTTCAAGTACCCGGGGTTGGAAGAGCTGATGAGCCAGATCAGCGGGAGCGAAAACAGCTTCGAGGCCTTCAACTACGTGAACATCTGGCTGCTGTACGGCATCGAGGAGGCAGGCAAAGCCCTGGGCCCGGTGCTGTCCATCCCCGCACTGGAGGCGATGAACCAGTCCAGCCTGCTGAACGAGTTCATCGGCCCCCTCGTTGGTTGGGCCTTCATCAAGCAGGCCAGCGATGCACTGATGGCGCCAACAATCGGTGCCATATACCAGCTGGTTGAGAACATCGGCGCTGCGTCCGGCGGCGACCTGGAGGCACTGTTCAACCTGCCCGCGGACGTGCTGAACAGCTACCTCAACGGGTACGTCGTGCCCGAGACCGGCGACGTCTTCACAGGTCTGCTCACCGAAGGTGGCATCGTCGACCTGCTGACGAATGAATGGGCGGCACGGGCGGCCGAGGCGATCACGGTGGGCACCGCGCATCTGCCGGTCAACGCCGTGGACGTTCCCGACCCCGGGGAGGCCGGAGCCGACCTGTTTGATGGGGACTTCCTGTCAAGCCTGTTCGACGGCAGTATCTGGGGCGCCTGACAGTTACGGTGCACGACGGCCGGGAGGGACTTGGTCCTTCCCGGCCGTTTGCTTTAGCGCAGCTGGGCTCAGCGGTTGCGGACCCGGCGAATCGCCAGGACCACTAGCAGGCCGCCGATGCCGGCCAGCGAGGCCATCACCGCGGGTTTGGTGACGATCTCGACCGCGCGGGTCTTGGCGCGCTCGGCCAGGTGCCGGGGGTTTGCCCGATCGGCGAGGATGTCGACCGTCGACGCCAGCTGCTCGCGCGCGGCATCGATGTCTTTCTTGATCGTGTCGGGATCGCGCTCCGCCACTGTCGTCCTCCCTGTCCGCCTGATGCTGGCCCTGCCGAACTACCCTAGAGCAGCCGGGCGTGGTCTCACGCTCCGGCGAGCAGAAAGGGGCTTTCAGTGGAGGACCGAGCGACCGAGTCCGTACGCCTGACGCCCGGCGACGAAGCGCCCGCGTTCAGCCTTCCCGACGCCGACGGCAACACCGTGTCACTGGCCGACTACCGGGGACGACGGGTCGTCGTCTACTTCTACCCGGCGGCCTCGACGCCCGGCTGCACCAAGCAGGCCTGCGACTTCCGGGACGATCTGGGTGACTTCAACGACGCCGGTCTCGACGTCGTCGGCATCTCCCCGGATAAGCCCGCCAAGCTGGCCAAGTTCCGCGACGCCGAAGGGCTGACGTTTCCGCTGCTGTCCGACCCGGACCGCACCGTGCTGGCGGCGTGGGGCGCGTTCGGTGAGAAGAAGATGTACGGCAAGACCGTACAGGGCGTCATCCGCTCGACGTTCGTCGTCGACGAGCAGGGCAAGATCGCCGTCGCGCAGTACAACGTGCGAGCCACCGGTCATGTGGCCAAACTGCGGCGGGACTTGTCGGTATAGCCACTGCTTGGCAAGGAGCAGCTCATGCCCGTGACGCGGACCAGTTTGTGGTTCGACACCCAGGCGTTGGAAGCCGCCGAATACTACGTCTCGATCTTTCCCGATTCGACGGTCAGCGACATCTCGTACTGGGGCCCGGAGAATCCCGAGCGCGACGGCACCCCGCTGGAGGTGTTGTTCGATCTGGACGGCCGGGCGTTCTCCGCGATCAACGGCGGACCGGACTTCACGTTCAACGAGGCCATCTCGATCCAGGTCTACTGCGCCGACCAGGCGGAGGTCGACTACTACTGGGAGAGGCTGGGCCGCGGCGGTAAGGAAGTTCAGTGCGGCTGGCTCACCGATCGCTACGGCCTGTCCTGGCAGGTGATCCCGCAACGGCTGTCGGAGTTGATGACCGATCCGGACCGCGAGCGCGTGCAACGGGTGAAGCAGGCCATGTACGCGATGGTCAAACTCGACATCGCCGGGCTGGAAGCAGCCGCCGCCGGGCCGTGAGTGGCCCTACCCGGTCGACGTGCCCAGCTTCGCCAGCAGTAGCGCCTCGGCGGTCGCGGCGCGTTCCAGCACCCCCAGGTGCAGGCTCTCGTTGATGCTGTGCGCCTGCGCTGCCGGATCTTCCACCCCGGTGACGAGGATCGTGGCCTGCGGGTAGGCGGCGGCGAATTCCGCGATGAACGGAATCGAACCACCCATACCCATGTCGACCGGTTCGGCGCCCCATGCTTGCCGGAAAGCGGCCCTGGCGGCCTCGTACACCGGGCCGGTGGCGTCGATGGCATACGGCTGGCCGATATCACCGGGGGTGACGGTCAGCTGCGCGCCCCACGGGACATGTTGTTCCAGATGGGATTTCAGCGCGTCCAAATGCTTTGCCGCGTCACCTCCGGGAGCCACCCGCATGCTGATCTTGGCGCGCGCCCGTGGGATCAGCGTGTTCGACGACGCCGCGATGCTGGTGGTGTCGATACCGATGACGGTGATCGCGGGCTTGGCCCATAGCCGCTGCGGCACCGAGCCGGAACCGATCTCGGCCACCCCGTCGAGCAGGCCGGTGTCGGCCCTCACCCGTTCCGGCGGGTAAGCCGGGAAATCCGAAGGCCCCCGCCCTTCTTCGTGAAGTCCTGCAACTGCGACGTTGCCGTCGTCGTCGTGCAGACTTGCCAGCAGTCGGACCAGTACGCTCAGCGCATCGGGCACCACGCCGCCCCACAACCCCGAATGCAGGCCGTGGTCCAAGGCGGCAACCTCCACTACGCAGTCGGCCAGCCCGCGCAGCGACACCGTCAACGCCGGAACCTCGGTGCTCCAGTTGTCGGAGTCGGCGATGACGATCACATCGGCGCGCAGCGCGTCGCGGTGCGCGGCGAGTAGCGCGCCCAGTGACGGCGAGCCGGACTCCTCCTCGCCCTCGATGAAGACCGTCACCCCGACCGGCGGTCGGCCGTCGTGTGCCCGGAAGGCCGCCAGATGTGTTGCGATGCCGGCCTTGTCGTCGGCGCTGCCGCGGCCGTAGAGTCGGCCGTCGCGCTCAGTCGGTTCGAATGGCGGCGACGCCCACTGGGTCGCGTCGCCCTCGGGCTGCACGTCGTGGTGGGCGTAGAGCAACACCGTCGGCGCGCCTTCGGGCGCGGGATAGCGGGCGATGACCGCTGGTGCGCCACCCTCGGCGACGATTCGCACGTCGGGAAATCCCGCTTGGCTCAGCAGGTCTGCGGACAGTTGCGCGCTGCGCTGCACTTCGGGCCGGCGCGCCGGGTCGGCCCACACCGATTCGATGCGCACCAACTCCTCCAGATCAGCCCGTACTGACGGCAGGATGTCGTGAACTCGCTGAACCAGATCGCTCATGGCGTCGAGGTTAGCGGCTACCCCGCCCGGCGCGAGCGTGCGCAGAATGCCGATTTCGCGCGGCGCGCCGTGTGCAAACACGCACGCTCGCGGCAAAGGTTAGGCCTCCAGGATGGCGACGGCGGCGGCGGTGTCGGCCTCATGCGTCAGCGACACGTGGATCGTCACGTCCGCCAGGTGGCGCGCGATGTCCCCGGACAGCCGCACCTTCGGGCGCCCCCACATGTCCGTCACGACCTCGATGTCGCGGTGAATCGCTTCCGGCAGCACCGGTTTCTGGGCGAACCGCGACCCCGACCACGCCTTGATCACCGCCTCCTTGGCCGCCCAGCGGGCGGCCAGGTGCCGGGCCGCCGACGAACTCTTGTCGGAGGCGTCCCGGCGCTCACCCGGGGTGAACGTCTCGGCGAATACCGTCCCGGGCTGGTCGACCTGCTCGGCGAAGTCGGGAATCGAGACAAGGTCGATCCCGACGCCAACGATGCTCATAACGGCCGAGGCTAACCGATGTAGACGTCGCCGTCGCCGAGCCGTGCCGCCGGGTTGAGCAGCATCGCCGACTCCTGACGCTTCTCCGACGTGTCGTGGTCGAACCGCCGGTCCGCGGGCCGCTCATACATCGGGCGGCCGCCGGCGATCGCCGAGGCGAGCCGACGCTGACCGTCGAGCACACGGCTGGAAGCCTGCTCCAGGTACGCCTCGCGCTGGCTCGGGTCGAGCGCGGCCAGGAACGCCGCCGGGTGCACCAGCGCCACCAGACCGGAGACGTGACCGAAGCCGAGGCTGGTGACCAGCCCTGCCTTGAGCGGGAACTTCTCCCCGAGGTGCAGCGGCTCACGCACCCACACGAAGTGCCCGGCGGTGGCCAGCTCATCGTCGACGCAGTCCAGGCTGCGGTTGGGCGGGATGACCCCGTCGCGCAGCACTTGGCACAGGCCCATCAGCTGGAAGACCGCTGCGCCGCCCTTGGCGTGCCCGGTCAGGCTCTTCTGGCTGATCACGAACAGCGGCGCGCCGTCAGAGCGCCCCATCGAGTCGGCCAGCCGCTCGTGCAGCTCGGTCTCGTTGGGGTCGTTGGCCAGCGTCGAGGTGTCGTGCTTAGAGACCACCGCGACGTCGTCGGGCCCGACACCGAGCTTGGCCAGCGAGCGTGCCAGCAACGAGTCCTTGCCGCCCCGGCCGGCGCCGAGGGCCCCCAGGCCGGGGGCCGGGATGGAGGTGTGCACGCCGTCGGCGAAGCTCTGCGCGTAGGCCACCACCGCCTGCACCGGCAGGCCCATCTTGGCCGCCAGGTCGCCGCGGGCCAGCAGGATGGTGCCACCACCCTGCGCTTCGACGAAGCCCAGCCGGCGGCGGTCGTTGGCGCGGGAGAACTTCGAGTCGCTGATGCCCTTGGCGCGCATCATCTCGGTGTCGGCGGTGGCCGCCATGTCACCGAAGCCGATGATCGCTTCCAGGGTCAGGTCGTCGTAGCCGCCGGTGACCACCAGTTCGGCCTTGCCCAGCCGGATCTTGTCGACGCCCTCCTCGACCGATACCGCCGCGGTGGCACAGGCGGCCACTGGGTGGATCATCGCGCCGTAGGAGCCGACGTAGCTCTGCACCACGTGCGCGGCAACGACGTTGGGCAGGACCTCCTGCAGGATGTCGTTGGGCTTGGACCGTCCCAGCAGGTTGCCGTGATACATGGTCTGCATCGAGGTCATGCCGCCCATACCGGTGCCCTGCGTGCTGGCCACCAGCGACGGGTGCACCCAGCGCATCAGCTCGGTCGGGGTGAAGCCGGCCGACAGGAACGCGTCCACGGTGGCGACGATGTTCCACAGCGCCACCCGGTCGATGGAGGTGGCCATGTCCTGGCTGATCCCCCACACCGTCGGGTCGAACCCGGTCGGGATCTGCGCTCCCACGGTGCGCGACAGCTTGCTCTTGCGGGGCACCCGGATCTCGGTGCCCGCCTTGCGGATCACCTGCCAGTCGGACGAGTCCGGCACCGGACGCACCACGGTGTGCTCGGGGTCGAACTCGACGAACGCCCGCGCGTCGGCCTCGCTGGAGACAACGAACGAGAAGTCCTTGTCCAGGAAGACGCTGACCAGCAGCGGCGAGGCGTGATCGGGGTCGATCGCGCCGTCATCAACGAACTCGCGAATGCCCACCCGCTCCACCACGGTGTCGTGGTAGCGCTCGACGAGCTCGGATTCGTCGACGAGCTCACCGGTTTCGGTGTCATACCAGCCGGGGGTCGGGTCGTCTTCCCACTTGATCAGTCCGGTGGTCCAGGCCAGTTCGAGCACCCCGGCGGCCGACAGCTCGCCGGATACCTCCATCTCGAAACGGGTGCGCGACGAGCCCAGCGGGCCCAGTTCGGCGCCGCCGACGATGACCACCAGGTCGGCCAGGTCGACGTCGAGGTCGTCCCAGGCCGGCGGCGGCGCCGGGGTGTAACCGCGCGGCGGGCTCGGCAGTGCCGCAATGGTATTCGCGGACTCCGCGGCCTCGGCTGTGTCCTCTCCGGCAGCCGCCGTCATCTCCTCGCGGGCCTTGGCGGCCAGCTCGGCCATGTCCAGGTTCGCCTCGGCCAGCCCACCGGTGAGGTCTGCCTCGATCGGCGCGTTGGCCGCGGCCACCTTGGATTCGACGTCGCACAACCCCAACAGCATGGCCGCCATCTGCTCGGTCGAGTAGGTGGTGACGCCGGCTTCCTCGACCGCGTCGACGATGACGTCGTTGTGGCCCATCAGCCCGGTGCCGCGGGTCCAGCCGATCAGCGCGTGCGCCAGGCTGACCCGAGACGCCCACGACGACTCGGCTTTCCAGCGCGCCACCACCGCGTCCAGCGCGGCCTTGGCCTCACCGTAGGCGCCGTCACCGCCGAACATGCCGCGGTTGGGCGAGCCGGGCAGCACCACGTGCAGCCGGGAGGCGATGTCGCGTTCGGCGCCGATCTTCGACAGGCCGCCGATGAGCCGCTGCACCGCCCACAGCAGCACCTTCATCTCCATCTCGGCCCGCGCACCGGCCTCCGACAGGTCCCCGGCCACGCGCGGCGCGGCGAACGGGAACAGCAGCGTCGGGGTCTGCGCGTCCTTGAGGTGAATCGACTGCGGCCCAAGGTTTTCGGACTGCTCTGTGCCCACCCATTCGACGAGGGCGTCGATGTCGGCGTAGGAGGCCATGTTGGCCGGCACCACCCACAGCGCCGCCCCGAACCGGGCGTGGTCGCGGTAGAGGTTGCGGTAGAAGCCCAGCCGGTCGTCGTCGAGCTTGGAGGTGGTCGCGATGACGGTCGCACCGCCGTCGAGCAGTTGTCCGACCACCGACGCGGCGATCGAGCCCTTCGACGCACCGGTCACGACGGCGACCTCGTGGGCGTAACGGCCCTTGCCGGGGTTCTCCGCGCCCGCGGCGATGCGGGCGAACAGCGAGGCGTGAATCTGCCGTCCCGCCGCCAGCGCTTTGCCTTGCCACCAGGTCGCCTGGGTGGCGACGACGTGGCCGGTGCCTTCGAAGCGCTCGGCGAGCCGCGGCCAGTCGGCGTCGATGTCGCCCTCGTCGGTCAGCCACAGCTTGACCAGATCCTCGCGGGCGCTGGCCCAACGGTCGTCGAACAGCACCGCCTTGCGCCCGTCGAACACCGGCGCCACCAGCCGCGGCCAATCCGACCCCAGCTCGGCGCTGACCAGGTCGATCAGCTCGCTGTCGCTAGCGCTGTCCGGCGCGATCACCGCGTCATCCAGGCCAAGCTGCCCCAGCACCAACCGGGCCGCCGAGGCGAGCACGCCGTCGCGGCCGGTGATCTGCTCGGTGAACTCACCCAGCGCGGCGGCATCGACTGTCGCGGCGCGACCGCCGGCCGACGGCAGGCCGACACTGACGCCGTGCCGCGCCGCGACGGCAGCGACAGCACTGTCCACAACCTTGTCGACCGCGGCCGCGTCGGCCAGCGCGCCCTCGTGCAGGCCGCCCAGGGCACCGCCCCGCACACTGCTGCCTTCGCGGGTGCCCAGCGCCACCTCGACGGTGACGTGCTTGGCCCAGCCGTCGCCGAGCTCCCAGGTCTTCTTGACCCGTTCGGCGATGGCGGCCGGCCGCTTGCCCGACGGCCCGAGCACGGTGCGCAGCTGGTCGTTGATGGCGTCGGTCAGCACCGGGCCGTACGGCTTGTAGGTGCGCGCCAGCTTGGTCACCTGGGACTTCAAACCGGCCAGGTCGGCCTCGGCGGCACCGTCGATGGCGCCCAGGTTCAGCTCCGAACCCAAGTCCACCAGCAACTGGTTGCGCCGCGAGGATGCCCCGTCGGTGATGGATTCGATGGAGTCCAGCGCCTCGATCTGGTCGATACGCATCTTGGCGCTCAATGCGATCAGTGCCAGCGTGGCGTCGGCGGCGTCGAAGCCGATGTCGTCGGGACGCGGGCCGCCGGACGGCGCCGCAGGCGCAGCCGCGGCGACGGCGGGGGCGGCATCAGGCTCAGTCCGCCCTTCCGGCGCGCCGGCGTCGGAATCCTCGGCAACCGGCTCATCTTCCGGCTCCGGGTCTTCATCGGTGGCGAACAGCACCGCGGCGTCGCGCTCTGCGTTGAGCACTTCCACTGTGCTGTGGGCGTACTCGGGCAGCTTGAGGGTGTTGGTGGCCAGCCCGGCAACCGTCGGGGCCGACTTCACCCCGATCTCGACGAACCGCTCCACACCCAGACCGCCGGCGGCTTCCTCGATGAACAGCAGATCCTGGGTCTCGATCCAGCGCACCGGGCTGGCGAACTGCCAGGCCAGCAGCTCGATGACGACCTTGCGGCACAGCTCGGCAGGCTTCTCGTTGCGCCAGGTGTCGTAGTCGGCGAGCACCTCGTCCAACGGCTCGGCCGGCACCAGATCCCGGATCTCCTGGATGAACTCGCGGTCCAGGCTGAACGGCTTGGGCACCAGGTTGGGGATGTAGCGGCCGATGATCAGGTCGGGGTCCTTGTCCCGCGGCATGACCCGCTCCAGCGAACGCCGGAAGTCATCCACGCCGATACGCAGCACGCTGGAGTGGAACGGCACGTCGATACCGGGCACCAGGATGAAGGATCGCTTGCCACCGGAGATCTCACGACGCCGCTCCACCTCTTCCTCAAGGGCCTCCAAGCCGGCGACCGTGCCGGCGATCGCGTACTGCGAACCACGCAGGTTGAAGTTCACGATCTGCAGGAATTCCCCGGTGCGCTCGGCGATCTCGGCGACGAACGCGGTGACGTCGGCGTCGTCGAGGTCGATCTGCGAGGGCCGGATGGCGGCCAACCGGTAGTTGGAACGCCCCAGGGCGTCACGCGGCACGATGTCGTGCATCTTCGAGCCGCGGTGGAACACCACCTCCAGCAGCGCCTCCAGTTCGTAGACACCGCTGACGCAGGCCAACGCGGTGTACTCACCCACCGAGTGGCCGCAGGCGATCGCGCCTTCGACGAACGCACCCTGCTCACGCATCTCGGCGACCTGCGCGGCCGCCACCGTGGCCATCGCCACCTGGGTGAACTGCGTCAGGTACAGCACGCCCTCGGGGTGCTGGTAGTGCACGCCGGAGGCGATCAGGGATGTCGGGTTGTCGCGCACCACGTGCAGCACCGAGAAGCCGAGGGTCTCGCGGGTGAACTTGTCCGCGGAGTCCCAGACCTTGCGGGCGGCCTTGGAACGGGCCCGGACCTCCATGCCCATGCCCTTGTGCTGGATGCCCTGTCCCGGGAACGCGTAGACGGTCTTCGGCGCGGTCAGCCGTGCGGTCGCCGACATCACCAGATCCGAACCGATCCGCGCCGACACCTCCAGGACCTCGGCGCCCAGGTCGATTCCGACCCGGTCGACCCGGAAGTCGACGTCGTCACCGGGCTTGACCATGCCCAGGAAGCGCGCGGTCCAGCCGACCAGCCGGGCCGGCGGGCGGGCCTGGCCGTCGGTCGCCGTGACCACGTGCTGAGCCGCGGCCGAGAGCCACATGCCGTGCACGATCGGGCCCCCCTCACCATTGGGCCCCGCGAGGCCGGCCAGCAGCGCTGCGGCCCGGTCGGTGTGGATCGGGTTGTGGTCCCCGGAGACCACCGCGAAGGGCCGCATGTCCACCGGCGCGGTGACGGTGACGTCGCGACGGCGCCGACGCGGGGTGTCGGTGGCGTTGTCGGAGACCGCACCGCCGGCCCGGACCGGGTCGGTCAGTTCCGCGGCGCCGGTGCGCCCGCGGATCGCGAACCGCTCCTTGAGGGTCGCCAGCACTGTCCCGTCGGCCGCGGCGACCGTGACCGAGACCGGGACGACCCGTCCGACCTCGGTGTCGGTGGCCGCCGAAGCCGTTGCGGTGACGGACAATTCGGCCGGCTCGGCCGGCAGCGCGGCCAGCAGATGCGCGGCGTGGTCCAGGTGCACCAGCGACAGCAGACCCTCGACGACGGGGAACCCGGCGTCGGTTGTCGCCGCGCCGATGGCGGCGAACACCGCGGGCCAGCACCGGCCGACCAGCGCGTCGGGCACGGTGGACAGTCCGGGCGCCAGCGGTGCGCCGAAGGTGGCGGTCACCCCGGTGTGGTCGGCGACCTGCTCCGGGTTCCACTCCACCGTCACGGTGGCGGCGCCATCGACCACTGGTGGCAACGCCCCCGGTCCGTCGACTCCGGCCGCGATGGCCAGCACCGCGCGCATCGCGGCGGCAGCGTCCTCGGTGGAGACCAGCGGGGTGGCGCCGTCGGCGACCGATGGCGGCACGGTGAAGCGAATGGTGATCCAGACGCCGGACAGCGGCACGCTGAGCACCACATGGTCTTCGGCGGTGCCCGCCGAACTGACCTCGAGACGCGCCCCGGTCGTCGGGTGGGTGGCCGCCCGGTTCTCCTGCACCTGCCATTCATCGGAGGCGCCGATCCGGTGCACCGGGTTGGTGGCGGTACGGCCCGCCCACAGCACGTCGGGCGCGTCGAGCAGTACGGCCAGCGGGCCGGTCACGTCGAGGCGGCCCTGACGGCGCGCGGTCACCGGTCGGGGCTGCACCCCGTCGTTCTTCGAGGCGGCCAGCACCTGGTCGATCGCCGCCTGCTCGAAGCGGTCCAGCAGTTCGCCGACCGGCTCGTCGACCCGGGTGATACCGGCCACGGCGGTGATGCCGGGGATGATGCAGACCTGCTCGGCGGTGTAGCGGGCGTCGTGCGCCTGCCACAGCGAGTCACTGCGCCACCAGCGGCGCACGTCCTTGTCGATCACCGGCACGAAGTTGACCGGCTTGCCCGGGGTCTTGCACAGCTGGGTGAAGAACGGCGCGTCGGCCGGGTGCAGCACGACGGTCTCGGCGTCGGGGTAACGGGCCACCAGTGCGGCGATGGCGTCAGCCGGACGCTCCAGGAGCGCGGCGTCGCCGACGGTGAACAGCGTCTCGATCGGGCCGGACTCAACCTCGTTGAGCCGGGCTTCGGCGCGCTGCAGCATCGAGCCGAACCGCTCCCGCCAGGTGTCGGCCAGCCAGGGGCTGCCCGGCGACGCGGTGTCAGCGGTCGAGTCGCCGTCGCCGATCGCCAGCTCCACGTACCGGCGCAGCCATTGCGCGTACGTCATCTCGGTGACGTCACCGAAGTAGGGCTTGGCAGTGTCGGCCAGCGCGGCGATGATCTCGTCACGGCGGGCGGCGACCGCGTCGCCGTCACCGGCGACCTCATCGAGCAGCCGGCCGCACCGTGAGGCGGTGTTGTCGATCTCGTGGATGTCGGCGCCGAGCTGGCTGCGCGAGGAGGCCATGCCGCCCTGGGCTTTTCCTGCGCCGATCCAGTGGTCGGTGCCGGTGGTGTCGACGAGCATCTGCTTGACCGCGGGCGAGGTGGTGGCCTCCTTGGTGGCCATCGCCGCGGTCCCCACCAGGATGCCGTCGACGGGCATCAGCGGGAAGCCGTGGTCCTGCGACCAGCGTCCGGACAGGTATTCGGCGGCACGCTCGGGGGTGCCGATTCCACCGCCGACACACAGCGTGATGTTGGGCTGCGAACGCAGCTCGGAGTAGGTCGCCAGCAGCAGGTCGTCGAGGTCCTCCCAGGAGTGGTGACCACCGGCACGGCCGCCCTCGACGTGTGCGATCACCGGGGTGGTGGGCACCTCGGCGGCGATGCGGATCACCGACCGGATCTGCTCGACGGTGCCGGGCTTGAACACCACGTGGCTGATGCCCGCCTCGTTGAGCTCGCCGATCAGCTCGACGGCTTCCTCGAGTTCCGGGATGCCGGCGCTGATCACCAAGCCGTCGAACGGGGCGCCCGACTGACGGGCCTTCTGCACCAACCGCTTTCCGCCGACCTGCAGCTTCCACAGGTAGGGGTCGAGGAACAACGAGTTGAACTGTACGGTGCGGCCCGGCTCGAGCAGCGTGGTCAGTTCGGCGACCCGGTCGTTGAAGATCTCCTCGGTGACCTGCCCGCCGCCGGCCAGCTCCGACCAGTGCCCGGCGTTGGCGGCCGCGGCGACGATCTTGGCGTCGACGGTGGTCGGCGTCATACCGGCCAGCAGGATCGGCGACCGGCCGGTCAGCCGGGTGAACTTGGTGTCGAGCTTGATCCGGCCGTCGGGCAGCTGCACCACCGACGGGGCATAACTCGTCCACGGCCGGGCCACCTCCGGCACGGCGCCGATGGTGAACAGATTGCGCTGCCCGCCGCGGGTGGCCACCGGCACGATCCCGATGCCCAAGCCGCGGATCACCGGTGCGGTCAACCGGGTCAGGATGTCGCCGGGGCCCAGGTCCAGGATCCAGCGGGCGCCGGCGTCGTGCAGCGCGGTGATCTCGTCCACCCAGTCGACCTGGTCCACCAGGATCGACTCGGCCATCGAACGCGCCAGGGCGACGCCGTCGGCGTCGAAACCGATCTGGGCGGCCCACTTACCGACGATCTCGATGCCGTCGGACAGCCGCGGCGAATGGAAACCGACCTCGACCTGCACCGGTTCGAAGACCGGCGCGAAGACCGCGCCGCCGCGCAGCTTGTTCTTGCGCTCGGCGGCCTCCTTGTCGGCGATCTGCTCGCAGTACAGCTCGAACCGTGACAGCTGTTCGGGGGTGCCGGTGATGACGACCGCACGCCGGCCGTTGCGGATGGACAGCACCGGCGGCAGCACGGTGCGCACATCGGTGGCGAACTCTTCCAGCAGTTCCTGGATGCGTTCCGGGTCGGCGTTGTTCACCGACACCATGGGCGGGCGGTCCCCGAGGATCGAGATGCCGCGACGGCGGGCCACCAGCGTTCCGGCGGCCCCCACCAGCTGGGCGATCGCCAGCAACTGGACGTCGGCGGTGCCCCCGGCTTTCAGCGACTCGACGGCCAGCACGCCCTGCGAGTGGCCGGCCACGGCGACCGGCGGGGCGGCCGCCAGGTCCAGGCCCTGGCGTTCCAGTGCCCGCACCGCGGCGATCTGGGTGAGCAACACGCCCGGTACCGACACCGCGGCCGAGGTCAGCTGCTTGGCCGACGGGATCGGGTCCTCGGCGGCCAGCGCACGCACCCACTGCAGCGGCTCGAAGCCGATCGGCCGGACCACGACGAGTTCCTTGGCGACCGGCTCCAGCAGCAGGTCCGCCTCGCCGGCCAGCGTGGCCAACTCGGTCTCGATGCCGGCGGAGGAGACCAACTCCTCAAGAGACTCCAGCCAGGCACTGCCTTGGCCGCCGAAGGCCACCGCGTACGGCTCGCCGGCCGTGAGGCGATCCACCAGGGCGGACGAGGCGTTGGCGAACGGGCCCGAGCCGGTCCCGCCAGCGGACACCCGGTCATGTTCGTGGATCGTCACGTTAGATATCTCCCCTGCTCTGGAACATCGCGTCTTTGTTGTGCCTGCCGGCATGACCGGCTTGGCCCCGATCGGGCAGCGGGCTCTCGCGTCGTCGCGGCCGCGCTACAGCAGTAAGAGTGTCATAAGAACCTGTGCCGTTTCTGCAGCTAATTGGTTACTCGTGAGTTCTACGCTCGGGTAACCCACCTGCGGATATCACGCGCTCCGACCACGCTTCGATCGTCGGCGACCAAACGTCCTGCATGCGCGGGGTTACGGTCGAGTAGCCACAACAGCGCTGATCAAGGCTGCATTGTTATCTAATCGTTATGTTTGAATCCGGCCGGGTCAGGCGTCGTAGACAGCCACTGACGCAGTGTCAACCCGGCACCGTGATCCGCGCCACCCGACGAGCCGCCGCCGGGCCGCCCAGCCCGTGCCCTGTCGCCCCGGCGCGGGTCAGGCCCACTGACCGAACCGGGGCGTCAGGATCTGATTGATGTCGACACCGACGTCGCCGACCTTGCGCTTGTCGACCTCGACCTGATGCAGGTTGGCCACCTGGTGCGCGATACCGCCCGGCGAGCCCCAGTTGTGCTGCCAGAAGTAGGAACCCAGGCCGTCTTGCACGGCCCACTCGATGGTCTTGGAGTTGGCGTACACACCGGTACGGTGCTGCCCGATCACCGATTCCCAGCCGCGAAGGTAGGGGGCCACCTGCGCCCGGTACTGCTCGTAGGACGGGTCATCGTCGATGGAGGCGTAGATCGGGGCGTCGTCGGGGCCGCCCGCCGCGGCATGCAGGTGCGAGCCGCGTTGGGCGTGCTCGGCGCCGGCCTGCTGACCACCCAGCCAGTCGGCGGTCGCCTGTTTGCCGTACTGGTAGCAGGACACGATCTGCAGGCCGTTCTGGTGCAGATCGTGCGCCTCGGCCGGCTGGATCGGCTTCCCGAGCATCCAGTCGGCACCGGGCCGGCGATCCGAGACGTAGCGGATGGCGCCGACGGCGCCGGCTGCCCGGATCTCTTCGGCGGTCAGGACGCCGGCCGAGTAGTCCAGCAGGATGCCCAACGGCTCCGCCTGGGCCGTCGTGGCCGACACTGCCGATGCCGCGGCGCCCAAACCGATCGCGGCCGGGGCGGCCGCAGCGAATTTGAGCACGTCGCGCCGAGAAACCAACACGCGCCAAACGATACGGCAGCACCCCGTCGATCACGGGCGTCTCACCGCCGCAGGGCAGGATGGCCGGGTGACACAGGCACGGATCGCAGGTCGCTCATGGCGTCCTTGGGCGGTGTGGGGCACCGGCTTGTTGTCCTATGTGGTCGCGGTGCTGGACCGCACCACCTTCGGGGTGTCGGGCCTAGACGCCGCCGACCGGTTCAGCACCGGGCCGAGCACGCTGTCGTCGTTCGTGATCCTGCAGCTCATCGTGTACGCCTCGATGCAGATTCCGGCCGGAGTGCTGCTGGACCGGTTCGGCCCCAAGGCGATGATCGCCGCCGGCGTCGCGGTGCTCTCCGCGGCCCAGTTGACGCTGTCACTGACCCATTCGCTGCCGATCGCGATCGGGGCGTACGGCGTCGTCGGGTTGGGCGACGCGTTCGTGTTCATCTCGGTCATCAGATTGCTGCCCAATTGGTTTGCGCCGGACCGTGTCCCATTGTTGACCCAGCTCACCGGGATCTGCGGCCAGTTCGGCCAGTTGCTCTCGGCCGTACCGTTCCTGGCGATTCTGCTGCACCAGGGCTGGACGGCGGCTTACCTGTCGGCGGCCGCCCTTGGGGTGCTGGCGGTCGCGCTGACCCTCGCGGTGTGCCGGGACGCTCCGCCCGGGGTGCCGAACACCATGCAGCCGCGGACGTTTCGGGCGGCGTTCGGTGAGGTGAAGACGGTCTGGTCCCGGCCCGGCACCAAGCTGGGCTTCTTCACCCACCTGGGCACGCCGTTCTCGGCGAACGTCTTCGCGCTGATGTGGGGCGTGCCCTACCTGACTACTGCACAGGGGCTGTCACGCGCATTGGCCGGTGCGTTCCTGACGCTGTCGGTGGCAACCTTCGTCGTGGTCGGCCTGTTGGTGGGGACGCTGTCCGCGCGCCGGCCCCAGCACCGGACGGGTCTGGTGCTGGCGATGATCGCGCTGACCGCCTGCACCTGGGCCGTGCTGCTGGCGTTGCCCTCCCCCGCACCACACTGGTTGCTGGCGTTGCTGATCGTGGTGATCTCGGCGGGTCAGCCGGTGTCGATCCTGGCATTCGACTTCGCCCGCACCTACAACCCGCCGGCCGCGCTGGGCACCGCGCAGGGCATGGTCAACACCGGCGGTTTCATCGCCACGCTGGTGATCATGCAGGCGATGGGGATCGTCATCGCGATGGCGGGCGGCTTCTCGTTCTCGGCCTTCCGGGTGGCCTGGACCGTGCAGTACGTCATCTGGGCGCTGGCCGCGGTGGGCGTGGTGGTCAATGCCCGCAAAGCCCGCGACTCCGGGGCCCTCGGTGAGGCGCAGGCGAGGATTGTTGCCGGCGAGCCGTGAGGCTCACGCAGTCTTGGTGTACGGGTCCGGCGATTGCGGGCAATAGGCGTGCCGGGCCGCGGTGATGACGCCGTGCGCTTCTGCGGGTGTCACCTGCAGGTGCGCGATCACCGAGATCGGCACCAGCCGCGGCGCGCCGCTCAACGCCGAACAGACCGCATGGCCTTCTTGCACCAGCAGATCACGCAGCGACTCGCACTTGGCACTGCCGCAGATCTGTTTGGCGTAGTCGGGGTGAAGTCCCTCGTGTTCCAATTCGGCGAAAAACACCTGGTCCTCATTGCTGGGATCGTCGGCGAACGCCGTCGGCGGCGGGTTTGCGATGACACCGGCCAGCACCGCGCTGAAGGTGACCAAGACTGCTTTTCTGTTCATGATGCTGCACCAATCCCGCGAGGACGATGACGTCCATTCTCGCACCGGCGAGGCACTGGCGACATGGCCTTATCCGGGAAAAATTTGTGCGGGCGGAGGGACTCGAACCCTCATGCTCTTTCGAGCGCCGGCACCTAAAGCCGGTGCGTCAGCCAATTGCGCCACGCCCGCAAGGGCACTCAGTTTAGCCCGCCTACGGAACGACGAAATTGTCGGTAGCACCTCCTAGCGTGTGACCGTCCGGGAGGTAAGCGCATGCGGTCAACCAACGAGTTCAACATGGTGCAGCGGCTCATTGCGTCAGGGATGAATGACTGCGCGATTGCCCGTCAGACCCGCATTCCCCGGAGCACGATACGCGGCTGGCGGCACAACCCATCGCATCGACGACGGGCAGGTGAACCTGACATACATGATTTCGCTACATTGCCTGCCGTCGTCTACTGCTATCTCCTGGGCCTCTACCTTGGTGACGGCTGCATCTCGCGTCAACCTCGGACCTGGCACCTGAGGATCACCCTCGACTCGAAGTACCCCGAAATCATCAAACGCTGCCGCCAGGCAATTGACATCTCGATGCCCGGTCAATGTGCAGGCGCGCTACGGCGCCCCGACAACTGCACCGATGTCTACCTGTACTCCGAGCACTGGCCGTGCCTCTTCCCGCAACACGGCCCCGGCAAGAAGCACCACCGGCCGATCCGGCTGAAGCCTTGGCAGGAAGACCTCGTCAACCAGGCCACCGAGGAATTCATCCGCGGCCTGATCGACAGCGATGGCTGCCGCGTCGTCGCCAACGATCGTGGCGTCCCCAGGCGGTACCGTCAAGGGGTGTCCACTACACGGCGTCGGAGACCGGCACTGATCGTGCTGGTGATCGTCGCCGCCTGCGCGTGCCTGGCGCTGGGGTGGTGGCAGTGGACCCGATTCCAGGAGATCAACGGCAACTTCCAGAACCTCGGCTACGCCCTGCAGTGGCCGCTGTTCGCCTGGTTCTGCGTCTACGCCTACCGCAAATTCGTCCGCTACGAAGAGGCGCCACCCGAGCCGCACCGACCCGATACGGTGACCGAGATACCAGCCGGGCTGCTGCCGGAACGTCCCGAGCCCGCCGCCACCCCGACCGACGACGCCGCACTGCGCGACTACAACGCCTACTTGGCCGAGCTCACCGAGAACGACCGGAAGAACAGGAACACCGCATGACCGAGACACCCGCCCAGGCCGCCCCCGCCGAGAAGATCCGCAGCGCGCTGCTGCCCTACCGGGTGCTGGCGTGGGCGACCGGTGTCTGGCTGATCGCGCTGTGCTACGAGATCGTGGTGCGCTACGTGGTCAAGGTGGACAACCCGCCCACCTGGATCGGTGTGGTGCACGGCTGGGTGTATTTCGCCTACCTGTTGGCCACGTTCAATCTGGCGGTCAAGGTGCGCTGGCCGCTCGGCAAGACCATCGGGGTATTGCTGGCGGGCACCATTCCACTGCTCGGCATCATCGTCGAGCACTTCCAGTCGCGAAACATCAAGGCCCAGTTCAACCTCTGACACACCGGCTCAGTTTGCCGGCGGGTTCACCCAGCGCTCCACCCCGCCGTGGCGCGAGCAGGAACCGCTGCGGCGCTTACTGAATGAATAGGTGCCGTCGCGGCAGACGGCGCTGGCCCCGGCCGGCGGCGCCACGACCTCGATCGACGTCGCCGGCGGCGCCACAACCTCGATCGACGATGCCGGCGGCGGCACAATCGTCGGGGAGGGTACCGGCGGGGGCGGGGACATCAGCGGGGCCGGCGGCGAGGGCGACTCCGTCACGGTGACGGTCTGTGTCGGATGCACGGTGGTAGTCGGCGGGGGTGAGACCACGCCGGTGTGCTCATCGCCGCTGTCGGCGACCCCGAGCACCCCGGCCACCCCCGCCAGCACCGCAACCCCGCCCACCACCCACGGCCAGCGGCGCCGGCCGGTACCGGGGGTGGCCATCGCCGGCTCATCGGCGTCGGCCTCGGCCAGCGCCCGGGCGAACGCGCGGCAGCCACCGAACCGCCCGGCCGGGTCCTTGGCCAGGCCGGTGGCCAGCACCGCGTCGAGGTGAGCCAGCTCCGGCCGGCGCTCGCTCAGCCGTGGCGGCGCGGCGGTCAGGTGCCGGCTGATGACCGTGACCGGGTTGCCGTCACCGAACGGCGGTGCCCCGGTGAGCAGATGGAATGCGGTGGCCGCCAACGCATACTGATCGGCCCGACCGTCCAGATCGTCGCCCCGCAACTGCTCGGGTGCCGCGTAGGACACGGTGCCGACGGTGAAGTTGGTGGCGGTCAGCCCGCCGACGGTACCCAATTGCCGAACGATTCCGAAGTCCGCCAACAGAATCCGCTGGGAGCCGCCTTCGGGATCGGCGATCAGGATGTTCGCCGGTTTGACGTCGCGATGCAGCAGCCCACGCTGGTGCGCATGATCCAGAGCCTCGGCGATCGCGCCGACGATCGGCAGGGCCTCGTCTTCGGGCATCCCGTTGGGATACCGGTCGGCGACGAACCGCGCCGCGTCGGTCCCGGCCACGTAGTCCATCGCGATCCAAAGCTGGCCATCGAATTCGCCGCGGTCATGGACGCCGACGATGTTGGGATGAAACAGCGTCGCCGCGAGGTCGGCCTCCAGTTGGAACCGCTGGCGGAATTCAGCGTCGGTGGTCAGGCCGGCGGGCAAGACCTTCAGCGCGTCGCGACGCGGCAGCCTCGGATGCCGGGCCAGGTACACCTCGCCCATCGCACCGGAGCCGAGCAGGCGTTCGATGCGGTAACCGGCGAACTCGGCGCCGAGCGCTAACGGCACGGTTCACCCCGCGAGCTGTCGCAGCGCCGGAAGCAACAGCGCCAGCGCACGACCGCGGTGCGACTCGGCGTCTTTTTCCGCCGGGCTCAGTTGGGCCGCGGTGCGTACCGCGCCGGCGGGTACGAACACCGGGTCGTAGCCGAATCCGCCGTCGCCGCGGGGTTCCCGGGTGATGCTGCCCGGCCACTCCCCGCGCACCACCACCTCGTGGTCGGCTCCGCTACCCCAGACCAGCGCGCAGGCGGACACGAACGCCGCGCCGCGCCGTTCGTCGGGAACGTCGCGAAGTTGGTCCAGCAGCAGGGCGGTGTTGGCGCCGTCATCGCCGTGACTGCCCGACCAGCGCGCCGACAGCACCCCCGGCATACCGTTGAGCGCATCTACGGTCAGGCCGGAATCATCTGCGACGCAAGGCAACCCGGTCGCCATATAGCCATCGCGCGCCTTGGCCAGGGCGTTGTCCTCGAAAGTCGCCCCGGTTTCGGGCGCCTCGTCGTACGGCGGCACGTCATCCAGCGAGACGGGACGCAGGCCGGAGACACCGGCGTGCTCGAGCACCCGATTGAGTTCGGCCAGTTTCTTGCGGTTACGACTGGCCACCAGCAGCTGCATCAATGGCGCCGCTCCTCCTCGTCGCTGACGCTCCGCATCGTCGCCGACGCTTAGTCAGAGCCGAACGCTTTCTTCGGTGCCGGGCCCTCCGGCAGCACCCCCGGGTAGGGCAACGCCAGCGCTTCGCGCTGCACCACGAACAGCTTCTCGCAGGCGCTCAGCGCCGCGTCGAGCATCTTGTCCAGCGTCGAGCGCGGGAACGTCGCCCCCTCACCGGTGCCCTGGATCTCCACCAGGGTTCCGGTGTCGGTGGCCACGACGTTCATGTCGACCTCCGCGCGGGAGTCCTCTTCGTAGGGCAGGTCCACGCGAACCCGGCCGTCGACCACACCGACACTGACCGCCGAGATCGCGCATGACAGCGGGCGGGGGTCGGACAGCTTGCCTGCGGCGGACAGGTAGGTGACCGCGTCGGCGAGCGCCACATAAGCGCCGGTGATCGCCGCGGTGCGGGTACCGCCGTCGGCCTGCAACACGTCACAGTCGAGTGCGATGGTGTTCTCCCCCAACGCCGCGAGGTCGATACAGGCGCGCAGCGAGCGCCCGACCAGCCGGCTGATCTCCTGGGTGCGTCCGCCCACCTTGCCCCGGACCGACTCGCGGTCGGAGCGGGTGTGCGTGGCCGCCGGCAGCATGGCGTATTCGGCGGTCAGCCAGCCGCGGCCGGAGCCCTTCCGCCAGCGCGGCACACCCTCGGTGACGCTGGCCGTGCACATGACTCGGGTGTCACCGAACTCGACCAGCACCGACCCGGCCGGGTTCGAGGTGAATCCGCGGGTGATGACGACCGGGCGCAGCTCGTCGTCGAGGCGACCGTCTTCTCGTTTGGACACGCCGCTAACCCTAATGGAGGGGTGTGTCAGCACCGGTGGTGCGTCACGACCGCCGGATGTCGAAACTCTCGTCGCAGACCACCGCGTGCACCGGCCCGTCGAACTCGGCTTTGGCCTCGCCGATCACGTCCTCGCGCGACGTCCACGGCGGGATATGGGTGAGCAGCAGTTGCCCCACCCCGGCCGCGGCAGCGATACGCCCGGCCTCGGTGCCCGACAGATGCAGGTTCGGGGGGCGGTTGGCCTCGTGGGTCCACGACGCCTCGCACAGGAACACATCGGCGCCGCGGGCCAGTTCGATCACCTGGTCGCAGTAGCCGGTGTCGCCGCTGTAGACCAGGATCGCGCCGGTGGCATCGGTGATCCGCATGCCGAACGACTCGGTCGGGTGAGACACCAGGTTGGGCTGCACGCTGAGGCTTCCGAACTCGACGGCTTCACCGTCGACCCAGGTGTGGACGTCGAAGATGTCGGTGATGTCGTCGATCTCGCCGCCGTACGGGGAAGATGCCGCGCCCATTCGCGACCAGGTGTCGCTGGGCCCGTATATAACGCCCTTGGGGAACGGCGTCGCCGCCACCGACGGGTGATAGCGGCGCCAGACGAACAGCCCCGGAAGGTCCAGGCAGTGGTCGGCGTGCAGATGCGACAACAGCACATACACCGAGCCGGGATCGACATGGCGCTGCAGCGCCCCCAGCACCCCGCCCCCGAAGTCGATGACCAGCGGTGGGGTCCCCGGAGCCTGCAACAGGTAGCCCGATGCCGGCGAATCCGGACCCACCACGCTGCCGGAGCAGCCGAGCACGGTCAGTCGCACGTTCCCTACTGTGCCATGTTCGCCGCGACCATGACCAAGACACCAGCGCTTTGCCCGCTATTCGTCGTCGAAATCACGGTCACGACCGGCTCAACGGGGCATGCCGCCGGACCGCGCCGACACCGGTGATCGCCGGCCCCAGGAAACGGGTGGCCAGTGCGGCGAACGCCTCCGGGTCACCGGTCGCCTCGAAGAGCCGGGTGGCCGGCGGGGTCCCGTGGGGACGCAGCAGATCGCGTTCGGTCAGCACCCGCAGCAACTCCTTGGCGGTCTCCTCGGCGCTGGACACCAGCGTCACCTGCTCGCCCATCGCCAGCTGGATCAACCCGGACAGCAGTGGGTAGTGGGTGCAACCCAGTACCAGGGTGTCGACCCCGGCGCGCTGCAGCGGCTCCAGGTACCCCTCGGCCAGCCCCAACACCTGCCGGCCGCTGGTGATACCGCGCTCGACGAAGTCCACGAAGCGCGGGCAGGCCACCCCGGTGATCTCGGTGTCGCGGGCGGCGGCGAACGCGTCCTGGTAGGCGTGGCTGGTGATGGTCGCCTGCGTTCCGATCACTCCGATGCGGCCATTGCGGGTGGTGGCCACCGCTCGGCGCACCGCCGGCAGGATCACCTCGACGACCGGCACGTCGTAGCGTTCCCGGGCATCGCGCAGGCATGCCGCCGACGCGGTGTTGCAGGCGATCACCAGTGCCTTGACGCCGCGCTCGACCAGATCGTCGCCGATGGCCAACGCGTGTGCGCGGACCTCGGGGATGGTCAGCGGCCCGTACGGGCCGTTGGCGGTGTCGCCGACGTAGACGATGTCCTCGTCGGGCAACTGGTCGATGATCGAGCGTGCGACGGTCAACCCGCCGACGCCGGAGTCGAAGATCCCGATCACGCCGATACCCCCCGCCGCCGTGCGCGGGCGTTGCGCTCGGGGCCCGAGAGCAGATAGGCGGCCAGCACCCCGGCGATCGCGCCGCACAGGTGTCCCTGCCAGGAGACACCGCCACAGACGTTCAGCACCGGGACCGCCCCCCAGAGGATCCCGCCGTAGAGCACCAGCACCACCAACCCGACCAGGATCTGCCAGATTCTGCGGGTGAACCACCCGAACACCACCAGGAAGGCCAACCAGCCGAAGATCAGGCCGGAGGCGCCGATGTGGTCGGTGGGCCCGCACGCCGACCCGACGTTGCCGATCAGCCAGGTGCCCAGCCCACCGACCAGCCACACGATCGCGGTGGCGAGGAGGAACCGGGTCTGTCCGGCCAACGTCATCAGGAAACCCAGCACCAGCGCGGGACCGGTGTTGGCCAGCAGATGTGCCCAGTTCGCGTGCAGCAACGGCGCGAACAACACCCCCCACAGCCCGTCGCTCTGCAACGGCCGGATGCCGTTGCGGTCCAGCCCGTGGCCACCGAGCTGATCGACCGCCTCGACGAGGTAGAGCAGGGCGACGAAGCCCACCACGCTGGCCCCACCGGTGCGCCAGAGCGGCTTCGTGTCGGAACGCGGCGCAGGCGAGGCGCCTGACCGGGAGCTCATGCCCGCATCACGCCCTTCCCGTCGATCCGGCCGGCTTGCTACCGAACGCCCCCGGCAACGTGCCGCCATAGGTCGGTATTCCGGCCACCGGATCGGCGGCCAGCACTCCGGCCAGCACCGCGCGGGCCAAACAGTCCGCCGCGGCGGCACCCACCTCCGCGACCAAACCGGTCTCCGGAGACATCGCGGCCGGGGTGTCGGCCAGCTCAGGGACCTCGACGGCTCCGGTCGCCAGTGCGAAGACGGTGTCGCCGTCGACGGGGGTGTGGGAGGGCCGGATGGTGCGCGACAGCCCGTCCTGAGCGGCGATCGCCATCCGCCGGCAACCGGCCGGGCTGAGCGCGGCGTCGGTGGCCACCACCGCGATGGTGGTGTTGAGCGAGCGGGATTTGGGTTCCAGTCCGGCGAGCACCGCCAGTTCCTCCGACGGCGGCGCGGTCAATCCGAATTCTTCGACGAGGTAGGCCGACCACGGCAGGCCGGTGGTGGCGTCGATGACCTCGCCGCTCGGGTTCACCACCACCAGTGCCCCCACCGTGACCGAGTGCTCGCCGTGCTCCCCGAGTTCCAGCGTGATCGACGCGGTGCCCACCCCGCCCTTGAACACCCCGGCCCGCGCGCCGACCCCGGCGCCGACGCAACCGGTCGCCGGCCGTGCCCCGTCGGGCCCGGCGGCAGCCGCCGCGGCCGCATAGCCGAACTCCGCGGTGGGCCGTCGGTCCCAGCCCCCGACCGGCAGGTCGAAGATGACCGCCGCCGGCACGATCGGGACCACGCCGCCATCCAGCGCCACCCCGCGACCCTGCTCCTCGAGCCAGGTCATCACGCCGTCGGCGGACGCCAGCCCGTAGGCGCTCCCGCCGGCGAGCACCACCGCGTCCACCCAGCGCACGCTGTTGGCCGGATCCAGCAGATCGGTCTCCCGGCTTCCGGGCGCACCCCCCCGGCTGTCGACGGCACCGACCGTGCCGGGCGGCGCCAGCACGACGGTGACCCCGCTGGCCCAGCCGGATCCCAGCGTCGCGTCCGGGTCCAGCCGGTGGTGATGGCCCACCCGGATCCCGGCGACATCGGTGATCGAACCCGTATCCGTCATCGGCCCGGCCGCCCCATCAACGCGACCACCAGGTATTCCTGCAGCACGGTGAGCCACTGATAGACGTTGAGCTGACCGGCCCTCGGATCGCCGGGCGGTAGGCGATCCGGGCCGTTGGGACCAATCTGCAGCATGGTGCCCAGCGCCAGGCGGATGTCGTTGACGGCCGCGATCCAGGCATTGGCCTGTTCCTCGGTCAGTTCGAAACGACCGCCCCGTTCCGGCAGCGTGTCCAAAACCTGTTGGGCCGCCCCACGTTTCGCATCGATGATCTCCGGCTCGTGCAGGCTGCGCAGCGCCGCGTTGAGGCCTTCCGCGTCGAGCGCGGAGCCGTCGGCCGCGGCGCCGCCGCCGTCGGCACGGTAGAAGTCCGGCAGCAGCCGGCGCGTGGTGGCGTCCTCCGGCGGCTGGGTGTTACCCGTCTTCATCCCGGTAATCTGTTCGAGTTCGTCGGGCGGGGAGGCGGATTCACGGGCCTCGAGCATTCCGATGATCGAGCCGACGAGGTTGCGGAGCAGCGCGGCCTCGTGCAGTGCCAACGCGGAGCGGAAGCGGGGGCCGCCGTCGGTTTCAACCCGCTTCCACTTGTGCACGGTGAGGTTCGGTTCCCTTCAAGTTGACGTCTCAGCGGTCCTGCTGCATGGTCGCCCACAACCCGGCGGCATGCAGTTTGGACACGTCGACCTCCATCGACTCCCGACTTCCGGCAGACACCACCGCCTTGCCCTCATGGTGCACCTGCAGCATCAGTTTGGTCGCGTGCGGCTCGCTGTAACCGAACAGCTTCTGAAAGACGTAGGTCACATAGGTCATCAAGTTGACCGGGTCGTCCCAGACGATGGTCACCCAGGGCGAAGCGGTGTCCTCGACCGGGTCAGCATGCCGCTGGCCGGTGCCCTGCGGTTTCACCGGGGCGGACGTCGCTGCTGACGTGGCCATAACGCTCAGGATACCGAGCCGGGGTGGGGCCAAGTCCAGCCGATACGGTTGGCGGGTGACCACCTCGGCCCGCTGCGGCGGGCTGCTCACCGACAAGTACGAGCTGACCATGCTGGCCGCGGCGCTGCGCGACGGCACGGCCGGCCGGCGCACCGGCTTCGAGTTGTTCGCCCGCCGGCTCCCCGAGGGACGCCGTTACGGGGTGGTGGCCGGCACCGACCGGTTCCTTGGCGCCCTCACCTCGTTCGGCTTCGATGACGCCGACCTGGGACTGCTCTCGGAGTTCCTGGACCCGGACACGGTGAGCTACCTGCGTGATTTTCGCTTCCGCGGCGACGTCGACGGCTATGCCGAGGGCGAGTTGTACTTCGCCGGGTCGCCGGTGCTGAGCGTGCGCGCCAGCTTCGCCGAGTGCATCGTGCTGGAGACGCTGCTGCTGTCGATCTTCAACCACGACACCGCGGTGGCCTCGGCGGCCGCTCGGATGGTCAGCGCGGCCGACGGCCGGCCGCTGATCGAGATGGGCTCCCGCCGCACCCACGAGCAGGCCGCCATCGCGGCGGCCCGGGCCGCCTACCTGGCGGGATTCGCCGGGACATCAAATCTCGAAGCGCACCGCAGCTTCGGTGTGCCGGTGCTGGGCACCAGCGCACACGCCTTCACCCTGCTGCACGCCGGCTCCGACGTTGCCGACGGCGACGGCGAATTGGCGGCATTTCGCGCCCAGGTCGCCGCGCTGGGTGTCGGCACCACGCTGCTGGTGGACACCTACGACGTCACCACCGGAGTGGCCAACGCCGTCGAGGCGGCCGGGTCGCGGCTGGGCGCGGTGCGTATCGACTCCGGTGAACTGGCGGTGTTGGCGCATCAGGTCCGTGAGCAACTCGACCGGCTGGGGGCCACTGCCACCAGGATCGTGGTCTCCGGCGACCTCGACGAATTTGCCATCGCGGCGCTGCGTGCGGCGCCGGTGGACAGTTACGGCGTCGGCACCGCGGTGGTGACCGGCTCGGGAGCGCCGGCGGCCGGCTTCGTCTACAAGCTGGTCGAGGTCGACGGGGTCGCGGTGCACAAGCGCAGCGCGGACAAGACGTCGGCGGGTGGGTGCAAGCAGGCACTGCGGACTTTCCGGCCGAGCGGCACCCTCGTCGAGGAGGTGGTCCATCCCGCCGGCCGCCCGCCCGAGGTGAGCGGGCCGCACCGGCTGGTGACCGTTCCGCTGGTCCGCGGCGGCGACGTGGTGACCGATACCGGGCCGGCGGCACTGGCCGCGGCGCGCGACCGCGTCGCCTCCGGGCTGCTCAGCCTGCCGTGGGAGGGACTGAAGCTGGCGCGCGGCGAGCCGGCGGTCTCCACCCGGCTCATTTCATCGCGATGAACTACAGCAGATCGACGCGACACCGCGGACCGGGGGCGTTGGCCAGCCGGGCGTCGGTGGTGAGCAGTGCTGTGGCATCAACCAATTCGGCAAGCGCGACATAGGTGGCGTCGTAGGCGCTGAGGTTGTCTCGCAGCTCCCATATCCTCGGCCGCAGCCAATCGGCCGGGAACCTGGTCAGCGTCAGCCGCATGAAGCCGTCCATAGCGAGGTCGCCTTGTTTCGCGCCGAGGACACCACGCCGGACAAGTCCACGGAGCACCTGGGTGACTTCGCTGTCGACCAGGTGCGGAGCCGCCAGTTCTTCGTGCCCGAGCCGCTGAGGATCAAGTCCGCCGACGAGCAGTTCAACGACTACTCCGGCGTCCACGATCTTCACTCACCGCGCCCCTCGTGCAGCACCGACAAGATCGTGTCGCGGTCGGCCCGGCCTTCAACGGCACGCTGCGTACGACGAATGACCGCTGCGTTGTGCCGCACCACCTGAGCACGCTTTGCAAGGTGCTCCAATTCGCGCTGGAGGTACCTGGTCAGCGAAAGTCCCTGCGCAGCAGCGGCCTCGACCAGTGCAGCGTGGACCTCATCGGGAACGTCCCGGATGTGCATGACCTTCGACATATCTCGCGATCATACCGGCCATTGGGTGCATTCTGCACCCACCCGATCAGCTTCCTGTTCGCTCCCGGTGCTTGCACCCGGGCCAGCAGCACGGCCGCCGCTTACCTTCCTCCAGCTCCTCACGGGTCCGGCGGATTCGGCGCTCCCGGGTGGCCTGCTGCTTGGCGTCTTCGACCCAGCAGATGAACTCGTTGCGCGCCAATGGCGTAATGCTCTCCCAGGCCGCCAACGCCGTCGAACTGACGAGCAGACCGTCGCGCAGGTCCGCGGGTAGCTCATGCACCGCCCCGCCGGGCAATCGCTGACTTGTCATCGCCTCAGGATACGGGGACGGACACGACAAATCGGGGACGCGGGCTACCGTGTGCACACCATGGCTGACGCGTCCGTACCCGAGCTGCTCGCCACCGCGGTAGCCGCCCTGGGCGGCAGCCAACGCGACGGCCAGGTGCGCATGGCCGAGGCGGTGGCGCACGCCTTCGACACCGGCGAACACCTGGCGGTGCAGGCCGGCACCGGCACCGGCAAATCACTGGCCTATCTGGTTCCGGCGATCGCGCGGGCGGTGGCCGACGATCACCCGGTGGTGGTGTCCACCGCGACCATCGCGCTGCAGCGCCAGCTCGTCGACCGCGACCTGCCGCGGCTGGCCGACGCGCTGGAAGACGTACTGCCCCGGCGGCCCACCTTCGCATTGCTCAAAGGCCGTCGAAATTACCTGTGCCTGAACAAAATCCATAGCGGAACTGGTGACGACTCAGGCGAAGCGCCGCAGGAGGAGCTGTTTGAGCCATTCGCCGCCAGCGCCCTGGGCCGGGACGTACAGCGGCTCACCGCCTGGGCGGACGACACCGCGACGGGGGATCGGGACGACCTCAAACCCGGTGTGCCGGAGCGATCCTGGGCTCAGGTCAGCGTGTCGGCACGGGAGTGCCTGGGTGCCACCCGCTGCCAGTTCGGCACCGACTGCTTCGCCGAGCAGGCCCGTGCCGTCGCCGGCGAGGCCGATATCGTCGTCACCAACCACGCGCTGTTGGCCATCGACGCCATCTCGGATACCACCGTGCTGCCCGAGCACGAGCTGCTGGTGGTCGACGAGGCGCACGAACTGGTGGACCGGGTGACATCGGTGGCCACCGCCGAGTTGACCGCCGCAGCACTGAGTGTCGCGGTGCGCCGCGTCACCCGGCTGGTCTCCCCCGGACTCGTCCAGCGCCTTGATGCCGCGTCGCTGACGTTCGGCTCGGCGATTCACGACGGCACGCCCGGCCGGATGGATTACCTCGACGACGAGCTGGCGACGTATCTGGCGGCGCTGCGGGATGCTGCCGGCGCGGTCCGCTCGGCCATCGACACCGCACCGTCTGATCCCAGAGCCGCGACCGCACGCAAGGAGGCCGTGGCCGCCCTCGCCGAGATCGCCGACACCGCCGCGCGGGTCCTGACCTCGTTCGAACCGGCCATCCCCGCACGCACCGACGTGGTGTGGCTCAGCCACGAGGACAACCGGGGCTCGGTGCGGCCGGTGCTGCGGGTGGCGCCGCTGTCGGTGGCCGGCCTGCTACACGATCGGCTGTTCGCGCGGACGACGACGGTGCTGACCTCGGCGACTTTGACCGTCGGTGGCAGCTTCGACGCGATGGCCGGCGCCTGGGGCCTGACCGGCGGCTCGGTGCCCGGCGGTTCAGCGAGGCTCGACGGAGGAGAGCCGAAGCTGGGACCGCCGCATGGGCGCCGCGGTTCAGCGAGGCTCGACGAAGGAGAGCCGAAGCTGGGACCGCCGCATCGACCCGACAACGGTTGGCGGGGGCTGGATGTCGGTTCGCCGTTTCAGCATGCCAAGGCCGGCATCCTCTATGTGGCAGCGCACCTGCCACCGCCCGGGCGTGACGGCACCGGCACGGACGCGCAGCTCGACGAGATCGCCGAGCTGATCGCCGCCGCCGGTGGACGCACCCTGGGACTGTTCTCCTCGATGCGGGCGGCGCGCGCCGCGGCCGAGGCGATGCGGGAGCGGTTGGACACCCCGCTGCTGTGTCAGGGCGAGGACACCACCGGCGCCCTGGTCGAGCAGTTCGCCGCCGACGCCGACACGTCGTTGTTCGGCACGCTGTCGCTGTGGCAGGGCGTCGACGTCCCGGGACCGTCGCTGTCGCTGGTGCTCATCGACCGCATCCCGTTCCCGCGGCCCGACGACCCGCTGTTGACCGCCCGGCAGCGCGCGGTCAGCGCCCGCGGCGGCAACGGTTTCATGGCGGTCGCCGCCAGTCACGCCGCGCTGCTGTTGGCCCAGGGCGCGGGCCGGTTGCTGCGCGGCGTCGACGACCGGGGCGTGGTGGCGGTACTGGACTCGCGGATGGCGACCGCCCGCTACGCCGGTTATCTTCGGGCGTCGCTGCCACCGTTCTGGGCGACGACCGACACCGACAAGGTCCGTCTGGCGCTACGGCGGCTCCGCGGCGGTTGAGCGCACTATCGTGATGTCCCATGCGCCGCCGCCACCGTGCTCTCGCCACCGCCTGCACCCTGGTGCTGCTGTTGAGCGGGTGCGCCCGGATGCTGGAGGGAACACCGGTGTCGATCTTCGCCGACCCGTTCCGGGTGGGCGGCCTGCAAGCGGTGGACGGGCCCACCGGGTTGCGTCCCGACGCCCCGCCGCCGAGCCGCGAGGTCGAGGGCACCGACGGCGGGCGGATCGACCAGCTCGCCGCCCAGTCCGTCAGTGACCTCGAGGCGTTCTGGACGACCAGTTTCCCCAACACCTTTGACGGCGACTTCGAACCGGTGCGAGCCCTGCTCTCCTGGGATCCCGGCCAGCTCCGTGGAACATTCTGCAAGAGCAGGACTTTCCTGCTGATCAACGCGGCCTACTGCTATCTGGACGACACCATCGGCTGGGACCGCCGGCTGCTGTTGCCGGCGCTGCGCAGCATCTACGGCGACATGGCGATCACCATGGTGCTCGCCCACGAGTACGGGCACGCGATCGCCCGCGCCGCCGGGATCACCAAGCGGCGCCAGACCCCGACGCTGGTGGCCGAACAACAGGCCGACTGCCTGGCGGGGGTCTACCTGCGCTGGGTGGCCCACGGCGACTCACCGCGCTTCACGCTGAGCACCGGCGACGGATTGAACGCGGTGTTGGCCGCGATGCTGGCGCTGCGCGATCCGCTGCTCAATCCCGGCGAGACCGTCGGCGACAACGAGCACGGCTCGGCGTTCGAACGGATCTCGGCGTTCCAGTTCGGGTTCACCGACGGCGCCGGATCGTGCAAGGCCATCGACGCCCAGGAGATCGAGCAGCGGCGCGGCGAACTCCCCGTCCAGCTGCAGCAGAACGAGACCGGCGAGGTGCCGGTCAGCGAGGATTCGGTGCGGGTCATCGTCGACGCCATGAACATCGCGTTCGATCCGGACAAGCCCCCGCAGCTCACGTTCGACGCGGCCGCCGCCTCGTCGTGCACCGACGCCCGGCCCAGCCCCCCGGCGTCATACTGCCCCGCGACCAACACCATCGCGGTCGATCTGCCGGCCCTGCAGGCCATGGGCACCCCCAGCAAGGACCAGAAGCTGGCGACGCTGTCCGGCGACAACACCGCCTATTCGGTACTGGTGTCGCGCTACCTGCAGGCGGTGCAGATCGAGCACGGCGGGCTGGTGCTCGACAACGCCGCTGCCGCACTGCGCACCGCATGCCTGACCGGGGTGGCCACCACCCGACTGTCGCAGGGGGTCACCACCTCCAATGGCAGCACCATCACGTTGACCGCCGGCGACCTGGACGAGGCGGTCGCCGGGCTGCTCACCAACGGCCTGGCCGCCGGCGACATCAACGGTGAGTCGGTGCCGGCGGGCTTCTCCCGCATCGACGCCTACCGCACCGGGGTGCTCGGCGACTTCGACCGCTGCCTGCAGCGCTTCCCCTGACGCCCAACCGAGCCCCGGCGAGCAGACGCGAAAGCCCCCAAAAAGCCGCGTTTCTGGGGGCTTTCGCGTCTGCTCACGGCTAGGTGGCCAGCGTGATCAATCCCAGCTCGGCGTCGCCGGACAGCAGCGGGTGACTCGGCAACACCCGCACCGTGTAGCCCACCGCCCCGGCGACCGGTAGCGCGGTGGTCGTCGAGAACACGTCGGTTCCATCGGCACCGGTGCGCTCATGTGCCATCACCACGGTGGCCGGATCCAGCAGGGTGTCATCGGAATCCAGCCGGCCCAGCACCGCCTGCACCGTCACCTCGTCGGGCGCCAGGCCGGCCAACCGGACCGTGGCGGTCAGCGTCAGCTCCGACCCCAGTTGCGGGGTGTCGGGCAGGCCGGTGCTGTCGACGTCGGTGATCTCGATGCGCGGCCAGGCGCGCTCCGCCCGGGTGCGATAGTCGGCCAGCTGACGAGCCGCACCGTAGGGCACCCCGTCCACCGGCTCCCGGGTACGCCGCAGCGACTGCGCCGCCGGGGCGTAGCACTGCTCGACGTAGTCGCGCACCATCCGCGAGGCAAGCACCTTCGGCCCCAACGTCTGCAGCGTGTGGTGCACCATCTCGATCCAGCGCGGCGGCACGCCACGTTCGTCGCGGTCGTAGAACTTCGGGACGACCGACTGCGCCAGCAGGTCATAGAGCGCCGCGGCCTCCAGGTCGTCGCGGCGGTTCTCATCGGCCACCCCGTCGGCGGTGGGTATCGCCCAGCCGTTCTCCCCGTCGAACCACTCGTCCCACCAGCCGTCGCGGATGGACAGATTCAGCCCGCCGTTGAGCGCACTCTTCATCCCCGATGTGCCGCATGCCTCCAGCGGGCGCAGCGGATTGTTCAGCCACACATCGCATCCGGCGTAGAGCCGTCGTGCCATCGACATGTCGTAGTCGGGCAGGAACGCGATGCGATGACGCACTTCCGGGCGGTCGGCGAACCGCACCACCTGCTGGATCAGCGCCTTGCCGCCGTCGTCGGCCGGATGGGATTTGCCGGCGACGATCAGCTGAACCGGCCGCTGCTCGTCGAGCAGCAGTTGCTCCAGCCGGTCGGGGTCGCGCAGCATCAACGTCAACCGCTTGTAGGTGGGTACTCGGCGGGCGAAGCCGATGGTCAGCACGTCGGGGTCGAACGCCGTTGCGATCCAGCCCAACTCGGCTTCGGAAGCACCCCGGTCCAGCCCGGACCTCAATAACCGGAATCGGACCTCGTCGACCAGCACCGACCGCAGCTGCGATCGGATCGACCACAACGCAACGGGATCGACCTGTTGCAGCCGCTCCCAGGCGGCGGGCTCGCTGAACGAATCCGCCGTCGCCAGGTCGCGGCCCAGCTGCAACCACGGCGCCGCCGCCCAACTGGGCGCGTGCACACCGTTGGTGATCGAGCCGATCGGCACCTCGTCGCGGTCGAAGCCCGGCCACAACCCGTCGAACATGGCACGGCTGACCCTGCCGTGCAGTCGCGACACCCCGTTGGCGCGCTGGGCCAACCGCAGCCCCATGTGGGCCATGTTGAAAGTGTCGGGGTCGGGTTCAGCGCCCAGTTCGAGGATCCGCTCGACGGGCACCCCGCCGGCCAATGCGTTGCCGTCGAAGTAGCGGCGCACCATATCGATGCGGAACCGGTCGATGCCGGCCGGAACCGGGGTGTGGGTGGTGAACACCGTGGCTGACCGCACCACCGCCAGCGCGGTGTCGAATTCCAGGTGCTGCTCGGCGATGAGCTCGCGGATGCGTTCGATCCCGAGGAACCCGGCGTGGCCCTCGTTCATGTGAAACACCTCGGGGGCGGGGGTGCCGCTGAGCTCGGTGAACGCCCTGATTGCCCGCACCCCGCCGATCCCGGCCAAGATCTCCTGGCGGATCCGGTGCTCCTGGTCGCCGCCGTACAGCCGGTCGGTGACGCCGCGCAGCTGATGCTCGTTCTCACCGATGTCAGAATCCAGCAGCAGCAGCGGCACCCGCCCGACCTGCGCCACCCAGATCCGGGCGCGCAGCCGGCCCGCGCCGGGCAGTGCCACCTCGATCAGCGCCGGGTTGCCGGCGGCATCGGCCAGCAGCCGCAACGGCAGCCCCTGCGGGTCCAGCGACGGATAGGTCTCCCGCTGCCAGCCGTCGGCGGTCAGCGATTGACGGAAGTATCCCGACCGGTAGTACAGCCCGACCGCGATCAGCGGCACACCCAGGTCCGATGCCGACTTCAGGTGGTCGCCGGCCAGAATCCCCAGCCCTCCGGAGTAGTTGGGCAGCGCCTCGGCGACGCCGAACTCCATCGAGAAGTAGGCGATCGCGGCTGGCAGCGCCGCGCCGGCGTCCTGCTGCTGCTGGTACCACCTGGGCTGGGTCAGATATTCGTCGAGATCGGCCGACAGGGTGTCGAGCCGGCCGGTGAACGCCTCATCGGCGGCCAGTTCGTCAAGCCGTGCCGGACTCACCGCACCCAGCAGCGCGACCGGATCCCGCCCGCATCCGGCCCACAGCTCAGGGTCGATGGAGGCGAACAACTCCTGCGTCGGCTGATCCCACGACCAGCGCAAGTTCATCGACAGTTGCTCGAGTGCCCGCAGCCGGTCGGGGAGGTGCGCACGAACGGTGAACCGGCGGAGTGCTTTCACACGTCCTCACCTTACCGGCGGTTCAGCGAGGCTCGCCGGAGTTGGCCCGAAGGGTCGGCGGAGGCGAGGCGAAGCTGGGACCGCCGCACAGGCACCGCGGTTCAGCGAGGCTCGCCGGAGTTGGCCCGAAGGGTCGGCGGAGGCGAAGCTGGGACCGCCGCACAGGCACCGGCGGTTCAGCGAGGCTCGCCGGAGTTGGCCCGAAGGGTTGGCGGAGGCGAGACGAAGCTGGGACCGCCGCACAGGCACCGCGGTTCAGCGAGGCTCGCCGGAGTTGGCCCGAAGGGTCGGCGGAGGCGAGGCAGTTGGGATCGCCGAACAGACGTGGCGATTCGGTTGCGAACCGGCCGCTTCATGCCGGTCGAGATCCCCCGCCCATTACCGTGGGCGTCAAGAGCCCCGCGGCGAACGGAGTGTGAGTGCCTGGTCGTGTCGAGATCGACGACGTCGAACCGGTCATCTCGTGCGGTCGCTACCCGGCCAAGGCCGTGGTCGGCGAGACGGTGCCGGTCAAGGCCACCGTGTGGCGCGAAGGCCACGACGCGGTCGCCGCGACCCTGGTGGTGAGTTATCTCGGGCGCCGCTACCCGCATCCCGGGGAGTCGGCGGGCGCACCGCCGGTTGCCGGCGCCGCACCGCTGCACATCCCGATGCACACCGGGTTCGACGACTACGTGTTCCACGCCGCCTTCACGCCTGATTCGGTCGGGTTGTGGGCCTTCCGCGTCGAGGGTTGGGGTGATCCGCTGCAGAGCTGGCGAAACGCCGTGACCGCCAAGCTCGAGGCGGGCCAGGGCGAGACCGAGTTGTCCAACGACCTGTTGGTCGGCGCCGACTTGTTCGACCGCGCTGCGGCCGGGATACCGCCCGCCCAGCGCCGGCCGGTGCAGGAAGCGGCCGCCGCCCTGCGCGCCCCCGGTGACCCGGTGGCCCGGGCCGCGCCCGCCCTCTCGACAGAGGTGGAGGAACTGCTGGCCGGCCACCCGTTGCGCGAGCTGGTCACCCGCGGCGAGAACCACCAGGTGTGGGTGGATCGGCCGCTGGCCCGCCGCGGCGCCTGGTATGAGATGTTCCCGCGCTCGACCGGCGGCTGGGATACCGACGGCAACCCGGTGCACGGCACCTTCGCCACCGCGGCAGCAGCGCTCCCGCGCATCGCCGCGATGGGCTTCGATGTGGTGTATCTGCCGCCCATCCACCCCATCGGGCACGTACATCGCAAGGGCCGCAACAACTCCACGACCGCCGAGCCCGGTGACGTCGGTTCGCCGTGGGCGATCGGCAGCGCCGAGGGCGGCCACGACGCGGTTCACCCGGCGCTCGGCACCATCGACGATTTCGACGACTTCGTGGCGGCCGCCCATCGCCTGGACCTGGAGGTCGCGTTGGACCTGGCGCTGCAGTGCGCACCGGATCACCCCTGGGCCAGTCAGCACCGGGAGTGGTTCACCGAACTGCCTGACGGCACGATCGCCTATGCCGAGAATCCGCCGAAGAAGTATCAGGACATCTACCCGCTGAACTTCGACAACGATCCGGCCGGACTGTACGCCGAGGTGCTACGCGTGGTCCGGTTCTGGATGGTCCACGGGGTGAAGGTCTTTCGGGTTGACAATCCCCACACCAAGCCGCCGGACTTCTGGATCTGGCTGATCGCCGCGGTGAAGAACATCGATCCTGACGTGTTGTTCTTGTCCGAAGCCTTCACCCCGCCGGCACGCCAGTACGGCCTGGCCAAACTCGGCTTCACCCAGTCCTACACCTACTTCACCTGGCGGACATCGAAATCCGAGCTGACCGAATTCGGGCAACAGATCGCCGAGCTCGCCGACTACCGGCGGCCGAACCTGTTCGTCAACACGCCCGACATCCTGCACGCCAGCCTGCAGTCAGGCGGTCCGGGTATGTTCGCGATCCGCGCGGTGCTGGCGGCGACGCTGGGCCCGACGTGGGGGGTGTACTCCGGCTTCGAATTGTTCGAGGACCGTGCGTTGCGTGAGGGCAGCGAAGAGTACCTTGACTCGGAGAAGTACCAGCTGCGTCCGCGCGACTTCGCCGCCGCCGTAGCCGAGGGCAGGTCTTTGGAACCGTTCATAGCCCGGCTCAACGAGATCCGCCGGATGCATCCGGCGCTGAGCCAGCTGCGTACCGTGCACTTCCACTCGGTCGACAACGATGCGTTGCTGGCCTACAGCAAGTTCGATCCGGACAGCGGCGACACCGTGCTGGTGGTGGTCAACCTCAACCCGTTCGTCCCCGAGCACGCAACGCTGCGACTGGACATGTGGGCGCTGGGAATGGAGGACTACCAACGATTCTGGGTGCGAGACCAGATCAGCGGCGAGGACTACCACTGGGGCCGGGAGAACTGGGTGCGGCTCGACCCGGCACGGGCGGTGGCCCACATCGTCAACATGCCACCGATCAACGCGCAGGCGCGCACCGCCCTGCTGCGTCGCAGGTGAGTTCGATGGCCCGACAGTTGGCGCCGGCCGCGGCGGACCTGACCCGACTCCTGGCCGGGGAACACCATGATCCGCACGCGATCCTGGGCGCCCACGAGTACGGCGAGGTCACGGTGGTCCGGGTGTTGCGGCCCCGCGCGCGCCGCGCGGTGGTGGTGGTCGGCACCGACCGATTCCCGATGCGGCCTCTCGGCTCCGGGCTGTTCGCGGTCGCGCTGCCGTTGACCGGGCTGGCCGACTATCGACTCGAGCTGCACTACCCCGACGCGGCGGCGTTCGCGGAACCGACCGGGATTCACACGGTCGCCGACGGTTACCGGTTCGCGCCGACGCTGGGCGAGGTTGACCTGCACCTGTTCGCCGAGGGCCGCCACGAGCGGCTGTGGGACGTGCTGGGTGCCCATCGCCGCACATTCACCACGGCCGGCGGTGACGTGTCCGGGGTGTCGTTCGCGGTGTGGGCGCCCAACGCCACCGGAGTCGGCCTGATCGGTGACTTCAACGGCTGGGACAGCAACGACGCCCCGCTGCGCGCGTTGGGTTCCTCCGGGGTCTGGGAGGTGTTCTGGCCCGACTTTCCGCCCGATGGTCTCTACAAGTTCCGTATCCACGGCGCCGACGGCAGCGTCAGCGATCGTGCCGACCCGTTCGCCTTCGCTACCGAGGTGCCGCCGCGAACCGCGTCGCGGGTGACACACAGCGACTACCGCTGGGGTGACGCCGACTGGATGACGCAGCGCGCCGGCCGAGACCCGGTGGCGGAGCCGATGAGCATCTACGAGGTGCACCTCGGGTCGTGGCGTCCCGGTCTGAGTTATCGCCAGCTCACGGTGGAGCTGACCGAATACGTGGTGCAGCACGGTTTCACCCATGTCGAGTTGCTGCCGGTCGCCGAGCATCCGTTCGGCGGGTCCTGGGGGTATCAGGTCACGTCGTACTACGCGCCGACGGCGCGCTTCGGCACACCCGATGATTTCCGGGCGTTGGTCGACGCGCTGCACCGCGCCGGCATCGGCGTCATCGTGGACTGGGTGCCGGCGCACTTCCCCAAAGACGCGTGGGCGCTGGGCCGTTTCGACGGCACCCCGCTCTACGAGCACGCCGACCCGCGCCGCGGTGAACAGCTCGACTGGGGCACCTACGTGTTCGACTTCGGTCGTCCGGAGGTGCGCAACTTCCTGGTGGCCAATGCGCTGTACTGGCTGACCGAGTTCCACGTCGACGGGCTGCGCGTCGATGCCGTGGCGTCGATGCTGTATCTGGATTACTCCCGTCCTGAGGGCGGCTGGACCCCCCAACATCCACGGCGGCCGGGAGAACCTGGAGGCGGTGCAGTTCCTGCAGGAGCTCAACGCGACCGCGCACCGGGTGGCGCCCGGAATCGTGACCATCGCCGAGGAATCGACCTCCTGGCCCGGTGTCACCCGCGATACCAGCCTTGGCGGCCTGGGCTTTTCGATGAAGTGGAACATGGGCTGGATGCACGACACGCTGTCCTATCTCGGTCACGACCCGGTGCACCGCTCCTATCACCACCATGAGATGACGTTCTCGATGCTGTATGCCTACAGCGAGAACTTCGTGCTGCCGATCAGCCACGATGAAGTGGTGCACGGCAAGGGCACGCTGTGGACCCGGATGCCCGGTGACGACCACGCCAAGGCCGCCGGGGTGCGCACGCTGCTGGCCTACCAATGGGCGCACCCGGGCAAGCAGTTGCTGTTCATGGGCCAGGAATTCGGTCAACGCGGCGAGTGGTGCAACGAGCGCGGCGTCGACTGGTTCCAGCTTGATCCCCACACCGAGCCCGACGGCTACTCCCCCGGCATCTTGCGGCTGGTCGGCGACATCAACGCCCACTACCGGGCGCTGCCCGCGTTGTGGAGTCAGGACGGCGACCCGCGCGGCTACTCGTGGATCGACGCCAACGACTCGACCAACAACGTGCTGAGCTTTCTGCGCTACGGCGCGGACGGTTCGATGCTGGCCTGCGTGTTCAACTTCTCCGGCGTCGAACACGCCGACTACCACCTGGGCCTGCCCCGCGCCGGCCGGTGGCGCGAGGTGCTCAACACCGACGCGGTCGGCTACCGCGGTTCGGGGGCGGGCAACCTCGGCGGGGTGGCGGCCACCGACGATCCGTGGCACGGCCGGCCGGCCTCGGCGGTGCTGCTGCTGCCAGCCCTGTCGGCGCTATGGCTGGCGCCTTCCTCCCCCGAGCAGACGTGAAAGCTCCCAAAATCGGGCGTTCTGGGGGGCTTTCGCGACTGCTCGCGCAAGAGAAACTCAGTACAGCGCGTTGGCCAGGTTGCGCCGACCGGCGACGACCTCGGGGTCGGCCGGGTCGAAGAGCTCGAACAGCTCCACCAGCCGGGCCCGCACCGTGCTGCGCTCGTCACCGGAGGTTCGTCGCACCAGCGCGATCAGCCGGTCGAACGCCGCGGTGACGTCCTGGTTGAGAATCTGCACATCGGCCGCGGCGAAGGCGGCCTCGATGTCGTCGGGGGCGGCATCGGCCAGCGCGGGAGCATCCGGCTGCCGGCCGGTTGCGCGCTCCAGGAACGTCAACTGGCGCAGCGCCGCCTTGGCTTCGACATGGTCGGGGTCGGCGGCGAGCAGCTCCTGATAGGAGTCGCGAGCCGCGGCGAAGTCACCGGCGTCGAGTTGGTCGCGCGCCCGGGCGAGCGCGGGGTCCACCTGCTCGGGCTGCTCGGTTTCGACGCCGCCGGAGAGCTTGCCCGCGGTGGCCGACAGCAGCGAATCCACCCAGCGGCGCAGCTGGTCGGGTGGCTGCACCCCCTGAAAGCTGGTGATCGGCTGGCCGGCGGCCAGCGCCACCACCGTGGGTACCGCTTCCACGCCGAACACCTGCGCCACCCGCGGGGCGACGTCGACGTTGACGGTGGCCAGCGACCACGTGCCGCCATCACTGGTGGCCAGTGCGCCCAGCGTGTCGGCCAGCTTGATGCAGGCCTCGCTGCGCGGCGACCACAGCAACACCACGACGGGCACCTGGTTGGAGCGGACCAGCACCTCGTCTTCGAAGTTGGCCTCGGTGATCTCGGTGGCGCCCGGCGGGGCGGAACCATCACCGCCGGCACCACCGGGCGGTTGCTTGAGTCCGGACAGATCTACTGCTCCGGCCAATGCCGGACCGATCGGGGGTCGAGGACGCGTCACGTCGTCAAGTCTGTCACGCCGCCGCTGCGCCGGTGCCGACGGCTGATTTCGGGGCCGACGAGGCCGCCTATGACCAAAATCACACCCCGCATCCGACGGCGCGAAACCGGCGAATCCAGCAACCTACGCGACCGTAAGGAGAGGGCCTATCCGGTCCGCAGAATCAGCGCGTCGCCCTGCCCGCCGGCACCGCACAGCGCGGCCACCGCGTAGCCCGAACCGCGGCGTTTGAGCTCGAGGGCGGCGTGCAGCGTGATACGCGCCCCGGACATGCCGATCGGGTGCCCGACGGCGATCGCACCGCCGTGGACGTTGACGACGTCGGGGTTCACCCCGAGTTCCCGGGTCGAGGCCAGCGACACCGCCGCGAACGCCTCGTTGATCTCGACCACGCCGAGCTGGTCGACCGAGATGCCCTCCCGGGCGATGGCCTTCTTGATGGCATTGGCCGGCTGCGACTGCAAGGTGGAGTCCGGACCGGCGACCACGCCGTGCGCCCCGATCTCGCACAGCCAGTCCAGTCCGAGCTGCTGCGCCTTGGCCTTGCTCATCACCACCACGGCGGCCGCGCCGTCGGAAATCTGCGACGACGAACCCGCGGTGATGGTGCCGTCCTTGCGGAACGCCGGCTTGAGCCCGGCCAGGGATTCGGCGGTGGTGTTGGCCCGGATGCCCTCGTCCTCGGTGAACTCCAGCGGATCTCCCTTGCGCTGCGGGATCTTCACCGGCACCACCTCGTCAGCGAACACCCCGTCCTTCCACGCCGCGGCGGCCCTGCGGTGCGATTCGGCCGCGCACTCGTCCTGCTCGGCACGGGTGAACTTGTCGGCGTCGTTGCGTTGCTCGGTGAGCGCACCCATCGGCTGGTCGGTGAAGACGTCGTGCAGCCCGTCGTAGGCGAGGTGGTCCAGCACGGTCACATCGCCGTACTTGTAGCCGGACCGGCTGTCCATCAGCAGGTGCGGTGCCTTCGTCATGGACTCCTGGCCACCGGCCACCACCACATCGAACTCGCCGGCGCGAATCAGCTGGTCAGCCAGCGCGATGGAGTCGATTCCGGACAGGCACATCTTGTTGATGCTCAGTGCAGGAACATCCCAGCCGATGCCCGCGCCCACCGAAGCCTGCCGCGCCGGCATCTGGCCCGCGCCCGCGGTGAGCACCTGGCCCATGATCACGTACTCCACCAGCGAGGCCGGGACGCCCGCCTTCTCCAGAGCTCCGGCGATGGCGATCGCGCCCAGGTCACTGCCGGAGAAATCCTTCAGCGAACCCATCAGCTTGCCGATCGGGGTCCGTGCCCCAGCAACGATCACCGATGTGGTCATGACTACCTCCAAGCCGGATGTGGGCGGCCGATCTGCCGGATCGCCGCAGCGCGATGTTTCCGCTCAGGTTACCGTTACTCCTATGACGACCGATTCCGTCACTGACCCGTTCGAGGTACGTTCCGCCTTGGCCTCCGCCCTGGTGACGGCGATCGACCACGTCGGCATCGCGGTGCCGGACCTGGAAGCGGCCAAGAAGTGGTATCACGACCAGCTCGGGATGATCGTGTTGCACGAAGAGGTCAACGACGAGCAGGGCATCGTCGAGGCGATGCTGGCGGTGCGCGGCGCCCCGGTCGGCAGTGCCCAGCTTCAGCTGATGGCCCCGATCGACGAGTCGTCGACGATCGCGAAGTTCCTGGACAAGCGCGGCCCGGGTCTGCAGCAGCTCGCCTATCGGACCAGCGACATCGACGCGCTCTCGCAGCGGCTGCGCGACCAAGGCGTCCGGTTGCTCTACGACGCGCCGCGGCGCGGCACCTCGAACTCGCGGATCAACTTCATCCACCCCAAGGATGCCGGCGGCGTGCTGGTCGAGCTGGTCGAACCGGCCGGCGACACGGCGGCGGTGCACTGAGGTTCTAGGACCACTTGCGGGTGGGGCCGCGCGTCGCGCGATTGGCCCAACATGGCGTATGCCAATGCCGCCGATCTTCGCCCTCACCCGAGTCGGCGCGCCACACCACCACATGTGCGATGCCGGTGCGAATCGGGTGATCGCACCCGGGGCATCGATAGACCTTCGCCGCCCGCGACCCGAGGATCGCCGCCACGACATAGTCGTAGCCGTCCGGCCCGGTCTCGACCCGTTGTGACAGGGGTGGCGGCCGCAATGGCTGCTGCCGACGCGAGGGACTGCGCCGACGAGCCATACCGGAAGCCTAGGCCAGCGCGGCCAAGGCAACCGCCGCGTCGTAGCCGGCGAAGCGGTCCAGTTCGCCCCGACGTAGCCGATTCACCCAGGTCGGATCGGCGAGCAGCGCGCGTCCGATCGCCACCACATCGAACTCTCCGGCATCGAACTGCTCGACCAGTCGGTCGACGGGCGCGGGCTGGATCACCTCACCCCGCTTTTCGCTGCGGAACTGCGTTTCCAGCCCGACCGATCCCACCGTGATGACCGGCGCCCCGCTGACCTTCTTGCTCCACCCGGCCAAGCTCAGTTCGGGGTCGTCGTCTGGGAAAGCCGGCAGGTAGTGCCTGCGCGTCGAGGGGTGCAGTACGTCGACACCAGCGTCGATCAACGGTGCCAACAGGTCCGCCAACTGCGCCGGGTCGTCGGCGATCGACGCCGTGTAGTCGGTGCCCTTCCACTGCGAGAAGCGGAAGATGATCGGGTAGTCCGGCCCGACCGCGGCACGTACCGCGGCGACCACCTCGGCCGGGAAGCGCGTCCGCCCGGCCAACGATCCGCCGTAGCCGTCGGTGCGCCGATTCGTTCGCTCCCAAAGGAATTCGTCCAGCAGGTAGCCGTGGGCGCCGTGGATCTCGACGGCGTCGAATCCGATGTCCCGTGCGGTGGCGGCACTGTTCGCGAACAACTGGGCGACCTCCGGGAGTTCGTCGGTTCGCAGCGCCCGGCCCCGCGGCTCGCCCCGCCCGTTGATGCCGGACGGGCCGACCGGTTCCACACCGTCGGAGTCGTCGCGCTCAACGCCCTGGTGCCACAACTGTGCAGCGATCGTGGCGCCCTCGGCATGGACCCCGTCGACGACGCGGCGCCATCCGGCGAGCACCTCGTCGCCCGCGATCGTCGGCACGCTGAAGGGGTAACCCGCAGCCGGATCGGGCAGCCGGATGCCTTCGGTGATGATCAGCCCGACACCGCCGGCCGCACGCCGTCGGTAGTACTCGGCGACATCGGTGCCCGGCACCCCGCTCGGCGACGCCCGCCGCGTCATCGGCGCCATCGCGAAGCGATTCGGCACGGTCAGCGAGCGAACGGTCAGCGGTTGGAATAGATCTTCGACTGCCATGGACCGCTGTAACGCTTCGCCGTCGCCTGCTATTCCGCCGCCGGAGCCCAGCGGTCAGAACAACCGGTACTCATCGCTGTTCATTCCGCGCATCGCGTCGTAATCCAGTGTCACACAGCGAATACCACGATCGGTTGCCAGCGTTCGGGCCTGCGGTTTGATCTGCTGGGCGGCGAACACCCCGCTCACCGGTGCGAGCAGACTGTCACGGTTGAGCAGTTCCAGATACCGGGTCAGCTGCTCGACACCGTCGATCTCGCCGCGCCGCTTGATCTCCACGGCAACCGAGCGTCCCTGCTCGTCGCGACACAGCAGGTCCACCGGTCCGATGGCGGTCATGTACTCCCGGCGCACCAGGCTGTAGCCCTCGCCGAGCAGCTCGACATGCTCGGCGAGCAGCGCCTGCAACTGAGCCTCCACGCCGTCCTTGACCAGACCCGGGTCGACACCGAGCTCATGGCTGGAGTCATGCTCGATCTCCTCGATGGTGATCCGCAGCTGGTCGCCGGTCTTGTTCGTCACCACCCACACCGCGAACTCACCGGCGCGCTCCTCGGTGAGCCGGCACGGCGGACTCATCCAGTTCAGCGGCTTATAGGCACGGTCGTCGGCGTGCACACTGACCGAACCATCGGCCTTCAGCAGCAGCAGTCGCCGGGCCGACGGCAGGTGCGCGGTGAGCCGGCCCACGTAGTCGACGGTGCACTGGGCGATGACGAGTCGCATCCGAACCACCTTAGGGGCAGCGTCGAGCAATTATTCTTACGCCACGATGAAAGCGCCGAAGACGACCGCCCAACGGATGGGCCGGGTTCTGGAGCTGTTGACCCGCCAGACCGACCGACTGCCCGAAACCCCTGAATACGGCTCTTGGTTGCTCGGCCGAGTGTCAGAAAGTCAGTATCTGCGGCGGATTCGCATCCAGTTCATCCTGACCGTCGTCATCGTCGGGACGAATCTGATCGGGATCGGCGTCGAAGCACTGCTGTTGGCAGTGGCCTTTCCGTCGCCCAGTGTGTTCTTCGACGCCCCGGGATGGCTGACATACGGCGTCGTACCGGCCTATATCGTGCTGGCGCTGATCTTCGGTACCTACTGGATCACCCGGCGCACCATCAAGAAATTGCGCTGGGCGATCAGGGAACAGCAACCGACGCGGGTGGACGAGCGCAACGCGTTCCTGGCACCGTGGCGGGTAGCCCAGGTAGTGCTCGCGTTGTGGGGCGTGGCCGCGATGCTGTTCACCGTGCTTTACGGGATGGCCGACAACTACTTCATCCCGATCGTCGCGTTCACTGTCGGTGTGTGTGGCATCCAGGTCGCCACCGCCTGCTACCTGTGCACCGAGTTCGCGCTGCGTCCGGTGGCCGCCCAGGCGCTCGCCGCCGGTCCACCGCCACGGCGTTTCTTCTCGGGCATCATGGGCCGGACCATGATGGTCTGGCTGCTCAGCTCGGGCGTGCCGGTTCTGGGCATTGCGCTGACGGCGATCTTCGCGCTGGTGCTGAAGAATCTGTCCATGACCCAGTTTGGGGTCGCCGTGCTGGTGGTCGCGGTCGCCACCGCCGTCTTCGGATTTCTGTTGATGTGGATTCTGTCCTGGCTCACCGCCGCCCCGGTGCGGGTGGTGCGTGCCGCGCTCAGGCGGGTCGAGCAGGGCAACCTGGGAGCCGATCTGGTGGTTTTCGACGGGACCGAACTCGGCGAACTGCAAAGCGGTTTCAACGCGATGGTGCACGGGCTGCGGGAGCGGGAGCGGGTGCGTGACTTGTTCGGTCGCCACGTCGGTCGCGAAGTCGCCGCGGCCGCGGAACGCGACCGGATACAACTCGGCGGCGAAGAGCGCCATGTCGCAGTGCTTTTCGTCGATATCATCGGGTCGACTCAGATCGTGACCGCCAAGCCGGCCACCGAGGTCGTCACCCTGCTCAACCGGTTCTTCGCGGTGGTCGTCGACGAGGTCGACCGCCATCGGGGCCTGATCAACAAGTTCGAGGGCGACGCGAGCCTGGCGATCTTCGGTGCCCCCAACCACCTCGACCAACCCGAAGACGAAGCGCTGGCCGCCGGACGCGCCATCCTCTCCCGGCTGGCCGACGAGGTGCCGGAGATCCGCGCCGGGATCGGGGTAGCGGCCGGCCAGGTTGTCGCCGGAAATGTGGGCGCCAAAGAACGTTTCGAGTACACCGTGATCGGCGAGCCCGTCAATGAGGCGGCCCGACTATCCGAGCTGGCTAAAATCCGCGAGCTCCAGTTGTTGACCACGGCACGGACACTGCGCGCCGCCTCTATCAGCGAGCAAGCCCATTGGGTGCTGGGCGATTCGGTGGTGCTGCGCGGATATGACCAGCCCACCGTGCTGGCCGGGCCGCTGTAGCCGTCGCTAGGTCACCCACTTCTCGCTCGCGGCGAGGGCGTCGTCGACCGTGGCGAACACCAGCGTCCCCCGGGTCGCCGGGTCGGACGTCAGCGCGCCGCCCGGATCGACGAGAAGGCCCCGTTTGCCCAGGCTCTGCAGCTCGTGGGCCAGTCCGGCGAGCAGGGCACGCGCCGGGTCGCTGATGGCGTGCAGGCGCGACACGTCGAGGATCGCGACGCCGAAGTCGCCGCAGTCGCCGGTGGCGGTGCGGGCCACCTGTTCGGCGCCGGCGAAGAGCAGGTCGCCGTGCACCTCGTAAACCCGGACGCCCGGACGGGGTGTGTACATGCCGCGAATAGCCGAATGAGCTTCGCTGCTCACGGTCAGGAAATGCAGGCCGAGCTGTTGAGAAAGGCTGCGGCACACCAGCACTCCGCGCACACTGTTGCCCTTGGCGTCGATCCGCGGCGAATAGACGCCGATGCCCAGCTGGCCGGGCAGCACCGCCACGATGCCGCCACCCACACCGCTCTTGGCCGGCATACCGACCGCACTGACCCACTCGCCGGCGGCGTCGTACATACCGCAGGTCACCATGACCGACAGCGTGCGCCGGACCACCGCCGCGTCGGTCACCTGCCGCCCGGTCAACGGGTTGTAACCACCCCGCGCGAGCGTCGCCGCCATCCGGGCCAGATCGGTGCTGGTGACCTTCAACGAGCACTGCCGGATGTAGACGTCGAGAGCGTCATCAGGGTCAGCGTCAAGAGCACCGAAACTGTCCAGCAGGTAAGCGATCCCGCGATTACGACTGCCGCTGGCCTTCTCCGACCGGTAGACGTCCTCGTCGAAGTCCAGACCGCGTCCCGCACAGGCACTGTAGAACTCCCTGACCAAAGCGAATCGGTCGTCGGCGGTCGCGCCCGGAATCAACGAGCAGGCCACTATCGCACCGGCGTTGATCATCGGATTCTTCGGCACCTGGGTGACCTGGTCGACGCTGATCCTGTTGAATCCCTCGCCGGAGGGTTCCACCCCGATCCTCGCGTCGACGTCCGCATGCCCCAACTGGTCGAGCGCCAGCGCGTAGGTGAACGGCTTGGAGATCGACTGCATGGTGAACTGCGCCTCGGCGTCGCCGGATTCATAGACATAGCCGTCCGACGACGACAGCGACAGACCGAAGCCGGTCGGGTCGACCCGCGCCAACTCCGGAATGTAGCTGGCCAGGGCACCGACGTTCACCTCGGCATGCTCGGCGAGTATCCCGTCCAAGTACCGCTGCACCAGTGCCGCCACGCCCAGATGGTAGCCCCGGCGAGCGGCATCGGATCGGCACTATCGTGTCGTATTCCCGCTAGTGTCGGCGGCCGCCACATGCGATGGTTACAACGTGCACGACGACTTCGACCGCTGCTATCGTGCCGTGCAGTCCAGCGACGCCCGCTTCGACGGCTGGTTTTACACCGCAGTGCTGACCACCCGGATCTACTGCCGGCCCAGTTGCCCGGTACGGCCACCGCTGCCACGGAACGTGCGGTTCTACCCCACCGCCGCCGCCGCTCAGCGGGCAGGCTTCCGGGCCTGTAAACGCTGCCGGCCAGACGCCGCACCGGGATCGCCGGAATGGAACGTCCGCGGCGACATCGTGGGCCGGGCGATGCGGTTGGTCGCCGACGGCACGGTCGACCGCGAGGGGGTGACGGGGCTTGCCGGCCACCTCGGCTACTCCACCCGCCAGTTGCAGCGCCTGCTCCACAACGAGGTCGGAGCCGGTCCGCTGGCGCTGGCCCGCGCCCAGCGCGCGCAGACGGCCCGGATTTTGATCGAGACCACGGATCTTCCGTTGAGCGACATCGCGTTTGCGGCCGGCTTCGCCAGCATCCGACAGTTCAACGACACCGTCCGCGCGGTGTGGGCCACCACGCCGACGGCATTGCGGCAACACGCGGCCGCCCGGTTCAAGGCCGAATCCGACCGGCGCCCCCCGAGCCCGGGAGGGCTGTCGCTGCGTCTGCCGGTGCGCACCCCGTTCGCATTCGAGGGGGTCTTCGGCCATCTGGCGGCCTGCGCGGTTCCCGGTTGCGAGGAGGTGCGTGACGGCGCGTACCGCCGCACCCTGCGACTGCCGCACGGCAACGGCATCGTCAGCCTGACTCCGGCCCCCGACCACGTCCGATGCGAGCTGGTGCTCGACGATTTCCGGGATCTCACCGCGGCGATCACCCGCTGCCGGCGACTGCTGGACCTCGACGCCGATCCGGAGGCCGTCGTCGAGGCTCTCACCGACGACCCCGAACTGGCGCCGCTGGTGGCCAAGGCGCCGGGCCAGCGAATCCCCCGCACCGTCGACGAAGCCGAACTGGCGGTGCGGGCGGTGCTCAGCCAGCAGGTGTCGGTCAAGGCGGCCCGCACCCATACGCGGCGGTTGCTGCTGGGCCACGGCGAACCCATTGTCGACCCGAGCGGCGGGCTGACTCACGTCTTCCCGTCGGTCGAACGGCTGGCCGATATCGACGCCGACCGGCTGGCGCTGCCCCGGGCACGTCGGAGGACGCTGCTGGCCCTGGTGGCAGGCCTCGCCGACGGCAGCATCAGCCTGGGCGCGGGCTGCGATTGGGGCCGGGCCCGGAAGTCGTTGCTGGAGCTTCCCGGCGTCGGCGCGTGGACTGCCGAACTCATCGCCATGCGCGGCCTGGGCGACCCCGATGCGTTCCCGGCGACCGATCTGGGGGTGCGGGTGGCCGTGCGCCGGCTGGGTTTACCCGAGCAGCCGCGGGCCCTGACCGAACGCAGTCTTCGCTGGCGCCCGTGGCGGTCGTATGCCACCCAGCATCTGTGGACCGCACTCGATCACGCCGTGAACGACTGGCCCCGGACCTCCAAGGAGATCGCATGATCTATCAGCGCACCATCGACAGCCCGATCGGCCCACTCACCCTGGCCGGCGCGAACGGCAAGCTCAGCCATCTGCTGATGCTCGACCACTCCCATGCCCCCGACCGCACCGGATGGCGCCGCGACGACTCCGCTTTCCCCGACGTCGTCGAGCAACTCGCGGCGTACTTCGCCGGGGATCTCACCGAATTCGAGCTGACCTATGAGATGGCCGGGACCGAGTTTCAGCGCCGGGTGTGGACCGCGTTGCTGACGATCCCCTACGGCCAGACCCGCTCCTACGGCGAGTTGGCAACACAGATCGGGGCACCGACAGCCTCGCGCGCCGTGGGACTGGCCAACGGCCGCAACCCGATCTCGATCATCGTGCCCTGCCACCGGGTCATCGGCAGCAACGGCAGCCTGACCGGCTACGGCGGCGGCATCGACCGCAAGCGGACCCTGTTGGATCTGGAGCGGCGGCACAGCCACGCCACGCTGTTCGATTGAGCTTGGCGGGCACGGCCGAGTGAATTGGCCATCGTTGCGTCAGCAGATAGCCTTCCTCCGTGACCAGACCGGGTCTTCGGGTCGTACCGGACGGGCTGCGCGCGCTCGCGCAGCGCTGCGAGGAGCTCGCCAGTGAGGTCGCGGTGACGCTGCCAACCAGGACCGCACTCTCCTGGCAGTCCAGCGAAGCGGCGGCGACGGCGGTCAGTGCCGGTACCGGCAGGGTCGGCAAGATTCTTGCCAGCCGGATGCAGGCGACCGCTTCCAAGCTCACCGGAGCGGCGAACGACTTCGAGGCGATGGACGACGGTGGAGCCGCAGCTCTGGCAGCGGTGGGCTCCAGCGCACCGGCCGGTGGTTACCAGAACGTCGACGGCGATGCCGGCGGGCTCGGACTACCGAGGTAGCCGTCGATGACGCTGAGCAACGGCTGGCCGTCGCTCTCCGAGGTGCGGGCGGCGAGTTGGGACTACCTCAAGGCCTCCGGTGAGAGCTGGTCCCGGCTCGCCGACACCTGGGAGAACGCCTTCGCCGAGGTCCGCAACGCGTCGGTGCGCCCCGGCGGAACCGTGTGGGATGGCCGCGCCGCCCACCGCATGCAGGAGCGCACGGCAGCGGACGCGGTCACGGTGCGGACGCCGGCTGATCAGCTTCGGCTCGCGGCCGAGATCGCCCGACGATGCTGCGGTCGGCAGGAGACCAACAAACAGTCGGTGCTCAACGCGGTCAACGCTGCTGTGCATGACGGTTTCAACGTCGGCGCCGACTACACCCTCACCGACACGCGGCCCTGCTACAGCTCCACCACGGAGCGTGACGCTCGAGAGCACGCCGCTGACGGCCATGCCGGTGCGATCCGCACCCGCCTCAACAACCTGGTCGACGCCGAGGCCGGCATCGCCCGCGATCTCGCCACCGCCACCGCCGGGCTGGAGCACCTCAGCTTGCCCGAAGCAGGCGCCGACGGCGGCGCGGGAGTAGCTGCCCCAGCTACTCCGGTAGACAACCGTCCTCGCACCGCGCCGGAAACGGAGCCGCACGGCAGCACTGCCGGCGAGGCTCCGGGGTACGCCCCGGCACTCAAAGACGTGCTGATCGCTTCCGAGGGCGCGATCGCCGGCGGCACCGCGGACGGGGTGCGGCAAACAGTGCTCGACGTGGTCGCAAAGGGACCCACCACCGGCCCCGGTGCGCCTGACCCGGGCCTGTTGAAATGGTTCAAGGATCCGGAAATCGGCGGTGTCGAGCTAATGGGTTTCTCCCGAGTTGCTCGGGTGACTGGAGCCGCGAGCGCGGTACCCGCGGTGATGTCGGACATCCAGGACGGAAACTCGGTTGCCGAGGCTGTCACCCGCGAGGGTGCAGGCGTCGCAGCGGGTCTCTGGGTGGGTGCACAAGCCGGAGGATTGGCCGGTTCGATTGTTCGAGGGGCGGGAACGGCAGTCGGGGTGGTGGTCGGCGCCATTGCCGGTGCGGGCGCCGCCATGCTCGCGTCCAACGGGGTCGAAATGGCCTGGGGTCCGGTCACAGATTCGGTGGGCAGCGTTGCACGTGGCGCGAAGTCACTATTCGGTTTCGGATAGGCGGCGTGGAACATGCGATTCGATGAGTTCATAGCCCGGGACGGCGTCGCCGTGTCTCCGGTCGACCAGTTCGATGGGCTTGCCGTGGATGTGGGAGTCCCGGCGGACTGGGATCCTTTTGATTCCGCCCCGGGCATCGGCGTATGGATGTGTCGCCACGACCCGCGCGTAAACCAGTTCTGCCCCAACGCCGTATTGACGCTACATCGCGTCGAGGCGCCGCTCGATGCCGCCGACGTATTCGCCATGCTGTCCGAGCAGCAATTGCAGTCGGTACCAGGCTGCCAAGAGCTGTACCGGGAACTCGCTACGGCTACTGAGGGGCCTGGCGTCACGGGAGTACTCACCATGCAGATCAGCCACGAACTCGGCGTTCTCGGTAGCGTGTCTCGATCCCGGATCATCACGAGAGAGCGCGAGACGCTGATCACGCAGCTGACGGTGACCGCGTTACACGACTCGCCGGTGGACCAGGAGAGCATCTGGCTAGCGGTCCGACCGGGGCCGGTAAGTCGCCCATCCACCGGCAGCGACGGCGGCGCCCCGGGGGGCAGAAAGCAGGACGGCCGCTGATGGCGGGCGATGGAGCAAAAGGCCGCTGGGGGCGAGTAGCCCGTTATTCCTTCGGCGGTTTCCTGCTCGTATTAGCGGCAGTGGATGCTCGGGTCGGATTCCCGTGGTACGGGACTCTTGGCATCGTGTGCGCGGCACTCCTCATCCTCGCCGGCCAGCGCCGGATTTTCCGGCCGGGCGTCACCCGCACAGCCAATGGGGTCATCTGCCGCTACGTTCCGTGGTTCGAGGGAAACGCCTACATGGCAATAACGATTATCCCGCTAATGGGCGTAGCTATGGCGGCAGCGGGCCGAAACTCCGACTATCCCGCATGGTTTCGTTTCGGCGGGATCCTCCTCATGAGCCTAATGCCATTAGCATTACTGAGCGTCCTGCGCATGTGGCGCCGATGCCCGCTCTGCATCTCCCCCACTGCATTGACGCTGCGAGCAGCCACGCCGGGATCGAAGTTGACGAAGATCCGCCGCGAGGACATCGAGTCGATCACCCCCAAGATGCTCCCCAACCCGGTCAACGGACATTCATTGCAAACCGAAATTGCCTACCACACCATAGATTCCGGCAACACCGACACGGTCGTACTCGGCCTGCACCTCACCGTCCAGCCGCGCAACCTCGCCAACGCACTACTAGCCTGGAACGACGCCACCGACGAAGACCCGGACGAGTTGTTGGACCGAATCGAACAACTCCTCCGCGGCCAGTCACTCGGAATTTAGCGCCCTCGGCCGACCAGCCGCGCCTGCCGGCCTGTGCCTAGTCCGGCATGGGGTACTCGGTGGTGTCGGTGAATCCTTCGAAGAAGGCGGCCAGACCGGTCAGCGCCTCGGCCAGCGTCGGAGTCGGCGTGTCGATCGCGCCCACGATGTAACCCTCTTGAATGATCCCCGCCAGCGACGGGTGCTCCACCAACGGAACGATCTGGTAGGTCGCCGGGTCGAGCAAGCTGGAGATTGCGTTGCTGACTCCCTGTTGCACACCATTGCCCAGTGCGGTGAGCAGGTCACCGAAATCGATGTCGGCCGGGAAGAGACCTGATGCCGCCGGCACATCGACGTCCCCCGGCGGCCAGCCGTACTCGAGGTTGCCGTAACCGAGATTCACCAGGATGCGCGTAACGGGTTCCAACAACTCATAGAGCGGCTGCCCAAGAATCGGAACCAACTGCAGTGGAGCCAGCAGCGGCAGGATGTCAGATGTGATCATGTGGAAGGTGGTCAGCGAGTCAGGATCGGCCGTCGGCAACTCGATGGCCGATTCGACCTGCTCGGGCGTCGCGCTCAAGAGCACGGAGTGCCCGTAGATGAAGCCCAAGATCGAGTTCAGGTCCGCCAGCGGGTTGAAGTACGTGGGCCGGAACGCTACCGGGTCGTATTCGTAGTTGTAGACGTCGGTGTGATACAGGTCGGTGGGGACGCCGCTGGTACCCGGAGAGCCGATCAGTACGAACCGGACCAGATCGTTCGACACTCCCTCCTCGGCAAGTCGCTCCATCAGCCCTACCGAGATCGCGGCGCTCTGCGAGTAGCCGAACACCACCACCGGGTGGTCGGCGTCCACGTCGCCGCTGCTGATCTGCTCCATGACGGCGTTGTAGAGAATCTGCCCGCCCACCGCTTGGGAGGTCGAACTGACATTCTCCGGCGTCCACAGCGATACCAGCTCGCCGCCGAAGCCGTGCGGCTGCAGGTACAGATTGTCCGCGGCCTCAAGGTAGCGGTCGGACGGTTGCGGCATGCCGGTGCCGCCCATGAGGAATGCGATCCCATCCCCGAGCTCCGTACCGTTGCCGGTAAGTGAGATCGCGGCAGGATGTGCGCCGGCCGGCGGTGAGGCCGCCGGTACCCCGGCGATCAGGCCGGCTGTGATACCGGCGACGACCGGAAGGCAAAGAAAGGGGCGCACCCGATATCCTCCTGTTAACTCCCTTAATTAAGGCTTAACGGTATAGCTTCTCGGGCGCTCGGGCAACTAGCGACCGGGGGGCTGTCAGCGTCACTTGTCCAGCGTCGGCCCGCAGCGAGTCCTGCTGCCCGTCAATGGGAAAAATGGAAACGCCCCCCGAATTCTCGGGGGGCGTTTCACTATGTTGTGTTCGGCGGTGTCCTACTTTTCCACCCGGTTGGGCAGTATCATCGGCGCTGACAGGCTTAGCTTCCGGGTTCGGGATGGGACCGGGCGTTTCCCTGTCGCTATGTCCGCCGTAACTCTATTTTTTTGTGTGGGTGCGGGCTGGTGGCCGGCACCTGGTGTCACCATTGTTTGTGTTTGGTGGTGGGGTGTGGGTTCTCTATGTTTTGTGGTGTGTGGTTGCGGGCAACACGACAATTATTTTGTTTGTTGTGTGTTGGTAAGTTTTCGGCCGGTTAGTGCCAGTTCCCTGCACACCTTGCGGTGCTTCCAGGTCTGGTCTATCGATCCCGTGGTCTGCGGGGGGCCTTATCCCACTGAAATGGGTGAGAATCCTGGTCTTGGAGTGGGTTTCCCGCTTAGATGCTTTCAGCGGTTATCCTGTCCGAACGTGGCCATCCAGCCGTGCTCCTGGTGGAACAACTGGTATACCAGAGGTTCGTCCGTCCCGGTCCTCTCGTACTAGGGACAGGTTTCCTCAAGATTCTGACGCGCGCGGCGGATAGAGACCGAACTGTCTCACGACGTTCTAAACCCAGCTCGCGTGCCGCTTTAATGGGCGAACAGCCCAACCCTTGGGACCTGCTCCAGCCCCAGGATGCGACGAGCCGACATCGAGGTGCCAAACCATCCCGTCGATATGGACTCTTGGGGAAGATCAGCCTGTTATCCCCGGGGTACCTTTTATCCGTTGAGCGACACCCTTCCACTCGGGGTGCCGGATCACTAGTCCCGACTTTCGTCCCTGTTTGACGTGTCAGTCTTACAGTCAAGCTCCCTTGTGCACTTACACTCAACACCTGATTGCCGTCCAGGTTGAGGGAACCTTTGGGCGCCTCCGTTACATTTTAGGAGGCAACCGCCCCAGTTAAACTACCCACCAGGCACTGTCCCTGAACCAGCTTCATGGTTCGAGGTTAGAGGTCCAATACGATCAGAGTGGTATTTCAACAACGACTCCACCCACACTGGCGTGCGGGTTTCACAGTCTCCCACCTATCCTACACAAACCGCATCGAACATCAATACCAAGCTATAGTGAAGGTCCGGGTCTTTTCGTCCTGCCGCGCGTAACGAGCATCTTTACTCGTAATGCAATTTCGCCGAGTCTATGGTTGAGACAGTTGAGAAGTCGTTACGCCATTCGTGCAGGTCGGAACTTACCCGACAAGGAATTTCGCTACCTTAGGATGGTTATAGTTACCACCGCCGTTTACTGGGGCTTAAATTCTCAGCTTCACCCCCGAAGGGGTTAACCGGTCCTCTTAACCTTCCAGCACCGGGCAGGCGTCAGTCCGTATACATCGTCTTGCGACTTCGCACGGACCTGTGTTTTTAGTAAACAGTCGCTTCTCACTGGTTTCTGCGACCCCTCCGCTGCCGCCGCGAAGGCCATGACGGTATGAGGGTCCCCCTTCTCCCGAAGTTACGGGGGTATTTTGCCGAGTTCCTTAACCATAGTTCACTCGTACGCCTTGGTATTCTCTACCTGACCACCTGTGTTGGTTTGGGGTACGGGCCGTGTGCGTGCTCGCTAGAGGCTTTTCTCGACAGCATAGGATCACCGAATTCGCCACATTTGGCTATGCATCACCTCTCGGAATATATGAGACCCGGATTTGCCTAGATCTCTTCCTACCGGCTTACCCCAGTATTACCACTGACTGGTACGGCTACCTTCCTGCGTCACCCCATCGCTTGACTACTACCAACGAAGGTCCCACGCAGCCCCCCGCCGCTTCTCTCCCGAAGGATCGAAGTCAGCGAGGTTTTGGGTGGTTAGTACCGCTGATTCATCAGGGACGCCCACACACGGGTACGGGAATATCAACCCGTTGTCCATCGACTACGCCTGTCGGCCTCGCCTTAGGTCCCGACTCACCCTGGGAGGACTGGCCTGGCCCAGGAACCCTTGGTCTTTCGGCGGGCAAGGTTCTCACTTGCCTCATCGCTACTCATGCCTGCATTCTCGCTCCCACACCCTCCACCACTAGATCACTCTGTGGCTTCACCGGATGCAGGACGCTCCCCTACCCAATCCTTGACGGATTGCCGCGGCTTCGGCGGTGTGCTTGAGCCCGCTACATTATCGGCGCACAATCACTTGACCAGTGAGCTATTACGCACTCTTTCAAGGGTGGCTGCTTCTAAGCCAACCTCCTGGTTGTCTTCGCGACTGCACATCCTTTTCCACTTAGCACACGCTTAGGGGCCTTAGCCGGCGATCTGGGCTGTTTCCCTCTCGACGCACGGAGCTTATCCCCCGCCGTCTCACTGCCACGCTTTGACTCACCGGCATTCGGAGTTTGGCTGACGTCAGTAACCTAGTAGGGCCCATCGGCCATCCAGTAGCTCTACCTCCAGTGAGAAACACGCAACGCTGCACCTAAATGCATTTCGGGGAGAACCAGCTATCACGGAGTTTGATTGGCCTTTCACCCCTACCCACAACTCATCCCCTCAGTCTTCAACCTAAGTGGGTTCGGGCCTCCACGCGGTCTTACCCGCGCTTCACCCTGGCCATGGGTAGATCACTCCGCTTCGGGTCCACAACACGCCACTACACACACCCAACGGATGCGATACGCCCTATTCAGACTCGCTTTCGCTACGGCTACCCCACCCGGGTTAACCTCGCGACGTGCCGGTGACTCGCAGGCTCATTCTTCAAAAGGCACGCCATCACCCCACCCCAAAAGGGAAGGCTCTGACGGATTGTAGGCACATGGTTTCAGGTACTATTTCACTCCCTCCCGGGGTTTTCACCATTCCCTCACGGTACTCGTCCGCTATCGGTCATCGAGAAGTATTCAGGCTTACCGGGTGGTCCCGGCAGATTCACAGCAGATTCCACGGGCCCGCTGCTACTCGGGAAATCATTGCAAGGCAGGTATCGGGTTTTCACGTACCGGGCTCTCACCGTCTACGGCAGACCATCCCAGGCCACTTCCGCTAACCACAACACTTTCTCACTGCCCTCCAGGCAAGGTAGACCCGGACACAACACTCCCACAACCCCGCACACACACCCCTACCCGGTATCACATGCATACGGTTTAGCCATCCTCCGCTTTCGCTCGCCACTACTCACGGAATCACAATTGTTTTCTCTTCCTACGGGTACTGAGATGTTTCACTTCCCCGCGTTACCTCCCCACCGGCTATACATTCACCGGAGGGTGACACCACATCACTGATGCCGGGTTTCCCCATTCGGACATCCTCGGATCCACGCTCGGTTGACAGCTCCCGAGGCATATCGCAGCCTCCCACGTCCTTCATCGGCTCTCGATGCCAAGGCATCCACCATGCGCCCTTACACACTTACAAACACAAAAACCAAGAAACAAAAAATTGCAAAACAAACAGACCACAAGGCCTGCTTGCTAGATGCTCGCAACCACTATCCACAAAACAAACACCACACCCCACCACCAAGATGGAGCGACAACACACCCACCCCCACCAGGGGGCACAAACAGGCCTGTTGCCTCAGGACCCAACAGTGTGCCCAACCCGAAAGCCGGCCACCAGAAGCACAAGGCTGCTGGCGGTTGGTGTCTTCACTTGTTGTTGTTTCGTAATTCCACTGCACCACCGACCACCCACTACAGGCGCCGGCACAAACTCTCCCAACCGCATCACCCTCACCCCTGTGAGGTACGGGGGAATCATGGTGCTCCTTAGAAAGGAGGTGATCCAGCCGCACCTTCCGGTACGGCTACCTTGTTACGACTTCGTCCCAATCGCCGATCCCACCTTCGACGGCTCCCTCCCAAGGGTTAGGCCACCGGCTTCGGGTGTTACCGACTTTCATGACGTGACGGGCGGTGTGTACAAGGCCCGGGAACGTATTCACCGCAGCGTTGCTGATCTGCGATTACTAGCGACTCCGACTTCACGGGGTCGAGTTGCAGACCCCGATCCGAACTGAGACCGGCTTTAAAGGATTCGCTAACCCTCACGGGATCGCAGCCCTTTGTACCGGCCATTGTAGCATGTGTGAAGCCCTGGACATAAGGGGCATGATGACTTGACGTCATCCCCACCTTCCTCCGAGTTGACCCCGGCAGTCTCTCACGAGTCCCCACCATCACGTGCTGGCAACATGAGACAAGGGTTGCGCTCGTTGCGGGACTTAACCCAACATCTCACGACACGAGCTGACGACAGCCATGCACCACCTGCACACAGGCCACAAGGGAAACCACATCTCTGCAGTCGTCCTGTGCATGTCAAACCCAGGTAAGGTTCTTCGCGTTGCATCGAATTAATCCACATGCTCCGCCGCTTGTGCGGGCCCCCGTCAATTCCTTTGAGTTTTAGCCTTGCGGCCGTACTCCCCAGGCGGGGTACTTAATGCGTTAGCTACGGCACGGATCCCTAAAGGAAGGAAACCCACACCTAGTACCCACCGTTTACGGCGTGGACTACCAGGGTATCTAATCCTGTTCGCTCCCCACGCTTTCGCTCCTCAGCGTCAGTTACTGCCCAGAGACCCGCCTTCGCCACCGGTGTTCCTCCTGATATCTGCGCATTCCACCGCTACACCAGGAATTCCAGTCTCCCCTACAGTACTCCAGTCTGCCCGTATCGCCCGCACGCCCACAGTTGAGCTGTGAGTTTTCACGGACAACGCGACAAACCACCTACGAGCTCTTTACGCCCAGTAATTCCGGACAACGCTCGCACCCTACGTATTACCGCGGCTGCTGGCACGTAGTTGGCCGGTGCTTCTTCTGTACCTACCGTCACCCCGCAGAAAACCACGGAGCTTCGCCGATACTGAAAGAGGTTTACAACCCGAAGGCCGTCATCCCCCACGCGGCGTCGCTGCATCAGGCTTGCGCCCATTGTGCAATATTCCCCACTGCTGCCTCCCGTAGGAGTCTGGGCCGTATCTCAGTCCCAGTGTGGCCGGACACCCTCTCAGGCCGGCTACCCGTCGTCGCCTTGGTAGGCCATCACCCCACCAACAAGCTGATAGGCCGCGGGCCCATCCCACACCGCAAAAGCTTTCCACCACAGAACATGCATCCCATGGTCCTATCCGGTATTAGACCCAGTTTCCCAGGCTTATCCCAGAGTGCAGGGCAGATCACCCACGTGTTACTCACCCGTTCGCCACTCGAGTACCCCCGAAAGGGCCTTTCCGTTCGACTTGCATGTGTTAAGCACGCCGCCAGCGTTCGTCCTGAGCCAGGATCAAACTCTCCAAACAAAAAACGTTCAGAACAATCCTGAAAACATCAGTTCCGAAAAACCGACAAAAACAACACCACACCCCCAACACGGGGCGCCGAGAGCATGGCAAAAACAACAACAAACAAAAACCACCAAACACACTATTGAGTTCTCAAACAACACGCCCGGTTTTCAGGCAACCCCGCCACTCTACTCGCTAGCCGGAGTTGAGTCAACTCCGACTTTTTCGGGTTACCGGAAGGCCTGCCAAACTGCTCAAGCCAGACTGCTCGACGATCCGCGTACGGGGCGCCGGCCTGACCTATCTTACACGTTCGATTTCGGCGCCGAGACCGGCCAGGTACTCCACGAACAACGGGTACCCCCGATCGATGTGGTAGACGTCGTGGACCTCGGTGTCACCGTCTGCGACCAGGCCCGCAAGGACCAGGCCGGCACCGGCACGGATGTCGGACGCCCACACCGGCGCACTCGAGAGCTGCGGCAGACCGCGCACCACCGCGTGGTGTCCGTCGGTGCGGGCGTCGGCGCCCAGCCGGATCATCTCCTCGACGAACCGGAACCTCGCCTCGAAGACGTTCTCGGTGATCATCGACGTTCCGTCGGCGATCGCCGCCAGGCCGATCGCCATCGGCTGCAGATCGGTCGGGAACCCCGGGAACGGCAAGGTCGCGACATTCACGGCCTTGGGGCGGTCGTACTGGACCACCCGGAAGCCGTTGTCGTGCTGGGTGACGGTCGCCCCGGCGTCGTGCAGCTTGTGCAGCACGAGCTGCAAATGGGCCGGGTCCACTCCGGTCACCGCGATGTCGCCGCGAGTCATCACCGCGGCGATGGCCCAGGTGGCGGCAACGATCCGGTCCCCGATCACCTCGTGTTCGGTCGGGTACAGCCGCGGCACCCCGGTGATCTTCAGCGTCGGCGACCCCGCGCCCTCGATCTGCGCGCCCATCTGGTTGAGCATGGTGCACAGGTCGGCGACGTCGGGCTCGCGCGCCGCGTTGTGGATCGTCGTGACGCCTTCGGCCAGCACCGCCGCCATCAAGATGTTCTCGGTGGCGCCGACCGAGGGAAACTCCAACTGGATCTCGGCGCCGTGCAGCGCCTCGGCATGCGCGACCACACACCCGTGCTCGATATTGCAGGTGGCGCCCAGCTGACGCAGGCCGGCCTGGTGCATGTCGAGCGGTCGCGACCCGATCGCGTCGCCACCCGGCAAGGCGACCTTCGCCCGCAGGCAGCGGCCCACCAACGGCCCCAGCACACACACCGAGGCCCGGAACTGCCGGACCGCGGCGAAGTCGGCGTCGTACTTGGGTTCGTCGGGCGATGTGATCCGCACCGTGGTCCCGTCGAGCTCGACGTTGGCGCCCAGGCCGCGCAGCACCTCGGCCATCAGCGGCACGTCGAGGATGTCCGGGCAATTGGTGATGGTGCTGGTGCCTTCGGCCAGCAGCGCCGCCGCCATCAGTTTGAGAACGCTGTTCTTAGCGCCGCCGACGGCGACCTCCCCGGACAGCCGGTTACCGCCGGTAACCACGAAACGCTCACCCACGCGCGTCAGTGTAGTGACGACTGGCCGCTGACCCCGACCGAATCCCGGCGCTGCTGCCCGCCCGGCTCGCACCGGTTGTCGCGCCCGGTACGGTTTGGGCCATGGCAGTGCATATCACCCGCGTGTACACCCGCACCGGCGACGACGGCACCACGGGTTTGAGCGACTTCTCCCGGGTCCCCAAGACCGACCCGCGCCTGGTGGCCTACGCCGATGTCGAGGAGGCCAACGCCGCGATCGGTGTCGCCATCGCGCTGGGCAAACCCGACGAATCGGTCAGCGCGACGCTGCTGCGCATCCAGAACGATCTGTTCGACACCGGCGCCGACCTGGCCACTCCCGTGGTGGAGAACCCCAAGTACCCCCCACTGCGCATCACCCAGGACTACATCGATCGGGTGGAGGCGTGGTGCGATGAATACAACGAGCCGCTGCCGGCGTTGAACTCGTTCATCCTGCCGGGCGGTTCGCCGCTGTCGGCGCTGCTGCACGTCGCCCGCACCGCGGCGCGCCGCGCCGAGCGGTCGGCGTGGGCGGCAGTCGAGGCGTACCCCGACGGCGTGTCGGTGCTGCCGGCGAAATACCTGAATCGGTTGTCGGACTTGATGTTCGTACTGTGCCGGGTGGCCAACGCCGACGGCGACGTGCTGTGGCAGCCGGGCGGCGAGCGCACCGACCGTCCCGAAAAGTAGGCGCCGCCAAACGGTTCCGTCAGATCAACAGTTCAGATCAGTAACTGTGACGGCGGGACCGGGGCGACGGGCGCGCCTCCAGCCAGGACAGAAACGCGGTGCGGGCACCGCGGTCCAGCGCTATCTCGAAACCCACCCGGCGGTCTTGGGTGGTGTCGCGCAGTTCCAGCACCACGATCTCATCGGTCATGATGTCGAATTCGTCGCCGCGTGGCGCACGCCGCGACACCACGTCCACCCCGCGGCGCGACAGCCGGCGATCCGGCCACAGCCGCACGCTCGAGAGCCGGTAGAACGCGGCTTCGCCGCCTCGATAACGGACCACGCCGTGGCGCCAACCGTGTCCCCCTACGGCCGGCAGGTCGCGCATGATCGCCGCGGTGCCGCCCTGGCGCAGTTTCCACAGCCGGTAGCTCAGCGCCAGCACCGCGCCGAAGAGTACGGCGACGAGCACGACCATGCCGATCATGGGCGTGCTCATCGGTTCACGCTCCGCTAATCGATCACGCCCAGGGCACGAAGCCTAGCCCTGCCCTGAGCCGCCAACTTCGGGTCGTTGGAGTTGGCATCGTGCCGTGCGGTCGCTTCGTCGATCTCCGCGGCGAAGTCGACGGATTCGGCCAGGATGCTGACGCCCTCGTCGGTGACCGACAGGAAGCCGCCGTGCACCGCCAGCCGCAGCTCGCCCTCCTCGACGCGGTCCACGCGCACCATCGCGTCGTCGACGAGTTCGGCGACCAGCGGGATGTGCCGCGGATAGATCCCGATCTCACCCACGGTGGTCCGGGTGAAGATGAACGTCGCCTTGCCCGACCACACCTTCCGATCGACCGCGACGATGTCGACGTCAATCTCTGCCACTACCCACCGCCTTTCGCGGTCAGAGGATTTCGCGTCACAGCTTGGCGCCCAGGCTCTCGGCCTTCTTGGCCAGGTCGTCGAGACCACCGATCAGGAAGAACGCCTGCTCGGGCAGGTGGTCGAAGTCACCCTTGGTCAGCCGGTCGAAGGCCTCGATGGTCTCCTTGAGCGGCACCGTCGAACCGGGCTGGCCGGTGAACTGCTCGGCCGCCATCATGTTCTGGCTCAGGAACCGCTCGATACGCCGGGCGCGGTTCACCAACTGCTTGTCCTCCTCGGACAGCTCGTCGATACCGAGGATGGCGATGATGTCCTGCAAGTCCTTATAACGCTGCAGGATTCGGATGACCTCCTGGGCGACCCGGTAGTGGTCGTCGCCGACGACGGCCGGGTCCAGAATGGTCGAGCTCGACGCCAGCGGGTCCACCGCCGGGAAGATGCCCTTGGAGAACACCGCACGGGAAAGCTCGGTGGTGGCGTCCAGGTGCGCGAACGTGGTGGCCGGCGCCGGGTCGGTGTAGTCGTCGGCAGGCACGTACACGGCCTGCATCGACGTGATGGACCGACCGCGGGTCGAGGTGATCCGCTCCTGCAGCTCACCCATCTCGTCGGCCAGCGTGGGCTGGTAGCCCACCGCCGAGGGCATCCGGCCCAGCAGGGTCGAGACCTCGGAGCCGGCCTGGGTGAACCGGAAGATGTTGTCGATGAACAGCAGCACGTCCTGGCCCGCCTCGTCGCGGAACCACTCGGCCATCGTCAGGGCCGACAGCGCCACCCGCATACGGGTGCCCGGCGGCTCGTCCATCTGACCGAACACCAGGGCGGTGTCCTTGAGCACGTTGGCGTCCTCGAGCTCGACCCACAGGTCGTTGCCCTCACGGGTGCGCTCACCCACGCCGGCGAACACCGAGGTGCCACCGAAGTTGCGGGCGATGCGGTTGATCATCTCCTGGATCAACACGGTCTTGCCCACACCGGCACCACCGAACAGGGCGATCTTGCCGCCACGCACGTACGGGGTGAGCAGGTCGACGACCTTCAGTCCGGTCTCGAGCATCTCGGTGCGCGGTTCGAGCTCGTTGAAGGCCGGCGGCTTGCGGTGGATGCCCCAGTGCTCGAAGTCCTCGCCGTAGCCGGGCTTGTCCAGGCAGTGGCCCAGCGCGTTGAACACGTGGCCCTTGACGTCGTGGCCGACCGGCACCGAGATCGCCGCACCGGTGTCGGTCACCTCCACACCGCGCACCAGGCCGTCGGTGGGCTGCATCGAGATGCAGCGCACCAGGTTGTCGCCGAGGTGCTGAGCGACCTCGAGGGTCAGCGTCTTGGCCAGCTCCTCGAAGGTGATGTCGGCGTGCAGCGCGTTGAACAGCTCGGGCACCGCGCCCCGGGGGAACTCGACGTCGACGACGGGGCCGGTCACGCGCACCACGCGGCCGGCGGTTGTCTTGTCAGCGGTAACAGTCATTATCTTCTTCGCTTCCTAGTGCTTAGCGGGGGCTTACCGGGCGGCGTCGGCGAGGGCGTTCGCACCACCGACGATTTCGCTGATTTCCTGGGTGATCTGGGCCTGGCGCTCGCGGTTGGCCTCCAGTGTCAACGCCTTGATCAAGTCGTCGGCGTTGTCGGTCGCCGACTTCATTGCGCGCTGGCGCGAGGCCAGCTCCGATGCCGCCGAGTCCAGCAGCGCCGCGTACACGCGGGTGGTCAGATACCGCGGCAGCAGCGAGTCGAACAGCGTGGTGGCGTCCGGCTCGAACGAGTACAGCGTCCGAGGACCGCTCTCCTCGCCGACGTACTCCACCAGCATCGGAGCGATCCGGCGAGCTTCGGCCGACTGCGACAGCATCGAGCGGAAGTCCGTTGCCACAACATGCAACTCGTCGACGCCGAGCACCCCGTCGGCACCCGGGTCGTGGCCGTCGTCGTCGACTCCGGACATGAACGCGTCGACCAGCGTCGAAGCGATCTCAGCGGCGTTCTCGTACGTCGGCTGCTCGGAGAAACCGGTCCACGAGTCGGTGATGTCCCAGTTCCGGAACGTGTAGTAGGCCAGTGCCTTTCGGCCCACGACGTACAGGACCGGCTCCTTGCCCTCCGAGCGCAGCAGCGCGAACAGCTCCTCGGCGCGACGGAAGACGTTGGCGTTATAGCCGCCACACAGACCGCGGTCACTCGACACCACCAGCACTCCCGCCCGCGTGCGCTCGTCGCGCTCGACCAGCAGGGGGTGATCCAGGGCCGCCTCGGCAGCCAATGTCGTGAGCATCCGGGTGATCTCGTCGGCGTACGGCCGCGCCGTTTCGAGCCGGGCCTGCGCCCGGCCGATACGCGAGGTGGCGATCAGCTCCTGGGCCTTGGTGATCTTCTTGATCGACCCGGCAGAGCGGATTCGCCCGCGTAGTTCCCGAAGTGTGGCTGCCATAGCGGAGCTACTTCTTCTTCGCCGGCGCGGCCCGGCGGACCTGCACCGCTTCCTTGCCGAGCTTGTCCTCGTCGAGCGCCTCAACGCGTTCGTCGGGCACCACCGAGCTGCCGTCGGTGGCCGCGAAGCCCTTCTTGAACTGGTTGATGACCTCGACCAGCTTCTCGCTGGCCTCATCCGAGAGCTTCTTGGACTCGCGGATCCCGCTCAGCAGCTCGGCCTCGGAGGCCCGGATGTGGTCGAGCAACTCGCTTTCGAAGCGGCCCACGTCCTCGACCGGCACCGAGTCCAGGTGCCCCTCGGTGCCCAGGAAGATCGAGACCACCTGCTCCTCGACGGGCATCGGCGCGAACTGCGGCTGCTTGAGCAGCTCCACCAGGCGGGCACCGCGGTCCAGCTGCGCCTTGCTGGTGGCGTCCAGGTCGGAGGCGAAGGCCGCGAAGGCCTCCAGCTCGCGGTATTGCGACAGGTCCAGCCGCAGCGAGCCGGCCACCTCCTTCATGGCCTTGATCTGCGCGGCACCACCGACTCGGGACACCGACACACCGACGTTGATGGCCGGGCGCACACCCTGGTTGAACAGGTCGCTCTCCAGGAAGCACTGGCCGTCGGTGATCGAGATGACGTTGGTCGGGATGTAGGCCGAGATGTCGTTGGCCTTGGTCTCGATGATCGGCAGGCCGGTCAGCGAACCACCGCCGAGCTCGTCGGAGAGCTTGGCGCAACGCTCCAGCAGCCGGGAGTGCAGGTAGAACACGTCACCCGGGTAGGCCTCGCGGCCCGGCGGACGGCGCAGCAGCAGCGAGATGGCACGGTAGGCCTCGGCCTGCTTGGTCAGGTCGTCGAACACGATCAGCACGTGCTTGCCCTGGTACATCCAGTGCTGGGCGATCGCCGAACCGGTGTAGGGCGCCAGCCATTTGAAGCCGGCGGAGTCCGACGCCGGGGCGGCGACGATCGTGGTGTAGTCCATGGCGCCGCCCTCTTCCAGCGCGCGGCGCACGCTGGCGATGGTGGTGCCCTTCTGGCCAATCGCGACGTACACGCAGCGGACCTGCTGCTTGGGGTCGCCGGTCTCCCAGTTCTGACGCTGGTTGAGGATCGTGTCGACGCAGAGCGCGGTCTTGCCGGTCTTGCGGTCGCCGATGATGAGCTGGCGCTGGCCGCGGCCGATCGGCGTCATGGCGTCGACGGCCTTGACCCCGGTCTGCAGCGGCTCGGACACGCTCTGGCGCTGCACCACCGAGGGAGCCTGCATCTCCAGCGGCCGCCGCGTCTCGGACTCGATCTCACCGCGGGCGTCGATGGGCTGGCCGAGCGGGTTGACCACGCGTCCGAGGAAGCCGTCGCCGACCGGCACCGAGAGCACCTCGCCGGTCCGCTTGACCTGCTGGCCCTGCTCGATGTGCTCGAAGTCGCCCAGGATCACCGTGCCGACGCTGTGCTCGTCGAGGTTCAGGGCCACGCCCAACACCCCGCCGGGGAACTCGAGCAGCTCCTGGGTCATCACCGAAGGCAGGCCCTCGACGTGTGCGATGCCGTCACCGGCGTCGATAACGGTGCCGACCTCTTCGCGGGAGGTCTCGGCGCTGAAGGAGCTCACGTACTCCTCGATCGCCCCCTGAATGTCGTCAGAGGAGATTGTCAACTCTGCCATGGCTTCTCGTCTTCCTGCCTTCTTCGGTGATGGATCTAGGTCTGGGTCAGTCGGGCAATTGCGTCTTTGCGGCGGCCAGGCGGGACGAAAGCGTGCCGTCGATCACCTCGTCGCCGACCGAGATCGCCAATCCGCCCAGCAGTTCGGGGTCGACGCCGACCTGCACACGCACCGGGTGGTTGTAGATCCGGCTCAGTACCGTGTTCAGCCGGGTGCGCTGCGCGTCGCTGAGTTCGGCGGCAGCACCGACGTGCGCCACCACCTCGCCGCGACGTGCCACCGCGATCTGGGCGAGTTCGGTGACCGCCTGGTGCGCGGCCTGGCCGCGCAGCAGCTGGACGGTCTGCTCCAGCAGCGCCGTCGTGACCGAATTGGCGCTGCCACCGCCGATGATGTTGCGCAGCAGCCCGACCCGGCCGGCGGCCGGTGTGACGGTGTCGCTGAGCAGGACATCCAGGCGGGGTTGCGCGTCGAGGATGCGGGAGAACCGGAACAGCTGGTCCTCCACCTCGTCGAGGCTGTCCGCGCGTTCGGCAGACAGCAGCAGCGCCTGCCGCGCAACGTGTTCGGCCGCCGCGATGAGGTCGCCATCGTTGGACCAGCGGGCCGAGGCGGCGTCGGAGACCAGCGTCAGGGCCGGATCACCGATCTTGCCGGAGAACAGCCGCTGCACCAGGCGAACCTTCGGAGCGGGGTCTTCGGTCGGCACCGTCAGGTGCCGCGTCACCACGGTCTCGCGCCCCAGCACGTCGGCTACCGCGGTCAAGTCGCCGGCCAGTGCGGACAGGCCCTGCTCATCGAGGCCGCCTGCCACCTTGTCGAACTTGTCGAGCAGGCCCGCCAGCGCCTCCCGGCTGGCCGAGCGCATGCGGGCCAGGATCGGTGACTCGACCTCGACCGACTTCGGCGCCATCGCGTCGAGTTCGTCGAGGAACCGGTCGACGGTTGCGGCCTGGCGTTGCGGGTCGGCGACGTGGTCGCGAACCAGCTCGGCCGCCCGCTGGACCGCTTCGGCCCCGAGGCCGGCACGCAGTTCGCGAATCAGCTGCGCACGCATCAGACCCACCTGCTGGCCGCCGGCGGACTTGACGCGCTCCGCTTCGACGCCGGCCTGTCCGCGCAGTTGCTCAGCGATCCGCTCAGCGTCGGTGCGGGCTTCGGCGGTCACCCGCTGCGACTCGGTCTCAGCGTTGGCGATCGCGGTGGCGTGCGCCTGGCCGGCCTCGGTCAGCCGGGCGGCGGCCGCAGCGGCCTCCTCCAACTGCCGACGCACCGACTCCTGCTGGTCCGCCATCAATCGGCGCACCGGCGGAACCACGAACTTGACCAGCAGCCAGACGATGACGGCAAAGCCGACCAGCTGCCCGATGAATGTCGACATCTTTGTTGCTACCGCCCCGTGTTCGCCGCGGAGAGTGTCTCGGCCTCGACGCCGAGAATCCGACCGGCCAGCGTGGCTGACAGGGTCGCCACCCGGGCCTGCAACTGCTCACTCACCGCATCGCCTTCCTGCTTGAGTTGCTCGGTGGCGGCCTGCAACGTCGTGGCCACCTCCGCCTCCGCCGCCGACCGCTGCTCGTCAATGGCCTTGCGGCCCTCCGCCCGAGCCTCGTCGCGCACCGTCGTAGCCTCCAGTCGCGCGGCCGCCATCTGCTTCTCGTAGTCGGCGTCGGCGGCCGCGAACTGCTCGGCTGACTCCCGGTTGTCGGCGAGAGTCTTGGTGACCATGTTGTCGCGTTCCCGCAACACCCTCATGATCGGCGGCACCACGAAGGTGCCGATCACGCCGAGCACGACCAAGAAAATGCCCAGAACGACGAAGAAGGTGCCGTTGGGGAGCAGGAAGTTGGCGCTCTCGCCTTCCTCAGCTCCCGCGGCGACCTGGCGGGTCGCGGCCAGGACGACGACGCTCATGTCACCCATAGGAGCGGACTAACCGACCGGGGTGGCGAAGACGAACAGCGCCATGAACGCCAGGTTGATGAAGTAGGCCGCCTCGACCAGACCGACGGTGATGAAGAACGGGGTGAACAGCCGGCCCTGCGCCTCGGGCTGCCGGGCGATTCCGGAGATCAGCGCGTTACCCGCGATGCCGTCACCGATACCGGCACCGATCGCGCCACCGGCCATGATGAGGCCACCGCCGATGAGGGCGCCGGCCGCGATTGTGGGGTCCATACTTTTCCTCCTTGCTAGCTGGTAGTTCTCTACCAGGTCTTTGTTGGTGGTGTCAGGCTTGCTGGTTACTAGTGGTCTGCATGTTCGTCCATCTCCATCGCCTGCGCGAAGTACAAGATGGTCAGCAGCGCGAAGATGAAGGCCTGGATCAGGCCGACGAACAAGTCGAACGCTTTCCATATCGCGTTGGGCGCCCACATGATGTAGGGCGGGAACATCGCGATCAGGGCGACCAGGATGCCGCCGGCGAAGATGTTGCCGAAAAGTCGCAGCGACAGCGAAACCGGCTTGGCGATCTCCTCGACCAGGTTGATCGGAGCCAGGATGGCCACGTGCCCCTTGAGCACCCGCCACGGGTGGCCCAGGAAGCCACGGCGCCAGAACCCGGCCAGGTGGTAGCAGAAGAACACGAACATGGCCAACGCCAACACGTAGTTGATGTCGGAGGCCGGCGGGGCGAATAGTTCCTTGGTTCCGGAGGCATCCGAGTACTGCACGGGGAACACGCCCATCCAGTTGGACACCAGGATGAACACGAAGATCGTCACCGCCAGCGGCAACACGAACGGTGCGATCCGCATGCCGATCGCACCCTCGATCTGGTTGCGCATCTGAACGGTGATCGCCTCGAAGAACAACTGGACACCGCCGGGAACCCCGGTCGAGGTGACCTTGGCCCGCAGATAGAACGCCAACGCGATGACGACCACAGCGGCGATCGCGCTGGACGTGATCGTGTCGATGTTGACGGTCCCGAGCACCGGCCAGACGGCGGTCTCGTGGTGGCCGACTTCGATCGCGGCCTCGGCCAGGGTGGTCTCGATCATCGCTACTGTGCAGTCCCTTCCGTGCCAAGAGCATCTGAGCCGGTCGCTGCCTCACTGCGCAGCTTCTTCATCACCGGCAGTGCGGTGGTAGCCACCAAGAGAACCTCGAACAGTGCCAGCCCGAACAGCACACCCAGGCCCTGGGGGCGGAACAGGTAGGCGACGACCAGACCGACGACCGTGATGACCAGCAGGCGGGTCGCGGAGTTCATGGCCATCTTCGATTTCAGCGGGTGGTCTTGGGCGGTGATCGACTGAACCGAGCGGCGAATCAGCAGCGCGTTGACCAATCCGAGGGCCAGTCCGAAGCCGAAGAACGCCCCGAACATCACATGACCGAGCCCGGCCGCGGCCAACGTCGCCACCGCAGTCAGCGCGATGCAAATGAGCAGCAGCCGAATCGGCTGGAATACCACCGACGGCAACACCAACGGCGCGTCCTGCGCTGGTGTCGTCACCGCCTCACCCCAATCTCGACTTGCTCTGCATCACTGTCGTGAAGTTGCCCGCCGAGCGTATCGGATGCCCGATCGCGCCGCGGAACCACCTACAACACCATCTTAGACGGTGCTACTACCGCGTGTCGTAGGGGCTGTCCTCGAGTCCGTCACCGCGACGCAGCAGCGGGATGAGCGTAACGACAATCGCGATGAGCATCGCACCCAGCATCACCGCCCCGGTGTAGCGCGGGTCGAAGAAGATGGTTCCGGCCGCGCCGAAAGCGACGATCGCCGTCCACAAGTAGATCAGCAGCACCACGCGCCGCTCGGTGTGACCGATCTGCAGCAGCCGGTGGTGCAGATGCATCTTGTCCGGGCTGAACGGGCTGCGTCCGGCGCGGGTGCGGCGGATGATCGCCAGCAGCACATCCAGCGCGGGTACGCAGACCACGGCCGCCACCAGCAGGAACGGTGCCAGCAGCCCGAAGACGTCGCGGGCGCCGTAGGCGGTTTGCGAGATCGGGCCGGCGGCGGTGGTCGACGCCGCGGCCAGCATCAAGCCGATCAGCATTGACCCCGAGTCGCCCATGAAGATCTTCGCGGGGCTGAAATTGTGTGGCAGAAATCCCAGGCAGGCCCCGGCCAGCACCACCGAGATCAACGCGGGCGGGTAGAACAGCACATCGCCACCGTGGTCCTGCAGCACGCCGACCGAGAACATGCAGATCGCCAGCGCGGTGATCAATCCGAGGCCGGCGGCCAAGCCGTCGAGCCCGTCCACGAAGTTCATCGCGTTGACGATCGAGACCGTCAGCGCCAGGGTCAGCAGGATCGATGACACCTGATCGAGCACGACCGTGCCGACGCCGCCGATCGGGATGTAGAGCACACTCCACGCGACACCCATGGTGACCAGCACGCTGGCGGCGGTGATCTGGCCGGCGAACTTGGTCAGCGCGTCCAGGCCCCATTTGTCGTCGAGCAGGCCGATGCCCATGATCACCCCGCCAGCCAGCACCACCGCCGGCATGCCGGTGGAGTAGACGAAGCCACGGGTCAGCGCGGGCAGCTGCGATGCCAGGAAGATCGCGGCGACGATGCCGACGTACATCGCCAGCCCGCCCATCCGCGGGGTCGGCTGCACATGCACGTCGCGTTCGCGCGGGTAGGCGACCGCACCGATCCGGGTGGCCAGCCAGCGGACCGGCCCGGTGGTGAAGTAGGTGATGATCGCGGCGGTCAAGCCGACCAGCGCGAGTTCTCGCAGCGGTACCCCGGCACCACGGTCGGCCAGCGCCAGCAGGCTGGTCACGGCGCCCCCGTCAGCGCCGCCGGGTCCTGCCCCAGCACCGCGCCGATCTGCTCGGCCGAGACCGGGCCGGTCCGCACGATGCGCGGTGCGGGTCCGGTCAGGTCGACGATCGTGGAGGCTGCGCCCTGTTCGGCGGGGCCCGCGTCGAGGTAGACATCCACGGTCTCGCCGAGTTGCCGGTGCGCTGCTGCGGCGTCGACGGCCGGCGCGCCACCGGAGATGTTGGCGCTGGACACCGCCATGGGGCCCACGGCGGTGAGCACTTCCAGGGCCACCGGGTGCAGCGGCATGCGCACCATGACGGTGCCGCGGGCGTCACCGAGGTCCCACTGCAGTGACGGCGCCTGGTTGACGATCACGCTGAGCGCGCCCGGCCAGAACGCGCGGATCAGCTCGCGGGCGGTATCGGGGACCACCAGGGCCAGCCCGTCGATGGAGTTCCACGAGCCGACCAGCACACCCACCGGCATGTCGCGGCCGCGCCGTTTGGCCGCCAGCAGCGCGGTCACCCCGGCGACGTTGAAGGCGTCGGCACCGACGCCGTAGACGGTGTCGGTGGGCAGCACCGCCAGTCGGCCGCCACGGACGGCGTCGATCGCCGCGGCGATCCCCGCGGCCCGTTGGGCAGCGTCGGCGCAGTCGAAAACCTCTGTCATCGTTGATCGTTCCTGACCGCCGTCACAAACCGTGGCCGTCCCGCCAGGTCCGATCTGGCTACCACGTCGTCGAAACAACCGGTGCCGCGCACGATTGCGACCGTCGCCGCCGACGTGGTGTCGTCGTGCTCGACGGCGAACAGGCCGCCGGGGCGCAGCAGGCGGGCGGCCAGCACGGTCAGCGGGGCGATCACCGACATGCCGTCCGGGCCGCCGAACAGCGCGTGCGACGGGTCATGCTGGGCCACTTCGGGGTCCAGGTCCGCACCCTCGGGGATGTAGGGCGGGTTGGCGATCACCAGGTCGACTTGGCCGTAGAGTTCCGAGAGCACACCCGGGGTGGTGACGTCGGCGCGGAGCAACTCCACCGGCGTGCCCGCACAGTTGCGCCGGGCGTAGTTCAGTGCCGGCTCGGAGTCGTCGACCGCGAGCACTCGGGCGCCGGGACGTGCGCGGGACAATGCAACCGCCAGTGCACCGGAGCCGGTACAGGCGTCGACGATCACCGGGCGCAGCCGAAGTGGTTGCGCCAGCGCCCATTCGAGCATCGCCTCGGTTTCCGGCCGCGGGATGAACACGCCGGGACCGACCTGCAGCGTCTCCGGGCCGAACGCGGCGGTCCCGATCAGGTGCTGCAACGGGACCCGGGAACTGCGGGCGGCGACCAGTTCCCGGTAGCGCCCGAAGAACTCGTCATCGGGTGGGTCCAGCAGTGCCAGCCGGCCGCGTTGCGTACCGGCGGCATGAGCGGCGAGTTCTTCGGCGTCGTAGCGGGCCGAATCGATTCCGGCATCGACGAAAAGCGCGGCAGCGGAGTCGATCGCGTCGCGCATCCGGATCCTCCGGCTCCTCCTCATCGCTTCGTCCCCCTCGCCGCTACGCGCCTGGGGGCACCCCCACTGCATCGTCACCGGAGCCAGACTCACGACGTCCCCTGCAACCGGGTTTCTTTGTCGGCGGCGGCCAGCGCGTCGAACATCGCGTCGAGGTCCCCGTCGAGAACCTGGTCGAGGTTGTGCGCCTTGTAGCCGATGCGGTGGTCGGTGATCCGGTTCTCCGGGAAGTTGTAGGTGCGGATGCGCTCGCTGCGGTCCACGGTACGGATCTGGCTGGCCCGGTCGGCCGAGGCGTCGGCCTGTGCCTGTTCCTCGGCGAGTGCCTGCAGCCGGGCCGCCAGCACCTGCAGTGCGCGGGCCTTGTTCTGCAGCTGGGACCGCTCGTTCTGACACGTCACGACGATCCCGGTCGGCAGGTGGGTGAGGCGCACCGCGGAGTCGGTGGTGTTGACGCCCTGGCCGCCCTTGCCGGAGGACCGGTAGACGTCGACACGCAGGTCCGACTCGTCGATGGCCACTTCGGCGACCTCTTCGGGTTCGGGGTAGACCAGCACCCCGGCCGCCGAGGTGTGCACGCGGCCCTGGGATTCGGTGACCGGCACGCGTTGGACCCGGTGCACGCCGCCCTCGAACTTCATCTTCGACCACACACCGTCGGCGCTGTCGCCCTTGCTGGCGATGGTAATCGTGGCGTCCTTGTAGCCGCCGAGATCCGACGTGGTCTCGTCGAGCACCGTCACCTTCCAGCCGTGGCGCTCTGCGTAGCGGATGTACATCCGGGCCAGGTCGGCGGCGAACAGCGCCGACTCCTCGCCGCCCTCGCCGGATTTGACCTCGAGCACGATGTCGTCGGCGTCGTGGGGGTCGCGCGGCGCGAGCATGTCGGTGAGCGTGGTGTCCAGTTCGGCGACGCGGGCTTCGAGCTCCGGCACCTCCGCGGCGAACGACGCGTCGTCGGCGGCGAGCTCGCGAGCGGCTTCCAGGTCACCGCGGGCCGACTCGAGCTTGCGGTGGGTGGCGATGATCGGCGCCAACTGGGCGAACCGGCGGCCGGCCCGGCGGGCCTCGACCGGATCGTTGTGCAGTTCGGGGTCGGCGAGCTGAGTTTCCAGCGCGGCGTGTTCGGCCAGCAGGGCATCGATCGCCTGCATGCTGCGGGTCATCTCACCTCCATCCCCGAACGCAAGCCGACGCCCGGGCGACGTGCTGGCACGTTCCGGGCGTCGGTGAGGAAGCTACTTGTCGGCGGCTTCGGCTGCGTCGGCTGCGGCCTTGCGCTTGCCGTAGCGCTTCTCGAAGCGGGCGACCCGGCCGCCGCTGTCCAGGATCTTCTGCTTGCCGGTGTAGAACGGGTGGCACTGCGAGCAGACCTCGACCACGATGTGGCCGCTCTCCTTGGTGCTGCGGGTGGTGAAGCTGTTGCCGCAACCGCAGACCACGGTGGTCTCGCCGTAGGTCGGGTGAATGCCAGTTTTCATGGTGTCCTCTTCGATCGTGGGTCGCCGGGTCGCCCCGCCCGTGGGCTGGACGTGAACCGGAACCTGAGGTGTTCGATTATGCCAGCTGCGCTGGCGCTCCCCCAAAACGCCGGGAGGGTCGTGCGCATTCCGCGACCCCGGCCCGCGGGCCGGGGTCCCCCGGTCAGTCGTTGTCCATTCCCGGCGTGGTCTTGGAGACCTGGACCAGGAACTCGTAGTTGTTCTTGGTCTTGCGCAGCTGGCTCATGAGCAGGTCGATGGCCTGATGCGAGTCCAGGCCCGACAGCAACCGGCGCAGCTTGTGCACGATCGCGAACTCGTCCGGCGAGAGCAGCAGCTCGTCCTTGCGGGTGCCGGACGGGTTGACGTCGACGGCCGGGAACACCCGGCGCTCGGCGATCTTGCGGTCCAGCTTGAGCTCGGCGTTGCCGGTGCCCTTGAACTCCTCGAAGATCACCGTGTCACCGGTGGACCCGGTCTCGACCATCGCGGTGGCGATGATGGTCAGCGAGCCGCCGTCCTCGATGTTGCGCGCGGCGCCCAGGAACCGCTTGGGCGGGTAGAGCGCGGTGGAGTCCACACCACCGGACAGGATGCGGCCCGACGCCGGGGAGGCGTTGTTGTAGGCCCGCCCCAGCCGGGTGATCGAGTCGAGCAGCACCACGACGTCCTTGCCCTGCTCGACCAGGCGCTTGGCCCGCTCGATGGCCAGTTCGGCGGCCTGGGTGTGGTCCGACGGCGGCCGGTCGAAGGTGGAGGCGATGACCTCACCCTTGACCGAGCGCTGCATGTCGGTGACTTCCTCGGGCCGCTCGTCGACCAGCACCACCATCAGGTGGCACTCCGGGTTGTTGCGGGTGATCGCGTTGGCGATGTCCTGCATGATCGTGGTCTTACCGGCCTTGGGCGGCGACACGATCAGCGCGCGCTGCCCCTTGCCGATCGGCATGATCAGGTCGATGACACGGGTGGTCAGCTTCTCCGTCGACGTCTCCAAACGCAGCCGCTGGTTGGGGTACAGCGGGGTCAGCTTGGAGAATTCGGGGCGCTTCTTGGCGTCCTCGACGGGTCCGCCGTTGACGGAGTCCAACCGCACCAGCGGGTTGAACTTCTGCCGCTGGTTGGGCTGCTCGCCGTCGCGGGGCACCCGCACGGCGCCGGTCACCGCGTCGCCGCGGCGCAGCCCATTCTTGCGGACCATGTTCATCGAGACATAGACGTCGTTCGGGCCGGCCAGGTAGCCGGAGGTGCGCACGAACGCGTAGTTGTCCAGCACGTCGAGGATGCCGGCCACCGGCTGGACGACGTCGTCCTCGCGCAGCTCGGTGTCGCCGCCTTCGCCGCCGCGTTCGCCCCGGCGCCGCCGGTCCCGGAACCGGCGGCCACGCCGGCCACCGCGCCCATCGTCGTCATCGCCGTTCTGCTGGCCCTGCTGGCCGCGGTTCTGCTCGTCGCCCTTGGCCTGATCGCCCTTGGCCTGATCGCCTTTGGCCTGATCGCCTTTGCCCCCAGCGGCGTCGTCGGACTTGGCGCCGTCGCGGCGGCCACCGGTCTGCTCGGCCTTCTCGTCGGGCTTGTCCTGCTTGTTGCCGTCGCCCTGCTTGCTGGCCTCACCCTGCTTGCTGGCCTCACCCTGCTTGCGGGGCTCGCCTTTGTCCTGGTCTTCCCCGTCGGCAGCAGGTGCGCCGGTCGCGCGGCTGGCGCCGCGCCGTTCACGACGAGGCGGCGCCTCGGTGGCCTCGCCGGCGTCGGTGGCCTCGGGTTGGGCGGGCTCGTCGCCGACGGCGGCCCCGTTCGCGGGCGCCTCGGCGGCGGGCGTCTCGGCAGCGTCGCCGCCGCCACCCCCATTGCCGCCGCTACCTTGGTTGCCGCCGTTGCCGCCGACTTCGCGGATCGCGGCGATCAGCTCGCTCTTGCGCATCCCGGAGGCGCCTTTGACGCCGACGCGGTTGGCCAGCGCGCGCAGCTCGGGCAACACCATCGCCGACAACGACGGTTCCGCAGCGGTCGCAGCACCGTTGTCGGGTGTCGCGGCGGGCGCGGAGTCGCTGGTGGCGGGCGTCGAGCTGGCTTCGGGGGCGGACACTGCGGTGTCGTCGCCGGCGGCCGGCGTGCTGGCACCGGAGGCCTCCGAAGCGCCCTGACTCGAGGTCGGGGAGTCGCTCTGGGAGGTCGACAGCGAAGCCTGTCCGGTGCTGCCTTCAGCCGTGAAGAGGTCCGTTTCGGTCACGGATTTCCTTTCTTCCCTCGTCGGTTTTGTCACGCGAGGGGTTGGGTGCATCCAGCGGAACCGCCGAGTGCGTGTCACCGTCGACTGTTTTAACGGTGATACCCGTATCGACAGCGTCAAATCGCGAGCCGTCAGCTACGAGAAGAATTTGGTGGCGTCCCAGTGACATCGCAGTCTGAGTCAGGTGCTGATGCCGCGAATGCGGGACGGGACCGAGGATAGCCGCCTTGAGTGGCTCGCGCAACAAATGCGGCGCGGCGTGCCTCAACCGCGCACCACCACGCCGGAATTCCACTTGACCGCATCACCGACACGCAGCTGCGTCACAGTGAACCCACGCGCCGCTGGTGCCTCAAGCACCTCAGCGGGAAGTTCGGGTGCGGTGCTCAGCGCGATCACCGCGGGCCCGGCACCGGACAGCACACCGGCGATTCCATGCTGCCGCAGCAGTTGCAGGTACTGCGCGGACTCGGGCTGCGCCGCGGCGCGCTGTGGCTGGTGCAGCAGGTCCTCGGTTGCCTCCAGCAGCAGATCGGGCCGCTCGGTCAGCGCCACCACCAGCAGCGCGGTGCGACTGACATTGAATCGGGCATCGCGGTGGCTGACCTGCTCGGGCAGCAGCATGCGGGTCTCGGCGGTCGACGAACGAAGCTGCGGTATCGCCGGGAACAGGTGGATGTCGGGGTGCAGCCGCAACGGCACCGCCGAATAGGCGGTCCCCCTGCCGTCGGCCCGGTTCGCGGTCCAGGCGACCACTGCGCCACCGAGCACGGCGGCGGCGGCGTTGTCGGGGTGGCCCTCGAACTCCGATGCCAGCTGGACCAAGTGGGATTCCGACAGCCCCGGCTGATCAAGTTGTGCGACAAGTCCGTTGACCGCGGCCAGCCCGCCGACCACAGCGGCCGCCGAGGAGCCCAGTCCCCGCTGATGCGGGATGGCGTTGCGGCAGCGCACCACCATTCCGGGCACGTCGGCCCCGACTTCCTGAAGCCCCCGCCGGATACTTTGGACGACAAGGTGATCCGCGGTCAGCGGAACCTGGCCGGCGCCCTCGCCCTCGACGTGGACAACCAGGCCGGAATCGATCGTCTCGACGATGATCTCGTCGTAGAGTCCCAACGCCAGCCCGAGGCTGTCGAAGCCGGGGCCCAGGTTGGCGCTCGACGCCGCCACCGCGACGCTGGCCGTCAACCCGGTCGGTAAGAGTTGAACCACTAGGCCAGCCCCAACTCGGCGACCACGGTGGCCGCGTCGACGGGAACCGCGGTGACCTCGGGCAGATCCCGCAGCGCGGTGTCGGGGTCCTTGAGCCCGTTTCCGGTGACGGTGCACACCACCGTCGAACCGCGCGGCACCCAGCCGTCTTCGACTGACTTGAGCAGCCCGGCGATGCTGGCCGCCGACGCCGGCTCCACGAAGACACCCTCGGACTCGGCCACCAGGTGGTAGGCGGCCAGGATCTCCTCGTCGGTGGCGGCCAGGAACCGCCCACCGGAATCCACCTGCGCTTCGACGGCCTGGGTCCAGGATGCCGGCGAGCCGATGCGGATGGCGGTGGCGATGGTCTCGGGGTTCTTGACCGGCTCACCGAGTACCAGCGGCGCCGCGCCCGCGGCCTGCGTCCCGAGCATCTTGGGCAGCTTGTCGGTCAGGCCGTCGGCGTAATACTCGCGGTAGCCCTTCCAGTAGGCGGTGATATTGCCGGCGTTGCCGACCGGCAGCGAGTGGACGTCCGGCGCGGCGCCCAGCGCGTCGACGATCTCGAACGCCGCGGTCTTCTGGCCCTCGATGCGCACCGGGTTCACCGAGTTCACCAGCGAGATGGTCGGGAAGTCGGTGGCCATCTTGCGGGCCAGCTCCAGGCAGTCGTCGAAGTTGCCGTCGATCTGGATGATCTTGGCGCCGTGCATGACCGCCTGCGCCAGCTTGCCCATCGCGATCTTGCCCTGCGGGATCAGCACCGCGCAGGTGATGCCGGCCCGCGCGGCGTAGGCCGCCGCCGACGCCGAGGTGTTGCCGGTCGAGGCGCACAGCACCACCTGCTGGCCGCGGGCCACCGCGTCGGTGACCGCCATCGTCATGCCGCGGTCCTTGAACGAACCGGTGGGGTTGAGCCCCTCCACCTTGAGGTGCACCGTGCAGCCGAGCTGTTCGGAGATCCGCTTGGCGTGGATCAGCGGGGTGCCGCCCTCGTGCAGCGTGATCGGTGTCCAGTCGTCGCCGACGGGAAGCCGGTCGCGGTAGGCGCCGATCAGGCCGGGCCAGGGCTGGTGGACCGCCGTGCGGGTGGAGCTCACTGGTCTGTTCCTTCCAGTCGTAGCACGCTGGCGACCTGCTGTACCGCATCCAGTTCTGCCAGCGCCGCAACGGTTTCCGACAGCGCCGATTCGGCGGCGCGGTGGGTGACCACCACGATCCGGGCACCGATCGGTTGGCCTTCTTCGTCGGTCACGCCTTCCTGGCGCACCTCGGCGATGCTCACCTCGTGGGCGGCGAACTCGGCTGCGACGGTGGCCAGCACACCCGGCTTGTCGGCGACGTCCATGCTCACGTAGTAGCGGGTCTGGACGTCGCCGATCGGCGCGATGGCCAATTGGGCGTATTTGGACTCGCGCGGTCCGCGACCGCCCTGCACCCGGTTGCGGGCCGCCATCACCAGGTCGCCCATGACCGCCGAGGCGGTCGGGGAACCGCCGGCGCCCTGCCCGTAGAACATCAGCCGGCCGGCCGCCTCGGCCTCGACCACCACGGCGTTGAAGGCGCCGTTGACGGTGGCCAGCGGGTGCTCCAGCGGCACCAGCGCCGGGTAGACCCGCGCCGAGACCCGCTGCTGGCCGCCGCGGCTGGAGATGCGTTCGCAGATTGCCAGCAGTTTGATGGTGCAGCCCAGCGCGCGCGCCGCGGCCGCGTCCTCGGGGGTGATGTTGGTGATGCCCTCGCGGTAGACGTCGTCGGCGGTCACCCGGGTGTGGAAGGCGATCGAGGCCAGGATCGCGGCCTTGGCGGCGGCGTCGTAGCCCTCCACGTCGGCGGTGGGGTCGGCCTCGGCGTAGCCCAGTGCGCTCGCATCGGCCAGTGCGCTGGCGTAGTCGGCGCCGGTGGAGTCCATCTCGGACAGGATGTAGTTGGTGGTGCCGTTGACGATGCCGGCCACCCGCAGCACGGTGTCACCGGCCAGCGACTGGGTCAGCGGCCGGATCACCGGGATCGCGCCGGCGACGCTGGCCTCGAAGTACATGTCCACGCGCGCGGTTTCGGCGGCCTCGGCCAGCTCGCCGGTGGACCGTGACAGCAGCGCCTTGTTGGCGGTGATGACGGACTTGCCGTGTTTGATCGCCGACAGGATCGCGTTGCGGGCCGGCTCGACCGGGCCCATCAGCTCCACGACGATGTCGACGTCGCTGCGGGACACCAGGCTGTCGACGTCGTCGGTGAGCAGTTCGACGGGCACGCCCCGGTCATCCGCCACCCGGCGCACCCCGACGCCGCGCAGCACCAGCGGCGCGCCGATCCGGGCGGCGAGGTCATCGGCGCTGGCCTCGAGGATGCGGACGACTTCGCTGCCGACGTTGCCCAGTCCCAGCACAGCGACACCCACCGGGCTCACCGGAACATTCGCATCGGACACTTTCACCTCACCTCCAGGCTGATCAGGTCATCGACGGTTTCCCGGCGCAGCATAAGGCGAGCCTTCCCGTCGCGCACCGCCACCACCGCCGGACGGGTGAGCAGGTTGTAGCGGCTCGACATCGAGTAGCAATACGCCCCGGTGGCGGCCACGGCGACCAGGTCACCGGGAACCAGGTCCTCGGGAACCCAGGTGTCGCGGACGATGATGTCGCCGGTCTCGCAGTGTTTACCGACGATGCGCGCCGCGACCGGTTGGGCGGTGCCGTCTCGCGACACCAGCCGGACGTCGTAGTGCGCGTCGTAGAGCGCGGGGCGGATGTTGTCACTCATACCGCCGTCGACGCTGACGTAGCGGCGGCGTGCGGTGGCGCTGACGTCGACGTCTTTGACGGTGCCGACCTCATAGAGCGTGATGGTGCCCGGACCGGCGATGGCCCGGCCGGGTTCGACGACCAGTTGCGGCGTCGGCAGGCCGACGGCGGCTGATTCGTCGCGCACGATCGCGGCGAGTTTGCCGGCGAGCTCGTCCATCGGGGGCGGATCGTCCTGCGGCAGGTAGGAGATGCCCAGCCCCCCGCCCAGGTCGATGACGGACAGCTGTGCGGCCAAGGCGGCACCGAATTCGGCGACCACGTCGCGCAGCAGGCCGATGACGCGGTGGGCGGCCAGCTCGAAGCCGGCGACGTCGAAGATCTGCGAACCGATGTGGCTGTGCAGGCCCACCAGGCGCAGATGGTCGGTGGCGAAAACCTTTCTGATGGCACCCATCGCCGCACCGCTGGCCAGCGACAGGCCGAACTTCTGGTCTTCGTGTGCGGTGGAGATGAATTCGTGGGTATGCGCCTCCACGCCGACGGTGACCCGCACCAGCACGTCCTGCACGATCCCGGCCGCGGCGGCCACGGCCTCGAGGCGTTCGATCTCGATCAGCGAGTCGAGCACGATGTGGCCGACGCCGGCATCGACCGCAGCCTGCAGCTCCGCGACCGATTTGTTGTTGCCGTGCATCGTGATTCGCGGCCCCGGGAAGCCCGCATGCAGCGCGACGGCCAGCTCGCCGCCGGTGGCGACGTCCAGGCCCAGCCCTTCCTGGTCGATCCAGCGGGCGATCTCGCTGCACAGGAAGGCCTTGGCGGCGTAGTGCACGTGGTCGCCGCCGCCGAAGGCCTGGGCGATCTCACGGCAGCGGCCCCGGAAGTCGTCCTCGTCGACGACGAACAGCGGCGTGCCGTATTCGGCGGCCAGGTCGGTGACCTTCACCCCGGCGATACTCACTTGGCCGTCGTCGTCGCGAACGGCATTGCGGGGCCACACATTCGGCGCCAGCTCCAGCAGTTCCTGGGAGGTCTGCGGCCGCGGCGGCAGACCGTCGTGGTGGATCTCCTCGGCGTGGCGCGGGCCGGCGGGGTGGACGTTCACATCCGCTCCGGTGCGCTCACGCCGAGAATGCCCAGCCCGTTGGCGATCACCTGGCGGGTGGCCTGGCACAGCGCCAGCCGCGCGGTGTGCAGCTCGGCCGGCGCTTCGTCGCCCTGCGGCAGCACCCGGCAGCTGTCGTAGAACCGGTGGTAGTCACCGGCGAGGTCTTCTAAATAGCGGCACACCCGGTGCGGTTCACGCAGCGCGGCAGCGGTTTTGAGCACCCGGGGAAACTCCCCCAGGTTGCGGATCAGCGTGCCCTCCTTGTCGTGGGTGAGCAGTCCGAGGTTGGCGGTGTCGGGGGCCAGGCCCAGTTCGGCCGCGTTGCGGGCCAGCGCGGAGAGCCGCGCGTGGGCGTATTGCACGTAATAGACCGGGTTTTCGTTGCTGGCTGAGGACCACAGCGCCAGGTCGATGTCGATCGGGGTATCCACCGAGGAACGGATCAGGCTGTAGCGGGCGGCGTCCACGCCGATGGCCTCGACCAGGTCGTCGAGGGTGATGACGGTGCCGGCGCGCTTGCTCATCTTGACCGGCTGGCCGTCGCGGACCAGGTTGACCATCTGGCCGATCAAGACCTCGACGGTCGCCGGGTCGTCGCCGAAGGCGGCCGCGGCAGCCTTGAGTCGGGCGATGTAGCCGTGGTGGTCGGCGCCGAGCATGTAGATGCACAGGTTGAAGCCACGCTCACGCTTGTCCAGGTAATAGGCCAAATCGCCGGCGATGTAGGCGGGTTTGCCATCGCTCTTGATCACGACGCGGTCTTTGTCGTCACCGTAGGCGCTGGTGCGCAGCCAGGTGGCGCCGTCCTTTTCGTAGATGTTGTCGTTGGCCCGCAGCCGCTCGATGGCCTGCTCGACCCGGCCGGAGGTGTGCATCGAGTCTTCGTGGGTGTAGACGTCGAAGTCGGTGCCGAAGTCGTGCAGCGACTCCTTGATGTGGCTGAACATCAGGTCCACACCGATCGCGCGGAACGTCTCCTGGGAGTCGGGGCCGCTCAGCGCGTCGGGGGCCTTGGCCTGGATTTGGGCTGCGATGTCGGTGATGTAGGCGCCGGCGTAGCCGTCCTCGGGGGCCGGCTCGCCCTTGGCGGCGGCGATCAGCGAGTTGGCGAACCGGTCGATCTGGGCGCCGTGGTCATTGAAGTAGTACTCGCGGGTGACCGCCGCGCCCTGCGTGGAAAGCAGCCGGCCCAGCGCGTCACCGACCGCGGCCCAGCGGGTGCCGCCGATGTGGATGGGGCCGGTGGGGTTGGCCGAGACGAACTCCAGGTTGACGTTGAGGCCGTCGAACTCTTGGGAGTGGCCGTAGCTCTGGCCGGCTTCCACGATGTTGGCCACGATGGTGCCCTGCGCCGAGGCGTCCAGGCGGATGTTGACGAAGCCGGGACCGGCGGTGTCGGCCGAGGCGATCTCGTCGGCCTCCGTCAGCGCCTCGGCCAGCCAGCCGGCCAACTCACGCGGGTTGACGCCGACCTTCTTACCCAGCTGCAGCGCCAGGTTGGTGGCGTAATCGCCGTGTTCGGGGTTGCGCGGCCGCTCCACGGTCACCGTCGCGGGCAGCGCGGCGGTGTCCAGGTCGTGCTCGGCCAGCACCGCGGCGGCGGTGGTCTTGAGCAATTCGGCCAGATCGGCGGGGGTCACGAGGCTCCATCCTATGGTCTGACGTGGTCAGGACCCGAATCCGTCCGGTTCTTGGACTCTCGGTTTCATGCGTTAGTCTGTCGGAGCCCACTTTGGCGCCCGTAGTTCGTGCGCCCCCGTAGCTCAGGGGATAGAGCGTCTGCCTCCGGAGCAGAAGGCCGCAGGTTCGAATCCTGCCGGGGGCACTTTCCACCAGCACGAATGCAAGTCCGTGCAACATGCGGTGTGGCCCCAAGAACACGGGAGCCGAACCATCGGTCAACGCGGCCCTGTTCGTCGTCGAGACACTGTCAGGCCCCGGTGGCAAGCTGCCGAGTATGCCGAACACCCTCAAAGAACCAGAGACCGTCGGTGCAGCGCGCAGCGACCCGGTTGCCCGGACCTATCGTCGGCGGAACGGCGCGGCCACCAAGTGGCTCATTCCCGCCATGTTGGCGGCAGTCGCGGTGATGAGCACCGCGACTGCTCACGCCGACCCGGCCGGCGACGCGATCTGTCGCCTACTCGCTGCCGGGAACACGCCCAGCACCCTGGAATCGTCGGTGACGGTGCGCCAGGTGCTCGGCCCGGATGCGACGCCGGCTGATGCGCGGGTGTACATCCGGTCCGTCGTCGCGGGGCAGTGTCCGCAGTACTTGTGGCGGTGGTGAGAAGGGAGCCCCGAAACGGCGAAAAGCGGCGGCCCCACCCGGTTAGACTGCCCCGCAATAACAAGTAGTTGAGACTATGCGGCGAAGGGCGACGACGATGACTGCCGTGCAGGAACACGAGACCGATTTCGCCCGGCCCTGGGCGCCGCATCGGCTGCGCATTTATACCGGCGTCGCGCTATTCGTCCTGGGCATGTTTCTGCTGCTGACCATCGCGGTCAGTCTGCGCATCATCCCCGCCAGCTTCCAGGTGGATGTGATCGCCAACATCGTCTTCGGGATCCCGGTAATGCTGCTGCCGTTCGTGATCCTCTGGGATGCGCCCGGCGAGCAGCGCACCCGACTGGACCGGGCCGCCGAGCTGACCTTGTTCTACATCCCGTTCACCGCGGCCAGCCAGATCGGCTACGAGCTGATGTTCCTGATCGGTCAGCCGCTGGGCTGGTGGGGGCCCACCGACGATCCGGGCTTCAAGTGGCTGTGGTGGCAATACGGTCTGGCCGACACCCGCTACGTCAGCGGCAATCCGTGGGTGTTCGCTCTCGAAGTGGTCGGGGTCAGCACCGGGATCACCGTCTTCGTGATGTGGACCAAGCTGCTGCGCTCCTCGCTGCCGCTGGAGTCCCGTATCCGCTGCCTGTGGGTGGTGGCAGTCGGCATCTCCGTGCTGATGAGCAGCACCGCGGTCTACTTCCTCAGTGAGGTGGGCGCCGGGTTCGCCGACATCGGCCAAGGCAGCTGGGGTTTCTGGTTCAAGTTCATCGGCGAGAACGTGCCGTTCATCGTGCTGCCGCCCCTGGTGGTCTATGCGACCTATCTGCAGATCGACCACCTGACCCGACGCGCGGACGTGCGAGACGGCGGTTAGCCGCGTCGGCCCCGCGGCGTGCGATGGCTGACCCGGTTCGCGCCCAGCGAAATTCCCGCCGGACAAGCCCCCGCGACCCCTAGGGTCAAACGAATGACGATCCGCCTTGGCTTCCAGATCCCCGATTTCTCTTACGGCACCGACGTTTCAAAGCTGTTCCCGACCGTCATCGCCCAGGCCCAGGAGGCCGAGGCCGCCGGGTTCGACGCGGTGTTCCTGATGGACCACTTCTACCAACTGCCCATGCTGGGCTCTCCCGACCAGCCGATGCTCGAGGCCTACACGGCGCTGGGTGCGCTGGCGACCGCGACCGAAAGCGTCCAGCTGGGCACGCTGGTCACCGGCAACACCTACCGCAACCCGGCGCTGTTGGCCAAGATCATCACCACCCTGGACGTCATCAGCTCCGGGCGGGCGGTGCTGGGCATCGGCACCGGATGGTTCGAGCTCGAACACGACCAGTTGGGTTTCGAGTTCGGCACCTTCACCGACCGGTTCAACCGGCTCGACGAGGCACTCGAGATCATCTTGCCGATGATCAAGGGCGAACGGCCGACCTTCGAGGGCAAGTGGTACCGCGCCCGCGAGGCGATGGCCGAACCCCGCTTCCGCGACCACATTCCGCTGCTGATCGGTGGCAGCGGCGAGAAGAAGACCATTCCGCTGGCGGCCCGCCACTTCGACCACCTCAACATCATCGCCGGCTTCGACGAGCTGCCCGCGAAAATGGCCGCGGTGCAGCGCAGCTGCGAGGCGATCGGCCGCGACCCGGCCACGCTGGAGACCACCATGTTGCTCACCGCGCTGGCCGGCCAGAACGTCAGCGCCGACCAGATTCCCGACGCGATGAGCCAGCGGATGGTGGCCGGCAGCCCCGAGTCGATCGCCGAGCAGATCAAGACCAAGGTGCTCGATGCCGGGGTCGGCGGGGTGACCATGAACATTCCCGGCTACACCCCGGGCGTGATCGCTGACGTCGGCGCCGCGTTGCGCACGGTGTTCGACGCCTGACCGCGCGCATCCGCCTACGTAAGTGAAGTCAACCGACCTCGTTAACTTCACTTACGCAAGTGTGGCGTTCTCCTGAAGTGCTCGCCGCGCTGGACGCGTTCGCCGAGCGCGCCGGGCGGCGAAACCAGACTGACCAGTGAAGATCCCGCTCCGGGGCGCCTACCTGCGCACAAACCGGTTTATTGCAGGCTGATTTTTAACCCCGCGGCGGTACGCAAGACGGGCGTCCCCGCACCGGGCATGACCGGAATTCGCCGCATCCATGCAGGTAGCAGCACATTTGTCGGCCTGAATGAGCGATTCGGCGATGACGCTGCCCACGCCGCTGAAGCCTTCTTGTCATCGCACGCGCCCACGTGCCGGGAGCGATTTCGCGCAACCCGCGTCTAACGTCGTGGCCAACCAGAAAGCACTACCGAAAAGCGAGCACCCGATTCCCATGACAACACAGTTGGAATGCGAGATCCGGGCCGCCGGCGGAACCAGGCGATGTCGCCGCGTGCATAACCGCCACGAATCAATTCGGTAGGCCACAGCCCTTTTCGGCTGATCCTTCACCTCGCCTGCCGATCTCACCGGCTGCGCATCATCCGATGCGTTCGAGGAAAGGCTTCGTTGATGCTGGATTTCGGGATTCTGCCGCCCGAGGTCATCTCGACCCAGATGTATACCGGACCAGGTTCGGGGCCACTGCTGGCGTCGGCGGCGGCCTGGGATGCGTTGAGCGGACAGCTGAACGCGTTCGCGCTGGGCTACTCGACCACGCTCACCGGACTGCAGGATGAAGGGTGGACGGGCGCCTCCTCCCAGGCGATGCTCGCCGCCGCAGCGCCCTACATCGCCTGGGTGAGCCAGACCGCAACGCAAGCCGAGCATGCCGCCACCCAGTCGCGTGCCGCCGCAGCCGCCTACGAATCCGCCCGTGCGGCAACGGTTCCACCGGCCGTCGTCACCACCAACCGCACACAGCTGGCAAATCTGGTGGCCACCAATATCTTCGGGCAGAACACCGCGCTGATCTCAGCCCTGGAAGCCGCCTACGCCCAGATGTGGGCGCAGGACGCCGCGGCCATGCACGGCTACGCCACCACCGCCTATACCGCCACCCAGCTGGCACCGTTCCAGGAGCCGCCGCAGACCACCAACTCCGCCGCGGCCGCCAGCCAGGCACTGGCACCGGCGGCCGCCCTCGGCACCGCGGCGGCCTCGCAGGGCAGCCAGTCGGCGGCCGACGGCGTCATCGACGGGGCGAGCACCTTCAACACGCTCAGCGGCCCGGTCGGTTTCGCCACCGCCATGAGCCGCACCGTGACCAACGCGGGCAGCTTCTTCACCGCCCTGGCCAAGGCGGTCGGCGGCTCGGCGCCCAAGGCCGCGGCCGCCGCCGTGCCGGCGGTCCTTCCCGCCGCCGGCATGGCCTCGGCGGTGCAGGCGGGGCCGTCGCTGGTGCGCAGCACCGCCAGCATGGGCACCGCCTCGCCGATCGGTCAGCTGTCGGTGCCGAAGGCCTGGGCCGACACCGCACCGATCGCCACCGCCAGCGAGGAGCCGCTGTTCCTGTCCGAAGCCGAGCTGGCCGCAACCGGCTCCTGGGAGGAGGCTCCGGCGAGCGGCATGATGGCCGCGCCGGCGGCGGCGATGGGAGCGGCGGCCGGTGGCGCTGGGCGCTCCACCGTCAGCAGCATCCTGCGGGTGGGGCCGAAGCGCTTCGCCATGCCGCGCCCCTCGGTCGGCGGATAACCGGCAGGGACTCTCCATGGTGGATTTCGGGATGCTTCCTCCCGAGGTCAATTCGACCTTGATGTATTCGGGCCCGGGTTCGGGTCCGATGCTGGCCGCCGCCGCGAGCTGGGACGCCGTGGCCTGGCAGCTGGAATCGTTTGCGACCGGCTACTCCTCGACGCTGTCCGAACTGCACGGCCACGCCTGGTCCGGTGGCTCGGCTGAGGCGATGATCGCCGCTGCGGCCCCCTATGTCGCCTGGGCGTCGGCCACCGCGACGCTGGCCGAGCAGACCGCCAATCAGGCCCGTGCCGCCGCGGCCGCCTACGAAACCGCTTTCGCCGCAACGGTGCCGCCACCCGTTGTCGCCGCCAACCGGGTCCAGCTGGCCACCCTGATCGCCACCAACTTCTTCGGGCAGAACACCCCGGCGATCGCCGCCACCGAGGCCGCCTACGCCGCGATGTGGGCCCAGGATGCCACCGCGATGTACGCCTACGCGGCCGGCTCGTCGGCCGCGGCCACGCTCTCCCCGTTTCAGCAGCCTCGGCAAACCACCAGTCCGGCAGGGCAATCCGGCCAGGCCGCAGCGGTCGCGCACGCCACTGCCACCGCCACGGCGACACAGTCGGACCCGATGGCCGCGCTGGTGTCCTCGACGGTCAGCACTACCGGCGCCCTCAACACCGTGACCAACCCGGCGCGTTTCACCGCCGACTCCATCCGCACCGCGGGTCAGATGGGCAACTGGATCCTGGCATTGCTTCCGGCCGCCGCGTCGGCGGCCGCCAAGGCCCCGGCAGCCGCGGTTGCGGCCGCCCAATTCGGCGCCGGCGCACCGGCGTTGGTGTTGGCCGGTGTCGGGCAGGCCGCGCCGGTGGGCGGGTTGTCGGTGCCGTCCAGCTGGCCGGCGGCGCCGGCGAACGTCTCGGCGGTGCAGCAGGTCCAACTGGCCGCAGCCACCCAGCCGTTGGCGTCATCGGAGGAACCGGGGCGCCCGTCGTCGTCGCGGCAGCTGGCGCCCGCGGCCCCGGTGCGGGCCCTGGGCGCCGGCCGCAAAGGGTATCCGGTGCTGCGCATGCGCGACCGGCGCTACCGGATGCCGCGGCCGGCGGTGGGCGGCTGAGGCGGGCTCAGCCCAGCACGGTGCGCATCAGCATCACGTCGTAGGCGTTCCACAGCGACAATGTGAAGTACACCTCTTTGCCGGTCGACCACGGGTGCACGTAGGGCGCGTAGATGCCGCCGGGGATCTGGCCGGTCGGGATCAGCGTCTGCTCGGCGCTCCAGGGGCCCTGCGGCGTCGGGGCGGTGCGGGCGACGACGTCGTTGCCGCCGTTGCCGTACAGCGCCAGGTACTGCCGGAGATAGGTGTTGTACTGCACCGACATCTCACCCACCGGGCCGGGGATCACCGGTGTCGCCGCAGCCGGGTTGTTGGGCACCCACGACCCGCTGTCACCGTTCCAGTACTGGTACGTCGTCAGATCCGGAATGGTGCGCTCGGGGACCCGCGCCAGGTACGCCGAGCCGCCGCGGCCCGCGGGTGTCCCGTAGGAGTACAGGTAGCCGTCGCCGCCACGCAGGAACGCACCCATCTGGAAGTTCTCGTTACCGGGGATGAAGCGCGCCCGGGGCACGTTCTCCGGCGAGGTCGAACGCACCGTCCCCGGATAGACACCCCATGTCTCGCCGTTGTCGTTGGAGACCGCGATAGCCGAGTAGTTGGTGGACCATTCGCCGTCACGCCCCCACTGCTTGATGGACATGAAACTCATGTACTGGTTTCCGGCGATCCCGATGGCGGCGGTGGGGATCATGCCCTCCTGGTGCGGCGCCAGTTGGACGGCGGGCAGGATCTGCTTGGAGAAGTTCGCTTGGCGCAGTGGTGAACCCGAATACTTGTTGCCGATGCCGCCGGGCCCGACCGTGATGCCGTCGGCCAGGTTGTTGTCCTGGGTGCGGAACAGCACGTTCTGCCGCCACTGGTGGCCGGGGATGCGGCAGTAGCCGAAGGTGTCGCCGAACGCCATGAGAATCTGGCGGTTGGCGGGATCACCGTTGTCCCAAGGGATTCCCAGGTCGGTGCCGGAGATGCCGAAGCGCTGCAGGGTTTGGTTGGGACTGTTGGGCCCGGTCACCCACTCCACCAGCGAGGTCTGGGAACCGGCGATGGCACCGGCGGCGTCGGCGGTCGACAGCCCCGGATCGGCGCCGGCGTTCGGAACCGGCTGAACCGGTTGGGCGGCGTTCGGCGCGACCTGGCCGTCCGGGGACGGCACCGGGGGCACCACCGCGGCCTGTTGTCGTATGGCGCCGTTGGGGTTGATCAGTGCGGCGATCAGCGGGCCCAGCTTGGGAAGCGGCGCGCTGTCGTTGGTGCCGCGGGGCCGCCGCCCGGTCGGCAGCTGACCGGCTCCGGTCGTCGGCGAGCCCGGCGGCGGTTCGATGTTGGCCTCGGGCGCATTGCAGGTTGCCGCGGAGGCCGGTGGGGCGAACTCGGTGGCGAGCACCATGCCGAGGGCGACCGCCGGCACCATCGCGGCCGAGACGATCGCACGCGTCGCCGACATGTCACACCTTTCCGGGACCGCTCCGGGCCTCGCCTGCTGCGACGATAGTGGCTGGTGAGACGGTTGTGACTAGTGAGATATCGATAGAGACGCTTCCGTGACCGTGTCGCAACCGCCTCACCGGGATGTGGGAGATGACCCATTGCCGCTGGGTTGACTGACCGCGAGCGGGAATCTGACGACACGACACGCCGCTCTCACGTCGTGGGATTCCCAGTGGGCGGCTAGGGCCGGGCCTCAGCGGTTGAACTCGGTCACCACTTCCGCCGCGCGCCGCAGCTGATCAGGGTCGGAACTGGTTGGGATCAAGTGGATCTCGTCGGCACCCACCGCTTCGAAGCTGCGCAGCACTGCGAGCAGCTCGTCCTCGTTGCCCGCCCAGCCGGTGGTCGGTGCCATCGCCTCGACGTACTCGGCGGGAATCCAGTTCATGTAGCGCAACAGGTGCTCGCGCACCTGGTTGCGCGCAGCGTCGTGCTCGCCCAGCGCGAACCAGAACGAGGTCGCCAGATACGGCTGGGCCTTGCCGGCCTCCCGCCAGGCCTGGCGGGCGACGTCGAACAACTCGTTCTGCTTGGCCACGTCGAGGTCCATGGTGATGCCGGCCAGACCCTCGGCCCAACCGGCCGCGCTGCGCAACGTCTTCGGGCCGATGGTGCCGACCACCAGCGGCGGCCCGCCGAGCTGCGTCGGCGCCGGCCCGACCGGCAGCACCGACTCGGTGGTCTTCTCCCCCGCCCAGACCCGCTTCATGATCGCGACCCGCTCGGCCATCTGCCGCATCGTCTGCGTCGCCGGGTCGGCACCGGCCGCCCGGTAGTCCTCGTGCCGGCCACCCACACCGATGCCGACGGTGAGCCGCCCACCGCTGAGCAGGTCCGCGGTAGCCAGCGCCTTGGCCAGCATGACCGGATCGTGCAGTTGCGGGACGATCACCGTCGTCACCAGCCGCACCCGGTCGGTCCAGGCCGCCAGCGCTCCCAGCAGCGTCAGGCTGTCGGGGTTGGTGAAGGCGATCCGCTCGCCCCAGGCCAGCGACGAGAACGGTCCCTCGTCGACGGCGCACGCCCAGTCCCGCAGCAGCGTCGCATCCAGATCGGGCTCCATCACCGGCATGGTCATTCCCACCTGCATGCCCGCGATTGTGGCATGCGCGCCCGCGGCGGCCGACACTTGAACCATGAGCATTTCCTTCAACCACACCATCGTCGCCGCCCACGACAAGCAGGAGTCGGCGGCTTTTCTGGCGGAGTTGTTCGGCCTGCCCGATCCCCAGCCGTTCGGCCACTTCATGGTCGTCGGGCTCGATCACGAGGCCAGCCTCGATTACGCCGAGGTGCCCGGCGACGAGGAGATCCCGCCGCAGCACTATGCGTTCCTGGTCTCCGAGGACGACTTCGACGCCATCTACGCCAAGATCGCCTCGCGGGGGCTGGCGCACTGGGCGGACCCGCGCGGTGGGCGGCCCGGTGAGATCAACCGTCGCGACGGTGGGCGCGGGGTGTATTTCCGCGACCCCAGCGGTCACGCGATGGAGATCCTCACCCGCCCGTACGGCTCGCGGCCATAGCCGGGCTGTGGGGCTGTGGGGCTGTGGGGCTGTCGCGCGAGCGTGCGTCGTTCCGGCCCCGGCACGGAGTGTCGGGCCGGGAACACGCACACTCGCGCCCGGATGGGAGGTCAGCCGTGGCCGCGCTGGCGCTCCTGGGCGCGGTAGTCGGCGGCGAACTCGGCGACGTGGGCGGGCAGTCGCCCGGTGGCGACGTCGGACAGGCTGGTCTGCTCGAGCACCGACCGCATGCTGGCCCGCAACGCCCGCCACACATCGGTCAACGCGGCGGTGGGACCGGCGTAGGGCAGATCGCCCAGGCCGATGTCGCGAACACTGGCCAGCGGGCCGTCGATACAGCGCAGCACGTCGGCGACGCTGATCTCGGAGGCCGCGCGCGCCAGCTCGTAGCCGCCGTCACGGCCGCGCTGACTGCGGACCAGCCGGTCGGTGCGCAGGTCGGACAGGATGTCGACGAGAAACTGCGGCGGGATGCCCTGGGCGGCGGCGATGTCGTCGGTCTTGACCAGGGTGCCGGCGTCGGCGGTGGCGAGCTGCACCATCGCCCGCACCGCGTACTCCGCCTTGGCCGACATCCGCATCCTGGCGATTCTGCCATCTGCGCTCGTCGCGGCGACGTCAGCCGATCGCCGCAAGCACCGCGTCAGCGTATTCGGGCCGACACACCACCAGATCGGGCAGCAGCGGGTCGGGCCGGTTGTAGACCAGCGGGGAGCCGTCGATGCGCGAGGTGTGCAGGCCGGCGGCCCGCGCGACGGCCACCGGGGCCGCGGAGTCCCATTCGTACTGTCCGCCGGCGTGCACGTAGACGTCGGCGGCGCCCTGGATGACCGCGGCGACCTTCACGCCGGCCGATCCCATGGCGACCAGTTCGCCGTCGAGGTGGTCGCGGATGGCTTGCGCAACGGCCGGTGGGCGGCTGCGCGAGACCGCGATGCGCGCCGGGCCGGGGTGCTCGGGCGGTGCGGCGACGGTCGGGGTGGCCAGCGTGATGCCGCGGGCCGGCAGCGCGACCGCGCCGGCGGTCAGTTCCCCGGCCTGCCACAGTGCGACGTGCACGGCCCAGTCGTCGCGGTCGAGTTCGGAGAATTCCCGCGTGCCGTCGAGCGGATCGACGATCCAGACCCGGTCGGCTTGCAGCCGCACCGGGTTGTCGGCGCCCTCCTCGGACAGCACCGCATCCGCCGGGCGTTCGGTGGCCAGCGCGGTCATCAGGTAATCATGAGAGCGCTTGTCGCCGGCCGCTTTACGCTCGGCTTGCGGCGCGTCGGCCAGTTCGTTGCGGACAGTCAGCAACAACCGGCCGGCATCGGTGGCGAGCTGGGCGGCCAGCTGGTGATCGTTCATGCTCGGGCGTCGATCGCCGCGATGACCTGGCGGGCCTGTTCGTCGACGTCATCGTCGGGAGTCAGCCGCACATCGGGATTGCGCGGCCGCTGATAGGGGCTGTCGATGCCGGTGAAGTGGGTGATGAGGCCGGCGCGCGCTTTTGCGTAGAGCCCCTTGGGGTCTCGCTGCTCGCAGTCTTCCAGCGGGGTATCGCAGAACACCTCGATGAATTCGAAACCGGCGTCGGTGTGGACCTGCCGGGCCAGCTGGCGGTGCTCGATCAGCGGACTGATCGCCGGCACCAGCACGATCTGTCCGGAATCGGCCAGCAGGGTTGCCACGTGCGCGAGCCGGCGCAGGTTCTCGGCGCGGTCGGCCATCGAGAAGCCGAGATCGGCGTTGAGGCCGTGCCGCAGATTGTCGCCGTCGAGAACGTAGGCGGGCGTTCCCCTTTCGAGCAGCAGCTGCTCGACGCGCATGGCCACCGAGGACTTGCCCGCGCCGGACAGCCCGGTCAGCCATACCGTGCGGCCCTTCGACAACCGGTCGGCCGCGGTGACCAGCGACTCGTGGCGCACCGTGTTCGGGCTGGGGGTGCGACCCGAGACGTCGCGCAGCACCATGCCGGCCGCGACCGTTCCGTTGGTGGACTGGTCGATGAGGATGAACGACCCGGTGGCGTCGTTGTGGCTGAACTCGTCGAGCATCAGCGGGACCTGGGCGCGCAGCGAGACCCGGCCGAGCTCGTTGAGCTGCAGCGCGTTCGCCTCCTTGTCCCGGTGCAGCGTGTTGACGTCGAGACGGTAATCCAGTGCCATCACCTTCACCCGGGTGGTGCGGGTGGTGTGCTTGATGATGTAGTCGTTGCCGGGCTGCAGCGTCGCGCCGTCGGCCATCCAGCACACGGTGGCGTCGAAATCCTGCACGATTCGCGGCTGGTTGTTGGTGCGGGCGATCATGTCGCCGCGGGAGATGTCGATGTCGTCCTCGAGACTGACCGAGACGGCCATCGGCGGGAACGCTTCGCTTACTTGGCCGCTGGGGCCCTCGATCGCCGCGACCCGGCTCGGCTTCCCGGACGGCAGCACCACCACGTCGTCGCCGGGACGCAGCACACCGCTGGCGACGGTGCCGGCGTAGCTGCGGTGGTCGGCGTGCTCGTGGGTCTGCGGCCGGATCACGTACTGTACCGGGAACCGCACGTCGACCAGGTTGCGGTCACCGGCGATGTAGACGTCTTCCAGATGTGACAGCAGCGACGGGCCCTCGTAATAGGGGGTCTTGTCGGACTTGGTCACCACGTTGTCGCCGAGCAGCGCCGAGATCGGGATGGTCGTCACGTCGTGCACGTCCAGCCGGGTTGCGAACGAGTGGAAATCATCACGGATGGACGCGAATCGCTGCTCGTCCCAGTCGATCAGGTCCATCTTGTTGACGGCCAGCACGATGTGGCGGATGCCCAGCAGCGACGCCAGGAAGGTGTGCCGGCGCGACTGCTCCTGCAGGCCGTGGCGCGCGTCGACGAGCACGATCGCCACCTGGGCGGTGGAGGCGCCGGTCACCATGTTGCGGGTGTATTGGATGTGCCCGGGCGTGTCGGCGATGATGAATTTCCGCTTGGGCGTGGCGAAGTAACGGTAGGCCACGTCGATGGTGATGCCCTGCTCACGCTCGGCGCGCAGCCCGTCGGTCACCAGGGCCAGGTCGGTGTAGTCGTGGCCGCGTTCCCGGGAGGTGCGCTCCACCGAGGCCAGCTGGTCCTCCATGACGGCCTTGGAGTCGAACAGCAACCGCCCGATCAGGGTGGACTTGCCGTCGTCGACCGATCCGGCCGTGGCGATGCGAAGCAGTGTGGTCGCCGTGCTCATCAGAAGTACCCCTGCCGCTTGCGGTCTTCCATGCCTGCCTCGGAGATCCGGTCATCCGCGCGGGTGGCGCCGCGCTCGGTCAGCCGCGACACCGCGGTCTCGGCGATGACGTCCTCGACGGTCGCCGCGGTGGACTCGACACAGCCGGTGCAGGTGACGTCGCCGACGGTGCGGAAGCGCACCGTGGTCTCGAACACGTCCTCGCCGTCGGCGGGCCGCAGGAACTCATGGTCGGCCAGCAGCATGCCGTCGCGGCGGAAGACCTTGCGCCGGTGGGCGAAATAGATGGAGGGCAAGAGGATCTCCTCGGCGCCGATGTAGGACCAGATGTCGAATTCGGTCCAGTTCGACAGCGGGAACACCCGGATGTGCTCGCCGGCCCGGTGCCGCCCGTTGTAGAGGTTCCACAGCTCGGGTCGCTGCGCCTTGGGGTCCCATTGGCCGAACTCGTCGCGGAAGCTGAACACCCGCTCCTTGGCGCGGGCCTTCTCCTCGTCGCGGCGGGCGCCGCCGAACGCGGCGTCGAACTTGTTCTCCCGGATGGCGCGCAGCAGGGTGACGGTCTGCAGCGGGTTGCGCGACGGCCCGTCGTCAATCACCCGTCCGGCGTCGATGTCGTCCTGCACGCTGGCCACCACCAGCCGCACGCCGGTGCGGGCGACCAGCTCGTCGCGCGCGGCGAGGACCTCGTCGAAGTTGTGGCCGGTGTCGACGTGCATTACCGGGAACGGCAGCCTCCCCGGCGCGAATGCCTTGACGGCCAGGTGCAGCATCACGATGGAGTCCTTGCCGCCGGAGAACAGCAGCACCGGCCGCTCGAATTCGGCGGCCACCTCCCGGATGATGTGGATGGCCTCGGCCTCCAGGGTGCGCAGATGCGTCAGCTGATACCGCCCGGCCTGCAACGGCGCCGACGGCTCCGGGGGTGCGGTGATGTTACTGGTCATGGGTTCCTCGCCAGGGATATCCGATAATCTTGGTGAGACTTACCAGATTTGTTTGTTATAGGCGGTCATGTAACCAGGCCGGCCGGGCCGCTGTCAATGTGATCTGCGCAGGCCGCCCCCTCTCGGCGACCGTGCGTGTCCCCGGCCCCGCGCTCGGCGTGTCGACCGGATCGGCGCACGCTCGCCGGCGGCGGATGGCTCAGATCGCGCGGAGACCAGGCGCGCTAGACGGTGACTTCGCCGAGCTTGCCGGTGGCGACGTCGAAGACGAACCCGCGCAGCGAGGTCGTCGCGGTGATGAACGGGCTGGCCTTGACCCGGCGCAACGACTGCTTGACGTCTTCGGCCGGGTCCGGGAATGCCTCAGGCGCCCAGCCCGGCCGGATTCCGGTCTCCTCGAGGATCGAGCGCTTGAACTCATCGTCGGTGAAGGTGAGCATCCCGCAGTCGCTGTGGTGGATCAGGATGATCTCCCGGGTGCCCAGCAACCGCTGGCTGATCGCCAGGGACCGAATCACGTCGTCGGTGATCACCCCGCCGGCGTTGCGGATCGCGTGCGCCTCACCCTCGTTGAGGCCCAATACCCGGTACACGTCGAGGCGCGCGTCCATGCAGGCGACGATCGCGACGTGCTTGCTCGGCGGCATCGGCAGCGGACCCTTGAAGGTCTTCGCGTACTCCGCGTTGTTGGCCAGGTAGTCGTCGGTGACGGTCACGGGGTTCTCCCTCTGTCGCGGTCTGACGTCTGAGACTAATCAACGAGCCGCGAGTTTCCACGGGTAATAATCATTCGAATCAATGATTCGCCAGAGGGTCTCCTGGGCGTGAGCGTGCGTAAACCCGGTGATTCCCGCGGCGTGTCGGCCGGGGACATGCACGCTCGCGGGAATGAGGCGCCGCTCGCGGGAATGCGGCGCCGCTCGCGGGAATGAGGCGTCCGGCGCGCCGCCGCGTGGGGGCTCTACCCTTTTGGCCATGATGCGGTTTCTGGCCGGCCGGGCGCTGAACTACCTGGTGCTGCTGGGCCTCGCATCCTTCCTCACCTTCTGCCTGACCTCGCTGGCGTTCGCCCCACTGGACAGCTTGATGCAGCGCAACCCGCGTCCCCCGCAGGCGGTCATCGACGCCAAGGCCGCCGAACTGGGCCTGGACAAGCCGATTCCGCTGCGCTACGCGCACTGGGCCTCGCATGCCGTCCGCGGCGATTTCGGTGTCACCGTCACCGGTCAGCCGGTCTCCGACGAGTTGGGCCGGCGCATCGGGGTGAGCCTGCGGCTGCTGCTGGTCGGCTCGCTGGCTGGCACGGTGATCGGTGTGGTGGCCGGCGCGTGGGGCGCGGTGCGCCAGTATCGGCTCTCCGACCGGGTGATCACGATGGCGGCGCTGCTGGTGCTGTCGGTGCCCACGTTCGTGCTGGCCAACCTGGTGATCCTGGGTGCGCTGCGGGTGAACTGGGCACTGGGCGCGCAACTGTTCGACTACACCGGCGAGACCTCCCCCGGGCTGGTCACCGGCTTCTGGCCCGGGCTGCTCGATCGGTTGCAGCACCTGGTGTTGCCGTCGCTGACCCTGGCGCTGGGGGCCGCCGCGAGCTTCAGCCGCTACCAGCGCAACGCGATGCTCGATGTGCTCGGCCAGGACTTCATCCGCACCGCACGCGCCAAGGGGCTGACCCGGCGGCGCGCACTGTTCAAACACGGGCTGCGCACCGCGCTGATCCCGATGGCCACGCTGTTCGCCTACGGGGTAGCCGGGTTGGTCACCGGGGCGGTGTTCGTGGAGAAGATCTTCGGCTGGCACGGCATGGGCGAATGGGTGGTGCAAGGCGTGGCCACCCAGGACACCAACATCGTCGCGGCGATCACGGTGTTCTCCGGTGCGGTGGTCCTGCTGGCCGGGCTGCTCTCCGATGTCATCTATGCGCTGCTGGACCCGCGGGTGCGGGTGTCATGACGAGCACCGAGATCGCGTTCGCCTCCCGGCGCACCCTGGTGCTGCGCCGATTTCTGCGCAGCCGCACCGCGGTGGGCGCGCTGGCGCTGCTGGCGGTGATGTTCGTCGGCTGCTACACACTGCCGAGCCTGCTGCCCTACTCCTACACCGACCTGGACTACGACGCGCTGCTGGTGCCGCCGGGCGCCAAGCACTGGCTGGGCACCAACGCACTGGGCCAGGACCTGCTGGCCCAGATCCTGCGCGGCATGCAGAAGTCGATGCTGATCGGGGTATGCGTGGCGCTGATCTCCACGGTGATCGCCGCGACGGTCGGGGCGATCGCGGGATATTTCGGCGGCTGGCGCGACCGGATGCTGATGTGGCTGGTGGACCTGCTGCTGGTGGTGCCGGCGTTCATCCTGATCGCGATCATCACCCCGCGCACCAAAAACAGCGGCAACATCTTCATGCTGGTGTTGCTGCTGGCCGGGTTCAGCTGGATGATCAGCGCCCGCATGGTGCGCGGGCTGACGATGAGCCTGCGCGAACGTGAATTCATCCGCGCCGCACGGTATATGGGAGTGTCGAGTCGGCGCATCATCATCGACCACATCGTGCCGAACGTGGCGTCCATTCTGATCATCGACACCGCGCTCAACGTCGCGGTGGCGATCCTGGCCGAAACCGGTTTGAGTTACCTGGGTTTCGGCATCCAGCCGCCCGACGTGTCGTTGGGCACGCTGATCGCCGACGGCACCGCCTCGGCGATCACCTTCCCGTGGGTGTTCCTGTTCCCGGCCGGGGTGCTGATCACGATCCTGGTCTGCGCCAACCTGGCCGGCGACGGCCTGCGTGACGCGCTGGACCCCGACGCCGCCAGCTTGCGAGGCCGCCGATGAGCGCCCTGCTGGAAGTCGCCGACCTGGCCGTGACGTTCGGCGCCGGCCGCGATGCGGTACAGGCGGTGCGCGGCATCAGTTACCGGGTGGACCCCGGCGAAGTCGTGGCGATGGTCGGCGAATCGGGGTCGGGCAAATCCGCGGCGGCCATGGCGGTGATGGGGTTGTTACCCGAGCACGCGCAGGTGTCCGGTTCGGTGCGGCTGGCCGGCACGCAGCTGATCGGGTTGGGCGACACCGCGATGTCGAAGTTCCGCGGCGCCTCGATCGGCATGGTGTTCCAGGATCCGATGTCGGCGCTGACGCCGGTCTACACCGTGGGTGATCAGATCGCCGAGGCCATCGAGGTCCACCAGCCCCGGATCGGGCGGGCCGCGGCGCGCCGGCGCGCGGTGGAACTGCTGGAGTTGGTGGGTATCTCACGGCCGCAGGAGCGGGCGCGGGCTTTCCCCCATGAGCTCTCCGGCGGGGAGCGGCAGCGGGTGGTGATCGCGATCGCGATCTCGTGTGACCCGGACCTGTTGATCTGCGACGAGCCCACCACCGCACTGGATGTCACGGTGCAAGCGCAGATCCTTGAGGTGCTCAAGACCGCGCGTGATGTGACCGGCGCCGGCGTGCTGATCATCACCCACGACCTGGGGGTGGTCGCCGAGTTCGCCGACCGGGCGCTGGTGATGTACGCCGGACGGGTGGTGGAAGCCGCACCCGTGGCCGCGTTGTACGCCGATCGTCAGATGCCCTACACGGTGGGGTTGTTGGGGTCGGTGCCGCGCCTGGACGCGCCGCAGGGCACCCGGCTGGTGCCGATCCCCGGCGCTCCGCCGTCGCTGGCCGGCATCGAGCCGGGCTGTCCGTTCGCCCCGCGCTGCCCGCTGGTCACCGACGAGTGCCGGGCGCAGGAGCCGGAGCTATTGAACGTCGGGGTTTCTCACACCGCCGCCTGCATCCACACCGACCAGGTGGCCGGGCGCAGCGCCGCCGACATCTATCGCGTGCCCACCGCGGTCACCGCACCCGCTGTCACGGATTCGGGAACGGTGCTGCGGGTTCGTGACCTGGTCAAGACCTATCCGCTGACTAAGGGGGTGCTGCGCCGCCGGGTCGGTGAGGTGCGCGCCGTCTCTCGTGTCAGCTTCGCGTTGCAGCAGGGCCGCACCCTGGGAATCGTCGGCGAATCCGGCTCAGGCAAATCCACCACCTTGCACCAGATCCTGGAACTGGCTGCCCCGCAGGCGGGCTCGATCGAGGTGCTCGGCAGCGATGTCGCGGCGTTGACACGCGACGGCCGCCGCGCGCTGCGCCGCGACCTGCAGGTGGTGTTCCAGGATCCGGTGGCCTCGCTGGATCCGCGGCTGCCGGTCTTCGAGGTGCTCGCCGAGCCGTTGCGCGCCAACGGATTCGACAAGGCAATGACCCATGCCCGGGTGGCCGAGCTGCTGGAGCTGGTGGGGCTGCGCCGCGGCGACGCGCTGCGGTATCCGGCGGAGTTCTCCGGCGGTCAGAAACAGCGGATCGGGATCGCCCGGGCGCTGGCGTTGCAGCCGAAGATCCTGGCGCTCGATGAGCCGGTGTCGGCGCTGGACGTGTCGATTCAGGCCGGGATCATCAACCTGCTGCTGGATCTGCAACAGCAGTTCGGGCTGTCGTATCTGTTCGTCTCGCACGACCTCTCCGTGGTCAAACACCTGGCGCACAGCGTGGCGGTGATGTTCGCCGGAGAGATCGTCGAACAGGGTGAGGCGGGCCAGGTTTTCCGCGACCCGCAACACGACTACACCCGCCGGCTGCTGGTCGCGGTGCCCCAGCCGGTGGTGCGCTCATGAATATGACGTTGACGCTGCGCTCATGGCGAGGTTTTGCGAGAAGGGCACGCCCTGGATGCAGTGTCAACGCGGCAGTAGCGCTGCTCCTGGCCCTCAGCGGATGCGCGGCGGTGGATATCACCGCCCCCGAAGGCGTCTCGGCGGTGGGCAGCGCCAGCGACATCAACCCGCAGGATCCGGCCACACTGCGCGACGGCGGGAGCCTGCGGCTGTCGATGAGCCAGTTCCCGCCGAACTTCAACCCGCTGCACATCGACGGCAACCTGGCTGAGAACGCCGCCATGCTCAAAGCCACCATGCCGCGGGCGTTCATCATCGGCGCAGACGGCTCGGCGACGGTGGACACCGACTACTTCACCAGCGTGGAGCTGACCGGCACCAACCCGCAGGTGGTCACCTACACCATCAACCCGAAAGCCACCTGGAGCGACGGCACCCCGCTGTCCTGGCAGGACATCGCCAGCCAGATCCACGCCACCAGCGGCGCCGATCCCGGCTACGCGATCGCCACCACCAACGGCGCCGAACGAGTCGCCTCGGTGACGCGCGGCGTCGACGACCGGCAGGCCGTGGTGCGGTTCGCCAAGCCCTACGCGGAATGGCGGGGTATGTTCGCCGGCAACTCGATGCTGCTGCCCAAGAGCATGACCGCCGACCCGGAGACCTTCAACAAGGCGCAACTACAAAGCCCCGGGCCCTCGGCCGGGCCGTTCAAGCTGGCCACACTGGACCGCACCAGCCAGCGGATCACGTTGGTACGCAACCCCGATTGGTGGGGCCGCACGCCGAAGCTGGACACCATCAACTACCTGGTGCTCGACGAGTCCGCGCGGATGCCGGCGCTGCAGAACCACACCATCGACGCCGCCGGGGTGGCCACCCTGGATCAGTTGACGATCGCCCGGCGCACCGAGGGCATCGCGATCCGCCGCGCACCGACCCCGGCGTGGAACCACTTCACCTTCAACGGGGCGCCGGGGGCGATCCTGTCCGACAAGGCGTTGCGGCTGGCGGTGATGCGCGGCATCGACCGGACCACGATCGCCAAGGTGACCCAGCGGGGCCTGACGTCTGACCCGGTGCCGCTGAACAATCACATCTACGTGGCCGGCCAGGAGGGCTACCAGGACAACTCCGGCGTGGTGGCCTACAATCCGCAGCGCGCGGCCCGGGAACTCGACGAACTGGGCTGGAAGCTGAATGGGAAATTCCGGGAGAAGGACGGTCGCCCGCTGGTGATCCGGCACCTGTTCTACGACGCGTCGAGCACCCGGCAGTTCGCCCAGGTGGCACAACACAATCTGGCCCAGATCGGGGTGAAACTGCAGTTGGACGCCAAGGCCGGCGGCGGGTTCTTCACCGACTACGTCAACGTCGGCGACTTCGACATCGCCCAGTTCAGTTGGGTCGGCGACGCTTTCCCGCTGGCCGGGTTGAACCAGATCTCGGCCTCCTACGGCGAAGCCAACTTCGGCAAGATCGGCAGCCCGGCCATCGACGCCAAGATCGAGGAGACGCTGCAGGCACTGGATCCGGCGGCGGCCCGCGCTCGTGCCAATGAGGTCGACGAGCTGTTGTGGGCCGAGGGGTTCAGCCTGCCGCTGATTCAGACCACCGGCAATGTGGCGGTGCGCAGTTCCCTGGCGAACTTCGGGGCGCCGGGACTGGCGGATCTGGATTACACCGCGATCGGGTTCATGAAGAACTGATGCGGACTTCTGCGCCGAACGTGTACTGAGCGCGACAATCCCGCGAGTTTTTCGCACTGAGTACACGCTCGGCGAACACCGGCGCGGCTAGAGTGTGCCGAAATACTCAAGCACTCAAGTCGATGCGGTGTGCATCCTTGACGCTGCGGTAGCGGTCCGGGCTGCAGGTCAACACGATCACCTGGCCTTGGGCGCCGACAGCGTCGAACACCGCACCCATCTTCTCCAGCCGGTCCGGGTCGGTGAACCCCAGCGCGTCGTCGATCACCACCGGGACACTGTCCTCCTTGGCGACCAGCGCCGCGCCCGCGAGCCGGGTCAGGATGCCGAGCTGTTCCTTGGCCCCACCCGACAACGACTCGTAGGGCACGGTGCGCCCGTCGAGGGTGCGGGCGCAGATCTTCAGGTCGGTGTCGACCTCGACTTCGAAGTCCGCGCCGAACACGTGCACGCCCAGCCGCTGAATCTCGGCGCGGAACGGTTCGACGTAGCGCAGCCGGGTGTCGTCGCGGTGCCGGATCATGGTCGACCGCAACAGGGCTGCCGCCCGGGCCCGCCGGCCGATCCGATCGTGTTCGGCCACAGCGTGTTCCCGCGCGGTCTGGGCGGCATCGAGTTGGCCCTTGCGGCCCTCGGTACCGAAGACGGCGAGTTCCACCTCCACCTGGTGCAGTTCGCGGGCGGTCTCGGTGTGCCGGTCCGACAGCGCCTGCACTTGTTGCGCCGCGTCGGCCAGTTCGGCATCGACCAGCTCCGGTGCGGCGGCGGCCAACTGCTCGGACACCTCGGCGAGGCGCTGCTGCGCGGCCTGCAGCGCCTGGCCGCTGGATTCGGCGGCGCCCGCCAGATCCTCGTCGCCGACCGATGCCCGCTCGTCGGTGAGGCGCTGGGTGACGCTCTCCAGCTCGGCGCGCTGGGTGGCGCCCTTGTTCTGCAGCAGCGTCACGCTGGTAGCGGCTGCGGTGCGTCGGGCCGCCGACTCCGAGGCGGCCCGACGCAGGGTTTCGCAGTCGGCGTGGGCCCGGGTGCGCTGCGCCTCGGCGGTGTCGCGTTCGGCGCGGGCCTCCTCGAGTGTGATCGCGGCGCCCACCTCGGCGTGTTCGCCGCGCAGCTGCGCCAGGCGGGTGCGCAGCTCCTCGACCGCGTCGTCGCCGCGCAACGCCACCAGGGTGGCGGCCAGCTGATCACGGCTGCCCTGCAACTCGCGGCGCCGCTGATCGCAGCGGCGGGCCGCCGCCAGGTCCGCGACACCGCCCGCAGCCAGCGCGGTAGCCAGTTCCTCTTGCGCCGCAGCGTGTTTGGTGCTGGCCTCGCGGGCGCTGTCGCCGGGCCTGACCCGCACGCTCAACAACCCGGGCAACGCCACCTCGGCGCCCGCGGCGACCGGCGCCGACCAGCTCTGGCCGGCGGCCAACGAGGTGTGCTCGCCGCCGATCAGCAGTTCGACGTCGGCGGCCGCGGTGACTTCCAGGGTCGCCGAGATCGCGGCCAAAGCGGCCTGGGCGCGGTCGAGGGCGGCCGCGGCGTCCTCGATCTGGCGCAGCACCGGCTCGGTCACCGTGATCGCGGCCAACTCGGCCACCGCCTGTTCGAGGTCGTGTTCGGTGGCATCGATACGCACCAACCGGGTTTCCAGCCGGTCGGCCTCGTCGCGGGCGGCGAGTTGGTCGACGATCCGCCGGGAGGTCTCGGCGTGTTCGGTGGCGGCTGCCAGCAGCCGCTCGGCCTCGGTGGCGGCGCCTTCCGCGGTGGTGGCTTCGGTGTCGGCAGTGTCGTGGGCTTGGGTGGCCTCGGCAAGCTCGCTGTCCAGCAGAGCGATCGCGGCCGCCCGGGATTCCAGTTCAGCGCAGAGCCGTTGCCGCTCGGCGTGGGCGGCCTGCGCCGCGGCGCCGGTCGCATCGGCCGCGGTCGCCACCAGTTGCGCGTCGCGCAGTTGGTCCCGCAGCGCGGCGATGGTGTCGCCGGCGGCTTTCGCAGCGCTGTGCCGAGCCTCTGCCGCTACTCGGTCGTCGGTCAGCCGGGCCAGCTGCTCGCTGAGTTCGGTGTGGCGAAGCACCCGGTCGTCGACCTCGGCGACCAAGTCGGTGCAGCGCGCCACCTCGGCGTCGGCGGTCGCCAGCGCGGCCACCGCAGCGGCCCACTCCCCCGTCGGGCGTCCGGTGGGGGTGAAGTAGCGCGCGTACTCGGCATCGATGCGTTCGATGAGAACGGGTTCGGTACCGCTGGGAGTGGCGGTGTCACCGGCGGCGACATCCAAGGCGCGAGACAGCGCATCGCAGCCGGACAGATCCACCGCGGCCGTCGAGGCGGCCTGCAGCACCCGCTGGGCCTGCCACAGCCCGGTGTCCATGGTCTCGTCCAGCATGGCACGGACCCGTTCGTGGGCCTCGTCACCGGTGAGCTGCTCACGACGGGGCTCCAGCACGGTCAGCTGCGTCCGGGGCGCCTTATGGAAGCGTTTGTGGTAGACGAAACGGTAAGGGCCGGTGCTGATTTCGGCGGTGACTTCCGCACCGACGTCGGCGTGGGTCGGCTTGACCTGTTTGACGTCCTTCTTGGCGGAGCGGTCCTTGGACTCCAGCAGCAGATCCAGCGCCTCGATCATCGAGGACTTGCCGATCTCGTTGGCGCCGGCGACCACCACCACACCGTGATCGGGGAAGTCGATCTCGCGGTGCGCCACGCCGCGATAGTTGGTCAGGGTCAGCCGGTGCAGTCTCATGCCGCACCCCGGTCGACGAGCCGCAGCAACAGTGCCAGTGCGGCGTGGGCGTCATCGGCACCGTCGGTGTCACCGGCGCGGGCGGCGGCGATGAGTTCCTCGACCGCGTCGGCGGCGAATCCACCGAGCCCGAGGTCGATGAACTCCCCGTCGGCGGGCACCACCGCCAGGTCGGTGTGGCGGTTCCAGGTGCCCGCCCAGGCGAACAGCCGTGAATACCGGTCCAGGCAGGCGTCGAGGGCGGCCCGGTCGGTGACGCTGAGCGTGCCCGTCAACGCCAACTGCACCACGGTGCGGTCCTTGTCGGGCAACTGGTCGAGGTTGATGTCGAGGTCGGCGACGTCGCGACCGGTGTCCAGTTGGCGGTGCAGCGTGACGAACCGCCACCTGCCCACACGGTGGGATTCTACGCTGACCGCACCGCTGGTCTCGTCGATGTCGACAGCCAGCACGTAGCCGGGGTCGGGTTCGATGTCGTCGTAGTTGGTGACTTCCGGTGAGCCGGAGTACCAGATCCGGCCGCCGGCGCCGACCTGGGTGCGGGAGTGCTTGTCCCCCAAGGCGACGTAGTGGATCACGCCGCGGTCCAGCGCGTCTTCCAGCGCGGCGAGCCGGATCAGCGCCGGATTGGTCGGGTCGGGGTCGAGCACGTCGACGCCGCCGTGGGCGAGCAGGATCCGGGTGGTGCCGTCGGCGGGCAGTCCCTGAACCGCCGCGGCCGCCAGGTCGCAGGTGGGCCGCTTGGAGGGCCACGGTGCGGCGACGATCTCGACCCCGGGACGCACCTGATGCGCCCCGGCGGTGCCGAGAACGACGACGTTGTCGGGGCGTTCGGCGGTGAACAACGCGCTGGTGTAGACCGATGCGGCGTTGAGCGGGTCATGGTTTCCAGGCAGCAAGTACACCGGAATCCCAATGGTGCGCATGGCTTCCAGCGACTGACTGACGACCTCCGGGGCGAGCTGATTGTCGTCGAACACATCCCCGGCGACGACGACGAACTCTGCACCCGTCTGCGCGGCGAGCGCGCCGAGGCCGGCCACCGCGTCGCGCCGGGCCGCCGAATAGCGCGGCTGGGCGTCACCGGCCAGAAAGTGCCGGGTCATACCGAGCTGCCAGTCGGCGGTGTGCAGGAATCGCATGTCGGTCGTCCTTTCATCCGGCTGGGGCCGGGCACCGCGAGTGTATGGCCGTCCACCGACAAGTCCTCGGACCCTGATCGGCAGGTCCGAGATCTCGACAGCGCGCCCGATCCCGCACGTCACACCCGACACATCCGTCACGCCCCCGGGACAGGTAGAGCATCCGCGATAACCGGCGCCGGCGACGTCGCACCGGTCACCTCACCGGCCGCAACTGGCCTAACCTTGGGCGGATGAACGCCGCACCGCGCACGCTGATCTTGCTTCGCCACGCCAAATCGGACTATCCGCCCGGGGTGGCCGATCATGGCAGGCCGTTGGCCAAACGCGGGATACGCGAGGCCGCACTGGCCGGGGACTGGTTGCGGGCCAACGCGCCGAGGATCGACCAGGTGCTGTGTTCGACGGCCACGCGCACCCGAAACACCCTGGAGCGCACCGGCCTCAACGCTCCCGTCAGCTACCTCGACGAGCTCTACGACGCCGTGCCCGGCACCGTCATCGCGACGATCAACACCGTCGGCGATGAGGTGCGCACCCTGCTGGTGATCGGACACGAACCCGCCATGTCGAGCGTCGCTCTCGGGATCGCGGGTGCGGCGGGCACCGACGCCGCTGTTGTCCAACGGATTTCGGAGAAATTCCCGACGTCGGGCATCGCGGTGTTACGCGTCGGCGGTAGCTGGTCCGGCGTGGAGCCGCGGTCGGCGGCGCTGGTCGGGTTTCACGTGCCGCGGTAGAGCTGACAGGCGGATGGCCGGCTGCCCGGCCTCAGCGCTTGGGTTCGCAGGCCAAGCCGTCGCCGTCGCGATCAAGCTTCGACGAGTAGGCGTCGTCACCTTCCGGGATGTTGTACCGGCCGTCGGCGTGAGCCTCGGAGCAGTTCTTGTACGGCGGGCCTGCCGAGACGACCGGCGCGAGGACGACGCCCATGGCAGCTGTGCTCGCGGCTGCCGCGGCGAGAAGAAGGTGACGGTTCACTGCCTACTCCTTGGGGTCTCATCGTGCGCGATGACGGTGGATCCCCCCTCCATGCCCGACTGAGTTTAGCCAGGCCGCGAAGCCCCTGGGCGGGTTTCGGCGACGGCCCCCGGACCAGCGATCAGACCGCGACGACGCGAATCAGGTCCCTGAGCCCGGCGAAATCCTGGGCATTGCGACTGTAGAGATCGAGTCGGTTGGCGTGGGCTGTCGCCGCGATCAACAGATCAGCGAACCTGCTGCGTGGCTTTCGGCCTTCGCGCACCACCGCGGCAACGACAAGCCCGTAACTGCGGGCGGCGGCCGCATCGAAGGGGATGGGCTCCAGGTGCGACTCCACCTCCTGCAACCGCGCCTGGCGTTTGGCCGCTTCGACGGCGCTGGTAGCCAACAGCGGGCCGGCGGCCAACTCCGCTGCGGTGATAGCCGAGATCGCGACCTCGTCGGGAAGCGCGACAACGACCTTCGGGTCGTGCCAGTCGATGACGACCGAGGTGTCCAGTAGCCCAGACGTCGGCTCAGACACGCTGATCAATCGCCCGGTCGAGGTCGGCGCGGAACTGGCGGTGGTCGATACGCACCGCCGCGCCCGCCAGCGCGGCGATATCACCGCGCGGGATGAACGTGCGGCGAGTGACCCGTATCGGCCGCAGTTCGGCCACCGGTTCGCCGTTGCGGGTCACGATGAACGTCGCGCCGCCCACAACGGCATCCATCACCTTGGCGTTGTCGTTGCGCAGTTCACGCTGCGGGATTGTCCGGGCCATACGGCAATCGTAGCGATATGTGCTACGGCAGGCTACGGAAGCCGCAGCGCCGCCAAGCAACACCGCCGGGCAGGCGCTGCGGATCAGTTTCGCGGCACAGCAATTAGTGAGGTTTACCCGGGCACCAAGCACGTTCGGCAACGCGCCGTCGGGCCGGACGTCGCTGGTCAGCGAGATGTCCTGGCCCGCAACACCGAAACTGCCGCTTTGAACTATCTAGTTCAAACGGAAACAGCCGATGGCGCCCGCTTCGCGCGGGGAAGGTACGTCGTCGCGATCGTCAGGAGATCAGCGCCGTCACCATCGTCGTCGTTTCGCGTGGCGCTGCCGCACCGATGTTGCCGATGGGCTCACCGAGCGCGTTATGGGGGCGGGAATATCGCTTCAATGCGGGGTCCTTCGGTGGACCAAAAGACCTTGTATGGCGGGTGCCCGATGACCGGTAGCCGCATCCGAATACCGTCGGGCGTGGTGATCGCCGTCGACAGGGATTGCGCCTGCCCAGGCAGTCGGAAGATGAGTTCTATGGTGTCAAGGACGCTGTTGAACAGGTCGATATCCGGGCCGTTTTCGAGTTCGTCGAGTTGCGTATCGGCGACTTCGGAGTAATCACCGTCGAAGCTCACGTCCGGCGAACGCGTGTCCGGCGGACCGTCGGAGACGCCGCAGCCCGGGACAGCAGGTCGCGTAGTTCGGGATCGGTATCAAATTCGTGTTGAGCGTCGGTCACCACGCGCGCCGGCTGCAATAGCAAGCTGCCATCGGGATTCTCACGCATCACATAGCGCTGGTTGGGGCGGCCGGGCAACACGACGCGGCTTCGGCCGTCGGTTTCGACAAACGCAAGTTCGTTCATCAACCAACCATAGCCCATATTCCCACAATGGGAAGATGGCACGCGCGGAGCCGTCCTACGAATTCGTCTGCAGCGTCAGTTCCATCAGCTTGATCGCCTGCTCGCACGCGTCGATGCCGGGCGCCTGCGGGTTTACCCACCAGCCGACCACGCCGGCGGCGTCACTGGCCACCCCGCAGGAACCGTTGGGATCGGCCGGACGCATCACGATCGACGGCACGCCCACGATCGACTTGTTCTCGATCTGATACTGCAAGAACTCGGCGACCTTGCGTTCGTTGTCCAGGCTGCCCTGCTCGAACCAGAACCGGGTGATGTCGATCAGCCCGGCCGGGTTGGCCGCCTGCCAGCGGCAGATCGCGCCGACGAAGGTGCTCTGGATGTCCAGCGGGTCTGCCCCCACCGTCTTGGCCAGGATGTCGGTGGTCAGCACCTCGCACTCCTTGAGCAGGTTGGGGTACTGCCGTTCGGAGTTGTTGTTGCGCTGGGTGTCACCGGCGCCGGCCTTGACCGCGGTGCCGCCCACCTGGCGGGAGCAGCCCGCCGGCGCAATCAGCAGCGCGAGCACGGCCAAAACGGTCAGGATCCGGCGGCTCATTTGGCGTTCGCAATCGACTGGCGGGTCAGTTCCTTGGCGACGTCGCACGGGTCGGGGAACGGTTTCTGGGCGAAACTGACCGACCACTCGATGAAGTCGTCCTTGAACTGGATCCCGATCTCACACAGGTTGTCGCCCATCGTCGGCGCGGTGCCGATCGCGATGAACCCGCTGTGGCCGTCGATGTTGATGTCTTCCACCGACGTGCGCGACACCTCTTCGGTCTTGCGTTCCCGCCCGATCGGGCTGCCGCGATACCAGGAGAAGGAGAAGTGCGGGCCCATGATGCCGCCGCGGGCCAGCCACTGGCAGCCCGCCGAGTTCTGTGCGGTGTTCACCAGCCCGGACACCCGGGTCAGGTTGGTGACGGTCTCGTCGCTGACGCCCCCGCACTGCGGGAACAACGGCCCGTGGGTGCTCTGATCGGAGTTCGACGCCGACGACTCGCCGGAGGAGGCTTCGGTCGAGCCGGAGTCGGAACACCCGGCGACCATCGGAATCACGGCAGCGACCGCCAAGGCCGGGACCGTCAGTTTGAGCCGCACACGATGCACTGTAGCGGCACCACCGGCCACCAACCACGACACACCGGGTGACCAGTCGGTTTGTGTCGCCGCGCGACCGTCGCTGCCGCGGCCGGCGCACCGCGGTGTGCGACAGTAACCCCATGCTTCTGGCGCTGCTGCGCTGCTACATCACGCCGTACCGGTGGCCGGTCGCGGCGGTGATGACGCTGCAGCTGATCAGCAGTCTGGCGTCGCTGTACCTGCCGACCGTCAACGCCTCGATCATCGACGACGGGGTGGTGCGCGGCGACACCGCCGTCATCATCCGGCTGGGCGCGGTGATGCTGGCGGTCACCGGCCTGCAGGTGCTGTGCGCGGTGGCCGCGGTCTACTTCGGCGCGCGCACCGGCACCGGTTTCGGCCGGGATCTGCGCCGCGCGGTGTTCACCCGGGTCATCGGGTTCTCCGAGCGCGAGACCACCCGGTTCGGCACGCCAACACTGCTGACCCGCACCACCAACGATGTCCGTCAGATCCAGCTGGTGGTGCAGCTGGGCGTGACCGTGCTGGTCGCCGCGCCGATCATGAGCATCGGCGGGGTGGCGATGGCGCTGCACCAAGACGCCGGGCTGGCCTGGCTGCTGGCGGTGGCCGTGCCGGTGCTGGCCGGGGCCAACTACGCGATCGTGGTCCGGATGCTGCCGCTGTTTCGTCGCATGCAGATGCTGATCGACAACATCAACCGGGTGCTGCGCGACCAGCTCACCGGGATCCGGGTGATCCGGTCGTTCGCCCGTGAAGCCCACGAGCAAGACCGGTTCGCGGCCGCCAACCACGCCCTGTCGGACACCTCGCTGGCGGTCGGCAACCTGCAGGCGCTGATGCTGCCGGCCACCACGCTGATCATCAACGCCTCCAGCGTGGCGCTGATCTGGTTCGGCGGGCTGCGCATCGACGCCGGGCACATGCAGGTCGGTTCGCTGATCGCCTTCCTGTCCTATTTCATGCAGATCCTGATGGCCGTGCTGATGGCCACCATGGTGGTGGCGATCCTGCCGCGCGCTTCGGTGTGCGCCGAGCGGATCACCGAGGTGCTGTCCACCGAGCCGACGATCGGCACGCCTTTGGAGCCGGTGTCGCCGCCGGCCGTCACCGGCGAGGTCCGGCTGGCCGGGGTGGGTTTCCGCTATCCCGGCGCCGACCGGGCGGTGCTGCGCGACGTGTCCTTTGTTGCGTCGCCCGGGACCACCACCGCGATCGTCGGCTCCACCGGGTCGGGGAAATCCACGCTGGTGTCGCTGATCTGCCGGCTGCGCGATGTCACCGAGGGCGCGGTGCTCATCGACGGCGTGGACGTGCGCGACCGCGACCCCGAACAGCTGTGGTCGGGCATCGGACTGGTGCCCCAGCGCGGCTACCTGTTCTCCGGCACCGTCGCCGACAACCTGCGCTACGGCGCCCCGGCCGGCGTCGAGGTCCGCGACGAGCAGCTGTGGGAGGCATTGCGGGTGGCTGCCGCTGCTGACTTCGTGGCCGCCCACCCCGACGGGCTGGCGATGCCGGTGGCCCAGGGCGGGATCAACCTGTCCGGGGGGCAGCGCCAACGGCTGGCGATCGCCCGGGCGGTGATCCGCCGGCCTTCGATCTATCTGTTCGACGACGCGTTCTCCGCGCTGGACACCCGCACCGATGCCGCGGTGCGCGCCGCCCTGGGTGAGGTGGCCGCCGCGGCGACGGTGATCATCGTGGCGCAACGGATCTCGACGGTCACCCGGGCCGATCAGGTGATCGTCGTCGACGACGGGCGGGTCGTCGGGGCCGGAACCCATCAGCAGCTGCTGGCCGAGTGCCCGGCCTACGTCGAGCTCGCCGAATCCCAGTCACTGGCAGGTGAGCCGGCGTGACTCCCCCGGTGCTGGATCCGGCCGCGCGGGCCGTCGATTTCTCGGTGACCGCGCTGCGGCTGGTGCGCCGGATGGGCCCGCAGCGCCGGTTGATCGCCGCGGTGATCGGTTTGTCGCTGGCCGGTATCGCGATCGGGGTCGCCGGACCGCGGATCCTCGGACACGCCACCGACCTGGTGTTCAACGGGGTGATCGGCCGCGGTCTGCCCGCGGGCATGACCAAGCAGCAGGCCGTCGAGGCCGCTCGCGCCGCCGGCAACGGCACCTACGCCGACATGCTGTCCGGGATGGACGTGACACCCGGCGCCGGTGTCGACTTCGCCGCGGTGGCACGCACCCTGGCACTGGCGATGGGACTGTATCTGGTTGGCGCGGTGATGATCTGGACCCAGGCCCGGCTGCTCAACGTGATCCTGCAGCGCACGCTGCGCACGTTGCGCCGCGACGTCGAGGACAAGGTGCACCGGTTGCCGTTGCGCTACTTCGACACCCAGCGCCGCGGCGAGCTGCTCAGCCGGGTCACCAACGACGTCGACAACACCGCCACGTCGGTGTCGATGACCGTCAGCCAACTGTTTTCCTCGGTGCTCACGGTGCTGGTGGTGCTGGCGATGATGCTGTCCATCTCGCCGCTGCTGGCCGCGGTCACGCTGGTCGGGGTGCCGGTGTCGCTGCTGGCGGTGCGGGCGATCACCCGGCGTTCGCAGCGACTGTTCGCCGCGCAGTGGGCCGCCACCGGGCGGCTGGGCGCCCACCTCGAGGAGACGTACAGCGGCTTCATACTGGTCCGCACATTCGGCCACCGCGACTGGGCGCAGCAGCGTTTCGATGAGCACAACGACGAGCTGTACCGGGCCGGGTTCGGCGCCCAGTTCTTCTCCGGCCTGGTGGCGCCGGCCACCGGGCTGGTCGGCAACCTCGGCTACGTCGCGGTCGCGGTGATCGGCGGCGTTCAGGTGGCCACCGGCCAGATCAGCCTGGGCAGCATCCAGGCGTTCATCGCCTACGTGCGCCAGTTCAACCAGCCGCTGGGCAACCTGGCGGGCATGTACAACACCCTGCTGTCCGGGGCGGCGAGCGCCGAGCGGGTGTTCGCGTTCCTCGACGAACCCGAAGAGCCACCGTCGGCGTCGGCGCCGTTGTCGCTCAACGGTTCCGGTGGGCGGGTGGAGTTCCGTGACGTCGGCTTCGGCTACCGGCCCGGCGTTCCGGTGATCCAAGACCTGTCACTGAGTATCGAGCCGGGCAGCACGGTGGCCATCGTCGGGCCGACCGGAGCCGGCAAGACCACCCTGGTCAACCTGCTGATGCGCTTCTACGACGTGGACCGCGGGCAGATCCTGATCGACGGGGTGGACATCGCCGGCGTGGATCGCTGCTCGCTGCGCTCGGCGATCGGGATGGTGCTGCAGGACACCTGGCTGTTCACCGGCACCATCGCCGACAACATCGGCTACGGTCGCCCCGACGCGACCGAGGACGAGGTGCTCGCGGCCGCACGCGCCGCCCACGTCGACGCCTTCGTGCGTGGTTTGCCCGCCGGCTATGCCACCCGGGTCAGCGACGACGGCGCCGGCATCAGCGCCGGGGAGAAACAACTGATCACCATCGCCCGGGCGTTTTTGGCCCGCCCGCAACTGCTGATCCTCGATGAGGCGACCAGTTCGGTGGACACCCGCACCGAGCTGCTGATCCAGCGTGCGATGCGCGAACTGCGCCGGGGCCGCACGAGTTTCATCATCGCCCACCGGCTCTCCACGATCCGCGACGCGGACCTGATCCTGGTGATGCAGGCCGGCCGCATCGTCGAACAGGGCACCCACGCCGAGCTGCTGGCCCGCCGCGGGGCGTACTGGGCGATGGCCGAGGGCAGTTGAGGATTCGGGTCAGATCTCCCATTGCTGACCAGTGGTCACCGGCGTAGATTCGAGCGCGAAGCAGGCCCGGTTATGACCGATCCGAAGAGCTGGACTCGTGGGTGACATCCAGCCGCGCAGGAAGTGTAGACGCCCCACGTTGTCAAACCGGGCCTGCCCCATGTCCCCGGTGATCAGACCTTGACGTGCAGCACCTCGGCGAGTGCACGTCGGGGTGTCGGCTCCGGCGCCTTCTCCAGCGCCGGTGCGCCGCCGATCCGGATCAAGACCTGCGGGAGGTCATCGCGACCGGCCACCCCGGCCAGCATGGCCCGCCCGGCCGGCACCTCGGTCACATGCGTCACCGGGCAGGTGGCCAAGCCGGCCATCGTGCATTCCAGCAGCACCGCCGAGAGCGCCTCGCCGCAGGCCAGCGTGTCCGACGGGCTGTCGGTGGCCGTCGACAACAGCACGATCGTCGCGTGGTCGTCGCCGACCTCGACACGACGCTCCCGATTCCGGGTGACCGGGAAGGCGCGTCCGATGTCGACCCGGTCGCTTTCGGCGGCCGACACCAGCGCGCTCTGCGGAATCCCATCCCGGACCTCGAACGGCGCCGTCCACCAGTTGATTTCGGCGTGATACGCCGCGTCGTACATGCGCAGCGCCTCGGAGAGCTGGGACACTTCGGCCAGTTTGGGGCGCACGTCGTCGCCGAGCACGCACAGCCGCACCGGATCCTCGACACTGTCATGCAGCACCGCCTCGAACGGCTCCCAGTTGCGCGGCGCCATAAACGGCAGCCGATCAGTGCGCCGTAGCAGGATCGCGTTGGCCCGATAGCGCTGCATATCGCTGACGCGCCCGCCCGGAGTGAACTCGATCGAGGCCAGGTGGTCCGGCTGCTGCGCATCCGGGAACCGCTGCACCTCAGCCGTGAACCCGGCGGCGGCCATCGCCACCCGCAGGTGGTCGAGCACCGCACCGCAACTGATCAACGCCTCGCGCGCCGACCGATCGCCGTGCACCGCCCGGGACGGTTCCAAGAACAGCTCCAGTCGGCCGCGCTCGGCAACCCATCGCCACGGCTGGCTGTTGTGCAGCGACGGCGCGCGGCACGCCAGCCGCACCGCTTCGGTGAGAACTTCGAGATCGACCATCGTGTCCGGCATCAGCCACCTCCAACAGCTCTGTTGACCCCAGGCTCCCAGTCCGGGCGCAGCCGCGACAGGGGCCGTTGGTCATCGGCCGGTCGGCTTTGGTCACGCCGCCCGCGTTCGTCGTCGCCGATTGAGGACCATATGGTCAGATGCCCGCCTCTGCGCGACAAATGGCACGCGCTGTCGCTGTGAGACATCCCAGCTTTTTAGTTGTCAAGCTGCGGCGGGGGCGCGGTGGGCCCAGGCGGTGTGTTCGTTGTAGGGGGTGTGGTGGCGTAGGCAACCATGCAGGATGCCAACGAGTCGGTTGGCCAAAGCGCGCAGAGCTTGGTGGTGGGTGTCGCCGGCAGCGCGGTGCTGGTCGTAGAAAGCGCGGCAGCCTGGGCTGCATTTCAACGTGGCGAACGCCCAGCGGTCTAGGGCATCGTAGAGGCGCTGATTGCGGACGTGGCGGGCCAGGACGGCATGTTTTCGGCCCGAGGCGACGGTTATCGGCGAGGTGGCGGCGTAGTTCTTGCGACACTTGGCATCGGTGAACCGGTTCGGGTCGTCCCCGAACTCACCGAGCACCCGGGCGCCGAGGATCACACCAAGTCCTGGCAGGGAGAGGTAGATGTCGGCGTCCGGGTGTTTCCTAAAATGCTGTGCCAGTTCAATTTCCACCGCACTGATCTGATCGGTGAGTGTGGCTACGATCGTGATTGCGGCGCTGGTGGTTGCCCCGTAAGCCGCGGTCACCTCTTGCGGTGCCGGCAATTGCTTGCTGCGGAGCAGAGTCTGGATTTGGTGGGCGCGTTCTTCGATGCCGCGTTGGCGGCCACCGCCTTTGAGTGCGGCGGCGATCTTGCTCAGACTCAGCCGAGCGCCCTGATCGGGAGTGGGGGCACGCCTGAGTACCGCCAGGGCGTCGCGGTCGCGGTCACGGTCACCGAGGTTGGGAAACGCCTCCAGCGCCGCCGGGTAGTACTCCAGTAGCGCCATCCGCAGTGCGCTGACCTGGCGAGTTCGGGTCCAGATCAGATTCTGGTGGGCCCGCGCCAGCACCTTGATCGCCTCGACCTGATTGCTATCGCCTTCGAGTTGCCGGTGGTTGTGCCGGTCGGTACGCACCAGGTCTGCCAGTAACTTCGCGTCCGCAGCATCAGATTTTGCGCCCGAGACGCTGTGTCGATCCCGGTAACGGGCCACCGCCATCGGATTGACCGCGTAGACCTGATAGCCCGACGATGCCAGCGCTGCCACCCACAGTCCGTGGTCCTTCTCGATACCGATGACGGCCTGAGCCGGGTCATCAGCATGGGCAGCGATCATCTCGTGGAGCCGACCGATACCGGCCAACCCTTCGGGCAACCGCCCAGACGCTAGTCGGGCGCCGCCCTCATCCATCAAATACACGTCGTGATGGTCTTCGGCCCAGTCATCGCCGACAAAAAACATCACCTCACCTTTCCCTCGATCACCTGGTGGCACTGCCACCCCGTCGAGCCTGCGGACACCCTGCTGCGACCTAATGGATCAGTGCTCAACTCGGCACGACATCCCAGTAGCGCTAACGGTGACCACCAGCTGATCGGGGCACGATCTCTGCAGAAGGAATCAACGATCGTTCCCGGCGGGCAAAGTGCTCACCGACCAGTGGCCCATCAACCAGCGTGTCGCCGACACACCCACAAACCGCCGACGACGCGCCGATCACACCCCATTAGGCGGGCAATTATCCTGCCCACTCCCCACTGTGACAGATGTGACGACCCCGGCCTGGAGCAAATGCCCGACTCAGCCCGGCGCAGCGCGCCGCACCCGGAACACGCTGACCTCGCCCTTGATGCCCTTGAGGTGCCGCGCCCCCGCGAACGACCAGCGGAAGGCGTCGTCGTCGACGAGGGCCGCCTGCACCGGCCCGGCGACCAGCACCGAGCCCGGACGCGCCGCCGAGGTCACCCGGCTGGCCAGGTTCACCGGGCTGCCGAACCAGTCCCCGACCCGGCTCACCGCCTCTCCCGCCGCAACACCGGCGCGCAGCCGCGGCAGGCTCTCATCGGCCGCGGCCACCTCGACCAGTCGCAGCACCGCATCGACCAACGGCGCCGGCTCCGGGCAGACGAACATCACCGCGTCACCGATGGTCTTGATGAACCGCACCGGCGGAACGGCGATCTCCCGCGCCAGCCCGGTCAGGCGCTCGGCGAGCTGGACCAGTTCCTCGGGCGGGACCATCTCGCCGAGCCGGGTGAAGCCCACCAGGTCGGCGAACGCGACGGTGATGTGCCGCGCACCGGGCAACGGTGCGCCCGCGGCCCGCTCCCCGGCGTTGACGGCGTCGGTGTCGAACTGATGACGCAGCTGCATCAGCAACATGTCCTGCACGAACGGGCCCAGCAGCGGCGCCAGCCGGCCCACCAACTCCTGGGAGCGTTGCGCGATCTGCAGTTCGGTGGCGCCCGGCTCCACGATGGCCGCCAGCATCGCCGCACGCATCGGGTCGACGGCGTGCGCCAGCCCGTCGGCCAGCACCCGCAGCGTCTGCAGGGCGTGCTCAGCATCGATCCCGGCCTCGAGGAATCGGCGCGCGTGCACCGCGACGTTGCCGTCGGCGCGCATCTGCACCGCCGCATCGGGGTCGTCCACCCAGGGCAGCCCGACCGCGCGCTGCAGGCGCTGCAACAACTCGAGGTCCACTCCGGCGGATTCGCTGATGTCACGCGCCGAGACGTAGCTGCCGTCGTCACCGATCAGTCGCCGCGACGCCAACAGCATCGGCGACGCCGAGACGCGGATCTCCTCGGCGGAGATGCCCTGCCCCAGCAGCCATTCGATCAGTTCGGCGCGTTCGGCGCGTGCCACACCGTCCAGCCCGTCGAGCAATTCATCGATCTGGGGATCAGCCACGCCCGCAAACGTATCTCCCGGCAGACTGTCGGTGTGGCTGAAGTCTTCGACTCCCTGACCGACGAGCTGCTGCGCGCCCGCAACACCATCAAGTGGAACCATTACGGCCCCGACGTGCTGCCGCTGTGGATCGCCGAGATGGACTTCCCGACCGCGCCGGCGGTGCTCGACGAGGTGCGGGCCTGCGTGACCAGCGAGGAGTTCGGTTATCCGGCGCTGGGCTCCGACGCCCTTCCAGTGGCCACCGCGCGCTGGTGCAAGCAGCGTTACGGCTGGGCCGTCCGGCCCGAATGGGTGCGCACCGTGCCCGACGTGCTCAAGGGCATGGAAGTCGTCATCGCGTTTCTCACCCGCCCGGAGAGCCCCGTGGTGCTGCCGGTGCCGGCCTACATGCCGTTCTTCGACCTGCTGCAGGTCTCCGGCCGGCAGCGGGTGGAAATCCCGATGCTGCAACAGGATTCCGGACGGTACGTGATCGACTTGGATGCGCTGGACGCCGCGTTCGCCGCCGGCGCCGGGTCGCTGATCCTGTGCAACCCGAACAATCCGCTGGGCACCGCGTTCACCGCCGCCGAGATCAGCGCGATCGTCGAGATCGCCGCCCGCCACGGCGCGAGGGTGATCGCCGACGAGATCCACGCACCGCTGGTCTACGACGGCCGCCATGTGCCCGCCGCCTCGGTGTCCGAGGCCGCCGCCGACACCGTCGTCACGCTGATGTCGGCCTCCAAGGGCTGGAACCTGCCCGGCCTGATGTGCGCCCAGGTGATCCTGTCCAACCAGCGTGACGTCGACGCGTGGCGCAAGATCAACATGCTGCACGTCATGGGCGCGGCCACCGTCGGTATCCGCGCCAATATCGCCGCCTACACCCACGGCGCCGATTGGCTCGACGGCCTGCTGGCCTACCTGCGGGTCAACCGCGACCACCTGAGCCGGGTGCTGCCCGCGGCGGTGCCGGGGCTGCGGGTCAACCGGCCCGAGGCCACCTACCTGGCCTGGGTGGACTTCCGGGAATTGGCGCTGCCGGCCGAGCCGGCCGACTATCTGCTGGCCAATGCGCGGGTGGCGTTGAGTCCCGGCATCCCGTTCGGGGCCGGCCCCGGCTTTGCGCGGCTGAACTTCGGCACCACCCGGGCGATCCTGGACCGCGCCATCGACGCGATGGCCGCCGCGCTGAACGGCTAACGTGGCGAGATGTCCTGCGTGTTCTGCGCCGTGGTCTCCGGCGACGCCCCGGCCGTGCGAATCTTCGAAGACGACGACTACCTGGCATTCCTCGACATCCGGCCGTTCACCCGCGGCCACACCCTGGTGGTCCCCAAACAGCATTTCGTCGACCTGACCGACACCCCGGCGGCCACGCTGGCCGGCATGCTCGCGGTCGGGCAGCGGGTTGCCCGGGCGGCTCGGGCCTCTGGGCTGCACGCCGATGGCAACAACCTGGCGATCAACGACGGCAAGGCGGCGTTTCAGAGCGTGTTCCACATCCACCTGCACGTGGTGCCGCGCCGCAGCGGCGACAAGCTGTCCTTCGCCAAGGGCATGCTGGTGCGCCGGGACCCGGACCGCGAGCGCACCGGCGAGCTGTTGCGGGCGGCGGTGGCACGGTTGGACGCTGCTGCGCCAGACTGAGTCATGGACATCTCCCGCTGGGTCGAAGATCAACTCGGGGTGCGACTGCTGCGCCTCCACGACAAGCTGTATCAGGGCAGCAACGGACGGATCGGGCACCGGTTTCCCGGCGTTCCGCCCAGCCTGCTGCTGCACACCGTCGGCGCCAAGACCGGCCAGGCCCGCACCAATTCACTGACCTACGCCCGAGACGGGGACACCTACCTGATCGTGGCGTCCATGGGCGGGGCGCCGCGCTCCCCCGGCTGGTACCACAACCTCAAGGCGCATCCGGACGCCGAGATCAACGTCGGGCCGCGGCGCTTCGCCGTCACCGCGCGGCCGGTGCTGCCCGACGACCCCGACTATGCCCGGCTGTGGCAGATCGTCAACGCCAACAACGCCCACCGTTACGAGGCCTACCAGCGGCGCACCACCCGCCCGATCCCGGTCGTGGTCCTGACCCCCGTCCCGTCCACTTAACCGCCCGCAATTCTGCCTGCGAAACCCACTTGTCCGTTGTTAAGTCCTTCCTTAGGTAGTACTTTGACTGGACCACGCGGTGGTGCGTGGGCCTCCGGGCAGGCTTCGCCCTCGATCTAGGCAAGGTGGGCGATGCGCCGACGTAATTCGCAGCCAAGTCACCGGCGCCGGGCTCGCACCGCGATCGGCGCCGTGCTCGCGGCCGGGGCCATCGGTGGGTCGTTCGGGCTCGGCCCCCTCAGTGCGGCACCGTCGGCACACGCCGACGTCGACCTGGACTGGCTCATCGACCTGTTCACCCCGGGGGTGGCCGCCGACTCCGACCCGTTGGACTCCGCGGCGTGGTTCGACCAACTCTTCTACGACCCGCTGCATGCGTCCATCCAGGCCTGGATCACCAGCCCCTTCGGCGAACAGATCAACGACGGCATCAACCAGATGCTCGGGTCCTACGTGATCGGCAACGGCGTCGACGGGACGGCGGAGAACCCCCACGGCGGCGCCGGCGGCCTGTGGTTCGGCGACGGCGGCGACGGCTACGACCAGAGCGCCGCCGGGGTGGCCGGCGGCAACGGCGGGGCGGCCGGCATGTTCGGCGACGGTGGGGCCGGCGGTGACGGCGGCGCCGGTGCCGCCGGGGGCATCGGTGGAGCCGGCGGGTCGATCATGGGCAACGGCGGCGCCGGCGGCGACGGCGGGATCGGTATCAACGGCGGTGTCGGCGGCGCCGGTGGGGCCGGTGGTGACGCCATCGGGTGGCTCTTCGGCAACGGCGGCGCCGGCGGCAACGGCGGGATCGGGGCCACCGGGGTGGCCGGGACGGCGGGCTTCGCCGGCGGCACCGGCGGCCTGGGCGGTGTCGGCGGTGCGGGCGGCTCCAGCCTGTCGGCCCAGTACGGCGACGGCGGCCGCGGCGGAACCGGCGGCACCGGCGGAACCGGTGGGGCAGGCGGGTCGGGGTCGACCGGGGCCGACGCGACCGTCGCGGGCGGCGCCGGCGGCAACGGCGGCAACGGCATGGCCGGCGGTAACGGCGGCACGGGCGGCAACGGCGGCGCGGGCGGCACGTCGGCACACGGCACCGCCGGCCTGCAGGGCGCCGGCGGCAACGGCGGAACCGGCGGCGCCGGTGGCAATCCCGGCGACGGCGGGGCCGGCGGCCACGGCGACGCGAGCAATCCCGACGGCGGTCGCGGCGGCAACGGTGGCCTCATCGGCGCCGGCGGCCACGGCGGCGACGGCGGCACGGGCTCCACCCAGGGACTCAGCGGGGCCGCCGGGGCGGCGCCCACCGGGCGCGCCGGAGACGGCGGCGCCGGTGGCAACGGCTACGACGCGGCATCCGACCCGAACGCCCTGCCCGGTGCCAACGGCGGCAACGGCGGCGACGGCGGAACCGGCAGTCTGCACGGCAACGGTGGCGCCGGCGGGGCCGGCGGCAACGGCGCGAACGGCGCGAACGGCGTCGCCGCTGTCAACGGCGGCAATGCCGGTGACGGTGGCAACGGCGGGGCCGGCGGCAACGGCGGCAACTCGCTGGGCGACGGCAACGGCGGCGCGGGCGGGGCCGGCGGCACGGCCGGTGACGGTGGCCGCGGTCTGGACCAATCCCAGCTCCCCCCCAGCGCCACGCTGCCCGGCAGTGGTGGCAACGGCGGGGCCGGTGGGGCAGGCGGGGCCGGCGGCAGCAGCGTCAGCGCGCATGGCGCCGGCACCGGCAACGGCGGTGCCGGCGGCGCGGGCGGGGCCGGCGGCAACGGCGGTGGCAACGGCATCGCCACCCTCGACGTCGCCAACAACGTCCAGTACGGCAGCGGTGGTGATGGCGGGGCCGGCGGTGTGGGCGGCAATGGCGGGCTCGGCGATGTCGGCGCCTCCGGCGGTGGCACCGGCTTCGATGGCGGCCACGGTGGTGCCGGCGGCACCGGTGGCGCGGGCGGCTCGTCCTACCAGGGCAACGCCGCCCTGGGCGAGCACGGCCGGTTCGGCACCAACGGCGACGGCGGTGCCGGCGGCAGCGGCGGGACCGGCGGCGGCGGCGGCAGCGGCGGCGTCGGGGTGGCCAGTTCGGGTGGCACCGGCGGCACCGGCGGCAACGGCGGGGCGGCCGGCGACGGCGGCGCCCCCGGGTCGGGCTCCTTCGCCCAGCCCGGAATCAACCGGGCGCCGGTCGGGATCGGCGGTGCCGGCGGGAACGGCGGAGCGGCAGGAGCCGGCGGGACCGGCGGCGTCGGCGATACCGGATTCAACGGCGGCACCGGTGGCAACGGCGGAGTGGGCGGTGCCGGGGCGAACGGCGGGGACGCCGCCGGCGACTTCTACTCGCAAGGGTCCAGCGGTGGTGACGGCGGCGACGGCGGGGCGGGCGGCAATGCCGGTTCCGGCGGGGTCGGCGGTTCGGGTGCCCACGCGGGCACCGGCGGCAACGCCGGCGCGGGCGGCGACGGCGGCGACGGCGGTCACGGCGGCGACACCACCCTGGCCTCCACCAACGTGCATGGTGGGGCGGCCGGCGACGGCGGCGACGGTGGAGCCGCGGGCAGTGTGGCCGCCGGCGGTGCCGGCGCCGCCGGAGGCGACGGCGGCAACGGCGGTACCGGAGGCGACGGCGGACCGGTCGGCAGCAACGGGGCCAACGGCGCCGGCGGCAGCGGCGGCGCCGGCTCGGGCAGCGCGTCCGACGGGATTGCCGGCGGGCCCGACGGCCCGGTCAACGCGACCATCCCGCTGTATCTGCAAAGCGGCGGGATCAGCCCGATCGTCTACATCTCGATCAACGGCGGGCCGCCGGTGCCGGTCCAGATCGACACCGGTTCCACCGGATTGACCATCCTGGGCAACAGTCAGGGCTTGGGCGACTCGGTCTTCTCCGGCAGCGCCAGCTACGCGGGCCTGGGCAATCAGTCCTACAGCTACACCACCTACGACACCACGGTCGGGTTCTGCGACAAGGCGGGCACCTGCTTCGAGGATCTGGTCACCGATCCCACCGCGGTCAATATCGTCGACCCGTCGTCCACGGCGCTGATGACGCAGTACTTCAACCAGTACAACATCGTCGGGGTGCTGGGCATCGGGCCGAACAACGGTTTCTCCGGGACCTCGACGATCATCTCGGCGCTGCCGGGCGCACTGAACCAGGGTGTGCTCATCGACGCCACCCGCGGCGAGGTGGTGTTCGGCCCCAACCCGCTGGACCCGGAGCTGTCGGTGCCCGGTTCACCGTTCGTCGACACCATGGTGTCGATCAACGGCGGTGTGCCGCAGCCGGTTTCCACGTCGATCGACTCCGGCGGCATGTTCGGCAGTGTCCCGCAGTGGCTGGTTCCCAGTGCCGGCATCGGCTCGCAGCTGCCGGCCGGCACCGAGATCTCGGTGTACACCGCCGACGGCCAGACCCTGCTGTACTCCTACACGACCACCTCGTCCAACAGCCCGTGGGTGTGGTCGAACTCCTCGATGAACAGCGGCTACTTCCCGTTCTCGGAGAACCCGATCTACATCGACTACCGGCCCAGCGGTTTCGGGACGACGATCTTCAGCGGCTAGAACAGCTCTTTGGCGAGCAGTTCGCACGTCTGCTCGCGCCCGGGCGCGGTGGCCGGGTCGGTGCCGCGCCGAGCCGAGGCCACCGGGTTGACCATCACCTCGTCGACGTCGAAGTGCGCGGCCAGCGCCTTGAGCTGATCGGCCGCCTCGGCCGGTGCGCCCACCACCGCGCGCCGCAGTCCGCCGTCGACGATGCGCTGTTCGGCGTCGGAGATGCGCGCGGCCTGCGCATCCTCGACCAAATCGACCGCCCCCAGCGGCCGTCCGGTCCGCAACCGGGCCATCATCTGCAGGTTGGGCAGCATCAATGCCGTTGCCTCGTCGTAGGTTTCGGCAACCGCGGCGTTCACGGTCAGGAAGGTCGTCGGCTCGGGGCACACCTCACTGGCGGTGAAATGCTCCCGGTAATAGGTCAGCGCCTCCTCGGTGCCGTGGCCGGAGAAGTGGTGGGCGAACACGTACGGCAGGCCCTTGGCTGCGGCCAGCCGCGCCGAATACATGCTGGAGCCCAACAGCCACAGCCGCGGCTCGCTCGTGGCGGCCGGGGTGGCCTTGAGCAGGTAGTCGCCGTCGCGCAGCTGGACCTGCACGCCGCGGCTGCTCATCATCGCCCGCACCTGGTCGAGATAGTCGGGGAAGTTCGCGATGTCTTCGTCGCCCCGGCCGGAGCGCAGCATGAACGAGGTGACCGGATCCGAGCCGGGCGCCCGCCCGATGCCCAGGTCGACACGGCCGGGCGCGGCGGCCTCAAGCAGCGCGAACTGCTCGGCGACGGCCAACGGGGCGTGATTGGGCAGCATCACCCCGCCCGAGCCCAGCCGCACCCGTGCGGTCTGCGCGGCCAGGTAGGCCAGCAACACCGGTGGGCTGGTGGCGCCGACCGAGGGCATGTTGTGGTGCTCGGCCACCCAGTAGCGGGTGAAACCGAGCCGGTCGGCGGCCTGGGCCAGTCGCACCGTGGCGGCCAGCGCGTCGGCGGTGGACTGGTCGGTGCGGACGGGGACGAGGTCAAGAACGGATAGGCGCACGTTGATAGTCAACGCGGCGGTTCAGCCGGATAGTCCCGCCAGCTCAGCGGCCCGGCCGAAGACGTCGTCGAGCATGGCCGGCGTGAGTCTGCCGGTGAACATGTTCTGCTGGCTGGGGTGATAGCAGCCCAGCAGCCGCAGCGTCGGGCCGAGTTCGGCCAGGGCGCCGTGACCGAATTTCGGTTTGGGCTTGAGCGGCTGCTCGGTGGCCACCCGCAGCGCGATCTGCCAGGCGAAACCGCCGAGGGCCACCATCACCCGCACATGCGGGGCGATCAGCCGCCATTCGGCATCCAGCCACGGCGCGCAGGTGTTGCGTTCCACCGTCGTCGGCGCGTTGCCCGGCGGGGCGCAGCGCACCGGGGCGACGATGCGGATGGTGCTGGTCTGCAGACCGTCGGCGGCGTCGACACTGGTCGGCTGGTTGACCAGACCGGCCCGGTGCAACGCCGCGTAGAGTTGGTCGCCGGAGCGGTCGCCGGTGAACATCCGCCCGGTCCGGTTCGCGCCGTTGGCGGCCGGCGCCAATCCGACAATCACGATCTTCGGCTCCGGCGCCCCCCAGCCGGGCACCGGACGCCCCCAATAGGGTTGGTCGGCAAAGGATTTCCTTTTGGTGACGGCCACCTCTTCGCGCCAGCTCACCAACCGCGGGCAGGCCCGGCACACGCTGATCAGCGCATCGAGTTCGGCGATCGACTCGGTTTGGCCGGCCAGCCGGGCCACCCGCGCGGCGTCGGCGGCTTGCGGGGTTTCCGGGGTGGCCGGGTCGCCGGGCCAGCCGGTACCCGCAGGCACCGGGGAGTCGAAGAGCTGACCGGTGCGCGGGTGGGCGAGCATGACACCATCCTGCCGCCGACCGATCGGCCACGAGAAGCGGGTCAAGAAGACAGCTGTTGGGCGGTCGCCCGGATCTCGCGGATGTAGCGGTCCCGATCGGCTGCGCTCACGTCCCGCCGCAGCGGCCCCAACTGCAATTCGTAGGTCGCCTCGCCGTTGTCGAAGACCGGCGCCGCCAGATAGCTCACCGACAGCGGCTCGGCCGCCGCCAGTTGTGTTGCGGTGTAAGGGTTCCCGTTAACACCGGTGAGCAGCTCGAAGACCCGCTGGCGCAGCGCCGCGCGACGGGGATGCTCGTCGAGCAGATCCACCACCTCGGCCAGCACATCCAGCGCCGCCAGTCCCGGACCACCCAGGCCGAACACCACGACGCCGTTGCCTCGCACCTGCGCCAGCACGTCGTCGAGCACGTCGCGGCCGACCCCGTGCGCCGACTCCAGCCACGCCTGCTGCGCCGACGCATCCCGGTGGGCGACCACGGTGGCGCCGACCGGGGCGATCAGCGGCAACCGGACCCCGACACCGACGCCGGCCGGGATACGGCCGCGGCCACGCACCAACGTCAAGAAACTCAACTCCGCAGGCCCCACCAGGGCCAGCCCCGCGCCGCACCCGGCCCGCTCGGCCAGTTGCTCGATCACGTGCGTGCTCTCGGTCGACAACGGCCACAGCCGCCGGACGGTGTCGGCGACGCCGATCAGCCCCGGCCCCAGGGTGTAGCTGCGGTCGGCCCGGCGGACCGCCCAACCCGCCTGCTCCAGCGCCAGCAGGATCGACGTCACCGTGGCACGGTTCAACTCCAGCCGCGAGGCGATCGACGCGATCGAACTGGGTTGCGACTGAGCGGCCAATAACCCGACGACGGCGACGACCCGATCAGTGGGAGGAGAACCTCCCCGCTTCTCGTCGTCTCGCCCGCCCATCGCCCTCCTTAGCTCTCCGGCATATGCCCGGGTCTGCGGGGAATCACCGATGGTACGGCGTCGGATCGACCCCTTGCGCTCACGCCCACCCAGCGGTAGCGTCCCGTCTCATCCTATTTTCAGTTGTCATTCAAATGACAAATATTTGTCATTTGGGCGCAGAGGAGTCGCCGTGGCCACCGAACAAGGTAAGAAACGCAGCCAGGCGCTCTATGCGGCCGGACTCGCGATGGCCGTGGCGGGCGGTGGTCTGGCGATCACGATGCAGCCCACCCGCCCGGCACAGCCGCGGCCGGTGGCCCTGACGGCGGTGTCGGCGGAGGTCCAGCAGGCGATCGATGCGCTGCTGGACGTGATGAAGCAGGCGGCGGCCGACGACGCGGCACTGCCGTTTGCGACCCCGGACGGCGTCGCGTCGCTGATGACGAGTCTGCAGAACACCAATTACGAACTGCTGATGTCCGGGGTTTCACGGGTCACCGAGTTGTTCGACGGATGGTTCTTCCAATCCCCGGAGGTGATCGCCGGCGACGCCGCCAGCCCGCGGCAGTACTTCCAGTTCTTCACCCCGGACATCTATTACCACGTGACCGCCGGCTTGGCCCCGGGCGCGACCTATGAGCTCACCGGCACCCTCGGTGGCGGAACCGAGGCGTTCGCCATCGCCACCGAGCAGATCACCGGTTCCCAGGCCGTCAGCAAGGAGAGCTTGGAACTCGGCCACGATCTGGTGGTCAACCCCGACGGCACCTTCACCGTCTATATCGGCCCGGAGGCGCCCAGCGGCGCGGTCAACTTCATCGACGACGACAGCGCCACCATCCAGGGGGCGGCTTCGCTGTTGATCCGGGACATGCTGGGCGACTGGGCGAAAGGGCCCAGCGACGTCAGCATCCACTGCGTGGCCGACTGCCCACCGTTCTTCGCCATCCCCGAAGGCGGCTTCTTCCCCAGCGACGACACGGTGGCGCCACCGAAGATCACCTCGATCGACGACGCACTGACCACGCTGTTCAGCGCCTTCGCCAAGATCGCCGGGCCGTTCAACACTCAGAACATGGGACTGGCCCAGATCGCCGGGATCCAACAGCCCGCCAACACCATGAGCCCGCTGACCACCGAGACCAGCCTGTTCGCCACCGGTCTGCCCAGTGCTGATGTGTCCGCGGGAAATTTCGACCTGGAGCCCGGCCAAGCCTTGATCGTCAAAGTGCCGGACGTGGAGGCCGCCTACAAAGGCATCGAGCTGATGAACGTCTACGGCGCGGCCTTGCCGTTCACACTGGCGCAGACCACGTTGAACAACACCACGGCATTTCACTCCGCCGACGGCTACACCTACTACGTGGTCAGCGCCACCAACCCCGGTGTGGCGAACTGGCTGGACACCGGCGGCATCCCCAACGGCGAGATCTTCGCCCGGTTCGAAAACCTCCCCGACGGAACCGACCCGACCGGTACGGAGGTGACCACGCAGGTGGTGCCGGTGGCCGATGTGGCCCAATACCTGCCCGACGACACCCCGACCGTCAGCGCAGCCGAATACGCCGCCGACATGACCCAGCGGGTGCTGTCGTATGACTACGCCCTGGACGTGTCCCGGATGAGCGCCCAACCCAGCTGGCTGATACAGCAATTGCTGTTCTCCGGGCTCAAGGGGCTCATCGGTGACGACAATTTCGCGGCGGTGTTCGGCGCGGAGCCGGAAACGCCGCTGGAGCTGCGATTCACCGACGCGCTGAGCCCGGATTGGGACGCGGTGTGGCACGGCTTCGCAGCCGACCCGTTCGGCAGCCTGACCGCGGTGGTCGACAACCTGCCGCTGCTGTGGAGTGACATCAGCCTGCCGTTCCAGCTGGCGGCGGCGCAATCCGTGCTGTCGCTGCTGTTGCCCGGCACGGCCGGCTCGCTGCTGAATGACGCACTGCTGGACCCCAACAGCGGCATCGTCGCGGGACTGCTCAATGCCCGCGACGACCTGGCCACCGTGATCCTGACCGCCAACGACGCCTGGCCGACGGAGGTCGGTGAGACCGCCGCCCAGCAGTGGGCGAACATGTCCGAGCTGGTCGAGCAGACCGCCCCCACCGACCTGGGCTCGTTGTTCGCCTCGCTGTTCGACGCCGGCTGAGCACGCCCGTCACAGCTCGACGGTGTTGGCCCCGGGATTCGGCGTGGCTCCATAGAAGGTCATCGCCCCGCCGTCGGTATTGGAGATGTACACCGGGTTGTGCAGGAACGCGGCGTTGCCGGTGTTGACCACGCCGTCGATGTTCAGCAGCATCTTCATCAGCCAGTTCGGCATGACCGTCATGGCGGAATCCTGCGTGACGTAGGAGTAGAGCAGCGTGCCGTCCGGCGCGTACACCGAGACCGGTAGCCCGCCCGGGACGAAACCGATCTCGAACTGCTCCAGCAGCCGGAACACATCGGGGTCCGGCGGCGGGTTCTCCGCGAGCAAATAGTCCATAAACGCGTCCGAGGTCACCCAGCCGCCCTTGCCACCGCTGTCGAAGACCGCTCCGGTCTCCACTAACGGCCCGTCGCCGAACTGGATCTTGATGGGGTCCAGGTCGCGCGGAGCACCGGGGAACGGCGCACCCTGGATGGTCGTGATCGGGCTCATTCCGTCCACGGTGTCGGGTTGTGCGCCGAAGACCAGACGCCCGCCGGGCTCGTCGATCAACACTCCCTGGCCGAGCTCACCGGGCAGGTCCGCGGTCACCAGGTGACTGCCACCGGCGTTGGGGCCGATGCCCAGAATGCCGTCCACGGGCGCACCGGCTTGCGCCTGGGCGTCGATGGCCGAGAACGGGAAACTGAACAGCAGTCCGTTGACGATGGTGTGCTCGGCGACGATGCCGTTGCCGAAATCGACCGAGGTGGGGATGTCCAGCCCGACGGTGAAGCCGGCCGGGAACGCCCCGAAGTTGATGTCGTCGAAGCTGAAGTGCTGCAGCTCGTTGAGGATGTCCTGCCAGGGCACGTCCCAGATCGAGACCACCAGCCCCCGCGAGCCGGTGTCGAGCGCGACCGAAATCGCTTCTCCCCCACCGATGGAGAGGTCGATGGTGGGCTGGCCGAATCCGTCACCGGCGACGGTCAGCGGAACCGAGGCGGCGTCGGCGACACTGTCGATCAGGTCGTCGATCTCAGCCCGGGCAGCCGTGGCGCCGGCCAGCGCGCCCAGGGGCAGCGTCACCGCCAGGCCCGCCAGTGCCGCCCTGCCGATCGTGCCTCTCAGGTTAAACACAGGAAAAGTTTAGTGGCAGCAGGAAAGCGGGTCAATGTCGGAAAAAGCGCGCTTTCTCGGATCGGCTGCCGGCTGCCGCTCCGTAGGATGACCCGCGTGGATGCCCTGGCCCAGCTGATCGCCGACCTGCCCGACGGGACGGTGGTGACCGATCCGACGATCACCGCGGGCTACCGGCAGGACAACGCCTTGGATCCGTTGGCCGGCACGCCGCTGGCCGTGGTGCGCCCGCTGCGCACCGAGGAAGTGCAGACGGTCATGCGGTGGGCCGCCGAGCACCGGGTTCCGGTGGTGACCCGGGGTGCGGGCACCGGTCTGTCCGGCGGTGCCACCGCCGTCGACGGCGGGATCGTGTTGTGCACCGAGAAGATGCGCGACATCACCGTCGACCCCGTGACGCGCACCGCGGTCTGCCAGCCGGGCCTGTTCAACGCCGAGGTGAAGAAAGCCGTCGCCGAACACGGGCTGTGGTATCCCCCGGACCCGTCGTCGTTCGAGATCTGCAGCATCGGCGGCAACATCGCCACCAATGCCGGCGGGTTGTGCTGCGTCAAGTACGGCGTCACCACCGACTACGTGCTGGGCCTGCAGGTGGTGCTGGCCGACGGCACGGCGGTGCGACTGGGCGGGCCGCGCCTGAAGGACGTCGCCGGGCTGTCGCTGACCAAACTGTTCGTCGGCAGCGAGGGCACCCTCGGGGTGATCACCGAGGTGACCCTGCGGCTGCTGCCGGCCCAGCCCAATTCCGCGGTGGTGGTGGCCACGTTCGACTCGGTGGCCGCGGCGGCCGACGCGGTGCTGGATGTCTCCGGGCGGTTGCGCCCGTCGATGCTGGAGTTCATGGACCGCGCGGCGATCAACGCCGTCGAGGACCAGCTGCGCATGGGGCTGGACCGCGACGCCGCCGCCATGCTGGTGGCCGGCTCCGACGAACGAGGCCACGCCGGCGCGGAGGACATCGAGCTGATGGCCCGGGTGTTCTCCGAGCACGGCGCCAAGGAGGTGTTCTCCACCGACGACCCGGTCGAGGCCGAGGGTTTCATCGCGGCGCGGCGATTCTGCATCCCGGCGGTGGAGGCCAAGGGGCCATTGTTGCTCGAGGACGTCGGGGTGCCGCTGCCCAGGCTGGCGGAATTGATCACCGGCATCGAGCAGATCGCCGAGGACCGCCGGCTGATGATCTCGGTGATCGCCCACGCCGGCGACGGCAACACCCACCCGCTGATCGTCCACGACCCGAACGACCCCGACCACGTGCAGCGCGCCGAAGCCGCCTACGGCGAGATCATGGATCTGGCGCTGTCGCTGGGCGGCACCATCACCGGGGAGCACGGCGTCGGGCGGCTGAAGCGGCCGTGGCTGGCCCAGCAGTTGGGCCCGGACGCGATGGCACTCAACCAACGGGTCAAGGCGGCGCTGGATCCGCTGAACATCCTCAATCCCAGCTCGGGGATCTAGCCGAGCCCCCGCCCGCCGCGAGCGGGAATCCTGCGACGCTCCCCCGGCGTGTCGCGTCGCAGATTTCCCACTCGCGGATTGACAGCTGACCACTCGTGTCGTATGAATGAGACATGACGACGATGATGTCTCGCCCGAAGTTCGTGCCGTGCAATGCCGAGACGTGGCCGAATCCCTACCCGATGTACGCCGCGTTGCGCGAGCACGACCCGGTCCATCACGTGATCCCCGACGGCCACCCCGACCAGGACTACTACGTGCTGTCCCGGCACGCCGACGTCTGGGCGGCCGCCGCCGACCATGAGACGTTCTCCTCGGCCAAGGGCCTGACGATCAACTACAACGACCTGGAGATGATCGGCCTGGCGGACAACCCGCCGATGGTGATGCAGGACCCGCCGCGGCACACCGAGTTCCGCAAGCTGGTGGCGCGCGCGTTCACCCCCGCACACGTCAAGCGCCTGGAGTCGCAGGTCCGGGAGTTCGTCGTCGAGCGCATCGAGAGGTTGCGTGCGGCGGGCTCCGGCGACATCGTCACCGAACTGTTCAAACCGCTGCCGTCGATGGTCGTCGCGCACTTCCTCGGCGTGCCGCAGGCCGACCGCGCCCAGTTCGATCGCTGGACCGATGCCATCGTGGCGGCCACCGTCAGCGAAGACGGGGTCGCCTCCGCCGGTGACGCGGTCGTCGAGATGATGACCTACTTCAGCGGACTGATCGAACGGCGCCGCACCGACCAGGAAGAGGACACCATCTCGCACTTGGTCGCCGCGGGCATGGGCGCTCCGGGCGACGACGCCGGCATCTTCGCGATTCTGGCGTTCGCCTTCACCATGGTCACCGGCGGCAACGACACCACCACCGGAATGCTCGGCGGCTCAGCGCAATTGCTGCACCGGCACCCCGACCAGCGCCGGCTGCTGATCGACGACCGGTCGTTGATCCACGAGGCCGTCGAGGAACTGCTGCGGATGACCTCGCCGGTGCAGGGTCTGGCGCGCACCGCCACCCGCGACGTCACGATGGGCGACACCACCATCCCGGCCGGGCGCCGGGCGCTGCTGCTGTACGGCTCGGCCAACCGCGACGAGCAACAGTTCGGGCCGACCGCCGGGGAACTCGACGTGCTGCGCAAGCCCCGCCAGATCCTCACCTTCGGCTACGGCGCCCACCACTGCATCGGCAACCAGGCCGCACGCATGCAGGCGCGGGTGGCGCTGGAGGAACTGCTGGCCCGCTGCCCGGACTTCACCGTCGACGAAGCCGGGATCAGGTGGGCCGGCGGCGCTTACGTGCGCCGGCCGCTGTCGGTGCCGTTCACCGCGGGGGCGTGATGGCCGGGCGGTCCTGGCTGGCGGATCAGCGCGGCGAACTGGCCGCCGAGAAGATTCTCGACGCGGCCGAGAAACTGTTCGCCGACCACGACCCCGGATCGGTGGGCATGAACGAAATCGCCCGCGCCGCAGGCTGTTCCCGCGCCACGTTGTACCGCTACTTCGAGAGCCGCGACGCGCTGCACACCGCCTACGTGCACCGCTGGGCCAACGCGCTCTACCACGAGCTCACCGAACGGCTCGACGGCGTCGACGACCCGGCGCAACGGCTGATCACCGGAATCACCGAGTCGCTGGCGCTGGTGCGCGGCAACCCGGCACTGGCGTCGTGGTTCGCCGAGACCGGGCCGCCGATCGGCACCGCGATGGCCGAACGATCCGACGTCATCACCGTGATGGTCACGACGTTCCTGTCGGGATTGGGCGGCAAGGACGCCGAGACCGAGCAGCGCGCCCGTTGGGTGGTGCGGGTGATGACGTCGCTGCTGAGCTTTCCGGGGCGCGACGCCGACGACGAGAAGGCGATGCTGGCGCAGTTCGTGGTCCCGGTGGTCGTTGCGCCGGACCGGCTCGGGTCGGCGCGGGCAAGATCAGGGATATAGGAGAGTTGCCCGCCTTCGAGCGACAATTGACATTATGTCCGTCCCGGCGCCGGGTGGCTCCGAGCTCTGGGTTGACATAACCAACCTTGTCGCTCACAGGCGGGCAACTATCTCCATGGGTCCGCCGGCTCGATGGGGCCGCCGGCCTCTATCGGTCCGCCGGGAACGCGGCTCAGGACCTCACCCGGGTGAACCGGTGCAGTAGCCACGACACCGGGATCGTGACCACCATGGTGAGCACGAACAGGTTCAGCATCGATCCGGTGTAGACCGGGGCGCGCAGCACTTCCACCATCACCACCTCCATGAGCACCAGGTGGACCAGGAAGATCTCATACGAGACCTCCCCCAGCCACACCATCGGCCGGCTGGCCAACAGGCGCGCGTACCAGCCTTCGTTGCCCAGCGCCAGCGGCGCCACCGCCAAGGTGGCGATCGCGGCGTAGAACACCGCTTTGACCAGTGCCTCCGACGTTCCGGTCGGTGACGTGGTGGGCTCCCCGGCGATCGGGGTCGATGCGATCAGATAACAGATGAGCGCCAACGGAATCGCCACGAAACCGTAGCAGCGCACGCCCATGGCCTGCAGCACCGCCAGTGCCATGCCGCCCAGGAACCACAGCAAATAGGTCGGCAGCCACAGCCGGGCGCCGTCGGGCAGGAAGTCGGTGGTATGCACCAAGACCAGCCACGCCGGGCTGATCAACGCCAACGCCGCCAGCGTCGCCAGCAATCGCACCGGCCGCCACTGCCGCCGGCACAGCCACACCAGCGTGAGGTAGGCCAGTCCCGGCAGCACCACATAGAAGGCGACCTCCACCGCCAGGCTCCACATCTGGGTGAGGCCCTGATGCAGGTAGCCGAACATGTAGTTGTCGGTGTAGATCTGGGTCAGCGTCAGGTTGCGCAGCAGGCCGATCCAGTTGTGGCCGGGATTCGGGCCGGCGGTGCGGAAGTGATAGATCAGGTAGGCCAGCGCCACCGTCACGACGTAGGCGGGCATGATGCGCCGCACCCGGTGCCAGGCGTAGCGCCGCACCGACGGCGCCGGGCGGCCGAATGCGGTGGCCCGTACCCAGGGCCGGAACAACAGAAAACCGGAGAGCACGAAGAAGATCGGCACGCCGATCTCCATCCGGGAGCCCAGCAGGCCCGCGTAGCCGTGGGTGTATTTGCCGGTGGTGTAGGCCGCATGGGTGCCGACGACCAGGATCGCGGCCACCGCGCGCACACCGGTCAGCGAGGCGACCCGATCGACGTGGGCGACCTGTTCGAGCCCGCCCTGGGCGACCTCCTCCTTCGGCAGCGTCATCCCATCCGTTTCCGGTGCGTCCCCCCGTCGCCGTGGCGGGCGGGCTTGCCGGACGGCCGGTCCCGGCGCAGATTGATCAACTGGCCCTGGATGCGGGTCTGCTCCAGCGCCTTGAGCGTCTTGCCCGACAGCTTGGCGGGCAGTTCCACCAGCGAGTGGTCCACCCGGATGCTGATGTGGCCGAAGTCGCTGCGGTTCAGCCCGCCCTCGTTGGCCAGCGCCCCCACGATCGCGCCCGGGTTGACCTTGTGGCGCTTGCCCACCGCGATCCGGTAGGTGGCAAACCCCTCCTTGGGTGGACCCTTGCGGTCGCTCTTGCGGTCGGGCCGCTCGGATTTGTCGCGTGAGCGGCGTTCTCGGGCGGGCGGTTCCGGCGCCATCAGGAACGCCTCCCCGTCGCGGGACTGCAACGCCAACGCGGCGGCGATGTCGGCCATCGGCACGTTGTGTTCCCGGCTGTACTCCTCGACCAGGCTGCGGAACAGATCGGTGCCGTCCGCACCGAGGGTGGTGGTGATCGAGTCGGCGAACTTCGCCACTCGCTGGGCGTTGACGTCCTCGACGGTGGGCAGTGTCGACTCGGTGAGCTTCTGGCGGGTCGCCCGCTCGATCGCCTTGAGCAGGTGGCGTTCCCGCGGGCTGACGAACAACAGCGCGGTCCCCGATCGACCGGCCCGCCCGGTGCGGCCGATGCGGTGCACGTAGGCCTCGGTGTCGTGCGGGATGTCGTAGTTGACCACGTGCGAGATGCGTTCGACATCCAGGCCGCGGGCGGCGACATCGGTGGCCACCAGGATGTCGATATTGCCGCTCTTGAGCGACGCGATGGTCCGCTCCCGCTGCGCCTGAGCGATGTCACCGTTGATCGCCGCGGCGGCAAACCCTCGGGCGCGCAGCTTTTCGGCGACCTCCTCGGTGGCCTGCTTGGTGCGGACGAACACGATCATCGCCTCGAACGTCTCCACCTCGAGCACCCGCGTCAGTGCGTCCATCTTGCGCGGACCGGCGACCTCGATGTAGCGCTGCGAGATGTTCTCCGCCGTGGTGGTTTTCGCCTCGACGGTGACCTCGACCGGATCATGCAGATAGCGCGTGGTGATCCGGCGGATCGCCGGCGGCATCGTCGCGGAGAACAACGCCACCTGCTTGTACTCCGGGGTGTCGGCCAGGATGCGCTCGACGTCCTCGGCGAAACCCATCTGCAGCATCTCGTCGGCCTCGTCGAGCACCAGATAATCGAGGTGCGACAGGTCCAGGCTGCCCCGCTCCAGGTGGTCGATGACCCGGCCCGGGGTGCCGACCACCACCTGGGCGCCGCGTTTGAGACCCGACAGCTGCACGGTGTAGGACGCGCCGCCGTAGATCGGCAGCACGTTGACGCGCGGCAGGTGCGAGCCGTAGCGCCCGAACGCCTCGGCGACCTGCAGCGCCAGCTCGCGGGTGGGCGCCAGCACCAGCGCCTGGGTGGCCTTGCTGGCGGTGTCGATGCGCGACAGGATCGGGATGGCGAACGCCGCGGTCTTACCGGTGCCGGTCTGCGCCAGCCCGACCACGTCGGAGCCCGCCAACAGTGCCGGGATGGTGGCGGCCTGAATCGCCGATGGCGTCTCGTAGCCGACGTCGACGACGGCCTGCAGCACCGAAGGGTGTATCTGCAGGTCGGCGAACGTAGTAACAGGTGCGTTTGCGGGCGGGGCCGGCGAGTCCGGGATCGGCCCGGCGGGGGCATCAGGCGAGGTCATGACGCCTAGCAGTCTACGGCCAACCAGGCCTGCGATTCGCCACCACTGATTCGCAGCCGCCGACGCCGGTCGGCCGCGCCTCCCGAAGTTCTCGGCCGCGCACCGGTACGGTGCCCGATGTGTTTGCCGCAAGACCGTTAGGACTGTTCGCCGGCCTGGGCGCACTGTCCGCGGCGCTGCTGGCCGGTTGCGGTTCGGGCGACTCGACCGTCGCCAAGACCCCGCAGAACACCAGCCCCACCGCCACGGCTGCGCCGCCCGTCACCACGTCGACACCGGCCGGCAGCCCGGCGCCGGCCGACCCGTGCGCGGTCGACCTGGCCGCCCCGGCGATCGCCAAGGCCGTCTCGGAGCTGCCCAAAGACCCGCGCAGCGGCCAGCCCTGGAGCCCGGAACCGCTGGCCGGCAACTACAGCGAGTGCGCCGACCTGTCCGCGGTGATCGTGAAAGCCAACACCAACGCCGAGAAGCCGAGTACGCGTGCCGTGCTGTTTCACCGCGGCGCGTTCCTTCCGCAATCGGTGCCGGACACCTACGGGTTCAACGGAATCGACCTCGCGCACTGCACCACCGACACGGTGGCCCTGCAGAACGCCAGCGGCATCGCCGGGTTGACGGGCCTGGTGAAGTTCCACTGGAACGGCGCCGGCGTCGAGATCATCGGCAACACCACCCGCTAGGCCGCGGCCGCGCGATCAATCGTCGCGGTGGGAGTATCGCCCGAGTTCGTCGGTGTCGTCGGCGTCGTCCCGATAGTGCCGGTTGCGGCGCCCCGGACCCCCGCCGGTGATCCCGAACTTGGCCAGCACATCCGGCACCGGTTCGCCGTTGACGACCCGACGGTAGCGCCGTCCGGTACCGACATGAAAGCCGTTGTGCTGCAGCGGCGTCGGGTCCTCACCCCGCGGCAGGGCGGTTACCGGCGGAAGCTCGACGGTCAGCGGCTCAGTGGCGGGGTCCTCATGCCGGATCGGTGGGCGGACTTCACGCCGGACCGGCCGGGCCGACGGGGCAGGCCGGACAGGCCAGGGCACCTGAGGTGCGTCGTGGCGGCCGGGGCGGCGCGATGCCGGGCGGATACCCCGCCGACTCGGGACGACGACCGGAATCAGCTCGGTCGGGTCATCGTCTTCGCCGACTTCATCGGCTTCGTCGCTGCGGGGAGTCCTCAACGCCGCGAAGTGACGCGGCAGGCTGACGCGTTCCACGACGGGGGCATCCGAACCTCGGCGGCGGTCAGCGAGTCCGTCGAGGTCATCAAAGTCGTCGCAATCGTCACCATCGGGGTAATCGTCGTCGTCGAGATCCGCGATCGGCCGGGCCGTCCGGCGAGCCGGCGCGATGACGAAGCCGACCATGAACAGCGCCGCGACCACGCCGAACAGCGTGACGAACGCCGGTAGCAGCGTCGACTCCGACATCGCCGCCGCGAACGGCTCGTGCAGGAAATCGGGCAGGTTCCGGTTACCGGACCCGGGGTGCAGACCACCCGGCATCGGCGGCAGATTGGTGGAGATCCGCGACGTCATGAACGCCGCCATGCCGGCGCTGCCCAGCACCGCCCCGATCTGGCGGGTTGCGTTGTAGACCCCGGAGCCGGCGCCGGCCAGGTGCGGCGGAAGGTTGCGGGTGGCTGTCGCCGCCAGCGGCGACCAGATGAACGCCATTCCGATACCGACGGCCGTGAACGGCAGCAGCAGCCGCCAGACCGGCGTGACCGGCGTCATCTCGAGCGACAGCCACGTCAGCGCGATCGCCAGCATCGAGAAGCCGAACCCGACCATCGTCCGGGGGTGGGCCCGGTCGACGATCTTGCCGACGACGGGGGCCAGTACCCCGCTGGCGATCGCCATCGGTGCGGTCAGCAGCGCCGCACGGGTCGGCGACATGCCGCACACCGCCTGCGCGTAGAACATCACCGGCAGCACCATCGCGGTGGCCGCGAAACCGATGACGGCTACCCCGATGTTGGCCAGACCGAAGTCGAGGTCACGAAAGATGTGCAACGGGACCAGCGGCTCGCCCCCGGTGACCGCCTGCCAGTACACGAACAGCGCCAGGCAGCCGACGCCCCCGACGATCAGCGCCCAGATCCACGGCGCCCAGCCCTGCGACTCGCCCTCCTGGAGCGCGAAGACGAGCAGGAACATGCCGATTCCCGACAGCGCCACCCCGATCAGGTCGAATCGATGTCGGTGGACCGGCAGATCGGGGATGAGCACGTACGCCAGGACCAAGCCGAGCACACCGACCGGCACATTGACGAAGAAGATCCACTCCCAGCCCAGCCCGTCGACCAGCACCCCGCCCGCCAGCGGCCCGACCAGCGTCGCCACCCCGGCCGTCGCTCCCCACACGCTCATCGCCATCCCGCGGCGGTCGGCGGGAAACGTCCGGGTGATTACCGTCAGGGTCTGCGGCGTCAACAGCGCGGCCCCGATCCCCTGCACCGCGCGCGCCGTGATCAACATGTCGATCCCGCCGGCCAGACCGCACCACAGTGAGGCGCCGGTGAACACCGCCAGCCCGGCCAGGTAGAGATTCTTCGGGCCGAACTGATCGCCGAGCCGACCGGTGACCAGCAGCGGCACCGCGTACCCCAGCAGGTAGGCGCTGGTAACCCAGATCACCGTGTCGTAGCCGACGTCGAGCGCCGCCATGATGCTGGGATTGGCGACGGCCACGATCGTGGAATCCACCAGGATCACGAAGAATCCGAGCATCATCGCCCACAACGCGTTCCACGGATTGGCCGAATCCCCCCGACCGACCGGTCGCGGGATCGTGAAACGCCCACCACCGGGGCGTCTCGGTTGGTCGCCGGGGCGAGTCCGGCTGCTCGTAGCGCTCAAGCGCCGCCCCTCCCCTCGCTGCGCTCTGCGGTTCCGGGCTGTAGCCACCTCATGCGACGCTACGGACAGAAGTTGCCTTGAACAACTCGCAGCGCCGGTGCCCTGATTCGCTGCCGAACGGCTAGCGGCCCGTTGAAGCGGGTAAACCCCCACCGGAACGTTAGCCTGAACAACTACGGAGTCGGAATGGGAGGCAACCATGGGCATCTTTCGGCGACGGCGGTCGGCGCAGGAGCCGGCGCCGGCCCCCGGCGGTGAGAAGCCCGGCATGACGGCCCGGGTGTTGTCGCGGGTCATCGAGAGCAGCGAGAAAGTGCAGGGCCCGGCGGTGCGCGCCTACGTCGAGCGGCTGCGCCACCGCGATCCCGGTGTCGGTCCGGCCCAAGTGGTGAAGAAGCTGGAGCGGCGCTACCTGGCTGCGGCCACGGCCAGCGGTGCCGCCGTGGGCGCCACGGCGGCGGTGCCGGCGATCGGCACCCTGCTCGCGCTGTCGGCGGTCGCCGGCGAGACCGCGGTCTTCCTGGAGGCCACCGCGTTCTTCGTGCTGTGCGTTGCCGAGGTGCACGGCATTCCGGTCGACAACCGGGAACGGCGGCGCGCCCTGGTGCTGGCGGTGCTGGTCGGCGACCAGGGCAAGGGCGCCATGGCCGACCTGCTCGGCTCGGGCCGCACCAGCGGCGCCTGGCTGGCTCAGGGGACGGCGGCGCTGCCGCTGCCGGCGGTATCGGAGCTGAACTCACGGTTGCTGCGGTACTTCGTCAAACGCTTCACCCTGCGGCGGGGGGCGCTGGCGTTCGGCAAGCTGTTGCCGGTCGGGCTGGGCGCGGTGATCGGGGCCCTGGGCAACCGCTTCATCGGCAAGAAGATCGTCGGAAACGCCCGCAAGGCGTTCGGCCCGGCCGCCGACCGCTGGCCGGTCACGTTGCACCTGCTGCCGGCCCTGCCCGACGACGATGTAAGACCCGCGCAACCGTCGGCGTGATCAACCGAACACCGGTGGCGGAATAACGCGAAGGGGCTAGCCTTTATGCAGGCAGGCGGGCGCCGGTCGGGCGCCCGACCGGACGATCGGGAATACAGGAATAGAGGCGAGTAGCTGTCGTGAGCGGTATGAGTTCACCTTTCGGTCAGAACGAGTGGCTAGTCGAGGAGATGTACCGCAAATTCCGCGACGATCCCTCCTCGGTGGACCCGAGCTGGCACGAGTTCCTGGTCGACTACAAGCCCGGCGCGCAGCACGATGACGGCGCGGCCACATCCCCGCCTGCGACCGCCACGGCGCCACCGGCTCCCCCGGCTGCACCGCCCGCGGCGCCGGCACCCACTGCGAAGCCCGCAACGACCGCCCCAGCCGCCAAGCCCGCCAAGGCCAGCGCCCCCGCTCCGGCCGCCGACGCCGAGGTACAGGTGTTGCGCGGGGCCGCCGCCGCGGTGGTCAAGAACATGGCCACCTCGCTGGCGGTGCCCACGGCCACCAGCGTGCGCGCCGTGCCGGCCAAGCTGATGATCGACAACCGCATCGTCATCAACAACCAGCTCAAGCGCACCCGTGGCGGCAAGATCTCGTTCACGCACCTGCTGGGGTATGCGCTCGTGCAGGCAGTCAAGCAGTTCCCCAACATGAACCGGCACTTCGCCGAGATCGACGGCAAACCCAACGCCGTCACGCCGGCGCACACCAATTTGGGGCTCGCGATCGACCTGCACGGCAAGGACGGCAAGCGCTCCCTGGTGGTGGCCGGCATCAAGGAGGCGGAGTCGCTGCGGTTCGCGCAGTTCGTCGCCGCCTACGAAGATATCGTGCGCCGCGCCCGCGACGGCAAACTGACCGCCGAGGACTTCGCCGGTGTGACGATCTCGCTGACCAACCCCGGCACCATCGGCACCGTGCACTCGGTGCCCCGGCTGATGGCCGGCCAAGGGGCGATCATCGGCGTCGGCGCCATGGAGTATCCCGCCGAGTTCCAGGGGGCCAGCGAGCAGCGCATCGCCGAACTCGGGGTGGGCAAGCTGATCACGCTGACCTCGACCTACGACCACCGCATCATCCAGGGCGCGGAATCGGGTGACTTCCTGCGCACCGTGCACGAGTTGCTGCTCTCCGACGCGTTCTGGGACGAGATCTTCTTCGAGCTGTCCATCCCCTATGAGCCGGTGCGGTGGCGCACCGACAACCCGGACTCGGTGGTCGACAAGAACGCCCGCGTCGTCGAGTTGATCGCCGCGTACCGCAACCGCGGTCACCTGATGGCCGACGTCGACCCGCTGCGGCTGGACAACACCCGGTTCCGCAGCCACCCCGACCTGGACGTGCAGAGCCACGACCTGACGCTGTGGGATCTGGACCGGGAGTTCAAGGTCGAGGGCCTGCCCGGCGGCGACTTCCGCAAGCTGCGCGAGATCCTCTCGGTGCTGCGCGACGCCTACTGCCGCCACGTCGGCGTGGAGTACACCCACATCCTCGAGCCCGAACAGCAGCAGTGGCTGCAGGAGCGCGTCGAGGTCAAGCACATCAAACCCACTGTGGCGCAGCAGAAGTACATCCTGAGCAAGCTGAATGCCGCCGAGGCGTTCGAGAGCTTCCTGCAGACCAAGTACGTCGGGCAGAAGCGGTTCAGCCTGGAAGGCGCCGAGTCGGTGATCCCGATGATGGACGCGGCGATCGACCAGTGCGCCGAGTACGGCCTCGACGAGGTCGTCATCGGCATGCCGCACCGCGGCCGGCTCAACGTGCTGGCCAACATCGTCGGCAAACCCTATTCGCAGATCTTCACCGAGTTCGAGGGCAACCTCAACCCGGCCGAGGCGCACGGTTCCGGTGACGTCAAGTATCACCTGGGCTCCACCGGGGTGTACCTGCAGATGTTCGGCGACAACGACATTCAGGTATCGCTGACGGCCAACCCATCGCACCTGGAGGCCGTCGACCCGGTGCTGGAAGGACTGGTGCGGGCCCGCCAGGACCTGCTGGATCGGGGCGCCTCGGAAAACGGTGAACGGCCGGCGTTCTCGGTGGTGCCGATGATGCTGCACGGCGACGCCGCGTTCGCCGGCCAGGGTGTGGTGGCCGAGACGCTGAACATGGCGATGCTGCCCGGCTATCGGGTCGGCGGCACCATCCACATCATCGTCAACAACCAGATCGGGTTCACCACCGCACCGGACCACTCCCGCTCCAGCGAGTACTGCACCGACGTCGCCAAGATGATCGGCGCCCCGATCTTCCACGTCAACGGCGACGACCCGGAGGCCTGCGACTGGGTGGCCCGGCTGGCGGTGGACTTCCGGCAGAAGTTCCACAAGGACGTCGTCATCGACATGCTGTGCTACCGCCGCCGCGGGCACAACGAGGGCGATGACCCGTCGATGACCAACCCCTACATGTACGACGTGATCGGCACCAAGCGCGGCGTGCGCAAGAGCTACACCGAAGACCTGATCGGCCGTGGCGACATCTCGATGAAGGAGGCCGAGGACGCGCTGCGCGACTACCACGGCCAGCTGGAGCGGGTGTTCAACGAGATCCGTGAGCTGGAGAAGCACGCCGCGCAGCCCAGCGAGTCCGTCGAGTCCGAACAGCAGGTGCCGCGCGGGCTGAACACCGCGGTGGACAAGGCGATGCTGGCCCGCATCGGCGAGGCGTTCATGTCGATTCCCGAGGGCTTCACCGTGCACCCGCGGGTGTTGCCGGTGCTCGAGCGGCGCAAGGAGATGGCCTACGAAGGCAAGGTCGACTGGGCGTTCGCCGAACTGCTGGCGCTGGGTTCGCTAGTGGCCGAGGGCAAGCTGGTGCGACTGTCGGGGCAGGACACTCGCCGCGGCACCTTCTCGCAGCGGCACTCGGTGATCATCGACCACACCAACGGCGCGGAGTTCAGCCCGTTGCAGCTGCTGGCCACCACCCCCGACGGCACCCCCAGCGGCGGCAAGTTCCTAGTCTACGACTCGCCGCTGTCGGAGTTCGCCGCGGTCGGCTTCGAGTACGGCTACACCGTCGGCAACCCCGACGCGATGGTGCTGTGGGAGGCGCAGTTCGGCGACTTCGTCAACGGCGCGCAGTCGATCATCGACGAGTTCATCAGTTCCGGCGAGGCCAAGTGGGGCCAGCTGTCCAACGTGGTGCTGCTGCTGCCGCACGGCCATGAGGGCCAGGGCCCCGACCACACCTCCGGGCGCATCGAGCGCTTCCTGCAGCTGTGGGCGGAAGGCTCGATGACCATCGCGATGCCCTCGACCCCGTCGAACTACTTCCACCTGCTGCGCCGGCATGCCCTCGACGGGATCCAGCGGCCGCTGATCGTGTTCACCCCGAAGTCGATGCTGCGCAACAAGGCGGTGGTCAGCGACATCAAGGACTTCACCGACGTCAAGTTCCGCTCGGTGCTCGAAGAGCCCACCTACGGCGACGGCGAGGGCGACCGCAACAAGGTCACCCGGGTGCTGCTGACCAGCGGCAAGCTCTACTACGAGTTGGCGGCCCGCAAGGCCAAGGACGGCCGGGAGGACATCGCGCTGGTGCGCATCGAGCAGCTGGCCCCGCTGCCCAAGCGGCGCCTGGCCGCCACCTTGGACCGCTACCCCAATGCCGAGCAGTTCTTCTGGGTGCAGGAGGAGCCGGCCAACCAGGGGGCATGGCCGCGGTTCGGCCTGGAGCTGCCGGAGTTGCTGCCCGAGAAGCTCACCGGTATCAAACGGATCTCGCGCCGCGCCATGTCCGCGCCGTCGTCGGGTTCGTCGAAGGTGCACGCCGTCGAGCAGCAGGAGATCATCGACCTCGCCTTCGGGTAGGCGTTCGGTTGACCTCGTCCCCTTCCCCGCGAGTGGGCGTGTCTGTACGTCGCAACGCGGCGTGTCGCGTACAACTCCGCACCCTCGCCGGGGCACTGATGGCGGTACCGCCGGTACCGGATAGGCTCTGATGGTCAATCGACTGCGGGGAGGACACATGCAGGGATTCGCCGGGAAAGTCGCCGTCGTCACCGGCGCCGGCTCGGGTATCGGCCGTGCGCTGGCCGTCGAGCTGGCCCGCGCCGGCGCGCAGTTGGCGATCAGCGATGTCGACACCGAAGGCCTGGCGCAGACCGAGCAACGGTTGACCGCGCTGGGCGTGCGGGTGAAGGCCGACCGGCTCGACGTCACCGAGCGCGAGGTGTTCATCGGCTACGCCGACGAGGTCAAAGACCACTTCGGCAAGGTCAACCAGATCTACAACAACGCCGGGATCGCGTTCAGCGGCGATGTCGAGGTCAGCGAGTTCAAGGACATCGAGCGGGTGATGGACGTCGACTTCTGGGGTGTGGTCAACGGCACCAAAGCCTTCTTGCCGCACCTGATCGCCTCCGGCGACGGCCACGTCATCAACATCTCCAGCCTGTTCGGGCTGCTGTCGATGCCCGGCCAGGCCGCCTACAACGCGGCCAAATTCGCGGTCCGCGGCTTCACCGAGGCGCTGCATCAGGAGATGGCGATCGCCAAGCACCCCGTCAAGGTCACCACGGTGCATCCCGGCGGCATCAAGACCGCGATCGCCCGCAACGCCACCACCGTCGAAGGAGTGGACCACGCGGCGATGGCCGACTTCTTCGACCGGCGGCTGGCCTCCACCAGTGCGGAAGAGGCCGCCCGGGTGATCCTCGACGGGGTGAGCAAGAACCGGGCCCGGGTGCTCATCGGCAACGACGCGCGGGCGCTCGACCTGCTCGTGCGCCTCACCGGTTCGCGCTACCAGCGGCTGTTCTCGTTCGTCATCCCCAGGTTCGGGCCCCGGTAGTTTCGCGGCGCTACCGCCCGAGCGGGTGCTCCTCCAGGAAGGCATCCACGACCGACTGCGGATCGGCGCCGTGAGCCACCCGCCGGCGCATGTCGGTCAGGGCTTCGGTATCCAGCACACCGGCGACCTGATTGATCGCCAGCAGTTGGGATTCGGTCAGCTCGTTGCGCCGATACAGTGGCACCACATTCTCGGCGCGCACCAACGCCGGCCTGCCATCGGTGAGCAGTACAGTCGCGTCCTCGGGCGTCGACGGATCGGCCGTACTGGTCCATGCCGCGGTGATCTGGCGGGCCCGCAGCGCGGCGAACAACGCTGCGCTATCGGGGAATTCGCGCAATCTGGGCAACGTGCACCGTCCCACCGCCGCCGGCGCCCGCACCCCGGCGACAGCACCGACGACCAGCCCGGAGCAGTGCCGCACCAGCGCGGACAGCTCGGTTCCGCCCCAGGCGTCGGCCGTTGCCGTCGTCACGGCCAACGCCGGCTTGTCAGCGGCGGTCATGGCGTAGTCACCGAGCGCAAGACCCTCCGGCAGCGCACCGGCCAACGCCCAGTAGACCTGCCGGTCGGAGCGTGCCGTGGAGTCGGGTGAAAACACCGCCAGCAGGCGGCCGGTGAAACCAGGAACCAGGGTCAACTGCCCGGCGTCCAGCGCCGCGACCGGGTCGGCCACCGATTCGATGCGCACCGCGGCTCCGGCACCGCGCAGGGCGCTCGCGTACAGCTGCGCCAAAACCTGCGATTGCGGGTCGGGCGCGGTTCCCACGCCCAGCGGCGCCGGCCCCGGGCGATCAGCGCACCCGGCGATCAGCAGGGCGGTGATCAGTGCCAGCGCCAACCGGCGCAGCTGATGTCTCGGCGGCCGCGGCACCGTGCGCTCAGGACGACGAACCGGCGGCCGCCGCGACCGCTGCCGCAACGGCCGGTTCGACACGCGGGTCCAGCGGGCTCGGCACGACCCGCTCCGGCGCCAGGTCGTCGGCGACCACGGAGTAAATCGCCTCCGCGGCAGCCAATTTCATCTCTTCGGTGATGCGTTCGGCACCGGCGTCCAGCGCCCCGCGGAACACGCCGGGGAAGGCCAGCACGTTGTTGATCTGGTTGGGGAAATCGCTGCGGCCGGTCGCCACCACCGCCGCATACTTGGCGGCCAGCTCGGGGTGGATCTCCGGGTCGGGGTTGGACAGGGCGAACACCACCCCGCCCGGGTTCATCGACGCGATCAGCTCCTCGGGCACCACCCCTCCGGAGGCACCCAGGAACACGTCGGCACCGACCAGCGCCTCGGCCAGACCACCGGTGCGGCCACCGGGGTTGGTGCGCTGCGCCAGCTCGGTCTTGACGTCGTTCATGTCGGTACGTTCCGGATGCAGCACGCCCTGCGAATCGAGCACGATTATCTCCGAGATACCCACCGACATCAGGATGTTGGCGCAGGCCACGCCCGCGGCGCCGGCACCGGAGACGACCACCCGCAGCGACGAGATGTCGCGTCCGAGCACCTTGGCCGCACCCATCAGCGCCGCCAGCGCCACGATCGCGGTGCCGTGCTGATCGTCGTGCATCACCGGGCAGTCCAGCGCCTCGATCACGCGGCGCTCGATCTCGAAGCAGCGCGGCGCGGAGATGTCCTCCAGGTTGACCGCCCCGAACGACGGACGCAGCCGCACCAGCGTCTCGACGATCTCGTCGGGATCCTTGGTGTCCAACACGATGGGAATGGAGTCCAGGCCGGCGAAGGTCTTGAACAGCGCGGCCTTGCCCTCCATCACCGGCAGCGACGCCGACGGACCCAGGTCACCCAGCCCGAGCACCGAGGTGCCGTCGCTGACCACCGCCACCAGCCGGTGCGCCCAGGTGTAGCGGGCGGCCAGGGTGTGGTCGGCGGCGATGGCGCGGCTGACCTGCGCCACCCCGGGCGTGTAGGCGATCGACAGCGCGCGCTGGCTGTCCAGCGGGGCTTTCAGGTCGACGGAGATCTTCCCGCCCATGTGGGCTTCGAAGATCTCTTCGTCTCCAATGACAATCGGCGAGTTGTCCACCGTGTTCGCAAGGTTCTCAGGCATCGATAGTCCAGGGTACTGCGCTGGCGCATCTCGATCGGCAACGGCCAGCGCCGGTGGGCGCCGGCCGCGCTCAGATCAGGCCCAGTCCCTTGACGGCCTCGCGCTCTTCGGCCAGCTCAGCGGTGGAGGCGTCGATCCGGCCACGGGAGAAGTCGTCGATCTCCAGGCCGCCCACGATGCTCCAGTCGCCGCCGGAGGTGGTGACCGGGAACGACGAGATCAGGCCCTCGGGCACCCCGTAGGAGCCGTCGGAGACCACCGCCATCGACACCCAGTCCCCGTCCGGGCTGCCCAGCAGCCAGTCCCGGGCGGCGTCGACGGTGGCCGATGCCGCCGAGGCGGCCGACGAGGCGCCGCGGGCGTCGATGATCGCCGCGCCGCGCTTGGCGACGGTGGGGATGAAGTCGTTCTCGATCCAGGCCTGGTCGCCCACGACCTCGGCCGCGTTGCGACCGCCGACCTCGGCGTGGAACAGGTCCGGGTACTGGCTGGCCGAGTGGTTGCCCCAGATCGTCATCTTCTTGACGTCGGTGACCTTGGCGCCGGTCTTGGCCGCCAGCTGCGAGATCGCCCGGTTGTGGTCCAGGCGGGTCAGCGCGGAGAACCGCTCCTTGGGGATGTCGGGGGCGTTGGTCATCGCGATCAGCGCGTTGGTGTTGGCCGGGTTACCGGTGACACCCACCCGGATGTCGGATGCCGCGACCGCGTTGAGCGCCTTGCCCTGCGCGGTGAAGATCGCACCGTTGGCCTCGAGCAGGTCGCTGCGCTCCATGCCCGGCCCACGCGGGCGGGCGCCGACCAGCAGCGCCAGGTTGGCGCCGTCGAAGATCTTGTTGGCATCCGAGCCGATCTGCACGCCCGACAGCAGCGGGAAGGCACAGTCGTCGAGCTCCATCACCACACCCTCGAGCGCCTTGAGCGCGGGCTCGATCTCCAGCAGCCGCAGTTCGATCGGCCGATCGGGGCCCAGCAGCGAGCCACTGGCCAGGCGGAAAAGCAGGCTGTAGCCGATCTGGCCGGCGGCGCCGGTGACGGCAACCTTGAGTGGGGTTGTGCTCACGTCAAGTGCTCCTCGAACGGGTTCGGCTTGGTCTGGATTGGTCTGGATTGGTCCGGGTCGAAACTAGCGCACCGGCGCGGACCCGAAAACCCCGGACCCCGCGGCGACCGCGCTGACCGGTCACTTTGGGTTCGGGCGCGTAACATTTGACCGGCGTATGCGCCGGGAGGGAGGGCTGCCATGACGGCGTTGCGAGGCCCGGTTCCGCGGGTGCTGGTCGACTGCGGCGTCTACGACGGAGGTGACCGGGTTCCCGGCGACTTCACGCCCGCCGGTGCGATGGCCAAGGTGCGCGAGATCGAGGCGAGCGGCCGGGACGGGTTCGTCTGGGTGGGCCTGCACGAGCCCGACGAGTCCCAGATGCAGGCCGTGGCGGCCACGTTCGACCTGCACGAACTGACCGTCGAGGACGCCGTGCACGCCCACCAGCGGCCGAAGCTGGAGCGCTACGACGAAACGCTGTTCCTGGTGCTCAAGACCGTCAACTACGTCCCGCACGAATCGGTGGGGCTGCCGCGGCAGATCGTCGAGACCGGCGAGATCATGATCTTCGTCGGCAAGAACTTCGTCGTCACCGTCCGGCACGGTGAACACAGCGGACTGTCCGAGGTCCGCAAGCGGATGGACGCCGACCCCGAGCACCTGCGGCTGGGACCGTACGCGGTGATGCATGCCATCGCCGACTATGTCGTCGACCGCTACGTCGAGGTGACCAACCTGATGGAGACCGACATCGACGCCATCGAAGAGGTGGCGTTCGCTCCGGGCACCCGCACCGACGTCGAGCCGATCTACCAGATCAAACGCGAAGTCGTCGAACTGCGGCGCGCGGTGGCACCGTTGTCGATTCCGTTCCAGCGGATGCAGACCGACTACAAGGATCTGATCTCCAAAGAGGTGCGGCGTTACCTTCGTGACGTCGCCGACCACCAGATCCGCGCCGCCGAACAGATCGCCAGCTACGACGAGATGCTGAGTTCGCTGGTGCAGGCGGCGCTGGCGCGGGTGGGGATGCAGCAGAACACCGACATGCGCAAGATGTCGGCGTGGGCCGGCATCATCGCGGTGCCCACCATGATCGCCGGCATCTACGGGATGAACTTCGATCACATGCCCGCGCTGCACTGGACATTCAGTTACCCGACGGTGCTGCTGGGCATGGCCGGCATCAGCACGGTGCTCTATCGCGCGTTCCGCCGCAACGGCTGGCTCTGATCAGCGCGTCGCTTCTATCGCCGAGCAGACATGAAAGCCCCTAAATTGCCCCGCGAGAGGGGGCTTTCGCGTCTGCTCGCGCAGTTAATCAGCGCGGTTGGGAGGCGGGGCGGTCCGGATCGAGCACATCCACCCCGTCGGCGCGCCAGGCGTCGCGCATCGCGTCGGCGCCCTTGAGCCGCACCCAGGCCGCCTCGGTCGCGGTGATCGGGATGGCCGACAAGAACCGCACCGGCTCGCGCGGTGCCGCCAGCGCCAACTCGGCGATGTCACTGTCGCCCAGCAGCATCGCGGTGAACGGCACGCCGCCCGACTGCCGGGTCCACAGCGGGCCGCCCAGGTCCATCAGCGCGTCCGCCGCCAGCACCACGCCCTCCACCACCGGCGCGGCGGCCACCATCGCCAGGCTGCGCGCCAGCCCGGCATCAGAACCCGAGATCCGCAGCCGCAGCACGACCTCGGCACGCGGACCGTGCACCGGGTCGGCCAACACCTGACCGGGGTCGCCCATCGGGTGCCGCGAACAGCCCACCGAGACGTAATGCACCATCCGGTCGGGCCCGGGCCCGAACCGCAGCACCTCGATGGGCTCGACGCCCAGGAACGTCACCCGCGCGGCGCCGGGCTCCGACGCGATGCCCGCGGCCGCGTAGTGCGCTTTCAGGTGCGCCCGCACCCGGTCCAGGTCGTCGCTCACCGTTCGGCCGGCGGGACGGTCAGGTTCACCCCGGACGCGGCGTCGAACACCACCACCTTGGCCGCGTCCAGGGCCAACTCGATCGGCTGCCCGCCGGCGGCCTTCGACGCGGCGGGAACCCGTGCCACCAGACCGTTTTCGGTCGACGTGCCGGCGGCTTCGTTCGGGGTGAAGTACAGGTACTTGTCGGCGCCCAGCGATTCGACCAGATCGACGCGCGCGGAGAAGGTCACCGCCCGGGCACGCTCGGCGTCGCCGAGCAGTCCGGCGTCGCCGAGATATTCGGGCCGCACGCCGATGACGACGTCGTTGTGGGATCCGGGATGCCGCCCGATGGTGTCGCGGACCGCCGCGGCCAACGGGACCTCACCGAACGGCAGTCGCGCACCGGTCGAGGTCAGCGTGCCGGGGAAGAAGTTCATCGCCGGCGAGCCGACGAAACCCGCGACGAACAGGTTGGCGGGCCGCTCGTAGAGCTCATCGGGGGTGCCGATCTGTTGGGCGATCCCGCCGTGCATCACCACCACCCGGTCGCCGAGCGTCATCGCCTCGGTCTGATCGTGGGTGACGTAAACGGTGGTGGTGCCCAGCCGGCGCTGCAGCCGGGCGATCTCGCTGCGCATCTGCACCCGCAGCTTGGCGTCCAGGTTCGACAGCGGCTCGTCCATCAGAAACGCCTTGGGCTGCCGCACGATCGCCCGTCCCATCGCTACCCGCTGACGTTGCCCACCGGACAACTGCGACGGCTTGCGGTCCAGAAACTCCGACAGGTCAAGGATTTTCGCGACCTCGGCGACCTTCTCGGCGATCTGCGGCTTCTTCATCTTGGCCAGGGTCAGCGGAAAGGCGATGTTGCCCCGCACCGTCATGTGCGGGTAGAGGGCATAGGACTGGAACACCATCGCGATGTCGCGGTCCTTGGGGGCGCGCTCATTGACGCGCTCACCACCGATGCGCAACTCCCCCGAGCTGATCTCCTCCAGGCCGGCGATCATGTTCAGCGTGGTGGATTTTCCGCAGCCGGACGGTCCCACCAGGATGATGAACTCGCCGTCGGCGATGGTCAGCGACAGGTCCTTCACCGCCACGGCGCCGTCGGGGTAGCTCTTGGTGATGTGGAGGAGTTCGATCTCTGCCATCGGCCTATCCCTTCACCGCGCCGGAGGTCAGTCCCGCCACGATCCGTCGTTGGAAGATTAGAACAAAGACGATGATCGGCACCGTGATCACCATCGCGCCGGCGGCGATCGAGCCGGTCGGCTCCTCGAATTGCGAACTGCCGGTGAAGTTGGCGATGGCCACCGGCGCGGTGATCGACGCCTTGGTCGCCGTCAGCGACAACGCCAGCAGCAGGTCGTTCCAGGCGAAGATGAACACCAGGATCGCCGCGGTGACGATTCCCGGCGCCGCCAGCGGCGCGATCACCTTGCGGAACGCCTGGCCCGGGGTGGCGCCGTCCATCTTGGCGGCCTTCTCCAGGTCCCACGGGATCTCGGAGAAGAACGCCGAGAGCGTGTAGATCGCCAGCGGCAGCGCGAAGGTGATGTAGGGAATGATCAGTCCCGGCCAGGTGTCGAACAGCCCGATAGCCCGTTCGATGTTGAAAATCGGTGTCACCAGCGATATCTGGGGGAACATCGCAATGAGCAGCGCCGCCCCGACCAGCAGCCGCTTGCCGGGGAAGTCCAGCCGGGCCACCGCGTAGGCGGCCATCGCACCGATCACCACCGCGATCACGGTGGTGATCAGGCCGATGCCGACCGAGTTGATCAGCGCCGACCCGAACACATCGCCGGCAAAGATGCCGCGGTAGTTGTCGAGGGTCACCGACGACGGGATCAGCTTGCCGTCCTTCACCGTTGACGTCGGCTTGAGCGACAGCGAGAAGATCCACAGCACCGGCACCAGCGCGTAGACCACTACGGCCAGATCGATGATCAGCCATGCCGCGCGGCGTCGAACGTCGGTCATTTCTGTTCCGATCCCGGCGCCGCGGCACCGAACACCTTGACGAACAGCACCGCGATCAGCGCCACGCAGACGAAGATCAGCACCGAGATCGCCGAGCCCAGGCCGACGTTGAAGCCCTTGAACAGGTTGTCGTAGCCCAGGATCGACACCGAGCCGGTGTTGTTGGACCCGTTGGTGAGCACGTAGATGTTGTCGAAGATCCGGAACGCGTCGAGCGTGCGGAACAACAACGCCACCAGGATGGCCGGTTTCATCATCGGCAGGATGACGCTGACCAGACGCCGCCAGGCGCCGGCGCCGTCAACCTGTGCCGCCTTGAGCAGATCGTCGGGCACCAGCGCCAGCCCGGCCAGCAGCAGCAGCGCCATGAACGGGGTCGTCTTCCACACCTCGGCGAGGATCACGATCCCCAGCGACGGCAGCTGCTGGGTCAGCGGCGCACTACCGGCGGGCAGTAGATTCGCCAGATAGCCGGTGCCCGGTGTCCAGGCGTAATACCAGCTGTAGGCGGCGGCCACCGTGACGATGCCGTAGGGCACCAGTACCGCGGTGCGCACCATGCCTTTTGCGAACAGGCTGCGGTGCATCACCAGTGCCAGCGCAAGACCCAGCACGAATTCGATGGCCACCGAGACGACGGTGATGCCCAGCGTCACCGCGAACGCCGTCCACCAGTAGGAGTCGGTCAGCGTGGTCTGGTAGTTGGCCAGGCCGACGAAGGCGGTGTCGTCGGGGGTGGCCAGGTTGTAGCGCAGCAGGCTCAGCCAGATCGCATACCCGATCGGATAGGCCGTCACGGCCAGCATCAGCACCACCGCCGGGGCGATGAGCAGCAACGCCAGCCGCCGCTGCGACCGCTCGTCGGCGCGAGACGTCATAGCGCACCGCTCACGGGATCAGCCCCTTGCCGTCGATGGCCTTGCGCACCTGCACGGTGAGCTCGTCGGCGGTGCGCTCCGGGTCGATGGCGGTGATCGGCGCCAGCGTCGCCGATATCCGGGTCGACACCGCCTGGTAGACCGGTGTGGCCGGGCGCACCGCCGCTTCGGTGAGTTGGTCGCGAATCAGGTTGTGGTGCGGGTATTTCTCCTGAAGCTGCGGATCGGAGTACAGCGAGGCGCGCACCGGGGGCAGCCCGCCGTCGATCGCAAGGTACTTCTGGTTGGCGACGTCGCGCAGGCATCGCACCGCTTCGAATGCCTCGGCGCGGTGCCGGGTGGTGCGGGCCACCGCCAGGTTCATCCCGCCGAGCGTGACCTTGGCCGGCCGGCCGGGCGACACCGACGGATACGATGCGAACCCGAGCACGTCGCGACTGGCCTCGTAGGCCAGCCGGTACTGGGCGTCGCTGGGGGCGAACATGCCGAGGTCGTTGATGCTGCCGGTCAGATCCGCACGCCGGTCCAGCGGCAGGAACCCGACGCCGCCCTTGACGGCGTTCTCCAGCATCGACGGCAGCACGAACGGCCAGTTGACCTCCAGAGCCGCCTTGCCCTGCTCGAACGCCAGCCGGGCGGTGCCCTCGTCACTCTGGGTGACCGACGGGTCAGCACCCGGAGCGGTCGCCACCGCGCGCATGATCCGCAGCGCCGCAACGGTGGCGGCCCGATGCTCGGCGGTGTCGGTCAGGGTGACGGTCTTGCCGTCGTCGTCGAGCACCCGGCCGCCGGCACTTGCCAGCAGCGTGTTGAACCACACCACCAGGCCCTCGTACTGCTTGGCCTGCACCGCGATCCAGCTCGGCTCGCCGGCGGCATGCAATCGGCCCGCCTCGGCGACCACCTGATCCCAGGTCGACGGCGCAGCGTCCATCAGATCCGGCCGGTACCAAAGCAATTGGGTGTTGGTGATGATCGGGGCGGCGTAGAGCCGCTGTTGCCAGCGGGCGGTCGCCAGCGGACCGGGCAGCGTGTCGGCGACCGCGTCGGCCTCGGCCACACCGGCCGGGTCGTCCGACAGCGGCAACGCCCAGCCGGCCTCGGCGAACTCGGCGGTCCACACCACATCCAGGCCCATGATGTCCAGCGTGCGGTCGTTGCCAGTGAGCCGGCGGGCCAGTTGCAGGCGCTGGTCGTCGGCGGCGCGCGGCAGGCTGAACTGCTCGACGCGGTAGCGGCCACCGGACTGCTCGGTACAGCGCCGTGCCAGCACCTGGAACGTCGCGGTGTCGTTGGCCGGGGTGTACACGCTGACCACCAGGCCGTCGTCGTGCCCGGACCAACCGCAGGCCGACCCGGAGGCGAGGGTCAGCGCCGCCAGCGCAGCCGCGCCCAGCCGCCGAACGCGACCGCGCCGACTCGCCACGCCACCCGCCTCCTGTTGCCGTTCTGTGCCAGAACGGTAAGGCCGGTCGGCCGCGCTGTGCAACAACGCCGAGTCAGAGCGTCAGCTTCGCCAACAGATCCCGGCCCTGCTCGGCGCTCTGCGGGTCGCAGAGCACGTCGTAGCGCCCCGCGACCAGCTGCATGGTCGAGCTGAAATCCCTTGTGCCGCGGGCCATCGCATACGGCACCGACGACGTGATCAAACCGAAGAACACGCCGGCGATCAGACCGGTCACCAACGCCTGTGCCGGGTTGTCGCTGAAGATGCCCAGCACCAGGCCGATGAACAGACCCAGCCAGGCCCCGGTCAGCACCCCGCCGCCGAGCACCTTGGGCCAGGTGAGCCGGCCGGTGACCCGTTCGACCTGCATCAGGTCGACGCCGACGATCGTCACCTGGTGCACCGGGAACTGTTGGTCGGACAGATAGTCCACCGCACGCTGCGCCTCGGCGTAGGTGGGGTAAGCCCCGATCGGCCAACCTTTGGGCGGCGTGGGCAACCGGGCCACGTCTCGCCGACCCGCGGCCGCCGCACCGAGCGGATCGGGAGCCTGTCCGGACTGAAAAGGGCTGGTCATGGGGCTTCTCTCTCCTTGTTCCGGGATACTTCCGGGGTGGCGGACCGGCACTCCGCGCGGATCTGGCACCCGACGCATCCGCTAGGTTGAACAGCATGACAGCTCCCGGCGGGGATTCTGGCGAGAATCCACGACCCAATGCCGACCAACCCTGGCCCGAGGCGGGTGCGCCCGGGCCCGAGCAGGGCGGCTGGGCCAACCCGTCGGGTTTCGATGGCTATCCTCCCCCACCGCCCGGTTACCCGCAGGGCCCTCCGCCCGGTTACCCGCCGAGCGGCTTTCGCCCACCCTCGGCCAGCGGCGGCTACCCCCCGCCGCCGACCGGCGGATTTCCCCCGCCGCCACCACCGGGCTACGGCGCGCCGCCCGGCTACGGCCCGCCGGCCGACTATCCGGGTGTCGGCACGCCGCCCGGTTACCCCCCGGGCTACGGCGCCCCGCCCGGGTATCCGCAGCAGGGCTACGGCACGCCGTATCCGGGCGGCTACTTCAATCCGGGCCAGCCGCAGAAGACGAACGTCTTGGCGATCTGCTCCCTGGTGGTCGCGCTGCTGGGCCTGCTGTTCTGGCCACTGGCCGTCGTCGGCGCCACGCTGGGCGTGATCGCCCTGGGCCAGATCAAGCGCACCGGTGAGGCCGGCCACGGCATGGCGGTGGCCGGCACCGCGGTCGGCGGCGCCGCGGTGGTGCTCTCGTTCATCCTCGCGATGGTCGCCCTGCACTGAGCCGGGGCGGACGTAGGCGCCCAGTGGGAATGTGACGACGTGACGTAGGTGTGTCGCGTCGTCAGATTCCCCCTCGCGGGCAGATCGCTAGGCCGACGGCGGCTCGAACGGCGGTGCTTCACGGCGCATCCCGGCCGCCCGGCCCTTGCCGGCCACCACCAGCGCCATCTTGCGGCTGGCCTCGTCGAGCATCTCGTCGCCGAGCATCACCGCGCCGCGCGCCCCGCCGGCCTGCGAGGTGTGCCAGGCGTAGGCCTCCAGGATCAGCTCGGCATGGTCGTATTCGGCCTGCCGCGGACTGAAGATCTCGTTGCCCGCCGCGATCTGGTCGGGGTGCAGCACCCATTTGCCGTCGAAACCCAGGGCGGCCGAGCGCCCGGCCACCCGGCGGAACGCCTCGACGTCGCGCACCTTCAGGTAGGGCCCGTCGACGGCGGCGATCCCGTGGGCGCGCGCGGCGACCAGGATCGTCATCAGCACGTGGTGATAGGCGTCGCCCTCGGTGTAGCCCTCGGGCTGCTCGCCGACCTCCAGGGTGCGGGTGTTGAGGCTGGCCATCAGGTCGGCCGGGCCGAGCACCAGCGCCTGCACCCGGGGCACGGCGGCGATGGCGTTGATGTTGGTCAGCCCGCGGGCGTCCTCGATCTGGGCGTCGATGCCGATCTGCCCGGCCGGCAGCCCGTGGACGGTCTCCAACTGGGTCAACAACAGATCCAGGGCCTGTACATGCGACGCGTCGGACACCTTCGGCAGCACCACGACGTCAAGGCGGGCCCCGGCGGCGCCGACGGCCGAGACCACCTCGATCAGATCGGCGTGCGTCCACGGCGTCGTCCAGTCGTTGACCCGCACGCCCAGCAGCGGCGCACTCCAGTCCGATACCGTCAGCGCCTCGGCCACCCGGGCCCGGGCCTGCTCCTTGGCGGCCGGCGCGACGGCATCCTCCAGATCCAGGAAGATCTGGTCGGCGGGCAGGCCCTTGGCCTTGTCGATCATTTTCTGGCTGCTGCCCGGCACCGACAGACAGGTACGGCGGGGGCGATATGCGTTGGTCACCTAACCACTCCTACCCTTTCAACCATGGCGTCGAGCAACAGGGTTTACGCAGCGCGCCTGGCGCGGATGCTGGTGCTGGGCCCGTTCGGCGAATCGGTGGGGCGGGTCCGCGACGTCGTCATCAGCATCAGCATCGTGCGGCAACAGCCCCGCGTTCTGGGCCTCGTCGTCGAACTGCCCACCCGCAGACGCATTTTCGTACCCATTCTCCGAGTCGCGGCGATCGAGCCCAATGCCGTCACCCTCAACACCGGAACCGTATCGCTGCGCAAGTTCACCCAGCGACCCGGTGAAGTGCTGGTGCTCGGACAGGTGCTGGACACCAAGGTCCGGGTCAACGACCCCGAACTGCCGGAGCTGGCCGGCGTCGACGTGGCGATCACCGACCTGGCCATCGAGCAGAGCCGCACCCGCGACTGGCTGGTGACGCGGATCGCAGTGCGCCACTCCCGGCGGCTGGGCCGCCGCGCCGCGGTGCACATCGTCGACTGGCACAACGTGCAGGGGCTGACCCCCTCCGCGCTGGCCATGCCCGGACAGGGCGTGGCGCAGTTGCTGCAGCAATTCGAGGGCTGGCGACCGATCGAAGTGGCCGACGCCATCCGCGAGCTGCCACCCAAGCGGCGCTTCGAAGTGATCAACGCGCTGGACAACGGCCGGCTGGCCGACATCCTGCAGGAACTGCCCGAGGAGCGGCAGGCCGCGGTGCTGGGCCAGCTGGGCACCGAAAGGGCGGCCGACGTCCTGGAGGAGATGGATCCCGACGACGCCGCCGACCTGCTGGGGGCGATGAACCCCAACGACGCGGAGCTGCTGCTGGCACGGATGGACCCCGACGACTCCGATCCGGTCCGCCGCCTGCTGGAGCACTCCCCCGACACCGCCGGCGGGTTGATGACGTCCAACCCGGTGGTATTGACCGCCGACACCTCGGTCGCCGAGGCACTGGCCCGGGTGCGCGACCCCGACCTGACCCCGGCGCTGTCGTCGCTGGTGTTCGTGACGCGCCCCCCGACCGCCACCCCAACCGGCCACTACCTGGGCTGCGTGCCGCTGCAACGGCTGCTGCGGGTGCCGCCGGCCGACCTCGTCGGTGGAATCGTCGACTCCGACCTGCCGGCGCTGAACGCCGAAGTCTCGCTGGCCGAGCTGACCCGCTATTTCGCCGCCTACAACCTGGTCTGCGGCCCGGTGCTCGACGAACAGAATCACCTACTGGGGGCCGTGACCGTCGACGACGTGCTGGATCACCTGCTGCCGCATGATTGGCGCGAAACGCCCGAGCCGGACCTGGGCCCCAAATTCGCCGGGAGGCCGTCGTGACCGACCGCTCGCCACTGCAGCGGCTGTCCACCCCGCGCACCTCGCGCTTCCCCGCCCTGCGAATGGACCCCGATGCGCTGGGCCGGTTCACCGAGTCGGTGGCACGTTTCTTCGGCACCGGGCGCTATCTGGCCATCCAGACCATCTTGGTGGTGGGCTGGATTCTGCTGAACGTCTACGCGGTCAGCCTGAAGTGGGACCCCTACCCGTTCATCCTGCTCAACCTGGCGTTTTCCACCCAGGCCGCCTACGCTGCGCCGTTGATCCTGCTGGCCCAGAACCGGCAGGAGAACCGCGACCGGGTCAGCCTGGATGAGGACCGCCGGCGCGCCGCGCAGACCAAGGCCGACACCGAGTACCTGGCCCGGGAACTGGCGTCGTTGCGGTTGGCGGTCGGGGAGGTCCCCACCCGCGATTACCTGCACCATGAGCTCGAGCGGGTCCGCGAACTGCTCGACGAATTGCGCCCCAAGCCCGACCCCGCCGGCGGGGATTCGGGGACCGGCCGCCCGGTTTGACCTCGTGGCGGACCGGCATAACCGACACCAGCGGGACCAGTGTTGGGTATGGTGACCTAGTTCACGAAGCCAAGACGGTTTCATCAAGGCTTGATAACGGCGGACAAGGGGCGGTCGAGTGCCTACAGGGGGCGGCGCAGCCGAACACCCGTCGCGCGCGGCCAGATGGCGGCGCGCGGCGCGCGCCGCGCTGCGCCCGGCATTCGGCCTGACGTTCATCACCCCGCTGGTGTTCGCCGGTGCCGTCGGCGCGACTCCGCGCTCCCCGTCGACCTCGCTTCCGCTGCGCAATGCCGCGGTGACGCCCCTGGCGGCGGCCATAGACACCGCTTCGGGCCGCTCGTCGGGTCCGGCCGTCGTCGCGGTGCAGCGCCCGCAACCGAACCTGCACGTCGCCGCGGGCGCACCGTCGGCGCCGCCTGCGGCGGTCGTCTACGCGCCGGGCACGTTGGGGATTCCCAAAACGGCGCTGGCGGCCTATCGCAATGCCGAGCATCAGATGGCCGTCGCCGCCCCGGGCTGCGGGGTCAGCTGGAATCTGCTGGCCGGGATCGGCCGCATCGAGTCCCAACACGCCAACGGCGGCGCCACCGATGCGCGCGGCACCGCGCTGCAGCCGATCTATGGGCCGTCACTGGACGGGACGCTGCCCGGAAACGAAGTCATCGTGGCCAGCAGTGGCCCCGGGCGGGTCGTCTACGCCCGCGCCATGGGGCCGATGCAGTTCCTGCCCGGAACCTGGTCGCGCTACGCCGCCGACGGCGACGGCGACGGCAAAGCCGACCCGCAGAACGTCTACGACGCGACGCTAGCGGCCGCACGGTACCTGTGCAGCGGCGGGCTCAACCTGCGCGAACACTCCCAGGTGCTGACCGCGATCCTGCGCTACAACAACTCGATGGCCTACGCGGAGAACGTGATGGGCTGGGCGGCGGCCTATGCCACCGGGGTGGCGCCGGTTGATCTGCCTCCGATCATCGGACCTGCCCCGCCGATCGCCGACCTGCACCTGGAGCACCTGGAGCACCCGGAGGGGTTGGGGCCGGAGTCGCTCAGCATGCACGGCTTGTCGCCGGTCCACGAGACCGCCGGATCGTCGCTGATCAACCTGGGGCAGTCGTCGGGCGCCGACGGCCCGATGGCGAACCTGCCCTGGCTCGCGCCCTGGATGAACGCCGCCGAGCAACAGCAGCAGCAGTTGCCGCGCCCGTCGGCGGCCTGCCGGATGATCTGCCTGGAGCCGCAGGCTGCTGCCCCGGGCGCGTCCGTCCCCCCGGCACCTTCCGGCCCGCCGGAGGCATTCGGTCCCCCGGCGCCGTTCGGTGCCCCGGCGCCGTTCGGCCCGCCGGATGCGGCACCACCGCCCCCCGCGCCGATGCCGGCTTACGCTGTCGCGCCGGCTCCCCCGGCAGATCCGGCGGCGCTGCCGCCCCAGGCCGCCCCGCCCCAGGCACCGCCGATCCCGGCGGCGCCGGATGGTCCGCAGCCCGGCCCGCCCGCCTGACAGACATCACAGTTCAGGGGCACGAGCCGCTGGCCTAGACTCGGTTGCGATGTCCAAGACACCTGACGACACCGCAGCCCTGCATGAGGCGATCTACGCCGCTTTGGGCACCGTGTTGGACCCCGACATTCAGCGTCCGATCACCGAGCTCGGCATGGTCAAGAGCATCGAGATCGCCGACGACCACAGCGTGCACGTCACGATCTACCTGACCATCGCCGGCTGTCCGATGAAAGCCGAGATCACCAACATGGTGACCCGCGCGGTCAACGATGTGCCCGGCACCGGCCCGGTCAAGGTGAGCCTGGACGTGTTCAGCGACGAGCAGCGCGCCGAGTTGCGCAAACAGTTGCGCGGCGACGCCAAGGAACCCGTCATCCCGTTCGCCCAGCCGGGTTCGCTGACCAAGGTCTATGCGATCGCATCGGGCAAGGGCGGCGTCGGAAAATCCAGTGTCACCGTCAATCTCGCGGTCGCACTGGCCGAGCGCGGGCTGTCGGTCGGGGTACTCGACGCCGATATCTACGGCCATTCGGTGCCGCGGATGATGGGCGTCACGGCGCTGCCCACGCAGGTCGACTCGATGATCATGCCGCCGATCGGATACGGCGTGAAGGTGATCTCGATCGCGATGTTCACCAAGGGCAACACCCCGGTGGTGTGGCGCGGCCCGATGCTGCACCGCGCGCTGCAGCAGTTCCTCGCCGACGTCTACTGGGGCGACCTGGACGTACTGCTGCTGGACTTGCCGCCGGGCACCGGTGACATCGCGATCTCGGTGGCCCAATTGGTTCCGCCGGCCGAGATCCTGGTGGTGACCACCCCGCAGCAGGCGGCCGCCGAGGTGGCCGAGCGGGCCGGGGCGATCGCGCTGCAGACCCGACAGCAGGTCGTCGGCGTGGTGGAGAACATGGCCGGGCTGGCCATGCCCGACGGATCGACCATGCACCTGTTCGGCGAGGGCGGCGGCGAGCAGGTCGCCGAGCGACTGACCAGGGCGATGGGGCGCGACGTTCCGCTGCTGGGCCAGGTGCCGATCGACAGCGAGATGGTGACCGGCGGCGACTCGGGATCGCCGGTGGTGCTCTCGCCGGACTCGGTGGCCGGCAAGGAGTTGCGTCGCATCGCCGAGCAGTTGGCCACCCGCGGCCGCGGACTGGTGGGGATGTCGCTGGGCCTCAACACCGGCAGCACCCAGCGGTGATCGCAAGCGCGGCGGAGCCGCGCGCGGCGGGTCACCGCCATCAGCCCAGCGGTGATCGCGGTCTAGGTCGCGTCGGAGTCGAACGGGGCCGGCCCGGCAGGCTTGGGCGTCACGGCCGGTGCCGGCGCCACGGTGCGCGGATCTTCGGCCAATGAACTGACCGCGGTGAACAGCGAGTCGTCCCCGTCGAGCAGATGCTTGGTCAGGGCGGCCCGCGGCGTCATCCCGCGCAGCTTCTGCAACTCGCTCAGCGGCTCGCGCAGATCTTCGAACTCGGGACCCATCTCGTCGCGCAGCTGATCGGTGGCGCTGGTGACGTACTCGCGGGCCTGACGCAGCGCGCCGGCGGTCCAGCGGATGGCTCCGGGCAGCCGCTCCGGGCCCAGGATCACCAATCCGAGCACCACGAGAACCAACATCTCGCCCCAGCCGACATTCGCGAACATCGAGGCGAACTGCTAACCGTCGGGGGTGGGGGTCACCATCAGCGTCACGTGGCGCCCGTCGCGGACCACCTCGACGGGCGCTTCCTTCCCGATGGTCAGATTGCGCACCGCCACCACGAATTCGTCGGCGTTGGCCACGGTACGGTCGCCGATCTTGACCACCACGTCGTTCTCCAGGATGCCGCCCTTCTCCGCGGGGCTGCCGACCTTGACGTTGGCGATCTGCGCACCGGACGCGATGGCGTTGCTGACCGACCTCGCACTCACCCCCAGCGTGGGGTGCACAATCTTGCCGTCCCGGATCAGTGCTTCTGCCACGATCTTCATCTCGTTCACCGGGATGGCGAATCCCAGCCCGCTGGCGCTGTCGGACAACGACTTTCCGGCGGTGTTGATCCCGACCAGCTGCGCGTCCATGTCGATCAGCGCGCCGCCGGAGTTGCCGTGGTTGATCGAGGCGTCGGTCTGGACAGCGTCGATGACCGTGTCGGTGTCGGAGTCCTCACCGGACAGCGGCACCGGCCGGTGCACGGCGCTGATGATGCCGTGGGTCACGGTGCTGCGCAGGCCCAGCGGGGCGCCCGCGGCGATCACCTCGTCGCCGACCCGGATCTTGTCGGAGTCACCGAGGCGGGCCACGGACAAGTTGTCGACGTTGTCGACCTTGAGCACGGCCAGGTCGGTCTTCGGGTCGCGGCCGACCAGGTTGGCCAGCACCTCTTTGCCGTCGTTGAACACCACGGTGGTCTTGAACTTGCTGGGGTTGTTGGCGGCTTCGGAGATCACGTGGTTGTTGGTGACGATGTAGCCCTTGCCGTCGATGACAACGCCGGAGCCCTGCATGCCCTGGTCGTCGCTGACGGACTCGATGGTCACCACGGAATTGGCGATGGCCTCGGCCACCTTGGCGAACCGCCCGGCCGGCTCCTCGGCGTTGCCCTTGGTCGACAGCGTCACCTTGGAGGAGGTGAAGGCCTCGACGACCTGCGCCGTGGTCCGCCCGACCCAGCCGCCGACCATGCCGATCGCCAGCGCGATCGCGGCCAGCGTGGCCAGCGCGCGGTAGGAGATCCGGTCGCCGAACAGCACGTCACGCACACCGAGCCGACCGCCCACCTCGCCGCGCGCCAGCGGCGCCGGCGGAACCACGGCGGGGCCGCCGAGCGCGACACCGGCCGCGGGGTCACGCCACGGATCGTCGGTCTCGGTGAACTCGTCCGGCTTGCCGTTGCGCTGCAGCGCGCCGGCATCGGCGGGATGACGCTGCAACGACGGACCGGAGCCGAAGGGACGGCCGAACGCCTCCCGGAGCACCGGGTCCGGCGGCAGGTCACGCGGGGTGAACTCGCCCTGTTCACGGTATTTCTTGGGCCTCACCTCGGCCGGGATGAACGACCCGGGCACCCCGTCGGGACGGCCGAAGGCCTTCTGGGAGGCATTGTCCACGGGGGGCCGGTAGACGGGCCGCGGCGCCAGGCGGTTACCGCTGGCGTTCTCGTTGTTGGAACTCACCTATTCCTCTTCCGGTCCCGCGTCGGCTTCCAGGCGCCGCAGGCGAAGCGCTTACACGCGCGCTGACGCCGCGTCGCATCCACCTTACCGACGTTTACGGCGATCTTGCGGCTTGCCGTCGGTGAAGCGAGCGGGCATCGGCGTCGTCGCCTCATCAGGAGGATCGTCGGCGGGGCAGTCGGGGATCTGGGACAGCAGGCCCAGCAGAGCCGACGGGATCCGGATCGGGTGCGAATCGCGCAGCGCCGAGCGGGCGCGGCCCTGATACTCCACTTCGGCGGCGCAGTCCGAGCACAGCGACAGGTGGTGAGCGGCGCGCAGGTGGGCGTTCATCCGCAGCTCGCCGTCGACGTAGGCGGCGACCGCCTCACTGCAAAGGTGCTCGGTGGAGCCGAACTGGCGCGGGGCGCCGACCGGCGCGTCACTCTGCGAGGCGAACTGTGACGGAAGCCAGGAGAATGCGCGCCGGAAGACACCTCCCCGGTCCGTCACCACCGGACTCCTTCCGTCACACGCCCGTACGCCAGGGCGTTCGCAGCGACGTGCGCTTGATGTGCGCTTGATTAAGGATCGCCCTTATAAGAATGTAGCGCGAGTTGACGCGCCAACGCGGCAACCCGGGAGCCGGCGGCCAGACTCAGCCGGCCGCAACACCGCCGAACGCGGCACCGTCGCGCTGGCCGGAGCGGTTCGCGAGATAGTCGCGCAGCGCCTGGCGGCCGCGGTGGATGCGGCTGCGCACGGTGCCCAACTTCACCCCGAGGGTGGCCCCGACCTCCTCGTAGGACAGCCCTTCGATGTCGCACAGCACGACGGCCGCCCGGAACTCCGGCGCCAGCGAGTCCAGCGCCGCCTGCAGGTCGGGGTCCAGCCGCGCGTCATGGTAAATCTGCTCGGGGTCCGGCTCGTCGGCCGGAACCCGGTCGTAGTCCTCCGGCAGGGCCTCCATCCGGACGCGGCCGCGCCTGCGCACCATGTCCAGGAACAGGTTGGTGGTGATGCGGTGCAGCCAGCCCTCGAACGTGCCGGGCTGGTAGTTGTGCACCGAGCGGAACACCCGGATGAACGTCTCCTGGGTCAGGTCCTCGGCGTCCTGCTGGCTGCCGGACAGCCGGTAGGCCAGCCGGTACACCCGGTCGGCGTGCTGGCGCACCAACTCATCCCAGGACGGCATGGCCGCCACATCGCCGGTGGCGTCGAACACCGCGGTCCCCTGCGGCTCCTCAGACGGCTCGACCCATTCGGTGTCAGAGTAGCGGTCCGAGTGGGTGGTCGGGTGCGACATGGCGACCGGGGGCAGCAGGGTGGTTATGGTGACATCCTCCGTCTCAGATCCGCCGTCGGGCGACGGCACTGCGGTATCGCGATCAACGTGCGACAGGCCCCCGGTATTCCGGGTGCCTCGAGGCGGGTTGCTACCTCGTTCCATGCGGCTACCGTTGCCTATCCCGGTATGTCGGCTCTGTGCCGGCCCTGAACGTCGACTGTGAACTTGTGTTCGAATGGGCCGCACGGTGCGGGTACGACTCCAGGTAACGGTTCGGACACGGGCCGCGTCCCGGGCGTGTCGCGCGGGCGAGCCTGTGCACCGCCGATCGCGGGTGTGACTTACGCTGCGCATATGGCCAGCACCGACGACACTTCCGGGCCGCAGTCGCCGCCACCCAGCCGGGCCGAGGCCCTGCTGGCGCACGCCGAGGGCTCGATGTCCGAGGACGCGGTGCTGACGGCCGCCCGCGACCGGGCCGGCGAGATCGGCGTCGGGTCGATCAGCGCCGCGGTGGGCGCGTTGCTGAGCCTGCTGGCCAAGCTCAGCGGCGGCAAGGCCGTCGTCGAGGTCGGGACCGGGGCCGGCGTCAGCGGGCTGTGGCTGTTGTCGGGCATGGGCGAGGACGGTGTCCTGACGACGATCGACATCGAGCCCGAGCACCAGCGCACCGCCAAACAGGCGTTCGGCGACGCCGGCATCGGGCCCGGCCGGACCCGGTTCATCAGCGGCCGCGCCCAGGAGGTACTGACCCGGCTCGCTGACGAGTCCTACGACCTGGTTTTCGTCGACGCCGACCCGATCGACCAGCCCGATTACGTGCTGGAGGCGGTGCGGTTGCTGCGGCCCGGCGGGGTGGTGGTGATGCATCGGGCCGCGCTGGGCGGCCGGGCCGGAGACCCGGCGGCCAACGACGCCGAGGTGGTCGCGGTGCGCGAAGCGGCCCGGCTGATCGCCGAGGACGAGCGGCTGACCCCGGCGCTGATTCCGCTGGGCGACGGACTGCTGGCCGCCGTCCGCGACTGACACACCCATCCCCCGCTCGCGAGCGTGCGCGGTTGTACGCGACACGCCGCGTTCTGACGTGCAAACACGCGCGCTCGCGCCAGGACGGTTGACGGACGACTGAACACACGTTTAGCATATTGAACATGCGTTCAGCGGACTTGACGGCCAGCGCGAAGATCCGCGACGCGGCGATCGAGCAGTTCGGCCGCCACGGCTTCGGGGTGAGCGTCCGGGCCATCGCCGAGGCCGCCGGGGTGAGCGCCGCCCTGGTGATGCACCATTTCGGCTCCAAGGAGGGGCTGCGCCGGGCCTGCGACGAGTTCGTCGCCGAAGAGATCCGCAGCGGGAAGTCCGAGGCGATGCGGTCCGCCGACCCGGCGACCTGGTTCGCCGCGATGGCCGAAATCGAGTCCTACGCACCGCTGATGGCCTACCTGGTGCGCACCATGCAGTCCGGCGGTGAACTGGCGACCACGCTGTGGCGGCGGATGGTCGACAACGCCGAGGAATACCTCGACGAGGGCGTGCGGGCCGGCACCCTCAAACCCAGCCGCGATCCCAAGGCCAGGGCCCGCTACGTGGCGATCACCGGCGGCGGCGCCTTCCTGATGTACCTGCAGATGCACGAGAACCCGACGGATCTGCGTGCGGTGTTGCGCGACTACTCCCGCGACATGGTGCTGCCGTCGCTGGAGATCTACACCGAGGGCCTACTGGCCGACCGCACCATGTACGACGCCTTCTTGGAGAGGGAGACCGATGCGACCTGAGGACCGTTGGCCGGCAATCGAAGTCCGGGGACTGCAGAAGAGATTCGGACAGGTCACCGCACTCGACGGGCTGGACCTGACGGTGCACAGCGGCGAGGTGCACGGCTTCCTCGGCCCCAACGGTGCCGGCAAGTCCACCACCATCCGCATCCTGCTGGGACTGGTGAGAGCCGACGGCGGAACCGTGCGCCTGCTCGGCGGCGACCCGTGGGCCGACGCTGTCGACCTGCACCGCGAGATCGCTTACGTGCCGGGAGATGTCACGTTGTGGCCATCGCTGTCCGGCGGCGAGATCATCGACCTGCTCGCCCGGATGCGCGGCGGAATAGACGAACGCCGCCGCGACGAGTTGATCGAGCGCTTCGACCTGGACCCGACCAAGAAGGCCCGCACCTACTCGAAAGGCAACCGCCAGAAGGTATCGCTGATCTCGGCCTTCTCCTCGCGCGCCCGGCTGTTGCTGCTCGACGAGCCCAGCAGCGGCCTGGACCCGTTGATGGAGAACGTGTTCCAGCAGTGTGTGGCCGAGGCGAGCCGTCGGGGGGCCACCGTGTTGCTGTCGAGCCACATCCTGGCCGAGACCGAGGCACTGTGCCAGCGGGTCACGATCATCCGGGCCGGACGCGTCATCGAGAGCGGCTCACTGGATTCGCTGCGCCACCTGCACCGCACCTCGATCCAAGCCGACCTGATGCGCGATCCGGGCGATCTCACCCGCATCCCGGGCGTCGCCGACGTGCGCTACCAGGGCACCGTGCTGCACGCGCAGGTCGACAGCGCCAGTCTCGCTGAACTGATCGCCGTGCTCGGCGCCGCCGGGGTGCGCAGCCTCACCAGCCGTCCACCCACGCTGGAAGAACTCTTCCTGCGGCATTACGACACGGCGCGGGCATGACCACCGCCGCTGCGCCCCAGGCGTCGCCGGCATCCGGGCCATTCCGGCGCGGGCGGGATTTCGCCGGCACGCTGGGCATGCTTCGGCTTTATCTGCGGCGCGACCGCATCGTCGCGCCGCTGTGGGTACTGCTGTTATCGCTGCCGTTGGCCGGCGTCTACATCGCCAGCGTGGCGGCCGTCTACCCCACCGCGGCCGATCGCGCCGGTCTGGCGGCGACCATCATGGCCAGTCCGGCGCAGCGCGCGATGTACGGCCCGGTCTACAACGACACCCTCGGTGCGGTGGGCATCTGGAAGGCCGGGATCTCGCACCTGCTCATCGCGATCGCGGTGATCCTGACCGTCATCCGGCACACCCGCGCCGACGAGGAGGCCGGCCGCACGGAGTTGATCGACTCGACCGCGGTGGGCCGATACGCCGGACTGACCGGCGCGCTGCTGCTGGCGTTCGGGGCGTCGGTGGTCACCGGCGTCATCGGGGCGGCCGGCCTGCTCACCGCCGACGTGCCGGCGGCGGGATCGTGGGCGTTCGGGGCGGCGCTGGCCTGCTCGGGGCTGGTGTTCGCCGCCGTCGCAGCGGTGGCCGCGCAGTTGTCCCCCGGCGCCCGGTTCGCCCGCGGTGCCGCGTTCGGCGCACTGGCCGCGGCATTCACCTTGCGGGCGGTCGGCGACGCCGGATCCGGCGGCCTGTCGTGGCTCTCTCCGCTCGGATGGTCGCTGCAGGTACGTCCCTACGCCGGTGAGCGGTGGTGGGTGCTGCTGCTGCATCTGGTCACAACGGCCGCGCTGACCTGGTTGGCCTACCGCCTCGCGGCCCGCCGGGATGTCGGCGCCGGGCTGCTGGCCGATCGTCCGGGCCCGCGCCGGGCCGCGCCGACGCTGGCCGGGGCGTTCGGGTTGGCGTGGCGGCTCGATCGCGGCGCGCTGCTGTTGTGGACGACCGCCCTGCTGCTCTACGGCCTGCTGGTCGGCAGCGTGACCCACGGGATCGGCGACGAGCTCGGCAGCGACAGCGCCCGCGACATCGTCATCCGGCTCGGTGGCACCGAAGCGCTCGAGCAGGCATTCGTCGCGGTCGCGTTCGCCATGCTGGGCATGGTCGCCGCGGCCTTCGCGGTGTCACTGGTGCTGCGGCTGCACCAGGAGGAGTACACGGCGCGCGCCGAGACCTTACTGGCCGGATCGATTTCCCGGAACCGGTGGCTGGCAAGCCGCCTGGTGATCGCGCTGGCCGGGTCGGCGATCGCGATGCTGGCCGCCGGAGGGGTGGCCGGGATCGTCTACGGGACAGCCGCCGGCGACGTCACCGGACAACTGGGCACCGTGGTGGGCAGCGCCGCGGTGCAGCTGCCGGCGGTCTGGTTGCCCGCGGCGGTGGCGGTGGCGCTGTTCGGTCGGGCGCCCAGGTTCGCTCCCGCCGCCTGGGCAGTACTGATCGGATTCGTCGCGCTGAATCTGCTGGGCACCATCGCCGGATTGCCGCAGTGGATCCTCGACCTCGAGCCGTTCGGCCATGTCCCGCTTGTCAGTAGCGGGTTCAGCGCCCTGCCGTTGGCGGTGCTGCTGGCGATCGACAGTGCGTTGATCACCTTCGGCGCCTTGACGTTCCGTCGCAGAGACCTCGACACCTGAGGAGGAGATCGTGAAAACCTTTGGCAAGGGTCTGCTTTCAGCATCGTTGGGCCTGCTGGCCTTCGGGCTGTTGTTGTTCGTCCCGGCCGGGACGCTGCACTACTGGCAGGCGTGGATGTTCCTCGCGGTGTTCGCGGTGTCCACCTGGATTCCCAGCATCTATTTGATGCGGACCAATCCCGCTGCGTTGCAACGGCGGATGCGAGCCGGCCCGCTGGCCGAGAGCCGACCGCTGCAACGGCTGGTGATCACCGCCGTGTTCCTCTGCTTCGCGGCCATATTCGTGCTCAGCGCCCTCGATCACCGCTTCGGATGGTCGATGGTGCCGACACCGGTGTGCCTGCTCGGCGATGCGCTGGTGGCGATCGGGCTCGGCGTCGCCATGGTGGTGGTCATCCAGAACGGTTATGCGGCCGCCAACGTCACCGTGGAAGCGGGCCAGACGCTGGTCTCCACCGGGCTGTACGGGTGGGTGCGGCACCCGATGTACACCGGCAACGTCCTGCTGATGATCGGGACGCCGTTGGCGCTCGACTCCTACTGGGGACTGGTCTTGCTGCTGCCCGGAATGGTCCTGCTGGTGCTGCGGATCCGAGACGAGGAACGCCTGCTCACCGCTGAACTCAGCGGCTACCGGGAGTACACCAAGAAGGTCCGCTACCGCCTATTTCCGTATTTCTGGTAGCCAATATTCCACTTTTTAGTCCCCTTGGCTTACAGTTCCCTAAGCAGAGGCTGTTAAACGCGGCGGTCAACGTGACTTAGGGAGGCTGGTCGAGCCATGCGCGCACCCCGGCGAGGCAGTGGCGGTATTCGGGCGCTCTCCGCCGGTCGGGTGGCCGGCGCGCTGGGCGCCGCGGCCGTGCTCGGGCTCACTCCGGCGACGCCCGCCTCGCCCGCCCAGGCTGACTGGGATTGGGGCATCGACCTGATCGCGCCGATGGCAGCCGTCGACACCAGCGAGCCCGGCCTCGACCTGGGCAGCCTGATGGAGCTGGCGCAGACCTGGGTGGACCAACTCGACCCGGCGACGAACGCGTTCTTCTCCACCACGATCGACGCGGTACTGGCGCTGCCGGGCCCGGGGCAGGCCTTCGACGCGGCCGCATGGCTGGACCAGTTCTTCTACGCCCCGTTGCACGCCAGCCTGCAGGAGTGGATCACCAGCCCGTTCGGGGAGTTCAGCCTCGGCCTGATCAACGCGCCGTTCGTCACGTTGTTCGGCCGCGACCTGATCGGCGACGGTATCGACGGCTACGACGGCGTCAACGACAGCGTGTTCGGTCAGTGGGGCGGGTTCGGCGACGCCGGCGACGGCGGGTTCCTGTTCGGCAACGGCGGAGCCGGTATAGACGGTGCCGGCGGTGCCGGCGGTGACGCCGGGTTCTTCGGTCACGGTGGCGCCGGCGGCATGGGCGCCATCGGTGCCGTCGGCGGCGACGGTGGCGCCGGCGGGTGGTTCATGGGCATCGGCGGCACCGGCGGGGCCGGCGGCGACGGTGATCTCGGCGGTGACGGCGGCAACGGCGGAACCGGCGGTGCCGGGGGATGGTGGCTGGGCAGCGGCGGCTCCGGCGGCGCGGGCGGTGACGGCGGTGCCGGATGGGCGGACATCGAGGCGGGGAACGGCGGTGCCGGCGGCGACGGCGGCGCGGGCGGGCTGCTGTTGGGCCGCGGGGGCGACGGCGGTCTGGGAGGCGAGGGCGGCGCCGGTGGTCTCGGCGGCCCAGGCGGTTGGCTCGGCGCGTCGGGCATCAGTGCGTCGCCCTACGTCGAGCGCACCCAATGGGTGGAATATGGCGACGGCACCAGTCTGCGGGTCTATCCGACCGACACCGGGCGAACCGAGGCAGGCGAGACCGGGACGCTACGCCAAGGCGAGCAAGCCTGGTCGGAGGTGGTGAACCGAAACCCGGACGCCAACACCGCCGGCATGCGCGAACAGTTCCTGTGCCACTGGCAGTTCGCCGAGTTCATCCTCCCCGGCAAGACCAGTTGGAACCTGGAGCCGTGGCGCCCGGTCGTCAGCACGCTGAGCATGTTGGCCAACGGCTGTAACCCCGGTGGCGCCGAGGAACCGTTCTAACCCTGGGACGACGGCCCGTTAGATCCAGACACCCTTGCCGACCGCGACCACGCCGTCGGCGCTGATCGAGAACCGCTCACGGTCCTTCTCCAGGTCGACACCGATCATCTCGCCGGGACCCACCACGACGTTCTTGTCCAGGATCGCGTGACGCACCACCGCACCGCGCCCCACCCGGGTCCCGGGCATGATGACGCTGTCCTCCACGATCGCGCCGTCGTCGATCACGACGTTGGACGACAACACCGAATTGCGCACCGAGCCGGCCGAGATGACACTGCCGGCGCCGACCACCGATTCCTGCGCGGTGCCGCCGTTGACGAACTTCGCCGGCGCCAGGTTCTCGGTCGCGCCGTGGATCGGCCAGCGCTTGTTGTACAGGTTGAAAACCGGGTGCGCCGACACCAGATCCATATGGGCGTCGTAGAACGCGTCCAGGGTTCCCACGTCCCGCCAGTAGCCGCGGTCACGTTCGGTGGCGCCGGGCACCTCGTTGTCGGAGAAGTCGTACACGGCGGCCATGCCGTCGGCCACCAAGCGGGGAATGATGTCGCCGCCCATGTCGTGGTCGGAGTGGTCATCGTCGGCGTCGGCGCGGATCGCGTCGATGAGCACCTTGGTGGTGAAGATGTAGTTGCCCATCGAGACGTAGGTGCTGTCCGGGTCGTCCGGCGTGCCGGGCGGGTTCGCCGGCTTCTCCAGGAAGCTGCGGATCCGTCCGGACTCGTCGGCGTCGATACAGCCGAACGACGACGCCTCGGCGCGCGGCACCCGCACCCCGGCGACCGTCGCACCGGCGCCGCTGTCGACGTGGAAACGCACCATCTGTTCGGGATCCATCCGGTAGACGTGGTCGGCGCCGAAAACCACGATGTATTCCGGATCTTCGTCGAAGATCAGGTTCAGCGACTGATAGATCGCATCGGCGGACCCGGTGTACCAGCGGGGCCCGAGCCGCTGCTGGGCCGGCACCGGGGTGATGTACTCCCCCGCCAGGCCGCTCAGCCGCCAGTTCTGCGAGATGTGCCGGTCCAGCGAGTGCGACTTGTACTGCGTCAGAACGCAGATCCGCAGGTAACGCGCATTGACCAGATTCGACAACACGAAGTCGATGAGCCGGTAGGCGCCGCCGAACGGAACAGCCGGCTTGGCCCGGTCGACGGTCAGCGGATGAAGCCGCTTGCCCTCTCCTCCGGCCAGCACGATGCCCAGAACGTGCGGCGCTTCCCTCATAGCCCCAAACCTATCGGCCGTTTCGAGGACCTGCCAGTGGACAGCACGATTGGTGACTGGTCATCCGCCACGCGCCCACCCGCCGCCGACCGCTACGGTGCGGGTTATGCGGGTGGCGATGCTGACCCGGGAGTACCCCCCGGATATCTACGGTGGCGCGGGCGTCCACGTGACGAACCTGGTGGAGGCATTGCGCCGGTTGTGCCACGTCGACGTGCACTGCATGGGCGCGCCCCGGCCGGGTGCGACGGCGCATCAGCCGGATCCGGCACTGCGGGATGCGAATCCGGCGCTGGGCACCCTCTCGGCAGACCTGACGATGGCCGACGCCGTCGGCACGGCCGACATCGCTCACTCACACACCTGGTACACCGCTCTGGCCGGCCGACTGGCGGCACTGCTCTACGACATCCCCCATGTGCTCACCGCGCATTCGCTGGAGCCGCTGCGCCCCTGGAAGGCCGAGCAACTGGGCGGCGGCTACCGGGTGTCGTCCTGGGTGGAGCAGCTGGCGACGACCGCGGCCGACGCCGTGATCGCGGTCAGCTCGGCTATGCGCGACGACCTGCTCCGGTTCAACCCGGAGTTGCGGCCCGACCGCGTCCACGTCATCTACAGCGGCATCGACACCGAGGTGTGGTGTCCGCAGCCGGCCACGACGGCGTCGTCGATGCTGGCCGAACTCGGCGTGGAGCCTGACCGGCCCATGGTGGCGTTCGTCGGACGGATCACGCGGCAGAAGGGGGTCGCCCATCTGGTGGCCGCCGCGCATCGGTTCCATCCGGAGGCGCAGTTGGTGTTGTGCGCCGGCGCGCCCGACACCCCGGAGATCGCCGCCGAGGTGAGCGCCGCCGTCGCGGCTCTGGCCGCCACCCGCAGCGGGGTGTTCTGGATCCAGGAGACCCTGCCGGCGCGGCAGATCCGCGAGTTACTCTCGGCAGCAACCGTGTTCGTCTGCCCTTCGGTCTACGAGCCGTTGGGCATCGTCAACCTCGAGGCGATGGCCTGCGGCACGGCCGTGGTGGCCTCCGACGTCGGCGGCATACCCGAGGTGGTCACTGACGGCGTCACCGGGTCGTTGGTGCACTACGACCCCGCCGACCCGGACGGCTACTGCACCGGCCTGGCCGCGGCGGTCAACGCGCTGATCGGCGACCCGACAACCGCCCGGCGTTACGGCGAGGCCGGCAGGCTCCGCTGCGAGGAGGTCTTCTCGTGGCCGCGCGTCGCCGAGCAGACCCACGCCGTGTATCGGCAACTGGGCGCCGGCTGACAGTCCGCCGGCAGGCGGACAGCCCGTCAGCTCGTCAGCTCGTGACGGCTTTGAGTTCGTCGCCCAGTGCAGCGGCCTCGTCCGGAGTCAGTTCGACGACCAGTCGTCCACCACCCTCAAGCGGTACCCGCATCACGATGCCGCGCCCCTCTTTGGTCGCTTCCAGTGGACCGTCACCGGTCCGGGGCTTCATCGCCGCCATCGAGTGCTCCCTTCAGGTACCAGCCCACCGGCCGTGCCCTTGATCTGCGCCGGCTGTGCACCGCGATCGCAGCATCCGGCATCGAACTGCAGTTTCACCACGCCATTCTTCCCTATCAGCGTCGCCGCGTGCACAAGACCCGATTCCGGAGTGCATTTTAATGGATCTAGGCGGTCACCGTCGGCACCCAACAGGACTGAAGGTGATCGTCGACCATGCCCGTGGCCTGCATCAATGCGTAGGCGGTCGTCGGTCCCACGAATCGGAACCCGCGCCGCTTCAATTCGCGCGCCATCGCCGTGGATTCTGGCGTGACGGCCGGAATTTCCGACAGATCGGCGGGCCGGGGGCGCGCCGGCGGGGCGAATGACCACAACAGCTCCGCCAAATCGGTGGATCCCAGGGCGATGGTGGCCCGCGCGTTGGCGATCGTCGCCTCGATCTTGGCCCGGTTGCGCACGATGCCGGCATCGGCCATCAGCCGGGCCACGTCGGCATCGGTGTAGCGCGCGACGGTCTCGACATCGAAGTCGGCGAACGCGCGCCGGAAATTCTCCCGCTTGCGCAGAATCACCAGCCACGACAGCCCGCTCTGGAAGGCCTCCAGGCTGATCCGCTCGAACAGTGCGGTCGCCTCACGCACCGGACGGCCCCACTCCCGGTCGTGGTAATCGCGGTACAGCGCCGATCCATCGGACCAGGCGCACCGCACCAGGCCGTCGTCGGGCGCGCCGGTCAATTCTGCTCCGACGGATCCGCGGCAAGCGCCTGCGCCGCGGCCAGCTGCCCGCGCAGCTGGTCGAGTTCTGCGCCTAGGCGCTCCAGCACCCAGTCGACCTCGCCGGTGTTGTAGCCGCGCAGCACCTGGGAGAACTTCACCGCCTCGACGTCGGCGCCGGTGACCCCGGAGGCCGGCAGCATGGTCGCCGTCGTCGCCCGGGGCAGCGGCGGCAGCTGCTCGCCCCGGCCGAACAGCACGCTGGCCACCCCGAACAGCAGCAGCGCGATCAGGACGAGCACCACGAGATACAGCAACACCAGTGTCACGGGATCGATAGTGCCTCATTCGGCCGCACGTGGGTGCTCAGCGCTGGCGCAACGTGTTCATCGGCGGCCGGTCCACCAGCGACAGCGGCGTGGTGCGCGGCAGGTAGTCGGTGCCGTCAGGGCCGGCGGCGAAGAACTGGGTCAGCCCCACCCCCGAGTCGGGGACACCGCACCGCGACAACAAGGTGGCCACGACCTGGCGGCTCATCACCGCAAGTTCGGCCAGCGGACGGTTGCGGTGGGCCCGCACTCCCAGGTTGACCTGAGCGATCGCATCCAGGCCCAGCCGGTCGTAGGTGTCGATCAACAGGCCGATCTCCACGCCGTAGCCGGGCGCGAACGGCACCGACGCCAGCAGCTCGCGACTGCCGGCGTACTCCCCGCCCAGCGGCTGCAGCACCGCGCCCAGATCAGGCCGCAGCGCGGTCAGCAGCGGGCGGGCGACCAACTCGGTGACCCGGCCGCCGCCGGTGGCGTCCTCGGTGCCGTTGACCTTCAGCGGCCGCCGGTAGAAGCCCTTGACCAGATGGACGTTGTCGCCGGTGAGCAGCGGCCCGACCAGGTTGGGAACGAACATCGGGTCGGGGTCGATGAGGTCGGAGTCCACGAATACCACGATGTCGCCGCTGGTCGCGGCCAGCGAGCGCCACAGCGCTTCGCCCTTGCCGGGCTGCGGCGCCACCTCCGGTACGGCCTGTTCGCGGCTGACGACGCGAGCGCCCGCGGCGATGGACCGGATCTCGGTGTCGTCGGTGGACCCGGAATCCAGCACGATCAGTTCGTCGACCAGGTTGTCGAGCAGCGGGGTGATGCTGTCGATGACCGATTCGATGGTCGCCTGCTCGTTCAACGCGGGCAGCACCACCGAGACGGTGCGCCCGGTCTTGGCCTTGGCCGCCAGCAGCTCGGCGACCGTCCAGTCCGGACGGTTCCAGGTGCGCCCGGCCAGCCGGGTGTCACCCAGCCCCGCGACCAGGTCGGTCATGCAAGTCCCCTTACTGTGCGGGTCGGGGCCCGCACGCCCTGGATGGATGCCACCATCTCCAGGACGCGCCGGGTCGGCCCGACCTCGTGCACCCGGAACATCCGGGCTCCCGCGGCCGCCGCCAGTGCGGTGGCCGCCAACGTTCCCTCCAGTCGTTCGGTCAGACCCACACCGAGAGTCTCCCCGATGAAGTCCTTGTTGGAGAGCGCCATCAGCACCGGCCATCCGGTAGCGACCAGCCTCTCCGTGTGTCGCAACAACGCTAGCCCGTGGAAGGTGTTCTTGCCGAAATCGTGGGTCGGGTCGATCAGCACCTTCTCGCGCGGCACCCCGGCCGCCACCGCCCGCTGCGCGGCCGCGGTGACCTCGTCGATCACCGCGTCCACCACCCCGTCCACGGTGGTGCCGTAGCTCACCCGGAACGGGCGGGTCCGCGGCGCGGCGCCGCCGGTGTGCGAGCAGACCAGGCCGACACCGAACTCCGCGGCGACCGCCGGCAGCTGCGGGTCGACACCACCCCAGGTGTCGTTGATCAGGTCGGCGCCCGCGACGCAGGCGCGTTTTGCCACCTCCGAGCGCCAGGTGTCGACACTGATCAGCTGGTCGGGGTAGGCGCCGCGCAGCCACTCGATGAAGGGAACCACCCGGGCGGTCTCGGCATCGGCGTCGACGGTCTGCCCCGGCCCGGCCTTGACCCCGCCGATGTCGATGACGTCCGCCCCGTCGGCCACCGCCTGGTGCACCGCCGACTTGGCCGCGTCGTCGTCGAAGGTGGCGCCGGCGTCGTAGAAGGAGTCGGGGGTGCGGTTGATGATCGCCATGATCAGCGCGCGATCGGCCGCCACCGGACGACCGCAGAGGGTGGACTGCACGGTTCTATGGTGCCCGGTCGGTGCCGCGACGCGGTGCTCAGCCCTGACCCGCCGAACCCGACCTCAGCCCCGCGGTCGCTTCCCCGCGGCCACTTCCCCGGGGTACTCGGCGTAGTAGGGCACATAACCCTCGTCGCGACCGGCCAGCACATACAGCGGCTCGTCGATGCCGGCGTCACCGGCGCCGTAGCCCTGCTCACGCAACTCCACCTTGCGGCTCTTGAATGTGGTGGTGTGCGCCATCGTTTCCACCAGCCGCACGAACAGCGGAACCGCATACGACGGCAGCCGGTCGTAGACTGTGGCGGCCAGCCGGGCCCCGTCGAACGACGCACCGTCACGCAGTTTGACCGCGGCCATCCCGGCACGGCCACCGGTGTCGGGCACCTCGACGCCGTAGACGGCGCATTCCTCGACCGATTCGTCGGCGGACAACGCGGCCTCGACCTGGGTGGTGGCGACGTTCTCGCCCTTCCACCGGAAGGTGTCGCCGAGCCGGTCGACGAACGCGGCGTGGCCCATACCCTGCGGGCGCATCAGGTCACCGGTGTTGAACCAGCAGTCCCCGTCCCGGAAGGCGTTGCGCACCAGCTTCTTCTCGTTGGCCTCCGGATCGGTGTAGCCGTCGAACGGCGACAGCCTGTTCACCGGGCTCAGCAGCAGCCCGGGTTGCCCCGACGGCACCCGGCGCACCCAGCCGTCCTCGCCGCGCAGCGGTTGCCCGGTGTCGTGGTCGTACTCCACGTAGGCCAGCGGCAGCGGGTACAACCCGGTGCTGCGCGGCACGTTGAGCACGTTGAGGAATGCACTGTTGCTCTCGCTGGCGGCGTAGAACTCGCAGACCCGCTTGATGCCGAACCGGTCGGTGAACTCGTCCCAGATCTCCGGCCGCAGCCCGTTGCCGGCGATCACCCGCACCTTGTGGGCCCGGTCGGTCGGCTTGGCCGGCTGGTTGAGCAGGTACCGGCAGACTTCGCCGATGTAGACGAACGCGGTGGCGTCCGCGGCGATCACCTCATCCCAGAATCGTGAGGCGGAGAACGATTTGCCCAGCGCCAGTGTCGCGCCGGAGTTGAGCACCGAGGACACCGCGACCGTCAGCGCATTGTTGTGGTAGAGCGGCAAGCAGCAGTACAGCGTGTCGCTGCCCCGCAACCGCAGCCCGATTCCGCCGAACGTGGCCAGCGCCCGCAGCCACCGGTAGTGCGTCATCACACTGGCCTTGGGATAGCCGGTGGTACCGGAGGTGAAGATGTAGAACGCGGTGTCCTTGGCCAGCACCGCCTCGACCGAGACCGGGTTGTCGGCGGGCGCGGTGGCGGCCAGCCGCTCGAACTCCTCGATGGTGACCGGCTCGGCGGTCGCGCCGCTGTCGTGCACGGCGCTGACCAGATCCGACTCGACGATCAGCAGTTTGGCTTCCAGTAGGCCGAGGCTGTGGACCAGCACGTCGCCGCGCTGGTGGTAGTTGACCATCCCGGCGATCGCACCGCATTTGACGACGGCCAGCATCATCAGCACCGCATTGGGTGAGTTGCGCAGCATCACCCCGACGACGTCGCCGTGGCCGACGCCGCGAGCGGCCAACACCGCGGCAAAGCGGTTGACGGTCGCATTGGCCTCCCGGTAGGTCAGCTGCTGATCACCGAACCGGATGAAGACGCGGTCGGCGTGTTTGGCGGCGCGGTCCTGAAAGACCTTGCCGATCGACGCCTTGGAGGTGGGTCGGGCCAGCAGGCCGGTCCGCATCCCACGCAGCATCGCCGGCAAGTCGGCGACGAGCACGGGCAGCCGAGTCGCGATGTCGGTCAGCCCGATCCGGGTCCCGGAATTGTGATCGGACACGGTATCCCCTCGGGGTCGGCAGGTGCTGAAGGCAGCCCAGACGACGCCAGCACGGCGGCGCCGGGCGCAGCGGGTCGGCTGCGAAAATACAGCCTAGTCGGTACCGGCAGTACCGGGTGCGCAGGCGTCCAGTGCCGTCTCGAGCTCGTCGACCACCAGCAGCCGGTCCATCGCACGCTGGGACACGAACCCGGCGTCGAGCAGCCCCGACATCCAGGCCCACAATCCCGCGTAGTGGCCGTCCGGATCCAGCAGCACGACCGGTTTGTCGTGCAGTCCCAGATACCGGCCGGTCCACGTCTCGAACAGCTCCTCCAACGTGCCGATCCCGCCGGGCAGGGTCAGAAACGCGTCCGCGCGTTGGTCCATGACCTGTTTGCGCTCCCGCATGGTGTCGGTGACGATCAGCTCGTCGGATTCGACGTCGGCCACCTCGCGGTGCAGCAACGCCTTGGGGATCACTCCGACCGTGCGGCCACCGTGCTGCCGGACGGCCACCGCCAGTGCGCCCATCGCCGAGATGTTGCCGCCACCCCACACCAGCGTCCAGCCCCGTTGCGCGATCGCCGCACCGACTTTGGCGGCCAGCGCCAGCAGCGCCGGGTCGGTCGGGCCGGACGCACAGTAGACGCACACCGCCCATTCGCTGCCCCGCACACCCGAAAGGCTAACCGGCGGATGGCGCAGACCGTAAAATCTGCGCGATGCCGATCCGGTGGAACGTCCCCGAGCATTCGGCCGCCCTGCACCGACTGACCGAAGCGCTCGACGCAGCCGGGGTCCGCGCGGGTGCGGTGGTGCTCGGCCCCGACGGCTGCGGCAAGTCCACGCTGGCCCGGCTGGCCGCCGAGGACCGCGCCCGCCGGCACCCGACCACTCGCATCCGCTGGGTGATCGGCACCCCCGCGGAGCGCACGGTGCCGTTCGGTGCCCTGAGCCATCTGATCCGGGTCGCCGACATCGGCAAGCCCGCCGCGCTGCTGCGGGCAGCACGCGAATCGCTGGCCGAGGAGGCTCGCGACGGCGGCGAGCTGCTGCTGGTGGTCGACGACGCGCATCAGCTCGACATCCTCTCGGCGACGCTGGTCTACCAGCTGGCGCTGACCGGCGCGGCCCGGATGATCATCACCGGCTGCGCCGACGCCGCGCCCATCGCGGCGCCGCCCGTGGCCGCGTTGTGGGGCGATGAGTTGCTGGCCCGCATCGACATCGCGGCACCGGACGAGGTAACCGGTGCGGGTGACGTCGACGCCTTTGTGGCCGAGTTGCCGGCGCCCGCACGCGCGGTGCTGGATTACCTGGCTGTCATCGAGCCGCTGCCGTTGGCCGATCTGACCCAGCTGACCAGTGCCGGCGCCGTCGGCCAGGCCGAAGAACTCGGCGCGGTCGAGATCCGCAGCCGCGGCGGTCACGGCCCGGACCCGGTGGTCTACACCGCCCACCCGCTGTTCGGCGAGCGGGCGCGCGGAGCACTGGGCGCCCCGGACGGCGAGGCCGCCCGCCGGCTGCGCACCGAGGTGGTCGCGGTGCTGTCGAACCGGCCGTGCGAGCACGTCGGTGAGCAGTTGCGGCTGGCGGCGCTGACCGCCGACAGTGACGCGCCCCAGCCCGTCGGGGAGCTGGTGGGCGCCGCCCAGCAGGCACTGCGACTGGGGGATCTGAAGCTCGGTGAGCGGCTGGCCCGCAGTGCGCTCGACCGCTCCGGAGGTCTACCGGCCCGGCTGGCGCTGGCTCACGCGCTGGGCTGGCAGGGCCGCGGGCGCGACGCCGACGCGGTGCTGGCGGCGGTCGACCCGGCCGAGCTGACCGAACCGGAGTTGATGGCCTGGGCGCTGCCGCGAGCCGCCAACCAGTTCTTCATGCTGGGCGAGCCCGAACGCGCCGCGGCGTTTTTGGCCGCCACCCGCGGCCGGGTCACCGGCACGACCCCGCGCATCACCCTGGACGCACTCGGCGCAACCTTCGCGATGAATGCCGGCAACATCGGCCGTGCCGCCGAGGCCGCGGCCGCGGTGCTGGCCGACCCGGCCGCCGACGACATGGCGGTGGCCTGGGCCGGCAGCGCCGCGGCACTGTGCGCGGCGAGGGCCGGCCGGTTCGACGACGTCGGGGCGCTGGCCCGCCGCGCACTGGACGCCGAACATCCCGGCCTGCTGCGGTTCACCATCGGGCTGGCCGAGATCACCGTGCTGCTGATGACCGACCGGCTCACCGAGGCACACGAAACTGCCCGCCAGTTCACCGATTTCGCTGAACTGGCCCAGCCCGGCCGGGCGATCGGCGAGGTGCTGGTGGCGCAGGTGCTGATCGCGGTCGGCGAATTCGACGCCGCGGCCCAGCTGCTGGCGCCGGCCGCGGCGACCTTGGAGCGGACCGGGTATTCGTGGGGTCCGCTGTCGCTGACCCTGCTGGCCACCGCCCTGGCGCGGCAGTCCGACATCGCCGGGGCGGCAAAAGCGTTGAGCCGAGCGGAATCCCGACACGGAACCAAGTCGGCGCTGTTCGCCCCGGAGTTGGGTATGGCGCGCGCCTGGCAGCGGGCCGGCATGCGGGACCGACACGGCGCGGTCACCGCTGCCCGCGACGCCGCCCGGATGGCCGAACGCAGCGGGCAGTACGCGGTTGCACTGCAAGCCTGGCAGGTGGCGGTCCAGCTCGGTGATGCCCGGGCCGTCGACCCGCTGGCCCGGCTGTGCGAGGAGGTCGATTGCGCGTTCGGCAGGGAGGCGCTGGCCGCCGCCCGCGCGCTGACCGCCGGAGGCTAGGCGCCTTCCCGGGCCTGCGGCGGGAGCTGGGTTCCCTGGGGGAATTTCACGACGTGACACCGGCGTGTCGCGTCGTGAAATTCCCACTCGACGAGCCCACCTAACCGACGAGGAACCGGCGCAGCAGGTCGGTCACCGCGCTGATCTGGGAGACCGGCACCCGCTCGTCGACGCAGTGCGCCAGGTTGGGGTCGCCGGGCCCGTAGTTGACCGCGGGAACGCCGCGGGCGGCGAACCGCGAGACGTCGGTCCAGCCGTACTTGGCGCGCACCTGTCCGTCGGCGGCGGCCACCAAGGCGGCCGCCGCGGGCGCGGTGAGCCCGGGCAGGGCGCCGGCGGCGACGTCGGTCTGTTCGATCGCGACGTCGAGCCCGTCGAAGACCTCCCGCACATGGGTCAGCGCCTGCTCGGGCGAGCGGTCCGGCGCGAAGCGGAAGTTCACCGTGACACTGGCCGCGTCCGGAATCACGTTGCCGGCCACTCCGCCGTCGATACGCACCGCCGAGAGTCCCTCGCGGTAGACGCAGCCGTCGATGTCGACGCTGCGCGGCCGGTAGGTGGCGAGCCGGTCCAGCACCGCGCCCAGTTTGTGGATGGCGTTGTCGCCCAGCCAGGACCGCGCCGAATGCGCCCGGGTGCCGCCGGCGGTCACGACGACCCGCAACGTGCCCTGACAGCCGGCCTCGATAAAGCCGCCGGTGGGCTCACCGAGGATGGCGAGGTCGGCCACCAGCCAATCCGGCAGGTTGCGTTCGATGCGGTTCAGCCCGTTGGCGGCCGCGTCGATTTCCTCACAGTCGTAGAAGACGCAGGTCAAGTCGTGTGCCGGTTCGGCGATGGTGGCTGCCAGGTGCAGGAAGACGGCGTCGCCGGATTTCATGTCGACGGTGCCGCAGCCGTGCAGGACATCACCTTCCGCCTCGGTGGTGCGGCGGCTGGGCAGATTGCCGGCCGCCGGGACGGTGTCCAGATGCCCGGCCAGCAGCACCCGAGTCGGTCGCCCCAGCCGGGTACGAGCCAGTACCGCGTCGCCGTCGCGGATGATCTCGAAGCCGGAGGTTTGGGCCCGTAGCGCGGCTTCCACCTCGTCGGCGATTCGTGCCTCGTGCCGCGATTCACTGGGGATGTCGACCAGCGCCGCGGTCAGCGCGATCGGGTCGGAGCGCAGGTCCAGCACCGCCCCAGCGTAGCGGGTCGCCTTTTCTGGCGAGCAGACGTGAAAGCCCCCAATTCTCGGGCGCGCAGGGGGCTTTTGCGTCTCGTCGCCGGGGGAAAGTAGCCTGACCGGCGTGACTGGAGCTTCGGGCGTCGGCGTGGCGACGCTGGCCGCAGACGGATCGGTTCTCGACACCTGGTTTCCCACACCGGAGTTGGACGGCTCGGGCGACCCGGGCACCGCCCGCTTGGCGGCTGCCGACGTGCCCGCCGACCTGGCCGGGCTGCTCGGGCGGGACGAGGACCGCGGCACCGAGACGGTGGCGGTGCGCACCGTGATCGGTGCACTGGCGGACAAGGCCGCCGACGCCTACGACGCCTACCTGCGGCTGCATCTGCTGTCGCACCGACTGGTGGCGCCGCACGGACTCAACGCCGACGGGTTATTCGGGGTGTTGACCAACGTGGTGTGGACCAATCACGGGCCGTGCGCGGTCGAGGGCTTCGAGGCAACCAGGGCCCGGTTGCGCCGGCGCGGCCCGGTCACCGTCTACGGCGTGGACAAGTTCCCGCGGATGGTCGACTACGTGCTGCCGTCCGGGGTGCGCATCGCCGACGCCGACCGGGTGCGGCTGGGCGCGCACCTGGCGCCGGGCACCACGGTGATGCACGAGGGATTCGTCAACTTCAACGCCGGCACGCTGGGCACCTCGATGGTGGAGGGCCGCATCTCGGCGGGCGTGGTGGTCGGCGACGGCTCCGACGTCGGCGGCGGCGCATCGATCATGGGCACGCTGTCCGGCGGTGGCACCCAGGTGATTTCGATCGGCCAGCGCTGCCTGCTGGGAGCGAACTCCGGGCTGGGCATCCCGCTGGGTGACGACTGCGTGATCGAGGCCGGACTCTATGTCACCGCCGGCACCAAGGTCGCCATGCCCGACGGCACGACGGTCAAGGCCCGGGAGCTGGCCGGCGGCAATAACCTGTTGTTCCGCCGCAATTCGTCGACCGGGGCGGTCGAGGTGGTCGCCCGCGACGGTCAGGGCATCGCGCTCAACGAGGACCTGCACGCCAACTAGTGGGCCCCGTCAGACCAGCGCCTGCTCCTCCTTCGCGGGCTGGACCGGTTGCGGCCAGGGCCGCGGACGCGGGCGCGGACGCACGACCTGCGGCCACCAGAACCAGCGCCCGAGCAGGGTGGCGATCGACGGCGTCATCAGGGACCGAACGATCAAGGTGTCGAAGAGCAGACCCAGTCCGATGGTCGTGCCGACCTGGCCGATCACGATCAATGCGCTGACAGCCATGGAGGCCATGGTGAAGGCGAACACCAGACCGGCAGCGGTGACCACGGCACCGGTGCCGACCATGGCGCGAATCAGCCCGGTGTGCAGGCCGGCGTGGATCTCCTCGCGGATGCGCGAGACCAGCAGCAGGTTGTAATCCGCGCCGACACCAAGCAGCACGATGACCGACATCGGCAGCACCATCCAGTGCAGCGGGATGCCCACGAGGTGTTGCCAGAGCACTACCGACACGCCGAACGCCGAGCCCAGACTGGTCACCACCGTGCCGATGATCACCGCTGCGGCCACCACGGCTCGGGTGAGGACCATCATGATGATGAAGATCAGCACCAGCGCGGCCGTCACGACGATCAGCAAGTCGTAATTGGCGCCCTGTTGCATGTCGTAGAACGTGGCTGCGCTGCCGCCGAGGTAGATCCTGGCGCCCTCGAACGGTGTCCCCTTGATCGCGTCGGCCGCGGCGACCTTGAGCGATTCGATGCGCGATATTCCCTCGGGCGTCAACGGATCGCCCTGGTGAATGATGGTGAACCGCACCGCATGTCCATCCGGTGACAGGAACAGCTTGATACCCCGCTTGAAATCGGCGGTGTCGAAGGCTTCGGGCGGGAGGTAGAACGAGTCATCGTTCTTGGCAGTGTCGAACGCCTCGCCCATCGCGGTGGAATTCTCCTGCATCGCCATGTTCTGGTCCTGCTGGGCCTTCTGCACCTGATACTGGTTGAGCAAGGTCTGCTTCTGGTTCTTCATCGACTGGATCTGCGCCGGCATCACGGCGACCATCCGTGGCATCAGCTCGGCCATCCGCTGCATGTCGGGAACCAAGTCGTCGAAGTCGGCGGACATGGTGTCAACGCCGTCCAGGGCGTCGAAGATCGACCGCAGCGACCAGCAGATGGGGATGTCGAAGCAGTGCGGCTCCCAGTAGAAGTAGTTGCGGAACACCCGGAAGAAATCGTCGAAATCGGCCATGTGATTCCGCATGTCCCCGATGTCGACCGCCGTGTTCGCCATCTTGTCGGCCATCCGCTGGGACACCTCGGCCAGATCCTGCTGGATATTCATCATCTCGGTCATCGAGTCGATGCTGGCCTGCAGATCGTCGGCCTGATTGAGCAGGTTCTCCAGGTTGGTCTGCATGTAGTCGTTGTTCATCAGTGCGGCGGTGCCACTCTGCCCGATGGTGTAGGGGATCGTCGAATGTTTGATCGGATCGCCGTCGGGCCGGGTGATGGTCTGCACCTGGGCGATACCGTGCACGTTCTTGAGAGCCTTGGCAATCTTGTCGATCACCAGAAAATCTGCCGGGTTGCGCAGATCCCGGTCGGTTTCGATCATCATCAGGTCCGGGTTCATCTTCGCCTCGGAGAAGTGCCGGGTTGCGGCCGCGTAGCCGACATTCGCCGGGACGTCATCGGGCAGGTAGATGCGGTCGTTGTAGCTCGTGTGGTAACCCGGTAGCGCCAGCAGACCGATCAGCGACGCCGCGACGGCGACCACCAGAACTGCCCCGGGCCAGCGGACGGTTGAGGTGCCGACCCGATGCCAGCCACGCGATGCGGTGATGCGCTTGGGCTCCAGTAGACGACCGAACCGGCTGCACACCGAAATGACGGCGGGCCCTAGCGTCAAGGCGGCCGCCACCACGATCACCATGCCGACCGCCAACGGGATACCCATCGTCTGGAAGTACGGCAGCCGGGTGAAGTGCAGGCAGAACGTCGCCCCGGCGATGGTCAGCCCGGAGGCCAGCACCACATGTGCGGTGCCTCCGAACATGGTGTAGTAGGCGGCTTCTCGGTCCTCCCCGGATCTCCGCGCCTCCTGATACCGGCCGATCAGGAAGATCGCGTAGTCGGTGGAAGCCGCGATGGCCAAGGTCACCAGCATGTTGGTCGCGAAGGTGGTCAACCCGAACAGGTTGTGGAATCCCAGGAATGCCACCAGTCCTCGGGCGGCGAACAGCTCCAGTACGACCATCACCAACACGATGAGGGTGGTGAGGACGGATCGATAGACGGTCAACAGCATCACCGTGATCACGGCGAAGGTGAGCCGCTCGATGAGCTTCATACTCGCGTCGCCGACGTGGTTCTGATCGGTGCTGGTGGCCGCGGACCCGGTGACGTAGGCCCTCACCCCGGCGGGGGCGGGACTGTCGGATGCGATGTGGCGCACCGCGTCCACCGATTCGTTGGCCAGCGTCTCGCCCTGGTCGCCGGCGATGTAGACCTGAACGTAGGCGGCCTTGCCGTCGACACTCTGGGCGCCCTTGGCGGTCAGCGTGTCGCCCCAGAAGTCTTGCACATGCTGCACGTGGGCGGTGTCGGCGCGCAGATCACGCACCATCTGGTCGTAGAACTCGTGTGCGGCGGCGCCCAGCGGCTCGTCGCCCTCGAGCACGATCATCACCGAACTGCTGGTGTCGTACTCCTCGAACACCTTGCCGACGCGCTTGGTGGCGATCAGCGACGGTGCGTCGTTGGGGCTCATCGAAACCGCGCGCAGCTTGCCGACGTCCTCAAGTTGCGGGACGACGATGTTCAGCGCGGCGATCAACCCGATCCACGCCAGGATGATCGGCACCGCGAATTTCCGGATGAACCGGGGTATCCCCGGGCGCGCCACGCGACTCGTCACCGGAATCGGCTCGGTCGGCGCGGTCATGCTGCCTTCACAAAGCAGAAGGTCTCGGCATTCACTCCGGTAGCCGTCCTTTCCTGTTTGACCTCGTCGTCGACGGTGACCCGGCAGCTGATGCTGTCGCCGTCGCTCTGGGCCAGGATGTTGGGCATCACCGAAGGCAGGGTGGTCTGCAGTGTCAGCGTCCACGGCAGCGCGGCACTCGGGATGCGCTGGGGCTTGCCTTCGAGGTCCATGTAGTTGATGACGGCCGTGGTGCCCGAACCGAAGACCTCGTAGGTCACGAACTTGGGGTTGAAGTCCTCCGCGTTGTCCGAGGAGATGTCGGTGATGACGACGGGATGCGACCCGAAGACGGTCCGCAACTGGGCGACCGTGACGGCGCCTGCCGTGACTGCCGCCACGATCACGACGGGCAGCCACACCCGACTGATCAGCCTTTTCATCGTCACCTTCCCCGACGCTGACCGGGTTCGGCCGACGACGCAGTTCCAGGTAGCTAAGCTAATTATGTAAGTGGATTAAGTCAATCCGGTTTACGTGTTGTTCGCATTACACTCGGAGGGGTGAGTGTGAGTGAGGACACCGCCCGCCCGTTGCGCAAGGACGCCGAGCGCAATCGGGCGCGCGTCCTGGAAGCGGCCCGCGAGCTGTTCGCGAGCAAGGGCTTGGAGCCCAACCTCAACGACGTCGCCCACCATGCGGGCGTCGGAGTCGGGACCGTCTACCGCAGGTTCGCCACCAAGGAGGAGCTACTCGAGGCGATCTTCGAAGATGGCATCAACCAGCTCGCGGACCTGGCGGAAACCGCTCTGCAACAACCGGATCCATGGCAGGGGTTCGTGTGGTACGTCGAGCAGATGTGTGCAATCACGGCGACCGACCGGGGCCTGCGAGAGATCTGCTTCAGCAAGGCCTACGGGGGCGATCGGGTGACGGCCGCCCAGCAGCGACTTGTGCCCGTTGTGAAGAGACTCGTCGAGCGAGCGCGAACAGACGATCACCTGCGGCCCGGACTGTCCGATACCGACATGCCGATCTTCGGGCTGCTGGCCGGCACGGTGAGTGAGTTCGCCGGCCACGTCGACGCAGACCTGTGGCGCCGTTATGTGGCCATCCTGCTCGACGGGATGCGTTACCGCGGTGATCAATCACCGCTACCGGTGGCTGCACTCGACGACGAGGGAATCGAAGCCGCAATGGAGACCTGGGAGCCTGCCGGCCCCTGCGGTGAACGCGGCAACGGATGAGCTGGCGCTACAGCATCGCGTTGCTGATCTTGTCGCTGTCCTTGCCGATGGTCTTGCAGTAGGCGCTGACCGCCACCCGCGTCGCGGACAGCTCCATGTTGGACGGCTCGTTGCCGTTCTTGTCCTTGAGCATCTTGGAGACTTCCGAGCGCTGCTTCTCGTCGTCGTGGCTGTTGAACTCCTGACAGGTGGTGTCGCCGCCCTTGTTGACGACCTTGCTGACCTCCGAGCATCCACCGAGCAGGAACGTCGCACCGGCGAGGAGCGCGCCGACGGCAAGAGTCCAATTTTTCACAGCGCCACTCCTTCTGGTTTCGGTTCGCGCAAGCGCGAGCCTACGGCAGCAACGCCTTCTTGAGTACCTTTCCCATTGCGTTGCGCGGCAGCGCATCCACCATCCGCACTTCGCGCGGGCGTTTGTGGGCCGACAGTTGTCGGCCGACGTAGTCGATCAGCTCATCGGATGTCGCCGTGTCGTCCGGGGCGGCGACCACGAACGCGACGATGCGCTGGCCCAGATCCTCGTCGGGCAGCCCGACGACGGCCACCTCGGCCACCGCGGGATGGCCGAGCAGGGCGGTCTCGATCTCACCGGCCCCGACCCGGAAACCGCCGGTCTTGATCAGGTCCACCGATTCGCGGCCGACGATCCGGTGCATCCCGTCGGCGTCGATGACCGCGACGTCCCCGGTGCGGTACCAGCCGTCGGCGTCGAAGGCCGCCGCGGTCGCCTCGGGCAGGTTGAGGTAGCCGTCGAACAAGGTCGGCCCGCGCACCGCCAGCCGCCCGATGGTCGCCCCGTCGTGCGGGACCGGTTCGCCGTCCTCGCCGATGAGCTTGGTCTGCACCCCGTGCAGCGGCAGCCCCACCCAGCCGGGTCTGCGTTCGCCGTCGACGCGGGTGCTCACCGTGATCAGCGACTCGGTGCTGCCGTAGCGTTCGATGGGCTGGTGGCCGGTCCTGGCGACGAGCGCGTCGAACACCGGAACCGGTAGCGCCGCACTGCCCGAGACCAGCAGCCGGGCCGGCCGCAGCGCTTCGGCCGCACCGGCATCGGCCACCACCCGCGACCACACGGTGGGCACCCCGAAATACAGCGTGCCGCCGGCGGCCGCGTAGGCCTGCGGCGTCGGCTTGCCGGTGTGCACGAAGCGGTTCCCGACCCGCAGTGAGCCCAGCAGTCCCAACACCAGGCCGTGCACGTGATACATCGGCAGGCCGTGGACCAACACGTCCTCGGGGCTCCACTGCCAGGCCTGGGCCAGCGCGTCCAGGTCCGCGGCCAGCGCCCGCCGGCTCAACTGCACACCCTTGGGCGGGCCGGTGGTGCCGGAGGTGTAGATGACCAGCGCGGCGTCGTCCCCCGCCGGTTCGGGGGGCGGCTGGGCCGATCCGGCACCGCGCCGTACCGGCACATGCGGCAGGCCGGCGAGTTCGGTGGGCCGCTCCCCCAGCCAGGCCTGCGCGTTCGAGTCACGCAGGATGTGGGCGCGTTCGGCGACGCCGACGTCGGCGGGGACCGGGACCACCGGCAACCCGGCGAGCAGACAGCCGGCGACCGCGAGCACGGTCGACGCCGTCGGGGTGGCCAGCACCGCCACCCGCCCCGCCCCGCCGAGGTCTTCGTGCGCCGCTGCCGCCGCAGCGCGCAAGTCGGCCCGGCTGAGCGCGGTGTTGTCGATGCGTACCGCATCGGCGATATCGTCGACGTGGGTGTCCAGCGAGGTCAGCAGCACCCGGGGGACGTTACCGGTTGCCTGCCCGGCCGGCGTTGGCCGCTCAGCCGGTCCACCGGCCACCGTCGTGGCTGGTATCAAGGAGCTTGTTCCATTAAATTTGTGGGGACGGGATCACGAGAGGCATACCGATGCACGACCAGTCCGACCAGCGGCGCGGGGCCAATCGCACCCGGCGGTTGCCGCGCAACCAGCAGCGGGAACGGGTGCTGCGACTGGTCACCTGCGCCACCGGCGCGGTGGATGCCTCCGAGATCGCCACCCAGATGGGCTTACACGTCACCACCGTGCGGTTCCACCTCGACGCACTGTGTGAGGACGGCTCGGTCGCGCGCACCCGGATCAAGCGGGACGGCGTCGGTCGCCCCCGCACCGGCTACGTCGCGGTGCGCGACCGGCTGGATTACCGGGGTCTGGCCGAGATCCTCGCGATGGAACTCGGCGACACCGCCGCCGAGCGCCGGCAGCGCGCCGAACGAGCCGGCCGGCGCTGGGCAGACCGGATCATGGCCCAGGACGGCTCCGACGAGTCCGCTGACGCCGCCCGGAACGGCGAACCGGCACCGGCACTCGACGACCGCACCGGCCGAATCGCCGACGCCTTCGAGCGAATGGGGTTCGGGCCGGAGATCACCGCGCCGGCCGACGTCGGCGACGGCCACCGCGAGTGCGCGATCCGGCTGCACGCCTGTCCGGTCCGCGACCTGGCGCGCTCCCATCCGGAAGTCAGCTGCGCCATGCACCTGGGTCTGCTGCGCGGGCTGCTCAGCACCGATGCCGACGGCGACGAGAACACTGCGCTGCACGCCGAGTTGGAGCCGTTCGTCGAGCCGGAGTTGTGCATCGCCAGGGTGATCGGTCGCTGACCGGTCCCGGCACCGGCACGATCAGTCGCGCGATGCGAGCGGCTCGGCGACCTCACGGCGCCCGATGTGCAGCTCGTCGCGGAGGCGCGGCACCATGTGCGGGTAGTGCAGTTCGAATGCCGGCCGCTCCGAACGGATTCGGGGCAGTTCGGTGAAGTTGTGGCGCGGCGGTGGGCAACTGGTCGCCCACTCCAGTGAACTGCCGTAGCCCCACGGGTCATCGACGGTCACGACCTCGCCGTAGCGCCAACTGCGAAACACGTTCCACAGGAACGGCAGCACCGATGCCGCCAGGATGAACGCCCCGATGGTGGAGACGATGTTGAACGGCTGGAACCCGTCGGTGGAAAGGTAGTCGGCGTAACGGCGCGGCATCCCCATGTTGCCCAGCCAGTGCTGCACCAGGAACGCGGTGTGGAAGCCGATGAACGTCAGCCAGAAGTGCAGCCTGCCCAGCCGCTCGTCGAGCAGCCGGCCGGTCATCTTCGGGAACCAGAAGTAGATCCCGGCGAAAGTCGAGAACACGATGGTGCCGAACAGCACGTAGTGGAAGTGCGCCACCACGAAATAGCTGTCGTGGACGTGGAAGTCCAGCGGCGGACTGGCCAGCATCACCCCGGTCAGCCCGCCGGCCAGGAACGTCACCGCGAACCCGAGCGAGAACAGCATCGGCGTCTCGAACGTCAACTGGCCCCGCCACATCGTGCCGATCCAGTTGAAGAACTTGATACCGGTCGGCACCGCGATCATGAAGCTCATGAACGCGAAGAACGGCAACAGCACCGCGCCGGTTGCGAACATGTGGTGCGCCCACACCGCCGTCGACAGGCCGGCGATGCTCATCGTCGCGTACACCATCTGGCTGTAGCCGAACACCGGCTTGCGGGCGAACACCGGGAAGATCTCGGTGACGATGCCGAAGAACGGCAACGCGACGATGTACACCTCGGGGTGGCCGAAGTACCAGAACAGGTGCTGCCACAGCAACGCTCCGCCGTTCGCTGCCTCGAAGATGTTCCCGCCCAGGTGACGATCGACTGCCAGGCCGAGCAGCGCCGCGGTCAACAGCGGGAAGACGATCAGCACCATGATCGAGGTGATCAGCACGTTCCAGGTGAAGATCGGCATCCGGAACATCGTCATCCCGGGGGCGCGCATGCAGACCACGGTGGTGATCATGTTCACCGCGCCCAGGATGGTGCCCAGCCCAGAGACCGCCAGCCCCATGATCCACAGGTCGGCCCCGGCGCCGGGGGCATGGACGACGCCGCTCAGCGGCGCGTAAGCGGTCCAGCCGAAATCTGCGGCACCGCCCGGCGTCAGGAACCCGGCGACGACGATCAGCCCGCCGAACAGATACAGCCAGTAACTGAAGGCGTTGAGCCGCGGGAAGGCCACATCCGGCGCCCCGATCTGCAACGGCAGCACCAGATTGGCGAAGCCGAACACGATCGGGGTGGCATACAGCAGCAACATGATGGTGCCGTGCATGGTGAACAGCTGGTTGTACTGCTCATTGGACAGGAACTGCAGGCCCGGCGCAGCCAGCTCGGTGCGCATCAGCAAGGCCATCAGTCCGGCGATCAGAAAGAAGCTGAACGTCGTCACCATGTACAAGATGCCGATCAGCTTGTGGTCGGTGGTGGCGATCACCCGGTAGACCAGCGCCCCGCGGGGGCCGGCCCTGGGCGGATACGGGCGCAGCGGTAACAGTTGCTTGCCGGGAATGCTCGTCAGGCTCATGCGGCACCCCGGCTGACCACATCTGCCATCGGCACGCCTCCCGCCGAAGTCGTAGCCCCGTCGGCAGCGCGTGCCGGCCAGACCAGCGGATATAACGACCTATGGTACGGGAAATCCCTGCGACGCGTCGGCCGCTCACCCGGTCGCTCACCGAGCCGCGAAGGCGACCGCGACCTCCCCGGCCAGCCGGGCATTGGCCAGCACCAGCGCGACATTGGCGGCGACCGACGCGCCGTGGGTGCCCCGGTGGAAGTGATCGAGCAGGAAGGGGGTGACGTCTTTGCCGCGCACCCCGGCCGCCTCGGCGGCGGCCAGCCCATCGGCGAGCACCCGGTCGTGCAGTGCGCGGTCGAGTTCGGCGTCGGCGGGGATCGGGTTGGCCAGCACCAGTCCGCACCCGTCGGTGCGCAGTCGGGTGCGGGCACGCAGCACCGCGGCGGCCTGTTTCGGGGTCTGGACCCACCAATCGAGCGGGTAGCCGGAGTCGGTGAGGTAGAAGGCTGGGAAGCGGTCGGTGCGGTAGCCGATCACGCCCACCGACAGTGTCTCCAACCGCTCCAACGTCGCACCGATGTCCAGGATCGACTTGACGCCCGAGCACACCACCAGCACCGGGGTGCGCGAGAGCGTGACCAGGTCCGCGGACTCGTCGTAGCTGTCCCGGGCACCGCGGTGCACGCCGCCCAGCCCACCGGTGGCGAACACCGTGATGCCGGCTGCCGCCGCCAGGTGTGCGGTCGCGGCGACCGTGGTCGCACCATCGCCGCCCATGGCGGCCACCATCGCGATGTCGCGGACGCTGACCTTGATCGCCGTGCCGCCGGTGGCGATGCGGTGCAGCGCCGGTTCGTCCAGGCCGATGTGCGGGCGGCCGTCGACGATCGCGATGGTGGCCGGTACCGCACCGCCGGCGCGTACCGCGTCCTCGATCTCACGGGCGATGCGCAGGTTGTCCGGCCGCGGCAGGCCGTGGGTGATGATCGTGCTCTCCAGCGCCACCACGGCCCGGCCGGCGGCAAGCGCATCGGCGACTTCGGGGTGAACGCGCACGGCTTCAACCGTAATCGGCCGGGCCCGTCGCAGGGCGCTGATAGCGTCCGCCGTAGTCCACCAAGAGGAACCGGAGGCTAGTTGTGGTCGACCGTCGGATCCCGGCCGTCGCGCTGGCCGTCGCGCTCGCTGTGGGCCTGCCATCCGACGCTGCGGTCCGAGCGGAACCCGGTGTTGCCGGGCCAGTGGAACTCGCCGCACTCGACACCCTGCCGATCAAGGGCCGTGCCCCCAAGACCGGCTATGACCGCGCACTGTTCGGACAAGCCTGGAGCGATGACGTCACGGTGCCGGGCGGGCACAACGGCTGCGACACCCGCAACGACATCCTGCGCCGCGATCTGGTCGACATCGAGATCAAGCCGGGTACCAACGATTGCGTGGTGCTCGCCGGGGTTCTCAACGATCCCTACACCGGTACCGCGATCGCCTTTCAGCGCGGCCCGGGCACCTCCCGGGCGGTGCAGATCGACCACGTCGTGGCGTTGTCGGACGCCTGGCAGAAGGGCGCCCAGCAGTGGGACGAGCCGACTCGCCGCAACTTCGCCAACGACCCGCTGAACCTGCAGGCCACCAGCGGCCCGATCAACCATCAGAAAGGTGACGGTGACGCCGCAACCTGGTTGCCGCCCAACAAGTCCTACCGCTGCGAGTATGTCTCGCGCATCGTGGAGGTGAAGTCCGGCTACGGCCTGTGGGTCACCCAGGCAGAACATGATGCGATCGCGCGCATCCTGACCGGCGAGTGCGGCGCGCCCGCCGACCCGCAAGCCCCGCCGGAGAGCGAGCCCCCGATCGAGCAGCCTCCGGCCGAACCGGTGCCGTTCGTCGACTCGACCGACGGCCTGCCGGGGTATTTCCCGAACTGCGCCGCCGCCCGGGCGGCCGGCGCCGCGCCGATACTGATCGGGCAGCCCGGGTATCGGCCCGGGTTGGATCGCGACGGCGACGGCATCGCCTGCGAATAGCGCGCGGCATCGGTCACCCGGCGGAGAACGGGCGGGCCATGACCTTGGGCGCGAATCCGTACCTGGGACCGGATCCCCTCCCGCCGGCCCCGGCACCGGCCAGCGGCATCCCGCCCAGCAGGTTTCCGGAGCCCTCCGCGTCTGGGCTGATGGCCGAGACCGTGCTGACCGGGATCGGCGGGACCGCGCCTACTGCCGGGCCAGCCGCGGTCCAGCCGGCCGGCACCGACAGGCGTCCGGCCGCCGCGGCATTGCCCAGGGCGGCGGCCACCGGTGACCCGCCACCGAGCGGGGCGGCCAAACCGGCGGCTGGCAGCGCCGCGGGCAACGCCCCCGCAGCCGCCTTGGCGCCGTCGCCGGCAGCCTTCGTCGCAGCGGCAGCCGGCGCCAGTGCCTTGGACAACGACACCCCGCTGTTGATCGCACCCGTGGAGAAGTGCGCGATCGCGATGCTGCTTTGTGCCGGGACGACATAGGACGTCCACGGCGCGAGCAGGTTGGCTATCGGACTTTCGGGGGTGTACTTCAGGCCCACCATGGCGTAGAGATCGCCCAGCAAGTCATCGAGCGGTGACGTCGACGCATCCGCTGCACCCGCCGCCGATGAGGCGGGTGCGGTCAAGTTCGCCAATGCCGACTGGACCGTGGAAACCAGGTGCGAGGACGGTGAATTGCCGGTGGTGGTCGGGTCGGGGCCGCTGAACGGCACCACCTGCGACGCCGATGCCGACTCACCGGCGTATTGGTACATGGCGGCGGCATCACGCGCCCACATCTCGCCGTAGTCGGCCTCGGTCACCGCGATCGCCGAGGTGTTCTGTCCCAGAACGTTTGTCGACAACAGCGACGATAGCTGGATGCGGTTGGCGTCGACGTCGGCGGGATGCACCGTGGCCGCCACGGCGCAGTCGTAGGCCGCGGCGGCCTCCCGGGCCCGCGTTGCCGCCTGCTCGGCTCGCGCCGCGGTGGCATGCATCCACTCCAGGTACGGCGTGGCCGCTTGCGCCATCGAGGCCGATGACGGCCCAAGCCAATCCTCGCCGACCAGGCGCATCACGATCGCCTCGTAGCCGGTGGCGGCCGAGGTCAGTTCGGCCGCCAGCCTGCTCCAGGCCGACGCGGCAGCGATCAGCGGCGACGAGCCCGCCCCGGAATAGATTCGCGCCGAGTTGACCTCCGGCGGCAACGCCCCGAAATCCATTGTCGTGAGCTAACTTGCCGCAGCGGCGTTGACCGCCTCGGTTGCCGCATACGACTCGGAGCTGAGCGCCAATGTCCGCACGAATGCCTCGTGGATGGCGGCGGCTTGAGCACTGACCTCTTGGTATGCCTGTGCGTGAGCGGAGAACAGCGCCGCCGTCAACGCCGACACCTCGTCGGCCGCCGCCGGCGGCAACACCGTGGTCGGCCCGGCGGCTGCCATGTTCTGCGCCGCTACCACCGATCCGATGCCCCGCAGTTCACTGGCAGCGCTGGCCAACGCTTCCGGCTGGGTGTTGACGAACGACATCTGCCACCTCCTGATCATTGTCTGCGCCATGGCACTTCGCGAATCTTGCTGATTGTGAGATTAGGAGATTTTTCGGACCTGCTGTTACCGGCGCCCGGCCACGCAATCACCGCACCTCGGCGTCGTTCGCACGCACCCGGGGATTCACTTCTGGCCCGTGGGTGTCGCTCAAGTGCCCCTGACCACCGCAAACCCCGCTCGAAGACCGAAACGCATCGGCTGGTGATCACCCGCTCAGTGTGCGGTGTGAGAAAAAGAATCCCGTCGCGGTTAAAGTCCGGTATCGACCGACATCGGATTCTGCTACGGCGCAACGGAAGTGGGTCGGGCGGCGATGTCAGAAGGAGACCGGCCGCTCAGCCACCGGCCGGATGGCGCGTCAACACGCTGTACCGGAAGCCGTATCGGTTGACGTAGCCGTCGCTGCGGCGAGCGGCACCCCCGCCGCTGATCGGCATCCCCCGCAATATCCCCCGAGGCTGGCTCTCGCCGGACGAGGTGGCGGCAGCCGGCGGCGGCAGGGGCTGCGGAGTCGTCTCGGTTACCGCGCCGGACCAGCTGGGAGGCACCGACAACCGGCCGATGGTGCCTGCGCGTCCGACACCCGCTGCGGGCACTCCGCCCACGCCGGCCGTCACCGGCGGGATCGGCCCGCTGGGCACCGGCGGCACCGCGGTGGCGCTGGAAGCGGGCGGCAAGATCCCCTTGGCGATGTTCATGATGTTCGTCGGGGTCGAGGCCAGTCGCTGGACGATCTGCACGGTGCTGGTGGAGCTCTTCAGCATCTGCGGCAGGTTCGCTTTGAGGTCCTCCCATACCGCATACTGCGACGGCGATGCGGAGAGGTGCTGCAGCCATTGTCGGATGGCCTCGACCAGATCGGTCGAGACCTGTTGTTGTGCCGCCGATCCCACGGCTCGAGTCACGGCGTCCCGCTGGTGTTCCTCGCCGCCCGCGGCAGTGGTCTCCGGTGGTGTCTGGAAGGGTGTCACCATGGTGGCGACCCGTGAGGCCGCCGCGTAGCCGTACATCACCACGGCATCCTGTGCCCACATCTCGGCGTAGTGCGCCTCAGTGGCCGCGATCGCGGAGCTGTTCTGCCCCAGCAGGTTCGTCGCCACGAGCAGGGCCAGCAGGCTGCGATTGGCGGCGACTTCGCTCGGGGGGACCGTTGCCGCGTAGGCGATCTCATACGCGCCGGCGGCGGCGCGGGCGTAGTCGGCGGCCTGCTCGGCTTCGGTGGCGGTCGCGGTCATCCACGACACGTAGGGGCCTACCGCTGTCAGCATCGTCGTTGCGGACGGTCCCCACCACGAGGCCTCGACGATCTGGGAGATCAGCGATCCGTAGAGCTCGGCCGCCGAATACAGTTCCTTCCCAACAGCGCTCCACGCGGTCGCCGCTGCCAGCAGCGGCGCCGACCCGGCGCCGGAATACATTCGCGCCGAATTGATTTCCGGCGGCAACGCTGCGAAGTCCATCACCACAACCCTTCGCGCATATCGCCGGACCGATCCCCGTCATCCGTCGGCCTTTCAGCGGCAACGGAGCTCATCTTTGGGAGAGCCCTGCGTCGCCGTCCACGGCCGGCGGTTTGAGGCGAGGTTAGTACGACGACCGCGCACCTCCCGCCGGCCGGCGACGGCGTATACCCGGCGACACCCGGCGGGTGCCGGTTCGCGACCGCGATCTGCATCGGCCACGCGGCGAGCCTGTTCTACGGCTTTCACCTGCGGCAATGCTCGTTGTGACGGTACTCGCGGGCCAGGTTCGTCCGCCGCGATATGTCGGCCCCGAGCCGCTGGACGCAGATAGAATCTCGCAGCCGCTAAACCGACGGGTGACCGTAGCGACGCGCTGGTCGGTAGTGCGGCCTAGCGGTCCGGATCGAGCCGGTCGACCGCCGCGGCGATTCGCTCGTCGGGGGCGGTGAGCGCCACCCGGACGTGCTGGGCGCCGGACGGCCCGTAGAACTCGCCGGGCGCGACCAGGATGCCGCGCTCGGCCAGCCATCCGAGGGTCTGCCGGCAGGCTTCGCCGCGGGTGGCCCACAGGTACAGCCCGCCCTGCGAGTGGTCGACGGTGAATCCGGCCGCACGCAGCGCCGGCAGCAGCAACGCGCGGCGGCGCGCATACCGGTCGCGCTGCTCGTGTTCGTGCTCGTCGTCCTCGAGGGCGGCGGCCATCGCCGCCTGCACCGGGGTCGGGACCATCATCCCGGCGTGCTTGCGCACCGCGAGCAGTTCGGCCACCACGGCAGCGTCGCCTGCGACGAATCCGGCCCGGTAGCCGGCCAGCGACGACGTTTTCGACAACGAGTGCACCGCCAGCAGACCGGTGTGGTCGCCGTCGCACACCTGCGGGTGCAGCACCGACCGCGGTGCCGTGTCGTCCCAGCCCAGCCCCAGGTAGCACTCGTCGGAGACCAGCAGCACCCCGTTCTCGCGGGCCCAGCCGACGAGGGCGCGCAGCTCACCGGCGGTCAGGATGGCTCCGGTCGGGTTGCTCGGCGAGTTCAGGTACACCAGGGCCGGCGGCGCGCCGTCGAGGCGCTGCGGCGCGTCGCTGCGCACCCACGACGCTCCGGCGAGCCGGGCCCCGACCTCGTAGGTGGGATACGCCAATTCGGGTATCACCACCACGTCGTCGCCGCCGAGACCGAGCAGCGTCGGTAGCCAGGCAATGAGTTCCTTGGTGCCGATCACCGGCAGTACCGCCGACGCTGCGACGCCGGTGATGCCGTAGCGGCGGGCCAGCGCCGCGACGGCCGAGGCCCGCAGGCCCGGTGTCCCGGCGGTGGTCGGATATCCCGGCGCCGACGAGGCCGCCGCCAATGCGTCGCGAATGACCGGGGCGACCGGGTCGACTGGGGTGCCGACCGATAAGTCGACGATGCCGTCGGGGTGGGAGTTGGCCAGCGCCGTCACGTCGGACAGCGTGTCCCACGGGAAAGTCGGCAGCGCGGCCGATCTGCCGCCATACACGGGACTCATGGGGCTGCGGCGGGGCTGCGGGGCGGCGGCGGATTCATCGGCTTCTGATAGTAGCCGCGGCGGTACAGCGCGCCGCCCACCAGCATAACCGAGGCTATGCGCGCAGTTGCACTGCAACTAGTTGCATAGCCGGCCACGGGGTGCCTATCCTTGCCGTCGTGGCCCTTCCCCACGCGATCCTGGTGTCGCTGTCCGAGCAGGCCGGCTCCGGTTACGAACTCGCCAACCGATTCGATCGTTCGATCGGCTACTTCTGGAGCGCCACCCACCAGCAGATCTATCGCACGCTGCGCGGCATGGAAGCCGACGGCTGGGTGGTCGCCACCGAGGTTGCCCAGCGCGGCCGCCCGGACAAGAAGGTCTACACCGTCGCCGAGGCCGGGCGTGACGAGTTGGCCCGTTGGCTCGCCGCACCGCTCGCCGGTCGCGGCAGCTCGATCGTGGACAACCGGCTGCGGGAACTGGCGGTCAAGGTCCGCGGCGCCGGGTACGGCGACGCCGCCGCAGTGCGCGAACAGGCCGTTATGTTGCGCGCCGAACGTTCCGCGCGACTCGACGTCTACCGCGCCCTGGAGAAGAAGCAGTTTCCGGATCCCGGCTCACTGTCCGGAGCCGCGCTGCACCAGTACCTGGTGTTGCGCGGCGGCATCCGGGCCGAGGAAAGCGCCATCGACTGGCTCGACGAGGTGAAAGAGGCACTGCGGTGAAGGCGGCACTGTGACAGCGCAATACCCGATGCTGTTGTCCCCGTTGGATCTCGGGTTCACGACGCTGGCCAACCGGGTGGTGATGGGTTCGATGCACACCGGCCTGGAGGACCGGGCCTCCGACATCGGCAAGCTGGCCGAATACTTCGCCGAACGCGCCCGCGGCGGCGTGGGGTTGATCATCACCGGCGGATACGCCCCGAACCGGACCGGCTGGCTGCTGCCGTTCGCCTCGGCCATGATCAGCTCCGCCGATGCCCGCCGCCACCGCCGGGTCACCGACGCCGTGCACGATGCCGGCGGCAAGATCCTGCTCCAGGTGCTGCACGCGGGACGCTATGCTTACCACCCGTTTTCGGTCAGCGCCTCGGCGATCAAGGCTCCGATCAACCCGTTCCGGCCGCGGGCGCTGTCGTCGCGCGGCGTCGACTCGACCATCGACGACTTCGCCCGGGCGGCCGAACTGGCCCGCGAAGCCGGCTATGACGGTGTCGAGATCATGGGCAGCGAAGGGTATCTGCTGAACCAATTCCTGGCGCCGCGCACCAACAAACGCACCGACCGCTACGGCGGAACCGCGGCCAACCGGCGCCGCTTCCCGGTGGAGATCGTGGCACGCACCCGCGCCGCGGTGGGACCCGACTTCATCATCTGCTACCGGATGTCGCTGGCCGACTACGTCGAAGAGGGGCAGAGCTGGGACGAAGTCCTCGCGCTGGCAACCGAAGTCGAGGCGGCCGGGGCCACCATGATCAACTCCGGCTTCGGCTGGCACGAGGCCCGGGTCCCGACCATCGTGACGTCGGTGCCCAACAGCGCATTCGTCGACATCTCCCACGCGGTCGCCGATCACGTCACGATCCCGGTGGTGGCGTCCAACCGGATCAACATGCCACAGACCGCCGAGCAGGTCCTCGCCGAGACCTCGGTCCAGCTGATCTCGATGGCCCGCCCGATGCTGGCCGACCCCGACTGGGTGCGCAAGGCCGCCGCCGGCCGGGCCGACGAGATCAACACCTGCATCGCCTGCAACCAGGCCTGCCTGGACCATGCCTTCGTGCACAAGAAGGTCTCGTGCCTGGTCAATCCCCGGGCCGGCCATGAGACGACGCTGGTCTTGCGCCCGACCCGGCGCCGCCGGCGGGTCGCGGTGGTGGGCGCCGGACCGGCCGGGCTGTCGGCGGCGGTAACGGCCGCCGAGCGCGGCCACGACGTGACGCTGTTGGAGGCCAACGAGTTCATCGGCGGCCAATTCGACCTGGCCAAGCGGATTCCCGGCAAAGAGGAGTTCGCCGGGACGATCCGCTACTACACCACGATGCTGGACAAGTTCGCGGTGACCGTACGACTGGGCCATCGTGCCGGGGTCGAGGAATTGACCGCCTTCGACGAGGTGATCCTGGCCACCGGCGTGAAGCCGCGGATCCCGCAGATTCCCGGTATCGACCATCCGATGGTGCTGTCGTATGCCGAGGCGATCAACGGCCGGCCGGTGGGTGACGCGGTGGCGGTGATCGGCGCCGGCGGAATCGGGTTCGACGTCAGCGAATTCCTGGTCGTGGCCAACCCGGAGTCCTCGCCGACACTGAATCTCAAAGAGTGGCGGGCCGAATGGGGCGCAGCCGACCCCTGGGACGCCCGGGGTGCGCTGATGACACCAGATCCGGCGCCGCCGGCCCGGCAGGTGTACCTGTTGGCACGGACGGCGGGCGCGCAGGGCCGCAACCTCGGCAAGACCAGCGGATGGGTGCACCGGGCGTCGTTGAAAGCCAAAGGCGTCCAACAGCTCTCCGGTGTCAACTACGAGCGCATCGATGACGAGGGGTTGCACATCAGCTACGGCCGGAACAGGTCGCGCCCGCAGCTACTGGCCGTGGACACCGTGGTGATCTGCGCCGGGCAGGAATCGGTGCGTGACCTCGAGGACGGCTTGCGGCAACGCGGGATGCGCCCGCACGTCATCGGCGGGGCCGCGCTGGCGGCCGAACTGGATGCCAAGCGGGCCATCAAACAGGGCACCGAGCTGGCCGCGCGCCTGTAGTCCACCCGCCGGCGACCGTGCGCAAATCCGGTTGTCAGCCCGGCGTGTCGGCCGGGGACGCGCACGCTCGCGGTAATAGGGGCGCGTAGTCGGTGGTGCGCTGGCGAGCCGGGCGGCCGATGCCCTCGGCGATGCCCACCAGTTCAGCGATGGTCTTAGCCGAGCCGTGCTCGGAGCCCGCCATCCGGGAGATGGTCTCCTCCATCAGAGTGCCGCCCAGATCGTTGGCGCCACCGTTGAGCATCACCTGGGTGCGATCCACCCCCAGCTTGACCCAGCTGGTCTGGATGTTGGGGATGCGCCCGTGCAGCATGATCCGGGCCAGCGCGTGCACCGCACGGTTGTCGCGGTGACTCGGGCCGGGCCGCGCGCCGCCGGCCAGGTACAGCGGCGAGCTCTGGTGCACGAACGGCAGCGGTACGAACTCGGTGAATCCACCGGTGCGGTCCTGGATGTCGCGCAGCACCTTAAAGTGCCCGATCCAATGGCGCGGCGAATCGATGTGGCCGTACATCATCGTCGAACTCGACCGCAGCCCGACCTCGTGCGCGGTGGTGACGACCTCGACCCACATCGAGGTCGGCAGCTTGCCCTTGGTCAGCACCCAGCGGATCTCGTCATCGAGAATCTCCGCGGCGGTGCCCGGGATGCTGCCCAGGCCGGCCTCGCGCAGGCTGATCAGCCACTCCCGAATACTCAAGCCGCTCTTGGACACCCCGTTGGTGATCTCCATCGGTGAGAAGGCGTGCACGTGCATCGACGGCACCCGGGCCTTGACCGCGCGCACCAGGTCGGCGTAACCGGTGACCGGCAGTTCCGGGTCGATCCCGCCCTGCATGCAGACCTCGGTGGCGCCCGCCAGGTGCGCCTCGTAGGCGCGTTGGCCGACCTCGGCATTCGACAGCGAGAAAGCGTCGGCATCGCCCTTGCGCTGGGCGAACGCGCAGAACCGGCAGCCGACATAACAGATGTTGGTGAAGTTGATATTACGGTTGACCACGTAGGTGACGTCGTCGCCGACAGCCTCGCGACGCAATGAATCCGCCAGGGCAGCAACGGCTTCCAATGCCGGACCGTCCGCGGTGGCCAGTGCCAGGTACTCGGCGTCGGTGCAGCCGGCCGGGTCGCGTTCGGCGGAGCGCAGCGCGGCCAGCACATCGGTGTCGACGCGTTCGGGGGCGCGGGCGGCCAGTTGGTGGATCTGTTCGCGGATCGACTCCCAGTCCCCGAAGGCGCTACCCAGATCACTGCGGGTCTCGGTGGCCCGGCCGTCGACATCGATGGCGGTGTGCAGGTCCACCCGGCCGGCCGAGACCACCTCGTCGGGTTCCTGCCAGGCCAGCCCGACCGGGTTGACGTCGCGCGCCCACCCGGTGTCCGGGTCGGCCAGCGCCGCGACGTGCGGGCGCACCCGCGGGTCGATCCACGCCGCGCCGGCCTGCACGTAGTCGGGCTGGGCGGTAAGCCGCTGCACCAGGTCGTAGCCGGCCTGCTCGGTGACCGCGGCCAGATCGTCCAGCGCCGGCCAGGGCCGCTCGGGATTGACATGATCGGGGGTCAGCGGCGACACCCCGCCCCAATCGTCGACCCCGGCGCCGATCAGCGCCAGACACTCCTGGGTCGAGACCAGGTTGGGCGGCGCCTGCACCCGCATCTTCGGTCCCAGCACCAGCCGGGTCGCCGCCACCGTGGCCAGGAATTCCTCGAAGCCGGCGTCCGGCGTCGACGCCATCGCGGTGTGCTCTTTGGCCCGGAAGTTCTGCACGATCACTTCCTGGATGTGCCCGAACTCCTTGTGCACCTTGCGGATCGCGTGCACGGTGTCGGCGCGCTCGGCCAGCGTCTCGCCGATGCCGACCAGCAGGCCGGTGGTGAACGGGATCGAGAGGCGGCCCGCATCGGCCAGGGTGCGCAGCCGTACCGCCGGATCCTTGTCGGGGCTGCCGTAGTGTGCCTGCCCCTTGGTCTCGAACAGCCGCCGCGAGGTGGTCTCCAGCATCATGCCCATGGACGGTGCCACCGGCTTGAGCCGCGACATCTCCGACCAGCTCATCACCCCGGGGTTCAGGTGCGGCAGCAGGCCGGTCTCCTCCAGCACCCGGATGGCCATGGCTCGCACGTAGGCCAGCGTGCTGTCATAGCCACGCTCGTCGAGCCACTGCCGCGCTTCGGGCCAGCGCTCCTCGGGCCGGTCCCCGAGGGTGAACAGCGCTTCCTTGCACCCCAATTCGGAGCCTCGGCGGGCGATCTCGAGGATCTCGTCCGGCCCGAGATACATCTGCTTGCCCTGCGCCCGAAGCACGCCGGGAACGGTGACGAACGTGCAGTAATGGCAGGTGTCCCGGCACAGGTGCGTGACCGGGATGAACACCTTGCGCGAGTAGCTGACCGGCAGCCTGCCACCCGGCCCGCGCCGGCCGCCCGAGACCAGGCCGGCGTCGCGGACCCGGGCCGCGCTGGCGCACAGGTCGGCCAGGTCGGGACCGCGGGCACTCATCGCGATGGCGGTCTCCTCGATGTTGAGGAGCACGCCGTCGCGGGCCCGCCGCAGGACTCGCCGCAGCGCCGACGGGTTCGTCATCCGCGCTGCACCCACACCCGGAATCTCGCGCATGCCATATGCGCCACAGTAGCCGCCGGCCCGACGCGCGCAGGGCGCGCCCGCCCGGTCGTCAGGGTTCGCCGGCCGGCCGGCCGGCCGACAGCTGCAGGCGACGCCGCCACAGCAGCCACCCGGGCGGGGCGCTGCCCAGCACGATCATCAACAGCACGCCGTAGGCCATCACGCCGCGGTCGGCGAAGATCAGGTCATCGCCCGGCCCGCCGAGGGTCATCAGCGCGATCGTCAGCAGCCAGGTCCACAGCGGCAGCGCGGCCAGCCGCAGCGAGGACGTGCAGCGCAGGGCGACCCACAGCAGACCCGCATTGACCAAGCCGCCCACCAGTGCGCTGAGCGGAAACGGAACCGCGCCGATGTGCGCGGGCAGCAGCAGGGCGGTGGACACGGCGCAGAGCACGCCGTCGACGGCCAACAGGGCCAGCACCGGGTAGTTGACGGCCCGACCCGGCGGATCGGTGTTCATCGCGGGCTCGGTGAGCGTCGCGACCGGGCTCAAGTCGGGATGCTGTCCAGCTGGCTGACCATCGAACCGACCATCCACTGATAGCTGTCCAGCCACCACTGCCAGTGCTCCAAGTTCGGGTCCAGATCGGGATCCATGCCTTAACCACCTAGCCCTAACGTGTCGGGTACTTGCTCAGCAGGAGCTTACCGCCTGCCCCGCGCCAGCGAGCCCAAGTCCGGCCAGCAGATCGGTCTCCCACCCCCGGCCATCGCGCGGGCCGGCGCTGCCGGCGGCCAGCACGTAGTGCTCACTGTCCAAAATGGGCTGAGCCACGTTGTTGGACAACGCGAACGCCCGGCCGGTGGGGCCGACGGCCACCTGAGTGGCGTGCGCCGCCATGGCCGCCAGCTTGGCCGCGCGTGATCCGGGGGCCTCGATGACGGCGTCGATCCGGTCGTCGGGGAACTCCCCGACCGTGCTTTGCGTGTCGCCTTCGCCCGGCAACGACCAGTGCGGCAGCCGGTCGGGGTCCCGCAGGGCCCGCCGGGCGTCGCGCCAGGCGCTGGCGGCGGTCACCGTCCAGTAGAACTTCGGCGTGGCCCAGGCCCGGCCCGGGCCGGCGTCATCGGCGGCCGCGGCCGCCACCGCCGCGGTGGTGACACGGTGGGCGTGCACATGGTCGGGATGGCCGTAACCGCCGTACGGGTCGTAGCCGACCACGACGTGCGGCCGCACCCGCTGGATGACGGCCACCAGCGCCGGCACGGTCTCGGCGTCGGCGGCGTCGATGAATCGCTGCTGTCGCCGGGGCGAAGTGCCGGCCATCCCCGAGTCGCGCCAGCGCCCGGCGCCGCCGAGAAACTGCGGGTCACCGATCCCGAGTTCCCGCAGTGCGGTGGTGAGCTCGCTGATCCGGTAGCCGCCCAGCTGGTCGGCGTGGTCCACCGCCAGGTGTGCCCAGCGGTCGCCGATGACCTCACCTTCTTCGCCCAGCGTGCAGGTCACCACATGTACGTCGGCGCCGCGTGCGGCGTAGTGGGCGATGGTCGCGCCGGTGGTGAGCGTCTCGTCGTCGGGATGGGCATGCACGAACAGCAACCGTGGGGTCTGATCCGACACGGCCCGAACTCTACCGATCGGTCGAAGGACGCCCGGCTGTCAGAAGAGGCTCAGCAGGAAGCTCGCCAGGTAGCTCGGAATGTCGAGGTCGGTCAGCAGCAACGCGAGGTTGTCGTGCAGCACCGCCGAGACCACGTCCGGGCTGAAGGAGGCCAGCAGGGCATCCCAGTCGGCTCCGAACGCGGCGCTGCTGGCGTCGAAGTCGCCGAACAAGCTGTTGTGCAGGGTGTCCCCGCCGAGATCGATGCCGAGCAGACTGTTCAGCGCGTGCTCGTTCTGGGCGACGATCGAGTTGTTGGCCAAGAAGATGAAGTGGGCGATCTCGCTGGCCGCGCTGCCGTCGTCCAACTGCCCGATGACACTCAGTTGTGCCTCCACCAGGGCGTTGTTGAACGCCAATTCGGCGCTCGCAATGCCGGTGAGCAGCGACTGGTAGGCGGCCGGGAGGCCGTTGAGCGCCAGGGCGATGCTGGCGAAGGCGCTGGCAGCCGCGCTGCTGGCGGCCGTCTCGGTTCCGGTGAACGCGCTGACCGACGGGACCCCGATAACACCGAGGTCGGGGCCGAACGGCAGGGTGCCCATCACACTCTGCGCGTCGAATCCCCCGCTTTCGCCGAGCACGGCGTCCAGCGCGCTTTGGTCCAGGTCGCCGGCGTTGAACGGCGAGCCATCCCCGAGTTCACCGTCGCCGTTGCCGGTGAGCAGATCGCCGAGGTTGATCTGCTGTATCTCGTCGGTGCCGCCGCTGCCGGCCATGTCCGGGCGGACGTGGTTCTCGATGGTTTCGATGATCGAGTTCGTGTCGACGTTCGCCGCGGCCATGTCGATGTCATGAATCTGCACGTCGGGAAGGGCGGGTGTCGTCGACGTCAGTGCCGTGACAAGCCCGCCTACGGCCAGGGCTGCAGTCGCTACTGTGGCGCACCGGTGAGCGAGGTGTTCCATATGACCATCCCCTCCACGTGTCGGCGTGCAAGCTGCTTAATAATAACCAAGGATTATCTGTGCGCAAGCCCTCAGTTCGCCCGGCTTCGGCGGCCGACGCAGCCCCTTGCCACCCCGTTGGCCGACTCCCGTGCAGCGACCCTAACTCCGGACAGCCGATTCGCACCCGCCGCGGAACCTACTCTCAGCAAACCGGAAGTATTTGCTTCGCTTGATCTTCGGCCTTGCACCGCCGCGGTCGATGCCGCCGACGCGTCAGGGCCGCTTCACCCAGGTTCCGGCGTCACCGACGATCCCGACCGGCACCGCTCCCGTCAGGCTGACGTTCGCCACGCTCGGACCCACGGCCACGATCGTGGTGTCCTGCAAGATCGGCAGCACCGTCGCCATGCTCCACAGCCGGGGTTCGACCGCCGAGATCACCTCACCGATGGTCTTGCCGCCGTCGAGCGCCGCGTCGATCTCGGTCTGGATGCCGTGGTCGCAGACGCCGGTGACGTTCGACGGAGCCTGCACCAACGCGCCCGATCCGGCCGGGCGCGGCGGCGCCTGCGACGTCGGCGTCGGCGATCCCGTGACCGGCGGTGACGATGGCGCCGGAACCGGGGCGGGGGCGGGGCCGCTGGACGTCGGCACGGTGGTGGACTCCAGCGCGATGCAGCCGTATCGGGATGCCAGCAGCGTCGCCAGATCGCCCCCGGCCTGCTGCCAGCCGACGATGGCATCGACCTGATGGGTCACCAGCGCCTCCCGGTAGAGCTTCACCGGGTCCAGCGGCAACACGGTCGCGGCGATGCCGACGTTGCGCAGTTGGTCCGCGGCGGTGTTGGCGACCGCCACCGAGGTCGGATCGTTGGCCGCCACCCCGATGACCAGCGACAGTTGTTCGCCGTCCTTGCTGATCCGCCCGCGGGTGATCTCGGGCGGATGCGGCGGGGCGGGCTCGGCGCCCGCCGGGGGGACCAGCGCGGACGGCGGCGCATCCTTCTCGACGCGATAACCGGCCGCCTGCAGCAGCGCGAGCGCCGCCGAATCGGACATGGCCGGCGGCGCGGTCGGCACGTAGCCGGGGTCGCTGGGGGCGCGGATCTGGGCCTGCGCCAGGGTGACGGTGTTGTCGCTGCCCGCACCCACGGTGGCCAGCAACCCGACGTCGAGCAGCCCCAGGACCGCCCGGCGGACCCGCACGTCGGCCAGCTTGGGTTGTCCGGCCCGCAACGCCAACTGCATCACCCGCGGTGTGACCACCCGCGAGGTCTGCACACCCGGGATCACCGACAGTTGGGCGAAGGCCGCCGAACCGCCGTGCACCTGGGCCACCTGGGTGTCGCCGTTTCGAATGGAGTCGGCCAGCGCAGCCGGCGACCCGGCCCGGCGGAACAGCACCAGGTCCGGTTTGGCCGGCGGGCCCCAGTAGCGGTCGTTGCGGGCGAGCAGGATCGCGTCGCGCTGCGGATCGATGTTCTCCACCCGGAACTGGCCGCCGGTGACCGGCAGCGCGCGGGCCAGTCCGGCCGGGAAGCCGCCGGGCACGTCCTTGACGATGTGCGCGGGCAGGATGTTGCTGAACAGCTCCCGCCACGCCGGGTACGGCTTGGCGAAGGTGACCACCACCTGTTTGCCGCCCTCGACCGAGTGCACGCCGGTGATCAGGTCATAACCGGCCGGGTCGACGACGCCCGGCTGGCTGACCATCTGCTGCCACAGGTACCAGAAGTCGTCGGCGGCGATGGGTGCGTTGTCGGTCCAGGACGCCTCCGGTCGGATCCGGTAGGTCACCGTGAACGGCGCCTCGGCGGTCACCGCGGCCGACACCAACAGGGTGGGGTCCATCTCCCAGCGCGAGCCGGTCGGCGTGCCGGCGTCGGGGATCGGCCGGAAGGCGCTGGGCAACACCAGTGCGCTGATGGCCGCGGTGACCGCTGACAGGTCGGAGCGAAGATGCGGGTTGAAGCCGGCGCCGATCGAGTCGATGCCCATGATGATCTGGCTGACCCGTTTCGGCGGAGGCGCGGTGCTCTTCGGCGTCTCGGTGCTCTGCGGCGCCGGCGGCGGGTTGACGGTGCATGCCGCCGTGAGCTGCGTCAACACCAGCAGCATCACCGAAGCCAGTGCTCCCGCCATCACACGGGGACAGCGGACGGGCTTCGGCACGGCCACCAGGGTATCCGGGCGGCCCAAATCTATAGGTTCTTGGCCCGGGCGCGGCTGCGCGCCCGCAACGTCGAGTCCAGCTCGACCTTGCGCACCCGCACCACCTCGGGGGTGACCTCGACGCACTCGTCGACGGCGCAGAACTCCATCGCCTGCTCCAGGTCCAGCTCGATCGGGCGAGCCAACGTCTCCATCACATCGGCCGTCGAGGACCGCATGTTGGTCAGCTTCTTCTCTTTGGTGACGTTGATGTCCAGGTCCTCGGCGCGGGGATTGATCCCCACCACCATGCCCTGGTAGGTGTCCTGGCCCGGCTCGACGAAGAACTGGCCGCGGTCGGACAACTGGATCAGCGCGAACGGCGTGATGGACCCGGGCCGGTCGGAGACCAGCGAGCCGGTGTGCCGGGCGCGGATCTCGCCGGCCCACGGCTGGTAGCCGTCGAAGACCGCGTTGGCGATACCGGTGCCGCGGGTCTCGGTCAGGAAGTCGGTGCGCCAGCCGATCAGGCCGCGGCTGGGGATGATGAACTCCATCCGCACCCAACCGGTGGTGTGGTTGGCCATCTCGGTCATCCGGCCCTTGCGTGCCGCCGCCAGTTGGGTGATGGCGCCCACGTACTCCTCGGGGCAGTCGACGGTCAGGTGCTCGAACGGTTCGTGCACCTTGCCGTCGATCTTCTTGGTCACCACCTGCGGCTTGCCGACGGTCAGCTCGAAGCCCTCCCGGCGCATCTGCTCGACCAGGATCGCCAGCGCCAGTTCGCCGCGGCCCTGCACCTCCCAGGCGTCGGGGCGGCCGATGTCCACCACGCGCACCGAGACATTGCCGATCAGCTCGGTGTCCAGCCGGGTCTTCACCATGCGGGCGGTCAGCTTGTGCCCGGAGACCTTGCCCGCCAGCGGGGAGGTGTTGGTGCCGATCGTCACCGAGATCGCCGGCTCGTCGACGGTGATGCGCGGCAACGCGACCGGGTCGGCGGGGTCCGCCAGGGTGTCGCCGATCATGATCTCGCCGATCCCGGCGACGGCGACGATGTCGCCGGCGCAGGCCTCCTCGGTCGGGGTGCGCTCCACCCCCTCGGTGACCAGCAACTCGGTGATCTTGGCCGTGGTGGTCACCGGCTCGCCGTCGACCTCGCGCAGCCAGGCGACCTGCTGCCCCTTGCGGATCCGGCCGTTGGCGACGCGGATCAGCGCGAGCCGTCCCAGGAAGGCTGAGGCGTCGAGGTTGGTGACCAGTGCCTGCAACGGCGCTTCCGGGTCGCCGGACGGCGGCGGCACGTGCTCGAACAGCACGTCGAACAGTGGGTCGAGATTGTCCCCGTCGGGGATAGCGCCGTCGGCGGGCGCGGTGGTGCTGGCCACCCCGGCACGCCCCGAGGCGTACAGCGTCGGCAGTCCCAGCGCGTGCTCGGCGGCGGCCTGCGCCTCGTCGTCGAGGTCACTGGCCACATCGAGCAGCAGGTCGTGGCTGGCCTCGACCACCTCGGCGATTCGGGCGTCGGGACGGTCGGTCTTGTTGACCACCAGGATCACCGGCAGGTGCGCGGCCAGCGCCTTGCGCAGCACGAACCTGGTCTGCGGCAGCGGGCCCTCGGAGGCGTCGACGAGCAGGACCACCCCGTCGACCATGGACAGCCCGCGCTCCACCTCGCCACCGAAGTCGGCGTGGCCCGGCGTGTCGATCACGTTGATGACGGTGACGGTCCCGTCGGCGTGGTGACGGTGCACGGCCGTGTTCTTGGCCAGGATCGTGATGCCCTTTTCGCGCTCCAGGTCACCGGAGTCCATCACCCGCTCTTGCGCCTCGCCACGTTCGGCCAGCGCGCCGGACTGGCGCAGCATCGCGTCGACCAGCGTGGTCTTGCCGTGGTCTACGTGCGCGACGATGGCGACGTTACGAAAGTTCACCGGGCGATTCTGCCAGCGCAACCTGCCAATCGCGAAAACGTGAAAGCTATCTCACAATGGCTGTCACAGGCCCAGCGGGGACTCGGCGCTGAACCGCTCCAGCTCTTCGAGGTGCAGTTCGGTCAGCGCTTGCAGGCACTGCGCCGCCGCCTCGGTGAGCTGCAGCCGGATCACCCGCTGGTCCTCGTTGTCGCGGACCCGGATGACCAATCCGGCCGCCTCGGCACGCTGGATCAGCTCCCCGGCGCTGTGGTGGCGCAACAGCAGGTATTCCGCGATGTCACCGACCGTCGGCCCCCGCGAGTCGGCGTGCCCGCGGATCGCCAGCAGCAATTGGTGCTGCGCCGGGGTGAGCCCGGCGGCTTGGGCCTGGTCGGCGCTCCACCGCTCGAAGCGCCGCAGCCGGGTCCGGAACGTGAGCAGCCGGGTGTAGACGTCGTCAGGCAGGGCCACGCCGGTAACTTTATGCTGATCGGCCGGCTCGCGCGGAAATCAGCGCAGCCGTGCGGTGACCCGTACCTCGAGCGCGGCCCCCGGGGCCGCCAGTTCGGAAATCCCGACCGCGGTCCACGCCGGGTACGGCTCGCGCAGGAAGGCGTCCTTGACCGCGCAGAACTCGTCGAAGTGCGCGGCGAGGCCGACGTGGTAGGTGGTCATCTCCGTCACGTCGGCGAAGGTGAGCCCCACCTCGGCCAGCAGGCCGCGCAGATTCTCAAAAGCCAGGGTGAACTGCTCGGTCAGATTGTCGGGCACGGTCAGGTCGGGACGAAAGCCGATCATGCCCGAGCAGCGCAGGTACTCGCCGTCGATGACCGCAGGCGCGAAGTGATAGGCCTCGTACATCGGTTGCATCCACGCCGGAATCACGGTGCGGCCCATGGGATCTCCTCGCGCCGTCCAGCCATGCCCTAGGGGGCCGGAACCGGGTTCTGCACCAGCTGGTCCGGGCAGTAGGAGTGTGCCGCGATCCCGACGAACATGCTCCCGTGCTCGGTCGTCAGTCCGGGATTGCGCTCCTTGAGGCCGTCGAGCACCTCGGGGCTCGGTTTGCCCTCCGCGATGAACCTGCACACCATTTTCGCGGTGACGATGGCCTGATCCGGGCGGTTGTAGGTGATGCCGGCCGCCTGCAGGGCCGCCAGGAAGTCGGTGTCGACATCGGCCGGATCGGCCTGCGCGGGCCCGGCCGCCACCAGCATCAGCAGCGCCCCCAGCGGCGCGGCGAGGGCCTTCACCAGCCCCGCCTCGGCGCCCGGGAGCCCATCGGCTGATTCTTCTTCGCATAATCGCGGCTGCGGTAGACGATGTAAGGCCGGAACAGATAGCCGATCGGCGCGCTGAACGCGTGCACCAGACGGGTGAACGGCCACAGCGCGAACAGGATAAACGCGATCAGCACGTGCACCTGGAAGTAGATCGGGGCCTGCAACATCAGGTCTCCTCGCGGGTCAAGGGTGAAGATCGACCGGAACCAGACCGACACCGTCTGCCGGTAGTCGTGCTCCTCACCGTAGGCGGTGGTGCCCAACAGCGTGCAGCACATGCCGGCCACCAGCGCACATCCCAGCACCGCGTACATCAGCTTGTCGTTGACGCTGGTCGCCTTGAACACCGACCGTTCGGTGCGGCGGCGATAGATCAACAACCCGACGCCGACCAGGGTGGCGATACCGGCGGGAAGGCCGAGGATCAACGCCTGCAGGTGATAGACGCGGTCGCTCATTCCCAGCGCGCGGGTCCAGGACTCCGGGACGAACAGTCCCATGATGTGGCCCATGATCACCACGAAGCTGCCGAAGTGAAACATCGGGCTGCCGATGCGCAGCAGCTTGGACTCATACAGCTGCGACGAGCGGGTGGTCCAGCCGAACTTGTCGTATTTGTAGCGCCACCAGGTGGCCACGCCTGCGATGGCCAGCACGAAGTAGGGCACGATGTCCCACCACAGCTCCGCGGTGCTGACGATCGCTATATGCGTCATCGGGTCGGCACCTTCGGCATCCCCAGCGCAACGGTCGCCGAGTACGGCTGCAGCCCAACGGCTTCGGCCGGCGGGCCGGACGTCATCAGCTCGCTCACGTTCCGTACCTCCTGATCGGTTGCCGCCGGCAGCGTGTGGCACACCGCGGCGATGGTGTGGGCATACGGTGACCCGGCGTCGGTCAGCGACTTGTGCAGCACGTCGATCGGCACCCGGTGCGCCAGCAGCAGTCGGCGTCCGGCCTGCGGATCGACCTGCGCGGCGAACTCCAGCACCACCGGCAGGTGATCGGGTGCCTCCCCGGGCGGCGGCTCGGCGCCGGCGTCGCGGTAGGCGGTGGCGAAGGCCAACATCTGCATCCCCCGGTTGCGGGTGTCCCCACCGGTCCAGTAGGTCAGAAACAACGTCGAACGACGTCGCATGTCGAAGGTTTCGACGTAGTCGACGGCCGCGGCCATCGGGTCGGACGCGCGCAGCGCGGTCACGGTGCGCGCCAACAGGCCAGCCGGTGCCTCATCGGCGTGGACGAGCAGCGCGTCGACGGTGTCGAGTCGCTGGTGCAGCTGCTCGTCGGGATAGGCCAGCAGCAACGACGCGGCCTGCCACACCGCCCGGTCGGACGGCCCGCCGGGCTGCCGCCGCAGCGACCGGATGAACCGCTTCACCGGTGCTCCGGGAACATCTCGGGCACCGCCTGATCGCCGCCGCCCCAGTTGAGCAGGTTGGTCCGGCCCCGCGGCCGTTGGGCGTGCCCACCGTTCTCGACCATGTGAAACGACGACCCCGACTCGCCGTCGGCGCTCACGAACGGGTCGTCCTCGTACCCGTTGGGGCCGCCGGTGATGGAGCATCCCATGTGTTCGAGTTCGTGGGCCTTCTGGCTGTAGGCGGTCGGAATCACGTACCGCTCTTCATATTTGGCGATTGCCAGCAGTCGGTACATGTTGTACATCTGCTCTTCGGTCATGCCGACCGAGGCGGGGATGTGCGGCTGGGTGTCACGGCCCAGGCTGATGTCGCGCATGTAGGAGCGCATCGCCGCCAGCCGTCGCAGCACGTCTTCGATGACGGCGGTGTCGCCGGCGGTGAACAGTTCGGCGAGGTAGGCCATCGGGATGCGCAGCGCCTCCAGCGCTCCGAACAGGTTGCCCAGGTCTTCGCCGTCGTGCCCGTCGCGGCTGACGGCGTCGACGACCGGCGACAGCGGCGGGACGTACCAGACCATCGGCATGGTCCGGTATTCCGGGTGCAGCGGCAGCGCCACCTTATAGGTGTTGATCAGCGCGTAGATCGGCGACCGCTGCGCGGCCTCGATCCAGGTGTCGGAGATCCCCTCGGCGCGTGCGCCGGCGATCACCTCGGGGTCGGTCGGGTCCAGGAATACGCCGCACTGGGCTTCATAGAGGTCGGTGTCTTTCTCCACCGACGCCGCTTCGAGCACCTTGTCGGCGTCGTAGAGCACCAGCCCGATGTAGCGCAGCCGGCCCACACAGGTCTCCGAGCAGACGGTCGGCAGCCCGACCTCGATGCGGGGATAGCAGAAGTGACACTTCTCGGCCTTGCCGGTCTTGTGGTTGAAGTACACCTTCTTGTACGGGCAGCCCGACACGCACAGCCGCCAGCCGCGGCAGCGGTCCTGATCGACCAGCACGATGCCGTCTTCCTCGCGCTTGTAGATCGCGCCGGTAGGGCACGACGCCACACACGACGGATTCAGGCAGTGCTCGCAGATCCGCGGCAGGTAGAACATGAAGGTTTCTTCGAACTCGCTTTTGACCTGGTCGCTGACCTTGGCCAGGATCGGGTCGTTGACCAGGTTCTCCGGCGAGCCGGCGAGGTTGTCGTCCCAGTTGGGCCCCCACTCGATGTTCATCGGGTCGCCGGTGATCGAACTCCGCGGCGCGGCCACCGGGATGGTGTCCCCCAGTGGGGCTGACGTGAGGTTCTCGTAGTCGTAGGTCCACGGCTCGTAGTAGTCCTTCAAGCCGGGCAGGTTGGGGTTGGCGAAGATGTTCAGCAGCTTGTGGACGCGGCCGCCCGCCAGCAGCCGCAGCCGGCCCTTTTTGTCCAGCGTCCAGCCGCCCTTCCAGCGGCTCTGGTCTTCGTAGGTGCGCGGATACCCACCACCGGGGCGGGTTTCGACGTTGTTGAACCACACGTACTCGGTGCCCTCGCGGTTGGTCCAGGCCTGTTTGCAGGTCACCGAGCAGGTGTGGCAGCCGATACATTTGTCCAGGTTCATCACCATGGCCATCTGCGCCATTACTTTCATGCTCAGTACCTCACGTCCTGGTTGCGACGACGCCGCACCACCGTCACCTCGTCGCGCTGGTTGCCGGTCGGGCCCAGGTAGTTGAACGCGAACGCGTGCTGGCCGTAGCCGCCGGCGAGGTGACTGGGCTTGACCCGGATCCGGGTCAGCGAGTTGTGGGTGCCGCCGCGCTTGTTGTTGGTCTCTGAGCGCGGGGTGTCCACGGTGCGCTCTTGGACGTGGTAGACGAACACCACCCCGTCCGGCATCCGCTGGCTCACGATCGCCCGGCCGACGAAGATGCCGTTGACGTTGACCGCCTCGATCCAATCGTTGTCCTTCACACCGATTTTCGCGGCGTCGCCCGGGCTCATCCACATGGTCGGCCCGCCGCGCGACAGCGACAGCATGTACAGGTTGTCCTGGTAGGTGGAGTGGAACGACCACTTCGAGTGGGGGGTCAGATACCGCACGGTGATCCCGATGCCGTCGCCGACCTCACCGAGTTCGGGGGCGTCGAACAGCCGAGCCATGTCCAGCGGTGGGCGATACACCGGCATGTGCTCGCCGAGCTCCTCGATCCAGTCGTGCGCGGTGTAGAAGTGCATCCGTCCGGTCAGGGTGTGGAACGGCTTGAGGCACTCGATGTTGATCGTGAAGGGCGCGTAACGCCGGCCACCGGTCTCGCTGCCGGACCACTCCGGGCTGGTGACCACCGGCACCGGACGGGCCTGGGTGTCGGCGTAGGTGATCCGCTTCTCCTCGCTGCCCTCGGACAGGTGCGCCAGCCGCTGACCGGTGCGCTTCTCCAGCTCACGGAAGCCCTCCGTGGCGATCCGGCCGTTGGTGGTGCCCGACAACGCCAGCACCGTGTCGGCCATCCGGGTGGCCGTGGTCAGTGCCGGGCGGCCCTGTCCGGCGCCGGACTTCATCACCCCGAACCGGCCGGCCAGGTCGTCGACCTCCTCATGCGGGAACACGGTGTAGCCCTTGGTGGTCAGCCCCAGGGTCTCGACCAGCGGGCCCAACGTCTGCCACTTGTCGTGGATCGCGGCGTAATCCCGTTCCACCACGGTGACTTTGGGCATCGTCTTGCCCGGAACGGGTGTTTCACCGGTGCGCAGCCAATCGCGTTCGCTCCCTTCGGGATAGGCCATCGCGTCGGCGGTGTCGTGCAGCATCGCGGTCAGCACCACGTCGTTGCGGACACCCAGGTGCTTTTTGGCCAGCCCGCTGAAGGTCCGGGCGATCGCGCCGAAAGCGTCGTAGTCGCTGCGGGTCTCCCACGGCGGGTCGATCGCCGCGGCGAACGAGTGCACATAGGGGTGCATGTCGGTGGACGACAGGTCGGCCTTCTCATACCAGGTCGCGGCAGGCAGCACGACATCGGACATCAGCGTGGTCGAGGTCATCCGAAAATCGATCGACATCAGCAGGTCGAGCTTGCCTTCGGGAATGTCGTTGTCCCAGCGGACGTCCTGCGGTTTCACACCGTCGGCCGGCGGCTCGCCGAGCACGCTGGCGTCGGTGCCCAACAGGTGCTTGAGGAAGTACTCCCCGCCCTTGCCGGATGCACCGATCAGGTTGGCCCGCCACACCGTCAGCACCCGCGGCCAGTTCACCGGGTTGTCGGGGTCGGTCACCGACAGCTTGAGCTCACCGGCGGCGAGCTGCTCGGCGACGTACTCTCCGGCGTCGCGGCCGGCGGCCTCGGCCTCGTCGGCGACCTGCAGGCTGGACTTGTCGAACTGCGGGTAGAACGGGCTCCAGCCCATCGCGGTCGCCGAGGCCAGGATGTCCATGGTGTGCTTGCCGGCGAAGCGGCCGCGGCCCACCGGGGTGGTCAGCTTGTCCGCCCCGTAGCCGTCGTAGCGCCACTGGTCGGTGTGGGCATACCAGTAGGAGGTGCCGGGTACCTGGCGCGGCGGCCGCGACCAGTCATTGCCCGCGGCCATGGTCTGCCAGCCGGTGAGCGGCCGCACCTTCTCCTGACCGACATAGTGTGCCCAGCCGCCGCCGTTGCGGCCCATCGACCCGGTGAGCATCAGCAGCGCCAGCACCGCCCGATAGGTGGCGTCGCCGTGGAACCACTGGCAGATCCCGCTGCCCATGATGATCATCGACCGCCCGCCGGATTCCTCTGCGTTGCGGGCGAATTCGCGTGCAATCCGGATCGCCTGGGAGGCCGAGACCCCGGTGATCGGCTCCTGCCAGGCCGGGGTGTTGACCTGCGTGCCGTCGTCGTATCCGGTGGGCCATTCGCCGGGCAGCCCGGGCCGGCCCACCGAGTAGTTGACCAGCATCAGGTCGAAGACTGTGCAGACCAGGTGCTCGCCGACCTGACGGACCGGCACCCCCCGCTCGACGACGGTGCCGTGGCCGTCCACGGCGTCGAAGCCGGGCAGCGACACCAACGCGGTCCGCCGGTGGCCGTTGCGCTCCGTGGTATCCAGCACGGTCAAGGCCGGGCGCACCTCACCGAGGTCCAGGTTCCACTTGCCGATCCCCTCGTCGCCCCAGCGGTAGCCCAACGAGCCGTTCGGCACCATAACGCTGTCGGTGCTTTCATCCAGCAGGGCCGGCTTGAACGCGGCATTCTCCGATGCCGCCGCCGCCCCACCCAGATCGGCGGCGGTCAGGTTCTTGCCCGGCACCAGCCGGCCGTCGCGCTCCTCCAGCTTGATCAGGAACGGCAGATCGGTATAGCGACGCACGTAGTCGGTGAAGAACGGCACCTCTTGCTTGACGTAGCACTCGGAGAGGATGACGTGGCCCATCGACATGGCCAGCGCGCCATCGGTGCCTGCAGCGCACGGCATCCACTCGTCGGCGAACTTGGTGTTGTCGGCGTAGTCGGGGCTGACGCTGACCACCTTGGTGCCGCGGTAGCGCACTTCGGCCATCCAGTGCGCGTCGGGGGTGCGGGTGATCGGGACGTTGGAGCCCCACATCATCAGGTAGGCCGCATCCCACCAGTCGCCGGATTCCGGCACGTCGGTCTGGTCGCCGAACACCTGCGGGGAGGCGACCGGCAGGTCGGCGTACCAGTCGTAGAACGACGTCATCACCCCGCCGAGCAGCTGGATGAACCGCGATCCGGCGGCGAACGACACCATGGACATCGCCGGAATCGGCGAGAACCCGGCGATCCGGTCCGGGCCGTAGCTCTTGATGGTGTGCACGTGGGCGGCCGCGATCATCTCGGTGGCTTCGGCCCAGCTGACCCGAACCAGGCCGCCCATGCCGCGGGCCTGCTGGTAACGGCGGCGGCGTTCCGGGTCGGCCTGGATGTCGGCCCAGGCCAGCACCGGGTCACCCAGGCGGGCCTTGGCCTCCCGGAACATCTGCACCAGCGGTCCCCGGGCGTACGGGTAGCGGATGCGGGTCGGTGAGTAGGAATACCAGGAGAAGGACGCGCCGCGTGGGCAGCCGCGGGGTTCGTATTCGGGCCGATCCGGCCCCACCGAGGGATAGTCCGTCGCCTGGTTCTCCCAGGTGATGATCCCGTCCTTGACGAAGATCTTCCACGAGCACGATCCGGTGCAGTTGACCCCGTGGGTGGAGCGGACCACCTTGTCGTGGCTCCAGCGGTCCCGGTAGAAGCTGTCGGCCTCGCGGCCGCCCCGGCGGGTGACCGTGCGCAGGTCGGCGGAGACCTCCCCCGGCGTGAAGAATCGACCGCTGCGTTCCAGCAGTTCTTCAAGCGGGCCGCCGATACGGGGAGTGGGCGGCTTTGCCAGTGTCATCCGGGTACTCCTTAGCGGGTCGCCGCACTCAAGCGGTTCAGGTGGCAGGGCGGGGCCGCATCAGCACACCGTCTCAGGCCGAAACCCCAGCGTAGTGGGGTATATCGCCTAACGACCGAATTCATCGGCAGAATTAACAGAGCTGTTTCACCTACAGTGCCCGAGCCAGGTCGGCGAGCCAAGCTCTATCGGCGGGTACCCAGTCAACGTCACGCAACTCCACAGCTGTCACCCAGCGAAGCGCCTGGTGGTCGTCGGGCCGGGGCTCGCCGCATTTGAGGCTGACCTGGTAGGCACGCAGCGTCATCTGCGGATTCAGCACCACGTCGGCTCCGAGGCGTTCGCCCACCATGATCGCCGCGGCGTCCAGCCCCAGCTCTTCGGCGAGCTCGCGGACCAGCGCAGCCGGTTCGCTCTCGCCGGGCATGACCTTGCCGCCGGGCAGCTCCCAGAGACCCGCCAACTCCGGCGGGCGACGTCGCTGCGCGATCAACACCGTAGACCCGACGATCACGGCTCCGGCGACGACGATCTGGGTGGGCATGGCGTGTGAGGCTATCCCGTCCTACCGTCGGGTATGGCCTTGTTAACCGATGAACAAGTGGATGCCGCACTACCCGACCTCGACGGCTGGGAGCGGACCGACGGTGCGCTGCGCCGCTCGGTCAAGTTCGACTCGTTTTTGGCCGGCATCGAAGCGGTACGGCGGGTCGCCGAACGCGCCGAGGCGGCCGATCACCACCCCGATATCGACATCCGCTGGCGGACCGTGACGTTCGCACTGGTGACGCACTCCGAGGGCGGCATCACCGACAAGGACGTGGCGATGGCGGGCGAGATCAACCGGATTCTGGCGAGCTGACGCGGGTGGTGGCCATCCAGGCGAGGGTGGCCAGCACGCCGACGATGTAGACCAGGCCGGCCCACGCCAGATACCACGGCCGGCCGTCCTGCCAGATGGTCGGCTGCGCGAAACTGAGCAGCCACGGCACCCCGATCAGGGTCGCCGCCAGCCAGCCCCAGCCCAGCACCCGAGCACCCCGGCGATCCGAGTACGGGCCGTGCAGCAGCCAGATCATCAGCGGCAGCAGCCACACCCAGTGGTGGGTCCAGGAGATCGGCGATGCCAACAGCCCGAACAGCTCGACCACCAGCAGCAGGCCGAGCGGGTCGGGCCGGACGGGGTTGCTGTCCAGCGCACGCCATGCCAGCACCGCCAGCACCGCCGTGACGGCGATCGCGATCAGCACCAGCGGGCCGTAGCCGGCGTCATGGCCGAGGATCCGGGAGATCCCACCGCGCCAGGACTGGTTGAACGACGTTCCGATCGGCCCCACCCGGTGCGCATCACCGAGCAGCTCGGTGAAGTAGCGGCGGGCCTGGTCACCAGTGGCCCACACCGAGACCGCGACCGTGCCGGCGAAGACCACCGCCGAGAACACCGCGGCGGCCCAGCGCCGCGCCCCGGCCAGGTAGACCCCGGCGATCGCCGGGGTCAGCTTGACCCCGGCGGCCAGCCCGACACACAGACCCGATACCCACCACCGGCTGCTGTAGACCGCGTAGAGCACCGCCAGCACCAGGATCACGTTGATCTGGCCGTAGTCGAAGGTGCTGCGCAACGGTTCGGTCCAGATCCCGACCGCCGTCCACAGCATCGCAACCCGCCGGCCCGCGGTGGCCGATTCCCCGAGTAGTCGCTGGCACAGTCGCACCACGCCGTACACCGCGGCCATGGTCCCGATCTGCCACAGTAAGGCGACCAATCCGAACGGCAGGAAATGCAGCGGGTAGAACACCACCGCGGCGAACGGCGGATAGGTGAACGGCAGCGGGAAGTCCGGCGTCTGGTCGGCGTAGACGTAGTCATACAGTTCGCCGGGCCGGCCCAGCGCGGCCGCGCCGCTGATGTAGACGTGCAGGTCGACGAAGTTGGCGCCGCGTGGGGTGAGGTAGGTCCACGCGATTCGCGCCACGATGCTGACCGCCAGCAGCAGCGGGGCCGCGGCGGTCAATCGGTTCGCCCAGGAACGCGCGGCGGGGGGATCGAGGGTGGTGTCTACCGCCACGACTTTATCGAACAGCGGTCCGATCACCGTCGCGGCTCGGGTCCGTAACAGTCCCATAAATGACACTGGTGTCACTTGAGCCTCATCAGCAACAGGCTAGCTTCGAATTTCGTAGAAGCCACCGCCGAGGAATTGGGGAACCCATGTCGCGCTTCCGGACACTTTTCAACACCACCGCCACCGCGACCGTCGCGGTCGGCTCCTCAGCCGCGCTGCTCTTCGGCGGCCTCCCCGGCTTCGGCGCCATCGCTGCCGCCGACCCGGCGGTCCCGGCCCTGCCGCTGCCGGCCGCAGGGTTTCCCGGCCTTCCCGCGATCGAGCAGCTGAGCCCGGTGATCCAGCAGGCCGCGGCCGACCCGGCCGGGGCGTCCCAGCTGCTGATGGCCGCGGCCGCGGCGTTCGCCGGGAACTCCTCGGCCCCCGCCGGGTCCCGGCAGGTGGCCGACTCGGTGGCGCAGTTCGTGCAGTCGCCGCCCGAAGCGCCGGCCACGCTGCCGGGCCAGCACGTGCCGACGGCCGGATCGGCGCCGGGCCTGGTGGCCCACCTGCCCAGCGGTGTCGACCCCGCCAAATCGGTGGGACCGGTGCCCCAGGCCGCGCCGAGCGCACCCGAAGCCGTGCCGGCTCCCGCCGAAGCGATTCCCGCACCCCCGGAAAGCGCAGCGGCCGCCGCCGGCGCTGTCACCACGCCGCCGGCCGAAGCCGTCCCAGCCGAGGCCGCCGCGCCCGAGGCGACACCGGCCGCCGCCAACCCGGGATTCGGCCCGGACGCGCCGCCGACCCAGGACTTCATGTACCCGTCCATCGGCCAGAACTGCCTGGCCGACGGCGGCAACGTCATCGCCACCGCGCTGTCAGTGGCCGGCCCGGCCACCATTCCGACCCCGGGCCCCAAGGCCGGTCAGACCGCTTACGTGTTCACCGCGGTCGGCACGCCCGGCCCCGCCGAAACCCAGAAGCTGCCGTTGAACGTCACCTGGGTGAACCTGACCACCGGCAAGTCCGGCAGCGCGACCCTGCAGCCGCGCTCAGACATCAACGCCGAGGGTCCGACGACGCTGACCGCGATCGTCGACACCGGCTCGGGCAGCATCATGTCGACGATTTTCGGGCAGGTCAGCACCAAGGATCACCAGTGCAACTTCCTGCCCACCATCGGCTCGACGGTGGTGCCCTGAGCCGTCAGTAGGCCATGAACAAGATGGCGTCCCGGTCGTAGCTCATCCCGGGGTGCGCATCGGCGAGGTGCTTCTGGGCCAGGTCGACCAGGTCGTCTTCGTCCTTGCCGACGATGGCCTCGCCACACGGGCAGTTCAGGTGGGTCTTCATTGTCGCCGCCTTTCCGTTGCGCTCTCAGCTGTCCCGGGCTTGCTTTGCAGCCTGCTTCTGGGCCTTCTTGGTGGACCGCACCTGTTGCAACGACGCCTCGTCGACGACGTCGGCGATCGACAGATGAGTGCCGTCCTCACCGTAAGCTCCCGCGGCGGCCCGCCAACGCGGCGGGGTCACGTCGTACTGCTTGCCGAGCAGCGCCAGAAAGATCCGCGCCTTCTGCTCGCCGAAGCCGGGCAATGCCTTGAGCCGTTTGAGCACCTCGGCTCCATCGGGCTCACCGGCCGTCCACAGCGCGGTGGTGTCGCCGCCGTATTGGTCGATGACCGCGCGGGCCAGGGCTTGGATCCGGCCCGCCATTGATCCCGGAAACCGGTGCACCGCAGGTTTTTCCGCGCACAGTGCGGCGAATTCTTCGGGGTCGCGGCCGGCGATGTCGTGCGGGTCGAGCCCACCCATCCGGTCGGCGATCTTCTTCGGGCCGGCGAACGCGACCTCCATGGGGACCTGCTGGTCGAGCAGCATGCCGACCAGCAGCGCGAACGGGTCGGCGCCCAACAACGCATCGGCGTCGGTGTCACCCACCAGCTGCAGCTTCGGCACGCCGTCAGTGTAGAACGAACCCGATTCCGCGGTGCGCGTGTCTGTGTCGGTGGACTGTGGAACGGTATTAACGACAACCGACTTGCAGGAGGCAGCCATGAGACGTGGAGTGACAGCTCTGATCGGAGCGATGGTTACCGCACTCGCCTTGGCTGCCACGGCCGGTGCGATCCCCGAGCAGGGCACGCCCGAGTTCGACACGTATATGCAGGGCCTGGAACGCAACGGGTTCAACTTGAATCCCGATACGGCGTGGCGGGTCGCCCATCAGGCGTGTGAGGGCGGCCTTCCGGGTCTTATCGGGTGGGAGCTCACCGCGCAGGGAGTCATCGGCCCCGGAGCGGGCCAGCGGCTGATGGATGTGGCCCGCCAGTACGCCTGCCCCGTGCAGTAACTACCCGCTCTTACGGCGGAACTCCCGGCGGCTCTCCAACGGGCCATGCGACCTGGACTGCTTGGCACCGGCGTCCTTGTGCTCAGAACCCCCCGCCGATTTCGCGTTCTTGCGCTCCAACGCCTCGCGGAACTTGCGCTTGTTCTCGGCTGCGGCGGAATCTGATTCGGGCATGACCTGGAGCTTAGCGGGGATCGCAAGAGCGGCGCAGCCGGTCGAAGCGGGTCGCCGCCGTGGCGTAGCTCAGCGCATGCCCGGCGGCATGCCGTACAGGTGGGTGATCGGCAACGTCAGCAACACGCGGCGATCGGTGACCATCGCCTGGCGGTATTCGTCCCAATCCGGGTGCTCGCCGGCGATGTTGCGGTACAGCGCAACGAGCGCCTCGACGGTGTCGTCGTCGGGAGCGGCCGCCGGCGGCGTCAACGCAGCGTCGCCTTCGGCGACGGCATAGGCCCATCCGTCGTCGGAACTGACCAGAACCGACGCCCGCGGGTCACGCCGCAGGTTGCGGGTCTTGGCCCGCGGTTCGGTGACCGACACCTGCACCGTCACCGCGCGGGGATCGAAGTGATACTGCACGTTCGACAGCTGGGGGCGTCCATCGCGTTTGATGGTGGCAAGAACGCCGAGCGAGTTTCCGCTGATCAATGCCAGCAACTTATCGTCGAACACCTGGCGTCCCATCCTCGAAGCGTACCGATTGATGCGGGGCTTCGCCGTCGTTACCATCGCGCAGATGGTCCGGTACGCGGCGTTTCTGCGGGGTGTCAACGTCGGCGGAGTCAACCTCAAGATGGCTGACGTGGCCGCCACGCTGACCCAAGCCGGCTTCACCGGGGTCCGCACCGTCCTCGCCAGTGGCAACGTGCTGCTCGAATCGCCGAACGATGCCGCGACGGTGCGCACCACCGCCGAGGCCGCGCTGCAGGAGCGTTTCGGCTATCCGGCCCGGGTGCTGGTCTACGAGGTCGAGGCGGTGCGTGCGATCGTCGCCGCCTATCCGTTCGAACCCGAAGTGCCCGGGGCCCACTCCTATGTCACGTTCGTCGCCGACCCGGCGGTGCTGGCCGAGTTGTCCGCGCTGGCCGGGCTCGGCTCCGACGGAAAGATCACGCCCGGCGACGAGGTCATCTACTGGCAGATCCCCAAGGGCGACACGTTGGGGAGCACGCTGGGCAAGACGATGGGCGCCAAGCGGTACGCGTCGTCGACGACCACCCGCAATCTGCGCACCCTGAGCAAGGTGCTGCGCTGAGGTGCCGACGGTAAAGTCGCCCAGGTGAGCCAGGCACAGAAAGTTTCCCTGACCGGTGTCTCCGAGACCGCGTTGCTGACGCTGAACGCACGGGCGACCGAAGCCCGCCGTCCCGACCGCATCCTCAACGATCCGATGGCGGTCCGGCTGGCGGATTCGATCGACTTCGACTTCGCGAAATTCGGCTCGACGCGCCAAGACATCGCCGTACGCGCGCTGGGCATCGACGCCCAGGCCCAGCGCTTCCTTCGGCAACACCCGACGGGCACCGTGGTGGCACTGGCCGAAGGCTTGCAGACCAGCTTCTGGCGACTCAGCGAAGCGGTGCCGGATCCGCAATTCCGGTGGCTCACAGTGGATCTGCCCCCGATCATCGAGATCCGCCAGCGACTGTTGCCGAAGGAGCCGCGGGTGTCGGTGTGCTCGCAATCGGCACTGGACTACAGCTGGATGGACCAGGTCGACAATTCCGAGGGCGTGTTCATCAGCGCCGAGGGCCTACTGATGTACCTGCAGCCCGAACAGTCGCTGGGGCTCATCGCCGAGTGCGCGCGCCGCTTTCCGGGCGGCCGGATGATCTTCGACCTGCCGCCGGCCTGGATCGGCTGGCTGATCCGCCACGGCGTGCCGACATCGCTGCGCTACCGGGCGCCGTCGATGCCGTTCACGCTGTCTGCTGCCGACACCGCCAAGCTGGTGGACACCGTGCCGGGCATCCGGGCGGTCCACGACCTGCAACTGCCGCGGGGCCGCGGGTGGTTGTTCAACACCGTGCTGCCGAACGCCTACCGACTGCGATCCCTGGCCGATGCGCGGCCGTCGCTGACGCTGCTGGAATTCGGCTGACGACCACTCGTCTCGGCGTTGCCGAACGCCGCGTCGAGGTAGCGCAGCGCGTCGGCCTTGGCCAGGCCGACCGTGCTGGCCGCGGCGACGAAGGCAGCGGCCGCGGCCGTCATGGCCGCATCCGCCGGATCGCTGCTCGCCACGAAAGTGCCGAAACGGCCGCGGGTTTCGACGATGCCGGCAGCCTCCAGTTCCCGGTAGGCCCGCGCCACCGTATTGACCGCCAGACCGAGCTGCCCGGCCAGCTCTCGCACGGTCGGCAGCCTGGTTCCCGCCGGTAGGGCTCCTTGTCGCACCGCGTCGATCAGCTGAGTCCTGACCTGCTCGAACAGCGGCCCGTCCGGCCGCGTGTCGATCCGCAGCAGCTTGGTGAAGTCCATTCGCCCAGTATCCAGCTATGTTGGTGGCGTGCAGGTGGCGGTGTTCAGCGGTGCGGGGATCTCAGCGGAGAGCGGGGTACCCACTTTTCGTGATGACGAGAAGGGGCTGTGGTCACAGTACGACCCGTACGAGGTGTCCAGCATCGACGGCTGGAACCGGCAGCCGGAACTGGTCTGGGGCTGGTACCTGTGGCGCTGCCAGCTGGCCCGCCGCGTCGAACCGAACCTCGGTCATCGCGCGGTCGCCGACTGGGAGCAGCACGCCGAGGTCCACGTCATCACCCAGAACGTCGACAATCTGCATGAGCGTGGCGGCAGTTCCAGGGTCCACCACCTGCACGGCCGGATGTTCACCTTCCGTTGCGGGGATTGCGATCAGCCGCAGGACCCGGAGGTGCCGGTGATGACCGAGCCGGTGCTCGAGGTGGCGCCGCCGGTGTGCGAGTGTGGCGGATTGGTCCGCCCGGACGTCGTCTGGTTCGGCGAGAACCTGCCCGAGGAACCGTGGAACGCCGCGGTCGAGGCCATCGACAACGCCGACGTGCTGATCGTGGTGGGCACCTCCGGCGTGGTCTATCCGGCGGCCGGCCTGCCCGAGCGGGCGTTGGAGCTCGGCAAGGTCGTCATCGAGGTCAACCCCGAGCCGACCCCGCTGTCGGAGCGGGCCACGACGTACTTGCGGACGACCGCGTCGGCGGCGCTACCGGGGATGGTGCAGCGGCTGCCGTTCCTGCTGGGGCAGCGCTAGCGCGACTCCGCGTCGGTGTCAGCGCGGCTCAGGCCGGCCGGCTGGCGCAACCCAGCGCGAACTCCGAGACCGGCACCGGCGCCCACACCGGGAACTGGTGCCCGCGCCGCGACGTGCCGACGGTGAAGCCGGCAGCGGTGATCATCGCCTCGGTGTCGCGGTGGGTATGACAATTGCCGAACAGCCTCGGCCAGATGGTGGCGTCGGCCAGCCGCTGCAGCCCGCCACGCGCTCCCCTGCTGGCGACGTGCTCGAAGTAGCGCAGCTCGCCGCCGGGCTTGAGCAAGGCGTACAGCTGGCGCAGCACCTGTTCAGGCTGGTCCACCGAGCACAGCACCAGGGAGCAAACAATCGCGTCGAACGGTTCGCCGGCGTCCAAGGCCTCGACGGTGCTCGCCATGACCGTCACCGGCACCGGTGCGGCAGCGGCGGCCTCCCGGGCGGCCTCGCGCAGTCGCGACTCCGGCTCGGGGGCCACCACCTCGGTCACGGTGTCGGGATAGAAACCGAAGTTGCTTCCGGTGCCGGCACCGACTTCCAGCACTCGCCCGGACAGCCCCTCAAGGTTCTCGCGGCGCCGGTCACGCAGCCAGTCGGTCTCACGGCTGGACATGAACGTCCAGATCCGAGCGAACAGCGGATTGTCCAGAGTTACCGGTGATGCCATGCGGCCACCATAGCGGTGATCGCGAGCGCGGCGGAGCCGGGCGAAGCGGGTCACCGCCAACGGACCGCCTACCGGCCGATGTGATACCGATCACACCGTAGGTCAGCCCATTGGGCCGGTTTCATCCGAAAAGTCTGGCAAACACTACTCGTCAGTAGGATTGCCACTATTTCCCGAAACGTAACTCAAAGATCCCTTAATAGTGACCCATACGCTCAGGGTCATGTGGATCGATGACTCAAGTGCCGACGTGATCAAGGTTGACTTCGAGGCTCTCTACCACGGCGACCTCCTGGTCGAGGGCGACACCTCGGAGCAGCTCGACGACTGGCACCCGCTGGCCAGCTGACTGATCGGCGCCGCGTAATCGGCGCCTTTCAATCTGGTGTGCGCACCTCAGCTGCGGCTGATCATGCGCGACAGGGTTCGTACTGCGTGCCGGTTCGCCGAACGCTTCAACCGTTCAATCATCGGCTGCCGAATCGGCGCAGTCACAGTGCCGAAGCGCGGGAACAGCGTCAGGGCGTTGGTCCGGTCGATCGCCGCGCGAGTTGATCCGTCCAGTCCGACATAGGTCTCCAGTCCGGCGGCGAACAGTCTCCCGGCAGCAATCGGCGCGAACGGCCAGTCCGATCCGAATGTGACATGCCCGGGTTGGGCGAATGCCAGCAGGCTGGGCAGCGCGGCGGCACTGGAGGACAGCGCGGTGTCGAAGTAGAAGCCGGTGAAATCGTCGAGGGTGTCGGCGGGACTGGCCCCGGTGTCGGCCATGATCGCGACCGCCATCCGGTGGCTGGCATAGGGTACGAATCCCCCGGCGTGGCTCAGGATGAACCGAATCTTCGGATAGCGCCGCCGGACGCCGTTGCGCACCAACAGGTAGGCGGCCCGGGTGGTGTCGAGCAGGAAGTCGGCGGCGAAGGGCGCGACACCGGAAACGGTCGGCCCAGGTAGATCCGCGGGGTGAATGAACACGACCGCCGAGCGTTCATTGAGTACGGCGAACAGGTCGTCCTGGCCGTCCTGGCCCAGGTACGCGCCGGCGCTGTTGGCCAACAGCACTATTCCGTCGGCGTCGAGTTCGTCGAGTGCGCGCACCGACTCCGCCACCGCGAGGTCGACGTGCGGCATGGGGACGGTGGCGAAAAAGCCGAACTGCTCGGGATGTGCGGCGACCAATTGTGCCGCGTAATCGTTGAGATCCCGTGCCAGCGCGGCCGCGTCGGCCCCGGCCGGCAGGAACGTGGTGCCCGGCGTCGACACCGAAACGATGGCGGTACCGACGTCCAGCTCGGCCATCGCCTGCAACGATCCCTCCGGACTCCAGTCGGGCAGAGCCCGCCCGCCGGCTTCGTCGATACCGGCTCGCTGTAAGGCTTTTCGGTAGTCCGGCGGGATCAGATGATGGTGGGTGTCGATGCGTTGCATGATGGGCCCCTTGATTCAGTCGGGGATACCGGCGCCGGACAGCGCGGGTACGGTGTCTTCGCGGCGCCGCAGCGAGGCGGCCGCGGCCTTGAATTGGGTGAGCTTGTCGATGATGGTCTGCCCCTCCGGGCGGTGTCCCCAGATGCTGATGCCCCGATGCGTCGTCGGCTCCCAGGTTCTTTCGTCGACGACGATCGGGTTCCAGCCGACTTCCCATTCGAAGCCCGACGGGGTCTCGGCGTAGTAGGACAGCTCACGGTCATTGGTGTGCTGACCAACCCCCAGCGCCATGCGGAAGCCGAGTTGCTTGACCCGCTGATAGGAGTCGGTCATATCGTCGAGATCGGCGACCTGGACGTTCAGGTGCTGGATGCGGGTGCGGATCGGGTTGATCGGGGCCCGGTTCGCCGCCGCGATCGCCACCGAGTGGTGACGTTGGTTGACCCGCAGGAACCGGATCTTGACCTTGACGCCGCTGAGCGTCTCGTCGATGAAATCGCTGAGCCGGGCGTCAAAGACCGTGTTGTAGTAGCCGCGCATCTGGTGCGGTTTCTTCGTGGTGATCGCCACGTGGCCGATCCCGGCCTCCCCGGTGACAAATCCGCCGCGCACCGCCATCGTCAGCGGCGTGGCAGCACTACCGGCCCGGGTGAAGATCTCCTGGGCCATGCCGTTCGGACCGGGAAACCGCGCCAGGCGTTCGACGCCGCGCAGTTGTGCTTCCTCAGCGGTGCCCTCGGTGACGGGTACGCCGCGTCGGGTGACGCGGGAGACGACTTCGTCGAACACGGCGTGGTCATCGAGTTGCCAGCCGAGTGCGGTGACGTCCTCGCCCGCACCGCGTTGCAACAGGAAGCGACAGTCGTTGTCATCGAGGCGAAACCGCATCACGTCGGCAAGGGTGTCATCGACGTGCAGACCGATCGCGTCACGGCCGAACCGGCGCCAGTCGGCGAACTTGCGCGTCTCGATGACGATATAGCCCAGGTGGACCCTGCCGAAGATCATTTGTCGAACACCGAGGGAGTGCCGAGGAATTCGTTGACCAGCCGGTTGAACAACTCGGCGCGTTCCCACTGCATCCAGTGGCCGGTGCGCGAGGTCATCACCAACTCGGCATTGGGCATCGTGTCGAGCAGCAGCGGGCCGCCGGCGGGCTTGTTGACCTTGTCGTCGCGACCCCACAGGTGTCCGCAGGCGACGGAGTCGCTTGTCACGGGTGAGGTCCATGCGCCACAGCGTGCGCAGCGCCAGCGGCCCCGACGGGCGGCGCAGCGGCGGGTTCGCCACCACCTCCGGGTCGATGGAGGCCTGATACCGCAAGTCGATCAGCTCGTCGGGCACCGATGCGCCGTCGTACACCAGGTAGTTGCGGATAAAGGCTTCGAGTTTGTCGCGGCTGGGGCCGTCGCCGCCGTAGTAGGACAGCAGGCTGTTCAGGCCTGCGGTCGGGGCACCGCGGGTGGTGCCGATGCCTCCGGGTCCCATCAGCACCAGCTTGTCGACCCGGTGGGGGGTATCCAGCGCCAGCCGCAGCGCGGCCGCGCCGCCGTAGGAGTTGCCGACCAGATGCGCGGTGGTGACGCCGAGTTGGTCGAGCAGGCCGCGGGTCATGTCGGCGAGGTAGCCGAATGGGTCGTGCCGATCCACACGCTTCACCGAGCGGCCGTAGCCAGGCATATCCGGCACGATCACCCGGAACCGCGCGGCCAGCGCGTCGATGTTGCGGGAGTAGTTTGACACCCCCGAAGCGCCCGGGCCCCCACCGTGCAGCATGACCACCGCCGGCCCGGCACCGGCCTCGGCGAAGAAGATCGGTTTCCCGGCGACGCTGACGCTGCGTTCGGTCAAAGCGGTGATCATGCGGCGGCTCCAATCGTGAGTGTGCCGAAGCCCGCAGGCGGTGCGGGCAGCTGTTGCCCGGATTCTGCTGCGGCATAGATGAATCCGTCGGGGCGCACGACCGCCGCGGCCGCCTTCCTCTGCTGCAGCCAGCGAACCAGGCTTGGTTCGCTGATCCGGATCGCCGGCACACCGGTCCAGGCGCGTGCACCCGGTGGCAACAGGCCGGTGTACACGATGGCCCACTGCCCAGCGAGCAGGTCGTCGAGGCGGACCGTCGCTCCGTGGCCGTCGGTCACCCACGGCTGCGGGATCTGCCATCCGAGCGCGCGGTGGCGGCCGGCGGCGAAGAATCCATCGGCGTAGCGGGCGTGTGGAATCCACATCTGTTTTTGGGCGGCGGCCTCCAATCCCGGAATTCGGGCCAGCGCGCGCAGCAAGTGGTTGCGCACCACGGCGGCGACCCGGTTGCGCTCGGTGATGATCCGTCCCACCCGGCAGGCGCGCCGGGTGGTTTCGATGACGTGCGGTTTGCGTTCGGCCTGGTAGGAGTCCAGCAGCGCGTCCGGCGCCTGTCCGCTGACGACGGCCGCCAGCTTCCAGCACAGGTTGGCCACATCACGCACGCCGGCGGACATCCCCTGCCCGATCCACGGAGGCATGGCGTGTGCGGCATCGCCGGCCAGGAAGACACGCCCCACCCGCCAGCGGTCGGCGACCCGGACATGGTGGCTGTAAATCACTGCCCGCAGGATCTTGACGTGGTCACCGGTGATGCCCTGATCGCCCAGCACTTTCCAGATCGCGTCATCGCGCAGCAGGTCCCGCTCGTCCTCGCACGCACGCGCCGGGTACTCCCAGCGGTGGTGACCCAGCGGCGTCGGGCAGTCGACCGTGGGACGGGCAGGGTTGCAGTGAAACCGCAACCGGTCGTGGGCATCCCACTCCTTGATCACCTTGGTGTCGATGACCACCCAACGTTCGGTGTAGGTTCGCCCGGTATAGCCGATGCCCAATTGTCCGCGGGTGGGCGAGGATCCGCCATCGGCGGCGATCACATACGACGCCCGGAATCGTTTGAAGGTGTCGGTGCGCAAGTCGGCCACCATGAGTTCGACGTCGTCCTCGCCGTCCAGCACCCGCAGGCATTCGTGCTCCAGCAACACGTCGACGCCGGCGAAGCGGGACACCCCTTCGCGCAGCACGTGGTCGACCGCGGGCTGATACAGAAACTGCTGGGGCGGATGCCCGGTGCCGCGGGGCCTGATCTTCAGGTCGATGAACGGCACGCCGGCGGTGTCGACGAAGTTCAGTGGCCGATCGGGCAGCATGTCGCGCTGCAGCCGATCCGCCAACCCGACGGATTGCCAGATCCGCATCACCTCGTCATCGGTCGAGATCGCCCGGGCGCGCCCATAGACATCGGAGTCTCGTTCGATCACAAGGACTTTCAAACCATAACGACCGAGGAGGTTCGCGGCGGTAGCACCGGTGGGTCCATAGCCGATCACGGCGACGTCATAAACGGTCATGCTGCTTCCCCAGTCACACAGACCTTGTTCTGTAGTGTTCATTACGGTAGTGTAGCGATCACTACAGTGTCAATATCCTGACCGTGGAGGGCCCGATGGCAGAACCGGCACAGCCGAAGCGTCGCCGCACTCGTGCCGATGGCGAGCTCTCGCGCAACAGCATTCTCGACGCCGCCACCGAGATCGCCGCCGAGCGCGGCTATGAGGGCACCAGCATCGCGTTGGTCAGCGCGAAGTGCGGTCTGCCGGCCAGTTCCATCTATTGGCACTTCAAGAACAAGGACGACCTGATCGCGGCGGTGATCGCACGCAGCTTCAGCAGCTGGCTGTCGGCGTGGCAGGTCCCCGAGGGCGGCACCGCCGAGCAGCGGTTCGCGTCGGTGGCGACTCGCGCGGCCAAAGCCCTGCAGGATTCCCCGGACTTCATCCGGCTCGGATTGATGCTGGCGCTGGAGCGCCGCCCGGTGGAACCGCGGGCCCGAGCCATGTTCCTCGACACACGTATCCAGGCACGCCGGCAACTCGTCAACGACTTTCGGGACTTCCTGCCCGAGCTGACCGAGGCCAATGTGCAGCAGCTGGCCGACTACGCATTGGCCGGCGCCGACGGGCTGTTCATCGCCAAGGAGATCGGTGGCGACACGGTGGACCTGCTGGCGCTGTTCGAACTGCACGGCCGCGCCATCTACGACACCGCTCACCGGTTGCTGCGCGAACAGGACGCCCGATGACCGGCGATCATCCCGGGCGGGCGCGCAATCCGCTGATTAAAGTCCATGATCTGGCCTGGCTGGAATTCGAGAAGCCGAACCTGGCGCGGGCCGAGATCTTCGCGCAGGCTTTTGGTTTCACGACCGCACTGCGCACCGACAACGAGCTGCAACTGCGTGGCGCCGACCCGGGGGCGCCGTGTGTGATCATTCGGCACGGCAACCGAAGCCGCTTTCATCGCGTGGCATTTCAGGCATCCGATGCCGGGGACTTGACCCGACTGGCCGACGCGACCGCCGGTCGCATCGCTTCGCTGCCCGACTCCACCGGCGGACTCGCTGTCGATCTGATCGACCCCGGCGGCCTACCGGTCCGCGTCGTCGCCGGCACCCGCCAGCTGCCCGCACTACCGGCGCAGACTGCGCACACCTACAACGTCGGCGCCGAATTGCGACGCGTCAACGCCACCCAGCGCCCGCCGCGCACACCGGCGATCGTGCAGCGCCTCGGGCACCTGGTGTTACAGCGCACCCGATACCGTCAGACGCTCGACTGGTATCTGGACACTCTCGGCATGATCGTCAGCGACTTCCTGTTCTTCCCCGGCCAGCGTGATCTCGGACCGACGATGAGCTTCATCCGCTGCGACCGCGGTTCGGCCCCGGCCGACCATCACACCCTGGCGCTCGCACTGGGTCCGGCCGACCGGTACGTGCACTCGGCGTATCAGGTCTGCGACCTCGACGCGCTGGCGGCCGGCGGCGAGCACCTTAAAGATCTGGGTTACCAACGGTCTTGGGGAATCGGTCGCCACATCCAGGGCAGTCAGATCTTCGACTACTGGCGCGATCCCGACGGTCTTCTGGTGGAGCACTTCACTGACGGGGATCTGTTCGACAACACCATGGAACCGGGCTGGGCGCCGTTCACCGCGTCCGGGCTGGCCCAGTGGGGGCCCCGGGCGAGCAGGGATTTCCTCGGCACCGGTGCCAGATCCGCCCCGCGAGAAGCCCGCGCGATCCTCAGCGCACTGCGCGGTCGCAACGAGTTCGGCGTCCGGCGCCTGGCCGGCCTGGCGAAAGTTGCCTCCTCATGACCATTTCCGTGCTCCGCACCTCCGACGGCTGGTGGGTGCGCACCCCGGCCGGCGCCGCCCGGATCGAGAGCCGCGCCACCACCACCGGGCAACTCCTGGCCAACCGGACCGCCATCGAGGCCGCGGCGAACAGCACCGACACTGTGCCGATTGACACTCTCGGAATGCTGTCCCCGGTGACCGCCCCGTGCCGGGTGATCGCCCAGATGACCAACTTCGCCTCGCACGTGCGCGACGCCGGCATGAATCCCGCGACGGTTCCCCTGACCTTCTTTCGCAAGGCCTCGGCGTCGATATCCGGTCCTTACGACGACATCGTCAAACCCGGCCACGTCAACCTGCTGGACTACGAGGTGGAAATCGGTCTGGTCATCGGACGCGACATCCCGGTCGGCGCAACGATTTCCGAGCGTGACCTACCCGACCTCATCGCCGGCCTGGTGGTCACCAACGACGTGTCCGCCCGCGACGTCCAGCTGCCGCAGACCCAGTTCTACGAGGCGAAGTCCTATCCTGGGTTCACCCCGGTCGGTCCGGCCCTGGTGCTGCTCGACGCGGCGGAGCTGGCACGGTTCGGGGAGCTGCGGCTGCGGCTGGCGGTCAACGGCAAGGTTCGCCAGAACATGACCGTGGCCGGCGACATGTTGTACCGGCCGCTGCAGGCGCTGCAGGCGCTGACCCGGTTCCAGAACCTCGCAGCCGGAGATTTGATCCTGACGGGCACCCCGATTGGCACCGCGCTGAGCGCACCACCCAAGCCGATCGAGATCCTCGGCTCAGTGCTGCCGCCGGCGCTCAAGTGGAAGACCTTCTTCAAGCGACAGGCCGGCAATCCGAAATACCTGCAAGACGGCGACGTCATCGAGGCCGGCGTGGCGACCGACGACGGCGCGATCGACCTGGGCACCCAGCGCAGCATCGTGCGGTACGCGGCGGCTCACTCGCCCGAATAGCTCCAAGCCCGCAACCGCTCGGCGATCTCGCCGAGATCAGCCAGCCCACCGGTGGCAACGGCGATCACGAACTCGAACCGGTCGTCCTCGGGCGCGCGGATCCCCACCTCGTTGATGGCGAGAAATGTCCGACATGCGGTCCAGGCCAGCCGCTTGTTGCCGTCAGCCAGCGCGTTATTGCGCGCCAGCGACTGCATCAGTGCGGCGGCCTTGACGTGCAGGTCCGCGTAGGCGTCCTCGCCGAACACCGACGCACGCGGGCGAGCCAACGCCGATTCGAGCAGGCCGTAATCCCGGACCGCGACGTCTTCGCCGACGGCGGCGCAGGCGATCTCAAGCAGGTCATCGAGATCCAGGTACTCGATCATGCGTCCTTCAGACGCTCCAGAACCCCTGCTTCCTCACGAACGACTCGCTGCAGTGTCTCGGAGACCTTGGCCTGATGCGTCCGGCGCGCAATGTACTCATCGATAGCCGCCAATGCGACGGCCTGCATCGACCGGCCCTCTGCGGCAGCCTGCCGCCGCAACGCCTCGGCCTGCTCGTCGCTGGTGCGCAGCGTCATGCCCATGACAAGCATGATACCGGATTGATACCACCCGGCTAAGCCACGTTCTCCTCGTCCTCGTCCTCGAGCATGCCGCCCAGCCGGTCGGTGATGATCTCCTCGGCCTCGGCCACGATCCGCGACACCAGCTCCCCGACGGTCGGGATGTCGTTGATCAGCCCCATCGCGGTGCCCACCGACCAAATACCGGCCTCGACGTCGCCGTCTTCGAAGACCTTGCGGCCCCGCACGCCGGCCACCAACTCCTGCACGTCGGGGAATTGGCCGCCCTTGTCCAGGATCTCGACGACCTCACGCGACACGGTGTTGGACGCCACCCGGGCGGTGTTGCGCAGCGGCCGGAAGATCAGCTCGGTGCCGCGCTCGTCGCCGGCGACGATGGCTTCCTTGACGTTCTGGTGGATGCAGGACTCCACGGTGCACATGAACCGCGACCCCATGTTGATGCCGTCGGCGCCCAACGCTAGCGCGGCGACCAGGCCGCGGGCGTCGGCGAACCCGCCGGAGGCGATCATCGGGATCTCGATCTGGGCGGCCGCGGCCGGGATCAGCACCAGACCCGGGATGTCGTCTTCGCCGGGATGCCCGGCGCACTCGAAGCCGTCGATGCTGATGCCGTCGACCCCGAGGCTCTGCGCCTTGACCGCGTGGCGCACCGAGGTGCATTTGTGCAGCACCTTGATGCCGTTGTCGTGAAACATCGGCAAGTGTGGCGCGGGGTTGGACCCGGCGGTCTCGACGATCTTGATACCGGCGTCGACGATCACCTGGCGGTACTCGTCATAAGGCGGCGGGTTGATCGTCGGCAGGATGGTCAGGTTCACCCCGAACGGGCGGTCGGTCAGATCCCGCGTCTTGGCGATCTCGTTGGCCAGATCCGCCGGGGTCGGCTGGGTGAGCGCCGTGAGAAACCCGAGGGCGCCCGAGTTCGCTACCGCCGCAACGAGTTCCGCGCGGCCCACCCACTGCATGCCGCCTTGGGCGATGGGATGCTCGACCCCGAAGACCTCGGTGAATTTCGTCGTGATGGTCATATCGGCTCCTTAGTTCTGCTCAAAACTCGTCGCGCACGCGCTCATCGGGGTGCCATGCGGATCGCGCCGTCGAGGCGGATCACCTCGCCGTTGAGCATAGGGTTGCTGATGATGTGCTCGGCCAGCGCGCCGTACTCGTCGGGGTCGCCGAGCCGAGCCGGGTGCGGCACCTGCCCACCGAGCGAGCGCTGCGCCTCCTCGGGCAGCGAACCCAGCAGCGGCGTCTTGAACAGACCGGGCGCGATGGTGCAGACCCGGATCAGCTCGCGGGACAGATCCCGCGCGATCGGCAGCGTCATGCCGACCACGCCGCCCTTGGACGCCGAGTAGGCGGCCTGGCCGATCTGTCCGTCGAACGCGGCCACCGAGGCGGTGTTGATGATGACGCCGCGCTCCTCCCCGACCGGCTCGGTCTTGGCGATCCGCTCGGCGGCCAGCCGCAGCACGTTGAACGTGCCGATCAGGTTGACCTGCACGACCTTGGTGAACTCCTCTAGCGGGAACGCGCCGTTTTTGCTCAGCGTCTTGATCGCGTTGCCGATGCCGGCGCAGTTGACGTTGATGCGCAGCGGCCCCAGCGATTCGGCGACGTCCAGGGCCGCGGTGACAGCCTCGGCATCGGTGACGTTGGCCTCGGCGAACCGGGCCCGGTCACCGAGTTCGGCGACCGCGTCGGCGCCCCGCAAGTCGATCACCACCACCTGCGCACCGGCGTCGAGCAGGCGTTTCGTCGTCGCCAAGCCCAGCCCGGAAGCGCCTCCGGTGACGACCGCCACCGCATCCTTGATCTGCACGTGCCATCCCTTCGTCGACCAACCACCTGGTTGGTCGGGACTATACCCAGTCCCCCAGGATGGTGTCGTTGTCGGCCCCCAGTACCGCCGGCGGCGTCGGGACGTCGGGAACGCTGCGGGAGAACCGCGGCGCCGGCCTGGGCTGCAGATAACCGTCGACGTCGTAGAAGGTGTCGCGTTCGGCGATGTGCGAGTCGGCCAGCACCTCGCCGAACGCCAGCACCGGCGCCACACAGGCATCGGAGGTGGCGAACACCTTCGCCCAGTGGTCACGGTCGTGCGCGGCGAACGCCTTGGTGAACACCTCGCGCAGCTCCGGCCAGCGGCTGGTGTCGTTCTGCGCGGGCAGCTCCGCCGGGTCCAGCCCCAGCTTGGCCAGGAGTTCGGCGAAGAACTGCGGCTCGATCGCGCCCACCGACATGTAGCGACCGTCGGAGCACTCGTAGGTGTCGTAGTAGGGGGCACCGGTGTCGAGCATGTTGACACCGCGCTCGTCGCTCCAGAGGCCTTGCGCACGGAAGCTCCACATCATCGCCCCGAGCATGCTGGAGCCGTCGACCATCGCCGCGTCGATCACCTGCCCCTTGCCCGAGCTCTGGCGCTCCCACAGCGCCGAGAGGATCCCGACCAACAGGAACATCGATCCGCCGCCGAAGTCGCCGGCCAGGTTCAGTGGCGGCACCGGGCGCTCGCCCTTGCGGCCGATCGAGTGCAGCGTGCCGTTGAGCGAGATGTAGTTGATGTCGTGGCCGGCCTGCAGCGCGCGCGGCCCGGTCTGCCCCCAGCCGGTCATCCGGCCGTAGATCAGCTTGTCGTTGATCTTTGCGCAGTCCTCCGGTCCCAGTCCCAGCCGCTCGGTGACACCCGGACGGAAACCCTCGATCAGCACGTCGGCCTTGGCGACCAGTTTGAGCACCAGGTCGCGGCCCTCCGGCGACTTCAAGTCGGCGGTCACCGAACGCCGGTTGCGCAGCATGGTGTCCTTCGACGCCTCGGCGCCGAATTTGGGCGGCCGATCGACGCGCACCACGTCGGCTCCCAGGTCACCGAGGATCATCGCCGCGTGCGGCCCCGGCCCGATCCCCGCCAGTTCGATGACCCGCAAGCCCGCCAGTGGTCCCGCCATAACCGCCTCCTCGTCGTCTGCGCCTGTGATGTGCATCCTAAGGTGACACTCATGACGACTATCGACTCCGGGATCGACACCCTGGCACCGGTGGAGGGGCTGTCCGTGACCCTGGCCGACGGCGTGCTGTCGGTGACCATCGACCGCCCCGACAGCCTGAACTCGCTGACCACCGGCGTCCTGGCCGGCATCGCCGACGCCATGGAAGGCGCCGCCCGCGATCCCCGGGTGCGGGCGGTGCGCCTCGGCGGCGCCGGACGTGGCTTCAGCTCGGGCGCAGGGATCAGTGCCGAGGACGCCTCCGACGGGGTGCCGACGGAGATCATCGTCGAGGCCAACCGCGCGATCCGGGCGATCGTGGCGCTGCCGCGGCCGGTGGTGGCCGTGGTCCAAGGCCCGGCTGCCGGTGTCGGGGTGTCGCTGGCGCTGGCCTGCGACCTGGTGCTGGCCTCCGACAAGGCATTTTTTCTGTTGGCGTTCACCAAGATCGGGCTGATGCCCGACGGCGGTGCCTCGGCTCTGGTCGCCGCGGCGGTCGGCCGGATCCGGGCGATGCGGCTGGCGCTGCTGGCCGAACGGCTGCCGGCCGCTGAGGCTTTGGAATGGGGATTGATCAGCGCGGTGTACCCGGCCGAGGAGTTCGACGCCGAGGTGGACAAGGCACTGGCCGGGCTGCTGGCCGGGCCGGCGGCGGCATTCGCCAAGACCAAGCACGCCATCAACGCGGCGACGCTGACCGAGCTGGATGCGACGCTGGACCGCGAGTACGTCGGCCAGTCGATTCTGTTGAGCGCCCACGACTTCCGGGAAGGCACCCGGGCGTTTCAGGACCGGCGCACGCCGAACTTCACCGACTCCTGAGGGTTGGGTTCGTACCCCGCGAGAGTGCGTAATCCCGGTTAAAACGTCGGCGTGTCGACCGGGGACGCGCACGCTCGCGACAAAAATGGGGCGGCTACATCCCGAAGATCGAGGGCAGCGCGAGCACCATCACCAGCCCCCACACCAGATGTGTCAGCACCGGCGCCAACACCCCACCGGTGGCGCGGCGCTCGATGGCGCACACCGTGCCGAGCACCAGCGCGGCGACCCCGATCATCAGATTTCCGGCGGCCATCATCGCCGCAATGTAGAGCAGCGTCGAGAACACCAGCGGGTAACGGCGGCCGAACGCGCTGAAAAGCGCACCGCGGAAGAACATCTCCTCGGCGATCGCATTGACGATGGCGATCAGCACCACCAACCGCCAGGAGACGTGGGTGGTGTAGTCCAGGATCGCGATCACCTGGTCGGCCAGCGGAGGAATCTGCTGCACCACCAGCCCGGCCAGCAAGAACACCCCGCCGAGCACCAGTCCGACGCCGGTACCGGTGAACACCGGCCGCTCGTTGCGGCCCCGGAACCGCACCGCGCCGAGGTGCAGCGGACCGGCCACCACCGCGCCCACCGCCCAGATCACCGCCAACGCCAGCGAGAGCTGGTAGAACGCCGCGTCGCCGGGGTTCTTGGTGTGCATGAAAGCCAGCACCGCGGCGCCGAGCAGCACCACCACCGCGACGACGACACGACGACGCTGCACGACGGCCCGTGACTCGTGGTACGGCGCGGAGACCTTGGACAAGATGTCGGTGAACTCACGCAGCAGGCCGGGCCGGGCCGAACTGGTCTGGGTCATGCCCTAGAACGTAGCGGCCCGACACCGCTCGGTGGCCTGATTGCGTCAGTTCGCCCGGTGCACTTCGATCAGCCGCCGATAGGCCGCGGCGTTGTGCCGGTTATTGCGGATCTCGGCCTCGCTGAGCTCCCGTCGCACCCGGCCCGGCACCCCCGACACCAACGACCGCGGCGGCACCACCGTGCCCTGCGGGATGACCGCACCGGCCGCGATCAGGGAGCCCGCACCCACCACAGCACCGTTGAGGATGATGGCTCCCATCCCGATCAGCGAGTCGTCCTCGACGGTGCAACCGTGCAGCACCGCGTTGTGCCCGACGCTGACGCGGGCCCCGACCCGGATCGGGAACTCCTTGTCGACGTGGATGGTCACCCCATCCTGGATGTTGGTGTCGACGCCGATCTCGATCGGCTCCACCTCGGCGCGCAGCGTGGCCGAGTACCAGACGCTGGCCCGGGCGGCCAGGCTGACCTGGCCGATGAGGCTGGCGTTGGGCGCCACCCACGACTCGGGGTGAAGCTGCGGGGCGTGCCCGCGAATCGGAATGATCAGCGGCCCGGTCACCGGGCCTTCCACACCGGTGCACGCTTCTCGGCGAACGCCCGCGGCCCCTCCTTGGCGTCCTCGGAGCGCAGCAACGCACTGAACTCACGGCCGGTCCGGGCCCAATCGGCCGCCTCACCGGCCATGACACCGTCGTCGACGCCGTAGGCGATCCGCTTGCTGGCCCGCACCGACAACGGTGCGTTGCCGGTGATCCGTTCCGCCAGTTCCAGCGCTGCCTCCAGCGCCCCGCCGTCGGCGACCACCTGGTTCACCAGCCCCCAGCGGGCGGCGTCGGCGGCCGACATCGGCTCCCCGGTGTAGAGCAGCTCCAGGGCGATCTTGCGGGGCAGCTGGTCGATGATGCGGAACACCCCGCCGGCGCCGGCGATCAGGCCCCGTTTGACCTCGGGCAGCCCGAACTGGGCGCGCTGCTCGGCGATCACCAGGTCACTGGCCAGCGCGATCTCGGTGCCGCCGCCCAGCGCGGTGCCGTTGACCGCGGCGATGGTGGGCTTGTCGATGAAGTGCTGTACGTAGCCGGCGAAACCCCACTCCGGGTGTTCGGGGTGATAGATGTTCTCCCGGTTGGCGATCGCCTTGAGATCGGCTCCGGCGCTGAAGGATTTGTCCCCGGCGCCGGTGAGCACCACCGCCCGCACCTCGTCGTCGCTCTGCGCCTGCGCCAACGCGTCGCCGATCCCCGCGCTGACCGCGCCGTTGATGGCATTGCGGGCTTCGGGCCGGTTGATGGTGATCAGCAGGACGCCACCGTCGCGCCGCTCGACGAGAACGGCCCCATCACTCACAGCAGCTCCATCACTCACAGCAGCTCCAGGATGGTGGCGTTGGCCTGACCGCCGCCCTCGCACATGGTCTGCAGGCCGTAACGAATTCCGTTGGCGCGCATGTGGTACAGCATGGTGGTCATGATCCGGGCGCCGGACCCGCCCAGCGGGTGGCCGAGCGCGATCGCCCCGCCGTTGGGGTTGAGCTTCTTCGCATCCGCGCCGATCTCGGCCAGCCAGGCCATCGGCACCGGGGCGAACGCCTCGTTGACCTCGAACACCCCGATCTCGTCGACGCTCAGGCCGCTGCGCTGCAGCGCCTTCTGGGTGGCCGGGATCGGGGCGCTCAGCATCATCACCGGGTCGGCGCCGGCCAGCGTGGCGGTGTGCACCCGCGCCAGCGGGGTCAGCCCCAGCTCGCGGGCCTTGGCCGCCGACATGAACAGCAGCGCCGCTGAACCGTCGGAGATCTGACTGGAGTTGCCGGCGTGGATCACACCGTCCTCCTTGAACGCCGGCTTGAGCTGGGCCATCTTCTCGACGGTGGTGCCACGCCGGATGCCCTCGTCGGCGTCGACTGTGCTGTCTGGGTTGCCCGCAACCGTGATGCCCACGATCTCGTCTTTGAACGCACCGGAATCCTGTGCGGCGGCAGCTTTCTCGTGCGAGGCCAGCGCGAACTCGTCGAGCGCGGTGCGGTCCAGTCCCCACTTCTCGGCCATCATCTCCGCGCCGATCCCCTGGTTGGGGGTCTGGCTGTAGCGGTGGCGGAACGCGTCGGGGTAGGGGTGCCCGCCGTTGGCCAGCGACGAGCCCATCGGGGTGCGCGACATCGATTCGACGCCGCCGGCGACGACGACGTCGTAGTGGCCGGCGACCACACCGGCGGCGGCGAAGTGCACCGACTGCTGGCTGGATCCGCACTGGCGGTCCACCGTCACCCCGGGCACCGTCTCCGGCCAGCCGGCGGCCAGCACCGCGGTGCGCCCGATGTCGAGGGCCTGCTCGCCGGCCTGCATCACGCAACCCCAGATCACGTCGTCGACCAAGGCGGGGTCCACACCCGCCCGGGTGACCAACCCGTTGAGCACCTGGGCGGACAGTTCCGCCGGGTGGACCCCCGACAGACCGCCGTTGCGCTTGCCGATCGGCGAACGCACCGCTTCTACGATGACTGCTTCGGCCATGGGTGCTCTCCTTTGTCAACGAAGGTTCGTGACGTCGATTGTCAACCAACCCACCGAGGACACTCACGGGCGGGGTCGCCAGAGCCTGGTCAGCCGACCGGATTGAACTCCAGGTGCAGCTCCTGCAGGCCTCGCATGATGAAGGTCGGCTCGTAGCTGTAACGGCGGGCGTCGGGCGGACCGTGGCGCTCCTCGCAGATGCGGATGTCGGCCATCCGGTCCAGGATGCGGTTGAGCGAGATCCTGCCCTCGGCGCGGGCCAGCGGCGAGCCCGGGCACGAGTGCACTCCGCGCCCGAACGCCACGTGCTCGCGCACATTGGCTCGGTCGACCCGGAACTCGGCAGGGTCGTCGAACTTCCGTGGGTCGCGGTTGCTGGCGCCCGGCAGCAGCATCACCGTGGTGCCGGCCGGAACGGTGACGTCGCCGACCGTCGTGGTGGTGCGCGCCATCCGGAAATGCGCCTTGACGGGGCTCTCGGTGCGCAGTGTCTCCTCCAGGAACACCGGGATGCGGCTACGGTCGCTGCGCAGCAACGCCTGGATGTCGGGCTGTTCGGCGATCACCCGCAACCCGGCACTGAGCAACTTGACGGTGGTCTCCTGGCCGGCGGCGAACAGGAACGTCGACACCCGCACCACGTCGATGACCTCCGGTGTCGACCCGTCCTGATATTTCGCCTGGGCCAGTTCGGTCAGCACGTCGCCGCGCGGCTGCCTGCGCCGGTCTTCGATGTAGGCGGAGAACATGTCGTCCAGCCACTGCAGCGGGTTGTGAGAGACCGGGTCGTCGTCCAGGGAGCCCACGTGCTCGCCGGCCATCACCCGGCGGAACTCCTGATGGTCGGCGGTGGGCACCCCGAGCAAGTCCGCGATGACCAGCATCGAGAACGGTTTGGCGTAATCCTCGATGAACTCGGTGCTGCCGCGGGCGACGAATCTGTCGAGTTGCTCATCGGCCAGCCGCCACATGAACTCCTCGTTCTCCTTGAGCCGCTTGGGGGTGAGCAGCCGACTCAGCAGGCCCCGGGTTCGGGTGTGCTCGGGCGGGTCCTGGGTGACGATGTGCTCGCTCATCGGGATCTGGTCCCGGTGCTTCTCGATCAGCTCACTGACGTCGTCACCGGTGGGCTCGAACGACAGGCCGGAGAACGGGCCGGCCACCGAGACGCACGCGGAGAACGCCGGATCCTTGTACACCGCAAGGGCTTCGGCGTGTCCGGTGACGGCGAGAACCCCCTGGTGCGGTTCGTGCACGATCGGGCACTTGGCCCGCAGATGGTCGAAATACGGGTACGGGTCGGGGATCAACGACTGGTCGGTGAAGAAGTCGACCGACTCGAAATCGCTCACGGGGCGCCTCCTACGCTGCTCACTGCACCATCTCGGTGACGGCGGTCACCTGGGCATCAGAAATGTTCATGATCTGCTCGAGGTTCTCGGCGATGTCCTCTGCGCTCAGCGGCGACTTCGTGATCCCCGCGGTACGCACCACGGCGAGCCGAGCGACGCCACCCATGCCGATCTGCAGCACCTCGCCATTGAGCGGGCAGTCCTCATGTGCCAGGAAAGCCGCTGCGGGCGCGCATAATTCCGGCGGCATGCTGGCGTTGATGGTGTTCATGACGTCCGTGGGGATGGACAGCTGAGCGGCCACGGAGTCCGAGTGCGACGCGGACATCCGGGTGTTGGCGCGCGGCGCGACGGCGTTGACGCGGATGCCGTGCCGGATGCCCTCGGTCGCCAGATTGCGAGTCAGACCGAACACCGCCCCTTTGGCGGCGCCGTAGCTGGTCAGCTCGGAGATGCCGCCGAGCATGGCTTCGGAGACCGTGTTGACCACGCGGCCGTAGCCCGCCGCGACGAAATGCGGCCACGCGGCGCGACAGACCGCCACGGTGCCCAGGTAGTGCACGTCGAGCATGCGGCGGAACTGCTCGACCGAGAGCTCCGTGAAGAGGCCGGGGTCGTGGATGCCAGCGTTGTTGACCACCACGTCGATTCGGCCGAACGTCTCGATCGCGGTGTCGATGATCGTCTGCGCGTCTTCTGGTTCGGCGACCGACGCATAACACGCGACCGCCCGACCCCCGCTCTCGGAAATCTCACGCACCACCTCGTCGGCCGGTTCCGGCGAGGAGCCGCCGCCGTCGATGCCGACGCCATGATCGGCAACGATGACGCGAGCGCCCTTGGCCGCCAGCAGCTTCGCGTGGCTGCGTCCCACCCCGCGCCCGGCGCCGGTGACGACGGCGACGCGTTCGTCAAAGCGCAGCGGGGTCATACGGCATCGAAGAGCACCGGCAGCGACGTGGGCGAGCGGAACACCTGGCCGCGGATGTGCGGGTCTGTCCCGTCGGGGTCCAGCCGAAGATTCGGCAGCCGGTCGAACATCGCCCCGAGCGCGTCGCGCATCTCCATGCGGGCCAGGTGGCTGCCCAGGCAGACGTGGGCGCCGTGGCCCCAGGATGCGTGGACTTTGGACTCGCGGAAGATGTCGAACGCGTTCGGGTCGGCGTAACGGTCTTCCTGACGGTTGGCCGCCCCCAGCATCGGCATCACCGCGGAGCCGGCCGGAATCTGCACGCCACCGAGTTCGGTGTCGCGGCTGGCCACCCGGGTGATCGTCAAAAGCGGTGCGTCCCAGCGCACCCCCTCTTCGATGGCCTGCGGCAGCAGCGACCGGTCGGCCCGCACGGCGTCGAGTTGGTCGGTGTGGGTCAGCAGTGCGAACAGCAGGTTGCCCAGCGAGCGGTAGGTGGTCTCGATGCCTGCCGGCAGCAGCAGCCGCAGAAACGAGAAGATCTCCTCGTCGGCGAGCTTCTCGCCGTCGATCTCGGCGTCTGCCAGCCGGCTGATCAGGTCATCCCGCGGCTGGCCGCGCCGAGCGGCCAGGATCGGGGCGAAGTAGTCGCGTAACGCCTCCGATGCGGCGCGCCCACGCTCGGGGTTGATGGTGAAGGACAGCAGCGAGATGGACCAGCGCTGGAACTGCTCGTAATCCTGCTCGGGCAGGCCCAGTATTCGGGAGATGATCCGGGTCGGGTACTCGAAGTTGAACTCCTTGACCAGATCGGCGTGGCCGCGACCGGCGAAGCGATCGATCAGCAGATTGGCGACCGGTATCACCAGCTCGTGTTCCCAGCCGGCAACCGCCCGCGGCGAGAACGCCTTGGACACCAGCGCACGCTGCCGGCCGTGTACCGGCTCGTCCATGCCCAGCATCACGGTCTTGCCGAGCACATCGCCGAAGGTGTCGATGACGATCGCCGACGAGAATGTCTCGTTGTCGCGCAGCATCGCGATCACATCCTCGTGCCGGTACACCATGAACACCGGTTTGGACTCCTCGTGCGGCATCCCGGAGATGTCGATGCGCTGCACCGGATCCTCACGGCGCAGCCGGGCCAGTTCGGTGTAGGGATCCCGGACGTCTCCCGAAACCACGTCGTCGAAGGCTCCGAAATCCTCCAGGTCGTCAAACAACTGCATCATTGCTCCTCTTAACCCGCCGCTTGATTCGGCGGTCCAGCTTCGGCTCTCCTCCGTCGAGCCTCGCTAACCGCCGGGTAAGCAACGGATTTGATCTCGGTGTACTGGTCGAACCCCGCGGTGCCGTTCTGGCGGCCGACGCCGCTGGCCTTGTAGCCGCCGAAGGGTGTGTCGGCGCCGTAGCCTGCCGCCCCGTTGATGCCGAGGAATCCGGCGCGCAGCCGTTTGGCCACGGCCAGGCCGTGTTCCACCGAGCCCGACATGACGTTGCCGGCCAGCCCGTACACGCTGTCGTTGGCGATGCGCACCGCGTGGTTCTCGTCGTCGTAGGGAATGACCGCCAGCACCGGGCCGAAGATCTCCTCTTGGGCAATCGTCATGGAATTGTCGACGTCGACGAACAGCGTTGGCTTGACGAAGAATCCCCGGTCGAGCCCATCGGGCGGCTCGGCTCCCCCAACCAGCAGCTTGGCGCCCTCGGCGATGCCCTTGTCGATGTAGCCGCGGATCCGGCTGCGCTGTTTGGCCGAGATCACCGGCCCGCACAACGTCGCCGGATCCTGCGGGTCGCCGGGGGCGACGCCCTCATAGATGCCCTGCAGGATGGCGACGCCCTCGGCGTAGCGCGACCGCGGCAACAGCAACCGGGTCGGGTTGGCACAGCCCTGGCCGGCGTGCACGCACGGTGCGATGCCCATCATGGCGCCCAGTCCGAGATCGGCGTCCTCCAGCACGATGGTCGCGGATTTTCCGCCGAGTTCCAGAAAGAGCCGTTTCATGGTCGCCGCGCCCTTCTCCATGATGCGTTTGCCCACCGCGGTGGATCCGGTGAACGAGATCATGTCGACTTTGGGCGACAGCGTGAGCTCCTCCCCGATCAGCGGGTCCGACGCGGTGACCACGTTGACCACACCCGCCGGGATATCGGTGTTCTCGGCGATCAGCCGACCCAGCCGGGTGGCGTTGAACGGGGTGTCCGGTGCCGGTTTGAGAACCACGGTGTTGCCGGTCGCCAGCGCCTGGCCGATCTTGTGGATGGTCACTTCGAAGGGAAAGTTCCACGGCACGATGGCGCCGACCACGCCGACGGCCTCCCGCCACACCATGCGGGTGGTGTTGGCGCCGGTCACCGAGACGAACGCGTCTCCCAGCGACGTCTCCCACGGGTAGTCATCGATCAGCTGGCCCGGGAATCTCAGGGCATCCGAGAGCGGTGCGTCGAGTTGCGGGCCGTAGGTGATGGCCCGCGGGCAGCCGGCCTCTGCGATGAGTTCCTCGCGCAGCTTCTCCTGTTCGCCTTCCAGCGCCTGCTGTAACTGCACCAGACAGCGCTGGCGGAACTTGTGATCGACCGACCAGTCGGTGTCGTCGAAGGCACGCCGGGCCGCGTCGATCGCCCGGTGCATGTCGGCCGCGGATGCGTCAGCGACCTCGCCCAGCACCTCCTCGGTGGCCGGGTTGACGTTGCTGAACGTGCCGGCTTGCCCGTCGACGAGTGCGCCGTCGATCATCATCTTGGATTCGAAGCGCGGGTGCTCAGCCATGTGCGTCCTTGCTCAGCGCGCCGAAGCGCGGTAGCCCCATCATCACCCGGATCATCTGATGCAGGCCCGGGCCGGGCAGTAACCGGTTGGCGATCAACAACATTCGCGCATCGGGGCCAACCGGGCGCCGGACGAACGGCTTCCGTGACCCCAGCGCCTTGGCCAGTCCATCGGCGAACCGTTGCGGTGAGCGAGCGGCGACCTTCATCGCGAAGCGGCCCCGTTTGTCCATCGTGGCGTGGTGGCGCGCATAGGGCCCGGTGAAGTCGCGACAGTCGGTGGTGCCGGCGTCGGTGATGATCTCAGTGTCGTAGGTGCCGGTGACCAGGATGGTGACGCCGAGACCGAACGGGGCGATCTCGCCGGCCAGCGATTCCCCCCACCGCTCCAAGGCGCCTTTGGCCGCGGAGTACGCCGCGGTGGCGGGCATGCCGCGCACCCCGCCCTGACTCGACACCAGCACGATCCGGCCCCGCCCGGCCGCCCGCATCGACGGCAGCAGCGCGTTGGTCAGGGCGACCGGCCCGAACACCGAGGTCGCGAACATCCGCTCCCACAGTTCGGCCGGTGTTTCCTCGGCCATTCCCGCCGCCGAGATCCCGGCGTTGTGTACGACAGCATTCGGGGCGCCGACCGCGGCTTCGATCGCCTTGGCCGCCGCGGCGACCGACGCGGCATCGGTGAGGTCCAACGGGATCCCGATCAGCCGGGCATCGTCGTCACCCGCGCCGGTAGCCTCCCGCAGCGCGGGCAGTCCCCGGTCCGGCGATCGCATCCCGGCCACCACCCGCCAGCCCCCGCGATAGAGGTGAGCCGCCGATGCCAACCCGAGTCCCCGCGAGGCACCGGTGATGACAACAGTGCGGGGCTCACCCATTGCCGGGTCCGCAGCGGTCTCCGTCGGCGCCCAGTTCGACGTCCGGGCGCCCGTCCGGCTGGCCGCTCAACCAGGTCGACCAGATGCCCACCGAGTAGGGGCCGGGTTGGCCCTGCTTTTCGTAGAAGCCTTGCGGGTCATAGATCTTGGCTTCGGGGTAGGGCCATGCACACGCCACGGTCCGCGACAGGTGGGCGGCTTTGACCAGGGCGAACGTGCCGCCGTAGCAGAAGTAGCCGAGGTTGATCAGCACCAGCATCACCGTGAACATGCCGAGGGTCGGGCGGCTGGCGAAGATTTTCGCCCGCTGGGCCAGTTTCTCGGCCACGGTGCGGCCGGTGTCGTCGCGGTAGAGCAGCACGCCGGCCGGCACCATCACGAAGTTGACCGCGAGTATCTCGAAGATGAACGGGAACTGGTGGGTCTGGCCGACGAAGATCGAACCGAACGGGACCTGGGAGTAGATGTACATTCCGGTCTGCACCAGGGTGATCTCCAGCGCCGCGTCCAGCAGCATCCCGAAGGGCAGGATGCAGATCGCCAGGCTGATCAGCGGGTGGCGCCACACGAAGGAATCGACGGGCCGACGCGCCTGAATCCGGCGCAGCAGCCAGATCCCCGGGAAGTAGGGCAGCAGGTAGAACATGATGTAACCGAGGACCACGAACGGCTCGACGGTCGGTGACAGTGACACCAGCGGCCAGTCCTCGGGCAGGTGATGCAATTCGGGGTTGTAGACCGCGAACGGCGCCCAGTTCATGATCGGGTCCTGCCAGACGATCAACGTGGTGACGATGCCCATCAGCAACACCGGGTGATAGGGGTGCCGGCGCCACGCGATCACGTAGGTGATGGTGATGCCGAGCATCACCACGACGGTGAACGCCTCCAGGACTCCGAGCCAGTGCTCGAACCCGAACAGCACCGGCACCGGCCGCGGCGGCGGTGTCTCGGTGACCGCGGCGTTGCGGACCCGATCCGAGCTCAGGCCGGTTTCGGCGTTGGCGAGCAGGAAGGCAAGGAAGCCGAACGCGGCTGCCGCCCAGGCCCATACCCACGGTGATCCCTTACGGGGTTCCGCGGGCGCGGGGCGGGTCGACGACGGCGCCGTCTGCTCTGCGGTCATGGCTTATTCCTCTCCGAAACGGTCGACGAGATGCGAGTTGACGCCGTCGGCGTCGAGCCTGCGGGCCACCAGGTAGCCGGCGCCCATCCAGGCCCGGCGCGTCCAGTTTCCGAACGACACGCGGGTGCCCGGGGCGCCGGAGGCGGCGGGCATCATCTTCACCCGCTCCAAGGCCTCTTTGACCCCGCGCGGGCTCAACGGGTGGGCGTCGCCCAAGGCCCGCACCAATGTCATTGCGACGTCGCGGTTGACCACCGACACGCACCACTCGGTGCGGCGGCCGTAAGCCCGCTGGTAGTCGTCGAGGAAGGCCTGGCCGACCGGATTGCCCTCGTCATACTGGTCGATACCGGTCCAGCCCAAAAAGGCGTTCCACATGACCGGGTTGATCCAGGCGTTCTGGAACGCGGTGCTGGTGAATCGCGGCGGATCCCAGTTCAGCTCCTGCAACGCCGGATTGATGAAGACGATCCCGAATCCGAAACCGCAGTGCACAATGGCTGGCGCCTTCGCCTCGTACAGGGCGCGCACCGCCGCCGAGACATCTTGTGCGGTCTGCGCGATCGTGGCTTCGGCGACGATCCGGATGCCCTTGCGCCGGCACGCGTCACGGAAGTTCTTCAGGTAGGTCTCGCCGACCAGCGACTGCTCCTTGAGCACCCCGACTTCCGCGTGTCCGCCTTTGGCCAGCAGGTCCGTCCAGAAGATCGGCTCGTCGGTCAGGGAGCCCTGCGGGAACGCGAAGAACCACTCGCCCAGCGCGTCGTCGGAACCGGTGACGCTGATGCACGGCACCTTGAAACGTTCCTCGATCGCCTCGCTGGTCGGCACGCAGTTGTCGGTGATGTGCGGCCCGAATATCGCCAGGCAGCCCTCGTCGCACAGTTCGCCATAGGCGTCGATGACGGCTTTGACCGAGCCCTTGGGCAGCCCCTCGACCTCGCGGTAGACGATCTCGACCGGCCGGTCCAGCAGTCCCTGTTCGGTCGCCTGCCCGAAGACCAGGTCGAACGGCTGGGTCAGGTCCTCGAAATAGGTTCTCGGGAAGCCTTCGGGGAGCCGGAAGTCCATCAGATAGCCGATCTTGATCGGTTCCGCCGTGCTCTCGTAGGACATCGCGCCTCCGTGACGAACCTAATATTTGTTCAGACCCTAGCGTGCGGTTGGGTGACCGTCAATCACCGCTCCGGCAGGTACACGTCGATCATCTCCACCAGACCGCCGGTCACGACGGAGTCGTCGGTCAGCGGGCCCGCAATGGCGGCGCGGGCGGCCTCACGAGGGGCCAGGCCCTCGGCGATGAGCCGCCCGGCGGCGATCAGTACCCGTGTCGATGCCACTTCGCGCAGGCCCCCGGTCTCCACCCGCCGAATCGCCTGTCCCAGCCGGACCAGCTCAGCGGCGCGCTCGTGGTCCACACCGGCCTCGCAGGCGACGATCTTCTCCTCGACGTCGGTTGCGGGGAAGCCGAATTCGATGGCCACCATGCGTTGCCGGGTCGAGTCCTTGAGGTCCTTGAGCACACTCTGGTAGCCCGGGTTATAGGAGACCACCAGGCCGAACCCCGGTGCGGCGTCGAGCGTCAATCCGAGCCGCTCGATCGGCAGCTGGCGGCGGTGATCGGCCAGCGGATGCAGCACCACGGTGGTGTCCTGGCGCGCCTCCACCACCTCATCGAGATAGCAGATCGCACCGTCACGCACCGCCCGCGTCAGCGGCCCGTCGACCCACTCGGTGTCGCCACCGCGCAACAGGAACCGGCCGACCAGATCGGCAGTGGTCAGGTCATCGTGGCAGGCGACGGTGATCAGCGGCCGGTCGAGGTCGTGGGCCATCGCCTCGACGAAACGGGTCTTGCCGCACCCGGTGGGGCCTTTGAGCACGATCGACAACCCTTGCCGGTAGGCCGCTTTGAAGACCTGCTCCTCGTTGCCGGTGGACACGTAGTAGGGGCGCGGGCCACGGACCGCAGTTGCCATGTCGTTCATACCCTTCTCTTCACGCCACACGGCGTCGTAAGTCGGCGGAGCACAATGCCGAACGGAACAGCGGCCCGATGACCCGGTTGAGTTGGTCGAGCCGGGGAATGGTGGCGTGCGCGGCGCTGCCGAACACCCGGCGCAGCTCGTCGGCATCGGTGGCCGCCCCGACGGTCAGGCACAGACAGCCGGTTCCGGAGCGGCGCGCCTCGGCCAGGGCGCGGCGGGCGTCGGCGGCACCGTAGCCGCGCTCGTAGCCGTGGTCGTAGGCCAACCCGTCGGAGATCACCACGAGCAGTCGCCGCGGGGTACCGGCACGGCGTTCCAGGACGGCGGAGCCGTGCCGGATCGCGGCGCCCAGCCGCGAGTAGGCACCGGGCTTGAGGCCCTGTAACCGCCTCATCGCAAGAGCGCCGAATGCGTCGTCGAAGCGCTTCACCGGCCGCAGGTGCACTGCCGATCGGCCCTGGGAGTGAAATGCGTAGAGCGCCAGTCGATCCCCCAGGTCGTGTAGCGCGGTGGCCAATGCCGCGGCCGCCGCGCGCTGCTGCGCGTGGACGGTTTGACCGACGGTGCCGGGCTCGTCTGCCGAGCCGGAGACGTCCAGCAGTATCAGCACGGACAGATCACGGCGGCGGCGCAGGCTGTCCAGGTAGACCGCCTCGTCGGGCGCCGACCCGGCCAGCACTTCGACCCGGCCCTCGATCGCGGCGTCCAGGTCGATGTCGTCGCCCTGCGCCTGCCGGTGGTAGCGGTCCAAGCCGACGCCGAGCCGGGCCAGCGGCCTGCGCAATCCGTAATCGGCCGGCCGCGGCACCGGACCGAGATCCGGGGTCGGCGCGACTTCGGATACGGTGCACCAGTTCTGCCGGTAACACCGGCGATGAACATCCCATTCGTGATACGTCGCGCCTGCGGCGTCGCCGGCTGCGGTGTCGTCGTCGACCGCACCGACAGTGGCCGACGACACCGCGCTGCCGCCCCGCCGCCCGGAGCGGGTCCGGTGCGTGGGCGAATCCGCGCCGGGTGGCCCGCCTCCGCCGAGCCGACGGGTGACCTGGAGCATCTTGGCGACCAGCCGGCCGAGAGCACCGCTGCCCCCGACCGGACTCGAGAAGATGTCCACCGTGTCGTCGGCGCCCTCGGTGTCGGCGTCGTCGTCGAGCTCGGACAGCGGCCTGCGCTGGTTGCGCGGCTGATGCGCCACACCGGCATTCGCCTTGTCGGCATTTTTGTGCTCGGCCAACAGCTTTCCCGGGTGAATGGCACCGAATGCGGATACGGGAACGCCGTTGACCTCGTCGGCCAGTTCCAACGACTCGACGGGAGATCCGCTGCGGGCGGCCAGCTCGTGGTCGATCAGCGACGCGACCGCGGGCGGCAGCAGCTCAGCGTTGGCCATCAGCGCCCGATGCCCTTCGATCGCAAGGTAGCGGGCCGCCAGCGCACGCCGCCGCACCAGTTTGCGCACCACGCCGCGCTGCAGGCTTCCGGCCGACAGCAGGCAGGCCTGGACCGCCACCGCCTCGAGCTGACGGGCCCCAGGCAGGCCCGCATCGACGAAGACAGTCTTGCCGTCGGTCCACGCGCGTTCACCGGCACCGGCGGCCATCACCTGAACCGGGAGCCCGGATAGCGCGGACGCCAACAGGTTCCAGCGCTGCACCGATTCGGCTGCTTCGTGGGGGCTCGTCACGGACTCCCTCATCCGCCAGTTGACCAAATATCTGTTCCACCGTAGAGTCCGGCGGGACCGCAGTCAATCAGTTCGAGGGGTAGGCGCCGCGATGATCGACTTCACCGACCGGGTCGTCGTCGTCACCGGCGCAGGACGCGGCCTGGGCCGGCTCTACGCGCTGGAGCTGGCTCGTCGCGGCGCCTCGGTAGTGGTCAACGACCTCGGTGGGTCGATGGGCGGCGACGGCGCCGATAGCAGTATCGCCGACCTGGTGGTCGACGAGATCACTGCTGCCGGCGGCGTCGCCGTGGCGTCGCACGACTCGGTGGACAGTCCCGCGGGCGGCGAGGCGATCATCGCGACCGCCGTCGAGCGATTCGGCCGGCTGGATGCCGTGATCAGCAACGCCGGGATCTTCAACAGCATTGCGTTCGAGGACATCTCCGCCGACGACTGGCGCCGCATGTTGCGGGTCCACCTCGACGGTGGCTTCTACCTGAGTCAGCCGGCCTACCGGATCATGGCGAAGCAGGGGTATGGCAGATTCGTGTTCGTCTCGTCGTCCGGTGGGATGTTCGGCCAGCCACTGGAAGCCCACTACGCCGCCGCCAAGGCCGGATTGGTCGGGTTGTCGAATGTCATCGCGATCGAGGGCGCCGCACACGGCATCGCGTCCAATACGGTACTGCCGTTCGGGTTTTCCCGGATGGTCACCGATACGGTCGGCGACCCCGAAGCGGTGGAGAAGACCGGGTTTCTGCAGGCCATTCGCCCCGAGTTGGTGGTGCCGATGGTGGTCTATCTGGCCAGCCGGGACTGCGAGCTCACCCATCAGAACTACTCGGCTTGCGCCGGCCGGTTCGCGCGGGTCTTCATCGGCCTCGGGCACGGCTGGCTCGCCGAAGCCGATGACTTACCCACCGCCGACGACATCGCCGCGAATCTGGCGCGGGTGGCCGCGACGGATCCGTTCACCGTTCCCGGCTCCATCTTCGAAGAGGTCTTCGGCGTCTGCGACCGGCTCGGCATCGCATGAACCCTTCATCCGGTGACCACGGGCAGCCGCGCCCAGCCCCGCACGCTTGCGGTATGCGCGCGTTCGGCACTCGCGTAGTCGACTTCCCAGTCGGGCCAGCGCTTCAGGACCTCTTCGAAGGCCACTCGGGCCTCCAGCCGGGCCAGCGCCGATCCGAGGCAGAAGTGCACGCCCTTCCCGAAGCTGAGGTGGGCGCCCTCGCGGTGAATGTCAAAGCGGTCCGGGTCGGCGAAGTGCCGATGGTCACGGTTCGCCGAACCGTTGAGCAGCAACATGTAGGAGCCTTCCGGCACCACGCGGCCGTAGTGCTCGGCGTCGCGGGCGACATAGCGCGCCTGCACCGGTGACGGCGGCTCGTAGCGCAGCGTTTCCTCGACAGCGCCCGGGATCAGGGCCGGGTCCGCGACGAGCTCGCGACGTTGATCCGGATGATCCGACAACAGTTGTGCCATGAATCCGATCAACCGGGCCGTGGTCTCGTTCCCGGCGCCGGCGATCATCGCGGTGTAGGCGAGTACCTCGGTGCGCGACAACGGACGTCGGGTCCCGTCGGCCTCATCGACCTCGGCCCGCAGCAGGTCGGTCATCAGGTCATCGGAAGGATGGTCGGCCCGCCACTCGATGTACTCGGCGAACATCACGATGGTGTCGGCGAAGACCTGCTGGGTGACGTCACCGGGCTCGCGACCCTCGGCCATCTCGATGAAGGAGCCGTTGCGGTCGCGGATCGCCTCCTGGTCTTTCTCCGGGATGCCCAGCAGGTAGCCGATCGTGCGCATCGGCATCACCGCACCGAGGTCGGCGATGAAGTCAAAGCCTCCGGCGCCGACGAGCGGGTCCAACTCCCTGATGCAGAACTCCCGGACCAACGGTTCCACCGCCAGCATCCGGCGCGGGGTGAAGACCCGCGAGAGCAGGCTGCGGTGCAGGTCGTGCAGCGGCGGGTCCTCGAACAGCAGGATGCCCGGTGGCACTTCAAGATTGTTGAACAAGATGTCGGCGGTGGTCCCCCGGCCGGACCGGTAGGTCTGCCAGTTCGGCAGTTCACGGATGACGTCTTCGTAGCGGCTCAGGGCGTAGAAGTTGTATTTTTCGTTGTAGTACAACGGCGCTTCTTCACGCATCCGCTGCCATACCGGGTACGGATCGTCGTCGATGTCCCGGTCGAACGGGTCGTAGTACAGCTGGGTCACATTGGCGCCGGCCATGGTCACCTCTCCTGGTTGTCGCGGTGCAGGAAGCCGTGCAGCGTGGCCTGGGTGAGTTCTTCGACGATCACTTTTCGCGACGGCGGCCTGGAACCGAAGTAGGTCGAACGCAGCGCCGCCATGCCGGCGATCATCGCCACGGTGGAGTGCGCCGGCAGGTTCGGGTGCGCCGACCCGATCGATCGCAGGTTCATCCCCTCCGCGCTGATCTGGCCGAGCAGTGTGATCGCCCGCCGCACATCGGCGATACCGGCCTCGACCATCTCGTCGTCGGTGAGCGAGTCTGGCGCCATCAGTGTCACCAGCAGGCCCTGGTGACCGACGAACACATCGTAGAGTCGCCCGACGAAATGACGGGCCAGCTCCTCTTCGCCGGTCTGCTCCGGATCCAGCGCTTGCCACGTGCGGCCGAACTCGTCGATGAAGCTGGTGAACGGCTCGACGAGCGCCTCGCGGAACAGCGCCGCCTTGGAGCCGAAGTGGCGAAACAGCAGCGGTTCGGTGACCCCGGCCGCCCGGGCGATCTCCCGTGTCGTGGTGCTGCGATAGTCCTGCCGGGCGAAGAGCTCACGTGCGGCGTCGAGCAGCAGCCGGCGCGCCTCGCCGCGGGGCCGACGGGTCGCCGTGGCGCTTCGGGAACCGGACGCTGGCTGGGACAACCTTTTTCACTCCTGGGGCATCGACGGCGGATAAATTTAGGATAGTATCCACTACCTCAATTGGATAGTATCCACTACCTACCGGATTACTGTGAAGGAGGCGCGAGGTGGGCGCTGTCATCATGTTGGGCACGTTGTTCGGACTGATCGCACTGATCTACGGCGTGGTGCTGCGCCTCGACCCGGAAGCCCGCCGGTGAACGCCGGCCTGGCGCCATCGTTGGCGGCCGCCCAGACCTTCGCCTACCTCAGCGGAGTCGCGTTCTTCGCGACCGGCGTCTACCTGAGTTTGCGGCGACATCACCTGCACCCACTGCTGTTGCTGAGCATCTCAGCCATCTCCTTCTCCTGGATCGAAGCGCCGTACGACTGGGCGGTCTATGCCCAGTTCCCGCCGGCGCTGCCCCGGATGCCGTCGTGGTGGCCACTCAACATGACCTGGGGCGGCCTGCCGTTGGCCGTGCCCATCGGATACATCTCCTACTTCGTGCTGCCCGCGCTGATCGGGGCCTGGCTCGGGCGGCGGGTGTCGGCGAGATTCGGTTGGCGACGGCCGCACACCCTGCTGACGGTCGGACTCGCCGTCGGGTTCTGCTGGGCGTTCATGTTCAACGCGATCCTGGGAGCACGCCTGGGCAACTTCTCCTACGGTTACGTGATCCCGGGATTGGCGCTGTGGGAGGGCACCCCGCAGCAGTACCCGCTGTATGACTCGCTGGCCATGGGCGTGCAGATGATGGTCTTCACCTACCTGCTCGGGCGAACCGATGAACAGGGACGAAACGTCATCGAGATGTGGGCCGACAAGCGCTCGACAAGTCGGCTGCAGTCATCGGTGCTCTCCATCGTCGCCGTCGTCGTGATCGGAAACGCCCTCTACGGAGCGGTGTTCGCGCCTCATCTGGTGACCAAGCTCGGCGGCTGGGTCAATTCGGGTCCCACCGAGCAGTTGTTCCCGGGTGTGCCGAACCAGCCACTCGTGGGTCGCTGACCCGCCTGAAATCGTTGACCACGCCGACACCGCACGATAGGCTCCGCTGACCAGACCAAATATTGGGTCCGCTGGCGACCGGTCGGGTCGCCACGGTACTCAGGTGTCGGTATTCGCGGGTCGGTCATCGGCCCCGCGTCCGATGGTGACCTCCGGGTCGCGGTCGTCGAGCAGAACGGGGAGGGTCCGCTGACTGCCTCATCGGAGCGCGAAGACGCCATCGGCGCGCGATCGTCTCTTGCCGAAGTCGGCGCGTGGGCCCAGTCCTACACCCGGTCGCATCTGCTGCGGTCGCTGGGAACCGTAGGCGGCCAGACGACCCTGGGCCTACGCACCGTCCAGTACCTGTTCACCGATCTGTTCACCGGCCGCTTCCCGATAGCGGAGTTCATCAAACAGGCCGCGTTCATGGCGGGCACCGCCCTGCTGCCCACACTGCTGGTGACCATTCCGGTCGGGGTCACGTTGTCGATTCAGTTTGCGGTGCTGGCCGGGCAGGTCGGCGCCGAGTCGCTGTCCGGCGCCGCCAACGGGCTGGTGGTGATCCGTCAGGGCGCTCCCCTGGTGGCCGCCATCCTGCTGGCGGCGGCGGTGGGTTCGGCCGTGAGCGCCGATCTGGGCTCGCGGACGATGCGCGAAGAGATCGCCGCCATGGAGGTGATGGGGGTCTCGGCGATCCGCCGACTGGTCGTGCCTCGGTTCGCCGCACTGATCTTGGTTGGGGTCGCGCTGACCGGGTTGGCGACGTGCGCCGGTTTCTTTGTCGGCTACCTGTTCAACGTGTACGTGCAGAGCGGTACCCCGGGATCATTCGTCGCGACCTTCGCTTCGTTCGCGACCGTCGACGACCTCACCCTGGCCATGGCCAAGGCAATCGCCTTCGGAGCGATCGTCGCGGTGATCGCCTGCCATAAAGGCTTGGACGCCCACGGCGGGCCGGCCGGCGTGGCGAACTCGGTGAACGCCGCGGTGGTCGAGTCGATCCTGCTGCTGATGATCGTCAACGTCGGAATGAGCCAGCTTTACCTGCTGCTGTTTCCCCGAGCGAGCTTGTAACCACTATGACCGTAGCCGTCTACCGCCCCCGTGCGGTTCACCACGCCCTTCGAGCAGCCGAGGTCATGTGGGCGCCCATCTGGCAACCCGTGGCCAAGGCCGGGCACATGCTGGACTTCATCTGCCGTGTCGTGTTTGCGGTCCCGGTCATGCTGGCTCGCTACCGCCGGGAGTTCGTCCGCAACCTGTCCGACATCGCCTGGGGCAACGGGGCACTCGTCGTGGGTGGCGGAACGATGGGAGTGGCTCTGGTACTGGGGATCACCGCCGGGGCATTGCTGGCGATCGAGGGCTACAACGCGCTGAACCTGCTGGGACTGGGGCCGGCCACCGGGCTGTTGTCGTCGTGGGGATCGACGCGGGAGTTGGTGCCCGTCATGATCGCGATCGCGTTCACCACCCAGGCCGGTTGCCGATTCACCGCCCAGCTGGGAGCCATGCGCATCGCCGAAGAGATAGACGCGATGGATGCGTTGGCGATCAAGCCGATCCCGTACCTGGTGACCACCCGGGTCGCGGCATCGGTGCTGGCCGCCGTACCGCTGTTCTTGGTGTGCCTGGCGGCGGCATACGTGTCTGCGCAGCTAGTGGTCGGCATCATCGCCGATACCTCCGCAGGAACCTACGGGCACTACTTCTCGCTGTTCAGCAGTGGGCGTGACGTGTTCTACGCGACGATCAAGGGAGTCATATTCATCTTCTTCGCCGCCGTGATTCAGTGCTACTACGGCTATTTCGCCGCGGGGGGCCCCCAGGGAGTCGGGGTGGCAGCCGGCCACGCGATGCGGGCAACCATCACCGTGGTGATCATCTTGAACGCGCTGCTGACCATGGCGATGTGGGGCGTCAACGCCGGCGCGAGGTTCGGAGGCTGACGATGCCGAACTCCTTCGACGCCAATGACGGTGGCCCATCCAACGCCCGGTTGTTCTTCGACGGGCTGGGGTTGCTGGCAATCGTGGTGATCGCCGTCACCTTGATGATCGCGCAATCTCAGGGCGTTCTGCAGCACTCCGTGCGGGTCAGTGCGGAACTCACCAATGTCGGCGACGGCCTGCCGGTGAAGTCCGACGTCAAATTCCGGGGCGTGCTCGTCGGGTTCGTATCGGGCGTCACTCCGGCGGCGGCCGGCCACCCCAACATCGTGCGCATCGACCTGCGCCCGGCCTATGCCGCCGGTATTCCCGACTCGGTCACCGCCCGTGTGGTGCCGTCCAACGTCTTCGCGGTGTCATCGGTGCAGCTGGTCGACAACGGCGCCGCTGCGGCTCCGGTCCGTCCCGGTGCCGTGATCGCAGAAGACCAGACGCTGCCCACGGTGCTCTTCCAGACCACGCTGAACAAGTTCCGCCAGCTGCTCGCCGCCGTCGGCCGCCAGCCCACCGCCGACAGCGTCGGTTGGCTCACCGCCCTGGGCGACGCCACCAGCGGCCGCGGCGATCGGCTGCAGCATGCCGGTCACGACCTGAACCAGATCGTCGACCAGCTCAACACCATCGTCACCGGAGACGAGATCGGCCCATCGACGATGTCCGCGCTGACCGAGGCCACCGCCGCACTGGGCCAGGCAGCTCCGGAGCTCCTCGACGCGCTCGACGGCGCGGTCCAGCCGATGCGCACGCTCGCCGAGAAGCGTTCGGAGCTCTTGGGCCTGCTGTCCGTCGGGCTGGGAACGGCCGGCACGCTCGGCGATGCGTTCGACAACAACACCGAGCGGATGATCGAGATCTCCACGAACCTGACACCGGTGCTGGGCGTGCTGGGCGATCACGCCGAGACAACCCATGACATCGCGGCCCGGCTGACGACGCTGGTCGGCAGGGTCATGGACGTCGCGTGGAATTACGAAACGAGCCAGCTGCAGGCCAAAGCGGTCATCTCGTTGAACCCGACGCGGACCTATGTGCGATCGGACTGCCCGCGCTACGGCGACATGCTCGGGCCCAGCTGCTTCACCGCCCCCGAGGTCCCGACGGCACCGGCATTGACGCCGTCGCTGGAGTCCCGCGGTTTTCCACTGCCGCCGGGCATCACCGAGAACCGCCCCAACTACGCGCCGCCCCGATTCTCCGTACCGCCACCGGCGGCCGATCCCGAAGCCGAACCACCCCAGCCACCGCCACCTGATCCCGCACCGCCTGCCCAGCCCCCGGCCGCGGTCATCGGCGGCAATGTCGGCCCGGTCGGCAGCCGCAACGAGAAGCAACAGCTGGAGGTCATCCTGGGCGATCAGGCCAACAGTGCCAGCGAGATCCTGCTCGCGCCGGTGCTGCGCGGCACCACGGTGCGATTCACCGCCGGGCCGGGCGGTGGCAGGTGAGATACCGCAAGGCGTTGGTCGGGCTGAGCCTGTTCCTGGTGGTCGCCACCACCGCGACGTGGTTGGTCTTCGTCACCCTCCGGCGCGAAGTCAGCGGTCCGACAACCTCCTACACCGCCATGTTCACCGACGTGTCCGGCCTGCACAGCGGCGACGACGTACGCACCGCCGGTGTTCGGGTGGGACGCGTCGACGCCGTCGAACTGGACGGGACCCTGGCGCGCGTCACGTTCCGCGTGCCCAAGACCTACGCTCTCTACGACGACACCACCGCATCGGTCACCTACCAGAACATCATCGGCCAGCGCTACCTGGGGCTGTCCCCCGGAACCGCCCAATCTCACAACCGGTTACCGGACCACGGCAACATCCCGGTGGAGCGCACCACCCCATCGTTCGACATCTCTCAGCTACTCAATGGATTCGAGCCGCTGTTCACCCTGCTCAGCCCACGGCAGGTGGACAACCTCACCGCCGGAATCATCGCCGCATTGCAGGGCGACTCCGCGTCCGTGGTGACCCTGGTCAGCCAGACCTCGGCGCTCGCCGAATCCCTGGCGGGCCCCGATCAGGTCCTCGGTGACGTCATCGCCAACCTCGACGAGGTGACCGCCGTCTTGGCACGACAGGACCGCGACCTGCAATCGGTGATCGAGCACTCCCGCACCGCATTGTCGATCCTGGCCGGCCGGCGTGACGAGTTGGTGGCATCAGCTGGTTCGATCACCCAGGCGACAGATCGACTATCGGTCCTGCTGGATGCTGTCTATCCCCAGCTTGACGAATTCCTGCGGCGCGAACCAGGATTCGTCGGCCACCTCACCGGAGAGGGGCGGCAACGATTCGCCCACTACGGCGGGAACCTCGTGCTGGTGCTCAAAGGTCTCGCCCGAGCAACCCAGAGTGGCAGCTACATCGACGGCTACATCTGCGACATCAACGTCACGGTGTTCGCGTTCTTGGGTCGGGTGATCCCTGGCACCGTCAAACTCGCATCACCGGGCAATGTCGTCGAGCACTCACCGATCTGCAGGTAGGGACACGATGTCACACAGACCCAGGCGCGCGATCGAGGAATACAACACGATCTTGGTGGGGACCGTGACGGTAGCGGTGCTCGCGCTCGTCATCACCGCACTCGTGGGTGTCGGCAAGTTGTCGCTGGGGCATCGCGGCTACTCCGCCGAATTCGCCCAAGCCGCCCAGATCAGTCCCGGGGATCAGGTCACCGTGGCCGGAATCGAAGTCGGCACGGTAGCCGATGTCGCGCTCACCGGAGACCACGTGACAGTGAAGTTCACCGTCCGCAAGGGGGTGCGTGTAGGCGATGCGTCACGCGCGGCCATCAAGCTGACCACCCTGCTGGGCCGCCGCTACCTCGAGTTGACTCCCGCCGGCGAGGGTGAACTCCCCTCCCGCACCATCACATTGGCCAACACCGCGGTCCCCTACAATCTCCAGGCCACCCTGGCCGACGCGACCACCACCTTCGAACAGGTGGACGCCGACCGCATCGCCGCATCGATGGCCGAACTGGGCAACGGGCTCTCCGGTATGCCCGAGGCGCTGCCGGAGGCGTTGGCGAATGTCAAAACCCTGGCAGCCGTGGTTGCCTCGCGACGAGACCAGCTCGGGTCACTGCTGAAGAACGTCGACACCGTCACCGGGGTGATCCGCGACCAGCAGGCCGACCTCGGTGCGCTGGTCATACAGGGCCGCGATCTACTGCAGACGGTCAATGCCCGACAGGCCGCGGTACACCGGTTGCTCACCGGCACCGCGGCGCTGGTCGACACCTTGAAGATGCTGTTCAACGACGAGCCTGCGATCAACGAACTGCTGGCCAACATGCAGCAATTCGCGCAGATGGCCGCCACGCACGACGCACTGATCCGCAACACGCTACAGGTGATGCCGGTGGCCTTCCGTAATCTCGCCAATGCCAGCGGCAGCGGTACCGCCCTCGACATCAACCTGCCGGCCGGGGTACTGATCGATTCTTGGATGTGTGCGCTCAGTGAACGCGGGAAGCAATTCGGTCTGGCGCAATACTTCACCGACTGTCAACCGTCGGGGGATCCGTTCCCGGGTTGGCCACCGCCCGACCCGGCGAGGCAGCCCAGATGAGCCGTCAGATGATTCACAACAAGTCGATCGCGATCGGGATGGCCGTTGCCGCGTTCGCCGGAATCCTGTTCTGGTACGTCATATCCGGCGAGCGGCACCGCGCGCTGACCGTTACGGCCCAGTTCGAGGAAGCTGTCGGGCTCTACGAGGGCAATGCGGTGTCGGTACTGGGCATGCCGATCGGCAAGGTCACCGAGATCATTCCCCGGGACAGCCACGTCGAAGTGAAGCTTGTCATCGACAAGCCCGTCGACATCCCCGCCGACGTTCAGGCCGTCACCATCGCCACGTCCATCCTGACCGATCGGCACGTCGAACTGACTCCGCCGTACACCGGCGGCCCCAAGCTGCGCGACGGCGACATCGTGAGTCTGCCCCGCACCAGAACCCCGGTGGAGTTCGACCGCACACTGGCCATGGCCGACAAGCTGTCTCGCGCGCTGGAAGGCGACGGCCAGGGCCACGGTGCGCTCGCCAACCTGATCGGGATCGGAGCCAAGATCTCCGCCGGCAGCGGACCCGACATCAAGGCTGCTCTCGATCAACTCTCCCAGGCACTACGCCTGGGCGCCGACAACGGCGCCGCAACCGGAAGGACCGTTGCGTCGATCTCCACCAGCCTCGCCGACCTGACCCAAGCGGCCGCCGACAATGACACCGCGATCAGGGAATTCGGGTCCAACGTCCGTGCGCTCAGCGACCTTGTCGCCGCCGAGAACCTCGGCGCGGGCACCACCGGCGCGAAGGCCAACCAGATCCTCGACCAGGCGGCGGCGCTGCTGGAGCGCAACCGCGACACACTCAAAGGCACCGTCGGTGACTTCGGCAACCTCACCGGTGTCCTCGTCGACAACCGACGCCAGCTCGAGGAGATCCTCGACGTGTTACCACTGGTGGGCACCAACATCTACAACGCGGTTGATCCCAGCGGCCGTACGCTGCGGATCCACCCCACGCTCGACAAGCTCATGCTCAACGGCCAGATGGCCAAGGAGGTCTGCAATCTCGCGGGCATCAAGGATCTGGGCTGTGCCACCGGGACCGTCGCCGACAATGCGCCCGAGTTCGGCACCACCTTCTTCGTGGACGGAATGACAGGACTACTCGAACGCATGGCGGGAGCCGCGAAATGATGAGGACCCTGATCGCGGCCACAACGGCGGTGACGCTCTCCGGTTGTGCGGGTGGACTGGCGAGCATTCCACTGCCGGCACCGGGTCGCGTCGACGGGGACATCACCCTCACAGCGGTGTTCGCCAACGCGCTGAACCTGCCCCTGAAGGCGAAGGTCAAGCTCAACGGAGCCGATATCGGCGAAGTCGCAGCCATTCGTGCTGAGGAGTTCTCCGCCCACGTGACGATGAAGATCAGTGCCGGTGCACCGCTGTATGCCGACACCGTCGCCGAGCTGCGCTCGGCGACCCCACTCGGCGACATCTTCGTCGCGGTGCACCACGGGCCGGATGCGGCTGCCGACGCCACGCGGCTGCGTGACGGCGATACCATCGCCCTGGATCACACGACTTCGGCCGCGACCATCGAAGACGTACTGGGCTCGGCAGCACTTCTGGTCAACGGTGGCGCGATCCGCCGTCTGGTCTCGACGGTCAACGGAGCGGGCGACGCGGTCGGTGGGCGCGGGACGAAAGTCGCCGCGCTGCTGCACAACTCCAACACGCTGCTGTCGCGGCTGAACGACCGCTCCACGCAGCTCGACACCGCACTGCGTAACACCTCCGACCTGGCTGCCACGCTGTCAGCTCGCCGCAACACCCTCAATACGGTGCTGGCAGCCGCCACGCCGGCGACCGGGGCACTCGCCGACAGCGCCACGAATCTCGCCGACATGGCTGCTGCCGGCGGCCGGATCACTCGACAGCTCAACCGCTTTCCATCCATGCAGGGCACTGATACGCGCAGTACCATCAGCGATCTGAACCGGCTGTCGGACGTGTTCAATCAGATCTCAATGGACCCCGAGCTCAATCTGAACATCTGGAATCGAATGATCACCGGCATTACCCACATCACCAGCGGCCCCGACATTCACGCCGTCGGGACCGTCACGCAGCTGGCGATCGGCGCCCTCCCCGACAAGAACTATCCCGGCGATCCCGGAACACACGGTCCCGACGGCACCGACTGGCATGCCATGATCGGCAGCCTTCGCTACGAGTGGAACCTGTTGTTGGGCCGGATATACGGCCCCGAGCATCGGCCCCGATGATGAACAGCGCCCTGCAACTGCTGGAGACGGTGACCCGACTGCTGGTCGACGCGGTCAGAGCGCTCAATCGCCACCGTGTCGCGACGTCGGTGACGGGCATCGTCGTGACGCTGATCGCCGTACTGGTCTACATCGTCGGTGGGACGCTGGGCATCAGCCCGTTCCGGTCCACCATCTCCGTGCAGGTGCGCCTGCACGAATCCGGGGGCCTACTGCCCGGTCAGGACGTCACGCTGCGCGGCGTGCGGATCGGCAAAGTCAGCGCGGTGGAACTCGGCGACACCGGGGTGATCGCCACCGCCGAGATCGACAACCGCAACCGGGTGCCGCGAAGCAGTCTGGTGCGGGTTTCGGCGCTGTCGGCGGCCGGCGAACAGTACCTGGACTTCCGGCCGGAGCATCCCGGCGGACCAGGTCTGACTGACGGCGCCGTGATCGACGAGGACCGCACCGCCATTCCGGTATCGCTGGCGCAGCTGCTTGCCGATGCCAACGGGCTGCTGGCCCAAGTGGATCCTCAGAAGCTGGCCGCCATCACGACCGAACTTCGAGTATCCGACCAGGGGCCGGCCAAACTCGCGGCGCTGCTCGACGGTGGGGCCTTCCTCATCTCGACGCTGGACTCCGTACTGCCCCAAACGGTGAGCGTGCTGCGAACCAGTCGCACCGTCCTGACCACCCTGGCCGACAGCAGTTCGGGGCTGGCGCAATCCTCGCAGAACCTGAGCGGCATCATGGCCGGAGCCCGGTCCATGGACGGCGGATTCCGCACCCTGGTCGACAATGGCAGCCGGCCATTCACCATGCTGGACAAGATCATCGAAGACAACTCCGACACCATGGTCGGCCTGCTGGGCAACCTGGTCTCGACCGCACAGCTGTCGAACGCGCGGCTGCCCGCTCTCAACGAGATCGTCAACTCCTCTCGCGGCGGCTCGGCGGTCGAGGCGCTGAGCAGCGTGGTGCGCGACAACGCGGTCTGGGTGCTCGCAGATCTGTGGCCCCGCTACAGCTGCGACTACGGGCTGCCGGCACTGCCACCGGCCATCCCGAACTATCCCGAGCCCTACCTCTACACCTATTGCCACAACCCCGACCCTTCGGTGCTGGTCCGTGGCGCCCGTAACGCACCGCGCCCGCCCGGCGACGACACCGCGGGCCCGCCGCCGGGCTATGACCCGGTAGCTCAGACCGATCCGGTTCCGCCGGATCCACACACCCTGCTCATGCCATTCGGCGGGGTCCCGATGAATACCCCACTCCCGCCGGACCCACCGAGCTGACGAAAGAGGCCCATCATGGCGACCCGACTGCTGGACGACCCCGCCGAAGCCGACGTGGCCGGCACTGCCTGCGAAAAGGCCGCGCTGTCCTGCGAACCCGAGCGCCAGCCGCGCCGCGTCATGCTTGTCGCTGCCACCGGCATCTCCGTGACAGCATTGGCGGCATTGGCATTTCTGGGCTGGCAATACCAGCAACACCGGGTTGTCGCCGATGCGAGCAGGGCGGCACTGGCGTCAGCTCGCGACTATGCCACGACCCTGACGAGTATCGATGCCGGTCGTGTCGACGACAACTTCGCAAAAGTTGTCGACGGCGCCACCGGCGCCTTCAAGGACATGTACAGCCAGTCCGCGAGCCAGCTGCGCCAGCTGCTCATCGACAACAAGGCGATGAGCAAGGGTGTCGTGGTGGACGCGGCAGTCAAGTCGGCGGCGAAGAACACCGTCGAAGTCCTGCTGTTCGTCGACCAGTCGATCAGTAACGTCGCCAATCCGGCCGGCCGGCTCGATCGCAGCCGGGTCGCCATGACCATGGAACGGATCGACGGGCGATGGCTGGCCAGTCGTGTCGAGCTGAAATAGTGGCCGCCGCAGGCAGAAGTCTGGCGATTCTGGTGCTGCTCGCACTGAGCGGCACCGTGCTGGCCGGTGTCACGCGAGCGGAGCCCATCGGAGCAGTGATCTCGGGATCGAGTCCGGACGGACTGGGAACGTGGTCGGTACACTATCAGCGCCTCAGCACCGACGATGCGACGGCGGGGATCATCAACGATCACATCGATGCCGAAGCGAACCGCGAAGTCACCCAAGCGGTGTGGGACGGTTCGACGAGACGGCCCTGGACATTCGACGCGACCGGGACCATGACCATCCGCGCTACGACGGTGTCCGAGGTATTCGTCGGCTCGTACAACACCGCCGAACCGCACATGCCGATGCACACTGTGGGCAGTGTGGTCTGCGATGCCGGCAACGGCGATATCCTCACGTGGGACAACCTGTTTCGCGACAAGACCGCCGGGCTCATCCGCCTCGGCGAGCAGGTGGAAGCGCAGGTGTCCACGGTGGCTTCGCCGACACAACTTCGCGACTGGCGTCGCGCCGGCCAGTTCGCCCCCGTCGATGTCAACTTCAAGCACTGGACCCCTACCGATCAGGGCATCGAGTTTCACTTCCCGCCGCCCCAATTCGGCCCCGGCGTCAAGATCGTGACCGTCCCGTGGTCAGCGATCGACGATCAGATCGTGCCCCAGTATCTTTCGATCACCGGAGGTTGACCAAATATCTGTTCCGCCCGTACAGTCGGAGGCGCTACGCCGAATGCGCTCAAGCACAAGGAGCCTGCAATGAATATGGCCGACTTCGTGCTCGTCTCCGTCGACGATCACCTCGTCGAACCGCCCGACATGTTCGACAGCCACATCCCCGCCAAGTACAAAGACGATGTGCCCAAGTTGATCCAGCGATCCGACGGCACCGACGCCTGGGTCTTCGAGGGACAAGAAGCCACCAACGTCGGCCTCAATGCGGTCGCCGGCCGCCCACCGGATGAGTACGGAGCCGAACCCACCAAATTGAGCGAGATCCGCGAGGGCTGCTACAACATCCACGAGCGGATCCGGGATATGAACGCCAACGGTGTTGCCGCCGCGATGAACTTCCCGTCCTATCCGCAGTTCTGCGGCCAGTACTTCGCGCGTGCCACCGACAAGGACCTGGGTCTTGCGGTGCTGCGGGCCTACAACGACTGGCACATCGACGAGTGGTGCGGCGCCTATCCGGGCCGGATGATCCCGCTGGCGCTGCCGCCGATCTGGGATCCGGATCTGATGGCCGACGAGGTACGGCGGGTCGCGAAGAAGGGCTGCCACGCGGTCACCTTCTCCGAGAACCCCACCAAGCTCGACTACCCGTCACTGCACGACCCGCATTGGGATCCGTTCTGGCAGGCCTGCAGTGACGAGAACACCGTCGTCTGCCTGCATATCGGGTCATCGTCGTCGGTGGTGATCACGTCCATCGACGCACCCGTCGACACGATGATCACCCTGCAGCCGATGAGCATCGTCAACGCGGCGGCGGACCTGGTCTGGTCGCCGACACTGCGCAAGTTCCCGGATCTGAGGTTCGCGCTCTCCGAGGGCGGCATCGGCTGGATCCCCTACTTCCTCGAGCGGGTCGATCGCGTCTACAAGATGCACCGGGCCTGGACCCACCAGAACTTCGGCGACCGGTTACCCAGCGAGGTGTTCCTGGAGCGGGTCGTGACGTGCTTCATCGACGACGGCTTCGGCATCGAGAACCGGCACAAGCTCAACCTCGACATGATCACCTGGGAGTGCGACTACCCGCACTCGGACTCGACGTGGCCGCTGGCGCCCGAGTCGCTCGCCGGCTATCTGGACGGGGTACCCGACGACGAGGTCGACAAGATCACCCATGAGAACGCACTGCGGCTCTTCTCCTTTGACATGTTCGCCAAACTGCCCCGGGAGCAGCTGACGGTCGGTGCACTACGGGTGCAGTCCGCTGACGTGGACCTGGGCCACCGCTCCTCGGAGCGGTTGAAGAAGACCGGCACCGACACCGTGACCGTCCTCGACCTGGCCGCCAAACTGCCGACCGGAACCTGACCGGCGACCGGCCCTGACTGTCCGGGACGACAGCTACCGTCTGGTAGCGTTCAACCAAATGTTCGGTCTTTAGGTGCTCGGGTGAGGCCCGGCTGATCACGGGAGCAGTGGAGGTGCGGTGGGGCGCCAGAAGCCAGCCGGAACGGCAACTTCCGCCAACCTCACCGATTCCTACGAGGACGGGACACGGCGCACCGAGATCCTCCAGACCGCCGCCGACTTGATCGCCTCCTCGGGGTTGCGGACCTCGCTGCAGGAGATCGCCGACGCCGCCGGCATCCTGCCGGGCAGCCTCTACCACCACTTCGACTCCAAGGAAGCCATCCTGGTCGAGTTGGTGCGCCGCTACCATGCCGACCTGGAGCGCATCGGCCAGACCGCCAGCGAGAGGTTGGACGCGCCCGGGCACCAGCCGGCCGCGGAGGTGATCGTCGAGCTGGGTTCGGAGATTGCCCGGTGTGCGGTAGCGCACCGGGCCGCCCTGCAGATGTCGTTCTACGAGGCGCCGAGCGCGAATCCGGAGCTGGTTCAACTGCTTCGAGAACCGCCGACCAGCGTTCAGCGGGCCATGCTGCAAGCCTTGCGGGCCGGCCGGTGGAGCGGCTACATCCGGGGAGATCTCGACCTGGCGACGCTGGCCGACCGGATGTGCCAGTCGATGATGCACGTGGGGCTCGACGTCATCCGCAACAAGGCCGCCGCCGACCGAACGGCTTCAGTGCTCTGCCGAATCATGCTGCAGGGCCTGGCTAGTCGGCCGCCCTCCGAGAAGCAGTTGGACCGCTCCCCCGCATTCGCGGCGGCGCAAGCGGCGATCGGGACCTGGGCCGAGGAGGATGCCCACGACGACAAGGCTGCGCATATCCGCGCGGTGGCCCGAACCGAGTTCGGGCGTAAGGGCTATGAGGTCACCACCGTCCGGGATATCGCATCCGCGGCGGGGATGGGCACCGGAACCGTCTACCGGCTGATCGGCTCAAAGGACGAACTCCTGGCCTCGATCATGGCGTCATTCGGCGCCAAGGCCGGTGGCGGATTCGCCGCCGTGTTGCGGGCCGAGGCGACACCCACCGAGAAGCTCGATGCCCTGAGCTGGATCAACATCAACGCGCTGGAGCAGTTTCCGGACGAGTGGAAGATCCAGCTGGCCTGGATGCGGCACTCCCCGCCCGATACCCCCAATCCGGGTCTGGCATTCACCATGCGGATGCGTCAGCTCAAATCGCTGCTGTCCGAGGGGACTCGGTCCGGCGATGTGCACATCGAAGCCCCCTCCATGGAGATGCTGTCGCGATGTGTCATGGATCTGCTGTGGATGCCGGAGAACATCGTGCGATCCCAGGGCACGCGTGCCGCATTGACCCTGGCCCGCGACACCCTGATCCGCGGGGCGGCCGAACGCGGATCTGGCTGACGGCGACGACGCGTCGCTACCAAAATTTTGTTCCGAAACCTATTGATTAAGCCGGATCGGTCACATAGGTTCGGTCCATGTCCGGAAAGCTCAGCGGCAAGGTCGCATTCATCACCGGCGCGGCGCGCGGCCAGGGTCGAGCCCACGCGCTGGCGATGGCCAGGGAAGGCGCCGACATCGTCGCCATCGACATCTGTCGCCAGATCGAGTCGAACCCCTACCCGCTGGCGACCCCCGACGACCTCGCCGAGACCGAACGAGCGGTCAAGGAACTGGGCCGCCGCGTCGTCGCGCGGATCGCCGATGTTCGCGAGCGCCACGAGTTGCGTGACGCGCTCGATGCCGGCCTGGCGGATCTGGGCAGGATAGACATCGTCGTCGCCAACGCCGGCATCCTGCCGATGGCGATGGGCAAGCCGGACCCGATGCAGTTCGTCGACGCCTCCGATGTCGATCTGGTCGGTGTGATGAACACGGTCGCGGTCGCCATTCCGCACCTGCCCGACGGCGCATCGATCATCGTCACCGGCTCGACCGCCGGGATGATCCGGGGCACCACCGACAACCCGAACATGGGTCCCGGCGGCGCCGGATACGGGTGGAGCAAGCGCATCGTCATGGAGTACGTCGACGAGATGTCGTTGCACCTGGCGCCCAGGATGATCCGGGTCAACGCCATCCACCCGACCAACTGCAACACCCACCTGCTGCAGAACGACGGGATGTATTCGATGTTCCGCCCGGATCTGACCTCTCAGGGTAAGAAGGCCACCCGCGAGGACGCCGAACCACTGTTCACCCTCTTCCAGGCGATGCCGATCCCCTACGTGGAGCCCGAGGACATGGCCAACCTCGGGGTCTTCCTGGCCAGCGACGACGCCCGCTACATCACCGGCCAACACATCCGCGTCGACGCCGGCTCGCTGCTCAAGTGGCCCAACGGGCCGGGCGGCTGACCTCAGATCGCGTGGCGCGGCAACGTGATCGGTAGATCCAGCGAGCTCAGCAGTCCCGGCGCGGCGTCGACCACATAGGGTGCCGCGTTGACGACGCGCATCGCGGTCGCGGCCATCGCACCGCGACCTGCGCCGTGACCTTCCGCATCGCCCAGCGTCATCGCGCAGTGGATGTCGGGCTCGCCGGCGATGTCCACCCGGTAGGTCGCGTCGCAGTCCGACGTCGTCCAGTCCGGCGCCACGTCACGGGCCATCCGGATGACGTGCTCGACCACGATGGCTTCCCGGCCGTCGATGACCCCGGCGGCGCGGGTGCACACCGCACCGCACGTGCCGGCCGCGATGGTTCCGAACGCAACCTCGATGTCGCGGTGGGTGACTCGCCGATCCAGCGAGCCGCGAATCTCCTGCACACTGGCTCCCAGGCCCTGCGCCATCAGCTGAATCGGTGCGCCCCAGGCCATCTCGATGAAGCCCGGGGTGCTCAGCATCGGCTCGAAGTCCAGCGGCCGGCCGAACCCCATCCCGTCCATCATCACCTCGGCCACCGGGTAGTGGTCGTTGAGCGCGATCTCGGTCACCGTCACCGACCGGATCGTCTTGGACTGGGTGGCCAGCAGCAGCGCCAGCTGATCGGAGCCGAACCCGGGAAACACGCCGGAGACATAGAACGACGCGCCACCGGCCTCGGCTGCCGCCCGGAGCTGGTCGCGCCACTGCGGGTGGAAGTAGCTCGGCGGGTAGACCAGGCTCGTCGAGGACGTCGAGACGACGTTGATGCCTGCGGCCAGCAGCCGCAGATAGTCGGGGACCGCACCGGCGTCGCGTTCCGGCCCGCTCGCCGCGTACACGACGCAGTCCGGCCGCAGCCCGATCAGCGCGTCGGCGTCGTCGGTCGCGGTGATCCCGAGCGGGGTCCCGCCGGCGAGCTCACCGGCATCACGCCCCACCTTGTCCGGCGAATGCACCCAGACCCCCACCAGTTCCATGTCCGGCCGGGACCGGATCGCCTCGATCGCGATGGAGCCGACGCCACCGGTCGACCAGACCGCCATGCGGGTTGTGGGACTCATGGCTTCCTTAAGTTCGTAGTTGCAGTTACTTCGTGTTGTTACGTTGTGCTGTGACCCGGGTGGGTCGGGTGAGGCTGCATGGCGCTAGCCGGCCTTGGTGGTGCGGCTTGAAGGGACTGGCCGCCCGACCTGCTTGGACTTCTCTGGCCGCTGATTGAGATCTGCGATGTGATCGCTTGTTTAAGGAAATGCTGGCGGGGTTGTCCGTGGGGATCGTGTTGGCAGACAAGCGAAAAGAGGTGCGATGGCAGCGAGCCAGGTGTGGGCTGGAGTGGATGTCGGTAAGGAACATCACTGGGTGTGCGTGGTCGATGACAACGGCGCGGTGATGCTCTCGCGCCGACTGGTCAACGATGAGCAACCGATCCGTGAACTCGTAGCCGAGATTGAGCAACTGGCTGACGAGGTGTCGTGGACGGTCGACTTGACCACCGTGTATGCCGCTCTGTTGTTGACGGTGCTGGCCGACGCCGGTAAACCGGTCCGGTATCTGGCCGGCCGTGCGGTATGGCAGGCCTCGGCGGTGTACCGCGGTGGCGAGGGCAAAACCGACGCCAAAGATGCCCGGGTGATCGCCGACCAGTCGCGCATGCGGGGTACCGATCTGCCTGTGCTGCATCCCGATGATGTCTTGATCACCGAGCTGCAGATGCTGACCGCCCATCGCGCGGACCTGGTCGCTGACCGTACCCGCACGATCAACCGGCTGCGCCAACAACTCATCGCGGTCTGCCCAGCGTTGGAACGGGCCGCGCAGCTGACCCAGGACCGCGGCTGGGTGGTACTGCTGACGCGGTATCAGCGACCGAAAGCCATTCGCCAAAGTGGTGTTTCGCGTCTGACGAAGATGCTCGGCGATGCCGGTGTGCGCAACGCGGCCACGATCGCCGCCGCGGCGGTGGCGGCCGCCAAATCCCAGACGGTGCGCCTGCCCGGCGAAGATGTCGCTGCCGGACTCGTTGCCGAGTTGGCCGGGGAGGTGGTTGCCCTCGATGACCGCATCAAATCCACCGATGCCGACATCGAGGACCGATTTCGCCGCCATCCCGCCGCCGCAGTGATCACCAGCATGCCCGGCATGGGTTTCCGTCTCGGTGCGGAACTCCTCGCCGCCGTCGGCGATCCCGCCCTGATCGGCTCTGCCGACCAACTCGCCGCTTGGGCCGGGCTGGCGCCGGTATCCAAAGATTCCGGAAAGCGCACCGGACGACTGCACACCCCCAAGCGCTACAGCCGACGACTGCGCCGCGTCATGTACATGTCCGCACTCACCGCCATCCGCTGCGACCCCGGTTCCAAGGCCTACTACCAGCGCAAACGAGACGAAGGAAAACGGCCGATCCCCGCCACCATCTGCCTGGCGCGGCGCCGCACCAACGTCCTCTACGCACTCATCCGTGACAACCGCACCTGGCAACCCGATTCACCCCCGATCACCAAATCGGCGGCTTGACTTCTTCATTGAGAGTCCCTTCGTTTCCTCGCGCCACCGCCGCGGCGGCGTGTTCCAGATACGGCCAGGCGAGCGCGGGGGGCAGCCCGCCGCACAACGGCAACAGCGGCAGGCTGCGACCGGCCCGCAGCTGCGCGACTGCGTCATCCGCGGTGACGATGCGGTAGGGGCCCGATGTCTCCCGCAGTTCCGCCACGCTGGTGGCCCGCGAGATGCTGGCGATCGTCGCATCGCCGTGCCGGTAGGCGGCAGCGGTCATGGCATCGTGCAGCAGGTACGGACCCAGCTCATCCCAGGCCCGGTCCACGTCGTCGGTGACGAACACTGTCGTCGGCGCGTCCGCGTCGGGGAACTGGCACGCCCCGGGTTCGCGCCCGTGGGCGCGGCACTGTTCCTCGTAAAAATCTTTCAGGCCAGGAGGATTCGCCTGGGCGAGGAGTCCCAGCCCGTGACGGGCGGCTCGCCGCGCCGCTGCCCGGCTGGCGCCGGCGACCATGATGTGCGGTGCGCGGAGGCACGCCGGTGTCACGTGGATACGGCGGCCCTGGTGCTGCACCGGCTCGCCACGCAACAGCTGTAGCAGTAATGCCAGCTTCTCGTCGGCGACCCGGCCGCGCGCACGGCTGTCGATGCCGAAGTGCTGATATTCCTCGGCGCGGTGACCGATCCCGAACGCGTAGGCGACGCGGCCGTTGCTGATGATGTCGAGCACGCTGATGTCCTCGGCCAGCCGGACCGGATCCCAGAACGGGAGGATCACCGCCGCGAGCATGATCGTCAACGTCTCGGTCCGGGCGGCGATCGCCGCGGCCAGCAGCGGCGGCGACGGCAGGTGGCCATCCTCGGTGCCATGGTGCTCGGACAGCACCGCGGCGATCGCACCGCGGGTCTCGGCCCAGGCACACATCTCGACGGCCGCGGCGTAGAGCTCGTTGCGCGGCGCGCCGGATGCGGGTGCCCGCATGTCGAAGCGAAGGGTGAACATCTCGCAGCAGCACTCCTTCGGGATCCGCCCGACTATAACCTAATATTTGTTCCTCGGCGGTGTGGTGGTCGCATCCCACACACCCATGACGGCCAACAGGTACGGTCGGAGGCATGGCACGCGTCGTGATCTTCGGCGGCCACGGCAAGGTCGCCCTGCTGCTCAGCCCGATCCTGTCCGAACGCGGCGATCAGGTGACATCGGTGTTCCGCAACCCCGACCACAGCGAGGAAGTGGCAGTGACCGGCGCGGTTCCCGTGGTCGCAGACATCGAACAACTCGACACCGACGCCCTGGCGAAACTGGTGACGGGCCACGACGCGGTGGTGTTCTCCGCCGGCGCCGGCGGCGGCAACCCCGCCCGGACCTACGCGGTGGACCGCGACGGCGCGATCCGGGTGATCGACGCCGCCGGGCAGGCCGGGGTGCGCCGATTCGTGATGGTGTCCTATTTCGGCGCCGGCCCCGGGCACGGCGTGGCCGAGGACGATGGGTTCTTCCCGTACGCGCAAGCCAAGGCCGCCGCCGATGCTCACCTGCGAGCAAGCGACCTGGACTGGACGGTGCTCGGCCCGAGTCGGCTCACCCTCGAACCGGCCACCGGTCGCATCCAGACAGCCGCGGCAGCCGACAACGCAGCCAAGGGAACGGTGTCGCGAGCCAACGTCGCACAGGTGATCGCGGCCTGCCTGATCGAGCCGTCGACGAGACGCCGCACCATCGAGTTCAACGATGGCGAGACCCCCATCCTGGAGGCCCTGCAAGCCGGTTGACCAGGTAGTCTTGGCCACGCAACTGGTTTGCCGGTACCGCCGCAAGGTGGTGTCGACATCGAGCACAACGTGGGTTTTCCGCGGTGTGCGAGAGGGAACCCGGTGAGAATCCGGGACTGTCCCGCAGCGGTATGCAGGAACGACCGCCGTCAACAGCACTGGTCACAGCACGCGACTGGGAAGCGACGGCCACTAGGAGCACCGTCGGTGCGCGCCTGCGAGTCCGAAGACCTGCCTGTTGTGCCGGGTGCGCCGCGCCCGGCGGATCACCGCCTCGCGGAATGGGCGTCTGGTTTTTGAGGGTTATAGTGCATTAAATGTGCACGGGACCGGATTGGCTGGACGACCGCCGGCGGTGACCCACCCTCCGATTGAAGGATCAGATCGTGACCGCTCAACCTTTTACCTCCACCATTCTCGGCTCACCGCGGATCGGTCCGCGCCGCGAGCTCAAGCGCGCCACCGAGAGCTACTGGGCCGGCCGGATCGGACAGGATGAACTGCGGAACGTCGCAGCCGGCCTGCGCCGTGACGGCTGGGCGCAGCTGGCCGAAGCCGGCCTGGACTCGATACCGGTGAATACCTTCTCCTACTACGACCAGATGCTCGACACCGCGGTGCTGCTCGGCGCGCTGCCGGCTCGGGTCGCCGGGGTGGCCGACGAGCTGGACCGCTACTTCGCCGCGGCCCGGGGCAATGCCGAGATCGCCCCGCTGGAGATGACGAAGTGGTTCGACACCAACTATCACTACATCGTCCCGGAGATCGGCCCGGACACCACGTTCGCACTCAACCCGACCAAGGTGCTCGCCGAGCTGGCCGAGGCCAAGGAGCAGGGCTTCGGCGGCAACGTGGCCCGGCCGGTGATCATCGGACCCGTCACGTTCCTGCTGCTGAGCAAGGCCGTCGACGGAGCACCGGCGCCGATCTTCCGCCTCGACGAGCTGACCGACGTCTACGCCGAACTGTTGGGCAAGCTGGCCGACGCCGGGGCCGAGTGGGTGCAGATCGACGAACCGGTGCTGGTGACCGACGTCGCCGCCGACGCCCCCGCCCTGGCCGAGCAGGTCTACGCCCGGCTGGGTGGCCTGGGTAAGCGGCCGGCGATCTTCGTCGCGACCTACTTCGGTGACCCGGGCGCGGCCCTGTCGGCGCTCGCGCGCACCCCCGTCGAGGCGATCGGTGTCGATCTGGTCTACGGCCCGAACACCAAAATCGCGTCGGTGCCGGAGTTGGCCTCCAAGGCGCTGGTCGCCGGTGTGGTCGACGGCCGCAACATCTGGCGCACCGACCTGCAGGCCGCGCTGGCCAAGCTGGCGTCGCTGCTGGGTAGTGCCGGGGCGGTCGCTGTGTCAACATCCTGTTCGACGCTGCACGTGCCCTACACGCTCGACGGTGAGACCGGGCTCGACGATGCGCTGCGCAGCTGGCTGGCGTTCGGCGCGGAGAAGGTGGGCGAGGTGGCCACCCTGGCGCGCGCGCTGCGTGAGGGCCGCGACGCCATTGACGACGAGATCGCCGCGTCCAACGCCGCCGTCGCCTCCCGCAAGTCCGATCCGCGGCTGAACAACGCCGACGTCCGCGGCCGGATCGCGACGGTCGCCGGCGCGCACCGCGGCAGCGCCGAGGCGCGCCGCGCCGCGCAGGCCGAACGGCTGCACCTGCCGCCGCTGCCCACCACCACCATCGGGTCGTTCCCGCAGACCGTCGACATCCGCAAGGCCCGGGCCGCGCTGGCCGCCGGCGAGATCGACCAAGCGGAGTACACCCGCCGGATGAAGGCCGAGATCGCCGCCGTGATCAAGCTGCAGGAGGACCTCGGCTTGGACGTGCTGGTGCACGGTGAGCCGGAGCGCAATGACATGGTGCAGTACTTCGCCGAACAGTTGGAGGGGTTCTTCGCCACCGCCAACGGCTGGGTGCAGTCCTACGGCAGCCGGTGCGTGCGTCCGCCCGTGCTGTTCGGTGACGTCTCCCGGCCGCACCCGATGACCACTGAGTGGGCCACCTATGCCCAGTCGCTGACCGACAAGCCGGTCAAGGGCATGCTCACCGGTCCGGTGACCATCCTGGCGTGGTCGTTCGTCCGCGACGACCAGCCGCTGGCCGACACCGCCAACCAGGTGGCGCTGGCGATTCGCGACGAGACGGTGGACCTGGAGTCCGCCGGCATCGCGGTGATCCAGGTCGACGAGCCGGCGCTGCGGGAGCTGCTGCCGCTGCGCAAGGCCGACCAGGAGGCCTACCTGACGTGGGCGGTCGGCGCGTTCCGGCTGTCGACGTCGGGGGTGTCGGATGCGACCCAGATCCACACCCACCTGTGCTACTCGGAGTTCGGCGAGGTGATCGGGGCCATCGCCGACCTGGATGCCGACGTCACCTCGATCGAGGCGGCCCGCTCGCACATGGAGGTGCTCGACGACCTCAATGCGATCGGGTTCTCCAACGGGGTGGGGCCGGGCGTCTACGACATCCACTCCCCGCGGGTGCCGTCCAGCGATGAGATGGCCACCTCATTGCGGGAAGCGCTTGACGCCGTTCCGGCGCAGCGCCTGTGGGTGAACCCGGACTGCGGCCTCAAGACCCGCAAGACCGACGAGGTGACCGCCTCGCTGGCCAACATGGTCAAGGCGGCCGAGACGGCCCGAGCGGCCGGCGCCGGCGTCTAGCCGCGCGAGCAGTCGCGAACGCCCCCATTTTGGCGTCGAAATGGGGGCTTTCGCGTCTGCTGGGCGGGGGGAACTAGCCTCAGGGCATGGACTTCACCACGATCCGCCACGAGGTCACCGACGGCATCCTCACCGTCTACCTGGACCGCCCGGACCACCTCAACGCGTTCACCGTCGAGATGGCCGACGAGCTGGAGCGCACCTTCGTCGAAGTCAACGACGACGACGCGGTCCGCGCGGTGATCGTCACCGGGTCGGGACGCGCGTTCTGCGCGGGGATGGACCTGTCGGGTTCCGGCAACGTGTTCGGCCTCGACGAGACCAAGTCCCCGACGCTGGCCGACATGGCCGACCTCAACGACCCGGAGCTGGCCCGGGTACGCGACACCGGCGGGCAGGTCACGCTGGCGATCTATAACTGCCGCAAGCCGGTGATCGCCGCGGTCAACGGGCCCGCGGTCGGGATCGGCGCCACCATGATGCTGGCGATGGACGCGCGACTGTTCTCCACCAAAGCGCGGTTCGGTCTGGTGTTCGGCAAGCTGGGCATCACCCCGGAGGCATGTTCGACGTGGTTCCTGCCCCGGATCGTCGGGATGCCAACGGCATTGGATCTGCTGTATCGGGCCGACATCCTCGATGCCGACGCGGCACGGGCATGCGGGATCGCCCGCTCGCTGCACGAACCGGACGCATTGCTCAGCGACGCCCGCGCGTTGGCCGACTCGTGGACCAGGGGCCGCTCCCCGGTGTCGTTCGCGTTGATACGGCAGATGCTCTACCGCAACTCCGCGCAGCCGGACCCGTATGCGGCCCACCGGGTGGACTCGCTGGCGATGTTCTACACCAGCATCGGCGACGGCGCCGACGGAGTGCGCGCCTTCCTGGAGAAGCGCGACCCGCAGTTCACCTCTCGGGCCTCGGCGATGCCGCAGTTCTACGATGAGTGGGTGCGCGAGCGGTAACCGGTGCCGCCGGCCGGCTGAAATCGACTGAGTTCACCCATATTTCAAGTGGGGTCTCGACTGCGTTCAGCCGCAGGCCGCTAAGCGTGGCTAGCTTCGGTGGCGAAGGGGAGTAGTTCCTAACCGCCGCCAGGCGGATGTGAATGGTCGTCAGTACGGCGGGCCACCCCGCCCGGTCATTCAGCGGGCCTATCACTTTCCGTGAGCGAGACCTTCGGACGATGAACCGTGTCGACCGAGAGTTTCGCCGGGTTCCATGGGCACCTTCGGTCGCCGAACGAAGGAGACCGATGCCCCCCTCGATAGCCGCTCTCATCGATGACACCGAACCGGAACTGGATTCGTTGTACGACGCGCTTGCCGCGGTCGAGAGCCATCCGCCCGACGACGAGCACGACGCGGTAGCCGAGGGTGACCGACCTCGCTCCGCGCCCGCTCCCGGCGACGGCTTGTTGGCCGTCAGCACCGCCGCGATGGCCGGTGTCGCCGCCGTCGGCCTGGGCATCTCGCTGGCCGGCCGCGTGCTGCGGTTCCCCCGGCTGCCGGCCAGTGTCCAAGGCGCCGTGGTCGCCCTGGACCATCAGCCGCGGCTGCGCCGACTGCTCGAGGAACGAATCGGCAAGCGTGCGACCGACACTGCGTTGGGGTTGGCATCCACCACCGCCAATGCGCTCGCCCTGGCACCGTCGATGCTGGCAGTGGACCTGGCGATCAACACTCTCAAAGCCGCCGAAACCCGCGCCGTGGCACGGGCGTGGTCGCGACGCGAACCGGCGTTGGCCGACATGGCCGCGCAGCCGGCCGTCGCGCCGCAGGCGCGCACGGTACCGCCGCCGGCCGGGCCCGTCGAACGACACCTGGAGCGCGGCACCTGGATTCAGGCGTTCGGTGCCGCGGTGGTCGGCGCCGTCAGCCGCGATCCGAACCTGGCCGGCACCGCAGCGTTGGTGGCCGTGCCGAAGGCCGCCCGCGCCACCCTGGAATCGTTCGCGGCGACGTTGGGCCGGGGCCTGGCCGACAAGAACGAGGCGCTGCAGCTGCGCCCGGACGGCTTGCGCCGACTGGACCGGGTCGATGTGGTGATCCTCGACCCGCGGGTGCTGCGCAGCGACGAACTGCGCCTGGTACGGCTTCGCGGGGCCGGCGAGAAGGATCTGGCCGCCTGGGAGCGCGCCCAGGCGATGTTGACAAACGACGCCCTGCGGGCCGGATGGCACGCGGTGCCCGACGGGCGCCGCCGCAATGGGCGGCCCCGCACCGAAGCTTTTTTCGCGCTGGCGCATCATCCACTGGCAGCCGCGACGCTCGCGGAGACCCAGCGGGCCGAGGTGCAGGTCGTGTCCATCGATGACCCCGACGGTTTGGGCGAACTGCGGCCGGCGTTCGACGAAATCGCTCCGCTGACCGGAAGTTCGATCGACGACGCACTGCTCGACACACTGGTCCGCTACCAGGAGGACGGCCACACCGTCGCGGTGATCTCCTCGACTGCCACCCAGGCGCTTTCGTCCGCCGATCTCGGGGTGGCCATCGTGGCCGAGGGTGACGGCCGGCCGCAGCCACTGGTCGCGGACCTGATCGTCGACGATCTGGCCGGCGTGTGGCGGGTACTGCATGCGCTGCCCGCGGCCAAGGCGGCCAGCCGCCGGGGTGTCCAGCTGTCCATCGGCGCTTCGGCGATGGGCGCGCTGCTGCTGATACCGACTGTTCGGGGCCGAGGCCCCGGACCGGTCGTCTTGGGCGCGGCGTCGGGGGTGTTCTCCGGTTACCGGATGGCGCGCCAGGTGGTCAATACACCCGTGCCACGACCGGTCCCCGTCGATGACTTCCACGCCATGTCAGTCGAACAGGTTCGGGCCGTGTTGGCCTTATCGACGGAAACGTCGGCCGCACCGCACGCTGCGGACAGCACGCAGCGCCACATGGTTTGGCAGTTCATCGACGCGGTGCGTGACGAGTTGTCCGACCCGCTGACCCCGGTACTGGGGTTGGGCGCCACGGCCACCGCGATACTGGGCTCGCCGCTGGATGCCCTGCTGGTCGGCTCGGTGCTGGCCAGCAACGCCGTGCTGGCCGCCGGACAGCGGCTCAGTGCCGAACTGCGGCTGAATCGGCTGCTCGCCGACCAGATCCCGCCCGCGTGGAAGGTCACGATCCGGCCCGACGGCAGCCGCGAGCGGATTCAGGTGCTCCCCGATCAGTTGCAGCGTGGTGACCTGATCGAGGTGGGGGCCGACGACGTGGTGCCCGCCGATGCCCGCGTGGTCGAGCACGAGAAGCTGGAAGTCGACGAAGCGTCGCTGACCGGTGAGTCGCTGCCGGTGACCAAGCAGACCGACGCCACCCCCGGCGCGGAGTTGGCCGAACGGCGCTGCATGCTCTTCGCCGGCACCACCGTCGCGGCCGGGCGGGGCCTCGCGCTGGTGACCGCCGTGGGTCCTGACACCGAGGTGCGCCGGGCAGCCGACATGGTCGCCAGTCGCCATGGCGAGATCGGGCTGGGCCATCAGCTCGGCCAGATCACCGACCGGATATGGCCGCTGAGCTTGATGACCGGCGGCTTGGTCAGCCTGCTCGGGGTGCTGCGCGCCACCAGGCTGCAAGAGGCGGTGGCCCAGGGTGTCTCGGTCGCCGTCGCAGCCGTCCCCGAAGGCATGCCGGTGGTGGCGACGCTGGCCCAGCATGCCTCGGCGCAACGGCTGACCAAATCCGGTGTGCTGGTGCGCGTGCCGCGTTCCGTGGAGGCACTCGGCCGGGTCGACGTGATCTGTTTCGACAAGACCGGCACGCTCAGCGAGAACCGGTTGCAGGTCACCGAGGTGCGCGCCGCCGCCGGTCATGCCCCCGACGAGGTGCTGCGCTGCGCGATTCAAGCGACACCGGCGGCGCGGGAAGGCCATGTCGACGCCACCGACGCCGCGATCATTGCAGCGGCCGAGCCGGCAATCGCCGACTGCCCGCCGGCTGCCGCCGATGTGCACCTACCGTTCCGTTCCGGACGCCCCTTCGCGGCGTCGGTGACCGGGACCCAACTGAGCATCAAGGGTGCCCCCGAGGTGGTGCTCGCCGCCTGTGGCGACGTTGCGGCAGAGGTCTACGACCTGGTGGAGCAGCTCGCGCACGACGGCCTGCGGGTGCTCGCCGTGGCCCGGCGCGAGCTCAGCGCCGAGCAGGCGCAGTCACTTTCTGACTCCGCCGACCCCGAGGATCAACTGGCCGCCATGGCCCGGCAGTGCGCCCACGGGCTGAGGCTGGTCGGATTCGTCGGTATCGCCGATACCCCGCGCGCCGGGTCGGCCGGCCTGCTGGCCGAGCTGCACCGCCGGGAGGTGCCGGTTCGGATGATCACCGGCGATCACCCGACCACCGGCCGCGCGATCGCCCGCAAGATGGGTCTGCCGGTGACCGAGGAGCAGGTCATCACCGGCACCGAATGGGAGAGCCTGTCGGGCAAGGAGCAGGAGCGCGCCGTCGCCGAGCGGGTGGTGTTCGCCCGGATGTCACCGGCGAACAAGGTGCAGGTGGTGCAGGCACTGGAACGCAGCGGCAAGGTGTCGGCGATGGTCGGCGACGGCGCCAACGACGCCGCCGCCATCCGCGCGGCCACCGTCGGCATCGGGATCGTCGCCCAGGGCAGCGACGCCGCCCACACCGCCGCGGACGTGGTGCTGCTCGACGGGCGGATCGAGACCCTGTTGGACGCCCTCAACGAGGGCAGCCAGCTGTGGCAGCGGGTGCAGGCCGCGGTGGCGGTGCTGCTGGGCGGCAACGCCAGCGGAGCGGTGTTCGCCATCATCGGCAGCGCACTGACCGGTCAGGCGCCGCTGAACACCCGGCAGCTGCTGCTGGTGAACATCGTGACCGACGCGTTCCCCGCGACCGCGCTGGCGATGAGCCAACCCCGGCGGCCGATGCCCTTCAGCGGGCGCGGGCCCGACGAGAAGGCGCTGCTGCGCGCGGTGGCACTGCGGGGTACCACCACCGCCGGCGCCACACTCGCGGCGTGGTTCATGGCGCGATCCACCGGCTTTCCGCGGCGCGCCGCCACGGTGGCCCTGGTCGCGCTGGTGACCACCCAGTTGAGCCAGACCCTGCTGGAGTCACGCTCCCCGCTGGTGGCGGTCACCGCGGCCGGCTCGTTCGCGGCGATGGCGCTGCTGATCAGCACCCCGGGTGTCAGCCAGTTCATGGGTTGCACGCCGCTCGGCCCGATCGGCTGGGCGCAGGCACTGGGTTCGACTGCCGTCGCCACGACCGCGGCGGCCATCGCGCCACGCTTCCTGCCGCGTACCCCGGAGGCGGCCTGAGTCGGTCAGTGAGATCGGTTCTCGTCGACATATACCGGCAGATCGTCGTCCCAGGGCTGGCGAGCCACCATGTCGGCCACCTTGACATGGCCGCGCTCGAACACCCCGGTGGCGGCATCCACCAACCGATAGGCCTGGGTCTGCCGGTGGATCGGCTGGGCGTCGAGGATCACCACCCGCACCTCCCCCGGTTCGAAGCCGCAGCGCTGCTGCAGCGCCTCGATCAGCTGCTCGTTGGTCATGTGGCCGTCGCCGAAGTTCCAGCCGACCGCCGTCGAGCAGATCCGCTCCCCGTCGGTGAGGGTGTAGTCGCTCTCGTCCTGGCCGGCCATCGCCCGGTGCGCCAGGGTGAACAACGCCCGGCCGTGGGTGTTGAAGCCGCGGAACGCATATCCCATATAGATGGGGATCTGCGCGGCCTCGGCACTGCCGTAGAAGCGCTCCAGCTGGGCGGCGGGCATGCTGGCGATAGCCACGATCCCGCGGGCGATCTTCTCCTCGGCCGACGGCTTCAAACACCACAGCGTGGTGTCCCAGTTGCCGGCGTAGTACCGCATTCCGGGCAGGAATGACACCTTGCGCGGGAACAGGTTTCCCAGTACCACGGTGCCCGCGCTGATCGCGAACAGCAGCGCCACCGCCCAGGCGTTGTTGACATCGCGCAACCCGAGATCGGCGTGCGCGACGAACAGCGACAGCACGCCGAAGATCATGAACACGTTCCACTCCAGCGGCACGCCCATCGGGATCGCCGCCAGAATGCCCAGGTGAAAGCAGACCATGACGAAGGCCGCGACCGCGGTCGGCCAGCCGCCGTGGGAGAAGAACAGCACCAGCGGAACGAGCATCTCGATCGCCGTGCTCAGGTGCGCCAGCGCCTTCGACGGACCGCCGGGACGCAGGTCCTCGGGGAAGTCCTTGAAGAAGGCGCGCTTGAGCGCCTTCGGCCGGATCAGCGGGTTGTTGCTCATCATCGTGGAGATCACGAACGGGAAATGCCGGTTGAGTTTCGACGTCGCCGCGCCCAGCCAGATCACCATGAAGATCGCCTTGGCCGCGATGATCATGTCGACCCCGGTGAACAGGAACGCCGCCGCCAGCGGCGCATAGACCTCACCGCGGGCGGCCAAAAAAATCACCTTGTCCCGCAGGCCGGCCAGCGCCAGGATCCCCAGGACCGTCAGGATCTGCCAGTGCGGCAATACCCCGACTTCGGTGTGCAGCGCGGCGATGGGACCCGTCCCGTCGGACAGCAGCGCGACCAGCAGCATCACCAGCAATGCCGCGTACAAAGCGGCGTCCAGCGGGGTGCGGCCGGTTCCGGTGGTCAGCGGAATGCGCCGCGGCCAGGGCGGCAGCCGGATGGTGCCCGGCCGCAACCAATACAGGATCGATCCCATCGGCGGGAAGAAGCGGTTGTTGAGCGGGCCGAAGCCGCAGCCCAGGCCGATCACCTCGAACAACAACGTGTAGAGCACGACCTTCTCGAAGACGATCGGTTCGCTCCACCATTGCCGCACCTCGGTGAAGCCATCGATACCGGCGGTGCTCAACGCGAACAGCCAAGCACCCAGGATGTAGAGACCGATCTTGAGCACGTAGAACAGGTGCAGCACCACCGGCGTACCGAAACCCACCTCGGCCCAGTGCCGGGCCATCGGCCGGATCTTCTCGCTGCGCGTGCCCTTGCTCCATTCGGCGAAGTCGACAACGGGCAGTTCAGGTTTGAGAAATCCCATGACCGTCAGACTAGAACGTGTTCTACTCCTTGTGCGCCAGAAGACGCGAAGGCCCCCAAAAATCGCCGGGCGTAGACGAGTTCTTCCTGGACCACCGCGTGCATGGCGTAGTCACCGGCCTTGTTCCAGAAGTCGCGGTCCACACCGTGTTGGGCGACCCAGCGCTCCTGATGCGGGGTGGCCTCCTTGCGCAGGAACTCCGCGGCGTGCTTGCGCAGTTCGCGATGCTGGTCGGTCTCCCAGAGCGGGCGGTAATCGGGGAACAGTTGCGACATCCCCGGATGGTAGCGCCCGGGCGAACCTCAGACCGCGCCGACGACGCGCTGCGGACTTCCCGAGTAGGCGCTCAGCGGGCGGATCAGCGCGTTGGACGCGGTCTGCTCGATGATGTGCGCGGTCCACCCGGTGATGCGGCTCATCACGAACAGCGGGGTGAACATCGGGATGTCGAAGCCCATCAGGTAGTAGGCCGGCCCGGTCGGGAAGTCCAGGTTGGGCTTGAGCCCGGTGGCGGCGAACATCTCGGTCTCCAGCACCTGGTAGATATCCAACCAGCGCCGGCCGCCGCGGACCGCCGCGACACGTTCCAACGCGGCCTTCATGGTCGGCACCCGGGAGTCACCGTGCTTGTAGACGCGGTGACCGAAGCCCATCACCTTGTCCTTGCGGGACAGCTTGCCGTGCAGCCATTCTGCGGCCTTCGCAGGCTCGCCGATCTCGATCATGTCGTGCATGACCGCCTCGTTGGCGCCGCCGTGCAGCGAACCCTTGAGCGCGCCGATGGCCGCGGTCACGGCGCTGTAGATGTCGGACTGGGTGGAGGTGACCACCCGCGCGGCGAAGGTGGACGCGTTGAAGCTGTGCTCGGCGTACAAGGTCATGGACTGCTCGAATGCTGACACGATCACCGGCTCGGGCACCTCACCGAAGCACATCCGCAGGAAATTCTCGGCGTAGCCGAGGTGGCTGTGCGGCGCGATCGGCGCCAGACCGCGCCGGCGGCGCAGATCCGCGGCGACGATCGTCGGCAGCACCGCGAACATCCGCAGCGCCTTGGCGAAGTTCGCCGACTCGCTAGCGTCGTCCTCTTCGGCGTCCTCGGCACCCAGGTAGCTGATCGCGGTGCGCACCACATCCATCGGGTGGCAGTTATCGGGGAGCTTCTCCACCAGCGACAGCAGCGACCGGTCCGCCCGCCGGGCTGCCCGCTCCCGCTGGCAGAACAACGCCAGCTCGGCGTCGGTCGGCAGCTCACCGTGCCACAACAGATAGGCGACCTGCTCAAAGCTCACCCGCGCAGCCAGGTCCTGCACCGGGTAGCCCCGGTAGGTCAGCGAGTTGGTTTCCGGCACCACCTTGGAGATGGCGGTGGTGTCGACGACCACCCCGGCGAGTCCTTTGTGAATCTCGGCAGTGGTCACCGGGGGCCTCCCTCTAACGTGAAGTTGAAGATGTCGTCATCGAACCGGTTGTACTCGGCGTAGCGCAGCAGCTCATAGAGCCGACTGCGGTGCTGCATCGCCTCCAGTAGCCCGGATTGCGTACCGGCCGTGTCGATCTCCCGCAGGCCCACTTCGACGGCGAACATCGCCAGCCGCAGCGTGGTCACCGGGTAGATGACGGCGTTGTAGCCGAGGTCGGACAGTTGGGCAGCGGTCAGCAGCTCCGATTTGCCGAACTCGGTCATGTTGGCCAGCAGCGGGACATCGACTGCGGCGCGGAACCGTTCGAAATCGGCCTGCCCGCGTAGCGCTTCGGTGAAGATCAGATCCGCCCCGGCGTCGGCGTAGGCCTTCGCCCGATCGATCGCGGACGAAAGCCCTTCGATGCCGGCGGCATCGGTGCGGGCGCAGATGACGAAGTCCGGATCCCGGCGTGCGGCGACCGCGGCCCGCAGTCGCTTGACCATCTCGCTTGCCGGCACCACGGCTTTGCCATCGAGGTGCCCGCACCGCTTGGGGTTGACCTGGTCCTCGAGGTGACACCCGGCCAATCCGGAGTCTTCGAGCACCATGATGGTGCGCGCGGCGTTCATCGGCTCGCCGAACCCGGTGTCGGCATCGATCAGCGTGGGCAGGTCGGTGGCCGACGCGATCTGCGCGCCACGGCCGGCCACCTCGGTCAGCGTGGTCAGCCCGATGTCCGGCAGTCCCAGGTCGGCGGAGAGTGCCGCGCCCGAAACGTATACGCCCTCGAACCCGATCTCGGCGATCAGTTTGGCGACCAGCGGCGAAAACGCGCCTGGAAACCGCTGCAGCCGACCCGAAGTCAGACCGGCCCGAAACGCCGCCCGTTTGTCGGCGGGGGCGGTCGCGGAGCCCAGTAACCCACTCATCGGAAGATCCCGTCGGGGGTCGCCGGTGCCTGGTCTAACAGCGCCGGCTCGACCACGATGTTCAGCGCATGCAGCTCAGCACCGGACAGACCCGCAAGGCCTTCTGCGGCGGCGAGGAACCGCTCCTGTTCGCCGGCGGTCACCACGCCCTCGGCGAGCTCGGTGAACTTGCCGATGTACTGCTTACGCTCGAACGGCCGGGCACCTAGCGGGTGCGCGTCGGCGATCGCGAGCTCGTCGGCGATGACTTCGCCGCTGCGCAGCGTGACCTCGGCGCGCGCCCCGAAGGCCTTCTCACTCGGGTCGGTCGAGTGGTAGCGCCGGGTCCACTCCGGATCCTCGACGGTGGAGATCTTGCGCCACAACGCAACCGTGTCGGGCCGGTGGGCGCGTTCCGGTGCATAGGAACGTTCGTGGTGCCAGCTGCCATCCTCCAGCGCGACGGCGAAGATGTACATCACCGAGTGGTCCAGGGTCTCCCGCGAGGCGTCCGGGTCGAACTTCTGCGGGTCACCCGAGCCGGTGCCGATCACGTAGTGGGTGTGGTGGCTGGTGTGCAACTTGATGGTGGCTACCTGGCTCAGGTCGCCGATCCGCTCCCGCAGCCGCTTGGCCAGGTCGATCAGCGCCTGGCTCTGGTACTCGGCGGAGTACTCCTTGGTGTAGGTGTCCAGGATGGCGCGCTTGGCCTCGCCGGGGCCGGGCAGCGGAACCTGATAGGTGTGATCAGGTCCGGACAGCAGCCAGGCGATCACGCCGTCCTCGCCCTCCCAGATCGGGGCCGGTGCGCCTTCACCGCGCATCGCCCGGTCGACGGCCTCGATGCCGACCTTGCCGGCCCAGGCAGGCGCGTAGGCCTTCCAGCTGGAGATCAGCCCCTTGCGGGACTGGCGGGTGGCCGTGGTCAGGTGCAGCGCCTGACCGATCGCCTGGTAGATCACCTCGGGGTCCAGCTTCAGCATGGTGCCGATTCCGGCGGCCACCGAGGGGCCCAGGTGGGCGACGTGGTCGATTTTGTGCTCGTGCAGACAGATTCCCTTGACCAGATCGACCTGGATCTCATAGGCGGTGGCCAGGCCGCGGATCAGGTCGGCGCCACAGACCCCGAGTTGTTGGGCGACCGCCACCAGCGGCGGGATGTTGTCGCCGGGGTGCGAGTAGTCGGCCGCCAGGAACGTGTCGTGGAAGTCCAGTTCCCGCACGGCGGTGCCGTTGGCCCAGGCGGCCCATTCGGCCGAGTAGCTGCCTTCGACGCCAAACACTGCAGCGCCGGGCGCCGACGGGTGCGCCTGCGCTTGGCGGCGGGCGACGGTCACCGGCCGGCGCAGCACCGAGGCCGCACTGACGGCGGCGTTGTCGATGATCCGGTTGATGACCATCGCCGCGGTGTCGTCGGGGACGGCCACCGGGTCCGCGGCCACCTGCGCGATCTTGGCGGCGAGGTGCTCGGAGCGGGGAAAGTCTTCGGCACTGCGGCGGGATTTGACGTCGTGTAGCTGCATAATCCACACCCTACGCACGCTTTCTATCTGCCGAAACATACCGTGAATGTGTATTAATGCATCCTTGGCCCACCCTTTTTGCAAACCTTGCGAATACCCGACGGGCTAAGCTGCGGCACATGGCACCCTCGACCACCCGGACGTTCGCCGGGGCTCGGCTGCGACGCCTGCGCGAGGAACGCGGCCTGACCCAGGTTGCGCTGGCGCGTGCGCTGAACCTGTCGACCAGCTACGTCAACCAGCTGGAGAACGACCAGCGGCCGATCACCGTTCCGGTGCTGCTGGCGCTCACCGACCGGTTCAGCCTGCCCGCCCAGTATTTCTCCGGGGACTCCGATGCCCGGCTGGTCGCCGATCTGCGTGACATGTTCACCGCGGCCGCCGGCGAACACGCCGCCAGCGACAGCCAGATCGAGGAACTGGTCGCGCGCATGCCGGATATCGGCAACAGCCTGCTGACCATGCACCGCCAACTACGCGGCGCCACCGAGGAATTGGAATCTTACCGGTTACGAATGTCGGGCGACGCGGCCCAGCCCGTGGCCCACCCCATGCCGTTCGAGGAGGTTCGGGACTTCTTCTACGATCGCAGCAACTACATCGCCGAACTCGACAACACCGCCGAGAAGCTGTTCATCGATACCGGAATGCGCTTCGGCGGCTTGGATATTCAGCTGTCGGCGCTGCTGGCCGAACACTTCGGCATCACGGTCGCCATCGTCGACGACCTCCCCGCGGGGACCAAACGCCTCTTCGACCCGGCCACCCGGGTGCTGCGCATCGCGCACTGGCTGCTGGCGGGCCAGCGCGCTTTCCAGATCGCCACCCAACTGGCGTTGCTGACGCAGGCAGATCTGCTGTCCGACATCGTGGCGCAAGACGAGTCGTTGAGCCCGGAGTCTCGCGGGGTGGCCCGGATCGGGCTGGCCAACTACTTCGCCGGCGCTTTTCTACTGCCGTATCGGCAGTTTCACCGGTCGGCGACCGAGTTGCGCTATGACATCGACCTGCTGGGACGCCGCTTCGAGGTCGGCTTCGAGACGGTGTGTCACCGACTCTCGACGCTGCAGCGTCCCGGCCGACGCGGGGTGCCGTTCATCTTCGTCCGGACCGACAAAGCCGGCAACATCTCGAAACGACAGTCGGCCACCGCCTTTCACTTCAGCCGGGTAGGCGGCAGCTGTCCACTGTGGGTGGTGCACGACGCGTTCAGCCAGCCGGGCCGGATCATCACCCAGGTCGCGCAGATGCCCGATGGGCGCAAGTACTTCTGGATCGCGACCACTACGCCGCCCGAGGGACGCGGCTACCTGGGGCAGCACAAGACCTTCGCGGTCGGGTTGGGCTGCGATCTGGCGCACGCCGACAAACTGGTTTATTCCACCGGTGTCGCCCTGGATGATCAGGCCACGGTGGTGCCGATCGGCGCGGGATGCAAGATCTGCGACCGCGAGGCTTGCCCGCAGCGTGCGTTCCCGTTCCTCGGCCGGCGGGTGGTGGTCGATGAGAACGCCGGCAGCGGACTGCCTTACTCGCCGGTGACCGCCGGCGGCCGGTAGAAGAGCAGCAGCTGACCGATCGCGCCGGCCAGCCCCAGCCCGACCGAGATCAGCAGGCCCGTCCAGCCGTTGAGCCAACAGCGGCAGAAGATCTGGTGATCCAGGCTGAGCCGGCCGGGTCCGAGCATCGCCACCACGACGGCGCCGGTGGCCAGCACCAGGTTGTACTCCCAGCCCTCGTTGAGCACGAAGAACCCGTTGGCGCGGTGCACAGTCCATACCGCGACCGACATCAGCGCCACGAATCCGGCGGCGGCGATCGGGGTGAGCAGACCGGCGGCCAATCCCAGCCCGGCCGCGATCTCGGCGGTGGCGGCGGTCACCGCCTGGAACTTGCCGAACTTCATCCCGATGCTCTCGAACCATCCCGCGGTGCCCGGGATACGTCCGCCGCCGAAGAACTTGTTGAAACCGTGCGCCGCCAGCGTCACGCCCAGCACCAGGCGCAGGATCAGCAACGCGACATCAGCAGCAGTGACCATGTGGCCCAACCTACAACGATGCATCCAGTAATCGTAGGTATACGTCGATTTCACTGATTGCCGACTCGGCGGCGTGCACGCTGATCACCACGGTGTCGCCAATGCCGTGAACGCCGTGGGTGAGGCCCATCGCCGGCGACAGCGCCGGAAACCCCGCGGTCAGCAACACCGGCGCCTCGCCGAAGCGCAGGTCGGCCGCTCCCCGGTACACACTGGACACCACGGTGTTGCCGGCCACCCGCACCGGCCGGGTCTGCGGGTCGAACTTCTCGACGCCCCAGCGCAACAGCGCCGCCGGTGTCGCCGCGAACGCCCGGTCGGCGGCGACCGACGCGGGATGGCCGCTGCGAAGCCGTCCGTTGGCGACGTCGTTGGCGATGGCGGCCATGCGGGCGGCCCGGTCGTAGCCCGGATACAGCCCGACCCGAATGTTGCGGAAATGGTTGTTCGCCAAGCGAACACCGGACTTGGCCATCGGAACTTCGGCGCCCAGCGAGTCGCACGGCTCGTCGAGATACTGCGACAGCGCCGCCGACACCGCCGACAGCACGGCCACGGTGACCGTGTTCCCGTTCAGTTCGGTTCGCCGTCGCACCAGCGTGCGCACCGCGCGGCGGCCGGCCGGCGGGTTGTTGGTGGCCAGCGGCGGCCGGTCGCCGACCGGGGGCGGCAGCAGCCCGGCGCGGGTGTCGAGGACCAGGCGGCGGTGGGAGCGGGCCGCGACGGCAGCGCGCCAGGGCAGCAACGCCGGCTGCAGTCGGGAGCCCGGTGTGTCTATGGCCGCGACCGGCGCGGCACGGCCGAACAGCCACGCGGCCAGCGCTGAGGCCCGCGCGCCGTCGGCGAGCGCGTGCGCCACCTGCAGCACCGCGACCGTGCCAGCGCCGTGGTGGCCCGGGATACCGTGCACCGGCGCGAACACGTGCAGCCGCCAGGGCGCCGCCCGGGCGTCGAGCTGGTCGCCGGTGAGGCGCACCACCGCGTCCAGGCAGCCGGCCCAGCTGTCATCGGGGGCGCGGTGACGAAGCGCGCCGACGTGGTCGAACGTCGGCACCCACCGCGGGTAGCCCAGCGCACCGGCGTCCTCGACCCGCTGGGCCAGTTCCGGGCTCTCCCGGGCGCGGGCGGCCAGCTGCGCGACGGCTCCGTCGAGGTCGGCCGGTACTCCGGCGAAGGCGTACAGCAGAAACTGGTCACTGGGGATCGCCGCCGACATCCAGTAGAACTGGGCGTCGACCGCGGCCATCCGGTTCCCCCGCGGGCCCCCGCCCATCAGGTGAGGAAGTGCAGCACCCGGTCGGCGACCTCGTCGGGCTGCTCGAGTTGCAGGAAGTGCCCGGCGCGTTCGACCACGGCCACCGCGCTGCCGGCCGGCAGCGCCGGGTCCACCCACCGCGTGAAGGCCGGTGTCATGCAGCCGTCGGTGCGCCCGTGCAGATACAGGCTGGGCAGCCGCGGCAGCTCCAGCCAGTGCCGGTGCAGCTCGGCGTAGCGATCGGGCACCCGGACGCTGCGCAGCGCCCGGTACGGTCCCAGCGCCGCCCGCCAGCCTTCGGGTGTTCCGATGGCCGCATCGACGTGGCGCAGGTCCTCCTCGGCGGCATAGCCCGGCGACCATCGCCGCCACAGCCGCGGCAGTATCCAGGAGGAGGATCGCTCCGGCAGCCACGGCAGTTGGAAGTAGGCGATGTACCAGCTGCGCAACAGCTGCGCCGGCAGTTGACCGGCCATGACGATCCCGTCCGCCGCCCCGACCGAGCGAAGCGCGGCCGGCGGGGGCACCGACATGATCACCGCCTTGGCGAACGGGCTGTCCGGCAACGCCGCCAGTCCGGTGGCCGCCATCGCGCCCCAGTCGTGACCGATCACCACATCGCGACCCGTCGCGCCGATGGCGTCATACACCTGCAGCGCGTCGTGCATCAGCGCGCCGATGTGATAGCTGCCGTCGGTCGGAATAGACGTCGGGGCGTACCCCCGCATGAACGGTGCCACCACATGCCAACCGGCCGCGACCAGCCGTGGCGCCACCTTGCGCCAGCCGTAGGCGGTGTCGGGAAAACCATGCAGACACAACGCCACCGGGTTACCGGGCTCTCCCCAACTCAGTGCCCTGATCGCCACCTCGGGCGCCGTCACGTCCAACCACCGTGGTCCACTCATGCGCCTACCTCTTTAGACCGGCTCGAAATCTGCGACCAGCCAGCGGCCGCCGACCTTCTCCAATGCCACCCGGTAGCTCGACTCGACCTCGGCGGGCTCGTCCGAGCCGACGGTGATGGTGCGGTCGGCGAACACCAGCACCGCGGCGCGTCGCGGTGTGGCGAACACCGACGCCGCTGCGGGAACCTCGGCTACCGCGACGACCTTGCGCGCCTTGGCATCGGGGATGATCAGGTCGCGCGCCCGCGCCACAAAGCTCTCCCGAAAGCCGTCGGTCATCAACGGCTCGGCAGCGGACAGGTCCCGCTCCACGGTGTCCGGCTGAAACGACAGCACTGCGGCCGTGAATTCACTTGCTTCCCTGATGGTTTCGTCACGAATCAGCTCGTCGAGCCGGAGCGAGCCGTCGTACCACTTCACCCACCCGGCCGCGATCGCCGCGACCAGGATCAGCCCCGGCAGCACGCCATAGACCAGCCGCCTCATGTGACGTACTCGATGTCGGAAACCTTGGCCTGCTTGCCCACCCGTTGCACCGTCAGCCGCATCCGCAGCTCATGCGGCCGCTCGCGCAGCCCACCCAGGTGGGTGGACGCGACGCTGACGACCACCAGCACCTGCGCCTCGTCGTCCGACTGCCATTCCAGGCCGGCCTCACTCACCGCGCTGACGGCCAGTGATCGCTCCCGCGTGACGGTCTCGATCAACAACGGCGCCCGTCCGGCGAACCGTTCGTAGAACTCACCGGTCGCCGAATCGAGTACGCGTCGCACATCGCCTTCGGCGTCTTGGTAGTCGACCGAGGTCAGGTTGATCGCCGTCCGGCGGGCCGCCTGCATGAACATCTCCCGCTGCGCGACGGCGCTGTGGGCCGCGTCGGCGCGGAAACCGAGCCAGCCGAGCACGCCCGCCGTCATCAGCACCCCGATCAGCCCCGCGATCAGTGCGCGACGCTGACCGACGTCCGCGTTGTCATCACCCACCATTACCCAAACTGTCTACCATCTCCTGATGAGCACAGCCCAGACCGTCGAGTTCGACGGCGTCAACGGAGTCACGCTGGTCGCCGATGAGTGGAACCGGGATCCCGCCGCCGCGACCCCGACGATCGTGATGCTGCACGGGGGCGGCCAGAATCGGCACTCCTGGCACAAGACCGGCCAGATCCTGGCCGACCGCGGCTATCACGTCGTCGCACTCGACACCCGCGGCCACGGCGACAGCGACCGCGCACCCGATGCCGACTACGCCATCGAGACGCTGACCGCCGACGCGCTGGCGGTGATCGACGCGATCGGCCGGCCGGTGGTGCTGATCGGGGCGAGCATGGGCGGCCTGACCGGGATACTGGTCGCCGAGCAGGCCGGACCGCAGCGGGTGGTCAAGCTGGTGCTGGTCGATGTGGTGCCGCGCTACGAGAAGGACGGCAGCGCCCGGATCCGTGACTTCATGCTCAGCCACGTCGACGGCTTCGACTCGCTCGAGCAGGCCGCCGACGCGGTGGCCGAATACCTGCCGCACCGGACCAAGCCCCGCAGTCCCGAGGGCCTGAAGAAGAATCTGCGGTTCCGCGACGGGCGCTGGTACTGGCATTGGGATCCGGCGATGATGACCAAGCCCGGCGACGACCCGGCGCTGCGCACCGCGAAGATGGAGTCGGCCGCCATCGCGCTGCGGATCCCGATCCTGCTCATCCGCGGCAAGCTGTCCGACGTGGTCAGCGCCGAGGGCGTGGCGGACTTCCTGGCCAAGGTTCCCGGTGCGCGCTTCGTCGAATTGTCCGGGGCCGGGCACACCGCGGCCGGTGACGACAACGATGCGTTCAGCGCGGCCGTCGTCGAATTCGTGTCCGGCTGAATGTTCGGGATCGACTGGCTGACGCCGACGCTGCTGGCGGCCGGTGTGCTGGCCGCGGTGGCGGTCGCTGAAGCCTTCGCCTTGGTGGTGCTGACCGCACAGTTGCGGGCAACCCGGGCCGAGGCCGAGGCACTGCGCCAACGGGTCGACACCCGAAACCTGCTGTTGTCGGGCGGACGCGAGGCCGTCAAAACCGTGTGGCAGACCGCGAATCTGGTGCGTAAGCAGGGGTTCGGCGCCGCGGTCCGCAGTTCGATCGAAGAACTCGCCGATTGGGCGGAGGTGGAACGCCCCGATCTGGCCCGTCTCACGCCGGACGGGCATGTGGTGATCCTGTTCACCGACATCGAGGAGTCCACTGCCCTCAACGAGCGGATCGGTGACCGAGCGTGGGTGAAGCTGATCGCCCGGCACGACGAGATGGTGCAGCGCACGGTGCGTGAGCACCGCGGGCACGTCGTCAAAAGCCAGGGCGACGGGTACATGATCGCGTTCGCGCAACCCGAGCAGGCGGTGCGCTGCGCCATCGACATCCAGCGCGAGTTGCAACAGCGTCGCGGCCGCAAACCGCAGCACCCGATCCGGGTCCGGATCGGCGTCCACATGGGCCGTTCGGTGCGCCGCGGCGACGACCTGTTCGGGCGCAACGTCGCGATGGCCGCCCGGGTGGCCGCCGCCGCCGACGGTGCCCAGATCCTGATCAGCGGGCCGGTGCGCGAGGCCGTCAAGGACTGCGACGACATCACCGTCGGGGCCGGCCGCGACGCCGAGTTGAAGGGCTTCGCCGGCACCCACCGGCTCTACGCGGTCAACGTCGACTAATTCTCGCCGGCGGCTTCGGCAAGCCGCTCATGCAGCCGGGCGCGCACCTCGTCGGGCGTGTAGGCCCGTCGCCGTCGCTGGTCTCGCGCCACCAGCACTCCCCCGGCGGCGACGCCGACCACACCCGCCAGGCCGATCCATTTCCAGATGCTGCGCACCAACACACTTTATGGTGCTGAGCGTGGACGAACACGCCGTGACGTTGGAACGCGCGCTGACCGAGACCCGTACCGGCGACATCTGGCTGTTCCGCGGGCGCTCCGGCCCGGACCGCGCCATCCAGACGCTGTCCAACGCCCCGGTGAACCACGTCGGGATGACGGTGGCCCTCGAGGACCTGCCGCCGCTGATCTGGCACGCCGAACTGGGCGACAAGCTGCTGGACTACTGGACCGGCACCAACCATCGCGGTGTGCAACTCAACGACGCGCGTGCCTCCGTGGAACAGTGGACGGGCCGCTATCAGCAGCGCTGCTGGCTGCGTCAGCTCAACGGCACCATCACCCGCAAACAGGAGGACCGGCTGCTACAGGTGATCGCCCGGATGGACGGCACCGCGTTTCCGACCACGGCGCGGCTCACCGGCCGGTGGCTGCGCGGCCGGCTGCCGACCGCCGGCGACTGGACCCGCGGAATCCCGGTGCTGGACCGCAAGGTTCGCGAAGTCAGCCAGCGCCGCCGGGCCCGCAAGTCACGAGTCGCGCTGCAAACCGCCTACTGCGCCGAGACGGTGGCCATCACCTACGAGGAGATGGGCCTGCTCTCGACCGACAAGGACACCAACTGGTTCGACCCCGGCAAGTTCTGGAGCGGCGACATCCTGCCGCTGACACCCGGATACCAGCTGGGCCGGGAAATCGCCGTCATGCCCTAATCGACGGTCAGCTCCCCCATCAACGACCAATCCGTCGCATCGAGCTGCTGACTGATGATCTTCGGTGTCGACACCAGTGCCTGCGGCATCTCGGCCATGGCCTTCTTGAAGTGTTCGCTGTTGACGTGCGCGCTGCCGGCGTCGCCGTCGCGGAACGCCTCGACCAGCACGTATTCATTGGGGTTGTCCAGGCTGCGTGACCACTCGAACCACAGATTGCCTGCTTCGGCTCGCGTGGCTTCGGTGAACTGCGCGACCAATTGCGGCCAGCGCTGCGCCCACTCCGGTTTGGTCTGGAATTTGACCACGATGAAAATCACGACTGCTCCCTGCCGACCGGCGCCAATTCAACGGCGAGCGTAACAACGCTGCGTCCAGATCTCGCCGATCCAGACCAGTGTGCCGATGACCGGGAAGACGGCGCCGAGCACGCAGACCGCCCCCCAGCCCCACGCCCCGTAGACGACGGCCGACGCCACGCTGCCCAGCGATCCGGCGGCGAAGTAGCCGGTCATGTAGGCGGTGTTGAGCCGGCTGCGGGCCGTGGGCCGCAGCGGATAGAACACGCTCTGGTTGCTGATGTGCGTGCCCTGGATGCCCAGGTCCAAAAGCGCCACCCCGACGGCGAGCAGCGCGACGTGACTCTGGCCGAGCCACAGCAGCACGAAACTCAACGCGGTCACGGCGACGAAAACCCCGGTCTGTCGACGGGCATAGCCCCGGTCGGCCAACGTGCCGGCGAATTTCGCGGCCAGCGCCCCGGCCACGCCGAACAGGGTGAACAGCCCGATCTGCCCGTCGGACCAGTGGTAGATCCCGCCGGCGAGCATGAACCCGACGCTGGTCCAGAACACCCCGAAGGACGCGTAGGTTGCCATCCCGTAGACCATCCGCAGCCGCAGCACCGGCTCCTCGCGGATGAGCTCGACGACCGAACCGAGCAACCGGCCGTAGGCCATCTGCACGGCTGGCGGGTGCACCGGCAGCGTACGCACCAGCACGCAGGCGACCAGCATCAACACGGCCGCGACGACGAACACCGCCCGCCATCCGGCCACCGCGGCGATCAAACCCGCCGCCACCCGGGACAGCAGGATGCCCAGCAGCAGTCCGGTCATGACGCTGCCGATGACCTGGCCGCGTTCGTCGTCGCGGGCCAGCGTGGCGGCGAACGGCACCAGCACCTGGCCCACCACCGAGCCCAGACCGACCAGGACCGCGGCGACGGCCAGCACCGGCCAGCTGGGCGCAAACGCCATTCCGAGCAGACAGACGCAGGTGCCGACCAGCATCCAAGTGAGCAACCGGCGGCGCTCCAACAAGTCGCCGAGCGGCACCAGCAGCGCCAGGCCGATCGCATACCCGACCTGACTGGCGGTGACGATCAGCCCGACGCTGGTGGTCGAGGCGTGGAAGTGGCCGGCGATCGTGTCGACCAGCGGTTGCGCGTAATAGCTGTTGGCCACCACCAGCCCGGAGGTCAGCGCCATGACGAGCACCAGGCGGCGGTCCAGCCGCGGCGGCGCAGAATCGCTTGTCAGGGTCATCTGGGTCATCTGGTCATGGTGTCCCCGCACCACTCTGATGTAAAACAAGTCAATCGAATCGCATTCATGCCTAGTATCGATATATGGAGGTCAGGCAGCTGCAGCATTTCGTGGCGGTCGCCGAATCCGGCCACTTCACCCACGCCGCCGAGGCACTGAACATCTCCCAGTCGGGCCTGAGCGCATCCATCCAGGCTCTGGAAAAGAGCCTGTCCACGCCCGTGTTCGAGCGCACCACCCGGTCCGTGGTGCTCACCGCGGCCGGGCGCGCGTTGCTGGGACCCGCCAGGCGCATCCTGGCCGAGGTGACCGCCGCCGAGATCGCCCTCGCCGCGATCCGCGATGCCGAAACCGGCCGGCTGGCGCTGGGCGTGGTGCAGACGTTCACCGCCGTCGATCTGCCGGCCACCATCGCGCGGCTGCACGCCGGGCACCCGGGCATTCAGGTGCTGCTGCGGGAGGCGCCCACCTCGGATCTGCTTGGCGCGGTCGACAACGGCGATCTGGACCTGGCGTTCGTGGCGCTGGATGCCACGCCGCTGCCCACCGGGCTGGCCGGCCTGCGCGACTATCCGGAAACGCTGGTGCTGGTCGTCGGCGCCGGGCATGTGCTTTCCGGGCGCACCACGGTGCGGATCACAGACCTGGCCGAGGAGTCCTTCGTGGAGTTCGCGGCCGGGCTCGGTTTGCAGACGGTGGTCGCCGCGTTGTTCCGCGACGCCGGTGTGCGGCGGCGGATCGCGTTTCGCACCAGCCAGATGGACCAGGCGCTGAGCCTGGTCGAGCACGGACTCGGGGTAGCGGTGGTGCCCGCGCCGGTCGCCCGCCGCAGCGGGCTGCACAGCGTGGGGCTACGCCCGATCAGCGGCGCCGCCCCACCCACCCGCCGACTGGCGCTGGTCGGTCGCACCGCGGTGCCGACCAATCCAGCCGCTCGGGCGTTCCTGAACCTGCTGCCCGCTGCTTAACCGACCTCGAGGCTGCTGCGCACCGGAGTCGGATTGACAGTGAGATCCAGTACCGGGCAATGGGATTCGACGATCCGATGTAGTTCGGCGTAGCGCTCCTCGGTTTCCGGGCCGGTCACCGTGATGACCACCCGCACCTCGCTGAAGCCCGGCCGGACCGAATCGTTCAGGCCGAAGAACCCGCGCACATCCAGATCCCCTTCGGCGCGCCCGGTGATCTCCTCGACCGTGATGCCCAGCTTCTCGGCCCAGTACCGCCAGGTGACGATCTGGCAGGACAGCAGCGAGCCCAGGTAGTACTCGACCGGATTGGGGGCGGTGTCCTCACCGCCGAGCGTCGGCGGTTCGTCGACTTCAACGCTGTAACGGCCCATGGTGATCGTGCTGGCGACCGCGTCATGGGCGACCGCGGAAGCGCGGAACACCACCTGGGAGGCGGCCGGATCGGCGGCGGCCGGGTCGCTGGTAGCGGCAACGACGTCAGCGAGACGAGTGGTCGATGAGGTCATGCCGGTCAAGGGTAGCGGCGGGCGGGCACGGCCAGGCGCCCGGATCGAATACCTCTTGCGCACGCCACGGGGCTAACCTGAGCCGCGCGGATGTACTACGGCACGAAATAGTTCTGCTGCACATCATCGGGTTCGCGGTGATTTTCGGGGCCCTGGCCGCCCAGGCCGCCGAGCGGAGGCCCGCCGGCATCCGCACCGCGTTCCCGGCATCGCTTGGTCAGCCCTAGCCGTCGAGCTGACGCCGGGATTCGGCCATCGCCCGCCTGATCTCGGCGTTCTGCCGGTCGGCAGCGGCCTGCGAACGTTCGTCGCGTTCCTCGACCCGTTGCAGTCGCTCGCGTTCGCGCTGCGCAGTCGCGCCCTCGCGTTCGTCGGCACGCGCCTCGCGGTCGTCCGCGGCTTGTTCGCGGCTGTCGGCGATCTGCTCCCGCTCGTCGGCGATGCGGTCACGTTCGTCGGCGACTCGCTCACGTCTCGAGAGCTCGTCCTCGCGGCGCGCGACAGCCACCTCGCGGTTGTCCGACGCAGCCGGCCGACCGCCGTTGTCGCCGTCGGCGTCGGCATCTTGGTGACCGGCCATGACTCGACCTTAGTCCTGCGCGCGGGCCGGTAACCTGACGCGATGGGTGCGACGCTCGACGAAGGCCCGTTCTTTCACGGCACCAAGGCCGAACTGCGGGCCGGAGACCTGCTCACCGCGGGCCGCCGCTCCAACTACCGGCCGGAAATCATCATGAACCACATCTACTTCACCGCGGTGCGCGACGGTGCCGGACTGGCGGCCGAGCTCGCGGCCGGCGACGGCACGCCGCGGGTGTATCAGGTCGAACCGACCGGTGAGTTCGAGAACGACCCGAACGTCACCGACAAGAAATTCCCCGGCAATCCGACCCGCTCCTACCGCAGCAGCGAGCCGCTGCGGGTCATCGCAGAAGTCGACGACTGGACGCGGCTGTCTCCCAACGCACTGCAGGAATGGCACGACCGGCTGGCCGCACTGCGCGCGGACGGACTCGACGAGATCATCAATTAGTCCGGCCCCGCTCGTCGGCACCAAGTCCGCCGACCAGCTTCTGGAGAAGGGCTGCGCTCCCGGCGGCCAGCGCCAGGTACGGGCCGACGGCGCGCTCGACCGATAGCCACACACCGCCGATCAGCCCGGTCATGCGCCGCTGCCTGGCACGGAGCTTGAGCAGGTAGTGACCGCCGATGCACAGCGCTGCCACCACCACGAAAATCCACAGCAGCGCCGCCACCAGGTAGACCAACTCAACCACCGTCATGACGACGAGCCTCCCCTGCCCCCGTCGCGGTCAGGTCACCGGCAAGACACACGTCGGAGACTTCTGCTCCCGATAGCGCGGCCCGCCGGTATGTCAGACGTTGAACCGGAACTCGACCACGTCCCCGTCGGCCATCACGTAGTCCTTGCCCTCCATGCGCACCTTGCCGGCGGCCTTGGCCGCAGCCATCGACCCAGCCGCCACCAGGTCGCCGAACGACACCACCTCGGCCTTGATGAAGCCTTTCTCGAAGTCGGTGTGGATCACCCCGGCCGCCTTCGGCGCGGTGTCGCCCTGATGGATGGTCCAGGCCCGGGCCTCCTTCGGGCCGGCGGTCAGGTAAGTCTGCAACTTCAGGGTGTGAAAACCCGCCCGCGCCAGCGCATCCAGGCCGCGTTCGGTCTGCCCGATCGATTCCAGCAGCTCCATTGCCGACTCGTCGTCCAGCTCGGCCAGCTCGGCTTCGATCTTGGCGTCGAGGAACACCGCGTCGGCCGGCGCCACCAGCTCGCGCAACGCGGCCACCCGCGCGGAGTCGGTGAGCACCGACTCGTCGGCGTTGAACACATACAGGAACGGCTTGGTGGTCAGCAGGTTCAGCTCACGCAGCGGCGCAGGGTCCACTCCGGCCGAGAACAGCGTCTTGCCGCTGTCGAGGATCTGCTGCGCGGCCACCGCCGCCTCCAGCATCGGCTTGCGGTCCTTGTTGTTGCGTGCCTCCTTCTCCAGGCGCGGCACCGCCTTCTCCAGGGTCTGCATGTCGGCCAGCATCAGCTCGGTGGCGATCACCTCGATGTCGGCCTCCGGATCGACCTTGCCGTCGACGTGCACCACGTCGTCGTCGGAGAACACCCGCACCACCTGGCAGATCGCGTCACACTCGCGGATGTTGGCCAAAAACTTGTTGCCCAGTCCGGCCCCTTCCGAGGCGCCCTTGACGATGCCGGCGATGTCGACGAACGTCACCGGCGCCGGCAGGATCCGCTCGGAGCCGAAGATCTCCGCCAGCTTGGCCAGCCGCGGGTCCGGCAGCGGCACCACGCCCTCGTTCGGTTCGATCGTGGCGAACGGGTAGTTGGCGGCCAGCACGTCATTGCGGGTCAACGCATTGAACAGGGTCGACTTCCCGACGTTGGGCAACCCCACGATTCCCAGGCTCAAGCTCACAGGGAGCCAAGTGTAGAGCGTGCCACGATGCACGGCCGCTGACGCCAGCCGGTACCGTCAGTGTGTGGCAGCGCAGCGGCAGACGTCGGCAGTAGCGGCCGACCACCGTTCGATCCTGCCCAATGCCGCCGGTTTTCCGTGGTGGGGCGCGGTGGCGGTAGCGGTGGTCGCGACCGCGGTCGGGGTGGCGTTCGACGCCGGCTCCGGCGACAAGGAACTGAGCATCGTCTTCTCCGCACTGTATGCCATGGGCTGTATCGCCGCGGTGCTCACCGTGCGGCAATCGGCGGTGTTCACGGCCGTCGTCCAGCCTCCGTTGATCCTGTTCTGCACCGTGCCGGCCGCGTACTGGCTGTTCCGCGGCGGCGGATTCCCGGGCGTGAAGGCCATCCTCATCAACTGCGGATACCCGCTGATCGAGCGATTCCCGTTGATGCTGTTCACCGCCGCTGTCGTGCTGTTGCTCGGAATGGTCCGCTGGTATCTGGGCATGCTGAGCGGCGCGACGACACCCGCATCCGACGATGGCGCCCCACCCCGACGACCCCCGCTCGTCGAGAAGCTGAGCGCCTTGCTCAACGCGGCTCTCAGCCGCGATCCCGCCCACGCCATCGAGCCGTCGGCGGCCCGCAGCCCCCGCGAGCGGCGCCCGGGCGACCGTCCGCGGCGGGCCACCCCGGAAGCTCGGCGCGCCGCTCGAAAGACCGCAGCGGGCCGTCCGGCCGCCCGCTCCGGCGAGCGTCGTCGTGGGGCGAACGGTGCTGTCCCGTCGCGCTCCCGCCACGTGCGGCCACCGATGGACGACGTGCCCGCGACCGAACGCCCGCGCCGGCGGCGACCGGCACCTGATGAGTCGCTGCCGCGGCGGCGGCCGGCCCCTGACTGGCAGGACGCGCCGCTGCGGCGACGCCCTGAGCCGCGATCGAGGGCCGACCGGGATCCCCGGGCGCGCGGCTATCGACCCACCGAGGCACCCGAGTCGCTACCCCGTCGGCGCCAGCCACCGCCGACCGGTCGCGACAACGGCGCCGACAGCACCCACCACCCGGTCTCCCGCGTGCGCTACCGCACCGGCGGCGACGACGACAGTGGCAGGGAGCCCCGCACCCGATCCCGTCAGCCGCGCACCGGAGAATTCGACTCCTGGGAGTACGACATCTGAGCGGCTCCCGACTGACGGCGCGCTAGCGACGGTCGGGCCGGATCTCCCGGGGCAGCGCGAACACCAGTGTCTCGTTGGCGGTCGTCACCGGATACACGGTCTCGTAGCCGTACCCGGCCAACCGCTCCAGTACGCCGCGGACCAGAATCTCGGGCACCGAAGCCCCGGAGGTGACCCCGACGCTCTCCACCCCGTCCAGCCACGACGGGTCGATGTCGTCGGCGTAGTCGACCAGATGGGCGGCGTCGGCGCCGGCGCCCAACGCCACCTCGACCAGCCGGTTGGAGTTCGACGAGTTGCGCGATCCGACGACGATCACCAGCTCGCATTCCGGGGCCATCGCCTTGACCGCGGTCTGCCGGTTCTGGGTGGCATAACAGATGTCGTCGCTGGGCGGGTCCTGCAGCTTCGGGAACCGCTCGCGCAGCTTGACCACGGTCTGCATCGTCTCGTCGACGCTCAACGTGGTCTGTGACAGCCACACCACCTTGTTCTCGTCGCGCACCTGCACCGAGGCCACCGCGTCCTGACCGTCGACCAGCTGGACATCGTCGGGGGCCTCACCGATGATCCCGACGACCTCTTCATGGCCGGCGTGGCCGATCAGCAGGATGTCGTAGCCGTCCCGGGCGAACCGTTTGGCCTCGTTGTGCACCTTGTTCACCAGCGGGCAGGTCGCGTCGATGACGCGCAGGCCGCGGTCGGCCGCCAAGTCGTGCACGCTGGGCGCGACACCGTGCGCGGAGAAAACCACCATCGCGCCTTCGGGCACCTCGTCGGCCTCGTGGACGAAGACCACACCCTTGTTGGTCAGCGTGTCCACCACGTGCTTGTTGTGCACGATCTCGTGGCGGACATACACCGGTGCACCGTGCTTCTCCAGCGCCCGCTCCACCGTCTCGACGGCCCGGTCGACGCCCGCGCAGTAGCCGCGGGGCTCGGCCAGCAGCACCCGCTTACCGGCCGGGGCGGCGCCCAGCGACGCGGCGGAACTGCCTGGACTGTTAGCGGTCTCCAAATCGAGGGTGGGGGACATGGCACCCAGGGTACGGTCTGGCGTCGCACGACCGCCAGCTCACGCACGCCCCCTCGGTACTTGGCGATGAACGGCAGGTAAGGCAGGCTGGTGGCCATGGCTACTGCACCCTTTGGCGTCCGGCTTCTGGTCGGCGCGGCAACCGTCGCCGTCGAGGAGACGATGAAGCTGCCGCAAACCATCCTGACCTACCCGATGACACTGGCCAGCCAGGCCGCGCACGCCGTGATGCGCTGGCAGCAGAACATCGCTGAGCTGGTCAACAAGGGCGACTCCACCCTCGAGTCATTGTTCCCGCCCAAGGACGAGCAGCCGGAGTGGGCCACCTTCGACGAAGACACCGACGACGGCGTCAACGGCGCAGAATTCGGCGACACGGCGGTTTTCGATGGTTTCGATGACGCCGATTCCGGCCCGCGTACCGAGGGGCGGTTCGCGTTGTACTCGTTCAGCGAGGGCGGCGATGACCGGCCCGCATCTCGTGGCGAGACGGACGTCACACCGGCCGGGAGCAAGGCGGACGCGGCCGTGCCCACACCCGACCTGGTCGACGAGCTCGACTACGGCAACCTGACCCTGGCCCAGCTGCGGGCCCGGCTGGCCTCGCTCAGCGTCGACGAGCTGGAGACCCTGCTCGGCTACGAGGAGGCCACCAAGGCGCGTGCACCGTTCCAGACGCTGCTGGCCAACAGGATCACCCGCACCACCACGAAGTGAGTGCCCCCGCGCCGGGCAACTCCGCCGAGAACCCGTTTCCGGTCCGCGCGGTCGCGATCCGGGTCAAAGGCTGGATCGACCGGCTCGGCTCGGTGTGGGTGGAAGGCCAGCTGACCCAGATAAACCTGCGCCCCGGGGTCCGCACGGTCTTCATGGTGTTGCGCGATCCTGCCGCCGACATGTCACTGACGGTGACGTGCACCCCCGAGCTGGTGGCCGGCGCCCCGGTCAAACTCACCGAGGGCACCCAGGTGGTGGTCTGCGGGAAACCCAACTTCTACACCGCGCGGGGCACTTTCAGCTTGCGGCTCAGCGAGATTCGCGCTGTCGGGATCGGCGAGCTGCTGGCCCGCATCGAACGGCTGCGTCGACTGCTCGACGCCGAGGGGTTGTTCGACCCGCGGCTCAAGCGGCCCCTGCCGTTCCTGCCGGCCACGATCGGCCTGATCACCGGCCGGGCCAGTGCCGCCGAACGGGACGTGATGACGGTCGCCGGCACACGGTGGCCGGCGGTGCGTTTCGCGGTGCGCAACACCGCCGTGCAGGGGCCCAATGCGGTGACTCAGATCGTCGAAGCGCTGCGCGAATTGGACGCCGATCCGGAGGTGGACGTGATCGTGCTGGCCCGCGGCGGCGGCAGCGTGGAGGATCTGCTGCCGTTCTCCGACGAGACGCTGTGCCGGGCGATCTCGGCCTGTCGCACCCCGGTGGTGAGCGCGGTCGGCCACGAGCCCGACAACCCGCTGTGTGACCTGGTCGCCGACCTGCGAGCAGCCACCCCCACCGACGCGGCGAAGATGATCGTCCCGGACGCGTCCGCCGAGCAGGCACTCGTCGATGACCTGTGCCGGCGCAGCGCACAGGCCGTGCGCAACTGGGTGGTGCGCGAGGAGCGCGTGCTGGCCCAGTTGCGCAGTCGCCCGGTGCTGGCCGATCCGCTGCGGGCGCTGATCGAGCGCGCCGAGGAGGTGGGGCGCGCCCTGGCCGCGGTGCGCCGCGATATCACCCGATTGATCGCCGTACAGACCGAGCGGGTCGGGCACCTGTCGGCGCGGCTGGCTACCCTGGGCCCGGCCGCCACCCTGGCCCGCGGCTATGCGGTCGTCCAGACCGTCAGCGGCACCGACGGGCCGCCGCAGGTGTTGCGGTCGGTGCGAAGCGCTCCGGCCGGCACCCGGCTGCGGATCCGGGTCGCCGATGGAGCGATCGCCGCTACCAGTGAAGGGCACCACGATGACAACTGAGGAACCCGCCGCCACGAGGCCCGTTAGTGACCTCGGCTACGAGCATTGCCGCGACGAGCTGATCGAGGTGGTGCAACGGCTGGAGCAGGGCGGATTGGATCTCGATGCCTCCCTGAGCCTTTGGGAACGGGGCGAACAGCTGGCTAAGCGGTGTGAAGAGCACCTGGCCGGGGCCCGCCGCCGGGTGCAGGATGCCCTGGCCGCCGAGAACGGCGAGGACGAGGGGACATGACCTGCGCGCGGGAAGCCCACAAGAACTGAAACACGTTCAGTTATGCTCGCCCGATGGGTGATCCATCGCTGACGACCGAGCTCGGCCGGGTCCTGGTCACCGGGGGCTCCGGTTTCGTCGGGACCAATTTCGTCAAGACGCTGCTTGACCAGGGCTACCAGGTGCGGTCCTTCGACCGGGCGCCGTCGCCGCTGCCCGACCACCCCGGCCTGCAGAAGCTCGAAGGCGACATCTGCGACCCGCAGACCGTCGCCCAGGCGGTCACCGACATCGACACCGTCTTCCACACCGCCGCGATCATCGATCTGCAGGGCGGCGCCAAAGTCACCGACGAGATCCGGCGCCGCAGCTTCGCGGTCAACGTCGACGGCACCAGGAATCTGGTTCAGGCCGGACAACGGGCCGGGGTGAAGCGCTTCGTCTACACCGCGTCCAACAGTGTCGTGATGGGCGGTAAAGCCATCTCCGGTGGCGACGAGAACATGGCCTACACCACCAAGTTCAACGACCTCTACACCGAGACCAAGGTCGTCGCCGAGAAGTTCGTGCTGGGCGAGAACGGTGGCCCGGACGGCCAGGGCATGCTGACGTGTTCGATCCGCCCGTCGGGCATCTGGGGCAACGGCGATCAGACCATGTTCCGCAAGTTGTTCGAAAGCGTCGTGGCCGGTCACGTCAAAGTGCTCATCGGCAGCAAGAACGCCAAACTCGACAACTCCTACGTGCACAACCTGATTCACGGTTTCATTCTGGCCGCACAACATCTTGTTCCGGGTGGAACGGCGCCCGGCCAGGCTTACTTCGTCAACGACGGTGAACCGATCAACATGTTCGAGTTCGCCCGCCCGGTCATGGAGGCGTGCGGCGAGCGCTGGCCGCGGTTGCGGGTTTCCGGGCGGATGGTGCGCGATGTGATGGTGGCGTGGCAGTGGCTGCACTTCCGGTTCGGGTTTCCGCAACCGCTGCTGGAACCCGGTGCGGTGGAACGGCTTTACCTCAACAACTACTTCTCGATCGACAAGGCCCGCCGCGATCTGGGCTATCAGCCGCTGTTCACCACCGAGCAGGCGATGACCGACTGCCTACCCTACTACAAAGAACTCTTCGAGCGGGTCAAGGCCGAAGCGCATCCGCACCTGGCGACCGTGGTGGCCGAGCCGCATCCGGAGTAACCATCGGCTCACCGGCCAGTTTCTCCCAACAGGTACCGCCGACCGCACTTTCACGGAAAGATCGCGTGGGTTGAGGAGGTGCCCGTGAATACGGTGCTGGTGACCGGCGCATTCGGCCTGGTCGGTTCGGCGGTGGTACGACGGCTGGCTGCCGACGGCCGCGGCGTGGTGGCGACCGATCTCGATATCGCGGCCAACCGCGAAGCAGCGGCCAAGCTGCCGAAGTCGGTAGAAGTGCGCTACGCCGACCTCACCGACCCGGCAGCGGTCGACGACCTGGTCAGCGCCGTCCAGCCCGCCGCGATCATCCACTTGGCCGCGGTGATCCCGCCGCTGATCTATCTGCGCCGCGAGCTGGCCCGCAAAGTAAATGTCGAGGCCACCGGTCATCTGCTGGCCGCGGCAGCCGGTCAGCCGCAGCCGCCCCGCTTCGTGCAGGCCTCCAGCATCGCGGTGTACGGCTCGCGCAACCCGCACACGGTCTCCGGGGTGCTGACCGCCGACACCCCTACCAACCCCGCCGACAGCTACGGCGACCACAAGGTGCAGGCCGAGCGGCTGGTCCGCGACTCGCAGCTGGACTGGGTGATCCTGCGGCTCGGCGGAGTGCTCACCGCCGACCCCGGGCCCTACGCCAAGCTCGACAACCTCTACTTCGAGCAGTTGCTGCCGGCCGACGGCAGACTGCAAACCGTCGACGTCCGTGACGTCGCCGCGGCATTCGTGGCAGCCACCACCGCACCGGTCATCGGCGAGACCCTGCTGATCGGCGGTGACGACACCCACCGCCGGCTCCAGCGCGACGTGGCACCGGCGATGGCCGCCGCGATGGGCTTGGTCAACGGGCTGCCCGCGGGGCTGCCCGGCGACCCCGACAGCGACGACGACTGGTTCAGCACCGACTGGATGGATTCCAGTCGCGCCCAGGACGTTCTCGGCTTCCAACACCACTCGTGGCCACAGATGTTGGCGGAGACGGCGGCGCAGGCCGGCCCGGCGCGCTACCTGCTGCGGGTGGTCGCCCCACTGGCCCGGCTGGTACTGGGGTGGCGGGCCCCCTACTACCGCTCCGGCAAGAAGTTCGCCGACCCGTGGGGAGCCATCACCGCCAAGTGGGGTGACCCGCGCCCGTGAACTCCGACTTCAGCCCCACCCAGCGACGTGCGCTGGCGGTCTTCACCGTCATCGCGCTGGCGTTCGGCGCGTATTTCCTGCGCACGTTTTTCGTGCTGATCGTGGTGGCCGCGGTGGGCGCCTACCTGTTCACTCCGCTGTTCCGTGCGCTGTGCCGGCGACTGCCGGTCGGGCTGGCGGCCACCGGCACGCTGCTGGCGGCGTTGATCGCCGTGATCGTGCCGGTCGGACTGACGATTTTTTTGGCCGTCATCCAGATCACCCGCACGGCCAACGACGTCGCCGAATGGGTGCAGGCCACCGACCCCAACGCGCTCGGCGACAAGGTGCTGAAGTTCGTCAACGGCCTGCTGGAACGGATTCCGTTCGTGCACGTCCAGCTGACGATGGACACGTTGCGTGAGGCGATGGTGAACGTGGCGCAGCGCGGCGGGGAGCTGCTGCTGCAGGTTCTGCAGGGCGCCGTCGGGGGCGTCGTCGGGGCGATCACCGCGGCGATCATCTTCTTGTACGTCTTCCTGGCGTTGCTGACCCACCGGGAGGAACTGCAGACCCTGATCCGCCAACTCAACCCGCTCGGCGCCGAGGTCACCGATCTGTACCTGGCCAAGATGGGGTCGATGGTGCGGGGCACCGTCGGCGGGCAGTTCGTGATCGCGTTCTGCCAGGGGGTGGCCGGGGCGGCCTCGATCTATGTCGGCGGATTCCATCAGGCGTTCTTCATCTTCGCGATCCTGCTGACCGCGTTGTCGGTCATCCCGCTCGGCGGGGGCATCGTGACCATGCCCTTCGGTATCGGCATGGCGCTGTTCGGCAACGTCGTCGGCGGGGTGTTCGTGGTGGCGTTCCACCTGATCGTGGTGACCAACATCGACAATGTGTTGCGCCCGATCCTGGTGCCGCGCGATGCCCGACTCAATTCGGCGCTGATGCTGCTGGCCGTCTTCGCCGGGATCGGCATGTTCGGCTTCTGGGGCATCGTGATCGGTCCGGTGGTGATGATCATCATCGTCACCACCATCGACGTCTATCTGGCCGTGTATCACGGCGTGGAGTTACAGACCGGCGACGCGGAGCCGAAGGGCCGCCGACGCCGGCGGCTGCGACGCAAGGCGGTTACGGAGCCAGCCGCTCGGTGAGGAACTCCACGACCCGCTTGCGGGCCGCATAGGTCGGATGCCCCTCGACCTCACGGACCTGATCGGTGAGCACGGAGTGCGCCAACCGGGAGATACCGTGCGGGTTGCCGGGCGACGAATCGATCTCGATGACTTCGAATGCCTCCCCGAGGCGGGCCTTGAGCGTGCCGAAGCGTTCTCGCGGCGCCATCCAGTCCTCGCTGAACCGCAGTCCGATCGCACACAGCCCCTCATTGGCGGCGCGGTCGGCGACCACGCCGAGTTCGACCTCGGACAGTCCGGCGTCACGGCGCTGCTTGGGCGTCAGCGACAACGGCACCGATGGTTGGCTGAGCACCGGCGCCAACACGGCGTCGTCAACGGCGGCGGCCAACGCGAAGCCACCGGTGAAGCACTGCCCGATCACCCCGACACCCTTGCCGGGGGTCTGCTCGTTGAGGTCGCGGGCCAGCGCCCGCAGGAACGCGGTCACCGGGCGTTGCGCGTTGGTCGCAAACGCGGTGAACTCCCGGGTCACGCAGACCCGCGCCAGCGTGGACGCCGCATAGCCGGGGGTGATCGCTTTGCCCGGCGTGCCGAACAGCGAGGGAATCGCCACGGTGAACCCGTTGTCCACCAGGTGGTTGCCCAACCCGAGCACCGCCGGGTGGATGCCGGGGATCTCGGGAATCAGCACCACGCCCGGCCCCTGCCCCTTGCGGTACACGTCGTGGGTGAATCCGCCGCCGGTGAACGGGGTCGGGGTCCAGCCGGTCAGGTCGGCTTCGGGTGCGGTCACGGACGATCCTTTCGGCGGTCGGGCAGCGGCGGCTGCGACTGGGTGGCGGCCGCCAGGGCGCGGAACTGCTCGACGCCCCCCGCGCCGGTGATGGCGAGCTGGGCGGCACCGGTCTTCCCGGTCAGCCGGGTGGTCCACACCGGGTCGCTGTCGCCCTGATACACCACCCAGCGGGTGCCGTCGACGTCCTCGGTGCCGGTGGGGTGCAGGCCGGGATGGATCGATTCGACCAACGCGGCCTCGTCGGCGTTGCTCTGGGTCAGGCTGATGTACATCCCGGTCGGGCCGACGTAACCGACCCTGGAGGTGACCGCCCGCAGCCGCTGACCGGCAGGATCGGTGCGCCCGTCGGTGATGCTGCCGCGGCTGCCGGAGTTGGGTTGCCAGTCTTCCGGCAGCGCCGGCAGCCGGACCGGGAACCCGAGCGTCTGAGCGTCGGCGTTCAGCGCGGCTACGGCGTCGTAGGACGGCACCGGCCCGGCCGACATGCCACCGGGGCGAAACGAGCAGGTCCCGGCCAGACCGGCCAGCACTATGCAGGCCAGGACCAGCGGGGCGATCGACCAGAACATGTCGCGGCCGTCCTGCAGCAGACGGGGCTTGGCGGGCCTTGGGCCAAGGCGGGGTGCCGGAACGGTCGGCTGCGGGGGCTCAGAGGTCACGTTGCCAGTATCCCAGCTCAGTGGTGTTGATCCGGCTCTGGGAGAATCAACAGCCGTGACTGGCATGACGGGACCATCTCGACGAGAAGCTCCGGACCGCAACCTGGCCTTGGAGCTGGTGCGGGTGACCGAGGCCGGCGCCATGGCCGCCGGCCGGTGGGTGGGCCGCGGCGACAAGGAGGGCGGCGACGGCGCGGCCGTCGACGCGATGCGCGAACTGGTGAACTCGGTGTCGATGCGCGGAGTCGTGGTCATCGGTGAGGGCGAGAAGGACCACGCGCCGATGCTCTACAACGGCGAAGAGGTCGGCAACGGCGACGGACCCGACTGCGACTTCGCTGTCGACCCGATCGACGGCACGACCTTGATGAGCAAGGGCATGCCCAACGCCATCTCGGTGCTGGCGGTCGCCGAGCGCGGCGCGATGTTCGACCCGTCGGCGGTGTTCTACATGAACAAGATCGCTGTGGGCCCCGAAGCCGCCGACGTCTTGGACATCACCAAACCGATCGCCGACAACATCAAGGCCGTCGCCAAGGTCAAGGGCCTGTCCCCGCGCGATATGACGGTGTGCATCCTGGACCGGCCTCGACACGCGCAGCTCATCCACGATGTGCGGGCCGCCGGGGCGCGGATCCGGCTGATCACCGACGGCGACGTGGCCGGGGCGATCGCGGCGTGCCGGCCCGAGTCGGGCACCGACATGCTGGCCGGGATCGGCGGCACCCCGGAGGGCATCATCGCCGCAGCGGCGATCCGCTGCATGGGCGGGGAGATCCAGGCCCAGCTGGCGCCCACCGACGACGCCGAACGCCAGAAGGCCCTCGACGCGGGCTATGACCTCGACGAGGTGCTGACCACCGAACACCTGGTCTCCGGCGAGAACGTGTTCTTCTGCGCCACCGGCGTGACCGAAGGCGACCTGCTCAAGGGAGTGCGCTACTACCCCGGCGGCTGCACCACCCAGTCGATCGTGATGCGCTCGAAGTCCGGCACCGTCCGGATGATCGAGGCCTACCACCGGCTGTCGAAGCTCAATGAGTATTCGGCGGTCGACTTCACCGGCGACGCCCACGCCGCCTACCCCCTGCCCTGACCGCCGACCGAGGACTGAAGAACCTATGAGCAACACCGAGTACCGCATCGAACACGACACCATGGGCGAGGTCCGGGTGCCGGTGAACGCGTTGTGGCGCGCGCAGACCCAGCGCGCGGTGGAGAACTTCCCGATCTCCGGTCGCGGCCTGGAGCGCACCCAGATCCGGGCGCTTGGCCTGCTGAAGGGCGCGTGCGCGCAGGTGAATGCCGACCTGGGCCTGCTGGCCCGGGAGAAGGCCGACGCGATCAAGGCCGCCGCCGCCGAGATCGCCGACGGCAAACACGACGACCAGTTCCCCATCGACGTGTTCCAGACGGGTTCGGGCACCAGCTCCAACATGAACACCAACGAGGTGATCGCGTCGATCGCGGCCGCCAACGGGGTGACGGTGCACCCCAACGACGACGTGAACATGTCGCAGTCGTCCAATGACACCTTCCCGACCGCCACCCACATCGCGGCCACCGAGGCCGCGGTGCGTCACCTGATCCCGGCACTGCAGGAGCTGCACGACGCGCTGGCCACCAAGGCCACGCAGTGGCGCACCGTGGTCAAGTCGGGGCGCACCCACCTGATGGACGCCGTCCCGGTGACGCTGGGTCAGGAGTTCTCCGGCTACGCCCGGCAGATCGAGGCGGGCATGGAAAGAGTGCGCGGGTGCCTTCCGAGGCTGGGTGAGCTGGCGATCGGCGGCACCGCCGTGGGCACCGGCCTCAACGCCCCGGAGGGCTTCGGCGCCAAGGTCGTCGAGGTGCTGGTCGCCGAGACCGGGATTTCCGAGCTGCGCACCGCGGCGAACTCGTTCGAGGCCCAGGCGGCGCGCGATGGCCTGGTCGAGGCGTCCGGGGCGCTGCGCACCATCGCGGTGTCGCTGACCAAGATCGCCAACGACATCCGCTGGATGGGCTCGGGCCCGCTGACCGGCCTGGCCGAGATCCAGCTTCCCGACCTGCAGCCGGGTAGCTCGATCATGCCGGGCAAGGTGAATCCGGTGCTGCCCGAAGCGGTCACCCAGGTGGCGGCCCAGGTGATCGGCAACGACGCGGCGATCGCCTGGGGCGGCGGCAACGGCGCCTTCGAGCTCAACGTCTACATCCCGATGATGGCCCGCAACATGCTGGAGTCCTTCAAACTGCTGACCAATGTCTCGCGGTTGTTCGCCGAGCGCTGCATCGTCGGGCTAATCGCCAATGAGGAGCACCTGCGCGAGCTGGCCGAGTCGAGCCCGTCGATCGTGACGCCGCTGAACTCCGCGATCGGCTACGAGGAGGCCGCCGCGGTGGCCAAGCAGGCCCTCAAGGAGCGCAAGACGATTCGGCAGACCGTGATCGACCGCGGGCTGATCGGCGACAACCTCTCGGAGGCCGAGCTCGACAAGCGTCTCGATGTGCTGGCGATGGCCAAGGTGAAGGACACCTAAGCAACCCCATGGTCGTCGAACCCGCCGGGTCCGCTGGGCCCGTGGTGGGGCGAGCGGCGTTGGCGAAGGTGACTCGTCGCCTCATCCCTTTTTTGGCGCTGCTCTACTTCATCAATTACCTCGACCGCGTCAATATCGGCTTCGCCGGCCCCAACGGCATGAACGACGAGCTCGGCATGACCGCGACGATGTTCGGGTTCGCGTCGGGGATCTTCTTCCTCGGCTACCTACTGCTGGAGGTACCCAGCAACATCGCGCTGCACCGGTTCGGCGGCCGCCGCTGGCTGGCCCGCATCATGCTGACGTGGGGAATCGTGAGCACCGCAATCGCTTTCGTTCCCAACACGACAACGCTGGTGGTGCTGCGGTTCCTGCTGGGGGTGGCCGAGGCGGGGTTTTTCCCGGGCATCATCCTCTACCTCACGTTCTGGTTCCCGGCGAAGCAGCGGTCGCGGGCGATCTCGCTTTTCATGGTGGCGGTGCCGGTCTCGACGGCGATCGGATCGACGTTGTCCTCACTCGTCATCGACTGGGGACAAGGGGTTTTCGGTCTCACCGGGTGGCGCTTCATGTTCCTCGTCGAGGGGTTGCCCGCGATCGTGATCGCGTTCGCGTGCTGGTTCTATCTGACCGACCGCCCGGCGGACGCACACTGGCTCTCCAACGACGAGAAGCAATGGCTGGAAACGACATTGGCGAATGAGCGCGCGGCCGCCGAAGCCGGTGAGCACTGGGGGCTCAAGAAGGCACTCAGTCATCCCCGGATGCTGGCGCTGGCGTTCGTCTACTTCGGGATCGTCTACGGGTTGTACGCCGTCGGGTTCTTTCTGCCCAGCATTGTGGCGGGGTTCGAGCAGCAGTACGGCAGCCAACTGAGTCTGATCGGGCGCGGTATCGTGACCGCGATCCCCTGGACTGTGGCCGCCGTCGTGATGGTGCCGTGGGCACGCCATGCCGACCGGACCGGCGAACGCATCTGGCATGTGGCGATCCCGGCGATCGTCGGCGGCGTGAGCATCCCGGCGGCACTGTACCTGGCCAACCCGTATCTGGCGATGCTCACGATCACGGTGTCGACGTGCTCGATCATGTGCGCGATGCCGGCCTTCTGGGCGTTGCCGTCGACGTTTCTGACCGGGACCGCGGCGGCCGGGGGCATCGCCTTGATCAATTCGCTGGGCAATCTGAGCGGCTTCGGCGGCCCGTATGTCACCGGCTGGCTGACAGATCTGACCGGCGACCCCAAGGTGGCACTGTGGGTGATCGGCGCAATGTCCCTCGCGGCGGCCGCAATGGTGGTTGCTCTCGGCTGCGCCCCTACCAGACCAGCGGCGCCAGAAACTTCTTCGCGTAAGCGCTGACCGCCTTGCCGTCCCGCGGATCGAGCACCGATGTCGGCACCTGGGCGATCGAAGCAGCCAGCCGCACATGCAATTCGGCGGCAGCCACCAGATCGGCGTCGGGCATGGTGGCGCCGGCAGCGCGCAACGCCTTGGCCATCGCGTTCGACGCGCCCGACAGGAACGTCTCCGCCTCCCGGTACATCCCGGTGATCATCGGTACGCCGCCGTCGAGCCGGAGCAGCTTTCGCACCACCGGATCTGTGGTGAGCAGTCGCAACCCGGCGCAGAACGCCGCTACGGCGGCGTCGCGCGGCCCGGAATCCACCGCGACCGTGCGCAGCTGAGTCATCGCATTGTCGAAAGCCCGGCGGCCCAGCTCGGTGATCAGCGCGTCCCGGGTCGGGAAACGCCGGTACAAGGTGCTGCGGCTGACCCCGGCCTGACGGGCGATGACATCGAGGCTGGCCCGCCCCACCCCGACCAGGCCCACCTCCTCGGCGGCCGCCTTGAGAATGGCGGCCTCCTGCTCAGCCGGGCTCGCGGTACTTCGTCGCGATGACATCGCTACCAGTGTGTCATCCCATCGGGCAGCCGGAGGGCGCGAAAGAGTCCAGCGCGACCGACCGGTGCAGCTTCACCAGCTTCTCGTACTGCAAACGGTTGTAGGCCAGCGGTACCAGCACGAGTCGATCGGGCAGGACCCGCCAGGCCAGCTGCGCCAAGTGCGTGTAGAGGGCGAACTCCGCATCGTGGCGTGGCTGCCACCCGAAGCCGGTCAACTCGCGGACGCCGGGGTGCATGATGCCGAACGAACAGATCTTCACCACGCGGCCGGCTCCGGCGCTGAGTACCGACCACAGCGGACCGGCGGCGGCCCGAACCGGAGCCGGCAGCGCCGAGGGCAGCGGTAACCGGCCCAGACCGGCGGTGACCCGATCCAAAAACGGGTTGGCCTGCAGGTCGGTTCGCACCATCTCGTCGTAGTAGGCGGCGGCCTCGGCGTAGCTCGCCGGGAACTTGGCGGCCTTGCCGGGCAGCTCTATCGCCCGGAACGCCTCCAGCAGTTGCAGGTAGGCCGCCTCCCGCTCGGCGTCGTTCCACTCGATCCCGGTGACGGGGGTGAACGAATTGAGGGTCACGAACATGCCGCTGACGGCGATCCAGTTCCACAGCCGCGGGCTCAGCGCGCTGTAACGGACACCGGCGAAGTCCCCCTTGCCGTGGCCATGAACGTCGCGATGCATCCGCTTGAGGCGTTCGCCCTCGGCGGCGCGATCCTCGGCGTCGCCCCAGATGGCAAGCAGCGCAGAGAATCCGCTGCGGATGGCGCGATCGGTGAAGTTGCGCTCGAAGCGCCCCGTCTTGTCCACCGCGGCGGCCACCGGAACCAGCGCCACCTCGTCGAAAGCCGCGGCGCCGAACAGCCCGGTGAGCACGCTGCCGGAATGCCTGCGGAACTCGGCCATCACGTTGGGGCGAACGCGGGTGGCGCGGTCGATGCTGGCGACTTTGCCGGCCACTGCCGTCATCTGAGGCCTCCTCGACTCCGACTCCGACACCGATGACACAAAGACTATATTTTTGCGTCAAAGTGTCAATAGTCAGCGCCGCTAGAAGGGCGGTGGGTCGTCGGGGTCGATGGCGGGGGCTACTTGGGGGAACCAGTCGGCGTAGCGGTCGGCGCGGCGGGCTTGGCGGGCGTTGCGGTTCTGATTGCGTTCGGTGTTGATGCGTGCTGCCCGGTTCTGGGCGCGGGTGCGCCGGCGTCGGGGCATCATCACGCTGCGCTGCCCGCACCGGTCATCGGGCTGCCGTTGGGTTGGCTGGAGTTGCGCGGTCGGTGCGCACAGGCGGGGGAACAGCAGGGCACTGCCCGGGGTGGTGACGTAGGTCTGCCCTGAGGGTGCGGACAGGATCAGCGTTCCGTCCGGCAGCTGCCTATCTCGCCAGCCCCAAAAGGTTTTCACCAAATGATGTGTGCGGCAATAACATTTGAGGTTCGACGCGTGAGTCGGGCCGCCATCGGCGTAGGGAATCGTGTGGTCGATGTCGCAATCGAGTGCGTTGCGATCACACCCCGGCCAGCGACACGTCAGATCCCGACAGCGCACAAACGCCGCCAATGCCGCCGAGGGCACATAGCCCGCCTCCGGTGGGGCATCACCGGGATGGACCAGCGGTACCAATCGCGCCGATTTGGCGAGCTCTTCGACCATCTCCGGTGGCACCAGCCCATCGGCTTCGACCAGCCAGCCCGGCTCGACCCCGGTGCCGTCGATGGTGGCCTGCCCGGCGATGACATGAATGACCGCCGGCGAGGCGCCTGGGCGTCTGCCTGCGGCACAGTCAGGGCGCCCGCAACGACAGCTCAGCCGATCCGCCCGCGCCGCCAAGGCGCCCATCGCATCCGAGCGGCGCTCATCACGACTACGCGGATCGTGCTCGCACACCGTGGCCGCCAACCCATCCAAGGCCTTGCCCAGAGCACGGGCATCGGTGGTGAACAGGCTGCCGTAGATCTCCGAGATCCCGCCCTCCTGGTCGCTGAAGGCGATCTCGCGGTGGGCGGCCCGTTCTTTGCGCCGGCGCACCGCATCGGCGTCGGCTTTGGCCACGATCTTATCGATCTTGCCGGCCAGCCGGCCTGCGGTCAGCGAGGGCCAGCGCGTCACCTTGAGCGCCAACTCGGCATCGACGGCCGCCAGCACCTCACGATCGGTGATCAACTCGGTGCGGTAGACGATGGTCTGGAATAACCGAAGATCGATATCGCCGGCTTTGAACACCTCGGCGACTTTGGGCAGCTGCTCGCGCATGGCCCGGGCATACCGCAACCGGCTGCCGGCCAGCGCTTGGCTGATCCGCAGCGCCGCGGCGACCTCGGCGGTGACCGCTGCGGTGGTGTCGATCGCCCAGTCCTCGGTCTCGCTGCAGCTGCTCAACCGCAGCGCGAACAACTCCCCGATCGCCACCAGATGTGCCGCCGCCGCTCGATTCTCCGCCCGCGCGGAAGCGCAGATCTGATCCACCAATGCCGTCGACTCCGGCGTCGTACGCGGATAACGCTGCACAAACCACGCACTGAACTCCGCCACCGACCCCGGCGTAGGCGGTCGCGACCTCGACGGTTCGAACATACTTTCGATTGTACCTGAGCCCCACGACCGCTGCCGCGGGATCACGGCGTGACGATGTTGAACCAGAACGGGAACGTATCCAGCAGCCCCATGAACTCGTCGAAGGCGCCGCGGTTGCCGTCGATGGTGATCCGGTTCGTCGCGATGGCCTCGTCCAGGGTGAGGTTCTTGAGCTCGATGTCATCGAGCGTCGTTTTGGTCAGGGTCAAGTTGGCGTCGGCGCCGGGTACCGGCTCGGCCGCGTAGTTGAGCACCGCGTTCTCCACCGTGAGGCCGTACTCGGACTTCAGATCGGTGAACTTCATGTTGAGGATGATCTTCTTTCCGGCGGCCTTGGGCCCGTTGAGACGCACCGCCAGGTAGTCGAACAGTTTCTCCGGGGGCATCGCCCGGATGGTGTCCGGGCTGGCGGTGTCGGTGGCGGCGATGTCCGGTACACCGTTGCGCAGTTCGGCCGCCCCCTGCAGATACTCAGAACGCCACGGCCCGGACTCGGCCTGGTAACCGAGTTGCTCGTAGCAGTCCGCCAGCAGGTTCTTGCCATCGACGCTGTCGGGGTTGGCGAACACGACGTGCTTGAGCACCATTGCCGCCCAGCGGTAGTTCCCGGCGTCGAAGTCGCCCTTGGCCTTCCGGAGCACGGCGTCCTCGCCGCCCATGTACTCGAGATACTTGGCGGCGGCGTCGGCCGGCGGGAGGTCGTTCAGGTCGGACGGATTGCTGTCATACCAGCCCATGTAGCGCTGGTACACGGCCCGGGAATTGTGGCGCAGGGTGCCGTAATAGCCACGGTTCGGCCAGAACTCGTTCAGTTCGGGAGGCAGCGCGATCTCTTCGGCGATCTCCGAGCCGATGTATCCGTGGTTCATCAGCCTTACCGACTGGTCGTGGGTGTACTTGTAGAGGTCACGCTGGCGTTTGAAGTAGTCGATGATCTTGGCGTTGCCCCACATCGGCCAGTGGTGGCTCTGAAACTTGACCTCGGTCTGCGGCCCGTACAGCCGGATGGTCTCGTCGATGAACGCCGCCCAGATCAGCGGGTTGCGCACCTGCGCGCCCCTTAACGTGAGCAGGTTGTGCATGGTGTTGGTGGTGTTCTCCGCCATCCACATCGCCTTGAACTGTGGGAAGAAGGTGTTCATCTCGGTGGGCGCCTCGGTGCCGGGCGTCATCTGAAACACCATCTCGACGCCGTCGACGGTCAGCTTCGTCCCGGTCGTGCTGATGATGTCGGTCGGGATCACCAAGGTGGGTTTGCCGGTTGAAATGGTCTGCCCCAGGCCTGCATTGACCCCGCCCTGAGCGTCGCGCGGCAGCAACGCGCCATACATGTAGACCGCGCGGCGGGACATGGCGTTGCCGGCGATCACGTTCTCGTCGACGACGTCTTCGACGAAGTTCGCCGGCGCGATCACCTTGACCTTGCCGGCGTCGACGTCACCCTGGCTGATGATGCCGCGCACCCCTCCGTAGTGATCGGTGTGCGAGTGGCTGTGCACGACGGCGACGATCGGCCGCTCCCCCAGGTGCTGGTTCGCCAGATCCAGTGCGGCACGCGCGGTCTCCGGGGAGATCAACGTGTCGAACACGATCCAGCCGGTGTCGCCTTGGATGAAGGTGATGTTCGACAGGTCGTAGCCGCGCACCTGATAGACGCGGTCGACGACCTTGAACAGGCCGTAGTTCATGCACAGCTGCGCATTGCGCCACAAGCTGGGGTTGACGGTGTCCGGCGCCGGCTTGTCGTCACCGATGAATTTCTGGTAGCTCTCCAGCTCCCAGACGACCTTGCCGTCGGCATCTTTGATGGTCAGGGTTTCGGGGCGCGCGATGAGATTGCGCTGGGCGTCCTCGAAGTCGCCGCGGTCGTTGAACGGCAGCGCGTTGCTGACCCCGGCGTTGGCGGCCTTGGTCGCCGCCGTGGCCGGCTTGACCTTGTTGTCGGTCGTCACGGCCCCGCCGACAGATAATTTGTCCTGGCATGCAGCGGCTAGCGCGGACGCTGCCGCAGCGGTGGCGCCGACGGCAGCGAAACGACCGAGAATCGCACGTCTGGTGAAGTCAGTCATGCGTGCCGATTCTGTCACGCTCCGTTGTTCGGGCCCCCCGAATTCGCCCCGGCAATATCGGTGATCGGGAAGTTCGGCATCGGCGGCGGCGACGGCGTCGCCGGCAGTGACGGGATGTCGGCGGCCGGGATGTCGTGTAGGTCATTGACCGGCGGCCCGTTCTCCCGGCCGCCGTACACGCTGCCGGGTGCGCGCGGGCCGAGCAGCTCGCCGACGGTAACCATGTGGTAGCCATTGGCTTTGAGCACCGGCAGGAACTGATACACCAGATCGACCGTGGACGAATAGGTGTCGTGAAACAGCACCACCGCGCCGGGCTTGATCTGGGTCATGAGCATGTAGCGGGTGGCGGCGGTGTCGGCGTCGTTGATCCAGTCGAATGGGATGACGTCCCAGAGGATGCCGGCGAGCCCGAAGCTGGCGGCCTGCTGATTCACCGCATCGTCGGTCAGCCCGCCCGGTGGGCGCCACAGCGTCGGCGTGACCCCGGTGGCCGAGCGGATGGCGTCGTTGGCCTTCGCGAACTGCGCGGGCACGTCGGCGGCCGGGATCTCGGTCATGTTCGGGTGTTCCCAGGTGTGGCTGCCGATCTCCATCCCGGCCTCGGCGATCCGCTTGGCGCCCGCGGGGTCGGCCGCGACCTTGTTGCCGATCAAGAAGAAGGTAGCGTGCGCGTCGGCGTCGCCGAGGACCCGCAACAGCCGGTCGGTGTAAGGCGAGGGCCCGTCGTCGAAGGTCAGTGCCACACACTTGACGACGGCGCAGTCGACCGGGTTCGCCGCAGCCTGGTGCGCGTGACTGGTGCAGGCGCCGAGCAGCGCGACCACCATCGCAACGAGACCGGCACGCACACGTTTTGCCATTGGTAGTCAGGGGTGCGGCGTCTGCCGAGCAGACCCGGTTCCCCATCCCCTTTCAATCCATGCGTGCGGCTTTCCCGCACACGGTTCCCGATGATCTTCGTGCATGGTCACGCTGCCTTCGGGTAACGGATGGTGCCGCGAACCCGGTACAGGCCGCCCCGGTTGAACCCCTCTCCTCGGTCCGCGGGTCGGCTTGGTCAGCACGCAGATTACGGACCCGCTTCTCAACCATCAAGCGAAACAGCCCCTTGGTGTATCAGTCGACCTGGTGGAACTCATCGACCGCGGTCGCGGCGGTGAGGCGGTCAACGGGGAACGAGGCAACCGTGAGGCCGCCGCACTCACGGGAATTTCCGATAATTTCCTCAGCTTTCCCTTGCGCCGGGATCCCCAGTGTGGTTACAGTCACATGACGTTACAAGCTGTAATGACAATACGGTAGCTCTTTTGCACAGGAGGTCGCGACCATGGCAGTCCAACGAGCGACAGAGACGAGAACTCGCGGCGGCAGTCGCAGCCATGGCACCCTGATCGCCGTAGTGGTCGGTTCTCTCGCGCTCGTGAGCCCGTCACCGGCACTCGCCGGCCAGACCACCAGTCCGCCGGTCATGTTGACATCAGCGGGATCGACGTCCGCGATCGACGTGAGCAATGTGATCGCCGAGATTCAGAATCAACTCATCGGCGTTAATGGTGCGCTACCGTTCATGACGCCCGAACGCATCGCCGAACTCCCCAGTTACATCCGGGACATATCGTATTTTCAACTTCTGGGCACTCTCGCCCAAATGAATCCGACCGACCCCACGGTGCGGTTCCCCTACATCACCACCGAAGTCGGCGGAAACCCGATTCAGATTGAAGGCCAGGCCAACCCGGACAACATATTCAATTTCGTCTTCACCCAGCCTGACGGGACCTATGTCATTCACTTCGCCCCGGGGTCCGGTACCGTCGACTTCAATATCACTTCGCAGTACGATTTCTCGCCCAGCAATGTGAACTCACCGCCCGGCGATGGGCTTCAGCTTGCCGATCTGACGCCGAATGCTGACGGAAGTTATACGATAACCGTCAGCCCCACACCGCATGAGGGCAACTGGATCGACTCTGACGGCGCGACCGGGATCTGGATTCGCGATACCGTCCACGACTGGACTACCAGTCCTGGCGTTGTAACCATCGACCGCACTGACGTTGCCGCAACCGATCCCGTCTACACCCCGCTGTCTGACAGCGACGTCGCAGCCCTGCTCGGCCGGATCGCCGACGAACTGCCCGAACACAACCTCAATTCGCAGGTCTTCTACACCCCTCCTCCCAACCTGCCCACCCCCGACAACGGAGTTATTCCGTTTATACCGACGAACATCAATGGTGGTCTGCCGGGCCAATTCATGTCATTCGGAAATTTCAATCTGGAACCGGGGCAGGCTCTGATCCTCAGGGCCCCCGAGATTGATGCCACGTACTACAACATCCAGCTCTCTGACCCCGTGGGTCGTTTGTTGCCATTCCAATACGCGCAGACCAGTCTCAACGATATCCAATCGTTCCAAGCATCAGATGGAAACACGTACTACGTAATCAGCGCCACTAATCCGGGTGTCCCGAACTGGCTGGACACAGGAGGCCTCAGCAGTGGCGGGATATTCCTCCGCATACAAGGACCGGAAGGCCCGATACCGACCGGCCCACTGCAAGCCGAACTGGTACCGGTGGCCGACATCCGGGACTACTTGCCGGCCGACACTCCAGTCGTCACACCGGAACAGTTCGCTGCACAACTCGAGTTGCGCGCCTTCTCCCTGGAAAACCTGCTGTCCTTGAGCAAAGACTCCAGCTGGATCACCACCACTCTCCAGATCGACGACATCAAGGCTGCAATAGGGTCGGGAACCTTCGATCAGCTGTTCGGGACACAAGATTCCTACGTCTCGCTGGCCGATCGATTCACCGATGTCTTCGATCCCTCGACTGCCGTGCAGAACATCATCAACAACCCGCTGGGCAGTATGAGCGCGGTCGTGCAATCCCTACCGCAGGCTTTCAAGGAGCTGGAGTACCCGCTGATTTTGGCCATGGCGCGTGGCGCGAGAGCACTGGCCGACACCTTGCAGTCGATGGACGGCGGTATGTCTTCCGGCAACGGCTTCGATCTGTTCTCCGCGTTGACTCAATCCTTCACGGACCCGAACGGCTTGGCGTCGGTGTTTGCGCAGACCCTCTTCGATCCCGGCACCAGCATCACGGCGGGTCTTCTCAACGCGCGCGACGCCATTCAGTTCGCCTTGGTGACCGGCGTGCACGACACTCCCGGCCTTTGGCAGCTGGCGACGGAAGCGCAGGAGTCGCTGGCCCAGATCACCGCGATGTTCAGCCATGACTTTGCGATGGGGATGGACCTGGTGGATCAGTTACTCGGCTTCTAGCGCAGTCGGCGGCTCGGAGTTGATGTGCCGCATAAGCGAATCAGCGTTTCAGGATGCCGTACAAAAGAAGGTCGGTCAGCGAATCGATGTAGGCGTCCAGATCGGACACGTCTCGAATACACATCGCGTGGATCGCCGCACCCGAAACGACGTCGAGCAACGTGCCTGCGTCAACCTGGCGTAACGTTTCGGCGTTGCGCTCCACGAGCGATTTGAATGCCGCGCTGACGCCGACCGAATGTCGCTCACCGAGTTTGGACTTCAGCTCCGGGTCGGAGCGCATATCGGCCAAGAGGCCCGGAAACGCCTCCCTGGCCTCCGGTTGCGACATGAACGCGAGGATGCCGGCGATCGCGCCGGTGATCTCCGGGAACGGCTCCGCTGAGGGCTCTACGTGCGGAGCGCTGGCGGGGTACACAGCGTCATAGACAACGTGGGCCTTTGACGGCCACCGTCGGTAGATCGTCGGTCGGCTGACCCCGGCCGCATCGGCGATCGCATCGATTGAGGTTCCGCGGTAACCGCGTTCGATGAGCAGTCGACGCGTTGCCGCAAACACTGCCGGGTCGATCTCGGGGTCACGGTAAGGGCCCAGTCGATGCTTGATGTCAGACCGGGCCATGCAGCCTCCGTTAATCACTGGTCCGGCAGTGAGCGGTCGGTATCAGTTGCGCCCCTGCCCGGTACGGAAATGGATCTTCGCCCCTATGATCGCATTTCAACTGGGTGACCGCCCAACATGTGGATCTATACCCGGGCCCATTCAGCGGCTGCCGCTGCGCTTTCCTGCTGCGAGGACTGCGTAACAACTGTCCTGGCCCCGCCGAGACGCGAAGTCAACGCAGCTCGGGGCCGCTGATCTCCTCGAGCATCTCGGTGACCAGTGCGGCGATCGGCGAACGCTCACTGCGCAGCAACGTGATGTGCGCGAACAGTGGGTGACCCTTCAGCTTCTCGATCACCGCCGCGATGCCGTCGTGGCGCCCGACCCGAAGGTTGTCGCGCTGGGCGACGTCGTGGGTGAGCACCACCCGCGACCCGGTTCCCAGCCGCGACAACACCGTCAGCAGCACGTTGCGTTCCAGCGACTGTGCCTCGTCGACGATCACGAACGAGTCGTGCAGTGAGCGGCCCCGGATGTGGGTAAGCGGCAGCACCTCGAGCATGCCGCGCGACAGCACCTCCTCGAGCACCGCCGGGCTGGCCAGGCCCTCCAGGGTGTCGAACACCGCCTGGGCCCACGGCCCCATCTTCTCGTTCTCGCTGCCGGGCAGGTAGCCCAGCTCCTGGCCGCCGACGGCGTAGAGCGGACGGAACACCACGACCTTGCGCTGGGTCCGCCGCTCCAGGACGGCCTCCAGGCCGGCGCACAGCGCCAGCGCGGATTTGCCGGTGCCCGCCTTGCCGCCGAGCGAGACGATGCCGACCGATTCGTCGAGCAGCAGATCCAGCGCGACGCGCTGCTCGGCGGAGCGCCCGCGCAGGCCGAAGGCCTCCCGGTCGCCCCGGACCAACTGCACCCGCTTGGCGGCATTGACCCGGCCCAAGGCGTGCGAGCTGCCACCGAGCAGCCGTACCCCGGTATGGCACGGCAGGTCTCGCGCCGCGGCCAGGTCGATCTCGCCCTCGTCGAACAGCGCGTCGATGTCGTCGACGGATGCCTCGACCTCGTCCATCCCGGTCCAGCCGGAGACGATGACGTCCTGGGCGTGGTATTCGTCAGCGGCCAGACCCACCGCAGCGGCCTTGACCCGCAACGGAATGTCCTTGCTCACCAACGTAACTCGCCGTCCCTCGGCGGCGAGGTTGGCGGCGCAGGTCAGGATCCGCGAGTCGTTGTCCTCGGTGCGAAACCCTGAGGGCAACACCGCAGGATCGCTGTGGTTGAGTTCGACGTGCAACGTACCGCCCTGTGTCCCAACGGGGATGGGCTGATCAAGACGACCGTGCTCCAATCGCATGTCGTCGAACAGGCGCAGCGCCTGGCGAGCGAACCAGCCGAGCTCATGGTGGTGGCGTTTGGCCTCCAGCTCGCTGATCACCACCAGCGGGACGACGACTTCGTGTTCGGCGAACCGGGTGCAGGCCCACGGGTCCGACAGCAGCACAGAGGTGTCGAGCACGTACGTCCGGATATCAGGCACTGAGCGCTCCAGCGGTGAGGGCGCGCGCGACCCCGCGCGAGCAGATCGACGGGGAACGCAGCACCAGAACCGGGGCCGGTCCTGTCGCAGTCACGACCGGTGGTGCCGCCTAGACGGCAGAGCGTGTGGCTAGCCATCGCTTGCGACGGTACCCGCGTCGGGCCGTGCGCGCCGCGCAGGCGCGCCGGAGCCCGTCAGCTGATGGCGAACGCCTTCAAATCGGAGTGCGCGGCCAGGCCCCAGGCGCTGATCCGGTCCGAGATCACCCGGCGCAGTTGGTCGGGCCCGAAGATCCCGGCTTCGGCGATTCCGGCCTGCCGGTCGGCGTAGGCGTCGATATCGGCGCCGATGACCTTCAACTCGCCGGCCCGGGCGGCGATGGCGGCCACGGTCTCGTCGTGCACGTAGTCCAGGCAGTGCGCGACCAGGTTGGCGAAAAACTCCTCGTGGCGCTCCTCGTCACCGGCGATCCGGTTGATCAGGCCCTTGAGTACCGGTTCCTCGATCTGTTCGGCCAGGTTGCGGCAGAACTCGGCGCAGGAGCGCTCGTAGAAGGCCATGAACACCAGCGTCTCGACCTGGCTGTACCGGTCGGCGCGGTAGCCCTTCTGCACATGCTCCATGCGGACGCGCTCGTTGGCGTCCGGGTCGATCTCCCGGGTGACCATCAGGTATTCGCGAAGTGCGATGGCGTGCAGGTGCTCTTCGGCGGTCCACCGGCCGATCCAGCGCCCCCACTTGTCCTCGAGGATGAAGTGCTCGACGAATTCGCGGTGGTAGCCGGCCAGGCTGTCCTTCTCGATGAGCAGGATCTCGCAGGCGTCGGTGATCACCGTGGGCAGGCTCACCTGCGACGGGTCCCAGTCCTTGCCGCCGAGGAAGGCGAAGTTCTCGCCCTGCTCGAACGGCACGAAGTCGTGCGCGTACCAGGGGTCCACGGTGTCGATGTGGCGGACCATGTTCGCGGCGACAACCGGCTCCAGCTCGCGAATCAGCGCGTTAGCAACGGGACGTTCAGCCATAAAAGTAACTGTAACCCGAATTCACACTATCTTGTCAACTCGGGTGCGGCGTGTCCGGAACCGCGCGCACCCGCTCAGGCGAGCTTCCAGTCCTCCAGGCCGTCATAGAGCGGGAAGTCCTGCGCCAGCTTGGTGACCCGGGACCGCAGCGCCGAGATGTCGGCACCCGATCCAGCCGCCAGTGCGGTGGCGATGATATCGGCGACCTCGGTGAATTCGGTGTCGCCGAAACCGCGGGCCGCCAGCGCCGGGGTGCCGACCCGCAGCCCGGAGGTGACCATCGGCGGGCGCGGGTCGTTGGGGACGGCGTTGCGGTTGACGGTGATGCCGACCTCGTGCAGCAGATCCTCGGCCATCTGGCCGTCCAGCGGCGAGTCCCGCAGGTCGACGAGCACCAGGTGCACGTCGGTGCCGCCGCTGACCACCGACACCCCGGCCTTGGCCACGTCGGCGGCCAGCAGCCGCTCGGCGATGATCCTGGCGCCGGAGAGCACCCGCTGCTGGCGCTCGGCGAACTCGGGGGTGCCGGCGATCTTCAGCGCGACGGCCTTGGCGGCGATCACGTGCATCAGCGGACCGCCTTGCTGACCGGGGAAGACCGCCGAGTTGATCTGCTTGGCGAACTCCTTCTTGCCGACGATCAGCCCGGAGCGCGGCCCGCCGAGGGTCTTGTGCACGGTGGTCGAGACCACCTGGGCGTGCGGCACCGGCGATGGGTGCAGCCCGGCGGCGACCAACCCGGCGAAGTGCGCCATGTCCACCCACAGTGTGGCGTCCACCTCGGCCGCGATCGCAGCGAAGGCTTCGAAGTCGAGGATGCGCGGGTAGGCCGACCAGCCGGCGATGATCACCTTCGGTTTGAACTCCAGCGCCTGCGCGCGGACCACATCCATGTCGACGCGGTGGGTCACCGGGTCCACGCCGTAGAAGGCGTTCTCGTAGAGCTTGCCGGAGAAGTTCAGCCGCATCCCGTGGGTCAGGTGTCCGCCGTTGGCCAGGTCCAGGCCGAGCAGTCGCTCCCCCGGTTCCATCAGCGCCTGCAGCACCGCGGCGTTGGCCTGGGCGCCCGAGTGCGGCTGGACGTTGGCGAACTCCGCGTCGAACAGTTCCTTGGCGCGGTCGCGGGCGATGTTCTCCACCACGTCGACGTGCTCGCAGCCGCCGTAGTAACGCCGGCCCGGCAGACCCTCGGCGTATTTGTTGGTCAGCACGCTGCCGTGTGCCTGCAGTACCGCGCGCGGCACGAAGTTCTCCGACGCGATCATCTCCAGGGTGTCGCGCTGGCGCCCCAGTTCCTTGCCGAGCAGCTCGGCGATGTCCGGGTCGAGCTCGGCCAGCGGCGTAGACATCGTGGAGGCAGGGCGAGAATCCGGTGTGGCAGTCACGGGGGCAAGTCTATCGAGCGGGTCGCCCCCCGCCGGACGCGCTATCCGTTCAGTTCCGCACGCAGGCTCGACGGGATCAGCGGCTCGTCGAGCAGCCGCCCGAACCGCCCGGTGAGGCTCGCCGCGGCCGGCCGGCAGTCCAGCCAGGCGCGCAGTAGCCGATAGCCCTCCACGTAGGTCGAGGTGTAGGCCCGCCACAGCGGTGACGACAAGAATCGCATGCTCTGGCGGGCCCGATCGTCGGTGACCAGCAGCCAGCGACGCAGATAGTCGACCACCTCGTCGACGTCGCGACGCTCGTCGTGCAGCATCAGCGCCGCATCCTGGCGCACCTCGGCGAGCGCCGCGGCTGCCTCCGACACCGCCTCGGCCCGTTCGCCGTCGAACCGCAGCCCCAGGTCGGCGTAGATCTCTTCGGCCCAACCGCCCCAACCGGGCCCGACCGCGGCGTACAGCGCCAGGTCGGCCAGTCCCTCGGCCATCAGACACTGCGGGGTGTTGACCAGAAAAATCGTCTGCTCGGCCTGGCCCAGCTGCGAGACCAGCCCGGCCTCTTTGCGGCAATGCTCGGTGTGGTGGCCTGGGTAGGACTCATGGGCGACCAGTCGGGGCAGATTCGACATGAGCTGTTTGAGGTCGGCGTTGACGGCCACCGTGGAGCGGTAGTCGCCGCGGTAGTAGTTGAAACCCGACCACGGCTTGTCGGTGACGACCTCGTAGCTGATGACCTCGGTCTCCGGCAGCGGGAACTGTGTGCGTACCCGGTCACGCAGCGCCGACGAGAAGGCGTGGATAGCCGCTTCGAGCCGCTCGGGCGGAATCTCCTCGGCGCGGCGGTGTGCGGCCATTCGCTCGGCCAGCGGCCCGGTTCCGCCCAGCGCTTCGTCCAGCCGGGCGTGGGCTTGGCGGTAGCGGTCGGTGTCTCCCTTGCCGATGCCGGTGAGGTCGAAGTACTCGCGCACCTCGTCGATGAAACCGACCTGCGCCCCGGCGAACTTGCGGCCCGCACACGCCAGCGCCCGCAGATGCACCCGCAGGTAGTCCGCGCGCGCCGCCTCAAGACCACCCGGCAGTTCGGCGAGCAGCTTCTCGGCCTGCTGGGACAGCACCGCCGGGTCGGGCATCGGCTCGTTCGCGACAAGCCGCTGCAGCTCGGGATCGCCGGTGAAGGCGTCGACGTAACCCTGCTCGATGCGGTCAAAGCGCAGACCGAGCAACAGGTATTCACGGATCAATTCGGCGGGCTCCATACCCGATCAGGCTAACCGTCGCGGCTACTGCAAGACTGTATGGTCATGCGGCGGCTTAGCGAGCCGAGTCCCTACGTGGAGTTCGACCGACGTCAATGGCGGACGCTGCGTATGTCGACGCCGATGCCGCTCACCGAAGAAGAGGTCGTGGCGCTGCGCGGTCTCGGTGAGCAGGTCGACCTGCTCGAGGTCGAAGAGGTCTATCTGCCACTGGCCCGGCTGCTGCACCTGCAAGTCGCCGCCCGCCAGCAACTGTTCGCCGCCACCGCGGAGTTCCTCGGCGAGAACGACCAGAGCCCGGACCGCCCGGTGCCGTTCATCATCGGGGTGGCCGGCAGCGTGGCCGTCGGCAAGTCGACGACGGCCCGCGTGCTGCAGGCCTTGTTGGCCCGCTGGGACCGCCACCCGCGGGTGGACCTGGTCACCACCGACGGGTTCCTCTACCCCAACCAGGAGCTGGAACGCCGGAACCTGATGCACCGCAAAGGGTTTCCGGAAAGCTATAACCGGCGCGCGCTGATGCGCTTCGTCACCTCGGTGAAGTCCGGCGCCGACTACGCGTGCGCGCCGGTGTATTCACACCTGAGCTATGACATCGTCGCGGGCGCCAAACAAGTGGTCCGTCACCCCGACATCTTGATCCTCGAGGGTCTCAATGTGTTGCAGACCGGGCCCACGCTGATGGTCTCGGACCTGTTCGACTTCTCGTTGTACGTCGATGCCCGGGTCGAAGACATCGAGCACTGGTACGTCTCCCGGTTCCTGGCGATGCGTTCCACCTCCTTCGCAGATCCCGAATCGCATTTCCACCACTACGCGGGCCTCAACGACGCGCAGGCGGTGGCCGCCGCCCGCGACATCTGGCGCTCCATCAACCGTCCCAACCTGGTCGAGAACATCCTGCCGACCCGGCCCCGGGCGACCCTGGTGCTGCGCAAAGACGCCGATCACTCCATCAACCGGCTGCGGCTGCGCAAGCTTTAGCGGCGATCGCAAGCGCGGCGGAGCCAGGCGACGCGGGTCGCCGCCATTGGCTGGGTCGTTAGGGCGGCGTTGCGGTGCCCGGCTGCGGCTGCGGCGGAGGCGGCGGTTCCGGTGCCGGCGGGGGCGGCGGCAACTCCGCAGGCGGCGGGAAGCCAGGCGGGGGGAACTCCGGGGGCGGCGGCGGTGGCGGGAAGCCAGGCGGCGGCGGGAACTCCGGGGGCGGCGGCGGTGGCGGGAAGCCGGGCGGCGGCGGGAAGCCCGGGGGCGGCGGGGGCTCGGGGGCGCCCGGCGGCGGGGGCTCGGGGGCGCCCGGCGGCGGGGGTTCGGGAGCACCCGGCGGCGGCGCCGGCGTCGGCTTCGGGGTGGCGGTGGCCAACGTCTCGGGGCACATCTCGTTCTGTGCCGCGTCGATCACAACCTTGGGGATCCCGTCGGCGATCGACTTGCCGAACCGGTCCTTGGCGGGGCGGCCCCGTCGCAGGTTCTGGCAGATGATCTCACCGAATTTCACCGCGCCGGAGGAAGAGTTCAGCCCGGGGGTGTTCTGGTACTTGAAGCCATGCGACTCGAGGTAGGCGAGGTAGCTCTTCTCGTCGGCCTGGGCCGGCGCGGCGGCGAATATCAGGGTTACGGGGATCAGCGTCATCGCCGCCAGCCGCCACATCATGGGACAGAACTGTAGACGGTGGCGGCCGGGGCGACACGCGCAAGTGGCGACGAGTCAACGCAGCCGGCGCAGTCCACGGTACTGCGCGAGGGCGAACGATGCGGTGTAGACAGCACTGGCGAGCAGCGCCGCGACGCCGAACCCGGTCAACGGCAGCACACCGGTCTCGAGGACCGCGATGGCCGCGACGGTGCACACCACGTTGGCCGCCAGCACGCCGATTCCCGCCCGGCGCAGATCCGGCAGCGCAGACAGGAAGTACACGGCCACACCGTAGAGCAGGCAGAAGGCGGCAACCGCGTATTCCTGGACCGCGGTGAGGCCGGTCAGGGCCGCCATCGGGCGGGCGGTGAACACACCGGCCAGGCCGATGACCCCGGTGGTGACGGCGTCGGCACGCAGCGCGAAGCGCAGCAGTGAGTCGGTCGAGTCGGACAGGACCGGGGTGGTGACGGCGGTCATGGTGAACTCCTTAAGTTCGTAGTTGCAGTTACTTCGTGTTGTTACGTTGTGCTGTGACCCGGGTGGGTCGGGTGAGGCTGCATGGCGCTAGCCGGCCTTGGTGGTGCGGCTTGAAGGGACTGGCCGCCCGACCTGCTTGGACTTCTCTGGCCGCTGATTGAGATCTGCGATGTGATCGCTTGTTTAAGGAAATGCTGGCGGGGTTGTCCGTGGGGATCGTGTTGGCAGACAAGCGAAAAGAGGTGCGATGGCAGCGAGCCAGGTGTGGGCTGGAGTGGATGTCGGTAAGGAACATCACTGGGTGTGCGTGGTCGATGACAACGGCGCGGTGATGCTCTCGCCGACTGGTCAACGATGAGCAACCGATCCGTGAACTCGTAGCCGAGATTGAGCAACTGGCTGACGAGGTGTCGTGGACGGTCGACTTGACCACCGTGTATGCCGCTCTGTTGTTGACGGTGCTGGCCGACGCCGGTAAACCGGTCCGGTATCTGGCGGCCGTGCGGTATGGCAGGCCTCGGCGGTGTACCGCGGTGGCGAGGGCAAAACCGACGCCAAAGATGCCCGGGTGATCGCCGACCAGTCGCGCATGCGGGGTACCGATCTGCCTGTGCTGCATCCCGATGATGTCTTGATCACCGAGCTGCAGATGCTGACCGCCCATCGCGCGGACCTGGTCGCTGACCGTACCCGCACGATCAACCGGCTGCGCCAACAACTCATCGCGGTCTGCCCAGCGTTGGAACGGGCCGCGCAGCTGACCCAGGACCGCGGCTGGGTGGTACTGCTGACGCGGTATCAGCGACCGAAAGCCATTCGCCAAAGTGGTGTTTCGCGTCTGACGAAGATGCTCGGCGATGCCGGTGTGCGCAACGCGGCCACGATCGCCGCCGCGGCGGTGGCGGCCGCCAAATCCCAGACGGTGCGCCTGCCCGGCGAAGATGTCGCTGCCGGACTCGTTGCCGAGTTGGCCGGGGAGGTGGTTGCCCTCGATGACCGCATCAAATCCACCGATGCCGACATCGAGGACCGATTTCGCCGCCATCCCGCCGCCGCAGTGATCACCAGCATGCCCGGCATGGGTTTCCGTCTCGGTGCGGAACTCCTCGCCGCCGTCGGCGATCCCGCCCTGATCGGCTCTGCCGACCAACTCGCCGCTTGGGCCGGGCTGGCGCCGGTATCCAAAGATTCCGGAAAGCGCACCGGACGACTGCACACCCCCAAGCGCTACAGCCGACGACTGCGCCGCGTCATGTACATGTCCGCACTCACCGCCATCCGCTGCGACCCCGGTTCCAAGGCCTACTACCAGCGCAAACGAGACGAAGGAAAACGGCCGATCCCCGCCACCATCTGCCTGGCGCGGCGCCGCACCAACGTCCTCTACGCACTCATCCGTGACAACCGCACCTGGCAACCCGATTCACCCCCGATCACCAAATCGGCGGCTTGACTTCTTCATTGAGAGTCCCTTCGTGGGCAGGCCGGGACGTCCGGGAGACGTCTGAGAACACCCCCGACATTGCTCGCCGGCCACTGCCACTTCGACCCGGGAGACTGCCAAGCACTGCCACCCGCAGGTCAGCGCCCTGACGACACCGCCATGCGGCCGCGCAGGTCGGCGGCGATCACCCGGGCGCCGGCGTTCTGCCAGTTGTGCAGCGATCGCTGCGGCACTTCGGTGACCAACCACTGCCAGGCCTGCCGGGCGGTCGGATCCAGCCCGGCCGCGGTAGCGTTCTGCGCGTAGGCGCGCACGCCGACCACGTACGGGAAGTACAGGGCGTTGTAGTAGCGCCACTCCTCGGTGGTGCCGAACTCGCCGCCGTCGCGCGGCTTGAGCGCGGCGATACGGTCGGCCAGCAGTGCCTTGAGTTCATTGGCTCGTTCCAGCGGCGCGTCCGGCGCACCGCGGGCCGCCAATCGTTCGTCGATGGTCGGCAGCGCCGTCAGCGGGCTGGCGACGAGTTTCGACAGGTCGCCGTAGTGGGCCAACGCCCGTCGGGTCAGCCGGACGAACGTCTCCTCGTCGACGTCGTCGAGCGGGCCGGTGGAACGCAGCGCCAGCGCCGCCTCGGTGTCGCGTAGGGCCGCGCGGTCGGCGCGCAGGGTCGGAGACCGCCAGAACGCCAGCCGGTCCCAGAGCCGGGCGAGCCGGTCGACGAACACCTGAACTTCGATCGCGATCGCGATGGTGGTGAACAGCAGCACCGTCAGCGTGGTCTGGGCGGTGGGCTCGTCGCGCGTCAGCACCAGCCCGATCAGCAGCTGGCCGCCCAGCAACCCGGCCATCGCGGTGGCGGCCAGAAATGAGCGCAGCATATCCAGCCGCAGCGCCTGGCCCTCGTCGAAGGCGTCCCACAGCGCCACCGCCAGACCGAGCAGCAGGACGTCGATGCCGGTGCTGGCCAGCGCGATCCCGCTGGGGATCACCCCCAGCGGGATGATCAGAATCGCGTTGGCGAGCGCGAAGAACAGCGTCGCCACGATCACCACGCCGAGCACCGAGCCGGGTTGCGAGGGTCGGGTCACCGCCTTGATCATCGCCCCCAGCGTCGACAGCGAGATCACCGCGAACAGCAGCCAGTGCCCGGCGCGCAGCGGGCCGTCGACGCTGCCGGCCCACGCCGCCCCGACCAGTGCGGCGGCGGCGACCAGGCCGATGAGCGCCATGTCGCGGCCGCGGCCCGACCAGCGGTCGCAGGGGCGGGCCAGTTCCAGCAGCACCGCGAACCACGCCACCCCGGGCAGCACGGCCAGGTAGATCTCCAGCTTGCCCAGCAGCACCGGCTGCCACACCGCGCGCACGGCGTCAGCGGCGACCACGGCTGCGAAACCGCACAACCCGATGGCGGCATGCACCAGCACCGGCTTGCGCGGGTCGCGTGCCAGCAGGTACATCCCGAGCCACCAGCTCAAGGTGAACACCAACGCCGACAGCACAATCACCCCGATTACCGCCCGAACCGCCGGTGCCGCACGCTGTAGTCGCGCAATGCGCGCAGGAAATCGACCCGGCGGAACGCCGGCCAGTGCGCCTCGGTGAACCACATCTCCGAGTAGGCGCTCTGCCACAGCAGGAAGCCGGACAGCCGCTGCTCCCCGGAGGTGCGGATCACCAGATCCGGGTCCGGCTGACCGGAGGTGTACAGATTCTCCGAGATGCCCTCGACGGTCACGGCGTCGACGAGCTCCTCGGCGGTGGCTCCGTTGGCCAGTTCCTTGCCGAGCAGGCCCCGTACGGCGTCGACGATCTCCTGGCGGCCGCCGTAGCCGACGGCGACGTTGACGTGAAAACCACCGTTCTTCTCGCGGGTGGAGTCCACGGCCTCCCGCAATCGGCGGGCGGGCTCTTCGCCCAGCAGCTCCAGGTCGCCCACAGTTCGAACGCTCCAGCGGTTGGCGGGTGCGCAGATCTCCTCCACCACGTCGGTGATGATCTCGATGAGCGCGGCGAGCTCGGCGGGGTCGCGTTGCAGGTTCTCGGTGGACAGCAGGTAGACGGTGGCCATCTCGATGCCGGCGTCGGCGCACCAACGCAGCATCTCGGCGATCTTGGCCGCGCCCATCCGGTAGCCGTAGCTGACGTCCTCGTAGCCGGCATCGCGCGCCCACCGCCGGTTGCCGTCGCAGAGCACGGCGATGTGGCGCGGCAGCGCCGACCGGGAGGCCGCGAGCCCCTGCCGGAGGCGCAGCTCGTAGATCCGGTACAGCGGTTCTTTCAGGCGCGCGGGGATGATCGCCACAAAAACCCAGACTACTGTGATCGGCAGTACTTGCCGCGAATCGCATCCGGGAATCCGCTGGAGGAAAGGTTCATGAGCACACACACCGAGACCATCGCCGAGCCGAATCCCGGCGATCTCCCCGCGGAAGTCCTGGTGGCGCACACCAGGCCGCGGGCGCGCGGATGGATTCACCTGGTGTCGGCGATCGTGGCGGTCATCGCCGGGGCAGCGCTGATCGGGGTGACCTGGCCGCTGGCCGGCCTCGAAGCGGGGCTGGCGACGCTGGCCTACACCATCTCGGTGGTGGGCATGTTCGCCGTCAGCGCCACCTATCACCGGGTGACCTGGAAATCGGTGTCTGCCCGGATCAGGATGAAGCGGCTCGACCACGCGATGATCTTCATCTTCATCGCCGGCACCTACACCCCGTTCGCGCTGCTGGCGATGGACCACGGCGCCCAGGAACGGCTGGTGATGACCATCGTGTGGGGCGGCGCACTGGCCGGCGTGGTGCTCAAGCTGTGCTGGCCGACCGCCCCGAAGTGGGTGGGGGTACCGCTTTATCTGCTGTTGGGTTGGGTGTCAGCGTTTTTCATCGCGACGATCATGCACAACGCCGGGGTGGCCGCCATGGTGCTGTTGACGGTCGGCGGCATGCTCTACAGCATCGGCGCGATCATGTACGCCCTGAAGTGGCCGGACCCGTGGCCGCAGACGTTCGGCTACCACGAGTTCTTCCACGCCTGCACCGCGGTGGCCGCCGCGTGCCAGTACGTCGCGATCTGGTTCGCCGCACTGTCGTGAGCGCCGGTTCTACAGCTGGGTGATGTTCTCCGCCGACCAGTAGGCCTTCATCCCGGCGATCTTGCCGTCGCCGTCGAACACCATCACGTCGATCGGCTCGATGCGCATCCGGTGGTCACCGTTGGTGATGGTCAGCGCGAAGTGGAATGCCGCCTCGTTGCCGGCCACCCGCAGCGTCACCAGTTCGCTCTCGCGCTGCAGGCCGGTGATAGCCGAGTAGAAGTTGCGGATCGCCTGGTGCCCGATGTGCACCTCGCCGCCGACCGGGTCCTCGAGGGTGGCATCGGAGGCGTACAGCGCGACCAGATCATCCGCGGTTCCGCCGCCGACCAGCTCGATGTAGCGGTGGACGGTCTCGGTGATGGCCTGTGCCCGCTCGGGTGCGCTCGTCATGTGCCGCAGGTTACACCGGAAGCCGGAGCCGCGGGCACCTCGAGTGCGGCGGCCAGCTCCGCCGCGCCGGTCACCGGCCGGTCGCACACCGGCCCCCGGCAGACGTAGGCGGCGTCGGCGCCGTCGATACGGTCCCGCCCCTCCAACAGCTCCGACGAGCCGGGCGCACCGCCGACGACGATCGCCCCGCCGGGTGCCAGCCGGCGCGCGTCGGCCAGCAATGGCGAGTCCGCGGGATCGCAGGCCACCGCGACCTGCAACGGGCCCCGGATGAAAGCCTCGGCCACCGCCAGCCAGTGGCCCACCGAGCGCGGCGCGCGGGCCAGCAGCACGCTGTGCGCGGCCAAGGCGTCGGATGCGGCCCGCCGGTAGGTCTCGCTGCGGTCGGCGCCGGTGAGGTGCGCCGCGGTCAGTAGCGCCTCGGTGATCAGCGCCGCACCCGACGGCGTGGCCCCGTCCAGCGGATCGCCCGGACGCAGCACCAGTGCCTCGGCGTCGTCGGCGCTGTCGAACCAGCGTCCGGGCTGCGCCGGAGCGGCGAAGTGGGCCAGTGCGGTGTCCAGCAGGCCGGCGGCGGTGTGCAGCCACCGCTGGTCGCCGTCGAGTTGGTACACGCTGAGCAGCCCGGTGGCCAGCGCGCCGTAGTCCTCCAGTATCGCGGCGCTGTCGCCCGCCAGGCCGCCCAGGCTGGCCCGGCGCAGCCGCCCGTCCACCAGGTGCAGGCCGATCAGTGCTGCGGCGCAGTCCTGAGCCGCGCTGATCAGACTCGGGTCCCCCAGCGCTACACCGGCTTCGGCCAGGGCGGTGATCGCCAAGCCGTTCCAGGCGGTGACCACCTTGTCGTCACGGTCCGGCTGGGCGCGGGAGCGCCGAGCGGCCAACAGCGCGGTTCGCACCCGGTCGAGCCGCCCCGTGTCGTCGGGATCCACCGGTAGTTGCAGCACCGAACTCCCGGCTTCAAAGGTGCCACTCGACGTCACCCCGAAAACCTCTACCGCCCAACGCCCGTCGTCGTCGCCGAGCACGTCGGCCAGCTGCTCGGCGGTCCACACATACGTCGAGCCCTCCCGGCCGTCGGCGTCGGCGTCCAGCGATGACACGAACATGCCGCCGCACGCGAGCTCCTCGAGCAGGAACCGGGCGGTCTGTGACGTAACCCGGAGGGCCAGCGGGTCGCCGGTGCGCCGGGCCCAGTGCGCATAGGCCCGCAGCAGCAGCGCGTTGTCGTATAGCATCTTCTCGAAATGCGGTACCACCCAGGCATTGTCGACGCTGTAGCGGGCAAAGCCGCCAGCGAGCTGATCGTAGATTCCGCCGCGGGCCATCGCCGCACCGACGCGGGCAACCGCGTCCAGCGCCGGGCGGTCTGCGGTCCGTTCGTAGTGGCGCAGCAGGGTTTCCATCAACGCCGACGGCGGGAACTTGGGTGCGCCGCCGAATCCCCCGCGTTCGATGTCCTCATCACGCAGCACCGCCGCCACGGCACCGTCACAGAGCATCGCGTCGACGGGCGGGCCGTTGCCGGGCAGGCCGGCGGCCATTTCCCGCAGTTCGGCGGTGATGCGCCCCGAAGCGTCCTCGACCTCGCCGCGGCGCTCGCGCCAGGTGGTGCTGATTGCCGAAAGCAGGTTCAGGAACGTCTCTTTGGGGTAGTACGTGCCGCAGTAGAACGGCCGGCCGTCCGGAGTCAGAAAACACGTCATGGGCCAGCCTCCGCGGCCGGTGAGCGCCATGGTGGCGTTCATGTAGACGGCGTCGATGTCCGGGCGCTCCTCCCGGTCGACCTTGATGCAGACGAAGCCATCGTTCATAACCTCTGCGACGTGGGCGTCTTCAAACGAGCCGTGCGCCATCACGTGACACCAGTGACATGCCGCATAGCCGACCGACAGCAGGATCGGCACGTCACGCTCGACGGCCTCGGCCAGCGCCTCGGGTGTCCACTCCTGCCAGTGCACCGGATTGTCGGCGTGCTGGCGCAGATACGGGCTGGTGGATTCGCCGAGACGATTGACCATGGCTAACCTGCGGCCTAGCCCGCCGAGTCCGGTCCCGGGTCCAGCGTGCCCTCGTCGGCGGCCTGGTCGGCGGCCGGGTCCTCCCGGTCGAAGGATTCCGGCACCCTCTTGAGGTGCCGGTTCATCGACCACACCAGCCCGAAAGTGCCGAGCAGCAGTAGCACGACCACCAGCAGGCCGAATGGGCTGGCCTTGCCGAAGTCCGGCCCGGTTTCCCGGGGCACATCATCGGCCAAGAGCCAAAGTGTGGTCAGCAGAGCATGATTCATCAGTCGTCCTCGATCCCGGCGAACAGGTCGGTCTCCGGCAGGATGATAGGCACCCTGGACCGGGCCAGCTCGAACTCCTCGGTGGGCCACAGTCGTTGCTGCCACTCGATCGGAGCGGCGAAGAAATCACCGTTCGGGTCAATCTGGGTGGCGTGCGCGCGCAGCGCGTCGTCGCGTTGACTGAAATACTCCGCGCAGTGGATCCGGCTGGTCACCCGGGCGGCGAAGCTGTCGTGGTCGGGTTTCCAGTGCTCCAGCCACTTGGCGAACGGGCCGATCTGCCCGTTCCGGGCGAACTCGTCCTGCAGCAACTGCATCCGCTGCCGCAGGAACCCGTGGTTGTAGTACAGCTTCGAAACGTTCCAGACGTCGCCGGCCTGCGGGTAGCGGCGGTAGTCGCCGGCGGCCTCGAAGGCGGCCACCGAGACCTGGTGGCAGCGGATGTGGTCGGGGTGCGGATAGCCGCCGTTCTCGTCGTAGGTCGTCATCACGTGCGGCCGGAAATCGCGAACCACCCGCACCAGGGCTTCGACGGACACCTCCAGCGGCACCAGCGCGAAGCAGTCCTCCGGCAGCGGGGGCAGCGGGTCGCCCTTGGGCAGACCGGAGTCGACGAAACCCAGCCAGTGATGTTCGACGCCGAGGATCTCGGCGGCCTTGGCCATCTCGTCGCGGCGGATCTCGGCGATGTGACCGTGGACGTCGGGCAGGTCCATGGCCGGGTTGAGGATGTCGCCGCGCTCGCCGCCGGTCAGCGTCACCACCATCACCCGGTGACCGGCGGCGGCGTAACGGGCCAGCGTCGCCGCACCCTTGCTGGACTCGTCGTCGGGGTGCGCATGCACCGCCATCAACCGCAGTCCGCTCATGTGCACGTTCCCCTTTTAGCCCCTATAGTTCCCGTTGGTTTCGGCCTCCATCGTTCCACCATGGGCGGCGGGCGCGTTAACCGATCCCGATTCACGACCATGGGGCATACCGCACGATGACCGACTCGAAGCCGGCCCGCTACGGGGACACCCGCGGCCGCGCCCTGCCACGGCGCCTGCTGGCCATCATGCTGGGCGCGCTGGCCGTCGCGACCGCGGCCGCCGTCGCCGTGCTGGGCTTTCAACGGCTGACCACCGCCGACGTCAAAGGCGAGCTGTACGGCTACGAGGTGGTCGATGACCAGACGGTGACGGTGAAAATCAGCGTGACGCGATCCGATCCGTCCCGCCCGGCGGTCTGCATCGTGCGGGTCCGGGCCGGTGACGGCAGTGAGACCGGCCGGCGTGAAGTGCTGATTCCACCGTCGGAGTCGTCGACCGTCCAGGTGACGACGATCGTCAAATCCTCCCAGCCGCCGCTCATGGGCGATATCTACGGCTGCGGCCCCGACGTGCCCGATTACCTGCGGTCGCCCTGATTTTCCGGTGGTACCCTGTATTGATACACGGTTCCGGCTGGGACCGTGTATTGCTGCATTAGAACGACTGCATTACTAAAGACGTCGACCCCGCTGGCTGCTATCGCCGGGTCCGACGACATGAGGAGCACAGTGAGATGACGGACACCCAGGTGACCTGGTTGACGCAGGAGTCGCACGACCGGCTCAAGGCCGAGCTCGACCAGCTGATCGCGAACCGTCCGGTGATCGCCGCGGAGATCAATGACCGCCGCGAGGAGGGTGATCTGCGCGAGAACGGCGGTTACCACGCTGCCCGCGAGGAGCAGGGGCAGCAAGAAGCCCGCATCCGCCAGCTGCAGGAGTTGCTCAACAACGCCAAGGTCGGCGAGGCTCCCACCCAGTCCGGGGTGGCGCTGCCCGGTTCGGTGGTCAAGGTGTTCTACGACGGCGACAAGAGCGACACCGAAACCTTCCTGATCGCCACCCGCCAAGAGGGCATCAGCGAGGAGAACCTCGAGGTGTATTCGCCGAACTCACCGCTGGGTCACGCCCTGCTCGGCGCCAAGGAAGGCGAGGAGCGCAGCTACACGGTGCCCAGCGGCAACACCGTCAAGGTGACCCTGGTCAGTGCGGAGCCCTATCGCCCCTGAGGCCTACCGCGGCTCAGCGCAGCGCTTGCTTCAGGTCCTCAAGCAGGTCGTCGATGTCCTCGATGCCGACCGAGAGCCGCACCAGGTCGTCGGGAACCTCCAGTTGCGAACCGGCCGTCGACGCATGGGTCATCGCGCCCGGGTGTTCGATCAGCGACTCCACCCCGCCCAGTGACTCGGCCAGGATGAAGATCTCGGTTGCGGCGCACAGCTTCTCCGCAGCTCCCCGACCGCCGTGCAGCCGCACCGACACCATGCCACCGAACCCGCGCATCTGGCGCGCGGCAATGTCGTGCCCCGGGTGGCCGGGCAGGCCCGGATACAGCACGGTGTCGACGGCGGCGTGTCCGGCAAGGAACTCCGCCACCGCGGCCGCGTTCTCGCTGTGCCGCTGCATCCGCAGCACCAGCGTCTTGAGGCCCCGCAGCGTGAGGTAGGCGTCGAACGGACCGGGGACCGCCCCGGCGCCGTTCTGCAGGAACGCGAAGGCGGCGTCGAGCTCCTCGTCGTCGGTGACCAGCGCGCCACCGACCACATCGGAGTGGCCGCCGATGTACTTCGTGGTGGAGTGCAGCACCACGTCAGCGCCCAGCGTCAGCGGCTGCTGCAGCGCCGGCGAGGCGAACGTATTGTCCACCAACACCTTTGCGCCCGACTCCCGGCCGATTGCGGCAATGCTTTCGATGTCGCTGATCGACAGCAACGGGTTGGTGGGCGTCTCCACCAAGATCAGTCGGGTCTTGTCGGTGAGTGCGGCACGCACTGCATCCAGGTCGGACAGCGCGACCGGCGTGTAGGCCAAACCCCAACCGGTGAACACCTTGTCGATCAGCCGGAAGGTGCCGCCGTAGGCGTCGTCGGGGATGATCAGATGATCACCGGGACGCAGCATCGCCCGCAGCGCGCAGTCCGTGGCGGCCATCCCGGAGGAGAACGCCCGGCCGTATCGGCCCTGCTCGACGGCGGCCAGTGCGGTCTCCAGCGCGGTCCGGGTCGGGTTGCCGGTGCGGGCGTACTCGTAACCGCCCCGCAGCCCACCGACGCCGTCCTGGGCGAACGTACTGCTCGCGTAGATCGGCGGATTGACCGCCCCGGTGGCCGGATCGGGCCGGAAACCGGCATGGATCGCCGTCGTGGAGGGGCCGATCGGGCCGTGCAGGCGGCTCACCGGATCGGCAGGCAGACGGTGGTCATGATCTTGTCGGCCAGCGTCTGCCGTTTGGCGTCCCACAACGGGAACAGGTAGCCGATGAACAAGATGATGCCGTCGATGAGGTGGGCCAGTTGTCGCACGATCGACATCCCGAATCCGATCGGCTGACCGGTGGCTTCGGAAACCACTTTGAACTTCATCACCGATTTGCCGATGCTCGAACCGGTGGTGCCCTGCCGGTAGCCGTAGTTCCAGATTCCGAAGCCGAACGCGCCCAGCCAGCCGAGGAACATCAGCAGGGCACCGGCGGTCGACGGCGTGACGGTGCAGGCGAACCCGGCCGATGTGGTGACGCACTCCCGTTGCGCCGTGGACCCGGCGACCATCGCGGGGATGCCGTAGATCAGCAGGATCGGAATGGAGTCGATGAAGTAGGCGCCCACCCGGGTGAGCCACGGCGTGTAGGACTCCTGCGGAAGATCGCCGACCGGGCTTCCGGCCGAGGCGTACCCGGGCGCGGGCGGCGGATAGTTGCCCGGCGGCGGGGGTGGGTAGTTGCCCGGCGGGGGCGGCGGATAGTTCCCCGGCGGGGGGTAGCCGCCGGGCGGCGGGGGCGGGTAATTGCCGGGCGCCGGACGATCGCCCGGCCGCGGCGGCGGGTAATTGCCCGGGGGCGGGTAATCACCCGGCGGAGGAGGGTAGTTGCCCGGCGGCGGCGGGAAGTCGGTCATGAGCACCCTTCTCCGAGTAATTCGATGCGGATTTTCACGCTACCGCAATGCGCCCGCGGGATCGCTACCTGCGGCGCGGCCCGTCGGAGAGGAATCCCAACAGATCGTGGCGGGTAATGACGCCGACCGGCTTGCCGTCTTCGACCACCATCACCGCGTCGACGTCGGCCAGGGTGGTGGCGGCGACGCCGACCACCTCGCCGGAGCCGATCAGCGGCAACGGCGGCCCCATGTGCTGCGACACCGCGTCCGCGAGCTTGGCCCGGCCCTCGAACACCGCGGAGAGCAGGTCGCGTTCGGACACACTGCCGGCGACCTCACCGGCCATCACCGGTGGCTCGGCGCCGACGACGGGCATCTGGGATACGCCGTACTCCCGCAGGATCCCGATGGCGTCGCGCAGTGTCTCCGCCGGGTGGGTGTGCACCAGGTCGGGCAAAACCCCGGACTTGGCCCGCAGTACGTCGGCCACGGTCGGCTCCACCGTGGAGCCGTCGAGACGCGAACGCAGGAATCCGTAGGACGACATCCAGGCGTCGTTGAAGATCTTCGACATGTAGCCGCGGCCGCCGTCGGGCAGCAGGACGACGACGAGCGCGTCGGGTCCGGCTTTGACGGCCGCCTCCACCGCGGCCACCACGGCCATGCCGCAGGATCCACCGACCAGCAGCGCTTCCTCACGGGCCAGCCGGCGGGTCATGTCGAAGGAGTCCGCGTCGGAGACCGCGATGATCTCGTCGGGAACCTTCGGGTCGTAGGCGGCCGGCCAGAAGTCCTCCCCGACTCCTTCCACCAGGTACGGCCGGCCGGTGCCGCCGGAGTACACCGAGCCCTCGGGGTCGGCGCCGATGACCCGCACCCGGCCCCCCGACACCTCCTTGAGGTAGCGGCCGGTGCCGGTGATGGTGCCGCCGGTGCCGATCCCCGCGACGAAGTGGGTGACCTGACCGTCGGTGTCGTTCCAGATCTCCGGACCGGTGGTCTCGTAGTGGCTCTCCGGGCCGGCCTGGTTGGAGTACTGGTCGGGTTTCCAGGCGCCGTCGATCTCCTCGACCAGCCGGTTGGACACGCTGTAGTAGCTGGCCGGGTCGTCGGGCGGTACCGCCGTCGGGCAGACCACCACCTCGGCGCCGTAGGCGCGCATCACGTTCTGCTTGTCCTCGCTGACCTTGTCCGGGCAGACGAACACGCACTTGTAACCGCGGCGCTGGGCGACCAGCGCCAGCCCGACACCGGTATTGCCGGAGGTGGGCTCGACGATGGTGCCGCCGGGCCGCAGTGCGCCGCTGGCCTCGGCGGCGTCGATCATCTTCACCGCGATGCGATCCTTGGAGCTCGCACCCGGGTTGAGGTACTCGATCTTGGCCACCACCCGGCCCGCCCCGTCGGGAACGATCGAATTCAGCTCGACCAGTGGGGTGTTGCCGATGAGGTCACTGATGTGGCGCGCTATCCGCATACCTGCCATCGTCTCAGGCGGTGCCAACCACCGGGGCACGGCCTGGCTAACCGGTGGCCTCCCGGATGTATTCGCCGATCTGGCGCAGCGAGCGGGTGGCCTCCGGTACGAACGGCGCGGCGATCTGGAAGACGTGGATCTGGCCCGGCCACACCCGTAGCTCCACCGGGACGCCCGCCGCGGCCAGCACCTTGGCGCCCAGCCGTGCGTCGTGCAGCAGCACCTCGGAACCGGAGACGTGGATCAGGGTGCGCGGCAGGCCCGGTTTCACGTGGCGCAGCGGTTCGAGGACTTCGCCGCCGTGAACGCGGTCTTTGTGGGCGGCCGCTTCGACCAGTTCGACGAACGCATCGAACGCCTTGGGCGGGAACATCGCCCCGGTGTGGATGTTCGGGTGCGCCTTCTTGGCTTCCTTGGCGATCTCCAGCAGCGGCGACATCGCAACGATCGCCGCGGGGTCCTCGCCCTCCTCCAGCAGACGTTGGGCCAACGCCAGCGACAGGTAGCCGCCGGCGGAGTCGCCGGCGAGCACGATCTGCTCCGGTTGGTAGCCCTGGCGGCGCAGCCACCGGTAACCGTCGTAACAGTCGTCGATGGCGTCGCCGATGGAGTGCTTCGGGACCATCCGGTACTCCACCACCAGGATCGGACTGTCGGCGTACTTGGACAGCTTGGTGACGAGCCGGCCGTGGGTGTTGGCCCCGCACGTCACAAAGGCACCGCCGTGCATGTATAGCACCACCCGGCGGGTGCCGTCGGCGGGCAGGACACCGGCGGCCCGCACCAGTTGAGCTTTGCACCGCGGCAACCGGATGGTGGCGCGGATGGTGCCCGGCGGCGGCAGCATCGCCTTGGCGGCGAAGTCGACCAAGCCGAACGGCCACGGCATCCGCGGGAAGTAGCTGCCGACCGACAGGACCGGTCTGATGGTGGCCCTGGCGGCGAGCCACGCCAGCCTGCCTTCGACGCTGGGTGAGTCCTCGACGACCTCGACGGGCAGCCCGTCGTGGCGGCCGTGTCGGCGGGGCCGCGAAACGGGATATAGCCGGGCGGCAGCCTGCGACGAGCTGGGAATTCTGCTGGGTGCGGTCATGGCGGACACTCCCTCCAGCCGGCCCCGGCCGGCACAGCCAACGCGGTTCCACGTATCGTCACACGAAGAAGTATGTGAAGAAATCTTAGGGTTCGTTCCGATACGGCATCGGGTCCGCATCGTGATCTATTTTGTTTGCTGCGCGGGGGCGCCGCGCGGTTTCGCTCCTTAGACTTGCTCCCATGGGGATCCGGGTGGCACGGCGGTCGGCGGTCACGCTGGCCACCGCCGGCGCGCTCGCCTCCAGCGGCACCCTCTACCTGGGGCTGCGCAATCTGTTGGCCGGCCAGGCCGACGTCGCGCGCCAGACCATTCCGAGAGCCTGCGACGTTCCGCCGCGCGCCGACGGCATCTACGTTGCCGGCGAGCTTCCCGGCGACGTCGCCGTGCAGCGCTTTCAGCGCGGCATGAGCGTCGATCTGCACCTGATGATCTTCGGCGACTCGACCGGGACCGGCTACGGTTGCTGCTCACCCGAGGAGGTCCCCGGCGCGCTGATCGCCCGGGCACTGGCCGAGCAGACCGGCAAACGGGTTCGGTTGAGCACCAAGGCGCTTGTGGGCGCCACCTCCAAGGGGCTCGCCGGCCAGGTCGACGCGATGTTCGTCGCCGGGCCGCCGCCCGACGCGGCGGTGATCATGATCGGGGCGAACGACGTCACCGCGCTCAACGGCATCGCCGGCTCCGCGCAGCGACTGCACGCGGCGGTGAAGCGACTGCACCGCAGCGGCGCGGTGGTGGTCGTCGGTACCTGCCCGGATTTCGGGGCGGTCAGTGCGATCCCCCAGCCGCTGCGGTTGGTCGCACAGGTCCGCGCCCGGCAACTGGCGCGGGCCCAGACCCGGGCGGTCAAGGCCGCCGGTGGTATTCCCGTGCCGTTCGCCGACTTCAGCGCGCCGGCGTTCCGCGACACTCCGGGGCTGCTGTTCGCCCAGGACCAGTACCACCCCTCAGCCGCAGGTTATGCGCTGGCGGCGAGCCAGTTGATCCCGCCGCTGTGCGCCGCGATGGCCCAGGCCGATTTACGTGCGACGGTGCCGTCGGACTAGATTCGGCTGGAATACCCGATCGCAAGGAGTCATCGTGCCCGAAGCCGTCATCGTCTCAACTGCTCGCTCACCGATCGGCCGGGCCGGTAAGGGTTCGCTGGTCACCATGCGGCCCGACGACCTGGCCGCGCAGATGGTGCGCGCCGCCCTGGACAAGGTGCCCGAGCTCAACCCGCACCAGATCGACGACCTGATGATGGGCTGCGGCCAGCCCGGCGGCGCCGCCGGCTACAACATCGCCCGCGTGGTGTCGGTGCTGCTCGGCTACGACTTCCTGCCGGGCACCACGGTCAACCGCTACTGCTCGTCGTCACTGCAGACCACCCGGATGGCGTTCCACGCGATCAAGGCCGGCGAGGGCGACGCGTTCATCTCCGCCGGGGTGGAGACCGTCTCGCAGTTCGGCATCGGTGCCGCTGACGGCGCCCCGGACAGCAAGAACCCGCTGTTCAACGACGCCATGGCCCGAACCGAGGCGGCTGCTGCCGGTGCCGAGGAGTGGCATGACCCGCGCGCCGACGGCAACCTGCCCGACATCTACATCGCGATGGGCCAGACCGCCGAGAACGTGGTGCTGCACACCGGGATCAGCCGCGAGGACCAGGACCACTGGGGGGTGCGCAGCCAGAACCGCGCCGAGGAAGCCATCAAGAGCGGCTTCTTCGCCCGGGAGATCTCCCCGGTGACGCTGCCGGACGGAAGCACCGTCAGTGTCGATGATGGCCCGCGCGCCGGCACCACCTACGAGAAGATCAGCCAGCTCAAGCCGGTGTTCCGTCCCAACGGCACGGTGACCGCCGGTAACGCCTGCCCACTCAACGACGGCGCGGCCGCCGTGGTCATCACCAGCGACACCAAGGCCAAGCAGCTCGGCCTCAAGCCGTTGGCCCGGATCGTGGCCACCGGTGTGTCGGGCCTGTCGCCGGAGATCATGGGCCTGGGCCCGATCGAGGCGGTCAAGAAGGCGCTGACGAACGCGAAGATGTCGGTCTCGGACATCGACCTGTTCGAGATCAACGAGGCCTTCGCGGTGCAGGTGCTCGGCTCGGCGAGGGAGCTGGGTATCGACGAGGACAAGCTCAACGTGTCCGGTGGGGCGATCGCCCTGGGCCACCCGTTCGGCATGACCGGCGCCCGCATCACCGCCACCCTGCTGAACAACCTGGCCACCCACGACAAGACCTTCGGCGTGGAGACGATGTGTGTCGGCGGCGGCCAGGGTATGGCGATGGTCGTGGAGCGGCTGAGCTGAGCCCCGTTGACTCTGCGCTGAGGGCGGCAAAGTGCGGGTAGCGCCCGCCCTCAGCGCAGAATCAACGCGTCCCAGGCGCGCTGGACGCGGCGAATCACGTTGTGGTCCCGATGTTCGGCGAGCACCTTGACGTGCGTCCATCCGACCTGCTGGATGTACTCGATACGCTCGGCGTCCTTCACGAACTGGGGCCAGCTGGTGCGATGCTGGTCGCCGTCGTACTCGACCGTGAGCATGATGTCTTCCCAACTTGGGGTAGCCGTCCGGCCCGAGAACCGGCATCTGCCGCAGTAGACGTTCGGCATGATCGCGGTGTCATCCACAGCAGAAATGACTCTGCGCTGAGGGCGGGTGCTTCTCGCACTTTTGCGACCTCAGCGCAGAGTCAACGGGAAAAGCTGAAGGTTATTCGCTCTGGAAGTAGCTGAGCAGACGGAGGATCTCCAGGTACAGCCAGACCAGCGTCACCGTCAGACCGAGAGCGATACCCCAGGCGGCCTTCTCCGGCGCCCCGGCCCGGATCAGCTGGTCCGCCGCGTCGAAGTCGATCAGGAAGCTGAACGCGGCGATCCCGATGCAGACCAGCGAGAAGATGATCGACAGCGTTCCGCCGCTGCGCAGACCCAGTCCGTCACCGCCGCCGACACCGAACAGCGACAGCACCAGGTTGCCGATCATCAGAGCCAGCACACCGAACAGGGCGCCGACGATCATCCGGGTGAACTTCGGGGTGACGCGGATGGCGCCGGTCTTGTAGACCACGAGCATGCCGCCGAACACCCCGAAGGTGCCCATCACCGCCTGGCCGATCATCGAACCGGCGTTACTGGTTCCGACCGTGACCGCGGTCAGCACGAACGAGATGGCGCCGAGGAACAGCCCCTCCAGCACCGCGTAGCTGAGCACCAGCGCCTTGCTGTCCTGCCGGCGGGTGAACATGGCCACCATGACCAGCGCCAGGCCACCGAACGCGCCGATGAAGGTCAGCGGGGCCGCCAGCGCCTGATTGGCCGAGACCAGGAAGAACGACGCGATGGCGGCGATGCTGAGCACCCCCAGCGTCATGCCGGTCTTGGTGACGACGTCGTCGATGGTGAGCGGGCGGCTGACCTCCCGCTGGTAGTCGGTCTGTGGGCTCTGCAGACCGGGGTAACCCTGGCTCATCTGCTGGGTTGCGCCGGCGGTGGCTTGCCCTACACCGGTGCCGAACTGCGCGTAGCCGCCCTGTTTGGGCAACGAACGAAATACCGGGTTGCTGGTCTCCCGCACCTTCCCGATCCTCTCCTAATGCTGTCTTGTGCTCCGACACGAAATGTGTGAACAACTTGATCAACGATCCACGACCCGCCGGGGTTCCCAACAGACTGCGGGCCGTTCCTCCGCCAAACCTTACCCGCGGACCGCCGAGCGCGGGAAGGGATCTACATTGCGAAGGCGTGACGAGTGAATCTGACGAGGTACTGGCCCGCGTCGAGAACGGGATCGGTCTGCTGACGCTGAACCGCCCGCAGGCGATCAACTCCCTCAACCTGCCGATGGTGACCGCGATGACCGCGGCGCTTTCTACCTGGGCCGACGACCCGGCGGTGGCCGCGGTGGTGCTGTCCGGTGCCGGCGAGCGCGGACTGTGCGCCGGCGGCGACGTGGTCGCGATCTATCACAGCGCCAAAGCCGACGGCGCCGAGGCGCGGCGCTTCTGGCACGACGAATATCTCCTCAATGCTCAGATCGGCGGATACGGCAAGCCGTACGTGTCGCTGATGGACGGCATCGTGATGGGCGGTGGTGTGGGAGTCGGCGCGCACGCCAACACCCGCGTAGTCACCGACACGACGAAGATGGCGATGCCGGAGGTGGGTATCGGGTTCATTCCCGATGTCGGCGGCACCTACCTGCTCTCCCGCGCGCCGGGCCACCTCGGCCTGCACGCGGCACTGACCGGCGCGCCGTTCTCCGGCGCGGACGCCATCGCGCTGGGTTTCGCCGACCACTATGTGCCGCACGCCGCACTGGGCGACTTCACGGCGACCATCCTTGCCGAGGGTGTCACCGAGGCACTGCAACGCCATGCCGTCGAGCCACCCGCGAGTGCGCTTGCCGCACACCGTGACTGGATCGACGAGTGCTACGCCCACGACACCGTCGCGCAGATCGTGACCGCGCTGGCCGGTCATGTCAGCGCGGACGCCAATGCCGCCGCCGAACTCATCGGCACCCGCTCACCGATCGCCTGCTCGGTGACACTGGAATCGGTGCGCCGGGCGGGTGAGCTGGCCACGCTGGAAGACGTTCTGATCCAAGAGTTCCGGGTGTCGAGCGCATCGCTGCACTCCCATGACCTGGTGGAGGGGATTCGCGCCCAGTTGGTCGACAAAGACCGCAACCCGCAGTGGTCGCCTGCGACACTGGCCGAGGTGAGCTCCGCAGACGTCGAATCGTATTTCGCCCCCGCCGAACCCGATCTAGTGTTTTAAGGAGTCCTTCGAATGAGTTACGAAACGATCCTCGTCGACCGCGACGGACGCGTCGGCACCATCACCTTGAACCGGCCGCAGGCGCTCAACGCACTCAACAGCCAGGTGATGAACGAAGTCACCACCGCCGCGGCGGAATTCGACGCCGACCCGGGCATCGGCGCGATCATCATCACCGGAAGCGCCAAGGCATTCGCCGCCGGCGCCGACATCAAGGAGATGGCCGACCTGAGCTTCGCCGAGGTGTTCGCGGCGGACTTCTTCGCCGCCTGGTCCAAGCTGGCCGCGGTGCGCACCCCGACGATCGCGGCGGTCGCCGGCCACGCCCTCGGCGGCGGCTGCGAACTGGCGATGATGTGTGACCTGCTGATCGCCGCCGACACCGCGAAATTCGGCCAGCCGGAGATCAAACTCGGCGTGCTGCCGGGCATGGGCGGATCCCAACGACTGACCCGGGCCATCGGCAAGGCCAAGGCCATGGATCTGATCCTGACCGGCCGCACCATCGATGCCGCCGAAGCCGAACGCAGCGGCCTGGTCTCCCGCGTGGTGCCGGCCGACGACCTGTTGACCGAAGCCGCAAAGGTCGCGGCCACCATCGCCGGAATGAGCCTGTCGGCGGCCCGGATGGCCAAGGAAGCGGTCAACCGCGCGTTCGAATCCACCCTGGCCGAGGGGCTGCTCTACGAGCGCCGGCTGTTCCACTCCGCGTTCGCCACCGAGGACCAGACCGAGGGCATGGCGGCGTTCACCGAGAAGCGCCCGCCGAACTTCACCCACCGCTAGGGGACCCGCATGTCCGACACGGCCGTCACCGTCGCCGAGCCCGTGTCGCCGGAACGGCCTGCCAAGCCCTGGTGGCTCCGGCGCTACACCTTCACCGGCACGGCGTTCGGCGTGGTGTTCGTCTGGCTCTCGCTGACGCCGTCGCTGCTGCCCCGCGGCCCGCTGTTCCAGGGCCTGGTCAGCGGCGCCTCGGGCGCCGTCGGCTACGGCCTGGGTGTGTTCGCGGTGTGGCTGGTGCGCTTCATGCGCTCCAGGGACTCCAGCCCGTCGGCCCCGCGTTGGGCCTGGGCGGTGCTGGTGCCGGTGGCCTTCGCCGGCATCATCGGCATGAACTTCTGGTTCCACGTCTGGCAGGACCGGGTGCGGGATCTGATGGGTGTCCCGCATCTGGGCTGGCTGGCCTACCCGTGGGCCGCACTGCTGTCGGTGATGGTGTTGTTCGCACTGGTCGAGCTCGGCCAGCTGACCCGGCGGCTGATCCGGTTCCTGGTGCGGCAACTCAATCGAGTGGCACCGCCGCGGATTTCCGCGGTCACCGCGGTGACGATGCTGATGGTGCTGGTCATCGCGCTGCTCAATGGGGTGGTGGTGAAGGTTGCGATGCGCACGCTGAACCACACCTTCGCCGCGGTCAACGATGAGATGGGCCCGGACACCGCCGCACCGGAGAGCCCGTACCGCTCGGGCGGTCCGGGATCACTCGCCTCATGGGAGTCGTTGGGCCGGGAGGGCCGGGTTTTCGTCGACGACGGCCCCACCGTCGACGACCTCACCGCGTTCAACGGAAAACCGGCGAAAGAACCGATCCGCGTCTACGCGGGACTGAATTCCGCGGACGGGATCGCCGCGACCGCGGACCTCGCCGCGCGGGAACTGCAGCGGGCCGGCGGCCTGGACCGCGCAGTCGTCGCCGTGGGGACCAGCACCGGCACCGGCTGGGTCACCTCGCCGGATCCCACGTCGCTGGAGTACATGTACAACGGCAACACCGCGGTCGTGAGCATGCAGTACTCATTTCTGCCGAGCTGGCTGTCCTTCCTGGTGGACAAGGAGAACGCTCGCCAGGCCGGCACCATGCTCTTCGAAGCCGTCGACAGGCTGGTGCGGGAGTTGCCGGAGGCGCGGCGCCCCAAGCTGGTGGTATTCGGCGAAAGTCTGGGGTCATTCGGCGGCGAGGCGCCGTTCATGAATCTCAACAATGTGCTGGCCCGCACCGACGGAGCACTGTTCTCCGGGCCGACGTTCCAGAACACCATCTGGACCGATCTGACCGCCGGCCGCGATCCGGGTTCGCCGGAATGGCTGCCGATCTACCGGGACGGCCGCCACGTGCGGTTCGTGGCGCGTCCCGACGATCTGCAACGCCCGGACGCCCCCTGGGAGAAGCCGCGGGTGACCTATTTGCAGCACGCCTCCGATCCGATCGCGTGGTGGAATCCCCGCCTGCTGTTCAAGAAACCGGCCTGGCTCAGCGAACCTCGCGGCTACGACGTACTGCCGGAAGTGCGTTGGCTACCGGTGGTCACGTTCCTGCAGGTCTCCGCCGACTTGGCGGTTGCGATCAACGTGCCGTCCGGGCATGGACACCACTACACTCAGGATGTCGCCGACGGCTGGGCGGCCGTGCTGCAGCCACCGGGCTGGACACCGGAGAAGACCGACCGACTGCGGCAGCGTCTGCATTCCGACGAAAGTAGTTAGGGAGCACCGTGATCGCCGCAATAGCGCTCCGGCTGGCGCTGGCCGCACTGATCGTCATGCCCGCGGCCGCTGTGGTGGCCCCGGCGCCCCCTGCGGTCGCTTCCGCACCCGGCCCGGTCGACGACCCGGACAACTTGGATCCGCCGCTGGACCCCGGTGTCCCAGCCGACGTGGGTGGGGCGGCCGAACCCGCGGCACCGGCCGACTCGGAACCGCGAGCACCGCACCTTCCGTCGCTACCGGACGTCCCGTCGGCACCGCACGTGCCGACGGAGCCGCACGTTCCACACGTCCCGCACGCCCCGGGGCACCATCACTCACACCACCACTGAGGCGTTCCGACGCGGGCTAGTCGCTCGGCGAAACCAGCACCCCGGCGGTGGCCAGGGCGTGGTAGCCGCCGATGACATCGGTGGCGCGATGCAGGCCCAGATCCACCAGCGCGGCGGCGGCCAGGCTCGAGGTGTAACCCTCCGAGCACAGGATCACCCACTGCACGTCGTCGTCGACCGCCTGCGGCAGTCGGGCGTCGCTGGTGGGGTCGCAGCGCCACTCCAGCACATTGCGTTCGATGACCAGTGCGGCGGGCACCTGCCCTTCCCGCGCGCGCTGAGCTGCCGGCCGGATGTCGACCAGGATCGCGCCGTCGCGCAGCGCGGCGGGCACCTCCTCGGCGGTCATCCGGTGCAGTCGCGCCCGCGCTGCGGCGAGCATCCCGTCGATCCGACTGGTCAGCTGGGTCGCGGTCACGATGCCTCCGGATGTTCGGTGAGTTCGGTGCGCTGCCGGCGCAGCGTGTTGTCGGGCGCGACGTCGTAGTAGGACATCTCCACCAGCGGTGGTGAGTAGGCGTGCACGCTCAGCGTCGGCCCGGCAACTGACGGCGCCCAGACCACGTCGTGGACCCAGCCTCGCGAGAACGAGGCCTGATCGCCGGCGTCGAGCCGCCGCCGCGCCAACTGCGTGCCGTCCCAATGGAATTCGTCCAGTGAGCCGGACAGCACGGTCAACGCGCCCAGCGAATCGCCGTGGTCGTGTAACTCGGTGGCGTGCCCGGGCACCCAGCTGATCAGCCAGATGTCGAGTCGCTCGTCGCCGTGGATCCGGGTGAACCAGCGGCTGTCGGTCGGAAGGCCGGATGTGGGCAGCAGGTGCTCGTAGCGGCCGTCCAGCACCGCGTCGGCGGCCAGGTCGGTGGTCTGCAGCAGGTCGGGCAGCCGCAGCGAGCGGGGCCGGGGGGCCGAACGCCGCAACGCGACAGGGTCAGCGATAACCATGGTGAAAACTCCAGAACGGATGGGGTGGATTCAAGACAGGGGTCGGCGGCAGCACTCAGCTGCGGCAACAACAACCCTGGAATCCGACGTGCTCCATCACGGGACTGACACTACCTAACCAGGCAGCATCAACTCCGCGCCGCCGGCAGCTGCCCCGCTAACGGTCACGGCTCTGACCAGCGTTGATGCCCCTGATCAGCGGGTGGCACCGGTTTTAATCAGCCATGCGAGAAACCCCGCGGTGGCCCGTTCGTTCACAATGGAGACCGTGACATCTTCTGCTTCCAGGCGGGTGGCACTGACGCTCGGCAGCGGCGGCGCCCGCGGCTACGCCCACATCGGGGTCATCGACGAACTGACGGCACGCGGCTACGAGATCGTGGGCATATCCGGCTCGTCGATGGGCGCGCTGGTCGGCGGTCTGCAGGCGGCCGGGCGGCTACATGAGTTCGCCGACTGGGCCCAGTCGCTGACGCAGGGTGCGGTGCTGCGGTTGCTGGATCCGACCTTCACCGCGGCCGGGGTGCTGCGTGCCGGGAAGATCCTCGATGTGGTCCACGAAATCGTGGGCGACGTCAACATCGAGGAGCTGCCCATCCCCTATACCGCGGTGACGACGGATCTCATCTCGGGACGATCGGTGTGGCTGCAGCGGGGGCCGCTGCACGAGGCGATCCGGGCGTCCATCGCCATCCCCGGGGTGATCTCCCCGCACGTCGTCGAAGGGCGGCTGCTGGCCGACGGGGGGATCCTCGATCCGGTGCCGATGGGGCCGATCGCCGCCGTCAACGCCGATCTGACCGTCGCGGTCAACCTGAGCGGAGCCGACGCCGCCGACGTTCTCGCCCCCGAGGACTGCGAGGACACCGACGAGGAGGCGAGCCATGGTTCGACGCCGGCGTGGCTGACGCGCATGCTGCAGAGCACCTCTGCACTGATGGACCGCAGCGCGGCTCGGGCGTTGTTCGGCCGGTTCGGCAACGACGACACCGAACCCGACGGCGAAACCGAGCCCCAACCGGAGGTTCCCAAGCTCGGCAGCTTCGAGGTGATGAACCGCACCATCGACATCGCCCAGGCGGCGCTGACCCGACACCACCTGGCCACGCATCCACCGGATCTTTTGATCGAGGTGCCCCGCACGGCCTGTCGGAGCCTGGACTTCCATTGCGCCACAGAGATAATCGATATCGGACGCAAGCTGGCGGGTCAGGCCCTGGAGTCCGATCGACCGGTCTGAATTCGACCCCTTCAACTAAGGAACTCGGCGATGGCGGCGGCGTACCGACGGCCTTGCTCGCGTCCCGCCCGCGCCGACGGCACCCGGCACGCCGGGTCCAGCGGGTTGGAGCCGAAGGCCCGCAGCGCCGTACCGTCGGCGAACACCGCGTACGCCCGCCCGTCGAATGCCGCGACCTCGGCGGCCGCACCGGCACTGAACGGCGATGGCGCCGATTCCCCGGCAGGCACCAGCACGACGGCCACATCGCAGTCGTCGGCGACGTCGAGATTGACCGAGCTGCGCATCCCGCCGTCCATGTAGCGCCGTCCGCCGATCACCACCGGTGGCCAGACTCCCGGCACCGCGCAACTGGCCGCCACCGCGTCGACGAGGTCGACTCCCGAGTCGGAGTCGAACACCGTCAGCTCGCCGGTGTCGATGTCGATCGCGGTGATCCGCAGGCAGCGCTGCGGCCAGCGATGGGACGGCAGCCGGCGCTCGATGACCCGCCGGCGCACCGCGGCGGGGACCGTCTCGGTGGCCAGCGCTACCGCGCCGATGCGCTGCATCTTCTGGGCGGCCGTGGTGTTCGGCTCGGTCATGGCCGCCAGGAACAGCTCGGCGATCCCCTCGACCCCCACCCCGGGATCGAGTTCGGGCGAGGTCTCGGCCACCTGGCGGGCGAACAGCTCATCGAGACCGGCTCCGCTGCCGATCTGGCCGCTGACCGCCGAACCGGCCGAGGTTCCGACCAGCACATCGGATTTCAGCAGCGCTGCCGCGGTGGCCGGCGACTCGTCAGCGATGCCGCACAGCACGCCGGTCTCCCAGGCAATGCCCGCCACTCCCCCGCCGGCGAGCACTAGGGCCCGTTTACCTGTCATCACCGCGGTCAGCGCTCCAACAGGGTGGCCGGCTCGTTCAACGAGCCAGGCCGGGTGCGGCCCGGCCGGTGATGAGCGGCAGATCGAAGAACCCGACGACGCCGGCCGGGGCCGCGCAGGTCGCCGGGACGGCGTTGACGCAGTGCGCGGCGGTCGCCACGACGCCGGGGTTGCTCTTCAGCCCCTCCTCGACGGTCTCGGGCTGCCAGCCCTTGACGGTGACGAACGTGTTCGGGTTGCCCTGCACCTCCATCTCGTAGCGCTCCTTCGCCGGGCCGAAATTCCAGGGCGGATCGAGGTTCTCCTCGCCCATCAGCCAGTTGACCGTCACCCGTACCACCACCTCGTCACCGACGGTTGCCTCCCAGTGGAACCGGCGGGCGGCGACCTGACCGGGTTCGATGACACCGATCGGAGAGTCGATCGGCGCGGTGGCCACCGCCACCTCCTGCGTTGAGCGGATCCGGTCGTCGGCGGCGAATCCCAGCCGGTCCACGCACAGTCGCACCGACTGCACGAAGCCACTGTCGAGTATTTTCTGCATCGGACCCGTCAGCGCACTGTCGGGTGTGCCGCCGAATCCCATCACGTGGCGCAGCACGTCCGGGGCGCCGTAGGTCCGCAGATCGGAAAACTCTTCGCACCGAACAAAAGTCACCCCGGTGGACATCACCGACAGCAGCAGCGGGAACAGCTCGCTGGCAGCACCGGGAGCGATACCGACACCGTGCAGCGAAGCATTGCCGGCCTGCGCAGCCGCTTCCAACGGCGCAGCCGACCGCGCGCTGGGATAGACCCAACCCACCGGGGTGACGACGTTCTTGCCCGAACGCAGTAGTGCGGCGACCTCGTCGGTATTGGCCACCAGCGGCGCGTAGATGACGGCGTCGGCATCCAACGCCAGCACCTCGTCGATGTCGCTGGTCGTGGTCACGCCCAGCGGCGCGGTCCCGATGATCTCCCCGACGTCCTTGCCGCTCTTGGACTTCGAGTGCACCCAACAGCCGACCAGTTCGAGATCGGGGTGTTCGAGCACGCCTTTGATCGCGGCGACGCCGACCCCACCGGTTGCCCACTGGATCACGCGCAGAGTCATCAGTCACGCACCTCGCTTACCTGATATTCATTGTTGGAGTAGCGGGCCCGGATGGTCTTTTTGTCATACTTGCCGACACTGGTGCGCGGAATGGTGTCGGTGAATGTCCATCGCTCCGGCAGCCACCACCGGGCAACCTTGTCGGACAGGAATTTTCGCAGTTCGGCGGGGCTGACAGCGGCGCCCGCCCGGGCCACCACCACGGCCAGCGGCCGTTCCTGCCAGCGTTCGTCGGGGACCCCGACCACCGCGGCTTCGATCACGTCGGGGTGGGCGATCAGCTCGTTCTCCAGCTCGACCGAGGAGATCCACTCTCCGCCGGACTTGATCACGTCCTTGGCGCGGTCGGTCAAGGTGATGAAACCCTGCGCGTCGATGCGGCCCACGTCGCCGGTGCGCAGCCAGCCGGAGGCGAATTTCGACTCGTCCTGGCCGCGGTAGTAGGAGCCGGTGATCCACGGGCCGCGGACCTCCAGTTCGCCGACCGCAACGCCGTCGTTGGGCAGCGGTCGCCCGTCGTCGTCGACAGTCCGCGCCTCGACCCCGCATATCGGCCGGCCCTGGGTGCCGCGCAGTGCCCAGTGCCGGTCTTCGTCGGTGCCCGGCGGCGGCCACGCCAACGTGGCCAGCGGTGACGTTTCGGTCATCCCCCACAGCTGACGGACCTGCACCGCGTGCTGGTCCTCGAAGGCGCGCATCAGCGAGACCGGCACCGCGGAGCCACCGCAGACCACTTGGCGCAGCGACGAGATATCGTGGCCCGGTTCACGATCCAGGTAGTGCAGGACGTCGTTCCAGATCGTCGGCACCGCGCCGGCCACGGTGGGCCGCAGCTTCTCGATGAGGGCGACCAGCGACGGGGCGTCCAGATGCCGGTCGGGCAGCGCCAGATCCGCCCCGGCCATCAGCGCCGCATACGGCAGGCCCCAGGCGTTGGCGTGAAACATCGGCACGATCGGTAGTACCGAGTCATCCGTCCCGATCCCGACACCGTTGGCGGTGCAGGCCGCCATGGTATGCAGGTAGCTGGACCGGTGGCTGTACACCACGCCCTTGGGATTGCCGGTGGTGCCGCTGGTGTAGCACATGGCGGCCGCCGAGTTCTCGTCGATGACCGGCCAGTCGAACTCGTCGGATTCGGCCGCCAGCACGTCGGCGTAGCGCAGCACGGTCTTGCCGGCGGATCCCAGTGCCTTCAAAGCGCTCGTGTCGCCGTCGCCGACGACGATCACGGTGCGCACGGTGTCGAGCTGTGCCAGCACCGGCGCCAACTGCGGCACCAATGAGATGTCGACCAGGATCACCCGGTCCTCGGCCTCGTTGGCGACGAATACGATCTGCTCGGCGAACAACCGGATGTTGAGGGTGTGCAGCACCGCGCCCATGGCCGGCACCGCCAGGTAGGCGGCCAGGTGTTCGGTGTTGTTCCACATGAATGTGGCGACCCGCTCGTCACCGTTGATGCCGAGTCGCCGCAGGGCATTCGCCAGGCGGGCGACCTGGCCGCCCAACTCGCAGTAGGTGGTGGTGTGGAACCCGTCGCCGGTCATGGTGGTGACGGTGCGGTCGCCGTGGATGCCGGTGGCGTGCCGCAGGATGGCGCCGATGGTCAACGGCCAGTCCTGCATAGTGCTGCGCATCGACCTATTCGACCATGCGCGGCACCGGCCGTGGGGCTGGGGCTACAGCGCGGGTTCGAGTTGCAGCATCCGGCTGACGGCGTCGTCGAGCGCGAGCTGCTCGTGCAGCGACGCCGACGGCGCCGGCAGGTCGGCCAGCGAGGCGACGGCCACCGCACCGTCGAAGCCGGCGATGTACAGGCGGCTGCCGTCCGGGCTCTCCGCCACGCAGGACGGCGCCGTGGTCAGGGTCAGCGCGCCGAGGGCCTCGTCGGTGCGGGCGCACATCACCAGGATGCCGGCCGCGGTGACGAGGTAGACGCGGTCGCCGTCGCGGCTCACGATCAGCTGGATGAGCTGGGTGTCGACGACGAACCCGGCGCCGACGGCGTGGGTACGGGAGTCGACGACGTTCACGGCCCCGCGGCCGTCGGGACCGCTGGTTGCGACGAACAGCCGGGCGCCATCGGCGCTGACCGCGACATCGACGACGGTCGAGGCGACCTTGATGACGTCGACGACGTTGAGTTGCCGGTCCAGGACCGTGACGGTGTCTCCAGTAGGCTGCCGGACCGCCACGTAGAGCCGCCGGCCGTCGGGGCTGATCCGCAGGCAGGCGGCCGCGGCCGCCGCATCGCCGGCCACCCGGACGGCCCCGGCGGGACGCATGGTCGCATCGAGCGCCAGCACCTCGACTCCGGCGGACCCGGTGCGGGTGGCATAGACCCGGCTGCCCATCGGGTCGGCGACGAGGTCTCCGATGCCCATGGCGACCGGGTAGCACCCCGTGACCTCGGCGGTGTCGACATCGATCGCCAGGACGGCATCGAGCGCCATGGAGCCGGCGGTGACGTAGGCCCGCGCGGTGCCGGCGGGGCCGACAGCGATCGAGAACGGCTCGTCGGCCTGGAACACGGTCGCCACGACGGTGCAGCTGGCGGTGTCGATGATCGAGACGGTGTCGTCGCCGTAGTTGGTGGCCAACAGCCGGGTGCCGTCGGCGGTGACGGCGACGCCGCCGATCGGGCCGCGACCGACCCGCACGCGGTCGACGATGCGAGCTCCAGGGCCGGTCAATCCGTAAGCCACCACGTCGTCCACATCGCTCCCATCGATCACACTTCGTATCGTCATTGCACACTCCCCGCGTAGCTGCCGCAGTGGCGCGGTCAGTACGACCGGGGTGCCAGGACGGGGCGTTCGGTCCACCCTAGCGGTGAATTCCAGGTAAAAGGAAAATGTCGTAACTATTGTGATCGAGGTCGCAGGTTAATCCCACAGACCCCAGTTCCCGGCGGCCGCCACGGCGCGGTGCGGGCACCACCAGCAAGCTCGGTCACCCGCTTTGACCAGTGCCGTTGCCGACCGCGGCCAACTTGTGATCTGCATCCCAATTAGTTTTGATTAAGAAACTAAGAAATCTCGCCGAATGAATTCGGTCGTTTTGACCACTGGCCCTTGCAAAACCTCGGGCGGCGGGGTATGTGCGGCAGAACGGCGACGGGATGGCTAGGTGGACGCACCCGGGGCGAAAACGCCGGCCAACGCCGTCAGCGCGGCGGGCACGATCCGGTAGTAAGCCCACTTGCCCCGCTGCGATCGTTCCAGCAGTCCGGCATCCACCAGCGTCTTCAGGTGATGCGAGACCGTCGGCTGGGTCAGGCCCACCGGCGCGGTCAGGTCGCAGACGCACGCCTCGGCGCCGTCGTGGCCGGCGATCAACGACACCAGCCGCAACCGGGTGGGCTCCGCAAGCGCCTTGAGCACAGCGGCCAGTCGCTCCGCCGCAGCCACATCCAGCACGGTGCCGGTGATCGGCGCACAACACAGCGCGAGATCGTCGACCAGCGGCGGTGGGGCCGAGCCGGATTCGCCTGCCATGACGCCAGTATGCCATGAACGCATTGACAAACATCTATTCATTGTGGATGCTTTTCGCATAGACAACTGTCGATGAGAGGAGTGCGCTATGCCCGAGGATGACGGCCCGGAGTTGCGGGAGCAGGTCCGAGCCCGCTACGGCGAGGCTGCCACGGCGATCGGCGGCGGCGCCACCAACAGCGATGTGCTCACCGCCGCAAGTTGTTGCGGGTCCAGTGATTCCGTCGATGTCGGCACCATCTTCGGGGCCGGCCTCTACGACGCCGGTGCACATTCCCAACTGCCCATCGAAGCCGTCACCGCAAGCCTGGGTTGCGGCGACCCGACCGCGGTCGCCGATCTCCGTGCCGGCGAACGCGTGCTGGATCTGGGTTCGGGCGGCGGCATCGACGTCCTGCTCTCGGCGCGCCGGGTGGGGCCGGAGGGCTTCGCCTACGGCGTCGACATGACCGACGAGATGCTCGCTTTGGCCGAGGCGAACAAGGCCAAGTCCGGCCTGGCCAACGTCGAATTCCGCAAGGGCACCATCGAGGACATTCCACTGCCCGACGCCGCCGTCGACGTGGTGATCTCCAACTGCGTGATCAACCTGTCCGTCGACAAGCCCCGGGTGCTCGCCGAGATGTTCCGGGTGCTGGTGCCGGGCGGGCGCATCGGGATCTCCGACGTGGTGGCCGAGAATCACCTCAGCCCGACCGAACGGGCGGAACGGGGTTCGCATGTCGGCTGCATCGCCGGGGCGCTGTCGCAGCAGGAGTACCTCGATGGTCTGGCCGCCGCGGGATTCACCGGCGCCTCGGTGAGCTTCACTCACGAAGTGGCCGACGGGATGCACGCCGCGATCATCCGGGCGGACAAGCCGGCCTGATCGACGTGTGCCCCCACTGGGACTCGAACCCAGACTGGGCGGATTTTAAGTCCGCTGCCTCTGCCAATTGGGCTATGGGGGCGTCGCAGCTCAAAGCGTACTGGCGGCGCCGTCAACGGCATGGCAGGCGGCCCGACTCCCAGGTACGCGTCGGCGCGACGGCCGCTGACCTCACTCCGTGGCCTTCGGATGCCCGGTTCCGGCGTGCCGCGGTGTTGGCCGCGGCATGCCGGCTCAGCGCCTCCCAACCTATGGCCGCTTCGCTGGTGGCAAACCGTAGCTCCCACTCCGCAGCGCCGGCAGGCGGCGCGACCAGATCTCCGCGCTTTGGCGCCACCTAACGGTCGGTCCCGGGCAGCGGGACGGAGCCGAAGTCGCCGTCACTGGGCGCCGCCAGGACCGACACGAGCTCCGGGTCCGCCAACACCTCGGCGGTGTGCCGCCAGGCATCGATCAGCTGGGCCACCGGGGCCGGGTTGTCAATGGATTCAGCAGCCTTCATCGTCGACGTCAGCTCGATGACAAACTCACGGGCCTCGTCGCGCGACAGGAACGAAACCCACGGAAACACCTGGGGAATGACATCGTCCACAACATCCCGAACCGGATCCTGCTGCATCAACGCGACCAGCAACCGCGAGGTCACCGAGGACGTTTCGCGCGCCTGTGCCGCCCGCGAGGCGGTAGTCAGCACCAGATCTTCGGCGTCTCGACGGCGGACCACCAGATACCGGTTCGCCGACTCGTGCAGCCAGGCCTCAACGGTGGCCTTACCACGCAACTGCAGATCGGAGAACGACACGTCCATGACATCTAAAGTACTTTTAAAGTCGACGGACAATGCCGATGTCGCGCCGGCAGAACAGCCACGTACAACAGGACTTAAGCGGACGGGTCTCAGGCGTGCTCGGGGCAGTAGTTCACCGCGGCGATCCGGGCGAACTCGGCGGCGCGCTGCAAGGTGAAGCCCGGATTGGTGGTCTGCACCGCGACAACGGTGTCCATCGGGCTCAGGCCGGCGTCCATCAGCTGGCACACCGAGTGACCGGCGGAGATCGCCACCTGGTCGGAGCCCCGGTGGCTCAGGCCTGCTCCCGACAGCGCGGTCAGAAAGGCCGCGTCGCTGCCGACCGGGTCGGCGTGGCCGGGCGCGGCAAGGCCCATCATGGCGGTAACCCCTGCTAGCAGCAGAAACCGTTTCATGGCTCGTTAGTCTCCTGAGCGTTGGTTAAAAGCGTGTTACGGACCGTTTACTCCCCCGGATCGGGATGTTAAATCCGCGTTACCGGGGCCTCACGCCGACGGCGGGCCCACGGTGGGCGCTTCGTCAACATCAGCGGTGTCGGCGGTAACCCATTGCGCAGCAACCGATTTAATGATCCATGGCTGCCTCCAGAACGCCCGCCGCCGACACATTGCGGGCTCGTCGTGGCCGGGGTCATCTCACGATGGCGCCGAAACCCGGTGGAGGTCACCGAATGCCGTTCTTGCACTGCTTTTGGTTCGGTGCTGCCCGCCTGCGCCGGCGAGCGCCCGTCAGATGACCGCCGCCGTCCCGCCGCCGGCAGGCTGCGCACCCTCGTAAAAAGTTCGCGCAACGGGTTAAGAAGCGGTTAACCAGCTTTCACAATCGGCCGGTGATACGAGACCGTGGTCGCAAGAACCGACAAGCATCCGTTTCGTGAGGAGATGGCCAGATGTCTTTCGTGACTACGCAGCCGGAGGCCTTGGCGGCTGCCGCCGGCAACCTGCAGGCGATCGGTTCGGCGCTCAACGCCCAGAACGCCGCCGCGTCCGCACCGACCACCGGTGTCGTCCCCGCGGCCGCCGACGAGGTGTCGGCGCTGACAGCCGCGCAGTTCGCCACGCACGCCACCCTTTACCAGTCGGTCGCCGCGCAGGCCGCCGCCATCCACGAGATGTTCGTGGCGACGTTGAACGGCAGTGCCGAGTCGTACGCGGCCACCGAAGCCGCCAACGCGATCGCGGCGGGCTAGGCCGCGCCGATGCTCGATTACGGAGCGCTGCCCCCCGAGGTCAACTCCGGGCGCATGTACACCGGCCCGGGGTCAGCACCGATGATGTCGGCCGCCTCGGCCTGGCGCGCCCTGGCCGCCGAGCTGGCCGCCGCCGCCCACTCCTACGAGACGGTGATCACGCAACTGTCCAGCGAGGATTGGCTCGGTGCGGGTTCGGCCTCGATGTCCGCGGCGGCCACGCCCTACATCGCCTGGATGGACACCACCGCCGCGCTGGCCGAGCAGGCCGCCAGCCAGGCCACGGCAGCGGCGACGGCCTTCGAGACGGCCCGGGCGGCCACGGTGCCCCCGGCGGTGGTGACGACCAACCGGGTGCAGCAGTCCGCGCTGGTCGCGACCAACATCCTGGGCATCAACACGCCGGCGATCGCGGCCCTCGATGCGCTCTACGCCGAGATGTGGGCCCAGGACGCCGCTGCGATGTACGGCTACGCCGGCGGGTCGGCCGCCGCGTCGCAGGTCACGCCGTTCAGCGCGCCCGCCCAGGCCACCAACGCGGCCGGCCACGGCAGCCAGGCCGCCGCGGTCGCCCATGCCGCCGGAACCGCAGCGGGACACAATGCTCAAGTGTCACAGCTGATTTCATCGTTGCCGAACACACTGCAGAGCATGGCGTCGCCGCCCACCGGGGCCGCGGCGTCGACCGATTGGATCGAGTCCGCCATCGAGTTCCTGTACAACGATCCGTTGAACGGTGTCGGATACTTCCTGGGCACCCCGCTGTACAGCTTGTTCAACACCATGGGCACCGGTGCGGCCTTCATCCCGTCCAGCCTGCTGCCCAGCCTCATCGGTTACATGACCGGCGGCGGATTGAGCACCGCAGGCGGCAGTGCACTCGGAAGCGGCCTGGGCCTGGGAGCGGCGCTGAGTCCCGGCGGAGCACTCGGTGCCCTCGGGGCGCTCGGCGGAGGGGTCAGCAGCGCCTTCGGGGTGAGCTCGGTGCCCCCGAGCGTCGCCGCCAGCGTGGGGCAGGCGTCCCTGGTCGGGTCCTCGTTCTCGGCGCCGGCGAGCTGGGCGGCGGCCACTCCGGCCGGTGCCGCATCCCTTGCCTCGCAGCCCGCCGGCTGGGCGGTGCCCGCGGAGACCCACAACAACATGGCCTCCATGCCCCCGCCGGTTCCGACCGGGGCCGGGCGGCCCGGAATGAACTACGGCACTCCGCGTTACGGTTTCCGGCCCAAATTCATGCCGAAGCCGATGGTGGTCTGACCCATGATCGACTACGCAACGCTGCCACCGGAGGTCAACTCCGCGCGGCTCTACGCCGGCCCCGGCTCGACGCCGATGATGGCCGTCGCCTCCGCCTGGCGCGGGCTTGCCGCGGAGATCTCCTCGGCGTTGACCTCCTATGAGACCACGCTGACTCAGCTCGTCGATGAAGCGTGGATGGGACCGGCATCGGTGTCGATGACTGCCGCCACCAAGCCCTATCTGGCGTGGCTGACCGACACGTTGGCGAAGGCGGAGGACACCGCCTCTCGGGCCACAGCTGCAGCGGCCGCGTTCGAGGCGGCTCATGGGGCCACTCCTCCCCCAGCCGTGATCGCGGCCAATCGCGCCCAACAGAAGCAACTGGTGGCAACCAACGTCGTCGGCCAGAACTCGGCCGCGATCATGGCCAGCGACGCCCAGTATCTCGAGATGTGGGCACAGGCCGCCAACGTCATGTACAGCTACGCGGCGTCCTCGGCGACGGCGACTCAGGTGACACCGTTCAGCGAGCCCAACCAGACCACCAACCCCGACGGAACGGCTAACCAGGCCGCGGCGGTCGGCCAGGCCAACGCGACCGCCGCCGGCAACACCGCGCAGAACGCGCAGACGGCACAGCTGATCTCGTCGCTGCCCAATGCGCTACAGACGCTAACCTCGCCGGCGCCGACCGACCTGCCACCACCCACGCTTGCCGGGCTCGTCGAGGCCTTCTTCAGGAATGCGTCCATCAACGGTGTCGTCTCGCTGCTGACCTACCCCCTCAACGGCGGGATGAGCTTCGTGGGGACATCGGCGGCGTTCACACCGGCGAGTTTGATCCCGACCATGACCACCTTCTTCTCCGGCAGCGGTTTCAACGCCCTGGGTGGTGGTTCGGCCGGCGCCGGCATCGGTGCCCTGCTGGCACCCGGCGGGCCACTGAGCAGCCTGGGCGCACTGGGCGGTGGCACCGCGGGCGCGGCGTCGGCGGCAGCCGGTGCGTTCACCGCGAGTGCCACCACGCCGGCGATATCGGCGGGCGTGGGCCAGGCGACACTGGTCGGCGAGTTGTCCGCGCCGCCGGCGTGGGCCGCGGCCGCCCCGGCGGGCACCGCCGCCACCGGCGACGCGTTGCAGGCCAGCAGTTGGTCGGCCGCCCCGGAGGAGATCGAATCGATGGCGGCCATGCCCGGCGGGATGCCGCTGGGCGCCGACCGGGGCGGCTTCGGTCTCGGTACCCCCCGCTACGGTTTCAAGCCGACGGTGATGGCCCGGCCGGTCGTCGCCGGATGACGCAAATTCACGCTACGACAATCAAGTTCAGATAAGGAGAGACAAGTGGCAACACGTTTTATGACCGACCCGGATGCGATGCGGGCGATGGCGGGGCGTTTCGACGTTCACGCGCAGACGGTGGAGGATGAGGCCCGCCGGATGTGGGCGTCGTCGACCAACATCTCCGGTGCGGGGTGGGGTGGTCTAGCCGAGCGGACCTCGATGGACACCATGGGTCAGATGCAGACGGCGTTTCGCAACATCGTGAACATGCTGCACGGGGTGCGCGATGGGTTGATCCGTGACGCCAACCACTACGAGCAGCAGGAAGCTGCTTCCCAGCAGATCCTGTCGAGCTAGAAGGAGAACCACAGATGAGCATCAACTACCAGTTCGGTGATGTGAATGCCCACGGTGCGTTGATCCGTGCTCAGGCTGCCTCGTTGGAGGCCGAGCACCAGGCGATCGTGCATGACGTGTTGGCGGCCGGGGATTTCTGGGGTGGCGCCGGTTCGGTGGCCTGCCAGGAGTTCGTGGCGCAGTTGGGCCGCAATTTCGCGGTGATCTACGAGCAGGCCAACGCCCACGGTCAGAAGGTGCAGACCGCCGGCAACAACATGGCCAACACCGACGCCTCGGTGGGCTCCAGCTGGGCCTGACCGAAGCCGCAACAAAGCAAACCGGCGCAGCGGAGGGGGCTGCGCCGGTTGTTTTGTATTCGGAGGACATCAAGGACTCATCAAGGTTCGATCCGGCGCCGTTAAGAGCGCGTAAGGGTCACGGCTAACCGAGCACCGTTGCGGCACGGTGGATCTCGTGGCCGGCACCGTGTCGGCCGGTTCGGTTAGGAGACAGCGATGTCGTTCGTGAGCGCTCAGCCTGAAGAGCTGACGGCCGCGGCCGGCGAATTGACCGGTATCGGCGCAGCGATGGCCGCCCAGAATGCGGCTGCCGCCGCAGCGACCACCGGGGTGGTCCCCGCGGCGGCGGACCCGGTGTCGGCGCTGACCGCCGCCCAGTTCGTTGCGCACGCCGATCTGTACCAGTCGGTCAGTGCCCAGGCGAATGCCATCCACCAGATGTTCGTCACCACGCTGATGACCAGCGCCGGATCGTACGAGGCGACAGAGGCCGCCAACGCGATCGCGGCCCGGTAGCTCCAGCGACGTCAAACGGAACCAAGAAATGATCGAATTCGGTGCGTTGCCACCGGAAGTCAACTCCGGCTGGATGTACGCCGGACCGGGTGCGGCGCCGATGATGGCCGCCGCCGCGGCCTGGCATGGTCTGGCCGGCGAACTGGGCACCACCGCCACCGCCTACCAGGCCGTAGTCACCCGGATGGCGGGTGAACTCTGGCGGGGATCGGCGTCGGCATCGATGGCCGCCGCGGCCGCGCCGTACGTGGCGTGGCTCAACACCACCGCCGCACAGGCCGAGCAGGCCGCCACCCAAGCCACCGCGGCCGCAGCCGCTTACGAGACCGCCTTCGCCATGACGGTTCCGCCGCCGGTGATCGTGGCCAACCGCAGCCTGCTGATGGCCCTGGTGGCGACCAACTTCCTGGGACAGAACACCCCGGCGATCGCGGCCACCGAGGCGCATTACGCCGAGATGTGGGCCCAGGACGCCACCGCCATGTACGGCTACGCGGGGTCCTCGGCCGCCGCGGCGCAGGTGACCCCGTTCACCGACCCGAGTCCGACCACCAACCCGGCCGGCCAGGCCGCGCTCACCCAATTGATCTCCACACTGCCGTCGACGCTGCAGAACCTGGCGTCGCCACTGCAGCCGACATCGGTGACCGGGATTTCGGGCAACCTGCTGGACCCGGCCAACCTGGGATCGATGGCGAGCTCCGGGGGCTCGAACCTGGTCGGGGTGCTGTCGAACCTTCTTGGCATCGCGGGCAACGTCGGCGGCGGTCCCACACCGGCACTGGCCGGGTTCCCGGGCTTGCCGGGGCCGGTATTGGCCGGCGCCCCGGGCATAGGCGGCCCGGCCGGCTTGGGTGGGATCGGCGCCGGGGTGTCCGCGGGTGTGGGCCGGGCCGCTTCGGTCGGCATGCTGTCGGTGCCGCCGGCGTGGGCCGCAACCTCGCCCGCCGGCAACACCGCCCCGCCGCTATCGGGTGCACCCTTGACCACCGCTACCGAGCGCGGGCTGGGCGCCATGCCGGCCGGGATGCCGATCGGCTCGCTCGGTGCGCGCGCCACCTCGGCGACCGCAGCGCCGAACTACGGGTTTCGGCCCACCGTCACGATGCATCCGGTGGCGGCCGGCTGAGCAGGAGAGGAAATCCCTGACGGATTGACCGCCTGCAGGAACTCATCGCCCAAGTACCTGTGCGAATAAACCGTCAAGAATCCTGGCAAGGGCGTTAAGAACCCGTAAACGCCTTCGGTGATCGGGCGTCCGGCCGGAAACAGTGGACCCTGCACTCGGCCGAAGGCCGCCCGTTTTCGATCAGGAGAAGTCATGTCCTTCGTGACCACCCATCCCGAGGCGATGGCGGCGACCGCCAGCAACCTGCAAGCGATCGGCTCGGCGATGACGGCGCAGAACACCGCCGCGGCCGCACCCACCACCGGCATCGCCCCGGCCGGCGCCGACGAGGTCTCGGTCCTGCAGGCGACCCAGTTCGCCGCCTACGGGCAGCTGTACCAGCAGATCAGCGCACAGGCCGCGGCGATCCAGGAGATGTTCGTCAACACCTTGCGCACCAGCGCCGACTCCTACGGCAGCACCGAGACCGCCAATTCCGCAGCCGCCGACGCCTCGGCGGCTGGTGGCCTGCTGGGCGGGCTCACCGGCGGATCGGCCGCCGACCCGGCATACGGGCTGACCGCAGTGGCCAGCAACAGCGCCATCCTGGCCGCCATGCAGGCCGGCACCATCGGCTCGGCCGCCTCGGAGTTCACCGGGTTGGGCAAGGGTTACATCACCTCCCCGTCGGGGGTGGTCCACCACGTCGCGCCCTCGGATTCCGGGATGCCCTCGGCGGGTCTCACCGGCCAGCCGGCGCCGGCCACCGCGGCAACAGCGGCCTCGGCGGGCGCGGGCCAGCCTGCGGCGCGGACCACGGGCGCCCCGCTGCCGCCGGCCTGGGCCGGCGAACCGGCCCCGGCGAGCGCCACACCGGCGACGCTCTCGGGCACCAGCACCGCGGCCGCCGCGCCCCGCGCTTCGACAGCGGCTGTGCCCGCCGGGCTGCCGGCATCCTCGAGCGAGCAGGGCAGTCGCGGCCGGCTGCGCTACGGCATCAAGCCGAAGGTGATGCCCCGCCCGCCGGTGGGCTGACGGCAGACACGCGGTTACCAGCGAACGGAATTGACACGACATGGACTTTGGCGCTCTACCCCCGGAGATCAACTCCGGCCGGATGTACGCCGGCGCCGGAGCGGCGCCGATGATGGCCGCCGCTGCGGCATGGAACAGTCTCGGCGCGGAACTGTCGACGACCGCGGCGTCCTACCAGTCGGCGATCGCGGCGCTGACCGGCGAGGAGTGGCAGGGGCCGGCGTCGGCGTCGATGGCCGCGGCCATGACGCCATACATCAATTGGCTCAACACCACCGCGGCCGCTGCCGAGCACGCGGCAGCCCAGGCAATCGCTTCGGCCGCCGCATTCGAAGCGGCGTTCGCGATGATGGTGCCGCCACCGGTGATCGCCGCCAACCGGGCCCAGCTGGCCGCGTTGGTCGCCTCAAACTTCCTGGGCCTCAACACTGCGGCGATCGCCGCCACCGAGGCCCAGTACGCCGAGATGTGGGCACAGGATGCCATCGCCATGTACGGCTACGCGGCCAGCTCGGCGAGCGCCGGCACACTACAACCGCTGTCCTCACCTACTTCGGTCAGCAACCCGCTCGGCACGGCAGGCCAATCGGCGGCGGTCGCCCAGGCATCGGCCGGCAATACCCAGAGCGGGTTGTCCCAGCTGGTGTCCGGGCTACCCAACACGGTGCAGAACCTATCCTCGCCGCTGAGCGCAGCGGCCGCCCCGGCCCAGGCCGGGGATTTTCTGTCCGATTTCATCGGCTCGACGCAGAACATCGGGATTTGGAACGCGATCCAGACCTACAGCACCTACGGGGTGACCGCCGGGTCTTGGCACCTGTTCGCCGGCATCTCCAGCGCCATCGCCATCGCCTCACCCGGCGTCGGCGCGGCCGGCAGCACGATCCTGGCGGATTCGCTCGATAGCCCGGCCGGGGCGCCCGGCCCCGGCGCTGCGGCGGCCGGCTCGGCCCCGGTACTGGCCGGGGTGGCCCAGGCGGCCCCGGTCGGGGGACTGTCGGTGCCGTCGACCTGGCCGGGGGCACTACCGGGCGGGGCCGGCGCGGCGCCGTTGATCACCTCCGAGTGGATTCCCGGTGCAGTCGAGGAAGGACAGTCGATGACGGCGGTGCCGGCCGGGGTCGGTGCCGCCGGGGCGGCCGCAGCGCGCGGCGGTCGCAGTTTCAGCGATCCACGGTACGGATTCAAACCAACCGTGATGGTGCGGCCGGTCGCTGCTGGCTGATGACGGCGGTTGCCGGGATGATGGTCTGGTGAGCGTCGTGAGGCAGGCCGGGCGGCCGGCAGAACCGCGTGGCGAACTCCGCATCTACCTCGGTGCCTCCCCCGGGGTCGGCAAGACCTACGCCATGCTCGGGGAGGCCCACCGCCGCGCCGAGCGCGGCACCGACGTGGTCGCCGCTGCCATTGAGACCCACGGCCGCTCCAAGACCGCAGAACTGCTCCGGGGCATCGAGACGGTAGGCGACCCGAGCGCCGAACTCGATGTCGCCGCGGTGCTGGCACGGCGTCCCCGGGTGGTCCTGGTCGACGATCTCGCACATACCAACGCGGCAGGCAGCCGGAATCCGAAGCGCTGGCAAGACATCGAGGAATTGCTCGACGCCGGCATCACGGTGATCTCCACGGTCAACGTCCAGCAGCTGGAGAGCCTCAGCGATGTCGTCACCAAGATCACCGGGACCACCGAACACGACACCGTTCCCGATGCGATCGTGCGCCAGGCTGCTCAGATCGAGCTGATCGATGTGGCACCGGAAGCGTTGCGCCGCAGGCTCTCCCACGGCAATGTCTATCCGCCGGAGAAGGTCGACGCGGCGCTGGCCAACTACTTCCGCGGCGAAACCCTCACCGCATTGCGCGAATTGGCGCTGCTGTGGCTGGCCGGGCAGGTCGATGCGGCGCTGACGAAGTACCGCGCCGATAAGAAGATCACCCAGACCTGGGAGGCGCGGGAACGCATCGTCGCCGCGGTGACCGGTGGCCCGGAATCCGAGACGCTGGTGCGGCGGGCTTCCCGGATCGCGTCGAAGGCCGGCGGCGAGCTGCTGGTGCTGCATGTGCTCGGCGACGGCGACTCCGGTGCGCCGGCCCCGCGGGTGGGCAAGATCCGGCAACTGGCGATCAGCCTGGGCGCCTCACTGCACACCGTGATCGGTGACGACGTGCCTGCCGCACTGCTGGAGTTCGCCCGCGACGTCAACGCCACCCAGCTGGTGATCGGCAGTTCGCGGCGTTCCCGCTGGGCGCGCATCCTCGACGAGGGTGTGGGGGCGGCGGTGGTCCAGCAATCGGGCGACATCGACGTGCACATCGTCACCGACGAGGACACCAAACCGAATTTCCGGTCGGTGTCGATATCCCCGCGGGAGCGTCGTGCGGTGTCCTGGCTGGCTGCTGTCGCCGTCCCGTGCGTGATGTGCGCGATCGTGGTGGGCTGGCTCGACCGGTATCTCGACACCGGCCAAAGCGCACTGTTCGTGGTCGGGGTACTGGTGGTGGCCCTGCTCGGCGGCATCGCTCCAGCGGTGCTGTCGGCCCTGCTGTCCGGTGTCTTACTGAACTATTTCCTGCTCGCACCGCGCCGCGATTTCACCATCGCCGAACACGACGCCGCCGTGACCGAAGTGGTGTTGCTGCTGGTGGCGGTCGCGGTGGCAGTGCTGGTCGACAGCGCAGCCAAGCGTGCCCGGGAAGCCGGTCGCGCCTCGCGCGAAGCCGAACTGATGACGTTGTTCGCCGGGTCGGTGCTGCGCGGAGCGGACCTGGACACCCTGCTGGAACGGGTCCGGGAGACCTACGCGCAGCGAGCCGTGAGCCTGGTCCGCATTCCGGCCGGCACCGCCAGGCCCGAGGTGGTCGCCTCCGTCGGCGAGCAGCCCTGCACCTCGGTCGATCTCGCGGACACCACGATCGATGTCGGTGACGACGAGTTCTGGATGCTGATGGTCGGCCGACAGTTGGCCTCCCGCGACCGGCGGGTGCTGTCGGTGGTGGCCCGGCAGGCGGCCGGACTGGTCCGCCAGGAGGAATTGGCGGCCGAGGCCAGCCGGGCCGACGCGGTGATGCGCACCGACGAGCTGCGCCGTTCACTGCTGTCGGCGGTCAGCCACGACCTGCGCACCCCGTTGGCGGCGGCCAAGGCGGCGGTGTCGAGTCTGCGCGCCGACGACGTCGCCTTCTCCCCCGACGACACCGCCGAACTACTGGCCACCGTCGAGGAGTCGGTCGACCAGCTGACCGACCTGGTGGGCAACCTGCTCGATTCCTCGCGGCTGGCCGCCGGTGTGATCCGGCCCGCGCTGACCAAGGTCTATCTGGAAGAGGTGGTGCAGCGCGCCCTGATCGGAATCGGCAGGCGCAGCAACGTCTTCGGTCGCGGCCGGTTGGACCAGGTGAAGGTAGAGGTGGGTCCGACCGTGGCGATGGCCGATGCCGGTCTGCTGGAACGGGTGCTGGCCAACGTGATCGACAACGCGCTGCGCTACGCCTCCGACAGCGTGGTGCGGGTGACGGCCGGCCGGGTCGGCGACCGGGTATTGGTCAACATCGCCGATGAGGGCCGAGGTCTGCCGCCCGGCGGCGAACTGCACGCGTTCGATCCGTTCCAGCGACTCGGCGACCGTGACAACACCAGCGGGGTGGGCCTGGGGCTCTCGGTGGCGAGGGGTTTCGTGGAGGCCATGGGCGGCACCCTCTCGGCGACGGAGACACCGGGTGGCGGGCTGACCATGGTGGTGGACCTGGCCGCACCGGCGGGAGAGGGCGGATGAGCACACGTGTCCTGGTAGTCGATGACGAACCGCAGATCCTGCGCGCGCTGAAGATCAACCTGTCGGTGCGCGGTTACGAGGTGGTCACCGCGGCGACCGGCGCCGGCGCGCTGCGAGCCGCCGCCGAGCACCGCCCGGACGTGGTGATTCTCGACCTGGGGTTGCCCGATATCTCCGGCATCGAGGTGCTGGCCGGCCTGCGCGGCTGGCTGACGGTGCCGGTGATCGTGCTGTCGGCCCGTACCGACTCCGCCGACAAGGTCGAGGCCCTCGACGCCGGGGCCGACGACTACGTGACCAAACCGTTCGGGATGGACGAATTCCTGGCCCGGTTGCGGGCCGCGGCACGCCGCAATGCCACCGCCGCCGAGATAGACCAGCCGATAGTCGAAACGTCGTCGTTCACCGTTGATCTGGCCGCCAAGAAAGTCACCAAGAATGGTGGTGAGGTGCACCTGACCCCCACGGAGTGGGGCATGTTGGAGATGCTGGTGCGCAATCGCGGCAAGCTTGTCGGCCGTGACGAGCTACTCACCCAGGTGTGGGGCCCGGCTTACGCCAAAGAGACCCAGTACCTGCGCGTTTACCTGGCGCAATTGCGGCGGAAACTGGAAGACGACCCGTCGAATCCCAAGCATCTGCTGACCGAAGCCGGCATGGGTTACCGATTCGAGGTTTGAAATCCGCCCCGGCGGATATGTCTTTGGGAACCTAGCGGAAGGAGTTTTGCCGTGATGTTTTCCCAGATCGCCAAAAAGACGGCGGTGACAGCGACCGGCCTTGTGGCGGCAGGAATGCTGGCAGCAGCGCCGGCCATGGCCGACCCGACGGTCGTCGGATTCGGTGAGACCGAAGAGATCCAGAGTCCGGGCGGAGCCATCGACTACACCGTCAAAAACCTGCAACCCAGCGGACACAACGACGGAATCTGGTACTCCGATGTGACAGCCAAGGCGGTGAGCGGTACGCCGACCCCGAACATCGCCGACTTCAACGCCCGTGCCGTCAACAGTTCGACGTTCGCGGTGATGAAGGGCAACGAGGTCGACGGCCTGCCCAACGGGCCGATCGCACAAGGCAGCCAGAGCAGCGGGCGGCTCTACTTCGACGTCAAGAGCGGCACGGCGCCTGACAGCGTCGTCTACCGGGACGCCGGCGGGCACGACAAGGTCGTCTGGAAGCACTGAGCTCAGCGCGTGGCGAGAGCACTGCAAGGCAGGCGGCCCGTCCCTAGTCGGCGGTTCCCGGTGGCGCCACCCATTCCGTGGGCTGACCGGTGATCGTCGCTATCCGATCGAAGTCACGGTCGTAGTGCAGCACCACGAGTCCGGCACGTTCGGCGGCTGCAGCGATGAGCAGATCGCCGAGTTTGACCGTGCGGTGTAGTCCGTCCACGGCGAGCGCTCCTTGCACCTCGAACGCGCGGTCCATCACGTCCTGATCAATCGTCGCCTGAGGCCAGGGTGACCGGACGTGGCGGGTATGTTTCCAATCCCGCCCGTTGCGCGCGGAGATCCCGGCTTCCAGATCAGTGACGGTGCACCGCGCCACCAGCCCGGCCTCGATCAAGGGAATGAGCCGCTGCGCTACGGCCGGCTTGGTCACGCGGGCGACAGCGGAGGTGTCGCCTAGAAAATGGGCCGCTAAGCCCACGCGGACCTGCGCTGCTCATCGGTGGCCAGGTCCGCGCTGCCCGCTACCGACTCAGGGTGCAGCAACGCCTCACGGCGCTGGGCGAGCGCCAACAATTCCGCCAGGGCCTCGTTCACCGTCGCCTTGGCAGTTGACGTGCCGAGCAGCCGCCGCGCCTGCTCAAGCTTGTCGTCATCCACATCAATCAGCCGCTTCGTCATCCGGTGAGTATATCCGATGGGGCGAAAATAGATATCCTCCAGATGAGCTCTACGTTGGGTTGTGGCAAGGGCGACTGCGGACATCTGATGCGACAGTTGCTCACTCCCGTGTGTCAGTTTGCTCACTCGGCGATAGACAGCGCGATGCCGTCGAGGATGTCGTGCTCGCTGACCACCAGCTCGTCGATGCCGGCACGCTCGGACAGCGTGCGGGCCAGTTCCTGCACCACGATCGCCCCGCCGCCGATCACGTCGACGCGGCCCGGATGCATCGGGCCCAACGCGGCTCGCTGCTCGCGGGACATGCCGAGCAGCCGGTCGCAGACCGCGACCAGGTCGCCGAAGCCGACCCGGGACAGGTGAATCACCTCCGGGTCGTACTCGGTCAGACCGTGGGCCAGCGCCGACAGCGTCGTCATGGTGCCCGCCACCCCCACCCAGGTCCGGGCGTGCTGCACCGGAACCACCTGCAACGCCTCGCCCAGCAACTCGCGGGCGACGTCGCGGGCGGCGGCGACCTCCCCGGCGGTCGGCGGGTCGGAGTGCAGGCAGCGTTCGGTCAACCGGACGCAGCCGATGTCGGCCGAGTAGGCGGCCGACACCCCGCGCTCCGAATCGCCGAGGACCACTTCGGTCGACCCGCCACCAAGGTCGACCACCACGAAAGGTTCATCGGCACCGTCCAATTCGCCTACCGCGCCTCGGAAGGACAGCTCGGCTTCCTGCTGGCCGGTGATGACCTCGGCAACAGCGCCGGGAACCGCGACGCCGAGCACTTGAGCCGTCATGGTGAAGAATTCCTCACGGTTGGCCGCATCGCGGGTGGCCGAGGTCGCCACCATGCGCACCCGCGAAACACCGTGCGTCACCAATAGTTCAGCGTAATCGGCCAGCGCGGCGCGGGTGCGTTCCAGCGCCTCGGGCGCGAACCGGCCCGTCGCATCGACCCCCTGCCCCAGCCGGACGATCCGCATCTCGCGGTGGACATCACGCAGCCGGCCGTCGACCGGTTCGGCGATCACCAACCGAATCGAGTTGGTGCCGCAGTCGATTCCGGCGATCCGGCGCGTGTGCGTCACAACCACTCCTCCGGTACCAGGATTCCGGCCATCGCGGGTTCGGGGGCCAGGATCGCCAACGCCTCGTCGCCGAACGGGTTGACGCCGCGCCCCTTGGCCAGTGCGTGCGCGATCACCACGTGCAGGCATTTCACCCGATCGGGCATGCCGCCACCGGAGAACGTCGTACCCAGCGGTTCGATCGCGTCCCGCTCGGCCAGAAAAGATTCGTGGGCGGCTCGGTAAGCCTCGGCCAGTTCCGGGTCGCGCCGCAGCCGGTCGGTCATATCGGCCATCAGCCCCGAGGACTCCAGCCGGCTCGCTGCGGCGGTCAACACCGGATGGGTCAGGTAGTACAACGTCGGAAACGGTGTTCCGTCAGGCAGTTTCGGCGCCGTCTTGACCACGGCCGGTTCCCCGTTGGGGCACCGGTAGGAGATCTCCAGGACGCCGCGGGGCTCTCGGCCGAGTTGCCGACCCACCGCGTCCAGGTCAGCCGGGTCAACCACCGGGCACAACCGGAACGGGAGGCCCCGGGAGCCCGGGTGGTCCCGGGGGTGGCGCGGCCGGGGCGGGCGGGGGATGTGGAACGTCGGCGATGGTGTGCCACAGCGAGGTGTACCAGGGCTCGCCGCTGGGGCCGATCATGTCCGGTTCGGCGCCCGGCTCGCCCGGCACCTCCGCGGTGGCCGGCAGTTGCACCTGATAGGGAATCTCGCCGGGCATGACGAAGCCGAGCCGCTCCCTGGCCTGGGCGCGGATGTGCGCCGGATCATCCATGTTGGTCTTCTGTTGCTGCAGGTCGGCGATCTGGCCGTGCAGCATGGCTTCCAGCTGGGACTGCTGCTTCATCTCCGCGTGCTGGGCGAAGAAGGTGCGAACCGGCCCGGCCAGCGTCAAGGTCAGCACGCACATCACCGCGGCCAGGATGACCGCACGCCGCGCGGTGAAACCGACCCGCAGCTCCGAGCGCTGGTCCGCGGCCGCCGTAACGGCCCGCTTGACGGGCTGGGCCGGTGGCTCCGGCGCGCTGCGCGAGCCGGCCGGTCCGCGGCGAACCGCCGGTGGGCGGCTCGGGCGCGCCCGACCCGTCTCACCGGCCCGGCCCGGCCGCGACGTCGCGGCGCGCCGCTTCTCGGGCCGTTTCGGATCGGACATTCCCAGCGCCCCGACGGACTATCGGCTCTCCGGCGCGTAGCGGGGGAAGGCCAGCTCGCCGGCGTAGCGGGCGGCGTCGCCGAGTTCCTCCTCGATCCGCAGCAACTGGTTGTACTTGGCCACCCGCTCACTGCGGGCCGGCGCACCGGTCTTGATCTGGCCACTGCTGACGGCCACCGCGAGGTCGGCGATGGTGGTGTCCTCGGTCTCGCCGCTGCGGTGACTCATCATGGTGCGGTAGCCGCTGTGATGGGCCAGCGTCACCGCGTCAAGGGTTTCGGTCAGGGTGCCGATCTGGTTGACCTTGACCAGCAGCGCGTTCGCCGCGCCTCGCTCGATGCCCTCCTCGAGGCGTTCGGGGTTGGTGACGAACAGATCGTCGCCGACGAGCTGCACCCGGTCCCCGATCTCGTTGGTCAGCGCCACCCAGCCGTCCCAATCGTCCTCCGACAGCGGGTCCTCGATCGAGACCAGCGGGTAGTTGTCGAGCAGCTTGGCGTAGAACTCGGTCAGCTGCGCGGCGCTACGGTTCTGCTTCTCGAACGCGTAGCCGCTGCCCTCGGTGTAGAACTCGGTGGCCGCGACGTCGAGAGCCAACGCCACGTCGGTGCCCAGCGTGAATCCGGTGGACTCGATCGCGGTGCTGATGAGATCCAGCGCCGCAGTGGTGCCGGCGACGTCGGGGGCGAAGCCGCCCTCGTCACCCAGCCCGGTGGACAGCCCCTGCTTCTTGAGCACCGCCTTGAGCGCGTGGTAGACCTCCGCACCCCAGCGCAGCGACTCGGCGAAGCTGGGGGCGCCGATCGGGGCCACCATGAACTCCTGGACGTCGACGCCGGTGTCGGCGTGCGCGCCACCGTTGAGGATGTTCATCATCGGCACCGGCAGGATGTGGGCGTTGGGGCCGCCGAGGTAGCGGTAGAGCGGCAGGGCCGCGGAGTCAGCGCCGGCCTTGGCCACCGCCAGCGACACCCCGAGCATGGCGTTGGCGCCCAGCCGGGACTTGTCCGGGGTGCCGTCGAGATCCACCAGCGCCTGGTCCACCAACCGCTGGTCGTCGGCGCTGATCCCGATGACCGCGGGCGCGATCTGGTCCAGCACCGCGGTGACCGCCTTCTGCACGCCCTTGCCGCCGTACCGGGAGCCGCCGTCGCGGAGCTCGACGGCCTCGTGCTCGCCGGTGGAGGCGCCGGAGGGCACCGCTGCCCGGGCGAACGTGCCGTCCTCCAGCGCAACCTCGACCTCGACCGTGGGGTTGCCGCGGGAATCGAGGATCTCGCGGGCGCCGACCTGCTGGATGATGGGCACTGACTTCTCCTTGAGCTGGGTGGGGCTGGCCGTCTTAAAACTATGGGGGGAGCCTATTGGGGTCTATCGGGGAGCCTAAACGGTGTTGCCCGCCGCAGTCCTCACACACACCTCACAAGGGCCGTCCGGCCGCGTACGCGGCGGCCCAGTCCCGGACGGCGCGGGCGTAGATCTCCGAATCGTTGTAGGCCAGCAGGGCCGTCATCCAGCCCTTGGCGGTCGCCAGGTCCTTTCCGCGCCAGCACAGATAGCCGGCCGCCGAGAGCGCGGCGTCGTCGATGTTGTCCGGGCTGATGATGCCGTCGTTGTTGGCGTCGACGCCGTAGAGCCGCCAGGTCTCGGGAATGAACTGCATGGGGCCCATCGCGCGCACCACGCCGTCGTCGTCGGCCAGGTCGGGCTGCAGACTCTCGACGATGTGCAGCGTGCCGCCGGACCCGTCGAGCCGCACGCCCCGGATCTTGGGTCGCACGTCGCCGTTGCGCGCCACCGTGGCGTGGTTATAGCGGCCGTGGTGACTCTCGATCTGGCCGATCGCGGCCAGCGTGGTCCAGCTCAGGTGGCAGTTGGGGTTCTCCACCTCGGCGACCCGCGCGGCGTAGGCGTAGGCCTCCAGCGCGGTCACCGGGATATCGAGCACCGCCGCCCGCTCCGCGGCCCAGTGATACAGCTGGTCGGCCGGACGCCCGGCCACCAGCTGGGTGTTGACCGGCGGGACCGGGTCACCGGGCGGTGGTGGCACCCCCTGCGGGATGGGGTTACCGAGCTGCCAGCTGCAACTGGAGGCCAACAACACGGCCGTCGCACCCACGACCGCAGTGGTCCGCAGCCAACGTCGCGCTGACACCGCTCTCCCCAACCTCGAAACCCTGATCCGTGTCCATCGTTCCATGACCGCGGCGTCAGTGGCCGCCGTCACCGGCTCGCGTCATCGGCCCGGATCCGGAAAAAACCCTCCGGCCAGCCCGAATCCGAGCGGATTAACCGGTGAGCTCGTCGCGTTCCGGATCGGCGAGCAGCGCGTCACGGGCGCGGGCGACCCGGGAGCGGATGGTGCCCACCGGGCAACCGCACACTGCGGCCGCGTCCTGGTAGGACAGGCCGAACAGTTGAGTCAGCAACAGCGCCTCGCGTTGCTCGTCGGAGAGTCCTGCGATCAGGGTGTTCACTTCGACGACGTCCTCGAAGCCGCGGCTGGGCCGCTCGCGGTTGAGCAGCAGCTCGGGGTCGGCGCCGGGCGCGGTGCGCGGACGCGACCGCAGGTAACGGATGTGATCGGCGACCACCCGGCGCGCGATGGCCAGCAACCAGGTCCTGGCACTGGAGCGTCCGGAGAACCGCGGGATGGCGCCGATCGCCCGCAGGAAGGTCTCCTGCGTCAGGTCGTCGGCGTTGCCGCCGTCGAACAGGTAGGCCACGAACCGCCAAACATCGTGCTGGGTGGCCTTGATGAACGCCTCCAGCGCGCGGGAGTCCCCGGCTGCGGCGGCAAGTGCGAGTGCGGTGACAGCGTCGTCGTCGCCCCGGTTAACTCCCGCCATGAACAACCACCCTAGACCCGGCCGCTGCCCGCTCCTACGACGCATGGTCGTAGGGCCGTTCGGACCGTTGACCGACCGCAGATGGCGACGGCCGCGGCGCTGGCCGGCATGGCCGGTGTCGGCCGGCGGCAGCGCATCCGCCACGGCGTCGTCCCGCGTCCGCGGGCCGGCGCCACCGGCCCGGTGACGCGCCACCAGCAAAGCGAACAGCAGGCCGACCAGGACCGGTAGATGACTGGCGATCCGCGCCGCGGTCACTTGACCGTGGTAGGCGTCGATGGCCACATATCCGCTCAATGCCAGGGCGAATACCCCAGCGATCGCGGCGACGCCGGCCGCCACGCCGGGCCAGACGCCGGCCGCGATCATCGCCCCGCCCAGCGCCAACAACCACGCAGTCGACTCGTGCAGCAAATGCGCGCCGGTGGCGGCCCCGTGACCGTGCGCCGACACCATCCCGAAGTCCACCCCGGCGATCTGCGCCAGCGCCATGGCGACTTGGAGCACCCCGACGGCGATCAGCGCCAGCCGGCGGTAGCCCCAGCGCGTCCACCGACCGGACACGATCTGGTCGGTGACCGAAGTCACGCCGGCGGCCGCCAGGATCTGTGCGGCCAGGTCAGGGCCGGCCGCCGCATCGGCGCCGGTTTCGATCGTGGTCAACCGGCGGGCCTGTGCGGCCGCACCCACCAGCCAGCGCCGGCAGCCGCGGCACGACGCCAGATGCGAGTCGACCTGCTGCGCGTTCAACTCCTGCTGCTCACCGTCGAGCAGCGCCGACAGGGTTTCCCGCACCACCTCGCACCGCATGCCGCCATAGTCGCTCATTCGGCGCCGGGAAACAAAGGGGCCAAAAAATTCACCGGGCCGGGAACCAAACCGGTCGATGAGGCGACCACTGGTGGAGAAGAACAAGATCGGGATCGCCGGGGAATCGGAAAGGGAAGGTGTCTTCATGACCGCACCGGTCTGGCTGGCGTCGCCACCAGAGGTGCACTCGGCGCTGTTGAGCGCCGGACCCGGGCCCGGCCCGCTGCTGGAGGCGGCGTCGGCCTGGTCGCTGATGAGCGCCGAGTACACCGAGGTGGCCGCCGAACTCGACGCGGTGCTCGCCGGCGTGCAGTCCGGCGCCTGGCAGGGACCCAGCGCCCAGCAGTACGCGACCGCGCACCTGCCCTACCTGAGCTGGCTGACCGACAGCGCCGCCAAGAGCGCCGCGGCCGCCGCCTTGCACCAGACGGCGGCCACCGCCTACACCGCCGCGCTGGCGGGGATGCCGACGCTGGCCGAACTGGCCGCCAACCACGCCGTGCACGCGACGCTGGTCGCGACCAACTTCTTCGGGGTCAACACCATCCCGATCGCGCTGAACGAAGCCGACTACGTCCGGATGTGGATCCAGGCGGCGGAGATGATGACCGTCTACCAGGCTGTCGCCGGGTCGGCACTGGCGTCGGTCCCGGTGGCCACGCCCGCACCCGCGGTCGTGGATCCGGCAGGTCAAGCCGTCGCCGATGTGAGCTGGGAACAACAGATCGCCGACCTGCTCCGAGAGATCAACATGGGCTTCTCGGACCCGGTCGCGAAGTGGCTGTGGTCGCTGCTGGGTGTCGACGGATATCCGGTCGAGGCGTTTCCCTTCGCCAGCGCGATCGGCGAGATGTTGTTACAGATCCCGGGGATGTCCCCGATTCTGGCCAGCTCCCTGGGATGGACCGTCTTCCACACCCTGATGCTGTTGTGGCCGATGGGACAGATCGCGGTGCAGATGGCGATCCCGATCATGATGGCGGCGGCGCCGGGCCTCCTTGCCGCCGCCGCCGGACTCGGTGCACTCGGCGCGATCGGCGCGGCGGGCGGAGCCGACCAGATGGTCGAACCGGCGCCGCTGGCCCCGGTGGCAGGCGGCGCCGGCGCTGCTGTCGCAGTGGGCGCCACCGTACCGGCGGGCGCACAAGTGCCCGCCACCACCGGCACGATCTCCTCGGCCGGCCCTGCCGCTTCCGCCGCCGGTGGGATGCCGGCCGGCGGCGCGGCAGGCGGCGGCCCGGGCGTCGGTTTCGGGCCCACTTCGTCGATGTACCTGGTGAGCAGCGCCTCGGCCTCGGCACGACAGAGCACCGGCGCCCGCCGATCCCGCAGCGCCGAGGAAGATGCCTCGGAGCGCCAAGCCGCACCCGCGGCAGCCGCCGCGCTGCGCGAAGCCCAAAAACGCCGTCGCCGCCGCCGCGCCCAGCAGCACGGGTTCGGCGACGAGTACATGGACATGAACATCGGGGTGACCCCGGACTGGGATCAACCCGGCGCATCCGATTCCGGTGCCGGTGCGCTGGGCTTCACCGGTACGGCAACCGACGTGCAACGCCGAGCGGCCGGGATCACGGTTCTCGAGGGCGACACGTTCGACACCGAGCCGCGGATGCCGCTGCTGCCGGGCGGCTGGGCCGAAAACCGAAGCTGACCGCGGGGGCGTTAGGCCTAGGCGGGGGCTACGGCCAGTGCGCGCGCCACTGTTCCGCGGTGGGCTCGCCGATGATCGCCTTCTCGGCCACGCGGACGGTATCCATGAGTTCCAAAACCGCTGTGCGCAGGTCGTTTTCCGCATCGATATCGGCGGCGACGGAGATCGATGTCACCGCGGCGGGGATCAGGTCCGCGGGCACACCGGCACGGGTGAGCCGCTGCAATACTTTCTGGGCGAGCGCCAGGGCCGGTAGCGCGGTGGGTAGGTCGTCCATGAGGGAGTCCCGGCACCGCTTCTCCAGTGCCTTGCGTTCTTCCCACTGCGCCACCTGGTCGTCCAGCGAGATCTCCTCGCCGGCAAGCACCGCCGGCACCCGATTGCCCAGCTTGCGCAGCAACGCGGCGGCGACGTCGTCGATGCCGAACGGGTGCTCCGGTGCGTCCTCGGCGATGCGCGCGTGAAACAGCACCTGCAGCAACACATCACCGAGTTCAGCGCAGAGCTCGTCGGCGTCGCCGCTGCGAACCGCGTCGAACAACTCGTAGGTCTCCTCCAGCAGGAACCGTCGCAGCGAATCATGGGTCTGCTCGCTCTCCCACGGGCCGGCGGTGCGCAACCGGTCCATGATCGCCACCGCGTCGAGCAGCCGCTCCCCCGCCGGGGCGTCCGGGGCGGCGATCAGCGTCTCACCGGCCGCCAGACGGGCCACGACGGCGGGATGGTCGCGATCCGAGGACAGCAGCACCGCGGCCGTCGCGTCTCCGCCGGAGAGCACCGATCGGGCGGCCGGCAGCGACCACGGCACCACCACCGGCAGCTCCTCGGTGTAGACCACGTCAGCGCTCAGCAACGCCAGGGCTTCCACCGGCACCAGCGTGGGCCGGCGCGGATCGACCAGCACGACGGTCATCGTGAACCGGCCGCCGTGGCGTGGTCCCGAGTGCCCGGCGCCGCTCCCGCCATGTCGAGTCGGCCTGCGGGTTTTCCGTCCAACGCCGAGATCAGGTCGGCCACCATCTGCACCAGTTCGACGTCGCGGATGCGCGGCGCCCCGACCGAGCTCCCAGCGCGGGGGATCGGCACCTGCACGGTCGCGGTGGTGGCGCGGTAACTGGCCGACGGGTGTAGCCGCTTGAGGCGCAACTGGGCGGAGTCCGGCAACGTCATCGGGGCCAGCTTCAGGGTGGTCGCCGAGGCCACGCTGACCTCGGTGATACCGACACTGCGGCACAACAGCCGCAACCGGGCCACCGCGACCAGTCGGCCCGCCGGCTCCGGCAGCGGCCCGTAGCGGTCGGTCAGCTCCTCGACCACGGCGCTGATCGCGGCATCGTCGGGGGCGGCGGCCAGCCGGCGGTAGGCCTCCAACCGCAACCGGTCGGAGTTGATGTACTCCGGCGGCAGGTGGGCGTCGACCGGCAGATCGATCCGGACGTCCTTGGGCTCCTCGGTGGTGACGAGATCGCCCCGATAGGCCGCCCGATAGGCCTCGACGGCCTCACCGACCAACCGGACATACAGGTCGAACCCCACCCCGGCGACGTGCCCGGACTGCTCCACGCCCAACACGTTGCCGGCGCCGCGGATCTCCAGGTCCTTCATCGCCACCGCCATCCCGGCGCCGAGTTCGTTGTTCTGGGCGATGGTGGCCAGCCGGTCGTGGGCGGTCTCGGTCAGCGGCGTGTCCCGCGGGTAGAGGAAGTAGGCGTAGCCGCGTTCCCGGCTGCGGCCGACCCGACCCCGCAGCTGGTGCAGCTGGGAGAGCCCGAAGGTGTCGGCGCGTTCGACGATCAGGGTGTTGGCGTTGGAGATGTCCAGACCGGTCTCGATGATCGTGGTGCACACCAGGATGTCGTATTCGCGGTTCCAGAAACCCTGCACGGTGGTCTCCAGCAGCTCCTCGGGCATCTGGCCGTGCGCGACCACGACCCGGGCTTCGGGCACCAGCGCCCGCACCCGGGCGGCGGCCGCGTCGATGGAACTGACCCGGTTGTGCACGTAGAAGATCTGGCCGTCGCGCAGCAGTTCGCGGCGCAGCGCCGCCGCCACCTGCTTGTCGTCGTGCGGGCCGACATAGGTCAGCACCGGGTAGCGGTCTTCGGGCGGGGTGAGGATCGTCGACATCTCCCGGATGCCGGCCAGGCTCATCTCCAGGGTGCGCGGGATCGGGGTGGCGCTCATGGTGAGCACGTCGACGTGGGTCCGCAGCGCTTTGATGTGCTCCTTGTGTTCGACGCCGAACCGTTGCTCCTCGTCGACGATCACCAGGCCGAGGTTCTTCCATGCCACCCCGGTCTGCAGCAGCCGGTGGGTGCCGATCACCACGTCGACGGAGCCGTCGGCCAGCCCGTCGAGGACCGCCTTGGACTCGGCTGCGTCGGTGAAGCGCGACAGGCCCTTGACGGTGACCGGGAATCCGGCCATCCGGGTGCTGAACGTCTGCAGATGCTGATCGGCCAACAGCGTGGTGGGCACCAGCACCGCGACCTGCCTGCCGTCCTGGACGGCCTTGAACGCCGCCCGCACCGCGATCTCGGTCTTGCCGTAGCCGACGTCGCCGCAGATCACCCGGTCCATCGGGACCGGCTTTTCCATGTCGGCCTTGACCTCGCCGATCGCGGTGAGCTGGTCGACGGTCTCGGTGAACCCGAACGCGTCCTCCATCTCGGCCTGCCACGGGGTGTCCGGGGCGAACGCGTGGCCGGGCGCGGCCTGCCGTTTGGCGTAGAGCGCGACGAGTTCGTCGGCGATCTCCCGGACCGCCTTGCGCGCCTTGGTCTTGGTCTGGCTCCAGTCGCTGCCGCCGAGCTTGCTCAGCCCCGGGGCCTGGCCGCCGACGTAGCGCGACAGCTGATCCAGCGAGTCCATCGGCACGTAGAGCTTGTCGGTACCGTTGGCGCCGCGCTTGCCCGAGGCGTACTCCAGCACCAGGTATTCACGCCGCGCCCCGCCCACGGTGCGCTCGGTCATCTCCACGAACTTGCCGATGCCGTGCTGGTCGTGCACCACCAGGTCACCGGCGGTCAGTGCCAGCGGGTCGACGGCGTTGCGGCGCTTGGCCGCCAGCCGCTTGCCCTCCGGTCCGGCGACCCGGTTTCCGGTCAGGTCGGTCTCGGTGACGATCACCAGGTTGGCGCCGCCGATCACCACGCCGTCATGCAGCGGGCCCTGCAAGACCCCGACCACGCCGGGTTGCGGGGCCGCACCGGGCTCCAATAGCGTTGCCGCGGTCTCGGATTCGGCCAGCTGCTCGACCAGTCTGCGGGCGGTGCCCACGCCGGGGGTCACGATCGCCGCGGCTCCGCCGGTCGCGGTGTGCGCCCGCAGCATGGCGAAGATCGCTTCGATGTCGCGCTGCCGGCCCCGCGCCGAGGGTGACGGGCGCACCTCAAGTTCGATCGCCTCCGGGTCGGGCAGCTGGCTCAGTGTCCACCACGGATGCCCGGCGTCCAGCGCCGCCTTGCGCACCTCGGCGAGGTCGCGGAATCCCGAACCTCCCAGCTGCTCGACGTCGATCGGCGCATCACCACCGATCGCGGCGACCGACCAGGACGCCTCCAGGAACTCGCGGCCGGTCTTGATCAGGTCGCCGGCGCGGGCGCGGACCTTTTCCGGGTCGCAGATCAGCACCGGGGTGCCGGCCGCCAGCTGATCGGTCAGTAGTGCCTGCGGTCCGGGCCGCAGCACCGAGCCGAGGGCCTCCATGCCGTCGACCGGGATGCCCTCGGCGAGTTTGGCGAGCATGTCGCCGACACCGCCGGTGACGGTGTTGTCGGTGCGCGGGTGATCGCCGGCCAGTTGCGCCGCGCGGGCGCGGACGTCGTCGGTGAGCAGCAGCTCCCGGCAGGCCACCGCGACCACGGTGCCGGCGTCGATCTCGGGGATGGAGCGTTGATCCGCCACGGAGAACGGCCGCATCTCGGTGATCTCGTCGCCCCAGAACTCGATGCGCACCGGGTGCTCGGCGGTCGGCGGGAACACGTCGAGGATGCCGCCGCGCACCGCGAACTCACCGCGTCTGCCGACCAGGTCCACCCGGGTGTAGGCCAGCTCGACCAGCCGGGCGATCACCGCCTCGAAGGGGGTCTCCTCGCCGACGGTCAGGGTGACCGGCTCGATCGCATCCAGGTGCGGGGTCATCGGCTGCAGCAGCGACCGGGCCGTGGTGACCACCACGCGCAGCGGCGGTCCCAGGTGCGCGTCGTCGGGCCGTGCCAGCCGGCGCAGCAGCAGCATCCGGGCTCCGACGGTGTCCACCCCCGGGGAGAGCCGCTCGTGCGGCAGCGTCTCCCAGGACGGGAACAGCGCCACGGTGTCGCCGTAGACGCCGCGCAGCTCGGCAGCCAGGTCGTCGGCCTCGTGGCCGGTGGCGGTGACCACCAGCAGCGGGGTGTTGCGGGCCACTGCGGCGGCGACGAAAGGCCTGGTCGCGGCCGGGCCCACCAGGTTGAGTTCAGCGGGCCGGCTGTCGGCGCGCTCGATGAGATCGACGAAGGTCGGCGCGCTCAGTGCGGCTTCGACGAGCCCCGCGATCGGGGTGGCTGGGCTGGCGTGCCCCGGTGCGGTCATGATGCGAGTAATTCTAGGCGGTGGCTGCCCGGACGCCGATTTGCGTTGCGGTGCATGCCTTATTCGTCGTGCAGGGTCGGGTCAGCCTCGAGGTGCGTCAGGCCGTTCCAGCACAGGTTGACCAGGTGGGCGGCCACCACTTCCTTCTTGGGTTCGCGCACGTCCAGCCACCACTGGGCGGTCATCGACACCGAACCGACCAGCGCCTGGGCATACAGCGGCGCGGTCTCGGGGTCTAGTCCGCGCCGGGAGAAGTCGCCGGCCAGGATCGAGGACACCTGACCGATCGCGTCGTTGAGCAGGGTCGAATAGGTGCCGGAACTGATCGATGCCGGGGAATCGCGGATCAGGATCCGGAAACCGTCGGTGTGCTCGTCGACATAGGTCAACAGCGCCAGGGCGACCCGTTCGACCCGCAGCCGCGACTGGTTGTTGGTCGATTTGGTCAGCGAGGTGGTGATGCCGTCCAGCAACGCCGACATCTCCCGGTCGACCACCACGGCGTACAACCCCTCCTTGCCGCCGAAATGCTCGTAGACGACCGGTTTGGACACGTTGGCGCGCAGCGCGATCTCCTCGATGGAGGTGCCCTCGTAGCCGCGCTCGGCGAACAGCGAGCGCGCGACGTCGATGAGTTGGTGCCGACGCTCGCTGCCGGTCATCCGGGCCCGCGGGGGCCTGCCATCCCTGTCCAGAGCAGCCACAGTGCCCAGGATATCCAGTTCGGTAGAGTCTCCTTGCAATCCATCCGTCGTGGTGTAATCGGCAGCACCTCTGATTTTGGTTCAGATAGTTCAGGTTCGAGTCCTGGCGACGGAGCGTCTCCTGCATGGTTTTCGCCCACCCTTTGGCACGAGCGGGCGCAGAATGACAGGCTAGACGGCGTGTCGACGCACAAACACGCTCCCTCGCCCCAGGGTGCCGACCGCCAGGACGCCGTCATCGTGCTGGCGGCCGGGGCCGGGACCCGGATGGTCTCCGACACCCCCAAGGTGCTGCACACGCTGGGTGGGCGCAGCATGCTGTCGCACTGCCTGCGCGCGGCCGCCGGGGTCAGCCCCCGTCACCTGGTGGTGGTGCTGGGCCACGCCCACGAACGCATCGCCGGGCCGGTGGCCGAGCTGGCGCAGGCCCTGGACTGCCGCATCGACATCGCCCGGCAGGACCAGCAGCTGGGCACCGGGCACGCGGTGTTATGCGGCCTGTCGGCGCTGCCGGACGACTTCGCCGGCACCGTCGTGGTCACCTCCGGCGACATTCCGCTGCTGGACACCGCGACGCTGCGGGCGCTGGTCGACACCCATCGCGCCGCCTCGGCGGCGGTCACCGTGCTGACCACGACGATGGCCGACCCCACCGGTTATGGGCGCATCCTGCACACCCAGGACGGTGAGATCACCGCGATCGTCGAACAGGCCGACGCCACCGAATCGCAGCGCGAGATCCGCGAGGTCAACGCCGGGGTGTACGCCTTCGACATCACCGCGCTGCGCTCCGCATTGGGCCGGCTGGGCTCGGACAACGCCCAGCACGAGCTCTACCTGACCGACGTGATCGGCATCGTGCGCGGCGACGGCCAGGCGGTGCACGCGCGCCACGTCGACGACGCCGCCCTGGTGGCCGGCGTCAACGACCGGGTGCAGCTGGCCGAGTTGGCGGCCGAACTCAACCGCCGGCTGATCGCCGCCCATCAGCGGGCCGGTGTCACGGTCGTCGACCCCGCCACCACCTGGATCGACGTGGACGTGACGATCGGGCGCGACACCACCGTCGCACCCGGAACCCAGCTGCTCGGCACCACCGTGATCGGTGCGCACTGCGAGATCGGTCCGGACACCACGCTGGCCGATGTCACCGTGGGCGAGGGCGCCTCGGTGATCCGCAGCCACGCCGCGTCGTCGTGGATCGGAGCCGGGGCGACGGTCGGACCGTTCAGCTATCTGCGGCCCGGTACCGCACTGGGCGCCGACGCCAAGCTGGGGGCGTTCGTCGAGACGAAGAACTCCACCATCGGCACCGGGACCAAGGTCCCGCATCTGACCTACGTCGGCGACGCCGACATCGGCGAGCACTCCAACATCGGCGCGTCCAGCGTGTTCGTCAACTACGACGGCCAGAACAAGCGGCGCACCACCATCGGCTCGCATGTGCGCACCGGCTCGGACACCATGTTCGTCGCGCCGGTCAGTGTCGGCGACGGTGCCTACACCGGCGCAGGCACGGTGGTGCGCGACGACGTGCCACCGGGTGCGCTGGCCGTGTCGGCCGGCCCGCAGCGCAACATCGAGAACTGGGTGCAGCACAAGCGGCCCGGCAGCGCTGCCGCCGAGGCGGCCGAGAAGGCCCAGGCGTCCGGCGGTTCCCGATCGGATCCGTCATCGTGAGGTTGGTCGCGTTGAGGCAGCCCGGAGCGAAATCGCGCGACGGACTACGTACCATAAGGCCCGAATTAACTCGACCAATTTCCCAGATCTCCAACGGCGGGGGCAGCGCGTGAGCCACGAGTGGACAGACAACCGCAAGAACCTGATGCTCTTCGCTGGTCGGGCGCACCCGGAGCTGGCCGATCAGGTCGCCAAAGAACTGGACGTCCCGGTGACCGCGCAGACCGCCCGCGACTTTGCCAACGGCGAGATCTTCGTGCGTTTCGAGGAGTCGGTACGCGGCTGTGACGCCTTCGTTCTGCAGTCGCACCCGGCGCCGCTGAACAAGCACCTGATGGAACAGCTGATCATGATCGACGCGCTCAAGCGCGGCAGCGCCAAACGGATCACCGCGATCGTGCCGTTCTATCCCTACGCCCGCCAGGACAAGAAGCACCGCGGCCGTGAACCGATCTCGGCCCGCCTGGTGGCAGATCTGCTGAAGACGGCCGGCGCCGACCGGATCGTCACCGTGGACCTGCACACCGATCAGATCCAGGGCTTCTTCGACGGCCCGGTCGACCACATGCGCGCTCAGCCACTGCTGGTCGGTTACATCAAGGAGAATTACGCCGACTCCGACATGGTGGTGGTCTCCCCCGACTCCGGCCGGGTGCGCATCGCCGAGAAGTGGGCGGACTCCTTGGGCGGGGTTCCGCTGTCGTTCATTCACAAGACCCGCGATCCGCTGGTGCCCAACCAGGTCAAGTCCAACCGGGTGGTCGGTGAGGTGGCCGGCAAGACGTGCGTGTTGATCGACGACATGATCGACACCGGCGGCACCATCGCCGCCGCGGTGCACCTGTTGCGCGAGGACGGCGCCCGCGACGTGATCATCGCGGCCACCCACGGGGTGCTGTCCGAGCCGGCCGCCGAGCGCCTGGCGTCCTGCGGCGCCAGCGAGGTGATCGTCACCAACACCCTGCCGATCCCCGAGGACAAGCAGTTCGCCCAGCTGACCGTGCTGTCGATCGCCCCGCTGCTGGCCAGCACCATCCGGGCGGTATTCGAAAACGGCTCGGTCACCGGACTTTTCAACGGAGAAGCCTAAAATGGCCAGCGACGACACTGTGACCATCTACCACAACCCGCGCTGCTCCACCTCACGCAAGACGCTGGAACTGCTGCGCGACAACGGTATCGAGCCGACCATCGTAGAGTATCTGAAGACCCCGCCGTCACGCGCGGAGCTGGCGGACATGATCCGCGACGCCGGAATCGGGGTGCGCGACGCGGTGCGCACCGGCGAGTCGGTCTACGCCGAGCTCGGCCTGGCCGACGCCTCCGACGACGAACTGCTCGACGCGATGGCCGCGAACCCCATCCTGATCCAGCGACCGTTCGTCGTCACCGGCAACGGCACCCGGCTGGCCCGCCCGATTGACGCGGTCCGCGAGATACTGTGACCCCACTGCGCCGGGCGGCCCTGGCGTGCACCGCAGCGCTGGCGATCGCCGCGGCCGGATGCGGCGCCAAAACCCCTGATTACCAATCGATTTGGTCGAACGGTAGTACCACCAGCACCACGTCGGAGGCGCCGCAGCCGCCGGTGACGGTGGGACGCTTCCTGGAAGACAAGGGGGTGGCCGCCGAGGCGGTGGCCCCCAACGCGCTGACCGACCTGACCGTGTCGATCCCGACGCCGCCGGGGTGGACGAAAAAGGAGAACGCGATGTTGCCGGCGACCACCCTGGTCATCGGCAAGGGCGAGAAGCTTCCGCGGGCGATCCTGAGCGTGGTCAAACTCAACGGCAACTTCGATTCGCGCGAGGCCATCAAACACGGTGTGGTCGACGCGCAGCTGGCGAAGAACTTCCGACTGCTGGACGCCTCCAACGAGGACTACCAGGGCTTCCCGTCGTCGATGGTCCAGGGCACCCATGACATGGACGGCCAGCGCCTGCACAGCTGGTTCCGGATGGTGATCGCCACCGGGTCGGCACCGGACGACCAGCGCTACCTGGTGCAGTTGGCGATCACCAGCTTCAACGAACAGGCGCCCAAGGAGGCCGCCGACGTCGAGGCGATCATGAACGGATTCACCGTCGCCGCGAAGTGACCCCAATTCCCTTCCGCGGCTTGCTACAGTGCGACGCACCCCGCCTGCTGAAGGGAGTTCCACGATGCCCCTTGCCCGCCGGTCGCCCCGGCTTTTCGCCGGCCTCGCCGTAACCGCAGCCACCACGGTTCTGCTGACACCGGCTGCCGCAATGGCAGACCCGCCACCGGGTTGCACCGCCGCAGATCTGGCCAACGTGACCGCGGGCGTCGCCGCGTCGACCTCCGGTTACCTGTTCGCACATCCGGACGTCAACGCGTTCTACTCCGGCCTGCGCGACCGGCCCGACTCCGAGGTGCCTGAGGCCATCCGCGGCTACTTCGCGGACAATCCGCAGGCCCACGCCGACCTGTTGGGTATCCGCCGGCCGCTGGTTGACTTCCGTAGCCGCTGCGAACTTCCCGAAGCCGACCACGGCTTGTTAGGCCAGTGATGACACGCCGGATCCGCGCCGCGGCGGCACTGGCACTGATCGTGCTGCCGGGCACCGTCATCGTCACACCGGCCGGCACCGCGGTCGCCGACGTGTGTGTCGGCGTGGGCCGCCGATTCCACGTCAGCACGTGCACCGACCTCACGCCGCCGCCGGCTTATTACGCCCCGTTGCCCGAGGACGTGCCCCCGCCACCGCCTCCCCCGCCACCGGTGCAGACCTGCGTCGGCTACAACGGCCGCTGGATCGACACCAACAACTGCCACTGAGCACCCTTAAAGTGGGAGCCATGGCCTCTTGGACCGCTGCCGATCTGCCCTCGTTTTCCGGACGCACCGTGATCATCACCGGCGCCAACAGTGGGTTGGGAGCCGTGACCGCACGTGAGCTGGCCCGGGTGGGGGCCAGCGTCACACTGGCCGTGCGCGACACCGGCAAGGGCCAGGCCGCCGCGGCCAGCATGCCCGGCGATGTCAAGGTCCGCGCCCTGGATCTGGCCGACCTGTCCTCGGTGCGGCGCTTCGCCGAGGAGACCGCGGCCGTCGACGTGCTGATCAACAACGCCGGGATCATGGCGGTGCCGTACTCGACGACCGTCGACGATTTCGAGAGCCAGATCGGCACCAACCATCTGGGCCATTTCGCGCTGACCAATCTGCTGCTGCCCAAGCTCACCGACCGGGTGGTCACGGTGTCGTCGTTCATGCACCGGATGGGTTATGTGAGCCTGAAAGATCTGAACTGGGAGTCGCGGCGGTATCGCGCGTGGCTGGCTTACGGCCAGTCCAAGCTGGCCAACCTGCTGTTCACCAGCGAGTTGCAGCGCCGGCTGGTGGCGGCCGGCTCGCCGCTGCTCGCGTTGGCCGCCCACCCCGGCTACTCGAGCACCAACCTGCAGGGGCACACCGGTAATCGGGTCGGCGACGCGCTGATGCGCACGATCGGCAACGGCCTGTTGGCCACCAGCCCCGACTTCGGGGCGCGCCAGACGCTGTATGCAGCGTCGCAGGATCTGTCGGGCAACACCTTTGTCGGACCGCGGTTCGCCTTCATCGGCCGCACCGGGTCGGTGGGCCGCAGCCTGCTGGCCAAGCGCGGCTCCACCGCCGCCGGGCTGTGGGACCTGTCCGAGCAGCTCACCGGGGTGCAATTTCCGCTCTGAGCGTCCGGTCAGACCTGCCTGCGGCTGCTATGCCATTCGTGGTGGGCCGGAAGTCGGCGCAGCATCTTGTTGACCGCGGCGGCGATATTGCTCGCGGTCCCGGGAACAACCAACATCTGCTGCCGCCCAGCCGACACGCTGTGTTCGACGACGACCCGCCCGGCCGGGATATCGATGATGCTCACCGCGCCCGGGTGGATGTGTGTTCTGGTGGGCCGTCCGGTTTCGACGCCGGCCTGCAGCGCCGCGATTGACGTCTGGGTGGATCGGGTCGGGTCGGTCGCGGCCAGCAGGATCTGCAGTTGCTCGGCGGAGAACGGTTGGCTTGTCAGGTAATTCTGCACACTTTCCGGGCTGCCCGCTGCTGCCAGCAGCGCCGTGGTCTCCACATCGACCGGGCGAAACTGCACCGGTGGGACAACGCCACACAACCGCTCGATCTGAGCCTGCAATACTGCACCTGCCTCGCCCTCTGATACCGAAGTCCCGGCACCACCGATCCGCACCCCGTCACCGCAACGTTCGGCAACGACCCACCACTGGGCGAACCGCGCCAACACGGCTTGCGCCTCGACACGACGCGGATCCTGCACCCGCAACAGCAGCGCAATATCGCGGCGGGCCAACACCGTCAGCCACTCCACTACCGTTCGATCTACCGCTCCGGCCGCATCGATCACCCCGTGTTCGCGCAACTCGAGCGCAACCGGATGCGCCAAGGCCAATTGCGGCGTCTCCACCCTGGGCATCACAGGCCGCAGTCCCAATTCGGGAGCCACCACCTCGACGCCCGCCAACACCTGCAGCACCCACAGACCGTCGATCGTGGTCGTCAGCACGCCTCGACTTTATCGTCAGCATCACCGTCAGAGTCGCCATCCTTTTCGCCGCCCGACGTTGCGCAGGCCGAGTCAAGTCCGACGCGCCAGCTCCACCATGATTCGCTACCGCTTACGATCGACGATGTGACTGCTGCAGCAGGTGAAGGCGCGTCGTCCGCGCGTGAGGAGATCCTGCTTTCAGGTCTCATCGATTGGGTTGCGCTCGACCGAATACATGGATATGTCGCCCAGGAGAACCCTGGCGAAGTGCTGTCGGTCATCCAGGAAAAGACCTTGGGGCTGATCCGTTCACTGACCAGCGACGGACTATTCGTCATCGGGGACCTTCAAGGCAACGGAGGCAGCTTTGCCGGATGGGGTATCCCACTGAACGAAGCGATCCAGCGTATTCGCGACGTTTATGTCAACCAGTTCGACGACCGGCAGGCATGGGGCTGGTCCTGCTGGTTGTCACTCACCGAAGATGGAGAAAGAGTCGCCGAAGAGCTTTCGCGGACATCGGCATTCGCAACCCCACCACCCACCGCCGAGGAGATTCGGTCCGAACAGCAGCGGTTGATGACGGCGCCATCGTTGATCGGTGTCGTTAGCGGCTACGTCAGTGGCTTGACCGCGATCGATCCTGATTCAGCGCCAGCATGGCTGACACAACTGCACCTTCCGCCGGAATGGCAGCTTGCCCAACTAGGAAACGGCAGTGGCGCGCGGCCCACTCGGGTGGCCCTCCGCGGTCCGCACGCCGACGGCGGCTGGGACGGCTCGGAAACCCTGACTCTGTTCAGCTTCACCGGATGTCCACCCGCCGACGTCGTCTACGATAACTCCGACTGCACTCTGCGTGAACTTCGAATACCGCTGGGCGATGCGGCGAGTTCGCTCGATCCTCCCCTGACCCAGACACTGGGCACCGCGGCGGAACCAGAGGTGATCGCGGTGCGTAGCAGCGGATCTTTTGTGTACTGCCGCAGTTGGATGTGGGCCCAATACAACACCTACATCGCGTGCTCCGAGGGGACCGGCCAGAGCCGGATGCTTCAACAGTGCCTGTTTTCCCGTAATAAAGACGAACTCGCCGACGATCTCACTTACCTCGCAGAGACGGTACATGACGCATTCGTCGCCGCAGTAAGAACATGGAAGTGACCGACAGTACTTTCGACTCGTCTAAGCCAATAAGAGCGCTCCTCCCGCCAGGAGAATACCGCCAATAATCGCCCAGATACCAGGATTTTGCTCAGGTGGTGGAATTTGGTCTGGCGTTATGAGCGGCGGCACGCGAATGGATGGTACCGGCGGTTCAACAGGTGTTGGCTCCCGGGAAGGCGCTGGAGCTGGAGCGGGTTCGGGCGCCGGCACCGGAACCTTTCTGGGTTGAGGTTGCGGGGTTTTCGGCCGCTCTTCCAAATGAATGTCGACTTTCTCACCATCCGGATATTGAATCTCGATTGTGGGACCGCCGAATTTACTATTTTCACGGTAGGCGATCCTGGTTCCATCCTCGAGGACCTGCCACTCCCCGGGATAGCTTGGCGGCCCTGGGACGCGCGTCGCATTTTCCGTCAGATTCTCGTAGAATATCCGAATCTGTTCGGGCGTCATCAGCACTTTGACGTGTGGCTGCCTACCAGGCGGGAGAGGATCCACCCGCTGGTGAACGTCCTCCGAATTGTGAACCGATAATCCATGGACGTCACCCATCCCACCGTCGGCGTTGCTCGGCTCCACCGGATCGGGCGACGGTGACGATGCCGGCTCTGACACGGCAGGCTGCGATGTCACGGGCGGGTTCATCGGCTGTAGCTGCGCTGGCGCGGGTGGAACGACCGGCGGGGGTTGCACCGCGGCGGCCGACAGTATCCCCGGATACCCGCCAGGTGGGGTTGGCATGGCGAACGGTTCGGACGGGCGCACATAGCTGGTCACCGTTGCCGGCGCAGAACCGGTAGCCGGGCCCCCGGGCGGCCCGGGACGCATGCCCGCCGGCGCCCCCTGCGCCCCGGCCGAGACGGGCGGGCCGTAAACCGCCGCATTCGACGGCGGCTGCTGATACATACCCACCGGTGGAGATGATGGCGTCGGCGGTGGGCGCATCTCGGCAGATTTTGTCGGCGGCGCCGGGGCCGGTGGCGGCACCATCGCCCGGCCCACCCCCGCCCCACCTTGAGTCACCGCCGCAGCCGCCTGCACCGCCCCGTAGGCCCCCCGCATCGCCGCCCCGGCCGCGGTACGCCCGACAGCCTCGGACACCGCCGCAGCCGCTCGCACCGGCGCCTCCGGTGAAATCGCCGCATTTGCAGGGGGCGGCGGTGCCGCCAACGCCGCCGTCGCGGTATTCAACGCCGCCCCATATCCGGACCCGGCCGAAGCATTCGTAGGCCACATCTGCCCGAAATAATCCAGATTCAACTCGGTGATCCGCGGCGTCAACGCCCCCAACACCCGCGGATTGGCCTCCACATCAGCGGCCTCCTGAACCCGATTCGCCCGCGCCTGCTGCGTGGGCACCATCGCCGAGACCGCCCTGTGATACGCCTGCGCTGCGGAGGTCACCATCGGCGCACGCGCCTGCAGCCATTGCGCCAGCGCCAGCAACTCGGTGTTGATCCCCGCAAGAGAAGCCTGGCTACTGGTCGCACCCGCTCCCGACCACGCCGAACCGTATGTTCCCGCAGCATTAGCCTTCGACGACGACGCCAACACCTGCAACTGCGCAGCCTGCGCATTCAACGCCTGCGCATGAGCGATCGTCGACGCCGAACCCGGCCCCGACACCAACACCGTGTGATTGGCCTCCGGAGACTGCGCCGACCACGAATACACCACCCGGCCCAAGTTACTCGATCGATCCGCCCCAGTAGCCGGCGATTTCCGCTCTGAGGTGCTGATGCGCTAGCCTGACCGGGCGTCACGGCGAGGGCGGCCAGCTTCGGCCGCCGTTATCGACGAAGACCTGATGGTTGCCTCGATCTGGCCGTGCCCCATGCATTCCGCAGCAACCACAGGAGTACCGATGGCCAAGACCCCCACCCCGAACAAGCTCACCGCCACGGTGCGTTCCGAGACCGGCAAGGGCGCCTCACGCCGGGCCCGCCGCGACGGCAAGGTGCCCGCCGTGCTCTACGGCCACGGCAGCGAGCCGCAGCACCTCGAGTTGCACGCGCACGATTACGCGGCCGTGCTGCGGAACTCGGGTACCAACGCGGTGCTGACCCTCGACATCGAGGGCACCGAGCAGCTGGCGCTGACCAAGGCCCTGGACATCCACCCGATCCGTCGCACCATCCAGCACGCGGACCTGCTGGTGGTCAAGCGCGGCGAGAAGGTCATCGTCGAGGTGAACGTCGTCCTCGAGGGCGAGTCGTTCCCGGGCACGCTGGTCACCCAGGACGCCACCTGGGTGGAGATCGAGGCCGAGGCGCTGTCGATTCCCGAGCAGCTGACAATCTCCATTGAGGGTGCCGAAGCCGGCACCCAGGTCACCGCCGGCGAGCTGGAGCTGCCCGAGGGTGTGACGCTGGTGTCCGACCCGGAACTGCTGCTGGTCAACGTGGTCGAGCCGCGGGTCGAAGAGGAGCCCGAGGGCGAGGCGGCGGGCGAGGCAGCCGGCGAGGCCGCCGGCGAGGCCGAGGCCCCAGCGGCCGAGTAGACCGAGCACGGCGTGGCCGAGTCACCACCGGTGCTGGTGGTCGGCCTGGGCAACCCGGGGCCGACCTACGCCCGCACCCGGCACAACGTGGGCTTCATGGTCGTCGACCTGCTCGCCCAGCGCATCGGGTCGGCGTTCAAGCTGCACAAGAAGTCCGGCGCCGACGTGGTCACCGGGCGGCTCAGCGGGCGCTCGGTGGTGCTGGCCCGTCCGCGTTGTTTCATGAACGAGTCGGGCCGCCAGGTGGGGCCGCTGGCCAAGTTCTACTCGGTGCCGCCGGCTGATGTGGTGGTCATCCACGATGATCTCGACTTGGATTACGGCCGGATCCGGCTCAAGCAGGGCGGCGGCGAGGGTGGCCACAACGGGCTGCGATCCATCGCAAGCGTGTTGGGCAGCAAGGACTTTCAGCGGGTTCGCCTGGGGATCGGCCGGCCGCCAGGGCGGCAGGATCCGGCGGCGTTCGTGCTGCAGCCGTTTGGTGCGCGGGAACGCGACGAGTTGCCGACGATCTGCGAGCAGGCCGCCGACGCCGCCGAGTTGCTGATCGAACTGGGCTTGGAACCCGCGCAGAACATCGTGCACGCTCGGGGTTAGTGGCACGAGCAGTCGCGAAAGCCCCCAATCCGGGACGGATTTGGGGGCTTTCGGGTCTGCTCGCGGAAAAGAAAGTTAGGTGACCAGGGCGACGGAGTTGGCCCGGCGCAGCTTGCCCGACGGTGTCTTGGGGATACTGCCCGGCCCCAGCACCACCACGTTGCGGGGTCGCATGTCGACCTCGGTGACGACTTCATGGGCCACCTGGTGCTCGATCCGGCGCACCTCGGCGGGATCCTGCCAGGCGTTGGACTCCACCGCGACGGCGAAAGTCTCGCGAGAATGTCCGGCATCCAGGCGTACCGCCACCGCGCAGCCCGGCCGCACACCTTCGACGCGGCCCGCGGCCCGCTCGATGTCGGTCGGGTAGATATTGCGGCCGGCCATGATGATGACGTCCTTGACCCGGCCGCACACCACGACGTGGCCGTCCTCCATCTGGTAGCCCAGGTCGCCGGTGTCATACCAACCGTGCTCGTCCTGCGCCGGCAGGAAGCCCGCCATCGTCAGATATCCCGGCGTGACCGGCTCACCGCGCAGCTGGATCACCCCGACCCCGCGCGGCGGCAACGAATTGCCGTGCTCGTCGACGATCCGGATCTCGATCCCCTCCAGCAGCGGCCCCAGCGAGGCCAGCCGCCGGGTGTTGCCCCGGGTCGCCGGTACCGCGCGGCGCAGCGCGGCCAGCAGATCGGCGTCGATCTCATCGACCACCAGGCCCGCACCGCACTTGGAGAACGACACCGCCAGCACCGTCTCCGCCATGCCGTAGGCCGGCAGAATCGCCTCCGGCTTCAGGCCGAACGGCCTGCCGGCGTCGATCAGATCCTCGACGTCGGCCGGCTCGACCGGCTCGGCGCCCGACAGCGCGAACCGCAGCGTGGACAGATCAAACTGTCCCGGCGTGGCCTGCTTGCGCAGCCGCTTGGCGAACAGCGCGTAGGCGAAGTTCGGGGCCGCGGTCATGGTGCCCTTGTACTTGTCGATCAGCTTGGCCCACAGCAGCGTGTCCCGCAGGAAGTCCATCGGGGTGATCTTGACCAGCTCGGCGCCGAAGTACATCGGCACCGTCAGGAAGCCGATCATGCCCATGTCGTGGAAGCACGGCAGCCAGCTGACCATGACGTCCTTGTCGACGTCGTACTCGGCGCTGATGAACATCGCCTCGGCGTTGGAGTAGATGTTGCGGTGGGTGATCTGCACGGCCTTCGGAGACCCAGTCGATCCCGACGTCAGTTGCATCAGCGCCAGATCGTCCTCACCGGCTTCCACCGGGTCGATCGGGTCGGCGGCCAGCAGATCTTCGACGGTCAGGACCTTCAGGCCCTTCTCCTGCAGCACCGGCATCGCGGCCAGGAACGGGTCGGAGATGATGACGGCCTTGGCGTCGATCATGTCGACGACGGTCATGGTGTCTTCGGCCCACACCGCCAGGTCGGTGCGCGGCGTGGGCTGATGCAGCATGGTCAGGCTTGCGGCGCGTATCCAGACGCCCTGCGCGGTGGGGGCGATCTCGACCGGGGCGCCGGCCAGCACACCGACCGCGTCTCCGGGGCCGACACCGGCGGCGGCCAGCCCGCCGGCGATGCGGCGGGCGCGTTCGTGCACCTCACCCCAGGTGTGCCGGACCGGTTCGTGCGGCTCCCCGGTGACCATGCCCTTGGTGGACTCGCGTGCACTGCGGAACATGTTGTCGGTAAACCTGCTCACGACGGCCTCCTAGCCGGCACCGGTGCTTTCCCCACGGGCTGAGATTTCATGTTCCACCTGCTGGAGACCACTTCGTAAGAGGCGCGCGCGCACAAATAGGCGGCGTTTGCGTCTCGATACCGTAATGCGCGGCCCACCAGATCGACGTGCGTCTGGTCGACGGGGATGTCCTGGCCACAACTAGTCACCGCGCTGTATCTTAAACTCCTCTTAATCGAGGGGCAAATCTTGGCGCGGGATTGGGGCCGTCGTCACACCCCGGTGACCGATGACGGCACCACCCGGGCACCGTAGACCGGCCCACTGGCCACCCGCACCGCGCGGCCGGCGCCGACCGCCGCCAACTCGACGGCGACATCGGCCGCCGAAGGCGCCGAGGCGCACAGGAACGCACACGTCGGTCCGGACCCGGTCACGATGCCCGACAGCGCCCCCGCTTCCACGCCGGCCCGCAATGTTCTTCGCAACGCGGGATTGAGGTTGACCGCGGCCGTCTGCAGGTCATTGCCGAGCAGCCCCGCCAACCGCTGCGGATCACCGGCGGCCAGCGCGGCCAGCACCGGTTCGGACTCGCCCACCTCCGGAAGGGCGCGCCCACTGTCGCGCAGCCGGTCCAGTTCGGCGAAGACCGCCGGTGTCGACAACCCGCGGTCGGCGAAGACCAGCACCCAGTGGAACGTCTCACGGGTGAGCACCGTCGCCAGTTCTTCCCCGCGTCCGGTGCCCAACGCGGTACCGCCGTGCAGCGCGAACGGCACGTCACTGCCGAGTCGGGCGGCCATGGCGTGCAGGTCGCGGCGCGGCACGCCCAACTCCCAGAGCACATTCATCCCGACCAGCACCGCCGCCGCGTCGGCGCTGCCGCCCGCCATCCCGCCGGCCACCGGAATGGACTTGTCGATGGTGATCGCCACATCAGGGGCCCGGCCGACGTGCTCGGCCATCAGTTCAGCGGCTTGCCACGCGAGATTGCGTTCGTCGGTGGGCAACACGTCGGCGCCCTCGCCGGCGATCCGCAACGACAGCAGATCGGCGTCGCGCACGGTCACCTCGTCGACCAGCGAAACCGCGTGAAAAACCGTCGTGAGCTCGTGGTAGCCATCGTCGCGGCGGTCACCGACCGCCAGGTGGAGGTTGAGCTTGCCCGGCGCGCGCACAGTGACCGAACCGGTCGGGGACCACTCGGTGGCGGCACTACCGTCGGATGCGGTCACGCCGATGAGACTAGCGGGTCCATCCGGTGCGCGGTCTAGCTGAACAGGTCGGCGAAGTCGGCCTGAATGGAGCTGAAGGCCCCCAGCATGACCTCCAACTCGAACCCGGCCGCCATGGTGACCAGACCGGTGGTGGCCGCCAGCGGCAAGCCGATCGCGTTCAGCAGGTCACCGGATGCCAGTTCCTGGGCGAAGATCGTCGCGGTGTAGGCCGGCAAGGTGGTCACCAGGGCGTTGAGGATGTCCGCGGTGGGCAGCAACGTGGCGTACAGCGTTGCCGAAGCGCTGGTCAGCGTGTTGACGATGTCGGTCAGGCTCGGCATGACGAAGTCGGCGCTGCCGAGTACGTCGCCGCCGAACAGGTCCGCCGCGCTACTGGACGACATGTTCTGCAGGGCGTCGACAAAGTCGGTCCACCCCTGCTGAGCGCCGTTCACCAGGGCGGTGAACACGTCCTGCATGTTGACATCGGGGAACAGGCCGAACGGGGTGGACACGTCCGCCGGACCCTGCGACCAGCCGTGTTCGATGTCGCCGTAGCCGAGGTTGACCAGCACCCGCAGGCTCGGCTGCAGCAGGTCGGCGATCGCATTGCCGAATCCGCTCCCCCGCAACGGCTCCAGCAGCGGCAGGTTCTCGGTGGGAATCATGAAGTACTGGGTGTTGCCGGTGTAGCCGTCGCTGACCGGCAGCTCGATCGCCGACGCCAACTGCTCGTCGGTCAGCGTCGGGTAGGTGCCGTGCACGAACATGATGCCCATGAACGCATTGATGTCCGCCAACAGGTTCAAGGGGTACTTGGGGAAGTCGGCGAAGCCGTCGTACTCCTGGGTGTAGAACGCGGTTTCCCACGGCGTGTCGGCCGGGGTGCCGCCGCTGAACGTGACGCCCAGGCTGGGCAGCGACAGCTCGGGCAGATTCGGATTCAGGCTCGTCAGGTCGAAACGGGACAGCAGGCCGCCGTCGGGGGTGCTGGGACTGCCCAGCATCACGAAGGACAGCTGGTCGGCGTCGGGCCGCTCGTCCTCGGGCATGCTCAGCAGCTGCTTGATCTCCAGCGCGTTGATGACACCGCTCTGCGAATAGCCAAGTACGACAAGGTCATTGCCGTCAGCAGTCTCCTGCATGATCTTCTGGTGCAGGATTTCGACACCCTGGTCCAGCGAGGTGTCCAGCGGCAGCGACTTCACGCCGGTCAGCGGGTACAGGCCCTCCGGGGTGAACAGCGCGTTCGTGACGTCCACCGGGAACAGCGGCTGGCCGGCGAATTTGGGCGTCGCCGGGTCCAGGAACCGGTCGGTGAGCGCCGCCAGGTACTGCGGCGGCGGGACCGGCAGCCCGCTGCCGCCCATGATCCAGGACTGGGTGTCGAGCAAGGTCGCCTGGGCCACCACGGTTTTGGCCGTCGAGGCCAGGCCGGGCGCCACCGCAGGCGAGACACCCAATGCGGCGATGGTGGCGACAGCCAGCGGAACCGCACCCAACGAACGCAGATTGCGACTGTCCACAGTTGCCATGACGACCTCCCGGGCGAAGTTGGGATGATTATCACCCTCCGCCAGCAAAATGTCATTGATTTTTTGCTATGCGATCATGTTTTTCTTAGCTTTCTCGGCGGTGCCCGGCTTCAGCCGCCGGAGGGGGCGCCGGCCCCATAACCTGGGCCCATGGGCGAAGCCGGCATCGACTTCGGCGGCTACGTGATCGACCACGAAGTCGGGCGCGGGGGGCACGCCACCGTCTACCGAGCGCACGACTCTCGCCTCCGGGCCGGCCAGGCCCCGCCGGTGGCGCTGAAAGTTCTCGACGAAATGCATCGCACGCGCGACGAGCAGGCGCGGTTGAACCGCGAGTTCGAGTTCGCGCGCGTCCTCGACCATCCCAATATCGTCACCGTCTATCGGCACGGGCCGTACTGGCTGGCGATGCAGTTCGTCGACGGCGGCAATTCGACCGGGCTGCAGGCATTGCCGGATCAACTGAGCGCGCTGGCCCAGATCGCCGACGCGCTCGACCACGCCCATCACAGCGGCATCGTGCACTGCGACGTCAAACCGGCCAACATCCTGATCCCTGCCGACTTCCGCCACGCCGGGGCGGTGCTGACCGACTTCGGCTCGGCCCACGCCGTCGTCGAGGACGTGTGGAACCGGCCCCGGAAACCCGGCAACCCCGAGGTCTCGCTGCCGTACACCGCACCCGAGATCCTCTGTGGCAAAGCCCCGTCAGCCGCCACCGACGAATACGCGCTGGCGTGCACCGCGGTCGAGTTGCTCACCGGGGCACCGCCGTTCCCCGCGTCGAGCGCCGCAGAACTGGTGGACGCGCACCTGCGGCGACTGCCACCGCCCGTCTCGGCGGCGTTCGGACCGGCCGCCCGCGGCCTCGACATCGTGGTCGAACGCGCCATGGCGAAGTTGCCGGCGCGGCGCTACGACTCCTGCACCGAGTTCGTCGAACAGTTGTCCCGGGTATTGACGGGTTGATGCGGCGGTCCCAGCTTCGCCTCTCCTTCGTCGAGCCTCGCTGAACCGCTGTGTTCATGCGGCGGTCCCAGCTTCGCCTCTCCTTCGTCGAGCCTCGCTGAACCGCCGGAAACCTGGAGAAGGCGCACGAAATCGGCGACCGCCAAGGTCTCGCCGCGCCGCCCCGGGTCGATACCGGCCGCCTCCAGCAGCGCGGCCGACTGTGCACCTGATCCCGCCCATTCCGCGAAGGCGTTGCGGGACGTCTTGCGGCGCTGGGCGAATGCGATATCGATCAGCGTGAAGACCGCGCGGCGAAATGTGTCGTCGACCGGCCAGGGCGCGGTGTCATACCGATCGATGCGCACCAGTCCGGAGTTCACCCGCGGCACCGGCCAGAACACGCTCGGCGGCACCGTGCCGCAACGGCGCACCTCACCGAAGAACCGGGCCTTGGCGCTGGGCACCCCGTAGTCTTTGCCGCCCGGCTCGGCGGCCAGCCGCTCGGCCACCTCCAGCTGCACCATCACCATCACGGTGCGAATAGCGGCGAATTCGGCCAGCAGGTGCAGCAACGCCGGGACCGCGACGTTGTAGGGCAGGTTCGCCACCACCGCCGTCGGCGCGACGGCCACCTCCTCGCGGTGCAGCGTCAACACGTCCCGGCTCAGCACGGTCAAGCGGTCCGCGTCGGCGGGTGCGTACTCGGCGACGGTCGCAGGCAGCCGGTCAGCCAGTACCGGATCCTTCTCGACGGCGACGACAGTCGGCCCGTGCCCGAGTAGGGCCAAGGTCAGCGAGCCGAGTCCCGGCCCGACTTCCAGGACATGGTCGTCAGCGGTGATTCCGGCAGCGGCGACGATCCGGCGCACCGTGTTGGCGTCATGAACGAAGTTCTGCCCCAGTGATTTCCGGGGCCGCAGGTCGAGTTCGGCCGCCAGGGCTCTGATGTCGCCGGCCCCGAGTAGCCCGATGGTCAGCGTCTCCCGCTGCACACCGGCCAGGCGCCCCAGCCCTGCCGGGCCTGAGTGACCTCTGCGATCGCGATCTGCTCCTCGCGGGTGGCCAGGTCGGCGCGCGGGGCGTACTTCAACCCGCCGTTGGCGATCCAGGTGCCGTAGTCGAACTGCACACCGCCGTAGAAACCGTTACCGGTGTTGATCGCCCAGTTGTTGTGCGACTCGCAGGCCGCGATCCGGTCCCACGCCGCGCCGTACACCGACGGCGGCACCTCGGTGCCCGGCTTGGCGCCGACGCGCAGCACCGAGTCGCGGGCCGGGTCCACCACGGCGTTGGACACCGGCAGCCGACCGGTCTCGGCGCCGTTGACGGTGGCCACCGAGTAGGTCACATCCTGGGTGCCGGGGGTGCCGGGATCCTCGACGACCTGCCGGCTGATGTTCATCGCCGGGTCCTCGACGCGACGCGCGGTCGGGGGCAGCGGCACTCGCTCGGTGACGTGGGTGACCCGGATCCGGGTCACCTGGATCTCCATGCCCTCGGTGATCGGGGTCGAGGCCGGCGGGCTGACCTTGTCGGCCTGTTCCAGCGGGGTGCCGTCGGCGGCCAGCAGTTCGGCGACGTTCCGCGCGGCCAGTCGCACCGTGCGCACCACACCGCCATCGTCGATCCGGACGTTCTTGGCGCTCAGCACCGGCAGCGCCATGCCGGCCAGCGGCACCCGGCTGCCCCGAGACGCGGCGGCCGGAGCCGTGTCGGTCATCGACAGTTGCGCCAGCGCCTCGTCGACGGACAGGGCCGTCGTCCACACCTGCGTGGACTCGCGGCCGTCCAGCGATAGCTGCAACGGCCGGCTGCGCCGCACCACGATCGTGTCGGCGTCGTGCACCCGGGCGTCCCGGGCGGGAGTCACGTCGTCGCGTTCGCCGAGATCGAATCCGTTCTCGGCGACGACGTCGATCACCCGCGACCGCATGGTGGTCACGGTGACCGGAGTTCCATCGACATCCAGCGTCACGGTCTTGGCACTGGCGACCGCGAAACCACCAGCAAAGGTCAGCACCAGCAAGAGCGCGCCGACCAGCATCCGCAGCATCGGCGACGGCGCCTGATGCAGCCTGGTCAAAGTGTTCAAGCGAAAAACCTCACGACGGTGAAGACATGGCAAAGGGGCCCTTGCGGTGCCCCGTGTTTATAACGAGACGGTAACGAACTCCCCGGCGTTCGGGCAACCGAATGTGACCTGCTCGACGTTTCACCGCAGGCCGTACACCCGACGGGCGTTGTGGCTCGTGACCTGCGCCAGCTCGGCTGCCGACTCCCCCAGCAGCTCGGCCAGCGCCCTGACAGTGTAGGGCAGGCAGTAGGGCTCGTTGGGCGCGCCGCGGTAGGGGTGCGGAGTCAGAAACGGCGCATCGGTCTCCACCAGCAGCTGCTCGCGCGGGATCAATGGTACGGCTTCTCGCAGGTCACGGGCATTTTTGAAGCTGACCGTGCCGGACAGGCTGAGCGTCCAGCCGGCCTCGACGCAGGTGTGAGCCATCTCCGGACCGGACGAGAAGCAGTGGAAGATCACCGTCTCGGGGGCGCCCTCGGCGCGCAGCACGTCCAGCACGGCCGCATCGGCGTCGCGGTTGTGGATCATCAGTGGTTTGCCGGTGCGTTTGGCCAGGTCGATGTGCCAGGCGAAGGCTTCTTTTTGCGTCGCTGGTTCGGCGCAGCCCGCCAGCCGGCCCGGCCAGTACAGGTCCAAGCCGGTCTCGCCGATCGCCACCACCCGCGGGTGGGCGGCCAGCGCCTCGATCTCGGCGCGCGCGCCGTCGGTGAGGCTGTCGGTGCGGGAGGGGTGCAGGGCGACGGCGGCGTACACCCGGTCGTCGGCGTCGGCGGCCCGGGTCACCCAGCGCGCCGAGTCCAGGTCGTCGGCGACGGTCACCACCGCCTGCACGCCGACCGCGCTGGCCCGGTCCAGGATCGCAGGCACCTCGTCGACGCCGCACGCATCGAGATGGGTGTGCGCGTCGACCAGCGGAGTCAGCGGCTCCGGCGCAGGCGGCGCCGGGCGTTCGGCTGATCGTTTAGAGCTCACCCGCACACCTTAGGGTGAAGCTTGATGAGACAGATTGAGCCCTTCTACGTCACCACCGCGATCACCTATCCCAACGGTGACCCGCACATCGGTCACGCCTACGAGTACATCGCCACCGACGCGATCGCCCGGTTCCACCGGCTCGACGGGTTCGACGTACGGTACCTGACCGGCACCGACGAGCACGGGCTGAAGATGGCCGAGACCGCCGCCGCCGAAGGGATCCCGACCGCGGAGCTGGCGCGGCGCAACTCCGATGTGTTCGAGCGCCTGCAGGAACGGCTCAACATCTCCTTCGACCGGTTCATCCGGACCACCGACGCCGACCACCTGACGGCGTCCAAGGCGATCTGGCAGCGCATGGTCGACGCCGGTGATATCTACCTGGACACCTACTCCGGCTGGTACTCGGTACGCGACGAGCGGTTCTTCACCGAGGCCGAGACCCGGCTCACCGACGGCGGCTCGCGGGTGGCGGCCGAGACCGGTGCGCCGGTGACCTGGACCGAGGAGCAGACCTACTTCTTCCGGCTGTCGGCCTACACGGACAAGCTGCTGGCGCACTACGAGGCCAACCCCGGCTTCATCGCCCCGGAGGTGCGCCGCAACGAGGTGGTCAGCTTCGTCTCCGGCGGGCTGCGCGACCTGTCGATCTCGCGCACCTCGTTCGACTGGGGCGTGCCGGTGCCCGGCCACCCCGACCACGTGATGTACGTCTGGGTGGACGCCCTGACCAACTACCTGACCGGGGTCGGCTATCCCGACACCGACTCCGAGTCGTTCCGCCGGTACTGGCCGGCCGATCTGCACATGATCGGCAAGGACATCATCCGATTCCACACCGTGTACTGGCCCGCGTTTCTGATGTCGGCCGGAATCGAGCTGCCGCGCAAGGTTTTCGCACACGGCTTCCTGCTCAACAGCGGCGAGAAGATGAGCAAGTCGGTGGGCAACGTCATCGACCCGGTCGAGTTCGTCGAGAAGTTCGGGGTCGATCAGGTGCGGTATTTCCTGCTGCGGGAGATCCCCTTCGGTCAGGACGGCAGCATCTCCGAGGAGGCGTTGATCAGCCGCATCAACGCCGACCTGGCCAATGAGCTGGGCAACCTGGCGCAGCGGTCACTGTCGATGGTCGCCAAGAACCTGGCCGGGGTGGTCCCGGAACCGCTGGCGCCCACCGGCGACGACGAGGAGCTGCTGGCGCAGGCCGACGGATTATTGGAGAAGGTGCGGGTGGCGTTCGGCGCCCAGGCCATGCACCTGGGTCTGGAGGCGATCTGGCTGATGCTGGGTGCGGCCAACCGGTATTTCTCCGCCCACGAACCGTGGAAGCTCGCCAAGAGCGAGTCCGCCGCCGATCAGGCCCGGTTCGGCACCGTCCTGTACACCACGCTGGAGGTGGTGCGGATCGCGGCGCTGCTGGCGCAGCCGGTGATGCCCGAATCGGCGGGCAAGCTGCTCGACCTGCTGGGCCAGGAGGAAGGGCAGCGGATGTTCACCGCGGTGGGCGAGCGGCTGGCGCCGGGGCTGACGCTGCCCGCGCCATCCGGGGTGTTCCCGCGCTACCAATCCTGAGCTGACCAGACGCCTACCGCGGGTCCAGTCGGACGACCACTTTCACCCGGCCCTGCTCGTCCCGCTCCGCGACGGCGTGCCCGGCCCGGTCCGCGCCGTCGAGCCGGATCTTCAACGGCCCGCCGTCGCCGGAAAAGTTGCGCCACCATCCGCGCCGGCCCACCGAAACCCACATGGCCCCGCCCTACGCACGAGGTGAAACAGCTCACAGTGCGTCACATACCGGCGGGCCGGGGTGTCTTGAGGGCATCACCCACCTCCAGAGACAGGAGCAACTCATGACTCGCACCCGCGTTGTCGTCGTCGGCGGCGGTTATGCCGGCACCCTGGCCGCCAACCGGCTGCGTCAGCATCCCGGCGTCGACATCACCCTGGTCAACCCGCGTCCGGCGTTCGTCGAGCGAATCCGGTTGCACCAGTATGTTGCCGGTACCGGGACGGCCACCATCGACTACCCCGAGCTGCTCGGCGACGGCGTCCGGCTGGCGGTCGACGCCGTCACCCGGATCGACGCCGCTGATCGCCGGATCCGACTCGCCTCCGGCATCGCACTGCGCTACGACTACCTCATCTATGCGGTGGGCAGCACCGGTGCGATCACGCCCACCGTTCCGGGTGCCGCCGAATTCGCCTATTCCATCAGCGAATTGGAGCACGCGCAGCGGCTGCTGGCCCGGCTCGGCGAGGTGACGGCGGACGCCCCGGTGATCGTCGTCGGCGGCGGGCTGACCGGAATCGAGGCGGCTTCCGAGCTGGCCGGGCAAGGTCGCACGGTCACCCTGGTCTGCGGCGAGATGCTGGGACCGTCACTGCACGCCGCGGGGCGCCGTTCGGTGGCCAAGGCGCTGCGCAAACTCGGTGTCGAGGTCCGCGAAGCGGCCACGGTCGCCGAGGTGCGCCCCGATGCCGTGGTGCTGGCCGACGGCTCGACACTGCCCAGCCAGGTGACGGTCTGGACCGCGGGCTTCGGCGTCCCGGATCTGGCCAGGGCCAGTGGGCTGGCCACCGACGCGCTGGGCCGGCTGCTCACCGACGAGACCCTGACCAGCATCGACAACCCCTGGATCATGGCGGCCGGGGATGCGGCCGCGCCGTCGGGCCAGCCGCTGCGGATGAGCTGCCAGGCCGCCCTACCGCTGGGCGCGCAGGCCGCCAACACGGTGCTGGCCCGGATCGCCGGCGACTCACCGATGGCACTGGACCAATCGTTCGCCGCCCAGTGCATCAGCGTGGGCCGGAACGCGGGGACTGTTCAGTTGTCCCGCCGCGATGACACCCCGACCAAGGCGTTCATCGGGGGCCGGCTCGGCGCGGTGGTCAAGGAGTCGATCTGCAAGTACACCGTGAAGTGGATTCGCGGCGAGGCGGCCAAGCCCGGCTCGTACCGTTGGTTCAAGGGCGGCCGGGCAGCCGGAATCGCGCAGCGCCAAGCGGACCAGGAGGCGACGGTGTGACAAGTGCTCAGACCCAGCGGTTCAGCGAGCCTCGACGAAGGAGAGGCGAAGCTGGGACCGCTGCTCAGACCCAGCGGTTCACCGAGCTACGGCCGCTGCTGTTCACCATCGCCTACGAGATCCTGGGCTCGGCAACCGAATCCGACGATGTGCTGCAGGACAGCTACCTGCGCTGGGCCGAGGTCGACGTGGCCGAGGTACGCGACGTCAAGGCGTACCTGGCCAGCCTGGTCACCCGCCAGGCCCTCAACGCGCTGCGGACGAATGCCCGGCGCCGCGAGGACTATGTCGGACCGTGGCTGCCCGAGCCGCTGCTGCTCGACGAACACGACCCGGCTGCCGATGTCGTCCTGGCCGAATCGGTCTCGATGGCGATGCTGGTGGTGCTGGAGACGCTCAGCCCCGACGAGCGTGCGGTGTTCGTGCTGCGCGAGGTGTTCGGGTTCGACTACGACGAGATCGCAGCCGCGGTCGGCAAATCGGCGGCCGCGGCCCGTCAGGTCGCACATCGGGCCCGCGGCCACGTCCAGGCCCGCCGGCCGCGGTACTCCCCGGTGGACCCGGAGCAGAGTGCGCGAGTCACGGCGGAATTCATGACCGCGGCGGCGGGCGGGGACATCACGACCGTGCTGTCGATGCTGGCGCCCGATGTGGTGTGGACCGCCGACAGCGGCGGCAAGGCCAGTGCGGCGCGGCGGCCGATCGTCGGCGCCGACAAGGTGGCCCGGACCGTGATCGGCCTGCTGCGCCAGGGCGCGGAGCTACCCGACGCCCGGATGGAGATGGCGACCTGCAACTCCGCCCCGGCGGTGCTGCTCTACAGCGCGGGCCGGCTCGAAGGCGTGTTCACCGTCGAGATCATCGACGGCCTGATCACCAACTTCTACGCAATGCGCAATCCGGACAAACTGGCGGCGGTCGCGGCCGCCCGCGAGATCACCCGCGGCGCAGACGTCTGACAAGCTGGTGCGGTGCGAATCGAGCGGCTCGGCGACCTGGGCACGGCACCGCAGGTGCTGCGCGCGGTCGGTGACGCCACCGGTCGGTGCGGGCTGCCGCCGCCGGCCGCGTTGACCGGCGAGTGGTTCGGCGCCCGGGCCGTGATCGCTCCCAGTGTGGCCGTCACACCGGTGAGCCCGGGTGAGGTGTTCGACACCGGGGACGTGCCGGCGCCGGGCTCACGCAACGGCGCGGTGGGTGGCGGTTGGATCGGCTATCGGTCCTACCCCGACGCCGGCGCCGACGATCTGGGCCCCCGGATCCCCGAGGCCGCCGGCGGCTGGACCGACTGCGTGCTGCGCCAAGACGACGAGAGCCAGTGGTGGTTCGAGAGCCTGTCCGGCACCCCGATGCCGGGCTGGCTGTCCGAGGCGCTGACAACGCCCGCGCCGGAGCGCCGCTGCCGCATCTTCTGGGAGACACCCGACCGGCAGGCGCACCGCGCCGGGGTGCTGGCCTGCCTGGAGGCGATCCGGGCCGGCGAGGTGTATCAGGCATGCGTCTGCACCCGCTTCACCGGGACCGTCGCCGGCGCCCCGCTGGACTTCTTCGCCGACGCCGTGGCCCGAACCGGCCCCGCGCGGGCCGCCTACCTCGCCGGCGACTGGGGCGCCGTGGCCTCACTGTCGCCCGAGCTGTTTCTGCGCCGCCGCGGCCAGGGCGTGGCATCCAGCCCGATCAAGGGCACGCTGCCGCTCGACGCCCGCCCCTCGGCGTTGCGCGCCTCGGCCAAAGACGTCGCGGAGAACATCATGATCGTGGACCTGGTCCGCAACGACCTGGGGCGGGTGGCCATCACCGGCACCGTCACGGTGCCCGAACTCTTGGCGGTGCGGCCGGCGCCCGGGGTGTGGCACCTGGTGTCGACGGTGTCGGCCCGGGTGCCCCAAGAGCTGACCATGTCCGAATTGCTGGACGCGGCCTTCCCGCCGGCCTCGGTGACAGGAACCCCCAAACACCGTGCACGCCAGCTGCTTTCGGAGTGGGAACCGTCTCGCCGTGGCGCCTACTGCGGCACGGTGGGGTTGGCGTCACCGCTGGCAGGCTGTGAACTCAACGTGGCGATCCGCACCGTGGAGTTCGACGCCGCCGGTGGCGCGGTGCTCGGGGTGGGCGGTGGTATCACCGCCGATTCGGATCCCGACGCCGAATGGCAGGAGTGCCTGCACAAGGCCGCCCCTATCGTCGCCGCCGGTCAGTCCCGGGAGCGCAGCACCGCGTCGTAAAGCTCGCGCCGCGACACCGCGCCCGGCACATCGGCGATCGCCTGCGCGCAGGCGTCTTTGACCCGCATTCCATCAGCGGCCAGCCGGTTGACCTCCGCGACCAGCGCCGACAGGTCGGCACGCGGCGTCGCCCCGGCCAGCACGACGGTGATCTCCCCGAGCACCCCCTCGACCGCCCAGTCGGCCAGCTCTGCCAGTGTGCCGCGCCGCACCTCCTCGTGGGTCTTGGTCAATTCTCGGCACACCACCACCCGCCGCTCCCCGCCGAGCTCGTCGGCGGCGTCGCGCAAGCAGTCGGCCAGCCGCCGCGGCGACTCGAAGAACACGCAGGTGCGCCGTTCATCGGCCAGCGCGGCCAGCCACGCCCGGCGCGCCGCCGGCTTGCGCGGCGCGAAGCCCTCGAAACAGAACTTCTCGCCAGGCAGCCCCGATACCGCCAGCGCGGTCGTCACCGCCGACGGGCCAGGCAGGCAGCTCACCGGCAGCCCGGCCTCGGCGCACGCGACCACCAGGCGGTACCCCGGGTCGCTGATCAACGGCATCCCGGCGTCGCTGACCACCAGCACGGTGGCCCCGGCCTGCATCTCGGTCAGCAGCGCGGGCACCCGCGCCGCCTCGTTGGCGTCGAACAGGCTGACCACCTTGCCGGCGATGTGCACATCGAGCGCCTTGGCCAGTGTCCGCACCCGCCGGGTGTCCTCGGCAGCCACCACGTCGGCGGTGCGCAGTGCCGCGACCAGCCGCGGCGAGGCGTCACCGGGCTGACCCAGCGGAGTGGCACCCAGCAGCAATCGACCGTCCGCCATGGCGCACAGCCTACGATCGTGGGGATGAGCGCTCCGACCGCTACCAGCTCCGCGGCCGTGCCGGAGCGCACCGCTCCCATGATCAGCCCGGGTCTGCTGGTGCCGGTGGCCGAGTTCGGGCCGACCGACCGTGCCCGCGGCTGGGCGGTGACCGCCGCGGTCACCACGCTGGCCGCGGTGACCCGGTTCTCGAACCTGTACACCCCGACCGATGCCGGCACCCCGATCTTCGACGAGAAGCACTACGCGCCGCAGGCCTGGCAGATGCTGCACAACCACGGCGTCGAGGACAACCCCGGCTACGGCTTGGTGGTCCACCCGCCGGTCGGCAAGCAACTGATCGCGATCGGCGAGGCGGTGTTCGGCTACAACGGGTTGGGCTGGCGCTTCACCAGTGCGCTGCTCGGGGTGCTCGCGATAGCGCTGTTGGTGCGGATCGTGCGCCGGATGACCCGCTCGACGCTGGCCGGCGGCATCGCCGGGCTGCTGTTGGTCGGAGACGGCGTCAGCTTCGTGGCGGCGCGCACCGCGCTGCTGGACGGCTTCTTGACCTTCTTCGTGGTGGCGGCGTTCGGGGCGCTGATCGTCGACCGCGATCAGGTGCGCATGCGAATGCATACCGTGCTGACCGAAGGCCGTTGCGGCGCAACGCCGTGGGGCCCCCGCCTGGGGGTGCGCTGGTGGCGCTTCGGCGCAGGGGTGCTGCTGGGTCTGGCCTGCGCCACCAAGTGGTCCGGGCTGTATTTCGTGGTGTTCTTCGGGGCGATGTCGTGCGCGTTCGACGTGGCCGCCCGCCGGCAGTACCGGGTTCGCCGGCCGTGGCTGGGAACGCTGCGCCGCGATGTAGGCCCCACCGGCTACGCGATGGTGCTGATCCCGTTCGGGGTGTATCTGGCGTCGTATGCGGCGTGGTTCGCCTCGGAAACCGGCGTGGACCGCCACGAGGAGGGCCAGTCGATCGGGCTGGAGAGCCGGTTCCCGGTGCCCGACGCACTGCGCTCGCTGTGGCATTACACCTATCAGGCCTATCACTTCCACTCCGGCCTGACCAACGCCGCCGGCAACCACCATCCCTGGGAATCGAAGCCGTGGGCCTGGCCGATGTCGCTGCGCCCGGTGCTCTATGCGATCGACCAGCACGACGTTCCCGGCTGCGGCGCCCAGTCCTGCGTCAAAGCCGTGATGCTGGTGGGCACGCCGGCGATGTGGTGGCTCGCGGTGCCGGTGCTGGGCTATGCGTTGTGGCGAACCCTGGTGCGCCACGACTGGCGCTACGCCGCGGCACTGGTCGGCTACTGCGCCGGCTGGCTGCCGTGGTTCGCCGACATCGATCGGCAGATGTACTTCTTCTATGCGGTGCCGATGGCGCCGTTCCTGGCGGTGCTGCTCGCGTTGATCTGCAGCGATATCGTCACCGGCGGGCGTTTACGCGGCGAGGAGCGGCGCACGCTCGGGCTGATCGCGGTCTGCTGTTACGTCGCGCTGGTGCTGACGAATTTCGCCTGGTTGTACCCGATCCTGACGGGGGTGCCGATCTCGCCGGCCACGTGGAACATGCAGATCTGGCTGCCCAGCTGGTCCTAGGGCTCGCGTGCCCGCTCAGCCCTTCCATCTCGACGAATCGAACTGGTGTGCGATAAGCTGGCGGCCGTGGCGGTACCCGTACAGGAGTCGCTGTTCGACCTGAGCGAACGCCGGCAGCTGGGCGACGGCGCCTGGCTCGACGTCCGTCCCAACTGGGTGACGGAAGGCACCGACCTGGTCGCCGAACTGCGATCCGCAGTCCCCTGGCGAGCTGAGCGCCGCCGGATGTATGACCGGCTGCTCGACGTACCCAGGCTGGTCAGCTTCCACGACCTGGCCGCCGGCGATGCGCCGCACCCGGCGGTCAGCCGGCTGCGCCGGCGACTCAACGACATCTACGCCGGGGAACTCGGCGAACCGTTCGCCACGGTGGGATTGTGCCTGTACCGCGACGGCAACGACAGCGTGGCCTGGCACGGCGACACCCTCGGTCGCGGCGCCACCCAGGACACCATGGTCGCGATCGTCAGCGTCGGCGCCACCCGCACGTTCGCGCTGCGTCCCCGGGGCGGCGGCACGGCGCTGCGGCTGTCGCAACACCACGGCGACCTGCTGGTGATGGGCGGCTCCTGCCAGCGCACCTGGGAGCACTCGATACCGAAGACGGCGGCACCCGTCGGCCCGCGGATCAGCATCCAGTTCCGGCCGCGCGGCGTGCGGTAGCGCGAAAGCTCAGCCCCGGACCGCGGCGACCGCGGCCACCAGCAGCTCGCGGGCTCGGGCGGTGTCGACGGGGATCACCGGCTTGTCCGGCGCCACCAGCGGGTTGGCGGTGACGAGCACCTGATACGGCCCGAAATACGCCGAGTAGTTGTACAGCTCGCCGACGCGCGACTTGCCGCCGGCGACCGCCTCGACCACCCGGTGCACCCCGATGGTCTGCACGCCGTCGATGCGCGGCGCCTCGACCGTTTCGACCAGGCCGCGCATCCGTTCGCCGGCGAAGCCGATCCGGCGGCAGGACTTACCCGGTTCGTTGAACGGGACCGGCTCCGAGGTCTCCAGGGCGATGGTGATGAAGCGGTTGCCGTTGCCCTCGGCAGCCACAGCGGCCATGTTGCCCTGCACACCCTGCGGCAGTTGCTGGCTGACCGCGAACCTCGAGCAGTCGGCGGGCTCGAACTTCAAGCCCGGAGGCAAAGTGTTGGCCGCCAGTAACTTCGGGTCCAGACCGGTCGGCGCGATGGCCTTGACCTGGAACTCCGGACCGAAGGAGGACTCAAGGTCAACCACTTTGCCGATGTCGGCGGTCACCTCGCCGGGATCAGAGCTGCAGGCGGCGAGCAAGCCGACACAGCCCACTGCCAGCACCGCGCGAAGGTTCAACATCGCAGCCAATCTACCCAACGCCGACCGCCCCGGGAGGCGGCGGTCACCCTACGGCCTGGATGGCTTGGCGGCCAACCTCTTTGATCTTTTCGGCCACGTCTCGACCGAACGGCAGTTGGTCGTTGCCGGGCACGTCGATCACCGTGGTGACGATGCCCGGATCGTCGCGCTCCCAATAGGCGCCCAGGCGGTCCAGGATGGCGCGCATCGGCGCGTTCTCCGAAAGCACCCGCGCGGTGAACTTCTCGATGCCCTCCAGCCGGGCGACGACGGCCACCGCCCCCACCAGGTAGGTGCCGATCCCACGGCCCTGATAGCTGTCACCGACGATGAAGGCGATCTCGGCGACGGTCGGATTCGCGGTGTCCCGGACGAATCGGCCGTCGGCGACGAACGAGCCGTCCGGCTCGGTGACCACCCAGACGAAGTGGTCGACGTAGTCCACCTCGAACAGGTAGTGCATGAGTGCGGGGCTCGGGGTGCGCGTCGACATGAACCGCCGGTAGAGCGTCTCGCCGGAGAACTTGACGTGGTCCTGGACGGTTCGCGCGCTGTCGCCGGGCAGCACCGGCCGCAGTAACAGCTCGGTGCCGTCGCGGGCCCGGATGGGCACGGCCTCGATGTAGGCGGCGAGCCGCTGACGTGCGGTGCGCACCAGCCTGCCCATGACCTCCGGGATCTGCAGCATCTCGTCGAAGGCCTGCTCGTCGCCGGCCCAGCCGGTCAGCGGCGTCGAGGTGGTGACGGTCGCGGTCCGGCGGCCCTTGCGCAACAGTGCGATCTCCCCGACCACCATCCCGGCCGACACCTCGCTGACGACCACCGCGCCGTCGTCTCCGACATGCTTGACCTGGGCTGACCCCGACGAGATGAGCAGGAAGGACACCGCCGGCTCGCCTTGCCGCATGAGTTCGGTTCCGGTCGTGGCCTGCAACGGCTGCAAGCCCGTGGCCAGCGGCGACAGCTCGGCGTGGCTGCAACCGGCGAAGATTTCCATCGCCGCGAGCTCCGTGGTGGACAACGCTTCGGTCACCCGGTCTCGCCGCGACATCACCATGGATTGCTCCGCCTTTGTTCGCCAATCAAGGCTAACCGGTGCCCCCGGAGCGGTAATGATTTAACAGCGACGTAACCAACTCGATTCGGCGTTAGCGATTAAGGCGGCTAGCCTGTGCCCGCTGACAGCGACACGTTGAGGAAGAGATCACAAGGACATGAGCGAACTGAATCCGAGGCTGCACGAGATCTATGACGAGGTGCTGCGCCGTAACCCCGGCGAGGCCGAGTTCCACCAGGCCGTTTTCGAGGTGCTCAGCAGCCTCGGCCCGGTGGTGGCCAAGCACCCGGACTACGTCGACAGCGCGGTCATCCGGCGGATGTGCGAGCCCGAACGTCAGATCATCTTCCGGGTGCCGTGGCTCGACGACAACGGCAACGTGCAGATCAACCGCGGTTTCCGGGTGGAGTTCAACTCGGCTCTGGGCCCCTACAAGGGCGGGCTGCGGTTCCACCCGTCGGTCTACCTCGGGATCGTCAAGTTCCTCGGCTTCGAGCAGATCTTCAAGAACTCGCTGACCGGCCTGCCGATCGGTGGCGGCAAGGGCGGGTCAGACTTCGACCCCAAGGGCCGTTCGGACAACGAGATCATGCGGTTCTGTCAGTCGTTCATGACCGAGCTCTTCCGCCACCTGGGCGAGTACACCGACGTCCCCGCCGGTGACATCGGCGTCGGCGGCCGGGAGATCGGCTACCTGTTCGGTCAGTACAAGCGGATCACCAACCGCTACGAGTCGGGCGTGCTGACCGGCAAGGGCTTGACCTGGGGCGGGTCGCAGGTCCGCACCGAGGCGACCGGCTATGGCGCGGTGTTCTTCGCCGACGAGATCCTCAAGACCGCCAAGGACTCGTTCGAGGGCAAGCGGGCCGTGGTGTCGGGCTCGGGCAACGTGGCCATCTACGCGATCGAGAAGATCCACCAACTGGGCGGCGTCGTGGTGGCCTGCTCGGACTCCAGCGGCTACATCGTCGACGAGAAGGGCATCGACCTGGAGCTGCTCAAGGAGGTCAAGGAGGTCAAGCGCGATCGCATCGAGGCCTACGCCACCGCCCGCGGCGGGGCGACGCAGTTCGTCAACAGTGGCGGCTCCATCTGGGATGTGCCCTGCCAGATCGCGTTCCCGTCGGCCACCCAGAACGAACTGGACGGCAACCACGCCGCCACGCTGGCCAAGAACGGCTGCAAGATCATCGCCGAGGGCGCCAACATGCCCTGCACCCCGGATGCCGTCAAGCTGTTCACCGAAGCCGGTGTGACGCTGGCCCCGGGCAAGGCGGCCAACGCCGGCGGGGTGGCCACCAGCGCCCTGGAGATGCAGCAGAACGCCTCGCGTGATTCGTGGAGCTTCGAATACACCGAGCAGCGCCTGGCGGCCATCATGCAGAGCATCCACCACCGCTGTCTGGTCACCGCCGACGAGTACGGCGCCCCCGGAAACTATGTGGTTGGGGCCAACATCGCCGGCTTCATCCAGGTTGCCGACGCGATGACCGCGCTGGGCCTGATCTAACCCCGTTGGCGCTGCGTCCATGGCTTTCAGGGCGGAGTGCACTCGGACCTTTGCGCCGGGGACGCAGAAGTGGGCTCGTTTGCGGACTGTTTGGACGTAGCATCGCCGGTATGACTTGGATTCTGCGCACGGTCGCGCTCGTCGGTGTCGCGTCCATGGCGCTGCTCGGCAGCCCGCCGGCAGCCCACGCCGACGACGCCAGCTACATCGCCGCCCTGGACGCCAACGGCGTCTTCCGGTCCGGCCCTCCGAACGCCAGATTGTCGGCGGGGCACCGGTTCTGCAACCAGTTGCGCAGCGGCGCCACAGTCGACCAGGTCGTGGACGCTTACGTGCGCCGACCGTCGTTCGGCGGACCGTCGATGGTCGATGACCTGACGGTTAACCTGCGCCCGGTGATCAACATCGCCCAGCACGAACTGTGCCCTGAAACCCTGACCTAATCGGTGTCGCCCGCGGCGTCACCGGATCTGGACGCGAGTTCCGCGTCGAGCACCTCGTCGATCAGCGGGATGTCGATCGCGTCGTCCGACGCCACCGGTGCCCACCGGCCGGCGTCCAGGTGGTGCTTTTCGGTGAGAAACCGCAGCCGGTAGGCCTGCTGGGCCCGTTCGAAGGTCTGCTGCGCGATACGCGCGTTGAGTCCGCCGTTGACCACCGCGCCCAGCAGCGGAACCGCCTGCGCCAGTTTGCGTTTGGCCAGCCGGAACCCCAGCGCCATGGAAACCTGCCGGATCACGTTGTCGGCTTGCTGCGGCTGGAGTCGCTGCCGCGACGCCCCGCCCATCATCTGCTGTGTCAGCCGCGACAGCGCAGCCAACGCCGCGGCCTTCTCCGCGGAGTCGCCGGCGGCGGAATAGGCGATCACCCCGGAGGCGAACGCCTGCTCGTCGGGCACGCGGACGTCGTAACCGTAGTGCGCCGCAACCAACGCCACGATGCGCCCCATCCCGGCCATCACGGCGGTGACGTCCGCAATGACGGCCGACGCCGCGACGGTCAATGTGGTGCCGCCGGTGACAGGGCCCGACACGGCCGCCCCAGTCACCGCCAGCGATGACGCCGCACCGCCGGCCATCGCAAGAGCGATGTAGCGATCCTTGCGCCGCGGCACCGAGCGGTCGCAGTGTTTCAGGTCGAGTTCTCTGACCTCCTCGTAGGACGCCACCGCGACGCCCTCGTCGGCGAACATCGCAAAAACGTCGGCCGGCTTGACCGAATTGAGTCCCCGCTCGACCACGACGGCATGCAGGGTCTCCATGGCCTTGGTGGTCAGATCGTCGACCTTGCCGATGGCGAGGGTCGCGCCCGGGATCTGTTCGACCGTGGAGCGGGCTTCGGCGGCCAGCGCTTTGGCGCGCCCGGTGATGCCTCGGCTCAAGCTTTCCAGCGGGCCGGATCGCTCGGTGCCGGCGGCGGCCTCGAGCAGCGCTTCCCAGGCCCTGCGCTCGTAGTCGGACATGCCGGGCGGGGCGGTATCGGCCACGGAGCTCAGCTTACTCGCGGCAAATTTCGCTGACGACCGTCATTGACAGTCGTCAGCAACATTGCCTAGGGTGTGGATATGTCGTCGAGCGAACTGACCGCGCCGCCGTCGCGAGCCGTGGGCATCCGGGAGACTCGGCGGCTCGAGACCCGGGCGCGGCTGTTCGAGGCCGCGGTTGCCGAGATCGGCCGATACGGACTCGCCGGCGCCGACGTCAGCGCGATCGCCGGCGCGGCGGGGGTGGCGCGCGGCACGTTCTACTTCCACTTCCCCACCAAGGAACACGTCCTCGTCGAGCTGGAGCACAACGAGGAGACCCGAATCGTCGATGAGCTCGGGGCTGCCGACGGCGAGTTGACCGCCGTGCTCACCCAACTCGTGCAGCACGTGCTCAGCGCCAAACGCCGGTTGGGCGCCGTGGTCTTCCGGGACATGCTCGGGCTGCATTTCACCTCGACCCGTCCCGCCGTAGACGAGTTCGCGCAGCATCCCCTCCTGGAGTTCTTGCAGGACGTGATCAGCCGGGCGCAGCACCGGCGACAGGTTTCGTCGGAGCGCGACGCGGGCGAGCTTGGAACGTTCTTCCTGACCGGCCTGTTCGCCCTGTTGGCCACCGGAGCGCACGATGGCGAATTGCTCAAGCGTTATGTGACAACGATTGTCAAGGGAATGGAGAACCGATGAACAGCACCGGCATCGAGGGCTACCGGGAGTTCCTGGCCAGACGTGATGGCGAAGCAGACCTGCTCAACAGGCGACTGGCCAATCGAGAACGGTTCTTCCATGACCTGGAAGCAAACCCGATCCGCTCTGCGCAGCCCGCCGACCGCGCGACGTTCCTACGCAACCTGCGGCGCCGCCGGCCCGAGCCCGGCCTGGACCGCAAGATGCTGTTCCTGTTGGCGACCGCCAAGCTCAATCAGGCCGAACGGTTCGGCGTCGGACTGGGCGAGACCTACGGACGCAACAGCGACGAGAGCCTGCCGCCCGAGAACGTCTACCTCGAACTCGAGGAGCACTACCACACCCGGCTGCTGGCCTATGCCCTCGACGTATTCGACCTGACGTTCCAAGTCGTGCCGCCGCCGTTTGTGATGCGACAGTTCGTCAAGGCCGGGGTGTTCCTACCCGAGCGGCTCGGCTTCATGTTCGTCGGAGCCGCCGAGATGGCGGGCTGCGTCCTGTTCGACGAACTGCGCCGCGTCGGCATCGAGCTGTTCGCCGACGAGCCCGAAGTCGCGGCACGAATCACACTGCTCTACAGCGAGATTCTCACCGACGAGATCGGACACGTCGGCTACTGCGCATCGCGCTGCACCGCGGCTGAGCGGGCGATCATGCGCCGGCTCTACCCGGTGATCGCGCGACTGTTCGCACGGCAGACCGCCGAGATCAGCCTGCTGATCGACCCGCAGGCTTTTCGCGCACGCCTGGGCCGGCGGTTCGACATCGCCGAACTCACCGAAGGGCTGGACAACGAGACGTATCTCGTCACGCACCCCTGACTGCCCCGATGGGCCGCCGATATCAGCGGATGTCGAGCTGTAATCGCTCCAGGCGGCGGACCAGGATGCTGGGCAGCCATTGGCCGACGTCGGCCGCCTCGATCCAGCTGGTCTGCTCGAGCAGCATCCGAAACACGATCCGTGCTTCCAGTCGGGCCAGCGCCGCCCCGACGCAGAAGTGCGCGCCCTTGCCGAAGGCCAAGTGCCCTCTGCCGGCGCTGCGGTCGAGCCGAAAGTCGTTGGGGGCCTCGAAATGCCGGGGATCGCGGTTGGCTGCGCCCCACATCAGCAGCAGCCGCGAGTCGGCGGGCAACTCGACTCCGGCCAGCGTGGTATCTGCGACCACGTGCCGATAGTGACCGCGAAACGGCGACTCGCAGCGCAGGGTCTCCTCGAGGAACGCATCCAGCAACTCGGGGCGGGCGCGCAGTTGCTCTTGTACGTGCGGGCGGTCGGCCAGGATCCACGCGGCGCTGCCCAATAGCGAAGCGGTCGACTCGCCGGCGGCGCTGAACAAGGTGAGCATGATGGCCAGTGCTGGAAGCTGCTCCAGTTCACCGGTTTTGGTGCGGGTGGCAAGGTCACCGATCAGTCCCGGCTGAGGGTTTTCGGCCGCCTTCTCGAAGTGCTCGAGAACATAACCGGAAAGCTCCATGGCGGCCACGCCGGCCGCCTCGAGCTGGGATGCACTGACGATTCCGTCGAGCAGGGTGGTGGTGGCGTACCCCAGCCGGATCAACGTGTCGACATCGTCCTCCGGGAGACCGAGCAGGCGGGCGACCACCGTCATCGGCAGCCGGTTGGCCATGGTGCTCATCCATTCGACTTGGCCACCGTCGCCCGCCTCGGCCCACAGTCGCTTGGCGGTGGCTTCGGCGAACTCTTCGATGACGCGCACCCGCTTGGCCGAAAGGTGGGGCAGTAGCAACTTCCGGTGTGCCGCGTGCAGCGGATCGTCAGCGGTGGCCAGCGCATGCATCGGTCCACCGAGCGCTCCCATGTCGAACGGCGTCACCGTGCCGTCGTCGTGGTAGACCATCGTCGCCGTCAGGTTCGACGAGAAGTCCTCGACGCGGTCCACGGCCTCGGTGACGGCGTCCCAGCCGCACACCGCGTAGAAGGCAGAATCGCCGATCCGATTCACGCCGCCGCGGCGGCGCATCGTGTCGTACAACGGGTTGGGGTCTTGGATCGCGGCGTGGCCGAAGAAGTCCGTCGCGTCCACCACGGCACTCATGCCCACCAGGCTGTATCAGGCTGGTGACCTGCGTCAACGGTGTCTATCGAAGTTGCGAGGCGGGTCCGAAACGGAGGCGTGCGGGCGTTCTCAGCCGACCGTGCCGACCAGCGCCGGCGGTGAGAGAATCACTGAAATCCTTCTCACGGTGATAAAAATATGTCATGGATTCTCCCAGGCGAGATGATTGATCGGTGGCGGCCCACGACTGGCTGATCGGCCGGGATCGCCGCAGCGAGGGCGCCGAACGGATTTACGCCGCGGCCGCCGAGCTCATATCGCGTCAGGGCTACGACGCCTTCACCATCGACGCCCTGGCCGCCGTCGTGCACTGCTCGCCGGCGACCATCTACCGCCATGCCGGAGGCAAGGCGGCGATCCGCGACACGGTGCTGGCCAGACAAGCCGAACGTATTCTCGACTCGGTGCGCGACGCCATCACCGGGCTGACGGGGTCGGAGCGCATTGTCACCGCCACCCTCGTCGCCTTACAGCGTCTGCGCGCCGAACCGCTCTCGCAGATCATGCGCGCCATGACCGGCTCTCCCGGCACGGACTGGCTGACCGACTCCCCCGTCGTCGCCCGCTTCGCCGCCGAAATGGTCGGCGACGACAACCCGGATCCGCTGGCCGCGCAGTGGCTGATCCGGGTGTTCCTGGCGCTCTGGTATTGGCCCATCCAGGGTGCCGACGAGGAAGAAGCCGCGGTGCGCCGATTCCTCGGTCCGCCGTACGCAGTGGCCCCTGCCGCCCATCCGGAAACATGCTGACTGCAGCCGAACCTGAACTCGGTGAGTTTCTAATTTCTCAAGTGGGCGGCTGAAATTCTGTCCCGGATGTCCTAGACATTCCCGCCCATCGCTGCCGCGATGGCCTTGGTCGGCAAGAGCAAATGCAACGGGTCGATCGGTGAAGGCAGGAATTCGACATGGTGCAGGTAGAACGCCCGAGCAGCGTCGTCGCGAGCGTGAACGAGCAGCGCAGGAGCTGCCACAGACTCCGAGAGCTGCAGGACTCGGCGGAGCACATCGCGCAATAGACCCCACCCGAGACCGCAGCCCTGCCATTCGACATCTACCGCCAGTCTGGCCAGCAGGAAACAGGGCACCGTCGCGGGTGCGCGTTTGGCGATCGCTTCAGGGGCTTCGCTACGTGCGATACCAGCAACGGTGATGGCGTAGTAGCCGACCACCCGGCCCTCGACGGTGCTCACATAGGTGGTCGCGTTGTTGGCTCGCTGATTCTGCCAGCTGTACTTCGCTAACCATTCGTCCAGTTCGGCGGCGCCGGAGGAGAATCCGGTTCGGTCGTGCTCCCTGGTCAGTTTCTGTGGCGGCTTCGGCTTGCGCGCGCTGCTCTTAGCGCCGCTAGTCACCCGCTGTCACTCCTCTTCTGCGAATGGGCTTTCGCGTTGCAGTAGCTGACGCAGCTTCGGCATGGGCTGCAGCGGCGCATCCAGGAGTTCCTGGAACCGCTCCCATTGCTCATCGTTAGCCACAAACCACTTGCGGTCGGCGAGTATCCGCTCGGCACTTTCCAGAACGCTGCCCAGGATGAAGTCGGTGACAGTACGGTCGGCGGCTTCGGCAGCCTGCCGGATCAGCAGCTGCTGTTGAGCGCTGGCCCTGAAGTTCAGTCGCTGATCACGCGTGGCTTTGGTGGACGGAGCGTGGCCGTTGCTCATGATCTGCCTCATCTTGTTAGACGATGTACGTACAGCGTACATACGTGGTAGCAAAAGGCCAACTTTATTTGTATGTACTTCGTATGTACGCCGAAACCCCTGGTAATCGCTTGGGCTCCGCCTCGGCTTCCACGCAATCTGTCCATCGCACCGGCTGTGAGGGCGTGCGAATGAGCAGGGCGGACGCGGCGCCACCGAGCGCCCCAGCACGATCGGCCAGTGGCGATGTTACGTGCCCTGTTACGCCAAACCCGGCGCAACTTAAAAATACCTCTGACCTGCACAAACACTGTGGAGCTAAGGGGAATCGAACCCCTGACCTACTCGATGCGAACGAGTCGCGCTACCAACTGCGCCATAGCCCCTTGACCGCTAGCAGGCTACCAGCCCGCGGCCGGCGCCCTGAAACCGAGACGCTATTGGCCCGATGCCCGCGGTAGATCGCCACGCCAGTCATACTCGCGCGCCGTGGCCGCGTACTCGAGGTGCTCGAACACCGGGTCCTCGTCGTCGATCTCCAGCACCGCGACGCCGGGTCGGCGCAGCCGCGAGGGCACCACTTCGAACGCCTCGGCGCCGACGCTCTCGCGCCGGGCACGCGGCCGGTCCGCCCGCCGCGCGCGCCGCGCCCGCACCTGTTGCTCGATGCGGGTCTGCCGACGCAGGTAGGCCAGGTAGAGCACCGTCGCACCGGCTGCACCGCCACAGAGCCACCATGCGGTCGGCGCCACCGTGAAGGCCGTGAGCGCCGACAACACCAGGATCACCGCCAGCGACATCAGCACCCGCTTGCGGAACTCGTATTTGCGGGCGCTGACGGCCGCGGCCGTGTTGCTGTCGTAGCGGCGTGGCCGCGCCGCTGCCGGCGCCGACGAATCGGCTTCGGCTTCCAAACCCGAGCTGTCCTCGACGTATTCGTACTCATAGCCGTCGGCCTCGGCCTCGGCCTCATCTTCGGCAAAGGCTTCCGGTTCGGCCTCCGCCTCGGCTTGGGCCTGCGCCTCCGCCTCGGCTTGGGCTTCCGCCTCCACCTGCGCCTCGGCCTCCGCCTGAGCGCGAGCCGCTGCCTCCGCCGCTGCCTGAGCCCGCGCCTCGGCCTCGGCCTGGGCCCGCTCCTGCGCTTCGACTTCGGCGGCCAAGCCGGCTTCCGACAGCGGCAATTCAGCGGAATCGTCGGCGACGACCTCGACGTCCAACACGTCCAGGTCCAGTTCACCCTGCTCACCGGCCGCGGCGACGAATACCCGCGATCGCCGGCGGGGCGGCACGTCGTCGGCGACGTCATCGACGGCATCGACGTCGTCGAGTTCGGTGTCCGTGGCGCGTTGCTGCCAGTCTGGGTCGCTGCGGTGACCGGCGGCCGGGCCGCCGCGCTTGAGCAACCGTGCACTACTCCCGCTGGTCAGTACCCGGGTCGCCAACGCCACATCACTGGTGCGCCGCACGGCGTCTCGCTTGCTGACCAGCATCGGCACCAGCACGAACAGCCAGAGGACGACCAGTGAAAGCCAGAGCAATGATTGCGGGATGCTGGGCATGGTGGCCTGCTCCTTTCCCAGCCAAGGCTAGGTCTGTGACCCACACGACTCCGGACGGCGCGCCGAGCCAATTACACAGTTGTAATTTACTCGCTGACCTCGATAGTCACAACTATCACACGGGCAACACGGCGGACGAAATCACTCAGACCCACGACGCCCGGCCGGCCCGCACCAGTCCCGCGGTCACCGACCCGGCGACTTCCTCGACCGTTATCGCCACCAGTAGGTGGTCCCGCCACGCGCCGTCGACATCCAGATAACGCTGCAACAGGCCCTCTTCACGAAACCCGACCTTGGCCAATACCGCACGGCTGGCCGCATTCTCGGGCCGGACGGTCGCCTCCACCCGGTGCAGCCGGACCGGCCCGAAGCAGTGGTCGAGGCCGAGCGCCACCGCCCCGGTCGCCACTCCCCCGCAGGCCGCCGAACTGGACACCCAGTAGCCGATCCAGGCCGACCGCAACGCGCCGTGGGCGATGTTGCCGACCGTCAACTGGCCGCAGAACCGTCCGTCGAGTTCGATGACGAACGGCAGCATCCGCCCGTAGCGGGCTTCGGTGCGCAGGGTCGAACACACCGGCGGCCACGCGGCCGTACTGTGCCGGGTGCCCCAGTCCGCCTCGACACTGGGCTCCCACGGTTCCAGGTGGGATCGGTCGGCCAATCGGATCCGGCTCCAGGCCACTCCGTCGCGCATCCGCACCGGCCGCAGCCGGATCACCCCGGCCGGCACTCGCAGCGGTCCGAGCACCGTCGGCCAGCCGGGGTGCTGGACGGCCTTGAAAGGCCACAGGTTGACCAGCATGCGCCCTGACTCAACCCCGCTGAGCCAAGAAGGCGACGTCCACCATCTCCCCGCTGTCGATCTGCTCGACCTCCTCGGGAACCACCACCAGACAGTTCGCTTCGGCCAGGGTCGCCAGCAGATGCGACGAGGTGCCCCCGCTGCCCCCGAGCACCTGCACGAGGTACTCGTCGGTTTGCTCATCGCGCATCAGCTGACCCCGCAGATACCCCTTGCGGCCGGGCATCGAACTGATCGGGCCCAGTGTCCGCGCCCGCACCATCCGGCGCATCGGCTCGCGTTTGCCCAGCGACAGCCTGATGAGCGGACGGATCATCACCTCGAATACCACCAGCGCGCTGACCGGGTTGGTCGGCAACAGAAACGTCGGGACCCCTTCCGGTCCCAGCTGGCCGAAACCCTGCACCGAACCGGGATGCATCGCGATCCGGGAGACTTCGAGCTCGCCCAGGCCCGACAAGGCCGCGCGCACCGCGTCGGCCGCGGCACCGCCGACCCCGCCGGCGATCACCACCACCTCGGCCCGGTTGAGCTGGCCCTCGACCACCTCGCGAAGCTTGGTGGGTTCGCTGCTCACGATCCCGACGCGGTTGACCTCCGCCCCGGCATCCCGGCCGGCCGCCGCCAGCGCATAAGAGTCCACGTCGTAGACCTGCCCGTTGCCGGGGGTGCGGTTCACGTCGACCAGCTCGCCGCCCACCGCCAGCACCGACAGTCGCGGGCGCGGATGAACCAACACCCGGTCACGGCCGACGGCGGCCAGCAGACCCACCTGAGCTGCGCCGACGACCGTGCCGGCGCGGACGGCGACATCGCCGGGCTGCACGTCGTCGCCGACGCGGCGCACATAGTCGCCGGGACGCACGGCTCGCAGCACCCGCACCCGGGAGTTGCCACCGTCGGTCCACCGCAGCGGCAGCACCGCATCGGCGAGGGTGGGCATCGGCGCCCCGGTCTGAATCCGGGTCGCCAGCTTGGGCTGCAGCCGAGTCGGGGTGCGCGCCCCGGCCTCGATGGTGCCCAGCACCGGAAGCGTGATGGGAGCATCAGAAACATCGCCGCGCTCATCGGAGCTGTCGCCGATCGCGTCGGCGCCGAGTACGTCGACGCTGCGCACCGCGTAGCCGTCGATCGCGGCCTGGTCGAAGGCCGGCATGGGCCGCTCGGCGACCACCTCTTCAGCGCACATCAGGCCCTGCGCCTCGGCGATCGCCACCCGGACCGGGCGGGGCGCCACCGCGGCAGCCGACACCCGAGCCTGTTGCTCCTCAACCGAACGCACGGTGCGCCTTTCTCAAAACCTCGGTCCGATTCGGGCTGACGGTCCCCTCAGTTCTCCGCCAAGCCCAACCGCGCCACCAACCACCGGCGCAGGTCCGGACCGTAGTCATCACGATCCAGGGCAAAGTCAACCGCAGCTTTGAGGTAGCCGCCCGGATTTCCCAGGTCGTGTCGCGAGCCGCGGTGAACCACGACATGGACGGGGTGGCCCTCGGCGATCATCAGCGCGATGGCGTCGGTGAGTTGCACCTCCCCGCCGGCGCCGCGGTCGATGCGCCGCAACGCGTCGAACACCGCACGGTCCAGCACGTAGCGGCCCGCGGCGGCATACATCGATGGCGCGTCGGCTGCCTTGGGCTTCTCCACCATGCCCTTGACCCGCAACACGTCGGGATTGTCACCGTCGGGAACGGGCTCGACGTCAAAAACGCCGTAGGCGCTGACCTCGTCGGGGCTGACCTCGATCGCGCATAGCACGGTGCCGCCCCGGAGGCCCCGCACCTTCGACATCGTCTCCAACACCCCGGTGGGCAGTACCAGGTCGTCGGGGAGCAGGACGGCGACCGCATCCTCGTCGGCGGACAACGTGGGCTCGACACAGCTGATGGCGTGCCCCAGCCCCAGCGGCTCGGCCTGCACCACCGACTCCACCTTGATCAGTTGCGGGGCGCGGCGCACCTTGGCCAGCATCGCCTTCTTGCCGCGCGCCTCCAGCGTGCCTTCCAGCACCAGGTCTTCGACGAAGTGCGCGACCACCCCGTCCTTGCCCTCCGAGGTGATGATCACCAGTCGCTCGGCGCCTGCCTCGGCCGCCTCGGCGGCCACCAACTCGATCCCCGGGGTGTCGACGACGGGCAGCAACTCCTTGGGCACCGTCTTAGTGGCTGGCAGAAAACGGGTACCCAAACCGGCCGCCGGCACAATGGCGGTACGCGGAATGGAAGCGTTCGGCGTGGGCATTGTTCACACGATAACCGCAATCAACTCCAGTTCCGCCGCTGGCGGTGGGCGAGCCGGGACTGACAGGCTGAAGGCGTGACCGACAACGCGGCGGTGACCGCCAAGTCCGCCCTGCGCGCGCGCCTGCTCGCGGCACGACGCGCGGTACCTCCCGACGCACACGACGCCGAGGCCCGCGCGCTGGCCGGCCACCTGGAGCAGCTCGCCGGCGGCGCCCACACGGTCTGCGCCTACGTGCCGGTGGGCAGCGAACCCGGCTCCACCGCCATGCTCGACCGCTTGACGCGGCGCGGCATCCGGGTGCTGCTGCCGGTGGTGCGCACCGAAGACGACGGCACACCGCTGGCGCTGATGTGGGGCGAGTACCGGCCCGAAATCCTCGTCCCCGGGCCGTTCGGCCTGCTCGAACCGACGCCGCCCTGGCTACCGGCCGAAGTGCTGGCCGAGGCGGATCTGATCGTCGTCCCGGCGCTGGCCATCGACCGCCGGGGCGCGCGGTTGGGCCGCGGCGCCGGTTTCTACGATCGCTCCCTGCTACTGCGCCGGCCGCAGATACCGCTGGTAGCGGTGGTGCGCGACACCGAACTACTCGACGAATTGCCGGCCGAGCCGCACGACGTGTCGATGACCCACGCGCTGACCCCGGGGCTCGGTGTGGTGGCTCTGGCGTGATCCCGACGGCCCGTCGCAGCCCGGAATGCGCAAGGCCGAATAGCGGTTCTAGCACTTAGCACGGTAGAGTGCTAACCCGATTGTTCGATCCACGGAGGTTCGCGTGCCCACCTACAGCTACGCCTGCACCGAGTGCAGCAACCGCTTCGACGTGGTCCAGGCCTTTACCGACGACGCGCTGACCACCTGCGAGGAGTGCAGCGGTCGCCTCCGCAAGATCTTCGGCAAGGTCGGCGTGGTGTTCAAGGGCAGCGGCTTCTACCGCACCGACAGCCGCGATGCGGGCAAGTCGTCCAACGGCAGCAGCTCCGCCAAGGCTGGAGCCGCTGGCGCCTCGAGCGACTCCGGCAGCTCGGGCGAGGGGGCCACCAAGTCCGCCGACAAGTCCTCCGGCGACAGCGGTACCAAATCGGCCGACAAGCCGAAGGCAAGCACCGCTTCCACCGCTGCCGCCGCCTCCGCTTAACCAGTTATCCACAGGCCGGGCCCCGCGGCGAGCGTCCCGGGCGGTCCGGCCGTTTAGCGTGACCGTCATGGGCGAGTCGCTCAACCCGACCTTGGTCAGCCGGGTCTCTTCGCTGCTGCGCCCGGATTGGGCCCGCACCATGCTGGCGCGGCGGGTGGTTGCCGGCGCACTGGTGGTGTTGGCCGGTGTCGCAACGATCCGCTCCGACCCGCAGAGCGACCGGGTCGACGTCGTGGTGGCCAGTCGCGACATCGCTCCCGGCACGCCCTTGACCGCCGAGGACGTCTCGCTCGAATCCCGCTCGGCCCGAACGGTTCCCGACGGCGTCGCCACCGACGTGTCATCGGTGCTGCACACCACTCTGGCCGGGCCGGCGCGTCGCGGCGAACTACTCACCGACGTCCGTCTACTGGGCAGCCGCCTCACCGAAGCGGCCGCCGGGCGAGACGCCCGTATCGTCGGTGTACACCCGGCTGACGCCGCGTTGACCGATCTGGTGCGCACCGGCGATGTCGTCGACATCGTGACGGCCGATGACGCCTCAGATCCCCCTGGCGCTCCCAAGGTGCTCGCGACCGGCGGGATCGTAGTGCTGGTGTCGGACAAGCAGAATCATGACGATCGGGTGGTCCTCGTGGCGTTACCGGCCACCGCCGCGGTGGTGGTGGCCGGTGCCACGCTGGCTCAGGCCGTGACCCTCACCCTGCGCTGAACCGCCTCAGGCCGCGGCAGGCTGCGGGCTGGCGCAGAACTTGCACTTGGTCGCTTCGGGGTCGATCTCCGACTTGCACTCCGGGCAGGTCTTGGTGGGCGCCGGGTCACCGAACACCGTCTTACCGCGCCGCTTCTGAATGTGCTTGTAGGGCAACACGATGAAGAAGTAGATGGTGGCCATGAACACGATGAAGTAGATGATCGCCGAAATGAACGCGCCGAGGTCGATGAAGGTCGCGGCGCTGCCTTCCTCGCCGAGTTGATAGCCCAGGCCCAGGCCGGAGGCATCCGGTTGCATGGCCGAGACCAGCGGGTTGATCACGCTGTCGGTGAAGGCTTCGACTAGGTTGGAAAACGCCAGCGCCACCACCAGACCGATGGCCACGGTGATGACGTCGTCACGCATCAGGAAATTCTTGAATCCCTTGAGCACCGCAATCCCCTTCTGTACGAGTCCACTGTCAAGCGGCGCCACACCGCCTACGGCGAACCGTAATATCGGTCGCCGGGCCCGTAAGGGAAATTGGACGAAGTCGAATCTCAACCGTGATGCGGCGGCACGTTGTCACGCAGCCACCGCTCGCGCTCCTCGGCCTCCCGCGCGTCATCCGGATCGCGCTCGTCGGAGGACTCCTGGTGCTCGTCGGGGCCAGGCATGGCCGTTATATCTCCAGGCTGGACAGTTGGCCGATGATCACGGCTGCCAGCGGGTTCAGCGTCGCCATCCCGTCGCGAACGGCGGCCCGGGAACCTGCCAGGTTCACCACCAGGGTGCTTCCCGAGACTCCGGCCAGGCCACGTGACAACCCGGCGTCGGGTATGCCGGCAGCCAACGCGGACGCACGCAGCGCCTCGGCGATCCCGAGGATTTCGCGGTCCAGGATCTCGCGAGTGGCTTCGGGTGTGACGTCACGCGGGGTGACCCCGGTGCCACCGACCGATACGACCAGGTCGACCCCGCCGATCACCGCCGTGTTCAGCGCGTTGCGGATCTCCACCTCGTCGGCGGAGACGGCGACCACACCATCGACCATGAACCCGCCCTCGGCCAACAGCTCGGTGACCAACGGACCGCTGTGGTCCTCATCGCCGTGCGCGGTCCGGTCGTCGACCACGACAACGAGCGCACGCCCTGCCAGTTCTGGCGTCTGTTCCATGGGTGCAACCGTATATCGCCGAATCCCGGCGGTTCAGCGAGGCTCGACGAAGGAGAGCCGAAGCTGGGACCGCCGTATGGGCACCGCGGTTCAGCGAGGCTCGACGAAGGAGAGCCGAAGCTGGGACCGCCGGACTCTCCAGTCCGTCACTGCTGGGCTTTACCGAGGGTGACCTGCACGGTCTTGGACGCCCCGCCGGCATCCAGATAGGTCAGCGTCACCTGGTCACCGGGGGCCTTGGAACGCACGGCGGCGACCAGGGCGTCGGCGCTGCCGATCGGGCGCTTGTCGAACGCCGTCACCGTCACGCCTTCCGGCAGACCGGCTTTCGACGCCGGCTCACCGGGCACCACTTCGACCACCTTGGCGCCGTGCAGGCTGCGCTCGCTGGTGACCCGGACCCCCAGCGAGGCGTGCGACGCCGTGTGATCGGGCGAGTTGATGAGTTCGTCGGCGATCCGTTTGGCCTGGTCTACCGGGATCGCGAAGCCCAGGCCGATGGACCCGCTCTGGGCTTCGGCGGCGTCCCCACCCATCGTCGCGATCGCGGAGTTGATGCCGACCAGGTCGCCGTTCATGTTGACCAGCGCGCCGCCCGAGTTGCCCGGGTTGATGGCGGCATCGGTCTGGATCGCGTCGAGCACGGTGTTCTGGTTGCCCGCCTCACCGCTGGTGGACACGGGCCGGTTGAGGGCGCTGACGATCCCGGTCGTCACGGTGCCCTCCAGGCCGAGCGGCGACCCGACCGCCACCACGTGCTGACCCACCCGCAGGTCCGCCGAGGAACCGAGCGTGATCGGGGTCAGGTCGGAGACGCCCTGCACCCGCACCACCGCGATGTCGCTGGCCGGATCCGTCCCGACCACGCTGAACGGCGCGGTGCGGCCGTCGGCGAACGTCACGGTGGTCTTCGGCGGCGCCTTGGACATCGCGTCCGCCTTGGCCGCGGCGGCCACCACGTGGTTGTTCGTCAGGATCATCCCGTCTGCCGACAAGATGATGCCCGAGCCCTCCTCGGACTGACGTCCCAGATCGGTCTCCAGCATGACGACGCTGGGCACCACTTTGGCCGCGACCTTTTCCACTGAGCCGTCCGGCAGGGTCACCGCCGCGGGCAGGCCCGGCGACTGCAAGCTCGTCGTGTGGCCGCCGCCGGCCACCGGCTTGTGATCGGAGTGCAGCGCCGACCCCACCACGCCGCCCGTCACGCCCGACACCACAGCGATGGCCGCCGCGCCGAGCACCAGCGCATTGGCGCGGGGGCGCTTCGGGGGTACGCCCGGACCCGGGACCGGCGGCCGACCGTAGGAGTTGCCGTAGGCGGAGCGGTACTGCTGTTGAGCCTGCGGATGGGCATAGCGCCAGTCGTACGACTGGGAGTACGGGCCCTGCGCGCCCCCGGCGGGGTATCCGGCCCGACCATGTTGCTCCGCACCCGGCGCACCGGTCGGGTGGGACCGCTCCGGCTGCTGGTGCGACGGCGGGTACCCGGGGTAGTTCGTCATGTCTGTTGCCTACTCCTAAGGAAGCGAAGTTGCCTCACCACCATGCCTACGTGGACTGAGAAGCGCCTGTGACCGCCGGGGTCGGCCGCTCACCGGCGGAGGTGGCTCCGCCCGGCAGCACCATCCGGATCGATGTCCCGGGCGACTCAGCTCCGGGATGGGTGTCCTCGATGGTGATCGCCCCACCGTGCTTGAGCACCACCTGTTTGACGATCGCCAGCCCCAGTCCGGACCCCGGCATCGCACGCGCCTGGTCCGACCGGAAGAAGCGTTCGAACACCAATTCCCGCTCGCTCTCCGGGATTCCGGGCCCCTGGTCGGAGACCACCATCTCGACGTGCGTCGGGTCGAGCTGGCGCATCCGCAGACCGACGACGCCGCCGGACGGGCTCCACTTGGCGGCGTTGTCGAGCATGTTGAGCACCGCCCGCGACAGGCCCGCGGCGTCGCCGTACACGTGCCACGGAACCACCTGGATGTCGAACTCGATGTCGTTACGGCGCCGTCTCACCCGCTCCATGCTGCGGTCGACGACCTCGGTGATATCGACCTGTTCGAACGCCGCCTCGCGCCGGTCATCGCGGGTCAGATCCACCAAATCGCCTACCAGCGTGGACAATTCCTCGATCTGGCCGATCGCGTCGGCGCGCAGATCCGCCATCTCCTCCTCCGGCAGCTGGGGTGCGCCCGGCGCCGCAGAGGCCATCAGCAGTTCGACGTTGGTGCGCAACGACGTCAGCGGGGTCTTGAGTTCGTGACCGGCGTCGGCGACCAGCCGCGCCTGTCGTTCGCGCGATTCGGCCAGCGCGCGCAGCATCGCGTTGAAAGCCTCGGTGAGCCGGGCCAATTCGTCGCTGCCGTAGACCGGGATGGGCCGCAGATCATCGGTGCGCGCGACCCGTTCGGCCGCCTCGGTCAGCCGGCCGACCGGCCGCAGGCCGGTCCGGGTGACCATCCCGCCGGCGATGGCGGCCACCACCACGCCGACCCCGCCGACGACCAGCAACACCCAGCGCAGCTTCATGGTCACCGCCCGGGTGGGCGCCAGGCTCTTGGAGATCAACAGCGTGCTGCCGTTGGGCAGGTGCACCGCCAGCACCCGCTGGCCGGCCGCGGTGCGGCGCGATAGGAACAGTTCGCCACGGATGACGGCCTTCTCCTGCTGCCCGACCGGCAGCCGCTGGCCGGGCTGATTGGCGGTGTAGATCGACCGGCCGGGATTGACCAGCATGGCGTTGACGTCGGAGTAGGCGGTGCCCTCGATCGCCTTGCGCGGATCGGCGGCCAGCGAACCGCTGGCGATCAACATCTCGGTGCGACTCTGCAGTTGATTGTCGATGTCGTTGTAGAGCGCCGCCGAGATCACCGCGTAGACGGCGACCGCCATCAACACCACCACCAGCGCCACCATCGACATCGCCAGCAGCATCACCCGCCAGCGCAGCGACAGGGATGTGCTCTGCGCCGAAGCGCCATCCTGCCGCCGGTGGAAAAACTGCATCAGGGTGGTGTCTCGCGAAGCACGTAACCCACCCCGCGCACGGTGTAGATCAGCCGCGGCTCCCCTTCGGCTTCAGTCTTACGACGCAGGTACCCGATGTAGACCTCCAGCGCATTGCCCGAGGTGGGGAAGTCGAAGCCCCACACCTCCTCGAGAATGCGGCTGCGGGTGAGCACGCGGCGCGGATTGGCGATCAACATCTCCAACAACGCGAATTCGGTCCGGGTGAGGCTGATCTGCCGGTCACCGCGGGTGACCTCGCGGGTCACCGGGTCCAGCGTCAGGTCCTCGAACGACATCGCCACCGATTCGGACAGGTCCTCGGCGGTGGTGCGACGCAGCAACGCCCGCATCCGCGCCAGCAGTTCCTCCAGGGCAAACGGCTTCGGCAGGTAGTCGTCGGCGCCGGCGTCCAGCCCGGCCACCCGCTCGGAAACCGAGTCGCGGGCGGTCAACACCAGAATCGGCAGGTCGTCACCGGTGCTGCGCAGTTGACGGCAGACCTCCAGGCCGTCCAGCCGCGGCATCATGACGTCCAGGATCATCGCATCGGGCCGTTCGTTGCTGATCGCCTCAAGTGCCTCGACGCCGTCGGTGGCCAACGAGACGGAATAACCATTGAACGACAGGGACCTGCGCAGCGACTCACGCACCGCGCGGTCATCATCAACAACCAGTACCCGGGTAGCCATGTGTGCTATCCAATCATCGAAGGGCGAGCTGGAGCGTCAGGCGCCGGTCGTGTCGGAGCCCTATTAGCGGCGGTCGAGATCAATGAGGCCCAGTCGAGCGGCCTTGAGAAGTCGGCGCGGCACCTTGTGCGCGCGGCCGGCGACCGACACGTTGACCAGGCCGGTTGCCTCGGCCTTCCACTGCGCGCGGCGGGAACGGGTGTTCGCGCGCGACATCCTGCGCTTCGGCACGGCCATGGTCGAGCATCTCCTCAAAAATTGTGCGGGTTGCCGCCAGATACCAGGCAGATACCGATAGCGGGACTTCTGCAAAAGAATAGCGCCTAATCTGTGTCGGCTCCAAAATGGCACAGCCGGCGGTTCAGCGAGGCTCGACGGAGGAGAGGCGAAACTGGGACCGCCGCATCGGGCCGGCTACCACCACCGGGACGCCCGCCTTGACGCGACACCAGCGGTACCGGCTAACCTACCGGTTGGTTGAGTGATGGGATTGCGCATGACAGCAGCGGTTCGAATCGGTAACTGCTCAGGCTTCTACGGCGACCGGCACGCGGCGATGCACGAAATGCTCACCGGGGGCGACCTGGACTACCTCACCGGCGACTACCTGGCCGAGCTGACCATGCTGATCCTGGGGCGCGATCGGCTGAAGCATCCGGAACGCGGGTACGCCAAGACCTTCCTGACCCAACTCGAACAATGCCTCGGACTCGCCCGTGACCAGGGCGTTCGCATCGTGGCCAACGCCGGCGGGCTCAATCCGGCCGGCCTGGCCGACGCGGTGCGGGAACTGGCCGACCGGCTCGGCATCCCGGTGCGGGTGGCCCACGTCGAAGGCGACGACCTGCTCCCCCGCGCCACCGAGCTCGGGCTGGGCACTCCGCTGACCGCCAACGCCTACCTGGGCGGCTGGGGCATCGCCGAGTGCTTGGCCGGCGGAGCGGACGTGGTGATCACCGGGCGGGTCACCGACGCCTCGTTGACCGTCGGACCCGCCGCCGCGCACTTCGGCTGGGCCCGCACCGACTATGACCGGCTCGCCGGCGCGGTGGTGGCCGGTCACGTCACCGAATGCGGCATCCAGGCCAGCGGCGGCAACTACGCCTTCTTCACCGAGATTCCCACCGAGCAGCTGCTGCATCCCGGTTTCCCGCTCGCCGAGATCCACGCCGACGGATCATCGGTGATCACCAAGCATCCCGGCACCGGCGGGCTGGTCAGCGTCGACACCGTCACCGCGCAGCTGCTCTACGAGGTCACCGGGGCCCGCTACGCCAACCCCGACGTCACCGCCCGGATCGACAGCATCGAGCTGTCACCCGACGGCCCGGACCGGGTCCGCATCTCCGGCGTGACCGGCGAGCCGCCCCCACCCACCTGCAAGGTGTCGCTCAACAGCATCGGCGGGTTCCGCAACTCCACCACCTTCGTACTGACCGGCCTGGACATCGAGGCCAAGGCCGAACTGGTCCGCACCCAGCTGGAGGCGGCGCTGCGGGTGCGTCCGGCCGAGCTGCAATGGACATTGGCCCGCACCGACCATCCCGACGCCGACACCGAGGAGACCGCCAGCGCGCTGCTGCACTGCGTGGTGCGCGACCCCGACCCGGCCAACGTGGGCCGCAAGTTCTCCGCGGCCGGCGTCGAGCTCGCGCTGGCCAGCTACCCGGGGTTCTGCGTCACCGCCCCGCCCGGTGACGGCCAGGTCTACGGGGTGTTCACCCCCGGCTACGTCGACGCCACCGCGGTGCCCCATGTCGCGGTACACGCCGACGGCACCCGGGTCGACATCCCGGCCGCGTCGGAAACACTCGAGCTGGCGCCCGCCGCCGAGCCGGCGCTGCCCGAGCCGTTGCCGGCCGGGCCGACGCGGCGCGCGCCGCTGGGACTGATCGCCGGCGCCCGCAGCGGCGACAAGGGCGGCTCCGCCAATGTCGGGGTCTGGGTGCGCACCGACGAGCAGTGGCGCTGGCTGGCGCACACGCTGACCACCGAGATGTTGCAGAAGCTGCTGCCCGAGACCGGCCCCTTGCCGGTCACCCGGCATCTGCTGCCCAAGTTGCGCGCGGTGAACTTCGTCATCGAGGGCATCCTCGGCCAAGGCGTGGCCTACCAGGCCCGATTCGACCCGCAGGCCAAGGGGCTGGGCGAATGGCTGCGCAGCCGTCACCTCGAGATACCCGAACAGCTGCTGTCAGAAAGGGCACCGTGAGTATCTGGACCAGCACCGAGCGCCAAGCGCTGCGCAAGACCGTGCGCGGTTTCGTCGAACGCGAGATCTCCCCGCACATCGACGAGTGGGAACGCAGCGGCGAGCTACCGCGCGAACTGCACCGCAAGGCCGCCGAGGTCGGCTTGCTGGGCGCGGGCTTCCCCGAGGAGGTCGGCGGCAGCGGCGGGGACGGTGCCGACGCGGTAATCGTCTGCGAGGAGATGCACCAGGCGGGAGCACCCGGCGGCGTTTTCGCCTCCCTGTTCACCTGCGGTATCGCGGTGCCGCACATGATCGCCTCGGGCGACACGAGGCTGATCGAGGAGTTCGTGCGCCCCACCTTGGCCGGGGAGAAGATCGGGTCGCTGGCCATCACCGAGCCCGGGGGCGGCTCGGATGTCGGGCACCTGCGCACCACCGCGCGCCTGGACGGCGATCACTACGTGGTCAACGGCTCCAAGACCTTCATCACCTCCGCGGTCCGCGCCGACTACGTCGTCACCGCGGTGCGCACCGGCGGCCCCGGCGCGGCCGGGGTGTCGCTGCTGGTGGTCGAGAAGGGCACGCCGGGGTTTGAGGTGAGTCGCAAGCTGGAGAAGATGGGCTGGCGATCCTCGGACACCGCCGAGCTGTCCTACGTCGACGCCCGGGTGCCGGTGGCCAACCTGGTCGGCGTCGAGAACACCGGATTCGCCCAGATCGCCGCCGCGTTCGTCTCCGAACGGGTCGGGCTGGCCGCGCAGGCGTACGCCAGCGCACAGCGCTGCCTGGACCTGACCCTGGCGTGGTGCCGGGACCGGGAGACCTTCGGCCGGCCGCTGATCTCGCGGCAGGCGGTGCAGAACACGCTGGCCGAGATGGCGCGCCGGATCGACGTCGCCCGGGTCTACACCCGCCACGTCGTCGAGCGCCAACTGGCCGGGGAGTTCAACCTCATCGCCGAGGTGTGTTTCGCCAAGAACACCGCGGTGGAGGCCGGTGAGTGGGTGGCCCACCAGGCGGTGCAGTTGTTCGGGGGCATGGGTTATATGGCCGAGTCCGAGGTGGAGCGTCAGTATCGGGACATGCGCATCATCGGCATCGGCGGTGGAACCACCGAGATCCTGACCTCACTGGCCGCCAAAACGCTGGGATACCAATCGTGACCACCCTCAAGTCCACCCTTGACCCCTCCTCCCCCGCCTACACCGAAGCGGCGGCGGCGCTGACCGACAAGCTCGCCGAGATCGATGCCGAGCACGCCAAGGCACTCGCCGGCGGCGGACCGAAGTACGTCGAACGGCACCACGCCCGGGGCAAGCTGACCGCCCGGGAGCGCATCGAGCTGCTCATCGACGCCGACTCGCCCTTCCTTGAGCTGTGCCCGCTGGCCGCCTGGGGCAGCGACTTCCAGGTCGGTGCCAGCGTGGTCACCGGAATCGGTGCGGTCAGCGGCGTCGAGTGCATGATCATCGCCAACGACCCGACGGTCAAAGGCGGTACGTCGAATCCGTGGACGCTGCGAAAGATTCTGCGGGCCAACCAGATCGCCTTCGAGAACCGGCTTCCGCTGATCTCCCTGGTGGAATCCGGCGGGGCGGACCTGCCCACCCAGAAGGAAGTCTTCATCCCCGGCGGTCAGATGTTCCGCGACCTGACCCGGCTGTCGGCCGCCGGCATCCCGACCATCGCGCTGGTGTTCGGCAACTCCACCGCCGGCGGGGCCTATGTGCCGGGCATGTCCGACCACGTGGTGATGATCCGGGAACGCTCGAAAGTGTTCCTGGCCGGCCCGCCGCTGGTGAAGATGGCCACCGGCGAGGAGTCCGACGACGAATCACTCGGTGGCGCCGAGATGCACTCCCGCACGTCCGGCCTGGGCGACTACTTCGCCAACGACGAGCTCGACGCATTGCGCATCGGCCGCCGGATCGTGGCCCGGCTGAATTGGGTCAAGCAGGGCCCGAAGCCGGCTGCGGTCGTCGAGCCGAAGTACGACGCCGACGAGCTGATCGGCATCGTGCCGGCCGATCTGCGCATCCCGTTCGATCCGCGGGAGGTGATCGCCCGCATCGTCGACGGCTCGGACTTCGACGAGTTCAAGGCCATGTACGGCTCGTCGCTCATCACCGGCTGGGCCCGGCTGCACGGGTATCCGATCGGCATCCTGGCCAACGCGCGCGGGGTGCTGTTCAGCGAGGAATCCCAGAAGGCGACCCAGTTCATCCAGCTGGCCAACCGGTCTGACACCCCACTGTTGTTCCTGCACAACACCACCGGGTACATGGTCGGCAAGGCCTATGAAGAGGGCGGCATGATCAAGCACGGCTCGATGATGATCAACGCCGTGTCGAACTCGACGGTGCCGCACATCTCGCTGCTGATCGGGGCCTCCTACGGCGCCGGGCATTACGGCATGTGCGGGCGGGCCTACGATCCGCGGTTCCTGTTCGCCTGGCCGAGCTCCAAAGCCGCGGTGATGGGCGGCACACAGCTGGCCGGGGTCATCTCGATCGTGAGCCGCGCCGCTGCCGAGGCCCGCGGCCAGCAGGTGGACGAGGCGGCCGACGCCGCGCTGCGGGCCGCGATCGAAGCCCAGATCGAGGCGGAGTCGCTGCCGATGTTCCTGTCCGGCCGGCTCTACGACGACGGGGTGATCGACCCGCGCGACACCCGCACCGTGCTGGGAATGTGTTTGTCCGCCATTGCCAATGGCCCGGTCGAGGGGACGTCGAACTTCGGCGTCTTCCGGATGTGAGCGCGATGAGCGCTTGCGCGAAGAGCCGAAAGTGGAGTCAATGATCAGCAATGTCCTGGTGGCCAATCGCGGCGAGATCGCCCGTCGGGTCTTCGCCACCTGCCGCCGGCTGGGGCTGGGCACCGTCGCGGTCTACACCGACCCCGACGCCGCCATGCCGCACGTCGCCGAAGCCGACGCGAAAGTTCGGCTGCCGCAGACCACGTCCTACCTGTCGGCCGAGGCGATCATCGACGCGGCCCGTGCCGCCGGGGCCGACGCCATCCACCCCGGCTACGGATTCCTGTCCGAGAACGCCGATTTCGCCGCTGCAGTGCAGGACGCCGGGTTGACCTGGATCGGGCCGCCGGTGGCCGCGGTGACCTCGATGGGATCCAAGATCGAGTCGAAGAAGATGATGGCCGCCGCCGGCGTGCCGGTCCTGGAAGAACTGGACCCGGCATCGGTCACCGCCGAACAACTTCCGGTGCTGGTGAAGGCCTCCGCCGGCGGCGGCGGCCGCGGCATGCGGGTGGTCACCGAACTGTCGGCCCTGGCCGACGAGGTCGCGGCCGCCCAGCGCGAGGCCGCCTCGGCATTCGGTGACCCCACGGTGTTCTGCGAGCGCTACCTGCCGACCGGCCACCACATCGAGGTCCAGGTGATGGCCGATGCGCACGGCACGGTGTGGGCGGTCGGTGAGCGGGAATGCTCGATTCAGCGCCGTCACCAGAAGGTCCTCGAGGAGGCGCCCTCTCCCCTGGTGGCGCGCACCCCGGGCATGCGCGCCAAACTCTTCGAGGCGGCCCGGCTGGCGGCGAGCGCGATCGGCTACACCGGCGCCGGCACGGTGGAGTTCTTGGCCGACTCCCGCGGCGAGTTCTACTTCCTGGAGATGAACACCCGGCTGCAGGTCGAGCACCCGGTCACCGAGGAGACCACCGGCGTCGACCTGGTCGAACTGCAGATCGCGGTGGCCGACGGCGCCCGGCTCGACCCCGAACCCCCGCCGGCCCATGGGTATTCGATCGAGGTGCGGCTCTACGCCGAAGACCCGGGCAGCGGCTGGCAGCCGCAGGCCGGCACGGTGCACGCCGTCGACGTGCCCGGCGTCGCGGCGCAGTTCGGCTCGCTGTGCCGACACACCGGCATCCGGCTGGACTCCGGTGTCGTCGACGGATCGACCGTCTCGATCCACTACGACCCGATGCTGGCCAAGGTGATCAGCTACGCGCCGACCCGCCGGCAGGCGGCCACGGTGCTGGCGAGCGCGCTGGCCCGCACCCGACTGCACGGGTTGCGCACCAACCGCGATCTGCTGGTCAACGTGCTGCGCCACCCGGCGTTCCTGGACGGGGCAACCGACACGGCGTTCTTCGACACCCACGGCCTGGCCGAACTGTCCGCGCCGCTGGCCGACACGGCGACGGTGCGCACCGCGGCGGTCGCTGCCGCGCTGGCCGACGCCGCACACAACCGGGCCACCGCCCAGGCGTTCGGCTCCGTTCCCGGCGGCTGGCGCAACGTGCCGTCTGGATTTCAGACCAAGACCTACGCCGCCGACGACGGCACCGAGCATCGGATCGAATACCGTTTCACCCGAACCGGATTGATCGTCAAGGACTGCGATGTCAGGCTGGTCTCGGCCGGCCCCGACGAGGTGGTGCTGGCCGACCCGGCCGGTGTCGCCCGCACCTTCACCGTCGCGCGCTACGGCTCCGACATCTACGTCGACTCCCCAGCCGGCGGCGTGCACCTGGTGGCGTTGCCTCGCTTCCCGGACCCCGAATCGGCCGTCGAACAGGGATCACTGCTGGCACCGATGCCCGGCAACGTCATCCGACTGGGCGCCGGACTGGGTGATGCGGTGACCGCCGGCCAACCGCTGATCTGGCTGGAAGCCATGAAGATGGAGCACACCATCAGCGCGCCGTCGGACGGGGTGCTCACCCAACTCGACGTCAAGCCCGGCGACCAGGTAGAGGTCGGTGCCGTGCTGGCCCGTGTCGAACAGCAAGCAGAAGGAGACCCAGAATGAGCGACACCAGCTTCATCGAAAACGACGAACGCCGCGCCCTGCGCGATGCCGTCGCGGCGATGGCCTCGAACTACGGCCAGGACTACTACCTGGAGAAGGCCCGCGCCGGGCAGCACACCGACGAACTGTGGAACGAGGCCGGCAAACTCGGCTTCATCGGCGTCAACCTACCCGAGGAGTACGGCGGTGGCGGCGCCGGCATGTACGAACTGTCGCTGGTCATGGAAGAGATGTCGGCCAACGGGTGCGCGCTGCTGATGATGGTCGTCTCGCCTGCCATCAACGGCACCATCATCTCCAAGTTCGGCACCGACGAGCAGAAGAAGCGGTGGATCCCCGGCATCGCCGATGGATCGCTGACCATGGCGTTCGCCATCACCGAACCGGACGCCGGATCGAACTCGCACAAGATCACCACCACCGCGCGCCGCGACGGGTCCGACTGGATCCTCAAGGGCCAGAAGACCTTCATCTCCGGTATCGACCAGGCGCAGGCGGTACTGGTGGTCGGCCGCAGCGAAGACGCCAAGACCGGCAACCTGCGGCCCGCCCTGTTCGTGATCCCCACCGACACCCCCGGATTGACCTACACCCCGATCGAGATGGAGCTGGTCAGCCCGGAGCGCCAGTTTCAGGTGTTCCTCGACGACGTTCGGCTGCCGGCCGACGCGCTGGTGGGCTCCGAGGACGCCGCCATCGCGCAACTGTTCGCCGGGCTGAACCCCGAACGCATCATGGGCGCGGCCAGCGCGGTCGGCATGGGCCGCTTCGCGATCGGCAAGGCCGTCGACTACGTCAACACCCGTCAGGTCTGGAAGACCCCGATCGGGGCGCACCAGGGCCTGTCGCATCCGCTGGCTGCCAATCACATCGAGATCCAGTTGGCCAAGCTGATGATGCAGAAGGCGGCGACGTTGTACGACGCCGGCGACGACTTCGGGGCCGCGGAGGCGGCCAACATGGCCAAATACGCCGCCGGCGAGGCGTCGACACGGGCGGTCGACCAGGCGGTGCAGTCGCTCGGTGGTAACGGCCTGACCAAGGAATACGGCATCGCCGCGGCGATCACCTCGTCTCGGCTGGCCCGCATCGCGCCGGTGAGCCGGGAGATGATCCTGAACTTCGTCGCGCAGACGTCGCTGGGCCTGCCCCGGTCGTACTGATGGATACGCTGGTTTCCTACACCGGTCCCGAGGACACCGCAGACGGCTCGGCCCGGCTGACCCTGGACTCGCCGCACAACCGCAACGCGCTGTCGAGCAGGCTGGTCGCCCAGCTGCACGCGGGCCTGCGCGACGCCGCGGCCGACCCGAACGTGCGGGTGGTGGTGCTCGGACACACCGGCAAGACGTTCTGCGCCGGAGCCGACCTGTCCGAAGCGGCCGGTGGGGACCCCGGCGAGCTCGCCGCCGACCGGGCCCGTGAGATGGCGGCGCTGCTGCGGGCGATCGTCGAGTCGCCGCGACCGGTGATCGCCGCGGTCAACGGCCACGTACGCGCCGGCGGCATGGGGCTGGTCGGCGCGTGCGATATCGCGGTCGCCGGGCCGGCCAGCACCTTCGCGCTGACCGAGGCCCGGATCGGCGTGGCGCCGTCGATCATCTCCCTGACGCTGCTGCCGAAGCTGTCGGCCAGGGCAGCGGCGCGCTACTACCTGACCGGGGAGAAATTCGGCGCCGCCGAAGCCGCGAAGATCGGGCTGATCACGCTGGCCGCCGAGGATGTGGAGGCGACCGTCGCGGGCCTGGTCGCCGATCTGCGGCTCGGATCTCCGCAGGGGCTGGCGGCCTCCAAGGCGCTGACCACCGCGGCGGTACTGGCCGGGTTCGACCGGGATGCCGAACGGCTCAGCGTCGCCTCAGCGCGGATGTTCGTCTCCGCGGAGGCCCGCGAAGGCATGCTCGCCTTCCTGCAGAAGCGTCCCCCCAGCTGGGCCGGCTGACACCCTCACGCCGGCCCGTCGCGCTCCGGTTCGCCGGGCACTTTGGGGCAACCCTGCTCGTGGCAAATCAGTTCGTCGTAGGCTGTCTAGCCAATGAGAAACTCAGCCCGGCGAAGCGACGAGACCCACGGCACGCCCTCGCGTGCCGCGGACACCGACCGGATCCAGCTGGCGCAGCTGCTCGGCGACGCCGCTGCGCAGGGCCAACTGCCGATGAGCGAGTATGAGGACCGGCTGGCCAAGGCCTATGCGGCGCAGACCTACGACGAGCTCGACCGGCTGCGTGCCGACCTTCCGGGTTCTTCGGTATGCCCGCACCGCGGCGGCGACTGCAAACCCGCGCCCTCGACACTGCTGCTGGCGATCATGAGTTCGTTCGAGCGGCGCGGGCGGTGGAACGTACCCAAGCGGCTGACCACGTTCTCGCTGTGGGGCGGCGGCGTCATCGACCTGCGCTACGCCGACTTCACCGCACCCGACGTCGAGATCAACGCCTACTCGATCATGGGCGGGCAGACCATTCTGTTGCCGCCGGAAGTCAACGTCGACATCCAGGGGCATGGCGTCATGGGCGGCTTCGACCAGCGTGTCGAGGGCCGGGGCACGCCGGGCGCCCCGACGGTGCGAATCCGCGGCTTTGCACTGTGGGGCGGAGTGGGCATCAAGCGCAAACAGCGCAAGTCGCGCAGCTGAGGGTGCTAGGGCCTCCGTCGACTGATCACGACGGCGGATCGCGGTAGAGCGCCGGATCGTCGAGCTGGCCCAGTAGTGCGGTCAACTGGTCCACGAGCTGATCGGGCTGCAGGTGTATGTCACCGGCCAGCCAGGCACCGATCGTCTGTGCCACCCCGCCGACCACGAAATGGGCGGCCGCCTTGATCCGGTCGTTGCCCGGCACCCGGAGCACGTTTTCGACGTGGCGGCCGGACAGCATCGCGAACAGCGCACTCGACTGCGCCCGTTTGCGTACCAGCAACGCGTTGGTCAGCCGGGTGCTGAACAAGATCCTGCCGACACGGGCGTCTCCGGCGATGGCCGCCACCAGGTGGGCCATGCCGGCGCGCGTCTGTTCGGCGGGAGGCGCCGCGGCCACGGCCTCCTGGGTGCTGGCGGCCAGGTCATTGACCACCCACTCGAAGACAGCCGCGACGAACTCGTCCTTGTCGGTGAAACTCTCGTAGAAATAGCGGGACGCCACCCCGGCCCGGCGGCACAGCGCGCGAACGGTCAATGCGGGCATCTCGCGCCCGCCGAGCAGATCGAGGCCGGCGACTAGCAGCCGTTCTCGGCGTTCGGCCAGCCGATCTGCGGCCTGCACCCCCCGGTACGGGCGCTCCGGCGCAACGCTCCCCATACCCACCATGTTGACAGCGGGCCCCAGGCTCGGCAATATCAGGAAACCGATGTTCTCACAATTGCGAGGGGTGCAGCCATGACGATCAGCGAACCGATCCCGTTGGTGGAGCGTTCGGTGAGCGATTCGACGAGCACACAACCCGCACCTCATCGGCGGTCGTTGCTGCCGCAGGTCTCCTGCACCGACAACATGATGATGGGTGTGGCGCTGTTGGCCGGGCCCGCCAACGTGATCATGCAACTCGCCCGTCCCGGCGTGGGTTATGGCGTGCTGGAGAGCCGCGTCGAAAGCGGGCGCGTCGACCTGCATCCGATCAAGCGGGCTCGCACCACGTTCACCTATCTGGTCGTCGCCACCCAGGGCAGCGACGAGCAGAAGGCCGCGTTCCGCGAGGCGGTCAACAGTGCGCACCGCCAGGTTCGCTCGACGGCCGACAGCCCGGTGAAGTACAACGCCTTCGACCGCGATCTGCAGCTGTGGGTGGGCGCCTGCCTGTACAAGGGCAACGTCGACGTGCACCGTATCTTCCTCGGTGAGATGGACGACGAGCACGCCGACCGGCACTACCACAATGAGGGCAAGGCCATGGCCACCATGCTCCAGGTCCCCGAGGACATGTGGCCGGCGGATCGGGCCGCTTTCGACCGGTACTGGCAGGAGCAGCTGGACAAGGTGCACATCGACGACACCGTCCGCGACTACCTGCTTCCCATCGCCGCCAGCCGATTGCGCGGCATGACCCTGCCGGGACCGCTGCAGCGGGCGAACGAACGGCTCGCCCTGTTGATCACCACCGGATTCCTGCCGCAGCGCTTCCGCGACGAGATGCAGTTGCCGTGGGACGCGGACAAGCAACGCCAGTTCGACCGGTTGATGGGCGTGATTCGAGGGGTCAACAACCTGCTGCCGAAATTCCTGCGCGGCTTCCCGTTCAATGTGCTGCTGTGGGACGTCGACCGGCGTATCCGCACCGGCCGCCCGCTGGTGTAGCGACCGGGTGAATTGACGCCTGCCCACCGATCGCTACGCTCTTACAGAGCTGGTGCACCAGGAAGGCGGTAGGCGATGCACGTCGACCCTCAGGCATTGCGCACCGGGGCCAACGTGTCCGATGACGCCGGTGGCCACGCCCGCAACGGTGCGCAGCGGCTGGGATCCGCCGGTGTGGCCGCCGGGATTTTCGGCGACTTCGACGACGCACACAGCTTCCACGCCGCGTTGGGCAGCGCCAAGGACGGCCACCGCGACGCGCTGCAGGGCCACCATCAGAACCTGACCGGCATCGCCGAGAACGTGCGCACCGCCGCGACGGCCTTCACCCGCATGGACAACGACAACGCCGAACAACTGCGAGACGTAATCGGGCCCGGCCCCGGGCCGTGAGGCGTGCGCCTGCCCGCCCCGTGACCCTGCCCTGCCAGAATGGCCTCATGGTCGAGCAGAGCCTCTGGATGCAAAAGGTCGCCGCCGATCCCGGGCACTCACAGTGGTATATCGAGCGCTTCCGTCAAATGGCCCGCGCCGGTAACGATCTGGCCGGCGAAGCACGATTCATCGACGCGATGGCGTCGCGTGGCGCTCGCATCCTCGATGCCGGCTGCGGCCCGGGCCGGGTGGCCGGCCTGTTGTCCGCGGCCGGTCACGACGTGGTGGGTGTCGACGTCGATCCGGAGCTCATCGAGGCGGCCGAACACGATCATCCGGGCCCGCGCTACCTGGTCGGTGACCTGGCCGAACTCGACCTGCCCGCTCGCGGTATCCCCGAACCGTTCGAGGTGATCGTGTCAGCCGGCAATGTCATGACGTTCGTGGCACCGAGCACCCGCGTCGAGGTGCTGCGCCGGTTGCGCGCGCACTGCGCCGACGACGGACGAACCGTGATCGGTTTCGGCGCCGATCGGGACTATGAGTTCGACCAGTTCCTCGACGACGCGGCGACCACCGGATTCGCGGTCGACCTGCTGCTGGGCACCTGGGATCTGCGGCCCTTCACCGCCGATTCCGACTTTCTGGTCGCCGTGCTGCGCCCAGGTCAGCGCGAAGCCTGATCCTCCTCCTCGGTGAGCTCGACCAACTGGTCGACGGCCAGCACCTCGGTCATGTCCTGCTCCTGGTAGGCCAGTCGACCCACCCGGTGGGCGACAACCGGCGCCGTGATCAGGGTGAAGATGATGCTCACGGTCACCATCCCGGCATCGTGGCTGCCGCGTAGCCGGATCAACGCGGCGACCAGCACCAATATCAGTCCCAGCACCTGCGGTTTGGTGGCCGAATGCATCCGGGCCAACGTGTCCGGGAAGCGCACCACCCCGATCGCCGCGGTCAGCGCCAGCACCGCCCCGGCAAGACCCAACACACTGGCGAACAGGTCGAGCACGATCATGACTGCCCCCCCGAGTCCAGCGGCGTGTCCGGCACCCGGAAGCGGGCCACACTGACCGATCCGATGAAGCCGACCAGGGCCAGCGCCGCCAGGCTGTAGGTCACGGTGGTGTCCCGGCTGACCGCAGCCCAAATACCGATGCCGCACATGGTCATCGCGGCCAGCGTGTCCAAGGCCACCAGTCGGTCCAGCGTGCTGGGCCCGGCCAGCAGCCGATACATGGTGATGACCGCCGCGAAACCCAGCAGAACGCCCGCGGTGCCCCAGATCACGGTCATGCGCCTGCTCCCGCCGGCAGCCAGTCCTCGTCGCGCTCGAACGCGTCGATCAACAGCCGCTCCACCTGCGCGGCCTGGTGGTAGAACCGCTCGACGGAACGAGCATTTCCAACATCGATCACGTGGCAATACAGGATGCGCCGTACCTGGTCGATCTCCAGCACCATCGATCCGGGAATCAGCGTGGTGATGCCGGCCGCCAACACCAACACCAGATCCGATTTGATGGTCAGCGGCACCCGCAGCACCCCGGTCTGCGGCGGTGGGCCGGGTCTGATCGCCAACCACATCAACTGGCCACTGGACACCACCAGGTACCACGCGAACAGCCCCAGCAGCTTGAGTGCCGACCACGGATGCACCTTGCCCTGCACCGGTACCGGCGGCAGTGGCAGCAGCACCATGATGACCACGGCGACCGCGATCCCGACGACGAGGTTGGGGATCGTGAAGCGGCCCCACAGCAACGTCCAGATGATGGACAGGCCACACAACGCAGCGATCCGTAGCGCGATCGGCCTCACGGCGCACCTCCTGCCAACACGGCCGAGATGTATTCACCACGGTCGAGCACCTCGGCTGCGGCGCGTTCCGCATAACCGAAGATCGGGCCCGCCATGACGGTGAACGCCAGCCCCAGCACGATCAGCCCGACCGTCGGCACCACCATCCCGATGGGCATCCGGCCCACGTCAGCGCGGTCGTCGAAGGCGACCTCGCCGATGTCATCGAGCAGCACCGGCGGTGCGGCGCGCACCAGCTCTCCCTCGGGAGCATCGCTGCGCAACCGCCAGAACGCCCGGGTCCACACCCGCGCCAGCACGAACAGGGTCAGCAGGCTGGTCACCACCGCGCCGCCCACCAGACACCAGGCCAGCACCGACCCGTCACGAACCCCGGCCTGCAATACCGCCGTCTTGCCGATGAAGCCCGAGAACGGCGGAATACCACCGAGATTGAACGCCGGGGCCAGGAACATGAACGCCAGCAACGGATTGGCCACCAAACCGCCGAGCCGTTTCAGCGACGACGCGCCGCCCTGGCGTTCGATCAAGCCGGCCGCCAAGAACAATGTCGTCATCACGATGATGTGGTGCATCACATAGAAAATGGCGCCGGCCATACCCAACTCGCTCGACAACGCCACCCCGAACACCATGAAACCGATGTGGCTGACCAGCGTGAAGGACAGCACCCGTTTGATATCACTTTGCGCGATGGCGCCGAAAATACCGATCAGCATGGTCAGCAGCGCCCCGACCAGCAGCACCGAGTCCAGCCCAGCATCGGGAAACAGCAGCGAATGTGCCCGGATGATCGCGTAGACACCGACTTTGGTCAGGATGCCGGCGAACACGGCGGTGATCGGGGCGGGCGCGGTGGGATAGGAATCGGGCAACCAGGCCGACAGCGGGAAGACCGCGGCTTTGATGCCGAAGCCCACCAGGAACACCGCGAATACCGCACTGCGGGTGCCGTCGGGCATGCCGGTGGCGCGAACGGCCAGCTCAGCCAGGTTCAGCGTGCCGGTCGAGGCATAAACCAAGGCAATGCCGAGCAGGAAGATCAACGACGACGTCATCGACACCATCACGTAGCCGATACCGGCCCGGATCCGTTCGGCGCTGGCACCGATGGTCAGCAACACGAAGCTCGCGGCCAACAGCATCTCGAACCCGACGAAGAGGTTGAACAGGTCACCGGCCAGGAACGCCAGGGAGACGCCGGCCGACAGCGTCAGATACGTGGGCAGGAAGATCGACACCGGCTGACGGTCGTCACCGTCGCGGACACCCTGGCCGATGGCGTAGACGATCACCGCCAGCAGCACGACCGCCGACACGATCAACATCAGCGCCGATAACCGGTCGACCACCAGGGTGATGCCGAGCGGCCCGCGTCCACCCTCGGTCGGGCCCCAGCCGCCGACGTGCAACGCCAGGGTGCCCTCTCGGTCGGACAGGAACAGCAGTGCGGCGGTGACCGCGACATCCGCGGCCAACGTACCGATGGTGATCGGCTGCTGCAGCTTGGGACGCCGGCCGACGATGAGGGTCAGCGCAGCACCCAGTGTGGGCAGTAGCACCGGAAGCGGGATCAGGGCAGCAGCGATACTCACCGCGACACCCCGCTTTCGGCGACGGTGCTTTCCACGACGGCGTCCAATTCACCGGGTGCGACCGGCTCACTGTGGTCGGCCTCGGCGGCGATGATCTCCTCGTCGGAGAGCTGGGACAGCCGGATCGCCTCCTCGTCGTCACCGATGTCGTCGTCGGTGGTCAGGTGGTAGGAGCGGTAGGTCAGGGCCAGCACGAAGGCGGCGATGCCCATGGTGATGACGATGGCGGTCAACACCATCGCCTGGGCGAGCGGGTCGGCGTCGTTTTCCATGCCCTCGGTGCTGTTGTAGATCGGCGGGCTGCCGCCCGGCCCGGAAACATCGATGATCAGCAAATTGATGGCATTGCCGATCATCATCAGGCCCAGTAGCGCGCGGGTGAGGTTGCGCTCCAGCAGCATGTACACCCCGCAGGAGGTGAGCCCGGCGGCCATCAGCAGCGGAACCAGGTGTGCGGTCATGGTGTCCTCACCACCGAGCGCTGCGCAGGTCGCTGCTCGGCCACCTGGTCGAGACGGGCGCCGAGACTGCGCAGGACGTCGAGCACCATGCCGACCACGACCAGATACACCCCCACATCGAAGAACAACGAAGTCACCAGCTTGACCTGACCCACTATCGGCAGGCTGAACGACAGCGCCGCCGACGACAGCACCGGCGCACCGAGGAACAACGACGCCAGCGCCGTGGCCGCCACCAGGCTCAGGCCCACGCCCAGGATCTTGCCGGAGTCCAGCGGCAGCGTCTCACCGAGCTCGTATCGCCCGCCCGCCAGGTAGCGCAGCGCCAGCGCCAGTCCAGCGGCCAGCCCGCCGGCGAAACCGCCGCCCGGATTGTTGTGTCCGGCGAACAGGAAATAAACCGACACCACCATGATCAGCGGGAAGATCATCCGACTCGCGACCTCCAACACCAGCGACCGCTGATTGGGATCGTGGTAGGCGCTACCGCGCAGCCAGGTGGTGGACCCGATCGCCGGGCTGTACGGGGTGGCGATTCCGGGATCCATCCGATGTGCATCGGGATCGGCAGTCCGTGGCGCGCGGCCGAACCGCCGGGTTCGGAACACCATCGAGGCCACCCCGGTCGCGGCTACCAGCAACACCGATATCTCCCCGAGGGTGTCCCACGCGCGGATGTCGACCAGGATGACGTTGACCGTGTTGGCGCCGTAGCCGCGCAGATACGCCGCGGCGGGCAACAGACCGGCGACCCCATCGCTGGTGCGGGCCGCCATCGCGAACGCCCCCAGCACAGCGACGCTGGCGCCGACCATGATGGACAGCACCGCGCGCGACAGCCGGTTCGTCTCCATGGTGGGACGCGCGGTCTCTGCCGGCAGCGTCCGCAGCACCAGCACGAAAATCACCACGGTCACGGTCTCGACGAGCAACTGGGTCAATGCCAGGTCGGGCGCGCCGTGGAAGGCGAACGCCACGGCGCAGCCGTACCCGGTCACCCCGACCATCAGCACCGCAGACAGCCGGTTGCGAGCCAGGGTCGCACCGACCCCGCCCGCCACCACCAGCACGGCCACGGTGAGCTGCAACGGGGTATCCCACAGCTGCAGATCGATCCGGTCGCGCGCGCCCAGCATCAGCGCGGCCAGCGGCAGCACCACCAGCGTGACGAATATCACCGCTTGGTTGAACGGTAGCGAACCGCGCTGGGTGATCGCGGTCAGCCGGACCGCGACCACATCGAGCAGCCGGATGAAGTCGTCGTACATTTCGTCAGCCTTGCCCAGCGGAAGTCGGCGCAGCCGGGTGAGGCCCAGCGGGCCGCGCGCGGCGAATACACCGAAGCCCACCAGCAACACCGTCGCCGAGAGCAGTACCGGCAGTCCCGCGCCGTGCCACAACGCAAGGTGGTAGCCGGAGCCGTCGGGCATCGTGTCGGCGTAGCCGTGCAACACCGTGTCCAGCCCGATCGACCACAACCCGAGGCCTAGGCTGGTGGCGGCCAACACCGCGGGGGCTGCCAAGAACGCCGCAGTCGGTCGGTGCATTTCGGCGACGTGGGTACTGGGCTCGGGCAGGCCCTTGTCGGCGAAGCCGCCCCAGACGAACCGCGCGCTGTAGATCACGGTGAACACCGAGGCGAGCACCGCGGCACCCAATACGTATGGACTGGAAGAGCCCAACGACGGGGCTCCGGCCTCGGTCCCGAAAATCGTCTCCTTGGCGATGAAACCCACGAAGGGCGGTACCCCGGCCATGCTGGCGGCCGCAGCCGCGGCAACCACGAAGAGTCCGGGAGCGCGGCGACCCAAGCCGGCCAACTCCCGCAGGTCGCGGGTCCCGGTGGCATGGTCGATGATCCCCACCACCATGAACAGCGTCGCTTTGGCCGCTGCGTGCGCACACATGGCGGTCAGGCCGGCCAACATCAGGTCGCCGCCACCGGCGCCGACCAGCGTGATGATCAAACCCAACTGGCTGACGGTGCTGTAGGCCAGCAGCAGCTTCAAGTCGTATTCGCGGACGGCACGCCAGCCGGCGAGCAGGGCGGTGGCCAAGCCCAGCACCAGCACCGTCGGCCGCCATCCCGGTGAGTCGGCGAACGCCGGCGTCAGCCGCGCCACCAGATAGATCCCGGCCTTGACCATCGCCGCGGCGTGCAGGTAGGCGCTGACCGGCGTCGGCGCGGCCATCGCGCCCGGCAGCCAGAAATGCAACGGGATGATCGCCGACTTGCTGAGCGCCCCGACCAGGACCAACAGCACGCCGACGGTGACTACCGTGCCGGACGGCGGACTGGCCACCAGCTCCGAGAGCAGGTATGTACCCGCCGTCTCGCCCAGCATGATGACGCCGACGAGCATCGCCAGGCCACCGGCGGTGGTCACCACCAACGCCTGGATGGCAGCGCGGCGGTTGACGGCACGTTCGGCGTAGTGGCCGATCAGCAGGAACGACAACACCGTGGTCAGTTCCCAGAACACGTACAGCACCAGCATGTTGTCGGCGACCATCAGGCCGAACATGGATCCGGCGAATCCGACCATCTTCGCGGCGAAGCTGGGCAGCCTCGGATCGAGGTCACAGTGAGGGCTGGCGGGGCGGAAGTACTCGGCGCAGTAGAACAGCACCAGGGCGCCGATCCCCAATGCCAGCACGCTCATGATCGCGGCCAGCGAGTCGAAGCGCAGGTCGATATCCATCGACAGCCCGGGCACCCATGACACCGTCGTTCGGTGATCGTCGGCCGGGCCGGTGGGCCAGTTCACCACCACCCACAGCAGCGATACCAACGGGATCGCTCCCAGCGGATAGAACGCCGCTCGTCCCCATCTGCGCACCATCAGCGGCGCCAAAGCCGTGCCGACTGTATGGGCAAGCAGTATCGCTAGCATCACGCTCCACGGGACAAATTGATCCCGGTAACGGAATCAGTTCTGGTACGGCTCGTCGGACATATGAGCGGCGCCGGGCGGCACCGCAGGCGGCCGCGGCAACGACAGGCGCGTCGAGTCCAGCTCAAACGTACCCTGAATCGCCCGCCTCGGCTCAATCCAGTTTCTGCGGCAAAACCGTCGAGCGCCATGGAATACAACCCCCATTCGGTGCGGGTTCGGACCCCTACGGCGACGACCGGCGGCGTCTCGCTGCGCCCGCCGCTAGGCCTCGATCAGGCCGGCTCGGATCGCATAACGGGTGAGCGCCAAGCGGTCGCGCAAGCCGAGCTTCTGCAGCGTATTCGTCCGATGGCGGTCAACCGTCTTGGCACTGATACCAAGTGTTTTCGCAATCTCGCGCGCCGACAAACCCTCGGCGATCAGCTTCAGCACCTCCTCCTCGCGGGGCGTGAGGATGTTGTCCGGCAAGTCATCGCCGTGCCGTGACCGGTGCAGATAGTCCCGGATCAGCGCGGTCACCGCCCCGGCGTACAGAAACGGTTCGCCGCGCATCGTCGCCCGGCAGGCCTCGAGCAGGTCGCGGTCGGCGACGGATTTCAGCACGTAGCCCGATGCCCCCGCCTTGAGCGCTTCGAAGAAGTACTGCTCGTTGTCGTGCATCGACAGCATCAGCACCCGGACATGGGGATGGCTGCGGTTGATCTCGCGCGCGGCCTGCAGCCCGGTCATCCGGGGCATCGCGATATCAAGGATCGCCAGATCGACCGGCGTGTTCTGCAGCGCCGCCAGCGCCTCGGACCCGTCAGCCGCTTCGGCCACCACACACAGGTCGGGCTCGGCATCCAGGATCATCCGCAGCCCGCTACGCACCAGGGCGTGGTCATCGGCGAGCATGATGCGGGCCGGCGGCGCCATTACCGGCCTCCGTCGCTCAGTCGGGCCGGCACCGTCAGCCGGACTTCGGTTCCCTCGTTGCTCGGCGAGGTGATTGTCAGGGTGGCCTGCACCAGCAGGGCGCGTTCTCGCATTCCGGTGATCCCGGCGCCTTCTGCACTCACGCCGCCCTTGCCGTTGTCGGCGATCCGCAGCGTCAGCTTTGATGCGGCATCGATGTGCAGGTCCAGCCATGCCTTCTGCGCTCCGGAATGGCGGGCGATGTTGGTCAGGCTCTCCTGGGCGATGCGATAGCAGACCAGGCTGACGTCGGGACTCACCTGGTCGGCGTGCGAGCTGATCTGTTTGACGACGTCGATGCCGGTCGCCTGGGTGAATTGGTTACACAGGGCTTGCAGTGCACTGCGCAGCCCGAGGTCATCCAGCGCGTCCGGGCGTAGCCGGCGGGCGATGCTGCGCACTTCGTCGAGACTGGCCCGCACGATTTCCTGGGCGTCCCCGAGGTCCCCGCGAATCTCCGCGGGTGCGGCGTCGACCGCACGCTTGAGCGTGAGCAGCGCGACAGTGAGGGTTTGGCCGATCTGGTCGTGCAATTCCCGGGCGATCCGCTGCCGCTCGTTCTCCTGCACGGTCAGCACCGACGCGTTCGACGAGGCCCGCTCCGTTTCCAGCCGGTCCAGCATGGCGTTGAAGGATTTGATGAGGTGATGCAGGTCGCCGGCGCCCGGGTCGTGCACGCGGTCACTGGGATGGGGCGGATCGACTCGCCGCATTGACGCGGCGAGCCGATCCAGGGGGGCAAGACTCGATCGCAACAGCAGTGCGTTGGCGCCCACCACGATGGCCAGCCCGATGACAAGAACCGGGATCTCGGCCGGCTGGATGCGCGTCGACACCCTTGCCGGGGACATGGCAAGCACCAGCGTGCCCAGGGTGAAGACCAGACCATTGATCAGCACGACCCGGCGAAACAGCCCACGCGCAGGCGGGCGCGCCCGCCGCCGAAACCTGTCGACGACCGCTGTCCAACGGTGCATGCCACCACCATCGTCTCCGCAGCACCCCGTTGTCCATACGGGTTGCAGCGCTCCCCGAATGGGTGTCAAACACCATGGCGACCGAGCGGTTGCCGCTCGGAGAATGGAATTGCGCCCAGCGCTGCGCGACAATTGACGGCGCCCAGCGACCCGGGGTGTCGAGCGCATCGGTGAGTTCTGGGCGGGTTAGATCGAGGGATCAGACCGTAGAGTAACCCACATCACCCCAGATGACCCAGTAAACGGAGGGATGCAACCGCCATGAATCGCATTGCCCGGGCGCATCCACCGGCTACCGGTGACAGCGTGGTCCGGATGCCGCGCCCTGCCCGGGGCTGAGAAATGGATTTCGCGGCGTTACCACCGGAGGTCAACTCCGGTCTGATGTATGCGGGCGCGGGCCCGGCATCGATGTTGACTGCTGCCACGGCCTGGGACGGGCTGGCCACCGAGCTCCACCTGGCCGCCACGGCCTACGAGTCAGTGGTCACCGAACTGACGAGCGGGCCCTGGCTGGGACCCTCGGCCGCAGCCATGGCGGCTTCGATCACCCCGTTCGTGTCGTGGTTGAACATGACCTCGGTCCAGGCCGAGAAGACCGGCATGCAAGCCAAGGCCGCCGTGGCCGCCTACGAGGCCACCTTCGCCACGGTGGTGCCGCCACCGGCGATCGCGGCCAACCGCGCTGCGTTGATGACGCTGCTGGCCACCAACATATTGGGCCAGAACGCGGCGGCCATCGCGGCCAACGAAGCCGAATACGCCGCGATGTGGGCCCAGGACGCCAGCGCCATGTACAGCTATGCGTCGCTGTCGGCGACCGCCACCGAGATGGAGCCGTTCCAGCCGCCGCCGCACACCGCCAACCCGGCCGGGCCGCTCAACGGCTCGGAGGCCGCCGGACTCAACTCGGCCGCCAACACGGCCCAGACGCTGCCGTCAAAGCTGGCCTCGGCGCTGCCGGGCTCATCCGATGCCGGTTCGCAGTTTCCGGCCATGCTGGCACAGGCCGACGTGCCGACGGGGCCCTTCGACTGGCTGGGCATCATCGCCGACGAGACCGCTCTCGGCATCGCCCTGCCGCTGTCGATTCTCGGCGTTTGGCTGGCGGGCGCCGCGATGTACTTCGCGGAGCTGGACTCTCGCGAGATCTTCGATACCCAGGACATTCTCCGCGGCGGCCAACGGAGCATCCTGGAGGCGCTGGGCCAGATCGGCGGTTTCGCGGAGCTGCCCGGCACCGAGAACCTTCGGGTGCCCCACGCCTCGGTGGTGGCCGCCTTGGCCGAGGGGTTCCCCCTCGGAGCGCTCTCGGTGCCCCTCAGTTGGGCGGAGTTGGCCCCGGAGATCCGTCATGCCAGCTTCTCGACGCCGCTCAGCGCTGCCGGTTCACCGACGCCGGCCGGACTGGGGACGGCTTTCGGTCAGATGGCGCTGGCGGGCATGGGCGGCAGCGCGTTGGCCGGCGCCGTCAACCAGAACCGAGGCCAACAGACCAAGACGCCGGAAGCCGGCAAGGCGGCACCGGCGGCGTCGGTGGATCCGGCGGCAGCGGAGTCGGGCCCAGGCGCACCGGTGGCCGCAGCGCACTCACCGGCGAGCTCGGTCGTCGAACTGGCAGCCGGGATCCGCGAGCTCGGCGAACTGCACGACGCCGGCTATCTGACCGAGGCGGAGTTCGCCGAACAGAAGCGGCGACTGCTGGCGCGGGGATGATCAGCGGCGCCGTGACCGCAGGTAGTCGCCGACCACGGCCGCGCCCAGCCCGTCGAGTTCTGGCACCACGACCCGGCCCGCAACGCGTCGCGCCACCTGGTCGATGAACCGGGCCAGTCCGGGGTCGTCGCCGAGCCGGAAGATCGTCACCTGCGCACCGAGGCGGGCCACGTCGTCGAACCCCTTGACGGTGTGGGCGATGGTCCGCGGGTGGGGCGGGTAATCAAAAAACACCGCAGAACCCGTCCCTTCCCCGCGAAAATCCTCCAGGTGCGCGGTCGGTTCGCCGTCGGTGACCACCAGCACCACCGGCTGGGCGTTGGGGTGCCGGCGCAGGTGCCGGCCGGCCAGCGCCAGTGCGTGATGCAGGTTGGTGCCCTGCTCGTAGACGCCCTCCAGGCCGGTCAGCTCGGCGGCCGTCACGGTGCGCGCGTAGCGCCCGAAAGCGATGATCTGCAACGCATCCGAGCGGAACCGGGTGCTGATCAGGTGGTGCAACGCCAGCGCGGTGCGCTTCATCGGCAGCCAGCGGTTGTCCATCACCATCGAGAACGAGGTGTCCACCAGCAGCGCGACGGCCGACTGGGTGCGGGTCTCGGTCTCGGAGACCTCGACGTCCTCGACGCTGATCGAGAGGCGCGAACCGAGCCCGGCGCTGTCCCCATGCGGCGGTCCCAGCTTCGCCTCTCCTCCGTCGAGCCTCGCTGAACCGCCGGCGACCTGCCGCAGCACCGTATTGGTCAGGGTGCGGGTGACGTTCCAGGGCTCGGTGTCACCGAACTGCCAGGGCCGCGTGGCCCCGGTCAGTTCACCGGCCGCCCCGGCCCGACGATGGTCACGCTCGCCGCGGCGCCCCGAGAGTTGGCGCGCCACATCGCGCAGCGCCGTCTCGCCGAGCCGGCGCATCGCCTTGGGGGAAAGCCGCCACTGTCCATCGGAGCTGCGATCCAGGAAACCCTGATTGAGCAGTGCGCGTTCCAGCTCGGCCAGCGTCCGCGCATCGACCGCAGCCTGGTCGCCGAGCTGGCGGGCCAGCGCGTCCAGATCGACGTCGTCCATGCTCGCGCCCGGATAGGCCTGCGACAGTTGCTCGGCCAACTGCTCGAGTTCGGCGATGTCGCTCAACGCCTGGGCGCCCTCCCCCATGCCGAGCGGGTTGTTGCCGGAGAACTCCGATGAGCCGCTCCAGTCCTCGCCCGGTCGGGCGGCCTGCAGATGTGCATCCAGGCGCCCCAGCGCCTGCTGCAGCGATGGGGAGCCGAATGCCTGCTCCGCCAACGCATCCAGTTCGGCGCGCTGCTCGGCGCTCAAGCTGTTGCGGAAACGTTGCGCAGCGGCGGCCCGCTGGGCCAGCGAATCGAGCAACTCCTCGACGTTGCGCGGGTTCTCCGGGAAGAACTCGCCGTGCTTGGTCATGAAGTCTTGAAAGTCCTGCTGGGTGTCCTCGCCGCGAGAATGCTTGTCCAACAGGTCGTTGAGGTCATCCAGCATGTCGGTGACCCGTTGCCGGTCTTCGTCGGTGGCACCCTCCAGCGCCTGTTTCATTCCGGCGAAGCGCTGGTCGAGCATCTCACGGCCGAGCAGATCCTTGATCTTCTCATAGGACTCCCGGGCCTCGCTGCTGCGCCAGTTGTACTCCGACAGCTCCTGCACCGCCTTGGCCGGCGACGGTGACAGCGCCTCGATCTGCATCTCGGCGAACCGGGCGTCGTCATCGAGTGCGCGCGCCAGCTCCTTGCGTTCGGCCAGCACCGCCTCGTCGAGCAGCTTCTTGACCTCGGCCAGGGTTCCGTCGAGATTGTTGCGCCGCAACAGTTCCCGGCGGCGCCGCTGCGCCTCGGCGGCCAGCCGGTCGGCACCCGTCATGGTTTTGGTGCCGCGCCGCAGCAGCTCCTGCAGTGCTCGTCGTGGCGACGTCCCCTCCATGACGTCGCGACCGATTTCCTCCAGCGCCTCGGCCAGGTCGACCGGAGGCGCCAACGGGTCCGGCCCACCGGTGTAGGCCGAATACCGGGAGCCGTGACTTCTAGCCATAAACGGTTTCGCCCTCGTCCGAGGTCTTGTCGATGCGCTTGGCCAGATACAGGGCCTCCAAGGCCAATTCGAGCGCCGCGGCACGTTCGCCGTCGGATTCGGCACCTAACCGCTGCGCGATGGCGTCGATCACCGGCAGATCCGGCAGCGCCGCCAGCACCGCCTTCGCCGACACCCGCTCCCCGGTCGTCACCGCCGCGTTCTCGACCGCCGCCACCAGCGGCCCGACGTCGATCCCGCCCAGCGCCCGCGACGCGGTATCCGCGGTGGCCCGGCGCAGCAGATGCTCCAGTACCGCCTGCTCGCGACCCTCTTCGCCGGATTCGAACTCCAGCTTGCCGCGCAGCACGTCGACGATGGTGCCCAGATCGACCACCCGGGCCACCGAATCGGTCTCGCCCAGCACCGCACCGCGGTGCCGCGCCGAAGCGGCCACGGTCTCCGCCGCCGCGATCGCGAACCGCGCCGAGACCCCCGACCGCTGATCCACCGAGCGGGACTCGCGCAGGTAGCGGGCGAACCGTGCCAGCACCGCCAGCAGATAGTCGGGGACCTGCGCGCTCAGGTGGGCCTCCTGGGCGATCACGCCGACCTCCGCGTCGAGTTCCAGCGGGTAGTGGGTGCGGACCTCGGCGCCGAACCGGTCTTTGAGCGGGGTGATGATGCGGCCGCGGTTGGTGTAGTCCTCCGGGTTGGCGCTGGCCACCACCAGCACGTCCAGCGGCAACCGCAGCGTGTAGCCGCGCACCTGGATGTCGCGTTCCTCCATCACGTTGAGCATCGCCACCTGGATGCGCTCGGCGAGGTCGGGCAGTTCGTTGACGGCGACGATGCCGCGGTGCGCGCGCGGGATCAGCCCGTAGGCGATGGTCTCGGGATCACCCAGGCTGCGTCCCTCGGCGACCTTGATCGGGTCGATGTCGCCGACCAGGTCGGCCACGCTGGTGTCCGGGGTGGCCAGCTTCTCGGTGTAGCGCTCGCTGCGGTGCCGCCAGGCCACCGGGAGGTTGTCGCCGAGCTCGGCGGCCCGCCGGATCGACTCCGGGGTGATCGGCGAATACGGGTGCTCGCCGAGTTCGGCACCGGCGATCACCGGCGTCCACTCGTCGAGCAACCCGGTCAGTGCCCGCAGCAGCCGGGTCTTGCCTTGGCCGCGTTCCCCGAGCAGCACGATGTCGTGGCCGGCGATCAGCGCCCGCTCCAGTTGCGGCAGCACGGTGTCTTCGAATCCGAAGATGCCGGGCCAGACGGTCGCGGCGTCGTCGCCGTCGGCGAGGCGGGCCAGCAGGTTCTCGGCGATCTCCTGCTTGACCCCCCTTTCGCGGTGGCCGGCGGCATGTAGTTCGCCGAGAGTGGTGGGCAGATCGTGCGGGGTAGTCAGCGCGGTCACCACTCCACGCTACGACGGGCGCGGGGGTCCGTCACGGCGTCCCACGTCATCGTGCCTCCAAATACCCGATACCCTGGGTACCGTGAACTCAGCGGAATGGCGGGATCGACCGGCTCAGACATACTTCGGTCCGGCATCATGGCAGGCCCGCCTGCTGGCCCTGGGCGCCGGGATCTTCCTGCGGACCTCGATCGCCGTGCTGACGGTCATCGGCATGATCGTCAATCGGATCTGGCCCGCCGGACTGCAGCGGGCGCGCCTGGACCTCATCGACCAACCGATGCGTTACATCCGGGCGCTGCCGGGCACCGAGGTGACACCGGAGCGCCTGACCGACTGTCCGGCGGAGTGGGTGGTGGCACCGAACGCGCGCGACTCCGACCGGGTGATCGTCTACTTCCACGGTTCGGCGCTGGTGACGCTGGGCCTCAATTCGCACCGCCGCTTTGCCAGCAAGCTGTCGGAGGCCACCGGCGCGAAGGTTTTCAATGTCGGCTACCGCTTGGCACCGCTGGCCGGCGTGGACGAGGCCATCGCCGACGGCCTGTGCGCCTACCGGCATGTGCTCGACGCCGGATTCACCGCGGACCGCATCGTGGTGGCGGGGGATTCGGCCGGCGGGCTGATGGCGGTGAACACTGCGCTGACGGCGCGCGACGCGGGGCTGCCGGTACCCGCCGGTCAGGTGTTGATGTCGGCGCTGACGTCGTCGGACATGGAGATCAAACGACAGGCCGCGCGCTCCCACCGCGATCCGTTCTTCCCGTTCATGGCGTTCATGTTCATCTACCGGGTCTTCGCCACCGTGAACGGCACCCGCGAGCTGCCGGTGATGCCGCCGGAAGCGGAGCTGCACGGGCTGGGCCCATTCCTGCTGCAGGTCGCCAACAACGAGATGCTGCGCAACGACACCTTCGTGCTGGCCGACAAGCTCACCGCCGCCGGGGTGCCGAACTGGGTACAGGTCTGGGACCGCGCGCTGCACATGTTCCAGCTGACCTTCGACTTCAACCCGGACGCTCGCCGTGCGGTCGCCGAGATCGCGGACTTCGTCGATTACGTGACGCCTGCGGCATCCGCGCGCGCCGACTCGACGCGCTCAGATACGGCCCTCCAGTAGCGCCAACAGCAGCGGAATCCGATTCGCCTCGATCTCGGGCTGGGGCAGCACAGCGCGCACGATCGCCGCACCGTCGAAAGTGTTGGTCAACAGCGCCACCAGATTCGGAAAGAGTTCCGGCGGAAAGGTATCCGCGCCGGGCAGCACCCGGGCGGCTTCGCCGATCTTGGCGCCGTATTCGGCGAGCACATGCTGCAGGGTAGCTCGCAGCTTCTCGTCGGTGCGCGCAGCGATCAGCAGCTCGTAGAGCACCGCGTTGGTGGAATTGGCGGTCAGGTCGCGCAGCACGGTCAGCACCGCCTCCAGTGCCGGCACCTCGGCCGGGATCTCGGCGACTTGCTTGCCGAACCGCTCCAGCTGGCGGCGCAGGACTTCCTGCGCGGTGGCGGCCATGAAGTCGCCCATGGTGTCGAAGTGGCGGAACAAGGCCCCATCGGAGACCCCGGCGCGCGCCGCGATCACCTTGGCCGACGCCCGGGCGTAGCCGACCTCGGCGATGGTGGCGATGCTGGCGTCGAGCAATCCTGCGACGGTGGCCTCACGGCGCTCCCGTTGGGTTCGAGCCATGGTCAGATCGGTTGCAGTTCACGGGATCCGGCGCGCAGGAAGCGGCCGGATTTCACCGTCGTGCCGTAGCCGTCGCGGAACTGTCCGTTGCGGAACACCACCGTGCCGCCCACGCCGGTCGCCACCACGGCGTCGTCGTTGCGGTTAACCATCCGCGAAAGCCCCCCGTAGAACGGCACCTGCTCCTCGTGGTAGCCGTCCACGGCGTCGTCCAAGCCGGCCGGGTCGATCACCACGAAGTCCGCACGGTCACCGCGGCGCAGCGTGCCGGCGTCGAGGCCGAACCAGTCGGCGACCTCGGCGGTCAGCCGGTACACCGCCCGCTCGGTGCTCAGGAACGGCCGACCGGCCGCCTGCGCGTCGCGGACTCGCTTGAGCAGTCGCAGCGAGAAGTTGTAGAAGGCCATGTTGCGCAGGTGCGCACCGGCGTCGGAGAACCCCATGTGGATGGCCGGTTCTTTGGCCAGCATGTCGAGGTACTTCGGCCGGTGGTTGGCCACGATGGTGGTCCAGCGCACGTTGCGCTCACCGTTGTCCACCAGGACGTCGAGGAACGCATCGAGCGGATGCAGTTTTCGTTCGTCGGCGATCTGGCCGAAGCTCTTGCCGATCAGGCTCGCATCCGGGCATTCGACGATCACCGCGTCGTGGAAGTCGCGATGCCACAACGACGGGCCCAGCTTCTTGCGGTCGAAGGACTTGCGAAAGCGGCGACGGTACTCGGTGTCGGCCAGCAACGCGTTGCGCTCCAACTGGTCTCGCAGGTGCAGCGCGGCCGTGCCGGCGCCGAACTCCTCGAAGACCGGCAGATCGATTCCGTCGGAATACAATTCGAACGGCACCGGCAGATGCTGGAAGCGCACCGATGAGCCGAGCACGGCGTTGAGCAGCCGGGTGCCCGGACCCATGACCCGGACGGCGCCCGGCGACGACTTGGCGTCGGCGGAAACCAGCAGACTCATCCGCACGCCGCGCCGGCGGCCGAACATCCCGCTGCTGGTCAAGAAGAAGTTCAGCGCCGTCCACGGCTTCTTGACGTTGGGGGCGCTCTGCAGCATCCGGCCGCGGTTGCGCAGCACCTTGATCAGCCGCCGGCGCTCCCGCCAGGTGGCGAACGTCGACGGCAGCGCCCGCGACCGGAACCGGTCGCCGTCGAGTTTGTCGATTGGCGCGTCCATCCCGGACATGCCCAACAGTCCGGCTGCCAGTCCGTCGTCGAGCAGCGCGGCCATCTTCTCCAATTCGGCATCGGTCGGCACCACACCCTCGGTGGTGGCGCGATCCAAGCCGAGCACCGCGGTCCGCAGGTCCGAATGGCCGAGCATGGAGCCGATATTGGGTCCGAGCGGCAACTCGTCGAGGGCTTGCACGTACTCCGCCGGTGTCGACCAGGTCTTGCGGGCCTGCAGCGCATCCAACACGAATTTGCGCGGCACCGCCTCCACCCGGCTGAACAGGTCGGCGGCGTCCTCGGCGTCGGCGTAGACCGTTGACAGCGAGCAGTTGCCCAGCAGCACCGTGGTGACGCCGTGGCGCACGGATTCTCGCAGCCCCGGGTCCAGCAGGACCTCCGCGTCGTAGTGGGTGTGCACGTCGATGAACCCGGGGACCACCCACTTGCCGGCCGCGTCGATCACCTCCGGGCAGCCTGCTTCGTCCAGGTCGCCCGGCACGATGTCGGCGACGACACCGCCGCGAATACCCAGCGTGCGGACCTGCGGTGGGTTGCCCCGGCCGTCGAACCACAGGCCGTTGCGGATGATGAGGTCGTAGGCCACGACATCTCCTAACTCGGGATTGAGTTAGATAGTGAGCGCCTACAATCTTTTTGTCAAGGGGTTGTCGCGGGCCGGGCCCCGGCCATACCGGCTAGTGCGCGAAGTGCCGCGCCCCGGTCAGATACAGCGTGACCCCGGCCTCGGCGGCGGCCGCGGTCACCTCGTCGTCACGGACGGAGCCGCCCGGGTGCACGATCGCCGTCACGCCGGCCCCGGTCAGCGTCTGCAGCCCGTCGGGGAACGGGAAGAACGCATCGGAGGCGGCCACCGCCCCGGCCACCCGGTCACCGCCGCGCTCCACCGCCAGCCGGGCCGCATCGACACGGTTGACCTGGCCCATCCCGACGCCGACGGTGGCGCCGTTCGCGGCGACGACGATCGCGTTGGATTTGACCGCGCGACAGGAGCGCCAGGCGAAAACCAGATCGGCCATGGTGGCCGGATCGGCCGGCGACCCGGTGGCCAAGGTCCAGTTCACCGGATTGTCGCCGGCCGCGTCGAGGCCATCACGGCTCTGCATCAGCAGTCCGCCGCTGATCTGGCGCCACTCGACGCCACCGCGCAGCGGTTCGGAGGCCAGCAGTACCCGGATGTTCTTCTTGCGCGCCAGGATCTCGACGGCACCCGACTCATAGGCCGGCGCGACGATGACCTCGGTGAAGATGGTGCTGACGTACTCCGCCATCTCCGCACTGACCTCGGTGTTCGCCGCGATCACCCCGCCGAACGCGCTCAACGGATCGCACTCGTGCGCCTTGCGATGGGCGTCGGCCACCGAGATCGACGAGATCGCGATCCCGCACGGGTTGGCGTGCTTGATGATCGCCACGCAGGTCTCTTCGTGGTCGAATGCGGCGCGCCAGGCTGCGTCGGCATCGGTGAAGTTGTTGTAGGACATCTCTTTTCCGTGCAGCTGGTCAGCCTGGGCCAGACCTGGCCAGGCGCCGCCGTCACAGAAGAGGGCGGCCTGCTGGTGCGGGTTCTCGCCGTAGCGCAGCTGCGCCGCCCGGCGGTAGCTGCGGCCGAACCACTCGGGCATCGGCTGGCGCGGCTCCTCCGGCGCCAGCGTCGACGACATCCACCCGGCGACCGCCACGTCGTACTCGGCGGTGTGGCGAAATGCCAGTGACGCCAGGCGTTTCCGCTCGGCGAGGGTGAACCCGCCAGCATTGACCGCGGCCAGCACACCGTCGTACCCGAGCGGGTCGACCACCACGGCCACGCTGGGGTGATTCTTGGCGGCCGCCCGGATCATCGAGGGCCCACCGATGTCGATCTGCTCGACGCACTCATCCATCCCGGCACCGGAATCCACGGTTTCACTGAACGGGTAGAGGTTGACCACCACCAGCTCGAACGGCGCGATGTCGAGTTCGCCCAGCGCCGCGGCATGCTCGGGCTTGCGCAGGTCGGCCAGCAGCCCGGCGTGCACACGCGGGTGCAGCGTCTTGACCCGGCCGTCGAGCACCTCGGGAAAACCCGTCAGCTGTTCCACCGGCGTGACCGGAATACCCTTGGCCGCAATCGTCTTCGCGGTGGACCCGGTGGAGACGATATCCACGCCGGCGGCATGTAGTCCGGTGGCGAGGTCGACCAGGCCGGTCTTGTCGTAGACGCTGATCAGCGCCCGCCGAATCGGTCGCTTGCCGTCGGTCATCCTATGGTTGCCTTTCGTCCGGTCCAGGTCACGCCGCCGGTCGCCAGCGCGGCCAGCACGTCCACCAGAAGCTTGCGTTCCACTGTCTTGATGCGTTCATGCAGGGTTTCTTCGTCGTCGTCGTCGAGCACCGCGACCGGTTCCTGGGCCAGCACCGGGCCGGTATCGGTGCCGGCGTCCACCAGATGCACGGTGCAGCCGGTGACCTTCACCCCGTAGGCCAGCGCCTCGGGCACCGCGTGCGCGCCGGGGAAGGCGGGCAGCAGCGCCGGGTGCGTGTTGACGGTGCGCCCCAGGAACCGGGTGAGGAACTGTGACCCCAGGATTTTCATGAAGCCGGCCGAGACCACCAGATCGGGGGCGTGCGCCTCGGTGGCCTCCGCCAGCGCGAGATCCCATGCCGCCCGGTCGGGAAAGTCGGCCATGCGCACGGTGAACACCGGCAACCCGGCCGAGCGAGCGACCTTTAGGGCACGACAGTCCCGGTCGGTACCGACGGCCACCACCCGCGCAGGGTAGTCGCCGACCGCCGCGGCCAGCAGCGACTCCAGCAGCGATCCGGTCCCCGACGCCAGCACCACCAGCCGGGCCGGAACGCTCGGGGCCACGCGGATCGGTTGCACGTGAAGGAGCCTAGCGTGCAGGCCGGCCGGACAATCAGGCCTGTTGTCGGCCTTCGTCCCGGGTGATCCTGAGCGCGGCGGCCACCCCGTCGGTCCAGATCTCGACCTTGTCCCAGATCACGTCGGGGTGCCCGGCCGGGTGGATGCCGTGGCTGACCTTCTCGACCCGTCCGCACGCCAGGTCCTGGAAATCCGAGTCGTCCAGCTCCGGGAATTCCTCGTATTCGCTGCACAGCTCGGCGCCCGCCAGCCTTTCGTACAGCGCGTCGGCCAACGGGGTGGTCAGCCCGGCCGGCGCCGGGCGCTCGACCATCTGAAAGCCGGCCCCAGCGCCATCGAGCCAGATCGTCGCCATGACGTCGAGGATCGGGTCGTGCCCGGGCGGCAGCACCAGCCGCGTCAGCAGCTCGGCACGTGCGCGCGCCAGGCTGTGCAGATTCCGGACACCGACGTCGGCTGCGCTCGCGGCATGGGTCATGCCCCTATGCGACCAGGCTGCCGGTCCGGATATAAGGGACCGAAGTCCTCAATTTATGGTGTCGGATCCGTCGTCATCGGTGAACATCAGGTCCTCGGGATCTTCCAGCGGCCCGGGCGGCTCGGTCGGCGGCTGCGCTTCGAACTGCCGCGGCGCCTCGGGCTCGGGCGTCCAACTCAGCTCAGCGCCGCCGGCCACCTCGTCGGGCTCGAACAGCTCGTCGGGCTCGAACAGCCGGTCGGGTTCTTCGGGAGCGACGACCTCGACCTGGTCCGGAGCCGGCTCCGGCGCCGATTCGGGCTCCGAGTCGGGCTGCGGGACGCTGTCGGGCTCCGCGGCGCGGCGCGGAGCCGCCGGCGACATCGGCGGCGTCCCGGTCGCGCCTCGGGCCACCCCGCCGATCATCACGACTGTCAGCGCACCGATCGCGGCGAACCAGCAGAACACCGCCGGACCGAAGGTGGCCTGATCCACCCCGACGTCGCCGAAGTTGCCAAGCCGGCCCCCGCCGGCGAACCCGAGCAGCGCCATCGCCACCGCGGCGATGAACGCGGCGGTCAGCACCTTGGCCAAGGCGGGAAGCAACGGCAGCGCCCGGCGCGCACACTGCTGGCCGACTGCGACGCCCGAGGCGGCGCCGATGATCAGCAGCGCCACCCAGACCGGACCCAGCGGCGGGGTGGGCGCCGCCGCCAGGATCGGCACCGCCGGGATGTCGCCGCCGAGCACAGTGAACGCGCTGAACAACGCCGGCCCGATGTGCGCGCTCGATCCGACCGCCATCGCTGCGGCGCCGACCACGACATTGGGCACGTACAGCAACGCCAGCAGGGTGAGGCTGAGCTGTCCGAACAACGAATCGGTGATCGCGTAGAGCTCGTGCATGGTTCCCCAGTGCACGACCAGCGAGATGACCGTCACGGCGCCGGCCAGCCCGAACAACGCCAGCATGCCCGCGGCCGCGGCCCGCAGTGAATCGGCCAGCCAGTTCGGCAGCGGCGTCTCGGCCAGCACCCGCCGGCCCAGCTGCGATCCCACCCCGATCGCGGCGCCGATCGCATGGACCACCAACACATGCGTGAAGGCGTTCAGCGCCTGCGGAGTCTGCAGCTCGGTGATGACCGACGCGGCATCGTGGATGACCGCCAACGAGATCGCCGCGATCAACAGCGGGCCGCCCAATGCCGATGCCACGATCCAGCGAACAACGAACCAGGAGGCGCCCTCGGAGGTGGCCTGCGCGGTGGTCCGCGCGGTTCCGGCCACCATCAGCAGCACCGGCAGCAGCGGCAACACGCCCAGTTCCCGACCGTCGATCGAGATCGGCACCTGATGCACCCCCAGCCACATGCTGGCTATGGCGCCCGATGCCCCGGTCATGTCGCTGTTGGCGATCAGCAACTGCAGCAGCGTCACCGCTGCGATGACCGTCAACGCCACCACGGAGGGACCGAACGCAACCCGCACCAGGTCGCGGGTCGGGTTCGAGGCTGGTTTACCGCCTGCCACCGGTGTCACGCTGCGAGCACGATCGACTCGGCGCGCCGGGGCGCGTTAGGGCTGCGCCGGCCCCGACGGGGCGGAACCGCCCTGCGACTGCTGGCCACCGGTCGAGCTCTGACCCTGACCGGATCCGCTCTGGCCACCCGTCGAGGAGCCCTGGCCGCCCGTCGAGGAACTGCCCGAACCACCGCTCGGCGGCGGGCCGAAGCTGGGGAATCCGGTCGGCGGCGTGGGCGGGCCCTGCTGAGCCGACTGCGCCTGCTGGGCGCCGGAATTGAATCCGCCGGTCGACGGTGCCGACTGGGCGCCGAAGCCTCCGCTGGACGGCGCGGACGGGTAGCTGCCGTACGACGGGTAGCCGGACTGCTGCGGACCCTGGTGTCCGTAACCCTGCTGACCCGGCTGGCCGTAGTAGTTGCCGCCCGGCGGCAGCCCGTACTGCGCGTAGGGGTCGTATTTGGGGCGCGGAGCCGGAGCGGTGACGACGCCGGCCTCGAGCAACAGCGATCCGACGGCGGCGACGGCCTGCAGGACGCTGAAGGTCAACACCAGCCATAGTCCCCAGCCGATCTCGTAGTTCTCGCCCGCCTCGGCGATGGTCGCAATCGCCAGCAACGCTGCCAGCGTGGCGATCGCGGCGACCACAGCGGTGTAGAGCTTCGCCTTGGGCAGCAGGCCCGCCCCGGCCAACAGCGCCGCCAGCAGCGCCAGCGGAACCGTATGACCGGCGTCGCCGAGGATCAGCGGGAATTCACCATCGGTGACGGTCACGATCGGACCGAAATTCCCCAGGTACACACCGAAACCCAACACCACCACGGCGATCTGCAGGTACAGCGGCAACTTGCTCTCGTTATCGCCGCCGGACTTGGCGAACGACGGCGGCGACTGTCCGTAGGAACCTGGCGGCTGGGCAGGCTGGAAACCGGGATTCCCGGGCGAGTAGGTCATGACCTCTCCTGTGCTTGTGGGCCGGTGCGGCGGGGCGGCACGGTTCGATCATCCACGCTAGCGCACTTGCGGCTGTGCCCGGTGGGTCAGCACCGCGCTGTAACCGCGCGGTAAGGGGACCCGCGGTTGCCCCCAGAACAAGAACACGTTCTAATCACGGACATGGATTACGGGCTTGTGCTGTTCACCAGTGACCGCGGAATCACCCCGGCGGCGGCTGCCAAACTCGCCGATGATCATGGCTTCACCACGTTTTATGTGCCCGAACACACCCATATTCCGGTCAAGCGCCAGGCCGCCCATCCGACCACCGGCGACGAGTCGCTGCCCGATGACCGCTATATGCGCACCCTGGATCCGTGGGTGAGCCTGGGAACCGCGTGTGCGGTGACGTCACGGGTGCGGTTGTCCACCGCGGTGGCGCTGCCGGTCGAGCATGATCCGATCACCCTGGCGAAATCGATCGCCACGCTCGATCACCTCTCCGGTGGACGGGTCAGCCTGGGAGTCGGGTTCGGCTGGAACACCGACGAACTGGCTGATCACGGGGTGCCGCCGGGGCGCCGACGCACCATGCTGCGCGAGTATCTGGAGGCGATGCGCGCGCTGTGGACCGAAGAGGAAGCCTCCTTCGAGGGGGAGTTCGTCAACTTCGGTCCCAGCTGGGCGTGGCCCAAGCCGGTGCAGGCGCACATTCCGGTGCTGGTGGGTGCGGCCGGCACCGAGAAGAACTTCAAGTGGATCGCCCGCAGTGCCGACGGCTGGATCACCACGCCGCGCGACTTCGACATCGACGAACCGGTGAAGCTGCTGCAGGACATCTGGGCGGCTGCCGGCCGCGAGGGCGCGCCGCAGATCGTCGCGCTGGACTTCAAGCCGGTGCCCGAGAAGATCGCGCGCTGGGCCGAAATCGGGGTCACCGAGGTGCTGTTCGGGCTCCCGGACAAGTCCGAAGCAGAGGTGGCTGCTTACGTCGAGCGGCTGGCCGGCAAGCTGGGCCTCAGCGCCTAGGCGCGGTTTCAGCGCAGACTGCAGCGGTTGCCGTAGTCCAAAGCGCGCACCGTGATGGGCGTTCCCAGCGGCTCGCCATCGGAGAGCAGCGCCACCAGATCGTCGTCTTCGGTGGTCGCCAGGAACCGGCTGCCGTCGGCGTCGAGTCGGCCGATGATGATGCCGGTCCGGGTCTCCCAGTCGTAGCGGACGCTGTAGGTCTCGATCGTCGCCGGACCTTCGGCCCGCTCGGTGACTGCCACCTTGGGCGCAGCGTCGAGCTCGGCCTGCGGTTCGGCGCTGCGATCTGGTGTCCATGGCGCCGGGGCAGCCGAGTACACCCCCACCGAATACTTGCTCATCATGCCGCCGTTGGCGCCGACGAACGCGAATTGCCCTGCGGCGCTTCGGGCTACCGCGACCGCCTCGGCGATGGCGTGCATCGAGTAGTTGTTGCCCGCGCCGCCGAAGAACGGCAGCCCGCCGGTCAGGGTCAACCCGCGGGGGTCGTCACCGGCAAGACCGAAGGCGTCGCAGATGTTGAACACCGGAACCGGAAAGCAGCTGTAGAGATCCATCGCCGTGATGTCGCCGAAGCCGATCCCGGCCATCGCGAGCGCCGCGGTGGTGGCCGCCACGGCGGCCGGGTATGCGCCCAGGTCGGCGCGTTCCAGCAGGCGCTGAGAACGCATGTCGGCGTGGCCGTGCAGATACACCCAGCGGTCTTCGGACACACCCAGGCGCCGAGCGGCTTCCACCGACATCAGCAGCGCCGCGGCACCCTGGTTGACCTGGTCGCGCGCCACCAGCAGCCGCGGGTAGGGGTCGCAGATCATCCGGTTGGTGGTGCTGATGGTGGTCAGCTCATCGACCGAGCGTTCCACCGGCGAGGCCGAGAACGGGTTCTTCGCGGCGATCTTGGACATCGGGGCGAACAGCTCCCCCATGGCCTGTAGATAGTCAGCCGTACCCATGCCCAGCCGGGCACGCCGGGCGTTCTCCAGCAGCCCGTACTGCACCGGCGCACCGGTGAGCCCGTGGATGACGGTGTAGTGCTCGACGAACTCCTCGAGGCCGTAACCCCGGTCTTCGAGCTGACCGTCGATGGTCTCGCTGAAATCCGGTTTGTCTTCGCCCTCCGAGGATTTGGCGAAGTGCCGCAGCGTCGAGGTCGCATCCGATCCGCACAGCAGCACCGCGTCGGCGGTGCCCGCGGCGATCTCGGCGGCGAACTCGCTGAGCAGCTTCTGCGGCCCCTGACCGCCCACCTTGTCCAGCACCGCCCGGGCCGGGTCCGCCCCGATCAGCCGGGCCACCGAGCGCGGGAAATTATTCGACTTGCCCAGTGGCGCAGGCGCGTTCGGGATCGAATTCTCGAACTGCCGGGTGGCCACCACCGTGTCGATGGCTTGTGCGACACGCTCGGCGCCGCAGTCGGCCACTGCCGCCTGCGCGGCGACAGCGGCCAGCTCCACCGGCGACATGGCGCGGTAGTCGGTGTCATCGATGCGTTCGGCGGACTGCCCCACGCCGACGACGACGGGAGTACGCGGATCGATGCTCATGTGCTCACCTCGTCTATGGCGAGCAGACGCGAAAGCCCCCAAAAACGCTTCCGATAGGGAGCTTTCACGTCTGCTCGCGCCAAAGAAACCGCTACAGGCTTTGCAGGATCTCCCGAGCCAGCGCCGCGGTTGCCGACGGGGTCTTGCCGACCTTCACCCCGGCGGCCTCCAGCGCCTCCTGCTTGGCGGCCGCGGTGCCCGACGAGCCGGACACGATCGCGCCGGCGTGGCCCATCGTCTTACCTTCCGGCGCGGTGAATCCGGCGACATAGCCGACGACCGGCTTGGTGACGTTGGCCTTGATGTAGTCGGCGGCCCGCTCCTCGGCGTCGCCGCCGATCTCACCGATCATCACGATGACCTTGGTGGCCGGGTCCTTCTCGAACGCCTCGATGGCGTCGATGTGGGTGGTGCCGATGACCGGGTCGCCGCCGATGCCGATCGCGGTCGAGAAGCCGAAGTCCCGCAGCTCGTACATCATCTGGTAGGTCAGCGTGCCGGACTTGGACACCAGGCCGATCGGGCCGGAGCCGCTGATGGTGGCCGGGGTGATGCCGACCAGGCACTCGCCGGGGGTGATGATGCCCGGACAGTTCGGCCCGATGATGCGGGTCTTCTGACCGTGATCCAGGTTGTAGGCCCACGCGTAAGCGCTGTCCTGCACCGGGATGCCCTCGGTGATGACCACCAGCAGTGGGATCTCGGCGTCGATGGCCTCGATCATGGCGTCCTTGGCGAACTTCGGCGGTACGAACGCGATGGACACGTCGGCGCCGGTGGCCTCCATGGCCTCGGCCACGCCGCCGAACACCGGCAGCTTGATCATCCGGCCGCCCTTGTCCTCATGCGTGACGGTGGTGCCGGCCTTGCGGGCGTTGACCCCGCCGACGATCTGGGTGCCGGCCCGCAGCATCCGGGCGGTGTGGATGGTGGCCTCGCTGCCGGTGATGCCCTGGACGATGACCTTGCTGTCCTTGTTGACGAAGATCGACATGCTTATGCGTCCTTTCCGGCGTACGCGAGCTCAGCGGCCTTGTCGGCGGCCTCGTCCATGGTGTCGACGAGCGTCACCAGCGGGTGGTTGGCGTCGGCCAGGATCTGCCGGCCCTCCTCGACGTTGTTGCCATCGAGCCGGACCACCAGCGGCTTGGTGGCCGCGTCGCCGAGGATCTTCAGCGCCGACACGATGCCGTTGGCCACCGCGTCGCAGGCGGTGATGCCACCGAACACGTTGACGAACACGCTCTTGACCTGCTTGTCGCCCAGGATCACATCCAGGCCGGCGGCCATCACCTCCGCGGAGGCGCCGCCGCCGATGTCGAGGAAGTTGGCCGGCTTGACGCCGCCGTGCTTCTCACCGGCGTAGGCGGTGACGTCCAGCGTGGACATGACCAGGCCGGCGCCGTTGCCGATGATGCCGACCTGGCCGTCGAGCTTGACGTAGTTGAGGTCGTTCTCCTTGGCCTTGAGCTCCAGCGGGTCGGTCGCCTCGATGTCGGCGAACTCGGCGTGGCCGGGCTGGCGGAACTCGGCGTTGCCGTCGAGGGTGACCTTGCCGTCGAGCGCCAGGATCTGGTCGTCGGGGGTGCGCACCAGCGGATTGACCTCGACCAGGGTGGCGTCTTCAGCGACGAAGACCTCCCACAGCTTCTGGATCGTCACCGCGGCGGCGTCGAGCACCTCGGCGGGCAGGTGGCCCTGCTCGGCAATCGAGCGGGCGAACGCCAGGTCGACGCCCTTGACCGCGTCGACGGGGACCTTGGCCAGCCGCTCGGGCTTGGTCGCGGCGACCTCTTCGATCTCCATGCCGCCCTCGACCGAGCACATGGCCAGGTAGGTGCGGTTGGAGCGGTCGAGCAGGAACGAGATGTAGTACTCCTCGGCGATGTCGCTGGCCTCGGCCACCAGCAGCTTCTTGACGACGTGGCCCTTGATGTCCAGACCGAGGATGTTCTGCGCGTGGGTGAATGCGTCTTCCGGGGTGGCGGCGTACTTGACACCACCGGCCTTGCCGCGGCCGCCGACCTTGACCTGGGCCTTCACCATGACGGGCCGACCGATCTCGGTGGCGATGGCCTTGGCGTCCTCGGCCGAGGTGGTTACCCGGCCCGGGGTGGTCGGTACGTTGTGCTTAGCGAACAGTTCCTTCGCCTGATACTCGAATAGATCCATGGGCTCACTGTCTTATATGGGTGCCGGCGCGCCGGCGGTGTCGGATTGAGGAGGATTTCGCCCCGGAGGCACTGTATCGACACGATGGCGACGTTCCGAACTCCCCTACCACCGCTGTGGTAGATCTCACCGCCCGAAATAACGTGATTCGTTTCACATTCCAGGCCGTATTTGACCGATAGCTTGCCTAGGCGGCGCGGAACTGGTTACCGTCTCCAAGTCCAGGTCTTTATAACGTTCTGATCACGACCAGAGGATCTTCCAGGCTGATGCAGCACGGATCACCCTTGCGCCCGATTCCCGGTGGAGCCCCCCGCCGCCATAGGAACGGCACTGCGGCCCGGTCTTCGGTTCCCGGCCCCACCGAGGTCACCGACATCATCCCGTTCAACGAGTTCGGACGGCTCGACGACGCCACTTTCAGCGGCAACGCCTTCGACGACGCATCCGAGGTGCTGCTGGCCCCGGAGCTGGATGATCTGACCGACACCGACAACATGCCGGTCCTGCAGCTGGCCTTCCCTCGCGGCGGCTACCCGGACGAGTACCTCTACGGTCCGCGCGGCGCAGCCGACCTGCCGGTCCGGCCCGCTCGTGGCGGGCGACACCGCAGCCAGCCCACCAGTGCGGTCAAGAGCCGCGTGATGATCGCCGCCATGGCCGCCGGAGCGGCAGCCGCCGCCGCGCACGCCGCCACCCACTCCTCGGACGAGACGGTCTCGCGGCCCGCCGTGCTGGCGGCCAGCAAGACGACGCTGAACGACGGCACCACCACCACCTCCAGCCACGGCATGCAGATGATCACGGTCAAGGCCGCGGCCAATGTCGTCGTGCACAACGAGGAACTGGCCAAGGGGGTGGCCTACGCGCAGGAGCGCGCCGAGCGTGAGGCCCGGCTGCAGCGGCCGCTGTTCGTCGCGCCAACCCAGGGCGCGTTCACCTCGAACTTCGGCTACCGCTGGGGTGTGCTGCACGCCGGCATCGACATCGCCAATGCCATCGGCACCCCGATCCTGGCGGCCTCCGACGGCGTCGTGATCGAGTCCGGTGCCAGCGCCGGCTACGGCATGTTGGTCAAGCTGCGTCATTCCGACGGCACCGTGACGCTCTACGGTCACATCAACCGGTCGCTGGTCAGCGTCGGCGAGCGCGTGATGGCCGGCGATCAGATCGCCGAGATGGGCAACCGCGGCTACTCCACCGGCCCGCACCTGCACTTCGAGGTGCTGCAGAACGGCACCAGCCGGATCGATCCGACCACCTGGCTCGCCAAGCGCGGGATCAATTTCGCTTAACCTGGTTGGGTGACCGACCGCCACCCTCCGCCTACCGGCGCGGCTCGTTCCGGCGATAACCCGGCCAGCACTCCCAGTCGCATCATTCGCCGGGCCCCGACCGGTGCCATCCCGATCGCCACCGGGGCGGGGCGGATACCTCCGGCGATGCGGCCGTCCGAAGCGCTGCAGCCGGTCGGAAACCGACTGCCGTCGGCGGCGGTGGCGATCAGCGCCTGCGTGTTCGCCATCATCGGGTGCTGGGCCACCTCGGTGGTGACCACCGATCTGATCGCCAGCTGGTGGCACACCGACCGGCTATTCTGCGTCGCCGTCGGATTCTTGAGCCTGGTGTTCGCGGTGACGTCGATTTCCGGCGTGATCATGCTGCTGCTGCGACGCCCGCTCGGCCGCTACCTGATCGCGATCGGGGCCGTGATTGCGCTGCTGACTTTCGGCAGCCTGTTCCTCGCGGGCGCCCGGGTGCCGTGGATCGTGCACGCCATACCGATCATCCAGGCCGTCACCGTCCTGCTCGCCTTGCACCCGGCCACCCGGCGCTGGCTCGGCGTCTGACCCGTGGCGGCGACCCGGCGCTAAAGCTTGGTGATCGGCGCGTGGTTGTGCATCAGCTTGACCCGCCCGGAACTGCCGAAGTCGATCAGCGACATCGCCGACTCCCCGACACCGGACACTTCTTCCACCCTGCCCAGCCCGTACTTGTCGTGCGAAACCCGGTCTCCGGGCGCCAGCACCACCAGCGGCCGGTTGCCCGAGCGCGCCGGCGCCGGTCGAGGCGTCCCGAACCGGCCGGCGCCGCTGACCGGAGCACTCGGCGACGCAGCGGCATCGGTACGCCGCCAGTCGATCAGCTGCTGCGGGATCTCCCGCAAGAAACGCGATTCCGGGTTCAGCATGGGCTGGCCCCACGACGAGCGCACCTTCGCGCGGGTCAGGTAGAGCCGTTGCCGCGCCCGGGTGAGGCCGACGTATGCCAGCCGGCGCTCCTCGGACAGCTCGCGGGCATCGCCCAGCGACCGCATGTGCGGGAACATGCCGTCCTCCCAGCCGGTGACGAACACCACCGGGAACTCCAGGCCTTTGGCGGTGTGCAGCGTCATCAGCGTGACCATGCCGGCGCCGTGTTCGGGGATCTCGTCGGTGTCGGCGATCAGCGAGACCCGCTCCAAAAACGCTGCCAGCACCCCGACGTCAGGGATGTCCTCCTCCTCAGGCAGGTTCTCCTGTTCGGCAAGCGCGTTGGCTCGGTCGATGCTGAATTCGTGTGCGACGCTGACCAGTTCGTTGATGTTGTCCAGCCGGGCGAGATCCTGCGGGTCGGTGGAGGCTTCCAGCTCGGCCCGATAGCCGGTACGGTCCAGCACCAGCTCGACCAAGCCGCCGAGGTCGTCGTCACCGGAGTGCAGCTTCGCCCGAAGCTCATCGATCATCGCGACGAAGCCGGCGATCGCATTCTGCGACCGGGAGTTGAGCATCGGAACCTGTCCCTCGGCGGCTGCACGTAGTGCGGCGCCGAAGCCGGTGCCGGTGTTCTCGGCGTGCACCGACACGCACGCCTCGGCGCGATCCCCGATCCCGCGGCGCGGCGTGTTGAGGATGCGCCGCAGGCTGACCGCGTCACCCGGGTTGTCCAGCACCCGCAGGTAGGCGATGATGTCGCGGATCTCCTTGCGCTCGTAAAAACGCACGCCGCCAACGACTTTGTACGGGATACCGGTCCGGATGAACACTTCTTCCAGCGACCGTGACGAGTTGTTGGTGCGGTAGAACACCGCGATGTCGCCGTAGTTGAGCTCCCCCGCGTCCGACAGCACCTCGATCTCCTGCGCGACGAACCGCGCCTCGTCGTGTTCGTTGTCGGCGACGTAGCCGACGATCAGCTCGCCGTCGCCGGCGTCGGTCCACAGCCGTTTCTCCCGGCGGCCGGAGTTACAGGCGATCACCGCATTGGCCGCCGACAGGATGTTCTGCGTGGAGCGGTAGTTCTGCTCCAGCAGCATCGTCGTGGCGTCGGGGTAGTCGCGTTCGAAGTCCTCGATGTTGCGGATGGTGGCCCCGCGGAAGGCGTAGATCGACTGATCGGCGTCCCCGACCACGCACAGCTCCGCTGGCGGCACGTCCCCTGAACCGCCGTGCCCCGCCAGCTCGCGCACCAGCACGTATTGCGCATGGTTGGTGTCCTGATACTCGTCGACCAGGATGTGCCGGAACCGGCGCCGGTAATGCTGGGCGATCTCCGGGAACGCCTGCAGGATCGCGACCGTCTCGCCGATCAGGTCGTCGAAGTCCAGCGCGTTGGCCGAGCGCAGCCGACGCTGGTATTCGACGTAGACCGCGGCCACCACCCGGCTCAGGTCGTCGGAGTCCTCGGTGAGGTCGGCCAGCGCCCGGTCGGGGTCGATCAGCTCGTTCTTCAGGTTCGAGATGGCGTTGGCAAGCAGCCGCGGCGTGTGCCGCTTGACGTCCAGGCCCATGTCGCGGCCGATCATCAACAGCAGTCGGCGCGAGTCGTCGGCGTCGTAGATGGAGAAGTTGGAGTTCAGCCCGGGGACCACCGACGCCTGGTTGCGCAGGATCCGCACGCAGGTGGAGTGAAACGTCGACACCCACATCACCCGGGCGCGGGGGCCGACAAGGTCTACGACCCGCTCCCGCATCTCGGCGGCGGCCTTGTTGGTGAAGGTGATCGCCAGCACCTGCCCGACGCCGACGTCACGGGCGGCCAGCAGGTAGGCGATGCGCCGGGTGAGCACCGCGGTCTTGCCCGAGCCGGCCCCGGCGACGATCAGCAGCGGGGAGCCCTCGTGCAGCACGGCACGGCGTTGCTGGGGGTTGAGCCCGTCGAGGAGGTGATCGATTTCTGGCGTCGCATGCACGGTCATAACGCAACCCAACGTACCGCCGCACGCCGACACTCTTTGCGCTGGCACGGCCCTTAGTGGCAGACTCGGTTCGTGCTCGACATGCAGCAACGATTTTTCTACGGGTACCGGTCAGCGGTGCCCGTGGTTTAGCTGCAACGTCAAGCCCCGGGGTCCGCTTCGCCGACCCGGGGCTCGTCTGTTGTGTGAGGCCGGATCGCCGATGGGACCAGAACACACCAACAGCGAGAATCTGGAGTCCGAACCCATGACCAACCAAACTCAGCAGCTACCCGACATCGACGAACTGCGCCAGGAGATCGACCGGCTCGACGCCGAGATCCTGGCGGCGGTGAAGCGCCGTACCGAGGTGTCCCAGGAGATCGGTAAAGCCCGGATGGCGTCCGGGGGCACCCGCTTGGTGCACAGTCGCGAGATGCAGGTGATCGAGCGTTACAGCGAGCTCGGCCAGGACGGCAAGGATCTGGCGATGCTGCTGCTGCGACTGGGCCGCGGCCGGCTCGGTCACTGAGGGCCGCGCCCAGACGCGGTGTCGCCGCTACTGTCGGTGTGATGAGCTCCGTTCCACAGATCCCCGACATCTCCGCCACCCCGGCCTGGGACGCGTTGCGCACGCATCACCAGCGGATCGGCAACACCCACCTGCGGCAGTTGTTCGCCGACGATCCCGAACGGGGCGAGAAGTTCACCGTCGCCGTCGGCGATCTCTACATCGACTACAGCAAGCACCGCATCACCGGCGAGACGGTGAGCCTACTGGTCGACCTGGCCCGGGCGGCCGGCCTGGAGGAGCACCGCGACGCGATGTTCGCTGGGGTGCACATCAATACGTCGGAGGACCGGGCGGTGCTGCACACCGCGTTGCGGTTGCCGCGCAACGCCGATCTGCATGTCGACGGCCAAGACGTGGTCGCCGACGTGCATGCGGTGCTCGACGCGATGGGCGAGTTCACCGACCGGCTGCGCGGCGGGGACTGGACCGGCGCCACCGGAAAGCGCATCGAGACCGTGGTCAACATCGGTATCGGCGGCTCGGATCTGGGCCCGGCGATGGTCGACCGGGCGTTGCGCCATTACGCCGATGCCGGCATCTCGGCGCGGTTCGTGTCCAATGTCGACCCCGCTGACCTGGGCGCGAAGCTGACCGGCTTAGACCCCGCCACAACGCTTTTCATCGTGGCCTCGAAGACGTTCTCGACGCTGGAAACCCTGACCAACGCCACCGCGGCCCGCCGCTGGCTGGCCGACGCGCTGGGCGACGACGCGGTGTCGAAGCATTTCGTGGCGGTCTCCACCAACGCAGCGTTGGTCGAGGAGTTCGGCATCGACACCGCGAACATGTTCGGCTTCTGGGACTGGGTAGGTGGACGGTACTCGGTGGATTCGGCGATCGGGCTGTCGGTGATGGCCGTGATCGGCCGCGAGCGCTTCGCCGAATTCCTATCCGGCTTCCACATCGTCGACGAGCATTTCCGTACCGCGCCATTGGAATCCAACGCGCCGGCGCTGCTCGGACTGATCGGGCTGTGGTACTCCAACTTCTTCGGCGCCCAGTCTCGGGCGGTGCTGCCCTACTCGAACGACCTGGACCGCTTCGCCGCCTACCTGCAGCAGCTCACCATGGAATCCAACGGAAAGTCGACTCGTGCCGACGGCACTCCGGTCGTCACCGACACCGGTGAAATCTTCTGGGGCGAACCGGGAACCAACGGCCAGCACGCCTTCTATCAACTGCTGCACCAGGGCACCAGGCTGGTGCCGGCCGATTTCATCGGCTTCTCCCAACCCCTCGACGACCTGTCCACCGCCGACGGCACCGGCAGCATGCACGACCTGTTGATGAGCAACTTCTTCGCCCAGACCCAGGTGTTGGCATTCGGCAAGACCGCTGACGAGATCGCCGCCGAAGGAACCCCGCCAGATGTCGTGCCGCACAAGGTGATGCCCGGCAACCGTCCGACCACCTCGATTCTGGCCACCCGGCTCACTCCTTCGGCACTCGGCCAGTTGATCGCACTCTATGAGCATCAGGTGTTCACCGAGGGCGTGGTGTGGGGAATCGACTCCTTCGATCAGTGGGGCGTGGAACTGGGCAAGACGCAGGCCAAGGCGCTGCTGCCGGTGCTCACCGACGATGCCTCCCCGGAGCCGCAGACCGACAGCTCCACCGATGCACTGGTGCGTCGCTATCGGGCCGAACGCGGCCGGGCCGGCTGAGTGATCGGCCTTAGGCGAAGCGTTTGGTGAAGCGGGGCGGCATTCGGCGCATCGCCCATACCAACGCCGTCCACGGCCATGGCGGCACCACCGCCCGGCCGGTCTCGCGCTCGATCGCATGCACCATGGCCTTGACCCCGGATGCGTTGTCCACCATCAACATCGTCGAGCCCGATTTGGCCGTCATCTCCGATTCGATGTAGCCCGGTTCGAGCACCGTGACCTTGATCGGGCCGCTCGAGTACTCGGCACGCAGCGACTCGCCCAGTGACGACACCCCGGCCTTGCTGGCGGCGTAGGCCGCCTTGACGCCGGGAACGCCCTTGTTGGCCAACACCGAGGAGATCAACACCAGATGCCCACTGCCGGCGGATGTGAACATCTCCAGCGCTGTCTCGATCTGCACCAGCGCGGCGACCAGGTTGGTCTCGATGGTGGCCTTGTTGGCCCACAGCTTGCCCGATCCCAGCGGGGCGCCCTTGCCGATCCCGGCGTTGACGATCACCCGGTCGATTCCGCCCAGTTCATCCACGAACCGGGCGAACACCTTGGGCACCTCATCGTGGTCGTTGACGTCGAGGGCAGCCACCGAGACCTTGACACCGGGATACTGCTGGCCCAGTTCATCTCTCAGTTCCTCAAGCCGATCGATCCGGCGGGCGCACAGGGCCAGGTCGCGGCCACGTGCGGCGAATGCGCGGGCCATACCTGCACCCAGTCCTGAACTGGCACCGGTGATGAGGATTCTGCGGCGGGTCACCCCGGCAGCGTATCCCGGATCCGCGGCTGTCAAACAACCGCGGGGGCCGGACTACTTGAGCAGCCGCGACATCCGTCGGTCGGCCAGCACTTTGCCACCCGTCTGACAGGTCGGGCAGTACTGAAAAGACTTATCGGCGAACGATATTTCTCGAACGGTGTCGCCGCAGACCGGACAGGGCAACCCGGTCCGGGCGTGCACCCGCATCCCGGAGCGCTTTTCGCCCTTGAGCGTGGCGGCCTGCTGGCCGACGGAACGGGCAACCGCGTCGGCAAGAACGGCTTGCATCGCCTGGTGCAGGGCGGCGACCTGTTCATCGGACAACTTGGCGGCGGTGGCGAACGGCGAAAGACGCGCGGTGTGCAGTATTTCATCGCTGTAGGCGTTGCCGATACCGGCGAGCACCTTCTGGTCGGTGATGACCGTCTTGATGCGGCCGGTGTTGCCGGTCAGCAGCGCGACCAACTCGTCGGCCGTCACCTCCAACGCGTCGGGTCCGAGACCGGCGATGCCCGGAACCTTGTCCGGATCGTCGACCAGCCAGACCGCGAGGCGTTTCTGGGTGCCTGCCTCGGTGAGGTCGAACCCCGGCGCCTGCCCCGGGGCGCCCAGGTGCACCCGCAGCGCGATCGGCCCTTTCCCGGGGCGCAGCGGCGCCGGCGCCAGCTTGTCCGACCAGCGCAGCCAGCCCGCCCGGGACAGGTGCGCGATCAGGAACAGGTCGCCGACTTCTAGGCCGAGGTACTTACCCCAGCGGCGCGCCCCGGTGACGGTCTGGCCGTGCAACGCCGTGGGCGACGGGTCGAAGGTCTTGAGCACCGAGAACGCCGCCACGTCGATGCGGCCGATGCTGCACCCCACCGCATGCCTGCGCAGGTGGTCGGCGAGGGCCTCGACTTCGGGCAGTTCCGGCATGCACTCGAGTCTGCCCGGTCAGCGCGTGATCCGACGGGCGTCGCGCAGCACCAGCGACAGCACCCAGCTCACCAGCGATAGCACGATCGCGGCCCAGATGGCGTCCCACCAGAAGTCGGCGATGTACAGCCCCCAGTGTTTGGCGGTCTTGTCGGTGATCCAGGCGGTGATCCACAGCATCAGCGCATTGACCACGATGTGGAACAACCCCAGCGTCAGGATGTACAGCGGGATCGACAGCAGCTGCACCACCGGTTTGATGAAGGCGTTGACCAGCCCGAAGATCAACGCGATGACAAAGATGATGCCTACCCGCTCCACGGTGGTGTCACCGCCGACGATCTCGATCCCCGGAACGATCTGGGTGACCACCCACAACGCGAGTCCGGTCAGTGCGGCGCGGATCAGGAACGATGCCATGGGCAGATCTTGCCACCCGGCCGGCCGCCGATCCCCGGTTTCGCGGTCGACGCGGTCACCGCGTCGGCGAACTCCACCCCTACCCGAACCGGAAGTATCCGGTACCGTCGGTATTGACATAGTTCGCGCGGGCTTCTAAGTTCCTTGGAAATCCGACGTCGGAAGGGGTTTCCCGATGACCACTGTCACGCGGCCGAGCGGCCCGTCCCGGGAGGAATTCGCCGAACGCCTACTGAAGGGCTCGGTGAAGAAGTCCTACGCTCCCGTCGTCGACATCGACTGGGACGCCGAGATCGACCCGGACAAGTTCTTCCTGCCACCGCGGATGTGCACCCTCTACGGCACCGAGCCGTGGGAGGCGATGACCCGCGAGCAGCAGATCGAGATGTCGCGCCAGGAGCTGGTCAACGTGCTGTCGGCCGGCGTGTGGTTCGAGAACATCCTCAACCAGGCGTTGCTGCGCGACATGATGCACAAGAACCCCACCGCACGCACCACGCACTACTCGCTGACCGAACTGGGCGACGAGACCCGCCACATGCTGATGTTCGGCAAGACCATCGACCGGATCGGCGGCGTGCCGGTACGCCCCAAGCGCTACCAGCGCATCGCCATCAACGCGCTGCCCTTCGTGTTCCGCGGCAGCATCCTGTGGGGAGCCGCGCTGGTGGGCGAGGAGATCTTCGACGCGCTACAGCGCCAGATCCTCGACGACCCGGACTTGCAGCCGATCGTGCGGCGGGTGATGCGCATCCACGTCACCGAGGAAGCTCGCCACATCCAGTACGCCCGCGACGGCCTTCGGCGCAGCGTCCCGGCCATGCCGCGCTACCGGCGCGCCCTGCTGGCGAACCTGCAGGGGGTCGGCGGTCCGTTCTACCGCCACCTGTTCACCCTGCCGATCGTCTACAACCGCGTCGGCCTCGACGGCCGCGAGGCGCGCCGGGTGGCACGGGCCAATCCGCACTTCCACGCCGCCGCCCGCTCGTCGTTCGCCCCATTGGCTGCCTTCTTCGAAGAGGTCGGGCTGATGGGCCGACTGGCGCGGCGGATGTGGCGGCGAGCCGGATTCCTGTGAGTCACAACGGCAGCTGCGAGGTGGTCGTGCTGGGCGACCCGGCCCGCCTGCACGGACTGCTCGACGCCGCCCGGGTCGTCGGCCCGGATGCGGCGACCCGGTTCGACAGCGGCAGCGACACCTGGACGGTGATCACCGCCGACGGTGAGCAGCTTGCCGCCCGGGTGATCGTCCACGCCTCCGCTTCGCCGGACGACGTCGTCGCCGCCCACGGCATGCCCAACCGGTTCCGGATCCCGGGCCCGCACACCCGCCGGCAAGCCCGGTACGTCGCCCGGCTCGTCGACGGCCTGCGCCGCAGTGGGGCCAGCCGCATCGAGGCCCGCCCGGCCCGGGTGCGGGTGCGCCGGTATTTGCCGACCCGAGGGCTCTCCCGGTTCTATCTGACCGGATCGGAGAGCACCGACACCGAGGTCTATGACGGGCCTGCGATATTGACCCACAACGGCCAGGACTACCCGACCCGGGTGCGACTGGCGGGCCATTTCGATCCCATTGACGGTCAATACCATTGGCAAGGCATGTTTTTCATCGACCTACCGGGAAGCAATGCGACCGGCTCCAAGGTCAGCATCCGGGTCGGTGAGCACACCGCGGACGGGCGGGTCGCCGAGCGGACGCCGTGGGGAACGTTGACGGTTTCCGGCGCCGGCGGATATCCCCCGTATCCCCTGCAGGACTCCGAAGAGGTGCGGATCGCGATGCCGCCGCGGGTCTAAGCTGCTCGGAGTACGCCCAGCGACCACCGAGGAGACTTGAGGAGTTTCAAGTGCGGTTCACCTATGCCGAGGCGATGACCGACCCGAGCTATTACATTCCGCTCGCCAAAGCCGCCGAGGCGGCCGGCTACCACAGCATGTCGATCCCGGACAGCATCGCCTACCCGTTCGAGTCGGACTCGAAGTATCCCTATACCCCCGACGGCAACCGGGAGTTTTTGGACGGCAAGGCATTCATCGAGACGTTCGTGCTGATCGCGGCGCTGGGCGCGGTCACCAGCACACTGCGGTTCACACCGTTCGTGGTCAAGCTGCCGATCCGCCCGCCGGCGTTGGTGGCCAAGCAGGCCGGTTCGCTGGCCGCGATGATCGGCGACCGGCTGAGCCTGGGCGTCGGCACCAGTCCGTGGCCGGAGGACTACGAGCTGATGGGGGTGCCGTTCGCCCGGCGCGGCAAGCGGATGGATGAATGCATCGACGTCATCCGCGGGCTCACCACCGGCGACTACTTCGAGTTCCACGGCGAGTTCTACGACATACCCAAGACCAAGATGACCCCGACGCCGGCGAAGCCCATCCCGATCCTGATCGGTGGCCACGCCGACGCCGCCCTGCGTCGCGCCGCGCGCAACGACGGCTGGATGCACGGCGGCGGCGACCCGGGCGAACTCGACGACCTGATCGTCCGGCTCAAGCAGCTGCGCGAGGAGGAAGGGCGGTCCGGCCCGTTTGAGATCCATGTGATCTCGGTCGACGGATTCACCCTCGACGGCATCAAACGCCTGGAAGACAAAGGGGTCACCGACGTCATCGTCGGATTCCGGGTGCCCTACATCGTCGGTCCCGACACCGAGCCCCTCGACGACAAGATCCGCAATCTGGAGCGCTTCGCCGAACACGTGATCGCCAAGGCCGGGTGACGCCGGTCACATTCTGACCGCCGGCGTGTGCAGCCTCACCGTGTCGGTGGGATAGGTTCCGGCCGCTGCGGCGTTACATGGACGTATGCACTGACCGCGGACGGCGGTCAGACACTGCAGCCGTCGTTGCGTGACCTGCAGGAGGTATCGATGAAGACGCAGACTTGCCTGCCGGCCCAGTCGAGAGGCGACCACGGCGACTATATGCGCGCCGTTCACCTGCTGCGCGCCGCCGCATCCTCGGATGTCGGCCAAAGCGATGCGCGTCGGCAGTGGATTCGCGCCGCCACCCGGTGCTGACCGCCGCTGCTGGCGAAAACGCGGCACGTTTTACGGGGGACCCTTCCGCGCCATAAGTAACTCGTCTACCCTTCTCAGACGCGCCTCAGAAACAGAGCGCGTCCTGGGAAGGGTCTGCCGAGATGGCTCGTCGTCGCAGCAAGGTTGTGGGTAGCAAGGTTGTCGGGGTCGCCGCGTTCCTGGCCTTGACCGTCCCGGCCGCGCCGGCGCAGGCCGACCTCGACGACATGATGGATGTGCTGTTCGACCCGTTTGTGACCACTGCGGGCGCCTTTGACGGTGAGGCCGTGTTCGACGCGACGGCGTGGGAGTCGTTCCTGTCCACCGAGCACTGGGACGCTGCGCTGGCCGCGCTGGCCGAGCCGGGTCCGGCGGTGGGCTTCGACTTCTACGCCCTGCTGCATGACGCCACCCAGAAGTGGATCGACAGCGACCTGGGCAGCCAGGTCAACGGCGTCATCAACACGCTGTTCGGCTCGACGGTCATCGGCAACGGCATCGACGGCACCCAGGACAACCCCGACGGTGGCGACGGCGGCTGGCTGTTCGGCGACGGCGGCGCCGGCTGGGCCAGCACCACCGACGGGGTCGCAGGCGGCAGCGGCGGCGCCGCTGGGATCTTCGGCGACGGCGGCGATGGCGGGGCCGGGGGTGCCGGGGCCGCCGGCGGTGACGGCGGGGCCGGCGGCTGGCTGTGGGGCAACGGCGGTCACGGCGGCGATGCCGGCGACGGCCCCACCGCGGCCGGGCTACCGGCCCTCGGCGGGGTCGGCGGCACCGCCGGACTGTGGGCCGGCGAGCACGGCTCGGTCGGCCAGTTCGGCGCTTTGCCGGGCGGCATCACCGGAACGGTCGCCCCGCCGGTGGAGGTGTCCAACGGCTGGTTCACCAATGGCGATGGCCAGGTCGTCATGCTGCGCGGACTCAACCAGGTCTACAAGATTCCGCCGTATGAGCCGTCCGCGGGCGGGTTCGACGACGAGGACGCCGCCTTCCTGGCCGCCAACGGCTTCAACGTGGTGCGCCTCGGCGTGATCTGGGCCGGTGTGCAACCCGAGCCCGGTGTCATCGACTACGAATACCTGGCCTCGATCGAGAACACCGTGCAGATCCTGGCCGACCACAACATCGTGGCGATCCTCGACATGCACCAAGACCTTTACGGTGGCGCCTTCGGCGGCGACGGCGCCCCGGAGTGGGCCACCTTCACCGGCGGCCTGCCCAACTTCGATGTGGGCTTCCCGTTCAGTTACTTCGTCAGCCCGGCGCAGAACCACGCCTGGGATGCGTTCTGGGCCAACACCCCTGCCGACGGGATCGGTCTGCAGAACCACTACGCGCTGATGTGGCAGGCGGTCGCCGACTACTTCAAGGGCAATGAGAACGTGGCCGGCTACGAGATCATCAACGAGCCGTGGGCCGGCTCGCACTGGCTCGGAAGCCTGTTGGGCAACCCGTATTTCGATACCCAGCAGCTGACCCCGTTCTACAACCAGTTGACCGAGGCCATTCGATCCGTCGACCCGAACAAGACGGTGTTCTTCGGACCGACGACCCTCGAGGCCAGCCTGCCGGTGCCGACGCATCTGGGTACGGTGGACGACCCGAACACCGCCTTCTCGTTCCACCACTACTGCATGGTCAATGCGCTGTTCGCCGATCTCAGCTTCGGCTGCGACTGGAATGCCGACGTGGTGTTCGCCAACGCGATGGACTACGCGCAGGAGCACAACATCCCGGCGTTCCTCAGCGAGTTCGGTGCCACCGACAACCTGCCGACCATCGGCGCGAGCCTGCAGGCGGCCAACCGGTACCTGTTCGGGTGGACCGAGTGGGCCTACACCGGCAACGACATCACCAGTACGTCCCCGATCGATCAGGCGCTGGTCTACGACCCGAGCCAGCCCCCGATCGGCGACAACGTCAACTGGGACAAACTCGACCTGCTGGCCCAGCCCTACCCGCAAGAGATCTCCGGCACCCCGACCTCGCTGTCGTTCAACAACGGCGTGCTGTCGTTCGCGTACTCCACCGACCGCGCCGACGGCACCGGCAGCTTCGACGCGGGCTCGCAGACCACCATCTCCGTGCCACCCAGCCAGTACCCCAACGGCTACACCGTTAACGTGACCGGCGGAACGGTCACCTCCGCCGCGAACGCCTCGGTGCTGACCATCAGCTCAGCTTCCGGCGCGACCAGCGTGACGGTGACGGTGACGGCGAAGCCCTGACGGGCCACCGCGGGTCGCCGCCGATCACACGGAAACACCTGCAAAACAAGTGAATGCCGCGCTGCGCCGAGGCGAGCTTGCGCGGCGTAAGTAACTCGTTTACCTTCTCAGTCACAACTCAGCATCCGTGCACGTCCACGAGAAGGGTCCGTCGAGATGACTCGTCGTCGCAGCAAATCTGTGGGCAGCAAGGTTGTCGGGGTCGCCGCGTTCCTGGCCTTGACCGTCCCGGCCGTGCCGGCGCAGGCCGACCTCGACGACATGATGGATGTGCTGTTCGACCCGTTTGTGACCACTGCGGGCGCCTTTGACGGTGAGGCCGTGTTCGACGCGACGGCGTGGGAGTCGTTCCTGTCCACCGAGCACTGGGACGCTGCGCTGGCCGCGCTGGCCGAGCCGGGTCCGGCGGTGGGCTTCGACTTCTACGCCCTGCTGCATGACGCCACCCAGAAGTGGATCGACAGCGACCTGGGCAGCCAGGTCAACGGCGTCATCAACACGCTGTTCGGCTCGACGGTCATCGGCAACGGCATCGACGGCACCCAGGACAACCCCGACGGCGGCGACGGCGGCTGGCTGTTCGGCGACGGCGGCGCCGGCTGGAACAGCACCACCGACGGCGTCGCAGGCGGCAGCGGCGGCGCCGCCGGGATCTTCGGCGACGGCGGTGACGGCGGGACCGGCGGGGCCGGGGCCGCCGGCGGTGACGGCGGGGCCGGCGGCTGGCTGTGGGGCAACGGCGGTCACGGCGGTGATGCCGGCGACGGCCCCACCGCGGCCGGGCTACCGGCCCTCGGCGGGGTCGGCGGCACCGCCGGACTGTGGGCCGGCGAGCACGGCTCGGTCGGCCAGTTCGGCGCTTTGCCGGGCGGCATCACCGGAACGGTCGCCCCGCCGGTCGAGGTGTCCAACGGCTGGTTCACCAATGGCGATGGCCAGGTCGTCATCTGGCACGGTCTCAACCAGGTCTACAAGGTCTCGCCGTATACGCCGTCCGGCGACGGCTTCAGCGACGACGACGCCGCGTTCCTGGCCGCCAACGGCTTCAATTCGGTGCGCCTGGGCCTCATCTGGGCCGGGGTGGAACCGGAGCCGGGCGTCATCGACTACGACTACCTGGCGTCGATCGAGGAGACCGTCGAGATTCTGGCGCGGCACAACATCGTCGCCATCCTCGACATGCACCAGGACCTGTACAACGAGGAGTTCGGCGGCGAGGGCGCTCCGGACTGGGCGACCTTCAACGGCGGGCTACCCCACTTCGGTCTGGGTTTCCCGGCCACCTATCCCCTGAGCCCGGCTCAGAATTACGCCTGGGATGCGTTCTGGGCCAACACCAAGGCCTCCGATGGGATCGGTCTGCAGAACCACTACGCGCTGATGTGGCAGGCCGTCGCGGACTACTTCAAGGGCAATTCCAACGTCGCCGGCTACGACATCATGAACGAGCCCTGGGCGGGCACGCACTGGCTGGGGAGCATCTTGGGCAACCAGTACTTCGACGCCCAGCAGCTGACCCCGTTCTACAACCAGATCGACGCGGCCATCCGATCGGTCGACCCGAACAAGACGGTGTTCTTCGAGCCGAACACCCTCTTCGGCAGCACGCCGATTCCGACGCACCTGGGCACGGTGGACGACCCCAACTCGGCCTTCTCATTCCACCACTACTGCCTCACGACCGCATTATTCCCGGGCACCAGCTTCGGCTGCGACTGGAACGCCGACATCGTGTTCGGCTACGCGCAGGACTACATGCAGGAGCACAACATCCCGGGGTGGCTCAGCGAGTTCGGCGCCACCAACAACCTCGGCGCCATCGAGGCGAGCCTGCAGGGGTCCAACAAGTATCTGTTCGGCTGGTCCGAATGGGCCTACAGTGGCCGGGACATCACCAGTATCTCGCCGGAGGATCAGGCGCTGGTCTACGACCCGAGCAAGCCCCCGGTCGGCGACAACGTCAACTGGGACAAACTCGACCTGCTGGCCCAGCCCTACCCGCAGGTGATCTCGGGCATCCCCATCTCCTGGTCGTTCGACAACGGCGTCTTCACGTTCAGCTACTCCACCGACCAGGCCGACGGCACCGGCAGCTTCGACGCCGGCTCACAGACCACCATCTCGGTGCCACCCAGCCAGTACCCGAGCGGCTACACCGTTGACGTGACCGGCGGACACTTCACCTCCGGCCCGAACGCCCCGGTGCTGACCATCAACTCGGACGCCGGCGCGTCGACGGTGACCGTGACCGTGAGGCCCGCAGGAGGTTAGGGCCGGCGACGCTCCGGCAGCGGCAGCGGCGGAGCGCTGGCGCGCACGGTCTGGCGTACTTCGCCGAGACCCTGTACCTGTAGGGTCACCACGTCACCGTCGCGCAGCCATCCCGGGAACGGTTGCGGCAGAGTGGGATCCAGGTGTTCGAGCAGCGTACAGGTGGGGACGGTACCGGACCCGAAGACGTCGCCGGGCGTCAGCGGCACCCCGCGCGAGGCGTAGCTGATGATCTCGCCGAAGCTCCAGTCCATGGCCTCGGTGGACCCGATGCCGATGATCACGTCGTTGACGATCGCGGTGGCATGCAGGCTGAGTTTGCCGTTGCGGCGGTAGGGTTCGAGCTCGTCGGGGGTGACCAGATACGGCCCCAGCGTGACGCCGCTGTCCTTGCCCTTACCCTGCCCGATCGCCAGCACGCCCTCGGCGGCCTGCAGATCGCGGGCCGACCAGTCGTTGAAGATGGTGTAGCCGATGATGGCCTGCTCGGCTTCGACCACCGACAGGTCGGCCCCGGGTGTTCCGATGACCGCCGCGACCTCCAGTTCGAAATCCTGGCAGACACTGCCGGGTGCCGTCGGCGCGTCGTCATAGGGCCCCAGAACCGTTGACGGGCACGCGAAGTAGAACGCGGGTATCCGATACCAGGCGTCCTCGAGTTCGCGGCTGCGGCCGGTCGCGGCCCGGCAGTTGCGCATGTGGTCCAAAAAGCACAGGCTGTCGCGGATCGACGGCGGCCGCGGGATCGGCGCCATCAGCGTCACCTGGTCGAGTCGCGGCGTCGCCAAGGGCGCTTCCAGCGCGCGCTCGCCGGCCTCACGCAGGCCGTCCGGTCCCAGCCGGATCAACTCCAGCAGCGTCGTGCCGGGCGCCGCGGCGTGGATCACCTCGCCGTGCAGCACCCCGCTACGTTCGCCGTCGTCGCTTCGATAGGTCACCCACCGCACCGGTCAATCCTCGCTCACCACGTCGTCGGGCGTCTTGTCGGGCCGCAGACCACGCCAGCTCGGTTGCCGCAGCCGACCGTCGCCGGTCCGCTCGCTGTAGCGCACCTCCCCCACCAGGGTCGGTCGAACGAAGGTAACGCCCTTGGCATCAGCGCGAGGCAGCGGCGCATCGAAGGGCGATTTATCGGTGGGCGTCAGCTTTTTCTTCAGCGCTGCCAGTGCGCGCTCGGTGAAGCCGGTGCCCACCCGGCCCACGAACCGCAGACCGTCGCCCTCGGGAATCCCCATCAACAGCGACCCGATCCCCCCGCCCCGAGCACCCTCGCCGGCGCGCCAGCCGCCGATCACCACCTCCTGGGTCCGCCAATGCTTGTCCTTGACCCACGCCGGTGAGCGGCGCCCCGGCTGGTAGGGCGAGTCCCACTTCTTGGCGATCACCCCTTCCCAGCCAAGCCGGCGAGACTGCTCGAGTGCCTCGGCGCCGCCGGCGGCCAGCAGGTCTTTGACCACCAAGCCGGTTCCCTGGGCAAGCGTTGCCAGCAGCCGGCGGCGGTCCCGGTAGGCCGCGCGCAGCAAAGGACGCCCGTCGAGGTAGAGCAGGTCGAAGGCCCAGAACTCCACGCGGGTGGAGCGGGCGCTGTTCTGCATCGCCGCAAAACTGGGCACGCCGGCGGCATCGAGTGCGACGACTTCGCCGTCCAACACGACGTGGTGCTCGGTGAGCTCTGCGGCCAGTGTCTGCAGCTGCGGGTATTCGCCGGTCACGTCGCGCCCGCTGCGTGCCCGCAACCGGACCCGGCCGCGGTCGGCCTCGACCAGCAGTCGGTAGCCGTCCCACTTGCCTTCGAAGGCCCAGACTTTCGGGTCCAGCCCACTCACCGAACCGTGGGTGGCCAGCATGGGGGCCAGGTCGGTGAACGCGAACGTCTGCTGATCCTTCATCCGGTGCGCCAGCCACTGATCTCCGCCGGTCCGGATCAGCGCGTAGCGGCCCGAGATCCGATCGCCGCGCAACACGACGATCACCTCCCCCTTTTCGGACGTGTCCTGCCACTTCTCGGTCACGTAGCTGCCCGAATCCCAGATACGAACCGTGCCGGCGCCGTACTCACCCTTGGGGATGGTGCCCTCGAAGCCGCCGTACTCCAGCGGATGGTCCTCGGTGCGCACCGCCAGATGGTTGACCGACGTCGTCGTCGGCAGGTTCTTGGGCACTGCCCAACTCACCAACACCCCGTCGCGCTCCAGCCGGAAGTCGTAGTGCAGCCGGCGGGCATGATGCTCCTGGATAACGAAACTGTTGCCCTCATCTGCCGCCGGCGCCGCGGCCGGCACCGGTTCGGGCGTGCGGCCCGCGTCACGCTTGGCCCGGTACACCGCAAGTCGATCTTGACCTTCCAGGGGTCCATCCAGGCCGGCCAACAGATCGCCGTCGTGCTCAACGCGCTCCAGCACCTCGTCAAAGCGCAGCTGCCGCAGGTCTGGGTCATCCAGCTCCGCCCAGGTGCGCGGGGCGGCCACCGTCGGGTGGGCCCGGCCCCGCAGCGAATACGGCGCGATGGTGGTCTTCGAGGCGTTGTTCTGGCTCCAGTCCACGAAAACCTTCCCTGCCCGCAGCTTTTTGGCCATGGTCGCGGTCACCAGCTTCGGCATGGCGCTCTCGAGTTGCTGCGCAACGCGTTTGGCCACCGTGACCGCGCCGGCACTGGTGACCGGGCGCTCCAGTGCGGCGTAGACGTGCACCCCCTTGCTACCGCTGGTTACGGGGAATGTGTCCAGGTCCAGCTCGGACATCAGGTCGCGGATCGCGCGCGCCACCTGGGCCAGCTGGCTCATCGACACCCCCTCCCCGGGGTCCAGGTCGAACACCAGACGACTTGCCTGGCCCGGCTTGAGCACCCGGCCGCCGCCCGTCCATTCAGCCTCGAAACGCCACTGCGGCACGTGGACTTCCAGTGCGGCCTGCTGGGCGATCCAGGCCAGGCCGTCGAGGTCCTCGATGATCGGATAGGCGGTGATACCGGAGCGGTGCTGCACCTCGGCGCGGGGCAGCCAGGCCGGCGCCGAGGAGGCGAGCTGCTTTTCGAAGAAGGAGTCCTGTGCCACGCCGTTGGGCCAACGTTTGCGGGTCACCGGCCGTCCCGCGATGTGCGGCAGCATCACCTCCGCGATACGCGTGTAGTAGTCGTAGACCTGCGCCTTGGTGGTGCCCGTGGCCGGGTAGAGCACCTTGTCGGCGTTGGTCAACTTCACCCGGGTCTGGAACGGCTGTGCAGCCATGCTGCCAACCTACGTCGCGATAAAGCCGGTTTCGGGCACGTTCGGGTGGGCATACTTGCCTCATGCGTTCCATCTGGAAGGGTTCGATCGCATTCGGTCTAGTCAACGTCCCGGTGAAGGTGTACAGCGCCACCGAGGACCACGACATCAAGTTCCGTCAGGTACACGCCAAGGACAACGGCCGGATCCGCTACCGGAGGGTGTGCGAGGAATGCGGTGAAGTCGTCGACTACGCCGACATCGCGCGGGCATACGAGTCCGACGACGGCCGGATGGTGGTGATCACCGACGACGACCTCGCGAATCTTCCCGAGGAGCGCGATCACGAGATCGCGGTGCTCGAGTTCGTCCCGGCCGGTGACCTGGACCCGATGCTGTTCGACCGCTCCTACTTTCTGGAGCCGGCGACAAAATCGATCAAATCGTATGTGCTGTTGGCCAAGACACTGGCCGATACCGACCGGGTGGCGATTGTACATTTCACGCTGCGCAACAAGACCCGACTGGCGGCGCTGCGGGTCAAAGACTTCTCCAAGCGTGACGTGATGATGGTGCACACGCTGTTGTGGCCGGATGAGATTCGCGACCCCGACTTCCCCGCCCTGGACACCAAGGTTGAGATCAAGCCCGCCGAGCTGAAGATGGCCGGGCAAGTGGTCGAGTCGATGGCCGACGACTTCGATCCCGACCGCTACCACGACACGTATCAGGAGCAGTTGCACGAGTTGATCGCTGCCAAACTTGAAGGCGACGAGGCGTTCACTCCCGAGGAGCGGCCCGCCGAACTCGACGCCACCGAAGACGTCTCCGATCTGCTGGCCAAGCTCGAGGCCAGCGTGAAGAAGCGCTCGGCGGCCAACAAGGAGCCCGCCAAAAAAGCGCCGGCCAAGAAGGCGGCCGCTAAGAAGACTCCGGCGAAGAAGGCGCCGACCAAGAAGGCCGCGGCAAAGTAGCCGCGTCGGCCGACGCCGCGGGCCGCGCGCGCACCCGTTGCGGCCACCAGAACCAGCGCCCGAGCAGCGCGGCGATGCTCGGCGTCATGAATGACCGCACGATCAAGGTGTCGAACAGCAGGCCCAGCGCGATGGTGGTGCCGATCTGGCCGAGAATCCGCAGGTCACTGAAGATGAACGACGCCATGGTGGCGGCGAACACCAGTCCGGCGGCGGTCACCACCGACCCGGTTCCGCCCATCGCGCGGATGATGCCGGTGTTCAAGCCGGCGTCGATCTCCTCTTTGAATCGTGAGATCAGCAGCAGGTTGTAGTCCGAGCCGACCGCCAGCAGCAGGATGACGGCCAGCGCCAGCACGATCCAGTACAGGTGGATGCCGAACAGGTACTGCCACACCAGCACCGACAGCCCGAAAGAGGCGCCCAGCGACAGGGCGACCGTGCCGACGATGACGATTGCGGCGACCAGACTGCGGGTGATGATCATCATGATCAGCAGGATCAGGCTCAGCGCGGCGATTCCGGCGATCAGCAGGTCGTACTTCGCGGCGTCGGCGATGTCCTTGTAGGTCGAGGCCGTGCCCGCCAGATAGATGTGCGAGCCCTGCAGCGGAGTGCCCTTGACGGCCTCCTTCGCGGCGTCGCGGATCTTGTCGATGTGCGAGATGCCTTCCGGGGTGGCCGGGTCGCCCTCGTGGGTGATGATCAGCTGCGCCGCTTTGCCATCCGGAGACAAGAACAGCTTCATCCCGCGCTTGAACTCAGGGTTGGTGAATGCCTCGGGCGGCAGATAGAAGGAGTCGTCGTTCTTGGCGTCGTCGAAGGCCCGGCCCATGGCGGCCGGGTCGTCGTTCGCGGCCGCGGACTGGTCGCTGATCCCGGAGTTGGTGGCATAGTTGTTCAATGCCAGATCTCGGTTGACCTGCTGGCTTTCGATCTGAGACGGGATCAACTCCACCAACTGCGGTTGCAGCGCGTCCAGCTGGTCCAAGGCTGACGTGAGCTGTTGGAGCTTCTCGGCAAGCTTGTCGATGCCGTCCTGCAGGTCGAAGACGGAGCGCAGCGCCGCGCACGCCGGGATGTCGAAGCAGTGCGGTTCCCAGTAGAAGTAGCTGCGGATCGGCCGGAAGAAGTCGTCGAAGTTCGCGATCTGGTCGCGCAGGTCGTTGGTGAGGGCGACGGTGTCGTGAAAGCCCTGGGTTTGGGCGTGGGTGGCGTCGGCGGCCTGCTGCTGCAGCGCGTACTGCTGCTGCAAGGTCTGAATCGACTTCTCCGCTTCGGCCGCCTGCTTGAGCAGATCAGCCGCCCGGTCCATCTGATACTTGAGGTTCTGGGTCTGGGCGACGTTGCCCTGGCCGACCGCAAACGGTATCGACGTGTGCTTGAGCGGAGTGCCCAACGGCCGCGTTATCGATTGCACCTTGGCGATGCCCGGGGTGTGGAACACAGCCTTGGCGACCCGCTCCAACACCAGGAACGATGCCGGGTTGCGCAGGTCGTGGTCCGATTCGATCATCAGTAGTTCCGGGTTGAGCCTGGCCTGGGAGAAGTGGCGTTCCGCGGCCGCATAGCCGATGTTGGCCGGGGCGCGGTCCGGCATGTATTCCCGGGCGTCGTAGCTGGTCTTGTAGCCCGGCAGGGCGAGCAGACCGATCAGGGCGACGGCGCAGGCGACCACCAGGATGGGCCCGGGCCACCGGACGATGGCGGCGCCGATCCGCCGCCAGCCGCGGGTCCGCATCGCCCGGGTGGGTTCGAACCGGCCGAACCGACTGCCCACGGTGAGCACGGCCGAGGTCAGGGTCAGCGCGGCGATCAGCGCCACGAAGATGCCGATGGCGGCGGGCAGCCCCAGGGTGTGAAAGTACGGCAGCCGGGTGAAGCTCAGGCAGTACACGGCACCGGAGATGGTCAGGCCCGAGCCGATCACGACGTGCGCGGTACCGCGGTACATGGTGTAGAACGCGGTTTCGGGATCTTCGCCGGCCGCGCGCGCCTCCTGGTAGCGGCTGATGATGAAGATCGCGTAGTCGGTTCCCGCGGCAATCGCCAGCAGGGTCAGCAGATTTGTTGAGTACGTTGATAATCCGATGACTTCGTGATACCCGAGGAACGCGACGAATCCGCGTGCCGCTGCCATTTCGATGGCCACGGTGAGCAGCGCCAGCACGGTGGTGGCGACCGAGCGGTAGACGGCGAACAGCATGATCGCGATCACCAGAAAGGTGATCGCCGTGACCTTGTTGGTGCCCTCGCTGCCGACCGAGAACTGGTCGGCGACCAGTGGCGCGGCACCGGTCACGTAGGCGCGGACCCCGGGCGGCGCTGGGACGCCCTCGACGATGTCGCGGACGGCGGCGACGGACTCGTTGGCCAGCGTCTCGCCCTGGCTGCCGGCCAGAAACACTTGGGTCAGTGCTGCTTTGCCGTCGTTGCTCTGGGAGCCGGCGGCCGTCAGCGGATCGCCCCAGAAGCTTTGGACGTGCTGAACGTGTTCGGTGTCGCGCTCCAGTTCGGCGACCAGGGTGTCGTAGAACCGGTGCGCCTCGTCGCCGAGTGGCTGGTCGCCTTCGATGACGATCATCGCCGCGCTGTCGGTGTCGTACTGCTGGAACACTTTTCCGATGCGCTTCGCCGCTTGATACGACGGCGCGTCCGGGGAGCTCATCCCCACGTTGTGGGCTTCGGCCACCACCTCCAACTGCGGAACGAGGCTGTTGGTCACGGCGGCCAGCGCCACCCAGAACAGGATGATCGGCACCGCGAAGCGGCGGATGTTGCGCGGCCAGAAAGGTCGCTGCTCGTGCTGCTCGCTCATCCGGACTTGTCCAGGCAGAAGGTGTAGGCGCTCACGGCGTTGACGATCCTTTCGTCTTTGAGCTCGCCGTCGACGACGATTCGGCAGCCCAGCAAGTCGCCGTTCCCCTGCGCCCGCAGGTCTCCGATGATCGCCGGCTCAGTCGTCGTCGCCTGGTAACGCCAGGGCAGCGGAGCGTCGATGACTTGCTGCGGTGCGGCGTCGACGTCGAGGTAGTTGATGGTGGCGGTGGCACCCGGGGCGCCGAAGACCTCGTAGACGACGTTCTTGGGGTTGAACGGGACGATCTCGTCGGCGGAATCCCTGCTGGTCGAGGTGGTGTCCTCCGAACCGAAGATGCCGTGCAGCCGCGAGATTCCGAACGCGGCGGCGGCAACCACCACCACGGCGACGATAACCATCCACCCACGCCGGACCAGCGAAAATAACGACGGTCTGCGCACCGACCAAACGTACGGTACGGAACCGTACAGCTCAATAGTGCGACACCGGTGATTTTGCGATGGCAGGCGTCAGCGGGTGCCGCGAGTGAGGCCCGGAAGGACCACCTGGTCAACAAGATTCGCCACGGTGCGCGCCGTGGCCGCCCGCCCCGAGACCAGGGACCGGAAGATGAGGTATCCGGGCAGCACATCCCACAGGTCGTCATTTATGGCGGCGGCATCGATCTCACCGCGGTCGACGGCCTGCCCCAGGATGTGGAGCATCAGCGCTTTGCGCTGATCGATGAACTGGCGCTGCATCGCGTCGTTGAGCGCGGGGTTGCGCGACACCTCGACCAGGACCGCGCGGATGGTGCCCGCGTGCTGCGTGGTCTGCTCACAGACCAGCTCACCGAGCCGCAACAGATCGCCACGCAGGCTGCCGGTGTCGGGCGGTACGGCGACCTGGCGGACGCCCTCGGTGAAGGCGGCCAAAACCAACTCGGCCTTCGATGGCCAACGCCGGTACACCGTGGCCTTACTCGCCCGCGCGGTGGCCGCGACCGCGTCAACCGTCAACCGGTCGTAGCCGTTCTCCTGCAATAGCTGCAGCGTGACTTCCAGCAGTTCGACTTCACGCGGCGACCAGGTTGAGGTGCCGGCAACGTCGAGGTTCTGGCTCACGGCATCAACCATAGAGCGCCGCCGATTCCAACGAGGGTTTCAGCTCGCCGTCGATATCGCCGGATAGGCGGCGGGAGTGTGGCACCGCCAGCGTGAGTTCACCTGTTCATCGATGTCAGGGCGGCGCTTTGTTGAGAGCGCGTTCGGCATTGATGCGGTGGACGCGGCCTTGGATTCGGGTGCGCTTGCGGGTGGGCATCATCAGGCCGCGGACCGCGGTTGGTAATGCCGGTGACGTTGTTGCCGGTGGCGCGCCGCTGGGCATGCACAGCATCGGGAAGAGCAATCTGCTGCCCGGTCGGGTGGTGTAGGTGTGGCCGGTGGGGCTGGTCCACTCCACGGTGCCATCGGGGTGCTGGATATCGTGCCAACCACCAGGGCCGGTCCAGAAAGTCTTGAGCAGGTGATGTTTTCGGCATAGACAACGCAGATTGGCTGGATGGGTCGGGCCGAACGGATACGCGATGGCATGGTCGACGTCGCAGTAGCTGGCGGGCCGGTCACAGCCGGGGAACCGGCAGGTGAGGTCGCGGGCCCGGACGAAAGCGGCCAGGGCCACAGACGGCCGATAGTGCGGCTCGGCAGGCAGACCCTCCGGGTGCCGGAGTGGTTTGACGGTGGCGCCGCCGTTGATCAGCTGGGCCAGCAGCGGCGCGGGTACCGTGCCGCCGCCGATGATGGCCCCCGCGCGTGCCGGACGGGCTTGGGTTTTGGGAGCCGGGGCGGGTGGCGGTTGGTCGCCGTTGCCGAATCCCGGATCGGTCGCGGTGTCCAGGGCGGCCTGTTCGGCAAGGACATAGACCGTGACGTTGGCTGCCCGGGCATCGGTGCCACCGCTGGTCGGGCAATCGGTGTTGCCACAGGCGCAGGCGAGGCTGTCAGCTCCGGCGGCCAAGGCGCCGAGGGCATCGGCGCGGCGCTGAGCCAGGGTGCGGGGGTCGTCGTCGCAGACGGTGTGGGCCAACTGGGTCAGGCGCCGGTCGAGTGCGGCGGCGTCGGTGCTGAACAGCCGGCCCCACAGGGCGGTGGTGCCGTTTTCGCCGTTGCGGGTGTCGACAACGATTTCGCGGCCCCGGGCGTCTCGCTCCTGGCGCCGGATGGCCTCGGGGTCATACCGGTCGATCAGGGCGTCGATGGCGGCAGCGGTTTTGGCCGCGGACAGCGGCCCCAGGCCGGTGGCGATCGCGGCCAGCTCGGTGTCGACGGCGTCCAGTAGGTAGGGGTCGGTGATCAAGGCAGTGCGCCAGACGATCGTGGCCACCACTCGGGAGTTGATCGCCCCGTCAAGAAACAGCGCGGCCACCCTCGGCAGCCGCTCCCGCAAGGCGGAGGCCAAATACATCTGCGAGGACGCCATACCGTGGCTGATCTGCTCGGCAGCAGCAACCTCGGAGGCTGCAGCATCCCAGTAATCACAAGACCAGCGCGACCGGTTCACCGCGTCCGTCCCCCGGGTACGCCGCGCCACCAACTCACCGACCGCGGCCAGCCGACGCGCCGCCGCAGCCGACTCGGCCCGGGCCCACCCCGAGATGGCAGCCACCAACGCGGCGTCGTCAGCCTCGGCTAACGACGCCGGCTCCGGCAAAATGTCCTCGAACATGTGTTCGATTGTACCCGAATCGGCCGACATGTGCATGCAGCGCCCGGGCAGCCCGGGCCTAAATTAGAACGTGTTTCAGAAAAGGGGTTCAGCTCCCGGCCGATCCTTGTTAGCGTGCCTACGTGATCCTCGATAGATTCCGACTCGATAACTCGGTCGCCGTCGTCACCGGCGCCGGCCGTGGCCTAGGCGCGGCGATCGCCGTAGCGTTCGCCGAAGCCGGCGCTGACGTCGTCATCGCCGCGCGTACCCGATCCCAACTAGAGGCCGTCGCCGAACAGGTCGAAAGCACCGGGCGTCGCGCCCACATCGTCGCCGCCGACCTGGCCCACCCCGAAGAGACCGCCAAGCTGGCAGCTGAGGCCGTCGACGCCTTCGGCAGGCTCGACATCGTCGTCAATAATGTCGGCGGCACCATGCCCAACATGTTGCTGACCACCTCGGCCAAAGACCTCAAGGACGCGCTGACCTTCAACGTCGTCACCGCGCACGCGCTGACCACCGCCGCCGCGCCGCTGATGCTGGAACACGCCGGCGGCGGCTCGGTCATCAATATCACCTCGACGATGGGGCGGCTGGCCGGGCGTGGATTCGCCGCCTACGGAACCGCCAAGGCCGCGCTGGCCCACTACACCCGGCTGGCCGCCATGGACCTGTGCCCGAAGATCCGCGTCAACGGCATCGCACCGGGATCGATCTTGACTTCCGCGCTGGATGTGGTGGCGTCCAACGACGAACTCCGCGAACCGATGGAGAAGGTGACCCCGATGCGCCGACTCGGGGATCCGACCGATATCGCCGCTGCCGCAGTCTATTTGGCCTCGCCGGCGGGAAGTTATCTCACCGGCAAGATCCTCGAGGTCGATGGGGGCATCACGTTCCCGAACCTCGATCTGCCCATCCCCGACCTGTAGAGGACACCGCTATGCCCATTCGCGTCGCCCAGATCGGCACCGGCAATGTCGGTGTCCACGCCCTGAAAGCACTGATCACCAACCCGGAATTCGAGCTGACCGGGGTGTGGGTGTCCTCGGACGCCAAGGCCGGCAAAGACGCCGCCGAGCTGGCCGGCCTGGACACTCCGACCGGGGTGTCCGCGACCACCGACCTGCAGCAGATACTCGACGCCAAACCCGACTGCGTGGTCTACACCGCGCTGGCCGACAACCGGCTCGTCGAGGCGCTGGACGACTTCCGGCGCATCCTGGCGGCCGGGATCAACGTGGCCGGCAGCAGCGCGGTGTTCCTGCAGTACCCGTGGCAGGTGCTGCCCGCCGAGATGCTCTCCCCGCTCGAAGACGCCGCCAAGGCCGGCAACGCGAGCCTGTTCGTCAACGGCATCGACCCGGGCTTCGCCAACGACCTGCTGCCGCTGGCGCTGGCGGGCACATGTCAGAGCATCCAGCAGATCCGCTGCATGGAGATCGTCGACTACGCCACCTATGACAGCCCCGCCGTCATGTTCGACGTCATGGGGTTCGGCCAGCCGATCGACGAGGTGCCGATGCTGCTGCAGCCGGGCGTGCTCAGTCTGGCGTGGGGTTCGGTGGTGCGCCAGCTGGCAGCCGGTCTGGGCCTCGAACTCGACTCCGTCGAGCAGTCCCACGTGCGGGTGCCCGCACCGGAGGACTTCACCATCTCCGCCGGCGATATCACAAAAGGCACTGCGGCTGCGCTGCGATTCGAGGTGCGCGGCATGGTCGACGGTCATCCGGCGGTCGTCCTCGAGCACGTCACCCGGCTGCGCGACGACCTGTGCCCGGAGTGGCCGCAACCGGCCCAGCCCGGCGGGTCCTACCGCGTCGAGGTGACCGGGGAGCCGTCCTATGCGCTGGACCTGTGCCTGTCCAGCCCCAACGGCGACCACAACCACGCCGGGCTGGTGGCCACCGCCATGCGCGTCGTCAACGCCGTTCCGGCGGTGGTGGCCGCTGAGCCGGGTATCCGGACCACCCTGGATCTGCCACTGGTCACCGGACGGGGGCTTTACGCTCGTCCTTGATGACGCGCGTGGGCAAGCCGGTACGGCGACAGCCGGGCTGGTATCTGCTCGGGCCGGCGTTCGTCGCCGCCATCGCCTATGTCGACCCGGGCAATGTCGCAGCCAACGTCAGCGCCGGTGCGACCTTCGGGTACCTGCTGGTCTGGGTGATCGTCACGGCGAACGTGATGGCCGGTCTGGTGCAGTACCTCTCGGCCAAGCTGGGATTGGTGACCGGGCTCTCGCTGCCTGAGGCGGTCGGAAGTGTTGCCCGTCGCCCGACGCGGATCGCGTATTGGCTGCAGGCCGAGTTGGTCGCCATGGCAACCGATCTCGCCGAGGTGGTGGGCGGCGCCATCGCCCTGCACCTCATCTTCGGCCTGCCGTTGATGTTGGGCGGGATCATCACCGGCGCGGTGTCGATGGCCTTGCTGGTCGTCGGCGACCGGCGTGGGCCGCGGGCCTTCGAGCAGGTCTTCAGCGGGCTGTTGGCCGTCATCGCGATCGGGTTCCTGGCCAGCCTGGTGGTCGGTCCGCCGCCGGTGACCGACGTCGCCGGCGGCCTGGTGCCCCGCTTCGACGGAACCGAGAGCGTGCTGTTGGCGACCGCGATCCTGGGGGCCACGGTCATGCCGCATGCGGTGTATCTGCACTCCGGCCTGGCCCGCGACCGGCACGGGCGCCCGGAAGCCGGGCGAGCGCGGCAGCGCATGCTCCGGGTGACCCGCTGGGATGTCGGCCTGGCAATGCTGCTTGCCGGCGCGGTGAACCTGGCCATGCTGTTGGTGGCCGCCGCGAACCTGGCCGGGCGCGAGGGTACCGACTCGATCGAGGGTGCGCACGCCGCGGTACGCGATGCGCTCGGCCCGACAGTCGCGCTGTTCTTCGCGGTCGGGCTGTTGGCCTCCGGCCTGGCCTCGACGTCGGTGGGCGCCTACGCCGGCGCGATGATCATGCAGGGCCTGTTGCGGGTGTCGGTGCCGCTGCTGCTGCGCCGCCTGGTCACGTTGATCCCGGCGCTGGTGATCCTGGCGGCGGGCATCGATCCCACTCGGGCACTGGTGATCTCCCAGGTGGTGCTCTCGTTCGGCATCCCGTTCGCCCTGGTCCCGCTGATCCGGCTCACCAGCGACCGCGCACTGATGGGCGCGGACGCGAACCGGCGGCTGACGTCGGCGCTCGGGTGGGCCGTCACGGTCGTGATCGGCGTGCTCAACATGGCGCTGATCTACTTGACCGTCACCGGGACGGGCTGAGCGTCAGGCGGAGACGCTCTCGCGTGCCTTGGCCTTCTCCTCGTAGTGCGTGGCCCGCTCGTCGACCATCTTGAGGAACCCGTCGATCTGTTCGCGGGCCTGCTCACCGTCGGGGCCGAAGCCGTCGCGCTCGAAGACCTTCCAGAACCGCAGCACCGGCTGCACCACGTCGTCGTGGTGGATGCGCAGGTCGTAGATGCCGGCCTTGGCGATAAGCAGGGCGTTCTCCTGGAAGCCGGGCATGTTCATGCCGGGCATCGAGAAGCCGAGCACCTCGTCGCGGATGGCGCACATGGCCTCATCCGGCGCGATGTCCAGGGCCGCGTCCATCAGGTTGCGATAGAACACCATGTGCAGGTTCTCGTCCAGAGCGACGCGGGCCAGCAACTGGTCGGCGATCGGGCAGCCCGAGGCCTTGCCGGTGTTGCGGTGCGACACCCGGGTGGCGAGTTCCTGGAACGACACGTACGCCAACGCCTGCAGCGGGGTCTTGTCGCCGGAGTCGTACCCGGCGATGGTGTGCTGCATCCGCATGTTCTCGAGATTCACCGGGTCGATGCCCCGGGTGACGACGAGGTAGTCGCGCAGCGCGATGCTGTGGCGGCCCTCCTCGGCGGTCCACTGCCCGACCCAGGAACCCCAGGCGCCGTCCCGGCCGAAGCGGGTGGCGATCTCCCGGTGATAGGACGGCAGGTTGTCCTCGGTCAGCAGGTTGACCAGCAGCGCGGCCTTGGCGACCGGGTCCAGCGGCGAGTCTTCGGGAACCCAGTCCTCGCCCCCGAGGAAGGCGAAGTCGCGCCCCTTGCTCCACGGCACGTAGTCGTGGGGCAGCCACGGCTTGGCGGCCTTGAGGTGGCGGTTGAGATTCTGCTCGACAATCGGCTCCAGCTCGTGCAGTAGCGCCGTCTGGACGTTCGTCATGTTTGCTCCATCCCGGATCGACATGCGGGCAGTCGATTGGCCCCCCGGCCGAACCTACGGTTCCGTAGGTTCGGCATTCACGGTAAACATGGAGCTTGGCACATGTCAACCTCCGAATTTCGCGCTTTCGGCGCATTCGGCGTACCGCGGACGGCCTTCCGACCGGTCGCCGCTAGCTGTTGGCGCGATTCTCCGATTCCCGCTTGAGCCCGTCGGCCTCCATATCGACGTATCGCCTGATGCGTCCGGCCGCGGCCAACTTGCCCAGCCAGGCCATCGGACCGGTCAGCGCGAAGGTCAGGACCGCCCGAACACCGGAACCGGCCGGTGTCAGCTCGTGGTAGCCGGTGGACCGCATTCCCGCCGCCGATGCCGTCCAGGTGAAGGACCGCTCGTCTATCAGTTCGGTAATGGTGAAGACCAACGGCCGGCCGGCGGGCTGCTGGACGCGCGCTGTGCTGCCCACTCGCAGTGGACCGGAGTCGAGTCGGGTGATCTCGCGCATCGACGCCGTCCAGTCCGGCCAGCGTTCGATATCGGCCAGGACGGCCCACACGTCGGCGGGCCGGGCGGCGATATCGACGGTGCGGGCGTAGCGCAAGCCGCTGCCTCCTTCCCGAATGTTGTGGACGTTATACGGTTGCGCCGGATATCGACAGGCTGAGGCGAGGATTCTGGATGACCGATCTGTCAGGCAAAGTCGCACTGGTGACCGGCGCCTCATCGGGGCTCGGTGCGGCCGCGGCGCAGCTGTTCGCGCGGCGCGGCGCATCGGTGTTCGGGCTCGCCCGCGATGCCGAACGGCTGGCCGCGGTGTTCGCCGATGTGCCCGGTGGACGCTTCGCCAGCACCGACATCAGCACCGCGCCTGCCTGCACGGCGGCGGTAGGCCAGTGCGTCGAGCAGTTCGGCCGGCTCGACGTCTTGGTCAACGTCGCCGGAGCCCACCAGATGCGCCACACCCTCGAGGTCACCGACGGTGACTGGGCCCACGACCTGGCGGTCAACCTCAATGGGCCGTTCTTTCTGTGTCGCGCAGCGCTGCCGCACCTGCTGGAGACGGCCGGCAATATCGTCAACGTCGCCTCGATCGCCGGGGTGGAGGGGCAGGCCTACTCGGCGGGCTACTGCGCGGCCAAGCACGGCCTCGTGGGGCTCACCCGGGCGTTGGCCGTGGAGTTCACCGCGGAGAAGCTGCGGGTCAACGCCGTGTGCCCGGGCGGCATGCTGACCCCGCAGGTGACGAACTTCCAGCTTCCCGAGGGCGCCGACGTCAACCTGGTGATGCGGGTGGCCTCGCCACGCGGGATGAGCACCCCGAGTGACGTCGCCGAGGTGATCGCCTTTTTGGCCAGCGACGCCGCGGCCGCGGTACACGGCGCGGTCTACATGACCGACAACGGGAAAACGGCCGGGTAGCGACGTCGCGTATGCCAGCTACCTCGCCGAGTGTGCGGTTTGGTGCGCCGATCGGCAGTTACGCCGAACAAAACGCACACTCGGCGAAATAATGTCAGCGCAGCGGCAAGCCGGTCAGCGCCCGGGCGATGACCAGCCGCTGGATCTCACTGGTGCCTTCGAAGATGGTGAAGATCTTCGCGTCGCGGTGCATCCGCTCGACCGGGTAGTCACGGGTGTAACCGTTGCCGCCGAGGATCTGAATCGCTTCGTCGGTGACATAGACCGCGGTCTCGCTGGCGACCAGTTTGGCCATCGAGCCCTCCGCGTTGTCGAAAGATTTGTTGTTACGTGCCATCCAGCCGGCTCGCCAGACCAGCAGCCGGGCAGCATCGATACGGCTCTTCATATCGGCCAGCTTGAAGGCGACAGCCTGGAACTCGCCGATCTTGCGGCCGAACTGCTCACGCTGGCAGGCATAGTCCAGCGCGTATTCGTAGGCGGCGCGCGCCACTCCGACCGCCATCGCCCCGACCGACGGGCGGGTGCGCTCGAAGGTCTTCATCGCGGCCTGTCCCCCGGCCGATGCACCGGATTTGACGCGGGCGACCCGTTCCTCGAACTTCTCCCGGCCGCCCAGGATCATGTCCTCGGGTAGCCGGACGTTATCCAGGACGATCTCGGCGGTGTGCGACGCCCGGATGCCGTGCTTCTTGAACTTCTGTCCCTGGGCCAGTCCCGCGGTGTCGGGACCGATGACGAACGTGGCCTGTCCGCGTGAGCCGAGTTCGGGATAGACCGAGGCGACGACGATGTGCACGTTGGCGATGCCGCCGTTGGTGGCCCAGGTCTTGGTGCCGTTGAGCACCCATTCGCGGGTGGCTTGGTCGAAACGGGCACGGGTGCGAATCGCGCCCACGTCCGAACCGGCATCGGGTTCGGAAGAGCAGAAGGCCCCGAGTTTGGGCTCGTCAGCCGTCCCGAACATCTCGGGCAGCCAGCGGCCCAGCTGCTCGGGAGTTCCGTTGCCCGCCAAGGCGGCGGCCGCCAGGCCGGTCCCCAGAATCGACAGCGCGATCCCGGCGTCACCCCAGAACAGTTCCTCGAACACCGTCAGCATTCCGATCCCGCTCGGTTCGGCGGCTTGCGTGGCGAACAGCTCGGGTGAGTACAGGCCGATCTTGGCCGCCTCCTGAATGACGGGCCACGGCGTCTCCTCACGCTCGTCCCATTCGGCGGCGGCCGGACGGACGACATCGGCGGCGAATTGATGCACCCAGTCCCGGACCTCGATCACGTCGTCACTGAGCTCTACCGAGAACGACATTGTTTCTCCTGGGAATCCGTGGGCGGCCCTTGCACGCGGCCGACTTGATTGTGGCACCCGGTCCTGTTGTCCACCACGGCCGGCATCGATGACGACCCAGAAGCGACGCCGGCCTGGCCGGAATGCTGTCGGTGCCGCAGCGCTGAGCGGCCGTCGAAGCCCTCGTGACTGCCCCGCGTGACACCCCGATCACCGGCTGCCCGCCGCGACGTATCACAACCAGAGAGCTTGCGCTGCAACGTTTCCGGTGTAGTAGGCACCGAGTCCGCAGGTCAGCGTGAGCACCAGGTTGGCCACCGCATAGAGCCGTGCGCCGGCACCGGCCAGCTGGAGGGTCTCGTAGGAGAAGGTCGAGTAGGTGGTCAGTGCCCCGCACAACCCGGTGCCGATCAATAGCTGCCATCGCTGGTCACCACCGCTCACCGCGCCGGTGAGCACACCCAGGATCAGGCTGCCGAGCACGTTGGCGGTGAACGTGCCCCACGGGAAGGTGGTGTCGTGCCGGGCTTGTACGAATCGATCGGTCAGGTATCGCAGCGGCGCCCCGACCGCCGCGCCGGCGATGACCAGCAGCCAGTTCACTGAACGTCAGCGGGCCGGCCGACGTGCCGGACGACCTCGACTTCGTCGAGCAGGATCAGGCCCTCGGTGACCAATTCGTCGAGCTGCGGCAGGAAGTCGCGGATCCGCTCGGCGGTGTCGACGATGATGACCGAGACCGGCAGATCCTCCGACAGCGACAGCAACCGGGTGGTGTGAATGGCCGAGGACGCACCGTAGCCCTCCACGCCGCGGAACACCGTCGCACCGGCAAGCCCGGCCCGGCGGGCCCGATGCACGATCTCACTGAACAGCGGCTTGCGGTGCCAGGTGTCGCTCTCCCCGACGAACACCGTCATGCGCAGGGCGGATCCGGTGAGCTGGGTCATGCTGTCCTCCTGATGATCAGACGTCGGGTGAGGGCCGCGGTGGTCCAGGTGGCGACCAGCACCAGCACCGGAGTGATGAGTAGATAGATCACCGCCCGGGCCAGCTGTCCAGCGGCCGCCAGGGTGTCGACATCGCTGGCGAACGTGGAGAACATCGTATAACCGCCCAGCACACCGGTGCCCAACAGCGGGCGTAGCAGCCGGTGGCCCACCCACAGTTCGGTGATCGCCACCATCAACGCCCCCATCAACGCGCACCCGCTGACGTTGATAAGCAATGTGGCCCAGGGAAAGCCGCCCGAAGGGGCGGGCCACGCCAGCTCGATGCCGTAGCGGGCGCATGCCCCGACCGCGCCACCGAGAGCAACAGCCGCGACCACCGGCGCCTGCTCACGCACCGCAGAGGACCGCCGGCGCCGAACAAACAGGTCAGGGCCGACGGTCACATCGGGCTCCGGTATCGCCATCGCTCAGATGGGCATTCGGTAGCCGTAATATTCGTGGTCCTCGTTGTAACCGCCCATCCCGAGGCCGCGATGGCGGAAGTCGTCGATGAACTCGATGGCCTCGATCCATTTCACCATCTTGAAGCCGAGCTCGTGCTCATTGCGCAGCCGCAGCGGGGCGCCGTGGACCTCGGTGAGCGGCGCGTCGTTCATCTCGTAGGCCAGCAGTGTCGTCGGTTCCCGCATGTGGGCGATCTTGTGGCAGTCGTAGTAGCGGCCCTCCTCCGACGGACCGGATCCCTCGGCGAAGGAGTAGAACGCCACCCAGCGCGCCGACGGCAACGGGCGCACCAGATCGAGGATGTCGGACATCCGCACGCCGGCCCACTTGGCGATCCCGGTCCAGCCCTGAATGCAGTGGTGACCGGTGATCTGCTCGTGTTTGGGCAGCGCCAGCAGCTGCGCATAGGTCAGGGTGACCGGGTTCTCCACCAGCCCCTCGATCCGCAACCGGTAGTCTGCCCACCCGCCCTTCTGCAGGGCGCGATAGTGCTCGGAGGTGGGTAGCGTGCCATTCGGCCACAGATACGGTGAGATGTCCTTCTCGGCGTAAATGGCGTCCGGATGCGGGCGTTCCAGCAGATCGTTGAACCAGCCGAGTGCCGCGATGCCGACCTTGCGGACCACCGCGGGATAGCGCAGCGTCAGCGGCGAGGCCGCCAGCCACAGCATCGCGATGACAACCATGGCGACCAGATAAACGACGAGGGGCCAATATGATTGGGTGTCGGCGCCCAGCACGATGTGATTGAGATTGTCCACCAGGCCGGTGGTGAACACCATCAGGGTGTGCATGGCGATGAAGGCCACCATCCACACCAGTACCGCGAAGTGAACGGTACGGGCCAGCTGTTGGTTGAGCAGCCCCCGGTCCAGGCCGAAGCGCGCGGCGATGGTAGGCGACTGCAACAGCCCGGTGACGAAAGCCAGTGGGGCGGCGATGAATACGGTGGAGAAGTAGGCGATCACCTGCAGGGAGTTGTAGTTGGTGAAGCCTTCGTTGGCGGGGAAATCCAGGGACGCGTATTGAATCAGCGTCGAAGCCGCATTGGGCAGCGCCTCCCACGACCGCGGAACGATGCGGCGCCACTCGCCGCTGACCAACAGCAGCACGTAGAACACCGCGCCGTTGAGCAGCCACAGCAGGTCGAACGAGAAGTGCCACCAGCGCGCCAGGCCCACCGTGTGCCGGACGCCGGGGATGCCCAGCCACTTCGGCAGGGCCACCGAGTCATCCTTGGCGGTCCACATGTGCGAGGCATCGGCTTCGTTCATCCGGTCCTCGGGGACCGGACCCCGCATCCGCAACCATGCCGTCCCCGGCCGGCAGCCCTGGTTGAGGTAGAGCCGCGGGTGGTCGGCCAGGATCTGCAGACCCGCCCGGATCAGAAACATCATGAAGACGATGTTGAACAGGTGCTGCCAGCGCAGCCAGGCCGGAAAGCCGGTGTCGATCACCGGCGTGACGCGCGAGGATGTGCCCGGGTAGGCGGCGATGAAGTCCTGCATCCAGCCGTATCGGCGCAGCTGCTGTGCCAGGGCGATCCCGACGACCAGCCCGGCCGCGGCGAGCGGGATCAGCCACAGCGATGACACCCAGCGCTTGCCGAACCGCACGGACGGAACCTGGGCCATCTCCTGGGGAATGGCCCCGGCCCAGTGTTCGATGTCGACCCGGCGCTCTACCGCTCGACGGCGGGGGCCCTGATCGAGCAGCGCTGCCAAATTGTTTGCCTCTGGAGCCATTTCGGCACCTCCCACCCGTGCGTCATTCACGTGGTAGAAGCCATCAGCCGGGGCGGCGGTTCATGGCGAGCTTCATCGCCGCCATCAACAATAGCCGCTGGTCGAGCGATGCGCAGCTGTGTTTCCGGCTACGCCGGACCACCCTGCCCTGCGGCCTCGCGGGTGATCTGGTCGAACTGCGCCGCCATGGCCTCGGCCAGCGCCGTGGCCGCCGACAGCGGCCGCACCATCACCATGAAGTCGTCGATCTTGCCGTCGTCGTCGACATGCAGGAAGTCGCATCCGGTGAGCCGCTTGCCCGCCACGGTGGCCTCGAACATCAGGGCATGATCACGCCCTGAGGGGTCGCCGATCTCTCGGATGTACCGGAAGTCGGAGAAGACGCGCATCACGGCGCGCAGGATCGCCGCGGTGATCGGCTTGCCCGGATAGGGCTTGAACGCCACCGGGCTGGTGAACACGACCTCGTCGGACAGCAGCGCCTCCATAGCCGCTGCGTCGCGGGCCTCGACGGCTTGCCGGAAAGGGTGCACAAGACACCTCCACTGCTCGATACGATTCGACGCCCTACGGTAGACGCATCCGCCGCCCCGTTGCCGCAGCCGGTCCCACCGAGGCGTGTCACCGTAGTCGTCGGTCGATGACCTCACGTGGAAGCTGGCGAGGAGTCGGGTAGGTGATCAGTACGCGAATGCCGTCCGGGTCGGCGCCGTCGACGTAACTGATCTCGCCCAGGGTGTTCGAGTAGGTGTCGGGATCGTGGACGCGCATGCGCTGCTCGATCCGGCGCAACTCTTCCTCGCTGCCGGCAGACCAGATCATCTGCTCGACGCCGATGTCGGTGATGCCACCCGTTCTGGATGCCTCGTGGGTGCGCAGGTAGATCTCGAAGCCGTCCGGCGCCAACAGAAGTGCCGCATCCGTGTCGTAAATGGCCACATCGCACTGAAAGACATCGCTGTAGAACTTCACGGAGTGGTCCAGATTGGATACCCGCATCAAGCATGAGGTGATCCTGGCCGTACTCATCCGTCTGCCGTTCCCCCTTCCGACTCCCAGCGGTCCAGAGCGGTAGCCGCCAACATGCGTCGTTCCCGGGCACGCGGACTGATGGTCAGCAGATCGCCCACCGTCACGGCGTTTTGCGGCTGCGCGGCGGTCATCATGGTGGTGTGCGCATCGCTCGGGTCGGCGCGCGCGGGAACCACCACCAATGTGAGACGGTCACCATTGAGCCCGAGAACCTCAACTGTGTCGCTCGGTTGTAACCGGTACCCATCGAGCCGCACGGGCAGCCCGGCGCTGACGAGTTTCCGCGGCGCGCGCACCCATTCGTTCAGGTTGTACAAGACCCGGCTTATCCGGCCCAATCGAACCGAGAGCACCGCCAGCAGGTCGGGCAGCTCTCCGGTGAGGTCATCGGTGCGGGGCCACCACGCCCCATCGACGTACCCGCTCTGCGATGCTTTGCGCTTCAACCGCAACCGCGGCGTCCGCAGCGGGGAAGTGGAGTTGTCGGGGTCTTTGCGTGTTGTCTGCTGTCGCGTCATGACGACGCTCCCATCTCAGCCCCAGCGGCCAGAATTTCCGGCGATGACAGGACTTTCAAACACCACATGTACCCAGACGTACGAAGTACCGCCGCTGGCCACGACCTTACGCCGATTCGGTCCGAGCGCGTCCGGGCGCCGGAATGCGCGGAGCTCGCCGCTGTTCGGCCCGGGCCGCCCGACGGCGCCCCGGCGAACGACTACGCGACCGCATTCCCTCCGCTCGATCCGTCGGCCGGCCACGCCGAAACGAGGGTAGTGTTATTGGTGCTGAGTCCTTCAGCCGGTGCGGAAGCGAGTTGGGCTGTACGCCGCCGAGTTCGATGAATTTTGTTCGAGCCGCACACTCCGATACCTCCGACGATGCCGTCGAGACAACGTAGACGCCTCTCTCATGGCCTCACTTGCCTGCTGTGGCACCACCGCCAAATCAGCCGGGACCGGGTGCCAATGACGCCATCAAAACTTCAACCGGACGTCCTCTGAAACACCTACCCAGAAATCAGGTAAACGCCATGATCGCTCTCGGAATCATCCTCATCGTCCTCGGACTCCTCCTGCCCGCCCTGGTCCCCACCTTCGCCTATGCCCATCTCTGCTTGGTCATCGGCGTCATCCTTCTTGTCGTCGGACTGCTGTTGATGCTGATGGGACGGATGGGACACGCCGTCGGCGGGCGCCGCCACTATTACTGACCCGCCAGAAGGTATCCAGTGATCGCCCGATCGCCCGACCGAAGCCGACGAAAGGGGGAGACCATTGGCGATTACTGACATTTCGGTCTTCGCTCACCTGACCGACGCCGACATCGACGCCTTGGCCGTTGATCTCGACACGATCCGACTGGACATCGAGGATTCCCTCGGCGCGCGCGACGCGCGCTACATCCGCCGTACCATCGCCGCACAACGGGTCCTGGAAGTAGCCGGCCGGCTCATGCTCACCGTGGGCTCGAAACGCCACGCCTGGTGGGCGGGAACGCTCAGCGTCGCTCTGGCCAAGATCATCGAGAATATGGAGATCGGCCACAACGTCATGCATGGCCAGTGGAACTGGATGAACGATCCCGAGATCCACTCCTCGACGTGGGAGTGGGACATGGCCGGGGTGTCGAAGCACTGGCAGTTCACCCATAACCTTCGTCACCACAAATACACGAACATCCTGGGCATGGACGACGACGTCGGCTACAACACCCTGCGGGTCACTCGCGACCAGCCCTGGACACCGAGCAACATCGGCAACGTGCTGTTCCACATCATCCTCGCTCTCGGATTCGAGTGGGGAATCGGATTGCAGCCCATGGAATTCGGCAACATTCGCAAGGGCGGACCGGAACGCGAAACCGCCCTCGGAAAGGCCCGCCAGTTCGCACTCAAGGCCGGCAGGCAGTTGGTCAAGGACTACGTGGCGTTCCCCGCACTCACCTCGCTGTCGCCGGCGGCGAGCTACGCAACAACGTTGAAGGCCAACCTGCTGGCCAACGTGATTCGCAACATCTGGGCAGACGCGGTGATCTTCTGCGGGCATTTCCCCGACGGCGCCGAGAAGTTCAGCAAGACCGACATGATCGGCGAAACCCGGGGGCAGTGGTATCTGCGCCAGATGCTGGGCAGTGCCAACTTCGACGCCGGGCCGGCGTTGCGGTTCATGAGCGGCAACTTGTGCTACCAGATCGAACATCACCTCTTCCCCGACCTGCCGAGCAATCGGTTGCACGAGATCTCGGTGCGGGTGCGCCAGATCTGCGACAAGTACGACCTGCCCTACACCACGGGCTCCTTTCTGATGCAGTACGGCAAGACGTGGCGCACCATCGCCAAACTGTCGTTGCCGGATCGCTACTTGCGCGCGACCGCCGACGACGCTCCGGAGACCCGCAGCGAGCGCATGTTCTCCGTACTGGCGCCTGACTTCGTCGGCACCGACGCGGCGACCGGACACCGTCGCGGGCTCCGGTCGGCGATCGCGGCGGTCCGCGGCTGGCGTCGCGGCCACGGGAGCAGCGCCGGCACACGTGGATTACGCCAACCCGCCGCCCTAGAATGTCAACGTGAGCTCGCCGCGAATCGGCAGATGACGGAGCCGTCGTGACCGACGTATCCGAGCCCAGCAGCCGGCCGGTGCCACCTTCAGAACGCGCCGGCGCCGACGATCTGCGGTCCGGTCTGGCCGATCTCGCCGGTCTGGTGGCGGACTCGCTCGGTCTCGAGGAACTTCTGGCCCGGGTGGCCAGCTATGCGGTGCAGGCCATCCCCGCCGCGGATGGTGCCGGATTGACGTTGCTGCGTACCGACCGCCCGGACAACCGGGTCGAGGTCCTGGCCGCCAGCGCCCCCTTCGTACAGCAGATCGACGAGATCCAATACGTCGAGGTCAACGAGGGCCCCTGCATCACCGCGGCGCTGGAGCAGCGCACCGTGCGGTCCGGGTCGTTGGGCGGCGAGAAGCTCTGGCCTCGCTTCGGCCCGCGGGTGGGACGTCTCGGCGTCCACAGCGTGTTGTCGCTACCGCTGCTGCTGCCCGGCCGGGTGGTCGGCGCCATCAACGTCTACGCGCACAGCAAGGACGCCTTCACCGACCGCGCCGCCGAACTCGGGGAACTGTTCGCCGTACCCGCCGCCGTCGCGGTACACAACGCGCACGTGCTCACTCAGGCCCGGACCTTGACCGCGCAGTTGCAGACAGCACTGTCCACGCGACCGGTCATCGACCAGGCCATCGGTATCCTGCGCGCCCGCTCCGGCGGAACCGCCGAGGAGGCGTTCGATCGGCTGCGCCGGATCAGCCAGACAGAAAACATCAAACTGGCGGCGGTTGCCCAAAGCATCGTCAAGGAAGCCGTGCGCCGCGCGCAGGCTCGCCACACCGGGCGATGACATGCGAGTAGCGTTGGGTATTAGGCACTGTGAGACCCGGATCCCTGATCCGCGGTCGGATGTTGCACCCGGGGAACCGCGACCTGCGGCACTCGGCTTGGACCGAATGATCGGCGTTCGGGGCGTCAATGGGGAGCACCACCCCTTGTGGACATCACCGCCGCCCTGGCCGCCGATCTCGCGGCCCTGACCGAAATCCTCGACGACCCTGGCCTCGACCTCACCGGCACACTTCGCCAGTTGGTGGACAACAGCAAGCTGGCGGTGGGGTCCTATCTGGGCCTGACGGTGATGACCACCGTATTGGGCCGTCAATCCAGTTTCACCGTGCTCGAATCGGGCACCGAGATCGGCGACATCGTCACCTCGCTGTGGCTGCCGATACCTCCGGCGATGTCCGACGACGGTGCGGCGCCGTTCGCGTCCTTGATTCTCTACGCCGGCAACCCCGGCGCCTTCGTCGACCTGGCCGCCGACCTGTCCTGGCTGACCGGCCGCACCCTGACCGAGTTCGTCCTGGATCAGCACCGCACCCCGCCCCGGGCCGGGGGAGCGCCCGGCGGGATCGCGGCGGCCTCGCTGATCGATCAGGCGATTGGAGTGTTGATCGCCGGCGGCTACACCGTCGAACGTGCCCACCGCGAGATCGATGCCCGGGCCGAGCGTCTCAGCGTGAGCCGCGGCGACATCGCGAACGACATCCTCAGCGAGCTCAACGGGCCGGTCTCCGAAGACAATTGACCGCTGACAGCCCTCAGCCCGCCGAAGAATTCTCCAGCTCGCCAGACTGATAGCCGAGTCCCGCGCGGGCAACGGTTCGGCGCTGCCGGCCGTCCGGCGTCCGGCTCAGCGTCTGCACCGCGGCCATCGAATCCGGCGTCGTCGCGTGCGGCGGCTGTGCGGTCGAGTCTTCCCGACCGGCCGGCAGCAGGCGCGGCGCCGCTGCGATCGCCAGCACCGCCGCGCCGGTCGACCCCAACGCCTGCGACCAGCCCAGCGGGCCCACCGGGGTGCAACCCAGCAGTTGGCTGATGCCCGGGAGGCTGATCATCGCCGCGAACGTCGCGAACGAGCCGGCGGCGGTGAGCAACACCAACGGTGCGTGGGAATCGACCAGTGTCTGAGCCAGCTCGGTGGTGACCAGTGTGATCAATGCGACGGTGGCGGCGCGCTGCGGACGTCCGGTCACCGAGGCCATCGCCCAGGCCGCGCTGGCCGCCGCTCCGGTGATCGCGCCGCGGACTGCGACGGCACGCATCAGCTTGCGTTCGTCGATGCCGTGCACGACGCGGCCGGCCGGCCCGGCGGGCGTGCTCACCGCCACGGAGGTGGCCGGCAGCGCGTCGGTGAGCATGTTCATCAGCAGCAGCTGGCGGTTGTTCAGCGGCGAGCTCCCGGTCAGTGCGCTGCCGACGACACCGAAGATCACCTCGCCGACGTTGCCGCCGAGCAGCCCGGTCACCGCCAGCTGCACCCCGCGCCACAGTCGCCGGCCCTCGTCGACGGCGTCGGCCAACGCTCCGATGCGGCCGTCGGTCAGCACGATGTCGGCGGTGGTGTGCGCCGAGTCGCTGCCGCGGGCCACCACGCCGAGACCGACGCTGGCGGCCCGGATCGCCGCCGCGTCGTTGGCCCCGTCACCGACCATGGCGCAGACCCGACCGCTGCGTTCGAGGGTCTGCACGACCTGCACTTTGTTCTCCGGCGACATCCGGGCGAAGATCACCCGCTGCGCCACCGCGCGTTCCTGATCCTTGCGCGACAGCGCATTCCATTCCGAGCCGGTGATCACCTGTGCAGCGGTGACCGGCATTCCGAGTTCGGCGGCGATCGCGGTTGCGGTGACGGGGTGATCACCGGTGATCAGCCGGACCCCTACGCCCCGCTCGGCGAGGTCGGCGAGCAATTGTGGCGCCTCGGCGCGCGGTGTGTCGGAGATACCGAGGAACCCGGTCAGGCTCAACCTGCTGCGGCACAGTCCGGTGATCGCGTCGGGATCGTTACGCAGCGACTGCACCTGCGCGGCGGTCAGCCGGCGCTGCGCCACCGCGATCACCCGCAGTCCGCCGGCGGCCAACTGCGCCACCGGGTCGCCGACATCCGACCCGAGACCGCGGCAGGCGGCCAGCACCACTTCCGGGGCGCCCTTGACCACCAGCTCCCGGCCCGACACCGACGCCGAGAACGCCCGGCCGGAACGGAACGGCAGATGTGCGTCCGGAGCCGACCATCGTTGGCCGGCAATGTCGGCGGCCGCTTCGATGACGGCCTGGTCAGTGGCATGGGCATGCGGGGCGCCCTCGGCGGCCGGCGCGGCGTTGGCCGCGCACCGCAGCACGTCGTCGTCGGTGTTCCCGGCCACCGGATGCACCCGGGTCACGCGCAGCCGGTTTTCACTCAAGGTTCCGGTCTTGTCGAAACACACCACCTCGACGCGGCCGAGCGCCTCCACCGTCCGGGGTATGCGGACCAGCGCACCGGATCCGCTGAGGCGCTGGGACGAGGCGTGCTGGGCCAGGGTCGCCATCAACGGCATCCCCTCGGGCACCGCCGCAACCGCCACCGCGATCGCATTGCCCAGCGCCTGGCGAAGGCCCCCACCGCGCAGCAGGCCGAGCACGCCCACCAGCAGCCCGCCGGCGGCGCTGGCGGGGAAGGCGCGGCTCATGAGCTGACTGAGCTGGTGTTGCAGGCCGACGACGGGCAGCTGTCCGGCGGCCAGTTCCGCGGCGCGGCGCGCCTGGGTGTCGGCGCCGACCGCGGTGACCAGGGCGACCGCGGTGCCCGCGACGACCGTCGTGCCGGCGTAGAGCATGCAGCGCCGATCCGCGAGTTCGGCGCCCGGTGTCGCCGCGGTCTGCTTGTCCACCGTCAACGACTCACCGGTCAGACTGGATTCGTCGACTTCGAGGTCGGTGGTCTCGATCAGGCGGGCGTCGGCGGGCACGACCTCATTGCTGCGGACCTCGATCAGGGCGCCGGGCAGCAGCCGAGCCGCATCGATCTCGCCGTAGCCGCCGTCCTCGAGGATCCGGGCGGGCGGGGCTTGTTGCGCCAGCAGGCGATTCAGCCGGTTCTCGGCCTGCAGCTGCTGCGCGGCCGCCAGCATGCAATTGCCGATCAACACCGTGCTGACCAGCATCGCGTCTACCGGTGAGCCGAGCATCGCGGTGGCCGCCGACGACAGCGCCAGCACCGGCATCAACGGATCGGACAGCTCGGCGCGCACCGCCTTGACGAACTGCCACGCCATGGCGGGCGGCTGCTCGGCGAGTTCGGTTGCGACCCGGGCCAGGTCGGGCGGCGGCAGGATGGCGCGAACCTCGTCGATGGACATCGCGTGCCATTCATAGGCCGGTGCGGGTCGCGGCGCTGCTGTCCGGGCCACCCCGCGGGCCAGCAGGTATCCCGAAACCAGCCCGGCCGCCGCCCCGGCGGTGACCGGCCCGGGACCCCTGCCCCGGCCGGCTCGCACACCCGGAACCATGAGCACCGCACCGAGTGCGGTCGCGCCAGTGGACAACGAAATGCCCCGTTCGGTGGCCGCCCGCGCCGCGGGTAGCGCATGCAGCACCCGCCAGGCGCCGGTCAGATCCGCCAGCAGCAGGTCGGCGGCGAACGGCGGTGCGGTGGAGGCGGAATCAGGCATGACTCCGAGGCCGACATCGGCGCTGGCCAATGCCTGCGCGGCGGTCGACGATAACACCGCGACGGTGCGCCCGTCCTGCTGCAGACGGGCCAACGCGGCCGCGAGAGCCTCGTCGAAGGCCCCGCCGCGGTCCGGTGCCAGATCGTCGAACACCGGTCGCAGCTCGCCCAGCTCGGCCACGTCGAGGGTGATCAACTGTGCTCCGGACGCCCGCGCCTCGGCCAGCAGCGCCGTCGTCAGCGGGTGACGTGTGCCGCCGGCGAAGAGCACCCGGGGATCGATGAGCACCGCGTCGACCCGGTCGAGTCGGCGCAGCCCCTCCGGGCGCAACGGCAGTGCCGCATGCTGCTCGACCAACGCTCGGCTCAGGGTCGCCGCGAACGCCTCGGTGGTGGTGCGCAGCGCTTTCGGCCCCGTCACCACCGCTGCGGTCGCGGCCACCGTGAGGCTGCGACTGAAGACACCCGCCACACCGGCGCCGATCAACTGTACGAACGCCATCCGGTTGCCGTAGCGATCGGCGGCACCCTCCGGCAGGGGCACCGGGCGGGCGGGCAGCTGGACCTCCGCCTGCTCGGCGTGCCGGGCCAGGTGCGGCTCGTGGCGGCCCCAGGCCTGCGCTCCGGCCTGGTTCTCGGCGGCTTTGATGCCCTGCAACGCCAGATCCACCGCCAGCGCGGCCGGCGACAGCGTGGCGATGCGCGAACCAGTCGAGATCAGCGACAGCACGGTGTGGGCCGGGCCGGTACCGATCCGGTCGACCAGTTGGCGGCGCAGCCACGGCTGGTAGTTCACCAGGGCCGCTGCGGCGTCGACGGCGACGGGAGCCTGCGGTAACCGCAGCGCCCATCCGGCGAGCGCGATGGCCAGCCCGGCGGCGTTGACCCCGACCATCACTCCCCGGGCGGCCAGCAGCAAACCGTCGCCGGGTAGGACGGCAGGCGGCGGGGCGACCGGGGTGTCGGCGGCCGCAGAACCGTCGTCCCGGCGGCAACGCCGTTCGGTGTCTGCGACCACGCGGCACAGGTCATTCAGCGAGGCCCGGTCGCCGTCGGCCGAAAGCTCCACCACGACCCGCGACAGCGGGAGGTTCAGCCTTGCCGACAGCACACCCGGCTGGGCGCCCAGCGCGTCGAGAACGTGGCGCCCGAGTTCCCCGGTACCGGACAGTCCGCGCACCTCGATCCAGGCGCGGTCCTCGCCGCTCCAGCAGCGTCGGGTCAGCGATGCCGTCTCACCGGACCGCAACCGGCCGGCTTCGCGAACCGGCACGGTGGCGACCTGCAGGCCGGCCGACGCGATGACCCCGACCGCCTCGGTGGCGGCCGAGGCGCCGCGGACCGTCGCGTCGACGAGTGTGGTGGTCGCCTGGATCCCCAAGGCGACCGGGCGTAGCAGCAAGGATGTCCGGATCAAGTCGACAACAACCAATCGTGTGATCTGACGGTGGGCTCCCAGCGGCCCGGGCACAGCCCGCGGCAGCAACCGCCCAATTCTGTCGACACTTTGATGGTTACGCAACTATGCGAATGTGTCGTTTACCGAAGCCTGCCATGGGTGTTGGGCCAAAATGAATGCCGCCATGGCAAAACATGAAGAACGGCGACCCGAAGACATGACTTCCCCCAGCCGATCCGAAGAGCCGACCCGGCCGCAGCTCGCCTCGGCGGCCAGCACGTTCGCGCTGCTCAGCAGCCCGGCGCGGCTACACGTGCTCTGGCTGGCAGCGCAGGGCGCCTATGACGTCACAACCTTGGCGGGACGGGCCGGCATCAACGTCGCCACCATGAGCCAGCATCTGACCAAGCTGCGGCTGGCCGGATTGATTCGCGCCCGCCGCGAAGGACGCCACCACATCTACACCGTCGACGACCCGCACATCCTGACGCTGCTCCAGCAGATCTTCGCCCACATCGCACCGGACGGCACCCTCGCGCCGGACCCGCCGCTGGGACCACGCGACGATCGGTGATCCAGGCCATATGCGAGGCACAACGTGTTACCGGCCACAGACAAAAGTCCCTAATTGTGGTGACCGGCAACACTTTTCAATTATTTACATATGGCCGCTGTATAACGTCTGGGTCCATGAGAGACCCTGTGCTGCTACTGCCCGTCGTCGCCGGAATCCTCGGAACGCTCGTCTTCGCCTTCCTGGTCTTGGAGGTCGTGTTCCACATCGGCTGAGCCCCGCGGCCACCGGTCGCGCCCAGACCGGCACCACTAACCGGCGCGCCACACCCGCAACGCGGCGGCGATCATCGGGATCTGCAGCGGCAGCCGCGCGATCATCGCAGCCTTCAGCCAGGGCTTGTCCCCGAACAGCCGCACACAGTTGACGTTCGCCGGGAAAACCGCGACGAACAGGGCGGCCGCGGCAAGTCCGGCCCCGCGGCGGGTACGCGGCGACAACAGCAGCGCCCCGATCACCGCCTCACCCAGCCCAGAGGCATGGGTGTAGACACGCGGGTTGCCCGGCAGTTCAGCGGGAATGATCGCATCGAACGGCTTCGGCCAGACGAAATGAGCCATACCCATGCCGAGCAGCATCCCGGCGAGTCCGCGGGCAACAGTCCCGACACCCGGTCCTGATGATTCCCGACACCCGGTCCTGATGATGAGGCGGTCACGGTGCGATCGTAGCGAGTCAGCTCGGCTCAGCGCCGAAAAGCACGGCCTCCATCAGGGTATGGACCCGGGCCCGTTGCTCATCGGTGTCGTCGAAGTTGACCAGGCGGCCGATATCGACGACGAGGGCGAGCGCCGCATGGACCCGAAACACCGCTTCGGTCTCTGCTGACCCGACCTGCCCGAGCAGGTGGGCCCACTCGTTGACGTTCTGCCGTTGCAGCGCCCGAAGATGGGTCTGGTCGCGCTCGGGCAGGTTGGCGAACTCGGCGAAGTAGATGTTGATCAGGTCGGGTGCGGCGAACGACAGCGCGGTGTAACGCTCGGCGATGCGGGTGGCCGCCTCGCGCGGATCGCTCGACTCGGCCAGCGCATCGGTGATGGCCAGCAGCACCCGGTCACTGGCACGCTGTAACGCGGCGACCAGCAGTGCGGCCTTGCTCGGGTAGTAGCGGTAGGCGCTGGAACCCTGCAAGCCGGCCGCGGTGCCGATCTCCTCGATGCTGGCCTCGTAGAAGCCGCGCTGCCCGAACACCCGAATAGCTTCGGTGAGCAGTCGTTCGCGTTTGGACATGCTCGGCAGTCCCCGCTCGGATCGCCGCGGCACGGGACCGGCCGGCGCAGCGGGCAAGTCTGTGCTGGTCAGCACCGACCAGCACAGCTCAGCCAGCAAAGACTGCAGCGGCGCGGCGGCCAGGCGGGTCCGGTGCGCCGAGATGCTGCCGATGACGCTCAACGCCGCGGCGGCCAGCGTCACGGTGTCGACGGCGGTGAGCCCCGGACGCAGCGCGGCCAACGGTTCGGCCAGCGCGGCGTTCAGCGCGTCGTAGCTGACCCGGATGCGCCCGCGATCCGCCGCTTGCAGGTAGCGCCGTTCCCACCGGTAGAACGCGCCCTCGCGCCGCATCCCGATAGTGGCCTCGATCAGCGCGTCGATGATCGCGCGCAACCGGTCCTGCGGCGGCTTGTCCGGCTCGTCGGCTCGCTGCGCCGCGGTCACCAGCGCCTGCGCGGTGTACTCGGCGGTCGCGACGAGCAGCGCGTACTTGTTGGTGAAATGCCGGTACAGCGCCGGTCCGGAGATGCCGACCTCGGCGGCGATCTCGTCGACGCCGACCGCGTGATAGCCGCGGTCACTGAAGGCGCGCGCCGCGGCCCGAACGATCTGCACCTTGCGGTCCTTGGGGCGGCGCCGCACCGCGGTGGTGGCCGCGGATCCCCCGCCGGTGGTCACTGATCGCCCCCTCGTGTTGACAGTCCCGTACGATCCCCATAAGTTAACCCCAATTTACATTTTCGTCCACAGAGGAAGTGACGTGTTGCAGGCCCCGAAACTCACCGCCACCCGCGACGGCCGGATACTGCGCGTGACGCTCACCAACCCCGAGCGGCTCAACGCGATCGACTACGCGACGATGGCCGCCCTCGGCGACGTGTTCGCCGGAGCGGCCGCGGACCCCGAGGTGCGGGTCATCGTCATCACCGGTGAAGGCAAGGCGTTCTGCACCGGCGCCGACCTGTCGGCCACGGCCGGTGGAGTCACGCCCGACGAGGTGATGGATTGCGCCGGCCGCCTGGTCACCTCGATCGCCGAAACCCCGGTGCCGGTGATCGCGCGGATCAACGGACCTACCGCCGGCGTCGGAGTGGGTATCGCCCTGGCCGCCGACCTGATCTACGCCACCGAGCGCGCCTATTTCCTGCTGTCGTTCACCAACATCGGTCTGATGCCCGACGGCGGCACCACCGCCCTGGTCGCCGCCGCCGCCGGACGGGCGCTGGCCAACGAGATGGCCCTGCTCGGCGGGCGACTGCCCGCGACCGCTGCCAGGGATGCCGGGCTGATCAACGCGGTGCTGCCCGACGCGGAACTGGACGCGCGGGTCCAGGAGGCCGCCGAGAAGCTGGCCCACGGACCGCGTCGCGCGCTGGAATTGACCAAGCAAGCACTCAACGCCACCAACCTCGCATCCCTCGAGGCCGCGCTGGCCCGCGAGAAGGCCGGTCAGGTGGAGCTGCTGGGCTCACCGGACTTCCTCGAAGGCGCCACCGCGATGCTGCAGAAAAGAAAGGCGGTGTTCGCCGAATGACCGCACAACCGTTGCGTTCCCGCCGCAACCACTGGGTGAACCAGGTCGCGATCCACGCCGAGATGCGCCCCGACGCCGTCGCCTTTCGCTGCCGCGGCACCGACACCAGCTGGCGCCAACTGCACGATAGGTCGGAACGTCTCGCGGCGGCACTGTTCCGCCGTGGGATCTCCTTCGGTGACCGCGTCCTGATCGTGATGCTCAACCACACCGAGTACGTCGAGGCGGTGTTGGCGATCAACGCTCTGGGCGCCATCGCCGTTCCGGTCAATTTCCGTCTCACCGATCCCGAGATCAGCTACATCGTCTCCGACAGCGGCGCCAAGGGCGTCATCACCGACCAGCTGCTCGCGCCGCTGATCGACGCGGTCCGCAAGAACACCACCGGACTTGAAGTGGCCGTCGTGCTGGGCGATGAATACGAAGCGCTGATCACCGAAGCCGGAGAACCACATCCGGGCCTCGATATCCCCGAGGACACCCCGGCGTTGATCATGTACACCTCGGGCACCACGGGAAGCCCCAAGGGCGCCATCCTGTCCCATTCGAATCTGCAGGCTCAATCGCTGACCTGCATCCAGGCGCTGCAGACCAGCCAGGACAGCGTCTATTTCTGCGCCGCACCGATGTTCCACATCGCCGGCCTGGGCAGCATCGCTCCCAACCTGGTGATGGGCACCAAGACGGTGATTCACCCGCTGGGTGCGTTCAACGCCGCCGAGACCCTCGACGCCTGGGAGAGCGAGCGCGCCACGTCGGTGTTCCTGGTACCGGCACAGTGGCAGCTGATCTGCGCGGACCCGACAGTGCGGCAACGGGATCTGGCCCTGGAGGTGATCAGCTGGGGCGCCGCACCCGCATCGGACACCGTGCTGCGGGCGATGGCGGAGACGTTCCCCGATGCGCTCAACGTCGCGGTGTTCGGCCAGACCGAGATGTCGCCGATCACCTGTGTCCTCGACGGGAAGGACGCCATCCGCAAGCTCGGCTCGGTCGGCAAGGTGATCCCGACCATCGCTGCCCGGGTCGTCGACGAGAACATGAATGATGTGGCCCCCGGCGAGATCGGCGAGATCGTCTACCGCGGACCGACATTGATGCAGGGCTACTGGAACAAGCCGGAGGCGACCGCCGAGGCGTTCGCCGGCGGCTGGTTCCACTCCGGTGACCTGGTGCGCGTCGACGAGGAGGGCTTCGTCTACGTCGTCGACCGCAAGAAGGACATGATCATCTCCGGCGGCGAGAACATCTACTGCGCCGAGGTGGAGAACGCGCTGTTCGAGCACCCGCAGATCCGGGAGGCGGCCGTGATCGGGCGAGCCGACGACAAATGGGGCGAGGTCCCGGTGGCCGTTGTGGCAGTGGCGGCTGAGTCGCAGTCACTGACACTGGGCGACCTGGTGCCCTTCCTCAACGAGCGGCTCGCCCGCTACAAGCACCCCAAGGAACTCGTGCTGGTCGACGAGTTGCCCCGCAATGCCAGCGGCAAGGTGGTCAAACCGCAGCTGCGCAAGACGTACGGCTAGGAGTGACAGTGGATCTCAATTGGTCGGCCGAGGAAGCGGCATTCCGCGACGAGGTTCGCGCGTTTCTCTCCGAACACCTGACCCCGGAACTGCGTCGCGCCGGAACCCTGATGACAAGTGTGTACGCCGACCACGAGGCGAGCATGGCCTGGCAGGCGATCCTGCACGAACGCGGTTGGGCCGCACCGGCGTGGCCGGTCGAATACGGCGGCTGCGACTGGACGCCGTTGCAGCACTACATCTTCAGCCGCGAATGCGCGCTGGCGGGTGCACCGGCGCTTTCCCCGATGGGCATCAGGATGGTGGCGCACGCGATCATCGGCTTCGGCACCGCCGAGCAGAAGGACTGGTTCCTGCCGCGGATTCTCACCGGCGAGGTGTTCTTCTGCCAGGGCTACTCCGAGCCGGAGTCCGGCTCGGACCTGGCCTCGCTGTCCATGGCCGCAGTCGACGACGGTGATGATCTCGTCTGTACCGGCAGCAAGATCTGGACCACCCACGCCACCGAGGCCAACTGGATCTTCTGCCTGGTCCGCACGTCGCGCACCGGCAAGAAGCAGGAAGGCATCACCTTCCTGCTCATCGACATGACGACACCGGGTATCGAGATCCGCCCGCTGGTGATGACCTCCGGCGAGGAGGTGCAGAACCAGGTGTTCTTCGACGAAGTGCGGGTGCCGAAGGCCAACGTGCTGGGGCGGATCGACGACGGCTGGACCGTCGCGAAGTACCTGCTCAACTTCGAGCGGGGCGGGGCGATGGCCCCGATGCTGCAGGTGTGGGCCGACGCGGTGGCCGACCAGGCCGCCGGGCAGCCGGGTCCGGACGGCACCCCGCTTACCGACGATCCGGCGTTTCGGCTGCGACTGGCCGATGTCCGGGTCCGCACCGACATCCTGGAGATCCTGGAGTTCCGCACCATCGCCGCGCTGGCCAAGGGCCACGACCCGGGACCCGCGGCCTCGATGCTGAAGATCCTGGGCACCGAACTGAGCCAGACGATCACCGAACTGGCGCTGGAGGCCGCCGGTCCGCGTGGCCGCATCTATCAGCCGCACGCCACCATGCCCGGCGGGCCGGTCCCCGACTTCGTCCCGCCGGAGAACGGCTACGTCGGTGGCCAGCCGTGGCAGGCGGTGGCTCCGCTGCGCTACTTCAACGACCGCGCCGGCTCGATCTACGCGGGCAGCAACGAGATTCAACGCAACATTCTGGCCAAGGCAGCATTGGGGTTATAGATGGACTTCTCGTTCACCGACGAACAGGAACTGCTGCGCACCACGGTCGGCAAGTTCCTCGCTGACCGCTACGATTTGGAGCGCAGCCGCGCTGCGGCCAAGACGGGCGCCGGCTGGCAGCCGAACATCTGGCGCGCCTTCGCCGACGATCTGGGCATCCTCGGCGCGACCCTGCCCGAGAGCACCGGCGGGCTGGGCGGCGGGCCCATCGAGCTGATGATCATCACCGAGGCGCTCGGGCATGCGCTGGTCATCGAGCCGTTCGTCGAGACCGTCGTGCTCGCCGGTGGCTTGTTGCAGCGCGCGGGCGGCCCGCAGGCCGAAGCATTGCTGACGCGGATCGCGGCCGGAGACGCGGTCGTCGCGGTGGCCGTAGAGGAACCCGCCTCGGCCGGGACCTGGCATGACGTGACCACCACGGCGCGCCGCGACGGTGATCACTGGGTGCTCGACGGCACCAAGATCGCGGTGTCGTCGGGACCGCTGGCCAGCCATCTGCTGGTGACCGCCCGGACGTCGGGTGCACAGCGGGACACCACCGGTATCTCGCTGTTCCTGCTCGACCTGGACCAGACGAGTGTGGCCATGGAGCCGTTGCGCACCATCGACGACCGCCGAGCCGCCGACCTGACATTCGACGGTCTGCGGCTGTCCGCCGACGCGCTGCTGGGCGCCGAGGGCCGAGCATGGCCGGCGCTGGAGCAGACCGCCGACGAGGCCACCGCGGCGATCGTGTCCGAGGCGGTGGGCTGCCTGCGACGGGTGCTGGCCGACACCGTCGACTACACCAAGCAGCGTCAGCAGTTCGGCCAGCCCATCTCCTCGTTCCAGGTGTTGCAGCACCGCATGGTGGACATGTACTTAGAGGTCGAACAGGCCGTCGCCGCGCAGTACCTGGCGATCATGAAGCTCGGCGCGGAACCGGCGGAGCGGGCCCGGGCGGTGTCGGCGGCGAAGGCCACCGTGGCGCGCGCCGCCCGGTTCGTCGGGCAGAGCGCGGTGCAGACCCACGGTGCGATGGGCATGACCGAGGAGTTGGCGCTCGGCCACTACTTCAAGCGGCTGACCGCGATCGAATACCAATTCGGTTCCCGCGACCGGCACCTGGCCCGGTATGCGGGCCTGACCGCGGTCGGCTGACCGCGTCGTCGCTGCCGGTAGCGTCGAGACATGGGTCTGGTTTTCTCCAGCACGGTGGCGGCGCCGCAAGCGGAAGTGTTCGCCTGGCATGAGCGGCCGGGGGCGTTCACCCGGTTGAACGCGCCGTGGCAGCGGATGCGGCTGATCGCCGAGGCCGGCTCGGTGCGCGACGGCACGGCCGTACTGGCCCTTCCGGGCGGGCTTCGCTGGATCGCCGAACACCAGGCGGCCGGCTATGACCCGCCTCGACGGTTCGTCGATGAGCTCGGTGGTCATGGCTTGGCGTCGCTGCCGACCCGGTTGGCGATGCGGTGGCGGCACACCCATGAGTTCGACGATCTCGGCGAGGGTGTAACGCGGATGACCGACGTAATCGACACCCCGATACCCGGGTCGATGCTCCGACCGATGTTCGTCTATCGGCATCGGCAACTGGCCGACGACATCGCCGCCCATCGCCGCGCCGGACAACACGGCCTGGGGCCGATCACGGTGGCCGTCACCGGGTCATCCGGTCTCGTCGGCTCGGCCCTGACCGCGTTCTTGAGCACCGGGGGCCATCGGGTGATCCGGTTGGTGCGACGTCCCGCGGGCAGTTCCGATGAGCGGCAATGGGATCCCGAGAACCCAGATCCCGAGCTGTTGGCCGGCGTCGATGCGGTGATTCATCTGGCCGGGGCTTCGATCGCGGGCCGCTTCACCGCCGGGCACCGGCGGGCGATCCGTGACAGCCGGATCGGACCGACCCGACGGCTCGCCGAGTTGGTCGCCGGGGGCACCGACGGACCGACCACACTGGTCTGCGCCTCTGCGGTCGGCTACTACGGTTACGACCGTGGCGACGAGGTGCTGACCGAGGACAGTCAACGCGGGGACGGGTTTCTCGCCGATGTCGTCGCCGACTGGGAGGACGCGCTCGCCCCGGCAGCGCAGTCCGGCAGGCGCGTGGTCCGGGTCCGCACCGGCATTGTGCAATCACCGCGCGGCGGGACGCTGCGACTGCTGCGGCCGCTGTTCTCCGCCGGGCTGGGCGGGCGGCTCGGCGACGGCCGGCAGTGGCTGTCGTGGATCGGGATCGACGACTTGATCGACATCTATCACCGCGCGCTGTGGGACACCGGCCTGTCCGGGGCCGTCAATGCCGTCGCCCCGAACCCGGTGCGCAACAGCGAGTACACCAAGACGCTCGGCCGAGTACTACACCGGCCCACGATGCTGCCGGTCCCGCGGCTGGGGCCACGCGTGTTGCTCGGCGACCAGGGCGCACGTGAGCTGGCGTTGGCGAGCCAGCGTGTGCTGCCCGAGCGGCTACGCAATGCCGATCACCGGTTCCGCATGCCCGAACACGAACCGGCGCTCCGGCATCTGCTTGGCCGGGCGGGCTAGGAAACCGCCCCGGTAGGCGCGATCTCCAAGCCGACGTGAACCTTGTCGATCCCACCGCGCACGACCGAGTGCGGAACGAACCACCACGCGTGCCACCAGTAGCGTTTGACGACCGCACCGTAGACGCGCCTGGTCTCACTCTTGGGCAGCACCCGGGCCACCGCCTCGACCGGCTCGCCCTTCGGCGCACCGAGCACGCCGCACTTCTGGATGGTCACGCGTGGCGTGTTGCGGATGCGCTTGGTCTTCCATGAGCCGTCATCGGTGATCACCAACAGTTTGCCCCCGTCCGGAGCGCCCCACACCGCCGTCGGCTTGGCCCTGCCGTCCTTGGTGAAGGTGGTCAACAGCAGGTACTTCTCGCGGTACACGTCAGCGAACGTCGGCATCGCGCCAGGATAGCGCCGCGCGTCCTACCCCGATGGCGTCAGCGGCAACCGCAGTGCGCCGGGGGCAGTGTCGGGCACCGTCGGGTGTTGGGGAAACACCGGTGAGATGCGGCGGTAGGGCTCGCCCAACGGCGGGCGGGGGTCCGGCTCACCGTTGTTGGGCCACAACGCCATGGCCCGTTCGGCTTGCGCGGTGATGGTGAACGACGGGTTGACGCCCAAGTTGGCGGTGATGGCCGAACCGTCGACGACATGCAGACCGGGGTGGCCGAAGACCCGCTGATAGGGGTCGATGACACCGGTTTGCGCGGAGTCGCCGATCGGGCAGCCTCCGATGAAGTGCGCGGTCAGCGGGATGTTGAGGGCGTCGAGGTAGGTGCCGCCGGCGAACCCGCCGACGTGGGCGGCCATGCGTCGCGCCACGTCGTGCGCGACCGGAATCCAGTCCGGATTGGGTTCGCCCACACCTTGTTTCGCGGTCATCCGGGTGCCGAACAGGCCACGTTTGCGGTAGGTGGTCAGCGAGTTATCCAGTGACTGCATCACCAGGATGATGATCGAATGCGACGAGGCATTGCGTGGGAACATGCTGTGCAACATCATTGCCGGGTGGCGTGCGATGGTCAGCATCAGCCGCGCGAAACGCCACGGGCCGCCGTCGACCAGGTGGGTGCCCATCATCGACAGCAGGTTGGACCCCTTGCCGTAGCGGCACACCTCGACATGGGTGTTGGCCTCGGGGTGGATCGACGAGGTGATCGCCACGCCCTGGGCGAAGTCGTCACGGTCGGGTGCGAACACCACCGGCACCTCTTCGGAATTGGTGCGCGTCAGCTCCCCCAGCCGCGGGGACAGCTGCGGCAGTGATCCGGTGTCGCGCAGCTGGTGCAGCAGCCGCTGGGTGCCCAGTGACGCGGCGGCGAACACCACTTGGCGCGCGGTGAAGTCCCGCTTGTGCTTGCGCAGCCACCGGCCGGTGCGAACCGTGCTGACGCGGTAACCGCCGTCGCCGTCCGGGCGCACATCGGTGACCATGGTCAGCGGATGGATCTGCGCGCCGGCGTGTTCGGCCAGATACAGGTAGTTGGTCTCGGTGGTGTTCTTGGCGTTGTGCGGGCAGCCGGTGAAGCATTGTGCGCAGCCGATGCAGCCGGCGCGCTCCGGTCCGGCGCCGCCGAAGTACGGGTCCGCGACGGTCTTTCCGGGTTCGTCACCGAAGAACACCCCGACGTTGGTCGGGTGGTAGGTGTCGTCGACCCCGAGCTCACGGGCCACCGCCAGCAACACCTCATCTGCGGGGGTGGTGTGCGGGGTGGGCGTTACCCCGAGCATGCGCCGGGCCTGCTCGTAGTACGGCGCGAGTTCGGATTTCCAGTCGGTGATGTGCGCCCACTGCGGATCGGTGTAGAACCGCTCCAACGGCTCGTAGAGGGTGTTGCCGTAGATCAACGATCCCCCGCCGACCCCGACCGCGCTGGCGATGAACGTCTTGCCCAACACGGTCAGCCGCTGCGGGCCGTAGCAGCCCAGTTTCGGTGCCCACATGGCCTTGCGGACGTGCCAGTTGTTGGGCGGGAAGTCGGCTGGGGCCCAGCGGCGGCCCATGTCCAACACCCCGACGCGGTAGCCCTTCTCGGTAAGGCGCAGTGCCGCCACACTGCCGCCGAAACCCGAGCCGATCACCACCACGTCGTAGTCGGGTGTCATGCGTGGTCCTCGGTGGCGTGACCGCGTGCGGGGATGAGCAGAAGCACCGACAGCACCAGCAGCAGGCCCAGGCTGACGACGTTCAGTACCGCGTCGCGCGGGCCGTACATGTGCAGCATGCCGAGGTGGTAGATCAGGTGCAGCACATTGAAGACCGACCAGCTGACCGCCGTGATCACGACGACGGGGCGGTTGCGCAGGTAGTACAGCGCCAGGGCGCTGAGCACCGCGAGCCCGAAGAACAAGGAGCTGACGTCCTTCACGAAATGCTCGTTGTACGGGCCGAGCACCGGCAACCAGTGCATGCCCATGCCGGGAAACGTGTTGTACCAGTTCAGCGGCGCAAAGTATGCCCACCCGCCGAGGCTGATGCCGACGATTGTCAACAGGATGAGGCAAACGCGATGCACGATGAGGTTCATGTGCTCTCCGGGGTGAGGGCGGCCAGCCAGTCAGCATACGTTTGACGGCCCCTGGGGCCGGGTTGTGTCGGCAGCAGTGCGCCGCCGGCCATGGCCTTGCCGGCCGCGCCGGGCACCCGAAGCGGAAGGACGAGCCGGTGCTCACCGCGTCGCCGGATCAACTGCCGGGCCATGTCGACCACCGATTCCACGCGCGGGCCGGCCAGCTCCGGCGCCATCTGCTGGGGTTCCCCGGTGGCGAGGTCCACCAGGTGGGCGGCGACTTCGCTGACGGCGATGGGTTGCGAGCGCATTTTCGGAACCAGCGCGATCGGGCCGGGCAGCTGTGCGAGGACTTGAGCCGCGAATTCGTGGAATTGGGCGGCCCGCAGGATCGTCCACGGAACGGGTCCGGCCTGCACCACTTCTTCCTGGCGCAGCTTGCCCTGGTAGTAGCCGGTGGGCGCCCGGTCGATGCCGATGATCGACAACGCGACGTGGTGGCGAACTCCGTTGCGCTGGGCACCGGCAAGCAGATTCGCCGTGGCGCCGCCGAAGGAGGCCCGCGCCTTTTTTGCGTTCATGGTCGCGAAATCGGTGACGTCGATGACGGCGTCGACGCCGTCGAGCGCGGTATCGATGCCGGTGTTCTGGATCAGGTCGACCCCGTGGGCGCGGGCGAGAATCACCGGTTGGTGCCCCTGGTCGCGGAGTTGGTCGACAACGGGGCGTCCGGTCTTGCCGGTTCCGCCGGCAACCGCGATCTTCATGAATGTTCTCCTTCCCGGTCGGGCTACGAACACTGACGAGGTAGCCCGGCCGAATGTGACGCGGTGAGCCTGCCGGCGCGGCGATCAGCCCATTCTGGCCGACAATGGCGGCGCGCACGGGCAGGATCGTGTGCACACCAGGATGAATCTGTCTGGAGGCTTCATGGCCGATCGCTTCACCATCCCGTCCGCCGAGGTGTTGCGGGCACGGGAGAAACTCGTCCTCGACCACTTCCACGACGAGGTGCGCCAGGACTGGGACGACGTGCTGGCCACGTTTCCCCACCCGCACTACGAGATCATTCCCACGCTGACCGTGCACGACGGCGACACCGAGGTCCGCGCCTACTACCGCGACACCCGCATCGCCTTCCCCGACCAGGACCACGAGATCATCGCACTGCGGCACAGCGCCGACGCGGTGATCGTCGAATTCTGGCTGCTCGGAACACACCTGGGTCCCCTGGGAGCGATACCGGCCACCGGGTCGCGGCACCGCACCCGGATGACGGCCTACTTCGTCTTCGACGAGAGGGAGACGCTGATCGCCGAACGGATCTACTTCGACACGCTGTCGATGCTCAAGCAACTCATCGGCGGGCTCAACCTGCGCGACCCGCGCAACTGGCCGTTGGTGATACGCGGGGTGCGCGGGCTGTTGGCGATGGCGGCCGAACCCGATCCGCTGCTGGTCAACACCCCGGCGGCGGATCTGGCCGGCTCCGAGTAGCCACAGCCTCAGTCGTCGACCACGACGACCATCTTGCCGGTGGCCTCTCCGGCCTCCATGACCCGATGCGCGTCGCGGATCTGGTCGAAGGAGAAGACGCGGGCGGGCTTGGCATCCAGGTGACCGTCGCGGACCTTGTCGGCGATGTCCTGCAGCGGAACATCCGACAGCGCAAACCCGGGGGACCCCTTCACCCCAGAACGCGGTATGGCCAATTCCGGAACGCGCCCATCCACCGCTTGGCGATGGCTATCTGCCGATGCGACGCGCGATGTCCTGAGTATGGCGCTCCAGGCGCGGAAGCAGCCGATCGACCACCTCGCGAGCTGCGGGGCTGTCGATGCTCGCGAGGACAGAACGGAACACATCCGGCGTGGCGGCCGCCATGTCTGCGACACGGGCCAGTCGCTCGGTGCGGTCGAGCTTCATCTCATCGGCGTGACGTTCGAAGTTCTTCTTGAGGACCTGACCGAACTTGCGTCGCCCGCCGATCGACATGGCCACCGAGGAAAGGTCGTAGCCGCCCGCGCGGGGTTCGTAGGCGAGCGCCGAAGACAGGTCGTAAAGCGGCGCCATGCGGGGTCCACCGCGGGGAGGATAGAGCAGCGCGAAGTTTTTCGCGTGCGCGTCGGGTGCGCCTACGACGTAGTTGAACAGTACGGCGTCAGAGAAGCGGTGAACGTCTTGTTCGGCGCGTGCTGATTCGCGCCGCAACATCGTTGCCAGCTCGGCGGTGCGTGGCCCGTTACGTTCTTCGTACTTATTTACCGGCATGCGCCCCATCGCCTGGCAGAAATCGACCTGGTGCAGACGGTGCACCGCGGAAGTCGGGTCGTGATAGCGGTCGAAGCGGCTGATGACGATCGCGGTTTCGCCGGCGAAGTCAGCCAGCTCGGTCGCCGCGACCAGCAGCCCAAGTCGCGCGGCGACCTGCATCGTCGCGTATTCCACCACGGCCTGATGCATGAGCCGGGCGACGCCGGGTTTAACGATGTGGGTCGACGTGGCGGCCCCGCGTGCCTCATGCCACCGGTCGCCCAAGCGGGCCAGGGTGAACTTCTCCTGCGCACCCGGCAGGCTCCAGTGCTCGTCGGGCAGTGTCCAGGACACCCCGGTGACGCGCAGCGCGGCGAGTCGTTCGCCGATCTCGGTGTCGCTGACGGGCCGATAGTCGACCGCTCGCTGGGCGAGTTCGTCGAGAGCGTCTTCGCGAGCGAATTGGACGGCGCCGACGCAGTCCCTGCCCATCGCGGCGAGCAGATCGAATGCGTTATCGCTGGCCCTCAGTTCGGATGCCCAGGCAGCACGTACCCCAGGGTTTTCGGGAAGAAGCCCTTCGACATACGCCGCGACTGCCTGGTGCCCGAACCGGATATCGCCGATTGGCAACGCCGGACTCAACGGGACCCGGCCGGTTCTGCGGTAGCTTTCTCGGTAGGCAAAAGTGTACTGGCCCAGACGATTTCGAGACCAGTCACCGACGACCTGGCCCCGCAGCAGCACGGCTAACCGGTCAGTCATCGAAGATCGATTCGAACGCCGACTGGGCCGCGCGATCCTCGGGCGTGTCCTGCTGGAGGGCGAGCATCACCGTCAGACCCAGCGCCGCGATGACACGGAATACGGTGTCCATCTCCGCGGTGCCGTGCCCGGCTTCCAGTCTGATCAACCAGCCGCGCGACACCTGCGCGCGACGGGCGAGGTCAGCCTGGGTGAGTCCCTGGCGGCGGCGTTCCTCCCGCAGCGCACGGCCCAGCCTGCGGGGTTCGCTGATCTCATACACAAATGTCACCGTACGCGTACCTTCAGTAAATGTCATTGACCCATGACATTTACTGAACGTCTTCGCTCGATTACCTGCGCCTCCGCGCCGCTGCCACCGCGCGGGCCCCGCACCAGGGGACCTGCAGCAACTCGATGCCCAGGGTCAGGCAGCGCCCCTGCGCGGCGGCGACGATCAGATCTTCTCCAATCTTGCCGGGACGGACTTATGCCATGGGGTGCCGACGAATTCGTCGCAGTCAGCCGACGAAGTCAGATTGTTGAGGCGCACGCCGACCTGTTCGCCGTCTTGCGAGACCAGACCGAGCCCGTTCGGCAGGGAGATGTGCCCCTGCCGCATGGTGTCGACCACCGTGACCACAGCTTCGGCCGAGCCGCGGCGGGTGCTCACCCGCACCCGGTCACCGTTCGCCAGCGACCACGCGGCGGCGTCTGCCTGCGAAACCCGCAGCGCGCCTTCGGGATCGCGTTTACGCCAGGCCGGGTCACGCAGGATCGTGTTGGCGGTGAAGTCGCGGCGCTCCCCGGCGGAGAGCACCAGCGGATAGTCGGCGTCGGTGATGACGGCTTCGTCGTCGCCGAGTTTGCGCACCACATCGAGCAGTTCGGGAACGTCGAGTTGGATGCGCCGGCCGCCGAGTCGTTGCCAGGACGCGTCGTCTTCGTCGTCGGTGATGACCACCCCGTGCGGGCTGGCGAGGATCGCCTCGAAGAGCCGGTCGCCGGCCATCAGCCCCGCGCCGTAACCGGCGCGGGCAACACCGGCCGGGTTCTCCATCGCGCACATCAGCGACGCCCCCCACAGCACGGCCGCGCCGGCTGCGCCGTCCGGGAGCGTCGGGCCCAGCGTCCGGTAGAGCAGGACCGGGGCCAGTTTGGCCAGCCGGCGGTCAGCGAGCACGCCGAGCATCGCCTGGGCGAAGGCCTCCCGCCCCTGAGCCAACGCCGCCCGCAACGGCGCGTAGTCGGCCTCACCGACGGCCCCGGCCAACTCACACAACCGGGCGTGGATCTCGGGCTCGGCCAGCTGACCGGCCGGTGCCTCCAGCAGCGGATGGCGCAGATGGAACAGGTTGCGCGGGAACTCGAAGTCGAAGAACGTCGCCTCGTACTTCTCGTACTGGGTCGGCGGCGGCAGGACGTAGTCCGCCTCGCGCGCGGTCTCGGTCATGGCGATGTCGATGACGACCACCAACTCCAGGGCGCGGAACGCCTCCGTCATCCGCACACTGTCCGCGAGCGAGTGCAGCGGGTTGCTGCTCTCGACGATCACCGCACGGAACCGGTCGGGGTGCTCGGTGAGGATCTCGTCGGGGATCGCATTGCACGGAATCAGCCCGCTGACGATGGCCGCCCCGCTGACCGGGGTGCGGGGGATGTCGTCGAACGCCAGCCCGCGGTCGCGGGCGATCGGCGCGAGCCCGGAGAATACGTACTGGGTGCCGCGCTTGGCGAAATTACCGGTGAGCAGCCACACCAGCTTCTCCACATAGGAGACCACGGTGGAGTTGCGGTTCATCTGGATTCCGAGGTCCTCCAGCATTGCGACCGACCCGGCCTCAGCGATGCGTCGCGCGGCGGCGCGCACCAGGTCTTCGGGTACGTCGGCGACAGCGCAGTGGTCCGTGACCGACACCTCGCGCATCACCGCTGCGACCTCGGCCAACCCGTCGGTGTGCTCGGCCAGCCAGGCGTGGTCGATCAGATCCTCCTGCACCAGCACCGCCACCATCGCGGTCAGCAGGTGCAAATCGGTGCCCGGGCGCAGCTGCAGGTGGAAGTCGGCCAGCTCGGCGGTCTGGGTGCGCACCGGGTCGATCACGATCATCGATCGGGACGGGTCCTTGCCGATCTCCTTGAGCACCGAGCGGGCTCGGGGGAAACCGTGGGACTGATAGGGGTTCTTGCCGACGAAGACCGCGACCTCGCAGTGCTCGAAATCGGATCGGTGCGGACGGCCGAGCATCCTGGCAGCAACCCAGAACTCGCCCGTTTTCTCCTGCGCCAGCGCGCTGGAGCGATAACGCGCGCCATAGGCGGCCATCGTCGCCGGCGCGTAGGCCCCGCCGAGATGGTTCCCCTGGCCGCCTCCGCCGTAGTAGAAGATCGACTCGCCGCCGTGCTCGTCGCGCAGTTGCATGAGCCGCTCGGCAATCTCGGTGAGCGCGGCGTCCCACTCGACCTCCTCGAAGGTGCCGTCTTCTCGGCGCCGAAGCGGCTTGGTGAGCCGATCGTTGCGGCCGTTCTGGTAGGCGTCCAGGCGCAGCGCCTTGTTGCAGGTGTAGCCCGCCGAGGCCGGGTGCGCCTTGTCGCCGCGGATCTTCAGGAACCGTCCGGTATCGGGCTCGACGAGCACCTCGATGCCGCAGTTGCACTCGCACAGGATGCAGGCGCTCGGCTTCAACGTGGGCTCGCGCCCGGTGGTGAGGGTGACTTCGGACATGCATCGCTCCTCGGCAGTTGCATATTGAAACTGACCCGACAGTAACCCGTCGACGCAGTCGCCACAAGTTAGTCTCAAGACGCAACTGATATGCTCAGCGACGTGAAGACGACTTCGTTCGCCAGATGGCCCTGTACCATCGCGCGCACCGCCGACCTGCTCGGCGACGGCTGGACGCTGCTCGTGCTACGCGAGGCCTTCTACGGCGAAACCAGGTTCGACGCGTTCATCGCCTCCCTGGGTATCGCCCGCAACACCCTGACCGACCGGCTTCGGGTACTCGTCGACGCCGGCCTGCTCGAGCGCCGGGAATACCAGACCGAGCCGGTCAGGCATGAATACCTGCTCACCGAATCCGGTCGTGACTTCTTCCCCGTCATGGCCGCGATGAAGACGTGGGGCGACCGGTGGATGAATCACGGCAAAGAACTGCCGGTGATCCTGAGCCATGAGCCGTGCGGCCATGATCTGGAGGCCATCGTGGTGTGCGCGCACTGCGGTGCCGCCGTGGCGTCCGAGCAAACCCACGCCCACGCAGGTCCCGGGTTCCCGGAGCACCTGCTCGACAATCCGCGGATCGCTGCCCGTTTCAACCAGACCAGGCCGTCTCAGGGCTGACCGACCATCCACCCAAGGGGGTATTGAACTGTCAGCCGGTGCCGCGAAAATAGATCAAGACCACCCCATCCGGGGGTTCCGGCCAGTCAATAAGCACCACACACGGCAGCATCACCACGCCGTCGTCATGAGATCCCGACGGGCTCACCGAGCCGAACGCCGCCCACCACCGGCGATCCACTAGAGTTTTCAACACCTATTCACACAGGTCCCCCGCCCCCGTAGCTCAGGGGATAGAGCACGGCTCTCCTAAAGCCGGTGTCGGCGGTTCGAATCCGCCCGGGGGCACCAAGTTCCGGGTATGACGTCGGATGATGCTTGACGTTTCGGCTTCGGCTGGTTCTTCACGGTGTTTTTCGATCGCACCGGCCGCCTCATGCCCGGAGTTGACGGATCAGCATCGCATATCCCCACGCCAGGACTAACCACGGGGCGATCAGCCACGGGCCGTTGAGAAGAACGAACTTGACGCCGAGGTCCATGAAGCTGGAGGTGTTCACCGAGGGAAACCCGCCGATGATCTCGGTGCCGTAGTAGTACCACGTCAGCACGGTGTGGGTGACCGCCGTCGACATGATCAGCAGCGTGCCTCGATGGTCGAGGAATTTCGACCGGAACAGCAAGATCAAGCCGGTCATGCCGATGCAACCGTTGATCACCGACAGCACCTCGATCATCAGGAAGCCCGGAGCGGCGTCCAGGTAGCGCATGTCACCGCCGTCGATGTAGTTCCACCACGGGTACGCCCAGGCGGCGTCGCGGGCGGCGGGAATGGCCTTGTGCAGGATGAGCCAGCCCAACTCCCAGGTCAGATGCGTGGTGTAGGAAACAAACGCGAACGCCAACACGACGCCCTGCAGGCGCTGGAACCGCGTCCACTGCCGCAGCGACGGGATCGGCAGGAACGCCGCGAAGATTCCCAGGAAGTACGCGACCGTTACCTGCACGACCATCGCGTTGGCGATGCCGCCACGGTCAAACCCGCTGTGGAACGCCAAGTAGCTGTAGAGCGGAAAGCTCACGGCGAGAGAACCGAAGGCCGCGATCCACACGATCCGCAGCGCACGCGACGGCGGAAGCTTCGCGGTGAGGGTCGGGGGTGTCTCGGGTTCGGCCGCTGATGTCGCTGATGTCGCCGTCATCCACGTCCTCTTTCGCCGCGTCGGACACGTACCGAGTAATGATAATTACTCTTATCAGAACAGTGATTACTGGGCGACGGTATCATCGTGAGGGCACGGGCGGACAAGAACTCAAAGGTGAGTGAGTGATCTCGGATGAACGCCGCGGAACGGAAGCGTTCGGCAACCAGCCTCGATGACGCACGACGCGCGATGTATCGTCGCCAGATCCTGGCGGCCGCCGAGTACGAATTCGGCCAGACCGGCTTTACCGGCGCGCGGGTAGGTGCGATCGCAAAGCGCGCCGGGGTGTCGCTGACAACCGTCTACCGCCACTTCTCCGGCAAGGACGAGCTGTGGGATGCGCTCAACGCCGAGCGGATGACGGAATTTGTTGCGGCCGTCCAAGGGCGCACCGACAAGAACGCCACTGCCCTCGACAACATCCTCAGCGCGGCGCGTGTCGAGGTCGAGTTCTTCGCCGGCCATCCGAACTTCCTGCACCTGCATCTTCGCGATGGCCTCAGCTGGGGCACCGCCACCACCCTGATCGATGCCGGCCGCGGCGAACAGCGTGAGGTCTGGCGTACCGGCATGGACATGATCACCCGCGCCGCCGAGGCCGCAATCGAAGCCGGCGAGATCACCCGACTACGACCAGCAGTCGTGGCCTCCCTGGTGATCTCGGCCCTGCAGATCTGGTTGACCGACTGGGTCGCCGGCGACTGCCGCCAGCCGGTCGAGGAATTGGCCGAAGAAGTCGTCGCGCACCTGCGTCGCTGCCTGGCGGCTTGAGATCAGCCCCCGAACAGGTCCGACAGGTCGAAGCTGGGGGTGCTTGCGATCAGGTCCGCCATGTTCGCCCACTGCTGAGTCGCCTGCTCACCCAGTTCGGTCGGCCAGGCGTCGGTGGCGGTCAGGATCGCCGTCGCGAAGTCGTCCCGGGCGTTGAGCAGCCCGGCCAGGATGCTGGTGTTGGGATCGAACAGCGCGTCGTTGATGGCCGGGATCAGCAGCTGCGGCATCACCACCGACAGCGCGGTCTGGGCCAGCGCCAGCGTGATCGGCAGGTTGATGTCGCTGGCCAGCAGCGGCAGGTTGTTCCACACCGCCGTCAGGCTTTCCATCGGGTGGTCCATGATGCTGTTCCACACCGCATCCCAGTTCGGGCTGAGCGCGTCGGTGAACCGCAGCGCGATCGGGGTGAAGGGCTCATGGCCGAACACGGCCTCGTAGTTCTCGTCGCCCATCAGGCCCTGCAGGCCGTTCATCAGCAGGTTCTGCAGCACCCAGTCCGGTTGGGCGTGCATCCGGGACACGTCCAAGCCGTAGCCGTAGGACAGCACCCGCTGCGCCATGTCGGCGGCGAACTCCTCCGGGCTGACGGTGGGGGTGTCGTCCGGCAGCATGCTGGCGCCGAGGTCGGCGAGCTTCACCACCTCCGTCGTCACGCCCAGCCCGAGTGCATTGTCGGGGTCGGTGACGTTCTCGAAGCGGGCGAAGATCTCACCGGTGTTGATGCCGCCGGTGTCCAGCCAGTTCGCCACACCCGGGTTGGTGCCGCTGATGACGTAATAGGTGTAGCCGTCCTCGGCGTGGTAGGTGGTGGTGTGGTTGAGCGTGGTCTGCGCCATCACGTAGGGCAGCGCGCCGCCGTAGACGTTCATCAACTCGATGCCGCTGTAGGCCGCGTCCACGGTGGGCACCTTCAGGATCAGCGCCTCGTCAGGTTCCAGCTCGAAATTGCCGCCGGTGACCACCGCGCTCTCCAGCCCGGCGCCGTAACTGGTCTGCGGACTCAAGTCGAACATGGTGTTGGCCGGAACGTTCATACCCACCGACGCCCCGCCCTCGATGGCGCGTGTGTTGAACGGGCCGATGACCTGAGCGAAGGCACTGAACAGCGTGGTGAGCATCGAGTCGACGGAGGTGATGCCGCCCGGTTGCTCCAGCGTGGCCCCGACCGGGTCGTCGCTGGGGAAGAACCCGCCCTCGGGGATGGCGAAGAACGGCGGGCAATCGGCCACACATTGCAGGGTGACGTGGCCGGGGCCCTTCGCCCAGTCGCCGAGCATGTCCCGGATCAGCAGCGAAGCGGCGCCGCCGACGGTGGCGTCGGTGGAATCCATGAAGTTGACGGCGCCCTCCGGCGCCTCCGGACCGATGTACACCGTGAAGGTGCCGTCGGGGTTGACCACCAGCCCGTGACCCATTTCAAGATTCTCGATGGCCTGCGCCGATCCGCCGGTGATGGCCTGGGTGCTGATCACGAAATGCTCGGTCCCCCCGCCCAGGGTCCCGTTCAGCACATACGTCGCACCGGGCGCCAAACCGGCGGTCACCCGGTAGTAGATATCGGGCGTGAAGAAGTCGAAGTACTGGCGGGGGTCGGCGGCGTTGCCCGCGATCACCTCGGGTGATTGGAAAAAGACCCCGTTGAACAGTTGGGTGACACGTGACAGCCCGGCGCTGAGCAACTGGTAGTTGGTGTTCTGCAGCATCGTCATCAGTTCGTCTTCACTGCCGGGCGCCGCGTAGTCCAATGCCATGTTGACGCCGACGAGCCGCTGCATCTCCGCGATCAGCGCATCGATCGCCGGCTGAAACCCGGCCGTCGACGTCAATGCCACCGCCGGGGCGGTCCGGGCGGTGACCGCGGGGGTTCCCACCACCATCGACAGCGCGGTGGCCAGTGCTGCTGTGGCGAACCCGTACCGCCGGATTCGGCCGGAACGGTCGCCTTCGGCGCTCCCGGTCATCTGCACGGCCACTCCTTCGGATTGGGCTCTCATCATTTGCACATCGAATTAATGGTGAACTCTCATTCGGGACCCTACGTCGGTATCCGAGGCCGTGCAACAGCTCACACGCGAATTCCGCTACTCGTGTTGCGAAACCCTTTGACGACATCGGCCGATGGCGCCAGGTAGGTTGCGCTGCATGTCCAAGCGATGGGTTTCTGCGTTCGGCGCGGTGACGACCGCCCTGGCACTGACGGGATGCGGGCTGACCGTGACCAAGTCAGGCCCGGACCCGCTGGCACACCTGGCGCCGCGCAGCACTCCCAACGGCATGGTGTTGGTGTCGCCGGACAACTTCGTGCGGGCCGTCACCGACCAGGAGTTCACCAACGTCGTCAATGAGAACGGATTCGGTCGGTTCTTCCACATGCGTGAGCTCACCCCGATCGACCGGCAGCTGGTGGTGCGATCCAACCGGGACACCCTGTATTCGGCGGCGGTGTTCGACCTGCAGGCGGCCCCGGTGACGATCACCCTGCCCGACCCCGGTGAGCGGTACATGTCGGCGCAGGTGATCAACCAGGACGAATACGTCACCGACATGTTCTACGGCAGCGGCGAGCACACGCTCGACCAAGACCACGTCGGCACCCGCTACGTGATGATCGCCGTCCGCGTCCTGGCCAACCCCAAGGACCCCGATGACCTGCGGGCAGCACACCGATTGCAGGACCAGATCACCGTGACGCAGCAGGAGTCCGGAACTTTCGACGTCCCCCGGTGGGATCCGGTCAGCCAGAAGAAGGTCAGCGACGCGCTGCTGGTACTGGCCGAGACCATCCCCGACACCCGCGGCATGTTCGGCAGCTTGGCCGACACCGACCCGGTGCGGCACCTGATCGGCGCCGCAGCGGCCTGGGGCGGCAACCCGGAGACCGAGGCGTTGTATCTGAACGTCACCCCGGCCCGCAACGACGGCAACACCGTGTATCGGCTGACCGTCAATGACGTCCCGGTGAAAGCCTTCTGGTCGGTCAGTGTCTACAACAAGAACGGCTATTTCACCGAGAATCCGCTGCAGGCCTACTCGGTCAACGACGTCACCGCGACGAAGGCCGACGACGGATCGGTGACCATCCAGTTCGGCGGCTGCTCGGCTGAGGTCGTCAACTGCCTGCCGGTCACGCCGGGATGGAACTATCTGGTCCGGCTCTATCAGCCCGAACAGGAGATCCTCTCCGGGAAGTGGGTGTTCCCCGAGGCGCAGCCGGCGGAGACGGCCGGCACCGGCACCCGGCCCACCCCGACGCCCACGGCATCCACTCCCGCACCCCCGGCGCGTCCGCCACGCTGACGACATGGCGCCGGCCCGGCCCGGCCACCGTTAGTCTGCAGATTGTGGTGATCATCAGGCAGTCGCCGGGCTAGGTGACGGCGACACAGCACGCCTACTTCGCGTACGGGTCCAACCTGTGCGCACAGCAGATGGCGCGCCGCTGCCCCGAAGCGTCGGACCCCCGGCCGGCGACGCTGGCCGACCATGACTGGCTGATCAATCAGCGCGGTGTCGCCACCGTCGAGCCGTTCCCCGGATCGCGGGTCCACGGGGTGTTGTGGCGGGTGTCCGATCGCGACTTGGCCGCGCTGGACAGCGCCGAAGGTGTCCCGGTGCGCTACCGCCGGGACCGGCTGACCATCCACACCACGGACGGCTCCTCGCCGGCGTGGGTCTATATCGACCATCGGGTGCAGACCGGTGCGCCGCGCGACGGTTATCTGGAGCGCATCATCGGCGCAGCCGTTCAACACAGGCTTCCGCCGGCATGGATCGAGTTTCTGCGCCGCTGGGATCCGATCCGATGGCCGCCGCGCACTCCCCCCGCCGACCATGCTGGGCCGCAATCGCTTGCGGCGTTGCTGGCCGAACCCGACGTCATCGAGGACAGTCGGCTGCGGTCGCGGTTCGGCTTCCTGGCCATTCACGGCGGGGGCTTGGAGCAGATGACCGACGTGATCGCCGAACGCGCCGCCGACGCGGCCGGGGCATCGGTGTATCTGGTGCGGCATCCCGACGGATACCGGCGGCACCTGCCGTCGACGCGTTATCTCGCCGCGGAGTCGCCGCGGCTCGCCGAATTTCTCGACCATGTCGACGTCGTGGTGTCGCTGCACGGCTACGGCCGGATCGGACGCAGCACCCAACTGCTGGCCGGTGGCCGTAACCGCCGCCTGGCCGAGCACCTCGCCCGCTGCCTGATTCTGCCCGGCTATCAGGTGATCACCGACCTCGAGGCGATCCCGGCGGGGCTGCGCGGCCTGCATCCGGCGAACCCGGTCAATCAGACCCGCGGCGGCGGGGCCCAACTGGAACTGTCGCCGCGGGTCCGGGGCATCAGTCCTCGCAGCCAACCGCCCGGCCTGGACGGCCTGTCGCCGGTCACGTCGGCGCTGGTGCGAGGCTTGGTGCTGGCGGCCCAGTCCTGGGATTAGGAGGTAGGTGGTGGTGGACAGGCGGTTTCGCTTCGGTGTCGGCGTGCACGCGATCAGGTCCGCGACCGCGCTGGCCGAGACCGCGCGGCGGCTGGAGGGGTTCGGGTTCGATGTTCTCCACGTGCCCGATCACCTCGGCGCCCCGGCCCCCTTCCCCGCGTTGGTGGCGGCCGCCGCGGCCACCACCAGCATCCGGCTGGGCACGTATGTGCTCAACGCCTGTTTTTACAAGCCGGCCCTGTTGACCCGCGACATCGCCGACACCGACCTGCTGTCCGGCGGTCGGCTGGAGGTCGGCCTGGGCGCCGGGTATGTCCGGGCGGAGTTCGAAGCCGCCGAACTACCGTTCCCGTCCGCCGCACGCCGCATCGCCTACCTGGAACACCTCACGACGTATGTGGCGACTCACCAGCCGGACGTGCCCATCCTCATCGCCGGCAGCGGCGACCGACTGCTCACCGTGGCGGCACGGCACGCCGGCATCATCGGACTGACCGGGGCACGGGTGGCCGGCGCGGATGACGCACTGGCGGAGCGCGTCGCCTTCGTCCGCGCCGCCGCCGGCGATCGGTTCGACACGCTGGAACTGAATCTCGCCATCACGGCTGTGCCCACCGATGCCTCCGGGATGCCCGACCTGTCGCTGACTCGCCGATTCGCCCCGACCCTGTCGGATCAGGAACTGCTGGCCATGCCCGCCGTGCTGTCGGGGTCACCGCACGAGATGGCCGACACGCTACGGGAATACCGCCGGCGCTACGGGGTGAGCTACTTCACCGTGCAGCAGCACCACGCCGAAGCCTTCGCGAAGGTCATCGCCGCGCTGCGGTGACCCGGAGTCGCCGCCGAGCGATCCCGCGGCGTCAGCAGGAGCCCGGCCAGCCCGCCAACGCCACGTCGGCCAGCGCGTGCAGATCGGCACGACTGACTCCGCCTCGTGCCTGGATTGCGATGCCCTGACACACCGTGGCGATCCAGCGGGCAAGCAGCAGGGTGTCGACGCCGGACAGCTCGCCGTCGGCCACCGCCGCGTCGAATCGCTGCGCGAGCCGGCGCACCGACGCCTCCCGCATTTCGGCCACTCCCGGGCCGTCGTCGACGGTGAAACAGCCGCGCGGGTTGCCGCTGACGGCGTCGGCCGCCCCGTGGACCACCGCTGCGGCGACGCTGCGGGCGGTCGGCAGCGCGAGCGCCTCGACCAGGTAGCCGCCCGGCCCCGCGACGTACCGCTGCATCGCTCGCTCGTACAGCTGCTCCTTGCAGCCGAACTCCGCGTAGATGCTGCGGCGGTTGACCCCGGTCGCGGCGCTGATGTCGGAGATCGAGACGCCGTCGAAGCCGTGGGCCCAGAACAGCTTCATCGCCTCGTGCTCGACTTGATCGGGGTCGAACTCGCGTGGCCGGCCCACCGCCATCGCGCCCCGCCTCTCTGTGACTCCGACCACACCGGGAATGCATTCGCTTCGGAACGGCCTTGAGCTCATAGTACTAAGTAACACGTCGGTTCGTAATTAGCTGAAAGGCCACGACATGAGCACAGCACCCCTGACGGGACGGCGGGCACTGGTCACCGGAGGTTCCCGCGGCATCGGTGCGGAGACCGTACGGCGATTGACCGCCGACGGCGCCGCGGTGGCGTTCACGTATTCGGCATCGGCGGCCGAGGCCGACAAGGTCGTCGCCGAGGTCACCGCCAACGGCGGAAAGACGGTCGCCATCCAGGCCGACTCCGGCGATCCCGCCCAGGTGGTGGCCGCGGTCGAGCAGGCCGCCACCGAACTCGGCGGGCTGGACGTGCTGGTGAACAACGCCGCCGTCGCGCACGGGGCGCTGGTCGATGACTTTCCGGCCGAGCAGTTCGACCGCCTCGTGGCGGTCAACATCGGCGGAATGTTCTGGGCGACACGCACCGCGGTGAAGCACCTGGGTGAGGGCTCGCGGATCATCAACATCGGCAGCATCAACGCCGATCGGATTCCGACCGCCGGGTTCTCGGTATACGGCATGACCAAGGGCGCGGTGGCGTCGTTCACCAGGGGCCTGGCACGCGAACTCGGACCACGCGGCATCACCGTCAACAACGTGCAACCGGGCCCGATCGACACCGACGCCAACCCCGACAACGGCGGTGACTTCCCCGAGGGCTTGAAGAAGCTCATGCCGCTCGGCCGCTACGGGCACGTCAACGATGTCGCCGCCATCGTGAGCTTTCTCGCCGGCCCCGAGTCCGGATTCGTCACCGGCGCGAACTGGAACGTCGACGGCGGTTTCACCGTGTAGCCGCCGGGGCCGGAGCTCAGCCTCGACGCCCCGCCGACACCAGCGCCCACACCGAGCAGCCCAGTGCGCCGACCACGCTGACCGCGCCGATGTACAGCCCGTAGCCCGCGGTGATCGGCGCGACGACGTTGAGCCGGTAGAACGCCACGCCCAACGCGACGATGGCCAGTGAGACCACCAGTGCGGCAACCGATGCCAGTCTGCTGAACAGCCCACGGCCGATCATCGCACCGGCCACCAGCAGCACGGCGGCCAGCAGCACGATCAACTGGCCGACGCCGAAGCGGGGCGGCAAGGCGATACTGCCGGCGGTGCCGCCGATCGCGCTGGCACGCCCTCCCCCGTGGGCCGAGGTGGTCAGCCAGGGCAGCCACGCACTGACCGACAGGATCGCAGCAAACAGTGCGACGAGCCAGCCCGGGTGTACGCGAGTCATGTTGTGACACTAGCCCGCATCGACGCGCTCGCCGTGGCCGCGACTGCCCCGGTAACGGGATGGCATGGCGCCCAACCGCTCAAGCCGGCGCGAACACCGTGACGAACTTCTGCAGCGACTCGTTGATGTCGCTCTTCAGCGCGGCGGCCACCAGCATGCCGATCGGCCCGAACAGCGCCGGCCCGCCCAGATGAACATCGAAGCTGACCTTGGACCCGTCGCCGGCTGGGGCGACCTTGGCGAGCAGCTTGATCTTGACCCCGCCCTTGCCGTCGCCGTTGAGGGTCATCCCCGTCGGCGGTTTGTAGTTCACGATCGTCCACTTGATCCGGTTGGGCATGCCTTTGACCTCGACGATCGACTCGAGCGTCGTGCCCTTCTCCAGGGTGTCGGGCAGCACGCTGCGCCACACCCGGTGGATGGTCAGCCACTCCTTGTAACGCGACAAATCCGAGGCGTGACCCCAGGCCTCCTCGGGAGGAAGTGGGACGTCGATGGAGCCGGAGAGCTTGGCCATGTGATTCTGTTTCCCTTCTTGTCCCCGGTTATCCCGTGTTCATCGCTGCGTCATTGTGGTCGTTGCCGACTCTCGCCACAACTTGGGTCGCTCGCCGAGCATGGCGCCGCGCGCCCACCACACCGCCTCGATGGCGACCGCACCGACTGCCCCGACACCGAGTGCCAGCGAGGTCAGTGCCACATTGGAGGGATCCAGCAGGAACTTCTCCCGGGCCAGCGGGATCGCGAAGATGCCCACGTAGGCCAGACCGCAGCAGATCACCAGCGTCAGCCGCCACCACTGATACGGCCTCGCCACGACGGCCAACACCCACCCGGCGGTGGTCAGCAAGGTGATCAGGGCCGTGGTGGAGGCCTGGATCTGCTGTACCGCCGTGGCCTCGCTGCCGCGGTAGGCTAGTAGGTATGAGGTGAACGTGGCGATGCCCACCACCAGGCCGGCCGGCAGCGCCCCGCTCATCACTCGCTGGACGAATCCGGGGTGTGCCCGTTCGTTGTTGGGCGCCAGCGACAGGATGAAAGCCGGGATTCCGATGGTGAACCAGGCGGCGACGGTGACGTGGATCGGCTGGAACGGATACAGCAGCGGCTCGGTGCCGAACAGCGCCGACGCCAGCCCGACCAGGCCGACCAGCAGGGCGAGCAGAACCGAATACACCGTCTTGGTCAAGAACAGGTTCGCTACCCGTTCGATGTTGCCGATCACCCGGCGGCCCTCGCCCACCACGTAGGGCAAGGTGGCGAACTTGTTGTCCAGCAATACGATCTGCGCCACCGAGCGCGCCGCCGAGCTGCCCGCTCCCATCGCGACACCGATATCGGCGTCCTTGAGCGCGAGCACGTCGTTGACGCCATCACCGGTCATGGCCACGGTGTGGTCACGTGCCTGCAGGGCGCGCACCATGGCGCGCTTCTGATCCGGTCGCACCCTGCCGAACACGGTGTGCTCCTCCAGCGCGTCGGCCAACCGGTCCGGCTCGGCCGGCAGCTTGCGCGCGTCCACCGCGTCCCCGTTCAATCCCAGCTCGCCGGCCACCGCAGCTACCGAGACGGCGTTGTCACCGGAGATCACCTTCACCGAGACATCCTGCTCGGCAAAATATTCCAACGTGGGCCGGGCGTCCGGCCGGATCTTCTGCTCCAGCACCACCAGCGCAGCAGGAGTGACCTGCCCCGGCGCGTCCGGGTGATCGACGGGCAGGTCGCCGACCCCCAGCAGCAGCACCCGCAAACCCCGCGCCCCGATCCGCTCAGCCTGCTCGGCGGGCGCCGACGACGGCTCGAGCAGCACATCCGGCGCCCCGATGACCCAGTTACCGTGTTCGCGGTACGAGACACCGCTCCACTTGGCGGACGACTTGAACGGTTCGCAGGCGTTGGCCACCCAACCCGGCGACGTCGGGAACGCCTCGGCGATGGCCTGGATGCTCGCGTTCGGCCTGGCGTCGTCGGCGGCCAGCGCCGCCAGCGCCTGATGCACCGGAAGACCTGCGGCGCCGTCGAATTCGATGATCTCCGAGACTTGCATGCCGTTCTCGGTCAGTGTGCCGGTCTTGTCGGCGCAGACGACGTCGACGCGGGCCAGCCCCTCGATCGCCGGCAGTTCCTGCACCAGGCACTGCCGTCGTCCCAGCCGAATCACCCCGACGGCGAACGCCAGCGACGTCATCAGCACCAAGCCCTCGGGAACCATCGGCACCAGCGCCCCGACCATCGCCAGCACCGAGGCCCGCCAGCCCACGTCGGTGGTGAACAACTGCGTGTAGATGATCAGCAGCCCGGCCGGGATGAGCAGGTAGGTGATGAACTTCAGGATCTGGTCGATGCCGTTGCGCAGTTCGGATTTCACCAGAGTGAATTTGGTGGCCTCCTCGGCCAGCTTGGCGGCGTAAGCCTCGCCGCCGACCCGGGTAGCCCGGTAGGCGCCGCTGCCGGAGATCACGAAACTGCCCGACATCACGTGGTCCCCGATGTTCTTGGCGATCGGCTCGGCTTCACCGGTCAGCAGCGATTCGTCGACCTCCAGATCGGACACCTCGACGACGTCGCCGTCGACCACGATCTGGTCGCCGGGACCGAGTTCGATGACGTCGTCGAGCACCACCTCCCGGGGAGGCAGCGCTACCGTCCCGGATTGCCTGCGCACCAACGGTTTCGCCTGCCCGACAATGGCCAGTTTGTCCAGCGTCTGCTTGGCGCGGATCTCCTGGACCATGCCGATGACACTGTTGAAGACGATCAGCAGTCCGAACAGCCCGTTGATCAGCGAACCGGTGGTGAGCACGATGGCGAACAGCACGCCCAGGATCGCGTTGATCCGGGTGAAGACGTTGGCCCGGACGATCTCGTGCACACTGCGCGCGGCACGCACCGGAATGTCGTTGGTCTGGCCGTCAGCGACCCGCTGGGCGACTTCGTCGTCGCTGAGCCCCGCGGCGGCCCGCGCGACGGTCAAGACCGCCACCACGGCTCAATGTCGCCGGCCGCCGGCCGGATCCGCTCGCGGGGTTTATGCGGCGGTCCCAGCTTCGCCTCTCCTCCGTCGAGCCTCACTGAACCGCCGGGACGCGGGACGACCACCGACACCCCGGCCGGCTCGGCGGCGGCCAGCAACCGTTCCACCGGCTCCTCCCAGCGATGCGGCGCCAACCGGAACGTGCACCAGTGGATCGGCACCAGCGTCGCACCGTCGACGTCCAGGTGCGCCCGAACGGCCTCCTCGGGATTCATGTGCACGTCCGGCCAGGCGGTGTTGTAGGCGCCGATCGGCAACAGGGTCACGTCGAACGGGCCGTGATCGGCGCCGATCTGCCCGAAGCTCCCGGTGTAGCCGGAGTCGCCGCCGAAGTAGACCCGATGATCGGGCCCGGCGATCACCCAGGACGCCCACAGCGTCATGTTGCGGGTCAAGAACCGGCCGGAGAAGTGCCGCGCCGGCGTGCAGACCAACGTGAGTTCGCCGAACGAAGTCTGCTCATCCCAATCGAGTTCGACGACCCGGTCAGCGGGAATGCCCCACGCCCGCAGGTGCGCACCGACGCCCAGTGGAACCACGAACGGCGCCCGCTGGCTGCGGGCCAGCGCGGTGACGGTGTCGATGTCGAGATGGTCATAGTGGTCATGGCTGATGACGATCGCATCGACCGCGGGCAGCGCCGACAACTCCACCGGCGGCGGATGCAACCGCCTGGGGCCGACGGCATCCGAGGGCGAGCAGCGCTCACTCCACACCGGATCGGTCAGCACCCGGTAGCCGTCGACCTCGATCAGCGCGGTGGCGTGGCCCAGCCAGGTGACCGTCAGCGGTTCGGCGGCGTCGGCGAAGTCGGGGACCCCCAGCGGGACCGGCGCCACCGGCCGGCTCGCGCCGCGATCGGCGAACAGCTCCCGCAGCATCAGCCGCTGTTGTTCACGATCCATGTTGACCATCGAGGCACGCTCGACGTTGTGGAAAATCCCGTCGCGGTAATGCCTGGAGCGGGCGGCCACCGCGTCGATGGCGTGCGGTGCGGCACCAAGGGCACCGGGTGTGCCGCGCAGCGCACGAAGGGTCCATCCGCCGGCGGCCAAGGACGCGGTGGCGGCGGCCAGCCGAAGTGCACCGCGCAACATGTTGCCGAGTCTAGGGCGGTGACCGGCGGCATCCGGATCCGTGGCGTTTGCGCTCACCGCGGGCTCCGGTCAGGCGCCCTGGAACTTCGGCGGCCGCTTCTCGATGCGGGCCATCTGCGCCTCGACCACGTCCTGGCTGGCCCAGGCCCGGTCGAACAGTTCCTTGTGCTCCGGCGTCTGTTCCTGGTAGGCGCCGTCATCGTTGAGCACCCGCTTGGCGTGCTGCAGGGCAAGCGGCGCCAGCCCGGCGATCTCCTGCGCCCAGGCCTGCGCGTCGGCAACGGTGCCCAGCCGGTTGGCCATGCCGGTCAGCAGCGCCACATCGGCGGGCAGCTTCTCCGCGGTGAGCATCATCGCCCGGGCCCGGCCGTAGCCGACCAATGAGGTCAGCCGGCGGATGCTCCAGTTGTCCAACGCCAGACCGTACTTGGCGACCGGGAACTGGAAGAACGCCTCGGGGGCCACCACCCGCAGATCGCAGACCATCGCCAATTGCAGACCGGCGCCGATCGCGGCGCCGTTGATCGCGCCGATCACCGGCAGCGGGACGTCGGCGATGCTCTGGTGCAGGGCGAGCAGCTTGTCGGGGTAGTCGGCGGCGAACGCATCGCCGGACAGATCCGCGCCGGCACAGAACACGCTGCCCTGCCCGGTCAGCACGATGGCCCGGACGTCGTGGGTGGCGGCGTCCAAGACCGCCTCCCGCAGTTCGGTGACAAGCTGGGAGTTCAGCGCGTTGCGCCGCTCGGGACGCTGCAACTCGATGGTGGTGACGGCTTCGTCGCGGGTAACACCGATCATGAGGTAGCAGCGTAATTAGGCTCGTGGTGTGAGCAGGATCGGGGCCGACGAACTGCGGGACGCAATATTGGACCACGGCTCGTTCATCAGCTGGGATGACGAGCCGCTGGCATTGCCGGTCAGCGACGATTACGCCGCCGAGCTGGCCGCCGCCCGGGCCGCCACCGGCCGCGACGAGGCGGTCATCACCGGCGAGGGCCGGGTGGGCGGGCGCCGGGTCGCGGTGATCGCCAGCGACTTCGACTTCCTGGCCGGCTCGATCGGGGTGGCGGCCGCCGAGCGGATCACCACCGCGATCCAGCGGGCCACCACCCAGCGGCTGCCGCTGCTGGCCTCTCCGAGCTCGGGCGGCACCCGGATGCAGGAGGGCACCGTCGCCTTCCTGCAGATGGTCAAGATCGCCGCCGCCATCGAGCTGCACAAACGCGCCCACCTGCCCTACCTGGTCTACCTGCGCCACCCCACCACCGGTGGGGTGTTCGCCTCCTGGGGGTCACTCGGGCACATCACGCTGGCCGAGCCGGGGGCGCTGGTGGGTTTCCTGGGTCCGCGGGTCTACGAACAGCTCTACGGCGCACCGTTCCCGCCCGGCATCCAGACCGCCGAGAACCTTCAGGCCCACGGCGTGATCGACGGCGTGATCCCGGTGAAGTGGCTGCGGCGCACCTGCTCCCGGGCGTTGAAGGTGATGCTCGACGATCCCGCGCCGCCACCCGCGAGCCCGGCCTGCGAGCCGATACCCGATCTGCCGGCCTGGGACTCGGTGTGCGCGTCGCGCCGCCCGGATCGGCCCGGCGTGGGTTTTCTGCTGCGACACGGCGCCACCGAACGGGTGTTCCTGTCGGGCACCGGAAGCGCCGAGCGGGGCGCCACCATGCTGCTGGCGCTGGCCCGTTTCGGCGGTCAGCCCGCCGTGGTGCTGGGGCAGTTGCGGGGCCCGGACCGGCTCACCGACCCCATCGCGCTGCGCGACGCCCGGCGCGGCATGGCGTTGGCCGAGGACTTGCGACTGCCGCTGGTGCTGGCCATCGACACCCCGGGGCCCGCGTTGTCGGTGGAGGCCGAGCAGGGCGGGCTGGCGGGCCAGATCGCGGCGTGCCTGGCAGAGCTGGTCACGTTGGAGGTGCCGACGGTGTCGGTGCTGCTCGGTCAGGGCAGCGGCGGGCCCGCGTTGGCGATGGTGCCGGCGGATCGGGTGCTGGCGGCGACGCACGGCTGGCTGGCACCGCTGCCCCCGGAGGGCGCCAGCGCCATCGTCTTCCGCGATACCGGACACGCCCCGGAGCTCTCGGCCGCACAGGGCATCCGCTCGGCGGATCTGAAGGCACACGGGATCGTCGACGTGATCGTGGCCGAGCGCCCGGATGCCGCCGACGAGCCGATCGACTTCGCCAAACGCATGTCGCGGGCCATCGCCGTGGAGCTCGACGCGTTGCGGCGAGTGCCGGCCGAGCAGCGGATGGCAGCGCGCTTGCAGCGCTACCGCCGCATCGGGCTGGCGGGTTAGCCGGTGATCATCCCCACCGCCACCGCGGCCAGCACCATTCCGGCGACCTGACGGGGACGCACCCGCTCCCGCAGGACGGCCACCGCCAGCACCACGGTGGCGGCGGGATACAGCGAGATCAGCACGCTGGCCAGCGACAGCAACGACAGCTGCAACGCGAACAGCATCGTGACGTTGGCGGCGGTGTCCAGCAATGCGATCACCAGCGCCAGCCGTAGCGGCGTCCCCGTCGGCAGCCGCAGCTGGCGGCTGGCCGCCGCGACCACGATCACCAGCACCGTGGCGGCCCCGCGCGCGAACAGCAGGGGCCACAATCCGGCTTCCGGCGGGGTGCGATCCAAGAACACGAAGTTCAACCCCAGGGCCACCCCCGAGGCGATCGTCAACCAGATCGCTCCGCGGGTCAGCCGCTGCCGGCTGCCGCCGTCTCCGGTGTGCCAGCTGATCAACACCACGGCGGCCAATGCCACCGCGATGCCCGCACTGGCGAGCATGCCGGGCCGCTCCCCCAGCACCCGCCCGATGCACACCGGCACACTGGCATCCACCACCGCCGCCAGCGGCGAGACCACCGAGATCGGGCCGGCCGCCATCGCCGCGTAGAACCACCAGATACCCAGGGCCTGGCTGAGCCCGCCGAGCACGCCGAGCATGACGGCGCCCGGCGTGATGTGGCCACCGCCGATCATCGCGAGTGCTCCCAGCATCACCATCGAGACCGGGGTGGACACCAGCACCACCCGCAGCGCGGCAACCCGCCGCGACGCGACGCCGCCGACGAAGTCGCTGATCCCGAAACTGGTGGCTGACGCCAACGCCAGCCCCTGGGCGGCCGGCGAGCCGATCACCCCGCAACCTTGGCGTCAGACGTGTCCATCACGGCGAGAAGTGTAAGCGCGCAGCGGTGTCGGTCCCGCGGCCCTGGCCGCCGCCAACAGGGCGTTTGCGCGCCGTTTCATTAGAATTCGGCTGCGTTTAAGCCAACGACCGCCGCCAGGCGTCATGCAAGGCGGCGTAGTGCCCCTCGGCGCGGATCAAGTCGGCCGGTGGCCCGTCTTCGACCACGGTCCCGTCTTCGATCACCAGCACCCGGTCGGCGATCTCGACGGTGGAGAGCCGGTGGGCGATCACCAGCGCGGTCCGCCGGGCCAACACCGTGCGCAGCGCCTGTTGCACCATCCGCTCGCCGGGAATGTCCAGCGCTGAGGTCGCCTCGTCCAGGATCAGCACCGCTGGGTCGGCGAGGAACGCCCGCGCGAATGCGACCAGCTGACGCTGGCCCGCCGACAGCCGGCCGCCGCGCTTGGCCACGTCGGTGTCATAGCCGTCCGGCAAGGCGGCGACGAACGCCTCGGCGCCCACGCCGGCCGCGGCGGCGACCACCTCGGCGTCGGTCGCCTCGGGACGGCCGAACCGGATGTTGTCGGCGAGCGTCCCGGAGAACAGGAAGTTCTCCTGGGTCACCATCACCACGTGCCGGCGCAGCTCCGCCTGCGTGAGATCACGCAGGTCAACACCGTCGAGCGTCACCGAGCCCGATGCCGGGTCGTGGAACCGGGCGATCAGCTTGGCGATGGTCGTCTTGCCCGCACCGGTGCTGCCGACCAGCGCCACCGTCTGGCCGGCCGGGATGCTCAACGACAGTCCGGCCAGCACCGGCGCATCGGCCCGGTAGCCGAAACACACGTCGCGCAAGGCGATCTCGCCGCGCACCTCTGCAAGGGTGACCGGAGCGTCGGGGTCGGCTACTCCGGGTTTCTCGGCGAGCACCGCGGCCAGCTTCTCCAGTGCCGAGGTCGCCGACTGGAAGGTGTTGAGGAATTGGGTGATCTCCTGCATCGGGTCGAAGAACATCCGCAGGTAGAGCAGGAACGCGGTGAACGTCCCGATCGTCATGTGTCCGTGTAGGACTCGCCAACCGCCGTAGAGCACCACCATCCCGGTGGTGAGGTTGCCGACCAGTTTGACACCGGGTGAGAAGACGGCGACCAGTTTGAACGCCTTCTCGTTGACGGCACGGTAGCGGTCGGCGACTCCCGTGAAGAGTTCGGCATTGCGTGCTTCACGCCGGTAGGCCTGCACCGCCTTGATACCGGTCATGGTCTCGACGAACTGCACGATCACCCGCGCGGCGCGTTCCCGCACCGCGGTGTAGGTCTTCGACGACTCGGCCCTGAACCAGCGCAGCAACGCCACCAGCACGGGGAAGGCGCCCAGGCACATCAGGCCCAGCCGCCAGTCCAGCACGACCAGTAGCACCGCGGTGCCGGCCAGCGTCAGCACGGCACTGACCAGGCTGTCGAACCCGCCCAGCAGCATCTCCTGGATCGCGTCGACGTCGTTGGTCAGCCTGCTGACCACCCGCCCCGAGGTGTAGCGGTCGTGAAAGCCGACGTCGAGGCGCTGGAAGTGCCGGAACACCCGTCGCCGCAGCTCCAGCAGCACCCGCTGGCCGATCCTGCCCGACCACTGCAGGAACAGGATGCGGCTGCCGGCCTGCACGAGCACCACCGCACCCAGCGCGACGATGATCGCCGTCAGCACCCGCGTCGAGCCGTCGGCGGCGATGGGCGGGATTCCCCGGTCGATACCGCGCTGCGCCAGAATCGGAACCGCAAGGCGGGCAGCGTTTTCCACCACAACGATCAACGCCAGCAACACGACCGCGACGCGGTAGGGGCGCAGCAGCGACCACAGCAGGCCGCGCGCGGCGGCCCGGCCCGCGACGGCCGTCACCGCCGTGCCCACTCGACGAGGTGTTCGGCGCCGTCATCGAGCTCGTCGTCGGCGGCCAACAGGTAGCGGTACCGCGGCACCGCCGCCAGCAGTTCCGCATGGGTACCGACCGCTGTGATGGTCCCGTGCTCCAGCAACGCCACCCGGTCGGCAAGCGCCACGGTCGAGGCCCGGTTGGCCACCACGATCGCGGTGATCGGCGGCCGACCGTCGGCGCCGCGCAGCACCCGGCGCAATGCCGCCGTCACGGCGGCCTCGGTGTGCACATCCAGTGCCGACAGGGTGTCGTCGAGCACCAAGACCGCCGGCGCGGCCACCAGGGCCCGAGCCAGCGACAGCCGTTGACGCTGCCCACCCGACAGGCTCATCCCCTGCTCACCGATGCGGGTGTCGAGGCCGCGCGGCAGGTCGTAAACGAATCCGGCCGACGCCACCTCCAGGGCGCGGGCCAGCTCCGCGTCGCTCGCGTCGGGCCGACCCAGCCGCAGATTCTCGGCCACCGACATGGAGAACAGCGTGGGGTCGTCGAACGCGGTGATCACCGCCGAACGCAACGCGGCCAGCGTCAGCGAACGGATATCCCGCCCGCCGATCAGGATCTGCCCCTCATCGGCGTCGTAGAGCCGCGACAGCAGCATCGCCAGCACCGACTTGCCGGATCCGGTGGCACCCACCAGCGCGACGGTCTCGCCGGCTTCGACGGTGAGATCGACCCCGCGCAGCACCCAGGAGCCCTCGGGACCCGAATCGCCGAAGCGGAACCCGACGTCGCGCAGCTCCAGTCGCCCGGACGGCGGCACCGGATCGTCACCGTCGGTGATCTCGGTGGGTGCGTCGAAGATCTCGGTGACCCGGTCGGCGGCGGTCATCGCCTCCTGGGTGGCCGACAGCAGAAAGCCCAACGACGACACCGGCCAGACCAGCGACAGCATCAAGGTGATGAAGGCGACCAGCGTGCCCATCGTGACCAGGTGGTGTCCGGCCGCGTACGCACCGACCGCCAGCACCACGATCAGCGTGAGGTTGGGGATCACCTCCAGCAGCGTCCAGAACTTCGACGTCACCACCACCTTGTCGACGCCCAGGTCGCGCAGCCTCGTGGCCTGCGCGTCGAACCGGGCGAACACGTGGTCCTCGCGGCCGAACGCCTTGATCGTGCGCAGCCCCACCGCCGATTCCTCGACATCGGTGGCCACCTGGCCCGCCTGGTCCTGCGCCCGCCGCGACAGCCGGGTGTATTGGCGCCGGAAGTGCTGCACCGTCAGCGTCACCGGCACCATCGACACGCAGGCGACCACGCCCAGCGGCCAGTACAGCAGCAGCAGGATGGTCGTCACCGCGACGATCTGCAACGTGTTGAGCGCCAGGAACACCAGGACGAATGCCAGAAATCGGCGGATGGTGGCCAGGTCGTTCATGATCCGCGACAGCAGCTGCCCGGACTGCCAGCGCCCGTGGAAGGTCATCGGCAGCACCTGCAGCCGGGCGTAGAGGTCCTTGCGGAGGTCGGCTTCGACGCCCATCGTGGCGTGCGCGACCAGCCAGCGCCGCACGAACCACAGCACCGCCTCGCCGACCCCGAGCGCGGTGGCAGCCGTCCCGAGCACCCACAGTCCCGGCTGGTCACGGTGGGCCACCGGCCCGTCGATGACGGCCTTGGTGACCAGCGGGATCGTCACGGTGGCACCCAGGCTCACGACGGCCACCGTGATCATGGCGATCCACCTCGCCCGGTAGGGCCGCAGGTACGGCGCCAAGCTGCGCAACGCGGACGCCGGCTTCACCCAATCGACCTTAGATCGAAGGCGGATCGAAGGCGGCGACCCGCGGCGCATCCCTCGCTTGATGGCAATGTTCAGGCAAAATGGCGGCCATGAACAATCCCGCCAACGCTGCCGCCTCCCCCCGGGTACTGGTGGTCGACGACGACTCCGATGTGCTCGCCTCGCTGGAACGCGGACTGCGACTGTCCGGATTCGAAGTGGCGACGGCGGCCGACGGCGCCGAAGCGTTGCGCAGCGCCAAGGAGACCCGCCCGGACGCCATCGTGCTCGACATCAACATGCCGGTGCTCGACGGCGTCAGCGTGGTGACGGCACTGCGGGCGATGGGCGATGACGTGCCCGTCTGCGTGCTGTCCGCGCGCAGTTCGGTCGACGACCGGGTCGCCGGCCTGGAGGCAGGCGCCGACGACTACCTGGTCAAGCCATTCGTGCTCGCCGAGTTGGTGGCCCGGGTACGGGCGATGCTGCGGCGGCGCGGGTCGGCGGCCAGCTCGTCGTCGGAGACCATCACGGTGGGCCCCCTGGAGGTCGACATCCCGGGCCGGCGCGCCAGGGTCAAGGGTGTCGATGTGGACCTGACCAAACGCGAGTTCGACCTGTTGGCCGTGCTCGCCGAGCACAAGACCGCGGTGCTCTCCCGGGCGCAGCTCCTCGAGCTGGTGTGGGGTTACGACTTCGCCGCCGACACCAACGTCGTCGACGTGTTCATCGGCTATCTGCGGCGCAAGCTGGAAGCCGGCGGAGCGCCACGGCTGCTGCACACCGTCCGCGGGGTCGGATTCGTCCTGCGAACGCAGTGAGGACCACGATGAACGTCATGAACATGCTGCGGCGCGTCTTCGCTCGAACCCCGTCGCTGCGGACCCGGGTGGTGCTGGCGACCGCCATCGGCACCGCGATCGTGACGGTCATCATCGGCGCCATCGTGTGGGTCGGGATCACCAACGACCGCAAGTACTGGCTGGACCGTCGGCTCGACGAGGCGGCCGGGCTGACCGTTCCGCTCATCGGCCTGGGCGAGCTGCCCCGCGCGGCAGGTGGGACCGACGCCGTGATCACACTGCGCCGGGCAGGTGAGGTGACGTCGAACTCCGCGGTGGTGCTGCCGGAGCTGGAGGCGGGATACGCCGACACCGAGATCGACGGCGTGCGCTACCGGGTGCGCACCGTCGACATTCCCGGGCCGGGTCCGCGGTCACTGGCGGTCGGCGCCACCTACGAGGCCACCATCGCCGACACCAACAACCTGCACCGCCGGGTGCTGCTGCTGTGCACGTTCGCGATCGGCGCTGCCGCGGTGCTGGGCTGGCTGCTGGCGGCGTTCGCGGTACGGCCACTGCGCCGGCTGGCCCAGCAGGCCCGGTCGATCGACGCCGGCGACGAACGACCGGAGATCGAGGTGCGTGGGGCCAGCGAGGCCGTGGAGATCGCCGAGGCGATGCGCGGCATGCTGCAGCGGATCTGGACCGAACAGGACCGCACCAAAGAGGCCCTGGCGTCCGCGCGCGACTTCGCCGCGGTGTCCTCGCATGAGCTGCGCACGCCGCTGACCGCCATGCGCACCAACCTCGAGGTGCTGACGACGCTCGACCTGCCCGAGGACCAGCGCAAAGAAGTCCTCAGCGACGTGGTCCGCACCCAGTCGCGGATCGAAGCGACCCTGTCGGCCCTGGAGCGGCTGGCCCAGGGGGAACTGTCCACGGCCGACGATCAGGTTCCGGTCGACATCACCGAACTGCTCGACCGGGCGGCGCACGACGCGATGCGGGTCTTCCCGGACCTGAACGTCTCGCTGGTGCCGTCACCCACCTGCATCATCGTCGGGCTGCCGGCCGGGTTGCGGCTGGCGGTGGACAACGCGATCGCCAACGCGGTCAAGCACGGCGGCGCCACCCAGGTACAGCTGTCGGCGGTCACCTCCCGGGCGGGCGTCGAGATCGCCATCGACGACAACGGCAGCGGGGTTCCCGAGGATGAGCGGCAGGTGGTGTTCGAGCGGTTCTCCCGCGGTTCGACGGCATCGCATTCCGGGTCCGGTCTCGGGCTGGCGCTGGTGGCTCAGCAGGCTGGGCTGCACGGCGGCACAGCGACCCTGGAGGACAGCCCGATGGGCGGGGTGCGACTGATGCTGCGACTGCCGCCGCCACGCTGAGCGCACCCGCCGGGGCGTCAGGTCTGCTCGCGCCGACTGTCCCAGCGCTGGAAGCCCGCCGCCGCGGCCGTCTGCTCGTCCTTGAACCACACCTCGGCGATCGTCGCCTCATAGGACGGGCTGTCCGGGCCGTGGTAGAGCATCGAGTCTTCGTTGCCTTTGATGGTCCAACCGGCCGGCCCGCTGCCACCGCCGCCCGCCCGCGCCGATCCGTCGCCGTAGGGCGCAGCCGCGACGGCCGCACCACCGGATGGTGTCGACGTCGGCACCTCGCGTTTGACCCGCCAGATGGCGAAGGCGAATGTCAGCGTCAACCCCAGCAGAAATGACAAGCCCATCAGCCAGCAATTGACGCCATGCATCAGTCGGCTCCCATCTCACGCGAGCCGGGCAGGGCCGCAATGGCGTCCTCCCGGCTGGTGCGGCGGATCGAAACAATCGTCAGTAACCAGGCGATCGCCGAACCCACCACGAATGCCAGCAGATACCACAGCCACTGCATGACGAAATCCATCGGAGATCCTCCTTAGCTAACCGTGATCGCGACACGACGGTTCTGTGCGCGGCCGTCCGGTGTCGCGTTGCTGGCGACCGGGTCGGCCGACCCGAACCCCTTGGCGGTGACGCTGCTCGCCGGGACACCCTGGGCGACAAGGAAATCGGCGACCGCTTTGGCCCGGTCGGTACTCAACGGCACGTTGATGCCGTCGTTGCCGGTGTTGTCGGTGTAGCCGCTTACCGTCACCTGGGCGCTGCGGCAACCCTTGAGCGTCTCCGCGACCCGACTCAGTTGTCGGCGGGTGCCCGGTGACAGGGTGTGACCGTTGGTCACGAAGGTGACGGGCGTGGCCATCAACGCGGTGACGTCGGCTTGCAGCTTGCCGCAGTCACCGGCTGGGTCAGGAGCCGGTGAAGCGCTGGGCGGCACCGGTTTCGGAGCCGGTGAGCCGGGCGCCGCGGGCGTGTTCGGGGCCTCGGGGCGCGGGACCTCTGGGCCGGGGGCCTCCGGCACATCAGGCAGGACCAGAATGTTGTTGGAGATCACCAGATTTGGCCAAGCCGCCTTCGCGGCCGCCTCGACGGCCGACTTGACCGCACCGGAAGCCGCGGTACCGATCAGCGTGACGGTGCCACCGCTGATCTTGAACTTGAAGTCCGGCATGGACACCGCGGCCTTGAACACCGATCCCAGGGCAGCGGCGTCGGGCACCTTGACACCCGGTTTGATGTTGATGTTGTCCACCAATTGCACACCGCTGCCGAACAACCCCTTGAGCATCTCGATCAATCCAGTGCGCGTGGCGACGTCGGGAAGGTCGCCGTTGAGGGTGATGACGTTGCCGTTACGCAGAATCGACAACGGAGCAAACGATATTCCCGGCGTATTGGCCTCCGGCGCCGCCGGCATCGAAAGCGACGGCACGGGGACCTCGGGCCAGGTGGCGTCGCCCGCGGTGATGTCGATTCTTTCTCGATCCGCCACTCCCAGTCCGATCAATGCCAGTAGCAACGGAATTGCCGCCAAGGCCACCAGCCATCCGGGGCCGGGAGGTCGACGGTAAAAGCGCGATTCCGTTCGCCAGCCGGTCGCGGTCCGGTTTTCGGAGCCCGGCATGGATCCTCCTCGAAGGTCGAAAAAGCACCTCGTACCCTGGACACCGCGAGTGTAGGAGCTCTGAAGGACCCTCGGAGGTCTTCAGTCGATTTTTGCGGACTTACCGCGTCCCGGGAGCGCTGATCCCGAGCTCATTGACGATGTCGATGTGCGGCCAGGCGTCGCGGGCCGCGGCCTCGACGGCGACCGCCTCGCCCGGCTTCGCCGCGGTGCCGGCCAGCGTCACGCGGTCGGCGGCGGCGTGCAACGCGAAATCCCCGATCACCGCCGCCGCTTCGAATACCGGGGCCGACGCGGCGAAATCCGGTGTCGCGGCGCCCGGCGTCACGCCGAGCCGATCGACGACGGTGACATCGTCGGCCGAGGTGATCACGGCGTCCAACAACGCCCGTTTGGCCGCCGGATCCGGCACGTCACCGCTCAGGGTGATCTCGTTGCCCTGGCGGATCACCGACAGCGGCGCCGGCATTGCGGCGCCGGGATCAGTGCCGTCCGGCGAAGCGTCCCGCAGCCCGCAGCCGGTCGCGCCGAGCAGCATCGCGACGAGCGCCGCCGCCACCAGCCGGGCGCGCACTCAGCGGGTGCCGAGCAGATCGATCATGAACACCAGCGTCTTGCCGGCGAGTTGATGACCGGTGCCGGCCGGGCCGTAGGCCAGCTCGGGCGGGATGACCAATTGGCGCCGACCGCCCACCTTCATGCCGGGGATGCCGTCCTGCCAGCCCGCGATGAGCCCGTCGAGCGGAAACTCCAGCGGTTCTCCCCGGTTCCACGAGCTGTCGAACTCCGCGCCGGAGTCGTAATCGACACCCAGGTAGTGCACGTTGACGAGTGCGCCGGGGGCGGCCTCGGCCCCGTCCCCGACAACGATGTCCTCGATGACCAACTCGGTCGGCGGCGGGCCGGCCGGAACGGTGATCTGCGGCTTGCCCGGCTTCGTCACGGCGGTTACCGCCCGCCGATGGTGATGTAGTCGCGCTCGGTGGCACCGGTGTAGAGCTGACGCGGCCGGCCGATCTTGGAGTCGCCCTCGTCGTGCATCTCGCGCCAGTGCGCGATCCAGCCGGGCAGCCGGCCCAGCGCGAACAGCACGGTGAACATCCGGGCCGGGAAGCCGATCGCCCGGTAGATCAGGCCGGTGTAGAAGTCGACGTTCGGGTAGAGCTTGCGCTCGATGAAGTAGTCGTCGGTCAGCGCGGCCTCTTCGAGATCCTTGGCGATGTTGAGCAGTTCGTCGTCGCCGCCGAGCTTGCCGAGGATCTTGTCGGCCTGCTCCTTGACGATGCGCGCCCGGGGGTCGTAGTTCTTGTAGACCCGGTGGCCGAAGCCCATCAGCTTGACGCCGTCCTCGCGGTTCTTGACCTTCTTGACGAAGTCGCCGACGTTGCCGTGCTGGTCACGGATCTGCTCCAGCATCTCCAGCACCGCCTGGTTCGCGCCGCCGTGCAGCGGGCCCCACAGCGCGTTGATGCCGCCGGAGATCGAGGTGAACAGGTTGGCCCGCGACGAGCCGACCAGCCGCACCGTCGACGTCGAGCAGTTCTGCTCGTGGTCGGCGTGCAGGATGAACAGCATGTCGAGTGCCCGCACCACCTCGGGGTCGACCTCGTAGGGCTCGGCCGGCAGGCCGAAGGTCATCCGCAGGAAGTTCTCCACCAGGGAAAGCGAGTTGTCCGGGTACAGGAACGGCTGCCCCTCGGACTTCTTGAACGCGTAGGCGGCGATGGTGGGCAGTTTGCCCAGCAGCCGGATGGTCGATACCTCGACCTGCTCGTTGTCGGAGGGGTCCAGCGAGTCCTGGTAGTAGGCGGAGAGCGCGTTGACCACGCTGGACAGCACCGGCATCGGGTGGGCATTGCGCGGGAAGCCGTCGAAGAACCGCTTCAGGTCCTCGTGCAGCATGGTGTGCCGCTGGATCTTGCCGGTGAAGGTCGCCAACTGTTCGGCAGTGGGCAGTTCCCCGTAGATCAGCAGGTAGCTGACCTCGATGAAGGTGGACTTCTCGGCGAGCTGCTCGATCGGGTAGCCGCGGTAGCGCAGGATGCCGGCATCGCCGTCGATGTAGGTGATGGCGCTCTTGACCGGCGCGGTGTTGGCGTAGCCGTTGTCGAATGTGGTGTAGCCGGTCTTGGCGAGCAGCGAACCGATGGCCAGCGCATCGGACCCGTCGGTGGCGTGGACGATCGGCAGCTCTAGCTCGCCTCCCGGGTACTTCAGGGTGGCGGTGTCGTCGGTAGCGGCCACAAGGAACCCCTTTGCACTATTCGGCTGACCAGTCGTTCGGAGCGTGTATAGGAAAAGGTAGTCGGTTCCGGGGCGGAGCGCCCGCCCGGGGCCGAGTATCACGGGCCGGTCATCGCGCCGCTGCCGGTCCCGGCCGGTGATAGCGGATGAAAGCCGGTGCCGCGAGTGCGGCGAGCAGCACTCCGACGACCACCAGCACTCCGCCGCCGGCGGCGGCCGCGGCCGTTCCCACCACCGCGCCGGCCGCCCCGTGCACGGTATCGGCAAGGCGGGGCCCGCCGGCCACGATCACGGTGAACACGCCCTGCAACCGCCCCCGGATCTCGTCGGAGGCGACCTGCTGCAGCATCGTCGAACGGAATGCCGCCGACACCATGTCCGCGGCGCCGCCGACCGCCAGAAAGCCCAGCGCGACCCACAACACCGGGCCGGGATGCCCGTCGGCGCGCGCGACCGCCAGCCCGAAGCCGGCCATCGCCGCGCCCCACACCACGATCGAGATGACGATCGCCAGGCCCTGGCGGCTGATCCGCGGCAGCCATCCGGAGAACACCCCGCCGGCCACCGCGCCGACCGCCATCGCGGCGGCCAGCAGCGCCATCGTGGTGCCGCCCTCGACCGGTCCGCCGAAGTCCACGGCGGCGATCTGCGGGAACAGCGCCCGAGGCAGTCCCAGCACCATCGCGATCAGGTCCACCACGAACGACATCAACACCACGGTGTTGCCGGCCAGGTAACGAAACCCGTCCAGCACCGCCGCCACCCCGAAACGCGAGCCGTCGGTTGATCCGGCGGGCGGCATCGGTGCCAGCCGAAAGGTCGCCCAGATCGGGAAGACGCAGGTGACAGCATCGACCAGGTAGAGCGTGGGCAGGTCTACCCAGCCGAGCAGCAGCCCAGCCAGCAACGGCCCCACGATGGCCCCGAACTGCATCACGGTCATGTTCAGCGAGTTGGCGGCCGGTAGGTCGCCGCCGGCCACCAACCGCGGAATGGCGGCGGCGCGGGTGGGCGAATTGACCGCGTAGAACCCCTGCTGCACGGCGAGCAGCGAAAGCACCACCCAGACGTCGCCACCCAGCACCGCCTGCACCCAGAGCAGCAGCGAGGCGGCCGCCAGCCCGCAGGAGGCGATGATCAGCAGCTTGCGGCGGTCCATGGCGTCGGCCCAGGCGCCGCCCAGCAGCCCGAAGACCACCAGCGGCACCAGCGCGAACAGGCCCGACAAGCCGACATAGGCCGAACTGCCGGTCAGCGCGTAGATCTGCACCGGGACCGCGAAGATGGTCAGGTTCGCCCCGATGACGGTCGGAATCCCGGCCAGCCACAGCCGCCGGAAGTCCGGGTTGCGCAGCGGAGTGGTGTCGGCGAACAGCCTCACTTAGCGGACCCGAGATCAGGGCTGCAGGCGCTCGATGCGCCCGCCGCTCACCCGAATCCGATTGTGCAGCCGACCTTCTCGGCCCTGCCAGAACTCCACCACCTCTGGCGCGATGACATAACCGGCCCAGCTGGGCGCGACCGGAACGTCGTCGCTGTCGGCGAACCGGGCGGTCACCTCGACAAGCTGATCGAGCAGGGCCGCGCGCGAGGTGATCGGCTGCGACTGGTGCGACGCCCAGAAACCCAGCTGCGAAGCCCGCGGTCGGTTCACCCAGTATTCGGCCGGGATCGCGGCGTCGGTCTTGGTGACCCGGCCGCGGATATGGACCTGGCGGCCCAGTTGATACCAGGGGAACGTCGCCGACGCGTACGGTGTCGCCGCCAGCTGGACCGCCTTGTCCGAGCCGTCGTCGGTGAAGAAGGTGACGCCGTGCTCGTCGAGGTTCTTACACAGCACCGAGCGGCTGACCGGCCGGCCGTCTTCGACCGTGGCCAGCACCATGGCGTTGGGTTCGGCGATCCCGGCGCGTTCGGCGTCGCCGATCCAGTTGCGCAGCAAAACCTGCCAGCCGTCCTCGAGCCAGTCCACGTCGAGGTCGCCGCAGTTGTCCTTCTCCCGGTATTCCACTCGCATCGCCGCCAGGTGCTCGTTGTCGGGGCCTGTCCTGTGCACCGCCCAACGCTACGCCGCGGTCCGGTCCAGCCGGCGTTACCAGCCGGTAGGAACTGCCGGGTGCCGGGGTGGGACAATCCAACACATGATTGCTGCAGTCCCGGAGAATTTCGTTGCCGGCCTGGAGGGCACGGTGGCGTTCACCACCGAGATCGCCGAACCCGACAAGGATGGTGGCGCGCTGCGCTACCGCGGTGTCGACATCGAGGACCTGGCCGGAAAAGTCAGCTTCGGCGACGTGTGGGCCCTGCTGGTCGACGGCGACTTCACTCGCCCCCTGGCACCCGCCGAGCCGCTGGAACTGTCGGTGCGCACCGGCGACGTCCGCGTCGACGCCCAGGCCGGGGTGGCCATGCTGGCCCCGCAATGGGGATTCCAGCCGCTGCTGGACACCGATGACGCCACCGCACGCGATCAGTTGGCGCGCGCGGCGGTGATGGTGCTTTCCTATGTCGCTCAATCGGCGCGTGGCTCACAGCCACCGGTCTCCCAGCAGACCATCGACGGCTGCGCCACCATCACCGAGCGGTTCATGACCCGCTGGCGCGGCGAGCCCGACCCGGCCCACATCGAGGCGATCGACGCCTACTGGGTCTCGGCGGCCGAGCACGGCATGAACGCCTCGACGTTCACGGCCCGGGTGATCGCCTCCACCGGCGCCGACGTCGGCGCGGCGCTGTCCGGCGCGATCGGTGCGATGAGCGGCCCGCTGCACGGGGGCGCTCCGGCCCGGGTGATCCCGATGATCGAAGAGGTGGAGCGCTCCGGGGACGCCCGCGCGGTGGTCAAGGGCATCCTGGACCGCAAAGAGAAGCTGATGGGCTTCGGCCACCGGGTGTACCGCGCCGAGGACCCGCGCGCCCGGGTGCTGCGCGCCACCGCCAAACGGCTGGCCGCGCCCCGCTACGAGGTGGCCGCAGCCCTGGAGCAGGCGGCACTGGACGAGCTGCGGGAGCGCCGGCCGGACCGGGCCATCGAGACCAACGTGGAGTTCTGGGCGGCAGTGATCCTGGACTTCGCCGAAGTGCCCCCGGCGATGATGCCGGCGATGTTCACCTGTGGGCGTACCGCGGGCTGGTGCGCCCACATCATGGAGCAGAAGCGCCTGGGCAAGCTGGTGCGCCCGTCGGCCATCTACGTCGGCCCGGGGCCGCGCGGCGCGGAGTCGGTGGCCGGCTGGGATCGGCTCCCTAAGGGCTGACCCGAACGGGATGTCAGCGCCGAACGTGTAACCACTGCGAACTGCTGCGCGATTTTTCGCAGTGACTACACGTTCGGCGGGCCCAGGCGCGCGCCCGAGCAGGCGGGGTTCAGCGCCGCCGCAAGGCGCTGAGCAGGTTCTGCAGCAATGGCACGTCGGAGTGGTCCGCCACCTCGTCGAGCATGTCGGGCACCCGGGTGAACTTGACCCGCGGCCGGTTCTGCGCCTGACCGCGGGCGATCTCCGCCCTGTCGATGGCCTTCCAGCCGGCGGCGTCGATCACCTCGGGCCGGCGGGCGTGCACCATCCGGGCGACCGCGCGCGGCCCGCCGATCGGCTCGCTGAGCTGACCGGCGTTGTAATCGGCGACCAGGCTCTGGATCGTCTTGAGCGAATCGGACTTGTTGGTGCCGATGAAACCATTGGTGCCACGCTTGATCCACCCGGATACATACGCCCCCGGAACCGGCTGTCCGGTGACCGGGTCGACCACCCGGCCGCCCTCGTTGGGAACCACCCCGGCGGCGTCGTCAAACGGCAGGTCGGCGATCGGGGTGCCGTGGTAGCCGATCGAGGTCAGCACCAGGCCGGCCTCGAGCCTACGCAGCTCGTCAGTGCCGGTCACGGTGAATTCGACTGCGGTGGCCCGTTCTTCGCCGAGCACCCGGGCCGGGGTCAGCTCGTAAGCGAACCGGATGCGCGGCTTGGTAGATCGCGCGGAGGCGCTGTCAACACTGCCGAGTTTGGCCAGGATCTCCAGCTTCTGCCGGGTGAAGGTGTCGCGCACGGTCGCCAGGTCGTTACGTACCCGGGCGTGGTCTTCGGCGTCGAGCACCACCTCGGCGGCCTGGGTCAGCCCGACCAGTTCGGGCAGGGTGAACGCAGAGGCGATCGGGCCGCGGCGGGCGACGATCACCACTTCGGCCACCCGGGAGTCGCGCAGCACCGCCAGTGCGTTGTCGGCGATGTCGGTGCCGGCCAGCTTGTCGGGGTCGGCGGTGAGGATTCGGGCCACGTCGAGGGCCACGTTGCCGTTGCCGACGATCACCACCCGCTCGTGGCCGAGGTCGACCGGCAGGTCGGTGAACTCCGGATGCCCGTTGTACCAGCCGACGACCTCGGTGGCGGTGCCGGTGCCGGGCAGTCCCATGCCGTCGATCTCCAACCGTCGGTCGTGCAGCGCACCGGAGGCGTAGAGCACAGCGTGGTGATACTCCAGCAGGTCGGCGTGGCGCAGGTGATTGCCCACCTCGACGTTGAGGAAGAAGTTGAAGCCGCGCCGCCAGGAGATCTCGTCGAACAGCTTGGTGGCCAGCTTGGTGTGCTGGTGATCGGGGGCGACCCCGGCGCGCACCAAGCCGTAGGGGGTGGGCAGCTTCTCGAACACGTTGACCAGCACACCGGGCTGGGTCAGCAGTTCATCGGCGGCGTACATCGCGGCCGGCCCGGAGCCGACGATGGCCACCGTCAGCGGATACTTGCCGCGCCGGTGCACCTCGGCGGCCGGCAGGATCGGCGCCAGCTTGGACGTCGGCGGCAGCTTCACGCCCTCGGGGCGCTTGGGGTAGTACGACTTGTTGATCTCGATGAACGGCAGCTGCTGCGCCGGTAGCTGCGTATCGGGGTAGATCGCGTCGACCGGGCAGGCCCGGACGCAGGCGCCGCAGTCCACGCAGGCGTCCGGGTCGATGTAGAGCATCTCGGTGGTGGCGAAGTCCGGCTCGTCCGGGCTGGGGTGAATGCAGTAGACCGGACAGGCGAACACGCAGGACGCGTCGTTACAGCATGCCTGGCTGATGACGTGCGGCATGAGGCGGCGGGTTCGCTGACTTATGCGACGCGCGACAGGTGCGCGCGCTGCGGCTGGGCCCGGAAGCGCGACGGCGCCCCGTTGATCCGGCACATCCGCCAGATCAGCTTGGCGACCGGGTTCATCAGCCCGGTGTCGTGGCAGAGCATCCGCACGTCGGCGAACATGTCCGACAGCATCCGCCGGGCGTCGGCCGACCCGAAGAATACGTCCTTGCGCACCGAACGCGGAATGTCGAACTCCTGCCAGAACGCCTTCGGCGGAACGACGATCGCCGAACACAGGATCCGCATGGTGACCGGCACGAACAGCGACAGCCAGAACCGCTTGCGGCGCGGCAGGTTCGGAACACGCTTGTTGAGGTATTCGTGCGCGAACGAGATGTGCCGCGCCTCTTCGGCGACGTGGATCGCCATCACCTTCTCCATGACCGGGTGCAGCGTCTTGCCCTCGCGCAAGATGTCCTTCTGAATGTGGTCGATGGGCTCCTCGCCGGCGAGGATGCCGAACCAGAACGGGATCGGCAGCGGGCCGGCGACCAGCGGAATGAATGCCGCCAGCCACTTGAGGAACCGCGGCATGCCGGGCACGTCGGCGCCGATGTGGTTCACCATCTCCTGGAACATCAGGGTGTGGTTGCACTCCTCGACCGACTCGTGCAGGCAGTACCGGTACTCCGGTGAGCCGTTGGGGACCCAGAACGCGTAGTTGAGCAGGCCGCGGATCAGGATGGACTCGAAGTGCAGGCCGACCTTGGCCACGTTGGCCTGACGCCACATGCCGATCTTGATCTGGCGTTCCTCGGGCTGCGCCTGGTACCAGGCGTGCTTGCCCAGCGGGTCGGTGGCCGGCAGGATCCACCGCGGGTCATTCTCGAACACCTTGAATTCCGGGCTGTCCCAGTCGATGTCGAGGTACGGGTTGAAGTGGCGCCGCACCGAGCCTTCCGACAGGGTGTTGAGCATGTCGACGTAGGCGGTGTCGTCGGACACGTCCATGTTGGCCCGCCACCGCCGCACGATGCCGGTTCGGGCCGGTTTCTGGTTCAGTTTCTGAGCCGTTTTCTGAGCCATCGGAGACACCCCCACTGACGTTTACATTTGGCCTTGTTATGTATAACGGTACCGCAGGTATCGGCTACCCGTCCAGAGCCTCAGACGGCTTGTGGGCCTGACACGTGTCGAGTGTTCCATGTGATCCGCATCACGTTAAACCTGCCGTGCGAGGCGTAGCGGTCCGCTGTCTACGCTAGGGGCCATGGCTGAGCAGCTCACGATCCCGGACAACATCAAGCCCGCCGACGGACGGTTCGGCTGCGGGCCGTCCAAGGTCCGGCCGGAGCAGCTGAACGCGCTGGTCACCACCGCGGCGCCGCTGTTCGGGACCTCGCACCGGCAGGCGCCGGTCAAGAACCTGGTCGGCCGGGTCCGCAGCGGTCTGCGCGAGCTGTTCTCGGTGCCCGACGGCTACGAGGTGGTGCTGGGCAACGGCGGCTCCACCGCGTTCTGGGACGCGGCCGCATTCGGGCTGATCGACCAGCGCTCCTTGCACCTGACCTACGGCGAGTTCAGCGCGAAGTTCGCCTCGGCGGTGGCCAAGAACCCGTTCGTGGGCGATCCGATCATCATCAAGGCCGAGCCCGGCAGCGCCCCAGAGCCGACATCCGACCCGTCTGTCGATGTGATCGCCTGGGCGCACAACGAGACGTCGACCGGCGTGGCGGTACCGGTGCGCCGGCCCGAGGACGCCGGCGAGGCACTGATCGTGATCGACGCGACCTCCGGCGCCGGCGGTCTGCCCGTCGACATCACCGAGACCGACGCCTACTACTTCGCGCCGCAGAAGAATTTCGCCTCCGACGGCGGGCTGTGGCTGGCGATCATGAGCCCGGCCGCGCTGGCGCGCATCGAGGCGATCGCCGCCTCGGGCCGCTGGGTGCCCGAATTCCTGTCCTTGCCGATCGCGGTGGACAACAGCTCGAAGAACCAGACCTACAACACCCCTGCGATCGCCACGCTGGCGCTGCTGGCCGAGCAGCTGGACTGGCTGCTGGGCAACGGCGGGTTGGACTGGGCGGTCAAGCGCACCGCGGATTCGTCGCAGCGGCTGTACTCCTGGGCCGAGTCCCGGCCGTTCACCACCCCGTTCGTCGCCGACCCGGCGTTGCGGTCGCAGGTGGTGGGCACCATCGACTTCACCGACTCCGTGGATGCAGGTGCCGTGGCCGCGATTTTGCGGGCCAACGGCATCGTCGACACCGAGCCCTACCGCAAACTGGGCCGCAACCAGTTGCGGGTGGCGATGTTCCCGGCGGTGGAGCCCGACGACGTCAGTGCGCTGACCCAGTGCGTGGACTTCGTGGTGGAGAGGCTCTGAGCGCGGCTCCGGCCTCTCGTGACCAAGTCGTTATAACCCCAGCGTGTCACCGCCGTCCGGGCCGCTCACTGCACTAAAGTCCGCAGCTAACCGGGCCTGCGCAAGGAGAAGTCATGCGGGAACTAAGGGCGATCGGCCTCGACGCCGACGGCAAGCACATCATCTGCGAGAGCGTCGGCGACGACGATGACAGCACCGAGATGTTCCGGGTGCGGATCGACGACCGGCTGCGCGGCGCGGTGCGCGGCGAGGCCAGCCGCGTCGGGCAGACCCAGATCGACCTGGGCATCAGCATGCTGCGCCCGAAGGACATTCAGGCCCGCATCCGCGCCGGTGCGTCGGTCGAGCAGGTGGCCGCAGCGGCCGGTGTCGACGTCTCCCGGGTGGAGCGGTTCGCCCACCCGGTGTTGCTGGAGCGCTCCCGAGCCGCGGAACTGGCCGCCGCCGCTCACCCGGTACTGGCCGACGGGCCGGCCGTGCCCACCCTGCTCGAGGTCGTCACCAGCGCGCTGATGAGCCGCGGCCTCAACCCCGATCAGAGCAGCTGGGACGCCTGGCGCAACGACGACGGACGCTGGACGGTTCAGCTGGCCTGGAAGGCCGGCCGTTCCGACAACGTCGCCCACTTCTGGTTCGCCCCCGGCGCGCACGGTGGAACGGTGACCGCCCTCGATGATCCGGCGATGGAGCTCATCGACCCCGACTTCGACCGGCAGCTGCGACCGGTCGCCGCGGTCGCCCAGCTGGACTTCGAGGAGCCGGCCGCCGCGCCCGCGACCGAAGAAGCGCCTGCCCCGCCGCGCCCGACGGCCCGCGCCCGCCGCAGCAAGCCCGCGGTGCCGGGCTGGGAGGATGTGCTGCTCGGGGTGCGCTCCAGCGGTCAGCGCTGAGCAACCAGCGCCAGCAGCACCAGCCACGCCCCCGCCACGCCGACTCCGGCGCCCAGCGCGAACCAGCGCAGCACCGGGGTGCGTCGCCAGCCCCACACCGTGGGTGCCAGTCCGCCCACCGCGATCAGGTTGAGGACGACGGCCACCGCCAGGTGCACCCGGATCAACCCCAGGCTCAGCACCGCGATCGCGGTCCCCGACACCGCCGCGACGAACGCCGCCACGGTCAACCCGGTCGCCCAGGGCGTGGTCTGGCTGGGCGTCATGCCGGCAGCCTAGTGCGCTCGTAGAAGGCCAGCGCCGCGGCGGTCGCCACGTTGAGGGAGTCGGTGCCCCGCGACATCGGGATGCGCACTCGCAGGTCACTGGCCCGCATGGCCTGCTCCGACAGTCCCGGCCCCTCCGCGCCGACCAGCACCGCCACCGGGTCGTCGTGCACCTTCGCCATGGCCGTCGACAGCGCGTCGGCGCGCGGGTCCGGTGTCATGGCCAGCAGCCGGAACCCGCGGTCGCGCAGCATGGCCAGATCGGCCGGCCAGTCCGTCGAACGGGCGAACGGGACCAGCAGGGCATGCCCCATCGACACCCGCACCGCGCGCCGGTACAGCGGATCGGCGCAGCCGCTGCCGAAGACCACCGCATCCACTCCGAGGCCGGCGCCGTTGCGGAATATCGAGCCCAGGTTCTCGTGGTCGTTGACACCTTCGAGCACCGCGATGGTGCGAGCATCGGCAACCACATCGGTCACCGTCGGCTCGGGCACCCGCGACGCAGCGGCCAGCACACCACGGTTGAGGTGAAATCCGACGACCTCGGCCATCACCTCCGCGCTCACCCGGTAGTAGGGCACGTCGGGCACAACGGCCAGATCGTCCGCCAACTCCACCAGCCGGCGGTCGGTGCCCAGCAGCGCCCGCGGCGAGTACCGCGAGACGAGCATCCGCTGCACCACCAGCACGCCTTCGGCGATCACCAGCCCTTTACCGGTGGGCAGGTCCGGGCGGCGGTCGACACTGTTCAGGTCGCGGAAATCGTCCAACCGGGAATCGCGCGGATCGTCGATATCGACGACGTCGAGGACCCTGGCCACTGGCCGAACATTACCGGCGAGGCGCTAACGTCAACGGCGATGACCCCCCAACCGATCCCTGAGCCTCCGACTGAGCCCTCCCCCGAGCCGCCGCCGTTGCCGACCGCCCTGCTGCGGGCCTGGCCGGTGATCGGCGCCGGGGCGGCCGGCTTCGGTTGCGCGACCATCGCGGCGTTCGCGATTCCGGCACTGGAGTCGTGGCGGCCGGTGAGTGTGGCCGGGCTGGGGGTCGGTGCACTGGGCACCACGATCTTTCTGTTGCAGCGCACCGCGGCGCGGCGCGGCGCGCGCGGCGCCCAGACCGGACTGGAACACGAATAGAAGGTTGCGGCCGATTCAAGGAGGAACGAGATGGCAGCTCCGCTGCTGAAGGCAGAGATCGACATCAAGGCGCCGGTCACCGAGGTCTGGAACTTGATCTCCGACTTCCGGCGAATGCCGGAGTGGAGCCCGCAGTGCCGGTGGATGAAACCGCTGGGCGCGGTACGGCCGGGCACCCGCACCATCAACGTCAATCGGCGGGGCCGAATGTTCTGGCCCACCACCTCCGTCATCACCGAGTACGTCCCGGACCGCAAACTGGCCTTCCGGGTCAGCGAGAACCACAGTGTGTGGAGCTACGAACTCGAGCCAACCGCCGAGGGCACCCGGGTCACCGAGAGCCGGCACGTCGAAAACGGCAACACCACCGCGGTCTCGGCGTTCTTGGTGGACAAGTTCATGGGTGGGACGCCCACCTTCGAACGCGAGCTGATCGAGGGCATGAACGCCTCCTTGCAGCGGATCAAGGCGGCCGCCGAAAACCGCTGAAGCGCCCCGCAAGTGGGGTAACGTCCATCGTCACCGGCGAAACTGGAAGGAGCCCCGGACATGGTGGAGACCGCGATATCCAGCCTTGGGATGCTGAGCGGCGTCGCAGCCACCGCGGTGCTGCTGGCCGCCGGCCTCGCCCCGGTGGCGGCGACACCGGAGATCAGCGCTCACGCGCTCGCCCGGGTCTCCACCGAGGTGGCCCTGACGGCCGACACGATCTTCGACGCCCTGGCCGACACGGCGGCCTTCGATGCTCCAGCGGCGGCCGAGGCCGTGGCCTTCGACACCCCCGGGGTGGCCGAGGCATTCGACATCAGCGGGCTGATCAACGCTGAATTCGCTGCGGCCCAAGGGTTTTTCAACAGCTTGTTCAGCCTGCCGGTCACGCTGTTCAATGACGTCGAAGGTTTGATCACCAGTCTGGTCAACCTCGACTTCGGGATGGCCTTCAGCGAGTTGTTCTCCATCCCGCAGGACATCGTCAACTACGTCCTCGGTCTGCCGGGTTTGGTGGTCAACACCGTTTACGAGATGGCCGTGGTGATCCCAGGCGAGTACCTGTTCAACTTCGGCTAGCCGGTGCCCGGCTCCCCCGGTTCGGCGGCGGATTCGGTGGCGGGGGCTTCGGCCTCAACCGGTGCCTCGTCGGCCGGATCGACCGGTTCGGCCGGGGCGTCGGCCGGTTCGGCCGGTGCCTCGGCCGCTTCGGCCGGTGCCTCGGCGGGCGGGGCCGTGGTGGCCTCAGCACCGTCAGCACTCTCAGCGTCGTCGACGATCTCGAGCACCCCGTCGTCGTAGGGGTCGTGGACCGGGGAGCCGGTGCCCGCCGGTACCGGGGTGTCACTGTGGGCGCCGCAGCCGTACCCGCTGTCGACCACCCGGCCGTCCGCGGACATCTCATTGCAGCAGACCCCGAACCCGGTGCCGAGAACACCGGCCAGCGGCAGATAGAAGCCGCAGTCTCGGCAGACCCGCTTGGTGGACCGCGCCATCGCCGAATCCGGCCCGTAGTCGCCGTCGTGCCAGCGTTGCGCCGCCTCGGCGCGACCCAGCGGGCTCAACAGCCAACGCCGGCCCAGGCCGAGCTCGCCGGCCACCTCGTCGAGGTCCGGATCGCCACTGGAGGTGTAGCCCGGCACCAGTCGCGGATCGTCGGCTGGCGGCGCCAACAGATCTCCGGGACCCAGGTCGCCGGGCCGCACCCGCTGATCCCACGGCACCCATTCCGGCGACAACAGCGCGCCGGGACCCGGAACCAGCACCACCTCGCTGACCGTGGAGTGCGCTGCCCCAGGGAAGGCGGCCACCACGACGGCCCACTGCCAGCCCTGATAACCGGGCAGCACGGCGCCGAACCGGTGGGTGGCGGCGGTCGCGTCCTCGTAGTCGACGCCCAAGTGCTCACCGACGGTGTCCGCGCCGCTGAACTCGACGACGGCCGCGCGGGCCTCGTCGACGGCCGCGGCCAGCACCGCGGGCACCGCGATGGCCGCGCTGGCTGATTCTGTGCCGGGAGACGTCACAAGGGTCCTTCCGTTCAATTACGCCCCTCATACTGCCGCAGCGCGGCCTGCTCAGCCACATGCAGGCACGATCGCGGCCTGCGCGGCCGGGCGCCGATGATAGGGAAGAATCGACGTGTGTCTGCACGGCGGCGTGATCTCCCCGACCCGGGCCGGCGTCGCCGTCCGATTTCGGCCGCCGGCCGGGGGCACCGCGGCGGCTCGGCCGGCGAGCACCCCGGCATGGCCAATTACCCCAGCGACAGCGCCGGTGGCCAGCGGCAGCGCAACCCGATGCCCAGCGCCAACCGCTACCTGCCGCCGCTGCATGACACCACCGAGGCCCCGCGCCGGCAGCGCCCATCCGACGATCCCGGTACCGCCGACCGCGTCACGGTGACCCGGGCCGCCGCGGCCCGTAGCCGCGAAATGGGATCTCGGATGTACGGGCTGGTGCAGCGCGCCGCCACCGCCGACGGCGCCGACAAATCCGGGCTGACCGCGCTGACGTGGCCGGTGGTGGCCAACTTCGCGGTGGACGCGGCGATGGCGGTCGCGCTGGCCAACACCTTGTTCTTCGCCGCCGCCGCCGGGGAGAGCAAGGGCAGGGTGGCGCTCTACCTCCTGGTGACGATCGCGCCGTTCGCCGTGGTCGCGCCGCTGATCGGTCCCGCGCTGGACCGCCTGCAGCACGGCAGGCGCGCGGCGCTCGCGATGTCCTTCGCGCTGCGCACCGCGCTGGCCCTGGTGCTGATCGGTAATTACGACGGCGTCGCGGGCACCTTCGGATCCTGGGTGCTCTACCCGTGTGCGCTGGCCATGATGGTGCTGTCGAAATCGTTCACGGTGCTGCGCAGTGCGGTGACACCCCGAGTGATGCCGCCATCGATCGATCTGGTGCGAGTCAATTCCCGGCTGACGATGTTCGGGCTGCTCGGTGGAACGATCGTCGGCGGCGGCGTCGCCGCGGGTGCCGAATACGTCCTCACCCGGCTACTGCAGCTACCGGGGGCACTGTTGGTGCTCGTCGCGGTGTCGGTGGCCGGGGCGGCGCTGTCCATGCGGATCCCGCGGTGGGTCGAGGTGACCACCGGCGAGATTCCGACCACCTTGAGCTACCGCCTCGACGAACGGCCCCGCAGCTGGCCCGAGCAGGTGCGGCGGGCCGGTGGGGCGCTGAGCCAGCCGCTGCGCCAACCGCTGGGGCGCAACATCATCGCCGCCCTGTGGGGCAACTGCACCATCAAGGCCATGGTCGGTTTCCTGTTCCTGTACCCGGCGTTCGTGGCCAAACAGCACGACGCCGACGGTTGGGTGCAACTGGGCATTCTGGGGCTGATCGGCGCGGCCGCCGGGGTGGGTAACTTCGCCGGCAACTTCGCCAGCGCCCGGCTGCAATTGGGTCGCCCCGCGGTACTGGTGGTGCGCTGCACCATGGCGGTGACCGCTGTCGCGCTGGCGGCCGCGGTGGCCGGGACGCTGGTGATGGCGGCCGTCGCCGCCCTGGTCACCTCCGGCGCCAGCGCGGTGGCCAAGGCATCGCTGGACGCCGCGCTGCAGGACGACCTGCCCGAGGAGTCGCGGGCCTCGGCGTTCGGCCGCACCGAGTCCACCCTGCAGCTGTGCTGGGTGCTCGGCGGTGCGCTGGGGGTGCTGGTATACACCGACCTGTGGGTGGGCTTCACCGCGATCACCGCACTGCTGATCCCGGGTCTGGCCCAGACCATCCTTTCCTTCCACGGCGATTCGTTGATCCCCGGCCTGGGGGGCAACCGTCCGGTGCTGATCGAACAGGACGGCGCCCGCCGCGATTCCGTGAGACAGGGGTGATGAGCAGGTGAAACGTGTGACGACCGTGTTGGTGACGGTGCTGGTGGCGGCGACGGCGGCGCTGGCCGGGTTCGCCACCTGGTGGTTCAGCCGCGGCGGCGAGCCGACGCCGCCGCAGATCAGCGCCTACTCCAACGGGCGCCTCACCCACGCCGGGCCCTACATGTTCTGCGATGTGCTCGACCTCAACGAGTGCGTGCTGACCGAAGCGCAGGGCACGCTCGCGGTCGACGAACGGAATCCGGTGCAACTGTCGGTCGACACGGTCATCGGGCGGGCGCCGTGGCGGCTGCTGCGGCTCTACGACGATCCGGCCGACGCCACCGGCAAGATGTATCAGCCGGGCAGCACCCTGGCGGTCACCATCCCCACCGTCGACCCGCACCGCGGACCGCTACGCGGTCTGGTGGTGCAGCTGCTCACGCTGGTCGTCGATCGTGACACCGACGAGAAGTTCGCGGTGCCGCACGCCGAATGGGCGGTCGGGCTGCAGTGGCGGGATCAAAGGCAGGATTGACGGCGGCGGCCCGCTGCGCCCGGCTAAACCCCGTGCCCGGCGGCCACCCGCTCGGGCTCCGCTACCGGACCGGGCGCGGTGCCGTCCCCGAACGGCCTGCCGCCCAGGGCTTCTCGACCATGGGGTGAGAGCCAATTCGCCAAGTCCGGGCCGTCGGGGACGATCCGGGACGGATTGATGTCGGCGTGCACGATGTAGTAGTGCCGCTTGATCTGGACGAAGTCGACCGTGTCGCCGAACCCGGGCGTCTGGAACAGGTCCCGCGCGTAGGCCCACAGCACCGGCATCTCGGACAGCTTCTGCCGGTTGCATTTGAAGTGCCCGTGATAGACCGGATCGAACCGCGCCAGGGTGGTGAACAGCCGCACGTCGGCCTCGGTGATGGTGTCGCCCACCAGATACCGCTGATCCGCCAGTCGTTCGCTGACCCAGTCCAGCGCGGTGAACAACCGGTGGTAGGCGGCGCTGTAGGCGTCCTGGCTGCCAGCGAAGCCGCACCGGTAGACGCCGTTGTTGATCTCGGTGTAGATCCGTTTGGACACCTCGTCGATCTCGGCGCGTAGCGGTTCGGGATACAGCTGCGGGGCGCCGTCGCGATGATAGGCCGACCACTCGGTGGAGAAATCCAGCGTGATCCGGGCGAAGTCGTTGGTGACTACCGCTCCGGTGGGCACGTCGACGATCGCGGGCACCGTGATGCCCTTCGGGTAGTCCGGAAACCGCTTGAAGTACGCATCGGCCAGCCGCGGGATCTGCAAGACCGGGTCGACGCCGCCGGGGTCAAGATCGAACGTCCAGCTGCGCTGATCGTGAGTGGGCCCGCAGAATCCGATGGAGATGACGTCTTCCAGCCCGAGCAGTCGCCGCACGATGATGGTGCGATTGGCCCACGGGCAGGCCCGCGCCACGATCAGCCGGTAGCGGCCCGGCTCGACGGGATACCCGTCTCGGCCATCGGCGGTGATCCGGGTGGTGATGTAGTCGGTGTCGCGATTGAATTCGCCCTCGGCGACGTAGTCGGCCATGCCGTTCATGGTGGCACTTATCGGCGGTGGGCACAGCGGAGTTCAGGTCCGGGGCGCAGCGGAGCCGACCGCGAAGCGCCGGGCCAGATCGGGCTCGTCCGAGGCGCCCGGCTCCCAGTGGGCGATCCACGGCCCGGTGCCCTCCGAGGGGTCGAGGATGCCGTCTTCCAGCCAGGTACAGCGGTCCTCGAGCACCGCGTGCGCCAGCGCCACGTCGGTGTCGTCGGTGTTGGTCCACAGCGCGGCGAACAGCGCCTCGACCCGCAGCCGTGACTGCTGACAGAACGCGTCGGCCAGCTGGTAGGCCTGCTGCCCTTCGGCGGAATCAGCCGCCCGTTGCGCTTCTGCGTGCACGCATACCGCTGCCATCGCGAACAGCTCCGCGCCGATGTCGACGACGCGGCCCAAAAAGCCCTGTTTTTTCTCCAAGCCGGCCTGCCAGCGCGCCATGCCGTAGAACGTATTGCGCGCCAGCTTCCGCGAATGCCGTTCGACAAAGCGCAGATGCGCCGCCAACCGGCCGAACTCGCGGTAGCCGGTGGGACGCTGACCTTCGCCGAAAACCAACTGCGGCAACCACTTCGAATAGAAACCGCTGGCTCCGGCGGCTGATTGGGCCTTTTGCCGCAGACCGGCTTTGGGGTTCGCGAGCGCCCCGGCGGCGCTCAGGTGCGGGTCGACGGCCTCGCGCGCGATCAGCAGCCGCATGATTTCGCTGGAGCCTTCGAAGATGCGGTTGATCCGCAGGTCGCGCACCAGTTGTTCCACCGGTACCGCACGCTCCCCGCGGGCGGCCAGTGACTCCGCGGTCTCATACCCGCGGCCGCCGCGGATCTGCAGCAACTCGTCGGCGATGACACAGGCCATCTCGCTGGACCACAGCTTGGCCAGCGCCGCCTCGATCCGGATGTCATTGCGGCCTTCGTCGGCCATCTGACCCGACAGCTCCAACACCGCCTCCAGCGCGTAACCGGTGGCGGCGATGAACGCGATCTTCTTGGCCACGGCCTCGTGCTCGCCGACCGGCTTGCCCCACTGCACCCGCTCCCGGGACCACTCCCGGGCGATCTTCAGCGACCACTTCGCCGATCCGGTCGCCATCGCGGGGATGGCCAGCCGCCCGGCGTTGAGGGTGGTCAAGGCGATCTTCAGACCGTCGCCCTCGCGCCCGATCAGGTTCTCGGCGGGTACCCGCACCGCATGGAGCCGGGTCAGTCCGTTCTCGATCCCGCGCAGCCCCATGAACGCGTTGCGGCGTTCGACGGTGATCCCGGGTGAGTCGGCTTCCACCACGAAGGCGCTGACCCCGCCGCGGTGCCCGTCGGCCTTGGGCACGCGGGCCATCACCACCAACAGGTCGGCGACGACGCCGTTGGTGGTCCAGAGCTTCACGCCCTCCAGTTCGTAGGCGGCGCCGTCCTCGATCGGTGTCGCCGTCGAGGCCAGCCGCGCCGGATCCGAACCCACATCCGGTTCGGTGAGCAGAAACGCCGAGATCGCCCCCGCCGCGCACCGCGCCAGGAACTTCTGCTGCTGTTCCTCGGTGCCGGCCAGCTTGAGCGGTTCAGGCACCCCGATCGACTGATGCGCGCTCAGCAGCGCCCCCAGGCTGGGATGCACACTGGACACCATCACCAGCGCCCGGTTGTAGGCGACCTGCGACATACCCAGCCCGCCGTACTCGCCCGGGATCTTCAGCCCGAAACAGCCGAGGTCGGCCAGACCTTTGACGTATTCGTCCGGGATCCGGGCGTCACGTTCGATGACGGCGCCGTCGACGGTTTCAAGGAACTCCCGCAGCCTGCCCAGGAATTCCTCGGTGCGCGCGGCATCGTCATCCGACGGCCGGGGAAACGGGTGAATCAGCTCAAGCGGGAAACGACCCAAGAACAATCCCTTGGCGAAGGACGGTTTATCCCAACCGCTTTCGCGGGACTCCTCCGCGACGGCCCTGGCTTGCTCCTCGGTGACCTGCTGTGACATCACCGCACCTCCCGGTTTGAGGACGCTCATCGTCGAGCGACTATCAACCGGTGTTCCCCGATCAGGGCGGCCGTTACACCTCGGTGCCGGCCTTGGCTAGGCGTCGAGCTCGCGGGCCACGGCCTTGACCACCTCGGAGATCTGCCGGGCCGTCTTGCGATCGGGGTATTTGCCCTTGCGCAGTTCGGGCTGCACCGTGCCTTCGAGCAGGGTGATCATGTCTTCGACCATGCCGTGCAGCTCGTCGGGGCTGTGCTTGTGCTCGGCCGGCGCCGCCTCCCGGCGGTTGCGGGTCAGGCTCGGCGGCGGATCGATCAGCGTGACGGTCAGCGCCTGCGGTCCGCGACGGCCGGCGGCGACGCCGAACTCGACCCGTTGGCCCGCCTTGAGACCCTCCACGCCGTCCGGAAGAGCCGAGGCGCGGACATAGACGTCCTCGCCTTCCTCCTGGGACAAGAAGCCGAAGCCCTTCGCGGCGTCGTACCACTTCACCTTGCCGGTAGGCACTGGTCTCACCTGCTGTCTTACTGATCACGTACTGGGAGGACACAAATGAAGCGTCCCGCCTTCGCAGGACGCGTCACCTGGTGATCCTACTCGGATGGCGGCCCGCGGAGCACCCCGGTTTCCTCGGTAAGCTGGGGGAGCCGCTGGAGCAGACGTGCGTGGAACGTTGACCGCGATTGGGACGCTCTCCGGCCGGCCGACCGAATCGGATACGCATATGACGTTGAGGCAACGGGGTCCCCAGACCCCACCACCGCAGGTGGACGCTATCGGTGCGGAGGACAAGACGGCCGCACGGCAGGCCTTCCACGAAGCCGTGGAGCGGGCCATCGCCGAGCAGATGCCGACCTCCGGGCCGTTGGTCGACACGTTCGGCCGGGTGCACACCGACCTGCGGATATCCCTGACCGACCGGTGCAACCTGCGCTGCACCTACTGCATGCCGGCCGAAGGCCTGGACTGGATTCCCAGCCAACACCTGCTGCAGGACGATGAGCTGATCCGGCTGATGCGCATCGGTGTCACCCGGCTGGGCATCACCGATATCCGATTCACCGGCGGCGAGCCGCTGCTGGCCCGCCACCTCGAAGGGGTGATCGCCGCCGCCGCCGGCCTGCAGCCGCGTCCCGAGATCGCACTGACCACCAACGGTCTGGGATTGGCACGACGGGCCGGCGCCCTGGTGGCCGCCGGGCTGGACCGGATCAACGTGTCACTGGACACCGTCGACCGCGCCCACTTCGCCGAGATCACCCGGCGGGATCGCCTGCCCGACGTACTCGACGGCCTGGCGGCCGCCGCGCAGGCCGGCATGGCGCCGATCAAGGTCAACGCCGTGCTCGACCCCAAGATCACCGGCGAGGACATCGTCAACCTGCTGCGCTTCTGCCTGCAGCACGGCTACCAACTGCGGGTCATCGAGATGATGCCGCTGGACGCCGACCACAACTGGAGCCGCGACGCCGGCCTCGGTGTCGAGCAGCTGCTGGAGCTGGTGCAGGCACAGTTCGCGTTGCGCCCGGATCCGAAACCCCGCGGTTCGGCGCCGGCCGAGGTGTGGCTGGTCGATGAGGGTCCGGACAATCCGGCCGGCACCTTCGGCATCATCGCCTCGGTGTCGCGGCCGTTCTGCGGCGACTGCGACCGGACCCGGCTCACCGCCGACGGCCAGATCCGCAATTGCCTGTTCGCCGCCGAGGAGTCCGATCTGCGGGCGCTGCTGCGGGACGGCTCCGACGACGACGCCATCGAGCAGGCGTGGCGTGCCGCGATGTGGTCCAAGAAGGCCGGCCACGGCATCAACGATCCGGACTTCATCCAGCCGGACCGGCCGATGAGTGCAATAGGAGGCTGAACTCATGACCCAACAGCTGAGCGACACCACCGCAGTCGCCGTAACGGTCCGCTACTTCGCCGCGGCGCGAGCGGCCGCGGGAACCGACTCCGAAACCGTCAGCGTGCCCGCCGGTGCCGGCGTGGCCGAACTCACCGAGACCCTCGCCGGCCGCAACGAGCGGCTGGCCACGGTGCTGGACCGGTGCTCCTACCTACGCGACGGGATCGCGGTGCGCGACCACACCGCAGCGCTGCAGCCAGGCGAGACGATCGACGTCCTGCCCCCGTTCGCGGGCGGATGACGGCTGCGGGTTCGCCCGAACCGAAACATGATCTACGTCACATAACGAATTGATAACAGAGCGGCAACGGCTTGATAGAGGGCGCTCTGACCTGCGTAAACGCTGCGGCTTCCTGGTGTTTTGAGAAGAACCAGCAGTGAAAACACCCCGGAGCCCTAAACGTGACGATGCCGGTAAGACCCGTTACGGTACATCTCCGGGTGTATCGAAAATCTTCCGGTCGATCCGCCTTTCCCCGCTCGTAGCGCCGAGCTCCATCCAGCGGGCGGGGAAGACCACGAATACCTGATGGATGGAGGCGGGGGACCCACAGGGTCCGCCGCGAGCGGACCGGGGCCATGACCGGCCCTTGGGGTGAAGCCACACGACGTGCCGCGGTACGTCACGGCCGGGCGGTCTCGATAGCCCGAACCCGACGCTGACCTCGCAGGCGTAGACAGAGAGGAATTCACCACCGTATGAGTGGACGGCATCGCAAGCCCACCCAGTCGAACGTCAACATCGCCAAGATCGCCTTCACCGGCGCCGTGATCGGTGGCGGCAGCCTGGCCCTCGCCGGGCACGCGGCCGCAGCCACCGATGACGAATGGGACCGCGTCGCCCGATGCGAGTCCGGCAACAATTGGGGCATCAACACCGGCAACGGTTACCACGGCGGCCTGCAGTTCTCGCCGAGCACCTGGAGCAGCAACGGCGGCGGCAAGTACGCCCCGGTAGCACACCAGGCCAGCCGCGAGCAGCAGATCGCCATCGCCGAGAACGTGCTGGCGACCCAGGGACGCGGCGCCTGGCCGGTCTGCGGTCGCGGCCTGTCCGGCCCGTCTCCACGCGACGTTCCGACGGCGCCTGCTGATGCCCCCGTCGACCACCCGGACGCCAACGGCGAGACCGTGGCCATGGACAACCCGATGGCTCCGCCGCCCGCCCCCGAGCCGGCACCGTGGTGGGCTCCGCCGGCCCCCGAGCCGGCTCCCCCCGCCGAGGACGCCCCTGCGGTGGCTCCCGCGGGTTGGCTGCCACCCGCACCGGAGGCCCCCGCTCCCGAGGCCCCGGCCCCGGAGGCTCCCGCACCCGAGGCTCCGGCACCCGAGGCTCCGGCCCCGATCGCCGAGGACGCCCCGCCGGCTCCTGAGGCCCCCTGGTGGATGCCGCCGGCTCCCGAGGCTCCCGCGCCCGAGGCCCCGGCTCCCGAAGCCCCCGCGCCGGGCGATGAGGCCGTCCCGGCCCCCGAGGGCGACAAGCAGCAGGCGGTCTCCGTGGGCTTCCACCAGCAGTTGTGGCAGGCCATCCGGGCGGAGAACGTGAGCGGCAACGACGCGTTGGCCGCGTTCGCGCAGCAGCCCAGCCGGGTCGTGGTCTAAGCAGTAACGACAAAGCGGGGCCGGTGTGACACCGGCCCCGCTTTTTCGTCTCGGCTGCGGTCAGGCCGAACCGACCCATTCCTCAGTGCCATCGGCGAAGAACTGATGCTTCCAGACCGGCAGCCGCTCCTTGACCGTGTCGACCAGTCGCGCGCAGGCTTCGAACGCCTCCCGGCGATGATCAGCGGCCACCGCGGCGACCAACGCGGCGTCACCGATGTGCAGCACGCCGATCCGGTGGCTGGCCGCCACCGCGCGGATCCCGCGGGCCTGTTCGGCGACCTCGGCCAGCACCTCGGCCATCACCTGTTGCGCCGTAGGGTGCGCGGAATACTCCAGCCTCCTCACCTGCCGGCCGTGGTCGTGGTCGCGGATCATGCCGACGAAGCCGACGATCGCGCCGGCGGCGCGGTGGCCCACCAGGTCCTCGTGTTCGCTCAGCACGATGGGCGCTTCGGTGACCGCCGCCCGCAGCACCAGCACGCCGGTGGATGTCATCGGTCGTGGTCCCCGCCGGCGAGTTGATCCAGCGCGTGGTCGAGCACGTCGGCGAGCACACCGAGCCCGTCGCGCACCCCACCGGAAGAGCCGGGCAGATTGACGATCAGCGTCCGCCCGGCCACCCCGCACACGCCGCGGGACAATACCGCGGTCGGCACCTTCGGCAGCCCCGACCGGCGGATCGCATCGGCCAGGCCGGGAATCTCGTAGTCGAGCAGCGCCGCCGTCTGCGCCGGGGTGTCGTCGGTCGGCGAGATGCCGGTCCCCCCGGAGGTGATGACCAGGTCGACCGGGGCTGCCACCGCGGCCCGCAGTGCGGTGCCCACGGCATCCCCGTCGGGCACCACCTCCGGTTGCGCCGGCGCGAAGCCGCGCTGCGTCAGCCACTCGGCGATGATCGGCCCGGTGCGGTCGGTGTACACGCCGGCCGAGGCGCGGGTGGAGGCGATGATGACGTGGGCGGTCCGGGCGCTCATCCGCGTTCCCAGGAGCCGGTGCGGCCGCCGGCTTTGCTCAGCACCCGGATGTCGTCGATCACGGCGGCGCGATCGACGGCCTTGATCATGTCGTAGAGGGTCAGGGCGGCCACGCTCACCGCGGTCAGCGCCTCCATCTCGACCCCGGTGCGGTCGGTGGTGCGGACCGCGGCGGTGATGTCGATCCGGGATTCGCCGATGGTGAAGTCGACGTCGACCCCGGTGAGGGCCAGTTGGTGGCAGAGCGGGATGAGGTCGCTGGTGCGTTTGGCCGCCATGATTCCCGCCACCCGGGCGGTGGCCAGCGCGTCACCCTTGGGCAGCCCGCCGGCCGAGATCAGCTGCACCACTTCGGCGGTGGTGCGCAATACGCCGCCGGCGACCGCAACACGCTTGGTGGTCGCCTTGGCGCTGACGTCGACCATGTGGGCCGCGCCCCGTTCGTCGAGGTGTGAGAGCGGCCCGGCCATGGCGTCCTCGCCTACCGGTTGACGACGGTGACCGGATGTAGGTAGGGCAGCTCCTCGGACGGGAGCGGAAAGACCAAGCTCCCGAACGGCGACAGGGCACCGGCCCGGTCGGTGCGCAGCTCGCTCACTGCGGGTTCCCCGTCGGTCTCGGGCCACCCGTTGTCGACGTACCGATTCTTCTTGTCCTGGTTTGCAGCCACGGCGTCCATTCTGACAGGTCGCGATCGGCGACGCTCACCGGTTGGGCCTTACGCTGGTCGTCGATGACCGAACACGCCCGGGGTGTGCCGCTGGGATCGTGGCTAGCCGAGCTGCCCGACGAGGGCCTGATCCGGCTGCTGGAGCTGCGGCCCGACCTCGCCCAACCGCCGCCGGGCAGTATCGCCGCCCTGGCGGCGCGGGCGCAGGCCCGCCAGTCGATGCGGGCGGCCACCGACGAGCTGGATTTCCTGCGGCTCGCACTCATCGACGCGCTGCTGGTGCTGGAGGCCGACACGGCCGCGGTGCCGGTGGCCGACCTGCTGGCGCTGATCGGCGACCGGGCATCCGCCGACGCGGTGCACGAGGCGTTGACCGACCTGGTCGAACGGGCGCTGTGCTGGGGCGCGCTGCCCACCGGTTCGCTGCGGGTGGCCGCCGAGGCCGGTGCGGGCCTGCCGTGGCATCCGGGCCAGGTCACCCAGGAGGATCCCACCCAACGCGGCGAGGCGATCGTCGAGGCCGTCGCCGCCCTCGACGCACCGCAACGCGACCTGCTGGACAAGCTACTGGCGGGCTCCCCGATCGGCCGCACCCGCGACGCCGCCCCCGGAGCACCGCCTGAGCATCCGGTGCCGCGGCTGCTGGCGGCGGGCCTGCTGCGCCGTGTCGACGACGAAACGGTGATACTGCCGCGGTTGGTCGGGCAGGTGCTGCGCGGCGAGCAACCCGGCCCGGCGGCCCTGCGAGCACCCGACCCGGTGGTGTCGCAGACCACCGCGGCCGACGTCGACGCGACCGCTGCCGGCGCGGTGATCGACCTATTGCGCGAGCTCGACGTCATCCTGGCCAGCCTGGGTGAGATGCCGGTGCCGGAGTTGCGCAGCGGCGGGCTGGGCGTCCGCGAGGTCAAGCGACTGGCCAAGACGACCGGCGTCGACGAGGCCCGGCTGGGTCTGCTGCTCGAACTGGCGGCCACCGCCCGGCTGATCGCCTCCGACTACCCCGACCCGGCGACGGTCGACCAGCGGGAGTGGCCCGACGCCGACGGCCCGTACTGGGCGCCGACGGTGCTCGCCGACCGGTTCGCCGAGCAACCGACCGCCGAGCGCTGGCAGCTGCTGGCCGCCACCTGGCTGGAGCTGCCGGCCCGGCCGGGCCTGATCGGCAGCCGCGGCGCAGACGGTAAGCCGCGGGCGGCACTGTCGACGCCGCTGTTCTCCACCGCCGCCCCGCTGGATCGCCGGCTGCTGCTGGGCATGCTCGCCGAGCTGCCCGACGGTGCCGGGATCGACGCCGTTTCGGCGTCGCAGGCATTGATCTGGCGCCGGCCGCGCTGGGCCAACCGGCTGCAGCCCGGCCCGCTGGGGGAACTGCTCGATGAGGCCCACGCGCTGGGGGTGCTGGGCCGCGGCGCGATCAGCACTCCGGGACGGGTGCTGGTCGCCGGGTCGGCCGACGACCCAACGCCCGCCGTCACCGCGATGACGCGAGCCTTACCCGAGCCGATCGACCACTTCCTGGTGCAGGCCGATCTGACCGTGGTGGTGCCCGGGCCGCTGAAACGGGAACTCGCCGAGGAACTGGCCGTCGTCGCCACCGTCGAATCGGCCGGCGCCGCGATGGTGTACCGGGTCTCCGAACAGACCATCCGGGCCGCCCTGGACGTGGGCCGGACCGGAACGGGGCTACAGGCGTTCTTCGAGAAACACTCCAAGACGCCGGTGCCGCAAGGGCTCACCTACCTGATCGACGACGTTGCGCGCCGGCACGGCCAGCTGCGGATCGGGATGGCGGCGTCCTTCGTGCGCTGCGAGGATCCGGCCCTGCTGGCCCAGGCGGCCGCGGTTCCGGCCGCCGAGGCGCTCGGTCTGCGGGTGTTGGCCCCGACGGTGGCGGTGGCGCAGGCCCCGATCTCCGATGTGCTGGCCGCATTGCGCGACGCCGGTTTCGCACCGGCCGCCGAAGACGCCACCGGAACGATCGTCGACATCCGGCCGCGCGGCGTGCGGGTGCCGACGCCGGCCGAGCGGCGCGGCCACCGGCCGGTCGCCGGACCCAGCAGCGAAAGCCTCACCTCGCTGGTCCGGGTGCTGCGCACGGTGACGTCGGCGCCGTTCGACAACATCCGGCTGGAGCCGGTCACCGCGATGATCATGTTGAAACGGGCCGCGTCGGAGGGCTCCACGGTGCTGATCGGCTACGTCGACGCCGCCGGGGTGGCCACCCAGCGGGAGGTCTCCCCCGTGCTGGTCCGCGGCGGCCAACTGGTGGCGTTCGATTCCACCTCCGGCCAGATGCGTGACTTCACCATCCACCGCATCACCTCGATCTCCTCGACCGAGCAGTGAGATTGTCGGGCCCTTCCGGATAATGGGCCCCATGAGCACCGACGGGCCGTTGATCGTGCAATCCGACAAGACCGTGCTGCTCGAGGTCGATCATGAGCAGGCCGGCGCGGCCCGCGCCGCGATCGCGCCGTTCGCCGAGTTGGAGCGAGCCCCCGAGCACGTGCACACCTACCGGATCACCCCGCTGGCGTTGTGGAACGCCCGCGCCGCCGGGCACGACGCCGAGCAGGTGGTCGACGCGCTGGTCTCCCACTCCCGCTACGCGGTGCCGCAGCCGCTGCTGGTCGACATCGTCGACACCATGGCCCGCTACGGGCGGCTGCAGCTGGTGAAGAGTCCGGTGCACGGCCTGACCCTGGTGAGCCTGGACCGCGCGGTGCTCGAGGAGGTGCTGCGCAACAAGAAGATCGCCCCGATGCTCGGCGCCCGCATCGATGACGACACCGTGGTGGTGCATCCCAGCGAACGCGGCCGGGTCAAGCAGATGCTGCTCAAAATCGGCTGGCCCGCAGAGGATCTGGCCGGCTATGTCGACGGCGAGGCGCATCCGATCGCGCTGTGTCAGGACGGCTGGCAGCTGCGCGACTATCAGGAGATGGCGGCCGACTCGTTCTGGTCGGGTGGTTCGGGGGTGGTGGTGCTGCCGTGCGGCGCCGGCAAGACGCTGGTCGGCGCCGCCGCCATGGCCAAAGCGGGTGCGACCACCCTGATCCTGGTCACCAACACCGTCGCCGGCCGGCAGTGGAAGCGCGAGCTGATCGCGCGGACCTCGCTGACCGAAGAGGAGATCGGCGAGTACTCCGGAGAGCGCAAGGAGATCCGGCCGGTCACCATCGCCACCTACCAGGTGATCACCCGGCGCACCAAGGGTGAATACCGGCATCTGGAGCTGTTCGACAGCCGCGACTGGGGACTGATCATCTACGACGAGGTGCATCTGCTGCCGGCGCCGGTGTTCCGGATGACCGCCGACCTGCAGTCGCGGCGGCGGCTGGGGCTGACCGCCACACTGATCCGCGAGGACGGCCGCGAAGGTGACGTGTTCAGCCTGATCGGGCCCAAGCGCTACGACGCACCCTGGAAGGACATCGAGGCCCAGGGCTGGATCGCGCCGGCCGAATGCATCGAGGTGCGGGTCACCATGACCGAGAGCGAGCGGATGACCTACGCGATCGCCGAGCCGGAGGAACGCTACAAGCTGTGCTCGACGGTGCACTCCAAGATCGCGGTGGTGCGCTCGATCCTCAAACAGCATCCCGGCGAGCAGACCCTGGTGATCGGCGCCTACCTCGATCAGCTCGAAGAACTGGGCGAGCAGCTCGACGCCCCGGTGATCCAGGGCTCGACGCGCACCGCCGAGCGCGAGAAGCTGTTCGACGCGTTCCGCAAGGGCGAGGTCTCCACCCTGGTGGTGTCCAAAGTCGCCAATTTCTCCATCGACCTGCCCGAGGCCTCGGTGGCCGTCCAGGTCTCGGGTACCTTCGGGTCCCGCCAGGAGGAGGCCCAGCGGCTGGGCCGGCTGTTGCGCCCCAAGGCCGACGGCGGTGGCGCGGTGTTCTACTCGGTGGTCGCCCGCGACAGCCTGGACGCCGAGTACGCCGCGCACCGGCAGCGGTTCCTGGCCGAGCAGGGCTACGGCTACATCATCCGCGACGCCGACGACCTGCTGGGACCGGCAATCTAGGCGACCCGCCCGCCCGGCGAGCGCCCTGAGGGCGGCACTGCGGTTAGCCTCGGAACATGGCTCTTTCCAAGGAGGAACGCGAGCGGTTCCTGGCCGAGCCGCATATCGCGGCGTTGTCGGTGACCGCGGGTACCGACCGTGGCCCGTTGACGGTGCCGATCTGGTACCAGTACGAACCCGGCGGCGAGCCGTGGGTGCTGACCGGGGCCGACTCGCGCAAGACGCAGCTCATCGAGGCGGCCGGGTGCTTCTCGCTGATGGTGGAGCGCACCGAGCCGACGCTGCGCTACGTCGCCGTGGACGGTCCCGTCAGCCGCATCGAAGCGGCCACCGACGAACAGCACGTCGAGCTGGCCCACCGCTACCTGCCGGCCGAGCGCGCCGAGCGGTTCCTCGAGTTCGCACGGGCTCAACTGGGCGAGCAGGTCGTCATCTATCTGCGCCCGCAGCACTGGGTGTCGGCGGATCTGGGGGCGATCTAGCCGCCATGTCGGCCAGACGACTGCTGTTTCGGGGGATGTACCGGCTGGGCTTCACCCCGTGGGACGGCCACGCGCTGGCCCGCGGGCTGCGCAATCTGGTCGAGCTCGACGCGGGCGTGGGGTTGGCGCCGGGCACCGCGCTGGACTTGGGCTGCGGCACCGGGGACAACTCCATCTACCTGGCGCAGAACGGCTGGCGGGTCACCGGTGTCGACTTCGCCCAGCGGGCGCTGCGCGCCGCCCACGCCAAGGCCCAGGCCGGGAAGGTGTCGGTGCGGTTCGTCTGCGCCGACATCGCGCAACTGGCCTCAGCCGGTCTCGGTGACGACTTCGCCCTGGTGACCGACAGCGGTTGCCTGCACGGCATGAGCGATCACGACCGGTCGATCTATGCCCGGCAGGTCAATGCCGTGACCGGACCCGACTCGCGGCTGCTGATCGTCGCGTTCACCCCCGGCGCGCTGTTCGGGGTCCGCGGTATCGACGAAGCCGAGATCACCCGGCTCTTCGCTCCGCAGTGGGAGCTGATCAGCTCCGGTGATGAGCCGCACTACGTGCCCGCCAACGGCGGACAGCCGGTGCGGCACTATCTGCTGGCTCGCCGGGCCTGACCGTCAGCCGCCACAAGGGTTGGCGGGCAACAACATCATCAGTGGCCACAGCAACACTCCGGCCACCGTCGCGAGCTCGTAGACGCTGTTGGGCGGTATCCCGAGCTGTTCCTCGGCCCGAGTCTGCAGGATCTCCACACCGTCGGGCCGCAGGAACAGGCACACCACCCCGATGATCACGTAGACCAGGCCCAGCCACAACGCCGTCTCCAGCAGCTTCCCGACGGTGATGCTCAGCCGGTAGTCCAGCAGACGCGAAATCCCCCGGAGCCACGAGGGTTCGGGGGAGGTCACGTCTGCAGCCTAACGGGGACCGCATGGCGAGCAGACGCGAAAGCCCCCCAAAACCGCTGTTTTGGGGGGCTTTCGCGTCTGCTCGTGCCGGTATTACAGCAGCGACTGTGGTGGGTTGAACCGGTCGCCGTACTTGCCGGCCAGCTCCTTGGCCCGCGCCACGAAGCCGGCCTGTCCGCCGGGGTAGCCGACGATGAACTGGTGCGTGCCGCCGGTCCACGGCGGGAACCCGATGCCCATGATCGCGCCGATGTTGGCGTCCGCGGTCGAGGTCAGCACGCCTTCGTCGAGGCACTTCTGGGTCTCCAGCGCCTCAGCGAACAGCATCCGGTCGATCATGTCCTGCAGCGGCGGGGTGGCGCTGCCCGAGTTGAAGGTCTCCCGCAGCCCCGGCCACAGCCCGGTGCGTTTGCCGTCGACGTACTCGTAGAAGCCGGCACCCGACAAGCGCGACGGGCGACCGATCTCGATCATCTTGTCGACGACCTCTTCGTTGCGCTGCCTCTCGAGCGTGCCGCCGGCCGCCTCGATGCCCTCACGGGTGGCGTTGGCGATCTTCTGCATCAGCTCCAGGTTGAGCTCATCGCAGAGCTGCAGCGGAGCTGCCGGGTAGCCGGCCTGCAGACCGGCCTGCTCGATGCTGGCCGGCTCCACACCCTCGCCGAGCATCATCAGCGCCTCGTTGACGAAGGTGCCGATGACACGGCTGGTGTAGAAACCGCGGCTGTCGTTGACCACGATCGGGGTCTTCTTGATGGCCAGCACGTAGTCGAACACCCGGGCCAGTGCCTCGTCAGAGGTCTTCTCGCCCTTGATGATCTCCACCAGCGGCATCTTGTCGACCGGCGAGAAGAAGTGGATGCCGATGAAGTCCTCCTGGCGCTTCACGCCGGTCGCCAGACCGGTGATCGGCAGGGTGGAGGTGTTGGATCCCAGCAGCGCGTTGGGCTCGACGATGTCCTCGATCTCGGCGAACACCTTGTGCTTGAGCTCCTGGCTCTCGAACACCGCCTCGATCACGAAGTCCACGCCCTTGAGGTCGGCGGCATCGCCGGTCGGGGTGATCTTGTCCAGCAGCGCCTTTGAGCGTTCCTCGGTGGTCCGGCCGCGCGACAGCGCCTTGGCCTCCAGCTTCTCCGAGTAGCCCTTGCCCTTCTGCGCTGCCTCCAGGGAGACGTCCTTGAGCACCACGTCATAGCCGGCCTTGGCCGACACGTAGGCGATGCCCGCGCCCATCATGCCCGCGCCCAGGACGCCGATCTTCTTGATCGGCGTCTGCGCGATGCCGTCGGGCCGGCTGCCGCCGCCGTTGATGTGCTGCAGGTCGAAGAAGAACGCCTGGATCATGTTCTTGGCGACATTGCCGGTGACCAGCGAGACGAAGTAGCGGGTCTCGATGCGGCTGGCGGTGTCGAAGTCGACGGCCGCGCCCTCGACCGCGGCGGACAGGATGGCCCGCGGTGCCGGCATCGGAGCACCCTTGAGCTGCTTGCGCAGCAGCGCCGGGAACGACGGCAGGATCGCCGCCAGCGACGGGGTCGACGGGGTGCCGCCGGGCATCTTGTAGCCCTTGACATCCCACGGCTGGGCGAAGACACGGTCCGGGTCGGCCTTGAGCTCCTCCTTGATCCAAGCCTTGGCGCGCGGAACCAGCTCCTCGACCGTCGGAAGCACCTCATCGACCAAGCCGATCTCCTTGGCCTTGGCGGGCTTGAAGCGGGTGCCCTGCGCCAGCACGTTCATGAACGCGTTCTGGATGCCCAGCATGCGCACCGTGCGGGCGACACCGCCACCACCGGGCAGCAGGCCCAGGGTGACCTCGGGCAGGCCGAGCTGGCTGCCCTTGGCGTCGGCGGCGATGCGCCGGTGACAGGCCAGCGCGATCTCCAGGCCGCCACCGAGAGCGGCGCCGTTGATGGCGGCGACAACCGGCTTGCCCAGGGTCTCCAGGGCCCGCAGATCAGCCTTGATGCCCTCGCACTGCTCGAAGACCGCCTGGGCGTCGTCCGGGCCGACGTGGATCATCGCCTTGAGGTCGCCACCGGCGAAGAAGGTCTTCTTCGCGCTGGTGATGACCACACCGGTGACCGAGTCCTTCTCCGCGACAAGACGTTCCACGGCGTTGTGCATGGACTCGCGGTAGTGCTCGTTCATCACGTTGGCCGACCCGGTCGGGTCGTCCAGGGTCAGCGTGACGATGCCGTCAGCGTCCTTGTCCCACTGAATGGTGTTCTCTGCCATTTTCCAAAACCCTCTCAGACGCGCTCGATGATGGTGGCGACGCCCATGCCACCGCCGATGCAGAGTGTGATCAGAGCGCGGCGGGCACCCCGGCGCTCCAGTTCGTCGACCATGGTGCCGGTGATCATCGCGCCGGTGGCGCCCAGCGGGTGGCCCATCGCGATGGCACCGCCGTTGACGTTGAGCTTCTCATCCGGGATGTTCAGGTCCTTCTGGAACTTCAGCACCACGGAGGCGAACGCCTCGTTGAGCTCGAACAGGTCGATGTCATCGACGGTCAGCCCGGCGCGGTCGAGCACCCGCTGGGTGGCCGGGGTGGGGCCGGTGAGCATGATGACCGGGTCGGCACCGCTGGTGGCGGCCGCCACGATGCGCGCCCGCGGGGTCAGCCCCTGCTCCTTGCCGGCCTTCTCGGAACCGACGAGCACCAGGGCGGCGCCGTCGACGATTCCGGAGCTGTTGCCGCCGGTGTGCACGTGGTTGATCTTCTCGACGAAGTGGTACTTCTGCAGCGCCACGTCGTCGAAGCCACCCATGGCGCCGACCCCGTCGAACGCGGTCTTCAGCTGACTCAGGCTCTCCACCGTGGTGCCGGGCCGCATGTGCTCGTCATGGTCGAGGACGACCAGGCCGTTCTGGTCGCGCACCGGGACCACGGACTTGGCGAAGTAGCCGCCCGACCAGGCCGCGGCCGCCAGCTCCTGGGAGCGCGCCGCGTAGCGGTCGACGTCCTCGCGGGAGAAGCCCTCGATGGTCGCGATCAGGTCGGCGCCGATGCCCTGCGGCACGAATCCGATCTGGTAGTTGGTGTCAGGGTCAGACGCCCAGGCGCCGCCGTCAGAACCCATCGGCACCCGGCTCATCGACTCCACACCGCCGGCCAGTACCAGGTCATCGAACCCGGCCTTGACCTTGGCGGCGGCGGTGTTGATCGCCTCCAGACCCGACGCGCAGAACCGGTTGAGCTGTACGCCACCGGTGGTCTCGGGCATCCCGGCGGCCAGCATCGCGGTGCGGGCGATGCAACCACCCTGGTCGCCAACCGGCGACACCACGCCGAACACGGAGTCGCTGATCTGGTTGACGTCCAGGTCGGGGTAGCGGCTACGCAGTTCGTTCACCAGGCCGACAGCCAGGCTGACCGGCTTGATCTCGTTCAGCGACCCGTTGCGCTGCTTGCCGCGCGGAGTGCGAATGGCCTCATAGATGAAGGCTTCTTCGGACATGGCTGGAATTCCTCTTCGGTTGGGATTCGACACGGATTTTCGATTACGTCTGCTCGGAGCGTAGACCTCTGATCGCTACCCTAACAGGGCGCCTATCAACCGGATGGTTGGGCCGTGCGCGACGGCGGCGCACCGCGGCGGCGACGTGCGGATACCGCGGGTGAACACACCGCGGCTCCTAAGCTGGCTGGTTATGACGGTGTCGCGGTTACGGCCCTATGCCACCACGATCTTCGCCGAGATGTCGGCGCTGGCCACCCGGATCGGCGCGGTCAACCTCGGCCAGGGTTTCCCCGACGAGGACGGGCCACCGGTCATGCTCGAGGCCGCGCGGGCGGCGATCGCCGACGGTGCCAACCAGTACCCGCCCGGCCCCGGCATCGCCGCCCTGCGGGAAGCCGTCGCCGGCCAGCGCAAGCGGCACTTCGGCATCGACTACGACCCGGACACCGAAGTCCTGGTGACGGTCGGGGCCACCGAGGCGATCGCGGCGGCGGTGTTCGGTCTGGTCGAGCCGGGCTCGGAGGTGCTGTTGGTCGAGCCCTTCTACGACTCCTACTCGCCGGTGGTCGCGATGGCCGGGGCGCGGCGGGTCAGTGTGCCGCTGGTTCCCGACGGCCGCGGATTCGCCTTGGACGTCGACCGGTTGCGCCGGGCCGTCACCCCGGCGACCCGGGCGCTGATCGTCAACTCACCGCACAACCCGACCGGCACGGTGTTCACCGAGTCCGAGCTGGCCGCGATCGCACGCATCGCGGTGGAGGCCGATCTGCTGGTCATCGCCGACGAGGTCTACGAGCACCTGGTCTTCGCCGGGCGGGCGCATCTGCCGCTGGCCGGCTTCGAGGGGATGGCCCAGCGCACCGTCACCATCTCCAGCGCCGCGAAGATGTTCAACTGCACCGGCTGGAAGATCGGCTGGGCCTGCGGGCCCGCGGAACTGCTGGCCGGGGTGCGCGCCGCCAAGCAGTATCTGAGCTATGTCGGCGGAGCACCGTTTCAGCCGGCGGTGGCGCTGGCGCTGAACACCGAGGACGCTTGGGTGGCGGGCCTGCGCGCAACGATGCAGGCCCGCCGGGACCGGCTCGCCGCCGGGTTGGCAGGGGTCGGCTTCGAGGTGCACGACAGTTTCGGCACCTATTTCCTGTGTGCTGATCCGCGTCCGCTGGGTTATGACGACAGCACGGCGTTCTGCGCCGAACTGCCGCACCGGGCCGGGGTTGCGGCCATCCCGCTGTCGGCGTTCTGCCTGCCTCCGGGCGAGGCGACCGCGCCTGACGTTTGGAATCACCTGGTGCGGTTCACCTTTGTCAAGCGTGAGGACACCCTCGACGAGGCGCTGCGGCGTTTGGAGGTGCTGCGCGAGGGGCGGGTCACGGCTCGGTAGGCGCCCGGGTGCCCATCACCTGCTGCCGCAACCCCTCGGTGGCGGTGTCCAATACCAGCTTGCTGGCGCGCCGGACCAGGAACGCCGGGATCGGCCCGGACGGCTCGACGGTGATGTCGAAGCGCACCCGGGTGGTGTCCGGGCCCTCCTTGGTGAGGGTGTACTCGACGTGCTGGGCGCGCTGCTGGGTCGTCGCCTTGGCGTCCCAGACCACCCAGTCCGGGCCCCAGTGGTATTCCAGGATCTCCTTGTCCACCAATCCCAGAACCTTGACGGTGGCACGCACGTGGTGGGGGCGGCCGTCCTCGTAGGTGTCGAGGATCTCGACCCGCTTGTGCACCGGTGACCAGGACACCAGGTCGGCAACATTGGCGAGCGCGTCGAGAATCTTCTCGGGCGGCGCGTCAATCACAATTTCCCGCGATGCTCGAACAGCCACTACGTCGAGCCTAGCCCGGTAGCCGGCGCCGAGCGGGGTTTGGGGTGAAACCGAAGTCAGCGACCCTTTTTGACCTTGAGCACCTGCGTTCGCAGGCCGTCGGTGGCGGTCTTCATGCCGCCCTTGAGGGTGTTCTTGAGCAGGAAGCCCGGGATCGGGATCGACGGGTCGACCGCCATGTCGAAGCGGACCTTGGTCGCCTCACCCTGCGGGGTCAGGGTGTACTTGGCGTCCTGCGCCTTGAGCTGGCCGGCCGACACCAGCGTCCAGCCGACGCTGTCGGCGGTCCAGCTGTATTCGACCACCTGCTCGTCGGTCAGACCGGCCGCCTTGATCCGCATCCGCACCCGGCGGGGCCGGCCGTCGTCATGGGTGTCGAGCACCTCGGCGCTCTGGTACTGCGGCGACCAGGACGGCACGGATTCGACGTCGGCGAGGACGTCGAAGATCTCCTCCGGGCTGGCTTCGATGACCACTTCGCGGGAATCCTTGACTGCCATGGCTGGCACGATAGCCAGCCCCGCGGCGGTGCGCGGGGATTTGCGCCGTACCCGGATGTGTCTCGTCCGCCGAGCTGCGGTGGCACGATGGAAGTCATGCATGTGACCGCACGCGTCGCCGCGCCCCTGCTCGCCGCCACGGCGTTGGTCGCCGCGCCCGCCGCCCACGCCGACGACGCCAGTTATCTGGCGAAGGTCAACGCCTCGCCGGTGGCGATTCCGATCGCCGATGACGTCAAGGTGACATCGGGTCACTACGTCTGCGCCCTGTTGCGGATGTACGGGCACACCGGCACCTACCGGTCCGGGCTCTCGCCGGGCGACGTGGTGCGCCAGCTGACCAACACCTTCTATTACAGTCCCGAGGCCGCCGACGTCCAGATCGCCGCGGCGCAGTCCGAGCTCTGCCCGGAGACGTTGCGGCCCTGAGGCTTAGCCGAGGCCGAACCCGGCACCCGGGCCGCCCTTGGCGTTGACGTCGTCGAGGATCTCCCTGAACGTCACGATCCCCGGGCCGGACTGGTCCAGCGGTGCGACCGGGACGGATCCGTCGCGGACCATGCCGACGAGCAGGTTGTCGATGGTGATCGGTGAGCCGTCGTCACCGGGTTGCCACCACTTTTCGCCGACGGAATCCAGGCCGGCGGGAACGACGTCGAAGCAATTGAGCCCGGACCCCCGGCCGAGTTTGCAGGCCTGTTTGGCCGGGACGGGTTCGGGCGCGGCAGGTTCCGGGCCCGCGGGTGCTGGCTCGGCGGGTTCCGGGCTCGCGGGTGCGGGGTCAGCAGCGGGTTGCGAACCCGCGGGTTCCGGCTCGGCAGGTTCCGGGCCGGCGGGTTCCGGCTCTGGCGGCCAGAGGCCGAAGATCCCGAAGCCTTCGTAGTCGGCGATCGGCTTGACCTTGGCCGGCTCGAAGTCGATCACCGCATAGACGAGCGTGTCGTCGGCGGCCACGACCGTGCCGACGACCCCGCGCTCCTCGGCGCCTTCCGCGACCACCGGCGATCCGGGCCCGCCGCAGTGGGCCGAGGTGAAGCCGATCAGCCGGCCGGCGCTGTCGTGGCCGATGGCGGTCAGCGTGCACAGCGTGTCGTCGTTGAGCACGATCGCCGCGCCGCCGCCGAGCAGAATCTGGTCACCGGCCGCGGCTGGGACCGGACCTCCCATCGACGCGATCAAGGCGGCGACGGCCGCAACGATCGCTGCCGTCAGTGGGGAGGCACGGTGCACGGTGGCCCAGTCTAGGAGCCTGATCTGGCGGACCGCCCGCGACAGGCCGAGCACCCGGCTGGGGCGCCGACCGACGCCCCGGCCCCCGGGTTCGGCCCCCGCGTCGGCCCGATCGCCCCCGCCGGGTTCCCGAGGTGGTTCCGTCAGGGAGCCGGAGGCGGTGTGGTGGTAGTCGTCGGCGGCGGCGACGCCGGCGCGTAGTCCTGCGGCAGCGGCGCATAGTCGCTCGGTGGAGGCATGTGATTGTGCATGGCGTAGCCACCGACGAAGCAATCACTGATCCCGATCACGCGCCCGATACCCACGCAGATGACCGCTTGTGCCTCCGGCGACTGGATGATCGAAACGGTTCCGAACGCGCCGAGCGCCGCCAGCACCGACAGCACGGCCACGCTCCGAGACCGCCATTTTCGGGACCGCTGTTCCTTCGGCGGACGCGACGCGCCGAGATTCTCGGTGTTTGCAGTCATGGCCACGCAGCATAGCCGTGTCACGCCGGATTGTCGGTGGCTTTTCCGTTTATGCAACCCGAAGTCCGTTGTTACGGATATGATCCGGTGTCGTTGATCCCGGGACAGGAAACCAGACAGAGTCGGACGCCGGCAGCGTAGAGCAAAGGAGCTCCATCTTGCGCTTCAACCGAATTGGAACTCACCGAATCATGGGAAGCGCCTTCGCCGGCGCTTTGGCCGCAGCGATGCTGTGCGGCTCGGCCGGCACGGCGGCGGCGGCGCCCGCAGGCTGCACGGCCGCCGATCTGGCCAGGGTCTCGGCCAGCGTCGCGACGGAGACCGAGACCTATCTGACCGCCCACTCGGATGTCAACGAGTTCTTCACCAGCCTGAAAACCATGCCGGCCGAACAGGTTCAGTCGTCGGTGGAGTCGTACATGGACAGCCACCCGCAGGTGCACGATGACCTCAAGAAGATCCGGCAGCCGCGGAATGATCTGCAAAAGCGCTGCAACTGGTCCTCCGACGAACTACCGGACTAAGCGGGACACCGGCGTCGCAGTACGTCTCGGCGGGGAACCGGCCGAGATCGCTCTTTTTCTTGTCACACAGCGGTTTTGGCGGCTACCCCTGGCTTGTTCGACTCCGATGCCCTCGAAGCCATCTCGGCCTGCGACGGGCTGGAGTCGGCATTTCACGGAATCGGCATCCCAAAGCACAAGGCTCGGTACGGGTCGGCAGTGTGGCCTCCACACCGAGTGACACTCGACTTACTGTGCCAGTCGCTGACCGGCATGGCGTTGCGGATTGAGCACCGATTTCCTGGCCATCGCTGACGAAGTCGACCGGGACGCACAGCCTGTACACCTCCAAAATCGACAGCGGCGTCGATCGCTCCACTTCGCGCCGTCCGGGCGGCAACCACCCGTCGAATACGAGGCCCACCACCATGCACGCCACCGCGGCCAGCTGACCGGAGCCAAACCCGATGTCTGCCGGTCATGTCGAGCCTGATCGGGTCGTGTTGGCGGTGGCCGACGGTGCCGGCACCTCGGGTGCGGCGCGGCAGGTGGATGTTTCGCGACCGACGGTGATCAAGTGGCGGGATCGGTTCGCCGGGTTGGGGCTGCCCGGGCTTGCCGATGAGCCGCGAAGTGGCCGGCCCAAGACTGTCGATGATGCCGCGATCGCGTCAAGTGATCTTGAACGCCGAGGCAAAAACAGCCTCTGAAGTGGCCAGGGCCGGGATCGAACCGGCGACCTTCCGCTTTTCAGGCGGACGCTCGTACCAACTGAGCTACCTGGCCGGAAGGCACGTATGCCTCGCCGTATAAAGCGACCCTGACGGGACTTGAACCCGCGACCTCCGCCGTGACAGGGCGGCGCGCTAACCAACTGCGCCACAGGGCCTTGCTCTTCGCTCCGCGTCTCCGCGATACGAGTACCCCCTACGGGATTCGAACCCGCGCTACCGCCTTGAAAGGGCGGCGTCCTAGGCCGCTAGACGAAGGGGGCCAGAACCGAATCTCTCCGGGGACTCGCAACGTGGTCACGTTGGGAGCTTCGCTAGCTTAGGGCACGGTGGGTCCTTTCCTCAAACGCGGCCCCCATCGGCAACGGTCGGCAAGGCAGTATTCTGTTCCGGCACGGCCCCTATAGCTCAGTTGGTAGAGCTACGGACTTTTAATCCGCAGGTCGTAGGTTCGAGTCCTACTGGGGGCACCCATCAACGTCCGGTGGCGGGCAGTACTGCTGTCTCGCCACCCCGACTGGCTGTGACGCTTTTCATACCTCCGCGCCGGGCAACACGGCGCTCAGGTAGGTCAGATCGCCGAACGCCACCGCCAGGGCGTCATCGCCGTACTCCAGGCCGGCCTCGGTGTAGAGGTCGCGGACTTCGCGGCCCGACACCGTCCAGCCGGCTTGGGTCAGGTAGTCGACGACGTGGTTGCGTTCGCCGTGGTAGATCAGCTCGCCGATCTCCACCTCGCACCCGACGGACTGCAGCTTCTCGCGGTGCTCGCGCCATTCCGGGCCGGCGAACACCGTGGTGTCCTGGATGAACTCACAAGCCAGCCGGCTGCCCGGCGCGCTCAGCGCGGTGATGGTGTCGAACAGGGCGTCCTGGGCCTCTGGCTGCAGGTAGACCAGCAGCCCTTCGGCGCTCCACACCGTCGGCGCCTGCGGGTCGAACCCGGCGGCCTTGAGCGCGGCCGGCCAGTCGTCGCGCAGGTCGACGGCGACGGTGCGGCGCTGCGCGGTCGGCTCGGCGCCCAGCTCAGCCAGGGTATTGCTCTTGAAGTCGATCACCGCGGGCAGGTCGACCTCGTAGACCACGGTGCCGGCCGGCCAATCCAGCCGGTAGGCACGCGAGTCCAGGCCGGCGGCGAGGATGACCGCCTGGCGGATTCCACTCTGCGTCCCTGCCAGGAAATGCTGGTCGAAGAACCGGGTCCGGATCCCCATGCCGTGCCCCATCCGGACCGGGTCGAAGTCGTCGTCTTCGGGCAGCGCGACGTCCCCGTCGATCAGCCGGGTGAAGAAGTCGATGCCGACGGCGCGCACCAGCGGCGCCGCGAACGGGTCGTTGATCAGCTTGTCGGGCCCGGCGGTGGCCAGCGCGCGCTGCGCCGCCACCATGGTCGCGGTCGCCCCCACACTGCTGGCCAGGTCCCAGCTGTCACTGTCCGTACGCGTCATCGCCGTGCCTTCCGAATTCTCAACCGACAAACTATCTAGATAGGCTACCGAATGTTGTCGTGCTGGTGCACCACGGCGCCGGCGACGATGGTCGCCGTGACCAGACCGGCGGCCAGCGCGGCCGGATCACCGTCGAGCACGCACAGGTCACCGGGCTCGCCGGGGCTGACGGTGCGCGGTGTCGCGGGCCGGTCGGGCCGGCCGGTGAACATGGCCAGCGCGGCGCGAGCCGTGACCCGCTCGGCCGGACCCAGCACGGTGCCGCCGGGGGTGGTCCGGTGCACCGCGGCCCGCATGGCCGCCCAGGGGTCGCCGGCGCCGAAGGGGGTGTCGGTGGAGAGCGCCACCGCAATACCGTTGTCCCGCAACGACGCCAGCCGCCACAGCTCGTGGTGCCGACCGGGTTCGATCTCGGCCAGGTAGTCGTCGCCGCGTTCGGCGATGAAGTTGGGCTGGGTGACCACGGTGATGCCGAGCGCAGCGAGGTCGGCCAGTCGGTCGTCGGGCACCACCGCGGCGTGCTCGATCCGATCGTCGCGGTGGACTCCGGCGGACTGCCATGCCGCGATCGCCACGGTGAGCTGGACATCGGTGACGCAGTGCAGCGCCACACCGTGATCGCGTCCGTGGTTGTCGCACAACGCTTCAGCTAAGGAATCGAGGTCCAGCCGGGCGTCGTCGAGGATGATCTTGGCCGGCCCGAGGGTGATGCCGGGCGCCGGGGCCGTTGCGGCCGGCGCCATGCAGTGCAGCCGCTGCAACAGCTCCCCGCTGCGGCGCGCGGCGGCGAACGCGGCGATGTCGGCGTCGGTGTGGCCCGGGGTGGCGTCGGTGATCCCGGTGACGCCGCGTGCGGCCAGCTGCCGGCTCAGTCGCCGCAGCGACGGCTCCCGGCGCGGAAGCTCCGGCGCCGGGTCGCCGTGGGCCCGCAGCAACCTGCCGTCGGGATGATCGGCCCGCCCGATGCGGGCCAGGCCGGCCGAGTTGAGTACCCACAGCGCGCCGCTGCGATGCGCCACCCGCACCGGCACCTCGGGCGAGAGCCGGTCTAGCAGTGCGGCGTTGAGTTCTCCGGCCACCGATTCGTGGTAGCCGTAGCCGCGCACCCAGCCGTCGCGATCTGCCGTCGCGACCCGCAGCGCAGCGGCCAGCTCGTCGAGCGTGTTCACCTGCGGTGGGCCCAGGTACACCGAGTCCAGCGCGGCGGCCGCCGACCGCAGGTGCAGGTGGTGATCGTGCAGCCCGGGAATCACGGTGGCGCGACGCGCGTCCAGCACGTCCTCGCCGCGGCGGGCCGTCAGCTCCGGCGCGACCTGTTCGATGGTGTCGCCGAGCCGGATGTCGACCATCGAGCCGTCGAGCAGCACCGCCCGCTGGATCAGCACCGCGATGCCGCATTCACGAGTTCGCCGACCCGGGCGTTGTCGGCCCCCAGCCGCGGGCCGGTGCCCGCGATATGCGGGCGGGCCGGCGGCGACACCGGGTAGTCGCCGACGGGATGCAGCGGCAGTGCGGCGTAGCGTGCGGCGACGGCGGCCAGCGACAGCGTGATCACCTCACCGCCGCCGCCGGCCAGCGAGTCGAGCACCGCGACGGCGGCTTCGATACCGGTCAGCGGGTCGGCGATGGCGTCGCCGCAGAACACCGGATCCGCCGCCCCGTCACGGCCCACCAACCCGCCCGCCACCGCCGTGTCGTCGCCGAACCCCGGCGGTTCGGCGAGGCTCGGCGGAGTCGGCCCCCGGGCCGGCGGAGGCGAGGCGAAGCCGGGACCGCCGCATAAACCCGGCGGTTCAGCGAGGCTCGACGAAGGAGAGGCGAAGCTGGGACCGCCGTATGAACCGGGGGCCTCGCCGCCGTGCGCGGTGATCTGCAGCCACACCCGCCCCGGCCGGCCCGCCACGTCGAACGGGCCGAGACCGCGGCGCGCCAGCGCCGCCGGACGGGAGCCCTCCAGCACGACGTCGGCGGCATCCAGCAACCGGGCGAGGAAGTCGGTGTCACGATCGAAATCTGCTGTGCAGGACAGTTTTCCGCTATTCATCCAGTCGAAGAAGGCCTTCGGGCCCCGCCGCGTGCCGTCCGGGCGGGACGGGTTTTCCACCTTGATGACGGTGGCCCCGGCCTGCGTCAACAGCTGCCCGCACAGCGGGCCGGCCCACAGTGAGGTCAGGTCGACGACCAGGGCGCCGTGCGCGTCACGGGCCGGACCGCGAGGCCCGGCCCGGCGGATCGACGGTGTCGCGGCGGCGCTCTCCCCCAGTGCGGCGGCGGGCAGATCGAGCAACCGCGCCCGCTCGACGACCTCGGCCACCGGTCGCTGCGACGCCCACCCGGCAACAGCTGTCCACGGCTCCGGGCAGTCGGCTTCGATGAGGGCGGGTACGGCGTCGACGTCGTCGGCGCGCGACAACGTGATCGCCCACCAGCCGTCGGCGGCGGCCAACAGCCGCGTGGCGCCCCCGGCCGAGACGCGCCCGGCGCGGCTGAAGCCCAGCAGGCCGGCACGGCCGGCCAGCAGCGTCGCGGCGTCGGCGTCGACACCGGTGGCGGTGGTGAAGCGGCCCAGCACCTGGGTGGCGTGCTGCAGCACCGCGGCGCGGGAGAAATCCGGCGGGCCGTCGGGCTGCCCGGTCAGCCAGGCCAGTCCCGACGCACCCCAGGCCGCCCCGCCCATCAGGGGCTCCCGACCTCGTCGACGAGCCCCCACCGCAGCGCGGTCGACGCGTCGATGGTGCGCCCCGACAGGATCAGATAGCCGGTGCGCCACCGTCCGATGCGGCGGGTGATGCTGACGGTGCCTCCGGCACCCGGAATCAGCCCGAGGTTGAGCTCGGGCAGGCCCAGCACCGCCTCGGGGTGTGCGCGCACCCGGCCGCAGAAGGCCGCCATCTCCAGTCCGCTGCCCAGCACCTGGCCGTGCACGTCGGCGCGGCAGCGCGCACCGAGCCGAGCGGTCAGCGCGTCCAGCGCCAGCGCCGGGCTGTGGCGGGTGCGGGCCAGGTGGGCACTGGCCACATCGGTGAAGCCGCCGAACTCGGCCAGATCGCCGCCGCTGCAGAAGGAGCGGCCGGCCCCCGACAGCACCACCTCGTCGATCGCGGTGTCGGCTGCGGCCACGGCCAGGCCGTCGAGCAGCGCGGCCCGCATCGCATTGCTGAAGGCGTTGTGGCGCTGCGGCCGGTTGAACCGCAGCAGCAGCGTGTCGCCGTCCCGGTCGATCAGCACCGGCTCGCTGGTGTCGGGCACGGTGGCCGGGCCGCGCTCGGCCAGCCAGCCGGCGAACTCCGGGCCGGCCTGCAGCACCGAGTAGGCCAGTGATTCGGTGATCACTCCGGCTCGTGCCGGCGCGTTCGGGTCCACCGCGCGCAGCACGTCGTCGCAGATCGCGGCCGCATGCGGCCGGCGCCGGCACTGATCGGCGATGTCGGCGAGTGCGTCGGTCACCGATCCGACGGTGATGATCCGGCGATCCGTGGCCTCGGCCTCCGAGAGGGTGAAGGTGGCGCGCTGCAACCAGTGTTCGGCGTGCGCGGTGTCGAAGCGGCTGCCCGTCGCGATGATGATCCCGGCGCCGGGCTCGGCGTCGGGGTTGCCATCGAGGTCGACCACGCTGATCATGACGCACGTCAGCGTACCGATCGCGGTCCCCGGACCGACTCCTGCCGGTAGCGCGACTACCACAAAATGATAATGTCGTTCTCATCCACGACGGATTACGGGGAGCCGAGCGGTGAGCATTTCGTTGTTGCTGGAAATGGCGGTGTCGGCCGACCCAGACCGGGTCGCGGTCGTCTCGGAGACCACCCGCTACACCACCGCCGAACTCAATGCCCTCGCCGACGCCGGCGCCGGGGTGATCAACGAGACCGGCGCGAGCAGCGTGGCCTACATCGGGATGGGCGGCGACATGCTGCCGCTGCTGTTGTTCTCCGCGGCGCGGGCCGGGCGGCCCTTCGCCCCGCTCAACTACCGGCTCAGCGGCCCGGCGCTGCGCGAGCTGATCGGCCGGCTGCCGCAACCGCTGGTCATCGTCGACAAGGAATACCTCGACCTGATCGGCGACCTCGGTGTCGCCCAAATCGATTCGGCCACCTTCTGCGCCCGGGCGCGCACCACCACCCCGGAGGTGCAGTGGCCGGATCCCGACGACGTGGCAGTTGTGCTGTTCACCTCGGGTACCACCTCGGCGCCCAAAGCCGTTGAGCTGACCCACAACAACCTGACCAGTTACATCACTCAGACCGTCGAGTTCGGTTCGGCGGGCCCCGAGGACGCGGCGCTGATCTGCGTGCCGCCCTACCACATCGCCGGTGTCGGAGCGGCGCTGAGCAACCTCTACGCCGGACGCAAGTCGGTCTATCTGCGTCGCTTCAGCCCCGCCGAGTGGATCCGGCTGGTCAAAGATGAGGCGGTGACCACCGCCACCGTCGTCCCGACGATGCTGGAGCGCATCGTGTCGGAACTGGAAGCCCACCCGGCTCCACTGCCGACGCTGCGCAACCTGGCCTACGGTGGCTCCAAGGTTGCGCTGCCGTTGGTGCGCCGGGCGCTGGACCTGCTGCCCGACGTCGGCTTCGTCAACGCCTACGGCCTGACCGAGACCAGTTCGACGGTCGCGGTGCTCACCCCCGACGACCACCGCACGGCGTACGCGGCCACCGACGAAGCCGTCCGCAAGCGGCTGGGGTCGGTCGGCCGCCCGGTCCCGGGCATCGAGGTGGTCATCCGCGACGACGAGGGCCGGCCGGTTGCGGCCGGAGAGCCCGGCGAGTTGTTCCTCCGGGGCGAACAGGTCTCGGGCACCTACACCGGCATGGGGTCGGTGCTCGACGCCGACGGCTGGTTCCCGACCCGTGATCTCGCCGTGCTGGACGACGAGGGATACCTGTACATCGTCGGCCGCTCCGACGACACCATCATCCGCGGCGGCGAGAACATCGCGCCCGCCGAGATCGAGGACGTGCTGGTCGAGCACCCGCAGGTCCGTGAGGTCGCCGTGGTCGGCGCCCCGGATCCTGAGTGGGGCCAGATCATCGTCGCGTGCGTGGTTGCGGCGCCCGGTGCGTCACCGGAGCCGGAGGCGCTGCGCGAGTATGTTCGAGAGCAGCTGCGAGGATCGCGCACCCCGGATCGGATCGTCTTCCGCTCGGAGCTGCCGACCACCCCGACCGGCAAGGTGCTGCGCCGGGAACTCCTCGACGACCTGTAAGCCGCGAAGTAGTCCACCTCGTTTTCCAAGCCGAAGGAACGCAATGATCAAGTCCGGTACCCGTCTGAAGAGCCAGGTGTGCGACACCCAGGTCATCGTGGTGAAGACCGCCGACAGCCTCGATGACCTGCGCGCCGGTGGGGCCCCGATGGTGCCCCTGGAGGACAGCGCCTCGCCGGAGGCGACCCTGGATCCCGACTTCGCCGGCGGCGCGGTGATGGGCAAGCGCTACGTCGACGACGCCGGCGCCGAGGTCTTGGTGACCAAGGCCGGCGCCGGTACCTTGAGCGTCGGCACCGTGCCGTTGGCCCTCAAGGAAGCCAAGCCGCTGCCGGCCAGCGACTGACCGCGGGCGGTCAGGCCCGCTCGCGCACCGGCCGGTAGAACACCAGCAGTTGGCCGATGCCACCGGCGAGCCCGAGCCCGGCCGCGATCAGCAGCCCGGTCCACCCGTCGCACCAGTTCTGCCCGAACAGCAGGTGGTCCAGGCTGAGCGGCCCGGCGCCGAGCATGGCGATGCCGACTGCGACGGCGGCCAGTACCAGGTTGTACTCCCAGCCGCTCTTGACGATGAAGAAGCCGTTGTCGCGGTGTACTGTCCAGGCCGCCACCAGCATCAGGGCGACGAAGCCCGCCGCAGGAATCGGCGTGAGCAGGCCGGCGGCCAGGCCCAGCCCGGCGGCGATCTCGGTTCCGGCGGCCACCCGGGCGTGGAAGAGGCCGGGCCGCATACCGATGCTGTCGAACCACCGTGCGGTGCCGGGGATCCGGCCCCCAGAGAAGATCTTGTTGTAGCCGTGCGCGGCCATGGTCAGGCCCAGGCAGAGCCGCACGATCAACAGTCCCACGCCGTAAGCGGTCATCGAATGGGTTCTCCTTCTGCTCGATCTTGTTGGTCCTCTTGCTGATCCGCCACGCGCATCAGGTGCGCCAGCCGGCCGACGAATACCGGCGGGTAGACGCCGACCCCGGCCCGGGTGACCCACTCGGCGGCGAACTCGGGTTGGCTGATCCACTGCCCGGCGCCGGCCTCGCCCACTTCCTCAGCGGCCTCCTGCAGCATGAACACCTCGCGAGGATTGTCAAAGGCCTGGAATATCAAGACCTTCCGGATGCCGGCCGCAGCGAAGGCGTCCGCGGTGTCGTGGACATGGTCGATGAGCGCCTCGGCGTCGACGACTTCGGCCACCGCCGCGACGACCACGCCCGGCGGTTCGGCCGGCGGTTCAGTCAGGCTCGAACTGTCGGCCAGCTCGATGCGCTCCGCCAGCGAACCGGCGAAGACGGCGGGGATGTCGTCGACGCCGACCGCGTCGAACCAGGCCATGAACGCCTCGTCGCGGAGCAGATCGGTGACCGGCTGCGCGGCGCGGATCGACATCAGTGCCAGCACCCGGCCGGGATCGACCGACGAGGTGTAGACCAGCACGTGGCTGGCGCCCAGGTGAGCCAGGCTGTCGCGGTGGCGCTGCAACAGCGGCCAGACCCTGGCCGGATCCGGAACCCGATAATCGGTCACCAGCACCAGGGAACGCGACAGCGGCACGTTCTCGGTCAATGTGCGATCGCGCCGCTCAACTCGCCGGGCTCAAGTCTGCCGCGACCGACGCACACGCCGGCCCGCAGCGGAACATCTCGACGTGACCGGATCCGGCAACGCCTTTCGGGTCGATGCCCGCCGCTCGCAGCGCCTGGGCCTTGAACGCACGGGCTGCCGCGCTGAGCCGGTGCTGGCGGGTGTCGACGTCGCGATCCAACTCGGCCGGCACGTCGCCCCACAGCGTCACCTCGGTGCTGCTGTGTTCCAGCGCGTCGAGCACGCCCTGGCGCACGCGTGCGTGGCCGTCGAACATCTCGGCGCAGACGGCGATGGTCTGCGGGTGCGGCCACTGCTCCCAGTGGGTGAGCACCGACGCCAGGTCCAGCACCCGGGCGCCGAGGATCTGCAGCGGGCGGGTGTCGGTGCCCTCGAAGGCATCGAGCATCATCACGCTGACGTCCCAGCCCGCCGTCGCGCGGTCGTAGAGCCAGCCGCCCGCCGCCGTGACGATGTCGACGACACTGTGGCCGACGATGTCGAACCGGTACCGCATGTCGGGGTCGGGGGTCATTGCAGGACGTCCTTTTCCAGTGGAGCGAAGTCGCGGGCCAGTGTTTCCGTGTAGGCCGTGAACACCTCGGCCAGCGGTATCGAGGGATCCAGTAGCCATGACATCTCCATTCCGTTGATAAAGGCGAGAATCTCTGCGGCCTTGATGGCCGGGTCGAAATCCGTGCGGTAGCGGCCGGAGTCCTGGCCGCAGCGGATCAGGTCGGCGACGATGTCGACCGCGGCGTGGTAGCGCTTGAGCATCCGATCGTGCAGCGGCGCCTCGGGCAGCACGTTCTCGGCGAGCAGCACGGTGAAGGTTCCGACCAACTCGGGTGCCCGGGTGAATCGGTCGGCCACCCGTTGGATCTCCTCGATGAGGTCGCCGCTGCGGTCGGCGTGCGTGTCGTCGTCGGCGTCGCGGGCGTCGAGCACCGCGTGCAGCAGCTGTTCCTTGGACGCGAAGTGGTGCAGCAGGCCCGCCGCGCTGACCCCGGCGTTGCGGGCGATCTGCGCCAGCGAGGTGTTGCGCCAGCCGTTGCGGGCCAGCAGGTGCTCGGCTGCCAACAGAATCCGCTGCCTGCGGTCCTCGCCTTTGGCGAGCAGTGTGGCGTACGGCCGGGGTGAGGTCACCGGTCTCCTTCGATCAACCAACCAAGTGAACACACAGTAGGTTGGTTTGCGCGCTGTGACAAGGGTCTCATCGAAGAATCTTTGGTTACGGACTCACAACCGCGGCCCGAGACCGTCTCAGAGCCCCAGCGACTTGGCGATGATCATCTTCATCACCTCGCTGGTCCCGGCATAGATCCGGGCCACCCGCGCGTCGGTGTAGAGCCGCGCGATCGGGTATTCCATCATGTAGCCGTAGCCGCCGAACAACTGCAGGCAGCGATCGATGACCCGGGCCTGCATCTCGGTGCAGAACAGTTTCACCCGAGCGGCGTCGGCGCCCGAAAGCTTGCCATCGACGTGCTCGATGACCGCCCTATCGAGCATGCATTGGGCGGCCTCGATCTCGGTGGAGACCGCGGCCAGTTCGAACTTGGTGTTCTGGAACGACGCGACCGGTGAGCCGAACACGTTCCGGTTCTTCACGTAGTCGATGGTGGCGGCCAGCGCCGAACGGGACTGCGCCACCGAGCCGACCGCCACGGTGAGTCGTTCCTGGGCCAGGTTGTGGCCCAGGTAGCTGAAGGCCTCGCCGTCGGCCCCCAGCCGGTTGGCCATCGGAACCCGCACATCGGTGAAGGACAATTCGGCGGTGTCCTGGACCTTGCAGCCCATCTTGTCCAGTTCGCGGCCTCGGGCGAAGCCGGGCATGCCGTCCTCGACCACCAGCAGCGTCAGCCCGGCGCGGCGGTTGTCGGGGTCGGTGGCGGTGCGGGCCACCACGATCACCAGATCCGCCTGAATGCCGCCGGTGATGAACGTCTTCGCCCCGTTGAGGATGTAGTCGTCGCCGTCGCGCACCGCGGTGGTGCGCATCCCGGCCAGATCCGATCCGGTGCCCGGCTCGGTCATCGCGATCGCCGTCAGCAGCGTGCCGGCGGCCAGCCCGGGAAACCAGCGCGCCCGCTGCTCGTCGTTGGCGTAGTGCAGGAAGTACGGCAGGATCACCTCGAGTTGGGTGCGCACCGTGGACAGTGTGACCAGCGCGCGGGCCGCCTCCTCCTGCAGCACCACGTTGTAGCGGTAGTCGTCGATGCCCGCGCCGCCGTACTCCTCGGGGATCGCCATGCCGAGCATCCCCAGCGAGCCCAGCTGCTCGAAGACCGCGCGCGGCATCCGGCCGGCCTTCTCCCAGTTGGGGTATTCGGGCACCACGTGCTTCTCGACGAAGTCACGGGCCAGCGCCCGGAACGCCTCGTGGTCTTCGGTGAACAGCACGCGCTGCATGACGGTGTCTCCTTAGCCGATCCGGCCGGCCTAGCCGACGAGTTCGACGATCGTGGCGTTGGCGGTCCCGCCGCCCTCGCACATGGTCTGCAATCCGTACCGAATTCCGTTGTCGCGCATGTGGTTGATCATCCGGATCATCAGCACCGCGCCGGAAGCGCCGAGCGGATGGCCCAGTGCGATCGCCCCGCCCACCGGGTTGAGCAGCTCCTCGTCGGCGCCGGTCTCGGCCAGCCACGCCAGCGGCACCGGGGCGAACGCCTCGTTGACCTCGAACACACCGATGTCGGCTATGCCCAGCCCCGCGCGTTTGAGCACCTTCTCGGTGGCCGGAATGGGCCCGGTGAGCATCAGCACCGGGTCGGCGCCGGTGACCGCGCCGGCGGTGTAGCGCACCAGCGGGGTCAGCCCGCGCCGGGCGGCCTCGTCCTCGCTCATCACCAACAGTGCTGCGGCGCCGTCGGATATCTGCGAGGAGTTGCCGGCGTGGATCATTCCGTCGTCCCGAAAGGCCGGCTTGAGTCCGGCCAGCTTCTCGGCGGTGGTGCCGCGGCGGATGCCCTCGTCGGCGTCCACCACCCCACCTTCGGTGACGACCGGGACGATCTGGTCGCGAAACGCCCCGGCATCCTGCGCGGCGGCGGCCCGCTCATGCGAGCGCGCCGAGTACTCGTCGACCCTGGTGCGGTCGAAACCCCATTTCTCACAAATCATCTCGGCGCCGATGCCCTGGTTGAACTGGAAGCCGTCATAGCGCGCCAGAGCCTTGGGGCCGTAGGGCTCCCCGGTGGCCCGGGCCGCACCGAGCGGGACCCGGCTCATGACCTCGACACCGCCGGCAACGACGACGTCCTGCTGCCCCGACATCACCGCCTGTACCGCGAAGTCCAGCGCCTGCTGACTGGAGCCGCACGCCCGGTTGACCGTGGTGCCCGGGATTGCCTCGGGCCAGCCCGCGGCCAGCACCGCGTACCGGCCGATGTTGGAGGACTGGTCGCCGACCTGCGACACACAACCCCACACCACGTCGTCGACGACGCCCGGGTCGACCCCGGTTCGCTGCATCAGCTCGTTGAGCACGATCGCGGACAGGTCCGCGGCATGCGTGCCGGCCAGGCCGCCGTTGCGTTTGCCGACCGGGGTGCGCACCGCCCCCACGATCACCGTTGGTCGCATCTCTACTCCGATCTCACTTGGCAGGCCATCCGCCGGTGAAGCGTGGTGTCCGCTTCTCGGCGAAGGCCGCATAGGCTTCCGCGGCGTCGGTTCCCGCGAAATTGACTAACTGGGCTCGGGATTCGTTGGCCAGTGCCTCGGGCAGGGTAGCGTCGGCGCCCTGATTGAGCAGCGCCTTGGTCTGCGCCAGCGCCCGCGGCGGGCCGGCGGCCAGCCGGTCGGCGAGATCGTCGACGAACCCGTCGATCTCACCGGCGCCGATCACCCACGTCACCAGGTTCAGCGCCTGGGCTTCGGTGGCGTCGATGGTCTCGGCCAGCAGCGCCAACCGCTTGGCCTGCTGCAGGCCGACGATCTTGGGCAATAGCCACGAACCGGCCAGGTCGATCGACAGACCCCGCTTCGAGAAGATCTGGCAGAACGTCGATTCCGGTGTGGCGACCACCAGATCGCAGCCCAGCGCCAGGTTCCAGCCCGCCCCGACCGCCACCCCGGTCACCTTGGCGATGGTCGGGATCGCCAGCTCGTGCAGCGCCAGCGCGACGTCGGTGAGCCGCTGCAGCTTGTACACCGGGTGGGTGTCGTCACCGGTGCCGATGTCCGCGCCCGAACAGAACGCGCCGCCCGCGCCGGTGATGACCAGGGCGCGCAAGTCGCGGTCGTCGGCGGCATCGCGCAGCGCATCGCGCAGCGCCCGCCACAGCTGCGGGTTGATCGCGTTCTTGCGGGCGGGCCGGTTCAGGATGAGGGTCCGCACCCCGTCGCGATCGGTGCGCAGCAGCACGTCGGTGTCGGGCGTCATCAGCTGCCAGCCTGCCCGATCGCCCGCTGGCCGCGCAGCTCGGCGATCTCGGTGTCGGTGAAACCCAGTTCGCCCAGCACCGCCTCGGTGTGCTCGCCGAGGGCCGGCACCGGCCCCATCGGCGGCTCGAAGCCGGCGATCACCGGCGGCGGCAGCAACGACGGGATCGGCCCGGCCGGGGTGTCGATCGAGCGCCACCGGTCGCGCTCGGACAGCTGCGGGTGTGCCAGCACGTCGCCGGCGGTGTTGTAGCGGGCGTTGCCGATTCCGGCGGCATCGGCTGCGTGCTGGATCTTGGCCAGGTCGTGGCGGGCGCACCACTGGCCGATCGCCTCGTCCAGGATCGCCCGGTTCGCCACCCGGTCGGCGTTGCCGGCGAAGCGCGGGTCGTCGGCCAGGTCGTCGCGGCCCAGCAGCTCGCGGGCCAGCCGCTGCCACTCCCGGTCGTTGGTGGTGCCCAGCACCACGGTGTGCCCGTCGGCGGTCGCATACGCGCCGTAGGGCGCCACGGCCGGTGAGCTCATGCCCAGCGGCTGCTGCTCGACGCCGGAGTGCCGCGCATAGGTCAGGTGATAGCCCATCATCTCGGCCATGGTGTCGAACAGGCTGACGGTCACCGACGGCGCCGGCTCATCGCTGCCCGCACCCTTGCGACCGATCAGCAGCGCCATGATCGACAGCGCCGAGTACAGGCCGCTGGTCACGTCCGCCACCGGCGGGCCGGGCTTGGCCGGCTCCCCCGGCCGGCCGGTCACCGAACACACCCCGGACTCGGCCTGCACCAGCAGGTCGTAGGCCCGCTTGTGCGACAGCGGTCCGCCGCTGCCGTAGCCGTCGATCTCCACGGCGATCACGTTCGGGTGCCGGGTTGCCATGTCCGTTGCCGACAGCCCCAGCCGCGCGGTGGCGCCCGGTGCGAGATTGGAGACCAGCACGTCGGCGGTGTCCAGTAGCCGGTGCAGAACCTCGCGTCCCGCCTCGCTTTTGAGATCCAGGGTGACCGACTGTTTGCCGCGGTTGACCCAGACGAAGTGTGCCGCCTGGCCTCCGGGACCACCGACCACGTCGTCGTAGTAGCGGGCGAAGTCGCCGCCGTCGGGGTTCTCCACCTTGATCACCCGCGCACCGAAGTCGGCCAGCGCGCGGGTGCACATCGGGGCGGACACCGCCTGCTCCAGGGCCACCACCGTGACACCGGCCAGCGGTGCGGTCATCAGTAGCTCCTCGGCATCCCGAGCACGTGCGAGCCGAGGAAGTTCAGGATCATCTCCTGGCTGACCGGGGCGATCTTCATCAACCGGGACTCCCGGAAGAACCGGGAGATGTTGTACTCCTCCGAGTAGCCCATCCCGCCGTGGGTCTGCAAAGCGCGGTCGGCCGCCGCGAAACCGGCGTCGGCACACAGATATTTGGCCATGTTGGCTTCACGACCGCAGGACTTGCCGTTGTCGTAGAGCCAGGTGGCCTTGCGCAGGATCAACTCGGCGGCGTCCAGGCGGGCCAACGAGTCGGCGAGCGGGAACTGGATGCCCTGGTTCATGCCGATCGGCCGGTCGAACACCACGCGCTCGTTGGCGTACTTGACCGCGCGGTCCAGCGCGACCCGGCCGATGCCGAGCGCCTCGGCGGCGATCAGCATGCGCTCCGGGTTGAGCCCGTGCAGGATGTAGGAGAAGCCCTTGCCCTCTTCGCCGATCCGGTGTTCGGCCGGTACTCGCAGGTCGTCGATGAAGACCTCGTTGGAGGACACCGCATTTCGGCCCATCTTGGGGATCGGCCGGATGTCGATGTGGTCGCGGTCGATATCGGTGAGGAACAGCGTGAGGCCCTCGGTGGGTTTGCCCCCTCGCTTTTCCACGTCGTCGCGGGACTCGGTGCGGGTCAGCAGCAGGATCTTCTCGGACTCGATGGCCTTGGAGATCCACACCTTGCGGCCGTTGACCACATAATCGCTGCCGTCCCGCTTGGCGAACGTGGTGATACGTGACGTATCGAGTCCCGCGGTCGGTTCGGTGACGCCGAAGCACACGTGCAGATCACCGCTGACGATGCGCGGCAGGGTTTCGGCCTTCATCTCATCGGAGCCGAACACCACCACCGGCTGCATCCCGAAGATCGACATGTGGATGGCGCTGGCGGCGTTCATGCCACCGCCGGAACGCGCCACTTCCTCGGCCAGGATGGTGGCCTCGGTGATACCCAGTCCGTGGCCGCCGTACGCCTCGGGGATGGTCATGCCCAGCCAGCCGCCGCCGGCGATGGCGTCGTAGAACTCCTGCGGGAATTCGTGCGCCTGGTCCTTGCTCATCCAGTAGTGGTCGTCGAACTTGGACGCCAGCTCGGCGACCGACTGCCGGATCAGCTGCTGGTCCTCGGTCAGCTCGAAGCTCATTCCTTCGGGCATGGTCTCCTCCAGCTCGTCGCTGCACTCAGGGATATGCGTTAGCCGGAAATGAGAATAGCATTCTCACTCATTGGGTTCCTTCGGCGTACCAGGTGCGGAACTCGGCGTAATTGGGCATCTCCTCCGAGTTGGCCTTGGGGTCGATGCACACGTGGATGACCGCGGTCCCGCCCGCCGCGTAGGCCCGCTTGATCGCCGGCCCGATCTCCGTCTCGTCTTGCACGTACTCGCCGTGGCAGCCCATGCCCTCGGCGATCTTGTCGAACCGGACGTCCTTGCTCCAGTGCACCCCCGGCTGCGGCGAGGGCTGGTCGAACGTGCGCTTGTACACCCCGACTTCCAGGCCCCACTGGTGGTCCACCCCGACCACGCAGACCAGCGGCAGCTTCAGCCGGGCGGCGGTCTCCAGCTCGGCGATGTGGAACAGGAACGCCGAGTCGCTAGTCAGCAGCATCACCGGCCGCTTGCCGCCCTCGGCGACCGAGGCGCCCACCGCGTACGGCAGGCCGGTGCCCAGGTGGCCGAAGTTCTGGTTCCACATCACGTCGTGCGGCTTGGCCTGTGAATAGGTCCACTGGAAGATGACGGTGGCGCCGCCGTCGCGCACCATGATGCCGTCGGCGGGGAACGCTTTGGTGGCCTCGACCACGTAGCGTGCCGGGTGCACCGGGCTGCGCCCGGTCGGTGCGGTCTCGGCCAGCTCGGCGAGCTGCTCGGCGTCCTGTTTGATCCAGCGGTCCAGCTCGGCCGGCGCGGTGCGCGGGGTCTGCTTGAGTGCCGCCACGAGTTGGGGTACCACGCCACGCAGATCGCCCACCAGCGGCACGTCGATGGGCCGGTTCACCCCGATCGCCATCGGGTCCTGCTCGACGTAGATCCATTTGCGCTCGGCGTTCTTGGCCGCCCAGTGCCGGGTGGTGCCGTAGTGCACCGGCTCGCCCAGTTCGGTGCCCAGCGCCACACAGACGTCGGAGGCCACCACCGCCTCGACCGCCGATTGGGAGAACCCGTAGGGGAAGGTGCGGTCTTCCAGACCGGGGATGAACGCGGTGCCGCCGGAGGTCTGGATCACCGGGCACGCCATCAGTTCGGCGAGCTCGCGCACCGCCGCCGCGCTGCGCGAGGTGTGTACCCCGTGCCCCACCAGCAGCACCGGATTCGCCGCGTTGCGGATGATCTCGGCGGCTTCGGCGACCTCGGCCGCCCCGGCCCGCTGGTTGACCAGCCGGTAGCGGTGCGGCTCCGGCGGACCGGCGACATCGAGCTCTTCGAGGATCACGTGTGACGGGTATTCGATGTAGGCTGGGCCCGGCGTGCCCGACAGGGCCCGCCGGATCGCCTCGTGCACGATCTCATCGGTCTGGTCGGCGTACTCGATCGACGCGCTGTACTTCACCGACGGCGCGAAAAGCTCTTCCTGGCGGACGAATTGGATACGCCCGCGCCGCACTCGCCGCTCGGTGATGCGGGCCCGCTGCCCGCCCAGGAACACCACCGGGGAGTTCTCCACCTTGGCGCACATCATCGCCCCGGCGATGTTGGCCACGCCGGGCCCCAGGGTGCCGATGCACAGTCCGGGCGCCCCGGTCATCCGCGACGCCGCCTCGGCCATGAACCCGGCGCTCTCCTCGTGGTGCGGCGCCACCACCGACCAACCGCGCTGTTCGGCCTCGACGAACATGTGCACGAAGTTGGGGTCGGGGATACCGAACAGCGTGTTGACGCCCTCGGCCTCGAACAACTCCAGGATCCGGCGATATACGGGCACACCCACAGTCGAAACTCCTTGCTTGACTTGTTAATACCGTTGAGCGAGATGTCGGCGGTGCGCTGCCGGTGACCCGAACAGCGACCGGTTGAACACGGCGCGTTTCAGATAGACGTGGATGCCGCTCTCCCACGTGTAGCCGATCCCGCCGTGCAGCTGCAGCGCCTTGCCGACGACCTCGACCGCGCCGCCGCAGGCATACGATTTCGCCATGGCCACCGCGACATCGGCCTCGGAGCCACCGAAGCCGGTGGTGGCCACCGCGTCGACAGCCTCGCGCACCAGGGCGCGGGCCACCGAGACCGTCACCAGCATGTCCGCGCATGCGTGCTTGACGGCCTGGAAGGAGCCGATGGGACGGCCGAACTGGTGGCGGGTCTGCGCATACGACACGGTGGCGGCCAGCATGGCCTCGGCCAAACCGAGGCTGTCGCAGGCCACCGCGACGGCCGCCCGGTTCTGCACCGACCGGGGGTTTCCGGTGAACGACAACGGCTCGGCCACCTGCACGCCCTCGGCGGTCACGGTGGCGACCCGGCGAGTCTGGTCGAGCACCGGCTGCGCAGTGACGGCGAGCAGGTCGGTGGCCACGGCGACCTCGGCGCCGGTGTGGTCGGTGGCCAGCACCAGCAGCAAATCGGCGCCGTCGGCGTCGGGAACGAAGTCGGCACGTCCGGACAGTCGCCCGTCGGCGGCCAGGGTGAAGTCACCCATCACGGTGGCGGCCCGTGTCGTGCCGGCGGTGACATCGGTCAGCAATCGGTCACGAACCGCACTGTGCTGCAGCGTGTTCAGCACACCCACCGTGAGCACCGCGCTGCCGAGGTAGTCGGCGGCGACGGCGGCCCTTCCCAGTTCTTCGCAGACCACGGCGACCTCGGCGAACGTCGCACCGGCCCCGCCGAAGGCCTCGGGAACCTCCAGTCCGACCCAGCCGGCGTCGGCAATGGTGGGCCAGTCGACGGCGCGGCCGCGGCCCAGCACGTCGGCGGCGACGGCCCGAAGGTCGTCGTGCAGTTCGGCGAAATCGGTTGTGGTCACGGCAGGCTCGGTTCTCGCGGCAAACCCAGGCCGCGTTCGCCGATGATGGTGCGCTGGATCTCGCTGGAGCCGCCGGGGATGGTCCACTCCCAGGAGCCGATGAAATCGAGCACCCAGGAACCCGACTCCCAGCCGCTGGACAGGGGTTTGGTCAGTGCGGTGTGCGCGGCCAAACCGCCGATCTCGGCGCCGAAGTCGGTCAGCCGCTGTAATAGCTCGCTGTAGTAGAGCTTCACGATCGAGGCGTCGGCGGGTCCGGCCGTGCCGGCCTCGACGTCGGCCACCAGCTGTCGGCACATCGCCCGCAGGCCGGTGATCTCGGTTTCCAACTGCGCCAACTTGTCGGCCACCACCGGGTCGTCGCTCGGCGCGGCCTGCACCAGCCAGCGAAAGCCCGCGCAGCCCAGCCGCTCGGCCAATTCGAGCATGGTCATGCCGCGTTCGGCGCCCAGCGTCGCCTGCGCCACCTGCCAGCCGGTGTTCTCGGCCCCGATCAGGTTCGCCGCCGGGATCACCACGTCGTCGAGGAAGATCTCGCAGAAGTGCTGATCGCCGACGGCGTTGCGGATCGGCCGCACCTGCACTCCGGGGGTGGCCATGTCGAGCAGGAAGTAGGAGATCCCTTTACGTTTGGGGGCCTCCGGGTCGGTGCGGGCCAGCAGCAGGCACCACTGGGCGTGACTGGCGCCGCTGGCCCACAGCTTCTGGCCATTGACCAGGTAGCCGTCCCCCACCCGGCGCGCAGTGGTGCGCAGCGACGCCAAATCGGAGCCGGCCTCGGGCTCGGAGAACCCCTGCACCCAGATCTCGCCGTCGAGGATGCCCGGCAGGTGCCGGCGGCGCTGCTCCTCGGTGCCCGCTGCCAGCAGGGTGGCCGCCGCGTGGTGGATGCCGACGAATGCCAGCACCAGCCGCGGCGCGTCGTGGGCGGCCAGCTCCTGGTACAGCACGGCCTGGTCGGCCACCGACATGCCGCCGCCCCATTCGCGCGGCCAGTGCGGCACGGCGAACCCGGCAGAGTGCAGCGTGGCGAACCAGCGGCGCTGGAAGTCGACGAACTCGGCCTCGCTGACCCCGGTCTGGGTGCGGCGCCAGTCCGCCGGGATGTTGTCGGCGCACCACTGGCGTACCCGGGCGCGGAAGTCGGCAGGTTGATACGGCGGCTCCAGCTTCGCCTCTCCTGCGTCGAACCTCGCTGAACCGCCGGAGCCCGTCGTCATGCGTAGAGTCCCGTCAGCCCGGTGCGGCCGGCGCGCTCGACCAGCAGCTGGCGGGTGGCCGAGAGCCCCCACGGCAGCCGGCGCAGCGGCTGGCTGTAACGCGACAGCCAGGACAGGGCCGTCTCGTCGCAGAACCCGACGGCGCCGTGCAGTTGGTGGCAGACCCGGAAGACCACGTCGGCGGCTTCCAGGGCCGCCGCGCGCAGCGCCAGCGCGTCGTCGACCGCTTCGGGGCGTGCGGTCGCGATGCTCCACAGCGCGTACTTGGCCAGCATGTCCAGCCCGGCGCGTTCCACTTCGGCGTCGGTCAGCTGGAACTGCACGCCCTGGAACTTCGCCAGCGGCTGGCCGAACTGTTCACGCAGCCGCACATGGTCTTTCGTGAGGTCCAGCGCCCGGTCCAGCATCCCCAGCAATGTCCAGCATCCCAGCGCCAGCGCCAGTGCCACGTCATCGGCGCCATCGGTGTCGATCTCGGTCAGCGCCAGCTCGGCGACCAACCCCGGTCCGGCCGCCGGTTGCGCCACGGCCGTGCTGCGCACCCCGGCCAGCGTGACCGCGGCCCACCGTTTCGACAACCCGGCCACCGCCCCGGCGGGCGTGTGCTCGGCGACCACGATGAGGCCGTCGACATCGAGACCGGCGGGCGCCGAAAGACATTCGGCCACCGGATAGGGCAGTGCCCAGTAGCCGGCGCTGCGGCACAGCGCCGCGGCGGCTTCGAGTTCGTCGGCGTCGGCACGGGGCTTGAGGTCGAATGCGCCGAGTCCACGCAGCACCGGGGCGACCAGCTCGTCGCGCACGGCCGGGTCGGTGTCGGCGCGCACCACCAGCTCGTCGCCGCCGGCCGTGTCGAACGCCCGCAGTGCTGCCCGCCCGTATTCTTCGGCGTCCGCGCCGAGTTCGAGGATCATCGCGACCCCGCCAACAGCGCGCGGGAGAGCAGAATGCGCTGCATCTCAATGCTGCCCGACGAGACGGTGGCGGCCTGCGAATAGCGCCAGTGGTCGTCGACCTCGGCACGGAACCACTGCCCCCGCGGTCCGCCCGGGGCTTCGGCGGCGATCTCCATCAGGACCTCGGCGCTCTCCTGGTCCAGCCGGGTGACCGCGATCCGGTAGGCGGCCGCGTCCCCCGGCGCAATCCGCCCGCTGGCCTGCAGCGAGACCACCCGGTAGGCCATCAGCCGGGCGCGCCGGCAGTGCGTGAGCATCCGCACCCACCGCGCCGTCAATTCGGCGGGCAACGTCTCCCAGCGATCGCCGAGCGCGTCCGGCGCGGCGGCAAGCAGGCGTTCGCAGCGCGCGTAGCGGGCGATGCCCACCCGTTCGTAGGACATCACGTCGGCCACGATCGACCAGCCGGCGTCGACCTCGCCCAGCACGTCGGCGTCGGTCACCCGCAGGTCGTCGAAGAACACCTCGTTGAGATGGTGCGGGCCCATCATGGTGCGGATCGGCCGGACCTGGATCGCCGGGTTGTCCATCGGCACCAGGAACACCGTCAGGCCCTGCTGCTTCTTGGTCGCCACCCCTTCTTTGAGGTCTTCACCGAGGCGGGTGGTGCGGGCCAGCAGGAAACACCACTGCGCCATGGTCGCGTAGGAGGTCCAGATCTTCTGGCCGTTGATCAGCCAGCCGTCGCCATCGCGGCGGGCGTGGGTGCGCAGCGACGCCAGGTCGGAACCGGCCTCGGGCTCGGAGAAGCCCTGGCACCAGATCACCTCGCCGGCGGCGATCGGCGGCAGGTGCCGGCGCTGCTGTTCGGGGGTGCCGTGCCGCATGATGATCGGCCCGACCCAGTTGACCCCCATGTACTGCGCCCCGCGCGGTTCGTGGTGGGCCCACATCTCCTCGCGGACCACGGTCTGCTCCCACACCGAGGCGTCCGCTCCGCCGAACTGCTGCGGCCAGGACAGGCACAGCAAGTCGCGCTCGGCGAGCACCCGGCAGAACCGTTGTGCGGCAGCCAGATCGGCCGGATCGTCGGTGAACGCGCCCGGGAAGTGCTCCGGCAGCTCGTGTTCGATCAGCTCGCGCAGCTGGCCTCGCAGCGCGCCGGCGCGTGGCCCCATGTCGAAGTCGAGGCTCATGCGCCACTCCTCAGCATCGCTCCGCAAGCTCCGTCCCCCTCGGCGCTGCGCGCCTGGGGGCACCCCCACTGCATCGTCGCCGGCGGGCTCATGCCGGCGCTCCGTCGAGCCCGAGTTCGGCGAGCACCACCGCGGTGTGGGCTCCCAGCTCCGGCGCGGGGCCGGCAACCCGGCCGGGGGTGCGCGACAGCCAGGTGGGCACGCCGGGAAAGCGCACCGGTCCGGCCGGGGTGTCGACGGTCTCGAACAGGCCGACCGCGTTGAGGTGCGGATCGTCGAAGAGGTCACCCGGGGCGTTCAGCGGGGCGGCTGGAATCTCCAACTCGTGCAACAGCTTCAGCCATTGCGCGGTGGTGCGTTCTGTCATGGTCTCGGCCAGCAGTCCATACACGGTGTCGATCTGCTGGGCGCGCTGCGCCAGGGTGGCGTACTGCTCGGAGGCCCAGGGCGGCTGCACGGCATCGATGAAGGCGTTCCAGTGCTTGTCGTTGTAGATCAGCGCGGCGATATGTCCGTCGCTGGTCTGATACGGGCGCCGGTTGGGCGCCACCGTGCGCGGGTAGACCGCCGGCCCCAGCGGCGGGTCGAACATCGCGCCGTTGGCGTGTTCGACGAGCATGAACGAGGCCATGGTCTCGAACATCGCGACCTCGACCTCCTGGCCCTGCCCGGTGCGCTCCCGGTGGAACAGCGCCATCATCGTGGCGTACAGCGCGGTCAGCCCGGCGATCTTGTCGGCCATGATGGTGCCCACGTAATCGGCCCGGCCGGTGAGTTGCTGTTGCACCGCGGGCAGTCCGCATTCGGCCTGGATGGTGTCGTCGTAGGCCGGGCGGTCGCCGTCGGGGCCGCGCCGGGAATAGCCGTAGCAGTTGGTGTAGACGATCGCGGGGTTGATCGCGGCCACCGCGCCGTAGTCCAGGCCCAGCTTGGTGATCGCTTTGGCGCGCATCGAATGGATGAACACGTCGGCGCCGGCGATCAGCGCGGTCATCGCCGCCTTGCCGTCGTCGGTGCGCAGGTCCAGCACGATGCCGCGTTTGCCGCGGTTGACGTTGACGAACACCCCGCTCATGTCCGGCGCCGGGCCCGCCGAGATGTAGCGGGTGGCATCGCCTTCGGGCGGCTCGACCTTGATGACGTCGGCGCCCATGTCGGCCATGATCTGCGTGCAGTAGGGGCCCATCACCATGGTCGTCAGGTCGACCACGCGGACACCGTGCAGCGGTCCGCGCGCCGGAGCGCCCCCAGCAACGTCCACCCTGATTTGTTCGGACAAAATACTCCGTTCTGCGTATTGCAGAACACTATTCCGCAGCGCTTATTCGCGCGTCAAGGCCCAGACGCGCATCACCGACGGCTATTGTCTGGACTAACTGCGCTTGGTAGCGTCCGAAGGTATGACGGCACCCTCCCCGCTTCTTCCGCGCGATGGGCGGACCGACCCGACGGTCGCACCCGGCTGGCGGTTGGAGCGGGTCACCGCCCCGAGCCGGCTGTTCGGCGCCAACGGCCTGCGGACCGGCCCCGACGGCCGGGTCTACGTCGCCCAGGTCACCGGAAGCCAGATCAGCGCGCTGGACGTGTCCACCGGCGAGCTGGCCGTCATCAGCGCACGCGGCGGGGACGTCGTGGCCCCCGACGACGTCGCCTTCGACTCCGCCGGCACGCTGTATGCCACCGAGGTGATGGACGCCCGGGTCAGTGCGCTCGACAACGGACGCGCCCGGGTACTGCGCGACGATCTACCGTGCGCCAACGGGATCACGGTGCATCAAGACCGGCTGTTCGTCGGGGAGTGCCGCGACGGTGGCCGGCTGATGGAGCTGGACCGTGCCACCGGGGCGCAGCGCATCCTGGCCGAGAACCTGCCGTCGCCCAACGCCATGGCGGTGGGGCCCGACGGGCTGCTGTACTTCCCGGTGATGACCGCCAACGAGATCTGGCGCATCGACCCGTTGGCGACCGAAGCCCTGCCGCAGCGGGTTGCAGGCGATCTCGGTGTTCCCGACTCGGTGAAGTTCGACGCGGACGGATTCATCGTCTCGACCCAGGCGGCCAGCGGCCAGGTGTTGCGCATCGACCCGCGCACCGGGGATCAGACCGTGCTGGCACAGCTGAGTCCTGGCCTGGACAACTGCACATTCGTCGGCGAGCGGCTGTTCGTCTCCAACTTCAGCGGCGAGATCGCCGAGATCACCGGCGGTGCGGTGACCACGGTGCTGCCTGGCGGACTGAACTGGCCGCTGGACCTCACCGTCGACGCCACCGGCACGCTCTACGTCGCCGACGGCACCTACTTCTATGCGGTCGGCGACGACAACCGACTGCAGACGCTGGGCATGCTGTTCAGTCCCGGCTATCCCGGCTTCATCCGCGGGGTGACCGCGGTCGGCGCCGGCGAGTTCGTCGTCACCACCTCCGGTGGACAGGTCAGCCGCTACCTGCCGGCGCAATCAGCCGGCGAGGTGCTCGCCGACGGCTTCGACCAGCTCTACGGGGTCACCGCCGGACCCGCCGGGGTGGTGGTCACCGAGTTCGGCACCGGCCGGGTGCTGCGCGTGGACGCCGGAACCGTCGAGGTACTCGCCGCCGGGCTGGCGGGCCCGGTCGGGATCGTCCGTGCCGATGACGGGACCTACCTGGTCGCCGAATCCGGCGCCGGGCGGGTGGTGCGGGTCGGCGCGTCCGGCACCGAGACGGTCGTCGACGGCCTGGCCCGGCCGCAGGGCATTCTGCCGGCCGACGGCCGGCTCTACATCGTGGACGCGGGCAACCGCGAGGTGCTCGCCGTCGACCTGGCCACCGGATCGCGGCACACCATCGCCGCCGGACTGCCGATCGGACCGCCGCCGGGCGTGGTGCCCAAACCGCTGCGGGGCATGCCGCCGTTCTCCGGCCCGCAGGGCCCGTTCGCCGGCATCGCACGCGGCCCGGACGGCACGCTGTTCGTCGCGGCCGACGGGGAGGGCAGCGTGCTGGCACTACACCCGGTCGGCCCGTGACCGACCACCGCTACCTCAAGGTTGCGCGGGCACTGCGCAAGGAGATCGCCGACGGGGTCTACCCGGTGGGTTCGCAGCTGCCCACCGAACACGAACTGTGCGAACGGTTCTCGGTCAGCCGTTACACCGTCCGCGAAGCGCTGCGGCGGCTGCGGGAGGACAACCTGGTGGTGTCCCGGCCACGCGCGGGCACCGTGGTGATTCCCCGCGCGGCGACGAACTGCTACGCCCAGGACGTGGTGTCGATCGACGATCTGGTCGCCTTCGCGGCCGGCGCCTCCTTCGAGATCGACTCCAATGCCATGGTCACCGTCGACGGCGAAATCGCCGCGCGCACCGGGCTGCCGGCCGGCACCGACTGGCTGGCGGTGCGCGGCTACCGGCGAGCCGACGGCCGGCGCGCGCCGATCTGCCGGACCGAGTACTACATCAACCGCGCATTCGCGCGTGTCGGCCGATTGCTGCAGCGGCACACCGGTCCCATCTTCCCGCTGATCGAAGACGTGTTCGGCGTCAGCGTCGTCGAGGTGCGCCAGCACATCCGCGCGGTGATCATCACCGCCGAACTCGCCGGCGAACTGGCCGTCGAACCCGGAACCGCCGCACTGCAGATGCAGCGCAGCTACACCACCTCCGAGGGCGAGATCGCCCAGGTGACGGTGAACACCCACGCCGGCGACGACTACCGGTACTCGATGACGCTGCACCGGGTGATGGGACAACCCGGCCCATGAGGCTGCACACGCTGGCCGACGCCTTGGCACAGGAAACCGATCGGGCTCCCGACCGAGTTCTGCTCATCGACGGCGACACCCGACTGACCTGCCGGGAGTTGCATTCGGCGGCCCACGCGCTGGCCGGCGCGATGTCGGAGAAGATGCCGGCGGGCAGCGTGGTGTCGTTCATGTTGCCGAACTGGCACGAGGCCGCCGTGGTCTACCTGGCGGCGGCCCTGGCTCAGATGGTGGTCAACCCCATCCTGCCGTCGCTGCGGGATGCCGAGCTGACGTTCATCCTGTCGGATTCGGGCAGCCGAATGTTGTTCGCCCCGCAGCGCTTCCGCGGTCACGACTACGCCGCCATGCTGGCCCGGGTGACCGCTGCACTCGCCGAGCCGCCGGAGGTGGTGTTGGTGCGTGCATCCGGCCCGTCCGCCGGCACCGACTACCGCGCGCTGACCGACCACCCGCGCGCGGTGTCGCCGACGCCGGTGGACCCGGACGCGGTGCTGTTGCTGCTGTACACCTCCGGAACCACCGGCCGAGCGAAAGGCGTGCTGCACAGCCATAACTCGATCAACGCGCTGATCGCTCAGCTCGGCCGGCACTGGCTGATTCAGACCGGTACCACGTTCCTGGTGCCGTCGCCGATCGCCCATATCGGCGGGTCGATCTATGCGTTCGAGGCCCCGCTGCTGCTGGGCACGACCGCCGTGCTGATGGACACCTGGGATGCCGACGCGGCCGTGGCGCTGATGCTGGCCGAACACTGCACCCACGTGGCCGGGGCCACGCCGTTTCTGGCCCAATTGCTGGCCGCCGCCCGCCGCGCCGGCACCCGGCTGCCCGACCTGAAGCTCTTCGTCTGCGGCGGGGCAGCCGTGCCGGCGTCGTTGATCCGCGAGGCGGCCGACTACTTCGGCACCGCCGCCGTCACCCGGGTGTACGGGTCCAGCGAGGTTCCGGTGACCACGGTCGGCGCGGTCGGCGCCCACGAGCGCGCCTACGCCGCGGACACCGACGGCCGGGCCGGGATCGCCGACATCAAGTTGGTCGCCCACCGCGGCGCCCCGGACGGCGAGGGCGAGATCTACGTCCGGGGGCCGCAGATGCTGGTGGGTTACCGGCGCAGCGAGGACGCGCAGGGCTGCTTCGACGCCGAAGGCTACTTCGCGACCGGCGACCTGGGCCGCTGGGTCGACGACGAGTACCTGCTGGTCACCGGCCGACTCAAGGACGTCATCATCCGCAACGGGGAGAACATCTCCGCGCGAGAGGTGGAGGACATCCTGATCAGCCATCCCGGTATCGCCGAGATCGCCGTCGTGGGTGTACCCGACGAGCGCACCGGGGAACGCGCCTGCGCCGTGATCGTCCCGGCCGGCGGCACCGGCCCCGACGTGGCCGAGTTGCGCGAGCTGCTGACCGCGCAGGGTGTGGCGGTGTTCAAGGCGCCCGAACAGGTGGAGATCTGGGACGAACTGCCGAAGAACGATGCCGGCAAGGTGGTCAAACAGCGCATCCGGGCGGTGCTGGCCCGGCCTGAGGTAGGTGACTGAGCATGCAGGTGGCGATCGTGACGGGCGCCAGCAGCGGAATCGGATTCGGCTGCGCCACAAAGCTTGCCGCGGACGGGCTGGCCGTGCTGGGGACCGGCCGCGACACCGATCGGCTGGCCGGGCTCACCGCCGAGATCGACGATCCGGACCGGGTCGCCACGCTGGCCGTCGACCTCACCGCGGCCGACGCGCCGCAGCAGATCGTCGATGCCGCGCTGGCCCGGTGGGGCCGGGTGGACTATCTGATCAACAATGCCGGCGTCGGCAGCCCGAAGCCGCTGCACGACACCGACGACGACACCCTCGACCACTTCCTGAACCTGATGCTGCGGGCGCCGTTCCGGCTGACGCGTGAGGTGCTGGGCCACCTGCGGCCCGGGTCGGCGATCATCAACGTCACCTCGACCTTCGCCGTGGTCGGCGGGTTGCGCGGCGGGGCGTACTCAGCAGCCAAGGGCGGGCTAACCGCGCTGACCACCCACATCGCCTGCCAGTACGGGGCACAGGGCATCCGGTGCAACGCGGTGGCCCCCGGCGTCACCGTGACGCCGATGGTCGAACAACGCCTCGACGACCCGCGCTTCCGCAAGATCAACACCGAGATGACGCCGTATCCGCGGCTGGGCCGGGTGGACGACATCGCCAACACCGTCGCCTTCCTGTGTTCGGAGGCGGGCGCGTTCATCAACGGCCAGACCATCGTGGTGGACGGCGGTTGGAGTTCGACCAAGTACCTCTCGGACTTCGGGCTCGACTCGCACTGGGTACAGCCGTGAACCTCTTCACGCTGCTGGATCAGGCCGCGGCCCGATTCGGCGAGCGGGGGGCGGTGTATCACGGTGAGCGCCTGCTGCACACCTGGCGTGAATTGGCCGACCGCGCGCTGCGCTTGGCGGCATCGTTGCGCCGGGTGGGCGGACCCGGGGCACGGATCGTGATCGCCAGCGAGAACCGGCCCGAGATCATCGAGCTGATGTTCGCCACCTGGGCGGCCGACTGCGTCGTCGTCCCGCTCAACTACAAACTGCACCCGCGCGAGATGGCCCAGATCATCTCCGACGCGGGCGCCGACCTGGCCTTCGCGTCCCCGACGCTCGCCGCCGGACTGACCGGCGCGGTACCCATTCGGATCGAGATCATCGGCAGCGCAGCATATCTGGAGCGGTTCCAGACCGAACCGGCCGCGCCGCCGGATCCGGATCCGAGCCGGCTGGCGTGGCTGTTCTACACCAGCGGCACCACCGGGCGCTCGAAGGGGGCGATGCTCACCCACCGCAACCTGGTGGCGATGACCGTGGCGCACCTGGCCGATCTCGACGACCCCGACGCCGACTGCAGCCTGATCCACGGCGCCCCGATGTCGCACGGCTCCGGGCTGTACATCGCGCCCTACCTGCTGCGCGGCGCCCGCCAGGTGGTACCGGCATCGGGGTCGTTCGACGCGGACGAATTCCTCGACCTGTGCGGGCATCATCCCGGCGCCACCGCGTTTCTGGCGCCCACCATGGTGGCGCGGCTGCTGGCCACCGGCCGCGACCGGCCGCCCAACCTGCGCACCATCATCTACGGTGGCGGCCCGATGTACCTCGGGGACCTCAAGCGCGCACTGGCCGCGTTCGGGCCGGTATTCGCCCAGCTCTACGGCCAGGGCGAGGCCCCGATGACGATCACCGGCCTGAGCCGTGCCGACCACGACAGCGGCGACGACGCGATGCTGGCCTCGGTGGGCTATCCGCGCTCCGGAGTGGAAGTCTCGGTGCTGCGCGACGACGGCACCTCCGCGCCGGTCGGCGAGGTCGGTGAGATCGTCTGCCGCGGCGACGTGGTGATGGGCGGCTACTGGAACGACCCGGAAGCCACCGCCGCGACCATCAGGGACGGCTGGTTGTTCACCGGCGACAAGGGCTGCTTCGACGAACGCGGGTTTCTCACGTTGCGGGACCGTTCCAAGGACGTGGTGATCAGCGGCGGCAGCAACATCTATCCGCGCGAAGTCGAAGAGGCGCTGCTGGACCACCCGGGTGTCGTCGAGGCCGGCGTGGTGGGCGCACCGGATGCCGAATGGGGCGAGATCGTGGTCGCCTTCATCGTCGGCGAGGCCTCGGCGGCCGAACTGGACGCCCATCTGCTGGAACGCATCGCCCGGTTCAAGCGCCCCAAGCGCTACGAGTTCGTCGCCGCGTTGCCCAAGAACAGCTACGGCAAGGTGCTCAAACGCGAGCTGCGGTCGCTGGCCGGCGACATGGCAACCCTGCCGGGAAATTAGCGGCGGCGGCTTCGAGGATTCAGCATCGCCGCCGCGGCCGCGACATCGCCCTCGACTCGGGTGGTCAGCGCGTACCGGGCATAACCGATCGAAGCGGCGTGCCACAGCCGGCGGGTCTGGGCCGTCAGACCCGGGCGCACCTGGCCGCCAGCCTGCGCGTAGGCCGCCAGTGTCGCCTGCAGCATCTCTTCGCCGGCGGCACCGTACTGGGCGGCCAGGTCGCGGGCGGGGTCGTCGACGCGCGCGGTGGTCCAGTCCAGCAGCCCGACCAGGGTGCCGTCCTCGGCGAGGAGGACGTGTGCGGGGTAGATCTCGCCGTGGGTCATCACGGTCTGGTCGGGCCAACAGGTGTCATCGGCCAGCCAGCTCTGCCAGGCCTCGGCGAGCTCGGGCGCGACGGTGAACTCCGAGCGCACCTCCGCGATGTCGTCGCGCCACGACTGCCGGACCTGCTCGGGCGTGCGCACCTCGACCCCGGCGGCCGCGGCCTGCTCGCCGGTGATGGAGTGCAGCCGGGCCAGCAGTCGGCCGAGGCGGACCGCGTAGTCGGGACTGGCGGGATCCATATGCCAGTCCGGGCCGCCGTCGTCGTTCAGGGTCAGGCCCGGCGCACCGGTCAGGGCCGGGTAGGCGACCAGCTCCGGAGAACGAATCCGCCAGTCCGGGACGGCGATCCCGTCGGCGGCGAGTACCGGGCCCACCAGGCCGAGGACGCGGGCCTCGGCGGCCATCCCGGCCACGACGTCCGCACGCCGCGGCAGCCGCAGCACCCAGCGGCGCCCGCCCTCGTCGGAAGCCATCACGACCCGATAATCCAGGCCGGCGTCGTTCACCCGGGCGCCCCGGGAGACGAGGTTCAACCCGTGGGAGGCCGCCAGGGCAATGGCATCGTCGATCGTGCTCATGGCCCCAGGTTTTCACCGGAAGTCGCACAGATCCAGCTGGGTTACCGTCTGCCGGCTGCTCGTCCCGACTACTTGACCTGCGACTTCATCTCGTCGAGGTTGACCAGCACCGGCCAGCCGCATACCGACAGCGCATTGCCGTGGCCGGTCTCGTGGATGTCGAAGGCGGACTGGACCGCCGAGTAGAAGCCCTGCACATCCAGGGTCTGGTTCACCGCCCGCTTGGCCTGCCGCAGGGCGAAGGACGGCATGGTGGCGATGTGCTCGGCGAGCCGGCGGGTCTCGGCGTCGAGCTCGTCGCGCGGCACCACCTTGTTGACCATCCCGGTCTGCTCGACTTCCTGTGCGGTCATCGCGCGACCGGTGAACAGGATCTCCTTGGCTTTGCGCGGGCCCAGTTCCCAGGTGTGCCCGTGGTACTCGACGCCGCCGATGCCCATCAGCACCACCGGGTCGGAGAACTGGGCGTCATCGGCGGCGATGATCAGGTCGCACGGCCAGCACAACATCAGCCCACCGGAGATGCACCGGCCCTGCACCGCGGCGATCGACGGCTTGGGCACGTTGCGCCACCGCAGCGTGTACTCCAGGTAGCGCTTGCACTCGTGTTTGTAGATGAACTCCAGGGTGATCTTGTCCGGCACCGGGCCGCCGCCTTTGAGGTCGTGGCCGGCCGAGAAGTGTTTGCCGTTGGCCCGCAGCACGATGACGGCGACATCGTCGTCGTCGGCGGCGCGCGTCCAGGCCGCGTCGAGCTCGTCGAGCAGCTCGGGGTTCTGGGCGTTGGCGGCCTCGGGCCGGTTCAGCGTGATCGTCGCGATCCGGTCGGCGACCTCGTAATCGATGTACATAAGTGTCCTTGGGGTTGCGGGATCGGCAATCGACGAGAAGCCGCTTCTCATTCTCGGAAAGTTACCATCTTCGCCGCCGGGACGGCACCGCCGCGATCGGCGCCCACGATATGGCGGCATTCTCCGGTAAGGTGCATTCGTGTTCTCCCAAAAAGGCAACGGTCGGAGCCGCTGGTGAGCAACCCCGAAGAGGAGCCCGTCTGGAAGCAGCGGGCGGTCGAGCGATCGATCAAGACCGCACGGCTGCGCGCCGCCCAGCGCGTCCAGCGATTTCTGGACGCCGCCCAGGCCATTATCATCGAGAAGGGCAGCACGGACTTCACCGTCCAGGAGGTCGTGGAGCGCTCACGGCAGTCGCTGCGCAGCTTCTACCTGCAATTCAACGGCAAGCATGAGTTGCTGCTGGCGCTGTTCGAGGACGCCCTGAGCCGGACCGCCGACCAGATCCGCGCCGCCACCGAGGACCAGACCAAGCCACTGCAGCGGTTGAAGGTCGCCGTCGAGTTGCTCTTCGAGCTGTCCCGGCCGGACCCGTCGGCCAAGCGCCCGCTGTTCACCGATTTCGCACCGCGGCTGCTGGTTTCGCATCCCACCGAGGTCCGGGTCGCCTTCAACCCGCTGCTGAGTCTGCTCACCGAGTTGATGGAGGCCGCCGAGCAGGCCGGCGAGTTGCGGAAGGGCGTCAACGCGCGACGCATGGCGGCGATGACCATGCAGACCGTGATGTTCGTGGCGCAGTCCAGCGGCGAATCCGACGACCCGGCCGTCCATCCCATCACCGCCGACGAGGTGTGGGACTTCTGCGCCCACGGCCTCGCCAACTGACTCGCCCCTATCGCCGCGGCCGTGCACGTCCGCTATCGCCGCGGCCGTGCGCGTCCGCTATCGCAGCGACAGTGCGCGTCCCCGGTCGACACGCCGCCGAAATTCCCGGGTTTGCGCACGCTCGCACCCGGCACGACCGCCAGCGCGACGCCCGAAGCCGGCATCGGCTTCCCTCCCAGATGGTCATATGCTCTAATTGAGAATGTGATTTCCACATTGTGTCGTCACCGGGCGGGTGCCGCCCATGCGTAAAGTCCTGGCTCCCGAGGTCACCAACTGGCCCGACGAGAACCTCGCCCTGGTCGGCAGCCAATGCGACGACTGCGAGGCGACGGTGTGGCCGCGGCAGGATCACTGCCCGCGCTGCAGCGGCCCGCGCATGCAGGATCTGCTGCTGCCCCGGCAGGGCACGCTGGAAGCCTGGACCACCCAGGGCTTCGTGCCGAAGCTGCCCTACGCCGGCGGCGAGACCGCCGAGAGCTTCACGCCCTTCGGCGTCGGATTGATCCGGCTCGGCGACGTGATCCAGGTCGAGGCCCGCCTGACCGAATCCGATCCCGCCAAGCTGAAATTCGGGATGGACGTCGAACTGACCATGGTGCCGTTCTACGTCGACGACGACGGAACCGAGATTCTCACCTGGGCCTTCCAGCCCGTCTAAGGAGACCTGCGACATGACGGTAACCAACAACGATGTGGCGATCATCGGCGTCGGCCTGCACCCGTTCGGCCGGTTCGACAAATCGGCGATGCAGATGGGCGCCGAGGCGATCCACACCGCGCTGGCCGACGCCGGTGTCGAGTGGCGCGACATCCAGTTCGGGGTCGGCGGCAGCTACGAGATCTCCAACCCCGACGCGGTGACCCGACTGGTCGGGCTCACCGGCATCCCGTTCACCAACGTGTTCAACGCCTGCGCGACGGCGGCCACCGCCACCCAGGTCTGCGCCGACAACATCCGATCCGGCAAGTACGACATCGGCATCGCGATCGGCATGGACAAGCACCCCCGCGGGGCGTTCACCGATGACCCGGCCAAGCTGGCGCTGCCCGCCTGGTACGCCGAGAACGGTCAGTTCGTCACCACCAAGTTCTTCGGCATGAAGGCCAACCGCTACCTGCACAAGCACAACATCTCGCAGCAGACGCTGGCCAAGGTCGCCGCCAAGAACTTCCGCAACGGCGCGCTGAACCCGAATGCCTTCCGGCGCAAACCGATACCTGAGGACACCATCCTCAACTCGACGGTACTGAACTACCCGCTGACGCAGTACATGTTCTGTGCGCCGGACGAGGGCGCAGCCGCCATCGTGATGTGCCGTGCCGACATCGCCCACCGCTACACCGACAAGCCGGTGTATCTGAAGGCCACCGAGATCCGCACCCGCACCTTCGGCGCCTACGAGGTACACGGGACGTCGGCTCCGATCGAAGAAGACGTCGCACCGACGGTGTATGCGGCCCGCGCCGCGTTCGAAAAGGCCGGTGTGGCACCCGAAGACGTCGACGTGATCCAGCTGCAGGACACCGACGCCGGCGCCGAGGTCATCCACATGGCCGAGTGCGGTTTCTGCGCCGACGGCGACCAGGAGAAGCTGCTCGCCGACGGCGCCACCGAGATCTCCGGATCGCTTCCGGTCAACACCGACGGCGGCCTGATCGCCAACGGCGAGCCGATCGGCGCGTCCGGACTTCGCCAGCTGCACGAGCTGGTGGTGCAGCTGCGCGGCCGGGCCGGTGACCGCCAAGTGCCCGGCGAACCGAAGGTCGGGTTCGCGCAGGTCTACGGGGCGCCGGGCACCGCGTCGGCGACGATCGTCTCGGTCTGAGCACCCACAGCTGGACCTCCCGGGCGGCATGCGCATGCCATGCGCATGTGATAGGTTGGGCTATGGCCGTGGCAATACAGATCAAAGACGTCCCTGAAGAAGTCCGCGACGCACTAGCGGCCCGCGCCGAAGCGCGCGGCCAGTCCACCCAGGCTTATCTGCGATCGTTGTTGGAGCGGGAATACCAGGCGCAACGCAACCGCCAGCTCTTGGAGGCGTTGGCTCGCCATCGCAGCCTCACCATGACGGCCGAGGAAGTGGCAACGGTCATCCACGCCGATCGCGACGGATGAGGTCCCGCCAGTGATCGTGGTGGACGCAGGCGTGCTGGTGTTGGCACTCACAAGCGCCACTCCCCAAGGCGACGCGGCACGCACAGCTCTGAGCGGCGACGACGGGTTGCTCGCACCGGCTCATATGCCCGGCGAGGTACTGCGAACCCTGCACAAAGCCGTACTGCGCAACCAATTGGAGCTTGCGGACGCCGAAGCCGCTGCCGAGGCCGCAACCGCACTCGCCGTCGAATACGTACCTCCCGACGCGCTGCTGCTGCGCACCGCCTGGGCGTGGCGGCACAACATCTCGATTTACGACGGCCTGTATGTCGCTGTCGCGGTGGAACGTTCCGCGGCCGTGATCACCATCGACAGCCGCTTGGTCGATGCTGCCGACCAGCTCGGCATCCCGGTGGAGATCGATCTGCTCCGATAGCGCAGCAGTGCCCCCGTCGAGCTTCGTCCCGGGGTCTGACCACCATCCGGCTAATCCAGCGCCGGCGGCGGCCGGTATGCCGGTTCGTAGCCGGCGACGCGAATCGGGCTGCCCACCAACCGGAAGTCCCCAGCCGTGACGATCGCGTGGTGGTATTCCTTGAGCGCTTCGGGCATCGTGCGAACGGCGGCCGCCGGGATCCCCAGCGGTCGCAGTCGCCGCTCCCAGCCCGCCGCGGTGTCGCCGGCCAGCGCGGCGGTGACCACGGCCAGCACTTCGGAGCGGCGGGACGCCCGCTCCTCCATGGTCGCGAAGCCGTCGATACCCGCTTCGGTGGCAAAGCTCTTCCAGAATCCGTCATGGGTGACGAACAGCGCCAGATAGCCCGCTGCCGTCGGAAATAGCTGGGCTGGAACGTAATAGGAGTGTGCGCCGTGCGGATGCCGCTGCGGCTCGACGCCGTCGTTGAGGTAGGCCGACGCCCGGTAGTTCAGCTGGGACAACATCACGTCCAGCAGCGACACTTCGACCTGGCCGCCGCGGCCACTGACGATCTGGGCCAGCAGACCCAGGGCGGCCGCCAGGCCGGTGGAGTTGTCCGCCGATGAATAGCCCGGCAGCGTCGGCGGGCCGTTCGGGTCGCCGGTCATCGCGGCGATCCCGGTGGCCGCCTGGATCACGTAGTCGAACGCCGGCTCGTCGCCGCCGTCCAGCCCGAATCCGGTCAGCGCCACGCAGACGATCTTCGGATTGAAGCGCGACAGTGCCGAATAAGTGAGCCCCAACCGCTTGATCACCGACGGTTTCATATTCACCAGCAGCGCATGGGATTCCGCGGCCAGCTCACCCAGCCGCGCCTGCCCGGCGTCGGTGGTCAGGTCCAGCCGGACGCTGCGCTTGTTGCGGTTGAGGCTGGCGAAGTAGCTCGGGCCGACCTGGCGGGAGATCTCCCCGCTCGGCGGTTCGATCTTGATGACCTCGGCCCCGAGATCGGCCAGCAGCATCGTCGCGTACGGACCGGCCAGCATCACTCCCACTTCGAGGATGCGGATCCCCGACAGCGGTCCGCTCACGAAAGCTCCTTGGCCAGCTCGGCGATCACCTCGCGGGTGCGGTACTTCGAGGCGATCAGCTCGTCGCGGTTGTCGCCGATCGGCAGCAGCCGCACCGACAGGTCGGTCACCCCGGCGTCGGCGAACTGCTTGAACCGCTTCAGGATCGACTCCTCGTCGCCGGCCGCGCACAGGTCGCCGACATCGCGGGCCGAGCCGCGGTCGAGCAGTCGCTGGTAGTTCGGCGACGTCTCGGCCTCGGCCAGGATCCGGTTGGCGCGCTCTTTGGCGGTCTCGATCTCGGAATTGGCGCACAGCGTGACCGGGATACCGGCGACGATGCGCGGTGCGGGCTTGCCCGCATCGGCCGCGGCCTTGTTGATCTTCGGCGCGATGTGCTCGGCGATCGCCTTCTCATCGGCCATCCACAGCGACGTGCCGTCGGCGTGCTCGCCGGCGATCTGCAACATCACCGGACCGAGCGCGGCCACCAGCACCGGCATCTTGGTCTCGGCACCCAGTGCGGTCGGGTTGTGCACGGTGAAGTGGTCGTTCTCGACGTCCACCGGTCCCGGGCCGGCGAGGGCGGCGTTGAGCACCTGCAGGTAGTCGCGGGTGTAGGCGGCCGGCTTGTCATACGGTAGGCCGAGCATGTCCCGGATGATCCAGTGGTGCGACGGCCCGACGCCCAGGGCCAGCCGGCCGCCTGAGACGGCGTGCACCGAAAGCGCTTGGCGCGCCAACGCAATCGGGTGCTGAGCCTGCAACGGCACCACGGCGGTGCCGAGTTCGATCCGAGTGCTGTGGCAGGCCATCAGCGTCACCATGGTCAGCAGATCGAAATCGTCGGGCACCTGCGGCATCCACGCGGTGGACAGCCCCGCCTCATCGGCCCACTCGATATCGGAGATCAGTTTTTTGACCTTGCGCGCCATGTCGCCGCGCTCGGCGCCGATCATCACCCCAAGTCGCATGTCAGGAGGCCTCCATATGGCCGATGACCCGGCGAACACCGGTCACCAGGTCGTCCAATGATGTTCCGGTGGGAAAGACCGCCGCCGCCCCCAGCGACAACAGCTTGTCCACGTCGGACTGCGGGATGGTGCCGCCGACCACCACCGCGATGTCACCGCCGTCGGCGGCCCGCAGCGCCTCGACGATGCGGGCGGTCAGCGCAACGTGCGCGCCGGACAGAATGCTCAAGCCCACCACCGCGACGTCCTCCTGCAGCGCGGTCGCGACGATGTCCTCGACACGCTGCCGGATGCCGGTGTAGATGACCTCGAAGCCGGCGTCGCGCAGCGTCCGCGCGACGATCTTGGCACCGCGGTCGTGGCCGTCGAGGCCGGGCTTGGCGACCAGAACCCGCTGGGGCACAGCCGAAGGGAGCGGAGCAGTCATCAGTACACCACCGGTTGCTGGAACTCGCCCCAGACCGCCTTGAGCGCCGAGACCATCTCACCCACCGTGCAGTAGGCGTTGGCGCAATCGATCAGGGAATGCATCAGGTTGTCGTCGCCTTCCGCGGCGCGCGACAGCGCTGCCAGCTTGGCGGCGACGTCGCCGGCGTCCCGCTCGGCTTTGATCCGGGCCAGTCGCTTGAGTTGGACGTCGCGGCCCTCGGCGTCGAGCTCGTAGGTGGCGATCTCCGGTGGCGGCTCGTCGGAGGTGAACTTGTTGACGCCGACGACCGGCCGCTCCCCCGACTCGATCTCGTGATGGATCTTGAACGCCTCGTCGGCGATCAGGCCCTGCAGATAGCCGTCCTCGATGGCGCGCACCATGCCGCCGTGGCGCTCCAGGTCGTCCATGATCTCGATGATGCGCTCCTCGGTGGCGTCGGTGAGCGCTTCGACGAAGTAGGAGCCGCCGAGCGGGTCGGCCACCCGGGTCACGCCCGTCTCGTAGGCCAGGATCTGCTGGGTGCGCAGGGCCAGGGTGGCGGACTCCTCGCTGGGCAGCGCGAACGGCTCGTCCCAGGCCGCGGTGAACATCGACTGCACCCCGCCCAGTACCGCGGCCATCGATTCGTAGGCCACCCGCACCAGGTTGTTCTGGGCCTGCGGGGCGAACAGCGAGGCACCGCCGGCGACACAGCCGAACCGGAACATCGACGCCTTGTCGGTGCTCGCGCCGTAGCGCTCGCGGACGATGGTGGCCCAGCGGCGCCGTCCCGCCCGGTATTTGGCGACCTCCTCGAAGAAGTCGCCGTGGGTGTAGAAGAAGAACGACACCTGCGGGGCGAACTGGTCGATGGTCATCCGACCGCGCTCCACCACGGTGTCGCAGTAGGTGACGCCGTCGGCCAGTGTGAACGCCATCTCCTGGACGGCGTTGGCGCCGGCGTCGCGGAAGTGCGCACCGGCCACCGAGATCGCGTTGAAGCGGGGCACCTCGGCGGCGCAGAACTCGATGGTGTCGGCGATCAGCCGCAGCGACGGCTCCGGTGGCCAGATCCAGGTGCCGCGGGAGGCGTACTCCTTGAGGATGTCGTTCTGGATGGTGCCGGTGAGCTTGGCCCGCGGGACGCCCTTGCGCTCGGCGGCGGCCACGTAGAACGCGAGCAGGATGGCGGCGGTCCCGTTGATGGTGAAGCTGGTGCTGATCTTGTCCAACGGGATCGAGTCGAACAGGATCTCGGCGTCGGCGAGGGTGTCGACGGCCACGCCGACGCGGCCGACCTCCTCGCCGACCTCCGGGTCATCGGAGTCATACCCGCACTGGGTGGGCAGGTCCAACGCGACGGACAGGCCGGTGCCGCCCTGGTCGAGCAGGTAGCGGTAGCGACGGTTGGACTCCTCGGCGGTGCCGAAACCCGAGTATTGCCGGAAAGTCCACAGCCGGCCGCGGTAGCCGGACTCGAAGTTGCCCCGGGTGAACGGGTAGGTCCCCGGTGCGGCCGGTTCGACGCGACGGTCGTCCGGCCCGTACACCGGTTTCAGCGGGATTCCCGAGGAGGTCTGCACTGGGTCGTTCATCGATGGATACGGTACTTGCAAAAAATGAGAATGCCAATACCATCACCGCCGCGTGACCGGCTGACGGCCGCCGCCACGGCTATCCGGCCAGGTTGAAGTTGCCGCTGGCGCCGTAGACCGACAGCGACACCAGCAGCGTCACCGACACGACGACGACCAGTGACGTCCGCACCGCGTTGCCCACCGCGACACCGACGCCGGCCGGGCCGCCCGCGGCGAAGTAGCCGAAATAGGTGTGGATCAACAAGATGGTGACCGCCATCAGGAAGGCCTGCAGGAACGACCACAGCAGGTCGATGGGGTTCAGGAAGGTCCGGAAGTAGTGGTCGTAGAGGCCGGCCGACTGCCCGAACAGAAAGACCGTGGTGAAGCGGCTGGCAATGAACGACAGGATCACCGCGATGGAGTACAGCGGTGTGATGGCGACCAGTCCGGCGACGATGCGGGTGCTGACCAGGTAGGCGATCGGGCGGATCGCCATCGCCTCCAGCGCGTCGATCTCCTCGTTGATGCGCATCGCGCCCAACTGCGCCGTCACCCCGGCGCCGAAGGTGGCCGCCAGCCCGATGCCGGCGATCACCGGTGCCGAGATGCGGACGTTGATGAACGCCGCCAGGAACCCGGTCAGCGCCTCGATGCCGATGTTGCCCAGCGAGCTGTAACCCTGCACCGCCAGGGTGCCGCCGGCCGCCAGGGTCAGGAAGCCGACGATCACCACGGTGCCGCCGATCATCGCCAGCGTCCCGGTGCCCATGCTGATCTCGGCGATCAGCCGGACGACCTCCCGGCGGTAATGGGTGAACGCGAACGGCGCCGTGGCGATCGCCCTGCCGTAGAACAGCGTGTGGTCACCGAGCCGGCCCAGCGCTGCGATGGGTCGCCGAACCTGCCGGGTTACCCCCGGATAGACCGCCTGCAGAGCCCGAAGCGCCACGGCTCAGCGCGCCGTCATCTTGATGCCGATCGCGGTGACCACCACGTTGACGACGAACAACGACATGAACGCGTACACCACCGTCTCGTTGACGGCGTTGCCGACGGCCTTGGCGCCGCCGCCGGAGATCGTCAGGCCGCGGTAGCAGGCGACCATGCCGGCGATCAGGCCGAACAGCGCCGCCTTGATGCAGGAGATGATCAACTCGGGCACCCCCGTCAGCAAGGTGATGCCGGCCGCGAACGCGCCCGGGTTGACGTCTTGGACGAAGACCGAGAACACGTAGCCGCCGAGGATGCCGATGATGACCACCAGGCTGTTGAGCAACAGCGCCACCAGCCCGGCGGCCAGCATGCGCGGCGTCACCAGCCGCTGCACCGGGTTGATGCCCAGCACCTCCATGGCGTCGATCTCTTCGCGGATGGTGCGCGAGCCCAGGTCGGCGCACATGGCGGTGGCGCCGGCCCCGGCCACGATCAACACCGTCACCATCGGCCCGACCTGGGTGACCGCCCCGAACGCAGCGCCGGCACCGGAGAGGTCCGCCGCGCCGAGCTCACGCAGCAGGATGTTCAGGATGAAGCTGACCAGCACCGTGAAGGGAATCGCCACCAGCAAGGTGGGCGCCAGGGACACCCGGGCGACGAACCAGGACTGCTCGAGGAACTCCCGCCCCTGAAACGGGCGCTTGAACAAGAAGCGCACCGCATCCACGGTCATGGCGAAAAGCCCCCCGACCGCCTGCATCGGCTCCGACAGCCGCCCGATCGCCAGCTGCGGGGACCACGAGGTCAGGTCCTTGATCCCCATAACGGCAGGCTCCTTTAAGAACACTCGTGGCACGGCGCGAGTGGATACTATCCGATTCAAGGTTTGTGCGATAGCTGCTTCTAGTTTTTTTGCACACTCATTCTCATTTAGAGCAAACGCCTCATCTATAGTCGTCCGTCGATCCGCAAGTCGGGATGCACCCAGTCCGGAGACCGGCGCTCTTTGAACGACCGGAAGCCCTCGACCGCCTCCGGTGCACGCAGGCTGGTGCTCATCCCGATCCGGTCGAACAACCCGATGTAGGAGTCCAGGCTGGCCTTGACCACCGCGCGCGCGGCCGGCGCCGTCCGGCAGCACTGCGCCAGCACGTCACGCGCCGTGGCGAGCAGGTCGTCATGCGGGACCACCCGGGCCACCATGCCCCAGTCCAGTGCCTCCTGGGCGCCGAACGTGCGACCGGTGAACATCAGGTCGCGGGTCCGGACCGGCCCGATGACCCGCGCCAGCATCTGGCTGTAATAGGTGTCGGCGATACCGCGGAACAGCTCGGGCACCCGGAACGTCGCCCGGTCGCTGACCACCGCGACGTCGCTGCACAACGCGATCTGCAGCCCGCCGCCCTGACACAGGCCGTTGACCGCGGCGACGACCGGTTTGACCGAGGTGCGGACGGCATCGAACGGGGTGACGTCCATGCCGAGCGCGGCGCCGAAGGTGATCCAGTCATCCGCCCCGCCGCCGCCCATGTCACCACCCGGCGCGAACACGTCGCCGGTGCCGGTGATCAGCAACCCGGCCAGCTCGGGGTCCTCGTTGACCCGGCCGACCGCGTAACGAATCCCGAAGTACATCGCGGGCGTCATGGCGTTGCGGGCCTCGGGGCGGTCCAGCGTGCACACCGCGATCGGCCCCTCGCGCCGAAACGACAGGAACGGCGTTCCCAGCCAGTCACCCTCGGGTGGCCTTAACGGGGCCTGCCCCTGCGGATCAGCATCCATACCTGCCGACCTCTCCTTCTCTGCCGTGCACCGGGATGATCACCCGGTCAGTTCTCGCACCAACTCCAGCGAGCCCAGCTCGCGGATCGCCTGACAGGCCCGTCGCAACATGGTGACGAACATGTCGTCGCCGCGGTCGGTGCCGGTCGCGAAGACCAGCCCGAACGCGCAGATCAGCGGGGCCTGCAACATCCCGAACCGGTAGTCCTGCCAACAGGTTTCCCGGTCATAATCGGTCACCCCGTGGCCCAGCAGCGCGTCGTGGTAGGCCGCGACCAGATCAGCCTCGATCGCCGATCGCAGCTCGGGCCGCAGGCTCGTCGCGGTGAAGTACGCCAGATCCCGGGCCGGCAGCCCGACACCCAGCGTCTGCCAATCGACCACCCAGATCTGCTTTTCGTCCGGGCTGAACAGCATGTTGTCCAGCCGGTAATCCCCGTGGATCAGCGAGAACCGGCCGAGCGGCGCCGACACCCACGGCGTGATCAGACCCAGTGCGGCCGTCAACGTCTCACAGTCGGCGTCGCCGAGTTGGCCGCCGAGCCGCTCGACGGTGGTGTCGGCGCACATCCGGGCGATGTCGCCCATGCCCTTGGCGCCGGCCTCGTCCAACTGGGTCATCGCCAGGCCGGGGAACGTCAGCCACTTTTCGCCGCACCAGGTGGGCGCGTGCAGTCCGGCCAGCGCGGTCACCGCCAGTCGCGCCTGTTGCTCATCGCATCCCGCGATCTGATCGCCCTGTGCCGCGGGCGCGCGATCGGCGAGCAGCAACGCGTACTCGGTTGCATCGGCATTGATTTCGCAGTGGAAGCACTCCGGGATCGGTATCCGGACGCGGTCGGCGACATCTTGGTAGAAGGCGCACTCACTGCGGTAGCCCAGCACGACACGATCGCGGACGGCATCGTCACCGGCCGGCAGTTTGATCACGAAGGTGCCGGGCAGCTCGCCGGGGTTGGCGGTGTAGCGGGCCGTCACCCGGTAGGTGGCCCCGGTCTGGCCGGTGCCGACCGGGACGACGTCGACCGAAGCCACCTCGACCGGCTCGCCCCGGGCACTCAACACCTCCGAAAGCCACTCGCTGGTCACGTCGTGCGGGTACCGCGGAACCGAAGTACCCGAAGTCACCGGCCGCACTCCGGCGCAACAGAACTCATACCCGAAGTCCGTCCCGGCAACCACTTCCAGCCATGCCGGGAGACGTTACAGTAAGAATTTCAGTATGGTCAACGAATGGAGACTTCGCAGATGACGAACGCCCAGGGCTGGCAGGAGACGCTGGAGGATCTGGACCGTCGACGTCAGCACACGCACGCCATGGGCGGCTCCGAACGGGTGGCCAAGCACCGCGGCAAGGGCAAGCTCGACGCGCGCGCCCGGATCGGGCGCCTGCTCGATCCGGGAACGTTCCGCGAACTGGGCACGATGGTGGGCGGCGAGATCGCCGCCGACGGCATCGTGGTCGGGTCCGGGGAGATCAACGGCTCCCCGGTGATGGTGGGCGCGGAGGATTTCACCACGCTGGCGGGCAGCATCGGACCCGGTGGCAACGCCAAGCGCTACCGCATCGCCGAGTTGGCGCTGCGAGACAAGATCCCGTTGGTGATGCTGCTGGAGGGCGCCGGATTCCGCCCCACCGGCGAGCATTACGGGCGTACCCCGACCGACCTGCTGGCCCAGGCGCAGTGCTCGGGCAAGGTGCCGACCGTCGCCGCGGTGCTGGGCCCGTCGGCCGGCCACGGCGCCCTGGTCGGCCCGGTCTGTGACTTCCGGATCATGAGCCCACACGGCGCGATCTTCACCGCCGGCCCCCCGGTGGTCAAAGAGTCGACGGGCGAAGAAATCTCGAAGGAGGAACTGGGTGGCCCCGACGTCGCCCTGACCAGTGGTGTCATCCACAATTTCGCCGACGACGACGCGGCGGTGCTCGACGACATCCGCCGATATCTGTCCTACTTCCCGTCGAGCGCCTGGTCATACCCGGCACCGCTGCCCGACGAGGCGGCCGGGCATGCCCGGCCCACCCCGGAGCTGCTCGACATCGTCTCGCGCGACAACCGCCGCGTCTACGACATGCGCGCGGTGCTTGACGTCATCTTCGACACACCCGACTGGTTCGAGGTACAGCCGCGGTTCGGGCAGGCGATCATCTGCGCACTGGCCCACCTGGGTGGCCATCCGGTTGCGGTGGTCGCCAACCAGCCGAAGGTGCTGGCGGGGTCGATCGACGCCGACGCCGCGGACAAGGCCGCGCACTTCATCACCGTGGCCGATTCGTTCCACCTGCCGATCGTGTTCCTGGCGGACAACCCCGGCATGTTGCCCGGCAGCCGTTCAGAACGCAGCGGTGTGCTGCGCGCCGGCGCGCGGATGTTCGCCGCCCAGACCGCGGCCACCACGCTGAAGCTGCATCTGACGCTGCGCAAGGCCTACGGCTTCGGTTCCATGGTGATGTCGCTGCTCGGATTCGACTCGCAGGTCGCGACATTCGCCTATCCCGGGGCGACCATGGGGGCGATGAGTGCGGCCGCACTCAGCTCGGCCACGCACGCCGGCGAGGATCTGGCAGCCAAGCTACGCGACACCGAGCTGCAGGCGTCCTATCACTCCGCCAAACAACTCGGCTTCGACGAGCTCATCGATCCGCGGGAAACCCGCGATGCGCTGTTGAGTGCGCTGCGGCGCGGTCTTTGCAGCCGGCAGGCCGCCGCCGAGCCGGTGACCCGAACCGTCATCATGCCGTGATGGGCACCTTGCGCGATGCGATCCTGGGCGGCTGGGAGTTGTCGTCGATGGAATCCCGCGATGTGGATACCGGTGCGGTGTCGCACCCGATGGGCTCGGCGCCGCGTGGCCTGATCCTCTACACCGGCGACGGTTATATGTCCGCGCAGCTCGCTTCGGGCGCCGATGCGGCGCTGCACCAGTACATCGCCTACGGCGGCCGGTTCCGGGTCGACGAGGACACCGCGACCGTGCACCATCTGGTGAGCATGTCGACGCTGCCGGAGTTGCTCGCACAGCCGCAGTTGCGTCAGGCCGGCGTGGACGGCGACCGGCTGACCCTGTCGGCGACCACCACCAACGACGGTGTGGCCAGCCACAACACGCTGGTGTGGGTCAGACGTCGATGATGACCTTGCCGATCGCCTTGCGGTCGGCCACGTAGCGCAGCGCCGCCGCGGTCTCGGCCAACGGAAAACGGGCCCCGATGTAGGGGCTCACCCGGCCGCCGGCGAACAGCTCGGCGAGCTCGGCCAGGTCGCGCTCGTTGTCGTCCGGGTGGTCGTCGGCGAATGTCCGGATCTCCATGCCCTGCACGGTGATGCCCTTGAGCATCACCAGGTTCAGCGGAATCGCCGGGATGGACCCGGCGGCGTAACCGAGCGTGACGAAGCGGCCGCCGCGGGCCAGGCTGCGCAACGCCGGTTCGGCATAGCGCCCGCCGACCGGGTCGAGCACCGCCTGCGCGCCGTCGCCGGTGATCTCACGGATCCGGGCCTTGAGGTCCTCCCGGTCGTAGTCGATCACGGCTTCGGCACCGCGTTCGGTGCACACCGCGAGCTTCTCCGGGCTGGACGCGGCGGCCAGCACCCGCGCGCCCAGCGCCACTCCCAGCTCGACCGCGGCCAGCCCGACACCGCCGGCCGCGCCGAGCACCACCACCCAATCCCCTTGCGACACTTGGGCGATTGAACGCAGCGCGTGATACGCGGTGCGGTACGTGACGCCGAATCCGGCCGCGGCGGCGTAGTCGATGCCGTCGGGGATCGCGGTCACCGACGCCGCCGGAAGCAACGCCTGCTCGGCGAAAGCACCCACGAACGAGGTGCCGACCACCCGGTCGCCGGGACCGAACGGCACGCCGTCGCCGGCCGCGATCACGTCGCCGGCCAGTTCGCTGCCGGGTGTGAACGGCGTCGGGATCTTCAGCTGGTACTTGCCGTCGATCAGCAGCACGTCGGGGAAGTTGACCGCCGCGGCCCGCACCCGCACCACCATCGTGCCGGGTCCGGGTGAGGGGTCCGGAAGCTCTTGGAGCACCAGGTCTTCCGGCGGGCCGTACTGTTGGCAAACGATCGCGCGCATCAAACTCCCAGTCCACGTAGACAGAACGCCACCAGATGGTCGATATCGGCCCGCTTGGGCTGGGCGGCGCCGCCCAGGTAGCGGCGCATGGCGGCCAGTGTGCAGGTGAAAACGATATCCGCGTCCCGGCTCGGGTCGGACACGCCCAGTGCCGCCACCGGTTCGGTGAGCAGGTCGCGCAGCGGCGCCAGGATCTCGTCATCGGAGACCCCGGTGGCCGACAATTGGGTGCTGGCGGCACGGCTCAGGCTCAGCAGATGCGGGTCGGACACCTGCGCCACCGTACCGCGGATCCAGGCGGCCACCTTGCCGGCCGGCGTGGCCTCCTTGGCCAATTGGTGCTCCAGATAGGAGACGACGATCGCGACGCCGCGCTCCATCACCGCCTGAAAGAGTTCGTCCTTGCCGGTGAAGTAGCGGTAGAACGCCTTGTTCGACGATCCGGCCTCGGCGACGATGTCGCACACCCGCGGCTCGTCGGGCGCGACCCGCGCCAGCACCGTCACCGCGGCCGCCAGGATGCGTTCCACCTCGGCGGTCGCCTGCTGCTGACGGTCGTCGAGCGCCCGGTGGACAGCCGCATCGACCCGGGTGCTCACGGCACCGCGGGGATCCGGTCGACCAGGTCGCCGTACTTGGCGCGGGCGGCCTCGATGCGGTTGTCCAGGAATTCGCTGGGCCACTCCGGGTCCTCGGCCTCGTAGCCTTTGAGCAGCAGCCGGGCCAGGTTCACCTTGTGCGCCTCGGTGGGCCCGTCGGCCAGCCCGAGCGCGACCCCGCCCAGCAGCACGTTCACCAGCGGCAGCTGTTCGGTCAGCCCCATCGCGCCATGAACCTGGATGGCGCGCAACCCGATCGACTTGAGGACCTGCGACGCCAGGATCTTGCACACCCCGATCTCGGCGCGGGCGGCGTGCTCGCCGGCGGTGTCGATCAGCCACGCGGCGTGCAGCACCGTCAACCGGAAGGGCACCAGCTCGGCGTAGGAGTCGGCGATGAATTCCTGCACCAGCTGCTTGTCGGCCAGTGAACTGCCCTGGGTGAAGCGGCTCTTGGCGCGGCGGGCCATCATGTCGATGGCGCGTTGCGCCACCCCGATCGAGCGCATGGCGTGATGCAGCCGCCCGCCGGCCAGCCGGTTCTGCAGGATCAGGAACCCTTGGCCCGGTTCGCCGAGGATCGCCTCGGCCGGCACCCGCACGTCGTCGTAACGCACCAGCGAATGCCCGGCCTCGTGCGGATAGGAGCCCACCAGGTGGTGGGTGGCCTCGACGACCAGTCCGGGCGTGCCGGCCGGGATCAGGAACGTCGACGCGCCGCGGTGCACCGGCACATCGGGGTCGGTGATGGCCACCACGATGAAGAACGATGCCACCGAGGCGTTGGAGGAGAAGTACTTCCGGCCGGTGATCACCCACTCGTCACCGTCGCGCACTGCCTTGGTGGTGAACACCCGCGGGTCGGCGCCGCCCTGCGGTTCGGTCATCGAGAAGCAGGAGAAGATCTCGCCGGACAGCAGCCCGGCCAGATACTCGTCCTTCTGCTCGGCGGTGCCGAAGCGGGCCAGGATCTCGGCGTTGCCGGTGTCGGGGGCCTGGGTGCCGAACACGATCGGCGCCCAGCTCGACCGGCCCAGTATCTCGTTGATCAGGGTCAGCTTGACCGCGCCGAAGCCTTGCCCGCCGAGTTCGGGACCCAGGTGCGGGGCCCACAGTCCCTGCGCGCGCACCCGGTCTTTGAGTGGGTCGACGATGAGGCGCCGCTCGTCGTTCAGCGGCAGATATTCGCAGCCGGGGAACAACACCTCAAGTGGTTCGACCTCGTCGCGCACGAACTCCCGGATCCAGTCGAGTTTCGCCTCGAATTCCGGTTCGGTGGAGAAATCCCACGCCATGTCCGCTCCTTTCGTCGCTCGATCAGGGCGGGCCGCCGTCGGCCCGCAGTATCGAGGCAGTGGTGTAGCTGGACGCATCCGACATCAAAAACAGTGCTGCGCCGACGATCTCGTTCGGCTGACCGGCACGTTGCAGGGCGAAGCGACCGAACGGGTTGGCGTCACCGAAATTCCAGGCCTTGGAGATGTCGGTCAAAAACGGCCCGGGCATCAGCGTGTTGACCCGCACGGCCGGCCCGTACGCCTGGGCCAGCGCTTCGGTCATGACGTTGAGCCCGGCTTTGGACGCGGCGTAGGGGATGAACGACGGGTGCGGGCGCAGCGAGCCGTGGGTGCTGACGTTGATGATCGAGCCCCGGCCGGCGGCCACCATGCGTTCACCGACCAGGGCCGAGAGCCGGAACGGTCCCTTGAGGTTGAGGTTGACCACCGCGTCGAACATCTTCTCGGTGACGTCGGTCTGCTTGTCGTACACCGGCGACATGCCGGCATTGTTGACCAGCACGTCGACCCGGCCGAACCGCTCATAGGCCGCGTCGACCAAGCCGTCGAGCTGATCCCAGCGCCCGACGTGCACCGCGTACGGCATGGCGGCGCGCCCCGTCGCAGCCTCGATCTCGGCGGCGGTGGCCTGGCACGCGTCGAGTTTGCGGCTGGCGATCACCACGTCCGCGCCGCAGTGGGCGGCGGCCAGCGCCATCTCGCGGCCCAGACCACGGCTGCCACCGGTGACCAGCACCACCCGGTCGGTCAGGTCGAGCACTCCGTCGGCATATCCCATGTCAGGCTCCCGTGGACGAGCGGGCCAGTTCGGCCGCGGTGGCGATCAACTGCGGGATCATCGGGCCCATCGCGGCGGCGACCTGCGGGTCGACCCGGTCGCCGGTGACCGAGGCGGCGTAGGTCTTCTCCAGCACGATCCCGAGTTTCCAGTTGGCCAGCACCAGGTAGTAGTCGATGTGCTCCGTGGACAGTCCGCTGATCTTCTCGTAATGCTCGAGCAGTTCACTGCGGGTCGGCATGCCGGCCAGGTCGGCGTAATAGCCTTGGGTGCGCGGATTCTCGCCGTCATAGCCGAGCAGCGCCCAGGCCAGGTCCAGCAGCGGGTCGCCGATGGTGGTCATCTCCCAGTCGATGATCGCGACCAGTTTCGCCGGGGCGCCGTGCGCGTACATCACGTTGGCGAACTGGTAGTCGCCGTGCATGATGCCCGGGGTGTAGTGGTCGGGGCGGTTGCGCCGCAACCAGTCCGAGGCGTCGTCCAAGCCCGGCAGCTCGCGCACCCGGTAGCTGTCCAGGAACGCCAGCCAGCGGTCGACCTGGCGTTCGTGGAATCCGTCGGGGCGTCCGAAGCCTTCCAGGCCGCGGGCCCGCCAGTCGACCCGGCCGAGCTTGGCGGCGCCCTCGACCAACTCGAAGGCCAGGCCGCGGCGGGCGCTCAGGTCCTCATCGAACGGTGCCGGCCAGGCGTTGCCGGTCGAGTTCCAGCCGTCGACCTCTGCCATCACGTAGAACGGCAGGCCGAGCAACTCACCGACCTCGTCGGCGGCGATCAGCTGCGCGTGCGGCACATCGGTGCCCGCCAGCGCGCGCACCAGCCGGATCTCGCGCCGCAGACCGTCGATGCGGGCGGTGTCGGCCCGCGCCCCCGGCATCCGCAGCACCATCGTGGCATCGGCCCGTCGCAGCCGGTAGAGGGTGTTCTGCGAGCCGCCGGTCAGCGGTTCGAGCCTCGGGGTCTCGCCATCTCCGGGGGCACCGTTGGCGTCGAGCCAGCGGCCCAGCGCCACCGCGTCGAGCCGGGTTCCTTGTCCAGCATCCATCGGCCGCACCTTTCAATCTCCAAATGGAGAATACCGTTCTCCGCGGAAAACGGAAGGGCTGCCCGCGATTGCGCGGGGACTGCTGCTGCGGTCAGGAGTTGAGCAGCTCGGCGATCGGGGCACCGGCGGCGATCTTGGCCCGCGCTCCCATCACCTTGCCCGGTCGGCCGGCCCCGACGACACCCGAGACCGCGCCGTCGCGCTCGTAGTAGGCCAGGAACTTGTGGCCGTCGTCCTCGACCAGGTGCACGGTGTCGGTGGCCGCCGGTTCGCCCAGACACTGGATCTTGACGTCGTACTGGTCGCTCCAGAAGTACGGCGGCACCGTCACGTCGTGCAGCGACTCGCGGCCCAGCATCGTCGGCACCATCACCCGCACCTGGGTGACGACGTTGCTCCAGTGCTCGACCCGCACCTCGTGTCCCGGATGGCTATCGCGGCCCCGCCAGAACGCGACGTCGCCCACGGCCCACACGTTGGGCGCGCTGGTGCGCCCGGTCAGGTCGCACAGCACCCCGTTTTCGACGTCGACCCCACAGCCGTCCAGCCACCCGGTCGCCGGAAGCGAGCCGACACCGAGCACCACCAGGTCGGCCGGCAGTTCGGTGCCGTCGGCGAGCACGACGGTCTCGACCCGCCCGTCGCCGCGAACCTCGGCAACGCCGATACCGCTGCGGACGTCGACGCCGTTGGCCCGGTGCAGCCGCGCCACCAGTTCGCCGATCTGCTCACCGAGCACCGTGGCCAGCGGGGAGGGTTGCGGCTCGACGAGCACCACGTCGACTCCCAGCTTGCGCAGGCTCGCCGCCGCCTCGCAGCCGATGAATCCCGCGCCGATCACCACCGCGCGCCGGGCAGCGGCCGCGTCGCCGCGCAGCGCCAGGCTGTCTTCGAAGGAGCGGACCACCCGGATGCCGTCCAGGTCGCCGAAGCTCGCGATGCGGCGCGGCACCAGTCCGGTGGCGATGACGAGCTGGTCGTAGCTCAGCACGGTGCCATCGGCCAGCGTCACCGTCTGGTTCGCGGTGTCGACGCTGCGTGCGCCGCAGCCCAGCCGCAGGTCGATGTCGTGGCCGGCGTAGAACTCCGCCGGCTCCAAGGTGGTGTCCTCGCGTTCGCCGCGCAGCACCTCCTTGGTCAGCGGCGGCCGGTCATACGGCAGCCGGGCCTCATCGGAGAGGATCGTGATCGGGCCGGTGTACTCCTCGCGTCGGAGCTCCTCGGCGGTACGCACAGCCGCCAGTCCGCCGCCCACGATGACGATGCCAGAGCCAGAAGCGCTAGTGACCATCAGGATTTTCTACACGACCGCAGCGCGCGGCGGGGCACCCACCTTCGGCTCCCGGCGACGCGTTGAGGTCGATCGCCCAGGTGGAAGCGGGTTTCGTGCGCCGGAGAACGCAGCGCGGACCGGGTCGCGCTCAGTACTTCAGCGCGCCCTTGTCGACCGGGATCTGCAGGCCCGTCAGGACCCCCGAGCCGTCGCCGGCGAGCCACGCGACCACCTCGGCAACCTCTTCGGAGGTGATGAAACCGTTCGGCCGCAGCGGCATCGGAGGAAACGCGTGTAGGTAGTCGGGGCGTTCGCCGAAGATCTTGGCCATCACCTGCGGCTCGATCATCGGGGTGTCGACCGAATAGGGATGAATGGAGTTGACCCGAATCCCGTGTTCGCCGACCTCCAGCGCCAGGGTGTTGGTCAGGGCCACCAGCCCGTACTTGGACGCCGAGTAGTGACCGTTGCCGGGGGTGGCCTTCAACCCGGCCGAAGAACTGACGATCACGATCGAGCCGCCGTTGCCGGCCTCGATCATCGCAGGCACCGACGCCCGGATGGTGCGCCAGGTGCCGGTCAGGTTGACGTCGATGACGGTGTTCCACTGCTCGTCGGTGAGCTCCCAGAGCCGCCCCCAGCTCAGCACGCCGGCGTTGGCGACCACCACGTCGAGCCGGCCGAACTGTTCCACCCCGTCGGCGACCAAGCCCCGCAGCGCGGCGTCGTCGCGCACGTCGACCGAGCGGGCCAGGATCTTGCCGCCGTGCGCCTCGACACCACGCACCGTCTCGGCGAGGTCGTCGGGCGTGGCGGCCGGATAGGTGATGCAATCCGCCGCCGGCGCGCAGATGTCGGCGGCGATGATGTCGGCGCCCTCGGCCGCCAGCCGGATCGCGTGCGCCCGGCCCTGCCCGCGGGCCGCGCCGGTGACGAACGCGACCCGACCTTCCAGAGTTCCAGCAGTTGCCATTGAGAATCCTTCCGCCGCGCGAGCAGGCCCAACTCTAACAGCAGAACTAGAACGTGTTCTAGGAAATGTTTCGGCGGGTCAGGGACCCGCCAGGTCGCCCAGCAACTCGCGCACCGACGCTCGCGTCCCGTACGGCTCGAGCAGGAAGCTGGCCGGGCGGGGGCGGACGCGTTGCGGCCACCAGAACCACCGCCCGAATATCCGCGCGATCGAGGGCGTCATCAACGCACGCACGATGAAGGTGTCGAACAGCAACCCGAGACCGATCGTGGTGCCGACCTGGCCGATGATCCGCAGGTCGCTGACCACCATCGACATCATCGTGAATGCGAACACCAGGCCCGCGGAGGTGACCACCCTGCCGGTGCCGGCCATCGCCCGGATGGTGCCGGTGTTGATGCCGGCGTGCAGTTCCTCTTTCATCCGGGAGACCAGCAGCAGGTTGTAGTCGGACCCGACCGCCAGCAGGATGATCACCGACATCGCCAGCACCATCCAGTGCAGCCGGATACCGAGAATGTGCTGCCAGACAAGGACTGACACACCGAACGATGCGCCCAGCGACAGCAGGACGGTGCCCACGATCGCCAGCGCGGCGACCAGCGCCCGGGTGATGATCAACATCACGATGAAGATCAGCGACAAGGCGGCCAGCCCCGCGATGAGCAAGTCGTTTCGGGAACCGTCCTGCCAATCCTTGGCGGTCGGCGAGGCGCCCGCCAGGAACACCCCGGCGTTCGCCAGCGGTGTGCCCTTGAGTGCCTCCGTGGCGGCATTGGTGATCTGATTGACCCTCGCAATGCCTTCGGGAGTCGCCGGGTCGCCGCTGTGCGAGATGATGAACCGGGCCGCCTTGCCGTCCGGAGACAAGAACAGCGCCATCGCCTTCTGGAAGTCCGGGCTGTCCAAGACTTCCGGGGGGAGATAGAACGAGTCGTCGTTCTTGGCGGCGTCGAACGCCATCCCCATCGCCGAGGCGTCCTGCATCATGTCATCAATGCCGGCGAACATCCCGGACATGGTGCTGTAGGTGGTCATCGTGGCTTTCCACATCGACTCCATGAGTTCGATCAGCTGCGGGAATTGCGCGACGACCTTGGGCATGACCACATCGAATGGACTCATTTCGGCCAGCATCAGGTCCATCTGCTCGCTGGCTTCGTCGACACCGTCGAGCAACTCGAATGCGCTGCGAATCGAGAAGCAGATCGGGATGTCGAAACAATGTGGCTCCCACTGGAAGTAGGCACGGATGGGCCGGATGAAATCTTCGAAGTCGGCAAAGGAGTCCCGCAGGTGGTCGGTGACGTCGCGCAACTCAGTCGAGTCGAGGATCATATGGTGCGTCGTGTCCGACAGTTTCCTGGTCACGTCGTACTGATTCCGCATTGCCGCAATGATCTTCGCCAGATTATCGGCCTGCTGTCGCATATCGCCGATGCGCTCTTTCTGGAACTGCATCGCCTGCGCCTGATCGGCTTGCTGAATGCTGAGCAAGAACGGGATGGACGTCTTGCCAAGCGGTGCGCCATCGGGTCGGGTGACCCCTTGGACACGGGAGATGCCCCGAATTCTGAAGACCGCCTTGGCCACCTTGTTCAGGACCAGGAAGTCGGTCTGGTTACGCATATCGTGGTCGGACTCGAGGAGCAGGATGTCCGGCATGAGCCGAGCCTGGGAGAAATGTTCCTCCGCAGCGGCGAACCCGATATTGGCCGGGATGTTCGCGGGCATGTACCGACGGTCGTCGTAGCTGGTCTGGTAGCCGGCGAGGGCCAGCAGACCGACCAGTGCCAGCGCCGAAGCGACGGTCAGCATCGGTACCGGCCATCGCACGATTGCGGTGCCGACGCCACGCCAGCGCCCGGTCCGCGCTCGGCGCTTCGGGTCCAACAGCCCGAACCGGGCTGCCACGGCGATACCGGCAGGAACCAGTGTGACCGCGACCAGGACCGCGATCAACATGCCGACCGAGCAGGGGATGCCCAGGCTGACGAAGTACGGCAGCCGAGTGAAGCGCAGGCAGAACAGCGCACCGGCGATCGTCACTCCGGACGCCAGCACCACCGGGGCGACGCTGCGATACATCGTGTAATAGGCGGTCTCCGGGTCCTCGCCGGCCCGACGAGCTTCTTGATACCGGCCGAGGAAGAAGATCCCGTAGTCGGTGCCCGTCGCGATCGCGAGTGACGTCAGCAGATTCACCGCAAACGTGGACAGCTGCAACATGCCGTTGTGCCCGAGCAACGCAATGCCGCCGCGGGCCGCAGCCAGTTCGAGACCGACCATGATCAGCAGCACGATCACCGTGACGACCGACCGGTAGACGAACAACAGCATGACGAAGATGACGCCGACGGTCACGATGGTGATCGTCACGACCGAAGCGTTGCCGCTGTGTTGCATGTCCGACATCAGCGGCGCTTGACCGGTGACGTAGACGTGCAGCCCGGGCGGTGGCGGCATCCGGCGCACGATGTCGCGGACCGCGGCCACCGACTCGTCACCGAGTGTGGTGCCCTGGTCACCCGCCAGGTTCAGCTGGACGTACGTAGCTTTCCGATCAGCACTCTGCACACTTGCCGACGTCAGCCGATCCCCCCACAGATCCTGCACATGCTGCACGTGCTCGGGTTCGTCTCGCAGCGCCCGGATCAGCCCGGCGTAGTACCGATGGGCCGCAGTACCGAGAGGTTGCTCCCCTTCGATCACGATCATCGCGAGGCTGTTGGAGTCGGATTCGCCGAAGTCCCTGCCCATCCGTGCCATCGCCTGGGCAGACGATGCATCCGCCGGGATCAACGACATGCCGTGCTCCCGGCCGACCTGTTCCAGGGAAGGGAGACCGAAACTCAATGCCAGCGACATCGCGATCCACGCCAGGATGATCAACACCGCGGATCGGCGGATGGTTCGGGCCATCAGTGACGGACGAGGGTGCTCGGTGTTCATCGGCACGCGCTAATCCCTGAGGAATATCGCGCGCACCAGCGGCCGTGGCCCGACCGACCGGAGCATCGTGCTGGCCGGGCGCGGGCGCACCTTCTGCGGCCACCAGAACCAGCGCCCCAGCAACGCCGCCACCGTCGGCGTCATGAAGGTGCGCACGATCAACGTGTCGAACAGCAGCCCCATACCGATGGTGGTGCCCACCTGGCTGATGCTCAGCAGGTCGCTGACCACCATGGAGGCCATGGTGAACGCGAACACCAGGCCGGCGGTCGTCACCACTTTGCCGGTACCGGCCATGGCGCGGATGATCCCTGTGTTGATGCCGGCGCCGATCTCCTCCTTCATCCGAGCGACCAGCATCAGGTTGTAGTCGGACCCGACCGCCAACATCACGATCACCGACATCGCCAGCACCACCCAGTTCATCTGCACACCGACCAGGTGCTGCCAGACCAACACCGACAGCCCGAACGCAGCGCCCATCGAGATCACCACGGTCCCAACGATTACCAGCGCGGCGACCAGGCTGCGGGTGAAGATCATCATGACGACGAAGATCAGGCACAGCGCCGAAAGGCCTGCGATCAACAGGTCGTAGTTGGACCCGATCACCAGGTCACGCGCGGTCGCCGCCGCGCCCGCGAGGTAGACCTGGGCGCTTTCCAACGGGGTTCCCTTGAGTGCTTCCTCCGCAGCGGCCTTGATCGGTTCGACCAGCGCCATGCCCTCCGGCGTCAACGGGTCGCCGCGCTGGGAGATCATCATCCGGGCCGCTTTGCCGTCCGGGGACATGAAGATGTCCATGACGCGTTGAAAGTCCTTGTTCTTCAATACCTCTGGGGGAAGATAGAAGGAGTCGTCACTGTTGGCCGCGTCGAACGCCTTGCCCATGGCCGTCGCATTGTCGGTGGAATCCTCCATCTGACCCAAGACGCCGGACATGGTGCTGTACATCGACAGGATCATGGTTCGAGAGCTGCGCATGGTCTCGATCATGAGCGGGAACTGGGCGAGCATCTGCGGCATGAGCAGATCCAGTTGGTCCATGTCGGTGATGAGATCCGTTAATTTCTCACTGATCTGGTCGACACCGTCCATCACGTCGAACATCGACCGAATCGCGAAGCAGACGGGGATGTCATAGCAGTGCGGTTCCCAGTAGAAGTACGTGCGAATCGGCCGCCAGAAGTCTTCGACGTCGGCGACGTTGTCCCGCAGTCTGTCCGTGACTTCCTTCATCTCGTGCGCGGTTCCCACGGTGCTGTGGGTGGCGTCGGCCATCTGCTTCATGAGCCCATACATCCGCTGCATGGTGTTGATCGCTTCGCCCATGTCGTCGGCCTGCTTGAGCATGTCCTGCATGTTGGCTTGCTGGAATGGCAGGCCCAACCGCTGACTGGCGCTCGAAACACTGAGCATCGACGGGATCGACGTGTGGTTGAGCGGTGTGCCCTCGGGCCGCGTCACCGACTGCACGCTGGCGACGCCGGGAATCGCGAAAACCCCCTTGGCAACCTTGTTCAGCACCAGGAAATCAGTCGAGTTGCGCATGTCGTGGTCGGATTCGATCAGCAGGATGTTCGGTGTGGACATCCGCGACGTCGGGAAATGTCGCTCCAAGGCCGTCAGACCTTCGATTGACGGGATGCTCTTCGGGATGAACTTCTGGTCGCTGTAACTGGGGTTGTATCCGGCCAGCGTCAGCAGCCCGACCAGAGCCGCTGCTATCGCTGCCGCCAAGATCGGGGCGGGCCATCGGACGACCGCGGTACCGACCCTTCGCCACGTCTTGGTGATGATCTTGCGCTTGGGTTCGAACAAACCGAACCTTCCACCCACCACCATCACCGCGGGAATCAGCGTCAGCGCCACGGCCACCGCCACCAGGATGCCGATCGCCCCGGGTACGCCCAGCGGCTGGAAATACGGTAGCCGGGTGAAGTGCAGGCAGAAGATGGCGCCGGCGATCGTCAGACCGGAGGCCAACACCACCTTGGCGACCCCCCGATAGGCTGTGTAGTAAGCACTTTCGCGATCCTCACCGGCCAGGCGCGCCTCCTGATATCGCCCGGTGAAGAAGATCCCGTAGTCGGTTGACGCGGCGATCCCGACCGAGACCAACAGGTTGACTACGTAGGTGGTGAGGCCGACGATCCCCTGTTCGCCGAGGAAGGCGACGATCCCCTTGGCGACTTGCAACTGGATGCCGACCAGCAACAGCAAGACGATCACGCTGACCACCGAGCGGTAGACGATCAGCAGCATGATGAAGATCACCGCGAACGTTACCGTCGTGACCAGCAGGACGGTCTTGTTGCCGCTCTTGGACATGTCCGCCACGATCGGTGCCGGTCCGGTCACGTAGGCCGTGACCCCGGGCGGCGGCGGGGTGCCCGACACCACGTCCTGCACCATCTGAACCGCGTCGTTGGCTTGCGCCGTACCGATATTGCCGCGAAGGTTCAGCATCACGTACGCGGCTTTGCCGTCACCGCTTTGGGCACCGCCGGCCGTCAGCGGATCGCCCCAGAAGTCCTGTATGTGCTCGACACGGTCGGGGTCTGCCTTGAGCCGGCTGATGATCGAGTCGTAGAACCGGTGTGCGTCGACGCCCAGGGGTTCCTCGCCCTCGAGCAGTATCACCGCGACGCTCTCGGAATTCGCCTCCTGGAACAGCTCGCCCATCAGCTTCATCGCTTTGAACGACGGCGCGTCGACCGGACTCAGCGACAGCGAGTGCTCCGATTCGACCTGCTCCAACGGTGGGACGCTCCCGGACAGCACGACGGTGACCGCCAGCCAGATCAAGACGATCACCAGCGCGAACCGTCGGATCATTCTCGCCGCCAGCGGTTGGCTGCCTCCCGGCTGGTCCGTCGACGCCACGGTCATGCCGCTTTCAGCACGCAGAAGGTCAGCGCGTTCACCAGGTTGACCGTCTTCTCGGATTTGATCTCGTCATCGACTCGGATGCGGCAGCCGATTCTGCTGCTGTCGCCCTGGGCCATGAGGCTGCCTGCCGCGGTGGCCTGGGTGATCTCAAAGGTCAGCGACCACGGCAGGTGCACGTTGCGGATCGTCCGGGGCTCGCTGTCGGCGTCGAAGTAGCTGATCATCGCCACTGTTCCCGGTGCGCCGAAGACCTCGTAGGTCAGGTGCTTGGGATTGAAAGACTCGGTGTCAGCTGTCGCGGTGTCGGCGTAGGAGGTGTGGTGCTCAGTGCCGAAAACCTCACGCAGATTCGACACCGCGAACACGGTGGACGCAACAACCACCGCTGCCACCAGCGGTATCCATAAATGTTTGAGTAGTGGGAAAATCGCGACTCCCCGGGTTAGATCCATGCCCCCCATGGCACGACGGTCATCGGCTCACGTCAGGTCAACGTTCCCGAGTGCGCGAACGCACGGCCGTAGCCACCGTATTTACCCTCCCGATGCACCCAAGATCTCGTCGGTTGAGTAAATCATGCGAGTGGGGTCCGGGGCGTTGCTTCAGTGGACAAGTTTTGGACAAGATCAGAGCACGCAAAAGGGGGGTTGACCAGCGGTGAGCGCCGGGTCCCGGGTGTGGCCGGACGCCCCGGCGGGCCGACGCGGACGGGCCGGCGCCCACGATGCCGCCGCGGCGGCACAGGGCCGCGGTACGGCAGTCGGCGCAACACCTGCCCGGCCGCCTCGGGACAGTTCGGACCACGGAGTTCGGGGACACCTGCTACGCCGTATAGCGGTCCGCCCAAATCCATTGCCGGATCCAATGGCCCGGCATCCACGAAACCTTGTGCAATTCACATTTCACCCGATATTGCAGCAAACTCATCGACGTCGCCGGTAGAGTTCTCCCATGAGTCTCCCGAAACACCCGGCGCCGCTGACCGGAGTGTCCGAGACCGCGTTGATGACATTGAACTCGCGGGCAGCCGAAGCCCGCCGCCCGGACCGGATCCTCGATGATCCGATGGCGATCCGATTGGTCGACAGCATCGATTTCGACTTCACAAAATTCGGGCGCACCGGTCAAGCTACGGCGTTACGTGGGCTGGCGTTTGACACCCATACTCGTGACTACCTTCAGCAGCATCCATCCGCCACCGTGGTGGCGCTGGCAGAGGGACTGGAGACCAGCTTCTGGCGACTCAATGCCACCGTCGTCGATGCTGAATTCCGTTGGCTGACCATCGACTTGCCGCCCGTTATCCACCTGCGTTCCCAACTGCTGCCTTCATCGCCGCGAATCGCCATGCGTGCTCAGTCGGTACTCGACTACAGTTGGATGGATCAGATCGATCCCGATGCGGGAGTGTTCATTACTGCGGAGGGTCTGCTTATGCATCTGGAGCCCGAAAGGGCATTGAATTTGATCGCCGAATCCGCGCGACGGTTCCCCGGCGGGCAACTATTGTTCGATCTCCCCCCTGCTCGGGCCGCTAAATCATCGCGCCGTCGGGGTCTGCGAATCTCTCGACGCTACCGGGCCCCTGCGCTGCCATTCGGCGCCTCACCCTCGCAACTGGCCACCTGGCTCACCTCGATGACCGGGGTCAGCTCCATTCACAACCTGCGATTCCCGCGGGGCCGATCACGGACGCTCAACGCCGTCCTGGCTCTCAACCACAGACTCGGCGGCCGACTGGGCACTTCACTGACGCTGGTCGAGTTCGGGCGGGCGAGTTCGACCTCGGACGGGTAGCGCACCGGATTTTCTGCCGACCGTATCTTTGAAAACTGCGCCGCCCGGCCGGCTGATCAGCTAACCGGTGATTGACCGGCTATCGAACGATGACCTGAGCTGTTCTCCGTAATTGCGCAATACAGCCGCGGTGAGCATCTCGAAATGTGAACAATCGACCGCGTATTCTACGACATCACCGGATGCATAGGGGCTCCATGACTGCGGACCCCGATGGTTGTCGACTCGTCGCCGCACCCCCCGTCGCCAGAATCTTTGGCACTGCAATTCTGTTTCCGGCACCGCGCTACCGTTGCCCCTCCGCCGCATGGCGTTGAATGCAATGATCTGTCCCTGGTAAACGTCGGGAACGTGGCCGGAAAGTAATGCTCGGTTCGCGGCGATGTTACGGATCATGGAAGCCACTACCTCGTACGGTGGCAGGTCTATCCCAACTCCTCGCCGCCGCATCAGTCGCTCAACCCGCCGGTACGTGAGAAGTCCCCGATACCGTGGCGTACTGATGCCATTGTTGCGCAATAGATTCTTCAAGACCAATGATTCCGTTAGCACGTGATCCCCCAGGGCGAGGCCAGGAGTTATTTCGGTGAATTTCCCCATCCGCCCCGCGGCCAGCATGGAGTCCAGCAGAATCAGACGTTCGACTTCGTATCCGCGCCGCTGGAGTTCGACAGCGATTTGGTGGGCGACGACCCCCCCGAAAGACCAACCGAGGAGTCGGTACGGTCCGCTTGGAGAAATGGCTTGGATGCGATCTATATAATTTTCCGCCATCTCCCTGATCGATCCGGGTTCAGCTTCGCCCTCGTGAGAGATCTGGTTTATGCCGATAATCGGGCAATCCAAATGATCTGCGAGGTTGCGGTACGCCCAGCTGAGCCCGAACCCGTCATGGACGCAGAACAGCGGGGTGCCCGCTCCCCTGTTGAGAACCTGGGCAGGGGCGACGGCTCGTTGTTCACCACCCTGCCCGCCGATCCAATCGGCCAGTTGTGCCACTGTCGGCGCCTCGAACAGCACCCGCACCGCCAACTGGGTGCCGAAAGCCACCCCGACTGCTGCGGCCACCCGCATCGCCGACAACGAATCCCCACCCAAATCGAAGAAGGAGTCATCGACCCCGACCCGCTCGACCCCCAACACCTGGGCATAAATCCCGGCCAAGATCTCCTCGACCGCCGTGACCGGCGCCCGATACCGCCCACCGTGATACTGCGGCACCGGCAACGCATCCCGATCCAACTTGCCGTTGACCGTCAACGGCAGATGCTGCACGACCACGATCGCCGCCGGCACCATATAGCCCGGCAACCGCTGCCCCAACAACGCCCGCACCCCAGCCGAATCCACCACCCCGCCACCCGATTCGGTCACATACCCCACCAAGCGACGATCCCCAGGACGATCCTCACGCACCACCACCGCCACCTGACCAACACCGTCCACGGCAGCCAACGCAGCCTCGACCTCCCCCAACTCGATGCGATACCCCCGCACCTTCACCTGCTCATCAGCACGACCCACATACTCCAACTGGCCCTGCTGATTCCACCGCACCAAATCCCCGGTCCGATACATCCGCTGCCCCACACCACCAAACGGACACGCCACAAACCGCGACGCCGTCAACGACGAACGCCCCACATACCCCACCGCCACACCCGAACCCGCCACATACAACTCACCCACCACACCAACAGGCACCGGCCGCAACCACGCATCCACCACAAACAACGCCGCCCCCGGCACCGGAGCACCAATCGGCACCACACCGCCACACCCCGGCGTCAACGGCGCACTCAACGCGCTGTAGATAGTGGCCTCCGTCGGCCCATACACATTGCGCATCACCCGACCCGGCGCCCACCGATCCACCAACTCAGCCGGACACGCCTCAGCACCAACCACCAACGCCACCGACTCCAACCCCACCGGCGACAACGCCCCCACCGCCGACGGCGACTGGTTAAAACCACTGACCTGCTCGGCCACCAACAACGCATGCAACTCCGACGGAGAGGCCGCCACCTGCTCAGGCACCACCACCAACCGGCCCCCATGCAGCAACGCACCCCAGATCTCAGCCACCGACCAGTCAAACGCCAACGAATGACACAACGCCCACACCCCCGGACGCGCCAACCCCGCATCCAGCGCATCCAGCAACCGGGTCACATTGCGATGAGTAACCGCCACCCCCTTGGGAACACCCGTGGTGCCCGAGGTGTAAATGACATACGCAATGTCATCAGCCACCGGCCCGACACCCACCGCCGACACCGGCTGATCAGCCACCACCGGATCATCAACATCGACCACCACCGCACAACCGGCCACCCGATCCGCCAACCCCCCACACGTCACCACCACCGACACCGCCGCATCAGCCAACACAAACTCCAACCGCGCATCAGGCACCACCGGATCCACCGGCACATACCCCGCCCCGGTCTTGAGCACCGCCAAAATCGCCACCACCGCCTGCGCACAACGCGGCAACAACAACCCCACCCGATCACCAGGCCCCACCCCATAACCCACCAACACATGCGCCAACCGATTCGAGGCCTCATCAACCTCCCGGTACGACCACGACCGCCCCCCACACCGCAACGCCACCACACCCGGCGACACCGACACCCACCGCGCAAACAACCCGGAATCGACACCCCCAACCACCGACGACCCCAACACCGACCGATGACCCCACATCCAACTGCGCACACTCACCAACAACCAACGCATCAATCGACGACAACAACCGCCCCGGATCAGCCGTCATCGCCACCAACACCCGCTCCAAACGATCAACGAGCATCTCAATGCTGGCCGTATCGAACACATCAGTACGAAACTCCACCAACCCAGCAATCCCCGCCGGCTCACCAGCGCCATCCCAGCGCTCCTGCAAAGAAAACGACAGATCCATCCGCGCCGACTGGGTATCAGCACTCAACGGCGAAACCTCAACATCACCCAACACCACCGAGGAAGCCACCGAATCCTGCCCAAAGTTCTGCCACCCCAACATCACCTGCACCAACGGATGATGCGTCAACGACCGCGGCGGATTGAGATGATCCACCACCACCTCAAACGGCACATCCTGATGCTCAAACGCCGCCAGACTGCGCTGACGAACCCGCCCCAACAACCCCGACACACTCGGATCACCCGACAGATCAACCCGCAACACCAACGTATTGACGAAAAACCCGATCAACTCCTCCAACACCGGATCCGGACGCCCCGCCACCGCCACACCCACCGCAACATCACTGCCCCCACCAAGCTTGGACAACAACACCGCCAACCCGGCCTGCACCACCATGAAACTGGTCGCATCATGGGCACGAGCCACCCGCGCAATCTGGCGCTGCAACCCCGCCGGCCACGCCACCGCCACACTGGCACCCCGATAATCAGCCACCGCCGGATACGGCCGATCCGTGGGCAACGCCAACCGCTCCGGCAACCCCGCCAACGCCTCACGCCAATACCGCAACTGCGCAGCGATCACACTGTCAGGATCAGACTCCTCCCCCAACCACTCCCGCTGCCACAACGCATAATCGGCGTACTGCACCCCCAATGCCGGCAACCCCGCATCCGCTCCAGCGCACCGCGCCGTATACGCCGCCCCCAAATCCCGCAACAACGGCGCAATCGACGACCCGTCCCCAGCGATGTGATGCAACACCGCCGCCAACACAAACTCACCACCACCGACATCAAACAACTGCACCCGCAACGGCAGCTGCGTCGCCAAATCAAACCGATACCCCACCACCGCAGCCACCGCCTGCCCCAACCGCTGCTGCGACCACCCCACCGCATCAACCACCCCCCACCCGAAATCAACCTCACCGGCCGCCACCACCTGCTGCCGCGGCACCCCATCGACCACCGGGAACACCGTCCGCAAACTCTCATGACGGCCCACCACATCACCCAACGCCAACCCCAACGCCACCACATCCAACCCACCCGACAGCCCCAACACCACCGGCATGTTGTAGGTAGCAACCTCCCCCTCAAGCTGACTCAAAAACCACAACCGCTGCTGGGCATACGACAACGGCACCACCTGCGGGCGCACCCCCGCCACCAACACCGGCCGACCCCCCGACCCCACCCCAATACGCGGCGCAAGTTGTGCCACGGTGGGCGCCTCAAAGAGCACCCGCACCGCCAACTGGGTATCGAAAGCCACCCCGACTGCTGCGGCCACCCGCATCGCCGACAACGAATCCCCACCCAAATCGAAGAAGGAGTCATCGACCCCGACCCGCTCGACTCCCAACACCTGGGCATAAATCCCGGCCAAGATCTCCTCGACCGCCGTGACCGGCGCCCGATACCGCCCACCGTGATACTGCGGCACCGGCAACGCATCCCGATCCAACTTGCCGTTGACCGTCAACGGCAGATGCTGCACGACCACGATCGCCGCCGGCACCATATAGCCCGGCAACCGCTGCCCCAACAACGCCCGCACCCCAGCCGAATCCACCACCCGCCACCCGATTCGGTCACATACCCCACCAAGCGACGATCCCCAGGACGATCCTCACGCACCACCACCGCCACCTGACCAACACCGTCCACGGCAGCCAACGCAGCCTCGACCTCCCCCAACTCGATGCGATACCCCCGCACCTTCACCTGCTCATCAGCACGACCCACATACTCCAACTGCCCCTGCTGATTCCACCGCACCAAATCCCCGGTCCGATACATCCGCTGCCCCACACCACCAAACGGACACGCCACAAACCGCGACGCCGTCAACGACGAACGCCCCACATACCCCACCGCCACACCCGAACCCGCCACATACAACTCACCCACCACACCAACAGGCACCGGCCGCAACCACGCATCCACCACAAACAACGCCGCCCCGGCACCGGGCACCAATCGGCACCACCCGCCACACCCCGGCGTCAACGGCGCACTGATCGCCCCCAAAATCGTGGTCTCCGTCGGCCCATACGCATTGAGCATCACCCGACCCGGCGCCCACCGATCCACCAACTCAGCCGGACACGCCTCAGCACCAACCAACAACGCCATCGACTCCAACCCCACCGGCGACAACGCCCCACCGCCGACGGAGTCTGAAACAACACATCCACACCTCAGCCACCAACAACGCATGCAACTCCGACGGAGAGGCCGCCACCTGCTCAGGCACCACCACCAACCGGCCCCCACACAACAACGCACCCCACATCTGCCACACCGAGGCATCAAAGGCCAACGAATACCCCAACGCCCACACCCCCGGACACGGCAACCCCACATCCAACGACGCAATCAACTGCGTCAAACTCCGGTGAGTGACCGCCACCCCCTTGGGAACACCCGTGGTGCCCGAGGTGTAAATGACATACGCAATGTCATCAGCCACCGGCCCGACACCCACCGCCGACACCGGCTGATCAGCCACCACCGGATCATCAACATCGACCACCACCGCACAACCGGCCACCCGATCCGCCAACCCCCCACACGTCACCACCACCGACACCGCCGCATCAGCCAACACAAACTCCAACCGCGCATCAGGCACCACCGGATCCACCGGCACATACCCCGCCCCGGTCTTGAGCACCGCCAAAATCGCCACCACCGCCTGCGCACAACGCGGCAACAACAACCCACCCGATCACCAGGCCCCACCCCATAACCCACCAACACATGCGCCAACCGATTCGAGGCCTCATCAACCTCCCGGTACGACCACGACCGCCCCCCACACCGCAACGCCACCACACCCGGCGACACCGACACCCACCGCGCAAACAACCCCGGAATCGACACCCCCCCAACCACCGACGACCCCAACACCGACCGATGACCCCACACATCCAACTGCGCACACTCACCAACAACCAACGCATCAATCGACGACAACAACCGCCCCGGATCAGCCGTCATCGCCACCAACACCCGCTCCAAACGATCAACGAGCATCTCAATGCTGGCCGTATCGAACACATCAGTACGAAACTCCACCAACCCAGCAATCCCCGCCGGCTCACCAGCGCCATCCCAGCGCTCCTGCAAAGAAAACGACAGATCCATCCGCGCCGACTGGGTATCAGCACTCAACGGCGAAACCTCAACATCACCCAACACCACCGAGGAAGCCACCGAATCCTGCCCAAAGTTCTGCCACCCCAACATCACCTGCACCAACGGATGATGCGTCAACGACCGCGGCGGATTGAGATGATCCACCACCACCTCAAACGGCACATCCTGATGCTCAAACGCCGCCAGACTGCGCTGACGAACCCGCCCCAACAACCCCGACACACTCGGATCACCCGACAGATCAACCCGCAACACCAACGTATTGACGAAAAACCCGATCAACTCCTCCAACACCGGATCCGGACGCCCCGCCACCGCCACACCCACCGCAACATCACTGCCCCCACCAAGCTTGGACAACAACACCGCCAACCCGGCCTGCACCACCATGAAACTGGTCGCATCATGGGCACGAGCCACCCGCGCAATCTGGCGCTGCAACCCCGCCGCCACGCCACCGCCACACTGGCACCCCGATAATCAGCCACCGCCGGATACGGCCGATCCGTGGGCAACGCCAACCGCTCCGGCAACCCCGCCAACGCCTCACGCCAATACCGCAACTGCGCAGCGATCACACTGTCAGGATCAGACTCCTCCCCCAACCACTCCCGCTGCCACAACGCATAATCGGCGTACTGCACCCCCAATGCCGGCAACCCCGCATCCGCTCCAGCGCACCGCGCCGTATACGCCGCCCCCAAATCCCGCAACAACGGCGCAATCGACGACCCGTCCCCAGCGATGTGATGCAACACCGCCGCCAACACAAACTCACCACCACCGACATCAAACAACTGCACCCGCAACGGCAGCTGCGTCGCCAAATCAAACCGATACCCCACCACCGCAGCCACCGCCTGCCCCAACCGCTGCTGCGACCACCCCACCGCATCAACCACCCCCCACCCGAAATCAACCTCACCGGCCGCCACCACCTGCTGCCGCGGCACCCCATCGACCACCGGGAACACCGTCCGCAAACTCTCATGACGGCCCACCACATCACCCAACGCCAACCCCAACGCCACCACATCCAACCCACCCGACAGCCCCAACACCACCGGCATGTTGTAGGTAGCAACCTCCCCCTCAAGCTGACTCAAAAACCACAACCGCTGCTGGGCATACGACAACGGCACCACCTGCGGGCGCACCCCCGCCACCAACACCGGCCGACCCCCCGACCCCACCCCAATACGCGGCGCAAGTTGTGCCACGGTGGGCGCCTCAAAGAGCACGCTTACCGGGATCTCGGTGTCGAGTTCGGTCCGGATCCGCGCCAGGAGGCGCATCGCCGACAGGGAGTGGCCCCCCAGGTCGAAGAACGAATCATCGATGCCGACTCGGCTTACCTCGAGAATCTCGCTGAACAGCGCAGCGAGGACGCGTTCGCGGTGATCTCGGGGTGCCCGATACGCCGCTGTGCTGATGAACTCCGGGTCCGGCAGCGCCCGCCGGTCGAGCTTGCCATTGGCGGTCAGCGGCAGCGTCTCCACCGCCATGATCGTTGCCGGCACCATGTACTCCGGCAGCCTGGTGGCCACGAAGTGGCGTAGTTCTGCCACCCGTTCCAGCCCCGCCGGGTCGTTGACCTGTCCGGCCAACGAATCCACCGGTGTGGCGGGCAGATACAGATCCGACATCACCGGTGCCCCGTGGTCCCCGGATGGGTCGGTCACGCGGGTGTAGACCAGATCGACGTGGCCGGCAGTCGTCGACCAGGTCACTGCTGTGGCATAGCCGAGCTCTTCCCCGAGCCGGTGGCACTCATCGGACAAGATCGCATTCGATGTCGTGATGCCGGTGCACAGTTCAGCGACGTTGACGCGATCCCCGGCGGCCACCAAGGCCTTCACCAGCGCCACGTCCGGCCAGATGCCGGCATGCGGCACACCGGTGACCCGCAGCATCGGTGGCCGCTGCGATCGCAGGTACTCACCCAGCCCGGCCAGGTCGGTGAACCGCTGCCATGGCTCAGCCGGTGTCTGGGCGGCAGAGCGCACCGGTACCGGTGCCTTACGCAGTACCACCTCGTAGCGGTAACTGCTCAGCTCGTTGACCACACCCATGCGCTTCAGTTGGATATCGACCGCGGCGATCTCAGGCAGGTGTTGTGGCAATCCTGCGAAGAACTCGGGCGCCAACAACAGTTCCTGCTCGGCCAGCATCTCTCTGCGTACCCGCTCCCGCACCACTGCGGCGGTGTCGAGTCCGACGACCGGATCTGCACACACCACTTTGGTGGTAAACGCTTGCAGCAGCGAAAGGTTACGGATGTCGCCGAGGAATAATGCCCCGCCGGGTGCCAGCAACCGCATCGCCGCCGCCAGCACGTCCAGCAGATAGCCGGCGCTAGGGAAATACTGGATGACGGAGTTGAGTATCACCACATCGAAGTGCCCTTGCGGCAGTCCGTCGGTCACGTCGGCCGGCTGGGTGAGCAACCGGACCCGCTCACTCCACGGCTGGCCCGCTACCCCGGCCTGCAGGTTCTGAATCGTCACCGAGGAGAAATCCGTACCCCAGTACTCGACACAGTCGGCGGCCAGATGGGCCAGCAGCAGGCCCGTACCGACCCCGATCTCCAAGACCCGCCGGGGCCCCAAGCCCCGAATCCGGTCCAGGGCGGCGGAACGCCACTCCCGCATCTGCGCCAATGGGATCGGCTCGCCGGTATAGCTGCTGTTCCAGCCTTCGAAGTCCTCCCCCAACACCGTCGCGGCACCCGTGGAGAACGTTTCCCCCGAGTACAGGCCTTCGTAGACCTCCCGCCACTGATCGACCAGTTGGGCTTCCCGCTGCCGATCCCGCGCCAGCATCATCTGTGGGTCCAGCACCACATAGCCCACCAACTGGTCGCTGAACCCGCCGCCGTCGGCGGTTGACGACGAAGCGTGGGTCACCACCGCGGCCTGCCCCACCCGTGGATGTGCTGCCAGCGCGGCTTCGATCTCCCCCAACTCGATGCGATACCCCCGCACCTTCACCTGCTCATCAGCACGACCCACATACTCCAACTGCCCCTGCTGATTCCACCGCACCAAATCCCCGGTCCGATACATCCGCTGCCCCACACCACCAAACGGACACGCCACAAACCGCGACGCCGTCAACGACGAACGCCCCACATACCCCACCGCCACACCCGAACCCGCCACATACAACTCACCCACCACACCAACAGGCACCGGCCGCAACCACGCATCCACCACAAACAACGCCGCCCCCGGCACCGGACCACCAATCGGCACCACACCCGAACCCGCCACCAACACACCGGTCGTGGCGAACACCGTGGTCTCAGTCGGCCCGTAGCCGTTGAGCATCACCGACCCGGCGCCCACCGATCCACCACATCGACCGGGCACACCTCGCCGCCACCATCAACGTCGCCGACTCCAACCCTGCGGTGCCAACGCCCCCACCGCCGAAGGGGTCTGACTCAACATGCTCACGCGTTCAGCGACCAGCAACTCCCGCAGATCTGGCGCAGAACGCCGCACCTGCTCGGGCACCACCACCAACCGGCCCCCGTGCAACAACGCACCCCAGATCTCCCAGACCGAATAGTCGAACGCCAGCGATGAACACTGAGCCCACACCTGCTGCGGCCCGATCTGCACCCCGACGTCGAACCCATCGAACAACCGGGTCACATTGCGGTGAGTGACCGCCACCCCCTTGGGAACACCCGTGGTGCCCGAGGTGTAAATGACATACGCAATGTCATCAGCCACCGGCCCGACACCCACCGCCGACACCGGCTGATCAGCCACCACCGGATCATCAACATCGACCACCACCGCACAACCGGCCACCCGATCCGCCAACCCCCCACACGTCACCACCACCGACACCGCCGCATCAGCCAACACAAACTCCAACCGCGCATCAGGCACCACCGGATCCACCGGCACATACCCCGCCCCGGTCTTGAGCACCGCCAAAATCGCCACCACCGCCTGCGCACAACGCGGCAACAACAACCCCACCCGATCACCAGGCCCCACCCCATAACCCACCAACACATGCGCCAACCGATTCGAAGCCTCATCAACCTCCCGGTACGACCACGACCGCCCCCCACACCGCAACGCCACCACACCCGGCGACACCGACACCCACCGCGCAAACAACCCCGGAATCGACACCCCCCCAACCACCGACGACCCCAACACCGACCGATGACCCCACACATCCAACTGCGCACACTCACCAACAACCAACGCATCAATCGACGACAACAACCGCCCCGGATCAGCCGTCATCGCCACCAACACCCGCTCCAAACGATCAACGAGCATCTCAATGCTGGCCGTATCGAACACATCAGTACGAAACTCCACCAACCCAGCAATCCCCGCCGGCTCACCAGCGCCATCCCAGCGCTCCTGAAGGGAGAAGAACAAGTCCATCCGTGCCGAGTGGGTGTCGGCACTCAGCGGCGAAACCTCAACATCACCCAGCACCGACGCCGCAGCAGCGGAGTCCTGTGCGAAGTTCTGCCACCCCAACATCACCTGCACCAACGGATGATGCGTCAACGACCGCGGCGGATTGAGATGATCCACCACCACCTCAAACGGCACATCCTGATGCTCAAACGCCGCCAGACTGCGCTGACGAACCCGCCCCAACAACCCCGACACACTCGGATCACCCGACAGATCAACCCGCAACACCAACGTATTGACGAAAAACCCGATCAACTCCTCCAACACCGGATCCGGACGCCCCGCCACCGCCACACCCACCGCAACATCACTGCCCCCACCAAGCTTGGACAACAACACCGCCAACCCGGCCTGCACCACCATGAAACTGGTCGCATCATGGGCACGAGCCACCCGCGCAATCTGGCGCTGCAACCCCGCCGCCACGCCACCGCCACACTGGCACCCCGATAATCAGCCACCGCCGGATACGGCCGATCCGTGGGCAACGCCAACCGCTCCGGCAACCCCGCCAACGCCTCACGCCAATACCGCAACTGCGCAGCGATCACACTGTCAGGATCAGACTCCTCCCCCAACCACTCCCGCTGCCACAACGCATAATCGGCGTACTGCACCCCCAATGCCGGCAACCCCGCATCCGCTCCAGCGCACCGCGCCGTATACGCCGCCCCCAAATCCCGCAACAACGGCGCAATCGACGACCCGTCCCCAGCGATGTGATGCAACACCGCCGCCAACACAAACTCACCACCACCGACATCAAACAACTGCACCCGCAACGGCAGCTGCGTCGCCAAATCAAACCGATACCCCACCACCGCAGCCACCGCCTGCCCCAACCGCTGCTGCGACCACCCCACCGCATCAACCACCCCCCACCCGAAATCAACCTCACCGGCCGCCACCACCTGCTGCCGCGGCACCCCATCGACCACCGGGAACACCGTCCGCAAACTCTCATGACGGCCCACCACATCACCCAACGCCAACCCCAACGCCACCACATCCAACCCACCCGACAGCCGCAACGCGATCGGAATGTTGTAGGTGGCGATGTCGCTTTCGGCCTGGTTCAGAAACCACAACCGCTGCTGGGCATACGACAACGGCACCACCTGCGGGCGCACCCCCGCCACCAACACCGGCCGACCCCCCGACCCCACCCCAATACGCGGCGCCAACAACGCCACTGTCGGCGCCTCGAAGAGCACCCGCACCGCCAACTGGGTATCGAAAGCCACCCCGACTGCTGCGGCCACCCGCATCGCCGACAACGAATCCCCACCCAGGTCGAAGAAGGAGTCATCGACCCCGACCCGCTCGACCCCCAACACCTGGGCATAAATCCCGGCCAAGATCTCCTCGGTCGGTGTGCCCGGCGCCCGGTACTGCCCACCGTGATACTGCGGCACCGGCAACGCATCCCGATCCAACTTGCCATTGACCGTCAACGGCAGATGCTGCACGACCACGATCGCCGCCGGCACCATATAGCCCGGCAACCGCTGCCCCAACAACGCCCGCACCCCAGCCGAATCCACCACCCCGCCACCCGATTCGGTCACATACCCCACCAAGCGACGATCCCCAGGACGATCCTCACGCACCACCACCGCAACCTGACCAACACCGTCCACGGCGGCCAACGCAGCCTCGACCTCCCCCAACTCGATGCGATACCCCCGCACCTTCACCTGCTCATCAGCACGACCCACATACTCCAACTGCCCCTGCTGATTCCACCGCACCAAATCCCCGGTCCGATACATCCGCTGCCCCACACCACCAAACGGACACGCCACAAACCGCGACGCCGTCAACGACGAACGCCCCACATACCCCACCGCCACACCCGAACCCGCCACATACAACTCACCCACCACACCAACAGGCACCGGCCGCAACCACGCATCCACCACAAACAACGCCGCCCCCGGCACCGGACCACCAATCGGCACCACACCCGAACCCGCCACCAACACACCGGTCGTGGCGAACACCGTGGTCTCAGTCGGCCCGTAGCCGTTGAGCATCACCCGACCCGGCGCCCACCGATCCACCACATCGACCGGGCACACCTCGCCGGCCACCATCAACGTCGCCGACTCCAACCCCTGCGGTGCCAACGCCCCCACCGCCGACGGGGTCTGACTCAACATGCTCACGCGTTCAGCGACCAGCAACTCCCGCAGATCTGGCGCAGAACGCCGCACCTGCTCGGGCACCACCACCAACCGGCCCCCGTGCAACAACGCACCCCAGATCTCCCAGACCGAATAGTCGAACGCCAGCGATGAACACTGAGCCCACACCTGCTGCGGCCCGATCTGCACCCCGACGTCGAACCCATCGAACAACCGGGTCACATTGCGGTGGGTGACCGCCACCCCCTTGGGAACACCCGTGGTGCCCGAGGTGTAAATGACATACGCAATGTCATCAGCCACCGGCCCGACACCCACCGCCGACACCGGCTGATCAGCCACCACCGGATCATCAACATCGACCACCACCGCACAACCGGCCACCCGATCCGCCAACCCCCCACACGTCACCACCACCGACACCGCCGCATCAGCCAACACAAACTCCAACCGCGCATCAGGCACCACCGGATCCACCGGCACATACCCCGCCCCGGTCTTCAACACCGCCAAAATCGCCACCACCGCCTGCGCACAACGCGGCAACAACAACCCCACCCGGTCACCAGGCCCCACCCCATAACCCACCAACACATGCGCCAACCGATTCGAGGCCTCATCAACCTCCCGGTACGACCACGACCGCCCCCCACACCGCAACGCCACCACACCCGGCGACACCGACACCCACCGCGCAAACAACCCCGGAATCGACACCCCCCCAACCACCGACGACCCCAACACCGACCGATGACCCCACACATCCAACTGGGCGTACTCGTCCTCATCCAGCAGATCCATTGCCGCCAAGCGCTGTCCCGCAATAATGCTCATGACTACTCCCCAAGATCAGCGCTCATGGACGCCAACAGTCGCTGGTATCTCCGAGCGAGCCTTTCAATGCGTGTGGTGTCGAATTGTGTTGTGTCGTATTCGATGCGTATATCGAGTTGTGGCCCGGGTGCGACGGCGATGGTCAGTGGGTAGTGGTTGTATTCGCGGCCGCTGAATCCGGTGACCCGCAGTTCACCGGCGGCAGCGGTGAGGGCGTCGGGGTCCAGGGGGTAGTTCTCGTAGACGAACAGGGTGTCGAATAGTTGGTCGTGGCCGGCGGCCCGGTGGATGTCGGCCAGGGCCAGGTGCTGATGATCAAGGGTGTCGTTGTGTGTGGATTGCAGTTGGTCGAGGAGGTCGGCGACGGTGGTGTCGGCATCGACGGTGGCTCGCACCGGCACGGTGTTGATCATCAAACCGACGATTTGCTCGGCGCCGGGTAGATCGGTCGGCCGCCCGGAGACGACGGTGCCGAAGGCGACGTCACGTTGGCCGGTGAGCCCCATGAGGATCTGCGCCCACGCGGCCTGCAACACGGTGCTGACCGTGGTGTGACGGCAGCGCGCCAGGGTGGTGATGGCCTGCGTGGTCTCGGCTGAGACCTGCATGGTCTCGACTGCCCGGGGCCCCAGCGCTGTCCTGCCCGCGGAACCGACCAGAGTGGGGGCCTCAAACCCGTTGAGCACTTTGCGCCATACCGCTTGTGCTGCATCGTGATCCTGTTCGGCCAGCCAGGCCACGAACCGCCGGTAGGAAACCGGCGGCGGCAACGACTGCCCGAAATAGACGGCGAAGATCTCCTGCAACACAATCGGCATCGACCAGCCATCCATCAGAATGTGGTGGCCGGTGATGATGAACCGGTACCGGTCATCGCACGCCTGCGCCAGCACAGCCCGAAACACCGGAGGACCACTGAGATCACAGACCGCGGCACGCTCAGCGACACAAAGCCGCTCAACCTGCTTGTCCACCCCGGCATCAGTATCGGCATCGAGACTGACGTGCTGCCACATGATTTCAGGGTCAGCAGCAATGACCTGGACAGGATGATCGAACTGGTCGCAGAACCGGGCAGCAAGATTGGGATGGCGGGCTATCACCGTGTGCACGGCATCGCTCAACCGCCGGGAATCGACATCACCAGCCAACGCGATATCCAACTGCACCGAATACAGGTCTTCAAGATGCCCATCGGATCCCTCGGCGACGGTGGTGTGAAACAGCAACCCCTGCTGCAGCGGCGTCAGCGGCAAGATATCGGCGACCCGGTAACGCCGGTCGAGATCGTCGATCTGAGACTGACTCAACCGGGCCGGGGCGACATCAGACGGGTCAGCCCGCCACCACCGGCACGAACGTGGTCACACATACCGGCCAGCGCCTCAAACCACAGCTGCGCCAACCGGCCGACCGCAACCCCATCGAGCACCGAGGGCGCCCAAGCCCAGTTCGCCTGCAACTGTTGACCCGAACCGGTATCGACGGTGCCGGCATTGAGCTCCAACGTATGCGCCAATCGCATCGGGATCAGCCCGGCCGCAACAGCCACCGCAGCACTATCGGGACTGACACCCCACAACTGGTCAAACGACCCGCCACCGCCAAGACGCCCCAGATAGTTGAACCCGATCACCGGATCACAACCGGCCAGATCGACATCCGGGTTCACATAGCGGGCCAGACCATAGGTCAACCCGTCAGGCAGCGCACGCAACTGCTCCTTGAGATCCTTGACCGCCGACCCCAACACCGAATCGCCGGCGATCACCCGCGCCCACGGCACCGCACCCACCGACAACGCCACCGGAAACTTGGTGGTGAACCAGCCCACCGTGCGAGACAGATCCACATCCGAGAAGATCTCCTCATGGCGGCCATGGCCCTCGACATCAATACCGACCGGGCCACTGTGATCAGCCAGAAACTCATTGCACGCCAACCCAAAAGCGATCAACAAAATGTCCTGCACCCCGGCATGGAAAGCCGCCGGCACCACAGAAAGCACCTGCCGAGTCGTCTCGACGTCCAACGACACCGACAGCCGCCCAGCAGTCTTATACGTATCGCACTGCGGATCGGCCGCCGCCAACGCCGGCGGCACCGCAACGACCCCCCGCCACGCCTCGACCTGCCCAACCACCGCAGCAGTACGCGCGTAATCAGCCAACAACCCCGACCACCGGGCAAACGATGTCCCCGACGCCGGCAACGCCACCGGCTGCCCCCCATGATGCTGCGCCCACGCAATATTGAGATCCTCGAGCAGAATCCGCCAGGACACCCCATCAACAACCAGGTGATGAACAACCACCACCAACTGCCGCTTAGCAGTCACCCACAGCGCCGAGATCATCATCCCGGCCGCCGGATCCAACCGGGACCGCGCCGCGGCCACCACCTCATCAGAGCATTCAGTGACCGAACTCAAGCAGTCCCGGGCATCGACAACACCAGCAGCCGGCACCCACAACGACCAACCACCCGCACCATCGGCGGCGGCCTCCTCAACGACCCGCGCCCGCAACATCGCGTGATGATCCAGCAGGGCCTGCAACACCACCACCGCATCGGCCTCACCCACCCCGGGCGGGGCCGTCATCACCAGAGTCTGGTTGAACCACTGCACCGGACCGCCGACACCACGCAACCACTCCATGATCGGAGTCGGCGCCACCGACCCCAACCCTCATCGGCCACCCCACCCACACCACCACCGACGGTGGCCACCCGAGCCAACCGCGCCACACTCTGCTCCACGAACACATCACGCGGCCGACACAGCACCCCAGCAGCCCGAGCCCGAGCCACCACCTGCATCGACAAAATGCTGTCCCCACCCAAATCGAAGAAGGAGTCATCGACCCCGACCCGCTCGACCCCCAACACCTGGGCATAAATCCCGGCCAAGATCTCCACCGCCGTGACCGGCGCCCGATACCGCCCACCGTGATACTGCGGCACCGGCAACGCATCACGATCCAACTTGCCGTTGACCGTCAACGGCAGATGCTGCACGACCACGATCGCCGCCGGCACCATATAGCCCGGCAACCGCTGCCCCAACAACGCCCGCACCCCAGCCGAATCCACCACCCGCCACCCGATTCGGTCACATACCCCACCAAGCGACGATCCCCAGGACGATCCTCACGCACCACCACCGCAACCTGACCAACACCGTCCACGGCGGCCAACGCAGCCTCGACCTCCCCCCAACTCGATGCGATACCCCCGCACCTTCACCTGCTCATCAGCACGACCCACATACTCCAACTGCCCCTGCTGATTCCACCGCACCAAATCCCCGGTCCGATACATCCGCTGCCCCACACCACCAAACGGACACGCCACAAACCGCGACGCCGTCAACGACGAACGCCCCACATACCCCACCGCCACACCCGAACCCGCCACATACAACTCACCCACCACACCAACAGGCACCGGCCGCAACCACGCATCCACCACAAACAACGCCGCCCCCGGCACCGGAGCACCAATCGGCACCACACCGCCACACCCCGGCGTCAACGGCGCACTGATCGCCCCCAAAATCGTGGTCTCCGTCGGCCCATACGCATTGAGCATCACCCGACCCGGCGCCCACCGATCCACCAACTCAGCCGGACACGCCTCAGCACCAACCAACAACGCCATCGACTCCAACCCCACCGGCGACAACGCCCCCACCGCCGACGGAGTCTGAAACAACACATCCACACCCTCAGCCACCAACAACGCATGCAACTCCGAAGGAGAGGCCGCCACCTGCTCAGGCACCACCACCAACCGGCCCCCACACAACAACGCACCCCACATCTGCCACACCGAGGCATCAAAGGCCAACGAATACCCCAACGCCCACACCCCCGGACACGGCAACCCCACATCCAACGACGCAATCAACTGCGTCAAACTCCGATGAGTGACCGCCACCCCCTTGGGAACACCCGTGGTGCCCGAGGTGTAAATGACATACGCAATGTCATCAGCCACCGGCCCGACACCCACCGCCGACACCGGCTGATCAGCCACCACCGGATCATCAACATCGACCACCACCGCACAACCGGCCACCCGATCCGCCAACCCCCCACACGTCACCACCACCGACACCGCCGCATCAGCCAACACAAACTCCAACCGCGCATCAGGCACCACCGGATCCACCGGCACATACCCCGCCCCGGTCTTCAACACCGCCAAAATCGCCACCACCGCCTGCGCACAACGCGGCAACAACAACCCCACCCGATCACCAGGCCCCACCCCATAACCCACCAACACATGCGCCAACCGATTCGAGGCCTCATCAACCTCCCGGTACGACCACGACCGCCCCCCACACCGCAACGCCACCACACCCGGCGACACCGACACCCACCGCGCAAACAACCCCGGAATCGACACCCCCCCAACCACCGACGACCCCAACACCGACCGATGACCCCACACATCCAACTGGGCGTACTCGTCCTCATCCAGCAGATCCATTGCCGCCAAGCGCTGTCCCGGATCAGCCGTGATGGCGTCGAGTTGTTTCCGGAATCGCCCGGTGAGGGCGATGATGCGTGTGGTGTCGAATTGTGTTGTGTCGTATTCGATGCGTATATCGAGTTGTGGCCCGGGTGCGACGGCGATGGTCAGTGGGTAGTGGTTGTATTCGCGGCCGCTGAATCCGGTGACCCGCAGTTCACCGGCGGCAGCGGTGAGGGCGTCGGGGTCCAGGGGGTAGTTCTCGTAGACGAACAGGGTGTCGAATAGTTGGTCGTGGCCGGCGGCCCGGTGGATGTCGGCCAGGGCCAGGTGCTGATGATCAAGGGTGTCGTTGTGTGTGGATTGCAGTTGGTCGAGGAGGTCGGCGACGGTGGTGTCGGCATCGACGGTGGCTCGCACCGGCACGGTGTTGATCATCAAACCGACGATTTGCTCGGCGCCGGGTAGATCGGTCGGCCGCCCGGAGACGACGGTGCCGAAGGCGACGTCACGTTGGCCGGTGAGCCCCATGAGGATCTGCGCCCACGCGGCCTGCAACACGGTGCTGACCGTGGTGTGACGGCAGCGCGCCAGGGTGGTGATGGCCTGCGTGGTCTCGGCTGAGACCTGCATGGTCTCGACTGCCCGGGGCCCCAGCGCTGTCCTGCCCGCGGAACCGACCAGAGTGGGGGCCTCAAACCCGTTGAGCACTTTGCGCCATACCGCTTGTGCTGCATCGTGATCCTGTTCGGCCAGCCAGGCCACGAACCGCCGGTAGGAAACCGGCGGCGGCAACGACTGCCCGAAATAGACGGCGAAGATCTCCTGCAACACAATCGGCATCGACCAGCCATCCATCAGAATGTGGTGGCCGGTGATGATGAACCGGTACCGGTCATCGCACGCCTGCGCCAGCACAGCCCGAAACACCGGAGGACCACTGAGATCACAGACCGCGGCACGCTCAGCGACACAAAGCCGCTCAACCTGCTTGTCCACCCCGGCATCAGTATCGGCATCGAGACTGACGTGCTGCCACATGATTTCAGGGTCAGCAGCAATGACCTGGACAGGATGATCGAACTGGTCGCAGAACCGGGCAGCAAGATTGGGATGGCGGGCTATCACCGTGTGCACGGCATCGCTCAACCGCCGGGAATCGACATCACCAGCCAACGCGATATCCAACTGCACCGAATACAGGTCTTCAAGATGCCCATCGGATCCCTCGGCGACGGTGGTGTGAAACAGCAACCCCTGCTGCAGCGGCGTCAGCGGCAAGATATCGGCGACCCGGTAACGCCGGTCGAGATCGTCGATCTGAGACTGACTCAACCGGGCCGGGGCGACATCAGACGGGGTCAGCCCGCCACCACCGGCACGAACGTGGTCACACATACCGGCCAGCGCCTCAAACCACAGCTGCGCCAACCGGCCGACCGCAACCCCATCGAGCACCGAGGGCGCCCAAGCCCAGTTCGCCTGCAACTGTTGACCCGAACCGGTATCGACGGTGCCGGCATTGAGCTCCAACGTATGCGCCAATCGCATCGGGATCAGCCCGGCCGCAACAGCCACCGCAGCACTATCGGGACTGACACCCCACAACTGGTCAAACGACCCGCCACCGCCAAGACGCCCCAGATAGTTGAACCCGATCACCGGATCACAACCGGCCAGATCGACATCCGGGTTCACATAGCGGGCCAGACCATAGGTCAACCCGTCAGGCAGCGCACGCAACTGCTCCTTGAGATCCTTGACCGCCGACCCCAACACCGAATCGCCGGCGATCACCCGCGCCCACGGCACCGCACCCACCGACAACGCCACCGGAAACTTGGTGGTGAACCAGCCCACCGTGCGAGACAGATCCACATCCGAGAAGATCTCCTCATGGCGGCCATGGCCCTCGACATCAATACCGACCGGGCCACTGTGATCAGCCAGAAACTCATTGCACGCCAACCCAAAAGCGATCAACAAAATGTCCTGCACCCCGGCATGGAAAGCCGCCGGCACCACAGAAAGCACCTGCCGAGTCGTCTCGACGTCCAACGACACCGACAGCCGCCCAGCAGTCTTATACGTATCGCACTGCGGATCGGCCGCCGCCAACGCCGGCGGCACCGCAACGACCCCCCGCCACGCCTCGACCTGCCCAACCACCGCAGCAGTACGCGCGTAATCAGCCAACAACCCCGACCACCGGGCAAACGATGTCCCCGACGCCGGCAACGCCACCGGCTGCCCCCCATGATGCTGCGCCCACGCAATATTGAGATCCTCGAGCAGAATCCGCCAGGACACCCCATCAACAACCAGGTGATGAACAACCACCACCAACTGCCGCTTAGCAGTCACCCACAGCGCCGAGATCATCATCCCGGCCGCCGGATCAACCGGGACCGCGCCGCGGCCACCACCTCATCAGAGCATTCAGTGACCGAACTCAAGCAGTCCCGGGCATCGACAACACCAGCAGCCGGCACCCACAACGACCAACCACCCGCACCATCGGCGGCGGCCTCCTCAACGACCCGCGCCCGCAACATCGCGTGATGATCCAGCAGGGCCTGCAACACCACCACCGCATCGGCCTCACCCACCCCGGGCGGGGCCGTCATCACCAGAGTCTGGTTGAACCACTGCACCGGACCGCCGACACCACGCAACCACTCCATGATCGGAGTCGGCGCCACCGACCCCAACCCCTCATCGGCCACCCCACCCACACCACCACCGACGGTGGCCACCCGAGCCAACCGCGCCACACTCTGCTCCACGAACACATCACGCGGCCGACACAGCACCCCAGCAGCCCGAGCCCGAGCCACCACCTGCATCGACAAAATGCTGTCCCCACCCAAATCGAAGAAGGAGTCATCGACCCCGACCCGCTCGACCCCCAACACCTGGGCATAAATCCCGGCCAAGATCTCCTCGACCGCCGTGACCGGCGCCCGATACCGCCCACCGTGATACTGCGGCACCGGCAACGCATCACGATCCAACTTGCCGTTGACCGTCAACGGCAGATGCTGCACGACCACGATCGCCGCCGGCACCATATAGCCCGGCAACCGCTGCCCCAACAACGCCCGCACCCCAGCCGAATCCACCACCCCGCCACCCGATTCGGTCACATACCCCACCAAGCGACGATCCCCAGGACGATCCTCACGCACCACCACCGCAACCTGACCAACACCGTCCACGGCGGCCAACGCAGCCTCGACCTCCCCCAACTCGATGCGATACCCCCGCACCTTCACCTGCTCATCAGCACGACCCACATACTCCAACTGCCCCTGCTGATTCCACCGCACCAAATCCCCGGTCCGATACATCCGCTGCCCCACACCACCAAACGGACACGCCACAAACCGCGACGCCGTCAACGACGAACGCCCCACATACCCCACCGCCACACCCGAACCCGCCACATACAACTCACCCACCACACCAACAGGCACCGGCCGCAACCACGCATCCACCACAAACAACGCCGCCCCGGCACCGGGCACCAATCGGCACCACACCGCCACACCCCGGCGTCAACGGCGCACTGATCGCCCCCAAAATCGTGGTCTCCGTCGGCCCATACGCATTGAGCATCACCCGACCCGGCGCCCACCGATCCACCAACTCAGCCGGACACGCCTCAGCACCAACCAACAACGCCATCGACTCCAACCCCACCGGCGACAACGCCCCCACCGCCGACGGAGTCTGAAACAACACATCCACACCCTCAGCCACCAACAACGCATGCAACTCCGAAGGAGAGGCCGCCACCTGCTCAGGCACCACCACCAACCGGCCCCCGTGCAGCAACGCACCCCAGATCTCAGCCACCGACCAGTCAAATGCCAACGAATGACACAACGCCCACACCCCCGGACGCGCCAACCCCGCATCCAGCGCATCCAGCAACCGGGTCACATTGCGGTGGGTGACCGCCACCCCCTTGGGAACACCCGTGGTGCCCGAGGTGTAAATGACATACGCAATGTCATCAGCCACCGGCCCGACACCCACCGCCGACACCGGCTGATCAGCCACCACCGGATCATCAACATCGACCACCACCGCACAACCGGCCACCCGATCCGCCAACCCCCCACACGTCACCACCACCGACACCGCCGCATCAGCCAACACAAACTCCAACCGCGCATCAGGCACCACCGGATCCACCGGCACATACCCCGCCCCGGTCTTCAACACCGCCAAAATCGCCACCACCGCCTGCGCACAACGCGGCAACAACAACCCCACCCGATCACCAGGCCCCACCCCATAACCCACCAACACATGCGCCAACCGATTCGAGGCCTCATCAACCTCCCGGTACGACCACGACCGCCCCCCCACACCGCAACGCCACCACACCCGGCGACACCGACACCCACCGCGCAAACAACCCCGGAATCGACACCCCCCCAACCACCGACGACCCCAACACCGACCGATGACCCCACACATCCAACTGCGCACACTCACCAACAACCAACGCATCAATCGACGACAACGACCGCCCCGGATCAGCCGTCATCGCCACCAACACCCGCTCCAACCGATCAACCAACAACTCGATGCTGGCCGTATCGAACACATCAGTACGAAACTCCACCAACCCAGCAATCCCCGCCGGCTCACCAGCGCCATCCCAGCGCTCCTGCAAAGAAAACGACAGATCCATCCGCGCCGACTGGGTATCGGCACTCAACGGCGAAACCTCAACATCACCCAACACCACCGAGGAAGCCACCGAATCCTGCCCAAAGTTCTGCCACCCCAACATCACCTGCACCAACGGATGATGCGTCAACGACCGCGGCGGATTGAGATGATCCACCACCGCCTCAAACGGCACATCCTGATGCTCAAACGCCGCCAGACTGCGCGCACGAACCCGCCCCAACAACCCCGACACACTCGGATCACCCGACAGATCAACCCGCAACACCAACGTATTGACGAAAAACCCGATCAACTCCTCCAACACCGGATCCGGACGCCCCGCCACCGCCACACCCACCGCAACATCACTGCCCCACCAAGCGGACAACAACACCGCCAACCCGGCCTGCACCACCATGAAACTGGTCGCATCATGGGCACGAGCCACCCGCGCAATCTGGCGCTGCAACCCCGCCGGCCACGCCACCGCCACACTGGCACCCCGATAATCAGCCACCGCCGGATACGGCCGATCCGTGGGCAACGCCAACCGCTCCGGCAGTCCTGCCAACGCCTCACGCCAATACCGCAACTGCGCAGCGATCACACTGTCGGGATCAGACTCCTCCCCCAACCACTCCCGCTGCCACAACGCATAATCGGCGTACTGCACCCCCAACCCCGGCAATCCCGCATCAGATCCGGCGCACCGCGCCGTATACGCCGCCCCCAAATCCCGCAACAACGGCGCAATCGACGACCCGTCCCCGGCGATGTGATGCAACACCGCCGCCAACACAAACTCACCACCACCGACATCAAACAACTGCACCCGCAACGGCAGCTGCGTCGCCAAATCAAACCGATACCCCACCACCGCAGCCACCGCCTGCCCCAACCGCTGCTGCGACCACCCCACCGCATCAACCACCCCCCACCCGAAATCAACATCGGCTGCTGCCACCACCTGCTGCCGCGGCACCCCATCGACCACCGGGAACACCGTCCGCAAACTCTCATGACGGCCCACCACATCACCCAACGCCAACCCCAACGCCACCACATCCAACCCACCCGACAGCCCCAACACCACCGGCATGTTGTAAGTAGCAACCTCCCCCTCAAGCTGACTCAAAAACCACAACCGCTGCTGGGCATACGACAACGGCACCACCTGCGGGCGCACCCCCGCCACCAACACCGGCCGACCCCCCGACCCCACCCCAATACGCGGCGCAAGTTGTGCCACGGTGGGCGCCTCAAAGAGCACCCGCACCGCCAACTGGGTATCGAAAGCCACCCCGACTGCCGCGGCCACCCGCATCGCCGACAACGAATCCCCACCCAGGTCGAAGAAGGAGTCATCGACCCCGACCCGCTCGACCCCCAACACCTGGGCATAAATCCCGGCCAAGATCTCCTCGACCGCCGTGACCGGCGCCCGATACCGCCCACCGTGATACTGCGGCACCGGCAACGCATCACGATCCAACTTGCCGTTGACCGTCAACGGCAGATGCTGCACGACCACGATCGCCGCCGGCACCATATAGCCCGGCAACCGCTGCCCCAACAACGCCCGCACCCCAGCCGAATCCACCACCCCGCCACCCGATTCGGTCACATACCCCACCAAGCGACGATCCCCAGGACGATCCTCACGCACCACCACCGCAACCTGACCAACACCGTCCACGGCGGCCAACGCAGCCTCGACCTCCCCCAACTCGATGCGATACCCCCGCACCTTCACCTGCTCATCAGCACGACCCACATACTCCAACTGCCCCTGCTGATTCCACCGCACCAAATCCCCGGTCCGATACATCCGCTGCCCCACACCACCAAACGGACACGCCACAAACCGCGACGCCGTCAACGACGAACGCCCCACATACCACCGCCACACCCGACCCGCCACATACAACTCACCCACCACACCAACAGGCACCGGCCGCAACCACGCATCCACCACAAACAACGCCGCCCCCGGCACCGGAGCACCAATCGGCACCACCCCGCCACACCCCGGCGTCAACGGCGCACTCAACGCGCTGTAGATAGTGGCCTCCGTCGGCCCATACACATTGCGCATCACCCGACCCGGCGCCCACCGATCCACCAACTCAGCCGGACACGCCTCAGCACCCACCACCAACGCCACCGACTCCAACCCCACCGGCGACAACGCCCCCACCGCCGACGGCGACTGGTTAAAACCGCTGACCTGCTCGGCCACCAACAACGCATGCAACTCCGAAGGAGAGGCCGCCACCTGCTCAGGCACCACCACCAACCGGCCCCCGTGCAGCAACGCACCCCAGATCTCAGCCACCGACCAGTCAAATGCCAACGAATGACACAACGCCCACACCCCCGGACGCGCCAACCCCGCATCCAGCGCATCCAGCAACCGGGTCACATTGCGGTGGGTGACCGCCACCCCCTTGGGAACACCCGTGGTGCCCGAGGTGTAAATGACATACGCAATGTCATCAGCCACCGGCCCGACACCCACCGCCGACACCGGCTGATCAGCCACCACCGGATCATCAACATCGACCACCACCGCACAACCGGCCACCCGATCCGCCAACCCCCCACACGTCACCACCACCGACACCGCCGCATCAGCCAACACAAACTCCAACCGCGCATCAGGCACCACCGGATCCACCGGCACATACCCCGCCCCGGTCTTCAACACCGCCAAAATCGCCACCACCGCCTGCGCACAACGCGGCAACAACAACCCCACCCGATCACCAGGCCCCACCCCATAACCCACCAACACATGCGCCAACCGATTCGAGGCCTCATCAACCTCCCGGTACGACCACGACCGCCCCCCACACCGCAACGCCACCACACCCGGCGACACCGACACCCACCGCGCAAACAACCCCGGAATCGACACCCCCCCAACCACCGACGACCCCAACACCGACCGATGACCCCACACATCCAACTGCGCACACTCACCAACAACCAACGCATCAATCGACGACAACAACCGCCCCGGATCAGCCGTCATCGCCACCAACACCCGCTCCAAACGCCCCACCAGGTCCGCTGCCTCAAAGTCCGCGAAGGGTCGTCCGGTTCCTGCTGTGCTGATGGACAATTCGTCGCCGGCACCGAGGAAGAAGAAGCCGAAGTGCCCCACGGGGCCGAAGTTGGTGGAGTTCGTCGTGTAGGGAGTTCCGGCCAAATCCACCTCGGTCGTAGCTGGAATGAAGTTGATGACCACCCGACTACTGGCCTGCCCGAGTCCGGGGAGACCTCCGGCACCGGCTTCGAGCGCATGCGCGGGGAACCGCTGATGGTGCAGTAGTTCACGTATCCGGGTGCTCACGTGTTGGCAGAAGTCTGCGACAGTGCTCGTCGGCGAGGTCTTGAGGACCAGCGGAAGGATCCCGGCGAACATTCCCGGAACCGTCTTGGCTACCTGGCTCACCCGCCTGCTGACCGGAAAGTCCAGCGTGACCTCAGAATTGTTGCCTGACAATCCTCGAACGAGCAGGGCGCACGCTGCGGTAGTGATCGCATAACGGCGGATCTGCAGCTTCTCGCTCAATTCGTCGATCTTTTTGACAACAGCAGGGTCGAGGCGGACCAGATCGGGCGGACGGTGCGGGTCGCGATTCGTCAAAGGTGCGACACCCGAGTCGAATCCGCTCTCGGCAGGAAGGTTCGCCTCCCAGTAGGCACGGTCTTCTCGGTAGTCGGCGGACGCCTGATACTCGGCTTCGCAGTCGACCAGATCCTGCAAAGTGCCGAAGGACACCGCCGGGATGGGCTCGCCTGATGCGAGTGCCGAATAGATCGCCGCGATCCGATAGCTCACCACCGCCAGGCTCAACCCGTCAACGACGATGTGGTGGCAGACTTCAAGGAAATAGGATTGATCGGGCCCTGTTTGGAACAACACGAAGCGCCACAGCGGGCCGGCAAGCGACATGGGCGTGCGCTGTATCGAAGACGCTAATTCGCGTACCTCTCGCGCAGGGTCGTCGGAGCCGGTCAAATCATAGGAAGCGATTTCGATATCCGAATAGTCGGACGCCTTTTGATAAACCTTGCCCCCGGCCTCGACGAAGACCGCCCTGGCCGGTTCCGCTTCGCTGAGCGCCTGACGGACCGCATCCTGAAGCAGGTCGCGCTTGACCGGACCGTCAAACCTGCCCAGCAGACCGAGCTGCCACTCCGCGCCGACGATGCCGGTCGCCTGCGATAGCCAGATGTCCAACTGCCCGCGCGTCAATGCGAAAAGCCGGCCGTCGGGTTGCATCAGCTGACCCGATCACTAAGACTCCGAGAGTCCTTACCCGCTCGTTAAGCGCTCGCGCAGCGATCGGGGCCGAATGTCAGGCCAGTTGTGTTCGATGTAGTCCAGGCACTCGGCGCGATCCGCCTCGCCGTGTGCCACCGTCCAGCCGGCCGGTACATTGGCGAACGACGGCCACAAGCTGTGCTGCTCCTCATCGTTGACCAAGACGACGAACCTGCCATTATCGTCATCGAACGGGTTCAGACTCACGATCCAATCCTCCTCAATCTTGGACCACCTGAGCCCCCCGTTAGCCCTTGGATCTCCGAAGCTACTCAGGGCCGAAACCGGTGTCCACAAAGATTGGAACGATGGAGTAATGGCGGCAAAAGAATAGAGTAGTGATCCCCGGAAAATAGGGTAACGACGAAACTCTGGGGACGAGCCGCAGCCCCCGGTGCCGTAGTGAAACGCGCACCTTCCCGAGGAAGTGGTCCTGATCGAGAACCTTACCGCGCCGCGCGCAGGGCGCGGCCTTGCTCGACCGGTTCTCGTCGAAGCGCCCGCGACGCCGCCCGGAAGGGTTGGTGTCCGAAGCGATTTCCGCTCTCGAAGGCGCGAGGTCTGGCGTCAGCCGGTCCCGGCGCCGGCGGTCGGGACGACGGTGCCGGCCGGCCAGACAGAAAAGGTCCCCCACCTCCGCGGTGGGGGACCTTTTCGTTCAGTGCGTCAGATCACTTGATGATCTTGGTGACCCGGCCGGCGCCGACGGTGCGGCCACCCTCACGGATGGCGAACCGCAGACCCTCGTCCATCGCGACGGGCTGGATCAGCTTCACGCTCATCTCGGTGTTGTCACCGGGCATCACCATCTCGGTGCCCTCCGGCAGGCTCACCACACCGGTCACGTCGGTGGTGCGGAAGTAGAACTGCGGACGGTAGTTGGTGAAGAACGGCGTGTGCCGACCGCCCTCGTCCTTGGACAGGATGTAGGCCTGGCCCTCGAACTCGGTGTGCGGGGTGGTGGTGCCGGGCTTGACCACAACCTGGCCACGCTCGACGTCCTCACGCTTGATACCCCGGATCAGCAGACCGACGTTGTCGCCGGCCTGACCCTGGTCCAGCAGCTTGCGGAACATCTCCACACCGGTGACGGTGGTCTTGGTGGTGTCCGGACGGATACCGACGATCTCGACTTCCTCGTTGACGTTGATCACGCCGCGCTCGACACGACCGGTGACCACCGTGCCACGACCGGTGATGGTGAAGACGTCCTCAACGGGCATCAGGAACGGCTTGTCGGTGTCGCGGACCGGGTCCGGGATGGACTCGTCGACGGCCTCCATCAGGTCCTGGACGGACTTGACCCACTTCTCGTCGCCCTCGAGCGCCTTGAGCGCCGAGACGCGGACCACCGGGGCCTCCTCGTCGAACTCCTGGGCGGCCAGCAGTTCGCGGACCTCCATCTCGACGAGCTCGAGCAGCTCCTCGTCGTCGACCATGTCGGACTTGTTCAGCGCCACCAGGATGTAGGGCACACCGACCTGACGGGCCAGCAGCACGTGCTCGCGGGTCTGCGGCATCGGGCCGTCGGTGGCCGCGACCACCAGGATCGCGCCGTCCATCTGGGCGGCACCGGTGATCATGTTCTTGATGTAGTCGGCGTGGCCCGGGGCGTCGACGTGGGCGTAGTGCCGCTTCTCGGTCTGGTACTCCACGTGGGAGATGTTGATCGTGATGCCGCGCTGCCGCTCCTCGGGAGCGTTGTCGATCTGGTCGAACGCACGCGACTCGTTCAGTTCCGGGTACTTGTCGTGCAGAACCTTGGTGATAGCCGCGGTCAGCGTGGTCTTGCCGTGGTCAACGTGACCGATGGTCCCGATGTTGACGTGCGGCTTCGTCCGCTCGAACTTCGCCTTCGCCACTTCATGTCCTCCTGGACTTGTTGGTGCTGGGTTACAGCAGGTTTGATCTTTTCTAGTTTGTGCCACCGTAGCGGCACGGGCGGATGGTGTTTATTCGCCCGTCGCCTTGGCGATAATCTCCTTCGCCACCTGCGCCGGCACTTCGGCGTAGGAGTCGAACACCATGGAGTAGTTCGCCCGGCCCTGGGTCTTCGACCGGAGGTCTCCGACGTAGCCGAACATCTCCGACAACGGCACCTGCGCCTTGACGACACGCGCACCGCTGCGCTCCTCCATGGCCTGGATCTGACCACGGCGGGAGTTCAGGTCGCCGATCACATCGCCCATGTAGTCCTCGGGCGTGGTGACCTCGACGGCCATGATCGGTTCCAGGATCACCGGCTGCGCCGCTGCGGCAGCCTTTTTCAGCGCCTGCGAGCCGGCCACCTTGAAGGCCATCTCGGATGAGTCGACGTCGTGGTACTGACCGTCGAGCAGCGTGACCTTCAGGTTGACCAGCGGGTAGCCGGCCAGCACGCCGTACTGCATGGCGTCCTGGGCGCCGGCGTCGACCGCGGGGATGTACTCGCGCGGGACGCGGCCACCGGTGACCTTGTTCTCGAACTCGTAGGTCGCACCGTCTTCGCCGGTGAACGGCTCGAGGTCGATGATGACCTTCGCGAACTGGCCCGACCCACCCGTCTGCTTCTTGTGGGTGTACTCGACCTTCTCCACCTTGCGGCGGATGGTCTCCTTGTAGGCCACCTGCGGCTTGCCGACGTTGGCCTCGACCTTGAACTCGCGGCGCATCCGGTCCACCAGGATGTCCAGGTGCAGCTCGCCCATGCCGCCGATCACGGTCTGACCGGTCTCCTGGTCGAGGTGCACCTTGAAGGTCGGGTCCTCTTCGGCCAGCTTCTGGATCGCCAGGCCCAACTTCTCCTGGTCGCTCTTGGTCTTGGGCTCGATGGCGACCTCGATGACCGGGGCCGGGAACGTCATCGACTCCAGCACGATCTGGTTGTTCGAGTCGCACAGCGTGTCGCCGGTGGTGGTGTCCTTCAGCCCGATCACCGCGTAGATGTGGCCGGCCGAAACCGAGTCGACCGGGTTCTCCTTGTTGGAGTGCATCTGGAACAGCTTGCCCAGCCGCTCCTTCTTGCCCTTGGTCGAGTTGATCACCTGGGCGCCGGACTCCACCTTGCCGGAGTACACCCGCACGTAGGTCAGCTTGCCGAAGAACGGGTGCACCGCGATCTTGAACGCCAGCGCCGAGAACGGCTCGTCGATGCTGGGCTTGCGGCTGATGACCTCGTCTTCCTTGCCGGGCACGTGACCCTGCACCGACTCGACGTCCAGCGGCGACGGCAGGTAGTCGATCACCGCGTCCAGCATCGGCTGGACGCCCTTGTTCTTGAACGCGCTGCCGCACAGCACCGGGTAGAGCTCCGAGGAAACCGTCAGCTTGCGGATGCCGCCCTTGATCTCCTCGACCGAGAGCTCCTCACCGCCGAGGTACTTCTCCAGCAGCGCCTCGTCGGTCTCGGCGACGGCCTCCAGCAGCGCGGTCCGGTACTCGTCGGCCTTGTCGGCCAGGTCGGCCGGGATCTCGACGGTCTCGTAAGTCTCGCCGAGCTTCGTCTCACCGCGCCACACCTTGGCGTTCATCTCGACCAGGTCGACGATGCCCTCGAAGTCGTTCTCCGCGCCGATCGGCAGCTGGATCACCAAGGGCGTCGCGCCGAGGCGCTCCTTGATGGTGCGCACGGTGAAGTAGAAGTCCGCGCCCAGCTTGTCCATCTTGTTGACGAAGCAGATCCGCGGCACGTCGTACTTGTCGGCCTGCCGCCACACCTGCTCGGACTGCGGCTCCACACCTTCCTTGCCGTCGAAGACGGCAACGGCGCCGTCAAGGACGCGCAGCGACCGCTCCACCTCGACGGTGAAGTCGACGTGGCCCGGGGTGTCGATGATGTTGATCTGGTTCTGGTTCCAGAAGCAGGTCACCGCGGCCGAGGTGATGGTGATGCCGCGCTCCTGCTCCTGCTCCATCCAGTCGGTGGTGGAGGCGCCGTCGTGCGTCTCACCGATCTTGTAGTTGACACCGGTGTAGTACAGGATCCGCTCGGTCGTCGTCGTCTTGCCGGCATCGATGTGCGCCATGATGCCGATGTTGCGGACCTTGTTCAGGTCGGTGAGCACGTCCTGTGCCACAGCAGTCTTCCCACTCTTTCGATAACTTCTATTGCTTGTTGTCGCCGGGCCTGCCCCGTCAATCGGGGTGCCGGCCGCCGTCTACCAGCGGTAGTGCGCGAAGGCCCGGTTTGCCTCGGCCATCTTGTGGGTGTCCTCCCGGCGCTTGACCGAAGCGCCGAGCCCGTTGCTGGCGTCGAGGATCTCGTTGGCCAGCCGCTCGACCATCGTCTTCTCCCGGCGCTGCCGCGAGAAACTCACCAGCCAGCGCAGCGCCAGCGTGGTGGAGCGCTCGGCCCGGACCTCGACCGGCACCTGGTAGGTGGCGCCACCGACGCGGCGGCTGCGCACCTCGAGGGCCGGCTTGACGTTGTCCAGTGCGCGCTTGAGCGTGACCACCGGGTCGGTGCCGGTCTTGTCACGCGCCTGCTCCAGCGCGCCGTAGACGATGCGCTCGGCCAGTGACTTCTTGCCGGCCATCAGCACCTTGTTGACCAACTGGGTGACCAGCTGGGACCCGTAGACCGGGTCGGAAACCAGCGGACGCTTGGGAGCGGGACCCTTGCGCGGCATCAGCTCTTCTCCTTCTTGGCGCCGTAGCGGCTGCGGGCCTGCTTGCGGTTCTTGACCCCCTGGGTGTCCAACGAGCCGCGGATGATCTTGTAACGCACACCCGGCAGGTCCTTCACCCGGCCACCACGCACCAGCACCATCGAGTGCTCTTGCAGGTTGTGACCCTCGCCCGGGATGTAGGCGGTCACCTCGACCTGGCTGGTCAGCCTGACGCGGGCCACCTTGCGAAGCGCCGAGTTCGGCTTCTTCGGGGTGGTGGTGTACACGCGAGTGCACACGCCACGCCGCTGCGGGCTGCCCTTGAGGGCCGCGGTCTTGACCTTGCCGATCTTGTCACGGCGGCCTTTGCGGACCAGCTGCTGAATGGTTGGCATCTACCGGCTTCCTGTATCGCTGTTCAAAACTCTGTAAATCCTGCTGTCCTGCGCCCCACCGCTACCCCGCGGTCGGGCGTGTCGCATGGGCCGGCCTCGGATTTCTCCGATGCATAATGGACATGCGAATTGGGCCAGGCGCGCGCGTTATGTCACCAAACGCGCCTCGGTGGCCAGGCACGAGCTACCACAATACCCGCCAGCACTCCGGCAGGTCAAAGCGCGTCCCCAGCATTCCCTGCAGCCCCCCAGCCCCCGCCGCGGCTACCCGGTGCGGCTGTCCATCCCCGCGGCCAACCGGCGCACCATGTCGGCGAAGACCGCGTCGGTGTCGACATTGTCCATCACCCCGGTCATCTCCAGCAGCACGAAACCGTGCATGGCCGCCCAGAACTCCAGGGCGGCGTGAAACGCCCGGTCGCCGTCGAGCCCGTAGGACGCCAACACCTCGATCACCGGGGCCGCGGCGCGGGTGGCCGCCGCGGTGTACTCCGGGTCATCACCGCCCAGCGGCATCCGGGTGAAAGCCGAGTAGCGGCCCGGGTGGTGGTGGGCGTAGCTGCGGTAGGCGCCGGCCATCACCAGCACCGCGTCGTCACGGGCGCGGCCCTGACCGACCTGGGTCAGCATCTCGAGGATGTCGTCGATGACACGCATCCGCATCGCGCGGCGCAGGTCACCCAGGCTGTGTACGTGGTTGTACAGCGACGGGCCCTTGGTGCCCAGCTGGGTGGCCAGCGCGTTGATGGTCAGGGCGTCCCAGCCCTCGCGGTCCAGGAAGTTCAATGCGGCGTTGACGATCACATCCCGGCTCAGCTTGACCGGGCGCGCCCCCGATCTGCCGTTGCCGCGCGAGCGACCACCCGCCGACGGCGGGTCTGGCCGAGCTGACATGGTGTTCGCCCTTCGTAGCGCGGGTGCCGGACGGGAGACGGCCGCGAGAACAGCACAAAACTCTAATCGACGGCTAGTTGGGGGAACTCGCCTACGGCCGAGCCGGCGCGACGTAAGCTTTGCCGGGATCGCGTCCGTCGAGAGGGGCACGCAGATGAAATGGACCACGCTGGGTGCTGCGCTGCTGTGCGTCGCGGGCGGCTTGGCGGGCGGCTTGGCGGGCGGCACCCCTAGCGCGCACGCCGTGCCCGGCGACATCCACGTCTACGGGGTGCACGAGACGCGCACGCTGGACTGCAACGGCGGCACGCTGTTCATCAACGGGGTCAACAACACCGTCCACGCGATGGGCAACTGCTGGGCGGTGACCTTGCAGGGCTCGCAGAACACCGTCATCGCAGAGACCATCATCAACGACGTCACCGTTTACGGCTACGACCAGACCGTGTACTACCACAACGGCGACCCGCTGCTGTTCGACCGCGGACGTGAGCTGGGAATGACCAACCGGCTCCAACGCGTAGCGGCGTGACCCGCGGGTCGCCGCCGCTTCGCTGCGCCGCGATCACCACATTGATGCTCGGTCTGGTTCTCGGTCTGGCCGGCTGCGACGATGCCACCGATGCGGCCCCGGCCAAGCGGCTGTCGATGAGCTCGAGTATCGACACCATCGATTACGGCTCGTTCGGGACCACCTCGGCGGTGGACTGTGCCGACGGCAAGTCGCTCAATGTGGCCGGGTCCAACAACCGGTTGACGGTCCGGGGCCGCTGCGAGGCGGTGAACGTCGCAGGGGCGGACAACCGGATCACCGTCGAGCGGGTCGACAAGTCACTGACGATCACCGGGCTCAACAACTCGGTCACCTACCGCGCCGGCGAGCCGAGCGTGGACGACCGCGGATCGGGCAACACCATCGCCGGCAGCCGCTGACCGCACCCGGTCCGGGGTTGCGGCGCTCAGGCCTTGGCGCCGTGCCGGCCGGCGCCACCGGCGAACCGGCCCGCCCCCCGCCGCGCCTCGTCGGCCACCCGCGCAAGGCTGCCGAACTCCACATCCATCGCATGCGGTTCGGTCATGCCCCACTGGTGCAGGACCGACAGCCGATCCGAGCGCAGGCAGCGCTGCGGCAACTCGGCCAGTTCGCCGGCCAATTGCTCGGCGGCGGCGCGGGCCTGCCCGGTGGGCACCACCCGGTTGGCCAGCCCGATCGCGTGCGCCTCGGCGGCGTCCACGGCCCGCCCGGTGAGGATCATGTCCATGGCCCGGCTGTGGCCGATCAGCCGGGGCAACCGAACGGTGCCACCGTCGATGAGCGGTACCCCCCAACGCCGGCAGAACACTCCGAACACCGCGTCGGCCTCGGCGACCCGCAGGTCGCACCAGAGTGCCAGTTCCAGGCCACCGGCCACGGCGTAGCCGCTCACCGCGGCGATCACCGGCTTGGTCAGCGTCATCCGGGTCGGCCCCATCGGCCCCGGCCCGCTGCGGTGGGTCTGATTGGTCTTCTCGGTGCCGAACGCCTTGAGATCGGCTCCGGCGCAGAAGGTTCCGTGGTCGCCCCACAGCACCGCCACGGCTGCCGAGTCGTCGCGGTCGAATTCGGCGAAGGCCTGATACAACGCGGCGGCGGTCGGTCCGTCGACGGCGTTGCGCGCCTCCGGCCGGTCCAGGATCACTGTGGTCACCGCGCCGCTGCGCTCCACTCGCACGTTCATGGCACCTCCACTGTTCGGCCGGCGTCGCGCTGCGCGGCCACCTCGTCGACGAACTCCGCGTAACGGCTGCGGATCCGGTCCCCCGGCCAGTCCGGCGGGAGCAGTTCGGTGGGCAGTACCGGATCGCGGCGCAGATGGCGGACCATGGCAGCGGCGACGATGAAGCGGCCGGGCACGTCGGGGGCAGCCGCAATCCCGGCGAGCAGTTCGTTGCCGGTTGCCGCCCAGCCGGTCAGATCCCACAGCCTGCCGGCGAGTTCGGCCGGTTGATCATCACGCGCGATGAGCAGTCGGGTGTGCGGGGTCAGCTCAGCGCCCAGGTCGACGGCGATATTGTCGGGGCGCATCCAAATCCCTTCGCGCAGTTCGGCGAATCGCCGCTCGGTCAGACGGGACCGCAAGGCGGCCCGGGTTCGGGCGTCGCAGCCGATGCTGGTGATCACCACGGCGAGCCAGTCGCCGCCCCAGCGCCGGGTCTGCGGATTCAGCGCCTCGTCCTGCCGGCGCTGGCGCTCGAGCAGGCGTTCGGAAAGCCCATAGCCCCCGGCGGAGCGGACCAGGTCCCCGGCGGCGACCAACCGGGTGAGCGCCACCCGCATGGCGGTCTCTTTGATGCCGAAACCCGCTGTGAGATTGAGCAGTTCGGCAGATGTGGCCGAGGCGGGGTGCGCCCCCAGCAGCACCGACAGCACCACCGAGCGGGCCGTCATGCGGACGGGTGCGTCAGCCATGGCCGCTACACACCCGAGGCTCGCCGGCCGTGATCGCCGAACGGCTCGTCGCGGTGACGCACCGCCTCGCGAAACCCGTGTGCCACCGCGTCGGCGACAAACGCGTGCCCCTCGGGAGTGTGCCGCGCCACCCCGTCGAAGACGGTGCTGACCATCCGGCTGGTCGCCACGCCTTGTTGCTGCAGCGCGGTGTTGAGCGCGAGCTTGGCCATGATCAGCTGATTGACCGGCATCGCGGCGATACGCGCGACCAGGCGTTCGGTGCGCTCGTCGAGATCCGCCGGATCCGGGGCCTCGATGGCCAGGCCCCATTCGGCGGCTTGGGCGCCGGTGATGCAATCCCCGGTCAGCAGTAGGCGTTTGGCACGCTGGTCGCCGAGCCGGTGTGCCCACAGCCCGGCCGCCGGCACCCCCCACACCCGGGTCGGCGGGTAGCCGATCTTGGCGTCGGACGCCGCGATCACCTGGTCGGCGTGCAGGGCGATATCGGTGCCGCCGGCCACGCAGTAGCCGTGGATCTTGACCACGGTCGGTTTGTCGGCGTACATCAGCGAGGCGAAGCCGCGAACGAACCGGCTCATCATCTGGTAGTCGACCATCGGATCCCACGGCTGATCGGCACGGTGGTTGGTCGCCTGCACCTTGCCGTCGAGCACGCTGCCCCGGTAGCCCTCGCCGCCCGCCGACGACGACCCTTCGGCGTAGGCACTCAGGTCGAAACCGGCGCAGAAGCCCTCGCCGCGACCGGACACCAGGATCACGTGCACGTTCGGATCCAGGTCGGCCCGCTCCACCAGGGCCGACAGTTCCAGCGGGGTGTCGGCGGTGATCGCGTTGCCCTTCTCCGGGCGGTCGAAGGTGATCCGGGCGACGCGGTCGGTGACCTCGTAGGTCATCGTCCGCAGGTTGTCGTACTCCACTGGGGCGATGTGATGCCGCATGAATTCGCCTGACCCTCAGTCTTTCACCAAGGACCGCTCGAGGATCGGCCCCAGCTCCAGGCCGGCCGGCAGAGTGCCGAACGCCCCGCCCCACTGCCCGTCGAGACGGGTCGTCAGGAACGCCTCGGCGACGGCCGGGTGACCGTGACGCACCAGCAGCGCACCCTGCAACGCCAGGCAGATGTCCTCGGCGATCTTGCGGGCCCGATACTGGGCGGCCTGAAGATCACCGCCCAGGTCGCCCAGTTGAGTCTTGAGGGCATCGATGTGCGCATCGACCCGGCGGTCCTGACCGGCCGAGGCGGCCAACTCGTCGAAGAGCACGGCCACCGAGTCGGGCTGAGTGGCCAACGCGCGCAGCGTGTCCAGCGCGCTGACGTTGCCCGACCCCTCCCAGATGCCCATCAGCGGCGCCTCCCGGTACAGCCGCGGCATCAGCGAGTCCTCGATGTAGCCGTTGCCACCCAGGCACTCCATCGCCTCGGCGGCGTGGCCGGTGGCGCGCTTGCACACCCAGTACTTGGTGGCCGCCAGGCCGATCCTGCGGAGCAGCGCCTCACGGTCGTCGCCCTGGATCGCCTTGTCGGTGGCGCCGGCCATCCGCATGGTTACCATGGTGGCCGCCTCGGCCTCCACCGCCAGGTCGGCCAGCACGTTGCGCATCAGCGGCTGGTCGATCAGGTAGTCGCCGAACGCCTTTCGGTGCTGCGCGTGATAGATGGCGCGAGCCAGCCCCATCCGCATGCTGGTGGCGCTGCCCAGCGCGCAGTCCAGCCGGGTCAGGTTGACCATCTCGATGATGACCGAGACGCCGCGCCCCTCCTCACCGACCAGCCACGCGGTCGCGCCGTCGTACTCGATCTCGCTGGAGGCGTTGGCGTGATTTCCGAGCTTGTCCTTGAGCCGTTGCAGCCGCATCCGGTTGCGCGTTGCGTCGGGCAGTACCCGCGGCAGGAAAAAGCAACTCAGGCCGCCGGGCGCCTGGGCGAGCACCAGGAACACATCGCACATCGGCGCGGAGGTGAACCACTTGTGGCCGGTCAGGGTGTAGCTGCCATCCGCGTTCGGCGCCGCCTGGGTGGTGCCGGCGCGCACATCGGAGCCGCCCTGTTTCTCGGTCATCGACATTCCCGCGGTGATGCCGGCCTTGGTCGCGGGCACCTCGAGCACCGGGTCATAGACCCGACTGGTCAACAGCGGCTCGTAGGTCTTCGACAGTTCCTGGTTGTAGCGCAGCGCCGGGATGATCGCGTAGGTCATCGAGATGGGACAGAGGTGGCCGGGCTCGGCGGTCCATACCCCGGTCTGGGCCGCGCGCACCACGTGGGCGCCCGGCCGCGGGTCGGCCCACGGGGCGGCGTGCAGGCCGTGGGCGATCGCGGTGCGCATCAACTCGTGGTAGGCGGGGTCGTATTCGACTTCGTCGATGCGGTTGCCGACCACGTCGTGGGTATGCAGAACCGGGCGGTTGCGATCGGCGAGCTCACCCCAGCGCTGCACTTGCCGGGAGCCGGAGAGGGCACCGAGGTCGGTGACTTCGTCGACGCCCCACTGGCCGCCCTCACGGATCAGCGCCTCGATGAGGACCGGTGAGGAGGCCGGATTGTAGCCCTGTAAGGGTGGAACCTGGTTGGTTACTATGTGCGTATCGGCCATGACCGAGTATTACAGTTTTTCGACGTTTGCACAACGGATGTAATCCGACTTATGGCCCGCAAACAAACGGCGATCACGGCCCGAGGTCGGGAGGTTCCGGGCCGTGATCGCCGCGTCTATGGGGCGCCGCGCTAAGTGCTGCTCATCCCTGCCGCACCGCAGCCGCGCCGCCCAGCCATGGGGATCCTTCCAGCGAGAGAGACCGTGTAGGCCACCCTTACTGACGGGGCCTAGCAAATTAATAGCACATTGCCAACCGCTTGTCATAGTCCTTTAGGGAAATCAGTCAATACGGATGTATTTTCGCCTGGGATAGGGCGTGAGGTATTCCCGCCGCCGCGGTCAGCCGAGGCGTTCCCGCAGGAAGGCGATGTCGGCCTTGCGGCCCTCTTCGGCGGTCTCGCAGATGACCGGGGCGCCGGCGGCCTGGACGACGGCGACCAACAGGTCCGGATCGATCTGTCCGGTGCCGAAGTTGGCATGGCGGTCCCGGCCGGAGCCGGCGGCATCCTTGGAGTCGTTGCAATGCACCAGGTCGATGCGCCCGGTGATGGCCTTGATCCGCTCCACCGCGTCGGGCAGGGACTCCCCGGCCGCCCAGGTGTGGCAGGTGTCCAGGCAGAACCCGACCCCGGTGTCGCCGATGTGATCCCACAGCGTGGCGATGGTGTCGAAGCGGCGGGCCATCGCGTGGTCCCCGCCGGCGGTGTTCTCCAGGTAGACCGGGACGGTCGTCTCGAGCTGGTCGAGCGCCTTGCGCCAGCGGACGAACCCGGCCAGTGGATCCTCGTCGTCGGCGGTGACGTGCCCGCCGTGGACGATCACCGCGACCGCGCCGATGTCGGCGGCGGCGTCGCAGGTCTGCTGCAAGACCTTGCGCGAGGGCATGCGCACCCGGTTGTTCGGGGAGGCGACGTTGATCAGATACGGCGCGTGCACGTAGATCGGCAACGCGGCCTCCCGCAGCTGTGCTGCGTCCTCGCGCGGTTTGGGGGGCTTCCAGCTCTGCGGGTTGCCGAGGAAGATCTGCACCGCATCTGCGCCCTCGGCTTCGGCAGCCGCCAACGGATTCTGCGGGCGCACATGGGATCCGATCAACACGGTGGTCAGCTTAGTTCGGTGACGATGCGGGCGAGGGACGAGCCGGCTGAGAAGCCGGACAGTCGGGTCAGTTCGGCGACGATGCGGGCGAGGGACGAGCCGGACACCTAGTGCCAGGTGTGCACCGGCTGGTTGGTGTGCATCTGCGCGCAGTAACGCCGCAGCATCTCGGTGAGCGCGTCGGGCCGGCTCATCCCCTGTGCCTGCAGCGCCCGGACCGTCGATACCTGCCAGGTGGCGCCGTTGCGCCCGGCGGCGACCCGGCCCTCGATGATGCCGAGGAAGCGGTCGGACACTTCGGCGGCCACCCCCCATTCGTCGAGGCCCCGACGGGCCATCGGCAGCAGTTCGCGCCGGGTCAGCTCCGCCACGCTCACCTCCCCCAGCTCGGGCCAGTACAGCCGGGCGTCGATGCCGTGGCGGGCGGCCGCCCGGAAGTTGGCGTGGGCGGCGGCGAAGCTCATCTGGGACCACAGCGGTCGCCGCTGGTGCGCCAGGCTGCGCAGCAGACCGTAGTAGAAGACCGCGTTGGCCAGCATGTCGGCGACCGTCGGACCGGACGGCAACACCCGGTTCTCCACGCGCAGGTGTGGCCGTCCGTCGACGACGTCGTAGACCGGCCGATTCCACCGGTAGACCGTCCCGTTGTGCAGGCGCAGCTCGGCGAGCTGTGGGGTGCGGCCCTGCGCCAGCTCGGCGGCCGGATCCTCGTCGGACACCTCCGGCAGCAGCGATGGGAAGTAGCGCACGTTCTCCTCGAACAGGTCGAAGATCGAGGTGATCCACCGCTCGCCGAACCATACTCGCGGCCGTACGCCCTGGTTCTTCAGTTCGTCGGGGCGGGTGTCGGTGGATTGGGCGAACAACTCGACCCGGGTCTCCGACCACAGCCGGTGGCCGAAGACGTACGGGGAGTTGGCGCCCAACGCCAATTGCGGACCGGCCAGCACCTGCGCGGCGTTCCAGTGGTCGGCGAACTGCGCCGGCGACACCTGCAGGTGCAACTGCATGCTGGTGCACGCCGACTCCGGCGCGATCGTCGCCGCGTAGAGGCTCAGCGGTTCCGGCCCGTCGATCTCGATCGCGAGCTCCTCACCGCGTGCGGCGAAGATCGAGTCGTTGAGCGCCGCATACCTGGCCGAGTCGCTCATCCAGTCCTTGGCCAGGTGCTCGGGCATCAGCGTGGGCAAGATGCCGATCATCACGATGCGTGCACCGTCGGCGCGGGCCTTGGCCTCGGCGGCGTTGAGGCTCGAGCGCACCTCGGCTTCCCACTCCAGCCCCGACCGTCCGCAGAGCGGCCGCGGCGGGACGTTGAATTCGATGTTGTAGGCGCCCAGTTCGCGTTGATATGCCGGATCGTCGATGGTGGCGAGCACATCGGAGTTCGACATCGCCGGCCGGTAGTCACCGTCGATCAGGTTCCCCTCGATCTCCATGCCGGTCAGCGGCTGCGCGCAGTCGAAGTCGGACTGCGCCAGCATCGCCTCGAAGACGTCGAGGCACTGCTGGATCTTGCGCCGGTAGAGCTGACGTTGGGTGCGACCGTAGGGGATGTGGTTCACCTGCTCACCCATACCCACCATGGCGGCTGCGCACGCTTGTGCACGCTGCCGAGTGGGAATCTGGCGACGCGACGCGCCACGAAGCTGTCGCTAGATTCCCACTCGGCAGCAGGAACGAGAAAAGCCCCGGGCGCACCCGGGGCTCTCCTCGTCGTAGACCTACCGGTAGTCGCTGTACCCGTAGTCGTCCAGCGGAACCGCGGCACCGGTGGCGGCGCCGAAGTCCGGGCTGTAGTACTGATCCTCGTAGGACGGGATCGTGTACGCGGCGGCCCGGGCCTCCTCGGTCGGCTGCACCGCGATGTTGCGGTAGCGGTTGATCCCGGTGCCGGCCGGGATCAGCTTGCCGATGATCACGTTCTCCTTCAGACCCTGCAGCTTGTCGCTGCGGCAGTTGATCGCCGCATCGGTCAGCACGCGGGTGGTCTCCTGGAACGACGCCGCCGAGAGCCACGAATCGGTGGCCAGCGACGCCTTGGTGATCCCCATCAGCACCGGACGCCCGGCCGCGGGCTCGCCGCCCTCGGCCACCACCCGGCGGTTCTCGGTCTCGAACTCGGCGCGCTCGGTCAGCGAACCGGGCAGGAACTCCGTGGCGCCCGAGTCGATGATGGTCACCCGGCGCAGCATCTGCCGGACGATCACCTCGATGTGCTTGTCGTGGATCGACACGCCCTGGGCCCGGTAGACCTGCTGGACCTCCTTGACGAGGTGGATCTGCACCTCGCGCGGGCCCTGCACGCGCAGCACCTCGTGCGGGTCGGCCGAGCCCTCCATGAGCTGCTGTCCGACCTCGACGTGGTCACCGTCGGCCAGCAACCGCTCGGAACCGTCTTCGTGCTTGAACACCCGCAGCCGCTGGCGCTTGGGCAACTTGTCGTAGACCACTTCCTCGCCACCGTCGTCCGGCACGATCGTGATCTTGTAGAACTTGTCGCCCTCCTCGAGTTGCACCCGTCCGGCGACGTCGGCGATCGGCGCCTTGCCGCGCGGGATCCGCGCCTCGAACAGCTCCTGCACCCGGGGCAGACCACCGGTGATGTCCTCACCGACGCCACCCTGGTGGAAGGTGCGCATGGTCAGCTGGGTACCGGGCTCACCGATGGACTGGGCGGCGACGATGCCGACGGCCTCGCCGATGTCGACCAGCTTGCCGGTCGCCATCGACCGGCCGTAGCAGGTCGCGCAGACACCGGTTCCGGTGGCACAGGTCAGCACCGAACGCACCTTCACCTGCGAGATACCCGCACCCAGCAGTGCCTCGATCGACGGGTCGCCGAGGTCGTGGCCGCGCTCGATGACAACGTTGCCCTTCTCGTCGACGGCGTCGACCGCCAACGTGCGGGCGTACGCCGAGGTCTCGATGAACGGGTCGCGGATCAGTGAACCGTCGGCAGCCACCTCGGCCAGTTCCACCAGGATGCCGCGCTCGGTGCCGCAGTCGTGCTCGCGCACGATCACGTCCTGCGAGACGTCCACCAGACGACGCGTCAGGTAGCCCGAGTCGGCGGTACGCAACGCGGTGTCCGCCAAACCCTTTCGGGCGCCGTGGGTGTTGATGAAGTACTCCAGCACCGTCAGGCCCTCGCGGAAGCTGGACTTGATCGGCCGCGGGATGAACTCACCCTTGGGGTTGGTCACCAGACCCTTCATGCCGGCCAGCGTCCGGGTCTGGGTGAAGTTACCCGTCGCACCGGAGTCGACGATGGTGATGATCGGGTTGTCGGCCGGGTAGTGGTCACGCAGCGCCTGACCCACCTCCTCGGTGGCTTCCTTCCAGATCTCCACCAGCGCCTCGTTGCGCTCGTCGTGGTTGAGAGCGCCACGCTGGAACTGCTTTTCGACCTTGTCGGCGCGCTCCTCGTAGGAGTCCAGGATCTCCTTCTTGCGCGGCGGCACCAGCACGTCGGCCATGGAGACCGTGACCCCCGAACGGGTGGCCCAGTAGAAGCCGGCGTCCTTGAGCTTGTCCACAGTCTGGGCGACCACGATCATCGGGTAGCGCTCGGCCAGGTCGTTGATGATGACGGCCTGAACCTTCTTGTGCATCTGCTTGTTCACGAACGGGTAGCCCACGGGCAGCAGCTCGTTGAACATCACCCGGCCCAGCGTGGTCTCGGTCATCCAGGCGTCACCGGGACGCCAGCCGTTCTCGCCGAACAGCTCGGTCTCCACCTCGGCCGGCGGCCGCAGCTGGTCCAGGCGCACCTTGATCTTGGCGCGCACCGAGAGTGCACCGCGGTCGACGGCCATGATCGCCTCGGCGGGCGAGGAGTAGACGCCGCTCTCCGGACGGTCCTTGGCTGCCGGGGTGTATTCGCCTGTGTCACCTTCGATCTCGGTGGTCAGGAAGTACAGTCCGGTCACCATGTCCAGTCGCGGCATGGCCAGCGGACGACCCGAAGCCGGCGACAGGATGTTGTTGGACGACAGCATCAGGATGCGGGCTTCGGCCTGCGCCTCGGCGCTCAACGGCAGGTGCACCGCCATCTGGTCACCGTCGAAGTCGGCGTTGAAGGCCTCACACACCAGCGGGTGCAGCTGAATGGCCTTGCCCTCCACCAGCTGCGGCTCGAAGGCCTGGATACCCAGGCGGTGCAGCGTGGGGGCACGGTTGAGCAGCACCGGGTGCTCGGCGATGACCTCTTCGAGGACGTCCCACACCTGGGGGCGCTGCCGCTCCACCATCCGCTTGGCGCTCTTGATGTTCTGCGCGTGGTTGAGGTCGACCAGCCGCTTCATCACGAACGGCTTGAACAGCTCGAGGGCCATAAGCTTGGGCAGACCGCACTGGTGCAGCTTGAGCTGCGGGCCGACCACGATGACCGAACGGCCCGAGTAGTCGACACGCTTGCCGAGCAGGTTCTGCCGGAACCGGCCCTGCTTGCCCTTGAGCAGATCCGACAGCGACTTCAGCGGTCGGTTGCCCGGCCCGGTGACGGGCCGGCCACGACGGCCGTTGTCGAACAGCGCGTCGACGGACTCCTGCAGCATCCGCTTCTCGTTGTTGACGATGATCTCGGGAGCGCCGAGGTCGATCAGCCGCTTCAACCGGTTGTTGCGGTTGATGACCCGGCGGTACAGGTCGTTGAGGTCGGACGTGGCGAACCGGCCACCGTCGAGCTGCACCATCGGGCGCAGCTCCGGCGGGATCACCGGCACCGCGTCGAGCACCATGCCCATCGGGGAGTTGCCCGACTGCTGGAACGCCGCGACCACCTTGAGCCGCTTGAGGGCGCGAAGCTTCTTCTGCCCCTTGCCGTTCTTGATGGTGTCGCGCAGCGACTCGGCCTCGGCGTCGATGTCGAAGGTCTCGATCAGCTTCTGGATCGACTCGGCACCCATCGCACCGGTGAAGTACTCGCCGTAGCGGTCGACCAGCTCACGGTAGACGGTCTCATCGACGATCAGCTGCTTGGGGGCCAGCTTGACGAAGGTGTCCCAGATGTTGTCGAGCCGGTCCAGCTCACGCTGGGCGCGGTCGCGCAGCTGACGCATCTCGCGCTCGCCGCCGTCGCGAACCTTGCGCCGCACATCGGCTTTCGCACCCTCGGCCTCCAGCTCGGCCAGGTCGGCCTCCAGCTTCTGGGCACGGGCCTCCAGGTCCGCGTCGCGCTGATCCTCGACGGCCTTCTTCTCGACGACCATCTCGGCTTCCAGCGTGGACAGCTCGTTGTGACGCATCTCGGTGTCGACGCTGGTGATGACGTAGGCGGCGAAGTAGATGATCTTCTCGAGGTCCTTGGGCGCCAGGTCGAGCAGGTAGCCCAACCGGGATGGCACGCCCTTGAAGTACCAGATGTGGGTGACCGGCGCGGCCAGTTCGATGTGGCCCATCCGCTCACGGCGCACCTTGGCACGGGTCACCTCGACGCCACAGCGCTCACAGATGATGCCCTTGAAGCGCACGCGCTTGTATTTGCCGCAGTAGCACTCCCAGTCGCGAGTCGGTCCGAAGATCTTCTCGCAGAACAGGCCGTCCTTCTCGGGCTTGAGCGTGCGGTAGTTGATGGTTTCCGGCTTCTTGACCTCGCCGTAGGACCATTGCCGGATGTCCTCCGCGGTCGCCAAGCCGATGCGGAGCTCATCGAAGAAGTTGACGTCGAGCACGTAACTCCCTTTCCCCTTGCGGGTTTAGTAGAAATCGAAAGATCACGCCAAGTCTTCAACGGAGGCGGATTCGTTGCGGGACAGGTTGATTCCCAGGTTGGCGGCTGCCCGCTCCAGGTCCTCGTCCTCGCCTTCGCGCAGCTCGATCGCCGCGCCGTCCTTCGCCAGCACCTCGACGTTGAGGCACAGTGACTGCAGCTCTTTGAGCAGCACCTTGAAGGACTCCGGAATACCGGGTTCGGGGATGTTCTCGCCCTTGACGATCGCCTCGTAGACCTTGACGCGACCGACGGTGTCGTCGGACTTGATCGTCAACAGTTCCTGCAGCGTGTACGCCGCGCCGTAGGCCTGCATGGCCCAGCACTCCATCTCACCGAAGCGCTGACCACCGAACTGCGCCTTACCTCCCAGCGGCTGCTGGGTGATCATCGAGTACGGACCGGTGGAGCGGGCGTGGATCTTGTCATCCACCAGGTGGTGCAGCTTCATGATGTACATGTAGCCGACGGTCACCGGGTACGGGAACGGCTCACCGGAGCGGCCGTCGAACAGCTTCGCCTTGCCGTCGCCGTTGACCATGATCTCGCCGTCGCGGTTGGCCAGCGTCGAGGAGAGCAGGCCCTGCAGCTCGTTCTCCTGGGCGCCGTCGAACACCGGGGTCGCGGTGCGGGTGTCCGGGTCGGCGGAGTACAGCTCCTCGGGGAGCTTCTCCGCCCAGTCGGGCACGCCGGCAGCAACATCGATGTTCCAGCCGGTCTTGGCGATCCAGCCCAGGTGGGTTTCCAGGATCTGACCGATGTTCATACGACGGGGCACACCGTGGGTGTTCAAGATGATGTCGACCGGGGTGCCGTCCGGCAGGAACGGCATGTCCTCAGCCGGCAGGATCTTGCCGATGACGCCCTTGTTGCCGTGGCGTCCGGCCAGCTTGTCACCGTCGGAGATCTTGCGCTTCTGCGCGACGTAGACGCGCACCAGCTCGTTGACCCCGGCGGGCAGCTCGTCGTCGTCCTCGCGGGAGAACACCCGGATGCCGATGACCTTGCCGGACTCGCCGTGCGGCACCTTCAGCGAGGTGTCGCGGACTTCGCGGGCCTTCTCACCGAAGATGGCACGCAGCAGCCGCTCCTCGGGGGTCAGCTCGGTCTCGCCCTTGGGAGTGACCTTGCCGACCAGGATGTCGCCGTCGCGGACCTCGGCGCCGATGCGGACGATGCCGCGCTCGTCGAGGTCTGCCAGCACCTCATCGGAGACGTTCGGGATGTCCCGGGTGATCTCCTCGGCGCCCAGCTTGGTGTCGCGGGCGTCGATCTCGTGCTCCTCGATGTGGATCGAGGTCAGCGTGTCCTCCTCGACCAGCCTGTTGGACAGGATGATCGCGTCCTCGTAGTTGTGGCCCTCCCACGGCATGATCGCCACGAGCAGGTTCTTGCCCAGGGCCATCTCGCCGTTGTCGGTGCAGGGGCCGTCCGCGACCACCTGGCCGGCCTCGACACGCTGACCGGCGTCGACGATCGGCCGCTGGTTGGCGCAGGTGCCGTGGTTGGACCGGTTGAACTTGCGCATCCGGTAGGTCGCCCGGGTGCCGTCGTCGGCCATCACCGTGATGTAGTCGGCGGAGACCTCCTCGATGACACCGGCCTTGTCGGCGACGATCACGTCACCGGCGTCGATCGCGGCCCGCAACTCCATGCCGGTGCCCACCAGCGGCGCCTCGCTGCGCACCAACGGCACCGCCTGGCGCTGCATGTTGGCACCCATCAGGGCACGGTTGGCGTCGTCGTGCTCGAGGAACGGGATCATGGCGGTGGCCACCGACACCATCTGGCGCGGCGAGACGTCCATGTAGTCGACCTCGGCCGACGACACGTACTCGACCTCGCCGCCCTTACGGCGGACCAGCACGCGCTCCTCGGTGAAGCGACCGTCGTCCTCCAGCGGCGAGTTGGCCTGCGCCACGACGTGGCGGTCCTCCTCGTCGGCGGTCAGGTATTCGATGTCGTCGCTGACCACACCGTCGTTGACCTTGCGGTACGGCGTCTCGATGAAGCCGAACGGGTTGACCCGCGCGTACACCGACAGCGAACCGATCAGACCGATGTTGGGACCTTCCGGGGTCTCGATCGGACACATCCGGCCGTAGTGGGACGGGTGCACGTCACGAACTTCCAGACCGGCCCGCTCACGCGACAGACCGCCCGGCCCCAGCGCCGACAGCCGGCGCTTGTGGGTCAGCCCCGACAGCGGGTTGTTCTGGTCCATGAACTGCGAGAGCTGGCTGGTGCCGAAGAACTCCTTGATCGCGGCGACCACCGGGCGGATGTTGATCAGCGTCTGCGGCGTGATGGCCTCGACGTCCTGGGTGGTCATCCGCTCGCGGACCACGCGCTCCATGCGCGAGAGCCCGACCCGGATCTGGTTCTGGATCAGCTCGCCGACGGTGCGCAGCCGCCGGTTGCCGAAGTGGTCGATGTCGTCGACCTCGACGGGCACCTCGACGCCGCCGGGCACCGTCATGGTGCCGGACACCCCGTCCTGAGCGGCCTGGTGCAGCCGCACCAGGTACTCGATGGTGGCCACGATGTCCTCTTCGGTCAGCGTGGTCGGCGCCGCTCCGACGGCCGCCGGCGCGGCCGGCAGGCCCAGCTTCTTGTTGATCTTGTAGCGGCCCACCCGGGCCAGGTCGTAGCGCTTCTCCTTGAAGAACAGGTTCTCCAGCAGGGTCTGCGCGGACTCCTTGGTGGGGGGTTCGCCCGGACGCAGCTTGCGGTAGATGTCCAGCAGCGCCTCGTCGGTGTTGGCGGCGTTGTCCTTCTCCAGCGTCGACATCATGATCTCGGAGAAGCCGAACCGCTCCCGGATCGCCTCGCTGGTCCAGCCCAGCGCCTTGAGCAGCACGGTGACCGGCTGGCGGCGCTTGCGGTCGATCCGGACGCCGACCAGATCGCGCTTGTCGACGTCGAACTCCAGCCAGGCGCCGCGGCCCGGGATCACCTTGACCGAGTGCAGCGTCTTCTCGGTGGACTTGTCGATGTTGGCGTCGAAGTACACGCCCGGGGAGCGCACCAGCTGGGAGACGACGACACGCTCGGTGCCGTTGATGATGAACGTGCCCTTCTCGGTCATCATCGGGAAGTCGCCCATGAACACCGTCTGGCTCTTGATCTCACCGGTGTTGTTGTTGATGAACTCCGCGGTGACGAACAGCGGCGCCGCGTACGTCATGTCCTTGTCGCGGCACTCCTCGACCGGGGCCTTGACGTCGTCGAACCGCGGGTCGGAGAACGACAGCGACATCGAGCCCGAAAAGTCCTCGATCGGGGAGAGCTCCTCGAGCACTTCCTCGAGGCCGCCCCTGGGCGCGGTGCCGGTCAGGTTCTCCATCTTCTCGCGCCACTCCGGCGCCCCGATCAGCCACTGGAACGAGTCGGTCTGCACGTCGAGCAGACCCGGAACCTCGAGCGGTTCGCGCAGCTTGGCGAAGGAGATCCGGTTGGGAGCTCCGGGCACGGAACTATTCGGAGAATTTTGGGTGGTAGTACCTGAGGCGTTCTTCTTGCTCTGGCGGGAGACTGCCAAGATGCATCCTTCCAGCACCTAATGCGGCCAGCGGGTCCCGGCTCTCACCAGACCCCGTTCGCTGCGAATATCAACCGTTGGTTCGGCTGGCGGACGCTCTGTCCGGTCTCACGCACAGCCAAACCATGAGGTCACAAGCCTTAAACGAGCCGACCGACGCGACTCAAGGCTGGTACTGCGGGTTCGGGTGCGGGTAAGGGTGGGCAGGAGGAAGCCAGCGCAACGTCCAACAATAGCGCAGGCTCACGCAATCCTCAACTGCCGCGTCCCGGGGCCCTATCGGTGCTGGCTGGCCTCCGGCGGATCGCCGCACGGACGTTGCTGACAAGATTGGACCGTTTAGGTCCGTCCGTCAAGAGCTGACACGGCCTGAAACTTTCATCGCCCCAGCACCGGCCTCAGCTCTGCGAGGCCGGGATCGTTGCGGTGGGCGCGTCGTCGTCGGCCGGGAACTCGTGCACCGCGTACTTGTGGGTGCCTTCGAGGTCGTCGCGGATGGCCGCCTGGGCGCCTGCCGGCAGGGTGTGCAGAATCTCGCGCACCCGGGCCTGACGGCGGGCCACCGCCTTGCGTTCGGGCATCCCGGGGCTGGCAACGATCTGCGGCGGCACCCCCTCGACGTCGTCGACGCCGCCGTCGGCGTGGCCGGCGTCGATGGCGGCCTGCTCGGCGGCCGCGGTCGCCTGGTCCTTCTCCTCGGACATGCCGATCGGGCCGATTCGGCGGCCGTTGAGGAACTGCTTGACCGCCGGCTCATCACTGGTCAGCAGCACCTCACGCGGACCGAACATGACCAGCTTCTTGCGGTAGAGCATGCCGATGTTGTCTGGCACGGTACGCACCACGTTGATGTTGTGCGTCACGATCAAGATGGTGGCGTCGATCTGGGCGTTGATGTCGATCAGCAACTGGCTCAGATATGCGGTGCGGACCGGGTCCAGGCCGGAGTCCGGCTCGTCGACCAGGATGATCTTCGGGTCCAGCACCAGGGCGCGAGCCAGGCCGGCACGCTTGCGCATACCACCGGAGATCTCACCGGGGAATTTGTAGCCGTCATTGGGCATACCGACCAGGTCCAGCTTCTCCATGACGATGTCACGGATCTCGCTCTCGGACTTCTTGGTGTGCTCACGCAGCGGGAAGGCGGTGTTGTCGTAGATGTTCATCGAACCGAACAGCGCGCCGTCCTGGAACAGCACCCCGAACAGCGTGCGGATCTCGTAGAGCTCCTTGGCCGAGCACTGCAAGATGTCGGTGCCGTCGATGACGATCGAACCGCGCTCGGGGCGGAGCAGCCCGATCAGCGACTTGAGGAAAACCGACTTGCCGGTACCCGACGGACCCAGCATCACGCTGACCTCGCCCTCCGGGATCGTCAACGTGACGTCTTCCCAGATTCGGGCCGATCCGAAGGACTTCGTCAGATCCTGCACCTCGATGGCGACACCCATTGGTGGTCCTTCCGCAACGTCTGGTCATAGCCACGTCTCCCCTGTGGCTTGGGCCACTGTAGCGCACCGGTGCGGCCCGCAACGCCGGTCCGCCTCACTCCGAGGGTGTCCAATTACCGTGGAAACCCATCGGCACCCGCTGCGGCAAGTGCACGGTGGCCACCTGCTCACAGGTTGCAGCGTCCAGGATCAGGAGTTGGCCCTCGTCAGCGCCGCGATGGTGGCCCATTCCGATCAGGATGCCGTCGTCCTCGTCGCGACCGCCGGGGCGCGGCACGAACGACATCTCGCCGAGCACCAGCTGCGGGTCGAGCGGCGCGGTGATGCTCGAGCCGGTGGCGTAGTCCTGTTTGTACAGCGTGGTCGACATCTCCGACTGGCCGCCGCCGACGAACCCGCCCTCGATCCCGACGGTGTAGCCGAAGCGGTGTTTGGCGCCCAGCAGCGCCTCGTTGATCCGGGGGAATTCCTGCGGGCGGTCGTCGCGGGCCTCGGTGCTCACCGCGCCGGTGTCCAGGTTGATCGTCCACCGGTGCAGGACGGGCGGAGCGTCACCGGGCCCATGCCGGTCGGCGTCGAAGACCTTCGCGTAGCGCACCACGTCGAGCACCAGCAGTTCCTGGCCGGTCGGCGAGATCTCGGTGTAGGCGTTCAGCGGGTGGAAGACGTAGCAGGGCTCGACGTCGAACCACCGCACACTCGGCTCACCCTCCCGCCGCATCACCCCGATGCGCGCCGGGTAACCGGGGTTCCAGGCGTAGGGCAGCCCGGCCGGGGGCCGGCTGTCGCGGTTGACCATCGCGGTGAGGGGACTCGGCATCCGGACCTTGCCCACCAGGCTGTTCAGCACCAAGCGGGCCGGCGCGCTGAGCCAGCGGGGCAGGTTCATCGGCAGCACCTGGGCCGAGTCGAAGGTGACCGGCAGGTCATAGACGACGACATATTTGTCGGTCAGCGAGAAGTCGTGCATCATCGGCGACCCGGTCACCGCGATGTCGACGGTGCGTCGGGCCCGACCGCCGGTGTCGATCACCGAGTACTGCACGGTGTTGCCGCGGGCGAACGAGTACGACACGGCGTGCAGTTCGCCGGTGGCCGGGTCGCGGTGCGGGTGGGCGGTGTAGCCGCCGGCCAGCGTGCCGTCGAAGTCGCAGGTGCCCACCGTGTCGAGGTCGTCGGTGAGTTCGTAGTTGGCGACGCCGCCTTCCACCAGCGCCAGGGTCTTGCCGGCGTGGCCGAGCACGTTGGTGTTGGGCCCGACGGACTGCATCCCGGCGCGTGGGTCGATCCGCGCCGGCAACGGTTCGCCCAGCGCTGCGCAGACCGCCGGGGTGCGCACCCAGCGGTTGCGGTACCAGTGCGCCCGGCCGCCGCCCAACGCCACGCCGTGCACCATCGGGTCGCCGGTGAACCAGTGGTAGGTGGCCGGATCGACCTCGGCGACGGGATTGGGGCCGTTGCGCAGATAACGGCCGTCGAGGTAGTCCGGGATCTGGCCGCTGACCCGCAGGTCGGTGGCGGTCGTCTCGGTGTGCACCGGCGCCAGAAAGCCTTCCAGGTACGGGTTCGTCGACGGCACCGCCTCGCCGGTGGATTTGATGACCATGAAGACTCCTATAACATTGTTATTTCAGCGTTATGGATACCGTACGCCAGCTGTGCGACGATGACAACCGTGACTTCGCAGCCCGATCACACCGTGCGCGACGACCTGCTGAACGCCGCGCTGAGACTGCTCGACGAGCATGGGCCCGACGCGCTGCAGACCCGCAAGATCGCGGCCGCGGCGGGCACGTCGACGATGGCGGTCTACACCCACTTCGGCGGTATGGCCCAACTGATCGCGGCGATCGCCGAGGAGGGGCTGCGCCGGTTCGACGCGGCGCTGAGCATCCCGGAGACCGACGATCCGGTGGCGGACCTGCTGGCCACCGGCGTCGCTTACCGGGACTTCGCGATCGGCCGGCCGCACCTGTACCGACTGATGTTCGGCAGCACCAGCGCACACGGCATCAACGCGCCGACGCAGAACATGCTCACGCTGGGACTGGCCGAGATCGACGTGCGCTTCCCCAGCTTCGCCCACCTGGTGCGCGGCGTACACCGGTCGATGCAGGCCGGCCGGATCGCGGCGGGCTCAAACGACACGGACTCCGACGGCTCGGATGCCCAGGTGGTGGCGACCGCGGCGCAGTTCTGGACGGTGATGCACGGCTTCGTGATGTTGGAGCTGGCCGGGTTCTTCGGCGGGACGGGCGAGTCGGTTGCCGCGGCGGGACCGGTACTCAAACCCATGGCCACCGGCCTGCTGATCGCCCTCGGCGACACCCCCGAGCGGGTGGCGCAGTCACTGGCTGCGGTGACCGACCGGCCCTGAACAGCCGAAACCCCCGGACCTCGCGGGTTCCGGGGGTTTGGGCTGTAGTGCGAACTACTTGACGGTGACGGTGGCGCCGGCAGCCTCGAGCTTGGCCTTGGCCTCCTCGGCAGCCTCCTTGGCGACCTTCTCCAGCAGCGGCTTGGGAGCGCCGTCGACCAGGTCCTTGGCCTCCTTGAGGCCCAGGCCGGAGACGACCTCGCGGACCACCTTGATGACGCCGATCTTCTTGTCGCCGGCCGCCTCCAGGATGACGTCGAACTCCGACTGCTCCTCGGCGGCCTCGGCGGCAGCCGGGGCAGCGCCACCGGCAGCGGCGACGGCGACCGGAGCGGCAGCGGTGACCTCGAAGGTCTCCTCGAACTGCTTCACGAACTCCGACAGCTCCAGCAGGGTCATCTCTTTGAAGACGTCGAGCAGCTCTTCGGTGGACATTTTGGCCATGATTTCGGTCCTTTCTGATTCCGGTTAAGGAAGTCGGGGTTGGGGTTATGCCTGGTTATTCGGCAGCCTCGGCCGGAGCCTCGGCGGTGTCGGCGGGAGCCTCGGCGGCAGCGGGAGCCTCGGCGGCAGCGGGAGCCTCGGCGGGTTTCTTCTCCTGCAGCGCAGCGGCCAGGCGGGCCAGCTGCGAGGCCGGAGCGGCGAACAGGCCGGCCGCCTTGGACAGGTTGCCCTTCATGGCACCCGCCAGCTTGGCCAGCAGCACCTCGCGCGACTCCAGATCGGCGATGCGCTCCACCTCGGCCACGGTCAGCGCGTGACCGTCCATGTAGCCGCCCTTGATGACCAGCGCCTTGTGGTCCTTGGCGAACTTCTTGATGGCCTTGGCGGCGTCGACCGGCTCGCCCCGGACGAACGCGATCGCCGTGGGCCCGGCGAACAGCTCGTCGAGACCCTCGATCCCGGCCTCGGACGCGGCCCGCTTGACCAGCGTGTTCTTCGCCACCGTGTAGGTGGCCGAGCCGCCGAGTGAACGCCGCAGGTCCGCCAGGTTCGCAACGGTCAGACCGCGGTACTCGGTGATCACGGTGGCGGTCGAGTCGTTGAACTGCTCGACGATGTCCGCGACGGCGGCGGTCTTGTCAGCCCGCGCCATGCCTACCTCCTCGGGGTCGCTGTGGGTGTCCGTGCGATCCGCCTCGGAGACAACGAACGCCCCGACGCAGGAAGCGGTCGGGGCGTCACAAGTACGTGCCGGCGGGGCCGGTGCCTCGTCCTCCTGCGTGGGCCGCCGGGATGTTCCCGGACCTTCAACCGATTGCTCGGTGACCGACGGTCTTCGGTGGATCGGCACACACCATAGCGCGACCGGTGCCGATCAGCCAAAACGGCCAAACGCCCGCTACGCGCTCGCGACGACCAACAGCACGAGCACTGCCCCCAGCAGCGCCACCCGCACCCAATGCAGCCGATCCCAACGCGTCACGAGCGGGGGCGACACCTCGCCCGCGGCGATCCGATTGTTGACCGGCACCATCATCGTCACCGTCAGCAGCACCACCACCGCCATCAGGCCCACGCCGGCACCGATGAACCAGCGCTGCGGGCCGGGGTCGATCACGACAGCCACCAACATCAGGGCCAGCGTGGTCAGGTACCAGAACGGCATCACCCGGCCCAGTAGGCGGGCGCTGTCACTTCGGGCGGCCTGAAAACCCTCGGCGGGCAGCCGCCCGACGATCGGGTGCAGGAACGCCGCCACCGCGAACTCCGAACCCACCAGGGTTCCGGCCAGCAGTACCGCGAGAATCTCGATCGTCGCTGTCATGACATCCACCATGCTTGCTAAGCTGACAAAAAACAAGGTACTGACAAATTAGTCAGCATAGGAGGCGCTGGTGGCGGTATCGAAGAAAGAAGTCGGCGAGTGCCCGATCGACGCCGCGCTGTCGGTCGTCGACGGTCGCTGGAAGGGCACCATCCTGTGGCGGCTGGCCGACGGGCCGATGCGCACCGCCGAGTTGCGGCGCAGCATTCCGGGCATCACCGAGCGGATGCTCATCCGCCACCTGCACGAGCTGGTGGACGACGGCATCATTGACCGTCACGACGCCGGCACGGTGCCGCCGTGCGTGCACTATTCGATCTCCGACTACGGCGCGACGCTGGCACCGGTGCTGCAGGCGCTCTGCGACTGGGGGCGTACACATATAACCCGCGGATCTACCAGCTGATACTGCGATTCGTCGTACAATCCGTCGTATGGCAACGCTGACGATCCGCATCGATTCCGACGTGGAACGCGCACTGGCTGCGCTGACCAGCGGGGGGCGGTCCCGCTCGGAGGTCGCCCGGTCGGCGATCCTGGACGCTGAACGGGCATTGCGCCGGGCCCGGCTGCGGGCCGAGGCCGAGCAGCTGCGCGACGACCCCGCCGACGTCGCCGCCTCGCGCGAACTGGCCGCGGAGATGGACGCGGTCCGTGCGTGGTGACCTGTATCGGCTCAAGGCGCCGAAGGACGCTCGCGGTCACGAACAAGCGGGCGGGCGCTACGCCGTCGTGGTGCAATCTGATGACCTACCGCTCTCCACCTGGATCATCGCGCCCACCTCGACCGGTCGTCGTGCCGCGTCATTCCGACCGGAGATCGACATCGCCGGCACCAAGACGCGGGTAATGGTGGAGCAGCTCACGGTCATCGATCCGCAGCGCCGGCTCGGCGAGTTCGTCGGCCGACTGACCGGATCCGAGCTGGCCGCGATCGACACCGCGCTAGTGGCGGTGCTGGGACTCGACTAGCGCCGCGGCGCCCACCAGCCCGGCGTCGCCACCCAGTTCGGCGGGCACCACTCGCAGCCCGCTGAGAAACTCCAGCCCGGCGTGCTCGGCCAGCGCGGCCCGCAGCGGATCGAACAGCAGCGCACCGGATTTCGCGACGCCGCCGCCGATCACCACCAGATCCAGATCGCAGACCGCGGCCACCGAGGCGATCATCGCCGCCAGCGCATCGGTGCCGCGCCGGAATGCGCGCAGCGCCACCGGGTCACCGGCCTCGGCGGCCGCACCGAGCGCCTTGGCGTCCGCGGCTGACCCGTCCACACCACCCGGGTCCCACCCGTTGGCCAGCGCCCAGCGCACCATCGACGGCCCGGAGGAGACGGTCTCCACGCAGCCGCGCCCGCCGCACCGGCACGGCTGGCCGCCGGGGTCGACGACGACGTGGCCGACGTGCCCGGCGTTGCCGGTGCGGCCGTGAAACGGCGCGCCGTCGAGCACCAGACCGCCGCCCACCCCGGTGGAGACCACCATGCCGAGCATCGACCGCGTGCCGCGCCCGGCGCCGTGCCGGTGTTCGCCCAGCGCCATGCAGACGCCGTCACCGCCCAAGGTGACCGGCACCCCGGGCACCGCGGCGGCCACCCGGTCACGCAACCCGAACCCATGCCAGCCGGGAATGTTGATAGGGCTGACCGTGCCGGCGTTCACGTCGACGGGTCCGGCCGAGCCGATCCCGACCGCGCGGACCCGCCCGCCGGCTCTCGCCAGGACGTCGTCGAGCAACTCGGCCACCACCGCCCACACCACCTCGGCGCCCTGATCGCCGCGGGTGGGCCGAACCGCCGTGTAGGTCAGGGCTCCGTCGGTCTCGACCAGGCCGGCGGCGATCTTGGTGCCGCCGACGTCGAGCGCGAGCACGGGCATCAGTCGAGCCCGCTCGTGCCGGGCGCCAGCACCGCCAGCCGCACCGCGGGTGAGTACACCAGCGCGCCCGCCCCGCCGACCCGCACCAGCGCCCACCAGCTACCGGGCGAGGCCCATACCGGCGGGCGCAGCGTGAACTCGACCTCGACGCTGCTCCGCGCCGGGACCACCGCACCCAGCGCGGCCGGCCCCGACCATTCCCAGGTGCCCCAGGGGCTGATCAGATGCGCCTCGACTGCCAGGTCGGCGTGCGCGTCGGTGCCGACGGTGACACGCAGTCGCGCGGATTGCCCGGCGGTGACCTCGACCGCACCGGGGCCGTCGACGTAGAGCAGCCGGTCGGCGCCCGGATCGCCGACCCGCACCACCGCGATGTCTTCGACCGGCTGTCGCCAGGACGGCGGGACGTCACCGGTGACGTCGAGGCGGGCTCGGATCGGGTAGAGCCCCGGCGCGGCGTCGACCGGCACCGTCACCGCCACCGGCGTACGGACGTGCTCGCCGGCGGCCAACCGCACCGGATGCTCGGCCGGCGCTGCGTTCCAGCCGGCCGGACACGCCAGCGTCACCGCGCCGGCCAGGTCCGCGTCGATGCTGTCGCTGGCCACGGTGAGATCCAGGCTCAACAGCGCACCCGGGTCGGCGTCGAGCCGGTGTGGATGCAGGGCCGGGGTCACCGGCATGCCGCCCAGCGGCGCCGGCCCGCGGTTGTGCAGCCAGTAGCGGGCATACAGCGGCTGGGCGGTCTCGGCCTCGGGCGCCAACGGACCGGCGGCACCCAGGCGTTCGACGTCGAGTCGGGCGGTGACGGTGGCGATCTCGTAGCCGTGCAGCCGCCGCGGGTCCGGGTGCTCGCGGGCCTGCTCCAGCAGGTCGGCGCGGCCCAGCACGCTCACCGTCCCGACGTCGCTGCGCAGCGTCACGGCGGCATCGGCGCCGCGCGTCTCCACCAGCCGCAGCGTGACGGTCCTGGCATCGACGGGTTGTGCGCTGGCCCGCGCGGTCGGGTTGCCGGCGGCCTTGAGCGCGCCCAGGCCGACCGCGCCGGCGGCGTCGATGCGCAACAGCGAGCCGGTCACCGGTAGCGCCCCGGAGCCCTCGGTCACCGGGACCGCCAGTAGCGGGTCGGCGAACTCCGCGCTGCGCGCCGGGATACCCGCTTGGCGCCAGTCACCGTCACCGGCCACCAGGGCGTAATCGAAGGTGTGCGTCCAGTGCATCAGCTGGAAGGCGCTGCCGTCGGGTGCGGTACGGCGCGGCTCGTCTTCCCAGGCCGCCGACGGCCAGCTGGTGCAGGATCGCAGCAGCGCAGTGTGCAGCGTGCCGGCGGTGTCGACGGCGAAGCTGGGCACGCCGCGGTTGATCAGCGCGACGGTGCGCGCCTCGAACGGCTCCAGGTCAGCGCGGGCGGTCTGTTCGACGCTGATCTCGTTGCCGGCCAGCTCCTCGGTGACCCGGGCGATCTCCGCGGCCAGCGCGGCATCGTCATCGGCGGCGATCACCAGTACCGGCAGGGCACGCGGACCGCTCAGGTCGGCTCCGGGCACCCAAACCTCCGCGAGCGGTTTCGCCGCGGGCACCCAGACCCGGGCCCGGCCGTGCTGCTCGAGCTGGCGGTCCAGTTCGGCGGTGTAGGCGGGATCGGCGGCATCCAGCACCGTGCGGGTGAAGGCGTTGCGGTCCGGCCCCCCGAGGGTGATCCGGACGTCGGGCAGGTTGGAGTCGACGTCGAGGTTGCCGTAGCGGGGCCCGTCGGCGTCCGAACAGCTGGCGGTGACCCCGGCACGCACCAGCGCGACCATCAACTCCCGTGCGGACGGGGCAATCGCTGTGACTATCTCGGCCACCGAGACCGGCCGGCTGCCGTCGCCCACGTTGATCCGCGCGGTTGCCGACAGCCCGAACCAGCGGTGGGCGGGGGTGTCGAGGGTCCACGGGAACTGCGCGGTGTCCACCGAGCGTCCGGTGGGCTCGTGCAACAGCGCGAAGCCGCGGCCGATCACCGCGTCGGCCACCTCGGCGACCGGCAGCGCACCCGGAACCGGGCACGGCCAGCGCAACCGCAGCAGGTGATCGGCGCCGGTGAACTCGTCGACGGTGGTGGAGCAGTCCACCCGGTCGATGCCGTGCCACAGCGTCAGGGTCTGGGTGTAGGCCAGCACGCCCCGGATCCGCCCCGAGACCACCAGCCGCTCCCCCAGCGGGCCGCGGTAGGCCTGCACGGTGACGGCGGTGGCCACCGCCGAGGTGAACAGGTTGCCGCTGGGCACCAGATGCCACGGCCCCTCCCCGGACTGGGGGTGTTTCGGGTATTCGTCGTAGACCGCCAGCTGGTTGCCCAGCCCGCCTTCGCTGATCATTTCGCGCCCGTCGCAGCGCCACGAGGTGATGCCGCCGCCGCGGTCGGGGTCGGCGGTCAGCCGGTGGTGCCCGTTGGAGATCCGGCTGCCGGGTATCGGGGCCCAGCCCTGGGGATCCGCGTCTGGGGTCAGCCGATAGGCCCGCCAGCCCAGCGACGGCACGTCGCGGGCCAGCCAGCTCACGGATCGGCCGCCGTGCTCGACGTGGGCGGGCAGCTCGGTGCCGTCGGAATCGAACACCCGCACCCCGGCCGCGGCCGGCGGGTCCAGCCGCACGGTGACCACATCGGTGCGGTCGGCGGCCACCGGATTCCACACCACCGTGGTCTGGCCGGGCCCGGAACCGGCCTCGACCAGACCCGACAGCACCGCCAGCGCGGCGTCGCGGGCATCGGCGCCCAACTGCCAGGCGTCGCGCCAGCCGGTCAGCAGATCCAGGTACACCTGGTCGGCCTCCGACCCGGTGATCGCGTCGTGGTGGGCGCCGTAGCACAGCTGCGCCCACGCCTTGGCCAGCGCCGCCTCCGGGTAGCCGGTCCCGGTCAGCGCCGAGGCGAACACGCCGAAGCCCTCCGCGGCCAGCAGCGCCCGCTCGGCCGCCCGGTTGGCCTGCTTGGTGTCGATGTAGGAGACGTGGCAGCCGGTGTAGATCGGGTTCATGTCGCGGGTCTGCGGGGATGGGCTCTCGCCGCGCTCGGCCAGTTCGGCGCGTACCGCGGCGAAGAACTCGCGCGGCAGCCCGCAGACGAACTTCGGCCAGGTGTAGCGGGCGTTCCAGTCCCGGTGGATCTGCACCACCCAGCGGTTGGGCGGGGTGAAGTCGGTCCCCACCGGCAGCAGCACGTTGCGGGTGGCGGCGACCTTCTTCATCTCGACGAACAGCTGGTACACCTCGTCCTCGGCGTCGGCCAGCGTCTCCCGAGCGTCCATCCACCAGCCGGCGGCGTAGTGGGCGGGCATGTAGTGGGTCAGCAGGCCGCGTCCCGACGGTGAGATCCATTCGAACTCGGAGGCGAACTGCATCCGGTGCGGATCACCGGCCACCCCGTTTTGGGGGGCCATCGGCCCCCACTGGTGAAACGGCCCGCGCGCCCACGCACTGGAGGTCAGTCCGGCGTCGGCGGCCATCCCGGGGAATTGCGGGTCGTGGCCGAACACGTCGAGCTGCCAGACCGTAGCGGGGGCGGCGCCCATGATGTCGCGCTGAAAACCCATGCCCGCCACCAGGTTCCGGATGGTCGTCTCGGCGTCGGTCAGGTTGGTCGACGGCTCGTTGTAGGTGCCGCCCATCACCTCGACACGGCCCTGGGCCAGCAGCCGGCGCAGTTCGGCGCGGTCCTGCGGATGGGTGTCCCAGTACGGCTTGAGGTAGTCGACCTCGGCCATGACGAACTTGTACTCGGGGTGCTCGCTCGCCCAGTCCAGGTGGCCGCGCACCAGGTTGATGCCGTTGGTCTGCCGGCACGCGCCGAGCGGGTACTCGCTCCACGCACTGGTGTAGTTGGCCTGGGTGTTCCACCACACCGGGTCGTAGTGGAAGTGCCCGACCATGAACATCGTCCAGCCCGGCTCGGCCACGGTGAAGCTGAAACCCGTGCCGTTGGCCCGCGCGGCGCGCTGCCGGCCCGGAACCGGGTCTGCGACGGTCACCGGCACCTCGACGACGCCGCTGCCCGGCTCGGCCACGGCTTCCCCGGCCAGGCCGTCACCGTCCACCCGCACCGGTGTCGGCGCGGTGGCGCCGGCGTACTCGACCCGGACCAGCTGCAGCGGCGCGTCGGCCGGCCCGACGAACTTCTCGGTCGATTCGGCGGAGATCACCTGCATGGCACAAACCTACGGATGTGCGCCGGCCGCATGGCTTCTTTCGGCGACCGGGCACGCGTGGCAGGCTCGGGGCATGCCCGTCTCCAGCGAGGTACTGGCCGACCAACTCGACTGGCACTGGCAGCACCTGCTGCGCCCGCGGTTGGACGGTCTCACCGACGCCGAGTACCTGTGGGAGCCGGCGCCGGGCTGCCGGACGGTGCGCCGCGACAGCATCGACTTCGAGCTCCCGCCACCGGTGCCCGCGCCGTTCACCACCATCGCCTGGCGGATGGCGCACGTCACCGTCGGAGTCTTCGCGATGCGTAACCATCACCATTTCGGTGGGCCACCGGCCGACTACCAGAGCTGGCCGTATGCGCTGCACGCCGCCACCGCGCTGGAGCAGCTCGACGACGCCTACGCCCGGTGGATCGGCGGGGTGCGCGGTCTGGACGAGGCCGCGTTGAACCGGCCGGTCGGCCCCGCGGAGGGCCCGTGGGCCGACCGCACCATGGCGGAACTGGTCTTGCACATCAACCGCGAGACCATCCACCACGGGGCCGAGATCGCTTGCCTGCGCGATCTGTACGCCCACCGAGACGCCCACCGAGCCGATGGAACGGCCTAGTGGGCCGATGCATGGCCGTGCGGTGGCCGCCGCCATCCTGGTTCGTGCTGGTCAAGGGCATGGGGCATGATGTGCCGCCACGCCTGTGGGGACCGGTCAGCCAGGCATTGACAGAGCACTTCCGGCGTTGATTTGGCAGACTGCAGCAATGAGTTCGACCCCACCACGCCAGGTGGCCCGGCTGGACCGGGTGCCGCTGCCGGTCGAGGCCGCTCGCATCGGCGCCACGGGCTGGCAGCTCACCCGCGCCGCCAGCCGCGTCTTCACGCGGCTGCTCGGGCCGGGCCCGGTCCAGCAGAAGGTGATCCGGGAGCTGCCGCAGACATTCGCCGACCTGGGCCCCACCTACGTCAAGTTCGGCCAGATCATCGCCTCGAGCCCCGGCGCGTTCGGCGAGCCGCTGTCGCGGGAGTTCCGCGGCCTGCTGGACTCGGTTCCGCCGGCCGACCCGGAAGCGGTGCACAAACTGTTCGTCGAGGAGCTGGGCGCCGAACCGCAGCAGCTGTTCGCGAAGTTCGACGAGACCCCGATCGCGTCGGCGTCCATCGCCCAGGTCCACTTCGCCACGCTGCACAGCGGCGAAGACGTCGTCGTCAAGATCCAGCGCCCGGGCATCCGCCGCCGGGTGGCCGCCGACCTGCAGATCCTCAAACGGTTCGCGCAACTGGTCGAGGTGGCCAAGCTGGGCCGCCGACTGTCGGCGCAGGACGTCGTCGCCGACTTCTCCGACAACCTCGCCGAGGAGCTGGACTTCCGCATCGAGGCGCAGTCGATGCAGACCTGGGTGTCGCACCTGCACGCCTCACCGCTGGGCCGCAACATCAAGGTGCCCGACGTGCACTGGGACTTCACCAGCGAGCGGGTGCTCACCATGGAGCGGGTCGCGGGGCTGCGCATCGACGACGCCCCGGCCATCCGCAAGGCCGGCTTCGACGGCGTGGAGTTGGTCAAGGCGCTGCTGTTCTCCACCTTCGAGGGCGGGCTGCGGCACGGCCTGTTCCACGGCGACCTGCATGCTGGCAACCTGCTGGTCGACGACCAGGGGCGGGTGGTGTTCCTGGACTTCGGGATCATGGGCCGCATCGACCCGCGCACCCGGTGGCTGCTGCGGGAGCTGGTGTATGCGCTGCTGGTCAAGAAGGACCACGCCGCCGCCGGCAAGATCGTGGTGCTGATGGGCGCGGTCGGCACGATGAAACCCGAGGCGCAGGCCGCCAAGGATCTGGAGGCGTTCTCCACCCCGTTGACGATGAAGACCCTCGGCGATCTGTCTTACGCCGAGATCGGCCGGCAGCTCGGCGCGCTGGCCGACGCCTACGACGTCAAGCTGCCCCGCGAGCTGGTGCTGATCGGCAAACAGTTCCTCTATGTGGAGCGCTACATGAAGCTGCTGGCGCCGCGCTGGCAGATGATGTCCGACCCGCAACTGACCGGCTACTTCGCCAACTTCATGGTCGACGTCAGCCGTGAACACAACCAAGCACCGGAGGTGTAGCCGTGGAGGTGCGCAGCGGTACCGCTCGCTCCGGCGAGCTGGAGATCTTCTACGAGGACCTGGGCAGCCCGGACGACCCGCCGGTCCTGCTGGTGATGGGGCTGGGGGCCCAGCTGCTGCTGTGGCGCACCGGCTTCTGCGAGAAGCTGGTCGCCCAGGGGCTGCGGGTGATCCGCTACGACAACCGGGATGTGGGTTTGTCCACCAAGTTGGGCCGCAAACATGCCCGCGGCGCATTGGTACCCCGGATGGCGCGGTTCTGGCTGGGCAAGCCCAGCTCAGCGGTCTACACCCTGGAGGACATGGCCGACGACGCCGCCGCGCTGCTGGATCACCTGGACATCGACAGGGCCCACGTGGTCGGCGCCTCGATGGGCGGCATGATCGCGCAGGTGTTCGCGGCCCGGTTCGCCGAGCGGACCCGGTCGCTGGGGGTGATCTTCTCCAGCAACAACCGCCGGTTCCTGCCCCCGCCGGCGCCGCGCGCGCTGCTGGCGCTGCTGTCCGGGCCGCCGCCGGACTCGCCGCGTGAGGTGATCATCAACAACGCGGTGCGGGCCAGCCGGATCATCGGCAGCCCCGGCTACCCGACACCGGAGGAGCAGCTGCGGGCCAACGTCATCGAAGCCTACGAACGCAGCTACTACCCGTGGGGCATCGCCCGCCAGTTCGGCGCCATCCTGGCCAGCGGGAGCCTGGCCGCCTACGACCAACTGATCACGGCACCGACGGTGGTCATCCACGGCCTGGCCGACAAGTTGATGCGGCCGTCGGGCGGGCGGGCGATCGCCGATGCCATCGACCGGGCCCGGCTGGTGCTGTTCGAGGGCATGGGCCATGACCTTCCCGAGGAGCTGTGGGATCCGGTGATCACCGAGTTGACCACGACGTTTGCTGCCGGCCACTAGCTAATTGTTATCCGGCTAACAGCAGACGGTACGATGTCGGGGCCTCTTCCTGTCCCCCCGAAGATCGTGAGTAAACCGAGCCATGCCGAAATTGGAACCCAAGTACGAAGAACTGCAGTCGATCTACGACATCTCCAATGAGTTCTACGAGCTGTTCCTCGGCCCCACGATGGGCTACACCTGCGGGTTCTACCCCGACAAGGACACCACCTGCGATGAGGCCCAGATCGCCAAGTTCGACCTGGCGCTGGGCAAGCTGGGCCTGCAGCCCGGGATGACACTGCTCGACATCGGCTGCGGCTGGGGGGCCTGCATGCAACGAGCGATCGAGACCTACGACGTCAACGTCATCGGTCTCACCCTGAGCGGCGAGCAGCGCGAGTACGCGATCGAGAAACTGTCCAAGGTCAAGACCAACCGTCAGGTCGAGGTGCGACTGCAGGGCTGGGAGGAGTTCACCGACAAGGTGGACCGGATCGTCTCGATCGGCGCGTTCGAGCACTTCGGCCGGGATCGCTGGGAGGACTTCTTCCGGATCACCTACCAGGCGTTGCCCGACGACGGGCGGATGCTGCTGCACACCATCACCGCGATCGCGGGGTCGGAGGACGCGCAGGCCAGGGGCCTGCCGCTCACGATGGACCTGGCGAAGTTCACCTTGTTCATCATGAAGGAGATCTTCCCCGGCGGTCAGCTGCCCTCAGCCTGGTTGCCCCGCAAGTATGCCGCCGAGGCCGGCTTCACCGTGACCCGGGACGACGAGATCGGGCCGCACTACGCGCGCACCCTGGAAGACTGGGCGGCGATGCTGGCGGCCAACAAGGAGCGGGCGATCGAAGTACAAGGTCAGGAGGCGTACGACCGCTTCGACAAGTACCTCAACGGCTGCGTAAAGCTGTTCCGCGACGGGTACAACACGGTCCATCAGTACACGCTGCAAAAGTAGCCGGGGACCGGCCTGCCGTGGGGCTACGGCTTGGCTATATTTCACGTCAACCGATTCACCCTCGACCCGCTAAGCTGCAACAGTTGACCGGCACGGACCAGACGGCAACCGCCGGGTTCGGTCACGACGGGTTTCATCAGGAAGGCAACCAGTCACAAATGGTGGACAAACAGATGGTGGAAAAGGCCACACGCGCCGAGGGGATGCGTCCGAAGTTCGAGAACATCCAGGCCCACTACGACCTGTCCGACGACTTCTTCGCGCTGTTCCAGGACCCGAGCCGGACCTACAGCTGCGCGTACTTCGAGCCGCCGGACATCTCGCTGGAAGAGGCGCAGATCGCCAAGGTCGACCTGAACCTGGACAAGCTGAACCTGCGGCCCGGGATGACGCTGCTCGACATCGGCTGCGGCTGGGGCGGGACCATGAAGCGCGCCGTCGAGAAGTACGACGTCAACGTGATCGGGCTGACGCTGAGCAAGAACCAGCACGCCTACTCCCAAAGCCTGCTCGACGAGATCGACACCGAGCGAACACGGCGGGTGCTGCTGCAGGGCTGGGAGGAGTTCAACGAGCCGGTGGACCGGATCGTCTCGATCGAGGCGTTCGAGCACTTCGGCTTCGAGAACTACGATGACTTCTTCAAGAACTGTTTCGAGATCATGCCGGCCGACGGCCGGATGGCCATCCAGAGCAGTGTCAGCTTCCATCCGTATGACCTGAACGCGCGCGGCAAGAAGCTGACGTTCGAGACGGCCCGGTTCATCAAGTTCATCCTCACCGAGATCTTCCCGGGCGGGCGGCTGCCCACCACCGACATGATGGTGGAGCACGGCGAGAAGGCCGGTTTCACTGTGCCGGAGGCGCTTTCACTGCGGTCGCACTACATCAAGACTCTCCGGATCTGGGGTGACGCGCTGGAGGCGCACCACGACGAGGCCGTCGCGATCCAATCCGAAGAGGTCTACCAGCGCTACATGAAGTACCTGCGCGGCTGCGAGCACTACTTCACCGACGAGGCCCTGGACGTCAGCCTGGTCAGCTACGTCAAGAGCTGACCGCCGAGCAGTCGCAAAAGCCCCCGATTCCGAACGGAAAAGGGGGCTTTCGCGACTGGTCGTGGGGGGCTATTCGGCCACGAAGTTACGGGTGACGGTCGGGTCCACCGGAATGCCGGGGCCGGTCGTCGTCGAGATGACGATCTTCTTGAGGTAACGGCCCTTCGACGACGACGGCTTGAGCCGCAACACCTCGTCGAGGGCGGCGCCGTAGTTCTCCGCCAGCTTGGACTCGTCGAACGAGGCCTTGCCGATGACGAAGTGCAGGTTGGCCTGCTTGTCCACCCGGAAGTTGATCTTGCCGCCCTTGATGTCGGAGACGGCCTTGGCGACGTCGGGGGTGACGGTGCCGGTCTTGGGGTTGGGCATCAGGCCACGCGGGCCCAGCACGCGGGCGATGCGACCGACCTTGGCCATCTGGTCGGGGGTGGCGATCGCGGCGTCGAAGTCGAGGAACCCGCCCTGGATCTTCTCGATCAGGTCGTCGCTGCCGACCACGTCGGCGCCGGCGGCGGTGGCCTGCTCGGCCTTCTCCCCGACCGCGAACACCGCGACCCGTGCGGTCTTACCGGTGCCGTGCGGCAGGTTCACGGTGCCGCGGACCATCTGATCGGCCTTACGCGGGTCCACGCCGAGCCGGATGGCCACCTCGACGGTGGCATCCTGCTTGGCCGACGACGTCTCCTTGGCCAGCTTGGCGGCCTGCAACGGGGAATAGAGGTTGTCGCGGTCCACCTTCTCGGCGGCGGCGCGGTATGCCTTGCTGTTCTTGCTCATCGGTTATCCAATCTCGTGGTTGGTTGTGGTTTGCGGGCCGAAGCTGGCCCTCCCACGCTTTCCTTGCGTTGACTCTGCGTCCACGGTGGTGCTTACTCGCACTTTTGCACCGTCAGCGCAGAGTCAACCGGGGGTCACTCGACGGTGATGCCCATGGAGCGGGCGGTGCCGGCGATGATCTTGGCTCCGGCCTCGACGTCGTTGGCGTTGAGGTCAGCCTTCTTGGTCTCGGCGATCTCGCGGATTTGATCCCAGCTCACCTTGGCGACCTTGGTCTTGTGCGGCTCGGCCGAACCCTTGGCGATGCCGGCTGCCTTGAGCAGCAACCGGGCGGCCGGCGGGGTCTTGAGCGCGAAGGTGAAGCTGCGGTCTTCATAGACCGTGATCTCCACCGGGACGACATTGCCGCGCTGGTTCTCCGTGGCGGCGTTGTACGCCTTGCAGAACTCCATGATGTTGACGCCGTGCTGACCCAGCGCGGGTCCCACCGGCGGCGCGGGATTGGCCTGGCCGGCTTCGATCTGCAGCTTGATCAGACCGGCGACCTTCTTCTTCGGGGCCATGAGTGTTGGTGTTCCTTTCGCTACTACTTAGATCTTGGAGACCTGGTTGAAGGTCAGTTCCACAGGTGTCTCGCGACCGAAGATGGACACCAGCACCTTGAGCTTCTGCTGCTCGGCGTTGACCTCGGAAATCGAGGCGGGCAACGTCGCGAACGGGCCGTCCATGACGGTGACCGACTCGCCGACCTCGTAGTCGACCTCGATGACCGGCCGCTCCAGGCCACCATCGTGCGTGGTCGCCGCGGTCGCCGCCGCGCCGCGCCCCTGCTTCTTGGCCGCGCCCTGCGGCAGCAGGAACTTGACCACGTCGTCCAGCGGCAGCGAGGTCGGCCGCGAGGTGGCGCCGACGAATCCGGTGACACCCGGGGTGTTGCGCACCGCCGACCAGGAGTCGTCGGTCAGGTCCATCCGCACCAGGATGTAGCCCGGCAGCACCTTGCGGTTGACCTGCTTGCGCTGGCCGTTCTTGATCTCGGTGACCTCTTCGGTGGGCACCTCCACCTGGAAGATGTAGTCGCCGACGTCGAGGTTCTGCACGCGGGTCTCGAGGTTGGCCTTCACCTTGTTCTCGTAGCCGGCGTAGGAGTGGATGACGTACCAGTCGCCCGGCTTGGTGCGCAGCTCCGCCTTCAGCGTCGCCGCGGGGTCGAGCTCCTCGGCCGGCTCGGCTTCGGCCGCCTCGGTGCCCTCCGCGGTCTCAGCGCCCTCCGCGGCCTCAGCAGCCGCAAGGGTCTCGTCAGCCGGGGCCTCGGCAGGCGCCTCGGTGGTCTCCGCCACGTCGACCGGCTCGCCCGCGGGCGTATCGCCGTCGAAGGTAGTCACGGTTGTCAGTCCTTCCCTAATTACTTCACTCGCCGAACACCAGCAGGATCAGCTTGGCGAAGCCGTAGTCCGCTCCGGCGACCAGAGCCACCATGAAGACCAGGAACGCCAGCACCACCGCGGTGTAGGTGACCATCTGCTTGCGGTTCGGCCAGATCACCTTGCGAAGCTCGCCGACGACCTGCTTGAGATAGTTCAAAACGAAAACGAACGGATTGCGCGACGGCCCGTCCGACTTCTTCTTGGCCTTCTTGGCCTTCTTGACGCCGGCGTCGTCCCCGCCCAGCTCCGTCGCCGTGGACTCCAACTCGGCAACGTCGTCATCGGCGGCCCCACGCCGCCGGGAGCGCTTGCCGGTGGGCCGCAGCGGCGCGCCGACCTGCATGCTCGCCACCGCCGTGCGGCCGTGGCCGGTGGAGTCGGCCTCGCTGTCGCCGCCGGCTGCGGCGTCGGGACGGTCGAGCTCGTCGGTCACCGCATGCTCCTTCGTTCTTCTCGCTTACGTATTGCCGTACCGTGCCCGGCAGTGTCCAGTGTCCACTGTCCACCATGGCACGTCAGCAGGGGCGACAGGACTTGAACCTGCAACCTGCGGTTTTGGAGACCGCTGCTCTGCCAGTTGAGCTACGCCCCTTCGCGGTTGGCAGACCAACCTGCGCGTTCCGGGGTTTCACCAGTGCACCGTCTCCGGCCCACACAATTCGCGCGCTCCCCGGATCCACGGAAAGCGCGCTAGTGCTGGGAAAACCCCGAGGTTCGAGTGTACCTCGCCGCCCGGGCCAGTTACTAATCAGGCTGTTCGGCGACGCTCACCGGAGTCGGCCCGCAGGGACGGCGGAGGCGAGCGGAAGCCGGGACAGCCCTACGACTCAGGCTGTTCGGATGACTTGACCGGATTCGGCGTCCCACTTGAGGCTGACCGAATCGTCGCCCTCATGGCCCATCATCGTGGTGAACGCCTCCAACACGACGTCGCCGTCGGGGTCGGTCAAGATGTTGCGGGTGGTGACGATGTCGGCGCCGAAGCGCTCGTTGACCGACGCGATCTCCATCCGGGCGTAGAGGATGTCGCCGGCCTTGATCGGCCGGTGGAAGGTGAACCCCTGGTCGACCTGCACCATCTGCATGGTGGTGTAGCCGGTGTCGACGTTGCGGAAGAAGTCCGACTGCACCAGCTTGGCCAGGATCGCCACATAGGTCAGCGGCGCCAGCAGCCCGTCGTAGCCCAGTTCGGCCGCCGCCTTCTCGTCGTAGCAGGCGGGGTCCTCGGCCTTGACGGCGTTGGCGAACTCGCGGATCTTCTCGCGGCCCACCACGAACGGCTCGGGGTAGCGCCAGATCAGCCCCCGGATGTCGGTTTTGATCGCCATCGTTTCCCCTAGGCGAGCTTCGCCGAGGCGACCGCCCGTCCGAAGATCTTCTTGTCCGCGTTGGTGCTGGCGGTGGCGGTGAGCGCAACCGTCACCGACTTTGTTTCGGGGTCGACGGACTTCACCCGGCCGCTGAAGGTGATCTCAGCGCCCTTGCCGTCGTTGGGCACCGGCACCACGGAGGTGAAGCGGACGTTGTACTCGGTGACCGCGCCCGGGTCGCCCACCCAGGCGGTGACGTAGCCGCCGCCGAGCCCCATGGTCAGCATGCCGTGGGCGATCGCGGTGTCCAGACCGACCTGCTGCGCGATCTCGTCGTCCCAGTGGATCGGGTTCAGGTCGCCGGACACGCCGGCGTAGTTCACCAGGTCCTGCCGGGTGAGCGGGATGACCCGTTCCGGCAGCTGATCGCCGACCTTGACCGAACTGAACTCACGCAACGCCATCGGTAAAACCCTTATCTCCCTCGCCGGCGCGGCCCGCCAGCGTCGTGTATGTCTCCTGCACGATCTCACCGGCAGCGTTGGTGACGACCTGCCTGGTCATGATGATGTCGGTGCCGTGTGCGCGGCGAACCGACTCGACCGAGACGTCGCAGTACAGCCGGTCGCCTTCCTTGATCGGCTGGTGAAACTCCAGCTTCTGGTCGACCTGGACAATCTGGGCGTCATCGACGGCGACACCGACGTGCTCGAAGAACGCCGAAATCGCCTTGTGGCCGAACACCGAGATGTAGGTCAGCGGAGCCAGCAGACCGTCATACCCGAGCCCGGCCGCGGCCCGCAGGTGGAAACTGGCCGGGTCCACGGCCTTGACGGCGCGGGCGTATTCGCGGATCTTCTCCCGCTCCACCTCATAGTGGTCGGGGTATCGGTAATGCGCCCCGGCGAGGCGCTCGGCCAACGACACGGTTCGCGCTACCTAGCGGGATTCGCGGTGAGACTGGTGCTTGCCGCAGTTGGGGCAGAACTTCTTCAGCTCCAGCCGGTCGGGGTCGTTCCGGCGGTTCTTCTTGGTGATGTAGTTGCGGTGCTTGCACACCTCACAGGCCAAGGTGATCTTCGGCCGCACATCGGTGCTGGAGGCCACGTCAGCTGCCCTCTTTCGTCTGTTGTTGCGCTGGTTGTCGTTGTAGCGATGGCCGGACTTGAACCGGCGACCTAACGATTATGAGTCGTTCGCTCTAACCAACTGAGCTACATCGCCGCGGGTAATACACCTGCCAGCAGGCCCGGCGTCCACCGAGCCCCCTAACGGAATCGAACCGTTGACCTTTTCCTTACCATGGAAACGCTCTGCCGACTGAGCTAAGGGGGCCTCGCCCACGGCGGCCGTTGCGGCGCCGTAAGCCTGTAGAAGGTTACAACCTCGGCCATGAGGTCACCAAACCGCAGTGGCCGGTAGCCCCTGCGCACGGCTCCGCCGCACTTGCAACCGACTGCTTTAGGGTGGAGGGCGTGCCCGAATCCGACAGGCTGTATTTCCGCCAGTTGCTCTCCGGACGCGATTTCGCGGTCGGGGACCCGATGGCCGCCCAGATGCGCAATTTCGCGTACCTGATCGGTGACCGGCAGACCGGCGACGCGGTGGTGGTCGACCCGGCCTATGCGGCCGGTGATCTGCTCGACGCGCTCGAAGCCGACGGCATGCACCTGTCCGGCGTACTGGTCACCCATCACCACCCCGACCACGTGGGCGGCTCGATGATGGGGTTCGAACTCAAGGGCCTGGCCGAGCTGCTGGAGCGGGTCAGCGTCCCGGTTCATGTGAACACCCATGAGGCACAGTGGGTTTCGCGGATCACCGGGATTGCGATGACGGACCTGACCGCCCATGAGCACGGCGACAAGGTCAGCATCGGCGACATCGAGATCGAGCTGCTGCACACCCCCGGGCACACCCCGGGCAGTCAGTGCTTCCTGCTGGACGGCCGGCTGGTCGCCGGGGACACGTTGTTCCTGGACGGCTGCGGGCGCACCGATTTCCCGGGCGGGGACTCCGATGAGATGTATCGCAGCCTGCAGCAGCTGGCCGCCCTGCCCGGCGACCCGACGGTGTTTCCCGGCCATTGGTATTCCGCCGAGCCGAGCGCCGCCCTCTCCGAAGTCAAGCGATCCAACTACGTGTTTCGCGCCAGCAGCCTGGACCGGTGGCGCATGCTGATGGGCGGATGAGGGGATAGCCGATGGGATCAGTAGAGGATCGCTGGTACGACATCACGCACGCCGGGCCGGAGGCGTGGCTGGCATGCGCCGCGTGGCTGGCGATCGGGATCACCGTGCTGGCGCTGATCTACCTGAACCGGCAGCTGCAGCGCAACCGGCGGGCGGCCGCCGAGCAGACCCGCCCGCACGTGGCGATGTTCATGGAGCCGCACGCCGCGGACTGGCACGTCATCGAGCTGGTGGTGCGCAACTTCGGCAAGACCGCCGCCTACGACATCGGGTTCTCGTTCGCCCAGCCGCCCACGGTGGCGCGCTACGAGACGGCCTCGGACGGCTACGCCGACGTGGTGGCCTTGCAGTTGCCCGAGGAGCTGACGGTGCTGGCGCCCAACCAGGAGTGGCGCACGGTGTGGGACTCGGCGATCGACCGGGCCGAACTCGGTGAGGGCATCGAGTCGCGGTTCACCGGGACGGTCAGCTATTACGACACCCCCGAGGAGCCCAAGGGCTGGTTCGGGCGGGGCAAGCGCACCCGTTACGAGAACAAGGTGACGCTCGACTGGGGCGATCTGCCTCCGGTGCGACGGGTCGAGTTGATGACGACGCATGACCTGGCCAAGCGGGAGAAGCAGAAGCTGGAGTTGCTGCGCAGCCTGCTCAGCTACTTCCACTACGCGTCCAAGGAGACCCGGCCGGACGTGTTCCGAGCCGAGATCGAGCGGATCAACGGGGCGGCCCGCGAGATCCAGGACCGGCTGCGGGGCCGCGAGCAGCTGGACAGCGCCGGCAACACCGACATCACGGTGCGGCTCGGTGACGCCAGCGCCGAGCTGGGCAAGCACCGCCACTGAGGCTGCGTCACTGCGGGCGGGCCGGACCGCCGCCGGGGTAATGCGTGACCCGGAACTGCTCCAGATAGGCCGGCCAGTCCCAGGTCGCCAGGAATTCCCGCGTCGCGGTGTAGCCGTTGTTGAAGAGCTCTTCGAGCCGATCGCGGGAGATCCCGAAGTCCAGCACGCCGACGTCGGTCGGGTTGACCTTGATGGCGCGCACGCTGACCCACGGTTGGTTCAGGTAGGTCTGGTCGTGGCCGATCAGCAGTGTGCTGATCAGGTTCTCCAGCAGCCGCGACTGCCCGAACATGCGCAGCGGGCGCAGGCCGGGAACCATGTCGCCGATGTCGCCGCCGGACAGCTCGGGCACCACCGTCACCCCGAAGGTGGGCCACAGCGGTACCCGGCCGTCGAGCCGGTCGAAGGTGTAGATCGGAAAGTTCGACAGCACTCCGCCGTCGACCAGGGTGGAGCGTCGCCCGCCGGCGCTGGTCAGCGTCATCGGGCGGTAGAAGAACGGCACCGACATCGAGGCGCGGACCGCGTCGGCGACGGACTGCTCGTCGGGATCGAGTCCGTAGACCCGCCGGTAGTCCCACGGCAGCCGGACCAGCTGGCCGGTGGTCACGTCGGTCACCGTGACCACCGCCCGGTAGCGCCGCTCGGCCAGCAGGTTGTCATGGTCGTAGGCCAGGTCACCCCAGGTGCGCACGCCCAGGTTCGCCAGCTCACCGCGGATCCAGTCGTGGGCGACGTCGCCGCGGTACAGGCCGCTGTCGCGCAGGAACCCGTAGGCGGCCCCCAACAGCGGCACCGGTAGGTCCGTGTCACGCCAGGTGTCCAGCGGCACCGACAGCGCCAGCTCCTTGACCTGCGCCGCGGTCAGCTGATCGCCTTGCGCGGCCGCGGCCAGGATGGTGCCGACCACCGAGCCGCCGGACACCCCGGAGATGCGCTGCACCGAGTAGCCGGCGTCCATCAGCGCGACCACCGCCCCAACCAGCCCGATGAACCGCACTCCCCCGCCGGACAGCACCAGGTCGGCGGTCAGCGGCTGGGTCGTGCCGGATCGGCGGGCGGCCATCGGACTCAGTCCGCTGAATTCCACTCGTAGGGCAGGAATTTGCCATCGAGAGTGATGACCACCCGGTCACCGCCGGGGTGCTGCTTCTTGTCGATGTCCACGCTGAAATTGATCGCGCTCATGATGCCGTCGCCGAACTGCTCGTGGATCAGTTCCTTGATCGCCGGGCCGTAGACGCTCACCGCCTCGTGCAGCCGGTAGATGGTCGGGTCGGTAGGGACCGCGCCGGGCGACGCGCCGCGCATCGGTACCGCGGCGAGCACCGGCACCACGGAGCGATCCAATCCCAGCAGGCCGACCAGGATCTCGCCCAGCTCGGCGGGGATGGGCTGTTGGCCCAGCAGCGCCGACGTCGTCCACACGACCGGACGTTTGATCGCGTCGGCCAGCTCCTGCCAGCTCAGGCCCTTGGCCAGCCGGGCGGCCACGATCTGCTCGGTGATCTCGCTTCGGTTCATGGCTTCCAGCATGCCCGGGTCGCTCAGTCTTCGAAATGGCGGCGCAGGTTCTCCCACATCGCGGCGTGCGAGGCGCCGCCGTCGCGCAGCACGGTGTTCATCAACAGCCGGGGCGCGGTGATGTCGACGTGTTCGCGCAACCGGCTGCCGGCGCCGTGCGGGCGCACCGTCACCGTGGACCACATCTCGATGCCGGGCCGCTGCCGGGTGTGGCTCACGATGTCGCCGGGGCCGTCGGTGCGCAGCTCCACCCGGCAGGTGAAGCGGATCGGCATGCCGCAGCGGCGCATGCGGTGCGGGGCCAGGTAGCGGGTGGCCCCGTCGGTGCCACCGGGAACCCGGCGGACGTTCACCAGCATCGGATGCAGGGCTTCGTAGTTGACGAGGTCGGCCAGGAACGCGGCGACGGCCTCGGGTGGCGCGGCGATGTCGGCGGTGTGTTCCAGGCGTCCGCGGGCCATGCAAGCGACCTTAGTCCGGCAGGACCCGATGGCATACTCGGCGACATGCCCGCTCAGAAGACTCCTGAACTTCGCCTGCTCACGGTCTTGCTGTTGGCGGTGCTGCTGGTTGCCGGCTGCGGTTCGCGGACGCCGGCCGAGGGCACCCAGCTGGACTTCACCGCGCAGACGCTCGACGGTCGGCCGTTCTCCGGAGCGAGCCTGGCCGGCAGACCGGCGGTGCTGTGGTTCTGGGCGCCGTGGTGTCCCACGTGTCAGAAGGATGCGCCGCTGGTCGCGCGGGTGGCCGCGGCGAACCCGGCGGTGACGTTCGTCGGGGTGGGCGCCCGTGATCAGCCCGATGCGCTGCGGGAGTTCACCGCCAAGTACGGCGTCGACGGCTTCACTGAGCTGGCGGACACCGACGCGGCGGTGTGGGCCCGCTTCGGGGTGACCCGCCAGCCGGCGTTCGCCTTCATCGGCCCGGGCGGCGAAGTCGAGGTGGTGAAGGGCTCGTTGCCCGAGGCCGAGCTGAGTGCGCGGGTGCAGGCGCTGAAGAGTTCGTGATCGACAGCGCCACACTGAGTTTCGCGCTGGGCGCGGGACTGGTTGCGGCGCTTAACCCGTGCGGGTTCGCGTTTCTGCCGGGGTATCTGGGGCTGGTGATCGCCGGCAGCCGGGACACGTCGCGCCCGGCCGCGCTGGCCCGGGCCGGCGCGGCGACGGTGGCGATGTCGGCCGGGTTCCTGACGGTGTTCGGGATCTTCGGCCTGGCGGTGTCGCCGTTGATCGCCTCGGCGCAGCGGTATCTGCCGTTCGCCACCGTGGTCATCGGCGTGCTGCTGCTGGCGATGGGCGCCTGGCTGCTGTCCGGCCGGGACATCGCGGTGCTGCTGCCCGCGGCGGGCGGAGCGCCGACCGCACGGCTGGCGTCGATGTACGGCTACGGCGTGGGCTATGCGGTCGCGTCGCTGTCGTGCACGATCGCACCGTTTCTCGCGGTGATCAGCACCACCTTCCAGCAGGGTTCGGCGCTGGCGGGCGTGCTGGCGTTCGTGGCCTATGCCGCGGGCATGAGTATCACCGTAGGGGTGGCGGCGCTGGCGGTGGCGCTGGCCGGGTCCTCGGCCACCTCGGCGCTGCGGCGGGTGCTGCCGTATGTGGGCCGGATCGCCGGGGTGATCGTGTTGGTGACCGGGCTGTATGTCACCTACTACGGCTACTACGAGATCCGGCTGTACTTCGCCGGTGGCTCCAGTGCTGAAGCCGACGATCCGGTGATCCACGCGGCCGGCGCTGTGCAGTCCTGGCTGGCGGATCGGGTCGACGCGCTGGGCGTCTGGCCGCTGCTGGGTGCGGCCCTTGCACTTGTGTTGGTTTCGATTGTTTCAATTAGACGCACCCGCAGGTAGCATGGGCCCATGCCCACCACCATCGCACCGATCGCCCGCCAGGTCGCCGAGCGCGCCCGCACCGATGCCGGGTTCGCCCAGGTGCTCGATGTCCTGCTGGAGGCGCCGACGGCTCCGCAGGGCACCTTGGAGCGCATCGCCGCCCACGCGCTGAACGACCAGCGCCGCGCCGCGCTCATCGACGACTTCGTCGCCGGCGCACTGCCCACCCCCAAGGTCCAGGAGTTGCTGCGGCTCGGCACGCCGCAGGCGGTGCACCGGCTACGGAGCCGGGGCAAGCTGACCGGAGCGGCCGTGGGCAACCAGACCTGGTTCCCGGCTTGGCAATTCGACGACGCGCGGGTGCGCGCCGATCTGCCCGAGATCCTGGAGCTGCTGGGGCGGTTCACCTCCGATCCGCTGGCCGCCGACCGCATCATGCGGCTCACCCACGACGAGTTGGACGGCGTCTCGATCGCCGAGGCGCTGCGCCACCCGGAGACCGCGCCGGCCGCCCGGCGGATGCTGACCTCGCTCGGTGCCTGAGCTTCCCGTCGGCTACCGGGCCGCGCTGCCGCAGGCCCGGCCGATCGGGCTGCGCCGCCGCCGGATCACCGCCGGGACGCAGCTGTGGCGCCTGGACGCCGAGCAACCGGATTCCTGGACGTGGGCGGGCTTTCGCGAGCCGCGCTATCGTTTCGACCCGCCGTCGGGGGCGTTTCGCACCCGTTACGGCGCAACCGATCTGCTCGGGGCGTTTCGGGAACGCTACCGGCTGACCGGGCTGATGATCCCGGCCGACCACGCCGGCCACCACCTGGTGCGGCTGACCGCCGCGAGGCATCTGCGGGTGCTGGATCTGCGCACCGAACGCAATCTGGACGCCTTGGGGGTCGATGACCAGATCAGCACCGGTCAGCACGACGCGGTGTGGGCCACCTGCCAGTGCCTGGCCGACGCGGTGCGGCGCTGGTGGCCCGAGCCCGAGGAGTGCCCGGACGCCATCGTCTACCGGTCGCGCACCACCCCGGAGACCTCGGTCAACTACGCGTTCTTCGCCGTCGAGGCGTTCGAGGTGCAGGCATGGCCGCTGTCGGAGCGTCCCGAGGTGACCGCGGATCTGGTGCTGCGACACGGGTTCACTCTCGGGTATTGACGCCTTCTCACCCGGCTCGTTCACCAACGGCACCATCGGCCCCACCCGTTGCGGCGCCAGGGGAATGTGGCTGTTGCCCGGCTCCGAGCGACAACGGCCCGCGCACCCGGCCCGCGCGCCTGACATAACGTTGGTTGTCGCTCGGAGCCGGGCGCATACCCTAGGCCGACGTCCCCGTGACGCCGGCAACGAGAGTCGGGCCCAAGCGGGAAGAATGCACGCGGCTCCGGTGCGCAGCTCAGCCAGGCTTCGTCGCGGTCACCAGCCGGGTTGCGGCCCACGGCCCGCCGTACCACATCCGCCACCCCAGGTTGCGCCAGCGCACGTCGCCCCAACCGATTTCACGCAGTTGGGCGGCGTGCGCACGCACCTCCCACAGGTCGGCGATCGCCAGCCGGCCGCCGGGCCGCAGCACGCGGGCCGCCTCGGCCAGTGCGCGCCGACGGCCATCGCGGCTCGGGATGTTGTGGATCGCCAGGTTGGACACCACCACGTCGACACTGGCGTCGGCCAGCGGCAGCGCGGTCATGTCACCGGTGCGCACCTCGACCCGCTCGGCGACCCCCTCCAGTGCGGCGTTGGCCAGGGTGGCGTCCGCGGAGTTGCCGGTCTGGTCGGCGTGCCACAGGTCGACGCCGATCGCCCGGCCCGTCGGCAGCCGCGTGGCCGCGGCGCAGAGCACCGCACCGCGCCCGCAGCCCATATCCAGCACCGTTTCGTCGCCGCGCAGCCGCAGGCCGTCGAGGATGCGTTCCCACACCGTGAACTTTCCGGTCCGGGTGGCGTGCCAGTACAGCCCGACCTGGGCGAGGATGCCGGCGTCGAGCAACAACGCCACCACGCCGGCCCAGGCCGGTCCCCGGGCCAAGGCGATGCCGGCGTAGATCGCCAGCGCGCTGCACCCGAGTGCCAGCGCGGCGACCTGCCCGCCGAGCGGCACCCGCTTGAACGACCCGTCGACGCCGTAGTCGCCGCGACGCGGTTCCCGCTCAGCCATCGGCGAGGCTTTCATCGCCGAACCGGATGCCCATGTCCCGGGCGGTCTGGATCGCATCGCAGTCCGGCGGAACGGTTTTCTGCCGGCTGGTGGCCTCGGCCAGCGGCACGTAGTCCACCGTCGGCGGGTTGAGCGCCACCATCACCCCGCGGTGGCCCTCGTCGAGGGCCCGCACCGCGGCGGCGCCGAACCGCAACCCCAGCAGCCGGTCCAGCGACGTCGGCGAGCCGCCACGTAGCAGGTGGCCCAGCACCACGGCCCGCGACTCGCGGCCGGTCATCGCCTCGAGCTCGGTGGCCACCTTGTGGCCGATGCCGCCCAACCGTTCGGCCTGGCCCACCGCCTTGGCGGCCACCGTGTGCTCGCCGCCCACCGGCTTGGCGCCTTCGGCCACGCAGACGATCGAGTAGGTCGAACCCCGTTGGGCGCGTTCACGAATCAGCTCGGCGACGGGCTCCAGCCGGTAGGGGATCTCCGGGATCAGGATGGCGTGCACTCCCGAGGCCATGCCGGCGTGCAGTGCGATCCAGCCGGCATAGCGGCCCATCACCTCCACCACGATGATCCGGCTGTGCGAGGTCGCGGTGGAGAACAGCCGGTCGATGCACTCGGAGGCGAACCCGACGGCACTGTCGAAACCGAACGTCGAGGCGGTGCGGTCCAAGTCGTTGTCGATGGTCTTGGGCACCCCGACCAGCGGCAGCCCGGCGTTGTGCAGCTGGTTGCCGATCGTCAGGGAGCCGTCCCCGCCGACAGTGATCAGCGCATCGATCCCCCGCTCGGCGAACCGCCCGAGCAGCTCGTCGGTGCGGTCGACCTCGATCCAGCTGCCGTCGGGCTGCTGCACCGGGTAGGCGATCGGGTTGCCGCGGTTGGTGCTGCCCAGGATGGTGCCGCCCTGGTGGATGATGCCGCGCACCCGGTTGCGGGTCAGCTCGATCAAACCGCCGTCGGGGTAGTCATCACCGAACAGCATCCCGTTGAAGCCGTCGCGGATCCCGACGACCTCCCAACCGCGATTGCCGGCGGCCAGCGTGGCGGCGTAGATGACGGCGTTGAGGCCGGGGGCGTCGCCGCCGCCGGTGTTGATCGCGACGCGTTTGATCCCCGAGGTCATGACACCTCCTGCAACGGGCTCTGCGGATCGATCAGGATCTTGGCATGCCGCGCCGGGTCGCCCAGGGCGTCGAAGGCGTTCGCCACCCCGCCGAGCCCGACGGTCCCGGTGATCAGCGGTGTGACGTCGACCTTGCCCTCGGCGATCATGTGCAGCGTGTCGCGGAATTCCATTGGGGTGTAACCCAAGACGAACCGCAGGTCGGTCTCCTTGTTGATCGCCATCGCCGGGCGGATCGTGTCGTTGCCCATACATACCCCGACCACCACAACCCGGGAGAACAGCGGGGCGCCGGCGATGATGCCGTCGATCACTCCCGGTACACCGACGCACTCGAAAATGACGGGGTGTTTGGGCTTGGCCACGCCGACGGCCTCGGCGGCCCGCCAGACATGCCACCAGGGCAGCCGCGCCTTGTAGAGCTTCTCCACGGTGCCCACCGCGACACCGAACGCATCCGCCGACCCCTCGAAATGTCCGTGCCCGGCGGCCGCGTCGTACGGCGAACCATGGGCCGGGTCGACGACGACGTCGGCGCCACACCGGACGGCCAACGCGCGCCGGCCGGGCGAGAAGTCGCTGGCGATCACGGTGCGCACCCCGCTCGCCTTGAGCATGCACACCACCGCCAGGCCGATCGGCCCACAGCCGATCACGATCGCCACGTCACGTTTGCGTACCTCACCGCGCCGCACCGCATGCCAGGCCACGGCCATCGGCTCGGTCAGCGCCGCCGCCTCCGCCGACAGCCCGTTGGGGACCGGCAATGTCAGCGACTGCTCGACCACCAATTGCTCGGCGTAGGCCCCCGGCGCCGCCGCCGACAGCCCGACGGGGTGGATGTCGTCGCCGCGGCGCACCAGCGGCACCGAGACCACCCGGGTGCCGGCGCGCGGCGCCTTGCGGGTGCGGGGGCCATGGTCGAGCACCTCGCCGCAGAATTCGTGGCCGAGGACCACCTGCTGGTCCGAGCGCATGAAACCGTCGTAGCCGGTCTCGGCCGCCGCCGCGGCCACCTCGTCGCAGTGGTGGCGGGCGTGCAGGTCCGACCCGCAGATCCCGGAGCGCAGCACCCCGAGCAGCAGTTGGCCTTTGGCGGGTGCCGGTGTCGGCAGGTCGATGACGTCGAGTTGGGCATTCCTGCAGCTGACCGCTTTCACGCGACCCAGCCTACGAGGCACCCCTGTCGGTGGCGCGGTTTATGGTGGCCGCGATGGGACTGCACCTGCACCGCGCCGAACGCACCGACGCCCTCGTCGACGGGCTGGGCGCGCTGCTGGTGTCACCGCCGGCTGACCCGTTCGCCCTGGACCTGGTGCTGGTGCCGGCCCGCGGCGTGGAGCGCTGGCTGTCCCAGCGGCTGTCGCATGTGCTCGGCGCCGGTTCGGGGGGCGACGGGGTCTGCGCCGGGGTGGAATTTCGTAGCCCGGCGTCGCTGATCGCCGAGATCACCGGCACCGACGGGGACGACCCGTGGTCGCCGGATGCGATGAGCTGGCCGCTGCTCTCGGTGATCGACGCCAGCCTCGACGAGGACTGGTGCCGTACGTTGGCAACGCATTTGGGCCATTTCCACGACGGCGATGACGCGCAGGTGCGACGTGGCCGGCGCTATGCGGTGGCGCGGCGGCTGGCCGGGCTGTTCGCCTCCTACGCCCGGCAGCGGCCCGCCATGCTGGCGGACTGGCTCGACGGCGGGTGCGGCGACGGCGCGGGTGGGCAGTTGGATCCCGACCTGGCCTGGCAGCCGCCGCTGTGGCGGGCGCTGGCCGCGGCGATTCCGGCCGATCCGCCACACGTTCGGCACCGCCGCGCCGTCGACCGGCTCCGGGGCGCGCCCGCCGACACGCTGCCGGCCCGGCTGAACCTGTTCGGGCATACCCGGCTGTCGTGCACCGACATCGAGTTGCTCGACGCCCTGGCCACCCACCATGAGCTACACCTGTGGCTGCCGCACCCCTCCGATGCGCTGTGGCAGGCGCTGCGCGGCGTGCACGGGGCGGTGCCGCGCGCCGACGACGACAGCCGCGACCGCGCTACCCACCCGCTGCTGCAGACCCTGGGCCGTGATCTGCGAGAGCTGCAACGCGCGCTGCCCGCGGCGCCGGCCGGTGATGACTACCTCGCCGCCGCGGCACGACCGGGCACCCTGCTGGGCTGGCTGCAGGCCGACATCGCCGCCAATGCGGTGCGGCCCCACGGGCGCTGCGCCACCCACGCGGACCGTTCGGTGCAGGTGCACGCCTGCCACGGGCCGGCCCGCCAGGTCGACGTACTGCGCGAGGTGCTGCTCGGCCTGCTCGAAGACGACCCGACGCTGCAGCCGCGCGACATCGTGGTGATGTGCCCGGACATCGAGACCTATGCGCCGCTGATCGTGGCCGGCTTCGGGCTCGGTGAGCTGGCCGGCGAGAGCCATCCCGCGCACTCGCTGCGGGTGCAGCTGGCCGACCGGGCGCTGACCCAGACCAACCCGCTGCTGGGGGTGGCCGAGCAACTGTTGGGCATCGCCGACAGCCGCGCCACCGCCAGTGCGGTGCTCAACCTGGCGCAGGCGGCGCCGGTGCGGGCCCGGTTCGGCTTCACCGACGACGACCTGGAGGACATCACCTCCTGGGTGCAGCAGGCCAACGTCCGGTGGAGCTTCGACGCCGCGCATCGGGAGCCGTACGGGCTCAAGACCATTCAGCACAACACCTGGCGGTTCGGGCTGGACCGGATCCTGACCGGGGTGGCGATGTCGGAGGATTCCCGGGCCTGGCTGGGCACCGCGCTGCCGCTCGACGACGTCGGCAGCAACCGGGTGGAGCTGGCCGGGCGGCTGGCCGAGTTCGTGGCACGGCTGCAGACCGCCGCCGATGCGCTCACCGGGTCGCGGCCGCTCACCGAGTGGATCGCCGCCTTGATCGACGGCGTGACCGCGCTGACCCGGGTCTCGATCGACGACGGCTGGCAGACCGGGCAGTTGCAGCGCGAACTGGCCGATGTGGTGATCGAGGCCGGTTCGCACGCCGCCACCGCGCTGCAGCTCTCCGACGTACGCGCCCTGCTGGCCGGTCACCTGGCCGGGCGGCCCACCCGGGCGAACTTCCGCACCGGCGGGCTGACGGTGTGCACCATGGTGCCGATGCGGTCGGTGCCGCACCGGGTGGTGTGTCTGGTCGGCCTCGACGACGGGGTGTTCCCGCGGGCGGATCACGTCGACGGCGACGACGTGTTGTGCCGGCTGCCGTTGACCGGGGAACGCGATGTGCGGTCCGAGGATCGGCAGCTGCTGCTGGATGCGGTGTGCGCAGCCACCGAGACGCTGGTGATCACCTACGCCGGCGCCGACGAGAGCACCGGGAAGCTGCGCCCGCCGGCGGTGCCGCTCGCCGAGCTGCTCGACGCGCTCGACATCGCCACCGAGGCGCCGGTCCGCGAGCAGGTCGTGGTGCGGCACCCGTTGCAGCCCTTCGACATCCGCAACGTTGAGCCGGGCGCGCTGGGGGTTCCGGGCCGGCCGTTCACGTTCGATCCGACGGCGCTGACCGCCGCCGAGGCCGCCGCCGGGAAACGCACCGAACCGACCGACACCTTCGCCGCGTTGTTGCCGCCGCCACCGGTCGCCGACGTGGAACTCGAAGAGCTGACCCGATTCTTCAAGGATCCGGTCAAGGGGTATTTCCGGGCACTGGATTACACGCTGCCCTGGGAGGTCGAGGGCGTCCAGGACGCCATGCCCGTCGAGATCGAGGGGCTGGCGCAGTGGGCGGTCGGCGATCGGATGCTCTCCGACATGCTCACCGGCATGCATCCCGACGACGCCGCGAATGCCGAGTGGCGACGCGGCACCCTGCCGCCGGGGCGGCTCGGCATGCGCACGGCCTGCGAGATCCGTGATCTGTCCCGGGCATTGGCCGAGGCCGCGTTCGCCCACCGGGTGGGGGATCCGGACGCCTTCGACATCGACGTCGATCTGCGAGGTCGCCGACTCACCGGCACGGTGTCGGGGGTGTACGGCAGCCGCACCGTGTCGGTGGTCTACTCGCGGCTGGCGCCCAAGCATGTGCTGGCAGCCTGGATTCCGTTGCTGGCGTTGGCGGCCCAGTACCCGGACACCCAGTGGAGCGCGCTGTGCATCGGGCGGGGCATGGGCCGCAACCACATCCGGCAGCGACTTTTCCTGCCGCCACCGGACCCGGTGGCGGTGCTCGGTGACCTGGTGGCGATCTACGACGCGGGCCGGCGTGAGCCGCTGCCGCTGCCGCTGGCGACGTCGTGTGCCTGGGCTGCGGCCCGCCGCGAGAAGGAGGACCCGGTCGGCGCCGCCCGGGGCGCCTGGGGCGGCAAGTTCGGCGAGTCCACCGACGCCGCCCACATCAAGGTGTGGGGACAGAACGCCCCGCTGGACACCCTGCTGGACGTCCCGCGTCCCGGCGAGGAGGTCACCGGCGAGGGCACCCGGCTGGGGGCGCTGGCGGTGCGGCTGTGGGCGCCGCTGCTGAGCGCGGAGGTGCTCTCGTGACACATCGCTTCGATCTGCTCGGTCCGCTGCCCGCCGAGCGGTCCACCGTGGTGCTGGAGGCCAGCGCCGGCACCGGTAAGACCTTCACGCTGGCCGGTCTGGTGACCCGCTATCTGGCTGACGGGGTCGCCCGTGTCGACCAGCTGCTGCTGATCACCTTCGGCCGGGTGGCCAGCCGGGAGCTGCGGGAACGGGTGCGCGGCCAGATCGGTGACGCGCTGGCGGTGCTGGAGGGCCGCCGGGAGCCCGCCAACGATCTGGAGCACCATCTGCTCACCACCGGCGAGGCCGGGCAGGCGTGCGCCCGGCTGCGCAACGCGCTGACCGACTTCGACGCCGCGACGATCGTCACCATTCACCAATTCTGCGCCATGGTGCTGAAATCACTTGGCGTGGCCGGTGATACGGCTTCGACCGCGACCCTGCTGGAAAGCCTGACCGATCTGGTCACCGAGATCGTCGACGACCACTACCTGGCGTATTTCGGCAACGACGAGAACAAGCCGCCGATGACGCGCAAAGAAGCGCTCGATTTGGCCGGCAGGGTCGTGGAAGACCCGGCCGCGCAGCTGCGCCCACAGCATCCGGACCCCGAATCCGAGGCGGGAGTGCGACGGGCGTTCGCCGAGGCGGTGCTCGACGAGCTCGAGCACCGCAAACGCCGGCTCGGGGTGCTCGGCTACAACGACCTGCTGACCCGGCTGGCCGAAGCCCTGCGGCGCAGCGGATCCGACGCCGCGGAACGAATGCGCCGGCGATGGCCGATCGTGATGGTCGACGAATTCCAGGACACCGACCCGGTGCAGTGGGAGGTGATCGACCGCGCCTTCAGCGGGCAGTCCACGCTGGTGCTCATCGGCGACCCCAAGCAGGCGATCTACGGTTTCCGCGGCGGCGACATCTACACCTACCTGGCCGCGGTCCGCGCCGCCGGCGACCGGCGCACCCTGGCCACCAACTACCGCAGCGACAAGGCGCTGGTCGACAGCCTGCAGACCGTGCTCGACGGCGCCCAGCTGGGCCACCCGGAGATCGTCGTGCCACCCATCGAGGCCCACCACACCGGCTATCGGCTCAGCGGGGCGCCGCGCAACGCCCCGTTCCGGCTGCGGGTCGTCAAGCGGCCCACGCTGGGCAAAGACGGTCTCGACAGCCTGCTGATCGGCCCACTGCGCGAACACATTCCGGCTGACCTGGCGGCCGATGTCGGCGCCCTGCTCAACTCCGGCGCCCGCTACGGCGACCGGCCGCTGTGCGCCGGTGACATCGCGATCCTGGTCGAGCAGCACCAGGATGCGGCGTTGTGCCGGGACGCGCTGACCAAACTGGGCATCCCGGTGGTCTACACCGGCGACACCGACGTGTTCGCCTCCCGGGCCGCCGAGGACTGGCTGTGCCTGTTGGAGGCCCTCGACCAGCCGGGCCGCACCGGGCTGGTGCGCGCGGCGGCCTGCACGATGTTCTTCGGCGAGTCCGCGGAATCGCTGGCCCGCGAAGGCGACTCGCTCACCGACCGGGTCACCGAGACGCTGCGCGAGTGGGCCGACCATGTCCGGTTGCGCGGCGTCGCGGCGGTGTTGGAGGCCGCGCAGCTCGCCGGGATGGGGCGGCGGGTGCTGAGCCAACGCGGCGGCGAGCGGCACCTGACCGACCTGGCCCACATCGGTGAGCTGCTGCACGAGGCCGCGCACGCCGACCGGCTCGGCCTGCCGGCGCTGCGGGACTGGTTGCGCCGCCAACGCGAAGACCGCACCGGTGCGGTGGAGCGCAACCGCCGGCTGGACAGTGACGCCGGCGCCGTGCAGATCATGACGGTGTTCGCCGCCAAGGGCCTGCAGTTCCCGATCGTGTACCTGCCCTTCATGTTTCGCCGTTATATCGCCGCCGAGGGCAACCTGCTCTACCACGAGACGGGCACCGACGGTGCCGAGGTCCGCTGCCTGCACATCGGCGGGTCCCGCAGCCCCGGGATGGCGGCGGTCAAGGAGTTGCACCGGCGGGAGGAAGCGCTCGACCACATCCGGATCACCTATGTCGCACTGACCCGGGCTCAGTCGCAGGTGATCGCCTGGTGGGCGCCGGCCGGCGACGAGATCAACGGCGGATTGTCGCGGCTGCTGCGCGGGCGGCCTCCCGGGCAGGCCGAGGTGCCCGACCGGTGTGAGTCGCGGATCTCCGACGACGACGCCTGGGCGGTGTTCACCGCGTGGCAGGACCGGGGCGGCCCGGTGGTCGAGGAGTCGGTGATCGGCCCGCCGACGGCGCCGGTTCGGCGCGAGGCGCCCGGCGAGCTGGCGGTCCGTCACTTCCACCGCCACATCGATGCCGGCTGGCGGCGCACCTCCTATTCGGCGCTGCTCCGCGGCGCACAGGAGCAGGCGGAGAGCGGGGTGCACTCCGAACCCGATGCCCACACCCGTGACGACGAGTCCGAGGACGTCACCGTCACCCGGGCGGCCGCCGCCGACGGCGCCGAGGTGCGGTCGCCGATGGCGGACCTGCCCGGCGGCAAGACATTCGGGTCGCTGGTGCACGGGGTGTTGGAGACCGCCGACCCGTTCGCCGCGGACCTGGCCGCCGAACTGACCGAGCAGGTGCGGGTGCACGAACCGTGGTGGCCGATCGGCGTCGACGCCGAGACGCTGGCCGCGGCGCTGGTGCCGATGCACGACACCCCGCTGGGACCGCTGGCCGACGGGTTGACGTTGCGGCAGATCGGCTTACCGGACCGGTTGCGGGAGTTGGACTTCGAGATTCCACTGGCCGGCGGCGACACCGCCGCCGCCGCGACGCAGCTGCGGGTTGCCGACGTGGGCGCACTTCTGCGTGAGCACCTGGCGCCCGAGGATCCGTTCGCGGTCTACGCCGACCGGTTGCTCTCGGAGGCGCTCGGCGGCCAGTCGCTGCGCGGCTATCTGTCCGGCTCGTTGGACGTGGTGTTGCGGCTGCCCGATCAGCGGTATCTGGTCGTCGACTACAAGACCAACAACCTCGGCGAGACCGCCGCCGACTACAGCCCACCGCGGATGACCGAGGCCATGCTGCACTCGGATTACCCGCTGCAGGCGCTGCTGTACACCGCGGTGTTGCACCGGTTCCTGCGCTGGCGCCAACCGGACTATGACCCGGACCGGCACCTGGGCGGGGTGCTGTACCTGTTCGTGCGCGGCATGTGCGGGCCGGACACCCCGATTCTCGGTGGGTATCCGGCCGGGGTGTTCAGCTGGCGGCCGCCGGCGGCGCTGGTGGTGGCGCTGTCGGATCTGCTGCAGCAGGGGGTGGCGGCATGAACACCGAGCTTGATCCACTGTCGTGGCGGGTGGCGCGCGGCGCCACCGGCGTGCTGCGCGAGTTCAACGACGCCGGCGTGCTGGAAGCCGCGGATGTGCATACCGCCCAACGGCTCTGCGCGCTGGGCGCCGAATCCGACGAGACGGTGGCGTTGGCGGTGGCGCTGGCGGTGCGGGCGTTGCGCACCGGCTCGGTCTGCGTGGAGCTGGCCACCGTGGCCGACGGCACCGAGTCCCCCGAGCTGAGTTGGCCGGAGCCGGCGGCCTGGCTGGCGGCGGTGCGCGCCAGCTCGCTGGTCGCCAAGCAGGTGTTGCGCATCTACGACAACGATTCGGGCGGGCTGCTGTATCTGGACCGCTATTGGCGTGAGGAGGAGCAGGTCTGCGCCGACCTGCTGGCGCTGTCGACGCCGCAGGACGGGCCGGTCGAGCTGCCCGGGCTCGAACGGCTGTTCCCGCCGGACCACGACGACCAGCGCGCCGCCGCCGAGATCGCATTGACGCAGGCGGTCACGGTGCTCACCGGCGGCCCGGGGACCGGCAAGACCACCACGGTGGCCCGGTTGCTGGCACTGCTGGCCGAACAGGCCGCAGCGTCCGGGCGGCGACCGTTGCGGATCGCGCTGGCCGCCCCGACCGGCAAGGCCGCGGCCCGGCTGACCGAGGCGGTCGCCGGGGTGGTGGCCGGGCTCGAGCCGAAAGATCAGGCCCGACTGGCCGGGCTGCAGGCCAGCACGTTGCACTCGCTGCTGGGTTCGCGACCGGGAAATTCGGCGCGGTTCAAGCACAATCGCGGCAACCGGCTGCCGCACGACGTGATCGTGGTCGACGAGACGTCGATGGTGTCGCTGACGCTGATGGCCCGGCTGCTGGAGGCGGTGCGGCCCACCGCCCGGCTGATCCTGGTGGGCGACCCCGACCAGTTGGCGTCGGTGGAGGCCGGTGCGGTGCTGGCCGACCTGGTGGACGGCTTGGCCGCCCGCCCGGGCACCCGGGTGGCGACGCTGGTGACCGCGCACCGCTACAAGAAGGCGATCGGTGAGCTGGCCTCGGCGATCCGCGCCGGCGACGGCGACACCGTGATCGAGCTGCTGCGCTCCGGCGACGAGCACCGGGAATGGCTCGACGCGTCGACCCCGGCCGCGCTGGGCGACCAGCTGGCGGCGATCGCGGTGCCGCACGCGTTGCGGGTGCGCCAGGCGGCGCTGCTCGGCGATGCCGGCGAGGCGTTGCGCAACCTCGACGAGCACCGGCTGTTGTGCGCGCACCGCGACGGCCCGCACGGGGCCAACCACTGGAACCATCAGATTCGGCGGTGGGTGTCCGAGCAGACCGGGGATCCGGTGTGGGCGGACTGGTATGCCGGGCGGCCGCTGCTGGTCACCGCCAACGATTACGGGCTGGGCGTGCGCAACGGCGACACCGGGGTGGTCGTGGCCCGCGCCGACGGGCTGCGGGCGGTGATCGCGACGGCGTCCGGTGCGGTGGATTTCGCCACCGGCCGACTCTCCGACGTCGACAGCATGTACGCGATGACCATTCACAAGAGCCAGGGCAGCGAAGCCGATGTGGTGACCGTGCTGATGCCCCCGGTGGAGTCGCGGCTGCTGACCCGCGAGCTGTTCTACACCGCGGTGACCCGCGCCAAACACCAGGTGCGGGTGATCGGCTCCGAGGACGAGATCCGTGCCGCGCTGGATCGGCGGGCGGTGCGGGCGTCCGGGCTGGCGCTGCGGTTGCGTGAGGCCTGACGGGCTGAGTTCCTAACCGGAGTCAAGCCACGTGTTGGCTCGTAGGCTGGGTGTCGGCGGGCCCGGATGTTGGAGCGCTTGGCGACTCCTGTGACTCCTGGCCCGCCGCCTCCTTGCGACGTTCGCGCATTCTCTTGTGCCGGACGTTGTCGCGTCGGCGCGGTTCGAGTTGGTAACGCTGCTGGACGATGATGCGACCTTCGGCCTCGGTGATCACGGTGCCGTCGACATCGCGCAGGACGTAGTGCTCTCCGTTGCGCATGCAGGCCGCGATCCGGGTCAGCATGATCGTTGCCAGGTGGCAGATCGCCGAGGAATGGTGCCGGTCGCCGGCCATCAGGCGCTGGTACTTCGCTGCGATCTGGGGATCGACCTTGCGGGCGTGGTCGGCGGCCGCGAACAGCATCTCACGCAGCAGTGGGTCGCCGGCTTTAGTGATGCTGGACTCGACTTTGCTGACCCCGGATTGGCTGACTCTAGGCACCAGGCCGGAGTAGGCGCGGACCGCGGCCAAGGACGTGAACCGGTGGGGATCGCCGATCCGGCCGGCGATCACGGCGCTGATCGTGGGACCGACGCCGGGTGCTGAGGCGACGATGCCGTCGGGGTCGGCGTCGGCGTAGAGGTTCGCGAGCCGCTCGTCGATCTCTTTGATCTGACCGGTCAGGAACAGCGCCTGTTCGGCCTCGTGGGCGATGTCGGCGGCCAGTTCGGCGAAGTCCATCCCGTCGCCATCCCCGGTGTCCCACAGTGCGAGAGTCTCTTTCGCCGCGAGAATTAGCGCAGCGGCCCGGTCCTCGCGCCAGGCGCCGCGGGAACGGCCGATCAGGAACCGGGACAGGCGGGCCTGGCCGAGCCGGATCACCACGTGCGGGTCGGCGTAGCGGGCCAGGAACTCCAACGCCGCGATGCCATAGCGAGCGTTCATGGCCTCGTACCAGGCCGGGCCGAGAAGCTCGGTCAGCGCATCGAGTCGGGCGAAGACTGCAGTACGGCGTTTCACCATCGTCGAGCGCTGCTTAGTCAGCCGGCGCAACGGATCGGCCGGCCCCTGCCCTGAATACTCGCGCAGCCCTTCGGGATGCAGCAGCGGCAGCCGCGCCAGGAGCTCGGAGTCGATCCGATCGTTCTTGGTGTGCTTGAGTAGTACTTACGCAGGTCCGACGACTGCGTTGTAGGGACCATCACCACCTTCGTGCCGCGGCGGCGGAACCACTCCGCGACCACGATCCACGCGTTCCTCGTAGGCTCGACCACCACGGTCAGCTCGCCCGGGTCTTCAAGGTCGAGGTCGTTCCAGAGCCGCTCCAAATCCGCCGCCTGGTCCAGAACTTCCGGCCCCGCCACACCGTCTTCCCGTCAGCGGCGAGGGTCGCCTGATGCGCAGCCCGACAGGCCACGTCGATACCTAACGTCAACGCCATCGTCGTCCTCCTGTCAGTCACTTCGGATTCCCAGGTGACTGACCACCACGGCCACGGCCCAGACATTCTCTAAGCAGGAGTCCCGCACCCAGGCTGGCTCCAAGTTCCCGAACAGGGACACCGCTCGACCAGACACCGGGCCCGCGGGCGGCCACTCAGATGCCAGGGATCACCACGTGTCCCGGTCGGTAGCCTCGACCGCCCACGGACCCACTCAAAGGCTAAATGTCGGTCCCCCGCTCTACCGTGAGGACCATGAGCACGAGCAGCGGATCGCAGAGCGGCCGATCGGTGTTCGCCGTCATCCTGGTTCTCGCGCTGCTGTGGTGGTTGCGCTGGGTCATCCTGGCCGGAGTCGTGATCACCCTGGCGGTCATCGTCGCACGCTGGCTGCTGCGCAGCTACGCCGAGCACCGCGCCGCCGAACTGGCCCGGCTGCAGGCGATCCGGCACCGCGCCGAGATCCAGAACGCCCAGGTGCTGCGCGGTGACCCGCAGGGGTTCTACGGCCGGTACCCGCTGCCGGACCCGGAATTGATTCCGCGGTGGTACCGGGTTGACGGTGCCGGCGGCCCGGGACCATGCGGATAGTTGCCCGCCTCTCAGCGACACGTCCCATCGGGCCCACCCCGCGTCAGAAGTTGTCGCTGAGAGCCGGGCAACTCCCTCATCCCCGCCAAGCCGCTACGGATGGGGCCGGTGGTGCCACACTGTCACCATGACGGAATCCGGCGATACCAGGGTCGCGGTCTACCTCGACTTCGACAACATCGTGATCTCCCGCTATGACCAGGTCAACGGACGCAGCTCGTTCCAGAAGGACAAGGCCAAGGGCCTGGCCAAACACCCGGATCGGCTGGCGCGGGCCACCGTCGACGTCGGGGCGATCATCGACTTCGCTTCGTCGTTCGGCACGCTGGTGCTCACCCGCGCCTACGCCGACTGGTCGGCCGAGGTCAACACCGGCTACCGCCAACAATTGGTGGCCCGCGCGGTCGATCTGGTGCAGTTGTTCCCGGCGGCGGCCTACGGCAAGAACGGTGCGGACATCCGGTTGGCCGTCGATGCGGTCGAGGACATGTTCCGGCTGCCGGATCTGACCCATGTGGTGATCGTGGCCGGCGACTCCGACTACATCCCGCTGGCGCAGCGCTGTAAACGGTTGGGCCGCTATGTGGTCGGTATCGGGGTGGCCGGGTCGACCAGCCGGGCGCTGGCCGCCGCCTGCGACGACTTCGTCAGCTACGACGCGCTGCCCGGGGTACCGGTGTTCGAGCCCGCACCGCCCGACGCCGACGCCGAACCGAAGCGGCGCACCCGCGCGCCCAAGCAGCAGCCCGAAGAACCGCCGGCGCCGGATCCGGTGGACACCGCCACCGCGCTGCTCACCCGCGCCCTGCAGATCGGCCTGGAGAAGGACGACGTCGAGTGGTTGCACAACTCGGCGGTCAAGGCGCAGATGAAGCGGATGGATCCGTCGTTCAGCGAGAAGGAGTTGGGCTACAAGTCTTTCAGCGACTTCCTGCGGTCCTACTCCGACCTGGTCGAGCTCGATGAGAGTTCGACGACGCGGATGGTGCGGCTGCGCAACTGATCCAGCCCGACGCGCTACCCTTCGGCCGCCACCAAGGACCGCAGCTGTATATCGGGGTTGTCGCGTTGGAATCCTTGCAGTCGCCAGCTATTGGAGAACAACGCCAGGTGCACCCCGTCGGTGCGGGTCATGACCTCCGTCAGCGACTGCCTGTCGACGAAGTCGACGTCGCCGGGGTCTACGATCCGCGCGACCTGGTAGGCCAGCGACTCCAGCATGATCGGCGCACCGATCTCGGTGGCCATCCGGTGTGCCGCCACCTCGAACTGCATCGGGCCGACCGCGGCGAGCACCGGCGCCTGGTCGCCCCGGCGATCGGAGCGCAGCACCTGAACGACGCCCTCCTGGTCCAGCTGCTCGATGCCGCGACGGAACTGCTTGTGCTTGCTGGGGTCGGCGTTGCGGGCCACCGCGAAATGCTCGGGTGAGAAGCTCGGTATCGGCGGGTACTGTACGGGCACATCGCAATACAGCGTGTCGCCCGGGCGCAGGGCCGCGGCGTTGGCCAGCCCGATCACGTCGCCGGGCCAGGCGGTGTCCAGGGTGGCACGCTGCTGGCCGAACACCGACTGGGCGTACTTGGTCACAAACGGTTTGCCGGTCACGGCGTGGGTGAGGACGTCGCCGCGTTCGAAGGTTCCCGAGTACACCCGCGCGAAGGCGATGCGATCGCGGTGTGCGGAGTCCATGCCGGCCTGCACCTTGAAGACGAAGGCGCTGAACGGCGCGTCGGTGGCCCGCCGGTTGCCGTCCACATCGAGCGCTCCGCCGGGCGGCGGCGCCAGCTCGGTGAGCACGTCGAGCAGCTGATTCACCCCGAAGTTCAGCGCCGCCGAGGTGAACAGCACCGGTGATGCCGTGCAGTCCAGGAACGCCTCGCGGTCGAAGTCGGAACCGTCGGCGCTCAGCAGCTCGCATTCCTCGACCGCGGTGTCCCAGTCGACACCGGCCGCGCCGTGCGCGTCCTCGGCGGTGATGTGTTCCTCGGGTGCTGCGGTGGCGCCACCGGCGGTCCGGGTGAACCGGATGAAGTTCCCGGACCGGCGGTCGAGCACCCCCTGGAAGTCTCCGGCGATGCCGACCGGCCAGGTCAACGGGGTGGGGCGCAGCCCGATCCGGGTCGCGATCTCGTCCATCAGTTCCAGGGCGTGCCGGCCGGGGCGGTCCCACTTGTTGATCACGGTGATGATCGGGATCCGGCGGTGACGGCACACCTGGAACAGTTTGAGAGTTTGTGGCTCAAGGCCTTTCGCGGCGTCGATGAGCATGACCGCGGAGTCGACGGCGGTCAGCACCCGGTAGGTGTCTTCGGAGAAGTCGGCGTGGCCGGGGGTGTCGAGCAGGTTGATGACGCAGTCCTGTCCCCGTGCGGTGCGGTACCCGAACTGCAGGGCGGTCGACGTGATGGAGATGCCGCGGGCCTTCTCCATCTCCATCCAGTCCGACACGGTGGCGCGGCGGCCGGATTTGCCGTGTACCGCGCCGGCTTCGGTGATGGCCTTGGCGTGCAGCACCAGCGCCTCGGTCAGGGTGGATTTGCCGGCGTCGGGGTGGCTGATGACGGCGAAGGTTCTGCGGCGGCTGGCTTCGGAGTGCACGGCGTTGTCGGTCATGGCGGCAGAAAGTGTATGGCCGGTGGCAGGCAGATCAATAATCGGGCACGGCTGACGCCGGTCAGTACAGCGGCCCGCCGCCGAACAGTTCCCGGTGCGAGTCGGGCTGGTTGCCGTCGACGTCGGTGATGCCGTAGTCCAGTGCGGTCTCGGCGGTGATCAGGGTGTGGCCGCTGCGGACGGCGATGTCGGGATCACCCGCCAAGGCGGCGACCACTCGGCCGATGAACTCCGGCGTTTCGGCGTTGGCCAGGCCGAAGCCCTGAAAGTTGTCCAGGCCGCGGTCGATGAAGCCTTGCATGACTTCGTTCTTCACCAGGCCCGGCCACAGCGACACCGCGCTCACGCCGGTCCCGGTGAGCTCCACCGCCATATCGGCGGCCATCTTGTCCAGTCCGGCTTTGGACATGCCGTAGAGCACCGAGTGCAGGTGCCCGCGGGTGCCGAACGAGGAGATGTTGGCGATCAGGCCCGATCCGCGCGCCACCATGAGCTGCCCGGCGTGCACCGAGGCGACGTAGTGGGCGCGCAGCCCGACCCCGATCAGGGTGTCCCAGTCCGAAAGCGGGCGCTGCCAGAACTTCTCGGTGAACCCGGCGAATCCCTCGGGTGCCGCCCACACGTTGTTGACCAGCAGGTCCAGCCGGCCGTGCTGCTCGTCGGCGATACGGTCGAACAGCGCGGCGATCTGGGCGTCATCGCGGTGGTCGCACTGCACCGCGATGCCGTGCCCGCCGCGCTCGGTGACACCGGCGGCGGTCTCCGCCAGCGGGCCCTCCCTGCGGGCGGTGACATAGACCGTCCAGCCCCGCGAGCCCAGGGCCAGCGCGACGCCCTTGCCGACGCTGCGGCTGGCGCCGGTGACCAGGGCGATGCCTGCGTCGCTCATCTGGCGGCCTCCACCACGGCGTCACCGAGGGGGCGCACCAGTGACCACAGCTGGCGGAAGTGGCTGCGTGACATCTTCCAGTTCCCGTTCTCGATGACGTAGGCGTCGTCGTACTCGCCGGTGAGCAGCCGCTCGGTGCGCTCGATCAGGTTGAGCTGGCGGAACTTCAGCGTCCAGCGTCCGGTTGCCCGGCCGGGCCCGGTGATGGTGATATCCGGGTGCATCCCGTGGTGCATGTCGAAGATGACGTGTTTGCCGTCGACGGTGTGCAGCGCGATGCGGCGGAATACCTCGGCCATCTGATCGGCGTCGGTGAAACCGCCCAGCGGGCCGTAGTCGAGGTCGGCGCCCTCAGCGATGAAGCAGGCGCGGAAGGTGTCGGGGTCCTTGGCGTCGCAGGCGCGGAAGTAACGGTGTTTGAGGGCCTTGATCGCCTCGATCTGTTCGAGGGCTTCCAGTCGCTGTTCGACGGTCATCGTCTCGACGATAGTTGTCGGTACCCCGTGCCACGGTGGCGGCATGAGATACCTACGCTGCTCGCTGGCAGTGTTCGGGCTGGGCCTGGCTGTCCCGGCGGTCGCCGAGGCTCAGTCGCCGCCGCCGTGCGCGGCGTTCGACACCTGCCGCGACATGCCCAACCCGTACTACGACGGCCCGCTGATGCCGACCTGGACACACGACATTCCGGTGGTGCCCCAGGGCACCGATTACTCGGGGATGCCTGGAGTGACCGCTACCCGATCCCCAGCTTGCGCGCCAAATCCGGTCCGCCCACCTCGGCGATGAAGTCCGGATCACCGCAGACCACCAGCTGGTCGCGGGCCCGGGACAACCCGACGTAGAGGCGTTCGCGGGCCAGTTCGACCGGCCCGCTGGCGTCGACGACGAGCACGACGGCACGGCGTTCCAATCCCTTGAAACCCCGTACATGCCCGTAGAAGACCTGATCGGCGTCCCAGAAGCTGTCCCAGTAGGCCTGGTCGCCCTGCCCCTGGCGGGCAACCTGTTCGGGGTGGCGACTGCCGGTGGTCAGCAGTGCCACGTCCTCGGCACGCCAGCCGTCGTCGAGCAGTTGCTCGACTTCGTCGTCGCCGGTCTCGACGGCGGTCTCCTTGCGGCATGGCACGAACCGCACCTCCGGACCGTCGGCGCCCAGGAACCGGATCGGGTGATCAACCAGCGGCCGAAACGTCGCGGCGATCTGGCGGGTGTTGCGCAGGTTGCGATCCAACACCAGCGAGACCAGCGGCACCGGTGGAGTGCCCTGCCGGTCGAAAATCCGCTGGCCTTCGTCGCTGAACACGAACAGCCCGCCCTCCTCATCGTCACGCAGTGACGCCAGCAGCGGATCCCACCAGGCGTCGGCGAAGTCCTGCGCCTCGTCGACCACGATCGCGTCGAACCGTTGCCCGTCGTCGAGGTTCTCCGCCAGCGCGAGCATCTGCTGCGGCAGCTGCTCCTCCCAGAACGTCACCTCTTCCGCCGGGTCCGCCGGGCCGTCCGGGGCGCCCCACACCACGCCCAGCGAGTGAAACTCACCGACGTAGGCCGGCTGCTGGCGGCGCCTCCAGGACCCGGTGAGCCGCTTGAGGTAGGACGCCAAGCCGTGCGAGTAGCACAGCAGTGCAACACGTTTCCCATCAGCCGACAGCCGGCGCGCCTGTTCCACGGCCAGGTAGGTCTTCCCGCTGCCGGCACTGCCGCGCACCTGTACCCGGTTGAGCAGCCGGATAGCCTCCAGGATCACGGCCTGCTGTTCGGTGAGAGCGTCGGCGGCACTGTCGTTGGCCAACGCTCGGGCGACGACATCACGCTGCGGCAACCCCCGCCCGCCGAGCGCGGTGCGGAACTGCTCGATGCCTTCGGCGGTCAGCAGCGGCCGGTCCAGCTCCTGGCGGATCAGCACGTGGCGCAGCCGAGACACCAGTTGCGGCAGGTCATTGCGGTCGATCACCTTCCAGCGCGGGCAGTCCGGGAGTTCGAAGTCGGTCGGCAGCTCGGTGTGCGGCAACGCCACGACGTGATCCCAACGCAGCCGGTCCTGCGTCATGCGCGGGTCGTGCTCGATGTAGTCGCGCAGCGCATAACAGGCATCGCGGGCCTGGCGCACCGGATGGATACGGCATTCCTTGCCACCGCGCAGCTGGCGCCACCCGGAGCCGTCGTGCCAGACCTCGCCGCCTTTGACCTCGATGCAGATGATGCCGGCGCCCTCGATCGCCACGACGAAATCGATCTCGTGATCCTTGAGGTGGTCGGTGACGCGCTGGCCGGCCACCACGACGTCACCGTCTTGAAGTTGCTCGATCAGCGCTTGGTAGACGTGGCGCTCGGAGGGGCTGGCGAAGCGCGGATGCTCGGGCAGGGAGATTGGCACGCGGAGAAGACTGCCACGTCTATCGGTGGCAGTGTCGGCTCCCGGCGGGAATCAGCAGAACCGGCCGGCGAAGAACGCCGACGACACCAAACCGACGCACAACGCCACCGTCGTCTGGCCCATCATGCTGGCGCCGATGGTTGCGGTGGCCGCGGTGATACCCAAGGCGCTCAAGAAAGCGGTCATGGCAGCAGCTCCTGTGGTGTCCATCACATCTTATTTACTAACGTGGTCTACACCACATCATACCTCTAAGCGAAATGCCAGCCCCATCCCACGCCGCGGACAGGCTGTGCGCTTCAGCGCAGGCCGTTGACCTGCACCATCAGGCCGCCCCGGGGCTGCAGCGCCGCATAGCCGCCGGCGCGTATGCGCTGGTCAGGCAGGCTCAGCGAGGTCCTGGCCAGGATCCGGGCCGCCATCACCGTCAGCTCGGCGGTGGCGAAACTCGACCCGATGCAGCGATGCGTTCCACCGCCGAACGGCAGGAACTCATACGGGGCCGCCCGGCGATACGCCGGGAAGGAGGGGTCCCAGCGGCGCGGCTCGAAGCGCAGCGGATCGACCCACAGCTCGGGCAGCCGGTGGGTGACGTACGGGCTGAACACCAGGGTGCGGCCGGCGTGGATGCGCCGTCCGTGAAACGACAGCTCGCGGGTGACCTTGCGCGCGGAGATCACCGCCGGCGGATAGAGCCGCAGCGTCTCGTGCACGACGCCGTTGAGGTAGGTCAGGTTCTTCAGGTCGGCGGCCTCCGGGGTGCGGCCGTCGGTGACGTCGCCGACCTCGGCGGCGGCAGTCTGCCACACCCCCGGGGTGCTCAGCAGCGCATAGACCGCCCATCCCATTGCCGCACTGGTCGTTTCGTAACCGGCGGCGATCAACGAGACGATCTGGTCGCGGATCTCGTCGTCACGCAACGACTCGCCGACTTCGGTGCGCCCGCCGATCAAGGTGGCCAGCACGTTGTCGTCGGCGCTGGGATGGGTTCGGGCGCGGGCAATCTCGGCGTAGATCAGCTCGTCGACGCGGGCTCGGGCGGCCATCGCGCGCCGCCAGGCGGGCGTCTTCAACCGGGCTTCGGCCTTGAGCACCTGGGGCAGCCGCTGAGTGAGGTCCATCAGCGGCTGCAACTGTTCACCCAGGAAGTCGGCGTGGCCGGCCATCGACTGGCCGAACAGTGCTTCGATGGCGCTGCGCCGGATCGCCGAGCGCAGCTGCGCGACGATGTCGATCGTGGAGCCGGGCCGCCAGGTGTCGATGACGGCGTCGGCGTTGGCCGCCATGACCTGCAGGTAGTTGCCGAGGTGGCGGTGATGAAACGCCGGCTGGACCAGGCTGCGGCGGCGCCGGTGATCGGCCCCGTCACTGACGATCAAGGCGGTGGGGCCGTCGACGGGCACCAGCACCTGGAAGGCATCCCACCAGTTGAAGGCGTCGGAGTTGGCGAAGACGAACTTGTTGGCCTCGGCGCCGAACAGATAGACGTAGCCGTAGCGGCCGACCCCGGCGTCGACCATCGGGCCGCGGCGGCGATGCAGCGCGGCCAGCGCGTCGCCGGGTCGGTAGCGCACGGGGTGAGGCATGGCGCCGAGGGTAGAGGTTTTCCGCCGGCGCCATCGCCGACTCATCGCATCTGCACGTAGTTCTCCGGCCGGATCGTGCGCTCCCCCGACCAGCGGTAGGCGGTCATCGCCCCGCCGTCGACGGCACTGAAGTCCACGCACGCGGTGCGCTCGGTGAAGTCCTCGCCGGATTCGGGCAAACCTTGTCGCCAGTAGTGGCCGTAGAACACCGGGACGCTGTCGGTGTAGACGCACGACTGGGTGCCGTTCGCCAACACCAGTTCCGGCAGCGCCGGATAGGGTTCGCCGGTCTCGGTGGTGAAGCTGCTGCTCATTACCGCCACATCGCGCAGGGTTACCGCGCCGCTGTCCCACCAGCGCATCCGGGCCCGCTCCCGGCGGTGCCCGCCCACGTCGCGGTAGGCGGGCTGGCCGTGCTCGACCAGGCTGATCTCGGGGCCCTTGAGCAGGATCTCGATCGCGTCGTAAAGCTCATGCGCCTTGTCGTGTGCCGCCGCCAGATGATCCACATCGGCAAAGGGAGCGCTGGACCCGCAGTGCTTTTCCACCGCCGCCATCGACTCCTGGTGCCAGCAGGCGTGCACCACGCGCAGCCCGCCCAGATTCAGCCACAGCGGCATCGTGGCGAACCATTCCAGGTAGCGCCGGCGGTCTTCGCCGGTCACCTGCGCCAGGAATGCCTCGTGCTGCTCGGTGTGCTTCGCACTGTGAGTGCGCAGGTACTCTCCGCTGCCGGCAGGGTGTTCGCGGTGGTAGCCCAGCGCGTTGAATTCGTGGTTGCCCATGACGATCTGGGCGCTGCCCGCGTCGACCATGCTCTTGGCCACTTCCAGCACCCGCAGTTGCTCCGGACCGCGGTCGATGAGATCGCCAACGAACACCACTTGCCGATCCGGGCGATGATATTCCCCTGTGCCACCGGTGGTTTCGTAGCCGAGCTTGCGCAGCAACGCCTCCAGTCGGTCGGCGCAGCCGTGGACGTCACCGATGATGTCGTAACCGCGCACCGTGGCCTCTGCCATCCGGGCCTCCTATCTCCTGGTAGTTCTGATTGTTTCAGTGGGGACTGACATCGAGAACGCTGCGCCGCGGACCCGCCGACCCTAAGGTGTCAACCGTGACCGATCCCTCCGACGCGGCGCCAACCCTTGCGGCGATCCTGACCGAGCACGGCCCGGCGTCCCAGGACGACATCGCCGACCGGCTGCACGAGGCCGGGATCGCCGACCCGGACACCGTCATCGACGAGTTGCTCGATGAGTTCAGCTGCCCGGCCCGCCCGCTGCCCGATGGCCGGTGGGTGTGGTTGCCGGCGGTGCTGGCCGGGCGGGTCTTCACCCACCGGCTCACCGCCGAGGAGCTCACTCACGACTTGCTGGCGGTCAGCCCGGATCTGGATCCGATCACCGAACTGTGCGACGACGACTATCCCGAGCTTGCCGACGGCTCACCGGTATCCCTGGTGCTGCCCCGTTACGACGACGAACTGTTGGAGGAACGCGGCATCCCGCTCGAGCTCGTCGACGAGCCCGGCGCCCTACTGCTGGCACCGGGCACACTGGCCGGCTTGGGGTTGGCCGCCGGTGATCTTCTCGGAATGCGGTTGACCGACAAGGGAATCGCACTGGAGCCGGTCACCGCAACCACGGACCCGACGCTGGGCGATCGGCTGGCTGCCTTGGTCGACGTGGACGAGTCTCCGTCACGTTTCGCCGCCGTGGTGTGGGCGACCTGCGCGGTCGACCCCGCACTGTTCAACACCCCCCTGGCCCCGCTGGGTGAGATCGCCGACGCGCATGGGCTGGCCCGCAGCGGTGACTGGCTGGCTCCGGCCGGATTCGACTTCGATCGGTGGCGCTTCGAGCGCAAGTGCGCACGGCTGGCCGACGAGTACGGCCTGGATGACGACGATGCCTTCGTGCTGACCACGCTGGTCGAGATTCATGGTCAGATGGCCCGAATTTTCGACATGGCACCCGACGCCGAGGACGACGAGGAGGGGGCCGCCGACGCGCCCACCGACGCCTGGCCCGCAGACGGACCGTACGCGGACATTCTCGGCGAATTAGGTGCAGCGCTGGCGAATCCGGTGCTGGCGCTGTCCTTGATGGAAGAAGCGACCCATGAGGGCCGGCGGGGTGCCGCGGCGCTGGGCATCCTCGCCGAGTCGCTGCAGCCCAAGGTGCCGCGCTCGGCGCGGGTGGCGACCCACTGGCTGCAGGCGATGGCGTGTGAGGGGCTCGGCGACGTCGCCGGGTGCGCACGCGAGCTGTCGGCCGCCGAATCATCGGACCCGGACTGGCCACTGGCGTTACTGAGCCAGGCCCGGATCGCCTCCGACCGCGGCGACGCCGAGGCGGGTTTGGGTCTGCTACGGCGCGCCGGCGTCGGATCGGATCACCCGCTGGTGCGTCTGCTGGAACAGCACCGGGCACAGCCGCGCACTGACGTCGGCCGCAACGAGCCGTGCTGGTGCGGGTCGGGCCGCAAGTACAAGAAGTGCCACCTGGGCAATGAGCAGCTGTCGCTGACCGAGCGGGTGCGCTGGCTCTACGCCAAGGCACACCAGCAGGTGCTCGGTGGCGAGTGGGGCGAGTTGTTGATGCTGGCGGGCTACGAGCGCATCCGCTACTTCGAGGATGAGGTCGATGATCTGGTGGCGGCCGCCAAGACCGACCCGCTGGCGATCGACACCATGCTGTTCGAGGGCGGGGCGTTCGCCGAATTCCTCGAGCTGCGTGGTGAATTACTGCCCGACGACGAACGGCAGCTGGCCGAGCAGTGGCTGGGGGTGCCGCGCTCGGTGTTCGAGGTCGAGCAGGTCCGGCCCGGCCACGGCGTCACCGTGCGCGACGTACGCACCGACGAGGTTTTCGACGTCACCGAGCGGCGCCGCGCGCTGCAGTCCGGGCAGCTGATCTGCTCACGGGCGCTGCCGACCGGCGACGGTTTTGCGTTCTTCGGCGGGATCGACCCGGTGGCGCCGCAGGAGCGCGACGAGCTGCTCGCGCTGCTTGACGACGAGCCCGATCCGATGGAGCTGGTCGGCTTTCTGAGCCGATGGCTCGCACCGTCGGAGCTGGACGACGAGTACGGGGATCCGTTGGGGACAGCCCGGGCCGACTGACCTGCGGCCCGGGCCATCAGGGTCGATGTGGCCGCTGTTCGGGAATTCGCCACGCCGACGACGGTGGTGCCCGACGTCCCCGCGGGTGACTTGCCGGCTTGGGCCACTGGCGTACGCTGCGAGCATGCAGGACGAGGGTCTGGAGCCGCGGGTCGCCGCGCTCGAGGAGCAGGTGCGCGAGCTGCGCGACCGGGTCCGGGCCAGCGAGCAGGACGCGGCGGCAGCGCGCGTGCTGGCCGGCGGGGCTGATCGCGACGTCGGGGAGCTTGGCGACGAACTCCGGGACTTCCGTCAGGCCACAAATACCAGTTTCAACGCGCTGCGCGAAGACATGCTCGATATGAGGCAGGAGCTGACCGGCGGCTTCAGCGACGTGGCCACCGGCTTCGCCGAGATGCGGACCAAGTTCGACCTGACCGCCGCAGGGCAACAGCACATCGCCGAGCTGATCCAGCAGGTCATCGACAGGCAAGGCGGCGCAGCCCCGGCCTGAGACGCTACGTGCGGGCGCTCACCGAGCACCGGGTACCAGCCTGCTGATTGCCGCGAACGCCTTGTCGAGAAGTTCGTCGTTGTCATCCATCTCCAGCAGGACCGGGTCCATCTCGATGGTGCCGCGCGCATAGGGCAGCACGTCGCGCAGTTCGGCGACGCGGCCCACGAACTCGTCGATGAACCTGCGGTAGCCCTCCAGCGGAACGTCGAAGACGCGGGCGCAGTCGCGCACGACGTCGGCGTACTCCACCGGGGTATTTGTGCTGCGGCAGCTTTCGGCCAACTCCAGCAGCCGCTCGTGTAGGTCCATCAGCCGGTGCGCCGCGTGCATGATGGCGTCGGCATCGGCGCTGCGCTCGTCGGTGGGGTCTCCGAACATCCGCCGGAAGGCCGGGCTGAGCATCAGGTCCTCGATCTGGCTCAGCAGCGCCGACATCTGCTCGAGGAGACCAAACAGATACTGCCCCAGCGCAAATCCGCTGTACCTGCGGGCGTCTTTGGGTGGGGCGTAGCCGAGCTGCTGGTCGCGTAGCCGCGGTTGTAACACCGCGTACCGCTGCACCAGCACCGAGACGAAGACAGCGTAGCGCCAGCAGGCCGGCCGTTCGGCCAGCAGCGTGGTCAGACCGTCGGCCGTGTAGGCCACGGCGGCAACGTCGGCCGGGTCGCCGATCTCGCCCGGGTCCGGTTCGTCGGCGATGCGGCGCATCAACTCCGCGCCTTCGGCGCCGTAGAAGCCTCTGTTGTCGCCGCGCAGCGCCCAGCGGTGCTGCCGGTCGGCGCGTTCCCGGATCGCCTCGCGGCGCCGCGCGGCGGTGCCCCGTTGCTCCTCGAGCCACGGCGCCGCGACGTAGCCGGCGAAGGCCAGCGCGGCCAGGACGGCGACGGTGATGGCCCACCCGGTCGATCCGGCCAGCCCGACGACGAACACCGAGGCGGCGACGGGTCCGGCGCCGGACCGCAGTGCCGTGCGGGCGCGGGTTACCAACGCGTTCATGACAGGCACGCTACGAGTGGGGTGTGACACCGGGCGTCGGACATATGTCGTTGTTGCCCGGCTTCGCGCGACAACGCACGTTATGTCGTGCTAGGAGGCGGAGTCGCGGGAATACCTGGCCTCGGCCCGCCACATCTGCCTCGCCACGTTCAGCGGCATGTAGGGATTTCGGTGCCGGTGTCGGTGCTACCACGCGGCTGCAGCGTCAGCGGCGGCACCTGCTCAAGGTCGATACCGCGGTAGGCGACCTCCATTCGATGTCGAACTGGGCCAACGTCGCGGTGCAACGGCCCTCGCCTTCGCGTTGCTCGGCTATGAAAGCGCCGAAGCCGCCGATGACCGGCGTTCTTGCCGGCCGCGGCCAGTGACAGTTCGTCGTCGACGACGGCGCTGGCCAGCTGCTCATCGAGGAGCTGGCCGGGACCGTTACCGCAGTACCGCACGGCCAAGCGGCTGCCACACTGGTCGGCCGACGTGGCGCGGTCGAAGGCGGATACCGAATCAGTTGCGAGGTGCGAATATTTGAGGATGACCTCCCGCGACTGGTTTGCGAGCCTGACCGGTTTCGCCGAAGGCGATTACGAGTCCACCCAGGCCCGACTGTCCGTCGACGGTGACGAGCTCGTCTCCTCCGTCAACGGCAAACGGTATGGCATCGGCGAGCTGTCGCTACCGACGTTGGCCGACCTACGAGAGCGGGTAAGAATGGGTGACGCCGGTCGCAGCACTGTCCGCTGCCTGGTCGGTGATTCCCGCGCGCTGCACGCGGATCCGGAGTTTGCCGACGCACTGTTTCAGGTTGCCTCGCAGTTCAATCTGCTAGAGATGGTTTCCCAGCATGTCACCCCCGAGCAGGGCGTGACGCGGTACATCGACGATCCCACCCAGGGCCCGGCGTGTGCGGTCGCCGCCGGCGCCGGCACCATCTACCGCAACTATCTGGTGCCGGTCGGCGACGAGATCGGCCAGGCGCGGGACCGGCAGCTCGACACGCTGGCTGATGTCGGCGTCGCACTGTCCGAGTTGCTGTCGCGGCCGGTGACCGAGCTGTGGGAGATGCGCAACGGCTACGCGCTGTGCACCGTCGAGGGCCTGCGCGCCATCGCTGCTCTGCTGGATCAGGCCGGCGTTGATCAGCGCGATGCTTTGCGCGGCGAGTTGGCGATCGGACTGCACCGCAACGTTGAAGTCACCGACGCGACAGGCGATCCCCGTCGCTCGGTCTCGCAGGCATACTGCTCGGCGCTGCCGGTGGCCTACAGCCGCATCCCGAGCGCGCAGTGGGGGCCGTTCGCCCAGCTGGTGCTGGAGGCCGCCTACGAGGCAACGCTGCTGTCCGCGGCCGAGCAGGCCACCGCGGGCGGCTCGAGCACGGTGCTACTCACGCGAGTCGGGGGTGGTGCATTCGGTAACGCCGCTGAATGGATCGACGCCGCCATCGAGCGGGCCCTGCGGATTGTGGAGCGGGCCGGTCTGGATGTCCGGCTCGTCAGCTACGGCGGCGTGGACCCGTCGATGCAAGCGATCGCGCAGCGATGGGCCTGAATCTGCTCCGCTGGAGTCCACGATGAAGATCACCGACGCCCAGCTGCGAATCTCCGCCAGATCACCATGGCGAAAGTGAAAGATGAGCAGACCGTGGAGGACTCATCACGGTGGTCGAGGCAGTAGACACCGCCGAGGCCGGCCTGCGCGCTGCCGTCGCCGGCTGCCCGGGCAGCCGGCGACACGTGGGACGCGATCGGCGCTGCGCTCGGCACCAGCCGCCAGGCTCCCTACCAGCGGTTTGGGAAGGGCTGACCCCTTCCCACTACGCCACCGCCACACTCGACGCCTGGAATACCTCCGCCGGCATCGGCTGGTGCAGTCGCCAGGTGATCGCCATCGGCTTCTCCCCCTCATGCGAGACGTAGTCGGCCGGGCCCAGAAACACATACGGCGCGGCACCGAGTGCATTGGTTTTGGCGGCGCGCACGAACAGCAGGATGTGCGAACCGTTTTCGCGGTGGTGGATGTAGCGCTGCCCGGTCGGCGAGTTCTCCGAAGTGGTGGATTGCGACTCCCAATGGAACAGCCGGTCGCTGAGCGCGAAGTCGCGGTACATGGTGGTCGGTGAGTAGTCGGTCTCGGATTTCTTCAGCGTGATCAGGAATGCGTCGGTGTTGAGGTCGGGGCGCCACACGACTCCTTCGCGCATGGTGCTCGGAGTGCGGTTCTGGGCGGCGTAGTCCAGCGCAGCGAGGATCTCTTCACGCGAGTAGGTGGCGTGCACCTGTAACGGAACCTCTGCCAAGGACGGGACGAAGCGGCCCAAATCGTAGGTTCTGCGGCGGGCGGCGTCGAAGGCGATATCGATCACCTGGCGCATCTCGTCGCTCACGGGCTCGCCACCTAAGGCGTCGAGTCCAGCTGCAACATCAGGGAATCCGCCGCCGTTGGGGAACAGCGAATAGAACAGCATCGCGGCCAGCCGACGTTCGGCGGGACTGGCCAGGTCGGCGCTTCCATCGAGGATGGTCCGATACGTCTGCCAGCGCAGCCGGTCGTCGGCGTGGGCCAGGGCGCGGACGCGTTTGACCAGATCGGTTTCGCGGGGGCCGGGAGCAGCGGCCTGTTTGCCGGTCTCGCGACACAGTGTGGTCCAGGACCGGTTGTTCTTCAGGATGTCGGGAAGCTCGCGACCGTAAGCGTCGAGGTAGCCGGCCAGCCGGTCACCGGGGGGGGCTCGCACTTCGGAGACCAGTGCCGCCCAGCGCGGCGCCACTTGCTGTTTGATGTTGTCGAGCACCAGTTTCTGCGCGACGCGGTCGAGCACGATCTGACTGCCCGACGGCAGGAACGGAAAACCCTGCTCCACTTGGCGCTGCAGTGCTTTGCCGCCGGTTCCGGTCAGCGCCCGGAAGCGTTGGTCGAAGCGGAACTCGCGGCGCTGGTGGCCGACAAAGTCCAGTGCGGTCAGCACGGTCTTGCCATGGGTGAGCCGCAGCCCGCGCCCGAGCTGTTGCAGAAAGACGGTGGCACTTTCAGTGGGCCGCAAGAACAGCACGGTGTCGACCTCGGGAATATCCAGGCCCTCGTTGAACAGGTCGACGGCGAAGATGATGTTGATGTCGCGGTTGCGCAGCGCCGCCAGGGCGGAGCGACGCTCGTCGGCGGGCGTCTCGGCTGAGACCGCCAGCGCAGGAATGCCCGCGTCGTTGAAGCTGTCGGCCATGTAGCGGGCGTGGTCGACGCTGACGCAGAATCCCAACGCGCGCATGGCCGCAACGTCACCGACTTTGTCGCGCAGTTGTTTGAGCACGATGCGGGTGCGGGCGTCGTTTCCGGTGTAGATCCCGCTGAGGGCAGCCAGGTCGTACCCGCCACGCTTCCACTGCACCGCTTCGAGGTCGGTGTCGTCGTGGATGCCGAAGTAATGAAACGGACACAGCAGGCTCTGTTCCAGGGCTTCCCATAGTCGCAGTTCGGCAGCGATACGGCCCTCGAAGAACGCCCGCACGTCGACACCGTCGGCGCGTTCGGGGGTGGCGGTGAGCCCAAGCAACTCAATCGGTTGTACATGGCCGAGCAGTCGGCGATAGGAGGCGGCTTCGGCGTGGTGGAACTCGTCGACTACGACGACGTCGAAGTGGTCGGGGGCGATGTCGGCCAGCCGGTTCGCCGACAGCGATTGGATGCTGGCGAACACGTGTCGCCACTTGGTCGGCTGCTGGCCGTCGACGAGCAGTTCACCGAAGGTGGCGTCGGTGACGACCTCCCGGTACATGCGCTGAGCTTGGCCGAGGATCTCCTTGCGGTGCGCGACAAACAGCAAGGTCAAGTCGCGGCCATGGACCTCGCGGGCCAGCCGGCGGTAGTCCAGGGCGGCCATCACGGTCTTGCCGGTGCCGGTGGCGGCGACGATCAGGTTGCGGTGCCGATCATGCAAGGTGCGTTCGGCGTCGAGTTGTTCCAGCATCTCGGCTTGAAACGGTTTGGGACGTACCTCCAGACCGGACAAAGTGACGGCCAGTGAGTCACGTTGGCGCTCCCCGGATGCGTTCTGCAGGGCTTGGCGGAGCCGTTCACCGTCCTGGTCGGGGCGATACGGCTCGAAATCACGGTTTTCCCAGTAGGAATCGAACGTCGCCCGGAATTTCTCCAGCAGGTGCGGCGTGCCGATCGCCGACAGCCGCACGTTCCATTCCAGGCCGTCGACCAGGGCAGCGTGCGACAGGTTGCTGGAGCCGACGTAAGCGGTGTGAAAGCCGGTATTGCGGCGCAGCAGCCACGCCTTGGCGTGCAGGCGGGTGATGGTGGTGTCGTAGTTGACCCGCACCTCGGCGCCGAACTCGTTCACCAGGGCATCCAGCGCACGGGCGTCGGTAGCGCCCAGGTAGGTGGTGGTGATGACCCGCAACGGAATGTCGCGTTCACGCAGCTCGGTGAGTTCCTTTTCGAACAGCCGCAGGCCCTGCCATTTGACGAACGCGCACAGCAGATCCACCCGATCCGCGCTGGCCAGCTCGGCGCGCAGCTCGGCCGCCAAGGTCGGCTCACCACGGCCATTGGTCATCAGCGCGGCATCCGAGAACGGGGTGGCCGGGCGAGGGAGTCTGTTGTCGGCCAGGGCCTTAGCGCGACGCACCTCGTCGAGGCGGGTGATCTTGCCAGGGTCGTCCGTGCGCAGGGCGGCGCCGTCGGTGACGGTATCCGGTAGCAACTCCAGGATGCGGTGGGTCAAGTCGACGCGGTCTTCGACGGTGCGGGCCGAGCGCAACGACCGCTCGATGATCGGCGCCAAGTAGCGGGTGATCGTCAGCGCCTGCTCGGCGTCATCGACCGTAGCGAAGTCGGGGCGCAGGTCGGCGTGACGGGCCAGCTGGGTGTGCAGGTGCTCGGTGAGTAGGGATTCGTAGACGCCGGGGTCCATGGCCGGCAGGGTAGCCGATGGAGCCGACATCCATCGGTGGGACGCTACGGCTCAATGCCGATCTCCTCATCCAGTTTCCGCAGCTCATCGAACGCGCGCCGCTGTTGGTCGTGACGGTCCCTCCGGAAGGCCAGCACATCGGTGGCCGACAGCCGGGTATGCGAGCCGACCTTGTGAGCCGGCAGCTTCTGCTCGGCGACCAATTTCATCAGAGTCGGCCTGGAGATGCCGAGCATCTTGGCAGCTGTGGTGGTGGTCAACTCCCGTGGCAACGGTTGGATGGTGATCGTGGAGCCGCGACTCAGCCCGCCAAGGATGTCGCGCATGAGTCCGGCAAGCGCTGTCGGCATCGGCATCAACTGCCCGCCGGCGGGTCCGACCGCAAACTCGATCTCGGTGGCGGCCGATCCCGCTTTGGCAACCGAACTGCACACGGTGCGCGCTTCGGCGATCTCCGCCTCGTCGATGGTCAGGCTCGTCCGGCGGGCCTGTTCCTGTGCAACGCCCATCTTCTCCCGCCTCCGACTGCATGCTCCCGCCAGAATAGACGTTTTCACTTATAAGTGCAATGCATCGAAGTGTCGCTGGCCGCGGCCGCCGCCGATGATCTGAACATGGTGCGCCGGATTCGGGCGGCATTCGAGCCGGGGCCCTCGAGACCCAGCTGATCGAGTTGACCGCCGGGCTGCTGGCCGCCCGCGGTGCAGTTTCGGTCGGCCAACTCGCCACCGAGGTGCATCCACTGCTCGGTCACCGCTGGCGGATAGGTGGGAATCCGCTGACCATCGACGACGTGCGCAGGCAGATCTATTCGCAGTGCGCAATTATGTCCGGGCTGGATCTGATCGATACCAGTGATTGGAGAGTCTGGGCCGTCGGCCCGTCCGCCCGGTCGCTGCTGCCGGGCATCGATGTGTTGGCGGAATATCTCGCCAACCAGTGAGGCCGCCGGTGCGTTGGCTGTGAACGGCAGGGCCTTTCATCGCGCACCGTCACCGATGGATCCGTGGGATCGAGCTGGTCGATCCAATGGTTCTGTCGATCCTGGACGCCATAGTCATCACCTCGCAGGTAGTCGTAGTTCTTCGGTTGCAGCGCGTTAACGCCCGTCCAGCGCGCCGCCCAGCCCGGCACCGAGGCTGGAGGGATCAGCTCTCGCTCCAGCCCTCAGCGAGTTTCTCCCGAATCAGCCGATCGAACTCCGCCAGTGCGCCGCTGCCGACGCGGCGTTTACCCAGCGCCTTGCGGTATTGCTCAGCGAAGCCCTCCCAAGCGTCCGGGACCGTCAGCATGCCGACCAGCACAACCGTGAGCGTGGTCTCCTTCGCGGCGATCGGTCCGTCACCGTAGCGAGTCCAGCCGTGTGTGGACTCCCAGCGAATCAGTTGCGGTGCAGCGGTTTCAGCGAACCGCTGGAATCCGTGCCGCCGCCACGTCGCGGTCCACAACGCGGCGGCGGCATCGGAGACGACGAAGCCGGCCGCCGACACCGGATCCTCGCTGCGGAAGTAATAGGTATCGCGGGCGTCGACAATCAGATCGATCAGCTGCGTCAAGGCCGTGATCGCCGGTGTGGGCTCGCCGGCGTGCAGGGCCTCCACGGCGGCAGTGGCCAGCTGCTTGAAGGTGAACCGCCAGCGGGTGCGCTCCTTCGGCGACACCCGGCGATCCCGGCCCAGATACGCCCCGGCGCGGGCGAGCGCCACGAATTCGGTGACCGCGTCGTGCACCGCCTGCGGGTCGAGCGGCTCAGGCTTTATTGCCGGGCGGATGTCGCCGGCCAGTTCAGTTTCGATGCGCCGCCGCACGTCCGCGGTGCCGCGCCAGTACAGGTTCCACAGCGCCTTGCGCAGCGCCGCGTCGTCATGCCCGGACATGGCTGAAAAGAACTGTTCACGGTTCATCCGGTCGACGGCCACATCAACCACTATTTCAGGAGCGGTCAGAAGCCGTCGGCGGCGCGGTCCAGCACGTTGAAGGCCGCATCGAGGCGCCGCCGCCGCGACGCACCGGGTTCGTGGTTGGCTTCGGCGGCAACGGCATTGATCAGGTCGTCCAGCTCCTCGAGACTCGCCACCAGCAGCGCACCGCTGTCTCCGGCACGGAGGGAGAGTTGGTAGCCGTCCGTGCGCTCGTTTCGTAGCGGGAGGCGATCCCGCTCAAGACCGCGTGCTGGGGATCGGTGCCCCGACGATAGGCGCGGTCACGGGAGGTGCGAAGGGAGGCGGAGACGCGGCGGCCGGCGGCACGATGGCCGCGGTTGCCGTCCTGCTCCCACCGGCCTTGCTCGACGCAGAGCACCGTAATGTCGGCGCCCCTCGTGTGGGCCGAGGATGGTCAAGCGGGCGATCATCCGTGTCTGCCAGCCACCTTCGAGCAAATCACCTTCAAGAAGAACGACTGCGTGGTCGAGCTCGCAGGAATCCGCTTGAGTGCTTCGAACTCGGGCTTCCACTCGGTCGAGCCACCGATGCGCACCGTCGACGCAGCCGGTCCGGATCGTCGTTCCACAGCAGGAACTTGAGGTCCTTGCCGTCGAGGTTGACACGGCCGGCGTTGTGAACGGCTACGCCTTTCATCTTGGACCGGGGCTTGCCGGACTCATGCGATTTGTTCGCCGGAACCCCGTGCCCGAGGTTTCCGATCAGGTACGAGCCGATGGGACGGTGTTGAACCAGTTGGGGCGCTGCCAACATTGGTGTACTCCCGACATGTCGGGCCTCCTTGCGGGAGGCGCTCTTGCCCGCGCCGGTCGGCTGGGGCCGCGTCCTCATCCGAGCCACCCACGAGCGTGGGGTTGGCGTGCCGTCCAGTCGGAGCTTGGCGACGGCCTCTCGTGACGCACCGCTAGTATAACGGGCCGCCCCGACACCGCCCCGGAGGCGCGCCGTCAGGTCCGCTCAGATATTCCCTTCAAAAGCCTTGCCGGCCAGTCGGTTCCCGGCGGCGGCATGGCGTGCATAAGCGAACCCTGGACCGGCGCCTCGTCCCGGTACACCACTAAAGCGCCGGGTATCCGATTTCGCGGCACCGCCACATTCAGGGCGCCGTCCGTGGCGGTGTCATCGACGTCGATGTGCAGGTACAGCGACGATCGGCGTTCCCGATGGCAGCGTTCGATCAGCTCGTCGGCCATGATCTGTCCTTCGTCGCGGTAGCGCGGAATGGCATCGACGTCGCGCGGTTGGCCGCTTTGCTCCATGAGGTACAGCGCCACCACCTGCGGACCGACCACGAACAGCCCAGCGGCCGAGAAGACCGCCGGCAGGCCGGTAAGCATGCCATGCAGGTCAGCATCCCCAAGCGCATTGCTGATCACGTAGTGCAACGCGACACCGCGTCGTTCCAACTCCTGAACGACGACGCCGGCGGTCGCAGCCAGGTAGTCGGCGACGCTCTGCCCCCAAAAGAGTTCCTGGAAGCAGGATTTGTAAACGTCGTCGACCGCAACGGCCGCGATCAACATCAAGTCGCGGTCATCGAGGACGCCGGCCAGCAGTCCCACCCGCTGGCTCAGCGCCGCCACGGATTGTTCTCGCTCAACGTCGGAGAGCGCCTCGAGTTTGTCGGCGCCGGCGACGATGGCGCGGCTCGGCGCGTCCCAGAGGTAGGCCAGGGTAGGGAAATCCCAACCGCCAGCACTTGCCGCCGCGGTCCCACTATCGGTCATCGTTCACCCTTCCGGCGGCGCCGCGGACGGGCGCCCACCACTTGCACGCGCGGTGTGCCGGCTCTTGCCCCGGGGGCACCGTCGGTGGCCGCGCGGTTGCCGAGGCATCGGGTCAGGTCCCCGATCAGCCGTCCACTCCTGAGCCGCCTCCACGGTAACGGGAGGCTGTGACATGTCAGGGCGTCGTGCGCACACCCGCGCTGGGCCTTTCATGACCGGTTCGCGCGACTGATCGGTTTCACCAAAGACAGCCACAACGCCTGGGTGAGCACGACCGACAGGCGATGAGGTGGGCGATTCGCCGAATCGTTGATGCCGTCTACTCGGCCTCGCTGTGCCCTGGCGGGCTACCGACGGCGCGCTCTATTGCAGCCTGGTGTCCAAGCAATACAAGGGATCTTGTCCGCCGGACCTCATAACCGCGCCGTTGTCGGCGTGCCCCGCTATCCTGAAGTGGCTTCATGAGTTGCCGTCGCGAAGCTCCGACTGGACGGCACGCCAACCCCACGCTCGTGGGTGGCTCGGATGACGAAGCGGTCCGCACCAACCGGTGTGGATAAGAGCGCCTCCCGAGCGGAGGCTCGGAACTTGGAGATCTCCATGGCCCCTAACGATGCGCCGGAACGTCCGAGTGCAGATGCGCAGTGCGATTCGTACGGGGAGGCATTGTCATGAGTGAGTACACCCTCGACGACCAGTGGCGGTCGTTCCAGACCTTTATCGCGACGTACGTCGCGGGCATGGTGCACCCCAGGGATGTCTTCACCATCTCCCTGAGATCGGCGGTAATGCCTCCGCTCGTGGAGTTCCGGTGCGATCCCGCGGGTCTGGCCCGATTCAGCGTGGGTCCGTTGTCGTGGAGCGACGACGATGGTGCGAGCGTCCCAGTTCCGCGAGAGAAGATCAATCAGGCTGCCGCGCAGACGGTGCAGGTGCTCCGTGAGCACCAAGATGATCCGCGCGAGTTGCGCCTCAGCGGCAGCGGCCCCGCGAGTTCGGTGGCGGTGCTGGCCAGAAGTGGGTTCATGAACGGCGATACAAGCAACCCCGCCCGCAAAGCGGCCTATGCGATGAGGATGTCAGCCGACGTCGATGTAGATGGTGACGTCATCGATGCAGCGGCCCGGACAGTCGGCCAACGCGTCTTCGAAAGAAGCAGAAATGCCTCGTTCGCATCGATCGCCTTCTCAAACGCGTTGGCGGGACTGCGAACTTGGGTCGATCCCTTCAGTTCGACGCCCAAGACCGGATTCCAGGTGGGCGTCCGTTCGCCGCGAGAAGCCGAGGAAACCGACGCGGCTCGCACCGACGGTCAGCAAGAGGCGCCGGCAACGTGACCAACACAGTGATTACCGGCATCGTGATCCCGCTGGCCCCCTGTTCGGGGGGCTACTACGACCCGACGCACGGGACATGCGCACCTGACGAGCCGGTATATCCGGCGCCGTTCTATCACCGGCACGACAACGCGCAGGGAGGATCACGCGGTGGCTGACCTGATTCCAACCGAACATCTGCTGACCCCGTCCAAGATCACCGCCTGGCTGGATTGCGCGCACTATCTGACGCTGCGCAACCAGGTCGACGCCGGAACGCTGCCGGAACCGAAGTCGACCTTCGGGGAGTTCGCGAGACTATTGCTCGACAAGGGGCTACAGCATGAACAGCAGTGTCTGGAGAGGCGCGAGTCCGGGGACATATCTGTTCTCAGGGTTCCCGGTCGGCGCGAGGGCGAGACGTTCGAGGCGTGGGTGGCCCGCACCGGCAACCCGTTCGACGACGGATGGGACATCATCTATCAGATGCCGTTGATCCACGACGGGGTGCGCGGCATCGCCGATTTCCTGGTGCGCACCGCCGACGGCGGGTACGAGCCGGTGGACGCCAAACTTGCTCGCGCCGAAGCCAAGCCCGGCCACGTGTTGCAGCTCTGTTTCTACGCCGACGCGTTGGAAGCACTCACCGGGGTGCGTCCCGAGCACATGCACCTGTGGTTGGGCTCGGGGAAGACCGAGACGCTGCGGGTCAATGATTTCAGCCCCTACTGGCGCCGATTGCGCAAGCAGCTGACCGAGACGCTGGCGGGCGGACCCGAAGCCGGTACTGTTCCGAGGCCTTGCGCGTACTGCGATTTCTGCGAGTTCAGAACGCTCTGCGATCAGCAGTGGCGCGACGAGGGTGCGCTGAGCCTGGTGGCCGGGATTCGCACACCGGATACCGCGGCCTTCGAGGCCGCCGGCATCACCAACATCACCGCGCTGGCACGGGCCCAGACGGCTGTGGCGGGAATGGGTCCACGGCGGCTGCAGCGGTTGACCGAGCAGGCGAAGCTGCAGCTTCAAGCAGCGTTGCTGGCCGAGTACGAGGCACCCCCATTCCGGCTCATCGAGCCCGGCGAAGATCCGGTGTGGGGGCGCGGGTTCGAGGAACTGCCCCGCCCCGACGACGGCGATGTGTTCCTCGACTTCGAGGGCCACCCGTTCTGGCGGGTCGAGACGGGGCTGTTCTTCCTGTTCGGTCTGCTGGAACGCGACAGAGACGGGCAGTGGCACTACCGCAGGTGGTGGGCGCACGATCTCGAGGCGGAAGCCGCGGCAGCAGCCGAGCTGATCGACTACCTCGCGCGGCGGCGGGCGGCCTTCCCCGAGATGCACGTCTACCACTACAACCACACCGAACGATCGTCGCTGGTAACGCTCGCCGAGAAGCACAACGTCGCGCAGCGGGCGTTGGCGGAACTGATCGAGACCGGCTTGTTCGTGGACCTTCTGCTGGTGGCCCGCAACAGTATCCAGGTCGGCACCGAATCCTACGGCCTCAAAGCCCTGGAGCGGCTCACCGACTTTCAACGCAGCCACGACATCGACAAGGGCGCCGGCGCGGTACTGCAATACGAAGAATTCATGAAACACGGCGGCCAAGCCCGATTGGACCGCATCGCCGTCTACAACGAAGACGATGTGCGAGCGACGATGGCGCTACGAGATTGGTTGGTACAGCACCGTCCGGCTGAGTTGGCGTGGCGCGAAAGCGTCCTCGAACCGGACCCCGGGTTGCCGGAACTCGACGTGCACGTAGAGCAGTTGCACGCCTTCCCCGCCGATACTTCCGAGTACCTTCTCGGTGATCTGCTCGGATACTGGCGCCGAGAATGGTTCGCCTACATCGGGCCGAAGATGGCCAAGCTGCAGGGCGACACCACCGCCCTACGGGACGACCCCGAAGCTCTGACAGAACTACAGTACGTCGGCGAGGTCGAGCGGCTGGGCAAGACCGGGAAGCCGATCACCCCGGGGCTGCGCTTCGTCTTCCCCCCGCAATCGCTCCACCGTTTCCCCTACGACGGCGGAAGTGTCATGTTCGTCGACGCCGAAGGCCAACGGTTCTCTTGCGCGATTGAGAACCTCGACCGCAGGAACCACCTTCTCGACCTGCAGTGGGGCACGAAGGTGCGGGAAGCCGGGATTCTGCCGCCCAGTGTGGTGCTCCTGCACGACTGGATCGGTCCGGAACCGAAGCGCGAGGCACTCTCGGGCTTTGCCGCCCAGCTGCTCGACGGTGCCGACACCAACCCGGTGACAATGGCGCTGCTGCGCCGCGAGCTACCGTGCTTCACCGACGGTGCCGGGCCGCTCGGTGGTCTTTTCACCGACGATCTGGCCGACATGAGGCGCTGGGTGACCAAACTCGACAACAGCTTCGTCGCGATCCAGGGCCCTCCGGGCGCGGGAAAGACTTACAGCGCAGCGCGTCTCATTCGCACGTTGATACTGGAGGGACGACGCGTCGGGGTTACCGCGACGACGCACCACGCAGTCGACCACCTGCTGAAGAAGGTGGTGGAGCTGTTCCGCGACAACGGCGATATCGACAAGCTCAACGCGGTGAAGAAGCCGAAGAGCGGTTCGACATGGGTTCCTGACGGCACCACGGCCGGCAGCAAAACCAAGTGCGCCCGGCGCGATGTAAACCTCGTCGCCGGTACGACGTGGCTCTTCGGTTCGAAGGAGATGCGCAACTCCCCCGTCGATGTGTTGTTGATCGATGAAGCCGGCCAAGTGTCGCTGGCCGACGCCCTTGCGGCATCATTGTCGGCGCGCAATGTCGTTCTGCTCGGTGATCCGCTGCAACTGTCGCAGGTCGCCCAGGCCAGCCACCCCAACGACAGCGGGCGCAGCGTACTGGAACACATCCTCGGCGAGGCCGCGATCATGCCCCGCGATCGTGGTGTCTTCTTGTCGAAGACCTACCGCATGCACCCTGACGTGTGCCGGTTCATCTCCGAGGAGATCTATGCCGGCCAACTCGGCCATGATTCGAGCTGCGAGCAGCAGAACACGGTGGCCGGAACCGGACTGCGCTGGCTGCGGGCCGAGCACCGCGGCAACAGCACATCCTCGGAGCAGGAGGCAGAGCTGATCGCGGCCGAGATCGCTCGGCTGGTCGGCACCATCTGGACCGACGAGGACGGCGACGAAAACCCGCTGACAGTCTCAGATTTCATGGTGGTCGCACCCTTCAACCATCAGGTGCGGATGATTCGAGACCGGCTCGATGCCGACGCGTCGACCCGTGGTGTGGCGGTCGGCACCGTCGACAAGTTTCAGGGCGGTGAGGCGGCGGTGGTGTTCTTCTCAATGACCACCTCCACCGGGGAGGACATCTCCCGAGGCGCCGACTTTCTGTTCTCCCGCAACCGGCTCAACGTCGCGATCAGCCGAGCCCGGTGCCTGGCATATCTGGTGTGCACCGAGGAGCTGCTGAACGCCCGCGCACGCAACGTGGAGGACATGCGGTTGATCGCGACGCTGAATGCGGTGGTGGAATACGTCGAAAGGGGTCATGGTGCTGGCGCGAGCACATGAGTGCCGCTGTCATGTGCCAGCTGTGTCTCCTGCAGCAGGCACCGTCCCCGACCGTATCCCGCTGAAGTATGCGTCCCGAACCGCCGCGCACAACACCCGAACCTCTCCCACCGTCGGCGAAAGCTGGTAGGCGTGTTGGTGGCAGAAGCCGCTCAGCTGGTGCCAGGCGTCGATGAGGACTCCGCCGGCCGGCGTGGTGTCGAGCGACTTAAGTACGGCGAGTTTCGCCTTCTGCGTCCCGACCACCGCCTGCCCCCCGCACAGCACCGCGCAGCGGGCGTCGATCAGCTCCTCCACCGCCTGGCGTGCCAGGAATGCCGCGAGGCGCGCGGAGTTGCCCACTGCCGCGCCGTCCGGGGAGTCCAGCAGTGCGTCGGCCCGCGCGAGCAGTAGTTCGCCGGTGGTGGTCAACGGTTCTCCACGATATCGCGCACCGTCTTGCGGAGATCCGCGACGCTGTTGCGGTCGAGCGCGGCGCCCTTGTGGACGCCCGAAGCGCAGATGGCTATCGTCGGGAAGCGGTGTGGCCGATAGGCTTTCCAGCCGGACACATCGCCTGAGGCGTCCCCGGTCAGCGCCAGCGCCACCCGACTCTGGGTCGTCATCGCCTTCTCCCACTCGGCATCGGACTCGTGGTAGGCCACGCCGGCCTTGGCCCGGTCGCTGAAAAACCGCTGGTGCGCGGCGGCCTCGATCGCCATGCGGAACAGGCCGGGTGCCGCCTTCCGCTTGATCAGGTCATCCAGGTCCTCATCGAAGATCACCGCTTCGGCATCAGCGACGTACCGCTCGGCCGGCAGGTCGTTCTCCTTCACCACGACCACCGACTGATGCTCTCGGGTGACGTCGAGCAGCTGGGCGGGCACCGAGCGGGCGCGGATGGCCGCCGGCAGCCGGTCATCGTGGGAGAAAACGATCACCTGACGGGTCTTCGCAAGCTCAATCAACACGTCGAGGAACCCGCTGATCTTGGCTGGGTCCATCGCCTGGATCGGGTCGTCAAGCACGATAAACCGGAACGGGCTGGCCGCGGTGGTCGCTCGCGGGATGAACAACGCCAGCGCGAGTGCGTGCAGTTCGCCCTGGCTCATCACCGACAGGGCTCCGGCCGGTACCCCGTCCACGGTCCCGTCGATGACGGCGCGGCGGCGGGTGGCCGATCCCTCCAGGGTGATGCTGCCCAGGTCGACGTTGCTCTCATGGCGCATCCGGCCCCAGATGTGCTGAGCTTGGCCCACCATCGGGGCCAGGCGCCGGTCCCGCAGCGTTTCGGCATTGGCGCGCAACCATTTCAGCGCCGCCTTCACACGATCGAGGCGGTCATCGTCGTTGCGGGCCGCGGTCTCCAGCTCGACCCACGCCGCGATCGTGCGGGCGATCGGCGCCCAAGCGTCCTCCAGCTCGGCGGCACGCTGGGCGGCCTCGGCCCGCAGCGCGGACGCGGCCTCAGCCACGTCCAACGCCGCCACCTCCAGGTGGGTCGGCAGGTCGGACAAGCTGTCGGGCGCTGACCGCGCACTCGCCAGTGCATCGTTGAAGGCCGACAGCGCGGGCAGGTCGACTCCCTCGATCGGGGGTTGGCTCGTGACGGTTCCAAAGAATCCGTCGGCCGCCGATCGCGCCCGCGCCAACCGCTGCGCCATCGCCTGATATTTGATGGTGCTCGCGTCGGCTTCCTTCAGCCGTTCCTTGGCTGCCGTCCGCCAGGCGGCGTCGATAGTTCCGGTCTCGCAGACCGGGCAGACGCCGTCACCGATGTCGGCGTGCAGATGCAGCGCCTCGCGCAGCAGGGCCGCCCGTGCGGTCATCACCTTCATTGCGGCATCGGCCCCGGCCACATGGTCATCGATCGCAGCCCGCAGCTCGCCTGCCACCTCGGTGGCTTTGACCGGCTCGGGGACGATCAGTGCGGCCAGTGACCGCAGCTGTGCGATGGTGGCCGCCTGCGCGGTGTTGGTGCCCAGCGTCGTCGCCGTGATCGCCTCGAGGTCGTAGGGCGTGCGCGCGGTCAGTTTCTTGACCTGCGCCGCACGGGGGTCCGACGAGCTGTCCAGGGTCTTGCGCAGTTGGGTCCGTGCCTCGTTGGCGGCCTTGCGTGGCCCGCTTAGCTGTTTCTCGGCGTCCTTGAGCCGGTTGTCGGCGTCGGCGATCAGGTCCAGTCCGAGGAGGCGGTTGAGGGAGTCGTAGAGCGCCGACGGTGAGTCCTCCAGACGGCCGCCGAGCTCGTCGTAGGACATGAGCGGACGGTGGGTCTCGAGCGCCTGGTCCCAGCCGAGCGCGGTGACCGGCTCACGCTTTTGCCCTTTGATCTGCGACCACCGGCGGGCACCGTGCAGCTCTGCCCCCGTCGCCCAGTCGACGCCGACGGTGGCGGTGGTTCCGCCGCGCGCATCGTCGGGTTCCATGGCGAAGTCGATGGCGATCGCCGCCGGCTCGCCCATATGCAGGTTCCGCCAGGAGGTTTCCCAGTGCTGCCCCTTCTTGTTGTCCCACCGGTAGCTCGAACCCGTCAGGGCATACTCCAGAGCCTCGGCGAAGCTGGATTTCCCGGATCCGTTGCGGCCACTGATCACCGTGATCCCGTAGTACGGGTTGAGTTCCAGCGTTGCGCGCGGGCCGATCCCGCGGAATCCCGACACCGTGATCGAACGCAGAAACGCCCGCAACGGCGCTGGCGTATCTGTCGTCGTGGTGTCGGGGCGCTGGGGTACCGGGGCCTGGCCGCCCAGCTGCTCGGTGAGGTCGTCGTCACCGTGCAGTGCCGCGGCGACCAGGTAGGCGGTCTCTTCGCTCACCGTCTCGTCGGCGTCGAGCAGTTCCCAGACCTCCGCCTCGACCGAACCGCCGAGCTCCGCGCCGTCCACTGTCATGTCCTTTCCCCGAAGTAACCCGCAGCTTCGCATACGAGACCGACGGACGGCGGCCGCGCGGGTGTCTTGCCATCGTCCATCGCGCGAGGCTGTCGGCGCCGCTCGGCATAATGCTGGCCAACCGCCGCGAGACGGCCGCCCGACCCGAAAGTGAACAATGCCCTCCCCGGAGTCCCCGTTCTTCGACATCCCCCGCGCCGAGTGGATTGCCTCGAACCGGTCCGCCTTCGCGGTGTGGGACGCCTTCCCCGTCAATCCAGCCCACGCACTGGTGGTGTCGCGCCGCCAGATCAGCGACTGGTGGGCGGCCACCCCGGAAGAACGCACCGATCTGATGGCCTTGGTTGACGACGTGCGTGCCCACATCGCGCAGCGCCACGAACCGGACGGCTTCAACGTGGGCTTCAACTCCGGGACGGCCGCCGGCCAAACCGTAGACCACCTGCACCTCCACGTCATCCCGCGCTACACCGGCGACATCGCGGACCCGCGCGGCGGCGTGCGCAACGTGATCCCTTCTCGCGGCAACTACTTGGCCGACCCAGCCGAGAGTCTCGAAGAGCCCGGGCTGACATCGAAGACACCACTGTTGGTCGACGGCCAGGTGCGGTTGCTACTGCCTGAGTTGGTGCAGCACCTACGCGACGTCGATTACGACCACGTCGACATCGTCGTCAGCTTCATCAAGATGTCCGGACTGAATCTGATCATCGGGGCGCTTCAGGACGCCCTGGAGCGCGCCGCAACCGTGCGGATTCTCACCACTGATTACCTATCGCTGACCGAGCTCGCCGCACTCGCCCGGCTGCACGACCTGATGGACGATCATCCCGACGAGCTGGACGTCCGGGTCTTTCACGATCCGGTTGTCAGTTTTCACCCGAAGGCGTATCTGTTCTATTCGTCGCACGGGCGGGCCGAGGCCGCCTTCGTGGGCAGCAGCAACCTGAGCCGGTCGGGCCTCGACGGTGGCATCGAATGGAACCTGCTGGTAGGGGCCACAGCTGAGCTGCGAGAAAGGTTCCAGGCGCTGTGGCGCGATGAGCGCAGCCGGCCGCTGACCGACGAACTGATCGCGGCGTACCAACCGGCGCCGGCATACGTTCCGCAAGCGGTCGAGGTCGGCGACACCCCCGAGGCGCCACCGGAGCCTCGCCCGATCCAGCAAGAGGCGCTGCGCGCGTTAGCACAAACCCGCGCCGACGGGTTCCGCGCCGGAATGGTGACGATGGCAACGGGGCTCGGGAAGACCTGGTTGGCGGCGTTCGACGCGGCACGCCCCGAGGTGGGACGGGTGCTGTTTGTTGCGCACCGCGAGGAGATTCTGAAGCAGAGCCGTGACGTGTTCCGCCGAGTGGTCCCGCAGGCCTCCTTGGGCCTGTATTACGGCGACGAGAAGCAGCCCGACGCCGAGGTGGTGTTCGCCTCGGTGCAGACGCTGTCACGAAACCTCGACGCCTTCACGCCCGACGCCTTCGACTACATCGTGGTCGACGAGTTTCATCACGCCGCGGCCGTCACCTACCGCAACGTACTCAATCACTTCACCCCAAACTTCCTGCTGGGGTTGACGGCGACACCGGATCGGATGGACGGCGCCGACCTGCTGGCGCTCTGCGCCGACAACCTGGCTTTCTCCTGCGATCTCGTGGAAGGCATCCAACGCGACGAGTTGGTGCCGTTTCACTACTGGGGTGTACCGGATCCGGTCGACTTCACGCCGATCCCATGGCGCAACGGCAAGTTCGACCCGGCAGCCCTGGAAGCCGCCGTCGAAACCCGGGAGCGTGCCCAGTCGGCGTTCGATGAGTGGCGATCTCGGCGGGGTGCTCGAACATTGGCGTTCTGCGTCACCAAGCACCACGCGGACTTCATGAGCGAGTTCTTCGCCGCGCGCGGGATTCGTTGCGTCTCGGTGCACAGCGGGCCGACCAGCGCGCCGCGGCATGCGTCGATCGAGGCGTTGCGCGCCGGCGAGCTGGAGGTGATCTTCACCGTCGACATCTTCAACGAGGGCCTCGACGTACCGGATATCGACACCGTGCTGATGCTGCGGCCCACCGAGTCACCGGTGGTCTTCCTGCAGCAGCTGGGCCGCGGCCTGCGAACCTTGGACGGCAAGGATGCGCTGGCGGTGATCGACTTCATCGGCAACCACCGATCGTTCCTACTGAAACCGCGCACGCTGTTAAGCCTGGGTCGCCGAGAGGCACCGACGACACTGCAGGTTCTGCAAGCCTTGGAGGCGGGCGAATTCGGCCTTCCCGATGACTGTTCGGTCGACTACGACCTGACGGTGGTGGAGATGCTGCGCCAGCTGTCGCGCATCACCGCCCACGATGCGATCGAAGAATACTGCCGGTCCTTCCTGGCGGAGGAAGGGCTGCGTCCCACTGCTGCGCAGGCATTTCGGGCCGGCCACGATCCCGCGATCGTGACCGCCAAGCACGGCAGTTGGTTCGCCTTCCTGCGCACCGCCAATCTGCTCGGTGAGCGCGAGGAGGACGTCGTCGACGCCCACGGCGACACGCTGCGCGGCTTCCAAACCGAGAGCATCACCAAGAGCTACAAGCTGGTAGCGCTCCGCGCGCTACTACACGACGGTGCGCTGCGCACCGGCGACGCGATCGAGCGCAACGCGCAGACATCGCGTGGGCTGCTGCTAGCTGATCCGCGCCTTGCTCGCGAAGTGCCGGCCAAGGAGTTCCCGGACCTGGCTGGCGCGCCGGCGGAGAAGTGGACGGGCTACTGGCGCAAATGGCCGATCACCCACCTGGCCGGTAGCGGATCGGGCGTTGCTCGGCCAAACGCGTTGTTCCGCTTGGAAGCCGACCGGATCGTGCCGACATTCATGGTCGACGAGGGCCTCGGGGAGATTTTCGACTCCCTGGTTGCCGAGATCATCGAGTACCGGCTGGCCAGTTACCTTCTCAGTAAGGACGCGTCGACGTCTCGCTCCTGGACCTGCCGGCTGGCCTATGCGAACGGGCATCCGGTCATTCGGCTGGACCGCCGGCAGCATCCGGATCTGCCGTCGGGGCACGCTTCGTTCATCGCCGACGGCATCGAGTACGACGCCTCGTTCGCCAAGGGCACGATTGCCCTGGCCACCCGGGACGGCTTGGCGGGGAACGCGCTGCCGGGGTTGTTGCGGGGCTGGTTCGGTCCGTCGGCGGGCCATCCGGGAACCTCGCACGCCGTCGAGTTCACACAAACCAGCGGCGTGCTCCAGCTGCGGCCGCTCCTTGCACCGGAGGAAAGCTGCGGCGCTCCACATGTCAGGAGATTGGACGACTATGGTGACTCCCGTGGCGCGTAAGAGCGAAACCAGCGATGTCCTTGAGCGAAAAATTCTGCCGCCGGACCCGGGTTTGGTCAAAGGCCTGGGCGCGCATCACAGTTTGCCGACCGCCGTAGCGGATCTTGTGGACAACAGCGTCGACGCGAAAGCTACTCGGGTTCTCATCGTTTTCGAAGTGGAGAATGGCGCGGCCGCCGGCCTAACGGTCATCGATGACGGTAGTGGCATGACCGGAAGACAGATCGACGATGCCATGCGCTTGGGACGTCAGCGAAAGTATGCCGAGAACGCGCAGGGACATTTTGGAATCGGGCTGAAGGCCGCCGCATTCAGTCAAGGCGAAACGCTCACCGTCTACACCAGACGTGGGCGCGGCTCATACCATGGGCGCCGCCTACACAAGAAGGATGTACAACGCGATTACAGCTGCGAAGTGCTTAACCCCGTAGCTGTCGAACGCGACGTACGGCCATGGTTCAAGCAGCTCGGCACCAGCTGCGGGACAGTAATCCGTCTGGCTGATACCCGTTTCCCTCAAATCACGGGAGCGCGACTCGACTCATGGCTGAACGAAGTTAGGGCTGAACTAAGGATGCACCTGGGACTCGTCTATCACCGTCTCATCGCCAAGCATCAGGTTCGGATCGAGATAGTCTTGTTCGATCACGACCTCGCCGAAGCCGGCGCACCGGAAGATGTTCCATCGATCGACCCGTTCGACTTCGGGGCCTCGGCTGTCGGCGGCTACCCCAAAACGTTGACCGCGATACTTCCCAAGGGCGAAGTCGAACTCAATTGCCATATAGTCCCGCCAAAAGCGAGCGGGCCCGAGTACCGCTTGTACGGCAAAGATGGTGCTCAACGCCAGGGTTTCTATATTTACCGCAACGATCGCCTGCTCCAAATCGGCGGCTGGAACCACGTAACCTCAATTGACAAATCGCTGGCACTGGCACGGGTCGCCATCGATGATTTCCAGGCGATCGCATCCTTCGTCCAGATGGCACCGGAGAAGACCGGTATACGGTTCACCTCGGATCTTCAAAGTGCGCTCACGGCCGCACGTTCGCGTTCAGTGACATTCGATTCCTATCTCGCGCGCGCCGCAGAGGTGCTCGTAGAGTCGCGACGTCGTAGGCATGTACGAAAGCCTGTGGTCGAGCCAGGCCGGGGATTGCACGAGGAGGTCCGCCGCGCAATTCACTCTCAAGCCCCGGTCCGGAAGAGCGCAGATCCCATCAAAATCCGGTGGCGGACATTGCGCTCAGGGCGATTCATGGAGCTTGATCGCAACGCTCGAACGGTGAGCCTTAATGGCCGGTATCGGGCCCTTTTTACAGGCGGCGTAAACGGGTTGAGCGACGCCCCCCTAGTGAAAACCTTGGTTTACCTCTTAACTGAAGAGCGTTTTGCCGGTGAACGTTGGGGTCCGCGGGATAAAGACCTTATCGAGCTCTGGAACGCCGTACTTGATGCTGCAATCCAGACCGAACTCGCCTATCGAGCCACCAGGACGCAATGATGTCGGCCGATCCGAAACGCCACCTTTCGCGCTCTGCGCTGGATGAATATCTCTACAACCCTTCGCCAGCTGTCGTAACAATCCCCGGCGTGCCTAACTGTCGCTTAGTCGTTGACCCGGAACGTCGACGAATTGCGCTACAAAGCCCCTACGACGGCCTGCCAGTGCCAGCTCTCGACTTGGAATACGCGGAGCTCAAAGCGGTCAGTACCGGCGGGACACAGTGGTACGAACTGAGCATCCAATATGCCCGACACCCGCACGAGTCCTACTTGTTCCTGAGCGATATCGCAGACCTCATCCAACAAGAAGGCTGCTCGTTCGAGGAAGCAACCATGTCTGCGGTGGCGACCTTCGAACAGATACTCGCGCACAGTCGCAGCCTGAGTCGCGAGAGGCAGATCGGTCTCTTCGGCGAGCTGATCTTTCTACTCAGCTGCATTCAAGCAACTACAGCGGGCGAATCGATCGCAGCGTGGAAAGGCTATGCCCCTCATGAGCATGACTTCGTCTTTCCCACTGGTGCGTTCGAGGTTAAAACGACTACAACTGAGACTCGCCGACACCGAATAAGCAGCCTAGACCAGCTGAGTCCTCTGCCTGACTCGCCACTTTGGCTTGTTTCCATACAGCTGACGTCCGCGTCACCTGCCACGGGCAGAACGCTGGCCCAGGTGGTCGAAGAAGCGCGCCGACTTGCTGACGACGACCCCGAGCTCGACAAATCCCTTGCTCGCGCGGGCTGGCGAGATCGAGACAGCGCAACCTACCGGACGCCATATCGACTGCGATCGACACCAGTCGCCTACGCGATCCGCGGCGACTTCCCGGCACTGACCCGGCCGGCTATTGCTCGTGGCTGTCGCAACCCCGAACTCATCGTCGACGCAAGCTACATCGTGGACGTCACAGGCCTGACAGCCAACGAGCCGCCATCACCAGCAAATCTATTCACTAGGGGATAACCAGTGACAAGAACAAGCATTGACTGGCAAGACGATCTGATCGCAGCAGTCGCATCGTTGACTGAAAAGGGACCGGCACGCCTGCTGAAGTGGGTGAACGTAGACCGCGAAGACGGGCACGAAATAAAACCAGACGACCTGGTTGGCTTCCTCAACGAAGACAATCAGCAGAGCAGCACCGCGCTCCTACGCCTGAGCCTCGCCCTTAGCGACTGGGACTTCGCCTCCGAGCCCGAATGGGATAGCGCGTGCGGAACACCTACTGAACCCCGCACCCGGGAACGTAGGCAGCGAGTATACGAACTGTTGGACATCCCCCGAGCGGCAAAAGACCGGCTCGACGAAATCGCGCCGGTCGCCACTATGCGAACGGCCGTGATCAGCCTGCGGTGGAAACCTTGGTACACGAAGGAACGCCAGATTGCATCGGCCCTTTACTGGCCGAACTACCGCGACCATTTATTAAAGCAGCCGGGTTGGAGTGGCGAGTCCGTCGCCGCCCTCGACAACGCAACAAACGAGGTCGTTCAACGGCTTTCGGATCCGTCATCCGACGACAGCTATCAGTCGAAAGGCTTGGTCGTAGGCTACGTCCAAAGCGGCAAGACCGCTAACTTCGCAGGCGTCATCGCCAAGGCTATTGACGCAGGGTACCGACTCGTCATCGTGATGACCGGCACCATCGAGCTATTGCGGTCGCAGACCCAACGCCGTCTGGACCGCGAACTGGTGGGCCGCGAAAATCTGACTCGCGGCCTAGCCGACCCAGAATCAGCCGAAGAGTTCGACTACGCCGACGACCCGGATTGGCAAGCCCGACGTTTCATCAGCCATGGCGACACATTTCATCAGCAGGGATATCCGGCAATTGAACGGCTGACGTTCCTGAACGATGATTATCAGCGGCTAAAGCAAGGCCTTACGCGGATGAATTTTCCGCTCGTCAACCGCTCCAAGCGATTCTACGAACCCGAGAATCTGATGTCCGCCGATGCACGCCTGGCGATCGTCAAGAAGAACAAGTCGGTTCTCGAGAAACTCGCCAAAGACCTCAAACCGCTGAGGGAGAAGTTGGCGGACATACCGACTTTGATCATCGATGACGAGTCCGACCTTGCCTCCGTGAATACTCGGAACCCAGCGAAGACCACGGAACGTACTGCGATCAATAAGGCAATCTGTCAACTGCTCAATCAGCTGCCGCGAAGCCAGCTGGTCATGTACACGGCAACACCGTTCGCGAACTTCTTCGTCGACCCCGATGACCCTGACGACGTATTTCCGAAGAACTTCATAATTTCGTTGGATAAGCCCCGGAACTACATGGGCGTCGCGGATTTCCACGATATCGACTGGAACACAGAGGATCCGAAAGATGACCCGGCGACATCGAATGAACGCGCATACGTCCGCAAAGTCGGCCCACCGCCGGACTTCACCGACGCAGAAGGCCTCGGGCGGCGCAAGGATGAGATGCGTGAAGCCTTAGACTCCTTCGTACTCTCGGGCGCGCTGAAGCTCTATCGAGTTAATGCCGACGACATTAAGGCTCGGCATCACACTATGTTGGTCCATGAGAGCACTAATACGGCCGATCAAAAGAAACAAGCCCAGCTCATTCGGGAGGTGTGGACCGAAGCTGCATACCACACCCCTCAGACCCTGGCGCGACTGCGAAAACTATGGGAAATCGATTATGAACCAGTCTGTCGAACACGAGCGGGAAAATACTCCGTGCCCGCGTCGTTCAACGAATTAAAAGGGGCGATCGGAGAGGCCGCACGCCGCATCAATGAGGTAGGGGATCCCGTCCTCATCGTCAACAGCGACGCTGACGTCCAAAAGAATCAACAAGCGCTAGATTTCGACCGCAACGAAGTCTGGCGGATTCTTGTCGGTGGCGCCAAGTTGAGTCGAGGTTTCACCGTCGAGGGTCTGACGATCTCGTTCTACACCAGGAAGGCCCTTCAAGCAGACACGCTCATGCAGGCGGGACGCTGGTTCGGCTACCGCGACGGGTATCGGGACCTCGTCCGTCTGTTCATTCGCCGTGATCCCGACGGCGCGCCACAACGCATCGACCTGTATGAGGCGTTCGAAGGGCTCATGCGTGACGAGATGGCCCTGCGTCAAAGCCTCGAGGAGTACGAAGGCTTCAACGAAGACGGGACGCCCATTCTCGAGCCCTGGCAGGTGCCGCCAATTGTCAGCCAACACCTGCCTTACCTGCGTCCCTCCGCACGAAATAAGATGTTCAACGCCGAAGTCCATACAATGGGCGACGCGGGCCGACTGAAAGACTACTACGGCATTCCCCCACGTAGCTCCGGTGATGAAAAGCAGGCCAACTTCGAACTCCTGGCACCGGTATTGGCTTCCGCGGTGGACGAGCAGATTTTCCTTTCCAGCCGGCGCAAACCCGAAGAAGCACCAAAGGCGTTCACGGCCAAGGTAGGAACAATCACCGCAAACGACTTCCTGACGATGCTCGATCAACTCAAGTGGAACGACCAGTTCCGCAAAGTCATCGATCCGACACGCCGCTTCTATCACAACCTCGCTGAGCGAGACGGCCTCACAGATCTGGTCGTCGTTTGGCCGCAACTAGCCAACTCGTCACAGTTGTTCGAACTGCCTAATGTTGGTCCGGGCCAGGTTGTCACCCGCCAGCGCCGTGACGCACCGCGAATCGGGTTCGTCGGTAGTGATGCCAAGCACCGCGACGCTCTCGAACGGATTGCTGGCGCATCGAAGGCTTCCCGTGATCCCGTCGCCGAGGCTTGGCAAGATCCGGCTCGTCGTCGCGGCTCTATGCTCGTCTATGTTGCAGCAGATCCGTCACATAAGGGCGACGCCAAGGCAACTGTCGATGATCTCGATGCATCGCCTGGCGGCCGAGATTTGGCGGTGCTAATTTCACTCGTGGCGCCGATGGCCGCTACACCGCACGGCAAGTCGGTGATCGAATGGACCGTCAAGCGCCGGTCACAGTGGGGTACGGCAGCGGTCAGTTTGAGTCAATCTGGGAAGTCTGGAGACTGATTTCGTTGAATCGTCCGCTGCGGTGGCTATACCGCAGGCCTCCAGCCGGTGAGAGGGTGACCACATCTACCGGCGTCATCGTGCGCGGCGCATCCGTTGGCGAGCTTTGCGCGGCACGCCGCCGAGCGGCATCCCACTCTTGCTTCTCATCAGCTAGCGGCCACGGCATGCTGATCGGTCTCTGGCAACTCGGCAGCCTCCGTAAGCTGCCAGCGAAGTCGGCGACCTCCAATGGCTTCGCGAGACTGCGGGAAAGCGGACGGATTGTTCTTGGGCGAGAAGGCCGCCGTGGTCGAGTCACAGTTAAGCGAGTCGTTCAGTGCCTAGGAGATGGCGGTGCTGCGAAGACGGCTCGAGCAGTTCGTGTATCAGAGTCAGTAGGGGTGATCGAATGACCATCACATGGCAGTGGGAAGCACAGAGCCGCAACTACGCCAATTACGGCAACGCTAACCAGTGGGCCGTCAACGCTGGACTGGCGTCACTCGCTAGAGAGAGCGCCCAGAACAGTAACGATGCGCGGTTGCACAACGGTGAGTGCGCCGAGATGGTCTACACATTCGTCAGACTCACCGGGGAGCGGCGGCGGCGGTTCGAAGACGCGATGCACTGGGAGGATCAACTCCGACCGCACCTCGCGGCGATGGCCGGAGCCGCGGAGGGCGCCGTCTCCGCGGGCCAGCTTCAGTCGGGGTTGAAGGCGGTCGAAGAGTCTGAAGCGCTGATGCTGCTCCGGATCGCCGACTACGGCGCTCGTGGTCTGACCGGCCCTGAGTTCGCTGAAGGAGACGAAGCCGGATACGGGAACTTCGTCAAGCTTTGTCGGCTGGATCTGTACAGCGGTAAGGACCGCGCCTCCGGTGGATCGTTCGGCCTGGGCAAGGCGGTCTACTGGCGCTTCTCTCGTCTGCAGACGGTTCTCTTCAATTCGACTATCGCGCCCGCAGACGCCATTGACGGAAATTGGCGCAACCGGGTGATCGGCGTGAACCAAGGTGTCGTCCACCGGATGAACGGATCGCAATTCCAAGGACGCGGCTTCTTCGGTGCGTTAGATGCATCGGGCGACGTAGCGTCGGTCTGGGACCATGACGAGCTGATCGCTGACCTCCACCTGGATCGGATCGACGAACGCCCCGGGACGTCGGCGCTGCTCGTCGGCTTCTACGACCCCGACGAGCCGGAGAAGGCGCTCAGCGACATTGCCGAGTTGAAAACCCTCGCTCGCAATCTCGGCGGAGCGATCGAAGAGGATTTCTGGCCGCTGCTTACCAGAGACAGGTTGCGCGTGCGAATCGAGGTGATCGACGGCGACAGGCGCGTCTACCAACACACGGTTGACCCAGAGGAGCAGTACACGGAGCTGACCCGCGCCCTGCGCAAGTTCGACGCCGGCAAGATCCACGACACGCTCGACGAGGTCGGCTCCATCGTTGTGCGGGACGTCCCGATCAAGATCTCGGCGCGAACCGACGCCGACGATCGCCATCCGGCCTTCGAGCACACCGCAAAACTCGTAGTAACCCTCTCCGATGAGCAGAAGGACTCCCTGGAGAACAAGGTGTGCCTGCTGCGCAGACCGGAGATGGTGGTGCAGACCGTGGACAAGGATTTCGAGGGCCGCACCTACCACGCATTCCTGCTCGCCGGGGCTGCCATCCATCCGGACAACCCATCGATCGACGACGCGCGCGCCGATGACTTCCTACGTTTCGCAGAACCCCCAGCACACGACCAGTGGATCCCGCGCAGTGGGCGCGCCCGCACTTCCCAGGCGAACCTCACCGCACACTACAAGGCACCGTGGCTGCCGAATCTGCGCAATATCGAGACCGGAATCATCGACCAGCTGCTGAAATTGTTCGGGGCACCGCCGGTCGTCGAGGGCCAGCCCCCGAAGGCAATCTTCAAGAATCTCGCTTTCCTCCACGGCGACCGGGGAACGGGCGGGCGGTCCGCCTCGTCACCGCGGAAACCGGAGATCCGAATCCACCATGCCATGGTGGTGGACGAGGCGTGGGAAGTCGACTTTGAGATCCGCGCCAAGAACAGACCCGAGGGATGGTCGATCGTGCCCAAGCTGACTTTCATCGGGCTCGACGGCGGGCACCTCGACATCGCCTGGGCTGGTTTCGATGTCGAGGAAGGAGTCGAGACCGACGGCGACGGGACTGTGGTACTTCGGCCCCGGCCCAGAGGGCGCATCCTCACCGCCACCGTTCACGGCGTCAGTGTCAAGGAGCTGCCGATACCTGCGTCCGAGTCGGCAATCGACGTCCGTCTCGCCACAGCGGATGTCGCCCCTACCGCGGCAACCGCGGAGGTGTCGTCGTGACTATGCATTTCGCTTGGCCGACCTACCGCAACCCGTGGGAGTGCGACGTCGTCTCCGTGGTCTTCGATGGCGCCGACCGTCCAGACGCGATCAACCCCGACCACCTCCGCATCGACGCTCATGAAACCGACTGGAATGTCATCGAAGTCGCGATGCGGGTATCAACCGGCGAGTCGGTACCCAGCGGCATCGACGGTGTCGCCGCACACGTGCTTGTCGCGTGCCGGACCACCCAACTCCGGCGTGCCTACCCGCTGATCGCCGACGGCGAGGATGGGCGATTCGCCGGCACCGTGTCGATCCCCCGCACGGTGCTCGGCGGCAAGGCTGAAATCACGGTAGAAGTCGTGGGCGCCTTCGAGAACCGTCGCCGTGCCATCGGGTGCAGCCTGCCCTGGTCGATCATCGTGGACAGGGCCGAAGCGCCGCCGCGGCCGGGCATTCCGCCCCTGCCCACGGTATGGGTCGACTTCGCCGCCACGGACGCACCACTGCCCGCGCGGCGCTACACAGGCTCACACGCCTACGTCGACGTGACAGCCTGTCCACCGGTGCTGTACCTGAACCGAGGTGTGGAAGGGTTGCAGCAGCTCATCCTCTCCGACACGGCGAAGCGCGAACGGCGGCGGTGGCGCGACATGCTCGGTGCTTCAATCGCGCGGTATGTGGCAAACTCGCTGTTCCGTACCGCAGTCGAGCAGGTCATCCCCGGCGAGGACGAAATGGGCGCACAGGGTCCAGACGGCCGAATATTCCGTGATGTCTGCGAGGCAGTCGCCGCCGAGCTTCCCGATACCGAGACGGTGGACGACCTCTACGATCTCATAGCAAGTTTGCCCGGAAACCCCGGGCGCAGCGCCGAGTTCTGGGCCGACGTCGACTTAGCCCTGGACAGGATGACATCGGTGTCGACGACTATCGCCCAGATTTGTGAAGAGGTACGACGTGTCTGACCGACTCAGTTGCATTCCGCACAAACTCGACGCCGCACTGCGTGCCCGGCTTCGTGACGGCGCTGAGGCCGACGACTCCTCGGCGCCCGTCGAACGACGCCATGGTGAAACGCCCTCGATGTCCGCGATGGATTCGTTAATGGGCGCCTTTCATCGCCTACGCGCCGGTGGTGAGTGGGCAGACCGATCGGCAAGTGACCGATGGTTGGCGCCCCGCGTCCACTACGCGCTGCGGCTTCACCGGATCGAGGCAGCCGATCGCGGCCTGTTCCAGTGGGTTGCGCTGAGATACGCCGATTACGTGGAGTGGCGTTGGGCGGACGCCAAAGACGCCGTGGCCGAGGACCGTTGGTGGGGGCCGATCCACAAACAGGCTTTCGCCCGGCTCTGGTGGGGCGCCGAGTTATTCCGTGATGGGTCAGACTACCGGCCCGTCGAGCGGGCATTCGTATTCCAGGACCTGCCGAACAGCTACTTACACCGGCCGTTGATTCGCTGTAGGTCACTGGCGTTGGCCCTCGTCGAACGGATCAGCAAATCTGGGACACCGAGCTCCGATCAGGTCAATGCCCTGGCACGAGTGCTGAACCTGGCCACCGCCGGGGCGCCGCCCGAACTCGAGACGGGTTACGAGGTCGACGATCTAGTCGCCTACGACCACTGGGCCACAACCGAAATCAGCATCCCGAGCGACTGGGGACCGCTACCGGCGGGGCCGGCGGCATCGGACACGACGGCCGAATCCCTAATCGGTGGGGCCGCCGTGGTCGATCGCGGCTGGGGATACGCGAATCTCGACTAATCGAAGTATTCGCCAGAGCCAATCTGCTGGCAACATATCATCGCCATCATCGGTGAATCAATTGGCATTCTTACCGCACGGATCGTGACAAAGTGATCGTTGGATTCTATCAGCGGCAGTCAGCGCATTCTCATGCTCCCATACGCGAATCACCGACCACCCCGCGCTGGCTAGCAATTCATCAGTTTGTCGATCCCTACGGCGGTTTGTAGTGACCTTCTCTGCCCAATATTGAGCGTTCGTCTTGCTAATTGTATGGTGCTCAGGGCAACCGTGCCAGAAGCAGCCGTCCACAAAGACAGCGACTTTCTTACGTGGGAAGACGATGTCTGCGCGACGCCGAATACCATTTACAGGAGTTCGGTCCACGAAGTATCGTAGGCCCCGACGGTGTAGCTCAGACCGCAACCGAATCTCGGGGCCGGTGTCCCTCCCCCGGTTCGACTGCATCGAGCGTCGGATCCCCTCCGAGGACGCCCAAGACTCCACCACCCCTTGATGATGTCACGGGTTCTCGCTGGCTGGTGATCGTTGTTCGAGACTTGATGAGAACGTCCTCTCGCGCAACCGCGTCGCGCACACGCCCGAGCGTGACATGATCGGGCCCTGTCCACATGCTCCGTCGCTCAGCAAAAAAAGACTCGCCCAATTCCCTATCGATACCTAGCAGGGAGCGTAAAACATGCGTGCCGAGCCGCGGCGGGATCGCGTTGCCGATCTGCTGCGAGATGTCCCGGCCACTCCACGGATAGCCGTCCGGGAAAGTCTGCAGGCGGCCCGCTTCCATGGGCCCAAAACGTCGCGAGCCCTCACCGCCGCTCATCACGATCCTGTTCCTCGACGCCTTACCGGTCACCGTAAACGCTGGACGATCGTGTCTCCGTTTGCCACGGTTCCTTGAATCGCCGCCGTTTCCGTAGTTGGAGACGACGACGAACGGCTCTCCGATATCGAGGGCCTCCGCCATGGTGACCCACCGCGGCAACGGGTTGCCGACGTCGAGTGCAGGATCTGCTTCGAGCGCGGTGCCGACGTACTTCTGATGTGTAGCTGCGGGTAGCTGCACGTTGTCGTTGGAAACCCCGTGACGCGCGATCAGGATCGCTCGGCGACGCGTCTGCGGAACTCCGTATTCCTCCGTGCGCAGGACGCCCACGTCGACGCCATAATCCCGATCTTCTAGCACGAGCGCCATCGCATCCCAGACCGGACGCACCTCCGGTACCTGCTCTAGCATGATGGCCTCATACGGCCGCCCCGCCTCAATTGCCCTGAGCGCCCAGATCAGCGGCTGCAAAACTAAGCCGGTCCGCGTGTCGGAATGCTTGGCGACTTCACCTGCGACGCCGTCGATCAGGCCGTCGTCGAGCTGCCGCACCAACTGAATGACGTGAGCGAGGGCATTGCGTCCGTGGCCGTTTCCGGCAACTGTGTACGTCTGGCATGGAGGCCCGCCGGTCAGCACGTTCACGGCGGGTGTGAAGTCGGTCGGTTTCCACATGCTGACGTCGCCGAAGACGGTGCTCAAGCCAGCGGCCTCGCGCGTGGCCACTGCGGATTCGTCAAACTCGATACCTATGGACGGAACACCAAGCCAGTGAGCAGCGACATCCAGTCCGCCAGGACCTGCAAAGAGGTCCACGATCATTGGATTTTCCACGGGAGGCAACGGTCGATGAACGGGCTTGATCACGCTACTGACACTAGCCGGCGCCACCGACGAAGCACGCATGACATGCGGATCGTTGCACAGGAACTCTTACTTGCGGCAATCAGTTGGTGAGCGCTCATACGCTGTCGTCCGCCCCACAGGGCCGACATCTCCAATTCAGCCGAAGACACCAGTGCTTCTGTTGTTAAGGAATAGCAGGACTAATCAACTCTGCATTTGCTTGCATCAAGGAGCCGCTAACCAGCGCGCGCCGCAGCCCGTCGTTTAACCGCGCCTCGATCCCCGCCGTCATCCGCTTGCCCCCGAACAACCCCAGCGCCTCGCGCTTGAGTTCCTCCGCCTCGATCCCGCCGGTCTGCTCGGCGACCACCAGCATGGCGTTGCCGATCTCGATCAGGCCGACGTCGTCGAGCGGGCGCACAACGCCGCCAGCCGGGCAGCGCACGACCCGCCAGGCTGACGGGTCAATGTCGGTGGGCCAGTAGAAGCCTTCGGTATCGGACGAGCGGCGGTAACCCGCGGGCACCAACTGCTGGATGGCCTTGCGGCGACTCTCCGCTACCCGGTTCAGCCCGAAGGCGCCGGCCACCAGTTTGGCCAGCCGATCCGGGTGGATCGGTCCCTCGGCGGCGATCACCTCGCGGATCACTGCGCGCACCTGCTTGTTGGCCCACTCCGTTGCTAGTTCGTCCAGCACACTGAGGTCGCCGTGGCGTCGCGGCACCCACTCCCGATAGGTCTGCAGCATCGGGTGCTGCTTCGGCGCCGGCGCCACGACCGGCGCGATCGGTGCCGAGCGTAGCGGCGCCAGCTCCCGCTCCTCCTCGACCACCGGTTCGAGCTCCGACACCACCGGCGGGACCGGCTCGGGCGGAGCAACGACCTCAATAGGCGCGGCCTTGTGCGCTCGCGCTTCCTCAACCGCCCGCCGCAGCCGAGCCACCGTCGCGTCCCGGTTCTGCAGCCATTCCGGCAGCCAGACCCGCTCCACGCCCGGCCAGTTCAACAGCCCCGACAACACATCAACCGGCAGCCCGTCCCGGTCGGCCACCGTACGGCGGGAGTACCAGCCGGGACCGTCCAGCAGCACCGCCACCAGCGGCTCGTCGGGCGCACCAGGATCGGCAAGCACCAGATCGACCCGGAAATCCGACAACCCGACATCGGCCGCAACCGGCAACCCGGCTGACCGCAGCGCCGAAGCAATATCGTCGCGGTGATAGTCGAAGACCGGCTGGCGACGGCCTCCCCCACCCAGAGCATCAACCCCGCCGGCCGCCATCTCCAGGTAGGCCTTCAAATGCTTGGTGCCGACCTGGCTGGTCTCCTCAGCGCGCAGCGCCGCCGGATCGAAGCTGGCATACAGCACCACTTCCCGTCGTGCGCGGGTGATCGCCACATTCAACCGCCGCTCCCCGCCCGGCCGGGACAGCGGCCCGAAGTTCAACGGAACCACGCCACGGTCGTTGGCGCTGAAGGCCACCGAGAACAGGATGGTGTCGCGTTCGTCGCCCTGCACGTTCTCCAGGTTCTTCACGAACAGCCCGTCGGGCTCATCCAACGCCGCCACCAGTCGGTCATCGCCGGCGTCACGCAGCAGGTTTTCGATGAGGTCACGCTGCTGGGCGTTGAACGTGACCACGCCCAGCGACGGCGCCACCGCAGGCGAGGCAGCGAAGCGTGCCCGGATGTCGGCGACGATCCGCTCGGCCTCGACGGCGTTGGTGCGCAGCGTCTTTCCCTTACCGGAACGCTCAAACGTTCCGTCGACCCGCACCAGCGACACCCCGTGTCCGGGACCGCCGGCCCGCGGCGCCGGGAAGGACGCCAGCCGGCCCTCGTAGTAGTTCTGGTTGGAGAACGCGATCAGCGCTTCGTCTTGGCTGCGGTAATGCCAAGACAGCCATTGCCGCGGCACCTGGGATTGCACACATTCGGTGAGGATCGACTCCTCGTCCACCACGACGTCGGGGCTGTAGTCTTCGTCGTCATCGCCGGTGCTGACTTCGGCGAAGCTGGTGGGCGGCATCTGCTTGCTGTCGCCGACCACCACTACCGACCCGCTGCGGCCCATCGCCCCGACCGCGTCGGCCACCCGGATCTGGGAGGCCTCGTCGAACACCACGATGTCGAACAGCCCTGGCTTGGCCGGGAAGAACCGGGCCACCGAATCCGGGCTCATCAGCGTGCACGGCATGATCGCGGTGATCAGCTCACCGAAGTTGTCCAGCAGCCCCCGGATGCTCATGCCACCGCGCTTGCGTTCCAGCTGCCGGCGCAACCCGCCGACTTGACCGCTCTCCGACCAGGAGTCAAAGCGGCGCCCACCCAGCAGTGCGGCCGGGATCGCCCGGGGCAACTCTTCGCGGATCGCCCGGGTGGCGTCGGTGAACCGTTGGATGGTCTTGCCGTGAGCAGCCACGTCGAAACCGGCCAGCGCGTTGGCATCGAGGCGTTCGCCGACCGACACCGCAGCCAGCCCACGCTCGAATCCCAGTGCGGCGTCCTCGGGCAGCACCTGCCCGCTCAGGATCGCGGTCCGCGCCGCGGTCATACCCGCGGCCCGCAGCGGCTCGACATGACCGAGCAGACCCACCCAACTCTGCAGTGCGGCGGGGGTGTCCAGCCGTCGCGCGCTGCGCACGGCCCACCACCGGTCGAAGAACGCCCCGTCGGCCCAGGCCCGCTGGGCCTCAAGGCTCACCCCGGTGGCCTGGCCCAGGCCGCTCCAGGCGGTACCGAGCCGCTCCAGCGGCCCGACCAGCGCCCCGACGGGTGTGCGGGCATAGAAGTCGCGCAGGTCGGCGGTGTGCGCACCGGGCGGCGACAAGGTCGCGACCAGCCGCGCCAGCCAGTCCAGCCCGGCGACCAGCTGCGCGGTGGTCTCGGGGATCAGCGGATTCCAGTCCTCGTCAATGACTTTCACCGGCAGCCGGGATACCCGCGTCCGCAGGTCGGTCACCACTTCGTAGGTTTCGGCCATTGCCGCGGTGCCACTCGACAGGCCCTTGAGGTCGACGGTCGCCTCGTCGACCACCAGCACGTCGGCCAGCTGCGCCAGCACCGCGCGGCGGCGTTTCTTGCGCCCGAAGAACCCAGACTCGTCGGCGGCCACCGCAGCGGCGTGGATCGCCGGAATGTCCAGATCCATTGCCTGCGGGCCGGCGGTGTCCAGCCAGCCCGGGCGCTGCGCCGACAATCCGGCCAGCAACTGCTTCAACGCGGCCAGTTCGGCGGCCCAGGCGGGCGTGTTCAGCGCGTCGATCCCATCCAGCGGGTACCGGGGCGCGCCGGCCAGCCGCGCCCAACCGTCCAGCGCGGCCGGCTCACCGAGCCGATCGAGTTGTGCCAGCCCAACACCGTGGTGCTGCCCGTCGCCCAACAGCGCGGCCAGCGCGGCATCGAATTCAACTGCCGCACGGTAGCTTCCGTCGATATCGGCCGGCACCGCATCCACAAAGCCCCACGGATGATCGGCGCGCGGCTGGGCCAGCTCGGCGACGGCCGGCAGCGCCCGCAGCAGCTCCCCGAGCTGCGCCAACTTCTCCGGATCACCGGCGGCCACCAGCTCGCGCGGCACCTCCAAGGCGGCCACGTCCTGATCGGCGGCGAGTTCTTTGGAGCGCGCGGTGTAGGCCGACAGTCCGGCGGCGTTGGGCGCATGCAGCCGCTCGGCATAGCGGGCCAACGTGGTGCGGGCCGCGGCGGCGATCTGCTGGTTGGTGCGCAACCGTTCGGTGTCGGCGGCCACCCGCAGCTCCAGCGCGGTCTTGATCTGTTCACGCACCGCGGCCGGGCGCGCCGATTTGTCGTGCAGGTTCAGCGACAGCTCACCCAAACCGACCGCGTCCAAACGCTTTTTGACCACGTCGAGGGCGGCCTTCTTCTCGGCGACGAACAGCACCCGCCGCCCCGAGGCCATCGCGTGCGCCAGTAGGTTGGTGATCGTCTGCGATTTGCCGGTTCCCGGCGGGCCTTCCAGCACGAAGGTGCGCCCGGCGACGGCTTCGGCGATCGCCTGCAGCTGCGAGGAGTCCGCGGGCACCGGCATCTGCGGGCGCAACTCGTTGAGGTCGACCCCGTCGGGTTCGGGTGCCGGGTCGGTGTAGGCGGTCAGCGGGGTCTCGATCAGGTGGCGCACCAGGGTGTTGTCGGCCAGCGCCGCCCAAGATTCGTCGAGGTCTTTCCACAGCGGGAATTTCGCGAACTGCAAAATCGCCAGGTGCACGCTCTCCTCGACCCGGAACGGTACACCGGCGGCGACGATCGCGCGACGCACCGCCTCGAACGTGCCCGCCAGGTCGATACCGGAGGCATCCCCAGCCGGATTGGCCAGCTCCGGGATCTCCAAACCGAAACTGAGCCGCAGCTTTTCGATCAGGCAGTAGTTTGGGGTGGAGATGCCGGCTTCGTCGATGGACAGCACATAGCGAGCGCCGCGATTGGTGGTGGACAGGGCCACCGGCACCAGCACCACCGGGGAGCGCAGCTCGCGATCACCGAAGCGCCAGTTGAGCATTCCGAACGCCAGGTAGAGGTTGTTGGCGCCGGTCTCCTGGGTGATGGTTTTGGCCTTGTACGCCAGGTTGCGCAGCCGAGTTTTGTACGCCGCCTCGGTGACATCCAGGTAGGCGCTGTGTTTGTCGGCCAGCAGCAGAGTGCGCTCAGCCTCGGGTAGGTCCCGGCCGTAGCGGATGCCGCGCGCCGCATCCACACTGCTGACTTCGTCGGAGGCCAGCAGTCCGATGCGGGCACCGGCGTTGATGGCGTCTTCGAAACGGGCCAGCGCCGGGCCGGGCACCGCCAGGGCGAATCCGGCGCGGTCGGTGTAGTTGATCAGCCGGTTACGCAGGCTCAGATCCAGCAGCGCGTTCTTCCACTGCCGCACCCGCTCGGGCACGACATCCTGTGGCACCTGCTGGACGGTCTCGGGGCGCACGTACGGGACGATCGTCGGGCCGGCGGCCGGCTGATATTCGATGACGGTGACGGTGCCGGCCCCATCGATGGCATGGCTGGGCAGCGGATAGATCCGCCCGGCACGCGCCCGGCGAATGTCGGTGATACCCAGGATGTTCGACAGATCCGCCTGGCACTTGGCCCGGGCGGCGGCGGTCGCGGCGCCGAAATCGCCGGCTTGCGCGCCGCCGGTGAGCAAAGTGGTCTCCACCAACCGGATCTGGTCCAGGTCGACCAGGTTGACCACGTCGATGGCCTCGGTGGTCGACACGGTGGGCAGTGCGGATTCCGCCCGCCAGTAGCCGAGGAACGCATGCCCGTTCAGCATCCAGATGGTCGAGTTGATCCCGGCCTGCTCCAAGACCGCGGCCATCGTCAAGGTGGTGTCCAGGCAGGTGCCGAGCCGGCCCTCGAGCACCTCGGCAGGGGTGCGGACCTTCTGACCGTCCAGGCCCCAGCTGGCCGGCGGTTCGGCGTAGCGAATGTCCTGAGCGCGCATGGCCTCAAAAACAGCGTGGGCGATGGCGTCGACGCGGACCGGGTCGTCACTCTGGTAGCCGTCGAGGGCCGAGCTGCCGGTCAGCGCCTGCAGCCGGTCGGAGACGGTGAGCATCACGGCGGTCACGGCCGCGGAATTGGGTTGAACGTGGGCGGCCAGCATCTCTAAAGCCAGCTGCAGCGGGTGGGCCTTCCACTGATTACCGGCCAGGATCGTGACGTCTTTTTCGGCACGGGCCAGCTCCCGGCCGGCGGCATCGGTCAGCACGGCACGGATGGCGCCCGGCCGCGGGTCGTCAACGGCGAGCATCGACGCCGCATTCAGCAGCAGGGCGACGTCGCGCAACGTGGTCGGGGCGTGGGCGGCCAGATCGACGTGAATCTCCTTCGGGCCGCCATGGGAGCCGCCGGCGCTAGTGACCTCGAGTTGTAGTACCGCACCGCGCAGTTCCTCACCGGCGTTGTCGATCGCGATGTGGTCGATCACCGGGATGCGGCAGTGCGCCATCGGGTAGCTCAGGTCGGTGACCGCGTGAATCTCGATACGCGGGGATGCGACCGGTGCCGGTTCGGTCACCGGTGCCGGTTCGGTCAGCGGTGCCGCATCGTCCGGCTCCGGCTTGGCGTGCCTGCCATAGGGCACCTGATTCGGCTGTGCGCTGTGGTCGGCATCGGTCACCGCGAGCTCCTTGAGGCAAGGCGACACCAACGACGCCGGTGTCGCGTTGGCAGCAGCCTAGATGCTGCTTACGACACCGGAGCCCGAGGTGACCGGCTGCGTCACGCCACCCGCGGCAGATCCTGCTCCGCGCTGTGCTCCCGCGGCGCCGTCCCACGCGCCCCCGGCGCCCACCCGACATACGTCAGATACAGCCCCAGCAGCGCGAACGCCACATACACGACCCGCCACAGGTTCACCGCACCCATCCAGTCGGCCGGAACCGACAGGACCGTCGCCGGAAACGCCACCAGCAAGAACCCCTTCACCGCGGTCAGCCAGCCCAGCGCGGAGACGCTGAACGCCGCCACGCCGCGCCAGTACGGGTGCAAGGCGATCACCACCAGGCCGGCCAGCAAGGTGAACGCGCCGGCCACCCACGACCAGAGCCAATCGTCGCCGACCTCGGCGAGGCGCGTCCACAGCTCCGAGCCCTGCACGGCAGCAGTCAAGCAGAGGACGGCCAAGAACGGGCCGACCACCCGGGCGAACATCCGAGTGGTGTTTTGGGATTGAATCGAGGTACTCATCGTTTCGTCCTTCCCGAGCGTCCCCCTTAACCGCCATTGTCCTCCCGAAATCGCGGTTATGCCGCGATCTGGCAGGCCCTCGGTACAGTCGACCCATTCCACCGCGTCAAGCATCCCGGGAGCACACCTGACATGGCCGCCTCCCGCAAACGTCCCCTCAGCGCCCTGATCACCCGAGTGACCATCGCGGTCGTCGTCGCAGCGATCCTGGTGGCCACCATCTGGGCCAGTCGTGCCCACCCGGTGCGCAACCCCATCCCGATTCCGGCGGCCAAAACGATCGGACCCGGCATCGGCATCAACGTCACCCCCACCGACGGCTCCGACAACATCAGTTGCACAACAGGATTTCTGGTGCACACCAAGGACAACCGGCCGGCGCTGCTATCCGCCGGGCACTGCAACAAGCCCGGCGGGCCCGCAGCGGTGGCGATTCGTCACGGCGGGCTCTACAAATATCCGGTCGTCGGCACCTTCACCGAAACCATCTACGACGGCAACGACTGGAACGACTTCGACATCGGACTGATCGACCTGGACCGTCCCGGCAAGATCCCGTTGACCTCCGAGATCGACGGGCATCCGGTGGTCGGCCTGGCCGAGCGCGTCGAAATCGGGGAAACCGTCTGCCATTTCGGGATCCGCAGCGGCGGCGCGATGTGCGGGCCGGTGGTCGCCGGCGAGGAGAACAAGATCCGGTTCGCTGCGACCGCCAAGTGCGGCGACTCCGGCGGGCCGGTCTACCGAATCCGGCCCGACGGCGCGATCGAGGCGATCGGGATCTTCACCGCGGTGTCCAACGGCGACTACTCCGAGCCGACCTGCGACGGACCGCACATCTACTCCGTCGCGCAGCTGATCAAGCCGTGGCTGAACGCGTGGGAGCTGACGCTGGTGACCGCGGAACCGTAGTGCTCACGTCCCGCAGAACGTCCGGTAGTCGCCGAATTCCGGCGGTGCTGGGGCGGCGTAGTCGGCCAGGCCGTCGCGCTCGTCGTACGGCTCGGCCAGCACCTCCAGCAGCTTGCGCACCGGCACGAGATCATCGCGCATCGCGGCGGTCAATGCCTGTTCCACTAGGTGATTGCGCGGAATGTAGACCGGGTTGACCCGATCCATCGCGTCGACGTCAGGTTGCAGGGCCTGCCAGCGTGCCAGCCAGTCATCGAAGACCGGTGGCAGCGCAGCGGTGTCGCCGCGGCCTGCCCGCGCCAGGTTCCGGAAGAACGAGGTGTAGTCGACGGCGTTGTCTTTCATCAGTGCCAGCGTCTGATCGATCAGCGCGGCCGCTTCCACGCTGCCGGTCAGCCCGAATTTGGCCAGCATCCCGGCCGACCAGTGCCCGTGATAGCGCGGCATGAACCCTTCCAGGGTCTCCACCGCCGTCGACAGTGCCAGCTCCTCGGTGGCGGCCAGCAGCGGCAGCAGGGTCTCGGCGAAGCGGGCCAGGTTCCACTGCGCGACCAGTGGCTGGTTGCCGTAGGCATAACGCCCGGCGTAGTCGATGGAGCTGAACACGGTCGCCGGGTCGTAGGCGTCCATGAACGCGCACGGCCCGTAGTCGATGGTCTCCCCGGAGATCGTCATGTTGTCGGTGTTCATCACCCCATGTACGAAACCGACCAGCATCCACTGCGCCACCAGCGACGCCTGTGCCTCGACCACGGCTTCAAACAGTGCCAGGTAAGGGTTTTCGGCCTGCGCTGCCTGCGGGTGATGCCGGGCGATGGCGTGCTCGGCCAGCCGGCGCAGCAGTCCCAGATCGCCGGTGGCGCGGGCCTGCTGGGCGACGAGCTGGAAGCTGCCCACCCGCAGGTGGCTGGCGGCAATGCGGGTAAGTACCGCCCCAGGCAGCTGCGTTTCACGTTGCACTTGGGCCCCGGTGGCGACGACAGCCAGTGAGCGGGTGGTGGGAATGCCCAGGGCGTGCATGGCTTCGCTGATCAGGTACTCGCGCAGCATCGGGCCGACGACGGCCAGCCCGTCGCCGCCGCGGGCGAACGGGGTGCGCCCGGAGCCTTTGAGATGGATGTCGCGGCGGTGATCGCCGGCCAGCTCGCCGAGCAGCAGGGCGCGCCCGTCGCCGAGCAGCGGGACGTAGTTGCCGAACTGGTGTCCGGCATAGGCCTGGGCGACCGGGGTGGCGCCGTCGGGAACGCTGGTGCCGGTCAACAGCTTCAGGCCGTCCGGGCTGCGTAGCCAGTCGGGGTCGAGGCCGAGTTCTGCAGCCAGCTTTTCGTTGAGTACCAGCAGCTTCGGGTCGGCCGGGGTGGCGGCCTGCCAGGGTTGCGCGAGCTCGGGGAACTCGCGGGCGAAGTCGGCGGTCAGGAGCGGGGGTGCCACTCCGCCAGCCTACGGGGAGATCGGTCGCCGTCCAGGTTCGTGCCACATCCACCACTTCCGTACCTGCGCCGTCAGGGTGTGTGAGGTGTGGATCGGATAGCCGTGGCGATATCGCGACGTGGGCTACCCGCGCTGCGCGGCGCCGAGCTGGTGGTAGTTCGCGGGGTCATTCTTTCAGAGGGCACCGACACGGTCGGCTCACCGGCGGGCTCGCGCGCCAGTGCTTGCTTTCGCCGCTCCTCACCCTCGGCTACCTGCTGCAAGATCTCGCGCCGCCGCTGCTCTTGCGCCGCACGGATTCTGTCGGCACGCGCTGACGCATACGATCTGTGCCACTCCCGTTGCGGCTGAGGTTCGCCGATCCAGCCCCGTTCGGCACTCATTGGGCCTCACTCGGATTCGCAGGCCACAGCCTGGCGCGTAGTTGTCGACGCCTCTCCGCTCGCACCTCAACCTGCCGCTGCGCAGCAGCTACCCCGAGATGCAGATATTTGAGCTCAAGCCGGCGCAGCTCTTTTGCCGCAACCAGGGTCAGGTACGGGTTCCCGTACTTGCGCCTGGCGTAGGCCAGCAACTCGGCATCGCTGAGGCGGCCGAGCCGGTCACGGTACGCAGGCCGGACATACTTCACGTCCGCCTCGCTTTCGACAGGTGGCTCCACCTGGCCCGCTTAGAACCGTCCGGGCCGTATGCGCGCAACCACGCCCGGTGGTGGGCGTCGGCGTCGGCGCATTGTCGGCGGTGCCGTTCGATGTCGTCCGGATCGGTGGTTGCCGGCCAGAACCCGAATTCGGCCACCAACTTTCGCAACAGATCCCAGTCCAGTTCGGACATATCGCCTTCCCGGCGGTGCCGCACCCGGGCATCCACCCCTTGCGCGCTGATCGCGCGCCGGCTCTTCCCCTGGGGCACCGTGCGGTGGTGGCGCGGTTGCCGGGACGACGGGCCAGGTACCCGAACTGCCGTCCACTCGTGAGCTGTGTCGAGCATAGCGGAGCACACCGACGTCGGCGATCCTGCGGCGGTGGCGTCGGTCAGGAGTGAACTGACCGATCCAGGTCAACGGGACTTCCCGACCACCGCCGCCCGTATCCCATGCAGCATGTCATTCGTCGCGACAACGTGTAAGCGCGTCCCGATCACCAATGCCCGATACACACTCCCGTGCAGCCCAGGAAAAGCCGCGTAGGACCGGGCGTGCACGCAGGTGCCACCACCCGGCGCGTCGCTCAGCTCGAAGTGCAGCCGATACCGCGAGAAGCGGTGCCGCCCCGTCAAACTCAGCCGCTGTTCCTCGACGCTCTCTGCCACGTCGAAGCCGGCCCGCGGTTGCGGGCCGAGCAGTGCGACAAGGGGGTTGCGCTCGGCGCCGCGCAGCAGGGACTCCACGTACCACCGCAATCCATGCCACACGGCCCGCCGCGGCGCATCCACCCGTACCGTGTGCTCGTCGATGTAGGGCAGGTTGTCGGTCATCTCAGTCACCCCCGCTTCTTTCCATATAGTGTGCCGAATTCAGCGGATGCCAGACAGCAGGCCTGCTCGGCCACCGCGGCCCGGGCGTGGCGGGAAAAGATACGGAAATCGCGGGCCAGCGCGAGCTGCGGGCCCGCGCCATACGCGTGTCCGCGCGCCGCGGCGATGTTGGGAGAGCCCAACCGGGCTCTGGTAGTCGCTCATGCCTTGTAGACGATCCCGCGGCACCGAATGTGACACCGCCGGATCGTCACACACGGCAGCCTCCGTCCGTCCTACGTAGAGACACCTCATACGGGAAGGACCGAAACCATGAACACTGCACTGTGGGCCGCCCAACTGACCTTGGCCGCGGTATTCGCCGCGTCGGGGGCCGCCAAACTGACCATGGCGCGCGATCGCTTGATCGCCACCGGCCAGACCGGGGTGGCGATGTTTCCGATGCCGGTGGTGCGCTTCACCGCGGCGATGGAGCTGCTGGCGGCGGTCGGACTCGTGGCGCCGGGGCTGACCGGGATCGGGACGGTGTTGACGCCGCTGGCCGCGCTGGGGTTGTGCGTGGTGATGATCGGCGCCGCCTGGGCACATTCGCGGCTGCATGAGCCGTGGAGCGTTCTGGTCAACGCGACGATGTTCGGGTTGGCGGCCTTCGTCATCGTCGGCCACCTGCTCTGATCAGTGCCGGAAAGCTCAGACCACCAGCGTCTGCGTCGCCAGGCCCGCCGGCCCGGCGGGATCGAAGACCGTCGTCTGGGTGAACGCCCCCTGCCCGGGCGTGACCAGGGTGCGCGAGTCCATTCCGACCCAGTGCCCCACCGGATCTCGGTGCAACACCACGGTGAAGTCGCAGTTGATCGCCGGGTGCTCGGCCGGCGGGGCGCAAGCGCTGATCCCGCTGCCGGAATCCCCCACTGTCAGCACCCGCTGCCAAGGCGTCATCGCCTCGCCGGCGACCAGCGCCACGTTCGGGCGCGCCCAGGCCCGGGCCGGGCCGTACCCGGCGAAACCGCCGTCCAGAAAACACCAGTCGATCGCCGACAGGTATCCGCCGGCATGCCATCCGTCGGGAAAGGTGAACGTCTGCGCGGTGGGCTCGGCCCCGCCCGGTGCGGGATCGGGGGCATCGGCCGGAAAGTCCGCCGAGGCCGCCGCGATCCGCCAGGCCCGCCCGATCAGCACCGTGCGCCCGTCGGCCTGGGCGGTCGCTTGCAGCAGCTGCACCCGTTTGCCGGTGCGGATCTCCTCCACCGCGATGCGCAGCGGTGCCACCGGCACCGGAGTCAGGATGTCGATACTGACTCGCCCCAGCCGGTGCCCGTCGCGGGGCTGGTAGCGCTCCATCTCGCGGGCCAGCAGCGCCGACGGCGGCCCGCCGTGCTGGCTCGCGGCGCTCCACGGCCCGCCGGTCAGCGGTGAGCTGTCGAACTGTCCGGGGCCGGTCTGGGTATAAAACGCCTCGCCATCCACGGCTATCAGGCTAAACCGCCCCGCACCCTACGCTGAGGTCCATGGCCAATGAGGAACAGCAGCAGTCCTGGGCGACTCAAGGGGTGGACTGGGTCGATCACGCGGCGATCTTCGAAGCGGCGCTGGCGCCGTTCGCTGACGCGGTGCTCCAGGCCGCCGATATCGGATCCGACGCCCGGGTGCTCGACATCGGTTGTGGCTCAGGCACGTTGCTGCAGCGGGCGGCGGGGATCGGGGCGGTGCCCGTGGGGGTCGATATCTCGCAGCCGATGGTGGTTGCGGCGCGGCGGCGGGTACCGGAGGCCACCGTGGTGCTCGGGGACGCCCAGATCATGGATCTGGGCGGGCCGGTCTTCGACCGGGTCATCTCGCGGTTCGGGGTGATGTTCTTCGACGACCCGGTGGCGGCGTTCATCAATATCCGCCGCGCGGCCGCTCCGGGCGCCCGGCTGGCGTTCGTGTGCTGGCGTGAAAGCGACAATCCGATGTTCTCCGTCGGCGTCGACATGCTGGCTGCGCAGCTCGAATCACCGCCCGCCGCGGCCGATCCCACCGAGCCGGGCCCGCTGGCCTTCGGCAACGCCGAGCGGGTGCGGACCATCCTGGCCGACGCCGGCTGGGCTGACATCGAGCTGGCGGCGTTCGACGGGGTTTGTGACTTCAGCATCGACGGCAGCGACGGCGTCGAGGAACGCCTGACGATGATCCTGTCCAACCGCACCGGGCAGCAGGCCCGCACCGAACTGCCCGCCCGGCTCGGCGAGGACGGCTGGGCCGCCGTCGTCGACAAGCTGCGCGACGAGCTGCGCCGGCACCGCGTCGACGGGGTTCTGAAGTTCCCCGGGCACACCTGGGTGGTGACCGCGACCAATCCGGGCTGAGCAGCTCGACCTCAGCGTGAACCGCGCGTCAGGTCCCCGCAGAACGTCCGGTAGTCGCCGAATTCCGGCGGCGCCGAAGTGGCGTAGTCGGCCAGGCCGTCGCGTTCCCGATACGGCTCGGCGAGCACCTCCACGGCAAGAGCCGTGCTACACCCGGGGACGAGTCACTCCATCGATCAAAATCGGAGAAACCCGGCGAGATCAATTGTCGCCGAGCAGGCCGGCGACGCCCGCGGTGTCGGGCACTACATGGGTGATGTCGGGGAGGTCGCTGAACGCACCGTCCGCCGAGACCAGTACCGCCCCGGCAGATTTGGCGACCGCAGCCAGCACGGAATCAAAGGCACCAACACTCGGGGTCGTCTCGAACATCGTCAATCCTCGCTCGAGGTGGTCGCCAGCGACAGTCAGCAGGGGCGCGAGCAGCTCGGCGTAGCTGCGCCCCAGCGTTGCGGCATCGTTGCGGCCACGTCGGCGGGCACGAATATGGACGAACTCCTGGATCACTTCGGGGGTAGTGGTCGCTTCAATGCGGTCGGCGGCAACCGCCGCGATCAAGTCACGGCACGGCTCCCTGAACCGGTGGTCGGCGCCCTTGGCATAGACGAGCACCGTGGTGTCCAGCACGATCATCCGCGGCGTCCGCGCAGTTCGTCCAATTCCTGCTTGAGTTCGGCGGGGTCGGGAACCGGCATGTCAGGAGCGTCGAGAAGGCGCTGACCGGCGGATTTGCGGCGGTCGACGGGGCCCGCGAGGCCGCGATCGATGGCTTCGCGCACCACGCTGGCCACTGAGACGCCACGTTCCCGTGCCGCCGCGGTCAGTCGGCGATGGCGTTCGTCGTCGAGCAGGATCTGCAGTCGATGCTCCAAAGGAGACATGCACATACATTAGCATGCACATACTAACCGTTCCTGGCGGTAGACGACGGGCGGTGCCCGCAGGCTCGCGATAGCGTGACCGATATCGTTCCGTCCCATCGGAAGGACCGCCGTGACCCCGCACCCCTTCGACCGCGCCATGCGCCTGGACCACGTCGACACCGGCGTCGTGCGCGGTGCCACCGAACCGGCGTGGGCCAACATGGTCGGCCCGTTCGGCGGGATCACCGCGGCGGTGTTGCTGCGCGCCGTCGAATCCCACCCCGACCGCATCGGTGACCCGCTGGCGTTGACGCTCAACTACGCCGCGCCGATTGCCGACGGCGAATTCGACATCGCGCTGCGCGCTGCGCGCACCAACCGCAGCAACCAGCACTGGGTCATGGAGCTACGCCAGGGCGATGAGGTCAAGACCACCGCCACCGCGGTGTTCGGCCGGCACCGCGACACCTGGGCCGACATCGAAGCCCGTCCACCGAAAACCGCTGCGCCCGAGGATCTCCCGCGCGGTGACTTCATCGAGGCGATCGTGTGGGCCAAGCGCTACGACATGCGCTTCACCGAAGGGCCGATTCCCGACGAAGGTGTGCCCAGCGGATCGTCGACCACCACGTTGTGGGCGCGCGACGTTGATCAACGCCCGCTGGACTTCGCCGCGCTGGCCGCAGTCTCCGACATCTTCTACCCGCGGGTGTTCCTGCGCCGCGGCGGCTTCATCCCGGCCGGCACCATCTCGCTGACCACCTATTTCCACGCCGACGCCGCGCAGCTCGAGGCCGTGGGCGGCGATTTCGTGCTGGGCAGCGCCCGCGCCAACGGCTTCTCCCGCGGCTACTTCGACCAGAGCGCGCACCTGTGGTCCCGCGACGGTGTGCTGCTGACCAGCAGCCATCAGCTGGTGTATTTCAAGGACTGAGCGTCGCGGGGTGAATACCGCGATCGGCACGGTTGAACTAGCGTCCCCGGGTATGCCCGAGGAACTCGGTGCCCACGCCGATGCCGCGCGAGATCGCGAGGCCGCGCTGGCCACCCGGCTGCACACCACGACACAACTGGACCGGGCGTTCGTCGCGACGCTGCGCGGTGCGGCGCAGGTGGCGCTGCGCGGGCGCCGACGACTCGACGGCATCGAGGCCGAGATCCGCGAGGCACTGGCCAATCAGCAAGCCCTGGCGCTGGATACCCCCGCCGGCGCCCGCCAGTTTCAACAGTTCCTGACCGTCAAGACCCGCGACATCCACCGCGTGATCGCCGACACCGTGGCCGACAGCCACGCCCGTGCGGCGGCGGTGCGGTCCCTGGGCGGCGGCTACACCGTCAAGGGGCCGCGCGCGCCAGGCGTCCAGGCCGTCGATCACACCTTCAAGCGGTCGCCCGCCTCAGCCGACGAACGTCGTCTCAATCAGATCGACGCCTTCAAGCAGGTCTTCGGCCGCGACCCGGTCTCGGCCTCCGATTGGACGACTGCGGCCGCCTTGGATGCACACACCTACGACCCGAAGTTCCAGGGCGTGGACTCCGAGATCCGCGTCGCCAGGATCGATCCGGTGCCGGGACAGGGGGTGGTGCGTGCGTCGCAGTGGATTGAGCAGCCGTGGGTCAACCGCTTGGGCTCACATGACGCCGGCAACGACCGGGGCCCGAACCCGCGGTTCGACCCCGAAGACACCAAGGTCACCACCTACATCGACTACGACAACGGGATCGTGGTGATGCGGCAGAACCCCTCCGCCGAACTCAACATCGACGGCGCTCCGGTACGCGTGGAAGTCGGTGTCCCCCGAGGCAGCGTCACGCAAACCCCGGATGGATCGGTGCGGATCAAGTACGACGCCGCGAACCCACTCGCACCGGGCGTCTCCGCCGATCCGCGCGGCCCGCTAGGCAGCCACCGATTGAGCGTGAACGGCGACCTGGTTTTCACCCCCGGTCCAGATGGCGTGCATGTCGACGGCACCCGAACGGATTACCCGTCTTTGGAGGTCTACCAAGACCTACCCGGCGGCAGCACCCGCACCGTTCTGATCGACCCGGCTCAATCCGGAAGCACCAACGGACCCCTGTTCAACCTTCCGTTCCACCACGAGGTCGGCATCGGAGGCAAGGCGTTCGCGCCCTTCGACCACGGCGGGAACTGGAATCCACGATTCGACGTCCGATCTCCCCTGCCTGCCACGGATTTCGGACCCACCGTGGCACCACCAGCAGTACCTTCACCGTCGGGCAGACCCGGCGGTGTCCCCGCCTGATCATCAAAAGGAGCCATGCATGCCCAGTGCAATTCTGGCCCGTGTCCGCGATGGCGACCCCGCCTTCTGGCGCACCGCCACCCGGTCAGCACCGCTGGTCGTCCAAGCCGTCCTCGCGGCGCTAATCGGCATCGGCTGGCTGGGGCTGAGTGGCAGCCCACTCTCCTATGGCACACCGTTTCGCTGGCTGGCCACGGCAGCTTTCATCGTGCCGACCGTCGCAGCTCTGGTGATCGGCGCGGTGTTGTTGCGCGCGGAGTCACCGTATCGACGCGGTGTCGGTCTGGCTGTCTGCGGATCTGCCGTAGTGACCTTCATCAGCGGATTGTTCTACGTGCTGATTTTCCTGCCGTGGTTCGAGGGCGGCGCATGACCAGCCCGGACACCGAAGTCCGCTACGGCCCGCACAGTTTCATCGCCGCGTTGGCGACCATTGCGATCGTCGAGACCGCGACCTGGATGTGGTTTCCGTACTGGATCGCGGACTTGTACGTTTTCGGCCTCGCTACCGCCATTGTGGTGCCGACCGGCTTCTTCATGTCCCAGAGCGGTGGCATCAAGACTGCACAGGTCGGCCGCGGCATGCTGATCGGCTATCTCGCCACCCCGCTGACCATCGCACTGGCCGTCATCCCGCCGGTGGTGATCATTCAGCTACTGCGTCTGGTCTGAAGTCCCCGGCCCGCCGCGGATCGTCGCACTTGCCGGTGAGCAGCTTCGACACCGTGCCGGGATTCCATGGCCGGCGGCTGTCAGCCGGGTGAATACCGCGATCGGCACGGTTGAACTAGCGTCGGAAAACATGCCCGAGGAACTCGGTGCCCACGCCAATGCCGCGCGAGAGCGCGAGGCCGCCCTGGCCACCCGGCTGCACACCACGACGCAACTGGACCGGGCGTTCGTCGCGACGCTGCGCGGTGCGGCCAGGTGGCGCTGCGCGGGCGCCGACGACTCGACGGCATCGAGGCCGAGATCCGCCGAGGCACTGGCCAATCAGCAAGCCCTGGCGTTGGACACCCCCGCCGGGCAGGGGGTGGTGCGTGCGTCGCAATGGATTGAGCAGCCGTGGGTCAACCGCTTGGGCTCACATGACGCCGGCAACGACCGGGGCCCCAACCCGAACTTCGATCCCGAGGACACCAAGGTCACCACCTACATCGACTATGACAACGGGATCGTGGTGATGCGCCAGAATCCGTCCGTCGAGCTCAACGACAGCGGTGGCCCCGGGAGGGTGAAAGTCGGTGTCCCGCAGGGCAGTATTGCGCAGGCGCCGGACGGCTCGGTACGCATCAAGTACGACGCCGGCAACCTGCCGGGCCATCACGAGGTCGGTGTCGGCAGCTCCGCGTTCGCCCCGTTCGGCGACGCCGCCACCGATTTCGGACCGGTGTACGCGCCGCCGTCGGTCTCCTCGACATCCGGACAACTCGGCTGAGCCTCGAGCCGCTCCCGAAGGGATAACTTCTACCCATGACCGCCCCGACCCCGACAGACCGCTACGGCCCGCGGAGCTTGGTCGCCGCGCTGGCGACCATCGTGATCGTCGAGACCGCCACCTGGGTGTGGCTGCCGTTGTGGATCGCCAACCTGTTCTTCTTCGCAATCGCCACGGCCGTTGTGGTGCCGATAGGGCTGTTCATGAGCCAGCTGCCCGATGAGATCGGGCAGGCCGGCCGGGGGATCCTTGCGGGCTACCTCGCGACACCGTTGACGATCGCGATCACGCTCATCCCGGCCGGCTTGATCTACCTGCTACTCGACTGAAAGGCACTCAGGCATGCCCAATACGGTGTTCAGTCGAATCCAGGTGCAGGACAGCGATGTTTGGCGGATCGCCACCCGATCATCACCGGTCGTCGTGCAGCCGGCCTTGGCGGTCTGGTTCGGTATCGGTTGGCTGCTGGGACAAACTCCGGTCGTCGACCACATCGGGGTTCCCATCCTGATAGCGGTCGCGGCCATACTGACGACCGTGGCCTCGTTGCTGATCGGCGCGACATTGCTGGGCACCGACTCGCCTCGTCGCCGCGGTATGGGCTTGGCGATCGGCGGGTGCGGCCTGGCCGTCTTGATCAGTGGATTGGTCTACGCCCTGATCTTCGTGCCGATCGTATATCCCGGATGATCACCCGGCTACGGCATCTGGCCTGAAGTCACCGGGCCGCCTCGGGTCGTCGTACTTGCCGGCCAGCAGCTTCGACACCGTACCGGGCTTCCACTCCCGGCCGGTCGGGGTACGCTGCCCCGCGGAGTTGAGCACCCGCGCGGTGGCCGCCTGGGTGACACCACAGCCGTGCACCAGCCAGCCCGCATACCGCTTGACCTGACGCTTGCGCTCCGGCCACGGCACCGCCGGCGACGGCAGCATCGGCGGCACCGGGTGCATGTTCGCCCGGCCCCCGTCGGTTGTGCGCCGCACCGACTGTCGGCCGTCGGCCTTGACCAGCGCCATCTCGATCTCCCGCCCGAGGCTCTTGGCGCCCTCGGCGGCCAGCGCCGCCTGATCCAGGCCGTCGACGGCTTGAACCTCGCGCCGCAGCGCGAAGTCAATCTCGTTCATGCCGCCGTCGGTCGGCGCCGGGTACAGCCCCCGGGTCAACCGCACGTTCAGGCCGTGACGCTGCAACACCAGGCTCAGCCGCCGCAGGTGCTGTTCCCGAATGAAGTCCGGGCCCGGGAACGGCACCCAGACGTCCATCCGCCCGGCGATCGCGCGGCCCAGCGCGGCGACCACGGCGTCGATTTCGGTCAGGTCATCGGTGCCGCCGGCCTCGCCCTCCTCGAAACCGAACGCCTCGACGATGATGCAGTGCTGTTTGGCGGCGTCCCTGGCCAGCTCGGCGCGGTGGGCCGTGGTGTCGTTGTCCCCGAGCAGGACAACGCGGTCGACTGCCGACTGCGACATTGCTGACCTCCCGATATCTCAAGCCCCCGTGGGGAAGTGCTGGTGAAAAGAATCTATCGGCGACCACCGACAAGTTCTGGCGGCCAGCTACCCGGGGGTGTAGCCGCTCACTCTTCCCGCGCCCCGGCGTTCCACTCGCGGGCAACGGCACGCAACTCGGTGCGTACCGCGGAGCGGCGCCGTTCCGGGCGGTGATGCTTGTCGACCAGCTGGATCAGGTGCACGCCGACGTCCTCGGCAGTCTGCGCCCACCCATCCCAGCGGACGACGACGGCATCCAGCGACGTCAGGTTATCGACGGGTACCGACAACTCTCGTCTGCCGATCGATCGACAGTTATTGTCGGACCCCTTGGCTAATTTCGAGTCATGGACGAACCACCTTTAGATTGGCCCGGCGTGTTGGAACTCTCCCTGCTTCCGGAGGAAGCCATCACCGCCGGGCACCGACTGGCCGATGCGGCCGAGGCCGGTGACTGGCCGGCACTGTTCGATCTGCTGGACGCCATCCCCGCGCTCAGCGTCAACCAGTGGCGGCCCGGCGCCGCGGCCTGGCTCACCCCGCTGCACCAGGCCGCTCGGCACGGCGCACCGACCGAAGTCGTTGCCGCACTGCTGGAGCGCGGTGCGCTGCGTGGCCTGCGCGACGCCCGGGGCTGGACGGCGCGCGACGTGGCCGAGGATGCCGGGGGCTCAGCGGCACTGCTCGCCCAGCTCACCCCGCCGCGGTCGCCGCTGACCGCCGAGCTGATCCGCACCCTCGACGCCAACCTGGAGTGGGCGATCGACGGCACCATCCGCACCGTGGGCCTGCTGGACGGCTACAGCGACCAGGACCTGCGTCGGGCGCTGCGCTATCCGCCGGTCGCGGTGCTGCACGAAGCGGCCGCCGCCGCGCTGCACTGTGCGATCCCCGGCCTGCCCGGCGGTGTCCAGGTGACGCTGCGGTGCGGCTACCTGGAGACGGTGGCCGCCGGGCAGACGCGGGTGATCACCCAGCGGGGTGCGGTGCTGACCACCGAAGGCATCGCCTGACCGTCGCGTAGCGTGACGGCCATGGCTTTCACACTCGCGGACACCCCGGATCAGCGCGGCCGCACCTTTGTCGTCACCGGTGCCAACGGCGGCCTGGGTGAGGTCGTCACCCGCACCCTGGCCGCCAACGGCGCCACCGTGGTGATGGCCTGCCGCAACACCGCCAAGGCCCAGCAGATCGCCGACGGCATCGACGGCGACGTGACGGTGGCGGCACTGGATCTGGGCAGCCTGGAGTCGGTACGCGACTTCGCCGCCCAGCAGGTCGGCTTCGACGTGCTGGTCAACAACGCCGGCATCATGAACATCCCGCTGAAACGGACGGCCGACGGGTTCGAGATGCAGTTCGGTGTCAATCACCTCGGGCACTTCGCGCTGACCGGCCTGCTGCTGGACCGCATCGGCGACCGGGTGGTGACGGTATCGAGCATCGCGCACAAGCAGACCCCGAAGTTCTGGATCGACGACCTCAACTACGAGAACCGGTTCTACCAGCGCAACCTGGCCTATGCGCAGTCCAAGCTGGCCAATCTGATGTTCGCCCGCGAGTTGCAGCGCCGACTGCGCGCGGCCGGCTCGCCGCTGCGCTCCTACGCGGTACACCCCGGCGTGTCGGCCACCGAGTTGTTCGACAACGACAAGACGCTGCCCGGCTTGGTCACCAAGTACGGTCTGGCGGTGCTGGGCCAGCGCCCCGAGCGGGCCGCCGAGTCGATCGTGTTCGCCGCCACCGTCGCCGACGCCGACCCGGACGCCTACTGGGGGCCGACGAAGCTCAACCAGTCCCGCGGCCCGATGGGGCCATGCCCGTCGAACAAGCTGTCGAAGGACCAGCAGCTGTGGCGGCGGCTGTGGGAGGAGTCGGAGAAGATGACCGGGGTCAGCTACCCGGTGTGACCCGGCGCGCCCCGCTGGGACCCGTCGCCGCCCGGGGGCACAGCACATCGTCGCCTCAACAGCAACAGCCGTCACGGCGCCGGGGGTATGTGAGTGTTGCCCGCCTTCGAGCGACAGCTGGCGTCGGGTCGGGCAACTCGGCGCCGACGCCCGCCCTCACGAGCCGACATAATCTCTGTTGTCGCTCGGAGGTGGGCACACCTCATGCCACTTCCCTGCGGTGACGGGAGTGACGCACGGGACTCCGCCCCCATCACCTGGCGGCGAGGCGGCAGACAAATTAGCCCTCCACCCCAGCTCACCGGTTAAGTTGTGGCGAGCCGCAATCTGCGGCACCAGACGGACCGAAAGTGATCATGCGAGTTGAGGGGCGCGACGTCGCCGTCACCGGCAACCTGCTGCAGCCGCTGACCCGACGCACCAACGACATTCTGCGCCTGGTGCTGGCGGCGTTGTTCCTCGCGACGGTCATCACCAGCTCGCTGGTCACCCGCTACGAATGGGTGACGCTGGAACGCTCGGTGTCCCAGATCATCGGGGTGCTCTCCCCCACCCACGCCAACCAGGTCTACCTGGCCTACGGCATCGCCATCGTGGCGTTGCCGTTCGCGATCCTGATCGGCCTGGTCGTCTCGCGGCAGTGGAAACTGCTGGCGGCCTATGCGATCGCCGGGCTGCTCGCGGTGGCGTCACTGTCCATTCGCAGCAACGGACTGGCCGCACCGAGCTGGCACTTCGACCTATCCGAACGGCTGGCGACCACGCTGGCCCAGTTCCTCGACGACCCGCGGTGGATCGCCATGCTCGCCGCGATGCTCACCGTCTCCGGGCCGTGGCTGCCGGCCCGCTGGCGGCGCTGGTGGTGGGCGCTGCTGCTGGCGTTCGTGCCGATCCACCTGGTGGTCAGCGCCATCGTGCCGGCCCGCTCGCTGCTGGGCCTGGCCGTCGGCTGGTTTGTCGGGGCGCTGGTGATCCTGATCGTCGGCACCCCGGCACTCGAGGTGCCGCTGGACGGCGCGGTGCGCAGCCTGGCCCGCCGCGGCTGCACCGTCACCGAACTGACGGTCCTCCGCCCGGCCGGCCGCGGCCCGCTGGTGCTGTCCACCGCCGGCAAGCACCCGGCGCTGATCGAGTTGTACGGCCCCAACCAGCGCAGCGGCGGCGCGGTGCGCCAACTGTGGCGCAAGTTCCGGCTGCGCACCACCGAGACCGCGCCGCTGCACGCCTCGCTGCATCGCGCCGTCGAGCACCGTGCACTGATGGCGATCGCCATCGGCGAGACCGGGGTCGCCAACGCCGACATCGTCGCGCTGGCCGCCCTCGACCGCGGCTGGACGCTCTACGCGCACACCCCGCCGCGCGGCACTCCGCTGGCCGACTGCACCACCCAGACCCCGGTGGGCAAAGCCTGGGAGTCGCTGCGCCGGCTGCATGATCAACAGATCTCCCACGGCGACCTGCGCAGCAAGGAGATGACGGTCGAGCACGGCACCGTGCTGTTCGGCGGTTTCGGCAACGCCGAGTACGGCGCCACCGACGCCCAGCTGCAATCCGATATCGCCCAGCTGCTGGTGACCACGTCGTCGCTGTACGACGCGGCCGCGGCGGTAGGCGCCGCGATCGAGCATTTCGGCCGCACCGCGGTGCTGGCCGCCTCACGGCGCCTCACCAAATCGGCGGTGCCGGCCCGGCTCCGCAAGGCGGTCCCCGACGCCGGCGCGGTGATGGCCGCCGCCCGCGAAGAGGTCAAGCGCCAGACCAATACTCAGGAGATCCAGACCAAGACGATCACCCGCTTGACCCGCAGCCAGCTGATCCAGCTGGTGCTGCTGGTCGGGCTGGTCTACGTCGCGTACCCGTTCATCAGCCAGGTCCCGACGTTCTTCTCCCAACTGCGGAACGCGAACTGGTCGTGGGCGCTCGTCGGGCTGATCGTGTCGTCGCTGACCTATGTCGGCGCGGCGGGCGCGCTGTGGGCGTGTACCAACGGCTCGGTCCGATTCCGCGATCTGGCGATCATGCAGGTGGCCAACACGTTTGCCGCGACCACCACCCCGGCCGGGGTGGGCGGGCTGGCGTTGAGCACCCGGTTCCTGGTCAAGGGCGGGCTGAGTACGCTGCGCGCCACCGCCGCGGTGGCGTTGCAGCAGTCGGTGCAGGTGATCGTGCACGTGATCCTGCTGGTCGTCTTCACCACCGCCGCCGGCGCCCGCGCCGACCTGTCCCACTTCGTGCCCAGCGCCACCATGCTGTACCTGATCGCCGGTGTGGCACTGGGCCTGGCCGGCACCTTCCTGCTGGTGCCCAACCTGCGCCGGTGGTTGACGACGGCGCTGCGCCCGCGCCTCAGCGAGGTCAGCGGTGACCTGATGGAGCTGGCCCGCGAACCCAAGCGGCTGGCGTTGATCGTGCTGGGCGCCGCCGGCACCACTCTCGGTGCGGCACTGGCCTTGTGGGCCAGCGTGGAAGCCTTCGGCGGCAACACCTCGTTCGTCACCGTCACGGTGGTGACGATGGTCGGCGGCACCCTGGCCTCGGCGGCGCCGACGCCCGGCGGGGTGGGCGCGGTCGAAGCCGCCCTGATCGGTGGGTTGGCCGCATTCGGGGTGCCCGCCGCGTTGGCCGTCCCGTCGGTACTGCTCTACCGGGTGTTGACGTGCTGGCTGCCGGTGTTCGTGGGCTGGCCGGTGATGCGCTGGCTGACCGCCAACGAGATGATCTGAGCGCCTGCGGGTCGCGACAAGCAACCTGGCGATCCGGGCGATGAACCTGCGACTGCTGACGAGGCTGCTCGCCGGTTCGGTGCGCGACGACTTCGACCTGCCCGACTATCCGATCTGATCCCGGTCAGCGCAGCGATGTGGTCATCAGGCCGGTTATCCCCTCGATGACCTCGAAGTCGGCGTCGCGGTGCGCAACCCGGGCATGATGGCGCAGCGCGACCGCGGCGATAAGGCAGTCGTTGATGCTGCGAATCGTCTGGCCGGTGCTTCTGGCAGCACGGTAGATGCCCGCGGCCGACCGAAAATCCGTTGCCGTCTCGACCCCCAGCGATGACAACCCGTTGACCAGCCGCTCAAGCATTCGGTAGGTCTGCTCGTTGCTTGCGCCAGCCAAGATCTCCATCGCGATCGGCTCGCAGGTCACTACTTGATCGGGTTCTTCGGAGAGCAGCCGCCGCACTTCCAGCGCTGCCGCCGACCCGGTTGCCCGGAAGTATTCGATCCATACCGAGGTGTCGACCAGAATCATCCGAGTTCGCCGGGTTGTTCGCTGCGCAACTCATCGAGGTCACCCGCCCACCCGATGCCCTCGAGGCCCAGCAGAAACTCCCGGGTCAAGGGCGCGCCGACGAGACGGCGTAACGCGAGGTCAACAGCCGCCTTCTTGGTGGTCACGCCGAAGCGACGCATCACCTCAGCGGTGAGTTCGTCATCGATTTCGATATTGGTGCGTGCCATACACCAACAATACACCTTCTTCGCTATCCGGCCCCAGCAGCGGCATAGACCCGGCTGACTTCCGGCTCGCCGTAACCGGCGGCCAGCGCCGCGGACCGCACTGCGTCGCCGACCTTCAGTGTGAGTTCGGTCGGCACCAACGCGATCACGCAGCCGCCGAATCCGCCGCCGGTCATCCGGGCGCCCAGCGCGCCGGCGGCGACCGCGGCATCGGCGATCAGGTCGAGGTGGGCGGTGGTGATCTGGAAGTCGTCGCGCATCGAGGCGTGCGATGCGGTGAACAACTTCCCGGCGGCGGCGAAGTCCAGCTCCGACACGGCCGCAACGAAATCCAGCACGCGTTCGTTCTCGGTCAGCACATGCCGGGCCCGGCGCGCATCGACCGGGTCGCCGACGGCGTCGAGCACCGCGACGCCGCGGTGCTGTACCTCCCGCAGCGACGACACTCCCAGCGCCGCGGCGGCCCGCTCGCAGGACGCCCGGCGGGCGGCGTACTCCCCGTCGACGTGGCCGTGGCGCTGCCCGGAGTCGAACAGCAGCAGCGTCACCCCGGAGGCGTCCGGGTCGAACGGCACCGGGTGCACCGTGACGTCACGGAAGTCGATGAGCACCGCGGTGGAGACTTCCCCGAACAGGGATGCCAGCTGATCGAGTAATCCGGTTGGGGCGCCGACGTAGTCGTTCTCGGCGCGTTGCCCGATACGGGCTTGCTCGGCCCGGTCGAGGCGCACCCCGGTCGCCGTTGTCAGCGCGCCGAGCACCGCGCACTCCAGCGCCGCCGACGACGACAGGCCCGAACCGATCGGCACGTCGCTGCTGATCGTCATGGTGCCGCCCGGCAGCACCAACCCGCTGTCGCCCAGCGCCCAGATCACCCCGGCCACATACGCGGCCCAGCCGGTCACCCCGCCCGGCGCGGTGTCCAACGGGATGCGCACCGAGGCGTCGGCGTGGTCCGACAGCACGGTCAGTGTGTCGATCTCCGCCGGGGTGAATGTGACGCTGGTGCGCTGCGGCAGCGCGATCGGCAGCGCGAAACCGCCGTTGTAGTCGGTGTGTTCACCGATCAGGTTGACCCGGCCCGGCGCGGAATAGCCGATCACAGCGCCCGCAGCCGCTCGGCGACGGACTCCGGGGTGACGTCGGCGATGAAGGCGTCCATCGCCGATTCGGATGCCGCCAGATACTTCAGCTTGGTGGCGCTGCGCCGGATCGACATCAGCTCGACGTGGAAATAGCCGTCGGCCTGCACACCCGCGGCGCGGTACTGGTGCAGCGCGGCCATATAGGGCAGCGGGGTGTCGTAGATACGGTCGAAGCGGCCCAACAGATCCCGGTAGATCCTCGCGAAGTCGTCCAGCTCGGCGTCGGTCAGCTCGGTCAGGTTGTGCAGCCGCCGATTCGGATACAGATGCACCTCCACCGGCCAGCGCGCCGCGAACGGCACGAACGCGGTGAAATGCTCACTGGATGCCACGATGCGGGTACCGTCGACCAGCTCGGCGGCCAGCAGGTCGGCGAACAGGTTGCCGCCGTGGGCGATTCGGTGCCCGCGGGCCTGGTCCAGCATCGCGGCGGTGCGCGGGGTCAGGTACGGGTAGCCGTAGATCTGGCCGTGCGGGTGGCCCAGCGTCACCCCGATCTCCTCGCCGCGGTTCTCGAAGCAGAACACCTGCTCGATGCCGGGGCGGTTCAGCAGGTCGGCGGTGCGGTGCCGCCAGGCCTGCACCACCAGCAGGGCCTGCGCCGGTTTCAGGTCGGCGAACGACCCGGTGTGATCGGCCGAGAAGCAGATCACCTCGCAGCGGCCATGACCGGGGGCGGCGACGAACTCGGCACCGGCGGGAGACGGTGTGGCAACCGCGGCTCCGGTCCCGGCCAGGCTCGGGAAGCGGTTCTCGAACACCACCACGTCGTAGTCGGGTGCGGGCACCTCACTGGTCAGCCCGCTCGGGCCCGGGCACAGCGGGCACGCCTCGGCGGGCGGGTGATAGGTGCGGTCCTGGCGCTGCGCGGCGATGATCACCCACTGGCCGGTGGTGCGGTCGAACCTCAGATCAGAAGGTTGGGGGTCGCGCGGCGGCAGCGGCCGGCGGTCGGGCACCGGCGCCGGGGTATGGCCCGGCAGCGCGAAGAACAACAGGTCGCGGCCGTCGGCCAGCGACCACCCGGTCGGGGCGCTCACGCGACCAGCCGCGGACGCAACCGCTGCGGGGCGATCTCGACGCCGGCCGCCAGGTCGTCGGCCAGCCCGGCGGCGAAGCTGCGCAGCCCGGCGAGGTCGATCCCGTACGGCACCGGGGCGGGTACGGTCGCCAGCCGGTCGGCGCCGCGGCGCAGCAGGCTCACCGCGCCGATGACGTTGCCGCGCTGCACGTGGGTGACACCGACCGCCAGCTGCGCCAAGCCCTGCCACAGATCGCGTTCGGCGTCGGGCCGGTGTTTCCAGGCGGCTTCGAGCACCTCGTGGGCGTTGAACGCCAGCCCGTCATCGAGCAACAGTTGCGCGTAGGCCAGCGTCTGCGCCGGCGGCAGGTCGAGATCGTCGGGCACGCCCTCTACGCCGCCCTTGCTGCCGCGCGGCAGCGGCCGTCCCAGCCGGTCTCGCGGGCGGGCGTTGCGGGGCCGGCCCGACTCGTCGCGGTCGCGGGTAGTCACCCGTCCATCATGGCAAGTGCGTTACGCGGCCGGTTTGGCGGCGATCACCTCGATGGCGGCCATGTTGTCGCGGTGGCGGCGGAACGTCGCGCGCATGTTGAGCACCCGGGCCCGCGCGTCGGAGTCACGCAGCACGTTGAACACGAACCGCAGCGCCCCGAACAGGCCCTCGTCGGCGATCAGCCGGTGCGGCTCCAGCAGCGCCATCGGCGCATAAGAGATCTTCTCCACCTCGAATCCGGCTTCGGTGAGCAGCTCGGACCATTCCGCGGCGGTCAACGGGCGGGCGTTGACTTTGATGGAACGGGCCAGGGCGGTGCGGACCTCCTCCTTGACGGCCTCGGGCACGTCGGCGGGCTGCAGCATCATCTCGTGGATGGCGTAGCGGCCGCCGGGCCGCAGCACCCGGAAGGCCTCGCGCATGATCTCGGACTTGTGCGCGTTGGTCTGCATGGTCAGCATCGCCTCACCGATCACCACGTCGGCACTGTCGGCGGCCAGCCCGGTCTGCGACGCCTCACCGGTCACCACCCGGCCGCGGTCGCCCACCACCGAGCGGACCGTGCTGGCGGCGTTCTCGTCGGCCTCGACTCCGGTGTAGGTGCCCGGGGTGTGCTCCAGGATGTCCCGCGCGGTGCGGCCCATGCCGGGAGCGAGTTCGACGACGTCGGCACCGGCCAGGTTCGCGTCGGTGAGCATCCGATGGGTCAGCCCGAGCCCGCCGGGCCGCAGCACCCGTTTGCCGAGCCGGGCGAAGAGCCAGTGGCCGGGCAGGTCAGCGGTTTTGCGGTCGGGCATCGGAAGAGTCATGCGACGAAGGTTAGCCTTACCAGCCCCGCGGCCGCTAGTAGACTTTAGACCCTAATTTTCCTTTTATTCCTGAGCAGCGGCATCGGCCCGGCGCTCGGTGAGTTCCTAACCGGAGTCAAGCCACGTGTTGGCTCGTAGGCTGGGTGTCGGCGGGCCCGGATGTTGGAGCGCTTGGCGACTCCTGTGACTCCTGGCCCGCCGCCTCCTTGCGACGTTCGCGCATTCTCTTGTGCCGGACGTTGTCGCGTCGGCGCGGTTCGAGTTGGTAACGCTGCTGGACGATGATGCGACCTTCGGCCTCGGTGATCACGGTGCCGTCGACATCGCGCAGGACGTAGTGCTCTCCGTTGCGCATGCAGGCCGCGATCCGGGTCAGCATGATCGTTGCCAGGTGGCAGATCGCCGAGGAATGGTGCCGGTCGCCGGCCATCAGGCGCTGGTACTTCGCTGCGATCTGGGGATCGACCTTGCGGGCGTGGTCGGCGGCCGCGAACAGCATCTCACGCAGCAGTGGGTCGCCGGCTTTAGTGATGCTGGACTCGACTTTGCTGACCCCGGATTGGCTGACTCTAGGCACCAGGCCGGAGTAGGCGCGGACCGCGGCCAGGACGTGAACCGGTGGGGATCGCCGATCCGGCCGGCGATCACGGCGCTGATCGTGGGACCGACGCCGGGTGCTGAGGCGACGATGCCGTCGGGGTCGGCGTCGGCGTAGAGGTTCGCGAGCCGCTCGTCGATCTCTTTGATCTGACCGGTCAGGAACAGCGCCTGTTCGGCCTCGTGGGCGATGTCGGCGGCCAGTTCGGCGAAGTCCATCCCGTCGCCATCCCCGGTGTCCCACAGTGCGAGAGTCTCTTTCGCCGCGAGAATTAGCGCAGCGGCCCGGTCCTCGCGCCAGGCGCCGCGGGAACGGCCGATCAGGAACCGGGACAGGCGGGCCTGGCCGAGCCGGATCACCACGTGCGGGTCGGCGTAGCGGGCCAGGAACTCCAACGCCGCGATGCCATAGCGAGCGTTCATGGCCTCGTACCAGGCCGGGCCGAGAAGCTCGGTCAGCGCATCGAGTCGGGCGAAGACTGCAGTACGGCGTTTCACCATCGTCGAGCGCTGCTTAGTCAGCCGGCGCAACGGATCGGCCGGCCCCTGCCCTGAATACTCGCGCAGCCCTTCGGGATGCAGCAGCGGCAGCCGCGCCAGGAGCTCGGAGTCGATCCGATCGTTCTTGGTGTGCTTGGAGTAGTACTTACGCAGGTCCGACGACTGCGTTGTAGGGACCATCACCACCTTCGTGCCGCGGCGGCGGAACCACTCCGCGACCACGATCCACGCGTTCCTCGTAGGCTCGACCACCACGGTCAGCTCGCCCGGGTCTTCAAGGTCGAGGTCGTTCCAGAGCCGCTCCAAATCCGCCGCCTGGTCCAGAACTTCCGGCCCCGCCACACCGTCTTCCCGTCAGCGGCGAGGGTCGCCTGATGCGCAGCCCGACAGGCCACGTCGATACCTAACGTCAACGCCATCGTCGTCCTCCTGTCAGTCACTTCGGATTCCCAGGTGACTGACCACCACGGCCACGGCCCAGACATTCTCTAAGCAGGAGTCCCGCACCCAGGCTGGCTCCAAGTTCCCGAACAGGGACACCGCTCGACCAGACACCGGGCCCGCGGGCGGCCACTCAGATGCCAGGGATCACCACGTGTCCCGGTCGGTAGCCTCGACCGCCCACGGACCCACTCAAAGGCTAAATGTCGGTGCCCGGCGATACGGTCACGCCATGCTCACCGCAGGCTCGACGTTCGCCGGCTACCGCATCGTGCGGCAGCTCGGCTCGGGCGGCATGGGCGAGGTCTACCTGGCCGAGCACCCGCGGCTGCCGCGCCGCGACGCGCTGAAGGTGCTGCCCGGCCAGGTCTCAGCCGACCCGAATTTCCGGGAGCGGTTCCACCGGGAAGCCGATCTGGCGGCGTCACTGTGGCACCCCCACATCGTCGGCGTGCACGACCGCGGCGAGCACGACGGGCAACTGTGGATCGCGATGGACTACGTCGACGGACCCGACGCCGACGCGCTGCTGCAGCACCACCCGGGCGGGCTGCCCCGCGAGCAGGTGGTCGAGATCGTCACGGCCGTCGCGCAGGCGCTCGACTACGCCCATCAGCGCGGCCTGCTGCACCGCGACGTCAAGCCGGCGAACATCCTGTTGACCAAGCCGGGCGAGTCCGGTGACCGAATCATCTTGGCGGACTTCGGGATCGGGCTGCGCGTCGACGAGGTCAGCGGCCTGACCGCCACCAACATGGCGGTCGGCACACTGCGCTACGCCGCTCCCGAACAGCTGCGCGGCGAGGCGATCGATCACCGGGCCGATCAGTACGCGCTGGCCGCCACCGCCTATCACCTGCTGACCGGCAAGCCGCCGGTGCACCCCGACCCGGCCCGCCTCGACGCGGCGCTGGCCCGGGCGCTGGCCGAGAATCCGGCCGAACGGTACGCCAGCTGCGAAGAGTTCGCCGCCGCGCTGCACACGGCCGCACCCGCCCCGCGGCCGTTCTCACCACCGAAGCCCCGGCGCCGGGTTTCCAAGGGGTGGGGACTGTCCGCCGCGGCGCTACTGGCGCTGTATCTGCTCGGCAGCACCTCGGACCCGGAACCGCCGGCGCCGGCCGCCGCCCCGACCCCACCCACGACCACCACGTCGACGACGACCGTGACCGCACCGCCTCCCCCGCAGGTCATCGCACCGCCGACCACCACGACACCGCCACCGAGCGCCCCGGCCACCACCGCGACGCGCGCGGCGGCGCTGCTGGACTCGATGTGCAGTCATGCCCAGCTCAACACCACCGCGACGTCGACGTCGGGCACGGTGTTGCGCTGCGTCAGCGGCCTCGCCGGCTACTCCTGGCAGGCCGATCCCGGTGTCACCCGGGTCGATTCGGCGATCGTCGGCCAGATCGGCTGGAGTGACTGCCTGGCCCGCTACCCGCGCGCCGACTGCGTGGCCGCAGCGGCCCAGATCGCCGGATCCCCCGAGCGAACCGGGCCGGTGTTCCCTCCCGGCACCTACACCATCCCCGACTACATGCCCTACGGCACCTACGGCGCCGGCCTCGGCCCGGGCGGGTCGTGCAGCTACACCGTCTTCGACCGGCACGGTCAGGTCGTCGACACGGGATCGCGGCTGATCACGCTGGGCACACCCACGGTCGAAATCGACCCGCGCGCCGAGGACGGCATGTTCGTCAGCTACGGCTGCACCCCGTGGGCCCGGACCAAACCGCTGCCCGGCGACTGGTGATCCGGACGCCGGAATAGCCCGGCAGCTGTGGCCGTTCGAGCCGACATGCCCAAACCCTTCACCGAAACCGAACGTCAGCAATTCCTCGCCGACAAGCACGTCGCCGTGCTGTCCGTCGCCGCCGACAACGGCCGGCCCCCGGCCAGCGTCCCGATCTGGTACGACTACACCCCCGGCGGCGACATCGTGGTCAACACCGGCGCCGGCAACCGCAAAGCCCGGCTCATCGAGCAGGCCGGCGCGGTGACGCTGGTGGTGCAGCGCGAAGAGCTGCCCTACCAGTACGTGATCGTCGAAGGCACCGTCACCGAGACCACCACACCGGCGCCACGGGAACCCCGGGAGGCGATCGCGATCCGCTACCTCGGCGAGGAAGGCGGGCGCGCATTCGCCGCGAACATGGACGGCGCTTCCAGCGTGCTGTTCACCATCCGGCCCGACCGCTGGTTCAGCGCGGATTTCTCGGGGGACCTGTAAACACGTCAAGCCCCAACAATGGTGGCTTAAGTCTGGTGGCAGGTGCAGGATTCGAACCTGTGTGTGCTTGCGCCGGCGGATTTGGCCCTTGCAATCAACTGGTCAGCGAAGCTTCTGCCCCACGTTCGGTACCGCGCTATGCGGTGTCAATGGCCATGGATAACCGAATAGACGTCACCGGATTGTGAGGGAAGGATCTGACGTTCGTGGCCGTCGACGCGACGGGCCCACCGTGACGTCGAACCCTCAACGTCTTTGTCCCAGAGATGACCTCACGTACCTGGTCGACTTCGGAATCGCCCGGGTCGCCGGGGAAACCGGACTGACCAATACCGCCACACTGGGGCATGGCCGTACACGGCCCCAGAACGGTTCCGAGCCGAGATAGCCGATGCCCGCGTCGATATTTTTATGCGCTGACCGGACAACAGCCCTTCCTTGGCGAGAGCCTGGAACAGGTCACGGCGTGCCATGTCCGAACCGCCCCGACGACCGTCGGCAATCCAGGACAGCATTCACGCAGCGATGGACGACGTCATCGCCACCGGCCTGGCCGAGGAACTCGACGAGCCTTACACCACCACCAACAAGAATCGACTACCGGCCAAAAGTGGCGGCGAAGTAGTCGGTGACCGCCAGTAGTGTTACCCCGGGAGACGGCTGCGGAGCCGTCTTTTCGATGACTGAGACGGCCTTCGACCAGGCAGTGAGGAAGATTATGGACCCCGGCGCTCATGTCCCTACCGGTAGCGATGGATCTGAGGACGGGGGCGACCAGGGCGCAACACCGCTGTTCCCCGATGCCGATTCGAGTCGGGCATTAAAGTTCGCCAACAAGATTCTCGCCATCGGTGTTGATGGACTCGGGCCATACAAGTCGGCTACCCAGATTGCAGAGGAGGCCCTCACCACCCACGGCGACACCGAGGCCGCGATCAAGCGCTTGATCGCAATTCACCGTCGTTGGGTCGGGTCTTCGGGGTTTGCTACGGGGATGGGTGGCTTGGCGACCCTTCCGGTTGCAGTAACGACTGACGTCACGGTCTTCTACATGTTGTGCGCACGTATGTCAGCGGCAATTGCGATCCTCCGAGGTTACGACGTCCAGTCGGAGGAGGTGCGCAGCGCGGTCCTGATCTCACTGCTTGGCGCCAACGCCAGCGCCGTGGTGGGTCGGGTAGGCGTGGAGGTCGGCAAAAAGACGACCCTAGCTGGCCTGCGGCGGCTTCCGGGCCGTGTCCTGATCAACATCAACAAGAAAGTGGGGTATCGCCTACTCACGAAGTTCGGCACCAGGGGATCGATCAACCTCATCAAGGGGATTCCCCTCGTCGGGGGCGGGGTCGGCGCAGGAGTGAATGTCGTCGCGATCAACCAGATCGCCAGGTACTCCAAGACGACATTCATCCCCGTAGACCGACTCGGATCCTAACCCGGCTGGGACCTTGCATCGAACGCCACCGGATGCGTGGACGGCGCGGTGCTGGTGGCCCAGATCCAGCTGGGCCACGAACGTAGGTGCGGCCGCCAAGGCTGTGCCCGACGATCTGGACGCCGTAGCGACCGCTTTCGATTCTGCTGCGGACTCACCGCGGACTACAAACACCCGGAAACCAATCAGGCCCCCTCGGGAGGGGGCCTGACCTGGGTGGCAGGTGCAGGATTCGAACCTGCGTAGGCTTGCGCCGACGGATTTACAGTCCGCTCCCATTGGCCGCTCGGGCAACCTGCCGTATCGCGCCTAGCAGACTACAACGAGGATGGACCCGCGACACAAGCGGGCAGCACAGCACCACAGCGCAGCACCGCACCAAAGAGAGGACAGGTTCGTGGCGGACTCATCGTTCGACATCGTCAGCAAGGTCGACCGGCAGGAGGTCGACAACGCTTTGAACCAGGCCGCCAAGGAGCTGGCCACGCGGTTCGACTTCCGCGGCACCGACACCACCATCGCCTGGAAGGGTGAGGAGACCATCGAGTTGGTCAGCTCCACCGAGGAGCGGGTCAAGGCCGCCGTCGAGGTGTTCAAGGAGAAGCTGATCCGGCGCGACATCTCGATGAAGGCGTTCGACGCCGGCGACCCGCAACCCTCGGGCAAAACCTACAAGGTCAGTGGCGGCCTCAAGCAGGGCATCAACGCCGAGCAGGCCAAGAAGATCAACAAGCTGGTCCGCGACGAGGGCCCCAAGGGCGTCAAGACCCAGATCCAGGGCGAGGAGATCCGGGTCTCGTCGAAGAAACGCGACGACCTGCAGGCCGTCATCTCGCTGCTCAAGGGCGCCGATTTGGACATTGCACTGCAGTTTGTCAACTACCGGTAGAAAGGCCCTGCCCACCGGCCCGCCGAGTGCCTAGGCTGGTGACCGTGAACACACAGGATGCCGTCGACGTCGTCATCATCGGTGCCGGGATCTCCGGTATCGGCGCGGCCTACCGCATCGCCGAGCGAAATCCGGGCACCAGCTACGTCATCCTGGAGCGCCGCGAACGCATCGGCGGCACCTGGGACCTGTTCCGCTACCCCGGGGTGCGCTCGGACAGCAGCATCTTCACGCTGTGCCTGCCGTACGAGCCGTGGACCGGCCGGGAACGGGTGGCCGAGGGCCACGAGATCCGCGAGTACCTGACCGACGCCGCCCGCAAGCACGGCATCGACTCCCACATCCGGTTCAACAGCCACGTGACCGCCGCGGACTGGGATTCGTCGACCGACACCTGGACGGTCACCGTCGATGAGGGCGGCACCACCCGGAGCTACCGCAGCCGGTTCGTGTTCTTCGGGTCCGGCTACTACAACTACGACGACGGCTACACGCCGGAGTTCCCGGGCGTGCAGACCTTCACCGGCACGGTGGTGCACCCGCAGCACTGGCCCGAGGACCTGGACTACACCGGCAAGAAGGTGGTAGTCATCGGCAGCGGCGCCACCGCGATGTCACTGGTGCCGGCCCTGACGCAGCGGGCCGGGCAGGTCACTTTGCTGCAGCGCACGCCGACGTATCTGATCTCGGCGTCGAAGTACAGCAGGTTCGTCGACGTGGTCGCGAAACTGTTGCCCCGCAAGTGGTCTCACCTGCTCATCCGGTTCACCATGGCGTTGTTCGAGGGCGTGGTCTGGTTCCTCGCCCGTAAGACGCCACCGCTGATGAAATGGCTGCTGCGCCGCCAGGCCGTCAAGAACCTGCCGCCCGGTTACCCCGTCGATGTCCACTTCAAGCCGCCGTACCAGCCGTGGGATCAGCGGCTCTGCCTGATCCTGGACGCCGATCTCTACGGCGAGATCAGCGCCGGGCGGCTGGAGATGGTCACCGACCGGATCGATCACTTCGACGCGTCCGGTATCGCGCTGCAATCCGGGCAGCACCTCGACGCCGACATCATCGTCACCGCCACCGGCCTGCAGCTGCAGGCGCTGGGCGGAGTCCGGATCAGCCTGGACGGCACCGAGATCAAGCCGGCCGACCGGTTCGTCTACAAGGCGCACATGCTCGAGGACGTGCCGAACCTGTTCTGGTGCGTGGGCTACACCAACGCCTCCTGGACGCTGCGCGCCGACATGACCGCCCGGGCCACCGCCAAGCTGATCGACCACATGAACTCGCGCGGTTACACCCACGCCTACCCGCATCTGGGCGATGAGCCGCTCACCGAGAAGCCCGCCTGGGACATTCAGGCCGGCTACGTGCTGCGCTCGTTGCACGCGCTGCCCAAGTCCGGCACCAAGCGGCCGTGGAATGTCCGGCAGAACTACTTCGCCGACGCCGTGGACTACCGCTTCGACCGGATCGACGAGTCGATGGTGTTCGGGCGGGCCGGCGAAAGCGAACCACTGGCGGGGTAGGCCGGGGTAACTTCGCCCCATGGCAGCTGCTACCCGCACCCCCAAGGTCGTCGTACTCGGCGGCGGATCGTTCGGCACCACGGTGGCCTCCATCTGCTCGCGGCGCGCGCCGACGCTGCAGTGGGTGCGATCCGAATCGACCGCCGACGACATCAACGCCAACCGGCGCAACAGTCGCTACCTGGGCAACGAGGTGGTGCTGTCCGAGACCTTGCGCGCCACTACCGATTTCGCCGAGGCCGCCCACAGCGCCGACGTGGTCGTGATGGCGGTGCCCTCGCACGGCTTCCGGGGCGTGCTCACCGAGCTCGCCAGCGAGCTGCGGCCGTGGGTGCCGGTGGTGTCACTGGTCAAGGGCCTGGAACAGGGCACCAACATGCGGATGTCGCAGATCGTCGACGAGGTGCTGCCCGGCCACCCCGCCGGCATCCTGGCCGGCCCGAACATCGCCCGCGAGATCGCCGAGGGTTATGCCGCGGCCGCGGTGCTGGCCATGCCCGACCCACACCTGGCCGCCGAGCTGGCGCTGCTGTTCCGCACCAAACGGTTCCGCGTCTACACCAGCGACGACGTGACCGGTGTCGAGATGGCCGGCGCGCTCAAGAATGTCTATGCGATCGCGGTGGGGATGGGCTATTCGCTGGGGATCGGCGAGAACACCCGGGCCATGGTGATGGCGCGCTCGGTGCGGGAGATGTCCAAGCTCGGCGAGGCGATGGGCGGGGCCCGCGACACCTTCTCCGGTCTGGCCGGCATGGGCGATCTGATCGTCACCTGCACCAGCCAGCGCAGCCGCAACCGCTTCGTCGGCGAACAGCTGGGCGCGGGCAAACCGATCGACGAGATCATCGCGTCGATGAACCAGGTCGCCGAGGGCGTGCGAGCCGCCAGCGTGATCATGGAGTTCGCCTCGCAGTACGGGCTGAACATGCCGATCGCGCGCGAGGTCGACGGCGTGATCAACCACGGCTCCACCGTCGAGCAGGCCTACCGCGGGCTGATCGCCGAAACACCCGGGCACGAGGTGGAGGGAACCGGGTTCTGACTGTGTGATCGCTGTGGGATTCGCTCCGACTGTGTAACCGATGTTTACTTGCCGGACATGTCATATTCCTGATTCGGAAATACAAGATCAATAGTTTTCCCGCATCTCGGCAACACCGATGAGGGCAGGGGAACCAACCACATGCTGACCGCGCGCAAAGCCGGCACCGACGTCGACCGACGATCGGGCCGATCGCGCACGATCCTGCGTTACGACCTGCCGGCATCCCTGGTGGTGTTCCTGGTCGCGCTGCCGCTGTCGCTGGGCATCGCCATCGCCTCCGACGCGCCGGTGCTGGCCGGTCTGATCGCCGCCATCGTCGGCGGCATCGTCGTCGGCGCGCTGGGCGGGTCGCCCCTGCAGGTGAGCGGGCCGGCGGCCGGGTTGACCGTCGTCGTCGCCGATCTGGTGAGCCGGTTCGGCTGGAAGGTGACGTGCGCGATCACCGTCGGCGCAGGCGTGCTGCAGATAGTGCTGGGACTGAGTCGGGTGGCGCGGGCCGCGCTGGCGATCTCACCGGTGGTGGTGCACGCCATGCTGGCCGGCATCGGCCTCACGATCACCCTGCAACAACTTCACGTGTTGCTGGGCGGTCAATCGGCGAGTTCGGCGTGGGAGAACTTGGCCGGCCTGCCCGACGGGCTGGTCGAGGCCCATGGCACCGAGCCGGTCCTGGGCATCCTGGTCATCATCACCATGCTCGCCTGGCGATCGGTGCCCGGCGCGCTGGGCCGGGTTCCCGGGCCGTTGGTCGCGATCGTCGGGGCGACGGTGCTGACGGTGGTCTTCTCCCTCGACGTGCGTCGCATCAAGCTGGACGGGTCCCTGCTGGACGCCGTGCAACTGCCCGGGCTGCCGCACGGCAACTGGACTGGCGCCTTCCTCGGCGTGGTCGTCGTGGCGTTGATCGCCAGCGTGGAGAGCCTGCTCTCGGCGGTGTCGGTGGACCGGATGCACACCGGGGCCCGCACCGACTTCAACCGCGAACTGATCGGTCAGGGCGCCGCCAACGTCACCTCCGGGATGCTGGGCGGCCTGCCGATCACCGGGGTGATCGTCCGCAGCGCCACCAACGTCAATTCCGGCGCGAAGTCCCGGGCGTCGGCGTTCCTGCACGGCGTGTGGATCCTGTTGTTCGCCCTGCCGTTCGCGGCGCTGGTTCAGCAGATCCCGAGTGCGGCGCTGGCCGGCCTGCTGATCACCGTCGGGGTCCAGCTGATCAAAACGGTTCACATCGAAGCCGCTTGGCGCAGCGGGGATCTCGCGGTCTACCTGGTGACGGTGCTGGGCGTGGTGTTCCTCAACCTGCTGCACGGGGTGCTGATCGGGCTGGCGCTGGCGATGGTGTTGACCGGCTGGCGGGTGATCCGGGTGAAGATCGTCGCCGAGCACATCGGCGACGAGTGGCTGGTGGCCGTCTCGGGCGCGTGCACCTTCCTGGCGCTGCCCCGGCTGACGGGCGTGCTGGCGGCGATCCCGGCCGGCACGCATGTCACCCTCGACGTCTCGACCACCTACCTCGACCAGGCGGCCGAGCAGGCGATCGAGGACTGGCGGCGACAGCATTGCGCCACCGGCGGCACGGTATACACCCCCGGTGCGGCCGCGGCAGACTCAACAGCCGACGCAAACACGCCAGCGAGCCGGCCGTGAGCTGAGCGCGAAAGCGCCTCAGCCCCGGGCCATCTCCTCGAGCCGGCGAATCCGGTCGGCCATCGGCGGGTGGGTGGAGAACAGCTGGCCGACCTTCTCCCCGACCCGGAACGGGTTGGCGATCATCAGGTGCGACTGGCTGGCCAGCTGCGGTTCGGGCGGCAGCGGCGCGGCCTGCACCCCGTCGGAAATCTTGCGCAGCGCCGACGCCAGCGCCAGCGGGTCACCGGTGAGCACGGCACCGGACTGGTCGGCCTGGTACTCGCGCGAGCGCGACACCGCCAACCGCACGATCGACGCCGCCAGCGGCCCCACCAGCGCGACCAGCAGCATCGCCAGCGGATTGCCGTCGCGGCGGTTGCCCATGAACATCGCCATGTTGGCCAACCCGGTGACCACCGAGGCCAGCGCGCCGGCGACACACGAGATCAGGATGTCGCGGTTGTAGACATGCGACAGCTCGTGGCCGAGCACCGCGCGCAGCTCGCGCTCATTGAGCAGCCGCAGAATCCCGCTGGTGCAGCACACCGCGGCGTGGCGCGGGTTGCGTCCGGTGGCGAACGCGTTGGGGGCATTGGTGTCGCTGACATACAGCCGCGGCATCGGCTGGTGGGCGGCGGTGGCCAGCTCGCGCACGATCCGGTAGATCTCCGGCGCCTGCACCTCGGTAACCGGCTGCGCGCGCATCGCCCGCAACGCCAGCTTGTCGCTGTTGAAGTAGGTGTAGACATTCATCCCCACCGCGAACAACACCGCCAGCCACATCATCTGCGGCCCGAACGCCCGGCCCACCAAGACGATCAGCCCCGACATGACGAGCAGCAGCAAGAACGTCTTCGCCGTGTTGCGATGCGGGTGCCAGGTCATCGACTTCCTCCTCGGAGATCCGCGGTCTTGCTCATTAAACGCCGCGGACACCGCGCGGGTTCCGTCATTGCGATCAGCCGTGCCGGTTGACGGTGTAGTCGACCAGGCCGGCCAGTGCCGCACGGCCCACGCAGTCGGGCAGCGAGGCCAGCTCCGCGCGGGCCTGCGCGGCGTAGTCGGCCACCGTCTGCTTCGCCCTCGCCATGCCCGCCGACGCCCGCAGCAACCCCAGCGCCTCGGCCAGCACCGCATCGTCGGTGACCGGCTCGGCCAGCAAGGTGCGCAGCCGCTCGGCGTCCGGGCCGGTCTCGGCCAGCGCGTAGAGCACCGGCAGGGTGTGCACGCCTTCGCGCAGGTCGGTGCCGGGCAGCTTGCCGGACTCGTCGGGGTCGGAATCGATGTCGATGATGTCGTCGGAGATCTGGAACGCGGTGCCGACGATGCCGCCGAGCCGGGCCAGCCGCTCGATCTGTTCGTCGTCGGCGCCGGAGAACGTGGCGCCGAACCGGCCGGACGCCGAGATCAGGCACGCCGTCTTCTCGTAGACCACTTTGAGGTAGTGCTCGATCGCGTCCACCCCCTCGTCGGCGCCGCGGGTCTCGCGCATCTGGCCGGTCACCAGCTGGGCGAACGTCTCGGCGATGATGCGCACCGCCTCCGGCCCGAGCCGCGACACCAGCCGGGAGGCCGTCGCGAACAGATAGTCACCGGCCAGGATCGCGATGTTGTTGCCCCAGCGCGCGTTGGCGCTCGGCGCCCCGCGGCGGATCTGCGCCTCGTCCATCACGTCGTCGTGATACAGCGTGGCCAGGTGCACTAGCTCGATCACCGCGCCGGCCACGGTCACCTGCCAGGCGTCGGGTTCGGGGCCGAGCTGGGCCGACAGCACGGTGAACAACGGCCGGAAGCGTTTGCCGCCGGCGTCGAACAGGTGGGTGACGGCCTCGGTCATCAGCGCGTCGCCGCCGCGCAACTCGGTGTCCATCAGCTCTTCGATGCGCGCCACCCCGTCGCGGACGCTGCCCGCGAACGCCGGGTCGCCCAACCCGCCGAAATCCAGCCCCGCCACCACACTCGCCGGTGTCCTCACGGCTCCAACATACTTGTGAGTGTGAATTCCAGCGCTGAGACCGTGGCCGACGTGGTGATAGTCGGGGCCGGTCCGTCGGGGTCGGCGGCCGCCGCCTGGGCGGCGCGGGCGGGCCGGGACGTGCTGGTGGTCGACCGGGCCACCTTCCCCCGCGACAAGCCCTGCGGTGACGGGCTGACCCCCAGGGCCGTCGAGCAGCTCGAATTGCTGGGCCTGGGCGACTGGCTCGACAGCCACATCCGGCACCGCGGCCTGCGGATGTCGGGGTTCGGCGGCGACGTGCAGGTGGACTGGCCCGGGCCGTCGTTCCCGTCGACCGGCAGCGCCGCGCCGCGCACCGAGCTCGACGACCGCATCCGCAAGGTCGCCGAGGAATCGGGTGCGCGAATGCTGTTGGGCGCCAAGGCCGTCGACGCCCACTACGATTCGTCGGGGCGGGTGCGTTCGGTGCTGCTGGCCGACGGTTCGGAGGTCAGCTGTCGGAGCTTGATTGTGGCCGACGGGGCCCGCTCCACACTGGGCCGGGTGCTGGGCCGGCAATGGCACCAGGAGACGGTCTACGGGGTGGCCGCGCGCGGGTACCTGGCCTCGCCGCGCGCCGACGAACCCTGGCTGACCTCGCACCTGGAACTGCGCGGACCCGACGGCGCGGTGCTGCCGGGCTACGGCTGGATCTTCCCGCTGGGCAACGGCGAGGTGAACATCGGCGTCGGCGCGCTGGCCACCGTCAAGCGGCCCGCCGACGTGGCGTTGCGGCCGCTGATGTCCTACTACGCCGACCTGCGCCGCGACGAGTGGGGATTCGAGGGCCCGGTGCGCGCGCCGGCCAGCGCACTGTTGCCGATGGGCGGCGCGGTCTCGGGGATCGCCGGGCCGAACTGGATGCTGATCGGCGACGCCGCCGCGTGCGTCAACCCGCTCAACGGCGAGGGCATCGACTACGGGATGGAGACCGGGCAGCTGGCGGCCGAGATGCTCGACTGCCCGGACCTGACCCACGCCTGGCCGGAGTTGCTGGCCGCCCGCTACGCCCGCGGGTTCTCGGTGGCCCGCCGGCTGGCGCTGCTGCTGACGTTCCCGCGGTTCCTACCGGCCACCGGCCCGGTGGCGATGCGCTCGACGACGCTGATGCGGGTGGCGGTGCGGGTGATGGCCAACCTGGTCACCGATGAGGACGCGGACTTCGTGGCGCGCGCCTGGCGCGGCGGGGGGCGGCTGTCCCGGCTGATCGACCGCCGCCAGCCGTTCCTGTAACTTTCCTTCCGCCGAGCAGACGCATAGGCCCCCTATTCAGCTCCGTTTAGGGGGCCTACGCGTCTGCTCGCCGCGATGTCAGGGCCATTGACACATATCAGCTTCATTGATATACCGGACTGATGAGCGAAGAATCATTGGATTTCCAGTTCGACGCCGCCTACCGCGGCGAATCCGAGCAGATGGGCTTGGGCGCCAAGCCGCCGTGGAGCATCGGCGAGCCCCAGCCGGAGTTGGCCGCCCTGATCGAGCAGGGCAAGTTCCACGGCGACATCCTCGACGTCGGCTGCGGTGAGGCCGCCATCTCGCTGCACATGGCCGAGCGGGGCCACACCACCGTGGGCCTGGACCTGTCGTCGACCGCCATCGACCTGGCGCGCGCCGAAGCCGCCAAGCGCGGTCTGACCAACGCCACGTTCGAGGTTGCCGACATCAGCAACTTCACCGGCTATGACGGCCGGTTCGGCACCATCGTCGACAGCACGCTGTTCCACTCCATCCCGGTGGAGGCACGCGACGGCTACCAGCGCTCCATCGTGCGGGCTGCCGCGCCGGGGGCGTCCTATTTCGTGCTGGTCTTCGACAAGGCCGCCATCCCGGCGGGCCCGCCGTTCGCGGTGACCGACGACGAACTGCGCGACATCGTGTCGAAGTACTGGGTGATCGACGAGATCAAACCGGCCCGGCTGCACGCGGTGTTCCCCGACGACTTCCCCGGTTTCGGCGGCGTTCCGCTGCAAGACGAGCCGGGCGGTCGCAAGTCGGCTGCGGGCTGGCTGCTCTCCGCGCACCTGGGCTGACAGCCATGACCGCGGGGAAACTCCCCGGCTGGCTCAAGCCGATGAACAAGGTCATGGTGGCGATGCAGAAGCTCGGCATCACCGCGGGCCCGGTCAGTGTGTTGACGGTGCCCGGCCGCAAGTCCGGTCAGCCGCGCAGCACCCCGATGACGCCGTTCACCTACGGCGGGCGACCGCACGGTGTGGCGTTTCCGGGTGCCGACTGGGCCAGCAATGCACGCGCCGCGGGCGTGGGAACCCTGAGCCGCGGTCGCAAGTCGCGGCAGGTGCAGATCGTCGAACTGTCGGCCGAGGAGGCCCGCCCGGTGTTGCGGGTGTTTCACGACGAGGTGCCGGTCGGTGTCGGCTTCATGAAACGCACCGGCTTGGTGCAACAGGGCACCCCGGACGAGGTGGAGGCACTGGCCGGGCGCGTCTCGGTCTTCCGGTTCGACCCGCTGCCGAACTGACCGTCGTCAGGCCGGGAGCTTGCGGGCCGAGTGCAGCGCCACGATGCCGCCGGTGAGGTTGCGCCAACCCACGTCCGACCAGCCTGCCTGCCCGATCTGCTCGGCCAGCGCGGCCTGATCCGGCCAGGCGCGAATCGACTCGGCCAGATAGACGTAGGCCTCCGGATTTGACGACACGGCGCGGGCCACCGCCGGCAGTGCCCGCATCAGGTACTCCTTGTAGGCGGTGGCGAACACCGGGATTCTCGGAGTGGAGAACTCACAGACCACCAGCCGCCCACCGGCTTTGGTCACCCGGGCCATCTCGCGCAGGCCCGCCACGTGGTCGACGACGTTGCGCAGCCCGAAGCTGATCGTCACCGCGTCGAACACCGCGTCGCCGAACGGCAGTTTGGTGGCATCCCCGGCCACCTTGGGCACGTCACGCTTGTGGCCGGCGGCCAGCATGCCGACCGAGAAATCCGCGGCCACACACCACGCACCGGATTTCGCGAGTTCGACGGTCGACACGGCAGTGCCGGCGGCCAGGTCCAGCACCTTCTCCCCCGGCTGCAACGCGAGAGCCTTGCGGGTGGCCCGGCGCCAGGCACGGTCGCGGCCCAGCGACATCACGGTGTTGGTCAGGTCGTAGCGGCGCGCGACGCCATCGAACATCGATGCCACGGCGTGGGGGTCTTTGTCCAGGCTGGCGCGGCTCACCGGGTTGACGCTACCCGCCTCCGATAAGGTTCGTGGAATGCGGTCTTGGCTGGGCACATTGGTGGCACTGGTGACGTTCGGCGTGGCGTTGGCGGCTCCGGCGACAGCCGAACCGCCCGGCACCGCGCTGGCACCCGACCACTTCGGGGTGCTCGCCGGATCGGCCGACGCCCCGGTGCAGCTGGAGATCTTCTGCGACCCGCAGTGCTCCGAATGCGCGAAATTCATGGCGGACTCCGGTGACGAGCTGGGCCGGCACCTGGCCGCCGGGGATGTCGCGGTGACCTACCGGTGGATGACGTTTCTGGACGCCCGCCGGGGCAATGACACCTCCGCGCGGGTCGGCAACGCGCTGATGGCAGCCGCCGACCCGGCCACCTCGGCGGCGACCTACCAGACGTTCGTCAACGAGCTGTACCGCAACGGCGGCACCCCGAACCTCGAGGAGATCGCGACCACCGCTCGGGACAGCGGCCTGCCCGCCCACGTGGTGGACCGGATCGCCGCCGGGGAGTTCGCGGTCGACCCCACGTCGATGAACGCCTTCAACCGGGTGCAACTGCTGGCGGCCAACCCGGAGAGTCCCGGCACCCCCACGGTTTACGACCTTGGCACCAGAACGGTCGTCGAAACCGATGATGTCGGCTGGCTGGACCGGCTACCGCGCTAGGCGCCGTTCGACGACGGCCAACCCCGCCAGCGCGGCGATGCCGACCAGCCAGGCGATCACCACGATCGAACCGGCCGGGATGATCGCCAGCACCGCGGTGCGGTGCTGCACCCTCACCAGGTCGGGGTCGCTCTTGTCGTATTCGACGTAAATGCGCATCCCGGTTGCCAATTCGGACGGGTAGAGCACTCCGAGCTCGGGGCGGTAGGTGATTCGCTCCGGGGTGACGAACTCGATGGTCGAGCGCCGGAAACCCGCGTTGAGAACCTCGGCCTCGGCCACCCCCATGTCACGCTCGATGGCGATGTCGTTGCGCCAAGCCCCCGCCACCAACAGCAGCGACTGCAAGGTGACCACGATCATCATGATCAGCACCGCCATCCGCGACCAGCGCAGTAGGCGTCCGGCCAGGCTATGCCGCGCCACGGCGCCCTCGCCGTGAATCAGTCTGCCCAGCAACGATTTCAACGATGTGAAGCGGGGCGATCTCACAGCGCTGCCTTGATCGCGGCGTGCAGCGCCCGCAGCGAGGAGCGGTCGGCTTTGACCTCGAGCACCCGCATGCCGCCGGCGGGTTCGGCCAGCGCGGCGCCGAGCTGCTCGACCTCGATCTGGCGGGACTCGACGTGATACGCGCGGCACAGCGCGCCGACGTCGACGTCGTGCGGGGTGCCGAAGATCCGCGACGACACGTCGGCGAACCGGGGGTCACCTTGTTCCAGCAGCTCGAAGATACCGCCGCCATTGTCGTTGGAAACCACGATGGTCAGCTGCCGCGGCGTCGGCTCGGTGGGCCCGATCAGCAGCCCGGAGCTGTCGTGCACGAACGTCAGATCCCCGATCAGGGCGATGGTGCGGCCGGGATCGGACCCGGTCTGCGTTCGTTCAAAGGCCAGCGCCGCGCCGATCGCGGTGGACACCGTGCCGTCGATACCGGCGACCCCGCGGTTGGACCGAACCACCACGCCGTCGGCGGCGAAACCCACCAGCGCGGCGTCGCGCACCGGGTTGGAGGCGCCCAGCACCAGCTGGTCGCCGGGCCGCAGCGCGTCGGTCACCGCGGCGGCCACATGCAGGCCCGTGGTGAGCGGGTGGGCGGCCAACTGGTCGCGCACCGCGGCATTGGCGCTGGCGTTCAGCTCCGCGCAGCGGCGCAGCCAGGCCGCATCCGGTTGCCCGGTGGTGACGGCTCGGGTGCCGGTGGCCTGCGAGTTTCCCGACACGTCCGGCCAGCGCGGCCCGGTGGTCAGCGCGAACACCGGCACCGAGGGATCGGCCAGCAGCGCCGACACCGGCCGGTGCAGGGTGGGCCGGCCGGCCATGATGACCTGCTGCGGGCGCAGCAGCGGCAACGCCAGCGGGTGCAGTGGATGCTGCGGCGCCGGGGCGGTCGGTTCGGCGACGGTGGGCAGCGCCGCCAGGTTCGGGTGCGTCCCGGCGCCGTGCCCGGCGATCACCACGGTGTCGGGCGTCAAGTCGATGTCCAACGGCTGGTCGAAGGTGACCGGCGGGGTATAGGTCCACGGCAAGCCGCCCCGCCGGCCCGGCGGCAGCGACCCCGAATCGTCGGGCTCGGGCACCAGCGGCTCACGCAGCGGGATGTCGAACTGCACCGGCCCGGCGTTGGCGGTGCGAGATCCGTTGGCGGCGGCCAACACCCGGCACACCGCCGAGCGCCAAGTGGCGTTGAGGGCAGCCATCCGCTCCGGCGCGTCCTCGGCCAGCCCCAGGCTGATGGTGGCGCGTACCTGGGTGCCGAAGTAGCCGAGCTGCTCCATGGTCTGGTTGGCGCCGGTGCCCAGCAGCTCATAGGGCCGGTTGGCGGACAGCACGATCAGCGGCACCCGCGCGTAGTTGGCCTCCACCACCGCGGGCCCCAGATTGGCCACCGCGGTGCCCGAGGTCATCGCCACGCACACCGGTGCGCCCGCGCCCACCGCCAACCCGATCGCCAGGTAGCCGGCGGTGCGCTCGTCGATGCGGACGTGCAACCGTAGCCGGCCGGCCCGGTCGGCGTCGTGCAGCGCGAACGCCAGCGGTGCGTTGCGCGACCCCGGGCACAGCACCACGTCGCGGACGCCGCCGCGGATCAGCTCGTCGACGACGATGCGGGCCTGTGCCGTCGAGGGGTTGGTCATTGTTATGAGGTTAGTCGTGCGCCGGGGGCGCAGGCGTCCAGCGGAAGGGCCGGCCGTCGACCTCGGTCAAGAACTCCAGCGCGGCCTTGTTGACCTCGTCGGGTCTCTCGATGAACCCGAGGTGTCCGGCGTCGGGAATCTCGAGGTAGCGGGCGCCCGGGATGGCGTCGGCAACCTCGCGACTCAAGTGAGCCGGGGTGACGACGTCGTCGCCGAACCCGATCACCAGCACCGGCGCGGTGATGTTGGCGTAGGCCGGAAGCCGGTTGGTCAGCGGCGCCACGTCCAATTGGCAACGCAGGCCCGGGGTGTTCTTGATCGGCCACATGGTGAACATCGCGATCCAGTCCCTGATCGCGGCGTCGTCGCTGAGGGTCTTCGGCGAAAAGCTTTCCAGCATCCGCACTTTCGCTTCGTACTCGGCGGGCAGCTCGATGCCGGACTCGGCGAGTTTGACCTCGGCTTGATAGAAGAAGTCGCGGGTGCGGTCGTGGCGGCCGCGGGTGGCCATCAGCACGGCGGATTTCACCAGTTCGGGGCGGGCCAGCATCAGTTCCTGGGCGATGAACGAGCCCATCGACACCGCGACGATGCGCACCGGGCCGACGTCGAGGGTTTCGATCAGCTGCGCGGTGTCGGCGACCATGGTCTCGGTGGTGAACCCCGAGGCGTTCTCGGTGGCGCCGATGCCGCGGTTGTCGAAGGTGATCGGGCGGTAGCGGGCGAGTTGGAAGTCGCGTACCTGGTGCAGGTGCCAGCCGCGGCCCGCGCCGCCACGCCCGGCGATGAACAGCACCGGATCGCCATCCTGATTACGGTCGTCGTAAGCAAGGTTGGTCACGGTGTGAAGGTACGCGACCCGCCGACACCTTAAGGTGTCAGGAGCAACGGCGCAGCTGGGGACGGTGATGCGGAGCGGGACCGCGGGGATGGCATCAGGGCTGGTGCTGGCCTGCGCCCTGCTGACCGGTTGTTCGAGGGTCACCGTCGGCCTCGCGGTGCCTGCCGACCACGACGGCCCCCGGCCGGTGGCGGCGGCGGCGCTGCCGGATCTGCTGCTGGAGGCCTCCACCGTCAGCGACATCATGGGCTCCCACGAGATGCGGGTCAAAGACTCCCGGTCACGGATGTTCGACTCCGTCGGGCAGTTCCCCGACCGCGCCTGCATGGCGGCGTGGATGCCCGTCGAGCAGTCGGTCTACGCCGACACCGAGTGGACCGCGACGTACGTGCAGACCCTCTCCGAAGCCTCGCTGGACCACTTCGTGATCCAGGCCGTGACGATGTTCGTCAGCCGCGACGACGCGCAGAGCTTCTTCGACGCGACCGTCCGGCGGTGGTCACCCTGCGGCGAGCGGTCCTTCACGACCAGTAAGGACGGCGACGTGGAGACGCCGTGGACGTTCGACACCGTCGTCGACGTCGATTCCACGGTGTGGATGACCCAACACCAGGACGACAGCGCGGGCTGGTCATGCCAACGGGCACTGCGCGTCGCCAACAACATCGCGATCGATGTGCTGGCGTGCAAGCTCTACGTCGGCGACGAAGCCGTCACGATCGCCAACAGCATCGACGCGCGGCTGCCCAGCGTGTGAGCACTCAGAGCTTCTTGATACCCCGGACGATCCGGTGGAACGGGACCACGGCGGTCAGGCCGTTGCGCAGGCTGCGTTGCAGGGCACTCAAGTTTGCCAACACGATGTAGCGCACCCCGCAATCCCGCCACACCGCAACCTGGTCGATGACCTCGCCGGGCGTACCGACCAACGCCGTGCCCCGAACCATTTCCGGGGTAATGCCTTTGATGTGGGACAGTGCGGTCTGCTCGTCCCAGCCATGGGGTAGCAGGTCTTGCGTCGGCCTGCCAAGAGTAAGCGCCTACCCTAAATGCGCGTAACAGGCTTTGATCCGCTCGATCCACCACTGCCGCCGCTGCGGTGAGGCGGCCAGCGCGTGCAGCCGGGCCGGATCCGGTGTTACGGACCGCACCGGCAAGTAGCCGGCTGTTTGTGGCGGCGTCTCGGCGATGTCTTCGACGAACAGCGACCCGGTGCCCAGCCCGCAGGCGTGCGGCAACTCCGGCAGTGCCGCCGCCGCATGCAGACCGGCGCCAATGCCGACCGCGGAGTCGATCGCGCTGGAGATCACCACCGGGATGCCGATCTGTTCGGCGATCTGCAGCAGCGCCGAAATGCCGCCCAGCGGCGCGACTTTGAGTACCGCGATATCGGCGGCGCCGGCTTTCGCGACGGCCAGTGGGGCCTGGCTTCCTACGGCCTTGCGGATGCTCTCGTCGGCCGCGACCGGGATGTCGATGCGGCGGCGCAATTCGGCGAGTTCGGCGACGGTGGCGCAGGGTTGTTCCAGGTATTCCAGTGCGCCGGTAGCGGTCAGCGCGTGCGCCGCCTGCACGGCGTCGTCGACGCCCCAACCGCCGTTGGCGTCGACCCGCACGGTCGGGATGAGCGCGCGGACCGCCTCCACGCGGGCCACGTCGTCGGCCAGTGCCTGGCCGGGTTCGGCGACCTTCACCTTGGCTGTGCGGGCGCCGGGAAACCGGGCCAACACGTCGGGCACCTGCTCGGCGTCGACGGCGGGCACGGTGGCGTTGATCGGGATGCGGTCGCGGCGGCCCGGCGGCGGCGGCTGGTAGGCGCCCTCGATGGCAGCAGCCAGCCAGTGCGCGGCTTCAGGCGGTTCGTACTCGGGGAACGCCCCGAACTCTCCCCAGCCTGCCGGGCCGTCGATCAACGCAAGCTCGCGAACGGTGATGCCGCGGAACCGCACCCGCATCGGCAGCGCGACGACATGCACGCGGTCCAGCAGATCCTGCAGCGAAGGGTGCGGCATAGATGTAGGTTCTCAGATCATGCGGACTGGCGCGGAGCCCTCTCACCGGGGCCCGCCACGACAGCCGTCGGTCGGCCTCAGCATGGCCGCCGCCCTCGACGCGATGATCGCCGCCCCGATACCGCTACTGTCATCGCTCGGTTCGCCGGAGCACTACGCGACGGCTTCGGCCGAGCTCGATGCCGCCGTCGGCTACTACCGCGACGCCGGCTGGCTCGACGACCCGGGACGCCGGCACCGCAGCCCCGACGCGCCCGCCCACCTGCAGATCGCGCGCCTGCCGGGCCGGCAACAGGGGATCGAGGTCGCCTGGTTCGACAGCGGGTGGCGGCCCGAAACCGGCGAGCCCGGTGCCGGGCGCTGGCTGTCTTTGCGCGCCAACGAACGGGTACCGGTCCGGCTGCTGCGCCATCCCGGCGTCCCGCGGCCCTGGCTCGTCGCCGTTCACGGGCAGAGCATGGGACGACCGAGCGATGTCAAGATGCTGCGGGTGCGCCGGCTGCATCAGGAACTCGGCATCAACGTGGCACTCCCGGTGCTGCCGCTGCACGGCCCGCGCAGCTGCGGTTTTTCCCCCGCCCGGCAGTTCGCCTCCAACGTGTTCGCCACCAACAACGTATTGGGGCTCACCCAGGCGGTGTGGGACGTCCGCCGGCTGCTGGGGTGGCTGCGCAACGTCCAACGGGCACCCGCGGTGGGCGTGCTCGGGGTGTCCCTGGGCGCTTACGTCAGTAGCCTGTTGTCGACGCTCGAGGGTGAGCTGGACAGCGTGATCGCGGTCGTGCCGACGAGCGACCTGGCCGCCTCGATGCGCGAGGCGGCGCCGCTCACGCGCGCGAAGCGTCGGTGGCACCGCCGGATACATGACCATCGCTCGGCGCTGGTGCACCGGGTGGTCTCGCCGCTTGCCGCGCCGTGCCTCGTTCCCCACCAGCGGCGCCACATCGTGGCCGGCCAGGTCGACCGGATCGCCCCGCCGCGCGGCGCCGCCCAACTCTGGCAGCACTGGGACGAGCCCTCGATCGCATGGCGTCCACGTGGCCACGTCACCGCATGGCGCGGCGCCGAGTACGACGACCACATCGCGTCGATCCTGATCGCGGATGGGCTGCAACACCGATCGTGAGGAACCGGAGGAGGGACGTTGCGCCAACTGTCCAGCGCTGATTGGACGATGGTTTCGCTCGACAGTGCCGCCGCCCACAACACCATCGGCATCGTCGGCATCTACGACCCTGCAACACGCAATGAGCCACGCAACGGGACGCACCGTGGGCCCGTCAGCTACGACGAGGTGCTGGCATACGTCGAGGCGCGCCTGCACGTCGCCGAGAGCTTCCGGGAGCGGCTCGTCCATGTGCCGTTCGGCGCCGATCGGCCGTGGTGGATCCGGGACGGCGGCTTCGACCTCGAATACCACGTCCGCCACATCGCGCTGCCCGGTCCCGGAAGCTGGCGGCAATTCTGCACTCAGATCGCCCGCATCCACGCCCGCCCCCTCGATCTGGCCCGACCGCCCTGGGAGCTGTACCTGATCGACGGGCTCGACGCCGTCGACCACGTGCCCAAGGGCGCCTTCGCGGTGTTCCTGCGGGTGCACCATGCCGCTATCGATGGCGTCGCCGGCGCCGAGATACTCACCGCGCTGCACACCCACGAGCCCGACGGGGAACCGCCACCGCCACCCGAGGGCTACCACTGGGAGCCCGACGCCGTCCCGTCCGACCTCGAGCTGCTGGGCCGGGCCGCGCTGCACGGCGTCGGCCGGCCCTTCGGCGTGCTGGGACAGGTCGGCAAGGTGGCGCGCCAAGTGCCGATGCTGCTGTCCGACAACCGCGACCCCGAGCTCACCTCACCCGCGTCGTTACCGCAGGCGACCCGCTTCAACCAGGTGGTGTCGCCCCACCGGGTGTTCGGCACCGCCTACACGACGCTGGACGTGCTCAAGGAGATCCGCACGGCACTGCCGGAAGCCAAGATCAACGACATCGGCCTGGCCATCGTCGGCGGGGCCATCCGCCGCTACCTGCTCGACAAGGACGAGTTGCCCGAGCAGGCGATGGTGGCGATGATGCCGATCTCGATCCGGCCGACGGCCACCCGCGCCAGCGGCGACGCCGCCGGGACCAGCGGAAACGAGTACTCGGTGGCGCCCATCACGATGGCGACCGACGAGGATGATCCGCTGGCGCGGCTGGCGCGGATCGTGACGTCGACCGCGCACGTCAAAGAAGCCGGTGCCCACCCCGTGCGCACGCTCATCGAAATGTCGGAGGAGGCGCTCGGCGGGCTGATGGGCACCGTGCAGCGGGCAGCCGTGCGCGCGCTGAGCCGGCGCGGGCGTGCGGTGGCCGCCCACACCCTGGTGAGCAACGTCCCCGGGCCGCTGACACCGATGTACTTCTGCGGCGCGCAGATGGTCGACACCACCGGCCTGGGTCCGGTGCTCGACGGCATGGGCCTCAACAACGGCATCGGCAGCTACGGCAACCGGGTGACCTTCTGCTTCACCGCCGACCGCGCCGCGCTGCCCGACCCCGAGGTCTACGAGCAGTGCCTGCGCGACGCCGTCGACGAGTTGCTGGCCGCCGCGCGCGCTCGCAGTTGAGGCCGGCGAGATCGACGCCCGCTCTGGTTGCGGTGGGCACGGCCGGGCCGAATTACAACACGTTCTAGTCTGGCCAGATGGACGACCACCCACAGTTGCGCAACCCCGTTCACATGGGCCACCTGCTGGCCGGCGCGCTCAAACGCCACCGCGACACCCCGGTGCTGTTCCTCGGCGACACCACGCTGACCGGCGGCCAGCTGGCCGACAAGATCAGCCAGTACATCCAGGCCTTCGAGGCGCTGGGCGCCGGCACCGGCACCGCGGTCGGGCTGCTGTCGCTGAACCGTCCCGAGGTGTTGATGATCATCGGCGCCGGGCAGACCATGGGTTATCGGCGTACCGCGCTGCACCCGCTGGGTTCGCTGGACGACCACGCCTACGTGCTGGCCGACGCCGGGATCTCCACGCTGATCATCGACCCGAACCCGGCATTCGTGCAGCGTGCGGTGGGCCTGCTGGAGAAGGTCGAGTCGCTGCGCCAGATCTTGACCATCGGACCGGTCCCCGACGCACTGACCGACGTGGCGAGCGATCTGTCCGCCGAGGCGGCGAAGTATCCGGTGCGCCCACTGGTGGCCGCCGATCTGGCCCCGGATCACATCGGCGGGCTGACCTACACCGGCGGGACGACCGGCAAGCCCAAGGGCGTGATCGGCACCGTGGAGTCGATCACCACCATGACGCAGATTCAGCTCGCCGAGTGGGAGTGGCCCGCTGATCCGAAGTTTCTGATGTGCACCCCGCTGTCGCATGCCGGGGCGGCGTTTTTCGCCCCAACCCTGATCAAGGGCGGCCAGATGGTGGTGGCGGCGAAGTTCGATCCCGCCGAGATCCTGAAAACCATTGAGGAGCAGCGGATCACCGCGACGATGCTGGTGCCGTCGATGCTGTATGCGTTGATGGACCACCCGGATTCACGCACCCGGGATCTGTCGTCGTTGGAGACGGTGTACTACGGGGCGTCGGCGATCAACCCGGTGCGGCTGGCCGAGGCGATCGAGCGGTTCGGGCCGATCTTCGCCCAGTACTACGGCCAGTCCGAGGCGCCGATGGTGATCACCTACCTGGCCAAGGGCGACCACGACGCGAAGCGGCTCACCTCCTGCGGGCGCCCGACGCTGTTCGCACGCACCGCACTGCTGGGCGCGGACGGCCAACCGGTGCCCCAGGGCGAGGTCGGCGAGATCTGCGTCGGCGGGCCGCTGCTGTCCGGCGGGTACTGGAACCTGCCCGAGGCGACCGCGGAGACGTTCCGGGACGGCTGGATGCACACCGGCGACATGGCCCGCGAGGACGAGGACGGCTTCTGGTTCATCGTCGACCGGGTCAAGGACATGATCGTCACCGGCGGCTTCAACGTGTTCCCCCGCGAAGTCGAAGACGTGGTGGCAGAGCATTCTTCGGTGGCGCAGGTGTGTGTGATCGGCACCCCGGACGACAAGTGGGGCGAGGCGGTGACCGCGGTGGTGGTGTTGCGCCCCGAGGCGCCCCGCGACGACGAGGCGATCGCGGCGATGACCGCCGAGATCCAGGACGCCGTCAAGGAACGCAAGGGCTCGGTGCAATCCCCGAAGCGGGTGATCGTGGTCGACGCCCTGCCGGTGACCGCGTTGGGCAAGCCGGACAAGAAAGCTGTCCGCGCCCAGTTCTGGGAAGGCGCCGAGCGGGCCATCGGGTAACGGCTGACGCGGAGCGCCCCGGTACGGTCGCAAGCGTGAGCAGCAACCCTTTTGACGAGAGCATCTGGCGAACGGTCGACGGCTTCGCCGACCTGACCGACATCACCTACCACCGCCACGTCACCGACGCCACGGTGCGGGTGGCCTTCGATCGCCCCGAGGTGCGCAACGCGTTTCGCCCCCACACCGTCGACGAGCTGTACCAGGTGCTCGATCACGCCCGGATGTCCCCGGACGTCGGGGTGGTGCTGCTGACCGGCAACGGGCCGTCGGCCAAAGACGGCGGCTGGGCGTTCTGCTCCGGTGGCGATCAGCGCATCCGCGGCCGCAGCGGCTACCAGTACGCGTCCGGGGAGACCGCGGACACCGTCGATGTCGCCCGCGCCGGGCGGCTGCACATTCTGGAGGTGCAGCGGCTGATCCGGTTCATGCCCAAGCCGGTGATCGCCCTGGTCAACGGCTGGGCGGCCGGCGGCGGGCACAGCCTGCATGTGGTGTGCGACCTGACGCTGGCCAGCCGCGAGCACGCGAAGTTCAAGCAGACCGACGCCGACGTCGGCAGCTTCGACGGCGGCTACGGCAGCGCGTACCTGGCCCGCCAGGTCGGCCAGAAGTTCGCCCGGGAGATCTTCTTTCTGGGCCGGGCCTACACCGCCGAGCAGATGCACGCCATGGGTGCGGTCAACGAGGTCGTCGACCACGCCGAGCTGGAGAGCGTCGGCGTGGACTGGGCGCGTCAGATCAACGGGAAATCCCCTCAGGCGCAACGCATGTTGAAGTTCGCCTTCAACCTGCTCGACGACGGCTTGGTGGGCCAGCAGCTGTTCGCCGGCGAGGCCACCCGGCTGGCCTACATGACCGACGAGGCCGTGGAGGGCCGGGATTCGTTCCTGGAGAAGCGCGACCCGGACTGGCGCAGGTTCCCCCGCTACTTCTGAGTGGGCGGCGTTCGCCGAGGCTGTCGTTGGCGCGAAGAAGTGCGAGTGGCGGGCACGGTAACGACAGCCTCGAGGAGCATCCGACGCGCCGCATAGAGTGGCTATCCATGAGCAAGAGCCCCCTACGCCGCCTGACCGAGGCGGTCGCCCTGGCTGCGATGCGCCCGCCCGTCGCCCCGCAGCTGCTGGCATATCGGCCGCTGGCCAAACCGGTCGACCTGAGCGGCAAGCGGGTGCTGCTCACCGGCGCGTCATCGGGCATCGGTGAGGCCGCCGCCGAACTGTTCGCCGACGCCGGCGCCACCGTGGTGGCGGTGGCCCGACGCAAGGATCTGCTCGACGAGGTCGCGGGGCGCATCACCGCCGCCGGCGGCGACGCGACCGCCATCGCGTGCGACCTGTCCGACATGGACGCCGTGGACGCGCTGGCCGCCGACGTACAGCAGCGCCTGGGCGGGGTGGACATCCTGGTCAACAACGCCGGCCGCTCCATCCGGCGGCCGCTGGCCGAATCCCTGGACCGCTGGCACGACGTCGAGCGGACCATGACGCTGAACTACTACTCGCCGCTGCGGCTGATCCGCGCGATCGCCCCGGGCATGTTCGAGCGCGGCGACGGGCACATCATCAACGTCGCCACCTGGGGCGTGATGACCGAAGCCTCACCGTTGTTCGCGGTGTACAACGCCTCCAAGACCGCGCTGTCGGCGGTCAGCCGCGTCATCGAAACCGAATGGGCGCAAAAGGGTGTGCACTCCACGACGCTGTACTACCCGCTGGTGGCCACCCCGATGATCGCGCCGACCAAGGCCTTCCAGAACCGGCCCGCACTGACCGCGCACGAAGCCGCCGAGTGGATGATCACCGCGGCGCGCACCCGGCCGGTCCGGATCGCCCCGCGGATCGCGGTGACCGCCCGGGCACTGGACGTGATGGCGCCGGGCCTGGTGACCACGGTGATGCAGCGCGGGACGTGATAGACACGAGGCCATGGAGAGCTCGTGGAGGTCCTAGCCAGCCGGGTGCTGCTCCGACCGGCCGACTACCAGCGTTCGCTGCGGTTCTACCGCGATGAGATCGGACTGGCGATCGCCCGCGACTACGGCGCCGGGATGGTGTTCTACGCCGGGCAGTCGCTGATCGAGCTGGCCGGTCACGGCGGCTCGGAACGTCCGGGGGCGCCGTTTCCCGGCGCGCTGTGGCTGCAGGTGCGCGACATCGCCGCCACCCAGGCCGAACTGGAGGGCCGGGGCGTGCCGATCGCCCGCGAAGCACGCCGGGAGCCGTGGGGGCTGCATGAGATGCATGTCACCGACCCCGACGGCGTCACGCTGATTTTCGTGGAGGTACCCGCCAATCACCCGCTGCGCCGCGATACCCGCCAGGACAAACGCGCCGAACCCGAAGGTTAACGGCAGGCAAACACTTCGAAACGTCTCGGAGTACACCCGCATTTCGCCAGCGTGATCGTTAGACAACGACACCAGCGGCCGCCAGAATTGACGCTGTGATGCTCTGGTGAGCCTTGATCTGTTCCTCTTGATCATCGTGGTGATCACGGCGCTCGGCTTCGACTTCACCAACGGATTTCATGACACCGGCAACGCCATGGCGACGTCGATCGCCAGCGGGGCGCTCAAGCCCAAGGCCGCCGTCACCATGTCGGCCTGCCTGAACCTGATCGGCGCATTCCTGTCGACCGCGGTCGCGGCGACCATCGCCAAGGGACTGGTGGACGCCCACCTGGTGACCCTGGAACTGGTTTTCGCCGGCCTGGTCGGCGGCATCGTGTGGAACCTGCTGACCTGGCTGCTGGGCATCCCGTCCAGCTCCTCGCACGCCCTGATCGGCGGCATCGTGGGTGCGATGATCGCCGCCGTCGGCACGCACGGGGTGATCTGGAGCGGCGTGGTGTCCAAGGTGCTGATCCCCGCCGTGGTGGCCACCGTGATCGCCACCTTGATCGCCTCCGTCGGCACCTGGCTGGTGTACCGCATCACCCGCGGCGTCGACGAGCAGAAGTCCGAGAAGGTGTTCCAGCGCGGCCAGATCGGCTCCGCCGCGCTGGTGTCGTTGGCGCACGGCACCAACGACGCCCAGAAGACCATGGGCGTGATCTTCCTGGCCCTGATGTCCTACGGCGCGGTCAGCACGTCGGCGACGCTGCCGCCGCTGTGGGTGATCGTCAGCTGTGCGCTCGCGATGGCGGCCGGCACCTACACCGGAGGCTGGCGCATCATCCGCACGCTGGGCAAGGGCCTGGTCGAGATCAAGCCGCCGCAGGGCATGGCCGCCGAGTCGGCCGCCGCCTCGGTGATCTTGTTGTCCAGCCACTTCGGTTACTCGCTGTCCACCACTCAGGTCGCCACCGGGTCGGTGCTGGGCAGCGGTGTCGGTAAGCCGGGCGCCCAGGTGCGTTGGAGTGTCGCCGGGCGGATGGTGTCGGCGTGGCTGGTGACGCTGCCGATGGCCGGCGGTGTCGGCGCCGGCGCCTACGGCATCGTGCACGGCATCGGCGGCTACCTCGGGATCGGCGTCGGCGTGACGCTGCTGATCACCGCGGTGCTGGCGATCTGGCTGCGGTCGCGTCGGGCGCGCATCGACCACCACAACGTCAACGCCGAATGGGAGGGCAGCCTGACCGGCGGCCTCTCCACACCCAGCCACGTGCCGCTTCCGGCGGACGCCCCGCTGGTCGAGCAGGCCCTGCGGTCGGCATTCGAGACCGGCCCCGAGGCGCCGCAGCTGACCATCGTCCCGACCGGCGACGCCAGCGCGCGCGAAACCATCCGCTCATGAACGAGTGGTTCAACTACGCCGCAACGGGCAAGATCCTGGTCTTCGGACTGCTGGTCGGCGCCGCGCTGCCGGCGCTGTTCGCGGTCGCCACGCGAATCAATGTCGCCGCCAACGGTGGTTCCGGCGGGGTCGGCGTCCGGCGGCCGCTGCTGATCGCGGTCAGTTGGGCGATCTTCCTGTTGGTGTTGGTCGTGGCCGTCGTCGGGGTGCTGTTCGTCGCCCGCGACTTCCTGGGCCATCACTTCGGGTGGTACCTGCTGGGAGCCAAGCCGCAGTAGCCCGGCTCGCCCGCCGACTTTCGAGCTGAGTACCCGTAATATCGGTCGCGGACATGTTCGGTGGGCGACGTGGGAAAGGTGACGCGGGATGAACAAATTTCTCACCTCGATCGTCGCCTGGCTGCGCGCCGGATATCCCGACGGTGTCCCGCAGACCGACTACATCCCGCTGCTGGCACTGCTGTCACGGCGGCTGACCAACGACGAGGTCAAGACCGTCGCCGGTGAACTGATCGGGCAGGGCGAATTCGACCACATCGACATCGGGGTGATGATCGCCCGACTCACCAACGAACTGCCCGCCCAAGAAGACGTGGACCGGGTGCGGGATCGGTTGGCCGCCAAGGGCTGGCTGCTCGATGACGCCGCCAGCGGCGGAGGCACGCCATAGCCGTCCTGCGCGCGCTGGTCGTCCCACCCGATGGCGCGGTATCGACACTGCTGCCCGCCCTGCAGGACGTTCTCGACGGCCACAGCGCCGCACTGACACCGGTCCTCGCCGACGGCGACCCCTCGGTTCTGGCGGCCCTGCGGGTCGGTGAGCCCGTCGACGACGATGTCGCACTGGTCGTGACGACGTCGGGGACCACCGGGGCGCCCAAAGGAGCACTGTTGACCGGCGCGGCGCTGCAGGCCAGCGCGGCAGCCACCGAGAACCGGTTGGGCGGTCCGGGCCGCTGGCTGCTGGCGTTACCGCCGCTGCACATCGCCGGAATACAGGTCGTGGTGCGCAGCCTACTGGCCGGTACCACGCCGGTACAGATCGACGTCGCAACGGGTTTCGACGTCGAGCGGTTGCCGGCCGCGGTCGCCGAACTCGGGTCCGGGCGGCGTTACACCTCGCTGGTGGCCACCCAACTCGCCAAGGCGCTGGAGGCTCCCGCCTCGACGGCCGCGCTGGCAGAACTCGACGCGGTGCTGCTGGGCGGCGGCCCGTCGCCGCAACCGATTCTGGACGCCGCGGCGGCCGCGGGGGTGCGGGTGGTGCGCACCTACGGCATGAGCGAGACCGCCGGCGGCTGTGTCTATGACGGCGTGCCGCTGTCCGGGGTGCGGGTGCGCATCGGCGACGACGGGCGGATCGCGCTCGGCGGGCCGACACTGGCCCGCGGCTACCGCAATCCCGTCGACCCGGACCCGTTCGCCGAGCCGGGCTGGTTCCACACCAATGACATTGGGGCGCTGGATTCTTCGGGACGCCTGCGTGTGCTCGGGCGCGGCGACGACGCGATCAGCACCGGCGGGCTGACCGTGATGCCCGGACCGGTCGAAGCCGTGCTGTCGACCCATCCCGCGGTGGCCGACTGCGCGGTGTTCGGTGTCCCCGACGATCGGTTGGGCCAGCGGGTGGCGGCCGCGGTGGTGGTGGCCGGCGCCGAGCCCCCGACGCTGGCGGCGCTGCGCGCCCACATCGCGGGGTCCCTGGACGCCACTGCGGCGCCGCGTGAGTTGCACATCGTCGCCGCACTGCCTCGACGCGGGATCGGAAAACTGGACCGGAAATCGTTGGTGCGGCAGTTCTCTCGTTGAGCTGGCACGCTCAAGCGGGGGTCAGTCGCCGCCGCTGCCACCGGACGAACCGCCACCGGACGAACCGCCGCTGGAACCACCACCCGACGAACCACCGCTAAAGCCACCGCTCGAACCGCCGCCCGACGAACCACCGCTGGACGAGCCACCGCTCGAACTACCACCGGAACCGCTGCTTGAGCCACCGCCGCTCGAGCCACCGGAGCTGCTCCCAGAGCCACCGGAGCCACCACTGGAACCACCACCCGACGAACCACCGCTGGACGAGCCACCGCTCGAACTACCGCCGGAACCGCTGCTTGAGCCACCGCCGCTCGAGCCACCGGAGCTGCTCCCAGAGCCACCGGAGCCACCACTCGACCCCGAGGAACCGGACCCACCCCCAGAACCACTGGAGCCGCTGCCCGAGCCACCACCACCGGAACCGGCACCGCCGGACCCGGTACTGCCGGAGCCCGTACTGCCGGAGCCCGTACTGCCGGACCCGGTACTGCCGGAGCCGCCGGAATCGCTGCCCGCTCCCCCCGCACCGGATCCGCTTGAATCACCACCCGATCCAGTGCTGCCCGAACTGTTGCCATCCGACCCGCCAGAGCTACCGCCGGAACCACCGCTATGTCCACCAGCGCCGCTGTCACCCGAGCCACCCGAGTCACCACCCGACCCGCCCGGGCTACTGCCGGAGCCACCGTCGTCGCCGCCCGTGCCGGTACCACCTGAGTGGTCTCCACCGGAATCGTCGGCGCCGGAACCGCTGCCGCCGGAACTACTTCCGCCCGAACCGCTTCCACCGGAACCGGTGCCGCCGGAGCCCGAATCTCCACCAGAGCCAGTGCCGCCGGAGCCGGCGTCTCCACCGGAGCCGGTGTCCCCGGAGCCGGCATCTCCGCTGGACCCGGTACTCCCGGAGCCCGCATCTCCACCGGAACCGGCACTGCCGCCGGAATGACCACTGCCGGTTTCACCGCCACCGGAACCGATGTCCCCCCCACCGATTCCGCCGGTGCCACCGCTATCGCGACCCGAATCACCCAGCCCGCCACGGCCACCGTCAATCGGTCCGGGGATGATCGGGATCGGAATCGGGAACGGGATCAGCGCGGGACCCGACGGCGCGGGTGCCGTCGGCGGCACGATCGGTGGCGGGGCAACTGCGGCCGGCGGCACCGGATTCAAGGGAGCAACAACGGGATTGGGTACGGGAACGTGCGGTGCGGCCACGGGCGCGGGCTTCGGGGCCGGCAGCGCGGGAATGAAGTTACCCGGAACCGGCTGCGGCTGCAGCGGCTGCGTCAATACCGGTGGCTCCACCTGGGTGGCCGCGGCGGTCGGGCGAATACCGACCGTGACGGCCACCGCCAGCGCAGCGCACCCCGCCACCAGAATCCCGCCGACCGAACTGCCGATCAGCAGGGCCCGGCCCACCGGCGGCGGCAGCACCTCGGGCTCGTCGCCCCCAGCGGATTCGTCATAGGCGTCGTAGGCGTCGTAGCCGTCCCCCTCGCCCTCGGCGTACTCCACCGGCAACAGTTCGGAGTCGTCATCGGTCATCGAGTACGCCAGCTGTTGTTCGGGCTCGCCCCCCGCTATCGCCGGCTCCGCCGTTGTGGCCGCACCGCCCGCCGGGTCAATGTCGGACAGCGAGGCGGCCATCGTCGGCTCACCGGCGGTCGTCGCCAGTGCGGCCATCGTCGCATCGCCGTCGGGCGCCGACAGCATCGTCGTCTCGCCGTCCTCGCCCTCCACATTGCGCGCCAACGCCACCGCCGAGCGGGCCTGCGACTGCTCGGAGACGTTCTCGACTCCGGCTTCGTCGAGCGCCCGACGAAGCTCGGCCAGCAACGCCGCATCCGACCAGCACAGCCGGGTGGCGGCCAGACGATGGCCTTCCTCGGCCAGCACGCGGTGGGTGCCGGTCACCGTTTCTGCCAGCGTTGCGACCGGATCCTGCGTGAGGTCGAGCATCGACTCGTCGAGCACGGCATCGCCGTAGGCGTCCGATTCCACCAGTGCCAAGCGGGCCAGCGCGCCGGTAACCGACACGCCCAGCGCGACATCCATGCGCGCGCCTCCTTCCGCCGCCGGCTTCAATCAGCCAGTTTAGCGGCGCGAGACGACAGCAAAGCGGTTCGATGTTGGCTGATCAGCGGTGTGCGGCCGACGCGCGGTTAAGGTGAGCTGGTGATCGCCGAGTCGACCCGGCGCTGGAACATCGGCCGTGACGTGACCGCCGCGGTGCTGCTGTGCGTTGCGCCGGCGCTGCCCTGGAGTCTGTACTTCGGAGCCGGGATTCCCGGCAGCGACACCAGGTTGCTGGCCGTGCTCGCCGCGGCAACCGTGCTCGCGCTCGGGTCGGTGGCCGCGACCTACGCCGGGCCCTGGGGGATCCTGGGAACGCACGCCGATCCCGCACTGGCCGGGCGGCTACGCCGACTGCTCAGCGCCCCCTACCTGCTGCTGGTGTTGGGTGTGGTGGTCGTCGACGTGGTGCAGACCATCCAGTACGGCGGCACCTCCCGGCCGCCCGGCGGGGTGGGCCCGGGAGCCTGGCTGGGCGTCGCGGGCGCAGTGCTGGCCGGGCAGCCGGTGCTGGCCGGTCCCGTCCGGTACTGGAAGCGCGGCGCCCGTCTGCTGGGCGACGTCGCGATCGCCGGCGCCGCCTTGAGCGTGCTCTTCAACTTGTACTGGCGAGTGCACTTCGCCGTTCCCGATGTGCACTCGGCAAGCGACTTCGGCAGGCCGCACGCCGCCATCATCGCGACCGCCCTGGTCTACGGGGCGGTGGCCTGGATCACGGTGGCCATCGCATCACGGTGGATTCTGCGTCGCGACAAGGCATCACAGCTCTGCGTGGTGCTGCTCGGAGGAGCCGCCCTGCTGGCAGGTGTGCTGGTGTGGGTGTTGCCGGTGGGCCGTCTCATCGACAGCTTTCACGGCATCGCGCAGAACACCTCCACCGCGGGTGTGGGTTTCGAAGGTTACCTGGTGTGGGTGGCTGCGGCGGCGATCTTCGCGGTGGCCGCGGTGCGCGACGCATCGGCGGCAACGTGGCTGGGAGCGACACGAAATACCTTGCTGCTCATCATCATCTGGTGCCTGGGGTCGGTGTTGATGCGCATCAACGACCTCGTTGTCGCGGTCAGTCTGGAGCTGCCGTATTCGCCGTATGATAGCGCGGCGATGGCGTCCTTCGACGTGGTGACCGCAGTGGTAGCGATCTGGTTGCGGATCAACCTGGCGAATCGGTCGATTCCGGCGGCTGCCCTGTGGTCGGTGGCCGCGGTGCTGTTCGGGTTCACGATCGCGCGCATCGTGGTCGGTGTCGGACTGGCGCCGCGTCTGCCGGATTCGCAGCGGACCGACGCAGTGGCGCAGCCGGTGTACGGCAACGGCCTCGCCCAGCAGATCACCAGCACGTTCGATGTGATGCTGTGCGGGCTGGCGCTGTGTGCGCTGCTGGTCACGATCGTCGCGGGCCGGTTCGCGCTGCCGGCCGACGACCGCCCCAAACCCGGCGACCCCGGCACCCCGCGGATCTTCCGGACGACCGGATCCACGCGCAAAGTGCGTGCCGGCGGGCCGAAAATCTACCGGGGCGCTGACGATTCGGCGGGCGACGAGTCGATTCAGGGCAGCTCGAACGGCAGCTCAACGCCCTCGTAGGGCAGGCAGTGGGTGCAGCTGCGCTCTTCGTCGACCTGTTCGATTCCCCGATGTACCAGCTTTTTGAACGGCTCGATGTTCTTTTCGAACTCGGCGAAGACGTCGACGACCTTCACCCCGCTGCCGACGTCAACGCCGGCGTCCAGATCGGTGACCAAAGCAATTGCGGCATAACACATCTCCAGTTCGCGAGCCAGTACCGCCTCGGGATAGCCGGTCATGTTGATCAGCCGGAAGCCCGCCGAGGCGAACCACTGGCTCTCGGCGCGGGTGGAGAATCGCGGACCCTGGATCACCACCATGGTGGCGCCGTCGACGACGTCGGGCAGGCCGGTCACCACCGAGCGCAGCGTCGGGCAGTACGGGTCGGCGAACTCGACATGCACGCCGCCGTCGTCGAAATAGGTGTCGGCGCGACCCCGGGTGCGGTCCACCAGCTGATCGGGCACCACCACCGATCCGGGGGGCAGCTCCGGGGTCAGGCTGCCGACCGCGCAGGGCGCAAGGATCCGCCGCACCCCCAGCGTGCGCAGCGCCCACATGTTGGCCCGATACGGCACGGTGTGCGCCGAATACTCGTGCCGCTCGCCGTGGCGCGGCAGAAACGCGACCTCGTGCCCGCCGACGGTGCCGATCATGATCTCGGCACTGGGCTTGCCGTAGGGGGTGTCGCACTGCACACGGCGCGCGTCGTCACCGAAGAACGAGTAGAAACCACTACCGCCAACCACGCCCAGCAAGTCAGCCCCTCCCGCGTGCAAGGATCGTGCCCATGTCTGAAAGGGCCAGCTTTGCACAGTGGATCGAAGGCGCGCGTCCCCGCACCCTGCCCAATGCGATCGCCCCGGTGGTCGCCGGAACCGGCGCGGCTGCCTGGCTGGGCGCCGCGGTGTGGTGGAAGGCGCTGCTGGCGCTGACGGTCGCGGTGGCGCTGATCATCGGGGTGAACTTCGCCAACGACTACTCCGACGGCGTCCGCGGCACCGACGACGACCGAACCGGCCCGCTGCGGCTGGTCGGCTCGCGGTTGGCCACGCCGCGCGCGGTGCTGACGGCGGCGATCGTCGCGCTGTCGGTCGGCGCGCTGGCCGGGCTGGCGCTTGCGCTGGTCAGCGCCCCGTGGCTGCTGGCCGTCGGCGCGGCCTGTATCGCCGGGGCGTGGCTCTACACCGGCGGATCACGGCCGTACGGCTACGCCGGGTTCGGCGAGATCGCGGTGTTCGTGTTCTTCGGCCTGGTCGCGGTGCTGGGCACCCAGTACACCCAGGCACTGCGGGTGGACTGGGTCGGGGTGGTGCTGGCGGTCGGTGTCGGCGCGCTGTCGTCGGCGGTGCTGGTGGCCAACAATCTGCGCGACATCGCCAGCGACGAACCGGCCGGCAAGATCACGCTGGCGGTGCGACTCGGCGACGCCCGCACGAGAGTGCTGTTTCAGCTGCTGGTCGCGATGGCCGGCCTGCTGACATTCGCGCTGATGCGGGCCACGCCGTGGTGTGCGGCCGGATTCATCGCCGCGCCGCTGGCGCTGCGGGCCATCGCCCCGGTGCGCTCCGGGCAGGGCGGTGTCGCGCTGATCCCGGTGCTGCGCGACACCGGCTTGACGATGCTGGTGTGGGCGGTGGTGGAGGCGGTGGCGCTGTCCGTCCCCCAGTGAAACCCGTTGATGCGATGCATCAACGGGAAAACTCACTCCCCGCGCAGCCGGGCCTGCAGATCCGCACGATCGCGCCGGCGCCGCTCGCCGGCGGCGGCCATGCTCTCGGTGGCGCGCCGGCGCAGCGGGGTGAAGATCCACATACCCAACGGCAGCGCGATGATCAGCGCCAACAGCATCGCGATGATCGGCGGGAAGTCGCTCAGGCCGATCAGCCGCCCCAGCCCGTAGATCACCGCGCTCAGCACCACCACCAGCGCCAGCCGGGCAGCCGTGTACACCGCCACATCGATTACCGCACGACCCATCCGGGGTCCACCCTGTGTCACGGTCATCAAGCCTACTGTCGGCTCAGCGAGGCTTCGGAGCCGCTAACGGTATATTCGGCGCCAGGAGGTGTCGCGAGTGCTCTACCTGCTCCTCATCCTGGCCCTGGGGACACTGGTCTACCTCGGCCTGCGCGCCAGCCGTTCGCGGCCGAAGACGCGCGTGATCGGGCCGGACGATGACCCGGATTTCCTGTGGAAACTCAGCCAGGGCGATAACCAGCCGTAGCGCGCTACACGAAGTGCTGGTTGAACCGGTCGTCGCCCGGGAACGCCTCGGCGACCACGGCGGCCAGCTCGACCAGGGCCTCGCGGGTCTCGCGCTTGAGGCGCATCATGTCGATCTCGGCGCCCTCCTCCAGGTGCGGGTCGAACGGCACCAGTCGCACCGCGCGACACCGCCGGGAGAAGTGGTCGACCACCTTCTGCATGTCGACCTTGCCCGACCGCGGCCGCACGGCGTTGATGACAGCGATCGAGTTGCGCACCAGCTCCTCGTGGCCGTGCGCGTCGAGCCAGTCCAGCGTCGCCGACGCGCTGCGTGCGCCGTCGACCGAGCCGGAGCTGACCACGATCATGGTGTCGGCCTTGGACAGCACCGCCGACATGGCCGAATGCATCAGGCCGGTGCCGCAGTCGGTGAGGACCAGGCTGTAGAACCGTTCCAGCACCTGCAGCGTGCGGGCGTAGTCCTCGGCGCTGAACGCCTCCGACACCGCCGGATCGGTCTCCGAGGCCAGCACCTCCAGCCGGCTGGGCCCCTGGTTGGTGTAGCTGCGGACGTCGCTGTAGCGCTGGATGCCGTCGGCGTCGCGCAGCAGGTGGCGCACGGTGGCCGGGGTCTCCATCGGCACCTTCTGGCTCAGCGTGCCCCGGTCCGGGTTGGCGTCCACGGCCACCACCCGGTCGCCGCGGATGGAGGCGAAGGTGGCACCCAGGGTCGCGGTCACCGTCGTCTTGCCGACGCCGCCCTTCAGCGACAGCACCGCGATCCGGTGACAGCCCTGCAGCGGCCGGTTGACCTGCACCACCAGGTCGTTGTAGCGGGCGGTCCGCGGGCTCTCCCCGACATTGATCAACTGCCCGGACAGCACATAGAGCAGCCGGCGCCAGCCCGACGTCGGCGGCGGCTTGACCTGCCGCAAGAGTGAGGTGGTGGACAGATCCGAGAACGGCGCGATGGGCTCCGCCGGGCGATACGGGGCGCTTCCCGCGCCGCCGGGGCCACCGGGGCCGCCGGCCTGACCGCCGTAGTAGACCGGCGGCGGGTTGTCCATCGGCTGCGGCACCCAGGTCGCCTGTCCGGGGTTCCACTGCTGTTGCTGGGACTGGGTCTCGGCGGGCGCCGGCCACGGGTCAAGCGGTTCGGCGAACCGGCGTTCGGTGCGGAAGCCGCCGAAGGACCGGGTCACCGAACCATCAGCACCATCAGCGCCCTCGTTCCGCTGCTGCAACGAGCCGGTGTCCGGATCACCGCCAGGGGCCTCGTCCGCCCCGGTGACCTGCTGATACGGCCGGAACTGGGTGGTCGGATGATCCGTCATCTCGTGACCCTGGGTGGCGTCACCCGGTGCATGGTCGGACACTGATATCTCCCCCATCAGTTGGGTCGAGTCGGTGGGCAGTAAGCGCAGGGTAGCGCAGCCGCCCTAACGCTTTCTGTCAGCAGTGTTAGCCGACTCCGGCATACGAGTGCAGTCCCACCGTCACCAGATTGACGAAGAACAGGTTGAAAATCATCGCCACGAAGCCGGCGACGTTGATCCAAGCCGCCTTGTAATCGCGCCACCCGGCCGTCGACCTGGCATGCAAATAGGCGGCGTAGATGACCCAGGCGACGAACGAGACCGTCTCCTTGGGGTCCCAGCCCCAGTAGCGGCCCCAGGCACCTTCGGCCCAGATTGCGCCGAAGATCACGCCGAAACCGAACACCGGGAACGCGAAGATGGTCGTCCGGTAGGCGATGCGGTCCAGGGTTTGCGCGTCCGGCAACCGGCGCACCATCCGGGCCAGCGCACCGGGCGCGTCGGGGTCGCTCAGCCGCGTCGATCGCACCAGGAACAGGATGCTGGCCACCCCGGCGACCAGGAACACTCCGGAGCCGATGCTGACCACCGACACGTGGATCGGCAGCCAGTAGGACTGCAGCGCCGGCATCACCGGGGCGGCGGTGGCATAAAGCCAGCGCCCGGAGATCGTGAGCAGGATCAGCACCGGCAGCAGCACGAACACCCACAGGCTGCGGTATTGCGGGCGGCGCAGCGCGACCGCGGCGGCCAGCAGGCCGGAGAAGCAGGTCAGGTTGATGAACTCGTACATGTTGCCCCACGGCGGGCGCAGCGTGGCGGCGCCGCGGAACACGATGCAGGCCAGCAGCAGCGCGATGCCCAGGTAGACCAGGGCCAGCCCGGCCCGGCCCACCCGCTCGTCGAACGGCCGCCGGGACGCCGGCACCACCACCCCGGGGGTGGCGCTGTCGGCGCTGACCTTCCCGGCCGGTGCCAGCTCGGCCCCGGCGGAGCTGCGGGCGCGGCTGTAGGCCAGTTCGACGGCCAGCAGCAGCAGCGCGATCACCAGCACGATCAGCGCCGAGGTGAACGCCCAATCGGAGTAGCGTGCCAGCCCGACGTCGATATGGGTGCTATTCATCTAGTCCTCCTTGCCGGTGTCGAACCCGGCCAGCAATCGCGTGGTCAGTCGCTCGAACTCGTCACCCCAGCCGGAGTTGTCGGTGCGTGCCAGGCCGCCCAGCTCGACGTTGACGGTACCGGCCTGCCGCGTCGGCTCCGCGGTGATCCGGATCCAGATCCGGCGGCGGCGCACCACCAGCGACACCACCAGGCCGGCCATCATCGTCATCGCGAACACCAGCACCCAGATGTCGGCCGGGTCGTGGGACACCTGGATGTTGACGAACGGCACCGCGCCGTCGAACCGCACCAGGGTGCCGTCGTCGAGGCGGATGTGCTCACCGGCCTTCAGGTTGGACCGGGCCACCTTGGTCATCCGGCCCTGGTGGATCAGCCGGGAGTCCAGCGTGAACAGTCCCTGCGGACGGCCGGTGTCCAGGCCGGTGTCACCGCGGTAGACGTCGATGGCCACGGCGGGATCGCGCAGCGCCGGGAACGCCGACGACAGCAGTTTGTTGTCGAGTTCCTCGGTCGGCGCGAACAGCCCCTGGATCCCGATCTGGTGTTTGCGCCGCTCACTCGGATCGGGATAGGTCCCGGCCGGCGGGTCGAATCGCATGGCGCCCGACGACAGCAGGGTCAGCGGGTTGTCGGGACGGAACTGCACCGTCTGGGTGCGGGTCTGCCCATCGGGGAAGACCACGGTGAAGGTGGGCGCATAGCCGTGACCCTGCAGGTAGGCCCGCACGCCGCCCACCCGCAGCGGATGGTTGACCTCCAGCAGGTACGGGCGCCACTGGTCGGTGCTCAGATCATCGCCGACCTGGTAGTCGATGTGCGCGGTATACGCGGTGGCCAACCCGGAGTCCAGGTAGTTGGCGTCGAAGTCGTGGACCCGGATGCACATCGGGTGCAGTCGGGTGCCGTCGACGGTGGTGCCGGCGCGGAACGAGTCGAACGCCGCCGGTGACGCCGAACAGAACCCGGGACCGCCGTCGGCGATGACCATCACGTTGCCCTCGTAGCCGAACAGCCGGCCGGCCGCGACCGCGGCCAGCAGGCCCAGCAGCGCGAAATGGAAGGTGAGGTTCCCGAACTCGCGCAGATACCCCTTCTCCGCGGAGATCTCGACGGTGCCTTCCGGGGTGCGGGTGATGCGCCGCCAGCCCCGCAGCCGCCCGGCCAGCTCGGCGCCGAGCTCGTCGGGATCGCCGACCAGCTGCGCCTCGGCGTGCTTGGGAAGCCGGGCCAGGTTGCGCGGCGCGGGGACCGGGGTGGCGCGCAGGTTGCGCAGGTGCTCGAGGGTCCGCGGGGTCAGGCAGCCGACCAGCGAGATGCACAGCAGCACGTAGATGGCGGTGAACCAGAAACTGGAGAAGACGTCGAACGCCTCCAACTCGTCGAGCCACGGCCCCATCACCGGGTGCAGCGCCAGGTACTCGTCGACTTTGGCGGCGTTGAGGTTTCGTTGCGGCAGCAGCGCGCCGGGGATGGCGGCCAGCGCGAGGAGGAACAGCAGCACCAGCGCGGTGCCCATGGAGGTCAGCGCGCGCCAGGTGTTGCGTAGCAGCGCGAGCAGGCGCGAAAGCCCCTTGAAGCGCGCCGTTTTGGGGGCTTTGGTGTCTGCTCGCGGGGGTGATGCGACCATCAGATCGGCAGCCTGACATCGGAGACCAGCCCGTCACGCACCGCGGCCACGAACTGGCCCCAGGCGCCGGTGACCAACGCTAATCCGACCGCGATCAGCAGCACCCCGCCCAGGATCTGGATGGTCCGGGTGTGCCGGCGCAGCCAGCCCAGTCCGGCCACCGCGCTGGCCGAGCCGAAGGCCAGCGCCACGAACGGGATGCCCAGCCCCAGGCAGTAGGCGATCACCAGCACCACCCCGCGGGCCACGCCGGAGCCGTCGGTGGCCGAGGCGACCGCGATCACCCCGGTCAGGGTCGGCCCCAGGCACGGTGTCCAGCCCAGCGCGAACACCGCTCCCAGCAGCGGCGCGCCCAGCACCGTCGAGAGCTGCCGCGGGTTGAAGCGGACCTGGCGTTGCAGCGCCGGCACGAAGCCGATGAACACCAGTCCCATCGCGATGGTTACCACACCGCCGATCCGCTCCAGCAGCACCTGGTTGCTGATCAGCGTGGTGGTCATGCCGAGCACGGCGATCGAGCCCAGCAGGAACACCGCGGTGAACCCGGCGACGAACAGTGCCGCCGACCCCGCCACCCGCCACCGGGCGGCCGGTGGAGCTTTCAGGGTGCCCGGCTCCGGTGTCTCGTCGATACCCACCACCGCCGCCAGGTACGACAGGTAGCCCGGCACCAGCGGCACGACGCACGGCGAGGCGAAGGACACCAGTCCGGCCAGCGCCGACACCGCGACGGCCAGCAGCAGCGGGCCGGTGGTGGCGATCGCGGTCAGGCTGCTCACTGCGGCGCCCCGGTGCTTTCAGCGCTTTCAACGCTTTCTGAGACCAGCCGTGCCACTACCGGCTGCAGGTCTTCGGCGAGCACCTCGCGCAGGAACACCGCAGCCACCCGGTGTTGCCGGTCGAGCACCATGGTCGCCGGGATGACCGATGACGGAAACCGGCCGCCGAAGGCGATCATGGTGCGCATCGCCGGGTCGTAGATCGACGGATAGCTGACCTTGCGGTCGGTGATGAAGTCACGAGGCGCCTGCGGTTCGGGGTCGCGGACGTCGATGCCCAGGAACGCCACTCCTTGGGAGCGGGTCTCGTCGTAAACCTGCTGCAGTTGGGAGATCTCGGTGCGGCACGGACCGCACCACTGCCCCCACACGTTGAGCACCACGACCTTGCCGGCGAAGTCGTCGACGCCGATGGTGCGCGACGGGTCCATCAGGTCGGGCCCGGAGATCGGGCCGGGCTTCCCACGATCGGCCGGCGGGTCGTAGAAGATGTCGGTCTTGCCGCCGGGCGAGACGAACTCGAAGGTGCCGCCGTGGGTGACGGCGTCGTCACCGGTCGAGCAGCCTGAGACCAGGGCGGCCGCCACCACCCCGGCGATCAGCACCGCCCGCATCGTCAGCCGCCGGACGGGACACGGTAGTCGACGTCGACCAGCCGATCACCGTCATAGATCAGCGTGGTCACCGAACCCACGTCGCACTGGCGCCGGCGCGGGTCGTGCCAGAGCCGGTTGCCGCTGAGGTGCTGCCGCACCGTCCACACCGGTAGCTGGTGGCTGACGCACACCACCTCGTGACCGGCGGCGCGGGACCGTGCCTTGTCCACCGCGGTGGCCATCCGCGCGGCGATCTCGGCATACGGTTCGCCCCAGGTCGGGGTGAGCGGGTTGCGCAGCTGCCACCAGTACCGCGGGTTGCGCCAGGCGCCGTCACCGGGTGAAACCCGTTTGCCCTCGAAGACGTTGGTCGACTCGATGAGATTGTCGTCGGTGTCGACCGGCAGGTCGTGTCGGGCGGCGATCGGCGCGGCGGTCTCCTGGGCGCGCTGCAGCGGCGAGGCGATGACCGCGACGATGTCGGCATCGGCCAGCATCTCGGCGGCGGCGACGGCCTGCGCACGGCCCTTCTCGGAGAGTCGGAAGCCGGGGATGCGGCCGTAGAGAATGCCGTCGGGATTGTGGACCTCGCCGTGGCGGATCAGGTGTATGCGGGTCTGCATCAGGGTTTCGGCTCTCCGGTGGTGGCGGCGGCGCGCGCGGCGGCCGGCAGTGCCGCGGCGATTCGTTCGAACGCCTCGTCGCTGAGCGCAGCCGAGACGAACCAGGCCTCGAAGGCGCTGCAGGGCGGGTAGACGCCGGCATCGAGCAACGCGTGGAAGAACGCCGGGAACCGCCAGGTCTGGCTGGCCTTGGCGGTGGCGAAATCGGTGACCGGCTGCTCGGCGAAGAACACGCTGAACATGTTGCCGGCGCGCGGAATCTGGTGCGGCACACCGGCGTCGGTCAACGCTTGCGACAGCAGCGCGGTCAGCCGGTCGGCGTTCTCATCGAGGGCGGCGTAGACGTCGGCGTCGGCGGCCCGCAGCGTGGCCAGCCCGGCGGCGACCGCCACCGGGTTCCCGGACAGCGTGCCGGCCTGATAGACCGGGCCCAGCGGTGCCAGCCGGTCCATCACCTCGGCCCGGCCGCCGAACGCCGCGGCCGGCAATCCGCCGCTGATCACCTTGCCGAAGGTGAACAGGTCGGCATCCACCGGATCCAGCCCGTACCAGCCACTGGCGCTGACCCGGAAGCCGGTCATCACCTCATCGACGATCAGCAGCGCTCCGTGTTCGCTCGCGATCGCCCGCAGCTCGGCGTTGAAGCCGGGCGCCGGCGCCACCACGCCCATGTTGCCGGGGCTGGCCTCGGTGATGACCGCGGCGATCTGGTCGCCGAACTCGCTGAACGCTGCGCGCACCGCGGCAACGTCGTTGTAGGGCAACACGATGGTGTCGGCGGCGGTGGCACCGGTGACGCCCGGCGACGACGGCAGCCCCAGGGTGGCCACCCCGGAGCCGGCGTCGGCCAGCAGCGCGTCGACGTGGCCGTGGTAGCAGCCGGAGAACTTGACGACCTTGGGCCGGCCGGTGACGCCGCGGGCCAGCCGCAACGCGCTCATGGTGGCCTCGGTGCCGGAGTTGACCAGCCGGATCTTGCTCACCGCCGGCACCCGGGCGATGATCTCGGCGGCCAGCTCGGTCTCGGTGCGCGTCGGCGCCCCGAACGACAGACCGCGGCCGGCGGCTTCACGGACCGCGTCGACGACCGCCGGATGGGCATGGCCGAGGATCATCGGGCCCCAGGAGCAGACCAGGTCGACGTAGCGGTTGCCGTCGGCGTCGGTGAGCCAGCAGCCCTGGGCACGGTCGATGAACGGCGGGGTGCCGCCGACGGCGGCGAAGGCGCGGACCGGTGAGTTCACCCCGCCTGGGGTGACCGCGCAGGCCTGCTCGAACAGCCGCGCGGATGCCGCCGTGACACGATCCGCACTCACCACGACGACCAGTGTCCCAGCTCGCGCGGCTCCGCCGACTACAGGGTGTAGTTGACGGGGGTTGAGGTGATCGTGCGCTCGGGGTTGGATGACCATCATGCAACTACCGCAACGGCTGGCCCGGTTCAACCGGCATGTCACCAACCCGATCCAGCGGATGTGGGCCGGCTGGGCGCCTTCATTCGGCATCCTCGAGCACGTCGGCCGACGCTCCGGCAAGCCCTACCGCACCCCGCTGAGCGTGTTCAGCACCGACGACGGGGTGGCGATCCTGCTCACCTACGGCCCGGACCGGGACTGGCTGAAGAACATCATCGCCGCCGGTGGCGGCAGAATGCGCCGCCACGGCAAGACCTTCGCGGTGAGCAACCCGCAGGTGGTCACCAAAGCCGAGGCGGCGCAGCACGTGCGCGGCCGGGCCCAGGCGGTCTTCGCGCGGCTGCCGTTCGAGCAGGCGGTGCTGCTGACCAGGCTGGACTGAGGATGCAGTTCTCCGAGCGGCGCGCCCGGTTCAACCGGGTGGTGACCAATCCGCTGTTCCGCCCGATCTCGGGCTGGGTGCCGATGTGGTCGATCATCGAGCACACCGGCCGTCGCTCCGGTGCGACGTACCGCACCCCGGTCTCGATGTTCCACACCGCCGACGGCGTCGCGGTGCTGCTGCCCTACGGCACCGGCCGGGACTGGGTGAAGAACCTGCAGGCCGCCAACGGCGGGCGAGCCAAGATGGGTGGCAAGACCTTTGCCGTCACCAACCCGCGGGTGGTGCCGACCGGCGAAGCCGCCGGGCTGCTGAAGTCGCCGTGGCGCCAACTGCTCGGGCGCGCCGGCGTGGCGCACACCCTGCTGCTGGACCGGGCCTGACGCCGGCGGCGCGTCACCCCGTTTCCGTGCCGGGTGCGCCCGGCTGCCCCGGGGGTCCGTCCGGGTTGCCGGGCCCACCGGCGCCCGCCGCACCGGCCGCGCCGGCCTCGACGCCATCGCCGCCGTTTCCGCCGTCACCACCGCCTCCGCCCGGACCGACCGCTCCGCCGGCAGCGGGAGCGCCGCCCGCACCGCCGGTGCCCCCGGCGCCGCCGGCGGTCGCGGCGGCGCCGCTACCGGCGTCACCGCCGTTTCCGCCGAGGCCCCCGGTTCCGCCGTCGGGATGATCGGCCGTACCGGCACCACCGGCCCCACCGGTGCCGCCCTTGCCGCCGGCGCCGCTCTCGCCGGCGTAGGGGTGGCCGAGCATGCCCACGGCGCCGTCACCGCCGTCGCCACCGTTGCCGGCCGTGGCGGACCACGACCCGGCCGCACCGCCGTTTCCACCGGCGCCGGCCGCCCGACCGTGGCTGGGGACACCTCCGTAGCCGCCGGCGCCGCCGTCGCCACCATGGCCGCCGTTGCCGCCGTCGCCGTCCGGCGAACCGGCCAGGCCGTCGCCGCCGTTACCACCCGGGGCACTGAAGCCTCCCGGCCCGGCGTTGCCCATGAACACCAGGTCGCCGGCGTTGCCGGCCGCGCCGCCGTCCCCGCCGTTGCCCCCGCTGGGGTGATCCTCGGTGCCGGCGCCGCCGTTGCCGCCGTAACCGCCGGACCCGCCCGGGCCACCGAAGCCGGCCACCCCGTTTCCGCCATCGCCGGCGTCACCGCCGTGGCCGCCGTCGCCGCCGCCGTTGCCCCAGCCGCCGTCGCCGCCGTCCCCGCCGCGACCGCCGGCGCCGAACAATGAGATGGCGTCGCCGCCGAGCCCGCCGGTACCGCCGTCGCCCGCCGGGCCGGTGATGCTGTCCAGGCCGTCACCGCCCCAGCCGCCTTCGCCGCCGTTGCCCAGCAGCCACCCACCGGTCCCCCCGACGCCGCCGTCGCCGCTGGCGCCGCCGTCCCCGCCCCAGCCGCCGTTGCCGATCATCTTCGCGTCGCCGCCGTCGCCGCCGGTCACCCCCGCGGCGATGTTCTCGTCGCTGCCCGCGCCGTAGCCGTTGCCGCCGTCGCCGAACAGCCAACCGCCGTCGCCGCCGTCGGGGTGGTCGACGGTTCCGTCGACACCGTCGCAGATCAGGCCGCAGGCGCCGTCAAAAGCGAAGAGCGGGTTGATGATCGGGTCGATCAAGGCGCCGGGACCCATCATCCACAAGGTGCCCAGGTCGTGGATGGTGGCGTAGAGCTGATTCTGGACCAGCCCGGCGAAAACGACCTCCACGACCGATGTCCAGGTATAGATGTCGGTGCCCACCTGGCCGAGATCCAGCGTGTCCCCGGCGGTCGCGCCCGGGTCGGCCAGCGCGAAATCGTCGAAGAACTGATCCAGCGAGAACAGGTCGTCGAAGTCGGCTCGGGCCGGCGCGGTGGCGACCGGGCTCAGTCCCAGCGCCAGGAACGTGCCTACCGATGTCGCGGCGCCCACCACTCGACTGCCGGGGTGGCGAACGGGGCGATGGGTTCGGCTCTCAGCGCACTGACGGGGCATTCGCCGACTGTAGCCAGCGCAACTCCCATGCCACAACTGAGGAACTTAAATCGATGTTCGTCAGTATGTGAGGATCGATACAGCGGTATTGGCCCGCACTCGCTGGGTTAACACTTGGCCGTCGCAGGTGTATTTTTGTGCCGGTGTCGGCCGACGATGGCTACGGAGTGTTCCCAGGTTTCGAGTTCCCGCTCGCCTGGCTGCTGGCGCCGGTGACGGTGCAGACCTTCCTCGACGAGCTGTGGGGCGCCGCGCTGCATCACATCGGCCGGGACCGTGCCGACTACTTCGACGGGCTGTCCGGGCTCGCGACGGCCGGGCAGCTGCTGGAGTCGCTGCGCACCGAGCCGTCCGCGGTGCGGCTGGTGCGCGGAGCCGACCATCTGGCCCCGGAGCAGTACACGCTCGCCGACGGCACCCTGGACCTGGGCCGAATCCACGCGGAGCTGGAGAACGGCTACACGATCATCTGCAACAACATCGAGAAGTACCTGCGCCCGATGTCGACGCTGACCCACGGCGTCGAGGTCGAACTGAATTTCCCGACCCACGTCAACGCCTACGTCACCCCGCCGTCCGCCGTGGGTTTCCTGCCGCACTACGACCACCACGACGTGCTGGTGCTGCAGATCCAGGGCCACAAGACCTGGTACTTCTACGGCGACGAGCCGATACCGCCGCACCTGATGCAGCAGCTGCACGAGGTCGATCCGGCCGGCCCGCCCGAGCCCACCAGCCTGCACCTGAGCGCCGGGGACACCCTGTATGTGCCTCGGGGGCGGGTGCATTCGGCCGAGACGACGTCGGAGTCGTCGCTTCATCTGACGGTGGGTATCCACGTGCCGACGGTGCTCACGCTGCTGACTCACACGCTGCAACTGTTGAGCCTGCGCGACGACGTCGTGCACACCCGGCTGCCCGCAAGGCATTTGGACGACCCACAGCTGCAAGCCGGCCTGGGCGCGGTGGTCCGGGATGCGCTCGCCGCGGTCGAGACCCCCGCTGCGCTGGCGGAAGGCCTTGGCGCCATGCAGGATCTGCTGGTGCGCCGCGCCCGCTGCCCGGTGGTCGGACAGGTCGCCGACACCGTCGGGATCGATGCCGACACCCTGGTGCGCAAGCAGCAGCCACTCTATTCCCGGGTGACCCGGACGGTGGACGGCGTCGGCCTGCAGTTCGCCCAATTGGTCGTCAGCGCCCGCCCCGATCATGAAGCCGCGATGCGGTTTCTGTCCGATGCCACCGAGTCATTCCGGGTCGGTGAACTACCCGGGCTGACTGCCGCCCAGCAGCTCGAGTTGGTCCGGAGCCTGATCATGAGCGGCTTTCTGGTGCGGGCGTGCGCCAGCGCACCATTGAGTCCATGAATGCGGACGATATCGACCTTATTCGCACGCATTCAGAGGAATCTTCCAGGAAATAATCGCGATTTGAGGATTAAGATTCGATTATTAACGGGTCAGGGAAGGCAGCAATGACGGAGCCGATCTGGATGGCGTCACCACCGGAGGTGTACTCGGCATTGCTGAGCAACGGTCCGGGCCCGGGCCCGCTGCTGGCGGCCGCCGGCATGTGGGACGCGTTGAGCGCCGAATACACGGAGGTGGCACAGGAACTCTCCGCCATGCTCTCCGCGGTGCAGGCCGGATCCTGGCAGGGCCCCAGTGCGGAATCCTATGTGGCAGCGAATGTTCCGTATCTGGCCTGGCTGAGCAAAGCTGGCGCCGATGCCATGGCATTGGCCACCCAACACCAAACCGCCGCCGCCGCCTATACTTCCGCGCTGGCCACGATGCCCACGCTGGCCGAACTGGCTGCCAACCACGCCATTCACGCGGTGCTGGTGGCGACGAACTTCTTCGGGATCAACGCCATTCCGATCGCCCTCAACGAGGCCGACTACACCCGGATGTGGGTGCAGGCGGCCACCACGATGTCGACGTATCAGACCGTGGCGGGCGCCGCGGTGGCGTCCGCTCCGGCCGCGTCGACCGCCCCGACGGTGCTCAACCCCGATACCCCGCAGCACCGCGACCACCAGCATCGGTCCGACCAGGCCCCCACCCAGGACTTCGGCAACATCTACCAGCAGAGCTGGTGGACGACTCGGATCGCCGAGATCAACGAGGCCATCCAGGCCGATCTTGCCGGCAACAACCCGCTCGTCAGCCTGATCAGCGACCCGGTGCTGATGACGATCGCGCCGCACTACGCGGGCGAGATCGTGCTGGGGATAGCGCCGGCCGTGACGTCGCTGACCGAGACCATGCTCGCGCTGGTCGCGCCCGCGTCACCGCTGGCCGGCTTCGCCGGTGTCGCCGGCCTGGCCGGCTTGGCCGGGATCAACGTTCCGGCAGCGCCGGCGCTGCCCGCCCCGGCTCCACCGTTGCCCGTCGCCGCCGCTCCAGCCGGCCTGGCGGCCCCGCCGGCCCCCGCGCCGGCGGCTCCCCCGGCTATGGCCCCGCCCACCCTGGCACCGGCGGCGACCGTCGGTGGCGGCGTCCCGGTGATGCCGCCGCCGATCACCGGCGCCGAGACGGCGGCATTCCCGTACCTGGTCGGCGCCGGACCGTCCTACGGGGCGGCGGCGAAGATGCGCGTCGCCGCGCCCGCGGCGGCCCAGCGGTCGCAGGCGCCCGCTGCCGCGGCGGCGACCACTGCGACGGCCAGTCAGGCGCGGCGACGCCGACAGCGCGAGACCCTGACCGATCCGGGCAACCGCTACGAATACCTCGACCCCGGCGGGATCGCGGCGTCGGCCAGCGGCGCGGGCCAGCTGGGGTTCCGGGGCACCGTTCCACACGAGACAGGTTCTGCGGTAACGGGATTGACCACCCTGACCGACAGTACCGCGGGCCCGGCGGCGCCGATGCTGCCGCACACCTGGGAGAAGCCCGACGACCCGGCGCCCGGCTGAACCGGTCACTGGCCCAGCAGGCGCATCTTCTGCTCGTTGTACTCGTCGTTGGTGATCAACCCGCGATCGCGTAACTCGGCGAACTCGCGGATCTCGGCGGCGATGCCCATCGCCGTCGGCCCGGGGGCACCCTCGGCGTCACCGGAAGCAGCGGGCGCGGCGGCGGCCGCGGGCTGCGGCAGCTGGACTTTCGGTGCCACATCCGCGCCGCCGCGCCCGCGACTCACCGAACCTGCCAGGGCGCTGCCGCCCATGCCCGCGAGCGCCATCTGACTGAAAGCACCGCCGGCGCCGGCGAGCGAACCGGCCGGTGCGGCGCCCACACCCGGGCCGGCCAGCGGCGTCGTGTAGGACAGGGTCTTGATCTCCGGGGCGTTGGCGGCCCAGCTGATCGGCACCGACAGTTTCCCCGCCGAGACCGCCTCGCCCATCGACGCCGACATCGACACCGTATTCGCCGAAGACAGCGCGTCGCCGATGAAGCCACCCGGCCGCGACGGGGTCAACGGCGAGAACAGGTCGATGTTGTGCAGGATCTCGTACTCGACCTGTTCCAGCCGGTCCTGCTGGTAGAGGATCTCCCGCGTGCTGGCGTCGGCCGCCATCCAGGCGCCGGAGGCCAGCACCAGCCCGACCACCTGCGCTGCGCTCAGCCCCGCGATGTCGCTGAGGCTCGGCAGCGTGATCAGATCCTCGAGGCCCTGGGCCGCCCCGGGCACCGTCGCCGCTGCCGCCTGCAGCATCGAGTTGTTCGGCGCTCCGAAGATCCCCGAGGCCAGCTCGCCCAGCAGCGACTGGACGTTCGACGACGACGAGGTGGCTTCGGCCGCCCCGGTCGCGGCGGCCTGACTGAGCGGTCCGGCCGGATTGCTGGTCTGCGGTGGCTGCTGGAAGGGCGTCAGCCCGGTGGCGGCGGCCGAGGCCGCGGCGTAGGAGTACATCGCGGCGGCGTCCTGCGCCCACATCTCGCCGTAGGCGGCCTCATTGGCGGCGATCGCCGCGGTGTTGGTGCCCAGCACGTTGCTGGCGACGAGCAGCAGCAGCTGCGCCCGGTTCGCGGCGACCACCGTAGGCGGCACCGTCGCACTGAACGCCGCCTCGTAGGCGGCGGCCGCGGCGTTCGCCTGCGCCGTCGTGTGGTCGACCTGCGCCGCGGTGGCGGCCATCCAACTCGCATAGCGCGCCGCCGACTGCGCCAGCGCCAGCGACGCCGGTCCCAGCCAGGCCTGGCCGGTCAGCTCGGCGATCACCGACTCATAGGAGGTGACCGCCGCGTGCAGTTCCGCGGACAACGCGCCCCAGGCCGCGGCGGCGGCCCGCATCGGGGTGGAACCGGGGCCGGTATAGATGCGCAGCGAGTTGACCTCCGGCGGCAGGGCAGCGTAGTTCATCACTGACCCCCTCCCTGGGCACGGACCGACGTAAACCGGCGTGAGTGTATTTGTAGCCGAAAAGCGCCCGGCAGGCCGGGGATTGTGGATATGCGGAGGGCGGGTGCGGCGACCTGCCGAGATACCGGTCACAGCCGCACGCTGCGATAACATGCGCGCGTGCGGATGCTGATCACCGCGTTGCGCGACCTGCAGTGGCGGCTGCGCCGGTTCATCGTCGCCGCCGTCGGCACCGCGATGGTGTTCGCCCTGACCCTGGTGCTGGCCGGACTGACCCACGGCTTCCGGGTCGAGGCCGAGCACGTCGTCGACTCGCTGGGCATCGACAGCTACCTGATCCAGACGGCCGCGGTCGGTCCGTTCATGGGCTCGTCACGGTTCCCGCAGAAGGAGGCCGGGGATGTCGCCGCGATCTCCGGTGTCGAGGCGGCGCTGCCGGTGGTCTACGGCAACACCATCCTGCAGGACGGCGAGGCGCCGCTGAACGTGAATGTCTACGGGGTGCCCAAGGCCGCGATGCCGCCGATCACCGCGGGGCGCGCACCGACCGAGCCCAACGAGATCGCGATGTCCGCCACGCTGAAACGCGCCGTCGGCGATGATGTCGAACTGGGCGCGGGCAAGCTGCGCATCGTCGGGCTGGTGGGGAAGTCGACGACGCTGGCCGGGCAACCCAACGCCTTCCTGACCGTGGCGGGCGCACAACGGCTGATGTATTCCGGGCAGCCGGTGGCCTCGGCGATCGGCCTGCGGGGCACCCCGGCCGAGGTGCCGGAGGGCTACCGGGTGGTGGATCGGGCCGCCGCCGTCGACGACATGGTGCGCCCGCTGGCCGGGGCGCAGATGGCGCTGTCGTACATGTCGGTGCTGTTGTGGGGCGTCGCCGCGCTGATCGTGGGCTCGCTGATCTACCTGTCGGCGCTGGAGCGCACCCGCGACTTCGCGGTGTTCAAGGCGCTGGGTGTCACCACCGGGATGGTGCTGGCCGGGCTGGCGCTGCAGGCGGTGACGGTGGCGGTGGCCGCGGCGGTGCTCGGCGGGGCCCTGGCGGTCGCGATCGGCCCGCTGTTCCCGATGCTGGTGGCGGTGACCACCTCGTCGTTCGCGCTGCTGGTGCTGACCGCGGTGGGCATCGGACTGCTGGCCAGCCTGGCCGGCCTGCGGCACGCGGTGGCCGTCGACCCGGTGCTGGCGTTCGGGGGGCCGTAGGCCATGGGAGACCTGCGGATCAACGATCTGGTCATCGAATACGCCACCGGCAGCGGCGAACCGATCCGGCCGATCCACGGCCTGAGCCTGGAGATTCCGGCCGGCTCACTGGTGGTGGTCCTCGGGCCCAGTGGCTGCGGCAAGACCACCTTGCTGTCGTGTCTGGGCGGCATCCTCAGCCCGACCAGCGGCCAAATCCGGTTCGGCGCCACCGAGGTCACCGCGTTGAGCCGCCGGGAGATCACCTCCTACCGGCGCCGCACCGTCGGCATCGTGTTCCAGGCGTTCAACCTGGTGGCCAGCCTGACCGCGCTGGAGAACGTGATGGTGCCGATGTGGGCGGCCGGCTGGACACAGTGGTCGGCCACCGAACGCGCCCGGGACCTGCTCACCCGCGTCGGCCTGGCCGACCGGACCCACCACCGGCCCGGCCAGCTCAGCGGCGGTCAGCAGCAACGCGTCGCGGTGGCGCGCGCCCTGGCACTGGACCCGCCACTGATCCTGGCCGACGAACCGACCGCGCAACTGGACTTCGTCCGGGCCGGCGAGGTCGTGCAACTGTTGCGGGTGCTCGCCGCCGGGGACCGCGTCGTGGTGGTGGCCACCCACGACACCCGGATCGTGCCGCTGGCCGACATCGTCATCCAGCTCTCGCCCACCGCCACGCCGGCGCGGGCCCAGCAGGCGCCGGTGCGGCTGGGACCCGGCGCGGTGCTGCTGGAACAGGGCACCGTGGAGGACCTGATCTACGTCGTCACCGAGGGCGAGGTGGAGATCGCCCCGGAGTCCTCCGGTACCGGCGGCGGCCTGCTCAAGATCGGCAAACCGGACAACTACGCCGGCCAACTCGGGCCGATGGTCCGTATCCCCCGCTCAGCGACGGTCCGCGCGCCGCGCGAGGCGACCGTGGTGAGCTACACCGTCGAGGCGTTCCGCCAACAGTTCGGCCAGCCGCCGACGCCCGACGTTCCTGACGATTCCTAACGAACCCGTATCAACCTGATCGGTGGCGCGGCGTGCCTGACCAACTGCGACGCGGGCCAGGAAATAATGACCGTCATGGCTGATGTGACCCGCCGGGCTGCGTTGCGCCTTGGGGTCGGTGCCGCGGGGGCTGCAGGCCTGTTCGGAGTGGGTGTCGCGCGGCAGCCGGCCGTGTCACGGGCCACCGGGAACACCTACCCCACGCGGGAATCCGGGTCGTTCGTGTCCGCGGCCCGCGGCGGGGTGGAGACCAACTGGATCATCGCCCGGCCGCCCGGGCAGACCGCGCCGCTGCGCCCGGTGATCGCGCTGCACTGCAAGGACGCCGACGCCGCCTGGGTGATGGATCTCGGCGTCGAGGAGGAGTTGGCGCAGCTGACGGCGTCGGGGCGGCCGCCGTTCGCCGTGGTGGCCGTCGACGGCGGCAACAGCTACTGGCGACCGCACGGCTCCGGCGAGGACGCCGGGGCGATGGTGCTGGGTGAGCTGATCCCGATGCTGGCCGACAAGGGCATCGACACCTCGCGGGTCGGGTTCATGGGCTGGTCGATGGGCGGCTACGGCGCGATGCTGCTGGGCACCCGCCTGGGCCCCGCGCGGACCGCCGGGATCTGCGCGATCAGCCCGGCGATCTACATGACCTACTTCGGCGCGCCGGCCGGGGCGTTCGACAGTGTCGACGACTGGCGGACGAACTCGCCGTTCAGCCTGGTGCCGCAGCTCGCCCACATCCCGCTGCGGGTGGATTGCGGCACATCGGACAGCTTCTACTACGCGACCCGAAGCTTCGTCGGCCAGCTGAATCCGCCGCCGGCGGGCGGATTCTCACCGGGCGGGCATGACGTGTCCTACTGGCGAGCGCAACTGCCCGCCCAGTTGGCCTGGCTGGATTCCTGAGTTCGTCGGCCGGTTGCCGCCGAGTGTGCGCTCAGGGCAGTCGGACGCGCGAAAACACGCCCGGAATGCACACTGGGGGCCGGTTGACCGGGTCAGACGATTCGCGGACACTACCGCGCGAACCGCCGTAACCGCAGGCTGTTGGTCACCACCAGAACCGACGACGCCGCCATCGCCGCACCGGCGATCATCGGGTTGAGCAAGCCGGCCGCCGCCAGCGGAATCGCGGCGACGTTGTAGCCGAACGCCCAGACGAGGTTCTGCCGGATGATGCGCAACGTGCGCGCCGAGAGCCGCAGCGCGGTGGGGACCGTGCCCAGGTCACCGCGGACCAGGGTCAGGTCGCCGGCCTCGATGGCGGCGTCGGTGCCGGTGCCCATCGCCATCCCGATGTCGGCGGTGGCCAGCGCGACCGAGTCGTTGACGCCGTCGCCGACCATCGCCACCCGCCGGCCCTGCGCCTGCAGCTGCTTGACGGCGTCGGCCTTGTCGGTGGGCAACACGTTGGCGATGACATCGGCCGGGTCGATCCCGACCTCGCCGGCGACCTTGCGGGCCACGGCCGCGCCGTCGCCGGTGAGCAGCATCGGTGTGATGCCCATGGCCTTGAGCTCATCCACCGCCGCGGCGCTGCTCGATCGCACGGTGTCGGTCAGCGTGATGGTCCCCCGGGTCCGGCCGTCCCAGCAGACCTCGACGGCGGTCCCGGTCTCATGGGCGGCCGCCGATCGGGTGACCTCGACCCGCACCCCGTCGACCACCCCGCTCACCCCGTGCCCGGTCCGGCTGGCGAACTCGCTCACCCGCCCGATGGGCAGCCCGGCCGCTTTGGCGCCGGCGACGATGGCCGCGGCGATCGGATGCTCGGATCCGGATTCGACGGCGGCGGCGCGCGCCAGCACGGTGTCGGGGTTCTCGCCGCGGTCGACCGCGAGGCCGCCGACGGTCATCACGCCGGTGGTGACCGTTCCGGTCTTGTCGAATACGACGGTGTCGATGTCCTTGACGGCCTCGAGGACCTGCGGGTTCTTGATCAGGATGCCCAGCTGCGCGCCGCGGCCGGTGCCGACCAGGATGGCGGTCGGGGTGGCCAGCCCCAGCGCGCACGGGCAGGCGATGATCAGCACCGCCACCGCGGCGGTGAACGCCGCCGCGGCGGATTGCCCGGCCAACAGCCACCCGGCGAGGGTGAGCGCGGCGATCACCAGCACCACCGGCACGAACACCGCCGACACCCGGTCGGCCAGCCGCTGGATCGACGCCTTGCCGGCCTGGGCGTCTGTGACCAGCTTGGCCATCCGGGCCAACTGGGTGTCGGCGCCCACCTTGGTGGCGCGGACCAGCACCAGTCCGGTGGTGTTGAGTGACCCGCCTAAAACGTCGGCGCCGACTCCCACTTCGCTGGGCAGTGACTCACCGGTCATCGCCGAGGTGTCCAGCGCGGTGGCGCCGTCGATGACGACGCCGTCGGTGGCGATGCGCTCGCCCGGCCGGACCACGACGACATCACCCACCCGCAGGTCGGCGATCGGCACCCGGGTCTCCTTCAGCCCGTCCGGGCCGCGCCGCATCACCGCGGCGTCCTTGGCGCCGAGTTCCAGCAGTTCGCGTAGCGCCGCGCCCGCCGAACGTTTGGCGTGCGACTCGGCATAGCGGCCAGTCAACAGGAAGACGGTCACCACCGCCGCCACCTCGAAATACAGATGGCCGGCCCCGGTGAGGACCGCGACCGCCGACCACAACAAGGCCGCCACGGTGCCCAGCGACACCAGGGTGTCCATGGTGGCGGCGCCATGGGCGGCGTTAGCCAGCGCGGCACGGTGGAACGGGTAGCCGCCCCACACCACGATCGGGACCGTCAGCGCGAACACCACCCAGCCCCAGCCGCTGAACTGCCAGGCCGGCACCATCGACAGCGCCACCACCGGCGCGGCCAGCAGCACCGAACCGATCAGCCGGGGACGCAGTTGCCCGGCCGGCACGTCAGCGTGTTCGGCCGGGTGCTCGTGCGCCGCACCGATCACCGCGGCCTGGTAGCCGGCCGATTCCACGGCCCGCAGCAGCTCATCGGCCGAGACGGTGTCGTCATGCTCGACGTGGGCGCGCTCAACCGCCAGATTCACCGTGGCGTGCACCCCGTCGAGCGCGTTCAGGCCGCGCTCCACCCGCGCCGCGCACGACGCACAGGTCATTCCGCGTAGTTCCAGGTCGGTGGTGATCACCCCGTCGATGATACCCCCGCGGGGTATATGGGCTCCGATTGGCGACGGGCCCGGCGCAGCCGCGCCGTACCGGTCACCGCCAGCACACCGGCGGCCGTCGCCAACAGCAGCGCCAGCAGCAACATGCGCGGATGGTAGGTCACCGAGGTGGTGGCCGGTTCACCGTCGATCACCGGCGCGACCAGGACCAGGTAGCGAACGTGCGCCCAACTCACCGCGCAGCCCAGCGCGGCAGCACCGGCCAGGGTGAGCTCGACGCACCCCCGGACGACCGGAGTGCTCACCATGACGATTCTTCGGCGTCGTCGTCGACGTCGGGCGAGGTGAGCTCGCCGGGCGGAATCGCCTCGGGAAGCAACTCGGTCAGCGCGGCACGCAGCCTGCGGTGATCCCGCGCCCAGGCCTGCACTGTGCGCCGCCCGCTCAGCCGCAGTCCGATACCCACCCGACGGCGCGGCACCCCGCTCAACTCGCCCAGCGCCCGGGATTCCTGCCACTTCTCCGGTTGGGCTTTGCCCCAGCCGGTCGGCCGCTTGGCCTCGGGGTAGATCATGACGATCTCGGCGAGCCGCAGCGTTTCGGTGCCTTGCCGCAGCGTGTCGCGGGTGAGTTCGACGGAGGTGTGGATCCGCGCCGCCTTCACCTGAATGGCGAGCATGCCGGAGACCAGCGCCGTCATGATGGCCGGGATCAACGGCTGGAACTCACCGCCGCCGGAGTTCTGGATCAGCAGCAACAGCCCGCCGGCGACCGGACCGAGCAGCACCCAATACCAGCTGGCACCGCATTCGAAGAACAGCGGTGCGGGCGGTGCCGTCGGCTCGGGTTCAGACATGTCGGGTCAGCCTAACGCGGTTACCGGGCCGCCCGGCGCGGGACTCTCAGGCCGTCGCCCAGGCCAGCAGCTCCTCGACCGGCCACGTGTTGACAATCCGCTCGATCGCAATCTCGGCGTCGAGCGCGCGCTGGGCGCCGAAGCCGAGGAAGTCGAGTTGGCCCGGGGCATGTGCGTCGGTGTCAATGCTGAACAGACACCCCACCTCGTGCGCGAGATGCATTAGTCGGGTTGGTGGGTCGCGTCGTTCCGGGCGGCAGTTGATCTCCACTGCGGTGTTGTGCTCGCGGCAGGCGGTGAACACCGCCTCGGCATCGAACTGCGACTCCGCCCGTCGGCCGCGCCCACCGGTCACCAGCCGCCCGGTGCAGTGCCCGAGCACGTTGACCCGCGGATCGGAGACCGCGCGCACCATCCGCCGCGTCATCGCGCCCGACTCCATCGCCAGCTTGGAGTGCACGCTGGCGACCACGATGTCGAGTCGCTCCAGTAACTCGGGCTCCTGATCCAGGCTGCCGTCGTCGAGGATGTCGACCTCGATGCCGGTCAGGATCCGCAGCGGCGCAAAGTGCTCCCGCAGCCCGTCGATCACCTCGAGTTGGTGGCGTAGCCGCTGCGGTGAGAGCCCGTTGGCGATGGTCAGCCGCGGAGAATGATCGGTCAGCGCGCAGTAGTCATGCCCCAGCGCCACCGCGGTGGTCATCATCTCCTCGATCGGCGCTGAGCCGTCCGACCAGTCCGAATGCAGATGCAGGTCCCCGCGCAACGCCGCGCGCAACACCCCACCACCCAGATCCGCCGCCTCGTCGCGCAGTCGCACCAGGGTGTCGGGCTGCCCACCGGCCCAGGCCTGCGCAATCACCGCGGCGGTCTTCGGTCCGATGCCAGGCAGAGACTGCCAGCTCTCGGCCACGCCATGGCGGCGCCGCTCGTCGTCGCCCAGGGCCTCGATGACGTCGGCGGCGCGGCGATAGGCCATCACCCGACGCGGGTCCTCGCGGGCCCGGTCCTTGTAGAACGCGATCTGGCGCAGTGCCTCCACCGGATCCATTACCCCAGTCTGCCGCGCCCGCGACCTCGCTCGAGGGGAAGCGGTTCGTGTCCCTGCCGTCGGTTACGGGGCGGGCCCGGCGGCACCGGCTGATCCGGCTAGCGGGTCAGGTACTCCTGGGCGTCGGAGCGGTGCAGCAGGAAGGTCCCGGCGGCGATCAGCACCGATCCGACGATGCCGGTGACCGCGATGGTCACCGCGACCGCCGGCCTCGGATCGGGGTGTGACAGCCCGCTCATCGCGTACGCCACCGACGCGATCGCTCCGCCGGTCAACACGGTGCGGGCCCACCGGTACCCGGAGCGCATCAGCACCAGGAAGGTCGCCACCACCACGACCATCACCAACGCGGTCAGGCCGATGATCGGGTAAGTCACCGGCATCTCGGCGAGTTCCGGGGCAACCAGCAGGCTCACCACGTATCCGGTCGTCATCAACGGCAGCGCGGACAGCCAGAGCCAGAACCCGGTGTCGACATCGGCCGGCCGGGCGGGCCGGGTCGCCGCCGGTGGCCGCGACCCGACATCCGGACCCGTCATGCCAGCCAGCCGGCCGCGTCGACCGCCCAGTAGCTCAGCACGATGTCGGCGCCGGCGCGCCGGATGCCGATCAACGACTCGAGCGCGGCGGCCCGCCCGTCGATCCAGCCGTTGGCCGCGGCAGCGGCGATCATCGCGTACTCCCCGGACACCTGGTAGGCGGCGACCGGGACCGGGGAGAGATCCGCGGCAGCCGCGATCACGTCCAGGTAGCTCATGGCGGGTTTGACCATGACGATGTCGGCGCCCTGGGCGAGATCGAGGGCTACCTCGCGCAGTGCCTCGCGGGCATTGCCCGGCTCCTGCTGGTAGCTGCGGCGGTCGCCTTGCAGACTGGAGGCGACCGCGTCGCGGAACGGGCCGTAGAACGCCGACGCGAATTTCGCCGCGTAGGCCAGGATCACCACGTCGCTGTGCCCGGCGGCATCCAGCCCGTCGCGGATGGCGGCGACCTGGCCGTCCATCATCCCGCTGGGACTGACCACGTGTGCGCCGGACTCCGCTTGTGCCACCGCCAGCTCCACGTAGCGATCCACGGTCGCGTCGTTGTCGATGCGGCCGCGGTCGTCGAGCACACCGCAGTGGCCATGGTCGGTGAACTCGTCCAGGCAGGTGTCGGCCATCAACACGGTGGCGTCCCCGAGATCAGCGGCCAGCTCCCGCAACGCGGTGTTGAGGATCCCGTCGCGGTCGATGCCCGCGGCGCCGGTGGCGTCCTTGTCCGCCTCGGCCGGAACGCCGAACAGCATCAGGCCGCCCACCCCCGCGGCCACCGCGTCGGCGGCCGCGGCCCGCAGCGAATCGCGGGTGTGCTGGTAGACACCGGGCATAGAAGGGATGGGGCGAGCTTCCGTTATCCCGTCGGCGACGAACATCGGCAACACCAGATGCCTTGGCTCCAAAGAGGTCTCGGCCACCAGCCGGCGCAGCGCCGGCGTGGACCGCAGCCTGCGCGGACGCTCGATCATGCGTTGACGCTGCGGTGAGGGCGGACGCTACTCGCACTTCTCCGCCGTGGACGCAGCGTCAACGTGAGACAGGTCATCGCCGCACTCGCGATCAGCGCCGGCGGCTCTTCTTGCGCGGCGGCGGCAGGGCGCCCTCGGCACGCAACCGGGCGGCGTGCTCGGCCAGCGCGTCGACCAGCGGACCGACCGCGGCCGTCTCGGGCTGCACGTCGACCCGCAACCCGAATTCCGCTGCCGTCTCGGCGGTCTTGGGGCCGATGCAGGCCACGATCGTGCGGGCGTGCGGCTTGCCGGCGATGCCGACCAGGTTGCGCACCGTGGAACTCGACGTGAAGCACACCGCGTCGAATCCGCCGGTCTTGATCATCTCCCGGATGGTCGCCGGCGGCGGGGCGGCCCGCACCGTGCGGTAGGCGGTGACGTCCTCGATCTCCCAACCCCGCTCACGCAGCCCCTCGGCCAGCGTCTCGGTAGCGATGTCGGCGCGCGGCAGCAGCACCCGGTTCACCGGATCGAAAACGTCGTCGTAGGGCGGGAATTCGTCGAGCAGGCCCAGCGAGGACTGCTCCCCGGCGGGCACCAGCTCGGGGCTGATCCCGAACGCCCGGACCCGCTCGGCGGTCGCTTCGCCGACACAGGCGATCTTCACCCCGGAGAATGCGCGGGCGTCCAGCCCGAATTCACCGAACTTCTCCCAGACCGCACGTACCGCGTTGGTCGAGGTGAACACCACCCACTGGTAGCGGCCGTCGACCAAACCCTTGACGGCCCTTTCCATCTGGGCGGGGCTGCGCGGCGGTTCCACGGCGATGGTGGGCACCTCGACAGGCGAGGCGCCGTGCCCGACCAGCTTCTCGCTCATCTCGCCGGCCTGATCCTTGGTGCGCGGCACCAGCACCGTCCAGCCGTACAGCGCGCGGCTCTCCCACCAGTTCAGCTTGGCCCGGTTGTTCACCGTCTTGCCGATGGTCACCACCAATGGACCGGCGGCGGTCTCCTGACCGTTGGGCAGGATGACCGGGTCGATGCTGGCCAGCGACGCCGGGTCGGTCAGCGCGCTGAGGCTGGCCTCCACCGAGCGCTGTGCGCAGGTGGTGCCCGAGGTGGTGACCACGCACGGGGTGGCGTCCGCGAGGCCGTATTCGATCAGCGTGCGAGCCGCCTCGGGCAGGTGCGAGGTGGTGGCCTGCAGGATCAGCGGGCCCGGGGCCGCAGCCAGGGCGGCCCAGTCGACGTGCGGGTCGCGGACGTCGGCAACGGTGTGCGACGAGCCGAGCGGCAGGCCGGCGTAGGTGGGCACCGCGCTGGTGGCGGGCAGTCCCGGCACGATCTCGAACTGCACGGTGGTGCGGGCTACCGCGTTGACCTCGGTGATGACGGAGTCGACGGACAGCGGGTCGCCGGCCACCAGACGCACCACGTCGGCGCCGGAGCGCGCCTCGGCGGTCAGGATCTTGGCCACCTCGGCCGGTTCGCCCAGTGCGGGACGGATGTCGGGCCCGCCCGGGACGGTCGCGGCGGCGTCTTCGGCGTCGGCGGCGCCTTCCTGGGCCGTATCGGTCTTGTCCGCCTTGGGGTCCGGCGGCACCGGCCCGGCGATCGGGGGCAGGTCCGTGCCGACCAGCCCCAGCACCGCCTCGGGCACGTCGGGGTCGACGAACACCAGCGCGGCGTTCGTCAGCGCCGTCCGCGCCCGCGCCGTCAGCAGGCCCGGGTCACCCGGACCCGAACCGACGAACACAATGCGGCCCGGCTTGGGCTTCTGCCCTCGCACGCTCACTTGGCGAGCCATTCCCTACTCCCAGTCACTTCAGCCACTTCCGAACGCGGCTGTCTTCACCGCGCGTCCGACATGAGCTCGCGCGCACCCAACTCGAACAGTTCCGCCGCGACCGACACGCCCAATTCCCGGGCTCGGTCCGGACTGCCGATGCCGGACGCGCGGATCACGTCGGATCCGTCCAGCGCCGCCACGCAACTGCGCAGCGACAGCTCTTCGAAGACCCGGCCGTCCTCATCGATCGACTCGACCACCTCGGCGATCGCGCCCACCGGTGCGGAACAACCCGCCTCCAGTTCGGCGAGCAGGGTCCGCTCCGCGGTAACCGCCTGGCGGGTGTCGGTGTCATCCAACTCCGCCAGCAACGCCGCCAGCCCGGTATCGCCGGCGCGGCACTCCACCGCGAGCGCACCTTGGGCCGGAGCCGGCAACATCTGCACCGGCTCCAGCGTCTCGGTGATCGCGTCGAGGCGTCCGATACGGGCCAAACCCGCTCGGGCTACCACGATGGCGTCGAGTTCTCCGCTGCTTACCCTGTTCAACCTGGTATCTAGGTTGCCTCGTAGGGGGCGAATTTCCAAACCGAGACCCAGTGCTCTAAGCTGTGCGGCCCTTCGCGGCGACGAAGTGCCCAGCCGGGCGCCGGCCGGCAACTCCCCCAACACCAAACCGTCCCGCGCCACCAGTGCGTCCCGGGGGTCCTCGCGCGCCGGCACCGCGGGCAGCAGAAACCGCGGGTCATCGGCGGTGGGCAGGTCCTTGTGCGAGTGCACCGCGGCGTCGACCCGGCCGTCGAGAATGGCCTCGCGCAGCGCGGCGGTGAACACCCCCACCCCGAGGTCGGCGATCGGTCCCGACGAACGGTCCCCGATGGTGCTGATCATGACCAGTTCCGCGGGGTGTCCGGCGGCCACCAGAGCGTCACGAACGGTCCCGGCCTGAGTGGTGGCCAGCAAGCTGGCCCGGGTACCGATACGGATTAGTTCTCCCAAAACGTCTACCCGGCCGGCCCGGTTTCGGCGCCGACGTCGATTCCGTCTGACACCACCGGCAATTCGCCGGCGGTCGCCACGGCGTCCACGGCGGTCGGGTCGAGCTCGAACAGCTCGCGCAGCGCCTCGGCGTAACTGTCGCCGCCGGGGGAGCTGGCCAGCTGCTTGACCCGCACGGTGGGGGCGTGCAGCAGCTTGTCGACGACGCGGTGCACGGTGCGCGCCACTTCCTCGCGCTGGGCGGTGTCCAGGCCCGGCAGCCGGTGGTCCAGCCGCAGCAGCTCGGCGGTCACCACGTCGGCGGCCCGCTGCCGCAGCGCGGTCACCGTCGGGGTGACCTCGGCCATCCGCTGCCCGGCCAGGTAGGTGGCGACCTCGCGGGCGACGATGCCGTGCGCGGCGTCGGTGTCGGAGGTGGCGACCTGCGCCGACGGCTCGCGCTGGATCCGTTCCATGTCGACGACCTGCACGCCGGGCAGTCCGGCGACCGTGGCGTCGACATCGCGCGGCATGCCCAGATCGCAGATCACCAGCGGCTGGGTCGCCTCGTCGCGATTGCCGCCGACCAGCGCATGGTGCACATCGGCCAGCGACACGACCGGGCTCACCGCCCCGGTGCAACAGACCGCGACGTCGGCGTCGGTCAGCGTTGCCGCCATCCGTTCCAGGCTGACGGCGTCGGCCGCGGCGCCGCTCTCGCGGATCTTGTGGGCCAGCCGCTGGGCGCGCGACAGCGAGCGGTTGACGACATGGATGCGCTCCACGCCGGCGCGTACCAGGTGGGCTGCGGACAGCGCACCCATCGATCCCGCGCCGATCACCACCGCCGTTCGCCCCTGTAATGCGTTCTCGCCGAGCTGTTTCGCGGCGATATCCAGGGCGACCGACACCACCGACGCGCCGGCGGCGTCGATTCCGGTTTCGGAGTGCACCCGTTTGCCCACCGACAGCGCCCGCTGCGCCAGTTCGTGCAGCACCCGGCCGACGGTGTTGTTGGCCTCGGCGGAGGCGTAGGCGCGGCGCACCTGCCCCAGCACCTGCTGCTCGCCGACGACCGCCGAATCCAGCCCGCTGGCCACCGAGAACAGGTGCTCGACGGCCGCCTCGCTGTAGCGGACGTAGGCGTACTTGGTCAGGTCGGTCATCGACATGCCGGAGTGCTCGGAGAGCACCTGCCCGACCGCCGACAGCCCGGCGTGGAAGGCATCGACGACGGCGTAGACCTCGACCCGGTTGCAGGTCGACAGAATCATCGCCTCTGTGACGAGCGGCGATTCCAGCACCTGCGCGACGATCTTGGCCTGATCGGGTTCGGCGGTGCTGAGCTGCTCGAGTACTGAGACCGGGGCGCTGCGATGCGAGACCCCGAAGAGCAGGACGCTCACGGCAATATCACCTGGTCCGCTCCTTGCTGTCACCCGTGAACAAACTTGACTCCACGGTAGAGGCTAAAGCGCTGGGCCACCAAATTTGTTCGATTGTTCGTCTGCTCGACACCATCGGAGTGTGCGGTTTCGTCCCCGGTCCGCCGCTTGTCGCGCCGCAATCCGCGCAGTCGGCGGGTCAGCGGCCGGCCAGGTCGGCGCGCAACCGGGCCTCGTCGACCTCCCAGTAGCTGTGTTCGCGGCCGTCGAGTAGCACCACCGGCAACCGGTCGCCGAATTCGGCCCGCATTGCGGTGTCACCGGCCCTGGCGGCGGCGTCGACGTCGGTGGTGCGCAGGTCGAACCCGAGTTCGGCGGCCAGTTGCGCCAACTGGTCGTGCACCTTGACGCAGACCGCGCAGCCGTCGCGGGTCAGCAACTGCACCTCTGGGCGGGTCATTGCCCCAGTGTGGCCCACGGTGGCTATGTTTTCGATATGCCCGGCGCAAGTGCGGTGTCGATCACCAACCTGCTGTACCGCTACGCCGAGTCGATGGATGCCGGCGACTTGGATTCGGCCGCAGCGCTGTTCGGTCACGCCCGGCTCAAGGTCGGCCCCGACGCCGATGCCGTGCTCGACAGCGCCGGGATGCTGCAACTGTGGCGCGGGCTGGTCAAGATTCACGCCGACGGCACACCGCGCACCAAGCACGTCATCACCAATCCGATCCTCGACATCGATGAGGAGGCCGGTACCGCGACCTGCAGGTCCTACTACACGGTGCTGCAGCAGACCGATACCGTTGCCCTGCAGGTGGTCGCGGCCGGCCGTTATCACGACGAGTTCGAGCGGGTGGACGGCGTCTGGCGGTTCAGTTTCCGGGATTACTCGATGCTCGACCTCAAAGGTGATCTACGCGATCACCTGGGGGTATTGGGCAGTTAGTCCGGTTAGTGTTGGTGGCGGCCGCAGCAGCGGCCGTCAATGCACAGCGGAGGGAGTCGGGTGATGGCTTTACCGGGCCCGACCGACGGGGATTCCGCAGCGGGCCCTGAGCTGGAGCCGGTGGTCGGCGGGGATTTCGCGGCCAGCGCCGAGCGGGCGCTGGCCGACGTGCTCGACGCCGACACCCCGGCGCCGGTCGATCTGACCGCGGCGGCGTTCTTCGACGTCGACAACACCCTGGTGCAGGGCTCCTCCATGGTGCATTTCGGCCGCGGGCTGGCCGCCCGGAACTACTTCACCTACCGCGATGTCGTCGGCTTCCTCTACGCCCAAGCCAAGTTCCAGCTGACCGGCCGAGAGAACAGCGAGGATGTCGCGGCCGGCCGCCGCAAGGCACTGGCCTTCATCGAGGGCCGGCCGGTATCGGAGCTGGTCGAGCTCGGCGAAGAGATCTACGACGAGATCATCGCCGACAAGATCTGGCCGGGCACCCGCGAGCTGGCGCAGATGCACCTCGACGCCGGCCAGCAGGTGTGGCTGGTCACCGCGACCCCCTACGAGCTGGCCGAGACCATCGCCCGCCGGCTCGGGCTGACCGGCGCGCTGGGCACCGTCGCGGAGTCGGCCGACGGGGTGTTCACCGGCCGGCTGGTCGGCGAGATCCTGCACGGTCCGGGCAAGGCGCACGCGGTGCGGTCGCTGGCCATCCGGGAGGGGTTGAACCTGCGGCGCTGCACCGCCTACTCCGACAGCTTCAACGACGTGCCGATGCTGTCGCTGGTGGGCACCGCGGTAGCGATCAATCCCGATGCCGCGTTGCGCGAGATGGCACGCAAGCGCGGCTGGGAGATCCGCGACTTCCGCACCGCGCGCCGGGCGGCGCGTATCGGGGTGCCGTCGGCGCTGGCGCTGGGGGCCGTCGGCGGGGCCCTGGCGGCGGCCGTGGCGCACCGGAACGAGCGGGCGTAGCCTGCGGAGCCTGCGAGGGCCGGGCGACCGCATCAAGCACCGTGGCGCACCGGAACGAGCGGGGTTGAGCTGCTCGCTGATAGGCTTCCGCCGCCGAACACCACGGCGAGCGGAGGGGTAAACCGGCATGGCAGTACACACCGAGTCGCAAGGGGTCATCGGTACCCACTACCGGTTCCCGGACTACTTCGAAGTCGGCCGGGAGAAGATCCGCGAATTCGCCCGCTCGGTCAAAGACGAGCACCCGGCCCACTTCGACGAGGCCGCCGCGACTGAGGCCGGGCACCCCGGACTGGTGGCGTCGCTGACGTTTCTGGCGGTCGCCGGCCGCCAGGTGCAGCTGGAGATCTTCGACAAGTTCGACATCCCGATCAACATCGCCCGGGTGCTGCACCGCGACCAGAAGTTCACCTTCCACCGGCCGATCGTGGCCGGCGACAAGCTGTTCTTCGACACCTACCTGGACTCGGTGATCGAATCCCACGGCACGGTGGTCAGCGAGGTTCGCAGTGAGGTCACCGACGCCGACGGCAAGCCGGTGGTGACCAGCGTGGTCACCATGCTCGGCGAGTCGGTGAACCAGGACGCCGATACCGAGGCGGCGACGATCGCCGCCCTCGAGGCGATGCGCGATCGGGCGCTGGGCAAGAAGTAGCTACCCGACTCAGCCGAAGAACATGTTGCGGCGGCCGGCCAGCAGCCGGTACAGCGTCTGCTGGATCGTCTCGCGCACCTGGTCGGTCAGTTCGAAGGTGACCATCGGGTCGTCGGCGGCGGCGGGCTCGTAGTCGGTGGTCTCGATCGGTTCCCCGAAGGCGATGTGCCACTTCGACGGCAGCGGCACCAGGCCCGCCGGACCGGCCAGCGGGAACAGCGGGGTGATCGGGAAGTACGGCACGCCCAGCAGCCGGGCCAACAGCTTGATGTCGGCGATCATCGGATAGATCTCCTCGGAGCCGACGATCGAGCACGGCACGATCGGCGCCTGGGTCTGCAGCGCCGCCGACACGAAGCCGCCGCGGCCGAACCGCTGCAGCTTATAGCGGTCCTTGAACCGCTTGCCCAGGCCCTTGTAGCCCTCCGGGAACACCGCCGTCAGCTCGCCGGCTGCCAGCAACCGGTGGGCGTCGGCGGTGCAGGCCATGGTGTGGCCGGCCTTGCGGGCGGCCGGCCCGATCACCGGCAGGTCGAACACCAGATCAGCGCCGAGCATCCGCAGGTCGCGACGGCCCGGATGGTGGTCGTGCACCGCCACCGACAGCATCAGCGCGTCCATCGGCAGCACCCCGGCGTGGTTGGCCACCACCAGTGCGGGCCCGTCGGCCGGCAGGTTCTCGATGCCGCTGACCTCGACCCGGAACCAGTCGTTGAAGAAGACCCGCAGCAGCGGCAGCGCGACGGCTTCGTTGAAGTGCGGGTCGAACCCGAACTCGTCGACGTGGTAGTCGCCGGTGATCCGCTCCCGAAGGAATGCGGCGAGGCCGGCCACCCGCCGGACGAACTCGCTCGGGGCCGCCTCGGCGTCACCGGACGCCCCCGCGGCGACGCTGCGGCGTCCGTCGATATCGCGCACTACGGCGCTGATCTGCTCGGCCGAGCCACGGTCGTCGGGGCGGGCCAGCGTCGACGGGTGTCGGCGCGCAGACGCCGAGTTCTTGTGCAGCGGAATGACTTTAGCCCTGGAATCACCAGCCATGGCGTTACCCTCCCCGCGCCCTGTTAAAACCGATATCGCCCAGGCGTTGCACCACGCTCACCGCGCGCCGTTCCGCCGACTGCACCCATTTGGGGTCGATGATCGGACTGAGACCTCGCCCCCGCACGTAGTCATCGAATGCCTCGGCGGTGGTCCATTTGGTGCTGTACCCGAGGTCGGTTCGCATTCTAGTCGTATCCATCACCCGGCCAAAGCTGAGATAGTTCAGCTGCTCCCGGTTGATCTCGGTGTAGTTGTTGGCCCGCCGCAACGAGTCCAGCGCCCACAGTCCCAGCCCGAACACCGGCATCGGGATCCGGCCCGAGCGGCGAATCGCCTGCGACATCATGATGATGCCGTCGGCGCCGACGTTGAAGGTGCCGGCCTTACCGGCCATCGTGGCCCGTTCCAGGGCGCCCAACGCATCCTGCTCGTGCAGCAACTGCAGGCGGGCATCGCGGCCCAGCACCATCGGCACCAGCGGGCCGCCGAGGTAGCGCGACAACGCGGTGTCCATGGCCGGGCCGATCATGTTGGCCATCCGCAGGATGGTGACCGCGATGTCGGGCCGGCGCCGGCCCAGCCCGCGGGCGTAGCCCTCGATGTCGACGCTGTCGCGGGGGAAGCCCTGGGTGGGCGGCCGGTGGCTGGTGCTGTCCTCGGTGAACAGCACCGGGTCACGCGAGCAGGACCCGTAGACCTCCGAGGTCGACTTGAGCACCACCCGGCGCACCGAGGGCGCCTTCTGGCAGGCGGCGAACAACTGCATGGCGCCCATCACGTTGAGCTCTTTCAGGGCCGCCCCGCCGCCGGAACGCGGCACGTACGACGCCGCGGCAGCATGCACCACGGTATCGACTTCGCTATTTCGAATCACCTTGGCGATAAAGGGATTGCGGATGTCGGCGCGGACGAATTCGGCGCGGCCCATCCGGCGCAGCATGTCCTTGCTCGGCATCACCGCGTCCACCGCGATCACCCGGTTGATCAAGGGATTCTGCGTCAGCCTGGCGGTCAGATAGCCACCCAGGAATCGGCATGCGCCGGTGACCAACACAACCTTGGGATAGTGCCGGACGTCGCTTCGCGTGCTGTCGTTCGGGGGTCCGGCCTCGTCCACCCCGCCAGCCTAACGGCCAGTCCGGAAAAGCAATACCGCGGCGATCGCCCGTCCCCCGCCCGGGACCCGGGCGCGGGCTCGGCGGAGTTACTTACCGAGTTTTCTGCGCTGCACCCGGGTACGGCGAAGCAGCTTGCGGTGCTTCTTCTTCGACATGCGCTTGCGCCGCTTCTTGATGACTGAACCCATGAACTCCGCTATCTGCTGCTGCCCGCGCCGCCACCGGGGCGCTGGGCGAACTTGATCGACCCGGCCACTTTACCCGTAGGCAGGCGCCGAGCAGAAAACCGGCACCTGACCGGGCCCCGGACACAGCCGACCCCGGGCGTCGCCGTGCGGCGACGCCCGGGGGGCGCTTACCTGTCGACCGGCGGTCAGCCTGCGTCGAAGAAGGAGGTCTCCAAGAGGTCGTGCACCGCCTTGGCGTGCACCCGGAAAGACCGTCCCACCCGCACCGCGGGCAGTTCGCCGTTGTGCACCAGGCGGTACACCGTCATCTTGCTGACCCGCATCAGCGCAGCCACCTCGGCCACGGTGAGAAATTGTGCCCGGCCCGTGTCGGCAGGGCCGGCATCCCGTGCCGCCCGGCCGCCAGCGGAGTCTCGTGCCGAAGGCCCGTTCGCAGACGTCATCGTTACCCATTTCAATCAGGCACGTGCAGTCCCAGCGGCTTCCCCTCCGCTGCGCCCACACGCACAGACATAGAGGAGAATAGCGGGACGAATGGGGTTCCTGCGACGGGTGAGAGGCAATATGTGAAAAATAAGTGAATTACTCTGATGTGATTCTTAGCTGCTCAGAGCGGGTTTTTGCGGCCCGGACGGCCCGATCGACCGAGGTCCGCAGGCCGCCGGCCTCCAGTTCCCGCAACGCGGCCGCGGTGGTTCCACCGGGGGAGGTCACCATGGCTCTCAGCTGAGCCGGACCGGTGTCGATGACCGAATTCGCCGTCCCCGCCGTCTCGCCGCGCTCCTCCAACAGCATCTGCGCCGACCCGGCCATGGTCTGCACCGCCAGATCGGTGGCCCCCTGCCGACTCAGCCCGGCGGCGACCCCGGCATCTACCAGTGCCTCCACCATCAAGAAGAAGTACGCGGGCCCAGAACCTGAGACGGCGGTGACGGAGTCCATCTGCTCCTCCGGGACGATCACCACCGTGCCGACGCACTCGAACAGCTCGGCGACCTGCTCGACCTGCTCGCTGCTGGCGAACCGGCCCTTGGCCAGCGCGCTGGCGCCGGCGCCGACCTTGACCGGGGTGTTCGGCATCACCCGGATCACCGCGGTGCCCGCAGGCAGCTTGGACTCCACGTACCCGGTGGTGACACCGGCCACGATGCTCACCAGGACCTGCTCGGGACTGTTCTCTGAGGCGGCGGTGAGGTTCTTGGCGAACTCGGCGACGACGGATTCCACGTCCTGCGGCTTCACCGCGACGATCACGATGGACGCGTTCTCGACCGCGTCGGCGACCGAGGTCACCAGCACCGAATACTTCTCGGAGAGCTGTCGGGCGCGGTCACCGAAGCGTTCGGCGACGACGAGGTCCTTGACCGGGCGTCCGGCCGCCAGCAAGCCCGCCAGCAAGGCCTCGCCCATGTTGCCGCCGCCGATGATCGCGATTCTGGTCATGGCGACAGCATTTCAGACCCGCCTGCCTCAGCGGTCGGGAACCATGGCCAGCTGCCGGGTCTGCACCACGATGCGGCCTTCGCAGTCGACCACGGTGTGGTCTTCGTCGAACCAATCCTGGCCGATCTGCACGCAGCTGCAGATCACGCGCAGCCAGCCGTCGGCCGGCATGGCCCGCAGGTAGGCGGTGAGCTGCACCGTGGGCGCCCAGCCCATCCGGTTGACGGCGTAGGTCACCGGTGCCGAGACGTCGCCGCACAGCAGTGCGAACAGCACGTCGGGCGCGGCGCCCTTGGGCCGTACCCACATCTCGATCACCGGCGGGCCGCCATCCGAGCGCGGGCCGAGCGTGGTCAGCGCCGGGCGGATGTCGCAGCCGTGCGCCAGGTGCACGATGTGTTCCATCGGATGGCCCGGACCGATCGGCTCCAAGCCGGGCGGCGGCTCCGGCGTCATCAACGGCACCACCGGGTTGAAGGACAGCAGCGGCGGGGCCTGGTGCTCCGGCTCGCTCAGGGTGACCACCGCGCGCACCGCGGTGCGCTCGCCTTGGTTGAGTTCGACGTCGACCAGGCTGACCCGGCGGCCGCGCTTGCGAATCCTGGTCACCAGCTGCATCGCACCGGGGTCGGGCGCCCACAGGTAGCTGGCGGACACCGCGACCGGCTGGATTTTCGGCGCTGTCCCGTCGCCGGCTACGGCGGTGCGGGCGGCGTTGGCGCACAACGCCAGCATCGCGCCGCCGTGCACCTTCGGGCCGATCGTCCAGTGCTCGTTGAGCGCACCGGTGAACGATGCCACGTCGCCATCGTCAGAGCCATCGCCGCCATCGGTGCGCACCAGGGCCATGGCATCGGTGAACAGCGTGGATGAGGTCACGCGGGCCTCCTTGTGTCTCAGTGAACTTGTGTCTCAGTGATCAGCAGGCGGTCAGCGCAGCAGATGCGTGCGGGCGAACTGTAGCGACTCGATCAACAGCGCCTCGCGCTCATGCGGCGAGCGGGCGTGGGAGGTGGTCACCTCCAGCACCACATGACCGGTGAAGTCGCTGGCGGCCAGCAGGTGACACACCTCAACGGTCGGCTGGTCACCGCGCCCGGGCACCAGATGCTCGTCGGCCGGCAGTCCGGTGCCGTCGCACAGGTGCAGGTGGGTCAGGCCGGCGCCCATCCGGCGGGCCATCTCCAACGCATCGGTGCCGGCGGTCGCGGTGTGCGACAGATCCAGGGTGTAGTGCGCGTGGTTGCCGTCGAGTGGGTCGTGGGACGGCGCGAACGCCGAAATCGCGGCGCCCGGGCCGCCGCCGCGGCGGCGCATCCGTTCGCGGGACTGATCGGCGCCGAAGAGGCGGTCGGCGCGGAACGGGAACATGTTCTCCACCGCCACGGCCACGTCGCTGCGGGCCTCCAATTCGGAGACTTGGTCGCTGAATCCCTCGGCGTAGCGGCGCTGCCAGCGGAACGGTGGATGTACCACGACGGTCTGGGCTTCAAGTCGTTCGGCGGCCCGCACGCTACGTTCCAGCTTGTGGATCGGGTTGGCGCCCCAGACCCGTTGCGAGATCAGCAGGCACGGTGCGTGTACCGACAGCACCGGCACCCGGTACTTGCGCGACAACCGCTGCACGGCGCCGATGTCCTGGCTGACCGACTCCCCCCACACCATCAGCTCGACACCGTCGTAGCCGAGTCGTGCCGCGTACTCGAAGGCAGCCTCGGCCCGCAGGGGGTAAACCGAAGCCGTCGACAAGCCGACCTTGATGGCGGGGCGCACGGACTAATAGTGAACGGCTAGTTGGCGTGCAGCGCCAGCGGCCCCAGCGTGATCAGCAGTCCGACCGCGACGGCGATCAAAGTGCTGACGATGTCGACGGTCTTGCGGACGGCCTGAACGGCGGCGACCAGGCCGAGCGTGACCAGCACCGTGAGCACCAGCGCGACGATGCTGTTCCACCGCCACAACTGGTCGAAGGCGATGAACAGCCCGCCGCCGAACGCCACCGCCAGGATCGACTGCAGCACCACCAGCAGCCCGCCGACCACGCCCGGCCGGCCAACGTAGTCGTCGACCGCCGGCTCGGACGCGACGGCGTCGGCGGCGGCGGGGTCGGCCGGGCCGGCGGTATCGGCAAGATCGGTGCCCGCACTGTCCGCCTCGAAATCCTGCCGGACCGGCCGCTCGGCGCTGCCGGCCTTGCTGAGGACCGAGCGCACGTAGGCCGAGTCCCCGACCGCCAGGTCGGCCTCGCGCACATCGGTGTCCATCACGTCGAGTTCGACGTCGGTGTAGGTGTCGACCGGGTCGGGACGCATCCGTTCGGCGCCGGAGCCGGTGGAACGGTCGGCCGGTGCCGGGCGCCCGTTGCCCGCTGCGGGCACATCCGACCGGCGCATCGGCCACGGGTAGGGACTCTGCTGCGGGCCGCCGGTGCGCGGCGGCTGCGGCGGCGATTTGGGCCAGCGCGGTTCGGGCGCCGACCGCTGGGCAGGTTCGTCCCGTTCCGCCGGTCGCGGCCCGGTGGCCGGGCTGTCCTCGTCGACGAATCCGGGCGCCGGGCCGATGGGCAGGGCGCCGCTCGCCGCGGTGTCGGAGGTCTCGCCGTCGTCCGGCGATTCGGCCGGCGCCGCCGGCGCCGGGGGCCCGTCCTCGTCCCGGATGATCGGGATCTCACCGGTCAGTTCGGCGACGGTGACGGCGTCGGCGTTGCCGCGCCGACGCCGGCGGCGACCGGTCACCGGCGGCGAACCGATCGTCCCGTTCTTGGCGAGCAGCTCGGCAACCGAGATCGGCCGCGTCTCGACGTCGCGGGGGTCGGGCTTGGGCTCGGTCATCGGGCGCCCCCTCTTTGCCGGGCCATGCCCACGGACGAGGATTGGAGCAAGGTGGCGCTGTCGGCTTCACGGTCGAGCCGCCGCAGGATCAAGCCCTCCCGCAGCGCCCACGGGCAAATCTGAACCGTTTCGATCGACAGCGCTCGCATGCTCGCTTCCGCCACCAGGGCGCCCGCCACGATCTGCGGGGCCCGCTCGGCGCTCACCCCTTCCAATTCGGCACGATCTGCCGTGGTCATCCTAGAGATGAATGATATGAGCTGCCTAAGGCCCGCGGCGGTCAATGTGCGCCGGACTCGCGGCCCGGCAGCCGACGGCGCGGCACCGGTGAGGCGCGCCAGCGAACGAAACGTCTTGGAACTGGCCACCGCGAGGTCGGGTGGGCCGGCGTCGAGAACCGTCGCGGCCGCGGGGGCCAACTCGGTGTCCAGCCAGTCCCGCAGCATCGACACCCGGCGCCGCCCGGGCGGGTCTTCGGGCAGCCACTCCCGGGTGAGCCGGCCGGCGCCCAACGGCAGCGACAACGCCACCTCGGGCTCCTCGTCGAGGCCGCTGGAAATCTCCAGCGAACCGCCACCGATATCGAGGTTGATGATCCGCCCGGCGCTCCAGCCGAACCAGCGCCGCACCGCCAGGAACGTCAGCCGGGACTCGTCCTCGCCCTCCAGCACCTGCAACTCGACGCCGGTCTCGGTGCGCACCCGCGCCAGCACATCCTCGGAGTTGCAGGCGTCGCGGACCGCCGAGGTGGCGAACGCCATCAGCTCCGCGCAGCCCGAACTACCTGCGATGGTGGCGAATTCGTCGATCGTGGACACCAGCTTGTCGGCACCGCGCCGGGTGATCTTTCCTGAGCTGTCGGTGGCCTCCGCCAGTCGTAACGTGGCCTTGGTCGAGCTCATCGGGGTCGGGTGACCGCCCCGGTAAGCATCGACCACCAGGAGATGGACGGTATTGCTTCCGACGTCGAGTACGCCTAATCGCACGCAACCAACTTAGTGGGGCGAGGAATCGACCAAGGCGAGACAACGCGAATTCGTGGTCTAGCGTGGAGTTTTGTGACCCCCGCGCAGCCCGGCCCCCCGCGGCGTGAAGTCGGCCTGGACTTCCCCCGCGAATGGGTGGAGTTCTACGATCCGGACAACCCCGAACATCTGATCGCCGCCGATCTGACCTGGCTGTTGTCCCGCTGGACCTGCGTGTTCGGCACAGCGGCCTGCCGGGGCATCGTGGCCGGCCGGCCCGACGACGGGTGCTGTTCGCACGGCGCGTTCCTGTGCGACGACGACGACCGCGCCAAGCTCGACGACGCCGTCGCGCAGCTGACCGACGCCGACTGGCAGTACCGCGACAAGGGTTTGGGCAAGAAGGGCTACCTGGAATACGACGAGAACGACGGCGAGGAGCAATTGCGCACCCGCACCGTCAAGGGGGCCTGCATCTTTCTGAACCGGCCCGGATTCGCCGGTGGCGCGGGCTGCGCGCTGCACATCAAGGCGGTCCGGTTGGGGGTGGAGCCGCTGACCATGAAGCCCGACGTGTGCTGGCAGCTGCCGATCCGGCGCAGCCAGGAGTGGGTGACCCGCCCCGACGACACCGAGATTCTCAAGACCACGATCACCGAGTTCGATCGCCGGGGCTGGGGATCCGGCGGCGAAGACCTGCACTGGTACTGCACCGGTGACCCGGCGGCCCACATCGGCGCCCGGCAGGTCTGGCAGAGTTTGGGGCCCGAGCTGACGGAACTGTTGGGCGAGAAGGCCTACGCCGAACTGGCGGCGATCTGTGAGCGGCGCAACGAACTCGGGCTGGTGGCCGTGCACCCGGCCACCCGGGCCGCCGAGTAGACGGAGTCTGGTGCACTTCAGCGGCCAGCCGTCCACGAACAAAAACTGCAGGTCAATGGTTGTTTTGCTGCGGAACGGCGTCGCCGGCGACTCCTGGCGAGCGCGAGAACACCCGCCGACCAGGGCAGTCAATGGTGTTCGGAGTCACCGACGAATGATTTTTAGCAGGCGGCGCAGGTCGGTATGCTCGAGGATGCCGTCCCCGGTAGCGCAGCATCATCGGAGTGCGCAATGAATTGAGAAACGCGCCCTACGCGGGCATGATCCCGTATCACACACGCCCGCTGGAGATTCATGATCAGGACCGACATCCACACCGTGGAGCTCGACCATAACGGACACACGCCGCCGGTCGTTCTCAGGCCTCCCGTGGTGCTGGAAGCGCGCAAACTCAACAAACAGTTCGGTCACGGCGATACCGCGACGCCGGTATTGCGGAACGTCGATATCCAGATAACCCGCGGCGAATTCGTCGCCATGGTCGGCCCGTCCGGCTCGGGCAAGTCGACCCTGCTGAGCATCCTCGGCCTGCTGGACCTGCCGACCTCCGGAGATGTGCTCATCAACGGCCACAGTGTCTCGCAGCTGTCGCGCCGGCAGTTGGCCGCCGTCCGATGCCAAACCCTCGGCTACGTATTCCAGGCGTTCAACCTTCTGGCGGGCCTGTCGGTCGTGGAGAACGTCATGCTGCCGGGCCTACTGGCGGGCAAATCCGGCCGCTCCCAGCATGCCCACGCGATGGGCCTGCTCGACCAGGTGGGGCTGGCCGCCAAATCCAAGCGGGTCCCGTCGGAGTTGTCCGGCGGTGAACAACAGCGGGTCGCCGTTGCGCGGGCGCTTTTCATGAAGCCAGACGTCATTCTGGCCGATGAGCCGACCGGCAACCTGGACACCGTTAACGGGCAGCGGGTTATTGACGCCCTGTACAACCTGAATGCCGCCGGCCAGACAATTGTCCTGGTGACCCACGACCGGAAAATAGCCGACGACGCTCCCCGGCTGGTTTCACTTCTCGACGGTGAAATCGAGACCGACAGCGGAATGGCTCATGCGCCCGACAATGTGACATGGCTCGCGGGACATTAGCCGCGACTTTCGGCCTGCTCCGGATCATCAATTTTCGGGCCGTTCGTAAACACGCATTCCGGGCCGCACTGGCCGCTTTCTCGCTGGGCGGCGGCGTCGCGGTCGTGGTGGCCGTCATGATCGAGGTCACCAGCGTGTCCAAGGCGGTGGAAGACGTCGGCTACCAGATCGCCGGGCCCGCACCGCTGCGCGTGGTCGGTGCTGCCACCCGCGGCGGCATCAGTCCGGCGGTCGTCGAGGACACCCGGTCGGTCGCCGGGGTGGGAGCGGTGGTGCCCGTCATCCGCGGCGTGACGATGATCCGCAACGACGGCGACAGTGGCGGCAAGGGCACCGAGAGCTACGGGCTGGGCCTCGGCGTGGACTGCTCGGCGCAGTGGATCGTCGACCCGAAGGTCTGCCAAGCCGGGCAGCAGGAGCCACCGCCGGCGATCTCGAAGTCACTGGGCGACTCCCTGGACGCCTCGGCGACCCTGGTCACCGACGCCGGACAGCTGTCAGTGGGGAAGTTCCAGCGGGTGGCCGACCTGGACGAGGTCAACAACGGCCTGGTGGCAGTGCTGCCGCTGAGCATGGCCAAGGTGCAGTTCGCCCGCGGCGACCGAGTGGACATGTTGTACGTGACGCTGGCCCCCGACGCCGACGCCGGCGAGGTCCAACAGCGGCTGAAGACCACGCTGGGACCCACCTACAGCGTGCAGCCCCGCAGCGAACCGGCGAAGGGCTACAACGTCAACGACGTGCTGCTGCCGCTGCTGGGCATCTTCGCGCTGATCTCGATCGGTGTGGGGGTCATCCTGATCACCCAGATCACCCGGCTCTCGGTCGAGGAGCGCCGCCGCGAGATCGCGATCGCCTCCGCGCTGGGAGCCTCACCCGCCTCGATCATGACCGGGTTTCTCAGCGAGGCCGCGCTGCTGGGGGCGGCGGGATCGGCGATGGGTGTGCTGACCGGCATCGTGATCTCGGAGCCCATCGTGGCCAGCGCCAGTGAGCTCACCGAACGATTCGTCGGCGTCACCGTGCCGGTGGTGCTCAAGCCGGCGATCCTGGTGGTCGGCGTGCTGGCCGGCCTGCTGCTGGCGGTGGGGGCCGCGATCGGGCCCGCCCTGTCGGCGTCCAACACCCCGATCGCCGCCGAGCTGTCCGGCCGGGCGGCCCAGGAGCAGACCACGCAACGCAAGATCTGGTTCCGGGCGCTGCTGCTGCTGGCGATCGGGCTCAGCGGGGTGATCGCGGCACGGCTGGCGACACTGTCCGGCGCCCTGGTGGCCTGGCAGGCCATCCTCGCCGACGTGGGCGCGGTGGTCGCGCTCATCGGGCTGCTGCTGGCAACCGCGTACCTGAGCGCGCAGGCCATCACCAGCGTGCGGCCGCGGCCGGACAAGTCGCGCGGGGCGACGCTGACCATCGCCCTCAACGCGCTGCGCTCGGACCGCTCGCGCACCGCGGCGATCTCGGGCGCCATCGCGGTGCCGGTCGTGGTCGCGATCCTGCTCTCCGGGTTCCTCGTCGCGATTCACATCGGCGCCACCCGGGTCGCCGAATCCCAGGCGGACGGTCGCATCGCCATCACCACGACGCAGTTCGCCGACTACGGCCCCGTGGACGCCCGATTCGCCCCGCAGACGGTCAACAAACTGAACGCGTTGACCGGGGTGGAAAAGATCGAGCGGATGGCCGAGATCGAGATCAGCCTCAAAGACGGGTCACTGGCGCATATTCAGGCCCAGGACCGGCCGACATTTCCGTTCGGATTACTCGCCGGCCAATCCCCGGAGGCGAGTCAGAAGGCTAATCAGGTCGTCATCGGCAGCGTCCTCGCGCGGGAGAAAAAACTCCATATCGGTGACATTCTGGTATTTGGAAGTGGACTCGATGCGCAGGCGATGAGCATCGGCACCATTGTGGCCACCCCCGAATACGGTGGCCGCCGGATCTACATGCCGTACTCGATCGCCGAGCAGATCTACGGCCCGCAGCCCGCCGGCCTGATCTTCGCCACACCGGCAGCGGGATTCACCGCCGGCCAGGTCATCGAGAGCATCGGGGCCACCCAGTTCGACCAGCCGGTGACCGCGGTGGACACCGACGGCTACGCCTCGGAGATCGCTACGTCCATCGGCCGGTATCTGACGCCGTTGAACACCCTCAAGTACGGCCTGCTCGGCATCGCCTTCATCTCGGTGCTCTCGACGTTGCTGCTGGTCGGGATCCGGCGCAGGCGCGAGGTGGCGCTGATCCAGGCGCTGGGGGCCACCCGGGTGCGGGTGTTCTCCATCACCACCATCGAGGCCGTCGTCGCCGGCGCCGCCGGCGGCCTGTTCGGCGCGGTGCTGTCGATCGCCATCTCCGAGGCGGTCCGACGGGCCGCCGTGGTCAACGTCGGCCTAATCACCCCGCTGGTGTTCCCGTGGTCGGACGCGGTGCTCTACGCCGTATTGGCCACCGTCGCCGCGGTTTTCGCGGCCGTCATTCCCGCCTGGAAGAGCACTCGGTCCACTCCGGCGACCGAGCTTCGCGACGAGTAAGAGCTCCGCCGACACCGAGGATGCCATGACAGCGACCGCCCCTGCCGTGCCGGGATTCTCCGGCGAAGTAATCGCCCCGAGCGACGCCCGCTACGACGAGGTCCGTCAGGTCTTCAACGGCATGATCGACAAGCGGCCGCGGGTGGTGCTGCAGTGCCGCTCCACCGACGACATCGTCGCCGCCGTGCGCTATGCGGTGGCCGCCGGAGCCGAGATCGCGGTGCGCAGCGGCGGACACAGCGTTGCCGGTCATTCGGCCACCGACGGCGGCATCGTCATCGACCTGACCCTGATGCGCGGGGTGCGGGTCGACGCGCAAGCGCGGATCGCCTATGTCGACGCCGGCGCCACCTGGGGCGACGTCGACCCGGTGACCAGCAGGCACGGGCTGGCCTGCCCGGGCGGGGTGGTGTCGACGACCGGCGTCGGCGGGTTCTCGCTCGGCGGCGGCATCGGCTGGCTCTCCCGCGCCCACGGGATGACCTGCGACAACCTGATCGGCGCGACACTGGTGACCGCATCCGGCAACGTGTTGACCGTCAGCGAGACCGAGCACACGGACGTGCTGTGGGGGCTGCGCGGCGGAGGCGGCAACTTCGGCGTCGTAGCGCAGTTCGTGCTGCGGCTGCACCCGGTGAACGCGGTGACCGCCGGGGTGCAGTCCTACCCCGACACCGACGCCGAGGCGGCCCTCAAGCATTTCCGCGCCCAGATGGACAACGCACCCGACCACCTGGCGTCCATCCTCGACTTCTCCACCGACTTCACCACCGGCAAGACGCTGGTCAATGTGCTGGCCTGTTCAACACGGACCGACTCGATCGGCAGCAACGATGTCAGCGCCCTGCTCGACGTCCGTGGCGTGGCGGCGAAGCCGGTGGTGGCGGTGCAGCACACGCTGGACTACTCGACCTGGCAGCAGGCCCTCGACTACACGGCGCCGTACGGCTGGCTGAACTACTGGAAATCGCTGTTCGTCACCGAACTCACCGACGAGGCGATCCGCCGCATCGCGCTGCTGGGCCGGTCACGGCCCTCGACGCAGACCCGGCTGCACCTGATCCGGCTCGGCGGGTACGCCAGCCGCGTTCCGCCGGAGTCCACGGCCGTCGTCGCCCGCGACCACCCGTACATCGTCCATCTGATGACGACCTGGACCGACCCCGCCGACACCGCTCGGTGCACGGCGTGGGCCGGGCAGGCCTTCGAGATCCTGCGCCCACTCGGCCCGGCGAGCGCCTACCTGAACTTCGTGGGCGACGAAGGACAGGACCGCATTCGCGCGACCTTCGGCGACGCCGGCTACCAGCGGCTCGCCGAACTCAAGGCGCGGCTGGACCCGGAGAACCGGTTCACCCTCAACCACAACATCGAGCCCGCCGATTGACGTGCGCAGTTCTTAGTGTGTCGCCAACGCGGCCACACGTTTGCGCAGCGCACGGTGGGTATTGTGGTCCGCGGGGGAAAGGACGCAACCATGTCTGCCGCGCACGATCATGAGCAGGATCATGAGCTGGCTTTTGCCGGTGTCGCGCGCCTGGCACAGCTGGTGCATGAGCGGGAGGTGTCCCCGCGCGAGTTGGTGGCCCTGTACCTGGATCGGATCGCCCGGCTCGACCCCGTTCTGAACGTGTTCCGCACGGTGTTGGGTGACCGGGCGATGGACGAGGCGGCGCACATCGAGCGGCGGTTGGCCGCCGGGGAGGTGCTGCCGCTGGCCGGTGTGCCGATCGCGGTCAAGGACGACACCGACGTGGCCGGTGTTTCGTCCATGTGCGGCACCGGAATCGATGTCGGCCCGGCGAGCACCGACAGCGCCGCGGTGCGGCGACTGCGCGCCGCGGGTGCGGTGATCATCGGCAAGACCCACCTCTCGGAGTTCGGCGCCTACCCGGTGTGCGAATCGGCGACCTGGGGTGTGACCCGCAACCCGTGGGATCTGTATCGGACCCCGGGCGGCTCCAGCGGTGGTTCGGCCGCGGCGGTCGCCTCCGGGATGGTGCCGGGCGCCACCGGCAGCGACAGCGGCGGCTCGGTGCGCATCCCGGCCGCCTGCTGCGGGTTGGTCGGCCTCAAGGGCCAGCGCGGCCGGATCAGCACCAAGGAGTCGCCCGAACGGGCGTACCGCTTCCACGGCCTCAACCACATCGGGCCGCTGGCTCGCAGTGTCGTCGACACGGCACTGCTGCACGACGCGATGACCGGGCCCGAACCCGACGACGAGATTCCGTCGCCGCCGTCGGCGCCGCCGCTGATGGACGCGCTGGTGGCGCCGACGCGGCGGTTGCGGATCGCGATGTCGTTCAAGCCGGTGGTCCCGGTGCACGTCAGCGACGAGGTGCGCCGCCCGGTCCTTGAGACCGCGGAGTTGTTGCGTTCGCTGGGCCACGACGTCGTCGAGCGCGACCCGGTCTACCCGGTGGTGGGGATCGCCGCGGTGCTCGCGCTATTCATGAACGGCTTCGCCGATGAGATCGACCGACTCCCGAAAACCGAACTGCTGGAACGGCGGATGCAGGCCGAGGCGCGGACCAGCCGGCTGGTTCCGGACTGGCTCGCCCGGCGTGCGGTTGCCGCCGAGCCCCGGATCACCGCCCGCTCGCAGCGCCGGATCGCCGACTTCGACGTCCTGATGACACCGGTGCTGGCGATACCGCCGGTGCGGGTGGGCTACTTCGAGGGGTTCGGACCGACGCGCGCCATGCTTCGGATGCTGAAGTTCATTCCGTTCACCTTCCCGCAGAACTACAGCGGCCAGCCGGCCATCTCGGTGCCCACCGGTATCGACGCCGCCGGGGTGCCCGAGGCGGTGCACCTGGTGGGGCGGGCCAATGATGAGGCCACCCTGATTTCGCTTGCCGCACAGCTCGAGTCGGTGCGGCCGTGGGCTCAGCGCCGGCCCCCGACCGAGGCGCTGCTGAGCCAGGTCGGGTAAGGCGGCCAGGCCCCGAATTTTTCACTGCTGGGTCTGGAGCTGCGCCAGCCGCCGCTCCCGGGCGATGAGAAAGAGTGGAACGGCCACGCTGATATCGACGACGAAACCCAGCAGGACGTACACCCACAGGTACTCAACGCCGATCCTGCGTGCCTCGACGACCATGAAGATCAGCGCTGCGACGGAGACCACTATCAGGTCGATGGTCATAGAACTGACCGCGTGATTGGCGAAACAGCTGGCGAGGAAGTCGAGCGTGTTTCCGCCGGCCGAGAAGCACGCGATGTTGTGCGCCCACGTGGCGATGAGCGCCACCAGCGCGATCACACCGTAAACGCCCACCCGAACCGATCGTGTGACGTCGACGGGAAGGTTCACCGCCGGCCCCGATTTCCTCACCGATTCCTTAACATGGGGCCCGGATCGGCCGGGTTTCTTTGTCGGACCTTCGCACTAGTGTTCGATGTATGGGCAGTAGCGCGGCCGCGGATCGGGACACCATCATGGCGTCCCTGGCGGCCGTCGAGGCTGCTTATGACCAGTTGGAGTCGTGTTCGTTCGATGCGTTGAGCGCCGAGGAGCTGGTGGAGGTGCTGGCCCGTCGGGAGGTGTTGGCGTGGCGGGCGCCGTCCATCGATCACCAGATCGTGGCCCGTTTCGTGGCCGAGGGCCATTCCGAGGTGCTGGCGGGGTGCTCGCTGGCCAAGGCCTTGAGTGAGCGGTTGCGGATCAGCTCGGCGGAAGCCCGACGGCGGGTGGCTGAGGCCGCTGATCTGGGTCCGCGCACCGCCATGACCGGTGAGACCCTCGAACCGGTGCTGCCCAGTCTGGCTGCCGCACAGGCGGCCGGACTGGTCGGCCCGGAGCAGGTGGCGATCGCCCGTAAGGCCATGGAGAAGATCCCGGCCCGGGTGGCTACTGCAGACCGGGAACGCGCCGAGCGTGAGCTGGCGGAGCTGGCGACGCTGTTCGCCCCGGAGGCCTTCCAACGGTTGGCGGTGCACCTGATCGCCGTATTGGATCAAGACGGCGACGAGCCCGACGACCGCGAACGGCAAGCCCAGCGCGGGCTGCGACTGGGGCCGCAACGCGCCGACGGGATGAGCACCTTGAGCGGCAAGATCAGCCCGGAGCTACGGGCGACCTTGGAGCCGGTGCTGGCCAAGCTGGCCGCCCCGGGGATGTGCAACTCCGCCGATGAACAACCCTGCGTGTCCGGCACCCCCAGTCAGGAGCAGATCCAGAACGATCACCGCAGCCGGGATCAACGCCAGCACGATGCCCTGCTGGCCGCCTTACGGGCCGTCCTGGCCTGTGGGGATCTGGGGCAGCTCAACGGCCTGCCGGTGACCGTGATCGTCTCGACCACCCTGGCCGAGCTGCAGGCCGCCGCCGACCACGCACCTCACACCGATCAGCCGCGGCCCGAACCGGCACCGCCGGTTGGCGAACCCCGTATCACCGGCAAGGCGTACACCGCAGGCGGCAGCCTGCTGCCCATGAGCGATCTGCTGCGCATGGCTTCCCACGCCTACCACTACCTGACCATCTTCGACGGGAAAGGACGGGCATTGTGGTTGGGCCGCACCAAACGCCTCGCCTCGGCGGATCAGCGCATCGTGCTGCACAACCGCGATCGGGGCTGTACCCGGCCGGGATGCACCGTGTCGGGGTATCTGTCCCAAGCGCACCACCTGGAACGCGATTGGGCTGACAACGGCCAAACCGATGTCGATGACCTGGCCCTGGCGTGCGCTCCCGACAACCGGATGGCCAGCGAACAGGGCTGGACCACCCGACTCGGCGAGACCGGCCGGGTCGAATGGATCCCGCCGCCGAAACTCGACCACGGCCAACCCCGCGTCAACCCGTTCCACTTCATCGAAGCCGTCATCGATTACCACCGCCGACCACCGCCCGCGGAGCTGCCACCGCCCGACGCCGCGTGGCCATGGCCCGACGCCCCAGTTTCCGACGACCCATTGTTCGACGAGGCCAGCTACGAAGCCGTTCCCGTCGAGGGCTCCGTCCAACGACATGTCTTCGCCGACGACGACTGGCAAAAAGCCGGGTGACGGCCGCTACCGGCGGCAGGACGTGGGGTCAGCGATGCAGGTAGCCGTTGTCGCGGTACCACTCGTAGCCGGCACGCAGCGCGGTGGCGAACGGGGTGAACGGCACACCCAATTCCTCGCGGGACTTGGTGGCGTCGGCGAAGATGTCCGCGGTGGACAGTCGCATCTGGCGGGCGTCGATCGGCAGTCGCGGTCCGACGACGGCGCGGGCCACGCTGACACCCGCCGCGGCCACCGGGATGAACCAGCGCGGCAACATGACCGAGGGTGGGCGCCGCCCGAAGAGTTCGTTGGCCTCGGTGAATGCCGCACGGAAGGACAGGTTCTCACCGCCCAGGATGTAGCGTTCCCCGATCCGGCCCCGCTCGGCGGCGGCGAGGTGCCCGGCCACCACGTCGTCGACCGAGACGAAGTTGGTGCCGCCGGGTGCGGCGAACCACAGTCGGCCGTGCTGCGCTTCGACGAGCATGGCGCTGGCGATGCGGTTGACGTCGCGGGGTCCGATCACCACGGACGGGTTGACGATCACCGCGGGCAGTCCGGCAGCGACGGCCTTTCGCAGTTCGGCCTCGGCGAGGTGCTTGCTGTGCCCGTAGGGGAACTGCCGGGGCCGGATGTTGAATTCGTCGGTCTCGACCAACTCGTGCCCGCGCGACGGGATACCCAATGCCGCAAGCGAACTGGTATAGACGAAACGCTTGACTCCGGCCCGCAGGGCGGCGGTGGCCATGTCGCGGGTGCCGTCGACGTTGGTGCGATACAGCCGGGTCTGGGTGCGGTGACGCCAGTAGTCCGAGATCGCCGCGGTGTGAAACACCCAGTCGCAGCCGGCCATCGCCTCGGTCAGCGCCTCGACGCCGTCGTTGACGTCGCCGATGCGGGTCTCGCAGTCCAAGCCGGCCAGCGCCGCCATCGGCGAGGTGGAGCGACGCAGCACCCGCACCTGCATGCCGCGCTCCAGCAGCGCGGCGACCAGATTCGAGCCGACGAAACCGGTTCCCCCGGTGACGAATGCACGCATCAGATCAGAACCGGTAGGTCGTGCAGCCGACCTCGACACCGGAGCCGACGGCCATGATCAACGCGACATCGCCGGGTTTGGTCAGCCCGCGTTGCCGCGCGTCGGCGATCTGGTAGGGCAGCGTCGAGGTGAACGGATCACTGGTGCAGCCCTGCGCCGCGAGGTCGACGAAGCGTGACCGGTCCACCCCGATGCCCGCGGCGAGTTCGTCGAGGGCGGTGCCCGGAAGATACGGCGGGAACACCAGCGAGATGTCCTCGGGCTCCAAGGACTCCAGCGTCAGCAACTCCTTGACGGCCGAGGGCAGGCAGCTCACGTAGATGGCGGCCAGGTTAGGGTCGCGGTCGACCCGCAGCCACATCCGGCCGTCGCGCTCCTGGGTGTAGGTCCGCAGTGCACCCCGGTATTCGGGGTGGTGGGCGAAGACGAACCGGCCGAAGCCCTCCGGGCCGGCGCTGGGGCTCAGCATGATCGCCGACCCGGTCTCGGTGATGCCGGCGCGCGGGTAACCGCTCTGCGGGGTGTTGTTCTCCACCTCGGAGGCCAACACCATGGCGTGGCCGGTCCGGCCGGCGCCGATCATCCCGGCCGCGACGTGGCAGCCGTTGAGGAAACCGACTGCGCCGTTGAGGATGTCGAACGCGAACGTCTTGGGCGCGTCCGCGGACTCGGGTTCGGCGTTGATCCCGACCTCGCCGGCGACCAGGGTGGCCACGGCCGGTTCGGACAGGAAGTCGTCGCGGTAGATACCGGTGTGGATGACCAGTCCGACCTCGGTCCGCTCGACCCCGCTGTCATCCAAGCAGGCGGCCGCGGCGTCGACGGCGAACTGGATCGAGCTGGGCTGCGGGCCCGCGGCCCCCAAATCGGGCACGGCTATGCCGATCCCCTCGATACGCACCCGCGGCGTGGCCGGCAACTCCCGGCGGCGGGACCGGGTGCCGCGGGCGGGCTGCCCGGCCTGGCCGTTGCCGGCTCGGCGCATCCGGTCGGGCAGGTCGTCGAAGGTGTAGAGCCCGGTGCCGATGGTCTGCCCGGAGCCGGTGATGGACAGCACCACATTGTCACCGGAGTTGATCCGGCCCGCATTGATGTAGTCGTACAGCGCGACGAAATGGGTTGTGGTGGCGGTGTTTCCCCGTTCTGCAAGGTTGCAGATGGTGTTGGCCCGGCTGGCCGCACCGGCGCCGAACACCCGGTTGATGGTCAGGATGGCGTCGTTGATCGACGCCTCGGAGGTCTGGTGCATCAGCAGCTGGTCGGCCGTCTCGGGACGCCAGCCGTGCCGCTGCATCACCGCCGCGACGTAGGGCACCGAGTGCTTCACCGCGATCGCTGTCTGGGTGACCGAGTCGGTGACCATGATGGCGCCGCCGTGCGGGCCCTCGGTGGCCTTGGCGATGCACAGTTTGGCGAATTCGCTGTAGGTGGCCAGGTCGAGGTCGTGGAAGCCGACCCGGTCGCCTGCCCCGAGTTCGAGTACCGCCGCCGCGCCGGCGTCGCCGACGGTCAGGCAGGCCAGCCGGGGGTCCATCGCACCCTCGATCTCCTGCTGCGCGGTCTCGGTGATGTGGCTGATGTATTCGCCGCTGAACACCAGCGCGTTGCGCACCAGCCCGGTCTTGAGGAAGTCCTGGGCCACGCTGACACCGGTGAACATGCCCGCGCAGGCGTTGTTGATATCGAAGCACACCGCGTTGGTCAGCCCCAGCCCGTCGCGCAGTTGTGAGGCGGTGCTGGGCTCGAAGGTGAACATGTGCTCGGGGCCGTCGCAGCGCGAGATGTTGCAGGCGATGACCAGATCGATCTCCTCGGGGGCGTAGCTCGACCGGGACAGACAGTCGGCGATCGCCTTGCGGCCCAGGTCGATCGAGAATTCGTCGACCCCGGCCATCCGCCGGTTCTTGATGCCGGTGAGACGCTCCAGCGGGATCTTCACCTCGTTGACGCAGTCGGCGAGCACCTGCTCGGTGGAGACCGCCCGCGGCGGCAGGTACACCCCGAGGCTTTCGATGACGACGTTGCGGGACGGACCGGCCTGCGCCGGGGTGATCACCGGTGCCGGGGCGGGTTGGGCCGCCGGGACCCGTTGGGGCGCGACCACCGCGGGCTGGGGCGTCGCCGCGGGCTGCTCGGCTGGCTGATCGGCCTTGGCGGCCCCGCCGATCGGGCCGAATTCGGCGGCCAGCTCGGCGATGGTGCCGTAGACGAACATCGACTCCGGGCGCAGCTCCATGCCGAGCTCACCCACCCGCACCGCGACCTCGAGTGCCTGGGTGGAAGCGCCGCCGAGGGCGAAGAAATCATCGGTGACCCCGACCCGGTCCACGTCGAGCACCTCGCGCCAGATCTGGGCGAGTGCCTCCTCGGTCGCGTCGCGCGGCGCGACGAACTCCTTCGGCGCGGCCTCCAGGTCGGCGTCGAGAGCCAGCAGCGCCCGCCGATCCACCTTGCCGCTGGGCGACAGCGGCAGCAGGTCGGTGGCGCGGAACACCGCGGGCACCATCGCCGCGGGAACCAGTTCCAGCAGGAACCGGCGCAGCTCCGCGGTGCCCGGGAGCGCCGCGACCGGCACGATATGCGCGATCAGTTGGGTGTTGCCGGAGCTGTCCTTGCGTGCCACGACCGCGCATTCGGCGATGCCCGGATGGTTGGCCAGCGCGGCCTCCACCTCACCGAGCTCGATCCGGAAGCCGTTGATCTTCACCTGATCGTCTCGGCGGCCCAGGTATTCGATGTTGCCGCACGCCCGGTACCGGGCCAGGTCGCCGGTGCGGTAGAGCAACGCGCCCGGGACAGCACTGAACGGGTCGTCGCCGAACGCTGCGGCGGTGGCCTCCGGCCGGTTCAGGTAGCCGCGCGCCACGCCGACGCCGCCGATGCACAGCTCGCCCGGCACACCCACCGGAACCGGGTTGCCCACGGCGTCGAGCAGGTGTATCGCGATGTTGGCGATCGGCCGCCCGATCGGAATGACCGGCTCGGTTTCGCCACGCACGCAATGGAAGTGCGTGACGTCGATGGCGGCTTCGGTGGGACCGTAGAGGTTGTACAGCTCGGCCGGGAGCACCTCGAAGAACGCGTCGCGCAGATCAGCGGTGAGTGCTTCACCGCTGCAGAACACCCGCCGCAGCCCGGTGCAGGATGCGGCCTCGGGCTCCGCCAGGAAGCGACGCAACATCGAGGGAACGAAATGCATTGTGGTGACCTGTTGTTCGGCGATGATGCGCGCCAGGTAGCCGGCGTCCTTGTGACCTTCCGGTTTGGCGATCACCACCCGGGCACCGACGATCAACGGCCAGAAGATCTCCCAGACGAACGGGTCGAAGTTGATCGGGGTCTTGTGCAGCACCCGATCCTCGGCGGTCAGCCGATAGGCGTCCTGCATCCACAGCAGCCGGTTGCGGATGCCGGCGTGGGTGTTCAACGCCCCCTTGGGCGTGCCGGTGGAACCGGAGGTGTACATCAGGTAGGCGAGCTCGGCCGCGGTCACCTCCGGCGCGGAATCCGCCTCGGCCGGCGCCGCGGACGGCTGATCGAGGCAGAGCCGAGCGCCGGTGAAATCGGTTGGCACACAAGTCAACTGATCCCGGCGGGTGACGCAGACCGGCGCGTCCGGCACGTCGGCCAGCATCGCCTCCATCCGCCGGACGGGCTGGGCGGGATCCAGCGGCAGGAAGACGCCGCCGGCCTTGAGCACCCCCAGCAGGGCGATCACCAGATCTTCGGAGCGTTCCAGCAGCACCGGCACCACGTCGGTGTCGGCGCCGGCGCCGACACCGAACCCGCGCAACCGATGTGCCAGCCCGTTGGACCGCCGGTCCAGGTCGGCGTAGCTCAGCTCCCGGCCGTCGTAACTCACCGCCACGGCATCGGGTGTGCGTGCGGCAGCGGCAGCGACCATGTCGTGCAGAGACGCCGGGGCATCCGGGTAGTCGACCGCGGTGTCGTTCCAGGACTGCAGCCGGGCCCGTTCGGCATCGGTGAGCAGCGGCAGGCGCGACACCGGGGTGTTCGGGTCCGCGGCGATCCCTTCGAGCAGCAGCCTGAAATGCTCGCCCATCCGGTCCATGGTCGCGGCGTCGAACAGATCGGTGTTGTACTGCAGCGCCAGCTGCAGCTGGTCCTCGTGTTCGCCGACCTGCAGGGTGATGTCGAACGGCGAACCGCCCTGGCCGATGTAGAGCGTCTCCAGGGGAAGTACGGCGTCGGATCCGGCCGCGTTGGCGGTGTTTTCGTCGAACAACCGCACCTGTTGCCAGGCGAACGACACCTGGAACAGCGGGGTGCGCCCGGCGTCGCGCGCCGGCCGCAGCCGCTCCACGAGCAGCGGCAGCGGGAACTCCTGGTGCGCGATGGCGCCCAGCACGGTGTCTTTGACCTGGCCCAGCAGCGCGGCGAAACTCGGGTCGTCGCCCACGTCGACGCGCAGCGGCAGCGGGTTGGTGACATAGCCGACCATGCCCATCAGCCCGGCCCGGTCGCGGCAGGCGAACGGCGAGCCGATGACCAGGTCGTCCTGGCCGCTGTAGCGGTGCAGCAGCACCGCGTAGGCCGCCAGCAGTGTCATGTAGGGCGTCGCGCCGGCCGTCCGCGCGACCTGCTTGATCCCGGCGGACACAGCGGCGTCGACGCTGAACCGGTGCAGCGCACCGACATAGGTCTGCACCGCCGGACGGGGCCGATCGGTGGGCAGCGCCAGCGTCGGCAGCTCGCCGCTCATCGCGCCCCGCCAGTATTCCCAGAGCCGTTCGCCCTCAGGGCCGTTCAGCATCGCGGTCTGCTGCGCGGCGTAGTCGACGTAGCGGTCGGCGGTAGCCTCCGGCATGGCGGCGCCGTGCCCATGCGCGTAGAGCCCACGCAGCTCGTCGAGGATGACGTCGATGGACCAGAAGTCGACGGCGATGTGGTGCACCGTCAACAGCAACACGTGGTCGTCGGGGCGTTCGAGCAGCGTCAGCCGCAGCACCGGGCCGTTGCGCAGATCGAACGGCCGATCGGTCTCGGCCTGGATCCACTGTTGCAGCTCCGCCGGGTCCGCACCGATGCGGTGAGTGTCGATCCGCACCGGCCAATGCGCGTGGACGAGTCCGATCGGCTGGCCGTCACGCTCGGCGTAGGTGGTGCGCAGCATCGGGTGCCGGTCCACCAACGCCTGGGCGGCCCGCTCCAGGGCCGGCACGTCGAGGCGGGCGGCGATGCGTCCGGCGTAGGCGACGGTGTAGGCGGCACTGTCGGGCGCGAGCCGGTGGACGAACCACATCGACCGCTGGCCGTAGGACAGCTGGTGTTCGGTTGTCTGCTGCTGCGCTTTGGCAGTCAGCAGCGCAGCCAGCAGTTCGCGCTTCTGCGCCGGCGACAGGCCGGAGATGTCGATGGGCCCATCGGGTCCGTCCGTCACGGGCTACTCCCATCCTGGGCGTGCTCGCCCTCGGCGATCATCTTCGCCAGCAACGCATCCACTGCCTCGTCGGAGAGGTCGGAGACCTGCGCGAGCACGTCAGCCTCCGGTGTCGGCAGCGGGACGTCGGGTGCCGCACCGGTGCCGGGAACCGGGATCGGCTCGGCGTGGCCGCCGGCGGCCAACTGCCCGCTGAGCCAGCTGGACAGACTGACCACACTGGGGCCGTCCAGCAGGCGGGCGACCGGCACCACGATGCCGAGTTCCCGCTCCACCTGGATGCGCAGTTCCAGGGTGATCAGTGAATCCACCCCGAGATTGTTCAGCGGCGCGGTGACATCCAGGCCCGCCGGGGCCAGTCCCAGCTTGCCGGCGACCAGGTCACGCAGATAGGTCTCCAGCAGCTGCTGACGTTGCGCCGGATCGGCGGCCTGCACCGCCTCGAACAGCCCGCTCGCGGTGGCCAGGTCGTCCGGGCCGCCCGGCACCGCCGCCTGCAGGTCGCGCAGCAGCGGTGACTGCGCGCTGGGACGCCACCGCGCCCAGTCGATGTCGAGCACCAAGACCTGGGTCGCTTGGGAAGCCGGGCCGGCCAGCAACGCCTCCAGCGCGGCGAAGTACGCCGCTGCCGACATGCCCTCGACGCCGTAGTGCGAGAAGTGGCGGTGCAACTCGGAGTTGGTGAACATGCCCAATCCGGCCCACGGGCCGAAGTTGACGCTGAGCGCCGGCCGCCCGCCCGCCCGACGGTGCCAGGCCAGCGCGTCGAGGAAGGCGTTCGCGGCCCCGTAGTTGGCGGCCCCGGGCGAACCCAGCACCGACGCGGCCGAGGAGAACAGCACGAAGAAGTCCAGTTCCGCATCGGCGGTCAGGGTGTGCAGGTTCCAGGCGCCCTGCACCTTCGGCGCCATCACCGCGCGCAGCTTCGCGGCATCGAGACGCGCCAGGATCGCATCGTCGACGGTGCCGGCCGCGTGCACCACGCCGCGCAGCGGCGGCATCGTCGCACCGATGGTGGCCAGGGCCGCCGCGACGTCATCGGCCTTGGTGACATCACCTTGGGCGACCGTCACCTCGGCGCCCGCCGCCCGCAGCGCGTCCAGGGTCGCCTGAGCGGCGGCCGACGGCGCGCTGCGCCCCATCAGGACCAGGTGGCGGGCGCCGCGCTCGACCAGCCAGCCGGCGATCTTGCCGCCGACCGCGCCGAGGCCGCCGGTGATCAGATAGCTGGCGTCGTGGCGCGCCGCGAACTCGCCGGGCTGTTCGGACAGCGCCGCCGGGTTCTCCAAGGGCTCCAGTCGCGCCACGTAGCGGCGGTGGCCGCGCAGCGCCACGTCGGTCTCGCTGTTGTCCGACCAGATCTCGCTGAACAGGCCGCGCAGTTCTTCGGTGCCGCTGTCGGTCGACAAGTCGACGGCGGTGGCGCGCAGTTCCGGATGTTCGTGGTCGATGCTGCGGGCCAGCCCCCAGACCGGCGCCTGCCCCACCGCCGGTGCGGCGGGCCCGGCCTCGTCCCAGCCGGCCGGTTGCGCACCGCGGGTCACCAGCCACAGCCGCGGCGACTCCGGCCAGCCCGACAGCGTCAGGGCCTGGATGAGGTGGATCACGCTCAGCGACCCGAGGGTGGTCGCGGTGTCCAGCGACTCCGCGCTGGTGTCCGCCGGCGCAGCGGCCAGCAGGTTCCACAGCTGCACCACGCCGCGACACGGCGGCCGGTCGCCGCCGAACGCCGCGCGCAGCAGCTCAGCGAAGTGTTCGGGTTTGTCCGGGTCGATGCGGTAGCTGTCCGCGCTCACGCGTTCGATCTCGGCGAGCCCGACGACCGCCTCCACCAGCACGCAGGACTGCGACTGCGCCTCCAGGTGGTCCCGCAGCGTGTCGGCCACTGGGCCGTCGGACAGGATCAGCCAACTGCCGGGTTCGGCCGCCCGGCCTTCGGACCGGCCTGAGCCGTCGGCGACGATCGACGCGGGCTGCCAGCGCAGCACATAGCTGCGGTCGCGCGGATCCGCGGGGGCGACGACGACCGGCTCACCGGCCTGGCCGGCGACGAGGGTGCCGGTGGCCAGCAGCGACCAGTGGCCGCCGGCCGCACTGGCGTAACACTCGAACGCGTCATCGGTCAGCGCGAACTGCAGGGTGCTCGCGGCGGCCGGACCGCCGCGCAGGCTCAGTTCACCGACCGACCGGCTGCCCGGGCCGAACGCCAGTTCAGCTGCCTTGCAAGCCAATTCACCCAGCTGCTCGGCCGATGGCGCCGTCACGCCCGTGACATCCAGCTCGGCCAGCACCGTTCCGGGCTGAGCGGCCGACCGGATGGGGCCGCGCCAGCCGCCCGAGGCTGCGGTGCTGCCGCGGCGCGGCGCGGCGATGGAGCCGGCATCCAGCCAGGAGTGCACTCGCTGCCAGGGGTAGGTGGGCGCGGGAACGCAGTGGCTGCCCCGCGGGTAGATCTGCTCCCAGGCCACCGGGTGTCCCCGGGTGTAGAGGGCTCCCAGCGCGCCGAGCATGGTCGAGCGGCCCTCATCGTCGCGGCGCATCGAAGGCAAGAGGCTGCAGGTGCGCCTCATGTCTTCAACGTCTTCACGGGCCGCCGTCAGCAGGATCGGGTGCGGGCTGAGCTCGACGAAGGTGTCGTGTCCGGTCTCCAGCAGCCGTCGCAGCGCCGGTGAGAACCGCACCGGCGAACACAGATTGGCCACCCAGTAGTCGGCGTCCAGCAGCTGCTCGCCCACCAGTTCCCCGGTGACCGTCGAGTACATCGGCACCGCCGGCGCGGTCGGCTTCAGCTTGACCAGGCTGCCGCGCAGGCCCGCCCCGAGGGCCTCCATCTGCGGGCTGTGGGAGGCCACGTCGACCTCGATCCACCGGCAGAACCGGTCCCGCTTGGCCAGTTGGGCCATCAGCTCTTCCAGCACCGCGCGCTCACCGGCGAGCACCGTCGACCGGTGGCTGTTGCTGGCGGCGACCGCCACCTCGCGCTCATGACCGGCGATGAGCTCCTGCGCTTCGGTCAGGGTGGTCTCGGTGACCATCATCGCGCCGCGGCCGCGCACGCCCCGCAGCATCCGGGCCCGCGCGCAGATCACCCGCGCCGCGTCCTCGAGGCTCAGCGCCCCGGCGACGTGGGCGGCCGCCACCTCGCCGAGGCTGTGCCCGACCACCGCGGCGGGTTCGACGCCCCAGGACCGCCACAGCGCGGCGAGCGCCACCTGAATCGCGAAGATCGTCGGCTGCAGAATGCCGATGTCGGAGAGCTTGGACTTGTCCTCGTCGCGGGCCAGCTCCTTGAGGATCGAGTGCCCCAGGTGCGGGTGCAGCGCGTTGTCGCAGGCGGCCAGCGCGTCGGCGAACACCGCTTCCTCGGCCTGCAACCGCTGCGCCATGCCGTGCCACTGCGAGCCCTGCCCCGAGAAGATGAACGTCACGCCGGGACCGGGCCGGCCCGGCGAGCAGTGCCCGACCGTCAGCCCGGGACGGGACTCACCGAGCCGGTAGGCCGACAGCGACTCGAACAGCGCGGCCGGTGAGTCGCCGACCACCGCCAGCCGGTAGTCGTGGTGGCCGCGGCGTGCGCCGGCTGTGTAGCAGAGGTCGGCCAGCGCGCCGCCCCCCGCGAGACCGCCGGAAAACAGCGCCATCTCGTACTCGCCGACCAGTGCGGTCAGCGCCTCCGGCGACCGGGCGGACAGCGCCAGCAGTTCGGCGCGCGGCGCGGCATCGTCGTCCGGGTGGCTGCTGCGGACCTGCGGGGCCTCGGTGAGCACCACGTGGGCGTTGGTGCCACCGAACCCGAAGGAGCTGACGCCGGCCACGGCGCGGCTGCCCGCCGGCCACGGGGTCAGGGTCTGCGCCACCTCCAGCGGCAGGCTGTCGAACAGGATGTGCGGATTCGGCTCGGTGTAGTTCAGACTGCCCGGAATGGACCGATGCTGCAGCGACAGCGCCACTTTGATCAGCCCGGCGATACCGGCGGCCGCCTCCAGGTGGCCGATGTTGGTCTTGACCGAGCCCACCAGACAGCGGCTGCCCTCCGGCCGGCCCTCGGCCAGCACGGTGCCCAGGGCGTTGGCCTCGATGGCGTCGCCGATGGCCGTGCCGGTGCCGTGTGCCTCGATGTACTGGACCGCACCGGCCGGCAGGCCCGCCCGGCGGAACGCCTCGAGGACCACGCGCTCCTGCGCCCGACCGCTGGGGGCGATCAGGCCGTTGGTCCGGCCGTCGGAGTTGGTGGCGCTGCCGCGGATCACCGCGTAGACCGGGTCGTTGTCCTCCAGCGCCTTGCGCAGCGGCTTGAGCACCACCACTCCGGCGCCCTCGCCGCGCACATACCCGTCGGCGTCGGCGTCGAAGGTCTTGCACCGGCCGTCGGGGGCCATCACCCGGGCCTTGGAAAAGTTGATCGCCAGCGCCGGCGACAGGATCACGTTCACCCCGGCCGCCAGCGCCATGCTGCACTCGCCGTCGCGCAGGCTGCGGCACGCCAGGTCGACGGCCACCAGCGACGAGGAGCAGGCGGTGTCGACCGACAGGCTCGGGCCGTGGAAGTCGAAGGTGTAGGACAACCGGTTGGCGGCGATGCTCAGCGCGTTGCCGGTGCCGGTGTAGGCGTCGACGAGCTGGGGCTGACCCAGCCGCAGGAAGCCGTAGTCGTTGGTGGAGATGCCGACGAACACGCCGGTGCGGCTGCCGGCCAGCGCGTCCGGGACCTGACCGGCATCTTCCAGGGCCTCCCAGGCCACTTCGAGCAGCAGCCGCTGCTGCGGGTCCATCTGCGCCGACTCCCGCGGCGAGATCCCGAAGAACTGAAAGTCGAATTGGTCGACCTGGTCCAGGAACCCGCCCCGGCGGGTGACCGCGGTACCCGGCACCGACGGATCGGGGTTGTAGAACGCGTCGACGTCCCAGCGGTCGGCCGGGACCTCACCGGTGGCGTCCACCCCGCCCGACAACAGCCGCCAGAAGGCCTCGGGCCCGTCGGCCCCCGGGAACCGGCAACCGATGCCGACGATCGCGATCGGCTCGTCGGCGGCCGGCCGTTCGGCGGGTTCGGGCGGCTGGCTACCGGACTGCTCGTTCTTGGCCACGCGGGCCAGGTGGTCCGAGAGGATGTCGATCGAGGGATATTCGTAGGCGATGGTGGGGGCCAGCTCACAGCCCAGCCACTGCTCCAGGGCGGTCGAAAGCCGCACCGCGTGAATGGAATCCAGCCCGTAGAAGGCGAACGGTTTGGCCGGGTCGACTTCGGCGACGGGCAACTCGAGGTCCTGGGCGAGCCGATCGACGAGCCAGGCGCTGATCTCGGCCGCGGTGCGAGTTCCCGCGGCCTGCTGTCCCGGCTGCGCCGCCGAGGCCGGTTCGGACTCGGGCTGCGGCGGCGGCTGCGAGGCGGCCGACGGCCACTGCGCCACGACCGGCAGCGCGCCGTCGAGGTACTGCTGCTTGCAGGCGCTGCGCTGAATCTTGCCGCTGGAGGTGGTGGGCAGTTGCAGCGGCTGCACCAGGACGACGGCGTAGGTGCGGACGGAGTGGTTCTCGGTCACCGCGGTACGGATCGCCTGCATCGCCTCGTCGGCGGCGTCGGCACCGATCCGGCTCGGGTCGACCTCCTGCACCACGACGAGCTGTTCGGCAGCGCCCGGTTCCGGGGCGATCGAGAACACCGCACCGCGGCCGCGCAGCAGCCCCGGGTTGGTGTTCTGCACGGTCAGCTCGATGTCGTTGGGGTAGTGGTTGGTACCCCGGATGATGATCAGGTCCTTGCGGCGACCGGTGACGAACAGCTCCCCGGAATGCAGGAAGCCCAGATCGCCGGTGCGCAGGAAGGGGCCCTCGCCGCTGTCGGACAGGGTTGCGGCGAACGTCTCCGCGGACAGCTCCGAAGCCCCCCAGTAGCCGTGGGCGACGCTGCTGCCGGCCAGCCAGATCTCCCCGACCCGGTCGGCGGCGCATTCCCGGCGGGTCTCCGGGTCGACGATGATCACCCGCTGGCCGCCGCGCGGCTTGCCGCAACCCACCAGGGTCGCGACGTTGGGGTCGTCGGCGTGCACGTCGATGACCCGGTTGTCGCCGAGCGCGACCCGGTCGATGTGCTGCACCATCGGCACCGGGCGGTCCGAGCCGCCGGAGACCAGCAGGGTGGCCTCCGCCAGCCCGTACACCGGATAGAACGATTCCTTCGCGAAGCCGGCCGGTGCGAACGCCTCGGCGAACGCGTCCAGGGTGGCGGTGCGCACCGGTTCGGCGCCGCACAGCGCGACCGTCCAATTGGACAGGTCCAGTGCCGCGCGCTCGGCCGGGCTGCTCAGCTCGACGCACATGTCGAAGGCGAAGTTGGGCGCCGCGGTGATCATCGCGCGATGCCGCGAGATCGCCTCCAGCCACCGCATCGGCCGCTTGATGAACGCGGTCGGCGGCATCAGGATCGAATGGCCCCCGACATAGAGGGTTTCCAGCAGCCCGCCGATCAGGCCCATGTCGTGGTAGGGCGGCAGCCAGAAGACGCCGACCACGTGCGGCATGTCGGTGTTGGCGTCCCAGGCCTCGGCGATGGTCACCAGGTTGTGCACCAGGTTGCCGTGGGTGAGCACCACGCCCTTGGGGGCACTGGTCGACCCGGAGGTGTACTGCAGCATCGCGATGCTGTCGCCGTCGATCCGCGGCGGCGTCCAAGCCGCCTCGCTGCCCGCGGCGGTGTCGTCGGTGATCGTCCACCGCAGCGCCTGTCCGCCCGGCAGCGCGTCGATCGCGGGCTTGATCCTCGGCTCGATCTCGCTGGTGGTGAGCGCGAAGCCGGGCTGGACGTCGACGATGATCGACTCGACGCGCGGGAGGAGGTGTTCGCGCATCGGGGGGTGCACCGGGATCGCGATGGCACCGGCGTAGAGGCAGCCGAAGAAGCCGGCGATGAAGTCCAGGCCGGGCGGGCACAGCACCAGCACCCGTTCCCCGGCGGCTCCCTGAGCCTGCAGGTCCGCGGCGATCTGGCGGGCACGCCGGTCGAGTTCCCGGTAGGACGCCCGACTGGTCTCGTGCTCGTCGCCGTCACGGGAGAAGCTGAACGCCGGGGCATCGCCCCGCTGCTGGGCACGCTGCATCAGCAGGTCCACCAGCGTGCGGAGGGTGTGCACCGTGTCGTCCGGCCCGCTCATCGATCGCGTCTCCCGTATGGCTAACGAAGATGGGTTCAAAAATTGGGCCCAAGGATTCCGTAGGCAACCTTGATTAAGGTTACCTTAAGAACCAGGACGTCAATCTCGTGATTTTCGGCGACGACGACCGCACGAGCAAGTTGGGTCACCCATCCCGGTGACGGCGCGAAGCTCAGCCCTCCAGCTTGTACCCCAGTCCCCGCACGGTAACCAAGTGCACCGGATTGGCCGGATCGGCCTCGATCTTGGACCGTAGTCGTTTGACGTGGACATCCAAGGTCTTGGTGTCGCCGACATAGTCGGCACCCCAGACCCGGTCGATCAACTGGCCGCGGGTGAGCACCCGGCCGGTGTTGCGCATCAGGTATTCGAGCAGGTCGAACTCCTTGAGAGGCAAGGTGATCTGCTCGCCGTTGACCATGACGACATGGCGTTCGACGTCCATGCGCACCGGGCCCGATTCCAGCACGCCCTCGCCGACGCCGCCCTCGTCGTCGCCGCCGCGGCGCAGCACCGCCCGGATCCGCGCGATCAACTCGCGGGCCGAATAGGGCTTGGTCACGTAGTCGTCGGCACCGAGTTCCAGGCCGACGACCTTGTCGATCTCGCTGTCGCGGGCAGTGACCATAATCACCGGCACGCTGGAGCGGGCCCGCAGTTGTTTGCAGACATCGGTGCCCGACATCCCCGGAAGCATCAGGTCCAACAGCACGATGTCGGCACCGGAGCGGTCGAACTCGGCCAGCGCCGCCGTTCCGTCGGTGACCACGGTCGCCTCGAACCCCTCCTTGCGCAACAGGAACGCCAGCGGATCGGCCAGCGACTCCTCGTCCTCAACGATCAAGACGTGTGTCATCGCCGCTGCTCCTCCCCTGGGTGACCGACGACGGGTGTGATCACTGTTCCTCCTTCTCATGGTCCACACTGCCCTGGTAGGCGGGAATCGCCAAGGTGAACGTCGAACCGGTACCCGGCTGGCTCCACAGCGAGATGGTGCCGTTGTGGTTGGCCGCCACGTGCTTGACGATCGCCAGACCGAGCCCGCTGCCGCCGGTCGCGCGCGACCGGGCCTTGTCACCCCGGAAGAACCGTTCGAAGACGCGTTGCTGATCCTTGCGCGCGATGCCGATCCCACGGTCGGTGACGGCGATCTCGACGAAGCCGTCGCGGCTCCGCCGGCTGATCGACACCGGCGCACCGTGCGGGGAGTAAGCGATGGCGTTGGACACCAGGTTGGCCAGCGCGGTGACCAGTAGCGGCTCGTCGCCGAGCACCCGGAAGCCACTCGGAGCGTCGGTGGTGATGGTGATCTCCGCGTTGTCGGCCGCCACCTTGTGCCGGGAGATCGCCTCGTTCACCACACTGTCGACATCGACGGCGCCCAGGTCCGGCAGCGGGTCGGCGCCCTGCAGCCGGGACAGCTCGATCAGCTCGCCGATCATGTTGGCCAGCCGGTTCGCCTCCAGCAACACCTTCTCCGCGAACGGGCGTACCGCCTCGGGGTCGTCGGCAGAGGCCAGCAGTGCTTCGGCGAGCAGGCCCATCGCCCCCACCGGAGTTTTGAGCTCATGGCTGACGTTGGCCACGAAGTCGCGCCGGCTGGCTTCCATCCGGGCCTGTTCGGATTGATCGTCGACGATCACCACCGCGAACCGGCGATCCTCATCGGACAGCAACCGGGCGTAACCGCGCACCGCCGAGAATTCCGATCGGGTGGCCCCGGCTGCCCGCTTGGCCGCCGAGAGGTCGAAATCGACCTCCTGCTCACCGTCCAAGGCGAGCTGCGCGGCCGCCCAGGCGTCGTCGTCGAGGAGCCGGCCGTGCACCAGCCCCAATTCAGTGGCGCGCTCGTTGAGATAGACGACATCGCGGTGGCTGTCGACGACGACGATCCCCAACGATGCGTGCGCCACGATCTGCTGCAGCATCTGCGAGACGGTGATCCCGGCTCGTTCGGTGTGAACCCGCCGGCGCCGCTCGGCAAACCGGGGCGATAACCAAAAACCGGCCGCGACGCCCACGATGAGCGCCGGCAGTGCCGACGCAGCAGCGAGCGTCAGCGCCGAAGTCGCAGCCACGGCAAAATCGTACGCAGTCCGGGACCGACGGTTGGCCAGCGATCGACCATGACGTGCGCCGAACGTGAATTCAGGGCGAAGATTTCACCGGATTTCCACCCGGAATTCACACTGGACGGCCAGGACGGGCTATTTGGCGCCCTGGCTGGCCACCGCGGCCGCTCCGGCGGCGGCCGCCTCCGGGTCCAGGTAAACGCCGCCGGCCAGCTTCGGGCGCAGCTCGGAGTCCAGGTCATAACGCAGCGGGATGCCCGTGGGGATGTTCAAGCCCACCACCGCCTCATCCGACATGCCGTCGAGGTACTTCACCAGGGCCCGCAACGAGTTGCCGTGCGCCGCGATCAGCACGGTCTTACCCGAGCGCAGCTCCGGGATGATGACGTCGGTGTAGTAGGGCAGGAAACGCGCCACCACGTCGGCCAGGCATTCGGTCAGCGGGCCGCCGCCGATGTCGGCGTAGCGGGAGTCGGTGTCCTGGCTGTAGCGGCTGCCGGGCTCGATCGGCGGCGGCGGGGTGTCGTAGCTGCGCCGCCACGTCATGAACTGCTCGTCGCCGTAGCGGGCCTTGGTCGCGGCCTTGTCCAGGCCCTGCAACGCGCCGTAGTGGCGTTCGTTGAGCCGCCAGGTGCGGTGCACGCCGATCCAGTGCCGGTCGGCCGCGTCCAGTGCCAGGTTGGCGGTGGTGATCGCCCGGCGCAATAGCGAGGTGTAGACCACGTCGGGCAGCAGGTCGTGCTCGACGAGCAGGTGACCGGCGCGCACCGCCTCGGTGCGGCCCTTGTCGGTCAGGTTGACGTCCATCCAGCCGGTGAACTGGTTGCTGGCGTTCCATTCGCTCTCTCCGTGGCGCAGCAGCACCAGCGTGGCAGTGTCAGACATGCCGGTCAGTGTCTCACGGGCCCCGGGGTCACTCGTCGTCGTCCTTGTCCTCGTCGTTCTCGTCGTCCGGGTCGTCCTGGTCGATCAAATGCTCGAAGGCCCGCAGGTTCTTCAGCGACTGCCCGGTGGAGACCCGCCACTCCCACTCCTTCTGGATGGAGGAGGCGAATCCCAACTCCAGCAAGGTGTTGAAGTCGAAGTCGACGGCTTCGAGCACCTGGCCGAGCACCCGGTCGATCTCCTCCGGGCTCACCGTGGCCAGCGCCATCCGGCCGACCAGGTAGATGTCGCCGAGGTTGTCCAGCGTGTAGGCCACCCCGTAGAGCCGGCGGTTGCGCTTGAGCAGGAACCGGTAGACCCCGGCATGGTTCTCGTCGGGCTTGCGGCAGACGAACGCCTCGACGCGCACGGAGTGTTCCCCGATGCTGAGGATCGTGTTGGTCTTGAGCTTGCGCTCGCCGGGCAGTTCGACGACCAGCCCGGGCAGCCCGCCATGCGCGCCCGGAACCGGCGAATAGCTCAGCTCGGCCGCGGTCAGGGTCTCTTCGATGAGCCGGCGGACCTTGCCGGGGTTCACGCCGGGGTTCACGCCCGCGCCCCCTTCCGCGCCGGCCAGCGCCTGGGCCGGCGTGCCGCACCGACCACCCGCATGCGCTCGCCGCGCGCCGCGGCGAAGTCTTCGATCGCGTTGGTGTAGCTGGCCAGCTGGGCGTCCACGGTGCGCTCCCAGGAGAACGTCGCCGCGTGGGCGACCGCGGCCCGGCGCATCGCCCAGCCGCGGGGCCCGGAACCCAGCCGCAGCAGGCCGCCGATCGCGCTCGACCACGCCTCGATGCCGTGTCCGGCGACCAGCGTCCCGGTGACGCCGTCGCGCACCGCCACCGGCAACCCGCCGACGGCCGCGGCTACCACCGGCGTCCCGCAGGCCTGCGCTTCCAGGGCGACCAGGCCGAATGATTCGGAGTAGCTCGGCACCGCCACCAGATCGGCCGCCCGGAACAACGCGGCCAGATTCCCCCGGGACTGCGGCGGCAAGAACGTCACGCGATCGCTGATACCCAGGTCGGCGGCCAGCCGAACCAGCCCGCCGGGTGCGGCCAGCCCGCTGCTGCCCGACGGGCCGCCGGCCACCACCACGCGCACCCCGGGCAGCTCGGCCGCCGCCCGCAGCAGAATATCGGGGGCCTTGAGCGGCTGGATGCGGCCGACGAAGGCCACGATCGGCTCGTCGGGCGACAGTCCCAGCGCGGCGCGGGCCTGCCGCTTGTCTCCCGGGCGGAAGACCTCCAGATCGACGCCGGGGTGGGCGACATCGATGCCGGCGGGGTCGGCGCCGTGCAGCGCGACGAGTTGGTCTGCTTCGTCCTCGGTGTTGACGATCAACCGGTCCGCCTCGTCGACGACCTGTTGCTCGCCGACCGAGCGCATCGGCGGTTCCGGGCTGTCCCCGGCGGCCAGGGCCGCGTTCTTCACCCCGGCCAGGGTGTGCGCGGTGTGCACCAGCGGCACCGCCCAGCGGTCGGCGGCCAGCCAGCCGACCTGGCCGGAGAGCCAATAGTGCGAATGCACCACGTCGTAGTAGCCGGGCTCGTGGGCGGCCTCGGCGCGCAGCACCCCCGCGGCGAACGCGCACAACTGGGTGGGCAGGTCGTTCTTGTCCAGGCCTTCGAACGGGCCGGCCACCACGTTGCGCACCAGCACGCCGGGGGCGACATGGGCCACCGGCGGATCGGCCGACGACGTGGCGCGGGTGAAGACCTCCACGTCGACCCCGCGGCGGGCCAGGTGCAGCGCGCTCTGCAACACGTAGACGTTCATCCCGCCGGCATCGCCCGTGCCGGGCTGAGCCAGTGGCGAGGTGTGTACCGACAGCACCGCTACCCGGCGCACATCAGATCCGAATCCACGCCCCACCCCGTCATCTTTACAGTTCTGCTCAGGCGGGCACTTCCGGGACCGCCGGTACGGCGGGTCCACGCGAGCGGCGCATCGCGCCGACCGGATCGGCATACAGCCCGCCCAGCGACACCGTACCGGCGCCGGCTTCCTGGACCCGGTTGCCGAACGCGGTGACGCGGATGGTGCGTCCCGACAGCACCGATCGCTCCGCGACGGCCCGCTCCACCTCGGCGATGCCTTCCGGGTATTCGGTGAAGCCCTGGCCCCCGACCACCAGGTCGTCCGGGTTGAGAACGTCGCGCAGCAACGCCACGGCCTCGCCGAGCGCCCGGGCCCGTTCGGTCAGCAGCGCGGTCGCCCGCTCGTCGCCGGCCCGCGCCTCCCGCACCAGGCCGGTCACCGCGGCCGACGCGGCGCCGGTTCCGCCGGGCAGGATCCGCAGCCGACGGGCCGCGGCCAGCACCGCCTCGTCGCTGACGGTGGATTCCAGCTGCCCGGAGCCACCGAGCAACTCCGAGGACACCGGCAGGCCGGCGATGGTGCCCGGACCACTGGCCGGGCTGTGCACCCGGCCGCCGATCACCAGTGCGTAGCCGACCGTCTCACGCGCGTACACGTAGAGGCTGGTGGAGCTGTCCGCCACCGGGCGCCGCACCCCCAGCAGCAATTCGGCGCCGGCCATCGCGTCGACGTGCGAGGCCACCGACACCGGCAGGCGCAGTTCCTCGGCCAGCACCGGCCCGACCGGTGCGGCCGTCCAGCCCAGCCTCGGGTGATCGACGTAGCCGGTGGCGCGGTCCACCGCCCCACCGGTCGCCACCCCGACCCACAACGGCCGGCGCTTGCCCCAGCGGGTCAGATACCGGCGGGCACTGGCGGCCAGTGACGCCAGCGCCGGCGCCGCGCCGTTGGCCGGGGTGGGGATCTCGACGACGTCGAGGGTGCGGCCCAGCAGGTCGGTGGCCACGATGCTGGTTGTCTTCGCCCCGATGTGCAGGCCCAGCGCCAGGAACGGCTCGTGATTGACCACCACCGGCCGGCGCGGTCGTCCGATCGCCCCGGAGGTCGCCAGGTCGGCGCGCTCAAGCAGCAGCCCGGCCTCCAGCAATGCACTGACCTGGCGATTGACGGTGGCGACGCTCAGTGAGGTGGCACCGGCGATGGCCTCGCGCGCGATCGGGCCGCCCTGGCGGACGGCGGCGAAAACCGCGGCGCCGGCGGTGTCCGGCAAGTGCAGCGACGGAGCCACCACGCGCGGATGCGAGCGGAGGCGGTGATGAGAGACGGAGGTGAGGGAGGTGCGCACGCTGTGGTCCTTGTCTACAAGAGTCCGATGGGGGCTGGCTGCAGCTGAGACCCGGCGAACTCTCTCCTCCAAGGAGCGCTACTCGCAGCAGGTCAAGCGCAGCAACATGCGCGGCGACAACACGCGCCGTGGGCGAGCGAACAGACCGCTGTCAGATAGCGGGCACTGCGGTACATAGCCGGAAAATGTATCACGATCGCCCACGGCGGGCCGACGGCACTGTTATTGACGGATTGGCAAATTCCAAGTGTTCCCACGCAGCTCCTAAAGTTGGAGCAATGACGGAATCTCATCAGCACGCCGCGCAACGAATCGCCGTGGTCACCGGAGCGAGCTCGGGGATCGGCGAGGCGACCGCGAGAACCCTTGCCGGGCAAGGCTTTCACGTGATCGCCGTGGCCCGCCGCGCCGACCGGATCACCGCGTTGGCGCAGCAGATCGGCGGTACCGCGGTCGTTGCCGACGTCGCCGATCAGGCCGCGGTCGCCGCGCTGGCCGAGGAGTGCGACCGGGTCTGCGACTCGCTCTCGGGCTCGATCAACGTGCTGGTCAACAACGCCGGCGGCGCCCTGGGCCTGGCCCCGGTCAGCGAGGCGGACCTCGAGCACTGGCGGTGGATGTGGGAGACCAACGTACTGGGCACGCTGCAGGTGACGCGCGCACTGCTACCGAAACTGATCGACTCCGGCGACGGCCTGATCGTCACCGTCACCTCGATCGCGGCATTCGAGATCTACGACGGCGGCGCCGGCTACACCGCCGCCAAACACGCCCAGAGTGCGCTGCACCGCACGCTACGCGGCGAACTGTTGGGAAAACCGGTGCGGCTCACCGAGATCGCCCCCGGCATGGTGGACACCGAGTTCTCGCTGGTGCGCTTCGACGGTGATCGCGAGCGCGCCGACGCGGTATATGCCGGGCTGACCCCGCTGACCGCGACCGACATCGCCGAGGTGATCGGTTTTGTGGCCTCCCGGCCCCCGCACGTCGACCTCGACCAGATCGTGATCCGCCCCCGCGACCAGGCCTCGGCAACCCGGGCTACCCGCCGGGCCGAGTAGGCGACGGCGTCTCGGGGGTGCCCGACAGGGTTGGTGCATCGGTCGGGGTGGCCGGCGCGGTGCTGGGCAGTGAGGTCCGCGGTGACGCCGGCGCCGGCGAATCCGCCTGCAGCGCCGACATCGACCGCCAGGTGTCCCAATCCACCGCCCAGTCCCAGATGTCACCGTCGGCGTAGGACAGCTGGATCGAACTGCCGGTCACCTCGACCGGGTCGCCGTAGATGGCGCTGTGGAAGTACTGCTCGGCGTCCTCGGTCGACAAGTTGATGCACCCGTTGGTGACGTTGGTGTTGCCCTGGGCGCCCGCGCTGGCCGGGTTGGCGTGAATGAACTCGCCGTTGTTGGAGATCCGGACCGCCCACCGCTCATGGATGTTGTGGTAGCCGGCGGCCGGGTTGGACATGTAGAAGTCGGCGTATTTCTCGGTGACCACGTGGATGCCGTTGCGCGTGACGTTGCGGGCCTGGTCGCCTTCGCCGTAGCTGCACGGGAAATCCATGATGACGCCCTCGTCGCGCTCCACCCGGATACGGTGCGAGGAGATTTCGGCCTTCACCACCTGGCGCCGTCCGATCGAGAATTGCAGCGACATGTCCTGGGCGCCGTAGGCGCCGTCGCCGAACGCCAGGCCGTAGAGCTTGGCGTCGACGTTGACCGTGGTGCCGGCCGGGAAGTAGTCGCGGCTGCGCCAGTGCACCCGGGCGCCCTGCACCTCGTCGGGCAGCCAGGCCCAGCTGCCCTCCACCGGCGGCTCGGTGGTGATGGTCAGGGCCCGCTCGACGGCCGCCTTGTCGCTGATCGGCCCGTCGAACTGCAGGATTACCGGCGCCGCGACGCCGACCGTCTGCCCGTCGGCCAACTGGAAGCCGCCGTCGATGATCGCACTCGGGGTCACCGTGGTGACCGTGCCGGCGACCGGCACGGCGTTGCCGTCGTGGCCCACCACCGACCCACTCCAGGTGTAGACGGCGTCATAGCCCAACGGCTCGGTGACGGTGTAGCGGGTGCGGTCCCGGTTGAAGGTTCCGGACAGCACCTTGCCCGCCGGGCTGGTCAGTGCCGCCCGCTGGAACCAGCCGTCGGAGACCGTGACGGTGATCTCGGCCGTCGGCAGCACCTCGGTCTGGCCGACGGGGGGCTCGAAGGACAGGGCGGGCGCCGCCGGCGGCGCGTTATCGGCGCTGTTGCCGGCCCGGCCGAAACAACCCGCCAACGCCTGCGGCGCCAGCACACCGGCCGCCAGCGCAGCCAGAGCCTTCCGCCGGGTCACGTTCACGCCATCCCAAGATACCGGCCGGGACCGCCTGACCACCTGCGATGTTGGTTACAGCGCGCAACCCACCAGCACCGGCTCCGGGTGCAAGATGATGCCGAACGTGTCGTGGACCCCGTCGCGCACGGTGCGCGCCAGGCTCAGCACGTCGCCGGTGGTGGCCCCGCCCCGGTTGGTCAGCGCCAGCGCATGCTTGCTGGACAATCGGGCGACCGCGCCCTCGCCCGGATAGCCCTTGCCGAATCCGGCGCGCTCCACCAGCCAGCCGGCCGCCAGCTTCACCCCGCCGGGCGCGTCCCAGTGCGGAACCGGGCCGGCCTGAGATTCAGCGATCTGACGGTAGGAATCATGGGGCACAACGGGGTTGGTGAAGAACGAGCCCACACTCCAGGTGTCGTGGTCAGCCGCGTCAAGCACCATGCCTTTGGCGGACCGCAGCGCAAGCACCGCGGCACGTACCGCGGCCGGGTCGGCCCGGTCGCCGTCGCCGGCGCCCAACGCGGTGGCCAGCTCGCCGTAGCGCAGCGGCGCGCTGCGCCCGGCGGGATCGAGCTCGAATTCCACCTCCAGCACCACGGCGGCATCCGAGTGCTTCAGCACGCTGGTGCGGTAGCCGAAGTTCAACTCCGCGGGCGGTGTCCAGCGCACGATGCCGGTACTGCGGTCCAGCAACAGCACCCGGGTCAAGGTGTCGGCGACCTCCGCGCCGTAGGCCCCGACGTTCTGCACCGGGGTCGCCCCGGCAGATCCGGGGATACCCGACAGGCACTCCAGGCCTCCCAGCCCGGCGGCGACCGCGGCGGCGACCACGTCGTCCCAGATCGCGCCGGCCTGGGCCCGCAGCAGATTGCCCTCGATCTCGATGCCGTCGCTGGCCAGCAGCACCACGGTCAGGTCGGTCAGGTCGTCGGCGATCACCACATTGGAGCCGCCGGACAGCAGCAGCGGGCGGCCGCCGTCGCGGTCCAGGGCGGCCAAGGTCGCCACGATCTGCTCGGTATCGGCGCAGCTGATGACGCGTCGGGCGACCGGCCCGACTCGCAGGGTGGTCAACGGCGCCAACGGCACCGCCTCGGCGACACGCGCGCCCGCGAACTCGGAACCCGCCACGGCCGGTAACGGTAGCGTGACCAGCTATGCCGCGTACATTCACGCTCTCCGCGCAGTATCCGGCGGGCGTCGAACTGGTGTATGCCGCATTCGCCGAGGAGCGGTACTGGCTGGCCCGACTCGCCGATTCCGGCGCCGACACGGTGGCGCTGGAGTCGATGGCCGTCGACGCCGACGGCGGCGTCGACGTGGTCACCACGCAGGGCATTCACCGGGACAAGCTGCCCGCGCTGGCGGCGCAGTTCCACCCCGGCAACCTGAATGTGACACGCCACGAGATGTGGCGCCCGGTACGTGACGGCAGGGCGCGCGCGGAGGTCACCGGCAAGATCGTCGGCGCGCCGGCCAAGCTGTCCGGGGAGGCGGCCCTCGAACCGGCCGGAGGGGGCTGTGAGCTGACGCTGACCGCGACGGTGCAGGTCGACATCCCGCTGGTGGGCGGCAAGATCGAAAGCTTCATCGGCGCCCAGCTGGCCGAGCTGGTGGCCGCCGAGCAACGGTTCACCTCGACGTGGCTGCGCCAGGGCGGCGCGCCCCGGGCGGAATAAGCTGGCGCCATGCGGATTGCGTGTGCGCAGATTCTGAGCGGCACCGACCCGGCCGCCAACCTGGAGCTGGTGGCCGACTACACCGAGCGCGCCGCCGGACAGGGCGCGCAGCTGGTGGTGTTCCCGGAAGCCGCGATGTGCCGGTTCGGAGTGCCGCTGGGCCCGGTCGCCGAACCGCTCGACGGGCCCTGGGCGACCGGGGTGCGCGAGATCGCCGACCGGGCCGGCGTGACCGTCATCGCGGGGATGTTCACCCCGGCCGACGACGGGCGGGTCAGAAACACGCTGCTGGCCACCGGGCCCGGAATCGACTCGCACTATCACAAGGTTCACCTGTACGACGCGTTCGGTTTCACCGAATCACGCACGGTCGCACCGGGGTTCGATCCGGTGGTGATCGATGTCGAGGGCGTGGGCGTCGGCCTGTCCACCTGCTATGACATCCGGTTCCCGGTGCTGTACACCGAACTCGCCGACCGCGGTGCGCAGCTGATCGCGGTGTGCGCGTCGTGGGGCGCGGGGCCGGGGAAGCTACGGCAGTGGGAACTGCTGGCGTGCGCCCGGGCGCTGGACTCGACCAGCTACGTCGCCGCCGTCGGGCAGGCCGACCCCGGCACCGCCGGGCCGGCGACCTCGTCGGGCGCACCGACCGGGGTGGGTCACAGCCTGGTCGCCTCCCCGTGGGGTGAGGCGGTGGCGTCGGCCGAGGCGGCCCCGCAACTGCTGGTCTGCGACATCGACCTCGACGTGGTCACCACGGCGCGCCGAACGCTGGCCGTGCTGAGCAACCGTGCCGACTTCGTTCAGGTCGGTAAGGCAGAATCGCGCGGGTGAGCAATCCGCCCGGACCTCCCCACGGCGACCAGTCACCTTGGGCGCGCCCCAGCGGCCAGCCCGGTCAGCAGCCCGGCCAGGGCAAACCCCCGCCCCCGCCGGAGCCGTCCGCGTCACCGACCCGGCAGATGCCGGTCGGCGGGCAGCGTGACGAACCCACCACCCGGATTCCCAGCGCGCCCGCGGCACCCGCGCCGCCGCCACCGGGCCCGCCGCCGGCCGCGTCGCCGGTCTCACCGCCACCGGCCGGTGAGGCGCCCACCACCGTCATCAAGACGCCGGCCGGCGGTCACCGGCCGGCCCGGTTGCTGCGCGATCCGCTGGCCCTGGTCCTGATCTTCGTGACGGTGATCGCGCTGGCACTGGCCGGTTTGATCGGCGCGGAACTGATCGCCCGCCGGATCGCCGACAACAAGGTCGCCAAGGCCACCGAGTGCGTGGTGCACGACAAGGCCACGGTGTCGTTCGGGGTGACGCCGCCGTTCCTGTGGCAGCACTTCACCGGCAACTACACCAACATCTCCATTCGCACCGCGGGCAACCAGGTCAAGGACGCCAAGCAGATGACGGCCGACCTGAACATCTCCGACGTCGACCTGCACGGCACCGGCGACTCCAAGGGCACCATCGGCGCCCTGGACGCCACCCTGACCTGGCCGTCCGCCGGTATCAAGGAGACCGTCCAGTCGATGGTCCCGCTGCTGGGCAACCTGGTCTCGGACCTGAAGACCAACGCCCAGGATGGCACCGTGGAGCTCAAGGGCGCGTTCGGCCTGGCCACCGTCGTGGTCAAGCCCGAGGTGGTCAACGGTGGCCTGTCGCTGAAGGTGCAGAAACTCACCGGCCTGGGCGCGCTGACCCTGCCGCGCGAATCGATCCAGCCGGAGCTGGACCGATTCGCCCGGGAACTGACGAAGCGTTACCCGCTCGGCGTGCGGGCCGACAGCATCCAGGTCACCGACACCGGCGTGGTGGCGCGGTTCTCCAGCCGTGACGCCGCCATCCCGCGGAGCGACGACCCCTGCTTTGCCCACCTGTAACCTGCAGTGATGAGCACATCCGGGGCAGCCAATCCCAAGCATCGGTTCACCGGCCTGCCGGCAGTGCTGCTGGCACTGACAGTGCTGCTGGTACTGGCGGTGGTCGCGCTGTTCGGCGGACAGGCCTATGCGACACACCGGGCCAAGAGCCTGGTCGCAGACGCGGTCCAGTGCGAAGCGGACGACAGCGCCACGGTGTCGTTCGCCTCCGATCCGCCGGTGCTGGCCCAGTACTTGCGGGGCGACTACCCGCACATCTCGGTGCAGACCGCCGGCAACCAGATCCGCAAAGCCAAGGGCATGCAGCTGGACCTGGACATCCGCGACGTCCACGTGCAGAAGAGCGCTGATTCCAAAGGCACCATCGGGTCGCTGGACGGCACCATCACCTGGCCGGCGGACGGCATCAAGCAGTCGATTCAGGATGTGGTCCCGGTGATTGGCAGCATCGTCACCGGCAAGGTCAGCACCGACCCGGCCGCCGGCACCGTCGAGCTCAAGGGCCTGCTCAACCGCGCCACCGTCAAGCCGCAGATCGTCGACAACGGGTTGCACCTGGAGGTGGTGGATCTGGAGGCGCTGGGCAAGGATCTGGACAGCGAGACCGTGCAGCGCAACCTCGATGACCTCACCGGCAAGGTGACCGGCGACCTGCCGCTGGGGATCCACATCGATAGCTCGCAGGTCACCGATTCCGGTGTGGTGGTGAAGTTTTCGACGCGGAACGCCACCATCCCGGCGTCGTCGTCGAGTCAGTGCTTCGCGAGGCTGTAAGCGCTGGCCTGATTACGGCGTCCCGCTGCGCCCGGCCCCGCCGCGCTTGCGAACGCCGTTAGCCCAGCCCGTCGAGCACCGCCCGGGTGCTCGACAGTCCCAGCCGGGTCGCCCCGGCATCCAGCATCGCGAGCGCATCGTCGGCGCTGCGGATGCCCCCGCTGGCCTTGACGCCGAGGCTGCCGCCGACGGTGTCGGCCATCAGCCTCACCGCGCGCACCGACGCCCCGCCGGTCGGGTGAAACCCGGTGGAGGTCTTGACGAAATCCGCGCCGGCGTCTGCGGCGGCACGGCAGGCGGCAACCAGCGTGGCCTCACCGGCCAACTCCAACAGCGCTGCGGACTCCACGATCACCTTGAGCACGGCGTCGGGCGCGGCGGCCCGCACCGTGCCGACGTCGGCGCCCACCGCGGCGAAATCGCCCGCCACCGCCGCGCCGACGTCGATGACCATGTCGATCTCGGCCGCCCCGGCCGCCACGGCCAACGCCGCGTCCTGCGCTTTGACCACCGGCAGATGCTTGCCGGACGGGAAGCCCGCGACCGCGGCGATCCGGACGCCGGCCGGGTTGGCCGCCGCGGCGATGGCCACCATCGACGGCGAGACGCACACCGCGGCGACACCGAGTTCGGCGGCTTCGGCGACGAGGGCGACGACCTGCTGGGTGGTGGCTTCGGGCTTGAGCAGGGTGTGGTCGACCAGTTCGGCCACCCGGGCGCGGTCCCAGCGCTGAGCAGACATCAGAAGGCCTCTTCCTCGGCGCCGGGGTTACAGCCGGATTCGAGCATCGTCACGCCGTCGACGACGGGCCGCCACGGCTCCAGGTTCCAACTGGTCTTGCCGGGCCGGGCGAACTCGGCATAGTTCCAGTGGCAGCGGAATTGGTCGCGCATGCTGACGGTGTCGGCATCGGGGGCGGCGGCGAGCACTTCGCGCCAGGCCTGCTCCCCCTCGGCGGCGGCGTCCACCCGCGCCGCCGCGGCCCGGCCGGCCGGCGTCGGATACACCCGCAGGCTGGCCAGTCCCGACCCGCCCGAGTAACTCACCCACTCGGTGCGGTCGACGAAGCCGGTGTCGGCGGCGGCCGGCGCCGCAACGACCAGTGCGGCCGCCAGGGCCGCGAACAGGATCGAACGCAACATCGGCGTTAGTGAGACTTGCCTTGAACCTCGAGCAATCGGGGCCGCACATCGACCAGGTAGACCCCGGCCGCGCAGGCGGCGATCGCCATGCCCATCACCTGCAGCACCAGGGCCAACAGTCCGCACACTCCCAGGATCACCAGCCATACCGGCTTGGTGAGCTTGTCGGCGGCGGTGTAGGCATCGGCACGCTGCATCGCCGCGTGGACGAACGCGTACACCGCGGTCGCGAACACGACAAGCTGCAAAACGCCAAGGACGGTACCCACCAGGCTCATAGCGACCACGCTGCAAGCCTAGGCGGGTACCGTCCGGGACGTCGAACTGCGTTTACTTCTGGGTGACCTTCTTTGCCGGAGCCTTCTTGGCCGGGGAGGCCTTCTTGGCTGCAGAGGCAGAAGCCTTCTTGGCCGGGGCCTTCTTGGCGGGAGCCTTCTTGGCCGGGGAAGCCGTCTTGGCCTCCTCCTTCTGCGGCAGCTCGATGCCGACCAGCTTGGCAGCGCGCTCGCCGACCTCGCGGGTCTGGGTCGCGACGTTGCCCAGCACCTCCTGGGTCAGCTCGACAGCCTGGTCGACGTAACCCTCCACCTGCGCCGAGGCGTCATCGAGGCCGGACTGGTTGCGCAGCCGCACCAGGGCGGCCTCACCGCGCGCCACCAGGTCGCTGTACCGGCCGCTGGCGGCCTCCGCGTAGCCCTCGGCGGCCCTGCGCAGCTCGTCGGCGGTGAAGCGCTCGCGCAGCTCGGCGAACTGCTCGGGCAGCTCCTCCTGCAGCTTGGTCAGGCGGGCACGGCTCTCCTCGACGCGGGTGGTGGCGTCCTCGCGGGCCTCACCGGCGCGCTCGCGCAGGGTGGCGACGAGGTCGGTCACGGTAGCCAGGGCCAGGTCGGCGGCGCCGATCGCGGCGAGCAGCGGGGCCTTCAGTTCGTCGATGTTCGGGTTCTCGGCCATGTCTGTTTCCTTTCGGTTGGGTTTCTGGTTTGTCGGTCAGGAGGACGAAGGATGATCAGGCAGGTGTCGTCTCCTCACCGTCGGCTTCGTTCTGCTGGACGAAGGAGGTGTAGATGTCGAGCAGAACCTGCTTTTGCCGTTCCGTGATCGCCGCGTCCGAAATGACGGCGTCGCGGACCTCGCTCTTCTCGCTGGGCTCCAGGATTCCCGCCCGGATGTAGAGCACCTCGGCGGAGACCCGCAGGGCCTTGGCGATCTGATTGAGGACGTCAGCGGAGGGCTTGCGCAACCCGCGCTCGATCTGGCTGAGGTAGGGATTGCTGACGCCGGCCTTGTCGGCCAGCTGCCGCATGGACACCTGCGCGGCTTCGCGCTGCGCCCGGATGAAGCTGCCGATGTCCGCCGCGGCCGTGGAGACGACTGCGGCGAGTTTGTCATCCTGCGACACCGGTGACCCCTTTCGTGGACTTACGACTGCTGACAAATGCCACGATACGGCCTAGTGCTAACTTTTGCAAGCACCTGCTAGCGCAGGTCAGAACATAAGTTGAGCTATGGCGTAGATCCCCAGCCCCGCCAGCGCACCCACGACGGTTCCGTTGATCCGAATGAATTGCAGGTCACGCCCGACATGCAGTTCGATGCGCCGACTGGCCTCCGCGGCGTCCCAGCGCTCGATGGTTTCGGTGATGATCGCGGTGATCTCCACCCCGTATTGGGCGACCAGGTGCTGCGCGGCCCGGACGATCCAGTTGTCCACTTTGTCGCGCAACTCGACGTCGTCCCGCAGCGACTCACCGATCTGCACCACCGCGGCGGCGACGCGGGTGCGCAGCGCGCCCGTCGGGTCGTCGACCCCCTCGAGCACGTACCGCTTGAGGGTCGCCCACGCCGTCGCCGCCGCTTTGGCGACCTCTTCGCGCGCCATCACCTGGTCCTTGACCGAGTCCGCTTTGGCGATGGTGGCGGCGTCGTACTGCAGGTCGTTGGCGAACTCGAACAGGAACCGGGTCGCGTTGCGGCGCAGTTCGTGGTCGGGGTTGCGGCGCACCTTGTCGGTGAAGTCCATCAACTCGCGGTGGATCCGGTCGCCGACCAGGTGGTCGACGAACCGCGGCGACCAGGTGGGCGAGTCGCGCTCGACCACCCGCTGGATGACTTCGCCGGCGTTGAGCGACCACTGGAAGGCCCGGTCGGCCAGCAATTGGATCAACGCCTCCTGGCGATGCTCGGCGAGCAGGGTGCCCAGCATCCGGCCGACCGGCGGACCCCACTGCGGCTCGGCGATGCGCCGCACGATCATCCGGTCGATGACGTATGCGACCTCTTCGTCTCGCAGCAGTTCGACGAGCACCCGCAATACGGTCGCGGTCTCGGCGGCCACCCGCTCGGCGTGCGTCTGCTCCGAGAGCCACTTGCCCAGCCGTCCGGCGACCTGGGCGTCGCGCAGCTTGGTCTCCACCACCGGCGGTGACAGGAAGTTCTCCCGCACGAAGGTGCCCAGACCCTCACCGAGTTGGTCCTTCTTGCGTTTGATGATCGCGGTGTGCGGGATCGGAATTCCCAGCGGGTGCTTGAACAGCGCGGTGACCGCGAACCAGTCGGCCAGCGCGCCCACCATGCCGGCCTCGGCGGCGGCACCGACATAACCGACCCACGGCCCGACCCCGCCGTGAGCAGCACTGTCTGCCTGCGCCCACCGGCACAGCAGGAAGACGACGGTCGCGCCGAGCAGGAAGCTCAGCGCGACCACCTTCATCCGGCGCAGATCGCGCAGCCGTACCGCGTCGGCGACCGGATCGGCATCTGCGAAGGACTCTGCCAGCGACTGCACGGTCCGTGCAGCACCCGGCCACGTCGGGCGGTTCTCTCGATGCACCACCCCACCATCATCCGCCATCTTTGCCGCTCGGTATATGCGGCAGTTCCAGCTTCGCCTCACCTCCGGCGAGCCTCGCTAAACCGCCGGTAACTGTTACCGGCCCACGAAGTTTGCTGGACCGCGCCGTATTATCTAATACGTCTAGTGAATGGGAATCCGCGATAGTGGCAGAGCAGCCTAGGGCCGGCACCGCCAAGACCGATGGTCGAAAGCGGCGTTGGCATCAACACAAGGTCGACCGCCGAAACGACCTGATCGACGGCACGATCGAGGCGATCCGGCGCCGGGGCCGGTACGTGAGCATGGACGAGATCGCCGCCGAGATCGGGGTGTCCAAGACGGTGCTCTACCGCTATTTCGTCGACAAGAACGACCTGACCACCGCGGTGATGATGCGCTTCGCGCAGACCACGCTCATCCCCAACATGGCGGCTGCGCTGTCGGCGAATCTCGACGGCTTCGACCTGGTCCGCGAGATCATCCGGGTGTACGTGCAGACCGTGGCCAACGAGCCCGAGCCGTACCGATTCGTGATGGCCAACAGCTCCGCCAGTAAGAGCAAGGTGATCGCCGACTCCGAGCGCATCATCGCCCGGATGCTCGCGGTGATGCTGCGCCGCCGGATGACCGCGGTCGGCATGGAGACCAGCGGCGTCGAGCCGTGGGCGTACATGATCGTCGGCGGGGTGCAGTTGGCCACCCACTCGTGGCTGCTGGATCCGCGGATGAGCGCCGACGACCTGATCGATTATCTGACGATGCTGAGCTGGAATGCGCTGTGCGGCATCGTCGAGGTGGGCGGATCGCTGGAGAAGTTCAACGCCGGCCCGCATCCGTCGCCGATGCTGCCCTGGCGCCGGGCGGCCCGGGCTCAGTAGGTCAGTAGGTGTAGAAGCCCCGGCCGGACTTCTTGCCGAGCTGACCCGCCTCGACCATGCGCAGCAGCAACGGCGGCGCGGCGTAGAGCGGCTCCTTGAACTCCTCGTACATCTTGTCCGCGATCAGCTTGAGGGTGTCCAGGCCGACCAGGTCGGAGAGCCGCAGCGGGCCCATCGGATGCGACAGCCCGGCGACGATGGCCTTGTCGATGTCCTCGACGGTGGCGAAGCCGGATTCGAGCATCCGCACCGCCGACAGCAGGTAGGGCACCAGCAGGGCGTTCACCACGAAACCGGAGCGGTCCGAGCAGCGCACCACCTGCTTGCCCAGCACCGCGCTGGCGAACTGCTCGGTGCGGGCGGCGGCGGCGGTGTCGGTGACCAGCGTGCTGACCAGTTCGACCAGCGGCAGCACCGGCACCGGGTTGAAGAAGTGCAGGCCCAGCACCCGCTGCGGGTTCGCCGTCGCCGCGGCGATCTTCATGATCGGAATGGAGGAGGTGTTCGACGCCAGCACCGCGTCCGGGTCGGTGATCACCCGGTCCAGTTCGGCGAAGATCTTGGACTTCACGGTGTCGTCTTCGATGACGGCCTCGATGACCAGCTGCCGGTCGGCGAGCTCGCCCAGGTCGGTGGTGAAGGTCAGGTTGCCGACGGCGTCGTCGCGCTCGCGTTCGGTGATCTTACCCGCGCTCACCCCGCGCTCCAGCGACTTGACGATCCGGTTGCGGCCGGCGGTGACCAGTGCGTCGGTGGTTTCGAAGACCTTGACGCCGACGCCGGCGCGCGCCGACACCTCGGCGATGCCGGCGCCCATCTGCCCGGCTCCGATGACACCTACTCGTTGGATCGACACAGCACTCCTTGCGTTGGTACGGCGAACAGACACCAAAGCCCCTCGACACGTCGGTGCCAAGGGGCTTTCGTGTCTGCTCGGCAGATTAGTGGAACTGGCCCTCTTCGGTGGAGCCGGCCAGCGCCGTGGTCGACGACGTCGGGTCGACGGTGGTGGCGATCCGGTCGAAGTAGCCGGCACCGACCTCGCGCTGGTGCTTGGTGGCGGTGTAACCCCGCTCCTCGGCGGCGAACTCGCGCTCCTGCAGCTCGACGTAGGCGCTCATCTGGTTGCGGGCGTAGCCGTGGGCCAGGTCGAACATCGAGTAGTTCAGCGCGTGGAAGCCGGCCAGCGTGATGAACTGGAACTTGAAGCCCATCGCACCCAGCTCGTTCTGGAACTTGGCGATGGTGGCGTCGTCGAGGTGCTGCTTCCAGTTGAACGACGGCGAGCAGTTGTAGGCCAGCATCTGGTCGGGGAACTCGGCCTTGACGCCCTCGGCGAACTTGCGCGCCAGCTCCAGGTCCGGTGTGCCGGTCTCCATCCAGATCAGGTCGGCGTACGGCGCGTAGGCCTTGGCCCGGGCGATGCACGGCTCCAGGCCGTTGCGCACCCGGTAGAAGCCCTCGGCGGTCCGGTCACCGGTGATGAACGGCTGATCGCGCTCATCGACGTCGGAGGTGATCAGGGTGGCGGCCTCGGCGTCGGTGCGGGCGATCACCACGGTCGGCACGCCGGCCACGTCGGCGGCCAGCCGGGCCGAGGTCAGGGTGCGGATGTGCTGCTGGGTGGGGATCAGCACCTTGCCGCCCAAATGGCCGCACTTCTTCTCCGAGGCCAGCTGGTCCTCCCAGTGCGAGCCCGCGACGCCCGCGGCGATCATCGCCTTCTGCAGCTCGTAGACGTTGAGCGCGCCACCGAAGCCGGCCTCACCGTCGGCCACGATCGGGGCCAGCCAGTTCTCGACCGAGGTGTCGCCCTCGACCTTGGCGATCTCGTCGGCGCGCAGCAGCGCGTTGTTGATCCGGCGGACCACCTGCGGCACCGAGTTGGCCGGGTAGAGGCTCTGGTCGGGGTAGGTGTGGCCGCTCAGGTTGGCGTCACCGGCGACCTGCCAGCCGGACAGGTAGATGGCCTTCAGGCCGGCCCGGACCTGCTGGACGGCCATGTTGCCGGTCAGCGCACCGAGGGCGTTGATGTAGTCCAGGTCGTGCAGCTGCTCCCAGAGCACCTCGGCGCCGCGGCGGGCCAGGGTGTGCTCCTCGACGACGTGGCCTTGCAGCGCGACGACGTCCGCCGCGGTGTAGGTGCGGGTGACACCCTTCCAGCGCGGGTTGTTGTCCCAGTCGTGCTGGATCTGCTCGGGGCTCTTCGGCGTGCCAACGGTCGACATGGCTACTCCTTCTGGTCGCGATCGTCGGGCGCTTCTCGAATTTGCCAAACACCCCGACGGATTCACTGGTGTGTTAATGCGACCTTGGCACAGCACATCCGCCCAGGTCCACTGGTTTTCGTTGCCAAGTTTGGCAAAACAGTACGGTCGTTATGCGAAGTTTGCGAAGAATCTCTGGGAGGCCCCGTCGTGGTAGCCGTCGAATAAGCTACCGGCGGGTAACATATCCGCACAGGTCAACGAGGGTATTAGCAGTACGCCCGTACTGACTAGAACGTGTTACAGCGGAAAGATCGCCGCGAGCGCTTTGACCTCTTCGCCGACGACGTATGTGAGCGTTCTAACAGCACGATCGGCCAGTGCGGACCCGAAGCGATCGGTCGATCCAGCCGGGTGAATGTGCGAGACGATCTCTAGTTTGTCGCCCAGCGCCACGGCAGCGTCGTGTTCCAGCGTCACCCGCAGCGGCGCCGCGAGCAGTTCGGGGTAGCTCGACAGGTAGTCCTCGACCACGCTCCAGTACACCGAGTTGTTCACGTGGTCGAACAGGTCGATGTCGGTGAACCGGATCGGGTACTCGTGGATCTCGGCCGAGTCCTCACGGTCACCGGCTTTCAGGTAGGCCTTCCAGCGCAACCGGTCGACGCTGGTGGTGCGTCTCAGTCCGGCTAGGAAGTCGTCGGAGATGCGCGACGGGCCCTGCGTCTCGCGGTTGATGTTGATCCAGAACGCCTCGGATTCGATCAGGCCGCCGCTGCGTTTCCCGTCGATGCGGACCCGCATCTCGCACCAGCGGTTGGAGGTGCCCGAACACCAGCGCCGCACCCGCAGCATGTCCTGGAACTCGATCGGGCGAATCACGTCCATCATGGTGCGGCGCACGATCCACAGCGGGTGGGTCTCCTGGTAGCCGCCCTCGCGCAACTGGTCCTGGCCGATGTCCTGGATGTGTCGGGCGGCCGCGTCCATCCGGAGCCGGCCCGCCCGGTCGATGTCGGCGACGCGCAGCGGCCACTGCCGGTCGAAGACATCGGGATGCGGGTCGGGCACCGGCATCAAAACCTTGGCCAAACCGGTCGGCTCGTCTGTCTGCTGCATCGCGATGCTCCCCGTAGATTTCCCCGAGCGATCATGCCATGCCAATAATGCGAACGCGGCCTTCGCAACGGGTAACCTCGGCGGCGTGGCCAAGACCTACGTCGGCGCCAGGGTGCGCCAGCTGCGCAGCGAGCGCGGGTTCAGCCAGGCCGCCCTGGCACAGCTGCTGGAGATCTCACCGAGCTACCTCAACCAGATCGAGCGCGACGTCCGGCCGCTGACGGTGGCGGTGCTGCTGCGCATCACCGAGGTCTTCGGCGTGGACGCCACCTTCTTCGCCTCCCAGGACGACACCCGGCTGGTCGCCGAGTTGCGGGAGGTCACCATGGACCGCGACCTCGACATCGACGTCGATTTGACCGAGGTGGCCGAACTGGTCAGCGTCCACCCCAAACTGGCCCGGGCCATGGTCAACCTGCACCGCCGCTACCGGATCACCACGGCACAGCTGGCCGCGGCCACCGAGGAGCGCTACACCGACGGCAGCGGCACCGGCGCGATCACCATGCCGCACGAAGAGGTCCGCGACTACTTCTACCAGCGACAGAACTACCTGCACGAACTCGACACCGCCGCCGAGGAACTGGCCACCCGGATGCGAAGGCACCAAGGCGAATTGGCCGTCGAACTGGCCAATCGTCTGACCGAGGTGCACGGCGTGCACATCAACCGCCGGATCGACCTGGGCGAGACGGTGCTGCACCGCTACGACGCGCAGACCAAGACGCTGGACATGGGCCACCACCTGTCGTGGGGGCAGCGGGTGTTCAAGATGGCCGCCGAGCTGGCGTACCTGGAGTTCGACGACTTGATCTGCGCCATGGTCGAAGAGGGCAAGTTCACCTCGAAGGACTCCCGCACGCTGGCCAGGCTGGGGCTGGCCAACTACTTCGCGGCGGCGATCGTGCTGCCTTACGGCCAGTTCCACGACAGCGCCGAGACTTTCCGCTACGACATCGAGCGGCTCTCGGCGTTCTACCGGGTCAGCTACGAGACCATCGCGCACCGGCTGTCCACCCTGCAGCGACCGTCGATGCGGGGCGTGCCGTTCTCGTTCGTCCGGGTCGATCGGGCGGGAAACATGTCAAAACGTCAGTCGGCCACCGGTTTTCACTTCTCTTCCAGCGGCGGAACCTGCCCGCTGTGGAACGTCTACGAGACGTTCGGCAACCCGGGCAAGATCGGCGTGCAGATCGCGGAGATGCCCGACGGCCGCAAGTACCTGTGGGTGGCGCGCACCGTCGAGCGCCGAGCGTCGCGCTGGGGCCAGCCGGACAAGACGTTTGCGATCGGGCTGGGCTGCGAACTGCGCCAGGCCCACCGGCTGGTCTACTCCGAAGGGCTCGATCTCAACGGTGATAACGCCACCCCGATCGGGGCCGGCTGCCGGGTCTGCGAACGCGACAATTGCCCGCAACGGGCGTTCCCGGCGCTGGGCCGTGACCTTGATCTCAACGAACACCGCAGCACGGTGTCGCCGTATCTGGTAAAGCAACAGCGGTGAACTCTCGCATCCCCGAAGCCCCCGGCCTGCGCGACCTCGGTCTCGCCAACTGGCTGGTCTGCAAAGTCATCGCCCGCCGTCAGCAGGTGCCCCGAGCGCACCTGTTCACCACGCTCGGCCAGCACCGGCGATTGATGTGGTCCTGGCTGCCGTTCGGCGGGATGCTGATGCGGGGCGGCAAGCTGTCCACCCGCGACACCGAGTTCGTGATCCTGCGGGTCGGCCACCTGCGTGACAGCCAGTACGAACTGCAGCACCATCGCCGAATGGGCCGTGCAGCCGGCCTCGACGACGACACCCAGGCGCGCATCTTCGAAGGCCCCGGTGGCCCCCGTTTCGACGAGCTCACCGCCCGCCAGCGCGCCATGCTGACCGCGATCGACGAACTCGTCGGCACCCGCACCCTCTCCGATGCCACCTGGGCGGAGTTGTCGAAGCATCTGGATCGTCCGCGGCTGATCGAATTCGTGATGCTGACGTCCCAATACGACGCACTGGCCGCCACCCTGAGCGCGCTGCGGGTGCCGCTGGACTTCGACGAGTAGCACTGCGTGGCGGACACCGGTTGGCACGATCTGGCCGTCGCCGGGGGCGGAACGCTGGCGATCGCCGCGGTGCTGATCGTGGTCGGGCGGATGCTGCTGCGGCGAGGCGCCGGACCGCTGGTCACCCGTAAGATCCCGCACGCGTTGTGCGGGCTGTTCGCCGCCGCGGCCGCGTTCGAGCTGACCAACAAAGCGGTGGTGGCGGGTGTGCTGGCCGCCGCGACGGTGGCCTTGGCGTTCATCGTGGAGCGTGGCCTGGTTCCGGTGCCGGGTGTGTTCGACGGCACCCGCTCCCGCGACTACGGGCTGGTCGGGTTCGCCGGCGGCGCCTTGATCGCGGTGCTGGCGTTCTGGCCGGACCGGGTAGCGATCGCGACCGGGGTCGTGGTGCTGGGGCTGGCCGATGCGGGTGCGGCCCTGGTCGGGGACCGGTTCGGCAGACACCGCGTGGCGGCCGGTGGCGGGGTGCGCACCCTGGAGGGCTCGGTGGCGTTCGTGGCGATCGCCTTCGCAGTCTCCCTGACGTTCTGCCTGGCGGCCCTTGAACTGAATTCGTTTATGGCGGTGACGGTTTCGCTGTTCGTCGCGGTGTCGACGGCGGCCGTGGAGCTGCTGGTGGTACCGGCGGCGGACAACCTGCTGATCACGCCGTGGGTGGCGCTGCTGTTGCACGTCGCGCGTGACCTGTCGACCGATGATGCGCTGCGCTGGCTGGCCGCGGTGGTATTCGGCTGCGCCATCGTGCCGTTCATGATCCGGATGCGCTGGCTGGATCTGCCCGGGGCGCTCTGCGGCGGCCTGATCGCCGGCGTCGCCGTCGGCCTGGGCGGCTGGGCCTGGATCATCCCGGCCGCGGTGTTCTTCTCGCTGACCAGCGTCCTCACCGCCTACCGCCGGCCCGGCCGTGCCTCGAGCATGCGCGGTATGAGTCAGGTGGCGGTCAACGCGGGTCTTCCGGTGCTGGTCCCGGTGGTCGGGTTCGCGTTCACCCGGGACCCGCTGTGGTACGCGGTGTCCATCGGCGGTATCGCCGCCGGCATCGCCGACTCGTGGGCATCGGAGATCGGGCGGTTCTCCGGCCGCGAGCCGCTGTCGCTGCGGACGCGGGGCCGGGTTCCCAAGGGCACGTCCGGCGCGGTGTCACCGCTGGGTTCGGCCGCAACGGTGCTGGGCGCGTTGCTGGTGGGTGCGTTCGGCGCCCTGTTCGGCGGGCCGGCGATGGTGCCGGTCGGGTTGGCAGCCGGCATCGCCGGCTCGCTGGTGGACACCGTGATCGGCGCCACCGCGCAGGCCCGCTTCCGCTGCGAATCCTGCGGGGCCACGGTGGAGGACGCGCTGCACTGCGGGCGCCCCACCGAGCCGTCCGCCGGGTGGCGGTGGGTGGGAAACGACGTCGTCAACGCCGGTGCGAACCTGACCGGGATGCTGGTCGGGTGCGCGGTTTACCTACTTCTCGCGGCCTGACCCGCGGTATACGACGCCGATCGCCGAACGGACGGGTACGCCGCGCCGAAAATTCAGGGTGCACTCCGGCTTGCGAAGCGTAGTGTCAACACAAGTGTTGAGCCACCAGCATGCATCGTCCCGACCTCAGGTCTCGTCCGGCAGGACCAACAGTGGCAGATTCAACAAACGCAGGATCCAGCGCACAGTCCAAGTGGCTCTCGAAGTCCGCGGCTCAGACGCGCGGCTCCGACAAAGACGAAGTGCAGTTTCACTACGACATCTCCAATGACTTCTTCAAGCTGTGGCAGGACCCGTCGCAGACCTACAGCTGCGCATATTTCGAGCGCGACGACATGACGCTGCAGGAAGCGCAGCGGGCCAAGGTCGACTTGTCCTTGGGCAAGCTGGGCCTGAAACCCGGGATGACGTTGCTCGACATCGGCTGCGGCTGGGGCTCGACGATCATGCGGGCGGTCGAGAAGTACGACGTCAACGTCATCGGTCTGACGCTCTCGGAGAACCAGAAGCAGCACATCGAAGCGAACCTGTTCGCGAAATCGACGAGCAAGCGCCGGATGGAGGTGCGGTTGCAGCCGTGGGAGGAATTCGACGGCCAGGTCGACCGCATCGTGTCGATCGGCGCATTCGAACATTTCGGCTTCAACAACTACGACGACTACTTCAAGAACACCTTCAACTGGATGCCCGACGACGGCGTGATGCTGCTACACAGCATCATCATCCCGAGTGACGACGAGATCCGGGCCAAGAAGCTACAGCTGACGATGTCGCGGGTGCGGTTCATCAAATTCATCATGGACGAGATCTATCCCGGCGGGCGTCTGCCGTTGGCCGCACAGGTCACCGAGCACGCCAGGAACGCCGGCTACAGCATCACCCGCGAGCAGCATCTGCAGCCGCACTACGTCCGCACCCTGGACACCTGGGCGGCAAACCTCGAGGCCAACAAGGACGAGGCCATCGCCATCACCTCCGATGCGGTCTACCAGCGGTTCCACAAGTACCTGACCGGCTGCGCAGACCTGTTCCGCCAGGGCTACACCGATGTCGTGCAGTTCACCTGCGAGAAGGCCGCTGCTTAGCCGGGCTTTCACGCGGGCACCCCGATCCAGGAGGACAGGAGGTCAAGTAGATGGCCGACCCGACGTCGAGCGCACCCAAGATGGCGGTTGCCTATGAGGACGTGCAGGCTCACTACGACATCTCGAACGATTTCTTCAGCGTGTTCCAGGATCCGACCCGGACCTACAGTTGCGCCTACTTCGAGCGCGAGGACATGTCGCTGGAAGAGGCGCAGCTCGCCAAGATCGATCTCGCGCTGGCCAAGCTGGACCTGGCACCGGGGATGACGCTGCTCGACGTCGGCTGCGGGTGGGGATCGGCGATGCGTCGGGCCATCGAAACCTACGACGTCGATGTGGTGGGATTGACGTTAAGCAGAAACCAATGCAGCCTCGGCCAGCGCCTGCTGGACGACGTCGACACCGACCGCTCGCGCCGGATCCTGCTGCGCGGCTGGGAGGAGTTCGACGAGCCGGTCGACCGCATCGTGTCCATCGAGGCCTTCGAGGCCTTCCCCAAAGAGCGCTACGCCGCGTTCTTCGAGCTGTGCCACCGGCTGATGCCGCGCGACGGGCGGATGGTCCTGCAGACCATCATGGGCCACCCACTGAAGCGCTGGCCGGAAATGGGCATCCCGATCACGATGACAGACCTGCGATTCATGCGCTTCATCGCCAAAGAGATCTTTCCCGGCGGCTCGGTGCCGTGCGACGACGATGTCATCGAATACTCCGCCGCCGCAGGGTTTTCGGTGGCCGACCGCCACGACCTGACGCCGGATTACGTGCGGACCCTGGACACCTGGGCGACCCGGCTGCAGGCCGCCCGCGAGCAGGCGATCGCGGCGACCTCACCGGAGGTCTACGACCGGTACGTGAAGTACCTGTTGGGCTGCGCGGACTTCTTCCAGCGCAACATCAGTTACGTCGCCCAGTTCACGCTCGCCAAGGGGAACTAGGCGTCAGAAGTTGATCATGTGGCCGATCAGGCCGTGGAAGCACTCCTGCAGCGCCTCGGACATCGTCGGGTGGGTGTGAACGTTGCGGGCCAACTCGTTGGCGGTCAGGTCCCACTTCTGCGCCAGGGTCAGTTCCGGCAGCAGCTCGGAGACGTCGTGGCCGACCAGGTGCCCGCCGAGCAGTTCGCCGTAGCGGGCGTCGGCGATCAGCTTCACGAACCCGCTCGGGTCACCGGCGCCGTGCGCCTTGCCGTTGGCGGTGAACGGGAACTTGGCCACCTTCACGTCGTAGCCATCGGCGCGGGCCTGTTCCTCGGTGAGGCCGAAGCTGGCCACCTGCGGCTGGCAGAAGGTGGCGCGCGGCATCATCCGGTAGTCACCGAGCGGCATCGTCTCGGCGCCGCCGATGGTTTCGGCGGCCACCACGGCCTGCGCCTCGGCGACATGGGCCAACTGCAGCAGGCCGGTGACGTCGCCGATGGCGTAGATGTGGCCCACCGAGGTCTGCATGTACTCCCCGATACCGATGGCGCGCCGCTCGGTGAGCGCCACCCCGGCGGCATCCAGGCCGTAGCCGTCGACGTTGGGAGCAAAACCGATGGCCTGCAACACCTTGTCGGCCTTGAGCTCCTCGCTCTGGCCGTCTTTGCTGACGGTGACCGTGACCGACCCGCCGGCCCCGTTATCCACGATGGACTCGACCTTGGTGCCGGTGCGGATCTTCACCCCCAGCTTCTTGAACTGCTTCTCGATCTCCTTGGAGACGTCGGCGTCCTCGTTGGGCAGCGCCCGGGGCAGGAACTCCACCACCGTGACGTCCACGCCGTAGTTGGCCAGCACGTAGGAGAACTCCATGCCGATAGCGCCGCCCCCGGCGATGATGATCGAGCCCGGCAGCTCCCGGCTCAGGATCAGCTCCTCGTAGGTGACGACGTTGTCCGACAGCGAGGTGCCCGGCACCAGCCGGGTGCTGGACCCGGTCGCGATGATCGCATGAGCGAAGGTGACGTTCTCGGTTCCGCCGTCGTTGAGTTCGACTGCCAGGGTGTTGGCGTCGGTGAACCGGCCGTAGCCGTGGATCTCGGTGATCTTGTTCTTCTTCATCAAGAAGTGCACCCCCGCGACCCGGCCGTCGGCGACCTTGCGGCTGCGGTCGAATGCCGCGCCGTAGTCGAAGCTCACCTCGCCGCTGATCCCGAAGGTCTTGGCCTCGCGATTGAAGATGTGCGCCAGTTCGGCGTTGCGCAGCAGCGCTTTCGACGGGATACAACCGACGTTCAGACAGACCCCGCCCCAGTATTTGGGTTCGACGATGGCGGTGTTCAAGCCCAGCTGGGCGGCGCGAATGGCCGCGACATAACCACCGGGGCCGGCTCCGAGGACTACGACGTCATAGTGGGTCACCCGCTCACCCTATCGGGCCGCGCGGTTCCCTCGCAGCGGCGGTGGGCACGTCAAACCACACCCGCGGAATGTCTGTGTTTCCGCGCTACACTGAAACACATGGCATCGAAGAACATCACGCTGACCATGCCGGCGGAGCTGGTTCGTCGCGCAAAGGTGTTGGCGGCACAACGCGACATGTCGGTGTCGAGTCTGGTCGCGCGATTGCTCGAGCAACTTGTCGGCGAGGTGGCGGACTATGACGACGTGGCCGACCTCGAGAGACGGATGATGAGCGGCGTCGCCGGCCTGCAGGTCGGACCGATCACCTGGTCCCGGGACGATCTTCACGAGCGCTGATCATGGAGTTCGTCGACACCAATGTCTTGCTGTACGCCTACGACGCGACCGCCGGTGAGCGGCACGAGGCGGCTCGCGTGCTGGTGGACCGGCTGTGGCGCGACCGCCTGGGTGCGCTCAGCGTCCAGGTGCTGCAGGAGTTCTACGTCAACGTGACGCGTAAGGTCGCCAAACCGATCACCCCGGAATCTGCTGCCGATAGGCTCCGGAGCTTGTCACGATGGCGGGTGCACTCACCACTGGCCGACGACGTGATCGCCGCGACGTCGTGGTCAACTCGATACCAGCTCTCCTTCTGGGACGCGATGATCGTGCGCAGCGCCGCCGAACTGCGGTGCGACACCTTGTGGACCGAAGATCTCAGCGACGGGCGGCTGATCGAAGGCGTCCGGCTGGCCAATCCGTTCAGTACGGGATGATTCCGCCGACGCAGCGGTCCACGTGCTGGCAGAAGTAGTGGCCGTACAGCGGTGCCGCGGCGACCGCCGAGGCGAACACCGCCGACATCAGCGCGAGCGCGACCGCCGACAACAGCGGCTTCTCTCCCACCATCGCCACGATCAGCCCGGCCACCACGCACACGGCCGCGTAGACCACCACGACGAACACCGCCGGGGTCTTGTCGGCCAGCGCATACCACCACGAGAACAGCCCCAGCCCGATCCCGGCCGCCGGAATCCACACCCCCACCAGCACCAACGCGAACTGCCACCACTTCAGGAAGCGGTACTGCCCCTCCACCACGACCGGCTTGGGCGGTTTGGCCGGGGCCGGCCCGGCCTTCGACTCGGGCCCGATCGGCTCCGGTTCCGGCCGGGCCTCGAGCCCCGGTTGCGGTTCGAGCTCGCCGGACAGCCCGGGCAGCGGCGCCGGATGCGGGCCGGTGTCGAAGATGGGCGCCATGTGCGGCTCGGTCATCGGCAGCGCCCCGGTGTCGGTGGTCTCAGACACCCGAGACCGCCTGAATCGCCGCCAGCACCCCGAACCAGCCGAGACCGAGCGCGAGGAGAAACGCACCCAGTCCGGTTACCCAGCGGCGCGACGAGGCGAACACCAGGACCAGCCCGGCGACGGTCGGCGCGACGAGCACCAGCGCGATCACGACATCCGGGCGCAGCGGCGCGGTGACCAGCAGGGTCGCCCCGATCCCGGCCAGTACACCGGCGGTGGCTCCGACCAGCATGATGCTGCTCAACAACCAGGGGCGCGGCAGCGGAATCACACCAGCAGATTCTACGACCGCAACCCCGCTCAGCGCGGTAACGACCCGGTGATCACCGGGACTTCCTCCAGGGCGGCGTTCTCGTGGTCGGTGAAGGCGCGCGCCCGGGACAGGAACCGCAGCCCCTCCGGCGCCTCCAGGCTGAACCCGGCGCCGCGGCCGGGCACCACATCGATGATCAGCTGGGTGTGCTTCCAGGCCCCGAACTGCGGCCCGGAGATCCACACCGGCACCCCGCCGCCGGCGACTCGGTCGATGCTGAGCACACCGAGCAGCACGTCGTGGTCACCGACGATGAAGTCGCCGTCGGGGTAACACATCGGCGCCGAGCCGTCGCAGCAGCCGCCGGACTGATGGAACATCACCGGACCGTGCCGGGCCACCAGCCGTGCCAGCAGTTCGGCTGCCGCCTCGGTGATCCGCACCCGCTCCGGTGCGCCCATCAGAACAATCCCGTCGCGGTCTCCGAGTAGGACACCAGCAGGTTCTTGGTCTGCTGGTAGTGATCGAGCACCATCTTGTGGTTCTCCCGGCCGATCCCGGACTGCTTGTAGCCGCCGAACGCGGCGTGCGCGGGGTAGGCGTGGTAGCAGTTGACCCAGACCCGGCCGGCCGCAATGTCACGGCCGGCCCGGTAGGCGGTGTTGCCGTCGCGGCTCCACACCCCGGCGGCCAGCCCGTAGAGGGTGTCGTTGGCCTGGGCGATGGCGTCGCCGTAGTGGCTGAACGAGCCCACCGAGACCACCGGGCCGAAGATCTCCTCCTGGAAGATCCGCATGTTGTTGTGGCCGGCGAAGATCGTCGGCTGCACGTAGTAACCGCCGGACAGTTCCCCACCCAACTCGGCGCGCTGGCCGCCGGTGATGACCTTGGCGCCTTCGGCCTTACCGATCTCGATGTAGGACAGGATCTTCTCCAGCTGGTCATTGGAGGCCTGCGCCCCGACCATCGTGGTGCTGTCCAGCGGGTCGCCTTGGCGTATCGCCTTGGTGCGGATCGCGGCCAACTCCAGAAACTCGTCGTAGATCTCGGCCTGGATCAGCGACCGCGACGGACACGTGCACACCTCGCCCTGGTTGAGAGCGAACCCGGCGAATCCCTCCAGCGCCTTGTCCTGGAAGTCGTCATTGGCCGCCAGCACGTCGGCGAAGAAGATGTTGGGGCTCTTGCCGCCCAGCTCCAAGGTGACCGGGATGATGTTGTGACTGGCGTACTGCATGATCAGCCGCCCAGTGGTGGTCTCACCGGTGAAGCCGATCTTGGCGATCCGGTTGCTCGACGCCAGCGGCTTGCCGGCCTCGACCCCGAAACCGTTGACCACGTTGACCACCCCGGCCGGCAGCAGCTCACCGATCAGGCTCAGCAGGTACAGGATCGAGGCCGGGGTCTGCTCGGCCGGCTTGAGCACCACCGCATTGCCGGCCGCCAATGCCGGGGCCAGCTTCCAGGCGGCCATCAGCAGCGGGAAGTTCCACGGGATGATCTGACCCACCACCCCCAGCGGCTCGTGGAAGTGATAGGCCACGGTGTCGTCGTCGAGCTGGCTCAACGCGCCCTCCTGGGTGCGGATCGCCGCCGCGAAGTAGCGGAAATGATCGGCCGCCAGCGGGATATCGGCGGCCAGCGCCTCCCGGATCGGCTTGCCGTTGTCCCACACCTCGGCCACCGCGAGCTGTTCGCGATGCGCATCGATGCGATCGGCAATCGCGCTGAGCACCGCCGCCCGCTCGGCCGCAGACGTCTTACCCCACGCCGGCGCCGCCGCATGCGCCGCATCCAAAGCCAGCTCGATATCCGCCGCGGTCGAACGCGCGACCTCGCAGAACACCTGACCGGTCACCGGGGTGATGTTCTCGAAATACTCACCACCGACCGGCGCCACCCACTGCCCGCCGATGAAGTTGCCGTAGCGCGACTCAAAACTCATCAGCGCCGCCGCGCTGCCCGGACGTGCGAAGACGGTCATCAGTGATTCCCTCTGCCTTGACGGTGTTGTGCACCTCACATTACCGCCGCAGTCACAATGGCGGTCATGGCTGAAGACCCGACGACCGACCCGTACCTGTGGCTCGAAGACGTCACCGGTGACGATGCGCTGGCCTGGGTGCGCGCCCACAACGCCCCGACCGTCGACGAGTTCGCAGGTGACGATTTCGAGGCGATGCGCACGGCGGCGTTGGAGGTGCTCGACACCGATGCCCGCATCCCGTACGTGCGGCGGCGCGGCGATCACCTCTACAACTTCTGGCGTGATGCCGCCAATCCGCGCGGACTGTGGCGGCGCACCACGCTCGACAGCTACCGCAGCGGCGCCCCGGAGTGGGACGTCATCATCGACGTCGACGAGTTGAGTCGAGTCGACGACCGGAACTGGGTGTGGGGCGGCGCCAACGTGATCGAACCCGAACTCACCCGGGCGCTGGTCTCGCTGTCCCCCGGCGGCTCGGATGCGGCGGTGGTGCGGGAATTCGACATGGCCGCCAGGGAATTCGTCCCCCCTGCTGCCGGCGGATTCCAGCTGCCCGAGGCCAAGTCGCGGATCGGCTGGGAGGACGAGGACACGGTGCTGGTGGGCACCGACTTCGGTCCGGATTCACTCACCGACTCCGGGTATCCGCGGATCGTCAAGCGGTGGCGCCGCGGACAGCCGCTCGCCGACGCCGAGACGCTGTTCGCCGGGGAAGCGACCGATGTGGTGGTGGGCGCCGGGCGCGATCGCACGCCGGGGTTCGAGCGGACCCTGGTCTCGCGGGCCGTCGACTTCTTCAATGACGAGGTCTACGAGCTACGCGGCGTCCCCGGCGGCCAAGAGCTGATCCGCATCGACGCACCCACCGACGCGTCAGTATCGGTGCATCGACAGTGGATCCTCATCGAGCTGCGCACCGACTGGGACACCGGTACCGCCTCGTATGCTGCGGGCTCGTTGCTGGCGGCCGACTACGACGAATTCTTGGCGGGCACAGCACAGTTGAGTGTGGTCTTCGAGCCCGACGCGCACACCGCGCTGCACCACTACGCCTGGACCCGTGACCGACTGGTGCTGGTCACGCTGCACGATGTGGCCAGCCGGGTGGAGGTGGTCAGCCCGGTTGATTGGCAGCGCCGCCCGGTCGCCGAGGTACCGGCCAACACCAACACGGTGATCGCGGCCGCCGACGACACCGGTGACGAGATCTTCTTGGACTCCAGCGGGTTCAACAGTCCGTCGCGGTTGCTGCACGGCCCGGTGGACGGGCCGCTGACCGAGATCAAGTCCGCTCCGGCCTTTTTCGATGCCGAGGGACTGGAGGTCAGTCAGCACTTCGCCACGTCCAAGGACGGTACCGCGATCCCGTATTTCGTGGTCCGCCCGCAGGACGCGACCGGCCCGACACTGCTGGGCGGCTACGGTGGTTTCGAGGTGGCCCGCACCCCCGGCTACGACGGGGTGCTGGGCCGGCTGTGGCTGGCCCGCGGCGGCACCTACGTGCTGGCCAACATCCGCGGCGGCGGCGAATACGGGCCGGGCTGGCACACCCAGGCGATGCGGGAGGGCCGGCACCTGGTGGCCGAGGACTTCGCCGCGGTGGCAGCCGATCTGGTGGGCCGCGGCATCACCACGGTGGCGCAGCTCGGCGCGGTCGGCGGCAGCAACGGCGGACTGCTGATGGGCATCATGCTCACCGCCTACCCGCAGCAGTTCGGGGCGCTGGTCTGCCAGGTGCCGCTGCTGGATATGCGCCGCTACCACCTGCTGCTGGCCGGCGCCTCCTGGATGGCTGAGTACGGCGACCCGGACAACCCCGACGACTGGGCGTTCATCGGCGAATACTCGCCGTACCAGAATATTTCGGCTTCGGCGGACTACCCCCCGGTGCTGATCACCACCTCCACCCGTGACGACCGGGTGCATCCCGGGCACGCCCGCAAGATGACCGCGGCGCTGGAGGAGCTCGGCAAGAAGGTCTGGTACTACGAGAACATCGAGGGCGGCCACGGCGGAGCGGCCGACAACGCGCAGGCGGCGTTCAAGTCGGCGCTGAGCTTCTCGTTCCTGTGGCGGATGCTGGGCGGGCGAGGCTGACGTCCCGAGACGGCGCGGCGATTCACAGCGCCACAACGGCCGTGTCAAACCTCAGTCCGGCCCGGCATACGGCGGGTACGGGCTTTGCCGCAGCACTTCGGCAAGGTGCGCCGCATTGCGCGCCGCTGCCGCGGTCGTGGTGGCCACCGCCTCCGGGGTTTGGTCCAACTCCAGGTAGTCCACGCCCTGCATGGCTTCGCCGTTCCAGTACGTGCAGCCCTGGGCGGGTATCGAGAACCCGATGTCGTTGAGCGCCTGGAACAGATCGGCGACGATCTTGTGTGCCCCGTCCTCGTTGCCGACGACGGCGGCCAGTGCCACCTTGCCGACCATCCTGGGCCGGCCGGCGTGGTCCTGATCGGAGAGCTCGGCGTCGAGTCGCTCCAGGACGCGTTGCGCGACGCTGGACATGTGGCCGACCCAGGTCGGCGTCGACATGACAAGAATGTTTGCCGACTTGATCTTCGCCAGCAGGGCCGGCCAGTCGTCGCCGTCCCCCATGTCGGCTTCCACGCCGGGCAGCAGCGACAGGTCGACGCAGCGAACCTTGTCGCATTCGACGCCCCCGGAACGCAGCTGCCCCAGCAACTGGTCCGCGATCAGGTCACTGCTTGACGGGGCGTCGCGGCCCTTGAGCGTGCAGATCAATGCGATTGCGCTCAGCGGCGGCGGTGCGGCCGAAGTCATGCCTGTCGGCGTACCCGCGGCGCAGGGAGGCCAAACGGCGCGGCCCTATCGGCGCAGCGCCCCCAGCAGCGCGACGGCCACCCCGACCAGCACCATGACCGCTCCGGCCGCCAGGGTCACATTGAGCCACTGGTGCAGGCTGGCTTCGGCCACATCGGCCACCGCGTCGGCGATGCGGCGGATGTCACCAGTCGCCTGGTTGAGTACCTGGTTCAGGTAGCGCCGCGCCACCTCGATCCCCGACCAGCCCGCCGCGCCCACCAGCAGCCCCGAAACGCCCAGGCTCGCCAACGCCCTGCCACGATGCCGCGCCGCGGCGATCGTCAAGGCCGCACACAACCCGGTCAGCGCCACCAGCACCAAACTCAGCGACGGCCCCCACACCGCGAATCGGTGTAATCCGCCGGGCCGCGTCACCTCGGTGGACGTCGGCGTCAGCGGGACGGTCATCGACGCCGGCAGTGCGACGTTGTAGTCGCCCAACAGCTGCGCAAACGCCTTGTCCCGCAACATCGGCACCACGTCGATCTCCCACGGGCCGGTGTCGTCGCCACTGAGCAGCCAATCATGCCCATCGCGGTTGAGCTTCACGAACTGTGCCGGAAACGACGGGCCGGCGGTGTATTCGGCGGCGGCCTCCCGCACCGGGGCGGGGTTGATGGGGAAGCCTTGCGCACGGATCAGTCGAACCGCCTGGGAGCTGAGCTCGGCGGCGACCGCATCCTGCAGGGCCGGCTGGGCCGCGGCCCGCTGCGCCAGCCGCGCGTAGCCGTCGGCGTCGACGAGGTTGCACTGCGCCCAGGCCGTCGGCAGCGTCACCGCCAATGTCACCGTGGCCAGCAACCAGAACAGCGCGGCCGTCAGGAAGCGCACTATTTGGCCGTGCGGCGCGGACGCGCCAGCGCCATCCGGGTCATCAGGGCGTTCATCCGGGCCAGCGCCTTGAGCGAGTTGTGGTAGTAGTTCCCACCCGCACCGACGCTGGTGCGCGGCGACACGACCGCCTCCTGCCGGCAGAACTTGCGGATCCCGTCGAGACCGCCGAACCGCGCACCGATACCCGAGGTCTTCCAGCCGCCCATCGGCGCCGTCGTGCACATCAGGTTGGCGATCACGTCGTTGATGTTCACCGCCCCGCAATCCAGCTGGATCGCAATGTCTTTGGCCCGTGCCACGTCACCGGAGAACACCGAGGCGCTCAGCCCGTAGGGGCTGTCGTTGGAAAGCCGGATGGCCTCCTCGACGCTGCCGACCTTCATGATCGGCAGCGTCGGGCCGAATGTCTCCTCGGTCATGCAGGCCATCGAGTGGTCGACGTCGACCAAGACGGTGGGCGGGTAGAAACTGCCCGATCCGCCTGGGCGTTCACCGCCGGTCAGCGCGCGTGCTCCGGCGGCCAGCGCCTCTTTGACATGCCGTTCGGTGACCGCCAATTGCTGATCGTTGATCAGCGCCCCGAAGTGGGTGCCCTCGCCGGCGCCCATCTGCAGCGCCTGCACGTCGCGGACGACCGCTGCGACGAACTTGTCGTAGACGGGTTCGAGCACGTACACCCGCTCGACCGAAACGCAGGTCTGTCCCGCGTTGAACATCGCGCCCCACACCGCGGCGTGTGCGGCCAGGTCGATGTCGGCGTCTTCGCACACGATCATCGGGTCTTTGCCACCCAGCTCGAGGCTGAACGGCACCAGGCGCTGCGCGGCCCGCTCGGCCACCTTGCGCCCGGTGGCCGTCGAACCGGTGAACTGCACGTAGTCGGAGTTGTCGATGACCGCTTCGGCCACTTCGCGCGCGCCCTGGACCACCGCGAACACGTCGGGGCCACCGGCCTGCTGCCAGCCCTCGCGCAGCAGTTCGGCGGTGAGCGGGGTCTGCTCGGACGGCTTGAGCAGCACCGCGCAACCAGCCGCCAGCGCACCGATCGCATCCATCAACGCGTTGGCGACCGGGTAGTTCCACGGTGCGATCACCCCGACGACCGGGCGCGGCCGGTAGTGCACCGCGATCTTCTTGATCGCCATCAGCGGCAGCGCTGCCGGCCGGGACTCCGGGGCCATCGCCTTGTCCACGACCTTGATGACGTAGGACAGGATCATGATCAGCAGCGGTACCTCTTGTGCGGCGTCGGTGCTGGACTTGCCGGTCTCGGCGATCAGCATCTTCTCGATCTCGTCCCGGTGCTCGCCGAGCCACACCGCGTAGCGGGCCAGGACTTTGGCCCGGCCCTTGGCGCCGCGTCCCTCCCATTCGCGCTGGGCGGTACGCAGTCCGGCGGCGATCACTTCGACGTCGGACGGATCGGTCCAGCGGACCTCACCGGCAGCCTCCCCGGTGGCGGGGTTGCGCACGGTGTCGGTGCCGGACAGGGCGGGGGCGGGCGTGGTGGCGGTCATGCCGCCATGCTAGTCGCGGCTGTGATCCGGGTCGCACCCGCCTCGACAGGTGTCAAGTCCAGCCCGGTGCTTACCCTTTCAAGCCCCGCAGGTACGCCGCCTGCCCCAGGTGCTGGGCGCAGTCATCGAGGACGCTGACCAGCCGCACCCCGGCGGTCACCGGCGGGTCCCAGTGCGTATCGACGACCCGGGCCAGCTCGTCGGCGGTGACGCCGTCGACGTAGCGCAGGGTCAGCTCATGCACCGCGCGGTAGTAGCCCGCCAGCAGCTGCGCCGGGGCGTGGACCTTGGCGACGTCGGCCGCACTGTGGCCGTACCCGCTGTCGTCGCGCGGCAGATCGAGTCCGAACCGGTCCACCCAACCGTCCCGGGTCCACACCTGTTCGACGCCGGCGACCTGAGCGACCTGGATGTCCTGCACCCGGGCGCTGTGCCAGAGCAGCCAGGCGATGCTGTTGGCCTCCGGAGTCGGCCGGTAGGTGGCCACCGCATCGGTGAGATCTTCGGTGACTTCATCGGCGTGTTCGACCAGCCGCGTGAACGCGTCGCGGAGCAGACCCTGTAACGCGGCATCGGTCATGGGAGCCTCCGCGATGACGTCGGGCTCATCGTCGACTCCTTCCCGGCATTGCCAGGCCTTCCGGGCATCACCAGCGCAGCAGCGCCGCAATACCCGCAGCATCGCGCAGCCGTCCGTCGGCCGCCCCTTCGATGGGGCTGATCCGGGCCCCGGTCTGCAATGCCCGCTCGACCAGGCGCTCGGTCAACCGGGGCTCCGGTTCTCCCGGGCGCCCGTCCGGGCCGACCTCCTCGCCACCGTAGAGGGAGCCATTGGCGCCCACCATGCCGGTGTAACGGACATCCGGGTCATATATCAGGTGTGCGACCCGACCGGCGTTCAGTGCCGCGGCCACCTCCGAGAGTCCCAGCGCCACGGCGTGTCCGGCCCCGGCGCCCTCGCCGACACTGTCCAGCAGTTGTCGTTCCCGCTCGGCGTGCTGCTCATGGGCCCAGTCGGTCACGGCGGCCTGCAGCGCAGCATCATCGAGCCCACCGAGGACTCGGGAATCGACGAATATCCGGTCGCGCAACGCTTGCGGAAACTTCGCGACGGTCGGCTCACTCCAGCGGTCCCCACCGCTGACCAGGATTCGCTCCCAGCCGCGCTCAGCGGCCAGCCCGGCCGCCACCGTCGTCACCTGATCCAGGAAACGGTGTGCCCGATCCTGCTCGCGCGATTGCCGCTGTTCTCGCATCGGCGTGTTGAACTGCCCTTGCGGGCCGCCACCGAGGTGCCCGGCACGCTCGTGCGCCGCCTGGATGTATTGCTGCTCGATTCGGCTCAGCGGCTGAAGCGACCCGACGCGCCACTCGAGCAGTCGAGCCTCCTCGGCGGAAACCAGGACCACACCCGCCGGCCGGCCCTCATCGATCACCTCGAGCAGCGGGTGGATGAACGGGCGATCGTCCAATACCACTCGACTGGCGACCGGCAACGCGCTCTGCAGTCGCAGAACCCAGTCACCTTCCAGGCCGGCGAACAGGATTCGGCTTCGGCCGGCGGCCGCCGGGTCGGCCAGCTCGGCTACTCGCGGCCAGATTCGTTCCAACGCCGCGCCGGTCTCGCCGCTGTCATCGGTCTCCGCGGCAATCCGGCGCTGCAATTCCCGGAAACGGTTCTTCAGGTCGATGTTGGCGGCTTGCAGGTTCGGGTCCCCACTCGGATCGGCGTTCAGGCTCACGGACAGCACGCCGAGTTTGTCGGTCCGTTGGGACAGCTCCCGGACACCATCCGAGTCGAGACGCTCCATGGCGACCATCGGTTTGCCCCTCCAATCCCTTGCAGGCCTCAGGGTTGCTCCAACCACTCACTATAGCCACGACCCGAGACTGCAGGGCCGAGCCGTTTTGGCGATCGATCACGGAAATGCCCTGGCATGAGGTACCGATACGGTCGTAGATTGTGTAGATGACGCACGTCGCTGAGCTCGTCATCCGCAACGGCATGATCGTCGACGGGCTGGGCGGCCAGACGTACGTCGGTGACGTTGCGGTCCGCGATGGTCTCATCGTCGAGGTCGGCACGGTCAGCGGCGACGCCGAGCACGTGATCGATGCGGCAGGGCTGCTGGTGACACCGGGTTTCGTCGACCTGCACACCCACTATGACGGGCAGTCGATCTGGTCGGATCGGCTCAATCCGTCGTCGTCACACGGCGTGACGACGGCGCTGATGGGTAACTGCGGGGTGGGTTTCGCGCCGTGCCGCATCGCCGACCACGAGGTGCTGGTCGACTTGATGGCCGGTGTCGAGGACATCCCCGGCGTGGTGATGACCGACGGTCTGCCGTGGACGTGGGAGACCTTCCCGCAGTTCATGGATACCGTCGATTCGCAGCAGCGGGACATCGATGTGGCGGCGTTTCTGCCACATTCGCCGCTGCGGGTCTACGTGATGGGACAGCGCGGCGTCGACCGCGAACCGGCCACACCGGCGGATCTGGCGCGGATGCGCGAACTCGCGCAAGAGGCCGCCGAGGCCGGAGCGCTGGGATTCTCGTCGTCGCGGCTGGTCACCCATCGCACCCGGACCGGCTCCCAGATCCCCAGTTACGGCGCCGCTTACGACGAGATCCTGGAGATCGGCCGCGGCATCGCCGACGGCGGCGGCGGCCTGATCCAGTTCGTCCCCGACCTGCCCGATGGCGCGTATCAGCCGGTGCTGCAGCAGGTTTTCGACGCGGCCACCGATGCAGGTCTGCCGGTCACCTTCACACTGTTGATCGGCAACGCCGGTGAACCGGTGTGGCAGGACGCCCTCACCATGGTGGAGAAGGCCAACGGTTCCGGCGCCGCGATCACCGCCCAGGTCTTCCCCCGGCCGATCGGACTCATGGTCGGACTCGACCTGAGCATCAACCCGTTCGTGCTGTACCCCAGCTACCGGGAGATCGCCGGTCTACCGTTGGCGGAGCGGGTCGCCGAGATGCGCAAACCAGATGTCCGGCAGCGGATTCTGGCGGATCGGGCCAGCATCGCACCGACCAACCCGATCGCCTACCTCGCCCAGTCGTGGGAGTGGACGTATCCGCTCGGCGATGACGCCGATTACGAACCGGATCCATCGAAGAGCATCGCGGCACGGGCGCGCGCCCGTGGCGTCTCCCCGCTCGAGGAGGCCTACGACCGGTTGCTCGACGACGATGGGCACGCGATCCTGCTGGACGCGCTGGCGAACTTTCGGGACAACTCGCTGGACACCGTGGGCACCCTGATGCATCGCGAGGACGTGGTGTTGGGTCTGGGCGACGGTGGCGCCCACTACGGAATGATCTGCGACTCAAGCTTTCCCACCTATGTATTAACCCATTGGGCACGTGATCGCGGGTCCGGTCGGTTGAGCGTTCCCGAGGCGGTCCGCGAGCTGACGTCGACGCCGGCCCGCGTCGCCGGTCTCGGGGACCGGGGGCGGATCGCAGTGGGCTACAAGGCGGACCTCAACGTGATCGATCACCAGAACCTACGGCTGCACAAGCCGGTCATCACCTACGACCTGCCCGCCGGCGGACGTCGGCTCGACCAGACCGCCGACGGCTATGTGGCGACGATCGTCGCCGGTGAGATCATCGCCGAGCACGGCAAGCCCACCGCGGCCCGGCCCGGCAAGCTGGTGCGCGGCCGTCAGCCGGCGCCGGCCTGAGCTCCGCCGCCGCCTCGCCCCTTCCGGCCCACCGTGCGGTTTTATACGCAAAACGCCGCATGCTGCGTATAACATCGCACGCTCACCACGTTTTCGGGCAGCCACGATCGATCAATGCCGCTCCCACCCGGTCCAGGAAGAGCCGCGGCCGATTGTGCAGCGTCGCGGCGGCCAGCCTGAAGTCGATCCAACCGCGTTCGGCGATCAGGACGGACCGCTCGGCGTCCCATGCACGCTGCCCGGGATCGGTCCAGTGGTGCGCGCCCTCGAAATCGACCCCGACCAGGTAGTCCGGCCAACCCATGTCGATGCGTGCGAACACTCTGCCGTAGTCGTCGTAGACCGGTATCTGAGTCTGCGGTGTTGGGAATCCCGCTTGTACCAGGGCGAGCCGAGCCCGTGACTCGTACAGGGACTCGGCGCCGGCGTCGACGAACCGCAGGGTGTCAGTCAACTGCTGCAGTCCGCGTACGCCCCGGTGTCCTGCTATGACGGCCTGAATGTCGACCACCTTGACATCGGTGGCGTGCATCAATGCATCGATACGCTGCACGCCCTGCGTGAGCGGAAGCCGTCGGCCGATATCGAATGCGGTGCGCGCGGCCGTGGTCAGCGGCACTCCGTCGAGTTCGTGCGTCTCACCGGGCAGCAGCAGGTCGGAGTGCACCCGGATCAGCTCCGGTGGGCGCCGGTTCGTGTGGACCAGCTCGGCCGGCGCGTCCGGCTCAATCCACTTGGCGCCCAACAGCGCAGCCGCAGACAAACCGGCGATGACGCCTCGGCGGCGCGACCACAGCCACGCCGCCATCGCACGTTGCTTCGGGGACAGGTCGGCATCCCGCGGAATCCACACCCCCGGGTAGATGGCCTCATGAAAGCGGCGGAGTTCACGGAAGGTGAGAGCGCCGGACTCAAGGACCTCCGCCGCCCGAAACGGCCACTGCGGAGTCTGCATGACCGGAGGATGGCAGGAATCGCCGTCATTGGCCGACGGCCATCCACAGGTGGTCGGTGTTGCACCGCCCGAATGTGCGTCTTGATACGCCGACCACGGCGTGTTGCGTATAAAACCGCACGGTGGGCGGGAAGGGGTGAGGCGGTCGAACTACAGCAGTCGATTCGGCGGGGTGGACTTGGCCACCAGCGCCGGGTCGGTGGTCACCGCGTCGCCCAGCACCCCGTCGACGCGGGACAGCAGCTCGGCGGGAATCCGCACCCCGGACGCCTTGACGTTCTCGGTCACCTGCTCCGGGCGCGACGCCCCGACCAGCGCCGCGGCGACATTGTCGTTCTGCAGCACCCAGGCGATCGCCAACTGCGCCGTCGTCAGGTCCAGTTCCTCGGCGATCGGACGCAACTGCTGTACCCGGGTCAGCACGTCGTCGGTCATGAAACGTTTGACGAAGTTCGCCCCGCCCTTCTCGTCGGTGGCGCGTGAACCGGCTGGCGGGGGCTGACCGGGCTGGTACTTGCCCGACAACACGCCCTGGGCCATCGGCGACCAGACGATCTGGCTCAGGCCCAACTCCCGACAGACCGGGACCACCTCGGGCTCGATGATCCGCCACAGCATGGAGTACTGCGGCTGGCTGGAGATCAGTGAGATCCCGAGCTGGCGGGCCAGCCCGTGGGCTTGGCGGATCTGGTCGGGTGCCCACTCACTGACCCCGATGTAGAGCGCCTTGCCCGCCCGCACGATGTCGGCGAACGCCTGCATGGTCTCCTCCAGCGGGGTGAAGGAGTCATAACGGTGCGCCTGGTACAGGTCGACGTAGTCGGTGCCCAGCCGGCGCAGCGAGGAGTCGATGGCCTCCATCATGTGCTTGCGCGACAGGCCGGTGTCGTTCTTGCCCAACGGGGCCGGGCCGACCGGCCAGTAGACCTTGGTAAAGATCTCCAGCGATTCACGGCGCTGCCCTTTCAGCGCTGCGCCGAGCACCTCCTCGGCGGCGCCGTTGGCGTAGACGTCCGCGGTGTCGAAGGTGGTGATACCGCAGTCCAGCGCGGCGTGCACGCATGCGGTGGCGACGTCGTTCTCGACCTGCGAGCCGTGGGTGAGCCAGTTGCCGTAGGTGATCTCGGAGATCTGTAGGCCGGAGTTGCCCAGGTAGCGGAATTCCATAGGGCTATCTTGGACTTCGTGGCCAAAACTGTCGACCTCGCCCGGCTCGGCGCGTTGCTACCCGGCTACGGCTTCGCCTTCCTGGTGACCGTCGGCGACGACTACCGGGTGCGCACCACCGCGATCACCCCGACCTTCGACGGCGCCAGGCTGAATGTCGGTCCGGTCGGCGCACACGGCCGGGAGAACATGTCGGCCCGCGCCGGCGTCACCCTGGTCTGGCCCGCACGTGAAGTGACCGAGTACTCCCTGGTCGTCGACGGCTACGCTGAGCTGCCCGACGACCCGGCCGGCCCGGTGCTGGTGGCACCGACCAAGGCACTGCTGCATAGGCCGGTGTTCGAGGACGGCCGGGCGGTCGGCACCGTGCATGACTGCGTGCAGCTCAAGGCGGATTGACAGCCGACTGGACTAGCCTGGTCCACATGGCTTCCAACGTGGATTTCAACCGGCTCGCCGAGAAGCTGCTGGGCTACGACTACGCCTACCTGATCACCGTCGACGCGGAGAACCGCCCGCACCCGGTACCGGTGATGCCGACGCTTGACGGGAAGATTGTGCGCATCGGCGCGCTCGGTGGCCGGCGCAGTCGGGCGAACCTGGCGCGTAGCAGCGAGGTGACGGTGATGTGGCCGCCGCCGGTCCCGGGTGGCTACACCGTGATCGTCGACGGCACCGCCGAGGTCTCCGATGCCGGTGAGCTGGCCGCCGTGGCGATCTCTGCTACGCGCGCGGTGCTGATTCGGGTCGCCACCCCGGAGTCGCCGGGTGAAACCCCTTGCTACAGCGACTGTGTGGACTTGAAGCTCACTGCGCAGGAAGCCTGAGCGGCCGGCCTGCCACCATCAGCACCACGTCGTCGGATTCGGCGGCGATCCGCGCGTTGAGCACCCCCAGCAGGTCGCGGAACAACCGCCCCGAGGCGGTGGCCGGCACCACCCCGCTGCCGACCTCGTTGCTGACCGCCACAGCCCGCGCCGGACAGGCCCGCCAAGCCGCCAGCAGCTCGTCGATGTCGCCGTGCACACCGTCCAGCGCACCGCCGTCCCAGACCCCGTGCAGATCCATCCGCGCGGTCAGCCAGGTGCCCAAACAGTCTAGTAATAAAGGGTTTTCGGCGGTACGCAGCTGCTCGGCGGCGTCGCTGCCCTCGATGGTGCGCCACGAAGCCGGACGCCGTGCCCGGTGCAGCCGTACCCGCTCGGCCCACTCGGGATCACCCTCTCGCACCCCCCCGGTAGCCAGGTAGGTCACCGCCGGCTCGGCGGCCAACAGTGCCTCGGCGTGCGCGGACTTGCCGGATCGCGCCCCGCCCAACACCAGGCTGCGCGTCGCGGTACCGGCTGCAGCCACTTGCACCACCTCACCGTCGCGTCCCGGTCGAGCGCCCGAATTCGACAGTACCCCGGTCAGTTCCGGCTCGATCGGATTGTGGTGGCTCAGGTGCACGGCGACGACGTCGGTGGTGTCGACAACGGCGCCCGAGCTTCGCATCGCGGCCACGGTTGCCGCGAACGCGGGCAAGTCATGATGCTCGGTGCCGTGGCCGGTGTAGTTGCCGAACGTCTCCTCCAGGAATACCGCATCGAAGTCGGCACCGGCGATCGCGGCCTGCGTCTCGGCCGGAAGCGGACCGGTGTCGGTGGCCCAGAAGATCCGGCCGCCAACGGTTTCCAGGTCGTAGAGCACCGCATCACCGCCGATGTCGGCCCCGTGCACCGCGGCAAGGACCCGCACCCGATACGCACCCAAACGCACGTCGTCGCCGGGCACCACCTCGATGAAGCGGACCGGGTCGTCGGGGGCCACCCAGTTCCTGCACTGGTCGATAGCGCTGCGCGGGCCGACCACGTCCAGCGGCTCGCTCGCCGCGCTCCAGTGCCGCATCAACAGCGCCATCGTCCCGACGTGATCCCAGTGGCCGTGGGTGAACAGGATGTGCTTGACGCCGGCCAGCGTTCGGCCGTGGCGCATCGCCGACCGCGGTGCCTCGGGCCCGCAGTCCAGCAGCAGGATGTCGTCGACCAGTGCGGCGGTCTGCCCACGGATCTGCCCGGCGTCGGCGGCCCACCGGCAGGAGGCGCAGCGGCAGAACGGGTTCGGCCAGCCGTCGGCGCTGCCGGTGCCCAGCAGCAGGATCTCCACGGCACCCATCCTCGTTGACTCTGCGTCCAGGGCGCACCCCACTCGCACTTTCCCGCCCTACGCGCAGAGTCAACGTAAACGACGAAGGCCCGGTCTGCCGAAGCAGACCGGGCCTTGTCGTGCAACCAGACTTAGAAGTCCATGCCGCCCATGCCACCGGTCGGGTCGCCCGCCGGAGCGGCCGCCTTCTCCGGCTTGTCGGCGACAACGGCCTCGGTGGTCAGGAACAGCGCCGCAATCGAGGCTGCGTTCTGCAGCGCCGAACGGGTCACCTTCACCGGGTCGGCAACGCCGGCCTTCAGCAGGTCCTCGTACTCACCGGTGGCGGCGTTGAGACCGGTACCGGCGGGCGAGTTGCGCACCTTCTCGGCCACCACGCCCGGCTCCAGGCCGGCGTTGAAGGCGATCTGCTTGAGCGGAGCCTCCAGCGCCACCTTGACGATGTTCGCGCCGGTCGCCTCGTCACCGGCGAGCTTCAGCTCGTCCAGCGACGGTGCCACCTGCAGCAGGGTCACGCCACCACCGGCGACGATGCCCTCCTCCACGGCGGCCTTGGCGTTGCGCACCGCGTCCTCGATGCGGTGCTTGCGCTCCTTGAGCTCCACCTCGGTGGCAGCCCCGGCCTTGATCACCGCGACACCGCCGGCCAGCTTGGCCAGCCGCTCCTGCAGCTTCTCCCGGTCGTAGTCGGAGTCGCTGTTCTCGATCTCGGCGCGGATCTGCGACACCCGGCCGGCGATGGCGTCGGAGTCACCGGCGCCCTCGACGATCGTGGTCTCGTCCTTGGTCACCACGACCTTGCGGGCCTTGCCCAGCAGCGCGATGTCGGCGGTCTCCAGCGACAGCCCGACCTCTTCGCTGATGACCTGGCCACCGGTGAGGATCGCCATGTCCTGCAGCATCGCCTTGCGGCGGTCACCGAAGCCCGGGGCCTTGACGGCCACCGACTTGAAGGTGCCGCGGATCTTGTTGACCACCAGGGTCGAAAGCGCCTCGCCCTCGACATCCTCGGCGATGATCAGCAGCGGCTTGCCGCCCTGAATGACCTTCTCCAGCAGCGGGAGCAGGTCCTTGACGGTCGACACCTTGGAGCTGACCAGCAGGATGTAGGGGTCCTCCAGGACGGCTTCCTGGCGGTCGGCGTCGGTGACGAAGTAGCCCGAGATGTAGCCCTTGTCGAAGCGCATGCCCTCGGTGAGCTCCAGGCTCAGGCCGAAGGTCTGGGCCTCCTCGACGGTGATGACGCCCTCGTTGCCGACCTTGTCCATCGCCTCGGCGATCAGGTCACCGATGGACTGGTCGCCCGCGGAGATCCCGGCGGTGGCCGCGATCTGCTCCTTGGTTTCGACCTCCTTGGCGTCCTTCAGCAGGGTCTCGGAGACCTTCTCGACGGCCTTCTCGATGCCGCGCTTCAGGGCCAGCGGGTTGGCACCGGCGGCCACGTTGCGCAGGCCTTCCTTGACCAGCGCCTGGGCCAGCACAGTGGCGGTGGTGGTGCCGTCACCGGCGACGTCGTCGGTCTTCTTGGCGACCTCTTTGACCAGCTCGGCGCCGATCTTCTCGTAGGGGTCCTCCAGCTCGATCTCCTTGGCGATGGACACACCATCGTTGGTGATCGTGGGGGCGCCCCACTTCTTCTCCAGGACGACGTTGCGGCCCTTGGGGCCCAGCGTCACCTTGACCGCGTCGGCGAGGGCGTTCAGGCCCCGCTCGAGGCCCCGACGGGCCTCTTCGTCATACGCAATTTGCTTAGCCATTGCGAAGTGATTCCTCCGGTTAGGGGGTGCACGTCTTGTCGGTCGGGTCAGTGCCCGCGACGGACGGCTGTGGGTGTGCTCCGCAGGTGCGGCCCCGTACCTCACCGTCCCGACCTAGCACTCGCCGGTCGCGAGTGCCAACGTCATTCTTAGCACTCGCCCCTTGAGAGTGCAAGGAGCCCGGGGGGGCCTGACAACCGGCCGCGGCGGCCGCCTATCGCGGCGCGCGTAGACCGTCCATGACAACGTCGGTGACGCGCTCGGCCATTGCGGAGCTGTAGGACTGCATGGCCTGGCATCCGACCAGGATCGCCTTCACCTCGCGCACACCGAGGTCTTGTCGCACCGTGCCCGCCAGCTGTCCCGCACGCAACAACGCCCCGAGCACCGCCAGGAAGGCTTCCTCCGACTCGGGCGCGGCCTGTCCGATGTCGATGCCCACGCCGGCCAGCGCCTCGGCCAGTCCCCGATCAGCCGCGCCCCACTGCAGCACGATCGAGCGCAGAAAAGTGAAGATCGCCATGCCGGGATCATCGGATTCCAGCAGGGCCTGCCCTTCGTCGACGACGTGCTGCATCCGGTCGTTGACGACCGCCCGAAACAGCTCGTCCTTGGTCGGGAAGTGCCGGTAGACGGTCCCGGGCCCGACCCCGGCGCGGCGGGCGATCTCATCGACCGGCACCGACAGCCCTTCAGCCGCAAAGGTCTCATAGGCGACCTCCAGCACACGAGCGCGGTTGCGGGCCGCGTCGGCTCGCAACGGGCGGGCAGGTTGAGCCACCTGAGATCCTCATCGGTTGACAAAGCGGGGCGTCCGCTCCGTATAGTTGCAACCAACCGGAGCGTCCGCCCCGTTTACCTTACCGCAGCTCAGGAGGGCCTCGTGGCCAAGTGGACAACCGCCGACATCCCTGACCAGGCCGGTCGCGTCGCCGTCGTCACCGGGGCCAACACCGGTCTCGGCTTCGAGACCGCCGCCGGCCTGGCAGCGCGGGGCGCTCACGTGGTTCTGGCGGTGCGCAACCTCGACAAGGGCAGGGACGCCGAGACCCTCATCCGGCAGCGCAGCCCCGGTGCCAGCGTTGCGTTGCAGGAACTCGACCTCGGCTCGTTGGATTCCATCCGCGCCGCCGCCGAGCAGTTGCGGTCCGGCCACGACCGCATCGATCTGCTGATCAACAACGCCGGGGTGATGTACCCGCCCAAGTCGACGACCAAGGACGGCTTCGAGCTGCAGTTCGGCACCAACCACCTGGGCCATTTCGCCTTCACCGGCTTGCTGCTGGACCGGCTGCTGCCGGTCGCCGGTTCCCGGGTGGTAACCGTCAGCAGCCTCGGGCACCGGCTGCGCGCCGACATCCACTTCGATGACCTGCAGTGGGAACGCCGTTACAACCGGGTCGAAGCCTACGGGCAGTCCAAGCTCGCCAACCTGCTGTTCACCTATGAACTGCAGCGACGGCTCGCCCCACGTGCGACGACGATCGCGCTGGCCGCGCACCCCGGCGGCTCCAACACCGAGCTGATGCGGCACCTGCCACGCTGGGCCGCGGTCGCCTATCCGCTGATCAAACCGATGTTTCAAGGCGCAGACATGGGCGCTCTCCCGACGCTGCGCGCGGCCACCGACCCGCAGGCGCTCGGTGGGCAGTACTTCGGTCCGGACGGCCTCACCCAGGGGCGCGGTCACCCCAAGGTGGTGGCGTCGAGCCGCAAATCTCACGATGTCGAGCTGCAGCGCCGGCTCTGGGCCGTTTCCGAAGAGCTGACCGGGGTGGTCTATCCGGTCTGACCCGGACTCACCGCACGTCCAGCAGTTCCTCGTAGAAGCCGCCGAATCCGCGGTCCGGGTTCACCAGGTGCACCTCAAGGATCCAGTGACACACCCGGCCGGTGTGGTCGGTACGTCGCATCGGCTCATCGGATCCGGGCGTGATGTAGAACCGGGTGTCGTCACCGGAGATCTTCTTGTGCGGGAACTCTCCCACCAGATGCCCGGCGATCGGGGCGCCGAACTCGAAGCCGCGCTCCCGGGCCAGTCCGACGACATGCTCATAGAGCTGCGCCCCGGTGATGTCGCTCTGGTGGTCGAAGAACGCCCGCCCGGCCTGCCACACCCCGGGCAGGGCGTCGCGCAGTGCGTGCTTGTCCGGGTCGTCGCCGAGCACGTAGGTGCGACCGAAGTCGGCTTCCCACTCCTGAAAGATCGGACCCAGGTCGAGGTAGGCGATGTCATCGTCGGTCATGACGCGGTCCGGCGGGTCGGCGTGGAACGGCTGCAGGGTGTTCTCCCCGGCGCGCACCACCCGCTTATGCCAGTGCCGCGTTACCCCGAACATGTCGGCGGCCAGATCCCGGATCTCATCGGAGAGTTGCCGCTCACCGACGCCGGCGCGCACCAGATTGCGGCGCGCGATTTCGTCGAACAGCGCGGCGGCTTTCGTCTGCGCGTCGAGCAGACGCTCAACGCGGACGGATTCCGGCTCGCCCGGGGCGGACACGTCCGCGATGCTATCGGCTTGGCTCAGATCCAAGGGCGACCCGCTGCACCCGGCGCAGGCGCCGCGCTTGCGATCGCCCTAGACTGCATCTCGATCAGATAGGAGACCGGGTGCGGGCTGACGCAGCGCCCAGCACCCGGGCTTTACGGGGCTGGCAACGCCGGGCTCTGGTGCGCTACCTGACCGCCAAGCCACGCGATTTTCTGATGGTGGCCACCCCCGGCGCCGGCAAGACGACGTTCGCGCTGCGGATCGTCGCCGAGCTGCTGGCCGACCGCACCGTCGAGCGCATCACGATCGTGGTGCCCACCGATCACCTCAAGGTGCAGTGGGCGACCGCCGCCGCCGAGCACGGCATCGCGCTGGATCCCCGATTCAGCAACTCCGACGCACAGACCAGCTCCGAATACCACGGCGTCGTCGTCACCTACGCCCAGGTCGCCAGCCACCCCACCCGGCACCGGGTTCGCACCGAGGCCGCGAAAACCCTGGTGATCTTCGATGAGATCCACCACGGCGGCGACGCCAAGAGCTGGGGCGACGGCATCCGCGAGGCGTTCTCCGACGCCACCCGCCGGCTGGCGCTGACCGGCACCCCGTTCCGCAGCGACGACAGCCCCATCCCGTTCGTCAACTACGAGCCCGACGGCAGCGGCCACCTGCGATCGGTGGCCGACGACAGCTACGGCTACCCCGAGGCGCTCGCCGACGGCGTGGTGCGCCCGGTGGTGTTCATGGCCTACTCGGGCGAGGCCCGCTGGCGCGACAGCGCCGGGGAGGAATACACCGCCCGGCTCGGCGAACCGCTGACCGCCGAACACACCGCCCGGGCGTGGCGCACCGCGCTGGACCCGAATGGGGAGTGGATGCCGGCGGTGATCGCGGCGGCCGACACCCGGCTGCGGCAGAAGCGCCAGCACGTGCCCGACGCCGGCGGCATGATCATCGCCTCGGACCAGAAGGCGGCGCGCGCCTACGCCGCGCTGGTGACCAGGCTGACCGGCGAGGCGCCCACGGTGGTGCTCTCCGACGACGCGGGCGCCTCGGACAAGATCGCCCAGTTCGCCACGGCCACCAGTCGCTGGCTGGTGGCGGTGCGGATGGTCTCCGAGGGTGTCGACGTGCCACGGCTGGCCGTCGGCGTGTACGCCACCAGCGCATCCACCCCGCTGTTCTTCGCGCAGGCGATCGGCCGGTTCGTTCGCTCGCGGCGCCCGGGAGAGACCGCCAGCATCTTCTTGCCGTCGGTGCCGTCGCTGCTGCAGCTGGCCAGTGAGCTGGAGGCACAGCGCAATCACGTGCTGGGGAAGCCGCACCGGGAGTCCGAACGCGACGAGTTCGCCGAGGCGCAGCGTCGGCGCGACGAACCGTCCGAGCTGGAGAACACCTTCGAATCGCTCGGCGCCGACGCCGAGCTGGATCAAGTGATCTTCGACGGCGCCTCGTTCGGCACCGCCACTCCCGCGGGCAGCGAGGAAGAGGCCGACTACCTGGGCATCCCCGGGCTGCTGGACGCCGACCAGATGCGAGACCTGTTACGGCGCAGGCAAGAAGAGCAGCTGGACCGGCGCAGCAAGGTGGCCGGCGGGGTTGCTCCGGTGCCGGTGACCACCCATGGACAGCTGCGGGCGCTGCGGCACGAGCTCAACGCGCTGGTGTCGGCGGCGCATCATCGGCTGGGCAAGCCGCACGGCTGGATCCACAACGAGTTGCGCCGGATCTGCGGCGGCCCGCCGGTGGCGGCGGCGACGTCGGATCAGCTGCGGGCGCGCATCGAGGCCGTGCGGCAGTTGTAGTCCCCCTGCGCGGCCAGACGCGAAAGCCCCCATTTCCGGTGTGAAATGGGGGCCTTCGCGACTGCTCGCCGGAGAAAATGCAACCCGCGGGTCAGGGCTGACCGTCGGTGCCGGCGGTGCCCCACCACTCGCCAGCGTGGCCACCGTCACCACCATCGCCGAAGAACAGTCCACCGGTCTGCCCGTCCGGATCGGCCTCGGTGCCATCGAGACCGTTGCAGATTATCCCGCAAAAACCCTCGGTGAACGGCGCGAACATCTGGTTGATCACGCCATTGACCTGCTCACCGAAATCTGAATTGATCCAGGCCTGCAAACTGCCGTGCAACGGCATGTAGAAGTGGGTGTCCCACAGCTGCGCCAGGTCCGCGGCATCGCCCGACCCCGGCACCTCCCAATCCGAGGTGAACAAGTGGTCGAAGTGATCCGACAGGTTGCCCCACGCACTCAGATCAAACAGATCGGCAAGCAAGTCATCGAAGTCCGCACTCGCGGCAGGCGCGGCTGCCAACGGCGCCGTCCCGAAGGCCAAAAAAGCCCCGACGGACGCGGCGGCACCCATCGCGCGATCCCGCCGACGCGCGCCTACCCGACCGGTCCGCTCGTCACGCCGCCGACCGGCCGGAACTCGGGCTATCGCGCCCATTTGCTGTGCGCCACCCAGGGCGAGGCGGTAGCGGCCACCGACCACGCCAACGCCTCCGGCACGTCGATCACCCGATAGGCCTTGACCCCGGCGGCAGTGGCCGCGATCAGGGTGGCCACCCCGGCGCGACGCTGAAACCAGCTCTGCCGCACCGTCCAGCCGATGATGCCGGCGGCGGCGATGCAGTAGCGGCGCTGCTCCCAGCTGCCGGTGCGGGCCGACAGCCATTGCGGGTCGACCCGATGCCCCAGTGCGCGGGCCCGATCGGCGGCCAGCAGCGCCGCGCCCAGCGTCAGTGCCGCCCACGCCGTCCAGTACCACATCGGAACACCGTCGATCGCCGCCACGACCAACGCAGCGCCGGCAACCAGCGGCAGCAGCATCGCGCGCGTCCAGCGCCGGCGGACCGCCGCCGGGCCGTGCCTGCGCAGCGGCCCGGTGACCACCACCGGGTCGGCGACCAGCCCGGTCAGCACCTGTTCAGCGGTCGCCCGCGGGCAGGGCGGCAGCAGGATGGAGGATTCGCCCGCACCGGTGACACCGGTCATCGCCGCGTCCAGCCGGGCGCCCCCGAACAGCCGCACCAGCAGGGGCCGCCGCAACGTGCCGCCGCGCAGCCGGCGCATGTCGTAGCTGTGGTGTCGCACCCGCAGCAATCCGTGGCTCAACTCCAACACATCGCCGGCCGCCCCGGAACTGCGGGACAACACCAGGTTTCCGTAGGTCAGCGCCGAGCGCAGCACCGCCAGCAGGATCGCCGCCAGCAGCACCAGACCGGCGATCGCCGCGGCCGTCTGTTGCGCCCCGAATCGCTCGGCGGCCGCCAGCCAGGCCCGGTGCAGTGCCGAATCCCGCAGTGCCTCCCCGGCGCCGCTCTGATACAGCGCGCCCACCGCGGCGCCGATTGTCACCAGCCCGGAAAGACTCAACGCGCTGTAACGCAGCCACGACGGGCGCCACCGGGCCAACACCGTGGTACGGGCGGCGACCGCCCCGGCATCGGTTCGAGCCGGCTGACCGGTGTGCGCCAGCAGGATTCGACGCAGCTGCGGCACCTGGTTGCTCTCGACTGCGTCCAGCTCGAACATGGTGTCCCCGGCGGCCTGCTGGCCGGTACTGACCCGAAGTACCGTCAACCCGAGCATCCGGTGCAGCAGTCGAGCATCGGTCTCCACTGAGCGAATCCTGTTGCGCGGCACCGAAAGTACCTTCCGGCGCAACAACCCGGAGCGCAGCTGGACCCGGCCGGCTTCGGAGTCGGGCTCGATTCGGTAGGTGGTGGTGAACCAGCGTGTCACCCCGACCACCGCGATCACCCCCACCACGGCGAGCACCCAGACGGAGTTGTCGGTCGCCGAGCCGAACACCACCACCGCGATCAGCAGCGGTAACTCGCGCAGCGCTTCGTGCAGCGGATGCACCAGCAGCATCCGCGGGCTCAGCCGCTGCCAGGCCGGCGCGGGACTCACGTGGCGTCCCCGGCGCCCAGCGCGGCGATATCGGTCAGCTGCGCCACCACGCGGTCGGCGACGGGGGCATCGAGCGCCACGATGTGCACCGCCCCGGCCGACGACGCGGTGGTGACGCGGACGTTGGCCAACCCGAGCAGCCGGTCGAGCGGCCCACGGTAGGTGTCGACGGTCTGGATCCGGGAGATCGGCGCGATCCGGCGTTCCTGCACCAGCCAGCCGGTGCGGGTGTAGACCGCTTGATCGCTGATGTCCCACCGGTGTACGCGATAGCGCCACAGCGGTGCCACGCCCGCCGACACCAGCAGCCCCAGCACCGTGACCGCCCAGGCGGCGGCGTGCAACCAGGCCAGCCGCTCGTCGGCGACCGCCCACCCCAGTTGCAGCACTGCCAGCACCAGCCAGGGCACCGCGCCGACCAGCGCCCACACCAACGGCGCGCGGGAGCTGGGCGGGTTGGCGGGGTCGACCAGGGTGATCACCGCGGATGCGTTTGCGTTGGGCGCCATGCAACAGAGAATGACCCAGCGCCGCGGCGCTGTCACCTTCGCGGGCAGAACAGCGGCTGTCGGCGGTCTCCCAGGAACTGACAGGAATCACCGTCGCGGTCTGAGTCAGACTGTCGTCATGCGATCTGTCGAGGAGCACCAGCGGGCCGTCGCCGAGCTGATCCATCCGCGTCCGCCGGTCACCGTTGCGCTCCCCGACGCCGAGGGGCTGGTGCTGGCCGCAGACGTGACCGCGCCGATCTCATTGCCGGTCTTCGACAACTCCGGCATGGACGGCTACGCGGTACGTGCCGACGACGTGGCCGCGGCGACAGCCGACAACCCGGTGCGGCTGCCCGTGGCCGAAGACATTCCGGCCGGCCGCACCGACGTGCCCACGCTGGAACCCGGTACCGCGCATCGCATCATGACCGGTGCGCCCGTTCCGTTCGGGGCCGACGGGGTGGTTCCCGTCGAGGCCACCGACGGCGCAGTGGACGTGGTGGCGATCCGTGCCGCGATCGCCCGGGGGCGCCACATCCGCCGTGCCGGCGGCGACGTCGCGCAGGGCGCCACCGTGCTGTGGGCCGGGCAGGTCGTCACTCCGCCGGCGGTGGGTTTGGCCGCGGCACTGGGCCTGGCTGAGTTGACGGTGCGGCCCCGCCAACGAGTGCTCGTGATCTCCACCGGTAGCGAACTGATCAGACCGGGCATTCCGCTGGAGCCCGGACAGATCTACGAGTCCAACGGGGTGATGCTGGCCGCCGCGGTGCGCGAGTCCGGGGCCGAGGTGGTGGCCGCGGTCACCGTCGCCGACGACACCGCCGAATTCACCGCGGTGCTCGACCGTTACGGCGTGGCCGACGGCGCGGTGGATCTGATCATCACCAGCGGCGGGGTCAGCGCAGGCGCCTACGAGGTGGTCAAGGACGTCTTCGGCCGCGACGGCGACCAGGGCGTGGATTTCGTCAAGGTCGCGATGCAGCCGGGCATGCCCCAGGGGATCGGCCGCGTCGGCGAGGCGGCCATCGTCACGCTGCCCGGCAACCCGGTCAGCGCGCAGGTGTCCTTCGAGGTGTTCGTCCGCCCCGTCTTGCGTCGCGCGATGGACCTGCCCGCCCCGGACCGGCCGCGCCGCACCGCCGTCCTCAGCGAGAAGCTGACCTCACCGGCGGGCCGGCGGCAGTTCCGGCGCGGCCTGCTCGACCACGAAACCGGGACGGTCACCAACTACGGTCCGCCGGCCTCACACCATCTGCGTTATCTGGCGTCGGCGAACTGCCTGCTCGACATCGCCGACGAGGTGACCGAACTGGCGGTGGGGACCCCGGTGGAGGTCTGGGACCTGACCGGGTGAGCCCGGCGATTCAGCCGCATCAACACGACAGCTTCTAAGATGGCCGGATGGCCAGACGACCCCGCGCAGCAGATGATCCCGGCGGTCTGCGACACCTGATCGATCTCGTGCGCTCAACGGTGCCGCCGATGCACCACGCCGGCTTGCCGTTCGTCGCCGGCGGCCTGGGTGTGGCGGCGGTGGGCCGCAAGCAGCGCTGGGTTCGCGGCGCCGGGCTGCTGGCCGCGGGTGCCAGCGCCGGGTTCTTCCGGCATCCCCGCCGGGTACCGCCGACGCGCCCCGGTGTGGTGGTGGCACCCGCAGACGGCATGGTCTGCCTGGTCGACACCGCGACCCCGCCGCCGGAACTGGATCTGCCCGACACCCCACTGCCGCGGGTCAGCATCTTCATGTCGGTGTTCGACGCGCACGTGCAGCGGGCTCCGGTCGGCGGTGAGGTGCTCGACGTGCTGCACCGGGCCGGCCGGTTCGGGTCTGCGGACCGCACCGAGGCCAGCGAGGACAACGAGCGCAACAGTGTGCGGATCCGCACCGCCGAGGGCGCCGAGGTGATCGCCGTGCAGATCGCCGGGCTGCTGGCACGGCGCATCGTCTGCGACGCCCGGCCCGGTGACCATCTGGCGATCGGTGACACCTACGGGCTGATCCGGTTCGGGTCGCGGCTGGACACCTACCTGCCGGTCGGGACGCAGCCGCTGGTCGGCGTCGGGCAGCGCATGGTCGCCGGTGAGACGGTGCTGGCCCAGCTGCCATGACGAGTTCCGCCCGTCCGGTCCACCCGACGACCCGCACCCGGGGCCCGGTCGGCCTGCACATCCTGCCCAGTTCGATGACGGTGCTGGCCATCTGCGCCGGCCTGACCTCGATCAAGTACGCACTGGACGGCCAGGTGCACGTCGCGATGGCACTGATCGCCGCGGCCGCCATCCTCGACGGTCTGGACGGCCGGGTGGCCCGCATCCTCGACGCCGAGTCGCGGATGGGCGCCGAGATCGATTCGCTGGCCGACGCCGTCGACTTCGGGGTGGCGCCCGCCATCGTGATCTACGTGTCGCTGCTGTCGACGCAGCCGGCGGGCTGGATCGTGGTGCTGCTGTATGCGGTGTGCGTGGTGCTGCGGCTGGCCCGGTTCAACGCGTTGCTCGACGACGCCACCCTGCCGGCCTACACCCGCGAGTTCTTCGTCGGGATGCCCGCCCCGGCCGGAGCGATCACGCTGATGGGCCTGCTGGCCGCGAAACTGCAGTTCGGCGACGGCTGGTGGACGTCGCAGTGGTTCACCTGCGCCTGGGTGGTGGGCACGTCGATGCTGCTGGTCAGCCGGATCCCGATGCGCAAGATGCATGCCGTGTCGGTGCCGCCGCATCTGGCGGCGGTGCTGCTGGCGGTGCTGGCGCTGGTGGCCGCCGCGGCGTTCCTGTTCCCGTATGTGCTGGTGCTGGTGCTGATCGTGGCCTACCTGTGCACCATTCCGTTCTCGGTCCGCAGCCAGCGCTGGGTGGCTGCGCATCCGGAGGCCTGGGAGCACGCTCCCCGGGAACGCCGGGCCGCGCGCCGGGAGATCCGCCGGTCGCAGCCGGGACGCCGCCCGTTGGGCATCCGCCGGCCCAGCGGGCAATCGATGGCCCGGCTGCGGTTGCGCAAACCGGGTCGCTGAGCTATTCGGAGCAGTACTCGCGGGTCGCCGATGTCAGTGCGCCGTGTTCGAACTCGCCTAGTCGGCGCGCGGCGCTGACCTCCCGGAGCGCCTCGTCGAGCAGGGCGGCGCACTCCGGCGAATGCAGCTGCTGCCGCCGCAGCCCGATCTGGGTGAGCATCTCGCGGTTGAATCCGTCGATGCGGGCACGTGATTCGGCCAGCTCGGGGGCGCTCGCCGGCGCGGTGGCCGGGTCCAGTTTCCACTGCGCGAACCGGTGGTGCTCGACGGCTTCGGTGGCGGCGATCTGGTCGCCGAAGATCCGCTGCACGTAGGCGGGGTCGAGGTCGTTACGGGCGGCATCGTCGGCCAGCTTCGCCAGTTGCTGCTGCACCCGGACCGGGTCCTCGATGGCACCGCCGGTCCGCCATTTGACCGCCGCCACATCGTCGGCGACCTGGAGGCGGCCGGCGGCGGCGTCAACCAGCTCGGCCAGCGGGTTCGCCGTATCGGCGCGAGACGGCACCGGTATCGCCAGCAGCGTGACCGCGCCGATCGCCGGCAACAGTGAGCGGCGGTATGCCGATAATGACCGCATGGGTTCTATTGAAGAGCATCGGGACGGCGATGGCTCCCGGACCTCCTCCCGCCACCTGACGCTGATCGCCCGGCTCAACACCTCCGCGGTCGACGCCCGCCGTGGTGTGGTCCGGCTGCACGCCGAAGCGATTGCCGCCCTGGGCATCCGGGAGTGGGACGCGGTGTCGCTGACCGGTTCTCGCACGACGTCGGCGGTGGCGGGGCTGGCCGGGCCGGATGCCCCAACCGGGGTGGTGCTGCTCGACGACGTCACGCTGTCCAATGCCGGGCTGCGCGACGGCACCGAGGTGGTGGTGGCCGCGGTGACCGTTTACGGCGCCCGATCGGTGACGTTGAGCGGCTCGGCACTGGCCTCGCAGAGTCTGTCACCGAACACGCTGCGCCAGGCGCTGCTGGGCAAGGTGCTCACCGTCGGCGACGCGGTGTCGCTGCTGCCCCGCGACCTGGGACCGGGCACCTCGACCTCGGCGGCGACCACCGCGCTGGCGTCGGCGGTCGGGATCAGCTGGACCTCCGAGCTGCTCACCGTGACTGGTGTCGATCCCGCCGGACCGGTGAGCGTGCAACCGAATTCACTGGTGACCTGGGGCAACGGCACCGCGGTCACGGCGAAGCCGTCGGCCGCCGCGCGGGTGCGTCCGGCCCGGATCGCCATCGACGAACTCAAGGGCTGCGAGGCCCAGGCCGCCAAACTCGCCGAATGGCTCAAGCTGGCCCTCGACGAGCCGCAGCTGCTCAAGACACTCAACGCCGGAACCAACCTCGGGGTGCTGGTCTCGGGGCCGGCCGGGGTCGGCAAGACGACGCTGGTGCGGGCGGTGTGCGAGGGCCGACGGCTGCTCGAACTGGACGGGCCGGAGATCGGTGCGCTGGCCGCCGACGACCGGCTGGCCGCGGTGCGCTCGGCGGTGGCGAAGGTCCGCGACGGCGGCGGCGTGCTGCTGATCGCCGACGTGGACACCCTGCTGCCCGAACCGCCGGAGCCGGTCGCGACGTTGATCCTGGCTGAACTGCGCACCGCCGTGGCCACCGAGGGAGTGGCGTTCATCGCCACCTCGGCGCTTCCCGACCGGGTCGATCCGCGACTGCGGGCGCCGGAGCTGTGCGACCGGGAGATCCGGCTGAGCCTGCCCGACGGCGCGACCCGGGCCGCGCTGCTGGCCACCCTGCTGATCTCGGTTCCCACGACGGACCTGACACTGAGTGAGATCGCTGACCGCACACCGGGTTTCGTGGCGGCTGATCTTGCCGCGCTGGTCCGGGAGGCGGCGCTCCGGGCGGCGTCGCGGGCTAGTGACAACGACGAGACGCCCACGCTCACCCAGCAGGACCTGATCGGGGCGCTCAGTGTGATCCGTCCGCTGTCGCGTTCGGCGGCCGCGGAGGTCTCGGTCGGCTCGATCACCCTCGATGACGTGGGAGACATGGCGGCCACCAAACAGGCGCTGACCGAGGCGATCCTGTGGCCGTTGCAGCACCCGGACACCTTCACCCGGCTCGGTGTCGATCCCCCGCACGGCGTGCTGCTCTACGGCCCGCCGGGGTGCGGCAAGACGTTCGTGGTGCGCGCCCTGGCCGGTTCCGGGCGGGTCAGCGTGCACGCGGTCAAGGGCGCCGAGCTGATGGACAAGTGGGTGGGCAGCAGCGAGCGGGCGGTGCGGGACCTGTTCCAGCGCGCCCGTGATTCCGCGCCGTCACTGGTGTTCCTCGACGAGATCGACGCGCTGGCGCCACGGCGGGGACAGAGCTTCGATTCCGGGGTGACCGACCGGGTGGTGGCCGCGCTGCTGACCGAACTCGACGGCGTCAACCCACTGCGCGACGTGGTGGTGGTCGGGGCCACCAACCGGCCGGAGCTGATCGATCCGGCGCTGACCCGGCCGGGCCGGCTGGAGAAGCTGGTGTTCGTCGAGCCGCCGGACGCCGACGCCCGCCGCCAGATCCTGCGGGTGGCCGGCAAATCCGTGCCGCTGCACGACGACGTCGACCTTGACGCGCTGGCCGCCGACTTGGACGGCTATAGCGCCGCGGACTGTGTGGCGCTGCTGCGCGAGGCGGCGCTGACCGCGATGCGCCGGTCCATCGACGCCGCCGACGTCACGAAGGCCGACGTGGCCGCCGCCCGCGAAACCGTGCGACCATCCCTGGATCCCGCGCAGATCGAGGCGCTGCGCTCCTTCGCCGACAACCGCTAGCCCGTCCATGCCCCAGCGTGCGTGTCCCCGGCCGACACACCATGCGAATCACCGGGTTTACGCACGCTGATCGGTGGCGTCAGGACCCTCGACCAACCATGCGAGCCGGGCGAGCGAGGCCGCCAGGTTGTCCGCGGTGGTCAGCCGCGCGCGCTGCAGGCGGTTCGGGTCGCTCAGTGACGACCAGTCATAGGTGTGGGTGACGCGGGTGTGGACCGCGTCCAGCGGTTCGAGTTCCCACCGCCATAGGTGTCCCGGCGGCGGGGTGTCGGGTTCGGCTGGTAGCCAGGCGATCCGGCGTCCTTCTTCGAACTCCACCACATGGTTCTCCCGGACGGCGCCGGACGTCAGCGTCACGGTGAACAGGCTGCCGGCGGCCCGCACCCGCTGCCCGGGACCCGCTTCGGCCAGGTTGTCGTTGCCGTCCCAGTGCGGCTGGCGAGCCGGATCGGCGATCAGCTCGAAGATCCGCTCGGCCGGTGCGGCGATGTCGCGGGCGGCGCTGACGATCCGACGTGGCGAACCGACGCGATGCAAAGTGCCCTCCGGGTCGACGTAGGCGAACTCCCGAAGCCGGTAGTCGGTGTCGGCCGGTGCGATGAACCGACCCGGAACACCCGATGCCGTCCATTGCGCGTAGAGCGCGTCGGCGTCGTCGACGTACAGGTACACCGCGGCCGCGGTGCGCAGCGGGTCGTGCTCAGCCCATTCGGTCAGGTGCAGCGACACCGCGCCGCGGTCGACGAATCCGTAGCGGGCCGGCCCGGCGTAGGCGCGGGCGGTGAATCCGAGGCGGCGGTAGCGGTCGAGGGCCGCATCGAGATCGCGCACCGGAATGACGGGTGCGACGGCGGTGAACACGACATCCGGCATTGGTAGCAGCCTACGTCGCCGGCCGGCGCCGAGCGCCTCGGTCCGCCTCGTATCCGCTGGTGAGCCGGTAGACCGCCCGGTCCAGGGTGGGCAGGATATCGGTGATCGCAAGCTCGCCGGCGGCGAAGCGCGCCGACAGGCCGTACACCAGGTTGGAGATGATGACATCCAGGTCGGCGATGAAGGCTTCGTCGACCTCGGAGAGCGCCGCCCGCATCGCCGGCCCCACGACGTCGAGCCCGCGGCGTACCAACGCGTCACCGCCAGGCGCGGACCGGGCCCGCACATAGGCCGTCAGCATGGCCGGGTGGCGCTCCCACGGCTCGAAGATGGTGCGGTACAACCGCATCAGCGCCGGGTACAACGGCTCGGCGGGCTCTGGCGCATACGCGTCGACGCCGGAGTAACGGTTCTCCGCCATCCAGCTGTCCAGCGCGGCGAGAATGAGCTCGTCGCGGGTGACATACCGCTTGTAGATGGTGGCCAGCGACACCCGGGCGCGACGGGCGACCTCGCGGAGTTGAACCGCGTCGTAGCCTTGCGTTTCGAGGATCTCGACGACGATGCCGAGGATCCGATCCTCCGGGCCAGACATCGATTCACCCCCTTGCCGTCGTTGAGTAACCAGGTTACCGTACCGGCATGGGTTCTCTGGACGGAAAAGTCGCATTCATCACCGGGGCGGCGCGCGGGCAGGGCCGCAGCCACGCGGTGCGCCTGGCCGCCGACGGCGCCGACATCATCGGCGTGGACATCTGCGCCGACATCGCCTCCAACGGCTATCCGATGGGCTCCCGCGACGAGCTGGACGAGACGGTCGCCTTGGTGGAGGCGCAGGGCGGCAAGATGATCGGCTCGGTCGCCGACGTCCGCGACTTCGCAGCGCTGAAGGCGGCACTGGACGCCGGTGTCGAGCACTTCGGCCGGCTCGACATCGTCTGCGCCAACGCCGGCATCGCCGCCATGGCGTTTCGCGAGCTGACCGACGAGGAAGACCTGCAGATGTGGACCGACGTGCTCGACGTCAACCTGGTCGGCTCGTTCCACACCGCCAAAGCCGCCATTGGCCACTTGATCGCCGGTGACCGGGGCGGGTCGATCGTGTTCACCAGCTCGACCGCCGGGCTCAAGGGTTTCGGCGGGCTGCAAGGCGGCGGCCTGGGCTACGCGGCGTCCAAGCACGGCATAGTCGGTTTGATGCGAACACTGGCCAACGCCCTTGCCCCGCACAGCATCCGGGTCAACACCGTGCACCCGACCGCGGTCAACACCATGATGGCGGTGAACCCGGCCATGACCTCGTTCCTGGAGAACTACCCCGACGGCGGCCCGCATCTGCAGAATCCGATGCCGGTCGGCATGCTCGAACCCGAAGACATCAGCGCCGCGATCGCCTACCTGGTCTCCGACGCTGCCCGCTACGTCACCGGGGTCACCTTCCCCGTCGACGCCGGCTTCTGCAACAAGCTATGAGCGGGCGGGTAGCGGGCAAGCGGGTGCTGGTCACCGGCGCCGCGCGAGGCATGGGTCGCAGCCACGCCGTGCGGCTGGCCGAGGAGGGCGCCGACCTTATCCTGGTCGACATCTGCGCGTCGCTGCCGGAGATCGACTATCCGCTGGCCGCAGCCGAAGACCTCGAGGAGACCGCCCGGCTGGTCGAACAACAGGGTCGCCGTGCGGTCACGCGCGTGGTGGATGTCCGCGATGGCGCCGCGCTGCGGACCGCGGTCGACGACGGGGTGGCGGAGCTGGGCGGTCTGGACGCCTCGGTCGCCAACGCCGGGGTGATCACCGGTGGGACCTGGGACACCACCACCTCCGAGCAGTGGCGCACGGTAGTCGACGTCAATCTGATCGGGGCGTGGAACACCTGCGCTGCGGCGCTGCCGCACCTGGTCTCCCACGGCGGCAGCCTGATCAACGTCAGTTCGGTGGCCGGACTGAAGGGCAGCCCGCTGCACACGCCCTACACCGCATCCAAACACGGGGTGGTCGGCATGAGCCGTGCACTGGCCAATGAGCTTGCGGCGGTGAATGTCCGGGTCAACACGGTGCATCCCACCGGGGTTGAGACCGGGATGCGGCCGGATGCGCTGCACGCCCTGCTGCACGGCGAGCGCGCCGACCTCGGCCCGATCTTCGCCAACGCGTTGCCGATCATCATGACCGAGGCCCGCGATGTCAGCAACGCGGTGCTGTTTCTGGTCTCCGACGAGTCCCGGCACGTGACCGGGCTGGAGTTCAAGGTGGATGCCGGTGCCACCCTCCGGTGAGGCGGGGCGCGGAGCGCGCGCATTCGCCGAGTTGATGACCCTCCCGATCCCAGCCACCGCCGCCCCCGCCGCTACCCTGCTCGACTTCGTGTTCGGCGAGATCTGGCAGCGTCCGGGATTGAGTCGCCGCGACCGATGGTTCATCGCGCTGCCCTGCCTGGCCGCAGCCGACACCGAGGAGCCGCTGCGCGAACACATCTACGCGGCATTGCACAGCGGCGACGTCACCATCGACGAAATGCGGGAAGCTGTATTGCATTTCGCGGTGTACTCCGGCTGGCCGAAGGCGTCACTGTTCAACATGATCGTCGACGAGCAGTGGCAGCGCATCCACACCGAGCGCGGTGAGCCGGTACCGCCCCCGACACCGCTGCTGCCGCTGACCACCCCGAGCGATCCTGAGTCCCGGCTGCTCGCCGGCGAGCAGGCCTTCCGCGACGTCAACTGCCTGCCCTACGTGCCGACCCGCGACGACCCGTACTCGGGTGCGGGGATCTTGAACTTCGTCTTCGGCGAGATGTGGCTACGGCCCGGGCTGGGCATGAAGCAGCGGCGGCTGATCACGGTCGCCTGTGTCGCGTTCCAGGACGCGCCGTATCCGATCCTCAGTCACGTCTACGCCGCGCTGAAGAGCCGCGACGTGTCCTTCGACGAAATCGACGAGGCCGCTTTGCAGTTCGGTGCCTACTACGGCTGGCCCAAGGCGTCGCGACTGATCGACGTGATCGAGGAGCAGAAGCAGCGCGTCACGCAGGAGTGGGCTGAGGAAGGCAATGCATGACGCCTCCCGTCACGCACGACCACATCTATCCGGCCACCGGCCGACCGAACGCCACTGTGACACTGGCCGGCGCAGCGGAGATTCACCAGGCCGTGGCCGCAGCGCAAGAGGCGCAGCGAGAATGGATTGCGCTGACCGTCGACCGACGCCGCGACCTGCTGATCGACCTGGCCGACGTGGTGCACCAGCATCTCGGCGAATTGGCCGCGCTGAACGTCCAAGACTATGCGGTACCGATCTCGTTCGCCGGGAACGCAATTCTGCTCGAGCGATTCCTACGCCACTTCGCGGGCTACGCCGACAAGCCGCACGGCTCCAGCACGCCGGTGAGCGAATCCTTCGACGTCAACCTGATCGAACGCGAACCATACGGTGTGGTGGGTGTTATCGCCCCTTGGAACGGCGCGCTGGTGGTCGCCGGATCGTGCGTTGCACCCGCGCTTGCAGCAGGCAACGCGGTGGTGTTCAAGCCCTCCGAGCTCGCGCCGCTAGCCGCGCTGCGCTTCGGTGAGCTGTGTCTGGAGGCGGGCCTGCCGCCCGGGCTGGTCAGCGTGATGCCCGCCGCCGCAGCGGGCGGTGACGCGCTGGTGCGCCATCCCGGCATTCGCAAGATCCATTTCACGGGAGGCGAAAACACCGCCCGCAGCGTGCTGCAGGCCGCCGCCGTCAACCTCACTCCGGTCGTCACCGAACTCGGCGGCAAGTCGGCCAGTATCGTCTTCGCCGACGCCGACCTCGACGCTGCGGCACAGCTTGCCGCGCATCAGGGCCCCTTGATGCAGTCCGGCCAGAGCTGCGCCTGCGCCAGCCGAGTGCTGGTGCACGAGTCGGTCTACGACACCTTCGTCGAGAAGTTCCTGGCCGCGGTCGGCCGTGCCAAGGTGGGCGATCCGCTCGATCCCACGGTGATGTTCGGTCCGGTGATCAGCCAGGCCGCCACCGACCGCATCCTGGACGTGATCGGGCGGGCAGCCACTGATGGCAGTGGCGAACTTCTTGCCGGCGGCCGGCGGCTCGGCGGTGAGCTCTCATCGGGCTACTACATCGAGCCGACGGTATTCGGCGGCGTCGACAACTCCTCGCCGCTGGCCCAGACCGAAACGTTTGGTCCCGTCGTGTCAGTGATGAGGTTCCGCGACGACGCCGAAGCCGTCGCACTGGCCAACGGCACCCGCTACGGACTCAACGCGTTCGTCCACACCCGCGATCTGCTGCGCGCCCACCGGATCTCCCGGCAGCTGGAAGCCGGCTCGGTCTGGATCAATACCATCAGCAGTATCTCACCGCAGGGCCCCTACGGCGGTTACAAGCAGAGTGGATTCGGGCGCACCGGAGGCGCCGACGGGCTCCACGAATTTCTGCAGATCAAGAACATTCGCATCGGCATGAACTGAGGCCCTGCCCACCGAGTTCACTCTCGGGGTGGGCAGGGGCTCGGGCAGCACTCACAGCTGCGTGTACACCGACTTGGTCTGCAGGAAGCTTTCAACGCCGTCTCGGCCCCACTCGTGACCCCAGCCGGACTGTTTGTAGCCGCCGAACGGCACCGAGTGGTCGAAGACCATCTGGCAGTTCAGCGAGACGGTTCCGGCCTCCAGCCGCTTGGCCAGCCGGTGGGCGCGGCTCAGGTCGCGGGTCCAGGCGGTGGCGGCCAGGCCGTACTCGGAGTCGTTCGCCAGCGCGACGGCTTCGTCGTCGTCGTCGAAGGGCAGCACCGTGACCACCGGCCCGAAGATCTCCTGCTGGTAGAGCCGCATCCCGGGATCCACATTGGCCAGCACGGTCGGGTGCACGAAAAAGCCACGGCGATCCAGCCGGTGCCCACCGGTGATGACGTCGACGTGGTCGCGCTTGCCTTCGTCGATGAATCCCATCACCCGGTTGAGCTGCTTCTCGCTGATCAGCGGGCCGATCATGGCGCCCTCATCTCGCGGACCACCCAGCTGAAGGTTGTTGGCCACCATGGCAATACCGTCGACCACCTGGTCGTAGACACCGCGCTGCACGAAAATCCGTGACCCGCAGATGCACCCCTGCCCGGAGTGGATGAAGATGCCCATTGCGGCCATCGTGATGGCGGTGTCCAGGTCCGCGTCGTCATAGATCAGCACCGGCGACTTGCCGCCCAGCTCGAGGCTGACCCGCTTGAGGTTTCCGGCCGACGCCGCCACGATCCGCTTGCCGACTTCGGTGGAACCGGTGAACGCGATTTTCTGCACGCCGGGGTGATCGACCAGCGCTGCTCCCGCGGTGTGCCCGTAACCGGTGACCAGGTTGACGACGCCGTCGGGAACCCCGGCCTCGCTGAGCAGCCGTACCAGGACCAGCGCCGAAAGTGGCGTCTCCTCAGCAGGTTTGGCCACACTGCTACACCCGGCGGCCAGCGCCGGCGCCAGCTTGGTACAGGCGTTGAAGACCGGGCCGTTCCAAGGGAAGATCAGGCCGACCACCCCGTAGGGCTCCTTGAGGGTGTAGGCGTGCAGGTCGGCATGCGCGCCGGAGATGCCACCGCTCATCTGCACCTGGTGCGCCTCACCGTTGAGTTTGGTGCACCAGCCGGCGTAGTAGCGGAAGATCTCGGCGCAGGTTGGCACGATCATCTGCGCCTGCATCAGCGGCATCCCGGTGTTGATCGAATCGATCTGGGCCAGCTCATCGGCATGTTCATCGATCAGATCCGCGATGCGCCACAGGATCTTGGCGCGGTCGCGGGCCGGCATCGCGCTCCAGACACCCGAATCAAAGGAGGCCCGGGCCCGAGCAACCGCGTCGTTGACGGCCTCGGCGCCGCCGTCGTTGAATTCGCCGATCTGCTCCTCGGTTGCCGGATCGACGATCGGGATCACCTCGCCCGCGCCGGGACGCAGACGCACTTCATCCAACACAGAGCTGAGAGTCATTGCTGACCTTTCCGATGACGCGTTGCGGCGAGGACGGCCTACTGTTCGACCGGGTCGAACTCGATGTGCAGCGCGGTCAGCCCGCGCAGCAGGAACGTGGGCTCATAGGTGTAATGCCGGTCGCCGGCCGGGCCGTGGTGCTCCTCGCTGATCCTGATGTCGCGCATCCGGTCCAGCATCCGGTTGGCGGTGATCCGCCCCTCGACCCGGACCAGCGGTGCCCCGGGGCAGGTGTGAATGCCGCGGCCGAAGGCGATGTGCTCGCGAACGTTCTTGCGGTCCAAGTTGAATTCATCCGGGTTCTCGAACTTGCGCGGGTCCCGGTTGGCCGCCCCCAGGCACAACATCAGCACGGTGCCGGCCTTGATCGGCACGCCGGCCAGCGTGGTGGTCTTACGCGCCAGCCGGAAGTCGATCTTGGTCGGGCTCTGGATGCGCAGGGATTCCTCGATGAACCGCGGGATCAGGTCGCGGTTCTCGCGCAGCCGCTGCTGCAGCTCGGGCTGCTCGCCGATCACCTGCACCATCGTCCCGAGCAGTTTGGTGACGGTCTCCTGCCCGGCGCCGAACAGGAAGGTCGCCGGACGCACCACCTCCATCACCTCCGGTATCGTCCCGTCGGGATAGGTGGCCTCGGCGAGCATCGTCAGCACGTCGGCCCGGGGATTGCGCCGCCGGTCGGAGATGTAGCCGTTGAACTTGTCGTCGAGGTATTCCAGTGGGTTCAGGCCCACCGGCTCGCCATCGAGGGCGCCGACTCGGGCACCCGGGCGCTCACCGGCTCCGAGAGCGCGGCGGAACTCGGCGCGATCGTTATCGGGGACGCCGAGCAGGTCGGCGATCGCCAGCGTCGCAAAGGGTTTGGCGTAGTCCATCAGGAACTCGCAGCGGCCGGTGGCGATGAACTCATCGAGCTGCAGGTCGGCGAGCCGCCAGATGAAGTCCTCGTTCTCCTTGAGCCGAACCGGGGTCAGGATCCGGCCCAGCAGCGCGCGGGTCCGCTCGTGCGCCGGCGGATCCTGGACGACCACGTGCTCGAAGATCGGGAACAGATGCCGATGCGCCTCGATCTGCTCGGTGATGTCGTCGCCCTCGGGTTCGAACGGCAGCGGCGGGAACGGCCCGCCGATCGCGTTGACAGCCGAGAAGGAGTCGTGGTCCTTGAACGCGGCGTGCACCTCCTCGTAGCCGGTGACGGCGACGACGCCGTGATGCGGCTCGGCGAAGACGGGCCCGTTCGAGCGGAGGTATTCGTAATAGGGATAGGGATCCTGAGTTACGCCTTCGTCGGAGAAGTAGTCCACCGCCGCGAGATCCGTCATCACGCGATGCGCCCTTTCGCTTGTATCACGACCTCGTCGCGCTGATCGATCGATCAAATTGCTAGAATGTCCCATGCCTACCATGTGCAACGACGGGCGGTCAAGCGATCACCACCTCGGGACGCGGTGAATGGCGGCCCCGCGCAAGGCGAAATCGACCGATGGCGCCACCCGGCGACGGCTGATCGAAGCGACCGCCCGCATCATGCGAGACGAGGGCTATGCCGCTGCGACGTCCCGGCGGGTGGCCGCCGAGGCCGGGGTGAAACAGGCCCTGGTCTACTACTACTTCCCCACCATGGATGACCTTTTCGTCGAGGTGCTGCGCGCCGGCGCCGACGTCGCACTCGATCGGATGCGCGCCGCGCTCACCGACGACGATCCGCTCCAGACGCTGTGGGCCATCAACAGCGATGCCCGCGTGACCAGCCTGAATACCGAGTTCATGGCGTTGGCTAACCATCGCAAGGCGATCCGGACCGAACTCAAGGCCTACGCCGAGCGGGTCCGCGACATCGAGACCGCCGCGGTCACGGTGGCGCTGCGCGCCAGGGGTGTCGACCTCGACGAGTATCCACCTGTCGCGATAGCCATGCTGATCGCGCAGACCGCACGCAGCCTGTGCAACGAGGAGGCCGTCGACGTCACCTACGGCCACCACGAGCTGCGCGCCCTCGTCGAGCGACAGCTCGGCCGGCTGACTGATCCCGCCTGAGCCGCCGGCGCCCACCCGCTGAACCCACTGTTGACAACGTCGCGGCTTGGTGCCAGCCTTGCTGATCGATCGACCAACAACAGACGGAGGTGCAGACATGGCTGGACGAGTCGAAGGAAAGGTCGCGCTCATCACCGGCGCGGCCCGCGGACAGGGCCGCAGCCACGCGGTGCGACTGGCGCAGGAAGGTGCCGACATCATCGCCGTAGATGTGTGCACCCGGATCAGCAGCAGCAAGGAGATCCCCGCAGCCACCCCCGACGACCTCGCCGAGACCGCCGACCTGGTCAAGGGATGCGACCGCCGTATCGTGACGGCACAGGTCGACGTGCGGGACTTCGACGCGCTCAAGGCCGCGGTCGACAGCGGTGTCGAGCAGTTGGGCCGGCTGGACATCATCGCGGCCAACGCCGGGATCGGCAACGGCGGCGACACCTTGGACAAGACCAGCGAAGCCGACTGGCAGGACATGATCGACGTCAACCTGTCCGGTGTCTGGAAGACCGTCAAAGCCGGTGTGCCGCATCTGATCGCCGGCGGCAACGGCGGGTCGATCATCTTGACCAGCTCGGTGGGCGGTCTCAAGGCCTACCCACACACCGGTCACTACATCGCGGCCAAGCACGGTGTGGTCGGCTTGATGCGCACGTTCGCCGTCGAACTCGGCCAGCACTTCATCCGGGTCAACTCGGTTCACCCCACCAACGTGAACACCCCGCTGTTCATGAACGAGGGCACGATGAAGCTGTTCCGCCCCGACCTGGAGAACCCCGGCCCAGACGACATGGCCGTGGTGGCGCAGCTGATGCACGTGCTGCCGATCGGCTGGGTGGACCCGGTCGACATCAGCAACGCCGTGTTGTTCCTGGCCTCAGACGAATCCCGTTACGTCACCGGGCTTCCGCTCACCGTCGATGCGGGCAGCTGCCTGAAGTAACCCGTTGACGCTGCGTCTACCAGGCACCTCACTCGCACTTCTGTCTGGTAGACGCAGAGTCAACCGTTATCCGGCAGCTCGAATTCGACTCGGGCCGAGACGGTCTCGATCGCCTCGTACAGTGCCGTTAGCCGGTCGGACAGCGACGGCGCCGCCAGCACCGCGTAGCGGTCGGCCTCGCCCATCGGGACCCGGCAGGCCAGCGAGTACAGCCGCTGCACCGGGTCCAGCGAGCGCAGCCGGCGGCCGCCCAGCATGGCGTCGCGCCCGGCCGTCACCCACCGCCGGCGGGCCACCGCCATCCGCTTGTGCAGCGCGACGATGCGTTCTTCCAACTCCCCGAACTGCCTGTCGCTCACCGGTTCCCCCGGCTCGTCGCGCCATACCTCGATGTCGGCCCGCGGATAGGGGTCGTCGGGGAGCCACTGGCTGACCCGGATCCGCTCGCCGGTCAGGCACCGCAGCGCGTAGCGGCCGCCGCCGAGCTCGGTGCAGTCGGTGATGGCCGCCATCGCGCCGATGTCGTTGCGCTGCTCGCCACCGCCCACTTCGCGGCCGCGGGCGATGAGCACCACCCCGAACCGCGGATCGCCGCTGTGCATCAGGTCCCCGACCAGCACGGTGTAGCGCCTCTCGAAGATCCGCAGCGACAGTTCCTCGCCGGGCAGCAGCACCCACTCCAGCGGGAACATCGGCAGTTCCATCACTCGATGTCCAGTTCGGCGACCAGCGCGTCGACGACAGCGCGCAGATCGCCGTCGTGCTCCTCGGCGACCCGGCGCTGCCGCTGGTAGGACGCACCGGTTCGATAGATGTCGGCGACGCCGGCCAGTTCGTCGGCACAGTGGAGTCGCGCCGCGATCGGCTCCAGCCGGTTGAGCAGCTCGTCGAGGTCCTCGGTGACCAGGCGCTCGTTGCTGTCGGCGTCGAGGATGATCTCGGCGTCCAGCCCGTAACGCGCCGCGCGCCACTTGTTCTCCTGCACGTGCCACGGCGGCATGGTGGGCAGCGATTGGTCGGCGTCCAGCCGCCGGTCCAGGTCGACGATCAGGCAGTGGGTCAGCGCGACCAGCGAGCCCAGTTCGCGCAGGTTGGACACCCCGTCGCAGACTCGTACCTCGATGGTGCCCAGGTGCGGGGATGGCCTGATGTCCCAACGAATCTCGTTGATGTGGTCGATGATCCCGGTCTTCTTCTGGTCGTAGACGAAGCCCTCGAACTCCGACCAGGTCTGGAACTGGAACGGCAATCCCGCGGTGGGCAGCTGCTGAAACATCATCGCCCGGTTGCTGGCGTAGCCGGTGTCCTCGCCGGCCCACCACGGCGACGACGCCGACAACGCCAGCAGGTGCGGGTAGTACAGCAGCAGCGACGAGATGATCGGCATGACCTTGTAGGCCGAAGAGATTCCGACGTGGACGTGCACTCCCCAGATCATCATCTGCCGGCCCCACCACTGGGTGCGCTTGATCAGCTCGGCGTAGCGCGGCGCGTCGGTCAGTTTCTGCGCCGACCACTGCGCAAACGGATGGGTTCCGGCGCCGAACAGTTCCATGCCCCGGCTGTGCACGATGGGCCGGGTGGCCGCCAGCGTTTGGCGCAGATCCTCGATCGCCTCGCCGGTGCTGTCACAGATGCCGGTGACGAGCTCGACGGTGTTGCGCAGCAATTCGTTGTGCACGCGCGGGTTTTCGCCGAGCTCTGCCAGCACTGCGCTGGCTTCGTTGCTCAGGTCGCGGGTCGCCGCGTCGACCAGTGCGAACTCCCACTCCACACCGAGGGTGGGTCGGGCGCAGTGGGCGAACTCGATTCGGGCTTTGGACGAAGCCCTGTTGTTCGGCAGGCTATCCGGCGCCGATGACACCACACGCAACTCGTTTGCCGGCGTCTCCGGTGGTCAGCGTGGTCTGGTCCGGGCCTGGCGTGCCGTTGACCTGGGTGTAGCGGTCCGCCGGGATGTTGGCGAAATTGTCGTCGTCGGCGTGGATGATCAACGACGTCCCCTCGCCGTCCAGCAATTCCTGCCGGGTGAACGCATCGGTGGTGGTCACCAGCAGCGCGCTGCCGTCGGAGCGGACCTGCAGCGAGGTCAGGTCGCCGCTCTGCGGGTGCTCGTTGTGGCCGGGCGCCTGGAAGTGCCCACCGGCCGACAGGAAGGCGCCGGGTGCGCCGCCGCCGGGCGCGACCGAGTCGGCTTCGCACTTACCCACGCCGTGGATGTGCATGCCGTGGAAGCCCGGCGTCAGCACGCCGGTGCTGGTGGTCTCCACGGTGATCGTGGCGAATTCTTTCCCGCCGGCCTTGCTGAACTCGAACGTCGCGGTGGCGACCTGGCCGCCGTCGACGGTCGTCAGGCGCGCCACCAGGTTGTCGGAACCGCCCGACTCGCCCGGCTCGCTCGCCGCGCCGGACGGCGCCGGCGACCCGGTCCAGATGGCCGGCGTGGTGCCCGGCACGTCGGAGGGCGGCTCGTTGGGGCTGCACGCCGCCAACAGCACAACCGGGGCGGCGAAGACAGCGGCGGCAACAACTCTGCGGTGACCTTTGACCATGCGAGGAGCTTAACCCGCGACCACCACGATCACGCCCGGTGGCTGCTCGGCCACGTCGGGGATGCGTGGCTGTGCGGCCGCGTGCAGCACCTCGGCCACGGCGTTGGCCGAGTCGTGCTCACCCGGGCCGTCACCGAAGTAGACGGTGGTCTCGGTGACCTCGGGCAGCTCGAGGTTGCCGACGTCGGTCACATTCCAGCCGGCTTCCCGCAGCACTTCCGCGGTGTGCCCGGCCAGGCCCGCCTGCTCAGAGATGTTGTAGACGCGCACCTCGGACCGGTGGGCGGGGCGGTCGGTGGTGGCCGCCGCGGAGGTGGTGGTCACGGGTTTCGACGCCGGCGAGTGGCCGGTGTCGTCGTCGTTGCCGGACGATCCGAGCGCCTGAAATCCGACCAGCAGGAAGATGGTGCCCAAAAACAGCAGGACCATCACCATGGCCCGCAGCGGGAGTCTGGAGGAGTCGGGAACGTGGTCGCTCATTGCGCCCACTGTATCGACGAGCAGGCCACGACCTCTAAACCCCCAGCAATCAGGGGTTCCGGGCGACTCAAGTGATATCGAACCCGAGACGCCGCGCGGCGCGCGCCTTCTGCCGACTCGATCGCAGCCTGCGCAGCCGTTTGACCAGCATCGGGTCGGCAGCCAGCGCCTCAGGCCGGTCGACGAGAGCGTTGAGCACCTGGTAGTAGCGGGTTGCCGACAGCGAGAACCGCTCCTTGATGGCCTCTTCCTTGGCGCCGGCGTACTTCCACCAGTCCCGCTCGAAGGACAGGATGTCGTGTTCGCGACGGCTCAAGCCGTCAGTGGGTTCCGAATCGTCCCCTGATCGATTCGCTTGCGCCATGGCGCCGTCCATATCGTTTCCTGGACCCTTCCGGAAAGTTCTTTGGTCGAACGTTCGTTGCGTTTTCGGCGGCCTGTCCTGAGCGAATATTCAATCACGGCACACGGTGTTGAACCGGGAGCCGGCCCCGCGAGTCGCCGTGGCCGCTGCACTGTGCCGGCGGCGGGCACTTAAGCTTTTCGGTCATGGCCGTCGTACCCATCCGCATTGTCGGCGATCCCGTCCTGCACACCCCGACCACCCCGGTCCCCGTCGCCGATGACGGCTCGCTGCCGGCCGACCTGGCCGAGTTGATCACCACGATGTACGACACGATGGACGCCGCCAACGGCGTCGGCTTGGCCGCCAATCAGATCGGTGTGGGGCTGCGGGTCTTCGTCTATGACTGCGCCGATGACCGCCGCTCGACCACGCGGCGCCGCGGCGTGGTGGTCAACCCGGTGTTGGAGACCTCCGAACGGCCCGAGACCATGCCCGACCCCGATGACGACGACGAGGGCTGCCTGTCGGTGCCCGGTGAGTCGTTCCCGACCGGCCGCGCGGAATGGGCCCGCGTCACCGGCCTGGACGCCGACGGCAACCCGGTCACACTGGAGGGCACCGGTTTGTTCGCGAGGATGCTGCAGCACGAGACCGGGCATCTGGACGGCCTGCTGTATCTGGACATGCTGGTGGGCCGTCACGCCCGAGCGGCGAAGCGGACGGTGAAGTCCAACGGCTGGGGCGTGCCCGGCCTGTCCTGGATGCCAGGCGACGTGCCCGATCCGTTCGGTCACTGAGGGTCCGGTGATGAACCGGCCAGCTGTCGAGCTGCCCCCGGTCGGCACCCGGGTGAGCCTGCGCTATCTGCGGCCGCCCGGTTCGGAGCCGCCGATGGGCGACGTGGTGGGGCACCTGGAGGCGGCCGGGACGGTGGTGCGGGTCCGCTCGTCGGACGGGGTGGTCCACGATTGCCGGCACGCCGACGTGCTGTACGTGCGCCGGCTCACCGATCGGCCGGTGAAGAACTCAGCGATCCGCGCCGTGGAGCACGCTGCCGCGCTGGCCTGGCCGGGCAGCGAACACCAGTGGCTCGACGGCTGGTTGCTGCGGGCCGGGCCCGGTACCGCATTGGCGACGAATTCGGCTGTGCCCCTGGACATGTTCGCCCACACCAGTACCATCCCGGCGATCATCGACTGGTATGCCCGACGGGATCTGGCCCCGACCCTGGCGGTCCCGGAGCGGCTGCTGCGACTGCCGGAAGACATCCCCGCACGGTTGGAGATCCGCACCTTGGTGTGCGAGTTGACCGCCGGGTCGTCGACTCTCGAGACGATGCCCGAGCAGGTGACGCTGACCGACCGGCCCGGCCCTGACTGGCCCGCCGACGACCCGGTGGGGCCGCTGACCGCGGTGGTCGACGGTGAGCTGGTGTTCGCCTCGATACCCGGGGTGGCGGTCGGGCGCGGCGCGGCGACCGAGGCCCCGGACGGCACCCGCTGGCTGGGGGTGACCGCCCTGCGCGTGGCCGAGGGCAGGCGCCGGCAAGGCCACGGGCGGGCGATCTGCACCGCACTGCATGCCTGGGGCGCCGAGCGGGGGGCCGCCCGCGGTTACGCGCAGGTACCGAGCGATGACGTCGGCGCGTTCGCGTTCTGCGAGGCGATCGGGTTCGCCGGTCAGCACCGCACCCGCTACCTCGACGCCCGGATGCTGCGGTAGCGGCGACCGCAACCGCGACGAAGTCGGGCGCCGCGGGTAGCCGCCGTCGATCTAGGGTGACTGCGTGACTGCGCTGCGACTGGCCACCTGGAACGTCAACTCCATCCGCACACGCGTGGGCCGGGTTACCGACTGGCTGGCCCGCGCCGACGTCGACGTGCTGACGATGCAGGAGACCAAGTGCACCGACGCGCAGTTCCCCACGTTGCCGTTTCACGAACTCGGCTACGAGGTGGCACATGTCGGCCACAACCAGTGGAACGGGGTGGCGATCGCCTCCCGGGTCGGTCTGGACGCCGTCGAGATCGGGTTTCCCGGGCAACCCACCTGGGCCAAGGCGGACGCCGACCCGACGGTCGAGGCTCGCGCGCTGGGCGCCAGCTGCGGCGGAGTCCGGGTGTGGAGTCTGTATGTGCCCAATGGCCGCGCCCTGAACGACCCGCACTACACCTACAAGCTGGAATGGCTTGCCGCGTTGCGCGATACCGCCGAAGGCTGGCTGCGTGACGATCCCTCGGCGCCGATCGCGTTGACGGGCGACTGGAATATCGCCCCGCAGGACGACGACGTGTGGAGCATGGAGTTCTTCGACGGCGCGACCCACGTCTCGGAGCCCGAGCGCCGGGCGTTTCACGCGCTGACCGAGGCGCAGTACCTCGACGTGGTGCGACCGTTCACGCCGGGCCCCGGTGTCTACACCTATTGGGACTACACCCAACTACGGTTCCCCAAGAAGCAGGGCATGCGAATCGACTTCATCCTGGGCTCGCCCGCGCTGGCCACCCGCGTAGCGCACGCCGAGATCGTCCGGGAGGAACGCAAGGGCAAGTCGCCCAGCGATCACGCGCCGGTGCTGGTGGATATCCAGCCGGCTCCGAAACCTCGGGTTATATGAATTCGTTGTGGATTCCGCGGGTTCACCCGAAATTCGCATAGGATGGATCGGGTTAACCAATTTGCCTCGTTTGAAGGGCAGGGAATACCCATGAACGCCGTCGCAGGGACGGTACGGAAGGTGGCCGGAGCGGCGACTCGCGCGGCGACCATGACAACCGAGGCGGCCGGCGCAGTCGGCGGGGCCGCACTCAACGGGGTAATCGGTGGCTTGAAGGGGGCGGCGAGCGGCGCGCAGCGCGGCCTGAGCACCGGCAGCCACTCGACCCCCGCGGCCGCACTGACCCTGGGCGCCCTCGGCGTCACCGGATTGGTCGAGTGGCCACTGCTGGTGGCGGTGGGCGGCACCGCCCTGGTGCTCAAGCAGCTGAACCGCTCCGATAACGGCGCGCCGCCGGCGCAGCCTTCGGCGAAGTCGTCGACGAAGGCGCCGGCCGCTTCGACCGCGACGGCCCGGCCGTTGAAGTCGGTGAAGTCAGCGAAGTCGACGAAGCCGTCGGGCTCGTCGACCACGCGGCGCAGCTCGCAGCCGAAGAAGGCGGCAGCGCGACCGGCCCGTAGCGGCAGCAGCAGCGCTCGCGCGCGCCACTGAACGGGCCCGCGTGGATTTAGGTCGTGCCGTCAGGCACTCTCTTCCGCTGCGCGCGGCAAACTTCGGTGTCCAGCTGACCTCCGCATTGGTCGACGCGTCTGTTCAGACCGCGACCGGCATCGCGGGCGCTGCCCTGCCGAGTGGCGATAACGGCTGGGCGTTGTCCCGGCGGTGCTTCCGCGGCGAGGGCCGGGCCTGGGTCGAGGTGCGCGGACTCGATGGGCCGGCCGGGGACGAGCTGGCGACTGCCGTGCTCAGCGCGGCCCGGGCATTGCCTGGGGTCACCTCGGTCCGCTTGAATCACCCACTGTCCCGGCTGGTGGTCGGGCTGGACCCTGACGCCGGCGGCGACGGCGTCTCGTTGCGTGAACTGTGCCGGGTGGTCAGCGACACCGAGGCCCGGCACCGTCGGGTTCATGCGGCGGTCCCAGCTTCGCCTCTCCTTCGTCGAGCCTCGCTGAACCGCCGGCCGGCCCGGCGCGGACGCCTACCGGCCACCCTGCCCGGCGATGGCATGACGCAGGCGCTGCGCGCCCTCACCCTCGGCGCCAACGTCGCCGGCCTGGGCATGGCGACGGTCGGCCGGCTGTTGCGGTTGCCGGTGCTGCCGCTGGGCTTGGAGGCCGGCGTCGTCGTCGTCGACTACCAGCCGCGGCTGCGGCGACTGCTCGAGGACAGCATCGGCAAACAGGCGACCGACGCCCTGTTGTCGCTGGCCGGCGCGGGCGTGCACACGCTCAACCAGGCGCCCACCGCGCTGGCGGTGGACCTGTCGGTGGAGGCGATGCGCGCCGGCGAAGAACGTGCCGCCGAGCGCGCCTGGCGCCGCCGGGAACCGGAGCTCGCCGACTACGCCGACCATCCGCCGGTGCTGATCCCACCACGGCCGGTTCCCCGGCCGCCGGGTCCGGTCGAACGCCACCTGAGCCGCAGCGCCTTGATGCAGGCGATCGGAGCAGGGGTGATCGGCGCCGCGACCGGCAGCCCCGACCTCGCCGGCACCGCCGCCGCGGTGGCCGCACCCAAGGGCACCCGCGCCGCACGCGAGTCGTTCGCCGCCACCTTCGGACGCGGACTGGCCAACCAGCACGGCGCGGTGGTGCTGCGCCCGAGCAGTCTGCGTGAGCTCGACCGGGTAGACACCGTGGTCATCGACCCGCGGGTGCTGTGCGGCAAAACCCTGCGGGTGATGCAGGTGCGCGGCGCCGACGACGAACTGCGGGCGGTGTGGGCACAGGCCCAGGACCGGCTGGATGACGCCGGACTCGAACCGGGCTGGCACCGGATCGGTCAGCGCCCCGGGGTGCAAGCCTCGTTCCAGCCCGCACTGCTGCCACTGGCCGCCGCAGTGGTGACCGAGGCCCGACACGCCGACGTCGAGGTGGTCACCGTCGAAGCCGAGGCGCTCGGCGAGTTGCGGCCGATCTTCGACGACATCCGCCCGCTCGACGGTGCGGCGGTGGACGAGGCGCTGACCGCCGCGGTGACCGCTTACCAGGCCGACGGTCATGACGTCGCGGTGCTGTCGACGGCGGCCGTCGGGGCCCTGGCCGCGGCTGACGTGGCGCTGGGCGTGCTGCCGGGGCAGGAGGGCGCCCCGCCGTGGTGCGCCGATGTGTTGCTGAGCGACCTGGGCGCGGCGTGGCGGGTATTGCACGCTTTGCCGGCGGCGCGATCCGCGAGCCGCCGTGGCGTCGAGATCGCCACCGGTGCGTCGACATTGGGCGCGCTGTTGATGCTGCCGGGAGTGCGCGGCCAGGGACCGGGCCCGGTGACCACCGGCGCGGCGGCCGGCGCACTGTCCGGCTACTGGCTGGCCAGGCGCGCCGTGGACGCCCCGATGCCACGCCCGGCGGCGGTGCACGAGTGGCATGCCATGTCGGTGGACCAGGTGCGCGCGATGCTGCCGCCGCCCGAGCCGGAGATCCCGGCCGGGGACCAACACGCCCCTGCTGCGGCAGCCGCGCTGGCGGCGGTCGACCTGGCCCGTCGCGGCGCCCAGCGCGGCGCACCGCCGCGGATGATCTGGCAGTTCGCGCAGGCAGTCCGCAGCGAGCTGTCCGACCCGATCACGCCGGTGCTGGCGCTGGGAGCCGCCGCCAGCGCGGTGCTCGGTTCACCGGTCGACGCGGTACTGGTCGGCTCGGTGCTGGGCGGCAACGCGATGCTGGCGGCCGCGCAGCGCCTGGTGGCCGAGCGGCGGCTCAATGTGCTGTTGAACGAACAGGTTCCGCCGGCACGCCGGCTGCTGCCCGATGGCGGCTACTGCGAGGTCCCCGCCGAGGAGTTGCGTCTCGGTGACGTGATCGAGGTGCGGGCGCACGAGGTGGTGCCCGCCGACGGTCGCTTGATCGACGCCGACGATCTCGAGGTCGACGAGTCGTCGCTGACCGGCGAGTCGCTGTCGGTGGTCAAGCAGGTCGAGGCCACGCCGGGAGCGGACCTGGCCGAGCGCGAATGCATGATCTATGCGGGCACCACGGTCATCACCGGTACCGCCCTGGCGCTGGTGACCGCGGTGGGTGCCGACACCTACAGTCGCCGCGCCGCCGACCTGGTCGCCGGCGAGCAGTCGGCGGTCGGATTGCAGCACCAGCTGAGCCTGCTGACCAGCAAGGCCTGGCGGATCAGCCTGGCCGGGGGCACCCTGGTGACCGGTTTGGGCGTGCTCCGGCGGATCGGGTTGCGACAGTCGGTGGCCTCCGGCATCGCCATCGCCGTCGCGGCGATCCCGGAGGGCCTGCCGCTGGTGGCCACCCTGGCGCAGCAGGCGTCCGCCAGGCGGCTGACCAAATCCGGTGTGCTGGTTCGGGTGCCGCGCTCGGTGGAGGCGCTCGGCCGCGTCGACGTGGTGTGCTTCGACAAGACCGGGACGCTGAGCCAGAACCGGCTGCGGGTGACACAGCTGACACCGGCGCCGGGGTACAGCACCGATGAGGTGCTGGCGTTCGCGGCGCAGGCCGCCCCGGCCACCAACGGCCGGCAGGTGCACGCCACCGATGCCGCGATCATCGAAGCCGCGACGGCTGCCGGCGTGGTGGATCCCGATCGCGGCGAGGTCGCCCATCTGCCGTTCCGGTCCGGCCGCAGCTACTCGGCGACGATCGTCGGCGCCGAGTTGACCGTCAAGGGTGCGCCGGAGGTTGTCGGGCCCGCCTGCGGCGGGGACCCGGCGATCCGCAAGACGGTGCTGGGTATGGCCGGCGAGGGGCTGCGGGTGATCGCCGTCGCCCGGCGGGAACTCTCCGCCGCGCAGGTCACCGCCCTGGGTGAGGATCCGGATCCGGAGGACATCGGCCAGTTCTGCGGCGACGGGCTGACGTTCGTCGGGTTGATCGGTATCGCCGACACACCCCGGCCGGAGGCCGCCGCCCTGCTGGCCGACCTGGACCGCTGGCAGATCCCGGTGCGGCTCATCACCGGCGACCACCCGGTCACCGCCACCGCGATCGCCCGGGAGCTCGGCCTACAGATCAGCGCCGATCAGGTGATCAGCGGCGCGGAGTGGGATGCGTTGTCCCGCAAGGGCCAGGAAGTCGCGGTAGCCGAGCGGGTGGTGTTCGCCCGGATGTCACCGGAGAACAAGGTGCAGATCGTGCAGACCCTGGAGCGCACCGGCAAGGTGTCGGCGATGGTCGGTGACGGCGCCAACGATGCCGCGGCCATCCGCGCCGCCACCGTCGGGATCGCGGTCGTCGCCCACGGCAGCGAGGCCGCCAGCACCGCCGCCGACGTGGTATTGCTCGATGGCCGGATCCACACCCTGCTCGACGCGTTGGACGAGGGCCGGGAACTGTGGCAGCGGGTGCAGGCAGCGGTCGGGGTGCTGCTGGGCGGCAACGCCGGCGAGGTGGCGTTCGCGATCATCGGCAGCGCGCTTACCGGGCGCTCACCGCTCAACGCCCGCCAGCTGCTGCTGGTGAACATGCTCACCGACGCACTGCCGGCGACCGCGCTGGCGGTCAGTGAACTGAACGACTCGGCGGCCGCCACGGCGCGTGGCCCGGATCCCGACGCGCTGTGGCGCGCGGTGGCGGTGCGCGGGGTGACGACCGCGTCGGCCGCGGTGGGCGCCTGGACGCTGGCCTCGATGACCGGCCGCCAACAGCGGGCCTCCACGGTCGCGCTGGTGTCGCTGGTCGCCGCCCAGCTGGGCCAGACGCTGCTGGACTCGCATGACCCGCTGGTGGTGGCGACCGCGGTCGGCTCGCTCGCCGCAATGGGGACGTTGATCTCCATTCCGGGCGTCAGCCAGCTGCTGGGCTGCACCCCGCTGGGTCCGCTGGGCTGGGCTCAGGCGCTGGGGGCGGCGACGGTCGCCACCGCCGGCGCGGCCGTGGTGCCGAGGCTGCTGTCCGGCTTGCAGGAGTCAGCCGACAAGCCCACCCAGTTCATGGTGCCCGTGCCGCGCCAGCCGGACGGCACCCCGACCTCCGACGGCCACTCCGCGCCACGGCTGCGGCTTGTGCACAATGGGGACACCGGCTCTCGCCGCGGAACGGCCGCGGCCCGATCATCCGGCGACCCGTCGCCACCAGGAGGCTCATGATGGCGGACAAGACGCGGCGCAGCGCATCCCAGCGGGAAGCGGTGGCCCACATCCGGGATGCCGAGGGCTTCGCGGTGGAATTGCCGCTGTTCGGCAAGGTGACGGTGCCGCGACCCGAGCAGCTGGCCTACTACGGCGGGCTGGCGCTGCTGGCCGCGTTCGAGATCATCGACTGGCCGGTAGCCGCTGCGGTGGCTGCCGGCCACATTCTGGCCAACAACCACCGCAGCGAGGTACTCGAGCAACTCGGCGAGGCCTTGGAGGACGCCTAGCAGACGCCTAGCGAAGACGTCTGTCCGCGGCCTCGGTCGACTCAGTGGTCGACGGTCAGCACCCCGACGCGCCACAAGAGTGCATACATCTGGTGCAGGGGACCACTGAGCAGCCGGGTGGCCATGTCGACCACCGGGTCTGAGGCGGGCGCAGCCGGTGCACCCCGGCGGGTGTCCACCTTCTTCGCCGTGCTGATGGCACGCGGGGCCGGCGCCTGGATGTCGGTGTAGGCGATTGCAACCATGATGATGGCCTCCTAGTCGCGTAACGCCGCTACGCGCTCAGCTGGAGGCCGGAATCGGGGCTCAACTGGAGGCGGTATGCGACCGTTCGGATGGGGACGGAACAGAAGTCAGATATCGGCTCGGACTATCACCGGAACTCATGCGTCCCTCACCTCCTCTCGGTCGCGGGCACGCGTCGGCGTGCCGGTTTCACCGCAGGCTTTGGAGGCAGCTCCGACGACTGTCGGAAGACCGCACCCCTCTCGTCAGAGCTTCGACACTGCACGGCGTGTCCCGCCCGCTCAGATCCGCGAGCCGGAAGCCACTTGGGCTCAACCCTTAAGCCGGGAGGAGCTGTCCTGACCCGGGGCGTCTTTCGACGTTCGGGGTCAGTGGCCTGTGTCCGTGCAGACGCCTCACCTAACGAGGTGCTTGCATGGTCCATAGTGCATCAGGAATGCGCCCGGGTCAATTCAACTCACCCACCGGTTTCCACACGGTTCGGTCACGACCCGGCAGCATCGTCGAGGTGCACCGTCACCCGGGTTCCGCGGGCGCCCGGGGCGCTGTCGGACCACTTCACCGGCTCGCCGGCGTAACGCCCCGGCGCCGCCCACGACGTCAGCGCACCGAGCACCATCATCACCGCCGCGGCGGCGAACACCACCGCCAACCCGGTATGGAACGGCCCGGAGATCAGTTGCGGGAAGAAGCTGTGCCCGGTCAACATCTGGGCGTCGACACCGGGATGGTCCAGCGCACCGGAGGGCCCCAGCAGTTCGCCGATCGGGTTGTAACCCAGAAACGCCGCGAACAGGCTGCCCACCGGCGGGGTGTTGGCCACCTGTTCGGCGACCTCGGCGGGCACTCCCCGCTGCTGCAACCCCGCACCCATCGCCTCCGGCAGCGTGTTTGCCAGGCCGATCACCATGAGGGAGAAGAAGATACCGATCGACAACGACGTGCCGGCGTTGAAGAACGTGGCCCGCACACCCGAGGCGGCACCGCGCTGCGCGGCCGGGACGCTGGACATGACCACGGCAGTGTTGGGCGCGGTGAAGATCCCGCCGCCGAGTCCGTTGAGGAAGACCAGCGCCGCGAAGATCCGATAGTCGAAGTCGACCGGAAGCAGCACCAGCGCCACAAACGTCACCGCCATCAGCGCCATCCCACCGACGGCGAACGGGCGGGCGCCGTGCCGGTCGGACAGCGACCCGGCCACCGGACCGGCCAACAGGAAGCCCACCGTCATCGGCAGCAGGTAGATGCCCGACCACAGCGGGGTGGATTCGAAGCTGTAGCCGTGCAGCGGCAACCAGATCCCCTGCAGCCAGATGATCAGCATGAACTGCATGCCGCCGCGCCCGATCGCCGCCAGCAGCCCGGCCGCGTTGGCCATGCCGAACGCCGGGATCTTGAACAGCCGCACATCGAGCAGCGGCGCGGCGACCCGCAGTTCGATGACGCAGAACAGCGCCAGCAGCGCCACCCCCAGCGCCAGCGAACCCAGCACCACCGGGCTTGTCCAACTGGTCGGCGAATCACCATGCGGCTGAATGCTGTAGGTGATCGCGGTCAGCACCACGGTCAGCCCCAGACCCAGCGTCACCGTTCCCGCCCAGTCCAGCTTGGCCGGTGCGCGCTCGCCGAGTTCGTGCAGCGAACGCATCGACCAGACGGTGCCCAGCACCCCGATCGGCACCCCGACCCAGAACACCGCCCGCCAATCCCACTCCGACAACAGCCCGCCGATCAACAGGCCGACGAAGGAGCCGGCGACCGCCGCCACCTGGTTGACCCCCAGCGCCATGCCACGCTGATTGGCCGGGAAGGCGTCCGTGATGATCGCCGCCGAGGACGCGAACAGCATCGCCCCGCCGACGCCCTGCACCACCCGCCAGCCGATCAGCCACCGGGCGCCGGCGCCGAGGTCGAACGGATCGATCGACAGCGCGATCGCCGCCACCGTGAACACCACGAAGCCGGCGTTGTAGATGCGCACCCGGCCGAACATGTCGCCGAGCCGGCCGAAGAACACCACCAGCACAGCCGACACCAACAGGTAGCCCATCAGCATCCACAGCAGGTAGCTCACGTTCGCCGGATCCAGCGGGTTCAGCCCGATGCCGCGGAAGATCGCCGGCAATGAGATCAGCACGATCGAGCCGTTGACGGTGGCCAGCAGCACACCCAGCGTGGTGTTGGACAGTGCTATCCACTTGTAGCGCGGGTGATCGCGGCCGTAGCGCAACCGGCGACCGCCGGCCGCGACAGCACCGGAGTCGACGCCCACCCCCTCGACGCGCGCCGTCATCGTCTCTCCCGCGGTTCTCCGACCCAAAGCGCATATATTAGCTATGCAAAGGATCGGGTGCCTAATCGGCGGCGTCGGCGCCCTGGTCGGCGCCTTACGTCGGGCGTCGCACTGCGCTAGCGTGGCAGTGCAGTGATCGCAGTACAGAAAATCCACACCGCGGGAGCGCAACCTGTGCGCTGAGAGGACGGCCGGGGCCGTCGACCGTACGAACCTGACCGGGTAATTCCGGCGAGGGAGAGGAAGAAAATGACTGATGTCGTCATCGAGCCGCAGGTGACCACCGGGCCGATCCCCTACAGCGAGAAGATTTACCGCGAGATCGAAGCCCCCGGTGGCGCGGTGATGAAAGTGCCGTTCCGGCGGGTCAACCTGACCAACGGCGAGCACTTCGACCTTTATGACACCTCCGGCCCGTACACCGACACCGACGCGGTGATCGACCTGCACCGCGGCCTGCCGGCCCGGCCGGGCGTGGTGCGCGACCGCGGCACCCAGTTGCAGCGCGCGCAGGCAGGTGAGATCACCGCCGAGATGGCCTTCATCGCCGCCCGCGAAGGTTTCCCCGCCGAGCTGGTGCGCGACGAGGTGGCCCGCGGCCGCGCGGTGATCCCCGCCAACCACAACCATCCCGAGCTGGAGCCGATGATCATCGGCAAGGCGTTCAAAGTGAAGATCAACGCCAACATCGGCAACTCCGCGGTGACCAGCTCGATCGGCGAAGAGGTCGACAAGATGGTGTGGGCCACCCGTTGGGGTGCCGACAACATCATGGACCTGTCCACCGGCAAGGACATCCACGAGACCCGGGAGTGGATCCTGCGCAACTCCCCGGTGCCGGTCGGCACGGTGCCGATCTACCAGGCGCTGGAGAAGGTCAACGGCGACCCGACCAAGCTGAGTTGGGAGTTGTACCGCGACACTGTGATCGAACAGTGCGAGCAGGGCGTCGACTACATGACCGTGCACGCCGGGGTGCTGTTGCGCTACGTGCCGCTGACCGCCAAGCGGGTCACCGGCATCGTGTCTCGCGGTGGCTCGATCATGGCGTCGTGGTGCCTGTCGCGCCACCGGGAGTCGTTCCTCTACACCAACTTCGAAGAGCTGGCCGACATCCTGGCCAGCTACGACGTGACCTTCTCCCTCGGCGACGGGCTGCGGCCCGGTTCCATCGCCGATGCCAACGACGAGGCGCAGTTCGCCGAGCTGCGCACCCTGGGCGAGCTGACCAAGATCGCCAAATCCCGTGGCGCCCAAGTGATGATCGAAGGCCCGGGGCACGTCCCGATGCACAAGATCGTGGAGAATGTGCGGCTGGAGGAGGAGTGGTGCGACGAGGCGCCGTTCTACACGCTCGGACCGCTGGCCACCGACATCGCACCGGCCTACGACCACATCACCTCGGCGATCGGCGCGGCGATCATCGCCCAGGCCGGTACCGCGATGCTGTGCTACGTGACGCCCAAGGAGCACCTCGGGCTGCCGGACCGCAAGGACGTCAAGGACGGGGTGATCGCCTACAAGATCGCCGCGCACGCCGCCGACCTGGCCAAGGGCCACCCGCATGCGCAGGACCGCGACAACGCATTGTCCAAGGCGCGCTTCGAGTTCCGCTGGTATGACCAGTTTGCGTTGTCCCTGGACCCGGACACCGCGCGCGAGTACCACGACGAGACGCTGCCCGCCGAGCCGGCCAAGTCCGCGCACTTCTGCTCGATGTGCGGTCCTAAGTTCTGCTCGATGCGGATCAGCCAGGACGTTCGCGACTACGCAGACGAGCACGGGTTACAGACCCAGGAGGACATCGACGCCGCCATCGCCAAGGGCATGGCGGAGAAGTCAGCCGAGTTCGCCGAGCACGGCAACCGGGTGTACCTTCCCATCTCCACCTAGTGGTGATCGCAAGCGCGGCGGAGCCGGGCGAAGCGGGTCGCCACTCATCCAGCACAGTGGAGTTCCTGCCGCCGGCGCCGCCCGGAACGACCCCGGCGCGCGTCTTGACCATCGCCGGGTCGGATTCCGGCGGCGGCGCCGGCATCCAGGCCGACATGCGCACCTGCGCGATGCTCGGTGTCCACGCCTGCGTCGCGGTGACGGCGGTGACGGTGCAGAACACCGTCGGCGTCAAGAGCTTTCACGAGGTCCCCGCCGACACCGTCGCCGCCCAGATCGAAACGGTGGTGCCCGACATCGGAATCCAGGCCGCCAAGACCGGGATGCTGGCGTCGGCGCAGATCATCACAGCAGTGTCGGCGACCTGGCGGGAACTAGGGCTGACCGTGCCGCTGGTGGTCGATCCGGTGTCGGCGTCCATGCACGGTGATGCGCTGCTGGCGTCGTCAGCACTGGATGCTATGCGCGACAATCTGTTTCCGCTGGCGACGCTGGTGACGCCCAACCTGCACGAGGTGCGACTGCTGGTCGGCGTCGAGGTGGTCGACGCCGCGACCCAGCGGACGGCCGCCCGCGCGCTGCACGCCCTCGGTCCGCAGTGGGTACTGGTCAAAGGCGGACACCTGCCGTCTGAGCAGCACAGCCCCGACCTGCTTTTCGACGGCACCGCCTTCCAGGAGTTCCCCGGGCCCCGCGTAGCCACCTCCGACGACCACGGCGCCGGTGACACGCTGGCCGCGGCCACCGCCTGCGCACTGGCGCACGGGTTCACCGTTCCCGCCGCGGTGGCGTTCGCCAAGGACTGGGTCACCGAGTGCCTGCGCGCCGCCTACCCACTGGGCAACGGACACGGCCCGGTCTCGCCGCTGTTCCGGTTGGCGCGATGAGCCTCGACGAGATCGCCGGGGTAGCCCACCGCCCGGCGGGTTCCCCGGCCGGCGTCGTATTGCTGACCCACGGCGCCGGCGGAAACCGGGATTCTCCTATGTTGCAGCGGATGTGCGACGAATGGGCACGGCGCGGCTTTCTGGCTATCCGCTACGACCTGCCGTTTCGCCGGCGCCGCCCCAAGGGTCCGCCGTCGGGGTCGGGGGCCGGCGACCGGGACGGCATCGTCGCGGCGATCGGATACGCCCGCGTCCTGGCCGACGGTCCGCTGATCGCCGGCGGCCACTCCTACGGCGGGCGGCAAACCTCGATGGTGGTGGCCGGCGGGGGCGTGCCGGTAGACCTGCTGGCGTTGTTCTCCTACCCGCTGCATCCGCCCGGTAAGCCGGAGCGCCGCCGTACCGAACACCTGCCCGGCATCGGCGTGCCCACCGTGTTCACCCACGGCGGCTCGGATCCGTTCGGGACGCTGCCCGAGGTTCACGCCGCGGCTGCGTTGATCCCGGCCCGGCACGACGTCGTCGAGATCAGCGGTGCCCGCCATGATCTGGCATCCAAGGCCCTGGACGTGCCGGCGCTGGCGGTCGACGCCGCCCTGCGGCTGCTGAGCTGAGACCCGCCGGTGAGCTTCGCTGGTTACCGGTGAGTCAGGTACCGTGATTTTCATGAGTAGCGAGCTGTTCGACGTCGTCATCGTGGGCGCGGGTTTCGGCGGGATGGGTGCGGCGATCGAGCTGAAGAAGCTCGGCTACGACAACATGGTCCTGCTGGAGCGCGAGGACGATCTGGGCGGAACGTGGCACGTCAACCGCTACCCCGGCCTGGCCGTCGACATCCCCTCGACCACCTACTCGTACTGGTTCGAGCCCAACCCGCACTGGACGCGGCTGTTCGCCACCGGTTCGGAGCTCAAGCGCTACGCCGAGCACGTCGCCGACAAGTACGACGTGCGCCGCCACATGCGGTTCAACACATGCGTCGAGGGCGCCCGCTGGGACGAGGAAGCCCAGCGCTGGCAGGTGAGCCTCGCCGACGGTGCCACGCTGAGCGCCCGCTACCTGATCACCGCGACCGGTTTCCTGTCGCAACCCCACACCCCGGACATCCCGGGCATCGCCGACTTCGCCGGCAAGGTGGTGCACACCACCGCGTGGGACGCTCACCACGACTTCAACGGTCGGGCGGTCGGCTTGATCGGCACCGGCGCCACCGCGGTGCAGCTGATCCCGGAGCTGGCCAAGACGGTCGGCGACCTCACGGTCTACCAGCGCACCCCGATCTGGGTGGCACCCAAACTGGACTTCGGGTTCTCCCCCGTCGTGCAGCGACTGTTCGCGCGGGTCCCGCTCGCCCAGCGGGCGCTGCGGTGGGTGACCGACAGCCTGCTGGAGTTCATGACGTTCGTCGGGGTGCTCAACTTTCCGTACTTCCGCCGGCTTTCGATCGGCGCGATGGACCTGTGCAAGATTCACCGGTTCATCTCGATCCGCGACAAGGAACTGCGGGCCAAGCTCACCCCGAGCTACGACATCGGTTGTAAACGGCCCAGCTGGTCCAACGACTACTACCGCAGCTTCAACAAGCCGCACGTGCACCTGGAGACGGCCGGGATCGAACGCGTCGAACCGGACGGGATCGTCACCGTCGACGGCCGCAAGAGCGTGATCGACACTCTGGTGCTGGCCACCGGCTTCGACCTGTGGGAGGCCAACTTCCCGGCGATCGAGATCGTCGGACGCGACGGCCGCAACCTGGGAAAGTGGTGGCGAGAGAACCGGTTCCAGGCCTACCAGGGCGTGTCGATTCCGGCCTTTCCGAACTTCCTGAGCCTGGCCAGCCCGTACGCGTTCTGCGGCCTGTCGTTCTTCAACACGATGGAGTACCAGATGCGCCACATGGGCCGGTTGTTCGGCGAGCTGCAGCGCCGCGGCGCGACGACCTTCGAGGTCACCGAGGCCGCCAACACCCGCTTCCTCGACGACATGACCAAGCGGCTGGACCGCTCGGTGTTCTACGCGGGTGACTGTGCCACATCACGGTCCTACTACTTCAACCCCAGCGGCGAGGCATCGCTGCTGCGCCCCACCTCGGTGCGCAACGCGGTGCGGGATGGCTCCCGATTCCCGTTGGAGGACTACCAGATCGCCTGAGCCGGAAGCTGGTCCAGCACCAGACCCGTCAGTTGTCGCCGATCGCGACGGCCTCCAGGAGTTTGCGCAGCGCGGCCTGCGCGTAACCCGGTGCCGCGGTGGCCTTTACGCCACCGTACGACCGTCCCTCCCGGTCCAGCCGGCCCAGGTCGTCCACCAGGGCCGCCAAGGCGTGAACCAGGAACCTCGCGTGCAGGGCGTCCAGCTCCGGCCGTACCGCCGTCAGTGGCCCGACCCAGGTGTCGATGAAGGCGCGCTCCGAATCGCGCAGCAGGTCCCGCTCCGAGGGACCCAGGTTGACCCGCTCGGTGTCGTAGACGGCCGCCAGTTCGGGATTGGCGAAGATGGTGGCCACGAACGCCTCGACCAGACGGGCCAGTACCTCGCGTGGGTCATTGAAGACGCCCGCGATCGCCGACATCTCCCCGCCGATCCGGTCGACGGCACGCTGTAGACCCGTGGTCAAGATGTCGCTCTTGCTCGAGAAATACCGGTAGACGCCGGAGGCGGGGACGCCCACGGCGTCGGCGATCTCGGTGACGCTGGTCTCGGCGTAGCCCTTGGTACCGAACAGCAGGATCGCCGAATGCAGCAACGCCTCGTACGGCCCGGCGTCCGGCGTGAAAATGCGCCACACCGACGGGCGATTGACCCCGACGTCACCCTGTTGCGGCAGTTCGGCGCCGGCCAGCGCCCGCGTCGTGTTCAGCATCAGCGTCCTGATCTCGTCGTCCGAGATCGGCAACCGGTGCCCGACGACGCTGCCTGCGATGCTGAGCAGGCCCGCGGACAGGGTCCACCGCTCGACGGAGGTCAATCCCGGGCGCAGCACGTTGAGCGGGCGTTGCACCCGCCGGTTGACCTGATGGATGTGGGCCGTCAGCGTCGCCTTGTCGTCGGGCTGCAGGTAGCGGCCCTGCCACCGGTAGAGCCCGCCGGCCTCGCGGTTGTTGAGCGCCGACGAGATGAGCGCGTTGATGATCCGGTCCAAGACCGCGCCGGGATCTTGTTCCAATTCCGCGTCGGGAATCTCGTCGACGAAGGCGGTACAGTCCTCCAACTGCTGACCGAGCGCGCCGACGACGACGGCGAACATCTGGTATTTGCTCGGGTAGTGCCGGTACAGCGCCGGCGCCGAGATTCCAACCTTGGTGGCAATCGCCTCCATGCTGGTCGCGTGGTAGCCCTGTGCGCTGAACGCCTCCGCAGCCGCACGCGTGATCTGGGCTTTGCGGTCTTTCGGGCGCCGTCTGATGTGGCCACCCGTGCGTCCGGCCGGGCCATTCGTAGCACCGAGCGTGATAACCACCTCTTTACGACTCCGGCCAGTTCCGTCACTTTCAGAGCATTATTAACATATCTAGGTGAACGGCGCGGCACGAGGTGCTGCGCGCGCGTCCTCCCGGTCTCGGCGACCGGAGAGCCGAACCCGGCCGGGGGCCGCTATCGACCGCGGGCAGTCCGCGCAGGCGTCAAGGCGCGGCGGGCACCCACCAGCAGGGCGCCCGCCGGACGGATCACGGTGTGGTGACGACGTGACGGGTGCGGTCGTCCCGGACCGGAACTCCGTTGCGGCCACTGAGATCCTGGGCGTACATCCCGACCGCGTAGGGTACGCCCCGGCCGTTGACGGCCAGCTCGTCGCGGTCGATGTTGTCGATGGTGTCGCCCTTTTGGTGATAGTTCGGATCGAACGGCTCGTCGGCGGCACCGCCCCACAGCTTGGCCTCGTCTTCCGACTTCTTCACCTCGGCTCCGGAGAACAGCCCGCCGGACGGGATGCCGGCCTGGGTGAATCCGTCGTAGTCGGAGCGACCGTCGAAGGAGGTGTCGCGCGGTTCCTTGCCGGCGGACTTGAGGTAGGCCACCAGGGTCCGCTCGATCCCGGCCGAGCCTTCCGGCACCACCGGTTGGCCGCGCTTGGTCGGGTCCAGCGACTGGTCGCCGTCGTAGGTGAAGTAGCCCGGGTTCGGCGAAGCGAGCATGTCGAAGTTCAGGTACAGCGCGATGTTCTTGAGCTGCTCGACGTCGAGTGACTCGATGTACTTCCGCGAGCCGATCAGGCCCAGCTCTTCGGCGCCCCAGAACCCGAACCGCACCGCGTTGTTCACCTCAGGTGAATCCCCCAATTGCAGCGCGGTTTCCAGTACCGCTGCCACGCCCGAGCCATTGTCGTTGATCCCGGGCCCCTCGGGGACGCTGTCCAGGTGGGCGCCGAGCATGACCACGTTCTCGGTCGATCCGGTCTTGGTCTGGGCGATCACGTTGCGGGCGGGGATGTCGTCGGTGTGCGCGTCGAGTTTGACGGTCATGGTGCCGTGGCCGCCGCGCAGCATCGCACCGTCGGCCTTCGTCACGCTCACCACGGGGATCTTGACCTCGGTCTTCTCCCCCAGTGTCCCGCCCATCTTCTCTTCGTCGACGCTGTCGGCGACCACCATCGCCACCGCGCCCTGCTCGACGGCGATGGCCATCTTCTCCTTGAACGGGCAGGTTCCGCGGTCCACCAGCACCACGGCGCCGGAGACGGTCAGCCCGTCGTAATCCTCGGCGCTGCAGCCGGGGCTGTCGTCGGCCGGCGCGGCGACCAGCGGCCCGGTGACACCCTCGGGCGGGGTTCCGAGGCTGTACTGCAGCGCGCGGGCCTCGACGGTCTTGTCGCCGAGTCGCACCGAGCCCGTCTCGGCTTTGAACACCCGGGCGATGAACTCCGGAGTCTCCACGTCGAAACCGCGCTCGCGCAATGTGTTGGCGACGTAGTCGACACTGGCGTCGTAACCCGGGGTGCCGACGGCGCGGGTGTCCTTGTTCGCGTTGGCGATGTCCTGCAGCTTCTGCAGGTGCCCCATCATCGCGTCGATGGTGACCTTGTCACTCAGGGTCTTGGCGAACTCCGCGGCCGCGGCGGCATCCGGTACCTGCTCGGCGGTGCGCGGTGCGCTGCTGCTGCTGCACCCGCCGGTGAACAGCGTGGCGGCCAGCGCGACGCCGAGGACGGGCATGAGTTTCTTCTGGTAATCCACGCGTCCACGTTAGTGGGTGGGCGTCGCGAGCGAGTTCAGGCGGCCCGCCGGGCCGTGCCGGGCGCCCCCGGCGAAGGCGGGAGCACCGCACAAGGGCGGTCTAGCCTCACCGTGCCTCGGCCCAGCGCGCGACCACCAGCTCGGCGACCGCGGCCATGCCCGCGGCATTGGGGTGAAACGGCCATGGCCGCCACGGCAGCGGCAGCCGCGCCCCCACCGTCCACGGCTGCGCCGACCACGGGTGATGTTCGCGACTGGCCTGCCCGGCACGCACGATCTCGCAGCCGGTCGCGGCTGCGGCGTCGGCGGTGTGCCGCTCCAGTTCGGCTGCGACGTGGCGGGCCAGCTCCACGACGTGTTCGGGCAGCCGCCCCGCCCGTGAGCCGGCCGGTGGCAGCAAGGTCAGGTAGTCGACGAACAGCACCCGCGCCCGCGGCGCCCGGCTCCGCACCGCCGCTCCGACGGCCTGCAGCGAGGATTCGACGCCGTCCAGCGCCCGCTGGCGCTCGCGCTGGTCGAAGAGGGTGCCGACCGGCGTCAGGAGTCGGGCGGCCCGGGGCAGCAACGCCGCGGCCATCAGCAGCGGCACGTAGCCGACATCGTTGCCGCCGATCGTGATGGTCACCAGGGTCTCCGAGCCGTCGAGCGCGTCGAGCTGCGGTGGCGCCCCGCGCTGGCGTTCGGTCAACAGGTTGGCCGTCGTCGCGCCGGAGAACGTGACATCGACCAGGTCGAGGCTCAGTGCGTGCGCGACCAGGTGCGGGTAGTTGCGCACCGATCGCCCGGCCGCCCGTGGGGCGCCGGGGACCACGGGCCGGATTCCGGGGCCGGCCGCCATCGAACTACCCACGGCGACATAGCGACTCATCGTCGACCGCGAATGTGCGTAGTTGTACGGATGTTCGCGGCGTGTCGCGGACGGACACGCACACCGGCGGTTGTGGGCGTCACAGGTCCGGCGACGACGCCTGCGCCCAGAACCGCTTGGGGATGCGGCCGGCTCGGCGGGCCAGATAGCCGGCGGTGACGGCACCCGCCATCGCCGCGGCCATCGCCACCGGATCGGCGGCCCGGGTCACCGCGGTGGCCAGCAGCACCGCGTCACAGCCCAGTTCCATGGCCAGCGCGGCATCGCTGGCGGTGCCGATACCGGCGTCCAGCACCACCGGCACACCGGCGCCGGCCACGATCATCTCGATGCTGTGCGGGTTGGCGATACCCAGCCCGGTACCGATCGGCGATCCCAGCGGCATCACCGCGGCGCACCCGGCGTCCTCAAGACGGCGGGCCAGCACCGGGTCATCGTTGGTGTACGGCAGCACGACGAACCCGTCGTCCACCAATTGCTCTGCGGCGCGGACCAATTCGACTGCGTCGGGCAGCAGCGTGCGCTCGTCGCCGATCACCTCCAGCTTGACCCACTCGGTGCCCAGCGCCTCGCGGGCCAACTGCGCGGTCAGCACCGCCTCGGCGGCGCTGCGGCAACCGGCGGTGTTGGGCAGCGGCGTGATGCCCAGCCGGCTGAGCAGATCCAGCATGCCGGTGCCGCCCTCGGCGTCGACGCGGCGCATCGCGACCGTGGTCAGCTCGGTGCCCGATGCCACCAGCGCCTCTTCGAGTGCGGTCAGGCTCTGCGCCCCACCGGTTCCCATGATGAGCCGGGAGCTGAACTCGCGCCCGGCGATGGTCAGCTTCGCGGCATCAACCACCTTGCACCGCCGTCACCACCTCGAGTCGGGCACCATCGCTCAGCGTGGTGGCCCACCGGGACCGCGGCAGCACTGCCTGGTCCACCGCCACCGCGATACCCCGGTCCGGGTAGCCCATCGAAGCCAGCAGCGCCGCGACCGTAGTCGCCTCGGCCACTTCGACCTGTTTCTCGTTGACGTTGATGATCATGCGCCACTCCTCCTCATCGCTTCGTCCCCCTCGCCGCTTCGCGGCTGGGGGCGCCCCCACTGCATCGTCGCGTCGCGGATGATCATTGCACTCCAACCGGAAGTAGTTCGGACACAACCTGTTCGGCGGTCCATGGTGCCAACAGAAAACCGTTGCGGCCGTGGCCGGCGGCGACGTAAGTCCGTTCGTCGAGCCAGCGGACCAGCGGCAGGTTGTCCGGTGTCATGGGCCGCAGACCGGCTCCGCATTCCGCCAGCTCGTACTCCCCCAGCGCCGGCACCAGTGCGCAGGCGTCGTCGAGCAGGTCGCGCACCCCGGAGACCACCGGGGCGGTGTCCCGGCCGTGCTCGTACTGGGTGGCTCCCACCACCACGCCGTCGGGGCGCGGCACCAGATAGACCTGCCGGCCGTGCACCCGGGCCCGAATGACCCGCTGCGGCACCGGCAAACAGCCTTTGCGCCACCGCAGCCGCAGCACCTCGCCCTTGACCGGCCGGATCGCCAGGCCGGGCCACAGCGCCGGGGCGTCGATCCCGTTGGCGATCACCACCGCGTCGGCCGCCACCTCGGCAAGATCGTGCACCGGTCCCGCCCACGCCACCTCGAGTTCCTCGCAGGCGGTGACCAAAGCGGTGACCACCGCGCGATTGTCGACCGCCAGCTCGGTGGGCGCCCGGAAGCCGTGCCGGATACCGGCGGCCAACAGCGGTTCAACCTCACCCGCGGCCGATTCCCAGATCACCGGGTGGCCCTGTGCGGTCAGCCAGTCGGCGACGGTGCGCAGGTCGGCGACATCGGCGCGGTCGGCGGCCACCACCAGCGATTCGCGCGCGGTGACGACCTCGGCCGGCAGCCGAACGAGGAAGTCGTGCCACAACTCCAGGGAGCGCAGCCCCAGCCGCAGCTGCTGGTCCTCCCCCGGCCAGCCCTCACTGTGCGGGGCCAACATTCCGCCGGCCACCCAGGAGGCGCCCGGGTCCGCGGTGCGATGCACCCGCACCGACCACCCGGCGCGGGCGGCCTGCATGGCCACCGACAGACCGATGACACCGCCGCCGATCACGGCCAGCGACCCGAGCGAGGGTCCGGGCATGTGCTGCTCCCTTCCGCCTCGGTGTCAACTCACCAAGCTAGCCGCTAGCGTCGAGGGATGCACGAACGCTCAGATCGGCTGACCCGCCTCGTCGACGCCCGGCTCTACCTGTGCACCGACGCCCGCCGGGAAAAGGGGGACCTGGCCGAATTCGCCGAGGCCGCACTGGCCGGCGGGGTGGACGTCATCCAGCTGCGTGACAAGGGTTCGCCCGGCGAGCAGCAGTTCGGTCCGCTGGAGGCCCGCGACGAGTTGGCGGCGTTGGAGATCCTGTCCGCCGCCGCTCGCCGGCACGGTGCGCTGCTGGCGGTCAACGACCGCGCCGACATCGCCCGTGCCGCCGAGGTCGACGTGCTGCACCTGGGCCAGGACGATCTGCCGCTGCCGATCGCGCGCGAGATCGTCGGGCCCGACGTGCTGATCGGCCGGTCCACCCACGACGGCCAGCAGGTCAGAGCGGCGCTGACCGAACCGGTCGACTACTTCTGCGTCGGGCCGTGCTGGCCCACCCCCACCAAGCCCGGGCGCCCCGCTCCGGGTCTGGAGCTGCTGAGGTTCGCCGTGGACCAGCGCGCCGACAAGCCGTGGTTCGCCATCGGCGGGATCGATGCCGAGCGGCTGCCGCAGGTGGTGGCGGCCGGCGCCGGCCGGGTGGTGGTGGTGCGGGCGATCACCGCCGCGGATGATCCGCAGGCGGCTGCCTCGGCGCTGCTTGCGGCGCTTACCGGGGCCTAGCGGGGTGACGTGGCTGCCCATCGAGTGTGCGCACGCTGGGCTCAGCCCGGTAGGTGCAACCCGCGCAGCGACTGCCAGCTGGCGGCGAAGCCCGGGTGCAACGGCAAGGCGGCCACCTCGTGTTCGGCCACCCAGCGCAACTCGGTGCTCTCCCGATTGGGCACTACCGGGAGCAGTTCGTCGGCGTCGGCGAGCACGGTGGTGTACGTCCAGGTGGTGCCGCTGGCCGACGCGGTGACCACGGCCGCGCGCACGACGATGCGGTCGGCGGGCAGCCCGGCCTCCTCCTGGGCTTCGCGGATCGCGGCCTCCTCGGCGGTCTCGTGACTGTCGCGGGCGCCGCCGGGCAACGCCCACGTGCCGCCCTGGTGACTCCACCAGGCGCGATGCTGCAGCAGCACGGTGCGGGTCCCGTCGGGCCGCGGTGCGCGCACCAGCAGGCCCGCTGCGCCGTGCCGGCCCCAGAAGCGGACGCCGGTGTCGGAAAACGCCCAGCCATCGCCGTCACCACGCACGACTGGAAGCGTATCGGGCGAGCAATGTCTCGGTTGTAGTGAGATCGCGCGACCAATTCGGCAACAACCGCCGCGCAGGTCGGCACGGATGACGGCTGCGCTCTTAGAATCCCTTTATTATCGTTGGGGGCGAGAACAACCGCAGGATGGAGCCTGAATAGACGTGACCGTTGAGTTGGCGCATCCGTCAACGGAGCCGGCGGGGTTACGGTCGCCGATCGAATCGGCCCGGCCCCGCTGGTGGTTCTTCACCACCACCCCGGGGCGGATCCTGGCCATCGGCATCATCTTGGCCACCCTCGGCGGCATCAGCGCCTTCGCCACGGCCACCACGATCAACAACCGGCAGAACACCCTGACCACGGTGCTCGACCACACCGAGCCGCTGGCCTACGCGGCGGGACGGCTCTACATCACGCTGTCGGTCGCCGACGCGGCGGCGGCCACCGCGTTCATCGCCCAGGGCGAGCCGCGAGCCGTCCGGGAGCGCTACGAACACGCCATCACCGATGCCGCGGTGGCGGTGACCCGGGCGTCCGGGGGCCTGAGCGACGAGCCGCTGCTGCAGCTGCTGGGGCGGATCAATGACGGACTGGCCGTCTACACCGGTCTGATCGAGACGGCCCGGACCAACAACCGGTCGGGCGATCCGGTCGGTTCGTCCTACCTGTCGGAAGCCTCCGAGCTGATGCAACACACGATCCTGCCCGACGCCCAGCGGCTCTACCAGGCCACCTCGGCGACGGTGGACAGCCAGACCACCGCGTCGACCCGGGTGCCCGCCCCGGTGATCCTGGTGGTGGCGGCCACCGTGCTGTTCGGCGCGTTCGCGCACCGCTGGCTGGCACGGCACACCCGGCGCCGGATCAACCCCGGCCTGGTCGCAGGCGGGATGGCGATCCTCCTGATGGTGATCTGGGTCGGCACCGTGCTGGTGATCTCCACCGCGGGCAGCCGCAACGCCAAGGACACCGGCGCCGAGTCCCTCAAGGCGATCACCAACCTGGCGATCACCGCGCAGCAGGCGCGCGCCGACGAGACCCTGTCGCTGATCCGCCGCGGCGACGAGGAAGCGCGCAAGCAGACCTTCTACCAGCGCATCGACACGATGCAACAACAGCTGGAGGGCTACTTGGACCGCGGTGACGCCGTCGACAAGGCCGACTTGGCCAACGCCGGGCAGCTGCTGGCCCGATGGCGGCAGGCCAACGACCGGATGAACTCCTACATCGGCGTCGGCAACTACCGGGCCGCCACCCAGGTGGCGCTGGGCGGTAGCGGCGATGACTCCACTCCGGCGTTCGACCAGCTCGACGCGGCGCTGGACCAGGCACTGCAGCACAGCCGCAACCAGTTGCGCAACGACGTCCTCAACGCCCGCCGGGTGCTGTCGGTGGCCCCGGTCGGGGGCGCGGTGCTCAGCCTGGGGGCGGCGATCGCCGTCGCGCTCGGCCTGTGGCCTCGACTGAACGAGTACAAATGATGAGCCGGCGCAGGCCCCGACTGCTCGTGTGCGCACTGAGCGCGGTGCTGGTGCTGTCGGGGTTGACCGGGTGCGGCCGCACCGAGTTCGTGATGCCGACCGCGGTGCCGACACTGCCGCCGCCCACGCCGGCCGGCATGCAGGAGTTGCCGCCCGAGCCGCCGCGGCAGCCCGAGCCGGCCGAGAACTGCGACGCCACCGCCAGCCTGCACCCGTTCCGCAGCAAGGCCGAAGCCGACGCCGCGGTGGCCAAGATCCGCCACCGGGGCCGGCTGATCGTCGGGCTGGACATCGGCAGCAACCTGTTCAGCTTCCGCGATCCGATCACCGGCGAGATCACCGGCTTCGACGTCGACATCGCCGGCGAGGTGGCGCGCGACATCTTCGGCACCCCGTCGCAGGTCGAGTACCGAATCCTGGCCTCCGCCGAACGCATTGAGGCGCTGCAGAAGTCCGAAGTCGATATCGTTGTCAAGACCATGAGCATCACCTGCGGGCGCCGGAAGCTGGTGAACTTCTCGACGGTCTACCTCGTCGCCAATCAGCGGCTGCTGGTGCCGCGCGACTCCTCGATCCGCCAGGCCGGCGATCTGTCCGGCAGGCGGGTCTGCGTCGCGCAGGGCACCACCTCGTTGCGCCGCATCCGGCAGATCAGCCCGGCGCCGATCATCGTCTCGGTGGTCAACTGGGCCGACTGCCTGGTCGCGCTGCAGCAGCGTCAGGTCGACGCGGTCAGCACCGACGACTCGATCCTGGCGGGTTTGATGTCGCAGGACCCGTATCTGCACATCGTCGGGCCGAGCATGGACGAGGAGCCCTACGGCATCGGGATCAACCTGGACAACACCGGGCTGGTCCGCTTCGTCAACGGCACCCTGGAACGCATCCGCCGCGACGGCACCTGGAACACGTTGTACCGCAAGTGGTTGACGGTGCTGGGACCGGCACCGCTGCCGCCTACGCCGAGGTACTCGGACTGATGGCAAGCGACGATTCGGACCGCGGCGCCGACGAACACTCGGCCGCCGAGTTCGACGACTTCGACGATAATGGCCCCGCCACCCAGCGGGCCGACGTGCTGGCCGAATCGTCGTCGGTGCGCCGGCCGATGTCCACCCAGGCGATCTTCCGCCCCCGCGAGGGTTCCAACGCGGCGATCTCGGCCGACGACGACTCCCGCGTCGCGGCGGTGGTGCGTACCGTGGCGCCGCGGCGGCGGCTCGGCGGCGGCCTGGTGGAGATCCCCCGGGTTCCCGAGATCAACCCCCTCGAGGCGCTGATGCCCGACCCGGTGGTGGCCGAGGCCAAGCGCTTCTGCTGGAACTGCGGTCGGCCGGTGGGCCGGTCCACCGGCGACGTCAAGGGCGCCTCGGAAGGCTGGTGCCCGCATTGCGGGAGCCCGTATTCCTTTCTGCCGCAACTCAAACCCGGCGACATGGTGGCCGGGCAGTACGAGATCAAAGGCTGTGTGGCGCACGGCGGCCTGGGCTGGGTCTACCTGGCGGTCGATCACAACGTCAACGAGCGCCCGGTGGTGCTCAAGGGCCTGGTGCATTCCGGCGACGCCGAGGCGCAGGCCATCGCGATGGCCGAGCGCCAGTTCCTCGCCGAGGTGACCCACCCGTCGATCGTGAAGATCTTCAACTTCGTCCAGCACCCGGATTCGCACGGCGATCCGGTCGGCTACATCGTGATGGAGTACGTCGGCGGCCAGTCACTCAAGCAGCGGCGCGACAGCCGGCTGCCGGTGGCCCAGGCCATCGCCTACATGCTGGAGATCCTTCCGGCGTTGGGATATCTGCATTCGCTGGGCCTGGTCTACAACGACCTCAAGCCGGAGAACATCGTGCTGACCGCCGAGCAGCTCAAGCTGATCGACCTCGGCGCGGTGTCGCGCATCAACTCGTTCGGATACCTCTATGGCACCCCCGGCTACCAGGCGCCGGACATCGTCCGGACCGGACCGACCGTGGCCACCGACATCTACACCGTGGGCCGCACCCTGGCGGCGCTGACGCTGAAGCTGCGCACCCGGGAGGGCCGCTACGTCGACGGCCTACCCGACGACGACCCGGTGCTGGCCAAGTACGACTCCTACCACCGGCTGCTGCGCCGTGCCATCGATCCGGATCCGCGCCGGCGGTTCACCTCCGCGGAGGAGATGTCCTCGCAGCTGATGGGCGTGCTGCGTGAGGTGGTCGCCAGGGACACCGGGATACCCCGGCCCGGGTTGTCGTCGGTCTTCACCAGGTCGCGGTCCACGTTCGGCGAGCACCTGCTGGTCGCGCACACCGACGTCTACCTCGACGGGCATGTGCACTCGCAGAACCTGACCGCCCGCGAGATCATCACCGCGTTGCAGGTGCCGCTCATCGACCCCGGCGACGTCGCCGCGCCGCTGCTGACGTCGATGGAGCTGAGCGAACCGGTGCAGACGCTGGATTCGCTGCGTGCGGTGCGCAACAGCGCGCTGGAATCGGAGGGCATCGACCTGTCGGAGTCCATCGGACTGCCGCTGATGGAGGTGCGCGCGCTGCTGGATCTGGGCAACGTCACCAAGGCGGCCAGCAAGCTCGACGACCTCGCCGAGCAGGTCGGCTGGCGGTGGCGGCTGGTGTGGTTCCGCGGCGTGGCCCAGCTGCTCACCGGTGACTACGAAGCCGCGCGCAAGGATTTCACCGAGGTGCTCGACATGTTCCCCGGCGAGCTGGCGCCCAAGATGGCGCTGGCCGCCACCGCCGAGCTGGCCGGCACCGCGGACGAACGCGCGTTCTACGAGAGCGTGTGGCGCACCGACGACAGCGTGATCTCGGCCGCCTTCGGCCTGGCCCGCGCGCTTTCGGTCGAGGGTGACCGCACCGCAGCGGTTCGGACACTCGACGAAGTATCGGCCACCTCAAGGCATTTCACCACGGCGCGCTTGACCAGCGCGGTGACGCTGCTGTCCGGGCCGTCGAAGAACGAGATCACCGAGGCCCAGATCCGCGACGCCGCCCGCCGCGTGGAGGCATTGCCGGACACCGAGCCGCGGGTGCTGCAGATCCGGGCGCTGGTGCTGGGCGCGGCGATGGACTGGCTGACCGAGCACGAGGCGAGCACGAACCACATTCTCGGGTTCCCGTTCACCGAACACGGGCTCCGGCTGGGTGTGGAGATGGCGCTGCGCGCCCTGGCCCGGCTGGCGCCGACGCAGGCGCACCGCTACGCGCTGGTCGACATGGCCAACGCGGTGCGGCCGATGAGCACCTTCTGACCCCGGCCGCCCTTCCGCCGGCCGGTGCGACCGTCGAGGGTGCGGTTTGGTACGGCAGGGACGGCGTGTCGCGTACCAATCCGCACACTCGGCATAGAACCGCAGGGTCGCCGGGCGATCAAGCCAACCGACGCAGCCGCGGCTCCAGGTCGGTCTTGAACAGCTCCAGGAAACGCCGCTGGTCGTGTCCGGGGGCGTGGAACACCAGGTGGTTCAGGCCCCACGTCACGTACTGGCCGACCTGCTCCACCGCCTCGTCGGGATCCGAGGCGACGATCCAGCGCTTGGCGATCTGTTCGATCGGCAGCGCATCGGCGGCCTTCTCCATCTCGATCGGGTCGTCGATCGAGTGCTTCTGTTCGGGGGTCAGCGACAGCGGCGCCCAGAACCGGGTGTTGTTCAGCGCCAACTCAGGGTCCGGGTCGTAGGAGATCTTGATCTCGATCATCTTGTCGATCCCGTCGACGTCTCGCTCGGCGGCCGCCGCACCTTCGCGCACCGCCGGCATCAGCTTCTCGGTGTAGAGCTCTTCGCCCTTGCCGGAGGTGCAGATGAAGCCGTCGCCGGCCCGTCCGGCGTATTTGGCCACCGTCGGCCCGCCCGCCGCGATGTAGACCGGCACCCCGCCGTCGGGCACGTCGTAGATCGACGCGCCCTTGAGGGTGTAGTAGTCGCCGTCGAAATCGACCCGGTCGCCCCGCCACAGCTCGCGCATCAGCCGCACCGACTCGCGCAACCGGGCGAACCGCTCCTTGAACGCCGGCCACTCACCGATGAAGCCGGTGGCGATCTCGTTCAACGCCTCGCCGGTGCCCACCCCCAAGAAGACCCGCTGGGGATACAGGCAGCTCATCGTGGCGAAGGCCTGCGCGATGACGGCCGGGTTGTACCGGAACGTCGGGGTGAGCACGGAGGTGCCCAGCTGGAGCTTCTTGGTGCGCTCGCCGACCGCGGTCATCCAGGCCAGTGAGAACGGGGCGTGCCCGCCTTGGTGACGCCAGGGTTGGAAGTGGTCGCTGACCGTGGCGCTGTCCATGCCGTGAGACTCGGCGGCCACGCCGAGTTCCACCAGTTCCCGCGGTCCAAACTGCTCCGCCGATGCCTTGTATCCGAGTTTCAGTTCCACCATGTCCACCTTTTCTACTCTCCCGCGATCTTCCTAGACTCACGGGCATGGGTGCGAGGCTGGTCGAGGTGGTTCCGGTGACCGAGCGGGTCTACTTGGCCCGTGGTGAGGCGGTCAACTGGCTGTTGGTGACCGACGAGACCGGCGTACTGCTCATCGATGCCGGTTATCCCGGCGACCGCACCGACGTGCTGGCGTCGCTGGGCGCCCTCGGCTACCACGCGGCCGACGTGCGCGCGGTCCTGCTCACCCATGCCCACGTCGACCACTTCGGTGCGGCGATCTGGCTCGCCAAGACCTACGGAACGCCGGTCTACTGCCACGCCGACGAAGTGGGACACGCCAAGCGGGCGTATCTGGAGCAGGCCTCGCCGCTGGCGGTGGCCCCGCAGCTGTGGCGGCCGAGTTGGGCACGGTGGAGCCTGCACGTGCTGCGCAACGGTGGCCTGAACCGCGAGGGCATCCCGTCCGCGCAGCCGCTGACCGGGGAGATCGCCGCCGGCCTGCCCGGCCAGCCGGCCGCCATCCCCACACCGGGCCACACCCGTGGCCACTGCTCCTATCTGGTCGACGGTGTGCTGGCCAGCGGGGACGCGCTGATCACCGGCCACCCGGTGCTGGCGCACACCGGGCCACAGCTGCTGCCGGCACTGTTCAGCCACAGCCAGCAGGACTGCATCCGCAGTTTGTCGGCACTCGCGTTGCTGGAGACCGAGGTGCTGGCGCCCGGTCACGGCGACGTGTGGCGGGGCCCGATCCGGGAGGCCGCCGAGGCCGCAATCGACCGTGCGGGCAAACCTTAAGGTCACGATCCGATAAGCGTTGATCCCGAAGAATAAGGACTGGCCTTACAGTTTGGATCCGCAGTTGTGGACTGTCGGACCGGATTAGTCAACGAATGCCGAAATGCTTGCGACAGAACACATTCCGCAGTGTTCCAGGACACACCTGGTCACACGGGACGCCGCGTACCTTGGGCTCCGGACGGGAACTGTATTCATTCACCCGGAAGGAAACATCCATGTCGATACCCCTCGGCGTCACCATGATTCGGCGACTCGGCCTCGGCGCCGGAGTGCTGGGCGCCACTGCGGCCACGCTGATCGCCGCACCGTCGGCCGCAGCAGCACCGGACTGCAGTCACGCGGCGGTGACGAGCACCGTCGACTCGGTCACCGGTTCGGCTCGGCAGTACCTGAGCACTCACCCCGGCGCCAATGCGGTGGTGAACCAGGCGATCAGCCAGCCGCGGCCGCAGGCTGCGGCGGACGTGCGCAGCTATTTCACCGCCAACCCGCAGGAGTACTACGAGCTGCGTGGCATCCTGGCACCGATCGGTGAGAAGCAACGGCAGTGCCAGACGACGGTGCTTCCGCCCGAATTGGCTTCGGCCTACGCCGAATTCATGGCCGGATAACGCCGGCCGCGACACTGACGGCGCAACCGGGGCCCCGGTGCGGCCGAGGGTGAGCCCTCGAGTCCCGCCGGGGCCCCGGCCCGTCGTCCCGAACAACACTGGCAGCCAACATTATTCGGTGTTGGACGCGCTGCTATCCAGCGCTGTGTGAATTCCGAGGGCAACGGCTAGGAACGGGTGGCGGCGACATAACGGATCACGGCCGGGGCGCCGTCGAGCTCGCGGTCGGTCAGCCGTGGCAGCCGCGCCACGGAGAACAGCTCGGCGATCCCGGATTCAACCGTTGCCCAGCCGCTTTCCTTCAGGTGTCGCACCACGTCGGTGTGCTCTCCGGAATAGAACGGTCCGGGCCCGCTCAAACTCAGCCCGCGCCGCCGCCAACGTTCCACGAGCGACTCATGATGCACCGCCTGCGGTCGACTCGGCGGCACGGCATGGTCGGCGGCGAGCCGACTACCCGGGGCGCTGAGCGCGGTGACACCGTCGAGCAGCCGATTCTGGGCATCCGACGGCACATACCAGACCAGCAGACCCTCGATGACCCACGCGGTAGGCGCTGCGGCGTCGAAACCCACTCGCCGCAGCGCGGCCGGCCAGTCACTGCGCAGATCGACACCGACCGCGCGACGGTTGACGCTGGGCACGCAGCCCCAGTCGCGCATGGTGGTGGCCTTGAAGTCGACCACCGCGGGATGGTCCACCTCGTAGACGGTGGTCTCGGCCGGCCACCACAACCGGTAGGCGCGGGTGTCCAGTCCCGACCCCAGGATCACGGCCTGGCGGATCCCGCCGCGCGCGGCGTCGGTGACGAACGCGTCGAAGAAGTTGGTGCGCGCCGCGGAGAACTCCGCCAGCCGCGGAAATCCGCCGTCCTTGCCGAGCCGACTGATGTCCAGATCACCGTCGGCCACCCGGATACAGAACTCCAGGCCGACCTTGTGCACCAACGGCGCGGCGAACGGGTCGTTGATCAACTCGCGCGACGTCGCCGCGGCCCGCGCCGCGGCCAGCACCGTGGCGATGACGCCGGCACCGGCGGCCAGGCTGGCCGCGTCATCCCCGGAAGCAGCTGCCGTGTTCACGGCTGTCCACCGCGGCGGCACGGCGGTCAAAGCGTTCTTCTGCCGGCCGGCACCCCATGCACGACCGCCCGGACCTGATCATCCATCCCGCTGACCGACGCGAACAGCATCTCGTCGCCGGCCCGCAGCGCGTCGGCGGCCCGCGGCAGGATGACCGAGTCGCCGCGCAGCACCGCGAGCAAGGCCGCGCCCTCGGGCAGCACGATATCGCAGATTTGTCGGCCGATCAGCGGATTGTCTTCGGGCAGTGTCAATTTGGTCAGGCTGGCCTGACCGCGCCGCAAGCCCATCAACGGCACCAGGTGGCCGACATCGATGGCGCCTTCCACCGCGGCGACCATCGCGCGAGGTGTGGAGACCGCCACGTCGATGCCCCACTCCTCGGTGAACAACCGCTCGTTGCGCGCGTTGTTGACCCGGGCCACCACCCGGGCCACCCCGAACTCGGCCTTGGCCAGCAGCGCGGTGGCCAGGTTCGCCTTGTCGTCGCCGGTGGCGGCGATCACCACATCACAGATCTCGATGCCGCATTCCTGCAGCGCCGACAACTCGCAGGCGTCGGCCAGCAGCCACTCGGCTCCGGGGACGGAATGGGGTTCGTAGTGCGCCGGGTTGCGCTCGATGAGCAGCACCCGGTGGCCGTCGCCGATCAGTTCCCGCGCCACCGATCGCCCGACCGCGCCGGCACCGGCGATCCCGACCCGCATGATCGCTCACCTCATCCCGCATCGCTCCCGGCTGTTCCGGGTGTACCACAGTCGTGACGGCAGTACTGATTTACTGACAGATAACACGAACCCGCTGTCCTTGAGCGAATCACACGAGCGGGTTCGGCCACCACCGCCGGTTCGAATGGGAATCAGATGACCCTGGAGCAGCTCTACCTGGCCCTGCTGATCGGGGGCCTGGTTCTGCTCGCCAGCATCATCGCGACCCGGGCGGCGGACCGGGTGGGCCTGCCCAGCCTGCTGCTGTTCCTGTTCGTCGGGGTGGCGATCGGCAACGACGGGCTGGGACTGGACTTCTCCGACGTACAACTGGCCAGCGACCTGGGCACCACCGCGCTGGCGGTGATCCTGGTCGAAGGTGGTTTGACGACCAAGTTCGCCAACATCCGCAAGCTGCTCGCACCGGCGGCGGTGCTGGCCACCATGGGTGTGGTGGTCAGCATGGCGGTGATCGCGGTGGCCGCGCACCTGCTGCTGGGCATCAACTGGCAGCTGGCCTTACTGCTGGGCGCGATCGTCTCACCCACCGACGCGGCCGCGGTGTTCTCCATCCTGCGCGTGTTGCCGCTGCCGCGGCGGGTGGCCGGTCTGCTGGAGGCCGAGTCCGGCTTCAACGACGCACCCGCGGCGATCGTGGTGCTGATGCTGAGCACCACACCGCTGACGATCGCCCCGGTGCACGCCATCGTCGATGTCGTCTTCGAGTTGGCGGTGGGGTCGGCGATCGGCTTGGTTGCCGGGCTGCTCGGGGCGATGACGCTGCGTCGTGCCGCCCTTCCGGCATCCGGCCTGTACCCGTTGGCGACGTTCGGGCTGGGCATGGTGGCGTTCGCGGCGGCCGCTTGGGTGCACGGCAGCGGGTTCATCGCCGCCTACCTGGCCGGGGTGGTGCTGGCGAACTCCGGCCTGCCGCACCGCGCGGCCATCCGCTCGTTCGCCGAGGGGCTGGGCTGGCTGGCGCAGATCGGTCTGTTCGTGTTGCTCGGCCTGTTGGTGAGCCCCAGCCAGCTGCCCGGGGAACTGGTCCCGGCGCTGCTGATCGGCGCGGTGCTGCTGTTGCTGAGCCGGCCGCTGTCGGTGGTGGCATCGCTGATCTGGTTCAAGGTGCCGTGGCGCGAACAGATCTTTCTGTCCTGGGCGGGCCTGCGCGGCGCAGTTCCGATCGTGCTCGCGACGTTCCCGATCGTCGAGGGCGTGCCGGACAGCTACCGCCTGCTCAACATCGTGTTCATCCTGGTGGTGGTCTACACCGTGGTCCAGGGCCCCAGCCTGGGACTGTTCGCCCACTGGCTGGGACTGATCTCGCGGGACGCCACCCGCGAGATCCAAGTGGAAGCGGCGCCATTGGACGTCCTGGAGGCCGAGCTGTTGACGATGACGGTGCAACCGGAATCGAAGCTGCACAACGTCTCGGTGCTCGAGTTGCGGCTGCCCGACCCGAGCGTCATAACGCTGATCATCCGCAAGGGCGAAACCTTCGTCCCGCAGCCCGACACCCGGATCACAGTCGGAGACGAACTGCTCATCGTCACCACCAGCAAGACCCGCGCGTCGGCCGAACGACGGCTGCGGGCGGTCAGCCGGCGCGGCAAACTGGCGCACTGGTTCGACGAGTACGGCGACTCGGAGTAGCCCGCTCCCGTTGGCTCTGCGTCCAGGGCGCAGAAGTGCGAGTGCCCGGCACCCTCAACGCAGAGTGATCAGCGGGATCGCGGTCTCGACCGGGTTGAGACCGCCGTGGAAGCCCAGCAGTTGCGCCGTCTGGGGTGGCTCGTGCTCGGTCGCCAGGATCGCGGTGTCGCCGGTGCAGGTGACGACGACGTCGCCGATGCGCGCCAGATGTTCTTCGCGCACCGGTCCGAACAGGCCGGCGGCCACGGCCTGCTCGCGGGTTTGAACCACGGCCCGCCCGGCCAGCAGTTCAGTCCAGGCCGCCAGCACGTCCGCGGTCGCGCCGGCCTCGGTATGCAGGTAGCGCACCCGCGGCTCGCCGGCGACCACCCGAATACCCGCGCGCAGCCGCGGATCGGCATCCAGGTCGATCCGGGCGGGGTCGGGCACGTTGAGCCCGCCGTGATCGGCGGTGACCACCAGCGCGGCATCACCCGGTAGCTGCTCGACCAGATGCCGCAGCAGAGCGTCGACCTTGGCGGCCGCGGTTTGCCAGTGCGGCGAGCCGATGCCCGAGACGTGCGCGGCATGATCGAGCGCCGCGGTGTAGCCGTAGACCAGGCCGGGCGCCGCCACCAGTTCCGCGGCGACCCGGGCGGCGTAGTGCTCGCCTTTGGCGGTCGAGCGAAACTCCGCGCCCCGGTAGGCGGCCTCGGTGAGCCCGCTGCCGATGAACATCTCCGGCAGCACCGCCCGGGCGGCGATGCCGGCGTCGCGGAGTCGCTCGAACCAGGTCGGCACCGGCTGCCAGGTCGCCGGCGGGGGGTCGTCTCGCCAGAAGATGTGGGTGAGCACCCGGTCGGTGCCGGGGACGTTGAGCGTGAAGCCCAGCACCCCGTGTTCTCCCGGCGGCGCACCGGTTCCCAACGACACCAGGCTGGTCGGCGTGGTGGAGGGGAACGTGCAGGCCAGCTCGGTCAGCTGCCCGGTGGTGCCGGCCAGTACCGAGGCCAGCAACGGGGCGTCTTGCGCCAGCTGCGGCAACAGGTGGTAGCCCAGCCCGTCGACCAACACCACCGCCACGCGCCGCACCTCGCCGATTTGTTCGCGCAGGCCGAGCTGATCGGTTGCGCCCGGCGCCCCGAGCGCGGCCGCCACCGACGGCAGGATGTCGCAGATCGAACCGGGCACGCGGCCAGCCTGCCAGTTGCCCGGCTGCCGCCGCCGCCCGGCTTACGGCTGTGGGGCCGGCGTCACCGGCGCGCCGCCGGTGCCGTTGCTGCCGCTGGTGTTGGCCTTGGTCTTCGCGGCGCCCGGGCTGGAACCGCCGGGTCCGCCGCCGCTGCCGCCGCCGGGGCCGCCACCGCTGCCGCCGGAGCCGCTGCCGGGCATGCCGAACTTCGGCAGGCTCGGCAGGTTGTTGGAACCGCCGCTCTCGCTGCTGTGTTCGCCACCCGCGGTCGAGTCGGACGGGTCGTCGGTCGGCGCTTCGGGGGCCGGCTCGGCGGGCTCCTCGGGAGTGCCGTCGGCGGAGCTCGGCGAGTCGTGGAACAACTGGTCGAGCTGGCTCAGCGGGTCCTGCAGGACACCGAGGTCGCCGATATCGGCCGAATCTGCCGGCAGAGCGCCCGGGTCCACATCGACACCGGCGCCGAGCAGGGTGTCGAGCAGGTCGTCGAAGTCGGCATGCGCGGCCGGCGCGGCCAGCAGGCAGCAACTCAACGCCAACACCGCCGCGACTACCCCTCGACCCGAACCGCCACCCCGGCGACCGCTCATCTGCGAAGCCCTTCCTCAGCTGCCGGGCAATGGTCAGCGCGGCGAGGATGAACCTAGCGCTTCAAAGTCCAAATGCGCGAGCCGAAAAGTCCGCGGAATAACAATGTTCAATGGCCGTTCACCTACCGTCACCCGGCACGCCACCGCCCGCACATCGACCCGCGTTTTCCCAGGTGGGAAGGGTAATTGAGACGGTCGTCACAATGGTTCACAGTTAAAATCAGCGGGAATAATTCCGTTACCCACATAAAAGCGCTCACCGTTCTCACCTTTTACTGAAGTGCCGGCGCCGGCCGACATAAAAAATCAGCCCGAGCGTTAATTGCCGCGACCGTGCGCCAGGACGTCGGCCCGGCCGAATCGTGCCCCGGCGCACGTCTGCGCAGCTAGCGTTCACCCGGTGACCACAGCTGCGATCGACCTCGGCTCCTGGATCGCTAGGCGGGCGGCGGCAACGCCGCGGCTGCCGGCGATCACTTTCGGCGAAAACACTTGGACGTATGGGGACTTCGCGGACCGTATCGACCGTCTGGCAGCCGAACTGGTGGCCGGCGGCATGCGCCGCGGCGATCGGGTCGGTTATGTGGGCCTCAACCACCCCGACTTTCTGGTCACGCTGTTCGCCGCCGCCCGGATCGGCGCCGCATTCGTACCGCTGAACTGGCGGCTCACCGCCGACGAACTCCGCTACATCCTGGGCGACGCGGGAGTGCACACGCTGCTGGCCGACGCCGAGCGCGCCACGGTGATCGACCCGATACGCGCCGAGTCGGGTCTGCGACGCGCGATCGCGCTGACCGCGGTGCCGGGCTGGGAGGTTGCCGACGCACTGCTCGCCGGCCGTGCACCGCTGGCCGACCCGGTGTTCCCCGAGCCCGACGACATCGCGGTGATCATGTACACCTCGGGCACCACCGGGCGGCCCAAGGGCGCCATGCTCACCCACGCAAACCTGTTCTGGAACAACATCAATGCGCTGTTGTCGTTCGACACCAGCCAACAAGATGTGTCGCTGGTCTGCGCACCGTTGTTTCACATCGGCGGACTCAACGTCACCACCCTGTTGACCCTGCAGAAGGGAGGCCGGATCGTGCTGATGCCGGCCTTCGATCCGGTCGAAGCGCTGAAGCTCATCGCCGAGCACCGGGTCACCACCATGTTCGGGGTACCGGCGATGTTCCTGTTCATGGCGCAGCTACCGCAGTTCGCCGCGGCCGACCTGTCCAGCGTGCGGTACTTCGTCTGCGGCGGCGCCCCGGTGCCCGAGGCGCTGATCCACCGCTACGGCGAGCGGGACATCCCGTTCGCGCAGGGCTACGGACTGACCGAGACGGCGCCGCTGGCGCTGGTGCTGCGCACCGACGAGGTCGGCGTGAAGATCGGCGCCGCGGGCAATCAGGTGTTGCCATTGTCGGATGTGCGCCTGGTCGACGCCAACAACGTCCCGGTGCCGGCCGGCACCCGCGGCGAGATCTGCGTGCGCGGCCCGCAGGTGATGGCCGGCTACTGGCGCAATCCCGAAGCCACCGCCGCGGTGATCGACGCGCAGGGGTGGTTTCACACCGGCGACATCGGCCAGGCCGACGACGAGGGCTACATCTGGGTGATCGACCGGGTGAAGGACATGGTGATCTCCGGCGGCGAGAACGTCTACCCGGCCGAGGTCGAAGATGTGCTCTACGGGCATCCGGCCGTGGCCGAGGTCGCCGTGCTGGGCACCCCGCACGAGAAGTGGGGCGAGGCGGTGACCGCCGTGGTGGCGCTACGCCCGGGTGCGACGTTGGCGCTGGATGAGCTGCGCGCATTCGCCCGCGACAAGCTGGCGGCGTTCAAACTGCCCATTCGGCTGGAGTTCGTCGACGCCCTACCCCGCACCCAGTCCGGCAAGGTTGTGAAATACCAGCTGCGCGCGGTGATCTCGGATCAGCAGAACGACTGAGAGCCGTCAGTCCTGGTTGTTCGGCGGCGGATGGCACTTAATCGATGGAAGGTTCGCCGAAAACACGCCCCGAGAGTCGGCCAGCAAATACCACATGGAAGAGTTGGAGAAATGACGAGTCACGAGGTTCTTGGGCAGCGGGCGGCGGCATTCCTGGCGATGCACCAGCCGGGCAATCCGGTCGTCCTGCCCACCGTGTGGGATGTGTGGTCGGCCAAGCTGGCCGTGGACGCCGGGTTCAGCGCCTTGACGGTCGGCAGCAAGCCGGTGGCCGAGTCGATGGGCCGCAGCGACGGCGAGGGCATGTCCTTCGCCGAGGTGCTGGGCAGGGTCCGCCAGATCACCGAGGCCGTCGACGTGCCGGTGTCGCTCGACATCGAATCCGGCTACGGCGAGTCCCCCCAGCGGCTGGTCGAAGGGCTGTTGGACGCCGGTGTGGTCGGGGCCAATATCGAGGACTCGGTGCACAGCCAGGACAAGCGGCTGCGTTCGGCGTCCGAGCACGCCGAGTACGTCGCCGCACTGCGCCAAGCAGCCGATGCCGTGGGCACCCACATCGTGATCAACGCCCGCACCGATCTGTTCCTGCGCAAAGACGGCGACGACGCCGATCGCATCGACCGTGCCATCGCCCGGCTCACCGACTGCGCCGAGGCAGGTGCCGACGTGCTCTACCCGGTGGGCCGCCACGACGTGGACACCCTGCGCGCCCTGGCCGCCGGACTGCCCAAGCCGGTCAACGCGCTCGCCGCACCGGACCAGGACGACCCGGCCTCGTTCGGCCCGCTCGGCATCGGGCGAATCAGCTTCGGCCCGCTGTTGCAGGTCAGCCTGGGCAAGCACGCCGGCGGGATCCTAGGCCGCTGGGCCTGAGGCCCGCCGGTCCGCGGTCCACATCGGGAGATCCGCGACGGAAGAATTTGACACCTGTTAAGTTCCTCGGTGTGGACAACATCCGCGGTAAGACCATCGCCATCACCGGCGCCGCCCGTGGCATCGGGCTGGCGACCGCCACCGCCCTGCTGCGCCGCGGCGCCCGCGTCGTCATCGGCGACCGCGACACCCATGCGCTCAACGAGGCGGTAAAGCAACTCGGCGCCGGCAGTCCGGTCACCGGCCACCCCCTCGACGTCACCGACCGCGAGTCGTTCTCGATGTTCCTGGACAAGGCCCGCGCCGACGGTGACGGCCGCATCGACGTATTGATCAACAATGCCGGCGTGATGCCGGTCGGCCCCTTCCTCGAGCAGACGCCGGAGACCTTCCGGTCGGCCACCGAGGTCAATTTCTACGGCGTGCTCAACGGCTGCCAGCTGGTGCTTCCGGAGATGGTCAAACGCCGAAGCGGCCACATCATCAACATCGCCTCGATGGCCGGGATCGTGGCGGTGCCCGGCCAAGTGCTCTACGCCGGAACGAAATTCGCGGTGGTGGGCCTGACCACCGCGATGGCCGATGAGTTCGCCCCGCAGGGCGTCGCGGTCAGCGCGGTGCTGCCGACGTTCACCAACACCGAATTGATCTCGGGCACCACTCCGTCGGCCGCGCAGAAGCCGGTCGAGCCCCAAGACGTCGCGGCAGCGGTGGTCAAGGTGCTCGACAAGCCGAAGACACTGGTGTCGGTGCCAAGCTTCGGACGCCGCACCGCGATCCTGGCGACCCTGCTGCCGGATCGCGGTCGCCGCTGGCTGAACAAGAAAACCGGCAACAACACGGTGTTCCTGCAGTTGGACACCGAGGCCCGGCGAGCCTACGAGGACCGTGCCCAACACGCCACCGGCGTGATCGAAAACGACTGACCGGAAACCTATCCCAGCGCTTGATCCAGGTCGGCGATCAGGTCGTCGACGCCTTCCAACCCCACCGAGATCCGCACCACCCCGTCACCGAGCCCGATCGCGGCCCGCCCGTCGGGCCCCATCGCTCGGTGGGTGGTGGTGGCCGGGTGGGTGATCAGTGATTTCGCATCCCCGAGGTTGTTGGAGATATCGATCAGCCTCAGCTTGTCCAACAGCTCGAACGCCCGCTGTTTGGCCGTGCCATCCGGGGCGTCCCGCAGCGTTCTGAGCTCGAAGGTGATGACGGTTCCCCCGCCCGACATCTGCCGGCGCGCCAGATCGTACTGCGGGTGCGATGGCAGAAACGGGTACCGCACCCAGCGCACCGCGCGGTGCTGTTCCAGGTACTCAGCGATCCGCAACGCCGCAGCATTGGCGTAGTCGACCCGAACGGCCAGTGTTTCAAGGCCTTTCAGCAGCAACCAGGCGTTGAATGCGCTGATCGCCGGGCCGGTATGACGCATCAAATTCTGCACCGGACCGTCGATGTACTCCTGCTCGCCCAGGATCGCCCCGCCCAACACCCTGCCCTGCCCGTCGAGGTGTTTGGTGCCGGAGTAAACCACCACGTCCACCCCGAGCGGAAAGCCTTGCTGCAGCAGCGGTGTGGCGAACACATTGTCCAGCACCACTTTCGCGCCGGCGGCGTGGGCCAGCTCGGTGACGGCGGCGATGTCGACCAGTGACTGCATCGGGTTGGACGGCGTCTCGAAGAACACCGCGGTGGTGGGTACCGACAGCGCCTGCTCCCACTGCGCCACGTCGTCGCCGTCGACGAAGACGGTCTCGACCCCCCAACGGGGCAGGATCTCGTTGCAGACCACGAAACACGATCCGAACAGGCTGCGCGCGGCCACCAATCGGTCGCCGGCGCCCAGCAGCGCGCCGAGTGACACGAACACCGCCGCCATGCCACTGGCGGTCGCGAACGCCGCCGGGGCGCCCTCGATCAGCCGCAGCCGCTCCTCGAACATCGAGACGGTCGGATTGCCGTAGCGCGAGTAGACGAACCGGTCGACCTCACCGGTGAACGCCTGCTCGGCAGCGGCCGCGGAATCGTAGATATAGCCGGAACTGAGGAACAGTGCCTCGGTGGTCTCGTCGAACTGCGAGCGCAGGATGCCACCGCGCACCCCGACGGTGGCCGCACTGACACCGTCCGGCAACGGCTTGGGAACGCGCACGGAGTGTCGGGGCCCCGAATCACTCACGACTGCGTCCAGGGCAGACCCACCGCGCGCCAACCGGTTCCGCCGCGGTGGGAATACTCGTCGAGTTGGCCTTCGAAGCCGTCGAGGACGTTGTAGGACGGCTCCAAGCCCAGCGCGGTTCCGGCTTCGGCCGCCGGGATGGAGCGGTTGCCCGAGCGGCACAGGAAGATCGCCGGCCCGCCGGCCACCCGCGCCGCCAGTTCGCGGGAGAAGTCGTGATTGGGGCTGCCATCGGAGTGAACCCATTCGATACACACCACTTCCCGGCCCAGACCGGACAGGTCGGGCAGCCCCACGAAGCGCCATTCGGCGTCGGTGCGCACGTCGACGAGCGTCGCTGTGGCGTCATCGCGCAGCATCGCCCAGGCCTGCTCGGGTGTGATGTCTCCTGCGTAGCTCACCTGCCGAAGTCTCGCACCCGCGGCAGGCTCACGCCACCGCGGGGGTCACGGCCACAGCTTGCCCAGCACGGCCGCGACCTGCTCGGCTCGGTCGCGGGCCACCGCCACGTCCGGACCGGTGGCCAATGCCAAACCCAGCCTCCGGCGGGGGTGGCCCTCGTGGTGGGAGAACACCACCGCATCACTTTCGGTCACGCTGAGCGCATCGGCGACCACCGCCACACTGTCGGGTGTGGCCTCGGTGGCGACCGCACCCGGCGGTCGCCGCGAGTAGATCAGCCGGGCGGCGCCGGGCGAGATCATGATGGGGTCGATCGCCAGCCCGAGGATCGCGCGTGCCTGCAGTTCGAAACCGGAGAGCCGCTGGGTGCGCAGCGTCAACAGTGCCGCGTCGTAGGGGCGCACGTCGACGCCGGTGAAGTACACCTCGTCGCCGTGAACCAGCAGTTGCACCCCGAACAGGCCGCGCCCGCCGAGTGCCCGCGCCACCCGCGCGGCGACCGACTTGGCCGCGTCCAGCGCCACCGCGTTCATCGGATAGGGCTGCCAAAGCTCCACCGTCAGTTGCCCGTTCGGATGTTCTTCGCTGCGGTGCCCGATGGGTGCGCAGAAATCCAGTGCCGGGCCGTCGGTGCCGTCGCGATGCACGGCCAGCAGCGTGACCTCGCTGTCGAACTCCACCACCCGCTCGGCCAGCACCCGCGGGTGCGCCCCGGGGCCGGCGGCCGAGACCGCGCGTTGCCAGGCGGGTTCGATGTCGCTGTCCCGCACCAGCACCGAGCGGCCCTCGCCGAGCGCACCCACCACCGGTTTGACCACCATCGGGAACCCGGCGTGCTCCGCCACGGCCCGAAGTTCCTCGACGGAGCCGGCGAACCAGAACGGTGCCGTCGGCAGCCCGAGCTCGTCTGCCGCCAGCCGTCGCAGCCCCTCCGGGTTCGCGGCCAGCCGCGCGCCGCGGATGCCCGGCACCAATTCGGTGAAGCCCGTGTCGACAACGGCCGTCAGCGCATCGGTGGCCACCACATCGGAACCGACCACCACGTACTTCGGCTGCAACCACCGGATCGCCGCGGCGAGTTCGTCATTGTCGCTCAGGTCGACCACCATCGAGCGGTCGGCGATCCGGTGCAACGCGGCGTCGGCGTAACGGTCGACGGCGATCACCTCGGCGCCCAGCCGCTGCAGCGCCGTCACCAGTTCGCGGCTGAGCTCACCCGAGCCGAGCAGCGCCACCCGGGTCCGACCGGGGCCGTCAGCGGTCAACCGCTCGGTCGCGAACGCCGGCCCTTCCTCGGCCTCCCCGTTCAACTGCCCTACCCTCCCGCGCCAAGGCAATGTTGCATGGTGCTCAAGGATAAAGGTGAAAACGGAACGGGGGTGTGGCGACGGTGAACGCGGTGCTGCTGGGGCCGCTGGTGGGCGCGGTACTGGTGGCAGCCATCGCTCGGCATCGTCAGCTGTCCGCGCCGCTGGTACTGGTGATCGCCGGCCTGTTGGTCGGGCTGATCCCGGCGGTACCCGATATCGCGTTGCGCCCCGACCTGGTGCTGTTCGTGATCCTGCCGCCACTGCTGTGGTCGGCCGGGCTGGAGAGCTCTTTCATCAACATGCGCCGCAACCGGCGTTCGATCATGCTGCTGGCGGTGGGGCTGCCGCTGGCCACCACCGTCGCCGTCGGCGCGGTCGCCTACTACACCGTGCCGGAGTTCACCGTTGCGGCCGCGCTGACGCTGGGAGCGGTCGTGGCCCCGCCGGATGCGGTGTCGGCCACCGCTATCGGCCGCCGGGTCGGCCTGCCCCGGCGGACCATGACGCTGCTGGGCGGCGAGAGCCTGCTCAACGACGCCACCGCGCTCACGGTCTACAAGGTGGCCCTGGCCGCGGCAATCGGCGCCGCGACCGGTTGGGGCATGGGGCTGGCGACCTTCGTGCTGGCGGCTGTCGGCGGCGTGGCGGTCGGGGTGGTCTTCGGGGCGCTCATCGTGATCATCCGCGACCGGCTGACCGACCCGCTGGTGGAGAGCGCGGTCGGGCTGGTGGCCCCGTTCGTCATCTATCTGGTGGCCGAAGAGGTCCACGGCTCCGGGGTGCTCGCGGTGGTGGTCGCCGCCCTGATCCTCGGGCAGCGTTTCACCCGCGCCCACTACGCCACCCGGCTGGAGGACCAGGCGGTGTGGCGAGCGGTTCAACTGGTGCTGGAGTCGCTGGCATTTCTGCTGATCGGCCTGCAGCTGCCCACGGTGGTGCAGAACATGCACGGCGTGCGGTTCTCGACCCTGACCGTCGCATCGGTCGCGGTGTTCATCACGGCGCTGCTGGTGCGCGCGCTGTGGGTGGTGACGTTCTCCTACCTGCCGCGGATGCTCTCGGCGAGGATTCGGCAACGCGAGCCGGCGCCAACTCCCGGGGCGGTGTTCATCCTGGCGTGGGCGGGAATGCGCGGTGTGGTGTCGCTGGCGGCCGCCTTCGGTGTGCCGTTGACGACGCTGGCCGGGCAGGGGTTCCCGGGCCGGCCGCAGCTGGTGTTTCTGACCTTCGTGGTGGTCGTCGGCACCCTGCTGCTGCACGGGCTGACGCTGCCGTGGCTGATCCGGCGGCTGGGGGTCCGCACCGACGAGGACCGCAGCGACGCCATCGCCGCGGCCGCCGCGCAGGACAAAGCGGCGCTGGCCGCCGCCGACCGGCTCGACGAGGTGCTGGCGGCCAGCGAGCCGTCACCGGCCAGCGAACGCGCCGCCGAGGCGCTGCGCACCTGGAACACCCGGCGTCGCAACGCGGCCCGGGAACGGCTGCGGCGGTTGGATCCGGGCAACGATGACAGCGACGAGACCGCCGCCGCCGCATTTCGCCGGCTGCGGCTGGAGATGCTGGCCGCCGAGCGTGCGGCGCTGATCTACGAGCGTGACATCGGCCGTATCGACGACCAGGTGCTACGCACCCTGCTGCACGGGCTGGATCTGGAAGAGGCGACGCTGAATCTGGACTGACCGCGCGGGCGGTTCGGGTGGTCCGCGCCTAGAGTCGGTCCCATGAGTGCCCTCACGTCGCCGAAGACCTACACCGGGCTGGCCGCCTTCCAGGCCGCCGACGCCGCGCTCTGCGCCATCCCGGTGCCCTACATCGCGAAGGCTCTCGACACCGTGGAGTGTCCCGAGCAGATCCGCCCGATCCTGCCGATCGTCAAGGTGGCGTCGGCGGTCGGCCTGCTGTCGGCGCGCCGCTTCCCGGCGCTGGCCCGGCTGACCACGGCGGCGTTGACGCTGTACTTCATTCTCGCGGTGGGCGCCCACATCCGGGTCCGCGACAGCATCCCCAACACGGTTCCCGCCGCGTCGTTCCTGGCGCTGTTCGCGGCCATGACGATCACAGGGCCAAAGCAGACCAGTTAGGGCTGCCCCGGCAGTAATCGCACCATCAGCCCCTGCGACTCGGCCAGCAGCGTGCCGCCGGTATCGGTCAGTTCGGCGCTGATGAAAGCCTTGCGCCCCTCGGCCTTGTCGATCCGGCCGTGAACCACCAGCGGGGTGTCGATCGGGGTGACGTTGCGGTAGTCGACATGCAGGAACGCCGTCCTGCTGATCGGGCGGTTCGCGGCATGGACCACCATCCCGAACATCCAGTCGAACAGCAGCGGCAGCACGCCGCCGTGCACCGCGGAATTGCCGCCCACGTGGAACCGGCTGAACCGCCCCGCCATGGACACCCCGTCGGGTTCGAAGCGGGTGATCCGCCACGGTGGCATCAGCAGGCTGCCCATGCCCGGCAGCGACGGCGCCCGCCCGGCCGGGGCGACAGCTTGCGGCGCCGGAAACTTCTCCAGCAGCCCTACCAGCGCTTCGGCGCGGTCGGCGGCGTCGTCCCAGGTCGCATCGTCGGGCGCGGTGGACACCGCCAGGTCCTGCAACCGCCGCATCGTGGTGACGAATCGCGCGAAGCCCGGGCTCGGATCCACGACAGCGAAGTCCGGGAACCCGCCGTGGCTGGCGTAGTCGGGGTCGAGTTCCTCCGGCCGCTGCTCACTCACGCGGGGTCCTGCACGATGTCGTCCTGCACAACGTGATCCCGCACCACGTCGCGACGCACGATGGTCTGCTCTCGGCCGGGTCCCACCCCGATGCACGAAACCTGCGCCCCGGCGATCTCTTCCAGCCGCGACACGTAGTCACGCGCATTGGCCGGCAGCGCCTCGAAGCTGCGGGCGCCGGAGATGTCCTCCCACCAGCCGGGCAGTTCTTCGTAGACCGGTTCGGCGCGGGCGAATTCCTCCTGGGTCATCGGCAACTCGTCGGTGCGCTTGCCGTCGACGGTGTAGCCGACGCAGACCGGCACGGTCTCCAGGGTGGACAGCACGTCGAGCTTGGTCAGGAAGTAGTCGGTGATGCCGTTGACCCGGGTCGCATAGCGCGCGATCACCGCATCGAACCAGCCGCACCGCCGTTGTCGGCCGGTGGTCACCCCGACCTCGCCGCCGGTCTTGGACAAGTACTCACCATTGGCATCGAACAGTTCGGTGGGGAACGGCCCCGAGCCCACCCGGGTGGTGTAGGCCTTCAAGATACCCAGCACCGTGGTGATGCGGGTGGGCCCGACGCCGGAGCCGACGGCCGCGCCGCCGGCGGTGGGGTTGCTCGACGTCACGAACGGGTACGTGCCGTGGTCGACGTCGAGCAGGGTGCCCTGCGAGCCTTCCAGCAGCACGTGCTCGCCGCGGTCCAGCGCAGCACCCAGCGCCAGCGCGGTGTCGGCGATGCGGTGCTTGAAGCCCTCGGCCTGCACCAGCAGATCCTCGAGCACCTGCTGCGGCTCCAGCGCCTTGCGGTTGTAGATCTTGACCAGCACCTGGTTCTTGAACTCCAGGGCGGCCTCGATCTTCTGGGCGAGCGACTCTTCGTCGAGCACATCGGCCACGCGGATCCCGATGCGGGCGATCTTGTCCTGGTAGCAGGGCCCGATGCCGCGGCCGGTGGTGCCGATCTTCTTGGAACCCATGTACCGCTCGGTCACCTTGTCGATGGCGACGTGATAGGGCATCAGCAGGTGCGCGTCGGCGGAGATCAACAGCCGCGAGGTGTCCACGCCGCGCCGCTCCAACCCCGCCAGCTCGTCGAGCAGCACCCCGGGATCGACCACCACACCGTTGCCGATGACGTTGGTGACGTGCGGCGTCAGCACCCCAGAGGGGATCAGGTGCAACGCGAAGTTCTCCCCGGTGGGCAGCACCACGGTGTGGCCGGCGTTGTTGCCGCCCTGGTAGCGCACCACCCACTGCACTCGTTCGCCGAGTAGGTCGGTGGCTTTCCCTTTGCCCTCGTCACCCCACTGGGCGCCGATGACGACGATTGCCGGCATGGATTTCTCGCTAACTGTCTTGGCTTACTGTGGTCCAGCCGGTGACTGAGCCTATCTGAAGCGATTCCCAAGGAGCGTGTTGAACGCCACCAACGCCCCCGACGCGGCCGTTCTGCTGTTTGCCGGGCGGTCCTTACCGCACCCGTTACGGGGGCTCACGACCGTGCCCGTGAGCGACGACGCCGAAGCCGTAACCGCGGCGATCGAACACTTCCACCGGTTGGTGGTGGTCGGGGATGACGCCGACCTGGCCCGAGTGCTGACCCGGCTGCTGCGCTCCGACCGGCTGGATGTCGAGCTGGGGTACGCGCCGCTGCGGCGCACCCCCGCCACCCGGGCCTACCGGCTGCCTGCCGGCTGGTGGGCGGCGCGGCGTGCCCGGCACGGCACCGCCGGCCCGGTGCCGCTGATCCGCGACGATGCCGGAACCGCACTGGCCGGCGCCGGTCGCTGGCTACCGGTCGACGGCGCCGAAACGCTGCGCGGCGAGGGGATCGTCGACGACGCCGCGCTCTTCGACGGCGACGTGGCCGAAGTGCTGATCGAACCGATCGGCGCCGCGCCGGGATTGCGGGCCGGGGTGCCGGGGCGGCGACGGCGGGTGCGCCGCTGGGTGACCGGCCGGGCCGCGCAACTGGGCACCACCGGTGCGCTGGTGGTGCGCGACGGGGTCTATGGCACCCGGACGGTGAAGCGATCCACCTTCTATCGCCACGTCGACGACTGGCTGCTGGTCCGGTAGCTCCGAGGGGTCCGATAGGTTCGTGCGGTGAACGTCCGCCCGCTGCGTGGCCAGGCGGTACGGCCCAGCCCGGTCTTCCTGGCGCTGGTGGCCGTGACCGCGCTCGGCGGCGTGCTGGCCTGGCGGGCGGCCGGCGAGATCGGGCCGATGGCCTATGCCGGGGTCTTCGTGTTCGTCATCGCCGGCTGGCTGGTGTCGCTGTGTCTGCATGAATTCGGCCACGCCTTCACCGCTTGGCGCTTCGGTGACCGCGGTGCGGAGATGCGCGGCTATCTGACCCTCAACCCGCTGCGCTACACCCACCCGGGGTTGTCGCTGGTGCTGCCGCTGCTGTTCATCGCGCTGGGTGGCATCGGCCTGCCGGGCGGTGCGGTGTACGTGCAGACGTCGTTCATGACGCCGCTGCGGCGCAGCCTGGTGAGCCTGGCCGGCCCGGCGGCCAACCTGGTGTTGGCCGGGCTGCTGCTCGGCGCCACCCGGGTGTGCTACGACCCCGCGCATCCGGTGTTCTTCTCCGGTCTGGCGTTCCTGGGTTTCCTACAGGTCACCGCGGTGCTGCTGAACCTGCTGCCGGTGCCCGGGCTGGACGGCTACGGCGCGTTGGAGCCGCATCTGAGCCCGGCCACCCAGCGGGCGGTGGCGCCGTTCTCACAGTGGGGCCTGCTGGTGCTGCTGGTGCTGCTGATCTCCTCACCGATGCTGAACCAGAAATTCTTCGGGTTGGTGCTCTGGTTCGTCGACCTGTTCGCCGTGCCGCGCCTGCTGGTGTCGTGGGGCATGAGCCTGACGCAGTTCTGGAACAGCTGGTTCTGATCGCACCGCACCCACCACGGCGCCGCGACCTATATTTGCTAGCCATGGCCACCGGTCACGATCACCATCACACCGACGCCCGGCTGTCCCGGATGGTCATCGGGGCGGCGATCCTGACCGCGTTCTTCGTCATCGAGCTGGGCACCGCGATCTCCATCAACTCGATCGCACTGCTGGCCGACGCCGGGCACCTGCTCACCGACCTGGCCGCGCTGTTCATGGGGGTCGCCGCGGTGATGCTGGCCCGGCGCGGCAGCACGTCACCGTCACGCACCTACGGCTGGCACCGCGCCGAGGTGTTCACGGCGGTCGCCAACGCGGTGCTGCTGGTCGGAGTGGCGACGTTCATCCTGACCGAGGCGATCCGGCGCATCGGGACCGCGCCGGACGTGCCGGGCGTGCCGCTGATCGTCATCGCGCTGGCCGGTGTGGCGGTCAACATCGTGGTCATCCTGCTGTTGCGGTCGCACATCGAGCGCAGCCTGGCGGTGCGTGGCGCCTACATGGAAGTGGTCGCCGACACGGTCGGAAACGTCGCGGTGCTGATCGCCGGTGTCGTCACCGTCACCACCGAGTGGCCCTACGCCGACGTGGTGGTCGCCGTGTTCGTCGCGCTGTGGGTGCTGCCGCGGGCGTTCGCACTGGCCCGCGACGCGCTGCGGATCCTGTCCGAGGCGTCGCCCGGCCACATCGACGTCGCCGAACTGCGGGCGGCACTGTGCGCCGTCGACGGCGTCACCGACGTGCACGACCTCCACGTCTGGACATTGGTTCCGGGCCAGGACATGGCCACCGCCCATCTGCGCACCAGTGCCGACCCAGGACAGGTGCTCGGCGAGGCGCGGGCGGTGCTGGCAGCCCGTGGCCTGACCCACGCCACCGTGCAGGTGGAACCGCCCGGGCAGGGCGGCGATTGCCCCATCGGATGCTGACCTGCGCGCGTTATCGCATGGTCAGCTCAGCCCCAGTTCCGAGCGGGCGCCGGGATCGCAATCGTCGAGCAGAGCCAGGCAGCGGGCCCGCTCGTCGGTCTCCCCGATGGAATCGGCGGCACGCGCCAGCGCGGCCACACACCGCAAAAAGCCCCGGTTGGGTTCATGCGTGTACGGCACCGGGCCGTAGCCCTTCCACCCGTTGCGGCGTAGCTGGTCCAGACCCCGGTGGTAGCCGGTGCGCGCGTAGGCGTAGGCGGTGACCGCCCTGCCCTCGGCCAATGCCGCTTCCGCCAGCGCCGCCCACGCCACCGAGGCCGACGGATGCCCGGCCGCGACAACGGCGGGGTCCTGGTTGGCACGCAGGCCGGCCTCGGCGTCGGGGTCGCCGGGCAGCAGGATCGGATCGGGGCGCAGGAGATCACCGGAGAGAGTCACATCGCCCATTCTGCCGTGCCGTCGGTGGCCAGCCACTCCAACAATGCGCCGCCTCGCTCAGTAAGCTGGCGCCCAGCAGATTCGCTAACGGGAGGACAGCAGCAGCTTATGCCGAACCCATCGGGCCCCGACCGCGACGACACCCCCGTTCCGCCCGCATCCGGTCACGATCCCGCTCCCGATGGCCCCCCGATCCAACCCACCGAGCCCGATCAGGCCGTCGACGTGCACCCGGTCCCCTCCGGGGAGGACGACACCGCCACCACGGTCATTCCAGAGGCCGCTGACGCCGCACCGGCGGATGCCCCCGACGTCGATGGCGATGCCGTCACCGAGGTGATCACCACCGAGGCCGCGCCCACCACCACCGATTCCAGCCCGGACGGACCGCCGGAGCGACGGTTCACCGCGCCCGGGTTCGACGGGGCGACCGAGGTCATGCCGTCGGTGGGTGACGCCGACACCGAGCTCATCGCCCGACAGGCCGGTGATGCGGGAAAGGCGATACCGCAACAGATTCCGCCGCGACTGGGCGGCAGACTGCCCGCCACCGTGTCACGCAGCTGGGGCTGGGTGCTGGCGCTGATCCTGATCATCGTGGTGCTGGCGGTGGTCGCGGTGCTGGGCACGCTGTGGCTGACCCGCGACGACCGGCAGGCCGCCTCGCAGGAAGAGCGGGTCCGGGGCACCATCTTGAACTTCGACATCGCCATGCAGAACGGCGACCTGGCGGCGCTGCGCAGCCTGACCTGCGGCGACATCCGCGACCGCTACGTCAACTACGACCAGAAGGCGTGGGACGAGACCTACCGCCGGATCGCGGCGGCCAAGCAGTATCCGGTGGTCGCCAGCATCGACGAGGTCGTGGTCAACGACGGCCACGCCGAAGCCAATGTCACCGCGTTCATGGCCTACGCGCCGCGGGTCCGCTCAACCCGCAGCTTCGATCTGCAGTTCCGCGACGACCAGTGGAAGATCTGCCAGTCCCACGGCGGCTGATCTGGTGTAGGGCGCCTCAGCTCAGGCTCTTGCCGGCGCTGTGCAGGTCGTTGCACGCCTCGATGACCCGCTCGGTCATGGCGGCCTCGGCCTTCTTGAGGTAGCTGCGCGGGTCGTAGACCTTCTTGTTGCCCACTTCGCCGTCGATCTTGAATACGCCGTCGTAGTTGGTGAACATGTGCGCCGCAATCGGGCGGGTGAACGCGTACTGGGTGTCGGTGTCGACATTCATCTTCACCACGCCGTGCTGCAACGCCTCTTCGATCTCCGACTTCAGCGAGCCCGAGCCGCCGTGGAAGACGAAGTTGAACGGCTTGGAGCCGGCCGCCAAGCCCAGCTTGGCCGCCGCCACCTTCTGGCCCTCACCCAGGATGTCGGGACGCAGCTTGACGTTGCCGGGCTTGTAGACGCCGTGCACGTTGCCGAACGTGGCGGCCAGCAGGTACTCGCCGTGGTCGCCGACACCGAGGGCGTCGATGGTCTTCTCGAAGTCCTCCGGGGTGGTGTAGAGCTTCTCGTTGATCTCGGCTTCCACGCCGTCCTCTTCGCCGCCGACCACGCCGATCTCGATCTCCAGGATGATCTTGGCGGCCGCCGCCTTGGCCAGCAGCTCCTCGGCGATGGCCAGGTTCTCGTCGATCGGCACGGCCGAGCCGTCCCACATGTGCGACTGGAACAGCGGGTCCTTGCCCGCCTTGACCCGCTCGGTCGAGATCGCCAGCAGCGGACGCACGAAACCGTCCAGCTTGTCCTTCGGGCAGTGGTCGGTGTGCAGCGCCACGTTGATCGGGTACTTGGCGGCGATCACGTGGGTGAACTCGGCCAGCGCCACCGCGCCGGTCACCATGTCCTTGACGCCCAGACCGGAGCCGAACTCCGCGCCGCCGGTGGAGAACTGGATGATGCCGTCACTGCCGGCGTCGGCGAAACCCTTGATGGCGGCGTTGATGGTCTCCGACGACGTGCAGTTGATCGCCGGGAACGCGTACGCGTTCTCCTTGGCGCGGCCCAGCATCTCGGCGTAGACCTCGGGGGTGGCGATGGGCATGGAACTCTCCTCCTGGCTGACCGAAACTGACATCAAGTATCTCAGGGCCGGTTTGGCTCACGGCCCCCGGTATGTTGGTGCGTCATGAGCATGACGGTGGCGGCGATGCCCCACATCTTGGACCCGATGTACTGGATCGGGCAGGGCGGGGTATTCGAGCACGCCGTACTCCCGGCGATCCTGGTGATCGTCTTCATCGAGACCGGTCTGCTGTTTCCGCTGCTGCCGGGTGAATCACTGTTGGTCACCGGTGGCCTGCTGGCCGCCGCCGGCAACCCCGACATCTGGGTGCTGGCGCCGTCCGTGGCGGTCGTGGCGGTGCTGGGTGACCAGTGCGGCTATTTCATCGGCCGTCGTATCGGTCCGGCGCTGTTCAAGAAGGAGGACTCCCGCTTTTTCAAGAAGCACTATGTGACCGACTCACATGCCTTCTTCGAAAAGTACGGTCCGGTGGCGATCATCCTGGCCCGCTTCGTGCCGTTCGCCCGGACCTTCGTCCCGCCGATCGCCGGCGTGTCCTATATGCGCTACCCCGTCTACCTGGCCTTCGACATCGTCGGCGGCATCCTGTGGGGGGCCGGGATGACCCTGACGGGCTACCTGCTGGGCACCAAGGTGCCGGGCATCACCGACCACCTGGAACTGATCATCATCGGGATCCTGTTCGTCTCGCTGCTGCCGGCGATCTTCTCGGCCACCAGGGCCTACCTGGCGCGCCGGCAGAATCGCGCGGCCGAGACCGCCGACGATGAGTCCGCGCTCAGCACGCAGAATCCCGAGTAGCGCCGCACCCGGTCAGCCAGGCGGGCGGGCGGCAGCCACGACGTGGGCGGCCTCCATCAGCATCCAGCCCGACAACTGCACCGACAGGTCGCGTTCGGGCACCTCGGATTCGTACACCGCCCCGGCGACGGAAGCGGCCACCGCGCCGTCGGCCCGGGGTACGTCGGCGGGCCGGTCCCAGAATGCCCCGAACAGCGGCAGGCCGTCCACCGACTGCCGGTAGTCCCACGCCGACCTCGCCGACCTCAGCACCAGTTCGGCCGCGGTGCTGCGCGCCTCGGTGTCGGCGGGGGACTCCCCCGGTAGATCGGTGGCGACCAATGCCAGGTACCGGGCGGTGATTCCGGCGAACAGCCCGCCGTCGCCGCCACCGGCGCCCTTGAGCACCCCGCCGGGGGCCATTTGCTTGTCGACCGCGGCGACCAGCCGCTGCACCCGCTCCGCATGCCGCGGCGCGCCGGTGCGCACCGCCAGTTCGGTTTCCAGACCGAGCACCACGCCCTGGCAGTAGGTATATTCGGCGCGCACCAGCGACCCGGACCGGATGCCGTCGAACACCAGGTGGGTCTCCGGGTCGATCAGGGTGGCGTCGATCCAGTCGCCCATCTGCTGGGCCCGCTGCAGCCACTCGGGTTCACGCGCCAGGAAGATCCCGGCCGGCCCGTTGGCGGGGGCATTGAAAAACGGCTCGGTGAACTGTTCGTCCTTGCGCCACGGGATCCCGCCGCCGGCCTCGGGCATCCAGGAGTCGGTCAGCTCGCGCGTCAGGGTGCGCAACGCGCGATGCCGGTCGATCCCGGTGACCCGGCAGGCGCGCTGGATGGCCAGCGCCAGCCAAGCCATGTCGTCGTAGTAGGCGTTGGTCCAGCGGAACACGTTGCGCAACCGGTGAGTGCGGATCTGGCGCTTGATCGACGTCACGCGTTCGGGCTGCGGGTCACGCAGTTGCGCGTCGACCAGGCAGTCCAGCAGGTGCGCCTGCCACCAGTAGTGCCAGTGCGGCGCCCGGCGGATCGGCGGCCAGGCCACCACGCCGAGGTGGGTGCCCGGGAGGTGCCAGAGCGGTTTGAGATGTCTCGCGGTGACAGCGGCCTCGGCGCTCTCGGCCCGATTGGCCCATAGCAGATCCATAGCGGTTGATCCTGCCGCATCGGGCAACGCCATCCCACAACTACCGAGAAGCCGGGCCGCGACGCTGACCCGCGAGGTGGGCCAGCGCCACGGCGGTCGCGGCCAACCCGGACAGCGCGCCGACACCGAGCGCCCAGCGCGGACTGAACGCGTCGGCTATCCAGCCGATGAGGGGCGCACCGATCGGCGTGGTGCCCACGGCGATGGCCAGCCGCAGCGCCATCACTCGCCCGCGCATCACCGGCTCGGTGGTCAGTTGCATCAGGCTGTTCGTTGCATTGGTGAACGTCAGGGTGGACACCCCGATCACGGCGAGCGCGACACCGAAGAGCCAGACATCCGGCGCGACGGCGGCGAATGCGAAGCCGACACCCAAGACCGCCGCGCTGAAGAGCAGTGACCGGAGGCGGGGCCTCTCCCATCCCGCGGCGAGCAGTGCTCCGGCGAGCGTGCCGACCGCCATCACCGAGGACAGCAGCCCGTATTGGTCTGCGCCGCCGTGGAAGACGGTGACCGACATGGTCGAGATGAAGATCGGGAAATTGAGCCCGAAGGTACCGATCAGGAACAACATCAACAGGATCGCCTTCAGATCCGGACGCGCCCAAACGTAGCGCAAACCCGCCATGAGATTGCCCCGGGCCGGGCCGACGGCACGGGCGTTGGGATAGAGCTCTCGCACCCGTAACAGCGCCAGCGAGGCGAGCACGGCACCGAAGGACGCCGCATTGATGAGAAACGCCCAACCCGTGCCGACGGCTGCGATCAGCGCACCGGCGACGGCAGGACCGATCATCCGCGCGGCGTTGATCGACGCGGAATTCAGCGCCACCGCATTGGAGAGGTCGTCGTCTCCCACCAGATCGGAGACGAACGTCTGGCGCGCCGGCATATCGACCGCGCTGATGCAGCCGGACAGCAACGCCAGGACGTAAACCTGCCACAGCTGGACGAGGCCGCTCACGGTGAGCAGGCCGAGGACGAGCGCCAAGACGCCCAACGCCGTCTGGGTGGCGATCAGCAGTTTGCGCCGGTCGAAACGGTCGGCCGCATAGCCGGTCCAGGGCAGCAGGAGCAGCTGGGGCCCGAATTGCAGGCCCATGACAACCCCGACCGCGGTTCCGCTGCGGGCGGTGAGCTCGGTCAGCACCAGCCAGTCCTGCGCGGTGCGCTGCATCCAGATTCCGATGTTGGAGACCAGCGCCCCGCCCGCCCAGAGCCGATAGTTGAAGACCTTCAGAGATCTGAACGTGCTGCCGGCCATGCCGTCAGCACACCATGCGGTCGAGGACTGTCTCAGTAAGGCCCGACTCTTACCAGGCGTTTTCCAGGTTGCCATGCCGGGCGATCCAGGTGTGCATCACGATGCCGGCCGCCACCCCGACGTTGATGCTGCGGGTCGAGCCGAACGCGGCGATGGACACCAGCAGACCGGCTCCGGCGCGCATCTCGTCGCTGATGCCGGGGCCTTCGCTGCCGAACACCAGCAAGCAGTCGCTCGGCAGCACGGTCTGCTCCAACCGCTGCGCCCCGGCGACGTTGTCCACCGCGACGACGGTCAGGCCCTGTTGCGCGGCGAACTCCAGCAGTCCGGCCACCTGGTCGTGATGCCGCAGCCGCTGGTAGCGGTCGGTGACCATGGCGCCGCGCCGGTTCCACCGCCGCCGCCCGACGATGTGCACGGTGTCCACGGCGAACGCGTTGGCAGTGCGTACCACCGAGCCGATGTTGGCGTCGTGCTCGAAGTTCTCGATCGCCACGTGCAGCCGGTGCCGCCGGGAGTCGATGTCGGCGATGATCGCCTCGCGGGTCCAGTAACGGTAGGCGTCGACGACGTTGCGGCGGTCACCATCGCGCAGCAGTTCCGGGTCGTAGCGGGAATCGGTGGGCGGCTCACCCTGCCACGGCCCGACGCCGTTGGCCGGCGGGAACCACTCGGTGGGACCGGGTTCGGCCACCGGCTCGGTCACGAAGTGGTCCATACGGCGGCGTGGGTGCCCACCACCGACACCGAGGCGTAGAGCACCGCGGCATTGATCTCACCGTGCGTGCACAGCGACGTCGGTACGTGCACCGAGTTCAGCGACGCCTCGGGCAGGATCAGCACCGACGACCCGGAGGCCAGACAATCCGGCCCCAGCCCGGGCATCGGCGTCGCTGGACCGGCGACGAGCATCAGCGGCCCGCCGCGGGCGTCCGCGTCGTCGCGGTACTGTCCGGCGACCGCGTCGGCAGCCAGGCTCAGCACCATGTATCCGTTGCCGGAGAACGCTTTCGGGTCGCCGAGGGCGCTCGGGGCCAGCGGGACGCCGTCGGCCCGGTATGCCGCCACCCCCTGCGGGGTGAGCACCAAACCGGTGTCGTAGGGGTTGATCGGCGGCAGCCCTACCGGGAACGCCGCGGGGTAGGCCACCGTGGTGTCCTTGATCCGGTCGGCCGGCGAGTAGGCGTAGACGCCGCGCACCGCGCTGCGTTCCTTGAGCGGCCCCAGGCACACGGTGCCGTCCAACCGGTCGGGTTCGCGGGTCGACAGCGGCGCCGGCGTCAGCTGCCCCAGCGCATCGCAGCTTCCCAGGCCGGTTGCCTCGACCGGGCGGGCGGGCGTGCCGTAGATCCCGAACCGCATTTCGCCGGCCGCGGCGTGCGGGCCGCCCGGATCCGGGACGTGCGCCTTGACGTCGATAAGGACATGATCGACCTCCCAGCGCAGGTTGGTCAGCGTCAGCTCCCAGCCCAACAACGGCAGCGCCTCGCCGATCCGCGCGCCCTGGGCGCCGTAGGGGCCGCTCGCAGCGGAACCCGAACAGGCCGCCGCACACGCGACGGCCAGCGCCAGCACCGCCGCGATCAGAGTCCGCACAACCCGGCTCAGCCCAGTCCCAGCTCGGCCAGGCCGAGCACGCTGCGGTAGGGCACACCTTCGGCCTCGATGGCCTCCGCCGCCCCGGTGGCACGGTCCACCACGGTCACCACACCGACGACGTGCCCACCGGCCTCCCGCACCGCACGCACGGCGGTCAGCGCCGACCCGCCGGTGGTGCTGGTGTCCTCCACCACCAGCACCGACCGCCCCGCCACGTCCGCTCCTTCGATAAGTCGTTGCATGCCATGGGCTTTCACCGACTTACGCACCACGAAGGCGTCGATCGGCCGGCCCGGGGCGTGCATGACGGCGGTCGCCACCGGGTCCGCACCCAGCGTCAGGCCGCCGACCGCCACGTACTCCCAGTCGTCGGTGAGCTGGCGGACCAGCCGGCCGATCAGCGCACCGGCCCGATGGTGCAGGGTGGAGCGGCGCAAGTCGACGTAGTAGTCGGCCTCGGCGCCCGACGACAGCGTTACGCGCCCGTGCACCACCGACAGTTCGCGGACCAGCGCGGCCAATTCGTCACGCTCTCCGCTGTCAAGTACGCCCACTGCCCCGCCCGAAAGTCTTGGTCAGCGTCCGCGACAACCCGCGCGGAATCAGCCGGCTGACCGTCGTGATCGCCTTGTACTGCAGGCCCGGCACACTGATCACGTCGCCCCGGGCGATGTCGGCCAGGCTGGTCGCGACGACGTCGTCGACCTTCAGCCACATGAACGACGGCAGCGTGTCCATATCGATGCCGGCGCGCTCGTGGAACTCAGTGTGCACATAGCCCGGACAGACCACGTGGATGCCGACCCCGGTGCCGGCCAGCCCGCCGGCCAGCCCCTCGGTGAACGACACCACCCAGGCCTTGGAGGCCGAGTATGTCGAGCCGCGACCGGACAGCAGCCCGGCGACGCTGGCCACGTTGATGACGGTTCCGGTGCCGGCCTCGATCATCGCCGGCAGTGCCGCGCGGGTCAGCTGCATGACCGCGGTGACGTTGACGTCCAGCTGGGATTGCAGCAGCTCGGGGTCGGCGGTCCAGAACTCCCCGGAGGTGCCGAAACCGGCGTTGTTGACCAGCACCCGCACGCCGGCGCGAAGCCGTTCGGCGACCTTGGCCCGGTCGTCGGCGTCGGCCAGATCGGCCGGCAGCACCTCGACGTCACCGCCGTGACTGCCGCGCAGTTCGGCCGCCAGCGCCTTCAGCCGCTTGGCGTCGCGGGCCACCAGGACCAGGTCATAGCCGTCGGCGGCGTAACGGCGCGCATAGCCTTCGCCAAGTCCCGAGGTAGGCCCGGTGACCAGGGCCGTAGGTCTGGCAGGACGCGACATGCCCCACAGCGTAACGAAGCCGGACGTCAGCGCTGATAGTGCGCTGTCTGCCGGCCGTTGCGGCCCGCGCCCGGTGACGGGGCGTGCAGCATGCCCGACTGCTCGTCACGGGCGGCGCGGCGCCGCGACCGCGGCTCGGCGGCCGCGGCGGTATTGCCTGCCGGCGGCGCGGACGCCCGGGACGGCGACGACGCCTGATCGGCCGCGCTGTCCTCGGCGGAGTCCGCGGCACCACCCGAACCCAGCGGGCGGCTGGGTTGTCCGTTGCGTCGGCTCGCCGGCTTGGCTGCCCCGGTCGCCGCTTCGAACGGCTCGCGCCGCGGCGTCGGGGGCAGTACCCGCAGCAAGTCGTTGAACTGGCGCACGCTGCGCAGCCCCTCGTCCCACTGGGCGCGGGTGCTGGTGATGGGCATACTCACCAACGTCCAGTTCGCCTCGTTCCACATGATCTCCGCGCAGTCGGGGGCGGTGTGGGCGAAGGTGACCATCCGCCGGTCGCAGGCGCGCCGCGCCGCGTCGAGGTTGGTGGAGTAGACCATCCGCGGGCCGATCGCCCCGAGCAGCCAGATGTCGTTCTCGCGGGGCTCCTTGAGGCCTTTGAGCCGCACGTCGACGACGACGTTGGTGCTGACCTTGCGGTGCAGTGCGATCACCGTGGCGACTTCGTCCAGGTCGAAGATGTAGACGGCCTCGCCGCGGATCTGACCGAGCACCACGTTGCGGACGGGCGCATCGCCTGCCGTCGATATCACGCCGCGCTTCCAGCGCTGCAGGATTTCGGTGGACTCCAGTTCGAAGTCGAAGCCCTGGGAGCGGGCCCAGGATCTACGGCGCCGGCTGCGGCCGCGACGCTGGTCGAGGTCCACGTACAGCAAGACGCCCGCGCCGACGAAGCACAGCGCGGACAGCGTGAACCAGAGCGGGACCATTGCGCCTAGCGTATCTGTTGTCGGCCCGGAAGCGAGAACGCTTGCTGGTCACAACCGCATATCAGCACGATTCCAAGAGGTCAACGTCACACTTCGAGGGCGTTGGAGCCGCCGAAGATGGTGGTCCCGACACCGTTCGGACTGTATGAGATGTACCGCAACGTCTGACCGTCATCGGTGTAGACCCGCACCGTCGTTCGGTTCGGCAAGACTCCCAGTTGTGTCGGCGAGACGCCCGCCTCCGACCATGCTCCATCGGACTGCCGCCATCTCCTGAAACCTCCCCGCGCGAGGTCACAGACCGTTGCGTCCATGACGAATCGCGGTCAGCGAACCCACTCAAGGGCGCAGGGCACCAGAGGATCTGTCCAAGAAAAAACCAAAAAAACGGGTCCGTCGGGCGGTCAGCTTCCGGCCTGAATGAGGGTGCCACCAACGATGGTCTGGCCGCCGGGCACGCCGTAGTTGATGTAGACCGGCTGCTGGGCGAACAACCAGTTGCCGGTATTCATGCCACTGTTGGCGCCGACCACGACCGGGCTGCGCACCTCACCCGCCTGGGAGCCCACGATGTAGTTGTATAGCAGCGTGCCGTCCTTGGCGTAGACCGAGATCTCCGTCCCGTTGGGCAGGGTTCCGCTGGCTGTCGGGGTAACACCCGCGCCCGTCAACACCGAGGACGGCATGGTGCCGTAAACCCCGCCGGAGTCGATCACCGCCTTGACGTCGGTAAGCGGCCCGTCGTTGAGCTGCACCTTCAGGTCGGCCCAGGGCGACCCGGCAATGACGGTGCCATTCTCATACGGGTTGTCCCCGAAGATCAGCTGGCCGTTGGGCTGGTCGATCAGCACGCCGTTGCCCAGGGTGCCCGGCAGGTCGGCGGTCGGAATGTGGGCGGGAGTGGGTCCGAGTGCGTTGGGTCCGATGCCCAGGATGCCGGTGGAGGATTGGGCCAGGTAGTCGTAAATAGACCAGGCGCCGAAGGGGTTCAGGTCCGCCGGGAAGGCGAAGAGCACGGCATCCACCGTGGTGTCGGCGGTGACGGTGTCCCCGTCGACGCCGGTGAACGTGACGGTGGTGGGCAGCTCCACATAGAAGTAGTTCAGCGCTCCGCCGAACTGGCCGATGTTGAAGCCGGTGGGCAGGCCGGTGATGCCGAAGGGGTTGATATTCCAGATCGGCACGACCAGCCCGGCCGCACCGGTGTCGACCAGCACCTCTGTCTGCGCGCCGCCGCCGATCGAGACGTTGATCACCGGCTGGGTGGTCAGGTTGACATCCATCGGGACGGTGAAGCTCGACGGGAGGTCCGCAACCGGGGTGTCGGGGCCGTAGGCGACAGCGCTGCCCGGCAGATCGGAACCGAACAGCCACGGCGCGATGCTGTTGAGCGGGTTGTAGACGAGGTCCTGGTACCAGCCGTCGAACAGGGTGTCCAACGAGGCCAACGCGCTGCCCGGGTCGGTGTCGGCAGCAACGCCGGGGTCGACCATGCTGAAGGCGTCGATGATGGGCTGGAACAGGTCGTCCCAATCGGCCTGCGCCGCGGGCGCAGGGGCGCTGAGCACCAGGAACGCCCCGGCGGCGCTGACCGCCCCGACCAGGCGATGACCACGAACCGACATGACGAACCCTCCGAATTAACGACAGTATTGGAAAATACTGGACTTTCTCAGTAACCGTTAGGCTAACCGATCACCTTCGTCATCGCATCCCGGAAGATCCACTCGAAATAGACACAGGTCCCCCGAACCCGGTTCGGGGGACCTCTGCCTTTCGGTGTCGTTGTCAGCCCAGGATCAGCGCGTCGCCGTCGGGACTGATGTTGACGGGCACGGTGTCACCATCGTGCACCTCGCCGGCCAGCAGCAGCTTGGCCAACTGGTCGCCGATGGCCTGCTGGATCAACCGGCGCAGCGGCCGGGCACCGTAGATCGGGTCGAACCCGCGCTCGGCCAGCCACTTCTTGGCCGGCAACGACACCTCGAGTGCCAGCCGGCGCTGCGCCAACCGCTTGTCGAGCTGTTCGAGCTGAATGTCGACGATCCGGACCAGTTCCTCGGGGTTGAGGCCCTCGAAGATCAGCACGTCGTCGAGCCGGTTGATGAACTCCGGCTTGAACGCCGCCCGTACCGCCGCCATCACCTCCTCGTCGGTGCCACCCGATCCCAGGTTGGAGGTCAGGATCAGGATGGTGTTGCGGAAGTCGACGGTGCGGCCCTGCCCGTCGGTGAGCCGGCCCTCGTCGAGGACCTGCAGCAGCACGTCGAACACGTCCGGGTGCGCCTTCTCCACCTCGTCGAAGAGCACCACCGTGTAGGGCCGGCGGCGCACCGCCTCGGTCAGCTGACCGCCCTGGTCGTAGCCGATGTAGCCGGGGGGCGCCCCGACCAGCCGTGCCACCGAGTGCTTCTCGCCGTACTCGCTCATGTCGATGCGGACCATGGCCCGCTCGTCGTCGAAGAGGAAGTCGGCCAGCGCCTTGGCCAGCTCGGTCTTGCCGACGCCGGTGGGGCCCAGGAACAGGAACGAACCGGTCGGCCGGTTGGGGTCGGCGACCCCGGCCCGGCTGCGCCGCACCGCGTCGGAGACCGCTTGCACCGGCTTGCGCTGCCCGACGACCCGCTTGGCGAGTTCGTCTTCCATCCGCAGCAGCTTGGCGGTCTCGCCTTCCAGCAACCGCCCGGCCGGGATACCGGTCCAGGCGCTCACCACGTCGGCGATGTCGTCAGGACCGACTTCCTCCTTGAGCATCACCTGCTCACGGGCCTCGGCCTTCGGCAGCGCCGCCTCCAGCTTCTTCTCCACCTCGGGGATGCGCCCGTAGCGCAGTTCGGCCGCCTTGGCCAGGTCGCCGTCGCGTTCGGCGCGGTCGGACTCACCGCGCAGGGTTTCCAGCTGCTCCTTGAGCTCGCGGACGACGTCGATGGCGTTCTTCTCGTTGTGCCACCTGGCGGTCAGCTCGGCCAGTTTCTCCTTGTAGTCGGCCAATTCGGCACGCAGCTTCTCCAGCCGGTCCGCCGACGCGTCGTCTTCTTCTTTGCTCAGCGCCATCTCTTCGATCTCGAGCCGACGCACCAGCCGCTCGACCTCGTCGATCTCGACGGGTCGGGAGTCGATCTCCATCCGCAGCCGGGAGGCGGCCTCGTCGACCAGGTCGATGGCCTTGTCCGGCAGGAAACGCGCGGTGATGTAGCGGTCGGAGAGGGTGGCCGCCGCCACCAGCGCCGAGTCGGTGATCCGCACACCGTGGTGCACCTCGTAGCGCTCCTTGAGCCCGCGCAAGATGCCGATGGTGTCCTCGGCCGACGGTTCGCCGACGTAGACCTGCTGGAAGCGGCGCTCCAGCGCGGCGTCCTTCTCGATGTACTTGCGGTACTCCTCCAGCGTGGTCGCGCCGACCAGCCGCAGCTCGCCGCGGGCCAGCATCGGCTTGATCATGTTGCCGGCATCCATGGCACCCTCGCCGGTGGCGCCCGCGCCGACGATGGTGTGCAGCTCGTCGATGAAGGTGATGACCTGCCCGGCAGCGTTCTTGATCTCGTCCAGGACGGCCTTGAGCCGTTCCTCGAACTCGCCGCGGTACTTGGCGCCGGCCACCATCGAACCCAGATCCAGCGAGACCACGGTCTTGTCGCGCAGGCTCTCGGGGACGTCGCCGGCCACGATGCGCTGGGCCAGCCCCTCGACGATCGCGGTCTTGCCGACGCCCGGCTCACCGATGAGCACCGGGTTGTTCTTGGTGCGCCGAGACAACACTTGCACCACCCGGCGGATCTCGGTGTCGCGTCCGATCACCGGGTCGAGCTTGCCCTCGCGAGCCCGGGCGGTCAGGTCGGTGGAGTACTTCTCCAGCGCCTGGTAGCTGGCCTCGGGGTCGGGGTTGGTGACCCGGGCGCTGCCCCGCACCTTCACGAAACCGTCCCGCAGCGCCTGCGGGGACGCGCCGTGACCGGTCAGTACCTTGGCGACGTCGGAGTCGCCGGTGGCCAGGCCCACCATCAGGTGCTCGGTGGAGACGTACTCGTCATCGAGTTCGGTGGCCAGCTGCTGGGCGACGGTGATCGCGGCCAGGGATTCGCGGGACAGCTGCGGCTGCGCGCTGGCACCGCTGGCCTGCGGCAACCGGTCCAGCAGGTGCTGGTTCTCGGTGCGGATCGTCGCCGGGTTCACACCGACCGCCTCCAGCAGCGGCACGGCGATCCCGTCATTCTGGGTCAGCAGGGCCTGCAGCAGATGTGCCGGCCGGATTTCGGGGTTGCCGGCAGCGGTCGCCGCCTGCAGCGCCGCGGTCAGCGCCGCCTGCGTCTTGGTGGTCGGGTTGAACGAGTCCACGACACCTCCATATCGGGGTCAGAGCGGGCCTGGGAAGGCTCGCCAAAAATGCTTGTCGTGTTGTCCAACGTCGTCAAGGTTGAGTCTGTTCCGCTCAACCCTAATTTGGTCGGTTTGCGCTGCGGCGCTCAGGACAGCCGGTGGGGCGGCGGGACCGTGGCAGCGGCAATCGACCTCACTGACCCTGGACCGGGTCGATGGGCGGCTCCCGGTGAGCCGCGCCGACCTCGGCGCCTACGCCACCCGCCTCGTGCTCGCAGGCCTGGGCTGACCGGCGCGTCCAGAAATAGAGGCCGATCCAGACGCCGTAGCCGATGGCCATACCGGCATACATCACGGCGGGATCGGTCTGACCGTGAACGCTGAGGTACAACACGACCCCGGCCAACAGCGCGGGCAGCACCGCCGCGCGTCGCCTCATCGCGAATGCGCCGGCGACCAGCGCGATCGACGCGATCAGCAGCGCCGGGCTGACCCGGTGCAACAGGTCGAGCAGGGCGCCCCGAGACTCACCGGCGCCGTGCGCCGCATGGCCCATGCCTGCGGCCCCGGATGCGCCGACCCCGAGTGCCACCAGGATCGCCGGCAGGCAGCACCCCAGCGTGCAGGCCAGTGCGGCGATAACGCCCGCCACCCCGAACCGGCGACTCGTCGCCGAGTCGGGCCGGCGCCGATCAGGACATTGCGGCCTGGGTGGCATATCCGCCTTCCGTCGAAGTATTGCTGCGAACCTATACCCGGTAGGGGTATATAGCAAGTGTCGGGCGGTTCGCCGCCGTCGTGGGCGATGCCCGTCGGCCGAACGGCTACGGTGCTGCCATGACGTCCGGCCTGGGTTCGTTGTTGACCACGTTGATTCCGCTCGCGCTGGTGGTGGCGCTCTCCCCGATCACCGTCATCCCCGCGGTGCTGGTGCTGCACACCGCTCGCCCGCGCGAGACCGGGCTGTCATTCCTCACCGGCTGGCTGGCCGGGCTCGCCGCCCTCACCGCGGCCTTCGTCGCCGCATCCGGCCTGCTGGGCGGCCTGAACAGCACACCGCCGACCTGGGCGTCGTGGCTGCGGATCGTGGTCGGCGTGGCGCTGATCGCCTTCGGCGGCTACCGCTGGGCGACCCGGCACCGGCACGGCGAAATGCCGGGTTGGATGCGCTCATTCACCTCCATGACCGCGCCCCGGGCCGGGCTGACGGCCGTGGCACTGGCGGTGATCCGGCCCGAGGTGCTGTTCATGTGCGCGGCCGCCGGCCTGGCCATCGGCAGCGCCGGGCTGACGGCCATGGGCAACTGGCAGGCGGCCGCGCTCTTCGTGGCCGTGGCCGCATCCACGGTCGTGGTCCCGATCGTGGGCTACCTGGCAGCAAGCGACCGCTTCGATCCGGCACTCAACCGGCTCAAGGACTGGATGGAGCAGCAACACGCCGCGCTACTCGCGGTCATCCTGGTCCTCATCGGTGCGATGGTGACCTACAACGGAATTCACGTGCTCTAGCCGCTATCACCGCTGGTCAGCATAAGATCGCGGCCGTGGGCCTAGACGACCGTGACGCACTGCAGGCGCTGCGCAACGCGTTCGCCGTCGCCGACGGCGGCGGCGACAGCTTCGTCGGCCGCCTGTTCACCCGCTGGTTCGGCACCGACCCGTCGGCTCGAGACCTCTTCCCCGCCGACCTGACCGCCATCCGCGTCGCCTTTGCCCAGGCGATGAACTGGGTGTACGGCGAACTCGTCGCCCAGCGCGCCCAGGAGCCGGTCGCATTTCTGGCGCAACTCGGCCGAGATCACCGTAAATACGGTGTGACGCAACACCATTACGGCACCATGGGGCGCGTGCTCTACGCCGCCCTGCGCGACGAGCTGGCCGAGGACTGGACCGCCGCGGTCGAGGACGCCGCCCGCGAGTCCCTGAATCTGATCATCGGGGTGATGGGCGGTGCCGCCGACGCCGAAGACGGCCCGGCCTGGTGGGACGGCACCGTCGTCGAACAGCTGCGGGTCTCGCGGGACCTCGCCGTCGTCCGGATTCAGTTGGACCGCCCGCTGCCCTACCATCCGGGCCAGTACGTCAAAGTCGAGGTGCCGCAGTGCCCGCGCTCGTGGCGGTACTTCTCGCCCGCCATCCCGGCCGACGAGACCGGTGCGATCGAATTCCACGTGCGCGGGGTCCCCGGCGGCCTGGTCAGCCCCGCGATCGTCAACGAGACCCGGCCCGGTGACCGTTGGCGGCTGTCCAGCCCGCACGGCGGCCTGCACGTCGACCGAGATGGGGGTGACGTGCTGATGATCGCCGGCAGCACCGGCCTGGCACCGCTGCGGGCGATCATCATGGATCTGACCCGATGGGGCGTCAATCCGCGCGTGCACCTGTTCTTCGGTGGGCGGTACCCGTGCGAGCTCTACGACCTGCCCACACTGTGGCAGGTCGCTGCGCACAACCCGTGGCTGTCGGTGACCCCCGTGTCGGAGTACGCGCGCGACCCCGACTGGGCCGCCGACTACCCCGATGTGACCCCGCCGCGGGGCCTGCATGTGCGGCAGACCGGACGGCTGGCCGAGGTGGTCACCCGCTACGGCAGCTGGAGCGATCGCCAGATCCTGATCTGCGGCGGCTCGGAGATGACCCGAGCTACCGCGGCCGCACTGATCACCAAAGGTGCCCCTGCGCAACGTATTCAACACGACCCGCTATCGGAGTGAACGTGCCCCGGTTCCAGGACTGCACCCTTCGCGATCCGTCGTCGGAGCTGACGGCGACATTCGTCCCGAGCGCCGGCATGATCGGCACCTCACTGTCCGACGGCGGCGTGGAGCTACTGGGCCTTCGTCGGGGCTTGCAGGCTTACGTTGCCGAGCACAAGACCATGGGCATCCCACTGTTGTATCCGTGGGCAAACCGGTTGAGCAGCAACAGATACCGTGTCGGCGACACCGAGGTCACGCTCACCCCGGGATCTGGCGGAGTGCACACCGACGCCCATGGCGCTCCGATTCACGGCACACTCGCCGGCGACCCCGGCTGGCAGGTGACCGAACAGTCGGCGTCGATGGTGACCGCCGAGCTCGACTTCGGTTCGCGGCCCGACCTGTTGGCTTCCTTCCCGTTTCCGCATCTGCTGAGGTTGGCCGTCCGGATCGCCGACCGCACGCTGACGGTGCGCACGAGGGTCACCGCCACCACCGAGGCGGCGGTGCCGCTGTGCTTCGGGTTCCACCCGTATCTACAGCTGCCCGGCGTGCCCCGGGAGCAGTGGTGCATCGACACGCCGCCGATGCGTTCGCGGATCGTCGATGCCCGCGGTATCCCCACCGGGGCAACCGCGCCCTACCCGTCGGCGACCGAGTTGTTGGGCGAGAAGGTGTTTGATGACGGCTTCGACGACGTGGCCCCCGGCGCGGTGTTCGCGCTGTCCGGCGGTGGCCGACGCATCGAGGTGCACTTCGACACGGGCTATCCGGCGGCACAGATCTACGCGCCGGCCACCGAGGACGTGATCTGCTTCGAACCGATGGCCGCACCGACTGACGCGCTGCGCCGCGGCGGCTACCCGGTGGCACGGTTGGGAACGCCCGGCGTGGCCCAGTTCTCAATCTATGTCCGTTGACGCTGCGCCTACGGCGCAAAAGTGCGAGTAGGGCACGCCGTGAGCGCAGACTCAACGAGACGAGATCAACTACGCGGCTTCCACACCACCACGGCGGTGCTTTTGGGCACCACCGCGATCTCGCGGCGCTGGTTGGCGCGCAACATCTCCAGCTCGGCCGCCATCTCCTTGACCCGCGACTGCAGCGCCTCGACCTGGTTGGTCAACTCGATGATCCGCTTGATACCGGCCAGGTTGACGCCCTCGTCGTGCGAGAGCCGCTGCACCTCACGCAGCAGGTCGACATCGCGCTCGGAGTAGCGGCGCCCGCCGCCGGAGCTGCGGCGCGGACTGACCAGACCGATCCGGTCATAGGTCCGCAGCGTCTGCGCGTGCATACCGGCGAGCTCGGCGGCCACCGAGATCAGGAAGGTGCGGGAGTTCTTCTCGGACTTACTCATGATCGGTTACCCGCCCATCCGGCCCGCGGGTCGAATCCGCTGGACCGCTCCGCGGCCGCGTACGCCTCCAGCGCGTCCTGGGCGTGGCCCTCCAGGTTCGGCGGGACCGCGACCTTCACCGTGACCAGCAGGTCGCCATTGCCGCCACCACGCTTGGGAACGCCGCGTCCGCGCACTCGCAGGATCCGACCGTCGGCGGTGCCCTTCGGCACCCGCACGCCGACCTTGCCGTCCAGCGTCGGCACCGAAAGCGTGGTACCCAAGGCGAGTTCGGAGAAGCTGACCGGGATGGTGACTGTCAGGTCGTCGCCGTCGCGTCCGAAGACCTTGTCCGGACGCACCCGCACCGTCACGTACAGATCGCCGGACGGCGCACCGCGCAGCCCCGCCTCGCCCTGGCCGGCCAGCCGAATCCGTTGGCCGTCTTCGACACCCGGCGGAATGCGCACGTTGATGGTGCGGGTGCGGGCCGCCCGCCCGGTTCCCCTGCATTCCGAGCACGGGTGCTCGATGATCGACCCGCTACCGCGGCAGTCGGTACACGGCTCAGAGAATCCGAACGCACCCTGGTTGCTGTTGATGACGCCGGATCCGTTGCAGGACGAGCACACTCGCGGGCTGGTACCCGGTCGCGCGCCACTGCCGTGACAGTTGGTGCACGGTGCCGCGCTGGTCAGCCGCAACGGCATCTCGACGCCCTTGGTCGCCTCCAGGAAGCTCAGTTCGGAGTCGGTCTCCAGGTCGTTGCCGCGCCGCGGCCGGCTGGGCCGCTGCTGTGCACCGCGGCCGAACAAGCCCCCGAAGAGATCGCCGATGTTGGCGCCGCCGGTCTGACCGGCGGCGCCGAACAGGTCGTTGAGGTTGAACTCGCTACCGTCGCCGCCGGTGCTGAACCGATCGAAGTTGCCGCCGCCGCCGCCGAAGCCACCGCCGCCGTTGAAGCGCCGTCCGAACCCGCCACCGGCGAACAGCCGGCGGGTCTCGTCGTACTCTTTGCGCTTGGCCGGATCGGTGAGCACTTCCTTGGCCTCGGACACCGCCTTGTAGCGATCTTCGGCCGCCTTGTTACCGGGGTTGCGGTCCGGATGATTCTCGGCGAGCAACCGGCGGGCCGCCCGCTTGACGTCCTCGGCACTGGCGTCGGAGGAGACGCCCAGCTCTTTGTAGAAGTCCTTCTCGACCCATTCACGCTGAGCCATGACGCGTCACCTCCTCACCTGGATCAATTCTCGTCGCCGCCGTCTTCGTCGTCGGCGTCGGCCCCGCTGCTGCCCTGGTCACCGTCCGGGACGGTGTCGACCACGCCGACCATGGCGTGGCGCAGCACCTGCTCACCGAGCTTGTAACCCTGCCGCAGCACGGTGCCGATCACCGAATGGCTTCCGTCGCCCTCATGCTGGACGGCCTCGTGCAGCAGCGGATCGAACTCGTCGCCCTCGACGCCGAACGCTGCCAATCCCAGCCCGTCGAGCACACTGGTCAGCTTGTCGCCCAATGCCTTCAGTGGCCCCGCCTCGAGGTCGCCGTGGCTGCGGGCACGGTCCAGGTCGTCGAGGATCGGCAGCAGCTCGGTCACCACCGAGGCCTTGGCCCGGTCCGCGACGCCCTGCTGGTCGCGCAAGGCCCGCTTGCGGTAGTTCGCGAAGTCGGCCTGTACCCGCTGCAGGTCAGCGGTCAGCTCCGCAACCTGGTCGACCTCGCCACCATCGACGACCGGATCCGCCGGTGCCGGCTCGCTTGGAGCCGGTCCGGCAGAACCCGCCCGCACCTCACCGGTTTCCGGGTCGATGCGGCGCTTGTCGGTCACGGTGATCTTCTCCGGGGCCGGCTCGCGTGAATCGCCTTCGCTCACTTGGTGTCTCCATCATCGACCACTTCGGCGTCGACGACATCGTCGTCACCGCCGGACGCTGCACCGGCGTCAGCGGCCTGCTCGGCCTGGGTGGCCTCGTAGATCGCCTGGCCGAGCGCCTGCGATTCGACGCCCAACTTCTCCATCGCCGACTTGATGGCTCCGATGTCGGTGCCCTCCAGCGCCTTCTTGGCCTCACCGATGGCGGCGTCGACCTTGCCCAGGGTGTCCTCGGGGACCTTGGAGCCGCCCTCGGCGTCGCGCTGTTCGGTGACGAACTTCTCGGTCTGGTAGACCAGCGACTCGGCCTGGTTGCGCACGTCGGCCTCTTCGCGACGCTTGCGGTCCTCGTCGGCGTGCGCCTCGGCGTCCTTGATCATCCGGTCGATCTCCTCCTGGGACAGGCCGGAGCCCTCCTGGATCTTGATCGTGTTCTCCTTGCCGGTGCCCTTGTCCTTGGCGGTGACGTGCACGATGCCGTTGGCGTCGATGTCGAAGGTGACCTCGATCTGCGGGACACCGCGCGGGGCCGGCGGGATACCGGTCAGCTCGAAGGAGCCGAGCAGCTTGTTGTGCGAGGCGATCTCGCGCTCACCCTGGAAGACCTGGATCTGCACCGACGGCTGGTTGTCGTCGGCGGTGGTGAAGGTCTCACTCCGCTTGGTCGGGATCGTGGTGTTGCGCTCGATCAGCTTGGTCATCACGCCGCCCTTGGTCTCGATGCCAAGCGACAGCGGGGTGACGTCAAGCAGCAGAACGTCTTTCACCTCACCTTTGAGCACGCCGGCCTGCAGCGCGGCACCCACGGCGACAACCTCGTCGGGGTTGACGCCCTTGTTGGGCTCCTGGCCGCCGGTCAGCTCCTTGACCAGGTCGGTCACCGCGGGCATCCGGGTGGAACCACCCACCAGCACCACGTGGTCGATCTCCGACACCGAGATACCGGCGTCTTTGATCACCGACTGGAACGGCTTGCGGGCACGGTCCAGCAGATCCTGGGTGATCTTCTGGAACTCCGAGCGGGTGAGCTGCTCGTCGAGGAACAGCGGGTTCTTGTCGGCGTCGACGGTGATGTAGGGCAGGTTGATCGAGGTGCTCTGCGAGCTCGACAGCTCGATCTTGGCCTTCTCGGCCGCCTCCCGCAGCCGCTGCATCGCCATCTTGTCCTTGGTCAGGTCGATACCCGACGTGGCCTTGAACTTGTCGACCAACCACTCCACGACGCGGTCGTCCCAGTCGTCGCCACCGAGGTGGTTGTCGCCGGAGGTGGCCCGCACCTCGACCACGCCCTCGCCGATCTCCAGCAGCGAGACGTCGAAGGTGCCGCCACCGAGGTCGAAGACCAGGATGGTCTGTTCCTTGTGGCCCTTGTCGAGCCCGTAGGCCAACGCGGCCGCGGTGGGCTCGTTGACGATGCGCAGTACGTTCAGGCCGGCGATCTGGCCGGCTTCCTTGGTGGACTGGCGCTGGGCGTCGTTGAAGTAGGCGGGCACGGTGATGACCGCATCGGTGATGTCCTCACCGAGGTAGGCCTCCGCGTCGCGCTTGAGCTTCATCAACACCCGGGCGCTGATCTCCTGCGCGGTGTAGTCCTTGCCGTCGATCTCGACTTTCCAGTCGGTGCCCATGTGGCGCTTGACCGAGCGGATGGTGCGGTCGACGTTGGTGACCGCCTGGTTCTTGGCGGGCTGGCCGACCAGCACCTCACCGTTGCGGGCGAACGCGACAACCGACGGGGTGGTGCGCGAGCCCTCCGAGTTTGCTACGACGACAGGATCGCCGCCCTCCAGCACCGAGACGCAAGAGTTGGTGGTCCCGAGGTCGATTCCGACCGCACGAGCCATTGTGGTTCCTCCCTGATAGACGATTCCCTAGTCTGAGCGGACTGCGCTCAAGGATGCGCTTACCGCCGCCCCGCTGTCAACTCAGACTTGAGTGGTATTGACTCAACTTGTCGATGTGGTCAACGGGTGGGGTACCCGGTTTGTTCCCCTAGGCGGTCGCCGGGCGCGCCGAGGCGCCCGTCGTGGCCGGTATACAGCGGAAACCGTGCAACGTGGCCAACCCCCGCGGTACCGGAGCGCCGGCGAGCGCCAGGTCGGGAAATCGCTCGAACAGCGCGCGCAGGGCGATGGCGGCTTCCATGCGGGCCAGGTTGGCCCCGAGGCAGGCGTGGATTCCGCTGCTGAAGGACAGGTGATCTTTGGCGTTGACCCTGGTGATGTCGAACCGGCCGGGGTCCTCGAACACGTCGGGGTCGTGGTTGGCACCGCCCAGCAGCAGCGCAACCGTTTCGCCGGCGGCGAGGCGGTGCCCGTCGAGCTCCAGGTCGCAGAGCGGATTGCGTGACGTCATCTGCACCGGGCTGTCGAAGCGCAACACCTCCTCGACCGCGCCCGGCCACAACTCGGGATCCTCACGCAGCATCGCCAACTGGTCTCGGTGACGCAGCAACAGCACGATCGCGTTGCCGATGAGATTGACGGTGGTCTCGAATCCCGCGCCGACGACCAACAACGCCGTCACGCCCAGTTCGCGTCGATCAAGATCCCCGTCGCGGATCACCTGGCTGAAGATGTCGTCGCCGGGCTGGTCACGCAACCGTTCGACGTGGTCGCCGAAATCGCGGTCGCTTTCCCGCAGCGATTGCATGGCGTGCCGAAATATCTTCCAGGACACGCCGATATCGAGCAGCGGTGCACCGCGGTCACCCCGGTCCAGCAGCTGCGGCCGCATTTCCTCGGGGATGCCGAGGATCTCGGCGATGATCCGCGCCGGCAACGGACCCGCGAAGTCGGCGATCAGGTCCGGCTGCGATGCGGATTCCAAACGGTCGAGCAGGTCGTCGGTGATCTCGACGATCCGGGTACGCAGTTTTTCGATCGCACGAGGCGTGAACGCGCGCACCACGGCGCGCCGGTAGCGCGTGTGATCGGGCGGATCGACCATGAGCATCGAGGGTGGTTCGGCCGGATTCGGCAGCCGCGGATCCGTTCGGCTGATCAACCAGCGAACCGGTCTGGGCAGGTTCATGTTGGCGGGGTTGCTCACTCCGAACCGGTCGTCGCGCAGGATCGTTCGGCATAGCCCGTGGTCGGCGGTGACCGAGACGAATGGCGTGCGAGTCAGGCTTCCGGCCGCACGAATCTGCTCGATCAACGGCTCGGGCTCACCGCCGCGCATCGGGCCGACGAGTAGCCGTGCCAGGGGCTCGTCACGGCGCGCCTGCACAGCCAGGAACGCCCGCGGAAGCCCGTGCAGCAACGCCCACCGAAGCCAGCTGCCTGGCCACATGATCGACCTCCCGCCAGCCGGGCCCGCCGCTTGACCTGCCGACACTCCGAGGCTACCGGGTCGCGTCCCCTGGGCAGCGGTGCTCGCCGTAGCCGCCTGCGACCAGCCCGGTGAGTTACCCTCGCACCGATGTCTACGGTCCCCGACCCTCACCTGGCCCCGCCGGCCGCGCTGGCCCGCGAAGACGAGGGCTATCACAAGGATCTCCACCCTCGTCAGGTGCAGATGATCGCCATCGGCGGGGCGATCGGCACCGGGCTGTTCCTGGGGGCCGGCCGGCGCCTGCACGAGGCCGGCCCCGCCCTGTTCCTGGTCTACGGAATCTGCGGCATCTTCGTGTTCTTCATCCTGCGGGCGCTCGGCGAACTGGTGGTGCACCGCCCCACCTCGGGGTCGTTCGTGTCGTATGCCCGCGAATTCTTCGGGGAGAAAACAGCATTCGTCGCCGGCTGGCTGTACTTCCTCAACTGGTCGATGACCGGGATCGTCGATACCACCGCGATCGCGACGTACTTCCACTACTGGGGCGTGTTCCACGTCGTTCCACAGTGGGTGCTGGCACTGATCGCACTGGTGTCGGTGGTGTCGATGAACCTGATCTCGGTGAAGCTCTTCGGCGAGCTGGAGTTCTGGGCCGCGCTGATCAAGGTGGTGGCCCTGGTGACCTTCCTGATCGTCGGGACCGTCTTTCTGGGCGGCCGCTTTCAGGTCGACGGCCAGTCCACCGGCCTGCACCTATGGGTCGACAACGGCGGGTTCCTGCCGACCGGACTACTGCCCCTGGTGCTGGTCACCTCCGGTGTGGTGTTCTCCTACGCCGCGGTCGAACTGGTCGGCACCGCCGCCGGTGAGACCGCCGAGCCGGAGAAGATCATGCCGCGGGCGATCAACTCGGTGGTGGCCCGGATCGCGATCTTCTACGTCGGCTCGGTGGTACTGCTGGCGCTGCTGCTGCCCTACACCGCCTACAAGCACGGCGAGAGCCCGTTCGTGACGTTCTTCGCCAAGATCGGGTTCAACGGTGCCGGCGGCCTGATGAACCTGGTGGTGCTCACCGCGGCGTTCTCCAGCCTCAACGCGGGCCTGTATTCCACCGGGCGGATCCTGCGATCGATGGCCGTCAACGGCAGCGGTCCCAAGTTCACCGCACCGCTGTCCGGAAACGGTGTGCCCTACGGGGGCATCCTGCTGACCGGCGCGATCGGCCTGTTTGGGGTCGCGCTGAACGCCGTCGTGCCGGAGCATGCCTTCGAGATCGTGCTCAACATCGCCGCCTTGGGCGTGATCACGGCATGGGCGACGATCGTCGCCTGCCAGCTGCGGTTCTTCTCGTTGACCAAGCGAAGCGATCTGCAGCGGCCGGCCTTCCGGATGCCACTGGCGCCCTACAGCGGCTACGTCACGCTGGCCTTCCTGGCCGCCGTGGTGGTGCTGATGATGTTCGACCCCGAATACGGCGTCTGGATCCGTACCGCGGTGCTGGTCGGCGGACCGGGCCTGGTAGCCGGCTGGTACCTGGTGCGTAACCGGGTGACGGCCGCGGCCGTGCCCCCCACCGACACCGGCGAGCAACCGCCTGCGGTGGCCGCGCAAGCCGAAGCGGACGAGTAGGACGAGCAGGACGAGTAGGAGGCCGAAACCACATGCCCGGCAACCGGTACGCAGCCAAGCCTCCGCTGTACGGGATGGTGCTGGTCTTCTGCGCCATTGCGATCGTCGCCGTCACGGCCTACCTGCACGGGGGCTGGTGGTCGGTGCTCGGCTACGCGTTCGCTGCGATCACGGCGGTCGCCGGGGGCGTGTTGGCATTCCGGGATTTCTCGTAGGCGGATTTCTCGCAGCCGGCGACCCGTCGGTGCCCGACGGTCGGAACCGCGCGTCACTGCAGCCACTCACGTCACAGGGTGCGTAGGCTGTGGCCCAATCGATGTCGGCGGGGGAGTGCGTGCGGGTACCGGATCAGGCGAGAACCAAGGCGTTCAGCCGGCAACTGGTGCTGGCGGCCGCGCTGCTGGTGGCCGGCTGCAGTACCACCGTCGACGGCAACCCGACCGCGGCGCCCGGCGGCAGCGGGCCACCGGAGCCGTCGTTGCGGACACCCCGCCCCACCACCGCCCCGCCGAGCACCTCGACGCCCGCCGCGCCGCCGTCGTCGAGCACCCCGGGCAAGCCCGGCGACGCCATCGCCCTACCGCCGGACGAGAACGGTTACGTCTTCATCGAGACGAAGTCCGGGCGGACCCGGTGCCAGATCTCGACACGGCAGGTCGACTGCGAAGCCGAGTTCACCAACAGCCCGCTCAAGGGCGGTGAGCATGCCAACGGTGTCAGCGTCAGTTCCGACGGCACCGTGCAGTGGGTGCTCGGCAACCTCGGCGACATCCCGGTCGTCACCATCGACTACCTGACCTACCAGGCCGAGGGCTGGAAGATCGACGCCGACGTCGAGGGCACCCGATTCACCAACGACCGCACCGGTCACGGCATGTTCGTCAGCATCGACAACGTCGAGACGTTCTGACCTCTGGCCCAGCTCAGCAGCCACCGCTTTCCGTTACGATCGCTGGAATGGCGCGCTTCGGATCTTCACACGGCTCCGGCACACCCGGGGACGACCCAACCCGATCCACCCAGTACGGGCAACGCGGGCCGCAGCCGCCCGGCCCCCAGCCGGCGCCGTTCGGCCCCGCCGGCCCCAGGCATCACCCCGGCGACCCGGGATACCAGCCCGGCAATGCGCCGACCCAGTACAACCCCGCCTACAACCCGTTCGAACAGCAGCTTCCCGGCGATCCGGACACCGAGGACTTCGCCGCGTGGGCGCCCACCCCCTGGTTTCGCCGACGGTCGGTGCTGACCGCCTGGTTCGGGCTCATTCTGCTGATGCTCGCGTTGGTGATCTGGGGCATCGTCCAGCTGACCAGCCGCGGCCCCGGGGACGGCGGTACCGCGCCGGCGAGCAGCTCGTCGAGCACCACCGCCGGCACGACGAGTCCGACCAGCACGACAAGTCCGACCAGCACCCCGCCGAGCGCTTCGAGCACCACCGCCGCGCCGCCCCCGCCTCGGCAGGCGCCACCCCAACAATCCCCGCCGCGGCAACCCCCGGCGCCCAGCGAGACGCATCGCCACCGGCCGCGCCTGCCGTCGCTGCCGTCGGTGATCACCATCCCGCCGGTGCCCAAGGTTCCCGAGCTGCCGACGGTGATCACCATCCCGCCGTACCGGTAGGCCGGCTCGGTACTCTCGCCGCATGCGACCGCAGCGCGATCCGGCCTGGCTCGGCATCGACGTGGTGGCCGTCCTGGTGTTCTGCGCGCTGGGGCGCCGCAGTCACGACGAGGGCCTCGATATCAGCGGCCTGGCAACCACGGCCTGGCCATTTCTGAGCGGTACGGTGCTGGGCTGGCTGATGTCCCGCGGCTGGCGCAGGCCCACCGCCGTTGTCCCCACCGGGGTGACCGTCTGGATATCGACGGTGCTGGTCGGCATGGCGTTGCGGGCAGCGACCGCTACGGGCGTGGCGTGGTCGTTCGTCGCGGTCGCGTCGACGGTGACCGCCGTGTTCCTGCTCGGCTGGCGAGCGGTGTTCGAGCTCGTCGCGCGACGGCGCGCCACCCGGTAGACGGCACAGCGAGTCGTCAGCCGCCGACGCGGGGTTTCGTCAGCCGCAGCACCTACCATCGGTGTGCGTGGAACGAACGCCGGACGACCCCAACGACGAACCGACCCGGATGGCCGACTACGACTATCGCGGGGCCGACAGATATGACGAGCCGGCCGGTTACTACAGCGAGTACCGTGACCCCACCGGATCGCAGCCCGGCTGGTCCGAACCGCCCGAACCGCCCCCGGCGCCCTGGTACCTGAGGCCGCTCGCGCTCATCGGCTGGGGTGTGCTCACCGCGCTGCTGATCGCCACGCTGGTGTGGAGCATGGTCCGGCTGGTGAACAAGGACTCCGGCGACACCACGCCGGCGACGACGTCGGTCACTTCCACCGTGGCGCCCCCGGGCGAGTCGACCGCCCCGAATCCGGTCGCCCCGGCGCCCCCCGGTCAGGAAGATGCACCGCCGCCGGCTACCACCGCCACCGAGCCACCGGCTACCACCACCACCGAACCAACGACCACGACCACGACCACGACCACCGAACCGACGACGACCACTGCGCCGACCACCACTGCGCCGACGACCACCCAGCCCACCACCACCCAACCCGCGACCACGACCGAAGCGGCGCCGACCACCACCGCCGGGACGGACGGTCAATAGCGCCGCCGTGCCGCGAAAACCCTTCCGAACAGTCGCAAGTCGATACAGTTAGGCCAGCCTGCGTCGCGCTGGGCGGGAACGGGGTGGCACTATGGGCGAGCATCAAGCAGCGCTTGAACAGGTATTGCGCAAGATAGACGGTAAGTTACCCATCAGTAACTTCAGTTAAGCTACTGACCGGTAACTTCTGGATGGGAGAGGCGCTCCGTGACCGAGAATGTCCAGATGATGATCAGGCTGGTCGTCGGCCTGTCCATGACAGCGCTCGTCGCAGTTCTCGCCGTACGCCGGGTGTTCTGGCTGTACAAGCTGGTCATGTCCGGCCAGAAGGTCGGCGCCGAGCGGGTCTCCGACGTCGGTGCCCGGGTGTGGACCCAGGTCCGTGAGGTCGCCGGCCAGGCCAAGCTGCTGAAGTGGTCGATTCCGGGCATCGCGCACTTCTTCACCATGTGGGCGTTCATCGTGCTGCTGACCGTCTACATCGAGGCCTACGGCCAGCTCTTCAAACACGACTTCGCCATCCCGGTCATCGGCCATTGGGACGCGCTCGGCTTCCTGCAGGACTTCTTCATCACCGCGGTCACGCTGTCGATCTTCGCGTTCATGATCATCCGCATCATCCGCAACCCGCGCGAGATGGGCCGGGAATCGAGGTTCTACGGCTCCCACAACGGTGGCGCCTGGCTGATCCTGGTCATGATCCTCAACGTGGTGTGGACCTTCCTGCTGCTGCGCGGCGCCGCGGTCAACACCGGCAGCCTGCCCTACGGCAACGGCGCCTACCTGTCGCAGTTGATGGGCAAGATCATGGAGCCGTTGGGGCTCGCCGCGAACGAGACCATCGAGACCGCCTCGCTGCTGCTGCACATCGGTGTGGCGCTGGCGTTCTTGATCATCGTGCTGCACTCCAAGCACCTGCATATCTTCCTGGCCCCGATCAACGTCACCTTCAAGCGGCTGCCCGACGGGCTCGGCCCGCTGCTGCCGATCGAGTACGAGGGCGAGGCGCTGAACTTCGACGACCCGCCGGAGGACGCGGTCTTCGGCCGCGGCAAGATCGAGGACTTCTCCTGGAAGGGCATGCTCGACTTCGCCACCTGTACCGAATGTGGCCGCTGCCAGTCGCAGTGCCCGGCGTGGAACACCGGCAAGCCGTTGAGCCCCAAGTTGTTGATCATGGACCTGCGGGACCACTGGATGGCCAAGGCGCCCTACCTGCTCGGCACCAAAGACGCGCCGGACATGGACATCGACCTGACCGACGCGAAACCGCTGGCAGGTCACCACGTGCCGGAGAAGGGCTTCGAGCGCATCGGTGGCTCCGGTCCGGAACAGGCCACCCGCCCGCTGGTCGGCACCGCCGAACAGGGCGGCGTGATCGACCCGGACGTGCTGTGGTCCTGCACCAACTGCGGCGCCTGCGTCGAGCAGTGCCCGGTGGACATCGAGCACATCGACCACATCCTGGACATGCGCCGCTACCAGGTGCTGGTGGAGTCGGAGTTCCCGTCCGAGCTGGCCGTGCTGTTCAAGAACCTGGAGAACAAGGGCAACCCGTGGGGGCAGAACGCCAGCGAGCGCACCGCCTGGATCGACGAGCTCAACTTCGACATCCCGGTCTACGGCCAGGACGTCGAGAGCTTCGACGGCTTCGAGTACCTGTTCTGGGTGGGCTGCGCGGGCGCCTATGAGGACCGCGCCAAGAAGACCACCAAGGCGACCGCCGAACTGCTGGCCGCCGCCGGGGTGAAGTTCCTGGTGCTGGGCACCGGCGAGACCTGCACCGGTGACCCGGCGCGGCGGTCCGGCAACGAGTTCCTGTTCCAGCAGTTGGCAACCCAGAACGTCGAGACGCTCAACGAGTTGTTCGACGGCCTAGAGAAACCCGATCGCAAGATCATCGCCAGCTGCCCGCACTGCTTCAACACGATCTCGCGCGAATATCCGCAGCTGGGCAGCGAGTACACGGTGCTGCACCACAGCCAGGTGCTCAACCGGCTGGTGCGGGACAAGAAGCTGATACCGGTCACCCCGATGTCGCGCGACGTCACCTACCACGACCCGTGCTTCCTGGGCCGGCACAACAAGGTGTACGAGCCGCCCCGCGAGCTCGTCACCGCCGCGGGAGCCAATCTGGTCGAGATGCCGCGTAACCGCGATCGCTCGTTCTGCTGCGGCGCCGGCGGCGCCCGGATGTGGATGGAAGAGCACATCGGCAAGCGGGTGAACCACGACCGCGTGGACGAGGCGCTGGCCACCGGTGCCACGACCATCGCCACCGCCTGCCCGTTCTGCCGGGTGATGATCAGTGACGGCGTCGACGACCGGATCGAGGCCTCCGGGCGTTCCGGCGTGGACGTGCGTGACATCGCCCAGCTGCTGCTGGATTCGCTGGACATGTCCGGGGTGACGTTGCCGGAGAAGGGCACCGCTGCGGCGGCGGCCGCTGCGACCGTCAAGACGGCGCCGAAGAAGGAGGCGGCGGCACCTGCTGCCGCGGCCACCGCGACGGCGGAGAAGCCGGCGGCCCCGGCCGCCGAGGCCAAGACCGCGGCCCCGGCCAAGGGGCTGGGGATGGCCGGTGGGGCCAAGCGCCCGGGGGCCAAGAAGGCGGCCGCGCCGGCCACCGAGGCCACAGCGGCATCGGCGGCCTCGGGGGCCGACACCGCGGCACCCGCTGCTCCGGCAGCCCCGGTGAAGGGGCTGGGGATGGCCGGTGGGGCCAAGCGTCCGGGTGCCAAGAAGGCAGCGGCGGCTCCGGCCGCCCCGGAAGCGACCACCGCTGCCACGCCCGCGGAACCGGCGGCACCCGAAGCGCCGGCAGCACCCGCGGCACCGGTCAAGGGCCTGGGTATGGCGGCCGGTGCCCGCAAGCCGGGCGCCAAGAAGCCCGCCGCGGCAACCCCGGCAGCTGCGGAACCGGCCGCTGCGGCCGCCGAACCCGCATCGACCGCCGCGGAGCCGGCCTCGTCCGCCACCGAGCCCGCGGCGGCTCCGGAGGCCGCCGCCCCAGCGGAGGCCTCCAAAGAACAGCCCGCCGTGACGGGCCTGGGAATCCAGCGCGGAGCGCGACCGCCGGGCAAACGCTGAGATAACAAGTTGGGGCCGTGTGGGTGCACATACGGCCCCAACTTGTTTCTCGGGCAAATTTTGATTGGACAGCTATGGGACCATTGTCGACGTGACCGCTCACCAGTTGCCTCACCAGATGCCCTGGCCTGCCATCGGCAGCCAGCTGCGGCAGCGGACGTTCGCGCAGTCGACCAAACTGCAGGACGTTCTCTACGAGATCCGCGGTCCGATCCATGCCCAGGCCGCCCGGATGGAGGCCGAGGGGCACCGCATCCTCAAGCTCAACATCGGCAACCCGGCGCCGTTCGGGTTCGAGGCGCCCGACGTGATCATGCGCGACATGATCCAGGCGTTGCCGCACGCGCAGGGATATTCAGATTCGCAGGGCATCCTGCCAGCGCGGCGCGCGGTGGTCACCCGCTACGAACTGGTCGAGGGGTTCCCCCGCTTCGACGTCGACGACGTCTATCTGGGCAACGGGGTCTCCGAGCTGATCAGCATGGTGCTTCAGGCACTGCTGGACAACGGCGATCAGGTGCTGATCCCGGCTCCGGACTATCCGCTGTGGACAGCGTCGACGTCGCTGGCCGGTGGCACGCCGGTGCACTATCTGTGCGACGAGACCCAGGGCTGGCAACCCGACATCGCCGACATGGAATCGAAGATCACCGAGCGGACCAAGGCGCTGGTGGTGATCAACCCGAACAACCCGACCGGTGCCGTCTACGGGCGGGAGGTACTCAGCCAGATCGCCGAGTTGGCCCGCAAGCATCAACTCCTGCTGCTGGCCGACGAGATCTACGACAAGATCCTCTACGACGACGCCGAGCACACGAATATGGCCGCCCTGGCGCCGGATCTGCTGTGCCTGACCTTCAACGGGTTGTCGAAGGCCTACCGGGTGGCGGGTTACCGGGCCGGCTGGGTGGCGATCACCGGCCCCAAGGAGCACGCGACCAGTTTCCTGGAGGGCATCAATCTGCTCGCCAACATGCGGCTGTGCCCGAATGTGCCGGCGCAGCACGCTATTCAGGTGGCATTGGGCGGCCATCAGAGCATCGACGATCTGGTACTGCCGGGCGGTCGACTGCTCGAACAACGTGACGTGGCCTGGAGCAAGCTCAATGAGATTCCCGGCGTCTCCTGCGTCAAGCCGAGTGGTGCACTCTACGCGTTCCCGCGGCTCGACCCCGAGGTCTACCCGATCCAGGACGACGAGCAGCTGGTCTTGGATCTGCTGCTGCAGGAGAAGATCCTGGTGACTCAGGGCACCGGGTTCAACTGGCCGGCGCCGGACCATCTGCGCATCGTGACGCTGCCGTGGGCCCGCGATTTGTCCGGCGCCATCGAACGGCTGGGCAACTTCTTGGTGGGCTACCGGCTGTAGTGCTTCGACTTTCGCCGAAACTGTCGTTGGCGCGGGAAAGTTCGAGTGCCAACCACGGTAACTACAGGTTCGTCAGTGAAAGACCCGTGGGAGGGTGAGCGGGCCGACCTTCGGGCACGATGGACGCGCGCTGACCCACATACTCGGCCCGATGACCATCGACATGTTCGTCGGAATGGGCGACAGCCGAAAGTACGCCGAGAGCTCACTGCGGCGCGCGGCCGAGGCGATCGCCGCCGGCTGACGCCGGACTGCTCAGCGCCGCTGCAACAACTGTGACAGATAATCGCCGTAGCCGGACTTGCGCAGCGCATCGGCTCGGGCCGCGAGGTGGTCGTCGTCGATGAACCCCATCCGCCAGGCCACCTCCTCGGGAATGCCGATCTTGAGGCCCTGGCGACGCTCGATGGTGCGCACGTAGTCGCCGGCGTCCAGCAGCGAGTCGAACGTCCCGGTATCCAGCCAGGCGGTGCCGCGGGCCAGCGCCTGGACACTGAGCCGGCCCTGCTCGAGGTAGGCCTGGTTGATATCGGTGATCTCGTATTCGCCACGCGCCGAGGGCTTTAAGCCCCTGGCGATCTCGACGACGTCGTTGTCGTAGAAGTACAGCCCCGGTATCGCGTAGTGGGATTTGGGGGTCGCCGGTTTCTCCTCCACCGACACCGCCGCGCCGTCGGCATTGAACTCGATGACGCCATAGGCTGACGGATCGGCCATCCAGTAGGCGAAAATGACGGCGCCCGAGACGGCTTGGTGCCGACGCAGGCTGGTGCCGAGGCCGGGGCCGTAGAAGATGTTGTCCCCCAACACCAGCGCGACCGACTCGGCACCGATGTGGTCGGCACCGATGACGAACGCCCGCGCCAGCCCGTCGGGCTGGTCCTGGACCGCGTAACTGATGTCGACCCCGAATGCGCTTCCGTCACCGAGTAATCGATGAAACGCCGCCGCGTCGTGGCCGGTGGTGATCACCTGGATGTCGCGGATACCCGCCAGCATCAAGGTGCACAGCGGGTAGTAGACCAGCGGTTTGTCATAGACCGGCAGCAACTGCTTGCTGACGCCCATCGTGATCGGATACAAGCGGGTGCCCGAGCCACCGGCCAGGATGATCCCGCGCATGCCGTCGAGCCTAACCGCCATCAGCGCAGGCTCAGTCGACCCGGTCGGCCTCGGTGAGATCCGTGGCGGCCAGCGCCGCATCCAGGCCGTCGTGACGGAACACCGCCGCAACCTGATCGCGCACCACCCGGAACGCGACCGCCTGGGCGGACCCGGCGCCGACGGGGACCAATTCGGCCACCACGACGCCGTCGTGCACATACATCCGGCCGATGCCGGCGGTGATCTCGGCTTCGGCTGCCCAGCGCCGCAACGCCTGATGGCCTTGCGCGGCGCCGTTCGCGTCGGCCACCTCGATGCCGTCGCTGGACAACTGCTCCAAGGTCTCGAGGTCACCGGCGGCCAAAGCGTCGTGCCAGGCGAGGACGGTTGCGATCTCCGATGTGCTCATGCCCTGCAAACTACCGTGTGGGCTCGCCCTCAGAAGGCGGTGTGCTCGACCCACTCCTGCCACACCGCCGCGTCGCCGAACAACACGATGTCGGTGTCGGCCACCGGAACCCGGCCCATGATCGCCAGAAAGAGGTCGCGGGCCGGACCCCGCAGTGCCACCGACCCCTTGCCGTGCTCATGCGCCCAGACGAGTGCGGCGTTGTCGGCAGACCGGCTGATGGTCCACTCGCCCGCCTGTCCCAGTCCGTCATCGGTGGCGTGCAGGTGCACGGTCTGGCCGTCGGCCAGCGGCGGTTGCCCGTCGCGAGCGACGCGTGCCGTGATCAGGTCGAGAAACTCGGAGATGCCGTCGGCGGCCAACTCCGCCGGCAAGGCGAAATCGCCGCCCAGCGCCAGTGCGGCGTCGGCGCGGTGCACCGTCGCCTCGTGCAGCCGGCGGCGCACCCACCAGGACGCCGGTCGCGGCCCCAGGAACGTCCACGCCGGGTTGTCGGGGCCGACCTGCGCGACCCCGTCCAGCACCCGTTGGGCGCCGTCGTTCAGCCAGCCGATGGCCGCGTCCGGGTCCGCCGGCGGCTTGCCGTCAACGACGTCACGAGGATCCAGCGCGTGGTCCAATCGGTCGGCGACGATCTGCGCTGCCCACCGATGACCCCGCCCGACATGGCGGAACAACTGGGTCAGATTCCACTCCGGGCAACTCGGAACCGCCAGCCCGGGATCACCGGAGCGGATCAGCTCGCCGAAAGCGCGGGTCTCATCGAGCAATGCTGCGGCGTAATCCACGCCGTCAGGCTAGTGGATTATCGGGGGGCTCAGAAGGGCCAGCCGCCCTTGCCGCCGCCACCACCGTTGCCCCCGCCACCGAAGTCGGGGAACCACGAGCCGCCACCGCCGCCGCGAGCGCCGCTGCCACCGCCCCCCAGACCCGGCAACCAGGGGTTGTTGCCGCCCCCGTTGGTGCCGACCCCGGGCAGCCACGGTGACGGGTTGCCGCCCTTGTTGCCGCCCTTGTTGCCGCCGCCGTTATCGCCCGGCAGCCACGACGGGTTGCCGCCCTTGTTGCCGCCCCCGTTGTTGCCCGGCAGCCACGACGGGTTGTCCTTCTTGTTGCCACCGCCGTTGTTCCCGGGTAGCCACGACGGATTGTCGTTCTTCGGGGGACTCTGGGCCGGCGGCTTGAAGATGGGCGGCAACTCCGGCTGCTTGGGGGCCGGGGCGGCCGGCGACGGAATCTCGACCGGCGGGGCGGGCACCTGGATGGGCACCGGGATCGGTATCGGCGCCGGAGCCGCCGGAGCCGGCGCGGCCGGGGCCGGAGCCGCTGGCATCGGCGCGGGCGCCGCCGGGGCCTGCGCAACGGGCGGTGCCGGGGCCGCCGGTGCCGGAGCCGCCGGTACCGGAGCTGCCGGAGGCACCTTGGGCGCCACCTCGGGAACCGGTGCCGGCGCCTGCTGGGTGGGTACGACGATGTGTTGGCTCGGCGCGGGATGCTCGGATGCGGTGGGCCGGATACTGACCGCCAGCGCCACGAGCAGGGAGGCAACCCCGACGACGAAGAAAGCCGCGAGGCCGCTACCGGCCAGCAGAAACGGGTTGCGACGCCGAGCTGGCTCGAAGGCAGCGGCCGAGAGCACGCCAGAACTCGGCGGGTGGTAGTCCGCGGCGATAACGTTCGCGGTACCTTCCGCATCGTCGAAGGCCAGGTAGCCGCTGTCGGCATCGTCGGGGATCGCGCTGTAGGCCAGCGCATACTCACCGATCGTGGCGTCGTAGTCGGCCTGCTGGGCGTAGGCCAGCGCGACCAGATTCGGGTCGATCACGCCGGTCCCCGGGTCGCGGGCCCAGGCCAGTGCCGACGTCGACGAGTCGAACAGCGGCGCATGGGCGCTGGCCAGCGCCGCTCCCCGTGCCAGCGCTGTGTCCGGCTCCTCGGGAACACTGACCGGGATCGCGCTGACCGCGTCCAGCTCGGGCTTGACCAGGCCGACATTGACGCCGGATCCGACCACGAACAGCCCGTCGGGTCGGGACTCGAGCCGACCGGCCTGGGCGGCCAGGGCGGTCAGCTCGGCGAGCGCCGCGTCGTCGTCGGGCGGCAGCGCCACGCGACTCACTTCGGTGATCGAGCCGTCCGTCGAGTCGACGACGGCCAGCGTCGCACCCTGGGGTTCGATGAACATCAGTGCGGTCCGCTCGTAGCCGATCGTTCCGCCCACGGTCTGGGCCAGCGCGGCCGCCGCCAGGAAGGCCGACACCAGCATGACGTTCTCGACCCGGCGGTCGGCCAGGGCGTCGCGCAGCTGACCGGCCTGCACCTGGTCGGCGACGGTCACCCCCGTCGACGCCAACCGGTAGCCGCCCTGCTGCGCGCTCTCCTGGGTGCCCAGGATGGCCGACACCACCTGGTCGGGGAATGCCGCGCCTGCGGTGTCAACCTCAAAGCCGTCCTCGTCGACGGTGACGCCACCGGCGTTCTCTCCCTCGACGAGGACCATGCGCACCGACGGCGGTGCCGTCGACACACCGAGCACGATGTCCACTGCACCTCCTCCCCTTCGGCCGCCGATTGATTAGCCCATCTTATCGGCTTGCGAGATAAATCCCCCTCAGAAGTGGAGGCCCGGAATCGGGATCGGGATCTTGATCCCGCCCTTACCTTTGCCTTTGCCACCTTTACCGGGTCCACCACGCCCCCAGCCGCCGTCACCGCCCCAACCCCCTTTAGGCGGGCCCAATATCGGCGGACCACCGGGGAGCCCGGGAATCTCCAGTTTCGGGATGATCGGCGGTGGCGCGGCCGGTGGTGGCGGCAGCGCCGGTGGCGGCGGCGCCACGGGCTGGGGCGCCGGCGCTCGCGGGGCCGGCGCCGGAGCGGGGGCGTTCGGGGGGGCCGGTTCTGCGGCCGGCACAGGCGGCGCCGAAGGTGCCGGGGCCGGCGGTGGGACGGCGGCCTTGGGCGGCGACGGCTTCTGGGTGACGACGTTGGCGCGCACGTCGGGACCGTGGTGGTTGGCGGCCCGCATGCCCACCGCCAGCGCTACCGCCAACGCCAGCACCCCGACCACGAACAACGCCGCGACGCCGCCGGTGACCAGCATCGGTTTGCGTTCGCGCTGCTGTATTCCGGTGGTGAAGTCCAGCAGCCGGGAGTCGACGAGCTCCGGCTGGTCGACGACGCGCTGGGCGGCCGAGGGAAGGTAGCCGCTGTCGGCGTAGTCCGGGACCGCGCTGTAGGCCAACGGCTCGATGTCGGCGGTGGCGTTGTAGTCGACCGCCTCGGCCGGGACGTAGGCGTATCCGGAGCTGACCACCGCCGGATCCAGTGAGCTGGTGCCGGGGTCCTGCGCCCAGGCCACCGCCCGGGTGGAGGACGCGAACAGCGGGGCGTGCGCACTGGCCAGCGCCGCACCACGGGCCAACGCCATGTCGGGTTCCTCGGGCGCGCTGACCGGCAGCGGGCTGGCCTTGTCCAGCTCCGGTTTGATCATCGCGACGTTGACCCCGCCCGACCCCACCACGAACAGCCCATCGGGACGCGACTCCAGCCGTTGCGCGCCGGCAACCAGTTCGGTCAACTCGCCGACGGCGCTGTCGTCGTCGGGTGACAGCGGCTGCCGATGGACCTCGGTGATCTCACCGTCATCGGAGTTGACCACCGCCAGGGTGGCGGCGTCAGGTTCGACGAACAACAGGGCGGTGCGGGCGTAGCGCGTCGCGCTGCCCACCGCCTGAGCCAGCGCGGCGGCGGCCAGGAACGCCGACACCAGCATCACGTTCTCGACCTTGTGCCCTATCAGGGCCTCGCGCAGCGCGGTGGCTTCGGCCGGGTCGCTCCAGGTCACCCCGGTCGAACTGAGCTGATAGCCGCCCTCACGAGCACCTTCGCGGGTGCCCAGGATCGCCGAGACCACCCGCTCCGGGGCGCTCTGAGTGTCGGCGCCGACGTCGAAGTCGTCGTGCTCCACCGTGACCCCGTCGGCACCTTCGCCTTCCACCAGGACCATGCGGACCGTCGAGGGTGCAACCGATACCCCGAGAACGATGTCCACAGCTACCTCCACCCACTGCTGATCGGCCAGTACTGAGGGCCGCACCCCCGCAGGGCCAGCCGGTACCGGCTACATCTCAGCCGCGGGGCGGCTGTCACAGCCGAAGGGCTAACCGGACTGGATGAAGTTCTGGTACGAGCGGGACGGCGTCGGCCCGCGCTGGCCCTGATATTTCGACCCTACTCGCGTACTGCCGTATGGGTGCTCCGCCGGACTCGTCAGCCGCAGCAGACACAGCTGGCCGATCTTCATACCCGGCCACAACGTGATCGGCAGATTCGCCACGTTGGACAGCTCCAAGGTGATGTGTCCGGAGAAACCCGGGTCAATGAATCCCGCGGTGGAGTGGGTCAGCAGGCCGAGGCGGCCCAGGCTCGACTTGCCCTCCAGCCGGCCGGCCAGATCGTCGGGCAACGTGCAGCACTCCAAGGTGGAGCCCAGCACGAACTCGCCGGGGTGCAGCACGAACGGCTCGCCGGCTTTCGGTTCGACCAGCGTGGTCAGCTCGTCCTGCTGCTGGGCGGGATCGATGTGGGTGTAACGGGTGTTGTTGAACACCCGGAACAGGTTGTCGAGGCGGACGTCCACGCTGGACGGCTGGACCAGGGTGTCGTCGAAGGGGTCGAGGGCCAGGCGGCCGGCGGCGATTTCGGCCCGCAGATCACGATCGGAGAGCAGCACCGGACGAGCGTATCCGCTCGGCTGGCGCATCGCCCGCAGCGCCGACAGTGCGGTTTGGTTCGCTTTTCGGCGGGTGAGCCGACGATTCCGCACACTCGGCGCCATCGTTGGCTGTCGGCGGGGCCGGAGGTGCTAGCCTGCTAGCGCACCAATGCCGATGTAGTTCAATGGCAGAACATCAGCTTCCCAAGCTGAGAACGCGGGTTCGATTCCCGTCATCGGCTCCACGTTTGCGCAGGTCAGGCAATCAAGGGCAGTCACCCCATCGCGGGCTGACGATTGCCGGCCAGCGCGGTAGACCGCGGACCCCGGCCCCGTAGCTGAGATTTCGTTGGGCCTGGCGCCCGGTTCGCTAACGACCTTGGGGTACCGATCCTCCAGTGGGTTGATCCCACATCAGGCACACCGATGGTCATCTATCTCACGCGAAATGACGCAACTCGGATGACAATATCGAGTGTCGTTGACAACAAGTTAACGTCCACTTACCTTAGAACGCACTAAGCGTTGAGTTACCAACGTGTTACAGAAAATTGTTCGCGGCCGGGAGCACAGTAAGGAAGGGAACGGGGGCATGGCGAATCGGGGGAGCATCGGTAGGGGCACTAGGCAGGCGCGGTCGCGCCGGCGGAATCGCGCGGTGGGGACCGTGGCGTCGGCGGGGGCGGTCCTGGCGTTCGGCGTGATGCCGTTGGGCCACACACCGGAGGCCCAGGCCGACGAGTTCGACTGGATCGCGGACGTGTTCGACATGTCCGCCTGGGTCGATGACGGTGGTGCCTCCGATGCCGTGAATTGGTTCGACCCGGCCAGCTGGAGCCTGGACGGTCTTGCGGGCAGCGCGGCGGCGGACGACTTCACCACCTGGGCTGAGACGTGGATCTACCAGCCGTTTCACACGATGATGCAGAACTGGATGCAGACCGACTTCGGGATCGTTTTCCGCTATGTGCTCAACGAATCGTTCGGCAACGGGCAAATCCTGATCGGCAATGGCGCCGACGGTTACAGCGGCGGCACTTTGGAGGAGGCTGCCGGCCAGCCCGGCGGGCTGTGGTTCGGCGACGGCGGTGACGGCGGTACTACCGCTTCCGGTGTTGGCGGCGCCGGCGGCGCGGCGTACTTCGGTAACGGTGGTGCCGGCGGTGACGGTACCGACGGTGCTGCCGGCGGCTCCGGCGGCAGTGTCGCCTACATCGGCATTGGCGGTGACGGCGGTGCCGGCGGTGCCGGCGGACCCGGCGGTGACGGCGGTTGGTTGTTCGGAAGCGACGGAAACGCCGGCTCTCCGGGGTAGGCCGCTGGGCTCCGGAGCGGGCATCACCGGCGATTCCGGTCATCAACTCCACGCGGGGCGACCACGCACAGCACAATCACCGGTATGGGCCTATTCCCGAAGCCGCACGCCACCCTCACCGATGCCGAGGTCGCCGACGCCCTGAACCGCGCGGTAGCCGTCATCAACCCGCTGCTCGACCTGCTGGCGCAATCCGATCCGATCGGCCTGCGCCAGCGCACCCGCCGGCTGCTCAGCCCGCCGCGCGGGCTGACCGGCCGGGTCCGGCGGTTCCGGCTACGCCGACGCCGCCATGAGGCCGGCCGCGGCCCCAGCGCCGCCGACCGTGCCAGAAACGCCGGCGCACAGTTGATGAACGCCGCCGACCTGCCGGGCACCGCCGCCTGGGAGCGGATGAGCCGCGATGAGCGCGTGCACTGGTGGGTGCACCGGGTCGGCGCGCTGAACACCGTGGTGGTGGCCTCGCCGCGCGTCTTCGGGTGGCTGGCGCGGGTGGTGCCGGTCGGCGAGCTTGCCGGGTTCGTCAATCACGCCATCGTGCTGTGTGCGCTGGCCCGCGAGTACGGCGTCACCGACCGACGCGAGCAGGTGCGACTACTCGCGGCGGTGCTGTGCCGGCGGGATCTTCCCGGGGACCTCGACGTGCCGCCGCCGCCCGATCCCGAGCCACTCCCCGAAACTCCGCCGCCGGGCTGGCAGCCCCTGAAGACCATCACCTCGTCGACCCCGGTGGTGATCACCCGGACCGTTTGGCAGCTGGCCGGGATCCTGCGGGCAACCTTCGAGGAAGCGGCTAAGCGCCCGCACCCGAAGAAGCTGTACCAGCGGCTCAGTCTGCTACCCGGGATCGGGGCGATCGCCGGATATTTCGGCGAGCGCGGCGCGCTGTTCCGGTCGGCGCGAGAAGGTGTGGCCTGGCTCGACCAGCACACCGTCGCTTAGAACACCCGTATCCAGTCGACCAGCATCTCCGCCGGGTAGCTGCCCGGGCCGGGGTCGCCGCCGCCCGAACCCGCGACGGCCAGATTCAGCACCGTGAACACCTGGTAGCCGGGATCATTGAAGGGCCAGTCGGCTATCGAGTTCGCCGGGACCGTGAAGTAGGGCGCGGCGCCGTCGACGTAGTCGCGCCAGAACCGGATGCCGTCGGTGTCCCACCGGCACCGCCAGGTGTGCCAGGCACTGTCCAGCGCGATCTGCTGGGTGGCCCATTCGGCCCCGTTGGCTTTGGTGTGGACGGTGGTCGCCGACGGCCAGTTGCCGTTGCCGTACCACTCCAGTACGTCGATCTCGCCGCGATCCTCGTTGCCCATCCACCAGGCGGGCCAGGCGCCGGGCGTCAGGCAGTTGAGCTTGATGCGGGCTTCCCAGGTGTGGCCGATGCCGCCGGTCCACCGGCTCTGGACCTTGCCGCTGTAGTAGGTGTTGCCGTCTTTGGCGGCGCGCAGCACCAGGTTGGACTTGCCGTCGAGGAACACGTTGCGGCGATCGTCGCGGTACTGCCCGACGTTTTCGGGCCGCTCCCAGAAGGTCGGATCCTTCATGGACTCGCGGGCTCGCGCCACCGTCCACTTCGCCGAATCCGGGGCCGAGCCGGCGGGACCGTCGAACTCGTCACTGAACAGGTAGGTCTGGGCCGGCGCGGCGGGCAGCGGGCCCACCGGCGACGGCTGCGCCCAGGCCTCCGGGATGCGCATCGCGGTGGCCAGCATCCCGATCCCGGTGGTCAGCATCAGGCTGCGTCGATTGATCTCGGGCATCTTCGAATGGTGCCATCGATCGGTGTCGACGGCACGGCGGAACGCCGGTTAGAAGACGCGCACCCAGTCGATCAGCATGTCCGCCGGGTAGGACCCCTGCCGCGCGTCCCCGCCCCCGGAACCGCCGACCGCGAGGTTCAGGATCGGGAACACGGTGTAGCCCGGGTCGTTGAACGGCCAGACGCGGACCGGTTCCTCGATATCTTCGATGCCCGCCGCCGGGACGCTGAAGTAGGGCTCCATCCCCTCGACGTAGTCCTGCCAGAAGTACATGCCGCTGGCATTCCAGGTGACGCGCCAGTTGTGCCAGTTGCCGTCGACCGGAAACGCGAATGTTTCGAACGCGGTGCCGTACGGGTTGGCGTGCACGGTGGTGCCGGACGGCCACTCGCCGTTGCCGTACCACTCCATCATGTCGATCTCGCCCTCGCGGCCCGGGTCGTCGTTGGACAACCACCACGCCGGCCAGCAACCCGCCGTCTGGCAGTTCAGCTTGATGCGGGCTTCCCAGGTGGTGCCGATACCGCCACGCCAGTTACCGTGCACCAGCCCGCCGAAGTAGGTGTTGCCCTCCTGGGTGGCACGGATGACCAGGTTGGACTTGCCGTCGAGGAAAACGTTCTGCCGGCTGTCGCGGTACTGGTAGAAGTACTCGGGCCGGTCCCAGCCGACCGGGCGCCGGATCGGGGTGCGGTGGTTGGAGATCGTCCACTTCGACCGGTCGGGGGCCGAACCGGCCGGACCGTCGAACTCGTCGTGCCAGATGAAGCCGCCGGGCTTGGCGCCGGCGGCGGGCGCCGCCGTATCGGCCGGTGCGGCCGGTGGCTGCGTCGGGTCGCCGGGCGCCCCGGGAGGCGCGGGAACAGCTCTGGCCAGCGGGTTCGGGGCGGTGGCGGCCAGCGCCCCGGCACCCAGCATCAACATGACTTGGCGGCGGTTCATCTCAGGCACGGTGGCAATGTAACCCACGCCGGAACCGTGTCAAACCAGGCGATGCCCCGCCTGTCGGTGTGCTACGTCACTCGCTTTGGTCGGCGCTGTCGTCGAGCACACCGACGGCAATCCCATAGGGCAAAAACCGTACCTTCCGCCCGGGATCGGGGTTACGTTGGCTGGCGCGCAGGGCGTCGATCTCGGTGGCGTAGACCTGCTCGACCCGGGCCGCGCCGTCGTCGCCGACGGTGTAGATGGCCCACACGCCGTCACCGGTCTCGCCGGTGGTCGGCGGCCCGGACCGCGCCGCCTGGGCCAGATCGGCGAGAATCCCGCCCCAGCCCGCCCGGTTGCCCGGGCCGAACGCTCCGGAGAACCGGTCGAATGCGGCGCGCAGCCCCTCACCGGCCTCGCGCATCATCCGGTCCAGGTCCTCGGAATCGAATCCGAATGCACCGTCGTTGCTCATCGCCAACCCCTTCCGGCCCGGTGTCACACCCCAGTGTGCCCGCGGCGGGCGGGATCCGGCCAGTGTCAGGCGGCGTCGACCCGGTCGCGCTCGTCGATCAGCCGGCGCCCGCTGCTCAGCCGGCGGCGCATCGCCCACAAGTAGTAGCGCGACGGCAACCAGCGGATCGGCCGCGGCACCAGCCGGTACACCGGCGGCAGCACCGCCATCAGCGCGTCGAACAGCTGCTGATCGCGCGGGCTCCAGGTCCAGTGCAGTTGCTCGCGAAGTTGCGGCGGCAGCAGGCCCCGGGTGATCCACCGGTTCAACGGCATACCGAGCCGGATCAGCAGCGGCGAGTCGCCGCCGCGGAACAGCTCATGGCAGAACGCCCGGACATGGTCGTCGATGGTCAGCTCGTCGAGCTTGCGCTGCCAGTACTGCTCGAACTCGGCGCGGGTCGGCGGCCACATCTCCGGCTTGACCTGCAGCGTGGTGCCGTAGACCCCCGACTGCTGATACAACCGTTCGGCCGTGGCGTCGTCCATCGGACCCAGGAAGCGCTCGTAGAGGTCTTGGCCGTTCTTGTAAAGCGTGGCCGCCACCCACAGCTGCAGATCGGGGTCGAAGCCGTTGTAGACCACCGGGCCGTCCGGCTTCGACTTCACCGGCACGTGCGCCTGGTTGACCATCTTGGCCACGGCGCGCCGCTCCTCCTCGGTACCGAGGGTGGTGACGTAGATGTAGGTCATGGTGGTGCGCAGCCGGTCCAGCGGCCGGGACAGCACCGTGGAGTGATCGGCGACGCCGTGTCCGACGCCGGGCTCGGCCAGCTGCAGCAGCACCGTCACGCCCGCGCCGAGGAACAGGAAACCCTCACCGACGTAGTCGGCCAGGTTCAGACCCCGGTCGACCGGTAGCTGGGACTGGCGGACAGCCATGGCCGTCTCCTCTCCGCTGTGCAACGATTCAACAATAATTGTTGCATCGTTCCCAGTTGTTGGCAATGTCCTCGGCGGTAGATTCGACCCCGATGGTCGCCAATCCGTTGTTTGCGCTGCTCGGGGCGCCAGACGAGTCCGACGCCGATGCCCCCATCCTGCGGGCCGCGCTGGAGCAGTTCGCCTTGACCGGTGTCCGGCGGACCAGTACCGACGACATCGCCCGCCGCGCCGGGATCAACCGCGCCACGCTCTACCGGCGACTGGGCGCCAAGAGCGATATCGTCGCGGCCGCGTTCCTCTACGAGGCCGGGCGGGTGCTGACGCAGATCGACTCCGGCACCGGCATGTTGGCCGACCATCCGGCCGACGCCGAGATCGATGACTACATCGTGCGGTTCTGCACCACGACCCTGGTCACGTTGCGCGACAACCGATTACTGCACCAGCTGCTCGAGGTGGACCGTGACGAGACACTGCGAGCGCTGACGATCGGAGCCGGTGACGTGGTCGAGCTGGCGTCGGCGTTCCTCGCCGAGCGCATCCGGTTGGTGCGGGAGCGCTCCGGCGGCTCGACCGACGCAAGCGAGATCGCTTCCCTGTCAGCGGTGCTGGCCCGGCTGACCCAGTCGCTGCTGCTGACGCCGGGTGGGCCGCCGCACTTGCACACCCACGCCGAGATCACGGCGTTCTCCGCCTCGGTGTTGGTTCCGCTGATCCGCGGGCGGGCTTAGTTCTCCGGAACGGTGATCGGTATCGGTATCGGCACCAAGGGGATTCGCAGGTACTCGGTGGTCATCGGCACGGTCGTGGTGGGCGGCACCGTGGTGCTCGGCGGCGCGGTGGTGCTCGGCGGCGCGGTCGTGGTCGGGGGTGCCGTCGTCGTGGTGGGCGGCGTGGTGGTGCTCGGCGGCGCGGTCGTGGTCGAGGGTGCCGTCGTGGTGGTCGGCGGCGTGGTGGTGCTCGGTGGGGCGGTGGTGGTCGGCGGCGGTGCCGGCGTGGTGGCCGCCGGCGGAGGTGGCGGGGCGGGCGTGCTGGGAGCCGGAGGCGGTGGCAACTCGCTGGACGGCGGGGTTGGCGGCGCCACCACGGCACTGGTCTCCGGCTGTACCGGGGCTTGCTCCTCGGAGTTGCGCGCCAAGCTGTAAAGCGCGCCGGCGACCGCGATCAGCGCAACCAGGATGCCGAAACCGAGTGCGTACAGCGGCAGCCGCGACGGATGGCGTCGACCGGGGACCGGCGCCGGGGGCGGCGGGGTGACCGGTCGGCGTCCGGTGCCCGGCGACTGGTCGTAGCGGTCCTCGACGTAGGGCACCGGTTCGGCGCCGGCGCTGCCGTCCTCCTGCGACCAGGCGTAGGCGTCCACGACACCGGAACCGGGGCCTGACGTAACCGTCGGCGCCAGCTGGGTCGCTCCGATTGCGTCCGCTTCCCGGGTGACATCGTCGGCCTGCGGGTCGTACATATGCTGATTACCTTGGATCGACAACGGCTAGGGGTCGTGACCACGTTAGGGGCACGGCCCGGTGAGCCGCCACCGCCGAGACCATAGGGTTATACAACCGTTAGCGGCAACGACTTTCGGGTGCGGAACTGGAAGGTCGCACCGCCGCTGACCTTGGTCACCATCACCTCGGGCAACTCCTTGGCCTCGGTGTCGGTCTCGGTCAGTTGTGCCGTCCACTCGTCGTCGGACCCCCCGACGCTCACCCGCAGCAGCGGGTTGACCGCGGTCGCGATGGCCTGCAACGGGTTGACCTCGGCCGGCGAACACAGCGAAATCCAGGCACCGTCGTCGTGCGCAGGTGAGCGACGCACCGCAATCCGGTCCTCACCGATCTCGGCGCGCACGTAGCCCGCCGGATTGAGCAACGGGTGCAACTCGAAGGTGCGCAGCGCCCCGGCGATGTCGTCGGAGAGCCGCATGGCGTCCTTGATGCGCATCGCGCCCAGCCCTGCCAGCCCGGTCAGCTGACGGCGGCCCACCGAGACCGCCAGCTCGTCGGTCTCGGCCCGCGCGCGCACCGCCAGCGCGAACGACAGGTACAGCAGGTGCATCTGCAGACACACCTCATCGGCGATCCGGACCAGTGCCGAGTGGGAGAACGCGGTGAAGTCGACATCGGACAGCAGCGGCCCGGTGTAGTCCGACAGTCCCTCGGCGGCCGGATCGATCTCGCCGAGTTGCCAGGTGGCCGCGTTGGTTTCGCTGATCACCGCCAACGCGGGGATCGGCTGGGCGTCCGGATAGGACTCGTCGATGATGACGGTCCAGCAGCAGTGCGGCTGCCGGTCCGCCGGCGTGCGGGGCGGCCGGTGTACGGGGCGGCACTGCGCCTTCACGTTGGTCGCCACCGCGGTGGCGTCGAACGTCGGGTCCTCGATGGTGTGGCACATGCCGAAGACGTAGTCCTCGCCCATCGGCTCCACGTCGAGCAACGCGCCGCAGCTGGCCAACTCGAATTCGCCGTTCCAGCGGTCGTGGACGGTGAAGCGGAAGTCCATGAACTGCGGCGGTGAGCCGATGTCGAACTGCAGGCCCTTGAAGATGGTGGGCACATCGTCGCCGACGTAGCCCAGCGCCCGTTGCATGCGCTGGGTGTAGACCGGACTCGAGCCCGCCCACTCCTCGATGGCGATCTGCAGCATCTCCTCACGGCCGAACTCTTGGATGCACCAGGCCATCCCGGAGCGGTCGATCATGTGCCCGATCAGCAACAGCTCGGGTACCAGCACGGCCAACTCGTCGCGCGACAGCGACGCATACCTGGATTCGGTCACGGAAGAAAAAATAGACCCGACTATGTTATAAAGTCAACAATGGGTATTTCCGCTGGCACCACCGCGTCTCCCGGACCGACCCGGCGGACCACCGCGCCCCGCAAGCGCGGCGACGACACTCGTGCCCGGATCATCGAGGAGACGGTGCGCTGCATCACCGACGAGGGCTTCGGCGCGGCCACCGCCAAGCACGTCGCCGAACGGGCCGGGGTGACATGGGGCGTCATCCAGTACCACTTCGGCGACCGCAACGGGCTGCTGATGGCCGTGGTCGACGACGGCGTCGCCCGGTTGCTGACGAGCCTGTCGGCGGTCGACGTCGGCGGACTGGGACTGCGGCAGCGCATCGAGGCCGTCGTCGACACCGCGTGGCGCTGCTACGCCAGCCCGACCTCACTGGCGGCGTTCGAGATCCTGCGAGCCACCCGCGGCAGCCTCGGCGAGCAGTCCCACGAGCACCTGCTGCAGATGAACTCCGCGATCAACCGGCTGGGCGTGCTGGTCTCCGATGATCCGGCGGATTCCGGTGTGGTCGAGGTGATCTGGGCGTCGCTGCGGGGAATCGTGTTGGCACAGATGATCGTCGGCGGCGAATTCGACTGGCAAGCCGAACGGCGGGCACTGATCGACATGGTCAGCCACTACTTGGAGCGCGAGCGCCGATAACCTACGCGGACTGGTCTGAAGGCCCGGTGCGCCAATGGGTCGGCAGCGGCTGCCCCTCCCGCAGTCGATTGTGATACGCCCAGGATGACGCCAACCAGCCGTTGCCGTTGGTCAGCGTGGTGATGGGCTGGCCGTCCTGCTCCTCGTTCTTCTTGCCCGTCTTCTGGCCGCGAGCACCACTGGTGTCGGTCACTGCGCCCTGCCCGGCGGTCGTTCCCATCAGCGCCTCGTGGAACGCCGTGCCCGGCGGCAAAGCGGTGACGGCCGGGGCGTCGGCAGCGGCCAGGGTGAATGCGGTCGCCCGCAGCTGCGGTGCCGCGCTGGCCCATCTCGGCGGTACCGACAGTCGCCCGACCGGGACCGCCCGGCCCATGCCGGCACCGACCGCCGGCGTCGTGGACGACGACAGCACACCGCGCGGGCCCAGCCCCTCGAACGTCAACGCACCCTCGACGCCACCGCGGACGAACAACAGCCGTCCCCAGCCGGCGCCGTTGCTGACCACGGTGTACATGCTGGAGTCGAAGCTGATCCCGCTGGCGGCGACGCTGGTATAGGGCGTCAGCGGATTCAGCAGATCGGCCAGCGACTCCGACGACGTACCCGACGTGCCGCTCGATGTCGATAGTTGGTGCAGCACGCTGTGTATCGCGCCATTGAGGTGTGCATGAGCACTGGTTCCGGCCGCATGTGAGGCCGCAGCGGACTGAACGCCGGGGCCGGCCGGGTTGGTGGTGCGCGGCGGCTGGTCCACGGTCGGCAGGGCGCTGGCCGGCGTAGCAACCGCTGCATACCCGTACATCGCGACGGCGTCCTGCGCCCACATCTCGCCGTAGTGCGCTTCGGTGGCGGCGATGGCCGGAGTGTTCTGGCCCAGGAAGTTGGTGGCGACCAGCGCCGCGAGCAATGCCCGATTGGCGGCCACCTCGGCCGGCGGCACGGTCGCGGCAAACGCGGCCTCGTAGGCCGCCGCCACCGTCTTGGCCTGGATGGCGGTCTGCTCGGCCTTGACGCAGTTGGCCTGCAGCCACGCCACGTACGGCATCGCCGCATTGACCATCGCCGCCGATGCGGGGCCAGACCATTCGTGGCCGGTCAGGCTCGCGATCACCTCCGCATACCCGACGGCGGCCACCTCCAGGTCGGCGGCAAGGACATCCCAGGCCGAGGCCGCCGCCAGCATCGGCGCCGCCCCGGGGCCGGTGTACATCCGCCCGGAATTGACCTCCGGGGGAAGCAGCGCGAAATCCACCCCGGCTCCCACTCAGCCCGCGGCCGGCGGTCGGGGCACGACCGTGCGTCGATTCGAAACGGCGCGAGACGTCGCTGCGCCCAGGCCGCGACCCGCGAGGGTGCCGAGCATGGTCTCGCCGAATGCCGTTCCCGGCAGGCCGCCGGCAACGGCCCCCGGCACCCCCGGGGCAGGCAGGGCCGCCCCGGCCGGACCGACGGCTGAAGCCAGCGTGGCCGGCATCGCCCAGCCGTGCGGCACCGACAATCCCCCGATCCGCAACGCGCTGCCCGCGCTCGCCGACAGCCCGGCGCCCAAGCCACCGCCGCCCAAGCCACCACCCAGACCGCCACCGCCCAGGCCCAACCCGCCGAGGCCCAAACCGGCCGGCCCGATCATCGGCGGGTTGAGGATTTCGCCCAAGCCGCCCGGGTTTTCGGCCGTGAAGGCGGCCAGACCGATGCCATTGTTGATATTGCTGAGCATGTTCGCGGTGCCAGACCAACCCGTCATGGTGGCGCTCATGCCCTGCGTCGCCAGCCCGGTGAACGGCGAGAACTGACCGATGATCGACGTCACCGAGGTGAGCAGACCCGACACCCCGTCGGTGGCGCCGCTGCCGGCGGCCGTGGCGCCGGCCTGGGTCACCGCCGCGGACTGAGCGGCCTGGCCGGACGCGTTGGTCGTCGGTGGCGGCTGACCGAATGCGGTCAGCGTCGACGCGGCAGCCGAAGAACTCGCGTAGCGGTACATCGCGGCGGCGTCCTGGGCCCACATCTCGGCGTACTGGCGTTCGGCCTCACCGATCGCCGGGGAGTTCTGTCCGAAGAAGTTGGTGGCGACAAGCTCATTGAGCAGGACCCGGTTGGCCGCGATCACCGGCGGTGGCACCACCGTCGCGAGCGCCGTCACATACGCCTCCGCGGCGGCCGCGGCCTGTCGTGACGTCTGCTCCGCCTGCGCACCGGTGCCGCGCAGCCACGTCACGTACGGCTGGGCGGCAGCAGCCATCGCGGCCGCGGCCGGGCCGGCCCACGAGCCGGCGGCCAACCCCGACGTCACCGAGTCGTATCCGGCCGCGGCGGTGTGCAGTTCGGCGGCCAGCTGCTCCCACTCCGCCGCGGCGGTCAGCATTGATCCGGACCCGGGCCCTGAGTAGATGCGACCGGAGTTGATCTCCGGGGGCAGAACACTATAGTCCAGGTACATCACAGCCCCTTAGCAGCTAACCCACAGTTCGCCTGTAGTTCTCCGAGAAGTCACCCGGCGATGAGGAAACGCCGCCGAAGTGAACTCGGGGTTACGGTCAGGTGGTCAGCACAGTGGCGCGTCGATGAAATCTGCGGCGCACCGGACCGGCCGGTCGCCGCCGAGGTAGCGCCGATGCAGATCAGACGGTTGGTGTTCACCCGCTATTCACGTCATGGCAGGTGGTGATTAATCCCGGGCCGCGATGCTTTCAACACTGTGAAGCACGCACGATGGATTCTGACCGCGATCAGCGCCGCTGCGCTGGTCGGGCTCGGCGCGCCGGCACACGCCGATACTGATCCGGATGTCGCGTTCCTCAACGCGATCGACCAGGCAGGCATCGAATACACCGACCCGCAGGAGGCCATGGCCGTCGGACGCCAGGTCTGTGACTACCTGCACGCCGGACACCAGACCGACGGCGCCGCCCGCGCGCTGCGGATCTCCAACCGCGGCTTGTCAGTGAAAAACGCCGCCCGATTCGTGATGGTCGCGCGAACTTCGTACTGCCCCAACTGACTAACCGGCCGACGGAGGACACGATGAGGGCTCGCAAACCCACGGTGGCGGTGTTCGCGATGGCAGGTCTGATAGGGCTGGCCGCCCCAGCCGCCGCCGAACCCGGCGACGCCGGTTTCCTCGGCGCACTCGACCAGATGGGCATCTCCTACCCGAACCCGGCCGACGCGGTGGCCGGCGGTCAGGCGGTATGCCGGTACATCGCCGAGGGACACAGCGTCAATCAGGCGGCCAAGGGCGTCAAGAACGCCAATCCGAGCCTGACCCTGACCAAGGCATCGCAATTCGTCGGTATCGCGCGAGCCACCTACTGCGCGGAGGTGTAAGGACCGTCACCGGCGCGCTATTGCGCGATTGCCATGACCGCCCCGGGGCGCAGCCACTGGATGATCTGCACCAGCTTGGCGTCGTCGATGGCCACGCAACCCGCAGTCGGGCCGCCGTCGGTGGTGTGAAAGAAGAATGCCGCGCCGTCACCGGGGGTGCGGGCGGTGTTGACGCCCATCACCACCGCATGCTTGTACTGCGGAATCTGGAGGTTCTCGCTCTCGCCGGTGTCGAACGGGCACTGTTGCTTCTTGCAGACCTGCATGGTGTTGAAAGTCGGGCTGTGGTCGTCACCGTCCCACCAGTGGTCCGGACCGACCTGGACATACTGCAGTCCCCCACCGGGATTCGGCGCGGTGCCGAACGCATACGGCAGCGTGAACACGCCCATCGGGGTAGCGGGGTAGCCGCTCTTGGCCTGCTGCGCCATCCCGGCGGAACCGACGTGGGCGGGTATGCCGGCCGCCACCGGTTGCCACCCCGTCGCGCTGCGCTGGTAGACATCCATCTTGGCGTCGGAACCGCCGACCCCGACCACCGAGATCACCTGGGCCGCGTTCCCCACTGACCGCGCAAACCACGGCGTGACATCGGCTTGGGCGCCGGGCGCCGCCACCAGCGCCGTGGCGGCGGTGCACAGGGCAGCGCAGAACACGCTCAGCAGTCGGCGCATCGGTTCATCATCGGCGGGTGCCGCGGGAGGGTCAAACACCGGTCCCGGCGCGCCGGGTCACGGTTCGGCACGGCGCGGTAGGTCTTCGACCGGCGCCTCGTCCTTGAGCAGACCACGCGACGACAGATAGCCACGGAAATACTCCCGGTGCTCGGGACAGGTCAGCCACACCTTGCGACGTTCGGGGGTGTGCAGCTTCGGGTTGTTCCACAGCATGCCGAACGTCGCGGCGGCGCTGCAGCCCTTACGCGAGCACACGAGTGCCCCTACCGGGTCGGCGTCATAGCTGGTCATCTCCTCAAGCCTGCCACGGTTTGACTAACAGCACCCAGGCCGTCAGATACGCCCAGCCCAGCGCCCAGCCGGCCAGCACGTCGGAGGGATGGTGCACGCCCAGCGCCACCCGGGCGATGCCGACTGCGGCCACCACCAGCGCACCGCCGCCGACGGCCACCACCCGGGCGCTGCCCCGCAGCACCGGCCACACCAGCACCAGCAGTGCACCCACCGCGACCGTCACCCCGAGCGCGTGCCCGGACGGAAACGACGACGACGATGCGGTCGCCAACGCGGTCACCGGGCGGGGCCGGTCGACCGAGGCCTTGGCCGCGGCGGTCAGCAGGCCGCTCAACTCCACCGTCAGCAACAGGAACAGTGCCGGCCGCAACCGGCGCCGCAGCAACGCGACCACCACCGCCACCATGGCCAGCACCCGGAACACGGCCGGTGCGAAGACGGTGGACAACCCGTCCCAGAACCGCACCCACGCCGGGTGTTTGACCCCGATGTCGTAACTGGCGTCGAGCGCCGCGGCATCGACGGTGGCCAGCCAGCCCCAGCCCTGCCGGTAGCCCACCAGCATCAGGGCACAGACCGCCGCCGCGACAACGACCGAGACCAGTGCGGAGGCGCGCGCCGCCGACCGCCTCATGACGTCGGATCGCGCCGCACGCCGACGCTCCGCAGGTCCGGCCAGGGCGGGCGGCGCAGCACCGCCAGCGATGCGATCACCGCCGACACCAGGCCGGTGAGCACTCCCACCAAGGCGATCCGGTCGGCGTTGACGGCGGCCACCCACTTGGCTTTGTCACCGCGGATCACCATGACGCCCAGCGGCGTGGCGGTCACCGCCGAACCGTCGCGGCCGGCCTGAATGCGGGTGGCGGTGATGACCGTGGCGCCGTCGGGGGTCTGGTGCGGTTCGCCGTAGACCAGCGCACCGGTGGAGCCGGCGGACAGCTGATCCAGCAGTTCCGAACGTTTCATGGCGGGCATCCCTTCGTGTGACTCCTACCATGATCGCGTGGCTGATCCGTCCTTCACCGCGCAGGAGCGCCGAGCCGTCTACCGGGTGATCGCCGAACGGCGCGACATGCGCCGCTTCCTTCCCGACAGCACCGTCGACGCGAACGTGCTGACACGCCTGCTGGCCGCGGCGCACGCCGCGCCCAGCGTGGGGCTCATGCAGCCGTGGCGGTTCGTCCGGATCACCGACGACACCCTGCGGCAACGCATCCACACGCTGGTCGACGAGGAACGTCACCGCACCGCTCGCGCGCTAGGGCGGCGCGAACAGGAGTTCCTGGCACTGAAGGTGGAAGGCATCCGCGACTGCGCCGAACTGCTGGTGGTGGCGCTGCGCGATGGCAGAGGTGCCCACATCTTCGGCCGCCGCACGCTGCCACAGATGGACCTGGCATCGGTGTCGTGCGCCATCCAGAACCTGTGGCTGGCGGCCCGCGCCGAGGGGCTGGGCATGGGGTGGGTCTCGCTGTTCGAACCGCGGCCGCTGGCGCAACTGTTGGGTATGCCCGCCGACGCGGAGCCGGTGGCGATCCTGTGCCTGGGCCCGGTTCCGGAGTTTCCGGATCGGCCGGCGCTGGAACTGGACGACTGGGCCTACCGGAAACCCTTGAGCGAGTTCATCTCCGAGAACAGCTGGGAGCAACCATGAGCGACGACGAGGCGGCCGCGGTCCAGCGGATCTGGTCCGGGCTCGGGTTGCCGGGAATCATCGACGTGCATACCCATTTCATGCCGAAACCGGTGATGGACAAGGTGTGGAATTACTTCGACTCGGCAGGCCCGATGGTGGGACGCAGCTGGCCCATCACCTACCGCACCGACGAGGCCCACCGTGTCGAGACACTGCGGTTTTTCGGAGTGCGCCGATTCACCTCACTGGTCTATCCGCACAAGCCGCAGATGGCGGCATGGCTGAACCAATGGTCGGCCGAATTCGCCCGCGAGACACCGGATTGTCTGTCCACTGCGACGTTCTACCCCGAGCCGGGGGCGGCCGACTACGTCGGTGCGGCCATCCACGCCGGCACCCGGCTGTTCAAGGCACACATCCAGGTCGGCGACTACGACCCCAACGATCCGCTACTCGACGATGTTTGGGGAATGATCTCCGATTCCGGCATCCCGGTCGTGACCCACTGCGGCTCCGGACCACAACCCGGGCGGTTCACCGGTCCCGAACCGGTTCGGCGACTGCTGCGCCGTCACCCGCGGCTGCCGCTGATCGTCGCGCACATGGGTATGCCCGAATACGGTGAATTCCTCGACATCTGCCTGGATTCGGCCGCTGTGCACCTGGACACCACCATGGCGTTCACCGCGTTCGTCGACGAAATGATGCCCTTTCCGGCCGGTGAGCAGGCGCGACTGCGTGACGCCGGTGAGCGGATCGTATTCGGCAGCGACTTTCCGAACATCCCGTACCGGTACCGCGACGCACTGACCGCCGTCACCGCAGTTCCCGGCATCGACGACGGCTGGCTGCGGGGCGTGCTCTACGACAATGCCGCCCGATTGTTCGAGATCGCGCTACCATCCGCTTGACAGAAAGGCCGGCGACCGTGACCACTGACGCCACTCCGTCCATCCCGGTCCCCGATGTTCCGGGCGCCGACGCGGGCCCGAGGGGCCTGCCCGAGCGCAGCGAGTTGTCGTTGCGGGACAAGCTGATCGTCGACGCGTCGGCGTTCGCCGATATCGGCCTGCGAACCGCGGTCGCATCCATGGTCGCGGCGTCGATGATTCCGTCGGTGCTGACCACCGCGATCGGGCGCGAACAGTCGCGGCGGGAACGGGAACGACTGGCGTTCTACGCCGAGTTGGCCGCAGCAGGCGACCCGGCCAGATCCTTTCCGGCGCCGACGACGCTGCCGCGGATCTGCTCGCGGCGGGCCAACCCGCTCGCTGAGCGGGTGGCGCGCGGCACGGTGGAGAACGTGTCGTTCCACAGCGGCTTCGAAGCCGTCAACCCGGCCATGAGGGATTCTTGGAACACTCTGGGCCAGAACAATATCGCGCGGTTTCAGCACTGGCGTCACGACGACGGGCCGCGGCCGACGCTGTGCGTCATCCACGGTTTCATGGGATCGGCGTATCTGTTCAACGGCCTGTTCTTCTCACTGCCGTGGTTCTACCGGTCCGGCTACGACGTCGTGTTGTTCACCCTGCCGTTTCACGGCCGGCGCGCCGAGAAGTACTCGCCCTTCAGCGGATACGGTATCTTCTCGCACGGCATGGCGGGTTTTGCCGAGGCGATGGCCCAAGCCGTCCACGATTTCCGCTCGGTGGTCGACTATCTGGAGTTCACCGGCGTCGACCGCATCGCGTTGACCGGCCTGTCATTGGGCGGTTACACCAGCGCACTGCTCGCCGCGGTCGAGCCCCGGCTGCAGGCGGTGATCCCGAATGTTCCAGTGGTCTCGGTCGATTCGGAGATCCGCGACTGGTTCCCGGCCAACAAGGTGGTACAGGCCGGTCAACTGCTGGGCCGGGTCGACCACGGCGCGTTCACCGACGCGACGGCGTACCATTCGCCGCTGAACTACCCGCCGCTGGTGGCTAAGGACCGCCGGCTGATCATCACCGGCCTGGGTGACCGGTTGGCACCGCCCGAGCAGTCCGAGATGCTCTGGCGGCACTGGGATCGATGTGCGCTGCACTGGTTCCCGGGGAACCACGTGCTGCATGTCAGCCAGCCGACCTACCTGCGCCGGATGACCGCATTTCTGCGCGGATACATGTTCTGACGCCGATGACCTGACGGCGGCGACCCGCTAGCGCGCTGCCACGTCCGACGCCGCGACGGGCCACCGCAGCCCGGCGAGCTCGTCGTCCGCCAACACCGCACCGCCGTCGAGGCGGCTGCCAGAGAGCGGATGCAGGCTCAGCAGCGCGCTGCGGTGCTTGCCCTGCTCGGAAACCAGACCGGCCAGCGGGGCCGCGCCGCCCGGCGCCGACCCGGTACGCAGCGCACACGCGGCCGCGACGGTCCGCCGGCCACCGTCGTCGGCGAATTCCAGTACCGTCCAGGTCTCTCCGGCGTTCGAGGCCCGGATCCGGCTCAGCGTGTCCCCCAGCGCCGCGTCGATGGCGACCTGGTAGGCGGCAACGTGCTCACCCGAGCCGTCGACCACGGACCGCCACGTCTCCCGCGCGCCCGAGTCGATCAGCGGAGGGATCTCGTCAGCGGCGACAAGCGTGGTGTCCCAACCGATCTCGCGGAGATGGTCGGCGAGCCGGCGCACCGCGATGTCAGCGGTGCGCTGCAACGGGATCTCCGGCGAGCGGGCCTGCAGTGCGGCCAGATTCCGTGCGGCCGAGAATGTCAGACCGATCCAGGTGTCGGTTTCATCGGCACCGCCTTCCGGCCGGGTGCCGCGGCTGGTGATGCGCACGGCGTCGGCCTGCAGACCGTACCGGTTGAGGTAGCCGGCGATCACCGAGAGCGGCAACGTATCCCCGGCGGCCGCGGCCGCGATCCGCAGTGCCGACGTCGTCCGCGCCCCGGAGACCGCTCGCCGGTCGGTGTGTGTGCCGCGGCTCGAACGCGACATGGCCAGCCGGCGCCGGACGATCGTGGTCAGGTGCAGGCCGTGCCACCAACTCAGCAGCACGATCGCCACCGCGACCCCCACGGCGAGCACCCAGCGGTCCCGGGGGGTCGGCCAGGGGTAGGCCAGCAGTGCCGGCACGACGGCGAGCAGAACCAGTGCGATTCTGGCCGGGCCGGGCCGGGGGATGGTGGAACGGTACGGGCTCACAGCTGGTTTTCCTTTCGTCGGCGGGCGGCCGCTGCGGCGCCGACAGCGACGGCGACGACCAGCCCGCCCAGCAGCGCGGTTCCGGCGAAGGCCACGATCCGCGGCGCCGGGTCCTCCGGTTGCGGGGCCGGCGGGGGGGACAGTTTCTTCGACGGGGAGAAAGCCGGATCCGCGAGCGGTGTCAATTCCCACGTCAGGGCGGCCACCGCGTCGACGGTCCCGGCGCCCACCAGAGCCGACGGTGCGCGGGCGCCGTTGTGGGCGGTGGCGACGATCCGGTGCGCCACCTGCATGGCGTTCAGGTCGGGGTAGCGGCTGCGAACCAGCGCGGCCACGCCCGCGACGTAGCCGGCGGCGTAGCCGGTGCCGGTGAGCGGCACCAGCCTGCCCTGGTTCCCGGGAAGCCCGTTGGCCAGACCCCCGTCGTCGCGGTTACTGACCGAGACGACGCCCTCCCCGGGTGCGGCGACGCCGACCCACGGCCCGGCCATGGTGAAGCTCGACGGCTGCTCGTTCGAGGACAGCGACGCCACCGACAGCACGTAGGGCTGCCACCACGACGGCACCGACAGCGAGCTGACGCCCGTCCAGTTGCGCGGATCGTGCGGGCGGCTGAGGTCGGTGAGCGGATTGGACTCGCACGCCTCACCCCCGCCGCCGACCGACCCGGTCTGCCCGTTGTCGCCGGCAGCAGCCACGATCAGCGCGTCCTTCTCCACCGCCGCGTAGCGCAACGCCGCGCCCAGGGCGGTCTGGTCGACGTTGCGGTCGGCCGGCAGGCACGTGGTGGTCGAGATGGTGATGACCCGGGCGCCGAGGTCGGCGGCGTGCACGATGGCCCGCGAGAGCGCGGTGATGTCGGTGACCACCCGGGCCGTTCGAGGGTCGTCCCCGGCCAACCGCGGCGAGACCGAGGCCGAGGCGGTACGCAGCGACAGCAGTCGCGCCGCGGGGGCCACGCCGGTGAAACCGTCCTGGCCCTCCGGCGCGGGCTGGCCGGCGATGATGCCGGCGACCAGGGTTCCGTGACCGTCGCAGTCGGTCAGGCCGTCGGTGGTGCCCAGGTAGTCACCGCCCGGGTCCACCGCCGGCAGCCGCGGGCCCGGCCGCACGCCGGTGTCGATGACGGCCACTGTCTGGCCCTCGCCGCGGGAGAACTGCCACGCCGCGGGCAGGTCGAGCATCCGCTGTCCGGCGGTCGCCGTGCCGACGTCGCTGCCGGGCAGCACGCCCGAACTCACGCAGTCGCCGCGTTGCTCCATCGCCGCGACGGGGCCGGGTGCACCGTTGGGTGGCGGCACCGTCGGGTCGATCGTCGGCGGCGTGATCGCCAGCGCCGGGGCACTGGTCAGCAGCGCGGCCAGGGCCGTGATCCCGGCCCCCCGGACCGCCCTTCGGCTCCAGCTGTGCGTGTCGGCAACGGTCATCGAGACAGGACCCAGGCGAAAATGCCGACCAGGTAGGCCATGACGGGGATCAAGGTGGCATCGACGCCGGAGGCCAGGAAGCCGACCAACCGCCGCACCGGCAGCGAGTAGCTGTCCGGCGATGCGACCGTCGGGCTCAGCGCGACCACCACCCACACCGCCACCAGGGCGGCCAGCACCACCACCGCGCCGAAGGCGGCCGCGAACCGGCCGGTCGCGGCGTAGCAGGCCAGCAGCACGACCGCGGTCAGGTGCGGCTGGGCCAGCAGCCAGGCCTTGCACCACGCCGAGTCCCACACCCGGGCGCGCAGCACCGAGGCCAGCGCGATGCCCGCGACCACGTACCACGCCCAGCCCGAAAGGCCTTCGGGCGCAAAGGCAATCGCTACCGAGCCGAGTACGGCGAGCAACACGGCGCCGGCGACGAAGCCGGTCTGGTGGGCGTCGGTGACCCGAACGCGGCGAGGCAGGTCCTCGAGCACGCGTTGCGGCAGCGCCGACGGGGTCGGGTCGCCCGGCGCCGGGATCACCGGCAGCGGCAGCCGCGCCCACAGCGCCGAGAGTTGCGGAGCGGCAACGGTCAGCAGCAGCGAAGCGGTGATGAGCCCGCAACCGAGGCTGAGGAACGGCAGCTCCCAGAAGGTTTTGACGGCGGCCGCCGCCAGCACGCCGACCCCGGCGACCACGGCCGCGGTGAAGAAGGCGATCCCGCGCTCACCGCCGCCGCCGGGCGGCAGGATCAGACAGATCAGCGACCACGCGCTGACCGCCGCGGCGCCCAGCACCACGTGCGCCGGGCCGAACAGTCCGGGTACCGCCAGGGTGCCTGCTGCGGCTACCGGCACCAGCGCCGCGATCGACAGCGTCAGCGCCGCCTCGGCCGACCGGGTCCGGCACAGCAGCGCCGCCAGGACGGTCACCAGCGCGATGGCCACGGTGGCCAGCAACCCGGCCGGTTCGCCGGTGAGCGCCCGATGCGCGGTGGCCAGGCCGGTGGCCGCGAAGATCAGCGCCGCCCCGGCGGCCAGTGCGCCACGCCGGATGTGGTTGCCGCCCCACGGCTTACGGCGCGACGCCGAGAAGATGACCGCGGCGTCGGCGATGTCCTCGACGATGCCGGGCGCCGCCGGGCCGACCGGCACGGGCCGAAGCGCCAACAGGTCGCCGTCCACCACCCCGACGGTGTCCAGGCTGGCGTCCAGGCTGAACGGTGCACCGCCGACCGGCGCAAGGCTCAGCCGGGTCGTCACACCGGTGCCCGGATCGGCTGAATCAGCCGAGTCACCGGAGTCCGGGGCCACCAGGCGTTGCACCGCCGGCAGGATTTCGCGCAGCGGCAACTCCGCGGGGACGGCGATCTCGGTCAGCCGCCTGTCGGCCAGAACCGCGATACGGACGATCGGCATGGCGGCACTGGTCAGCACCGGAGCTTCGGTCATTGGTGTTCTCTATTCTTTTCTCTGCTAGGACAGCTGGGTGGTGAAATCTCGGGACAGTCGCTGACCGGGGAACCACTGGCCCTCGGGCAGCGTGGCGGTCAGCTCTTCGATCGCGACGGCGGTCGCGAAGTCGGTTCCGGGCCGGAAGGTCGACACCCATTCGCCGTCGAAGGCCTGCGACGGGGTGACCAGGATGCGGCCCTGCTCGGTGTCGACCAAGCTCATCCCGACCTCCGTGGTGGCGTGCCGGCCGTTCTGGGCGCAGCCCGCGACAACCTCGACGTAGCTGCGCGGGCCGGCGAACACCGACTCCACGACCGGTCGCGCTGATGCTGGAATACCCAGGTAATCAAGAACTTCGCCGAGCGCGGCGCCGGCGCGCAGCCGCTCGTCGGCGCGCACCCCGACCCGGGCGGGCAGGGTGAACTCGTCGAATCGGGCCGGCGGGCGCTGCCGCAGACCGGCGCCGAGCACCGGGACCAGCAGCCGCGAGTCGGCGATGTCCATCGCGGTGAAGGTGACCAACTGGGCGTTGCGCAGCGCCACCACCGTCCGGGTGGGCTTGGCACTGCCGGGGTCGCGGCGCGCCACGATGCCGCGCAGCATCTCGTCTGCCCCGCCGGACGGTGAACCCACGTAACGCAGATCCAGCCAACGATCCGGGAAGCACACCACCCGAATCCATTCGGCCACATACGCGTTGATCGTGCCGTCCGGCGAGACAACTCCCATCCGGGTCAGTTCCTCGCGCTGGCGTGCCATGAACGCACCGCGTTCCCCGGCGTCGGTGTAGGGCATGGTGATCGCCAATACCCACGGGAAAGACCCGGCGCCAATGGTTTCCGCGATGTACCAAGCTTGCTCGACCGTCAGTTCGGCAGCGTTGGGTTCAGTCCCCCAGTTCACGCCGGCGGCCTTCCTTCGTCGAGCAGAACATGGCGGCTAGCCCCACTTGGCGGCTTCGGCGGTGTCGCGGGCGTTCATCATCAACGTGTTGGTCTCATGCGTCATCGCCATCGCGTGATACGCCCGCACCAACTCCTCCATCGCCTGATTCCACTGCACCTGCCAGGCCTGATACGTCATCCCCGTATCGCCCTGCCACGCCGCCTGCAACGCCGCCTGCTCACTGGCGATATCAGCACCGACGGCCTGCAACGTGCCCGCATACCCATTCATCTCCCCGGCATGGGCCAACATCGCCGGGTAGTTGTACATAATCTGCGACATCACACAAACCCCTTCTAAACCCCGGTGTAACCCGACGCCGCCGCCGCATCGGCCGCGACATAAGTACTGCCCGCATCAGCCAGATTCAGCTGCGCCATGTCCAGCAGCGCATTCACCCGCGCCGCCATCGCCACAAACCGCGCATGCGAACCCTGAAACGCCGCCGCCGCCTCACCGATATGAAACGCCTGCGCCGACAACGCCGCCTGCTCAGCCTGCGCCATCGTCGACCGCATCAACGCCGCCTTCGCCCCAAACGCCGACTCCGAGGCCACCAACTGCGGAATATGGGCATCCAACATACTCATCGCCGCACTCCTTTCTCCATCTATTTCTTCGGTTCTGTTTCCGGATCCGGGCCGGAAAGTTCGTTCTCACTCCAGGTTTCGGGAAGCATTGGCACGCCCGGCCCGCCTCCGAATCCGTCGCCTGCCAGGGTGGTCAGCCCCGACGCGGCCGCGGTACCGCGCCCGCCCACGGTTCCGGTGAAACCGAGCGCCCCGGCACCACGATCCGAGCCCGCGGCCGACGCCGGCTCATCGACCGGACCGGCCGGGCCTGAATCCATGTCCATGTACTCATCGGCGTGGTCGTGCAGCACGGCGCGCCGGCGCCGCCGCGCGCGAGACCGTTCCCGAGCCGAGGCGCCCACCGCCGCCGCAGCCGCGGGCACCCGCGAGGCCGGTGCTTGCGCCTTGTTGCGCTCGGTGAGGGTCGGCCCCAGCCCGGTACCGGGGTCGCCACCGGCGACCAGGTAGCCGAATCCGATGGCCCCGCCCGCCGCGGGCGCCGGTGCCGCCGCCGGCGTGGCCGGTGCAGCGGTAACGCTCGCAGCACCGGGGGTGGCGACGCTCGGGCTGAAACCGGCCACCACCGGAGTCGCCCGGTCGCCGGACGGGGCTACCGCGACCGGCACCGGCTTCAGGTCGCCGTCGGGGGCCAGCTCCCCGCCCAGCATGTCGGCGAGGTGGCCCAGCCCCACTCCGAGCAGGATCGGCACCAGCGCCGCACTGGCGAACAACAGCGACCAGAAGGTCCAGCCGAACGGGATGAAGAAAGCCTCGTAGGCAATGAAGAAGAGCAATGGGAACCAAGTGACAAGGGCACCGGGGCTACTGAGGATCTCGCGGATCACCCCGATCGGGTCGGTGAAGAACTGGACCAGTTGATCCCACAGCCGGGTGAAGAAATCCCCGATGTCCGACGACGTGTCAGCGGCCGGCTGCGCGGTGTCGGCTTTGAGCACCGGCGGCGCCTGTACGGTGCGCGGCGCCGACGCCAGTGCCGCACCGGACACCGCATGGTAGGTGCTCATGGTGGTGGCAGCCTGGACCCACATCCGGGCGTAGTCGGCTTCGTTGAGCGCAATGGGGATGGTGTTGATGCCGAAGAAGTTGGTGGCGACCAACACGCCATGGGTCATGTGGTTAGCGGCCAGCTCGGCCAGTGTCGGCATCGTCGCCAGCGCCGACGCGTAGGCCGATGCCGCCACCTCGTGCTGTGCGGCCACCCCGGCACTGTCCGCGCTGGCTTTGCCCAGCCACGCCAGGTACGGCACGTGCGCCGCCAGATACTGCTCGGCGCTGGGGCCCTGCCACGCACCGCTCTGCACCGCGCCCAGCAGCGCGGTGAGTTCGTCGGCGACCGAGGCGTACTCGACGCTCAGCGCATTCCACGCCCCGGCAGCCGACAGCAGCGGACCCGGGCCGGGGCCGCTGCTCAGCATTGCCGAATGCACCTCCGGGGGGGAGGCGATCCAGACCGGGGCGGAAATCATCAGCCGCGCGACCCCATGAAGTATCTCGACGCACCTGCCGCGTCGCCGGCGGCGTAGTTGACGCCGGACTCACCGACGCCCACGCCCGCGCGACCGAGCTCGGTGGCGCCCTGGGCGGCCACCGCGGCGTGCTCGGTCCCTTGGGCGCTGAAGCCCGCGGCGGTCTGCAGTGAGACCGGGTCGGCCGCCGGCGGCACCACCGCGGTGATCAGCGGGGCGGCGGCGGCCTGGGCGGCCGCCAGACGGGCGGTCAACGCCTCGACCGCTGCACTGGCGGCGGCAAGGCCTTCGGGAACCACGTTGAGAGTCATGGCTGTTTCTCCTTCCCTTCGATGCGCGTCAGCGCGTCAGGCTCTCGCTGAACAATGGATTGACCAGCTGTAGGTAGGTGGGTTCATCGCTGTCGCCGAGCAGCATCGCCCGGCCCGCCGGCAACCGGCCGAACCGTTGGCCGCGGATCTTGCCGGAATCGGCCGGGTTGCCCGACAACATCAGCGTGGTGGCCTGCAGGTCGTTGAGGCGCCGCAACAGCGGGTTGGTCATCAGAGCGTGCGCTGACCCGGTGGCCCGGCCGGTCACGATCACGCGCAGCCCCAGGTCCTGCGCCTGCGACAGCAGCCCGATCAGGTTGGTCCACGGCCGTTGACCCGCGTACGGGCCGGTCAGCGCCGGGGAATCCGGGATGGCGTCGACGTCGTCGATGATCAGGTAGTGGGTGTGTCCCTCGTAGGTCCATCCGGCGAGATCCGCGGCCGACAGCCCGGCCGGCGGCCGGCGCGAGCCGATCAGCGCCGACAGGCCCAGCATCGCCGGGATCACCCGGTCGACGTTGGCGGTGTACTCGTTGTCGGCGAACAACGGTTCGTCGACCAGGTGCAGCCGACGGTCCAACACCGTGAACGCGACCTGCTCGGCGGTGCTGTTCTCCCGCACGGTGCGGATGATGTGGCGCAGCAGGGTGGTCTTGCCGGACTTGTTGTCCCCGAGCACCATCACCAGCGGGTTGGCGGTGAAGTCGAGTTCCACCGGAGCCAGGTCCTCTTCGCGCTGACCGATCACGATCCGCTCCGGGCCGGACCACAGCGTCCCGACCTCTTCCGGGGCCAGGTTCGTCGGCAGCAGGCGCACCGGCGGCGCCGCCAGACCGGGGTGGCGGGCGTTGATCTCGGCGATCTGACCCAGGTCCGGTTCGGCGATCAGGAAGTGCTCGGCGGCCATCGTCAGGCCGCGGCCCGGCTGGTTGGCGGGCACCGCCTCGGCGGGCCGGGTCAGTGCGCCCGCCACCCGGACGTTGCTGTCCCGCGGGTCGTGCAGCTTCAGTTCCAGGCGCAAGCCCAGTCCGTCGCGCATCGCCAACGGCACCTCGAGCCAGCTCGGGGTGGTGACGACCACGTGGATGCCGTAGGCCAGGCCGACGTTGACCAGCTCGGTCACCTTGGCCAGCAACGGGTTCCGGGTGTTGAACTGGTCGGTGTTGTCCCGGCTGAAGGCGTACAGGTTGTCGATGACCAGGAAGACCTCGCCGTACCCGTCGTTGAGCGAACCGATGCTGCCGTCGCGGAACGCCTCCCGCTGCTGGCGGGCGGTGAGCAGTTGCTCCAGTTCACCGAAGGTGCGCCGGATCCGCTCGGGCTCCAGCCCGGAGGCGACACTGCCCACATGCGCCAGGTCCTCGAGCCCGCGCAGTTGGCCGCCGCCGTAGTCCAGGCAGTAGAAGGTCACCTCGCGCGGCGAGTGCAGGCTGGCCGCCGACATGATGAAGGTCTGCAGCGCAGTCGTTTTCCCAGACTTTGGCCCGCCGTGGATGAGCATGTTGCCGCTGGCCGAGCGGGCGTCGAACACCAGCGGATCGCGACGCATGTCGAACGGCTTGTCGATCTCGCCCAGCGGCCAGCGCAGCTGCCGCTCGCCGATGCCGGCTCGAGCCAGCGCCGAGACCAGCGGGATCGGCTCGTCCAGCGGGGGCAGCCACAGCACCGGCGCTTGGGGCCCGTAGTTGGCCAGCTGGTCGCCGATGGTCGCGATCAACTTGCGCGGCGGGGCGTGCGTCTCATCTTCGGCCTCGGCCACCACGGTGGTCTCCTCGCCGGAGGCCACCGGTCCTGCGGTGAACAGCTTGGGCTCTGGAATCGCGTGCATCACAACGGTTCTGGATTGCCGCGGCGGGTCGTAGATGCCGTCGACGTAGGTGCTGCGGAACTTGATCGGCGCCGCGCCCGGGGCGGGCACCAAGAAGCCCTCGCCCTTGTGCTCCTTGCCGGATTCGATGTGGTAGGCGTCTTCCACCCCGATGATCTGGCGAGAGACGCTGGGACTGGCCACCTTCAGGCCGATTCGGTAGGAGGTGTTCTTGTCGATGTCTTTGATCTTGCCGACGTCCAGGGTCTGCGAGGCGAACAGGATGTGAATCCTGAACGATCGACCCTTGCGCGCGACGTAGTCGAACAGCTCGGCGTACTCCGGGTGGTCGGCGAGCATCAGCGTGAACTCGTCGGCGACGATGAACAGCGTCGGGATCGGGGCCAGATCGTGGCCCGCGGCGATCGCGGACTCGTACTCGGTCACCGAGTTGAACGCACTGCCCTGCACCCGACGGCCGGCCTCCCGCAGCAGCAACTCGCGCCGTGCCACCTCGCCGCGCAGCGTGTCGGCGAACCGATCGGCCAGCGAGCGCTTCTCAGCCATGTTGGAGATGACCGCGACGACCTGCGGGAAGTGCCGGAAGATGTCGGCGCCGGCCTCACCCTTGAAGTCGGCGTAGATCACGATCAGCCGATCCGCCGAGTGCGTCGTCAGCAGCGACAGCAGGATCGACATCAGGGTCTGGGATTTGCCGGACCCGGTCATGCCGATCATCAGGCCGTGCGGCCCCATGCCACCCTCGGCCTCGTCCTTGAGGTCGAAGATCAGCGGCTCGCCGGTCGCGGTGACGCCGATCGGTACCCGCAGTTCCTCGTCGCGGTTCCGCGGCGCCCACAGCGCGGGCACGTCCAGCCGCGAGGCGTCGGGGATGCCCAGCAGCGTGGTGAAGGTGGCGCCGCGGGTACTGGCCGACCGCAGCCCGGCGTGGGTCGGGTTGGAGTCCCAGCGCGACAGCCGCCGCGCCAGGTGGGCGGCCTCGTCGGTGGTCAAAGCATCGGCGTGATCCACGTAGCGCTGCCAGCCGCCGGTCTGCCAGCGGTCGATGGCCCGGGCTCGGCTTGCCCCGTCGGCGTCCCCGGCGATGCGCAGGATCGGCCGCTCGGGGTCGGAGTACTGCTCGCGGTTCGGCGCGACGCTGCTGCGCTGCACGATGGTGACCCCGGCACGCGCGGCGCCCAGCGACGATGCCGCGACGTCGAAATCGGGGTCGTCGATGATCACCAGCAGGTGCCGCGCCGTCTCGGCCGGCCCCCCGGTGAACGCCGGGCGTTCGGCCAGTGCCGGAGCCAGCAGCGCGGCCAACTCCTCGGGGCCCGACGCCAGGTAGCGCGCCGGGCCGACGCCGTCCACGGAGCCGGGGATGTCGACGTGTGGCAGCCACTTCAGCCATGACCAGTCCGCGGTTTCCAGACCGGGCGAAGCCAGCGCCACCCCGAGCATGGTCGGGTCGTGCCAGGTGACGGCCTGGGCGACCCAGGCCCGCAGCGTGCTGCGCACGTCATCGGCGGCCGTGTCACCCTCACCGAGCACGGTGATCCGGGAGACCTTCGTCAGATCCAGGCCGACGGGCACGTCGCGCACCGTGCGCTGGGTGTCGAGCAGGCTGCGTAAAGCGCTGTGCGACACCGGCTCCAGGTCGATCTCGTCGGCGGTGTCGGTGACCCGCACCGGGCTGGCCAGCGGCACCGAATGACGGCCGGTGCGCACCACCAGGAAGTCCTCGTCGTGTGGGTCGCGCTCCCATTGCCGGCGTGAGCCGGGGACGGCGGCCAGATCCGACGGGTCGGGGTGCGACCATTCCGCGGCGGCCCGCTGTTTGGCGGCCGACCCCCGGATGTTGTCCCGGACCACCGACAGGTAGCGCAGGTAGTCGGCGCGCTCGGCGTCGACCTCGACGGTGCGGGTCTTCTTGTCGCCACCGCGGTAGATGCCTGCCGCCGCTACCAGTAGGGCGAACGGGAAGAACAGCATCACCGGGGAGATGAGCCGCATACCGGTGGCGACCATCGCGATCACCATGCCCACGATCAGGATCACGATCACCACCGGCAGCGCCCGCTGCAGGAACGACGCCGGGACCATCCGCGGCAATTCGGGTGGCGGCTCGATGGTGATGGTGCCCTTGTCGGTGGGCGGCGCCGGCAGCCGGCGGTGGGCCTCGAAGATCAGTCGGCTCATCGGGTCTCTCCCCCGTTGGTTGCACCCAACTCGGTGGTGGCGCGGCGAACGGGTCGTTGATCCGGTGCCAGCCCGTCGTGGGCCAGCAGGGCGTCGGCGCGCGACAGCGTGGGACCGAGGGCGAATTGCGACAGCACCGACCACGGGATGGGCACCGCCGGCTGGCTCAGCCCCAGCGCAGCCACGGTGTCACCGTCGCTACCGGCGGTTCCGCTCTCGGTGTTGACGCCGTAGCGCACGCCGGTGTCGGAGATCCAGAACAGCGGTCCCGCCGAGTGGTCGGCGGTCGGATCGGCGCTGACGCTTTGGACGAAGTAGCCGGTGCCCGGTGCCAGGGCGACCCGCGCGGCGGTCCCGCCGACTCCGGCGCCGACCAGATCCAGGGTCCGGACACCGTCGCGCAGCGGCAGCGACGAGCCGGCCAGCAGCGTCAGCGAGCTGGTGCTGGCCCCGGCGGGCCGGCTCCAATGCGCGCAGGTGAGCGGGTCGGCCACCGAATCGATGACGCTGACCGGCTGCTCCGGGAAGCGGGAGACATCCAGTGCGTGCGACACCGGTAGCCGGGCGACGTCGTCGGCGCCGAGCAGCGGCGGCCGGTCCAGCCCGTGGGAGTCGGTGTTGCGCAGCACCGCGGCGAGCACGCCGGAGATCGGTTGCAGGCCGTCCGGCAGCACCGCGTAGTAGCGCAGGGTGCCCTGCTCGGTCCCCTCCAGGGCGTGCGCGGCCATGACCGCGCCCACCGGCGCGTCCGCCGGCAGGTCGAACGACGGCTTGTCGCCGGCGCCGGGGATCACCGGCGCAGTCAGCGGGGGCGCCTCCGGGATCACGTTGAACAGGCCCGTCGAGATCGAGCGGGGTGTGGGAACGGCGGCGCCCTTCTCTCCGAGTCCGAGCGCGCCGGTGATGGCGCGGTCGGCCAGGTCGATCCGGCTGCGTTTGCCCTCCCAGAGCAGCCATGCTCCGAAACCGTTGTCGGCCAGCACCGCCTGGTGCGCGTCGAGGGCACCGGCGCGGGAGCCGCCGTTGCCCAGCGGCCCGCCGATCACCGTGACCCCGGCTTCCGAGCCGGCCACCGAGTCGCACACCGTCCAGTCCGCGTCACGGCTGGTGTTCTGCACCATCCGTTCCGGAGCTCCCGGGATGCCGATCAGGTTGCCGCGCGGGATCTTGTCCAGCCCGGCGCTTTTCACCGCGGTGGGATTGACCGGGCGGCCGGCGATCAACCGCGCCGAGGTCAGGTTCAGCACCGGGTGCAACTGCTCGCCGACCCGGACATACAGCGCCGACGTCGACTTGTCCGCCAGTACCGGGTCGTTGGCAGCGGCACTGTTGGGCCAGATCAGGGTGAACACGAAGCAGCCACCGGCGACGGTGGCCAGCACCAGCAGACCCATGAGCACAGCGCGCGCCTGTGAGCGCAGCGGCTCCACCAGCATCCGGGTGTCGTGCAGGGCCACGCCCGAGGCGATCCGGCGCATCACGAAGCGCCAACCGCTGACCTGATGCTTGGTGACGAACCCTCGCCGGTATTCGACGCGGTCGGGGTTCTCGTTGACCGGGGTGCGCGATGCGAAAGAGCGCCGCTCCTCCTCGGGCCGGTCGGATTGCGTGGCACTCACGCGTTCGCCTCCAGTCCCAGGCCACGCAGCAACGGCGTCACCGAGTAACGGACGTCTTCGGTCGTGATGGTCATGAGCTCCTCATCGGTGAACACCCCGGTACCGGACTGCTCGGAGTGGTCGAGCCGGAACTCGCGCTCCTCTTCCGAGCGTTCGACCAGGTTTCGCACGAACCGGCCGTTGCCGGCGATGTCCAGGCTGCGCCGGGCGATGCCGTTGGCGTCGGGGTGCGACGCCTCGGCTAACTGGTGGAACAACGCCTGCATCTCCTCGAGCGCCGCCGGCTCGAAACGGCTGTCGCGCTGTTCGGCCATCTTGTAGGCGATCTCGACCAGCTCCGGCGGCTGGTAGGACGGGAAGTCGATGCTGCGGGTGAACCGTGACCGCAGACCTTCGTTGGTGTCCAGGAACCGGTCCAGGTCGGCGCGGTAGCCGGCGACGATCACCACCAGCCGGTCACGGTCGTTCTCCATCCGCGCCAGCAGTGTGTCGATGGCCACCAGTCCGAAGTCGTTCTTGGCGCCGGTGGCCACCAGGGCGTAGGCCTCGTCGAGGAACAGCACGCCGTCCAGCGCACTGTCGATGATCGCGTTGGTCTTGGCCTCGGTCTCACCGATGTGCTGGCCGATCAGGTCGGCACGGTGCACCTCTTTGATGTTCTCTTTCTTCAACAGCCCCAGGCCGCAGTAGATCTTGGCGACCACGCGGGCGATGGTGGTCTTACCGGTTCCGGGCGGCCCGGCGAACACCAGGTGGTGGGTGCGCTGGCCGACGGCCAGTCCGTGCTGCTTGCGCACCACCTCCATGGCGACCGAACTTTTGAGCCGCTGCACCTGGTTCTTGACCTCGGACAGGCCGATGAACTCGCCGAGTTCGCGTTCGGCCTCGGCCAGCAGCTCGGCCTTGCGTTCGTGGGCGGCGGGGTCGATGAAGTCCTCGGCGCTCGGCTCGGTCGCGGGGTCCCAGGGGTCGGTCCGCGCCTCGATCCGCGCCGCGGTGGTCGTGACGATCCCGAAACTGGTGTCCAGCAGGGCCTCTTCGACCTGCTCGTTCTCCGGGTTAGCGGCGTAGAGGTCCTGCAGCACCTCCTCGGCCGTCTCGTCCTCGCCCTGCGCCCGCAGGATCAGCCCCTTGGCCAGTGCCCCGTCGGTGGCCGCGACGGCGATCGGGCCGTCGGGCTCCTCCAGGTAGGACAGTGCCGGGGCGTACATGCCCAGCCGGGCCAGCGCGACGCCCAGCGCGATCTTGGCGGCGTGGCTGAACAGCTCGTCGCGGTCGGGGTCGTTGACGATCGGGGTCAGCAGCTTGACCATGTCCGACCACCGTCCCGCGTGGTGGTTCACCGAGATCGCCAGCCAGCGCGCGTCGTTCCAGCTCGGGCGCCGCGCGGTGATCTCGGCGACGATCTCGTTCGCCTCCGCGCAGCGGCCCGCCATCGCCAGTTGGGCGGCGTGCGCCAGGTGGAAGTCATCGGCCTCGGTGGCACGCAGCTTCAGGTAGAGCCCGGTGTCGTAGTGGAACCCGAGCGCGCCCTGCGGCAGGTCCAGTCGGCGCTGCAGCGCCCCGGCGCTCGCGGCCGTCTGCGAGACGGCGGCCAGCACCCGCGGTGACTGGTCGCCGGCAGCGGCCAGGCCGGTCCAGGCATCGCACTGCTCGTACGCGACACGGGTCAGCGCGGCGAAACCGGTGCGGGCGGCAACCAGATCGGCGGGCCGTTGCCGCTGGTACACGGGGATGCCCAGGGCCCGACAGCAGGTGGCGAACCGGCTGAGCGTCTCCTCGTCGATCCGAGGTTGCGGTGCCAACAGAGCCGCGTCACCGTTGTTCATGCGTGGCTCGCCCCTTCACCAATATTCCCCAAGCTAACCCGGCTGAAGTTAGCATTGCATAAGCTAACTGTCGAGGCCGGTTCGAGCGATCGCCGGGTGGTCTGCATCACCGCATTCCCCGCTCCTTCGGCAGGTAGACCCGCCGCGGGAGCACCGACATCGTTCCCACTCATACCCCGGCTCCTTATTGAAAATGATTTTCGTTTGCTGGAACGTTACCCCATTCGGGGCATGCTGACGACAGTGGCTGGCGTTCTCGACGGGCCCTACCTTTTGACCGCCCGGACCAGCGAATTCCGGGCCACCATCGGGCCGGCTTCGCTGTCCGGACCCGGCACCGGGCGCCCCAGCTCACGCAGGTAGTCCGCCAACGGCGTCGCCACCGCGGTCCAGCCGCGCTCGCCGAACCACTGATCGGCCGGCGCGCAGCGCTCGTTGTAGATGAGTTGATGGAAGACGCGACTGTTGTCGCCGGCGACGACTTCGGCCTGTAGCGCGGCTTGGAACACCTCGTCCGGCAGCGGGGCGCCGTCCTCGACCGCCAGGTGGCTGCCGGGAGCCGCCAGGCCGTCGATACCGGTGAACAGCTGCTCCTGCGCATCGCCCGGAAGGTAGACCAGCACGCCCTCGGCGATCCACGCCGAGGGCCGGGCCGGATCGAAGCCACTGGCCACAAGCGCCGCGGGCCAGTCCTCGCGAAGGTCGACGGCGACCTCGCGCCGCTCCGCGGTCGGCCGGATGCCGCGCTGGGAGAGCACGTAGCTCTTGAAGGCCAGCACCTGAGGCTGGTCCAGTTCAAAGATCGTCGTCCCGTCCGGCCAGTCCAATCGGTAGGCCCGGGAGTCCAGCCCGGCCGCCAAGATCACCACCTGCCGCACACCCGCCGCGGCGACGCGACGGAAGTAGTCGTCGAAGTAGCGGGTGCGCGCGCCTTGATAGTTGACGAAGTGCTCGCCGAAATCACTGGTCAACAGTCGATGATCGGGCAGGTTGCCCTCCACCACCGCTTGCCAGTCCCCGCCCGCCGCCCGGCAGAACACCTCGGCATAGGGATCGACCGCCACCGGATCGGGCTTGCGGGCCTCTAACGCCCTGGCTGCGGCCACCCGCAACGCGGTCATGCCGACACTTGTGGTGATGTCCCAACTGTCACCTTCACTGCGCATCTCAGGCATTCCAGTGACCCTACGCCGGAGTGATCAGCGCGTGATCCCCGCTGGTCGCGGCCCGACCCGCGCAGGTTCGTCGCGCGGTCAGCCCCACTTGGCGGCTTCGGCGGTGTCGCGGGCGTTCATCATCAACGTGTTGGTCTCATGCGTCATCGCCATCGCGTGATACGCCCGCACCAACTCCTCCATCGCCTGATTCCACTGCACCTGCCAGGCCTGATACGTCATCCCCGTATCGCCCTGCCACGCCGCCTGCAACGCCGCCTGCTCACTGGCGATATCAGCACCGACGGCCTGCAACGTGCCCGCATACCCATTCATCTCCCCGGCATGGGCCAACATCGCCGGGTAGTTGTACATAATCTGCGACATCACACAAACCCCTTCTAAACCCCGGTGTAACCCGACGCCGCCGCCGCATCGGCCGCGACATAAGTACTGCCCGCATCAGCCAGATTCACCTGCGCCATGTCCAGCAACGCATTCACCCGCGCCGCCATCGCCACAAACCGCGCATGCGAACCCTGAAACGCCGCCGCCGCCTCACCGACATGAAACGCCTGCGCCGACAACGCCGCCTGCTCAGCCTGCGCCATCGTCGACCGCATCAACGCCGCCTTCGCCCCAAACGCCGACTCCGAGGCCACCAACTGCGGAATATGGGCATCCAACATACTCATCGCCGCACTCCTTTCTCCTCTACCGGTTAGTCGTGAAGCGCACCGGTACGGTTCCCGGGGCACGATCGACTGCTCGCCGTCACAGCGCTGCCACGGCCACCTGCCGACGGTACGCCCGGAGGCATGACCCAAGTCAATATTTACGGGCAGATCGTCCGGAATTTAACAGAATCTACGTCCTGCCGATCGGTTCCTAGTCCGCGATTGCGGTACTTAAGTTGGTTCGGCACGTGGGCTGTTCCCCCAGGAGTCCGGCAGCATCGGAAGCCTGGGGCCCCGGCCGAACTCATCGCGCGCCAGTTCCGCCAAACCCGCAGGCTGCGTCACCCCGGTCGCACCGAGGGTGCCGGTGAACCCCGCCGAGCCGTGCTGGACCTGCGATGCAGCGCCCGGGTCGTGCTCCTCGAGGTACTCATAGCGGTAACCGGGGTCGATCAAGGTTCCGCGGCGGCGACCCGGTTGCCGCGCCGCACCCCGCACCGATTCAGCGACCGCCGCTGGCACCGCGATGTCGGGTGCGCGCCGGGCCGCCTTTGAGGCCACGGTGGCGGCGGTGCGCTGCGATGCAGGGAGCCAGCCCACCAGGTAGCTGTGGAACGTGCCTTCGGTGCCGATCAGCGGCGGTGCCGCCGGCGGCGGCGGGGCGGCAGCGGGGGCTGTCGGTATCAACGCGGCCGGGCCGGCAGGCGCAGCCGGCCCGGGCACCGCGGCCGGAACCGGCGCGGGCGGCGCCGTACCCGAGATGACCGGCGCCACCGGCGCGGGCGCCGGCATCACCGGCGGCGCCGCGATGCCGGCCAACCCGGACAGTCCGGACAAGCCTGCCAGCCCCGACGCGCCGGCCACCGGTGCCAGCCCCCCCAGGTTGGCGATCGACAGGTTCAAGCCGACACCGGCCAACAGCGGGGACAGCTGGGCGAGGAAGCGCAGGGTGCGCAGCGTCCAGTTGACCGCACGGTAGGTCTGCCACGCGATGAAGTAGCTCGACAGCTGCCACCACTGGGCGGGCGTCAGCGGGCCCTGGAAGTTCTGTTGCAGCCAGGCCAGCGCCTTCTCGTTACCGTTGAAGAAGTTCGACAGATTCTGCAGGAATTCCGCCGGACTCCAGTTGGGCTGGCCCTGTCCGGGCACCTGGTCTCCGTCACGACCGAAGAGCATCTGCCAGATCTCCGCCGGTGTCGGCAGGTCGAAGTTTCCGCTGCCTCCGCCGCCGTTGCCTCCGCCGCCGTTGCCTCCGCCACCACCGCCGTCCCCGGCGGCAGCGGAGCCCGCTTGGCTTCCGCCACTGGTATGCCCCAGGCTGCGCGCGGTCTCGGTGGTGGCCTGGTAGACGCTCATGACGGTGGCCGCCTGAATCCACATCCGCGCGTAGTCGGCCTCGTTGACGGCGATCGGAATGGTGTTGACACCGAAGAAGTTGGTCGCAACCAGCACCGCGTGGGTGGCGTGGTTGGCGGCGAGCTCGGCGAGCGTGGGCATCTCCGCCAATGCGCTGCTATAGGCCGTCGCGATCACCTCGTGCTGGGTGGCGGTCCGGGCACTGAGGGTGCCGGCCAGCTGCAGCCAGGCCAGGTAGGGCAGGTGCGCAGCAGCATAGGCGTCCGCCGTCGCACCAGCCCACACACCCTGGGAATCTGCCAGCACGGCAGCGAGTTCGGTTGCGGCGCTGAGATACTCCCCGCTCAAGGCGGTCCAGGCGGCCGACGCGGCAAGGAGCGCACCGGGTCCCGGGCCGGTGCTCAGCATCGCCGAATGCGTCTCCGGCGGGGCCGCCATCCACACGAGGGCGGACATCACCGCACCGCTACCGCGGAAACGCCGACGCGGCCGACGTGTCGGCGGCGTGGTAGTTCGCCCCTGCCGCTGCCACGCCGACTCCGGCCCGGCGCAGCACCTCGGTGCCGCGCGCGGCGACGGCCTCATGCTGGCTGCCCTGCATGCTCAGTTCCGCCGCGGCTTGCAGCGACACCGGGTCCATCGCCGGCGGAACCACCGCGGTGATCAGCGGGGCCGCTGACGCGTGGGCGGCCGCCAGGGTGGCGGCGATTGCCTCCACCGCCGCGCTCGTCGCGGCCAAGCCTTCGGGAACGACGTGCAGGACCATGACGAAGCTCCTTCCGGCAACGAGCGCGGCGTAGGCCGTCGACCTCAAGGGACCTCAAGAACTCTAGCCGACGAACACCTTTTCACTGGCCTTAGCTGCGGAATAATTCCGCTTTCTCAGTCACGATATGCCTACCGAGTCGGTCGATCTTCCCGTAGCTGCGGAAGCACCTCAATACTTCTTGACGACCGCCCGCGGTGCGGTCCGCCAGTGGCGCCGCCCATCGGGTTGCTCGACAGGTGGTTCCAGCAGGAGCACAGCGGCGCCCCCCAGCAGAACCGGCCGGACCCAGTCACCCAACTCGATACGCTCCCCGGCCGCGGGTCGGCGGTTGCCGCCGTCGCGGGCTTCGTCGATGGGCACGCTCGCCAGCAGTTCGTCGACAGTCGCCGCGTGGGGCAGGTCAGCGAGGCCGGGCAGCGTGATGAACAGGCCGTCGTCGCCGGAGAGCTGCAGGCCGATGGCCGACAGCGCACCCACCACCCCGTCGTGGGTTCCCCCGTGCCCGGACAGCTGCACCCCGAGTTCGTCTGCGAGGTGCCGAGCCTCGGCACGGTGCAGCACTTCGCGTTTGGCCCGCCGGCCGAACTCCACCAGCGGTCCGATGTCGGACAGGTCGGCCGGGACCGCGACGGCGAGGCCCGGGTCGGCGGCCGGTGGGCAGACGCGTTCCAGGAACCGGGCGGTGTAGTCGATGATCTCGCCGCGTACCGCGTGCGGGTCGCCGGCTGGGCTACGCCAGGCCAGGCAGGCGCTGGAATTGTGCGAGGTATAGGGCACGCGGTCGTCGACCAGCAGTTGGTGGCGGGTGGCACCGGCTGCACTGCCCAAACCCGCGGCGGCCAGTTCGCACAGCAACGCTCGGGCGCGCCGGCCGGTGCCGGGACTGAACCGGTCATCGGTGTCATCGATGGCGATCAGCAGATCGACGCCGGCGAAGACCGTCACGGGTTGACGACCACGGTCTGCACGTCGCGCACCCACCGGTCACGGTCGAGGTCGGCCGCGGCCAGCTTGACGGTGTCGCGCTTGGTGAAACTCAGCACGACCCGGTCGGTGAGTTCGGCGGCGGTCAGCGTCTGCGCGGGGTCGCTGCCCTCGATGCGGACACTGCGGATGTCGGCAGCCCCGGCGGCGTCCAGCACCGTGCGCACCGACGGGCCGCGCTGTACCGGGCTGCCGTGCGACTGCGGGGTGGTGATCTCGATCTGCGGCAGTTCACCCAGCCGTGCCAGATCGAACTCGTCCAGCACTCGACCGTCCTGCCGGACGACCAGGTGGTACCCGGCGTCGGAATCGGCGGCGCACCCCCCGATTCCGGTGCTGACGACGAGGACCGTCAGACCCATTCGGAGCAGGTGCCCGGCAGATGACCGCATGTGCATGACCGTATGTCGGCATCGATGCGTATTCAAGCTTTCACACGTCGTTCTGGACCGCAGATGAGGTTGTGTGGCGCGGCCGTCAGGCCTACCTTGAGGCGATGACTGTGATGCCGTGGGCAGCCCGTAACGCGACGAGTCTGGCGCTGGCCCGCGAGGCGGTTTTTCCGGCCGCTGCCGCCGCCGTGATCACCATCTCCGCTGACGTGCGGATGCCGCTGGCACTGCCCGGACACCGCGGCCTGGTGTGGCTGACACTGCTGGTGGCCGTGGCATTGACCACCCGCAGACCGCCCACCGTGCTCGCCGTGGGGGCCGCATCCACAGCGGCGACCCTGCTGCTGCAATCCGGGCCCGGGCCGTGGGCCAGCATCCGCTACCTGGGCGCCGCGGTGTTGCTGTACCTGCTGATCGCAAGTCCCGCGGTACGGGCACGCCGGTGGCTGGTCGCACTGGCCGCCGCCCCGGTTCACCTTGTCGCGCTTGTTGTTCCACTCACGAGGTGGCTCATCGTCGGCCACTCGTTCGGGATGGTGGCCATCGGCGAGAAGGCGCTGTTCCACCTCGGATTCGGCCTCGCGGCCGGGATGCTCGGCTGGGCGATCGTCGCTGTGATCGACCGCGCCGCACCGGCAGGCTCCCCGAGCGGTTAGCCTCCGCCGCCGCCACCACAACCGGTGCCGCTGCCGGGGCCGCCGGGACCGCCGCCACCCGGGTTGGGAACGCAGCCGTCCCCGCCGCCGCCCTTGCTGCCGGGGGTGTTGCCGGCGGCTCCGGCCTCGCCGTTGTCGCCGTTGATGCTGCCCGCGCCGCCCTGGCCACCGGCACCGCCCTGACCGCCGGGGGTGTCCGGGCCTCTGACACCGGCGAAGCCGCCGTTTCCGCCGGCTCCGCCATTGCCGCCGTTGCCCGACATCAGCCCGGCACTGCCGCCCGCTCCACCGGTACCACCGTTGCCGCCGGCGGTGTTCGCTTCGGTGCTGCCGCCACCGCCGCCACCGCCGGTTCCGCCACCGGTGCTACCGCCACCACCGCCACCACTGCCCGCCACGTCGGCACCGTTGCCGCCGTTGCCACCAGCACCGCCGTTACCACCGTTACCCGTTCCCACGGAGGCACCGTTGCCGCCGACTCCGCCGTTGCCGCCGGCACTGCCGGCGCCGCTGTTCAGTGCCTGGACGCCCTTGACGCCGGCGCCGCCATCGCCGCCATCGCCGCCGTCGCCGAGCCAGGATCCGGCATTGCCGCCCGCACCGCCGTTTCCACCGACCATTCCGGCGGTGTCGCCGGCGCCGCCGTCACCGCCATGGCCGCCATTGCCGAACCAGCTGCCGCCGTCACCACCGGCCCCGCCGGCGGCACCCGCCGCACCGGCGCCGCCGTCACCGCCGTTGCCGAACATGCCGGCCGAACCACCGTCCCAACCAGCGCCGCCGTTCACGCCGGCCACTCCGTCGGCTCCGGCGCCGCCGTTGCCGAACAGGAACCCGCCGTCGCCCAGATCACCGAACATGCCGGTGCTGCCCAGCAGCGAGGTGTTCTCCCCGGTGAAGTCGTCCAGGCCGTTGCCGATCAGATCGCGTCCGAACAGGTAGACGAACGACGCGTTGATCATCTCGGCCAGCTGTATGCCGGAGTCGCTGGCGAGCCAGGCTTGGAGCGCATCGTTGATCGACTGCGCGAAGTCGAGTGGACCGGACTCCGCGCTGCCCAGACCGAAGACGAGATTGGTATCGCCGAACCCGGCGAACGGGTCGGCGCCATCGCCCGTGCCACCGTCGAAGACGTTGACGAACGGGTCGACGATCAGATCCCAGAGATCGTCGGCGTGCGCGGTGGGAGCGGCGGCGATCGGCACCATCCCGGCGACCAGGAACGCTCCGGCTGCGGTCCCGAGCAGGCGTTTGCCCCGACTGTCACGGCTACGACCGGTCATCCTGCACCCCTCTTCGATCAGGATCTGCTCAGTCTGGACACATTAATACTTGTAGCCGGAAATGCAAGATCGAACGCGGGTTTGTTGCCGCTTCTGCGGATGGTTTTCCCGGCTATATCGCGCGCCTGCGACTACGTTCAACCGACGATGCGGTCGGCCCGGCTGTAGACGTTCATCGAGTCACCGCGGAGGAATGCCACCAGGGTCAGGCCGGATTGGCTGGCCAGGTCCACGGCCAACGAGGAGGGCGCCGACAGTGCGGCCAGCACTGGGATCCCGGCCATCACCGCCTTCTGGGTCAGTTCGAACGACGCCCGACCGCTGACCAGCAGGACGGTGCCCGACAGCGGTATCCGGTCACGTTCCAGCGCCCAGCCGATCACTTTGTCGACGGCGTTGTGCCGGCCGATGTCCTCCCGTACCACCAGAACCGACCCGTCGGAGCTGAACAGCGCGGCGGCGTGCAGGCCACCGGTGCGGTCGAACACGTCCTGCGCTGAGCGCAGTCGGTCCGGCATCGCGGTGATCGCCGCCGCGGTGACGCTGACCGGGTCATCGCCCGGACAGTACCGGCTGGCCAGTTGTACCGCGTCCAGCGAAGCCTTGCCGCAGATCCCGCAAGATGAAGTCGTATAGAAGTTGCGGGTGACGTCGACCGTGGGCGGCGGCACGCTGGGCGCCAGCGTCACATCGAGCACGTTGTAGGTGTTGGGCCCGGCCGGCGTACCGCAGTAGCGCGCGCTCAGCACGTCGGCGCGCCCGGAGATGATGCCCTCGGTGAGCAGGAAGCCCTGCGCCAGTTCGACATCCGATCCCGGCGTACGCATGGTGACGCTCAGCGGCGTGCCGTTGAGGCGGATCTCCAGCGGCTCCTCCACCGCCAGCGTCTCGGGGCGCTGCGTCGCGGCACCGGCCGCGACATGGCTCACCCGGCGCCGCTGCGTTATCCGACTCATTGCTCCATCATGCTTGCTCGGCTGCGGGAGCGCGGTCGGTTCCCTTAGGCTCTGAAGATGGTTCCGCGAAAATTCCTGGAGTGGCCGGTGATCCGGCAACTGCGCACCGGTGACGTGTTCGGCCGCGGGCCGGCCGTCACCTCCGAACGCACCCGCGCCACCGTGCCGCGAACCGCGACCGCCGACCGAGTGGTGCAGAGCATCTGCCCCTACTGCGCGGTGGGCTGCGGGCAGCGCGTCTACGTCAAGGACGAGAAAGTGGTGCAGATCGAGGGCGATCCGGACTCGCCGATCTCACGCGGCCGGCTGTGTCCCAAGGGCGCGGCGAGCGAACAACTGGTCAACTCTCCCGGGCGGCAGATCACCGTGCTCTACCGGGCGCCCCGCGCCAGTGACTGGCAGCCGCTGGAGCTGGACACCGCGATCGACATGGTGGCCGACCGGTTCATCGCCTCCCGGCGCAACGGCTGGCAGGACCACGACGACGACGGCCGGCCGCTGCGGCGCACCATGGGGATCGCCTCGCTGGGCGGCGCCACGCTGGACAATGAAGAGAACTACGTCATCAAGAAGCTCTTCACCGCCGCCGGCGCGATACAGATCGACAATCAAGCTCGTATTTGACACTCCGCCACGGTTCCCGGTCTGGGAGCCTCCTTCGGTCGCGGTGGCGCGACACAGTCCCTACAAGACATGGCGAATGCCGACTGCATCGTCATCCAGGGCTCCAACATGGCCGAGTGCCATCCGGTCGGATTCCAGTGGGTCGAAGAAGCCAGGAGCCGGGGCGCCACCGTGATCCATGTCGACCCGCGGTTCACCCGCACGTCGGCGGTGTGTGACAAGCACATTCCGATCCGGGCCGGCTCCGACGTGGTGCTGCTGGGTGCGCTGATCAACCACGTGCTCACCCACGACTTGTGGTTTCGTGACTACGTGCTCGCCTACACCAACGCCGCGACGCTGGTCAGCGAGGACTTCCGCGACACCGAGGACCTGGGCGGGCTGTTCTCCGGGTTCGACCCGGAGACCGGGCAGTACGACCCGTCGACGTGGGCGTACCAAAGCCGCGACGCCGGCGAGGACGACATCGGCTCGCCCGGCGGTGGTCATGAGCACGGCGCCAGCGCATCGGCGCGCTCGCTCGGCGAGACGCTCGGCAGCGGCGGCGCGGCACTCGAACACCCCCGGGTGCGGCGCGATCAGACCCTGCAGCACCCGCGCACAGTCTTCCAGATCCTCAAGCGGCACTACGCGCGCTACACCCCGGAGATGGTCCGCGACGTCTGCGGCATTGACACCGAACTGTTCGACTACCTGGCGCGCGCCGTCACGTCCAACTCGGGGCGGGAACGCACCACGTGCTTCGCCTACGCGGTGGGCTGGACACAGCACACCCTGGGCGCCCAGTACATCCGCACCGCCGCGATCCTGCAGCTGCTGCTGGGCAACGTGGGCCGGCCGGGCGGCGGCATCATGGCGCTGCGCGGGCATGCCAGCATTCAAGGTTCCACCGACATCCCGACCCTCTACGACATGCTGCCCGGCTATCTGCCGATGCCCAAGGCCGGGCGCGACGACACCCTCGGTGCCTACCTGGGCCGCGTCGGGTCGAAGAGCCAGAAGGGTTTCTGGGCGGACGCCGACGCCTACCTGATCAGCCTGCTCAAGGCGTGGTGGGGCGACGCCGCGACCGCCGACAACGACTGGGCTTATCACTACCTGCCCCGGCTGACCGGAGCCCACGGCACCTATCAGACCGTGACCGGGATGCTGGCCGACGAAGTCGAGGGCTACTTCCTGCTCGGTCAGAACCCGGCGGTCGGTTCGGCCAACGGGCGCCAACAGCGGCTGGGCATGGCGCACCTGAAGTGGCTGGTGGTACGGGATCTGAACCTGATCGAGTCGGCCACCTGGTGGAAGGACGGTCCCGAGATCGCCTCCGGCGAGCTGCGCACGCAAGACATCGAGACCGAGGTGTTCTTCCTACCGGCTGCCGGTCACGTCGAGAAGGCCGGGACGTTCACCCAGACCCAACGGCTGCTGCAATGGCGCCATCAGGCCGTGGCCCCGCCGGGAGACTGCATCAGCGAGTTGCAGTTCTTCGTCGAACTGGGCAACCGCATCCGCGCCAAGCTGGCCGGGTCGACCGATCCGCGAGACCGGCCGCTGCTGGATCTGGTCTGGAACTACCCCGTCGACGAGCACGGCGACCCGGATCCCGAGTTCGTGCTGGCCGAGATCAACGGGCATCAGCTCACCGGCGACGACGCCGGCCGGCCGCTGTCGTCCTACACCGAGTTGCGCGCCGACGGGACCACGGCCGGCGGCTGCTGGATCTACACCGGGGTTTACGCGGACGGCGTCAACCAGGCCGCCCGGCGGGTGCCCAACGGCGGGCCGAGCCGCAGCCAGTCGCAGTGGGGTTGGGCCTGGCCGGCCGACCGGCGGATCTTGTACAACCGGGCGTCGGCGGACCCGGACGGGGTGCCGTGGAGTGAACGGAAGCGCTACGTCTGGTGGGACGCGCAAGCCGGCCGCTGGACCGGCGATGACGTGCCCGACTTCGTGGTCGACCGTGCCCCGGGCGCCCGGCCGGATCCGGCGTCGGGCGGTCCGGACGCGTTGGCCGGTGACGACCCGTTCGTGATGCAGTCCGACGGCAAGGGTTGGTTGTTCGCGCCCAAGGGCGTGGTGGACGGCCCGCTGCCGACCCACTACGAACCGCAGGAGTCACCGATCGCCAACGCGGTGTATCTCCAGCAGCGCAATCCGGCTCGAATCACCTTCCCGCGCAAAGACAATCTGTCGGCTCCCAGTGCCGGTGAGCCGGGCGCCGATGTCTACCCGTACGTGTTCACCACCTACCGCCTCACCGAGCACCACACCGCCGGCGGCATGAGCCGCTGGTTGCCGTATCTGGCCGAACTGCAGCCGGAGATGTTCTGCGAGGTCTCCCCCGCGCTGGCCGCCGAGCGGGGCCTGCAGAACTACGGCTGGGCGACCATCATCTCGCCGCGGGCGGCGATCGAGGCGCGCGTCCTGGTGACCGACCGGATGACACCGCTGATCGTCGGCGGACACACCGTGCACCAGATCGGGCTGCCGTATCACTGGGGTGTCGGTGGCGACGCGGTGGTCAGCGGCGACGCCGCCAACGACCTGCTCGGGGTGACCCTGGATCCGAACGTGCAGATCCAGGAGTCCAAGGCCGGTTCCTGCGACATCCGACCGGGCCGGCGACCGCACGGCGAGGAGCTGCTGCGGCTGATCGCCGAATACCAAAGCCGTTCCGGCGCAACACCGGAGACCGGCAACACCGCTGTCGACCCGGAAAGGCGGGACTGATGGGCCAACTTTCCGGACCGACCGACCCCGCCGCCGACGCGCGATGGTCAGCGCAACACCGGCGTAAAGGCTTCCTCACCGACACCTCGATCTGCATCGGCTGCAAGGCCTGTGAGGTGGCCTGCAAGGAGTGGAACCACAACCCGGCCGACGGCGACCTGGAGCTGCTCGGATCCTCCTATGACAACACCGGCTCGCTGGGCGCCAACACCTGGCGGCACGTCGCGTTCATCGAACAGGGCGCCGACGCCATCGCGAACGCTCGCGAATCGGGGCGACAGCTGATCGATTTGGGCATGCCCAAAATGCCTGGCGCAGCAACGGATATCGCGCCGCCGGCTACCGACCAGTTCCGCTGGCTGATGGCCTCGGACGTCTGCAAGCACTGCACGCACGCCGGATGCCTGGACGTCTGCCCGACGGGCTCGCTGTTCCGCACCGAGTTCGGCACGGTCGTGGTGCAGGACGACGTCTGCAACGGCTGCGGAAACTGCGTGCCGGCCTGCCCGTTCGGGGTGATCGAGCGTCGCACCGACGGCACAGCGGCGCCGAAGTCCGCCCGCGGCGCCGCTCCCGGCGTGGTAGGAGTCGGGATCGCCCAGAAGTGCACCATGTGCTACGACCGGCTGGTCGACGGCGGAACCCCGGCCTGCGCCAAGACCTGTCCCACCGAATCGATCAAGTTCGGTGACCACGACGATCTGGTGGCCGATGCCCGCGAGCGGGTGGCCCGACTGCACGCTCAGGGCCGCACCGAGGCCCGGCTCTACGGCGCCAACGAGCACGATGGCGTCGGCGGCACCGGGTCGGTCTTCCTGTTGCTCGACGAGCCGGAGGTCTACGGCCTGCCACCGGACCCGCGGGTCGGCACCGCGGATCTGCCGGCGATGTTCAAGCGGTCGGCGCTGGCCGCGGCCGGGATGCTGGCCGCCGCCGCCGTCGCATTCCTGGGGGGGCGGTCATGAGCACTGTCTCGGACGGTCCGCGCCGCGGCAGGCGTCGGCGCCGTGGCGGCGGCGACGGTGGCCGCGAGATGCCGATGGTGCCCGACGTGGCGTTCAGCTCCTACTACGGGCGCCCGGTGGTCAAGCCGGCGCCGTGGACGCACGAGATTGCCGCCTACCTGTTCCTCGGCGGCCTGGCCGGCGGCTCAGGTCTGCTGGCTGCCGGTGCCCAGCTCACCGGGCGAAAGGTGTTGCGCCGCAACTCCCGGCTGGCGGCGCTGGTGGCCATCGTGTTGAGCGCGGCAGCGCTGATCAGCGACCTCGGTCGACCGGAACGCTTCGTCAACATGCTGCGCACCATCAAACTCACCTCACCGATGAGCCTCGGATCCTGGATCCTGTCGGGTTTCGGCGCGGGCGCCGGGGTTGCGGCCGCCGCCGAGGTCGATCGCATGACCGGCGAGTGGCTACCCCTGGGCCCGCTGCGGCCGGTGCTGCGGGCGGCCGAAGGACCGGCCGGCCTGGAGGCCGCCGTGTTCGCTGCGCCGCTGGCCGTCTACACCGCGGTGCTGCTGGGCGACACCGCCACCCCGACCTGGCACGGCGCCCACCGCGATCTGCCGTTCGTGTTCGTCAGCTCGGCGAGCCTGGCCGCCGGCGGGCTGGCGATGCTGACGACGCCGGTGACCGAAGCCGGGCCGGCGCGACGACTGGCGGTGCTGGGAGTCATCGGTGACGTCATCGCGACCCGGGCGATGGAGCACCGGATGGACCCGATCGCCGCCGAGCCGCTGCAGCAGGGCCGGGCCGGGGCGATGCTGCGGTGCAGTGAAGGATTGGCGATCGCCGGCGGTATCGGGACGCTGCTGGGCGGGCGGCACCGCGCGGTGGCGGCGCTGTCCGGGCTGGCACTGCTGGGGGCCTCGGCGCTGACCCGGTTCGGGGTGTTCGAGGCCGGCATCGAATCGGCGAAGGATCCGCGTTACACCATTGAGCCGCAGCGGAACCGGCTGGCGGCGCGCCGCGCGGCGGGCATCACCGGGGATTCGATCACGACGGCGGGGTAGCCGATCCAGCGGCGCAAACGGTGTGCGGCAGGTAGCATCCGAACCGTGGCGGAGGATGGTGACCACTCGGAGGAAATCGGGGCAGCGGCGTTGCAAGCCCCCGCGGTCCTCGGTTCGCAGACCTGGATGTCGTCGCTGCTGCTGTCGCCCCGCGAGGTCGAGAAACTGGTCATCTACCAGGTCGCCGAGCTGGCCCGTCGGCGCAAGCAGCGCGGAACCAAACTCAACGTTCCCGAATCGATTGCGCTGATCTGCGAGGCGCTGCTGGAATCGGCGCGCGACGGCGCGTCGCTGGCCGACACGATCGAACTCGGGAAGCGGGTGCTCACCCACGACGACGTGATGCCCGGCGTGGCTGAGCTGGTCACACTCGTTCAGGTCGAAGCAATATTTCCGACCGGGACTCAACTGGTTTCGGTGTCCAACCCGATCGTCTGACCGGAGGTGGCGTGATGATTCCCGGCGAATGGTTCATCGCCGACGACCCCGTCGAGATCAATGCGGGTCGTCCCACGATCCGAATGGCGGTGCGCAACACCGGGGACCGGCCGATCCAGGTCGGCTCGCACTACCACTTCTTCGAGGTGAACAAAGTGCTGGAGTTCGACCGTCGCCAAGCGCTGGGCAAGCGGCTGGACATTGCGTCCGGCCAGGCGATCCGGTTCGAGCCCCGGGAGGCCAAGGACGTGGAGCTGGTCGACTTCGGCGGGATGGGCCGGATCACTGGCTTCAGCCGACTGGTCGAGGGCACGGTCAGCAACCCTGCGGTCGCGGAGCAGGCGCTGCGCCGGGCCGCCGACCTGGGTTATCGCGGACTGCCGACGGATCCGGAGGAGGCGCCATGAGTTCGATCTCCCGGCGGGACTACGTCTCGCTGTACGGTCCCACCACCGGTGATCGGTTCCGGTTGGCCGACACCGAACTGATCGCGCAGGTCGAGGACAGCCTGCTCACCCCGGGCGAGGAGTTGGTGTTCGGTGGCGGTAAGTCGATCCGGGACGGCATGGGCCAGACCCCGGGGATCACCAACGCCGACGGCGCCCTGGACCTGGTCATCACCTCGGTGATCGTGATGGACCCGATCATCGGAATCATCAAGGCCGACATCGGAATTCGTAACGGTCGGATCGTCGGGATCGGCCAGGCAGGCAACCCCTACGTGCAAGACGGGGTGGACCCGGCGCTGATCGTCGGGACCGGCACCCAGGTGATCGCCGGCGAGGGCCTGGTGGCCACTGCCGGCGCGGTCGACACCCACGTGCACTTCATCTCCCCCGAACAGGTCAAAGACGGCCTGTCCAGCGGGGTCACCACCCTGCTCGGCGGCGGGACCGGACCCGAGGACGGGGCACGGGGCACCAACACCACCCCGGGCGCGGGCAACATCACCCGGATGCTGCAGGCCACCTCCGCCTACCCGGTCAACGTGGGCTTCCTCGCCAAGGGCAACAGCAGCCGACCCGAGGTGCTCATCGAGGAGGTCGAGGCCGGCGCCTGCGGTTTCAAGGTGCACGAGGACTGGGGATCCACCCCGTCGGTGATGGATTGCTGCCTGAACGTGGCCGACGACTACGACGTGCAGGTCGCGATCCACACCGACACCATCAACGAGTCCGGCTACCTCGCCGACACGCTCGCCGCCATCAACGGGCGGGTGGTGCACGCCTACCACATCGAGGGCGCCGGCGGCGGCCACGCCCCGGACGTGATGGCGATGGCCGCGATGCCCAATGTGCTGCCGTCCTCGACCAACCCCACCCGGCCGTACACCACCGACACCGCCGACAACCTGTTCTACATGACTGCGGTGACACACAACCTCAATCCGCACGACCCGGTCGACAACGCGTTCGTGCAGTCCCGGATCCGCACCGGCACCGAGGCCGCCGAGGACGTGCTGCAGGACCTGGGTGTGGTGTCGATGTACACCTCGGACTCGCAGGCGATGGGCCGGATGTCCGACACCATCACCACCGCGTGGCGCACCGCCGACAAGATGAAGCAGCTGACCGGCAAGCTGGCCGGCGACCCGGACGAACACGACAACAACCGGATCCTGCGCTATCTCGCCAAATACACGATCAACCCGGCGCTCACCCACGGGGTAGCCCATCTGGTGGGGTCGCTGGAACCGGGCAAGATCGCCGACATCGTACTGTGGCCGACCGCGACATTCGGGGTACGGCCCAAGCTGGTGCTCAAGGGCGGCGCGGTGGCGCGGGCTGCCATCGGCGACCCGTGCGGCTCGATTCCCACCACCGAGCCGGTGCTGCTGCGACCGATGTACGCCAGTGAGCCGGACCTGGCGCGGCGCACCTCGATGACGTTCATGTCCGATGCCGCGGTGAGCGCCGGGGTGCCCGAGCGGATCGGGCTCGACCGCTGGGTCGAACCGGTCCGCGGCTGCCGCACCGTCGGCAAGCCGCAGATGGTGCGCAATGACGCCATGCCGGAGATCCGGATCGACCCGAACACCTACGACGTCTACCTGGACGGGACGCTGGCCACGGTGCCGGCGGTCGACCGGGTGGCGATGTCGCAGTTGTACTACGTGGTCTGAGCGCGGCGACGTCTACGCGTCGACATCGACAACACGGCGGGCCGCGACATCAGGCAGGTGACGCGCGGCCAGTTCGTAATCGCCGTCGTCATGAAGAATTGTCAACCCCTTGGCCGCACCCGTAGCGCAGACCAGCAGGTCGACGACCGACAGTGCACGCACCGCGCCCGCTGCCGCCAATCGGTGCTGGGCGGTGTCTATCCACCGCCACACGGATTTCGGCACGGGAACATCGGGATAGATGTCACGAAACATCTGGCTCATCTGTTCGAACTCGTTGGCATTGCGGGCCGAACGACGAAACTCCGCCCGCTGCGGATCGCACGATCCGATCGCCCCACTGAGCAGAGCGGAGTTCCACGCTTGGGTCAGTTCCGGCTGTCGTTGCAACCGCCAGATGGCCGAGGAGTCAGCCAGGAAAGAAATCAACCGGTGACCTTCTCGTCGGCGCGCGCCACGAGCCACCCGTCGTAATCCCAGTCCTGAGCCTGTTCGCGGGATCGGGCGAGCGCCTCGATGCGCCTGAACCGTTCGACATAATCGCGTATCGCGAGGTTGACCGCCTCTTTCTTGGTGTGCACCCCGGCGATCCGCATGACCTCGCGCAGCGCTTCGTCGTCAAGGTCGATCTGGGTTACCGCCATTGCGACTCCTCATGTTGGCGATGTATGAGGGAATTGTATGTCGCCAACATTCAGTCGTCGAGCTTGTGCAGCGCCGACCCCTTGTGCATGGCGATGTGATCGGTCTTGTCGCTGGTGATCTCGTACTGCGGCTCGTCAGGGCTCGCCCGCCGGTTGTGCCCCTTGTATTCGGTGTCTTTGGTGTGGACTTTGGTGATCTTGCCGGTCACATGCCCGGCCTCGGAGTTCCACCGCACGTGGTCGCCGACTTTGAACTGGCTCATACTCATCGCACCTCGACTCCGCTTCCGGGGACGGTATGCCCGATCACGGGATACCCGGAAAGCTCCCCGGCAATCAGCAGACCACCGGAGGTCTGGGCGTCGGCCAGCAGCAGCAGATCGTCCTCGGTGATACCGGGTCCGGGACGCAGGTGCGGGCGCACCCAGTCCAGGTTGCGCTGCGTGCCGCCGGAGACGAAGCCGTCGCGCAGCGCCTCGACCGCGCCGCCGATCACCGGCACCGCGCCGCGGTCGATCACCGCGCCCACCCCGGATGCCCGGCACATCTTGTGCAGGTGGCCGAGCAGCCCGAAGCCCGTGACGTCGGTGGCGGCCCGGACGCCCGCTTCCACCGCTTCGCGGGCCGCGTCGCGGTTGAGCCGGGTCATCAGCTCGACGGCCTCGACGGAGACCTCCCCGGTCCGCTTGTGCCGGTTGTTGAGCAGTCCGACCCCGATCGGTTTGGTCAGCGTCAGCGGAAGACCGGGTACGGCGGAATCGTTGCGCAGCAGCTTCTTCGGGTCGGCCACCCCGGTGACGGCCATGCCGTACTTGGGTTCCGGATCGTCGATGGAGTGCCCGCCGATCACCGGACAGCCCGCCTGCTGCGCGACGGCCAGGCCGCCGCGCAGCACCTCGCTCATCAGCTCCATCGGCAGCGTCTCCCGCGGCCATCCGACCAGGTTGATCGCGACCACCGGGGTCCCACCCATCGCGTAGATGTCCGAGAGCGCGTTGGCGGCCGCGATGCGGCCCCAGTCATAGGCGTCGTCGACGACCGGCGTGAAGAAGTCGGCGGTGGACAGCACGGCGAGGTCGTCGCGCACCAGCACCGCGGCCGCGTCGTCGCCGTCGTCGAGCCCGACCAACACCCGATCGTGCGCCTGTCCTGCCAGGCCGCGCACCGCGTCCTCGAGTTCGCCGGGCGGGATCTTGCAGGCACAGCCGCCGCCGTGCGCGTAGCCGGTGAGCCGGATGGTCATCGGTTCAGGCTAGCCACACCGGTTAGGTTTAACAGCGGAGGCGTTTGGGTCCTGGTGGGCTCCCCGGTCTTCAAAACCGGTGAGGCCGAGCAACTCGGTCTGGCGGGTTCGATTCCCGTCCGCCTCCGCCATCGGACAGGAGGGGCTGTGAGCCAGGTCGATCCGCGTCGCGCCATTCCACGCACCGATGCACTGCTGGCGCTGCCTGCGGTGCGCCAGGCAGCCACCCGGCTCGGCGATCGCACCATCCGGGCGGTGGTGCACGACGCCCAGGATCGGGCGCGCCGCGGGGAACTGGCGCCCGACGCGGTGGAATCATCGGTGCTGGAACGTCTTTCATCTCATTCCGGATCCACACTGCGGCCGGTGCTCAACGCCACCGGAGTGGTGATCCACACCAACCTGGGCCGGGCTCCACTGTCGGCGGCGGCAGTCGAGGCGCTCGTGGCGGCCGCCGGCTATGTCGACGTCGAATTGGACCTGGAAACCGGAGCCCGGTCCAAACGCGGCGTCGCCGCGCGTGCCGCGCTGCTGGCGGCGTGTCCGGCCGCCGAGGACGCACTGGTGGTCAACAACGGCGCCGCTGCGCTGGTACTGGCCACCACCGCGCTGGCCACCGGGCCGGGGGTAGCCGGAAAAGAAGTAGTCGTCAGCCGCGGCGAGCTGATCGAGATCGGCGCCGGCTTCCGGCTACCCGATCTGATCGCCTCCACCGGCGCGGTGCTGCGCGAGGTCGGCACCACCAACCGCACCCACCTGCACGATTACGCCGAGGCGCTGGGACCGCAGACCGGCTGCATTCTCAAGGTGCATCCCAGCAACTTCGCCGTGCAGGGGTTCACCGCGGCGGTCGGGCTACGCGAGTTGCGGGCGCTGGCCGACGAGCACGGTGTGGCCCTGCTGGCCGACCTGGGCAGCGGGCTGCTCGCTGCCGACACGCTGCTGCCCGACGAGCCGGATGCGGCGAGCGCGCTGGCCGCCGGCGCCGACGTGGTGACCGCCAGCGGGGACAAACTGCTCGGCGGGCCGCAGGCCGGGCTGGTGTTGGGGCGCCGTGAGATCGTCGCCCGACTGGCCCGTCATCCGCTGGCCCGAGCGGTGCGGGCCGACAAGCTTGCGCTGGCCGCGCTCGAAGCCACCGTGGCCGGTGGCCTGCCACCGGTGACGTTGGCATTGCACGCCGACACCGAATCCCTGCGGTGCCGCGCTGAGCTGCTCGCGACCGCTGTTGGCGCCGAGACTGTTCCGCATGACGGGCGGGTCGGCGGCGGCGGCGCACCCGGCGTCCCGTTGCCCGGCTGGGCGGTGCGACTGCCCGAGACAGCCGCCGCCCGGCTGCGCGCCGGCGATCCCGCGGTCTTGCCCAGGGTGCACGACGGCGCCTGCCTGCTCGACCTGCGCTGCGTCCCCGAGGCCGACGACGCGCGGTTGCTGGCCGCGGTGCGCGCGGCGTTGGAGTGACCGTGATGTGGCAATGTTCGTCGTAGCCACGGCCGGACACGTCGACCACGGTAAATCCACCCTGGTGCGAGCGTTGACCGGAATGGAGCCCGACCGGTGGGCCGAGGAGCGCCGCCGCGGACTCACCATCGATCTCGGGTTCGCGTGGACCACACTGCCCTCGGGTGCCCCGGTGGCGTTCGTCGACGTGCCCGGGCATGAACGCTTCCTCACCAACACCCTGGCCGGTCTGGGCCCGGCGCCGGTGGTGTGTTTCGTGGTCGCGGCCGACGAGGGCTGGCGGTCGCAGTCGTCTGATCATCGCGACGCCCTTGCCGCGCTGGGCTTTTCGCACGGTCTGGTGGCGCTGACCCGCATTGACCGGGTGCCACCCGCCCGGGTCGCCGAGGTGCTGGCCGCGACCCGCGCCGAACTCGCCGAAACCGGGCTGCACGATGCCCCCGCCGTGGCGGTGTCCGCCGTCTCCGGTGTCGGCCTGACCGAGCTGCGAACGGCGCTCGACGAGGTGGTGTCCCGGCTGCCCGCGCCCTGCCCGACCGCACGGGTTCGGCTGTGGGTGGACCGCTCGTTCAGCATCACCGGCGCCGGGACCGTGACCACCGGCACCCTCACCGCGGGCACGCTGGCTCGCGGTGACCGGCTTATCCTGCTCGGGCGGGGACAGCCGCGCGAGGTGACCGTTCGTGGGTTGCAGAGTTGCGGTCACGACTGCGCGACGGTGTCGCCGACGGCACGGGTGGCCGTCAACCTGCGGGGGGTGCCGGCAGCAGACGTGCACCGCGGCGACACGCTGGTCACGGTCGATGCGTGGCCGACCCCCAGCACGGTGGATGTGCGCCGTGCAACCGGTCTCGCGCTCAGCCAGGCGCCCGAACACCTGGTGGTGCACGTCGGCACCGCGTCGGTACCGGCCCGGCTTCGGCCGTTCGACGACGACCATGCCCGGCTCACGCTGGAACATTCGCTGCCGCTGGCGCTTTCGGATCGACTGGTGTTGCGCGACCCTGGTGGACGGCGGGTGGTGGCCGGGGTCCGCGTGCTCGATCCCGATCCTCCGGCGCTGCGGCGCCGCGGCGACGGCATCCGGCGCGGGGGTGTGCTGGCGGCGCTGACATCCGGCGACGATCCGGCAGCAGTGGTGGCCGACCGGGGTGCGGTGTTCCGCGCCCGGCTGCAGCTGCTGGGCTACGACTGCACGGCGGTGCCTGCCGGGGTGCGCGAGGTCCGTGGCTGGTGGGTTCAGACGAGCACCTACCAGGGCTGGCTGGAACGCCTGGGTTCGGCGACGCGGGAGCTGCATGAGCGAAACCCGTTGTCGGCCGGGATGTCCAGCGGGGCAGCGGCTGATCTGTTGGGGTTGCCCGAAGTGGGCCTGCTCGACGAGGTGGTTCGTGACGCCGGGCTGGAGCTCCATGACGGCCTGATCCGGATAGCGGGCACCGGTGGCGATCTCGGGCCGGCCGAAGCCGCGATCGCCACGTTGGAGTCTCGCCTTGCCGCCGAGCCATTCCAAGCCCCCGACGCGGACGACCTGGCCGCCCTGCGATTGGGGATCCGCGAGCTGGCCGCGGCCGAGCGGGCCGGCCGCTTGCTGCGGCTGACCGAATCGGTGGTGGTGCTGCCGACCGCGCCGGCGCTGGCGATGCGGGAACTGGCGTCGTTGACCCAACCCTTCACCGCCACGCAGGCCAAGCAGGCGTTGCGCACCACTCGACGGGTGGCGATCCCGCTGCTGGAGCATCTCGATTCCCGCGGCTGGACCCGTCGGATCGATAACGTCCAGCGGGAAGTGGCGCGCTGACGGATACCGCCCGACGGACAGCGCTGCGCGGGCCGGTCTGGCCCATAGCGACACGAATGCCCCGGCAGAACCGGGGCATTCGTGCTTGTTGAGTGGTTGGTTACACGTCCGGCGTCAACAGACCGAGGTCCAGGACGCTGTAGAGACCGGCGTCCTCCAGATCGGCCACCGGCGAGACCGCGTCGACATCGGAGAAGTCGGTCGGTGCGAACCACGATGCCATCGACGAGATGTCGAAGTTTCCGAAGGGCGTCTTCAGGATGTCAATGACATCCTTGCCGTCGCCGTCGGCGTCGTAGTACAGGTTGGTGAAGCCCAGCCCCAGTTGGTGCTGCGCGTACACATCCCCGTCGGTGGTGACGAACTGGTTGTTGATGCCGCCACCGAACAACGACTGCGTGATGTAGTTGGTGCCCGACAGCATCTCGCCGTCATCGTTGGTGAAGGCAGCCGTCAACTTCCAGGTCTGCGAGAGCGGGTCGTTGACGTCGAGCAGCTGAGCACCGTCGAGGGCGTAGGTCGGATTCCACGTCACGTCGGCAGGAGCGTCCTCACCCAGGCCCAGGTTCAGGGCGCTGTACAAGCCGGCGTTCTCCAGCGCTTCCAGCGGCGACGCCGGGGTCAGGTCTGCCACGTCGGCCGGCGCGAACCACGCCGCCATCGACGAGATGTCGATGTTTCCGAAGGGCGTCTTGAGGATGTCGACGACGTCCTTGCCGTCACCGTCGGCGTCATAGTACAGGTTGGTGAAGCCCAGCCCGAGCTGGTTCTGGTTGTAGATATCACCGGTGGCGTCATCGATGAACAGGGCGTTGAGCCCACCCGTCGACGGGGTGAGGTAGGTCGTTCCTGCGAGCGCCTCGCCGTCACTGTGAGTGAAGATCGACGTGACGGCCCAGGTGTTGGTGAACGAGTTCGCCGCCTGCAGGATCTCGGCGGTGTCGATGTTATAGGTCGGCGTCCAGGTCCCCGGAGTCTCCGAGACCTCGGCGCCGGCGGTCGCGGCGGTGAGGAATGCTGCTGCGGCACCTCCGGCGGCGACGCCTAGTATGATCAGCTTCATGATATGTCCCCTTGTTTGTAACCGGAGATCTTTTTCAGATCGTGGCTTGGCCAACATTAGGGGTTTTCTGATGTTTCGTCAAACGAAATCACAGGGCATTCTCCCTGGGGGCCCGGCGCACACCAGCGCTGACGTGCATACCGCTGGGACAACGGCGCCTCAGCTCCGCCTGATGCTCGGCATCGCCGCACCCACAATCCTGAGAACGCCGGCTTCTGGACATTGCTCTGTGTCAGGCCCGGTGCCAAGATGTTCGACATGGTGTCCACCAATGTGTCGGGGGCGCGCCTGTACGGCGGGGTCGACGCCGTCGAACGCCGGGCATCGCGCCGAGCCCGACTCCTCGAGGCCGGGCTCGACCTTCTCGGGGCCGACGTGCCGCAGATCGCGGAACTGACCGTGCGGGGCATCTGCCGGCAGGCCGGCCTGACCGCGCGCTATTTCTACGAGAGCTTCGCCGACAAGGAAGAGTTCGTCAGCGCGGTCTTCGACTCTGTCATCGCCGACCTGGCCGCCAAGACCCAGTCGGTCGTGAAGGCGGCGCCGCCCGGCGAGCAGACCCGTGCCGGAATCGCCAACATCGTGCGGACGATCGTAGGTGACGCCCGGATCGGGCGACTGCTGTTCGGCGTGCATCTGAGCAACGCAGTGGTGGTACGCAAACGGGTGGAATCCAGTGCGCTGCTGGCGATGTTATCTGGCCAGCACGCTGGCAGCGCGCTGCGACTGCCGGAGAACGACCGGATCAAAGCGGCCGGACACTTCGTCGTTGGTGGGGTCGCCCAGACGATCAGCGCCTGGCTGGCCGGTGAAGTGCGGTTCAAGCCGGAACGCTTGATCGAGCAACTGGCCGCACTGCTGGACAAACTCGGCGATCCGGCGCTGTACCGAGACTAAGTGGTGGCGGCCGGAACCCTACGGTCGGCTTCGGTCTTCGGCGTGACGTGTTCCTCGTCTGGAGTGAACTCCTTTGTCCAGCAAGCGAACTCAAGTGTAATTCCGTCGGGATCGAGGAAGTAGAACGACCGGACGTACACACCGGGATGCAGGGTCGGGCTGGCCTGGAATTCGGACATGTCGTGGTTGAGAACGGGCCCGACCCGGACACCTTTGTCCTTGAGTCGCTGACGGTAGGCGTCGAACTTGTCTGCGGGCACGTGAAAGGCCAAGTGGTTCATGGTGCTCACCGCGCTGACGATCTCACCGACGCCCGGGATGGCGACCGGCGATGAGATGCCCGGTACGCGGTCCGGCGCTTCGGCGAACCAGAAGAAGGCGACGCAGTCACCGTTGCCGGCGTCGAAGAAGAAGTGCTGCCCCATCCCGGCGGGCAGATCCAGGGACTTGACCAACGGCATGCCGAGCACGTTGCTGTAGAAGTCGACGGTTCGGGCCATGTCGGCGCAGACCAGCGCGACGTGGTTGATCCCACTGATCTCGAACTCGGTGTTGACACCGTGCGGCTTGATCATCGTGACTCCTCTGGTCAAGATCAGAATCTGAATCTAACATCAGATTCAAGTTTGATCCAGCCTCGGCAGCGACAGGAGAACCGATTCGGTGTCGACCCTCTCCGAAGAGCCCATTCACCGCGACCCGTTGCCGACTCGTCGGGGCCGTCGCACCCAGGCGGCGATCGACTCCGCCGCGCGGGCGGTGATCGCCCGCAAAGGTGTGCTGGCCACCACCATCGCCGACATCGCTGCCGAGGCCGGTCGATCGGCCGCGTCGTTCTACAACTACTACGACTCCAAAGAAGCGATGGTCCGGGAGTGGGCGCTGCGGTTCCGCGATGAGGCCGGCGAGCGGGCCTCCGGCGCCGTTCGGCACGGGCTGTCGAACCGGGAGCGTATCGAGCAGGCCGCCGCCGCCCACTGGTATACCTACCGCAACCGACTCGCCGAGATGGTCGGAGTCTCCCAACTGGCGATGGTCAACGACGACTTCGCCCGTTACTGGGCGGAGATCTGCGCGGTACCAGTGGCTTTCATCACCGAGACGGTGAAACGAGCGCAGGCCGACGGCCACTGCGCCGATGACGACCCCGAACTACTCGCGGTGGCGATCGTGTCGATGCTGAACCAGTTCTGCTACGTCCAACTTGCCACCCCCCGTCGCAGCGGCGCCGCGCCGGACGACGACGCCTGCATCCGAACCCTGGCCAACGTGTTCTATCGGGCCATCTATACCGAGGAAGACTCCTGACCATGCCCGAGAACGCCCGGGCTGACAGCATCGCCGAGCGGACAGGACACCGATGGCCCTGACAGTCCTGGCGCATTTCATCCCCGGGCCGAAGGTCATCGACTTCGTTGCGCCGGAATCGGACTGGCTCGATATCCGGTGGTGCGCCGCCGACGACGACACCACCTTCCGGCGGGAGCTGGCCGATGCCGAGGTGATCTGGCACGTGCTGCGTCCGCTGTCCGGCGAGGACCTGCGCGGTGGACCGCGACTGCGACTGGTGCAGAAGTTCGGCGTCGGGATCAACACCATCGACGTCGGGGCCGCCACCGAGTGCGGCATCGCGGTTGCCAACATGCCCGGCGCCAACGCGGCATCGGTGGCCGAGGGCGCCGTGCTGCTGATGCTGGCGGTGTTGCGCCGACTGATGTCGCTGGATCGCTCGACGCGCCAGGGGTCCGGTTGGCCCACCGATCCGGATCTCGGTGAGCGCTGCCGCGACATCGGCGGCTGCACCGTGGGTCTGGTCGGGTACGGCAGCATCGCCCGACGCGTCGCCGGGATCGTCTCCGCCATGGGCGCCAACGTGCTGCACACCAGCACCCGCGATGACGGTCGCCCCGGCTGGCGCTCATTGCCGGAGCTGCTGGCCGAAGCCGATGTCGTGTCGCTGCACGTGCCGTTGACGGCGGCCACCGAGGGATTGATCGACCGGGCCGGCCTGGCGCGCATGAAACCCGGGGCGGTGCTGGTCAACACCGCGCGCGGCACCGTCGTCGACGAGACCGCGCTGACCGAGGCGCTGGCGAGCGGGCGGCTGGGCGGCGCGGGTCTCGATGTGTTCGCCGTCGAGCCGGTCAGCCCGGACAACCCCCTGCTCGGCTTGGACAACGTGGTGCTGACTCCCCATGTCAGCTGGTACACCGCCGACACCATGCAGCGCTATCTGAGCGCCGCCGTCGACAACTGTCGCCGGCTGCGCGACGGTCAACCCTTGACCGAGGTAGTCAACCAACCGACCGGTTGTTAGTTTGGCCCCACGCACACACCGAAAGGCGCAACATGCCCATAGCGATCACATCTGAGCATCAGGACCTCGCCGATTCAGTGCGGTCACTTCTGACACGGGCGGTGCCGTCCGAGTTGTTGCATGCGGCAATGGACAACCCGATCGAGAACCCGCCGCCGTACTGGCGGGCCGCCGCCGAGCAGGGTCTGGCGGGGGTGCACCTGGCCGAACAAGTCGGCGGGCAGGGGTTCGGCATCCTGGAGCTGGCGGTGGTGCTGGCCGAGTTCGGCTATGCCGCGGTGCCCGGCCCGTTCGTGCCGTCGGCGATCGCCGGCGCCTTGATCGCCGCCCATGATCCGACCGCCCCCGAGTTGGCGGGTCTGGCCACCGGCGAGGTCATCGCCAGCTACACCCTCAACCCCGGACTGACGGCCACCGCCCACGGTGACGGCTTGGTGATCCGCGGTGAGGTCCGTGCCGTCGCGGCGGCCGCCCAGGCGTCGCTGCTCGTGCTCCCCGTGGCGATCGACAGCGGCGAAGCTTGGGTGGTGCTGAGTGCCGACCAGCTCGAGATCGAGCCGGTGGAAAGCGTGGACCCGCTACGTCCGATCGCCCACGTGCGGGCCAATGGTGTCGAGGTCGACGACAAAGCCGTGCTGGGCAACCTCAACCAGGCGCAGGCGCACGCGCTGATCTCGACACTGCTGTCCGCCGAGGCGGTCGGGGTGGCCCGGTGGGCCACCGACACCGCGGCGGAGTACGCCAAGATCCGCGAACAGTTCGGCCGGCCGATCGGTCAGTTCCAGGCCATCAAACACAAGTGCGCCGAGATGATCGCCACCACCGAACGCGCCACCGCCGCGGTGTGGGACGCCGCCCGCGCGATCGACGAGGCAACCGGGAACGACGCCGCGGTTGCGGCCGTGCCGTTCGCGGCCGCGGTGGCTGCGACCCTGGCCCCGGAGGCGGCCCAGCACTGCACCCAGGACTGCATCCAGGTCCACGGTGGGATCGGTTTCACCTGGGAGCACGACGCGGGCGTCTATTACCGGCGGGCACTGATCCTGGCCGCCTCGTTCGGCCGTCGCGCCGACTACCCGCAGCAGGTCGTCGACACCGCCACTGCCGGCGGGATGCGCAAGATCGACATCGACCTGGATCCCGAAACCGAGAAACTGCGGGCGGAGATCCGTGCGGAGGTGGCCGCGCTCAAGGCCATACCGCGCGACGAGCGCACCGTGGCGATCGCCGAGGGCGGCTGGGTACTGCCCTACCTGCCGAAGCCGTGGGGGCGGGCCGCCGAGCCGATCGAGCAGATCATCATCGAGCAGGAGTTCGCGGCCGGCCGGGTGCGCCGCCAGGGGATGGGTATCGCGGCGTGGCTCATCCCGTCGATCGTGGCGTTCGGCACCGAAGAGCAGAAGCAGCGTTTCCTGCCGCCCACGTTCCGCGGCGAGATGGTGTGGTGCCAGCTGTTCTCCGAGCCGGGCGCGGGTTCGGACCTGGCCAGCCTGACCACCAAGGCCACCAAGGTCGACGGCGGTTGGCGGATCAGCGGACAGAAGATCTGGACGTCGGCCGCGCAGTTCTCGTCATGGGGAGCCCTGCTGGCGCGGACCGACGCCGCGGCCCCCAAACACGATGGCATCACCTACTTCTTGCTGGACATGAAAAGTGAGGGCGTGACCGTCAGTCCGCTGCGTGAACTCACCGGCGGGGCGATGTTCAACACCGTGTTCATCGACGATGTGTTCATCCCCGACGAGCTGGTGCTCGGCGAGGTGAACCGGGGCTGGGAGGTCAGCCGCAACACGCTGACCGCCGAGCGGGTGTCGATCGGCGGGTCCGAGATGCCGTTCCTGGCCAGCCTCGACGGGTTCGTGGACTTCATCCGCGACGGCCAGTTCGATCAGGGTGAGCAGCGCCGAGCCGGCGAGTTGATCGCCGAAGGGCACGCCGCCAAGCTGCTTAACCTGCGCTCAACGCTGTTGACCCTGGCGGGCAAGGACCCGATGCCCGCGGCGGCGGTGTCCAAGCTGCTGTCGATGCGGACCGGCCAGGGCTACGCCGAATTCGGGGTGAGCACCTTCGCCGGCGACGCCGCGATCGGTGACCGCGAGCAACTGCCCGGCAAGTGGGCTGAGTATCTGCTGATGAGCCGTGCCACAACGATTTACGGCGGCACCTCGGAGGTTCAGCTCAACATCATCGCCGAGCGTCTGCTGGGGCTGCCCCGCGATCCGTAGGAGTCGAAAACCGCATCCTGGCTAACTTATCGCGCCGGCCAGACCGCGGGGGGATCGAGAACTTAAGCGCGCCAACGAAATACCGAATCAGGCGACGCCAACACCGCAAACGGTCGCCGTCATCGGGTGCCGCCGCGCCAACGCTGGGTCGAGCCCAGCTGCACCGTCCCGCGTGAGACGGGTGTGTCGATGCCGGACCTGCCCGGATCCGCCGTGGACTCATCCCGATTGCGTCGATCGGCTCCAGCATGCTAGAAACATCGATACCTATGTAGCTACTACGTAGGTACGTAGGCGCGGTGCGGGATCGTTGACGGGGTGAACGATGGAGGGTACGTGAAAAAGTTCAGTAAGCTTTTGACCCTGACGGCCGCAGTGGCCATCATCCCACTCGGAGTCGCCAACCCGGCATATGCTCAGCCGCCGAGCGTTGAAGAGATCCTCGCAACGGAGAACGCTGTTAGGGCCGATGGCAAGTACGCATTGCTGGCTTCCGACGGACGGCACTTGGACGGAGCCATAATGACGGGCCGGGAGCTCAAGGCGAAGAGCTCGGCCATTGATTTTCAGATTGTGGCGTACGGACAATTGGTCCAAGAGATCGCAACGACTCCGGCGGTGAAGGATGCGGTCCGTCGGGCTGTGATCGACGACGGACTCAAAGTCGTGGCCTGCAATATTTCAGTCCAGAGGATGGGCATCGATCCGGCTCTCCTGCCGCCCGAGATTCCCACCACCGGGAACGCTCTGACGTATGCACTCGGACTACAGGAGCAAGGCTACAAGACCCTCACCTACTGAGTTGGCCCGCTGCCGACTACATCGCCCGATCACTCCTGGAAGCCAAGGAAACTACTGCACCGGAGGTGCCCCGTGACCGCTGACACCATCGAAAAAGCCGGGACCCTCGAACGTCATTTCACTACCGCGGCGCTTTTCGCACTGCCGGTCCGACTGGTCATCGGGTGGACGTACTTTTCAGCTTTCTGGCGCCGTGTCGGCATCGCCGACAAATTGGATCCGAATCTGCCCGGCTATATCGGCGAGAAGTTCAACCATTTTCTGCCGCACGCGCTTGGCATCGGCCCGATCATCGAGCACCTGCTGACCCACCCCGGTCTGCTCGCGGTGGCGATGACGGTGTTCACCATCGTGGAAGGCGTCGTCGGGATCTGCGTGATGATTGGTTTTCTCACCCGGATCATGAGTTTGGCGGTCCTGGGGTTGGCGTTCGGCATCCTGCTCAGCGCCGGCTGGCTGGGCACCACCTGCCTGGACGAGTGGCAAATCGGGATCCTCGGGATGGCCTGCGGTTTCATGCTGTTTTTGAGCGGCGGCGGGCGCTATTCCGCGGATCGCATCGTTTCGGGCAGGATTCTGCGGCTGGCGCAGCAGAAATGGTTCAACTGGCTGAGCTCGGGTGCAATCAACGTCAGGACACCCGTCGTGGTCAGCGGCTCGATATTGATTCTCACCGTGGCGTTGTTCACCAACCAGCATTTTCACGGCGGGGTTTATGGCCCGCTGCACAATAAATCGGTAGCGCCGGTCATCGAGATCACCGACGCCCACATAGCCGACAACAGCCTGCAATTCGAGCTCTTCCGCACCGAAGGCGCCGACGTGTACGGCTCGTTTCTGATCGGCGTCGGCGTCCGCGACGACACCGCCGGCGACACCGTGGTCAAGCTCGATGGCGCGGAGCTCAGCCGGCTGCCCAGAACGGCGATCACCAACCGCTACGTGGCCCAGGTGGAGCCCGGCGCCCACAGCCTCGTCGTCCCGTTGGGCGCGAAAGCTCGGGTGACGATCGACACCGAACGGACACACTGGAACGCGGCGCACCGGTACACCCTTGTGCTCACCGATATCAGCGGCGCCACCTGGAAGTTGCCGATCGCAAGCGTCACCTGACACCGCCCATCACGCCGGAGACCGGCCGCGAGCGTGCACAATTCCGGTCACAACGCCGCGCGTCGTACCGGGGACGCGCACGCTCGCGCAAAAAGGCAACGGGACCTACAGCTCGCGGAGCTCGCGCTTGAGGATCTTGCCGGTGGGGTTGCGCGGCAACTCGTCGAGAAAGACCACCTCGCGCGGCACCTTGTAGCGGGCCAGATGCTCCTTCACATAGACCTTGATGGTGTCCTCGTCGACGGAGGAGCCTTCCTTGCGGACCACGAACGCCCGCAGCCGCGCGCCCCACTCCTTGTCCTCCACGCCCAGCGCGGTCGCCTCGATCACCTCGGGGTGCCCGCTGATCAGGTCTTCGACCTCGGCGGGGAAGACGTTCTCACCGCCGGAGACGATCATCTCGTCATCGCGGCCGGACACGTAGAGCAGCCCCCGCTCGTCGAAATAGCCCACGTCTCCCGATGACAGCAGCCCGTCGATGATCTGTTTGCCCCCGCCGCCGGTGTAGCCCTCGAACGGGAAGAAGTTGCCGACGAAGATCCGGCCGACCTCGCCCTGCGGCAGCTGGTGGCCGTTGTCGTCGAGGATTCGGACCTTGACGCCCTTGACCACCTGTCCCACCGTCGCCGGGTTGTACTGCAGGTCGCCCGGATCGGCGATGGTGGCGAACGCGACCTCGGTGGAGCCGTACATGTTGTAGATCACCGGGCCCAGATCCTTCATCGCCCGGGTGGCCAACTCGGCGCCGAGCTGTGAACCGGACACGAACACGATCCGCAGGTTCGACAGATCCGGCTTGGGACTGGTCTTCTCCAACTGGTCGAGGATCCGCGACAGCATGACCGGAACCACGACGATCCCGGTCACCTTGTGCTTCTCCAGGTCCTCCAGCACGGTGGCCGGCTTGAACCGGCGTCGCAGCACCAGTGTCGAGCCGAAGAACATCGCCAGGGTGCCGTGCAGGTAGCCCAACGCGTGGAACATCGGCGACGGCAGCGACGTCACCTCACCGGCGCGGAACGGGACGTGCGACAGGATCCCGCCGATCGGGGCGAGGGTGGGCGGGGTGCTGCGGTTGGCGCCCTTGGGGGTGCCGGTGGTGCCGGAGGTCAAGATGATGATCGAGGCGTGCTTGGTGACCTTCGGCGCGCGTGCCTTGCTGCTGCGGGCGATCAGCTGCGCCAGCGTCTCGTCGGCGCTGCCCGACGGTTGGTCGCTGTCGGGGTTGACTCCCAGCGCCCGCAGCTTGCCCAGCGGGGGGTCGGCCTGCGAGACCGCCTCGGTGTACTCGTCGTCGTAGATGATCAGTTTGGCGCCTTCGCGTTCAGAGACGTCTTTGATCTGCGGGCCGGAGAATTCGCTGTTCAGCAGGATCAGCCGGGCACCGACCCGGGCGCAACCGTAGTTGGCGATCAAAAACCAGCGGTGGTTACGGGCCAGGATCGCCACCCCGTCGCCGCCTCGCACACCCATCGCGACCAGGCCATTGGCCACCGCATTGGCGGCGTCGTCGAGCTCTTTGAAGGTGATGCTGCCGTCGTCGTCGATGACGGCCAGGCCGTTCGGGTTACGGCGGGCGTTCAGCGCCGGAATCATCCCGAGCTCGCCCCAACGGGCCCCATCGGCGATCGCGCTCGCGATGATGCCGGGTGATTCCAGCCGCAAAGCACCGGACTGAAGGACCTTGCGCAGATAGTGCAGCTCGGCACTTCCTCGTTCCAGGTAACGACCGAGCGTGTTGACGGCCTGACTTGGCAGGTCGGTGAGCTTTGCCATGGCCCAACCTTATGTGACGCAGGTCGCTGCCCGACAGTGGATTCGACCTCTGGCTAGCATGGCGGTCATGGCCGGCGGATTGTCGCTGGACGTGGCGGGACACCGGGTGGCGGTTACCCACCCGGACAAGGTGGTGTTCCCCGGACGCGACGGCACCGCTTCGCGCACCAAGCTGGAGCTGATTCGCTACTACCTGGCGGTGGCCGACGGCGCGCTGGCCGGGGTGGCCGGTCGACCCATGATCCTCAAACGCTTCGTCGACGGCATCGACGCCGAGGCCGTCTTCCAGAAGCGGGCACCGGCCAACCGCCCGGACTGGGTGTCGGTCGCCGAACTGCGCTACGCCTCGGGCCGGTCGGCGCAAGAGGTCGTCATCAACGATGCGGCCGGGCTGGCCTGGGTGATCAACCTGGGCTGCGTGGACCTCAACCCACACCCGGTGCGCGCCGGCGACTTGGCGCACCCCGATGAACTTCGCGTCGATCTCGATCCGATGCCCGGTGTCGGCTGGCCGCAGATCGTCGAGGTGGCACTGCGCGCGCGGGAGGTGTTGGCCGATCACGGGCTGATCGCCTGGCCGAAGACGTCCGGATCGCGGGGTATGCACATCTACGCCCGGCTCGCGCCCCGATGGGAGTTCCGGCAGGTTCGGCTGGCCGCGCAGGCGGTGGCCCGCGAGATCGAGCGGCGCGCACCGCAATCGGCCACCAGCCGGTGGTGGAAAGAGGAACGGGGCGCCCGCGTCTTTGTGGACTTCAACCAGAATGCCAAGGACCGCACGGTCGCCTCGGCCTATTCGGTGCGAGCCACCTTCGACGCCCGCGTGTCGACACCGCTGTCCTGGGACGAGGTACCCGACGCCGATCCTGCGGCGTTCACCATGGACACCGTGCCGGACCGCGTCGCGCGGATCGGTGACCCGTGGGCGGGCATGAATGAGACGGTCGGTGACCTGGAGTCGCTGCTCGAACTGGCCGAAGCTCAAGGCCCGGCGGAGAAGGCGCCCAAGGGGGCACGCAAGAACGTTGACGGCCGCCGTACTTCACCGCTGCCGTTGATCGAGATAGCCCGCACCAAGACCAAAGACGAGGCGATCGCCGCGCTCGATGTCTGGCGCGAACGGCATGCCGCGGCGGCCGACCGGCTGACGCCGGCGGACGTACTGGTCGACGGCATGCGCGGGCCGAGTTCGATCTGGTACCGGGTGCGGATCAACCTGCAGCACGTCCCGGCCGGGCAACGCCCGCCACAGGAGGAGCTGATCGCCGACTACAGCCCCTGGGAGGGGCGGAAGCTTTAGCGGACCGCGCAGTCGCTCATCGGATCTTCCCGCCGTCACGCAGGTAACTTTGCCGCCCGTATGTCGCGAATTCGGCATCCAGCGACCGCTTGTCACCGTCGGTCATCCGGGTGTAGGCCGGCTCTCCCCGCCCCGCCCAGCGGTACACCGGGTCGCCGGTATGCCAACGTTGCTGCTGCAGTTCACGTTTGAGCACCTTGTTCGAACCCGTCACCGGCAGCCTGGCCGAGATCCGCAGGAAGCGCGGTGTGCCCTTGCTGCCGAGGTCGGCCTGGCCGGCCAGATACGCCGCGAACTCGGCCGCGTCGAAACCGTCCGGATCGGCGACCTCGATCGCGGCCATCACCTGATCGCCCGAGCGAGGGTCGGGCACCGCGTACACCCCGGCGCTGATGACCCGCGGATGGCGGCGCAGCACCCGTTCGACGGTCAGTGCCGAGGTGTTCTCGCCGTCGACCCGGATCCAGTCGCCGCGCCGGCCGGCGAAGTACAGGAAGCCGGCCTCGTCGCGGTAGCCGAGATCGCCGGTCCAGTACCAGCCGTCGCGCACCTTTTCGGCGTCGGCGGCATCGTTTTTGTAGTAGCCCTCGAAGTCTCGGGCGCCGGTCTTGTCCACGATCTCGCCGACCGCGTCGTCGGCGTTGGTCACCCGGCCGTGCTCGTCGAGGACCGCCACCGGGCAGTCGGCGCGGGTCTGCGGGTCGACTACGGCGATACCGGGGTGGGCCGGGCGGCCCAGCGCGCCGGGTGGGGCCGCCGGGTCGGGTACCGCGGCGTTGCCGCCTTCGCTGGACCCGTAGCCCTCGTGCAGCACGGCGCCGAACCGCCGGCGGAACTCCGCCTGATCCTGCGGTGACGCCTCGGTGCCGAAGCCACGGACCAGGGTGTTGTCGGCATCGTCGGGACGTTCCTCGGTGGCCAGCAGATAGCCCATTGCCTTACCCACGTAGGTGAAGAACGTCGCGCCGAAGTAGCGCACGTCGGGCAGGAATTGCGACGCCGAGAACTTCGGTGTCAGGCAGATCGTGGCCCCGTTGGCCAATGCCGGTGCCCACAGCGCCATGATCGCGTTGCCGTGGAACAGCGGCATGCAGCAGTAGTCGACGTCGGAGCGCACATGGCCGAACTTGGCGGTGGCGGCCGCCGCGATGCGGGCCAGCCGGCCCTGGCTGCACTTGACCGCCTTCGAGGCGCCGGTGGTGCCGGAGGTGAACAACAACAGCAGCAGTGACTCCGGGCCGACGCCGGCCGCGGCGGCCGGCGCCACCTGGTGCGCGCGCACCCGTCCGGTGTAGTCCGGGTCGTCGGTCACCAGGAAGCGGTCGGCATCCAAGCCGTGGTCCAGACCGCGCAGCCGTTCGAATCCGGCGGTGTCGGTGACGATCAGCTGACAATCGGCATGCCGGATCTCTGCCGCCAGTTCGGCGTCGCCGCGGGTGGGATTGATCCCGACGATCACCGCACCGGCCAGCGCCGCGGCGCCGAGCCAGAACACGAAATCTTCGGTGTTGTCCAGCAGCACTCCGATGTGGAAGGGCCCGTCACGGCGGAGTTCGGCGGCCAACTCGGCGCGTGCGGCGGATTCGCGCACCACCTCGTCCCAGGTCCAATCCTGCTGTCGGGTACGCAATCCTAGCTGCCGGTCGCCCACGCGGGCCAGCAACATGGCGGCGATGTCGGGCTCGGATCCGGCCCCCAGCTGGGACAGTCGGGTCGGGTCTGAGCGCATCAACCGAGGCTATCGCGGATCGATGCCCGGCGACTTCAGTTGATGGTGAAGCCGCCGTCGACCGCCAGGGTCTGCCCGGTGACGTAGCCGCCGGCCTCGGAGGCCAGCCAGAGCACGGTCGCCGCCAGTTCCTCGGGGTCGCCCATGCGTCCCAGCACGATCCGATGGGAGATGCTGTCCAGGTAGCCCGGGCGGTACTGGTCGGTCATCTCCGTCTGGAAGAAGCCGGGCGCAATGGCGTTGACCCGGATGCCTTTGCGGCTGCCCCACTGCTGGGCCAGGTCGCGGGTCAGACCGAGCAGGCCGGCCTTGCTCGCGGCGTACGCGGCTTGCGGCAGCCCGGCGGTGGTCAACCCCAGGACACTGGAGATGTTGACGATCGACGAACCGGGCTGCATCACCCGTCCGCAGGCCTGTGCGGCCCAGTAGGCCCCGTTGAGGTTGATGTCGATCACCTCCCGGAACTGCTCCGGGGTCTCGCGGGTGGCGGGGTGCGCCGTTCCGACACCGGCGTTGTTGACCAGCACGTCGACCCGGCCGAACCGCTCCATGGCGGCCTCGACCATATTGGTCGCGGCATCCGGGTCGGCGATGTCGGTCGCCACCGGCAGGGCGGTGCGTCCCGTCGCCGCGACCAGCTCGGCGGCCGCGGCGAGTTTCTCCACCCGCCGCGCCGCTAACACGACATCAGCTCCCGCCTCGGCGAAGGCCCGGGCGAAATGCACGCCCAGGCCCGAGGATGCCCCGGTCACCACGGCGACGCGGCCGTCCATCCGGAACTTGTCCAGTACGCTCACGTGAGTCACCTTTCGTAGTTTCAGCAGCGCTTCAACGCTTTTCGTGCCGCCGCGATGAACTCCGGCGTGGCCTGCGCCGCTTCGCCGGCGTTGAGCACGTCTTTCGCACCATGCTGGGCCCGGTGGGTGATGCCCTCGGCGATGACACCGATCTTGAAGTTCGCCAGCGCCAGGTAGAAATTCCACTGCCCCAGGTCACGTCCGGAACGCCGCGCATACTCTTCGGCGAGCGTATCGGCAGAGGGCAGTCGGGCACTGGTCCACGCCGCGGGATGACCGAAGACGCCGTCGAAAGCCGGTGACCGGTAGGCGCACATCAGCGCAATGTCGGTGAGCGGGTCCCCCAGGGTGGACATCTCCCAGTCCACGACCGCCCGGATGACGTCCGGCTGCTCGGGATCGCAGATGGTGTTGTCGATGCGGAAGTCGCCGTGCACCACCGACGGCTGCGGGGTCTGTGGAACAGCATCGGCGAGCGCGGCCGCCAACGGCGCCACGTCATCGATCTCGCGGGTCTTGACCAGTTCCCACTGGCGGGCCCACAGTCGGACCTGGCGCTCCAGGAATCCGTCCGGCCTGCCGAAGGATTCCAGCCCGACGGCGCGGTAGTCGACCGCGTGCAGGTCGACGAGCACCCTTACCAGCGCGGTGGCGTTGGCGCCCAGGTCCGCCTCCGACAGCACGTCGAGATCGTCCTTGTGCCGGTAGACCCGCCCGGTCACGAACTCCGTGACGGTCAGCGGCGCGCCACACACCGTGCCGTCGGCGTCGAACGCGACCGGCCGGGCGATCGGCACAGCGGTGCCGTATAAGCCTCGGGTGACCACGAATTCGCGGCCCACGTCGTGCGCCGATGGTGTGAGACCGCCGAGCGGAGGCCTGCGGACGACCCACTCCGACATCTCGTCGCTGACCTTGAAGGTGAGGTTCGACCGCCCACCGGCGATCAGTTCAACGGCGAGCTCACCCTGAACCGGGATGCCGCTGTCGGTGAGGTACCGGCGAAGCGCAGCGCCGTCGAGCCCTTCGACCGTCACTGCTGGGGCGCCTTGAGTGCCCGCCGGACAGCACCGACCCGACGCTTGGCGATGGCCCAGCGGTGCACCTCCGAGGGGCCGTCGTATACCCGGAACGGACGCACTTCCCGGGACAGCCGCGCCGGCGGCAGCTCCTCGGTGACGCCGAGCGCGCCGCACATCTGCACGCTGCGGTCGACGATGCGGAAGATCGCCTCGGCGGCGAAGGTCTTGGCGATCGACGTCGCGTCCCCTGCGGCTGAGCCCTGATCCAGCTCCCAGCAGGCGCGCACCAGCAGTGCGCGGGTGGCGGCGATGTCGATCTCGTTGTCGGCCACCATGTTCTGGATCATGCCCAGCTCACCCAGCGTGGATCCGAAGGCTTGGCGCTCCACGACATGGGCCAGTGCGGTGTCGTGTCCGCGACGGGCCGCGCCCAGCCAGCGCATCACATGAGTCATCCGTGCCGGCCCCAGCCGGACCTGGGCGTACTCGAAGCCGCGGTCGACCTCACCGAGCACCGCGTCGTCGGCCACCCGGACGTCGTCGAAGAGCACCTCGCAGTGACCACCGACCATGGAGCGGTCGAGGGTCTGCAGGTGCCTGCCGACGGTCAGACCCGCGGCGTCGGCGGGCACCAGGAACATGGTCGCCCCGCCGCGCTGCCCGGGCTCCCCGGAGGTGCGGGCCATCGCGATGAAGAACGCGGCGCCGTCGGCACCGGTGATGTACCACTTGCGGCCGGTGATGTACCAATCCCCCGACCGGCGTTCGGCTTTGGTGGTCAGCGCGGCCGGATCCGATCCCGCCCCCGGCGCGGGTTCGGTCATCGCGAATGCCGACCGCACGTCGCCGGCCGCCAACGGGGCCAGGTAGCGCGCCTTCTGCTCGGCGCTGGCCACCTCTGCCAGCAGATGGACATTGCCCTCGTCCGGTGCTGCGATGTTCACCGCTGCCGGACCGAACAGTGAGTACCCCGCGGCCTCGAATACCGGCGCCCGGTCGGACATGTTCAGGCCCAGGCCGCCGTACTCGACCGGAGCATGCGGCGCAAACACCCCGGCTTGCCGGGCCGCCGCCTGCAGCTCCCTGATCACGGCGTCACCGCCGGCCGCGGCGATGTCCCCGCCGTAGCGGTCCTCGACCGGAAGCACCACGTCCTCGATGAATGCCCGCGTCTTCTCGACGAGCGCCGTCACGTCCGGCGAGTAGCTCAGCTCGACTGCCATGTCACTCCCTCAGCACCGTCACCTGACCGACCAATCGTTCGGCCCGAACAGTACGGACTGTGACACAGAAGGCGCTGTCCAGTCAAAACAGCAGGCGGTACAGAAGATTGCGAAGCGCTATAGTTCAGTAATGCTGAACACAACGGTGGATGCGACCGCCTCGTGCGGCGGTGCGATCCGGGCGGCGCGTCGGGCCCGGGGCATGACCGTGCGCGAACTGGCACAGCGCCTGGCGCTCAGCGCGGCCACCGTCAGCGCGGTCGAGAACGGCAAGACCGGGATCTCGGTGACGCGGCTGCAGCAGTACGCGCAGGCATTGGGCGTGACGGCCGCGCAACTCCTGAGCGGCGGCGTCGGCATACCCGCCCCCGAATCGGATCGAGCCGTGGCGCAGCCGGGGTTGCCCCCACGCGACTGGCGAGCGTTTCCGCCGTTGGTTCTGGACACCGTGCTGCGCGCGGCCGTGGACGCCTTCGTAGACACCGGCTACCACGGCAGCACCATGCGCGATGTGGCCGCACGCGCGGCCATGAGCGTGCCCGGCATCTACCACCACTACCCCGACAAGCAGGCGCTGCTGGTCGCGATACTGGATGCGACCATGGCCGAACTGCACTGGCGCGTTGCGGCCGCACGCACCGGCGCGTCAACCGGCATCGAGCAGGTGCGGCGCATCGTCGAGGCGCTGGCGCTGTTCCACACCCATCGCCAGAAACTGGCGTTCATCGGCGCCAGCGAGATGCGCAGCCTGAACCCGGCCAACCGGAGGCGCATTGCCGAATCGCGAAACAAGGTGCAGCACATGCTCGATGCCGCGATCGACCGGGCAGCGGAGGAAGCCGGCGTCAGTGCCGTCGATGGCGTCGCGACAGTGCTCGGCCACGCCGCCGACCGCCGGATCGCCGGGCGCGCCATCGCGACCATGTGCACCTCGCTGCCGCAGTGGTTCAACGCCGCCGGTCCCGCCACACCCGAACAGACCGCACACGCCTACGGCGAGTTTGCGGTGTCCCTGCTGACCAACCAGCGGCCCTGCGATCCGGCGTCCACGCCCCGGCCGACCGACGGTTGGGCACAATAGGGGCCGTGTCGACGATGTGGCAGTTCTGGATCGACCGGGGCGGCACCTTCACCGACATCGTGGCCCGGCGGCCCGATGGGCGCCTGCTCACCCACAAACTGCTCTCGGAGAACCCCGACCGGTACCGCGACGCCGCGGTGGCCGGAATCCGCGCCCTGCTGCAGGTCCCCGACGACGCGCCGATTCCGCCCGGCACCGTCGAAGCCGTGCGGATGGGCACCACGGTGGCCACCAACGCCCTGCTGGAGCGCGCCGGGGAGCGCACTTTGCTGGTCATCACCCGCGGGTTCGGCGATGCGCTGCGCATCGGCTACCAGAGCCGGCCGCGCATCTTCGACCGCCACATCGTGCTGCCCGATCAGCTCTACGAGCGGACCGTGGAGGTCGACGAGCGTGTCGGCGCCGACGGCAGTGTGCTGTGCGCACCGGATCTGGACGCGCTGGGCGAGGCGCTGCGCGCCGCGTACGCCGACGGGATCCGCTCGGTGGCGGTGGTGTGCCTGCACAGTTATCGGAACCCGGTGCACGAACAGGCGATCGGTGCGCTGGCCGAACAGCTGGGCTTCTCCCAGATCTCGCTGTCGAGTGAAGTCAGCCCGCTGCCCAAGCTCATTCCACGTGGCGACACCGCGGTCGTCGACGCCTACCTGTCCCCGGTGCTGCGCCGCTACGTCGCCCAGGTGGCCGACGAACTGCACGGGGTGCGGCTGATGTTCATGCAATCCAACGGTGGGCTGACGGCGGCCGATCACTTCCGCGGCAAGGATGCGATCCTGTCCGGGCCCGCCGGGGGGATCGTGGGCATGGTCGCGATGTCGGCGCTGGCCGGATTCGATGCGGTGATCGGGTTCGACATGGGTGGAACCTCCACCGACGTCTCGCATTACAGCGCCGCGTCGGGCGGTTACGAGCGGGTGTTCACCACCGAGGTCGCCGGGGTTCGGCTGCGCGCGCCGATGCTGCACATCCACACCGTCGCTGCCGGCGGCGGGTCGATCCTGCACTTCGACGGCGGCCGATATCGGGTGGGACCGGAATCCGCGGGTGCCGACCCGGGACCGGCCTGCTACCGGCGCGGTGGCCCGCTGACCGTCACCGACGCCAACGTGCTGCTCGGGCGTATCCAGCCGGCGCATTTCCCGCCGGTGTTCGGCCCCTCGGGCGACGAGCCGCTGGACGCGGCCGCGGTGCGCCGGGGCTTCTCCGACCTGGCCGCCGCAATCCATGCGGCCACCGGCCAGAACTCGGCGGCCCGCAGCCCCGAGCAGGTCGCCGAAGGGTTCCTGCGGATCGCGGTGGCGAACATGGCCAACGCGGTCAAGAAGATCTCGGTGGCCAAGGGCCACGACATCACCCGCTACGCCCTCACCACCTTCGGCGGGGCCGGTGGCCAGCACGCCTGTGCGGTCGCCGACGAACTCGGCATCCGCACGGTGCTGGTGCCGCCGATGGCCGGCGTGCTGTCCGCGCTGGGCATCGGACTGGCCGACACCACGGTGATACGGGAGCGCTCCGTCGAGGCCCGGCTCGACTCGGCGGCGCCCGAACTCGGCGACGTCGCCGACGGTCTGGAACGGCAGGCACGCGCAGCCCTTGCCGACCAAGATATTCCGGCCGACCGGATCCGGGTGACACGGCGGGTTCACCTGCGCTACCAGGGCACCGACACCGCCATCCCCGTCGAACTGGCCGATATCGCGCAGATGACGGCGGCATTCGAAGACATCCACCGCAGCATGTACTCGTTCTTGATGGAGCGTCCGTTGATCGCCGAAGCGGTCGCGGTCGAGGCGACAGGCCTCACCGAACAACCCGAGCTGGCCGATCAGGCGGCTTCGGGCACCGGATGTCACTCCGCCGAGGCCGTTCGGCTCTACACCGGCGGCAGTTGGCGTGACGCGCCGCTCTACCGGCGCGACGCAATCACCCCGGCCGACGTGGTGTCCGGACCGGCCATCATCGCCGAGGACAACGCCACCACCGTCGTCGACGACGGTTGGCGGGCGCAGCTGACCGCCGACGGACAGCTGCTGCTGCGACGGACGGCGGCCGCGGCGCCGGATGATGCCGGGACTCACGCTGATCCGGTGCTGCTGGAGATCTTCAACAACCTGTTCATGGCCATCGCCGAGCAGATGGGCACCCGGCTGGAGGCCACCGCTCAATCGGTGAATATCCGTGAACGACTGGACTTCTCCTGCGCACTGTTCGACGCGGACGGCAACCTGGTCGCCAACGCACCGCACATCCCGGTGCACCTGGGGTCGATGGGCGCCACCGTCAAGGAGGTGATCGCCCGGCGCGCCGGGCAGCTGCGGCCCGGTCAGGTCTACGCGGTCAACGACCCGTACCACGGCGGTACCCACCTGCCGGATATCACTGTCATCACCCCGGTCTACCGCGACTCCGCGAGCCCGGACGACCCGGTACTGTTCTTCGTCGCATCCCGCGGCCATCACGCCGAAATCGGCGGAACCACGCCGGGTTCCATGCCGGCCGACAGCAGTACCGTCGACGAGGAAGGGGTGCTGTTCGACAACTGGCTACTGGTCGACGACGGGCGGTTCCGCGAAGCGCAGACCCGATCGCTGCTCACCGGTGGACGATTCCCGTCACGCAGCCCCGACACCAACCTCGCGGACCTGCGCGCGCAGGTCGCCGCCAACCAGAAGGGCATCGACGAGATCCGGACGATGATCGATCATTTCGGCCTGGATGTCGTGCAGGCCTACATGCGTCACGTGCAGGACAACGCCGAGGAGGCAGTGCGCCGGGTGATCGACTCCCTCGACGACGGCGAATACCGCTATGTGATGGACTCCGGTGCGACGATCGCGGTGCGGGTGACCGTCGACCGCGCCGCCCGCAGCGCCACCATCGACTTCGACGGAACCTCGCCCCAGTTGGCGACGAATTTCAACGCGCCGTCGTCGGTAGCGAGCGCCGCGGTGCTCTACGTATTCCGCACCCTCGTCGAGGACGACATCCCGATCAACGACGGCTGCCTGCGCCCACTGCGTATCACGATTCCGGACGCGACGATGCTGGCGCCGGGCTATCCGGCCGCGGTGGTGGCCGGAAACGTCGAAACCTCCCAAGCGATCACCGGGGCACTACTGGCCGCGCTGCGGGTGCAGGCCGAAGGTTCCGGCACGATGAACAACGTCACGTTCGGCAATGCCGGCCACCAGTACTACGAGACACTCGGCTCCGGCTCCGGCGCCGGCGACGGCTTCGACGGCGCCGCGGTGGTGCAGACCCACATGACCAACTCCCGCCTCACCGACCCGGAGGTGCTCGAGATGCGTTTCCCGGTGTTGTTGCGCGAGTTCGCCATCCGGCGGGGCAGCGGCGGCTCGGGGCGCTGGACCGGCGGCGACGGCGGGCTGCGGCGCATCGAGTTCCGCGAGCCGATGACCGTCAGTGTGCTGTCGGGACATCGGGCGGTGGCGCCCTACGGCATGGCCGGCGGATCACCGGGGGCGCTGGGGCGCAACCGGGTGATGCGCGCCGACGGCGAGGTGACCGAGCTGGCGGGCTGCGACTCGACCGACATGGCGCCCGGCGACGTGCTGGTGATCGAGACGCCGGGCGGCGGCGGGTATGGCCAACCTCGCTGATCAGCGTTAATCTCGCGCAATGCGGGACCAGTGGAGCCGGCGCGGCTTCTTCGGCCTCTGCGGCGCGGCGGGGGGCGCCGCGCTGCTGGCGGCCTGCTCGTCGCGCGACCAGTCGGACGGCGGCGCACCGGGCCCGGTGACCATCGCGCATCTCTTCGGCGAGACCACCGTGCCGGAACCGCCCAAGCGGGTCGTCTGCGCCGGCTACACCGGTCAGGACGACCTGCTCGCCCTGGGCGTCGTGCCGATCGCGATCACCAACTGGTTCGGCGACCAGCCGTTCGCGGTGTGGCCCTGGGCGCAACAGCGCCTCGGTGACGCCGAACCCACGGTGCTGGACCTGGACAACGGGATCGCGGTCGCCCAGATCGCCGAACTCAAGCCTGACCTGATCATCGCGACGAACGCCGGGGTGGACGCCGACACCTACCAGAAGCTGTCCGCGATCGCGCCGACCGTGCCGCAGTCGGGCCGCGATGCCTTCTTCGAGCCGTGGAAGACCCAGGCGGCCGCCATCGGCCAGGCGGTGCATCAAGCCCAGCAGATGCGGGCACTCGTCGACGGCGTCGACGCAAGGTTCGCCGAAGTCGCTGCGGCACACCCCGGTTTCAAGGGCAAGACGGTGCTGCTGCTGGCAGGCCGCCTCGACCACGGAAACGTCGCCACCAGCACCGGCTGGCGTGCCGAGTTCCTGGCCCGGATGGGACTCACCCTCGCCGATGCCCCCGCGCTGATCGAGCACGACCGGATCGGTTCGGTTCTCCCCGCTGCTGACGTACTGATCTGGACCACCGACAGCGACGACGAACGCGGGGCGCTGCTCGACGATGCGGACATCGCCGCGTACGAGTCGCGCAGCGTCTTCACCACCAAGGAGCAGGCCGGCGCGATCGCCTTCGCCTCCCCGCTGAGCTACCCGCTGGTGGCCGACCAACTGCCCGGCCTCATCGCCAAAGTGATCGGCTAACTCGGCGCCGACGCGTAACTCTGCGTATTCGGTAAGACCCCTCTGGCATAGCCGCCAGAAATGTGGCCTGGCTCACTTTCCGCGACTACGGTCGGGGCATGAGCGCGACACTGGATTTCACGGATCTCACCCAGACTCACAGCATCGTCGACTACGGCGACTGCGCGCTGCTGTTGCAGTTCGACCGGACCGCCGAGGTGCTGGCATGGACCGCAGCGCTGACCGCCGCAGCGTTACCCGGGGTGGTCGACATCATCCCGGCGTCGCACACCGTCTTCGTAAAACTGGCCGCGCCCGGCTACCAGACAGACGTGCGGCGACGGTTGGCCAAACTGACCGTCGAACCGGACGAGATCGAACCCACCGCGCATGACGCCGCCATCGACGTGGTGATCGACGTGGTCTACGACGGCGCCGACCTCGCCGAGGTAGCCGAGCGCACCGGCTTGACCGTCGCGCAGGTGATCAACGCTCACACCACGACGCCGTGGCGGGTCGGATTCGGCGGCTCCACACCGGGCTTCGCCTATCTGATCGGCGGCGACCCGCGGCTGGAAGTGCCGCGCCGTGCCGACTTGCGCGACACCGTTCCGGCCGGCTCGGTGGCGCTGGCCGGACAGTTCAGCGGTGTCTACCCGCGGCAGTGGCCGGGCGGCTGGCAGTTGATCGGTCGGACGGACGCGGTGCTGTGGGACCTGCAACGGCCCAACCCGGCGCTGCTGACACCGGGCCTGACGGTGCAGTTCCGGGCCGTGTGACGGGAGGATGACATGACCAGGTTGGAGATACTGCGTACCGGTCCGCTGGCCTTGGTCGAGGACCTGGGCCGGGCCGGGCTGGGCCATCTGGGTGTCACCCGGTCCGGGGCCGCCGATCGCCGGTCGCACCAGCTGGCCAACCGTCTGGTGGCCAATCCCGACGATCGGGCCACCATCGAGGTCGCATTCGGCGGATTCGCCGCGCGCGTTCACGGCGGCGATGTCGACATCGCGGTCACCGGCGCCGACACCGATCCAGAAGTCGACGGGATTACGTTCGGCACCAACAGTATTCAGCGCGTCCACGACGGACAGCTGATCTCACTGGGCACCCCCCGGTCCGGCCTGCGAACCTACCTCGCGGTACGCGGGGGCATCGAGGTCACACCCGTGCTGGGCTCGCGCAGCTACGACGTGATGGCGGCGATCGGCCCGGCGCCGTTGCGCGACGGCGATGTACTGCAGATCGGCGAACGGACCGGCGACTATCCGGAGATCGACCAGGCACCGGTGGCGACGATCCCGGACGACGTGGTCGAGCTGCGGGTGACCCCCGGACCCCGCGATGATTGGTTCGTCGACCCTGACATCATGGTGCGCACCAACTGGCTGGTCACCAACCGCAGTGACCGAGTCGGGATGCGGCTGGTGGGGATGCCGCTGGAATACCGGTGGCCGGAGCGGCAGCTACCCGCCGAGGGCGCCGATCGCGGCGCGATCCAGGTTCCACCGAACGGTTTCCCGATCATCCTCGGCCCGGACCATCCGGTCACCGGCGCCTACCCGGTGGTCGGTGTGGTGGTCGAGGAGGACATCGACACGCTGGGGCAGATCCGGCCCGGACAGACCGTGCGGATGCACTGGTCGCGTCCGCGCCACCATCCGTCCGACCACTCGAGCTGGTAGGCCGGCGGGTGCCCGGCCAGGTCAACACCGCACGCCTGATCCACACCTCCGATCTGGACGACGACACCCGTCGCGGCGCCCGCCAACTGGTCGACCACGCCTTTGGGGCCGCAGGTGACGCGCCCCCCGGCGGCCACTGGCAGCACGCGCTCGGCGGTATGCACGCCCTCATCTGGCGCCGCGGCATACTTATCGCCCACGGTGCAGTGGTCCGGCGCCACCTGCTGTACCGCGGCCGATCGCTGCGTGCCGGCTACGTGGAGGCCGTCGCGGTCGCCGAAGACCACCGGGGCAAAGGCTTGGCGACCGCGGTGTTGGATGCCTGCGAACAGGTGATCCGGGGCGCCTTCGAAGTCGGCGCGCTCAGTTCGGCCGAGATCAGCCGGCGGATCTACAGTTCGCGCGGTTGGCTGCCGTGGCGCGGGCCGACATCGGTGCTGTCTCCGACCGGGCCGCAACGTACCCCCGAAGCCGACGGCACCGTTTTTGTGATGCCGATAGAATTCGACCTGGACACCACCTCCGACCTGGCCTGCGACTGGCGCGACGGCGGCGTCTGGTAGCGGGGAGTTTCTGAATCTCCTGATGTTTCCCGTGGCGTGGTGGGCCGTGAATCCGTTGGTTGGGGGCTGCCTAACTCCTCGAGGCCGGCCAGGGCGATTCGGGTGCTCATCTCGTGCTTGGAGAGGGGCCGCATGTGGTCCAATCCCTCGATCAGCAGCGTCGGGCTCTCATTCTGGCCGCTGAACTCCTCCAGGAAATACCGAAGGGTCTCACTCGTCGTGTGATCGACGACGGCCACGCGCGAGCTCACATGCAGGTACACCGTCTGGGTATCCTGCGGAAACTGGTCCAGCTCCCGAATGACGTGGAACAGGTTGAAACACACCAGGGAACCATCCAGGTACAGGTGGTAGGCGCCCTCATCGAATCCCCGCTGCGCCACCGGATTGCGGAAGAGACCGAGGAAGCGGCCGACAAGACTCGGGTTGGCGGAGTCTGAGCGGTTGTGCACCGTGTGCCAAAGGCCCTCCAACCACAGATTCAGTACCAACTTCACGGCGACGCCGGCGAGCAGACCGATGAGCAGGTCCGTCGTCAACGTCACGAGCAAGGTGATCGCGAAGACGAGGAACTGCTCTGTCCCGACCCGTGCAACATTGAGCCAAACTGCCGGCCTACACAGTCTGTAGCCGATGAACACCAGGACGGCGGCCAACACCGTCAAAGGGACCATGTTGATCAGGTCGCTGAACAGCAGCACGAACATCAGCAAGAAGCAGGCGTTGTAAAAGTTGGCCCACTGGGTGCGGCCGCCGCCCAGAATATTGGCCGTGCTCTTGACCATGCCGGGGATGATGGTCAAGCCACCGAGCGCGCTGGAAGCGACGTTGGACGCGCCCATGGCCAGCAGGGTCCGATCCGGGTCGGAGCGGCGACGAAACGGGTCGATCTTGTCCACAGCCGCGATCGTGGCCAGGGACTCGGCCCCGTCGATCAAGACCAAGGTGACGACGAGGTAGACCAGCGGCAGCCATAGTCCGGGATGGGCGAACACCGTCCCGAAGTCGGGCAGCACAATCCCGTCCATGAGTGAACCCGGGACGTTGATCAGGTAGTGCTCGTCCAGCTTCAGGATGAATACGCTGGCGAGCGTGCCGGCGAGGAACACCCAGACCGGAGGCGGCATAACCTTCAACAGCCGCCCAGAAATCGCCGTCAGCACGAAAAGCCCCGCCAGGCAACCGACCCCCAGGCCGAAGACCTCAGGGTTGATCGACCCGACACGGCGGGGCACTTCGCCCAGGATCGCCCAGAATTCGCGGGCATCGAATGTGACACCCATGAACAGCGGGATCTGCTTGGCGATGATCATCAGGCCGATCGCGCACAACATGCCCTGAATGGCCGCGGCCGGGAAGATGGCGCTCAGACGGGCCACCTTCAACCTGGCAAGGATCACCTGCACCACGCCCGCAAGGGCGATGGCAACCAGAACCAGGGGGTAACCCACCGCGAGCAACTCGGATTCCGAGGCGCCGTCGCCCAGCCGGACTTGTCCCAGCATGATCATGCCGGCGAACAGGGCCGGCGCCAGACCCGCCGCCGGGCCGCTGATGGTCACATACGAGCCGCCCAGAAACGGCAGCACAAAACCGGCGATGATCGCCGACACAATCCCGCAGATCGGCGGCGCGCCCGAGGTGATCGCGATTCCCATCGAGAACGGCAGCGAGATCATGGCCACCGTGAAACCCGACCGCAGATCGTAGCGCCAGTGCTTGAGACCGGCTACGCCATTGCGCGGCTTCTCGGCCGGAACGGTCAGGCTCTGTTGCATGGATCAGGTCTCTCGGCAGCGGCTCAAAACGGTTGGGGTGAAGCGCTGCCGGAACTGGTGCAGCGTGAATCCGACTCAATGACAGGAGGAGGCAGTACGGGGTGGGACGAACAATCGCATGGTAGCCCTTCCAGCAGCGTGCGCCACTTGTACGCGGTCACCCCGAAATCCGCGCTGCAAACGTGAACGCCGAATCGCCGGGCCGATACGCCGAGGAACCCCGAACCGGGCCGCGACGGCGTCGGCTCGATGGGCACCGCGGTCATCACGGTGGCCGTTGCCGAATACACCGGTTGACATGCGCGGCTCCCGACTGTTGACGCTTGGCCAACGCCGGGGTCACAACCGGTCGGTGCCATTTGGGGCTGACATTATCCCCGAACTGGAGGTCGAACGTGGCACCATCGCCGCCTTCCCAGAGGCTTGGCAACAACCTTCACAGCAAACTAGCAGCTCTGACGCTTCAAGATCTCTGAATAGGCGCCTCGAGACACCGATGCGATTCTGCGCTCCGTAGTCCAAAACGAGAAGCGGGAGATGGCGTTGCACTCCAACCCACCAGGGCACCGACCGACGACGAAACACGAGGACATCACAACAGCCGTGTTTCTTTCGGTCGCAGACCGCACAGCAAATGCGTAGCCTCCACAGGAGCTTCAGGCAGCCCCACCGCGTAGTCTGACGCGGCTCCGGCCACCGACACGGGAGACCCCATGCTGTTTGAGTTCTGGCACAACTTCACCCATAACCTCTTCAAGCCCCTGCTGCTCTTCTTCTACATGGGTTTTTTGATCCCGGTACTCAAAGTCCAGTTCGAATTCCCCTATGTGCTGTACCAGGGCTTGACCTTGTACCTACTGCTGGCGATCGGCTGGCGTGGCGGCCAGGAGCTCGCCACCATCGACGGATCGAGCATCGGCATTGTCCTCGGTTTCATCGTGCTGGGCTTCCTCACCAACCTGGTCATCGGATTCGTCGCCTACGGGATGCTGTCCCGGATGACGAGGATGCGCCGTGTCGACCGGGCCACCGTGGCCGGTTATTACGGATCGGATTCGGCGGGCACGTTCGCCACCTGCCTGGGGGTACTGGCCGCGTTGGACATCGCCTTCGACGCCTACATGCCGGTGATGCTGGCCATCATGGAGATCCCGGGCTGCATCGTGGCGCTGCTGCTGGTGGCACGGTTCCGTGAGCGCGGCATGGACCCGCTGGGCAACATGCCCGACGAACCCGGGTACAACCCCGAGGCCCGCCCCGAGTTGGTCACCGCCGCGCAGTTGAGCGCACAGCAACCCGTGACCGCACGTCAACTGGAGGCCGAGGAGGAACTGCAGGTCTCCCTGGAAAAGCGCACGCATCCCGATCCGGCCGGTGCGGAGCCGGTGCCCGCGGCGGCGGCACCGGTCAGCGCCCCGCTGCTGCGTGAAGTACTGCTCAACCCGGGGCTGTACCTGCTTTTCGGCGGGATCATCATCGGCTTCATCGGCCGCCTGCAGGGCCCGGCGGTCATCGCAGAAGGCGACCACGTGTTCGTGACCGCGTTCCAGGGCATCCTGGGCCTGTTCCTGCTCGAGATGGGGATGACGGCGTCGCGCAAACTCAAGGACCTGCGAGCCGCGGGCCACGGATTGATCGTGTTCGGGCTGTTGGCGCCGAATCTCTTTGCGATAGCAGGGATACTCGTCATCCACACCTACGCTCAGCTCACCGGCACCCACTTTGAGATAGGCAGCTACGTGCTGTTCGCCGTGCTGTGCGGCGCGGCTTCGTATATCGCCGTCCCCGCAGTGCAACGAATCGCGATTCCCGAGGCCAGTCCGACGGTGCCGCTGGCGGCTTCGCTGGGACTGACGTTCTCCTACAACGTGACCATCGGCATTCCGCTGTACCTGCAGATCGCTCAAGCCGTCAACAGCTGGCTGCCGCTAGGTTGATCGAGGCCGGTTCCGGCCGGAAACGATTCGTCACTTGACGCCGGCCAAATCTCCCGCGCAATCCTCCAGTGCGTGACGCAGGCCACTTCTCCAGCCCACTGTCGGCCAACCCGCAGACGCCAGCGCGCTTGCACTCCAAGGCTTTTACAGCTTCTGCACCGCAACTTGCCAGTTCAGCTGGGTATGTTCGCACGGCGCCCCGCCGCGGCGCACAGCACGGCCGCGACGGTGGCTCAGAGCACGAGGAGATGTCAATGACGCCCGCCCACATCAGCGAATTCGATCCGGAGGACTGCGCGGCCTGGGAGAACGGCAATAAGGCCGTCGCCCGGCGCAACCTGATCTGGTCGACGGCGACCATGCACGTTGCCTTCTCCATCTGGTCACTGTGGTCGGTGGTCGTGCTGTTCATGCCGGAGTCGGTTTACGGCATAACGCCGGGCGACAAACTGCTGCTCGCGGCGGTCGCCACCCTGGTCGGTGCGGGTGCGCGGATTCCCTACGTGTCGGCCACCGCCAAGTTCGGCGGTCGCGACTGGGCGGTGTTCTCCTCGTTGATCCTGCTGATACCCACCGTCGGCACGCTGTTGTTGCTGGTCAACCCCGGTCAGCCATTGTGGATGTATCTGGTGTGCGCGGCCCTGACCGGACTGGGCGGCGGCAACTACGCGGCATCGCTGGCCAACGTGGACGCCTTCTACCCGCAACGCCTCAAAGGCGTCGCGCTCGGGCTGTGCGGCGGTATCGGCAACCTCGGGGTGGCCGCCATTCAGCTGGTCGGCCTGCTGGTACTGGCCACCGCCGGCAACACCAAGCCGGAGCTCGTCTGCGCTGTCTATCTGGTGCTGCTCGCGCTGGTAGGCATCGGTGCGGCCCTGCGGATGGACAATCTCGACCACGGCGCCGAAGAGGTGGGCAGTATCCGGTCGATCCTGGCGGTCCCCGACAGCTGGGTCATCTCGGCACTGTACTGCGCGGCTTTCGGCTCGTTCATCGGCTTCGCTTTCGCGTTCGCCCAAGTGCTGCATGTCACGTTCGAGGAGACCGGCCATAGTCCCGCCGAGGCCTCGTTGTACGCCGCCCGGATCGCCTTCCTGGGACCGCTGTTGGGAGCCTTGTCCCGCATCTACGGTCGCCGGGTGGCCGACCGGCGCGGCGGCGGACGGGTCACGTTCGTCGTCTTCGTCGGAATGTTGTTGGCCGCAGCGGCATTGGCGATAACCAGCACGATCGACGACCGCACCCCGGGTTCGGTGACCTCGTCCACCATCGCCCTCTACATCACCGCATTCATGGTGCTGTTCATCCTGGCCGGGATGGGCAACGGATCGGTGTTGAAGATGATCCCGTCGATCTTCGAAGCCCGCAGCCGGTCACTGGAGCGCACCGAACCCGAACGCCGGCACTGGGCGCGTTCGCATTCCGGCGCTTTGATCGGCTTCGCCACGGCGGTCGGCGCGCTCGGCGGGGTGGCCATCAACCTGACGTTGCGACAGGCTTACGCGAGCACGGGCAGCGAGACGCCCGCCTTCTGGATCTTCCTCGCAGCGTATTGCGCGGCAGCCGCATTGACCTGGCTGAGGTACGTCCGTCGCCCGCCCCGGATGCCGGCCGCGACCACCCCGGTGCCCCCTCGTGACACCGAAACCGTGTCTGTGTGACCGAGATCGCGGTCCGACCGAGGCAACGGTTTGGAAATCGGTCGGTAACACAGACGAAATCCGCTGCCGTTAAACCTTATACATGAGCACCGTTCAGGCGGCCGGTCACCTCATCGAGATTGCGGACGACCGGGTCTTCGTCGACGGGATAGTCAAGCCGGTGTCTCCCGCCGGCCTGGCCACCCTGCGGGTGCTGGCGCACCGGCCGGGCGCCGTCGTGGCTCGCGACGCGTTGCTGCAAGCGCTGCCCGGCCAGGGACGCAATACGCACGCGGTGGACACCGCAGTGCTTCGGCTGCGAACCGCGTTGGGCGACAGCCAAATCGTTGCCACCGTTGTCAAGCGCGGCTACCGGCTCGCAGTCGACTACCAGTCGGGGGCCGCATGATCCCGATCCTGGTGGCACACGGAACCCGCTGGCCCGAGGGCGTGGTGATGATCGGCGAGCTTGCCGACCGGGTCGGCGCGCTACTGGCCCGGCCGGTGCGGGTGGCGTTCGTCGACGTGCTCGGACCCACGCCGGGAGAGCTCCTTTCCGCTGAAGCCGCGACCGGCCGCCCGGCAGTCGTAGTCCCGGCCTTTCTGGCCCGCGGTTACCACGTCGGTGTCGACGTGCCCACGCATGTTTTGGCCAGTGGGCACCCGAATGTGACGCTGACACCCGCGCTGGGACCGGATCCCCGGGTCGCCGCAGTGGTCGCCTCGCTGCTGGCCGAATCGGGCTGGCGGGCCGGGGATGCGGTGATCCTGACCGCGGCCGGCTCATCGGACCCGACGGCGCGCGCCGACCTGGTCCAGGCCGCTCGAATGCTGTCGCGGTTGCTCGGCTCGCCCGTCGAGACGGCGGTCGCCGCCATCGGCGGCCCCACCGTGACCGACGCGGTCGCCACGGCGCGCCGCCGGGGAGCGATCCGAGTGGTGGTCGCTTCTTATCTGTTGGCGGACGGGCTGTTTCAGCGTCGACTGCACGACGCCGGGGCGGATCTGGTGACCGAACCGCTGGGTGCCCACCCCGGTATCGCCAGGATCATCGCCGATCGATTCATCACCGCTCAGACCCGGATTCCGGTGGGCTCAAGGCTTTTCGGCGACAGCCCGTAGCAACGTTCGAGACCGCCGGGTCGCTGGCCGGAAGACCGCGCTGACCGCGATCGGGACGCTGAACCTGCGCCGACCGTCCCGGGCAATGGCGTCTCACACCCGAACGGCGGGGCCGTGAGCAGAAGTTCACCGGGGGGACATCCGGTGCAGCTTTCCGGTAACGAAACATTCCTACCTTATCCACATGGCTCGTTCACACCTCCTCACTGACTGGGATCCCGAAGACACCGTGGCTTGGGCGGCCGGAAACGACAAGATCGCCCGCCGCAACCTGATCTGGTCGACGGTCGCCGAACACGTCGGCTTCTCGATCTGGTCCATCTGGTCGGTGATGGTGCTGTTCATGCCGGAATCGGTGTACGGCTTCACCGCCGGTGACAAGTTCCTCCTGGCGGCCACCGCGACCCTGGCCGGCGGTGCATTACGTATCCCCTATTCGCTGGCGACCGCGACATTCGGCGGCCGCAACTGGACGGTCTTCTCCGCGCTCGTCCTGTTGATCCCGACGGTGGCGATGACGGTGCTGCTGGCGCACCCGGGACTGCCCCTGTGGCCGTATCTGATGTGCGCTGCGGCGACCGGCCTCGGCGGCGGTAATTTTGCCGCCTCGATGACCAATGTGAATGCCTTCTACCCGAACCGGCTCAAGGGCTGGGCGCTGGCGGTCAACGCCGGCGGGGGGAACCTGGGCGTGCCGCTGATCCAATTGATCGGGTTGGCCGTGCTGGCCACCGCGGGCAACCGGCAACCCCACTGGGTGTGCGCGGTCTATCTGGTGTTCCTGGCGGTGACCGGGATCTGCGCGGCGTTGTTCATGGACAACCTGGACAACCACAAGGTCGACCTGTCCACGATGCGCTCGATCCTGCCCGAGGCCGACACCTGGATCATCGCCCTGCTCTACATCGGTACCTTCGGCTCCTTCATCGGCTTCTCCTTCGCCTTCGGCCAGGTACTTCAGCTCAGTTTCATGGGCAGCGGTCAGAGCCCCTCGCAGGCCTCGCTGCACGCCGCTCAAATCGCATTTCTGGGCCCGCTTTTGGGGTCGCTGGCCCGGATCTTCGGAGGCCGGATAGCCGACCGGCTCGGCGGTGGCCGGGTCACCCTGGCGGCATTCGGTGGCATGTTCGCGGCCGCGGGAGTGCTCGTCGGTGTCAGCGTCCTGGCCGACCATCACGGCGGTCCGACCACCAGCGCCACCATGGTGGGCTACGGCGTCGGCTTCGTGGCGTTGTTCATCGTCTCCGGGATCGGCAACGGCTCGGTCTACAAGATGATCCCGTCGGTCTTCGAAGCCCGCAGTCATACCCTGGGCCTCAGTGAGAGTGAACGGCGACAGTGGTCGCGAGCCATGTCGGGGGCGTTGATCGGCTTCGCCGGGGCGATCGGGGCGTTCGGCGGGGTCGGGATCAATCTGGCGTTGCGGCAGTCATATCTGTCCAGTGGTTCGGCCACAACGGCGTTCTGGATCTTCATGGCCGGCTACGTCGGCGCCGCCGGGATGACCTGGTTCAGATATGTGCGGATCCCGCTCCTCACCGCGCAACCCGCCCGGACCGCCCTGGCCCCGGCCTGAGGTGGCTGCCACCGCGACGGAGCCGACCCGGGCCGGCGACTGCCCGGAACGGCGACCGCATCCCGGCGCTGCGGCGGCTCTCGGATGACCCGGCCGGACCGGGCGGCGCTGAGCGGCTACCGGGTCGCGGTGACCTCGTCGCGTCGCGCCGACGAGCTCTGCACCCTGCTTCGGCGCCACGGTGCCACCGTCTGTGCCGCTCCGGCGATCGACATGGTCGACCTCACCGATGACGACGAATTGCACCGCTGTACGGAGGAATTGATCGCGAGACCACCCGACATTCTGGTGGTGACGACCGCGATCGGTTTCCGCGGCTGGATCGCCGCCGCCGAGGGGTGGGGACTGGCCGATGAACTCATCGAGGCGTTGCACACCGCCCGGATTGTCGCTCGTGGGCCGAAGGCGGTGGGCGCACTGCGCGCGGCGGACCTGCCCGAGGAGTGGTCGCCAGAATCCGAATCTTCGGCCGCGATGCTCGGCTACCTGCGGGCCGCGGGTGTCTGCGGCCACCACATCGCGGTCCAGCTGCACGGCACCAGCGGCGGCTGGGATCCGGCTCCCGAGCTACTCGACCGACTCCGTTGTGCGGGCGCCGAAGTGACGCCCATTCAGGTCTACCGGTGGCGGGCGGCCCGGCCCGGTGGAGAGTTCGACCAGTTGACCACCGAGATCGCCCAGCGGCAGTTCGACGCCGTCAGCTTCACCTCGGCCGCGGCGGTGATGGCCACGCTCACCCGCGCCGTCGAGCTCGGCATCTCCGATGAGCTGCTCGGCGCGCTGCGGTCGGAGGTACACGCGATGTGTGTGGGTCCGCTGACAGCCCGGCCGCTGACGCAGCTCGGTGTCCCCACGTCGTCACCGCGGCGGATGCGGCTGGGGGCGTTGGCTCGCCACATCGTGGACCAGCTTCCCCGGTTGCGCTCCCGCGCCGTGTACGCCGCCGGCCACCGGATCGAGGTTCGCAGCAGTTGCGTGATGGTCGACGGGGTGGCCAAGGCGGTGTCACCCGCCGGGATGGCGACGCTGCGCGCGTTGGCTCGTCATCCCGGAAGGGTGGTGTCCCGTGACGACCTGCTCGACGCCCTGCCGGGCAACGGCCGTAGCACGCACGCGGTGGAAACGGCGGTGCTGCGGCTACGAAATACGCTGGGCGACAAAAACATCATCGCTACCGTCGTGAAACGCGGTTATCGGCTTGCGGTCGACCAGCCGAACGGTTAAGCGACGGCCCGCTCGGCGCCGGTCCGGCCGATCTGCACGTAGCCGTCCACCACTCGCGTCGGGTACACCCGCACCGAGATGCGGGGGTCGTCCAGGCAACTGCCGTCGTCGAAGGCGAACGCCTGCTTCTTCAGCGGCGAGATGACCGAGAGCCGGCCGCCGCGGTCACCCACGATGCCCCGCGACAGCACGGCCGCCCGGAAGAACGGGTCGACATTGCACACCGCGTGCACCGAGCCGTCATCGAGCCGGAACAGCGCGGCCTGCTTGCCGTTGTCGAGCAACACCCCCACGCCGAGGCCGGGGATGAGCTGGTCGTACCGGCAGGCGGTGGTCCATGTCGAGACGGTGGTGGTGATCATGATTCCTCCTCAGTGCGCAGTACCGGGATGGGTAACGGAACTTTGCGGCCGTCGCGCTCGGTGAACGCGACGGTCGGGTCTTCGGCGTCGGGGGCGTTGACGAACGACACAAAGCGCGCCAGCTTCTCCGGGTCGTCGAGCACCCCCTTCCATTCGTCGGTGTAGTTGTCGACGTGGCGGGCCATCGCTGCCTCGAATTCGGAAGCGAGGCCCAATGAGTCGTCGCAGACGACTTCGCGGATGTGGTCGAGCCCGCCTTCGATCGACTCGACCCAGGGTGCGGTGCGCTGCAGCCGATCCGCCGTACGGATGTAGAACATCAAGAACCGGTCGATGTAACGGAACACCGTCTCGGTGTCGATGTCGGAGGCGAGCAGTTGGGCGTGCTTGGGCGACATCCCACCGTTGCCGCCGACGTACAGATTCCAGCCGATCTCGGTGGCGATCACGCCGACGTCCTTGCCCCGCGCCTCGGCGCATTCGCGCGCGCAGCCGGACACCCCCATCTTGATCTTGTGCGGTGCGCGCAGGCCCCGATAGCGCAGTTCCAGGTCGACGGCCATCTTCACGGAGTCCTGCTGTCCGTAGCGGCACCAGTCACTGCCCACGCAACTCTTCACGGTCCGCAGCGACTTGCCGTATGCCTGACCGGATTCCATGCCGGCATCGACCAACTTGCGCCAGATGGCCGGCAGCTGATCCACTCGGGCGCCGAACATGTCGATCCGCTGACCGCCGGTGATCTTGGTGTAGAGCCCGAACTCCTGCGCGATCTGACCGATCAGGATCAGGTGCTCGGGCTTGATCTCACCGCCGGGCACTCGGGGAACCACCGAGTAGCTGCCGTTGCGCTGAATGTTGGCCAGGAAGTGGTCATTGGAGTCCTGCAGTGCCGCCTGCTCGCCCTCCAGGATGTGCTCGGAACCGGTGGACGCCAGGATGGAGGCGACGGTCGGCTTGCAGATGTCGCAGCCGTGGCCGCTCCCGAAGCGCTGCAGCAGCTCGGAGAAGGTACGGATCCCGGTGACCTGGACGATCTGGAAGAGTTCGGCGCGCGACTGCGCGAAGTGCTCGCACAGCGCCTTCGACTGCTCCACGCCCTCGGCGACCAGCAGCTCCTTGAGCAGCGGAATGCAGGAGCCGCACGAGGTGCCGGCCTTGGTGCGGTTCTTCAATGCCTGGACGTCGCAGCAGCCGTCAGCGATCGCTTCGCACAGTTGGGTCTTAGTGACGTTGTTGCAGGAACAGATCTGCGCCGCCCCGGGCAGCGCACCGATCCCCAACGACGTCTTGCCGTCGCCACCGGAACCCGACGGCGCGATCAGGTCGAGCGGATCGCCGGGCAATTCGGCGCCGACCATCGGGCGCAGCACACCGTATGACGTGGCGTCTCCGACAAGAATCCCGCCGAGCAGGGTCTTGGCGTCGTCGGAGAGCACCAGCTTGGCGTAGGTGCGCTTCACCGGGTCGTTGACCACGACCGACAGTGAGTTCGCGGTGGTCCCCATCGCGTCGCCGAAGCTGGCCACGTCGACGCCGAGCAACTTGAGTTTGGTGGACATGTCGGCTTCGCCGAATTCGGCCAGGCCGTCGAGCAGCCGGTCGGCGACCACCTCGGCGCTGGTGTAGCCCGGGCCGACCAGGCCGTAGCAGACGCCCTCGATGGCGGCGACCTCACCGATCGCGTAGACATCGGCGTCACTGGTCATACAGGAGATGTCCGTGAGTACGCCGCCGCGCTCGGCGATCGACAGGCCGGCCTCGCGGGCCAACTCGTCGCGCGGACGGACCCCGGCGGCGAAGATCACCAGTCCGGCCTCGATGACGGTGTCGTCGGAGAGCCGCACCATCAACGTGGGCGACCGGTGCTCGTGGGTGCGGCGTTCGATGGCCTGCGTGCCGACTCCGACATGGACGGCGATACCCAGATCGGAGATCATCCGGCCCAGCAGCGAGCCGCCGGCGTCGTCGAGCTGCTGCGGCATCAGCCGCGGCGCCATCTCGACGATGTGCGGTTCGATCCCGGATGCCCGCAGCGCGTTGGCCGCCTCGAGGCCCAGCAGCCCGCCGCCGATGACCACGCCGGCGCGGGTGCCGCCGGCTTCCAACATGCATTCGATGTCGGCGCGGATACCGTCGAGGTCGTCCAGGGTGCGGTACACGTGGCAGCCCGGCAGATCATGGCCCGGCACCGGCGGCACGAAGGCCCGCGATCCGGTCGCCAGCACCAGGGTGTCGTAGCGGTAGCTCTCGCCGTTGGCGGTCTGCACGATCTTGGCGCCGCGATCGATCTCGGTGACCCGGGATTTGAGCAGCAACCGGACCTGCTCGTCGCCGGCGTAGTCGTTGCCCGGCAGCGCCAGCCGGGAGCGGTCCCAACCGTCGGTGTAAGACGTCAGCCCGACCCGGTCGTAGGCCGGGTCGGACTCCTCGGCCAGCACGGTGACCCGCCAGCTTCCACTGCCGGCCCGACTGCGCAGCGCCTCCACGAAGCGGTGGCCGACCATGCCGTGTCCGACTACGACCAGTTCCCGAACGGGGTCGCCGGCGCGGGGCGTTTCGATCGGGGCCATGCGCTGAGATTAGAAAGGCGATATTGCGGCAGTATCGCCATGCGTTACAAGCGTGTGACGGTGTGCTCACGTGGCTGTGAGGGTGTCCGCCAGGCCCGCGGAGTGTGGGTTTGTTCACTATCGGCGAACGCGGAACTTTAGCGTGGTCGACTCAAGTTCTACTCGATGACGGGCCGGTACCGACCGGCGCGGCAGCAATCCAAGAAAGGTAGTGACACCAATGAGCACCCTCACTCTGTGGCCCCGCCCGTTCGACACCGACCGGTGGGTACGCGACTTCTTCGGCCCGGCCACGGCCAACGACTGGCGGACGCCCGCGGCCGGCGGCTTCCGACCCGCCGCCGAGATCACCAAAGACGGCGACGACGCGGTGGTCCGCCTGGAGCTCCCGGGCATCGACGTGGAGAAGGACGTGACCGTCGAACTCGACGGCGGCCGTCTGGTCATCCGCGGCGAGCGCCGCGACGAGCACATCCAAGCCGACTCCGGTAACGACCAACGCACGCTGCGCGAAGTGCGCTACGGCGCCTTCCGCCGGTCGTTCGCGGTACCGGGGCACGTCACCGGCGACGACGTCTCGGCGTCCTACGACGCCGGCGTACTGAGCGTCCGGGTAGCCGGCGTCCACGCCGGCGCCCAGCCGCAGCGGATCGCCATCACCAAGTAGGCCGTAACCACGACTGGCCCGGAAAACCCCCGCACACAGCGTGTGTGGGGGTTTTTCTGTGCCCGACGTTTCGCCACACCAACGTGATCTGTCTCACGTCCGGTTCCCGATGTGGCTAGCATCGGGTGAACGTACTGTGATCCGTAACACCTGAGGAGGAACCGGTGTCGAGCACTAGCGAACTCGCCGAACTGCACGCCCTGATTGGCGACCTGCGGCGCTGCGTGCTGGGACTGAAGACCCGGTTCGGCGATATCCCTGGGATGCGCCGCATCGAGATGGACGCCGAGCGCATCCTCGCCGATGTTCAACTCCTCGAATCCGACGCCGGGGAACTCGATCTGCAACGCTGGGCCGCCGAGCGCGCCCAGGAGAAGATCGCGATCCCCGATACCGAGTACGACAGCGAATTCTGGCGTGACGTCGACGACGAGGGCGTCGGCGGCCAGGGCAGGTACTGACCCCACCGGGTGCTGCTTGTATAAGGGGCGCCCTCCGACGAAATCCAGCCGAAGGGAACCCCCAGATGAGCGCACCCGCCGTGAACCGTCCTGGCACCGGCGTCTTCTCGGCGACTCGCGCACGGATCGCGGATCGCACCCTGCGCACCGACCGGTGGTGGTTATCGCCGCTGCGGGTCAATGTCTTCCTCAGCGCGTGGGTTCTCTACGCAACGGTCCGGGCGTTCTGGGGCAGCGACTACTGGGTCGACAGATATCACTACCTGACACCGTTCTACTCGCCGTGTATCAGCGCATCCTGCGTGGAGGGCTCCAGCCACCTGGGGGTCTGGCTGCCGGAATTCCCCTGGTGGATTCCGCTGGGTGCGTTGGTTCTGCCGTTTCTGTTGGCGTTCCGGCTGACCTGCTACTACTACCGCAAGGCCTACTACCGCGCCTACTGGCTCTCGCCGGCGGGATGTGCAGTGCCCGAACCGCGTGCCGGCTACACCGGGGAGACCCGGTTCCCGCTGATCATCCAGAACAGCCACCGCTACTTCTTTTACGCCGCCCTGGCCATCACCATGCTGAACACCTATGACGCGATCACCGCGTTCTACTCCGCGGACGCCAACGGTGGCGCCGGTGGTTTCGGGTTCGGCCTGGGCAACATCGTGCTCTGCGTCAACGTGGCAATGCTGTGGGCCTACACCGGCGGTTGTCACTCCTGCCGGCACGTCATGGGTGGACGGCTCACGCACTTCTCCAAAAACCCGGTGCGCTACTGGCTTTGGTCGAAGATCAGCTGGTTCAACGGCCGGCACCAGCAGTTCGCCTGGATCACTCTGGGCACGCTGGCCTTCACCGACTTCTATGTCTGGATGGTGGCCAGCGGCGTCTTCACCGATATCCGGTTCATCGGCTGACGAAGCCTCATTCACACGAAGAGTAAGCGAGAATTCATGGTTGAAGTCGAACGGCACTCCTACGACGTGGTCGTGATCGGTGCCGGCGGCGCGGGTCTGCGCGCGGTCATCGAAGCCCGCCAGCAGGGCCTGAGCGTGGCGGTGGTGTGCAAGTCGCTGTTCGGCAAGGCGCACACCGTGATGGCCGAGGGCGGCGCCGCCGCATCGATGGGCAACGTCAACGACAAAGACAACTGGCAGGTGCACTTCGGCGACACCATGCGCGGCGGCAAGTTCCTCAACAACTGGCGGATGGCCGAACTGCATGCCCGCGAGGCGCCGGAGCGGGTCTGGGAGTTGGAGACCTACGGCGCGTTGTTCGACCGCACCAAAGACGGGAAGATCAACCAGCGCAACTTCGGTGGCCACACCTATCCGCGACTGGCGCACGTCGGCGACCGCACCGGCCTGGAGATGATCCGCACGCTGCAGCAGAAGGTCGTCTCGCTGCAGCAGGACGATCACGCCGAGTTCGGCGACTACGAGGCGAAGATCAAGGTCTTTCACGAGTGCACCATCACTGAACTGCTCAAAGACTCCAAAGACGGGGCCGCCGGGCGGATCTCCGGTGCCTTCGGCTACTGGCGCGAATCCGGCAAGTTCATCGTGTTCGAGACGCCCGCGGTGGTGCTGGCCACCGGCGGGATCGGCAAGTCGTTCAAGGTGACCTCGAACTCCTGGGAGTACACCGGCGACGGACACGCGCTGGCGCTACGGGCCGGCGCGACGTTGATCAATATGGAATTCGTGCAGTTCCATCCGACCGGGATGGTGTGGCCGCCCAGTGTGAAGGGGATTCTGGTCACCGAGGGTGTGCGCGGCGACGGCGGGGTGCTCAAGAACTCCGACGGGACGCGGTTCATGTTCGACTACATCCCACCGGTGTTCAAAGGCCAGTACGCCGAAACCGAGCAAGAAGCCGACCAGTGGCTCAAGGACAACGACTCGGCCCGCCGCACCCCCGACCTGCTGCCGCGCGACGAGGTGGCCCGCGCCATCAACTCCGAGGTCAAGGCCGGACGGGGTTCACCCCACGGCGGGGTGTTCCTCGACATCGCCTCCCGGCTCAAGCCGGAGGAGATCAAGCGCCGACTGCCCTCGATGTACCACCAGTTCATGCAGCTCGCCGAGGTCGACATCACCAAGGACGCCATGGAGGTGGGCCCTACCTGCCACTACGTGATGGGCGGTATCGAGGTCGACCCGGACACTGCGGCAGCCGCGGTCCCGGGGCTGTTCGCCGCCGGTGAATGCGCCGGTGGGATGCACGGGTCCAACCGGCTGGGCGGCAACTCGCTGTCGGATCTGCTGGTCTTCGGCCGCCGCGCCGGTCTGGGCGCCGCGGAGTACGTGCGGGGGCTTGCCAGTCGGCCGGCGGTTGCACCGGCGGCGTTGGAGACCGCGGCGAAGCTGGCTCTGGCCCCGCTCGACCGGCCAGGCGGCGCGGGCGAGAATCCGTACACGCTGCACGCCGAGCTCCAGCAGTCGATGAACGACCTGGTCGGCATCATCCGCAACGCCGGCGAGCTGGAACAGGCCGTGGCCCGGCTCGAGGAGTTCAAGACCCGGTTCGCGACCGTGGCCGTCGAGGGCGGTCGGCACTACAATCCGGGCTGGCATCTGGCCGTCGACCTGCGCAACATGCTGCTGGTCAGCGAGTGCGTGGCCAAGGCCGCGCTGCAGCGCACCGAGAGCCGCGGCGGGCACACCCGAGACGACCACCCTGGCATGGACTCGAATTGGCGCAAGACCCTGCTGGTCTGCCGGGTCGCCAACGACAGCGAGGTGCCCGACATCACGATCACCCCGGAGGCGCAGACCGCGATGCGCGAGGACCTGCTGGAACTGTTCGAGATTTCCGAGCTGGAGAAGTACTACACCGACGAAGAGCTGGCGCAACACCCGGGACGGAGAGCGTAATGACACATATCGCCCAGCTACGGGTATGGCGCGGCGACATCGACGGTGGTGGGCTGCAGGACTTCGAGGTCGAGGTCAACGAGGGTGAGGTGGTCCTCGACGTCATCCATCGGTTGCAGGCGACCCAGACACCCGACCTGGCGGTGCGCTGGAACTGCAAGGCCGGCAAGTGCGGCTCGTGTTCGGCGGAGATCAACGGCTTCCCCCGACTGTTGTGCATGACGCGGATGTCGATGTTCTCCCCGGATGAGACCATCACGGTGACGCCGGTGCGGACCTTCCCGGTGGTTCGTGACCTGGTCACCGACGTCTCCTTCAACTACGAGAAGGCCCGCGAGATGCCGTCCTTCAAGCCGCCGGCGGATCTTCAACCCGGCGAGTACCGGATGCAGCAGGTCGACGTCGAGCGGTCCCAAGAGTTCCGCAAGTGCATCGAATGCTTTCTGTGCCAGAACGTCTGCCACGTCATCCGGGACCACGAGGACAACAAGCCGAACTTCGCCGGCCCGCGGATGTTCATCCGGCTGGCCGAGTTGGAGATGCACCCGCTGGACACCGCCGACCGGCGTCAGTTGGCTCAGGACGAGGCCGGTCTCGGTTTGTGCAACATCACCAAGTGCTGCACCGAGGTCTGCCCGGAACACATCACGATCACCGACAACGCCATCATCCCGATGAAGGAGCGGGTGGCCGGAGATCGCTACGACCCGATCGTCTGGCTCGGCCGAAAGATCTTCCGCCGCAAGCCTGACTGACCCGTGAAGACCACCACGCTGGGACGAAGCGGTCTGCAGGTTTCGCGCCTGGCGCTGGGAACCTGGGAGTTCAGCGGCGCATGGGGCGAAGTCCGGGAGGACAACGCGATCGCAATCGTCCGCCGGGCTCGCGAGCTGGGGTTCAACTTCTTCGACACCGCCCATGAGTACGGATTCGGAACCGCTGAGCGCATTCTCGGCACCGCATTGCGTCACGATCTCGACCATGCCCGTGACGAGGTGGTGATCGCGACCAAAGGCGGACTGCGGGAGACCGACGACGGTCCGGTCCGCGACGCCCGGCCCGAATGGCTCCGCCACGACGTCGACACCAGCCTGGCCGCATTGGGCATCGATCACATCGACCTGTATCAGGTGCACTGGCCCGACCCCACCGTGCCTGCCGCCGAAACCGCCGGCGCGCTGGCCGAATTGGTCGCGGTCGGCAAGATCCGCCACGTCGGGGTATCGAATTACGACGTCGATCAGATCGCGCAGTTCTCGGCGACCCTTCCGGTGGAAACGGTCCAGCCGCCGTTCAACATGCTGCGCCGCGACCTGCAGGACACCTTGTTGCCCTACTGCCGCGACAACGGCATTGGCGTGCTGGTCTACGGGGCGCTGGCGCACGGTCTGCTGACCGGGACCATCACCGCCGAGAGCAGGTTCGACGACGACGACTGGCGCGCGCGAAGCGGGATCTTCAGCGGGGACGATTTCGGGCGGAACCTGGAAGTCGTTGAGGGACTTCGCACTCTGGCCGCCGACTTGGGTGTCACACTGAGCCAGCTAGCGCTCGCCTGGGCGTTGGCGCAGCCGGGTGTGCACGTCGCGATCGTCGGCGCACAGCATGTCGGTTACCTGCAGGACAGCGCCGCCGCGGTGCACCTGGAGCTGAGGCCCGATGATCTGGCCGACATCGCCGAGATCCTGGCCCCAGCGGCACCGCTGAGCGGCCCCTATCCCGAGATGTGGAAAGAGTTCGCCGAACGCGACGGCCGATGACGCATATGCTCAGGTGCCCAGGAACGTCATCGGGTGGTGGTGGATCCGGGTTCCGTTGTGCAGCCCGTTGAGCAGTGCCATGTCGTCGTCGCTCAACTCGAAGTCGAAGACGTCGAAGTTCTCCGCGATTCGGTGTGGCCTCGACGAGCGCGGGGTGACCACATTGCCCAGCTGCAGACTCCAGCGGATGAGCACCTGCGCCGGCGACCGGTCGTGCTTGGCGCCGATCGCCTTCACCGTCGGATTGTCGATCACCCGCACGATGATGTGGCGCTCGCCGAAGCCCAACGGGCTGTGCGCCTCGGTGACGATGCGCTGCTCGGCGTGAAACCGGCGCAGCCGCTCCTGATTGAACAGCGGGTGCAGTTCGACCTGGTTGAGTGCGGGCGCCACCGAGGTCTCGTCGATGAGCTCGGTGAGCAAGTCCTCGGTGAAGTTGCAGACGCCGATCGAGCGGACCAGGCCCTGTTCGCGGGCGTGGATCATGGCCTGCCAGCTATCGAGGTACTTGCCCACCTTCGGAGCCGGCCAGTGGATCAGATACATGTCCAGGTAGTCCAGGCCGAGCCGGTCGATGCTCTCGCGGCAGGCGTCCAGGGTGCTGGCGTACCCCTGTCGGGAGGTGCCCAGCTTGGTGGTGACGAACAGTTCGGAACGCGGAACCCCAGACGCCTTGATGGCGCGGCCCACCACCGCCTCGTTGCCGTAGGAGGCCGCGGTGTCGATCAGCCGGCAGCCGCTCTCCAGAGCGGCCAGAATCGAAGCCTCGGTCTGCTCATCGGACAGCTTCGCCACACCGAGTCCCAAGACGGGCATGGTCACGTTGTTGTTGAGGGCGGTATGGGGAATCGAATACGCATTCGCCCCAGCCTTGGCGGACGCGGCGGTGTCCACCGCGAATGAAGCAAAAGAAATCGTCATCTTTTCGACCTATACATTCGGTTACTTTGCATCTCTAGTTACGTTTCCAGCACGCGATACTGCCGCTCGTCGCGGCACCAAACCTCCTGGGCTTTGACAGCAGATGATGCGCTTATCCAGCGATACCGCGTCGATGCGGTTCGGGAGCACGGGCGCATCCGCACGGTCCGTTATACCGACGTGATCAAACCGCGGTCAACCCGTGATAGGCAATAAATGGGTTCTGGCGTGAATTTCATCACGATTCCGGGGCGGGTGTGACTATTGCGGGATCGCGGCGAAACCACCCTCTCGCCGCAGCGTCGCAATGAATTCGTCGGCGATGCCGGGTGCCGCGGCGATGATGACATCGCCCCCGTCGGGCTCCGGACCCGGCAACACCACCCGGGCGCCCGCCTCGGCCGCGATCAACGATCCCGCCGCGTGGTCCCACAGCTTGATCCCGTGCTCGTAATACACGTCCAGCCGTCCCGCGGCAACCATGCACAGATCCAGCGCCGCCGAGCCGATCCGCCGCACGTCGCGCACCGCCGGTAGCAACCGGGCCAGCAACACCGCCTGCGCGGCCCGGCGGTTGGGCGAGTACCCGAAGCCGGTCCCGAGCAGTGCCACGGACAGTTCGGCGACCTCGGTGCAACGCAGCGCAGCGGTGCCCGTCCGATCGGTGACCCGTGCACCCAGCCGGGTACCGGCCGAATAGATCCGGTCACCGACCACGTCCGCGACCGCGCCGGCCACTGACACCCCGCCGACCTGCGCCGCCACCGAGACCGCGTAGGCCGGTACGCCGTACATGAAGTTGACAGTGCCGTCGATCGGGTCGACGACCCAGGTGACCGCACCGGGGTCGCGCCCGGAGACGTCGCCGGAACCGCCGCCTTCCTCTCCCAGCACCGCATCGCCGGGCCGCAGCCGGGCCAGCCGGTCCCGGATGAACCGCTCGGTCTCGGTGTCGACCACCGTCACCGGATCGGTAGGACTGCTTTTCGTCTGCACCAGGTCGTGGACCGAATCGGCGGTCTGCGCGCCGAATACCTCGGCGCGGCGGCGCCGGACGAGTTCGGCCGCCTCGGCCACCAGCGCCTCGGCCGTGGACCTCAATTGCCCGGGGTCACTACTGGGATTCGCCATCTGCCCATAGCAACACATCTGCGGTGGCCGTCGCACCTTCGGCGAGACCGCGCCGCAGCGGCAATCAGCCGCCGAGCCGGCGGAAACCGCTGCGGTGAAACACGATCGGTGTGATCTCGGGATCGACCGTCACATCGCATACTCGCAGCACCACGATGGTGTGGTCGCCGGCGGGCACCAATTGCTCGACCGAGCTGCCCAGCCATACCCCGGTGCCCTTGATGAACACCGCGCCTTCGTTGGTCACCGTTTCCAGCCCGGCGAACCGGTCGCCGGTCTTGGCGGCGAGCGTGCGTGCCGCGATGTCGTGCGCCTCACCCAGCACGCTGATGCCCAGCCGGGGCGAGTCCTTGAGTTTCGGCCACGTCGTCGAGGTGTTCTGCACGCAGAACGACACCAGCGGCGGCTCGAGTGACACCGGCACGAAGGTGCTGGCGGCCAACCCGACCCGGATGCCGTCGACCTCGGCCGCGACGGCCACCACGCCGGACGGGAAATGGCCGAACGCCTCCCGGAGCGACGACGGCGTCAGATTGCTGGCGGAACTCACGTGGGCACTCACCGGGAACTCATTCACCTCGTCGGGTCTGGTCGCTGAAGAACCCTACCCGCCGCGTCTCCGCCGTGGCGGATCGGCCGCGGCGGAGCGAGCTGACCAGGTGAGACCAACTGGTTGGTTAGTTAGCTAAGACGATGTAGCTCACACTGGCTTGCGCTGTGATTCCCAGGGGGTATATTTCAGGGCACGTTACTGGTGGGTAACTTAAGCCCGAGTACCCAACCACAGGTGGCATTCCATGAGGAGGAAGCTGTGAGCCACTACAAGAGCAATGTCCGTGACCAGGTATTCAACCTATTCGAGGTCTTCGGCCTGGACCAGGTCTTCGGCCAGGGCGAATACACCGACCTGGACGTCGACACCGCTACGGAGATGCTCGGCGAGATGGTCCGGCTGGCTGAGGGCCCGATTGCTGACTCCTTCGTCGACGGCGACCGCAACCCGCCGGTGTTCGACCCGGCCACCCACACGGTGACGTTGCCCGAGTCGTTCAAGAAGTCGGTGCGCGCCACGTTGGAGGCCGGCTGGGACAGGGCCGGCATCGACGAACAGCTTGGCGGCATGCCGATGCCCAAGGCACTGATGTGGGCGCTGCACGAACACATCCTCGGCGCCAACCCGGCGGTGTGGATGTACGCCGGCGGTGCCGGCTTCGCCAACATCTTCTTCCACGTGGCCACCGAAGAGCAGAAGAAGTGGGCCGTCATCGCCGCCGAGCGCGGCTGGGGCTCGACCATGGTGCTCACGGAGCCCGATGCCGGCTCGGATGTCGGCGCCGGCCGCACCAAGGCCGTCCAGCAGGCGGACGGCTCCTGGCACATCGACGGCGTCAAGCGGTTCATCACCTCCGCTGACTCCGACGACCTGTTCGAGAACATCTTCCACCTGGTACTGGCCCGGCCCGAGGGCGCCAAGCCCGGTACCAAGGGCCTGTCGCTGTTCTTCGTGCCGAAGTTCCTGTTCGACTTCGAGACCGGGGAACTCGGCGAGCGCAATGGTGTGTTCGTCACCAACGTCGAGCACAAGATGGGACTGAAGGTCTCGGCCACCTGTGAGCTCACGTTCGGCCAGCACGGCGTGCCGGCCAAGGGCTGGCTGGTCGGCGAGGTGCACAACGGCATCGCGCAGATGTTCGACGTGATCGAACAGGCCCGGATGATGGTCGGCACCAAAGCCATCGCGACACTGTCCACCGGCTACCTCAACGCGCTGGAGTACGCCAAGGAGCGGGTGCAGGGCGCCGATCTGACCCAGATGACCGACAAGTCCGCGCCGCGGGTGACCATCACCCACCACCCGGACGTGCGCCGGTCGCTGATGACCCAGAAGGCCTACGCCGAGGGGCTGCGGGCGCTGTACCTCTACACCTCGACCTACCAGGACGCCGCCGTCGCCGAGAAGCTGCACGGCGTTGAGCCCGATCTCGCCGTCCGCATCAACGACCTGATGCTGCCGATCGTCAAGGGTGTCGGCTCCGAGCAGGCCTATGCCAAGCTCACCGAGAGTCTGCAGACGCTCGGCGGGTCGGGCTTCCTGCAGGACTACCCGATCGAGCAGTACATCCGTGACGCCAAGATCGACTCGCTGTATGAGGGCACCACGGCGATTCAGGCGCAGGACTTCTTCTTCCGCAAGATCATCCGGGACAAGGGCCAGGCCCTGGCACACGTCGCGGGCGAGATCGAGGCGTTCATCGCCAACGAGTCCGGCAACGGCCGGCTCAAGGCGGAGCGTGAGCTGCTGGCCACCGCGCTGGCCGATGTGCAGGGCATGGCCGCGACGCTGACCGGCTACCTGATGGCCGCGCAGGAGGACATCGCCAGCATCTACAAGGTGGGGCTGGGCTCGGTGCGCTTCCTGATGAGCGTCGGCGACCTGATGATCGGGTGGTTGCTGGCCCGCCAGGCCGCGGTGGCCGTCGAGGCCCTGGACGCTGCCGCCGGCGATCTTTCAGCCGCTGACCGGGCGTTCTACGAGGGCAAGATCGCGGTGGCATCGTTCTTCACCAAGAACTTCCTGCCTTTGCTGACCAGCACTCGTTCGGTGATCGACGCCATCGACAACGACATCATGGAGCTCGACGAAGCGGCGTTCTAGAACGCCGCGACAACACAGGCCGCGCAGGCCCCCGAGGCGATCCCTCGGGGGCCTGTTGCATTGGCGGGCCCAGAACGGGCGAGCAGACGTGAAAGCCCCCAAATCAGGGGCGAAATGGGGGCTTACGCGTCTGCCCGGCGAGAAATCGCGTGTCCTGATCTGTGGGACGTGTGGCGTAGACGCCATGGGTTCTACGACTGACACTGATGGCGTGACCCGCAACGTCGTCGTCCTCGGCTACCCCGGCGTCCAGGCGCTGGACGTGTTCGGCCCGTCGGAGGTGTTCGCCGCCGCGTCGCTGGCACTGCTGGGCGAGGGTCGCGCCGACCGGTACGCCGTCAGCGTGGCAAGCGTCGACGGTACGGCGATCGCCACCAGCAGCGGACCAGCCATCGCCACGACCGCGCTGCCCGAGCCCACATCGGGTCTCGACACGGTGGTGCTGCCCGGCGGCGCGGGTGTCGACGCGGCGCGGGCCGACCCGGCGACCGTGGCGTGGATCCGCACCGCCGCCGCCCATTGCCGACGGGTGGTCAGCGTGTGCACCGGCGCGTTCCTGGCCGCGCAGGCGGGCCTGCTGAACGACTGCCGCGCGACCACGCACTGGGCGTTCGCCGACGCCCTGGCGCACGAATTCCCAGCGGTCACCGTCGATCCCGAACCCATCTTCGTGCGCAGCTCAGCGTCGGTGTGGACCGCGGCCGGGGTCACCGCCGGAATCGATCTGGCGTTGGCGCTGATCGAAGAGGATCACGGAACCGAGGTGGCCCAAACGGTGGCCCGCTGGCTGGTGATCTACCTGCGCAGACCCGGCGGGCAGTCTCAGTTCGCGGCGCCGGCCTGGCTGCCACGGGCCCGCCGCGCGCCGATCCGCGACGTGCAAGAGCTGATCGAGTCCGAACCCGGTGGGCCGCACCGGATTCCCGAACTCGCCGCCCGCGCTGCCATGAGCCCCCGACACTTCACCCGGGTGTTCACCGACGAGGTCGGAATCGCGCCCGGCGCCTATGTGGAACAAGTGCGCACCGAGGCAGCACGCCGACAACTCGAGGAAACCGACGACACCGTCGTCGCGATAGCGGGCCGCTGCGGCTTCGGCACCGCAGAAACCCTGCGCCGCACCTTCATCCGCCGGCTCGGCATCTCACCGGACCACTACCGCAAGACCTTCGCCTGAGAGGAACACCCATGCAGATCGCCATCGTGTTGTATCCCGGCTTCACGGCACTGGACTTCATCGGACCCTATGAGGTGTTGCGCTGGCTGCCCGATGCCCGGGTGCGGTTTCTGTGGCACGAGCCCGGGCCGATCACCGCCGACTCCGGCGTGCTCGTCGTCGCGGCCACCCATTCGTTCGACGAAACCCCCTCCCCCGACGTCATTCTGGTACCCGGCGGCATGACTACCACCGAACACGCCCGCGACGAGAAGCTGCTGGCGTGGGTGCGGCGCGCACATTCCACGGCCACCTGGACGGCATCGGTGTGCTCCGGGTCGATCATCCTGGCGGCCGCCGGGCTGCTCTCCGGCAAGCGAGCCACCTCCCACTGGATGGCGCTGCCCGCCCTCAAGGCGTTCGGGGTCACCCCGATCGCAGACGAACGCATCGTGGTCTCCGGCGACATCGTCACCTGTGCGGGAGTCTCGGCCGGCATCGACCTCGGACTGTGGCTGGCCGGACGGATCGGCGGCGAGCACCGCGCGAAGGTCATCCAGCTGTCGCTGGAATACGACCCGCAGCCGCCGTTCGACTCCGGGCACATGTCGAAGGCGTCGGCGAAGACCAAGGCCGCGGCGAGCGCGCTGATGGCCAAGGATCTGGCGACACCGAGCCAGCTGAAAGCCGGAGCACTACTGCTGTGGGACCGAGCGATCGGCGCGGCCCGAAGCCGGCGCGGTTAGCCGGGATGAGTTGGCCGCCGCTGGATCCCCTCAGTCCAGCGGCGGGCCAAGACGCAGGTTGCTCCGCGATGCCGTGGGCCGGACGCCCGCGCGGAGCGAACCGTGCTGCTGACTACCCGCGGGCACCCGGGCACAAACCTGGTGGTCGGCGGTCTGGTCGCCGCCGCGGGCGCTAGCCCTCCAAGATGGCGGCCACGCCCTGACCGCCCGCGGCGCAGATCGAGATCAGCGCCCGTACCGGCTTGTTCTTCGAGGCGCCTTTCTTCGCCGCCTTGGCCTCGGCGATCTGTTTGGCCGCCTGCGCCACGATCCGCCCACCGGTGGCCGCGAACGGGTGCCCGGCTGCCAGCGACGAGCCGTTGACGTTGAGCTTGGACCGATCGATCGCGCCCAGCGCGGCGTCCAGTCCCAGCCGTTGCTTGCAGTAATCCTCGGACTCCCACGCCGCCAAGTGGCACAGCACCGTCGAGGCGAACGCCTCGTGGATCTCGTAGAAATCGAAGTCCTGCAACGTCAGTCCGTTGCGGGCCAACAGCCGCGGCACCGCGTAGGTCGGCGCCATCAGCAGCCCGTCCGGGCCGGTGACGTAATCCACGGCGGCCGTCTCGGAGTCGACGAAGTACGCCAGCGGGGTCAGCTTGTGCGCGGCCGCCCACTGCTCGCTGGCCAGCAGCGCCACCGACGCGCCGTCGGTCAGCGGTGTGGAATTGCCCGCGGTCATGGTGGCGTCGCCGGCTTTCGCGCCGAACACCGGCTTGAGGGTCGCCAACTTCTCCGGGCTCGACTCGGGCCGCAGGTTGTTGTCGCGGTAGAGGCCCTGAAACGGGGTGACCAGGTCGTCGAAGAAGCCGCGGTCGTAGGCGGCGGCCATGTTGCGGTGGCTGGCCGCGGCCAGCTCATCCTGGTCGACCCGCTTGATCCCCATCTGCTTGGTGGTGACCGCCTGGTGTTCACCCATGGAAAGCCCGGTGCGGGCTTCTTTGTTGGCCGGGATCTCCACACCCAGGGTGGCCGGCAGCTTGCCGACCAGCTTCAGACGCGCCAGGTTCGACTTGGACCGGCGCAGCGCCAGCAGCGTGCGGCGCAGCTCGTTGCCTACCTCCAGCGGCGCATCCGAGGTGGTGTCCACCCCGCCCGCGGCTGCCACCTCGTAACGGCCGGCGGCGATACCGTCGGCAGCGCAGATGGCCGCCTGCAATCCGGTGCCGCACGCCTGCTGCAGGTCAAAGGCCGGCGTGTAGGGCGACAGCGCCGAGCCGAGCACGGATTCCCGGATCAGGTTGAAGTCCCGGCTGTGCTTGAGCACCGCGCCGCCGATCACGGCATCCAACTTCTCGCCGGCCAAGCCGAACCGGTCGACCAGGCCGCCCAGTGCCGCGGTGAACATATCCTGGTTGGACGCGCTGGCGTAGGCGCCGTCGGAGCGTGCGAACGGGATGCGGTTACCACCGAGGACGGCGACGCGGCGACGCGCGCCGGGCTCGGCGGGGGTGGGCTTAGCAGCAGATCCAGGTGCCACGATCTCTCCGTCTGGTGGTCGGGCGCCCCGCACCGGCGGGACGATCGGGGTGATACTACCCAGTATTCTTACTCTGGAGTAAGTTCGTTGTCGACACCGTGGCCTGCACCAGGCACGTCCCCACATGGAAGGCAGCACGATGGCCCCTAAACTGGCCCCCAAACTCCCGACCGACCTGTTGTCCCAGATCCTGAACTCCGCCCCGGGATCATTCCTGTCCAAACAACTGGGTGTTCCCCAGGCCGAGACGCTGCGCCGCTACCGGGTTGGCGAGCCACCGCTGGCCGGGCCGCTGCTGATCGGCGGGTCCGGCCGGGTCGTCGAACCGTTGCGCACCGCGCTGGCCGGCGACTACGAGGTGGTCGGCGACAACCTCGGTGGCCGCTGGGCCGACTCGTTCGGCGGGCTGGTCTTCGACGCCACCGGCATCAACTCACCGGCGGGGCTGACCGAGCTGCACGACTTCTTTACGCCGCTGCTGCGCAACGTGGGCCGCTGCGGCCGGCTCGTCGTGGTGGGCACCACGCCGGAGGCGACCGGCAGCGTCGACGAGCGGATCGCCCAGCGGGCGCTGGAAGGCTTCACCCGCTCGCTCGGCAAGGAGCTGCAACGCGGCGCCACCGTGCAGCTGGTGTACCTGTCGCCGGAAGCCAAGCCGGGCGCCACCGGCCTGGAATCGACGATGCGATTCATCCTGTCGGGCCGCTCGGCCTACGTCGACGGGCAGGTGTTCTACGTCGGCGCCGATGACGCCACCGCGCCAGCCGACTGGGACCGCCCGCTGGAGGGGAAGGTGGCGATCATCACCGGCGCCGCGCGTGGCATCGGCGCCACCATCGCCGAGGTGTTCGCCCGCGACGGCGCCAAGGTGGTGGCGATCGACGTGCCAGGCGCGGCCGAGGCCCTCAACGCAACGGCCGCCCGGGTGGACGGCACCGCGCTGGCACTGGACGTCACAGCCGACGACGCGGTCGACCAGATCGCCGCACACCTCAAAGAGCACTACGACGGCAACGCCGACATCTTGGTCAACAACGCCGGTATCACCCGCGACAAGCTGCTGGCCAACATGGACGACGCCCGCTGGAACGCGGTGCTGGCGGTCAACCTACTTGCACCGCAACGTCTTACCGAAGGCCTGGTGTCGCGCGGCAGTATCGGTAAGGGCGGCAGAGTGATCGGGCTGTCATCGATGGCCGGCATCGCCGGCAACCGCGGCCAGACCAACTACGCGGCCACCAAGGCCGGCATGATCGGGCTCACCGATGCGCTGGCGCCGGTGCTGGCGGACAAGGGCATCACGATCAACGCCGTCGCGCCGGGGTTCATCGAGACCGAGATGACCGCGGCGATCCCGTTGGCCACCCGGGAGGTGGGCCGCCGGCTGAACTCGCTGTTCCAGGGCGGCCAGCCCGTCGATGTCGCCGAGCTGATCGGCTACTTCGCCAGCCCGGCGTCAAACGCGGTGACCGGCAACACCATCCGGGTCTGCGGCCAAGCCATGCTGGGGGCCTGACGTGACGCAACCCAGTGGCGCCAAGAACATGTTGCGCGCGGTCGCCGGAGCGCTGCCGTTCATTCCGCGGTCCGGCGCCCTGCCGGACCGGACGTTGCGGGTCGACGACCTGGCCATCGACGCCGGCCACGTCGCCGAGTACGCCGCCGTCACCGGGTTGCGCTACGGCAACCACGTCCCGGTCACCTACCCGTTCGCGCTGACCTTCCCCACGGTGATGTCGCTGGTGACGGGGTTCGATTTCCCGTTCGCCGCAATGGGCTCGGTGCACACCGAGAACCGGATTACCCAGTACCGGCCGATTGCGGTCACCGACACCGTCGACGTCGAGGTGCACGCGGAGAACCTGCGCGAACATCGCAAGGGCCTGCTCGTTGATATCGTCACCGACCTCCACGTCGGCAACGACCTGGCCTGGCATCAGGTGACCACCTTCCTGCATCAACAGCGCACCAGCCTGTCCGATGAGCCCAAGCCGCCGCCGGCCAAACAACCCAAGCTGGGACCGCCGAACGTGGTGCTGCGGGTCACGCCCGGTCAGATCCGCCGCTACGCCTCCGCCGGCGGTGACCACAATCCGATCCACACCAGCTCGATCGGCGCCAAGCTGTTCGGCTTCCCGACGGTGATCGCCCACGGAATGTTCTCCGCAGCAGCGGTTCTGGCGAATATCGAAGGGACGCTGCCGGACGCGGTGGACTACACGGTGCGGTTCGGCAAGCCGATGCTGCTGCCGGCCGGCCCGGGGCTCTACGTCGACCGGGTCGAGGGCGGCTGGGATCTGTCGCTGCGCAACATCGCCAAGGGCTATCCGTATCTGACCGGCGCGGTGCGGGCACTGTAGCCGGCACTTTGCCGGATCAGCCGATCTCGGCAGCGAGGCCGGCCGCCCGCAGCAGGTTGGCCTTGCTGACCTGCCAGCGTGCGCTCACGACATCGATACCCCACACCGGGATCGACATCACCAACCCGCGGACCACCACCATCACCGTGTCCATGTAGGCCCGCGCAGAGAAACCCGGTGTGGGCGCGGCCAGCGCTTCGGCGGAGGTAACCACGAGTCCGTAGATATGTTGCTCCAGCCACCATTCGACCATGGTGATGCGTGATCTGCTGGCGTTGCCGCCGACCGACAGCCGACCGCAGACCAGCTTCCGACTGCGGATCTCGTCAACGCCTTGCTCACCACGGCTCCGGCCTACGCCGCCAATCTGTTCGCACAAGAACTCGGTTCCGGAGACATCCTCAACGCGCTCGGCATGCCGATCGCCGGCCTGTTCGGGTTGGCAGCATCGCCCTCGGATTCGAATTCATCGTGATCAAGCAGGCGGTTTCGGAGATCACCGCCGAGTTCCAGGAGCTCTTCGCGGCCTGACGGGCCGGGCTATCCCGCGGCGGCGCTCTCGGCGCCGTCACGGCCGCCGGGCGCCTCCTTGAGGCCGCGCCAGAACAGGTCGATCATCAGCTCGCCCGCCTCGTCGACGTCGGTGTCGCCCGTGCTGACCCGGCTGGCGATCGCCTCGCCGGCGCCGACCAGTGCGACCGCCATCATGTCGAAGTCGACGCCGGGCTCGGGGTTGCGGGTGCCGGCCCGCAACAGCCGGCCGACCAGCTCGACGATCCGCTCGCGCCCCTCCCGCACGGTGTGGGCGAACGCCTGCGAACTGGTGGCCTGCGAATACATCACGATCCAAGACGCCCTGTTGGTGTCGATGTAGTGCAGGAACGACCGGATCGTGTTCCGCAACAGGTCTTTCGGGCTCTGCTGGAAGTCGATGCTGGTGCGCACCGTCTCGACGAAGCGCGCCAGCTCACGGTCCAGACACGCCCCGAAGAGTTCCTCCTTGGAGCCGTAGTACAGGTAGAGCATCGGCTTGGAGATCTGGGCCGCCGCCGCGATCGAGTCCATCGAGGTCTCGTGATAGCCGTTGATCGAGAACATCTGCACCGCGGCGTCGAGCATCTGCTGTTCGCGCACAGCCCGCGGTAACCGCTTACTGCCAGCTGCCATCGCCTCGGGGTTCCTTCCGCGTACCTTCTGCCGCACGATCTTACCGAAGAGTAACTTCGCGTCCGGCGGTGGCGGTATCAGCCGTGGCAGTGCGTTCCCGGTTTCTTGACCGCCGCCAACCGCGCCAACGAGGCATCGATCGCCTCACGCTTCAACTCGCCCGCCGCCACCGCCTGCTCCAGCCGGTCCAACACCGCCGGCACCTCGTCGGTGGTGACCCACAGCGCGATGTCCACGCCGGCCTGCAGGCTTCGCAACACCGCATCGGCGACGCCGTAGTGTTCGGTGATGGCGGCCATCGACGACAGATCGTCGGTGAATACCAGCCCGGAGAACGCCGGGCCGTGATAGTCGGTGCCGGCGCGCAACAGGCTGACCGCGGCGGGACTCAGGCTGGCCGGGTCCTCGGTCAGGCCGGGCACCTCCAGGTGTCCCATCATCACCGCCACCGGCGCCTGGGTGACCAGCGTGCGATAGGGCACCAGGTCGTTGTCCTGTAGCTGCGCCAGCGGTGGCGTGGCCACCGCCCCGGCGGTGTGCGAGTCACCGGAGCCGTGGCCGTGGCCGGGGAAGTGTTTGAGCACCGGCAGCAGCCCGGCGTCACGCAGTCCCTGCGCGTACGCCCCGGCGTACTCGGTCACCTTGGCCGGGTCCGAGCCGAACGAGCGGTCGCCGATCACGGTGTCGTCGTCGGTGCCGGCGGCGACCACGTCGACCACGGGCGCGAAGTCGATGGTGATGCCCAGGTCGGCCATCTTGCGGCCGCGCTCGGCCGCCAGCTCGCGCACCTGCGCGGCGCTGTGGGTAGCCGCCAGCTCCTTGGCCGACGGCGAGGACCCGATCAGCGAGGACAGCCGCGCCACCCGGCCGCCCTCTTCGTCGACACTGACCGCCAGCGGCAGCGGACCGGCGGCGGCCTGGTCTTCCTTGATCTCGGTCAGCGAACCGTCGGTCAGCATCGACAGCTCGGTCCAGCTGCCGATGAAGATGCCGCCGACATGATGGTCGGTGACCACCGCGCGCGCGTCGGCCGCGTCACGGACGCCGACCATCACCAGCTGCGCGAGCTTGTCGCGGATCGGCAGAGCCGCCAACTGCTTGCAGGCCGGGTCAACCGGCGCGGCGGCCGTCGAGGTGTCCGTCGACTCCGCCGGTGTCGACGGCGCGGGTGTCTCGGTGCGGTGGGAGCAGGCGGTCGTCAGCGCCGGCAGCAACGCGGCCGCCAACAGCAGACCGGGCAGGTGTCGAGTCAGCGATGCAGGCATCGCACCATGCTGTCACGGCCGGAACATCGGGGCTGATGCGGCGGCCCCAGCGTCACCTCTTCTTCGCCGAGGATCGCTGAACCGCATGTGTTTATGCGGCGCGTGCTACGTTGGCGGGCGGGGGTCACCGGGGGCGGTGTTGTTGGTGCCCCGAGATCACGTCGCGGGACTGCGGAAGGAGCCAGACCATGCCTCGGTTCGTGGTACCGGCGGCCATCAGCATTGTCGTCGGGGTGCTGCTCGGCGCGGCGGCCGTCTTCGGCGTGACCTTGATGGTGCAACAGGACACCAAGCCGCAGATCGCCGGGGGCGACCCACAGTCCTCGGTGCTGAACAGGGTGGAATACGGCAACCGCGGCTGACCTGCGGACGCCGTCGACTTCCGGCCGTCCGCAGACGGAGTTGCAGGGTGTGACAATGTTGTCGCGGCGCTGGCTGTGGCTGGTCGGCGCAGTCGCGTTGGCCTGCAGTTTCATCCAGGCTCCCGGCCGAATCTCCCCGGACACCAAACTGGACCTGACCGCCGATCCGCTGCGGTTCCTGACCCGCGCGGTCAACCTGTGGAGCAGCGAACTGCCGTTCGGTCAGGTGCAGAACCAGGCCTACGGCTACCTCTTCCCGCACGGCGCCTTCTTCCTGCTCGGTGACTTCGTGGGGCTGCCCGGCTGGATCATTCAGCGACTCTGGTGGGCGCTGCTGCTCACGGTGGGTTTCTGGGGTCTGCTGCGGGTGGCCGAGACGTTGCGGCTCGGCACCCCCACGGCACGGCTGATCGGCGCAGCCGCATTCGCGCTGTCGCCGCGGGTGTTGACCACCATGGGCTCGATCTCATCGGAAACGCTGCCGATGATGCTGGCCCCGTGGGTACTGCTGCCGGTGATACGCGCGTTGGGCGCGCCGGGTAGCGAGACGCCGGGACGCCCGGTGCGAGCGCTGGCCGGCCAAGCCGGCGTGGCGGTGGCACTGATGGGCGCGGTCAACGCCGTCGCGACACTGGCCGGTTGCCTGCCGGCGATCATCTGGTGGCTGTGTCACCGCCCGAACCGACGCTGGTGGTCCTTCACCGGCTGGTGGCTGCTGGCGCTGGCGCTGGCGGTGACCTGGTGGCTGGTCGCCCTGCTGTTGCTGGGCCGGGTCAGTCCGCCGTTCCTGGACTTCATCGAATCTGCCGGGGTGACCACCCGGTGGACGTCGCTGACCGAGATACTGCGCGGCACCCACAGCTGGACGCCCTTCGTCGCGCCGAACGCGACGGCCGGCGCACCGCTGGTCACCCGCCCGGTGCTGATCCTGGGCACCTGCCTAGTCGCTGCCGCTGGGCTGGCCGGGCTGACCGGCATGCTGCGCCGGCGACTACCCGGCGCCGGGCGGCTGATCACCATGCTGCTGATCGGGGTGACGCTGCTGGCGGTGGGCTACGCGGGCGGGCTGGGTTCGCCGCTGGCACACGCCGTGCAGACCTTCCTCGACGCCGACGGCGCCCCGCTGCGCAACGTGCACAAACTCGAGTCGGTGATCCGGCTCCCGCTGGTGCTCGGAGTCACCTATCTGCTGGGCCGTATACCGCTGCCGGGCAGCGCACCGGCAGCGGTGTGGCGGCGTGCCTACGTTCACCCCGAACACCACAAGGCGGCGGCGGTCGGCCTGGTGGTGCTGACCGCGCTGATGGTCAGCACGTCGCTGGCCTGGACCGGCCGGCTCACTCCACCGGGGACATTTCAGGATCTGCCGCAGTACTGGCGCGACGCCGCCGCCTGGCTCGGCGAACACAACACCGGCGGCCCGACGCCGGGCCGGGTGTTGGTGGTACCGGGGGCTCCGTTCGCCACCCAGACCTGGGGCACCAGTCACGACGAGCCGCTGCAGGTGCTCAGTGAGACAGCGGGGGGTCCCTGGGGAGTGCGCGACTCCATTCCGCTGACCCCGCCGCAGACCATCCGGGCGCTGGACTCGGTGCAGCGGCTCTTCGCCGCCGGCCGCCCCTCGGCCGGGCTGGCCGACACCCTTGCCCGCCAAGGCATTTCCTATCTAGTACTGCGCAACGACCTCGACCCCGACACCTCGCGGTCGGCCCGGCCGCTGCTGGTTCACCGCGCCGTCGACGGCTCGCCGGGGCTGCACCGGGTGGCCCAGTTCGGCAACCCGGTCGGGTCGGGCACGGTGCCCGGATTCGTCTCCGACAGCGGATTGCGCCCCGCCTATCCGGCGATCGAGATCTACCGGGTCGGCGACCCGGCAGCCGGAGCGAACCCGGGCGCACCGTATCTGGCCGACCTCGATGCGATGCGGCGCGTCGCGGGCGGCCCGGAGGTGCTGCTGCGGCTCGACGAGCATCGCCGGATGCGCGGCGAGCCGGTGCTGGGTCCGGTACTGATGACGGCCGACGCGCGCCGCGCCGGGCTCGGTGCCCCGCGAAACGGTGGGATCACCGTCACCGACACGCCGCTGGCCCGCGAGACCGACTACGGCCGCGTCGACGACCACTCATCGACGCTGCGGGCCGCCGGCGACGCCCGCCACACCCACAGCCGGGTGCCGGACTATCCGACGCCCGGCGCCGCCACGGTGTTCGGCGGCTGGATCGGCGGCCGGATCACCGCGTCCAGCTCGTCCTCGGACGCCACCGCGCTGCCCGACGTGGCGCCGTCGACGTCCCCGGCCGCCGCCATCGACGGCGACTCGGGCACCGCCTGGGTTTCCAACGCGCTGCAGTCGGCGGTCGGCCAATGGCTGCAGATCGACTTCGACCACCCGTTGACCAACGGCACCATCACCGTGACACCCAGCGCGACGGCCGTCGGCGCGCAGGTACGGCGGATCCAGATCTCCACCGTCAACGGCACCACCACACTGCGGTTCGACCACGCCGGCGAGCCGCTGACCGCCGCACTGCCCTACGGCGAGACGCCGTGGGTGCGGATCACCGCGTCGGGAACCGAAGACGGTTCCCCCGGCGTGCAGTTCGGTATCACCGACCTGTCGGTCACCCAGTACGACGCCTCGGGTTACGCGCATCCCGTCGACCTGCGCCACACCGCGCTCGTGCCGGCCCCACCGGCGGGTGCGCGAGTGTCGCAATGGGATCTCGGGGCGGGCCTGCCCGGCCGGGCCGGCTGTGCCGCGGCGTCGGGCGCCGTCCGCTGCGCGGCATCGATGATGCTGGAGCCCGAGGAACCCGCCACCTTCAGCCGAACCCTGAACGTGCCGCAGCCCATCTCGGTGACCCCGACGGTATGGGTGCGGCCACGTCAGGGCCCCCACCTGGTCGACCTGATCGCCGAGCCGGGCGCGGCAAGGGCCCGCGGTGACGCCGACGTGCTCGACGTGCTCGGGTCGGCATACGCCGCCGCGGACGGTGATCCGGGCACCGCCTGGACCGCGTCGCAGCGAGTGGTCGCCCACCGCTCCCCGCCGACCCTGACCATCACGTTGCCGCGCCCGGTCGAGGTGGCCGGATTGCGGTTCGCCGCCAGTAGGTCCCCGTTGCCGGCGCGGCCCACGCTGGTGGCCATCGACCTCGGCTCGGGCCCGCAGGTCCGGGAACTGGCGGACTCCGACGAACAGCGGGTAGGGCTGCAGCCGCGGGTGACCGACACCGTCTCGATCAGTCTGCTGGAGTGGCAGGACGTGATCGACCGCACCGCGATCGGCTTCGACCAGCTCAAACCACCCGGGCTGGCCGAGGTCAGCGTGCTCGGCGCCGACGGCCGCCCGATCGCCCCCGCAGACCCCGCCCGCAACCGGGCGCGCCGGGTCACCGTCGACTGCGGCCACGGCCCGATCGTCGCGATCGCCGGCCGGTTCGTGCACACCTCGATCACCACCACCGTGGGCGCCTTGCTCGATGACGAGCCGGTACGCGCCCAGCCCTGCGATCAGCGACCGATCGCGCTGCCCCCCGGGGCACAGGAACTGCTGATCAGCCCGGGTTCGGCGTTCGTCGTCGACAGCGCCACGCTGTCCGGGCCGCTGGCAACCCGCGATGGGGTCGGAACCGCGACGACACCCGCCGTCGTCGGCACCTGGAGCCCCGCCCGGCGCGAGGTGACGGTCTCCGACGCGTCGGCGACCCGGGTGTTGGTCGTTCCGGAGAGCATCAACCGCGGCTGGGTGGCACGCACACCCGACGGCAGCCGACTGGTCCCGGTCGCGGTCAACGGTTGGCAGCAGGGCTGGGTGGTGCCCGCCGGTACGGACGGCACGATCACGTTGAGGTTCGGCCCCAACCGGATGTACCGCCTGGGAATGGCCGGCGGGCTGGCCCTACTGCCAATGCTGGCCCTGCTGGCCTGTTGGCCGGCACGGCGGATCCGCAGCCCCGGCCCGCCGGCGCGGCCCTGGCAGCCCAGCCGCGGACAGCTGGGGATCGCCGTGCTCACGGTCGGCACCCTGATCGCCGGTGCCGCCGGCGCCGTCGTGTTCGGGGCGGCGCTGATCGCGATGTTCGCGCTGCGCCATCGGCAGCGCGCGTTCGACGCGACCCGGCTCGGTTTGAGCTCCGGCGGGCTGATCCTGGCCGGTGCGGTGTTGTGCCGGCACCCGTGGCGATCGGTGGACGGCTACGCCGGACATTCCGCGGGCGTGCAGCTGGCTGCCCTGGTCTCGGTCGCCGTGCTGGCTGCGACCGCCGCGGTGGTCAGCAGCGGTGGTCGTGATCCCGGCGAGCCCCCGCGCCGTGCGGGAATGTGACGACCGACCCGCCGACAAACCTGTCGCCGGATTCCCACTCGCGGGAAGCGCCGACGGTCGCCGGGCCGGCTACTGCGCAGCCTCGAGCTTCTCGATCTGGGTGTTGAAAAGTTGCACCAGCTCATCGGCGTGGGTGGCATCCGCCGACTCGTCATCGCCGGTTCGGAGCCCGATGTCATTGCTGCTGGCAACGACGAGCACGCCGCGGTAGTAGCCGGAGATCGTGGAGGCGGTGATCGCGATCGGCAGCCGGATGGCCGCCTTGCTGGAACTGGTGATCACCGTCGCGACCGCCCACGACGGCACCCCCTCGGCCTCCAACGGGCTGAGCTGGATATCAGTGGTGACGCTGCGCCCACCGGACTCGAAGGTCTGCTTGAACGACTGGCATTTGTCCACGAACGCCTTGAGGTCCGGGCGGTCCGGCGTCAGGGCCAGCCGAACCCTCATCGAGTGCAGGCCACCGGGTTGCAGCTTGGCCAACGTGGCCGTCGCCGTCTGGGTGGCGGAACTGGGACTCGAGTAGAGGTCAGCGCATTCCGGGGGGTCAACGGTCAGATTCGGCATCTCCGAGGGGCTGTCGCCGGCGCTGTTGACGCCGCTGATCCACTTGCCGCCGGAGGGGTCCGGGAAGGATGCGCGCTCGACGAGCATGTCCGAGGTCAGCTCGGTGATGTCCGGCTTCCGGGACGGTTTCTCCGCCGCGGTGAAGCGCCCACCCAAGCCCACCATCAGCCCTAGGCCGACCACGACCGCCGTCGCGGCCGCGGCCAGCGAGAGCCACAGCCGCTTGCGCGAGCCCTGCTCGGGCGCCGGCATCGGCCACGGCGCACCGTAGGGCGGATACGGCAGCGGGGCGCCACCCGGAGCTGCGCCCTGACCGAAGTCGTCCACCCACAACGGCCAGCCGGGCGGCGGAGGCGGCCACGACGGATCCGGCGCCCAGTTCGCGTCCGGCGCCCAGCCGGGCGGCGCAGGCGGCCAGTTGGGCGGAGGGTTGAAACGCATCCAGGACTCCCGTATCGATGTACTGACGCTGGCTCGTCGCGAGCCTACGCGGTTCGATGGTGGCAGGCTGGACCTACACACCCCACGACGCAGCGCCCCGAAGGAGACTCGCGTGCCCGCAATTGCCACCACCAACCCGGCAACCGGCGAGACGGTCAAGACGTTCACCGCGGCCACTGAAACGCAGATCGAAGCCGCGATCGCCCGCGCGGCGGCCCGCTTCGCCGACTACCGTCGCACCGATTTCGCCCAGCGCGCCCGCTGGACGCATGCGGCCGCCGACCTGCTGGAGGCTGAAGCCGACGACGTCGCCGCGATGATGACGCTGGAGATGGGCAAGACGTTGACCTCGGCCAAGGCCGAAGCACTCAAATGCGTCAAAGGCTTCCGGTTCTACGCCGACCATAGCGAAGCCCTGCTGGCCGATGAGCCCGCCCCTGACGCCTCGGCGGTCAACGCGTCCAAGGCGTTCGCGCGCTACCAGCCGCTCGGGGTGGTGCTGGCCGTGATGCCGTGGAACTTCCCGCTCTGGCAAGCGGTGCGGTTCGCCGCGCCGGCCCTGATGGCCGGCAACGTCGGTCTGCTCAAGCACGCCTCCAATGTGCCGCAGACCGCGCTGTACCTGGAAGACCTGTTGTCGCGCGCCGGTTTTCCCGACGGCTGTTTCCAGACCCTGCTGATCGGATCGGGCGCCGTGGAGCGGGTGCTGCGCGACCCGCGGGTGGCGGCGGCGACGCTGACCGGCAGTGAACCGGCCGGACGGTCGGTTGCGGCCATCGCCGGCGACGAGGTGAAACACACGGTGCTGGAGCTGGGCGGCAGCGACCCGTTCATCGTGATGCCGTCTGCCGACGTGGACGCCGCGGTGACGACCGCGGTCAAGGCCCGGGTACAGAACAACGGCCAATCCTGTATCGCGGCAAAGCGATTCATCGTCCACACCGACGTCTACGACGACTTCGTCACCGAGTTCACCGCCCAGATGTCGGCGCTGCGGGTCGGCGATCCGACCGACCCGGACACTGACGTCGGACCGCTGGCCACCGAACAGGGCCGCGACGAGGTGGAACAGCAGGTGGACACCGCGGCGGCGGCCGGCGCGGTGATCCAGTGCGGCGGGAAGCGGCTCGACCGCCCGGGCTGGTTCTACCCGCCGACCGTGATCACCGACATCACCCGTGACATGGCCCTGTTCACCGAGGAGGTGTTCGGCCCGGTGGCCTCGGTGTACCGCGTCGCCGACATCGACGAGGCGATCGAGATCGCCAATGCCACCACCTTCGGGCTGGGATCGAACGCCTGGACCCGAGATGACGCCGAGATCAGCCGCTTCGCCGACGAGATCGAGGCCGGCCAGGTCTTCATCAACGGCATGACAGTGTCCTACCCGGAGTTGCCGTTCGGCGGCATCAAGCGGTCGGGGTACGGCCGGGAACTGTCCGGCCACGGCATTCGGGAGTTCTGCAACCTCAAAACGGTGTGGGTGGCCTGACCCCGGGCCGTTTCAGGCGGAGACCGCCAGCATCTTGCGGTCTTCGTCGGCGAAGGTGTCCTCCAGCTGTACCGGCGAATAGTCCAGGTCGATCTCGCCGACCGGGCGGCCGCGGGCGCTGCTGATGGTGCCGAATCGGCGCATCCCCTTGTCCATCGAGTACTGCAGTAGTTCGTCGGAGGACAGTCCGAACGGGACGTCCTCACCGTAGATCTCACTGCCCTCCGCGTTGTAGCTCACCAACAGCGGCAGGAGTTCGTTCATCCGTGTTTCGAACACCTCCCAGTTGGCGTCGTCGGCGGCGACGTGGCGCCGGCACGTGAAGGTGCCCCACGCCATGTGGCGCCGCTCGTCGTCGGCGATGTGCCCGATGAGGGCCTGCATGCCCGGAAGTACGCCGCGCTGCACGCAGATCTTGTGCCAGGCGTAGTAACCGGTCAGCGCCAGCGTGCCCTCGACGAAGTGGTTGTAGGTCACCGCCGCACGTACCTGGCTCGCCGGAGACGGATCGACCGACAGGCCGGCCAACGATTCCGGCAACTCCTCGTTGAATATCCGCCGGTAGGACGGGAGCGCGTCGAGGTAGCCGTGCAAATCGTCGGTTATCCCCACCGCGTCCAGCCACATTCGGAACACCTGGGTGTGCTTGGCCTCCTCGTACGCGAACTGGGTCAGGTACATCTCGTCGCCGAGTCGGCCTTCGGCGCGCATCGCCGCCATGAACGGCTGGATGTCCTGGGTGACCGACTCCTCGCCGGCGATGAACTGCGCACACAGCCGGACGGCGTAATCGCGTTCCCGGTCGGTGAGCGATTCCCAGTCGTCCCGGTCGCGGGAGAAGTCGATGTCGGCGGGATTCCAGAATTTCGCGTTCCCGCCGGCGAACAGCTTGAGCGGCAGGCTGTCCCAGTTCAGCCCGCCGGCGGCCAATGAGTCGTAGTGGGTGCGCGTCATGGAACTGCCTCCTCGGATTGGTGGCGATGGCGAGTTCTCTCGCCGCCGAATGCCGCGGCCAGCACGGCGACCAGCCGGCGGATCGCCAGGGCCGGTTGTTCCGGAGTGTGCTCGTCGAGTCCGAGGACCGGGTCGATGCCGCGGAGGTAAGGGGCCAGCGCCAGGTGCGGGACGATCAGCAGCAGCAGCGACAGCAGCGCACCGGTGTCGGCGTCGGCACGCAGGTCCCCGCGAGCCTGCGCGTCGTCGACCAGCGGGCGCAGCACCTCCAGATAGTGACGGTGGACGACGGTCCGCACGCTGATCCGGGCGTCGGTGTCGATCTCCATGCTGGCCGCGGCGTGCAGCGCCCGCTCCCGCGGGTGGTCGGCGAAGTAGGCGACCCAGACGTCGAGCATGTCGGTGAGGAATTCGAAGAACGGCCGGCTGGGGTCGAGGTCGACGATCCGTCGCTCCATGTAGGAGCGCACTCGCTGGCCGGCGGTGTCGGCGACGAACGCGTACAGGTCGGCCTTGTCGGCGAAGTACTGGAACAAGCTGCCCTTGGCGACCTCGGCGCGCCGAGCGATCACGTTGAGACTGCCGTGTGAGAAGCCGCGCGCGCTGAACTCCGCCTCAGCGGCCTCCAGCACGGCGGCCCGGCGCGCCGGGTCGACCCGTCCCCACGTCACCGTCGGCATCGGACCACCTCACTGGAATGACCACTGGTCATCGTAATGTGAGGTGCGTCACTCTTCAAGGGTCAGTTGTGCGCCGGCCTGGCGCCGAGGTCATGCCCCGGAGATCTTCGCGGCGACGCCGACCACCCGGGTGGCCAGGTGATCGAGCGCGGCCAGGGTCGCCTCGTTCAGCTCATTCTTGTTCTCCGGGCCGGTGATGTGGCCGACCCCGTAGGGGTTGCCGTCGGCGAACTTGACCGGGTCGGTGTAGCCCGGCGGCACCAGGATGCCGCCGAAATGCATCAGCGTGACGTACAGGTTCAGCAGTGTGGACTCCTGCCCACCGTGCGTGGTCTGGCTCGAGGTGAAGCCGGCGTAGACCTTGTCGGCCAGCTCCCCCTTGGCCCACAGCCCGCCCAGGCCGTCGATGAAGGTGCGGAATTGCGCTGCGGGGGATCCGAATCGGGTGGGCGAGCCGAAGATGACGGCGTCCGCCCAGACGATGTCGTCGCCGGTCGCGGCCGGCAGGTCCTTGGTCGCCTCGTAGTTGGCGCTCCAGGCCGGGTTCTGCGCGAAGGTGGCCGGATCGCGTGTCTCCTCGACGTGCCGCAGCCGCACCTCCGCGCCGGCGGCCTCCCCGGCCCGGGCCACCCGCTGGGCCATCGCGGTGCCGTGACCGGTAGCCGAGTAGTAGATAACCGCCAACTTCGTCATTCTCGTTCTCTCCTTTTCATTCGGCGCCTGCAAGCAAGCGTGTCATCTCATCGAGGTCTGCGCTGACCGGTTCGCCGGGAGCGCGCAGTCCCAGCAGCCGGGTGAAGTCCTTGGCCGCCTTGGAGATCCGTTCGGACAGTCCGCGCGCACCGCCTCGGCGAGCCGGTCGACCAACAGCCGGGTCGACGACGGCGCGCGCAGTTCCCCGCTGATCACCGCCAGCTTCATGACGCCCTGCCGATCTCGGGCGCGGCCGCGGCCTCGACCAGCGACTGGTGCGTCGGAGCGCCGGGAACATGGGTGGGCCGGCCGATCGCGAACTCCTTGCGCAGCACCGGGACAACGTGCTCACCGAGCAGATCGAGCTGCTGCAGCACCGTCTTGAGCGGCAGGCCCGCGTGGTCAATCAGGAACAGTTGGCGTTGATAGTCGCCGACGTAGTCCCGGAAACCGAGCGTCTTGTCGATCACCTGTTGCGGTGAGCCGACCGTCAGCGGGGTCTGGGCGCTGAACTCCTCCAGACTGGGGCCGTGGCCGTAGACCGGCGCATTGTCGAAGTAGGGCCGGAACTCCTCGACCGCGTCCTGACTGTTCGGTCGCATGAACACTTGGCCGCCCAGACCGACGATCGCCTGATCGGCACTGCCGTGGCCGTAATGCTCGAACCGCTGCCGGTACAACTGCACCATCGCCTTGGTGTGCGACGGCGGCCAGAAGATGTGATTGGCGAAGAACCCGTCGCCGTAATACGCGGCCAGTTCGGCGATCTCGGGGGTGCGGATCGAGCCGTGCCAGACGAACGGGGGTACCCCGTCGAGCGGTCGCGGCGCCAGGCTGAACCCGTGCAACGGGGCGCGGTACTCCCCGCTGAAATCGACGACCTTTTCGCGCCACAGCCGGCGCAGCAGCCGGTAGTTCTCCACGGTGAGCGGCAGGGCGGCCCGGATGTCCTTGCCGAACCACGGGTAGACCGGGCCGGTATTGCCGCGGCCCAGCATCAGGTCCACCCGGCCGTCGGCCAGGTGCTGCAACACGCTGTAGTCCTCGGCGATCTTCACCGGGTCGTTGGTGGTGATCAAGGTGGTCGCGGTGGTCAGCTGGATCCGTTCGGTCTGCGCCGCGATGTAACCCAGCAGGGTCGTCGGCGACGACGGCACGAACGGCGGGTTGTGGTGCTCGCCGGTGGCGAAGACATCCAGGCCTACTTCCTCGGCCTTCTTGGCGATCGTCACCGTCGCCTTGATGCGCTCCGCCTCGGTCGGCGTGCGGCCCGTGGTCGGGTCGGTGGTGACGTCGCCGACGGTGAAGATGCCGAATTGCATGCCGGACACTGCGGCCCTCCTCCCTCGTTGTTGGTTACTGTACATGATCGTTGACAACGCAACTATCTATTGGGCCATTCCCGGCCTTGATACCAGTTAAAGTGAGGAGTCCGGCGTGGACAGTTATATCGATCGAAACTATATTGTGAGGCATGGGTACCGAGTGGCTGAGCGTGGAAGAGCACCGGATGTGGCGCGCCTACCTCGACAGCACCCGATTGCTGCTACGGGCACTGGACCGGCAACTGGCCACCGACTCCGGCATCACGCTGTCCGACTTCGAGGCCCTCGCGCTGCTCTCGGAGGCCCCGGAGCACCGCATGCGGATGAACGAGTTGGCCGACATAACCGTGACGACCCGTAGCGGGGTCACCCGCGCGGTCAAGCGGCTGACCGAGGCCGGTTGGGTGCGACAGGTCAAATGCGACGAGGACAAGCGGGGTCTGTACGCCGAGCTGACCGAGTCGGGGCACGACAAGCTGAGGCAGGCGGCGCCCGGTCATGTGAACGCGGTGCGCACCAACCTGTTCGATCTGCTCAGCCCACGCCAGGTAGAGCTGTTCGCCCACTCGTATGCGCAGATCCGCGACAACTTACTGGCGGACCCGTAAGGCATTCTCGGCGAAGACCACCGACGGCCGCCGCGGGCTCCATACGATCGACCCATGTCGCAATGCCACACCGCGCGCGGACCGATCGACACCGCCGATCTCGGCGTCACCCTGATGCACGAGCACGTGTTCATCATGACCACCGAGATCGCCCAGAACTACCCGGACGCCTGGGGCGACGAGGACGTCCGGGTCACCGACGCGATCACCCGGCTGGGCGCGTTGAAGGCCGCCGGAGTCGACACCATCGTCGACCTGACCGTGATCGGCCTGGGTCGCTACATCCCCCGCATCGCGCGGGTCGCCGCCGGCACTGACTTGAACATCGTGGTGGCCACCGGCGTCTACACCTACAACGACGTACCGTTCTTCTTCCACTACCGGGGGCCCGGCACCATGCTCGACGGCCCGGAGATCATGGCCGACATGTTCGTCCGCGACATCGAGTCGGGCATCGCCGACACCGGGGTCAAGGCCGCAATCCTCAAGTGCGCCACCGATGAACCCGGCGTCACCCCCGGAGTCGAGCGAGTGCTGCGCGCGGTCGCCCAGGCCCACCGCCGTACCGGGGCGCCGATCTCGACCCACACCCACGCCGGCCTGCGACGCGGCCTCGAGCAGCAGCGCATCTTTGAGGACGAGGGTGTCGACCTGTCCCGGGTGGTGATAGGTCACTCCGGGGACTCAACCGATCTGGGCTACCTGGAAGAACTGATCGCAGCCGGTTCGTATCTGGGCATGGACCGGTTCGGCATCGACCTGATCCTGCCGTTCGAGGACCGGGTCAACACCGTGGCAGCGCTGTGCGAACGGGGCCATGCCGACAAGATGGTGCTCTCGCATGACGCCAACTGCTATTTCGATGCGCTGCCCAACGAACTGAGTTCGGTGGCCGCCCCCAACTGGCACTACCTGCACATCCACAACGATGTGATCCCGGCGCTGCGGCAACGCGGCGTCACCGACGAGCAGCTGCGCACCATGCTGGTGGATAACCCGCGCAAGATCTTCGAGCACTCCGGCGGCTACTGACGCCGTCCGTAGTCTCACCGCGACGGCGAATCGGCACGTACGGCAAACGACCGGACCAGGGCGTGCAGCCGTTCGTGGGTGGCGGCGTCCGGATCGCTGAGACGCAACTGCAGAAGCTCGCGGGCGGCGGCTTGCACCATGCGCGCGGTGTATTCGGGGTCCGGCAGGTCCGGGTAGACGCGCAGTAGCTCGCCGACCAGATAACCGCGAACCACCGCTTGCGCTCGGGCGAGACGCTCGTGAAGTTCCGGCGGCGCCCCCTGCGGGGGGAACAGAAACAGCCGCCAGGTAGCGGGATGGGCGTCGACAGCTCTGAGCACGCTGTCGAAGCTGCTCACCAGGCCGCCGCCCCCACCGGAGTCCGTCGTTTCAGAGATCACCTCGGCGAACTGGGCACCCGCCCGCGCTGCCTCGCGATCGATCAGCGCGACGAACAAACCAGCGGGGTCACCGAATTGCTGGTAAATCAGCGATCGGTTGATCCCGGCCTCGCCGGCTATCCGGTTCGGGGTGGCGGCGTGAAACCCCTCCGCGTCCACGATCGCGTGGGTCACATCCAGAATCTGGCCGCGTCGGGCCTCGGCTGTCATGCGCCGTCGGAGTTGTCCCGAAGTCATGGTTGACAGCATAACTAACAACCTGTTACTAGTGTACTCACAACTTGTTAGTTATCCGGAGGTCCGCGATGCCCGCCTTTTATCCCGAGCTTGCGCAACGTGTTCGCAGTCAACGCGAGCTGCAGCCCGGCCTCTACGGCGCCATCGACTTCGACGCACAGCCCTACCGCACCACGACCGATCCGGCGGACCGCACCGCGCTGCCGGAGTGGGTCGCCGACCGTGCTCCATACCTTGCCGATGCACGGGCCGTCGAGTTGATCTGCACGGCAACGCTGTTGGGCGATGTGGTGGCGGACCCCTACGCGGCGCTGATGAGCGAATACAGCGTCACAGCGCTGATCGACATGCTCCGACTGGCCTGCCGCGAAGGCATCGACGCCGTGCCGGATGCCCCGCCCGAGCTGGTCGCGTTCATCGCCGATATGGAAGCCACCCCGCCGTGGCTGGACATGGACCTGGTGCGTGAGGGCGCTCGGTATTCCCGCATCCCGGCGGCGCTGGTGGCGCCGTTCGTCACCCGGGGTGCGTTCATCGCGACCTTCGTCAACACCTACGCTGCACTGCCCATGGCACTGACCGGTGCGCTGTCGGGCAAGCGCGCCGCACGTCGGGTCAACGAGACGACCAGCTTCTTCGCGGTCACCACGCTGCCCGGGGCGCTGGAGCGTCACGGCCCCGGCTTCGAAGCCGCAGCGATGGTGCGGCTGATGCACTCGATGGTCCGCTACAACGCACTCAAGCGCTCCGAGAAGTGGGACGTCGGCGTCTACGGGATCCCGATCCCCCAGGTCGACCAGATGCCGGCCGGGATGATCAACCTCTACCGGCTGGCCCTTGCCGCCCGCCGGAGAGGCCGCGCCGAATTCACCGCCAGCGAGCGTGCGATCGTCGAGTTCACCCGCTACCGGGCGTTTCTGCTCGGTCTGCCCGAGGAACTGCTGCCGACCACACCCACCGGGGTCATCCACCTCATCCACACCCGCGGGGCGCTGCTTCGTGAGGACTTCGACGACGCCACCTGCGGGGAGATGGTGCGCTCGACCATGGCCGCCTACCTGCGGCCTGTTGACACCCGTTGGGAACGCATGGCCGAAGCCGTGGAGAAGAGCTACAGCAAGGTGGCCTTCCTGAAGGCCTTCTGCAACGGCGACCGTTCCGTCGCCGAAGCCAAGGGTGTATCGGTCGGGCCGGCCGACTATCTGCGGATCGGGGTGACGGCACCGTTCATTCTCGGGCGCCTGCTGGCGGTACGGCGCGCCAGCCGGATTCCGGCACTGCGCCGGATCACCGATGATTACGTCGTACGGCTTGTGAAACGCCGACTGAAGACCTACGGCAAGCCCGAATTCACCAGCGACGCGCGCGACTACACGCCCGCAGGGCAGCTGGCGTAATGATGTGGCTGTGCTCGCCGGGGCGGCATGAGCTGACTATCGCCGGCTACCAAACCAGCCGGGCGAGGTAAGTCTCGGCGTATTTGCGAACAGCGACGGTGTCGGTGATATCGAGGACCCCCGCCCGGTTGGTGAGCAGGGATCCGACCAGACGCACCAGGATCTCCGCGGTGGCCAGCACGGATTCGTCGGGCATGGTGACTCCGCAGAGGCGCAGCGTCGAGGCGACCAGGTTGCTGACGCGTACGAAAGCCCGTTCACCGTTGGGGGTGTTGAGTCCGATGACGAGTTCCGGCTCGCTCTCGATAACCGCGGTAACGAGGGGGTTCTCGGTGATGCGGCGCATGGCGAGTGTGAAGCATTCGACGATCGCGCCGGCGGCATCCTGCCGCCGAGCAGCCTGGCCGAGCTCGGCGAAGAGGGCCTGGGTGTCGGCCTCCACGAGGTGCTCGAAGAGTGCTTCTTTGGTGGGGAAGTGCCGGTAAAGCGTGCGCCGGCTCACTCCGGCGCGCTGGGCAACGGCATCGATGTTGGCCCGGCGAAACGCGTGCCGGGTGAACTCCACGCGAGCGGCCGCAAGGATGGCGCCCGCGGTACCGGTCATGGGATCGCCGACCTTGACTGATGCCGGACTGGCCATGGCGTTCATCCTGTCATGCTGCGCGGCGAGCTGGGCTGCCGAGGAGAGGTGGGCCGACGGGTCTGTCGGCGGGGCTTCCCACCTGTTATCGTGACACAGTTACATGGATTTGTGCCATCGTGCAGCAGTACTGTCGTTTACCGGAGGTCTTGGATGCCCACGCACTACCCCGAGTTGCACGAGCGGGTCCGCCGTCAAGCCGAGCTGCTGCCCGAGCTCTACGGCGAGCTGGACTTCGACTCCCAGCCCTTCCGCACCACGACCGATCCCGACGAGGTGTCGTCACTGCGCGGCCGCCCCGCCACCCGCGCCAAGCTGCTGGCCGACGAAGCCGCAGTCGAATTGGTCTGCACGGCGACCTGGCTGGGCGACGTGGTGGCCGACTCCTACGCCGCACTGATGGGGCAGTACAGCGTCAGCACCTTGATCAGCATGCTCAAGCTGGCCTGCCGGAAGGGCATCGATGCGGTGCCCGACGCACCGCCGGAGTTGGCCGCGTTCATCGCCGACATGGAAGCCACGCCGGACTGGCTGGACATGGACCTGGTCCGCAAGGGCGCCGAGGACTCCCGAATCCCGATGGCGCTGCTGGCGCCGTTCGTCGTGCGCGGTGCGTTCATCGCGACCTTCCTCAATACCTATGCAGCGTTGCCGATGGCCCTGACCGGTGCCCTGTCCGGCAACCGTGCCGCGCGGCGGGTCAACGAGACGACCAGCTTCTTCGCCGTCACCACCCTGCCCGGCGCCCTGGACCGGTATGGGCCGGGATTCGAGGCGGCGGCCATGGTGCGGCTGATGCACTCGATGGTCCGCTTCAACGCGCTCAAGCGCTCCGACAAATGGGACGTCGGCATCTACGGGCTGCCGATTCCGCAGCTCGATCAGATGCCCGCCGGGATGATCAACCTCTACCTGCTGGCGATGGATGCCCACCGCCAGAAGCGCACGGAGTTCACGCCGAGCGAGCGAGCGGTCGTCGAGTTCAGCCGCTATCGCTGCGTCCTGCTCGGTCTGCCCGAGGAGTTGTTACCGACCACACCGGGCGAGATCCTGCGGCTGTTCAGCGCGCGGTCGGCCTTGCTGCGCGACGACTTCGACGATGCCACCTGCGGGGAATTGGTCCGCTCGACGATGGACGCGTACCTGCGGCAGGATGACACGCTGCGCGAGCGCATCGCCGACGCGGTCGAGAAGAGCTACAGCAAATTCTTCTTCGTCAAGATGTTCAGCGGCGGCAAGCGTGACGTGGCCGCGAAGATGGGTGTCACGCTCAGCGTGGGCGACTTCGCGCGCGTCGCGCTGACCGCTCCGTTCGTCTACGGCCGCGCCCTGGTGGTGCAACGCGCCGCCCGAACCCCCGCCCTGCGCCGACTCACGAACGCTTACGTGCTGCGGCTACTCCAGCGGCGGCTGAGGGCCTACGGCACACCGGAGTTCACCAGCGACGTCGCCGACTACACGCCGTCGGGCGCGGCCGCCTGAGTGACGCCGGGCGCCGGTCACGGCCTCAGTGCACTCCGACGGGCTCGGGCTCTTCGGGTGCCACCGGACCGGCTGCCGGCATTGCACCGCGGGCAGCCCGGCGGATCTCCCAACTGCGCAGCATCTCCCGGCACGGTTGTTCCACCAGGGCGTAGCTGACCGCGGCGATCGCGACGGTGAATACCATCGTCAGCGCCAGCACCACCGCCATGTCCCCGGTGAACGCGAATCGGCCGATCACCGGGAACACCATGTCCAGGGCGGCCAGATGCCAGATGAAGATCCCGTAGGACCAGCGGCCCAGCGTGACCATCGGCGCGCTGGCCAGGAAGCGATGCGGTGTGTCGGGACGGTCCAGCACCAGCGGCGCCAGCAGCGCCCAGGCCAGTACACCGCCCATCGCGGTGCGCACGATGAACTGGCCGACGGTGGCCGAGGTCAGCCCTTCGGGGCCGGCCAGCGGCGAGGCGGCCACCAAGAACGCCGCGAGGGTCAAGGCCGCCATCGGCAGTCGCCGGCGGGCCAGCCGGTGCACTCGGGTGACCGGGCTGTGGGCCCACTCGGCCAGCAGCATGCCCGCCCCGAACCAGCAACCGTAGGCCGGCGCCCAGTTCAGCGGGTTCACTCCGTACGGCGTGTGGATCGGTAGAAAGCCCCAGCCGAGGCTGAGCAGCGACACCGCCGCGATCACCGGCACCCGGGCGGGCACCGGCAATCGCCGCGCCGCCAGCGCCAGGAAGGGCAGGGCGATGTAGAAGCTGACCTCCACCGCCAGACTCCACATCTGGGTCAGCCCCGGCGTCAGGGTGAGCGGCACGTAGATCTGCGTCATCGTCAGGTTCGCCAGCCACACGGTCAGGCTGGCGCCGCCGGCGTCGGGCAGCAGCGCCAGGATCACCACCACCGACACCAGGTAGGCCGGCATGATCCGCACGATGCGCGAGCGCAGGTAATGCCCGGTGGGCGGCGTCTGCCGCAGCCCGCGCGCCGCCGCAGCATGCCCGCGCCACAACAAGAACCCGCTCAGCGCGAAGAACACCGCCACGGCCATGTCGAAACGCCCCCACAACCGGCCGGTGATCCCCGACGAGTGCCCGGTCTGGAAGGCCACGTGGGTGATGACCACGCCGATGGCGGCGCAGGCGCGCATCCCCTCGACGGCGGGCAGGAAACTGCGTACGCCGCCCACCTGCTGGTTCAGCCGATCGCGGTCCAAAGCATCAATGGACACACACTAGCTGTTTGAACTTCTGCTGTTAGGGTCAGACAGGTTTAGATGTGGGTCGGAAAGGAAGGGTGCGGCGACGTGAACCGAGCAGTCATGATGCGTATCGCGGCATGCGCAATCATGGGCCTCGGTGCCGCATTGTTGATCGCTGCCCTGCTGCTATCCACCTACACCGCGGGCAAGATCGCCAAGATCCCCCTGGACGTCGACGTCACCCTGATCAGCAACGGCAGTGGCGCCGCGTTGGACCCGGAATCGCTCGGGAGTGAACACGCGGTCGTCGACCAGGAAGTGCCGCTGGTGTCCCAGGAGCAGATCGGCGTCGAGGCGCCCGCCAACGCCGACGTCGTGACCCTGCAGGCCGGCTCCTCGCTGCGGCGCGCGGACCGGCAGAAGGACACCGGCCTGTTGCTGGCGATCGTCGACACCGTGACGGTGGATCGCCGTACCGCCGAGGCGATTTCGGATGACAGCCACCCGGGCGGCTCGGTGCAGCGGCCGCGGAACTTCGACGACGACAGCCCGCCCACCAACATCGCGCTGCCGCACGAGGGGCTGTCCTACCGGTTCCCCTTCGACACCCAGAAGCAGTCCTACCAGTACTTCGATCCGATCGCGCAGCAGGCCTACGAGGCCAACTACGAGGGCGAGGACGACGTCAACGGGCTGACCGTCTACCGGTTCACCCAGAACGTCGGCTACGACCCGGACGGCACGCTGTCCGAGCCGGTGCGCTACCCGTCGCTGTACGGCCACGACGAGGACGGCGAGATCACCGCCCCTGCCCGGATGTGGAACATCGAGGGCGTCGACCCCGACGAGGACATCACCATGACGCGGTATTACGCCGCGCAGAAGACCCTCTGGGTGGACCCGGTCTCGGGCACCATCGTCAAGTCGAAGCTGCACGCCAACCACTACTACGCCCGTGACCCGATGAAGCCGGAGGTGGCGCTGGCCGACTACACCGTCGTCAGCTCCGAGGAGACCATCGAGGCGCAGGTCAACGCCGCCCGCAATGAGCGGGACCGGGTCGCCCTGTGGTCGCGGGTCCTGCCGATCACCTTCACCGCCGCCGGGCTGATCGCGTTGATCGGCGGTGTGCTGGTCGGCTGGTTCAGCCTGCCCGCCGAGGCCGCACTGGACCGGCCGGGCCGCGATGGCTCCGACGGCGGGTTCTTCGGCGGCTTCGCTCCCAAGTCGCCGTCGCCCGGACCCGCTACCGGTGCCGAGGCCGAGACCGAGAAGCTGCCGACGCAGCGTCCCCAGTTGGACCACCCTGCCACGCCACCGGAGGCCGACCCGCCGACTCGCGGTCAACCGGATCCCGCTCCCGACCAGCCCTGAGCCCGCGGTGGTGCGAGCCGGGCGCTGGGTGGCGCCGTGCTATGCACTGGGACTGACGCTGCTGGTGCTGGCGCCGCTGCTGCGGCCGGGCTATCTGCTGTTGCGCGATGCGGTGTCGACGCCGCGGTCGTATCTGACCGGCAGCGCGCTCGGACTGGGCGAGACGGCGCCGCGGGCGGTACCGCAGGACTTCGCGGTGGCGCTGGCTTCGCGGCTGTTCGACGGCGGCACCGTGGTCAAGACGTTGCTGATCGCAGCGCTGTGGCTGGCCGGCTGCGGTGCGGCGCGGCTGGTGGCGACGGTGCTGCCGGAGGCCGGACGGCCCGGCCAACTGGTGGCCGTCACCGTCGCGATCTGGAATCCCTATGTCGCCGAACGACTGCTGCAGGGGCATTGGAGCCTGCTGGTCGGCTACGGGTGCCTGCCCTGGGTGGCCGTGGCGATGCTGCGGCTGCGATCCGGTGGCGGCGGCGGTCTGCTCGGGTTGGTGTTCTTTCTGGCACTGGCCGGATTGACCCCGACCGGGCTGCTGCTGGCCGCCGTCGTGGCGCTGGTGTGCGTCGCGGCACCGGGTTCCGGTCCGCCGCGGTGGTGGTGTGCGACCGGCACGGTGGCGATCACCGCGACCGCCGCACTGCCGTGGCTGATGGCCCTGGTGGTGGGCCCGGGATCCGTTCGCGGCGAGCCGGCCGGGGCGGCGGCGTTCGCGGCCCGTGCCGAGCCGGGCCTGGGTACCCTGGGCAGCCTTGCCGGGCTGGCCGGTATCTGGAATGCCGATGCGGTACCCGGCTCCCGGACAACGGTTTTCGCGCTGGTGGCGACGGCGGTACTACTGGGCATGGTGGCACTGGGGGTGCCGACGGTGCGGCAGATCCCCGCCGCGCGGCCGCTGCTGGTGCTGGCGGGCACGGCGGTACTGGTGTTGGCGATGCTGGCAACCGGCCCCGGGTTGGCGGTGCTGGGCTGGGCGGTGGACGTCGCGCCAGGTGCCGGACTGCTGCGCGACGGCCAGAAGTGGGTGGCGCTGGCGGTGCCGGGTTACGTGCTGGCCGCCGCCGGCGCGGTGGTCGGTCTGCGCGACCGATTCCCGCCGCCGCGAGCGGCCCTGGCGTGCTGCGTCGCGCTGATCGTTGTGCTGCCCGACCTGGCCTGGGGTGTGGGCGGCCGGATCTCGCCGGTGCACTACCCGCCCGGTTGGGCGGCGGTGGCGGCGAAGATCAACGCCGATCCGCGCCCGGTCGCCGTGCTGCCGGCCGACACGATGCGGCACTTCGCCTGGGCCGGGCCGGCGCCGGTGCTCGACCCGCTGGGCCGGTGGGTGCGCGCCGAGGTGCTCACCACCGGCGATCTGAGCATCGGCGGGCAGACCGTGCCCGGTGAGGGCGCCCACGCCCGGGCGGTTCAACAGGCGCTGCTGTCCGGCGCCGAGCCGGTGACGCTCGGCGTGTACGGGGTGGGCTGGGTGGTCGTCGAATCCGGCACTGACGGCGAACTGGGCGCTGCGGCAAAGACACTGTCCCGGTTGCCGGTCGCCTACCGCGATTCCGACTTCACCGTGTACCGGGTCGGCGGCCGTGCTCCGAAGGGCTCCGCCGCCGCGCGCCGGGCCGTCGTGGCCGCCCACCTGGGGTGGCTGGCGATGCTGGTGGTGGGAGCCGCAGGGCTGGCCGCAGCGGGGATCAGGCAGCGGCGAAGTAGAAGCCGAACAGCAGCCCGAACAGCGCCAGCAGCCACCCGTTCGTCGTCAGCTTGAGCCACCTGGGCGCCTGCCCGACCTCCATGAAGTGCCAGATCACCAGCTGCGTCTTGATCGCGGCGATCAGCAGCACGACGACGGTGACCGTGACACTCAGCCGGTGCGCCTCGCCGCCGTCGCGAGCGGTCAGCCACGACGCGATCGTCACTGCCGTCAGTAGCGCCCACACGAAGATCAGCTGGTTACGCCGATACGCAGTCATCGCCGATCACCTCATCAAGTAGAGCAACGCGAACAAGATCAGCCACAGCACGTCGACCATGTGCCAGTAGGTGGCGCCGGTCTCCACGAACGAGATCCGCGGTGCCACCGGTCCGCGCAATGCGCGGATGACGAAGCAGAGAATCACCAATCCCAGCAGCACATGGCACAGGTGCATTCCCGTCATCACGAAGTAGTACATGAAGAACAGGTTGGTGCCCGGCGTCATCCCGGCGGTGATCTCCGGGATGTATTCGCACATCTTGAGCAGGGGGAAAGCCACCCCGCACCCCAGCGCTGCGCAGAACCACCGGCGTGCCTCGGCCGTCCTTCCGACCCGCGCGGCCGAGGTGCCCAGCGCCACGAACAGCGAACTGGTCAGCAACACAACGGTGTTGACGATGCCGACGCTCAGGTTGACCTGCGCCTGACTCTGCAGGAACACCGCATGGTCTTGGCCGCGGTAGTACATATAGGACACGAAGTAGGCGGCGAAGATGAGCAGGTCACCGATGACGAAGAACCACATGCTGGTTTCACCCGGAAGGTGCCCGCGCGGCTGGACGGTTCGCGGTGTCTCGGCGGTGTCGACGCCGAGTCCGACGGTGACCCCCATCATGCGCCGGCCCCCGCCGGCGACGTCGCGGCTCGCGCGTCGAGCCAGTGGTTCTCGAGTTCCTCGTCGGGTTGGTTCTTGATCGCCCGGAAGATGCAGGTGTAGACGATGAACTGCCACGACACATACAGCGTCATCGCCAGCCAGAACGTCATCAGCCCGTTCCAGGCGAACGGTCCCGACTTGGCGATCCAAACGGGTGCGGCCATCAGCTCGGTGACGTACTGCCAGACGGTGTAGTAGCCCAGCCATTTCGGCAGGATGTTGTTCTGGTCGAGGATGATCGCCAGCCCGAAGGCCATCCACATGATGCAGAAGCATCCCAGCGAGCCGATGAAGGCCAGGTAGCCGAAGTCGTAGAGCATCGCCAAGATCGCCGGATCGTAGCCCGGCCGGAACGCACCCAGCCCGAAACAGAACATCGGGAACAACATGCCGACCATGGCGCCGCAGGTCGCCCCCATCATGACGCAGTAGCGGAACACCGGGCTGACCGACATCCGCTTGATCTGGATGAGGTAGCAGGCGTTCGACACCGGCGCCAGGCCGAACACCAACGTCAGTACCGCACAAGCGATCAACAGGTTGTGCGACTGCATGAACTCGATGATCTGCGGCTGCGAGCTGCTCGGCGATCGGGGCGGCATCATCCAGCTCAGCGGGACGAAGACCAGCCCGAAGAGTGCGAAGAAGACCGGGACGGACCAGAAGGCGATCCACTGGTCGAGCTTGTTGTTCCTACGCGGCGACGGAGATCTCCCGACGACGGGCGCGGCCACGCTCCTGGTCATGCCATGGCCTCGTGGTCGTCACTCTGGCGATTGACGATGCCGAGCAGCACGACGAACATCACGACGAGATAGACGGCGAATACGCTGAGCCGCAGCGTGAACGACACCGCACCGTCGAAGGCCAGCGGCCCGGACTTGTGCAGCAGCGAGAATGCGCTGGGTACCAGCAGCACGGCCGCCGCGACGTTGAAGTGCGCCACCCAGCGGGGAAAGATCGGCTCGGGTCGCGCGTCCAGGTAGATGCTGAGGGCCAGGCAGATGTTCTGCACGATGATCGTGCCGACGGGCGCGATGAAGAAGAACCAGGCCATGTCGTTGAGCAGGCTGATGAGTTGCGGGTCGCGTTCGGGCCGAAACGCTGCCATCGCCCAGCAGTAGTCGGCGAGGATGAACGCCGTGAGGCCCACTCCGACGCAGAGCAGGTAGGCGTAGGTGAAGACACTGCTCGACGTCGCAGTCCGCGATATCTGCACCGCGGTCACCGCGAACAGCGGAACCAGCGAGCAGGCGATGAGATTGCACAAGATGGCCACACCCAGGATGCCGGTGACGTTCTGGGCGAAGAAGGCCGCGACCTGTTCGGGCGTCAGCGCCGGTGACAGCGGCGGGGAGAACACCGGGAACAGCAGATAGGCCAGCGCGAACAACCCGGCCGCCGGCGGCACCGTCCACAACAGGATGCGCTGTCCCCGGGTATTCGGCGCCGTCGCTGTCGTCATCGCCCGCCCCTGCCTGGTCAGCTACCACCCGCTCGGTTGCTAGGTCTAACACACTCGCTGACAAATGACAATGAGTAAGCGGTTGATTGCGTTGTCAATGTGAGGGTCGGTACGCCGCCGGGTGGCTTTTTGGCTGACACGGGACAGCAAAGTACGTCCCTGCGGCACAATGAGGCCGTGCCAGACAGTGCGACCCAGCGCGAGACTCAGCGCCGCAGAACACGTGCCCGCGTGCTCGACGCCGCGATCGTGGAGTTTCAGCGGGCCGGCACCAACGCGGCCGACATCAACGCCATCGCCAAAGCGGCTGGGGTGGCGCGCAGCACCTTCTACTTCCACTTCCCCACCAAGGAGCACGTGCTTCTCGAGCTCATCCGGCGAGACGAGATGCGCCTCGCCGAAGAGCTCAGCCGATTCCTCGACACCCGACGTGAGCTCGCTGCGGTGTTGGCGGTGATCGTGGAGTTGGTCTTAGCCCTCGAAAGCCGCTGGGGCTCAGCCTTATTCCGCGACGTCTTGAGTCTCTACTTCTCACCCAACCGGCCTGAGCCGGAACAGTGGACCAGTCATCCGACCTTCGTGCTGCTGGCCGCCGAGGTCGAACGCGCACGCCTTCGCGGTGAGCTCTACGACGACGTGGACGCCTACCACAGTGCGGCGTTCTTCCTGCTGGGTGTCTACGCGCTACTCACCACGGTCGGGGAATCCCAGGCGGAACGCGATGTGGCACTGAAGAAGTTCGTGACCAGCACCCTGCGCAGCATGGTTCCGCAGCACTGACGGCAGCGCCATCCCGAACGACTCCTGGAGTTGCAGGACGCGTTGGGCCTCATCGATCGCCAAGCGCCTCTAGGCTTCGAGGTCCGCGAAGGGACCAGATCGATCAGCGCGGCGCCGAGCTGCCAGATCCGCAGCCTCAGCACAGGTCATCTCCCCAGCCAACACGGCAAGGACCAAGCGGGTCCTCTCCTCGGCAGCGACCTTCGTACGTCGCGATCGAGCCATCTCCACAACCTTCCAGCCATGGCAGCAGTTATCCACAACGTGCGGCTCTGCCCAATAGTTTGAGTCAGTAGAGGGCGTACAATCGAAAGTATGTTCGAAACGATCGGTCTGCCCGACCCGGAGGCGCTCGCCGGGCTGGACGACGCAGCGCTGGTGGCAGCGATCGGCGGATGGGCCCAAGCGGAGGCCGTCGCGGCCGCCCGCCGCCTGGCGGCGATCGCCGAGCTGGTGGGGCGGAAACTGTACGACGACCCCGCGCATTCGAAATGGGCCTGCGACGGCTGGGACGCGGTGGCCGCCGAAGTCGGTGCGGCTTGCGATATCAGCCACGGGAAGGCATCCGGGCAGATGTACTTGGCTTCGGCGCTGCGCGAACGCCTGCCCAAGGTGGCGGCACTGTTCGCCGCCGGGCAACTCAACGCCGCCCTGGTGGCCACCATCTCCTGGCACACCACCTTGATCGAAGACCGTCGGGCGCTTGCCGCGGTCGATACCGCCCTGGCCGCCGACGCCCTGCACTACGGGCCCCTGTCGGCGTTCAAGACCGGGCAGGCCATCGACGCGATCGTCGAGGCGCACGACCCGCAGGCCCTGCGTCGCAGCCGGCAACATGCCCGCTCCCGCGACCTGGTGGTCGACAAACGCAACACCGACCATGCCACCACCCCGCTGTGGGGGCGGCTGCACGCCCACGACGCCGAAGCCCTCGACCGGCGGCTGCTGGCGATGGCGCACAGCGTCTGCGACGACGATCCGCGCACCATCGCCCAACGCCGCGCCGACGCCCTCGGCGCGCTGGCCGCCGGCGGGCAGACGCTGGCCTGCGGGTGCGGCAACCAGGACTGCCCCGCCAGCCAAGACCGTCCAGCAAGTTCGATGCTGATCCACGTGGTCGCCAGCGCCGAAAGCATGGGCACCGGTGTCGATGCGCACCGCAACGGTGAAGACCCACCGCCGCCGCCGATCGACCGCCGGAACCTGTTTGCGCCAGTAGAGCGCACCGCCGAGCCCGACCCGCCCCCCAAGGCCCCGCCGGCGCTGCTGCTCGGCGGACCGCTGATCCCCGCGCCGATGCTGGCCGAACTGATCGCCGGCGGCGCCACCGTCAAGCCGGTGCGACACCCTGGACCCGATAGTGCCCCCGAGCCGAGGTACCGGCCCTCGACCGCATTAGATGAGTTTGTGCGCTGCCGGGACATGACGTGCCGGTGGCCCGGTTGTGACCGGCCGGCGGAATTCTGTGACCTCGACCATGCGATCGCCTACGTCCTCGGCGGGCCGACACATCCGTCGAACCTACGTTGCCTATGCCGAAAACATCACTTACTCAAGACGTTTCACGGGTGGCGCGACCGACAACACCCCGACGGCACCATCGACTGGCTCAGTCCGGCCGGCCAGACCTACACCACCTGCCCCGGCAGTCGGCTGCTGTTCCCAGCCCTCTGTGAACCGACGGGACGTCTAACCGCACCGACTGACCGACAATCGGATTCGGCCGGCCGAACCCTGATGATGCCCACCCGACGGCGGACCCGGGCCCAGAACCGCGCCCGAGCGATCATCGCCGAACGCGCCCTCAACAGCCGACCCCCGCCACCCTGAGCCCACCGGCACCGCCCCTGCGAGACCAGGCGGCCCATCACTCCTGCCTCAAACCAGGAACCGAGCGCGCACTTCCGGCGCCGGCAGCGGGCAGGTGTCGTACCTTCCGCCAACCCGGTAGCGCACCGCGGCGAAGCGATCGTAGAGCCGGTCACGCAGCCCCGCGGGAATGATGCGGGCGGCCAGCAGCAGCCGGAATGGCCCGCCCAGATAGCGCACCACCTTCAGCGCCGCCGCCGATCGAACGCTGACACGCTCGCCGGGCTGACCGGGATCATCGATGAACACCATGGAATCGATGTCCTGAAGATCTGGATGGCGCTCGATGACCGCGCGGGCGAAGTCACTGTCCAGCGCGGCGAACCGCAGAGTGCCGTGCCGGTCGTGGCGAAGGATGGTCTGGACCGATCGGTTGCACACCCCACAGACCCCGTCGTAGAGCAGTACGGGAGCGGCGTCGATTTCGGTCATGGGCACCCCTTCGGCAGTTCCGGCTAGACCACGCCGCTGACGTAGCGGCGCTCACAGACCGCCTCCAGCACCTCACGCAACCCGTCAGCGCTTTGCCGCCACGAGAATTCGGCGCTGCGGTCCTGTGCCTTACCGCCGAGCTGTTCGCGAAGCACCGCATCAGCCAGCAGCCGATGGAGCTGCTCGACGAGCTCGTCACGGTCGTCGACCAGCAGCCCGGTCACGCCGTCGACGATCGAATCGGACAGCCCGCCGGCGGCCCGGTAGCCGATCGTGGGCACCCCGTGTTGGCCCGCCTCGATGACGGCCAGCCCCCAGCCCTCCTTGCGGGACGGCAGCACATGCACCCAAGCCCGTTGCACCAGCTGGTGTTTGGTGGTCTCGTCGACATGGCCGTGGAACGTCACCGCATCGCTGATGCCCAACGCTGCGGCATGCTGCACCAACCGGTCGCCCCACCAACCGCCGCCGATAACGTCGAGGTGCAGACCCGGCACCCTGCTGCGCAATGCCGCCACAGCGTCCAGGGCGTCCTCGATCTGCTTGTGCGGCACCAGCCGCGACAACACCACCACCCGCGGCGCTTCGGCCCGGGGCGCGGACAGCGTCGGCGCCGGAGCCTCGTCGAGACCGTTGCGCACCACCGCGATGCGTTCGGCGCCCACCCCCAGCTCGATCAGATCGCGCGCCGAGGGCAGCGACACCGTCAGGTACTGGTTGCGCCGGTTCAGCCACGGCGACAGCCTCGACTCCACCAGCCAGCCGATCCGGCTCAGCACCGGGCCGGCCACCGGCCACTGCTCGCGGTGGCAGTGGTGCACCAGCATCGCCACCCGCCGGCCGTAGATCAGCCGAGCCAGGAACGGCAGGCCGTTCTGGGTGTCGATCACCACGTCCGGCCGGACCCGCCGCAGCGGCCCGAGTCCGATCCGCGCCGCGGCCATCACCGCCAGCGCCCACAGATACACGGTGTAGGGACCGCCGCGCCGACTGACCCGCACCCCGTCGATGACCTCGTGCTCGGGTGAACCCGGATAGCGGGCGGTACGCAGCGTGACCGTGATCCCGGCGCCGGCCAACTCCGCGCCGATGCGCTGCAGGTAGGTCTCGCTGCCCCCGCCCTGCGGGTGCCCGGTATCACGCCAGCACAGCAGCAGGACGGAGCGCACGGCGGACACAGGACTACAGGGTAGTCCCGCAGGCTGGGCCTAGTCTTGGACCGGTGGCTGCCATCGAGGAGTTCGCCCGACGCGCGACGCTGGGCCGCTCGGTGCGCCTGCTGAACCGGTTCCGCTACGAGCAGCGCGATCCGGCCCGGTTCTACGGCGCGCTGGCCGGTGACACCGCGAACCTGGTCACCGACCTGTGGCGGGGCCTGCGCGGCGACGATCCGGCCGGCAGGACGGTGCTCGACGTCGGTGGCGGGCCGGGGTACTTCGCCACCGCGTTCGCCGAGGCCGGCCTGCGTTATGTCGGGGTCGAGCCGGACCCCCGAGAAGTACACGCGATGCATGCGATGCAGGCGGCCGGTTCCGCTTCGCCCACCGGTGCCCTCGTCCGCGCCTCCGGGATGGCGTTGCCGTTCGCCGACGACAGCGTCGACATCTGCCTGTCCTCCAACGTGGCCGAGCATGTACCGCGGCCCTGGCGGCTCGGCGCGGAGATGCTACGGGTCACCCGGCCCGGCGGGCTGGTGGTGCTGTCATACACAGTGTGGCTGGGTCCGTTCGGCGGCCATGAGATGGGCTTGAGCCACTATCTGGGTGGGCACCGGGCCGCCCGGCGCTACACCCGCCGCCACGGCCACCCACCCAAGAACAACTACGGTTCGTCGCTGTTCGCGGTGTCGGCCGCCGATGGCCTGGACTGGGCCCGCCACACCGGCGCGCTCGTCGCGGCTTTCCCCCGCTATCACCCCCGATGGGCGTGGCCGATTACCGCGGTGCCCGGTGTTCGCGAGTTCCTGGTGAGCAACCTGGTGCTGGTAATGCAGCCCCGCTGATCCCATTGACTGCAACGTGTTCTAATCCGCCCGTCGGCTAGGTAGGGTGTGCGCCATGACCGCTGCCGACGAGGCGGAGCGCAGCGACGAGGAGGAGCAGCGAAAATCATGACCGTGAGCACCGCGACCGAATACGACACCCTGTTCATCGGCGGCAAGTGGACCGCCCCGGCCACCGACCAGGTGATCGAAGTCCACTCGCCGGCCACCGGCGAGTACGTCGGCAAGGTGCCGCTGGCCACCAAGGACGACGTTGATAACGCAGTTGCGGCGGCCCGTCGAGCGTTCGACTCCGGACCGTGGCCGTCGACGCCGCCGGCCGAGCGGGCCGCGGTCATCGCCGCCGCGATCAAGCTGATGGAGGAGCGCAAGGAGCTGTTCACCAGCCTGTTGGCCGCCGAGACGGGCCAGCCGCCGACGGGGGTGGAGACCATGCACTGGATGAGCTCCATCGGTGCACTGAACTTCTTCGCCGGCCCCGCGGTCGACGAGGTCAGCTGGGAAGAGGTCCGCACCGGCGCCTACGGGCAGACCCTGGTGCGCCGCGAGCCGCTGGGTGTGGTCGGTGCGATCGTCGCCTGGAACGTGCCGCTGTTCCTGGCGGTCAACAAGCTGGGCCCGGCGCTGCTGGCCGGCTGCACGGTGGTGCTCAAGCCGGCCGCCGAGACGCCGTTGAGCGCCAACGCGCTGGCGCAGGTGTTCGCCGACGCGGGCTTGCCGGAAGGGGTGTTGTCGGTGGTGCCGGGCGGGGCCGAGACCGGCCAGGCATTGACCTCCAACCCGGACGTGGACATCTTCTCCTTCACCGGCAGCTCGGCCGTCGGCAAGGAGATCGGTAAACGCGCCGCGGAGCTGCTCAAGCCGTGCACGCTGGAACTCGGCGGCAAGTCGGCGGCGATCATGCTGCCCGACGTCGACCTGGCGTCGGCGATCCCGATGCTGGTGTTCTCCGGGATCATGAACACCGGGCAGGCCTGCGTGGCCCAGACCCGCATCCTGGCGCCGCGGTCGCGCTACGAGGAGATCGTGGAGGCGATTAAGAACTTCGTCACCGCCTTGCCGGTCGGACTGCCGGATGACCCGGCCGCCCAGATCGGTGCGCTGATCACCGAGAAGCAACGGGAGCGGGTCGAGTCCTACATCGCCAAGGGCATCGAAGAGGGTGCCCGGCTGGTCTGCGGCGGCGGCCGCCCCGCGGGTCTGGACGCCGGCTTCTTCGTCGAGCCGACCGTGTTCGCCGACGTGGATAACTCCATGACCATTGCCCAGGAGGAGATCTTCGGGCCGGTGCTGTCCATCATCGGCTACGACACCGAGGAGGAGGCGATCGCGATCGCCAACGACTCGGTGTACGGGCTGGCCGGCAGCGTGTGGACGACTGATGTCCCGCACGGGATCGAGGTCGCGAGCAAGATCCGCACCGGGACCTACGGCATCAACTGGTACGCCTTCGACCCGTGCTGCCCGTTCGGCGGCTACAAGAACTCCGGGATCGGCCGGGAGAACGGCAAGGAGGGCGTCGAGCACTTCACGCAGCAGAAGAGCGTGCTGATGCCGATGGGATACACGCTGGAGAGCTGATCTCGGCTCCCGTTGACGCAACGGTAAGCCCCTATACTGCCGTCGTGGGAGTTCTGGTCTGGTTCGCGCCGTGGGCGGTGTACTGGGTGCTGGCGGGAAATGCGCCGCTGTCGATCGCGGCGTCGGTGGCGCTGACCGTTGCGGTCGCGGTCATGGTGGGCGACCGCGAGTCGTCGGCCCGGCCACTGGGGGTCGGGGCCGTTGCGACTTTCGCGGTGCTGGCGGTGCTGGCGGTGCTGCCGCTGGCGAGTTGGGCGCAGCGGTGGGCGCTACCGCTGAGTTTCGCCGCCCTGTTCGCGGTGTTGCTGACCAGCACGCTGCTGGGCAAGTCGGTGGTGGCCGACGTCGCGAAGACGGATCTGCCCGAGGCGGTGGTGCAGACGGAGCTGTTCGCCCCGGTGGTGAACCGGCTGACGTGGATCTGGCTGGCGACGCTTGCGGCGATGTCGGTATCGGCGGCGATCCCTCCGGTCGCGGTGTCGGACGCCACGCTGCACCACCCGGGTTCCCCGCTGACCTACCTGTGCTACTGGGTGATCCCGTTCGGAATCCTGGCCGTGGCGGCGATCGCGTCGGTCATCCTGCCGGACCGGATGACCGCCGGTTTCGGTGACGCGGTGCGCAAGACCAGCTTCGTCGCCTTCGTCGACCTGGAGATCGATCAGCTGTACTACCTGGCTCAAGAACACGCCAACCGTGAGGTCGGCCCGGGCCAGGAGGCCTACAACGTCACCGTCGGCGCGAAGGGAACAGCATTGGTCGGTGACGAGACCCGGGTGTCGTGGCCGTCCACGTACAAGGTTCGGCAACTCAGCCGTTGAGTCGATGGCGGCGGTGCTCGATGCAGCGTCCCACCTCGGCGCGGTAATAGTCCTCGTCGAATCCGCCGGCGGTGAAGAGCCGCGCGCCAAGGCGGTCCCGCAATTCATCGGTGTCGACGTCGGCGCCGGTGGCGTTAGCGAGCACCCAGTCGACGGCGGCTTCACTGCCCTGCGCCCGGCAGATCCGGTCGGCCTGCCGAGCGGCGGCTCCCCTGTGAAACCTGGCGAATCCGGCTTTGCTCCACACTCGGATCTCCCGGGCCTCCAGGTCGAGCAGTTCGCGCAGCACCGACAGCGGACCATCCGGCACGGTTTTGAACGGGGCGGCGTCGGCGAATGCCAGCGCGCCGTCGGGCCGCCGGATCCGCTCGACGTCAGGTTCCACCACCACCGCGCCGCGGCCCTCGGCCAGCTCGTGGGCCCACCGGACGATGGTGTAGCCGTGGTCGGGCAGCCGGTACTTGCGGGTGTGGGTGTCCACAGCCATCGAGGGTAGTGCCCCCGGTGAGCGCGTGATCAGAACGCGTCCTCGCTCAGATCCATCACCGCCAGGTCGTCGCTTTCGACGATGCGTCGCTCCGCACTGAGCCGGGGCAGCACGTTGGCGGCGAAAAACGTTGCAGCGGTGACTTTTCCAGCGTAGAAGTCCCGGTCGCCATCGCTGACGTCACCCTCGAGCGCGCCGAGCGCGATCTCGGCCTGCCGCAGCAACAGCCAGCCGATCACCAGATCCCCCACGGCCAGCAGGAACCGCACCGATTCCAGGCCGACGCGGTAGAGCTCGCGGGGCTCCTGCTGTGACCCCATCAGGTATCCGGTCATGGCGGCGGCCATCGCCCGCACGTCGTCGAGTGCGGCGGCCAGCAGCTTGCGGGCGTCGGCCAGCTCCGAACGCGCATCGCCGCTGTCGAGGAACTCCTCGATCTGGGTGACCAGATGGCCGAGCGCCACGCCGCGGTCACGCGCGATCTTGCGGAAGAAGAAGTCCTGCGCCTGGATGGCGGTGGTGCCCTCGTAGAGGCTGTCGATCTTGGCGTCGCGGATGTACTGCTCGATCGGGTAGTCCTGCAGGAAGCCCGATCCGCCGAAGGTCTGCAGTGATTCGGTCAGGTACTGATACGCCCGTTCCGAGCCGACGCCTTTGACGATCGGCAGCAGCAGGTCGTTGACCCGCTCGGCGAGTTCGGCGTCGGCACCCGAGACCAGCGTCGCCACCGACGGGTTCTGGTGGGCCGCGGTGTAGAGGTACAACGCCCGCATCCCCTCGGCGTACACCTTCTGCATCATCAGGGCTCGCCGCACATCCGGGTGGTGAATGATGGTCACCCGAGGCGCGGTCTTGTCGGTCATCTGGGTCAGGTCCGCGCCCTGGATACGGGTCCTGGCATATTCCAGTGCGTTGAGATATCCGGTGGACAGGGTGGCGATCGCTTTGGTGCCCACCATCATTCGGGCGTACTCGATGACGTGGAACATCTGGGCGATACCGTTTCTGGTGTCACCCACCAGCCAGCCCTTCGCCGGGATGTCATGCTGGCCGAAGGTCAGTTCGCAGGTGGTTGAGACCTTCAGTCCCATCTTGTGTTCCAATCCGGTGACGAACACCCCGTTGCGCTCGCCCGGTTCGCCGGTCTCGGGATCGGGCAGGTACTTGGGCACCAGAAACAGGCTGAGCCCCTTGGTTCCCGGCCCGGCGCCCTCGGGTCGGGCCAGGGTCATGTGCATGATGTTCTCGAACAGATCGTCACTGTCGCCGTTGGTGATGAACCGCTTGACGCCGTCGATGTGCCAGCTGCCGTCGGGCTGCTCGATCGCCTTGGTGCGGCCGGCCCCCACATCAGAGCCGGCATCCGGCTCCGTTAATACCATGGTGGCGCCCCAGTTCCGGTCGATCGCCATGGCCGCCCAGTGCCGCTGCTGCTCGTTGCCCAGGCCGTAGAGGATATTGGCGAAGATCGGACCGGCCATGAACATGAACACCGCCGGGTTGGCGCCCAGCACCAGTTCGTTGATCGCCCAGGAAACCATCGCCGGCGCCGGCACCCCGCCGACATCCTCGGCCAGGCCGATCCGGAACCACTCGCCTTCCTGCCAGGCCCGCAGCGACGCCTTGAACGGCTCCGGCAGCGCGACGGTGTGGCTGGCGGGATCGAATACCGGTGGATGGCGGTCGCTCTCGGCGAATGACTCGGCCACCGGCCCTTCGGCGAGCCGGGCGGCTTCGGCCAGCATCTGGCGCACCGTGTCGCCGTCGAGGTCACCGAAGGCGCCTCCGGACTGCGCGGGATCCAGGCACTGCTCCAAACCGAGCAGCTCGAACAGGTTGAATTCCAGGTCGCGGACGTTGCTCTTGTAGTGACCCATGGGTCAAGCATGCCCTTCGACGCGCGTCGAGTTCCGGGCTTTCAGCGCATCTCGGCCCCTGAACCGCCACGGGGTCCGGGCCGGGCTTCAGCTGTCGAGCACCTGCGCCACCCTGGCCTCGACATCGCCGAGGTCGCTCAGGTCGATCCCGAAGCGCTCGGCCAGAGCGTTACAGACCTGCGCGGCGTCGTCGAAGCGCACCCGTTCGGTGCCGCCGCGGGAGTGAATGGTCAGGTTGCGGCCGCGCAGGTTCACCCGGGCGTCGTCGGTAACCCGTGCTGCGCTGAGCCCGGCGACGAAGTTCGACTCCGGGTAGGTCGACACATACCAACTGCCCACCTGCATGTCGATCAGCGGCCGCGGCTGCAAGCCGAAGGTGTACAGCGGCCGCCAGGTCGCACCGAGCTGCGTTTCCAGTACATAGCCGCTCGCGTGGCCGCGCAGCCGGAACGGCTCGTGGGGTGTCTGCTGGACTTCGTCGGCGACCAGGCGGATCGGTGATGTCAGTGTCTGTCCGCCGAATCCGACATCGGCCAGGTACGGCTCGTCGCAGCCCGGGATGCGCACCGCCAGGGCCTGGTGGGTCTCCGGGTGCGGTGGGCCGTCGAGCCCGTCCGGGTTCATCCACACCACCCGCCCCGCCAGCCGCTCGACTCCGAACCCGAGTGCGCGCAGCACGCCGAGCAGCAGGCCGTTCTGCTCATAGCAGTAGCCGCCACGGCGCCGCGTGACCAGCTTGGCGGTCAGCGCCGGCAGGCTCAGATCGACCACCGGCACACCCATCAAGGGGTCGAGGTTCTCGAACGGGATGCGGCGGACGTGCGCGGCCACCAATCCGGTCAATGTCTGCAACGTCGGCTCGGTACCGCCGCGATATGCCACCCGGTCGAAGTACGCCCGCAGATCGAAACGCGACTCCCCCGACTGCCCGTCCATTTCGCCGATGTTATCCACGGCCACCTCAAGCCGGTAACATGGGCAAAACTAGAACACGTTTCAATTGAGGGGGCCGTGGTGGACACACCCGACAGCGACTGGTCTGAGGACGTGCCCGGGCCCATCACCAAGTGGGATCCGGGCCTGACCGAACGAGTGATGGGGCTGCTGCGGCCGCTGATCAAGGGGTATCACCGCTCCGAGGTGCGGGGCCTGGACTCGTTCCCGAACGGCGGCGCCCTGGTGGTCTCCAACCACTCCGGTGGGCTGTTTGCGATGGACGTGCCGGTGTTCGCCACCGGCTTCTACGACAAATTCGGCTACGAGCGTCCGGTCTACACGCTCAGCCACGACATCATCTTCACCGGGGCCACTGCCGACTTCTTCCGCAAGACCGGCTTCATCCCGGCCAACCACGCCAACGCCGACGAGGCACTGCGCTCCGGTGGCGTGGTGGTGGTCTTCCCCGGCGGCGACTATGACGTCTACCGGCCCACGCTGGAAGAGAACAAGATCGACTTCGCCGGCCGCAAAGGCTACATCCGGGCGGCGTTCAACGCGGGTGTGCCGCTCGTGCCGGCGGTGGGGATCGGCGGACAGCAGAGCCAGTTCTATCTCTCCCGCGGCACCGGACTCGCCAAAGCGCTGCGACTGGACAAGCTGATGCGGGTCAAGATCCTGCCGATCTCGTTCGGCTTCCCCTTCGGGTTGTCCGCGGTGCTGCCGATCAACCTGCCGCTGCCGACCAAGATCGTCATGCAGGTGTGCGAGCCGATCGACATCGTCGCCGAGTTCGGTGAGGATCCCGACATTGACGTCGTCGACGCCTACGTGCGCTCCGTCATGCAGGACGCACTCGACAAGCTCGCGGCCGAACGCCGCCTCCCAGTCCTGGGCTGAGCGCAATGGCCCCCGGACCGTTCGACCGGCTCGCGCGCATCGGATCGATGCTGCAAACCTTCGCCCGCGCCGGGCTGCTGGCGCCGCTGCGGCCCGACAAATACCTGCGGGTCGCCGCCGCGGCAGCCCGCGAGGGCGGTACCACCACCATCGGAATCGCGATGGCCGCACAACGTTGCGGCGACCGTCCGGCGATCATCGATGAGCGCGGCAGCCTGAGCTACCGCGAGCTCGACCGGCGCTGTGATGCGCTGGCCGCCGGTCTGCAGCGGCTGCCCGGGCGGACGCCGCAGACGGTCGCGCTGATGTGCCGCAACCACCGCGGCTTCATCGAGGCGCTGGCCGCTGCCAATCGGATCGGCGCCGACGTACTGCTGCTCAACACCAGCTTCGCCGGACCGGCACTGGCCGAGGTCGTGGCCCGCGAAGGTGTCGACCTGATCTTCTACGACGAGGAGTTCGCCGCGGCGGTGGATCTGGCCGTGCCGGCCGAGTCCCGGTGCGTCCGGGTGGTGAGCTGGGCCGACTCCGACATCCCCGGGCTGACGGCGGATGACCTGATCGACGCCAACACCGGGCAGCGCCCGGCCAAACCGGCCCGCACCGGCAGCCTGGTCATGCTCACCTCCGGAACCACCGGCACCCCGAAGGGCGCGCGGCGCTCCGGTCGCGGCGGCGGCGGGGTCGCCGATCTCGCGGCGATCTTCGACAGAATCCCTTGGCACACCGAGGAAACCGTGGTCATCGCTGCCCCGATGTTTCACGCCTGGGGGTTCTCGCAGCTAGCACTGGCGTTGACGATGGCCTGCACCATCGCAACCCGGCGGAAGTTCGACCCCGAGGCGACCCTGGCACTGGTGGAGTACAACGATGCGGCCGGATTATGCGTCGTGCCGGTCATGTTCGACCGGATCATGGCGTTGCCAGATGATGTCCGCGCCGAATACCCCTGCCGCTCGCTGCGGTTCGCGACGGCGTCTGGCTCGCGGATGCGCCCGGACGTGGTGACGGCGTTCATGGACGCCTTCGGCGACGTCGTCTATAACAACTACAACGCAACCGAGGCCGGCATGATCGCGCTGGCCACACCGGAAGACCTGCGCTATTCACCCGACACCGCGGGCCGGCCGGCGCCGGGCACCGAGATCCGGATCCTCGACCCCGATTTCGCCGAGGTGGCGGACGGTATCACCGGGCAGATCTTTGTGCGCAACTCGTCCCAGTTCGAGGGCTACACCGGTGGCGACTCCAAGCAGTTCCACGACGGTTTCATGGCGTCCGGCGATCTGGGCTACTTCGACGCCACCGGAAGGCTTTTCGTGGTGGGCCGCGACGACGAGATGATCGTATCCGGCGGCGAGAACGTCTACCCGATCGAGACCGAGAAGGCGCTCATCAGCCATGGCGCCGTCGCCGAGGCCGCCGTGATCGGCGTCGACGACGCCGACTACGGGCAGCGACTGGTGGCCTTCGTGGTGCTGGAGCCGGGCGCTTCGGCCACCCCCGATGAGCTCAAGCAGCACGTCCGCGACAACCTGGCCGGCTACAAGGTGCCGCGCGCCATCACCATCCTGGAGGCACTGCCGCGCAACAACACCGGCAAGGTGCTGCGACGCGAGTTGCAGGCGATGGCCGGCACCTGATCCCATACCGTTGCACGCTCGGCGCATCGGGGTGAGTTTCTCCGGGCGATCCGATTCAGGCCGGGGCCATCGCGGTCTCGACCGGTGTCAGCGTCTCGGAAAGCCCTGCGGCACGACGGATCGCGATGAACTCGTCGACCATGGCGCTGGTCACCTCGTGCGGGTCGTCCACGGTGGCGCCGTCGGTCAGCACGGAGATGTTGAGCTGGTCGACGTAGCTCCACACGGTGATGTTCAACCCGCTGCCGGCGGTCAACGGCCCCACCGAATAGATCTCGGTGACCAGCGCGCCGCCGACCCGCCCGCGCTCCCGCGGGCCGGGCACGTTGGAGATGTTGAGGTTGAGCACCTTGTTCTGTCCGTCGCGGTTGGACAGCCAGCGGAACAATGACTCCGCCGGGGCGGGCGGCAGATACGCCGACCACCGGCTGACCAGCTCCGGCCCGACCAGGTGGTGGGCCTCTTTGGCCAGATTTGCTGCCTCCCGGGCCTTGTCGACGCGCACCAGCACGTCATCGACGTCCACCGGCAACGCCACCAGCACCCCGGAGAACCGGTTTCCGGAGATCCGGTCCGGGGAGAAGTCGAAGCTCATGGGCACCGATGCCAGCAGCGGATGATCCGCCTTCCCGTCGTAACGCAGCAGCAGCGTGCGCAACGCGCCGGCCGAAACGGCCAGCACCATGTCGTTGATCGTGGCGCCCAGCTGTTTACTGGTCTCCTTGACGTCGGCCAGTGCGAGGGTCGCCGTGGCGAACCGGCGTTCCGGGGTCAACATGTGGTTGATGAAGCTCGGTGGCGGTGTGAACGGCCGCGTCAGGTCGGCGGACAGTTTGCGGGTGCTGCGCCGCACCCGCCGCACACCGGCCGCGGTGTAGCCGATGGTCGCCGGTATCCTGCCCAGCTGGCGCAGGTGGTCCCGGAAGGCCGAGCGCACCAGCTGGCCGCCGGTGGGGGCGGGATCGGTTTCGTAGGAAGCCCGTTCGGAATTCGGGCCGGCCACCAGGTCCATGCCGCGCGCCATCAGGTTCGCCGAGGCGATCCCGTCGGCGAGGGCGTGGTGGATCTTGCCGACCACCGCGATGCGGTTGTTGGCCAGGCCCTCGATGAAGTACATCTCCCACAGCGGCCGGCTGCGGTCCAGCGGCGTACTGGCGATCTGACCGATGGCCTCATCGAGTTCGCGGCGGCCGCCCGGTGCCGGCAGCGACCACGGCCGGATGTGGTAGGTCAGGTCGACTTTGCAGTTCTCCCGCCACATCGGGTGGTGGAACTTGCCGGGGATGTCCACCAGTTGGTAGCGGAACGGGTCCAGCTTGTAGAGCCGGCCGTGGATCACCTGCCGGAAGGCATTGACGTCGAAGCCCTGCCGATCGCCATCCAGCTCGATAATCGCGACCTTGAGGGTGTGCATGTGCACGTTCGGCGTCTCGCTGTAGAGCAGAACGGCATCCCACCCGCTGAGGCGCTTCACCGCCGACCGCTTCCCATGCTGCGACAATACCTCGGCTGGGCAGCAGCCGACGCTGTTCAGATGACTTGTTTGCCGCCGATCGTGGTGCGGTCTCGGTGAATCTGGTTGAGAAACAACCCGATAGCCGTACTCATTGCGCCCGTCCGGGATCCGTCGGTCAGGTCGAAACCGTGCCCTGCCCCGGGCAACTCCAGGTAGCCGACCTTGGAGCGCGACACCGCCCGCAGCCGGTCGGCGAAGGCGCGGGCCTGCGCCACCGGGATGACGGTGTCGGCGCTGCCGTGCACGAGCATGAACGGCGGCGCCCCGGGATGCACCCGCGCAATCGGGGAGGCCTGCTGGTAGATGTCGCCGTGGCGCCGGATCGATCGGCCGACCACCACCCGCTCCAGGAAGTCGACGAACGCGACCCGCTCCGGAGTGGACCTGTCCTGCCAGTCGTAGCGGCCGTAGATACCGACCACGGCGTCCACCGAGGTGTCGGCGCCCTCGGGGAGCCGGTCCGCGAATTCCCGATCACCGGCAGCACTGCCGGTCAACCCGGCCAGCGCGGCCAGGTGTCCGCCGGCCGACGAACCCGCCACCGCGACGAAGTTGCGGTCGCCGCCGAACTTGTCGACGTTGGCGTGCGCCCAGGCGATCGCGGTCTTGACGTCGATGATGTGGCGCGGCCAGCGGTTGTGCGGCGCGACGCGGTAGTCGATCGACAGGCACACCCAGCCTCGCTCGGCCAGGTGCGACAGCAGCGCATATCCCTGCAGCATCCGGCTGCCGTGCACCCAGGCTCCCCCGGGGATATAGATCAGCACCGGCGCCGGTGTCGTCGGCAGGTCGCGGGGCGCCCACACGTCGAGCACCTGGGCGGGGTCGCTGCCGTAACGCACCCCGGAGCGGTGAATGTGGCGGCGGTGCTGCAGCGCCTTCCACACCGGCGGCGCCTGCTCCGGTTGCGGCCACTCGATGGCCAGCTCGGATGCGGTGACGACACCGCGAAGGGCGGCCTCGGAGACCGCGCGCGTCTGCTCCCGCGCCTGCTTCCGGGCGGTGGCGGCACCCGGGGTCAGCCATGACCTGGCCGCGCTGGAGAGGAACTCCGGCATGTGGCGGGTCCCCCATACCCCCATCGCGGTCATTCCGCCCAGGGGTTCCAGCCGCTTCCCGACCACCGGCAGCGAAGCTGAAGCGACGCTGAATGCGAGCAGGTAGTCCGCCGTCCGGGCCCGCTTCAACCAGCGCAGGCGACCGGTCACATTCCAGCCCGACTTCGGGGTCTGCGGTGCTGCCGTCATTACCGGAGAGTACCGCGGTTACGCCGGGGTAAACCGCAATCGGGCGGGTTGTCCACGGAACGGATCCGGCACCGGCGATACTGAGCCGATGGTAAGCAGCGGGTTTCATCCAGATCTGCGCCGGGCCGCGCGATTCCTGCCGCGGGGCGGCATCGGGCCCAGGACACTGCCGGCGATTCGGGCACTTGCCGGCCTGCAGGGCCGACGCACCCCCAGCGGCATCGAGGTGCTCCCCCTGCCCTCGGGCGGCAGTGTGCGGGTCTATCGGCCACCGCATCGTCCCGCCGCTCCGGCGCCGGCGCTGCTGTGGATCCACGGCGGCGGCTACGTCGTCGGCACGGCCGCGCAGGATGACCGGCTCTGTCGCAGGTTCAGCGACGAACTCGGCATCACGGTCGCCTCGGTCGACTACCGGTTGGCGCCGCAACACCCATACCCGGCTGCGTTGGAGGACTGCTGGGCCGGGCTACTACTGCTGGCCGGGCTGGCCGGCGTGGATCCGACGCGGGTGGCGATCGGCGGGGCCAGCGCAGGCGGCGGGCTCGCCGCCGCGTTGGCGCAGTTGGCGGCCGACCGCGGCGACGCGCAACCGGTACTGCAGCTGCTGGTCTACCCGATGCTCGATGACCGCAGCGCGCACTTGCCGGCCGATCGCTGCTACCGGTTGTGGAATCCGCGGAGCAACCTTTTCGGCTGGACGTCGTACCTGGGCGATGCCGATCCGCAGCTCGCGGTGCCGGCCCGCCGCGCAGACCTGAGCGGGCTGGCGCCCGCCTGGATCGGGGTGGGCACGCTGGACCTGTTCCATGACGAGAACCTGGCCTACGCGGAGCGGCTGCGGGCCGCGGGCGTGCCGTGCGAGGTCGAAACCGTCCCGGGAGCGTTCCACGGATTCGATCTGCTGCTGACCAAGGCGCCGGTCTCGCGGTCGTTCTTCGCCAGCCAGTGCGTGAGCCTGCGAAACGCCTTCAAGGAGACCTGATCTGGTGGCCGATCGCGACGAACTGCAGGCGTTGCGCGGTGCGGTCGCCGACTTGATGGCCAAGGCCGACGGCGACAGCTGGGGCGAACTGGCGGCGATGGGCCTGCTGGGAATGCTGGTGCCCGAGGAGTACGGCGGGGCGGGGGCCGGTCCGGTCGAGGTGGGCGTGGTGGCCGAGGAACTGGGCCGGGCACTGTTCGACGGGCCTTACTTGTCGACGGCAGTGCTCGCTGTGAATCTGATTGCTGCCCTAGGCGATCCAGCGCAATGCGAAGCCGTGCTGCCGGGGATCGCCGCCGGGGACACCCGGATCGCGCTCGCCTTCGCCGAGGGCTCCTCGCCCCGCCCGCCCGCGAGGCCGGCGACGTCGGCCCGCGGTGACGACTCCCCGGTGCTGACCGGCGAGAAGCGGTTCGTGCTCGATGCCGACGGCGCCGATTCGATCTATGTGCTGGCCGACACGGCGTCCGGACCCGGAGTCTTCGCCGTGGACACCGCTGGGCCGGGTGTCACCGTGGAACCATTGACCACGGTCGACCAGTCGCGCCGGCTGTGCACCGTCCGGCTGGCCGGCGCGCCGGCCATTGCGATCGGCGAACCGGGCTGCGGCGTCGAGGTTTTCACCGCCGCGTTGGACCGCTCCGCGGTGGCACTGCTCGGCGAGCAGGCCGGCGCGGCCCGGCGCGCCATGGAGATGGCCCGCGACTACGCCAAGACCCGCTACCAGTTCGGCCGGGCGATCGGCAGCTTCCAGGCCGTCAAGCACATGTGCGCCGACATGCTGTTGGAGGCCGAGTCGGCGGTGTCGGCCGCCCGCCACGTCGCCGCTGCCGCCGCCGACGACTCGCCGGGCTGGGTGGCCGATCTCGCCCTTGCTCAGGCGTACTGCTCGGAGGCGTTCGTGTTCGTGGGCGCCACCAACATCCAGGTCCACGGGGGCATCGGGTTCACCTGGGAGCACCCCGCCCACCGGTATCTGCGGCGGGCGCGCGGCGACGCCCAGTTGTTCGGCAACCCGGCCTGGCACCGTGAACGCTACCTGCGGGAGATCGGAGCGTGAGATGAACGACGGTCGCGACGACGACGTCCTGCGCGCCGAGGTCCGGGACTGGCTGGCGGCCAACTGGTCTCCCGATGTCGACCGGGCGACGTTCGCCGCCGCCGTTCTCGACGCGGGCTGGACCGCGCCGAGCTGGGAGCGCGCCCGCTACGGACGTGGGCTCACCGATCGGCAATCGCGGTTGGTGGCAGCGGAATTCGCTGCTGTCGGGGCACCCGGCAGCGGTCACGACCGGACCGATCTGTTCGCCTGCACCATCCACGACTGCGGCTCCGAAGAGCAGCAGCGCAGACTGTTGCCCCCGGCACTGCGCGGCGAGAGCAAATGGTGCCTGCTCTACAGCGAGCCCGGCGCCGGATCGGATCTGGCCGGCCTGCGCACCCGCGCCGAACGCGACGGTGATGACTGGGTTGTCAACGGCCAGAAGGTGTGGACGTCGTTCGCCACGACTGCCGACTACGGCATGCTGGTGGCGCGCACCGATCCGGACGTACCCAAGCACAACGGGATCACCTTCTTCATGCTGCCAATGCGCCAGCCGGGCGTGGAGATCCGGCCGATCCACCAGATCACCGGCGAGTCGGAGTTCAACGAGGTGTTCTTGACCGACGCCCGGGTGCCCGACGCGAACCGGATCGGCGAACCGGGTGCCGGCTGGTCGGTGCTGCAGGTCGCGCTGGGCTACGAACGCCGGCTGATGGGCGACATCGCGCGCACCAGCCGCGGTCGCCGTGAAAAGACCGGCGGCCTGGTCGAATCGGCGCGCGAGGCCGGCTGCCTCGGCGACTCCCATATCCGCCAGCAGATCGCCCGTGTGCAAGCACTGTCGACGGTGAACCGATGGAACAACCAGCGCGCCAAGACCAGCGCCGACCGTGCCGAGGCCGCCACCCTGCTGGCGCTCGGCAAGATCGCGATGTCGCGGATTCTGCACGAGACCGCGCGCGTCGAGACCGAGATCGTCGGCGCCGAATCGATGCTGAGCGGACCGGAGAATCCGGTCGGCGACGCGGTGACGTTTCGGGCGCTCAACGCCTACTTCACCTCGATCGGCGGCGGCACCGACCAGATTCAGCGCAACATCATCGGCGAGCGGGTGCTCGGGTTGCCCAAGGAGCCGGATCCCTACCGCGACGCCCCGTTCCGCGACCTGCCGCACTAGTTTTCCCGCGAGCGCTCAGAACTGCAGGGCGGTGAAACGCCAGTCCAGCACCTGGCGATCCGGGTCGCCCACGGCGTAGACCAGCGATCGCAGCCCCAGCATGTTGTCGGCGGCCGATTCCACGTGCAGTTCGCTGTAGAGCGTGTCCCCTTCGTGGACCGGCCCGGTGTGGTCGCAGGACTGCCAGCCCACCACGGTGGCCAGGTTCGGCAGTAGGCGGCAGGCCTGTGCCAGCGCCAGTCCGATGGTGTGGCCGCCGTAGACCAGCCGCTGTCCCCCCGGACGCGAATCATGGTGTGTAGCAGCGATATTAAGGGTCAAGCGGGCCAACTCCGGGGCGGAGGACACGACATCGCCGGTGCTGGTCAGCACTACATCTTTCAAGTCGCCCGCGGCTTCGTCGAAATGCGGGCCGGGCACTCGCTGCCGGAACTCGTCGGCGTCCCAGTGCGCGGTGACATCCGGTGGCGTCGCAAGCCCGGCCCCGATGGCGGACAGGTCGTCGCGGTGACCGGTGTCGGCGGCATCCGGTGATAGCGGCAGCATCGCGCAGCGGTAGAAGTCGAGCACCAATCGGTCGACCTGGTCGATGGTGGTCACCCGTAGCGCCACCAGGCCGGTGGGCTCCCGGCCCGGCTTGGCCGAATTCTGTTTCAGGCCTACGACTTCGGTACGGGTGAACAGCGTGTCGCCGATCACCGGGTACCGGAAGAAGGCCAGGCCGCGGTAGAACAGGTTGGCTTTGACCCGGCGGGTCACCAGCGTGGACTGTCCGATCGCCACGTCACACACCAAGCCGGGGTGGGCCAACGGTGTCACGGCTCCGGTGACCAGCCGGCACAGTTCGCCGTCCAGCGGCAGTCTCAGCCGGTCACCGAGGATCGCCTGATGTAGGGCGGCGGTTCCGGCAGTCAGTGTCATCGCCGGAGCCGCGTCGAACACCTGGCCGACATGCAGGTCGTCGAAGTAGGGCGCGTCGATCATCAGATGATCCTGACATACGGTGAACCGATGAGTTTCTCGCTGACCGACGAAGAGTCGATCCTGGTCGAGACGGTGCGGGCCTTCGTCGACCGGGAGGTCAAGCCGACGGTCCGCGATGTCGAGCACGCCAACACCTACCCGCAGGCGTGGATCGACCAGATGAAGCACCTGGGCATCTACGGGCTGGCCGTCCCCGAGGAGTACGGCGGCACTCCGGTGTCCATGCCGTGCTACGTCCTGGTGACCCAGGAGTTGGCCCGCGGCTGGATGAGCCTGGCCGGGGCGATGGGCGGACACACCGTCGTCGCCAAACTGCTGACGCTGTTCGGAACCGACGAGCAGCAGCGGCGCTACCTGCCCGCCATGGCCACCGGCGCGCTGCGGGCCACCATGGCGCTGACCGAACCCGGCGGGGGCAGCGACCTGCAGAACATGACGACCACCGCAGTACCCGTTGCCGATCCCGAGACCCTGGTGATCAACGGGGCCAAGACCTGGATTTCCAATGCCCGCCATTCCGGGTTGATCGCCCTGCTGGCCAAGACCGATCCGCGGGCCACTCCGCGGCACCGCGGCATTTCGGTGTTGTTGGTGGACAACCCGATTGCCGGGCTGACCATCTCCCGAGACCTGCCCAAGCTGGGTTACAAGGGTGTGGAGAGCTGCGAGCTGAGCTTCGACGACTGCATAGTGCCGGGCACGGCGGTCCTCGGCGGCACGCCCGGAGCCGGTTTCGCGCAGATGATGAAGGGCCTCGAGACCGGCCGCATCCAGGTGGCGGCGCGGGCGTTGGGGGTGGCGACGGCCGCGCTGGAGGATGCGCTGGCCTACGCCCAACAACGGGAGAGCTTCGGGCAGCCGATCTGGAAGCATCAAAGCGTCGGCAATTACCTGGCCGAGATGGCCACCAAACTGACCGCCGCCCGCCAGCTGACCCGCTACGCCGCAGAACGTTACGACAGCGGCCAGCGCTGCGACATGGAAGCCGGCATGGCCAAGCTGTTCGCCTCCGAGGTGGCCATGGAGATCGCGTTGGACGCGGTGCGCATCCACGGCGGCTATGGCTACTCCACCGAGTACGACGTCGAACGCTACTTCCGGGATGCGCCGCTGATGATCGTTGGCGAGGGCACCAACGAGATCCAGCGCAACGTGATCGCCGCGCAACTGGTGGCCCGCGGGGGGATCTGATCCGAAGCGGCGCATCGGTGCGTTGCGCCATCCGTGATGCCCGCTTTCGACGGGGATGCAGCCGGGGAGCGCCTTCACCGAACCTGCAATTCGGGCTCCGATAGCAAACTGCGGTACTCTTTGCCAGGCTTACCTCTATGTTGATGGACAAGTGAAGCTTAAAACTCATTTTTATGGCCTGTTACGGCTCGACTGAATTAGGCCAGCACTCGGAACACGGAGAAAAGTCCCCTTCGGGCCACCGACCTGTCAGGCTGTATGCCGCAGGTTACGGTTGCCTCGACTCGAAACCGGAAGGTAGGCCGCCATGTCGCTTCGCCTCAGCACTGTCGCGCGGCGTCGAGGAACGTACGGTGTCGCACTGCCGCGTCGGGCGCGGCGGGCGGCGCCCGCGCTGGCGGCGTTGATCGCGTTGGGAGCGGCACCGGTGAGCTCCCCTCCTGCTCAGGCCGACGGGTTCGACTGGGTGGTGGACGTGTTCAGCCCGCTCTTCGGGTTGCCGGTCGACGACAGCGGCGATGCGACGCCGGGCCTCGATTGGTTCGATCCCGCCGCCTGGACCCCCGCCGACGCGGATCTGGGCGGCTTCGACGCCGTGCCGTTGAGCGCGGAGGCGAACGGTATGGACGTCCTCTACGGATGGCTACACGACACCATGCAGGACTGGCTCAACAGCCCGTTCGGCCAGCAGTTCAGCGATCTGGTCAATCCGCTGTTCGCTCCGCTGGCCCAGGGCGCTTGCGGCGTGATCTGCAACGGGGTTGACGGCACCGAGGACCATCCCGACGGCGGCGCCGGGGGCTTGTGGTTCGGCGACGGCGGCGATGGCTGGTCGTCGAATCTCGAAGGTATCGCCGGTGGCAACGGCGGCCACGCCGGTGGCTTCGGCAACGGCGGCGACGGCGGGGCCGGCGGGCTCGGCGCCGACGGCGGTAACGGCGGCCACGGCGGCGATATGTGGGGCAACGGCGGCAACGGCGGCCACGGCGGCCACGGCACCGGCGACGGTGGGGCGGGCGGCAACGGGGGTCACGGCGGCGACGGCAGTTACCTCTACGGCACGGGCGGCGTCGGCGGTGCCGGCGGCGACGGCAGTGCCGCCGAAGGCAATGGCAGCACCGGCGGAGCGGGCGGCCGAGGTGGCAACGGCGGCGAAGCCGGTCAGCTTCGCGGGGGCGGCGGGGACGGCGGCAACGGCGGCAACGGCGGCGCCGCGAGTGGCACCGGCAGCACCGGCGGGGCCGGTGGACAAGGCGGTGCCGGCGGGAAGGTCGGCGGCAGCGGCGACACCGCCGGGGGCGGACACGGTGGGCACGGCGGTGACGGCGGCGCCGCAACCGGGACGGCCAGCACCGGCGGGGCCGGCGGGGCCGGCGGCGCCGGCGGCGGCGGCACCCCGCTGATCGTCGGTATCAGTGGCAGCGACGCCGGCAACGGCGGCGACGCCGGCAACGGCGGCGACGCCAGCGGCGACGGCGGCCGTGGCGGCAACGGCGGCCACGGCGGTATCGGCGGAGGCGGGGCCGGTTTCGGCGGTGATGGCGGCGACGGCGGGGCGGGCGGCAACGGCGGCGACGGCAGCCACGGCGCCACCGGTGGCCTGGCCGGTCCCGGCGGCCGTGGCGGACCCGGCACCGTCCATGGGGAATCCGGCAGTCAAGGGCGGGCGGGCACCCCCGGCAGCACCTCCTGACCATGAAGCCCTGACGCCGTCTGCCCCCAGCAGCTGATCCGCTGAGCGCGCCGGCCGACTATCCGGACAGCCATTCCCGAGGGACCATGGAGGAATGGACGCAACGGGGTACTCCTGGACCGTCATCGGAGCGGGCCCGGCCGGCATCGCCGCCGTCGGCCGACTGCTCGATCACGGCATCGCGGCGGATGAGATCGCCTGGATAGACCCGGAATTCGGCGCTGGTGACCTGGGCGCCAAGTGGCGGGCCGTCTCGAGCAACACCCAGGTCGGGCTGTTTCTGGACTACTTGAACGCTTCGCCGTCGTTTCGGTTCGGCCAGGCGCCCCGGTTTGCACTGACCACCACCGATCCGGACCAGACGTGCCCACTCGGCATGATCGCCGAGCCGTTGGTGTGGATCTCAGAACAGTTGGGCGGCCGGGTAAACCGATTGCAGGCGATGGCGACGCAACTGTGGCTCCAGCACCGGCGCTGGACGGTGCGCGCCGACCACAGGGAGATCAGGTCGACGAATGTGGTCCTTGCAGTCGGTTCGACCCCCACGAAACTCGACTATCCCGGACTCGAGGTGATCGAGATCGAGGCAGCCCTGGATCCGGGCCGCCTTGCACAACTCGCCCTCGCCGGCGCTACCGTCGCGGTGTTCGGTTCGTCGCATTCCTCGATGATCGCGCTGCCGAACCTGTTGGCGACCTCGGCGAGCAGGGTGATCAATTTTTACCGAAGCCCACTCAAATACGCGGTATACCTGGAGGATTGGATCCTTTTCGATGACACTGGCCTCAAGGGCGAAGCCGCGCAGTGGGCTCGCGAGAACATCGACGGGACACTTCCGGAACGTCTGCATCGGTGTTGGGTAGGCGATCCCCGGTTCGCCGACCGGCTGCAGGAATGCACCCACGTCGTCTACACGGTGGGGTTCGAACCCCGACCACATCCGGTGACTCCGCAGTGGGGTCCGCTGAAATACGACGCCAGCAACGGCATCCTGGCGCCCGGACTCTTCGGGGTCGGCATCGCATTTCCCGAATACCGCCTCAACCCGTTGGGGTCGGGCGAGTACCGCGTCGGGTTGTTCAAGTTCATGCAGTTGCTCGACGCGGCCCTGCCGCTGTGGCTGCTTTACAGCCCGTGATGGCTGAGCCGGGCTACGCCGAGTACTTCGCCACCAGCTCGTTCTTATAGAGCTTGCCAGTGTCGGTGCGCGGCAGCTGGGACTCGAAGGAGATCGAGCTCGGACACTTGTAGTGCGCCAACCGTTCCCGCAACCACACCAATAACTCCTCAGCGAATGCGTCGGTGGCGTCTGCCGGATCGACGGTCTGCACCGCGGCCTTGACGCGCTGCCCCATCTCGTCGTCGGGGATCCCGAACACCGCGGCATCCATCACCTTCGGGTGAGTGATCAGCAGGTTCTCGGCTTCCTGCGGGTAGATGTTCACCCCGCCCGAAATGATCATGTGGTGGCGACGGTCGGTGAGGTACAGGTAGCCCTCCTCATCGAGGTAACCGACGTCGCCGACCGTCACCCAGCCACGGGGGTGGCGTGACTTGGCGGTCTTGTCCGGGTCATTGAGGTACTCGAAGGTGTTGCCGCCCTCGAAGTAGATCTCGCCGGCCTCGCCCGCGGGCAGCTCGTTGCCGTCCTCGTCGAGGATGTGCACCGCACCCAGCATCGGCTTGCCGACCGAACCGGGGTGTAGCAACCAGTCTTCGGCGGCGATCAACGTCGAACCGTGCGCCTCGGACGAGGCGTAGTACTCGTCGACGATCGGCCCCCACCAGTCGATCATCTGCTTCTTGATCTCCACCGGACACGGCGCGGCAGCGTGCATCACCCGTTGCAAACTGGAGACGTCGTACGAATTCCTGATCGCATCAGGCAGTTTCAGCAGCCGGGCGAAGTGGGCGGGCACGAACTGGGCGTGGGTGACGCCGTAGCGCTGAATCGCCTCCAGGCAGCCCTCCGGATCGAACTTCTCCAGCACCACCGTGGTGATACCGGCGGCCTGCGCGGTCATCGACCAGACCGACGGGGCGGTGTGGTAGAGCGGCGCCGGACTCAGGTAGACGGAGTCGGGGGACATCCAGACGGCCACCAGCATCGTCATCAGGCCGGGCGCCTCAGCCGGCGGCAGATGCGGCAGTGCGCGTTTGATCCCCTTGGGTCGCCCGGTGGTGCCGGACGAGTACTGCAGCAGATCGCCCTCGATCTCGTCGTCGATAGGGGTATCGGGCTGGTCGGCAACGCATTCCGGGTAGCGCTGCCAGCCCTCCAAGTCGTCATCGGCGATCAACAGCAGGCTGGGGAGGCCGCCCGGAAGATGCGCGGCCAAGTTCTCGCAAATGGTGCGCAGCGCGGCTGAGCCGATAACCGCCTTGGCGGAGCTGTTGTCGATGATGTAGGCGGCCTCCGCCGCGGTCAGGTGGGTGTTGATCGGCACGTAGTACAGGCCGCTGCGCCGCGCTGCCCACATCACCGCATGGATGTGCTCGTTGTTCTCCATGAGGATCGCGACGGTGTCGCCCTCGGCCAGCCCGGCCCGGCGGAAGAAGTGCGCCAGCCGGTTCGCGCGCGCCTCAAGATCGTCGAAGGTGATGACGGTGCCCGACGGGTGCAAGATGATGGCCGGCTTGTCGGCGCCTCCGTGACCTGAGGTGTGTTCGCGAATCTGCATGCGCAGACTGTACCGTCGGCCGACTTGACGGGTGTCAAGTGGTCGGATTCGGGCCGAGTTCGCTGATCCTAAAGGCGCCCCGGACAACCAGGGCAGCGGCGACGTCGGGATCGGTACGGACGCGGTCGGGAAGATTCCCGGTCGAGAACAGTTCCGCGAACCCATGCGGCATCGACCAACCCGCTATCGCCAATGCCAGGACGTCGTCGTCGGTGGACTTGTCCCCGAACTGGTAGGCCCGTGCAGCATGAGACACCCCGACTCGGCGGGCGATGCGCCGGATACTCACTGCTGCGACACAATTGGCTGTCGCACAATTCCTTGGCGTGACGAACTACGATCTGCCTCCCGCACGGCTTCTCACCCCGGGGCGAATGGCCAAGGCTGCGATTCCGGCACCGCAGCGCCGCGCGCCCCAGCGGTCAGAGCCGCGCATCCACTGCGGCGGGCAGCGCCTTGAGGAGCTTCGCATCCGCCGTCAGCAGATCGAGGCGCTCGACCTCGGCCTGAGCCACCAGCATCGCGTCGAACGGATCCTTGTGCGGCAGCGCAGCGATATTGCACACCATGGCATGACGACCGGTGATCGGCAGATTGCGGAAGCCGGATTTCCCGACGGCGTCCTCAACGTCGGCGGGCACCGCGAGCTTGCCGGTAGCCGCTTTGATGGAGATCTCCCAGATGCTGGCCGCCGAGACGAATACCGCCGGGACAGCAGCCATTCGGGCACGCGCACGCTGACCTAAACGTGGACTGTCGTCCAGCGACCAGAGTAGTACGTGGGTATCGAGCAGGATGCCGGTCATTCAAGCCCGAACTGGGCGTTGAGGGCGTCGTCGACGTCGTCGAAGTGTTCGTCGTCGTAGTGGAGCCGGCCTGATAGAGCTCCGAAAGCGATGTCGATCCGCGAGTGCGGTGTCAGATCGGCGACCGGCCTACCGGCGCGCGCGATCGTGATCGTCTCACCGTTTTCGACACGGGCGAGGAGGCTGGACAGATGCGTCTTTGCCTCGTGAATGTTGACCGTCGCCATGCCCCGAGCCTACCGGACTTAGTCCAGTCGGACTAAGTCCCGAGCCGGGATTTAACCCAGACGCTGCTTGAGGGCGTCGAACTCGTCGCGCAGACCGGTCGGAAGCTGGTCGCCGATGAACGCGAACCACTCCTCGATCAGCGGCAACTCGGCACGCCATTCGTCGGCGTCGACGATCAGCGCCTGCTCCACGTCAGCAGTGTCGACGTCCAGCCCGGTGAGGTCCAGATCCGAGACGCGGGGCACCGTGCCGATCGGCGTCGACTCCCCGGAGCCCTTGCCCTCGACCCGGTCGATGATCCACTTGAGCACCCGGCTGTTCTCACCGAAGCCCGGCCACAGGAAACGGCCGTCCTCGCCGCGGCGGAACCAGTTGACGAAGAACACCTTCGGCAGCTTGGACTCATCGGAGTTCTTGCCGATGTCGATCCAGTGCTGCATGTAGTGGCCGGCGTTGTAGCCGATGAACGGCAGCATCGCCATCGGGTCCCTCCGGACCTTGCCCACCGTGCCTTCAGCGGCAGCAGTCTGCTCAGAACCCATCGTGGCGCCGGTGAACACCCCGTGCTGCCAGTCGCGGGCCTCGCTCACCAACGGAACGGTGGTCTTGCGGCGGGCGCCGAACAGGATCGCCGAGATCGGCACGCCGGCCGGGTCGTCCCACTCGGGAGCCAGGATCGGGCACTGCGACATCGGGGTGCAGTAGCGCGAGTTCGGGTGCGCGGCAGGGGTGCCCGACTCGGGAGTCCAGTCGTTGCCCTTCCAGTCGGTCAGGTGCTCCGGCGTCTCGCCGTCGATGCCCTCCCACCAGATGTCGTTGTCGTCGGTGTGGGCGACGTTGGTGTAGATCGTGTTGCCGGCCTCGATGGTCTTCATCGCGTTCGGGTTGGAGCTGTTGGAGGTGCCCGGCGCCACCCCGAAGAAGCCGGCCTCCGGGTTCACCGCGTAGAGCCGGCCGTCCTTGCCGAACCGCATCCAGGCGATGTCGTCACCGAGGGTCTCGGCCCGCCAGCCCGGGATCGTGGGCTGGATCATCGCCAGGTTGGTCTTGCCGCAGGCCGACGGGAAGGCGGCGGCGATGTAGTAAGCCTTATTCTCCGGCGAGATCAGCTTGAGGATCAGCATGTGCTCGGCCAGCCAGCCCTCATCGTGGGCCATCGCCGAGGCGATCCGCAGCGCGTAGCACTTCTTGCCCAGCAGCGCGTTGCCGCCGTAGCCGGAGCCGTAGCTCCAGATCTCGCGGGTCTCGGGGAAGTGGGTGATGTACTTCTCGGAGTTGCACGGCCACGGCACGTCCTGCTGGCCCTCGGCCAGCGGCGCACCGACCGAGTGCAGGCCCTTGACGAACGCCCCGTCGGTGCCGATCTTCTCCAGCGCCGCGGTGCCCATCCGGGTCATGATCTTCATCGACGTCACTACGTAGGCCGAGTCGGTGATCTCGACACCGAGCTTCGGGTCCTCCGCACCCAGCGGCCCCATACAGAACGGCACCACATACATGGTGCGACCCCGCATGCAGCCCCGGTACAGCTCGGTCATGGTGGCCCGCATCTCGTCGGGGTCCATCCAGTTGTTGGTGGGGCCGGCTCCCTCTTTGGTGCGGGTGCAGATGAAGGTTCGGGACTCGACCCGGGCCACGTCGGCGGGGTCGGAGAGCGCCAGGTAGGAGTTGGGCTTCTTCTCGTCGTCGAGTTTGACCGCGGTTCCGGCCGCCACGAGGTCGGCCATCAGCCGGTCCCACTCGCCCTCCGAACCGTCGGACCACTCCACCCGGTCTGGCTGGGTGAGTTCGGCGACCTCCTGGACCCAGGCCAGCAACCCGCGGTGTTTCGTCGGGGCGGTGTCCAGACCGGGGATGGTCGCTGAGGTCATGAGCTCTCCTGTTGTAACCTGTGTCACGTCGTGGCATTGCCGCTGGTGTGCGCCGCAGTCCACCTCTTATACCTTCATTAGATAAGAGGTTACCGTGCATAACCGCGAGCGGCGAAGCGGGCATACACGCCGCTAATCGGCCGCCGTCCGGGCGGTGTTCGGGGGATCGAGTTGGCCCAGCTCATGCGGCGTTCCCAGCTTCGCCTCTCCCCCGTCGAGCCTCACTGAACCGCCGGGCCCACGCGGCGGTCCCAGCTTCGCCTCTCCTCCGTCGAGCCTCACTGAACCGCCGGGCCCACGCGGCGGTCCCAGCTTCGCCTCTCCTCCGTCGAGCCTCACTGAACCGCCGAGCTCGGACCGCACCGCGGCCAGCGCCCGGTGCAGCGTCGGGAGCTGCCGATCCCGCACCGCGGCGGCCCGGGCGGTCGCGGCCGCGTGCTCACGCAGTTCCCGGTCCAGCCCGGCGATCCGGTCAGCGGCCCGCACCGCCTCGGTTTCGTTGCGCTCGGCGAGCTCGGCGGTGAGTGCGGACTCGGCGGCCACCACCCGCAGCGCCACCAGTTCCTGCAAGGCGGAGCGCAGCGCGGCGGTGGCCTCGCCCACCCAGCGATCAAGCACCGCCCGGTCTCGCAGCAGGCCACGGATGCGGACCACCCACACCGTGACCGCGACGCCGACTACAACGCACGCCACCGCGCCGGCTGCGGTCAACCCCGGGGCCAGGTTGGCGAACAACCGGCTCAGCGCCAACGCCACCCCCAGCCCGAAGCCGGCACCGAGCAGGGTCATCAGCTGGGTCTCCAACCGCCGCGACGACAACGCCGGCGCGCCGGTCTCGAACTGCGGGGTCGAAGTCGTCGCCGCGGCGTCGCCGGACAGGCCCAACTCCTGGGCCACGTCGGCCAGGTGCTCCGAGACGCCCTGGTCGACGTCGGCCACAACCTCCTCCAGCCGGCCGCGCACATAGGCCTCGAACTGCGGCAACCGGCGCCGGGTCATGCCCGCGGCGTCCTCGGCGAGCTCGCCGCGCACCGAGGCGCAGCGCTTGCGGGCGAAGTAGGACAGCTGCACCCGGGCCTGGGCGATGCGGCTGCGCAATCCGATCACCCGCTCCGATTTCGACATCCGCCGCTGCCGCACCACCTCGTCGCGCTGCTCCTGCAGCAATGTCACCCGTGCTCGCCGCCCCTCCGCGCGGGCGTCGCGGTCGATCCGGTCGGCGTCGGTGCGCAATTGGAACTCCCAGGACCGCAACCGGTTCCGCCGCTGCACATCGCTGTCACCCAGTTGTTTGGCCAGTTCCGCGACCAGGTCGTCCACCCGGGGTTCGCCGCGCTCGGGCGCCGCGGCCGCCCCCACCCACGCCACGTCGCGGTAGCGCGGCGCGTAGTCGGCCAGCGCCTCGCGGGCGGTCTGCTGCATCTCCCGCCACTGCCGGTGCACATCGATCTTGGACACCACTCCGATCACCACGTCGGTGTGGGCGGCCGCGGCGTCGAGCAGCGCGCAGTCGGACTCGGTCAGTGCCGCCGCGGCCGAGACCACGAACACCACCGCCGTCGGCACCTCGCCCGGCGGCAGTTCGGCGGCTTCGACGACCGGCCACTGCCGCAGGCGCTCGGCCAGCACCCCGGCCACCGCGCTGACCCCGGCCAGCCAGGGCCCGGTGACCATGACCACGTCGCGGCGCCGCACCGCAGGCGGCCGTAGAACGGGGGCGATCTCGGCCACCAGGGCGTCCACCGCCGCGACCGGGTCCTCGGCGGCCGGGTCCGGGTCGAGGGTGGTCATCGGCGGCCTCGCGTCCTGGCCCAGTCCCGCAGCGAACCCCTGGCGATGTCGGCGGCGCAGGCACGCTCGATGACGCCCACCGGTGCGCTGCGGTGGCCCTGCCAGCGACGCGCCCGGCGCAGCGCCCGTTCTCCCGGTGTGCCTTGCTCCTGGACCACCGCGGCTGCTGCGGCCATCCGGGCCGCCACCGTCCCGTCGCAGTTGAGGAACTCATCGATGCGGGCCGCGAAGTCCTGGCCGACCGCCAGCGCCTCAAGCCGGACCACCGCCTCCGACGTCCGCCGGTGATGAACGCCGGCACCCAGCGCGGCCAGGCGTGCGACGACGCCGTCGATGCCGCTGAGCCGGCGCAGCAACGCCCTGCCCTGCGTCACCGTCTCGCCGCGCCGGGCAGGCTCGAGCAGCTGCTCGATTCCGGACAGGTCGAGGGCGGCGCAGAGCCGCTCGCGCAGCTGCCGTGGCACCGGGTGCGCACAACTGATGAAGTGGTCGGCCGAGCGGAGATCGGCGGGTGCGGAGGCTAGCGTGCCCAGCGCGGCCCACAGCTCACCGTCCAGGCGACCAGCCAGTGCGGCGAGCGCGAACAAGCCCGACAGCGGTGCGGCCGGCGCCCTGCTGGCCGTCGCGATGCCGTCAACGCAGGCTCGTCCGGGTAGGTCCGCCTTGTTCAGCACCACCAGCACCGGTCGGCGCCGCGCCGAGCGCACCTTGACGATCTCCGCCGGGTCCTCCGGTTTGACCGCTTCGGCCACGACATACACCGCGGCGTCGGCGGTCGCGGCTTTCGGCCCGCTGTCGGATGCGCACCTGACCTCCAGCCCGGCGGCGGCCAGCGCGGCGGCCACGGTGCGTCGGCCCACCCCGCGCCGCCCGCACACCGCGACCCGCAACGGCGCGTTGACGTCCACAGCGATCGACGACAGCCGTGGATCGGAGAGGTCGGCGGCCAGCCGGGTCAGCCCGTCGGCGAAGAGCTGGCGCCCCTGTGTCACGACCATGCCCTCCCGCATCGCCCAATCGGCCCACCACTTGCAGGCCATGGTGTCAGCTGTGCCGCCGGGATGCGAGTCACCGTGCCACGGTGTCCGCGCGCCGATCCCGGCGGCCCCGCAAAGCAACTGTTGGGTATCAATGTGGACCGCGCCGTGGGTACACCCGAGGACATGGGCCACCATGGACTGCATGCATGCGCAGCGCGACGTCGAATCGTCATCGGACGTCGCCGGCATCGACGCACCGGCTGCGCGGCGGGCCCGAAATTTCAGCGTCCGCTACCGGCACTCCGCACTCTCCGCCGGCCAGCGCCGAACCTGGGAGCGACTCTGGCCCGAACTGGGCGCCGACGTCCCAGTGCCGCCGGACGGTGCCGACCGCCCCGATCCGCTGGATCCGCAACGCTGGTTCGGCCGCGCGGCCCCGCTGGTGCTGGAGATCGGCTGCGGAGCCGGCACCTCGACGGTCGCGATGGCCCGGGCCGAGCCTCACTTGGACGTGATCGCCGTGGAGGTCTACGAGCGCGGGCTGGCACAGTTGCTGTGTGCCATCGAACGCGAACAGCTCACCAACGTCCGGCTGCTGCGCGGCGACGGCCTCGACGTGCTGGAGCACCTGATCGCCCGGGAGTCACTGACCGGGGTGCGGGTGTTCTTTCCCGACCCGTGGCCCAAGGCGCGGCACCACAAGCGGCGGCTGCTGCAACCGGCCACCATGGCCCTGATCGCCGATCGGCTGCAGCCGGGCGGGGTGCTGCACGCGGCGACCGACCATGCCGGCTACGCCGAACAGATCGCCGAGTCCGGCGACGGCGAGCCCGGCCTGCGCCGGGTGACGAATCCCGTTCCGACACTGCCGATCTCGGTTGCCCGGCCCACCACCAAGTACGAAGCGAAGGGCCGCGACGCCGGCAGTGCCATCACCGAGTTGATCTGGGAGAAGCCGCGGTGAGCGACGCTGTGGCGGAGGTTCCTGCCCGGTCGACGCAGCTCCCGGACGACGCGACCTCCGACGCACCACCGGCCCGTCGGGTGCTGCTGGTGTGGGACGCGCCGAACCTGGACATGGGCTTGGGCGCGATCCTGGGCCGCCGCCCGACGGGAGCCGAACGGCCCCGGTTCGACGCCTTGGGCCGCTGGCTGCTGAACCGCACCGCCGAGATCTCGGCACGTCACCCGCAGCAGCCGGTCGAGCCGGAGGCCACCGTGTTCACCAACATCGCCCCGGGCAGCGCCGACGTCGTCCGGCCGTGGGTGGAGGCGTTGCGTAACGTGGGTTTCGCGGTCTTCGCCAAACCGAAGATCGGCGAGGACAGTGATGTCGACTCCGACATGCTCGAACACATCGCGCTGCGGCGGGACCAGGGGCTGGCGGCGGTCGCAGTGGCGTCGGCCGACGGTCAGGCGTTCCGGGAACCGCTGGAAGAACTCTGTGCACTCGGCATAACCGTCTCGGTGCTCGGATTTCGCGAACATGCCAGCTGGGCGCTAGCCTCGGATACCTTGGAGTTTGTCGACCTGGAAGACATTCCTGGTGTGTTCCGGGAGCGGCTGCCGCGGATCAGCCTGGATTCGCTGCCGGAGCAAGGGGCGTGGCTGCAGCCGTTCCGGCCGCTGAGCTCACTGCTGGCCTCGCGCGAGTAACAATTGGACAACCTGGCAAGGGACGCGCGGGTCCGAAAGATGTCGCAACAGACTTTAGTGAGGAGCGTATAGGTGTTCGCCTGGTGGGGTCGAACTGTATACCGCTACCGGTTCATCGTAATCGGCGTGATGGTGGCGCTCTGCTTGGGCGGTGGGGTCTACGGCATGAGTCTGGGCGACCACGTCACCCAGAGTGGTTTTTACGACGACGGCAGTCAGTCGGTCCAGGCGTCGGTACTCGGCGACGAGGTCTACGGCCGGGACCGGACCAGTCACGTCGTGGCGGTCTTCACCGCCCCCAAGGGCGAGACAGTCGATGACAAGCAGTGGTTCGACGGGGTCAAGAACGGACTGAACAAGGTCAAGGACGACCACCCCGACCAGATCCTGAGCTGGGTCGGCTACTTCACCAACCCCGAGGCGCTGGCCACCATGGCCGACGCGGACAAGAAGCACGCGTTCGCATCGATCCAGCTCAAGGGTGACGACGACGACACCATCCTCAAGAATTACCAGGCGGCCGAGCCCGCGCTGCAGGAGCTCGACGGCGGCAAGGTCGAGCTGGGCGGCCTGCAGCCGATCGCCAGCGCGCTGACCGGCACCATCGCCAGCGACGAGAAGCGGATGGAGGTGTTGGCGCTTCCGCTGGTGGCGGTGGTGCTGTTCTTCGTGTTCGGCGGTGTGGTCGCCGCCAGCCTGCCGGTCATCGTCGGCGGTTTGAGCATCGCCGGGGCCACGGGCATCCTGCGGTTCGCCGCGATGTTCGGTCCGGTGCACTTCTTCGCCCAACCGGTGGTGTCACTGATCGGCCTCGGTATCGCGATCGACTACGGCCTGTTCGTGGTGAGCCGGTTCCGTGAGGAGATCGCCGAGGGCTACGACACCGAGGCGGCGGTGCGGCGATCGGTGATGACCGCGGGGCGCACCGTGGTGTTCTCGGCGGTGCTGATCATCGCCTCCAGCGCCAGCCTGCTGGTGCTGCCGCAAGGATTCGTGCATTCGCTGACGTATGCGATCTTCGCCTCGGTGGGCCTGGCGGCCCTGCTGTCGATCACCCTGCTGCCGGCCATTCTCGGCGTGCTGGGCACCAACGTCGACGCCCTCGGGGTGCGCACCCTGTACCGCATCCCGTTCCTGCGCGACTGGGAGTTCTCCAACCGGATCATCGGCTGGTTCGCCGAGAAGACCCAGAAGACCAAGACTCGCGAAGAGGTCGAGGCCGGGTTCTGGGGCAAGCTGGTCAACTTCGTGATGCAGCGGCCGCTGGCGTTCGCGATCCCGATCGTGGTCGGAATGATCTTGCTGATCATCCCCCTGGGCAAGCTGACGTTCGGCGGGATGAGCGAGAAGTATCTGCCGCCCGACAACACCGCCCGGATGGCCCAGGAGCACTTCGACGAGATCTTCCCGGGTTTTCGCACCGAGAAGCTGACGCTGGTGATCAAGAGCACCGCCGACAAGCCGGTGACCGACCAGCAGGTCGCCGACATCCGCAACCGCGCGATGTCGATCAGCGGGTTCGTCGTCCCCGACGACAACCCCGACGACATGTGGAAGGAACGGCCCTACCTGCCCGGTGCGTCGAAGGACGACAGCACCCGGGTGATCGAGAACGGTCTGGTCAACCGCAACGACGCGGCGCAGAAGATCAAGGCGTTGCGCTCACTGAGCACACCGAAAGGGCTGTCCGTGCTGGTCGGCGGCACCCCGGCGCTCGAGCAGGACAGCATCCACACGATGATCGACCGCGGTCCGCTGATGCTGGTGATCCTGCTGACCACGACCACGCTGTTGATGTTCCTGGCATTCGGTTCGCTGGTGCTGCCACTGAAGGCCGCGGTGATGAGCGCCCTGACCATCGGTTCGACGATGGGCATCCTGACCTGGATCTTCGTCGACGGACACGGCGCCGGGCTGATGAACTTCACCCCGACGCCGCTGATGGTGGTGATCATCGCCCTGGTGGTGGCCGTCGGCTGGGGGCTGGCCACCGACTACGAGGTGTTCCTGGTGTCCCGGATGGTGGAGGCCCGCGAGTCCGGGATGTCGACCTCCGAGGCCATCCGGATCGGCACCGCGACCACCGGGCGGCTGATCACCGCTGCCGCACTGATCCTCGCGGTGGTTGCCGCGTCGTTCGTGTTCTCCGACCTGGTGATGATGAAGTACCTGGCGTTCGGCCTGATGGCGGCGCTGCTGCTCGATGCCACCGTGATCCGGATGTTCCTGGTGCCGTCGGTGATGAAACTGCTCGGCGACGACTGCTGGTGGGCGCCGCGCTGGATGAAGCGCATCCAGAACCGGATCGGGCTGGGCGAGATCCGGCTGCCCGACGAGCGCAAGCGCAGGGTGACCCGCCCCAGCGCGCCGGCACCGCTTGCCACGGCACCGGCGGGCGCGGCCCCGGCGCGGCCATCGCACGACCCGACCCATCCCACCGCCGGTGGTCAGGCCCGGCCGCGGGCGACCGAACAGTTGCCGACGCGGCCCGTGACGGGCAGCCCGTCGGGCGCTCGGACCAGCCGGATCAACGCCGGGCCTCCCGAGGCGCCGACCACGCGGTTCCAGGCGGCTGATCCGGTGACCGAGCGGGTCGAGTCCCCCGCCGAGGGTCCGGCCGGTGGGGACCGCGAAATCGAGTCCTGGCTGGGCGAGCTGCGCGGCGGCCGGGATGCGGGATCGCCACGCTCGCGTGGCCGGCAGGACCCTGCCGAACCGCGGCCGTCCGACGAGCGGACGCGGTCGTTGCCCAAACCCGCCGGGCCCCCGGAGGACACCGAGAACGCCCCCACCACCGCCATTCCGGTTCAGGGCGACCCGGCGGGCCCGGACAGTCCGGCGACCGAGAAGCTCACCGCCCCCCGCGACCAGGGAGACAAGGGCGATAAGGGCGACAAGAGCGGCGACAATCCGCAGCGGCGCGGCGCCGCCGGTGGTCTCAGTGCGGCGGAGTTGCTGCGCCGGGAGGGCCGGTACTGATCTCCTCCTCGGGCGCCGCATCCGCCCCGGGTTCGACATCCTGCTCGGGCGTCGCATCCTCCTCGGGCGCCGCATCTTCGGCGTCGTGTGAGCCGACCAGTACCCGCACCGCCCGGTCGATGAACGCGATCGTCGGGACGGCCAGCAGCGCGCCGACGATACCGGCCAGGATCGCCCCGGTGGAGATCCCCAGCACCACCGCCAGCGGGTGGATCGACATCGCCCGGCCCATCACCAGCGGCTGCAGCACATGGGCCTCGAGCTGGTTGACGGCGACGATCAGGCCCAGGGTGACCAACGCATAGATCCAGCCCTTGGCTATGAGGGCGACCAGCACCGCCAACAGTCCGGTGAGCACGGCACCCACCAGCGGAATGAAGGCTCCCAGGAAAACCAGGGATGCCAACGGCAACGCCAACGGCACGGCCATGACAGCCAGGCCTATGCCGATCCCGACGGCGTCCACCAGCGCCACCAGGAAGGTCGCCCGGATGTAGCCGATCAGCGACTCGAAGCCGGCGACCCCCGCCGCGTGCACCTTGGCCCGCACGTCACCGGGGAAGAACCGGACGGTGAACCGCCAGATGTCGCGGCCGCCGTAGAGGAAGAAGATCAGCGTGAACAGCACGACGAACGCACCGGTGAAGATCTTGGTGATGGTCTCGGCCGTCGACAACGCGCCGCTGGTCAGCTTGGCCTGGTTGTTGCGCAACTCGGTGATCACGGTGGCGCCGGCCTTGTCTATCTGGTCGCTGCTCAGGTGCAGTGGGCCTTCGATCAGCCAGTGTTGTGTCGAGTTGACCATCTGGGTGACCTGCTCGACCAGCTCGGGCAGGCCGTCGATGAACTCGTCGATCACGAAGCTCAGCAGCGCGGCCAGCACCGCCACACCGGTGAGCAACAGCAGGAACACCGCCAGGCCTCGGGGGACCCCGGCCCGGTCCAGCCGGTCCACGCCGGGCAGCAGCAACGCCGACATCATCATCGCCAGCGCCACCGGGACGACGATGACTTCGAGCCGTCGGGCGATCAGCAGGACCACCAGCACCGCAGCGAACAACACCAGCAGGCGCCAGGCCCAGGCTGCCGCCTTGCGCACGGTCGGATGGACGGATTCGGCTGCGCTGGCTGACATTCCGGTAGCGTAACGATGCCGCAGCGAGAGCACATACAGTAGCCGGATATCGCTGTCACGCGGCTAACCTCTAATCCCGTGTCGCACCACGTAATCGACGTCCCGGCCGGGGCTCCGCAACGTCCGGCCGGTGCCCGCAACTGGGTTCGTCCGGTCATCGCCGGGCTTGTCGCAGTGGTGCTGACGGTTGAGATCGTGCTGGTGTGGGACCAGCTCGCCACGGCGTGGGGCAGTCTGTGGCGCGCCGACAGCCGCTGGCTGTTCGGCGCGACCCTGGCGGCGGCGGCATCCATGCACAGCTTCGCGCAGATCCAGCGCACCCTGCTGCGCTCGGCCGGGGTGCACGTCACGCAGTGGCGATCCGAGGCGGCCTTTTACGCCGCCAACTCGCTGAGCACCACGCTGCCCGGCGGTCCGGTGCTGTCGACCACCTTCCTGTACCGCCAACAGCGGCGCTGGGGCGCTTCGCCGGTGGTGGCGTCCTGGCAGCTGGTGATGTCGGGGGTGCTGCAGGCGGTCGGGCTGGCGCTGTTGGGCCTGGGCGGCGCCTTTCTGCTGGGTGCACGCGACAATCCGTTCTCGCTGCTGTTCACCCTCGGTGGTTTCGTCGCGCTGCTGCTGCTGGCCCAGGCGGTCGCGTCGCGCCCGGAGTTGATCGACGGCATCGGGGTGCGCGTCCTGTGCTGGTTCAACTCGGTACGCGACAAGCCCGCCGACACCGGCGTGACTACCTGGCGCCGAATGCTGGGGCAATTGGAGTCGGTCAGCCTGGGCCGCCGGGATGCGTCGACGGCATTCGGCTGGTCGTTGTTCAACTGGATCGCCGACGTCGCCTGCTTGGCGTGCGCGGCCTACGCTACCGGCGGCAGCGCGTCGGTGGCCGGATTGACGGTGGCCTATGCCGCCGCCCGCGCCGCGGGAACGATTCCGCTGATCCCAGGCGGACTGCTGGTCGTCGAGGCCGTATTGGTCCCGGGCCTGGTGTCCAGCGGCTTGAGCTGGCCGGATGCCATCTCCGCGGTGCTGGTCTACCGGATGATCAGTTGGTTGCTCGTCGGCGCCGTCGGGTGGGTGCTGTTCCTCTTCGTCTTCCGCACCCAGGATTCCGGCTGCCGGGACACTCCCGGCTGCGAAACCGCCGTCAGCGAACCGCGATCGGTTGGGTCACTCCCCCGGCCGGCGGACCGCTCACCGGCAGGCCACCGCCGGGCAGACCTCCCGGCAGGCCACCCTGGGCCTGGGCGGCCTGCAGCAGCCCGAGCACCTGCGGCAGGTTGACCGCCAGCTTGCACCGGTCGCTCACCTCGGTCACCGGTGCGGTGATCTTGGCCAGGTCGTCGCCGACCTTCGGATTGGCGTCAAAGTAGCTCTTGAGGTCCGCCAGCGTCTGCGGGCCGGGCTGCTGCTGCAGCGCCCCGGTCAGCACCTGGTTGGTGTCCGGGTGGGAGTCGAGGTAGTCGCCGGTCGAGGTGACGGCCTTGCCGACGGTCCGGGCGAGCTCGCTGGCCACGCAGGGATCCTTGGAGGCGGTCGCCGACGGCACCGACGGCACCGACAGCAGGGCGACGGTCGCGGCGCCGCCCACCAACAGGGCGGCGACGGCGCCGAGGGTCCGCGTGCGAAGCAGGACGGCACGGGTGGTGTTCACGAATTCTCCTCACAACTGGTGAGATTTCCGGCGGTTCCGCCACGTTGCGGAGACGTTCGGCTGGTCGGATGTGGCGGGACGTCTCCCGGCAGCAGCGGCACGATCGGACGGGGCCGTCGTCGCCGAATCTCTTGCTCGCGGAACTACACCGCTCGCCGAACCCGGCGGGACCGCTCGCCATCCTGTCAGCATCGGCAGTACGCCGCCACCCGAGCGCACGTCGGCCTGGTCACAGTGCGGTTCCCGGACCGCATCGGACCAGCTCAGAGGCGACGAGAAAGCGCCGGCGCCACCGCTTGCTGCGGTAGGCTCGCAGCACGCGACGCACCGGTGCGGGCGAGAGCGGGGAGAACCGAAATCCAGCAGTTCATGATGCGCTTCAGCAGCAACCTGCGCAGATTCCGCTGGGTGGTCTTCACAGGTTGGCTTCTGGCTGTGCTCCCATCGCTCTATCTGGCCGCCAACCACTCCGGTCACCTCACCGGCGGGGGCTTCGAGGTCGAGGGATCGCAGTCGCTGTATGTGCAGTATCAACTCGAGGATCACTTCCCCGACCAGGGTGCCTCGCCGCTGGCCCTGGTGGCGGCTCCGCGCGCCGACGCCACCTACCACGACATGCAGGACGCCGTGGCGCTGTTGCAGCGTGTCGCCGGCGAGGCGCCCAGCGTGACGGTGGTTCCCGATCAAATGCAGCCGCCGCCGCGGCCCGACCGGCCCTATGTGGTGTCGCTGCGGGTGGACTTCGACAACACCGGCGCGGTCGACATCGCCAAGAAGCTGCGCGCCAAGCTGGGCGTGGAAGGCGAACACCCCGGCCGGATCGAGAACGGCTCGGTGAACCTGTATGTGATCGGGCAGGGCGCTCTGGGGGCCGCGGCGTCGGCCAAGACCAAGCAGGACATCGCGGCGGCCGAACAGTGGAACATGCCGATCGTGCTGATCGTGTTGCTGGCGGTGTTCGGCTCCCTGGCGGCCGCCGCCATCCCGCTGGCCCTCGGGATCGGCACGGTGATCGTCACGATGGGGCTGGTCTATCTGCTGTCGATGTTCACCACGATGTCGGTGTTCGTCACCTCGACGGTGTCGATGTTCGGCATCGCGCTGGCGATCGACTATTCGCTGTTCATCCTGATGCGCTATCGCGAAGAACTGCGGGCCGGCCGCCAACCGCAGGAGGCCGTCGACGCGGCGATGGCGACGTCCGGGCTGGCGGTGGTGCTGTCCGGCCTGACCGTGGTGGCGTCGCTGACCGGCATCTATCTGATCAACACCCCGGTGCTGGTGTCGATGGCCACCGGCGCGATCCTGGCCGTCTCCGTCGCGGTGCTGGCGGCGGTCAGCCTCACTCCGGTGGTGCTGGCCGTGTTCGGCCGCCCGGTCGCCAAACGGTCGGCGCTGCTGAATTGGTCGCGCAGCCCGGCCGCCCAGTCGCGCTTCTGGACCCGCTGGACGGCCTGGGTGATGCGCCGCCCGTGGGTGTCGGCACTGCTGGCCGCCGGATTGCTGCTGACGCTGGCGGCGCCGGCGCTGTCGCTGGAACAGGGCAACAGCATGCTGCGGCAGTTCGACTCCTCCCACGAGATCCGGGGCGGGGTGGCCGCGGCGGCCCAGGCACTGGGTCCGGGTGCGTTGGGGCCGGTCCGGGTGCTGGTCACCATTCCCGGCGCGGACGCCTCGGCACCCTCGCACGCCGAGACGTTCGCCGCGGTGCGCCAGGAGATGAGCCGCGCGCCCAATATCGCCTCGGTGTCGCCTCCGGTCTTCGGCGACGACGACAGCAGTGGGCTGCTGTCGGCGGTGCTGTCGGTCGACCCGGAGGACATGGCCGCCCGCGAGACCATCGACTGGATGCGCGACCAGCTGCCGGCGGCGGCCGGTTCGTCGTCGGTGCGGGTGGATGTCGGCGGGCCCACGGCGTTGATCAAGGATTTCGACGACCGGGTCGCGGCGACCGAACCGCTGGTGCTGGTGTTCGTGGCGCTGATCGCGTTCGTGATGCTGTTGATCTCGATCCAGTCGGTGTTCCTGGCGTTCAAGGGCGTCGTGATGACGGTGCTGTCGGTGGGGGCCGCCTACGGGAGCCTGGTGATCGTGTTCCAGTGGGGCTGGCTGGAGCGGTTCGGGTTGACACCGACCGGGTCGGTCGACAGCTTCATCCCACCGATCGTGCTAGCGATGACGTTCGGGCTGTCGATGGACTACGAGATCTTCCTGCTGACCCGGATCCGGGAACGCTTCCTGCAGTCCGGCAACACCCACGACGCTGTCGCCCATGGCGTGAGCACCAGTGCGCGCACCATCACCAGCGCCGCGCTGATCATGATCGCGGTGTTCATCGGCTTCGCGTTTGCCGGCATGCCGCTGGTCGCCGAGTTGGGGGTGGCCTGTGCGGTGGCGATCGCGGTCGACGCCACGGTGGTGCGGCTGGTGCTGGTGCCGGCACTGATGGCGATTTTCGCCGAATGGAACTGGTGGCTGCCGCGCTGGCTGGCCTGGCTGCTGCCGTCGGTGGACTTCGAGAAACCGCTGCCCACAGTGGATCTGGGTGATGTGGTGATGATTCCCGATGACATCTCCGCGCTGATCACCCCCAGTGCCGATCTGCGGGCGGTGGTGAAGTCGGCGGCCCGGCTCAAGGAACTGGTTCCCGATGCGGTCTGCGTCGGCGACCCGCTGGCGCTGCGAGGCTGCGGCATGGCCGAGGTGGCCACCAGCAAGATCGAAGCGCTGCCGGTAGCTGCGGCGACCGCGCCCGCCGGCGGTAAGGCGGTGGGCAACGCGCTGGCCAAGCTGGCCGGCGGCTGGCCGTCTCGTGGCGGTGGCGGCCGGGCCCTGCCCCGGACGATACGGCCGGTGCATCCCGTCACCGTGTGGCGGCGCCGGCTCGCGGTGGCCCTCGACGCGCTGGAGACCGAGTCCTGGGTCGCGAACGAGATCGGATTCGAGGGCCCGGCGTTGACCCGGTGCCGGCCGATGGAGACCGCGGCGGTCCAGCTGCCGACCGGCGACCGGCTGCAGGTCCCCACCTGCGCCGAGACGCTGCGCCTCAAGGGGTACCTGCTGATTTCGCGCAACAGCCCCCGGGACTACCGCGAACTGGCCGAGCTCGTCGACGTGCTCGACCCGCAAACCGTTGCTGCGGCACTCGGCGGGGTCGACAGGTACTACTCTGGGCAACCAGCCGACCGCCAATGGATGGCCACGCAGCTGGTCTGTCGGCTCGCCGACCCGGAACCGGTCGAACGCGAAGTGGACGACTCCGGCGACGGTGCGCCCCCGGCCGGAACGGACTGGGAACACGTCCGGGCGCGCTGCCTGGCGGTTGCGGTGTCGATGCTGGAGGAGGCGAGGTGACGTTGGCCCCGGACCGACGCCGTGCACCGCAGCCACCCCGGTCCGGCAGCACCGACCGGCCGGTGGAGTTCTGGTCGACGTCGGCCATCCGCGCCGCACTGCAGACCGGCGACATCGCCACCTGGCAGCTCATCGTGGTCGCACTCAAGCGCGACCCGTACGGGCGCACAGCCCGGCAGGTCGAAGAAGTCCTGGCGGGTACCGGGCCCTACGGCATCTCCAAGGCGCTGTCGGAGGTGCTGACCCGTGCCCGGGCCCACCTGGAGGCCAACGAGCGCGCCGAGGTCGCCCGCCACGTGCGAGTGCTGATCGAGCGGTCGGGCCTGAGCCAGGAGGAGTTCTGCTCGCGGGCCGGCGTGCCCGCCGACACGCTTCGCGAGTACCTCGACGGCACCGTCAGCCCGCCGGCCTCGCTGATGATCCGGATGCGCCGACTGTCGGACCGGTTCGTCAAACTGCAGACTCGCGGCGCACCCGACGTGCTGTAGCCGCCGGGGTCAGCGCGCGTGGATCGGTGACATCTCCAGCACCATCCACTGGCCGCCCCGCTTGGTCAGGGTCACCCGCACCGGCACCACCGCCTGCTTGACCTGCTGGTTCGCCACGGTCTGAACGCTGCGCAGCACCACCGCGACCCGAGCCGCCGACGGACCGAGCGCCTCGACGCCGGCACTGAGGTTCTGCGCGTCGACCGCGATGTTGCGGTTGGCCATCTCGGTGGCGGTCCGGCCGATGCTTTCCCGGAAGGCGTTGACCCGGTCCGGGACCATGAACGTCGCCGCCTTCTCGATCGACGCGTCCGGGTTGGCCGGTGACACCGTCGCCGCGGCCTCAGCCATGGCGACCGCCGTCTTGACCACCTCGCCGGAGTCCGCCTCCAGCTCCTGGTCCGGCACCGTCCAGCGCAGGTATCCGAGCACCGCCGCGGCCACCAGCGCCGAGGCGGCCAGGGCGACCACCCCCATGCGAAGGCCCGGCCGGTCGTCGTCGGTGCCGACCGTGACGGCATCGCGACGCAGCAGCAGGAAGTTCACCACCATGCCCTCGACGATGAGCAGCACCAGCACCGAGCAGACCGACACCCACCACAGCGGCCAGTCAAGCATCAGCCCGACCAGCAGCAGGCCACCGATCGCGGCCAGCGGCGCGGCGATGTCGAAGGCCAGCACCCGCCACAGCGTTCGCGACTTCAGGAGTCCCAGCTTGCTCATCGGATCGACCTCAATCGGGAAATCATCAGGTGCCCGTCCACGTCGGTGACGTCGAGGTGCAGCGCCCAGTGCACGGTCTGCGGTCGGCCTCCCACGTTCTCGGCGATCGAGGTGGCGATCACCATCACCGGGTCGGTGCGGCCGGGGCTCGGCGGCTGGTCGTTCCCGGCGGCCGGGTCGTCGAGGTTGTGGCGCTCCAACTCGATGGCGACCGCCTCGATCCGGCCACTGCTTCGGGACTGGATCTTCTGCACCACTTCCCGGTAGGGCTCCAGCGCGGCGTCGAACTCGCTGTTGAGTTCGCCGACGGTCTTGTCGCGCAGCCGCGTCATCCCCTTCTCGACGTTCTCGGCATTGAGGTTGATCAGCACGCTGGTCCAACTGGCGGCGGTCTGCAGCACCCGGCTGCGATAGGCGCGCTCGTCGACGTCGTCGCGGTGCATGCTCCAGGTGATCAAGCCGAACACCAGCGCGCCGATCGCGACCAGGCCCAGGAACGCCGATGCCAGTCCGTAGCCGGAGATGCCGCCCTTGGGCGCCTTGGCCGCCGGCGGGGCGCCTTTCTTGGTGGCGGGTTTCTGGTCGTCCCGGGGCGTCTCGACGGTGGTCTCGCCGGGTTCGACGACGTCGCCGTCCGCTGCGGTGGAGATGTCGGGCTGCTCCTCGTCAGGCATGGCGGTGACGCTACAGGACGGCTGTACGGTTCGCCGTGAAAGGATGGGCCCGATGATCTCACCAGCCACCCGTTCCGGCCTTGACCTCAGCCACCTCGACGGCACCATCCGCGTGCAGGACGACCTGTTCGGACATGTCAACGGCCGCTGGCTCGACGGCTACGAGATGCCGCCGGACCGCGCCACCGACGGTGCGTTCCGCGCCCTGTTCGACCGGGCCGAACGCCAGGTCCGCGACCTGCTCGCCGAAGCCGCCGGTTTGGCGAGTCTCGGCAGCGGAGCGGCGACGCTGGAACCGGCGCATCAACCCGCGGCCTCGGGCGCGGCGGCCGGCAGCGACGAGCGCCGGATCGGCGACCTGTTCGCCAGCTTCCTCGACGAACAGACCGTGGCCGAGCGCGGGGTGGAACCCCTGCTGGCGGAGCTTTCCGCGATCGACGCAGCCGGTGACCGTGACACCCTCGCGCGGGTGCTGGGCGCATGTCAGCGCACCGGGGTCGGCGGGGGCGTCGGCCTGTATGTCGACACCGACTCCAAGGACTCCACCCGTTATCTGCTGCACCTGACCCAGTCGGGTCTCGGGTTGCCGGACGAGTCCTACTACCGCGACGACCAGCACGCCGAGATCCTGGCCGCCTACCCAGGCCACATCGCCGCGATGTTCGCGCTCGTCTACGGCGGCGAGCCGAGCGGCTACGCCGCGGTCGCGGCCCGGATCGTCGCGCTGGAGACCAGGTTGGCCGGCGCGCACTGGGACGTGGTGAAGCGCCGCGACGCGGAGCTGGGCTACAACCTGCGCACCTTCGCCGGGCTGCCGCAGGAGGCACCCGGGTTCGACTGGGCGGGCTGGGTCGGCGCCCTGGGTGTCGCCGGCGATGTCACGACCGAACTGGTGGTACGCCAACCCGACTATCTGACTGCGTTCGCCGCGCTGTGGTCCTCGGTCGAGCTCGCCGATTGGCAGGACTGGGCGCGCTGGCGGCTGATTCACGGCCGCGCCGGGATCCTCACCGATGCGCTGGTCGCCGAGGATTTCGAGTTCTACGGTCGACGGCTGTCGGGCACCGAACAGATCCGGGAGCGGTGGAAGCGCGGCGTGTCCCTGGTGGAATCACTGATGGGTGATGCCGTCGGAAGACTTTACGTGGCAAAGTATTTCCCACCGGACGCCAAGGCGCGCATCGATGCGCTGGTCGCCAATCTGCGGGAGGCCTACCGGGTGAGCATCACCGGGCTGGCCTGGATGACGCCGCAGACCCGGGAGCGGGCACTGGCCAAGCTGGACAAGTTCACCGCCAAGGTCGGCTACCCCGCCAACTGGCGCGACTATTCGGCGCTGGTCACCGATCGCGCCGACCTGTACGGCAACTTCCTGCGCGGCTACGCGGTCAACTACGACCGTGAACTGGCGAAGCTGGGCTCCCCGGTCGACCGCGACGAATGGTTCATGACGCCGCAGACCGTCAACGCCTACTACAACCCGGGGATGAACGAGATCGTCTTCCCGGCCGCGATCCTGCAGCCGCCGTTCTTCGACGCCGACGCCGACGACGCCGCCAACTACGGTGGGATCGGCGCGGTGATCGGCCACGAGATCGGGCACGGGTTCGACGATCAGGGCGCCAAGTACGACGGCGACGGAAACCTGATCGACTGGTGGACCGACGCCGACCGCACCGAGTTCGGTACCCGCACCAGCGCGTTGATCGCCCAGTACGAGACGTATGTGCCGCGGGCGCTGCGCGACGGACAGCACGACTCACATGTCAATGGGGCGTTCACCGTCGGGGAGAACATCGGCGATCTCGGCGGGCTTTCGATCGCCCTGCTCGCGTATCAGTTGTCGCTGGACGGCGCCGAGGCGCCGGTGATCGACGGACTGACCGGAGTGCAGCGCGTCTTCTACGGCTGGGCGCAGGTGTGGCGCACCAAATCCCGTGATGCCGAGGCGATCCGGCGGCTGGCGGTGGACCCGCATTCACCGCCGGAGTTCCGCTGCAACGGGGTGGTACGCAACATGGACGCGTTCTACGAGGCGTTCGATGTCACGCCCGACGACGCGCTGTATCTCGAGCCCGCACAGCGCGTCCGCATCTGGAACTGACCCCCGGGCCCGGTTTTCCCCGGCGAGCAGAAAGGGTGCCGCTACATCTGCCAGTCTTGGGCGCCGTCGTTCTTGGTGTAGGTGCCGACGGAGTTCTTCACCACGACCGGGTCGCCGCTGCCGAAGTTGTCGTAGAACCACTTGGCGTTGGCCGGGCTCAGGTTGATGCAGCCGTGGCTGACGTTGCGCTTGCCCTGGTCATTGACCGACCAGGGGGCGCTGTGCACGAAGCCGCCGCTGTTGTCGATGCGGACCGCGTCCTGCACCGTCACCTTGTAGCCGTAGGTGGAGTTGATCGGCACCCCGTAGGTGGAGGAATCCATCACCAGCGTGGGGAACTTCTCCAGCACGTAGTAAGTGCCGTTGGGAGTCTCGTGCCCACCGCTCGACATGCCCATCGACATCGGGAATGTCTTCTCCAGCTTGCCGTTGCGGGTGATCGTCATCTGATGTGTCTTGTCGTCGGCAGTGGCCACCAGGGCATCACCGGTGCGGAAGCTCGACTTGGTGCCGGCCGCGTCGATGTTGACGGTGGTGTGGGCGGGCCAGAAGTTGAACGGGCGCCACCGGACCTGGCTGGGAGTCATCCAGTAGAACTTGCCGGGCACCGGCGGGTTCGACGAGATGTGGATGGCCTGTTCGGCCATCGCCTTGTCCGCGATCGGCCGCTGGAAGTTGATGATGATCGGCTTGGCGACGCCCACCATCGACCCGTCCAGCGGGTTGAACGACGGCGGCAGGAACGGCGCGGTGCCGGTGAACGGCTCGGGGTTCTGCCCGGCGACGGGGCCGGCCGCGACCGGAACCGCCCCCTGCTGTGCCACGCCGGGCTCACCGGGCTCACCCGGCTCGCCCGGTGCGGCGCCCGGCTCACCCGGTGCGGCACCCGGCTCACCCGGTGCGGCACCCGGCACCGGCGGCGCCGGCGGGGCGGGCTCCGGCGGAGGCGGGAACGCGAAAGGGTCCGCGGGCGGCGGTGGCGGCGGGGGCGGAGCGAACGGGTCCGGCGGCGGCAACTCCGCCGGGGCGGGCGGCGCAGCCGAATCGATCGGGCCGGCGTCCACCGCCGCCGGGTCGCCGGGCTGCTGCGGCGGGTCGGCCAGCGCCGCTCCGCAGCCCAGCGTGAGCACCGCGGCCATTCCCGCAGTGGACAGCCAGGCTCCGATACCCGCGAGCTTCCATCCCGACATGTGTGTACCTCCGGTCACAAATCTTGGCTTCAAGTGTGGCATAGGACGACTGTCAGCTAACTCGTACAGCGAGCGGAAAACACCCCGAAATGCCGGCCTACGCGCTACTGAGCTGCGGTTTCAGGCGCGCGTATAGTGGCGCACGTTACCGCGCCCTGCGCGTCAGGGAACAACGAAGAGGCGTTTGCTCGCCGCGACCCCCACCGCCGTGACACCCACCAGCAGCGCCGACGCGCTCAGCATCGCCGACGTTCCGGCCCATTCGAACAGCAAACCACCGGCCAGCGAGCCGCCGGTGATGCCGACCTGGAACGCCGTGACATACAACCCCGAGGCCCCGTCGGGGTCGTCGGGCGCGGTGCGCATCGCCGCGGACTGCAGCATCGGCGACACCGCCATCGCCATGGCGCCCCACAGCACGATCGCCGCGGCCCCGGCCACCGCGGTCCCGGTGGTGTGGTGGCCGCCGATCGAGAGCGCGGCCAACACGACGAACGCCGCGGACAGCGCGGCCATGCAGCTACCGGTGACGGCCTTGGGATGGTGGTCCAGCGGCCGGGCCAGCATCGACATCGCGACCAGTCCGGCGGCCCCGAAGGCGGCCAACAGCCAGGCCAACCGGGCCCCGGGTACACCGACCACGTCCTCGATGATCACCGCGATGAACGTGTAGGAGACGAAGTGGCCCGTGACGGCGATCAGCATCAGCGTGCTCACGCCCAACAACCGCCGGTTGCGGTAGTGATGGCGCCCCACCAGCGCCAGCTGGTCGGTGCTGAGCACCAGAGCCGGCAACGCGAAGCGCGCCGCCACGGTGATGGCCGCCGCGGCCACGGTGATCACCACGACGGCCAGCCGCCACCCCCACAGCAGGCTCATCGCCGATGTCAGCGGGATACCGACCACCAGCGCCAGGCTGGTGCCCACATAGATCGCCGTCGTCGCCCGGCCGGAATGGCTGGGCGGCACCAACCGGGTGGCGATCGGCGCCAGCACCGACCACATCAACCCGTGGGTGACCGCGCACAGCGCTCGCCCGCCGGCCAACACCGCGAAGCTCGGGGCCATCGCCGAGATCACCTGCGAGGTGGTCAGGCAGACCAGGGTGAGCAGCAGTACCCGGCGGCGCGGCCAGTGGGCCGTCCAGCGCACCAGCGGAATCGTCGTCGCCGCAGCAACCACCGCATACCAGGCCAGCAGAGTTCCGACCAGCGCTTCGCTGACGCCCAAGCCCGCCGAGATCGCCGGTAGCGCGCCGACCGGCAGGATCTCGGCGGTGGCGTAGATGAACGCGGCAGCGGCCAGGATCGCCAACTGCGCCGTGGTCCGCGGCGTCCACGGACCGGTTCGGGTTTTACCAGTTTCGACAGTCATGTTGTGGGGGCAGCGTCCAGCGGTGTGTGGCGCATCGCCCTCCCCGGAACTGCCGCGTCACATGGTAGCGGCGCGCCGGTCAGGAACGGACCAACCGCGCGATCGCGGCCGAGGCTTCGGTCAGTTTCGCGTCGGCCTCGTCCCCACCGGCGGTGACAGCCCCGCTGACGCAGTGCGCCAGATGTTCATCGAGCAGGTTGAGCGCGACCGAGCGCAGCGCACTGTTGACCGCGCTGATCTGGGTGAGGACATCGATGCAGTACTTGTCCTCGTCGATCATCTTGGCGATGCCGCGCACCTGCCCCTCGATGCGGCGCAGTCGTTTGGCGTAGTTGTCCTTCCGCGGGGAGTACCCGGGGGCATCGGTGGTCATAGCGTCCCCAACTGTTGGTTCATCTGATCTATCTCGGCCTGTTGCCGCACCGCCAACGACTGCGCGATGCTGATCGCCTCCGGGCTCTGACCGTGTTCGATCTCGTTGTGTGCCATCTTGATCGCGCCACGGTGGTGGGAGATCATCGACCGCAGCCACAGCTTGTCGAATTCCGAGCCCCGCAGGCCGCGCAGTTTGTCCATGGTGGCCTCATCGACCATGCCGGGGATGTCGCGCTTGTCGGTGGCCGTGTCGTGCTCGTCGGACGCTTCCCATTGCAGCAGCTGCGCCTGGCAACCCTGCAGTTCGACACGCTGCTGGGCGGCGATGTGGTCGGCGAGCGCCACCACCGCCGGATCGGTGCTCTGCCCGGGCACCATGGCCGTCAACTCCAGCGCCTGCTGATGGTGGATGACCATGTCCTCCAGGAAGGCGATGTCGCCGGGGCTGCCGGTGTTGGCCGCCGCCGAACTGCTCGATTCCTGCTGCTCGGGCGCCGGCGCCGAGCGGTGACAGGCGCCCGCGGAGATGCTGACGACGAGCGCGACGACGACCGCGAGGGCTGATCTCATGGGGCTATTTTAGCCGATACCCCCGCGGGGTATTTATTCGTTTTGTCCGCTCACCGCCGACCGGCATACTGAGCGGATGCCTGACTCCGTCGACATCAAGCCCCGCAGCCGCGACGTCACCGACGGCCTGGAGAAGACCGCCGCCCGCGGGATGCTGCGGGCGGTGGGCATGGGCGACGACGACTTCGCCAAGTCCCAGATCGGGGTGGCGTCCTCGTGGAACGAGATCACCCCGTGCAACCTGTCGCTGGACCGGTTGGCCAAGGCCGCCAAGGAAGGCGTCTTCGAAGCGGGCGGCTACCCGCTGGAGTTCGGCACCATCTCGGTTTCCGATGGCATCTCGATGGGCCACGAGGGTATGCACTTTTCGCTGGTGAGCCGCGAGGTGATCGCCGACAGCGTCGAGACCGTGATGTGCGCTGAGCGCCTCGACGGCTCGGTGCTGCTGGCCGGCTGCGACAAGTCGCTGCCCGGCATGCTGATGGCCGCGGCCCGGCTGGATCTGGCCGCGGTGTTCCTCTACGCGGGCTCCACCATGCCCGGCTACGCCCAGCTCTCCGACGGAACCGAGCGCGAGGTGACGATCATCGATGCCTTCGAGGCGGTCGGCGCCTGCTCGCGCGGACTGATGTCGCGTGAGGACGTCGACGAGATCGAGCGGTCCATCTGCCCGGGCGAGGGCGCCTGCGGCGGGATGTACACCGCCAACACCATGGCAAGTGCGGCCGAGGCGCTCGGTATGTCGTTGCCGGGCAGCGCCTCCCCGCCGTCGGCCGACCGACGCCGCGACGGCTACGCCCGGCGCAGCGGATCGGCCGTGGTGGAGTTGCTGCGGCGCGGCATCACCGCCCGCGACATCCTGACCAAGGAGGCGTTCGAGAACGCCATCGCGGTGGTGATGGCGTTCGGCGGCTCCACCAACGCGGTGCTGCACCTGCTGGCGATCGCCCGTGAGGCCGAAGTGGAGCTGACCCTGGCCGACTTCTCCCGGGTGGGCGCGAAGGTTCCCCACCTGGCCGACGTGAAGCCGTTCGGCCAGCACGTCATGTTCGACATCGATAAGATCGGCGGGGTGCCGGTCATGCTGAAGACCCTGCTGGAAGCCGGCCTGCTGCACGGCGACTGCCTGACCGTCACCGGAAAGACGATGGCGGAGAACATCGCCGAGCTCAACCCGCCGGTCGTCGACGGCAAGGTGCTGCACGCGCTGACCAACCCCATCCACCCGACCGGCGGCATCACCATCCTGCGCGGGTCACTGGCGCCGGAGGGCGCGGTGGTCAAGTCGGCGGGCTTCGACACCGATGTGTTTGAGGGCACGGCAAGGGTTTTCGATGGCGAGCGGGCGGCACTGGATGCCCTCGAGGACGGCACGATCAGCGCGGGTGACGCCGTGGTGATCCGCTACGAGGGTCCCAAGGGGGGGCCGGGAATGCGCGAGATGCTGGCGATCACCGGTGCGATCAAGGGCGCCGGCCTCGGCAAGGACGTCCTGCTGCTGACCGACGGCCGGTTCTCCGGCGGGACGACGGGATTGTGCGTCGGCCACATCGCCCCCGAGGCGGTGGACGGCGGGCCGGTGGCATTCCTGCGCGATGGCGACAAGATCCGCCTCGACGTGGCCAACGCGACCTTGGACGTGGTGGCCGACCCGGATGAATTCGCTGCCCGCGCCGAGGGTTTCACTCCCCCGCCACCGCGCTACACCACCGGCGTGCTGGCCAAGTACCGCAAGCTGGTCGGTTCGGCGGCCATCGGCGCGGTCTGCGGATAGCGCGACGCCGGTGGACACCCGGCGTGAGATGTTCTTTCGACGATCGTGACTCCGCTTTAACTGCGGTGAAACGAGCCGGCGGTGTGCTGGTTGAGACAACGTTCGCAACCTCGAGGACGCCTCAGATGACTTGCATCTACGACGAAATCGGCGGTGCTGCGGCGCTGACCGCGGTCGTCGACGAGTTCTACGAGCGCGTATTGGCCGACGCCCGGCTTGCCGGCTACTTTCGCAACAGCGACATGGCCCGCCTCAAAAGCAGGCAGGTCTCATTCTTCGCGGCAGCGCTCGGCGGCCCCGAACCCTATCGGGGGTTGTCGATGGCCGACGCCCATCGCGATCGCAACATCGGCCGATTGCAGTTCGACCTGGCGGTCGGTCATCTCACGGCCGCGCTCACCGCTTGCGAAGTGCCCGAGGCGACCACCGCGGAGATCATCGCGGCGATCGCGCCGCTGGCCGACGACATCGTGACGGACCGGCGCAGCGCCGCGCTGGGGTGACCGACGGCCGCCGCGGCCCCGACTACGCCACCACGGCGATCGCGAAGCCGTCCCAGCCCTTGGCCCCGACCGTCTGAATAGCGGCGGCCTGCAGTCGCGGGTGCTCGCCCATCAACTCCAAGACATCCCGGCTACCACGTGCCGTCGCGTCGCCGGACGTCGGCTGCAGGATCGTCCCCTCACGGATCACGTTGTCCACCACGATGACCGACCCGGGGCGGCACAGCCGCACCGCCCAGTCCAGATAGCCGACATTGTTCTCCTTGTCGGCGTCGATGAACACCAGATCGAACGGCTCGCCGGTCAGGCTCGGCAGGGTCTGAAGCGCCGGGCCGACGATCACCTGCACCCGATCGCCGACTCCGGCGCGGTCCAAATTGGCCCGGGCGACGTCGGCGTGCGTCGGCTCGTACTCCAGCGTGACCACCGCGCCGCCGGGTCCGACGGCCCGCGCCAGCCAGATCGTGCTGTAGCCGCCCAGGGTGCCGATCTCGAGGATGCGGGTGGCTCCGGTCGCCGTCGCGAGCAGGTTCAAGAACTTGCCCTGCTGCGCCGAGACCGCGATCGACGGCAGCCCGGCCGCTTCGCTGGCGGCCAGCGCTGCCTGCAGGTCGGGGTCGTCGCCGGCGAAGATGCGGTCCAGCAGGCTATCGACGTCGCGGGGCGTTGGTGTTTCGGTCACGTCCACCGAGGCTAGACGGCAACCATGATCTCCGCCTCCCAATATCTTTACCCCATACCCCTATGGGGTATATAGTCAGGCAGACCGGCGCCCAGCCGGCTGCAAGAGAAAGGTGCGACACATGACGAACTACGAAGCGGGAACCGTCTTGACATGCGGCCACGACGGGTGCGGATGCCGCGTCCGCATCGAGTCCCCGTGCCACTGTCAGGGAGCCGGCGAGGCCTACCGCTGCACCTGCGGTGACGCGCTGGTCCCGGTCAGTAGCTGAGGAGCAGCGGCGCCGGTGACGCCCAACGGTGATCGTTAGGCGTCACCGGACGCCCTCCTTGGCGAACACCACCCGCAGCACATAACCCACCTCCGGGCCCATCACCGACTCGGCCAGCTCGCAGAACGTCGCGACGAACTCCGGGCCGTGCGGCGGCCGGACATCACACAGATGGTGCGCGACCTCGTGCAGCACCACCAGTTCCCGCAACGCCCAGTCCGCGCCGCGTTGGTCCGGTACGGCGATAACGCCTGCCTCGCCGACCTTTTCGTAGTGGGCCGCCGTGACACCGCGGCGTGCGCGCACCGTCAGCATCGCGGTGTCCGGCCACCGGTCGCGTACCGCCGGCAGCGCCAGCACGTCGTCGAGATAGCGGCCGACCGCCGCCACCGAGCCGAAGCGGCCTTCCGGCGGCAGCGTTATGCCGGTACCGAAGAACTCCACACCGCGGGCCCCGGTTTCAGCCGCCCGATCGAAAAGGGCCCGCACAACCACCTCCGCGGCATAAACCTTGGCGCGTTGCGTGTCGCGCTCAAACTGCCCGCTCACCGCTCCAGCGCCGAGCGCGCCACCGACAACTCGGTGTCGTCACCCAGGCGCGCCCGCCGGCCGGCCCGGTCCCCGGCTCGCCGCGCCGCCGACGAATACCCGGCCGAGGCCCTGGTCGCGCGCCAGGTACCACGCGCCCGCGAAGCACCGCGGTAGAAGTCGGTGAGTTCAAGCTCCTTGTTGCGCAACGCGATCGCAGTCCCCGGTGGCCGATCGCGGTCCTTCTCGGCCGCCCTGCGGGTTTCATCGCGGGCCTCGGCCAGCCGCTGGCCCACCCGGGCGCCGAACGCCAGGTGGAAGTTCAACCGGGCGGTGATCGTCGGCGTCGGCCGATGCGCGCCGGTGGCGAGGTAGGCGTCGGCGGCCCGGACCATCTGGACGACCAGGCTGGCGTAGAGCGCATGCGTGGCGTCGATGTCCTCGGCGAAGCCGTAGGCGTAGACGAAGGTGGAGTTCGACGCCACGTCGCAACGCACGTCGTTGGCCGCGGCGATTCCGACGAACAGTTGTACGTAGGTGCGTAGGCCCTTGGTGCCGGGCGATCCGATGGTGATGGTGCGCTGCACCGGGGCGGTGGCCGGTGTCCGTTTGGTGGCATGCGCCCGGGCCACCGCCAGATCGATGGAGGTGGCGGTGGCCAACCGCTGTGCTGCCGCCATGAACGCGTCGGCTTCGTGGGCGTTGTCGGTCCCTTCGGCCTGGCGCAGCAGAGCGGCGATACGCGCCAGCATCTTGTCGTCGGATAGGGCGCTACTCATGGCGGCCACGCTAACCGACACCGGCGACATCGCGCCGACGGCGATTCACAGCCGCGCGTCGATCCAGCCCACCACGTCGTCGAGCACCTGTTCGCGTTCCGGTTCGTTGAACACCTCGTGGTAGAGGCCCGGATATACGGTCAACCGCACATCGGCGGACCCGACGCAGCCCACCAGGCGCTTGCTGCCCTCGGCAGGCACCAGACCGTCGTCGGCGCCATGCACCACCAGCAGTGGCGCCGTCAGTGCCTGCGCCCGCGACGGCATGGTCTCGCCGACCTTGATCAACGCCCGCGCCACACCGGCGGGAACCCGACCATGGTGCACCAGGGGATCCTCGTCGTAAGCCGCCACCACCGCCGGATCGCGTGAGACCAGGTGGGAGTCGAGCTTCTCGACCGGCAGGCCCGGGGTCAGCGCGCCGAGCGCTTTGGCGACGAACGCCAGCAACGGCGAGACGGTGCCGGCCATGTCCACCGCCGGCCCGGACAGCACCATCAACTGGTAGTCGTCGGGGCGGTCGACGGCGTAGCTGAACACGATCGCGCCGCCCATGCTGTGCCCGAGCACCACGCGCGGCAGCCCGGGGTGCTCCCGGGAGCCGATACCGGCGAGGGTGTGAAAATCGCCGGTGTATTCCGAGATGTCCCGGCACAGCACCCGCTTACCCCCGGATCGGCCGTGCCCGCGGTGATCCAGCGCGTAGGTCACCAGCCCGGCTTCGCCGAACCGCGCCGCGACGTGGTCGTAACGGCGGGCATGTTCACCGAAGCCGTGCGAGAGCACCACCACGGCGCGCGGCGCCGTATCCGGTGTCCAGGTGTCGTAGACGATCCGCACTCCCTGGACACCTTGGAAGGTTCGCTCGGCGCGGGTAACAGCCATCAGGGCAGCGTAACGGGCAAACATCGCACCCCGTAACCTGAGGCGCCATGGGACGAGTCGAGGGCAAGGTTGCGCTGATCAGCGGCGGCGCGCGGGGCATGGGCGCAACACATGCGCGGGCATTGGCCGCCGAGGGCGCGAAGATCGTGATCGGCGACATCCTCGACGAGGAGGGCGGCAAGCTCGCCGAGGAGCTGGGCGCCGGCACCGCTCGGTTCGCCCACCTCGACGTCACCCGGCCCGAGCAGTGGGACGCGGCGGTTCAGCTGGCCGTCGGGGAGTTCGGCAGCCTCGACGTCTTGGTGAACAACGCCGGAATCGCCAAATTCAACACCATCGAGAACTTCGACCTCGCCGGATGGCAACAGCTCATCGACGTCAATCTGACCGGCACCATGCTGGGCATGCACGCGGCGGTCGCGCCGATGAAGTCGGCCGGCGGCGGGTCCATCATCAACATTTCCTCGGTGGAGGGGATCCGCGGCTCCGCGGGCCTGTACGGCTACGTCGCATCCAAGTGGGGGGTGCGCGGGCTGGCCAAGGCGGCGGCCCTGGAACTGGCGCCGCACAACATCCGGATCAACAGTGTGCTGCCGGGGCTGATCCGCACCCGGATGACGATCGCCATCCCGGACGACTCGCTGCAGATTCCGCTGGGCCGGGCCGCCAAGTCGGCCGAGGTGTCGACCGCGGTGGTGTTCTTGGCCTCCGACGAGTCGGGCTACATGACCGGTGCTGACCTGGTGATCGACGGGGGCTTGTCCGTAGGCATCCCGCACAAGACCGACTAGAAGCTAGTTTACGCAGCTCAAGCGCTTGATCGCGGCATCTTTTATAACGTGTTCTATGATGGCCGATCATGAAGACCAAGGGCGCACTGTTATGGGAGCTGAACTCGCCGTGGCGGGTCGACGAGATCGAGCTGGGCGACCCCGTCGCCGGTGAGGTTCAGGTCCGGATGCACGCCGCGGGGATGTGCCACTCGGACTACCACGTCACCACCGGGGCGACCCCGATCGGTCTGCCGGCGCTCGGCGGCCACGAGGGCGCCGGGGTCATCACCAAGGTCGGCAAGGGCGTGACCGGCCTGGAAGAGGGCGACCACGTCGTGATGGCCTTCATCCCGGCTTGCGGTTCCTGCCCGCCGTGCATGAAGGGCTTCCGCTCGCTGTGTGACCGCGGGGCGGTCCTGCTGGGCGGCAAGGCGATCGCCGACGGCACCCACCGTATCCGCGCCGGTTCGCACGAGGTCTCCGCGATGAACCTGCTGGGCACCTTCGCGCCCTACATGACGGTGCACCAGGATTCGGTGGTCAAGATCGATTCCGACGTGCCGTTCGAGGCCGCGGCGATCATGGGCTGCGCGGTGCCCACCGGGTTCGGCTCGGCCACCAACGTCGCCGACGTCAAGCCCGGCGAGACCGTCATCATCGTCGGTGTCGGCGGCATCGGCATGAGCGCGCTGCAGGGCGCGGTGCTGTCCGGGGCACGGCGCGTCATCGCGATCGACCCGGTGGCCTTCAAGCGGGATCAGGCCGTCAAGTTCGGCGCCACCGGTGTCTACTCGTCGATGGCCGAGGCGATCATGCCGGTCATGGAGGAGACCTGGGGCCTGATGGCCGACAAGGTGATCATCGCCGTCGGCGACATGAAGGGCGAGTACATCGAAGAGGCGCTGACGCTGACCGCCAAGACCGGCACCTGCGTGGTCACCGGCATGGGGTCGATGGCCGACGCCGACGTCAAGCTGAACCTGTTCCTGTTCACGATGTTGCAGAAGACCTTGAAAGGCAACATCTTCGGCGGCGGTAGCTCACACATCGAGACGCCGCGGCTGGTCGGCCTGTACAAGTCCGGGCTGCTCAAGATCGACGAGATGATCACCACGACCTACAAGCTCGAGGACATCAACGCCGGCTACGCCGACATGGTCGACGGCAAGAACATCCGCGGCGTCATCACCTTCGACGAATCGGATTGGTAAGCGGTCACTTCTGCTCGCGCGGCAGCCGGCAGCCGGTGTAGCCGGAAACCACCAGGTTGCCCCGGTAGCCGACCTTGATGTACAGCCCGGCGGGGCCGTAGAACCCGACGTCGTGGTTGCCGGGCTGGTCCTGCATCACCTGGAGTTCGGTGGCGTCGAGCTTTGCCGCCGCGATCCTGGCGGCCTCCTGGATGCCCACCCAGTCCCGCTCGGATACCGCGACCCGGACCGCGACCTCGTCCGGTAAGAGGTACCCGCGCGCGTTGGCCTGCTCGTACGGCCGTCGCTGACAACCTTCACCCGAGCCCTCATGCGGGTTCTCCCAGACAACGCCGGAGATGAGTTCGCCTGCGGCCACGGTGATCTCCTTCATCGCGGCCTGCACCTGCACGCGGGTGTCCTCAAACGAGGGCAGCGATCGCAATTCTTCCAGCGCCTGGGCTGCTTCGGTGGGCGGGGTGGGCCCGTAAGGCTGGTTCACGTGGCATCCTCCTGTTAACGCGGCGGCGACCACCGTGACGAAAAGCAGCCGGTGGAATCGACCGTTCACACTGATGATGGTGTGGTGTCTCATTTGCCTTCAATCGGTTTCGTGCCGGCGAGGACGGCGGCGATGTTGTAGTTCGTCGTTCGCAGCCCGCCGCCGTCCGGGAAGCGCGGGTAGTCGCTGTGGCCGTGCGCTTCTTGCAGGCTGACCGTCCCACCATGGCCGTCGGGCACGGTGGCCGCCCCGGTTGCCAACTGGGTGAAGTTGGGATTCGTCGCCGGATTCGGGCCGAAGTCACCGAATTCGTCATTGAGGTAGGAACCCAGAATCGGAATGCCCTGACCGAACGTCCTTGCGTCGTACACCCATTGGATGGGGTCGTCGGGGGCTTCCATGGCGAACACCTGACCGGGCTGCAGATGCAACTGTTCGGGCGTGGCGGCCTCGATACCGGGAGATCCGTAGAACAGTGCCCGCGACACTCCGTGATCGCCGGGTTCCTGCAACGCCAGCCCGGTCGTCAGCGAGCCGTAGGAGTGCCCGATCGCGGTCAGATCGGCCGGACCACCCAGATGGGAGGCCTGGATCCCGTCGTAGAAGCGGGCCAGGTCGTGAGCACCGGCCCGGGCCAGGTCGTCGTGGGTGACTCCCCAGATACCCGCCAGCGATGCGCCCCGATCGTCGAACCCGGGCACTTGCGGCGGGTCATAACCGATCCAGGCGATAGCCGATACCGAGTCGTGCTCGTGCCCCGGAGACAGCCCCAGCTGCCGTAGCGCTTCGCCTCGCACGTGCGTCGCCTCATCGGTCATACCTCCGATGGCGCCGTGGACCGTGGTGTTGAGTCCCGGGGCGGTGACCGACACATGGGTGGCCTTGTCCGGGTCGCCGACGGCGATGGCAGCGCGGGCCTGCGTACCGCTTTCGGTGTCCAGCAGCATCAGTTTGCGATCGGGGCTGACCTGCAGTGCCGCGTCGACGGCCTGCAGATCGGGTAGGTACTTGGCGCCGTCGCGGGCGGCGTCGTATCGGCGTTGCCAGTTCTCGTAGGCGACCCGGTCGGCGAAGATCGCGCCCGGTTCGTTGGGCCGGGGAATGTTGTTGCCGGCCGCCCAGTCCGGGTGCTCGTTCTGCAGCGCGTCGGCTTGCGTCGCGGCGGCCCGCGCCCGAGTCAATTCGTCGGCGAGGTGCAGCCGGTTGTAGTGGTCGTAGCCCAGGTGGTCCGGCGGATCGCATGGCATGCCCGGGTGGTTGCCGATGTTGTGGTCGGAGTTGTAAAGCCAGTCCTTCTGTCCGGGGGTGAGGCTGTTCCAGTAGTCGTTGAAGGCCTTCGGGTCATCAGGCACCGGTCCCGGTGGCGGCGACGGGGCATCCGCATCGAACCTGCTCACCGCTGCGTCGGGGTCGTAGCCGTCTCTGACCCGCAGGTTGGTCAGGGCCTGCTGCAGAGCCTTGGAGTAGGTGTTGCGGATGACCGTGCCGTTGTGCAGGGCGGTGGCGGTGTCGTCCTTGGCCTGCTGGCGACACTGGTTGATCTCGGTGCTGCAGTCGTGGCCCTCGTTTTCCAGGTCGAGGTAGTGGCCGACGAGGTTGTCGAGGCCCACCAGGTTGGCGTTGAGCGCGGTGATATTGGCCTGCGACGCCGCGCGGGCCTGGGCCAGGGCGCCGGCGATGGTCTCCAGATCTGCGGCGATGCGGCCCAGTTGCTCGGTGCTGGCGTGCAGGCCGTCTTTGACGCGTTGCACGTCGGCGCCGTGGTTGATCGGCTGCTCACCGCTCTCGCGGTGGTACTGCTCGAAGTGTTGCCGGGCGGTGCGGAAGGTCTCCTCGGCGGCGGTCGCCGATCCGGCGGCCTGGTGGAACGCCTGGGCCAGGAAGTCGATCTGGGTGGGGCTGCCGGCCTGCAGGCTGTCGTCGACCGCCCAGGGGTCACCCCCCGCGTGGGCGATGAGCTCGGCGAGCTGCAGGTGCTGCAGGGTGGGGCGGCTCACGCGCCGGCACCGGCGTCATCGTGCGCGCCGGTCTCGACGAACATCGCCTGCCCCCTCCCTATCAGCTCGGCGGTTGCAGTGAGACTACCGGCAGCGGCCGTTTCGCACGTTAGCCTTGGGCATCATGACGGGTCTGCTCGACGTGCGGCGGGCCGCCGACCGGGCTGTCACCCGCGCGCCCTGGCTCAATTCGCGCCATTCGTTCTCGTTCAACGACTACTACGACCCTGCCAACACCCACCACGGGCTGCTGCTGGTCAACAACGACGACATCGTGGCGCCGGCTTCCGGCTTCGACGCCCACCCGCATCGTGACGCCGAGATCGTCACCTGGGTGCTGTCCGGTGAGCTGACCCACCGGGATTCGATCGGCAACTCCGGGGTGATCCGTCCCGGGCTGGCGCAGCGGATGTCGGCGGGCACCGGAGTCCTGCATTCGGAGCAGAACGAATCCACCACTGAGCCGGTGCATTTCATCCAGATGTGGATCGTGCCGGACATTCCCGGCCGCAACCCGGGCTATCAGCAGCAGCAGATCGGCGACGCCCTGGCGGGCGGCGGGCTGGTGGCCGTCGCCTCGGGCAGCGACCCGGACGCCGCGATCGCCATCGGGAACGCCGAGGCCACGCTGTACGCCGGCCGGCTGCAGCCGGGCCGCAGCGTCGAATTGCCCGACGCTGCCTACCTTCACCTGTTCGTCGCGATCGGCCGGGTCGATGTGGAGGGCGCCGGCGAGTTGGCCGCCGGTGACGCGGTCCGCGTCACCGGTGGCGGCGGTCAACGGGTGCGCGCCGAAGCGCCGGCGGAGATCCTGATCTGGGAGATGCACGCACGCCTCGGCGGCTGATCGCCGGGTAACCGATTCGCCACCGACGCGGCACAGTCCGATCACGGCACGCTGCCCCGACGGTTTCTGTGGCTAGCCTGGGAACTTGGTGTCTGTCGGTCCGGAGCCGAAGGGGCAAACAGCGTTGACTCCAATGGCTTTCGTGCGCCGGCTGGCGGCCGGCTGCAGCGCGATGCTGCTCTGCGCCACCCTGGCGATCGGCCCGGGCCTGCCGGCCGCGCGCGCCGCCGCCCAAGACCAGTTGGCCGCCGCAATCGCCCGCACCCCGGGCTCCTACCTGGTCTACAACTTCGGCAGCGGGCATCCCGCCCCGATGCTCAACGCCGCCGGCGAGTGGTACGAGATGTCCGGCGGCGGTCACCTGGTCGTGCTCAAGGCGGCGTCGCAGCGCATCGAGCCGCACCTGCTGGTCGACAGTCACCGCGGTGTGCAGAGCCGCTGCGAACGCGATCCGCGGGCCCGCACCAGTGAGGGGCTGCTGCAGGCCTCCGAGCTGTACACCCCGCTGCAGGCCTGGCAGGCGCTGGGGCGGCCGATGGTGGCTGTCAACGCCAACTTCTTCGACATCCGCGGCCAGCGCGGCGGATCCTGGCGGACCACCAACTGCAGTTCACCGCTGGGCGCCTACGTCGACAACACCCGCGGCAAGGGGCGGGCCAACGTCGCGGTCACCGGCACCATCCCCTACGCCGGCAAGCAGGGACTGTCCGGCGGCAACGAGCACTGGTCGACGCTGACCACGATGATCCTGCCGACCCGTGGCGCACCGTATGTGCTGTGGCCGCGCGGTGGCCGCGACGGCGGGGACTACGACGCGGCCGGGCCGACGATCACCGCCCTGGTGGAACGCGGGGAGCGGTTCGTCGCGGTGAGCGGGCTGGGGCTGCTGGCGCCCGGCGTCACCGGGCAACTCAACGACGGCGGGCCGAGCGCGGCGCGCACCGCCCTGGGCTATTCGGCGGCCAAGGACGAGATGTACATCTTCCAGGGCGGCCACTACACCCCCGACAATATGCAGGATCTGTTCCGGGGTCTGAACAGCGATCACGCCGTCCTGCTCGACGGCGGTTCGTCGTCGGCGGTCGTGCTGCGCCGCGACGCCGGCGGCATGTGGACCGGCGCCGGGGTGCCGCGCGGTTCGTGCGACACCGCCCAGGTGCTGTGCGACGCCCACGAACGGGCGCTGCCCAGCTGGTTGGCGTTCAACTAGCAGCGGGCCGCCGCCGCGGGCCGGCCGCGACATCGCTCAGGGCATGTCGACCTTGGCGGCCAGCCAGCGGCCGTTCACCTTCTCCATGGTCATCACGATGCGACTGCGATCGATCTTCGGTTGGGGGGAGGCCTTGTTGCTTACCGACTGATCGATGAACAGCATCACCTCGACCTTGTTCTTGGTGGCGGACTTGACCGCCGCGTCGATGACGGTGCCGTGTGCGGCGGCCTTGTTCTCGATCAGCAGTTGGCGGAGTTGCTCGCTGGAGGCGGCGTACATGTCCTTGAACTCGCCGGTCGCTCCGTCGAGGACGTCGGTGAAGTTCTTGTCGATCGCGGCCGGGTCCACCCCGGTCAGCACCAGGGCGTACTTCTCGGCCGTTTCCAGTGCCTGTGCGGCGGCCGCGGCACGCTGATGGTGGGCGAACAGTAGCCAGCCCTCGTAGCCGGCGACGATCAGGCCCACCGCCAACACCGCAGCGGCGATCCAGCGCAGCCGCGCTCGTCGCGACGCCGCGTCGGTCTGGTCGCCGGCCTCGTCAGGGGTTTGCTCGGCGGTGTCGTCGTCCAGAGCCTCGTCGGTGGCCTCGGGCTCGTCGGTGGCCTCGGGCTCGTCGATGGCCTCGGCTGCCATGTCCTCACGGTCCGACACCTCACACCACCCCTCCCTGGTCTCCCCGGACCGAGCCGTTCGGCCGCAACGCACCACGAAACCTACCCGAACCCGCGGCGGCGGGGCGGTCAGGTGCAGGCCCCGGAATTCCGCAATGCGGCGCCCCACCCGGCCGCGGAATCGATATGGGCACGGGTGAAGCCCGCCGGCTGTTTCTTGCGCATGCTGTCGGCGATGCGGGAGAGCTGGAACAGCACCCCGGTCAGCTGTTCGCCGCCGTAGATCGGTGAGTACGGGCCGTAGTTGTCAGGGGTGTTGCGAATCGTCAGCGGTTTCAGCCGCGGCGCCAGAAAACCCGTCGACCGGTCGATGTTGGCCACCACCGCGTCCGCCTGCGGCTGCACACCGGCGTAGACGTCGCCGCGCTCGGCGAGGTTGCGGTTGAAGGCGTTGATCTGGCCCATCAGCGGGTCGAACTGCGCGTCGAACCACTGGCACGAGTCCGACATGCCGCCGATCATCTCCGGCGTGACCTGATAGGTGAAAGTGTCATACGGCCAGAAATCCATATGCGGCGACCAGTCGCTGGGCGCCGGAGTGAACACCGGAAGCACCGGTGGATGATCCGGGTCCGCGAGGGCCGGCGCCGGTGCCAGCAGGGTCACCGTCGCCGCGAGACCGGCGACCATACCGACCGCGGACCGCACCCACCATCGCTGCATCGACACCCTCTCCGCGCCGGGATTCATCCGGCTCGAGTATCGCCATCCGAGCCATCTTCGGGACACTGAATCCGCGAAATCGGTGATACCGCTGAGTAACTGACCCATAACTCAAGTCATGTTGCCCGAAGTGCCTCTCGGCGGGCATGGTGTCCGACATCATGTCCGGATGCACGGTCATGGCGAGGCCCGATGAGCTCTGTCCGCGCCGCCGCGACCGGTACCCACCCGCGCTACCCACCGGCCGTTCCGAGAATCGCCGAACCCTACCTCGGAGTAAGGACGGTGGCTACCATGTCCGCCATGGATCATCGGCGCAACGGGGAATCGGCGGCGCCGGGTGATCCCAAGTTCATGATCGGCAAACGATGACGACCCAGGAGGAGCGGGAATCCGCTGATCAGGTTCCGCTCGACGGTGTCGCGGCGATCGGGGACTGGACCGTCGGCTACGTCAACCGCCACCCGCTGGCGTCGCTGACGACGGTCGGCGAGCAGTGTGTGCTGGCGGTGCGCACCGTGCAGTACTTCTTCATCGACCTGTTCAGCGGCCGGTTCCAGTGGGGCGAGTTCGTCCGGCAGAGCGCGTTCATGGCCAACACCGCGGTGCTGCCGACGGTCCTGGTGGCGTTGCCGATCGGGGTGACACTGTCCATCCAGTTCGCCCTACTGGCCAACCAGGTCGGCGCGACGTCACTGGCGGGCGCAGCCGCCGGACTGGCCGTGATCCGGCAGGCCGCATCCCTGGTGGCGGCGATGCTGATGGCCGCCGCGGTCGGTTCGGCCATCACCGCCGACCTGGGCTCGCGGACCATGCGCGAAGAGACCGACGCCATGGAGGTGATGGGAGTCTCGGTGATCCGCCGGCTGGTGGTGCCCCGGTTCGCCGCGGCCATCATGATCGGCGTCGCCCTGACCGGCATCACCTGCTTCGTCGGCTTTCTGGCCAGTTACCTGTTCAACGTCTATTTCCAGAAGGGCGCGCCCGGCAGCTTCGTGGCGACGTTCTCGTCGTTCGCCACCACCGGCGACATGATCGTGGCGCTGATCAAAGCCGTGATCTACGGTGCGATCGTCGCGGTGGTGTCCTGCCAGAAAGGCCTGTCCACCCGGGGCGGGCCGGCCGGCGTCGCCAATTCGGTGAACGCGTCGGTCGTCGAGGCGATCCTGGTGCTGATGATCGTCAACGTCGGCATCAGTGAGCTCTACAACGTGCTCTACCCCCGGACGGGGCTCTAGCGATGACGGCGTCTCCCTATATCCCGGTGATCGCACGCCCTGTGCTGCGGGCTTACCGCATGGTGTCGGCACCGACCATCCGGCTGGGCCACATGCTGGTCTTCTTCGGCCGCGCAGCCGCCGGTGTGCCGACTGTGCTGCGTCACTACCGCAAAGAGTTCCTGCGGCTGCTCTCCGACATCGCCTGGGGCAACGGCTCCATCGTGGTCGGCGGCGGCACCGCCGGAGTGGCGGTGGTGCTCGGCTTCACCGCCGGCGCGCTGGTGGCGATCGAGGGCTACAACTTCCTGAACCTGCTGGGGCTGGGTCCGGCGACCGGCATCATCTCCTCGCTGGTCAACACCCGGGAGCTGGCCCCGATCATGGCGTCGTTGGCGTTCGCGATGCAGGCCGGCTGCCGGTTCACCGCGCAGCTCGGCGCGATGCGGATCGCCGAGGAGATCGACGCGCTGGATTCCATTGCGATCCGGCCGATCCCGTTTCTGGTCACCACCCGGTTGCTGGCAGCCACCATCGCGGTGATCCCGCTCTACGTGGCCTGCCTGGCGATCACCTACCTGACCTGTCAGGTGGTCACCGGCGTCATCAGCGGCGGGTCCATCGGGCCTTATCTGCACTACTTCACGATGATGCTGTCCGGCAAGGACATCGTCTATTCGGTATTCAAGTGCGTGGTGTTCGTGTGGCTGGCTTCCACCGTGCAGTGCTACTACGGGTTCTACGCCGCCGGGGGCCCGGAGGGTGTCGGGGTCGCCGCCGGCCGCGCCATGCGAGCGTCCATCACGATCGTGATCATGGTCAACATGCTGCTGACGATGGCGTTGTGGAGCATCGACGCCGGCGCAAGGTTCGGTGGCTGAATGGGCAATTCCCTCGACACCGACGGCCGCGGCCCCTCCGAGGGCCAACTTCTCGGCGCCGGAGTGGCGGTTCTCGCGGTGATCGCGTTGATCACCACGGGCCTGCTGGCCAAGTCCACCGGCATGCTCAACAGTTACGTGCGGGTAGTGGCCGATCTGCTCAACGTCGGCGACGGGCTGCCCGCCCAGTCCGACGTCAAATACCGCGGCCTGCTGGTCGGCAGCGTCACCGACGTCATCCCGGCGGCCTACGGCAAGCCCAACTACGTGCACATCAACCTCAAACCCGACCACGCCAAGGACATCCCGGCCTCGGTCACCGCCCGGGTGGTGCCGTCCAACGTCTTCGCGGTGTCGTCCATCCAGCTCGTCGACCCCGGCGATGGCGGCGGCGGGCCGACCATCCGTGACGGCACGCACATCGCCGAGAACGGTGAGCTCTCGACGGTGATCTTCCAGACCACGGTGTCGAAACTCCGCGACATCCTGGCCGCCACCGGCCGCGGCCGCGAGGACCATAGTCTGGGCATCCTGGCCGCCGTCGGCGCGGCCACCGACAACCGCCGGGTCAAACTGCTGAACGCCGGCGCGAACATGACGCGACTGCTGGAGCAGCTCAACGGCATCGTCGCCACCGAGCCCGGCCCGTCGACGGTCTCGGCCCTGCTCGATGCCACCCACGGCCTGCAGACGACCGCCCCCGATCTGGTCGACGCACTGCATCAGGCGGTCGAGCCGATGCGGGTGTTCGCCGAGAAACGCGCCGAACTGGCCTCACTGGTCGCCGGTAGCCAGCACACTGTGGGCGTCTCCCGGGAAGCGTTCGACAACCACATCGACCAGCTGATCGCGATCACCCACGACCTCACGCCCGTCGTCGGCGTGCTGGCCAACAACGCCGACAAGTACGTTCCGATCTTCACCCGGGTCAACCGGCTCTCCGACAAATTCTTCGACCAGCTCTACGACCCCAGATTGGTCACCCGGAGCATGCGCGCCAACCTGTCCTTCACCCCGTTGCACACCTACACCAGGGCCGACTGCCCGCAGTACGGCGAGCTGAAGGGACCGAGCTGCTTCACCGCGCCGATGATCTCGGTGCGGCCCGAACTGCCCGAGACCATGCTTCCGCAGAACTACCGCTTCCCGGCCGGCCTCGAGCCGCCGCCCGGCACCGAGATCGGCCCCGACGGGAACCTTCGCGCCGTCGGGCCGCCGCTGATCGACCCCGATCGCAGCCTCGAGGACACCAACCCGCCGCTGCCGTGGTGGACCGGGCCGTTCCCGCGTGTTCCCAGCAATGCCGACCCGCTCGACCCCGCTCCGCCGCCGCCACCGGAGCCGCCGATCCCGGCTCAGCCCCACGCGCCGGAGTGGCAGCCGGCGTCGCCGGTCGCGCCTGCGGCCTACGGCGGCAATGCCGGATTCGCCGCCCACGGCGGCAATGTCGGGCCGGTCGGCAGCCAGACCGAACGCAATCAGCTCGGCCTGATCACCGGCCAGCGTGAGCCGGCGTCGGTGGCGACCCAGTTGCTGCTCGGCCCGGTCGCCCGCGGCACCGCCGTTTCCTTCGTCCCCGCCGGTACGGGAGAACCCCAGTGACATTCCGTGGCCCACTGATCGGCCTATCCATTTTCATGGTCGTTTCGACGGTACTGACCTGGCTGGTGTACGCCACGCTGCGACGCGATGTGGCCGGGGCCACCGCGCCGTACGCGGCGGTCTTCACCGACGTGTACGGGCTACGCGAGGGCGACGACGTTCGGATGGCCGGGGTGCGGGTGGGCCGGGTGGAGAAGGTCGAGCTGGACGGGAAGCTGGCGAAGGTCTCGTTCATCGTCCAAAGCGACCAGAAGCTGTACGGCAACACGGTCGCGTCGGTGACGTATCAGAACATCATCGGCCAGCGTTATCTCGGATTGTCGCTGGGCGCGGGCGCTCCCGGACAAGAACGGGTGCTGCCCCGCGGCAGCGTGATCGGTGTGGAACACACCGAGCCCTCCTTCGATGTCGGCGCGCTGCTCAACGGCTTCAAACCGTTGATGTCGCTGCTGAATCCGAAGCAGGCCGACGATCTGACCAAGGGGGTGCTGCAGTCCCTGCAGGGTGACCAAGCCTCGATCACCGCGCTGGTGGACCAGTCGTCGACGCTGACCGCCACGCTGGCCGGACGCGATGAGATGCTCGGTGACCTGATCACCAGCCTCAACCGGCTGACCGGCACCATCGCCGGACAGAACGATCAGTTGGACCACGCCCTGACCCAGGCCCGGCGGGCGGTCACCGACCTGGACGCGCGCCGCCCGGCGTTGCAGTCCTCGGTCGGCTCGCTGGCCCGGGTGACGCGGCAACTGTCGAACATCGCCGACGAGGTCTTCCCGTCCTTCGAGGAGATGGTCAACCGGGAACCCGGGTTCACCAAACACATGACGGGCATCGAACCGCAGCTGGCGTTCACCGGCGCCAACCTGCCACTGCTACTCAAGGGCCTCGGGCGGGCCTTCGGGGAGGGCGCCTACGGCAACGCCTACCTCTGCGACCTGAACGCCGCCGGATTCTTCCCCGGCCTCAACGACATCACCACGATCATCGTCAACGCCGCCACCCCCGGCAACGCCCGCCCGATCACCCGGGAGAACCTGGCGTGGCACTCGCCCCGATGCCGGAACACCGTCGATGGGTAGCGCCGGGCCGATGCGGAGCGGCGGATTCCTCCGCCGCTGGCGGGAGCGACCGCTGGAGTCCTACAACACCACCTGGCTGGGATTCGGCGCGCTGGCGGTGGTGACGGCGGTCGTCGCCGCGGCGCTGTTGGTCAAGGTGCTCGGCGTCGGCTACACGCGCTACACCGCCGAGTTCGCCCAGGCCGCCGCGCTGGCACCCGGCAACCCGATCGTGGTCGCGGGCATCGAGGTGGGCCGCGTGACGAGCATGCGACTCGCCGGCAACCACGTCGAGGCCGGCCTCTCGGTGCGCAACGACATCGGGCTGGGCCGCGACACCCGGGCGAAGATCCAGGTGATGACGATCCTCGGCTCCCGCTATCTCAAGTTGGAGCCCGACGGCCCCGGCTCGTTGCCGGGCAAACGGATCACCCTCGCCCACACCGAGGTTCCCTACGACCTGGAGTCGCTGCTCGAGGACGCCACCACCACGTTCGACCAGGTCGACTCCGACCAGTTCGCACAGTCGCTGGCGGTGCTCGGCCAACAACTGAGCGGGCTGCCGCCGATCATCCCCCGGGCGATGGCCAACCTGCATTCGCTGGCCAAGGTCACCGCCGACCGGCGCGATCAGCTCGGCACGCTGCTCGCCAGCACCCAGCGAGTGGCCAACACGCTACGCAGCCAACAGACGAACCTGGGCAACCTGGTCGACCAGGGCCAGGATCTCATCGGGGAGTTGGTGTTGCGGCAGCACACTTTTCACGCAATGCTGGCGGCGCTGACCAATCTGACCGGCAATCTGAACAACGTCGTGGTCAACGACCGGGCGATGCTCGACGACATGCTGGTCAACCTGCGCTCGCTGTCGGACATGCTCGGCGAGCATGACGACCTGCTGCGCAGCCTGATCCAGTCCGCGCCGCCGCCGTTGCGGGGTATCACCAACGCCACCGGTTATGGCCCGGGCATCGAGTTCTTCGCCGGCAACGGGATCGCGATCGACTCGTGGATGTGCGCCATCAGCGGCCGCGCCAAGCAGTTCGGCATGATCGAGTACTTCAAGGACTGCAAATGAGCGCGCCCCCGCGGATCGCCGCCGATGACCCGATCGAGGAGCCGGATGACCCGGGTCCGTCGACCCGCCAGGCACTCTCGGCAGGCTCCGGCCGGGACCGTCGGCGCCTCAGGGCGATCGTGACGAGCCTGATCGCCGGCGCGCTGGTCGTCGCAGGCGTGGCCGTCTACTACCTCAAACCGTTCGGTGGGCACATCACCGTCACCGCCCAATTCGACAGCGCCGCAGGGTTGTACGAGGACAATGTGGTCGCGGTGCTCGGGATGCCGGTGGGCAAGGTCAAAAAGGTCACCCCGAAGGGCGAATACGTCGAGGCGGAGTTCACCGTCGACCGCGGGGTGAAGGTGCCCGCCGATGTCCACGCGGTGACCATCAACACCTCGATCCTCACCGCACGGCAGATCGAGTTGACCCCGGCCTACGCAGGCGGACCGGTGCTGGCCGACCGCACCACTATCGGACTCAACCGCACCCGGACGCCGGTGGCGTTCGATCGGGTGCTGGACATGCTCGACAAGGTCTCCAAGTCGCTCGGCGGCGACGGCAAAGGCAACGGGCCGATCGCCGATGTGATCAACGCCGGCGCCGATATCGCCGACGGCAACGGCGAGAAGATCAAATCGGCGCTCGGCGAGTTGTCGCGGGCACTGCGACTCAGCTCCGACCACGGTGAGGCGACCGGTGATCAGTTGACCACGATCATCACCAACCTCAGCTCACTGATGGACGCTGCGGCCCGCAACGACGCGAAGTTGCGGCAATTCGGTTCCACCACCCGGCAATTGGGTCAGATGCTCGCCGACGAGGACTTCGGCACCGGCAGCACCGGTCACAAGTTCAACGAGATCATCACGCAGGCGACCACGCTGCTGCAGGCCAACCGGGACAACCTCAAGCAAGCCGTCCTCAACGGCGACACGGCAGCGACGACGCTCGTCGAGAAGCAACGCGACCTGGCCGAGCTGCTCAACCTGCTGCCGTTGACGTTGGAGAACCTCTACAACGCCGTCGACACCAACAACGGGGCGGTCCGGCTGCACGCCCTGGTCGATAAGATCCTCGTCGACAGCCAAAGCACCAAGGAGCTGTGCAACATGATGCACCTTCGCCAGTTGGGTTGCGGCACCGGAACCTTGGCGGATTACGGCCCGGATTTCGGGCTGACGTATGTGCTGGACGGCCTTTCGATGATGGGGCAGTAGACGTGACGCGACGACTGCGGTCCCCGAGGGCGGCACTGGCCCTGCTGTGCAGTGCGATGGTGGTCTCGTCGGCGGCGGGCTGCGGCACCAATGGCCTGGGCAGCCTGCCGCTGCCGGCGCCCGGCATCGGCAGTGGGGGATATCGGATCACCGCGGTGTTCGCCAACGCGCTGAACCTGCCCGGGCACGCCAAGGTGAAGCTCGCCGGCGCCGACGTCGGTCAGCTGGAGTCGATGGTCGCCCGCAACTACACCGCGGTCACCGAACTGCGGATCATGGACGGTGTCCGGATCCCGGTGGGCAGCACCGCTGAATTGCGGTCGGCGACCCCGCTCGGCGACGTGTTCGTCGCGATCAAACCGCCGGCCCGGGTCGACCCGTCGGCCCCGCTGCTCAAGGGCGGCGACGTCATCGGGTTGGACGCCACCGCGTCGGCCGCCACCGTGGAGTCGGTGTTGAGCTCGGCGGCGCTGCTGGTGAACGGCGGCGCGGTGCAGAACTTCACCAACCTCGTCAATGGCGCCGGTAAGGCCACCGGCGACCAGGGCGAAGCGTTCGGGAAACTGATCAACCAGTCCAACGAACTGCTGGCGAAACTCAACGCCCGCTCCGGCGAGATCGAGACGGCGCTGCGTGAGACCAGCCGGCTCGCCGACCGGCTCGACGCCCGCAGCGAGGCGCTGACCGAGATGCTCAACGCGGCGGGCCCGGCCACCGACACACTGGTGGACAACACCAGTCAGCTCGCCGACCTCGTCGAGGAGCTCGGCGCAACCAGCCGACAGCTGGCCCGGTTTCCGTCGATCGCCGGGACCGACGACTCCGGGCACAGTTTCATCAAGGACGCCAACATAATCGCCGGCGCTTGGAACGATGTGGCGACCGACCCGAACACCAGCCTGCGCGCGCTGAACCGGCTGATGGCACCGTTGATCAAATCGACGGCCGGCACCGGTGTCGCGATACACGCCAGCATCGACCGACTGGTGTGGGGCTCGATGCCCGACGCCGGGTTCAAGGGCGACCCGGCGTTCCACGGCCCGAAACGCTACGACTGGGCCAAACTGGCCGGCTCGATCAAGTACGCGCTCTGGCGGCTGCAAGAACGCGTGGTGGGTCGCGGCCCGGACTCCGACATGGGTCAGGCGCCGTGGACGGCCGTCGGGCCACCGATCCCCCCGACACCGGCCGAGGCTGAGGCCGCTGCCAACGACCCGGGCCTGATGGGGCAGGGGCCGACACCATGATCGATGCCGTCAGCCGTCGCATCGTCGCGCTGGTTCGCGCCGGTTACCGGCGAAAGAACCTGCTGTCGGGGCTCGCGCTGGCGATGACCCTGGTGGTGGCGACCGCCTACCTGTTGGTGGGGGCGCTGCGGGTCAATCCGACCCGCTCGACCTACCAGATCACGATCGCGCTGCCCGATTCCGGTGGGCTGCTCGCCAACCAGGACGTCTCGGTCCGCGGGGTTCCGGTGGGCCGGATCGAGTCGCTGCGGGCCAGCGGCACCGGTGTCGACGCGGTCGCCAACATCTCCTCGACGGTGAAGATTCCGGCCGCCAGCAAGGTGCGGGTGTCTGGTCTGTCGGCCGCCGGTGAGCAGTACATCGACTTCGAGCCCCCGTCCAGCGCCGGGCCCTTCCTCTCGGGCGGCAGCGTCGTCTCCCAGGACCGTGTGACGACCCCGATCCCGATGTCGCAGTTGCTCGCCGACGCCGATGGCATGCTGGCACAGACCGACCCGCGCAAACTCGACCTGATCAAGAAGGAACTCAGCCTGTCCGACGAGGGCCCCCAGAAGCTCACCGACATCGTCGACGGCGGCACCTTCTTGTTGTCCACCCTGGATTCGGTGCTGCCGGAGACGGTGAGCTTGCTGAAGTCGAGCCGGGTGGTGCTCACCATGCTCAGCGACGTCAACAACGGCATGGCCGTGACCTCGGCGAACCTCGACAAGGTGTTCAAGGGAATCAGCCCGATGATGGGCGGCTACCGCCGATTCGTCGACCAGGCGCCCGGCATGCTGTCGGCGGTCGACGGGCTCTTCGACGACAACTCCGACACCATGGTCGGCCTGCTGGCCAATCTGGCCACCACGGCGCAACTGCTCTACGTCCGGGTTCCGGCGCTCAACGCGCTGTTCCCCGATTACCGCCGGTCGACGGTGGAGGCGCTCGACTCGGCGATCCACGAGGACGGGATGTGGGCGACGGTGGACATCTACCCGCGCTACACCTGCGATTACGGCACGCCGCGGCGCCCGCCGTCGGCGGCGGACTACCCCGAGCCGTTCTTGTACGGCTATTGCCGTGACACCGACCAGTCGGTCTTGGTGCGTGGTGCCCACAACGCGCCGCGCCCGCCGGGGGACGACACCGCCGGCCCGCCGCCGGGCGCCGACTTGGCCGCGACCACCGACCCGACCCCCAAGGGGCGCTACACCGTTCCCACCGAGTACGGCGGGCCGCCGATGTTGATCGAGCCGCCAGAATGACACCCGAGGAGACGCCGCGGTGAGCACCCCTGACGAACCGGCCGCCGAAGATACCCCCAAGCAGACGGAAACCGCCGAGGGCGAACCGGAATCGACGGTCACCGAGAAACCGGCCGCCGCGCCGCAGACGGCCGGCCCGCCACCGCCGAACCGGTGGGCGATCGCCGGCATCGCCGCCGTCTACCTGACGGTGTTCGGCCTGGCAGCGGGGCTGGGCTGGCAACTGTGGCAACAACACCGGGTCGCCGCCGCCGCCGCGGCCGGGCAGCGTGCCGCCGTGGACTACGCCCAGGTGTTGACCAGCATCGACTCCGGCAAGGTCGACGACGACTTCGCCACGGTACTCAACGGCGCGACCGGTGATTTCAAGGACACCTACACCAAGGCCAGCGTTGAGCTGCGCCAGCTGCTCATCGACAACAAGGCCTCGGCGCGCGGCACGGTGGTGGACTCGGCGGTTCAGTCGGAGTCCACCGACAAGGTGGTGGTGCTGGTGATGGTCGATCAGACGGTCAGCAACACCGCGCGCCCCGACCCGCGGGTCGACCGCAGCCGGATGAAGATGACGATGCAGAAGGTCGACGGCCGATGGCTGGCCGGCAAAGTCGAACTGCCCTAGGAGGGAAGCTATGTGGGCGACCCGGCTACTGACGGGCGTAGCGGCCGCGGCGTTGTTGGTGTCCGCGGCACCGCCGGCGAGCGCCTCGGCGCCGTCGTTCTGCAGCGGGCTGGGCGGCGCCTGGGACGGCCACTACTGCAGCACCGATGTGCGCTCCGAGCGACAGGCGACCCGCTACATCCGGATGGCGGTGCCCGGTGACCTGATCGACCACCCGGTCGCCGGGCCGCCGATCCGTGACTACCTGTCGAAGTTGTTCGGCAACTGGCGCGCCAAGGGCGCCTCGATGGTCGCCGACAGCTGGGGCAACGAGAATTTCGAGATCTTCCAGCACGGTGACGCGCTGAGCGTGGTCTTCCACGAGGACTACCACTCCGACGGGCCGTACATCAACAACGCCTACCGCACCTTCACCTTCGACATGGCTCGTGGACAACAACTGCAGTTGGCCGACATCACCAAACCGGGGGTGGATCCGTTCGCGACGATCCCGCAGCTCGGCGAGCCCTACATCGTGGCGGCATTGGACCGGGCGTTCTGGGAGCACCGCCCCGGTGACTATCCGTTCGTGCCCGAACGATTCACCCCCGACAAGGTGTTCTCCGGGGGTTACCGGTCATGGGCGTTGACCCCCGACGAGTTGATCCTGTACATGCCCGATTACCCGGTCAGCCACGACTCGCCGATCCAGTACAACCAGATGCAGTGGTACATGGACGGCGGCAACGTCCAAGCGCACATCCCGCTGTCGGCGCTCAGTTCGATCCTCCGCCCTGAATTCGGCGGTTCAGCGAGCCTCGACGGAGGAGAGGCGACACTGGGACCGCCGCATGAACCCGGCGGCGCCTGACGGGCTATCCTTCGCCGAGATTGAACTGATGCAGGCGAATCCGCGGAAAATGCTGCATGGTTGCAATCTCGCGGCGAGCGGGCCGGTGGCTCAGCCGTAGCGGAACACCAGCATGCTCGCCGTGACCACCGCCGCGGCCAGCGCGATCACCGGCGCCACGACGACGCGGGCCAGTGTCGCTCCGACGACGGCGCCACCGATCATCGTCAGCACCACCCCCAGCCGCAGCTTCTGGCGCTCTCCGCTGCCTCCGGCCAGCCGGCTGTCCACCCCGAGGCCCACGATCGTCGACGTGAGGACGGTGGTGTAGAGCTCCTGGATGCCGAACTGGCGCGCGGTCGAGTTCTGCACGCCGAACGCCACCGCCAGACCGGCGATCAGGATCAGCCTGGTCGCGTCGGCGTATCGCAGCACGCCGGCGCCGGTCAGCGCGGCCAGCACCAGCAACAGTGCCGCCTCGATGCTCAGCGCGGCGGTCACCCATGACCGCGGCCGGTGTCCCAGCCGTCGCACCAGCCGGCCGCCGACCATCGCCCCGAGCAGGAACCCGCCGAACGCCAGCAACACCGCGGTCAGGTCGAATCCGGCCCCCGGGACGAACAGGAACCCCAGAAAGATCGCGTTGCCGGTCATGTTCGCGACGAAAACGCGCCCCAGCACCAAGACGCTGATCGCGTCGACCAGGCCGGTGGCGAACGTCAGCAGCAGCAGGGCCAGCACGGTGCGCCGCTGCGACAACGGCGACGCGATCGGCATAGGGGTCAGCCCGGCAGGCGCGGAGTCAGGTCCAGTGAGGTGATGGTGGGCATCCTGGTCACCACCCAGCGGTTCTGCTCGCGCTTCATGTACAGCCGGTAGGCCAGGTACTTGATCGACGGCACGGCCCGGTTCAGTTCACTGGTGGCCGAGGTGTTGGTGTACACGATGACGGTGGCTTCCGGACCCTGCAGCGATTCCACCGCGGCACCGACGATCTCGGTGGTGTCGGTGACCTTCGCCTGCTTGTTGCTCTCCGCGATCGCGGCGATGAACTTGCGGTACTGGGCTTCGAGGTCGCCGCTGAGGTAGACCGCGGCCCGATCCGGCAGCGTGTCCATGTTCTCGGGCGTGTAGTTCCACAACGTGTGGATCGCCCTGGCCGCGGTCCGGGCGATGTCGAGCTTGGTGGCCACTTCGGCCCGATCGACGAGGTAGGGCTGGGCGGCACCGGCCGCGAATGCGGCCGACGCGACGAAGAGCGCAGCGGCCAGCGCACCGGCCAGCCGCAGGCTGACCTGCCGGCGGACGCGGGGTTTGGTTGCGGCGGCCCCGGTTTCGGGCTCGCCGTCACCATCGGCGTCGGTTTCGGGCTCGCCATCACCGCTGTCGTCGGTTTCCGGCTCGCCATCACCGTCGTCGCCGGTGGTGGCCTCGATGTCCTCGGTCAGACCGTCGTCGCCGTCGGAGGACGTCTCGGTCACAGCACCTGGTTCAGATTGCTGATCTTCCACTGGTCCCCTTCCTTCTGCGCCGTCAGCAGCCAGCGGGATGCGGCGCTGACATCCTGTTTGCCGTCGGGCGATTTGCCGCTGTTCTCGACGGCCACCAGCACGTTGACGCTGCCATCGTCGTTCCACCGCTCGATCCCGGTCCCGACCACCGTTCCGGTGGTCGGCTCGCTTCGCGCGACCGCGAGCAGGATCTGATTGGCCTTGTCCTGGCACTCCTTCTCGAATTCTCCGGTGGCATGGGCCATTACGTCTGCCACGTAGTCGTTGGCGTTGAACGGGTCCGGCGAGGAGAACATCGTCATGAAGGCCTCCACGTCGCCGAGGACCTCGACGTCCCGCATCGCCGCCCGATGGTTGGATGCATGCGAGACGAGCACCAGCGTGCACACCGTGATCGCCGCGGCCGCCAACAGCAGTGCGGCCGTGAGCACGGCGGTCAGCGCCCGGCCGGGCGGGACGTCCCGCTCGACGAATAGCGGCCGGTCGTCGGCGCCGATCAGCCGCCGCGGGCTCATTTCTCTCCCTCGGCCGGCAGCGGCTTGCTGACGACGGTGAGGTCATCGACCCGCCAGTCCCCCGCCGCCTTGGCGAAGGTGACCCGCACGGTGGCGCTGATCAGGCGCTCCTTTCCGGCGGTGCCGCGCTGCCCCTGCAGGAACAGCAGCATCGCCCCGCGCTGCGGGGTCGCGTTGAGCACCGCGGCGTCGGCGACGCGATAGTAGTTCGGAACCGGTGCGCCGTTGCGGATCGCATCTTGTTGCGGCACCAACTGTTCGCGGTACTTCTCGGTCGCCAACGACTGGGCCCGGGCAAAATCGTCCTGCAGAGTCTGCGGGTCGTACGACAGCATGTCCGCGACGATCTTGGGTCCCTGCCGGGACAGTTCGCCTCGCGCCACCTCCGAGGTGTGTTCGCGCTGGAAGACCAGCAGGTAGCCGGCCGCCGCGGCGATCACGCTGAGCACGGCGGCCGCCACGAAGACCGCGCCGGTCCTAGCCCGGACTCCCTCCGGCGCCCGGCGGGTGGTGGCCTGGCGGACCTCGGTGCGGGCCAGCATGTCCGCGAAGGTGCGCCCGCGCTTGTCGCGCAGCGGCCAGAGCCAGCCGGCGAAGAGCGGCAACGTGTCGAGCAGGTGCGCCACCTCGCGCAGCAGCAGCCGCGCGACACCGACCGGCTCGGTCGTGCCGCCGCCGCGCACCACCTCGATTCCGGCGAACGCGCGGCCCAGGGTCCACCCGGTGAGCACCGGCAGCAGCGTCCGGTTGGCCGCGGTCGCCAGGATCGCCAGTCCGGCGATCGACACCGCGACCCACCACCACGCGCCGCCGGCCGGAAAACCCAGTGCCGCCAACGCCATCGCCGCCGTTACGATCGTGCCCGGCAGCAGGTCGATCGCCAACGCAGCCGCGCGAGCCCGCCACCGCGCCGGTGGGGTCTCCGGCGCCTCGGTTACCGCGTCGGTCACCGGGCCACCTGATCGAGTCGGCCGATCCGGTACTGGCCGTCTTCGCGGACCATCTGGGCCCGCAGCCGGTAGCCCACCTCTTTGCCCTGGGCCTCGACGTTGTCGACCTTGACGCGGAAGGCGACCAGGACGTCGACGGAGCCGTCCTCGTTGTTCCGCTCGACCGCGGCACCCATCTCGGTGAGCTCGGTGTGCACCTTGGCCGCCCGATACGCCTGAACGAAGATCTCCCCGTACAGGCCGGCCTGGGTCCGGAACTCGCCGGCGGCGCAGTCGAGAATCTGCTGTTGGGCCACGGCCACGTCGGCGCCGTCGGGCGCCTGGGTGGCCAGTACGCAGTGCTTCGCCGCCTCGACCGCTTCCGCGTTGTCGCGCGCCATGGCCTGACTCGCCGCATGGTCACGCAGGCCCTGGTATCCGGCGGCCGCCAACCCCGCGGCCAGGACGACCAGCAACGCACAGATACCGAGCAGGTGGCGGCGCCCGAGCCGGGACGGCGCCGACCCGCCGTCCGCCGCGTCGGCCATGACCGACTCCGTCGTTGCGTCGTCTGCTGCGGTGTGCTCGTCCGCGGTAACTACGGTAGCTGTGGTAGCGGCGGTGTCTGCGGTCTGCTGCTCCCCGTCCGTGCTCACTGGAACGGTGCCAGCATCCCCTTCCATGCGTCGTCTCCTATGTTGGTCGAGTTCTCGACGGAGTATTCGACGCCGTCCGGCCCCACCGCCTGGCCACTCTGTGGATTGTAGATTGCAGCGGGCCCCCCGCCGGGCGTGTAGATGCAGGGGTTGGGTTGCTGCCCGTTGCACTGCACGGTACCGGTGCCGGGCCGGGTCAGCGGGTCGTTGGCCGGCGGCGGCGTCGGTGGCACCATATTCGCAGGCAGCGGGTTCAGGCCGGTGTTGATCGACGGCGCCGGGATCACGTGGCCCGGTTCGACCGGCTGGTCACAGCGCGCACCGAGCGCCGGGCAGTTGCGGATCTGGTTCGGGTCGCCGTACCAGGGGTTGGTCCCCAGCGGCACGTAGGGCTTGTCGCTGCGGCATTCCTTCGGCGTCGCGGCCCGCTTGCCCGGCACGTCGACACACGGGATGTTGCGCACGCCGCGCACGTTATTCGACGGGGTGTCCTGCGGGATCCGGCAGGACACGTCCGGCAGGTCGGCGGGGCTGGTGTCGGCGAAGGCCCGCCATTCGGATGCCGGCAGGTAGCCGGTCAGGCACGGCGGCGGATAACCCAGGCTCAGGCCCGGGATGGGCACCGGGAAGATCGGGCCCGGGAACGCGCCGAGCGCCACGTCCAGCGATGCGCGTCCCGGGAAGGTCGAGCTGACCGTCTGCACGATGGACCCGGCCTGCGGCAAGAACACCAACACCTGCTCGGTGTTGCGGTTGTAGCGCTTGCCCATCTCGGTCAGGATCGACATGTTCGCCATCATCTGCGGCAGGCTGTCCTTGGACTGGGTGAACACACTGTGCACCTGCTCAACCAGCGGCGGCAGGTCGGTCAGGATGTGCTTCACCGTCTCGTCACGGCTCGCGGCCTGAGCGCTGAGGATGTTGAGGTTGCGCGCCCACTGGTGGATGGCGTCGCCCGACTGGACCTGGCTCTCGATGATCGGCGCCGACTTCTCGATGATGTCGTCGACGTCGCCGAGGTTCTCCTTGAGGTCGGCGACGATCGCCTGCGTCGCGTCGACCAGTCGCTGCAGCGAGGGCCCCAAACCGCCGACAGCCGTTGCGGTCTCGTCGAGCACCTCGGTGATCTTGCCCGTCGGCAACGCGGCCAGCCCGCGGTTGGCGGCGTCCAGCGCCGGCCCGATCGCCGACGGCACAGTGCCCTTGGTGATCGTCTGGCCCCGTTTGAGGTATTGGTCCGGGTTGCCCGTGGACACCAGGTCCAGGTACTGCTCACCGATCGCCGACACCGAGTGCACATTCGCGGTCGCGTCGACCGGGATCTTGTACTTGTCGGAGATCTGCATCGTGGCCTGCGCGCCGGTCTCGGTCGGCTCGACTCCGGTGACCCGGCCGATGATGGTGCCGCGGTAGGTGACGTTGGCGGTCTTGTACAGACCGCCCGCCTCGGGCAGGTTCGCCTTGAGGGTGTACTGGCCCAGGCCGGCAAGGCTCGGCAGGCGCAGGTAGTACACGCCCAGCACCGCCAGGGCGGCGACGGTCAGCACGCTGAAGATCATCAGCTGCCGTTTGATCTGCGCTGTCAGCAATTCCGGTCAGCCCTTTCCACATACGGACCGCCGGGCGCGGTGGCGGGGTTCGGCGTGTACCGGACGTCCGGGATCATCTTCTCGGGGTCGTGGCCGAAGGACTGTTCGAGCGCGCGCAGCATCCCCGAGAACCCGGTGCCGGTCAGGATCGCGTTGTCGATCGAGGCGAACGTCAGGTCCACGACCAGCGAGGAGTTGATGAAGTCGCCTCGCACCGCCTTGAAGGCACCGTCGACGTGGTACGGCGCGGTGATCATGACCTGCAGCAGGTCCGGTATGTACGGTGACGCCTTGCGGAGTTCCCGCGCGGGACACTGCATCGACGTCAGCACCTTGTTGAGGTCGCCCCGGACCGGCGCGATCTGTTCGTTGGTCGCCCGGCCCATCTGACCGAGCCCGTCGATGGCGTTGATGAAGATCGCCTGCTGGGCGTTGAAGTACTTGAACAGCGGCGGGAAGTCGGTCAGCACCCGGTCGATGGCGTCGTTGTGCTCGCTGAAGTAGCCCAGCAGCCGGTTGGTGGAGTCGATGGCGTGCGTGATGTCGTCACGCTGGTCGTTGAGGGAACCGATGAACGTGTCCAATTTGTCCAGGAACGCCCGGATCTGTTCGGCCCGGCCACCCATGATCGCGTCGAACTCGGTGGTGATGGTCTCCAGGTCGGACAACCCGCCGCGGTGCAGCAGCAGCGAGATACCGGCGAGGGTCCGCTCGATGGTCGGGAACGATGTCGAGTTGTTCAGCCCGATCGTGTCGCCGTCCTTGAGCTCGCCCACCGGGTCCGGCGGCGCCGCCAGCTCGATGTGCTGCGATCCCAGCAGGCTGGTCTGCCCGATCTTCGCGGTGGCGTTCCGCGGCAGGTGAACGTCCTTGTTGAGCTTGAGCTTCAGCGTGGCGACCCAGTTCTTCAACTCGATCTGGTCGACCGCGCCGACGAACACGTCGGCGACCAGCACCCGGCTGTTGCCGTTGAGCGCCAAGGTGTCCGGCACCTGCACATAGACGGTGTAGGAGCCGGGGCCGCTGCCGGGCCCGCCCGGAAGCGGAACATTGGCGATACCCCGCCAATCCCGACACGAGGTCAGCGTCAGCGCCACCATCAGCAGCACCAGGGCCTGCCAGGAGCGCCGGCTGACGGTCTTCATAGCTCTTCTCCGTCTCATCAGCCTTGACCTCGCGGGGGAAGCGGTGCCACCGGCCCCGGGATCACGTTGGGTCCGGGCGGGGGCGGCGGTATCGGCTGCTGTCCCGGCGGCAGGCCGACGAACGGCAGCGGGCCGGGAGCCTCGTCGTAGGCGTTCGGCGGGCCGGGCGGGGTCTGATACTGGGACTCGATCGGCGCCGGGTCCGGGCCGCCCATCAACTGCGCCAGCGACTCGGGTGTCAACAGCCGCGCGGTGTCGTGGCCGGGCTCCACACCCTGCATTCCGGGTGCGGTGATCCAGCCCGGCTGCGAGTTCTTGTGCGACAGCGGGGTGTCCGGCACCCAGATGCCCGGCACGGTGGTGTCCTTGTATCCCGGCGGCGGCTGCAGCCGCGGCTCGGAGTACGCGATCTGCTTGGGCGTGGTGTAGGCGCTGGTCCAGATGTTGATACCGAACGGCAGGTAGTTGAACTTGATGGCGTCGGCCACGGGAGCCAGATACTCGGCGCACAGTTCGGCCGAGTCCTGGTAGCCCAGCCGGCTGCCGGCCTGGATCGCGCTACAGATGAACTGCATCGGGTTGGCGAAGTTCGGCAGCACCGGGAAGCCGGTGACGGCGCCCTGCGCGGGGTGGTAGATCTCGCCCGCGCCGGCCAACACGTTCGGCAGCACGTGCAGTGCGGTCTCCAGGCCTTCCAGCGGGTCCGGCTGGGTGAGGGCCGTCGACACCTCGGCCATGTTGTCGATGGTCTTGACCAGCGGTTCCTGGTTCTGGTTCAGAAACGCCCGGACGATCGTCATGGTGGCGTAGAACTGGTCGGAGGCCTTTGCGAGTTCCTGATCGGTGGTGGTCAGGTTGTTGCTGAACGTCGCCAGATCCCGGTTGAGCTGAACGAACTGCTGGTCGTTGTGGTCCAGCGCCCGCACGAACAGCGCCAGGCTGCGCGTGACGGCGTAGAAGTCGCCGCGGCCCTTGTTCAACGCGGTCAGCGCATCCGAGAGGCTGCTGAACGTCGTGTTGATCTGCTCGCCCTTGCCGGCCAGGCTGTCGGCGAAGGTCTCGATCGCCTCGCCGATCGGCCCCTTGGGCTGCTCCTTGGTCGGGCCCAGCTTGGTGATGATGTTGGTGACGTCGTTGCGCAGCGTGTCCCACTCGACCGGCACCTCGGTGCGTTCTTCGGGGATGACTGCCTTGTTGGCCAGCACCGGGCCGCCGCGGTAGGGCGGCTCCAGCTGAATGGTGCGTGATGCCACCAGGGTCGGGTTCAAGATGATCGCCTTGGCGTCGGCCGGCACCTTGTACTTGTTGTTGAAGTGCAGCGTGACCTTCATCTTGTCGCCGGCCGGTTCGATCTTGTCGATCGCGCCCACCCGCACACCCATGATCTGGACGGCGTCGCCGGCGTACAGCGCGTCGGTCGACGGGAAGTAGGCGACGACCGTGGTGCTGTTGAGCTTGCGGAACAGCTGCAGACCGCCGAAGCCGGCCACCAACGCCAGCACCAGCAGCGCCGAACCCACGATGATCGTGGCACGCGACATCTGGGGCAGACGCACGTTGCGAATGTCGAAAGCGGTACTCACGTCCGGCTACCTCCCTTCCAGCGAGCCGCCGCCGCCACCTGGCTGACTGTTTCCGCCTTCACCGGGAGCGATGAACGGCGCCGGCAGTTGGTCGCCCGGTCCCGGCGGTGCGGCCGGACCGGGTGCCCTGGGCGCCGGCGGGGGCGCCGCACCCGGGTTGGCCGGAGCCGGTCCGGGCATCGGGCCCAGCGGCTCGGAGCGCGCTCCCGGATTGGCGTCGGGCATCGGTACCGGGGTGCCCGGCACCACCGGCGGGGTCTCGCCGGGCCGGCCGGCGATCGGAATGCCCGGCGTCGACGGCAACCCGTCCGGGTTCGGCGGCGAGACCAGCACATCGGTCGGGCCCGGGTACGGTCCGCTCGGACCGAACGGTCCCGCGTTCGGGTCCAGGTTCGCGCAGGGCAACGGGTTGCCCGGGGTCGGGAACAGGCCGGCTGCCGGCGCGTAGGAGCACGGCGATCCCGGTGCCACGGCCGGTCCGGGGTGCTCCGGCGTGCCCTCGATCACCTGCGGTGCGGGCGGCGGTGCGCCGTTGGCGAACCGGGTCCCGTTGGGGTCGGGGTAGCGGAACTCCGGCAGGCCCGCGTTGCGCCAGAACTCCTCCGGCGAGATGCCGCGCTTCTTGAACGCGGCGTCGACCCACGGCTGCAGAATCCAGAACGGGATCACGTTGAGCGCCGAGACCTTGAAGTACGGTCCCGAGGCGATCGCGTCGTTGACGATCGTCAGGTAGCGGCCCAGGATCGTGAACATCTCGCGCAGGTTGTCCTGGCGGCGCACCAGCATGTCGGTGATGTTCTGGGCCTCGACGAACACGTGGCGCAGATCCAGGTTCGGGTTGTCCCTGACCAGGCCCTGCACCTGTTCGCCGAAGTAGGCGATGTTGCCCAGCAACGCCGAGATGGCCTGACTACGCTGGTTGAACGCGCCCAGCAGGGTCTGGGTGTTGCGCAGCACCGCGTCGATCTGGCCGCTGCGGTCGCCCATCACCGCGGCGATCTTGTTGGCCTGGGCCAGCAGATGGGTGATCTCGTCGTCGCGCTTGCCGATGGTGTCGGAGAACTTGGCAACGCCGTCCAACGCCGCACTCAGATCGGGGGCGGTCTCGCTGACCGTCTCCGAGAGCACCTTCAGGGACCGCTTGACGGTGTCGATGTCCCAGCCGGCCGCGGCCTTGGTGACGTCGAAGACCGCGTCGTAGAGCTGATAGGGCGTGGTGCTCTGCCCCAGCGGCAGCACTCCCTGCGGCGACAACTTCTTTTCGCCCTTGGGGTCGATGGCCAATACCTTGCGGCCCAGGATGGTGTCGGTCTTCACCCCGATGAGGCTGTCCGTCCCGATCGGGTTGGCGCCGACGGAGAACCGGACCAGGACGTGATCGCCGTCGATGGACAGGTCCTGGACCTTGCCGACATCCACACCCGAGATGCGGACCTTGTCCCCGGCGGTGAGCCCGCCGGTGTCGGAGAGCTCGCCGAAGTAGCTCGGCTCGGCGAACAGCATCGGCACCGTGGTGAAGGTCTGCCCCACCAAGGTCACCAAGGCGACCGTGATGATGCCGATCACCCCGATCCGTGCCCGGTTGGGCGGTTCCAGAGTCCTCACTGCGGTGTGCACCTCCCGGTCGGCTGCTGCCAGAGCCGGACGTTGCGAACCGGTCCGCCGGGCTGCAGACCCGGAAGCTTGATAGTGGCGTCACAGATGTAGAAGTTGAAGAAGTCGCCGTAGACGCCGGTCCGCCCGATGAGCTTCAGCGCCTGCGGGATCCGCTCCAACAATCCCTCGACATCGGCCATGCGGTCCGGTGGCTCGGGGCCCGCGACCGGGAAGATGCTGTGCAGCTGCGGGCGGTTGTCGGCCAGCAGGTCGGCCAGGTTGCCGGCGGCGTTACCGAATTCGGCGGTGCCGAAGGCCAGACCGGTGCGGTGGTCGTTGAGGCCCTTGACCAGCTTGTCGAAGTTGTCGACGGTCTCGTCGAACGTCTGGCGGTGCCGAACCGCGGTGTCCAGCACCGTGTTGAGGTTCTTGACCACCTCGCCGATCGCGGCGTCCCGGTCGGCGATGTGCGCGGTCAGCTGCGCGGTCTGCTGCAGGATGTCGTTGATGGTGCCGCCCTGGCCCTGGAACACCGTGACGATCGACGAGGCGATGGTGTTGATCTTGTCCGGGTCGAGCGCCCGGAACACCGGTTTGAATCCACCGATCAGCGCATCGAGGTCGAGGGCGGGCTGGGTGCGCGAGGCCGGAATGAACCCGCCGGCGGGCAGGCGCTGGTCGGCGCCCTCGCCGTCGCCTCGCTTGAGCTCCAAATACCGGTTGCCGATGAGGTCGTCGTAGCGGATCTGCGCGGTGGTCGACTGGTACAGCGGCAGCGAGCGGTCGACGTCGAAGTCGACCACCACGCGGCGGCCGCCGTCGACCAGGTGCACGTTTTTGACCTTGCCGATCTCCACCCCGGAGGCACGGACGAACTGGCCCTGGCGCAGGCCGCTGGCGTTGCTGAACTCCGCGGAGTAGCGCGACGTCCGGTCGAACCGGATCTGCCCGAATACCACGACCAGCCCGATCGTGAAGAGCAGCAGCACCGATCCGACGACGCCGAGTTTGACTGCAGTCCTGGTGATGTTCATGGGTTGATCGTGTTTTCCCCGACTTGGCGGCCCCAGACGTAATCGATGGCCGTGGGCGATCCGGATTCGAAGTGGTTGTAGGGTGCCTGGCTGACTCCGGTGTCGGCCACCAGGTACGGCGCCGGCCAGAAATCGTGGGTGATCTCCTGCCAACAGCCGGGCGCCCCGCCGGGTCCGCCGCGGGCGTTGTAGCGCGGCAGGTTGTCCGGGTAGATGTAGGGGTTGGCCGGGCTGACCAGCTCACTGACGGTGTCCAGCGCGTAACCGTCGCCACCGCCGAGGAAGTTGTACACCTTGGGCGCGCCCTCGGCGAGGTTGCGGATGGCGCAGAACAGTTCCGGGCTGTACTCGTCGAGCAGCGCCGACACCGGAACCAGGTCGGAGAACTGCGCCCGCAGGTACGGGCCGAACCGGTCGGTGATGTCCGCGCCGAGGTTGCCCACGCCGGCCGCGGCCAACAGCGCGGCGTCCAGTTGTTTCTGCTGAGTGGTGATCGTCTTCACCGTGGTGGGCGAATGCTCCAGGAAGCCGACCAGGTCCGGCGCACCGGCGGCGTAGACGTCCCCGAGAGTCGCGAAGCCCTTGAGGTCGCGCCGGAAGTAGGGCATCCGCGCGTTGACGTCGTCGAGGATCGCGTTCCCGTTGACCAGGGATTCACCGAACTTGTCCCCGAGGCCGGTCAATGCCTCCGCGGCGGCGTGCAGCGTGAGGTTCAGTTTGACCGGGTCGACGCTCTCGGAGAGCTTGGTCACCGTCTCGAACAGCGTGTTGAGTTCGGTGGTCACCGACGTCGCGATGATGTGCTTGGTGCTGATGCGCTCCGTCGTCGGGTTGTCCGGCGCGGTCAGCGACACGTACTTGTTGCCGAACAACGTGGTCGCCATGATGTTGGCCTCGACGTTGGACGGGATCAGTTTGATGTATTTCGGGTCCACGTCGAGGGTGAACTTGGCCGCCGGCTTCTCTTCGAACTCCGTCGGCGCGATGGCCGACACCCGCCCGATCTGCACGCCGTTGTAGGTCACCGGACCGCCCGGGTCCATCACCAGGCCGGCACGCGGCGCCACCATGGTCAGCGACGTCGTCTTGATGAACGCCCCGCGGAACTGGCCGTAGACCAATCCGGTGATGAGCAGCAGGACCGCCGCGGTCACCACGCCCGCGACCCGGTAGGGCGGGGTCTGCGACTTGTTCTCTCTCCCGGTTGCCATCGTCATCACATCGTCAGGTTGAAGTTGGGGTCGACGCCGTAGAGCGCCAACGCGGCGAACAACACGACCGTCGGCACCGAGATCAGCGACAGTCGCATCGATCGGCCGACCGCCTCGCCGACACCGACCGGGCCACCACTGGCATTGAAGCCGTAGTAACAGTGGGTGATCATGACGATCACCGCGATCAGGATGGTCTCCATGAACGACCAGAACACGTCGTCGGCCCGTAGGAAGGTCCGGAAGTAGTGGTCGTAGGTCCCCGACGACTGTCCGAAGAACAGCGTGGTGACGATCTGCGGCGAGGCGAACGCCATGATCAGCGCCAGCGCGTACAGCGGGATGATCACCGTGAAGCCGGCCACCACGCGGGTGGACACCAGGTAGGAGATGGAGTTGATCCCCATCACCTCCAGCGCGTCGATCTCTTCGCTGATCCGCATCGCGCCGAGTTCGGCGGTGGCTCCGGCGCCCACGGTCGCGGCCAGGGCGATGCCGGCGTTGACCGGGCCGACCACGCGGACGTTGACCAGTGCCGCGGCGAAACCGGTGTAGGTCTCCACCCCGATATTGCCGAGCGAGGTGAACCCCTGGATCGCGATCAGCGAGCCACCGGCCAGCATCACGAAGCCGATGATCGCCACGGTGCCGCCGATGACGGCCATGGCGCCGGTGCCCATCCCCAGCTCGGCGATCAGCCGCAGCGACTCCCGGCGGTATCTACGCAGCGCCCACGGGATCTGCCGAATGGCGGTCAGGAAGAACCAGCCCATCTGGCCGCTCTTGTCGAGCGAACGTCCGGCCGCTCCGACGTAACGGTGATAGTTCGCGATCAGCCCGGGAAACCGGGCGCGCACCACTGCTGATGTCGACATCTCTCAGGTCCCCGTTCCGAACTTCACGCCGATGGTGGTCAGCACGACGTTCACCGCGAAGAGCGCGATCACGCACAGCACCACCGTCTCGTTCACGGCCGTCCCCAGCCCTTTGGAACCGCCGCGAACAGTAAGACCTCGATAACAACCAACCAAGCCTGCGATAAGTCCGAAGACGCTGGCCTTGACCGTGGAGATGATCACCTCGGGTAGCCCGGTCAGCAATGTCAGCGTCGACAGGTAGGCGCCGCCGGAGACATTCTGCAGGTACACGCCGAACAGGAAACCGCCCGCCAGGCCGATGACGATGACCAGAGCGTTGAGCAGCAGGGCGACGACGGTCGCGGCGATCACCCGCGGCACCACCAGGCGATGGATCGGGTCGATGCCGAGCACCTCCATCGCGTCGATCTCCTCGCGGATGGTGCGAGCGCCCAGGTCGGCGCAGATAGCGGTCGAACCCGCGCCGGCGACCACCAGCACGGTGACCAGCGGGCCCAGCTGGGTGACCGCTGCGATGCCGGCGCCGGCGCCCGAGACGTCGGCAGCTCCGAACTGGGCCAACAGGATATTGAGGGTGAAGACCAGCAGCACCGTCAGCGGGATCGCGACGGCGACGGTCGGCACGAGGGCGACGCTGGTGATGAACCAGCCCTGCTGGAGGGTCTCGCGCCACTGGAACGGCGGCATGAACAGTGCCCGGGCGGTCAGCGCGCACATCCGGAAAAACCCGCCGACCATCACCAGCGGCGGCATCACACGATCGCGGGCGAAATCGACCAGGCGGGGACGCGCCGGAGCCGTCACAACACCCCCCTCACTGGAGCCTCCGCGTCACGACGCAGCACGGGATCGCGTCGCACAGGCTCTCTCCATCCGTCCAAGTTCTCTCCGAGACCCGCGTCACCATAGCGCCCCAACGTGCCGTTGGCGACCATCGGACCATACCTGATGACTGCGTGAGAAGGAGATCGATTCGTTCCAACGTCCGCAGTTTCCTACCGGACAGTAATGTGCCGCCACCTCAAGCGTCGGCGTTCTGTGCGGTATCGGTTGCGGCGGTGACCGACTCGGATTCCCGGGCCGCACCATAGCGGCTCCGCAGTTCGGTCTTGAGCACCTTGCCTGCCGGGTTACGCGGCAGCGCGTCGACGATCTCCAACCCTTTGGGGTGCTTATAGCGCGCCAGTCGCTCGGTGAGGTAGCCGTCGAGGTCGGCCAGCAGCAGATCGGCCCGGTTGACGGCGGCGACCGCGATCGGCACCTCGCCCCACTGCTCGTGCGCGCGGCCGATCACGGCGACCTCGGCGATGTCGGGGTGACCGGCCAGGACGTTCTCCACTTCGGCGCAGTACACGTTCTCGCCGCCGGAGATGATCATGTCCTTCTTGCGGTCGACCACCCAGACGTAGCCCTCGGCGTCCATCCGGACCAGATCCCCGGAGTGGAACCATCCGCCCGCGAAGGCCTCGGCGGTGGCTTCGGGATTGTTCCAGTAACCGCTCATCAGGGTCGGTGCCCGGTAGACGATCTCACCGACCTCACCGACGGGGACGTCGTTCATGTCCTCGTCGACGACGCGGGCGGTGACGGTCGGGATCACGGTGCCGACCGACCCGAGCTTCCGCACGGCGTCCTCGCCGAGCAAGATGCACGTCACCGGCGACATCTCGGTCTGCCCGAATGCCGCCAGGATCTTGGTGCCGGGGAAGGTCTCGGCCATCTGTCGCAGCAGCGCATCCGAGGCCGGCGCCGCCCCCCATGACATGGTCCGCAACCGGATATCGCGCGGGTTGGCCTGCTGCTCGGCGCAGACGGCCTGCCATTGCGCGGGCACCAGGAAGATGCCGGTGACCTGCTCGGCGGCCAGCACGTCGAGCAGTTGGCCGGCGTCGAAGGCGCCGAGCGGGTTGATCACGGTCGGGATGCCCAGCCACATGCCGGGCAGCAGGTTGCCGACACCGGCGATGTGGAAGAACGGCACCCCGATGAAGGCCACGTCGTTCGTGCCGGTGCCCGCGGTGTGCAGTGCGGTCATGGTCTGGCCGACCAGGTTGGTGTGGGTGAGCACCGCGCCCTTGGGGTGGCCGGTGGTTCCCGAGGTGTACATGATCAGGGCCGGCGAGTCGTTGGGAATGTCCACCGGCGCGTGCGGCTCGCCGGTCTCGTTGATCAGGTCTTCGTAGCCGATCAGACCTGCCGCGCTGTCGGACGGCGCACCAGCCACCACCACGGCGTCCAGCAGGCCGGTCAACTCGCGCACGGCGACGACCACCGGCACCAGCGCCGTCTCGGTGATCAGCACCCGCGCCTCGCAGTCGGTGACCAGGAAGGCGAGCTCCGGTGGGGTGAGCCGGAAGTTCACCGGGACGGCGATCGCGCCCAGCATGTTGGCGGCCAGCACCGCCTCGACGAATTCGGTCCGGTTGAGCATCAGAATCACCACCCGGTCGCCGAAGCCGATCCCGCGGCGGCTTAGCGCATCGGCCAGCGCGGTGACCCTCTTCCGCAACTGTGCCCACGTGGTGGTCTGGCCTGCGAACCGCAGCGCCGGGGCGTCCGGTTGCATCAGCGCATGCCGTTCCAGCTGGTTGACCCAGTTCGCCCGTCGGGCGCGGTAGGGCTGTTCGGCGGGATCGGTTGTTGGATGGGTCAATCGGCTCTCCCGCTTCGTGACGACGACGCTGCGTCGACCCGCTGCGTCCGACACCGGACCAGCGGCGCCGACCCGCTGCGATTGACGCTGAGACTAACCCGCAGCCAGTTGCTCGGCGCGGCGTTTGAGATTGTCGGCCAAGTAATCCAGGGCGTTGTTGAAGGCCTTCTTGAGCATCGGCTTGGGCACCGACATCTCCGTCTCGATGTCCATGTCGACGGTGAGCAACGTGGTGGGCCCGATCTCGACCACCGAGAACAACTGCTCCTGCTTGCTGAACAGGTCGCCCTGCTGGAGCACGGTCTGGATCTGCGTGCCACTCGGGTAGTACACGGCCTGGATGAAGGTGCCGTCGAAACCGGAGTACGACGCGTCCAGCCGTAGCTGGCTGGGCCGGCCGTCGTCGTAGCGGGCCAGCACCCAGATCCCTTTGACCTCGTCGTTCCACTGCGGGTACGCCTCGAAGTCGGCGACGATCCCCATGATCGTGGCGGCGTCGGCGGCGACTTCGACGGTCTTGCTCACGAGCGGCATCCGCCGAGCATAACCAGCCCCGAATAGCGTGCCGCTACACCTGCGCGGTGGCCAGCAGTGCGCGGATGCCATCGGGGATCGGCACCGGCCGTCGGCTGACGCGGTCGACGTAGACATGCACCCAGTGCCCCAGCGCGGCGAGCGGCCCGGGGCCTGCGTCATCGTCGACGCGGAACACCGCGAGCCGGTAGGTGACGCTGCTGCGCCCCAGCCGGGTGACCGCCAGCCCGACCGCGAGCCGGTCCGGGAAGCCCAGCTCGCTTAGGAAGCGGCAGCCCGACTCGGCCACCACACCGAGTTCCGGCATGGCGACCGGGTCGAGATCTGCCACGTTGGCCGCGATCCAGCCGTTGATCGCGGTGTCGAAGAATTGGTAGTACACCGCGTTGTTGAGGTGGCCGAACATGTCGTTGTCGGCCCAGCGGGTCAGCACCGGCCAATGCACCGGAAAGTCCCGGCTGGTCAACCCTTCCGGGGCGGGCGGTACCGCGGAACTCATGGTTGTATTTCAACATGGTTGCCATCCGCGGCGCGGTGCTGGAGCGGATCGGGGCGCCACGGCCCTACGCCCGGTCACGGCCGCTCGCGGTGTCCGGGCTGGACCTGGCTCCGCCCGGCCCCGGCGAACTGCTGGTCCGGGTGGAGGCCGCCGGGGTCTGTCACTCCGACCTGTCGGTGGTCGACGGCAACCGGGTGCGCCCGGTGCCGATGCTGCTCGGCCACGAAGCGGCCGGAATCGTCGAGGCGGTCGGCGCGGGCCCCGCCATCGGCGGCATCGCGGTCGGGCAGCGGGTGGTGCTGACGTTTCTGCCGCGCTGCGGGCAGTGCCCGGCGTGCGCCACCGGCGGGCTGACCCCGTGTGAGCCCGGCAGCGCGGCCAACGGCGCCGGCACCCTGCTCGGCGGCGACATCCGATTGCGCCGCGCCGGTCAGCCGGTCCACCACCACCTCGGGGTCTCCGGTTTCGCCACCCACGCGGTGGTCAGCGCGACCAGTGCCGTGCCGGTGCCTGACGATGTGCCGCCATCGGTGGCGGCGCTGCTGGGGTGCGCGGTGCTGACCGGCGGCGGCGCGGTGATCAACGTGGCCCGTCCGGCGGCCGGCCAGACCGTGGTGGTGGTCGGGCTCGGCGGCGTCGGCATGGCGGCGGTGCTGACCGTGCTGGCGCACGACGGTGTCGATGTGATCGCCATCGACCAGCTCCCGGAAAAGCTCGCCGCGGCCAGCGGGCTGGGGGTGCAGCGCACCTACACACCACAGCAGGCGCTCGACGCCGGCGTGCGGGCGCCGATGGTGATCGAGGCGGTCGGCCATCCTGCCGCCCTGCAGACCGCGATCGAACTGACCGCCCCGGGCGGACGCACCATCACCGTCGGCCTGCCCCCGCCGGATGCCCGGATCAGCGTGTCCCCGTTGGGCCTGGTCGCCGAGGGCCGGTCGCTGATCGGCAGCTATCTCGGCTCGGCGGTGCCGGCCCGTGACATCCCGAGGTTCGTCGCACTGTGGCGCGCCGGCAAGCTCCCGGTGCAACAACTGGTGTCGTCTACCATCGCCCTCGACGACATCAACGAGGCGATGGACCGGTTGGCCGACGGCGGCGCGGTGCGCCAGGTCATCACGTTCGACTGACCCTGGGTCCAAAAGTGAAGTCGCGGGCCCGGAAGCGGCGGGTCATCGCCCAGAAGGCGCCGGCGCTACGCGGCCACTGGGTGACCACCCGGCCGTTGGCGGCCCGGAAATAGTTGCTGCATCGCGTCGTCCACACCGTGCCCTGCATCCATCGGTCGATCTTGGCGATGAAGGCGGCCAGCGCGGCGGGCCGCACCGCGACGTAGGTCTTGCCGGTGCGCCGCAGGTGCTTGAGCACCCGGACGACGTAGCGCGCCTGGGCTTCCAGCACGAAGATGACGCTGTTGGAGCCGACGTTGGTATTAGGTCCATACAGCATGAAGAAGTTGGGGAAACCGGGCATCGCCATGCCCAGGTAGGCGCGCGGCCCGTCGCGCCACGCCTGCTGCAGCGTCACGCCGTCCTCGCCGGTCACCTCGATCTGACCGAGATAGTCCGCGGCGGCATATCCGGTGGCGCAGACCACCACGTCCACCTCGCACTCGGTGCCGTCCTCGGTGACCAAAGAGTGCGACCGCAGCGCCTTGGCCGGGCTGGTCACCACCTCGACGTTGGGCCGGCCCAACGCGGGCAGGTAGTCCGAGGAGAAGACCAGCCGTTTGCAGCCCAGCGGGTGATCGGGGGTCAGCGCGGCTCGCAACCGCTGATCGGTGACGTTGGTCTCCAATAGTCGCCGCGCGGTGGCGGTGAACTCAGCCGTCTTGTCGCTGCCGTTCTCGATCACCGAGATGTTCGCCTCGCTGCGCAGCCACAGGCGCATTCGATACAGCCGCTTGGCCAACGGGATGCGGGTGAACACCCAGTGCTCCCGCGGGGTGTAGCTGCGATCGGGTTTGGGCAGGATCCAGGTCGGCGACCGCTGCACCGAATAGACCTTCGCGGCGACGTCGGCCAATTCCGGCACCAACTGTGCCGCGGTGGAACCGGTTCCGAGCACGGCGATCCGAGAGCCGGCGAGTCGCACCGAGTGATCCCAGCGCGCCGAGTGCATCACGGTGCCGGTGAACGGCTGCTCTTCGGTGAGATCGGGCAGCACCGGCTGGGTGAACAGGCCGACCGCCGAGACCACGATGTCGTAGCGGTGCTCGGTGCCGTCGGCGGTGGTCAGGCGCCACTGCCGACGGTCGGCCTCCCAGGCCGCGGAGCGGATCTCGGTCCGCAGCTTCAGGTGCGGCCCGAGACCGTGGTCGGCGGCGCAGCGTTCGAAGTAGGCCAGGATCTCCGGTTGCTTGGACCACTGCCGCGACCAGTGCGGGTTCAGCTCGAAGGAGTAGGAGTACAGGTGGGATTTGACGTCGCAGGCCAGGCCCGGATAGGTGTTGATCCGCCAGGTGCCGCCGACGCCGTCCTCACGGTCGAAGATGGTGAAATCGGTGAAACCCGCCCGCCGCAGCAGGATTCCCAGCGCCAGCCCGCCGGGTCCGGCGCCGATGATGCCGACCGACAGCGGCCGCGGTCTGCTCATCGGATCTGTAGGCATTGGCCGCCGTCCACCACGAGTTCGGCGCCGGTGATGAACGACGCCGCGTCGGAGACCAGGAACGCCACCGCGTCGGCCACCTCCCCCGGCTCACCGAGTCGGCCGGTCGCCGAGACCGCGGCCAGCCGCTGCTGGGTGGTGTCGTCGAGCATCGGGGTGGCGATCGGTCCGGGGAAGACCGCGTTGACCCGGATTCCGGCCGTTGCGAGTTCGGCGGCCGCGGTCTGGGTGAGCCCACGCAGCGCCCACTTCGACGCTCCGTAGGCGCTGTGTTGTGGGAAGGGCCGGATCGCGCCGGTGCTGCAGGTGTTCACCACGGCGGCGCCGTCGGCCCGGCGCAGCTGCTCCAGCGCCGCCTGGATTCCGAGAAAGGGACCGAGACAGTTCACCCGCCAGGCGTTTTCGAAGCCGTCCTGCGTTTCGTCGGCGATCGCCGCCCGGTGCAGTACGCCCGCGTTGTTGATCAGTGCGGTCAGCGACCCGAACCGCTGCACGGTGGTCGCCACCGCGACGTCCCACTGCGACCGGGAGGTCACGTCCAGCGGAATGCCGATCACCGCGTCGTTACCCAGCGCGGTGACCACCGCGTCCAGCCCGGCTCCGTCGATGTCACAGGCGGCGACGGCGAACCCGTCGGCGCGCAGTCGTTCCACGATCGCCCGGCCCTGCCCGCGGGCGGCGCCGGTGACCAGGGCAACGGGTGCTCGTTTCATCAGTGGCTGCCCCTGGCCTCGTTGAGGTGCTCGAGCGCTCCGCACCGTAACGCCTGGGATTCGGCTGCCAGGGTGATCATCTGATAGCCCAGCGCGGCCAGCCGACGTCCCGCCACACCGGATCCGCCGTGAACGGCGGCGATCACACCGGCGGCCGACGCCGCGTGCTGAATCTGTGTCATCGCTTCCCGCATGCCGGGGTCGGTGGTGGCCCGGGCCACGTCCACGCCCAGCGAGATCGCCAGGTCGGCGGGCCCGACGTAGATGCCGGCCAGCCCGGGTACCGCGCAGATCCGCTCCACGTCGGCCAGCGCGGCGGCGGTTTCGATCATCGCGAATACGTCCGCCCGAGACACCAGGGCAGTCAGGTCACGTCCCAGTCCCGACCGCAGCGGACCGAAGCTGCGGACGCCGGTCGGTGGATACTGCGCGGCAGCCACCGCGGCCGCCGCCTGCTCGGCGGTCTCGATCATCGCGATGATGACCGCGTCGGCGCCGGCATCGAGCACCCGGCCGATCGGCGCGGCGTCCGCGTTCGGCAACCGCACCGCGGTGGCGATCGGCAAGTGCTCGGTGTGCCGCAGCATGCCTGCGATCTCCGCATCATCGAGGTAGCTGTGCTGGGCGTCGAACCCCACATAGTCGTAGCCCGCCCGGGCGAATTCCTCCGGGCCCAGCACCGTCGGCCCGGTGATCCAGCCGCCCCACAGCGGTGCCCGGTGGTCCAGCGCGGTGCGCAGCGCCGAGGTCATGCGACGATCGCGATCTTGACCCGGTCCGGCACCGGCCGGATCGCCAACTCGAAGGCGGCCTGCGCGTCATCGCAGCCGAACACATGGGTGAGGTAGTTCTTCAGCAGCTCGGGATGCTCGGCAGCGAACTTGCCTGCAGCCTCCAGCATCCGCCCGCGGTCGCGCGTCACGCCGGAGATCAACGTCAGGTTGTTGCGCAGCATGGTGCGCATGCTGATCGGGTAACTGTCGTCGTCAGGCACACCAAAGTAGAAAACGGTGCCGCCGGGCGCGACGGCCTCGATGGCGTGGCTCAAGGTGGCGACCTGGTGGCCGACCGCCTCGATCACGATCTCCGGCCGGTCCGCGGGGTCCAGATGGTGCACCCAGCGGTCACTGGTGGCCTGCACGGCGGTGTCGACGCCGAAGCCGGCGGCGACCGCTCGCCGGTCGACCGGGTCCACACCGGTGACCCGCCGGGCGCCGGCCGCCTTGGCGACCGCGCTGAACAGCAGGCCGATCGACCCCTGGCCGAGCACCGCCACATGGCGGCCGGCCAGCTCGGTGCGCTGCGCAACGGCTTCAATGGCGTAGAGCACGCACGCCAGCGGCTGCAGGCCCACCGCTTCGGCCGGCGTCAGCGTCGGGTCGAAACCGGCGAGTCCGTCGCCGTCACTGATCACCCGCTGCATCAGGCCGTCGAAGCCGGAGGCCCACCCGACGACACGGTCGCCGGGGCGGTGCCGCGGGTGCCGGCTGGCGAGGACGTCCCCGACGATCTCGTGGATCGGGAAGCCGTTCTTCTCCGCCGCGCTGGCGCCGCTGTCACCGGGCAGCCTGCCCTGCGCGCCGCGGAAGGCGGGCAGGTCGCTGCCGCACACCCCGGCGGCGACGAAGGACAGCAGCACCTGTCCGTCGCCGAGCTGTTGCTCGGTGAGGTCGGGGACCTCGATACGCTCGAATTCGTACGGCGCGACCAGCCGGTGGACCCACATGCGTCAGACCTCCACCGGAATGGTGTTCCAGCCCCACTGGAAACTCGACGGCAGCCTGGTCGCACCGTCCTCGACGATGCGGAACTCCGGCACCCGGCGCAGCCACTCCTGCACCAGGACGGTCACCTCGAGGCGGGCCAGGTGGTAGCCGATGCAGAAGTGCTGTCCGCGGCCGAACGCCAGCGAGCGTTTGATGGGCCGGTCCCACCGGAATTCGTCGGGATCGGGGTATTGTCGCTCGTCGCGGCTGGCCGAGGCCAGCAGCGTGATGATGCGCTGCCCCGGTGCGATGGTGGTGTCGTGCACGGTGAACGGCTTCCGGGCGGTCCTCGCGAACCATTGCGCCGGCGCGCAATAGCGGATCATCTCCTCGCGGGCGAGCTCCACCGCCGCCGGGTCGGCGCGCACGGCGGCGAGCTGGTCGGGCCGGCGGACCAGCTCCCACAGCCCGTGCGCGACGATTTTGGGCACCGTCTCGGTACCGCCGATGAAGATGCACAGCAGTTGGGTCGCCGCTTCGACGTCGTCGAGTGCGCGCCCGTCCGGCAGCCGGTAGGCCAGCATGCCGTCGACGATCGGCAGCCCGCTCGCACCCTGCTCGGCACGCCGGCGCTGCACGGCCGGGATCAGGTACTCCAGGTAGTTGGGTCGGGCCGCAGCCGTATCCACCCCGGCGCCGGCCTGCGCGAGGCTGCCGGCGTTCACCGCCGCGAGCACCTCGCCGGCCAGCTCGAGCGGGACGCCCAGCAGCTCGCAGACCACTTGGGCCACCACGATTCCGCCGTAGTCACAGGTCAGGTCGAACCGGCCCTGCGGCAGCAGCTCGTCGAGCCGCTGATTGGCCAGCACGCGGATCCGCTCGGTCCAGTCGGCTACCGACCTGGGCCGAAACGCCGGTGACTGCAGCCGGCGGATGTCGTCGTAGATCGGCTTGTCGAAGACGGCGTGAAACGGCAGCGGGTGCAGCGGCGGATCGGGGACGGGTCCGCTGTTGTGCTGTGCCAGCACGCTGGCTGCCGGCAGCGTTCCCTCGGAGGCGACGAAGGTACCGTCACTGACCGCCAGCACATCCCAGATGTCGTCGAATCGCGAGAGCGCGAACAGATCCCACTTGGGCACGTAGTACACCGGGTGGTGATCGCGCAGCACGCGATAGTACGGCAGTGGGTCGGCCATCACGGCCGGGTCGAACGGGTCGTACGAGAAGGCCCGGTCCGCAACCGCTGTCACTCGGCGCCTCGCTGGAGCGGGGCGGGCGGCAGCGCCTGCAGGATGGAGTCCTCCCAGCCGTCCCGCAGCGCCGGCGCCACACTCATCCAGGTCACGATCTCGGCCGGTGGCTGACCCTTCCAGGACGGGTAGTGCTGCGCGAAGCAGTCCCAGTCGCCGTCGAGCGCCCAGTAGTGGATGACCTCGTTGAAGCGGAAGGTGGTGGTGAACGAACCGAGCCAGCGTTTTCCGGTACGTTCCGACCACGGCACGTACAGGCGCTCCAACTCCCGGATGTAGTCGTCCTGGCGGCCGGGTTTGGTCTGCATGATCTCCTGGATCACCAACGTCGCGTCGAAGCCGGCGTCGCCGAGTTGCGCCAAGGTCTTGTTCTGCGGGGCGGGATACATGATGCGGCCCTCCCCGGCGGCCCCGATGCCGGCGAGATAGGCCGACCACTCGGCAGCGGGCTTCGCGTGGCTGCCGCCGCGGGCCTGCGCCCGTCCGATGCGGGCGTAGTCGGCGAACGCGTCGATCTCCCAGATGATGGTGACCTGCGGCCAGTGGCCGTTGTAGCGGGTGGTCTCCCACAGCGCGAACAGCCGGGCGCCCAGTTCGGTCATCATCGGCTGGTAGATGCCGGTGAACTTCCCGGTGAACTCGCCGGTCGTGCCCCGGCCGAGGTCGATCGTCTCATGCAGATACAGCAGCGTGTGGTCGTAGTACTTGCGCATCAGTCGACCGACACCAGATCGGAATCGACCGGCAGGCAACGCTTCTGATCGCTGCGGAACATCTCGGTGGAGTCCACTCGGAGGTCGGCCCGAGTGTCGGCGGCCAACAGGGCTTGCCTCTTGAAGGCCCGTCCCGCCACGGTGAGCACATGGCGCACCGCGTCGAGTCGCTGGTTGACGGCCACCGGCCAGCTTTCGCCCCACAGCACGACCTCGGTCACGCTGCGCCGCAGCGCGGACTGCACCCGCTGACGGATCCGGGGATCCCTGGCGAACGCATCGGTGACGACGGCGAGGCCCTGCCTGGCCGTCTCGCCGCTGGTTGCCGACAGCTCGGTCTCCAGGTCGGCTGTCCGCACCCCGAGAATCTGCAGCGGGCGCAGGTCCTGCTGCGCCGGCACCATCACGTTGACGTCCCATCCGGTCGCCACCCGGTGATACAGCCAGCCGCCGGCGGCCTGCACCAGCGCGGTGACGTCGAGCGCAATGACATCCAGGTGGTAGCGCAGTTGCGGATCCTCGAACGGCAAGTCCAGCCTCGCAGCGGTGCTTGTCATCGCATCATCCCAGCTCGTCGTGAGGATCTCAGGCGACGCCACCGGCCGGGCAGGGCTTGTCCGAGGAGGTGGCGCAACTCTGGAAGATATTACAGTTGAGGCATAAATTGTAAAGTCACGATCTGAACATGGGGAGGGGTGACACGACGTGAGCCTGGTCGCCGGACACGGCCCGCTCAGCACCGAGCGCGCCGGTTGGTTCTCGCCCGAGATCGCCACCAGCCTGGTCTATGTCGAGCCGCACCCGCGCCGGGTACAGGCGGTCAGTGCCGATCACCCGGTGCTCGACACCGAACGCGCCCTGCTGGTGCATCGCCAGGGCCAGCCGCTGTCCTACGCCTTCCCGGTTGACGTCGTCGGCGATCTGCCGCATCGGCCGGTGCCGGAAGCCCCGGGGTTCGTGCAGGTCCCGTGGGATGCCGTGGACACCTGGTTCGAGGAGGGCCGCGAACTGGTGCACTACCCGCCCAACCCCTATCACCGGATCGATTGCCGACCGACGCGGCGGACGCTGCGCGTCGAGGTCGCCGGCGCGGCGCTGGTGGACACCGACGACACGGTGATCGTGTTCGAGACCGCCCTGCAGTCGCGGCTCTACGTCGCCCCCGGCCGCGTGCGCACCGACCTGCTGCAGCCGTCGGAGACCTCGACCTACTGCAACTACAAGGGTTACGCGACGTATTGGTCGGCGGTGGTCGGCGACACGGTCATCGCGGACGTGGCCTGGAGCTACCCGGAGCCGCCGCCCGAAAGCCTGCCCATCGCAGGGTTTTTCAGCTTCGACATGGAACGTGTCGGCGGGTTCGCCGACCTGCCGGAACCCGCGGCCGCGCCGGAGCGCTAGATCCGGGCCTGCTCGGCGATCTTGTTGTCGCTGGTGCGCAGCGGTCGGATCAGCCCGTCCTGGGCGAAGGAGGCGATGAGATCCCCCTCCTCGGTGTGCACCGTGCCGCGGACGTAAGACATACCCGCACCCACCTGGGTGCTCTCATGGCCATAGAGCAGCCAGCCGTCCCACCGCACCGGTTCGTGGAAGCTCACCGTGACCGTCATCGGCGCGGTGGACACGGTCAGATGCGACTGGCTGGTGCCGATCCCGGCGTGGGCGCGCATCGTCGTCGAAATGCCCAGATGGCCGGTGAAATAGGCGATCAGCGCCTTGGCGAGGTCGTCGCGGGCGGGGATGGGGTCATAGTGCAGCCAGGCGTGGATCTCCGGCGGTCCCACCTCGTCCGGACTGTTGACGTCGACGACATCGACGAGGCGCACTTGCCGGCCGGTCATCGGCATTGCGCAGGGATTGGCCTGCGCGGGCGACGCGACGTCCGGGCGGGGCAGGTGGTGGCGGATGACGTCGGCCGACGGGACGTCGGCGAGCACCGTCATGGTCGCGCAGCGCTTGCCGTTCTGCAGCACCGAGACGACCGCGGTGGCCGTGGAACGGCCCTCGTTGACCACATCGATGGCGTATTCGACCGGCGGGCCCACCAGCACAGCCCGGGCGAACACCGCGTGCGCCGAACGGATCGACTTGTCGCCGAAGCGTTTTGCCACCCCGACGATGGCCTGGGCCAGCAACTGGGTGCCTTCGACCACCTGCCGCTCATCGTCGGCGGCCAAGCCGGTCGCGCCGGTGAACCGGTCCGGGCCGTCGGCGTTCACCTCGAACAGCTCGAGCAGCCCGGTGACCGACCAGGGCGTGGCCGGCGAGGAGATCTCGGTGGACTCAGTAGACTGCGCCATTCCGCGAGCGTGACATTTCAGTCACGTTTTGTAAAGTGGGCGGGGTTGCGCCCATGAACGCAGGCCAGGAGGACGACCCTGTTGAGCATCGCCGAAACGAGCCTCGACCCCGACACCCCGGCAGCCGGTCTGACGCCCACCCGGCTGGCCGGCGGCTTCTGCTTCGGCGAGGGCCCCCGCTGGTTCGAGGGCCTGCTGTGGTTCTCCGACATGCTCGGCGAAGCGCTGCACACCGTCGACCTGCACGGCTCGATGACCACGGTGGCCCTGCCCGGCCACACCCCGAGCGGCCTGGGTTTCCGGCCGGACGGCTCGCTGCTGATCGCATCCGCCCACGACCGTCAGGTGCTGTGCTACGACGGCGACGCGATCAGCACCGTCGCCGACCTGAGTGAACTCGTGCCGGCCGACCTCGGCGACATGGTGATCGACACCGCCGGGCGCTGCTACATCGGCTCGCAGGCCTACTCCGGCGGAGTCATCGTGCGGGTTGATCCCGACGCCGGGGTGCACACCGTCGCCACCGACCTCGACTTTCCCAACGGGATGGTGATCACCCCCGACGGCGGCACGCTGATCGTCGCCGAGTCCATCGGCCGGCGCCTCACCGCGTTCAGCGTCGGCGCCGACGGCGGACTCGGTGATCGCCGGGTCTTTGCCGACGGCCTCGACGGGCCGCCCGACGGCATCACCCTCGACGCGGCCGGTGGGGTGTGGACGTCGATGACGCTGGCCCACCAGTTCGAGCGCATCACGCGGGGCGGCACCGTCACCCAGCGCATCGACATCGGCGAGCGGGCCGCGATCGCCTGCACGCTGGGCGGGCCGAAGCGCCGCACCCTGTTCCTGCTGTCCAGCACCGACGCCTACCCCAAGCGACTGATCGGGACCCGCGAGTCCCGTCTGGACACGGTGACCGTGGAGATCCCCGGCGCCGGGCTGCCCTGAAAGGGATCCGTCCGAACGTGGAAAAGACCGTGGAAAAGGCCGATTTCTACTACGAACTGCTCGACGCGGACGACCCCCGGGGCGAGAAATTCGCCGCCACCGACCTGGTGCGCGGCACCTGGTCGGCTCAGATTCAGCACGCCGCACCGGTTTCGGCGCTGCTGGTGCGGGCGCTGGAGCGCCAGGCGGCCCGCGACGACACCCGCCTGAGCCGGGTCGCCGTCGACCTGCTCGGTCCGGTGCCCGCCGAGGGTGCGCTGTGGGTCCGCGCCCGGGTCGAGCGGGCCGGCAAGCAGATCGAACTCGTCAGCGCCGAGATGCTGGCCCCGGGCCCCGACCAGCATCCGCGTGCGGTCGCCCGCGCCACCGGATGGCGGTTGCAGACGCTGGACACCACCGAGGTGGCGAACGCGTCGGCTCCCCCGCTGCGACCGGTCGATGCGGCGCGCTGCACGGATATGCAGGCGAACTGGGACCGCAACTACGTGCACAGCCTGGAATGGCGGTGGCTGACCGAGCCGCTGGCTCCCGGCGCCGGCGAGTCCTGGATCCGCCCGATCGTGGACCTGGTGGCCGGCGAGCCGATGACGCCGCTGCAGCGGCTGTTCGCGGTGGCCGACGACGCCAACGGGGTCGGCACGAAACTCGACATCAGGAAGTGGACTTTCCTGAACACCGACCTGGTGGTGCACCTGCATCGGATCCCCGACGGCGAGTGGATCGGGATCCGCGCCGAGACCAACTACGGCCCGGACGGCATCGGAACCACCGTCGGGACGCTCTTCGACGAGCAGGGTGCGGTGGCGGGCATCCAGCAATCGGTGCTGGTGCGGCGGCGTTGATCAGGCCGGTAGCGCCGGCGTGAGCAGCTCGACAAGGCGCAACCGCGGCCCGGTGATCATCGACGCGACCAGCCGCCCGGCGTCCTCAGCGCACGTGACGCCGCCCGCAGGTGCCGATCGGACGGTCGAGGCCCGCACCTGGGTGCCGACGAACTCCGCATCCAAGGCCGCCGCCCAGGCGTCGAACTCCCTCCGGCGAGCGGCATCGGCCCGCCCCACCAACTCCGGGCTGACCAACACCACATCGCCGGGCCCGTTGGCGATCATCGCCGGAATCACCTGCGTAGCAAGGATTTGCGCCCCCACCCAGGTTCGCTCGGCCGACAACCCGAAATCGGTGATGAGCACGTCCGGTGTGCCGATGAGGTACTCCGCGGTGGCCAGAAAGCGGTCGATCGTCCGCGGGTCGGCGAAATCCAGCCGGGCGGCGAACGCGCTCCTTCCGCTCTGCCGTAGCTGCGCCGCGAACCGTTCGGCGCAGTCGGGTTGTCGGCTTCCGATCAGCACCAGGTGACCGTGCGCCGCCAGCTGCGCCGCGGCGGCCTGCGCGATCCCGGAGGCCTCGGTGGTGATCATGACGGCTCGCGGCGGGTGCGCGCGGTCCTCGGACGTGACTTGTGGTGCTTCGATCACGATAATTGCCCTACCGACCCGTCCAGTGGTCCCGCGACCGTGAGGAACGATGGCCAAGCACCGAACCAGCGTGACACTGACGCTATTTTTTGTAAAGTCTCCGATATGACCCGGAGCACGGTGGACGGCCCCGATAGCTCGACACGGCAGCGGATTCTCGCCGCGACCGCCGAGGTGCTCGGCCGCAACGGGCTGACCAAGCTCAGTCTGTCCGAGGTCGCCTCGCAGGCCGGGGTGTCACGCCCGACGCTGTACCGGTGGTTCGCCTCGAAGGAGGAGTTGGTCTCGGCGTTCTCCCGCTACGAGCGGCATATCTTCGACAGCGGACTCCATGCCGCCACCGAGGGCCTCAATGGGGCGGAAAAGCTCGACGCCGCACTGCGTTTCATCGTCGACTACCAGCACTCGTCGACCGGCGTGCGGATGATCGACATCGAACCCAAGCACGTACTCAGCGACTTCTCCCGGATCATCGTCCCGATGCGCGAAGGGCTGCAACGGATGCTGTCCGGCCCGGACGCGGCGGTGAAGGCCGCGGCAGCGATCCGGATCGCCATCTCGCACTACATCATCCGCAGCGATGACTCCGACCAGTTTCTCGCCCAACTTCGCCAGGCGGTGGGCATCCGCCACCGCGATTAGCCGAACCGCCCGGATCAGTCGAACAGCACCGCGGCGTTGAGGTAACCGGTCGGATCGAAGGCGGCCTTGACCGTCCGCATCGCGGCGACATCGTCCGGCCCGCGAGACATCGGCAGGTAAGCGCGCTTGCGACTACCCACCCCGTGCTCGGAACTGACATTGCCGCCGCAGTCGGCGATGAGCGCCATCATCGCCGCGTACAGCCCGGGTTCGGCCGCTGCCGAGCAGCGCAGCACGTTCAAGTGCAGGTTGCCCTCGCCGATATGGCCGAACAGCACCGGCAGCGCGTCCGGTGCCTGCGTGCGGATCGCCGCGCCGGCCGCGGCAGCGAAACCGGCGACGGCGGCCAACGGCAGCGAGACGTCGAACTTCAACGGCGGGCCGAAGACGCCCAGCACGTCGGCGACCGCCTCGCGCACCCGCCAGAGCCGCTGCCGGGTGGCGGTGTCGACACCGACCGCCGGCTCGTCGCTGCACGACACCTGCTGCAGCAGTCCGAACAGCCGATCGGTTTGGTCGGTGTCACCGGCCAGCTCCACCAGCAGCAGCCAGTCGCCGCGCACCGGTGCGGCGACCCCGAGCCGCTCCCCGGTGAGCGCGGCGACACGGGCGTCGATCAACTCCAGCGTGGCGATGCCGTCGAGATCGCGGAACACCCGGGCGGCGCCGATCAGGGCGTCGAGGTCGGCGAAGCCACAGATCGCGGTGACCCGATGCGCCGGCGCCGGCCGCAGCCGCAGCTCCAGGCCGGTGATGACGCCGAGGGTGCCCTCAGCGCCGACGAACAGCGCCGGCAGGTTGTAGCCGGTGTTGTCGGCGCGCACCGCACTGTGCCGGCTCAGCAGCGATCCGTCGGGCAGCGCGACCGCCATGCCGAGCACCTGCTCGCCCATGTTGCCGTAGTGCACGGTGCACAGTCCGCCGGCGTTGGTTGAGGCCATCCCGCCGACGGTCGCGGTGTCCCGGGCGGTCAGGTCGACACCGAACACCAGGCCGGCCGTTGCGGCGGCGCGTTGCACCGCCGCGAGGGTGACGCCGGCGCCCACCCTGATCCGGCGTTCGACGGTGTCGATCTCGCCGACGGTGTTCAGCCGCTCAGTGGACAGCAACACGTCGTCATGTTCGGGGACGGTGCCGGCCACCAGCGAGGTGCGGCCGCCCTGGACGGTGACGTATGCACCGCCGTCCCGGCAGGCCCGCAGCACCGCCGCGACCTCCTTGGCGGAACCCGGCCGCACCAGCGCGCCGGCCCGGCCCCGGTAGCGGCCGGTGTAGTCGACACTGTGACCGGCCAGCACGTCCGGGTCGTCGGTGACGTGGGCACTACCCACCACGTCGGCCAGGCTCCGCAGCAGGCTCGCAGACACCGCCCCGGTCTACCACACGCCGCGCTACCTTTTCCCACATGGCTACCCGCGAAGACATCTCCTTCCGATCCGGCGCCGACCGGATCAGCGCCTGGCTCTACCGGCCCGACGACACCGGTCCGGACGGCGCACCGTTGCTGGTCATGGCACACGGGCTGGGCGCGGTGCGCACGATGCGCCTGGACGCCTACGCCGAGCGGTTCGCCGCGGCCGGCTACGCCTGCCTGGTGTTCGACTACCGCAACTTCGGGGAGAGCGGCGGCGCGCCGCGCCAGCTGCTCGATGTGAAGATGCAGTTGGCGGACTGGGCCGCCGCGGTCGACTTCGCCCACACCCTGGCCGGAGTCGACCCGGCCCGGATCGGGTTGTGGGGCACCTCGTTCGCCGGCGGCCACGTGATCGCAACCGCGGCACGACTTCCGGTCGCGGCGGTGGTGGCGCAGTGCCCGTTCACCGACGGGATCGCCTCGGCGCGCACCATCCCGCCGGTGACGGTCGCCCGGGTCAGCCTGTTGGCGATGCGTGATCTGGCCGCGGCCCGGCTCGGCAACCCGCCGGTGATGGTGGCCACGGCCGGCCGGCCCGGCGAGGTCGCGCTGATGAGCACGCCCGATGCCTACCCGGGCTACCTGAAGCTCGTCCCGGAGGGTCAGAACATCCGCAACGAGGTCGCGGCGCGGATCGGGATGAAGATCCTCGGCTACCGCCCGGGCCGGGCGGCGGCCAAGGTGCGCTGCCCGATTCTGTTCTGCGTCTGCGACACCGACTCGGTCGCCCCGGCGGGACCGACGCTGCGCTACGCGGCGAAGGCGCCCCGCGGCACCGTCAAGAGATATCCCGAGGGACATTTCGACATCTACGTCGGCGAGGCCTTCGAGCGGGTGGTCGCCGACCAGCTGGAGTTTCTGGACCGCAACCTCAAGACCGCAGGAGCCTGAGCCGCCCGCCCCGAACGGGCGCGGCGCGCGCCTGTGGACTCGTGTATTATCGAACATCTGTTCGACACATCGTTGGCGCAGCCGGAAGAGCTGGGTGCTCCCGATGACGGCGCCCTGATCGCGACGATCGCCGGCTGGGCGCGGGTGGAAGCAGCCGCCGCCGCCCACCGGCTGGCCGCCATCAGCGAGTTGGTGGCCCGGCGCATCAGCGGCGATGGGTTCGACCGGTCCCGATGGACCTGCGACAACTGGGACGCCGCCGCCGCCGAGGTGGCCGCCGCCGAACACATCAGCCACCGCATGGCCTCCTCGCAGATGTACCTGGCCGGCGCCCTGCGGCACCGCATCCCGCAGGTGGCCGCCCTGCTACGCTCCGGCCGGATCAGCGCCCGGCTGGCCTCGGCGATCGCCTGGCACACCACCTTGATCACCGACCCCGGCGTACTGACACTCGTCGACGGTGAGCTGGCTGACATAGCCACCACCCTGGGACCGCTGTCGGTCACCAAGGCCGCCGAAGCCATCGACGCCCTGATCGAACGTTACGATCCCGCCGCGGTACGCCGCCTGCGCGACCAGGCCCGCGGCCGCGAACTGGTCATCGACACGACTCACACCGAAGCCGGAACTACCGGGCTGTGGGGCCGGCTGTTCGCCGTGGATGCCGCCGCCCTGGATCAACGACTGATGCAACTGGCACACAGCGTCTGCGACGACGCCCCTCGCACCCTGGCCCAGCGCCGGGCCGACGCGCTCGGCGCCCTGGCCGCCGGCGCCGAAACCCTGGCGTGTGCCTGCGGCCACCTCGACTGTCCCGCCGCCACCGGCACCGACGCCCGCGCCGCCAACGTCGTCGTCCACGTGCTCGCCGAACCCGCCACCGCCGACGCCGCCCCCGACCCGCAACTGTCCGGCGAACCCGAGCCCGCACCATCCCGGCCGAGCCCGCGCCGGCTCAATCCCGCCCGCCCTCGGCACGCATCGTCGGCGGTGGCAGCGTGCCCTCGGGCCTGCTGGCGCAACTCATCGCCAGCGGCGCCACCGTGACGAAGCTACGGCCCCCGGCCGAGCTGACCACCGAGACCGGCTACCGGCCTTCATCCGCCCTGGCCGCATTCGTCCGCGCCCGCGACATGACTTGCCGATTCCCTGGCTGCGACCGGCCCGCGACCGCCTGCGACATCGACCACGCCGTCCCCCACCCCTGGGGGCCGACCCACCCGGGCAACCTGCGCTGTCTATGCCGAAAGCACCACTTGCTCAAGACTTTCTGGATTGGGCCCGGCGGCTGGAGCGACCGTCAGCACCCCGACGGCAGCATCGACTGGACCTCCCCGACGGGCCACACCTACACCACCCGGCCGGCCAGCCGCCTGCTGTTCCCCGGCCTCAGCCTGCCCACCGCCACACCACCGGCCACCACACCACCGGTCGGCCACCAGCGCGACCTCATGATGCCCACCAGAAGAACCACCCGCGCCCAAGACCGCCTCCGATGCATCAACACCGAACGCGCCCTCAACCTGGCCCAACGCGAGAGGCCTCCCCCGTAGCGGGGGCCTGCTACACGCCCAGCGGTGACTCGACGCGGACCGTCTCATCGCGGATCAGCCCGCGCAGCAGGGCGGTGCTGAACTCCGCGGCGATCTCCTTGGCGCTGCGCCTACCGCTGGGCCGCAACCAGCGGTAGGCCCCCAGCGTCATGCCGATGTAGCCGAGCGCCAGCACGTGCGAATCGCACTGGTAGAACTCGCCGCTGGCGATACCCCGGTCAATCAGGCCGTGCACGTGCTCGTAGACCTGGGCTTCCTTCTCCCGGACCTCGGCGACCTGTTCGTCGGTGAACCACTCGGTGATGTAGGGCTGCTCCTGGAAGTAGACCGCCGCCCCCTCCGGGTTGACGGCGATCTGGTCGAGTAGCCGCACCGTGTACTGGTATAGCGCCTCGCGCGCGGTCCAGGTCGGGTCGTCGTGCACGGCGGCCAGCGTCCGTTCGGCGGCCTGCTGGTAGATGTCGTAGAGGATCAGCGACTTGCTTGCGTAATAGTGGTAGACGGTTGCCTTGTTCAGGCCGACCACATCGGCGACGTCGTCCATGCGGGTGCCGTGGTAGCCGCGGGCGGCGAACAACTTGGTGGCGACCGCGAGCAGCTCTTCGCGGCGGGAGGGCCCCTGGGCGGAGCTCCCCTTGTCGTTGGGCATGTGCACTCGCTATCCGGCCGCCGGCATCATCCGGTCAATCAACTGGTTGGAAGGATTCTATGCAGTCCGGCATCGCACCGTTGACGGGCCGACTAAACTGGGGCAATCCAAGCTGAGGGGTTGATGACATGGGTCCTGGTTACGGTTACGATCCGAATCCGGATTACGACATGAGCGATGAGGCCGAGTTCTTCTTCAAGTACCTGACCTGGGGCCTGCGCGGCGTCGACGGCGGCGGCGGCTACCCGCCACAGAACTACCCGCCGATCTAGTCCCGGCGAGCAAGCGTCACGGCCCCCGATCCATCACCGGATCGGGGGCTTTTTGCGGGGTGTCGCCCCCGCTTGCGGGGGACTGCCGCGACGGAGCCGTCCGCCCGGTGTCCTATCGTGGCGAGGTGACCTCCCAGCCGGACCTGCCCGGGGCGTGGAATTTTCGCGACGTATCAGAGACGACCGGCGCGCTGCGCCCGGGCCGGCTGTTCCGGTCCAGCGAACTGAGTCGCCTCGACGACCGTGGCCGCGAGCAGCTGCTGCGTATCGGGGTGGCCGACGTCGCCGACCTGCGGTCCCCGCGGGAGGTGACGCGGCGCGGGCCGGGTCTGGTGCCCGACGGTGTCGACATCCATCTGCTGCCCTTCCCCGATCTGGCCGCCGACCAGGCGCCCGAGAGCTCCTCGCCGCACGAGGACGCGTTCCGCAAGATGATGGCCGAGAAGCCCGATGCGGACACCGCCGCCGACGTCGCGGCCCGCTACATGCTCGAGGAGTACCAGCGCTTCCCCACCCTGGGCGGCTCCCGCCGGGCGGTGCAGCGGGTGGTGTCGCTGCTGGCGGCGGGCCGGCCGGTGCTGGCGCACTGCTTCGCCGGCAAGGACCGCACCGGGTTCGTCGTTGCGGTGGTGCTGCAGGCGGCCGGCGTCGACCGGGATGCGGTGGTGGCGGACTACCTGCGCAGTAACACCGCGGTGCCGGTATTGCGGGACCGGATCATGGACATGATCCGGTCCCGGCCCGAGGATGAGATCACCCCCGAGGTGCTGACCTTCACCGAGGCCCGGCTCTCCGACGAGGTGCTCGGCGTGCGCGCGGACTACCTCGAGGCCGCCCACCGTTCGATCGAGCAGAACTTCGGCTCGCTGGACGCGTTCCTGCACGCCTCCGGGGTCACCGATGCCGACCGGGACGGGCTGCGCGCCGCACTGGTCGACTGACACCGTCCGGCCGCGACGCCCCCGGCCGAGGCCACCGCGCTACTGCAGCGAGAAGCTGGCCGCCTTGGCCGCCGACATGTCGGCGATCGTCGACCACTGCGCCGCGACGTCATCGACCGACGGCGGGTTTTCGAAGTTGGCGCCGGCGTTCTCGAACAGCGCCGCCCGCTGCACCTTGCCGCCACCGGCGATGAACACCGAGCCCGTCTCGGCGAGCTCTTCGGTGCACAGGTAGGCGACCACCGGTGCGACGTACTCGGGCTTGAGTTTCTCCAGCACCTCCGGCGGCAGGATGTCCTCGGTCATGCGGGTGGCGGCGATCGGGGCGATCGCGTTGGCCTTGATGTTGTACTTGGCGCCCTCGATGGCCAGCGTGTTGATCATGCCGACCAGGCCGAGCTTGGCGGCCCCGTAGTTGGCCTGCCCGAAGTTGCCGAACAGTCCGCTGGTGGAGGTGGCCACCACCACCCGGCCGTAGCCCTGCTCGCGGAAGTGCGTCCAGGCGGCGCGCACCACGTTGTACCCGCCGTAGAGGTGCACCTGCAGCACGGCGTTCCAGTTGTCGAAGGTCATCTTGTGGAAGGTGCCGTCCCGCAGGATGCCGGCATTGCTGACCACGCCGTCGACCTTGCCGAACTCGTCGATCGCGGTCTTGATGATGTTGGCCGCGCCGTCGCTGTCGGCGACGCTGTCGTAGTTGGCGACGGCCCGGCCACCGGCCTCTTTGATCTCGGTGACCACCTGATCGGCCATGTTGTGGCCGGCTCCGGTGCCGTCGCGGGCACCGCCGAGATCGTTGACCACCACCGCGGCACCCTCGCGGGCCAGGGTCAGGGCGTATTCACGGCCAAGTCCGCCACCGGCTCCGGTGACGACGACAACACGATCCTGCACTCCGGGCATGAGCTTCCTTCCTCGATTCGATCGTCACGATAAAACAGCCCTAGAAAAGCCTTCGCGCCAACTTCCAGGCCTTCTCTGTATACGGCGGGTAGATCATCGCGCTGACATCGGGTCGGGTTGGCTTGGTCAGCACCGTCTTGCGGTGGCTGAACTCCTCGAAACCCCACCGGCCGTGGTAGGCCCCCATTCCGGACGGGCCGACGCCGCCGAAGGGCAGCTTGGCGGTGGACACCTGGAACACCAGGTGGTTGACCAGCATGCCGCCCGCGGGCACCCGGCTGATCACCTTCTCGCGCACCGCGCGGGTCTTGGTGAACAGGTAGGCGGCCAGCGGCTTGGGCCGGGCGTTGACGAACGCGATGGCATCCTCGATGGAGGCGACGGTGATCACCGGCAGGATGGGGCCGAAGATCTCGTTGGTCATCAACGCCTCGGCGGGATCGGGGTCGACGACGACGGTCGGTTCGATCCGCAGTGTGGCGGCATCCGTGCCGCCGCCGAGCGCCACGGTGCCGCGAGTGTCGGCCAAATACTTTGTGAGACGGTTGTATTGGCGTTCGTTGACGATCTTCATGCCGTGCGGTTCTTGCGCGCGGAAGTCGGTGATGGCCTCGCCGATCCTGGCGACGAGTTCGTCGCGGATCGTGGCGTCGGCCAGCACGTAGTCGGGGGCGACGCAGGTCTGGCCGGAGTTCAGCAGTTTGGTCCAGGCGATCCGCTTGGCCGCGACGTCGATGTCGGCGTCGGCGGCCACGATGCACGGGCTCTTGCCGCCCAGTTCCAGCGTCACTGGTGTCAGGTGTTCGGCCGCCCCGGCCATGATCTTGCGGCCGATCTCGGTCCCGCCGGTGAACATCACCCGGTCGAAGCCCTGCGCGATCAACGCCTGACTGACCGCGCCGTCGCCCTCGACCACCACGATCGCGTCGTTGTCCAGGTAACGCGGCACTAACTCGGCCATCAGCCGCGACGATGCGGCGGAGATCTCGGATGGCTTGAGCACCACGGTGTTTCCCGCCGCGATCGCGCCCACCAGCGGTCCCAGCGTCAGATAGAACGGGAAGTTCCAGGCGCCGATGATCAGCACCGTGCCGTAGGGTTCGTACTCCACCCAGCCGCGGCCGGGCAGCTGGGCCAGCTCGAGCAGCCGATGCCTGCGCCGCATCCACTTCTTGACGTGCTTGGTCGCATACCGGGCCTCGGCAGCGGTCCCGGCGATATCGGCCAACCACGCCTCGAACGGCTTGCGGTCGAGGTCGGCCGCCAGCGCCTCGGCGATCTGCGCCTCGTTCTCGTTCATCATCTGCTCGAGGCGGCGCAGCTGGGTGCGCCGCCAGCGCACATCGCGCGTCCGTCCGGTCGCGAAGGTGCCGCGCAGCAGGGCGACGACATCGCCGACATCGGTAGTGGTGGTCATGGTCCCTTCCTACCGCTGCGCGGCCCGTCATGCCGCGCGATCGGCGCAAGAGGGGCAGCCGGTCAACGGGTCAGTCGCGCACCGCGGTGACGAACTCCGAGAACGCGTCGGTGTCGTCGCCCATCGGCACGTTCACCCAGCGTCCCAGCCGGCGCATCTCGGCGGTGGAGTGCTGCGCGGTGGCCCGCCAACCATGCCCGTTGAGCCATTCCGGCACCGCCGCGCGGTCCTCGTCGTGGTAGATCAGATCCTGGATGTCCACCGTCTGCTCCAGGCCGATCTGTTCGGCGACCTTCTTGAAGCGTTCCGACATCTCCTGGCGCCGCTGGTCGGCGTGGTTGGCCGCGGTCTCGACCGCGATCCGGCTCCCGGGGGCGCTGAGCGCCGTGATCTGCTCGAACAACCGGTCCTGGGCGTCGGCAGGCAGATACATCAACAGGCCCTCGGCCAGCCACGCCGTCGGGGCCGCCGGGTCGAAACCGGCGGCGGTCAATGCGGCCGGCCAGTCCTGCCGGAGATCGATGGCCACCGCACGGTGCTGCACCGGCGCCCTCACGTCGTGGGCCGCCAGCGTCGTCTCCTTGTAGCCCAGCACCTTCGGCTGGTCGATCTCGTAGACCGTGGTCGCGGCCGGCCAGTCGAGCCGGTAGGCGCGCGAGTCCAGCCCGGAGGCCAGGATCACCACCTGGCGGATCCCGGCGCCGACCGCCTCGGCGAAGTAGGCGTCGAAGAAGTGGGTCCGGACGGCCTGGTAGCTGCGCATGTGGTGATACACCGCGGCGATCTCGGGATCGACGGACTCCAGCTTGTCGATCAGTGACTCGTTGAGCAGCGTCTCCCACACCCCGGTGCCGGCGTTGGCGACCAGGAGTTTGGCGTAGGGATCGGAGATCAGCGGATCGGAACTGTCGGTCTCGACCGCGCGGGCAGCGGCCACCATCACCGCCGTGGAGCCGACGCTGGTGGCGATGTCCCAGGTGTCGTCATGGGTGCGCAGTGTGCTCATCGGTTACCTCGCTAGCTTGCCGTCGGTATCGCAAGCCATGCTACCGAAAAAAGTTAGGCGAGCTATTCACTGCCGTCGTCGGCCGGTGGGGCGGGCTGATGCAGCTGCCAGAGTCGGTTCGCCAACAGCGCCTGCACGCTGGCGATCACCGCGGCCGACTCGTCGTGGTCGCCGAGCGCGGCGATGTAGAACCCGATCCCCCACAGCACGGCCAACAACGTCTCGGTCAGATCGCCGACCGAGGTCGCGGTGACCAGCTCGCCCCGATCGATGGCATCGGTGAGCGCGTCGGTGAGGAACCGCCGGGTCGGCCCCTGCAGATCCCCGACCAGTGCCCGCAGTTCCGGGTCCCGCTGGGCGTCCAGCACCGCGGTGACCGCGAACGCCGCGGCCGTGCGGTCCGCCTCCCCGAGCTGGGCGAACGCGTAGATGACCGACGACAGCCGTGCGATCAGACCGTTCTCCGCGCGCGCCCGTTCGACGGCGTTGTCGAGAATCGATTCGTTGCGGTTGAGCACCGCCTGGTAGAGCAGTTGCTTGTTCGAGAAGTAATGGTTGATCGCCGGCCGCGTCAGATGCGCGCGGGCGGCGATGGCCTGAAACGTCGTCGCGTGGTAGCCGAACTCGCCGAACACGCCGCTGGCGGCGACAACGATGCGTTCCCGGGTCACGCTGGACCGTGCGCCGCGGGGACGCCCGAGCCGGTGGAACGCGACATCCTGCATGAGATGAATTCTGGCACCGCCACCGTGACCCGTCGGTAAATTCCGCATTACGATCATTCACTTCTGCATCCCCAGATGCGTCCCGCCAGCGGCTCCGGCGAACTAAAGTCAACTTATGGGCGCGGTGCTCTCCCGACAGGCGTACTTCGAGACGGGTCTCGAAGTGCTGTCGGAATTGGGCTACGGCGGCCTCAAGCTGGCCGAAGTCTGCAACCGCCTCGGGGTGACGACGGGCTCGTTCTACCACTACTTCACCAGCTGGCCGGTCTACACCCGCGACCTGGTTCAGCACTGGCTGGACGTCCGCACCGTCCAGCACGTGGAGTTCGTGCGGGCCCTGCCGGATCCACGCGAGCGTCTCGACAGCCTGATCCAGATCGGCCTGGCGCTGCCGCACGGCGCGGAGGCCGCGATCCGCTCCTGGAGTTCGGCGGATCCGCAGGTGCACGCCGTGCAGACCCAGGTGGACCGGCAGCGCTTCGACATCATCTACGAGTCGGCGCTGGAGGTCCTGCACGATGAGCGTCAGGCGCACCTGTTCGCCAGCTGGGGGATGTACATGCTGATCGGTTACGAGCAGGCGCTACTGCCCCGCGACAGTGCCGCGATCGCCTGGATCGCCGCCCAGTTGCTCGACGCACTGGACTCGGGACGATTCGCCAGCGCCGCGGCCGCCGAAACCCCCGGGCAGCCCTTCACAGCGAACTGATGCGCTGCACCGGCAACCGTGGCCCGCGCCGCGGTTCGACGGCCAGCCCGCTCTCGATCAGCAATCGCACCACCCGGTGGCGGTGCGGTCGCATCGGCGCCAGCAGTTCGATCATGGTGTCGTCGTCGATCGGACGGCCGAGTAGCGTCCAGCCGATCATCTTCGCGATGTGATAGTCGCCGACCGACAGCGCATCGGCGTCGCCGAAGGCACGCTGGGCGGTCTCGGCCGCGGTCCACACCCCGACACCGGGCAGCGACATCAGGGCCAGCTGAGCCGCCGCGGCGGGCCTGCCCACCAGCCGCTCCAGCGATGCCGCCCGCTGCGCGCAGCCGACCACGGTGCGGGCTCGGCCGCCGTCGACGTTGGCGCGGTGAAACTTCCACGACGGGATGGCCCGCCACACCTCGGCCGGCGGCGGCACCCGCATCCGCGCCGGCGCCGGTCCGGGCGCCGGGCCGCCGAATTCGGTGACCAGCACCCGCCAGGCCCGAAACGCATCGACGCCGGGCACGCGCTGTTCGAGCACCGCCGGGATGAGCGCTTCAAGCACCCGTTCGGTGCGGCCCAGCCGAAGGTGCGGCAGCCGACGGTGTGCGGCGGCCACCGTCGGCTCGGTCGGCACGAAGTCCGACGCGTCGTCATCGGCGCCCAGCAGGCCCGGCAGTCCGTCGAGGAACTCCGCGGCGCCGTCGCCCCACGCCGTGCAGTCCACCGCCTCGGGCGCCGCCCGGGTGATCCGCGCCGTCACCGGTCCACTGGCGAGCAGGCTCGTCCGCCAGATGGCGCCGTCGATGATCTGCAGGCAGGGGTCACCGGGGCCGCGGCGCAGCGGGGACAGGGTCAGCGCGGGACTGGCAGGCCCGGGAAAGGTGACGGTACGGCGAAGCGAACTGTTGATGACGTGATCATAGGGACGCCATTTCCACGTTGACCGCTTCGCGTCGCCACGCCACGATGAAGACGTGGCCACCCCGTTCGACGATCCGCAGGCGGAATTGGCGTGGATGTTCCTGCAGGGCCTCTGTGGCGATGATGACCTGGACGAGATCTTCACCCTGGTCAGCGACGACTTCAGCTACTGGAGCATCCTGACCCGCCAGGCGATCGACGCGGACGCCCTGCGCCAGCAGGTGGAGGAGCGCCGCCACGGCCTGCGAATCACGCTGGATCTGACCCGCTGCATCAACGAGGGCGAGACCGTGGTGATCGAGGCGCACGGCGACTGTGTCACCGCCGACGGCGGCCACTACGACAGCCCGCTGGTGTTCATCGTCGACTGCCACGACGGCCGGATTGTGTCGGTGCGCGAGTACACCGAGACCCGGTTCGCCGGTGAAGTGCTCGGAATCTAGGCCGATCTAGTCCTGGCCGACGCTGATGTCGGCCTTGTCCGGGTAGAAGGCGATATGCCCGGCGATCGCGGCGACAGCCGGAAACGGTTGTTCGTAGGTCCAGATCACATCGGCGACGGTCTGGCCGGCCGCGGTGGTGACGGTGTAGTAGGCGGCGTCGCCCTTGAACGGGCAGTAGCTGGACGTCGTGGTGCGGCTCAACAGCTCACCATTGACGTCGTCCATCGGAATATATTGCACCGCAGGGCGATCCGCCTCCTGCAGGGTGAGCGCATGGTCGGTCTCGGCGACGACTTCGCCGCCCACACGCACCGTGACGTGCCGGCCGGTCGGGGTCACGGTGATCGGGTATTCGGCGGTCGGGATGTGGACAGGTCGGCTGCCCGAGTCGTGCTGGGTCATGCGGCGGTCCCTCGCTTCCTGGCATCGCGCAGTTTCATCCAGAAACGCGCCGCCTCCCGGATCGATTCCTCCACCGGCCGGGGCTGCCAGCCCAGCTCGCGCACCGCCTTGGAGTGGTCGACTTCGGACTCCGCGCGCATCATCCGGACCGACTTCCACGACAACTCGGCGTCCTTGCGGCCCAGCCCGGCCTTCAGCGCGCCCAGCGCCCCCAGGGCATACAGCATCGGCACCGAGATCGACCGCGCCGGCGGCGGCACCCCGGCCTCGTCGGCCGCGATCGCAATGATCTCGCCGTTGGTGATCATGCGCTCGGAGATCAGGTACCGCTCACCGTTGCGGCCGTGCTCGGCGGCCAGGATCAGCGCCCGCGCGGCGTCGTCGACCCCGACGGCCTCCAGCCGGATACCGTCCATCACGAACGGCAGCTTGCCGTAGACGGCGCCGGCGATGAACGCGCCGTGCGGGGTGCGGCCCCAGTCGCCGTCGCCGTAGGTGCTCGATACGCACATCGCCACCGCCGGCAGTCCGGCGTCGGCCGCATAGCGCAGCACCAGGTCTTCGGCCTGCACCCGGGACCGCACGTAGGGGGTCAGTCGGCGGCGGTCGATCTGGTCGGTCTCGGTGGCGACATGGCCGCGGCGACGGCCGACGGTGACGTAGCTGCTGGTGAACACGAACCGGCGCAGGCCGGCGGCGACCGGCTCCTCGATCGCCACATCGAGCACGTTGCGCAGCCCTTCGACGTTGGTGCGGAACAGCGGGGCCGGATCGCGCAGCCAGGCGCGGGTGTCGACGACGCAGTAGTAGATGTCGTCGCAGCCGGTCATCGCCTCGCGCAGCGTGGCGGTGTCGAACACATCGCCGTGGTACCGGGTGACGTCGAGGTCGTCGATTCCGATGGTGTTGGCGCTCGGGCGCACCATGACCCGGACGTCTTCACCGGCGTCGACGAGCTGGCGGGTGACGTGTGAGCCGAGGAATCCGTTGGCACCGATGACAAGCTTGGGGTGAGCCTTCACGCATTCCCTCCGAACTGCTTCATCCAGGCGGCCGCCTCGTCGTCCAGGGTGCCCAGCTCTTGGGCCTTGCGGCACCACTTCATGGTCGCGGCGACGAAGCGCAGCGGGTTGTAGATGTCCTCCTGCCGGCACCACAGGCCGTCGCCGGCGTAGGTGACGATCGAGATGTTGGTGGCGCTGATGACGGTGCCGTCGCCGGGATCGCGCATCGGATTGTCCAGTTCGCAGATGATGCGCCCGCGCGCCTCGTCGATGACCGTCCACAACGACGGGAACTCGGTCATGTAGCTACCCGGGAAGGTCGACATCGTCTGGCGGATCCAGGGCCGCACCTCCTCGCGGCCGTGCATGGTGCCCATCGCGTGCTCGACGTATTCGACGTCGGGGGTGTAGTGGCTCACCCAGGCGTCCCAGTCCTTGGTTTCGGCGGCGCGGGCGACGGTCTGCTCGAAGATCTCGAATGCGGCCGCGAGCTCGGCGCGGCTGAACTGCGGGTTCGTCATGCGAAGAACTAGAACACGTTCTATCGGAGTTGTCGAGGGCGGTCGCATTCGAATCTGGGTTTATATTCGGATCGGTGTTACGGTGACGCCGTCGACCCACTGGTCAGAAGGAGATCGCCGTGACGTCCAGCAAACCGGCCGTCGGGCTGCATCACGCCGCCTACGCCTGCGCCGACTTGGAGGCGACGCACCGCTTCTACCAAGACCTGCTGGGGTTCCCGCTGGTCCACACCGAGGTCGAACAACTGCAGGACGGCTTCTTCCGGCACGTGTTCTACGACCTCGGCGACGGCTCGTGTATCGCGTTCTTCGACCTGCACGGCGTCGGTGAGAAACCCGACTGGTCGAGTTCGTTGTCGCGCCCGAACGGCTTGCCGGTGTGGGTGAATCACGTGGCGTTCCGGGCCAGCGAGGAGAAGCAGAATGAAGTCCGCGCCCGGATGGACGCCGCCGGCATCAAAGCGCTGATGGACGTCGACCACGGCTGGTGCCACTCGTTGTACTACCTGGACCCCAACGGCATCATGGTCGAGTTATGCCGGGACACACCGGGTTTCGAGCGCGACCCGGAGCAGGCGCATGCGCTGCTGACCAGCACCGAACGGGCGGCCGACCCCAAGGTGGTCACGTCCCGCTCGAACACCACCCGGCTCGGTTGAAGCGGCTCGCATGGGTCTCGACTCGCTGACGACGCTCGCCGTCGCCCACGATGGGCCGGTGGCCCGGGTACTCATCGACCACGGCGAGCTCAATCTGATGGACGCCGCGATGATGGGCGACCTGTGGCGGCTGGTGAACTGGTTGCGCAGCGCGGCCGGCAGCGACGTGCGGGTGGTGGTGCTGCAAAGCGCAAACCCTGACTTCTTCATCGCGCACGTCGACCTGGCACTGCTGCAGGCCTCGGCCGACGATCCCGAGGCCGCGGTCGGCTCGTTCCAGGACCTGGTCGGCGCGTTCCGGGCACTCGATCAGGTCACCGTCGGGGTGGTCGCCGGGCGGGTGGCCGGCGGCGGAATGGAACTGCTGGTGAACCTGGATCTGCGGTTCGCGGTCACCGGCCGGGCGGTGTTCAACCAGATCGAGACCGGGATCGGGGTCATCCCCGCGGGCTCGGGCCCGCAACACCTGCACCGGCTGCTGGGGCGGGGCCGGGCACTGGAGGTCATGCTGGCCCACGACGACCTCGACGCCGAACTCGCCGAACGCTACGGGCTGGTCAACCGGGCGCTGGATGCGGGCGGCGCCGCGGCGTTCATCGACCGGCTGGTGGGGCGCATCGCCACGGTGCCGCTGGCCGACATCGCCGCCATCAAGGCCACCCTGGCCGCTCCGGACATCCACACCGGTCTGGCGGCGGAGCGTTCGGCGTTCGCCGAGGTGCTCGGCCGGGGCGAGGCGCTGCCCAAGATGCAGCGATTCCTGGCCGCCGGCGGCCAGACCCCGGCCGGTGAACGCCGGCTGGCCGAGCTGGTGGCCGGCCTCGACGCGACGGAACCGGCGTGACGGCCCGGGCCGGGGCGCCCGCCGACAGCCGTCCCACCGTCCGGGGCCGCGACACCCAAGCACGGCTGGAACAGGCCGCCCGCGAGGTGATCGCCCGCAAGGGTTTCTTCAAGACGACCATCACCGACATCACCTCGGCCGCCAAGCGCTCGCCGGCGTCGTTCTACCACTACTTCGAATCCAAGGAAGACCTGCTGGCATCGCTGGCCGAGGACTTCCGGGCTTTGGCCAAAAGCCGTGCGGTGCAGGCGTTGCACCCGGGCCAGGATCTGCGGGGCATCATCGAGGAATCGGTGCGCGCGCACTGGGAGACCTACCGCGACCACCTCGGGGTGATGGTCGGGGTGTTCCAGCTGGCGATGATCAACGACGAGTTCGCCCAGCGCTGGCGGGACATGTGCGCCGACGCGATCGACTGGGTGGCGCAGACGGTGCGGATGGCCCAGCGCAAGGGCTACGGGACCGACGCGGACCCGGAGCTGGTCGGCTCGGCCATCGTCGCCATGCTCAACCACTTCACCTATGTCTGGCTGGTGGCCGGCGGTGACGTGGCGGGCCGCGAGCTCGACGACGAAGCGGCGATCAAAACGCTCACCGACACCTGGTATCGCTCGGTGAGCTGGCGCGAACAAGGTTCATGACAATAAGGAGTGGTGCAGTGGCGGTAACGCGCGAATTCGTTTCGCTGACATCGGCAACCGGGGCGGTGAACCCGGCCGGGTATCACCCCGCCCAGGGGCTGTACTGGACTCCGGCCGGGGCCAAGCCGAAGGTGGCCGTGATCGCCAGCCACTACAACGTGGACTTCGCCGAGCACTACCTGGCGCCGCTGATCGCCGAACGCGGTTACGGCTTCCTGGGCTGGAACACCCGGTTCCGCAGCGGTGAATCGATCTTCCTGCTCGAACACGCGCTGCTGGACATCGCGGCCGGGGTGCAGTGGCTGCGCGAGCAAGCCGGCGTCGAGGTGGTGGTGTTGCTCGGCAACTCCGGGGGCGGGTCGTTGATGGCCGCCTACCAGTCGCAAGCCGTCGACCCGCACATCACGGCGGTCGGCGGCGGTCCGGTACCCGATGCGGTCAACAGTCTGCCGCCCGGCGACCTGTACGTCTCCACCCAGGCCCACGCCGGCCGTCCGGAGGTGCTGACGGCCTGGATGGACCCGTCGGTGACCGACGAGTCCGACCCGCTGTCGTGCGACCCGGCCCTGGACATGTACGCCGAGCAGAACGCGCCGCCGTACACACCGGAGTTCCTCGCCCGCTACCGCCAGGCGCAGCGGGACCGCAACGACCGGATCACCTCGTGGGCGCAGGCGGAGTTGCAGCGACTCAACGCCGCCGGAACCTACGATCGCTCGTTCTCGGTGCATCGGGTGTGGGCCGACCCGCGCTACCTGGATGCCTCGATCGACCCGTCGGACCGTCCACTGAACCGGTGCTACCTGGGCGATCCGCGGCGCGCCAACCGGGCGCCGTACAACATCGCCGCGCACTGCACGCTGCGGACCTGGCTGTCGATGTGGAGCCTACAGACCTCGTTCTGTCAGGGCGCCCCGCACCTGGGACGGATCACGTTGCCCGCCTTGGTGATTCAGGGCACCGCGGACACCGGCGTCTTCCCCAGCGACGCCCACCACATCCACGACTCGTTGGCCAGCACCGACAAGCAACTGCATCTCATCGCCGGCGACCACTACTTCGAGCAGCCCACCGACAGCCGAACGGTCTGCGCCGATCTGGTGGCGTCCTGGATCGCCGAACGAACCTGATGGCCGCGCTCGACTTCGATTTCCGCGACCCGGACCTGCATGCCGACCCGCTGACGTATCAGCGGCGGTTCGCCGATGCCGACCCGGTACACCGCAACAGCCAGGGGCTGTGGGTACTGACTCGTCATGCCGACGTGCTGGCGATACTGCGCGATGAACGCGCCGGCACCGACCGGCGAAACCTGTACCGCAGCAAGCTCGATCCCGGCCGGCCCTATCTGACCCACGTCGAGCACAACCTGTTCTACCGGTCCGGCGACGACCACCGCCGGCTGCGGGCACCGCTGTCGCGGGCGTTCACCCCGCGCGCACTGGCCTCCTTCGAATCCGAGGTCGCCGCCCGCGCCCGGTCGTTGGCGGCCGCGCTCGACCCGGCCGGCTTCGACCTGGTGGCCGAGTTCGCCAAGCCGTTACCGCTGGGGGCCATCGCCACCCTGCTGGGGGTGCCCGACAGCGAACTGGACAACCTGCAGGACTGGTCGATGGCGTTGATCGCGGCGCTGGAACCGGCGGCACCCCGGTCGGTGTTCACCGCCGCCGACGACGCCGCGGCCGGGATGAAGGACCTGCTCGCCGACCTGCTGGCGCTGCGCCGCGCCGACCCGGGCCACGACCTGCTGTCGGTGGTGGCCGCCAGCGGGCTGCCACTGTCCGACGACGAACTGCTGCACAACGCCATCTTCTTGTTGTCGGCCGGGCACGACACCACCACGGCGGTACTCACCGGGGCGACCGCGTTGCTGATCGAGAATCCCGGGCAACGGCGCCTGCTGGCCGACGCCGGGGCCGCCCCGCACGCCGTCGACGAACTGGTCCGGCTCATCAGCCCGGCCATGATGATCTCCCGGGTTGCCGAGGCGCCCATCGAGCTCGGCCGCGGGAAGGGCGGGGCCGTCATCGACCCCGGCGCCCCGATCCTGCTCGGGCTGGCCGCCGCCAACCGGGATCCGGCCGTGTTTCCCGACCCCGACCGCCTCGACCTGGCCCGGCCGCAGACCGGCCACCTGGGCTTCGGGTTCGGCCCGCACGTCTGCCTGGGCGCCCCGCTGGCCCGGATGCAGATCCGCCTGGGACTGCTCGCGCTGTTCGACCGGTTCGCCGACTTGACGGCGCAGGCGCCGCCGCGCCGGGAGCCGAGCGCGGTGTTGACCAGCTATCGGTCCTATCCCCTGGCGGGCGCTGCCTGAGCCGGGATAATCGGGGACATGACTGATTACCAGAGAGCGATCCTGGCCGGCGGCTGCTTCTGGGGCATGCAGGACCTGATCCGCAAGCAAACCGGCGTGGTGGCCACCCGAGTCGGCTACACCGGCGGCGACGTAGCGAACGCCACCTACCGCAACCACGGCACCCATGCCGAGGCCATCGAGATCAGCTACGACCCTTCGGCGACCGACTACCGCAGCCTGCTGGAGTTCTTCTTCGCCATCCACGACCCGACCACCCGCAACCGGCAGGGCAACGACGTCGGGACCAGCTACCGTTCGGCGATCTTCTACCTCGACGACGAGCAGCGACAGACCGCGCTGGACACCATCGCCGAGGTGGACGCGTCCGGGCGCTGGCCGGGCAAGGTGGTGACCGAGGTCAGCCCGGCCGGTGATTTCTGGGAGGCCGAACCCGAGCACCAGGACTACCTGGAACGGTTCCCCGGCGGCTACACCTGCCACTACATCCGGCCGGACTGGCAGCTGCAGCGCCAGTCCTAACGGCCGCTACTGGCCGTGGGTCCGCAGCTGATACAGCCCGCGGGTGGTGGCGACGGTGTTGCCGTCGGCGTCGGTGACCACGGCCTCCAGCGTGTAGTCGGCCTTGCCGCGTTCGGCGGCCTCGGCGCCGATCCGGGCGATCTCGCCGGCGTCGAGGCGGGCCTCGGCGCGCAGCTGCGAACGGGCCATCCCGACGAACGAGATGTCGATGTTCTTCACCAGCGGGAAGTATTTGGCGGTGTCGAAACTGCTCAACGCGATGATGCCGCCGAGGACCTCGGCCACGGTGAACTGCACGCCGGCATAGACCACCCCGAAGTGGTTGCCGTTGCCCTCGAACGGGACGGTGGCCGCAGCGTAGCCATCGCCGACCTCGACGACCTGCACCCCCATCCGATGCGCGGCCGGGATGGTGTGCTCGATCGCGGCGTTGAACATCTCGACACGTTGCTCGGCCTGGTCGCTCATCAGCGCATCTTAGCCGCGGCGTCGTACGGTGATTCGCCCGCCGTTCTTCGGAGTGAACGCCACTCCCCGGGAGTGGTACTTCTCCCCAGCCGCCGCGGTCGGCTCGATAGTGAAGTGCCGCAACACGGTTCGCAGCACCAGATCCATCTCCAGGTTGGCGAACGCCGAGCCCGGGCAACGCCGGCTGCCGCCGCCGTAGGGCAGCCATTCGAATGCCGACGGGCTGCCGTCGAGGTAGCGCCGCGGATCGAAGCGGTCCGGCTCGGCGAACACGGCGGGATTCTGGTGGATCTGGTTGATCCCCACAATCACCCCGTACCCGCGGGGAATGACCCAGTCGCCGATCTGGACGCTGGGCGCATAGACGTGCCGGCCGGCGAAGTCGATCACGGTGCGCACCCGCTGGACCTCGCGGATCGTGGCGCGGCGCAACCTGTTCTCGTCGGTGTCGGCCTCGGCGGTGAGCTCGTCGAGCAGCCGCGGGTGGCGGCTCAGCCGCTCGAACACCCAGGCCATCGTCGACGCCGTGGTCTCATGGCCGGCCGCCAGGAAGGTCAGCAGTTCGTCGCCGATCTCCTGGCGGGTCATTGCCGTACCGTCGTCGTAGCTGCTGCTCAGGAGCAGGGTCAGCACGTCGGTGCGGTTCTCGAAGTCCGGGTCGGCGCGCACGTCGGCGATCAGCTTGTCCAGAATCGCTTCGTACTGCTCACGCCACGCCGCCAATCGGCCCCACGGGGTGAACCGCCCGTAGTTGCGGACCGGCAGGGGCAGTGCCACCAGCCGGGAGCCGAGCGTCACCCACTTGGGCAGGCCTACCCGCAACTGGTCCAGTTCAGCGCCTTCGGCCCCGAAGATCGCCCGCAGAATCACGTTCAGGGTGATCCGGTTCATCGGCGACAGCGTTTCGAAGGGTTTGCCGATCGGCCAGTCGGCGATCTCCCGCAGCGTCTCCTCGACGACGATCTGCTCGTAGGCCCGAATGCTCTTGCCGTGGAACGGCGGGCTCAACAGATTGCGACGGCGGCGGTGCTCGGCACCGTCGAGCGCGAACACCGAGCCGGGCCCGAGGATCCGGGACAGGTTGGGCTGGATGTTGCCGAGGTCCTCGGGGTTGGCCAGGAACACCTGCTTGGCCAGATCCGGTTCGGTCACGAAGACCGTCGGCCCGAACACCGGGCTGTCGATGGTGAAGGCGGCTCCATAGCGACGCGTCAGGGCGCCCATCAGCCGGCGCCGGTCCAGGGTGAACAGCAAGCCGCTCACCACCTTGGGAATCCGCGGCTTCGGCGGAAGCTTGATCGCCGGTGAATCCGCGGCGTCGAGTCGCTGCGTGGTCTGGCTGGTAACCGTCTGGGTCATGCGATGCCTCCCGAGGCGATCCGTGGTACCGACGCGTACCAAACGCTTGTCGAACACGGTACTCTCTAGTACCAAGGACTGGCAAGGCTTGACGGGAAAGGTGCGGCGATGATGACGCTGGCAACCGAGGGCGAAGTGACGGAAACCGCCGACCCGTTTCGCCGCCGGCTGCTCGAGGGACTTGCCGACGCGATCGCCGAGCGTGGCTACCGGGCCAGCACCGTCGCCGATATCGTGCGCGCCGCCCGCACCTCCAAACGGACCTTCTATGACCGCTTCGCCAGCAAGGAGGAGTGCTTCCTGGAGTTGTTGCGCGCCGACAATGAGGCACTGGCCCAGCGGATCCGCGCCGCGGTCGATCCGCAGGCCGACTGGCAGGAGCAGATCCGGCAGGCGGTGGGCGCCTACGTCGCCCAGATCCAAGCCCGACCCGCCATCACGTTGAGCTGGATCCGGGAACTGCCGTCGCTGGGTGAGGTGGCGCGACCGGCCCAGCGGCGCGGCCTGGACCTGATGTCGAATCTGCTCGTCGAGCTCAGTGGCAGCCCGGGGTTTCGCCGTGCGGACCTGCCGCCGTTGAGCCCGGCGCTGGCGGTGATCCTGCTGGGCGGGCTGCGAGAGCTGACCGCGCTGGCCGTCGAGGACGGCTCCGACATCGGCGCGATCATCGAGCCGGCGGTCGATGCGTCGATTGCCCTGCTCGGCCCTCGGCGCTGATCTACCGTTGACCCGTCAGGCGCATCGCAGAATCCGGAGGACCGCCATGCGACTCTCAACGCGTAACCAGCTCACCGGAACCATCGCCGACTTGGATGTCGGGTCGGTCATGGCGGTGGTCAAGATCCGCCTCGACGGCGGCGAGCAGGTGATCACCTCGTCGGTCACCCGCGATGCCGCCCTGGAACTCGACCTCAAGGTCGGTCAGCCGGCGACGGTGTTCATCAAGTCGACCGAGGTCACCGTCGGCGTCGAGTAGCCGGTCACGTCCAGGGCAGCGCCAGTTTGCAGATCTTGCGGACCACACTGCCGAACTGCTTGAGCAGCGGCCCGGTGTTGTACGGGACGCCGTAACGCTCGCAGATCTCGCGCACCTGCGGTGCGATCTCGGCGTAGCGGTGCGCCGGCAGGTCGGGGAACAGGTGGTGCTCCACCTGGAACGACAGGTTGCCGGTCAGGATGTGGAACCACTTGCCGCCGGTCAGGTTCGCCGAACCCAGGATCTGACGGTAGTACCACATGCCGCGTGACTCGTTCTCGGCCTCCTCGACGGTGAATTCCTGTGTGCCGTCGGGGAAGTGACCGCAGAAGATGATGGTGTAGGCCCACACGTTGCGCATCAGGTTGGCGGTCAGGTTGCCGGCGAACACCAGCGGGGCGAACGGGCCGGCCAGCAGCGGGAACGCGACGTAGTCCTTGAGGGTCTGGCGACGCACCTTCTGCCAGGTCTCCCGCAGCATTTCGCGTTTGTCGGCCAATCCGATCTCCCCGGCGCGGATGCGCTCGGTCTCCAACTCATGCACCGCCACCCCGTACTGGAACAGCACCATCAGCAGGAAGGCGTAGAGCGGGTTGCCCAGGAAGTAGGGCTCCCAAGGCTGCTTCTCGCTCATTCGCAGGATCCCGTAGCCGACGTCGCGGTCCATCCCGACGATGTTGGTGTAGGTGTGGTGCATGTAGTTGTGCGAGTGCCGCCACTGGTCGGCGGGGCAGGCGGTGTCCCACTCGAAGTGCTTGCCGTACAACGCCGGTTCACCCATCCAGTCGTACTGGCCGTGCATGACGTTGTGGCCGATCTCCATGTTGTCGAGGATCTTCGACAGCCCCAGCATCACCGTGCCGGCCAGCCAGGCCGGCGGGATGATGCTGAAGAACAGCAGCGCGCGCCCGCCGACCTCCAGCGTGCGCTGCGCCTTGATGATCTGGTGGATGTAGTCGGCGTCGCGTTCGCCAAGGTCGTCGAGCACACCCTGGCGGATGGCGTCGAGTTCGGCGCCGAAGGCGTCGAGGTTGGCCGGGAGGCCTGGGCGATCGCCGGCCTGCGGCTGTTCGGTCTGCGGCCGCTCGAGGACTGACTGCGTCATGGTTGGCTCCTTTACTGGTCGTTTCCCGCGACTCGGAATCTCCCGACGCAACACTCGGTGGTGGCGTCGTGTGATTCCCACTCACGGATGGTCATTGGTCCTACAGATCGATTTCGACGTCGCCGACGGGCACCGACACGCAGATCTGGATGTCTTCGCTCTCGGCGGTCGAGAGCGCCCCGGTGATCAGGTTTCGCACCGTGCCACCGGCTTTGCGGCAGGTGCAGCTGTGGCAGATGCCCATCCGGCATCCGCTGGCCGGTTGCAGTCCGGCCGATTCGGCCTGCTCCAGCAGTGACCGCCCGTCGTCGACCACCGCGATGGTGCTGCCGAGGAAGGTGACCCGGCCACCGGACGGGTCGGCGGTGAATTGCGGCGGCACGAAGCTCTCCGAGATCGCGTCGGGCCGCTGCTCGCGCACCGCGGCCACGAGTGCCGGCGGGCCGCACACGTACACCGCATCCGGCTCCGGTCCGGCCGCCCGCAGATGCTCGCCGTCGAAGTAGCCCCGCAGATCGCCGGCGTCCGGTGCGCGGGTGTAGCCGTGCAGCACCTGCACCCGCGGCATCCCGGCGAGTTCGTCGCGGTAGCAGGCCTCCTCGGGAGTGCGCGCGTAATGGATGAACGTCACCCGGCCCGCATAGCGTTCGGCGAGCAGGGTGCGCAGCATCGACATCACCGGCGTGATGCCGCTGCCGCCGGAGACCAACAGGATGCGCCGCGGGCGGATCGCCGGCAGCACGAAGTCGCCGCCGACGTTGTCCAGGCCGACGACCATGCCGGGCCGGGCGTTGCGGTAGAGGTACTCGGAGACCAGCCCGCCCTCGTGGCGCCCGATGGTGAGCTCGATGAGCCGCTGCCCTTCGGGGCTGGCCGGCGAGTAACACCGGGTGCGCCGCCGCCCGTCGATCTCGACGGACAGGTTGATGTGCTGGCCCGCCTTGAAACCGCCGAACGCGTCGTTGGGTTCCAGCAGCAGGGTCACGCTGCGTGGGGTGGCGCGCCGCGCGGCGACGACCCGGGCGCGGGCGTCGTTGCGGGTCCAGGTCGGAGACACCAGTTCGGTGTAGCGGTCGACCCCGTGGGGACCGGTGAGCAGGTCGACCAGGCTGGAGCCCAGTACCCGCCGCGTCAACGTTTGAGTGAACATATGTACACAGTGAACACTTGTTTACGATGCGTCAAGTGCTATCGACCGGCTGTGTTACGCTTCACATCCAGTGAACAGTCGTACGCCCAATTCACGCTCGGGACGAACCAGGCCACCGCGGCCGCCCCGTCCCGAGCGTCCAGCCCGGCCCGAACGACCGGAGCGGGTGTCACGCGAGGAGCGCAAAGAGGCCACCCGCCGCGCCATCATCAGCGCGGCGCTGACGCTGCTGGAGGAACGCAGCTTCAGCGCGCTGAGCCTGCGCGAGGTGACCCGGGCCGCCCACATCGTGCCCGCGGCGTTCTACCGCCATTTCGAGTCGATGGACGCGCTGGGGCTGGTGCTCATCGACGAGTCCTTCGGGGCGCTGCGCGATACGCTGCGCGACGCCCGGACCGGGGGGGGTCGACCCCAACCGGGTCATCGAGTCCTCCGTGGAGGTACTTGCCGACAGCGTCGCGTCGCGCCGCGAGCACTGGCGGTTCATCAACCGGGAGCGGTTCAGCGGAATGACAGTGCTGCGCTATGCGATCCGCACCGAGATCCGCTTGATAACCGCTGAGCTGGCCACCGACCTGGCGCGCTTCCCGGCGTTGAGCGCGTGGAGCACCGAGGATCTGAACATCCTGGCGGGGCTGTTCGTCAACGCGATGACCGTCACCGCCGAGGCCATCGAGGAGGCCCCGGACGAGGAGACCCTCGCCGAGATCAAACAAGTCGCCGTCAAACAACTCCGGATGATCGCGCTGGCTGTCGGCGGCTGGCGCAGCAAGCCCTGAGCGGTGAGCCTCGCAGCACGCCACGTTCCCGGCAAGCTGGCCGACGTCACCGGTCCGGGCATCACCGACCAGTGGGGCGTGACGTGCGCGGACCTGGGCGCCTCGGTGCTGGCACCCGACGGCTCGCTGGTATCGGTGTTCGGCGACACCTTCGCCGGCGACAAAGTCGGCCGAGGTGATTGGCGCTCCCCGGTGATCCTTATCGGCACCGGCGATGCCGACCACCGGATTCGCTACCGGCGCGCGGGCGGCCCCGACGGCGACTACGCCCGGCAGCTGTGGCACTACCGGCACAGCGAGCCGGTTTCGCGACTGGACCGCGGCTCGATCAGCACGGTGATCCCCTCCGATCTGTTGCGGGTGGACCAGCTGCTCTACTTGCACGCGATCGTCAACCGCGGCTTCGGCAACGTCGCCTGGACCGAGATCTGGCAGTCCGCCGACAGCGGGACCACCTGGCACAACATCGGGACGCGGTTTCCGGCGCGGCGACACCGCGGGCACGCGCAGTGCTGGTCCTGGGACTACGACCCCGACGACGGCTGGGTGTATGTGGTCTCAACCGGGTTTCAGCGCAACAAGGGCGTCATCTTGCGGCGGGTGCGCCCCGCCGACATCGGCAACCCCGCCAAGTACTCCGGCTGGGGATACCGAGGCGGCCGGCGGGCCTGGGGCAGCACCCCGGTGCCGATCACCCCGCCCGGCGAGACCTGGGGCGAGCTGTCGTTGCGGCGGCTGGCGGCCGGAACCTGGGTGCTCGGCGGGTTCGTGTCCTCGCGCTATGCGCTGGGTTACCGGGTGCTGGACTCCCCCGCCTCCGAATTAGCTTCTGTGCCATTGCAACTGCCGGTGATCGGTTGCAGCTGGGACCGCGAGGACCACGCCGGCTCCCGGGTCGCCCAGCTCTACGGCGGCTATGTCCTACCGGGTTCACGGGTGGACCGCACCGGCGGGGTGGGCCTGCTGGTGTCGCAGTGGAACACCGCGGCGGGCTGGCCCTACCGGGTGATGCAGTTCCGGGCGACGTTGGCCAGTGGCGAGGAGATTCGCTAGTCCCAGACGGCCGGTTCGGCGCTTTAACCCGCAGCGACTCCACAGAATACTCAGTAACATCCTGGGTAAATAAGTGAACGAACCGGAAATCTGAGTTTTTCCTGGGCTTCTGCTAGTGTCTCGCGCAACTGACCTGCGCAACTTCGACGAGGGACACCGAACGTGACGACAATCAAGCAGTTCCTGTGTGGTGCAACCGTCGCCGGCATGGTCGCCGCGACCGGAGCGGCCGTCGGCGCGCCGGCCGGGTTGTCCGCGGTGACCGCCGACTGGCTGCTCGCCGCCGAGCACGTGCTGCTGATCGGCCTCGACGGCGTCAACCTCTCCAAGGTCCTGGAGTACGCCTACGACGACGACAGCGGCTTTAAGACGGCGATGGACCAGGGCATCACCGGAGCGGCGAGCCTGACCAATCACACGACGCTATCCGGGCCGTCATGGTCGACGATCCTCACCGGCGTGTGGGACGACAAGCACGGTGTCTTCAACAACCTGTTCCGGCCCGAGCCGTACAACCAGTGGCCGACGGTGTTCAACCTCATCGAGTACAACAAGCCGGAGGTCGACACCACGATCATCAGCAACTGGGAGTACCTCAACCAATTGGCCGGCGCGGGCGGCTACTCGGTCGACAACAACATCTTCGTCCCGGCGGGGGACAGCCCGGCCGACTCTGACGCGCTGGTCACCGCGCTCACCATTGCCCAGATCCTGGGCACGGAGGACAATCCGGATGACATCTCGAGTTTCCTGTTCTCCTACCAGTCGCAGGCCGACCACGCGGGACACTCGTTCGCCGGCGGGTCGGAAGAATACATGCAATCCATCATCAACCTCGGGGCCAATATCCAACAGATCCTGGCCGCGATCGCCCACGTGCAGTCGATCACCGGCGACGACTGGTCGATCATCCTCACCACCGACCACGGCCATCAGCAGACGGTGACCCTGCCCGGCCTCAGCATCGGCCACGGCTTCCAATCGCCCAATGAGACATCGTCGTTCGTCATCTTCGACCAGGCCGGCGATGACGCGAACGACGGCAGCCAAAGCTTGGGGTACTCCACGGTGGACATCACCCCGACGATCCTGTCGCTGTTCGGCATCCCGCTGCGCTCAGACTTCGACGGGGTCTCGCTGGTGAACGACCCGGCCGTGTTGGACGGCATCGTCGAGCCCACCGATCTCAAGCAGTCGCTGCTCGACGCTCTCGCGATGTACGGCTACCCGAACATCGGCAACGACATCACGCTGGCCATCCGGACGGTGATCGGGTCCGTGCCGTACTTCCTCGACAAGTTTGTGACCGAGATCGACACCTTCCTACAGTCGATCGTCGACCAGGACATCTTCCTGATCAGCGGGCTGGCCGAGGTCGCCCAGCAGATCAACGAGTTCTTCGGCGGTCTGACGGTGAACGTGACCAACACGGTGGCACACGGATTCGCGTATCTGCTCGGGTCGGGCGTGATCGCCCCGACCGACGCGCCGCTGCCGCTGCCGGGGGCCGCCGAGTTCACCGGATCGTTGGAGTCGCTGCTGGCCGGCGACACCTTTACCGCCCCCGACATCGGGGACCTCGACCTGTCGCTGCTGCTCGACGTCGACGCGCTGCTGGGCTGACACACCATGACAACGCTCAAGCAGATCCTGTGTGGTACCGCCGTCGCCGGCCTGGTAGCCGGAGCCGGCGCGGCGGTGGGGACGCAGGTGGGCTTGTCGACCGTGACCGCCGATTGGCTGCTTGCCGCCGAACATGTGCTGCTGCTGGGCACCGATGGCACCAACCTCGACAAGATCCTCGAGTACGCCTACAACGACGACAGCGGATTCAAGATGCTGATGGATCGGGGCGTCACCGCCGCCACGACCATCGCCGGCCATCAAACGATGTCGACGCCGTCGTGGTCGACGATCCTCACCGGGGTCTGGGACGACAAGCACGGGGTGGTCAGCAACGTCTACCGGCCCGAGCCCTACACCACCTGGCCGTCGGTGTTCAACCTGATCGAGTACCACAAGCCGGAGGTCGACACCACGGTCATCTCCGGTCGGGGCCTGTTCACCGAGATGGCCTCCACGGGCGGCTATCCCGCCGACAACATCATCGGCATCACCGGTGGTTCCACCTCGGCGGAGATGGACGCGCTGGTCACCGACGAGACCGTCGCCAGGATTCTGGCGACCACGGAGAACCCGGACACCTCGACGTTCATGTTCTCCTACCAGTCCCAGGTCGACCACGCCGGACACTCCTACAGCGGCGGGTCGGAGGAGTACAAGGAAGCCGTCATCAACGTCGGCGCCAACTTCAAACAGATCCTGGAGGCGGTCGCCCAGGCCGAGGCGGCCACCGGTGACCGCTGGACGATCATCGCCGTGACCGACCACGGCCACCAGCAGACGGTGACCCTGCCGGGTTTCAGCCTCGGCCACGGCTTCCAGACGCCCAACGAGACGTCGAGTTTCGTCATGTTCTCGCTGGCCGGAAATGACGACCAGGCCGGAGGCCAGAACCTCAGTTACCAGACCGTCGACATCACGCCCACGATCCTGCAGGCCTTCGGAATCCAGATGCGCTCGGACTTCGACGGCGTCCCGATGCAAACCGACCCGGAGATTCTGAACGGCTTCATCATGCCGGTCGATCTCAAGCAATCCCTCACCGATGCGATCAACAGCTACGGCTACCCCGACATCGGCACCAACATCATGTTGAGCATCCGTGCGCTGGCCGGCGGAGCCGGTTTCTTCATCGGCAGCTACCTGCTTCCGCCCATCAGCAACTTCCTGCAGACGATCATCGACCAGGACATCTTCCTGATCAGCGGGCTGGCTCAGGGCGCCCAGTGGTTGCTCAACACCGTCGGAGGTGTGGTCGCAGACGTCGCGACGGACTTGGGCAGAGCGGTGGCCTACCTGACCGGGGCCGGCGTCATCCCGCCGGAAGACGCACCGCTGCCGCTGCCGGGCAGCGCCGAGTTCTCCGATTCGGTGGCGGCGCTGTTGGCCGGCCACACGGTCGCGGTCCCCGACCTTGTCGACGCCGACCTGCCCCTGCTGGTCGACATCGACGCACTGGTGGGCTGATCCGCCTTCGCTGCGATACCGTCCTGGAAGCCCATTCCAGTGAACGAGCGGCGGACCCGTGAAGACTCCCATTTGCGAGCAGTACGGCATCGACTTCCCGCTGTTCGCCTTCAGCCACTGCCGCGACGTGGTGGCCGCCGTGACGAATGCTGGCGGTTTCGGCGTCCTCGGCGGTGCCGCCTACACCCCTGAACAACTCGATCAGGAGTTGAGCTGGATCGACGAGCAGGTGAAGGGCAAGCCTTACGGCATCGACATCATCGTGCCCGCCAAATTCGAAGGTAAGGGCGAAAGCTTGTCCGGCCGTCAACTGTCTGACCGGATCCCGGCTGAGTACCAGACGTTCATCGCAAACCTGTTGGCCGAGCACGACATCGAACCCGATGACAAGCCACGTTTGGGGCCGGCCATGCTCGCCGGCAGTGCCGGAGAGCAGCTGCTCGAGGTCGCCGTCGCTCATCCCATCAGGCTGATGGCCAACGCACTCGGCGTGCCGCCGGACTACATGATCAAGTCCGGTCAGGACCACGGCATCCCGGTCGCTGCCCTCGTCGGTGCCAAGGAACACGCCCTCAAGCAGGTGACCCACGGTGTCGACCTCATCGTCGCCCAGGGCACCGAGGCCGGCGGCCACTGCGGCGAGGTCTCCACGTTGGTGCTGGTGCCCGAAGTCATCGACGCCATCGACGACGCCGTCCCCGTGCTCGCCGCCGGCGGGATCGTCACCGGCCGGCAGATGGCCGCGTGTGTGGCCCTCGGCGCTGCCGGAGCCTGGACGGGGTCGGTGTGGCTGACCACCGAGGAAGCCGAAACCGCCCCGCACACCAAGCAGAAGATGCTCGCGGCGACCTCGCGCGACACCATCCGCTCCACCGGGCGCACCGGCAAGCCTGCCCGGCAGCTGGTCTCGGAGTGGACCGATGCCTGGCGACCCAACGAAGCCGGCCACGCGACACTGCCGCTGCCGCTGCAATCCATGCTGGCCGAGCCCGCGCTTCGCCGCGTCGACGCCCTCGCCGCCGCCGGGCACCCCGGCGCGCAAGCCCTGGCCACGTATTTCGTCGGCCAGGGTGTCGGCCTGATGAATAAGGTCAAACCCGCGCGCGAGGTGGTGTTCGAGTTCGCGCAGGACTACCTCGCGGCCGCCGAGCGGCTCGGCGACTCGGTCGGGGAGTGACTACTACGGGTTCTGGGGCTCGCGCCACATCTTCCACAGCGTCGGCCCGCCGTTGGGCAAGCTGATCTCCCCGATCACCCGGAAGCCGAACCGCTCGTAATACGGCACGTTCTCTTCCTTGCTGGACTCCAGATACGCCGGGCAGGACTCGGCGTCGCAGCGCTCCAGCCGCGGCTGCATGACGGCCTGCCCGAAGCCGCGCCCCCGCACCGACGGGTCACTGCCGATCACCGCCAGATACCAGTGCGGCTCCTCAGGGTGGTTGGCATCCAACAGATCCGACAGCGCCCGGCCCTGCGAGAGACGGAAGCCGAAGGACCGGATCAGCGAGGGCACCATCCGCAGCTGTGACCACGTGGACTGTTTCCAGCGGTCGGGCGGATCCCACAGTGCCGCAGCCCCCACGGTTGCACCGTCATAGGCCACCTCGACCCCACCGCCGGACAGATGGTGCACCCGGGTCGAGGTACCGAAGAACGCCGTCAGCTGCGCGGTGCGAGAGGCGTCGTCGGGCAGCATCCACATCGATACCGGGTCGTCATAGAACGCCCGCCCCAACGTGTGCGCCAGCGGTGCGATGTCGGGCTTGTTCGCGGGCCGTACGTCAATCGCCATCTGGCCAGATTAGTGCCGCCCGCAGGGGCAGGATTGCTCTCGGTCAACGCGGGCTATTCACGCAACGCTTCGCCGACACCATGGTCTCGCCCACGAGACAGCACCGATTACTCGTTCACTCAGACCGAACTCACCCAGGAGATGGCCGCCAACCCCCAGTTGTTCGACGACAGCTACACCCGTTGGGGGCCGATTCCAGTGGATGCCGCCGGAGACCTGGCTGGGTCTGCGCGAGCACCTTGCCGCACGCGGCTGGGCCGGCGCCGACATCGCCGCGGTACTCGGCGGCAACTTCCACCGGGTGGCCCGGGAGGCCTGGCGCGGTGTTTGATCGTGATGATCCGGTGGCGGCGCGCCGCTTCGGCTTAGGCTGCAAGGACGTCCCGTCGGCAGGAGGTAACCGTGAGCGACCACGACATTCGGATGATCGTCTTGTCCACCGACGACCTGGATGAGTCGATCAGGTTCTACAGCGAAACCCTGGGCATGCCGCTGAAGTTCCGCGACGGCGCCCACTTCGCCGCCCTCGACGGCGGGTCGGTGACCCTGGCGTTGGCGACCGCGGTCGACCACCCCATCCACGGCCAGGTCGTCGTCGGCATCAAGACCGACGACGTCGACGGCGCCGCCAAGGCCATCGAGGCCAGTGGCGGTGGGATCGTCAAGGGCCCCTACGACGACGCACACGAGCGTCGCGCCGTGGTCTATGACAACAAGGGCAACGGGCTGGTGTTCTATAAGCCGCTGGCGCAGTAGGGGTCAGCGTCCGGCACCGCGGGGATCTCGCCTGTCCGGCGACACGGACTCGGTAGCCTTTTCCGCTATGCGGCGGTACACGGGCGACGCCGATGACCGACGGGGGTGCCGATGTTCACCGCCGGGCAGGTAGTCGACGGGTACCGCATCGAGCAGGTACTCGGTACCGGCGGCATGGGAACGGTGTATCTCGCCGCCAATCCGACACTTCCCCGCCGCGAGGCGCTGAAGATCCTTTCCGCCGAGCTGTCCCGCAATTCTGACTTCCGCGCCCGCTTCATTCGCGAAGCCGAAGTAGCCGCCGGCCTGGACCATCCCCACATCGTTTCGGTCTACAACCGCGGGCAGACCGCGGACGGCCAGTTGTGGATCGCCATGCAGTTCGTCGACGGCACCGACGCCGACGCGGCCCAACGAAGCGGCACCATGACACCGCAGCGTGCTGTGCACATCGTCAGCGACGTCGCCAAAGCCCTCGACTACGCCCACGCCCGCAACGTCATCCACCGCGACGTCAAGCCCGCCAACTTCTTGTTGACGGGCACACCCGGCGCAGACGAGCGCGCCCTGCTGGCCGATTTCGGTATCGCGCGGGCCCTCGACGACGTCGGGCTGACCGCGACCGGATCCGTGCTGGCGACCATCGCCTACGCGGCACCGGAAGTCCTGTCCGGCACCCACCTCGACGGCCGTGCCGACATCTACTCGCTGGGCTGCACGCTGTTTTCCCTGCTGACCGGCTACGCGCCGTTCTCTTCGGCCAACGGGATGGCCGCGGTGATGATGGCCCACCTCCATCAGCCGCCGCCGCGGCCCACTGATTTTGTCCCCAGTCTGCCGCCGGCACTCGACGTCGTCATCGCCACGGCCATGGCCAAGGACCCTGCTGCTCGGTTCCCCTCGGCAAGCGCGCTCGCCCAGGCGGCGCGGGCCGCACTGTCCAACCAGTTGCCGGCTGGGTTGCATTACGCCACCCCGCAGTCGACTCCGGTGCGCCAACCTGAGCGGCCGTCCTCGCCGCGGCGGCGTACGTGGGTGCTGGCCGGCGGCGCCGCGGCAGTCCTGATGGTGGCCGGATCGATAGCCGCCGCCACGATGGCGGGCCGAGAGCGCCCCCCTGAGCCGACCACCGTCGTCACGTCGAATACACCGGCGCACTCCACAATTCCCCTTGCCGGGGCCGAACCCGGTGCCCCGCAGGGAGCGGCGTCCGACGACGTGCAACCGGAAGCGTTGCGTCCGATTCTGTTGCCGGCCGGCCAACTCCGCAGCACCGAACACGAGTTGGTTCTCGAAGAAGACATCAGCACCCTGCTCGATGACGCTGCTGCCGTCTCTGCCCCGGACTGCGTCGGCACCTGGGCTCCCGTGCAAGAGCGCGCTATGGGCGGTCACGGACAGACCGGAGTCGCCGTGCAGGTCCTTCGCGCGATGAACCGCAAGGCCACCGAGGAAGGCGTGGTGCAGGCCGTGGTGTCCTACCCGACGCACATGGCCGCGGTGCAATCACTGCAGCAACAGCAGCGGCAATGGCAGGGCTGCGCCGGCCAGTCGATCACCGTCGCCGCCCCCGGCAGCGGGCCGCAGACGTGGGACTTCGACCAATCGCAGACATTCGCCGGCACCGTCACCTCGGCCGCCAGGCTGCGCGACGGCACCGCGGTCTGCCAGCACGGGATCAACGTGCGCGGCAATGTGCTCATCGATATCCGACAGTGCCTTCCGCGCGGCGGCAATGACGTATCCGCGCTGGTCAACGCCACCGGCGATCGCGTGCCCAGCCGATAGCTCCGCCGGGAATAGCCTGAATTGCTACTACCACCAGGAGGTCCAGTGATCGCATCCAGGCGCTGGTATGCGAGCATCGGTTCGTTGCTGGTCACCAGCGTGCTGGTGACGTCGTGCAGCTCATCGCTGACCGCGGGAACCCCTGTTACCGAGCACTCCGCCTCCCCCGCACCACCGGCCGTCGCACCGCCTTCCCCGGCGGCTCCGGAACCGCCTCCTCCGTCCTCCGATGACGACCAGATCCGCCAGACCGTGCAGGCGTTCCAAGACGCCTACAACACGCAGAATTGGGATGCCTACAAAGAGCAGATGTGTCCGGCGATGCGTGATCAATTCACTGATGGCCCGGTCATGGACCTACTGAAGAAAACCCGAGCCGATGGCGGGCTGACCCGCGCCACGGTCAGCGCGGTCGACATCGACGGTGACGTCGCCACGGTGACCCTCGATTCGCAGAATGAGGCGTCGGGAAACCTCGCTCCCACACTGCGACTGGAGCGTGGCGACGGCTGGAAGATCTGCGTGCGGTAACGCTTCTGCGCGGTTCAGCCCGGACTCTTCAGGCGGGGTTCTATGATTTTGTTGTTCACTAGGACGACAACCCACCGCTCACACAGTCTACGGCTGGGATTCTGAAAACCGTTGGCGCGGTGGGGGTCAAGATCGAGTCGGAAAGGCCTCGGGACGGGCTGCCCGTAGCTTGTCGGCGGTCAGATGGACCTGCCTGATCTTGACGTCGAGCCTGCCGCTCGCCCGCTGGCACCTAGTACCGGGTGCGGCACTCCACACCCGCAATCCGATTATCCGCGCGGACCGGCCCAGACATGCCGGAGGCGTTATGAACAGGACCCAGCGGCATCACGCCTACCGCAGCTCAGCCGATGAAGCAGCGGTGTAAGCGAAGAGAAGCAGCGGTGTAAGCGAAGAACTGCCCCACGGGTCTACCATCCGCAAGGTGACCATGACACAGCCCTGGCCAATACCGCCGCAAGTTCAGCCGCACCGTCGGACCGCGATAACACCCGCGGCACTAACTGGCTTGCTAGCTCTGGCTGCCTTGATTGTGGCGATCTTTGCGCTCGTCCGCCCGTCGCCCCGACCCGACTATACGGCGGCCGAGAAAGCCGCTGCCCAGGCACAACTGTGCGACAACTACAAGCTCGCATCACGCGCTGCTCACATCGAGACTGCGCCGGACGGCGACACTGCACTGGCAAGAATCTCAATGATCAACGGTGCACTCATGCTCGAAACCGCGGCCCGAGACCCGGCGCTAGCTGGGGAGTATCGCGATGCTGCGCGCGCTTTAGCGGCCGCTTATCAGAACATGGCAGCTACGGGAAGCTTGGCGGATCCCGCGAAATACCAAGTCGCTATCGACGCAACGAACGCCAAGGTTGGAAAGATGGAAGAGCTCTGCGGTGAGTGACCTTCCGCCCGGGAAATGGTCAGCCTGGCTGGTGGGTGCAGCGTGGCCCGCGCCGCCGACTCAACCGACGTTCGGAATCGGCTTCTGGTCGGGCCATGCCGACGTCAAAGAACAAGAAGCTAGCGAGTTAGACAAAGTCCTCGCATTCTTTGGGCAAAACAACAGCGGCCATACCGCTGATGACATAATTGCCAAGCTGCGGACGGGCATAAAGCGGCTAAGGAAAGTTCGTGACGACTGCCGCGCCAAAAGCGCCGCCAACAGCAGGGTTGCCGACGCTGTGAACAATCTCCGTGACCGCCTGACCGAGATTGCCCGTCAAGGCAACCAAGAGATCAATAACATACTCTCCCGCCAAGGCTCGGTGGAATCCAAACTGCCTGAGATTAACCGCGTGGTCGCCGAAGCCAACGCCTTGGCGACGAGTGCCAGCATTGACGCCAATGGTGCGATCGTCAGCGCAACCCAGGCGATGTTCAACGGTATGGACGTCGACGAAGACGCCCAGAAGTGGCTTGAGAAGCACGGCGCAAGCTTTGGCACACCGCCGACACCGCACATCAGCGCGGACGACGTGAACCGGACACGGCGTAAGGGCGGCGGTTCCGACGGCGGTGCCGGCGCTACAGGCGCCGGAACCGGCGGAGTCACCGCCAATGGTCAGGGTGACGACGGCGGAGCAGGCGCAGCAGGAACCACCGGCGACGGAACAGGCGAGACCGGCTCTCCTGGGGGAGTCGGCCCGACCGGCACCGCACCCGCCGGCTCCAAAACCGCACCCGGCGGCGGCACGGTCGGCCCAGCAGGCGCCACACCCAGCGGAGTCGGCCCAGCAGCCCCCACGCCCGCCGGCACCAAAACCGCACCCGGCGGCGGCACGGTCGGCCCAGCAGGCGCCGCACCCGGTGGCACCAATACACCCGCCGGAGGCGCCCCAACCGGTGGTGGCACAGCGACTGCCAGCGGCGGAAGCACCGGCAGCGGAGGCGGCGACCCGGGCGCTACAGTCGGGAGTGGCGGAAACGGCGGAGGCAACGGCGGCCCGAGCGGCGGCGCTAACGGTGGCTCAGGCGCCACAGTCGGCAGCGGCGGAAACGGCGGAGGCAACGGCGGCCCGAGCGGCGGCGCTAACGGTGGCTCAGGCGCCACAGTGGGCGGTGGCGGAAACGGCGGAGCCCACGTCCTCGCCGGCGGCAGCAACGGCGGAGGTGGCGGGCCGCTCAACGGTGCGGCAACTGCCCCCGGAGGTGGCGGGGGCTTCGGAATTCCCTCCACGCCTTCAGGGGGAGGCGGCGGATCGTCAGCTCTGTCATCCATGCCTGGCCTCGGCGGGGGAAGCGGTGGCTCCATGCCGCCCGGCCTCCAAGGCGGTGGCCTGAGCCAGCCTCTCGGCTCCGGCATGCCAGGCGGCCCGTCTGGGCCGGGCGCGCTGGGCGGACCGCAACCACCGTTGCCACACAGCGGGATGGAGGGCTCTGGGCTCTCCCAGTCCTCTGCTCCGCAAGTTCCCCCCTCCCCATCGTCGACGCCAATGGCAGGCGGCTTACTCGGCAACCTGGGTCACTTGGCCGGCTCAAGCCAAGAAGTGGCCCCAACGAGCCCGACCACGGGCGCGACGCCCACTCCAGCGCCACCATCCGTGACCACCGGGCCGGCCGCGGCGCCATCGGCGCCGATTAGCGCAGCTCCTGCTGCACCCTCGGGACCGTTGCCCGGCTACGGAGCGGATCTACGCCCGGCGGCCGGCGCAGCCCCGGGAGTTCCCGCAGCGACTGCTGGTGCGCCGGCTGTGCCGACATCGCCGCCGCCGGGTGGCCCCACCACCCCGGCTTCCAGTGGAACGACGGTGGCTTCCTCAAGCGATCGCTCGACCCCGGGGAAACCATCTCCCGGTCCCGCCGGGCAGTCGGGCGCGGCGATGGCCGGCGGTATGGCTGCCGGGGGTACCGCCGGCGCCGGGGCCGGCACCGCCGCCAAGCGTTTGGCCGAACACCAGGATCTGCAGCGCAAGGTTGACGCCGTCGCCCGCCAGGCACCGAACCTCGCTTGGGCGGCCGGATTACGTGATGACGAGACCACGACAGTGGTGGTGACCGATTTGGCCGGCGGCTGGATTCCCCCTACCGTCACGCTTCCGCCCGGGGTCACTCTGCTTGAGCCAGCGCACCGCCGCCGTGGCACGAGCGCTGTCGATCTACTCGGTGCAGTGATTGCAGCGGCAACTCATGAGCCGAATACCTACATCTCCGAGGCCGATCCGCACGATCCGCCGGTTCCCGGGACCGGCGAACGTGCCCGCTACGGCCAGCATGTCGACGAACTGGGTCCGACCTTGATCGATGTCGCCGGCTCCAGTACCCGGCTGCCGCGCATCGTGCAGACCGTCGCGCAAGCGATGGCCCGTAGATCCGGCGTTGCCGACAACGAGGTCGAGCTGTTCCGGCAGGTAGTCGCCGACACCGCTGCGCGGGTACTGTCGGCCTATCCCGAGCACGCCCCCAGAGATGTCGCCGACTGGATGCTGCTGGCCGCCGTCGACGCCCTCATCGACGGGAGCGAGGAACTGGCCCGCTATCACCTGGCGTGGCATGAAACGGTGGCGGTGCGGCATGGAGGTGTACTGCGATGACGGGCGACAAAATCGAAGTCAACCCCATGGACTATTGGGACATTCTGCGCGGCCTGCCCCCTGAACCGATCCCGACAGGTCCGGCGCACTTGGGTGGACAAAGCCCGGTCGACTTGACCGCCGCCGCGTTCGGTTTCACGACTAATACGGACCTGCCCGAAACCAACACTCAAATCGCCACTGACACCACCGAACGCAAAGCTGGTGCTAGCGACGCCGTGCGCAAATTCGCCACCAACGAAGCCGACGCGGTATCGAAGTTCGAGGGCGTCGCCGGCGAAGGCGACGCCGCCATGGCGCAGCAGGGATCGCAGGAAGCGATGGGCGGAGCGATGCAGGGCATGACCGGCGCGATGCAGGGCATCACCGGCGCACTCAGCGGTGCGCTCGGCGCGGCGAGCAGATTGCCGCAGGGGCTGATGCAGGCCGGCCAAGGCGCGTTGTCACCGCTGATGGGCGCAGCGCAATCCTTGGCAAAGGGGGGCCTCGGCGGCACCACCCTCGCCTCGGACATCAGCCCGGACCCCGGATTGGGTGGCGGTGACCTCGGCTCTGGTGGAGCTGGCGGCGGCGGTCTGGGCATGGGCACCACCCCCGCCAGCAACCTCGGGCCGCCCCCGGTCCCGGGCACCTCGACGCCGACCACTCCCACCAGCTCCCTGGCGAACACCGGCTCCGCCGGGCCCGCCGGCGGTACGCCCGCTACCGGCGGTGCGGGCGGCGGCGGGATGATGCCGATGATGCCCGGCGCCGCGGGTGCCGGCGGTAAGGGCGGCAAGGACGACAAGGCCGGCGAGAAGCGGATCGCCGCCCCGGGGGTTCCCAACGGACAGCCCGTCAAGGGCCGCACCACAGCACCGCCGAACATTCCCGTGACGAAGTCCGTCGCGAAGGACGCCGGCCAAACTGGTCTGACACCGCTGAAACGCATTGTCGACAAGGACGACTCGTCGAAGTAGCGGCTTAGCACCGCCCGGAGTGTATGTTTGGCGGACCCCGCAATTCGTGCCATAACCGGAGCGCCCAATCACCAACAGCCTCAACTCTTCTTGGCCGGATCGGCGGTACACGTCGCCAAGAAGGTTCTGCCGTCCTGCGCAGCCACCTGCGCGGGATTGAGCCAGCCGACATCCTGGAACCAAAAGGTGTCCTCGGGGTGGGTCCCGGATCCCTCGATGACTTCGGTCAGATCCGTGCTCGTGCCCCAGCGGCTAGATCCGCCGTAGGTGGAGAAGCCCATGGTCTTCTCGTTGCGCCATTCAAAGTCGGCGGGCAAGGGCTGGGACTCGGTCATGCCCACCGGGTACGGTCCGCCGAGCGTGAGGAGCTCGATATCGACGCCTTCCGGCGAGGTCAATGTCAACTCGGCCGTACTGGGGCCGAAGTAGAGCGCAATACGAGTGACGCCGACGCAGGGTGAGCCTGTCCAGATCTGTAGCTTTCCGTTGGTTACGCGGGCGCCGAAGGCCGGCGGCAGCGACGGGGCCCACGGGGCTTTGGCCGGGCATCCGGCCAACAGGGCTACCACCAACGTGCCCAGCGCACCAAGCCGGCGAATCATTCGTATCCGCCGTCGTGTAGGCCCGCGTTCTTCTCAAACCAGTTGTCTCCGCCGAAAATCCGCGTCCGGATCGCTTCCTCACCGTAGGCGATGCCCATGCCAACTGGCCCGAGTTTGGCGTATTGCTGAGAATGCCGCTCCTCGTGGTGAAGCAACCGATCAAGATCTAGTTGCGCGTTCTGGACGGGATCACCGTTGCTGTCGGGACCCCAGGCCACACCGGAGTGGACGATCTTGCGAAGTTGCTCGGCCGGATCGGCGGATCGATCGATGTTGACCATGAAGACGTCGCCATAGGTGGTGCCACCCTGGCAGCTCAACGTGTCCTGAACCTTGCCCCCGAGACCCATCAACATCCCGTTGGGCGCCGTGACGACGCTCCCGCCGCTGACCTCGGATGCCCACGCGGCGCCGTAGCTCCAGAGGTTGTCCACCTGCCGGTCGGCGATTCGATTCACCTCCGCGACCGAATACGGCGTCTCCTTGAAGTCCTTCGTCCCGGGCGCGGCGCCGTAGTCCGTGCCTGCGTTGAGGATGTAGGTCATCAACGTCGCGTCGCGCATCGTTCTCGGACTGGCGCCCTCGGGTATCAGGAAGAACGACTTGCCATCGGGGTCTGTGATCTCCTCCATGCCGTCGAGGACCTTGAAACTGTCCGGCGTGATGTGCTGTTGTCGCGCGATATCGACGATGACTTCCGGCGGAACGCCTCGGCGCTCGGCGTTTTCCAACCACTGCCGGTAATAGCCGTCCGGGCTGGGTCCGTCGAGCAGGTCGGCATCCCGCAACGCCTGCTCGTACTTGTTCGCCGGTTCCCGGCCCCCGGACAGCGGTTCGCCAGACCCCTTGCCACCGCCGAGCGGGTAACGCCCGGTCAATTCCCGCACCGGCGCCGCCCGCTGCTGACTGTCCGCGGCGGCGTCGGCGACGACCTGGTGAATCTCGCGGGTCTTACCGGTCAGGTACGCCTGGAACTGTCGTGCACCGGCCGGGGTGTCCACGGCCGGCCACGCGGCGGCGGCCTGGCGGATCTCGGCTTCAAGCGCATCCAGCCGCTGCCGCGACTGCACGTTGAACTGGTGAGCGCCGCGCAGGATTCCCTCGAAAGACCGGTCGAGTTCCACCGACGTCGCCAACCGCCGCGTCAGTTCCGCTTCCCGCGCCCGCGCCGCGTCGGCGAACAATCCCAGCACCTCCGGCATAGCCCAAAAGCTACGCGCACCGGCGTCATCACGTATTCCACACCGACTGGTTCCCGCTGGCCAACGTCGTCGACCACCCGGCGCGGCACCACCGCACCGACGAACGTGCGGTGACCAAGTTCGTGGCCTGGAACCCTTGCGGGGAGCTACGCTCCCGCCGATGGCAACGTCAGCTGCAGATACCCGCCACAACACGGTTGCAGCATCACGTCGGCGGGCCAACTCACGCGATGGTCCTGCCCACGTAGGTAGTCGGCGGCAATACCGACGGCCTTGACGGGCTTCCCGTGGTCCTCGAAGACCAACAGACTGGCTTTGGATTCAAAGAAATTCGACCGGATCACCGGCGCGCCGACGGTTTTCTCGATGAACTCCCGCTCGGTGTATTCATGAAACAGATGCACCTCATCCCAGGGCCACGAGGTGAAGTCACTCAGTCTGCCCGACTTGCCTTGATGCAGAAGGTTGGCCAAGCCCTCGTTGAGTCGTTGATCGTTGTAGTCGATGTCCATCGATTGCCTCATTAGCCCGCAGCTCGTCACCAACATGCACAGCAATAGGACACTAAGCGCACTGCGTATCGGCGCTGCTCTGCTCACCACGTTCAGTACCCTCCTGCCGACGTTCCGTAGCCGCCGGGTTGACCGGGGTCGTAGACCCCACCGGGCCCCGCACCGGTTGGCGTTGGCGTCTGACCCGGTAGCGTCGCATTCGTCGTCGTGCCTGCCTCACCCCAGGCGATGCTGTTGCTCCAGGCCAGCTTCTCGCCGCCGGGCGCGACCACGACGGTGTCGCCACTGTCGACGGCCTGTTGCACCAGGTCCGCTAGCTGCGCCGGAGTGGCGCGTGGGTTAGCTGTTGCGATTTCTCGGCCAAGTTCGTTGTTGTACAGATCCATCGCCTCGGCGGTGGCGTGGTTGTTGGGCAGCCGTTCGTGCGCGGTCGCAAAGTCGCGGGTCCAGTTCTCGCCGAATCGTTGCGTCATAAGGGCATTCCAGTATGCGTGCCGGAAGGCGTCGGTGTGGTTGTCGGCTGTGTCGTTGGGACCATTCTGGGGCGGAAAACGCACCTTGGCTTCGGTTGCGGCGGCTTCTTTGATTTGGTTCAGATCCCGCAGCGCAAACGGCGATAGGTCTTCGAGCATGCGCGCCTCGCCCGCGGTCACGTGTACTGGGTCGGTGGCCAAGCTGAGCGGCCACGGCGGCTCCCAATCGAGTTCGCCATCGGGATCCTCCGATACCTGGTATGTCTTCAAGATCTGTTCAAGCGGGTCGACGGGCGGCGGGCCCTGTTGCGGGAAATCGACTGATTGGATGGGTCGGTCCCCACGAAGCGGATACCGCCCGGTCAGTGCCTGCACCTGCGCCGCCCGCTGCTGACTGTCGGCGGCGGCATCGGCGACGACCTTGTGAATCTCGCGGGTCTTGCCGGTCAGGTACGCCTGGAACTGTCGCGCGCCGGCCGGGGTGTTCAGGGCCGGCCAAGCGGCGGCGGCCTGGCGGATCTCGGCTTCAAGCGCATCCAGTCGCTGCCGCGACTGCGCGTTGAACTGGTGAACGCCGCGCAGGATCTCCTGGAAAGACCGGTCGAGTTCCACCGACGTCGCCAACCGCCGCGTCAATTCCGCTTCCCGCGCCCGCGCCGCGTTCGCGAATACCCCCATCACCTCCGGCATAGCCCAAAAGCTACGCGCACCGGCGTCATCACGTCACCGCTGGTGACTGGTTCCCGCAGGCCGGCGCCAGTATTGTCGTCGGGTGCGGTTGTCGATCAAAGGAGCAGCCAGCTCATGCCGCTGAGTCTGTCGAACCGGGACCAGAACTCCGGGCACCTGTTCTACAACCGCCGGTTGCGTGCGGCCACCACCAAGTTCTCGGTGCGAATGAAGCACGACGACCGCAAACAGACCGCCGCGATCGTGCTGTCGGTCGTGTTGATCTTCATCGGCATGGGCTGGATGCTGCTGCTGAACGTCCTGCGCCCCGCCGGAATCGTGCGAACATCGGCGATCGTCGGTGACCGCGACTCCGGCGCGATCTACGCCCGCATCAACGGCCGGCTGTATCCGGCGCTCAACATGACCTCGGCACGTCTCGCGGTCGGCAACGCCGAGCTTCCCACCTGGGTCAAACCCCCCGAGATCGCCAAATACCCGACCGGCCCGATGATCGGGATCCCCGGCGCACCGGCCTCGCTGATCGCCAACACCGGCGCGCCGTCGGCCTGGGCGGTCTGCGACACCGCGGGCTCACCGCGCCGAGTTGAACCGCCCGTCGTCACCGCCATCGCGGGAACGCTGAGCCCGGCGGGCCGCGCCGCGCCGCTGGCCTCGGACGCCGCGGTGCTGACCCGGTTCCAAGACGCCACCTATGTCATCTGGGGCGGCAAGCGTTCCCAAGTGGACCCGGCGGATCGCGCGATCACCCTGAGCCTGGGGATCGATCCGGGCACGACGGTCCCGGTGGAGATGTCACGGGCGCTGTTCGACGCCCTGCCCAGCACCGAACCGCTGCGCGTTCCGGCGATCCCGCTGGCGGGCACACCGTCGCAGTGGGTTCCCGGCTCCCAGGTGGGCACGGTACTGGAGACCCGGACGGCCGGCGGCGGCTCGCAGTTCTACGTGCTGCTGCCCGACGGGGTGCAGAAGATCACCAGCTTCGTCGCCGACTTGATCCGCAGCGCCAACTCGTTCGGATCCGTTGCGCCGCTGGTGATCAGCCCCGACAAACTGGTCAACATCCCCGAAGTGGGCACCCTCCCGGTCGAGTACTACCCCAACAGCCGGCTGAAGTTCGTCGACACCGCCGCCGACCCGACCACCTGCGTGAGCTGGGAGAAGGCCCCCACCGACCGCCAAGCGCGGATCACCGTGTTCAACGGCCGCGGCCTGCCGGTATCGCCGGCCATGGACAATCGGATCGTCCGGCTGGTGCGCGACGACCGCACGCCCGGATCAGTGGTGGCCAACCAGGTGCTGGTGCTGCCGGGCGCGACGAATCTCGTGACGTCGACCAGCGCCCTGCTCGAGTCCGACTCGCGCGAGACGCTGTTCTGGGTGTCCCCCAACGGCGTTCGGTTCGGGATCGCCGCCGAGGACGAAACGCTCCGCGGCCTCGGCCTGGACCCGGCCTCGGCGCAGCAGGCACCGTGGCCGCTGCTGCGCACCTTCGCGGCCGGCCCGGAACTGTCGCGGCATGCCGCTCTGCTGGCCCGCGACACCTTGCCGTCGACCGGCGAAGTGATGCCGGTGGCACCCAATAATCAGCAGGCCATCCCGGGGGGGCACTGAGACGATGTCGAAACGCGCGTTCGTTCCGGTGCGCCTGCAAGTTCCCGAACCCAAGCCGGTGCGAGTCGCCCCGCGCGCGCCCGACGCGCTACCCGAACGGGAACCACGCAACCTGTGGGTGATGATCGGGCTTCCCGCGCTGGTGGTCGCGCTGATCGGCACGATCGTGATGCTGTACGTCTCCGGGGTGCGCAGCCTGGGGTCGGGCATGTTCCCGATGATGGGCATGGCCGGCCTGGGAATGCTGATGTTCTCCGGTCGGTTCGGGCGGGCACGCAAGATCAGCTGGGGCGAGCAGGAGAAGAACCGGCGCAGCTATCTGCGATCGCTCGACGGCGAACGCGATGAGATCCAGAAGGCGGTCTGTGCTCAGCGCAGCGCCCAGGAAACGGTGCACTCCAACCCGCAGGGGCTCGGCGCGGTCATCGGCGGACCGCAGATGTGGGAGCGGCGGCGCTCCGACGCGGACTTCCTCGACGTCCGAGTGGGCGTCGGTGTGCAACACGCCCCCGACTCGGTGTTGTCGGTGCAGTGGCCCGAGATCCCGGTCGACGAGGAGCTCGAACCGGTCACCGGCCAGGCGCTGCGCGACTTCATCCTCGAACAACGCAAGATCCGCGACATCGCCAAGGTGGTCAACCTGCGCTCGCGTCCGGGGTTCAGCTTCGTCGGCGACGACCTCGACAAGGTCCGCTCGCTGCTGCGATCGGTGCTCAGCGCGCTGGCGGTGTTCCACAACCCGCTCGACGTCAAGCTGATGGTGGTGACCCGGCACCCCGAACTGTGGTCCTGGATGGTCTGGTTGCCGCACAACCAGCACGACGAGTTGTTCGATGCCTGCGGGTGGCGCCGGCTGGTGTTCACCAGCCCCACCGAACTGGAGTCGACGCTCGGCGCCGACCTGCACATGAAGGGCAAGCGCGGCGCATGGCGGCCCCCGTCGGCGCCGAGTCCGACGACCATGGGTTCGGCGCTGGAGTCCGGCGGCGACGGGCACGATCTCGGCCCGCACTGGGTCATCGTCGACGACAACACCGGCAGTCCCGAGGCGTGGGAGAGCGTGGTCGGACGGGTCGGGAAGGAGGGCATCACCGTGTTGCGGGTGGCCTCCCGGCTCGGCACCGGCGTCGGGTTCGCGCGCGACGAGATCTTCGAGGTCGTCGACCACCCCGCCCGGCACAACCGCACCGACGGGCCGGCGTCGACCCATCGCCGGAACGGCCGGGGCGCTGATCCAGCCCTGCCACCGATGTTGCGGGCGGGCGGCAAGTTCTTCGCGCACGCCGATCAACTGTCGGTGCCGCGCGCCTACCGCTACGCGCGGGCAATGGCGCGCTGGACACCGACGGCCAGCGTGGACGTCACCGACTCCGGCAGTGGCGCCCTCGAACTGCTGCGCGCGCTGGGAATCGACGATGCCCGGGAGCTGAACGTGGACCGGCTCTGGGCCGAACGGCGCAGCCGCGGCGACGAGCGGTGGGCCGAGATCCCGGTGGGAGCCAAGCCCAACGGCGAACTGCAGAACATCGTGCTGCGCGCCAAGGATTTCGGCGGCTTCGGCTTCCACTCGGTGGTGATCGGAACCAGCGGCTCGGGCAAGTCGGAGTTCTTCCTGTCACTGGTCTACGGGATCGCGCTGACCCACTCGCCGGAAACCTTCAACGTGATCTTCGTCGACATGAAGTTCGAGTCCGCCGCCCAGGACATCCTCGGCATCCCGCACGTCTCGGCGGCGCTGTCCAACCTCGGTAAGGACGACCGGCACCTCGCCGAGCGAATGCGCCGGGCGATCGACGGCGAGATCGCCCGGCGTTACCGGCTGTTCAACTCCGTCGGGGCGCGCGACGCCAACGACTACGAGGAGATCCGGCTGGCCGGACGCGACCTGGAACCCGTGCCGATCCTGCTGGTGGTGATCGACGAATACCTCGAGCTCTTCGCCAACCACGGCAAGTGGATCGACCTCATCATCCACATCGGCCAAGAAGGCCGCGGCGCCAACGTCTTCTTCATGCTCGGCGGTCAGCGCCTGGACCTGTCGTCGTTGCAGAAAGTCAAGTCCAACATCGCCTTCCGGGTCGCACTGCGCGCCGAATCCGGTGACGACAGCCGTGAGGTGATCGGCTCGGACGCCGCCTACCACCTGCCGTCCAAGGAGAACGGCTTCGGGCTGCTCAAAGTCGGCCCGCGGGATCTGGACCCCTTCCGTTGCTTCTACCTGTCGGCACCGTTCATCGTGCCGAAACGCAAGGCGTCGACGGCCAAGACCCTCGACATGACACTGACGAAGCCCCGCCTCTACACCTGGCAGTACCAACCACTGGACGAGGCGGACGCCCAAGCGTTGCAGGACATGTCGGCCACCGACGCCGAACCCGACGAGTACTTGTTGCACGCTGACGGGTTCAAGAAGAAGAAGATCGTCGACGTGCTGCGCGAGTCGCTGATCTCCGCGGATCGCAAGGCGCCCCACCTGCCGTGGTTGCCCCCGCTGGAGGTCTCGGAGTCGGCCGACTCGCTGGTTGCGCTGTACCGGGGCAAGCCGTGGGACGTCGACTACGGGCGCAATCCGGGTCTGGTGTGGCCACTGGCCGTCAAGGACATCCCCGAGGACGCCCAGCAGCTCGTGCACTGCGTCGATGTGCTGCGCAGCAACGTGATGGTGGTCGGCGCCAAGAGCCGCGGTAAGACCACGACGCTGATGACGCTGATGTGTTCGGCGGCGCTGATGTACACCCCGGCCCGGCTGACGTTCTTCTGCGTCGGCGGCGCCACCCTCGGCTACGCCGAGACCCTGCCGCATGTGGCCGACATCGTCTCGCCGGCCGACCGTGAGGGGGTGGAACGCACCGTCGCGACCATGGCCGCGCTGATCAGTGCCCGCCAGGACACCTTCCGGCGGGACAAGATCGACATCAACGAGTTCCGGGAGCGGCGTTTCGGAGCCGGCAGCGACGGCCTGGGCGGCACCGACCCCGGCGATCCATACGGAGACGTGTTCCTGGTCATCGATGACTTCTCCGACCTCTACGCCGCCGACACCGTGCTCGGCGACCGGATCATCGCGCTCAGCGGCGTCGGTCCGGAATACGGTGTGCACCTGATGACCAGCGCGTCGGGCTGGATTCACGGCCAACGCCAGACATTGCTGCAGAACTCCGACGTACGCATCCAGCTGCGGCTGCAGAACCCGGGCGAGAACGAGATGGGCACCGCCTCGCTCGACGCGCGCGACGCCGCCAAACGAACCGTGAACCGGCCCGGCTTCGGGCTCACCGAATCCCTGCACGAGATGCTCATCGGGATGCCGGAGCTGACCGCGCGCGACGGCAGCCGGATCGGCACCCGCGACCTGGGGACCCGGGTGGCCGAGGTCGCCGGCGTGACCAAGCACGCCACCCTCAAGCGACTGCCCCCGGCGGTGGCACTGTCGGAGGTGCTGGCCTACGACGTGGCGCAGCGCCCGCCCGCCCAGACCGCGCCGTCGATAGCGTTCATGATCGGCGAGCAGCACGACCTGCTGCCGGTCCCGCTCGAGTTGGGCGAGCACCCCGGCATGATGATCCTGGGCCGTGCGTTGTGTGGAAAGAGCGCAACCCTGGCCGCGATCGGCGAGGCCGTGATGGCGCGATTCAGCCCCGAGCAGGCGCAGATCACCATCATCGACCCCAAGACCGGGCCGCTGCGGGACCTGCAGGGACCCGGCTACGTCAACGCCTACGCCTACGACCAGGACGAGATCGACGAGGTGCTGACCACGCTGGCACAGCAGGTGCTGCTGCCCCGACTGCCCGCCAAGGGCCTCAGCCAGGAAGAGTTGCGGGCGCTCAAGCCCTGGGAGGGCCCGCGTCATTTCATCCTCGTCGACGACGTCCAGGACCTGCGGCCGGCACAGATCCACCCGGCCAAGCCACCGGTGGGCGCCGCGCTGTGGAAACTGATGGAGCGCGGGCGCCAGATCGGCCTGCACGTGTTCGCCACCCGGAACTCGTCGAACTTCGGCCAGCTGGAGATGGATCCCTGGGTGAAGACGCAGCGCAGCGCCAAGGCACCGACGCTGTTCATGGACAACGATCCGCAGAACAAGGTCAGCCGGACGGTGCGCGCCCAGGCCCTGCCGGCCGGCCGCGGTCTGCTGGTTCTCGACGACTCCCGGGTGGAGGGCGTGCTGGTCGGCGTGCCGTCGTCGATGATCCACAATTTCGAGCAGCAGTAGCCTTTTATTCCGTCGGTGAAGTGACGCGTGCCGCACCTTCGGTTTAGGATTTACCCCGGCCTGCCACCGTCGGCATACCTGCGATGAGGCATCGGGAGGAAAACATGTTCTCTGTGGAACCGGAAGCTGTGCTGGCGTCGTCCGGCGTTGAAGCCGCGATCACCGCCGAGACCGCGGCGGCCGCGTCCTCGGCCAGCCCGGCCCTGCTCGGTGTGCTGCCGATGGGCAATGACCCCGACTCCATCGCCTTCCAGGCGGCCTTGCTGGCCTCCGGGAGCGAATACCTCGGCATCGTCGCCGAGCATTCGGCCCAGCGGGGGCTGTACTCCGGCGCGCAGTCGACCGCGGCCGGCGTCTACAGCGCCACCGAGGCGTTGCGGGCCGCCACCGCCGCGCTCAGCGGCTAGCAGATGGCCGATCCGGGATGGGCCGCACGCCCGCCGGAGGTCAATGACACGTTGATCAAGTCCGGCATGGGCGTGGCCACCATGCTGGCCAACGGCACCGCCTGGACGACGCTGGGCGCGGCACACCACGCCTCCGGAATCGCCTCGGCTGTCAATACCGCGTTGACCTCCGTCGGCTGGATCGGCGCGGGATCGGCCAGTTCGGCGCTCAACGCAACCCTGCTCAACGTCGCCCTGCACGGCCTGGCCGGCTGGGTGGACATGAAGGCGCCGATCGTCGCCGCGGCGGTCGAGGCCTACCAGTTGGCCTACGGGAGCATGCGCACCACCCAGGAGTGCGAAGCGAACCGGATCGAGACCGCCACCGACTACGGGATCAACCCGATAGTGCTGGGGGCCTTGTGGCCGCGGATCACCTCCCTCGAATACGAGTACTTCGGCATGTTCTGGCCCAACAATGCCGCGGTCGGTGCCTCCTACGGGGCGACGTTGACCGCCCTCACCTCCAGCCTGACCGTTCCCGCGCCGGTGGCGGGAATGGGCGCCTCACCTGCCGCTCCGGCGGCGGCGGCCAGCGCCGTCGGTGACGCGGCCGCGCAGACCGCGGCGGGCGGCGCGATGCGGGCCGCCTACACCGGGACTTCCGCGGCGAGCAACACCGCCGGGCAGGGCGCCTCCGCAGCCCAGGGCATGGGCGGCGAGATGAGTTCACTGCTCGGCCCGGTGCAGTCGATCGGGTCGTCGCTGATGCAGGCGCCGCAATCACTGATGCAGATGCCGCAGTCGATGATGGGCCCGATGCAGTCGATGATGGGCATGTTCATGAATCCGAGCATGTTCGGCGGCGCGCTCAATGCCGCGGGGGCCGGGGGTGCTCCGGCCACCGCGATGCTGGCCAACGCGACAGCAACCCCGGGCGGGGGCGTCGGCGGTGGCGGCGTCGGAGGCGCCGGTGCGCCGGTGTCGGCGTTCACCCGGCCGGTCAGCGCGTTCGAATCAGGGGGTGGCCGGCCCGTCGGGCTTCGCCCCAGCGGTGCGCTGGGCTCGGTCGAGTCGCAGCAGCGGGTGACGACCACCAGCGGCGCTGGGATGGGCGGTATGCCGATCGGGCACGCCGCCGGCGCGGCCGGTCGAGGCCAAAGCGGACGGTCCTCCGACCGGGCCAACACGGTGCGAGTGGTTGATGACCGGCTGTGAGCTGGGCATTCGCTGTGCGCAGGGTGAATCGACACATCGAAAAAGAGCTTTTACACTACCGCAAGGTACATCCCGCCGAACCCGGGGGGTTGCTCTACAACCGAGGAGGAAACGATGGCAGCCATTGTCGTCACGCCCGAGTTGATGCGGAACACCGCATCGAAGCTGGCACAGCACATCGAACACGCCCAGGCGATCGCCAACCAGTACCTCGCTGACCACGAGAACATCTTGGGTGCCGGCACCTGGGACGGCGCGGGGTCCAAGGCGTCGTTCGTCACGGCCGGCCAGATTCACGAAGACATGCAGAAAGTCCTCATCGGCGGCACCCGCCTGACCGAGGGCCTCAACCAGGCCGCTGCCTTGATGGAGTCCCACGAGTCCCACTCCGAGCATGCCTTCCATTCGCTCTTCGGCGGACAATCCGCCTAACCTCCCACCCCCGTACTCGAAAGGACACCGATCCCAATGGCTGACGGCATTACCTACAACCCCGGCCCTGTGGCCGATCAAGCCCACAGCGTGATCACCAGCGCCGGCACGCTCGACCAGATCCACGCCGACGCCCACCAGCTCACCCAGATGCTGACCGAGTACTTCGCCGGTCACGGTGCCACCGGCTTCTTCGAAGCCCAGGCGCAGATGCTCTCCGGCCTGCAGGGCCTGATCGAGACCATCGGCCAGCACGGCTCGACCATCGGCTCCGTGCTGGAGGGGGCCATTCAGACCGACCAGACGATCAGCAGCCTTTTCTGACCACCACCGGGGGCGCCCACGACCACGGTGCCCATCGCGGGGCGTTGACCGAGCAGCGATGAGAAGTGGGGTGTCTGCGCGCGACAGGCGCAGATGCCCCGCTTCCCGTCTGGGCTTGTTTCAGACTGAGGACTCACGGGTGAGGCGGCGGTGACATGTTGACGACAACCCTCGACGGGCTGTGGGTGCTGCAGGCGGTGACCGGTATCGAAACACTCTGCCCCGAACTGGGTCTGCGGCCGCTGCTGCCCCGGCTGGACACCGCCGACCGCGCCGTGCAGCACCCGATCGCCGAGGAACTGACCGAGATCGGTGCACTCGACGGCCAGGGCGAGGCGGATCCGATGATCCGCGAATGGCTGACCGTGATCATGCGCCGCGACGTCGCGCTGCTGCTGCAACTGAACTTTCCCGGCCGGCCGTACGGCGACCCGCAACACATGACGCGAGTGTCGATCAACCGGTTCGCCTCCTGGTGGGTGGTGCTGGAACGGCACGACCAGGAGATCCGGCTCTATCCGGCCGGCACCGCCACCGACCAGGCGGCCGCCGCGGACTTGGTCGTCGGCCAGATCGAGCGGCTGTGCGGTGTCACCGAGGCCGCCCCGCTGCGGCCGGTCACCCTGGACACCAAGGAACTGCTCGAACAGGTGCGGGACCGGGACGGCCTCCGCAACTACCTGGCAGCTCAGCGGCTCGACATCGACCAGCAGCAGACGCTGCTGATGGCCTCCGACCCAGAGGTGTCAGGGCAGGCCAACATCGTGGCGCTGCAGCCTGGTGCCGGACCTGACGAACTGGCCCGAATGGCCATCGGCGACACCTCGGTACTGATCTCCGATACCCCGGCCGGCCGCGTCTGCGTGGAGAACATCGACAACGGGGGCCGCCGCTATCAGATCGTGTCCCCCGGGTCACGCGCCGACGTCGCCAATGCGATCCTGCGGCTCATCCGTCGGCTACCTGCCGGCGCGGACTGGCATTCACACCGGCGGGTTGTGTAGCGGTGAATTCACCTGGACACCATTATCATCTATTAGCACCAGTCGTTAGAAACGCTGTAAACGAGGTATCTGCAACCGTGTTAACATCACGCACGTGACGAGCCCATGGAATAGCCACAATATGCCTGACGAAGGCGCGCCCGGGCGGCGGGATCCGGCATCCGGTCACCGCTACCGGGATTCCGTGTCGGACTCGATGCGTATTTCCGACCTGGCGACACCGCGCAAGATTCCGCCCGGTTCGGGTTGGCGCAAACTGGTGTATTTAGTGTCGGCGAAGGTGATCAATCCGGGCGAATCCCCGCGCGAACGTCATTACCGCGATCTGCGGAACAGAATTCGGCGCCACATCCGCCGGCAGTACGTGATCACACTGGTGTCCGGAAAAGGCGGCACCGGCGTGACCACCATGGCCGCGTCCATCGGCAGCGTCTTCCGGGAATGCCGGCCCGAAAATGTGATCGCCATTGACGCCGTTCCGGGCTTCGGGACGCTGTCGGATCGCATCGATGAGCACCCGCCCGGTGACTACTCGGCGGTTCTGAGTGACACCGATGTACAGGGTTATTCCGACATCCGCGAACACCTCGGGCAGAACGCCGTCGGCTTGGACGTGCTGGCCGGTAACCGCACTTCGGACCAGCTCCGCCCGCTCGTCCCTGCCATGTTCAGTGGCGTGTTGTCACGGCTCCGCCGAACCCACAACGTGATCATCGTCGACACCGCGGCCGACTTGGAGCACCCGGTGATGAAGCCGGTGCTGGAGAACACCGACACCCTGGTCTTCGTCTCCGGCATCACCGCCGATAAGTCCCGGCCGGTGCTGCGAGCGGTCGATTATCTGGCCGCCCAGGGCTATCACGAGCTGGTGTCGCGAGCGACGGTGATCCTGAACCACTCCTCTCCGGTCGAGGACGGCGCCGCGGTCGCCTACCTGACCGAGCGGTTCAGCAAAACCGGCGCCACCGTGGAGGTAATGCCCTACGACGCCCACCTGGCCAAGGGCGGCATCATCGATGTCCACCATGAGGTCAAGAAAAAGACGCGGCTGCGGCTATTTGAAATAACCGCCGGTTTGGCCGATAAATTCGTGCCGGACACTGAAAGGTAGTCGCAGTGACTACCCCGACGACACCGGCTAAAGTCGCATTTCCAGCACGTTGCGCGGTGAGCCTCGCCTACGATAAACACCTCGTGTCGCAAGTCTTCCCGGCCGGAATTCCGGTCGAGGAATTCTTTGAGGGAATGGTCGAACTACTCGACGAGGATTTGAAGCACCACGGTTTCGACGGCGTCGCACTTCCACCCGGCAGTTACGAACTCCATAAAGTCAACGGAGTGCGACTGGACATCACCCGCAGCCTCGATGACCTCGGCGTGCAGGACGGCGACACTCTGGTGCTGGTGCCGGTGGTCGGCGGTGACTCGTTCGAACCGCAATACGAGTCGCTTTCGAGTGCGCTGGCCGCAACGGCCCGCCGGCTCGGTACCCAACCCGAGATTCAGTGCTCCGAGTGCGGGCACAAGGCCGACGAGCAGACCGTCACCCGGTTACTCAATGTCAAAGTTGATCGGATGTTCGCACCGGTCACGGCGGTGACCGCGGCGCACACCGCGATAGGCCTGCTGGCGATGGGCGTCTTGGTGATCTCCGCGCTGGCGATACGTGCCCGCACGTTCAGCGACAGTTGGCCGCCCGCAGTGGTTCTGGCCGGTCTCGGCGGGCTGCTGACGGTCGGCGCCGCGGTAATCCGGCGCAACTGGCCCGCCCGTGCCGACTTGTTCAGCGGATTCGGTTGGCTGGCGGTGATCGCGCTTTCCGGCGCGGCGCTGTGTGCGGCCCCCGGGCCGTTGGGCGCCCCGCACCTGCTGATCGGCGTGACGGTCTTCGCGATGGGGGCGATCGCGCTCAGTGTGCTGCTGCGGTCGCAGACCGCGGTCGCCACCGCGGTGGTCACCGCAAGCGGAATCGGCGGGACGGTGGCGGCCGTGCGGATGTGGCATCCGGTCTCCCCCCAGGTGATCGGCATCTGCATGCTGTTGGGCCTGCTGATGCTGGTGCGCATGTCGCCGACGATCGCGCTGTGGGTGGCGCGGGTTCGGCCGCCGTACTTCGGGTCGATCACCGGGCGCGATCTGTTCGCCCGCCGCGCCAACATGCCGATCGACACCGTCTCGCCGGTAGCCCCCGACGACAGCGAGGACGACGAGGACGACCTGGTCGACATCTCGGCGCGGGGGGCGGCGATCGCGGCGTCGGCGCGGCTGATCAACGCGGTACAGGTCGGCATGTGCGTGGCAATCGCGGCCGCGCTGCCGATCGCGGTGTGGATGGTGCTGGCGCCGGGTTCGGCCCGCCAGCGCGGCGCGGTGGCATTGTGCGGGCTGGTGGCGGGACTGTTCATCACCCAGGGCCGCGGGTTCGCCGGCCGGGTGCAGGCCATCGCCCTGGTCGGCGGTGCGTGCGCCGCGGTGCTGGTCGGGATCACCAAGTACGCCTTGGCGGCGCCCGGCTACACCGCCGGCGGCTTCCTCTGGCCGGCCGCGGCAGTCGCGGTCTTCGCCGGACTCGGCCTGGCCGCCGGGCTGCTGGTCCCGGCGACGAAGTTCGTGCCCTGGATCCGGCTGGCCGTCGAATGGTTGGAGGTGCTGGCGTTCATCGTGGTAGGAGTGCTCGGCGCCTGGCTGGGAGGACTTTTCGTGTGGGTGCGCAACTGAGGCGGCTGCGCACCCGAGCCGTCGCGCTGGCGGGCGTGGTGCTGCTGGCGGGCCTGGCGGACATCCCGCCGATGGCCCGGGCGATCGAACCGCCCTCGGTGGACCCCGCGCTGGCGCCGGCCGACGGGCCGCCCGGCCCGGATCAGCCGATGCGCCGCTCGAACTCCTGCAGTGTCCCGATCACGGTCAGCAATCCCGACGTGGCGCAGCTCGCGCCCGGGTTCGACATGCTCGGCATCGCCACCGCCTGGCAGTACTCCACCGGCAACGGGGTTCCGGTGGCGGTCATCGACACCGGGGTCACGCCGAATCCACGACTGCCGGCGGTCGCCGGCGGCGACTACATCATGGGCGGAGCCGAGGGCCTGGGCGGGCTGCAGGACTGCGACGCTCACGGCACGATCGCCGCGTCGATCATCGCCGCGGCCCCGCTCGGCGTGCTGCCGATGCCCCGCCCGATGCCAGAGGTTCCCGCCTTCCCGCTACCGGCCGGCCCGCCGCCCAGCTTCGGCGCACCACCGCCGCCCGCTGACATTCCCGGGCCGCCCGCTCCTCCCCCGCCACCGGCTCCGGTGACGATCACCCAGCCCGCGCCGCCCCCGCCGCCCCCGCCTCCGCCCCCGCCGGAAGAGGGCGGTATGGCACCGGCCTCGGGTCCCCCGGATCCACAGTCCGAGGACGAACCGGCCGTCCCGCCGCCCCCGCCGGGCGCCCCGGACGGCGTCGTCGGCGTGGCCCCGCACGCCACGATCATCGCGATCCGCCAGTCGTCCCGGGCCTTCGAGCCGGTCAACCCGCAACGGTTCGGCTTCGACGACGAGCGGATCAAAGCCGGCACCCTGGCCACGCTGGCCCGCGCCGTCGTCCATGCCGCCGACATGGGCGCCAAGGTGATCAACATCTCGGTGACCTCGTGTGTTCAGGTGGCGGCCGCGCTCGATCAGCGCGCGCTGGGGGCGGCGCTGTGGTACGCATCGATCGTCAAGGACGCGGTGATCGTCACGGCCGCCGGCAACGTCGGCGAGGCCGGCTGCGCCAACAATCCGATGTATGACCCGCTGAACCCCAACGACCCCCGGGACTGGAACCAGGTCAAGGTGATCTCCAGCCCGTCGTGGTTCTCCGACTACGTCTTGTCCGTCGGCGGGGTGGACGCCACCGGTGCACCGATCGACAAGAGCATGTCCGGGCCCTGGGTGAGGGTCGCCGCGCCGGCCACCCACGTCATGGGCTTGTCCCCGCAGGGCGGCGGTCCGGTCAACGCCTACCCGCCGGTCCGGGTCGGTGAGAAGAACATGCCGTTCTGGGGAACCAGTTTCTCGGCGGCCTATGTCAGTGGCGTCGCGGCCCTGGTTCGGGCGAAATATCCCCAGCTCACCGCACACCAGGTGATCAACCGGATCGTGCAGACGGCGCACAATCCGCCCGCCGGCGTGGACAACCGGGTGGGTTACGGGTTGGTCGACCCGGTTGCGGCACTGACGTTCAACGTCCCCCCGGGCGAGCCGGTGGCGCCCGGCTCGCAGGCCCGCGTCATCACCCCGGCGGCGCCGCCACCGCCGCCTGACCATCGGGCTCGGACCGTAGCCCTCGCATTCCTCGGCGCGATCGCCGCGGCGGTGCTGGTGGCCGCCATCACCGCGCGGATTCGGAGGTCGGTCAAGTGAGTTCGGTCCACCTGACCGGGTTCAGCGCCTCCAGTAACCGGCGGCTGTTATCCGCCGTGACCGTGGCGCTGGTCGGTCTGGCCGGCTGGGCGTTGGGCGGTCTGATCGGGCTCGCCGTGGCGTTGTCGCTCGCGGTGCTGCTGGTGCTGGTGCCGTGGTGGGGCCAACCGGCGTGGTCGTGGGCGCTGCTGCGATTGCGGCGGCGGAGGGCGACCGACTGGGCCGAGCCGATCACGGTGGCCAACAACCGCGCCGGGGGCGGCGTGCGTATCCAGGACGGTGTGGCCGTCGTGGCGGTGCACCTGCTGGGCAGGGCGCACGCCGCCACCGTCGCCACCGGATCGGTCAACGTCGAGACCGACAACGTCATCGACGTCAGCGCCCTACTGCCGATGCTGCGGCATGCGCTCGGGCTGGTGCTGGAGTCGATGAGTGTGATCAGCATCGGCGCGCGCCGCGCCACCACCGGCGACTATCCCCGGGTCTACGACACCGAGATCGGCACCCCGCCCTACGCCGGCCAACGCGAGACCTGGCTGCTGCTGCGGTTGCGCGTCATCGACAACACCGCCGCGTTGCGCTGGCGCACCACCCTGGGCGCCACCGCGGTCGCCGTCGCCCAGCAGATCGCGGGCTTGCTGCGCTGCGAAGGGCTGCGCGCCCGGGTCGCCACTGCCAGCGACCTGGTCGAACTGGACCGGCGACTCGGTGGCGCCCTGCTGCTGGCCGGCGCCGAACGCTGGAAGACGCTGCGAACCGAGGGCGGCTGGGTGACGACCTACGCCTATCCGGCCCGCGCCATCAACGCGCAACTGCTGGCCCAGGTGTGGACCCTGCCCGTCGACGAGGTGGTCCAGAACATCACCGTGTTCCCGGACGGCACGTGCACGGCCACCGTCACACTGCAGACTCCGCAACCCGCACCCACTCCGCCGGCAGTGGTCTTACAACGGCTCAACGGGGAGCAGGCCGCCGCCGTAGCGGCCAACATGTGCGCTCCCCGGCCGCGACTGCGGGGACTGCGGCCCGGGCGCCTGCCGGCCACCCTGTCCGTCGAGATCGGCCCATCGGGCGTGCTGATCGGAAAGCTGGCCAACGGTGACCGGCTGATGGTTCCGCTGACCGACTCCGGTGAGCTGAGCCGGGTATTCATCGCCGCCGAGGACCTGATCGCGAAGCGGATCATCATCCGTGCCGCCGGGGCCGGGGAGCGGGTATGTGTGCACACCCGCGACAAGGCCCGCTGGGCCAGCGTCCGGATGCCGGAAGTGTCGGTAGTCGGCGAGTCGAGGCCCACGCCGCGTTCGACGGTCAGCGTGGTGGACGGCCCGATCGCCCCCTCGCCACGGCCGGCCACCGTCATCACCGTGGCACCGCCCGGTACGCCTCCGCCGCCGCCGGACACCGTCGAGGTGAGCATCTCCCAGATCGACCGGACCGCGGTGCGGGTCACCGCCGGCGGAAAATCGTGGCTGGCTACGGTGGAGTTGTTCCGGGCGGAGAACCGGTACTGCAGCCCGGAGGCGCTGGCGCCGATGTCCACGCGATGACGCCGCCGCCGGATCGAGACGCAGCTGGACAACCCGTACCTGCGACAGAGGACGACGGACATTGAGTGACTTGCTGGCGGCCCGTCGGCACTTCGACCGGGCCATGGTGAGCATGGACGGCCGGTACGGCTCCCCGGAAGCGAGGGCCGAATTCCAGGCGGCGACCGAAGCCGACCCCTCCATGGCCGACGCTTGGCTGGGTCGTATCGCCTGCGGCGACACCACCCTCGACACACTCAAGCGGCTCTACGCCAACAGTGACTGGCTGCACAAGGAGACCACCCGGCTGGGCCGGCAGTTGGCGGCCCAGATCCCGCTGGGCCCGTACCTGTCGATCACGGTCACCGACGCCTCCCACGTGGGGTTGGCGCTGGCGTCGGCGCTGACCGTGGCCGGTGAGTACGAGCGCGCCGACGCCCTGCTCGCCGACAACGGGCTGTTGGACAGCTGGATCAACCACCAGTGGCACCAACTGGCACGCGCCTACCTGATGTTCGTCACTCAGCGGTGGCCGGATCTGCTGACCGTCGCCGCCGAGGAGCTGCCCGACCGGGCGATCGTCATGCCCGCGGTGACCGCTTCGGTCTGTGCGCTCGCCGCCTACGCGGCCGCGCATCTGGGCCAGGGCCGGGTGGCGCTGGACTGGCTGGATCGCGTCGACATCGCCGGGCAGGCCCGGTCCTCGGAACGGTTTCAGGCAGGCGTGTTGACCGCGTCGATCAACCCGAGCGAGATCCCGCTACTGGCCGCGGATTTGGCCTACGTGCGCGGCATGGTGCACCGCCAGCTCGGCGAGGAGGACAAGGCGCAGGTGTGGCTGTCCAAGGCGGCCATCAACGGCGTGCTGACCGAGCCGGCGAAAGCTGCACTGGCCGAACCGAATCTGCGTTTGGTGGTCACCGAGGAACAGATCATCGAGAGCCGCACCGACCGCTGGGACGCCGAATCGGCGAAGAGCCGTGCCGAACTCGACGAGTACAACGCGGCCGACCGCCGCGCGGAGTTGCTGGAGCAGGGCCGTGCCGAGTTGGAGAGACAGGTCGGGCTGGCCGAGGTGAAACGTGCGGTCAAGGCCCTGGAGGATCAGCTCGAGATCCGGGCCATGCGGCTGGAGCACGGCTTGCCGGTGGAGGGACAGACCAACCACATGCTGCTGGTCGGTCCGCCCGGCACCGGTAAGACCACCACCGCCGAGGCGCTGGGAAAGATCTACGCGGGAATGGGCATCGTCCGCAATCCGGAGATCACCGAGGTGCGGCGGTCTGACTTCTGCGGTGAACACATCGGTTCGTCCGGGCCGAAAACCAATGAGCTGATCGAAAAGGCCTTGGGCGGAATTCTGTTCATGGACGAGTTCTATTCACTCGTGGAACGCCACCAGGACGGGACACCCGACATGATCGGCATGGAGGCCGTCAACCAGCTGCTGATCGCGCTGGAGAAGCACCGCTTCGACTTCTGTTTCCTCGCCGCCGGTTACGAGGGCCAGGTCGATGAGTTCCTCACCGTCAACCCCGGCCTGGCGAGCCGTTTCAACCGCAAGATCCGGTTCGAGTCCTACTCGCCGGAAGAGATCGTCGAGATCGGTGAGCGCTACGGCTCCAGCCGCGCCACCGAGCTGAACCCTGAAGCGCGGCAACGCTTCCTGGAGATGGCGACCGCCATCAGAAACTATTTCAGTCCGCGCGGCGAGCACGGCATCAACATCATGCACAACGGCCGGTTCGCGCGGAACGTGATCGAGGAAGCCGAATTGGCCCGCGACACCCGGGTGGCTGCCCAGAAGCGCGCCGGTCACCCGGTGACGATCGACGACCTAAAGACCATCACCGCCGTCGACATCGACGCCGCGGTGCGTGCGGTGTGCGACACCAAGCGCGAGATGGCCGCCATCAGCTGGTAGGTCGCCTCAGCGGTGACTGCTGCCGTATCTGGCCTCGAAGTCGGACTCGGCCTCTTCGCGCAGCGCGGTGAAGACGACGTTGAGCCGCTCCGACAGTTCGCTGTAGGTGTAGTCGCTGACCACGCACGGATGCAATGTCAGCTCGAGCAGTCGGCCGTCCGAATTCGCGACGGCACGGACGTCTCCGAGATCGACGCTGTAGGTGGTGTTCTCGGCCTCGGCGACCAGGGCTTCCCATTTCTCGGCGGCCTCACGCAGATCCCGCAGGACGGACTCAACGAGGTCCTTGTCGCTGAGTTCCGCGCGGCTATCCGGCCCCGACATTGGCTAAGTATGTCGAGCCGGTGTGAGCAGCGTCAATTCATCATCGCCCGTTAGGCCTGCGGATCCCATTGGCTGGCCGGCGGCGCGCTGAGCGCCCGGAACCAGCTGTAGTGGTAGTTGGCCGATACCGTGTCGCCGGTCGCGACGCCTTCGGTGGCAGCCAACAGCATGCAGTTCAGCACCAACGTGAGGTCGGTGTCGGGGTACTGCGCCAGCAACTGGTAACGCAACGTGTCCAGATGAACCCGGAGCAGGTCTATCTCGGCGTCGAGCACGCCGGTTCCGGCGGATCCGGCCTTGGCCAGGGTGTTGGCCATCCGCGGCAGCCCGTCACGCCAGTGCGTGGCCTCGCTGAGCTGCCAGCCGAGGTCGTCGATGGGCTCCAACTCGCGAGGCTGTACCGAAGCGTCCGTCGCACCGAAGTCGCTGGCCCAGCCCAGTCGGTCGCCGGGGCTGTAGGAGGCCGACTCCGCCGGGGCGCCCAGCATCGCGGTGGCGGTCCCGCTCCGGCGGCCGGGCTCCAGCAGGTGCACCCCGGCCGGTACCTCGATCCCGGACGGGATCCAGCCGTTGGCGACATCGGTGACCAGAAGCGTTCTTCCGTCGGCGAAGGTGCCGATGGCCCAGCGCAGGCCGGGTTCCTGACGGGCGACGAAGGCCAGCAGGCGCTGCAACCGCTGCTCGCTGGACTCGGTTACCGCCGGCGGAGCGGGTGTCGCCGGAATGGGTTCGGCGGGGACGGGTTCCGGAGACGGCGCCGCAGTGGCCGGTTCGGGGGCCGCAGGAACGGCGGCGGTCACGGCGTCCTGCACCTCGGCCAGCGGTATGACGCCGGGTTCAACTGACGAGACGACGACAGGCTCAGCCGGGACAGCCGGTTCCGGTTCCGCCGCGAACCCGGTGATGCTCGACGATTCCTGCTCGCCACCGCCGACGCCCAGCGGAGCGGGCCGAAACGAAGTTGGGGGCCGCTCCGGCTCGACCGTGTCGAACACCCCAGCGGACTCGGGAACTGACGGCGATGGTGGAGGTGGAGTTGGCGGCGGTGCGGGCGGCAGCACTTCCGGGGTCGGCGGTGTCACGTCGGTCGGCGCGTCCACGACGACCGGTTCGGGCATTCGATGGCGTGCCCGTCCGCCGCGTTTGCCCGCGATTTCCCGGGGCGGCTCAGCGGAGCGGGGCGGCTCAGCGGAGCGGGGCGGCTCGGGCTTCGCCGGAATCCGCTCGGGCGCCTCGGCGGCCACCGGTGCCGCGTTCAGGCTGACGTACTCAGTGCCGAATTCCAGGGCTTCCTTGTGAAGTTGCCGAACGGTCGACTCCACCCGAAGGACGGCGAACGCCCGCGCGACGTTGATGACCCTGGCCTCCGCGGTCTGTCGTGCCTGCCCGACAAGGTCGGATCGACCGATCGCGTGCAGTTTCTCGTTCGCCGAATTCGCGATGCGCTGCAGATCCGCGCTCAGGTAATCGGCGAGCGGGGCTGTCTCCGGGGTGATCGTCGCCAATTCGGCCGGCCACAGCCCCCCGAGTACCCAAGCACTACAGTCGACCGGAGCGCTGAAGGCCGGGATCGCCAGTGCTTCCCGAGCCGCGTTCCGGAGGCGCTGACGCGCCGACCGCCGACCGAAGATAGCCACCGCGCAAGCCTACCGTTGCCCGCCCAACCGCCCTGCCGAAATTTGGCGCGCGTCGAACCCGCCGCACAACACCGCGCGGCGCTCCATGAACAACCTCGTTGCGTCGTGAATTGTCAGCCCCACAGCAGGTCGGTAGCGTGCAAACCATGGCCGACGCCGGGTCCCCCGCAACGGGGTGTGCAGCGCAGCTCCGCGAAGTGCTCGCGCTGCTCGAGCGAGCACGAAACCTCTTCGGCGACATGGTCGTTGATCCGCCAGCCGACATCGCGCCGCGGACCGACGCCGCCGGCCGCTGGGTGGTTTAACGTCCGGTGCCGTCCTCGGCCCGGTGGCCGGCGTGCAATCGGTGGTTCAGCAGCCGCTCGGTGGCCACCCGGAGATCGTCGGTGGTCGGCACCCCGCCGACGGGGAGTGGCCCGTGCTGACGATCTCGCCGCGGATCTCCAACGCGGCCTTGAGATACGACACGTCCGCGGCCAGCACGATGGCCTCCGCCAGCCGGTCGGCGTCGGCTGTCATGGCCGCCTCGCTGAGCGCCACACTGTGCAGATACCCGCCGCGGCAAGACCGGAACAGCACATCACCGCTCGGGTGGGTGGTGTCGAACGCGGGGTTCGGCTCAGTCATCAGCGCCCGTCGGTGAGACGCCGGAAGGACGTGGCGGCGTCGTCTTCATGCTGGTTCCAGGTTGTCACGGCCAGGTTCAGGTTGTCCGACATCTCGGCATGTTCGTTCGACTGGTCGTCGTAACAGTTTTTCCGGGCGTCGAGCAAGGCGCCGGCCGCCCGGCGAAAGTCGCCGTAGATCGGCCCGAGTGCACTCAGCGTGGTCTGGATCGCCTCGTGAGATGCCGGGACGGTGGCAAGGTAGTCCGACGCTTCCCGGTGGTTCCCGGCGGCGTTGGTCAGAACGCCCTGATCGACGTGGATGTTCTCTGGCATCTGGTACCTCCCTGGCTAGTCGACGATGACGGTTGCAACGCGGATTTTCAAGCTCACGTGCCCCGAACCGACATCGCGGGCCTGGTGGGGGCCGGTTCGCCGGCCGCGGTGGGCTCCGCGATGCGCACCGGCGGATGCTGCCAGCCCAGGAAGCCCGGCCCGCGCAGGTTGGCGGCGAGGTGGAGTTGCCCGTCGAGCAACGCTTTGCCGTTCCCGACCGACAGGGCATGGCGGTCGGTGAACACCCCGATGTCCCCCGGCCGCAGCTGTGCCTGGTCGACCGGTGACATCACCGGTGTTCCGGCGGGCGGGATGTCAATCCCCTGGCGGCGGAACGCCTCTGCCACGGGCGTCCCGTCGGCGGCGGCCTGCATCGCGGCGGCCAACTGGGGATCAACAACGGTGGTGGTCGCGCCGTCGGGCAGTGTCACGGTGACGGGGCCGTCGGGCGGGGGCTCCGCTGCCGCGTCATCGCGGTCATCGTCGCGGTCGCCCCCTGCCGGGGCGGTGTCGTCGTCGGCCGGTGCCACCGCATCCGGCAGCCCCTCGTCGTCGACGGGTTCGGTGCCGTAGCCGGGCCCCGACAGTGATCCGGCCGGCGGCATCCCTGCCACGGGCGGCATCGCACCGAAGCCGGGGCCCTCACCCCCGAAACCTGGGAACGCGGGCATCGGTGGCGCCGCTGACGGCCGCTGGGCGGAGATCCGGTAATCGTCTTCCGGTTCCTCGTCCGGCAGTGCATCGAGGTAGCCGTCCTCGGCAACGCTCGGGGCAGCCTCGGCAAGGCTCGGGGCGACGGGTGTCGGGGACGGGCCGCCGTCGGGTGCCGGATTCTGTTCGACCGGTGCGGGATCGTCGCGTTGCGCCGCGGGTGCCGCATACAGCGCGGTCAACGCGGCGGTCAGTTCCTGCTTAGAGGTGTCGTCGTCGTTGGCCTCTTCGACCACCCCGATGATCTCGCCGAGTTTGACGATCAGGAATCGCTGGAACTCCCGCGCGCCCGCGGCGGTGCTCAGGTCCCAGTGTTGCGTGGCGCCGACGATCTCCGTCTGCACGTTGTCGAGGCGCCGCCGGCCCTCCAGGGTGGTCTTGTGCGCATGCCGCAGTGCGGCGATGATCTGTCGATCGAATTCCGCCGTCGCCGACAACTGTTGCGCCAGAGCTGATTCAGCAGTCCTCATGGCCCGCACGGCGCTGCCCTGCTGCGTATCGGCCGGCGCCAGCCGGTGCAGAACCCGGTCGTAGCCGTCCGGCGGCAGCGGAAGGGTCAGCGCCGCCTGCGCGGCGCGGGTCGCTTCGCCCGCACCACCGGTGTTTTCGATACGATGGATCGCGTCCAGCACCTCGTCGCGGGTCGCCATTCCTTCAGCCCAACATCGTTGCGCCGGCCCGGCGTTCATGCGCTGACCGCTCCATGGCCGGTGACTGTACCGATGGCGCTCGGAGCCGACAATTCACCTGCCGTCCCGGTGGGGACACCCGGGTCATGGCACCGGGCGCCGGATCGCCACGTTGGCGCCCAGCGGGCTGATCTGGACCGTTGCCCCGGCGTGTGGTGCCTCGACCACCATATTGTTGCCGATCGCCAGCTGGACGTGGCCGATGCTGGGGAACACCAGATCGCCGGGCCGGATCTGGGAGCGCGCCACCGGAATTCCGTCGTGGATCTGGGTGTAGGTGGTGCGAGACAGTGGCACTCCAGCCTGGGTGTAGGCCCACTGCGTCAGCCCCGAGCAGTCGAATCGGTCCGGGCCGGTGGCCCCCCAGACATAGGGCTTGCCGAGCCTGGACAACGCGGCGCGGACCGCCGCTCCGGCGCGAGTATTGGGCAGCCGCAACCGATCAAGGCCCGCTGTCCGGCGGCGCGCGCCCCGGTAGCGCAATCGCCGCAGCCGCCGCCGATGCGCCTGCGCGCGGTGCCGGGCCGTCAGCACGTGGGCGCGCTGGGCTCGCAATCGTGCCGCTCGTCGGCGCATCGCCTCTCGCTGTGCCAGTGGGGTGTCGGGAACGACGGCCGCGTCGGTGCGGGCAGCCGCGACCACGCCGTTGGTCTGCTGCCCCGCCCGGGCGTGGTCGGCAACCGCGGCGGAGAGTACGGCGGTGGCGGCGGCATCGGTACGGGCGTTCCGTGACAACAGCTCTCGCTGAGCGAGCACGGTCTGCCGGTAACGGCCGTGCCCGGGGCCGGTCGGTGAGGCGGCGGTTCGCTCGAGCAAGTCGATATAGCGTTCCAGCCGGGCGTTCAGTGACACCGGCTGCGGGTGTCCCGCGAACAGTCGCTGGGCGCGGTCCAGCAATTCCAGATCACCATCGCTCACGGTTGCCTCCTTCGTCGGCTCGCTCGGGCGTATCCGCGGCCCCGTCGGCGAACGCGCGCACCCGGGCCAGCGCGCCCGGCGGGATCACTCCCCTGTTGCGGATATCCCACATCTCCTCCGCACTGACACCGAGCAACGCTGCGATCACCGGCTCGGGCAGCGACGACCGCGCGCATGCGTCGTCGAACCGGGCGGGAAGGCTGCTGGGCATGCGTTGCAGCAGGTCGCTGCGGATCGCCTCCAGAGACTGCAGATGCGCCATGAGGTTGGCGGCGTGCTCCGCGCCGGCGTTGACCGCCACCCGCCACGAGCTGGCAGCCAGCATCTCCGCCGTCACGCACTGCGTGATCACGGAAAGAATATAGGTCTCGTATTCGTCTGATGCTTCCGAGGGAAGCCGCGCGATCACCGAACGCAGGGCCTCGAGCTGCGCCTCGGCGTATCCCTCCAAGACTTCGGTATCGCTGTGACGGTCGACGACGACGGCCCCGGCCGGCCGCGCGGGCGACGTACGCGGCACGGCCAGCAACTGCGCCAGCTCGGCGTCCGCGTCATCGGCGACCAGCAGCCGGGAATAGGTTCCCGGCGGTAGGCCTAGACCGTTCTCAACCTTCTGAACTGTGCCTTTATGTGGTTTACGGGCGCCTCGCTCCAAGTAGCTCAAGCCCATGATGCTTACTCCGGTGACTGCGGCCAGTTCCGCCAGCGACCAGTCTCGCGCCTCGCGCAGGGCTCGGATGGCCGCGCCCGCCGACTCGCGGCTCACCGTTGCGCCCCGACCATGACCGGATAGTACACAGCCTCGCCCCTCACGACTTACATATATGTTTTTATCCACTTCTCTTGCGTCCGCGTTATTCGTTCATATACGTTTCCATCTACGTTATCTGATTCGTTTTCAAGAGGAGGTCCCCGATGCCACCGCCCTGCGCCACCAACCCCGAACTGTGGTTCGGTTACCCCGACGCTGACGGAGCCGACGGCGCCGCCAAGGCTCGGGCCTACGAACAGTCCGCCACCGAGGCGCGGCTGCTATGCCTGCGCCGCTGCCCCCTGGCGCAGCAGCGTCGCTGCGCCGCGCTGGCGGTGGAGCGCGGCGAGGAGTACGGCGTGTGGGCCGGGGTCAAGCTTCCCGGCGGTCAGTACCGCAAACGCGCCGAGCTCGCGCAAGCCCACGCGGTGCTGCGCGAGATCGCCGCCGGCAACATCAATTCCCGCGAGCTACCCGATAACCAGGTGTTGCTGACCAACCACGAACGGCAGCAGCTGCCGGTGGCCGTGGCGGTTTTTCACCTGGCCGCTGACCGGTTCGGTTCCCCGTCGGCAGCGTGACCGGTAGTGTCACCGGCGCGGCTCGGTGCACGGCACGGAGGTGGGCGGTTGAGCAACCTGGAGACCACATCGGCTGAATTCGCCTGTGCCGCAGCACCGGCCGACGGCATCGAGGTGCTACACCCGCGGGAGGTGCCGCTGGGCGGGCCGCGCGCCATGCGGGTTCGCCGCACGCTGCCGCAGCGGGAGCGCTCGCTGATCGGCGCCTGGTGCTTCGTCGACCATTACGGGCCGCATGACATCGCCCGCGCCGGGGGCATGGACGTCCCGCCACACCCACACACCGGACTGCAGACCGCGACCTGGCTGTTTGACGGCCGCGTCGAGCACCGCGACAGCGGCGGAGTGCACGCGCAGCTGCGCCCCGGCGAGTTGAACCTGATGACCGCCGGCACAGGCATCTGCCATTCGGAGGTCTCGGTGGACGCCGACGCCGCACCGGTGCTGCACGGTGTGCAGCTGTGGGTGGCGCTGCCGGATTCCGCCCGCCACACCGGCCGAGCCTTCCACCACTACGCACCCGAACCGGTGCCGCTGACCGGTGCCACCGCGCTGGTGTTCCTCGGTGAACTGGCCGGTCACCACTCCCCCGTGCCGTACTTCACTCCGCTGCTGGGCGCCCAGATCGACATGCACCCGCGAAGCGAACTCGCGCTGGAAATCGATCCGGCGTTCGAGCACGGCGTGCTGTGCGATCGGGGCGCGGTGGCGCTCGGCGAGGCCGAGGTGCACATTGGGGAGGTCGGCTATCAGGGCCCGGGCCGCACGGTGCTGACACTGACCAACACCGGCGACTCCCCCGCCCGGGTGCTGGTACTGGGCGGGACGCCGTTCGACGGGGAGCTCGTGATGTGGTGGAACTTCATCGGCCGCAGCCACGACGAGATCGCCGAATACCGGCGGCTGTGGCAGGACGGCGACGATCGGTTCGGCGCGGTCAGCGGCTACCGGGGCCGACTGGACCGACTGCCCGCACCGCCGCTGCCGCCGGTGCGGTTACGGCCCCGCCGGGCGGGCGGTGGCTAGCGCTGCTCCAAGAACACGGTCCGGTCGGCGAGATCTTCGGCTTGCACCGCGGCGACAGCCGCGGCGAGCGGCGCGATCCCCGACGGACGCCGAGAGAACCGCGTGGCCAAGGCGATCAATAACCCGCCGTGGTGCCGACCTCCGGCAAGGTACTCCGCGGCGATCCGCGTGAAATCACCGACGTTCTCGGTGAGAACCGTCTAGCCGCCGGCCACAGCCGCTGCAAACACGGTCGGGTCATCGTGGCCGGCGAGACCGAGGCCGGCCACCGTGCTCACCGTGAGACCGGCTGCTTCCAGACGCTCCGCCAAGGCGGCCGGATACATCTCATCCAGAAGTACCTTCACCGGTTGTCGGCGGCGGCGGTCTCACTGCGATGCAGATCGATGCGGGCCTGAACCTCGTCGGGATACGCACTTCGGTACGCCAACGCTGCGTCGATCTGGGGTCGGGTGGCGGTCCCGTCTGCCGCTAGTTCGGCCGTCGGATCGTCGACCGGCCCGAGGTCGTCGATCCACATAGCGATCTCCCAGACGTCGGGCCCGCCGATGACGCCGGCCCGCCGGCCGTTCGGGCCATCGCGAAATGTGATCAACGGATGCTCGTCGCGCCGGGCGCCTTCGTCGGCGTAGCGCCGAAGGCGCTCCGACAGGCTTTCCCCAGCTGCGCGGGCGCGCAATCGCAGCCGCTCAGCCAGACGGTCATCAAGGCGGACGGAGACATTCACCGACATGGTTACAGTGTGGCACGTTGTAAACAATCGTGTGAACGCCGTCCGCTACGGCGTGAGCAGCACCTTCACCACGTCCCCGGATCGGGCGGCTACCGCACGGTAGGCGTCGGCCGCGGCGTCCAGCGGCATCTCGGTGGTGAAGATGCCGGCCACCGACAGCCGCCCGGATTGCAGCAGCGGCACCAGTTGCGGCCAGGTCTGCTGCACCGGCGCGGTCGTCATACGCAGCGTGATGCTGCGCACCAGGGCAGCCAGCGCGGGGAAGGGGAAGGGCTGCAGGTCATGCACGCCGACCACCGACACCGTGCCGCCGGCACGCACCGCGGTCAGGGCGTCGGCCATCGTGGTGTCCGAGCCGACGGCGTCGATCACCGCGTCGACGCCGCGCCCGCCGGTGTGTTCCATCGCCGCGACCGTCGCTGACGGCGGTGCGGGTGTGGCCCCCATCGCCGCCGCACGGTCCCGACGCTGGGGCACCGGGTCGATACCGAGAACCGTTGCCGCGCCGAGGAACAACGCACTTTGTGCCGCACACAGGCCGACCGCTCCCAGTCCGATCACGGCCACGGTGCCACCCACCGGGATGTCGGCACGCAACGCCGCCGCCCAGCCGGTGGCGAGGTTGTCGGTGAGCAGCAGGGCTTCCTCGTCACAGAGCCCGTCGGGGATGGGGGCGAGCTGAAAGTCCGCGCCGGGCACGGCGAGCAGCTCCGACTGTGCCCCGCCCAGTGCGCCCGATCCGAAGATCAGCGGGCCGGCGTGGCATCGGATCGGGTCTCGGGTGGCGCAGCCGGCACAACGCCCGCACCCGGCGACCGAGGACACCATCACCCGGTCGCCGGCCTTGACCGAGGTCACCTCGGGGCCGGCCTCGACGACGGTGCCGATCGCCTCGTGTCCGAGCGGCACCGGATCGACGATGGGGTAATCGCCCTCGTAGAAGTGCAGGTCCGAGCCGCAGATCGCGGTCGCGCTCACCGCGACCACGGCACCGTCGGGGCCGGGCAGGCCGGGGTCGGGGCGGGTGTCGACGCGGACCGATCCGGGCGCATCGATTACGACACTGCGCATCTCGTCATCCTTCTTGTAGGGCTTGGATCTTGCCGAGCACGTCGGGGTAGCGCTTCATGTGGGCGCCGCCGTTGATGTCGAAGTCCGACCCGGTGATCCACGAGGCGCGCTGCGAGGTCAAGAACTCCACGGCGTCGGCGATGTCGCTCGGGGTGCCGGCCCGGCCCAGCGGGGTGTTCTCGAGGTACTCGTCGGTCAGGCCGGGCACCATGGTCAGCCCGGCGACCAGGGGAGTGTCGACCAGGCCGGGGGAGACGGCGTTGACCCGGATACCGCGGGCGGCCAGCTCCAGGGCAGCCACCTGGATCAGCATCAGCACACCGGCTTTGGCGCTGCAGTAGGCGGCCATCGCGGTCCCGGGCTGGCGTCCGTTCAGCGACGAGACCGCCACGATGCTGCCGTCGTCCGCCATGGTGCGGGCCGCGTGCTTGATCACCAGCATGGTGCCGGTCAGGCAGACATCGATGGTGGTCTGCCAGCCGGCCAGGTCGATGTCGGGGATCGCGCCGATCACCGACAGCCCGGCGCAGCTGACCACGCTGCGCACCGGTCCGCGCCGCGCCGCGGTCGCGAATGCCGCGGCGACGCTGTCCTCGTCGGTCACGTCGGCGGTCACCGCACTGGCTGTCTCGCCGAGCTCGGCGGCCCGCTGCTGCGCCGCCTCGGTGTTGATGTCGGCGATCACCACGTGGTCGCCGCGGCCGGCCAGCGCATGCGCGGTGGCCAGCCCGATGCCGGAGGCGCCGCCGACGATCAGCGCCACAGCTTGTGTCATCGGTGAGCTCCTGCTGTTGTGCCGTAGTTGTATTCACGCTCCGGCCGCACCCATAGCGGGTCCGCGCCGACATCGCTACCCTCGGCCACCAGCACGCGTTTGAGGATCTTGTTGGTGGCCGTCGCGGGCAGTTCCGCCATGATCCGGACGTAGCGTGGCCACGCCTTGGGCGACAGGTCCTCTTGGGCGGCAAGGAATTCGGTGAATTCGCCCCGGGTCAGATCGGTGTCGTCGCGTAGCACCAGGGCGGCCATCACCTGATCGCCGACGTTGTCGTCGGGCACCGCGTACACCGCGGCCTGGTTGATCTTGGGGTGGCGCATCAGGACGCGCTCGATCGGGGCGGCGGCCAGGTTTTCGCCATCGACGCGCATCCAGTCGGCCGTTCGCCCCGCCAGGTAGATCCAGCCGTCGGCATCCTTGTAGGCCAGGTCGCCCGACCAGTAGATGCCGTCGCGCATCCGCTCGGAGGTGGCTTCGGCGTTGTTGTAGTAGCCGGTGAAGAACCCCGAACCGGCGGTGTTGACCAGCTCTCCGATCGCCTCCTCGGCGTTGGTCAGCGCACCGTGCTCGTCGAACACCGCGGTCGGGCATTCGGCGACCGGGTCGCTCTTGTAGATGGCCACACCGGGAAAGCCGCGCCCCACCGAGCCGGGCGGGGTACCTTCGTCGCGGGTGATGGTGACGGCGTTCTCGGTGGACCCGAACGCGTCGACCACGTGGACGCCGAACCGGCGGGCGAATTCGGCGATGTCGCGTTCGGAGGCCTCGTTGCCGAACGCGACGCGCAGCGGGTTGTCGGCGTCATCGGGTTGTTCGGGATGTGCGAGCAGGTAGGCGAACGGCTTGCCGACGTAGTTCATGTAGGTGGCGCCGTAGCCGCGGATGTCGGCCAGGAACCCCGAGGCGGAGAACTTCGCCGGGGCCATCGCCGCACCGGCGGCCACCGCGGGCCCGAAGCCGGCGGCGATCGCATTCGAGTGGAACAGCGGCATCGACAGGTAGACGACGTCGTCGGCGCCCAGTTCGAACCGTTCGGTCAGGCTCTGCCCGGCGACCAGCACCATGAAGTGGCTGACCAGCACCGCTTTCGGGTCGCCGCTGGTGCCCGAGGTGAAGATCAGCATGAACGGGTCCAGCGGCTGCGCCTGCCGGTGCGGTTGCAGCTCACCGGCGCCGGCGCACTGCTGCTCCCAGGCCGGGGCGTCGACGTCGATGACGGTGATGCCGGTCAGGTCCACCCCGTTCAACAACCCGCGGTGCGCGGCGTCGACGAGCAGGATCTGCACGTCGGCGGTGCGCAGGTCGCCGGCCAGCGCCGATCCGCGCCGGGTGTCGTTGACGCCGCACAGCACGTAGCCGCCGAGCCCGGCGCCGGCGATCGCAGTGAGCATCGCCGGGGTGTTGCCCAACAGGGCGCCCACGTGCACCGGGCGGCCGGTGTCGGCGCGGGCGAGCAGTGCGGCGGCATGGCGGGCCGCCCGGTCGAGGTACTCGCGCCAGCTCCAGCGGATCTGGCCGCCGCGGGCGTCGTTGTAGAACACCGCCGGCCCGTCGGCGGCCGCGCGGTCGGCAAGCAGTTGCTGCATCGTCTCGGCCATGGTGCCCTCCTAACCCGTGACGGTAGCGGCCGGTGCGGTCAGGTGCCGGCTCAAGAATGCGATCTGGTGCTCGACAACATGATCGAACCACTCGCCGCCGGAGAAGACGTCGAAGTGGTCGCAGGGGTAGTGGCGTACTTCGGCGCGCGCGGCGAACGCCGCCTTGGCCGCGGCCTGCGGGGGAGCGCCCCGGTCGAAATCGGCGATCTGCACCAGCATCGGGCAGCGGATCGCCGCGGCGTGCTTGGCGGCCGGTCGGTAGCCGCCGAGTTGGACGCCGACCTGCGCGTCGACCTCGTTGCGCCAGGTGGGGCCGGCCATCGCGAGGTAGGCCTCGTAGTAGCCGTCGGCGGTCAGCGTTGCCAGTTCACCGGGCCTGCCCACCAGCGGGATCGTCGCCGGTGGACGGCCGGCCCGCTGGGCCAGCGCGCTGCGCCAGCCGGTCACCGTCGAGCGCAGCAGGTTTGCCGGGCGGTGGTGGGGTAGCGCCGCGGCCGCGGCGGCCGGTCCGCTGACCAGCGGCGTCAGTGCCACGGCGGCCGCGACGCCGGGGGCGGTTGCCGCCACCTCGAACACATGGCCACCGGCCAGCGAAACACCCCACACCACGACCCGCCGCGGATCGACACCGGGTTGACGTGCCGCGGCCGCACACGCGGCGCGGAAGTCGGCTACTTGCTCCTTGACCGAAATCCGTTGCCGTGGCCGGCCGTCGGACTCCCCGAAGTAACGGTAATCGAAGGCCAACGCGGCGAAGCCGGCCGAACTCAACCGCTCGGCGAAGGGAACCAAACCCGAGTCGACGGTGCCGCCGAAACCGTGCCCGAGCACCACCACCGGCGCGCTGTCGTCGTCGTCGCCGGCGGCGGGGAAGAACTGCCCGACGCAACTGGTGCCGTCGCTGTCGAACCGGATCCGGTTCATGCCGATACCCCTTCCTCGCCCGCCTCGACCCCGGCCCAGCGGGGGGCACCGAGGACGGCGGCCCGCCGTGCACCGCGCGGGATCTCGGCGGTGCGCAAGTCGTGCTCGTAAAGGAAGTAGTCGAGCTGCTGGGTGTGCCGCGGGGTGTCGAGCATGTGGCCGGTGAACTTGCGCATGTCGGCGTCGATCACCCGGCGCATCTCGGCGAGCGGCGGCGGCCGGTAGCGCCCGACCGCATAGGCACCGATCAACCGGGCTTGTGCCTCGACGAACGGGAACAGCGTGGGGGTGGGCTGGGCGAAGCCGGCGAACACCAGGTCATCGACGCCGGGATAGAACATCCGCTTGTACAGGTCGATCCGGTTGTCCGGTGCGCTGATGAACTCCGGGTCGAAGAACGGGAAGGTGATGTTGTAGCCGGTGGCGTAGATGATGACGTCGAAGTCACTGCTGGTGCCATCGGTGAAATGCACGGTGGCGCCGTCGAATCGGCTGATGTTGGGCTTGGGGATGACGTCACCGGACCCGAGCCGCAGCGGCAGCTCCACCGACTGGGTGGGGTGGGCCTCGAAGAACTTGTGGTTGGGCGTCGGCAGGCCGACATCCTCGGGCTGCCCGGCGATCAGCGGCTGGGTCCACTGCAGGAACCTGCGCTGCCAGGAGAACGGCAGATACGGACTGGTTCGGTAGTACTTGTCGGCGGGCTTGCCGGCCAGGTACTTCGGCACGATCCAGGCGCCGGAGCGCGTCGACAGCGTCAGTTCGTTGTCCAGGGCCTTCGACGACAGCTCGACGGCGATGTCGGCCGCACTGTTGCCCAGGCCGACGACCAGGATGCGCTTGCCGCTGAACTCCAGCGGCGTCTTCGGGTCGATGTAGTGGTGCGCGTGCAGCGTCTCGCCGCTGAATTCCCCCGGGAAGTCCGGGTAGCGCGGATCCCAGTGGTGGCCGTTGGCGACCACCAGCAGGTCGAAGCGGCGGCGCGCACCCCCGGCCAGCTGCAGCTCCCAGCCGCCACCGGGCAGCCGCTGCGCGTGGACGACCTTCGTCTCGAACTCGATGTTGCGTTTGAGTTCGAAGGCGGCCGCGTAGCCCTCCAGGTACTCCTTGACCAACGTGTGGTGCAAGAAGTCGGGGTAGTGGGCCGGCATCGGAAAGTCCTTGAAGGACAGCTGATGTTTCGAGGTGTCGATGTGCAGCGACCGATAGGCACTGGAGTGCCCGTTGGGGTTGCCGAAGGCCCAGTTGCCGCCGATCCGGTCGGAGGATTCGAAGCAGGTGTAGTCGACCGCGTAGTCGGACAGCATTTTCCCGGCCGTCAGCCCGCTGATGCCGGCCCCGATGATCGCGGTGCGGGGTGCGGACATGGCTGGACCTCCGGCGTCGGGGGAATAGACAGGCTGAGCGGAAGTGTCTACGCAATGAGTCGCAATAGTACACAGATCCTTGAATCTGTCTACCGTCTTGCTAGGCTTGCCTGCCAGGAGGTGGGCCGTGAACGCAAAGCCGGCAGTCGCGTCGTCGACAACCGACCGGCTGCTGGACGCGACCGAGCAGCTGCTGGCCGACAAGGGGATCCGGGCCACCACGATGATCGACGTCGCCGAGCGAGCCGGCGTGTCGCGGGCCTGGCTGTACCGGAATTTTCCGGACAAGCCGACGCTGGTGGGCACGGCGATCATCCGGCTGGTCGAGACCAGCTGGGCGCAGACCCGCGCCGAGCTGTCGACGCTGTCCGGCTTCGAAGACCAGCTGGTGGCCGGGGTGCAGATCGGCCGACGGGCCTACGACGACCCGGGCACGCTGTTGATGCGGCTGCGTACCTCCGAACCCGACGAGTTCACCGCCTGCGCCGGGGCCGGCGTGCGCGGCCTGGTCCCGGACCTCGCGGGGTTCTGGCAACCCTTCGTCGAAGCCGCCGTCGCGGCCGGGGACATCCATCCCGACACCGACATCGGCGAGGCCAGCGAATGGATCGCCCGGGTGATGATCAGCCTGGGCAGCGTGCCGGGCAGCCACATCGACCCCGATGACCCCGCCTCGCTGCGGCGGCATCTGCGCCGCTACGTGCTGCCGGCGCTGCGGGTTGCACCGAGCCCGACCTGACCGGGGGCCACCAGCGGGCAGACGCTGCCGCAATCGCCGACAACAATCCACTGGGATGTCAGCTGCGCCGTCTACCATTCCTGCGGCACCTCACCCGGCGTTGATGGAGAACACGAGCAGTGAGCTACACCGCGGCCGACATCACCGAGCTCGACGATGTCCAGCACACCCGCCTGCGACCGGCGGTCAACCTCGGCCTGGACGTGCTCAACACCGCTATGCGGGAGCTGGTGGACAACGCGATCGAAGAGGTGGCTGATCCCAGCCACGGCGGGTCCTGCGTGACGATCACCTTGCACGCCGACGGATCGGTCAGCGTCGCCGACGACGGCCGGGGCCTGCCCGTCGACTCCGACCCGGTGAACGGCAAGAACGGCATCGTCAAAACCCTGGGCACCGCGCGGGCAGGCGGCAAATTCTCGGTCCACGCCGACGCTGCCAGCACCGGCGCCGGCCTGAACGGAATCGGCGCCGCGGCAGCCGTCTTCATCTCCGCGCGTACCGATGTCACGGTGCGCCGAGCCGGCAAGACCTACCTGCAGAGCTTCGGCCGCGGCTATCCCGGGGTGTTCGAGGGCAGCGATTTCGACCCGGACGCCCCGTTCACCCGCGCCGGCACCCAGAAACTGCGCGGCACTGCCAACCGCAAGCCCAACGCACACGGCACCACCGTTCGGATCCTGTTCGACCCGGCCGTGGTGCCCGATTCCACCGTGGATATCGGCGAGGTGCTGTTGCGGGCCCACGCCTCGTCTCGGATGTCGCCCGGCGTGCACCTGGTCGTGGTCGATGAAGGCTGGCCCGGCGAGGAGATTCCCCCGGCATTGACCGCGCCGTTCAGCGGCCCCTGGGGCACCGACACCCTGTTGGACCTGATGTGCACCGCCGCGGGCACACCCAGCCCCGAGGTCCGCGCCGTCGTTGAGGGCCGCGGCGAGTACACCACCGGCCGGGGGCCGACCCCGTTCCGCTGGTCGTTGACCGCAGGCCCGGCCGAGCCGGCGACGGTAGCCGCGTTCTGCAATACCGTACGCACCCCCGGCGGCGGATCGCACCTGACCGCCGCGGTCAAAGGGCTGACCGAAGCCCTGGCCGACCGCGCCTCCCGGATCCGCGACCTGGGCCTGGCCAAGGGCGAAGAGGGCCCGGAGCCACAGGATTTCGCCGCCGTCACGGCGCTGGCCGTCGACACTCGTGCACCCGATGTGGCCTGGGACTCCCAGGCCAAGACCGCGGTCTCATCGCGGTCGCTGAACCTGGCGATGGCCCCGGATGTGGCGCGCAGCGTCACCATCTGGGCGGCCAACCCCGCCAACGCCGACACCGTGACGCTGTGGACGAAGCTGGCGCTGGAGTCGGCCCGGGCCCGGCGCAGCGCCGAAGGCGCCAAGGCCCGATCCCGCGCGGCGTCCAAGGCCAAAGGCCTGGGAACCAACCTGTCGCTGCCACCGAAACTGCTGCCCAGCAAGGAAACCGGCCGCGGATCGGGTGCCGAGCTGTTCCTGTGTGAAGGCGATTCGGCGCTCGGCACTATCAAAGCAGCGCGCGACGCCACGTTTCAGGCGGCCTTCCCACTCAAGGGCAAGCCGCCCAACGTCTACGGCTTCGCATTGAGCAAGGCGCGGGCCAAGGACGAGTTCGATTCGATCGAACGCATTCTGGGCTGCGGGGTGCGCGACAACTGTGACCCGGAACTGTGCCGCTACGACCGGATCCTGTTCGCCTCCGACGCCGACCCCGACGGGGGGAACATCAACTCCAGCCTGATCTCGATGTTCCTGGACTTCTACCGCCCGCTCGTCGAGGCCGGGATGGTCTACGTCACCCTGCCGCCGCTGTTCGTCGTCAAGGACGGCACGCAGCGGATCTACTGCCAGGACGAGTCCGAACGCGACGCCGCGGTCGCGCAGCTCAAAGCCTCCTCGAAACGCAAGATCGAAGTGCAGCGCAACAAGGGTCTCGGTGAGATGGATGCCGACGACTTCTGGAACACCGTGCTGGATCCGCAGCGGCGCACCGTCATTCGGGTGCATCTCGATGATGGTGAGAGCACGCTGCACCACACCCTGTTCGGCGGACCGCCCGAGGGCCGGCGCACCTGGATGGCCGATGTCGCCGCCCGGGTCGACACCGCCGCGCTGGACCTGACGTAGCGGACCGCTAGGAGAATCGCCGTGACCGCCACCCTGGACATTCCCGAACAGAACCCCGACCTGGTGCTCGACCAGAGTGCCGATGACTATTGGAACCACTACCAGCTGACGTTCGCGCTGTACAGCGTCAGCGACCGCGCCATCCCTTCGGCGTTCGACGGGCTCAAGCCCGGCCAGCGTCGGCTGCTCTATCAGATGCACGACTCGAAACTGCTGCCCGGCAACAAGCCGCAGAAGTCCTCGAAGGTCTGCTCGGCCGTCACCGGCAACCTGCACCCGCACGGTGGCGCCTCGATGTACGGGGCGGCGGCGCTGCTGGCGGCGGACTTCCAGCGGGTGAAAGTCATTGACGGCCACGGCGCCTTCCCCCGCATTCAGGGGGATATCCCCGCCGCCGACCGCTACACCGAGATGCGCCTCTCGGCGCCCGGGGCAGCGCTGACCGCCGAACTCGACGATCACGCGGTGCCGATGATGTCCACGTTCGACGGTGAGTGGACCGAACCCACGGTGCTGCCGGCCCGGTGGCCGGTGCTGCTCTGCAACGGCGCCGTCGGCATCGCCGAAGGCTGGGCGACCAAGGTCCCCGCCCACAACCCGCGCGAGATCATGGCCGCCTGCCGGGCGCTGCTGGCCACGCCGAATATGACCGACGACAGACTGGTGAAACTCATTCCCGGGCCGGACTGGGGTTGCGGCGCCACGGTGGTCGGCACGGCCGGGCTCCGTGAATACCTGACCACCGGCCGCGGCGCGTTCACGGTACGGGGCACGGTTTCCGTCGAGGGCAAGGATGTGATCGTCACGGAGCTGCCGCCCGGGGTGGCGAGTAACACTGTACAGGAACGGATTCGGTCGTTGATCGAGTCCGGCGAGCTGTCGGGCGTCTCGGATATGTCAGATCTGACCGACCGGCGCAACGGGCTTCGCATCGTGGTGACCGCCAAACGCGGACACAGCGCCGAACAGATCCGCGACCAACTGTTGGCCCTCACGCCGCTGGAGTCGACATTCGCCGCCAGCCTGGTCGCACTCGACGAGAACCGGGTGCCGCGCTGGTGGTCGGTGCGTGAGTTGATCCGGGCGTTCCTGTCGCTGCGCGATTCAGTGGTGCTGCACCGCAGCGAGTACCGGCTGGAGAAGGTCGCCGCGCGCCGCCACCTGGTGGCCGGCCTGATGGTCATCCACCTCGACATCGACGCCGCGGTCGCGGTGATCCGCGGCTCCGACACCGTCGACGAGGCCCGGCAGGGACTGCAGCAGCGGTTCGAGATCGATGCCGAGCAGGCCGATTACGTCCTGGCGCTGCAGCTTCGCCGGTTGACCAAGCTCGACGTCATCGAGCTGCGGGCCGAAGCCGAAAAATTGGACGCCGAGTTCGCCGAACTGACCGAGCTGGTGGCCAACCCCGACGCCCGCCGCAAGGTGATCGACCGGGAGCTGGTCGAGACCGCGAAACTGTTCAAAGGCCCCGAGTTCGACCGTCGCACCGTGCTGGACTCCGAGGCCACGCCGGTGACGTCCGGCGTCGACGAGGACGGGCCGCGCGAGCGAAAGGTCAACGCCGCCTGGCGCCTCGATGAGCGCGGCGTGTTCTCCGACAGCCACGGCGACCTGCTCACCGCGGGTCTGGGGTGGGCGGTGTGGACCGACGGGCGGATCAAATTCACCACCGGTGCCGGGCTGCCGTACAAGATCCGCGACATCCCCGTCGCACCGGACATCACCGGGCTGCTGTGCTCGGGTGTGCTGGCGGACGGTCACCACCTGGCCTTGGTGACCCGCCTCGGAAAGGTGCTGCGCATCGACCCGGCCACGGTGAACCCGCAGGGCGCGGCCGGCAACGGGGTGGCCGGGATCAAGCTCGCCGGCGAGGGCGATGAAGTCATCGCCGCGCTGCCGCTCGGCTGCGGAAACGGCGAGGCCATCCTGTCAAGATCCGAAAAGGGCTGGAAAGTAACCGAAGTCGCCGATATCCCGGTCAAGAAGCGCGGCGGCGCCGGCGTCGGGTTCCACCCGTTCGTCAAGGGTGAGGAGGCGCTGTTCTCGGCGTCGGTCTCGGCGACCGGGTTCGTGCGCGGGAAGCGGGCGGTGCGGGCCGAGCCGCGCGCGAAGGTGTCGATCAAGGGTTCCGGTGATGGCGTGACGCCGGCGTCGTAACCGGCGGCTGTGGATAAACCGCGGCGACGGCACAGCCGAGAGGCCGCCCCGGCGTACGCTGCACTCATGCCGTCGGAGAACCTCGGGGAATAGAAGGCATGCCTCCCCCTCACAGGGGTTGAAAGCGACGAGACGACCGTGGCCGTCCCCACCGCGGCCCGACCTGCCCCGGTACTTCTTCCCGTGAGCCAGCGAGTGTTTTACCGGTATGAAGTGCATCGCCGCTGTTCAGAGGCATGACAGATACCCCGTTGCATTGTGTGCCCGATAGGCACACAATGGTTGACATGGCTATGAAGACGGAGCGGTTCGCGGTGCGCCTGACTGCTGAGCAGGACGCGCTGATTCGTCGTGCCGCCGAAGTGGAGGGGACCGATCTGACCAACTTCACAGTGACTGCGACGCTGGCGCATGCCCGCGAGGTGCTCGCCGATCGGCGGCTGTTCATGCTTGATGCGTCGGCCTGGTCGGAGTTCGTGTCGGTGCTGGACCGCCCGGTGTCGCAGCAGCCGCGGCTGGAGAAGTTGTTCGCGGAGCCTTCGATCTTCGACGAGTGAGCGGTTACAGCGCGCCCCGGCCGATCAGCGAGGGCGATGCGGTCGCCGAGTTCGACAGCGGCGAGCCCACCCTGGACGAGTACCTGCGGGGGCGCGCCCTGGCCAACCACGTCGAAGGTGCCTCCCGGTGCTTTGTGACGTGCCGGGACGGCCGCGTCGTCGGGTTCTACGCGCTGGCCTCGGCGGCGGTGGAGCGCGCCGGCACACCCGGGCGGGTGCGGCGCAACATGCCCGATCCGGTGCCGGTGATCCTGTTGTCGCGGCTGGCGATCGACCGCAAGGAACAGGGCAAGGGGCTGGGCGCGCAGCTGCTGCGCGACGCGATTACTCGCGCGGTGGCCGCTGCGGAGATCATCGGTGTGCGGGCACTGCTCGTGCACGCCCTGCACGAGCAGGCGCGGGCGTTCTACGCGCACTTCGATTTCGAGCCCTCACCGACCGACCCGCTGCACCTGCTGCTCCTGATCAAAGACGCCCGCGCCCTGCTCGACCCGCCGCAGAAGTGACGGGCTGATTCCCGACGACATGGAGAACGCACCCGGGGACCGGCGGTGGCGATCAGCAGAGACCTTCCAGGAGTTTCTGAATCACATGGAGGAGTTCCGGCGTTCACCGCATGGCCAGCAGCTTCAGGCCGATCAACAGGCCGCCGAGGCAGACCTGCAGGCCTGGTTGGCCGGTCAGCCGGGCGTCGCCATCGGCCGCCACGGCGGGCAAGTTCCCGAGCAGTGGGTGGTAGCGGACTCCGATGACCGAGGAAAGCATCGACGTCGAGTTGCTGGGACAGTCGGCATTCCACAAACTCACACATAGCTTCGCGATCCGCGACCGACTGCGCGACGTCCTTGCCGAGCAGCGGGCGATGGAGCGGCAGTACCGCCGGCGCGACAACAGCGACGAGTTCACGTCGCGCACGGCGTGGACTGAGTGGGTGCTGGAGTCCGATCTCAACTACACCGAGGCAGCGCTGCTCCTGGGGGATTTGATTCACAATCTGCGTGCCGCGCTGGATCACGCCGTGTGGGCAATCACCCCGGTACACCTCCAAGAGAAGCGACCGACCGAGGTGGCGTTCGCGCTGCGCTCGACCGAGCCGGCATCGGACGCGCCCACGCCGGCACCCGCAAAACCGGCCACCACGTCATCGCCAGCCACCACATCGACCCCGACCACAACTACTGGCCCAACAAACAGAAAAACCCCGGCACAAACCGGGGCAATCTGTAACCGATGACGCGACTCAAGTGTCACCTATGACGCGACTCATCACATTTGTGGGCGAAGGGGGACTTGAACCCCCACGTCCCGAAGGACACTGGCACCTGAAGCCAGCGCGTCTGCCATTCCGCCACTCGCCCGAGCGACCGAGGGAGCCTATCACGGTTGCCGAAGGGTGCCTTCGACACGGTTCGGCGCTCGCCGACCACCGTAACGCAGGCCCTCGTGACCCCACCGTGACCTGGTCTTATCCGATTCTCCGCCGTACAAGGGTGCCGCGGTGACACTCCGGGTCGATACCATGTCCAAGCGGATGCAGCGCAGCGACACGCCGCGGCGACGCGTCCCCGGCTGAATTGACGGCGAATTGACGGCGGCGAGTGAGGCAGGCAGCGGATGGACAGCCAGCGCGGGCTGGTTCAGCGCATCGAGCGCAAGCTCGAATCCGCCGTGGAGGATGCGATGGCCAGGGTCTTCGGCGGGGAGGTCGTCCCCGAGGAGATCGAGGCGGCGTTGCGCCGCGAGGCCGCCGCGGGGGTCCGGGCATTGGCCGGAAATCAGCTTTTGGCACCCAACGAATACGTCATTACCCTCGGTGTGGACGACTACGAGAATGTGGGCGCCGACCAGGATTGGACGTCGAAGGCCTTCGCCCGGCATTTAGCGGGATATATCGGCGAACAGGGGTGGCAAACGTATGGTGATGTGGTTGTCCGGTTCGAGCAGTCGCCGAGTCTGCGTACCGGTCAGGTCCGCACGCGGGGCGCTGTCAATCCGGATGCCCGCCCCAGCCACACGGTCAATGAACCCCGCCCGCCACAATCAGATCATGCGTTTTTCGCAGAATCAGGAGTGCCACCGATGACCGATAACCCGAGCTACCGCGGCGCCCATGGGCAGCAGGACCGTCCCGGCGATGACTATTACGACCCGCGCTACAGCCGGCCCGCCGATGACCCCCGCGGCGGCCAAGAGCCCCGCGGCCAGTATGCCCCGGAACCGGAGCCATACCAGCCGGACCAGCGCGGTGGCGGCTACCCCGACCAGGGTCCGGGCGGCCAGGGCGGCCCCGGCGGCTACGCCCCGCCCCGTCGGCCCGAGCAGGGCGGCTACCCCGAGCACGGTGGCTACCCCGAGCAGGGCGGCTACCCGGAGCAGGGCGGTTACGCCGGCGGCCAGGGCGGCTACCCCCAGTCCTACGAGCCCCAGCCCTACGAGCAGCGGCCGCCGAGCGGCTACGGCGCCCCCGCCGGCTACGAGCCGGGCTACCCGCAGCACCAGCAGCCAGCGGCGCCGGGCTACCCGGGCGGCGGAGGACAGCCCGGTTACGGCGACTACGAGCGCCCCCCAGCCCGCCACGACGATTACTCCCAGCTCGGGGGATACCCCGAGGCGCAGCCCGAGCAACGGCCCGCCTACCCCGACCAGGGCGGCCCTGGCTACCCCGACCAGGGCTCGCCGTCCTACGGCCGCCAGGAGTACGGCCAGCCCGACTACCGCTACGGCGAGTCCCAGGGCGCCCCGAGCGGCTATGACTACGGTCCGGACTACGGCCAGCAGGCTCCCGGCGGCTACGGCGACGCGCAGGGCGGCGGCTACGACTACGGCCAGCAGCCCGCGGGTGGTTACGAGGCTCCGGGCGGCGGCTACGGCCAGCGCGCCTACTCGGCTCCGGCCTCGGTCACGCTGCATCTCGACGACGGCAGCGGCCGGACCTACCAGCTGCACGAGGGCACCAACGTGGTGGGCCGCGGCCAAGACGCCCAGTTCCGGCTTCCGGACACCGGGGTGTCGCGGCGTCATCTGGAGATTCGCTGGGATGGCCGGGTGGCACTGCTGTCGGACCTGAACTCCACCAACGGCACCACGGTGAACAACGCTCCGGTTCAGGAGTGGCAGCTGGCCGACGGCGACGTGGTCCGGCTGGGTCACTCCGAGATCATCGTTCGGGTCCACTAGGGGGCGACCGAGGGCCACGCCGAACCGGCCGGAACAGCAAAGCCCTGCCGCTTTGCCCTACGGTCACTCACGTCCAAGTATCGTGACTTTGCCGAAGTGCTCCGCCATGGGGAGCACGACATGGACGGCGCAAGGACGGAGAGGACGCCGGATGCAGGGACTGGTGCTGCAGCTGACGCGAGCCGGTTTTTTGACGTTGCTGTGGCTGTTCATCTGGTCGGTGCTGCGGATATTGCGGACCGACATCTACGCGCCGACCGGTGCGGTGATGGTCCGCCGCGGCCTGTCGATCCGGGGCGTGCTGCTGCCGTCGCGGCAGCATCGCGCCGGCGCACGCCACCTGGTGGTGACGGAGGGGCCCCTCACCGGGGCCCGGATCGCACTGAGCGACCAGCCGGTTCTGGTCGGCCGCGCCGACGACTCCACCCTGGTGATCAACGACGACTACGCCTCCACCCGGCACGCCCGCCTGTCTCAACGAGGGTCGGAATGGTATGTCGAAGACCTCGGCTCGACCAACGGCACCTACCTTGACAGGGTGAAGGTCACCACAGCGGTACGGGTTCCCGTCGGGACGCCGATACGAATCGGCAAGACCGCGATCGAGCTCCGCCGGTGAGCCTGGTGCTGCGCTACGCCGCCCGCAGTGACCGCGGCCTGGTGCGCTCCAACAACGAGGATTCGGTGTACGCCGGTGCCCGGCTGCTGGCGCTGGCCGACGGCATGGGCGGGCACGCGGCCGGTGAGGTCGCTTCCCAGCTCGTTATCGCCGCGCTGGCCCACCTCGACGACGACGAGCCGGGTGGCGACCTGCTGGCGAAATTGGAATCTGCGGTGCAGGAAGGCAACTCGGCGATCGCGGCGTACGTCGAGGACCATCCCGAGCTCGAGGGCATGGGCACCACCTTGACCGCGATCCTGTTTGCGGCCCCCCGGCTGGGGCTGGCCCACATCGGCGACTCGCGCGGGTATCTGCTGCGCGACGGCGAACTCACCCAGATCACCAAGGACGACACCTTCGTTCAGACCTTGGTCGACGAGGGCCGCATCACCTTGGAGGAGGCGCACAGCCATCCGCAGCGTTCCCTGATCATGCGGGCGTTGACCGGCCACGAGGTGGAGCCGACGCTGATCATGCGCGAGGCCCAGGCCGGCGACCGCTACCTGCTGTGCTCCGACGGATTGAGCGATCCGGTGAGCACCGAGACCATCCACGAGGCGCTGGAGATCCCCGACGTCAATGAGAGCGCGCTGCGGCTGATCGAGCTGGCGCTGCGCGGCGGTGGGCCCGACAACGTGACCGTGGTGGTGGCCGACGTCGTCGACGTCGACTACGGCCAGACCCAACCGATCTTGGCCGGGGCGGTCTCCGACAGCGACGACGATCACCTGACCGCCCTCAACACCGCCGCCGGTCGGGCGTCGGCGATCTCCCCGCGCAAGACCGTCGCCAAACGGGTGCTGCCGCGGATCGAAACCCTGTCGCGGCCGCCGCGCTCCCGGCGCCGCAAATTCGTCATTGCGATGTTGCTGCTGATCCTGCTGGCCGCTGCCCTGATGATCGGGCGGGCGATCGTCCGCACCAACTATTACGTCACCGCCTACGGCAACACCGTGGCGATCATGCGCGGTGTGCAGGGTTCGATTCTCGGGCTGCCGTTGCAGGAGCCCTACCTGCTGGGTTGCCTCGACAGCCGCGGCGACTTGGTGCAAATCAGCTTCAGCCAATCCGGTGACAAGCTGTCCTGCCGCCTGATGACGTTGCAGGATCTGCGTCCACCAGCGCGCCAGCAGGTCAGCAACGGCCTGCCGGCCGGGACCCTCGACGACGCGATCACCCAGCTGCGCAACCTGGCCCGTGACTCGCTGTTGCCGCCGTGTCCATCGCGGAGCACCACCGGGAAGACCGGCGGCGGTGGTTCGGCGCCCTCGCGCGCACCGGATCCCGGCCCGGCACCGACCGGTCCGCGGCCCGGCCCCGCTCAACGCACGCCGACCTCCGGGGTGCCGCACCTGCCCACGTTGACCAACCTGCCGCCGGCCCCGCCAGAACCGGGGACCGACTGCCGGGCGGCCTCATGACCCGCGCCAGCGACGATGCGGTGAGCACAGAGCCGCAGCCGGCGGTGACGCTGACCCCGGCGCTGCCGGATCGACGCAACGCCGAATTCCTGCTGCTGTGCTTCGCGACCATGATCGTCGCGGTAGCGATGCTGATCGTCGAGGCCGGCCACGAACAGGGGCTGCGCTGGGATCTGGTCGGCTACGGGACGGCGTTTCTGGTGCTGTTCAGTTTCGCGCACCTGGTCATTCGGCGCTCGGCACGTTACGCCGATCCGCTGCTGCTGCCGGTGGTGGCCCTGCTCAACGGGCTCGGACTGGTGATGATCCACCGCATCGATCTCGGCGTCGGCGCCGACGCCGCTGACGGCCGCCCGGGCGCCGGCTCCCAGATGCTGTGGACGCTGGTCGGCGTCATCGTCTTCGCCCTGGTGCTCGAGCTGCTCAAGGACCACCGCCAGCTCGCCGGCAGCGGCTACATCTGCGGCCTGGTCGGCCTGGTGCTGCTGGTGATCCCCGCCCTGTTGCCGGCCTCGCTGTCGGAGCGCCAGGGCGCCAAGATCTGGATCCGCTTGCCCGGCTTCTCGATTCAGCCCGCGGAGTTCTCCAAGATCTTGCTGCTGATCTTCTTCGCCGCGGTACTGGTCTCCAAGCGCCGGCTGTTCACCAGCGCCGGCAAGCACGTGTTGGGCATGAACCTGCCGCGGCCGCGCGACCTGGCGCCGCTGCTGGCCGCCTGGGTGATCTCGGTGGCCGTGATGGCCTTCGAGAAGGACCTCGGCACCTCGCTGCTGTTGTACGCGTCGTTTCTGGTGGTGGTGTACCTGGCCACCCGGCGGTTCAGCTGGATGGTGATCGGGATGCTGCTGTTCGCGGTCGGCAGTGTCGCGGCGTACTTCCTTTTCAGCCATGTCCGGGTGCGGGTACAGACCTGGTTGGACCCCTTCGCCGACCCCGAGGGCGCCGGCTATCAGATGGTGCAGTCGTTGTTCAGCTTCGCCACCGGCGGCATCTTCGGAACCGGACTGGGCAACGGTCAGCCCGGTTACGTGCCCGCGGCGTCGACGGACTTCATCATCGCCGCGTTCGGAGAGGAACTGGGTCTGGTCGGGCTCGCCGGTGTGCTGATCCTGTACACGATCGTGATCGTGCGCGGCATGCGGACCGCGATCGCGGTCCGCGACAGCTTCGGCAAGCTGCTGGCCGCCGGCTTGGCCGCGACCCTGGGCATCCAGCTGTTCATCGTGGTCGGGGGAGTGACCAAACTGATTCCGCTGACCGGGCTGACCACGCCGTGGCTGTCCTACGGCGGGTCGTCGTTGCTGGCCAACTACGTGCTGCTGGCGATCCTGCTGCGAGTCTCGCACGCTGCGCGTCGCCCGCTGAGCACCCAGCCGCAGCGCACCGCCCCGATCGGCGATACCGGCACGGCGGTGATCGAGCGCGTATGAACACCTCGCTGCGCCGCGTCACGATGACCCTGATGGCGCTGATAGTGCTGCTGTTGGGCAACGCCACCCTGACCCAGGTCTTCGCCGCCGACGGGTTGCGCGCCGACCCGCGTAATCAGCGGGTGCTGCTCGACGAATACTCCCGCCAGCGGGGCCAGATCACCGCCTCCGGGCAACTGCTGGCCTACTCGGTCGCCACCGACGGCCGGATCAAATACCAGCGCATCTACCCCGACCCGGCGGTGTACGCGCCGATCACCGGATTCTATTCGCTGCGCTATTCCAGCAGCGGGCTCGAACGCGCCGAGGACACCGTGCTCAACGGATCAGACCCGCGGCTGTTCGGGCTGCGGTTGGCGGACTTCTTCACCGGCCGCAGTCCGCGCGGCGGCACCGTGGAGACCACCATCCGCCCGCGGGTGCAGCAGGCCGGCTGGGAGGCGATGCGCAGCGGCTGCGACGGCGGCTGCCGAGGAGCCGTGGTGGCGCTGGAGCCGTCCACCGGCAAGATCCTGGCGCTGGTGTCCACGCCGTCCTACGACCCCAACCTGTTGTCCTCGCATGATTCGGTACAGCAGGGCCAGGCCTGGCAGCGGCTGCGCGACAACCCCGACTCGCCGCTGACCAACCGCGCCATCAGTGAGACCTACCCGCCCGGGTCGACGTTCAAGGTGATCACCACCGCGGCCGCGTTGCAGGCCGGTATCAGCGAGAACGAGCCGCTGACCAACGCCGCGCACATCGCCCTGCCCGACAGCACCGTCAAGCTGGAGAACTTCGGCGGCAACACCTGCGAAGGTACTGAACAGACCGTCCCGTTGCGGGTGGCGTTCGCCCGGTCCTGCAACACCGCGTTTGTCCAGTTGGGTATCCGCACCGGCTCCGACGCGCTGCGGAACACCGCCCAGGGGTTCGGGCTCGACATCACGCCCGAACCCATCCCGCTGCAGGTGGCCGAGTCCACCATCGGCCCGATCCGCGACGCCGCCGCCCTGGGGATGACCAGCATCGGCCAGAAGGACGTCGCGGTGACGCCGCTGAAGAACGCGGTGATCGCCGCGACCATCGCCAACGGCGGGTTGACGATGCAGCCCTACCTGGTCGCGGGGTTGGAGGGCCCGGATCTGGCCGGTATCGCGACAACGCAACCGCGCGAACAGCGCCGTGCGGTGTCTTCGCAGGTCGCGGCTAAGCTAACTGAACTGATGATCGACGCCGAGAAAGTGACCCAGCAGGAGGGGGCCATCCCGGGCGTACAGATCGCGTCGAAGACCGGTACCGCCGAGCACGGCACCGATCCGCGGAACACTCCGCCGCACGCGTGGTACATCGCTTTCGCCCCGGCCAGTGCCCCCAAGGTGGCCGTCGCCGTTGTCGTAGAGGGCACAGCGGACGGTGACGCTCCGCTGTCGGCCACCGGCGGGGCGCTCGCCGCGCCGATCGGGCGTGCCGTCATCGAAGCCGCACTGCAGGGGCGATCATGAGTCCGGCGGTCGGGGCGGCGTTGGCCGGGCGCTACCGGTTGCAGCGGCTCATCGCCACCGGCGGCATGGGCCAGGTGTGGGAAGCCGTGGACAACCGGCTGGGCCGGCGCGTCGCGGTCAAGGTCCTCAAACCCGAGTTCTCCTCCGACCCGGAGTTCATCGAGCGGTTCCGCGCCGAGGCGCGCAACACCGCCATGCTCAACCATCCCGGCATCGCCAGCGTGCACGACTACGGTGAGACCGACCTGGACGGCGAAGGCCGCACCGCGTTTTTGGTGATGGAGCTGGTCAACGGCGAGCCGCTGAACTCGGTGCTCAAGCGCACCGGGCGGCTGTCGCTGCGGCACGCGCTGGACATGCTCGAGCAGACCGGTCGGGCACTGCAGGTCGCGCACAGCGCCGGGCTGGTGCACCGCGACGTCAAGCCCGGCAACATCATGATCACGCCCACCGGCCAGGTGAAGATCACCGACTTCGGGATCGCCAAGGCCGTCGACGCCGCCCCGGTCACCCAGACCGGCATGGTGATGGGCACCGCCCAGTACATCGCGCCGGAACAGGCACTCGGGCAAGACGCCACCGCGGCCAGCGACGTGTATTCGCTGGGTGTCGTCGGCTACGAGGTGCTGTCGGGGCGCCGCCCCTTCACCGGCGACGGCGCGCTGACCGTGGCGATGAAGCACATCAAGGAGCCGCCGCCGCCGCTGCCGGCCGAACTGCCGCCTAACGTGCGGGAGCTCGTCGAGATCACGCTGGCCAAGAACCCCGGTATGCGCTACCGCAGCGGCGGCCCGTTCGCCGATGCGGTCGCCGCGGTGCGGTCCGGCCGGCGGCCGCCGCGGCCGAGCCAATCCCTGCCGCCCGGACGCGCCGCGCCGTCGGCGATCCCGTCGACGGCGGCGACCCGGGTCGCCCCACCGGTGTCGGCGCGAGCCACCGCGGCGCGGCGGGCCCGGACCGGCACCGGTAACCACCGGCCGCCGGCGCCCCGGCGCACCTTCACCGCCGGGCAGCGTGCACTGCTGTGGGCGGCCGGGGTGCTGGGCACGCTGGCGATCATCATCGCGGTGCTGATCGTGGTCAACGCCAAGAGTCCGGGAGGCTCGCTGGCCCCGGCCACCGTCACCGACACCGGCGGGCCACCGGTCGAGTCGTCCAGCGTCGAGTCGCCGCCGGCGGCTCCGCCCGCGCACTCCTCGGGCTGGACCTGGTCGAAGGTTGCACGATGACCACCCCGCAGCGGCTCTCCGACCGCTATGAACTCGGTGAGATCCTCGGCTTCGGCGGCATGTCGGAAGTGCACCGCGCGGTCGATACCCGGCTGCACCGCGACGTGGCCGTCAAGGTGCTGCGTGCCGACCTGGCCCGCGACCCGAGCTTTTATCTGCGGTTCCGCCGGGAGGCGCAGAATGCTGCCGCGCTGAACCACCCGGCGATCGTCGCGGTCTACGACACCGGGGAAGCCGACACCCCGGCCGGCCCGCTGCCCTACATCGTGATGGAACTCGTCGAGGGCGTGACGCTGCGCGACATCGTGCAGAACGACGGCCCGATGCCGCCCATCCGCGCCATCGAGGTGATCGCCGATGCCTGCCAGGCGCTGAACTTCAGCCACCAGCACGGCATCATCCACCGCGACGTCAAGCCGGCCAACATCATGATCGACAAGCACAACGCGGTGAAGGTGATGGACTTCGGCATCGCCCGCGCGATCGCCGACGCCGGCAACAGCGTCACCCAGACCGCGGCGGTGATCGGCACCGCCCAGTACCTGTCGCCCGAGCAGGCCCGCGGCGAACCCGTCGACGCCCGGTCGGACGTGTACTCGCTGGGCTGCGTGCTCTACGAAATCCTCACCGGCGACGCACCTTTCATCGGTGATTCACCGGTGGCGGTGGCCTACCAGCACGTCCGCGAAGACCCGGTGCCGCCGTCGCAGCACCAGCCAGGGTTGCCGGCCGACCTGGATGCGGTGGTGCTCAAGGCGCTGGCGAAGAATCCGGACAACCGCTACCAGACGGCCGCCGAGATGCGCGCCGACCTGGTGCGGGTGCACAACGGGGAGAAGCCCGAAGCTCCCCGGGTGCTCACCGAGGCCGACCGCGCCGCCATGCTGGCCTCCCGGGCGGGTGGCGGCTCCGGGGCTCCCACCGATCCGCTGGCGCGCCAGGAACTCGACTTCGGCCACGAGCGGCCGGGTTCGGTGGGCCGGTGGCTGATCGCGGCGATCGTGCTGGCGGTGCTGACGGTCATCGTCACGGTGTCGATCAACAGTTTCGGCGGCCGCACCCACCAGATCCAGGTGCCCGACGTCAGCGGCCGGGCGTCGGTCGACGCGATCGCCGAACTGCAGAACAAGGGCTTCAAGACCCGCACCGAGCAGCGCGCCGACTCCGACGTGCCGCCCGATCATGTGATCAGCACGGAGCCGCCCGCCGGCGCCCCGGCGAACAAGGGCGACAAGATCACCGTCAACGTGTCCTACGGCCCCGAGCAGCGTCAGGTGCCCGACGTGGCCTCGCTGAGCTACGCCGACGCGGTCAAGAAACTCACCGCCGCCGGCTTCGGCAAGTTCAAGCAGGTCGACTCGCCCTCCACACCGGAACTCAAGGACAAGGTCGTCGGCACCAACCCGCCGGCCAACCAGACCACCGCGATCACCAATGAGATCGTGATCGTGATGGGCTCCGGCCCGGCCACCAAACCCGTCCCGGACGTCACCGGCCAGACGGTGGAGCTCGCGCAGAAGAACCTGACTGTCTACGGCTTCACCAAGATCACCGAGGTGGCGGTGGACAGTCCGCGCCCGGCCGGCGTGGTGATCGGCACCAGCCCGCCGAGCGGTGAGACCGCACCGGTCGACGGCGTGGTCGAGCTGCAGGTGTCCCGCGGCAACCAGTTCGTCATGCCGGATCTGGCCGGGATGTTCTGGACCGATGCCGAACCGCAGCTACGGGCGCTGGGCTGGACCGGGATGTTGATCAAGGGCGCCGACGTCGACGCCGGCGGCTCCGGCCACAACCGGGTGCTCTACCAGAGCCCGTCGGCCGGCCAGGGTGTCAACACCGACGGCAACATCACGCTGCGCTTCGGTCAGTAGCTGACTGCCGGCGACACGGCCCGCGCGCTCTGCACCGTGGCGGCGACCTCGTCCTCCAGCCGCTGAACCAACGCCTCGTCGCACGGATAGCCGCAGCCCTCCAGCCAGTTGGCCAGCATCCGGTGACCGCCCTCGGTGAGGATGGACTCCGGATGGAACTGCACGCCGTGGATGGGCAACCCGGTGTGCCGCACACCCATGATCACCCCGCCGCGGGTGCGCGCGGTGACCTCCAGGTCGGCGGGCAACGTCTCGGGGAGAATCGTCAACGAGTGGTAACGGGTGGCGGTGAACGGGTCCGGCAGACCCTTCAGCACCCCGGTGTCGGAGTGGAAGACGGTACTGGTCTTGCCGTGCAGCAATTCCGGCGCACGCCCCACCGTGGCGCCGAACGCGACACCGATCGCCTGATGGCCCAGACAGACCCCCAGCACCGGGATCCGGGCCGCGGCGCACGCACCGACTACCGGGATCGACGCCCCGGCGCGCTCCGGGGTGCCCGGTCCGGGGCTCAGCAATACGCCGTCGAAGTCGGCCACCACCTGGTCCAGCGCGGCCGGGTCGGCCAACCGGGCGTCGTCGTTGCGCCAGACGGCAGCCTGCACCCCCAATTGGCCCAGGTACTGCACCAGGTTGAACACAAAGCTGTCGTAGTTGTCGACGACCAGGATCCGCACGCTGACAGGCTACCGTCGTGTTGCCGGCCCGCGGGGCTCAGTAGTCGATCGGGCCGGCCGGGACGGCGTAGCGCATCCGGGCGGGTCTCGGCGTCTCGACCACCTGCAGATCCGTGCTGACCTGCTCGCTGTAGCCCAGGCCGAACCGGATCACGTACTGCTTGTACAGCGTGACCAGGGGAGCGGCGGCCAGCGCGGCCTGCATCGCATCGGGGTCGCCGATCGCGGTCATCACATAGGGCGGGCTGTAGGTCCGGCCGCCCAGCAGCAGCGTGTTGCCGACGCACCGCGGCGCCGACTCCGCGGTGATCCGCTGATCCTGCATCTGGATGGCTTCGGCGCCGGCGCTCCACATCGCGTTGAGCACGGCGGAGATGTCCTGTTGGTGGACCACGAGGTCGTCGGGGGAGGCGTCTCGGGGGAAGCGACCGTTGGCGTCGCGCTGGGCATCGGTGAGTGTCACGACCAGGCCGGGCCCGTGGACGGCCGCCAACCCGGCGGCCTCGGCCAGTTGATCGGTGCGGTTGCGCATCGCCGACAGCGCCGCACCGGCGCCCCGGCCGTGCACCGAGCCCACCGCCTCGGCCAGCGTGTCCCGTTTGTCGGTGAGCTCTTCGACGGTGAACTGGGTGGCGCGGACCAGGTCGACCAGGCGGGGCGCGTCACCGCGGCGGATCTCCTTGCCCCCCGAGACCCCGTGGGTGGCGGCCAACAGCAGTCCGGCCGACAGACACACCAGCGGAACGCCGACCCGCCATGCGGAACTGCGGCCCGGGGACGCGCCGTCCATCGGCTCTCCAATTCTCGGCTGGGTGCTCGGCTGGGTTAATCTCGTACGCGACCCATACTCGCAGCTTCACCGCCGCACTGTCCCGAGGTATCGATGCCCAAGTCGAAGGTTCGCAAGAAGACCAGCTTCACCCCCTCGTCGGTGAGCCGCACCCCGGTCAAGGTCAAGGGCGGCCCGTCGAGCGTATGGTTCGTCGCGCTGTTTCTGGGGCTGATGCTCTTCGGGCTGGTGTGGCTGATGGTCTATCAGTTGGCGGCCACCGGGTTGGATACCCCGGCGGCGCTGAACTGGATGGCAGAGCTGGGCCCGTGGAATTACGCGATCGCGTTTGCTTTCATGATCACCGGGCTGTTGCTCACCATGCGGTGGCGCTGAGCGGGTCCGGCCTGGGATTTCGGTTATGTCATGTCGTCGGCGATGCCAGCTGGGTAACCAAGCGGTTGCTCAATCACAACGATGTGATTCATCCCCATTGTGGACAACCCCTGTAGATAACCTCAAAACCGCAGGTCGCATTGACTGACGGACACCGCCAGCAAACCCAGTGGGCGCCTCCCGCCCGCGGAATCGCTGGTTGCGCGCTTGCCGGCGCGGTGTTAGCTATCAGTGCTGTGACGCTCGCCACAGACCTGCCGGGGCGGCTGCTGGCAGGCCTCGCCGGAATCGGCATGCTGGTGTTTGCCGGTTTCTCCTGGCGGTCGCGGCCACGGCTGGCACTAACCGGTCAGGGCTTGGTCCTGCGCGGCTGGTGGCGCACCCGGCTGCTGACCCCCGGCGACCTCACCCGGGTCCGCGTCACCGACTTCCAGCGGATCGGGCGGACGCAACATCTGCTGGAGATCGAGACGGATGATGACGATCTGCTCATCCTGTCCCGCTGGGATCTCGGCACCGATCCCCGCCACGTGTTCGCTGTGCTGTCGGCGGCCGGCTACACCCGCCCCTGACAGCGTCCGGACAACCGGGCTCTAGGAGACCGTGACCGACTCGATGACCACCGGCTCGGTGGGCCGGTCGCCCCGGTCGGTCGCCGTGTTGGCGATGGCGTCGACGACGCCCCGCGAGTCCGGATCGACGACCTCACCGAAGATGGTGTGCTTGCGGTTCAGGTGCGGGGTCTGGCCCACGGTGATGAAGAACTGCGAGCCGTTGGTGCCGGGACCGGCGTTGGCCATCGCCAGCAGGTAGGGCTTGTCGAACACCAGCTCGGGGTGGAACTCGTCCTCGAACTTGTACCCGGGTCCGCCGCGACCGGTGCCGGTCGGGTCGCCGCCCTGGATCATGAAGCCGCCGATCACCCGGTGGAACACGGCGCCGTCGTAGAACGGGCCCGACGAGCCGCCGGAGGCGTTGGTGGTGGAGTACTCCTTGGTCCCCTGCGCCAGGCCGACGAAGTTGGCGACGGTCTTGGGGGCGTGGTTGCCGAACAGCGCGATCTTGATGTCGCCGCGGTTGGTGTGCATCGTGGCGGTTGCGGTGGCGATAGGGCTGGTGGTCATGGCATCACAGTGTGCCATTCCCGGCGGCGTGGGCTGCGTCACGGGTAGCGTTGGATCATGCGCCTGTCCAAGGAGACCCAGCTGACCCACCGAGAGCGCCTGACCCGGGGCCTGGCCCACACTGCGGGCGGGCCCGTCGATGTAGCACGCGGCGCCGTCGGCCTCGGCGGAGCCGCGGTGCAGCGTGGCGCGGTGCAACTGCGCCAGCGCTACCGGGATAGCCGGTTGGCCGACCACGTGGCCGACGCCGCCGATGCCGCCGCCCGGGAGTTGGCGGCCGCCCAGGAGGTGGTCTCCGGGCTGCCCGATGTGCTCGAGGGCCGGTCGTCGCGGCGCCGGCTCCGCCGGTCCTGGGTGATCGCCGGGGCGGTCGGCACGGCGCTGCTGGTGGGCGGTGCTGTGGCGGTTGCGATCAGCCGTGCGAGCCGGCCGGAGGAACCCTCGCCGCGGCCACCGAGCGTGGACGCGCACCCCCGGACGGTCTGACGAGTCAGCTGTTACGACGCTAGAACGCTGTTGTTGCTGCGCCGTCCCCGGTCCTAGCTACGCGACCGCCGCGCCGCGACGAAGGAACGCACGCCCAGACCCACATAGATTGCCAGCAGTGCGAACATGATGGTGCTGACGATCACCGCGGCGGGACGCTGTGCGGTCCCGGCGATCACATCGCCGATCTTGGCCACCTGCATCAACGATCCGAGTGCCCCGAGCAGTGCCACCGCCAACGCGGCGTGAATGGCGTGGCGATGTGCCGCCGGATTGCGTGCCACGACACCGGCAATCAGGATCGGCAGACCCACGAACGCCGGGATCAAGGCGGTCACGCTGACCGCCGATGAGGCGACGTACGCGATCACGCCCAGGGCCACCAGGGCCGCTCCGATCGCCATGGTCACTTTGGTCACGGGTATCTCCTTGATCCTCTCGGCGCGGAATGCGCCCCTGCTGTGCCCCCGGTGCAGGCGCGGGCCGGGGGCTTACTCCAGCACCGTAGCCCGCCTCACGGAATGCGGGCGCCGGGGTTGAGGACGTAGCGGGACCGGATGAACAGCTCACCCTCTTGGGCGCTTTCGGTGACAAAGACGTCCTCGCGGACCGAACGGCTGTGCTTGTGGAGCCTAGGAGATTCGAACTCCTGACATCTGCCTTGCAAAGGCAGCGCTCTACCAACTGAGCTAAGGCCCCGGATGGGACTCGTGGGCCTAGGAGGACTCGAACCTCCGACCTCTTCGTTATCAGCGAAGCGCTCTAACCGCCTGAGCTATAGGCCCGTAGTCGACTACGACCGAGCGCCGAGATTACCGCACCCGACGCCCCCCGGCCAAAATACCGGTCAGTCCCGATCGGCCAACGTGACCTCGACGCCACCGACGACGTCGGTGCTCAGGTTGTAGATCACCACACCCAGGGTGGCCATCGCGGTCAGCACGACCACGTTGACCAGTCCGATCAAGGCGGCACCGCCGAAGATCGAACTACCCGAAACCAGTTCTGCGGCACTGTTGTTCGTCAACAGATCGCCTACGTTGCTGTTCAGCTTGTTCCAGACGCCCATCGCCCCCAGCATGACGTAGAGCACCGCGACGGCGATCATCCAGACGAAGAACAGCGCCGTGGACAACAGCAGCGACACCTTGAGCGCGCTCCACGGGTCGATCCGCCGGATCTGCATGCTGGCCCGAACCGGACCGCGCGGTCCGGCCGACACCTGCGTGCGCCGGGCCGGGGGTCGACGCTGAGCCGGTTCGGACAGATCCGGCAGCTCGCTGCCGTAGGTGTCGTCGGTAGCGGCGTGCGCGGCCGGGGCCGGCTTGGCCGGCGGCTGGACCGGCTTGGCGGTCTGCTTGGCCGGTTTGGCCGGTTTGGCCGGCTGCGGCGCACCCGGGGCGGCGGTGCCGGAGACGAAACGGCGCAGCCGCTCGTCCACACCGGGGGAGTGGCCCGCCGCGTTCGGCTCGGCCGATCGGGCCGGCTCGGCCGGCCGGGCCGGTTCAGCGGGCCTGGCAGCCGCCGGCGGCCGACTCTGCCCCCCGCGCTGCCACGGTGGCGGCTCGCCGGTATCGGCGACCCGGCCGGGCCGGGCCACCGGCCGCTGGCCCGCGACGTCGGCCGCCCCGCTGCCCGCGGATTCCGCTTTGCCCGGACCACTGCCCGGGTGCCCCGGCTCATTCGGTGCGCTCACTGACGCTCCTTACCTCCCCGAGCCGCCCGGGCGGTCCGGATTCTTGTCGTTCAGCTATCCGAGTCGTCGTCGGCCGCTTCTTCGTCGGCGTTTCGTGCGATCGCTATCAGTGTGTCGCCCTCACCCAGGTTCATCAACCGAACGCCCTTGGTCTGGCGCCCTGCCTTGCGAACCTGCCGCGCCGCGGTACGGATCACCCCGCCCCCGGAGGTGATCGCGTAGAGCTCACTGTCATCGTCGACGATCAACGCCCCGACCAGCCGGCCCCGCTTGGGATCGTACTGAATGGTCAGGATGCCCTTGCCGCCGCGACCCTGGGCGGTGTACTCCTCGATCGCGGTTCGCTTGGCATAGCCGCCGGCGGTGGCCACCAACAGGTAGGTGTCCTCGCGGACCACGTTCAGCGACAGCAGGTAGTCGTCGGCGTTGAACCGCATGCCCTGCACACCCGACGTCGCGCGGCCCATCGGGCGCAGCGCTTCGTCGGTCGCCGAGAACCGGATGGACTGGCCGTTGGCCGAGACCAACAGCAGATCATCCTCGGCGGAGCACAACATCGCACCGACGAGTTCGTCGCCCTCGCGCAGGTTGATCGCGACGATGCCGCCGGAGCGGTTCGAGTCGAAGTCGGTCAGCTTGGACTTCTTGACCAGGCCGTTGCGGGTGGCCAGCACCAGATACGGCGCGTCCTCGTAGCCCTTGATCTGGATGACCTGGGCGATGCGCTCCTCGGGCTGGAAGGCCAACAGGTTGGCGACGTGCTGACCGCGAGCGGTGCGCAGCGCCTCCGGCAGGTCGTAGGCCTTGGCCCGGTACACCCGCCCTTGGGTGGTGAAGAACAGGATCCAGTCGTGGGTCGAGCAGACGAAGAAGTGCGCCACGATGTCGTCCTGCTTGAGCCCGGCGCCCTGCACGCCCTTGCCGCCGCGCTTCTGGCTGCGGTACAGATCGGTCTTGGTGCGTTTGGCGTAACCGGTCTCGGTGATCGTGACGACGACGTCCTCGCGGGCGATCAGATCCTCATCGGCGACGTCGCCGTCGGCGGCGATGATCCGGGTACGACGGTCGTCGCCGTACTTCTCGACGATCTCGGCGAGTTCCTGCTGCACGATCCCGCGCTGCCGTTCCGGTTTGGCGAGGATGTCTTCCAGATCGGCGATCTCGGCCTCGATCTTGGCCAGGTCGTCGATGATCTTCTGGCGCTCCAGCGCGGCCAGCCGCCGCAGCTGCATGTCCAGGATCGCTTGCGCCTGGATCTCATCGATATCGAGGAGGCTGATCAGGCCCTGGCGTGCCACATCGACGGTCTGCGACGCCCGGATCAGTGCGATGACCTCATCGAGGGCGTCGAGCGCCTTGACCAGGCCGCGCAGGATGTGCGCGCGTTCGTTGGCCTTGCGCAGCCGGTAGGTGGTGCGTCGCACGATCACGTCGAGTTGGTGCGCGACGTAGTGGCGGATCATCTGATCCAGCCGCAGGGTGCGCGGCACCCCGTCGACGATCGAAAGCATGTTGGCACCGAAGCTCGTCTGCAGCTGGGTGTGCTTGTAAAGGTTGTTCAGCACCACCTTGGCCACGGCGTCGCGCTTGACCTCGACAACGATGCGCAGCCCCACCCGGTCGCTGCTCTGGTCCTCGATGTTAGCGATACCGACCAGCTTCCCGTCGCGCACCTGGTCGGCGATCGACGTGATGAAGTTGTCGTGGTTCACCTGGTAGGGCAGCTCGGTGATGACCAGCAGGGCCCGCCCGCGGGCATCCTCCTCGATCTCGACCACCCCGCGCATCCGGATGGACCCGCGCCCGGTCCGGTAGGCGTCGCCGATGCCCTGCGATCCGACGATCAGCCCCGAGGTGGGGAAGTCCGGGCCCTTGACCCGCTCCATCACCGCGTCCAGGGTGGTCTCTTCGTCGGCGTCGTGGTTGTCCAGGCACCAGAACACCGCTTCGGCGAGTTCGCGCAGATTGTGCGGCGGGATGTTGGTCGCCATACCGACCGCGATACCGCCGGAGCCGTTGGCCAGCAGGTTCGGGAACCGGCTGGGCAGCACCGTCGGCTCCTGCACCCGGCCGTCATAGTTCGGGACGAAATCGACTGTCTCCTCGTCGATTTCACGCAGCATCTCCATGGCCAACGGAGTCAGCCGCGCTTCGGTGTTGTGGCTGACGAACCCGTTGGTGATGAAGGCGTGGTCGTCGGTGTCCACCCGCAGGCTGTACACCGCCTGCGTGCCGGCCTCGGTGACCGAGGCGACTTCCGCATAGTAGAAACGCCCGTCGGTGAGCTCGGTGGCAATTGCCCGCACGTCCGGGTCGGCGATACGGGAGAGGATCTCGGCCCCATCGCGCCGCCACCGAGACAGCCGATCGATGTTGTGCCGGTTCAGCCAGTCCTTGTCGACCCAGCGGCTACCGCAATGCCTGCGAATGAACGTCGCTAGTCCGGGAACGTGGTCATCGTCCATGCCGGCACAAGGGGGCAGCGAAGCCAAGATGCCGACGAGCTTCTCCTGCTTGGCTCCGCCGAAGCCGATCTGGCTTGCGAAAAGCTCCGCTTGACCGCGGTTGGTGATGACGACTTTATGTTCGCCCGTCGCGTGCTGGTACCGCTTGGACACCACCCCGAATTCCAGCAACAGCTGCTGGACGTCCTTGCCCAACTGTTCGCTTCGTGTCGAGTAGGACACTTGAATCATGTTGCGTGGCAAGGCTGAACACGATCCGTCGCCTTCGAACAGTGCCTGCAGGAATACCCGCTTGATGGCCGTCGGGGCTTGCCAGACCCATTCTGGAACGGATTTCTGCGCGGACCGCTGACCGATGAGTTCCGCCAGCCGTGACCGTCTCAACTCGGCGCGGGTCTCGGAGACGAAGCCTTCGCTGATGAAGGCGCCCGCCAACAATGCCTCCAGCGTCGGTTCCCACTCGGCCGGTCCGATCTCGGTCGGCGGAGTCCGTTGCAGCACGACCCGGTCGCCGGGACGGATCTCCTCGACCAACTTCCACAGCAGCGTGGGCACACCAGCGACATCCACCAGGCACAGCAATGGATGGTTCGCGGTTCCGGTGACTTCGTAGCCTTCGGCCGTGCGGACCGTGTAGGTCTGGTGCTCGCCCGAATGGAACAGCCGGTCGGCCACAACGGGGTTGCCGTGCCGGCCGAGAACCTTCAATTCCACCGTGTTGTCAGAGTTAGGCTGTGCTCCCCCCACGACATCGCCGATCCGTACCGACTTCCCGAAGGGCTGGCGCACCAAGGCATCTCCGGTAAGGCAGTACCTCATCGCGGCTGGCGGGTCGTTGCCCGGCGAACCGAAGTTGCCCTGGCCGTCGACCAGCGGGTAGCGCAACGACCACGGTTGGGCCATCCGAACCAGGGTGTCGTAGATCGACGAGTCGCCGTGCGGGTGGTAGTTACCCATCGTCTCGGCGACCGAGCGCGCCGATTTGGCGTGGCTGCGATCCGGCCGGAACCCGGAGTCGAACATCGCGTAGAGCACCCGGCGGTGCACCGGCTTGAGGCCGTCGCGGACCTCGGGCAGCGCACGGCCCACGATCACGCTCATCGCGTAGTCGATGTAGCTGCGCTGCATCTCCTGCTGGATGTCGACCGGTTCGATCCGCTCCACCGAGTCGTCTCCGGGTGGCAGCGTGGTGTCTGTCATCTGTTCCTCGTTCAGTCAGCGGTCAGGCAGGTCGGATGGCGCCGGCGTCGCGACACATCCCTAAACGTCCAGGAAGCGAACGTCTTTGGCGTTGCGGGTGATGAAGCTGCGCCGAGCCTCGACGTCCTCGCCCATCAGGATCGAGAAGAGTTCGTCGGCCGCGGCGGCATCGTCGAGGGTGACCTGGCGCAGCACCCGCACCGTCGGGTCCATCGTGGTCTCCCACAACTCCTTGGCGTCCATCTCGCCCAGACCCTTGTACCGCTGGATGCCGTCGTCGGTGTTGATCTTCTTGCCGGCGGCCTTGCCCGCCTCGAGCAGGCCGTCGCGTTCCCGGTCGGAATAGGCGAATTCGGGCTCGGCGCCGCGCTGCCACTTGAGTTTGTACAGCGGCGGCTGCGCCAAGAAGACGTGGCCGTTCTCGATGAGCGGCCGCATGAAACGGAACAGCAGCGTCAGCAGCAGCGTCGAGATGTGCTGGCCGTCGACGTCGGCGTCGGCCATCAGCACGATCTTGTGGTAGCGCAGTTTGGAGATGTCGAACTCGTCGTGGATACCGGTACCCAGCGCGGTGATGATCGCCTGGACTTCGTTGTTCTTCAGAACCCGGTCGATCCGGGCCTTTTCGACGTTGATGATCTTGCCGCGCAACGGCAGAATCGCCTGGAACATCGAGTCGCGGCCGCTCTTGGCCGAGCCGCCCGCCGAATCCCCTTCCACCACATACAGTTCGGACTTGGTGGGGTCATTCGAGCGGCAGTCGGCCAGCTTGCCGGGCAACCCGCCCAGATCCGTGGCGCTCTTGCGGCGCACCAACGCCCGGGCTTTGCGCGCGGCCTCGCGCGCCTGCGCTGAGGACACTGCTTTGTTGATGACCACCTTGGCTTCGGCCGGGTTGGACTCGAACCAGTGGCTGAGCTGCTCATTGCAGACCTTCTGGACGAAGGACTTCACCTCGGTGTTGCCCAGTTTCGTCTTGGTCTGGCCCTCGAACTGCGGCTGGGACACCTTGACTGAGATGACTGCCGCCAGGCCTTCGCGGATGTCCTCCCCGGTGAGGTTGGGGTCCTTGTCCTTGAGCAGCTTCTTGTCTTTGGCGTACTTGTTGACCACGCTGGTCAGCGCCGAGCGGAACCCCTCTTCGTGGGTGCCACCCTCGGCGGTGTTGATGGTGTTGGCGAAGGTGTGCACCGATTCGGAGTAGCCGCCGTTCCACTGCATGGCGATCTCGACTTCGTGTCCGGTTCCCTTGCCGTCGAAGTCGATGACGGTCGGGTGGATCGCGGTCTTGGTGCGGTTGATGTGCGCGACGAAGTCACGCAAGCCGCCGGGGTAGTGGAAGACGCGGTGCTTGACCTTGTGCGGCGCCTCGGCTTCGGCGGCCTTGTCCTCGGCGGACTTCGGCGCTTCGGCGGTGTCGCTGACGACCTCGTCGACGACTTCTTCGGTCCGCACCCGCTCATCGGTGAGTTCGATGGTCAGGCCCTTGTTGAGGAACGCCATCTCCTGCAGCCGCCGCGCTACGGTCTCGAAGTCGTAGTTGGTGGTTTCGAAGACGTCCGGGTCCGCCCAGAACCGGATGGTGGTGCCGGACTTTGTGGTCTTGTCGCCCTTCTTCAGCGTTCCGGGCAGCGACTTGTCATAGGTCTGGAACCACTCGTGACCGTCGACGCAGATATCGGCTTCCAGCCGGGTCGACAGCGCGTTGACCACCGAGACGCCGACGCCGTGCAGGCCGCCGGAGACGCTGTAGGCGCCCTCTTCGAACTTCCCGCCGGCGTGCAGGACGGTCATCACGACGTCGACCGTCGGAATTCCGGTGGCGTGCATGGCCACCGGGATGCCGCGGCCGTCATCGGTGACCTCGACGCCGCCGTCTTCGAGGATGCGCACCGCGACCTTGCTCGCGTAGCCGGCCATCGCCTCATCGACGGCGTTGTCGACGACCTCCCAGATCAGGTGATGCAGGCCACGTTCGCCCGTGGAGCCGATATACATACCGGGTCGTTTGCGGACGGCTTCGAGGCCTTCGAGAACCTTGATCGAATCGGCACCATATTTGTTTTGGGCAGCCACGGTCGGGGAGCTCTCCTCAAGGTCTAGAGCAAGCTTTCGGCGCACCACATCACCGGATGCGCGGGGGATACCCGAACAGTCTACCGTGACCCGGCCACGGCGGGTATTTTCTCAGGGCGTTTCCACCCATCTGGTTGCGCCGTGACGCCGATATCGCGGTCGACCATGTGTCCGGCCGGTGGCCAGAGCGATTTTTGTGCTCGTAGGGGCTCTGAGGCGCGGCTCGTCCGGGTGTCGGCGGGCCCGTGCCGGACTATCCGTAAGTGTCGCGCGGCCCGCGGCCCGACACGTGCAGCGGTCCCTTACGCCACGACGGCGCGGTGGGCCCGGTGATCTTCAGCGTTGTCACCACCCCTTCACCGACGGCCGCGGCGATCTTGGCCAACAGCTGACTCTGCACCAGCCGCAGCTGCGTCGCCCAGGCCGTCGATTCGGCCGACACGCTCAGCACCCCCTGCGACAGCCTGGTCGGCGTCGCGTGAGAAGCGATGTCTTCACCGACCACCGAGCGCCATCGACCCAGGACCGTGCCCTCGGCGACCTGCGCCGACCAGCCGCGGGACTGCGCCAGGTCGCGAGTGGCAGCGCCCAAGGTCTGCGGGTCGCGGGCATCCGGTCCCGGCCCCGACCACCGGCGGCGGCCACCCGCGCCCCCCGGTGCCCGCCGGCGTAACGGTGCGCGGCGCCCCTGTCCGACATCCTTGCCCTGGCTGCGCGCCGCTTCGCGCGCTTCGGCCAACGTCCGCCGGACCAGATCCATGCCGGTGAGCCCGGCCAGATGCGCCGGTGGTTGCACCTCGGGCAGCTCCGAATCACTCATGACTCAGCCACGATCAGTTTCGACACCCTGCCGGTGTCGTCCTCGGCCACCGCGATCCCGATCTGGCGGGCCTGCCAGTCCGCCGGCACGTCATCAGCGACGGCGGCGGTGATCAGCACCTGCTCCGCGGCGGCGGCCACCTCGGCGAGTGCGCGGCGGCGAGCCGCGTCCAGCTCGGCGAACACGTCGTCGAGCAGTAAGACCGGCTCGGCCCCTTCGCTGCGCAGCAGTTGATAGGCCGCCAACCGCAGCGACAGTGCCATCGACCACGATTCCCCGTGGCTGGCAAAGCCTTTCACCGGCCGGTCGCCCAGTCGCAGTTCCAGCTCGTCGCGGTGGGGACCGACCAGGCACACACCGCGTTCCAATTCCGCGCGGCGCCGCTGCGCCAGTTCCGCCAGCAGAAGCTCTTGCAGCTCGGCCGGGCCTGCACTCGCCGCCTCGGCGGGAACCTCCAATTTGGGGCGATAGGCAACCGCCGCGGTCCTCGTCCCCGGGGCAAGCAGTTGATAGGCCTTTTCGACTTCCGGAGCCAACTGGTCGACCAACTCGATCCGGGCGGCCATCAGCTCTGCGCCGTGCGCTGCCAACTGAGCATCCCAGACGTCGAGCGTGTCCAGCACCGACCGGTCACCGCGATACAACGCACCCGAGGCGCTCTTGAGCAGCGCGGTGCGCTGCCGCAGCACCTTGTCATAGTCGGCACGCACCGCCGCGACCCGCGGCCGGCGTACACTGGCCAATTCGTCGAGGTAGCGCCGCCGCTCACCGGGATCCCCCCGCACCAGCGCCAGGTCTTCCGGGGCGAACAACACCGCTCGCAGCACGCCGACGACCTCACGGGCGTGGCGCACCGGGGCCCGGTTGAGCCGGACCTTGTTGGCACGCCCCGCGGCGATCTCCAGATCCACAGCCAGCTCGCGGCCTTCGTTGACGACGATGGTCGACACCACCGCACGCTCGGCGCCGGATCTGATCAGTGGGGCGTCGGTGGCCACCCGATGTGACCCGAGGGTCGCCGAATACCACAGCGCTTCAACAAGATTAGTTTTCCCATAGCCGTTCGCACCGACCAGTACCGTCGCGCCCGGCTCCAGTTCGAGGTCGACGTGCGCCCAGGACCGAAAATCTCGCAGGCCCAGGTGGCGGACATACACCGCGAAACCACCCCTCCAGTCGTGGCGGCCGCGCCGGTCAGCCCGGCAGGCGAACCGGCATCAACAGGTAGACGTAGTCCGACGGTACCGCCGGGAACGGACCCGCGCCGCTCAGCGCCGGCTCGTCGTCACCGGCCGGTCGCAGCACGGCCGGCTTCTTGGGATCGGTGAATCCCATCGAGACCTTCGCACTGTGCAGCGAGCTCAGCCCGTCGGTCAGATAGGTCGGGTTGAAGGCGATGGTCAGCGGCTCGCCGGCGAAGTCGACCGGCAGGTCCTCCTCGGCGCGCCCGACATCCTCCGCGCCGGCGGACAACCGCAGCGTTCCCTCGGACAACTCCATGCGGACCTGCGCGCCGCGGTCGGCGACCAGGGCGACACGTTTGATCGCCTCGGTCAGCTCCGCCACCCCGATGGTGGCGACCGCAAGGTGTTCACTGGGCAGCAGCTGGCGAAATTTCGGGAATTCGGCGTCCAGCAATCGGGTGGTGCTGCGCTTGCCTGCACTGCTGATGCCCAGCAGACCTTCGCTACCCACCGACGGGCCCGCACCCAGGGCCAGATGCACCTCGGTGCCGTCACCGCTGGCCTTGGCGGCTTCCGCGAGCGTCTTGGCCGGGACCAGCACCGCCGCTTCGGTACCCGGCGCCGCCGACCAGGTCAGTTCGCGGACCGCCAGACGGAACCGGTCTGTGGCGGCCAAAACCACTGTGTTGCCCGATATCTCGACTCGGATACCGGTCAACATCGGCAGCGTGTCATCCCGCCCGGCCGCCACCGCGACCTGGCCGATCGCTTCGGCGAACAGGTCCGCGGGCAACATCCCGGTCTCCTCGGGCAACGTCGGCAGCGTGGGGTAATCCTCGACGGTCATGGTCGGCAGGGAGAACCGGGCATTGCCGCACGTCAACGCCACCCGGGTCGCTTCGACCTGCACCTCGACCGGCTTGGCCGGCAGCGCCCTGGTGATATCCGACAGCAGCCGTCCGGATACCAAAACATTTCCCGGCGAAGCGATCTCGGCCGCCAGTTGGACCTCTGCGGAGACCTCGTAATCGAACCCGGAAACCGTCAAGCCGTTGTCGGCCCCGGTCAGCAGCACTCCGGCCAGCAACGGCACGGTGGGCCGCGCCGGCAGGGATTTCGCCACCCACGCCACCGCATCCGCAAAGTCATCCCGGTCCAGGCGGAATCTCAAGTCGGTCAGACCCGCGTTTGTGGTCGCCGCGTCCATAGCGTCCTCTCGTCACCCCGTTATCGAGCTCTACCCCGCGGCGACCGGTGAACATCCCACCTGCGGCCGTGCAACGCCCTCGACGAAAGCGCAAGGGCGGTAGGTCACCAACCGTAGAGCCTAGAAGCCCTCCGGGAAAGTTAATCGGGGACACCCATGGTTGCCCCGACGTTCCGGTCGGGGTGGGCGATGCGTGGTTGTGAACAGTCCGGCTGGGTGCGAATCCCCAACGGCTGTTTTTGAAGGGAAACCGATGAAGAGAACTCAGTATTAGTAGTAAGGCCTGTGCATGTTGGGTACAACACGGCATCGTCGCTGCTGAACGGGGCGATCGGGTTGGGGACCAGTGGTGAATAACACGCCGGGCGGCAGCGGGGCGGTTGTGTATGGAACAGCGGCTGTGTATCCCCGGCCGGTTCGTCACCGGATGGTGGACAGGTTGTCCGCAGCGGTATCCACAGGCAGCGGCCGTAACGGGTGGTGCGAGTGGGTCGGAAGTTTTTTGCAAGAAGTGCCGGGAAGTGGGGGGCCGGCCCGGGGATTTCAGCGCTTAGCGCGCTGCCGGATGCGGGTGGTCAGCTCTTTGACCTGATCGAAGACCTCGCGGCGCTCGGCCATCTCGCCGCGGATCTTGCGTTCGGCGTACATCACGGTGGTGTGGTCGCGGCCGAAGGCCTGACCGATCTTGGGCAGCGACAGGTCGGTGAGCTCCCGGCACAGGTACATGGCGATCTGCCGAGACTGGGCCAGGGGGCGGGTCTTGCCGGGGCCGCGCAGCTCCTCGATGCTGGTGTCGAAGTACTCGGCGATCACCGCCATGATGATCGCGGCACTGATCTGCATCGTGCTGGCATCGGCGATCAGGTCACGCAGCACGATCTCGGCCAGCGCCCGGTCGATCGGCGTCTTGTTCAGCGAGGCGAATGCGGTGACGCGGATCAGCGCCCCCTCCAGTTCACGGATGTTGCGTTCGATGCTGGTGGCGATCAACTCCAGCACGTCCCCGGGAACGTCCAGCCGCTCCATCTGCGCCTTCTTGCGCAGAATCGCGATCCGGGTCTCCAGGTCGGGTGGCTGGACATCGGTGATCAGCCCCCACTCGAACCGGGTGCGCAGCCGATCTTCCAGGGTGGCTAGCTGTTTGGGTGCCCGGTCGGAGGTGATCACGATCTGCTTGTTGGCGTTGTGCAACGTGTTGAAGGTATGGAAGAACTCCTCCTGGATACCTTCTTTGCCCTCAATGAACTGGATGTCGTCCACGAGTAGGACATCGATGTCGCGGTAGCTGCGCTTGAACGCGACCTTGCGATCGTCGCGCAGCGAGTTGATGAAGTCGTTGGTGAACTCTTCGGTCGAGACGTACTTGACGCGCATCCCGGGAAACAGCCGCTGGGTGTAGTTGCCGGCGGCGTGCAGCAGGTGGGTTTTGCCCAGACCGGACTCACCCCAGATGAACAACGGGTTGTAGGCACGCGCGGGCGCCTCGGCGATGGCCAGGGCAGCGGCGTGCGCGAATCGGTTGGAGGTACCGATGACGAACGTGTCGAAGGTGTAGCGCCGGTTGAGGCTGGCGCCGTCGGCGGTGGCCGAATCATCACTGGGGCGCTCGGTGAAGTAGTTCGGCCAGTCGTATTCGACGTCGGGGGTGTCGTCGTCTTCGTCATCGTCGCTGACGCGAGATGGGGCAGCACCGTCTGGGCCCGACGAGGCGGTGGTGTCGTCGGCCGGGGCAGGGGCGATGCGGACGCCGAGTTCGATGTCGTGTCCGAGACGACGGCTCAAGGCGGCGGTGATCTGGGTGCGCAGGTGCCGTTCGATCTCGTTCTGGACGAAACTGCTGGGCACCGCGAGCAACGCGAAGCCCTCGACGATCGCCAACGGGTGGACGAGATTGAGCCAGGCCTTCTGCTGGGGGGTCAGGAGCGGCGCTGCGCCGTCGGGTGCGCCGGCTTCACCGTTGAGTTCCGCAACGACCTCGTCCCACAGGGTGAGGAACGCCGTCCCGGGGTCATCGGTCAATGCCCCATCCCCCTGGCTCGAAGTCGTGGTGCACGGATCCCGTGCGGTGACATGCTATCCACACAGTTATCCACAGGTGTGGATGAGGTGCGGATACCCCGTTGAGGCCCTCCAGGCCAGTTGCTCGGCAACGGCCACTCCAGATTGTCAGGCGACACCTGAAGCGCCGGCCGGTTGGTGCTCTTCGATTACGGCCGAAACCGCTTCAGTTGCGAAACGGCGCTGGCAAGCAAGCTAACAGGTTTCCGGGCAGGCGACCACTCGTTTCTGCCAGATGAATGGGCCGAAAACGAACGCACCCACGACGCCCGTGGCGGGTGTGACCACTGTGAATAATGGGCTTGATTTCATCCGGTCGCCAGGGGCTGCTCGGCCCGCTGCGGAAGGAGGCGGTGGCGGGTTTGACCCGGCGAACCTGCGTCAGTACCCTCGAACAGTCGCCCGAACGTCGGCGATACGGCAGCGACCGGCTCTTGGCCGGAGACCGCGCCGGTTACCAGCAAGACGCAGAAGTTCACCGAGCTTACCGAGTGCGTCGCGTGCGGCAGGCACAACGGGCTTCCGGTGTGTCGGGCAGACGCGGCGCAAGACGCAACAAGGAGAGTGTGCCGTGGCCAAGGGCAAGCGGACCTTCCAGCCGAACAACCGACGTCGGGCCCGGGTGCACGGGTTTCGCCTGCGGATGCGTACGCGCGCGGGCCGCGCGATCGTCACGGGTCGGCGTCGCAAGGGCCGGCGCTCGCTGACTGCTTGAGACGGGTAGCGCGGCGGTGCTTCCGTCTCACTACCGGATGAGACGGTCGGCTGATTTCGGTGCGACCGTCAAGCACGGCCGCAGGGCGGTGCAGCCAGATGTCGTCGTCTACAGCCGAGTTGTCGACGACCGGCAGATCGATACCCTCGACGTGGCCGAGGCGTCCCCGCAGGTCGGGTTGATCATCGCCAAGTCGGTGGGCTCAGCCGTCGATCGACACCGGGTGGCCCGCCGGTTGCGTCATGTGGCCCGCGACGTGCTGGGCGATCTGCACCCGGGCGAACGGTTGGTGATCCGGGCGTTGCCCTCCAGTAGCGGGGCGAAATCGGCGGCACTCCGTGCGCAATTGTGTGCCGGGTTGCAGGCGGTGCACCGGGCGGGGGGTGTGGCGCGGTGAACCACGGTGTCGCAGCGGCTCCGGTCCGCGGACTGATCTTCGTCATCCAGCTCTACCGGCACTTGATCTCCCCGTTGCGGCTACCGAGTTGTCGGTTCATGCCGACGTGCAGCCAGTACGCGGTGGACGCCTTGAGCGAGTATGGGCTGATCCGGGGCAGCTGGCTGGCAGCGGTGCGCCTGGCAAAGTGTGGTCCGTGGCATCAAGGTGGCTGGGATCCGATACCGGAGCGGTCCCAGGATGGCGCCGGCTGCGGCTGCCCGTCCGGGAACGCCTCGGACAACCGAGCGGAGGGTGAACGCAGTGTCCTTTGATCCCCAGAGTCTGGACTACGTGTACTACCCGGTGTCGGGGATTATGTGGTTGTGGTACAAGGCTTTTGGCCTGGTGCTCGGTCCGGCGAACTTCTTCACCTGGGCGCTGTCGGTGATGTTCCTGGTCTTCACGTTGCGGGCGCTGCTCTACAAGCCGTTCGTCAAGCAGATCCGCACCACGCGGCAGATGCAGGAGCTGCAGCCGCAGATCAAGGCGTTGCAGAAGAAGTACGGCAAAGATCGCCAGAAGATGGCGATGGAGATGCAGAAGCTGCAGCGGGAGCACGGCTTCAACCCGATCTTGGGCTGTCTGCCGATGCTGGCGCAGCTGCCGGTGTTCCTGGGCCTGTTCCATGTGTTGCGCTCGTTCAACCGCACCAGCACCGGGATCGGCCAGCTGGGCCTGTCACCGGACCTGAACCGGCAGCTGGGCAACTACTTCTTCAGCACCGCCGACGTGGGCAACTTCCTGGACGCGAACCTGTTCGGAGCGCCACTGGGTGCGACGATGATCCAACGCACCGGGTTGGACGCCTTCGCCGAGTTCAACCGGGTCTCGGTGATCGCGGTGGGTGTGCCGATCATGATCGCGGCCGGCATCGCGACCTACTTCAACAGCCGGGCATCGGTGGCGCGACAGAGCCCGGAAGCGGCCGCGAACCCGCAGACCGCGATGATGAACAAACTCGCGCTGTACGTGTTCCCGCTCGGCGTGGTGGTCGGCGGGCCGTTCTTGCCGCTGGCGATCATCTTGTACTGGTTCTCCAACAACATCTGGACGTTCGCCCAGCAGCACTACGTGTTCGGCTTGATCGCCAAGGAGGACGAGGAGAAGAAGGAGGAAGCGCTGCGGCGACGCGCTGCGAACGCGCCGGCGCCCGGGGCCAAGCCCAAGCGAGCCGGTCGCACGGCAGCCGCGGATGCCGACAGTGCTACAGAATCCGAGCAGCCGACCGCCACCGATGCGGTGACCGAAGCCGCCGGCGGGGAGCCCGCCAAAGCCGACGCGGTCAAACGAAACCCGGGCCGGCCCGCTGCGCGCGGTAGCCGCCCTGGCGCCGGCGCGAAGCCGAAGAAACGCAAGCGGTGATCCCACCGCCACCAAGCCATCCGGCGCGTGAGCAGCCGGGCACGGAGGGAGACGACATGACCGACATGACCGACACGAACGACGCGGAGACCACGGAGCACGGCGCGGTGGAGACTGCGGGCGAGCCGGAGACCGAGGACGGTGGAGCGGCCCCGGCGACGCCCGCTGTTGATCTCGAAGACCGGTTGGTGGCCGAGGGAGAGATCGCCGGCGACTATCTGGAGGAATTGCTCGACCTGTTGGACTTCGATGGTGACATCGATCTCGACGTCGAGGGCCGCCGCGCGGTCGTGAGCATCGACGGCGGAACCGACCTCACCAAGCTGGTGGGCCGCAAGGGCGAGGTACTCGACGCGCTGCAGGAGCTGACCCGGCTGGCGGTGCACCAGAAGACCGGAGAGCGCAGCCGGTTGATGCTCGACATCGCCGGCTGGCGTCGGCGGCGCCGCGACGACTTGACCGCATTGGGTGACGAGGTCGCCCGGCGGGTGCTGGAAAGCGGCGACGACGAGGAACTGGCCCCGATGAGCCCGTTCGAACGTAAGATCGTCCACGATGCGGTGGCTGCCGTCGCAGGCGTACACAGCGAGAGCCAGGGTGTGGAGCCGTCACGCCGGGTCGTCGTTCGGCGGGACTAGCGGGTAGGTACCGCCGGAATTACATCCGGGTAATTCTCCAAGCGCGCCCGGGAAGCCGGAGGAATGTTTCACGTGAAACATGTCGGGAGAGCGCCGGCGCCCGCGGCTCCGCAAGAGGCGGCCGACGTCTTCGGTGAGGGGCTCCCGACCGCCACGCGCTACGCCGAGTTGTTGGCGGGGCCGGGGGTGGAACGGGGCCTGCTGGGTCCGCGGGAAGTCGATCGAATCTGGGAGCGCCACCTGCTCAACTGCGCGGCGATAGCCGAGTTGCTCGAGCCGGGGGAGCGGGTCGCAGACATCGGCAGCGGCGCCGGCCTACCGGGGATCGTCCTGGCTATCGTCCGGCCCGATCTGCAACTGGTACTCGTGGAGCCGTTGCTCCGCCGCAGCGACTTTCTCCGCGAGGTGGTCGGCGAACTGCGGCTGAAGAATGTGGATGTGGTGCGGGGGCGTGCCGAAGATCGGTCGGTGCGCGACTCGGTCGGGGAGCGGGACGCGGTCGTCTCGCGGGCGGTCGCCAGCCTCGACAAAATCGGCCGCTGGAGTCTGCCGCTGCTTCGGAGGGGCGGGCGAATGCTGGCCATGAAAGGCGAGCGTGCGCAGGCCGAGGTCGATGAGCACCGCCGTGTGATGATCGGACTAGGCGCGAACGACATAAGGGTGGTGAGATGTGGCGTGAACTATTTAACTCCGCCCGCGACCGTGGTGACGGCGCGGCGGGGGGAGCCCGGCCGAACCCGGGGCGGACCGACGCGACGGACCACCAGGAGAGCAACATGAGCACACCGGTCGGCCGCCCGGCCGCGGCCCGGCACGCCGACCCCTCGCGCGGCGCGGTTTCACGTGAAACATCGAGCCCCGCGGTTTCACGTGAAACATCACCCGGTCCGGTTTCACGTGAAACATCGCCCGATTACGACACCCCGATCGGGGCTGCCGCCGAGCGCGCCATGCAAGTACTGCACACGCACAACCGCCTGCCCCGCCCCAAGCGCCGCCGGGTGTTCACCGTCGCCAACCAGAAGGGCGGGGTCGGCAAGACGACGACCGCGGTCAACCTCGCGGCGGCGCTCGCCGTCCAGGGAATCAAGACCCTGGTGATCGACCTCGACCCGCAGGGTAACGCCAGCACCGCGCTGGGCATCTCCGACCGTCAATCGGGCACCCCCTCGTCATACGAAGTCTTGATCGGGGAGATGCCGGTGCATGCCGCACTGCGGCAGAGTCCCCACAACGAGCGACTGTTCTGCATCCCGGCCACCATCGACTTGGCCGGCGCCGAGATCGAACTGGTGAGCATGGTGGCGCGGGAGAACCGGCTGCGGACCGCGTTGAGCGAACTGGACGACTCCGACTTCGACTACGTCTTTATCGACTGTCCCCCGTCGCTGGGCTTGCTCACCGTGAATGCGTTGGTCGCGGCGCCGGAGGTGATGATCCCGATCCAGTGCGAGTACTACGCCCTGGAGGGTGTGTCCCAGTTGATGCGCAATATCGAGATGGTCAAGGCGCATCTCAATCCACGCCTGGAGGTGACGACCGTGTTGCTGACGATGTACGACGGGCGCACCAAGCTCGCGGACCAGGTCGCGGATGAGGTCCGGCGGTATTTCGGCGACCGGGTGCTCCGGACGGTGATCCCCCGCAGCGTCAAGGTGTCGGAAGCACCCGGCTACAGCATGACGATCATCGATTACGACCCCGGCTCGCGCGGCGCGATGAGCTATCTGGACGCCAGCCGGGAACTCGTCGAACGCGATCTGGTCGGTGGCCCCGAGGCACGGCCTTGATGACCGTCGTCGGCAAGAAGAAAGCACTCTCAGCAAGAAGGAACAACGCAAATGACCGGACCGTCGCGTAAGAAGGGCGGCTTGGGCCGCGGCCTGGCATCGCTCATCCCCACCGGCCCCGCTGACGGGGCGGGCACCACGGCCGACCGGGGCGCCGGCATGGGGCCCCGGATGGGTGACGCCGCGGCGGACGTGGTCCTGGGTGGGGCCAGCCCGGCGAAGGCCGCCGAAGTCGGAGCGGTCTACCGCGAGATCAGTCCGGCCGACATCGAGCCCAACCCGCGCCAGCCGCGGCAGGTCTTCGACGACGAGGCGCTGGCCGAACTGGTGCACTCGATCCGCGAGTTCGGGCTGATGCAGCCGATCGTGGTGCGGGCACTACCGGGGGCCGCACCCGGCGCGGCGCGCTACCAGTTGGTGATGGGGGAGCGGCGCTGGCGTGCTTCCCAGCAGGCCGGCCTGGAGGCGATCCCGGCGATCGTGCGGGAAACCGACGACGACAATCTGCTGCGCGACGCCCTGCTGGAGAACATTCACCGGGTGCAGCTCAATCCGTTGGAGGAGGCGGCGGCCTACCAACAGCTGCTCGACGAGTTCGGGGTCACCCACGATGAACTGGCGGCCCGCCTCGGCCGGTCGCGACCGTTGGTGACCAACATGATCCGGCTGCTGCGGCTGCCGATCGCCGTCCAGCGCAGGGTGGCCGCCGGGGTGTTGTCGGCCGGCCATGCCCGTGCCCTGTTGTCGCTGGAGGGCGGTTCGGAGGCGCAGGAGCAGCTGGCGGCCCGGATCGTCGCCGAGGGGCTGTCGGTGCGGGCGACCGAGGAGGCGGTCACGCTGGCCAATCGCGGCGACACCTCCACACCGGTGGCGCCGCGCCGCAAGCCGATCCACATGCCCGGTCTGCAGGACGTCGCCGAACGGCTGTCGAGCGCCTTCGACACCCGCGTGACGGTCAGCCTCGGCAAGCGCAAAGGCAAGATCGTGGTGGAATTCGGGTCCGTCGACGACTTGCAGCGCATCGTCGCGCTGATGAGCTCATCGGCCGGTTGAAGACCGATCGAACCGGTGTCGGGCCAGGTCCAATGGCACACGGCAATTACGTCACTGTGACGGTAAAGCGATGCGCCGGCAAGGCGGCGGGCCAATTGTGCTGAACGGCAAGGACTTTCGTTTTTTGGTGGCGCGGCGAGGCCGGTTGGTGCCGATGGTGGCATCCGGCGGCTCGACGCTCCTATCCTTAAGGGGCTGCCGTCGGTGGCAGCACGGGTTGAGACCGGGAGTTCAGTGTCTGTCCGAATCGCACCGCTGAGGCTCGAGGGCTTCGAGCAGCTTCCCAAGCACGCACGCCGGTGCGTGTTCTGGGAAGTGGATCCGGCCACCCTCGGCCGCGACGACCACCTCTCGGATCCGGAGTTCGAGAAGGAAGCCTGGCTGTCGATGGTGATGCTGGAGTGGGGATGCTGCGGGCAGGTCGCCACGCCATCGGCTGCAGCCGGGGGAGCAGACGAATCGCCGTGCTTGGGCTATGTGCTTTACGCCCCGCCACGCGCGGTGCCGCGGGCGCACCGGTTCCCGACCGCACCGGTGTCAGCCGACGCGGTGCTGTTGACTTCCATCGGGGTCGAACCGGCGCCGATGGCCGACGGCCTGCCGCGGGAACTGATCGCCGGAGCGGTCGAGGAACTGATACGCCGCGGCGTCCGCGCCCTGGAGGCGTTCGGCCGGACGGCAGCCGTCGGCGACTTGCTGGATCCACGCAATGTGCCGCCGGATGTCGCACCGGTGCTCGAGGCCGTCGGTGACTGCACGGTGGAGCACTGCATCATCGAAGCCGACTTCTTGACCGATGTCGGGTTCACCGTGGTGGCACCGCACCGATACTTCCCCCGGCTGCGGCTGGAGCTCGACAAGGGGCTGGGCTGGAAGGCGGAGGTGGAGGCGGCGCTGGAGCGGCTGCTGGAAAGCGCGCAACTGCATGCGCCGGTCGGGGCCAGCGCCCCGGCGGGTTCGGTATCGAGCCGGTCAGGTGCCGCAGTTGATCCGGCGGCCCCGCTTCGCCTCTCCGCCGTCAAGTCTCGCTAACCGCCGCCGAGCCGGCCGGTCCGCTCGACCGACAGCTCATGGGCCAGTAATTCGGCGAACGTGAACGTGCCGGTGGGCCGGTCGTTCTTGCCGAGCAGGTACAGCCGTTTGACCGCGGCCAGCATCCCCTCGGCGATGGCGTCGCGCGTCGCGGGCGAGACCAGCATCCCGCGGTCACGCGGGCTGGTGATGTAGCCGACGTCGACCTCGACGGTGGGCATCCGGGTCAGCCGCAGCAGGTCCCACGTCCGGCCGTGCGCCCGGCAGTCCTGTAAACCGGTGCGCGCCACGATTTCTCGCTGAATGAAGTCCGCGAGGTTACGGCCGATGGTGGACACCGACCCGTGGGAGTTGCCGAAGTGGAAGGAGGCCACACCGTTGGCCGCGGGACTGACGTGGGCGGCGCAGCGCAGACTGATCATCAGGTCGGCGCCGACGGCGTTCGCGGTGGCGGCCCGTTCGGCATCCGACGGACTGCGGCCGTTGGGACGGGACAGGAACGTCTCCATCCCGATGGCGGTCATCCGGCCTTCCAAGCGACTTGCCAAGTCCCACAAGATATCCGCTTCGCTGATCGGACCCGTCGGCGTCTGGGTGATCAGTCCGTGGTCGCCGCCGCCGCGGCCCGGGTCGATGACGATCCGCTTGCCGGACAGCCGCGGCCCCGAGCGCCGTACCAACTCCTCCTCGCGGATCGCGTGCGGTGAACCGCCGGTCACCCGCGAGGCCAAAAAGTTCAAGGAGCGCAACGTTTCCGGGCCGCAGATGCCGTCTGCGTACAAGCCGTATTCGCGCTGGTAGGACATCAGCGCATTGTGGGTCTGGATACCGAAGTAGCCGTCGACCATGCCGGTGTAGAAACCCAGGTCCTGCAGGCGGGCCTGCAGCGTGGCCACATCGTCGCCGTACATCGGCGCCCCGAACTGGTGATTGAGGATCCGCGCACCCAGCCGGTAGGACGCCTCTTTGAGTGCCCGATAGGTGGCCTCGCCGATGATGCCGTCGACCAGCAGTCCGCGCTGCTGCTGGAAGGCGCGCACCGCCTGGTCGAGGTCGTCGTCGAACACGTCCAGCGCGACGTGTTTGCCGGTCGTCAGGTCCGCGTCGGGGCTGTCCACCAGGCCCAATGCGGCCAGTGCTGCGCGGATCTCGACGACAGCGCCGCTGCGGTCGCCCCGGCGCAGCGCGTCGTCTGCGCTGCGATGCCGACCCGACATTACTGAGCCCTCCAGTCGTCGCTGTTGGCAGCGAAAACGTAGCTGACGGTTGCCAGCAGGTTAGGCAGCATTGTCTCAGATGCTGGCCGATTTATTGAAAACGGCGAGGCCAGGAAGGTGCGGGATCCGGGTGGGATCCCCGACGGCTCAGGCCGGGGTCAGCCGATGTCTGCGAGCTCGCGCAGCAGGGCGGCCTTGCCCTTGGCCCCGACGATCCGCTTGACCGGCTGACCGTCTTTGAACAGGATCAGCGTGGGAATCGACACCACACTGAATTCCCGTGCCGTTTCGGGGTTCGCGTCGACGTCGAGCTTGGCGACGGTGAGCTGGTCGGCCTGCTCGGCGGCGATCTCCTCGAGGACCGGGGCGACCATCTTGCAAGGTCCGCACCAGGTTGCCCAGAAGTCGACCAGCACCGGCTTGCCGCTGGCCAGTACGTCGGTGGCGAAGGTGGCGTCGGAGACGGTCACCGTGTTGTGGTTGTCGGTCACTGTGGTGCTCCCATCAAGGTTTCGGTAGCTGGGTCCATCGCGGCTTCGGCGGCGTCGGCGGCCTCTGCCAGCCAGCGCTCGGCGTCGATGGCGGCCGTACAGCCGGTTCCGGCCGCGGTGATCGCCTGCCGGTAGCTGCGGTCCACCAGGTCGCCGGCTGCGAACACCCCCGGCAACGAGGTGCGCGAGCTCGGCTGCTCCACTAGCACGTAGCCGTCCGCGTCGACCTGCACCGCTTCCCGCACCATTTCCGAGCGAGGATCGTGGCCGATCGCGACGAACACGCCGGTCACCGGCAGGGTGGTCTCCGCGCCGGTCACGGTGTCGCGCACCTGCAGCCCGGTGACGGTGTCCGTACCTTCGACGGCGACCGGCACCGCATTGGTGAGGAACCGGATCTTGTCGTTGTCGCGAGCCCGGTTGAGCATGATCTTCGAGGCGCGGAACTCCTCCCGGCGGTGGACCAGGGTCACGCTGCGGGCGAACCGGGTCAAGAAGGTGGCTTCCTCCATCGCGGAGTCGCCGCCGCCGATCACCGCGATGTCCTGATCACGGAAGAAGAAGCCGTCGCAGGTGGCGCACGAGCTGACGCCCCGGCCGAGAAGTTCCTGCTCGCCGGGGATGTTCAGGTAGCGGGCGGCGGCGCCCATGGCCAGGATGACCGCGCGTGCCCGGTGGGTTTCGCCGTCGGCTGTGACGACGGACTTGACCGGGCCGTCGAGGGCCACCGACTCGACGTCTTCCATGCGCAGGTCGGCGCCGAAGCGCAGCGCCTGCTCGCGCATCTCGTCCATGAGCTCCGGGCCCATGATGCCGTTGCGGAAGCCGGGGAAGTTCTCCACCTCGGTGGTGGTCATCAGCGCCCCGCCGAACGAGGTGCCCTCGAACACCAGCGGCGCCAGCTGCGCCCGAGCAGCATAGATCGCCGCGGTGTACCCGGCCGGGCCGGAACCGATGATGATCACATCGTGGATGGTCGGTGTCTCAGACATCGAGGGCCTTTCCGCTCGGACCGTTACTGGGGCTACCAACGTCAGCGTAGGGGGCGATGTTCCCCGGCACCGATAGGGACGGGGTGCGAGGCGCCGGCTAGGGGCGGCGAACGCTGGTGTCGGCCAGCAGCCCGGTGTCGGCGGAACTGCAGTTGGGGGCGACCGCCAGCGCGATGACCGTGCCGGGAGCGGCGCCGGGCAGCAGCAGCACGATGGCGGGACGACCGTTGACGGCGAGCTCGCGTGCGCCCAGCACGCGGGTCGCGGCCGGATAGCCCAGGGCGGCCAGGCAGCCGGCCCGTCGTCCGGGGTCAGCCAGCGCGCCGTACTCGGGGCTGCGGTCGAGCAGCTCGAGGATCTCCGCTTCGGTCAGCGGCAACACCGGTGTCCGTTCGGAGGCCACCGTGATGGCGTCGAAGGAGCGGGGCCCGCTGGGGGTATCACCGGGAAACCGGATCAGCGCCGCTGTGCCCAATCCGGCCGCGAGCAGCGCGGCCGCGCCCCCGGCGATCGCGGCGATCCGGTTGAGCCGGGGCAATGGTCGGCTCGAATGCGCCGGGCGCCGTTCCCGGCCTTCTCGATCAGCTGCGTCCATCGCAGTGCCGCTCCCGCTCGCTTCGTGGCTATGCACAATCGTCGACCCGACCGTGCAGGACACCCTCAGCTGCCAAGGCTATCCGCCGGGCCGCCGGGCGGACCCGAGCGGCGGGACCGGTGTGGTCTCGGCCCAGCAGTACCGCGAGCCGGGCCCGGCCGCGGGCGCAGCGGCTCTTGACCGTGCCCTGCGCCACACCGAGTGCGCGGGCGGCATCGGCGATGGAGTAGCCGTGCATGTCCACGGTCACCACTGCGGCGCGCTGTTCGGTCGGCAACCGGCGCAGCGCCGCGCGCACTTCCAGGGCGGTCTCCACCTCGGCGGTGCGATCGGCGACGGCCGGAGACTCTGCGAGCGGTACCGACGGGTGAAGCCGGTTGCGCCGCAGGCGATCCCGGCAGGCATTGACCACGATGCGGTGCAGCCAACTGCCGACGGCGGCGTTGTAGCGAAACGATCCGGCGCTGCGATGCGCCGAGAGCATCGCCTCCTGCAGGGCGTCCTCGGCGTCTTCGGGGCAACCGGTGGTGAGCCGGGCCAGCCGGCGGAGCCGACGCTGGTGGCGACCGTAGAGCTCCTGGAATGCGTGGCGGTCGCCGGCGACGTGCGCGGCCAGCAGTTCGGCGTCGCTGCGCTCCGGGTGACCCATGGCCCGGACAGTAACCAGCCGGCGGCCCGACGGCACTTCAGTTGTGCACAGGCCGACCGTACTGCTCGCGGCGCCGTGGCGCCTAGGACGCCGCCTGCACGGTGATCTCGGAGATCTGGGTGCGGCTCTCACCGCCGGTGTTGCCCATCGTCGATATCCACACCAGCAGGTTCGACGTCGGCGCCGACGAGTCGGCCGAGATCTTGTTGGCACCGGGCTGCAGCGCCTTGGCGGGCGCCAGCAGCGTGGTGTCCTCGAGCCGGGTCGGCCGCGGCGTCGTCGACGACCGCAACTCCACCCGGGTTCCGGTGCTGGAGACGTTGATCCCGACGCTGCCGATCACCGTCGGCTTGGGCAGTTGCAGTATCAGCCCGACTCCGCTCTTGAAATTCGGGAAGGGCACCGGATCGGAGTAGGTGTCCGTCGACCAGAAGGTCGCGGGATTTCCGTCGATCGCCAGCCCGGCATCCTGGGGACGGTCGGCTTCGCCGCCGGGCGAGAACACCGTCGCCTGAACGGGTTTCACGGTGCTCCCCGGTGTGCTCGAGCCCGGCTGTGACGACGACGCCGACGGACTGCTCAAGCCCAGCTCCGTTTTGTCCAGCCCGTTGACGTCACCGAAGATCCGGTTGAGCACGGAGGCCAGCACCAACAGCGCGACCAGGATGACGGCGCCGCCGATTCCGGCGCCGATCAACACCCGGCGTCGCCGCTCGGCACGCATCTCGGCATCCACCGGCGGCACCGCACGCGGCGCGGGGGGCTCATCGCTGACGGGGCCCAGCAACTCGGTCTGCTCGTGCAGCGCGGTGGCCTGTTGCAGCAGGTTCGACAACGTCGAGGCGCCGCGTATGCCGCCGTCGGACTGGATCGCGTGACTGGCGGCGGCGGAGATCTGGAACGGGATCTCCGGGTTGACCGAGTCGGGTTTGACCGGGTTGCCGGCGGCGTCGAGGTCGGCCGGAGCGAGCCCACCGTCGGACGCACCCTCCAGCGGCCACCGGCTGACCAGCAGCGCATACAGGGTGGCGCCGATCCCGCGGATGTCGTCCTCGGGCTTGGTGTCGGGCAGCGTCGCGGGGAAGGCGAGGGTGACGTCGCCGTCGATGCTGACCCGGACCCGGCCCGGATGGTCGATCGACAGGGTCACGCCGGCGCGGTGGGCGGCCTCGGCGGCGGTAGCCAGCGACCGCATCGCGCGGGCCGCGCCGATCGGCGACGGTGCGGTGCCGGCGACCTCCTGCAGCGAGGCGCCACGGACCCATTCGGACACCACGAGCCCGCCCGCACCGATACGCACCACGTCCAGGACGCGGGCAATGCCGGGCAGGTCGATCTGGCTGAGCCGCTGGGTACGCGACAAGATGCCGGTGAGCTGCTCTTCGGGCATCGTCTGGTCGGGGTCGACGAACGTCAGGGCCACCTGCCGGTCCAATGCGGTGTCCAGGGCCTGCCAGAACTGCAGCAGGGGGGTGTCGCCGTGGCGCACCAGCAGCCGGTAGCGCCCGCCGGCGATGCTCAGGCCGGGGGTCAGCTGGCCCTCGTCGGCCGGCTCGGGGTTGTCGGTGGAGCCGGCGACAGGCCGCTGGGGTTGCGGCGGAGCAACCGATCGCGACGCCTCGCGAGCCCCGGCACCCTCCGAGGGTTTGTTGGCCACCTCCGTACCTTTCGGGGTCCAGCCACCGGCGATGTGGTCCGGGGGCATGTGCCGGCCGGGATCGTTGGTGGCGTCCCCGCCCGGCGTGGGCAAACGGTTGTGCTCAGCGTACGGGACGGCCGGTTCGGGAGACGGTGGGTTGGCGATGCCGATATGCGCACGGCGGGCGCCGAGTCGGCGGCGCACGGCGGCCAGCGCCGCGGCGGCTTCGGGCACCTGGGCGCGCACCAGGACCGCACCGATGATCGGCAGCATCACCAGCGCCAGCACCAGCAGGCGCAGCATCGATCCGGCCGCGCCGCGGTCGGTCAGCGTTCGCAGCCCGAGCACCCGGTCGAGCACCTCGGCGACCAGGCCTGCCAGCAGCGACGCCGTCACCGTGACCAGCACGGTGCGGACCACGTTCGGGCCCAGCAGGTGGCCGCTGACGGGCCGCAGCGCGCGCCGCAACAGGATGTGCCCGACGGCCGCGCCGGCGAGGAACCCCAGGCCGTTGGCCAAGCCCAGGTAGGCGGCCACCAGCTCGGGGTTGTCGGTCAGCTGCGGGGCCAGCACCGATGCGGCGATCTTGACCGCGGTGATGATCACGATCATCCCGATGGGGATCCAGGGTTGCTCCCGGGCGTAGAACACCCGCAGCTGCAGCAGCACCATGGCGTAGGGGATCAAGGTGAACGCCGACATGGCGATCGCGGCACCCAGGTAGCCGGCGTCGACGTCACCGAAGTTGCCGTAGGCGAACAGTGCGCTGCCGATCGCCGGGCCGCCGACGGTCATCAAGGCCACGATCGGGATCAGCGTGATCATCATCAGCCGGGTGGCCAGCGACAGATCGGCCAGCACCGCGGGATCGTCGCCGGCGGCGGCGTTACGGCTCAGCCGCGGCATCACCACCGTCAGCACCGTCACCCCGATCATGCCGAACGGCAGCTGCAGCAGCAGCCAGGCGTAGTAGTAGATCGCCGGACCGGATGCCGCCGAGGTGGCCGCGATCTGGTTGGTGACCACCAGGCCGATCTGGCTGATCAACACGTAGAGCACCATCGCGGCGGCCATCGCGCCGAAGCGCTTGAGCCGGTCGTCGATGCCCCACAACGGCCGGAGGCTGATCCGCTCCCGCCGGATCGCGACCAGCAGGACCGCGGTCTGGGCCACGACACCCGCCGTGGTGCCCAGGCCCAGCACCAGTAGCTTGGCGTTGCCCATCCGCACCGGGTCGACCGAGAGTTCGCCGGGCACCAGCAGGTAGACGACCAGCGTGGCGATCGCGACGACGTTGTTGACCACCGGCGCCCAGGCCGGCGCCCCGAAGATGTTGCGGGTGTTCAGGATTGCCATGAACACCGACGACAACCCGTAGCAGATCACCTGGGGGAGCAGCAGATAGGCGAACGCGGTCGTCAGCGGCTCGTTGACCTGGGGGTCGCCGCCCAGCATCAATCGGACGAGCAGCGGCGCCGCGGCCACCGAGATGACGGTGGTCGCCAGCAGCAGGGCGGTGGCCAGTGTCACCAGGCGCCGCACGAACGCGGCCCCGCCGTCGGGGTCGTCGCGTTCGGCGCGGGCCAGCACCGGCACGAAGATCGCGGTGAAGGTCGCCTCCAGCACCAGCGCGGCGATCTGGTTGGGCAACTGGTTGGCTACCGAGAAGGCGCTCGAGAGCGCCGCGCCCAGGATGGCGGCCAGCAGCACGATCCGGATGAAGCCGGTGATCCGGCTGACCAGGGTGGCCAGCGCCATTCCCCATGACCGCGACACCACGGCGGCGTCGGTCAGCTCCGGCCGCGCGGGCTGCGGCGCCGGTGCGGTCACCGGTCCACATCCCGGCTGCTGCGGCCCGCGGTCGCCGCCGGTGAACGCGGGCGGTTCGGGTCGACTGGGCTGGGACGATCCAAGTCGGCGCGGTCGGGCTGGCCGCGGAAGCGGTGCCACAGCCGACGACCGGTCAGCACGGTGAGCGCCGCCGCCGCCGTCATGGTGATCAGGAAAAGCACCATCCCGTAGGCGTTCGAGTGCACCGACAGCCGCGCCGACTCGCCCAACGGCAGCCCGGCCGGGGTCTGCAGGGCCACGTCGACGACGAAGTGCTGGTTGACCCGCACCTCCACCGGGACCCGCAGTGGCAGGTAACCCGGCGGAAGTTCCAGATCGCCCATGTCGGCCACCGTCATCCCGGGCGGCGCGTCGACGTGCAGCCGCACCCGGATGGGCACCGCCAGATCGTTGCGCAGCGCCAGCGGCAGCGGGCTGTGCTCGGTGGCCAGCGTGTAGGACCCGGCCGGGTTGACGATGGTGACCGCGCCGATCAGATCCGCGACGGTGTCGCCGACGACCGACAGCCGCTGCGCCGCCAGGCCGCTGCGCACGTCGAGCGGCTCCGACTGGCTCAACGCGCGCAGCATGTCCTCGGCGAGCGGCGCGGTGTACTGATCGCCGGTCAGGCCGGTGCGAACGTCGGTGGTCAGCGCCGACGTCAACGCCCACAGCCGGCCGATGTCGTCGGTGACCGCGCCGATGACATCCGGGCCGAAGCCGCCCACGGCCTGCTCGGCCGGTAGCGGATGCGCCGGTGCGGCGGTGACGCCCTGCGATTCGGCGATCACCGCGGTCAGCGGCCGCGGGACCGCCAGCCCGGACCGCAGTGCGGTGCCCACCGTGGTCAGCACGGCTTGGGCGTCGTCGACCCGCGGCTTCCAGTACGCCGGGGGCATCAGAATCTGGTCGCGCGGCTCGTCGGGGCCGTCCGGGGCTTCCAGCCCCCGCCACAGCATCGCTCCGAGGGCATCCTGCCGACGGGCCAGGGCCGAGTCGTGGTGCAGCCGGACGGTCAGCGAGCCGTCGAGGTAGGTCGGAGCCACCGGATCGGTGCCCATGCCGGCCAATGCCGCGCCGACGGCCGGATCGTAGGGCGCGACCACCAGTTGCGGCGACAACCGCCGCGGGGTGACGTCGGCGGTGGCCGACGCGCCGGTGGTGGAGTCCTGGGCAGAACAGTCACCGGCGGTGATCACCACCGCTGCGCCTGTTGAGCTCTCGGCGCTGATCAGGTCGGCGGCGCCGGTCGTGAGTTTGCCGTCGCCGAGCACGACCGCGCCGCGCGTCGAGGTCACCTGGAGGATCCGGTCGATGATGTCGGCGGGCCGGCTCACCGCGATCGCATCGAGTCCGGGGTCGCCGACCCGGGCCAGGGCGTCGAGGTCGGCCTGCGCGTATGGGGTCGCGGTGACACAGCTGCGGTGAGCCAGCCGGCGCAGCCGCTCCAGCCAGGTCGTGGCGGCCGCCTGGCCGGTGCCCGGGTGGGACGCGGCGCCGTCGGGGGAGTCGGCGACCAGGTAGCCCCGGGTCATCGCGTTGACCGTGACCAACAGGTCGGGGTCGATCGCCAGGCACAGCGCCTGATTGACGACGCCGCCGCCGTCGACGGTCGGGCTGGTGGCGAACTCGGCGGCCGACAGCAGGGCGTCGAGCCGGCCTCCCGGGGCCAGCGACTTCGCCAGCTCGTCGTCGGTGAGCCGAACCGGAAGGGTGCCGCCGGGCGCGCCGGGGGTGAGCCGGGGCCGGTCGGCCAGCGGCCACAGCATGGTCAGCCGCACCGGCCGGGAGGTGTCGGGCGCGACGGCGCCGGCAAGCGGATCGCCGTCGGCCTCGGTTTTGGGTAGGCCGGTCACCGGGAGCAGGAAGCGGGCGTCGTCGAGGCGGGCCGGCTCGCCGTAGTCGGGCGTGCCGTTGACGTTGACCAGCAGCGGATAGATACCCGGACGGTCGATGCTCAACGCCGGTTGGCTCGCCGAGTGCAGCGGCGCCGACAACGTGAAGCGGGCCTCCTGGCCGCGTTGCAGTTCGGCCGCCACCGTGCTGAACGGGCCCACCGGCCGGTATTGGTCATTGCTGCCGCTGAGGTTGGTGCGCAAGCCGGCCGACGACGCGACGGCGCCGGCCTGCTCGAGGCGCACCATCACGTCGCGCACCGGCCGGTCACCGACATTGCTCACCGTGCCGGAGACCGTGACGAGCGGGACGCTGGAGGTGGTGATGAGCTCCGGGGTGACCTGATCGACGCGGATCTGGACGAACGACATTCCGCCGGGCTCGCCGGCTATGGCATGCGGGGCGGCGGCCGAGCCGAGCGCCATGCCCAGGGCCATCAGGAAGGCGGCCACGACCGCCCGAGGGGCCGTGCGGGGCACTGACCAGGCGGGCAGCCTGCCCCCACCGCTACGTCGGGTGCGGATCACGGGTCCAGCCCGCGACCGTTCTTCCGGTCCGGTGCGCGGCCGTCGGGGCGAGAGTGGCGGGCGCGCGAATGCGTCTGCGGCCGCCGCCACGGCGCGCTCACCGGCAGCGGCGGCAGCGCGGCCGGGCCGTCGGCCTGCAGCCGGTCGATCAGTTCGTCGGCGACCACCGCCAGCCGGCGTTCGTCGGCGTAGGCCAACCGGGACGGCAGCTCCCGGACCGGCACCCACGCCACCTCGCTGACCTCCACGTCGTCGTCGCACAGTTCTCCGCCGGAGAACCGCAGCAGGTAGTGGTGCACGGTCTTGTGCACCCGGCGGCCCTCGGTGACGAACCAGTAGTCGATGCTGCCCAGCGCGGCCAGTACGTCGCCCTGAACGCCGGTTTCCTCGGCGACCTCGCGGATCGCGGTCTGCTCGGCGGTCTCACCGACCTCGATGTGACCCTTGGGCAGCGACCACAACATCCTGCCGCGGCGGTCGACGCGGCCGATCAGCGCCGCGACCTGGTCCTCCCGCGGCCCGTCGATGCCGTCGACGACCAGGCCACCGGCCGACGTCTCGTGCACGGTGCGTAGCCGTTCCGGCCCGTGACGTGCGGTGCGGGGCCGGCGCTGCGCCGAGCGGCCGGCCGTCGCGGCCGCGCTGGTGTCGGTGGCCGCGGCCTCGGTGTGGCTGGTTTTCGGACCTGAAGTGCGTCGACCGCGGCGCCGCCTGCGGCGCCGTCCCGAATTGGCTTCTTCGCCGTCGGCCGACACCCATGTGATAGTAGCTGGCACGGGTGAGCCCACCGGCCTCCCTCGCCGGGGCGGCCTCGGCGGCGGCGGCCCGTGATCCGGCTCCGCCCGCCGCGATCCGGCTCGCCGAGTATGCGGAATCGTCGGCGAAGTCGGCGGAAACCGACCGAACCGCACACGCGCTCGCCGGCGGCTGGGAGTGAGACCCCGGCCCGCCCCACCGTCTAAGCTCATCGAACGTGCCCGAAGCCCACCAGGATGCCGACCTGCTGACAGCGGCGGCGGTCGCCCTGAACCGGCACGCCGAGCTGCTGCGCGACCTCGGCGCCATGTTCGATGCGGCCGGCCACCAGCTGTACCTGGTGGGCGGATCGGTCCGCGACGCCCTGCTGGGCCGGTCCAGCCCCGACCTGGACTTCACCACCGACGCTCGCCCCGAGCAGGTGCAGCAGCTGCTGCGGGGCCGCGCCGAGGCGCTGTGGGACACCGGGATCGAGTTCGGCACCATCGGTGCCGGCCTGCACGGGTACCGCGTGGAGATCACCACGTTCCGGGCCGACAAATATGATCGGGTGTCGCGTAATCCCGAAGTGCGCTTTGGGGATTCGCTGCACGAGGACCTGGTGCGCCGGGATTTCACCGCCAATGCGATGGCGGTCCGCATCACCGGAGCCGGTCCGGGGGAGTTCCTCGACCCGCTGGGTGGCCTGGCGGCGTTACGAGCCGGGGTGCTGGACACACCGACGGCACCGCAGGACTCCTTCGGTGACGATCCGCTGCGGATGCTGCGCGCCGCCCGGTTCGTTTCGCAACTCGGCTTCACGGTGGCGCCGCGGGTGCGCGCCGCGATCGAAGAGATGGCCGAGCAGCTTTCCCGCATCACACCCGAGCGGGTGGCCGCCGAACTGGACAAGCTGCTGTTGGGCGCCGACCCTGCAGCCGGCATCGAGCTGATGGTGGCCAGCGGGATGGGCGACGTGGTGCTGCCCGAGGTCGGCGCCATGCGGATGGCGATCGACGAGCATCACCAGCACAAGGACGTCTACCAGCATTCACTGACCGTGCTGCGGCAGGCGATCGAGCTCGAAGACGCCCGGGGCGGTCCCGATCTGGTGCTGCGCTGGGCGGCGCTGCTGCACGACATCGGCAAGCCCGACACCCGCCGCCACGAGCCCGACGGTGGGGTGAGCTTTCACCACCACGAGGTGGTGGGGGCGAAGATGGTGCGCAAGCGCATGCGCGCGCTGCGGTACTCCAAGCAGATGGTCGACGACGTCTCGCAGCTGGTGTATCTGCACCTGCGCTTCCACGGCTACGGCGACGGAAAGTGGACCGATTCGGCGGTGCGGCGCTACGTCACCGATGCCGGACCGCTGCTGGACCGGCTGCACAAGCTGGTTCGCGCGGACTGCACCACCCGAAACAAGCGGCGGGCAGCACGCCTGCAGGCCAACTACGACCAGCTCGAAGCGCGCATCACCGCGCTGGCCGAGCAGGAGGACCTGCAGCGGGTGCGGCCGGACCTGGACGGCAACGAGATCATGGCGCTGCTCGACATCCCCGCCGGGCCGCTGGTGGGGCGGGCGTGGAACTTCCTCAAGGAGTTGCGCTTGGAGCGGGGACCGTTGTCGCGGGACGAGGCGACGGCCGAACTACTGGCGTGGTGGCAGACCCAGCGGAACCGCTAGCGGCGCAGGCACGTCTGATCCGGGTATGGATTATTGCCTGGGCGACGGTGACGGAGCGGCGACGATGTGGAGCGGGCCGCCCGACCTCGATCTCGACGGCGACGGCGTGGCCGATGCGATCGCCCTCGACTTCGACGGCGACGGGCTGCAAGACGACGCGTTGGTCGATCTCGACGGTGACGGGGTGGCCGACCACCTGATGCTGGACCTCGACGACGACGGCGCCCCGGAGGCCTCTTTCACCGACGACGGATCCGGCACGTGGGGGCATGGCGTGGCGGCGGGCTCGGCGGACCGATCGGGCGGGTTGCGGTGGTCGGGACTCGACGACGCCGAACATCTCGGTGGTCCACTGGTGGATTTCGACGGCGACGGCCGCATCAACGACCGGCTGCTCGACTCCGACGGCGACGGCCGCGCCGACCGGGTGCTGATCGGCGATGGATCGGGCGGCTACCGCGCGGCCTATGTCGACACCGACGGCGATGGGCGGTGGGACATCAAGCTGACCGACGCCGACGGCGACGGGGCCGCCGACGGGGCCACCGCCCTGTGAGCCCCGGTTGTTATGCAGGCCCGTGGGAGCGCCCGCAAACCGCATCCGGCCGGGCGACTTGAGGCGCGAGGAGCCGAACAACCGTTCGATAAAAGTGCGGACTTCACGACATTTTTATGGGCTTTCGCACCCTGGATCGACCTGTAGCAGCCCTCAAGTGGACGCCGCCGGCCGTAGCGTATAAGTTAGCGCGCGTACGGAAAAGCCCTCTTGTCGCACAGCTACGCGGTTGAGACTGGGTGTGGGCGACTGCCGTCGGGTTACCGCAACATCGGGGGGAGGAACTGGTGAACAAGACGACCGTGGGCGCGCTGTTGTCGGCGCCGATCATCATCGCGGGAGTGACGGCAGCGCCCGCCCCCGCTGCTGCCACCGACCACCACATCCTCGACTACGCGCTGGCCGCCGAGGCTCTGGTCATGATTCCGGCGATGAATCAGAACTGGCTCGATCTGAGTAAAGAGCTGTATCTGGTGCCGAACGGGTTCCCCGAAGACGGCGATGCGACCTTCCTGCAGGTGCCCGAGACCTACGACCTGAACGCCAGCATCAAGGGCGCCACCGACATCCTGGTCGACGCGATCAAGACTCGGTGGGACGCCGGCGACTTCGACTCCGGGGACCCGCTGTACATCTTCGGGTACTCGCAGGCCAATGTCGCCGCGGGCCTGGCCATGGAGCGACTCGCTGAGGAAACGGACATCCCCAAGGACGCACTGCATTTCGTGATGGTCGGGGACAGCGCCGCAGAGGGCGGCTTCCTGAGCGGCTTCCTGCCCACGTTGCTGCAGTGGGTGCCCGAAGAATGGCACGACGACGTGATCACGATGGTTTATCAGGTCGCCGAGATGATGAACATCGACTCGGTGATCGGTCTGGTCACCCCGAACGATCTGTACACGGCCGACGTTTACTCGCTGTCCAGTGACGGCTTCGCGAATTGGGATGACGGCCACCAAATGGCCGGCATGTTCAGCGACCACCTCGCGTACCTGGGCCTGTCGCCGGAGGAGATCGCAAGTGCGACGCAGACGGTGAGCGGCGACACGGTTTACCACATGATCGACACCGCCAACGTGAACATGTTCCAGGCGTTGGTGAACTCGGCCGAGATGATCATGGGCGGTTTCCTCGCCTGGTTCTGAAGCCGCCGGCGGCTCAGACCGCGTCGAGTGGGAATCTCACGGCACGACGCGCGGCGGCGGCGTCGGTGAATTCCCAGTGGGGCCGGGCATTATGTGGCCGGCTCTCTTCGCGCTGGCGCGCTCATCGCCCGGAGCGGTGCTGATTGGGCTCCGGCTCTCTTCGCGCTGGCGCGCTCATCGCCCGGAGCCGGGCGGCCCCGCGAAAGCTTGGGCGATCTCCAGCCAGCGCTGGGCGTCCTCGCCGTGCGCGGCGACGTCGAGGTCGGCCAACGGCCGACGCTGCGTGACCAGAAAGCAGAAATGCTCGGCCGAACCGGTCACCCGCTGCTCGGCGTTCACCGGTCCCCACGTCCACACCCCACCACCGGGGGCGTGTAGTTCCACGTGAAACGGTTCGCCGGGCGGGGTCAGGTTGTGGACGGTGAACGCGTAGTCGCGGGTTCGCACGCCCAGATGCGCGATGGAGCGCAACCGCGCGGTCGGTGCCCGTCGCACCCCGAGCGCGTCGGCGACGTCCAGGCCATGCGCCCAGGTCTCCATCAGTCGCGCGGTGGCCATGGACGCCGCGCTCATCGGCGGGCCGAACCACGGCAGCTTGCGGCCGTCGGGGACACCCAGGAGGGCTTGGTGCAACTGCGCGCGCGTCGATCGCCAGTCCGCCAGCAGATCAGCCGGCGCCGCGGTGGCCAACTCGGCCGCACCGGCGTCGACGAAGCCGGTCGGATCGCCCATCGCCGCCGCGAGTTGGTCGCTGAAGCCGGCCTCGTCGGTGATGGCCAGCAACGCGACCCGGTCCGTCCACAGCAGATGAGCGATCTGATGGGCGATGGACCAGCCCGCCGCCGGGGTGGGCGCACCCCACTGACTGTCGGTGAGTGGGGCCACCAGCGTGTCGAGGTCCTCGCTCTCGGCACTCAGATCGGCGACGATCGGTTCGGTTTCAGCCATGCCCGTACTGTATGCCCCCCACCGGATCCCGGGGCCGCCCGATCAGGCTGTGCCCCGCCAGGCCGGCCAGGTACAACAGCGTTCCGGCCACGATCAGCCACGGCGCCTGCCCGTCGGGGGGAACCACCGCCGCGGTGGCGGACACGGCCAGGACGAACGAAGCCCAGAACAGCGAATCCTGCACCGCGAAGACATGTCCGCGCAGCGCGTCGTCGACGTCGATCTGCATGGCGGTGTCCGCGCACAGCTTGACCACCTGCCCGGCCACCCCGAGCAGGAATCCGCACAGCACCAGCACCGGCAGATACAGGCCGATCCCGGCGAACTGGATCACCGCCGCCGCCGCCAGCGCCCCGTTGGCGGTGGCGTACCGGCCCCAGCGGTGGACCGCTGGCGGGGTGAGCAGGGTGGCCAGGAACGATCCCGCGCCGGCCGCGGCGACGAACAACGCCGTGGTGCCCAGACCCGACACCGTGTGCTCGCCGACGTGGCGCACCATCACCAGCACCAGCAGGGTGTTGATGCCGAACGCCATCCGGTGTGCGGCCAGCCCCGACAGCGTCGCCGCCACGGTGGGCCGGTCCCGCACCGTCCGGATGCCGTGCAGCCAGCCCATCGTCACCGCGTAGAGCACCGATCCGTGGATGGCGCGTTTGGTGTCGTCGGGGCCGAGCACGTGGCGGCCGAACCGCAGCGAGAGCAGCAGCGCGATCGCGACCGGGATCGCCACCGCCGCGATGATCGACGCCGCGCCGCGATCGTTGGCGCCTACCAGCCAGCGCGGCACCAGCATGAAGTTCGCGCCCAGGAAGGCCGCCACCGCACCGGTCGCGATCGCCAGCGCGTTCATCGTGACGACCTGGTCGCGCGGCACCACGTGGGGCAGCGCCGCCGACAACCCGGAGGCGATGAACCGGGTGAACCCGTTGGCGATCAGGGCCGCGCACAGCACCGGCAGATCCCCGGCGCCGATGGCCAACAGTGCGGCGATGCCGAGCACCAGCACCAGGCGGGCGATGTTGGCCACCACCAGCACCATGCGCCGATCCCAGCGGTCCAGCAGCGCCCCGGCGAACGGCCCCAGCACCGAATAGGGCAGGAACAGCACGGCGAACGCGCCCGCGATCGCCCACGGCGCCGCGGCCCGGTCCGGATTGAACAGCAAGGCGCCGGCCAGGCCGGCCTGAAACAAGCCGTCGCCGAACTGGCTTGCGGCACGCAGCTCCAACAGGCGCCAGAACTCCGGCAGGCTGCGCGCCGACCGCCACAGCGATGCGGGTGCGCGGGTGTCCACCAAAAGACCTACTTCCGGACGCGGGCGGCGGCGCGGCACCGGCCCCAGACCAGAGTACAAATCTTGGCGGTCGCTTGACGTTCGGTACAGGTCGCCCCCGATCGCCGGGTTCGGGTGCCATGATGGGAGGGTGGCGCAACCCGAAGAACCCGAGGACGCTGAACAGTTTGTCGCGCCCGCCGCGCATCGGGTACGGGCCGGGACGTTGCTCTTGGCCAACACCGATCTGCTCGAACCCACCTTTCGCCGCACCGTGATCTACGTGGTCGAGCACAACGACGGCGGCACGCTGGGCGTGGTGCTCAACAGACCCAGTGAAACCGCCGTCTACAACGTGCTGCCGCAGTGGTCCGAGCTGGCCGCCAAGCCGAAGACGATGTTCATCGGCGGCCCGGTGAAACGCGACGCGGCCTTGTGCGTCGGACTGTTGAAGATCGGTGCGGATCCCAACGATGTGCCGGGCGTGCGCCATATCGACGGCCGGTTGGTGATGGTCGACCTCGACGCCGAACCGGAGTCCATCGCCCCCCACGTCGAGGGGGTGCGGATCTTCGCCGGCTACGCCGGCTGGACCATCGGCCAGCTCGAAGGCGAGATCGAGCGCGACGACTGGATCGTGCTGTCGGCGTTGCCCTCAGACGTGCTGGTCCCGCCCCGGGTCGACGTGTGGAGCCGGGCCCTGCGACGCCAGCCGTGGCCCACGGCGCTGCTGGCCACCCACCCGGTCGACATCAGCCGGAACTGAGCGCCGGCACCGCCGGTTACGAGCAGCCGCAACCGCTGCCGCAGCCCGACGCCGGCTCCGGCTCCGGCGGTGCGCCGCCGGCGCAACCGCAGCCGGCGCCACAACCGACGTCCTCGACCGGTGCGGCGTCGCCGCAGCCGCAGCCCGAGCCGCAACCACCGGCCGCACCGGCTGCGGCGGACTGGCGCGCCGCGTAGCGGGCTCCCTGCCAGGCGCCGGCGGCCAGGATGACCAGCGCACCGGTGATCGAGATGATCAACGCCAGCAGCGCCACCGCGGGCGGACCGGCCAGCACCAGCGCGCCGCCCACCGCCAGGATCACCCCGACGGCGACCTGGGCGGGCGCCACCGCGCGCAGCACCAGTTGCTCGGGGTCGCCGGTGAGCGGCCGGGCCAGGGTCCGCACTCCGAACACCAGCGATACCACGGCCGCGACCAGGCACAGCACACCCATGATCAGCATGGGTTCAAGGATACGAGGGGCCGATCAGCCGGCGTGGCCCGCCCGGGGTTGCGCCGGAGCCGGTGCCGCGGGCCCGTGGGGCGCCGCCGGCAGCTGCGTGCTGACGGGCTGTTCGGCGCCGCGTGAACTCACACTGAATCCGTTGACGATCGCATCGGTCGCCGGGGCGTTACCGACGGCGCGGCCGGCGCCGGTGGTCACCGTCAACGAGACCAGGTAGGCGGAGTCGGGCGTCGGCACGATCACGTGACGCCGGGAGGTGTTGAGCGTCATGTCGGCGTCGCGGTAGGTGCCCTCGATGATCGAGGAGGGAAACCCGTTGAAATCGGCCAGCGAGGCGTTGGTGGTCTGCCAGGCCATCAGCTGCTGGCTGTCGACGAACCCGTGGGTGATCGCCTCTTTCGGGTCGAACTGCCCGACCAGCCGATAGACGACCACCTGCGCGTTGGGCGTGTACAGCGACCCGCTGCGCCGGTCGGCGATGACCGCGAACGCGTCGGGCACGTTGGGGTCGGGAACGTGGCTCCAGCCGGCCGGCATCGGCAGGGTGATGTTGAAGGCGGTGAAGCCGGAGGCCTGCTGCGGCTCCAACTGCACCTGCTTGGCGGCGAAGTAGTCGCGCAATGTGCCGGAGGTGGCGGGCACCAGGGCGTTCGGCGCGCCGCCGCCCGCAGGTCCCGGTACGGCCGCCGGTGCGCCCGCCGCCGGGGTCGGGGCCGGTCCGGGTGCGGCCGGCCGGGGCGCCGCCGGCAGTGGTGGGGTCACCGGCACGGCGGCCGGTTGCGCGGCGGGCTGGGCCGCCGGGCCGTAGGGGCTAGGAGGCGTCGGCAGCAGCGGGTCGCCCATGGCGACCGGCACTCCCAGCGGGCCGCCGAAGGCCGCCGCTGTGACAGCCGCGCAGCCGACAAGTAACCGCCAGCGGCGAACCGTGTTCGTCATCTCCAGGGGTCCTTCCGGGACGGGCCGGGCAATGGTGCCCCGGCCTTGGCTCGACGGTAGCCAGCCGCGGCCAGGCGCCGCCAGGGCCGCAACCGACCTGGAACGAAGCCCTCATCGGCCTGCAACGCAACCGATATCAAGCTGTGGCGATCGGGCCGAAAAGCCGCGCCCTTTACCCTGTTGAGGTGAACGAAGCCCCGACCACCCAGGTGCCCGGCGACCAGGCGCCCCGTCACCGCTACACGGCAGCGCTGGCCGGGCGCATCGAAGGCGCCTGGCAGGATCACTGGGAGCGGGCGGGGACCTTCAACGTCGCCAACCCGGTCGGCTCGCTGGCGCCGTCGGACGGTGCGGCGATACCCGCCGACAAGATGTTCGTCCAGGACATGTTCCCCTACCCGTCCGGTGACGGCCTGCATGTCGGCCATCCGCTGGGCTACATCGCCACCGACGTCTACGCGCGCTACTTCCGGATGACGGGCCACAACGTGCTGCACGCGCTGGGCTTCGATGCGTTCGGGCTGCCCGCCGAGCAGTACGCGGTGCAGACCGGCACCCACCCGCGCATCCGCACCGAGGCCAACATCGAGAACTTCCGCCGGCAACTGCGGCGTCTCGGTCTGGGCCACGACAGCCGGCGCAGTTTCTCCACCACCGACGTCGACTTCTACAAGTGGACGCAGTGGATCTTCCTGCAGATCTACAACGCCTGGTTCGACACGAGTGCCAACAAAGCCCGCCCGATCACCGAGCTGATCGCCGAGTTCGACTCCGGTGCCCGCACCCTCGACGACGGGCGGGACTGGGCGCAGTTGTCGGCGGGGGAGCGAGCCGATGTCATCGACGGCCACCGACTGGTCTACCGGTCTGACTCGATGGTCAACTGGTGCCCGGGGCTGGGCACGGTGCTGGCCAACGAAGAGGTCACCGCGGACGGACGAAGCGACCGAGGCAACTTCCCGGTGTTCCGGAAGCGGCTGCGGCAGTGGATGATGCGGATCACCGCCTACTCCGACCGGCTGCTCGACGACCTCGATGTGCTGGATTGGCCGGAAAAGGTCAAGACCATGCAGCGCAACTGGATCGGGCGCTCCACGGGTGCCGCGGCGCTGTTCGGCGCCGACACCACCGACGGCGCCGAGGTGGACATCGAGGTGTTCACCACCCGCCCCGACACGTTGTTCGGCGCCAGCTACCTGGTGCTCGCGCCCGAACACGATCTGGTCGACCGGTTGACGGTGGCCGACTGGCCGGACGGGGTGGATCAACGCTGGACGTTCGGGTCCGCAACGCCGGCTGAAGCCGTCGCCGCCTACCGCAAGGCGATCGCCGCGAAGTCGGATCTGGAACGCCAGGAGAACAAGACCAAAACCGGTGTGTTCCTCGGCAGTTACGCCACCAACCCGGCCAACGGTCAGCAGGTCCCGATCTTCATCGCCGACTACGTGCTGGCCGGCTACGGCACCGGCGCCATCATGGCAGTCCCGGGCCACGACCAGCGAGACTGGGAGTTTGCCGCTGAGTTCGGTCTCCCGGTCGTCGAAGTCATTGCCGGCGGCGACATCTCGGAAGCCGCGTATGCGGGTGATGGAACCCTGGTGAATTCCGGCCCGCTGAACGGCATGACCGTCGACGATGCCAAGCAGGCCATCACGCGGCAACTGGAGTCGCAGGGCCGGGGCTGGGCTCGCATCGAATTCAAGTTGCGGGACTGGCTTTTCGCCCGGCAGCGATACTGGGGCGAGCCGTTCCCGATCGTGTTCGATGCCGACGGCCGTCCGCACGCCCTGGATTCCGCGGCACTGCCGGTCGAGCTGCCCGATGTCGGTGACTACTCGCCGGTGTTGTTCGACCCGGACGACGCATCCAGCGAACCCTCGCCGCCGCTGGCCAAGGCGACCGACTGGGTGCATGTCGAACTGGATCTCGGTGACGGACTGCAGCCCTACACCCGCGACACCAACGTCATGCCGCAGTGGGCCGGAAGTTCTTGGTACGAGTTGCGTTACGCCGACCCGCGCAACGCCGACCAGTTCTGCGCTCCGGAGAACGAGGCCTACTGGATGGGGCCGCGGCCTGCCGAGCACGGTCCCGATGATCCGGGCGGCGTGGACCTTTACGTCGGCGGTGCCGAGCACGCGGTGCTGCACCTGCTGTACTGCCGTTTCTGGCACAAGGTGCTCTACGACCTGGGGCACGTCAGCTCGCGCGAGCCCTACCGCCGCTTGGTCAACCAGGGCTACATCCAGGCGGCCGCCTACACCGACTCGCGCGGGTCGTATGTGCCGGCCGTCGATGTCGTGGAACGCGACGGGAAGTTCTACCTCCCGGGCCCCGACGGTGATACGGAAGTCTTCGCCGAATACGGCAAAATGGGTAAGAGCCTGAAGAATTCGGTGTCCCCCGACGAGATCTGCGACGCCTACGGTGCCGACACCCTGCGGGTCTACGAGATGTCGATGGGCCCGCTGGAGATGTCACGGCCGTGGGCCACCAAGGACGTGGTCGGCGCACACCGTTTTCTGCAGCGGGTGTGGCGGTTGATCGTCGACGAGGAGACCGGCGCCACCCGGGTGCTCGACGCCGAGCCGGACACCGAGACGCTGCGGCTGCTGCACCGCACCATCGTCGGAGTGTCGGAAGACTATGCGGCGCTGCGCAACAACACCGCCGCCGCCAAGCTGATCGAGTACACCAACCATCTGACCAAGCAGCATCGCGACGGGGTTCCGCGCGGGGCCGTGGAGCCGCTGGCACTGATGCTCGCACCGCTGGCCCCGCACCTGGCCGAGGAGCTGTGGCAGCGGCTCGGCCACGATTCCTCGCTGGCGCACGGCCCCTTCCCGGTGGCCGACCCGGCCTATCTGGTCACCGACACCGCCGACTACCCGGTGCAGGTCAACGGCAAGAAGCGGGGGCTGGTCACGGTTGCCGCCGACGCCAACACCGAGGAGATCAAGGCCGCCGCCCTGGCCGACGAGAAGGTGCAGGCGTTCCTGGCCGGCGCCACGCCGAAGAAGGTGATCGTGGTGTCCGGCCGGCTGGTGAACCTGGTGGTCTGAGCCCGGCCGACCTCGCGGAAAAGAAGGCGGAAAGGAAACTACCGCGGGCGGACCACGACCTCATGCAGGTGCGCGTCCGGCGGGGTGCGCACCGCGGCGGCCACCACCTCGGCGACGGTATCGGGACGCAGGAAGCGGTCCGGATCGTACTGGCCGCCTTCGTAAGCGACCAGGTCGTGTTGCATCTCGGTGTCGACGCGGCCGGGGTAGACGGTGGTGACGCGCAGCGCCGGCTCGTCGCTGCGCAGTGAGTCCGCGAACGCGCGAAGCGCGAACTTACTGGCCGAATATGAGGCCATTCCAGCGGAAACCCGTTGTCCGGCACCGGAGTTGATGAACACCACATGTCCGCGGGCCTGCCGCAACGCGGGCAGCAGCGCCAGTGTCAGCGCTACCGCACCGAACACGTTGACCTCGAAGGTGGCCCGCCACTCCTCAATGTAGGACTCGCCCGCAGCGCCGGGCAGCATCACCCCGGCGTTGTGCACCAGCACGTCGAGTTCGTCGACGATCTCGGTGGCCGACTCGATCGCGTCGCCGTCGGCGAGATCGAGCGGCCAGGTGGTGGCGCCGAGCCGTTCGGCGACGGCGTCGAGCCGCGCCGACGGTCTTCCGGCCAGCAGCAGGGTGTGGGTGGGCGCCAGTGCGGACGCGATCGCCGAACCGATCCCACCGCCGGCGCCGGTGATCAGGGCGGTCGGCATCAACCGCAGTCCAGCGGGCAGTCGGACCCGTCGTCCGCGGGCGTCCCGGCGGCACCGTAGGCGGCCAGCCGCTCCAGCGGTTCCAGCGCGCGGGTCAAGGTGTCCAGATCCTCTTGGCTGAGCTCGCTGAGCATCACCGCCAGGGCCGCGTGCCGGTTGGCCAGCGACTCACGGTGGCTCGCCAGACCCTCCTCGGTGATGTCGACCAGCACGGCCCGCAGGTCGGACGGATCCCGGCTGCGTTTGACCAGGCCGATCTTCTCTAAACGGCGGATCGCCACGGTGGTGGTGGGGGTGCGAACCCGTTCGTGGGCAGCCAGTTCGGTCATCCGGATCGGCCCGCGGTCCAACAGCGTGATCAGGATCGACAGCTGAGCCAGCGTGAGTTCGCCGGTCTTCGTTCCGCCGCTGATCTCACCCCGCCGCAGTATCGAGAACAGTTTGGACAGCGAACGATGCAAGCCTTCTGCGACCGCCGTCACCTGCGGGGTCTCGGCTTTGCTCTCCGCCATAGTTCGCCAGTCTAACCTGTGGCTCTAACGAGGGGGGATAGGTCGCACAGGTTGCTGTCACAACACCTGCGAGAGGAACTTCTGCAGCCGGTCGGTCTCGGCGTTGTCGAAGATCTGTTCGGGCGGTCCGGATTCCACCACCTTCCCGCGGTCCATGAACACCACGGTGTCCGACGCCGACCGGGCAAAGGCCATCTCGTGGGTGACGACCACCATGGTCATACCGTCCGCGCCGAGCTCGGCGATCAACGCCAGGATCCCCTTGACCAATTCCGGGTCCAGCGCCGAGGTCGCCTCGTCGAAGAGCATCACCTGCGGCTGCATCGCCAGGGCGCGGGCGATCGCGACCCGCTGTTGCTGGCCACCGGAGAGCGCCGAGGGACGCGCAGTGGCCTTGTTCTTCAGCCCGACTCGGTCCAGCAGTCCCAGTGCCAGTTCGCGTGCGGCGTCTTGCGACATCCCCAGCAGCTTGCGCGGGGCCAGGGCGATGTTGTCGAGCACACTGCGGTGCGGGAACAGATTGAAATGCTGGAACACCATGCCGATCCGCTGGCGCAGCTCATCGGGGTTGTCGTCGAGTACCGATCGCCCGCCCAACAAGATGTCGCCGCCGTCGGGCTCGTGGAGTCGGTTCAAGGTGCGCAGCATCGTGGACTTGCCGGATCCGGAGGGGCCGATCACCGCCGCGGTACTGCCCGCCGGCACGTCCAGGTCGACCCCCCGCAGCACGGCGTTCTTGCCGAAGGACAACTGGATCCCCTTGGCGGTCAACGACACCGGCTCGCGGGCTGAGACCGTCACGTCATCTCCTGACTGGAGATCGCCGGGTTCAGCTCGACCGGATCATCGTCGTCGGCGGGCCTTCCGCGGCGCAGCCGGTGATCGACGACGTTGACCAGGTGGGTCAACGGAATGGTCAGCGCCAAGTAGAGGACGCCGGCCGCCACCAGCGGCGATAGGCTGCCGGTCTGCGCGTTGAAGTCGCGGCCCACCTGGAACAGTTCCCGCTGGCCGGCGACCAGGCCCAGGAAGTACAGCAGCGCGGAGGCCTTCAGCAACGCGATGAACTGGTTGACCAGCGCCGGCAGCACCCGCCGGATGCCCTGCGGTATCACCACCAGGCGCATCGAGGCGGGGTAGCCGAAACCCAGCGCCCGGGACGCTTCGAGCTGGCCGGACTCCACGCTCTGGATGCCCGAGCGCAAAATCTCCCCGATGTAGGCCGCCGCGGTCAGCCCCAGCGCAGCGATGCCCAGCGGGTAGGGGTTGTTGTTGGTCAGCCCGCCTACCAGTGGACCCACGCCCAAACCGATGAGCAGAATGATCAGCACCTCGGGCAGCCCCCGGAAGATGTCGGTGTAGACCCGCGCCGGCCAGCGCAGCCACCGGGTGCGGGAGATTCCGGCGACGGCCAGTCCCAACCCGGCCACCAAGCCGATGACGCCGCCGCTGACGGTCAGCAGCAGCGTGTTGGGCAGGCCGGTCTTGAGCAGATCCGGCAGCGCTTCGCGGTACAGCTGCCAGTCGAAGAAGGAGTCGCGCAATTGTGCCAGTGTCGATTTGGGTTCGTACGGCTCCGGATCGGCCTTGTGGTTGCGCGCCGCGATCGCCGCGAAGTCCGGCAGATGCGGGGTGGCCGCCGACTTCGAGCCCGGTTGCCAGTCCGGTGGCAGCGGCCGGGGCACCCAATCGGTGTAGAGCTGGGGCCAGGTGCCGTCGGCGACCACCGCATCCAGGCCGGAGTTCAGCGCCGATATCAGCGCCCGGTTCTCCTTGGCCACCGCGTAGGCCTCGAAACCGGCGGGGCTGAACGTGTAGCCGGCGATCTGCGCCGGATCTCCCGGCCGCAGCAGGTTCAGCGCGGTCAGCGACGGCGCCACCCAGGCGTCGACCTGGCGGCTTTTCAAACTGGCGTACAGCGTGATCGAGTCCGGGAACCGCACCGGCTCCACCTCGAGGGTGTCGACGACGTAGGCGTCCTCGACGGTGCCCTGCACCACGCCGATCCGCCGCCCGTCGGTCAGGTTGTCGAACCCGGTGATCTCCGAGCCGGCCGGGACGACCAGGGCCATGTAACCGAAGTCGTAGCCGTTGGTGAAGCCGACGGTGCGACGACGCTCGTCGGTGGCGTTGATCGACGCCGATCCGACGTCGAAGCGCCCGGACTCCACCTGGGCCAGCAGCCCGAAGAAGTCGGTGCCGACGAACTGGATCCGCAGGCCGAGCTTCTTGGCGATGGCGCGGAGCAGTTCGTTGTCGAACCCGGTGTAGCGTCCCGCGGCGTTGATGCAGTTCGTCGGGGGGCTCTCGGTCAGCGTGCCGACGGTGAGCACCCCGGGCGTGACCAGACCCAGCTTGGTCACGTCGATCGAGTTGAGCGGATCCACGCCGGCCGTGGTGTATTTGTCCTCGCGCGGACGTTTGGCGGTGGCGAGCTTGACCGGCAGTGTGACCGCCGCCTGCTCCCCGGGCGGTGCGCACAGGTCGGGGGCGGCACCGGCGGACGGCGCCGTTGCCAGACCGCCCACGATCAGCCAGGTGGCGAGAATCGCCGCCAGTTTTATCGCTGGTCGCGCCATCGGCACAGCGCCTCGGCGGCGGTCAGGTCGTAGTCCGGTCCGCTACTACCGACGGTCAGCAGGCTCACCCCGAGTTCGGCCATCGATTCCGCCGCGGCGAGCAACTCCGCTTCGGTGTGGTCGTTGCCCAGCGCGGTCGAATGTTCGATCGTGGCGGGGTCGCGGCCCAGCGCGGCGCAGTGTTCGGCGAGTATGGCCGCCTTGTGCGGGTAGGTGTCGGCGTCGGTGAAGCTGTGCCACATGTCGGCGTGCTCGGCGACCAGGCGTAGCGTCTTGCGCTCGCCGCCCCCTCCGATCAGCAACGGAATATGCCGGGTGGGAGGCGGATTGAGCTGGGACAGCCGGGTCTTGATTCGCGGCAGGGCGGCGGCCAGGTCGTCGAGCCGGCTGCCGGCGGTACCGAATTCGTAGCCGTATTCGTGGTAGTCCCGGTCCTTCCAGCCCGAACCGATGCCCAGGATCAGCCGGCCGTCGCCGATGTGGTCGACGGTGCGGGCCATGTCTGCGAGCAGCTCCGGGTTGCGGTAGGAGTTGCACGTCACCAGCGCGCCGATCTGGATCCGCGAGGTCTGTTCGGCCCAGGCGCCCAGCATGGTCCAGCATTCGAAGTGGGGTCCGTCGGGATCGCCGTAGAGCGGGAAGAAGTGATCCCAGTTGAATGCGACGTCGACACCGAGGTCTTCGCACCGCCGGACCGCGTCGCGGATCGCACCGTATTGCGCGGCGTGCTGGGGGTGCAGCTGCACGCCGATTCGGATGGGCCTCACCTCAGTCACGGTAGCGTCCGGCGCAGCAGCTCGACCAGAGCGCGCGGCTGGTCGCTTTGTACCGAATGTCCGGAGCCGGCCACGACGTGGGTTGTCAGGCCCGGTGAGCGCCGAGCGTATTCGGCGACATCGTCGGCGGAGACGAACACCGAGTCGCCACCACGGATCAAGGTCGTCGGCGCGGCGACCGCCGAGACGTCGGTCCACAGCTCGGTGAAGTCCCCGACACTGCGGATCGTGTCGTAACGCCAGGTCCACCGCCCATCGGGCAGTTGCCGGGTGTTGTGGAACAGCCCGCGCCGCAGGGACTCCGGATCACGATGCGGTGCCGCCAGCCGGGTGACGGCCAGCATGGACTCGAAGTCGGGGAAGGTGCGGTCGCCCTGGGCCAGCGCCACGGTTCCGCGATCGGCGGCGCTCAGCTGTGAATACCGTTGCAGTGCCGAGGGAGTCACGTCCACGAGCGCCAGCCGGCGGACCAGCTCGGGGGCGGCGGCGGCCATCCGGATCGCGGTCAGCCCGCCCAGCGACATCCCGACCACCAGTTCGGCGGTCGGTGCGAGCTCGCGCAGCACCGGCGCGACGGTCGCGGCGTTGCGCTGCGGGGAGTAGTCGCCGTCGTCGCGCCAGGCCGACCGGCCGTGGCCGGGCAGGTCCACGGCCAGCGCGGGTTGTCCGAGCCCGAGGATGACGGTGTCCCAGGTGTGGGCGTTCTGCGCGCCGCCGTGCAGGAACACCACCCGCGGCGGCTCGGTTCCCCACCGCAACGCGCTGACGGCCGCGGTCTCGATGCGCTGCACGGTCGGAAGCGGGCCGGTGACACCGGCTTGTTCGGCGTTGCCGGCCAGCAGGGCGAATTCGTCGCTCAGTTCCGCGTTCACTCTGCGCTCACCCGGCAAAAGTACGAGTAGCGTGCCTGGTCACCGCAGAGTCAATGCTTAGCCGACGATGAACTCTTCGAGTTGCGCGCGCGCGACGTCGTCGGGCAGCTGCTTGGGCGGGCTCTTCATCAGGTAGGCCGAGGCGGGGATGATCGGCCCGCCGATGCCGCGGTCCTTGGCGATCTTGGCCGCGCGCACCGCGTCGATGATGATGCCGGCCGAGTTCGGCGAGTCCCACACCTCGAGCTTGTACTCCAGGTTCAGCGGCGCGTCGCCGAAAGCGCGGCCTTCCAGCCGCACGTAGGCCCACTTGCGGTCATCGAGCCAGGCCACGTGGTCGCTCGGTCCGATGTGCACGTTCTTGTCCTCGACCTTGCCGGCCAGCGAGCCGGTCAGGTTGGAGGTGACGGCCTGGGTCTTGGAGACCTTCTTGGACTCCAGCCGCTCCCGCTCGAGCATGTTCTTGAAGTCCATGTTGCCGCCGACGTTGAGCTGGTAGGTGCGGTCCAGCGTGACGCCGCGGTCCTCGAACAGCTTGGCCATAACGCGGTGGGTGATGGTCGCGCCGACCTGGCTCTTGATGTCGTCGCCCACAACCGGCACGCCGGCGTCGGCGAACTTCTTGGCCCACACTGGGTCCGAGGCGATGAACACCGGCAGCGCGTTGACGAACGCGACCCCGGCGTCGATGGCGCACTGGGCGTAGAACTTGTCGGCCTCGTCGGATCCCACCGGCAGGTAGGACACCAGCACGTCGACCTTGGCCTCCTTGAGCACCGAGACCACATCGACGGCGTCGGCATCGGAGACCTCGATGGTGTCGGCGTAGTACTTGCCGATGCCGTCGAGGGTGGGACCGCGCTGCACCACCACGTTGGTCGGCGGCACGTCGGCGATCTTGATGGTGTTGTTCTCCGAGGCGAAGATGGCCTCGGACAGGTCGAAGCCGACCTTCTTGGCGTCCACGTCGAACGCGGCGACGAACTTCACATCGCGGACGTGATACGGACCGAATCGCACGTGCATCAGACCGGGCACCGTCGAAGTGTCGTCGGCGTTCTGGTAGTACTGCACGCCCTGGACCAGCGAGGAGGCGCAGTTACCGACGCCGACAATGGCGACCCGCACATCCGTCGTTTGCTCAGTCATTTCCGACGTTCTCCTTCTTCTGCTGTCACTGCTGACGTGCTGTTTGTGTTGTTCTGATTCCCGCGCCGGGCAGGGTCAAGATTGTTCGGCGCGGCCCTGCGAGACGCGTTCGGCCGCGATCAACTCGTTGAGCCACTTGACCTCCCGCTCACTGGACTCCAGCCCGAGCTGGTGCAGTTGGCGGGTGTAGCGATCCAGTGAGTTGCTGGCCCGCGTCACGGCGTTACGCAGGCCCTCCCGGCGTTCCTCCACCTGCCGACGGCGGCCTTCCAGAATCCGCATCCGCGCCTCGGCGGGGGTGCGGTTGAAGAAAGCCAGGTGGACTCCGAAGCCGTCGTCGGTGTAGTTCTGCGGTCCGGTGTCGGCCACCAGCTCGGTGAAGCGCTGGCGACCGGCGTCGGTCAGCCGGTAGACCCGTCGGGCCCGGCGCACCGGGGTGCCCGCCGGGGCGGCGTCCTCGGCGATCAACCCGGCAGCCTGCATGCGCCGCAGCGCCGGATACAGCGAGCCGTAGGAGAACGCCCGGAATGCGCCCAGCAGACCGGTCAACCGTTTCCGCAGCTCGTAGCCGTGCATCGGAGACTCGAGCAGCAAGCCCAGGATGGCAAGCTCAAGCACCGATTCACCTCCTGCGATGATTTGTGGCTACGACCGTTCGACGGTTCGGGCCATAGTATCGCGCCGATATAACAGAACCCAAGTGGCCTGATGTTCGCCCAACGTTCAGTGTCCCGACGCCGCCAGTTCAGGACGGGTAATTGATGCGCTTGACCGACCCGTCGCCGGCGAAGTTGATGTAGCCGCCGCCGTAGTCGCTGGAGACGTATACCGACAACGACAGCGCCCCCGGTGTTGTCGGATCCCGGGCCGGCTCGACGATCAGATAGGTCGACTTGACGTCGCCGTCCTTGATCCCGAGCGTCTCGGGCGCCCCGCGCAGGATGCCGACCGCGGCCTTGATATCGAAGCCGCTCAGGTCGACCAGCACGGCGCCACTGTTCTTGGCCGAGCTGGACGGGTCGCCCCAGCCGCCCCGGTAGCTGTAATCCAGTTCGCGGCGATCCTCGGTGGGATCGGCCCGGGTCAGCGACGCGTAGTCCGGGTAGACGACCAGCCGATAACCGAGAGTGTCACCGAACTTCGCGCGGGCCTGTTCCAGCAGGCCGCTCAACCCGCCCAGCGAATGCAGCCGACGCGGCGGTGTCAGCACCAGCGGGGCGACGCCGTCGGGCTTGGCGCCGGGGTCGGAGGTGAAGCTCAGCGGCGAACTCGTATTGCCGTACACCCCCCAGCCGATGCCCAGCCCCAGCAGCACCGCCGCGCCCAATGCCGCCGCCGCCATCGCGCGACCACCGAATCCGACGGGCTTGTTCAGCGCCGGCAGTTGCACGGGCGCGCTCGCGGTCTGCAGATCGGCGATCAGCGAGTGGAGGTCACCGAGCGTGACGGCACGGGTGGCCGCACTGACGCGTTCCCGGTGCTCCTCGCTCGACAGCTGCCCCTCGGCCAGGGCGGCGTCCAGGATGCGGCAGACGTCGTCCCGGTCGCTGTCCTTGGCCCGGGTTCCGGAGCTCTGCCGTGTTGCCACGGCGACGATCGTAAGACTTCAGCGCGCTACGGCGAGGCCCGAATACACCGGTTGGTGTGGGATAAGGGCGTTCATCACACCGGCCCGCGCGGACCCGACGTACTCTGGTCACCGTGCGATTGCAGCGACAGGTGGTGGACTACGCGCTCCGGCGCCGTTCCCTGCTGGCCGAGGTCTATTCCGGGCGTACCGGGGTGTCCGAGGTGTGCGACGCCAACCCGTATCTGCTCCGGGCGGCGAAGTACCACGGCAAGGCCAGCGCGGTGGTCTGCCCGATCTGCCGCAAGGAGCAACTCACCCTGGTGTCGTGGGTCTACGGCGACGACCTGGGGGCGGTGTCGGGTTCGGCGCGTTCCGCCGAGGAACTGGTGCTGCTGGCCACCCGTTACCCGGAGTTCTCGGTGCACGTGGTCGAGGTGTGCCGGACCTGCAGCTGGAATCATCTCGTGAAGTCGTATGTGCTGGGCCTCGCGCGCCCGCCGAAGGGATCCCGAGGACGGCGGACGGCACGCAGCGGAGCCCGTACCGCCAGTGAGTAAACACCACGACGACCGGCCGGACACTGGTTCGACCGGGCCTTCCGAGGTGGGTGCGCGCCGTGGGCCCGGCTCGCCGGATGACCGGCAGACCGCGATCATCCCCGCGGTCGACGACGCGGTGACCGACGACCTGCGCGATCCGATCGACGCGGTGCGGGCGGCCCTCGATGGCGCGCCGCGGCAGCGCGAGCAGGCGCTGAGCGGACGCGGCCCGCGCCGGCAACCGCCGCCGGAGAAGCCGGTCGAGCCGCCGCCGCGGCGAACCGACCGCGTCCAGCACACCGACCGGCCCACGGCGGCCGACCCGCTGGACTGGCTGCGCCGCCATCCGCCGAACTGGACGTGGGTTCGGCGCGGGCTCTACGTCGCGGCCGCGGTGATCCTGCTGCTGCCGATCATCACGTTCGCGATGGCCTACTCCATCACCGATGTGCCTTCGCCCGGTGACATCCGCACCAACCAGGTGTCGACGATCCTGGCCAACGACGGTTCGGAACTTGCCAAGATCATCCCGCCGGAAGGCAATCGCGTCGACATCGACATCAATCAGGTGCCGGTGTATGTGCGGGATGCGGTGCTGGCCGCAGAAGACCGCGACTTCTACTCCAACCCGGGTTTCTCGGTGTCCGGCTTCGCCCGCGCGGTCAAGAACAACCTGTTCGGCGGCGACACCCAGGGCGGCTCCACCATCACCCAGCAGTACGTCAAGAACGCACTGGTGGGCTCCGAGCGGGCCGGTCTGCGCGGCTTGGTCCGCAAGGCGAAAGAGCTCGTAATCGCCACCAAGATGTCCAGCGCGTGGCCTAAAGACGATGTGCTGCAGGCCTATCTGAACATCATCTATTTCGGCCGCGGCTCCTATGGGATCGCCGCGGCGTCCCGGGCGTATTTCGACAAGCCCGTCGAGCAACTCGACGTCGCCGAAGGCGCGCTGCTGGCCGCGCTGATTCAGCGACCCTCGACCCTGGATCCCGCCGTCGACCCCGAAGGCGCCCTCGACCGGTGGAACTGGGTTCTCGACGGGATGGTGGAGACCGGGGCGCTGACCGCCGGTGAGCGTGCCGCTCAACAGTTCCCGGAGACGGTGCCGCCGGAGTTGGCCCGCTCCCAGAACATCACCACCGGACCCAACGGGCTGATCCAGCGGCAGGTCACCAAGGAACTGCTGGAGCTGTTCGACATCGACGAGCAGACCCTGAACACCCAGGGCCTGCAGATCACCACCACCATCGATCCGCAGGCGCAGGACGCCGCGGTCGACGCGGTGGACACCTACCTCAAAGGCCAGATCCCCAACATGCGATCGGCGGTGGTGTCCATCGACCCGCGCGACGGCTCGGTGCGCGCGTATTACGGGGGTTCGGACGCCAACGGTTTCGACTTCGCTCAGGCGGGGCTGCAGACCGGGTCGTCGTTCAAGGTGTTCGCGCTGGTCGCCGCGCTCGAGCAGGGCATCGGCCTGGGCTATCAGATCGACAGCTCCCCGCTGGCCATCGAGGGCGGCCGGATCAAGATCACCAACGCCGAAGGTGAGAGCTGCGGGGTCTGCAACATCGCCGAGGCGCTCAAGCGCTCGTTGAACACCGCCTACTACCGGCTGATGCTCAAGCTCAAGAACGGCGCCCAGGATGTCGCCGATGCGGCGCACGCCGCCGGCGTCGCCAAGAGCTTCCCCGGGGTTCCGCACACCCTGTCGCAGGACGGCGGGCCGCCTGAAGGCGGCGTCGTGCTGGGCCAGTACCAGACGCGGGTGATCGATATGGCCTCGGCGTACGCGACGCTGGCCGCCTCCGGGGTGTATCACCCGCCGCACTTCGTGGCGAAGGTGGTCAACGCCGACGGCCAGGTGCTGTTCGACGCCCAGACCTCCGAAGACACCGGCGAGCAGCGCATTCCCAAGGCGGTCGCCGACAACGTCACCTCGGCGATGCAGCCCATCGCCGGCTGGTCGCGCGGGCACAACCTGGCCGGCGGGCGACCGTCGGCGGCCAAGACCGGAACCACCCAGCTGGGTGACACCGGGGCCAACCGGGACGGGTGGATGGTCGGTTACACGCCGTCGTTGTCGACCGCGGTGTGGGTCGGTACCACCGGCGGCGACGAACCGCTGGTGAACCAGTGGGGCGGGCCGGTGTACGGCGCGGGCATTCCTGCCGACATCTGGAAGGCCACCATGGACGGCGCGCTGCGGGGCACCTCCAACGAGTCCTTCCCGACGCCCACCGAGATCGGCGGCTACGCCGGTGTTCCCGCCGCGCCGCCGCCACCCCCGCCGGAGGAGTTGGCGCCGCCGGAGCCGTCGGAGACCGTGATCCAGCCGACGATCGAGATCGCGCCGGGGATCACTATCCCGATCGGTCCGCCCACCACCATCCCGGTCGCACCGCCGCAACCGCAGCCGCCGCTGCCGGGGCAGGCGCCGCAACCGCAGGTTCCGCCGCCGGGCGAACCCGAGTCGACCGGGCCGCCGCCGGGCGAACCGGCGCCGCCGATGCCGTAGCGGGTTTGTGATCTCGTTTGCACTCGACGCCGCGGCGTGCGGACGTAACCTGGTGAGCATGCGACCGCAGCAACGGGTGGTGGACGACGGGCCGTCGGGCACGTTGCCGTTGGCTGAGATGGGTTGCGCCCCTGTGAAGATGGCGGCGAGCCGGAAACCCGGTCGTGCTGCGCGGGGACGTCCCCGCCGACAGTGAAGAGTTCGGGGCCGCCGGCGCCGGGGGCCGGAAGCGCTGCAGAAGAACACTTCTTGACGACGACGGACGACTCGCCGGCGGATCCGCTGAACGGTGACGGCGAGGATCTGCGGGATCCCATCGAGGAGGTCAAGGCGGCGCTGGAACGACCGCGGCCGCACTCCGATGAGCCCAGTGGCGCCGAAGTGCCGGCGGGCGGTGCAGCAGACGGTCGCCGTCGACGAGTGAACTGGCGTGGGGTCCGGCGCGGTGTGTACGCCGTCGTCGCGACCATGGTGGTCGCCCCGGTGGTCACGTTCGGCATGGCCTACCGCACCGTCGAGATTCCCGAGCCGGGCGACATCCACACCGACCAGGTCTCGACGATTCTCGCCGCCGACGGCACCGAGCTGGCGAGAATCATTCCACCGGAAGGTAATCGGACCGACATCAAGATCGACCAGGTACCGGTCCACGTGCGTGACGCGGTGTTGGCGGCCGAGGACCGCGACTTCTACACCAACTCCGGCTACTCCTTCTCGGGGTTCTTCCGGGCGGTCAGGAACAACGTGCTCGGGGGCGACACCCAGGGCGGTTCGACGATCACCCAGCAGTACGTCAAGAACGCGCTGGTCGGCTCAGAGCGGACCGGGTTGGCCGGGGTGGTCCGCAAGGGCAAAGAGCTGGTGATCGCCAGCAAGATGTCACGGGAGTGGCCCAAGGACGAAGTGCTGGAGGCCTACCTCAACATCATCTACTTCGGGCGCACCGCCTACGGGATCGCCGCGGCGGCGCGGGCGTTCTTCGGCAAACCGGTCTCAGAGCTCGACATCGCGCAGGGTGCGCTGCTGGCGGCGGTGATCCAGCGACCGTCGGCGCTGGATCCCGCATTCCACGCCGAACGCGCACTCAGCCGTTGGAACTGGGTGCTCGACGGCATGGTCGAGACCGGCGCTTTGAGTCCGGCCGAACGCGCCAGGCAGGTGTTTCCGGCGACGATCCCGCCGCAGCAGGCGCGCAACGCCGATCAGGCCACCGGACCCGCGGGACTGATCCAGCGGCAGGTCATCGCTGAACTGCTCGACATGTTCCGCATCGACGAGCAGGCGCTGAACATGTTGGGGCTGCGGATCACCACCACCATCGACATGAAGGCGCAGCGCGCCGTGGAGAAGGCGGTGGGAAACGTCATGGCCGGGCAGAAGCCGGCGTTGCGGACCGCGGTGGTCGCCATCGATCCGCGCACCGGTGCGGTGCGGGCCTATTACGGCGGCGCCGACGGCGGCGGTTTCGACTTCGCCCAGGCGGGCCTGCAGACCGGGTCGTCGTTCAAGGTGTTCGCCCTGGTGGCCGCGCTGCAACAGGGCATCGGCCTGGGCTACCAGGTCGACAGCGCCCCACTGACCGTGGGCCGCACCAAGATCAGCAATGTCGGCGGCGCCAGCTGCGGGGTCTGCAATATCGCCGAGGCGCTCAAGCGCTCCCTGAACACCGCCTACTACCGGCTGATGCTCAAGCTCAAGAACGGCCCGCGGGACGTCGCCGATGCCGCGCACGCCGCCGGGGTCGCCGAGAGCTTTCCCGGGGTCGCGCACACGTTGTCCGAGGACGGCCGCGGCGGGCCGCCGGAGAACGGCATCGTGCTCGGCCAGTACCAGACCCGGGTGATCGACATGGCCTCGGCGTACGCCACGCTGGCCAACTCCGGGAGGTATCACCGGCCGCATTTCATCCAGCGGGTCGTCGGCCCCGACGGCCGGGTGATCTTCGACAGCACCACCGCCGGCGACACCGGCGAGCAACGCATCCCCCAGGCGGTCGCCGACAACGTCACCGACGCCATGAAGGCGATCCCGGGCTGGTCGGGTGGACACGAGCTGGCCGGCGGTCGGCCCGCCGCGGCCAAGACCGGCACCACCCAGCTGGGTAACACCGGAGCGAACCGGGACGCCTGGATGGTCGGCTACACGCCGACGCTGTCGACGGCGGTCTGGGTCGGCACCGACCAGGGCGACGAGCCGCTGACGAACAAATGGGGCGGTCCGGTCTACGGCGCGGGGCTGCCCAGCGACATCTGGAAGGCCACCATGGACGGCGCGCTGCGGGGCGATCCCATCGCGCAGTTCCCCAAGCCCACCGACATCGGCGGGTTCGCCGGGGTGCCGTCCGCGCCCCCGCCGCAGCCGGAGTGGTTCTCGCCGCCGCCGCCCCAGGACGCGGAGATACCGGAGCCGCCACCACCGTTCGGGGAGCCACCATTGTTCCCGCCGCCACCACTACTACCGCCGCCGCCACCTCCACCGCCGCCTGAGCCGCCGCCCCCTCCTCCTCCGCCGCCCCCGGCGCCGGAGCAACTACCGTGACGGAGGTGATCCCAGGCCGTCCGGTGGTGTCGCCGCTGCCCCTTGCCGAGGACCTGCGCAGCGCCGACGACCGCGACCTGCCGACCCGTACCGACGACGTCGTGCACGCGTTGTCGAACACCATCGGCGGACCGGTGGGCCGCCACGCGCTGATCGGGCGTGCCCGATTCATGACGCCGCTGCGGGTGATGTTCTTGATCGCGGTGCTGTTCCTGGCGCTGGGCTGGACCACCAAGTCGGCGTGCCTGCAGAGCGTCGGCTCCGGCGGCCCCGACGAGCGGGTCGCCAACTGGGACAACGAGCGCGCCTATTTCCAGCTGTGCTACTCCGACGTCGTACCGCTGTACACCGCGGAGTTGCTGAACCAGGGCAAGTTCCCCTACAAGTCCAGCTGGGTGGAGAAGGACGGCACCGGCAAGCCGCAGATCCGCTACGACGGGCTGCCAGCGCAGCGCTACATGGAATATCCGGTGCTGACCGGGCTCTACCAATACTCCGCGATGGCCCTGGCCAAGACGTACACGGCGATCACCAAGGTGGTGAAGATCCCGGCGTTGAGCGGGGTCGCCGAGGTGGTGGTGTTCTTCGACATCGTCGCCGTCGGCCTGGCCCTGGCCTGGCTGGTGACGGTGTGGTCCACCGCCGGGCTGGCCGGCCGCCGGGTCTGGGATGCCGCCCTGGTGGCGGCCTCGCCCTTGGTCATCTTCCAGGTCTTCACCAACTTCGACGCGCTGGCCACCGCGTTCGCCGGGGCCGGGCTGCTGGCCTGGGCGCGACGCCGGCCGGTGGCAGCCGGGGTGCTGCTCGGCCTGGGTACCGCCGCCAAGCTGTATCCGGTACTGCTGCTCTACCCGCTGCTGCTGCTGGGGCTGCGGACCGGGCGGTTGCGTGACGTCAGGCGCACGGTGGTGGCGACGGCGCTGAGCTGGCTGGCGGTGAACCTGCCGGTGCTGGTTTTCGCGCCGCGCGGCTGGACCGAGTTCTTCCGGCTCAACTCCCGCCGCGGCGATGACATGGACTCGATCTACAACGTGGTGAAGTCGTTGACCGGCTGGCGGGGCTTCGATGGGGAGCTGGGGCTGTGGCAGCCACCGTCGGTGCTCAACATCGTGGTCGCGGTGTCGTTCGCGCTGTGCTGCGCCGGAATCGGCTACATCGCGCTGACGGCGCCGAGGCGGCCGCGGGTGGCGCAGTTGGCCTTCCTGCTGGTGGCGGCCTTCTTGCTGACCAACAAGGTGTGGAGCCCGCAGTTCTCGCTGTGGCTGGTGCCGCTGGCTGTGCTGGCGCTGCCGCATCGCCGGTTGCTACTGGCCTGGATGGCCGTCGACGCGCTGGTGTGGGTACCGCGGATGTACTACCTCTACAGCGTCTCGGACCGCAGCCTGCCCGAGCAGGTGTTCACCAGCACGGTGCTGCTGCGCGATCTGGCGGTGCTGGGATTGTGTGCGTTGGTGATTCGGCAGATCTACCGGCCCGATCAGGCCCCGGTGGATCTGGTGCGCGAGCGGGGGTTCGACGATCCCGCCGGCGGGGTGTTCGATCGCGCGGCGGATGCGCCCCCGGCCTGGCTGCCCGCCCGTCGATTTCGCTCCGCAGCCCAGCCTCCGGTAGCCTAGCCGGGTTGCCGACGCAGGCGACCCTCCTGCCGTGGTCAGATCCACGGCCGCACTACGACCATAGGAGGTGATGAGGTTCCCATGCGTCCATACGAAATCATGGTCATCCTTGACCCCACTCTCGACGAGCGCACTGTCGCCCCGTCCCTGGAGACGTTCTTGAACGTCATCCGCAAAGACGGTGGCACGGTGGACAAGGTCGACATCTGGGGCAAGCGCCGGCTGGCCTACGAGATCGCCAAGCATGCCGAGGGCATCTACGCGGTCATCGACGTCAAGGCCGCCCCGGCGACCGTGTCCGAACTCGACCGGCAGCTCAGCCTGAACGAGGCGGTGCTGCGCACCAAGGTGATGCGGACCGACAAGTCGTAGCAGGCTGTCGCCGCCGTTGCGTAGGCTCAGCTGACACATGCAGCGTCGATACGATCCCAGGAGGGCCCCGTGGCTATTGGTGACACCACGATCACCGTCGTCGGAAACCTGACCGCGGACCCGGATCTGCGGTTCACCCCGTCGGGGGCGGCGGTCGCCAACTTCACGGTGGCGTCCACCCCGCGGATCTACGACCGGCAGAGCGGTGAGTGGAAGGACGGCGACGCGCTGTTCCTGCGGTGCAACATCTGGCGTGAGGCCGCGGAGAACGTCGCCGAGAGCCTCACCCGCGGATCGCGGGTGATCGTCACCGGCCGGCTGCGGCAGCGGTCCTTCGAAACCCGCGAGGGCGAGAAGCGCACCGTCTACGAGATCGAGGTCGACGAGGTCGGCCCCTCGCTGCGGTATGCCACCGCCAAGATCAACAAGGTCAGTCGCGGTGGTGGCGGTGGCGGCTTCGGCGCGGGCGGCGGTGCCGCAGCGGGTGCGGCCCCGACGGCCCAGTCCGGCGGCGCGCCCGCGGAAGACCCGTGGGGCAGTGCTCCGGCGTCCGGCTCCTTCGGCGGCGCCGACGACGAACCGCCCTTCTAGACAACCGAACCACACAGCACGAAAGAGATAGATAGATGGCCAAATCCAACAAGCGGCGCCCGGCTCCCGAGAAGCCGATCAAGACGCGCAAGTGCGCGTTCTGCTCGAACAAGAAGCAGGAGATCGACTACAAGGACACTTCGCTGCTGCGCACCTACATCAGTGAGCGGGGCAAGATCCGCGCCCGGCGGGTGACCGGCAACTGCGTTCAGCACCAGCGCGACATCGCGCTCGCGGTCAAGAACGCCCGCGAGGTCGCGTTGCTGCCCTTCACCTCGTCGGCCCGCTAGCCGACCGTCCCAGCCGAGAAAGTACGAAACGATGAAGCTGATTTTGACCGCTGAGGTGGACCACCTCGGAGCGGCCGGAGACACCGTCGAGGTCAAGGACGGATACGGCCGCAACTACCTGCTCCCGCGGGGCCTGGCTATCCTCGCCACGCGCGGCGCGCAGAAGCAGGCCGACGACATCCGCCGGGCCCGCGAGACCAAGCAGGTGCGCGACCTGGACCACGCCAAGGAGCTCAAGGCGGCCCTCGACGCGCTGGGCCCGGTCACGCTGCCGATGAAGACCGCCGCCGACTCGGGCAAACTGTTCGGTTCGGTGACCGCCGGCGACGTGGTCACCGCCATCAAGAAGGCGGGCGGGCCCAACCTCGACCGGCGGATCGTGCGGCTACCCAAGGCGCACATCAAGGCGATCGGCAGCCACCCGGTATCGGTGCACCTGCACCCCGAGGTCCACGTCGACGTCACGCTCGACGTCGCCGCGGCGAACTAGCATTCCCAGCTGCCCCGGTGGCGCCCTGATCGGCTCCGCCGGGGCGCCGCTGTGCCCGAATCCGGTTAAGGCCGGTTAACTCTGGCTAACTTTTCGGCCGGTGTGAAGTCCTGGTGCTATTTACCCGGTCGTGGAGCGCCGTCTACCTCCGCGTCAGGCAACACGCCCAAGACCGCAACCTGAGCCGACACGCCGAAGAGATTGTCTTCCACAACGACGACACCGCAGTGTGGTGCGCTTACCTGCAGTGATACCTAACCAGCGATGAATGATCCACAGGTCTTCCCCACGGTCCCAAACAAGTGAAGGTCCGGTATGCACACTTCATCCACACCTTTGTGAACAAGGCCGTTTGGTGGCGCCGCCAGCAACGCCTAGCGTCAAGCCGGCACGACGGGACCGGCGATGTCGGTGCCCACGATTACGGTTGGGGCAGCGAGCCGAACAGACGTTCGAGTCACGCTGAGGGAGGTGGGGCGTATGGCAGTGGTCGACGACCGCGGGCACTCTGAGCTCGAGGAGCCGCCGCGCGAGGATGTCGGCCGCCAGCCGCCCCAGGACGTCGCCGCCGAACAGTCGGTGCTCGGTGGGATGTTGCTGAGCAAGGACGCCATCGCCGACGTGTTGGAGCGGGTGCGGCCCGGCGACTTCTACCGTCCGGTGCACCAGAACATCTACGACGCGATCCTGGATCTGTATGGCCGCGGCGAGCCGGCCGACCCGGTGACGGTGGCCGCCGAACTCGACCGCCGCGGCCTGCTGCGCCGGGTGGGTGGCGCCCCGTATCTGCACACGCTGATCTCGACGGTGCCCACGGCGGCCAACGCCGGCTACTACGCCGGCATCGTCGCCGAGAAGGCGCTGCTGCGCCGGCTGGTGGAGGCCGGCACCCGGGTGGTGCAGTACGGCTACGCCGGCGCGGAGGGCGCCGATGTGGCCGAGATCGTCGACCGCGCCCAGGCCGAGATCTACGACGTCGCCGACCGCCGGCTCTCCGAGGACTTCGTGCCGCTCGAAGACCTGCTGCAGCCCACCATGGACGAGATCGACGCGATCGCCTCCCACGGCGGGATCGCGCGCGGTGTGCCCACGGGCTTCATCGATCTGGACGAGGTGACCAACGGGTTGCACCCGGGGCAGATGGTCGTGATCGCGGCCAGGCCGGGTATGGGCAAATCGACGCTGGCACTAGATTTTTTGCGATCGTGCTCGATCAAACACCAGCTGCCGAGCGTCATCTTCTCGCTGGAGATGAGCAAGACTGAGATCGTCATGCGGCTGCTCTCGGCCGAGGCGAAGATCAAGCTCGGGGACATGCGTTCGGGCCGGATGACCGATGACGACTGGACCCGGCTGGCGCGGCGGATGAGCGAGATCAGTGAGGCGCCACTGTATATCGACGATTCGCCCAACCTGACCATGATGGAGATCCGCGCCAAGGCCCGCCGGCTCAAGCAGAAAGCCGACTTGCGCATGGTGGTGGTCGATTATCTGCAACTGATGACATCGGGGAAAAAGGTCGAGTCGCGACAGCAGGAGGTCTCGGAGTTCTCCCGGCAGATGAAGCTGTTGGCGAAGGAGTTGGAACTGCCGGTGGTTGCGCTCAGCCAGCTCAACCGCGGCCCCGAGCAGCGCACCGACAAAAAGCCAATGTTAGCTGATCTACGTGAATCGGGCAGTATCGAACAGGATAGCGACATGGTGATCTTGTTGCACCGGCCCGATGCGTTCGAGCGTGACGACCCGCGCGGCGGCGAGGCGGATCTCATTCTGGCCAAACACCGTAACGGCCCGACGAAGACGGTGACGGTGGCGCATCAGCTGCACCTGTCGCGGTTCACGAATATGGCGCACTAGCGACTGCCAGTATGTGGGGTCTCACGCTGCGTGTCGTATTCTCAGCGTCGGTGTCATGTCCCTGTCATCTGTCTCACGAACGTGTCATGCGGGCATGCGCGTATTTCAGGGCGGCTTCATGGCCGGATTAGTGAGTAAGTTCACGGGTCGATGGTCTCCTGCTACACCGCCGTAAGGTCGACTACGAAGGAGGCCTTGACGGTTAAGCAAGGTCACTTGGGTGCTCACTGCTGCAACGAGATTTCGCTGCGCGTAGTGGTTTCGGGATGCCTGAGTTCCTTTAGGCCGCCCGTCATCGGGCGAGCGACCACCCGATGGGCGGACCCATCGCGGCGTGCCCTGGAGAGTCCGGCCGAGCCGTCTATCTCACGGTCGTGCCGGGGTCGACGGCACCCGTTACGGCGTGATCAAAACCGCACCGCCAGGTCGTGACTTGCCAATCTGCGCACTCCCCAGAAGTAGGTGACCAAGGGCATGGTGCACCACAGCACGTTGATCAGGACGAACTTCACCCACATCTCCACCGGCGACGACATGCTCTGCAGGTTGTTCGCGATCTCCACGCCGAAGTAGACAGCTGGGAGCGTCACCTCCACGATCATGCCGGCCATGATCAGTGACAACTGATTGTTGGTGAAGCGCTTGCCGTTTCTGAAGAACTGGAACAGGGCGTAGGCCTCGAAGAACCCGACGAACAGAGCAATCCATTCCATGCAGACGATGAGGGCATCGCCATCGAGGTAGCGGGCGTCGCCGCCGAGCAAGATGGGCGACCACATATAGGTCCATAGGGCCCCGCTCTCGACGCCTTCCACGATGCGATCGAAGAACAGCAGCCACGGCAGTTCCCAGATGAAGCGGGGAATGAGTGCGATGAACACCCAGACGATCACCATGGCGCCGAATCGTTCGGCGCGCGTCCGAGACCGCTGATCACCCAGAGCGACCCACGGCAGGATCAACGCCGTTACGAAGCAGCCGACAACGACCACCACCATCGCGGTCGATGCGACGACATGCGGAACCCCGACATGGAATTCCAGGTACCAAAAGACCGGATGTATCGCAAAGAAGAAGGCGAGCACTCCGAACAGGGCGCGTTGTAGCGACGATAGTCCTCGCCGCGCTGGCGCCTGCCCTGTGCCGTCGTCGTGCCGGATCGTCTCTGTCATCAACAGGCCTCCGCATCGAGGGGATCAGCCGAGCGGTCCGGCTCGACGAGATGAGTCGACGTCCGCGTGGCATCGCGTCGCCACACTCGGGACGCGCCATTGAATTATATCGGCCGTAATGTTATAACGGGTGCTATCGTTTTGCCAATGCGGGCAGGGGTGGCGCCCCGGTCCACCCTCAGCCGCCATGGCACCGCGTGCTATGTGCGACTGGTGGCTATGGGCCTGCGGTACAGGCGGTGTGGTGGGGCATGTTTGTCGTCTTGGGGCTATGAGGGGGCGCGTAATGGCAGTTCGGTGGAGCCGTCGCGCGACAGTGCGTGTCGCTGCGGCGATCTTGGCAGCCAGTTGCACAGCCGCAGCAGGCGTCACCTACTTGGGATACCAAGGCGCTTTCGCATCCACTGCCACCGTGACCCTGACCTCGCCGCGTGCCGGCCTGGTGATGGACCGTGATGCCAAGGTGAAGTTGCTCGGCGTACAGATCGGCAAGGTTACCGACATCTCCTACGACGGCGCGTCAGCGCGACTGACCCTGGCGATCCGCTCCGGGGAGCTGGCCAAGATCCCAGCCAATGTCACCGCGCGCATCGCGGGCAGTACGGTTTTCGGTGCCAAGTCCGTGGAACTGCTGCCGCCCGACGAGCCGGCCACGCAACGGCTCGAACCGCAGGCGCACCTGCAGGCATCGGACGTCAGCATCGAAATGAATACGCTGTTTCAGACGTTGATCGGAACTCTCAACAAGATTGATCCCATCCAACTCAATTCCACAGTTACGGCGCTGGGGACTGGATTGCGTGGCAACGGAACGACTCTCGGCGATGCGCTGGCCACCCTCAACGACTACTTGGGCGCCATCAATCCGCATCTGCCGACGCTGCAGTCCGACATAGAGCGGGCCCGCGTTACCGCCGACGTCTACGACGCTGCAGCCAACGACCTGCTGTCCACCTTGGCCAACCTTCCCACTGTCAGTCGCACCATCATCGACGAGCGCGACGACCTCAGTGCCGCCCTCCTCGCAGTTGCCGGCATGGCTACCGTGGGTGCAGACACCCTCGGCCCCGCTGAAGGCGACCTGATCGCCGCCATTCAGCGAATGCGGGCGCCACTGGAGGTGATGAGCGAGTACTCGCCCGAGTACGGCTGTCTGATTACGTCATTTGCTAAGGCCTACAAGAAATTTGGGCCATATATCGGTGGCATCGAACCCGCACTGTTCGTCAATGCAGGATTCATCCCGGGATCCGCGGCTTACACCTATCCCGAAAGTCTGCCGCTGGTCAACGCCTCCGGCGGGCCCAATTGCCGCGGGCTGCCCGACTTGCCCACGAAGCAGGGTGCCGGGTCCTGGTACCGGCCACCGTTCCTGGTCACCGACAACGCCTACGTGCCCTACCAGCCCAACACCGAGCTGCAGTTCGACGCGCCCTCGACACTGCAGTTTCTATTCAACGGTGCCTACGCCGAACGAGACGACTATTGATGAACCCACGCCAGTCCGCCCTGAAAGTCGGAATCTTCACGGCCCTCATGCTGCTCGTGCTCGCGGGCTTGATCGTCACCTTCGGTCAGTTTCGATTCGGATCCAGCAACACATTCCATGCCGAGTTCAAATCCGTGTCACGTCTCAAGAACGGCCAAGACGTGCGGATCGCCGGCATCGCGGTGGGAACCGTGAAGCACATCGCCATCGACGGCGACCACGCCACCGTCACCTTCACCGTGGACAAGCGCCAACGGCTCTACACCTCCACCCGCGCGGCGATTCGCTACCTGAACCTGACCGGCGACCGGTACCTCGAGATCCTCGCTAGCCCGGGAGACCTCCAGAAACTGCTTCCCGGCGCGACGATTCCTCGCAGCAACACCGAACCGGCACTTGATCTCGACGCCTTGCTGGGCGGGCTGCGGCCGGTACTTAAAGGCCTCGACGGCGCCAAACTCAACCAGGTCAGCAACGCGCTGATCGACCTGCTCCAGGGCAAGGGCGGCGCGTTGTCCACGGTGTTGGCCCGCACCGCCGAGTTCACCCGGACCATCGCCAGCCGGGACCAGCTCATCGACCAAACGCTCGACAATCTCACGACCGTCCTGGCCGCTGCCGACGAGAAGAGTACCGAGCTAGACGCAAGTGTGGACCAACTTCAGCAGCTGATCACTAAGTTGAGTCACGGGCACGACCCCCTTGCCAACGCCATGGTGCCGCTGGCTGCAGCGCAGCGCGATCTCACCGAGGTGCTCAGTTCGGCTCGGCGGCCCTTCCAGGCCGTGATTGAGAACGCGGGCGTTCTCGCCGCCGCTTTCGATGACCGCAAACAGGACGTCAACGCAACTATCGAACCTCTTGCCGAGGATTATCTGCGGCTGAGCGCGCTGGGCGCTTACGGGTCGTTCTTCAACATCTACTTCTGCTCGGTCAAGATCAAAATCAACGGCCCGGCCGGTAGCGACATTCTGCTACCGGCGGTCAAACCCCCTGCGGCCAACAAGGGCAGGTGCGAATTTGATAAGTGACCATGATCGCAGAGATCCGCTACGAACCGGCGTCCTGAGCATCGGTGTCCTCACTTGTGTGTTGCTGCTGTCCTTCGGCTACACCACGCTGCCCTTCTGGCCCCATGGTCGGCACTACACCGCCTACTTCGCGCACGCCGGAGGAATAGCGGCCGGCAACCCGGTACAGGTCTACGGCTACACCGTCGGGCAGGTGGACAGCATCGACCTCGACATACCCAACCGGGCGGCCAGGGTCGGCTTCACCGTTGACCGCAGAATCCGCGTGGGCGATCAATCCCTGGTCGCAATCAAAACCGACACGGTGCTCGGCCAACGATCCGTCGAGGTAACCCCTCGCGGAATCGGTACGGTCACCGCCATCCCGTTGGTCCGCACGAGCACCCCGTACACCCTCAGCAGCGCGCTGCAGGATCTCGGACACAACATCGGAGAACTCGACCATCCGAAATTCGTCGAGGCGTTGGAGACCTTGACCGACTCGATGCGCCACGCCACCCCTCACATGCGGGCTGCGCTCGACGGGATCACGGCCCTCTCGCGCAGCATCAACGGTCGAGACGAGAAGGTGCATCAACTATTGCGCCACGCCAAAGGATTGTCCGATGTTGTAGCCGCACGGTCCGGCCAGATGAATCAGCTGATCACCGATGGCAACGTACTCTTTGCCGAGCTGGCCGCTCGACGTCAAGCGATTGATCAACTCATCTCCGGCGTCAAGGATCTCGCGAGGCAATTGTCGGGCTTCGTCAAAGACAACGTCGAGCAATTCGGGCCGATCTTGAGCAAACTCAACCTCGTCCTGGACAACCTCAACGACCACCGGGAACATATCTCCGCGGCCTTGAGGCAGCTGCCCGCCTACGCCACCGCACTCGGCGAGGTGGTCGGTGCCGGGCCCGGCTTCCAGGCCAACGTCTTCGGTGTCCCGCCACCCACGATCGGCGGGGTATTGCTCGACTCCTACTTTCAGCCCGGAAAGCTTCCAGACAGTTTGGCCGACTTCCTCCGCGGATTCATCACCGATCGTGCCATCGTCAGGCCGAAGTCGCCATGACTCGCGTCGGCATAGCGCAGCGTCGACCCTACCGGCGCCTCGCCCTGCTCATCGTCCTGCTCGCCGCGCTCATAGGCGGGCTGGCCACCACGCTTCGGCGCCCCTCGCCCCTGACCGTCACGGCGCACTTCGCCTCAGCAGTGGGTCTATATCCCGGTGACAACGTCGAGATCCTGGGCGTGCCCGTGGGATCGATCACCAGCATCAAACCCGGCTTCGACCACACCGCCGTGGCATTCACCGTCCGTGCGGGCGTGCCCGTGCCCGCCGAAGTCTCGGCCGTCATCGTGGCGCCGAACTTGCTCTCGGCGCGCGCGATCGAGCTGGGGCCGCTGTATACCACCGGGCCGGCGCTGCCCGATCACGCCACCATTCCCTCAGAGCGCACCGCTGTGCCGGTCGAATGGGACGATGTCAAGGACGAACTCACCCAGCTGGCTGCCCAACTGGCCCCACGAGAGGGGTCCCTGCAGGGTCCACTGGGAAAAGCGATCAACCAGGCGGCCAACACCTTCGACGGCAACGGCCAATCGTTTCGCAACGCCATCCACGAACTGTCTCAAACCGCCGGGCGCTTAGGGGATTCTCGGTTCGACCTGATCAGCACAGTCAAGAACTTGCGTATTCTGGTCGACGCGCTGTCCTCCAGTAACGAGCAGATCGTCCAGTTCACCGGCCATGTCGCCGCGCTGTCTCAGGTATTCGCTGACGGCACGACCGATCTCGCCACCTCACTGGACACGCTCAACTCGGCGCTGGCGCAGGTGAAGTCCTTCCTCGACAGCAATAGTGCGGTCATTAGTCGGCAGGTCACCAAGCTGACCGACTTCACTTCCCTGCTGACGCAGCACACCGGAGACATCGAGCAAGTCCTGCACGTCGCACCCAACGGCTTGGCGAACTTTTACAACATCTACAACCCTGCGCAAGGATCGATCGGGGCGATCCTGTCCCTGCCCAACCTCGCCAACCCCGTGCAGTTCTTGTGCGCCGGGGTCTTCGACGCGGCGGCTACCCCGGACTATTACAAGCGCACCGAAATCTGCCGAGAACGGATGGCGCCCGTTCTCAAAAGGATCATGATGAACTTCCCGCCCTTGCTATTCCACCCGATTAACACCATCACCGCCTACAAGGGCCAAATGATCTACGACACCCCGGCCACCGAGGCCAAGGCCCAAACCCCGGTGTCACAGTTGCAGTGGCAGCCCCTGCCCGGATCACCACCTCCGCCCGCGGCGGCACCAGAAACCGACCTCGCCCGCCTACTGCTCCCACCAACGGCGCAGGACCCACCTGTCGCCACAGCACCCGCAGCACAATCGGACGAACAATCCCCAGGGCTGCCCGCGACAGCACCGAGTCCCGGCCGATGACCATGAAGCCACCTAGACAGCTGCCGCATCGAATCGCCGCACTCGGATCAATCCTGTTGACGGCCACCGGGTGTCAGTTCGGCGGGCTTAACTCGCTCAACATGCCGGGTACCGTCGGCCATGGCCCCGGATCATTCACCGTCACGGTCGAACTTCCCGACGTGTCAACGATTCCACAGAACTCCCCAGTCATGGTCGACGACGTCACCGTCGGCAGCGTGTCCGGACAACGCGTCATGCAACGCCCCGACGGCACCTTCTACGCCGCGCTACAGCTGTCGCTGAGTCCGGTAGTACACTTACCGGCCAACGCCACGGTCACTCTCGGGCAGACCTCACTGTTGGGATCCCAGCACGTCGAGCTCGCGGTCCCCACAGTCGAACCGCCGCAAGGGGTTCTCACCCTCAACTCCGTGATCCCGATCCAGCGGGTCAGTCGCTATCCGACCACAGAGGAGGTGCTGGCGGCGCTCGGCGTAGTTGTCAACAAGGGCAACCTGGGTGGGCTGCAGGACATCACCGACGAGCTCTACAACGCCATCGCCGGCCACTCTGGCCAGTTTCTGGGCCTGCTGCCTCAGCTGGCGGACCTCACCGACGCCGTGAACCGCCAGTCCAGTGACATCGTCACCGCAATGGAGTCCATCAACCGGGTGGCGTCGAAGTTCGCGGCCAACGCCCCCACCATCACCTCGGCGCTGGAGGAGCTGCCTGAGGCGACACGAACCCTCCATGCCAACGTTGGCGGGATCATCGAAACCTTTTCAGCGCTGGAGCGGTTCAGCCAGATCGCTGCCCGGGTACTGGACCAGACCAAGAACGATATCGGTGCCGACCTCACCAATGCCTACGCCGCGGTCAAGCCATTGGCCGAACACGCCCAGGAACTCATTGACGCACTACCGATCATCGCTACCTATCCATTCCCGCAGACCGGCATCAAGCAAGCGGTTCGAGGCGACTACCTCAACGCTATCGCCACACTGGATCTGACGCAGCGCCGGTTCGGCGAGAACGTCTTCACCACCTCGCCGCTGGACCCGAACATGAGCCACCTCAGTGAAGTCGTGACCGCCCCGGAGTTCCTCATCGGTGAACAAGCCAACCTATCCGGACAGGCCGCCGACCCCTTCGCCATACCGCCGGCGGCGACGCCCAAACCCGGGTCACGCTGATGCTCACCAGGCTCGTTCGATGGCAGCTGAGCATTTTCACCGCCGTCACCGTTCTCGCTATCGGCGCTGTAGCCATTCTCTACCTGCGCGTCCCGGAGACGCTGGGCATCGGTCGCTACACCGTCACCGCGAAGTTCGCCGCAAGCGGCGGACTCTATCCCAATGCCAATGTCACCTACCGCGGATCGACGGTCGGTCGAGTCACCGCGGTGACCCTGACCAACGCCCTGAGTGTCGACGTGCACATGCGGCTGAATTCCGACACTGCGATTCCCGCCGGTGTAACCGCCACCGCCAAGAGCGTCTCAGCGGTCGGTGAACAATACGTGGACCTCATCCCGGCTCCCGACGGGAACAGCGATCGCGTGTTGCGCAACGGGTCGGTGATCGACCGGTCGCAGACTGCGCTGAGCGGTGACGTCGCAAGCCTGCTGCGTGAGGCTCAGGGACTTGTCGAATCCCTGGACCAAAGCAAGCTCAAGGATGTGTTGCGCGAATCCGCCACTGCGCTCGCCGGCAGCGGCCCCGAGGTGGCACGGCTGATCAAATCCGCAAGCCCGTTGATCGACGAAATGAACGCCCACCGGGAAGACACCACGGTTCTGATTGAACGGCTCGGTTCCTTCCTGGATTCACAGATCCACAGCGGGCAGAACATAGCCTCGCTAGCCGACGGACTGGCTCGCCTGACCACCGAACTACGCACCGCCGATCCGCAACTTCGTGCCGTTATCGCCTCGACTCCGACGGCGGCCGAGTCAGCCACCCAGGCGTTCGAGGGAATCCGGCCCTCTTTCCCCATGCTCGCAGCCGACCTCGCCAATTTCGGCCGTGTCGGTGTGATCTACAACAAGTCACTTGAACAGACCCTTGTGGTGTTGCCGGCGGTCACCGCAGTCCTGATCAGCGCTGCTGAGCAACTTCCAGCCGACGAGGGCGTCAAAGTCGACTTCAAGCTGAGCCTCGGCGATCCGCCTCCCTGCAACGTCGGCTTCATCCCGCCGCCGCAGATCAGATCCCCGGGAGATCAGACGCTGCGCGAACTCCCGACAGCCATGTATTGCAAGGCGCCGCAGAACTCGTCGTCGGTGGTGCGTGGTGCCCGGAACTATCCGTGCCAGGAGTTCCCCGGCAAACGTGCCCCCACCGTCGAACTGTGCCGCGACCCCGCCGGTTATGTTCCGATCGGGAATCAAGCCTGGCGTGGTCCTGCCGTGCCCGAGACCACGCCGATCACCGATCCGCGAAACATTCGTCCCGACAACAAGTTTCCCTACATACCGCCGGAAGTTGACTACGATCCCGGTCCGCCGGTAACGCAGCTGCCACCTGGAGTCGAGCCGGGTCCGGGCCCGGCCGAGTTCGCTCCCTACCCGCTGCCTGTGCCGCCAGTGACGCCGGGCCCGCTGCCGCCGCCCCTGCCCTACGATCCGCCGTCGAGTCACCGGGTACCGCCGTACGGGCAGGATCCGTCTGGTCGTCAAGAGGGCACTCCAATTGCGCCGGCCGGATCTTCGTCGGGGGGCCCCGCCCGCCACGGGCGTGCAGCAGCACACCCGACCTCGGTTCACCTGACGACGTACGACTCCGCCAACGGACTGTTCCTCGACTCCAACGGAGGCGTCGGCGTGTTCATACCCGCCGACGACAGAATCAGACCTGCAGAGACCTGGGCCGATCTCATGCTTGACCCACAACAACGCTGACGATGCTGTCGCCATACGTGAAACGTAGCTGCGGCTCGCGCATAGGATCAACGCGTGTGGCATCTGGGCACCACACCATGGGCGACAACCCGGAGTCCCTGCCCCACAACGTCCGCTGTGAACCGGCGGTCAGTAGCACGGCCACAACAACATCCGGGTGGACAGGAACCACACACCAATGACGACCAAGCCCCCCCGCAGCGCAGCGTCACGGCGGTCTCGGCACCGTAGACAAGAACGCGCAGACCGTACCAGGGAACTCGTCATTGACGAGACGATCCGCTGCATCCGCGAAGAAGGATTCGCCGCAGCAAGCACCCGCCACATCATCGAACGTGCAGGCGTCAGCACCGGAGTCGTCCAATACCATTTCGGTGACCGTGACGGCCTCCTTACGGCTGTCGTCGACCATGCCATTGCTTTGCTTGTGACCTCGGTAAACGATCTGGCTGACGAGGTCGAAGGAATCAGCGACACCGGCGAGCGCATGACAGCACTCGCCGACGCCGCATGGAGAACCTTTCTCAATCCCGCCAGCATGACGGCCATGGAAATACTCATCGCCACCAGATCACTGCGATCCACCCTCGCCGTCGAGCAACTCGCCCAGCTACAGCCGGGCCTCGAACGCATCACCAAGCTCGTCGGCGGATCACCTCACGCCACCGCGATCGCAGATCTTCTATGGGCCGCACCCGTCGGCCTCATGGTTGGCCAGATGGTCAGCGATGTGCCACTACCGACCGAACCGCAACGACGAGCCATGGCACAACTGCTGTCCGACCACCTACTTGTGCGCGAACTGGATGACGCGCCGCGCCGGCGTCGTGGCGCTCGCCAGCGGTGAGGCCGCCAAGTCGCTCACGTCCTTGGCCGGCGCCTGGTCTGAGGCAGGCTGGCTAAGGACGCCGAACGGCCGCCAGGAAATGACAACGTCGTGAGACAAGCCAGCAATGGCACGGCGCGAGACAACTGATAGAACCGCAGGTCAAGCGGTTGGAATGTGACACGCAGCGTGAGACCCTACACAGTACAACCCGGGCATTATTCGTTGTCTTGATGTCGGTGGGCGTCGATAAGTTGTTGGCATGTCGGCAGATAACGACTCACAGACCGCACTGAGTGCGCAAGGCGTAGTGACCGCGACATCGCATTTTCGGGTTGTTCGGGCAGACAATGGCTCCGAGATTGATAGCGTCCCGCTGAGTGGTGGACTTCGGATCTGGCGTGGTTCACGCGTTGCGATCAACGAGTCATGTTGAACGCTAGGCGATTTGGTGTTGTTTGGCAAGTGCTTCCGCGGCGTGTTTCTTCGCGATGACCGCCCGTAGTTCGTCCATGGAGACATCGGAGAAATAACGCCGGGTGACTTGCCATTCGTCGTGGGATTCGATGACCACCGCGGTCGCCAGGCGCAGAAACGAAGCCGGGTTGGGGAAGATCTCCACGACATCGGCGCGGCGTTTGATCTCCTTGTTCAACCGCTCGATCGGATTGTTCGACCAAATCTTCTGCCAATGGGCCTTGGGGAACGCGGTGAACGCCAGCACATCGGTCTTGGCCTCGCCCATCATTGCTGCGACCTTCGGGAAACTGTCCGCCAGGGTGTCAGCGACGCGGTCCCACTGCTCGGCCACCTCCTCGGGGTCGGTGTGAGCAAAGATCGTCTTGACCGCCGCCGTCACCGCTGGAGCATGCTTGGCCGAGACCGCAGTGTGCAGATTCCGCATGAAATGCACCCGACACCGCTGCCACGACGAACCGGCGAACTGCTGGGCCACCGCCGATTTCAGGCCGGCATGGGCATCAGAGATCACCAGATGCACCCCCGCGAGGCCACGTGCCTTCAGCGAGGCGAAAAACTCACGCCAGAACTCATAAGACTCACTGTCACCGACAGCGGTCCCCAGCACTTCGCGGGTGCCGTCGATGGACACCCCGGTGGCCACCACCAGGGCCTGAGAGACCACGTGAATCGCCCCGGCGTGTCCGGAGACTCCGTTCCTTGGGAAGGATGGAGTCATGTCAGGCAGTACGTCGAAGAGGTACCCGGTCGAGTTGCGTGAGCGGGCAGTTCGGATGGTCGACGAGGTCAGGGCCGATCATGAGTCGGAGTGGGCGGCAATGACCAAAGTGGCCGAGTTGCTCGGGATTGGAACGGCAGAGACAGTGCGCAAGTGGTGTCGGCAGGCCGAAGTTGATGCTGGCCAGCGGCCCGGTGTCACCACCGATGAGTCGGCGGAACTCAAGCGGCTCAAGCGTGAGAACGCCGAGTTGAAACGGGCCAACGCGATCCTCAAGAGCGCCTCGGCTTTCTTCGCGGCCGAACCCGACCGGCCACTGCGCTGATCGTGCGCTACATCGACGAGCACGTCGGTGTCCGCCACGCTGATGCCGACGGGCCAGGTCTGCGTTGGGGTGTCGAGTCGATCTGCACTCAGCTCACCGAGCTGGGTGCCAAGATCGCCCCCGTGACCTACTACGAACACCGCGCCCGCAGACCCACCAAGCGGGAGGTCCGCGACGCCGAACTGATGCCGAAGATCGGTGCGGTGCATGCCGAGAACTACGGTGTCTACGGCGCCCGCAAGGTATGGCTGACGCTCAACCGCGAGCGGCCGCAGGACGCACCACCGATTGCGCGCTGCACCGTGGAGCGGCTCATGGCCGAACTCGGCTTGGCCGGCGCGGTGCGTGGCAAGGTCAAGCGGACCACGATCGGCGATCCGCGTACACCCAAGCCGCTCGACCTGGTGGACCGCAACTTCCGGCCGTTGGCACCGAATCGCTTGTGGGTAGCCGATTTCACGTATGTCTCGACGTGGTCGGGCTGGTGCTACACCGCGTTCGTGATCGACGCCTACGCCCGGCGGATCCTGGGCTGGTCGGTAGCGACCACGATGACCAGCCAGCTCGTCGTTGACGCTGTCGAGCAGGCAATCTGGACGCGCCAGCGTGAAGGTGACGACCTGGCCGGGCTGGTTGCCCACCATGACCACGGAACCCAGTACCTCTCGGTGGCCTACTCCGAGCGCCTAGCGACCGCCGGGATCAAGCCCTCGACCGGGGCGGTGGGGTCGTCGTATGACAACGCCCTGGCCGAGTCCGTGATCGGGCTCTACAAGACCGAACTGGTCAAGCCGCGGCGGCCGTGGAAGGGCTTCGACGACCTCGAGATCGCGACCGCTGAATGGGTCGACTGGTTCAACCACCGCAGGCTCTACGAGTACTGCGGCGATATGCCGCCAGCGGAGTTGGAGGCCGCGCACTACGCTCAACAACCGACTTCGACACTCGTCGGGGTCTCAAAGTAGAAAGTCTCCGGACATGCCGGGGCGATTCACCTCGAACGTGTCCGCACAGTTCAACCCCGGTCACGAAACCCCACCACCCCAGGGGACTTACCCCCGAGATTTCACTATCTGAACTGATGGAGACCCGTGGCATACCGCTGCTGTGGTCGATAGACGACCGCAACCGTCTGGTTCACCGGAAAGCGACGGGCCACGTCGAAAAGAAGAGCCGGGAGATGCTCCGGCTTGAGTTGGCATCGGGCCGGCGGTTGGAGCTCGCTTCAGACCAGCAGCTCCGCAAGCTTGAGGGCTGGGTGCCGGTTGCGGAGTTGGTAAATGGCAGCCGGATTGGCGTATTGCGTCGGCTGGGCACTCCTGTTGACCCTCAGCCGATGGATGACTCGGAGGTGATCCTATTGGCGCACATGATCGGTGACGGATCGTGCGTGCGGCGCCAACCGATCCGTTATGCGTCGGTCGACGAGGCGAATCTTGCGGCGGTGACTGCGGCCGCCGCCCACTTCGGTGTGACACCGATCCGTGACGATTATCCAGCGGCGCGCGTCACGACGCTACGGCTACCTGCCCCGTATCGATTGGCCCGTGGTAAGCGGAACCCCATTGCTGAATGGCTGGATCGCCTCGGCCAGTTCGGGCTACGAAGCTACGACAAGTACATCCCCGATGCCGTTTTCGCACTACCGAGCGAGCAGGTGAGCTTGTTCTTGCGGCACTTGTGGGCCACCGATGGTTCGGTGCGTTGGGACACGAAGACGGCGCAGGGGAGGGTCTACTATGCCTCGACCAGTCGCCAGCTCATCGACGGCGTGGTGAATTTGCTTCTCCGGGTGGGCGTGCAGGCCAGGGTCACGCGGACGAGGAAGGCCGGCTACCGCGATTGCTGGTTTCTATCGATCGATCGAGCGGCCAATCAAGTCAAGTTCCTCAACGAAGTCGGTGTGCATGGCGCGCGCGGCGTTGCCGCCAAGGCAGTCGTAGCGGAGCTGGCAGGCCGGACCCGGAGACCGGGTACCGATACGATCCCCGTCGAGGTGTGGGATCACGTAAAAGCACTCATGGCAGAACGAAGCTGGTCCGACAAGGACTTCGCTCTGGCAACCAACACGAGGCTCGACGGCCCGCGCATGTGGGCACACTGCCCAGGGCGAACGCGGCTACATCGCCTGTCGAATGTGTTGGCGAGCCCGCTGCTTCACGATCTCGCGACTAACGACATCTATTGGGACAAGGTTGTCAGCATTGCGAGAATTGGTCGCCGTGACGCCCTTAGCTGGGTGTTCCGAGGCGACCATCCGGTGGTGGTCGGAGGGGTACCCGTGCGGGACCCAGGTAATCAGACGGCCCAGGCCCCGGCAGCTGCCCCTCGCGCGTTGCAGTCATCCACCTGAAAGCCTTGGACGTGGACGCAGCAGATGCGCTACAGCTGCCTTCGCAGGAGCCCAGGCCATCACCATCCCATGTTGTTGCTTTCTTTGTCGACAACAATCGCACGGCTGACGCCTGCCGCCCCCACCGCGCATACTCCCGCCATGCCGACTGGTTTCCCCGACCGAGGGTCTTGCCGCCGATCCGACGTGATCGAGCAAGGCGGACTCGGGCGATTGCCTAAGGTCTGTAGACGCAACTATCGACGCGTTGGTCGAGGCCGCGGCCTCGGCGGGCAACGTTGAGGTGGTGCCGGCTTCGTTCTCGTGGCACGACGTCGACACGTGGTCGACCGTCGCCGAACTTCGGGGCGGCCGTCTCGCGGACGACGTTGCGACGCTGAACTACTCAACGCTGTTCATCCATCGTCCCCGACAAGTCCCCACCGACGCTACGCTGTGGTCGGACTTGACGACCTCATCATTGTCGAAGGTGATTACGTCACGCTCATTACCGACCGCGGTCACGCACCACTGGTCAAGCATCTCGTCAACGACCTGCCCCACCGGGGATGGGAGGACCCGCTATGAATGCTGCGCGGCGCGACCGCCCCAGTACCCAGCGATGACCGGGCTGCCCCTGAGGCCCATTGCCGAGCTGACCGCGGCGGTGTCCGGCCACGGCCGGTCGGTGGTGGTGCTGACCGGCGCGGGGATCTCCATGCCCGAACCGAGCCGCCTGCCAGGTGCGTGGGCGTGGAAAACAGAGCTGCTGAAGGCGCTCGCCGCCAGGTCCGACCTCGGATTCGACGGATTAGGCCGGTCGGATCTGCGCCAGCACTTGGACGACCTCGCACATCTCGGCGAGACCACCGACATCAAGCTGGAGGCCACGCTGCAGGCGATCGACGATGCCCAGCCCGCACTGGCGCAGCAGCTCGTCGAGTGCGTGATTCACGGCGTACCACCTAACGCCATCCATGAGTATCTCGCCCGCGCCGTCATCTCGGGCGCGGTGCGCACCGTCGTGACCCCCAACTTCGACGAGCTCATCGAAGATGCCGCAGCGGTGTACGGTTCCCCACTCACGCAATGGGTCACTGGCGAGCCACCCCGCCTCGCGCACGTGCTGCACGTCCATGGAACCGCGACCGCAGTGCGCTCGTTGCGGCACACGCTGAACCGCTTCGAGTTGCGGCTGCCGACCGACGAACATCGGCTCGTCGCCGACGTACTGCGCGACGAGGTCGTCGCGCTCGGCTGGTCAGCAACCGATCCCGACATCCTTTCGGCTCTGGCCGAGGGGTCAGGCCCGGTGCGAGTACTGCTCGCGGGCCACGACCCGGCTCCGGAAACGGCCCAGACCCTCGAAGCCCTGGCGCGGCGACGGCCGGTGATCCTGTACCCAGGAGGGTTTGACGCGGCATTCGGCCGGCAACGCTGGCCCAGCCACAGCCGCGAGCAGGACGTCACACCCTCCGGCGTCACGCCGACGCAGAGCGTAATCGATCGATTGAGTGTCCCGCACGCCCGCACCGCGATCGCCCATCTGAGCTTTCGGCACCAGCTCAGGGCTCCCCAGGATCAGGTGGTGCTCGACGCGTGGGCCAGTAGGATAAGGCGCGACGATCCGCACGATGTCCTTGCGTTTCGACGGGCGATGGTCGAACAGCGACAGGCCTCCCGAAAAGTACTGAACGCGGCGCTGATTCAGGCGGCGATCTGCATCATGACCGCTGACCCGCACGACCTCTCGACGCTTGGCGACGTCATCGAGAGAATCGGAGGCGGGCTAAATCCCTTCAAGCGGGTGATCGGCCTGCCCTTCCACGTGACGGCGGTCATGCTGATGGCCAGACGAGGGCGCGTCGATCCGTTCGCCCGTGCGCGCCTGGCCCGCGCTTTGGACGGACTCGGACTAGTCCGGCCCGCCAAGGTGCAGCTGCAGCGTGCATTCGCCTCCCTGGATGCCGACGCGAGTGACATTTGGGTGCGAGGACACCTACATCGGCTGCTCGCCGCGGTCAAAGTCCGGCTAGATTCCACGTGCGACTGGCAATCGGATATCGCGACGGCCCTGGAATTGTTCCGATTCGATAATCGGTCCCTTGAGATGGGCAACGTCTATCGTACCGAAGCGATGTGCCACGTCGTGTCGGGTCGGCTGGGGTGGCGCGCAGATGCAGCGCACAGCCTGGCCATGGCTGAGCACCACTACCGTATCGCCGCGGACGCCTCGGCGTTTGGACTCCTGCGCCTGCAACGCCGCATCATCCGCTTGCCCCTAGCGCTGGCCAGACTGGTGTCCCGGCTCGCATGAGCGCAGCGCACCCCACGCCCTGGAAGTGGGTGCTCTCGGGGCTGCGGGAGCGCCGATCCGGACCGCGACGACGCCGGTTCGCACGGCGGCTCAGCCGCCGTGCTGATAAGCCGCGACATCCCGGGTCGGCCCGTGCGTGCAGTTAAAGGCAACTGCTGCTTCCGATGGTGAACTGGCGGATGCAATCGTTCACCTCGCCAGCCATCTCGGCTGGCAAAGCGTGCGAAGCATTCGGCCACAAGCGGTATCGCCAGCGCGGTACCACTGATTGGATCCGGTGAACCGCCTTACCCGACGCGTGTATTAAGTCGCCCGCCAGAAGGACCTGGACGGGAAGCTGCACGGAGCGCAGCAGATGGCTCTCCGAGAAACGAAGTGGCGGTGTGCGCACGGGCGTTGCAAAGGCAGTGAATCCAGCGACAAACAAACCGGTGAGCATGTCGATGGAGCTGCCCGGTGCGGGGTCGCCGGTCACCCATTCTGCGGCGCGCCTGGCGCGGGCTGACTGTGGACATGTCAGCAGGAGCGCAAGACTTCGCCAGAACTTTGCCGAGAGCCGTGTCACTGTGCTGGCGGGATCGATAAGTGTCAACGTAGCCGACCGATTTGGCGTAAGGGCCGCGGTATGAGTAGCGAGCCAGCCACCACACGAATGAGCGACTAGGTGTACACCGTGCAGACCCAGCCCGGCCAGGACTTCGTCGATGCAGCACGCGCTGTGCGCCGGAGTGGGCATGGGTTTCGACTGGAGGCTTGCTCCGGGCTGGCCCAACATATCCACGGCGTAGAGAGTGAAACTGTCTGCCAAGCCGCCTATCTGCGCCCACCACATGGACGAGGTGAGGAAGAAGCCGTGTATCAGGACGACGGGGACGCCCCGGTCGGGTCCATGCTGGTACACCCGAACGACACCGAACTCCGTTGGGACACCGTGAACGACGTCAGGTAGGGGGCTCAGTGCCCGCACCCCGTCATAAGTTGCCAGATAGTGCCGCCGTGCAGCTGCGTTCTTGAAGCCACCGTCAGCCGAGCCGAACAATGCCCACCTCCAGCCGCAACGAGCGCGTAATCAACGAGGCCACGGTAGGCGGGCTTGCGGATGTCGGCCAATCAGAACGGGGAGGATCAGCGGCATCCGAAGCGCTCCTTCATGCCGCCCAAGTCTTGAGAGACTGCAAGTTCCACGGAACTCGTCCAAACCCGCTGCGGTTCCCCGACATCACCCAATACCGCACCCGAGAGGGGTAAATGTGGTGCTGCACGGTGCTCGATGCGTTCAGCCGCAGGATCGTGGCGTGGTCGATCGACTCGCAGGCGGACCCGACGCTCGTGGTGAACGCGTAAGACGTGGCTAACCCTAACCGCCGGCCTAAGGGATTTCCCGTTTTGTGAGCGCAGCCTCACCCGCGAGACGGATAGACCCACGAACGATCCTGTTTTGGTCGGGTGCCCGGCTGCTGGCACACCGTTCGGTGGAAAGTAGGTGGTGACCATTGCTCCAGTTGTGTTGCGGCACAGTCAATTGGCTTAGCAGCGGCAGGGTCCGACGTTGCGAGGATCACCGCCGCAGTATCCGCGCCGCTGGTCCGGGCCGCCGTGTGGGCGTGCTCACCGGTTGGGACGAGGGGTGCCCGCGGCGGGGTATACGGAGGCGAAGTGACAGCCGACTAGCTATCTTGGTGTTATGTCGCGAATGGGCCCGATGCGCGGCCGCCACCGGCCCGCGCGCACCCCTGCTACTGCTGAGTCGCGTAGATTCTTTGAGAATCAAACCCAATCAGCTAACGCAGCATTCAACGGAAGTCACCATGCCCGAGGACCAAAGCACAGACGTTCCACCCAACCAGCTCTCCATCGATCCGCGCAGCGCCTTCTATGACGAAGAGGTGCTGCGCCGCGACGTGGGTATTCGCTTCAATGGGGTCGAGAAGACCAATATTCACGAGTACAACGTGGCCGAGGGCTGGGTGCGCCTCGAAGTCCCAACCGCGAAGGATCGCCGCGGAAATCCTATGATCGTCAAGCTCAACGGCACGGTTGAACCCTATTTCCGGGAACCAAAATAGCGGACTTCCCCAGGGTACTGGCGCGATCAGGGCACACGTTGCCGATGGGCGTCGGTCGCACAGCACAGCAGCCCACGTCGGAGCGTGAGACCTAGATGCTGTAGCGCCGCAGCCGCTGTAACCGCCGCATCCCGGAAGCGGCCACTTTCCCCGAACACGGGCGTAAAGCCTCCGCCATCCGCGCGCGGACATCCTCGGTGTCGAGGTGTGTGCCAATCGCGACGAGGTGGCTGGCTCCGGCGGCCACCGGGGCGGTCATCACGTGCACAGACGTCCCGACCACATTAAAGAGATAGTGGCGCTTGCCGATCGCGACGGTGCCCTTCATCCGGTAGACGCCACGAGGTGGCTGCTCGAGCAGGTCGATGAGTGGTCCCGGGTCAACGGCGCCGTCGCCGACGACGGTGACCGACGTCGCGTGCATGTGGTCGTGGTGCTCATCGTGGGCGCCGAGGGCCTCGTCGAGGAGCAGCTCCCGAAACGACATCTGTCCGGACGCATCGCCGTCGCTGACGTCGTAGAGCAGCCGGGGATCCACACGCCCGGCCACCGCACCCACCACGTGAGCGTGGGGATTAAGTTCGCGTACCCGGGCTTCAACCCGACCAAGGGCCTCGACGCGGGACTCCTCGGCGATCCGATCCAACTTGTTGACCACGACCAGGGAGGCCACCCCGTAGCGCTGCGGCGGGGCCGACCGGGTATCGACGGTGTCGAAGTGTTCCGCTGCATCGATGACGTCGACAACACCGCCGTGGCGTATCCGCTCCACTCCACTGAACCGAATCACCCGCGAGACGTCCGCGGGTTCGGCAACCCCACTGGCCTCGATGATGATCGCGTCGAGCGCGAGCTTCGGGTCGGCCAGCTTCTCCAGCGCGTCGTCCAGCCCGCCCTCATCGGGCAGATGGCAGATGCACCCGCCGGCGATGGATACCGGTTCGTCGACCTGGCCGGTGACTAGGCCGGCGTCGACATTGAGTTCGCCGAAGTCGTTGATAACGACGCCGATTCGTGCACCCGGCGCTCGCAGCACATGGTTGAGCAGCGTGGTCTTGCCCGCCCCGAGATAACCGGTCAGCGCGATGACGGGGATAGCAGGCAGGTTGCGGTCAGCCACCCGGCCATTATCGGTGGCGCCGCCACGGGGTGGCAGCCGGCCCGTCAGCTGCCGTACAGATGCAGCGCCCGGGCGGTCACGGTGGCCACGTCGCCGCTGAGCCCTGCGATCGGCGGACCGCCGCGCTGATGGATCACGTTGGCGAGCACTAGCACGTAAGTGTCCGACCCGGGGTCGATCCACAGCGTCACGCCGGTGAATCCGGTGTGCCCGAAGCTGCCGATCGGAAAGAGCATGCCGCGCGGCCGGGAGTGCGGCGTATCGATGTCCCAGCCGAGACCACGCAGCTCCTGACCGCTGATCGCCGGATAGTTCACGGCGAGCAGGGGATCGGCGCTATTGGTCGACATTGCATTCGCCTGTTGCGCCGCGGCGTTCGCGGCCACCAGCTGGGTGGCGTCGTGCCCGGGTTGCTGGGGTGTGGTCATCACTTCCAGGGTCGATTTCTGTAGCGGAAACGGGCTCGAGCGCCCGGCGAGCCGATCGAGTAGCGCCTGGGCGTACCTGCCGATGTCCCCGGCGGTGGAGAACACTCCGGCGCTGCCGGCCACCCCGCCCATGCGGCGGGCCGTCGGGTCCTGCACGGTGCCACGTAGCAGTTGGTCGTAGTCGGGGTTGATCCCTGGCGTGTCTTCGTCATGCGCCGTCGGCGCGATGCGCGCCAACAGGCCGGTGCTCCAGCTACCCGCTGAGCAGTCGCCGCCGTGAGATGCGCTCGCGTCGAAAACGATGGCCGTACCGCGGATCTGATGTGGACCACAGGCTGTGGAAGCGGGCAGATAGCGGGTGTCGGTCATGCCCAGCGGCGCAAAGATGTTGTCCTGTACGTAGGTGTCCAACGATTGGCCGCTCATCGTCTCGACCAGCGCGCCCAGAATGATGAAACCGATGTCCGAGTAGTGGAACATCTCGCCGGGCCCGAATTCCAGCGGTGCGGTCAGTGCCCGATGCACGCCACCGGATTTGTCGGGATCGGTCAGGCCCCACGGGCCCTGGTGGCTTAAGTCGCCTCCGATGCCCGAGGTGTGGGTGAGCAGCATCCGTAGCGTCACCTGGGCGCGCCGGGGGTCGTTGGTCTCGTTGAACTCGGGCAGGTACGTCTGGACGGGTTCGTCGATCCGGACCCGGCCCTGTTCGTAGAGCTGCAGGACGGCGACGGCCGTGGCGAGGCACTTCGTCAACGACGCGATGTCGAAGATCGTGTCTTCGGTCATCGGCTCGGCGGGGGAGGGGGCGCCGTCGAGACCGGGTTCGTCCGTGAGTTTGCGCGCCCCGAACGCCTGACTGAAGACGGTCGTGCCGGCGTGCCCGATCCGGACCACCGCACCCGGCAGCCGGGGTACCGCAATTGCTTCGTTCATCAGCTGGGAGACCGAAGCGACCAACTCATCGCGAGGTGTGTAGGGGGCGTCGTCACGAGGGATGACCGGCACGGTGGTCGACGGAGTACTGGCCAGCGGCGGTTGACGCACCGCGTGACCGCAGGACGGGGTCGCGGCAAGCGCGAGCGCGATGCTTGCCACCGCGCAAGCCCGCCTGATATGCGATGGCGACACGGTCACAGCATCGACGGTAGCGACGTGAACCAGCACCAGCTGGAGGATGGCTGCATACCGGATCCTCTCGTTACCCTCGATATGTGCCGGAGCCAACGAACACCCCGCCCGCTCGAAGTGACGCCAGTCCGCCAAACCCCATCGTTCTCGATGTCGAGGGCTCCGGTGTGCAGCCCCCGGTGGCCACCAAGGTGCGTCGGGCGTTCTGGCTACTGGAGCGACTCGCGCCCGGTATCGGGTCGCGGTGGGCGGTCGAACTGTGGTGCACCCCCCCGATCATCGAGTCCAGCCTGCGGATGCCGCCCGGCGTCAAGCCCGGCGAGCCACTGGAGGCGTACTGGAACGGGCACCGGATCGTCGGCGAGGCCTGGGGCGAGGGGCCACCGGTCTACCTGGTGCACGGCTGGGGCGGGCGGCGCCCGCACCTCGGCATGTTCATCAAACCGCTGGTCGAGTCCGGGCACCGCGTGATCGCGTTCGACCTGCCCAGCCACAACGAGTCCGATCCGGGCGTCCTCGCCCCCGGCCGCACTACCGCCATCGAGTGCGCCGAAGCGGTCGCCGCCATGATCCGAACGCACGGGCCGGCCCGCGCGGTCGTCGCCCACTCGCTGGGGTCCAATGCGACCGCCTTCGCGGCGTCATGGGGCACGACGGTCGGGCGGTTGGTGTTCCTCGCGCCGATGGGCGAGTTCCCGATCTACCTGGATCTGTTCGCCGCGCGCCACGGCTTCGGCCGGCGGATACGCGCCGGCCTGCACCGGCGTCTGGAACGCCGTATCGGCATGTCGCTGGAGGACACCAACATGGTCCGGATCGCCGAGAAGACCGACTACCCGCCGCTGCTACTGATCCATGACCCCGACGACCCCGAGACGCCCTATGTGACGAGTGAGAAGATCGTCGCGTCCTGGCCGGGGGCACGGTTGATGACGACGCAGGGGCTCGGCCGGCTGGCGCATTTCCGGATCCTGCGGCATCGCCCCGCGATTCGCGCGGGCGTCGAATTCATCGGCTCTGCAAGTGTTTAACAGGTCTAGCCATAGGGAACGAGGAGGCGACTGCGTCTTGGGCCTGGGGAGAGCCCCAACCGCTTAAGCAGCATCGGCGCAGCAACGGCGATCACGCCTGGACTCGCGGCCGATCCGAATCCGACCGAAAGAGGTGATATGGCTATGCCAGACGAACTCGATCGAGGTTCCGCGATCCACCTTGCTGCCACCGCGGCGTGGCTGGCGGGCGCGGTAGCCGGGGCCTGGGCGCTGGGTTGGGCGCTGTATTGGCTGCTGCAGCGCGTCAGCCGGCGTAGCGGCCTCGTCACCGACTTCGCGGCTTTGACCCGAATGCCGGTTCGGGTGATCCTGATGGTGATCGCCGCGCGCATCGCCTTCGAGGCCACCGTCCCGGCATCGGTACCGGCCCGTGGCTGGATCGATCACCTGTTCCGCATCTTGATGATTGCCGCCATGACGTGGCTGTTTGCCGCGTTGACGCTGCTGGCGGAGCGACGCGCCATCGCCCGCTTCGTGGGCGGTGGATTGCAGGTAAGCGATGCCGATCGGCTGCAGCGGCGGGTCAAGACGCAGATCACCACGCTGCGGCGGCTTGCCGTCGCCGTCGTCGTCGTGCTCGGCGCGGCCGCGGCGCTGATGACCTTTCCGTCCTTCACCCAGATCGGCACGACGATGTTCGCGTCGGCCGGGATCCTCTCGGTGGTCGCCGGCCTGGCCGCGCAGACCTCACTGGGCTCGGTGTTCGCCGGCATGCAGATCTCGTTTTCCGACGCCGTCCGGGTCGGCGACGTCGTCGTGCTCGAAGGCGAGTGGGGCCGCATCGAGGAGATCACGTTGACCTATGTCGTGGTTCAGATCTGGGATGAGCGACGCATGATCCTTCCCACCACGTACTTCACCAAGACTCCCTTCGAGAACTGGACCCGCCGAACGACGGAGTTGCTCGGCACCGTGCAACTCGACGTCGACCTCACGGCACCGGTCGATGCGATGCGCGCCGAGTTGAACCGACTGCTCGCAGCGAGCGACTTGTGGGACGGTCGATCCAGCGGGCTGGTGGTCATCGACGCCGTCGACGGCTACCTGCGCGTGCGGATCACGGTGAGCGCGGCCGATTCCGGTGCGCTGTTCAACCTCAGATGCGCGGTTCGTGAGGGGATGGTCGAGTGGCTGCAACGCACGTACCCCGAGGCTTTGCCGCGCTGGCGCGTCGAGCAACCGCCGGCAAGTGTCCGGAACGGCGATTCCGGTCTGGGCAGTGACACGAAGACTCCGGCCTACGCACAGTAGCCCGTCGACCGAGACGCGTTACGGCTCCACCGGGAACCAGAAGTCGAGGGTGTCCTCGACCCCACCCCAGTCGATGCCCAGCCAGTCGCCGAAGAAGTCCTCGATGTTGCCGAACGCGCTGTAGAAGAACGCCACGACCGAGTAGAAGATGCCTTCCCACCAGCCGCTGTCGATCAGGCCGTGGCTCCAGGCGTTGAGCCAGGCGTCGAACTGGTCGAAATCGCCGGAGATGTCGATGTCGGTGATCATGCCGTCGGTGGTGGCGATGTGGTTGGCCACCTGGTCGGGGGTGAGCCCCAGGTACATCATGTGTTCGTAGAACAACCCCAACGCCGAGGTGGAGGCTGGGTCGGTGACCGGATCGCCGGGGATCGTGTAGTCGGTGACCGTGAACCAGTCGTTCGGGGTCTGCACGCCAGACAGCAGACCCGTGTCGAAAAGGTCGGACGAGGAGGCCCCGCCCATATCCGTCGACGCGGTGTCCGCACCGACCGGGTTGCCGATGAACACGAAGTGCACCAGCTCCGGGTCGATGCCGTCGTGGGCCAGCTGCGCCATCGCGATCGAACCGGCCGTGGCGCCCTGCGACCAGCCGAACACCCACAGCGGGTTGTCGGCGTCGTAGGCGTCCGGATTCGCGTCGAGCTCGGCGTGCACCGCCCGAACGATCTCGGCGGCCCCGACGAAGCTGCTGTGGCCCTGCTGGATGAGGGCAGGGGTGGACAGGACCCGTAGCGGCGCGTCACAGTCGCCGATGCCGACCACACACGAGGTCGGATCATCACCGGCGTCGAACCCCAGCGGCTGCAGGAACAGATCCGCCGCGGTCTGGGCGAATGTCGGCGACGGGGTGGACAAGGTGGTGGGGCCGACGAAGAACGCGGTGCCGGCCAGCAGGTTGATGTCGGCATGCGCGGCGTAGGCCGGCGGGCCGGCGAGCACCCCGCCTGCCACGGTGCCGGCGATCGCGATCGGCGCGAAGGCCTTGGTCAGCATCACTGGTCGCTCCCGTTCGCTCGTCATCGGAGTCACGCTTCGCGCCGCCGCTGCCGCGAGAACTGAAAATCCCACGAGTAAACGAAAAGCGTCGGCTGAGGGCGATCATGGCAAGGGCGCCGCAGCGAAGTCAATGCGGTGTTGCCACGGATGTGCCGGTCACCGGGCGCCGAACCGGTCGCGTCGTCGTTGACTCTCGTGAGACAAGAATGCGATTATCAGCGCTTCATGCTCTTTGGCCGGCCGCTACATAAACCTTAGGTGTGTCGCAATGAACGTAACCAAAGCTTTCGCTCCGATCGCCGTCGCGAGCGCGATCGCCGCCGGCGTGGTGGGAACCCCGGTCGTCCAGACGACGCTCGCGCGGGTGACGCTGCTGTCCGACACCGCCATTTTCGTCGGCGGCACCATGTTGTCCACCCCGTCGGCGACGTTCGCCCAGACCGCGGCGGATCTGTTCCTGCAGCCGCTGGGCTTCGACGCCGGCGACGATCCGACGGTGTGCGTCATCGGTGCCGGCGGCTGTGATGCGCCGCTGCAGGTGCTGACCACCCCGCAACTCATCCTGCAGGGCCACAGCAGCTTCGTCGGGGCCGCCGAGATCGTTCGCGCGGTGCACGCCGAGCTCGACGCCAACCCGGACGCCTACGACGCCGACAACCCGCTGTGGGTGTTCGGCTACTCGCAGGGCGCCACGGCCGCCTCGATCGCCATGACGCAGCTGGCCCACGACGGCATCGACCCGCAGTTGCTGCACTTCGTATTCATCGGTGACCCCTCCGATGCGAGCGGCACCTGGCCGGGCAACGAGAGCGACACGCTGTGGGACCGGCTTTTCGACATGCCGATCCTGAACGGCAACCAGACCCCGAACGACGCGTTCGCGGCAACCATCTACACCTTCCCGGGTGACCCGGTCGCCGACGCGAGTTCCAGTTCGATACTCGGCTTGTTCTACGAGCACGTCATGTACCTGGGGCTCACCCCGGAGCAGGTCGCCGACCACACGGCCATCGCCGACGGTCTGATCACCAACATCGACATCTCCGGTGACATCGACCAGTTCAGCGCCTGGCTCGCCGCGTTCGGCAACGGCCTGCTCGACAGCGCCTCGTTGGAAGCCTTCTTCAATTCGCTGGTGGCCTTGGTCTACAACGCCTTCGGCAACATCGAGGGTTTCTTCACCGACTGGATGGGCATCGACTGGGCCGGCGTCGAGGACACCCTCGACGCCTGGTTCCCGATGGTCTGATCAACCGTTCACGGATTGGCCGGCCGCCTGCTCACCGCGGGTTCGGCGGCAGTGGCCGAAAAACCTGCAGCGCGCGGTAGCAAACACTGAATTCGGCTTCTGAACAAGGGCTGTCGACTTCGCCGTCGCGGGCGATCGGCACCGGGCCGTCGGGGGCGGTGAACCGGAATCGGGGAACCCGCAGCTCGTGGTAGAGCCGGCTGCGCTGCAGCCGCCCGGTCAGCAGGGCCGCGACGATCCGCAGCGTGGACCACGGCCGACCGACCTCGAGGATCCGCACGTCCAACAGCCCGTCGTCCATCCGGTGCCGGACGGCCGGAGCGAAGCCGGCCGGCAGATACACCGAGTTGCCGAGGAAGAACAGCGACGTCTGCAGCGTCTTGTCGTCGTAGGCGATGCGCACCGGCTGTTCGCGACGCAATGTCAACAGCATCGCGTAAGCACTGGCTAATGGTTTGCCGACCTTGTGCTGCAACCGTTCTCGCCGGCGCACGAACGCCGGATAGGCGCCGATGCTGGCGGTGTTGACCACGGTCGCCGCATCGTTGAACCGCACCACGTCGACGCGAGACAGGTCGCCGTCGGCCACGGCCGCAACGGTTTTGGCGGCGGTGTCGCAGCCGATGTCCTTGGCGAAGTGGTTCAACGTGCCGCCCGGGAAGACCGCCAGCGGCAGGTCGCGTTCCACCGCCACGCCGGCCGCCGCGGCCACCGACCCGTCGCCGCCGGCGATCGCCAGCACCTCGGCGGAATCGGCCGCGCGCCGTAACGCCTCGGTCACGTCGTCGTCCGGGCCGAGTTCGATCACCGTGACCGCCGGCAGCGCCTCGCGCACCTGCTCGGCGACCTCGCCCGCCCGTCCGCCGCCGGAGCGGGGGTTGACCACCAAGGTCACGCCGGCGCCGTCGGGACGCGCGGGACAGCGCACCCGCAGCGCGTCGGTGTGTGGCGGGGGCGGCGACGTGATCGGCGGCACCAGTTGCGCGCCGAGCACCGAGATCGCCGCGCCGATGCCCAGGCCGGCGAGCACGTCACCGGGATAGTGGGCGCCGGTGGCGATCCGGGACAGGCCGACCAGGCCGGCCAACCCGGCGATGGGCAGACCCAGCAGCGGACTCTCCAGCCCGACCCCGGTGGCGAACGCCGCCGCACTCGCGGCGTGGCCTGACGGCAGCGAGTTCGACCGCGGCAGCCGATGGGCGCGGCGCAGCAGCGGGACCAGCATCACGTTGGGGCGCGCGCGGGGCCGGATCCGCTTGACCAGCTGGTTGGTCACCAGACTGGTGATCGCCAGGCTGGCCACCCCGCGCGTGGCGGCGCGCCGGACAGTCGGCCGGCCGGTCGCCGCCATGACCGCGGCGAGCGCCAGCCACAGTTTCGAGTGGTCGGCGGCGCGGGTCAGCGCCGGCATAGTGGCGTCCAGGAGCCGGCTCGGCGAGTGCGCGATCGCCTCGAACACCTCGGCGTCGAGTTCGCCGAGGCCTTCGGTGATCCGGTGAAGCCCGGAACGTCGCCGTCGAAGCGGCATCATCGGTCGTCGACCACGGCAGTGATTCCTCCGTCCACCGGCGCCGCTGCGGGCGCCGTACCGCAGCCCTATACCCGTTTGGCGATGGCGAAACGCACCATCCGGCCGCCGCGAGAGCGTGGTGAGAAATCAGTCCAGCAGTGCGCTGAAGTCGAGTAGCGACGCCAGGTCGAAGCTGCCCTCGTCGGGGCTGAGCCAGCTGTGGTCGGACAACAGGGTGTCGAACAGCGAGGCCTCGGAACCGCCCGGCGGTGGCGGCAGCGGCGGGTCGGTCGGCGCGATGACTCCCGAGCCGGTCAGGTAGGCGACTCCGCGTGCCAACGTGTCGGTCACGTCCACTACCGCACCGCCGACGAAGTTGTTGACCTGCTGGAGGAGCTCGGCCAGACCGCTGATCAGGAAGATGTCCTGGTCGACGATCGACTGCAGGAATTTGTCGATCTCGGTGACGGCCAGGTTGATCCCGTAGGGGATGCTCGTCACCACCGTGCGGATGCCCAGCATGATGTCGTTGCCGATGTTCGGGTAGCCGTACATCGCGATCGCGTCGGACAGCGACTGCTTGAGATCGGTGGGCGTGACGATGCTGTCCAGGATGGCCGGGTCGGTGCTCATCGGGGAGCCGTCGAAGTCGGAGCGCAACGGCACGCCGAGGAGTTGCAGGATCGTGGGGGTGATGTCGGCGATGGAGTAATTCAGGTTCTGGCTGCCGTCGGTCGCGTCGTGGCCCGCTTGATCGAAGATGACGAACTGCGATGTCTCGTTGGGCGACTGGAAGCCGTGCCCGAAGCCCAGTGACTGCTGGTGGCCGTGGTCGGTGGTGATGATGATCGACCAGTTGTCGCCGGTTTCCTGCCTGGCCTGCTCGACCGCGGCCAGGATCTGCTGGATGTTGGCCCCGACGTTCATGACGGCCTGCGCATACTCTTGCGACCCGCCGCCGAACGAGTGTCCGGCCTCGTCGACCTGCACCTGGTAGGAGAATAGGAAGGTGTCGATGTCCGGGTTGGTGGTGGTCGCCAGGATCTGGGAGATGGTCGCCGCGGTGACCGCGGCGTCGGTGTCGGCCCAGCTGTCCTGGAACGGGATGAACAGGTTGTTGTCGGCGCCGTAGCCGCCCGCCGCGCCGATGTCGTTGATGTAGTCCCAGTCGGCGATCACCGAGGTCTCGATATCCGGGTTGTGGTATTCGAGCAGGTTGAACACCGTCGGCCACTGGTCATACGGCTCGGGCCGGAACAGGTTGTTGACCACCCCGTGTTTGTCGTCCCACACGCCGGTGAGGATCGTCGACCATGACGGGCCGGAGATCGTGGTGTGGTTGACCTCGCTGGTGGCTCCGGTGATGCCCTGGTCCATCGCCGTCTTGAAGCCGCTGTCGTCGCCGTAGGCGTATTCCAGGATCTTTGAGAGGTTGGTGCCGTCGGTGCCGATCAGCAGCACGTGCTCGGCGGCGAGCAGCCAGTCTGCGGTCAGCGCCGACAGTCCCGACGGCACCCCGACGGCCGCCCCGGTCCCGGCGACCATGCCGGCGACGGTCGCACCACACAGGAACTTCTTGATTGTCGTCACGATCGTGTCCCTCGTCGAAGTTGCGCGGGCCGGCAGGCCAGTTGCGCGAGAGACTAACAGAAACCCAGGAAATCCTCAGCTTATTTGCCGCGGACTTTAATCAATTCATAGCAGCCCGGAGCGCGGCGAGTCGGGCCAGGTGCGGTCAGTAATCCCAGACGGCCGGTACGCACCGGAAGGCGTTGCCGGCGACCCCCACCCGGCACACCGACGGGAACGGCAGGTGGGTGGCCACCAGGGACTCGCCCGTCGACGCCAATTCGCGCAGCAGCCGGATCCGGACGCGAGCGGCCTCCTCGGGGTCGTGTTCGAATCCGTTGTGCCACTCCGGGTTCTCAAAGCCGACCTGAAACACCGCGTCGCCGGCAAAGGTCAGCCGGTCGCCACCGGATGCCAGCCGCACCACGCTGTGCCCGGGGGTGTGGCCGCCGGTGCGGCAGACCAGCACGCCGGGCGCCACCTCGTACTCGGTCTCGAACGGGACCAGCCGGGAGCGGTAGTCGTCGAGGAATCGGGACGCGATCGATTGCAGCGCGGCCGGCACCGGGGCGGGCATCCGGGTGCCCGAGAAATCGGGCGCCTCCCAGAATTCGGCCTCGGCGGCTGCCACGTGAATCCGCAGGTCCGGCCGCAGCCGCGCCTTGAGCCCGTCGGCGAGCAGCCCGCCGACGTGGTCCATGTGCAGGTGGGTCAGCACCACGTCGGTCACGGCCGCCGGGTCGATGCCGGCGGCCTCCAGACGCGCTACGGTCTGCCCCGCCCGCGGGAAGTCCGGGAACTCCATTCCGAGCCCGGCGTCGACGAGGATGGTCTGCTCGCCGCTGCGCACCACGACGACGTTCAGGGGCCAGTCGATCACCGCGGGCGGCAGGAACATGTCGCTGAGCCAATGCGCCAGGTCGGCCGGGTCGACGTTGGTGGCCATCGTCGAGGCGGTGATCGGTAGCACCCCGTCGCTGATCACCAGGACTTCTATGTCGCCGACCTGCACCGCGTAGCGCGACGGAACCAGCTCGGGCTCAGTTCGTAGGGCGTTGTCCAAGCTCATCCTTGCCTCCTCGATCGTCGGGATCGCACCCGACGAGCATCCCAACCGGAGGGCGCGTCTCGAGCCCTTGAAATCGCGTAGTCCAGCCCGCGGCGGGCGGGGCGTCGAGGGGGCTGCGGTAGATTGACCGTCGACCGACTACAAGACAGGAGCCGACTCATGGCGTCAGCGAGCCTGGGCGTCTGGACGTCCATTGCGTGCGTGGTGCTGCTCACCCTGGGCCTCTTCTTGACGACCAACCAGTAGCCGAGCCGGCGGCAGCGTCTACCGACCGACTAAGTCACGGGTGCAGGTTCCACTGCCCGCAGTCCTGGGCCAACACGTCGTTGACGTCGACCTCGATCCCGCCCACTATCGGGCCCGGGGTTGACGCGGTGCTCACGATGCGCTGGAAGAGCACCGCCCCCGGGAATCGTTGGCCGCGCGACCAGGATCGGGTCTGCCAGGCCCAGCGGTGGCCCGGGGTGCGTGAGTTTCCGATGACACCGTCGGCCGCGGCCCACTGGCAGGCGTTGACGCCGCCGTAGATCCCGGTGCGCTGTACGCCCAGTACCGAGTTGATTCCCCGGAACCACTGCAGCGCAACGTTGTTCCAGGTATCGCGATTGATGTCGTCGTCGACGCTGAAGAAGATCGGTGCGCTGCGGCCACCGCCGGCCGCGGTGTGGATGTTCCAGGCGGTCTGGGCGTCGGCGACGCCGCCGGCGAACCCGCGGGTGAAGTCCGACGGTGCCGTCCCGCCCGGCTTGCCGTACTGGAAGTTGCTGACGATCACCAGCCCCGCAGCGGTCAGCGACTCCGCGTAGGGCCGGGTGATCGGTTTGGCGCCGAAGTTCGAGCCGGGCCGCGACGTCGACACGTAGTTGATCACCCCGGCATGGCCGGCGGCCCGGATGTCCTGCGCCGGAATCTGGCGCATCGCGTAGTCGATCAGCGTGGGTGCGGCGGCCGAGGCCGTGGGCGAGGTGGCCCCGGCAGCGAGTCCGGCGAGCGACGCCGCGGATGCGTATCGCAGCATGTTCCGCCGGGAAATCGGGCGCCGAATGGTCCCCGGGTGATCCTGCATCGCACGATGTTAACAATGTGACTGCTGTTAAGCATGTTGCCCACGCCGGGAAGAGCTGCACAGCTACGATGCGTCCGTGTCGACGCGTGCGCACTGGCAAGTGCTGTCCGGTTGGTTCCTGATCGCGGTGTGGTTGGCGGCGACGGTGGCGGGCGCGTTGAGCACCGGGTCATCGGTACAGGCTGTCGCCCAGGCGATTTACGGCGGCGCACTGACGCTGTTCGTGGTGTTGCACACGCTGACGCTGTACCGGCCCGCCGGCGCCGCCGCGTACTTCGTCGTTGCCCTCGCCGTGTCGTTCGGCCTCGAGGCGTGCAGTGTGGCGACCGGTTTCCCGTTCGGCTTCTACGTCCATCACATGGAAGGTCCGCGCGCGCTGGGGGTGCCGTTCACCGTGGTCGCCGCATGGGTGATCCTGGCCTGGCTGGCCTGGATCCTGGCCCGGGTGATCGTGGGGGACGACCGGAATCGTCGGCTGTCGGTGGTGGCGACGCCCGTGGTCGCCACCCTGATCCTGGGCGGATACGACCTGGTGATCGATCCGATCGGCGCCTACGTGCGCGGCCTGTTCTCCTACGGGTCACCCAACGGCGCGCTGGGTGTCCCGCTGAGCAACTTCTTCGGCTGGGTGCTCACCGGATGGGTGCTGTTCCAGGCGTTCGCGTTGGTCGAGCGGCGGTGGCGCCGGGATTCGGCACCCGCACGTTCGACGCTGGTGATGCCGGTCGTCGTCTGGCTCGGACTGGCACTGCAGGTGAACCTGGAGATGCTGCGTGTCGGTGACGGTGTGGCGACGATCCAGGGTGGCCGGTCCGTGCCTTTCGCCGATATCTATGCGACCTGCGTGGCGACAACGTGGTTCACGATGGGACTGGTGGTGGCGATCGCGGTAGTGCGGCTTTACGCGGATCAGAGCCGCACCAAGCTGAACGGATAGGTGAGGGCACCGCCAGGCCGTCCGTCGCATCCACTGATCGGCGACGACGTCAACGTCCCCTGCGACGTCGTCGCATCCCAGGAGTAGATGTCACGCGTCGGGACGACCGGGCCGTAGTAGACGTTGCCGCAGCGCAACCCATCCGGGATATCGACGGTGAGGGTGTAGCGCCCGTCGGCGAGGTGGGCGTCGCCGGAGTACTCGAACGCTTTGGCCACCGGCATCGGAATCGCAAAGATGTGCGCGCAGTCCTCCGCCGCCGGTACGCAGTGCGATACCGCCCATGTCCAGGTGTGGAAGTCGTAGCGGTCCGGTAGCACCAGTTGGTAGTTCGCGAAGAACGGCTCCGAATGGCTTGGCGGGGAGGCGAACACCCCCGCCGCTGCAACTGCTGAAAGCGCGCACAGCAGACCCAAGAACTTCATTTCCGTCCTCCGTCGGTCGTACCCGGCAGAACACCGCCGCACCTACATATGGGAGCCGCCGTCGATCCGGACTTCGGTACCGGTGATGAAGGAGGCGTCGTCGCTTCCCAGCATCGCCACCACACCAGCGACTGCATCCGGATTGGCGAAGATGGCGCCGCCGTCCAGCGGCAACATCGGCGCCACCTTGCCGAACAGCGTGAAGTCGGCGTCCGCGGGAAGCCCGGGGCCGACGCTTTGACGTGACGCGCCGGTTCCGTCGGTCATCCCTGACGAAATCGAACCGGGCTGAACCGAATTGAACCGGATGCCCGCTTTCGCGAACTCCATCGCCCAGGCGTGGGTCATAGACAACACCCCGCCTTTGGAGGCCGCATAAGCAGCCATATACGGGTGAGCGAAGTGTGCCGACGTCGAGCTGAAGTTGACGACGGAGGGCGACTTGCCTTCGTGCAGCGCACCGATGGCCTCACGGGTCACCAGGAACGTCCCCACCAGGTTGATCCGCAGCACCTGTTCGAAGTCAGCCAGCGTGGTCTGTGCCAAATGGGAGGAGCGCAGGATGCCTGCGGCGTTGACCAGGGTGTCCAGCCCACCCAAGGATTCCACCGCCCTGGTGACGCCACCGCGGACCGACTGTTCGTCACCGATGTCCATCACCACGGTCGACAGCCGGCTCCCGGCCTCGCCGGCTTTCGCGACGGTATCGCCCAGGCCGTCCGCACTGATATCGGCGGCTACCACCCGGCCACCCTCGGAGAGGATCCGCAGGACGCAGGCCTGACCGATCCCCGACCCGCCACCGGTGACCAACACTCGGCGGTCGACATAGCGCAAAAGGCCGGACGAGGGTGCGGCGGGCTGGGGCACAGAACGACTCCTGTCGATCTCGGTTGTTCTACGGCTGTACGTTCCGACAGCAGGCTACGTTCCCGCCCAACCCGCTACGGCGCTGTGACCCTTCCCGGTGGATGGGACGCGGCGTGTCGCCGGCCACGTTCGGCTGTCACCGTCTTGGGCAAGCCGCTGACTCGGGCGGCATCAGGGTAGGCGTTCGGTCCAGCAGTGGAGGGTTTTGCGGCAGATGGTGAGCAATGCCCAAGACCGCTGGTCTGCCGGAGTGACGGCCCTCGGTGCCGGCACGACCGGACCACTGCGGGCGATCGGAGGCCTGCTGGCAATGACGGTCGACGCCGTCAAGTTCCTGTTCCGCCGGCCCTTTCAGGGCCGGGAACTATTGGAGCAGTCCTGGTTCGTGGCGCGGGTGTCGCTGATGCCCACGATCCTGGTCGCGATTCCCTTCACCGTCCTGGTCAGCTTCACATTGAACATCCTGTTGCGCGAGCTGGGTGCGGCGGACCTTTCGGGCGCCGGGGCGGCGTTCGGTGCGGTCACCCAGGTCGGGCCGATGGTAACGGTGTTGATCGTGGCGGGTGCCGGGGCGACTGCGATGTGCGCCGATCTGGGATCGCGCACCATCCGTGAAGAGATCGATGCCATGGAAGTCCTCGGTATCAACCCCGTGCAGCGACTGGTGACTCCCCGGATGCTGGCGTCGGGTGTTGTCGCGCTGCTGCTCAACAGCCTGGTCGTCATCATCGGGATCCTGGGCGGCTACACCTTCTCGATCTTCATCCAAGGGGTGAATCCGGGCGCCTTCGCAGCCGGGATCACGCTGCTCACCGGGGTTCCTGAGGTCATCATCTCGTGCGTCAAGGCAGCATTGTTCGGCCTGATCGCAGGAGTCGTGGCCTGCTATCGCGGTCTGACGATCAGCGGAGGCGGCGCCAAAGCGGTGGGGAATGCCGTGAACGAGACGGTGGTCTACGCGTTCATGGCATTGTTCGTGGTGAACGTGGTCGTCACCGCCATCGGCATCCAGCTGACATCGGATTAGCCGGGATACCACGATGACTGGCCTCCGTGTGCTCTACCCGCAGGTGGCGCGGGAACTGAACAGACCTATCGACACCCTCAGCCGTATCGGTGACCACACCGCCTTCTACGGTCGTGCCCTTGCGGGTGTGCCGCACGCCGCTACCGGCTACCGCCGCGAAGTCATTCGACTCATCGCCGAAATCAGCATGGGCGCAGGAACCTTGGCGATGATCGGCGGCACCGTAGTTATCGTCGGATTTCTCACCCTCGCCGCCGGGGGAACGCTGGCGGTACAGGGCTACAGCTCGCTTGGCGACATCGGCATCGAAGCCCTGACCGGCTTCCTGGCGGCCTTCATCAATGTCCGGATATCTGCTCCGGTAGTCGCCGGCATCGGGCTGGCCGCCACATTCGGCGCAGGCGTGACCGCCCAGTTGGGCGCCATGCGGATCAACGAAGAAATCGATGCGTTGGAGACCATGGGAATCCGCGCTGTCGAATACCTGGTGAGCACGCGCATTGTGGCCGGCATGGTGGCGATCACCCCGCTCTATTCGATCGCCGTGATCCTGTCGTTCGCGGCCAGCAAGCTGACCACGGTGGTGATGTTCGGGCAGTCGGCAGGACTGTACAACCACTATTTTGGGACGTTTCTCAACCCCAAAGACCTGTTGTGGTCGTTTCTGCAGGCAATCCTGATGGCCATCGCGGTGCTGCTCGTGCACACCTACTTCGGGTACTTCGCCAGCGGCGGGCCGTCGGGCGTGGGTGTGGCCGTGGGCAACGCCGTCCGGACATCGCTCATCGTCGTAATCTCCGTGACCCTGTTGGTGTCGCTGTCCGTTTACGGCTCCAACGGCAACTTCAACCTGTCCGGTTAGAGCGGCGTGATGGCAACGACTTCGCGCGTCAGACGATCCCTGACGGGACTGGCCACCGTGGCCGTCGCGGCGGCCACGGTCGCCCTCGCGGTAGGGCTGTTTCGGGGCAGCTTCGCCAGCACCGTTCCCGTCACCGTGCTGTCCAGTAGGGCCGGCCTGGTCATGAACGCCGACGCCAAAGTGAAACTGCACGGCGCACAAGTCGGTTCGGTGAGATCGATCGAGTCGTTGCCGGACGGACGCGCCGCCTTGCACCTTGCCATGGACCCGGCGTACATGGACGTCATCCCGGCCAACGTTCGGGTCGACATTGCCTCTTCGACGGTGTTCGGCTCCAAATACGTCGAGCTGATTCCGCCGGCAGATCCAGCTACCGGCTCGCTGCAGCGCGGCCAGGTGCTGCACGGCGACCATGTCACGGTCGAGATCAATACGGTATTCGAGCGGCTGTCGCAGGTTCTGTCGAGAATCGAACCCACCAAGCTCAACGAGACGCTCGGAGCCTTGTCGACGGCGCTGGACGGCCGAGGTGATCGGATCGGGCAGATGATGGCCGACCTCGATGCGTTTCTGGCCCGGGTCGACCCGAGCCTGACGGCCATGGAGCACGAACTCTCCGTGGCACCCCGCGTGGTCGAGGCGTACGCCGACGCGGCACCCTACCTGGTCACCACGGCCGACGCGGCGACCCGAATGAGCGATGTGGCGGTCAGCGAACAACACCATCTCGACGCTCTGCTGATCAGCGTGATCGGCCTGGCCGACACCGGCAACGACGTCGTCGGCACCAACCGCCGGGCGATCACCGACACCATGGCACTGCTCGGCCCGACGACCGATCTCACCAACCAGTACCACGAGGCGTTGACCTGCGGGCTGGGCGGAGCCGTCCAGTTGGCCAACGCCCCGGGGACCCCACTCCCCGGTGGCCTTCTTCTCCAGACGGTGGTCCTGGGCCAGGAACGCTACCGGTATCCGCAGAATCTGCCCAAGGTGGCCGCGACAGGCGGACCGCAGTGCACGGATCTGCCCAAAGTCGGGTTCCAGAAGCGCCCGCCGTTCGTGATCACTGACGTCAACGCCAACCCGGCGCAATACGGTAATGAGGGCATCCTGCTGAACTCCGACGGCCTCAAGCAGTTGCTGTACGGGCCGATCGACGGACCACCACGCAACAGCGCACAGATCGGGCATCCCGGATGAGTGGGTCCGGGAAGACCGCCGTCAAGCTCGGTGCGTTCGGGATCACCATGGTGCTGCTGACGGCGGCTCTGCTGGTGATCTTCAGCCAGTACCGGTCCGGTTCCACCAACGCCTATTCCGCGGTGTTCCAAGATGTCTCGAGCCTGAAATCCGGTGACTCGGTGCGGGTCGCCGGTATCCGGGTCGGCACCGTTCGGAAGGTCGCCTTGCAGTCGGACAACACCGCATTGGTGGCTTTCGATGCCGACGATAACGTCCGGCTCACTGAGAGCACGAAGGTCGCGGTGCGCTACCTCAACCTCGTTGGAGACCGCTACCTCGAGCTCATCGACGACCCCGGCCCTGCCCAGATCCGGCCACCGGGATACCGCTTCGGAACCGAGAGAACCGAGCCGGCCCTCAACCTGGATCTGTTGCTCGGTGGCCTCAAGCCGGTTATCCAGGGCCTCAACCCCGACGATGTCAATGCGTTGACCAGCTCGTTGATCCAGATCTTGCAGGGGCAGGGCGGTGACCTGGAGTCGCTGTTCGCCCGGACGTCGTCGTTCACCAACGCGGTGGCCGACAACGGGCAGACTGTCGAACGGCTCATCGAGAACCTCAACGACACGCTGGGTGTGCTGGCCAAGGACGGCAAGAAGTTCTCCCATGCCGTCGACGGCCTTGAGCGTCTGGTGAGCGGACTTGCCCAGGAGCGTGACCCGATCGGTGAGGCGATCACCGCACTGGACAACGGAACCGCGTCGCTTGCCACCCTGCTCACCGAGGCGCGACCACCGCTGTCGGGAACGGTCGATCAGCTGACCCGGCTGGCCCCGCTGCTGTCGAACGAAACCGACCTCGCCAGGCTCGAGCTGTTGTTGCACAAGACACCCCAGAACTACCGCAAACTGGTGCGACTCGGCTCCTACGGCAGCTGGCTGAACCTCTACATCTGCGGTGTCTCCGTCCGGGTGTCCGACCTGCAGGGCCGCACCGCCCACTTTCCCTGGGTGATCCAGCAGACCGGAAGGTGCGGAGAACCCTGATGCTGAAGTACCGTGACTCTGCGCTCGTCCGCACCGGGCTCGTCGGCCTGGTGCTGATGGTGCTGATCATCCTGGTGGGACTGCACACCAAACAGCTTCTGGCGATGGCGACGTCGATCCGCTACCAGGCGGTCTTCGCCGAGGCAGGCGGGCTGTCCGCGGGCAACAACGTGAAAGTGGCCGGGGTCAACGTCGGCGCGGTGTCCGGCGTCGAACTCGACCATGGCAGAGCGCTGGTCACCTTCGCCGTGGACAGCAAGGTTCGACTCGGCAAGGACACCACGGCGCACGTCGGAATCGGAACACTGCTCGGAGAACGCGTTTTGGTGGTCGAACCGCGCGGCAGCGGCAGCATCGGCGCGCGCGGCGTCATCCCGCTGTCACGCACCGCCTCGCCCTACTCGTTGACCGATGCGCTCGGCGAGTTCACCTCGAACACCGCCGCCACCGACACCGCGGCCCTCAACCAGTCCCTGGACACGTTGTCGGCGACCGTCGAACGACTCGCGCCGCAGCTGGCCCCGACCTTCGACGGGATCAGCCGGTTATCCAGGTCGCTGCACAACCGCAATGAGTCCCTGGCCGGTCTGCTTACCACCGCATCCGATGTCACCGGGATCCTGTCCGAACGCAGCGACCAGGTCAACCGGCTCATCCTCAACGCCGACGAACTGCTCGGCGTGCTACAGGACCGCCGCCGTGCGATCGTCGACCTGCTTGCCAACACCACCGCGGTGGCTCAGCAGCTTTCCGCTCTCGTCGACGACAACGAGCAACAACTGGCTCCCACCCTCGAGCAGCTCAACAAGGTATCGGCGATGCTCGAACGAAACCGCGACAATTTGACGAACACCCTCAAAGGCCTGGCCAAATACCAGCTGACGCAAGGCGAAGCGGTCAACAACGGATTCTATTACTACGGCTTCGCCTCCAACCTGCTGCCGGGGCCGGCGATCCAGCCCTTCCTCGACTACGCGCTCGGGTTCCGCCGCGGCGTCAACGCCGGGCAGCCGCCCGACAACGCCGGCCCTCGCGCAGAGTTTCCCTTCCCCTACAACGGCATTCCGGGAGGTTCGCGGTGATCGCCGGCAGACCGCTGAGGTCGGTCAGAAAGCTCCTGGTGATGGTCGTGGTGGCGCTGGTGGCGGCAGGTGCCGGGTATCTCGGCTATCAGAAGTTCGCGGGCGCCAGGGCCATCATCGCCTACTTCAAGTCGGCGACCGCGATCTATCCCGGCGACGAAGTCCGAGTGGTCGGCGTGCGGGTAGGCACCATCAAATCCATTGAGCCGCTGGGAACGCGGGCCAAGATCACCCTGTCCGTGGATCGCGGCGTACCCGTACCCGCCGACGCAAAAGCCATCATCGTGGCACCCAACCTGGTGTCGGCACGCTATGTGCAGCTGACCCCCGCATACGGGTCGAGCCCGCAGGCGAGCGGCGCCACCATGGCCGACGGTGCCGAGATCAGCGAGGACCGCACCGCCATTCCGGTCGAATGGGACGAGATCAAGGAGCAGCTCACCCGTCTCGCCGCCGAGCTGGGCCCGTCCAGCGGGGTGTCACACACGTCGTTGGGCCGCTTCATCGACACCACCGCCGACGCCATGGCCGGAAACGGCGACAAACTGCGCGAGACCATCACGCAACTCTCGAGTGTCGGCCGCATCCTCGGCAACGGCAGCGGCGACATCGTCAGCGTCATCAAGAACCTTCAGGTCTTCGTCACCGCCTTGCGTGACAGCAACACCCAGATCGTGGAATTTCAAGACCGCCTGGCCGATGTCACCAGCGTGATCGAAGGCAGCCGCTCCGACCTGGACTCGACCATCAGTGAGCTATCCGGTGCAATCGGCAAGGTGCAGCGCTTCATCGCCGGCTCCCGGGATCAGACCGCCGAGCAGATCCAGCGACTGGCGAACGTGACGCAGGTGTTGGCCGACAACAGCATGGTGGTCAAGAACGTCCTGCACGCCGCACCGAACGCCCTGGTCAACGGCTACAACATCTACAACCCCGACACCGGCGGGCCCCGCGGCTCCTTCGCGATGAACAACTTCTCGAGCCCCGTCGCCACGATCTGCTCTGCGATCGCAGCGGTGGAGAATGCCACCTCGGAGACATCCGGTAAGGCGTGTGCGCAGTACCTCGGCCCGGCGCTGCGTCTGATGAACTTCAACTATCTTCCGCTGCCGTTCAACGCCTACCTGGGTCCTGCCCCGAAGAACGTCATCTACTCCGACCCGAAACTCGCACCGGGCGGAGCAGGGCCTGCGCCGGTCCCGGCCGAGATACCGCCCGCGGTGTCGGCCTACACCGGGGCCGGCGACGTACCGCCGCCGCCCGGGTGGACCGATCCACCGCACCCGCCGGGGGCCTACGCTCCCAATGGCTTGCCCGCCGATCCCCACCCGGCCCTGTACCCGGGCGCACCCGTGCCGCCCGGAGTCCCGGCCGCGCCCCCGGCGCCGGCGGCATCGGATCTTCCCGGGTTGCTGCTGCCTCAAGCCGGACTGACATCGCCGGGAGGCGCGCCGTGAGGACGACCTGGAGGCGAAGATGGGCGGCTGTCGCATGCAGCGCGGCTCTGCTGTGCTCCGGCTGCTCCTTCGAGGGCCTCAATTCGCTGCCGCTTCCCGGGACGGTCGGAACCGGCTCCGACGCCACCACCTACCACGTACAAATCGCGAATGTCGGCTCATTGGAATCGAATTCACCGGTGATGGTAGGTGACGTGATAGTCGGGACGGTCCGCAGGATGGTCGTCGACAACTGGCGGGCCAACATCGAGATCTCGGTCAGACCCGACGTGACCATTCCCGCCAACGCGGTCGCGAGGGTGGGGCAGACGAGCCTGCTCGGATCGATGCATCTGGCGTTGGATCCCGCCGTGGGCGAGCCTGCGATCGGACGATTGCGTCCCGGTGCGACCATCCCGATCTCGAAGTCCTCAACGTACCCCTCCACCGAGCAGACCCTCTCGTCGCTGTCGGTGGTGGTCAATGGTGGCGGCCTCACCCAGATCGGCGACATTGTCCGCAACTTCTCCGCAGCGCTCGACGGTCGACAGGTTCAGATTCGTGATCTGCTGGGTCGGATGAACACCGTCGTGACTATGTTAGACACCCAGCACGACAACATCATTGCCGCTATCTCATCGCTGAACCGCCTCGCTGAAACGTTCGCGGGTCAGCGCGACGTCCTCACTGCCGCCTTGGACCGCATCCCGGCGGCGCTCGACGTGCTCAACAAGCAGCGACCGCAGCTGACCACCGCCCTGCGGAAGATGGGCGACTTCAGCTCCACCGCAACGCAACTCCTCAACGACTCGCATGCCGACATCGTTCACAACCTCAAGAATCTCGAACCGACGGTGCGAGCGCTGGCCGATGTCGGACCCGACTTGGCCACCGCTCTGGCGTTTCTGCCGACGTACCCGTATACGCAGGAGTTCATCGACCGGGGTATCCGCGGTGACTACATGAATCAGTTCATCGTGTTCGACTTCACGATTCCCCGTTTGAAGAGCGGAATACTGCTCGGCACCAGATGGGGCGAACCGGGCGCCTCGCTGGTCCCGGCGCCGGGGGACCCCTGGTACTCCACCTACACGCGGGATCCGCTCAAGGCCCCGGTGGCCGAGCTTCCGAGTGAGGTGGCGACCGCCCCACCGCTCGTCGGCCCCCCGATGGACACCTCTGCGGCGCCCTTCGACCCCAGCCAAGGCGGCAGTTGATGTTGACGCGTTTCGTCCGAAATCAGTTGATCATCTTTGCGATCGCCTCGGTGATCGGTGTCGGGACCATGGTCTTCGTCTACCTGCAGGCGCCCGTGCTGCTCGGGCTGGGACGCATCTCGGTGAAACTTCAACTGCCCTCCACCGGTGGGCTGTATCAGTTTTCCAACGTGACCTACCGGGGAGTCGAGGTCGGTAAGGTCACCGATATCCGGCCCACCCGTGGTGGTGCCGAAGTGATGATGTCGCTGAAGCCATCGCCGAAGATCCCCGCCGACTTGCAGGCCAATGTGCGCAGCGTCTCGGCGGTCGGTGAACAGTACGTCGATCTGGTCCCGCGTACCGACAGCGGGCCCTATCTCAGAAACGGGTCCATCATCAGCGCCGCCGACGCGTCGCTGCCGAAACCGGTCGGGCCGATGCTTGATCAGATGAACGCCCTGGTCGGCAGTATCCCGAGCGGAAAGCTCGGCGTCCTACTCGACGAATCCTTCAAGGCGCTCAACGGAACCGGCAACGACCTCGGTGCCCTATTCGAGTCGTCCAGCCGACTCGCGGCCGAACTCAACGGCGCGGCGGACAGTACCCGCTCCTTGATCGACCACAGCGCCCCGCTGTTGGACGGTCAGGCCGAAAGTACCGGCGCCATCCGGACATGGGCGCGCAGTCTGGCCGGTATTACCGAGCAGATCGCCGCGCGCGATTCGCAGGTGCGGACCATCCTTCGCACCGGTTCCGGCGCCGCGGATGAGGCCTCCCGGCTGCTCGATCAGATCAAGCCGACGCTGCCGGTGCTGTTGGCCAATCTCACCACGGTCGGCCAGATCGGCCTGACCTACCATCCGTCGATCGAACAGCTGCTGGTGTTGTTACCGCCCTATCTGGCCGCCACCCAGTCCTACGGGTCGTCGCTGAACAACCCGACCGGCATGGCGCTGTCCGAATTCAGCCTCACCCTTGGTGACCCGCCGGCCTGTTCGGTCGGATTCCTGCCCCCCTCGTCGTGGCGTTCGCCGGCGGATCTCAGCGATGTCGACACCCCGGACGGGCTGTACTGCAAACTGCCGCAGGATTCCGCCATCGGCGTGCGCGGGGCGCGGAACTTCCCGTGTATGGCCCAGCCCGGCAAGCGTGCGCCCACTGTTGAGATTTGCGAGAGCGACCGTCCTTACGAACCTCTGGCGATGCGCCAGCACGTGACGGGGCCGTACCCGATCGATCCCAGCCTCATCGCGCAGGGCATTCCCCCGGATGACCGGATTACCTTGGGTGAACAGATTTTCGGGCCCGTCGAGGGCACACCCATGCCCCCTCCGGACGCGGCCGACGGAAGCCCGTCGCCGGCTGTTGAGATGCCGATCACCCCGCCCACTGCGCCGGGCGAGGGCGCGCCTGCGGCAGCGCCCAGCGGGTACGCCCCGGGCGCAGCGGGACCGTCGGTGGCCGTTGCCACCTACAACCCGCGGACCGGACAGTACGCGGCGCCCGACGGCAAGGTGTACAGCCGGACCGACCTGGCTCGGCCGGCCGCGCAGAGCTGGGAAGACCTACTGCCGAAGTGAGGCGTTGCGCTCGCGGGTGGGTCAGCCGATCTTGACGAGCTTGAACGGCATATTGATGTACACCGGCTTGTTCACGCCGCATGCGCCACTGGGACCGGTAGTGATGTCCTCGCCCGTCAGTGTGGTCGATGCCGGGTCCGCATACGCACCCTCGGGCGTCATCGCCTTGAACCGGAAAGTCTGCAACCCCGGGGCGCTTCCGCCGTCCGGGCAGGGAATCCAGTTGTCGATAGCGTGTTTGACGTACCAGACGTTGCTCTGCTGGTAAATCGGTGCCGTCCAGCCGCCATCACTCTGCACGGTGCCGGTGCATTCACCCGGGTAACTGCACTGCGTGGTGATCGCCCAGGTGCTGCGTCGGCTCTCCTGCTCGTAGAAGACCTCGTTCTTACGCGCCCACTCGCCGTTGGAGGTGGCGGCGTAGGTGCCGTTGAGGCCCCAGTCCGGGTGGTCGGCCGCCGCTATCGCACCGGTGGAGACGGCGTTGAGCATCGCGACGGCGGCGATCGTCGCGAGTGCGGGCGCACGCAACATTGCCCCTCCTCGGACAGGCACGGAAACGGAGGTGCTCTGAAGTAAACACCGACGGTGGCCGCCGGCGGTCCAACCTGTCCGCTGAGTGGACCATCGGTGTCTGCCGGGCCCGGGGCCCTGACAGAGTGCCGGGGTATGCGGCGAACAGCGGTATTGGTTGCAGCAGCCGTGATCGCGACGTTGGCGGTCCCGGTTCGCGCCGACGCGGACCCCGTCTCCTGTGACGATCCGGCGTGCGTACCCGGGATCACCCCGGGTGTCACCCTCGGCGCGCCGTGCCCCGACACGGACTACTACGTCTTCGGGACTGCGGTCGCGGGCCCGTCCATCCAGCCCGGGAGGCTGGTGTTCTGCGGGTCACCGCGCCGCTACGAGCCGCGGTACTTCCGCTCGCCGTCCATGGCCGGAGTCAAGCAGTTGGACTCGAGCTGTGAAGGCTACGAGAACTGGGTCGCACAGGCTCCCGACGGACTGTTCCTGAGCTGCCAGTCCAAGAACGGCGCCCCGCGGTGGAGGCGTGGTGATACGTAAGCTTGCGCTGCTGCTGGGCGGTGCCGGTGGGCTCGCCGCTGCGGTGGTTGCGCACGCGGACACACCGACGTCGCACCACGTCGTCTATACCGTCACCGCTGCCGCCCCGGTGACAGCGGAGATCTATTACCGCGATGTCGATCCGCCCACCTGGGCTGACTACAGCCACAACCCGTATGAATTCAGCCCAATGGCTCGCGTCGAAGTGGGCCCGGGACAGCCCTGGGTGCTCCACGCCACCTTGACCGACCCGCAGCGCTGGGCGATGGTGACCGCGACGAGCGGCCGACTGTCGGCCGCCCCGATGTTTCACTGCGAGTTATCGGTGAACGGGGCAGTGGTCGCCACCGCGGACGGCCCCAAGGGCGCGCTGTGCGCCCTGCGGCACTGGTGATCCGCCGCTGAGCCCGCCCACTGGGTGGGAATCGGGCGATCGACCGGCAGCGCTCGGGATTACGGTGCCTACGCCGGCCCGCGAACGGCCGGCCCGGCAATGAAGGGAAACCGGTGGGCGGTATGTCGAAAACCGGGACGCTGGTGGCATTGGCGGAGGCCGAGGCCGCCGAAGCCGAAGCAGTGGCGGCGAAGGCGCGCGCAAGGGTGATCCGGTTGCAGGAGGAGGAACAGAACGCCGGCGATGACGGAGATGTCCAACCGCGCCCCGATCACCGTGCCGTCGAGCCAGGCCTGTCGCGGCTCGCCCGGGTCCGGGAACTGGCGCTCGCTCGGAGACGACCGGCCGCGGTAGCGGTCGTGGTGTGCAGCTGTGCCCTGTTGGTCCTCAGTGCGTTGATGGTCCAGCAGCACCGGCGCGCACAGGCCGATCAGCGGCACCGCGCTGAGTTCGTCGCGGTCGCACGGCAGGTCGTCGTCACCTTGATGTCGATCGACTACAACGACGCCGAGGGCAGCGTGCAGCGCATCGTCGACAACTCCACCGGCCCCTTTCGTACCGAATTCCAGGGCGCTGCCGACGACTTCGTCAAAGTATCCAAAGACGCGAAGGTGACCACCAAGGCCACGGTCAACGCCGCCGCCGTCGAGTCGATGACACCGGATTCGGCCGTCGTGCTGGTGGCTGCATCCTCGACGGTGAGTAACGCCGCAGGCGCGGAGGACGCTCCGCGGCGGTGGCGTCTCACGGTGGACCTGCAGCGTGAGGGAGATCAGATCAAGATGTCGAAGGTCGAGTTCGTACCGTGACGGTGAACGAGACCGCCGAGCTTGCGGTCACCGACGGCACCGGCACCCAGGTCGGTGCGGCCGACGAACCGACGGCGGCGCCCGGTCTGGCGGCCCGAACCACGGCTGCGCTCATCGCACGCTGGCAGATACTGGCTCTCGCGGCACTGCTGTCGTCGGCGACGGTGTTGGCTGGAGTGCTCTACGCCACCGCCCACCGCCCCGATCGCCAGTCTGATGCCGCGGCCGCGCAAAGCGCGATCGACGCGGCATCGTCGGGGACGGTGGCGTTGCTGTCCTATGCGCCCGAGACCCTGGATCGCGACATGGACAGGGCGCGGGCCTTGATGACCGGTGGCTTTTCGACCTACTACGGAAAGTTCACTACCGATGTGGTCGCTCCGGCCGTGCGGACGAAGGGGATCAAGGCATCCGCTCAGGTGCTGAACGCGGCTCTGATGGAGATCCGGTCGAATGAGGCGAAGGTGCTGGTGTTCCTCAATCAGGAGACCGTCAGCCGCGATCGGCCCGAACCCGCCCTCACCGCCAGCAGTGTGGTGGTCAGCCTGACCAAGACCAACAACGAATGGCTCGTCTCCGCACTGGACCCGGTATAGCGTCAGGCGTTGGCCTTCGGCCTGATGAAGACCCCTTCCGCTTGCACGGTCACGCCACCCTGCGCATCGAGGATGTGGCCCGCAGCGAAGGTCTTTCCGCGTTCCTCGCGTTCTACCCAGGCTTCGGCCCGCAACCGGCCCAGTGGCGTGGGCGCGACGTAGCGAAGAGTCAGTGTGCCGGTGAAGGCCGGCGCCCCGGCGCGATGGGCGGTCGCACCCAGCAGGTGGTCGAGGATCAGCGCGCACATGCCACCGTGCACCTGCCCGGGCGGGCCTTCATAGGCCGCACCCAGAGCCAGATCCGTTGCGACTCTGTCAGTGTCGTCGCGTTGAATGATCAGCGGAGGGGCGATCGCATTGCGCAGGCCAATCGCCACGTTGCCCCACGGCAGGTATCGGCCATCGCCGGTGCTGGGAACACCGAACGGTTTGGGATCCAGCCGGGTCCCGAGTAGCGCGGTGGCTTCCTCGATCAGCGCGTGCGCCCGGCGGGCGTCGTCCGCATCGGCATCGCTACGAATCGCGACGTCGATGAGCTCGCGCACCGACTGCGTCAGCGGACCGAAGACGGCCTCGCCGAGCTGCACCTCCTCCGGGGTGACGTGTCGGCTCACCTGCTGGCCTCCGGCGCGGCCATGTCGAGTGCGGCGAAGTGGCTGAACAACATGGATGCTCCGATCGGGTTGCCACCACCCGGGTAGGTGGTTCCGCTGACGGCCGCCATGGTATTGCCGGCTGCGTAAAGCCCCGGAATCGGGGAGCCGTCGGCGGCGAGCACCCGGGCACGTGTGTCGGTCCGCAACCCGCCTTTGGTGCCCAGATCCGAAAGGCCGAAGGCGGCAGCGTGATACGGCGGCGTATCAATGGGGGCCAGCGGTGAGGCACCCTCAGTGAACATCCGGTCGTAGGCTTCGTTTCCCCGGCCGAAGTCCTCATCGGTGCCCATGGACGCAAACTGGTTGAAGCGCGCGATCGTGGTGATCAGATTGCCTGCCGGCACGCCGATGGCCGCGGCGAGGTCAACCAGATTATCCGCGGTGTGCCACAGTCCGGCCGTGCGGTAGTCAGCGGCGTCGACCATTGACACATTGGTGGCGCCCACCGGTGGGATGTCGCCGGTGCGGTCGTCATAAACCATCCAGAACGGCAGCGTTGCGCCACCGGCATCGACCTGGCGGAGCACTTCGCGGCCAAGCCGGTCATAGGGGGCCGACTCATTGACGAATCGGCGGCCGTCTTGGTTGACGAAGATGCCCGCGGTGAACCACAGCGCGAATGCCGCGCGTCCGTCCGGGTGAATCATCCCGGGGGACCACCAAGCCTGGTCCATCAGATCGACGGCCGCGCCGACCGCCATGGCTGCCCGGTGGGCGAGTCCGATGTTGCCGGGGGCGCCCATCGTGTCGTTCGCGCTGCCAGGCACTGCGTACTGGGCGCGCATCGCCGCATTCTGCTCGAAGCCGCCAGAGGCGAGCAGGACGCCGCGCCGGGCCCGCACCCGCACGGGGGTGCCGTCGCGCTCGACCACCGCGCCGACCACCCGGCCGTCATCGACGGTCAGCTCGATGAGCGGGGCATTGCGCCAACAGATGGCGTTCGGCAGCTTGTCGAGCGCGGCCAGAAACCGGCCGACCAGGGCGCGGCCGCCGACCAAGAGATCGGGCGCCGGGGAACCAAGGCGTTCGGTATCGAGCGGTCCGCGCACCAACCCGGTGTAGCGTCCGAGACTCTGGTCGGGCAGCGGCACCGGGACGGTGTGGCGGAGGCCGTCGTTACGGGCACCAGGAACCGAGCCGTAGTAGTCCGGCCAGGGAAACGGCGCGAACTCGAATCCCGGGTCCTGCTCCAGGTATTCGATGAACCCGGCGCCACCGCGGACATAGGCCTCCTGAAGATCGTGCGGAGTGCGGTCGCCGACAACCGCGTGAAAGTACTGTAGGGCGGCGTCGATCGTGTCGTCGGTCCCGGCGCGTTGCAGTGCCGGATTGCACGGGTACCAGACGCCGCCTCCGCCGGAGTAGGCGGTAGTGCCGCCGAATTGGTCGGTGGATTCGACCAGGAGCACCGAAAGTCCTTCGCGGGCGGCGGTATAGGCGCCGGCGATACCGCCGCCTGAGCCGGCGACGATCACCTCGAAGTCGAAGTCAGGCATGGCGGCCACCGTCGAACCCGCCGTACCCACCGCGATAGAACAACAGCGGCCCCCGATCAGCGTGGGCTCGCAGACCGGTCACCCGCGCCACCACGATGGTGTGGTCGCCGGCCGCGTGTTCGTATTCCACGTCGGCCTCGACCGAGGCGAGGGTGCCCTGCAGGGCGGGTGCTCCGTTGCCGCCCGGAACCCAACTCACCCCGGCGAATATATCGATTCCGCGGGTTGCGAACTGTGCGCATACGGCCTGCTGGTGTTCGGAGAGGATATTGACGCACAGGGCGCCCACTTCGCGGATCAGGGGCCAGCTGCTGGAGGTGTTGGCCGGACAGAACGAGATATAGGGCGGATCCAGCGACACCGACGTCACTGACTGGCAGGTGAACCCCAGGGGACGGCGCCCGTCATGGGCCGTGATGATCGCCACCCCGGTGCAGAAGTGCCCTAGGACACGACGCATCTCCGGACCGAGCGGCGTGAGCAGTTGACCGCCGTGGGCTCTGGTTCCTGTGTCGGGCATGCCTCTCCTCGCGGGCGGTCTTCTCTGCTTGCTACCTTCGGGCCCGAGCAGCCCCGGCGCAACACGGCTTCCCGATCAGCGGTAGTCGCGGTCTTTACGCGGTGCCGGAGGTTGTTAGCCTTGTGCAGTGAGCGAAGCCACCGACAATGTTCCTGACGGATTGAGCGTGTCGCCCACCGGCTGGGCGTTGCTGGGGATGCTGTCGGGCGGCGATGAGCTGTCCGGGTACGACATCAAGAAGTGGTTCAACTGGACGGTCCGGTTCTTCTACTCCAGTCCGGCGTACAGCCAGATCTATTCGGAGTTGAAGCGGCTTGAGCAGCGAGGTCTGGTCACCTCTCGCGTCGACGCCGGTGTGCGCAGTCGCCGGATGTATCGGATCACCGATCCGGGACTGACCGCGGTGACCCGGTGGGCGAATGACGAGCCGGTGGAGCCGCCCACTCTCAAGCACAACCCGTTGCTGCGGGTAATTTTCGGACACTTGATGAACCCCGGCCGGCTGCGAGAGGTCCTGACCGCGCACGTCGCACACGTCGAGCAGATGCACCAGGCCGCGTCGACCGAGGCACGCTGGACTGGTGAGGAGCCGGCGTGGGCCTACGCGCGGCTGGCCCTGCGGTGGTCGGAGGATTACTACGCTGCCGAGCGGGAATTGGCGCTGCGGATGATCAAAGATCTGGATGAGGTCGATGAGGTCTTCGCCAAGGGTGCCCAAGGCGGCACCAAGTTCCCGGTGCGCGACTACTGGTATGAGGTCGAACGACGTATCGTCGCCGAAGACGACCAGGGGTAGGGATAGGGGAGCGGCTGGCTCACTTGAGCGTGGCGGCCGCGTGCAGCGCAGCGATGTAACCGAACACCAGGCCCTGCCCGATTGTGGCACCGGCGCCCGGGTAGCTGGCGCCGAAAGCGTTGGCGGCGGTGTTGCCGATCGCGTAGAGACCGTCGATCACCGAACCGTCCTCACGCAGTGCCCGCCCGTAAACGTCGGCGCGGAGGCCACCGCAGGTGCCTAGATCACTGAGAACGACCTTTACGGCGTAGAACGGGCCCCGGTCCAGGGGACGCAGATTCGGATTAGGCGCGGTGGTGGGATCGCCGTAGTAGCGGTCGTAGGCACTGACGCCGCGATTGAAGTCGACATCCACGCCCGTGCGCGCCATCGCGTTGAAGCGATCCATCGTGGCGATGAATACCGGCGGATCGACCCCGATGGCGCTCGCCAGGGCCGACAGATCTTCAGCGCGATGCGCAATACCCGCGTCGTACCACGTCTGCGGTATCGGCATGCGTGGAAATAGTTCTGCTGCAAGCAGATAGCTGTTGCGGTACTTCTGATCGAAGATCATCCACATGACTTCCACCGGGTTTCCCGCCCGTTCGCGCTCGAGCATCTTCTGTCCGAAGGACATGTAGTCGATGGCTTCGTTGACGAAGCGCTGTCCGGTCTGGTCGACCAACAGACAACCCGGCAGCGATCGCTCGGCGAGCATCACCGTGGGTTCGGCACCCGGTAGCGGCGCGAACGCGGGAAACCACCACGCCTGGTCCATCAGCGTGGTGTCGGCGCCGCAGACATCTTGAGCAAGACGAATGGCATCGCCGGTGTTTCCCTCGGCGCCGAGGCTGGCGTGTTCGCCGAGTAGTTCGGACTGAAACTTGTGCCGCCAGCTCATCAGATGGTCGAAGCCACCGGCTGCCAAGACCACACCGCGCCGGGCGGTTACCGAAATCCGCGTACCGTTATGGGCCACGACGGCCCCCGTGACCCGGTCGCCGTCAAAGCTCAGCTCGCAGACCGGTGAATCGGTCCACACCGGGATTCCGGCCCGCAGGACCCCGGCGTACATTCCAGCTGCCAACGCCTGGCCTCCGGCGGCGTAGCGCCGACGCAGGAATAGGCCACCGATTCCCTGGACGGCCCGCAACATGATGCGGGGCACCGCCTTCAGCGGAACCTTGACCATGAGGTTGAGCCAGCGATAGTCTGCCCCGGTCACCGGCATGGGAAACGAGGACTTCATCACGCCGGGGCGGAGGCGCGCCAACTCCGGGCCGAGCACCGCGGTGTTGAACGGGCGACATTCGCAGGTGCGGCCGACTGCGCTGCCTCCTGGCTGTTCGGGGTGATAGTCCGAGTAGCCCTTGGCCCATTGGAATTTCATCTCAGTGGTACGCCGCAGCATCTCCACTGTCGCTGCGCCGTGGTCCAGAAATGCGTGTGCGCGGTCATGGGGGGCGGCATCACCGATGACTGCGTCCACATACCTGCGCGCGGCTGAGCGGGTGTCATTCGAACCCGCCCCGATAAGGATCGGGTTGGCCGGCATCCAGAACGCCCCGCCTGACCGCGCCGTCGAGCCTCCGACGTAGCCGGTCTTCTCCACGATCAGCGTCGACAGGCCCACTTCGTGCGCAGCCAGTGCTGTCGCCATCCCGGTGCCGGAACCGACCACGAGGAGGTCGACGGTGATTTGGTGTAGATCGGTCACCGGCCGATTCTGGGGCCAATAGTCACGATATGTCCCCGCCGTGCCCGGTCAGTGGAACATCGTGCCGATCCACGAGTGTGGCGGTGTTACAACAGCAGCGGTTCCTGCAAGCGATGAACAGCGAGGATGGCCGAAATGACAACGTTAGAGCCCGACTGCGTCGGAGAGGTTCGCCAGATCGAGGCGCAGGCCGCACCGACGCGCTTTGCGCGGGGCTGGCATTGTCTGGGCCTGACCCGGGAACTCGGTGACGGAAAACCGCACGCCGTCACCGCGTTCGGAGGCAAGTTGGTCGTCTTTCGCGGTGCTGACGGGCCGATCAACGTTCTTGATGCCTACTGCCGGCACATGGGCGGCGATCTTTCGGACGGCGAGGTCAAGGGCAATGAGATCGCCTGCCCGTTCCACGACTGGCGCTGGGGTGGCGACGGCCGATGCAAGAAGATCCCGTACAGTCGGCGGGTTCCCAGGCTGGCTCGCACAATGGCATGGCCGACCATGGAGCAAGACGGCATGCTGTTCGTCTGGAACGATCCGGAGAAGAAGGCTCCCCCCGCCGACGTGACGATTCCGCGCATCGAGGGTGTTGGCGGCGAACAGTGGACGGATTGGCATTGGTACACCACGATCGTCAACACCAACTGCCGCGAGATCATCGACAACATCGTCGACATGGCGCACTTCTTCTACATTCACGGTGGACTTCCCACCAGCTTCAAGAATGTGTTCGAGGGCCACGTCGCCACGCAGTTCTACCAGAGCGAAGCGCGACCGGATCTCGGAGCCGGTGAGGGAGCCGCGATCCTAGGGACGACCTCGGTGGCCTCCTACTACGGGCCTTCGTTCATGATCGACGATCTGACCTACCACTACGAGCACGGCGATCAACGCACGGTGCTGCTCAACTGCCACTACCCGATTGACGCGAATTCCTTTGTCCTGCAATACGGCATCACGGTGGAGAAGTCGGAGGCGCTGCCGGAGGATGCGGCGATGCAGATGGCCGTCGCTCTCGGCGACTTCGTGAAGATGGGTTTCGAACAGGATGTGGCCATCTGGCGGCGTAAGGCGCGGATCGATAATCCGTTGCTGTGCGAGGAAGACGGACCGGTCTACCAGGTACGCCGTTGGTACGAACAGTTCTACGTCGACGTCGACGAGGTCACCCCCGACATGGTTGATCGTTTCGAGTTCGAGATCGACACCACCCGCCCGCGCGAGGCGTGGATGAAGGAAGTCGAGGACAACCTCGCCAACAACCGCCTACCGCGTTTGGTGGGGTTGACCAAACATGCTGATGCGTCCCGATAATCGGCTCAACGACGCACCGATGACGCCGGTGACCTGCCGGTCATGCGGCGCTCGGGTGCTGGCTCGCAAGAGCAGCTGGGAGCAGACCAGCGTGCAGTGGAACGGCGCCGCCGTGGACTTGTGCAAGGAACGCCAGACGGCGGGTGCGGGCTTGCGGCCAGGCATGTTCCTGGTGTGTACGAAGCTTCGCGCGTCGATCGAAGCGGCTGCCGGCGCTGGCTCGTTGCCGGTGCTCGACGAGCTCTGATCGCGACCGCTGCAGGCTACGGATCTACGGGTGTGGCCCCGCGGGCTGACCGCGCGGCCACCCTGGAAGCGGTTGGGGTTCAGCTCAACTGGAACGCGCTCAGCGGCGCTTCGTCGGGATAGATCGCGGGGCCGCCGAGGTCGTAGCCGGCGTTGAGGGCACCGATGAAGGCGGGGTCGTGCAGCGGTGCGCTGGGGATGTCGAGCTTGACGCCCTTCCTGCCGAGATCGTCGACCATCATGTCGATGGCTTTGTCGATGGTCAGGTCGTCGGAGTGGTCCATGTTCTTCTTGAGTTCGTCATAGTCCCGGTAGACCTCGGAAGACCAGTGGACCAGGAAGCGCAATTCATCGGTGTGATGGCGGGCGATGACGTCTTCGCCGTTCTTGAGTACCCAATGGTCGTGGGATGCGGGATCACCGGCGAACACCGTGTCGAAAGCCAGTCCGGCGGGCATCTGCTGATCGAGCGGACCGTTGGCCTCGCCCCGGTGGACCAGCATCTCGTTCTGCACCACGACGCCCCGGTTGTACACCGGCGGCTGGATTCGTTTGGGCGCCTTGAGCGGACCGTCGGGCCAGTAGGTGAATCCGCTGCCCTCATCCAATGAGAACCAGGTGATGACCTGCGCCATCTTGATCAGATAGTCGGTGAACAGCCCGGACTTGCCCATCACGCTGACGAGCCAGGTGGGAGCGTTCTCGTATCGGACGCCCCGGAAGCTCGGCGAGTCGAGATGTCCGGGATCGCGGTTTGCGCAAGGGCCGTTGATGTTGAACAACATCATCTGCGGCTTGGCGTACTGGGCGTTCCAATACGACTTCGCCATGTCGAGAAACTCGGCGTTGTAGAAGCAGTCGTGCAGTTCCGGATAGAGCACGGTGCCGTGGTTGGCCAGGAAACCCCGAAAGGTCGGAGTCAAAAACAGATCCAGCGTGGGCGTGTATCCCTCGGGGAACTGGCCGCTCATGGTGGCGATCAGTTCTTCCGGCGACGCGAAGTGCTGGGCGAGGATCAGTTTCCACGGGCCGTCTCTACGGACTACGTCGAGAAGGCACTCCTTCTGGTCGGCGGTGTAGACGCTGTCGATCTCGCGAGGCGGCGAAGCAGGGCGGAGGATGTCGGAAAGCTCCATTCGCCGCTCGTCGGTGAGCATCACAAGGACTCCTTCTGGTGTGGTGGCGGCATCGGTGTGCGCCATTGCTGCTTTTGATTGTCTGCGGCGTGAGCTGCGTCGCGCACCCATGGTGTCCGGCCATCGGGAGGTTGACGAGATGTCAACCGCGGCACGTTAAACGCCTAAAAGGGCAGGGGGTTCGCGAACTTGGCGCGCAGCAACGCCCCGATCTCCGCCATGGCGAGACGTCCCCGCGCGGTCGCTTCCGACCGCATCAGGAAACCGTGATAGATGCCGGGATACCGGGTGATCGTGGTTTGCACTCCAGCGTCGCGTAGCCGCCGGGCATAGCGTTCACCCCAGTCGGAGATCGGATCGAGCTCAGCGGTGACCACGATGGCCTGCGGCAGGCCGCTCAAGTCGGCCGCGTACGCGGGTACGCGACGGACGTCATGCGGTGTTCCGGCACCGACGTCGGCGAGCTCATGCAGATAGTCGATGTCGGCACGGCTGAGCATCGGAGCGTCCGGTTGGCTGAGTATCGATGCTGCTGCCATGTCGCGGTCCACGCCCGGATACATCAGGACTTGGGCAAAGATCTCCGGGCCGCCCTGGTCTCGTACCCACAACGCGACCGCTGCGGCCACGCCGCCACCGGCACTGTCCCCGGCTATCACCAGCCTGGTGGCATCCAGCCCGAGCGTGCCGGCGTTGGCCGCCGCCCATTCGGTGACCGCCATCGCGTCCTCGAACTGCGCCGGCGGCGGGTTCTCCGGCGCCAGCCGGTAGTCGACCGCGATCACCACCGCGCCGCTTGCGGCGGCCATCGCCCGAGCCATCGGTTCGAACGAGTGATTGGAACCCATCACCAGACCGCCGCCATGAAGATGGACGATCACCGGCGCCGGTCCGCCGGCGGGCTCCGGGCGATAGATGCGTATCGGGACAGGCCCGCCGGGGCCGGCCACCGCGGTGTCGGTGACGTCGCCCATCTCCGGCATGTCGGCCGGCGGGGGCGCCGATTCCAGCGAAGCGCGCACCGCTGCCAGTCCCCGCTCCCGGAGCGGCATGGCCGGCCCGAACGTTGCCACCCGGGCCGCGGCATCGGGATCCAGCACACGGCGATGCGGCGCGATCACGGTGGTCTCCCTAGAGCTTGGCTGGATCGAAGCGGGACTGGCTGCGCAGCTGCGGCGGCACCAGCGTGGTCAGCACTTTCGCTCGCTCGGCCATCGCCGAGCGGACCTGCTCGGGTTGGGTCAGCAGGTAGAACCCGCCCTGCGCAGACTGCGCGAACACCGTCTCGGCCGCCTCGAGGGGATCTAGCGCGCCGGCTTTGATGTCCAGCATGGCTTCGCGCTGGGACTCCGCGGCGGTGACGTCGGCACCGGCTCCGTCAGCGTCCACACCGCCGGCGGCCTCGAAGATGTTGGACTTGACCGCACCGGGAAGGACCGCCTGAACATGGATGTGATCGGCATGCCCGGCCAGCTCGACCTCCAGGCGCAGGCATTCGGTCAGCGCCAGTACCGCGTGTTTGCTGACGATGTAGGGGGTCTGCAGCGGGACGGCCGCAACTCCGCCGATCGACGATAGGTTCCACACCCATGCCGGAGCGCGGGCGGCGATCATCTTGGGCAGAAAGGAACGGACGCCGTGGAAGACCCCACTGACGTTGATGTCCATCACCCGGTTCCAATTGGTCACCGGGGTGTCCCACAGATAACCGAACTGTTCGACTCCCGCGTTGTTGACCAGTAGCCGAACCGGGCCGACGTCGCGGTAGGTGTGTTCGGCGAGCGCATCCACCGCGGCCGGGTCGCGGACGTCGCACACCACGTCGACGGCCGTTCCGCCGTCGGCGGTTACTTCGTCCCGCAGCGCTGCGATGGCGGCGCTATCAACGTCGGCCAGGACCAACGACATGCCCAGCCGGTGCGCGTGCCGGGCGAGGCCGGCGCCGATTCCGGCGCCGGCGCCGGTGATGACGGCGACTCCGCCGCCGAAGACATCGCGTGGGATCAAGGGACCGGTGCTCACCGGTCAGGTGGTGGTCGCGGCGTTCTCAGCGCCGGGAAGCCCGCTGCCGACCAATGGTTCGGAGTTCGTGACATCGAGGATGACCGACATCGTGGTGAACTCGAGCCCGCTGGGGCTGCTGCCCCCGCGCCGAACACCGACCTCGGTGACCCCACTGGATACGGCGAACGGAACGAAGTTGGTGACCTGGTTGACGAAGAGGTAGAAGCGCGCGTAGGTGACGTCACCCTCGCGGCCGGTGATGTGCAGGTTGGTGGTGTGGTGGCGCAGCGGATATGGACTTGCGTCGCGATGTTCGATCAGCCACGGCACTACCTCCGCCGCACTGGCCAGGTCAGCGGCGAGGGATTCTTCGAAGGGGCATGCGCCGGAGTCACTTCGACTGAGGTAGGTGGCATCCGCGGCGAAAGCTGCGCCCATTTTCGGGTAGTCAGCCTGGTCGTAGTGGTACCAGAATTCGCCGATGAAGTTCTGCAGCTCGGTCAGCGAGATGGTGTTGTCAGTGCTCACGGAACGTGTCTCCCAGGTATTGGCGTGCGGAAACCAAGTGCTCCGTGAATTCAACCGCCGATCGGCCTGCTACGGCACCCCGGTAACCGGTCAGTGGAACACCGAAGCCGCCGTGGACTCAGTCGGTGATCAGGCGCCACAGTCCGGCGGCCCCGGCGGCCAGCGCTGCCCGGGTGACCTCCTCGTCCCAGTACCGGACCGACCCGAACTCGGAACGCCATGCCAGGGCCGCCCGGGTGTACTCATGCAGCCGGTGTTCGATCGTGGTGCCGATGGCCCCGAACGCCTGGTGGCCGTTTCGGACCGCCACCGAGGTCGCGTGCCCGGCGCAGGATCGTGCCACCGCGACGAGGAACCCGAGGTTGGGTGCCGACCAGTCGCTGGCGACGGCGGTTGCGAGAGCAGTTTCGGTGGCTGCCCGGGCGAGTGCGGCTTCGGCCGCGATGTCGGCGATCAAATGCTGGATCGTCTGAAACTTCGACAGCGGGCGGCCGAACTGGGTTCGCGCGCCGGTGTGCTCGACGGAGAGCTCGAGGATCTCGTCCAAGGCCGCACAGACCTGTATCGAGCGCACCAAGGCGGACCGGAGCCGAAGCTTCGTCAGAAGCTGCTCGGTGACGGTGACACCGGCGAGCGCCGAGACCTCGGCGGACACGGTATCGCGCGGTTCGCCGATGAGGTTGCTGCCCGGTGTGATTCGCAAATCAGTTTGGGCGGCGTCGGCCACCAGATGAATGTCATCGTGCCGCCAGACCACCACGATCTTCTCGGCGGTTGAGGCCCATGGCACCGCGGTGGCGGTGCCGGATGCGTCGAGCGTGCAGACGGTGCGCGCGGCCGCGTCGATCGGTGCCCCGATTTTCTCGAGGAGCCAACAGGCCAGGACGTCGTGCTCGGCCAACGGCGCCCGGACGCCGTGCCGCACCGCCGCCGAGAACAGTTCAGCAGCGTCATACCAGCTCGCGCCGCTTCCCCCGGCCTCTTCGGAGCCGGACAACCGCACCAATCCCAGTTGATCCAAGCTGGACCACAATTCGGTGTCGCGACGGACCGGCCCGCTGGGCGGCTGCGTCTCCCGGTAGTCGGCGAACACCGCGTTCATCATGTCGGCCAGGCCCCGGTCGACACCGCGGGTGTTTGGTTCGGAGGTGCTCATCGCATCCCCAATCCACGCGCGATCACGCCCCGCAACACCTCATTGGTTCCACCTCGCAGCGTGAAGCCGGGACGTTGGTCCACCGCGGCCGCGATGAGTTCCCGGTAGGACGATTCGATCACCGAGTCGTCGCCGGCTCGCAGATCGGCGAAGTCGGCAATGTCGCCCTCCGTGCTGGTGCCGAGGACCTTGACCACGGCTGCCGCGAGGTCGGCGGACTGGCGTCGTTCCAGTGCCCCGGCCACGGCGGTCGACATCTGGTGCAGCCCCGCGATCCTGGCCACCAGACGGCCCAGGTCGGCGTCATGAGGGATCTGCTGGGCGGCCATGGCCTGCGCCGAGGCGGCCAGCAGCGGGAAAGTGGACAGCAACCGCTCCGGTCCGCTTCGCTCAAAACTCAGTTCCGAGGTGACTTGGCGCCAGCCCTCGCCGATCTCGCCGAACACCATGGTGTCGGGAACGAACGCGTCGTCGAGAATGACCTCGTTGAAGTGGTGGCTGCCACCCATCGAGACGATGGGCCGCACCTCGATCCCGGGACCGTCGAATCGCACGATGAACTGGCTCAGCCCGGCATGGCGATCGGCAGGATCCAGCGGTGCGGTCCGGGCCAGGACGATGAAGGCATGGGCCCGATGCGCTCCCGATGTCCAGACCTTGGTGCCGGTCAGCCGCCAGCCGCCTTCGGTCTGCACCGCGCGGGTGCGCACGCTGGCCAGATCCGAGCCGGAGTCCGGTTCGCTCATGCCGATGCCGAAGAAGCATTCACCGGCCGCGATCTTCGGCAGGAATTCCCGCTTCTGCTCTTCGGTGCCGTATTTGAGCAGCGACGGCACGATCTGCCGGTCGGCGATCCAGTGCGCTGCCACCGGGGCGCCGGCGGCCAGCAACTCCTCGGTTACCACGAACCGGTCGAGGAAGGAACGGCCCCGGCCGCCGTATGCCGTCGGCACGGTCATGCCCAGCCAGCCGCGGGCAGCCAGCGCCGCGGTGAAGGCTTCGTCCCAACCGCACAACCACGCATCCACCGACGGGGTGAAACCGCCGGTGGCGAGTTGCTCGGCGAGGAAGGCGCGGACCTCGGCGCGTAGCGTCGCGGTACTCGCCGACTCCGCGGCGGCTGCCGGAACCAAGCGGGGCAGCGCCATCAGGGGCTCCGCCATTCGGCGATGCGACGCTCATGCTCGGCATCGCGGTGGGCCAGCGGCTGCATGGCGGCCGCCATCGCCAGCGTCGACTCCATCGGGCCGGTTCGCGACTCCTGCAGCAGCCGCTTGGCCATCCGCAGCGCATGCGACGGGTTCTTGGCGATCCGGTCAGCGAAATCCCTGGCCGCGCTGAGAAGTTCGTCGTGCGGCACCACACGGCTGACCAGTCCCCAGGCCAGCGCGGTCGCCGCGTCGACACGGTCGCCGGTCAGCGTCATCTCGGCGGCCCGCTCGTAGCCGATGGCTCGTTGCAGGAACCAGGTGCCGCCGTCGCCGGGAATCAGGCCGATCTGCACGAAACTCTCGGCGAACGAGGCCCGCTCGGAGGCGATCCGGATGTCGCACATGGCGGCCAGGTCGCAGCCGGCGCCGATCGCAGCGCCGTTGACCGCGGCAATGATCGGAATCTCCAGTCGCGCCAGGGCACGCGGCAACCGCTGGATTCCGTCGACGTAGGCATAGCGCTGGTCGAGCGGGTCCAGGCTGAACATTCCCTGGCGATCGGCCATCTCTTTGACGTTGCCACCGGCGGAGAAGATCTTGCCTTCACCGGTCAAGATCACCGCCCGCACCGATGTGTCGCGATTGGCGGCGTCCACGGCGGACTCGAAGGCGGTGACGAACTCCGTGTCGGAGATCGCATTGCCGATGTGAGGCAGGTTGATGGTCCACACTGCCACGGCATTGTCTGTGGTGATTACCAGCGGTTCGGCTGACGTGGTCATGGCTTGGAGACCTCGAACTCTCGTCGGGTGAGCGGTCGGTGCATCAGACGTGCCTGATACCGGTCTCACGGTAGTTGGAGTGACTTGATCTGCAGATACTCCTCGAAACCGATCCGCCCCAGTTCTCGCCCGATACCGGATTTCTTGTAGCCGCCGAAGGGTGCCGCGGGGTTGTACTTCCCGCCGTTGATGTCGAGCTGGCCGGTCTGCACCTGGCGGGCGAACGCGATCGCGGTGTCGTCGTCGGCGGCCCAGACCGCGCCGGACAGGCCGTACGGCGTGCCGTTGGCGATGCTTAGCGCCTCGTCGGCGTCGCGGTACGGGATCACGGCCAGCACCGGCCCGAACACCTCTTCTTGTCCCAGTTCGGAGGCCGGGTCGACATCGGCGAAGACCGTAGGGGCGATGTAGTAGCCCACGTCGCGCACTTGCTGTCCACCGCCGGCCACCAGCCGCGCCCCCTCTTGCGGCGCGCGCTCGATGAATCCGAGCACGGTCTGGTACTGGGCTTCGGAGGCCGACGGGCCGATGCGGGTGCCCGAATCCCACGGGTCACCCACGGAGTACTTCGACACCGCCGCCTGCACCAGATCCAGCGCCTCGCTGTAGCGCGACAGCGGCACGAGCATCCGCGTCCAGGCCATGCAGGTCTGGCCGCCGTTGAGGAACGCGTTTCCGACGCCGACCTTGATCGCGGTCGCCAGGTCCGCGCCATCGAGGATCACGTTGGCCGACTTGCCGCCGAGCTCCAGGGCGACCTTCTTGATGGATTGCCCGGCCAGTTCGCCGACCCGGCTGCCGACGGCGGTGGAGCCGGTGAAGGACACGAAGTCGACATCGGGATGAGCGGCCATCCGCTCACCGACCACCCGGCCGGGCCCGGAGACCAGGTTGACCACACCGGGTGGTAGGCCCGCGTTCTCCAGAGCGTCAACGAACTCGAACACCGACAACGGTGCGTCGTTGCTGGGCTTGAGCACGACGGTGCACCCGGCCGCGATGGCCGGCAGGACTTTGGCGACTACTTGGTATAGCGGGTAATTCCACGGCGTGATGGCGGCGATGACGCCGTAGGGCTCACGAAGCACCAGCGAATTGCCGATCCGCTGCTCGAACTCGAACGTGGCGAGCACGTCGGCGAATCCGTGGGCGACGGCAAGAGGAACCTGGGTCTGCACGCTTTGCGCGATCCGGGTCGGTGCGCCCATCTCCCGGGTGATCGTCTCGGCGATGTCCGGCAACCGCCGTTCCATCGCGGTGATCACCGCGTCCAGCCGTCCGCGACGTTCATCGACCGTGATCAGCGGGTCGAAGGCCCGACGTGCCGCGACGACGGCGGCATCGACGTCGGCTTCGGTGCCGCTGGGCACCGAGCCACAGACCTGTTCCGTCGCCGGGTCGATCACCTCGATGGTGGCGGTTCCGGCGGGATCGACCCACCGCCCGTCGATGAAGAGCTTGCTGCGGGCGTAGTCGTGGTTGCTCATCATCGCTTTCCGGTCGGGTGAATGCATGGCACGATGCTGGCGCGGACGTTGTGTCGGCCGTCGGCGGCCGCAAAGGCCTCGTTGATGTCATCGAGCGGGTAGCAGGCGGATGCGAGAATCTCAAATGGCAGCTTGTGCTGGTAGTCCGCCAGGAAGTCCAGTGCCCGGGACAGCACGGCCGGGTCGTAGAGCGAGACGCCGACCATGGTCTTGTTGCCGAAGACGAATCGCGACGGGTCGAACGCGAATGTTCTGCCGATGTTGATGTTGCCGATCTCGACGTAGCGCCCGAACTGGCCGAGCAGCTTGAGCCCTTCGTCGATGGCGGCGGGATGGCCGACCACCTCGACCACCACGTCGGCGCCGTGCCCGTCGGTGAGATTCCGGACGATCTTGGCGCGCTCCTTGTCGGTGGTGGCCTCGGTGATGTCGATGACGGCGTCGGCCCCGAAAGCCGCGGCCAACTTGAGGCGTTCGGCGATGCCGTCGATGGCGATCACTTTGGCGGCGCCGCGTGCCTTGGCCACCGCGATGGCGTACAGGCCGAGCGCGCCGGCGCCCTGGACCACGACGTACTCGCCGAGTTGCTGCCCGACCCGCTCGAGGCCGTACATCACCTGCGACAGAGCGCAATTGGCTCCGGCGGCGATCTCATCCGATACCGAATCGGGCACCGTGTAGACGACTGCCCCGGCCGGTAGGAGGAAGTAGTCGCCGTAGCCGCCGACGAAGTACGGCGGCTCGTCGGCGCGGCCCAGCATCGCCATCTTCAGGTTGAGGCAGGCGTTGCGACGCCCGGCCAGGCAGTTGCGGCAGGTGTGACAGCAGAAGAAGTAGGGAAACACCACCCGGGTACCCACGTTCAGCGGCTTGCCGTTGGCGTCGGCGGTGACGCCTGCGCCGAGTTCAGCTACGGAGCCGACCATTTCGTGGCCAAGCACAGTGGGGAGTTGCCCGCCGAGCCCACGGGTGGCGAAAGTGCCGTGCCAGGCGTGCACGTCTGAACCGCAGATGTTAGCGCGTGTCACCCGGATGAGGATTTCGCCCGGGCCGACGTCCGGTACCGGTACGGTGTCGATCTCGAACGGCTTGCCGGGTTCGTCGAAGCGGGCGATACGCCCCGTGCGTGGGCCAGTACTCACGATCGGATTCCTCTCCGTCAAAACCAGATTCGACGCGGCGCGGTTGTCGCCGGTACGTCCGACGGCGGGGCTTGTGGGCGCGCAGCGATGTCCTCGCGGCACCGTATTAGGCAACCGAGCCGGGTGGCTGCGGCGTTCCCGCCCAGCGGTCAACCTGCTACGTCACCGCTGGCTGCTCGAGGCTGAACCGGTCCCGCAACTCGCGTTTGAGCAGTTTGCCGCTCGGATTCTTGGGCAACGACTCGACGAAGAACACCCGTTTGGGTGTCTTGAACCCCGCCAGATGCGTCCGGCAGTGGGTGAGGACATCACCTTCGGCGATCTCGATGCCGTCGCGGACCACCACTGCGGCAACGACTGCCTCCACCCATACCGGGTGGGGCAGGCCGAACACCGCGGCTTCCTCGATGCCGGCGTGCCGGTAGAGCACTTCTTCGACCTCGCGGCTGGCGACGTTCTCGCCGCCGGTTTTGATCATGTCCTTTTTGCGATCCACCACGTGCAGCAGGCCGTGGGTGTCGTAGTAGCCCAGATCGCCGGAATGAAACCAGCCGCCCCGGAAGGCTTCGGCCGTCTTCGCCGCGTCGTCGAGGTAGCCGAGCATCAGATGTGGGCTGCGGTGGGCAATTTCACCCACAATGCCGCTGCCGACGTGTGCGTCGTTCTCATCGAGGATCGCGGTTTCCACATTGATCACCGGTCGTCCCGCGGCGCCGGGATGGGCATCCTGTTCGTCGGGACCCAGAGCCGATGCGAGCGGAGCCATTTCGGTCTGCCCGTAAAAGTTCCACAACCGCAGACCGGGCAGCCGATCGCGGATTTCGGCCAGGATCTCAACCGGCATGGCCGATGCGCCGTAGTAGCCCTTGCACAGTGTGGACAGATCCACCTGGTCGAACAACGGTGAGCGCAGCAGCGAAATCCACACCGTGGGCGGCGCGAAATAACTCGTGACACCGTACTTTTCAATGGCGCGCAGCACCGCCTCGGGTTCGGGACGCGGCAGGATGATGCTGGTGGCACCGAGGTAGATATCGGTGATGAGGAAGTTGTCGAGTTGTGCGCAGTGATAGAGCGGCAAGGAGTGGATCTCGATATCGGTGCTCTCCATCGACCCGGCGATGATCGAGCTGATGTAGTTGCCCATCAGGCTTCGGGTGGAATGCATCGCGCCCTTTGGCCGCGACTCGGTTCCGCTGGTGTACATCAGCCGGATCAGTTGATCGTCGGCGACATACGGCTGCGGAGCCTTTGAGGTGGTCTGCAGCCACTGCGCGAAGTCACTCCAACCCGAGGGCAGGGTCTGGCCGGGCGGGACCAAGGCCGCGGTGGTTCGAACAGACCGACTGCCTTGCATCGCGGTCTGGGCCGTAGCAGCAAGATCGGCCTCGACGATGAATCCGCTGACCCCGCTGTGCTCGAGGATGAACGCGATCTCCTCGGCGGTCAGCATGAAGTTGATCGGAACGAGCACCACCGCGGCCCGGGCGGTGGCGAAGGCCAGAACCGCGTACTGCCAGCAGTTGCGCGCCAGCACCGCGACACGGTCGCCGGGACCGAATCCACGGTCCTGCAACGCAGCTGCGGCGCGGTCGACAAGCTGCTCGAACTCGGCGAAGGTCAGCGACACCTCGCCGTCGATGAGCGCGATCTTGTCCGGGTGCTTGCGGGCCGGGCGCCGCGGGATGTCACCGAGCGCGTGGCTACGGGCCGCTGCGAGCACGGCATCCAGCTCCTTCATGCCCCGGACTGTAGGTCCAACGGTCAATCCACACTCAAACAGCGTCCCGCTGAGTAGACACGAGCCGGGCACTTGGCCGCCGCCGATCGGATACTCGTCGTCACGACCAAGGAGGTTCGATGACGACCGACGTGCCGGTGACGGCCGACCGCACGGGCCTGGATCCCGAGGAGCTGCGGGCCAATCTGCGTCAGGCGGACGCCGGCGTCCTGGTCGCTGTGCTGGCGCAGCTGACCGGCGACCCTGCCGCCGTCGATCGGTTCGCGGACAAGATCTTCTTCGAGCCCGACCCGCCGGAGCAGGTTGGTCTCACCGATCCAGAAACCCGTGAACGGCTGGTGGACGCGGTGGCGGCCGCGCTCGGCGCACCGCGTCCACAGGCAGCGCTGCCGGTCGACGATCCCAGTCTGTTCGCCCGCATCGCCCCGCTTGCGCTCGGCACCCCGGTGACCGAAGAGTACATCGGCCTGCTGCTCGAGCAGGGCGGGTTTCAGCCGTCACAGCCGGTGTTGCCGCGGACCGCCTCCCTGCCGAGCGGGTTCAAGGTGGTCATCATCGGCGCCGGTATCGCCGGGATGGCAGCGGCGCTGGAATGTTCCGCCGCCGGCATCGACTACGAGATCATCGACCGCAACGATGAGGTGGGTGGCACCTGGTACACCACCGTGTATCCGGGCATCGGTGTCGACACCCCATCCGCCTATTACTCGCTGTCGCGCGACATCAACGGCGACTGGTCGAGTTATTACCCGCAAGGCGCCGAATATCAGAAGTATCTGGAGTCGGTGGCCGACAAGAACAATCTGCGCGACCACACCCGGTTCTGCACCGAGGTCGAAGCCCTGTGGTGGGACGAAGACCGCCTGCAGTGGCAGATCCACGCCGTGGATGCCAACGGCACCCGCGATCTCAGCTACGCCAACGTCGTCATCCCGGCTGCCGGCTACCTCAATCGCCCCCGGAGGCCGGACTTTCCCGGGCAGGACACCTTCGCCGGGGTGAGCATCCACTCCGCTGAGTGGGATCGCACCCTCGACCTGCGCGGCAAGAAGGTGGCGATCATCGGGGCGGGCTGTACCGCGGTCCAGATCGTGGACGCGTGTGTGGGCGACGTCGAGCATTTGACGGTGTTCCAGCGCCAGCCGCACTGGGTGGCGCCGCGCAAACGTTTGACCGACGATGTGCCCGATCACCGCCGCTGGCTCAACACCCACATCCCGTTCTATGCCAATTGGAATCGGCTCAAGTCGTTCTGGGGTACCGCGGACAACAACTATCCGGTCATTGTGCGAGACCCGGAATGGGCTGCTGAGCACCTGTCGATCTCGCCCACCAACGACGTGCTGCTGCAGATGTGCCTGGATTACATCGACCGGGTGTTCGGGGCGGACTCTGAGCTGGCGAAGAAGGTCACCCCCGACTTCGCGCCGTACGGCAAGCGGATCATCCGAGACCCCGGCGGCTATTACGCGGCGCTGGCCGAACCCCACGTCGATGTCGAAGCCAGCGAACCCGCTCGGGTCAACGAGCATGGCATCGTCACGCAGGACGGTCGGCAGATCGACCTGGACGTCATCGTCTACGCCACTGGTTACTACCTGGATTTCTTGTCCACCGTGGACATCCGGGGCCGCGACGGACGCAAGCTCAGCGAGGTCTGGGGGGACAGCCCGAGCGCATACCGGGGCGGCATGGTGCCCGGATTCCCCAACCTGTTCATCTCCTCGGCGCCCAACTACAGCCCGGGCCATGGCGCCGGCCACAACTTCGGCGTCGAGGTGATGGTGCACTACGTAATGGAATGCTTACAGTTGATGGCGCTGCGCGATGCGTCGACGATCGAAGTCAAGCCGGAGGCGTTCGAAGGTTACGTCCGCCAGATCGACGACGCGATGGAGCAAACCGTGTGGTGCCACACCCCGACCGCGCACACCTACTATCGCTCGGGCGGGGGCCGTATCGTCACCGCGTTTCCGTTCCGGCTGATCGACGTGTGGCAGAGCCACCGGGCTCCGATCGAAGGAGACCTCGTCCTCCAGTGAGCGGGTTACTCAGTGGCAGAACAGCATTAGTCACCGGTAGCAGCCGTGGCATCGGCCGGGCGATCGCGCAGCGGTTGGCTGCCGAAGGTGCGACGGTGGCCGTGACTGCCCGCTCGCACCAGCCCTCGCCGTCTACTCGCGCGGGGCAGACGAAGTCGCTACCCGGCACGATCGCCGAGACCATCGACTTGATCGAGGCTGCCGGCGGGACGGCATTCGGTATCGCTGCCGACCTGGAGGACACCGGACAGCGAGCCGGACTCATCGACCAGGTGGTCGAGCGCACCGGCCGCCTCGACATCCTGGTGAACAACGCCGGCTATGCCGACTACTCGATCATCGAGAAGATGTCGATGGAAACCTTCGACCGCACCGTAGAACACTACGTGCGCACCCCCTTTGTGTTGATACAGCAGGCGATTCCACGTATGAGGCGACAAGGCGCGGGATGGATCGTGAACATCGGATCGGTCACCGGGCTGGCACCGGCACGGCCTTACCGTCCGTACAACAAGACCTCCGGAGATGTGGTCTACGCATCGATGAAGGCGGCGCTGCACCGGCTCACCCAGGGCCTGGCGGCTGAACTGCTGGACGCCAATATCGCTGTCAACGTCGTAGGCCCATCCAGCGCGGTGCGCACCCCCGGCGCAGACAGCCTGATCCCCGAGACATTTCCGACCGAACCGGTGGAGTACCTCGCCGAGACCGTGCTGGCGATGTGCCACCTTCCGGCCGCCGAGCGCACCGGCCTGGTGGCCTTCAGCCTGCACTACCCGTGGTCGCAGCAGCTGGCGGTGCACAGCCTCGACGGCAGCACGCGGCTTCCACCACTGGAGCCACCGAAAGTCGCCAATCCGAACATCCTGCCCGCCGGACTCTGACCGGCGCCAACGGGCGCGCGCTGCTCACCGGGTCCGAACCGGATGCAATACCGGGCGGTTCAGGACACAAAAGCTATGACAGACCCGGTCGTGGATGATCACATCGGGGCTCTCCGGGTCGAACCATCGATCCACCACCGCCCAGTGGATTGGGTGCATCAAGTATGGACCCATCAGCCCCTCGACGTCGGTGAATTCCTGCTCAAAGACGTGCGTCCATGCCGTGCGGCCCACCGGTTCGTGCACCCGGCTGAGCTGCCAGGCGCGAATCGTGGTGACGTAGTGCGGCATCGATGTCAGCTCTGCTTCGAAACGAGCCACGGTGGCCGACGGCGTATCGGGCTGCACGCGCAGCAGCAGCGTTCGGTACACCCTGCCCGCGCCGCCGACGCAGGTGGGGTCTCCCGGATAGGTCGCTCCGTTGAGTCGAGTGATCGCCGGATCGCTCAGCGCTCGGGCGAAACGCGGCTCCTCAGATCGCCAGTGCTCCCGGTCGGTGAAACGCAGGTGCGCCAGCAGGTCACCGCCGTTACGCGAACCGGATTCGGTCCGTTCGACGACCCAACGCAGCGCACTGCTGGCCTCGGCGGCTGCACAGACGGTCGCCAGCACGCGGTCACGTTCGGGGGGATCGACATCGAGAAGTCGCGTGACGCTAAACATCGGTCGCCTCACCGCACAGTGCGTCGACGTCGTGGGCAGCGGCCGCGACCGAGCGGGTCCGCTCCACAACCAACTCGTCGATCGCCGACCACCATTGCCCCACTGTGGCGTCAGGGCGTCCCTGCCAGGTCATCTGCCACCAAGCCAGCGGGCTGGGCAACGACCAGGTGATCGTTACCGTGTTCGACTGGTCATCGAACCAGATCGGCGGACTGACCAGTACATTTTGCAGCGTCATCCCGCGCTCCCTGGCCCCGGGCGCGTATTCGGCGAGATAGCGGTCGACGAATCGGCGGGTCTGGCCAGGTTTGGTCAGTATCCGATCGATGACGAACACCTCTGCCATGGCAGAAGGCTAGAGGCCGACCCACGGCCCGCGCGGTTGTAGTCCCAGACATCGGGAGATCACCGTTGACGTGGACGGTGGACGGGGACAACTGTTGACCCATGGCAGATCTGAACCCGAATCCGTTCGCGCCAGCCGACCTGGGTCCGGTCCGGCTGCGGAATCGGGTCATCAAAGCCGCGACGTCCGAGGGCCGTTCACCGCAGGGCTTGGTCACCGACGACCTGATCGACTTCCACCTGCGTTTCGCCGACGGCGGCGTCGGGATGACTACCGTGGCGTACTGCTGCGTGTCGCCGCAAGGGGCCAGTGCCCCGGGACAGATTGTGATGGACTCCGGGGCGCTGCCCGGACTGCAGAAGCTGACCAGTGCAGTGCACGGTGCCGGTGCAGCCATCTCGGCGCAACTCGGCCACGCCGGTGTGGTGGCACAGAAGAAGCTGACCGGCGTGACTGCGGTGGCGCCGAGCCGCTTTGTCAACCCCACCTCGTTCGCCTATTGCCGCGAGATTCGCCGTGACGAGATCCGCGCCCTCATCGATCAGTTCGCCGCAGCGGCGCAGGTTGCCGTCGACGCCGGATTCGATGCGGTTGAGCTGCACTTCGGCCACTTGTATCTGCCGAGCTCCTTCCTCAGCCCCTTGATCAACCGTCGCAAGGACGAGTACGGAGGCGACATCGACGGCCGGTCGCGACTGGTGCGCGAGATCGCCGAACGAGTCCGCGAAGTCGTGCAGCGAAATATCGCGGTGATCGCAAAGCTCGACATGGATGACGGCCTACCGGGCAGCATCTGGATCGATGAAGCGTTGCGCACAGCACAACTCCTCGATGCCGACGCGACACTCGACGCCATTGAACTGACCCAGGGTTCGTCGGTTTTCAAGCCGATGTATCTGTTCCGCGGCGACGTGCCGGTGCGCGAATTCGCCCGGGTGATGCCGCGCGCGATGCGCCCCGGGGTTCGGGTGTTGGGCAAATGGGCGATGGGCGCGTATCCCTACCAGGACCTCTACATGCTCTCGGCGGCGCGCCAGTTTGTTCCCGTGATGCGCAATACCAAGCTGATCCTGCTCGGCGGTATCACCAATCGCCAGCACCTGGAAACCGGTATGCGGGAGGGTTTCGATTTCATGGCCATGGGCCGAGCCCTGCTGCGAGAGCCGGATCTGGTCAACAGGATGACCGAAGACCCCGAGGTACGTAGTCGCTGCACCCACTGCAACAAGTGCATGGTGACGGTATTCTCGCGGACCCACTGCGTCCTCGACCCCGACCAGCGTTACGGGACCGCCATGTCTGTTGGTGCCCCGTCGGAAACCATTGCCGCAAAAGGCTGATCGGCTAGTTCTTGACCGGCCGGGGCAAGAGCCCGGTGAGGTAGGCACACGCCTGCTTGCGCGCCCGTGCACAGATGCCGAGCGTGGGCATCGTCATGAATCCGTGCACGGCGCCCTCAAAGTAGCGCTGTACCGTCGGCACGCCCGCCCGTCGCAGCGCCTCGATGTAGGCGAGTCCCTCATCACGTAGCGGGTCGTGGCCGGCGATCACCGCGACTGTCGGAGGAAGCCCGGAGTGGTCCGCGGCATGCAACGGCGACGCATAGGGGTGGGTGCGGTCGGCCACGTCGGGCACGTATTGATCCCAATACCACTGCAGTGCGGGCAGCGGGTTGTAGTAGCCGCGGCCGAACTGGCGGTAGGACTGTGTATCGAAGTCGGCTGCGATAACCGGATACAGCAGCAGCTGGGCGGCCAGGCGCGGCCCCATCCGGTCTCGGGCCATCAGTGCAGTGACGGCGGCAAGGTTACCGCCGGCGCTGTCGCCGCCGACGAGCAGAAGATTCGGGTCGCCGCCGAGTTCGCCGATGTGGTCCGCCGCCCAGTTGGTGACGGTGTAGGTGTCCTCGGCAGCAGCGGGCCAACGCCCCTCTTCTGACGCGCGCCGGTAGTGCACTGAGACAACAACGGCGGGAAGGCGGTTCGCAAAATCCCGGCACAGGCCATCGTGGCTGTCCAGGTCACAGAACACCCAACCTCCGCCGTGCGCGTAGACCAGGGTCGGGACCGGGGTTTCGTCGGCCGCGGTGGGACGGTAGATCCGGATCTGAACCGGTCCGCCCGGGCCCGCGACGGCACGGTCGTGTACTTCGGCCACGGGTTCGGGATTGGCGGGCGGCGTGAAACGGGCGCGGATGGCGGTACGGGCTTCGTCGCCGGTCATGGTGTGGACCGGTGGGAAGCCGGCGTTGAGCACTTCGATGATGGAGGCGATCTGCGGATCCAGAATCATGCGAGCCGCAGGTTCGCGTCGTGGACCGCTGGGCGCAGGGCCGGCCCGCCGCGTAGTGGCCGCCTCTGCTGGAGCGTGGGCGCCACGCGAATGGGGCCACAGTCCACGGCTTGCCAGATACCCATCGCGGCGATACGCACCGGGGCGACCAGGCGTTGGTCGAACATCATCCGGTTCATCGGTCCGCAGACCGAGATCGCTGCGACCGCCTCGCCAGGGTCACCGATCGGCGCGGCCACGCAACCGAAGCCGGGCAGTGACTCCTCCCGGTCGAAGGCTATGCCGCGAGAGCGTACCTTCAGCAGTTCGTTACGGAGTTGGGCATGGGTGGAGATCGAGTACTTGGTTTGACGGGGGAGCAGGTCAGTATCCGAGGCGTCCCGCCCGGACTCGTCGGCGAAGGCCAACATCGCTTTGCCCAACGCCGTACAGTGCGCTGACTGGCGACCGCCGACACGGGAGGGGATCGCTGCGGCCATACGGTTGCCGACCTTCTCCATGTACACCACATCGGACCCTTCGAGGACAGCGAGGTGGACCACCAGGCCGGTCGCTGCGTGCAGTTCGTGCAGCTTGGGGATGGCCGCCCTGTGCAAGCGGTCCTGGTGCACGGCCAGCGAACCGAGTTCGACCAGTCGCATACCCAATTCGTAGTCGCGCCCGCTGCGACGTAACCAGCGCAACTGCACCAGGCGCTCGAGCATCCGGTGCGCAGATGAACGCGGCAGCCCCGTCCGCCGCACGATCTGGGCCAGAGTCAAGCGCCCGGGTCCGTCGAATGCGTCGAGGACCAGGGAGACCCGGTCGATGACGGCGCTGGGGGTTTCGGCGGCGGCCTTCTTGGGAGCGGTCGTGGGCAGCGCAGGTGCGGGGGGCATCAGGTCTCCGTCCGTATTACTAATAGACATATGTCTAATGCACATATACCTACCACACGTGTGTGGGTGCTGTCACACTCATCGCCGGATTCGGGGGTGCCGCATAGCCGCAGCGACATAAGCGCCTGTCAGGGTCGTGCGGCGCTGCGCCCGGCCCGCCTGCCGTAGAAGCTGCCGTCGCCCAGCGAGATTCCGCTGGCATAACCCCAGGCAGCCAGCCCTGCCGCCGAACGTCCCGCCGCGTAGAGGCCGGGGATCGGCACACCGCTGACGTGCACGACCTCTGCGTCGAGCGTGGTGGCCAGGCCGCCTAGGGTGAACCCGCCGGTGCAGTCGCGCAGATCGATCGCCCCGACCGGAGAGCCGATGGGTCTCAGCCACTGCGCCTTCTTGTGCAGCAGGGGGTCCGTCCCGCGGGCAGCGCCCGCGTTGTAGGTGGCAACCGTGGCTTGCAGCGAGCCGGGGGCCAATCCCATCTCCGATTCGAGTTCGGCGACGGTGCCGGCGACCCAGGTGGGCGGGCGCATCATGAGTTTCGGTGAGGCCGACGCCATCGCCGCTTCTTGGGCTGCGTCGTCGAGGATCAGGTAGGCGGTGTTGTCCTGGTGGTAGAGCGTCAGCTGCCCGATCCGGCCGGGATAGCTGTCCTCGGCGACATAGCGCTGGCCCCGACCGTTGACCAGAATGCCGCGCACGAGTTGCTGGGGGTCGATGAAGATGGCTACCTCGGTGGCATCCATGTGGGCAAGGTCGGCGCCCAGCGCCTGGGCCATCCGGATCGACTGACCATCGTGCTGCTCTACCGATGCCGCGGGCCGGCCCGCGATGCGCGGTGCGAACTGCGCCACCATGGCGTCGTTGTAGGCGAAGCTACCGGTGGCCAGCACCACTCCGCGGCGGGCACGCAGGGCGATGTCCTTGCCGTACTGGCGGGCGATGACGCCAACGACTCGGCCGTCGGACTCGACGGCGAGTCGCTGCGCGCGAATGTCGTAGAGCGCCCGGGCGCCCGCGGCCAGTGCGGTGTTCACGAGCGGCTTCATCAACATGTAGCCGGCGCTGGCCTCGCCCTGCTTCTTGTCGACCATCTGTGGGATGTGGCCACGCGGTGCGGGACTGGCGATGGTGTTGAAGGGGTGGGAATTCTCCCCACCGGAGTACATCAGGCCGTGGTCGCCCAGCGGCTCCCATCCGGGCTCGCCGAAGAACTCGGCCTTGAACGGCACTCCGCAGCCGACCAGCCACTCGAAGTGGGCCACGCTGCCGGCGCAGTAGTCGGCGATCCGGTTCTCGTCTGCGCCCGGGCCCATGGCAGCGTTGAGGAAGGCCGACATGTTGTCGACGGAATCCTCGAAGCCGCACGCCGCCTGCAAGGACGTCCCGCCGCCGAGATAGATGAATCCGCCGGCCATTGCCGCTGCTCCGCCCCATGATCCGGTGCGCTCGAGCACCAGCACGTCGGCGCCGGCGCGGGTCGCCTCCACCGCGGCAGCGGCGCCGGCTACCCCGAATCCGGCAATGACGACGTCGGCCTCGTGGTCCCAGCTACAAATGTCTGCGGCGGCAATCGGGGAGACGTCGTTCCTCACGGGCGCATTGCTGCCGGCAGGTCATCAACCCATTGGTGGCCCCAATAGCTGTCAGCGGTGATTTCCTCAGCGGTGTAGTGACTTTCGTTGACGCGCATGCCCTGGGTGCCGAACTCCACGTCCCAGTCCCCGGGGGCGCGAACATAGAATGACACCATCTTGTCGTTGGTGTGCCGACCGAGTGTCGAGGACAGTTGAAATCCGTCCCGGTTGACCCGGTCGAGCGCCTGGCCGACTGCGTCGAGCGTGTCCACCTCGACCATCAGATGGATCAGACCGGGGTCGCGCAGCGTCGCTGCCGGGCAGAGCGCGAGACTGTGATGGCGCTCGTTGACCCCCAGGAAACGCACGCGCACCGGTCCGAACTCCGGCGGTGCCGGCACTCGGAATGCCCCTCGCGACTTGAAGCCCAGTGTCTCGGTATAGAAGGCGAATAGGCCGTTGACGTCCAGAGCCGGCAAAACCACGTGGCCGAGGCCTTGGTCCCCGGTCACGAATCTCGCGCCGAACGGGGTGATTACCGGGCTGTGATCCAGCACCGGGCCGTGAAACACTTCGAGGTGGTTTCCAGCCGGATCATGGAATGCGACGCCGTCTTCGACGCGACGGACATCGGCCTGCGCCGGCGACAGTTGCGTGTATTCGATACCGGCGCGTTGCAAGGCGCTGCGGACGTCGCTGAGTGCGGTGTGGTCGCGTACCTCCCAACCGACGGTGACGATCTTGTCGCTATCGCCGGGACTGACGATGATACGTGCTGCGCGCTCGTCCATTCGCAGATACAGCGAGTCTGCATCGGGTCCACTGCCCTGGGCGAAACCCAGTACACCGAAGGCGAAGTGGCGCCACCGATCGATGTCGCTCGTCTGCACGTACACATATCCCAGACTCTTAATGGCGTTCACGGGTCAGCTCCCTAGATCATCGCCCGCAGCGGCCCCTGGGGGTCCACGCCGAGTGAGCTCAGCGCCGACGCGTGATACACGGTGCCCGGAACGTGGATGGCGTGCGCCTGCCCGACATGGACATCGCGCCAATAACGTTGCAGCGGCTTGTCCATCCTGGCGGCATTTCCGCCGCAGCGGGCGAAGATCTCGTCGACGGCGGAGACCGCGCGCCATACCGCCCGCACCTGCGTCCGTCGGCCGGCTGCCCGGTCCTCGAAGGAGACGTCCTTGCCGGCAGCAACCATGTCGTAGATTCGATCGGCGTTGGTGAGCAGTTCCTGGCGGGCGGCATTGATATCGGCGGCCGCCTCACCGATGGCATACATGACGTAAGGGTCATCCTTGATCGCCACGCCGCTGGAGTTGACGCGCTCACGCTGGTAATCGAGAGCGGCGGCGAGCGCACCCTCGGCGATCCCGATGGTGGCTGCGGAGATGCCCAGCGGGAACATCGTCGACCAGGGCATGAGATAGAGCGGCTCGGTCATCCCGGCTTCCCGCTGGGCGGTGCCGTCCATGACCTTCATCGCATCCATCGTTCGGTACGCCGGGACGAACGCGTCCGACACGATGACGTCTTTGGACCCGGTCCCGCGCAGACCCACTACATCCCACGAGTCCTCGACGATCTCGTAGTCCTTGCGCGGCAGAATCATGTGCAACATCTGCGGGGGCATCAGCGGCTTGCCGTCGGCGTCGCCGATCATGGCGCCCAGAATGATCCAGTCGCAGTGGTCGGTGCCGGAGCTGAACTGCCAACGACCGTTGAACAGGTAACCACCGTCGACCGGCTTGGCGACCCCCTGTGGGGCGTACGGCGATGCTACCCAGGTGTCGACGTCGTCGGACCAGATCTCGGCCCCGACTCGGGGATCGGCGTACGCCAGCTGATAGGGGTGCACCCCGACCACGCCGTTGATCCATCCTGCGGAGGGATCCAACGCGGCAGTCAGCATCACCGTTTCAGCGAATTCACGGGGGTGGACTTCCAGCCCACCAAGACCTTTCGGTTGCAGGAGCCGAATGTTGCCGATCTGCTTCATCGTCTTGACCGTGTTGTCGGTCAGTTTGCCGATCTTCTCGGCTTCCGCTGCCTGGCCGCGAAGCTGGTCCGCGAGTTCGGCGACGCTGTCGATCACCCGTTTAGTCATGCACCGATGGTGGACGTGGTGGGATTGCAAATTCTCGGGCGATCCCGGTGAGCGGGATCGAGAGTCGCGGTCAGAACTCGATCCGCAGCTTGCTGGATCGTGGGCATGCCTGACAGGCCAAGAACAGCCCTTGGGCGATGTCCTGTTCCTCGAGTATGGCCGCGTTACCCAAGTCGACTTCGCCTTCGACGACTGTTGCTGCACAGGATCCGCAGTTGCCCTCCCGGCACGAAAAGGGCACGTCGAGGCCCGCGGCGAGCATCACGTCGACCAGATTGCGGTCTTGAGGCCAGCACAGGCGGTGCGTCTGCCCGTCGAGAGTGACCTGCGCGTCGGCAAGTCGGCCTTCGCCGGCGTCCTCTTGAACAACGACCTCGGCGAACGGATCACCGGTCAACGACTGGAAGATCTCCAGGTGAACATGCTCCCGCGGCACGCCGACTTCGGTGAGTGCTTCGCTGACCACGGCCATGAACGCCGCGGGGCCGCAGATGAAGGAGTGGTAACCGGGGAACATCCGGGCGAACCCGGCCAGTTGAGCGCGTGTTGGCAGGCCCTGAATCGACTCGAGCCAGTGCAGCACGGTCAATCGCCCCACGTAACGGGCCGCCAGTTCGCGCAGCTCGGCAGCGAAGATAACCGAGCGTTCGTCACGGTTGGCATAGCACAGGACCACCCGCCCGCTGCCCGCGGCGAGCACTGATTTGAGGATCGACATCACCGGTGTAATACCGCTGCCGGCGGCCCACAGCAACAGATCGGCGTCCAGATCGTTCGGAGTGAACAATCCGGCCGGCGGCAACACATCGATCTTGCCTCCGACGGAAGCGTTGTCGCACAGCCAGTTCGAACCGTAGCCGCCCGTCGCACGCTTGATGGTGACCTTGGGGGCTTCGTCGGTGAAAGGAGAACTTGCCAATGAGTAGCAGCGCGCTACCGATCCGGTCACGTCGCTCGGGATGCGCAGCGTCAGGAACTGACCCGGGCGATATACGAACTGTGGCCGGTGTTCGTCGGGGACGGATAGCACCAGAGACTTCGTGTCGTGATTCTCATCGATGACCGCTGTGATCGTCAGTTCTACGGTCCGTGGAGCGACGCTGGATCGGCCGCTGGATTCTGTATCGGTCATGGGTGACATCTTGAGCAGGGCCGCTGATTCGGTCACCGGTCCTCACCAGTAGCCGGGAAAAAATCTTGCTGCCCGTTGACCGGGAAACCGTGGAGTCCCTGGTTCGAGCAGGGACTAACCTCACCGGCGTGAGCAGTGCGACCGAGAAGCATGTCGATGTCGTCGTAGTGGGCGCGGGATTCGGTGGCCTGTACGCCTTGCACAAGTTCCGGCAACAGGGCCTGGCGGTCCGGGCCTTCGAGGCGGCGCCGGAGGTCGGCGGGACCTGGTACTTCAATCGGTATCCGGGAGCGCGCTGTGACGTCGAGAGCCTGGACTATTGCTACTCGTTCTCCGATGAGCTGCAACAGGAGTGGACCTGGACGGAGAAGTACGCGACGCAAGCCGAGATCCTCGAATACATCAAGTGGGTCGCCGACAAGCTGGACCTGCGGCCGGGAGTCACATTCAACACGAGGGTTGTGTCGGCGGTCTACGACGAGGAGGCGGTGCGGTGGACGGTGGCCACCGATACCGGCGAGACGGTGACGGCCCGGTTCGTGGTGATGGCCACCGGGCCGTTGTCCTCCCCGCTGACGCCCGATATCCCGGGGCTGGACACCTTTGCCGGCGAGACCTATCACACCGCACATTGGCCGCACGATGACGTGGACTTCACCGGAAAACGTGTTGGTGTGATCGGCACCGGATCGTCGGGCGTCCAGTCGATACCGATCATCGCCGAGCAGGCCGCACACCTGTATGTCTTCCAGCGCACACCGAATTACAGTGTGCCAGCGGGAAACCGGCCGTTGACCGCTGAAGAGATCAAGCACGCCAAAGCGACCTACGAAGAACGCCGCCGCCTGTCATGGCGTAGTGGCGGGGGGTCTCCGCACGTGGCGCATCCCAAGCTGACCATGGAGACCACGCTCGAAGAGCGCCGTGCAGCGTTCGAGGAACGCTGGCAGTTGGGCGGAGTCCTGTTCTCCAAAACCTTCGCCGACCAGATGATCAGCCTGGAGGCCAACGAGGAAGCCCGCAAGTTCTACGAGGAGAAAATCCGTGCGGAGATCGACGACCCGGCAGTCGCGGAACTGTTGATCCCCAACGACCACCCCATCGGTACCAAACGAATCTGTACCGACACCAACTATTTCCAGACGTTTAACCGGCCGACTGTGACATTGGTCAGTGTCCGCAAGACGCCTATCGAATCGATCGACCGGACCGGTATTCAGACGTCGGCGGCCCACTTCGATCTCGACGCCATCGTGCTGGCCACCGGCTTTGACGCCATGACCGGTACGCTTGCCAAGATCGACATCGTCGGCCGCAACGGGCAGAAGTTGTCCGACCACTGGGCCGACGGGCCCCGCACCTATCTGGGACTCGGGGTGGACGGCTTTCCCAATCTCTTCCTGGTTTCGGGACCGGGAGCGCCGGCGGTTCTGGCCAATATGGTGCTGCACGCCGAGGCACACATCAATTGGATCTCGAACGCCATCGCCTATCTCGACGAGCACGGGTACGCCGCCATCGAGGCGACCGCAGATGCCGTTGCCGACTGGATCGCCGAATGCAACCAGCGCGCCGACGCCACGCTCTTCCCGAAAGCGAACTCGTGGTACATGGGTGCCAACGTCCCCGGAAAGCCACGGGTTTTCATGCTGTTCATCGGCGGACTCGCGACATACCTTGACATCTGCGCCGAGGTCGCCAGTGCCGGATACAAGGGGTTCAATCTGCTCAAGGCGCCGTGATGCCAAACCTCGCGGACAAGGTCGCGGTGGTGACAGGTGCCGCCCGCGGGACCGGTCGCGCGCACTGCGAGCGCCTCGCCGACGCGGGCGCCGACGTGATTGCCATCGATACCGGCGCTTCGGCCGATGATCTCGCGAGTACGGCGGCCGCTGTAGTGGAGCGCGGCCGGCGCTGCTTCACCGGTACCGCAGATGTCCGCAACCTTCCCGCCGTGACGGAAGCGATCGACGCGGGAGCGGCCGCCTTGGGCGGCCTGGATATCGTCGTCGCCAACGCCGGCATCCACGCCCCGGGCGCGTCCGTCTGGGAACTGACCAGCGACGTGTGGCAAGAGGCGCTCGACGTCAACGTCACCGGCGTCTGGCACACCGTCAAGGCGGCCGTGCCGCACATGGGGGCCGGCGGTGCGATCGTTATCATCGGCTCCACCAACGGGCTTCGCGGCACTGCTAAGACCGCGCACTACACGGCCAGCAAACATGCGGTCGTGGGCTTGGCCCGAACGCTCGCCAACGAACTCGGCCCGCTCGGAATCCGGGTGAACACGGTGCACCCCGGCGCGGTGGCGACGCCCACGGTTCGCAACGAGGCCACCTACCGAAGACTATGCCCCGACGTCGACAATCCGACCGAGGCCGACGCGGTCAAGGTGCTAGCCGCGCGCAACCTACTGGCGGTGCCTTGGGTGGAGCCACGGGACGTGGCGAACGCGGTAGTGTTTTTGGCTTCCGATAGTGCGCGCTACATCACCGGGGCTCAGCTTGTCGTCGACGCCGGCCTGACCCAGAAGACATGACGACGGACCGAACATACGTCGTCACCGGGTCTGCCTCGGGCATGGGTCGTGCGGCTACGGAGAAGCTCCGCGCGACCGGGCATACCGTCATCGGCATCGACCTCAAGAGCGCCGACGTGATCGCTGACCTTTCGACCGCCGAGGGGCGTCGTACGGCCGCCGCGACGGCGCTGGCCGCTTGCGACGGCGTCCTCGACGGGGCCGTTCTCGCTGCGGGACTGGGACCCATAGCCGGGCGCCAGCGACTGATTGCACAGGTCAACTACTTCGGTGTCGTCGAATTGCTGATGGCCCTGCGACCCGCATTGGCGCGTGCCGACCGCGCCAAGGTGGTCGTGATCGGCAGCAACTCCACCACGACAACCCCGCTGGTGCCACAGCGGGCGATCCGCGCACTGCTCGCCGGCGACGCGGACCGGGCCTTACGGGCGGTCCGCATCTTCGGGAAGAGCGCGGCTGCCATCATGTACGCGGCGTCGAAGATCGCAGTATCGCGCTGGGTACGCCGCCACGCGGTTACCCACGCCTGGGCTGGCTCCGGCATCCGGCTGAACGCGCTCGCTCCCGGCGCTATCATGACACCATTGTTGGCCGAGCAGCTTGCCAATCCACAAGAGGCCAAGGCGATCAAGGCGTTTCCCGTTCCGATAGGCGGGTACGGCGATCCTAGCCAGCTCGCAGACTGGATGGTATTCATGCTCTCCGACGCGGCTGATTTCATGTGTGGCAGCGTGGTTTTCGTCGATGGAGGATCTGACGCCTACTTCCGCGCCGATTCGTGGCCGACTGCCGTTCCAGCGGTCAGTCTGCCTCGCTACCTGACGCGGTCCTTCCGCCATGGCCAGTCCAACGGCTGAGCTGTGTTCATCAGGCGCCCCTTGAGTGGACGCCGGCCGTGAACCGGCGAGGTGCCAGGGCATGCCACCGACACCTGGTCAGCGAACACCGGTGTTCCTATCGATCGCCGAAATGGCGTGTTGGAAGCGGCGGCGCAGTTCTTCCGCCGTCATTCGCTTCTGTGCGATCGCAAGGACATTGGCGATCCATACATCCGTCATCAGTGCCGCGACGTGATCGTTGTACTGGGGCCGTTCGGGATGCATTGCTTCGGTGAAGATCTCGATCAGCGTGTCCCGCACGAACTCGGCCGTGTCGGACGCTGAACCCGTCGCGTGAAGATACGCACGCGCCATGGTGTCCGCGAGGCGAGGTGTCAACGACAGCCGTTCGGTCAGCGATTCGACAACGCGCAGCAGTCGCTGGTTCGGCCCCCGCTTGCCGACGATGGCGAGCGCGTCGCTGTCCTCAAATTCACTCAGCCAGCTGTGCAAACATTCCAACAGCAGTCCGTCCTTTGATGAAAAGTAGTGATAGACCGCACTGGTCGAGACGCCGGCGGCATCCGCCACTGCACGGATCTGCACCGCATCGTAGCCACGGAAGGCCTGCCGCAATGCAACGTCAATAATGCGTTCGCGTCGGCGTACTGGATCCCGGCGGGTCATCGGACGGGCGCCTGCCGCGCGGACAAGGCCGGCGATCCGGACATATCCGTGAAAGTTAGGCCGGCCCTTCCCGGTGGTAGGCTGCCGAGGCCGACAATCACATCGATTACCTTTCGCCGCTAGCCCGTTCGTTGCACGATAAGCCGGCGTTTGGACAGTTGTGCTGCGGTCTCTCATTCACTGGAACTCTTGCTTGGGAGGCCGCCGACCGCCGATTTCCCGGTCGTCGTGTAGGCGGTGCCGGTGCCGGTGTAGCGGGCCATCACGGAGTCTTTGTGATGAAGCGACCAAGAATCACAACCGGGCGTGTCGAAACCGTTTGCATGCCAGCAAAGGTCGAGCGCTCACCGCTACCGGTCTGACACCGGCGCCTGCCACAGGCCGGCGATCGCGTCGACGAGGCTGCGGCCGGCGCGCGGCCAGTCCGGACGCGGCCCGTTGCCGTCGTCGGCGAATCCACGTTCGATCTCCGCGCACGTGTACATCAGCACGGTCCGCATCATGATGTTGCGTTCGGATCGGACGTGTCTGGGTAATTCGGGAATGCCGTGGCCGATGCGGTCGATGACGTGTCGCAGTGACTCGGATTCCAGGGCGCTCTTGGTGACCACGCGCCGATATGTCGGATCGGTCATCACCTGAGCGGCGAATCGCGCGTACCAGGTGGGCGCGGGCAGCGACGCCAGATGGTCGGTCAGCGGCTGCACCAGGCACCCCACCCAGTCGCGCAGTCCGGCCGAATCGTCGGTGTCGGCGACCCGGGCGGTGCGCAACTCCTCGATGTGCCCGGCGTGGCTGGCCTCGATGGCGCGCACCAGCTCTTTCTTGGTGCCGAAGTGGTAGGCCACCGCGGCGTTGTTGCCTTGGCCGGCGGCCTCGACGATCTGCCGATGGGTAACAGCTTCCACACCGCGCTCGGCGATGAGCCGCTCTGCCGCGGATAACAGCGCCTCCCGGGTGCTGTCGGCGCGGGTGGACCGCGGGCTACGCACGGGTGGGGGCATGAGTTCAGTCAACATCGCCCCCTTGACCTAAGTCAAACGTTTTACTTAAATAGACCGACAGTCACAGGCCGGTTCGCCCGGGGGCCCAGAGCTCATGTACCGGCTGCGCGCGGTGAGGAGGATGCGTTGAGGCCGACGCCGACGCCCGAAGCTGCCGCCCGCCCGGATCACGACGCGCTGCTGCTCGGGTCCGGCAGCCCGTTGGAAGCCGCCACGCTCGGTGCGCTCGACCATCTCCAGCAGGTGCTGACGCTGCAGCCGGCGGGCACGGATCGCTTTCGCGCGGACAGCGAACCCGGCAGGTTCGGCCGAATCTTCGGCGGCCAACTGGTCGCCCAGGCGCTGACCGCGGCCGCGGCCACCGTCGCCGAACTGGCCCCGCACTCGATCCATGCGATGTTCCTGCGGCCCGGGGACTCGGCCGCGCCGCTGGACATCGCCGTCGACCGCACCCGCGACGGGCGGACGATGTCGGCACGACAGGTGGTCATCCGGCAAGCAGGACGGGTGTTGGTGACCGCGATGGTGTCCTTCGACACGAACCCCGAGTGCTCCGAGGCCGTCACCGTCGAGGGGTCGGTGACGGCACCGGAAGCTCTTCCGCTGCTGCAGCACTGGGCACAGCAGGCGCCGCGGGAGCTCGCCGGATCGGCAAGCACGTGGGTCGACACGCCGCCGCCGCTGGAGATGCGCATTGCCGACGCGCCGATATTCCTCGGCGGCACCCAGGCCGGCGGCGCGCGCTCGTTGTGGATGCGGCTGCCACGGCCGATCGACGGCGGGCCAGGGGCTCATGCGGCGATGCTGGCCTACGCAAGCGACTATCTGCTGGTGGACACGGCGTTTCGCGCCCATCCCGAACCCGTCGGTTACCGCACGCATCGTGGCCTGACCCTCGATCACACGATCTGGCTGCACCGTCCGGTGCGATTCGATCAGTGGCATCGCTACACCCAGCAGATCGTCGCCGCCGCCGGCCACCGCGCGGTGGTGAACGGAACCATCATCGACGCCGCGGGCCGACATGTCGCCAGCACCGCTCAGGAAGTCCTGGTCCGGCCGATCGCCGAGTTGCCCGAACAAGGCGACACCGCGTGACGGCTGACCCGCGACGGCTATCGCACACCAGATGAACCATGGAAGGACGAAAACCAGTGAGCAGCACCATCGAGACCGAACCAGTCGTGGCCGGCGGCGGGATCATCCCGGTCTTCAACCCGTCGACCGAGGAGCAGATCGCCGAGGTCCCCGATTCCGATCAGGCGGCCGTTGACGCGGCGGTGGCCCGCGCGCGGGAGAGCTTCGAATCCGGGGTGTGGCGCAAGCTGCCGGCCGCGCGGCGGGCCGAGATCATGTTCCGCGCGGCGGAGATCATCAAGGAGCGCACCGCCGAGCTCGCCGAGATCGAGTCCCGTGACAACGGCATGACCGCCATGGGCGCCAGCCAGATCATCAAGGTGTCCCAGGAGATGCTGACCTACTACGCGGGCTGGGTCGGCAAGATCCACGGTGAGTCGGCCAACCTGGTCTCCGACGGTCTGCTCGGCCACTTCGAGGAGTATCACACCTTTACCCAGCTCGAGCCGGTCGGCGTCGTCGGCCTGATCATCCCCTGGAACGGACCGTTCTTCGTCGCGATGCTCAAGGTGGCGCCGGCGTTGGCGGCGGGGTGCAGCTGTGTGCTCAAGCCCGCCGAGGAGACACCGCTGACCGCGCTGAAGCTGGAAGAGATCTTCCGCGAGGCCGGCCTGCCCGACGGCGTCCTCAATGTCGTGACTGGCTACGGCGAGACCACCGGTGCGGCGCTGACCGCGCACCCGGACGTCGACAAGATCTCGTTCACCGGATCCACCGAGGTGGGACGGCTGATCGTCAAGGCGGCCGCCGGCAACCTCAAGCGCCTCACCCTGGAACTCGGCGGCAAGTCGCCGCTGATCATGTTCGACGACGCCAACCTCGACAAGGCCATCATGATGGCAGGCATGGGTCTGCTGGCCGGCTCGGGCCAGAACTGCTCGTGCACCTCGCGGATCTATGTCCAGCGTGGAATCTACGACCAGGTCGTCGAGGGCCTGGCCAACTTCGCCCAGATGTTGCCCATGGGCGGCAGCGACGACCCCAACTCGGTCCTCGGTCCGCTGATCAGTGAGAAGCAGCGCCAGCGCGTGGCGGGCATCGTCAACGACGGCGTGGCCGCCGGTGCCGAGGTGATCACCGGCGGCAAGCCGATGGATCGCCGCGGCTACTTCTACGAGGCGACGATCATCACCAACACCACACCGGATATGCGGCTCATCCGCGAAGAGATCTTCGGCCCGGTCGGCTCGGTGATTCCGTTCGACGAAGAGGAAGAGGCGATCGCTGCTGCCAACGACACCGAGTACGGGCTGGCCGGGGCGATCTGGACCGAGAACCTTGGCCGCGCTCACCGTGTCGCGAATCAGCTTCGGGGCGGCCAGATCTGGGTGAACTGCGCATTGGCAGCCGACCCGTCCATGCCGATCTGCGGGCACAAGCAGTCCGGTTGGGGCGGCGAACGCGGCCGTAAGGGGATCGAGGCCTATTTCAACACCAAATCGGTCTACATCAGTCTCTGACCGACCGTGGCGGTGAGCCCACCGGGAGGTGGCTAGTGGTACTGCGCAAGGACGCGTCGGCCCTTGACGGCCGCGTGGCCGTCATCACCGGCGGCGGTTCCGGTATCGGCCGCGGGATCGCCGAGACGTTCGCGGAATTCGGTGCCCGGGTGGTGATCTGGGAGAAAGACCCCGAGACCGCCGAGCTCGCTGCGGCCGCGGCCGGCGGCCTGGCGTGTGCGATCGATGTCCGCGACGCCGATCAGGTCGATGCCGCGCTGGCCACCACCATCGCCGAGGCGGGTGTGCCGACGGTCCTGGTCAACAACGTTGGCGGGGTGTTCGCCTCCCCGCTGCTGGAAACCGCCGCCAAGGGGTGGGAGACGCTGATCCGCTCCAATCTCACCCATGTTCTGTTGTGCACGCAGCGTGTCGCGCAGGCTCTGGTGCGCCGGGGCGAGCCCGGGAGCATCATCAACATCGCCAGCATCGAGGGCACCCGCGCCGCACCCGGCTACGCCGCCTACGCGGCGGCCAAGGCGGGTGTCGTCAACTTCACCAAGACGGCGGCTTTGGAGTTGGCTCCGCACGGCATCCGGGTCAACTGCCTGGCCCCGGACCTCACGCTCACCGAAGGCATCGAGCGTGTCGGCTCGTCCGAGATGCTCGCTCACGCCGGCTACATGATCCCGATGGGACGGCCCGGGCACGTCGATGAGATGGCGGGTGCGGCGGTGTTTCTGGCCGGCGATCTGAGTACCTACGTCACCGGCCAGACGCTGCACGTCGACGGTGGGACGCACGCGGCAGGCGGCTGGTATCACCACCCGGACACCGGCGAATACCTACTCGGTCCGCCGCGGCCGAAACCAGAATGAGAGGAACCCGCATGCGGTTCGCGTTCACCTACCCGATCATCACGCATCCGTGTGACCCGGAACTGGTCTCCCCGCAAGGAGTGACCGCTGTGGCGCGGGCCGCAGAAGCCGCCGGCTTCGGCGCGATGGGCTTCACTGATCATCCCGCTCCGACTCAGCGGTGGCTCGATGCAGGCGGACACGACAGCCTGGATCCCTTCGTGGCGATGGGGTTTGCCGCCGCGCACACCCGAACGCTGCGCTTCATCCCGAACGTTGTCGTCCTGCCCTACCGCAATCCGTTCGTGGTCGCCAAATCGGGTGCGACGCTGGATCTGCTTTCCGGCGGCAGGTTCACCCTGGCGGTGGGCGTGGGCTACCTCAAGGGTGAATTCGCCGCGCTGGGCGTAGATTTCGAGGAGCGCTCCGCCCTGGTCGAGGAGAGCCTGGACGTCATCCGGGCGATCTGGACCGGTGACGACGTGTCGTTTCAGGGCCGTCACTTCAATGCCAGGGGCGTCACCGCGCATCCGCGCCCGGTCAGCAGCCCACATCCGCCGATCTGGATCGGCGGCAACACCGGCAAGGCGCGGCAGCGGGTCGCCACCCGGGGTGACGGGTGGGCGCCGTTCGCTGCGCCGCCGGGCCTGGCCAGCACGGCTCGCACCGCCGCGATGGATTCCATCGAAGCGCTGGCGGCGGGAGTCGATGACCTGAAGCGCCGCTGCGACCACGCGGGCCGGGACTGGTCGGCCATCGACATCTGCTTCTCCAACCTCGCCGGCGGGCGGCTCGGCTACGACGACTTCGACGCGGGCGCCTACCTGGACGGCCTGGGCCGGCTCGCTGACGTCGGGGTCAGCTGGGTGCAGGTCGCGCTTCCCGGCGACAGTCTTGGGCGCGCGATCGAGGCGATAGTGCAGTTCGGGGAAGCGGTGATCAAGCACGTTTAGCGATGCGCCGGCCTGCTGGTGGCGCGCCGAACGCCGGCGGCGGCTACCCTTCCGGTGTGACGCGATCGGTTTCCCGCCGCGAAGCCCTGCGGTACGGCGCGCTGCTGGCACCGGCATTGGCGGTCCCCGGGTTCTTCGCGGCAACAGCCGGTGCGCCGAAGGCCGCGGCCGAGGGGCTGCAGCTCATCGATTTCGCCCACCGGCTGGTCGAGCCCGAGCGGATCAAGGCGGCCGGCTTCGCCGGGGCGCTGGTCTACGTTTCGGACCTGCGGCCCGGCGCCACCTTCGACTTCAAGCCCGTCACCCGTGACTACGCCGACCGGCTCCGCGCCGCGGGCCTGCAGATCGTCAGCTGCTACCAGTTCGGCAAGCCGGGCTGGCCGGATTCGCCGTCGGATTTCACCCGCGGCTACGACGGGGGCGCCGCGGACGCCCGCACGGCGCTGCGGCTGCACACCGCCGCCGGGGGTCCGCCGAGCGCGCCGATCTTCTTCAGCGTCGATGAGGACATCGACGCCAAGACCTGGAAGAAGCTCGCGGTCCAGTGGTTTCGCGGCATCAACTCGGTGCTGGGGGCAGCGCGCACCGGGATCTACGGCGGTGCTCGGCAGTGTTCCTGGGCGATCGCCGACGATGTCATCGGGCACTCGACCAGTGCGGGCCACCGGTGGGCGTGGCAGACCCGGGCGTGGTCGGGCGGCGAACGCGAACCGGCTGCCGTGCTCTTCCAGCGGGAGATGGTCACCGCAACCGACCCGGGTTTCCTGATCGACGACATTCACGTCGACGTGGACGACGTGTTGGCGGCCGATTTCGGCCAGTGGGAGCTGGTGCGCTGATGGAATGGGACGCGGCGCGGGTGGCGCGATGGTCCGGCATGCTCGGCTTCGCGCTCCCGGTTGTGACGCTCGCGGTGTATCCGATCTGGTCGTTCCCCGGCACCCAGAAGCTGGCCACCGAGGTGGCCTGGTGGGCGACCCAGCATCACGATCGACTGGTCGTGACGATGCTGCTCAACACGGTCGGTGTGACGCTGTGGCTGGTGTTCGGCGGAGCGGTGTGGACACTGCTGCGAGATCGGCTGCCGGTGAGATCGGTTCTTGCGCCGTGCTTCGCCGCCGGCTTCATCGGCTGCGTGACCCTGCTGCTCAGTGGGTTCACCGCGTTCGACATTCTGCTGTACCGATACCACAGCCCCGAAGCGGCCGCGCTGCTCTACGACCTGGCGTTCGGTCTGCTGGCCATGTCCGGTCTGCCCACCGTGGTGGCACTGGGGGCGTTCGCGGTCGCGGTGTACGTCCACGGGGTGCTGCCGCGATACACCGCCCACCTCGCGGTCGCCGCTGCCGCGGTACATCCGCTGTTGCTGCTGGCGTTCATCGTCGGCACCGGACCGCTGTCGCTGGAAGGGCTTTCGATCACCGCCATGCCGGCGTTCTTGTTCGCCTGGATCCTGGGAACCGCGCTGGGGATGCCACGCAGGCCGTAGCTGTCGGCTCCTCGGCTCGCCCAAGCCGCGCCGCTGTACCTACCCGACCACCACTGGACGCGGCATCACGGTGAGCTTGGTGCCATAGCGCGGCGTGCCGAGGCCGAAGCTGCCGCTACGTCCGCCACCGTTCGGGAGCATCGGAGGCGGCATGGCGGTCACCGACCTGCTGTCCGGGGCGACCGTCCAGCCGCTGGCTGTTCCGGCACTCGGCGCAGCCGCCGGGACGGCCGTTCCCCAGCTCGGTGGCGCGGACAAGGATCCGACCAGGGTCGCTCTGCCCACTCCGGCCGACACCGGGGAGCCTGCGCCCCCGACCGCAGCTCCGGCAGCGCGGCCGGCGGTCTCGGCCGACGCCAGTGTCATACCTGGCGCGGAGCTGAGCCCGCCACCGGTGAGGGCGGCCGTGCCGCCCTCCATGCCGCGGGCCAGAAACCCGAGCGTAGCCAGACCCGCGAAGCCCTCGAGGTTCCCGCCCGGGTCGAAGATCCCGGTTGCGGCGATCGTGTTCCACAGCTGCGCGTTGATGTTCAGGCCCGAGCCGTCGTCGTGGCCCCAGGTTCCGTCGAAGAGGCCGTCGAAGAACTTCGTCCAATGCCAATCTGGGTCCGTCGGCCTCGTGCCCTCTGCCGGCGACGCCATGCTCCGCAATGCGCTGGGCACCTGGGAGTGCGCATCTCCGGTGTCGGCTGGGAGGGCGCCAGAACTGCTCTCGTCGTCTGAAGTGGTGGTCTCCGGTGCTACCGCGAACGGAACCAGTTCGGTGGCGGATGCGGCAGCGGCGGCGTAGCTGTACATCGCAACGGCGTCCTGCGCCCACATCTGCGCGTAGCGGGCTTCGGTCGCCGCAATCTCCGGTGTATTCAATCCCAGAGCGTTGGTCTTGACCAATGCCGCCAACATCACTCGATTGGCTGCGATCGCCGGCGGCGGCACCGTCATGGCGTAGGCCGACGCGTAGGCATCGGCGGCGGCGTAGGCCTGCGCTGCGGTCTGCTCCGCCTGTTCGGCGGTGACGCTCATCCAGCTGATGTAGGGCTCGGCGGCCGCGGTCATCGCCGACGCCGAGGGACCCCACCAACCTTGGCTGACCAGGCCCGCCACAGACCATTCGAAAGATATTGCTGCAGAACGTAATTCTGCCGCCAACAGGTTCCATGCCGCCGCAGCGGACAGCATCGGATCGACACCCGGACCGGCGTACATGCGTGCGGAATTGACTTCCGGGGGAACTGCTCCGTAATCCATTATCAGTAAACCCTTTCGCTAGATCGAGATGGCGTTGGCGGCGTCGGTCGCTGCGTAGGACTGCGCGTTGCGCTGCAGCATGATCACGAACCTCTCGTGCACCACAGCGGCGCGCTTGCTGATCGCCTGGTACATCTGGGCATGCCTGGCAAACTGAGCGGCGGTCAGTGCAGAGACCTCGTCGGCGGCCGCCGGAACCACCCCGGTTGTCGGCCCGACGGCGGCCGTGTTCTGCGCAGCCACCGCGTTGCCGATGCTGCTCAGTTCAGCCGCTGTCGCGGTGAGTTCTTCGGGAAGTGCAGACACAAAAGACATCGAAACTCCTTATGAAATAGCGAATAACGTTGCGAGGGCACAAAATTCGCACGCTGGAAACCGCGCTCGGGTCAGTGGCCGGGGAGCGCGGGTACGGTATGGCGCGAGCCGAGTCAGAAAGTGAAAGCGGCGCCGCGAACGGGTTCGAGCGAAGTGGTCGTCGAACTCGGATAAGGACTATCGTCCGGACTCAATGTCACTCTCACCTCCTCACGGCCAGGGCACACGGGGATGCCGGCGCAGCATGCACATCAGGGAGAGCCGGGCCGACGACACCGCCGGCCGGCACCCCTCTCGTCAGAGTTTCGGCACTGCACGCCGTATCCGGCCAGAAGCCGGAAGCCACTTGGGCTCAACCCTTAAGCCGGGAAGAGCTGTCCTGACCCTGGGCGTCTCTCGACGTTGGAGGTCAGTGGCCTGTATCCGTACAGACGCCTCACCTAGCGAGGTGCGTTCGCCGCCATGTTGGCAGCAACAGTGCGCGGAGTCAACTCGACCGGCGTGGCGTGACTGTCGCGCCGGACCAATCTGGGCATGGAAACCCGCTGGAAGGCACCGGATTTCGTAGTGAAAATGATGTGCCTCGCCGAATCCGACGTTGGCCCCATGGAGTGCTTGCCGAAATACGTTGGATATCAGTCTGGTTCGCAAGAGCCGGACTCTCGGAGCGGAGAGGCGCCCCCGTTGAGTCCGCGTAGAACTCGCTGTGCGCGGTGTGAAAGTGCGCTATGCATCGGTAACACCAAGCTAGGTTTTGCGCCAGGGCGCCAGCAGCAGTTCGCACGCGCGGCGCATGTCGGTTTCGGCTTGCGCCGGTGTGGTCTCACCCATCACCGCCCACGACAAGACACCGTAGGCGCACTGCTCGACCAGCAGCGCGAGCTGGGCGTCCTGCGATGCGGGGCGGGTGATCCCGGCGACCGACAGGATGATCTCGCGCAGATTGAAGTCGCCGGCCGCTCCGGACTCGGCTCGCCGGGCATTGACCGAAGTGATCATCGCGCGGGCCAGCCGGGGGCGGGCGAGCATGGACCGGCAGATGCCGGCCATGAGTTCGCTGATATCGGCTGCCGGACATCCGGTCGCCGGCTCCGGCGGGGTGACGGATCGGGTGTAGTGCAACAGCAGCGCGCTGAACAGGTGATGTTTCGTCGGGTAGTAGCGATAGACAGTGGTGATTGAAACGCCGGATTGATCCGCCACAGCCTGCATCCGGACCGCCTCCAGCCCGTCGCGGGCGCCGAGTCGGGCGGCGGTGGCGAGAATCCGTTCGCAGCGCCGTCGTTGGGCGGCCGTCCTGGGAGTCGCCGGCTCGCGATCAACCGGTGGGCGGGGCATCGGGGTCCGGGATGGGCGCGCCACCGAGCAGCTTCTGCATCATCCGATGGGACGCGAGCACGGCTGCGGCCCGGTCGAGCGTGGCGCGCAGCGCGGGATTCCCGGCATGAGCCGAGACGACGTGCACCGGGCCGTGGGGGAGCTGGGCCAGTCCCTCGCGGGCGACATCGGCCGGATCGGACACCGGCATCCCGGCGATATCGAAGTTGAGCCCCACCCGCTGCATGGCCGGTGTCCTGGTGACGCCGAGCACCAGTTCGAGCACATGCACGTTGTGTTCGCGCAACTCCAGCCACAGGCCTTCGGCGTAGATCCGGGTGAACGCCTTCACGCCGCCGTACACGCTGTGTCGCGCCGAGCCCTGGTAGCCGGTGAGCGAGCCGACCAGCAGCACGCCGCCGCGCCGGCGAGCACGCATCGGGCCGGCGAAGTGATGGATCAATGCCAGCGGAGCCGTCACGTTCAGGTCGATCACCTGCTGGAAGGCCGCCAGGTCGCCGTCGAGGAACTCTGCGCTGTGGGTGTTGGCCCCCGCGTTGTAGATCAGCAGACCGATCTCGAGATCGGATGTGGCAGCGAAGATCTGCGCGCGGCCATCCGGATCGGTCAGGTCCACGGCCAACTCGCGGACCTGCCCGCCCAACTCGCGGCAGCGTTCGGCGGTGTCGCGCAGTGGCCCGGATTTGCGGGCGATCAGGACTAGGTTGATCCCGGCCCGGGCCAGCAGTAGGGCGAACTCCGCGCCGACGCCCTCCGAACCGCCCGCGATCACGGCCCAGGGCCCGTACTGGCCCCGCCACTCGCCGCTGGACACGCGCCGCCTCCATAACTAAAATTGATTCCAGTTTTTCTGAAGACTACCTCAGCCACCAGGCGCAACGAAAGTGCAGGAAGCCATTGCGGTACGACCAAGCCAGGGCCTGTCGATGAGACTCGGCCTGTTCACGCCGGTGGTGATCCAGATCCCCGGTACCGCGTCCGAGTGGGAAGCCGACGGCGGAATCGACGACGTCGCCGAGATCGGAGCGACCGCCGACGACCTGGGATTCGCCCACCTCACCTGCTCGGAACACGTCGCGGTGCCCGTCGAAGTGGCGGCTGTACGCGGCGCGACGTACTGGGACCCGTTGGCCACCTTGTCGTTTCTCGCCGCACGCACCCGACGGATCAGGCTGGTCACCTCTGTGCTGGTGCTCGGCTACCACCACCCGCTGGAGATCGCCAAGCGCTACGGCACCCTCGACCGGGTCAGCGCCGGTCGGCTGACGCTCGGGGTGGGCGTCGGTTCACTGCGGGAGGAGTTCGACCTGCTCGGCTGCGCCTGGGAGGATCGCGGCGCCCGCGCCGACGACGCGATGAAGGCACTGCGCGCGTCGTTGTCGACCAGCCGGCCGGCATACCACGGCGACTACTACCGATACGACTCGCTGATCGTGGAGCCGTGCGCGGTGCAGCCGCGGGTGCCGATCTGGGTGGGTGGCCGAACCAGGCGCTCGCTGCGGCGCGCGGTCGAACTGGGCGACGGCTGGACGCCGTTCGGCCTGACGGTGGACGAGATCGCGAAAATGCTCGGCTCCGTCGATGTTCCCGATGACTTCGCCGTCGTGCTGGCGACACCGCCGCTGGACCCGATCGGCGCCCCGCAACACGCCACGGACCAGATCGAGCGGCTGGCCGAAGCGGGGGCGACGGATGTCAGCTGTGTGATCTCGGCGCAATCCGCGGGGCACTTCTGCAACCAGCTCGCAGCACTCGCGCAGCTGACGAACCTGGCCGGGAAAGGATCGTGACCGACCAACGGCTCGCCGACCTCGAACGTCGGCTGCAGCGCATCGAAGACGAACGCGCGATCGAGCGAATGATCGCCTCCTACGGCCCCCTGGTGGATGCCGGCGATGCCGGCGCCACCGCCGCCCTGTGGTCCGACGACGGCGTCTATGACGTCGAGGACTGGCTCATGCAGGGTCGCAACGACGTCGCCGCGATGGTTCGCTCGTCGGGACACCAGAATCTGATCAACCGTGGCTGCGTGCATTTCCTCGGCCCGGCTGTGGTCACCGTCCACGGCGACGACGCGGTCGCGGTATGCGCGTCGACGCTGTTGGTCAAACGCGAGACCGGCTATCAGGTGGCGCGCGGGGGCGCCAACTATTTCCACCTCAGGCGCGAGTCCGAAGCGTCCTGGCAGATCGTCAAGCGGATCACCCGGCGCCTCGACGGCAGCGCCGAAAGCCGCGCCCTATTGGCGGACGGAGTTATGGGACGGATTCGAGAAACTCGCGCACCAGGTTGACGAGCTCGTCGGGCCGGTCGTAGGTGACGATGTGCCCGGCACCGGCGATGGTGGCGAGGCGGGAATCCGGGGTGGCAGCATGGGCTTTCGCCAGTGCTCCCGCACCGACCAGCGGATCGTCGGCGCCGCGGACCCACAGGGTCGGCACGGCCAGTCGCGGCAACTCGGGCAGCAGATTCAGTCGCATCGAGCGCGGGCCGTAGGACTCGATCTGCCAGTCGTCCAAGGCCTTCTCGCCGTATCGGTGCTTGGCGCGGGCCTCACCCACCGCCGCGGCCATGATCTCCTCGAAATCCGGGGCCTGTTCTCCGGCAGTCAGATTGGCGACCATGGACCGGCGGATGGCGCCGGGAAAACGGGCCAGGCACCAGGTGCCGGCGCGCAGCAGGCCGGGGGTCCGCATGACCAGCCAGGTCAGCAACTGCGCCGGGCGTTTGGCGTCGAGTCCGCCGGGCCCGATCGCGACCAGGGAGCTGACGCGCTCTGAATGCTCGAGGGCGAAGCCGGTGGCGATCCCGGCGCCCAGTGACAGCCCGATCAGCGCCACCTGCGGTAGCCCCAATGCGTCGAGCAACTCGTGCAGGAAGCGGCGGAAGAACGCGTCGTCGAGCACGCCGCGCCAGGGCCTGCTGGCCCCGTGGCGGGGCAGATCGATCAGATACACCCGGAAGTCGGCGGCCAGCGCCGGCGCGACACGTCGCCACACCCCGTGGGCGGTATCGAGCATCGCACCGTGCAGCAGCAGCAGGGGCGGCCCGGTATCGCCGGCGCGGTAGACCCGCACCGGGCCGCCGCAGACGGTGAGGTCGGTGTAGTCGTCGAAGGTCACGGCCTGCCCCGCAGGCTCGCGGCTCGTCGCAACATCCGCACATACCCTGACCATGAGCTGCGCGGCTCGCCACAGCCCAGGGTCGCCACTGCCTTGTCCAGGGCGTCTTCGATGAGTGCGTCATGCATCGGCCGCCAGATCAATGGCCAGCTCAGCACCGGCCATCCCGTGGTGTTGGCGACGAGGCGGTGGCGAAGCTCGTAGCCACCGGCTACCGGCCGAGCCGCCCATTCGTGATAGCCGTGCAGCCCGGTCGGTCGGGTGAAGGCGAACCGCACCCGCCGGCCCGGCTGGTACTCGGCGACGTCGTAGCGGATCGGTCCGTGCCCGCCCGACGCGCCGACCGCCAGTGGCCGGTCGAACCGCATCGCCGGCCAGTTCTGCCGCGGCCACAGCCGATCGTTGTCACCGGCGAGGCTGTCTATCAACGCGCCCACCTGCTCGAGGCTATCGACGGTGAACACCCGGCTGTGCACATTGTTGACTCGCATGGCGCCTCCGATCTAGAGAGTATTCGCTAATTGATTAGAGAGTACTCTCTACTTCATGCCGATGCCAGGGAAGTTCACCGCGGATGATTTCGTCGACGCCGCCATCCGGTTGATCCTGGCCGGCGGGCCGGGTGCTGCCACCGCCGTCGCAGTCGCCGAGGCGGTGGGGGCGCCGAGTGGCTCGGTGTATCACCGGTTTCCGGCGCGACGTGATCTGCTGGCCGCCGCTTGGCTCACGCCGGTGCGCCGTTTCCACCAGGACGTCCTGCCGCTGCTCGCCGCCGACGGCGATCCGGTGGCGATCGGCGTGGCGGCTGCGCGCCAGGTGCTGCTGTGGAGTGCCGCCAACCCCGACGAAGCCGCCCTGCTGGCCCGCTACAGCCGCTCCGACTTCGTCGGCCCCGACTGTTCACCGGCGGTATTGGCCGAGGCCGACACACTGGACCGGCGCACCGCCGACGCGCTGGGCGCCTTCCTGGCCCGGTTCCCGGCCGCCGACCGCGCCCGGGTGCTGCTGGCCGTCATCGACGCGCCGCTGGCCCTGGTGCGCCGTAGTCTGGCGGCCGGTGGTCCCGATGCCGATACCGCGGAGTTGGCGGCCGACGTCGCCCGCAGGTTGCTCGATTAGCGGAACCGGACGTGCAACGTCGCCAGGCCGAAGATCTTCTTGTCACCGGATTTGGCGCCGACCAGGATGACGCCGGTGCGGGTCTCGGGATCCAGCGACTTGATCTTGCCGCTGAACTCGATGTCGGCGCCCTCTTTGGCCGACACCACCGCCGGCGCCGACAGCCGCACCGCGTAGCGGGTGACCGCGCCGGGATCGCCGGTCCAGGCGGAGGCGAAACCGGCTCCCAGACCCATGGTCAGCATGCCGTGGGCGATCACGTCGGGCAGCCCGGCCAGCTTGGCGATCTCCTCGTCCCAGTGGATCGGGTTGGCGTCACCGGCCACCCCGGCGTAGTTCACCAGGTCGCCGCGCGACAGCCGGGTGTGGCGCACCGGCAACGGGTCGCCGACCTTCACCTCGTCGAAGGACGGCGTCGCCGGGGTGCGGGTCAGCCCGCCCTCGGCGATGCGGATCTCACCTTCGGGCCGCACCGTCTTTTCGTAGGCGGCCTCGGATTCGCCGATGCCCAGGATGTTGACGTCGTGCATCATCGCGTTGTGCACGGCCGACTTGACGTCCGGGCCGATGTCTTCGGCGGTGACGCCGACGACGGTGGTGTGCAGGGTGTGCACCCGCTCGCCGGCGGCGTCGGTGAAGGTGTTGGTGACGGTGATCAGGTCGCGCCCGGCGATCCGGCGCACCGACGTCAGCTCGACGTCGATCTTGAGCTCGTCTCCGGCGACGATCGGCCGGTGTTGCTCGAAGACCTCTTCGGTCTGCATGTAGGTGTCATAACCGACGACCACCGACTCGAACATCTCGCGGTTACAGCTCATGCCGGGGGTCGAGGTGAACGTCAGCGGCGCCACCACCTCCGGGTAGCCCATCTCCGCGGCCGCCGCGACGTCCCAGTGGGCCGGGTGATAGTCCTGCACCGCGCGGGCGTACTCGCGGACCTTCTCGCGGCCGACCAGATAGGTGCCGTCCATCTGGTAGTAATGGCCAACCCGGGCTTCCATCGGCGATGCTTCTGGTGCGGTCATGAATGTGCTCAACCGTTCTGTCGGCTTGTTTGCTGGACCCGACCAGAGCACCCTAGCGCGCCTACCCTGTGCCGGCGGAGGTCAGGCGAGGATGGCAGCAAGGCTGCGCCAGCGGCGGTGTCGGTGGGCGAACATCAGCCGGATGAACAGCCGGGTGCCCAATCCTTTGATGCCGGGATCGGTTTCGATCTCATCGGTGTAGCTACAGCGCTGCTCGTCAATGGGCGTGAAGGTGAGGCGATGGTTCCAGGTCCGCACCGGGCCGCCGTGCTCGTTGGTGTAGATCATCAGATCGTCGAGTTCTTTGATCTCGAGGTGATGCGTCCAGGACGGGATCACACCGAACCACCACAGCCGCGCCGACGCACGGGTCCCCACCTCAAGGCGGTCCGGAGCGGACAGCGAGGGCATTTTCAGCACCGGCGCCAGCACGAATTGCATCAACTCGGGTTTGCGCGCCAACGCCGCGGCGTGTTCCGCGGAAATCGGTAGCTCGGTACGCAGGGCAACGGTGCTCATTTTGTGTCAGCCTAGCCGAATGACTGATATCGAGAAGTCGGCCGCTGCCACCGGAGCGGCGATGGAGCAGGCCGTCGCGGTGTTCATGCTGCACCCGGAGACCTTCGCCGACAGCATCGCCGCCGGCTATCAGAACCCGCTGGCCGGCTACGTCGCCGGGCGCGGCGGCGTGCTGGGCGAGGCCACCGGTGACGCCGTCGGTGCGGTGTTCGCGGTGTTCGAACCGACCGGACTGAGCGCGATGTGGCACGAGGGCGTCGCGGTGCGCGGCGCTGCCGCTGCGGCGCAACAATATTGGAGCCAAACGGCCGAGTTCGGCCGCAAGTACCTCTCCGGCGCCCAGGGCCTGGATCGGATCGCCGAACTGGGCGAGAAGGTCATCGCGGCGACACAACCGGCGGGCCTGCCGCTGTTCGCCGGCTGGCGCGCGATGCCGTTGGCCGACGACCCCGCGGCGCGGGCGCTGCAGGTGATGTTCGTGCTGCGAGAACTGCGCGCCGGTGTGCACTTCAACGCACTGACCATCTCCGGCATCAGTCCGATTGAGGCGCACATGCTCAACAAGGGGCCGCAGTACGCCGCGATGTTCGGTTGGCCAGAGCCGTTCGCTGACGGTGCCGACAAGAAGGACCGCTACGACCAGATCGAACAGCTCACCAACCGGCGCATGGCGGAATTATTTGCGGCCGCGCTGTCGCCGGACGAGGCCGCCGAACTGGCCCGGTTGAGCACCGCCGCGCTCGCCGTGTTGCAGGCCGCCGTTCCGGGCTGAGCTAGCTGTATAAATCCGGCGTCTCGGCCAGGGCGGCGCTGAGCCGGCGGGTCGTCGACGACAGTTGCGTCCCGAGCCGGGCGATCGCCGCGCCGCTCGTCGGCTCGGCGCTGGGAACCAGGCTCAGCATCAGCGCGATCCGGGATCCCTCGAGAATGGGTGAGTCGATGTGGCTCACCTCGTAGCTGCGTTCGGGATCCAGGTTGATCGGGAACCACTGTTCGGTGTGGAGCAGTTCGTCGGTCAGTGCCTGCGCCAGCTGGCTCAGGCGGGTGGAACGCACCTCGGCGCTACGCACGATCAGCGCCAGTTCCTGCAGTCGTAGATCGGGCAGGATGTGCAGCCCGACTGCGTAGCCCCGTTGCTCGGCGGCGACCAGCGCCCGCCGGTACCGGCTGCGCACACCCTCGGGGAGGGCGGCCAGCCACCGCTGCCGAGCATCTGGTGCGCCCCAGGCGACGACCGATGCCCCGTACGGCGGGCGGTGGGGAAACTGAGTGCCGATGGGCATCGGATGGCCACCGCCGTGCCGGCTTCGGACCTGATCGACGACGGTGGAGTAGTCGTCGCTGACCGCGAAGGCGACGCAATGTGCGCCGGTGGTCGCCGACAGCTCGGCCATCGCCGAGCGGGCCAGCACCAGGGCCGGGTACCGGCCGGCTGCCGCCCGGCCGAGCCGGACCAGGGCGGGACCGAGGTGATAGCTCTTGCGCACCGGGTCACGCAGCAGCCAGCCGGCCCGCAGTAGTTCGGACAGCATCGAGTGGCAGCTAGCCTTGTGCACGTCCAAGTGGCGCGACACCTCGGCCAGGGTCATGCCGTCGCTCCCGGCGCCGGCCAGGTGATCAAACAGGTTCACCACCCGCTCGGTCTGGGGTGAGGGTCGCGGGGCCATGGCAGAACCCTAGCCCGATGGTCGCATAGTGCGACTCATTGCGGTGATATACGCGCTCATGTGACGATGGCCACAATGATGGACCTGCAGGGCAAGGTAGCGGTCGTAACCGGCGGAGCCGGCGGCATCGGCCGGGCGTTGGGCAGAAGATTCGGCCGTGAGGGCATGAAGGTGGTGCTTGCCGACGTGCTCGCCGAACCGCTGGAGCAGGCGACCCGGGAGCTGGCTGACGAGGGCGTCGAGGTGCTCGCGGTTCTCACGGATGTCACCGACTACGCCTCGATCGAGGCCCTGGCCACCGAGGCGCTCGCGCGCTTCGGCGCGGTGCATGTGGTGTGCAACAACGCCGGCACCGGTGCGGTCTCCGAGGGCTACATGTGGGAGCACGACCTGGCCGACTGGCGGTGGGGAATCGACGTCAACGTGCTCGGCGTCGTCCACGGCATCAAGGCGTTCGTGCCGATCCTGCTCGAGCAGGGCGACGGCCACGTGATCAACACCTGCTCGGGCAACGGCGGGTTCGCGCCCATCGCCCGGGGCGCCATGGGCGGGCCGGCCACCGCCGTCTACCCGATGACCAAGGCCGCGGTGCTGTGCCTGACCGAAAGCCTCCACACCCATCTGGAGATGACCGGCACCCGGGTGCGGGCCCACGTGCTGTTCCCCGGCGGCTTCTTGAACACCGGTATCTGGGAGTCGTGGCGGCATCGCCCGCAGCGCTACGCCGCCACCCAACAACGCCGCACCCAGCAGGCGACGCTGGCAGGCGTGGTGGCCCGCTTCGAGGCCGCCGGTGCGCATGTCGAGTTCACACCGCTGGACGCCGTTGCCGACCAGGTGCTCGACGGCATCCGGGATGACCGCTTCTGGATGATCGGCCCGCCGGGCTCCGCCGATCAGGTGGTGTCGAGCAAGGCGGCGTCGATCCTGGCTCGCGGCGAACCGGACTATCTGGTCGACGTTTTGGGCGCACATACCGGGAAGGCGTCCGACGAAGGAGGAAAGCGATGAGTGCCAACGCGGTTCGCTATGGCCCACGTCCGCCGCAGGAGCGGGTCGACCACGAGATCGACGCCACCAAGGCGCCCATTGCCACCGAGGCGGTCACCGTCACCTACCTCACCGACCCCGATATCGTCGCCGCTGTGCTGCCCAGGCCGTTGGAGCCGGGGGCCGAGCCGCTGGTGCGCATTCAACTGCAGCGGGTCCGGCTCGACGGCAGGCCCCCGTTCGGGTCGGCGGTGTTCTCGGTGACCGCCCGACACGGCGACATCGCCGGCGACTACCCGCTGTTCATGCCCCAGTCCACCGAGCAGTCGGTCACCGGCGGGCGGGAAACCTTCGGCGAGCCCAAGAAACTGGCCCACATCGAGGTGCAGCGCGACGGCGATCGCGTCGACGCGGGCGTGGAGCGCCTCGGCCACCGGCTCATCGGCGTGCACGGTCGGGTGACGGGCCCGGGCGAGTTGCCGCCCGACCAGACCAACACCGAGTTCTACTTCAAGTTCCTGCGCGCCCCCGACGGCAACGGGATCACCGACCCGCACCTGGTCTACGGCGAGTACCACCGGCACTACGAGTTGCTGGAGATCATCGACGGCACCGTCGAATTGGGCGACTCGCCACTGGATCCGGTGGCCGACATCGCGATTCGCGAGATCCGTTCGATCACCTGGTGTCGCCGTCGCACCGTACAGGTGGGGCGGATCGCGCAGCCGGTACCGGCCGAGTGGCTACTGCCGTACGTGCACCAGCGCTATGACGACGTGGCCCTGCTGGCCGCACCCCGGCCCGCGCAGGTGTGAGCCCGATGGAGCGCTATACCGTCATCTCGGCCGACTGCCACGCCGGCGCCGACCTGCTCGACTATCGCGATTACCTGGATCCGGGTTACCGGGACGAATTCGACAGTTGGGCACAGACGTACGTCAATCCATTCGGCGACCTGACCGAGCCCGACGCGGAGCGCAGCTGGAACAGCGATCGGCGCAACGCCGATCTGGATACCGAAGGTGTTGCCGGCGAGGTTATCTACCCCAACACCGTGCCGCCGTTCTTTCCGAACGGGAGCCTGGCCGCCCCGCCGCCGGAGACCGAGCGGGAGATCGAACTGCGCTGGGCCGGGCTGCGGGCGCACAACCGCTGGCTGGCCGACTTCTGCTCGCTGTCGCCGGAGCGGCGCGCCGGGGTGGGCCAGATCCTGCTGGAAGACCTCGATGCGGCCGTCGCCGAGATTGCCCGGATCGCCAAGCTGGGGCTGCGCGGCGGGGTGCTGCTGCCCGGGGTCGCCCCCGGCGCCGGCGTCCCGCAGCTCTACGCCGAGCATTGGGCGCCGCTGTGGGCGGCCTGCGACGAGGCCGGCATGGTGGTCAACCACCATGGCGGCAACGCCGGACCGACCCCGACCGACGGGTGGGGCAGCTCCTTTGCGGTGTGGGTGTATGAGACCCACTGGTTTGCCCATCGGGCGCTGTGGCACCTGATCTTCAGCGGCGTACTGGAACACCATCGCGACCTGACTCTGGTCCTCACCGAGCAGGGGGCCGGATGGATACCGGCAACGCTGGACTCACTCGACGTCGCGGCGGCCCGTTACGCGCGGCCGAGCTCAGCGATCGCCCGCTTCGCCGGGCCCACCGCCGGCTCGCTGAGCCTGCGACCCAGCGAGTACTGGAGCCGGCAGTGCTACGTCGGCGCCAGCTTCATGCGGCCCGTCGAGTGTGCGCAGCGCCACGCCATCGGCGTCGAGAAGATCATGTGGGGCAGCGACTATCCGCACTACGAGGGGACTGCGCCCTACACCCGGGAGGCGCTGCGTCACACCTTCTCCGGCGTCCCGGCAGCCGAAGTGGCGGCCATGGTGGGCGGGAACGCCGCAGCCGTCTACGGCTTCGACCTGGCGGCGCTGGCACCACTGGTCGACCGGATCGGTCCGAGCGTGACCGAGGTCGCCGAACCGCTGGCGACCGTGCCGGCCGATGCGCGCAGCACCGTCTTCGAACCCGACCCCATCCGCACCTGGTAGCGAAAGGCACACTGTGGACCCGTATCTGATCATCTCCGCCGACACCCACGCCGAGTTGCCGACCGAACGATACCGCGAATACGTCGACCCGGAGTATGCCGAGGACTTCGAGGCGTATCTGGCAGAGAAGACCGCGGCTGCCAAGGCCGGCGGATTCATCGACGAGGAGTTCGCCCAAGAGTGGTTCTCCGAGCATGGCGACGGCATCGCCGGCGGCTGGGACGTGGCGCTGCGCGACAGGGAACTCGACGGTGACGGGGTGGTCGGTGAGGTGATCTTCCCCGACGCCGACGCGGTGACCGGCGTCGCGGGGGCACCGTTCGGGGCCGGCCTGGGCCAGTCGGGCGACCTCGACCCGGGACGCGCCATGGCCGGGGCCCGGGCCCACAACCGCTGGCTGGCCGAACTGTGCAGTCACAGCCCCGAACGGCGCGCCGGGGTCGCGGTGGTGCCGATCCTGGCCGACGTCGACGCGGCAGTCGCCGAGATCACCCGGGCGGCCGAATCCGGATTGCGCGGCGGCATCCTGATCCCGGCGCGCTGGGTCGGCTACCCGCCCTACCACGACCGCCGCTACGACAAGGTCTGGGCCGCCTGCCAGGACCTGCAGATGCCGGTGCACACCCACTCCGGGCCCGCCCCGCAGGAGGAGTACGGCGGGCACCTGGGCATCTATGTCACCGAGGTCCGCTGGTGGGGCGCGCGGCCGCTGTGGTTCGCATTGTGGTCGGGGGTCTTCGAGCGCTTCCCGGGGCTACGCTGGGGAGTCACCGAATGCGGCGCCTTCTGGGCGAACGATCTGCTCTGGCTGATGGACACCCGGTTTCTGCGTGAGCACTCGGCCAAGAAGATGAGCCACCAGATGGAGGGCGATCTGACCATGCCGCCGTCGGCGTACTTCGACCGGAACTGCTTCATCGGAGCCACCACCACCGAGCGCCGGGAGCTGGCCCGGCGCTACGAGATCGGTGTCTCCAACCTGTTGTGGGGCAACGACTTCCCGCATCCGGAGGGAACCTGGCCGCACACCCGGAAGTGGCTGCGGAGCTCGTTCTGGGACATTCCGATCGAGGAGACCCGGCAGATGCTGGGCCTGGCGGCGGCCGACCTGTACAACTTCGATCTGGCGGCGCTGGCACCGCGGGCCGAGCGTATCGGACCCACGCCGGCCGACCTGGGCCAAGACGATGCGGTGAGCATTCCCAAGTGGGAAGCTGCCCGCCAGACCGGCCGTCACTGGCTGACCGACGCCGAGCCGATACCCGACCTGGTGGAGAACTGAGGACAACATGGCTGACACCTGGAACACCATCGACCGCTACGTCGTCATCTCGACCGACACCCACGCCGGAGCCGATCTCTACGATTACAAGCCGTATCTCCCGGCCTCGCTGCACGACGAGTTCGACGCCTGGGCCAAGGTGTACAGCAGCCCGTTCGACGACTTGATCGTCGCCACTGCCAACCGCAACTGGGACCACGACCTACGCATCACCGAGATGGACGCCGACGGCGTCGCCGCGGAGGTATTGCTGCCCAATACCGTTCCGCCGTTCTTCCCGACCACACCCAACATCACGATCAGCCTGCCGCGGACGCGCGACGAATTCGAGAAACGCTGGGCCGGGGTGCAGGCCCACAACCGGTGGCAGATCGACTTCTGTGCGATGGCACCGACCCGGCGCCGCGGATTGATTCAGATCTTCCCCAACGATGTCGAGCTGGCGCTCAAGGAAATTCGCTGGGGCGCCGAGCTGGGGTGCTTCGGTGGGGTGCTTATCCCGGCGGTCTCGGCGGGCGACCCGCAGGTGGCCCCGCTGTTTCACACCCGCTATGAACCGATCTGGGCGCTGTGCGCGGAGCTGGACCTGACGGTGGTGCAGCACGCCGGGGCCGGCAGTCCCGAGATGCCGATGGATCAGCCGGCCTCCAACGCCGTGCTGATCACCGAGATGGCGCTGTGGGCCCAGCGCACCCTGAGCCACCTGATCCTCGCCGGGGTCTTCGAGCGGCACCCGGCGCTGCGGTTCGTGCCGACCGAGCAGGGCACGCTATGGGTGCAGCAACAATTGATGATGCTCGACGCCATGGTGCCCACGATGAAGACCGATGCGCACAACCGTACCTACGGGATGTTCGGCGGGTCGTCCGTGGACGAGATGACCATGCTGCCCAGCGAGTACGCCCGCCGGAACTGCTATCTGGCCAGCGAGCTGATGCCCTATGACGCGACGACGATCGACTTCCTGGGTGCCGATCACATCATGTGGGGCAGCGACTATCCGCACGAGGAGGGCTTCTCGCCGCATTCTAAGCTGGCCATCCGCTGGGCGCTGCATGACCGGTCCGAAGAAGAGTGCCGAAAGATCCTGGCCGGAAATGCGGCTCGCCTGTACCGCTTCGACCTCGACGCGCTGGCCCCGGTGGCCGCCAAGATCGGACCCACGGTCACCGAAGTGGCGACACCGCTGGGTGACACCGGCTATCGCGCCCCGGCGGCCTTCGGCTATCGGCCGTTCGAGGGCGGGCTGGCCCTGAAGCGGTTGGCCCCGGCACGCGATTAGCTTCCGCGTCAGATCATCGCCCGTAGCAGGCCTTCCGGCTCGACGCCCAGCGAGCTCAGTGCCGAGGCGTGGAACGTGGTGCCCGGCACATGGATCGCGTGATTGAGCCCAGCATGTGCGTCACGCCAATACCGTTGCAGCGGTTTGTCCATCCGCAGCGCGTTGCCACCGGAACGGGCGAAAATCTGATCGACCGCCATCACGGCGCGCCACACCGCGCGAACCTGGGTGCGGCGTCCCGCGGCGCGGTCGGCGAAGCTGATCTCCTTGCCGTCGGCCACCATGTCGTAGATCCGGTCGGCGTTGGCCAGTAGTTCCTGGCGGGCCGCGTTGATATCGGCGGCCGCCTCGCCGATCGCGTACATGACGTACGGGTCGTCTTTGATAGCAGTCCCGGTGGCGCTCACCCGTTCCCGCTGGTAATCCAGATGGGCGGCCAGTGCGCCCTCGGCGATGCCGATGACCGCCGAGGAGATGCCGAGCGGAAACATCGTCGACCATGGCATCAGATACAGCGGGTTGGTCATGCCGGCTTCACGCTGAGCGCTGCCGTCCATCACCTTGAGACCGTCCATGGTGCGGTAGCCGGGGACGAACGCGTCCTGCACGATCACGTCCTTGGAGCCGGTCCCGCGCAGCCCCACCACATCCCAGGAGTCGTCGACGATCTCGTAGTCGGCGCGGGGCAGGATCATGTGCAGGATGGCCGGTGGCATGACCGGCACACCGTCGGCGTCGGCGACTATGGCACCGAGAATGATCCAGTCGCAGTGGTCGGTGCCAGAACTGAACTGCCAGTGACCGTTGAACAGGTAGCCCCCGTCGACCGGTTTGGCCACGCCCTGCGGAGCATACGGCGAGGCCATCCAGGTATCGATGTCCTCGGCCCACACCTCGTCGCCGACCCGCGGATCCGCGTAGGCCAGCTGGTAGGGATGCACGCCGACCACGCCCGCAACCCACCCGGCCGACGGATCCAGTGCCGCGGTAGCCATCACGGTCTCGGCCCACTCGCGGGGATGCGCTTCGTATCCGCCGTGTTTGGCGGACTGCAACAACCGGATCGACCCCGCGCTCTTCATGGCCTTGACCGTCTGATCGGTCAGCCGGCCGATCTTCTCCGCATCGCCGGCCTGCTCTCGCAACTGGTCGGCGATTCCCATCAGCCGGTCGATCACCCGCTCGCCCATGGTCTGACCCTTACGTCGGGGACTTCAAAAACGATGGTCCGCTGCAGATGATGATGTCACCGTTGGCGATTGGTGTCCGGAGAAAACGGCAGTGAGTTCAGCCGATCGCCACACCGCGCTCGAATATCCGAATGAGCGACGGCACGATGCTGTGGCGCGGCACCGTGCCGTGTGCCGCTTCACTACAGGCCTTGACCAGCAGGCCGAACAGCGCGATCCGAATCCATTCCGGGGACAACTCCGGGTCGAAGACACCTTCCCGCTGACCGCGGATGATGAGTTCGAGGATCGGCGCGGAATCGGGCAGCTGTTCGGCAGGGATGTCCCGCAGCACGGCGGGATCGGCGAACAGGAACACGATCCGATCGCTCTCGGGCGCCAGCGTGGTGATCACCCGCCGCATCGCGTCGAGAGCCGGGCCTTCAGCGGTGGCCGCGGCCCCGATGATGCCGCGAATGACGCGGATCGAATCCAGGGTGGCCTCGTGGATCAGCCGGTCCCGGTCGGCGAAATAGCGGTGCAGCGTCGAGCGTGCGACCCGGGCGGCCGCGGCGATCTCGGGCAGCGTGGCGGTGCGATCTCGGGCCAGCACCGCCGCCGTCGCCTCCAGGATTGCCGCCCGTGTGCGTGATTGCGAACCAGTGAGCATCGGATCCATGCCACCCAGCATACGCACAGCTCCGTCTGTTTATGAGACGTTGACGTCCGATTAATAGAAATATATTCTTTGAAGTCGGACGATCAACTCTATGGCTGCTGGGCGAGGACGGGGCGGGTGGCGCGATGAGCTGGGACATGTTCGGCACGAACTGGCGGCTGTTCGGTGATCTGGCGGCGGTGGCCTTCGCGGCGATGTTGTGCTTTGCGACCGGGGCGTTCTGCTATGTCCGCCGATTGCAGGACCGGACACCGCCGCCGATCAGCGAAGGAATCGGAGCCCGCAAAGCCGTGCTGGTCAAGGTGCGCAAGCGCGAGCCGTTGTCATCGCAGGAACTGGAGTTCGCGGGCCGGGTCATCGCCGATCAACGAACGCCGCTGGCGTTCTGCATCCCCGCCGCGATCTTCTCGCTGGGCTGCTTTTATGTGCTGGGCAGCCTGGAGCAACTACACGGCGCCACGCCGTCCGAGCGTACTTTCCTCGGGGTGATCCCGATGCTCGGGTCGTTCAACGTGACTGCGCAGTTGGTGCGGGTGGTGAAGCTGAAGAAGCGCCTGCCGGCGGCAGCACAGCAGCGGGTCGGCGAGTGAGTGCCCGTTCGCCGCGCGGGTCGCTGCTGGCGCGCGCCTGGCTGCCACTGGTCGCGGTGATCGCGGTCAGCATCGGCGCGCTGGGCATGTGGAAGGTTCACCAGATATCCGCTCCCGGGCCGGTTTTGACGGTCAATCCGCCCCAGGCTCCCGAACAGTTCACCCCCAAGAAGCTCAGCTATGAGGTGTTCGGTTCGGAGGCCGACGGCGCCTTGGTGTCCTACCTCGACATCGACGGTCACCCCCACACCGTCGAGGTGGACGCGCTGCCGTGGCGCCACCAGGAGACCACGATGCTCACGGTGGTTTCCGGCAGCATCTCGGCGCAGGTGCGCGGCGACCACGTGGGCTGCCGGATCCTCGTCGACGACGTGGTCCGCGACGAGCACACCAACACGAGGGCGAACGCCGACATCACCTGCCGGGTCAAGTCCGCATGAGTCAGCCACGCTCGCTGCCGGCCCGGGTGGTCCGCGCGTTGTCGGTACCCATCATCATCTTCTGGGCGCTGCTGGCGGTGGTGACCAATACCTTTGTGCCGCAGGTGGAGCGGGTGGCCGAGGAACTCGCCGGGCCGATGGTCCCGACCTATGCGCCCTCGCAGGCCGCGATGCTGGCGATCGGTGAGAAGTTCCAGGAGTCCGACTCGACCAGCATGACGATGCTGGTACTGGAGGCCGATCGCCCGCTCGGGGACGCCGACCACCACTACTACGACGCGCTGGTGCGCACCCTGCAGTCCGACACCGACCACGTCCAGTACGTCATGGACACCTGGGGCAAACCGATCACCGCCGCCGGTGCCCAGAGCCTCGACGGCAAGGCCGCCTATGTGTTGCTGCGGCTGGCCGGAGATATCGGTCAGCTGGAGGCCAACGAGTCCGTCGCCGCGGTGCGGCAGACCGTCGCGGCCTCGGACCCGCCGCCGGGCCTGACGGTTTACGTCAGTGGCGCGGCACCGCTGGCGGCCGACACCGTGGCGACCGCCAACCGGAGCCTGAACAACATCACCATCGCGACGATCTTTCTGATCATCTTCATGCTGTTGGTGGTCTACCGCTCCTACATCACCATGCTGGTGCCGCTTTTCGGGGTGCTCATCTTGATGCTGGCCGCCAAGGGTGTCATCGCGACACTCGGTCACTTCGGCTACATCGAACTGTCGTCGTTCGCGGTGAACCTGGTGGTGGCGTTGACCCTGGGCGCCGGAACCGATTACGGCATCTTCCTGATGGGCCGCTATCACGAGGCACGCCTGAACGGCGAAAGCCGCGAGGACGCGTTCTACACCGCCTACCGCGGCGTGTCGCACGTGATCCTGGGTTCCGGGCTCACCATCGCCGGTGCGGCGTTCTGCCTGAGTTTCGCGCGGCTGAACTACTTCAACACCATGGGGCCGGCGGTGGCGATCAGCATGGTGTTGACGGTGACCGGAGCGTTGACGCTCGGGCCGGCGGTGCTGAGCGTGGGCAGCCTGCTCGGGTTGTTCGATCCCCGCCAGCAGGTCAAGGCACGGCTGTATCGCCGCATCGCCACATCGGTGGTGCGCTGGCCCAAACCGATCCTGACCGCCAGCGCCGCGCTGGTCACGGTGGGGGCGGTCTTCGTGCCGACCTACCAGGTCAGCTTCGACGACCGCACCTACCAGCCGCATGACTCCGCCGCCAACCTGGGTTTCGCGGCCGCGGACCGGCATTTCCCGCAGAGCAAGCTGTTCTCCGAGATGCTGATGATCGAGTCGGATCACGACATGCGCAACTCCGCGGACTTCATCTCGCTGGACCGGGTGGCCAAGGCGCTGATCCGGCTGCCCGGGGTGGCCATGGTGCAGAGCATCACCAGGCCGATGGGGCGCGCACTCGAACACGCGTCGCTGCCCTACCTGTTCACCATGCAGGGCAGCGCCAACGGCCAGCAACTGCCGTTCACCCGCGAGCAGAACGCCAACACCGACAAACAGGCGCAAATCATGGGCCACACCGTCGAGGTGCTGCAGACCACGATCGCGCTGACCCAGAAGCTGGCCGAGGAGATGCATTCCACCGTGCTCACCATGGCGGAGATGCAGGCGCTGACCGAACAGATGGATGAGGAGATCGCCAATCTGGACGACTTCATGCGCCCGATCCGCAGCTATTTCTATTGGGAACCGCACTGTTACGACATTCCGGTCTGCTGGGCGTTCCGGTCGCTGTGGGACATGATGGACAGCGTCGACAAGCTGGCCGAGAACATCAAGAACGCGGTGTCGTCGCTGGAGGTCGTCGATTCGCTGCTGCCGCAGTTGGTCACCCAACTCAACATCATGGCCGACGACCAGATCGCGTTGCGGTCGCTGATCGTCAACACCTACGGCAGCTCGGACATCCAAGCCCGCAACACCGATGAGACATTCGACGACATGATCAACGTCGGCAACGACTTCGACGCCTCCGGCAGTGACGATTTCTTCTATATCCCCCGGCTGGCGTTCGACAACGAAGACATCAAGACCGGGATGCAGTTGATGATGTCCCCGGACGGCAAGGCGGCCCGATTCATCGTCACCCACGAGGGCAACGCCATGGGCCCCGAGGGCATTGCCCATGTGGAGAAGTTCCCCGACGCCATCAAGATCGCGCTGAAGGAGACCTCATTGGCCGGCGCGAAGATCTACATCGGCGGCTCGGGTTCGAACAACAAAGACATCCAACAGTATTCGCGGTCGGATCTGTTGATCGCTGCGATTGCAGCTTTCGTGCTGATCTTCCTGATCATGCTGGTCATCACCCGAAGCCTGGTGGCGGCCATGGTGATTCCCGGCACCGTGGCGTTCTCCTATGCCGGGGCGTTCGGGCTGTCAGTGTTGATCTGGCAGCATCTGATCGGACTGCACCTGCACTGGCTGATCCTGCCGCTGACGTTCATCATCCTGGTGGCGGTCGGCTCGGACTACAACCTGCTGCTGATCGCCCGGCTCAAAGAGGAGCTTGGGGCCGGGCTCAACACCGGCCTGATCCGGGCGCTGGGCAGTACCGGCGGTGTGGTGACGTCGGCGGGCCTGGTGTTCGCGTTCACCATGCTTGCGATGCTGGCCAGCGATCTGCGTACCATCGGCCAGCTGGGTTCGACGGTGTGCATCGGCCTGCTGCTGGACACCTTGATCGTGCGGTCGTTCATCGTGCCGTGCCTGGTGCGGATCTACGGCCCGTGGTTCTGGTGGCCGACGATCGTGCGGCAGCGACCGCTGCGGCAGCGGGCGAACGCCCCCTAGAACACCCGCTGTTCGCTGAGGACATCTGCGAAGGCCGCCAGGTCGGCGACGAAGAGCGCGGGCTGCTCGAACGCGGCGAAATGCCCGCCGCGGTCTGCGACGGAGTAGTGAACGAGATTGTAGCGATGCGCGGCCCACGCCCGCGGGGTCTGCAGCATCTCGTAGGGGTACACCGCGTACCCGGTGGGCACGTCGACCCGGCCGGTCCACTTGCCGAGCGGGCCCGTTCCCGCCCGGGTGGATTCGCAGTACAGCCGGGCCGCCGAGGTCGCCGTCGCCGTCAGCCAGTAGAACATCAGGTTGTCGATGAGCCGATCGGCGCTGATCGGCATACCGTCGCGGGTGTCGCACCAGGCGTGGAACTTCTCCAGAATCCAGCCAGCCAGCCCCACCGGCGAGTCGTCCAGACCGAAGCCCAGCGAATGCGGCCGGGTGGCTTGCTGATTCAAATAGGCCATGCCGTCGGTCATCCGTTGGGCCGCGGTGGCGACCGCGGCCTGCTCGGTCTCGGTCACGGCGGCCAGCAACTCCGGGTCGTCCCGGTCGGGCGGTGCGAAGCACATGTTGGTGTGGATGGCGGCGACCCGATCTGCGTAGTGTTCGCCGAGGTGGCGGGTGACGATGGCACCCCAGTCGCCGCCCTGCGCGACGTACCGGTGGTAGCCCAGTTGGGCCATCACGTCGGCGACCGCGGCCGCCACCGCCGCGGAATCCACACCGCGCTGCCGGGTGGGCCCGGAGAAGCCGTACCCGGGCATCGAGATGACCACGACGTGGAAACGGGGACGCAGCAACGGTATTGCGTCGAGGAATTCGACGATCGATCCGGGCCAGCCGTGGGTGATCACCAGCGGAATGGCATTCGGGCCGGTCGCTCGGGCATGCAAGAAGTGCACCCGCTGCCCGGCGGCCTCGGTGACGAACGAGCCGATGGCATTGACTTCGGATTCGACGCGGCGCCAGTCGTAGCGGTGCAGCCAGTGCTCCACCACGGCCTTGAGGAAGGTCTGGTCGGTGCCGTAATCCCAGCCCGCGCCCTCGATCTCGGCCGGCCAGCGGGTGTTGGCGAGTCGGTGGCGGAGATCGTCGAGTTCGTGATCGGCGACTCGCAGGACCAGCGGTTCGGGTTCAGCCACGGCAGTCTCCTCCCAGACCGGCGACGATGTGGTCGCACACGAAGCGGCGCACCGCGCGGGGACTGTCCAGGTTCACCCGCATGGGCGGCAGCAACTCGAAGCTGAACAGCAGCCGCACGATCCACTCGCCGGCGCGTCCCGCGTCGAGGGCCTCGCTGACTTCGCCGCTGCATTGGGCGGCGCGCACCAGCGGCGTCCACAGCTGCACCGAGCGGCGCATCAACTCATCGCCGCCGTGTTCGAGCAGCAGCACCAGCACACTCTGGTTGATCGCGCGGGGCTCGGCGGTCGATCTGCGGCGATGCGCCGAGATCAGCACCGCCGCGGCCGCGACCTGCTCGGCCAGGCTCTGCTGCCGGCTCACCTCGGCGGCCATGGTCTCGATGAACACCGAGGACAGCTGTTCCAGCGCGGCGGCGATGGCGTCGTCGCGAGTCCCCAGGATGTTATGCACCGTGCCGCGTGAGACGCCGGCCGCCTCGGCGACGGCGGTGAGGCTGAAGCGGCGAGGCCCGAGCTGTCGCAGGGTGTCTGTCGCCGCGGTGAGCAGCGGCGATGGCAGCGTTCGAGATCCTGCAGCGACGGGCACTTGCACACATTAACGAAATGTGTACAAATTGATCAACATCATTCTTCGCCGCGCCCGGTACTTCGAAGGAGACGGCCGTGTATGACCTCGTGATCACCGGTGGCACCGTCGTCGACGGGACCGGGGCCGACCGCTACCCGGGCGACATCGGTATCCGGGAGGGCAAGATCGTGGCGGTCCACCGCCGCACCGGAGCCGATGATCCCGGTCTGAGCGGTGCGGCAGCCGAGACGATCGACGCCACCGGCCGCATTGTCGCCCCCGGATTCGTCGACATCCACACCCACTACGACGGGCAGGTCAGCTGGGACAGCCTGCTGGAACCGTCCAGCGGGCACGGTGTGACGACGATCGTCAGCGGCAACTGCGGCGTCGGTTTCGCCCCGGTGCGCCCCGGCCGCGAGGAGTGGCTGATCAAGCTGATGGAGGGTGTCGAAGACATCCCGGGCACCGCGCTGACCGAAGGCATCACCTGGGGATGGGAGAGCTACCCCGAGTATCTGGATGCGCTGGACCGGCAGAGCTTCGCCGTCGACGTCGGCAGCCAGGTGGCGCACGGGGCGGTCCGCGCGTATGCCATGGGTGAGCGCGGCGCCCGCAACGAGCCGGCCACCTCCGACGACATCGCCGCGATGAGCAGGCTGGTGCAAGAGGCGATCGAGGCTGGGGCGCTGGGCTTTTCGACCTCACGCACGCTGGCGCACCGCGCGATGGACGGCGAACCGGTGCCGGGCACCTTCGCCGCCGAAGACGAACTGTTCGGGCTGGGCCGCGCGATGGCCGCCGGCGGTCAGGCGGTGTTCGAACTCGCGCCGCAGGGTGCGGCTGGTGAGGACATCGTCGCACCGAAAAATGAGCTCGAATGGATGCAGCGCCTCAGCGCCGAGATCGACCGCCCGTTGTCGTTCGCGCTGATTCAGGTCGATGCCGACCCGAACCTGTGGCGCGAACAGCTCGACGTCTCCGCCGCCGCCCACCAGGCGGGCAGTGCGCTGTATCCGCAGATCGCCGCCCGGCCCTTCGGCATGCTGCTCGGCTTCCCCGGGCACCACGGGTTCACCCACCGCCCGACCTACCGCCGGCTCAAAGAACAGTGCAGTCGCGAGGAACTGGCGCAGCGGCTCGCCGAGCCGGCGGTCAAGGCCGCGATCCTGGCCGAAGACGACCTGCCCGTCGACACCTCGCTGCAGTTCGACGGGATGTTCGCGCTGGTGCAGCACTCGCTGCACCGCATCTACGACCTGGGAGACCCGCCGGACTACGAGCCGACCCCGGACCGTTCGGTGGCCGCGATCGCGGCGGCGCGCGGCGAGGACCCGCTGTCGACGCTGTATGACCTGATGCTGCGCGACGACGCCGGCGCGATGCTGATGCTGCCGTTCTTCAACTACGCCGACGGCAACCACGACGCGATCCGCGAGATGCTCACCCACCCGGCCGGCGTGCTGGGCCTGTCCGACGGCGGCGCGCACTGCGGAATGATCTGCGACGCCTCCTATCCCACGTATCTACTGACGCACTGGGCCCGTGACCGGCACCGCGGGGACAAACTGCCGTTGGAGTACGTGGTGCGCAAGCAGTGCCGAGACACCGCACAGCTGTTCGGCCTGACCGATCGCGGCGTCATCGAGCTGGGCAAGAAGGCCGATATCAACGTGATCGACATGGCGGCGCTGACCCTGCACCCGGCCCGGATGGCCTATGACCTGCCGGCCGGTGGCCGCCGGCTGCTGCAGGGCGCCAGCGGTTATGACGCCACGATCGTCAGCGGTACCGTCACCCGACGCAACGGCACCGACACCGGCGCCCGCCCGGGCCGGCTGGTGCGCGGCGCACGCTGAATCACGAAGCACGGAAAGGAAATCCCTTGGCCCGGATGTATCCCTGCGAGCAAGTCGATCTCGGCTTCATCGACCAGGCGCCGCAGCGGTTCAGCAACAGTGTCGAGCTGGCCGTGACCCCCGAGCAGGTGTGGGAGGTGCTCGCCGACGCCGACGCCTGGCCGCGCTGGGCGTCGGTGATCACCAGCGTGACCTGGACCAGCCCCGAGCCGCACGGTGTCGGCACCACCCGCCTGGTCGACATGCGCGGCGGCATCATCGGCGACGAGGAGTTCCTCGCCTGGGAACCCTGCCGGCACATGGCGTTTCGGTTCAACGCCAGCTCGACATCGGCGCTGGCGGTCTTCGTCGAGGACTACCGCATCGAACCGACTCCGCAGGGCTGCCGGCTGACCTGGACCCTGGCCAATCGGCTCACCGGCCCGGCGAAGCTGTTCTCCCCGGTGAGCGGCCCGTTGATGAACCTGGCGTTTCGCCGGTTCCTGTCGAATCTCCGCCGCTACACCGACCAGCGGTTTGCGACGGTGCAGCGCGGGTAGGGGTGCGGAGACTGCGAGCTTCAGAGATGCCGCTCGGTGTCCATCCGTTGGTGCAAGACCCGAACTACGTCGACGACGGCGTCGGCAGTCAGTCGATAGAACAGCGTGTGGGATCCGGCCGATAGTTTGCGATAGCCGGGTCGGATCTCGTCACAGGTTCGGCCGATCCGTGGCTTCGCGGCAAGACGTTCGATCGCGTACTGGAGCTCGCGCAGGTACTCTTCGGCCTGGTCGACGCCCCAGCGGTCCGCGGTGTAATCCCAGATCTGTTCCAGATCTGCTCGCGCGGCAGGTGAGAGCAGGTATCGAACAGTCACCGGATACGCGACGCATCCGTCCGTTTGCGGTCGAGGAAGGCATCGAAGTCAAACGGCGTCGACTCGCCGCTACGTTCACCGTCCTCGAGGGCGGTGCGCAGGGCCCGCAGTTGTGCTTCGCGATCCTCCAGCAGCCGCAATGCCGAGCGGATAACCTCGCTGACCGATCGGTAGCGTCCGGCTGCGATCTCCTGGTCGATGAAGGCCTGGTAATGATCGTCGAGCACGAAGGACGTGTTCTTGCCCATGTCTGCCACGATACCAAAAATTGGTATGCTGGGCCGAGGGCCGGCCTCAGCGCGGCTCGATGGTGACCGGCATGTGCCGGACCCCGGCGTGCTTGTTGCTGCGGACGTACTCGATCGGGCCGGTCAAGGTCACGGTGCCCACCCGGTCGAGCAGCACGTCGAAGATCACCCGCATCTCCAGGCGCGCCAGCGTGGAGCCGAGGCAGAAGTGCACGCCGCGCCCGAATGTCAGGTGCGGGTTGGGGTTCCGCAGAATGTCGAAGGTGTAGGGCTCGGCGAACACCGACTCGTCGCGGTTCGCCGACGCCCACCACAGGCTCACCTTGTCACCGGCACGGATCTGCCGGCCGTGCAGTTCGACGTCGCGGGTGGCGGTGCGCCGGTTGTACGGCGTTGACGACGCCCAGCGCAGCAGCTCCTCGACGGCCACCGGCAGCAGCTGCCGGTCCCGGCGTAACCGCTCCCAGGCCTCGGGGTGCTCGCTGAGTGCCGACATGCCGATCGCAATCGAATTGCGTGTCGTCTCGCTGCCCGCGGCCATGATCAGGCTCAAAAACATCTGCTGCTCGTTGGCGGTGAGCGGCTCGCCGTCGATCTCGGCGTGCGTCACCACCGACAGCAGGTCATCGGCCGGGTGGGCGCGCTTGTATTCCAGCAGCTCGGCCCCGTAGGCGTGCATCCGGGCATGGGCCTGCACCAACCGGTCGCTGACCTCGCCGACTTCGCGGTCCTCGTAGTCCAAGGTGACGTTGGCCCAGTCCATCAGCTCGTGGCGATCCTGCTGCGGCACGCCCACCAGCTCCGCGACGGCCTGCAGCGGCAGCTCCGCGGCGACATCGGCCAGGAAGTCGCATTCCCGTTTGGCGAGCGCGGCGTCGACGATCGCCACCGCGCGCCGGCGCAGATCCTGCTCGATGCCGCGCAGCGCCCGCGGAGTCATGCTGGGCATCAGCAACTTTCGGAATTTGGCATGCCGCGGATCGTCCATCATGTTCAGCAGTGCGCCGACGGCGAACCCGAGCGGCATGTCCTCCAGGGTGGTGCCGCCGCCGTCGCGCCCGCCGCCGGTCTCCGAGGAGAACGTCTCGCTGTCGGTGGCCGCGGCGACGATGTCGGCGTAGCGGCTGAGCACCCAGAACCCTTCGCCGCCCGGGGAGTGGGCGGTGGCCGGATGGAACCAGACCGGCGATTCGCGGCGTAACACATCGAAGACGTGATACGGAAAGCCGGACGTGAACCGGTCCAGGTCGGTGAGGTCGACGTCGTCGTGCATCAAGACAGGACCATACACATTGATTGTGGTGTCCCGTCTATAGTTCGGCGTGTGAGTGCGACGGACTGGACCTTGGCGCAGGCGTCACCCCAGCACGGGCGGACCGCCGTCGTGACCGGAGCCAACACCGGTGTCGGCCTCGAGGTCGCCCGGGGCCTGGCCGGCCTCGGCGCCGACGTCGTACTGGCCTGCCGCAACCTCGAGGCTGCCGACACGGCCCGCCGTGACATCCTGCGGACGGCCCCGGCCGCGCGCATCGACGTGGCGCGCCTGGATGTCAGCGACCTGGCGTCGGTGCGCGGCTGCGCCGCACAGTTGCGGGCGTCATACCCGGTCATCGACATCCTGGTCAACAACGCCGGGGTCATGCACCAAACGCGGCAGCTGACCGTCGATGGCTTTGAGGGCGACCTCGGTACCAACTTCCTCGGGCCATTCGCCCTGACCGGACTGTTGCTCGACCGGGTGCTCGCCTCCGGGTCGGGGCGGATCGTCGCGGTGAACAGCAAAACCAGTCGGGGTGGCCGGATCTCGTTCGACGATCTGCAGCTGGAGTCCTCGTTCACCCCGGCGGCGGCCTACACCCAGTCCAAGCTCGCTCAGCTGATGGCCGTGTTCGAACTGCAGCGGCGACTGGAATCGCTGGGCAGCCAAGCGATCTCGCTGGCAGCACACCCCGGCGGGACCCGCACCGGGATCCTGCGCGAGCAATCCCGATCGGTTCGCTGGGTGTTCAACCGGCGCTTCCGCCACCTGACCGGCTGGTTCACCCAGGCCCCGGCCGACGGGGCACTGCCGATCCTGCGGGCGGCGACCGATCCGGCCGCGGCGGGCGGCCAGTTCTACGGGCCGGGTGGGCGTTTCGAGCAGATCGGCCCGCCGGTGCTGGTCCGGGCCGCGGGGCGCGCCCACGACGTCGAGGCGCAGCAGCGGCTCTGGCAGATCGCCGAGGATCTCACCGGCGTGAGCTACCCACTGACCCGCGAACCTTCGTAGCGCCCCGCGCCGCGGTCACCGCCGGGGCGATCCACCGGCGCAGCAGGCGGCGCAACTCATCGCCCGGGGCGGGCGGCGGCGCCAGGATGAACGACTGCAGGGTGCGCAGCACCATCTCGATGATGTCGTCGATGGCCTGCTCATCGAAGCCCGTCCAGTCGACATCCAGCCGCTGCAGCAGCGAGTGGCCGAAGGCGCGGCCGGTGTCGGTGGTCACTGTTGTGGCGAAGGCGCTGGGCTGCTGGGCGCGCAGCAGCAGGCCGACGTAGGGATCGTCGGGAAGTCGTTCCAGGGTCAGCGCGATGCCCTCGGCAACCGCGTCCCCGGGATCGGCCATCCCGGCCAGTGCCGCGGCGAGCTGGTCCAGGAAGTCTCCGACGCCGTCGATCGCAGTGGCCGACAGCAACTCCTCGGTGCTGGGGAAGTAGCGGTAGACGGTCTGACGGGTCACACCGAGGGTGCGGGCCACATCGGCGATGCTGGTCTGTTCGCCGCGTTCGTCAATGGTGCGCCGGGTGGCTTGGAGGATCCGCGTGATCGCCTCCTCGTCGCTGGCGGGCACATCACCGCCCCAACCGCGGGTGCGCATCAGAACCTCCGTGCCAGGGCTCGGCGTTGATTCATAGCCGGAACCGTAGCCGACCCGCGGTCTCGGATCGCCCTGGATAGACCGAGACAGACCCGTCAGGCTCCCAACTCTCGAGCGATGGCGGCGTGATAGTCGTCGATCCTGGCGGGGTTGACCGCGCGGAAGAAACCGTCGGGCAGCGGCGCATGCTTGTAAGCCTCGACGGTCATGGTGCGGGTAAACAGCGTGACATCCTCAGCGGGCCGGGTGAAGTGGTACTGGACGGTGATCCGGCCCTCCATTCCGCCGTTGCCGTCGCGGTCGTGCCCGAGGCGCCCGACCGAATTGAAGACCCACAGTCTGGGGCGCGTCGCCATCGCCAGCTGCCAGCTGAAGATCCGTTCACCGTCCGGGCCGGCCTCGGTCCAGGTGTCGCCCACCTGCAGCGGCAGTCGGTCGGGCAGGTTCTCGATGTGGGCACTGCCGGGATAGGTCTTCGTCCAGTTGGCCGGATCCGTGACGAAGTCGTAGATCGTCTCAGCGGCGTGGCTGAACGCGGTTTCCGAGGTGGTGGTGACGATGCCCAACGCCGTGCCTTTCTGGTCGTCGTGCGCGCCGCCGACCAGCGCCCGCACTCAACACACCTTTACAGATGATGAATAAACTGTCTCACTGTTGACCGCGCCGCCCGCCGGGTGCTAAGCAAGTGCCCAGCATCTCCGCGACGGGAAGGGTCCAGTTATGGCAGTGCAGTCGGTTATCGATGATCTGGCGAAGCGTCCCGGAACCGGCGAGCTGATCGCGGTGATCGACCCGGCCACCGAGGAGCAGATCACCGAGTTCCGCGACGCCGGCCCTGAAGCCGTCGACGAGGCCGTCGCCCGCGCCAAGGCGGCCTACCAGTCGGGCGTCTGGACCGACATCGCGGCTCGCGAGCGCGCCAAGGTGCTGTGGCGCCTCGGTGACCTCATCGACGAGCATGCCAAGGAGTTCACCGAACTGGAGTCGCTGGACGCCGGCATGCCGCCGGCCCAGGCCGAGATGATCGTGTCCACCTGCGCGGAGTTCTTCCGCTACTACGCCGGCTGGTGCACCAAGCTCAACGGCGCCAGCTACCAGGTGCAGATGGAGGGCGGTGTCAACAGCACCCACGCCAATTTCCACGCCTACACCCACAAGGAGCCCTACGGCGTCGTCGGGCTGATCTACCCCTGGAACGGCCCGCTGTTCAACGCCTGCGCCAAGGTCGCGCCCGCGCTGGCCGCCGGCTGCAGCAGCGTGGTCAAACCGGCCGAGGAGACCCCGCTGTCGGCGGTGCTGCTGGAGAAGCTGATCGCGCAAGCCGGTGTGCCCGACGGCGTCACCAACTTCGTGATCGGCTACGGCGCCACCGCCGGGGCCGCGATCACCGCGCACCCCGACGTGGAGAAGGTGGCCTTCACCGGCTCCACCGAGGTGGGCAAGCAGATCATGCGTGACTCGGCGGACAATCTGAAGAAGGTCACACTCGAGCTGGGCGGCAAGTCCCCGGTGCTCATCTATTCCGACGCCGACCTGGACATGGCGATCATGATGGCCTCGATGGGCATCTTCGTGCACTCGGGTCAGGGCTGCGTGTGCGGTTCACGAATCTTCGTGCAGCGCAGCGTCTACGAGCGAGTGGTGGCCGGCATCGCGATGATCGGGGACAACCTGGTGTTGGGCGGCCCGAAGGACGAGGGCGCCATGATCAGCCCGCTGGTCAGCCAGAAGCAACTCGATCGGGTGCTGGGTTACATCGACCAGGGTAAGAAGGACGGCGTCGAAATCGTCAGTGGCGGTTACCGGTTGGATCGCAAGGGGTACTTCGTCAAGCCGACCGTGGTCACCGGCGTCGACCCGGCGACCAGCCGGCTGTACCGCGAGGAGATCTTCGGCCCGGTTGTCACGATCCTGCCGTTCGACGACGACGACGAAGCCGTGGCGATGGCCAACGACACCAGCTACGGCCTGGCCGCCACCGCCTGGACCACGAATCTGGCCCGCGCCCACGACCTGGGCAAGCGGCTCAACGCCGGCATGGTGGGCTTGAACTGCCAGCTGACCTTCGACCACAACGTGCCGTTCGGCGGCTACCAGCAGTCCGGCGTCGGCAAGGAATTCGGCTACGAGGGCATCGACGCCTATCTGAAGACCAAGTCGATCTGGGCGGCGCTGTAGCACCGGGGGCTGGTGATGGCCGAATGGTTTTTGTTCCTGCCGCAGAGCAGGCTGAGCATCACCGACATCGTGCTGCGGGCACGCACCGCCGAGGCCAGCGGTTTCGACGGCCTGGCGTTCCTCGACCACCTCGAGACACCGATGGCGCCCGACGCGCCGCTGTGGGAGGCGATGACGATCGCCACCTGGGTCGCCGCGCACACCGAGCGGCTGCGGATCGGCCACCTGGTGCTCTGCGATGCGTTTCGGCACGCGGCGGTGCTGGCCAAGCAGGCGGTGACCCTGGCCGAGGCCACCGGCGGGCGGTTCGAGCTGGGGCTGGGATCGGGGTCGATGCCCGACGAGTTGGCCCGGTTCGGCCTTGGTGAACCCACCGCGGGCGCACGTGTCACCGCCCTGGAACAGACAGTGACCGCCCTGAAACGCTACTGGTCCGGCGGTGCGGACACCCAGCTGCCGACACCGAGCAGCCCGATCCCGCTGCTGCTGGCCGGACGTGGCCCGAGGATGCTGAAACTGGTTGCTCAGCATGCGGATTGGTGGAATCTACCGGCCACCCACGTCAACGAACTGCCGCAACTGGTGGGCAAGATCGGTTCGGCGCGGGCCTCGGTGCAGCAGATGGTCGGTTTCGTCGGCGACGGTGCTGACGCCGAGGCGGTGATCGGCACGGCCCGCCGCCGGTTCAGTCAGCTGGGACCCGGGCTGGTCTGCGGCGGCGCCGACGAACTGGTCGCCTACTTCACCGGCCTGCGCGACCACGGCGCACAACGCTTCTATGTGTGGTTCTCCGATTTCGCTGCACCGGAAACGATCGCCGAGTTCGGAAAGCGGGTAGTTTCTGCACTGGGGGAGTGAGGGCGTCGCGGAAGAAAGGGTCACTCGTGACAGACATTCCGAACAAGGCCATCTCCCGGCGCACCTTCGTGCGCGGCGCCGCGTGGTCGCTGCCGGCCCTGGGTATCGTGCTCACCGCACCCCGCGCCGGGGCGCAGCCGCCCGGTTCGCAGGAGTGCGGCGATCCCAACGAACTGATCGAGAACTGCGTGGTGCAACTGCCCGAAGAGTTCACCTCGACCAGCTTCAGCACCACCGCCGTCGCCGGCGGCACGAACTACTCCGTGTTGTTCAGCACCAACATCCGTCCCGGACCGTTGGTGCCGGCCGCGGCCACCGGCTACCGGATCAACAGCACCGGTCTGACCGGCACCAAACGCGACGGCGTGGCGTTCTCGATCACACCGCACATCGGTGAGCGCGGTCCCCGGGTGCTCGGCGCGCCGTCGGGATCGTCGTTGGGCTTCGTCGTCGACGTGCCCTGGACGGCGGGACAGTTGGTCCGCAACTTCGCCTACGCCTTCGACGTGGTCTACCTCAACGGGCTGACCGAAATTCAGACCTGCTCGTATGTGACCGCGATGACGCTGGCCGACAACGGACTGATCGTGGGAGGAGTCGGCTCGGTGACGTTCTCCCCGCCGCGGCTCACCTCCTGCGCTTAGCCGGCCGGGATCGGCTGGTCGTCGTCGCGGGGACCGAACGCGCCGAACCCGTCGACGAGCTGACCGAGTGGCTCGGGCGACCAGTCCCAGGCGCCGATCTGCCGGCGCGACCGCCGGCTGAACACGCCGCGCAGCAGTTCATAGCCGTCGGCGCGCAGCACCGTCACCGACGCCCCTGAGCCGCAACGCCATTCCTGTCCCAGCTCGTCGGTGATCACCAGCGTGGCGGTGTCGCGCAGCCGGCGGCCGGGAAAGTAGCCCATCACGTCCAGGAACGGCTGCCAGTGCTCGCGGTCGGTGCGGGGCAGGCCCAGCGCCTCGTGCAGGTCCGCTTCGTGGCAGATCGCGTCCGCGGCCAGGTTCGGGCCGGTGTGCTGCTTCGGCAGACTGGATTCGACCGTGGGGGCGGCACGCTGCCATTCGTCGAGCAACTCCTCGACCGGGCGCCCGCGGCGTTCGGCGACGTGCCGCGCCGTCCAGGTATCGCCCGGGGCACCGTCGAATCGACCCGCCAGGACGTCGGCGGCGCCGCCGGCCAGGTGGGCCAGCACGTCGTGCACCGTCCAGCCGGGCGTGGCCGGGACGGGCGTGCGCAGTTGGTGGTCGCCGAGCCCGGCGGCCAGCGCCCCGATCCGGCCGCGAGCGGCGCGGTAGGTTGCGTCAAGCATGGGAGCCCCCTGCGCTGGGGCGTCGCGAAAGCAGGGTGCCCGTAGGGCTTTCGGGAATCAGCGGGCGGGTGAGATGTCGGCTGCCGCGCAGGTTGGCCGCCTCGGCGAACCGGCGGTCGAGCCGGCGGCGGAGCGGTTGCGGGTGATCCGGCGAGGATGGCTGGTCCGCGGCGGCGTTCGCGGCCCAGATCGGTGCGATCCGGTCGGCCGCGGCGCGAAAGAACCGCTGCGGCAGCTCCGGTCCGCGCTCGCGCAGGCAGTCGCGCAGCGCGACCGTCTCGAGTGCCGCCATCGTCATGCCCTGCCCGTGCAGCGGATTGAGCCGGCACAGCCCGTCGCCGATCACCACCAACCCGGCGGGCAACCGCGGCATTCGGTCGTAGCGGTGCCATAACGCGCCGGTGTCGCGGGACACCGTGAGCTCGCCCATCGGCGTGGCATCGCGTAACCCAGCCATGATGTCGGCGGGCAGGACTTGCTTGGCCGCGGCCAGCAGGGCGGTGAAATCGGATGGGGGAGCGCCGTGCTCGTCGCTGTGGGCGATGACCAGCATCCAGGTGTCGCGTTCGTAGGGCACCAGCAACAGCACCGGGGCGGGCCGGCCCCGGTTGACGAAGACCAGCCGGTCGGTGACCCGGTCCGGCGGGATGCGCAGCAACTGACTGGAGTAGCCCCAGTTCGCGTTGCGGCGCTGTTCGGGCACGCTGCCGAAGCCGTGCTCGGCCAGGAACTCGGCGGTGTGTGAAGCGCGTCCCGTCGCATCGACGACCAGGTCGGCGTGCAGCACCTGCGTGAGGCGGTTGCGTTGATTCCTGACGCGGACACCGGTGACCGCGCCCCGGTGGTGCACCGGCTCGATCGCGTCGTGGCCGTCAAGAAATGCGACGTTGCCGATCCGGTCGACACGGCCTCGCACCTGGGCGTACCGCCCGGACAGGTCGGGGTTGTCGATCACCACCGCGCCGGCGGCGGCGAGCTCGTCGAGGATGCCCGGGAACAGTTCGCCGAGGATGTTCGTGTCGCCGGTGAGGAAGCTGTGCAGATGGCGGCCCTGCGGTACCCCCTGGCGGTGGACCGGGTGATCGGGCAGCCGATCGCGGTCCACCACCGTGACGGAGTCGTAGAACTCCGACACCACCCGAGCCGCCAGCAGTCCGGCCATCCCGGCTCCCAGCACGACCGCAGACGTTCCCGATTCGCCCACTGCAATCCCCTTCCCGACACCAGGGACCCACGATACACAGAAATTAAGAAACTTAAGAGTATCTTGGCGTAACAGTAAGATCGCTGCGGTCGGGGCCGCCCACCGGCATGTGATCGCGGGCCCAGCCTTCTCCAGGATGTCGGACAGGTGCCTCCCGGCGATCTACCAGAGAGTCACTTTAGATTCGCTTCCTGGCCACCTTGGGTGGCCGTCGGAGTCCCCACGTCCGGAGGTCAGGTGAGATGGAATTCGCAGCGACGCCCCCAGAAGTCCACTCCGGCTTGATGTATTCCGGAGCGGGGCCCGGGCCGCTGCTGGCCGCCGCCGCCGCGTGGGCCGGGCTGGCCGGCGAATTGCACGCCGCGGCCGCGGCCTACCGTTCGGTGATCGCCGATCTGGCCGGGTCCTGGCACGGGCCGTCCGCGATGTCGATGGCGGTAGCGGCCACGCCCTACGCGGAGTGGATCGGTGCGACGGCGCTGCGGGTCGAGCACGTGGCCGCCCAGGTCGCCGCGGCGGCCGCAGCCTACGAGGCCGCGTTTGCGGCGCACGTCCCGCCGCCGGTGATCGCGGCCAACCGCAGCCTGCACATGATGCTGGTTGCGACGAACCTGCTGGGGCAGAACACCCCGGCGATCGCGGCGACCGATGCGCTCTACGCCGAGATGTGGGCGCAGGACGCTGCGGCCATGTACGCCTACGCCGGCTCGGCGGCGGCTGCCACCCAGGTCAGCGTGTTCGACCCGGCCCCGCAGGCGGCCGACCTCGCCGCCGTGACCCGGGCGGTCACGGCAGCGGAGAATGCCGGGGTCAGGACCGCCTCGGTCGCCCCGTCGCGGGTTTCGCAGCTGATGTCCGCGGTGCCCCGAGCGCTGCAGAACCTCAACCCGTCCCCGGCACAGGCGGCGTCGTCGCTCGGTGACGTCGGTTCGGGCATCGGGGACGTCGGCAAGCTGCTGGGCGACCTGGTGGGGCCGTATTCGCCGCTCGGTCACCTCTCCAACCTCGGCAGCGGGTGGCTGATCGCCGGGCAGCTCGTCGGCTTGGCTCAGAACCCGCCCGGCGTGGCCGGCGTGCTCAGCGGCCCGGCACCGGTCACCGGTGCACTGGGCCCGCTGACGGGTGGGTACATCTCCTCCCAGCTGCCACTGTCGGCGGTGGGCTCGACGGGTGCCACGGTGGCGGCGAGCGCCGGACAGGCGAGCATGGTCGGATCGCTGTCCGTGCCGGCGAGCTGGGCTACCGCCGCACCGGCCGGAAAGGCGCTGCCGGCGGCACTGTCGGGCAGCCCGGCCAGCGCCGGCGCCGCGGCGTTCGCCGTCGAGGGCTCATCGACTGCGATGTTCAACGAGATGGCGCTGTCGAGCCTGGCCGGCCGCGCCCTCGGCGGCACCGCGGTGCAGTCGGTCGCGGGCGGTGCCGCGCGGGTGATCGACAAGGCGCCCGACACCGAGGCGCTGACCACCGCGACCATCCTGGTCATCCCGGTGCCCGAGGAGGGCGGTGGCTCATGATCGACTTCGCGACCATTCCCCCGGAGGTCACCTCGGGCCTGCTCTACGCCGGCCCGGGTGCCGAATCACTGCTGGCCGCGGCCACCGCCTGGCAGGGATTGGCCACCGAACTGCAGGCCGTCACGGCCTCCTATCGCGCCGTGCTGTCGACGTTGACGGTCGACTGGATCGGTCCGTCGTCGGCGGCGATGGTCGCTGCCGCAACGCCCTTCGTGGACTGGGTGTCGGGTGCGGCCGCGCAGGCCACTCAGGCGGCGGCGCAGGCCGGCGCCGCGGCGAGCGCCTTCGAGGTGGCGCTGGCCGCGGTGGTGCCACCGCCGGTGATCGCGGCCAACCGCAGCCTGCGAGAAGCGCTGCTGGCGACCAACACCCTCGGGCAGAACACCGCGGCGATCGCGGCCGCTGACGCCCAGTACGCGCAGATGTGGGCGCAGGACGCCGCCGCGATGGTCCAATACGAGGCCGCCGCCGCGTCGGCCACCCGGCTCACCCCGTTCGCCTCGCCGCCGCAATCCGCCAACCCGGCCGGCCAAGCCGGACCGGGCATCGCCGCGGCCGGGGATGCCTCCGAGATTTCGGGCATCTACGAGGGACTGTTCAGCACCCTCGGTGGGGTCATGAAATTCGGTGGGCTGGGCAATGTCGTGTTGAGCGGTCCCAACTTCGGCATGGTCCAGTTCAAGTCGTTCTACAAGCCGCAGGCACTGCTGCCGGAGATCCCGAGGTCCGCGCTCGGTGCCGGGCTGGGCGCCGGTTTGAGCGGCGGGCCGGCGTCGGCGGCGCGCGCCGGGATGGCCCGCGCGGTGACGGCCGGAGTGGGTGCGGCGCCTACGGTCGGGGCGTTATCGGTGCCGCCGGGCTGGGCGACCGCCACCCCGGCGATCCGGCTGGCCGCCACCGCACTGCCGGCCTCACTGCCCACGCCTGCCGGCGCCGTCGCGGCGCCGGCGGCCGGCCTGCTCAACCCGGCGGCGTTGGGTGCCCTGACCGGCGGCGCCCTGGGGGCTCCGGGCTCGCAGCTGATCAACGGCGCCAATATCCGCGGCGGGTCCGGCAGCGGCGGAAAGGGCGGCCGGGGCGGCAAGGGCACCGCCCCGGTTCAACTCGACCGTGTCCTGGCCCAGTTGCAGAAACAGAAGGATGCGGTGCAGCACTGGCAGATCGACGAGGCGGGCTTGGACGACCTGCTCGAGGAACTGGCGAAGAAGCCCGGCTTCCACGCGGTGCACCTGAGAAAGACCGCCCGGGACGCCGGCACCGCCGGATCCGCCACGGCGACGGCGATGCCGTGAAGCCGCTGCCGGCGCTGGGCGTTGCCGCCGTCCTCGCCGTTGCCGGCGCGGCTCCGGCAGTCCCCGACCCCGGACCGGGCGCCCAGCTCGACCCCGACGTCGTGGCCGGCGCCGCCCACAACGCGGCCTTTCTGGAGTCGCTGCGGGCGGCCGGTATCACCTACAGCAGCCCCGGTCAGGCCATCGAGGCCGCCCGCGCGGTCTGCGGGCTGGTGGACCGCGGCGAACCCGGCCTGCAGGTGATCTCCGACCTGAAGGCCACCAATCCCGGGTTCACCACCGACGGCGCGGCGCAGTTTGCTGCCATTGCGGCGAACACCTACTGCCCGCACCAGCTCGTCACGAAGTGAGGGGCCGCGAGGCCCGCGGCTAGCCCCCGCTGGGAGCGGGCGAGGGAGCGGCCGGCCGTTGCTGCGGCACGAAGCCCTTCAGCACGTCGGGCAGTCCCGCCGACTGCTGCGGCACCGGCGCACAGGTGGGCGGGCATTCGGTCAGTTGCCAAGGCGCGCAGCGGTCGGTGCGGAAGGTGGTGTCGCTGGGCTCGATCAGCACCACCTGCGGTTTCTTGGTCATCGCGCTGTCGACGATCTTGTCGCCGCTGTTTCGGCGCCAGTAGCAGGCGTTTCCCTCGCGCGGCCCGTCCGAGCGGTAGGTACCCGGCGCAATGTCCTTTCCGACGGTGAAGGTGCCGTCGGTGTCGATCACCTGTTTCGGTGCGGGCGCGGGGGCGGGCGCCGGAGTCGGCTCGGCCCCGGCGACACCGGTGGCTGCGCCGCACGCCGCCAGCATGACCGCCGCCGCTGCCAGCTTCATCGGTCTCATACCAGGCGAGGGTACCGGCGTGTCCGGCCTGATGCCGCCGGTGTTATGGCTTGACGCCGACCGTGATCAGGTCCGACACCAGCAGCGTCCAGGCCGGTCGCGCCACCCGATGCTGGTCGGCCACGGCGAATCCGGCATCGGTGAACAGCGTGCGCATCTCACTGGGCGTGGGCTGGCGTGACGGGTTCCACCGGATCCCGGCCAGCTGGAGCGGGTCGGGCAGCCGGGGGCTCATCGCCGTGACCGCTGCCATTCCGCCCGGCGCCAGTACCCGGTGGAACTCCCGCACCGCGGCCGGCTGGTTGAAGAAGTGAAACGCCGAGCTGGTGACCACCGCGTCGAGCGTCCCGTCCTCGAACGGCAGCTGTTCGGCGGCGCCGGTCAGCCACTGCACCCGCGGTGACCGCGTCCGGGCCTCGTTGAGCATCCCGGCGGACATATCCACCCCGTAGACGGCATCGGGTTGCAGTTCGCGTTCGATGCGGTCGGCCAGGATGCCGGTGCCGCAGGCGACGTCGGCGACCCGGGCGGGCTGATGAGACCGCAGCGCGGCGATCAGCTCGTCCTGGGCCGGACGATAGACCCAGCGTTGCAGAAAGCGGGTGTCATAGGCCGGAGCGGCAAAGCTCCAGAACCGGGTGACGACGTCATTGAATGCTCGGCGCGGAGCGGGAGGTGCCACGGCATGAAATCTACCGCCGGGGCTTTGAGAAGGTGTATCCATGACCGTCTGCTACCGGCACCCCGACCGGGCCACCGCACTGCGCTGCACGCGCTGTGGGCGCTACATCTGCGGTGACTGCATGCGGGGCGCCGCCGTGGGGCAGCACTGCGTGGACTGCGCGCAGCAGGGTGCCGCGCCACGCCGGTCGCGCCCGCTGGTGCGGGCCGCCTCGACGACCCCGGTGATCAGCTACGGGCTGATCGCGTTGAACGTGCTGGCGTTCATCGGGCAGATGTCGTCGCACCAGCTGGACTCCGAATTGGTGCTCTGGTCGCCGGCCGTGGCCGACGGGCAGCTCTACCGGCTGCTGACGTCGGCGTTCCTGCACTACGGGGCGATGCACCTGTTGCTGAACATGTGGGCGCTGTATGTGGTGGGCCCGCCGCTGGAAGGCCTGCTCGGCCGGTCCCGATTCGGTGCGCTGTACCTGCTCAGCGCGCTGGGTGGTTCGGTCACGGTCTATCTGCTGGCGCCGCTGAACACCGCCACCGCCGGGGCCTCGGGCGCCATCTTCGGCTTGTTCGGGGCGACGCTGATCGTCGGCCGGCGACTGCAGATGGATATCGGCTGGGTGGCGGCGATCATCGTGATCAACCTGGTCTTCACGTTCACCATCCCGCAGATCAGCTGGCAGGGCCATGTCGGCGGTCTGGTCACCGGACTGCTGGTCGCGGCCGCCTACGTCTATCCCGCCGCGCCGCGCCGCAACCAGATCCAACTCGCGGTCAGCGTCACGCTACTGGTGCTGTTCGTTGCGCTGATCTGGTGGCGCACTGCCGAATTGGTCTCCTGACACCGAGCGTGTCGTCGGCGTAGGAGGGCGGGCCGCCCCCTAAGCTTTCGGTGGTCCACCAGCGAGAGGATCGACCAATCGTCGCCACCAGCGACCAACAGGAGATAAGTCGACCGGTCGGGAGCCGGACTCGCCGGGCCACCTCCGTGCGCACCTCGGGCAGAACCCGCTGGGTGGCGCCGGCCCCGCGTGCCGCCCGGCTGACCACTGGTCGCGCCGCGGACCGGGTGCGGCGGGAACGGCGACGACCGGGGATTCACGCCCTCGACGGCCTGCGCGCTATCGCCGTCGCGTTGGTGCTGGCCGACCACGGCGGCATCCCGGGAGTGTCGGGCGGGTTCATCGGTGTCGACCTGTTCTTCGTGCTGAGCGGATTCCTGATCACCTCGCTGCTGATCGACGAGCTTCACCGGACCGGGCGCATCGACCTCGCCGGCTTCTGGATCCGCCGCGGCCGCCGGTTGCTGCCCGCCCTGGTGCTGATGGTGCTGACCGTGGCGATCGCGCACGAACTGCTGCCGTCCGACGCGGTGGTGGGCCTCCGGGAGGACGCGATCGCCGCGTTCTTCTGGGTGGCCAACTGGCGGTTCGTCGCCCAGCAGACCGACTACTTCACCGAGGCCGGCACCCCGTCGCCGCTGCAGCACACCTGGTCGCTGGGCGTCGAGGAGCAGTACTACTTCCTCTGGCCGCTGCTGCTGATCGCGGTCGCCCTGCTGCTGGGCCTACGCGCCCGGCGCCGCGGTCGGCTGGCCACCGTCGGCGGGGTGCGGCTGACCGTCTTTCTGCTGGCCAGCGCCGGCGCGGCGGTCTCGGCGGCGGCGGCCGAGATGCTGGCCTCCGACCGGTTCGCCGCCACCCGTGACCGCGTCTACTTCGGTACCGACACCCGCGCGCAGGCGCTGCTGATCGGCGCCGCCGCGGCGGCGCTGCTGGTGGGGGACTGGCCCGCGCTGACGGCGGGCTGGTCGGTGGTGCGTACCCGCCGGGCCCGCTGGGCCGCCCGGCTGCTCCCGTTGGCCGGGCTGGCCGTGCTGGCGACGGCGGCGCACCGCGCCACCGGCAGCGCCGCGGAGTTTCAGGGCGGCCTGCTGACCCTGGTGGCCGTGGCGGCGATCGCGGTGATCGCCCCGGTCGCGTTGCACCAGAACGGGCTGGTGGGCCGCGCGCTGGCTTGGGCTCCGCTGGTGTGGCTGGGGACCATCTCCTACGGCGTGTACCTGTGGCACTGGCCGGTCTTTCTGGTGCTCAACGGCGAGCGCACCGGCTGGTCGGGTTGGGCGCTGTTCGCCGTGCGGTGCGCCGCCACGCTGCTGCTGGCCGCGGTGTCGTGGTGGGCCATCGAGGAACCGATTCGCCGCTGGCGGCCGGCGCAGGTGTCGATGCTGCCGCTGGGGGCGGCGGTCAGCGCCACCGCGGTGGCGGTGACGGTGTTCGTGGTCCCGGTCGTCGAGCGACCCGCCGCTCAGACCGGACTGACCCCCGATGTGGCGGCGGCGGCCGCGGTGTCGCCGTCGCCGCCGAGCCCGCGTTCGGAGTCCGTAAAGCCCCGGCCACAGCCCCTGCGCCACGACCCCAACCGGCCGCGCACCGTCTCGGTGTTCGGGGACTCGATCGGTTGGACGCTGATGCACTACCTGCCGGCCACGCCGGGCTATGACTTCATCGACCACACCGTCGTCGGCTGCAGCATCGTGCGCGCCGGGCCCTATCGCTGGGCCGGCAAGACCATCGAGCAGGGCCCGGACTGTGACGGCTGGCCGGCCCGGTGGGCGCGGCAGGTCAAGGCCGACCGCCCCGACGTGGTGTTGCTGATCGCGGGCCGCTGGGAGACGGTCGACCGCGTCAACGAGGGGCAGTGGACCCACATCGGTGACCCGACGTTCGACGCCTACCTGACCGCGGAATGGCGCCGTGCGCTCGACGTGCTGGAGTCCGCCGGCAGCCGGGTGGTGGTGACGACCGTCCCCTACAGCCGCTACGGCGAGCGGGCCGACGGCAGCCTGTGGCCGGAGGACGACCCGAAGCGGGTCGACCGCTGGAACGCCCTGTTGCGGCGGGTGGTCGCCGGGCGCGACGCCGTGACGGTGGTCGACCTGAACAAGAAACTGGGGCCGGGCGGCACCTACACCGCCAAGGTGGACGGCATCAAGGTGCGCAGCGACGGGATTCACCTGACCCCCGAAGGGGTGAAGTGGCTGCTGCCGTGGCTGGAGGAGTCGATCAGCTGATCGTGTTCCGGACCACTCGGAACCCGGCGCTGAGGGAGGTCTCACAGCGGCCGCCCAATCCGGAATTAAATTAGTTTTGCTAACATTGTATCTATCAGCGCAGCGTTGCGCCTTCAAAAAACACTTCCGAGATATCCCATTAGAGGTTCCACATGATGCTTACTGATCTGTCCGTTGACGAGGATCGGCAGGCCCGCCTGGCCGCCGAGCTGGCCGCCGTCGACCCCCAGTTCGCCGCCGCCCGACCCGACCCGGCCGTCGCCGACGCCATCGCCCAGCCCGGCCTGGCACTGCCGCAGCTCGTGCGGGACGCGCTGGCCGGCTACGCCGACCGACCCGCGCTGGGCCAGCGTGCCGTCGACTTCGTCACCGACCCCGCGACAGGACGCACCATCGCACAATTGCAGGCCCGCTACGACACCATCAGCTACGGCGAGCTGGCCGAACGGATCCGCGCCCTGAGTGCGGCGCTGGTCGCCGCCGCTGTCCGCCCCGGTGACCGGGTGGCGGTGCTGGGTTTCACCAGTGTCGACTACACCGTCATCGACATGGCGTTGGGCCAGATCCACGCGGTCGCCGTACCGCTGCAGACCTCCGCGGCGGTGAGCACCCTGACCCCGATCGTGGCCGAGACCGAGCCGCGCGTGATCGCCGCCAGCATCGACTCGCTGGCCGACGCGGTCGAGCTGGTGCGCAGCGGCCCGGCCCCCACCCGCCTGATGGTCTTCGACTACCACGAGCAGGTCGATGACCACCGCGACGCGCTGGCCGACGCCCGGGCAAAGCTGGCCGGCGCCGAGGTCGTCGTCGAGCCGCTGGCCGACCTGCTGACCCGCGGCCGGACGCTGTCCCCGGCGGGCCTGCCGGCCCACGACGCCGGCCAGGACACCGACCCGCTGGCCCTGCTGGTCTACACCTCCGGCAGCACCGGCGCCCCCAAGGGTGCGATGTACCCGCAGCGCAACGTCGCTCGGATGTGGGTGCGCTCGGCCAAGAACTGGTTCGGCCCGACCGCCGCCTCGATCACGCTGAACTTCATGCCGATGAGCCACATCATGGGCCGCGGCATCCTCTACGGCACGCTCGGCAACGGCGGCACCGCCTACTTCAGTGCCCGCAGCGACCTGTCCACCTTCCTCGAGGACCTCGCACTGGTCCGGCCCACCGAACTCAACTTCGTCCCCCGGATCTGGGAGATGCTCTACCAGCACTTCCAAAGTGAGGTCAACGGGATCACCGGCGCCGACCGTGCCGCCGCCGAAGCGCAGGTGCTCGCCGAGATGCGCCGCGACCTGCTCGGCGGGCGGTGCATCTTCGCGATGACCGGCTCGGCGCCGATCTCCGACGAATTGCGTTCCTGGGTCTCCGAACTCACCGGTCTGCACCTGCTCAACGGCTACGGATCGACCGAGGCGGGCATGGTGCTCTTCGACGGCGTCGTGCAACGGCCACCGGTGCTCGACTACAAGCTGGTCGACGTGCCCGAACTGGGCTACTTCGGCACCGACAAGCCGCACCCCCGCGGCGAACTGCTGCTCAAGACCGAGAACCTGTTCCCCGGCTACTACCAGCGCCCCGAGATCACCGCCGAGGTGTTCGACGCCGACGGCTACTACCGCACCGGCGATGTCGTCGCCGAGATCGGCCCGGATCAACTGGTCTACGTCGACCGGCGCAACAATGTCCTCAAGCTCGCCCAGGGTGAGTTCGTCACGCTGGCGAAGCTGGAGGCGGAGTTCGGCAACAGCCCGCTGGTGCGCCAGATCTACGTCTACGGCAACAGTGCGCAGCCCTACCTGCTGGCCGTCGTGGTGCCGACCCCGGAGGCGCTGGCTGCATTGGGCGATACCACCGAACTGAAGAAGGCGATCGCCGAGTCGCTGCAGCAGGTGGCCCGCGACGCCGACCTGCAGTCCTACGAGGTGCCGCGCGACTTCATCGTCGAAACCGAACCATTCAGTCTCGAGAACGGGCTGCTGACGGGTATCCGCAAGCTGGCCTGGCCGAAACTCAAGGCGCACTACGGCGATCGTCTCGAACAGCGCTACGCCGAGCTCGCCGAGGGGCAGGCCAACGAACTGAGCGAGCTGCTCCGGCACGGCGCGCAGCGCCCCGCGCTGGAGACCGTCAGCCGCGCCGCGGCCGCCCTGCTGGGCGCAGCGGCCGCCGACCTGCACCCCGACGCCCATTTCACCGACCTGGGTGGGGACTCGCTGTCGGCGCTGACCTTCGGCAACCTGCTGCGCGACATCTTCGACGTCGATGTGCCGGTCGGCGTGATCGTCAGCCCGGCAACCGATCTCGCGGCCATCGCCGACTATGTGGAGACCGAGCGCCGGGCCGCTCAAACCGGTTCCCGGCGGCCCAGTTTCGCCTCCGTGCACGGCCGGGACGCCGTCGAGGTGGCTGCTGCCGACCTGACCCTGGACAAGTTCCTCGACGAGGCCACCCTGGCGGCGGCGCCAACACTGCCCGCTCCATCCGGGCAGGTGCGCACCGTGCTGCTCACCGGCGCGACCGGCTTCCTGGGCCGCTACCTGGCGCTGGAGTGGCTGGAGCGACTGGCCCCGGTGGGCGGCAAGCTGATCTGCCTGGTGCGGGCGCGTTCCGACGCCGATGCCCGGGCCCGGCTCGACGCGACCTTCGACAGCGGGGACGCGAAACTGTTGGCCCGCTACACCGAGTTGGCCGCCGAGCACCTCGAGGTCATCGCCGGCGACAAGGGCGAGGCGAATCTCGGGCTGGACCAACAAGTCTGGCAGCGCCTGGCGGACACCGTCGATGTGATCGCCGACCCGGCCGCGCTGGTCAACCACGTGCTGCCCTACAGCGAGCTGTTCGGCCCGAACGTGGTCGGCACCGCCGAGCTGATCCGGGTTGCGCTCACCGGAAAGATCAAGCCGTTCACCTACTTCTCCACCATCGGTGTCGGCGACCAGATCCCGTTGGGCCGCTTCACCGAGGACGCCGACGTGCGGGAGATGAGCCCGCTGCGGGCGATCAACGACGGCTACGCCAACGGCTACGGCAACAGCAAATGGGCCGGCGAGGTGTTGCTGCGCGAAGCCCACGACCGGTGCGGCCTGCCGGTCGCGGTGTTCCGCTGCGACATGATCCTGGCCGACACCAGCTACGCCGGCCAGCTCAACCTGCCGGACATGTTCACCCGGATGATGTTCAGCCTGGTCGCCGCCGGGGTGGCGCCCGCATCGTTCTACGAGCTCGACGCCGCCGGCAACCGGCAGCGCGCCCACTACGACGGGCTGCCGGTGGAGTTCATCGCCGAGGCGTCCACCACGCTGGGGGCCGGCTCCGCGGGCATGGCCGACGCCGGGTTCGCCACCTACCACGTGATGAACCCCTACGACGACGGCCTCGGCATGGACGAGTTCGTCGATTGGCTGATCGAGGCCGGCCACCCGATCGAACGGATCGACGACTACGGCGACTGGCTGCAGCGGTTCGAGACCACCCTGCGTGCGCTGCCCGAGCGGCAACGCCAGGCGTCGCTGTTGCCGCTGCTGCACAACTACCAGAAGCCGCAGCCTGCCATCTGCGGGTCGATCGCACCCACCGATAAGTTCCGGGCCGCGGTGCAGGAGGCGAAAATCGGTGCAACGCAGGATATCCCGCATGTGACACCCGCGGTGATCGTCAAGTACATCACCGACCTGGAGCTGCTCGGGCTGCTCTGACTCAGGTCGACATCAACGCGGTGGCGGGCCAATTGCGGTCCGCCACCGCGCTTATGCGCGCGGCTCGATGGCTGCCGCGTCGTTTGACGACCAGGTGTTTCGATGGGACCATGGAGCCCAACGACATCCCCGCGTGTCTCGGCCGGAAGGAGGTGAGGGGCGAAATGAGTCCCAGTGACGGACCGTATCCGAGTTCGATGACCGATCTGTCCCTCACCGGCCCCGGCGTCTCTGCCGCGGCCTGATCCGCGAGTTCCGCTGACTCGATTCGGCGGGCATCACGGCAGGAGAATAATCATGAGCTTTGTTGTCACACAGCGTATCTCGACGAACAACGACTCCGGCGTGCGCCGGGCGGGCCGCCGCATGATCGGTCGGCTGCGCCACCTGGGCGCGCCGTCGGAGGCGGGCCCGCAGCAGCGCGCCGAGCGGTACGTGGCGCACATGCCGACTGCGGTCCTGGGCGCCTGCTGACCGCTAGGCCTGCACCACGATCGGGTCGCCCAATCGCACCGTGTTGAAGTACCACGCCGCGTCGTCGGGACTCAGATTGATGCAGCCGTGGCTGACGTTGGAGTAGCCCTGCGAGCCGACCGACCACGGCGCGGAGTGGACGTAGACGCCGGACCAGGTGACCCGCACGCCGTACTCGCCATTGATCAGGTAGCCCTCCGGATCGTTGAGCGGGATGCCGATGGTGCGCGAGTCGAATTTGACGGTGCGCTCTTTGGACAGTGCGGTGAACGATCCGATCGGGGTGGGGCGCTTGGGTTTACCCATCGATGCCGCCATCACCCGCAGCGTGTCGCCGTTGACGCTGACGGTGAAGGTGTGATCGGAGATGTCGGCGAGCCCCAGTACCGCGTCACCGGTCTCGAAGCCCGTCGACATGCCGTGGGCGTCGACCTCGATCGTGCTGTGCGGTGACCAGTACCCGTCCGGAACCCAGTGCACGACATCGTCGCTGACCCATTCGAAATGCCCGGAAGGCATGCCCGATGCCGTCTTTCCGGTCACCGCGATGTGGATGCCGCGCTCGGCGCCCACCCGGTCGCTCACCGGCCCGGTGAACGTCACGATCACCGGGTAGGCCACCCCTACTACCGAACCGGCCGCCGGTTCGATCGCCGCGACGGCGAACCCCGGCGTCGGCTGCACCGCCTGCGCCGCCTGACCGATGCCGGTGGACGCCCCCATCACCAGGGCCACCGACCCCGCCATCGCCAAAATTCCCCGCCTCACCCTGTACATGGCCTCCATTGTGCCAAGCGCAGCGGGTGCAGTGCAGATTTAGCCGTCTTCCGCCGGCGCCAAAAGGCTGCCCCAGGCCGCCTTGCTCCCGGATTCGCCGATGGTGTGGATCGCGAACATCGACCCGCCGGCCAGCGCGATCACCACGGCGACGATCGTCAACCGCACCACCGGCGTCACCGTGCCGCCACGTGACAGCGCCACGTGCAGGCCGGCCAGCAGGGCCGCCGCGAGGGCCAGGCCGAGCGCCATGTAGAGGCCGTACCCGCCGGCGGTCATGTGGCGGTCGAGGTCGGGCGATTCGCCGATCTTGCCGGTGTCGGCCAGCCACTCGCCGGCGGTGACCGTCGCCGGGGTGACCAGCAGCGTGAGGGCGGCCAGCACCGCCACCAGCCAGACCAGCCGCCGGCGCGCCGCCGGCCACAGTGCGCACAGGATGAGCAGGACCGCGGTCAGCGGAACCAGTGCCACCACGAAATGCAGCAGCAGGATGTGCGCGGGCAGCCCGGCGATCGTGGTCATAGGGAGTCCTTTCGGTGTCGGTGCGGGTTACGCGCTGCTGCCGGCGTGCGCGGCCACCGACGCCGAGGACTCCGGCAGCGGCTCATATCGGGCGAAGCGGCGGGTGAACGAACCGGTGCCGTGCGTCAGCGAACGCAGATCGACCACGTACCGGATCAGCTCGGTCTGCGGTACTTCGGCTTTCACCAGCGTGCGGTCGGCACCGACTTTATCGGTGCCGACCACCCGGGCGCGGCGAGCCGACAGATCGCCCATCACCGCACCGACCAGTTCGTCGGGAACCAGCACGGTGACGTCGTCGATCGGCTCGAGCAACCGCACCCGGCCCGCGGCCGCGGCGTCGCGCAGTGCGGCCGCGCCCGCCATCTGGAACGCGAAGTCGGACGAGTCGACGCTGTGCGCTTTGCCGTCGAGCAGGGTCACCCGGATGTCGACCACCGGGTAGCCGGCTCCGGCTCCACCGGTGAGCCCCCGCTCCAGCTGCGCGCGGACGCCCTTCTCCACGCTGGGGATGAACTGGCGGGGCACCGCCCCGCCCACCACCCGGTCGACGAACTCGAAACCGGAACCTTGGGCCAGCGGCTCGACTTCGATGTCGCAGACCGCGTACTGGCCGTGCCCGCCGGACTGCTTGACATGGCGGCCGTGCCCGTTGGCCCTGCTGACGAACGTCTCCCGTAGCGCGATCCGCAGCGCGACGGTGTCCACCGACACCCAGTGGGTCAGGGCGTCGAGCACGATGCCCGAGTGCGCCTCGCCCAGGCACCACAGCACGGTCTGATGGGTTTCCGGGTTCCGCTCGATCCGCAGCCCCGGGTCCTCGGCCGCCAGCCGCGCCAGCCCGACCGCCAGCTTGTCCTCGTCGGTCTTGGCGTGCGGGACGACTGCGACCGGCAGCAGTGGGTCGGGCATCGACCAGGGTTTGCAGACCAACGGTTCGGCCTTGTCCGACAGCGTGTCCCCGGTCTCGGCGTGGCTGAGCCGCCCCACCGTGCAGATGTCGCCGGCCATCACCGCGGTGGCCGGCCGCTGTTGTCTGCCGAGTGGAAACGCCAGCGCCCCGATCCGGTCGTCCTCGTCATGGTCGGCATGGCCGCTGCCGTCGCCGAAGAACCCGGTGCAGTGTCCGCTGACATGGATCCCGCTGTCGGGCTTGATGGTTCCGGAGAACACCCGCACCAGGCTGACCCGCCCGACGTAGGGATCCGACGTCGTGCGGACCACCTCGGCCAGCAGTGGCCCGGCCGGGTCACAGCTCAGCCCGGGGCGCGCCGCACCTTCGGGGGTGAACACCTCCGGGAGCAGATGCTCGGGCGGCCCGGGGAATTCAGCGGTGATGACCTCGAGCAGTTCGGCAACGCCGACGCCGGTGTTGCTGCAGACCGGGATGACCGGGAACAACGAACCGCGCGCCAGCACCTGCTCCAAGGCCCGCTTCAGGTCTTTGGTGAGCACCGCCCCGTCGGTTGGCTCCCCGCCCAGGTAGCGGTCCAGCAGCGACTCGTCCTCGGACTCCTCGATGATCGCCTCGATCAGCTCGCCGCGCTGCCGCTCGGTGTCGGGCGCCTCGCACTGCTCCGCCGCCAGCAGCCCGGTCAGGCCGGCGCCGGGAGCGGTGGGAGCCGGCAGGTACAGCGGCAGCACCTGCTCACCGAAGGCCGTCCGGGCGGCCGCCACGGTGCCCGGGTAGTCCGCCCGGGCATGGTCCAGCTTGGTCACCACCACCGCCCGCGGCATGGCGAGCTGGTGGCATTCCTGCCACAGCACGTTGGCGGCGTCATCGATGTCCTCGTTGGCCGCCACGACGAACAGCGCAGCGTCGGCGGCCCGCAACCCCGCCCGTAGTTCCCCGAGGAAATCGGCGTAACCGGGAGTGTCGATCAGGTTGACCTTGACCCCGTCGTGCGACAGCGATGCGCACGCAACCCCGACCGAACGCTGCTGGCGGATCTCGGCGTCGTCGTAGTCGCAGACCGTGCTGCCGTCGCCGACGGAACCGGCTCGCGGCAACACCCCGGCCGCGACCAGCATCGCCTCGACCAGGGTGGTCTTGCCGGAGCCCGGCGGACCGACCAGCACGACGTTGCGGATGGCGGCCGGACTGGCCGCGGTGGGGGCGGCAGCAGCGCCCCTTGAGGTCCCGGTCTTGTCTGCCATGGCGTCCTCCTGAATGCTCAGCCTTCCTGCAACGGAGGCTGAGCACAACCCCTCCGGCAGCTCGGTGTTTGGCCAGCTGGCGGCCACCTTTTGTGGTCCGTACCGACGGTTCCGGTAAGCTTGCGGTGTTTCTCTCACGGATCCACGTCGTAAGAGCTGCTGGGATGTGCCGGATTTCGGCACTCGAATCGTGACCGACCGCAGGAGGTAACGCCGATGAGCGGACCGCATCGCCCTCGCAGGTGGTGGCTGCTCAGCGTCACAGCGGCTGTGATCAGCACAGCCGGTCTGGGCCTTGGTGCAGTGCCGGTCCAGGCGGCACCGACGCTGCCCGCACCCCCGCTCGACCCGTCGGCGATGGTCGCGCAGGTCGGTCCCGCGGTGGTCAACATCGATGCGCAGATGGGGTATCAGAGCGCGGTCGGTGCCGGAACCGGGATCGTGCTGGATCCCAGCGGCATCGTGCTCACCAACAACCACGTCATCGCCGGGGCCACCAGCCTCACCGTGGTTTCGGTCGGCAACGGGCAGAGCTACGACGTCGACGTGCTCGGCTTCGACCGCAGCCATGACGTGGCGGTGCTGCAGCTGCGCGGCGCCTCCGGCCTGCCGTCGGCCAACATCGGCGACTCGTCCAAGGTCGCGATCGGCGACCCGGTGGTCGCGATGGGCAACGCCGGCGGCCAGGGTGGTACGCCGAGCGCGGTGCCCGGCAAGGTCATCGGCTTGAACCAGACCGTCTCGGCCGCCGACGAACTCACCGGCAGCACCGAGACGCTGACGAACATGATCAAGGCCGACACCGCGATCCGCCCCGGGGATTCCGGCGGCCCAATGGTGAACGCGGCCGGCCAGGTGATCGGGATGAACACCGCGGCGTCGGACAACTACAAGTTCGCCCAGCCCGGCGGCGAAGGCTACGCGATCCCGATCAACCAGGCGATGGCCATCGCCGGACAGATTCGCTCCGGCATCTCGTCACCCACCGTCCACATCGGTGAGACCGCGTTCATGGGTGTCGGCGTGGTGGACAACAACGGTGGGGCGCGGGTCGCCCAGGTGCTCGAGGGCACCCCGGCTGCCGAGAGCGGTATCGCCAGGGACGACATCATCACCTCGGTCAACGGCCGGCCGGTCAACTCGGCCACCGACCTGACCGACGTACTCGACCAGCGCCATCCGGGCGACACCATCACATTGAGCTGGCGCACCCCGATGGGCAGCGAACACAGCGCCACCATCACCCTGGTGCCGGGCCCGGTCGGCTGAGGTAGAACCCATCAGTTCCAGGCTCGCGTGATACGCCGGCACTACGACAGTGAAACCAAGCTGTCCTGGGTGCTCGCAGGCCTGGCCGGGGTGCTGGCCGCCACGGCCTACACCCATTCGGAGGGCTACTTCGTCACCTTCATGACCGGCAACGCCGGGCGTGCGGTGCTGGGGGTATTCGACGGCAACGAGTGGCTGTCGATCTCCGCGGCGGCCCTGCTGTTCTCCTTTCTGGGCGGCGTGCTGACCGCGTCGGTCTTCCGGCGCCGGGTCTGGCCCAGCCAGCCGCACGGCGCGCTGCTGCTGACCGCCGTCGCCCTGCTGGCCGCGACCCTGCTCGACTGGACGGTGGCGGGCGGGCCGTCGCTGCCGCTGCCGCTGCTGCCGATCCTGTTGGTCGCGTACGGGGTCGGCGCGCTCAACACCACCTTCGTCCGCGACGGCGAGGTCTCGATCCCGTTGAGCTATGTCACCGGCACGGTGGTCAAACTGGGCCAGGGCATCGAGCGCCATTTCAACGGCGGCAGCATCGCGGACTGGCTGGGCCACTTCATGCTGCTCGCCGGCTACACCTCCGGCGCGGCCGTCGGTGGCTGCATCAGCCTGGCGGCCGGCGGCACCTGGATGCTGGGCATCGCCACGGCGGTCTGCGTGCTGGCCATGTGGTACACCCACCGCTACGTCGACCGCCGCGACGTGTGGCGGTGACGGCCGGCCCGCGCCAATGCCGCACGAAACCGACGGTTCAGCGAGGCTCGACGGAGGAGAGGCGAAGCTGGGACCGTCGCACGAAACCGACGTTTGGCAGGGCCGCTCTCGCGGTTCCCCTGCAAAACGTCGGTCTCGCGTACCCGGATGGGTCGATCAGGTCGGGTCGATTCCCACTCCCAGCACCCGCTGGATGTCGGGCTTCATCGCGACCAGCTGCTCGTTCCAGTACGGCCAGTCGTGCGTGCCGTTGGCCGGGAAGTTGAACACCCCGTTGTTGCCGCCGGCGGCCAGATAGTTCTGCTGGAACGTCTGGTTGGTGCGCAGCGTCAGGCTCTCCAGGAACTTGGCGGGCAGGTTGTTGCCGCCCAGGTCGCTCGGCGTGCCGTTGCCGCAGTAGACCCAGATGCGGGTGCGGTTGGCCACCAGCCGCGGGATCTGCACCATCGCGTCGTTCCGCCGCCAGGCCGGGTCGGACGAGGGACCCCACATGCTGTTGGCGTTGTAACCGCCGGCGTCGTTCATCGCCAACCCGATCAACGTGGGCCACCAGCCCTCAGACGGGTTGAGGAAGCCCGAAAGGGCAGCGGCGTAGGGGAATTGCTGCGGGTAGTACGCCGCCAGGATCAGCGCCGAACCGCCCGCCATCGACAGTCCCACCACCGCGTTGCCGTTGGGCGACACGCTCTTGTTGGCCTGCATCCAGGCGGGCATCTCCCGGGTCAGGAAGGTCTCCCACTTGTAGGTGTAGTTCTGCCCGTTGCCCTGCGACGGTTGATACCAGTCGGAGTAGAAGCTGGACTGCCCGCCGACCGGCATGATCACCGACAGGCCCGAGCCGTAGTACTCCTCGAACGCCGGGGTGTTGATGTCCCAGCCGTTGTAGTCGTCCTGGGCTCGCAGCCCGTCCAGCAGGTACACCGCGTGGGCGCCACCCGGCTGGAACTGCACCTTGATGTCACGGCCCATCGACGCCGACGGCACCTGCAGGTACTCCACCGGCAGGCCCGGCCGGGAGAACGCGGACGCGTCGCCCGAACCGCCGACGACCCCGACGAGTCCGCCCAGCAGTGCGGCCCCCACCGCCGCGACCGACAGCCGGCGTGACACCCGGCCCGCCGCGTGACGCAACTTCTCAACGCTCTTCATAAGCTGATTCCCATCCCAATGGTCGTTCCGCAAGCTGCGGAAGGCTTGTGGCTTTGTCCTCCTGCACGAAGTCAAACACGATGCGCCGTCGTGTCCTGTTCGCCGCCACGGGATTTCATATCGCGGTTCGGCAACGATTGAGATTCGGCGCGGACTCGCTCGCGGCCGGGGTCGCGGCCGGGGTAGGCATATAGTCGACGTAATCATCGACGCAAGGAGCAGGAATGGTCCCGACTGCCGAGGAGGCGCCGCGACCGCTGGCCGGGGTGCGGGTCATCGAGATCGCCAGCTTCGTGGCGGTGCCGCTCGCCGGGATGACGCTGGCCCAACTCGGCGCTGACGTGGTGCGGATCGACCCGGTCGGCGGGGCGGCCGACTACCGTCGCTGGCCGGTCACCGAAGACGGCACGTCGATCTACTGGACCGGGCTGAACAAGGGCAAGCGTTCGATGACCGCCGATCTGCGGGCACCGGAAGGGCAGCGACTGGTGCAGCGCCTGATCGCCGAAAGCGGTGTGGTGCTGACGAATATGGCCGGCCGGCAATGGCTTTCCTTCGACACACTGGTCGCCGAGCGTGCCGACCTGATCCATCTCGAGGTGCTCGGCCGCGCCGACGGCTCCACCGCCGTGGACTACACGGTCAACGCGGCCACCGGCTTTCCGCTGGTGACCGGGCCCGCGGACTACGGCGCACCGATCAACCACGTGCTGCCGGCCTGGGACATCGCGTGTGGGCTGCACGGCGCATTGGCGGTGGTCGCCGCGCTGCATCGCCGGGACCGCACGGGTGAGCCCTGCCGGATCCGGCTGGCGTTGGAGGACGTCGCGCTGGGAACCGCCAGCGCGCTCGGCTTCCTCACCGAGGCGATGGTCAACGGCGCGCGGCGGGACCGCATCGGCAACGCGCTCTACGGCAGCTACGGTCAGACCTTCACCGGCAGTGACGGCGTGTCGTTCATGATCGTCACGCTGACCAACCGGCACTTCCGCGACCTGACAGAGTTGACCGGAACGACGAAAGTCATTGCTGCACTGGCTGATGCGCGCGATATTGACTTCGGCGACGAAGGGCAGCGCTACCGTCACCGCGATGTTCTCACCGGACTGTTCAACGGCTGGTTCGCTGAGCGGACGGGAGCGCAGATCGAGGCGGCCCTTGCCGGCACTTCGCTGCTGTGGGACCGCTACCGCAGCTTCGCCGACGTGGCCGCAGACGAGCGGCTGGGCGATAACGCGATGTTCCGGTCGCTGCACCAGCCCCGGATCGGCGACTATCTGGCGGCCGGGCTGCCGGCGTCCCTCGACGGTGTACACCCGCCTGCCGTCGCGGCACCGGCCTTGGGCGCCGACACCGAACAGTTGTTGACCGAACTGGGGATGACAATCGACGATATCGAGCTGCTGCGCCGAAATGGCACGGTGGCAACGGATTAGATGCAACGAATCAGATAGGGGAAGCGGGAGCGTATGCGCACTTTCGAATCGATCGAGGAACTCGCCGCCTGCCAGGGCGAGCCGATCGGCCAAAGCGAATGGGTGACCATCACCCAGGAAGCGGTCAATCTGTTCGCCGACGCCACCGGTGATCACCAGTGGATCCATGTCGACCCGGAGCGGGCCGCCGACGGGCCGTTCGGGACCACGATCGCTCACGGCTACCTGACGCTGGCCATGCTGCCGAAACTGATGGCGCAGATCAGCCGCCTCGAGGGAGTGAAGCTGGCGATCAACTACGGGCTGAACAAGGTGCGCTTCCCGGCGCCCGTTCCGGTGGGCTCCAAAATCCGGGCGGAGACCTCCGTGGTCGAGGTCACCGATGTCGGCGGCGGCGCCCAGCAGGTGACCTACTCGACCACGGTGTCCATCGACGGAAGCGCCAAGCCGGCCTGCGTCGCCGAGAGCGTCGTGCGCTACCTGCTCTGATTCGGCCTGGTCTTGGCGTCCCGGCCGCCGGGGCGCGACGAGAAGTAATGCGCGATGATCGCCGCGATCTGCAGGAAGCGCCGGCGGGTGGCCGGTGCCATCTCCTGCATGATGTCGATCACCCCGCCGGGCCGCAGGTGCGGGTCGAACGGTACCTCGACCACCGCTTGGCCGTGCCGCAGGAACTGCGCGGTGAGCGCGGAGCGGGTGCGCTGGTCGGCGTGGCCGTCGGAGTCGTTGAGCACCACGACGGTGCGCTGCAGCAGACCGCCCTGGCCGCGGTCTGCGAGCCACTCCATGGTCTTGGCGGCCGCGCCGGCGCCGTCCGCCCAGGGCGAGGACACCACGATCAGCGCGTCGAGGTCGCGCAATGCCTCCTGGGTCACCGGTGAGTCCATCGTCGAACCGCAGTCGATGATCGAGATGGTGAAGTGCCGGTCCAGGCGCAGCGCCGCCTCCCGGTACAACGCGGCGTCGAGGATCCGGCGCCGACCCGCGGCCGGCTCGCCGATCAGCACGTAGAGCCCCGCGGCGTTGGCGCCCACGCGGCTGCTGATGTCGGCGAACGACTGCATGCCCGCATCGGCTGCCAGATCCCAGTAGGAACTGGTGGCGCGCGGGTCGATACGGCTGCCGAGCCGGCCGAAGGCGGTATCGGCGTCGACGGCCACTACGTGGTCGGCCCGGCGCAGTGCGGCGAACACCGAACCCACGCTGGCCGCCACCGTGGTCTTGCCGACACCGCCCTTGCCCAACACGCCCACCTTGTAGCTGCCGTTCGGCATCGATCGGATGGCCGCCTCGTAGGCGGTCTCCTCACGCTCGGCCGGTGAGGGACCCAGGTTGACCAGCCCGAACGTCGCCGACAGCACGACACGCCGCCAGCCGCGGGTCGGGCGGGGCCGGACCGGTGGCATCGGGGCCGGCGCCGGATAGGGCGCGTGCTGCAGTGGTTGCGGTTGCGGCGGCGGTTGCCAGGGCCGTTGTTGTTGTGACTGCTGTTGCGGATGCTGTTGTGACGGCGGCACCCGGCCCCGCAGGAAGTCGTCCTGGGCGTTCATAGGCTCCTCGGGGCATACGGAAGCGGCACGGCCGGGTGGCCCGACAACCCTGCAGCTTAATCGCGGCGGCGTCGATACCGCGTCAGCCCCGGTCAGCAGTCGTAGTACAGCGCGAACTCGTAGGGGTGCGGGCGCAGGTTGATCGGGTTGATCTCGTGCTCCCGCTTGTAGCTGATCCAGGTGTTGATGAGGTCGGGAGTGAAAACCCCGCCTTCGGTGAGGTATTCGTGGTCGGCTTCCAGATTGTCGATCACGTGGGACAACTGGGTGGGTGCCTGCGGGATGGCGGCCGCCTCGTCGGGCGGCAGCTCGTAGAGGTCCTTGTCGACCGGGTCGGGCGGCTCGATCTTGTTCTTGACGCCGTCGATGCCGGCCATCAGCATCGCCGCGAACGCCAGGTACGGGTTACCCGAGGAGTCCGGGCAGCGGAACTCCAGCCGCTTGGCCTTGGGGTTGGTGCCGGTGATCGGGATGCGCACACAGGCCGAACGGTTGCGCTGACTGTAGACCAGGTTGATCGGCGCCTCGTAGTGCGGCACCAGGCGCTTGTAGGAGTTGATGGTCGGGTTGGTGAACGCCAGCAGTGACGGGGAGTGGTGCAGGATGCCGCCGATGTAATGCCGGGCGGTGTCCGACAGTCCGGCGTAGCCGGCTTCGTCGTAGAACAGCGGTTCGCCGTCCTGCCAGACCGACTGGTGCACGTGCATGCCCGAGCCGTTGTCACCGAACAGCGGTTTGGGCATGAAGGTGACGGTCTTGCCGTGCGCCCAAGCGGTGTTCTTGATGATGTATTTGAACAGCATCAGGTCGTCGGCGGCGTGCAGCAGCGTGTTGAACCGGTAGTTGATCTCGGTCTGGCCGCCGGTGCCGACCTCATGGTGACCGCGCTCCACCGCGAAACCGGCGTTGGTCAGGTTGGTGGCCATCGCGTCGCGCAGGTCGACGAACTGGTCATTGGGCGCCACCGGGAAGTAGCCGCCCTTGGGCCGGACCTTGTAGCCGAGATTGGGGCTGCCGTCCGGTTCGGTGGTCCTGCCGGTGTTCCACCACCCTGCAACCGAATCCACCTGGTAGAACGAGCCGTTCATCTGCGAGTCGAAGCTCACCGAATCGAAGATGTAGAACTCGGCTTCGGCGCCGAAGTAGGCGGTGTCGGCGATGCCGGTGCTGGTCAGGTAGTTCTCCGCTTTGCGGGCGACGTTGCGCGGGTCGCGGGAGTAGGGCTCGCGGGTGAAGGGATCGTGGACGAAGAAGTTCAGGTTCAGCGTCTTGGCCGCCCGGAACGGATCGATCCATGCGGTGTCCAGGTCGGGCAGCAGCAGCATGTCGGACTCATGGATGGACTGGAAGCCCCGGATCGAGGAACCGTCGAAGGCCAACCCGTCCTCGAAGACGCTCACATCCAACGCCGATGCCGGGATGGAGAAATGTTGCATCACGCCCGGTAAATCGCAGAACCGAACGTCGACGTACTCCACTGACTCATCGGCGAGCAGCTTGAAAATATCGCCGTCCATACCGGATCTCCTTTGCGCGAGGACAGCCAGACGATAGGCAGCTCACATTTCCTGGACATCATCCGGATATTGCGTCCAGGTAACACAACTCTGCCCGCCGATCATTTGTCCAGCAGGTGGCACACGGCGTTGGTCGGGGTATATCGTGACGTTGCCTGTGAAGAATTTCAGGCGGACCGCCGTTCAATGTCGCACGGACCAATCCTCTCGATCGCTCGTCGATGCCAGACGAGTCGACGCCGGAAAGTGCGAAGGATCAGGTGGTGATGACACCCTCCCGGGCCGGGCTCTACAACCCCGCGTTCGAACACGACGCGTGCGGCGTGGCCATGGTCGTCGACATTCACGGCCGACGTAGTCGCGACATCGTCGACAAGTCGATCACCGCCCTGCTCAACCTCGAGCACCGCGGCGCCGCCGGCGCCGAACCCCACAGCGGTGACGGCGCCGGCATCCTGATCCAGGTACCGGACCGGTTCCTGCGCGCGGTCACCGATTTCGACCTGCCGGCCGAAGGCGACTACGCCACCGGCATCGCTTTCCTGCCGCAGTCGGCCAGGGACGCGGCGACCGCCTGCGCCGGCCTGGAGAAGATCGTCGAATCCGAAGGGCTGCAGGTACTCGGCTGGCGTGACGTGCCGATCGACGACTCGTCGCTGGGCGCGCTGGCCCGCGACGCGATGCCCACCTTCCGCCAGTTGTTCATCGCCGGGGCCTCCGGCATGGCCCTGGAGCGCCGCGCCTACGCGGTGCGCAAACGCGCCGAGCACGAGTTGGGCAACAAGGGCCCAGGCCAGGACGGTCCCGGGCGCGAAACCGTCTATTTTCCCAGCCTTTCCGGCCGGACGATGGTTTACAAGGGCATGTTGACCACGCCGCAGCTCAAGGCCTTCTATCCGGACCTGGCCGATGAGCGGCTGCACAGTGCGCTGGGCATCGTGCATTCCCGGTTCTCCACCAACACGTTTCCGTCGTGGCCGTTGGCGCACCCGTTCCGGCGCATCGCGCACAACGGCGAGATCAACACCGTCACCGGCAACGAGAACTGGATGCGCGCCCGGGAGGCGCTGATCCGGACCGATGTCTTCGGCGCCGGGGGACCCGAAGGCGCTGGTGGAGCCCAGAACAGCGCCACCAAGCTGTTTCCGATCTGCACTCCGGGCGCCTCCGACACCGCCCGGTTCGACGAGGTGCTCGAACTGCTGCACCTGGGGGGCCGCAGCCTGCCGCACGCGGTGCTGATGATGATCCCGGAGGCCTGGGAGCGGCACGAAAGCATGGACGGGCCTACTCGCGCTTTCTATGAGTACCACGATTCGCTCATGGAGCCCTGGGACGGCCCGGCCTCGATGACCTTCACCGACGGCACCCTGGTGGGTGCGGTGCTCGACCGCAACGGGCTGCGGCCGTCGAGGATCTGGGTCACCGACGACGGGCTGGTGGTGATGGCATCCGAGGCCGGGGTGCTCGACCTGGATCCCGCCACCGTGGTGCACCGGCAACGGCTGCAGCCCGGCCGGATGTTCTTGGTGGACACCGCCGCCGGACGGATCATCTCCGACCACGAGATCAAGTCGACGTTGGCGGCCGAGCGCCCGTACCAGCAGTGGATCGACGAGGCGCTGATCGGCATCGACGAACTGCCGCCCGGTGACGCACCGCGCATGGAGCACCAACGGGTGCTGTTGCGCCAGCTGGTATTCGGATACACCTACGAAGAACTCAACCTGCTGATCGCCCCGATGGCCCGCTCCGGCGCCGAGCCGATCGGGTCGATGGGCACCGATACCCCGGTGGCGGTGCTCTCGGCGCGGCCCCGGTTGCTCTACGACTACTTCCAGCAGTTGTTCGCCCAGGTCACCAATCCGCCGTTGGACGCCATCCGCGAAGAGGTGATCACCAGCCTGCAGGGTGCCCTCGGACCGGAGGGTGATCTGCTCAACGCCGAAGCGCCCACCTGGCGCCAGATCGTGCTGCCCCAGCCGATTCTGAGCAACCAGGACCTGGCGAAGCTGCTGAAACTGGATCCGGATCAGCGGATCGGGAGCCGCGGCCCGCACGGCCTGTCGGCGGCGGTGATCAGTTGCCTGTACCCGGTGGCCGAGGGCGGGGCCGGGCTGCGCGCAGCGCTGCAGCAGGTATGCGCCCGGGCGTCGGCGGCGATCGAGGACGGCGCCAGCTTCCTGGTGATCTCCGACCGGGAGTCCGACGAGACGCTGGCGCCCATCCCGTCGTTGCTGGCCACCGCCGCGGTGCACCACCATCTGGTCGCCGAACGCACCCGCACCAAGGTGGGCCTGGTGGTGGAGTCCGGCGATGCCCGCGAGGTGCACCACATCGCGGCGCTGATCGGCTTCGGCGCCGCCGCCGTCAACCCCTACCTGGCCTTCGAGTCCGTCGAGGACATGCTCGACCGGGGACTGATCGACGGTATCGAGCGGGGCAAGGCATTGGCCAACTACGCCAAGGCGGCCGGCAAGGGTGTGCTGAAGGTGATGTCCAAGATGGGTATCTCCACGCGGGCGTCCTACACCGGCGCACAACTGTTCCAGCCTGTCGGCATCTCCCAAGACGTCCTCGACGAGTACTTCGCCGGTCTGTACTGCCCGATCGGCGGCATCACGCTCGACGACGTCGCCGCCGACGTGGCCAGCCGCCACGCGCTGGCCTACCTGGACCGTCCCGAGGAGCGCGCCCATCGCGAGTTGCCGGTCGGTGGGGAGTACCAGTGGCGCCGCGAGGGGGAGTACCACCTGTTCAACCCCGAAACGGTGTTCAAGCTGCAGCACTCCACCCGCACCGGCCAGTACGAGGTATTCAAGGAGTACACCGCGCTGGTCGACGATCAGAGTGAGCGGCTGGCCACCCTGCGGGGCCTGTTGAAGTTCAAAACCGGGGATCGGCCACCGGTTCCGATCGAGGAGGTGGAACCGGCCACCGAGATCGTCAAGCGGTTCGCGACCGGCGCGATGAGTTACGGCTCGATCTCCGCCGAAGCCCACGAAACCCTGGCGATCGCGATGAACCGGATCGGCGGCCGGTCGAACTGCGGCGAAGGCGGCGAACACGCCGATCGCTACCTGCCCGACGAGAATGGCGACTGGCGGCGCAGCGCGATCAAACAGGTCGCCTCCGCCCGGTTCGGGGTCACCAGCGACTACCTGGTCAACTGCTCAGACCTGCAGATCAAGATTGCCCAGGGAGCCAAACCCGGTGAGGGCGGCCAGCTTCCGGGCAACAAGGTGTATCCGTGGATTGCAGAGGTCCGCCACGCCACCCCCGGCGTCGGGCTGATCTCGCCACCACCGCACCACGACATCTACTCCATTGAAGACCTCAAGCAGCTGATCCACGATCTGAAGAACGCCAACCCGGAGGCCCGTATCCACGTCAAACTGGTCGCGGAGAACGGCGTCGGGACGGTGGCGGCCGGAGTGTCCAAGGCGCACGCTGACGTGGTGCTGATCTCCGGCCACGACGGCGGCACCGGTGCGGCGCCGCTCACCTCGCTCAAGCACGCGGGGGCGCCGTGGGAGTTGGGCCTGGCCGAGACTCAGCAGACGTTGCTGCTCAACGGTCTTCGGGACCGGATCGTGGTGCAGGTGGACGGACAGCTCAAGACCGGCCGCGACGTGGTCATCGCCGCGCTGCTGGGCGCCGAGGAGTTCGGTTTCGCCACCGCGCCACTGGTGGTCTCGGGCTGCATCATGATGCGGGTCTGCCACCTGGACACCTGCCCGGTCGGGGTGGCCACTCAAAACCCGGAGCTGCGCAGCCGCTTCAACGGGCGGCCGGAGTTCGTCGAGAACTTCTTCTGGTTCATCGCCGAAGAGGTCCGCGAATACCTTGCGGCGCTGGGGTTCCGCACTATCAATGAAGCGGTCGGTCAGGTGAACGCCCTGGACACCACGTTGGCGCGGGCGCACTGGAAGGCCCACAAGCTCGACCTCACACCGGTGCTGCACGAGCCGGAGTCGGCCTTCATGAACCAGGACCTGTACTGCAGCTCCGGCCAGGATCACGGGCTGGAGAAGGCGCTGGATCAGCAGTTGATCGTGATGAGCCGCGAGGCACTCGATTCCGGCACCCCGGTCCGGTTCACCAGCAAGATCTCCAACGTCAACCGGACCGTCGGCACCATGCTCGGGAACCAGGTCACCAAAGCCTATGGCGCCAAAGGCCTGCCCGCGGACACCATCGACATCACCTTCACCGGATCTGCCGGCAACAGCTTCGGTGCCTTCCTGCCGCCCGGGATCACGCTGCGGGTCTTCGGCGACGCCAACGACTATGTCGGCAAGGGCCTCTCCGGTGGCCGGATCGTGGTCCGGCCGCCGACCGACGCGCCCGACGGGTACGTCGCGGAGGACAACATCATCGGCGGCAACGTGATCCTGTTCGGCGCCACCAGCGGTGAGGTGTTCCTGCGGGGAGTGGTCGGTGAACGGTTCGCGGTCCGCAACTCCGGGGCACATGCCGTTGTCGAGGGTGTCGGCGACCACGGCTGCGAATACATGACCGGCGGGAAGGTGGTGGTGCTGGGCAGCACCGGACGCAACTTCGCCGCCGGGATGTCCGGCGGCGTCGCCTACGTCTACGACCCGGATGCACAACTGCCGGGCAGGCTCAACACCGAGATGGTGGAACTGGACGCTTTCGATGACTTCGACGCCGACGACGTCAGCTGGTTGCGCGGGATCCTGGCCGCCCACGCCGAGGCAACCGACTCCGCGCCCGCGCGGGCCATCCTGGCCGACTGGCCGAACCACCGTCGCCACTTCGTCAAGGTGATGCCGCGCGATTACCGAAGGGTGCTCGCAGCGGTGGCCGAGGCGAAGGCGAGCGGCACCGATCCGAATGAGGCGATCATGGCGGCAGCACATGGCTGACCCGAAGGGATTTCTCACCCACACCCAGCGCATCCTGCCGTTGCGCCGGCCGGTCTCCGAGCGGGTGGGCGACTGGAACGAGGTGTATCAGGAGTTCGCCGAGGACACGCTGCGCGAACAGGCGGGCCGCTGCATGGACTGCGGGGTTCCGTTCTGTCACACCGGATGTCCGCTGGGCAACCTGATCCCGGAATGGAACGACCTGGTCCGCACCGGGCGCTGGCGCGAGGCGTTCGACCGGCTGCACGCCACCAACAACTTCCCCGACTTCACCGGGCGGCTCTGTCCCGCGCCGTGTGAGCCGGCCTGCGTGCTGGGTATCAACCAGCCGCCCGTGACGATCAAGCAGGTCGAATACGAGATCGTGGAGCGCGGCTTCAAAGAGGGCTGGGCGGAACCGATCCGGCCGTCGAAGATGACCGGCAAATCGGTCGCGGTGGTGGGCTCCGGGCCGGCCGGGCTGGCCGCCGCCCAGCAGCTCACCCGGGCCGGGCACGCGGTGACGGTATTCGAGCGTGATGACCGCATCGGCGGGCTGCTGCGTTACGGCATACCGGAATTCAAGATGGAGAAGCGCTTCATCGACCGGCGGCTGGCCCAGATGGAGGCCGAGGGCACGGCGTTCCGCACTGGTGTCAATGTCGGCGTGGATGTCACGGCCGACCAGCTGCGCAGCGACTTCGACGCCGTCGTGCTGGCCGGTGGGGCCACCGCGTGGCGCGATCTGCCGATCCCAGGCCGGGAACTCGACGGGATCCACCAGGCGATGGAGTATCTGCCGTGGGCGAACCGGGTACAGGCCGGTGATCTGTCCGAGCCGCCGATCACCGCGTACGGCAAGAAGGTGGTCATCATCGGCGGTGGCGACACCGGCGCCGACTGCCTGGGCACCGTGCACCGCCAGGGCGGCACCTGCGTGCACCAGTTCGAGATCATGCCGCGCCCGCCGGAGACCCGGGACCCGTCCACGCCGTGGCCGATGTACCCGCTGATCATGCGGACCTCGGCGGCGCACGAGGAGGGCGGCGACCGGGTGTTCTCGGTCAACACCGAGGAGTTCATCGGCCGAGACGGGCACGTCACCGGGCTGCGGGCCCACGAGGTGCGGCGGCGCAACGGGGGTTTCGAGAAGGTGGACGGCACCGACTTCGAGCTCGAGGCCGACCTGGTGCTGCTGGCGATGGGGTTCGTCGGCCCGGAACGGTCGGCGTTGCTGACCGACCTGGGCGTGGAGTTCACCGCTCGCGGAACCGTGGCCCGCGACGCGGACTTCGCGACCGGCGTGCCGGGGGTCTACGTCGCCGGGGACATGGGACGCGGCCAGTCGCTGATCGTCTGGGCGATCGCCGAGGGCCGGGCCGCCGCCGCGGGCGCGGACCGGTATCTGATGGGCAAGACCGCCTTGCCGGTTCCGGTCACGCCGACGATGGCGCCGATCCGGTAGGGCCGTGCGACCGGCGCCGGCACACTGATTTCTACCCCTTCAGCAACTTGCGCCCCGATTACAACAAATGCAACACAATTCGGCGCGTCGCGTCTTGTTTGCCGTAGCCCCGGTGTCTAATGGTCGGCAATGGGCATCGCGTTAACCGCCGTGTTAACATGGTCCGCGTTATTCCAATCTGGTCCGAGCCGGGGCGGGGGTTTATCACCGTGTACATTAACCCGATATATCGATACCGGATGGGCCGAATGGCCTGGTCACTGCTGCGCTATCCGCGCAGGAGCCGGGAGTTCCCGGCCAAGCACGAGCGTCTCATCACCGCCGACGAGTTGCTGCGCTACGCGACGTAGGTTTTCCGGCTGAGCCGGGTGTACTGGGCCCGGAAAGTTTGCTGGTCGTTAGCCCGACGTGATCGGGCCCCAGAGGCCCGAATCGCGGACCGCCTCGGCAAGGGGTGCCAGCACCGCCGGGTCGTAGGGCACCGGCAGATAGACGCTCGACCAGACACGAAAGCGCCCACCGACGGCCCGACTCGGGAGCTTTCGCGTCTGGTCAGCGGATGAAACGCGGTGCCCGATAGGCTCGCCGGTGTGGGCATCACGCTGGGGATCGACACCAAGGTGACCCTGCTGGCGGCCGGCCTGATCTTCCTGCTGGCGCTGCTGCTGGGGGTCTGGAAGTACCAACAGATCATCACCTCGGAGAACCACCAGGCTCACATCTACGTCGACATCGCCCACCGGGCGGCGCTGCTGTACTCCTTCGCCACGCTGCTGGTCGCGGTGTTCGTCGAGCTCAGCGGCTGGCCGACCTGGGTGAACATGACCGCGTCGATGGTGATGGTGTACTTCTTCGTCACCGCGATCGCCAGCTACATGCTGCACGGCGCCTTGCGTGACACCACCAACCAGTTCGAGAAGGCCGGCCCGCTGCTGAAGGTGGGCATGGTCTTGCTCATCATCGGTGAGATCGGCGGTTTCGCGGTGCTGCTGGCCGGTTTCGGTGTCGGCGAGTTCTGAGTAGGAAAGTCGTTATAGCGCTGCGCCGTAGATGCTGCTGACCCAGATGTGTGTCAGCGTGTCGACCACCCGATCATGGGCGACCGACGGTTCTTCGGCGATCAGGGCGGCCATCATCGTGCGCTCGTTCATCTGATTCAGCGACGTCGCCAGGTCCAGCGCGGGGATGGTGCGCGGCGCCGCGCCGCGATCCCGCTCGGCGGTGATCATCGCCGCGGTCTGTTGAATCCATCGCTGCATGAAGCCGTTCCACATCGCCTTGAACTCAGGACTGGTGGCCAGCGCTTCGGTGCCGGCCCGGGCGATCGCGCGATGCGAGCTGAACGCGATGAAGAACGCTTTGATGCCACTGCGCCAGATCCGTCGCGGGTCACTGGGCAGCCGCTGCACCGCCCCGACGAAGTTCTCGTCGGCGGCCGCGATCAGCGGCTCCAGTAGCGACAGCAGCACGGCGTCCTTGGACTTGAAATAGAAGTAGAACGTGGGCCGCGAGATCCCGGCGCCTTTGGCCAGGTCGTCCACGGAGATCTCGGCCAGCGGCCGCTGCTCGAGGAGTCGTTCGGCCGTGGTCAGGATCGCCCGCTCCCGGTCGTCGCCGGACGGCCGGGTCGAACGGCGGCTGCGGGACCGCGTGGAGCCAAGCGAAGTCACGACCGCTAGTCTACACGGTGTCGACAAAATCGACACTATGTCGAGAGCTTGCGGCCGGTCGTCCGTTGACTACGCTAATCGCCCGTGTCCGAATACCTCGACGTCGCGGTCGTCGGCGCGGGGATCTCCGGGATCAGCGCGGCGTGGCATCTGCAGCGGCACTGCCCGTCAAAGAGCTATGCCGTCCTGGAGCGCCGTCACGATCTGGGCGGCACCTGGGATCTGTTCCGGTATCCGGGGATTCGTTCCGACTCGGACATGTTCACCTTCGCCTTCCGGTTCAAACCGTGGACTGCCGACACCACGATCGCCGATGGCGCAACGATCAAGAACTACCTGCGGGAGACCGTCGCCGAGAGCGGCATCGCAGAACGCATCCGCTATGGCCACCGCCTGATCGCCGCCGACTGGAGCGACGCCGAGGCCGCGTGGCGGCTCACCGTCGAGCGCGACGGCGAGACGGTCGAGATCCGCTGCGGCTTTCTGATCGCCTGTAGCGGCTACTACGACTACGACGAGGCCTACGCGCCGGAGTTCCCGGGCGCCGAGAGCTTCGCCGGACCAATCGTCCACCCGCAACACTGGCCGACGGACCTGGACTATGCCGGGAAGAAGATCGCGGTGATCGGCTCCGGTGCCACCGCGGTGACGCTGGTGCCGGCGCTGGTCGCCTCGGGGGCGGGCCACGTCACCATGGTCCAGCGATCCCCGGGCTATATCGGGTTACTGCGCTCGGTCGATCCGGTGGCGCGCTGGGCGAACCGGCTGCTGCCGAGGCGGCTCGCCGCGATGGCCAATCGGTGGGGCTACATCGTGGGACAGGTCGGCGTCTACCAGGTGAGCCGGCGCTTCCCGAACTTCATGCGCAAGACGTTGATGGCGATGGCCCGGCGCCGCCTGCCCGCGGGCTTCGACGTCGCCAAGCACTTCGGCCCGAGCTATCAGCCGTGGGATCAACGGTTGTGCCTGGCTCCCGACGGGGACTTCTTCGCCGCGATCAGTGCCGGCCGGGCCGATGTGGTCACCGATGAGATCGAGACGTTCACCCCGGCCGGGATTCGGTTGAGTTCCGGCGAGGAGTTGCCGGCGGAGCTGATCGTCACCGCGACCGGGCTGAACCTACGATTGTTCGGCGGTGCCGAGATCAGCCGCGCCGGCAAGCTGATCAGCCCGCGTGACACCGTTGCCTACCAGGGCATGATGCTCAGCGGCGTGCCCAACCTGGCCTTCACGGTCGGGTACAGCAACGCGTCGTGGACCTTGAAGGCCGACCTGGTGTCGGCGTCGGTCTGCCGGGTGCTCAACTACATGGACTCTCGGGGTTTCGACACCGTCATCCCGGGCGAACCCGACCCGCACGTGCAGGACCGTCCGCTGGTGACGCAGATCTCCGGTTATGTACTGCGCGCGTTGAGTCAGCTGCCGCGGGCCGGCTCGCACCGTCCATGGCGACTGCACGACAACTATCTGCTGGACTCAGCACTGCTCAGGCGCGCCAAAGTCGATGACGGACATCTGCTATTCACTCGACGTTCGTCTATAACAATGGAATAATGTCCCGAATCACGGCCGATATATGAGGATTGTCACCACCGACGCGTCGGTGTAACGCAGCCCACTTTTAGCTATTCATGCAGTTCATACGGCAGATCACAACCCTTCTTCGGTAGCCTTCCGGCGAAACGAGTGGCTACTACAAGCGTCTATAAGACCATTTAAATGGACATGCATCCGGCCCTTGTTAGCTTCGCTCCGGCTTAGCGCCACGTTAGAAGCGTCCGCAAGGGGGCGCGGCAATCGCAGCGGAGAGGGACGTCGTGTCGAAAAGCAGTCAGGTTCGGGGGATCCCATCGCGGCGTCGCCGGGTGGTTGGTGCGGCGACGTCGGTGGGGGCGTTTTTGGCGTTCGGGATGACGCCGTTGGCGGCGGCTCCGGCGCAGGCTGACTTTGACTGGTTGGACCCGTTCTCGTGGTTTGACACGGCTGGGATTGACACGGTGGCTGAGGTGCCCGGGGCGGCTGACTTTACGTTCGCTGACTGGGGTGGGTTGTTCATGGGCGAGCCCGGGGCGTGGCTGGCTTTCGATGAGCAGGTCTACCTGGCGATTTATGACCCGATGCAGGCGATGCTCGAGAACTCGGCCAATGACTGGTGGCTCGACCCGCTGAACCAGATGTTCGCCATGGGTGACTCCTGCGGCGTGTTGTGCAACGGCGCGGACGCCTACCTCGACGGCGACGGTGACCTGATCGCGGCCCAAGACGGTGGCTTGTGGTTCGGTGACGGCGGTGACGGCATCGACGGCTCCGACGGCGGCGCGGCCGGCTTCTTCGGCAACGGTGGCGCCGGCGGTGATGCGGCCGTCGGCTCAACCGTCACCATCGAAGGCATCATCTATGCGGGTACCGGTGGTGACGGTGGGGCCGGTGGTGGCTTCATGGGTTACGGCGGCACCGGTGGTAACGGCGGGGCCGCGTTCGTCGACGGCGACGGCACCGTGGTGCTGGCCGGGACCGGTGGCAACGGTGGCGGCATGGGTCTGATGGGCATCGGCAACGGTGGTGACGGCGGTGTCGGTGGGCAGGGCTTGGACGCCACCGATGGCTACGCGGCTACCGCTGGTGGTCTGGGTGGCAACGGCGGTAACGCCGGTCCGCACACCGGTAACGGTGGTAACGGTGGCGCCGGCGGTATCGGTGGTCAGGGTTTGCAGGGCGTTACCGACGCCAACGGTGACGGTACGGCCGGCAGCGAGGGTGCTGCCGGTGGTAACGGCGGTGTCGGCGGTACCGGCGGCGAGGTCTTCGGCAACGGCGGCAACGGTGGCGTCGGTGGTAACGGTGGTGCGGCCGGTACGGCGCACCACGAGGGCAGCGGCGCCGATGGTGCCGGGGGTGTCGGCGGCAACGGTGGTGCCGGTGGCGATGTGGGCCTCGGTGGTGACGGTGGCAACGGTGCGGCCGGTACGGCGGACAACCCCGACGGTGGTGACGCTGGTAACGGTGGTGACCCCGGTGACACCGCGGGTCTTGGCGGTGCGGGTGGTCAGGGCCACGGTGGCAGCGCCGATGGCCAGGCCGGTGCCGATGGCACCATCACCCCGATCGTCTCGGGTAACGGCGGCGTCGGTGGCGCCGGTTACAACGCGGCCGCCGACACCGGTGCGGCGGCCGGCACCAGTGGTGGTAATGGCGGTGCCGGTGGTAACGGCGGCAAGTGGGGCAACGGCGGCGACGGCGGGGCCGGCGGTAGCGGTGTGGCCGGTTCGGCCGGCAGCTTCGACAACGGCGGCAACGGCAACGGCATCTCCGGTGGTAACGGTGGTAACGCCGGTAACGGCGGTGACTCCGGTGAGCTGGCGGCCAACACCGCCGGTAACGCGGGCGCAGCAGGTAACGGCGCCGACGGCGGCGCCGGCGCCAACGCCACCACCCCGAGTGTCGACGGTGGTAACGGCGGCAACGGTGGTAACGCCGGTAACGGTGGTGCCGGCGGTGCATCGGCCAACGGCACCGCGGGCACCGACAGCGACGGTGGCATCGCCGGCAACGGCGCCATCGGCGGCAACGGCGCACGTGGCACCGACGGCGTCGGAAGCGAGGGTTGGAACGACCCCGCGGGTAACGGCACCCCCGGCGGTAACGGTGGGGCCGGCGGTAACGGCGGCAACGGTGGTGCCGGCGGCGGCACCACCGGTGTCGGCACCGACGGCGGCAACGGCGCGGCCGGTGGAAACGGCGCCGACGGCGGCCACGGCGGCTACACCACCCACGGGCAACAGGGCACCGGCATCAACGACAACAAGCCGCTCCAGGGGCACAACGTCGGCGTGGGTGCCAAGGGTGGCAACGGTGGCCACGGCGGTAGCGGCGGTGCGGCCGGTGCTGGCACGACCAACGGTGCCGCGGGAATCGCCGGCAACGGTGCCGACGGCGGCGCGGGTGGCAACGGCGGTGCCGGACCGAACTTCCAGGACCTGGCCTACATGGACAACGCCGGCAACTCCGATGCGGGCGTCCCGAACAATGTCACCGGTGCCGGCGGCAACGGTGGCAATGGCGGCGACGGCTATGTCGCCGGCAACGGTGGTGCCGGTGGTAACGGCGGCAGCGACGACTTCGCGGCCGGCTCCAACGGTGGCCAGGGCGGCCACGGTGGTAACGGCGGTGAGGGTGTCGGCGCAGGCAGCACCGGCGGTGACGGCGGTGCCGGCGGCAACGGCGGCAACGGCAGCGACATCCGCTGGGGCTACGACGGGCCGTTCAACGGAACCGGGCAGAACACCGTTCCGGACTTCAGTAACGGCACGCCCAGCGCGTCGGGTCCGGTGGACAACGCCCACGGCGGCAACGGCGGCAACGGCGGCGTCGGCGACGCGGCCAACGGCACCGGCGGTGAGGGCGGTGCCGGCGGCATCGTCGTCACCCCGGACCTGCCCACCGGCCCCGGGTCGGTCAACCCGGACGGTACGCCGAACGATGCGGTCAACGGTGGCGCCGGCGCCACCGGTGGCACCGGTTCGACCCCCGGTAGCGCGGGGCAGGACGGCACGACGCCGTAGCCTGCGGCACGACCAGGAAAACCCCACCGCGTGTGTGGGGTTTTCTTGGTTTCGGGGCACGCCCGGCCGGCACCCGCCGCCCCACTCTGCCGTAGTCGCCGCCAGGCCAGTAAGTCGCGCTGGACCACGGGTACGCGCCTCCCCCCCCAGATGGTTCACCATCAAGCACGAAGGGCGAAATCCAGGCACTTTTAGCCAAGATTAGACATCCTGGACAAATGTATTGTTAACTACACAATGACTTAAGGTTTGATTAGCGGCGACGCGTGCCAACGTGGCGCTTTCACAGCTGGAGAGGGGCTTCTTGTGTCGGAACGCAATCGCGGTAGGGGGCTCCAGCGGCGTCGCCGGGTGGTTGGTGCGGCGACGTCGGTGGGGGCGTTTTTGGCGTTCGGGATGACGCCGTTAGCGGCTTCACCGGCGCAAGCCGACTTCGACTTCGACTGGCTGGACCCGCTGTCGTGGTTCGGCGCGGAGGCCGACGTTCCCGGTGCCGCCGCCTTCACCTTCAGCGACTGGGGTGGCTTGTTGATGGGCGACCCGGACGCGTGGCTGGCCTTCGACGACCAGGCTTACTTGGCGATTTATGACCCGATGCAGGCGATGCTCGAGAACTCGGCCAATGACTGGTGGCTCGACCCGCTGAACCAGATGTTCGCCATGGGTGACTCGTGCGGCGTGCTGTGCAACGGCGCGGACGCCTACCTCGACGGCGACGGTGACCTGATCGCGGCCCAAGACGGTGGCTTGTGGTTCGGTGACGGCGGCAATGGCATCGATGGTTCTGATGGTGGCGCGGCCGGCTTCTTCGGCAATGGCGGCGCCGGTGGCGATGCGGCTGCTGGATCGATCATCACGATCGAGGGAATCAACTACGCGGGTACCGGTGGCGACGGTGGGGCCGGTGGTGGCTTCATGGGTTACGGCGGCACCGGTGGTAACGGCGGGGCCGCGTTCGTCGACGGCGACGGCAATGTGGTGCTGGCCGGGACCGGTGGTAACGGTGGCGACGGCATGGGTCTGATGGGCATCGGCAACGGCGGTGACGGCGGTGTCGGTGGGCAGGGCCTGGACGCCACCGATGGTTACGCGGCTACTGCTGGTGGTCTGGGCGGCAATGGCGGTAACGCCGGGCCGCACACCGGCAACGGTGGCAATGGTGGCGCCGGTGGTATCGGTGGTCAGGGATTGCAGGGTGTGACTGATGCCAACGGAAACGGTACGGCCGGCAGCGAGGGTGCTGCCGGTGGTAACGGCGGTGTCGGCGGTACCGGCGGTGAGGTCTTCGGCAACGGCGGCAACGGTGGTGCCGGCGGTCAGGGCGGCAAGGGCGGCACCGGTGGTACCGGCGCCGACGGTGTCGACGGCAGCTTCGACAACGGTGGCAACGGCAACGGGACCGACGGCGGCAATGGTGGTGCCGGCGGCAACGGTGGCGTCGGTGGTAACGGTGGTGCGGCCGGTACGGCGCACCACGAGGGCAGCGGCGCCGATGGTGCCGGGGGTGTCGGCGGCAACGGTGGTGCCGGTGGCGATGTGGGCCTCGGTGGTGACGGTGGCAACGGTGCGGCCGGTACGGCGGACAACCCCGACGGTGGTGACGCTGGTAACGGTGGTGACCCCGGTGACACCGCGGGTCTTGGCGGTGCGGGTGGTCAGGGCCACGGTGGCAGCGCCGATGGCCAGGCCGGTGCCGATGGCACCATCACCCCGATCGTCTCGGGTAACGGCGGCGTCGGTGGCGCCGGTTACAACGCGGCCGCCGACACCGGTGCGGCGGCCGGTACCAGTGGTGGTAATGGCGGTGCCGGTGGTAACGGCGGCAAGTGGGGCAACGGCGGCGACGGCGGGGCCGGCGGTAGCGGTGTGGCCGGTTCGGCCGGCAGCTTCGACAACGGCGGCAACGGCAACGGCATCTCCGGTGGTAACGGTGGTGACGCCGGCGACGGTGGTGACTCCGGTGAGCTGGCGGCCAACACCGCCGGTAACGCGGGCGCAGCAGGCGATGGCGCCGACGGCGGTGCCGGCGCCAACGCGGTGGACCCGGGCGGTAACGGCGGTAACGGCGGTAGCGGTGGTAACGCCGGTAACGGCGGCGCCGGCGGTGCATCGGCCAACGGCACCGCAGGCACTGACAGCAACGGTGGCGTGGCCGGTAACGGTGCCATCGGTGGTGACGGCGCGGCCGGCACCGACGGTGTGGGCACGACGGCTCCCTTCGACGGCGCCGCCAACGGTCAGGCCGGCGGCAGCGGTGGCCAGGGTGGCAACGGTGGCGCCGGTGGCGCCGGCGGCGGCGAGAACGGTGTCGGCAGCAACGGCGGTAACGGCGCGGCCGGTGGCAACGGCGCCGACGGCGGCGTCGGTGGCTACACCACGCACGGCGACGACGCCGGGTCCCCGTTGCAGGTGCACAACATCGGTGTCGGCGGCCAGGGCGGCGACGGCGGTGACGGCGGCAGCGGCGGCGCGGCCGGTGCCGGCACGACCAACGGTGCCGGCGGCAACGCCGGTAACGGTGGCGCCGGCGGCACGGGCGGTAACGGTGGCAGCGGGGGCGACCTCACCGACACCGCTTACATCGACAGCGCCGGGAACACCAACGTGGGCAGCCCGGCCAACATCACCGGTGCCGGTGGCGACGGCGGCAACGGTGGCGACGGCTATGTCGCCGGTAACGGTGGTGCCGGTGGTAACGGCGGCAGCGACGACTTCGCGGCCGGCTCCAACGGCGGCCAGGGCGGTGCCGGTGGTAACGGCGGCGCCGGTGTCGGCGCAGGCAGCACCGGCGGCGACGGCGGCGACGGTGGCAGCGGTGGCGACGGCAGCGACATCCGCTGGGGCTGGACCGGCTCGGGCGCCCCGCCCTCCTCGATCGGCAACGGCACGCCGAGCACGTCGGGTCCGGTCAACAATGTCTCCGGCGGCGCCGGCGGTAACGGCGGTAACGGTGGCGTCGGTGACGCGGGCAACGGCACCGGTGGTGACGGCGGTGCCGGCGGCACGGTGGTCACGCCGGACCTGCCCACCGGACCCGGCTCCATCGGCATCAACGATGGTGAGATCAACGGTGGCGCCGGTGCCACCGGCGGTACCGGTGCCACCGACGGCAGCGCGGGCACGCCCGGCACCACACCGTAGTCCGGCGGCAATACACCAGGTGGGAGAGCCCCACACGCCTCGCGCGTGTGGGGCCTTCCCGTTTCCGGACCGGCCGCTGTCTACAGTACGTCGAAATACTCAACGCACCGTTGACTCACTCAACACCACGTTGATAGTCTGTCGCCATGACTGAACACCTCGATGTTGTGATCGTCGGCGCCGGCATCTCCGGTATCAGCGCGGCCTGGCACCTGCAGAACCGCTGCCCGAACAAGAGCTACGCGATCCTGGAACGCCGCGACGACCTCGGCGGCACATGGGACCTGTTCAAATATCCGGGCATCCGTTCGGACTCCGACATGTTCACCTTGGGCTTCCGGTTCAAGCCGTGGCGCTCGGCCCACTCGATCGCCGACGGCGCCTCGATCAAGGCCTACATCAAAGAGGCGGCCACCGAGAACGGCATCGACTCCCACATCCGCTACCGCCAGCACGTGGTGGGCGTGGACTGGTCCGACGCCGACAACCGCTGGACCGTCACCGTGGAGAGCGACGGCAAGCAGACTCAGCTGACCTGCTCGTTCCTGTTCGCCTGCAGCGGCTACTACAACTACGACGAGGGCTACTCGCCCCAGTTCGAAGGCGCGGAAGACTTCGATGGCACCATCGTGCACCCGCAGCACTGGCCCGAGGACCTGGACTACGCCGGCAAGCGCATCGTGGTGATCGGCTCCGGCGCCACCGCGGTCACCCTGATCCCGAGCTTGGTCAACGCCGGCGCCGGTCACGTCACCATGCTGCAGCGCTCACCGACCTACATCGGTTCGCTGCCGCTGGTCGACCCGTTCGCCGAACGGGCCAACAAACTGCTGCCGGCGGCCGCCGCCCACGTCGCCAACCGCTGGAAGGCGATCGGCTTCGCCACCTTCCAGTACCAACTGTCCCGCAAGTTCCCGGCCTTCATGCGCAAAACACTGCTGACCATGGCCAAGCGCCGGCTGCCCGAAGGCTATGACGTCGAGAAGCACTTCGGCCCCAGCTACAAGCCGTGGGACCAGCGGCTGTGTCTGGCGCCCAACGGGGACCTGTTCAAGACCATCCGGAGCGGCCAGGCCGACGTCGTCACCGACACCATCGAGCGATTCACCAAAACCGGCATCAAGCTCAGTTCGGGACAGGAACTGCCGGCGGACATCATCATCACTGCCACCGGGCTGAACCTGCAGCTGTTCGGCGGGGCCGAGGTGCGGCGCAACGGCGACCCGGTGCCGCTCCACGACACCATGGCCTACAAGGGCCTGATGCTCACCGGCATACCGAACATGGCGTTCACCATCGGTTACACGAACGCGTCCTGGACGTTGAAAGCCGACCTGGTGTCGGAGTTCGTCTGCCGGGTGCTCAACCACATGGATGCGCACGGATTCGACACGGTGGTACCGGGACAGCCCGGCACCGACATCGAGGACCGGCCGCTGATGGACTTCACCCCCGGCTACGTCCTGCGGGCGCTGGACTATCTGCCCAAGGCCGGCTCGCGCGCGCCGTGGCGGCTCAAGCAGAACTATCTGCTGGATCTGCAACTGATCCGGCGCGGCAAGGTCGACGACGAGGTGCTGCGCTTCACCAAGCACAAGGCCGCGGTCGCGGCCTGATCGCTTACGGTGCCCGCCCTGCCTCGGGCCAGTAGTAGGAGTCGGGGTAGGGGCGGGCGCCGAACAGCGCGGTCCCGATCCGCACCTCGGTGGCGCCCTCGGCGATCGCCAGCGGAAAATCGCCGCTCATCCCCATCGACAGCCGCGGCAGGTCGTGGCCGCGCGCGGCGGCGGCATCGCGGAGCTCGCGCAGCCGGCGGAAACAGCGGCGAACCTCGTCGAGGTCAGGAGTGTTGATCGCCAGGGTCATCAAGCCCCGCACCCGCAGCGTGGGGTAGTCGGCCAGCTCATCGAGGAACGGCAGCAGCTGCGCCGGATCCAGGCCGTACTTGCTCGGCTCGTCGGAGGTTTTGACCTGCACCAGCGCGTCAATGGCACGGTTCGCGGCGCGCAACTGCCGGTCCAACGCCGCGGCCAGCCTGGACCGGTCCAGTGACTGCACCTCGGTGGCCAACCGCGCCACCATCCCGGCCTTGTTGGTTTGCAGATGCCCGATCATCACCCAGTCGATCCCGCAGTCGGCCAGCGGCTCGTACTTGTCCCGGATCTCCTGAACCTTGTTCTCACCGAACCGCCGCAGGCCCAGACCGACGGCTTCCCGGATCAGCTCCGGGCCGAAGGTCTTGCTCACCGGCAGCACGTCGACATCGTTCGGATCACGCCCGGCGTCGCGGCAGGCGTCGTCGACCCGCTCCCGGAGCCGTTCCCACCGTGACCGCAGGCTGTCGTCCATCGTGGCGCCGGATCTAGACGACGACGATGCCGTCATCGTCGCTGTAGGCGATCTCGCCCGGTACGAATGCGATACCGCCGAGCTCGACGACGACGTCGCGTTCCCCGGCCCCGGTCTTGGTGCTCTTGCGGGGATTGGTGCCCAATGCCTTGACCCCGATGTCGAGCGTGCGCAGCATCGCGGCGTCACGCACCGCGCCGTGCACGATCAGGCCCGCCCACCCGTTGCTGCGGGCCAACTCGGCGATGAGGTCACCGACCAGCGCGGTGTGCAGCGAACCGGCGCCGTCGATCACCAGCACCCCGCCATCGCCCGGTTCGGACAGCACCGACTTGACCAGTGCGTTGTCCTCGAAGCAGCGCACGGTGCTGATCCGGCCGGCGAACTCGGTCCGGCCGCCGAGCTGGCGGAACTGCAGGTCGCAACTGCGCACGTCGGCGCCGATGTCGTCGACGAGGTCGGCGGTCGGCCGGAAGGCTGCGCTCACCGGGGAGCTCAGCCGCGGCGCGCGTGCAGCAGCCGGCGGATCAGCAGCAGCCCGAGCAGACCGAGGACGCCGGCGGCCAGTACCGCACCGGGTGACCGACTCGGCGACGGCGCCGACGGGGTGAGCGGGTTACGCGCCGCATCCACCGTCGACTTCGCCTGGGCGGCCGTTTCCTTGGCGCCGTCGGCCAGCCGGCCAGAACCGTTGGTGTCGGCCGGCCGGGCCGCCGGTGCGGGAACCGCGCCGGGTGCCTTCTTGGCGGGGGCTTTCTTTGCCGGGGCCTTCTTGGCCGCCTTTGCCGGCGCTTTCTTGGCGGCCTTGCCCGGGGTCTTCTTGGCGGCCTTGGCGGGTGCTTTCTTGGCTGGCGGCTCGGCGGGCCGGTCGGCTCCGGCGGGCTGCGCTGGCTCAGGCGGCGTGGCCGGTGCGGCGGGTTCGGCTGCGGCCGGCTGTGCCGGCTCGGCCGGTTGTGCCGCTTCGGCCGGGGTTGCCGGCTCGGGTACGGCGGCGGATTCGTGGTCGGGCTGGCCCTGCGGGTCGGTCATACGGCAGCTCCTCTGGCGGGTTCTCGTCTCGGATCAACTCGGCGACACCGGCAACTTCGCCCATCATGCCAGTATCCGGCGGTGGTTCACCGACGGACAGCGGTCAGGATCGTGGCCGATTCAGCCACAGACCAGCCGCGACGAGCGCCACCGCGCCGGCCACGAACGGCCAAATCGGCAGGTCATCACCCGAGTCCGGGTCGCGCCGGGGGACCGGCGCCGGCGCGTCGGCGTGGTCGGTGACGGCCGGGCCGGGTTCGCCGTTGCCGGCCACCGTCAGCCGGAACGGCCACGAGCCGGACACCACATGACCGTCGGCGGAGGTGACGCGGTAGTTGACGGTGTAGGTGCCGACCGGCCCGAGGGGACGGACCGCGACGCTGGCGACCGCACCGCGAACCTGCGTTTCACCGGTCGACCACAGGCGCCCGTCGGGCCCGACCACGGTCATGGCGGCGAAGGCGGTCTGCAGTTGCTCGTTGAAGGTGGCGCTGACGCGTTCCGGCCCGCGCGTCAGCTTGGCACCCCCGGCCGGGTCGGCCGCGACCAGCACCGCATGCGCGGCAGCCACCCCGGGGACCGCCAGCAGCGGAAACAGCATGGTCAGCGCGAACATCCCCGCCAGCGTGACGCGCCGGACCCCCCTCATGCCCGGCGCCGGCCCAGTGCGAGGGTCGCGGCCACCGCGGCGACCAGCAGTGCCGCGCCACCTAGCAGTCGGGCCGGGTTGTCCGCGCGGCCGGCCGCATCGTCCTCGGATTGGAGGGTCTGCGCCGGCCCGGCCGAGACGGCCGGTGGCGGGTGCTGCGCGTGGTGCTCGGGTGCGGACGCCGGACCGGCCGCCAACTGCAAGGTGGGCACCGGGCGCTCCGCCTCGCCGCCGCCGGGCGGGGGCGGCTGATCCCAGCGCACCACGGTGCCGTCGGCGTAACGCTGCGCGGAGGGGAAGTCCACCGAGTCGGCGTCGGGCAGCTTCATCGCGATCCGGAACAGGCCGAACTGATCGGCGCCGATTCCACCGGCGGTGGCCGTCCAGGTGACCGATCGCACCGCTCCGGTCTCGGCGTCGCGGTCCAACCGGGCCGTCCAGCCCGGTTGGGTCTCGGTGCGCGCCGAGGCCACGTCGGGCAGCGTCACGGTGAGTTCGGTGGTGGCAGAACCGGTCGGTGACTCATTGGGGACCTCGAAGGTCACCATCGCGACACCGCCGCGCACGGCGCCAGGGCTGCTGGCGTGCACATGCGCCCACGCCGGCGCGGCGCCGGCGAAGGAGACCACGGCGATCGCCGCCGACAGCGCCCACGCGCGGATCGCCGGGTTCATGCGGCTCATGATGGCAGCCCCAGCCGGGCCATCAGATCGGCGTCGATGCCGTCGAGCTGCCCGCTGATCGACGCCGAGGCGGCCCGACGCCGATCGACCGGCATGGTCTCGATGGCGGTCACCGCCGTGGCGAGATCGCCCAACCGTTCGGTGATCGCCGTGACGAACTGCCGGGTCTCGGAGTCCTTGGGCTTGCGGTCGGCAACCATGCGCAGCGTCCTTTCCGCTCCGGCGATCCGCGCCGACAACCGGGCTTCGTTCTTTCCTGATCCGGGGAACTCGCCGATGCGGGCCAGCGGCACCCCGAGCCGCTCGGCCCGTTGCTCATCGATTAAGCCGCGGACCGCCATGGCGGCCCGGTATACTAGCGGGACCACGATAGGCGCCAGCATCCGGGTCACCGTCAGAGTCCGGCGAATCCGGGCCGGCGACAGCAGCTTGCCCTCGCGGGCCGCCTTGAGTTGACTCTCGGCCGCCTTGAGTGCGGCGCGGTCCCGGTCCCGTTCGGACTTGAGCTGCGCTTTGAGCGTGCGGGCCTCCGCGCGCTGGGTGGCCTTGAAGCGCTTGGCCTCACCCTTGGCCGCCAGTCGCGCCTCGAGTTTGGCCCCGGCCTTCAGGGCGCGTGCCTCGGCGCGCCGGGTCGCGCGGCTCTTACGTTTTCTGAACAGGCCCATCGCGGCCGCCTCCCGGTGTCTCGCTGGAACCGATCAAGCCACCCTAATCACGGTGCCGGCGCCTCAGGCGCTGAGGTGCTCCTTGCGGCGCAGCTCGTCGATGCGGGCCAGGACGTCCTCCTGGGCCTCCGGCGAGAGCCCGACGGCATGGGTGGCGATTCGTCGCACCCCGTCATCACGGAGGCTGTCCAGCCACGTCAATTCGGCGTCCAGCTTGGCGTAGTAGTCGTCGTCGGTGAAGAACGCGGGTTTGATCCGGAAGAAGTTGGCCAGCGCGGCCATGGTGGCCACCGACGGGTTCGTCCGGTTTCCCGAGCGCAGCTGGGACAGGTAGGGAGCCGACATGGTGATGCCTTCCGCCTTGAGCGCCGCGATCACCTCGGCGGACGTGTGCGGTCCCCGGCCGGGGGGATAGACCACATCGAAAAGGCGGTTCAAGCGGACAGCGAAAGTCGCGCTCATCTATAGGACCTCCAAGGGGCGGCAAGTGGTCGACAGGCGGTCGGCGAGGGGGGAGCCGTCACGTCTAATGATTTGCTGATCATCGTAGCCATAGATACCCACACAACCAAGGGTGATTCCGCAGCGAATCCGATCTTGATATTCAGCGCGCCGTCGCGTGGTGCGTTCGCCGACGGCACCGCCGGCCGCGGTCGGATTTTCGTGCCGTACCAAGCACAATTGCGCCGTGGAGACCGGCTGTCCCGGCTCGGTAGAGGATCGGTCGACGTTCCTCGGCCTCGGACGCCCGTCCGGCGAAGTGAAGTCAGCACCACGCGCTGACTGGTTGGCGGGATTTGCTACCGGACCGTGCGTTGGTCGCCGGCGGCGGGTTCGCGTCGCCGCATGACGACCCGTCGAAGCGCCCCCGCGGAGGCCACCGACATCAAGCCGGCCACCGCGCCGACGGCCACCGGACGCCACCCCAGCGCCTCGTCGAGGAGCATCCACAGGCCGAACACGCCGAACAGCAGGCCGGCCGCGCCGTGCAGCAGCTGCTCGGGCAGCTGACGGTGCAACACCGTTCCGACGGCGATCGCGACGGCGTCGGCCAGCACCATGCCCGCCGTCGCGCCGAGCCACACCCCCAGCCAGTTGCGGTCACTGGCCAGGGCGACCGTCGCCAACATCGTCTTGTCGCCGAGTTCTGCCAGCAGCACCGAGGACACCACCGCGAACAGCACGAACCGCGGCTCGCGGACCGTGGTGTGCCCGGAAGCGGCGCTGGTGCCCTCCCGCCAGGTCCATACCCCGAAGCCGATGAACGCCACCCCGGCCACGGCGGCGATGGGTCGCGTCGGCAATGTCAGCCCCAGGAAGTGCCCCACCGTCACCGAGATGCCGTGGACCGCGAACGCGGCGATGGCCACACCGCTCAGCACCACCCACCACCGGTGGCGGAGCGCGTAGGTCATGGTGATCAGCTGCGACTTGTCGCCGAGTTCGGCCAGGAACACCACGCCCAGGCTGATCAGCATGGCAGCGAGCATGCGAGACGACCTTTCGTCAGCTGCGAGGCTAGTGACTCACCGGCCCGGCCGCCAGCGTCGCCCGGGGTTTCGGCGACGGGGATCCGCTGATTCGAAATGTCTTATGCGGCAAGGAGCATGGCCAGAATCGCGGTATCAGGGTGGCTGACCGGGTCGACTCCGACCCGGCTCACCATGGACGTCACCGTGCCGTCGGATTCGGCTTCGACCCAGGCCGCCCGGTGTTCCAGACCCAGATAGGGCAGACCTGGCAGCAGCACGCATCCCGATGCTGCACCCCGGCATTCCGGTAGCGAGGGAATGGTCTCTGAGGGCGGGTGCAACATCAGCAGCGCCGAGGGCTGGCGGCCGGCGAAATATCCCGGCGCGATCGCGGATTCGCCGGCCACGGTGCCTTCGGCCAGCAGCAACCCGACGGTGCCCGGACCCGGATTGTCGGGGAGTTCCTCTCGCGTGCCGAACACCGTTGTGGTGGGCAGCAGTCCGGGCATCGAAGCCACCCGGACCGCGATGCTGAGCAACTGCGCCCATTCCTTGGTCGAATCCGGCCAGCGGCCGAAAACCACGAATCCGTGCAGTTCGCCGTGGGAATGGAACGGGGCGACTTCGATCGCCCGGCCGGACCCTGTCGTCTCCATCGCACACCCTCCGCGACATTTGGCTCGTCTGCTCGCATTTCAGCGGGTGGGTTGCCTGGCAGCATGCGACAGCCGACGAACGCGTGCAAGCGGACACGGCGGCGCGGGCGATAACGAATCGATGAACAAAACGAAGCGGGGGCGCCGCACCAACGGCGCGACGCCCCCAGCTGCGGTGCGACTAGAAGATCAGACCCGAGGTCTTGGAGGTTGCGGCCGCGAACCGGGACTGTACGTCGGCCCAGTTGACGACGTTCCAGAACGCCTTGACGTAGTCCGCCTTGACGTTCTTGTACTGCAGGTAGAAAGCGTGCTCCCACATGTCGACCTGCAGCAGCGGGATGATGCCCAACGGCACGTTGGCCTGCTGGTCGTAGAGCTGGAAGGTCAGCAGTTTGCCGCCGAGGGTGTCGTAGCCGAACACCGCCCAGCCCGAACCCTGCAGCCCGTTGGCGGCCGCGGTGAACTGCGCGCGGAACTTGTCGAACGACCCGAAGGCGTCATCGATGGCAGCGGCCAGTTCACCGGTGGGCTTGTCACCGCCGTTGGGGGACAGGTTCTTCCACCAGATCGAGTGGTTGACGTGCCCGCCGAGGTGGAACGCCAGGTTCTTCTCGTTCAAGAAGATCGCGCCGTGATCGTCGTTGGCGCGTGCCTCTTCGAGCTTGGCCAGCGCGCTGTTGGCGCCGGAAACGTAGGCGGCGTGGTGCTTGCTGTGGTGCAATTCGTTGATCTGGCCCGAGATGTGCGGCTCAAGGGCTCCGTAATCCCAGTCCAAGTCCGGCAAGGTGTAGTCGGCCACGGGGTTCCTTCCTTCGATCAGTACTGATCCGGTGTCGATCACCGTTGATCATTGTCGACATGCGTTGACGCTGTGGCGGCACCCCACCGCCCACTGCGGCCGCGGTGTGGTGAGACCACCTCGATCAACACTGCTCCAACAGCGGGAGTACTGCAACAATGGGCCGCGCGGCGATGCCGTGAACAGCGCTCAGATCAGAACGATCGCCAGTAGGACCGTCAACAACACCAGTGCGATCACGCCGGCGCGCAGCGACGCCAATAGATAGCTGCGCTTGTAGGTGGACGATCCAGCGTGCCAGCCGGTCGCCGTGGCGACCGGCCCGGGTCCGACCGGACGTGCCGTCATTCCCCTGCCCTCGACATCCCTTGCCCCCATGCTCACCGTGCGCCTCACCCCCGTGAGACGCATCACAACTGTCCTGTGACGGCGATCATAGCGCTTCGATGCGCCGGTGGAAAAATCTGCCCGGTACAACCCGTCTCGCCTGCAGCGATGCGTCTGGCGGCGGGCGTCCAGGCGGCGGCAGCAGTTGCTTAGTTAATCGAGGGATTTCGCTCGGAGCTGTTAATCAGCTCACATCAGCGGCTCCACATTGTCCACAGTGGGCCGGGTGCGGAGGCGCAAAAAGCACCTCATGGGGCGTGTCCACCCCCGGCCCGCGTGTGGATAAACCTGTGGAAACTGTGGATAGCTCGGTGTAGCTGAGAGCGGTTCACGGCCGGGCTGGGCGACCCGCGGCGGTCGGTCCCCGCAAGCGGAAGGTACCCCCACCGCCGGCCTTGCGATCGCCGCTACGCTGGTGCGGTGATCCAGGTGTGCTCCCGCTGCGGCACGCGGTGGAACGTGCGCGATCGGCGGCGGGCGTGGTGCCCGCGCTGCAACGGCGCGCTGTGGGCGCCGCTGACACCCGCGCAGGAAGCGGAGTTGCAGTGGGCCCAGCCCGGCCCCCCGGCGCCGTCCGAGCAGTCCGTGGCGCCTTCCGAGTCGCCGCCCCGGCTGGGGCCGGGCTACCGCTGGATCGCGGTGCGGCCGGGGCCGCCGCCCCCGCAGCGTCGTCGTCGGCGACCGCTGGGTCCCACCCCGCGCTACACGGTGATGCCGCGCTGGACTCTGATGGGTGCGCCGAGTCCGACTGTGGCACAGCCCAAACCGCAGGGGAGGGCGGCACCGCCGACGCGGTCGTTGGAGAAGGCGCTGGGTGGCGCGATCGCCGCGCTGGGCATCGCCGCGCTGGTGCATGCGCTGATCTACGTGCTGATGATCGTCAACCGCACCAGGTTGCTGCACCCACTGATCGCCGAGGGCGCGGTGTGGTTGGGCAGGCTGGCCGGTCTCGCCGCGATCGCGGCGGTCGTCCACTGCGCTCTGGTGCTGACCCGTTGGCTGCTGGCGCGCCGGGAGGCGGCGTTCGCCCGGCTGCAGCTGCCCGAGTCGCGCCCGGCCTGGGCGCTGTGGACCGGCTGCCTGGTGCCGCTGGTCAACCTGGCCTGGGCCCCGGTCTACGTGCTGGAGCTGGCCGGGCGAGAGGACCGGCTGGCCCGGCTGCGCAAACCGGTCGTGATCTGGTGGGTGGTGTGGGCGGTGGCCACCGCCGCGGCGCTGTTCGCCACGGCCACCAGCTGGGCCGACGACGCGCAGGGCATCGCCGACAACATGGTGGCCACGGTGGTCGCCTATCTGCTCGGCCTGGCCGCGGTGGTGGCGGCGGCCCGGGTGGTTGAGGGATTCGAGCAGCGGTCGATGGGCCGGCCCGCCCACCACTGGGTGGTGGTGCCCGACGGCCAGGATCCGGCGCCGTCGGGACCCGCGGCGCAGGGCGGCCCGCCGGCGGAGCCGGAAGCCGCTGCGGCACCGACCGTCGCTGTCGGGTCCGGCGGGCGGGAACCGGCAGCATAAACCCATGGCAGCGGCCGACGATGTGGTGGCGGAGCACCCCTTCGTGGTCGCGCATCGGGGCGCCTCGTTCGATCGTCCGGAACACACGCTGGCCGCATACGATCTGGCGCTGCAGGAGGGAGCCGACGGCGTCGAATGCGATGTGCGGCTGACCAGCGACGGTCATCTGGTCTGCGTGCACGACCGCCGGGTGGATCGGACGTCCACCGGGGCCGGCTTGGTCAGTGAGATGACGCTGGCGCAGTTGCAGAACTTCGACTACGGGTCCTGGCACAACGGCCGCCCGGACGGGTCACCCGAGGCCGCGACCCCCCGGGGCGCCGGTCTGCTCACTCTCGATGCGCTGGTGGCGATGGTCCTGGACTGGCACCGGCCGGTGAAGATCTTCATCGAGACCAAGCATCCGGTGCGTTACGGGGCGTTGGTCGAACGCAAGCTTCTGGTCCTGCTGGACCGATTCGGGATCGCCTCGCCCGCCTCGGCGACCCGTTCGCGCGCGGTGGTCATGTCGTTCTCGGCGGCGGCGGTGTGGCGGGTTCGGCGGGCCGCGCCGATGCTGCCGACGGTGCTGCTGGGTTCGGCGGCCCGGTACCTGCGCGGCAGCGCCGCGACCACGGTCGGGGCCACCGCCATCGGCCCGTCCATCGCGACGCTGCGCGAGTACCCGGAGTTGGTGGACCATGCGGCGGCACGTGGTCGTTCGCTGTACTGCTGGACCGTCGACCGTGACGAGGACGTCGATTTCTGCCAGGATGTCGGAGTCGCATGGATCGCCACGAATCAGCCCGCCCGAACCAAGGCGCGGTTGCGGGCGGGCTGATCAGCGGAGGGCGGAAGGCGGTTACCCGCCGGCGGCCCGCGGCGCGCCGGCCTCCGGCGTCACGGTGCCGAGCTCGCGGGCGATGAAGTTCTCCAGGTCGAACAGATTGTGCCCGGCGCGGTCGGCCACCCGCAGCAACCGGGTCATCACGGCGACCTCCTCGACCTGCTCACGCAGGAACCACTGCATGAACTGCTCGCCGAGGTGGTCACCTTCGTCACGGGCGGCACTGGTCAGCCCGCTGATCTGTTCGGTGACGGTGCGCTCTTGGTCGAGCACGAGAGCGAGCGCGTCGCGCGGGGCATCGAAGCGGTTGCGCACCGCGCCCGTGCCGGGGATCTCGACGTCGACGGCGCGGTCGAGCAGGTACTGCACCATCATCATCGCGTGACGGCGTTCCTCGACGGCCTGGGCATAAAAGAACTTCGCCAATTGCGGGAAATCTCCGCCGTCAAAATATACGGCGACGGCGACGTATTGCTGCGCGGCGGTGAATTCGTGGTAGATCTGCTCCTGGAGCAGCGCGTGGAATTTTGACGTGTGGTTATCAATCTCGGACATGAATCCGATACTACCGAGGTCAGACCCGGTTTGCATCCAAGGTGCGCCTTAGTCAGGGCAGCTTTGCCTAAGTAAAGATAGGGTTGGCTGATATTGTTCTGGCGCCCGCCGGGAATTTCCAATATACGTTAATTGTCCGTTGCCATTGTCGGCGGCGCGTCACGGCTCAACTCGTCGAATAACCGCGCGGCCTGCTGGTGGTCCCACACCACCGCCTCGCCGGCCTCGGTGTAGGTGAACTCCCCGACCGGGACGGTCAGCATCGTGGTGGCACCGCGCAACGCCCAGCCGAGTGCGGCCAGGTCCAGGACGCCCGCGCCGGCGTCCACCGTCATCGCGTGCGCGGCGGCGGTCGGCACGCGGTACCAGCGCAGCGGGTTGAGCCAGACGGTCGGGTCGGCGACGCGGGCCAGCAGCGCGGACAGAAATAGACGCTGGTGTTCCATCCGGTCCAGATCGGCGCGGGGTGTGGCGCGGCTGCGCACGTAGCCCAAGGCGGCCTGGCCGGCCAGCTTCTGGCAGCCGGCAGGTAGGTTCAGCCCGGCCAGCGGGTCCTCGATCGGCTCGTCCGGGCACAGCACGACCCCGCCCAGGGCGTCGACGAGCGTGGCGAAGCCGCCGAACCCGATCTCGATGTAGTGGTCCAGCCGCAGCCCGGTGGCCTGCTCGACGGTGCGGGTCAGCAGCGGTGCTCCACCCAGCGCGAACGCCGCGTTGATCTTGTCGTGGCCATAGCCGGGGATGGGCACATACGAGTCGCGCGGGATGGACACCACCGTGGTGGGCGTGCCGGAACCCGTCGCCGGCAGGTGGATGAGCAGCATCGTGTCGGTGCGGCCGTTGCCGACGTCGCCGCCGGTGGTCAGGTGCTGCTGCTGTGCGGCGCTGAGTTCTGCGCGACTGTCGGAACCGACCAGCAGCCAGGTCGTACCGCGGCCTTGCGACGGACGGTCGGGGTAGCCGGTGAACACCGCGGCACGGTGCAGCGCGGTGTCGAGCCAGGCGGCGCCGCCGACCAGCCCGGCCATGCCGAGCAGCACTACCAGCATCGCGAGCACAACCAGCCGCCGCAGCCAGGACCGCCGTCGTCGGCGTGCCGGCCGGGGTGGTGCCGGCGGCTGCCGCGTCACCGGAGGCGCCGGAAGCGACGCCGGGCGCTGGGGTGCCGGGCGCTGGGGTGCCGAACGCCCGGGCGGCGGGTGGCGGCGCAGCAGCGGCGGGGGCTCGCGCGGAGGCGGGGGCGGTGGCTGCCGCTGCCAGGACCGCCCCGGACCGCCGGGTCCGCGATCGCCGTTCACCTGGCCAATCTACGCACTCGGGAGCTGCGCGGCGGCTCATGCCGTGTGTGGCGTCTACACGAAAAAATCGCCCCCGAATGGGTGACAAACACCATTGGCGACGGCCGGTCCGCACCCCGACGATGGTTTTACCCACACAACAACGTCGATGCCGACCCGGATCGACGACAGCCCGCCGACCATGGAAGGACCGCGAGCTGAACGGATCGGCATCGAGCCCGGTGTGTCGATCCTTCCCGATTCCTGCTGGACCCGGAGCTGATTCCGCCTCCGGTTGGTGACGGCCGTTTCAGGCCGAGCGCGACGGCAGCGAACAGATCCGAAATGGATGGAAGGAACACCCTGGTGCCCGATGAAAGTGCTGGCGAGCAACGCACCGCATCGCCTGACACCGGCAAACTACGCATTCGCAAGCTGTATGACAGCGAGACGAAGTTGTCCTGGGTTCTGGCCGGCCTGGCAGGCTTGCTGGGCGCCACGGCGTTCACCCATTCCGCCGGCTACTTCGTCACCTTCATGACCGGCAACGCGCAGCGCGCGGTGATGGGCTACTACGCCGAGGACGACTGGGCCGCGTCATCGCCGTGGCTCGCGCTCTCGGCGGCGTTGCTGCTGGTGGCGTTCGTGGCCGGCGTGATCAGCGCGTCGCTGTGCCGGCGCTACTTCTGGCCGACCCGACCGCATTCCACCACGGTATTGACCACCCTGGCGCTGGTACTGGCCACGCTGCTGGACGGGTTCCTGCTCGGCGGACCGGAGCTTCCGCTGCCATTCTTCCCGATCGTCTTGATGACGTTCGGCATCGGCGCGTTGAACGCGACCTTCATCGACAAGAAGGGCGAGGTGTCGATCCCGCTGAGTTATGTGACCGGCACCCTGGTGAAGATGGGCCAGGGCATCGCGCGGCACCTCCTCGGGGTAGACGAGATCACCGCCTGGCTGGGCTACTTTCTGCTGTTCGGGTTTTTCGTGCTCGGCGCCGGGATCGGTGGGGCTATCGGTATGGTCGCCGGCGGTACCTACATGCTGGCGATCGCCAGCCTGATCTGCGCGCTGACCACCGTATACACCTATTTCTACGCCGACCGTCGTCAGATCTTCCAATAAGTCGCAACCAAACCCGGTACGTCGCACCCAAACCCGGACCTCACATTTTCTCAGGTGACGTTAGCGGTATTCCCATCAACTTGTTATGTTGAACGCGCCAGTTCGGCCACTGTCGCGGAAAGAGGTCTACCCACGATGACTCGTGCGCCCAGTCGGAGGCTAAACCGTGGTGTTGTCGGTCTGGGTGCGGCGGTGGCGGCGTTTCTGGCGTTCGGCGTGACACCGCTGGCCGCGGCGCCGGCGGCCGCCGCCGACAGCTTCGACGACGTGTTCGAGCTGGCATGGGCGCCGTTCCTCGATGAGGCCACCGGCGGCACGGACTGGGCTGCGGTCTTCGACCCGGCGTCGTGGGAGGCGTTCTTCGGGCAGCTGAACTTCGATGGCGTGCTGCCCGGCGCGGCAGCTGCGGAGCCGAGCCTGTTCGCCCCGGACCTCACGGCGTTGATGCACGACTGGGTTTACACCCCGCTGTACACCGGTATCGACGACCTGGTAGGCAGCTCCTGGATGGCGCCGGTCGTCGACGGGCTGAACCAGCTCAGCGGGGCGCTGGGGCTGGGCCTGATGATCGGTGACGGGACGGCCGGCACGGCGGAGTCCGCCGCCGGTGGAGCGGGCGGCTGGTTGTTCGGTGACGGTGGGGCCGGCTGGGACAACAGCGAGGTCAACGGCGTCGGTGGTGCCGGTGGCGCGGCCGGGTTCTTCGGCAACGGTGGCGCCGGTGGCTCCGGTGGCGAGGGCGGAGCCGGGGGCGTCGGCGGGGCCGGCGGCTGGTACATGGGTGTCGGCGGCGCCGGCGGCTCCGGTGGCGACGGGCTGATCGGCGGTAGCGGTGGCGACGGTGGTCTGGGCAGGGGATGGGCGCTGGGCGTCGGCGGGGTCGGTGGCGACGGTGGCGACGGCACCCACATCGGCGGCAACGGTGGCGACGGCGGCAACGGCTCGATCTGGTTCGGCGGCGGCGGCGACGGCGGCGACGCCGGCAACGGCGTCTACCACGGTCCGGGTGATCTGCCCGGCCTGGGCGGGGCCGGCGGCCTCGCCGGCGCTTTCGGCACGCACGGCGCGGTCGGCAACTTCGGCACGCTGGACGACGCCCCGGAGCGGGGCCCGGCCGAACTCGCCACCGCCGGCAACTGGATCGTCGACCACGACGGCCGGGTGGTCATCCTGCAGGGCGTCAACCAGGTGTATAAGTCGCCGCCGTTCTCACCCGGCGGCAACGGCTTCGACGACGACGATGCGGCGTTCCTGGCCGCCAACGGCTTCACCGCGGTGCGGCTGGGCATCTACTGGGCGCAGATCGAACCGCAGCCCGGGGTCTACGACATGGAGTACCTGGAGTCGGTCAAGGAGACCATCGAGACCCTCAAGGCGCACGGCATCGTCAGCATCCTCGACATGCACCAGGATCTCTACAGCTCGGAGATCGGCGGCAACGGCGCACCGGACTGGGCGACGATGTTCAACCCGGACGACAACGACACCAGCGCACCGTTCCCGTTCGGCTACGCCCTCAACCCCGCGCAGAACCAGGCCTGGGATGCGTTCTGGGCCAACGAGAAAGTGGACGGCGTCGGGCTGCTGAACCACTATTCCCGGATGTGGCAGACCGTCGCCGACTACCTGGGCGGTACCCCGGGTGTCGCCGGCTACGAGATCATGAACGAGCCGTGGCCGGGCACCCCGTGGCTGGGCAGCTTCCTCGGCAACGCGCACTTCGACCGCGAGACGCTGACCCCGTTCTACGACCAGGTGACCTCGGCGATCCGGTCGGTCGACCCGAACACGACGGTGTACTACGAGCCGAATGTGCTGTTCGGCAACGCAACCGCGGTGACCCACATCGGTCCGGTCGACGACGACAACACGGTGTTCGCGTTCCACGACTACTGCATCTTCGACGCCCTGGGTGGTGGCAGCTCCTTCGGCTGCTCGCTGTGGGACGGGATGATGATGAGCGGCGCCCAGCACTACATCGACCGCTACGACGTCCCGGGGATGGTCACCGAGTTCGGCGCCACCCGCAACCTCGACACCATCGCCAGTCAGCTGAACTCGATCGACCCGCACAAGTTCGGGTGGCTGTACTGGGGCTACACCAACGAGGCGGGATCACTGGTGCACAACACCAACGTGGCGCCGACCGGGGACAACGTCGACGAGGCCGTTGTGGCGACGCTCGCCCAGCCGTACCCGCAGGTGATCGCCGGCGTTCCGAACAGCTGGTCGTTCGCAGCCGGGGTCTTCTCGTTCAGCTACTCCACGGCGATGGCCGACGGCTCGGGCAGCTTCGGCGCCGGGTCGGAGACACAGATCTCGATCCCGCAGATCCAATTCCCGAACGGCTACCAGGTCAGCGTCACCGGCGGCACGGTGGCGTCGGAGGACAATGCTCCGGTGCTGGTGATCGAATCGGTCGCCGGTGCCGGCACCGTCACCGTCACCGTCAGCCCCACCGCAGCCGGGTAGCGGGGCGTCAGCGCAGCCAGCCCAGCTGATCGGCGAACAGCGAGTACCCGACGAAGGCGACGGTGTCGATCAGGCCGTGGGCCAGTACCAGCGGCCACAGCCGGCCGGTGCGCTGCCAGGCGTAGCCGAACACCAGACCCATCGCGACGTTGCCCAGCCCCGCGCCGAACCCCTGATAGAGGTGATAGGCACCGCGCAGTAGCGCCGACCCGGCCAGCGCCACTGTCGGGGGCACCCGCAGCTGCCGCAACCGGGTCAGCAGGTAGCCGACGACGATCACCTCTTCGGCGAAGCCGTTGGCGAAGGCGATCACGATCAGCATGGGGGCGCGCCACCAGGTGTCGTCGACCGCCGCGGGGATGACATCGGCGTTGAGACCCAGGGTTCGCGCCAGCAGATACAGACCCAGGCCGGGCAGCCCGATCAGGGCAGCCAGTCCGAGGGCGCCGGCCAGATCGGTGCGGCGGGGCAACCGATCCAGCCCGATACACCCCGGTCGGTAGCCGCTGCGCCACAACAGATACAGCGCCAGGGCGCCCCAGGCGAACAGCTGCGCGGCCCAGGCCGCGTTGAGGCCGAAGTCGATGACGTCGAAGTACGACCGGCGCGGGTTCAGCGGGATCCGCTGGGCGCTGAGGTCGCGCAGCACCGCGTCGGTGAGCTGCAGGATCGCGGTGACGGCGCTGAGCCCGAAGGTGACCGCCAGCACCAGGACGACCTCCAGGCGCAGTGCGCGTCGTCGCTGGTCCGCCGGCTCGGTCACCCCGACACGGTATAACCGCTACGGACGACGGGGCTGCAGTCCGTTGAGGAACGGGCAGCCCATCAGTGCGCGCACCGCCCGGTTCAGGCTCAGTACGTCCTCGACCGGACGCGGGAAGCTCAGCCGCACGTCGTGGTCACCATCGGCGGCCTCGACCCGCAGCCACATCCCATAGCGGTCTACCGCGAGGGGGCGGGGCCGCCCGCGGCGCAGTTGCGGCGGCAACTTGGTGGTGGCCAGTCGGGCTAGCAGTTCGGGGTGCGCCGAATCCAGGTGCTGCAGCCAGTGCGCCTCGATCGCGCAGAACGGGTCGGGGCGGGCGGCCAGCAGCTCATCGACGGCGACCGACTCGGCGCCCGTCGCATCGGCCAGCACCGCCGAGTCCGGCGTGAGCCGCAGCAGTGCGTAGCTGACGTCCGTGGGGGCTGCGACCGCGGACGGCCGGGCCGTCGAACGCGGGGAGATCACCTGCAGCAGCGCCGGATTGGGGTTGACCGCGGCGATGCGGTCGAGCAGTGCGGGGATCTCGGACTCGGGGACCGTCAGCAGCCGGCCGCGGATCCACGCCAGCGCGCGGACCCGTTCACGCAGCCGTAGCGGTGCGTGGTCGGTCAGCTCCAGCATCGCCGCCACCCCGGTGCCGGCGGCCTCGGCGACCGGATCGCCGACGGGGACCGCCACCACCATGGATCCGTCCGGCAACAGCTGGCACACCGGCGCGTTGACCGGCGCGGCGTCGGTGGAGTCGGCGATCGCAAGCAGTGCCTGGCCCCGGACACAGGCGCTGCGGATCCGCTCCGCGGACGTCGGGACGGTTACCGCTGTGGTGGTGGCCATCGATCACCCTTTCCGTAAGTGAGGTAAGCCTAACTTAATTAACGGTCGGGTCCGGCGCAACCGTTTCGCGGATTCCTTCTCCACGCCGCGCTCGGGGCGACCGCCCCGAGCCGCCGCGGCCGATAGGGTTGAGCGGTGACCCGCATCAGCTATCTCGGCCCGGCGGGGACCTTCACCGAAGCGGCGCTGCTCGCGTTGACCGGCGCCGGATTGGTTCCCGGCCGTGGCCATCAAGACCATCAAACGGTGCCGGCCGAGACCACCCCGGCCGCGCTGGACGCCGTGCGTACCGGCGTCACCGAGTACGCCTGCGTGCCGATCGAGAATTCGATCGAGGGCGGTGTGACGCCCACCCTGGACGGCCTCGCGGTCGGCTCGCCGCTGCAGATCTTCGCCGAAACCACCCTCGATGTCGCGTTCTCGATCGTGGTGGCGCCGGGGCGGGCGCCCGGTGACATCCGCACGGTGGCAGCCCACCCGGTGGCCGGCTCCCAGGTGCGACGTTGGCTGGCCGAGCACCTCCCGCGGGCCCATGTCGTGCCGGCGAACTCCAATGCGGCTGCCGCCCAACAAGTCCGCGACGGACAGGCAGACGCCGGGGTGAGCACCGCGCTGGCGGCGCAGCAGCGCGGGCTGGTCACGATGGCCGACGGTGTCATCGACGAACCCAACGCGCGGACCCGCTTCGTGCTGGTGGGCGCGCCCGCGCCGCCGCCGCGGCGCACCGGCGCCGACCGGACATCGGTGGTGCTGCGGCTGGACAACGCACCGGGCGCCCTGGCGGCCGCGCTGACCGAATTCGGCAGCCGCGGAATCGATCTGACCCGGATCGAGTCCCGCCCGACGCGCACCGAGCTGGGCACCTACCTGTTCTTCCTGGACGCTGTGGGGCACATCGACGATCCCGCCGTCGAGGCCGCGCTGCAGGCGCTGCGTGGCAGCTGCGCCGACGTGCGGTACCTGGGCTCCTGGCCCGCCGGGCCGTGCGGCGGAGTGGAGGCGAGGACATGAGCGGCCGGCTGGTGCTGCTGCGGCACGGTCAGTCGTACGGCAACGTCGACCGTCGGCTTGACACCCGGCCGCCCGGGTCCGAACTGACGCCGTTGGGCCGGGATCAGGCCCGGGCGTTCGCCGGGAACGGTCTGCACCGTCCGGCGTTGGTCGCCCATTCGGTGGCGGTGCGCGCGGCCCAGACCGCCGCGGAGGTCAGTGGACCGTTCGGCGTGACCGCCCGCGCCATCGAAGGCATTCACGAGGTGCAGGCCGGCCATCTGGAGAACCGCAACGACGACGACGCGATCGCCGAGTTCAACGCGATCTATCAGCGGTGGCACTGCGGCGAGACCAGCGTTGCGTTACCCGGCGGCGAGACCGCCGAGCAGGTGCTGGACCGCTACCTGCCCGTGGTCACCGAGCTGCGGATGCGTTACCTCGACGACGACGACTGGATCGGGGACATCGTCGTGGTCAGCCATGGCGCGGCGATCCGGCTGGCAGCCGCCACACTGGCGGGGGTGGACCGCAGCTTCGCGCTGGACCACCACCTCGGCAACGCCGAGGCGGTGGTGCTGTCGCCGATCACCGACGGCCGGTGGAGTTGCGTGCAGTGGGGCTCGCTGACGCCGCCGTTCTATCCCGAACCCGATGCCGACCCGGTCGGCGACGCGCTGCGCTCCGACACCGACCCGATGGGCTAGACCAGGGCTAAATCGCCAGCGCGTAGACCTCGGCGCAGCGGCAGCCGACCGCCTCGCAGTCGAGCGCGAACGAATGCGCCATCAGCTCGCCGGGACAGCCGTCCTCGGTGCACTCGGCGGTATACAGCACGTGGTGGATGAGCGTGCCGTGGCAGTGCTCCAGCCCCGCCCGGCAGGCTCGGCAGTGGTCATCCATGGGTCGTTCATAGCACTGCCTGCCGACAGCATCGTTCCGCCGCGCCGCGGCCGCGCCGTTCAACCCCAGCCGAGTTCGTGCAGCCGGTCGTCGTCGATGCCGAAGTGGTGGGCGATCTCGTGGATCACGGTGATCCGCACCTCCTCGACGACCTCGTCATCGGAGCCACACATCTCCAGCAGCGCGTCGCGGTAGATCGTGATGGTGTCCGGCAGCGACCCGGCGTAACTGGAGTCCCGCTCGGTCAGCGCCACCCCCTCGTAGAGCCCGAGCAGGTCGGGCTCCTCGTCGTTGCGGCCCTCTACCAGGATGACGACGTTGTCGAAGGCGGCGGCCAGTTGGGCGGGAATCAGGTCCAGCGCGTCGGAGACGAGTTCGTCGAACCGGCGCGGGTCCATCTGCACACTCACCGCGGCTGGCTACCGGCGGGCAATTGGTTCAGCCGCTCCGCGGGAATCGACGGCGGCGGCACCGGGGGCTGGCCGTTGATCAGCAGCGGCCCGCGAGCACTGTTGATCAGGGCCGCCCAGCCGCCGTTGCCCAGTGTGGCGCCGAGGCTGCACGCCACCTCGCGGCTGCCCGCCGACCAGCTCGGCAGGGAGATGGTGGCGTAGGTCAGCGTCAGCGTCGTGTCGCGCAACTGCACCGGTGCCAGGTAGACATCGGTGAGCCGGGTGCAGGTCTCCTTGATGAACGCGTCCTGCTCGGGTTCGGGAGGCAGTGCGTCGGGGAACCGCTCCGCCAGATTGACGGTGCCGGTGACCTCTTTGGTGTGGGGTGCGGCGCAGTCCACCGGAACGTCGTTGGGCTGGTTGGTGGCCGGGTCGATGCCCAGGCAGGTGCCCGGCGGCCAGACCTTGGACTGGTCGATGTCGGCGACCTTGCCGGTGAAGGCGATCTGTTGGCCACCCACGCCGGGAAGCTGCAGGCCGCACAGCATTCGGCGCTCACCATGCTGCCGCCAGGCCCGCTCGCCGGCCCACAGCATGCTGGCGACGAACTTGCTGTGCGGGTCGAATTTCGCGCCGAGGTAGCGGCGCACCGAGGACTCGCACTGCTCCTGGGTGATCTGCTCGATGCGGGCCGTCGACGGCGGCGGGGCCTCCGGGCCGTACTCGGCGCCGGGGAACATCTTCATGTCCACCGGCCCGGCGACCTCGAACTTGTGCTCCTCGGCACAGCTGACCACCGTCGCGCCGTCCAGGTCGTCCTCCGGCCAGTTCAGGCAGTCGCCGGCGACCGCGCGGTCGATCGCCTCGTTGCCCTTTCCGACACCGATCCCCAGGCCGGGCCCGGGGCCCTTGCCGCCCGCACCGGGTGGCGGCTCGGCGCTCAGATGGCCGAGCAGCCCGCCGGGCCCCTCGCCCAGTACCGGAACCACGGTGACCAGCCCGGCGATCAGCAGCCCGCCCAGCGCGGTCAACAGCAGGGTCCGGCGGGTTGCGGCGGCCTGCAGCGTGCGCAGCCAAGACACCCGCTTGGCGGGTGGATTCTCCTGGTCGGCTGCCTTCGACATCCGGTCCATTCTGACAGGCAGCCGCCAGCACGTGACAAATGATGCGAAAGTGATGCCGCTGACCGGGCTGGGCCTGGTTGTAGGGTTGCGCCGTGATCGACCTGACCCTGCTGCGTGAAGACCCCGACCGCGTCCGCCGCTCCCAGCTGGGCCGCGGCGAGGATCCTGCCCTGGTGGACGCCCTGCTGGCCGCCGACACCGCACGGCGCACCGCGATCTCGGCGGCCGACAACCTGCGCGCCGAGCAGAAGGCGGCCAGCCGGTCGGTCGGCGCGGCGTCGCCCGAGGAGCGGCCCGTGCTGCTGGCCCGGGCCAAGGAGCTGGCCGAGCAGGTCAAGGCCGCCGAAGCCGCCCAGGCCGAGGCGGAGGCGACGTTGCGCGGCGCGCACCTGGCGATTCCCAACGTCGTCATCGACGGGGTGCCCGCCGGCGGGGTGGACGACTACACGGTGCTCGACGTGGTCGGTGAGCCGCCGGCGATCGAGAACCCTCGGGACCATCTGGACCTCGGCGAGTCGCTGGGCGTGATCGACATGGGCCGCGGCGCCAAGGTCTCCGGGTCACGGTTTTACTTCCTGACCGGCGCCGGGGCGCTGCTGCAGCTGGGCCTGCTGCAGTTGGCGCTGCGGCTGGCGGTTGAGAACGGATTCACGCCGATGATCACCCCCGCGCTGGTGCGGCCCGAGATCATGTCGGGCACCGGGTTTCTCGGCGCGCACGCCGAGGAGGTGTACCGGCTCGAGGCCGACGATCTGTATCTGGTCGGCACCTCCGAGGTGCCGCTGGCCGGCTACCACGCCGACGAGATCCTGGAGCTGTCCGGGGGGCCGCTGCGCTACGCGGGGTGGTCATCGTGCTTCCGCCGGGAGGCCGGCAGCTACGGCAAGGACACCCGCGGCATCATCCGGGTGCATCAGTTCGACAAGGTCGAGGCGTTCGTCTACTGCCGGCCCGCCGAGGCCGAGGCGGAACACGATCGGTTGCTGGGCTGGCAGCGTGAGATGCTGGCCCGTATCGAGGTGCCCTACCGGGTGATCGACGTCGCCGCGGGCGATCTCGGCTCATCGGCCGCGCGCAAGTTCGACTGCGAGGCCTGGGTGCCGTCGCAGGGCACCTACCGCGAGCTGACCTCGACGTCGAACTGCACCACCTTCCAGGCGCGCCGGTTGGCCACCCGCTACCGCGACGACAACGGCAAGCCGCAGACGGCCGCGACGTTGAACGGCACGCTGGCCACCACCCGGTGGCTGGTGGCGATCCTGGAGAACCACCAGCAGCCCGACGGCAGCGTGCGGGTGCCGGCGGCGCTGGTGCCCTACGTCGGCGTGGAGGTGTTGGAGCCGTCCGGCTCCTGATCGGCGTCGGCGTCAGGCGGTGAAGAGCCGGCGCGAGCAGTCCAGCAGCATCCGGTGCAGTTCGTCGTTGGGGATGTCGGAAACCGCGGGGTCGGCGGCGGCCCCGAGGATGCCGGGAACCAGCATGGCGATCGCGATGAGGGTCGCGGGGTCGGGCTCCGGTCCGGCCAGGATTGCCTGCAGGCGTCGGGAGGCGTCCCGGAATTCTCCGATGGCCTCGACGACTCCCACCACGGCGGGATCGGTGTGGACCAGGGCGGTGGTGCGGCGGTGGCGGACCGCCAGCTCGATGAGGCCGCTGATGGTGGCCTCGCGCTGTACCTCCCGGGACGGGATCGCCTCGGCGATATTGACGACCCGGGCGATGTCGTCGAACACGGGACGGAAGACGGCGACGACGATGTCGTCCTTGGAGTGGAACTGGTAGTACACCGCCGACTTGTTGACGCCCAGGCGGTCGGCGATCATCTGCAGGGTCGTACCGCTGACCCCGTGTTCGGCGAACAGTGCCTGCGCCGCGTCGAGCACGCGGTCTCGTGCGAAACCGCGCGGAGCCAACGTCTTCGCCACCGCGTACCTCCCGGCCACCCAGAGTGAGCCACACCGGCCAATTGAACTAACTATTCGCTTGATTCTACTTTACTGTTCGTATAACTTCACCTTCGACGATTAAGACTGCAGGCCAGGGGAGGGAGCGTCGCCGATGCTGAAACCACAGGTCCACGAGTCGGCGGAACGCGCCCGATGCAAGCGCTGAAGCGCGGCTGGCTGCCACTGCTCATCGTGGTGGTGCTGGTGCTCGGCACGCTGACCGTGCTGCGGCTGCGCACCTTCTTCGGCGGTGAGGATTCCAGCCTGATCAGCACCAAGGTCGACGACACCAAGCCCTACAACCCGAAAGTCGTCACCTACGAGGTCTTCGGCGAGCCCGGTGCGACCGCCGACATCAGCTACCTCGATCTCGACAGCAGGCCGCAGCGCGTCGACGACGCGGTGTTGCCGTGGGCGGTGACGTTGAGCACCACCTTGTCGGCGGTGTCGCCCAACCTGTATGCGCAGGGCAAGGGCTCCACGCTGGGGTGTCGCATCAGCATCGACGACGAACTCAAGGACGAACGAACCGCCACCGGCGCCAGCGCCATGACCTTCTGTCTGGTCAAAGCCGCATGAGCGCGCGGCCGAACCCGCATGCCGCCGAGCGCGGCCGGATCGCCAAATGGATTCGGCGCCTGGCCATCCCGATCATGCTCGGCTGGATCGGGATCATCGTCCTGGCGAACGCGACCGTTCCGCAGTTGGAGCAGGTCGCCGAGACGGCCGCCGTGCAGATGACGCCTGAGGAGGCGCCGTCGATGATCGCGGTCAAACGTCAGGGCCAGCTCTTCGAAGAGTTCAGCTCCAACAGCTCGGTCATGCTGGTGCTCGAGGGCGACGAACCACTGGGCGCCGACGCTCATCACTACTACGACGAAATCATCGCCAAGCTCAAGACCGACACCGCCCACGTCGAACACATCCAGGACTTCTGGGGCGATCGCCTGACCGCCGCCGGGGCGCAGAGCCCCGACGGCAAGGCCGCATACGTGCAGATCTACACCGCCGGCAACCAGGGCGAGGCGTTGGCCAATGAGTCGGTCAAGGCGGTGCAGCAGGTGGTCGACAGTGTGACGGCGCCGCCCGGCGTCACCGCCTATGTGACCGGTGGTGCCGCGCTGGCGGCCGATCAGGACAAGGCCGGCACCCGCAGCATGCACGTGATCGAGGGCCTGACGTTCGTGGTGATCATCACCATGATGCTGCTGGTGTACCGATCCATCACCACCGTGCTGCTGGCGCTGTCGATGGTGGTGACCGGTCTGATGTCGGCCCGCGGCATCGTCGCGTTCCTGGGCTACCACGGGTTGATCGGGCTCTCGCCGTTCGCGACCAGCCTGCTGGTGACGCTGGCGATCGCGGCCGCCACCGATTACGCGATCTTCCTGATCGGCAGGTACCAGGAGGCCCGCGCTGCCGGCGAAGACCGGGAAAGCGCCTACTACACCATGTTTCGCAGCACCGCGCATGTGGTGCTGGGCTCGGGGATGACGATCGCGGGGGCCACCATGTGCCTGCACTTCACCCGGCTGCCGTACTTCCAGTCGTTGGGTATCCCCCTGGGTATCGGCATGACGGTCGTCGTCATCACCTCACTGACGATGGGGTCTGCCGTCATCTCGGTGGCCGGCCGGTTCGGGACGCTGCTGGAACCCAAGCGGGCCAGCCAGGGTCGAGGCTGGCGCAAAATCGGTGCGGCCGTGAGCCGTTGGCCCGGGCCGGTGCTGATCGCCGCTACCGCGGTCACCATGGTCGGCATCCTGGCACTGCCCGGTTATGAGCCGGGTTACAACGACCGCGCCTACATGCCGGCCGACCTGCCCGCCAACCAGGGCTTCCTGGCCTCCGACCGGCATTTCCCCTCGGCGCGGATGAACCCCGAGATGCTGATGATCGAAACCGACCACGACGTACGCAACTCGGCCGACTTCTTGATCATCGAGCGAATCGCCAAGCGCGTCACCGCCGTGCCCGGCATCTCCCGGGTCATGTCCATCACCCGGCCGCAGGGCATTCCGATGGAGCACTCCACGTTCGGCTACCTGATCGGCATGCAGTCGGTGAGCCAGGAGATGACCCGGAAGTTCAACGAAGACCGCACCGCCGAGATGCTGGCGCAGGCCGAGGACATGCAGGTCAACATCGACACCATGACCAAGATGATCGAGCTCATGGAGCAGATGAACGCCACCATGGGCCGGATGGTCGGCAAGATGCACCTGATGGTCTCCGACATCGAGGAACTGCGCGACAAGATCGCCAATTTCGACGACTTCTTCCGGCCGATGCGCAGCTACTTCTACTGGGAACCGCACTGTTTCGACATTCCGGTCTGTTATGCGCTGCGGTCGGTCTTCGATGCCATGGACGGCGTCGACACCATGACCGACGCCTTCAAGGGGATCATTCCGGACATGGACGCGATGGCCGCGCAACTGCCGCAGATGCTGGCGTTGATGCCGCCGATGATCCAGATGATGAAGAACGCCAAGGCCATGATGGAGTCCACCTACGCCACCCAGAGCGCACTGGCCAAGCAGCAGGCGGAGGCCCAGGGGGATCCCGCCGCGATGGGGGAGGCCTTCGACAAGGCCCGCAACGACGACTCCTTCTACCTGCCGCCGGAGATCTTCGACAACGAAGAATTCCAGCGCGGCATGAAGATGTTCATCCCCCCCAACGGTCACGGGGTGCGGTTCATCATCACCCACGAGGGCGACCCGCTCAGCGCCGACGGCATCGAGCACATCGACGCGATCAAGCTCGCGGCCAAGGAGGCGATCAAGACCACGCCGTGGGAGGGCTCCAAGATCTACGTCGGCGGTACCGCCGCGATGTTCAAGGACATGCAGGAGGGCTCCGATTACGACCTGATGATCGCCGGAGTGGCGGCGCTGTGCCTGATCTTCATCATCATGCTGATCATCACCCGTGCCGTGGTGGCCGCGCTGGTGATCGTGGGTACCGTGGTGGTCTCGCTGGCCGGCGCCTTCGGTATGTCGGTGTTGGTGTGGCAGCACATCATCGGGCTGCCGGTGCACTGGATGGTGCTCGCCATGGCGGTGATCATCCTGTTGGCCGTTGGCGCCGACTACAACCTGCTGCTGGTGTCGCGGCTCAGAGAGGAGATCCACGCCGGGCTGCACACCGGCATGATCCGGGCCATGGGTGGCAGCGGGTCGGTGGTGACCGCCGCCGGACTGGTGTTCGCCTTCACCATGATGACGATGGCGGTGAGCGAACTCCGGGTCATCGGACAGGTCGGCACCACCATCGGTATGGGGCTGCTGCTCGACACGTTGATCATCCGCTCGTTCATGACGCCGGCGATCGCCACGCTGCTCGGGAAGTGGTTCTGGTGGCCGCAGGTGCCGCGGCTGCGGCCGCCGCCGTCACCGTGGCCCGCACCGCTGCAACGGGATCCGCATGAGGCGCTGGTGGAATCCGGCGGCGGATCCCACCGGAAGTGGTGAGCGTCCTCAGGTCAATGGCGCCATGATCCGCCGTGCGGTGTCCAGCAGGATACTGTGCAGCTGCTCGTCGTCGATGTCCTCGAGTTCGGGATCGGCTGCGGTGGTGAAGGTTCCGGCCAGCAGTGTGGTCGTGATGATGCGGTCTTCGGCGGTCGGGGAGGGGCCTTGCAGGAGTGCCGCCGCCGCATCGTGGGTTGCCATGAAGTCCTCGCGCGAGCGCACCGCGTATTCCACGGCGCGGTCGTAGAACAAGAAGGTGAGCCGGCGGTATCGCACCGCCAGCTCGACCACGCCGCTGACCGTCACGTCGCGCTTGCCCTGCGTGGTCGGCATCGCCTCGGCGATCTTGATCACCCGCACGATGTCGTCGAACATCGGCTCCACCACGGCCATCACGATGTCGTCGCGGGAGCGGAATTGGTAGTACACGGCCGGTTTGCTCACGCCCAGCCGGTCGGCGATCATCTGCAGCGAGGTGCCGCCCACGCTGTGCTCCATGAACAGGTCCAATGCCGCCTGCAGCACTCGCTCGCGCGCGGAGCCGCGCGGCGCCACCGGCTTGGCCACGACATCCCTCCCGTCGTCGCGGCCAAGCCTAGCGCGCGGGGGTTTTCGGAGCGGTTCTGCTACGCCGTTGCGGTGGCGTGGCGGCGCTGGCGTTCCATGGTCGCGAAGTAGAACGCGTAGGCGAACGCACAACTGGTGAACAAGCTCGACACGAAGTACAGCCACGGGTGCCGTAGGCCCCGCCGGTAGCCGTCCACGACGGTGAACAGCGGTAGCAGAATGACGTTGATGATGGTGTAGTCCTGGCTGGCCGAGCCGGCCGCCGGGTTGGTGTACATCAGCTGGATGTACTGGGTCCAGCTGCCCGGCCCCCAGATCGGGTTGTGGTTGGGGCCGCCGGCGTACTCGTTGACGAAGCGGATGTTGAAGTACCAGCCCAGCCCGATCGAGGCGATGCCGATCACGTAGTACACCACCTCCATCGGCGAGAACTGTCCGCCCTGAGGCGGTTTTGCGAAGACCGCGCGGTTGGCCGCCACGATCCAGCCGACGGTCGCCAGGCCCAGCACTGCATGCACGAGGAGCGAGATCATGCGCTCAGTGTCACCACGACCCGCGAGTTTTGTCAATATTGTCATTCTGGACGTGCCGGGCGCTGCGGTACGTTTAGCCGCATGCCCCGAGCGCCGCAGACCGCGCGCAGCGAACGCACCCGCGAAGCGCTGCGTCAGGCCGCGCTGGTGCGGTTCCTGGCCCAGGGCGTCGAGGACACCTCCGCCGAGCAGATCGCCGCCGACGCCGGAGTCTCGCTGCGCACCTTCTATCGGCACTTCACCTCCAAGCACGACCTGCTGTTCGCCGACTACGACGCCGGCCTGCAGTGGTTCCGCAGCGCACTGGCGGACCGGCCTCCGGGCGAGCCGATGGTCGAGTCGGTGCAGGCCGCGATCTTCGCCTTCCCCTACGACGTTGAGGCGGTGACCCGTATTGCGGCGCTGCGCGCCGAGGAACTCGACCCCGAGCGGATCGTGCGGCACATCCGGCAGGTCGAGGCCGACTTCGCCGACGCGGTGGCCGAGCGGTTGCGGGCTACCCAGGGGCCCGCTGACCCGCTGCGGATCGCGGTGACGGCTCGCTGCATCGCCGCGGCGGTGTTCGCCGCGATGGAGGTCTGGATGCTCGATGAGGATCGCTCGTTGGCTGAGCTGGCCCGGATGTGCCGGACCGCGCTGGAGTCGCTGGCCAACCGCTAGTTACGTCAATATTGACAAAACCTCGCCCGCCGTGTCAGCCTCGGCGCAACGGAAGGCGGGTGCGCGGGTGAGTTTCAAGGCCGATTACGACGCGATCGTCATAGGCGCCGGGCACAACGGGCTGGCGGCGGCGCTCATCCTGCAGCGCGCCGGCCTGCGCACGCTGTGTTTGGAGGCCGGGCGTTACCCCGGCGGGATGGCCTCGACGGTGGAGCTGTTCGACGGCTATCGGTTCGAGATCGCCGGTTCGGTGCAGTTCCCGACGTCGGCTGCGGTCAGTGCCGAGCTGGGTCTCGATGCCCTGGACAGCATCGACCTCGAGGTGATGTCGGTGGCGCTGCGCGGTGTCGGCGACGACCCGCTGGTCCAGTACACCGATCCGATGAAGCTGTTCACCCACCTGTCCGAGGTGCACGGCGCCGAGGCGGTCAACGGCATGGCGGGCCTGCTGGCCTGGAGCCAAGCCCCCACCCGGGCGCTGGGCCGCTTCGAGGCCGGCCGTCCGCCGAAATCACTTGATGAGATGTATGCCTGCGCCACAAATGAATTCGAGCGCTCGGCGATCGACGACATGCTGTTCGGCTCGGTCACCGACGTGCTGGACCGTTACCTGCCCGACCGGGAAAAGCACGCCGCACTGCGCGGATCGTTCACGGTGCTGGCCGTCAACACGCTCTACCGCGGGCCGGCCACGCCCGGCAGCGCCGCCGCGCTGGCCTACGGACTCGGCGTTCCCGACGAGAACACCGTGCTGATGAAGAAGCTGCGCGGCGGGATCGGGGCGCTCACCCGGCACTTGTGCGACACCTTCACCGGGTTGGGCGGTGAGCTGCGGCTGCGCAGCGCCGTGGCGGAGATCCTTGTTGGCGATGGGGCGGTGGCCGGCGTGCGTACCGAATCCGGCGACACGCTGAGCGCCCCGGTGGTGGTCTCGGCCATCGCCCCCGACGCCACCGTCACCGGGCTCCTCGACTCGGCCGCCGTGCCCGACGACGTCCGCGCCCGCTACGCGCGCACCGATCACCGCGGCTCGTACCTGCAGATGCATTTCGCCCTCGACGAGGCCCCGGAGTTCGCCCCGCCCTACCAGGCGCTCAACGACCCCGCCATGCAGGCCTCGCTGGGGATCTTCTGCACGCCCGAGGAAGTGCAGCAGCAGTGGGAGGAAGCGCGGCGCGGCGTCGTGCCGGCCGATCCGACCGTCGTATTGCAGATCCCGTCGCTGCACGACCCCGACCTCGCCCCGCCGGGCAAGCATGCCGCGTCGGCGTTCGCGCTGTGGTTCCCGATCGAGGGCGATGGCAACTATGGCGAGATGAAGGTCGAGATGGGCCAGCGGGTGATCGACAAGATCACCCGGCTCGCACCGAATTTCGAGCGCAGCATCAGCCGGCACACCACCTTCACCCCGCGCCATATGGGCACCATGTTCGGCGCCCCCGGCGGGGATTACTGCCACGGGCTGCTGAACCCGGACCAGATCGGGCCCAACCGGCCCGGCGCCCGCGGCTTCCTGGGGCAACCGCTGGTCGACGGGCTGTACCTGGGCAGCGCCGGCTGTCACGGCGGCCCCGGCATCACCTTCATTCCCGGCTACAACGCCGCGCACGCGGTGCTGGCCGACCGTTGAGCGCACGCTGGACGCGAAATACCCGTCAGCCGGCCAGCAGTTCGTCGAGCAGCTCCTGGAACGCCGTCGGATCCACCGGGGTGAACGCCGGCTGCGGCCAGCCGGCGTCGGCGAGATCCAGGGTGATCAGCGTGCTGCGCAACGGCCGCTTGACGTCCAGCGGCAGCCAGCGCCGCAGGTCCGAACTGCCCCACAGCCGGAACCGGTGTGTCAGCATGCCCAGCGGCTCGGCACGATAGCCGCGGATCGCCGACAACGGGATCACCTTCGAGGTGCCGGACGGAAAGTGGTAGCGGCGCAACGTGATCGCCCGGCGGTCCAGGGCGACCAATCCGTCGTCGTAGGAGCCGGTCACAGCTTCTCGCAGCGCAGCTCGTGCCCCTTGGCGGTCAGGCAGCGCCCGGTGCGCAGGTCCCATTGCCAACCGTGCTGATTGCAGGTCAGCGTCTCGCCGTCGACCACCCCGAACTTCGACAGGTCGGCCTTCATGTGGGGGCAGCGGCGCTGAATCTGCCAGCCGGCCAGGGTGATGGTCGCCGAGTCGTCGTGGCTCTCGCCGAACCAGCCGTCGGCGTAGACGATCCGGTCCTCGGTGAGGCACTTGAAAAACGTGTAGAGGTACTCGTTGTAGCCGCCGACCCGCCACGCCTTGAAGCGGGTCGACAAGAAGATGGTGTTGACCCAGTCGGGTTCCTCGTCACGCAGCACGGTGCGCACCAGCTCGGGCGGGATGGCGAAGCCGTACCGGAATTTCTCGCCCGGAACCGGTTCGCGCACCATGCGTTTGGGAAAGTCCAGCACCACCGTCTCGGTATGCCCGGGACCGTCGAGCACCAGCTCGACCGGATAACCGATGCCGTCGCAGATCTCGTTGCTGCGGCCCATGATCGGTTCGAACAGTGCGCGCAGCCCCTCGAGCATCGCCGGGCCGGCCGCCGGCGCCCAGGACGCCTTCTCGGCGGCCAGCACCGGCGCCATCCGATCGGCGTAGGCGGCGATGTAGGCCGCCTTGCCGGCCGTGAAGATCGTCTCGACGTCGTCGGCCGGATGGGTCAGCGAATCCAGTTGCGCTCCGGTGAAATCCGCCGTGGTGCCGGGAACCATCAGCAGCCCGCCGTCGTGGCCGTTGCGCCGCAGCTGATCCAGGAACACCAGCTGGTCGGGGAAGATGTTGGCCGGATCGCCGTGATCGTCGTTGAGATGGCGCAACTCGGAATCCAGAAAGCACGGCGGGCCGGCCGAGGGCACCACCCATCGGGCGCCGACGTGGGCGACGTACTGCCGGGCGCGGTCCATCTGGCGTTGCCGCTTCTGGGTGCCGAACGCCTCCTTCGCGCGGGCCGGCATGTCGTAGACCATCGGGTACCAGATCGCCCCCGAGTACTGCAGCAGGTGCACGTCGATGCCGTCGAACTCGTCGAGCACGTCCAGGTCGATCGGCCGCGAGTCGTTCATGTTGAACACGGTGGTCACCCCGTCGCAGACCACCAGCCCCGAGTCGCCGATCGGGCCGTCGGCCGGGGCGCGCAGCGCGATGATCATCACGTCCAACTCACCCTTGGGGCCCGTCACGGTGTGCCGCACCGAGTCGGAGGTCTCGAAGAACCGGTGAAAACCCAGCGCCTCCAACTCCCGGCGCAGGTCCGGCACCGGATAGTCGGGCAGCAGCACCGTCGCGTCCTTGTTGACGTGGGCTGCCAGGTGGCGCGGGTCGAAGTGGTCGTGGTGCAGGTGCGAGATGTAGAGGTAGTCGCAGTCGCCCAGGGCGTCCCAGTCCAGCGTGGAGTTGTCGGGGAACGGGAACCACGATGCGAAGTAGGCCGGGTTCACCCACGGGTCGCACAGAATGCTCCCCGCGGCGGTGTCGATCCGGAAGCCGGCGTGTCCGACGCTGGTGACCCGCACTTGCACCTTCCCGACGCTGTAACCGATACCTCCCGAGCTTAACGGCGGCACGCCCACCGACATCGCCCAGGCGATCGCAAGCGCGGCGGAGCCCGGCGAAGCGGGTCGGCGTATGACCTAGGCTGGACGACTGTGGAGCCGTGGTACGGGAGTGTCGCTACCGTTGCGCGCACGTTGTGGCGCTTCCAGGGGGTGAAGATCACCGTCACCGGTGCGGAGCACGTGCCCCCCCAGTGGCGGCGCCGTGGTGGCGATCAACCACACCGGCTACCTCGACTTCGCATTCGCCGGACTGGCCGCCTACATGGGCAAACCGCGCCGCCGGGTGCGGTTCCTGGTCAAGCAGGAGATGTTCGACAACCGGTTCGTCGGCCCGATCATGCGCGGCTGCCGGCACATCGCGGTCGACCGTGGCCAGGGAGCGGACGCCTACGCCGCCGCCGTCGACTACCTCAAGGCCGGCGAGCTGGTCGGCGTCTACCCCGAGGCGACCATCAGCCGCAGTTTCGAACTCCGGGAGTTCAAGAGCGGCGCCGCCCGAATGGCGATCGAGGCGCAGGTGCCGATCGTCCCGCACATCGTCTGGGGCGCCCAGCGGATCTGGACCAAGGATCACCCCAAGCGGCTGGGTCGCTCCAAGGTGCCGATCTCGGTGGCGATCGGCGAGCCGATACCGCCGACACTGCCCGTCGAGGATCTGCGGGCGCTGTTGCAGACCCGCATGCAGCACCTGCTTGAGCAGGCCCAGGACGCTTATCCCGAACACCCGGCCGGGGCGTTCTGGGTGCCGCACCGGCTGGGCGGCGGTGCCCCGACCCCCGCCGAGGCGCTGCGGCTCGACGCCGAAGAAGCCGCCCGCAAAGCCGCGAAGCGTGATGCCCGAAATCAGCAGCCCCCGACCGCGACGGGCGGCTTGGAGTAGCCCTGGCATGCAGCCGGTTTTTCGTGCGCTGGAACTGGCAGCGGTGACCATGGTGAAGGTCTCCGCCACCCGACTGGATTTCGAGGGCCTGGAACACATCCCGGCCACCGGCGGCGCGGTGATCGCCATCAACCACACCGGCTACGTCGACTTCCTGCCGGCGGCACTGGCGGTGTACCGGCGGAAACGCCGGATGCGGTTCATGATCAAAGCCGAGATGCAGCGGGTGAAGGTGGTGAATTTCCTGATCAACCACACCGGCACCATCCCAGTCGATCGGGGCGCCGGGTCGCACGCCTACCGGCATGCGGTGGCCGCGCTGCGCTCCGGCGAGGTGGTCGGGGTGTACCCGGAGGCGACCATCAGCCGCAGCTTCGAGCTGAAGGACTTCAAGTCCGGGGCCGCCCGGATGGCCCTCGACGCGCAGGTGCCGATCGTCCCGCTGATCGTGTGGGGCGCTCACCGGCTGTGGACCAAGGATCACCCGAGGGCGCGGCTGGTCGCCAGCAAGATACCGATCACCGTCCTGGTGGGACCGCCGCTGGCCCCGGCAGGCGATGCGGCCACCCTCAGCGCCCGGCTCCGCGCGGCGATGGTGCCGATGCTGGACCGGGCACAACGGGAGTATCCGCACCCGGCGGGTGAATACTGGGTGCCGCGACGACTGGGCGGCACTGCGCCCACTCCGCAGGAGGCTAGGGTTCTCGATGAGCGGGAGCTGGCTGAACGGATGCGCAAAGGGGCGGGTCAGGGCCGACCGGACGCATCGAGCACGGAGTAGTAACGCATGGCCGAACCACTGTTCCGAACCCTGGAGATGGTCATCCCGCCGCTGGTGAGGGCCAACGGGCCGCATCCGACGTTTCAGGGGCTGGAGAACGTTCCCGAATGCGGCGGTGCGGTGCTGACCCTCAACCACACCAGTTACCTGGACTGGTATCCGGCCTCGATCGCGGCGCTGCGGCGGAACCGGCGGCTGCGGTTCATGATCAAGTCCGAGATGACCGAGGTGCCGGTGATCGGCTACGTGATCAAGCACATCAAGCTGATCCCGGTCGACCGTTCCGCGGGGGCAGGCGCCTACGACGTGGCGGTACAGCGGCTGCGCGAGGGCGAGCTGGTCGGGCTGCACCCGGAGGCCACCATCAGCCGCAGCTTCGAACTGCGTGAGTTCAAGTCCGGCGCCGCGCGGATGGCCCAAGCGGCCGGTGTCCCGCTCATCCCGGTGATCGTCTGGGGCATCCACCGGGTCTGGACCAAGGACCACCCGAAGCAGCTGTGGCGCAACCACGTTCCGGTGCTGGTGAAAATCGGTGAGCCGATGGCCGCCTCCGGCGATGCCGAGGCGACCACCGCCGAGCTGCGTGGCACGATGGCCGCGATGCTTGAACAGGCGCAACTGGAGTATCCGCACCCCGCCGGCGCGTACTGGGTGCCGCGGCGGCTCGGTGGCGGCGCTCCCACCATTGCCGAAGCACTGGCGATGCGCGAAGCCGAGCTGGCCGAGCGCGACCGCCAACGCATGGCGCAGCCGCACGGTGGCCGGCTGCGGCGGGCGCTGGCCGGCCGGGGGCGATATTGATGACACGGCCGGCACTGCCGCAGCACCCGATCCCCGCGCTGATCGCCAGTGACGTCGACGGCACCCTGCTCGACAACGCCGAGAACATCACCGAGCGCACCCGGGCGGCGGTGCATGCGGCCGTCGACGCCGGCGCCGGCTTCATTTTGGCGACCGGGCGCCCGCCGCGCTGGATCCCACCGGTCGTCGATGCGCTCGGGTTCGCGCCGCTGGCGGTCTGCGCCAACGGGGCGGTGCTCTACGACCCGAACACCGACCGGGTGATCTCGACGCGGACGCTGTCGGCGGACAGCCTGGTCAAAATGGCCGAGGTCGTCGGCCGCGTCATCCCCGGCGCCGGCCTGGCCGTGGAGCGCATCGGCGAGCGTGCGCACGATGCGGTGACGCCGCAGTTCGTCAGCTCGCCGGGCTACGAACACGCCTGGCTCAACCCGGACAACACCGAGGTGTCCCTGCAGGACCTGCTGTCGCAGCCGGCGATCAAGTTGCTGATCCGCAAGGCGGGGGCGGCCAGCGCCGACATGGTCGCGGAGTTGGCGGCCCACATCGGCAGCGCCGCGGAGTTGACCTATTCCACCAACAACGGGCTCGTCGAGGTGGTGCCGGCGGGCATCACGAAGGCCAGCGGCATCGAGGAACTGATCACGCCGCTGGGGATCGGCATCGAGCAGGTGGTGGCCTTCGGGGACATGCCCAACGATCTGCCGATGCTGGTGCAGGCGGGCCACGGCGTGGCGATGGGCAACGCCCATCCGGAGGTGCTGGCGGCCGCCGCGGAGATCACCGCGCCCAACACCGAGGACGGCCTGGCGCGGGTGCTGGAACGGATTTTCCCCGGTTGACGCTGCGCTGATGGCGCGGCTTTCTCGCAGTCTTCCGCCGTACCCGCAGCATGAACGGCGCTAGTTGACGCCGATCACCCGCGAGAAGCGCTCCAACTGCACCGGCGGGCCCTCCGGCGGGGGCGGCGGCAGTTCTTCGGCATTGCCGTCGATAACCCGGATGACGCTGCCGTCGGCCCGGTTGTAGTTCAGCGTGCCGTGCTGGAAGTTCTGCCCGATCCACTCCGGTTCGGGGATCTCGGCGCTGGTCGGCAGCCCGAGCATGCCGCGCTCGTAACCCAATGCCGCCCAGGCGTCGTAGATCGCCCCGGTGATCGGCTGGGCACCGGTCTCCGGTGACCAGTACACCGCGCCGCGCTCGAAGGTCGCGTACTTGGTGGAGCCCTCGCCGATCGCCTCGGGCGAGGTGGGGGCACCGAGCAGGCCCGCCGCGCCGCCCAGCTCCAGCCAACGGGCGTGGATGGCGCCGCCCTGCATCGTCCTGACGAGGTCTTCGGGGCCCGGCGGATCGCCGAAACGGGCGGCGATATCCCGGATCTCGTTGAGCGCCACGTACCCGTGCTCGCCGGGGCACTCCGTCTCGTCGAGGTCGCGGTGGCCGATGATCGCCGGCAACGACAACGCCGAGCCGCGCGGAAAGTGGGTGAAGGAGCCGCCGCCGGAGGTCAGTTGGACGGTGCTGCGCGGGTCGGTGCGGTCCAGCCCCAACCGCCAGCCCAGCAACCGGCCGACGGTCTCGAGCTGAATCGGCGGTGGCGGCGCGTCGTCGAAGGTGCCGATCATCGACACCCCCCAGGTGTTCTTGTTGAACCCGCCGGCGTGGCTGCCCACGATGCCCTTGGTGATGCCGCCCGCCCGGCCCTCGAACACCTGGCCGTACTTGTCCACCAGCGCGTTGTAGCCGATGTCGCACCAGCCCAGGGCGCGGGTGTGGTAGGCGTAAATGGCCCGGATGATCGCCGCCGAGTCTTCGGGGGAGTAGTCGTTGGAGCCGGCGGTGTGATGCACCACCGCGGCTTGGACCGGGCCGCTCTCGGCCGGCTTGCCGCAGCGGCCGCGGGCGCCGGCACCCCATTGACTGCGGGGAATGATGTTGGGCGGCTGTCCCGGTGCCAGCGCGGCGCTCGGCGGGGTCCATTGCGCGTCGACCGGGGCTTTGGGCGGGGTGATCAGGACCGCGGAGATGTTCTGGGCGAACGGCTGCGCGGCGGTGGCCGGCACATAGCCGAGGTCGGGTTTGGGTGTGGAATGCGGCTTCGACCCGGGCCCCGCCTTGGCCCCGGTCTTGGGATCCGGCTTGGCCTTGGATTCGGGCTTGGTGTCGGCGGATTCGGGCCGGGTGAGCGCGATCTGGACCGCGGTGGTCCGGCCGACGAACACCGGTTCGGTCCCGTCCGGTCCGGGAGCGGGCGCATCGGCCGGCCGGGGCTGCGATAACGCGTCCTTGACCTCGTGGGCGGTGGCATACCAAGGGCCCCACGACCCGTCGGCGCGCCTGGCGCGGACCTTCGCCGAGGTGCCGCTGAGATCGCCGCCGGTGAGCGCCACCATGGTGAAGGGCTCGTCCTGGGTGATCTCTCGGACCGTGACGCCCGGTCCGAGGTCGGGCAGTGGTTGCTGGTTCAGCTTGGTCGCCGCGGCGCTCGGGGGAGCCGGTGTGGTCCCCGCCGACTTCGACCCCGGCCCGGCGTCCAGTGCCCACGGCAGGATCAGCACGGTCGCGACGGTAGCGGTCAGCTTGATCGTCGGCGGGGGACGACGTGTTGGCACGTGCTGATGTTACGTATGTGTCTGTTGTTGTTCGTGATGCGACACGCGCCTGACCGACGTGGGCGAACGTCAAACGACACCGCAGAGTCCCACGTTGCCCGGCGGTGCGGGCTGACTCTGCGGTGCCGTTTAGGGAAACAGGCTTCGTTGTTACGGAGCCGGCACGGCGGCGGGAGCCGCCGCGGCGGCCGGACCGGCGCCCTGCGCGGCTTGCGCGATGGACGGGATCACCACACCCTTGAGCAGGTCGATGGCCTGTCCGGCGCCCAGCTGGTTGGCCGCGCTCATCAGGTCGCTGACGACGCCGCCCTTCTCCTCCGGCACGCCCATGCCCAGCGAGGGGTCGCCGAGGATCGGGTAGGTGCCGTCCAGGCCCGGGTCAAGGCCCACCGGCGAGGTGAGCGGCATGCCGTCGGAGCCCAGCAGACCGGTGTCCGGGCTGGTCAACCCGGGGCTGGTCAGCGACGAATCGGACAGCGACGGGGTGGTCAGACCGGGCGAGGTCAGCCCCGGGGCGCCCAGCGACGGCGTGGTCAAACCCGGCGAGGTCAGGCCCGAGGTGGTCGACACACCGGGTGTGCCCGCCGGCGGCGTGGCCAGCGACGGCGTGGTCAGCGACGGGTCGGTGAGCCCCGGTGAGGTCAGGCCCGGTGAGGTCAGGCCCGGCGAGGTCAGCCCCGGCGAGGCAGGGTAGAGCCCCGGTGAGGTCAGGCCGGGCGAGGTCAGGCCGGGCGAGGCGGGGTACATCCCCGGCGACGCGGGATACATCCCGGACCCTGCCCCGTTGCCGAAGCCGCCCGGCACCGGCGGAAGGTTCACGCCGAACTGGGACAGGCCCTGGGTGAGGGCGGAGATCAGCTCGTTGGGCAGGTCGGCCACCGACGCGGCCGCGACGAAGTCGTGGTGCTGCGGGGCGCTGTTGTGGGCGGCCAGCTCGGATACTGCGACAACTGCAAACGGACTTGCGACCGCTAGGGCGGCGACTGCGCTCATAGTGGTCGAGAGCCTGCGTCGACGTCGGTTCGGCACGGAAGTCTCCTCAATGTGTTTTGCCCTTCAGTCCCGAGGGGCTGTAGAGCGTTTACTGCCTACCCGAACGACGGTACGCGTGTGACTAGTGTGAATAGAGTGACGAGATCGAATCGTGAGGAAACCGCGACCAACCCTTCCCCGGCGCCGGCGCCCCGCCGCTTGCCGATATTGCGCTGACGCCGCGAATCGGCGCGTTTTGCCTGCGTAGGCGCAATCTCGCGGTGCCGCCGGCGCTACGAGGGACCGTCCGGCCGGCTGGGCAGCGGAAATGGCGGGGCGCCGACGCTGCTCGTGGCCGCTGTTCAGCTACCCTTGGCGCCGATGACTTCACCTGCTAGTCGCTACGACCTCTATGTTGTGGGTTCTGGATTCTTCGGCCTGACCATCGCCGAGCGCGTGGCCACGCAGCTCGACAAGCGCGTCCTGGTCCTCGAGAAGCGCCCCCACATCGGCGGTAACGCCTACTCCGAGGCCGAGCCGCAGACCGGCATCGAGGTCCACAAATACGGCGCGCACCTGTTCCATACCTCTAATAAGCGGGTCTGGGACTACGTGCGGCAGTTCACCGACTTCACCAGCTACCAGCACCGGGTCTTCGCCATGCACGACGGCCAGGCCTACCAGTTCCCGATGGGCCTGGGCCTGGTGTCGCAGTTCTTCGGCCGCTACTTCAGCCCCGACGAGGCCAGGGCGCTGATCGCCGAGCAGGCTGCCGAGGTCGACACCAAGGAGGCGAAGAACTTCGAGGAGAAGGCGATCAGCCTGATCGGCCGCCCGCTCTACGAGGCCTTCGTCAAGCACTACACCGCCAAGCAGTGGGAGACCGATCCCACCGAGCTGCCGGCGTCCAACATCACCCGGCTGCCGGTGCGCTACACCTTCGACAACCGCTACTTCAACGACACCTACGAGGGACTGCCGGTCGACGGCTACACCGCCTGGCTGCAGAACATGGCGGCCGACGAGCGCATCGAGGTCCGCCTCGACACCGACTGGTTCGACGTCCGCGAGGAACTCCGGGCGGCCAGCCCCGAGGCGCCCGTCGTTTATACCGGCCCGCTGGACCGCTACTTCGACTACGCGCAGGGCCGGCTCGGCTGGCGCACCCTGGACTTCGAACTCGAAGTGCTCGAGGACTGCGGGGATTTCCAGGGCACCGCGGTGATGAACTACAACGACGCCGACGTGCCCTACACCCGCATCCACGAGTTCCGGCACTTCCACCCCGAACGGTCCTACCCGACCGACAAGACGGTGATCATGCGGGAGTACGGCCGGTTCGCCCGCGACGACGACGAGCCGTACTACCCGATCAACACCCCGGACGACCGCGCGATGGTTGAGGCCTATCGCCGGCTGGCCAAGGCCGAGATGGAGTCGGCCAAGGTGCTCTTCGGCGGGCGGCTGGGCACCTATCAATACCTCGACATGCACATGGCGATCGCCAGTGCGCTGAGCATGTACGACAACGTCCTGGCGCCGCACCTGGCCGAGGGTGTGCCGCTGCACGAGAACAACAGGGAAAACAACCGATGACCAAACCCAAGAGTTCGCGTGCGGTGAGCCGGCTTTCGCGGATCATCTTGCCGCGCCACGGCGAGCCGCTGGACGTCCGCAAGCTCTACGTCGAGGAGTCGGAGACCAACAATCGCCGGGCGCACCCGCTCACCCGGACCAGCCTGGAGATCGGCGAGGAGTCGGAGGTGTCGTTCGCGACGTACTTCAACGCCTTCCCGGCCTCCTACTGGCGGCGCTGGTCGGTGGTCGAATCAGTGGTGCTGCGCCTGGAACTGACCGGTTCCGGCCGCGTCGACGTCTACCGCTCCAAGGCCACCGGGGCGCGAATCGCCGTGGAAGGAAAGCCGTTCGGGTCCGTCGATGGCGACGGCACGCCGACGATCGTCGAGTTCGAGGTCGGTCTGCAACCGTTCGAGGATGGCGGGTGGATCTGGTTCGACATCACCACCGACAGCGCGGTCACGCTGATCGGCGGCGGCTGGTACGCGCCGACCGAGGCCCCCGGGCGCGCCGACGTGGCGGTGGGCATCCCGACCTTCAACCGGCCCGACGACTGCGTCAACGCGCTGAGCGCGCTCACCTCGGACCCAGACGTCGACGCGGTGATCAGCGCGGTGATCGTCCCGGATCAGGGCACCCGTAAGGTGCGCGACCACCCCGGCTTCGCCGCGGCCGCCGCCGCGCTCGGCGACCGGCTGTCGATCCACGACCAGCCCAACCTCGGCGGGTCCGGCGGTTACAGCCGGGTGATGTACGAGGCGCTGAAGAACACCGGCTGCGAACAGATCCTGTTCATGGACGACGACATCCGCATCGAACCCGACTCGATCCTGCGGGCGCTGGCGCTGAACCGCTTCGCCAAGACACCGACCCTGGTCGGCGGGCACATGCTCAACCTGCAGGAGCCGTCGCACCTGCACATCATGGGCGAGGTCGTCGACCCCGGCGTGTTCATGTGGACCAACGCCCCGCACACCGAGTACGACCACAACTTCGCCACCGACTCGCTGGCTGAGACACCCGACCTGCACCGCCGCATCGACGTCGACTTCAACGGCTGGTGGATGTGCATGATCCCGCGCGCCGTCGCCGAGGAGATCGGTCAGCCGGTGCCGTCGTTCATCAAGTGGGACGACGCCGAATACGGGCTGCGGGCAGGCGAGCACGGCTACCCCACGGTGACCCTGCCGGGCGCGGCGATCTGGCACATGGCCTGGAGCGACAAGGACGACGCGATCGACTGGCAGGCGTACTTCCACCTGCGCAACCGGTTGATGGTCGCGGCGCTGCACTGGGACGGCAACATCGCCGGCCTGATCCGCAGCCACCTCAAGGCCACGCTGAAACACCTTGCCTGCCTGGAGTATTCGACGGTCGCCGTACAGAACAAGGCGCTGGACGATTTCCTGGCCGGCCCCGAGCACATCTTCGCCATCCTGGAGTCGGCGCTGCCGGACATCCACGCGCTGCGCAAGACCTACCCCGACGCGGTGGTGTTGCCGGCGGCCAGCGAACTGCCCATCCCGTCGCAACGCCGCAAGCCGATGCGCCCGCCGGTCCAGCCGCTGACCATCGGCTACCGGTTGGCCCGCGGCATCCTGCACAACCTGAAGGCCACCGCGCCCGAGCATCACGTGCGCCCGCAGCTCAACGTGCCCACCCAGGACGCCCGGTGGTTTCTGCTGTGCACCCAGGATGGGGTCACCGTCACCACCGCCGACGGCCGCGGCGTGGTCTACCGGCAACGCGACCGCGAGCAGATGTTCACCTTGCTGCGCGAGTCGCTGCGCCGCCAGTACCAGTTGTCGCGTCGCTTCGACGACCTGCGCCGCGCCTACCGCCGGGCACTGCCCATGCTGTCCAGCAAGCAGCAGTGGGAGACCGTGCTGCTTCCCGACGGTGCCAAGTCGGCATGACCGAATTCGCGCCCTCTGGAGATCCCGATGCGGTTCCGCCGCACGGGGAGGACGCCGTGCTGGTCGCCGTGCAGTCGGCGCTGGCGGGCCGGACCGGCGTGTTGCCGACGGCGCGGTCGCTGTCGCACTTCGGTGAGCACAGCCTGGGCTGGCTGATGGTGTCGGCGCTCGGCGCACTGGCGTGGCCGCGCCGGCGCCGGGCCTGGCTGACCGCGGGGGCCGGGGCGTTCGTCGCCCATGCGGCCGCCGTGGTGATCAAGCGGGTGGTGCGACGCGAGCGCCCGCACCACCCGGCGATCGCGGTCAACGTGGGCACCCCGAGCCGGCTGAGTTTCCCCTCCGCGCACGCCACCTCCACCACCGCGGCGGCGATTCTGCTGGGACGAGCGGCCGGACTGCCGGCGAAGACACTGCCGGCGATACTGGTGCCGCCGATGGCGTTGTCCCGCCTGGTGCTCGGAGTGCACTATCCCAGCGACGTGGCCACCGGCGTCGTCGTCGGAGCCGCGGTCGCCGCGGCCGCGATCCGCCTGGACAACTCGGGAGGCGCCGGATGAGTGCAGCGACCGAACACCGCGCGCCGGAGGCCCGTCCGCCGGCAAACCTGGTCACCGGGATCGTCAAGGCGATGCGGCCCCGGCAGTGGGTGAAGAACGTCCTGGTGCTGGCCGCGCCGCTGGCCGCCCTCGGCGGCGACGTGCACTACGACTACGCCGATGTCGCCGGCAAGGCGCTGATCGCGTTCGTGGCGTTCAGCCTGGCGGCCTCGGCGGTGTACCTGGTCAACGACGCGCAGGATGTCGAGGCCGACCGCGCGCACCCGACCAAGCGGTTCCGGCCGATCGCCGCCGGGGTGGTGCCGGTCGGCATGGCCTACGGCCTGGCGGCGCTGCTGGGAGCGGCGTCGCTGTTCATCTCGTGGTCGCTCAGCCTGAGCCTGGCGTTGGTGATGGCCGTCTATCTGGCGCTGCAGCTGGCGTACTGCTTCGGGCTCAAACACCAAGCGGTCCTTGATATCTGCATCGTGTCGTCGGGCTTTCTGTTGCGGGCGATCGCCGGCGGTGCGGCCGCCAACATCTATCTGTCGCAGTGGTTCCTGCTGGTGATGGCGTTCGGGTCGCTGTTCATGGTGGCCGGCAAGCGCTACGCCGAACTGCAGCTCGCCGAGCAGACCGGCGCCAAGATCCGCAAGTCGCTGGAGAGCTACACCAGTACCTACCTGCGTTTCGTGTGGACGGCCTCGGCCACCGCGATGCTGGTCTGCTACAGCCTGTTCGCCTTCGAGCGCGACAACGGTTCCGGCTCCTGGTACGCGGTGACCATCATCCCGATCATCGTCGCGATTCTGCGCTACGCGGTCGACGTCGACGGCGGCATGGCCGGCGAGCCCGAGGACATCCTGCGGCGCGACCGGGTGCTGCAGCTGATGGCTCTGCTCTGGATCGGAACCATCGGTGCTGCCGTCGTTTTCGGCTAGCCGAGGGCTGCGGACGCCGGACCCCCGGGTCCGGCCGCTGGGCTGGCCGGCGGTCGCCTACACCCCGTCGGTGCGGCTGAGTTCGTGGGCGGCGGTGGCCGTCGTGCTGCTGCTGTTCGGGGTCGGGGCATGGCGGCGGCGCTGGATCTCCGATGACGGGCTGATCGTGTTGCGCACGGTGCGGAACCTGTTGGCCGGCAACGGCCCGGTGTTCAATGCCGGCGAACGGGTGGAGGCCAACACCTCCACGGCCTGGACCTACCTGATGTACCTCGGCAGCTGGCTCGGCGGGCCGATGCGCATGGAGTACATCGCGCTGGTGTTCGCCCTGGCACTCAGCCTGGCCGGGGTGGCGCTGCTGATGCTGGGCACCACCCGGCTGTACGCCCCCAACCTGCAGGGCCGGCGCGCGCTGCTGCTGCCGGCCGGGGCGCTGGTCTACATCGCGGTGCCGCCCGCCCGCGACTTCGCCACCTCCGGGCTGGAGAGCGGGCTGGTGCTGGCCTACCTGGGCCTGCTGTGGTGGATGCTGGTCTGCTGGTCGCAGGCGCTGCGGATGCCACGGTCGCGGGCCCGCGGCCCGCTGTTCACCGGGTGCCTGGCCTTCGTGGCCGGCGCCAGCGTGCTGGTGCGCCCCGAGCTGGCGCTCATCGGCGGCGGCGCACTGATGATGTTGCTGATCGCGGCGCCCCGGCAGTGGCGGCCCCGGGCTTTGATCCTGGTGGCCGGCGGCGCGCTGCCGGTGGCCTACCAGATCTTCCGGATGGGCTACTACGGCTTGCTGGTGCCCGGTACCGCGCTGGCCAAGGACGCCGCCGGCGACAAGTGGTCGCAGGGCATGATCTACCTGGCGAACTTCAACGCGCCCTACGCATTGTGGGTGCCGGCCGTGCTGTTGACGGCGCTGGGGGCAGCGCTGTGGGTGGGTGCTGCGGTGCGCCACCGGCCGCGGCGCCCGGTGCCGCGCGGTGTCGGCAGGTGGGCGCGGCTGGTGCAGAGCCCGGCGGCGGTGATCTGCTTCTTCGTGATCAGCGGACTGCTGCAGGGCGCCTACTGGATTCGCCAGGGCGGCGACTTCATGCACGGCCGGGTGCTGCTGGCGCCACTGTTCTGCATGCTGGCCCCGGTGGCCGTCATCCCGGTGCTGCTGCCCGACGGTGCGCGTTTCCACCGGGAGGCCGGCTACCCGCTCAGCGGCGCCGTCGGCCTGCTGTGGCTGGCGGTGGCCGGCTGGGCGCTGTGGGCGGCCAACTCGCCGGGGATGGGCTACGACGCCACCCGGGTCACCTACTCCGGGATCGTCGATGAGCGCCGGTTCTATTCGCAGGCGACCGGCCACGCCCACCCGCTGACCGCCGCGGACTATCTCGGCTATCCGCGGATGCGTGCGGTGCTGGCCACCATCGAGGCCACCCCCGACGGTGCGCTGCTGCTGCCATCGGGCAACTACGACCAGTGGGACGTCGTCCCGGTCATCCTGCCGCCGCCGCCGGGTATCGGCGTGCCCACCGATCCCCAGCCCGGTGACACCGGACCGCACACCGTCTTCTTCACCAACCTGGGCATGTTGAGCATGAACACCGGCCTCGACGTCCGGCTGCTCGACCAGATCGGCTTGGCCAATCCGATTGCGGCGCACACCGAGCGGCTCGACCACGGCCGGATCGGCCACGACAAGGACCTGTTCCGGGACTTCGTGGTGGCCGACGGCCCGTGGGTCAAGTGGTACCCGCTCATCCCGGGCTACCTGGACCAGGACTGGGTCGCGCAGGCCGAGGCGGCGTTGCGCTGCCCCGACACCGCGGCGGTGCTGGGCTCGGTGCGCGCCCCGATGGGCCCGCGCCGGTTCCTGTCCAACGTGCTGCACGCCGCGAGCTACACCCGGTACCGCATCGAGCGGGTGCCGCGCGACGAGCTCATCCGATGCGGCCTGGCCGTGCCCGAGCCGACCCGCCCGCCCTACACCGGGATGCCGCCCGACGTGCCGTGACGGTATGCGCTCGGCGGCTGGCGAAAATGTGACCGACGTCATGCCGAGTCGGCCGCAGCTACCCCGCGCGGCCGGTCCCACCGGCCCGTATGGTGGCGCGAGCGCAATACGGCGGTCGCCGCAGAAACCGGTGTCCGGCCCATTCGGCGCATGGTGGCAGAACTCTAAGAGCTCGATCCCGGCCTTCTGTGGTTGACTACACCGGCACTGTCGCGCACGCGCGCGCAGAATCTGGCCCGACTCGGGCCCACGTTATGAGCACGGCAACGAGACGAATGAGGATGCCCAGGATGAAGTTGCTTGACAGGTTGATGGTCGCCGCCTCCGGCGCGGCCCTGCTTGCGGGGTTGGTTGGTGCCGCCGGTGGTACCGCGGAGGCCAACGCCTTCTCCCGGCCGGGTCTGCCGGTCGAGTACCTCCAGGTGCCCTCGGCGGCGATGGGCCGCGACATCAAGGTCCAGTTCCAGCCCGGTGGCTCGGACTCCCCGGGGCTGTACCTGCTCGACGGCATGCGCGCCCAGGACGACTTCAACGGCTGGGACATCAACACCCCGGCGTTCGAGTGGTACCTCAACTCGGGCATCTCGGTGATCATGCCGGTCGGTGGCCAGTCCAGCTTCTACAGCGACTGGTACAAGCCGGCCTGCGGCAAGGCGGGCTGCTCCACCTACAAGTGGGAGACCTTCCTGACCCGTGAGCTGCCGGCCTACCTGGCGTCGGAGTACGGCGTGAGCCAGAGCCGCAACGCCGCGGTCGGGCTGTCGATGGCCGGTTCGTCGGCGATGACGCTGGCCATCTACCACCCGAACCAGTTCACCTACGCCGGTTCGCTGTCGGGCTACCTCAACCCGTCCACCGGGAAGGGCTGGATCGGCCTGTCGATGGGCGACGCGGGTGGCTACAAGAAGAACGACATGTGGGGCGACGACAACGACCCGGCGTGGCTGCGCAACGACCCGACCGTCAACGTCGACAAGCTGGTCGCCAACAACACCCGGCTGTGGGTCTTCTGCGGCAACGGCAAGGCCAACGAGCTGGGCGGCGACAACATCCCGGCCGTCTTCCTGGAGCAGAACTTCATGATCGGCGCCAACAAGAAGTTCCAGGAGCTCTACACCGCTGCCGGCGGCAACAACGCGATCTTCAACTTCCCCGAGTACGGCACGCACTCCTGGGAGTACTGGGGTCAGCAGCTGCAGGCGATGAAGCCGGACCTGCAGAGCCACCTGGGCGCCACCCCGAACAGCGGCGAGAGCACCAGCTCGGGCGAGTAGTCAGCAGCAACGATGTACCGCCGACGGCGGCGACCTGCGGGTCGCCGCCGTCGACCGTTTTCTGTCCTGCCCGCCGGTGCCGTGTGATTGACTACCTTCCGGAGTCAGGGCGCGCGACCAGCGGCGGGTGACACCACGAAATCTGTGCCGACGAGCGAGGTGGGTATGAGCGGACTGTCGAAGTTGTGGCGGGCACTGTGCGTGACCGTGCTGATGCTGGGCATGTGGGGCGGCGGCGCGATCGTCGGTTCCAGCGCTCAGGCCGCACCGTACGAGAGCCTGATGGTGCCGTCGCCGTCGATGGGCCGTGATATCCCGGTGGCGTTCCTCAACCAGGGCCCGCACGCGGTCTACCTGCTCGACGCCTTCGACGCCCACCCCGAGGTGAGCAACTGGGTGACCGCGGGCAACGCGATGAACACCTTGGCCGGCAAGGGCGTCTCGGTGGTCGCCCCGGCCGGCGGGGCCTACAGCATGTACACCAACTGGGAGCAAGACGGCAGCAAGCAGTGGGACACCTTCTTGTCCAGCGAGCTGCCGGACTGGCTGGCGGCCAACCGGGGCCTGGCGCCGGGCGGTCACGGCGTGGTCGGCGCGTCCCAGGGCGGCTACGGCGCGCTGGCGCTGGCCACCTTCCACCCCGACCGGTTCGGCTTCGCCGGCTCGATGTCGGGTTTCCTGAACCCGTCGCACACCACGGAAAGCGGTGTCATCAGCGCCGGCCTGGAGAACTTCGGCGGCGTCGACCCGTACGGCATGTGGGGCGCGCCGCAGCTGGGCCGCTGGAAGTGGCACGACCCCACCGTGCACGCCACCCTGTTGGCGCAGAACAACACCCGGGTCTGGGTCTACAGCCCCCTGGGCGGCGCCTCCAACCCGGCCGCGATGATCGGCGACCCGGCCGAGGCGGCCGGCAGCGGGCGGTTCTTCAACATGCAGTACCGCCAGTCGCGCGGCCGCAACGGGCATTTCGACTTCTCCGGCGGTGACAACGGCTGGGGTTCGTGGTCATCGCAGCTGGGGGCCATGGTCGGCGACATCGTCGGTGCGATCCGTTAATTCGGCGTTGACACTGCACTCAGGGCGCAAAAGTGCGAGTAAGCAGCGCCCTCAGCGCAGCGTCAACGTGTTCCAGGCGGCCCTGACGCGGCGCAGGACGTCGCCGCCGCGGTGTTCCTTGAGCACCTTGATGTGCGTCCAGCCCAGCTGCCGGATGTACTCGAGCCGGGTGGCGTCCCAGACGTACTGCGGCCGGTCGGTGAGGTGGTGCTCGCCGTCGTACTCGACCGCCAGCATGAGGTCTTGCCACCCCATGTCCAGAAAGTACTTGGGGCGACCGTCCGGCCCGGGGACCGGGATCTGGGTGGTCGGGCGGGGGAAGCCGCCGCCCATCAGCAGCAGCCGCAACCAGGTCTCCTTCGGCGATTCGGCGCCGGCGTCGACGAGGTCGAGCGCGGCCTCGAGCTGACGCAGCCCGCGGGTATGACGGTGGCGCCGGGCCAGTTCGAGCACATCGGCGGTGCGCAAGCCGGTGGCGTTGGCCAGTGCGTCCAGCCGGGCGACCGCCTGACCCAGGTGCCCACGCCGGCCGAGGTCGAACGCCGTCCGCGCCACCGTGGTCACCGCCATCCCGCGGCGGTGTTGCTGCTCGCCGGGGAGCAGTAGGTCATTGCGGGTCAGCACGCCGGCCGGAGGGTGGGTGTTGCGCCAGATCAGTTCGATCGGAACGGTGGCATCGACCCATTTCGCGCCGTGCAGCGCTGAGGCGGCGGCCCCGGCGACCACCGCCTGGCCGCCCGACCACAGCCAGGCGGCGACCGTCCGCTGCTGCAGGCTCGGGCGGGTGCGTGCCGGCAGGTACACGTTCGGTAGCACCGCCACGTGATGGCGACGCAACTCGTAGCGGGTCAGGTTCCCGGCCGCCAACGCCGCACTGCCGACAAAAGGCATCTCGGAATCCGTCATGCCCAGATGATGGCCGCAGCGGGTCCCAGCGCGTCGACGCTGATCCACAACACCAGTTGACGCTGCGTCCAGGGCGCAAGAGTGCGAGTAAGCAGCGCCCGCAGTGCAGCATCAATGGCCTTAGCCAGCGAAAGCCGCCGATCTGTACCGTTATAGGCGATATGGCCAAGAAAGCACGCAAGTCCACCGCGAAATCCCCACGTAAATCCCCGGCGAAAGCGCTGCGCAACCGGCGCCGCGTGCTGGCGTGGGTGGCCGCCGGTGCGATGGCCCTGGCGGTGGCGCTGGTGGCGGTGGTCGTGGTGATCTGGATCCGGCACCCCGGCTCGCCGCCGATCGCCGATCAGCCGTCGGAGGGCGTCCCGCCGACCAGTTCGGCGCCGCCGCGGGCCAAGAAGCCCCGTCCGGCCTATCAGGACGCCAGCTGCCCGGACGTGCAACTGGTCTCGGTGCCCGGCACCTGGGAGACCTCGCCCACCGACGACCCGCTGAACCCCACCCAGTTCCCCATTGCGCTGCTGCTCACCGTGACCCGCCCGATCGCCGAGCAGTTCGACGCCTCCCGGGTGCAGACCTACACGGTTCCCTACACCGCGCAGTTCCACAATCCGCTCTCTGCCGACAAGCAGATGAGCTACAACGACAGCCGCGCCGAGGGCACCCGCAACACCATCAAGGCGATGACCGAGATGAACGAGAAGTGCCCGTTGACCAGCTACGTGCTGGTCGGCTTCTCGCAGGGAGCGGTGATCGCCGGTGATATCGCCAGCGACATCGGCAACGGCCGCGGCCCGGTCGACGAGGACTTGGTGCTGGGTGTGACGCTGATCGCCGACGGCCGCCGCCAGGAGGGACCCGGCGGCGGGATCGATGTGCCGCCGACCCCGCCGGGGCAGGGCGCCGAGGTGACCCTGCACGAGCTGCCGATCCTGTCCGGGATGGGGCTGACCATGACCGGCGCCCGCGACGGCGGTTTCGGTGACCTGGCCGAGCGCACCTACGAGATCTGCGCGCGCGGGGATCTGATCTGCGCCGCCCCGCAAGAGGCGTTCAGCATCGGTAAGCTGCCGGCCACCCTGGAAACGCTGGCCGGTGGCGCCGGTCAGCCGGTCCACGCGTTGTACGGCACCACCGCGGTCTGGAGTCAGGACGGCCTGTCCGCCACGCAGTGGACGCTGAACTGGGCGCGGGAGCTGGTGGACAATGCGCCGCATCCGCCACACGGCTGAATCCGGCGTAGTCGGGACGCCGCGTAGACCCCGCGGTTTAGCGAGGCTCGACGGAGGAGAGGCGAAGCTGGGACCGCCGCGGGAACCCCGAGATAGCCGTCACACGCGGTACCGTTTGATTTGGCACACGCCGCGCCGACCTCTAACATTAAGAAGAATTTAAGAGCATGCGGCTCGTGGCCGCGGGGCCAGCAGCAGGCGTCGAGGGGTATCGGAATCCCGCTACCATCTGTGAGGTCCCGGGCCCGCGCGACGGACCACACCACGCGGCCGGCCGCGCCCGGCAGCCGACTGAACGTATGTTCGCGACAGGAGATTTTGCATGGCCCCGGCACCAGCACAGGCCTCTTACCACAACCCCTTCGTCAAAGACGGCAAGATCCGGTTCCCCGACAACGCCAACCTGGTGAAGACGGTTGAGCGCTGGGCCGCACTGCGCGGTGACAAGCTGGCCTACCGGTTCCTGGACTACTCCACCGAGCGTGACGGCGTGGCCCGCGACATCTCCTGGGCGGACTTCGGCGCCCGCAACCGGGCGGTGGCGGCCCGGCTGCAGCAGGTCACCCAGCCCGGTGACCGGGTGGCGATCCTGTGCCCGCAGAACCTGGACTACCTGGTGTCGTTCTTCGGCATCATGTACTCCGGCCGGATCGCGGTGCCGCTGTTCGACCCGGGCGAACCGGGCCACGTGGGCCGGCTGCACGCGGTGCTCGACGACTGCACCCCGTCGGCGGTGCTGACCACCACCGATTCCGCCGAGGGGGTGCGGAAGTTCTTCCGCAGCCGCCCGGCCAACGCCCGGCCGCGCGTCATCGCCGTCGACGCGGTGCCCGCCGAGGTGGGCTCGACCTGGGTGATGCCGGAGGCCGACCGGGACGCGATCGCCTACCTGCAGTACACCTCCGGGTCCACCCGCACCCCGACCGGGGTGAAGATCACCCACCTGAACCTACCCACCAACGTCGTCCAGCTGCTGGATTCGCTCAAGGGGCGCGAGGGCGACCGCGGGGTGACGTGGCTGCCGTTCTTCCACGACATGGGCCTGGTCACGATTCTGCTGTCGTGCGTGTTGGGCCAGCAGTTCACCTTCATGACGCCGGCCGCGTTCGTCCGCCGGCCCTACCGGTGGATCAAGGAGATGTCGCGCAAGGAGGGCGAGACCGGGGAGTGCTTCTCGGTGGCGCCGAACTTCGCCTTCGAGCACGCCGCGGCGCGTGGCCTGCCCAAGGAGGGTGACCCGCCGCTGGACCTGAGCAACGTCCGGGCGATCCTCAACGGCAGCGAGCCGGTGTCGGCCGCGTCGGTGCGCAAGTTCAACGAGGCGTTCGCGCCGTTCGGCTTCCGCGAGGAGGCCATCAAGCCGTCCTACGGCCTGGCGGAGGCCACGCTGTTCGTGTCCACCACCCCGCCCGACGAAGGGCCGCGGATCATCTACGTCGACCGCGAGGAGCTCAACAACGGCAACCGGTTCGTCGAGGTGCCCGCGGACGCCCCCAACGCGGTCAGCCAGGCCTCGGCCGGCCGGGTCAGCGTGGACCAGTGGGCGGTGATCGTCGACTACGAGACCGGGGCCGAGCTGCCTGATGGCCAGATCGGCGAGATCTGGTTGCAGGGCAACAACATGGGCGTCGGCTACTGGAACCGCGACAAGGAGAGCGCCGACACCTTCAAGAACGTGCTGAAGTCACGGACCAGCCCGTCGCGCGCCGAGGGCTCCGACGAGGACGGCTTCTGGGTGCGTACCGGCGACTACGGCGCCTACTTCGACGACGACCTCTACATCACCGGCCGTGTGAAGGACCTGGTGATCGTCGACGGCCGCAATCACTACCCGCAGGACCTGGAGTACTCCGCGCAGGAGGCCAGCCGGGCGCTGCGGGCCGGGTACGTCGCGGCGTTCTCGGTGCCGGCCAACCAGCTGCCGCAGGCGGCGTTCGACAACCCGCACTCCGGGCTGAAGTTCGACCCCGAGGACAGCTCCGAGCAGTTGGTGATCGTCGCCGAGCGCGCGCCCGGCGCCCACAAGCTGGAGTACCAGCCCATCGCCGACGACATCCGGGCGGCGATCGCGGTGCGCCACGGCGTGACGGTGCGTGACGTGCTGCTGGTGTCGGCGGGCACCGTGCCGCGCACCTCCAGCGGCAAGATCGGCCGGCGCGCCTGCCGGGCCGCCTATCTGGACGGCAGCCTGCGCGGCGGCACCACCGGCCCGAACGCCTACCCCGACGAGGTCTGACCCCAGATGAGCGAGGCACCGCAGATGACCGGCGACGACGCAGCATTGCGCGGCACCAGCCGCACCGACCTGACCGTCGCCGACATGCGGGCCTGGCTGCGCAACTGGGTGGCCAACGCCACCGCGCAGCCGCCGGAGAAGATCAACGAGACCGCCCCGCTGATCGAGCTGGGCTTGTCCTCGCGCGACGCGGTGGCGATGGCTTCCGACATCGAGGACTACACCGGGGTGACGCTCTCGGCGACGGTGGCATTCCGGCACCCGACGATCGAGGCGCTGGCCACCGTGATCATCGAGGGCGAGCCGGTGGTCGTGGACCATTCCGGCGACGAGGACTGGTCGCGCGAGGCCGACGTCGACGACATCGCGGTGGTCGGCCTGGCCACCCGTTTCCCCGGCGACATGAACTCCGCCGAGGAGACCTGGACCAAACTGCTGGCCGGCATCGACGCGATCACCGACCTGCCGGAGGGCCGCTGGAGCGAGTTCCTGTCCGAGCCGCGCATCGCCGAGCGGGTCGGCAAAGCGCGCACCCGCGGCGGCTACCTGTCCGACATCAAGGGTTTCGACGCCGAGTTCTTCGCGCTGTCGAAGATGGAAGCCGACAACATCGACCCGCAGCAGCGGATGGCGCTCGAATTGACCTGGGAGGCATTGGAACACGCCCGGATCCCGGCGTCCTCGCTGCGTGGCGAGCCGGTCGCGGTGTACATGGGATCCTCCAACGCCGACTACCAGAACCTGGCGCTGTCCGACCCGAGCGTCACCCACCCGTATGCCATCACCGGCAACGCCAGCTCGATCATCGCCAACCGGGTGAGCTACTTCTACGACTTCCGCGGGCCGTCGGTGGCCGTGGACACCGCCTGCTCGTCCTCGCTGGTGGCGGCACACGCGGGGGTGCAGGCGCTGCGCAACGGTGAGGCCGATGTGGCGATCGTGGGTGGCGTCAACGCGCTGATCACCCCGCTGGTGACGGTCGGCTTCGACGAGGTCGGCGGGGTGCTGTCGCCCGACGGCCGGATCAAGTCGTTCTCCTCCGACGCCGACGGCTACGCGCGTTCCGAGGGCGGCGGCGTGCTGGTGCTCAAGCGGGTCGAGGACGCCCGCCGCGACGGCGACCAGATCCTCGCGGTGATCGCCGGGTCCGCGGTCAACCACGACGGCCGCTCCAACGGCCTGTTGGCGCCCAACCCGGACGCGCAGGAGGCCGTGCTGCGCAAGGCCTACAAGAACGCGGGCATCGACCCGCGCACCGTGGACTACATCGAGGCGCACGGCACCGGCACCATCCTGGGTGACCCGATCGAGGCCGAGGCGCTGGGCCGGGTGGTCGGACGCGGCCGCGCCGCCGACAAGCCGGCGCTGCTGGGCGCGGTGAAATCCAATGTGGGACACCTGGAGTCGGCGGCCGGGGCGGCCAGCCTGGCCAAGATCGTGCTGGCGTTGCAGCACGACAAGATCCCGCCGTCGATCAACTACGCCGGCCCCAACCCCTACATCGACTTCGCGGCCACCCACCTGAAGGTCGCCGACACCGTCACCGACTGGCCCCGCTACGGCGGTTACGCGGTGGCCGGGGTATCCGGCTTCGGGTTCGGCGGGGCCAACGCGCACCTGGTGGTGCGCGAGGTGCTGCCGCGCGACGTGGTCGAGAAAGAGGTCGAGGAGCCCGAAGCGCCTGCGCCGGTGGAGGATCCGGTGCTCGAGCACGAGGCGCCCCGCTTCGACGAGTACGGCGAGTTCATCGGACCTGACGGCTCGGACGACGCGCCCGAGTACGAACTGCCCGGCCTGACCGAGGAGGCGCTGCGCCTCAAGGAGGCCGCGCTGGCCGAGCTGGCCGACCGGGCGCCGGCTCGGCTCATCCCGCTGGCGGTCTCGGCGTTCCTGACGTCGCGCAAGAAGGCCGCCGCAGCCGAACTGGCCGACTGGATCGACAGCGACGAGGGCCGGGCCACCCCGCTGGAGTCGATCGGCCGGGCGCTGTCGCGGCGCAACCACGGCCGGTCTCGCGCGGTGGTGCTGGCCCACGACCACGACGAGGCCATCGCCGGTCTGCGGGCGGTCGCCGAGGGCAAGACGAAGCCGAACGTCTACTCCGCCGACGGCCCGGTGACCAACGGCCCGGTGTGGGTGCTGGCCGGATTCGGTGCGCAGCACCGCAAGATGGGCAAGGACCTCTACCTGCGCGATGAGATCTTCGCGGAGTGGATCGACAAGATCGACGCGCTGATCCAGGACGAGCGTGGCGTCTCGATTCTGGAGATGATCCTCGACGACGCGGTCGACTACACCGCCGACACCGTCGAGTACCCGATCGAAGCGGTCCAGCTGGTGATCTTCGCGATCCAGATCGCGCTCGGCGAACTGCTGCGGGCGCACGGCGCCAACCCGGCGGCGATGATCGGCCAGTCGCTGGGCGAGCCGGGTGCGGCCTACTTCGCCGGCGGGCTGTCGCTGCGCGACACCGTCCGCATCATCGTGCCGCGCGCCCGGCTGATGGGCGAGGGCGAAGCCATGCTGTTCGGCGAGTACATCCGGCTGATGGCGCTGGTGGAGTACTCCGCCGAGGAGATCAAGACCGTGTTCGCCGACTTCCCCGACCTGGAGGTCTGCGTCTACGCCGCACCGAGTCAGACCGTGATCGGCGGCCCGCCCGAGCAGGTCGACGCGATCATCGCCCGCGCCGAGGCCGAGGGGCGCTTCGCGCGCAAGTTCCAGACCAAGGGCGCCAGCCACACCGCCCAGATGGACCCGCTGCTCGGCGAATTCACCGCGGACCTGCAGGGCATCGAGCCGATGCCGCTGAACTGCGGCTACTTCTCCACCGTGCACGAGGGCAGCTACATCCGCCCCGGCGCCGAGCCGATCCACGACGTCGACTACTGGAAGAAGGGGCTGCGCCACTCGGTGTACTTCACCCACGGGGTGCGCAACGCCGTCGACAACGGCTACACCACCTTCCTGGAGTTGGCGCCCAACCCGGTGGCGCTGATGCAGGTCGGCCTGACCACCGCCGACGCCGGACTGCCTGACGCGCAGTTGATCGCCACGCTGGCCCGCAAGGCCGACGAAGTCGACGCGATGACGATGGCGATGGCGCAGCTCTACGTCCACGGCCACGACCTGGACATGCGCACGCTGTTCCCGCGCCACACGCAGGGCCCGGTCGGCCCGGAGGAGTTCGCCAACATTCCGCCGACGCGGTTCAAGCGCAAGCCGCACTGGCTTGACGCCCGCTTCTCCGGCGACGCCACCGGCGTCATGCCCGGATCGCATGTCGCGCTGCCCGACGGCCGGCACGTCTTCGAGTACGCCGGGCGCGGCGAGACCGACCTGGCCGCCCTGGTGAAATCGGCTGCGGCGGCCGTGATCCCGGACGCATCGCTGGTGGCGTCCGAGCAGCGGGCGGTGCCGGCCGAGGGTTCCCGGCTGGTGACCACGCTGACCCGGCACCCGGGTGGTGCCGCGGTGCAGGTGCACTCGCGCATCGGCGAGTCCTTCACGCTGGTCTACGACGCGCTGGTCTCGCGCGGCGGTGCGGGCGGTGTGGCGCTGCCCGTGGCGGTCGGCGCCGGCACGTCGGTGACATCGGAATCCGTTGCGGCACCGGCCGACAACGGGCTGGCCGACGATACTGACGACGCAGCGATCCTGCATGACAACCTCACCGCCGGCGCCGGACTGGCCGCCGGTTTCGCCAAGTGGTCACCGGATTCCGGTGAGACCATCGCCGACCGGCTCGGTGCGATCGTCGGCGGCGCAATGGGTTACGAGCCCGAGGATCTGCCGTGGGAGGTGCCGCTGATCGAGCTGGGCCTGGATTCGCTGATGGCGGTGCGCATCAAGAACCGGGTCGAATACGACTTCGACATACCGCCGATCCAGCTGACCGCGGTCCGCGACGCGAACCTCTACAACGTCGAGGAGATGCTCCGCTACGCGGTCGAGCACCGCGACGAGGTCGAGGCGCTGCACGAGCACCAGAAGACACAGACACCCGAGGAGATCGCCGCCGAACAGGCCGCGCTGATCTCGGGTGCGACCGCGACGACGGTGGCCGCACCCGCGCCGGACCCGCAGGCCGAGCCCGACACCGATGCCGCGCCGCCTGCCTCGGACATCCCGGTCCCGCCGCCGCCGACCGATCCGGCCGGGCCGGCGATCCCGCCGCCGCCCACCGATCCGTCCGGACCGACCGCCGGCCAGACCGGCGTGAGCACCAAGACGGCTGCCGCCGCGGCCGCCAAGGTGCTCACCTCCGAGGCGGTGACCGAGGCGCTGGGCGCCGACGTGCCGCCGCGGGATGCCGCCGAGCGGGTCACCTTCGCGACCTGGGCGATCGTCACCGGCAAGTCCCCGGGCGGCATCTTCAACGAGCTGCCCGCCCTCGACGACGACACGGCGGTCAAGTTGGCCGAGCGGCTGTCCGAGCGGGCCGAGGGCATCATCACCGTCGACGACGTCACGTCGGCCGCCACCATCGAGGCGCTGGCGACCATCGTCCGCGACCACCTCGAAGAAGGTGTGGTGGACGGGTTCGTCCGCACCCTGCGGGCACCAACCCAAAAGTCTGCTGGGGGGGCTTCGAAAGCCTTGCCGCTGTTCGTGTTCCACCCGGCGGGCGGCTCAACGGTGGTCTACGAACCGCTGATGAAGCGGCTGCCCGCCGACACCCCGGTCTACGGCATCGAGCGGGTGGAAGGCTCCATCGAGGAGCGCGCCGCCGAGTACGTGCCCAAGCTGCTGGAGATGCACGACGGCCCGTTCGCGCTGGCCGGCTGGTCACTGGGCGGGGCGCTGGCCTACGCCTGCGCGATCGGCCTGACCCGGGCCGGTGCCGACGTGCGCTACGTCGGGCTCATCGACCTGGTGCTGCCCGGCGAGCCGATCGACCAGAGCAAGGAGGGGATGCGGGCGCGCTGGGACCGCTACGCGCGCTTCGCCGAGCGCACCTTCAACGTCGAGGTGCCCGAGATCCCCTACGAGGAGCTGGAGAAGCTCGACGACGAGGGCCAGGTACGCTTCGTCCTCGATGTCGTCGCGCAGAGCGGCGTGCAGATCCCGGGTGGGATCATCGAGCACCAGCGCACGTCATACCTGGACAACCGCGCCCTGGACACCATCGAGATCCAGCCGTATGACGGGCACGTCACGTTGTACATGGCCGACCGCTACCACGACGACGCCATCGTCTTCGAGCCCGCGTATGCCACCCGCAAGCCCGACGGCGGCTGGGGCGAGTACATCTCCGATCTGGAGATCGTGCCGATCGGGGGCGAGCACATCCAGGCCATCGATGAGCCGTACATTGCCAAAGTGGGCGCCCACATGAGCGAGGCGCTCAACCGCATCGAAGGAGAGCAGTGACCACCGAGCTCCCGCCGCCGAAATCCAAGACCACCGCCGAACTCCTGGCTGAGCTCCGCGAGAAGCTGGAGATCGCCAAGGAGCCCGGCGGTGAGAAGGCCGTCGCCAAGCGGGAGAAGAAGGGCATCCCCAGTGCCCGCGCCCGGATCAATGCGCTGCTGGACCCGGGCAGCTTCATGGAGATCGGCGCGCTGTGCAAGACCCCCGGCGACCCGAATGCGCTCTACGGCGACGGCGTGGTGACCGGCCACGGCCGGATCAACGGCCGGCCGGTCTGCGTGTTCAGTCACGACCAGACGGTGTTCCAGGGCTCGGTGGGTGAGATGTTCGGCCGCAAGGTGGCGGCGCTGATGGAGTGGGCCGCCAAGACCGGCTGCCCGATGATCGGCATCAACGACTCGGCCGGCGCCCGCATCCAGGACGCGGTGACCTCGCTGGCCTGGTACGCCGAGCTGGGTCGTCGCCACGAACTGCTGCGCGGCCTGGTGCCGGAGATCTCCATCATCTTGGGCAAATGCGCTGGCGGAGCCGTGTATTCGCCGATCCAGACCGACCTCGTGGTGGCGGTGCGCGACCAGGGCTACATGTTCGTCACCGGTCCGGACGTCATCAAGGACGTCACCGGTGAGGACGTCACCCTCGACGAGTTGGGCGGCGCCGACGCGCAGGCCCGCTACGGCAACATCCACCAGGTGGTCGAGGACGAGGCGGCGGCGTTCCAGTACGTCCGGGACTACCTGTCGTTCCTGCCCGCCAACACCTTTGACGACCCGCCGATCGTCAACCCGGGCCTGGAACCGGAGATCACCCCGCACGATCTGGAGCTGGATGCCATCGTGCCCGACTCCGACAACACCGCCTACGACATGCACGAGATCCTGCTGCGGATCTTCGACGACGGCGACATCTTCGAGGTCGGTCAGCAACGCGGCCAGGCGATGATCACCGCGTTCGCCCGGGTCGACGGGCATCCGGTCGGGGTGATCGCCAACCAGCCGATGTACATGTCCGGTGCCATCGACAACGAGGCCTCGGACAAGTCGGCCGGCTTCATCCGGTTCTGCGACTCCTACAACTTGCCGCTGGTCTTCGTCGTCGACACTCCCGGGTTCCTGCCCGGTGTGGAGCAGGAGAAGGGCGGGATCATCAAGCGCGGCGGCCGGTTCCTCAACGCGGTGGTGGAGGCCGATGTGCCGAAGGTGACCATCACCATTCGCAAGTCCTACGGCGGCGCCTACGCGGTGATGGGTTCCAAGCAACTCTCCGCCGACCTCAACTTCGCCTGGCCGACCGCCCGGATCACCGTGATCGGGGCCGAGGGCGCGGCGCAGCTGCTGATGAAGCGCTTCCCGGACCCCACCACGCCGGAGGCGCAGAAGGTCAAGGCCGACTTCATCGCCGGCTACAACGAGAACATGGCCATCCCGTGGGTGGCCGCCGAGCGCGGTTACATCGACGGGGTGATCCAGCCGCACGAGACCCGGCTGCTGCTGCGCAGGTCGCTGCGCCTGCTCGTCGACAAGCAGAACACCCGCAAGGTGCAGCGCAAGCACGGCCTGTTGCCCATCTAGGCACAATTTTGGCGCGAGCGTGCGGGTCCCCGGCCGACACGCCGAGCGGTCGGCCGGATCCACGCACGCTCGCGCCCGGCTTGGCGCTGCTTGTGGCAACGGCCGCCGCACTGCTGTGGGCCAACTACGCCGGCCAGACGTACAGCGGCTTCTGGGACACGGAGTTCGGCTGGTCGCGGCTGGGTTTGCGGATGGATGGGCGGCATTGGGTCAACGACGCATTGATGACGGTGTTCTTCTTCGTCATCGGCCTGGAGCTCAAACATGAACTGACCCAAGGGGCGCTGGCCCATCCACGCCGCGCACTGGTCCCGGTGATCGCAGCGGTCGGTGGGGCGGTGGTGCCGGCGGCCATCTTTTTGGCCATCACCTGGGGAACCGATGCGGTGTCGGGCTGGGGTGTGCCGATGGCCACCGATCCGGCGTTTGCGGTCGGCATCTTGGCATTGGTCGCCCCGCGCGCCCCAGCAGGACTACGGGCCATCCTGCTGGCGATCGCCACCGTCGACGACGTGCTGGCGGTGCTGGTGATCGCGTTCGGCTACGCGCGCGGGCTCACCTGGGGCTGGCTTGCCGCGGCGGCGGCCGCCGCTGTTCGTTGCCCGCCGAGGTCCGCGCGGCACATGTGCTCGGATTGGGCTGCATGGCCGGGCTCGGCTTCACCGTCGCCTTGTTCGTGACCGATCTCGCCTACACCGACAGCAGCATGATCGAGCACGCCAAGGCCGGCGTATTCGCGGCATCGCTGGTGGCCGCCGGGACCGCCGCCGCAGTCCTGGCCTGCACCGGCCGGCGGGCCGCCACGCATTAAGTTAACGTTCAGCGTTCAGTGCCGACCGACTGAGGCGCGCTGTTATAACGCCTGGTCAAGCCGCGGATCGCCGCCCGGCGATACTAAATTTGACATAACAGAGTGTGATTGGAATCATCCAGTCGACAACGGTCCGTTGATCTGCGGACGTGCGAGCGCGGCGAGGAAGTCGGGATGTTTGATGCAGTCGCGGCACGCTCCGGGCGCCGCACACCAGGCCTGCTAGCCGCACTGGGCGCCGTCACCTTGGTCTCCGGACTCACCGGCGCCCCGCAGCTGACGTCGCCGGCGCCCGCTCAGGCCGGCGTGCTGCTGTCCGCCGGCACCGATTCACTCGCGGAATCGAACATTGCGCTGATCATGGGGCCCAGCATGATCCCGACGCCGAGCCAGCAGTACGCCGACATCGTGAACGACCTCTTTTTGCAGCCGCGCGGTTTCGCCGGCGAACTCGAGGTACTGACCACCCCGCAGGCACCCTATTTGCTGGATGACTCCATGGCCGAGGGCGCGCAGGCTCTGGTCGAGCGGGTGCAGAGCCTGATCGCGGACGGGCAGGCCGGCGCCGATAACCCGGTGACGGTCTTCGGCTACTCGCAGAGCGCCGCGCTGACCACGCTGGCCATGCAGCAACTCTATGACGCCGGGGTGTCGACTGACGCCGTGCGTTTCGTGTTGATCGGCGATTCGGCGAACCCGAACGGCGGCCTGCTGGTCGGTTTCGAAGAGATGCAGGACTTCTACGACGCCATGCGAGATGCCGGCGTCACGTTGGGCAACCCGACGCCCAACGATCTGTACGCCACCGACATCTACACCTTGGAGTACGACGGCTACGCGGCCTTTCCGCACTACCCGCTGAACCTCCTGGCCACCCTGAACGCGATCATGGGTATGGCTACGCAGCACATGGCCTACCTCGGACTGACTTCCGAGCAGCTTGAGCAGGCGATCCTGCTGGAGTCCAGTCCCGACAGCCTGATCAACTCCTACATGGTTCCCAGCGAGCACCTCCCGCTGCTGTTGCCGCTGCTGTTCATGCCCGTGTTCGGAAAGCCGCTCTACGACCTGCTGGAACCGACCATGCGGATCCTGGTGAACCTGGGCTACGGCAACATCGAACACGGCTGGTATGACGGCCCGGCCGACCAGCCGACGATGTTCTCGCTCGATTCTCAGGACGTCGACTGGACGGAGTTCAACGCCGCGTTGGCCGTGGCGGCGCAGACCGGCTGGGACAACTTCGTTGCCGGCGTGATGGACCCGGCGACCTACCAGTGGCTGGACCCGGCCGACGATCCCGCCTTCGCGAATCTGATTGCGGCCGGCGAGGCTATGGGCCTCGGCGGAGGTTCGGTGCCGGAGCTGCTCGAGAACCTGACGAATCTGATGTGGGAATCGCTGGTCGGCCAATACCTAGACCCGGCTTACTGGGCAGACGTCTCCTAAGATCCCTTTCGCCGCGAGCTGGGCCCCCGCTCACTGCGAGTCGCACTACGCACACCGCCGCGCCCGCTGCAGTGAATGACCGGTATCGGGCGGGTAAGTGTTGCGTAACGCTTCAGCAACACCGGCAACTTCTGCCCCAAAGCAATTATCGTTTCCCCCAGGCGATCCCACGCCGGGTTGAACGCCGAGGTCCCAATAGGCCGGGGCCGGAGCGTGATTCCCGGCTGCGCGGTTCGGCTACGGAAACTCCGGTGGTACGACAAGGGGGACTGCGTGTGGCATAGCGACGGACGGCGATGAGCCTGCTGCTGCCGGCGTCGCGGCCACCGGCGCCGGCCAAAGAAAAGCGCCGAAGCACCGCGGAGCAACGCAACCGTGTGCTGCGCAAGGCGATTGTGGCGTCGGCGGTCGGCAATGCCACCGAGTGGTACGACTACGGGGTCTACGCCGTCGTGGCGACCTATCTCACCGGAGCGTTCTTCCCCGACACACTGGGCAATCTCGGCACCATGCTCGGCTTCGCGGTTTCGTTCGTGCTGCGGCCGCTCGGTGGCATGGTCTGGGGCCCGATCGGAGACCGGTTCGGCAGGAAGTCGGTGCTGGTCGCGACCGTTCTGCTGATCGCGGTGGCGACAACGCTGATCGGCGTCCTGCCCACCTACGCCACCGCCGGCTGGTGGGCGCCGGGCCTGCTGATCGCGCTGCGCGTCGTGCAGGGGTTCTCGACCGGCGGCGAATACGGTGGCGCTGCAACGTTCATGGCCGAAAGCGCGCCGGATGCCAAGCGCGGCACCTATGGCAGTTTCCTGGAATTCGGTGCGGTGGCGGGCTTCGTGTTCGGCAGCGCGGTCGTGCTCGCGCTCGAGGCGATGTTCACCCATGAGCAGATGGTCGCCTGGGGATGGCGGATCCCCTTCCTGTTGGCCCTGCCCCTGGGCGTGGTCGGCCTGGTGCTGCGCAGCAGGATGGAAGAGACGCCGGTGTTCACCGAATGCGTTGCCTGCGAGAAGATCACCGGTTCGGCGTGGGACCGCCTGGTAGACCTGCTGACCAACTACACCCGGCCGATCCTGGTGACGTTCGCGTTGTTCGTTGTGCTGAACATCATCGACTACACCCTGGTGACGTATCAGCCGACCTACCTGCACGCCACGGCCGGACTCGACGAGCGCAGCCGGACGACTGTGGTGCTGATCGGGGAGTTGGCGATGATGGCCTGCATCCCGTTCGCCGGCGCCTGGTCGGACCGGGTCGGACGAAAGCCGCTGTGGCGCGCGTCGCTGCTGGGGTTCGCCGTGCTGGCGCTGCCGATGTACTGGCTGATGGGACACGGATTCGCCTTCGCGCTGGTGGGTTTCACGGTGCTCAGTGTGCTGTTCGCCGCGCCACTGGCAACGGTGTCGGCGACGTTCCCGGCGCTGTTCCCCACCCAGGTGCGCTACGCGGGTTTTGCGATCGCCGACAACGCCGCGGTCGCGGTATTCGGCGGCACCGCACCGGTACTGGCCGACTCGGTGATCGAACGCACCGGGTGGCAGCTCTTTCCGGCCGCCTACCTGGTGTTCGCTGCGCTGATCGGGCTCGTCGCGCTGCGGTTCCTGCCGGAAACGCTCGGATACTCGCTGCGCGGTACGGGCGTTCCCGGCGTGCCGGGCGAGCTTGAGCGCGAGTTGTCGGTGCTGACTGCGGAGGAATCGGCCCGCGTGCGCCGAAACCCGGCGTTCGACGAGGTGTGGGCGGTCGACAAGTACCTCCGCCCGCAGCAGCGGACACCCGCCGGCTATCGAGGCGTCCCGCAGCTCGCCGGGGTGAGCGGCCCGCGGATCAGGGTGTGATCACCCGCATGCCGTACAGGTAGGTGGTCAGGTACTCCTCGATCACCGGGGCTCGCATCTGTTTGGCATCGGGGATGGTGATGAGCAGGGCGTAAAGTCCGACCAGAAACGAGATGCCGTTGTGCATGACGTCGACGTCGCCGGGGATCTCGCCGCGGTCGCGGGCCCGCTGCAGTTCCTCGATGACCGCAACGATGACCGGGTGGGTGGGCCACACCTCCGTCGGCGGCCTGGTAGGCGAGAAGTGCAGCACCAGCAGGTCTTTGAACAGGTGACCGCCGAGGCGGCGTTCGAGCTTCTCCAGCACGTGGACGATCTGCGCGAGAGTGGCCCGCACGTCGTGGTCGCGGGTGAAGAAGCGGGTGAGCTCGCCGGCCATCCGCACCTCCTCGCGGTGCTCCAGCTCCAGCAGGACGTGTTCCTTGGTGGGGAAGTGGAAGAAGAACGTGCCGTGGGCGACGCCGGCCGCCGCGACGACGGCGCCGATGTCGGCGGCGGCCATGCCGGCGCGTTTGAACTCGGCGAGCGCCGCGCCGAGTAACCGCTCGCGGGTCTGCAGACCCTTGCGGCCCCGGCTGTCGGTCTTTGAATTCGGCACTGCGGTCAACTCCGGCTTCGGCGAACTGGTTCGGTCGAGTCTAGACCACCGATGACTGACTTGAATCAGAAATAGGCTTGGCAACTGCGGCCCGGCCCGCTACGGTACGGGTGACGTTAAGGCCGGTGCCGCAACGTGTACTACGGCGGGCGGCGGCGGGCTGCAGGCCAGCGGCAGTGTCATCAAAGCTGACTCAAGTCATCTCGGAGGGGTTCGGTGCAGATTCTCGAGGAAGTCCAAGACCTGCCCAGCGCAGGCAACATCAAGGCCCAGTGGGTCAGCTTGTGGACCGGGCCGGCGGTCGGTGCCGTGCTGGTGGTGGCCTTGTTGGCGTTCCCCGGCTTCTTTCCGCCGATGTCGCCGACCATGACCGCCGAGCAGGTTGCACGGTTCTACACCGAGCACACCGACTGGATCCGGTTCAGCCAGATCACGTTCAACCTGTGCGGGATCATGCTGCTGCCGTTCTTCATGGTGATCGTCGTCCAGATGAAGCGCATGAAGACCCAGAGCCACATCTTCGCCTACTGCTACCTGACCGCGATCGTCAGCGGCGCCACCATCTTTGCGCTGTCCAACGTCTTCTTTCTGGTCGCGGCATTCCGCCCGGACCGCAACCCCGAGCTGACGTTGCTGCTCAACGACTTGGCCTGGATCGTGTTCATCGCACCGATCGGCATGGTGTTGGCGCAGTTTCTGCTGTTGGCCGCCGCGGTCCATTTCGACGACGGGCCGGATCCGGTTTTCCCGCGCTGGGTCGGCCCCTATTCGCTGGCGACCGGTCTGGCGATGATCCCGGCAGCAGGCGCGGCGGTCTGGCAGACCGGACCGTTGGCCTGGGATGGGCTGCTGTCGTTCTGGCTGCGCAACGGGGCGTTCGCGGCGTTCGTGGTGGTGATGTTCTTCGTGCTGCGCGGGGCTCTGCTGCGCCAGGCGGCGGCTGAGGGAGTAGTGGCCGGGTGAACCTGCTGTCCCCAGACCGGTATGTCGTCACCGCGGCGGGCGTCCCGGCCGGCAAACCCGATGTGCGCTTTCTGACCTGGTTCTTCCCGGTCTGGTACACCGTCTTCGGCGTCATCATCTGTGTGTTGACGCGGGTGACACCGCCACCGCGGCCGGACGTCTCGACGGCCGGGAAGGTCGCGTTCTTCACCGAACATCAACTGACCATCCAGATCGGGTTCGTCCTGCTGCTGATCCTGCTGGGCGGCGCCCCGCTGACCAACGGCCTGGTCATGTACCACATGAAACGGATGTCGGTGGGGTCAGTGTTCGCCTACGGCTACATCGGCGGCATGAGCGTCGGCGCGCTGCCCGGGTTCCTGCTGGTCGGCGTCTGCTACCTGACCGCGACGTTTCGGCCCGACCGTGATCCGGAACTGATCGGCTGGCTCTACGATCTGGGCAATCTGTCCTACAACGGGTCGCTGGGTTGCTTCACCACCGCCTACGTGGTGCTGGCCATCGCGGTCCTGTACGACAAGAACAATATTTTTCCGAAATGGTTTGGCTACGTGACGGTTTGGCAGGTCATCACCGAGGTCATCGCCACCCAGTTCTTCCTGTTCTACTCCGGGCCGCTCGCCTGGAATGGTGTGCTCAGCCTCTGGTGGGCGGTCGTGGTGTTCTCGGTGTGGCTGGGTGCGCTGATCTTCGTCCTCCGGTCGGCCACCGTGGCTGAACCGGTCGACTCGCCAGGCCTGGACTGAGGGCCGGAAGGACAACTCTGATGCTGCAACTTGAGGTTCCCACCGCACCGCGGACCCGGCTGCCCGGTGACGGTCACATCTGGGTGATGGTGCTCGGCGATCTGGTCATCTTCACCGGCTACTTCATCATCTTCATGGTCTACCGGACCATGAATCCCGCTGAGTTCCTTGCCGCCCAACAACATCTCAACGTCAACATCGGTGTGATCAACACCGTGGTGCTGCTGACCAGTTCCTGGTTCGTGGCGCGCAGTGTGCTGGCCGCCAGGGCCGGAAACCACCGCTCGGCGGTGCGGTTTGTCTATTTGGGGGCAGCCGGCGGGGTGCTGTTCATGATCCTCAAGAGCTACGAATGGGCTGCCAAAATCGGTGCCGGGCACACCAACTCCGACTTGTTCTTCTCGTTCTACTACGTGATCACCGGTGTGCACCTGGTTCACGTGCTGATCGGACTGATCGCGCTCGGCGTCGTCGTCCGAGAGCTGGGTAACCCGAGCCGGCGCCGGCCCGCGGTGGTCGAGTCGGCAGCAATTTACTGGCACATGGTGGATCTGTTGTGGGTCATCATCTTTGGCCTGCTCTACGTGATGAGGTGAGCATGACGGTTTTCGGCTATCGCGAACATCGGCACGAGACCGAGCGGTCGTTGACCTGGGTTTGGATTGTGCTGGTGGCGGTCACCATCGGGTCGTGGACCCTGGCGCCGGCGCACCTGACGCACACCGCGCAGGCCAGTGTGCCGGTGACCGCGCTGGTGCTGGCGCTGGCGTTCGTCAAGTCGCGCATGATCATCGGCCATTTCATGGAGGTCAACACCGCGCCGCGCTGGCTGCGGTACGCCACCGATGGCTGGCTGACCGCGTTGATCGCGACGGTCTTCGTGATCTACCTGTTCTGAGTAAACCCCGTCGCGCGAGCGTGCGTGAATCCGGTCCCGACACGGCGTGGCGGGCCGGGGACACGCACGCTCGCGCCTAGAGAACTCAGGCCTTGATGCGGATCTCGCCCGGTGTCCACCAGCCGCTGCGGGTGGCGCTGCCCAGCTCCAGCTCGGCCGGCGAGGCCGGGACGACCTCGTCGAACTTGCGCAGCGAGCCCCAGTCGCGGCCCCAGTCGTGGTTGAGATACGTGGCCATCACGTGCGCCCGCAGCAGCATGTCGGAGATCCCCAACAGCCCGCCGTTGACGCCGTCCTGCCAGGTGTCGGTGTCCTGCTTCTTGGCGTTGTAGTCCGGGGTGATCCGGTACTTGGGCACCTCGGTGACGCCGTTGGCGTGCAGCATCGGATGCTGACACGGGAACGCCAGGCCGACGGCCCAGTCCAGCAGCACCGGCTGCTCGGAGCCGATGTACTCCTGGATGGTCTTCACCTCCGGCAGCCGCGGCGGCGTGAACGCGATCCAGTCCCGCGGGTTCAGTGACTTGTCCACGGCCACAATGCGAACCGCGACCGCATCGGCGGGAATCTGCTTGCGCGGGTAGCGCAGGTTGCGCCACATCCGCGGCCATTCGCCGAACAGGTCGTAGGGCACCAGTCGCCCGCCGGGTACCACGGCGCCGTCCGGCCCGGGCAGCCCGTACTCCAGCTGCACGTCCTGGCCGGTGGTGTAGCCCTTGAGCACGCTGTTGCCGGCGATGGTGCCCGCCGCGGTCACCGCCAGCAGCGGATGCGCGTCATCGGCGGGCGGCAGCGCATACCACGCGGAGGTCAGCTTGGACTCCTGCTGGCCGTCGGTCGAGTAGCTGCCGGCCAGCGGGATCCGCGCCGGGTCCAGACCGTAGGGCAAAGGGACGGTAGAACCGTTAATACCAGCTGCCGGCAATTTCTTCGGGGCGTCCCAGTCGTAGTCGGTGCCGGGCTGGGTGATGCTCATCCGCAGCGACTCGGCCACGATCTTCTCCGGCACACCGCTGGCGGTGAACCCGACCGGGTCGACACCGCCCAGCGGGCCCAGTTCGCCGTACCTGCCCGGCAGCGGCGTCAGCGCGCCGTCATTGGGGTCGGGCTCGACCAGCACGTTGTCGGCCTGCCCGCAGCCGCCCACGAAGGCCCGCACGTTGGCCAGACCGTTGGAGTAGCTGGGGTATTCGCGGACGATGCCGATCGCCATCGAGGCCACGAACACGCACACCATGAAGCCGGCCGCCACCGGCACCGGGGCGGCGGTCAAAGCCCGAGCCACGCGGCCCTCGCCGCGGTCCCGGGGTGCGAAGTGCAGCCAGGCCGCCCACCCCGCCGTAATCGCGAACAGCGCGAAGAAGATCGTGCTGACGGTCACGCCACCGATGCGCGGCATGTCGGCGTTGAACGGCACCCCGTAGCTCGAGACGTACCACCAGCCGTTGGTGGTGGCGAAACACAGTGCCAGCACGAACAGCACCGCCGCGGCGAACGCCATCCGGTTACGCGACCAGCGCACCACCTGCCGGGATACCAGCACCGTGGTCAACGCGGCCATCGCGCCGGCGACCGCGGCGAACAGCCCGAAGTGGTGCACCCACTTGGTGGGGGCAAACATCAGCGAGAACATCGTGGCCAGGATGACGCCCATCAGCCGCCACACCGGCCCGCTGGCCACCCCGGCGATCCGCTTGCGCCGCAACATGATGAACATCGCGGTGAACAGGCACAGCGCACAGATCAGGAACCCGAACCGTCGCGACAGCGAACCGTCGACGGTCGGCAAAACCAGATAGTAGTAGCGCAGATTCTCGGTGTACCAGGCCTGGCTGGGGCCGATCGCGGTGCGAATCCTGGTGGCCTCCAGCACCGCCCGCACCGTCTGGTCGGCGAAGACCACCGTGAGGATGATGGCGCCGGCGGCCAGTAGCGGTGCTACCAGCGCCCAGGTGCCGTGAATCCGGTGCCGGCGCACCAGGATGCGCAGCAGCGGCCGCCCACCGGCCAGCAGTGCTGCCACCGCGATCAGCCCGGTCGGCTGGATGCCCAGCGTGAACGCCGCGCAGATGATCGCCAGCGCCGCCGGGGTCAGCCTGCCGGAGATGATCGCCCGCTCCACCAGCACCCAGGTGATCAGCGCGCCGACCGCGATGATCCCCTCGGGCCGCAGGCCGTTGTTGAACGGCATCCACGCAGCCAGCAGCACCATCCCGGCCGCCCACAGCGCGGGCTTGCTGGCGGCCACCGCCGGGCCGAACCGGGGGAGCACCTCACGGCTCAGCAGCAGCCAGCACACCAACCCGGCCACCAGATCCGGCAATCGGATCCAGATGCTGGCGTCGGAGACGTGCGTCATCAGCGCCAGCAGGTTGTAGTACCAGCCGAACGGGTCCTCCGGGCTGCCGAACCAGCGGAAGTAGTTGCTCATGTAGCCGGCGTGATCGGCCACCCGGGCCATGCCGAGGATGTAGCCGTCGTCGGACGAGTTCGCCCCGATCACGTACCAGACCACGAAGCCGAGCACCACCGCGACGTCGGCCAGCGAGAAGAACCGCCACCGTGACGGGATCAGCCGGTGCATCCGGCGGCCGTCGAGCCGGTCGAGGCGCCACAGCGCCAGCACCGCGATCACGGTGGCCAGGATCGCCGCGAAGATCGCGGCCCGCTTCAAAGCCGTCGGCTGGGTGGAGAACCGGGTGTCGATGTCGGCGGTCAGCGAAAGACCTTCCGGCGCCGGGCCGCTCAGATCGGAGAACACCCCGACGATCTGCGGGCGCAGGTTCGGGTCCGGCCAGCCGTAGCGTTGCGTGATGCCGCCGATGGTGGCGAAGGTGCCGTCGTGCGACGACGTGACCTCGATGTCGGTACAGCCGGGGCCTTCCACCTTGGCCCGCGGCGCGGTGGCCAGCACCACGTTGCGGTCGGTGACATCCACCCGCTTCTCGGTGACGGTGATGAACAGTCCGTTGAGTGCGGCGTCCTTACCCTTGGCCGGTGCGGTCGACAGCAGCGTGCCGCCCTCGGCGGGCAGCTCACGGACCAGCGCGCACGGCGCCTTCACCGACATCGAGATCGGGGTCTGGGAGATCAGTGGCGCGGTGACGCTGTGCAACTCGCCGTGCTGCGGCCAGTTCAGCGTCGCGGTGGTCTGCACCACCGGCAGCAGCGGGGTGGCCACCGACAGCAGGAAGCCGACCAGGCCGGCGATGATCGCTACCAGGCGCGTGGTGCGAATACTCATGGCAGTGCTCGAATCGGTCCGGGCCGGCTCCAGCCGGTAACGGTCGTGGTGCCCTGGTCGATGACGGCGTCGGGCGCGATCTTGGCCGGGATCAGCCGGTGATAGGCCTCCACCGCACCCCAGTCGCGATACCAGTCGTCGCGCAGGTAGGTCGGAACCGTGGTGGTCCACAGCATCGCCTGGGTGATCATGAACGGCCCGCCGTCCTCGGCGGACTGCCACAGGTTCGACGACGCCGCGGTCTGCTTGTGATCCGGCATGATCCGGTACTCGGGCAGTTCGGCGACTCCGAGGTGTTCGGCGAACGGCCGCTGGCACGGGAAGTTCGCCGCGACCGCGATGTCCATCAGCACCGGGGTCTGCGATCCCATCAGCTCACCGATGGTCTGCACCACCGGCACCCGCGGCGGGGTGAACGCGATCCACTGTTCGGTGGACAGGTTCGGGTCATTGGCGACGATCCGCACGGTATCGGTGCCCGGCGGCGCCCACGCCAGCGGAAAACGCAGGTTGCGCCAGGAGTTCTGCGGCCCGATGTCGATCGGCTCCACCTCGCCCAATGACTTGACGGTGCCGTCTTCGGTGGAGCTGCCCCATTCCAGTTTCAGCGGCTGGCCGTAGTCGAGCTTGCCGTCCTCGCCGTGCGACCAGATGGCGCCCGCTGCGCTGACGACGACGATCGGCGCCCGCTGCGGGCCGGGCTCGGGCAGCCGATACCAGACCGAGGTGGCGTGCGCGGCCACCTGCTCCTTGTACGACCCGAGCACCGGTGTGACGGCCGGGTCCAGCCCGAACGGCAGCGCCACCCGGGAACCGTTCACCCCGTCCGGGGCGTCGTCGGGCAACTTGCCGCCGGCGGTGCCCGCGGCGTCGCTCTGGTTGGCGCTGGGCTTGTTGGGGGAGGCGTCGGCGTTGGGCACACCGGGCTTGGCGATCACCGCCAGCGAGGTGAGGTCGTCGTCGACGGCGTTGGGGTCGAAACCGTACGGGTCCTCGCCGCCGAGCGGTCCCAGCTCGCCGTAGCGCTGGCCCGGGATCGGTTGCAGCAGACCGGCATTGGTGTCCGGTTCGGCCAGTACGTCATCGGCCATCCCGCAGGATGACAGGCCCGACAGCAGAGCGTCGGCGTTGGCCCGGGCGGTGGTGTAGGCCGGGTAGCGGCCCGCGGCGGCCTTGGCCATCGAGCCGACCATCAGCAGCACCATCAGGCTCGCGACGACCAGCAGCGGCGTCGACGCCAGGATCCGGTTGCGCCGGGTGGGTGCCACCTCGGTGTGGCCGGCGTAATCCAGCCGGAAGTGCTGCCAGCCGGCCAGCAGGCCGGTGGCGATCGAGGCCGCCAGGAACATCGACGTCACCGGGCGGCTGGCGATCACCGGCGGGATGTCGAACCACGGCACGCCGTAGCCGCCGACGTAGAACCAGCCGTTGACACCGGAGGTCGCCCAGGCGACCAGGAACAGCAGCGCGGTCACATACAGCGTCATGTTGCGTCGGCTGTGCAGCCCGACGCGGGCGAAGGTGAAGGCGGTGACCGCGGCCAGCGCCCCGGCCAGCCCGGCGAACCCGCCGAACTGCACCGCCCACTTGGTCGGGGTGAACGTCAACAGCAGCAGTCCCACCGCCGTCGTCCCGATCAGCCGCCAGGCGGGCCCGCTGGCCACCCCGGCGATCCGGCCGCGCCGCAGCAGGATCACCAGCATGGCGAACATGCAGAACAGCAGCACCAGCACGGCGAACCGGCGGGTCATCGAGGCGTCGACGTTCTCCTCGACGGTCAGGAAGTAGTAGCGCAGGAACTCCTGATACCAGGCGATCGTCGGCCCGACCACGTATTTGATGCGGGCGGACTCGGCGACCGCGGCCAGCGTCTGCGACCGGCACACCACCACGGCGATGGTGGATGCCGCCGCGGTCAGCACCGCCAGCGGTGCGACAAGTCCGTCGAGGGCCCGGCGCTTGCGGATCACCGCTTCGATGGCCCGCGATCCGGTCAGCAGCGGAGCCAGCGCGATCAGCCCGTGCGGGGCCAGCGTGACGGTGAAGACGGCCACCAGGATCGCGCATGCGGTCGGCACCAGCCGGCGGGTGGCGATGGTGTGCTCCACCAGCACCCAGACCACCAGGGTGCCCAGCGCGATCAGCGGTTCGGGGCGCAGGCCGTTGTTGAACGGCAGCCAGGCCGCGGCGAACATCATCGCGGCGGTGAACACCGCGATTCGGTTGCCGGACAGCCGGCCCAGCCGCGGCAGAATCCGGCGGCTGATGATCAGCCAGCAGGCCATGCCGGCCAGCGTGGCGGGCAGCCGCATCCACACTCCGGCGGTGCTGAGGCTGCTCAGTTGGCCCAGCAGTGCCGGATACCAGTCGAAGGGGGCCTCGCTGGCGCCGAAGAACCGGTAGTAGTTGGCGACGTACCCGGCGTGCGCGACGTTGCGGGCCATCGTGAGGTTGTAGCCGTCGTCGCTGGAGATGGCGCCGATGACGTGCCACAGCGCCAGGGTGCCCAGCACGCCGATATCGGCCAGCCAGGTTATCGGGTTGGCCTTGAACCAGTGCCGCCAGCTGCGCGGGGTGCGGTGGGTGCGGCGGCGGTCCAAGACCGCCAGCGCGATGATCGACGCCAGCACCGCCAGCACACCCAGGGCCATCACGGCGGCCTTGAGCGTCGTGGGGTTGGTGATGAAGCGGGTGTCGACGGCGATGTGCGCGCTCAAGCCGGGCTCCGGGCCGATCTTGAGCTCGGTGAAGATGCCGCCGATCTGCGGCTTGTTCTCCGGCGGCAGGCTGCCGGACGCTCCCGGTATGCCGACGAATTCGGCGCCGACGTCACCGGGGTTGGCCCACAGGCGCAGTTGGCTGCAGTCGGCGATCTTGTCGCGGGGGGCGGCCGCGGCCACATGATCGCGGTAGGCGGCGAACACGGTGTTCTTGTTGGCCCGCACGAACAGGCCGTGCGCGGTGGCGTCGACGCCGCCGGCCGGCACGGTGGACAGCACCAGGCCACCATTGGCCGGCAACGTGGCGATGGCCGAGCAGGGAATGGTGATGTCCAGGCCGCGCGGTGCTCCGGAGACCAGCGGGGCGGTGACGTCGGTGACGTGGCCTTGCGCGTCGACGCCCTGCGGCCAAGCGATGGTGGCGGTGGTCTGCCGGGCCGGGAGCAGCGGCGTGATGCCGCACAGCAACACGCCGGCGATGCCGGCGACCACCGCGATCAGCCGGGCGAGTCGATAGCGGGGCTGGTCCTTAGGCTGCGCGGAGGGGGAGGACACGAGCCTCGATGTTATGCGACCGGGGTCCCGAAGCCGGGACCCCGTCCCGTCGCGCGGCCGGGAGATATGTGGTTGTTGCCCGCCTATGAGCGACACTGCACGTTATGTCGGCTTGCGGGCGGCGGTCTGGCCGGCAGCCCGGTCGCGCAGCGCCATGACCCGCTGGTGGATCCGGTACTCGGTGCTGCGCGGCATGCCGGCCGGGCCGTAGAGTCCGCGGCCGCGCCGGTACACCCGGCCGTGCTCGCGCTCCCAGCGCAGCGCATCCGAGATCGCCTTCGACGCCCGGCCGGCGACCGCGAAGCCGCGGGATTCCAGTTCATCGGCGAGCTCACCGATGGTGGCGGGATAGTCGCGGTGGTGCAGGAAATGGGTCAACACATAACGCAGTTCGATGCCGCGCAGTGTGATCGCGTTCGTCATGACCGGACCTTGCCATCGCGGCCCGACATCATGACCGGACCCTGCCATCGCGGCCTGACATCATGACCGGACCCTGCCATCGCGGCCTGACATAACGCACGTTGTCGCTCGGAGGCGGGCAACGACCACCTATCCGAGGCCCGGTTACGGCTGGGGCAGCTGGGACTCGCGGTCCGAAAGGTCAGTGCCGCAGCGGCGCCGGGCTCCACAACCCGGAGCGGACCGCCGTGCCCAGCTCCAGCTCAGCCGGTGTCGCCGCAGGGTAGTACGGCGTCAACTGCTGCAGCGCACCCCAGTCCCGGAACCAGTCGTGGTTCAGATAGCTGGGCACCGTGGTCGCGCGCACCAATAGCTCGGTGATGCCCAGCGGGCCACCGCCGTTGTTGTCCATCACCGGCGAGTTCGCCTCGGCGCCGAACCGGTCCGGCAGGATCCGCCACTTGGGTACCTCGGTCACCCCGTTCTGGTGGCCGAACGGCCGTTGGCACGGGAACGCCAGGCCCACCAACCAGTCCAGCAGCACCGGGTCCGACGACCCGACCACGTCCTGCAGGCTGCGCAGCTGCGGGACGCGCGGCGGCGTCACCGCGATCCAGTGCTGGGGCGCCAGGTCGTCGTCGCGGACCACCAACCGGATCCGGGTGGCCTCGGCCGGGATCGCCGACATCGGCGTGCGCAGGTTGCGCCACGCCGGTACCGCCCCGATGTCACCGAAGTCGATGGAACCGCCGGGCTTGTCGTTCGCCGCACCGGCGTCGGTGGCCCACTGCGCGGTGACCTCGCCCCGGTCGAACCGGCCGGCGGCCGCCACCACCAGCAGCGGTCCGGCATCGGCCCGGTCGGCGGGCAGCCGGTACCACGCCGAGCGCAGCTGCGCGGGCACCTGCACCCCGGGACGCCAGCTGCCCAGCACCGGCACTCGGGCCGGGTCCAGCTTGTAGGGCAGCCGGGCCCGCGAGCCGTTGATGCCCTCGCGGGCGGTGGTGCCACCCTCGGTGCCCGCTTCGCCGCTGGTCTCGGCGCCGGTCTGCGCGTCGTCGTCGGCCAGCCGGCCCAGCCCGGGCGGGCCGATCACCTGGTCGGCGGAGACGTCGGCGGGAATCCCGTTGGGCGCGAACCCGGCCGAGAACGTCGCGCCGAGTGCGTCGGCGACGGGTGTGTCGACCGGCTCGAGCATCCCGGCATTGGGGTCCTGTTCCACCAGTACGTCATCGGCCAGCCCGCACGTCTTGCCGGTGCCCAGCACGGGAATGGCGGCCAGGTTGGACCGGCCCACCGTCCACGCCGGGTACTGGCCGAGCATCGACACCGTCAGCGACACCACCTGGAAGACAATGAGCGCCCAGGAGGCGATGGCCAGCGGGTAACCGGAGAGCGCCGCCCAGCGCGGCGGTCGGTCCTCGTCGTTGACGAAGTGGAACCACGCCGCGACCAGCAGCGCGAGCACCGTCAGCCCCACCCCCATGGTGGCGAACGCCAGATGCCACTTGGGGAATGCGTTGGACCACGGCACCCCGAAGTTGGAGACGTACCACCAGCCGTTGACGCTGGCGAACGACAGTGCGGTGATGAACAGCACCAGCGCGGTGAACAGCGTCCGGTTGCGCCGGGAGTGCATCGCCGCGGCGCCCACCGCGACGGCGGCCAGCGCGCCCAGCGAACCTGCCAGCCCGGCGAATACCCCGAAGTGATGCGTCCACTTGGTGGGGGTGAACATCATCGCGATGAACGAGATGATGGTGATCCCGATGATGCGCCGGCTCGGCCCGGCCGCGGTGCCGGGAATCCGGCCCTTGCGCAACGCCATCGCCACGCTCACCGCCAGCGCGACACCGAGCGCGAGTACCGGGAACCGCCGGGCCACCGAGCCGTCCGGGGTGGCCAGGAACAACCGCTCGTAGCGGACGTGCTCCTCGAACCAGGCCAGGCTGGGCCCGACTGCGGACTTGAGGGTGCTGGCCTCGATCTCGCCGGCCAGCGTCTGGTCGCGGAAGATCACGATCGCGGTGATGCTGATCGCGGCGGCGATGGGTGCCAGCAGCGGCGCCAGCCCGAACTGTGCCGAGCGCCGGTGCAAGATGGTGCGCAGCGGCCCGATCGCCACCAACAGCGCGCCGATGGAGGCGATCCCGGTCGGCCCGGAGAACAGCGTCAGCGCGCCGATGATGCAGGCGACCGCCAATGGCAGCAGCCGGCTGGTGGCCACCGCTCGTTCCACCGAGCACCAGGTCGCCAGGATGCCCAGCGCGATGATCGGCTCCGGGCGCAGCCCGTTGTTGAGCGGCAACCAGAACGCCAGGAACATGCCGGCCGCGGTCCAGGCCGCCGCCGTGCTGTGTTTGACGGCGTGGCCCAGCCGGGGCAGCACCTCACGGCTGATCAGCCACCAGCAGGCCAGTGCCATGCCCAGCGTGGGCAGCCGCATCCAGATGCTGGTGGTCGACACTTGCGACCACACCGCCAACAGGTCGTAGTACCAGCCGAACGGCGCCTCCGGGGTGCCGAACCAGCGGTAGAAGTTGGCCATATAGCCGGCGTGCTCGGAGATGCGCGCCATGGTCAGGATGTAACCGTCGTCGCTGGTGTTGGCCCCGACGAAGTGCCACCACACCAATACGAGGGTGACGAGTGTGTCCAGCGGCGACATCGACCACCAGCGGGCCGGCAGGAACCGGCGGTGCCGGGTGCCGTCGGCGGTGTCCAGCACGTGCAGAGCGATCAGCGCGATGACCGTCAGCGCCACCCCGAGGAGCATCGCGGCCAGCTTCAGCGGGGTCGGTGCGCTGGAGAAGCGGGTGTCGACGGTGGCGGTGAAGTCCAGTCCGGCCGGCGCCGGCCCGGACAGATCGGTGTAGACGCCGACGATCTGCGGCCGGAAGTCATAGCCGCTGCGAGTTCCGGTCAGCGGCGAGCCGGGGTGCTCGGCGTTGGGGCCGTGCTTGAGGCCGACGAACTCGGCGGTGACGCGGTCGGCGTGCGCGGTGAACGTCAGCTGCTGGCAGTCGGGGCCGAGCACCTGCGACAGCGGCGCCACCACCACCGGCACGTTGCGCACCACCAGGACCAGGTCGTCGTTGACGCGTTCGATGAGCAGCCCGCGGTCGACGGCCTTGGGCGCCTGCTTGGGCACCGTGGACAGCAGCACGGTGTTGGTCTTGGTCAGGCCCGCGGCGGCCTGGCACGGCACGGTGATGTCCAGGTCGGTGGCCACGTAGCTGATCAGTGGGGCTTGCACGCTGGCCCACGCGCCGTGCTGCGGCCAGTTGAGTTCCGCGGTGGTCTGCTTGACCGGCAACAGCGGGGTGAGAATCGCCAGCAGGGTGCCCAGTACGCCGGCGACGACGGCGACGGCCCGAGCGATCCGGAAGTCGGCGCGCGTATCGGTCACGGACCTAGATGCTATCGGGGTGCTTTGCGGCCCCGCGGGGTGTGTCTGGCCGGGCAGACTTGGACTATGGAGACTGTCGAGTACGGCCCCGGCCGGCTGGCCGATTTGTTCGGTGAGCGCTCGCGGCGAACCGCGCTGCTGTGGCACGGCAAGCAGCCCGACGCCCGCACGGCGCTCCGGCCGCTCGCCGAACGGGTGGCCGCCCACGGCGTGCACGTGGTGGTGCCCGACTGGGATTCCCACCACGACGACGGCGGGCGCACAGATCTGCTGGCATCGGTGGGGTTCGCGCGGGAACGGGCCGACGACGCCGACGGCCTGATCCTGGTGGGGTGGTCGATGGGCGGCCTCGCGGCGGCCGGGCTGGCGATTCACACCGGCCGGTACGGCGCCGGCTTCTCCCACGTGGTCTGCCTGGCCGGCGCGTTCCTGGTTCCCGACCCGATCAGCGGCCAGCACCCGGTCGCCGCGCTGCCGGGCGGGCGGCGCTGCCCGATCACGTTGCTGCACGGCACAGCGGACGACGTCGTTCCGGTGACGGCGAGCCGCGAGTTCGCCGCCGCCTTGGCGCACCACCGGTGGCCGGTGGAGTTGGACGAGTTGTCCGCTGATCACGGGTCGATCGCCGGGGCCAGGTATGACCCCGAGGCCGACCGTTATGCGGCCGCCACCGACCGCCGCACGTTGGCGGTCGCCGCCGAGGTGGCCGAGCGCATCACCGCCGCACCGCCAGCACGAACGGGCCGATCTTCGCCACGCTGAATGCCGGGCCGTCGAACAACGCCGCATCCAGTTCCACGGTGTAGCGCTTCACGTTGGGGTGGTTGGGATAGACGTCCTTGGCCAGCCGCAACGTGTAGGTGTCCCCGGCACCGGGCCGCAGCAGAAACACCGTCGGCGCCGGCCACGGCAGGTCGTCGAGGGCGCGGGTGAACTGCGCCGAGGTCTCCAGTTTCGACCACGCCTCGATCGCGGCGGCGCGCGCGGAGAACTGCGCCAGCGGGTTGGCGTAGTGGCTCGTCAGGCCCTGGAACCCCCAGTAGGGGTAGTAGGACAGGAAGCTGTAGTCGGCGGTGAGCACCACGATTTCGTCGCGCGCCTTGCCGGTGGCCTTGGTGATGGCGGCGTCAACCGCTTCGTAGTACTTCGCCGCGCCGGGCGGGCGCCGGTCGCCGCGCTGGCCGTGGCCGTCGGTGTCGGTGTAGGCCACGGTGATGTCGGGGCGCAGCACCTCGGGGATGTCCTGGGTGAACGCCAGCGCCCCGGCCAGCCCGACGGCCGTGGCCACCGGATGAACCACCCGGTGCCAGCCGGTCGCGGCCTCGCCCAATGCCCGGGCGCCCTCGACGAAGCCGAAGACTCCGGCGGTGGCCAGCAGCACCGTCAGCGTCGGCTGCAGCCGGAAGCTCAGCAGTGTGGTGCGGGCCAGCGTCGACAACATCGACAGCAGCGACCAGGCGTAGACGCCGACGACGCCGATCGCCAGCGCCCCCGCCCGGGTGGAGCTGCGGGCTTTGACCACCAGCCATCCGGTGCCCAGCAAGCACAGCGCGCCGAGCAGGGTGAACTGCAGCATCGGGAAGCTCAGCTCGGCGCCGTCGCCGGGCAGGTAGTGCCGGGCGCTGCCGGTGTCGCTGGTCGGGTTGCCGGCGGCGCGCAGCAGATACGGCGTCCAGGTGATCGCCGCGATCGCCAGCGCGATCACACCGATCACCAGCAGCCGGACCAGCGGGCTCAGTGCCGCTTTGAGGCCGTCGCGGAGACGTGATGCGGCCAGCAGCAGCGCCATCAGCACCACGGTGAACGCGCTGTAGGCCACCAGCAGGGTGTAGAACGTGGCGGCGAAGCCCAGGAAGATCCCGGTGCCGGCGACCGCGCCCAAGCCTCGCCCGGTTGCCCCCAGGCCCGACCAGGCCAGGATCAGCACCGGCGGCAGCAACACGGTGATCATCGCCGCGTAGGGCTCCGGGGAGCTATAGGCCAGCGTGACCGCGGCGCCGGCGATGGTGGCGATCAGCGCGTACTCGAAGCGGATCAGCTTGTTCCACAACACCAGCGCGACCGCGACCGCCACGGCCATCGAGGTGATCGCCCACGGCTTGTACATCTCCCAGCCCGGGGTGCCGGCCAGCGCCGCGGCCCGGCCGCCCAGCCAGAACCAGCCCGGCGGATAGAACGACGGCAGGCCCTGGTAGGTCATGTCGGCAAGCGCCGGACTGTCGGTGAAGCGGGTCAGGTATTCGGTGCGGAACTGCTGGTCCACCGAGATCCCGAACAGATACAGCTTGGTGGCGCCCAGCGGCATCGCCAGCGTCACCACCGAGAAGGCGCTGGTGAACACCACCGCCGCCAGCCACGCCAGGACCCGCCGGCCGCGCCGCCACAGCAAGCCGGCGCCGGTCAACCCGGCCAGGCAACCGACCTGCCCGACGGTGGTCAGGGCGTGCAGTTGGTTCGACGACGGGTACGCCGGCCACTCGACCCGGGCGATCGCCACCAGGGCGACCACGGCGACGACGACGGCGATGAGACCGGCCAGGATCATCTGGCCGACGGTCGTGAGCGCGGTGCGCATCAGCGGCGGCCTGTCGAGTCGGCGGCGGCGGAGGGGGGGTGGCTGTTGCCCGCCTTTGAGCGACAGCGGGCGATCGCCTGGGGGTGGCAGCGCGCCGAGTGTGCGGTTTGGGCGCGATATGCCGGTGATTTCATGCCAAAACGCACACTCGGCGGGGGGCGGTGCGGCGTGGGCGGCATAGGGGAGGCGACCGAGATCAGATGGGCAGTCGGCGGAAGATCGCCCGCGGGACGTGGCGCAGCACCATCATGACGTAGCGGAAAGCCCCTGGCGCCCACACCAATTCCTTGCCCTTGGCGGCCGCGGTGACCGCCAACTCGGCGACGTCCTCCTTGTCGACGGTCAGCGGGGCCTCCTTGACGTGCGCGGAGAAGCGGGTGCGCACCTGGCCGGGCCGGATCACCAAAACCCGAATCCCGTCGTCGCGCAGCGCCTCGCCCAGACCGAGGTAGAAGCCGTCGAGCCCGGCCTTGGTGGAGCCGTAGACGAAGTTGGTGCGGCGCACCCGCTCACCGGCCACCGAGCTCATCGCGATGATCTGCCCGAAGCCCTGGGCGCCCATCTTGTTCGCCAGCAGCACCCCGACCGACACCGCTGCGGTGTAGTTGATCTGCGCGACCTGCACGGCCTTGGCCTGGTTGTGCCAGAGCTCCTCGGCGTCGGCGTCCATGCCGAAGGCAACCACAGCCACGTCTATATCGATGGGGCTATCGCCGTCGCTGAAGGCGGCGTCGATCATCGCCGGGTGGGCCGCGGTGTCGAGGGCGTCGAAGTCGATCACCCGCACCGACTTGGCGCCGGCGGCCTCCATCTGCGCCACGGCGTCGTCGCGGCCGGGATCGCCCGGCAGGCAGGCCAGGATCACGTTCGCCCAGGCGTGGCGCAGGTAGCGCGCGCAGATCGCCAGCCCGATCTCGGACGTACCGCCGAGCAGCAGGATGGACTGGGGATTTCCGGTGGCGTCAAGCACCATCTACAGCAGCTCCAAACGTCGGGCCATGTCGGAGGCGAAGACCCCGTCGGGGTCGACCTTGCGGCGCACCGCAATCCACTCGTCGATGCGCGGGTACATGGCGTGGAAATTCTCCGCGGTGGTGCGGGAATCTTTGGCGGTATAGAGCCGGCCGCCGAACTCCATCACCCGGCGGTCCAGCCCGTTGAGGAACTCGTCGAGCCCGGGCTTGATCGGAAAGTCCATGGCGACGTTCCAGCCGGCCATCGGGAAGCTCAGCGGCGCCCGGTTGCCGGGTCCGAACAGTTTGAACACGTTCAGCGCCGACGAGTGCCCGCTGGCCTGGATGTCGCGGATGATCGCTTTGAACTCCTCGACCGCCTCGGTGGGAACCAGGAACTGGTACTGGGCGAAGCCCGCCGTGCCGTAGGCCCGATTCCATTCCCCCAGCAGGTCCAGCGGGTGGTAGAACTGCGTCAGGTTCTGGACCTTGCCGCGGTAGTGCCCGCCGCGCCGGTAGTACAGCTCGCCGATCACGCTGGCCGACAGCTTGTTCATCAGCCCGTTCGGGAAGATGTCGGGCACCGTCATCAGCTGCGGCGCGTCGAATTTCAGCGGGTTGCGGGCCAGCTTCTTGGGCAGCTCGTCGCGTAGTGCCAGCCGGCCCCGGGTGATGGCCGCCCGGCCGAGCTTCGGCGGCGCGCTGACGGCGTCGAACCAGGCCGAAGAGTAGGTGTAGTCGGCCTCGCTGCCGTCGCTGTGGAACGCCACGGTCTCGTCCAGGTCGGCGGTGTTGTCGCCGTCGTTGATGAAGTAGGCGGTTTCGGTGGGCGTCATGGCGATGACGGCGCGCACGATGATCCCGGTCAGCCCGTTGCCGCCGACGGTGGCCCAGAACAACTCGGCCTCGGAGCCGTCCGGGGTCAGATGCCGCACGGAACCGTCGGCGGTCAGCAACTCCATCGACACCACGTGGTTGCCGAAACTGCCCTCACTGTGGTGGTTCTTGCCGTGGATGTCGCAGGCGATCGCGCCGCCGATGGTGACCTGGCGGGTCCCGGGCAGCACCGGTACCCACAGGCCGAACGGCAAGGCGGCCTTCATCAACTGGTCCAGGCTGACGCCGCCGTCGACGTCGACGACGCCGCGATCGGCGGAGATCGAGTGGATCCGGTTCAGCGCGGTCATGTCGACGACCAGGCCGCCGCCGTTCTGGGCGTTGTCGCCGTAGGAGCGGCCCAGGCCGCGGGCGATCACGCCGCGCCGGTTTGCGAGGGATCCGTGATCGGATGCGCGTGCCACGGCTTTGGCGATGATCTCGACGTCCGGGGTGGTCAGCACCTGCGCCACGCTCGGCGCGGTGCGGCCCCAACCCGTCAGCCGCCGCGCGGTCGTCTGCAACTCGGTGCTCAACATCGCAGATGAGGGTACCGCCAACGCGCCCGCAACCCGGGTTCGCGTGACTAATCGGATGACTACCGTTACGATCGCGCAATGCCTGAGACTCCCCCCACAGATTCCGCCCCTTCGGCCAAGCCCGCCAAGCCCAAGACCGCGGGTTTTCCGAAATCTTCCACTTCGTCCCCGGGATTGTCGGTGCCGACGATCGCCGCTTTGGCGTTGGCGGTGCTCGGTATCGTGCTGGCCATCTTCGGGTGGTTCTACCCGTCGACGGGCCAGAAGTTCTCCGACGATCAGCGTCAGGAAGCCAAGGGCAAGATCTGCGACTCGCAGGCCGTGGTGCGCCAAGGCACCCAGTTCAACACCAACCTGCAGAACCCGGTGCCCGGCGACCTGGCCGGTGACCTGGCGGTCGGCACCAACGCCCGGCTGTCGCTGTTTGCCGGTGGCGCGTTCCTGCACCAGCGCTTGGAGGCCAACCCGGCCACCCCGGACGACTTGTCCAAGGCCGTCGGCGACATGGCCGACACCCTGGAGGCGCTGAGCATCAACTACCTGGCCGGGCACTCGCCGGACGACGCGGTGCAGCAGCCGCTGCGCGACCAGCTGCGCGGGCAGATCGACGTGCTCGACAACCTCTGCCAGCCGCAGTAACCCCTACAGATTCCGTTATCCGGGTCAGCACCGGTTGCGCCAGCCGCGCAGCCGGTGCTGAGTCGTTTCCGGGGCAGCACGGGTGGTCTTGCCGGCGATGGAAAGCTCAGCGGAGTTCGCGGACCGGAAAGTCGCTCCGCACCTTGCTGATCCGCTGGTAATCGCGGTCGCGATGCAAGACGCCGGCCCCGTGGTACAGCGCTGTCTCCGCGATGAACAAGTCGGGTAACGGCGTTCGATGCCACATCCCGCGATGGTGGGCCAGGTCACGCTGAAGGCGGCGAACCCGGTCGAAGATGTCGGCCGGTGCGGACAGCACCGGGTAGGCGTCACGAACCGCGGCGGACTGGCTGTCGTAGTCGGCGCCGGACCGCGCCGAGTACAGCCACTCGAGTTCGCTCATCTCACAGAGAGCCACGTCGGCCAGGTCGATATCGTCCGGCAACGCCGCACCGCCCACAAGCCGCACGTGCGCGCTCTTGTCGAGCAGCCAGCGGGTCATCGCCACGCCTGGTCAGACAACAGCGCATCGGTGTCGACCTGCTTGCCCGCGCTCGCCAGGTGCTCGGTGATCCGTCGCCGCCGCTCGTCGTCCTCGCCCTGCGCCTCGGCTATCAGCCGGCGCAACGCTGATTCCACCGTGGATCGCAGCGTGCTGCCGGTCACCGACTGGGCCTTGCGCACCAGCTCCTCGTCGAGCTCGATTGTTGTCCGCTTCACTGCCATGCATACATATTAACAATATATGAGTACATAATATCGCTACCGCCCCGGGATGGGCAGTCCGTGGCGGTAGCCGGGAACGGCGACAGCATCTGCTCGACGACGTCGTCAGAAACTTTGCCGTGTCCCAGCGGCAGTGGTGACCAAGGCGACAGCCCGGACGCCCAGGAAGACGCCCGCGGAGGCGCCCGTGATGGTGGATCTCTCGTGTACGTGAGTCCGTCAGCGTCTACCAGCACGAGCTCAGGCTGGACCCCCGCCCCCCGTCGTTTTCTATGACGAGACTGAGTTTGTGTCGCCTACGTAAGCGCGATGGAGGACGTGGGATCGAACGGCCTGGAGCGGGACCGCAGCAACCGTGCCGTCCACGGCGCGGCGGCCCGCGGGGTCGAGCATCAAGGCCGGCGCATGCGTTCGAGCTGCGCTTTCCCGGCTGAAAGCAGTGACACCGTCGAACATGCATCCTGATTGCCGAAAAGAATCATTACCGCAGCTAAGTGAATGGCGAGCTTAGTTTCATGGCGCCGCCTGTCAAGCTGTGGCGTCAGAAAGCCTTTAGTGGGCTGTGCGTCTCGCGCTGTTCGGCTCGACGGAGCTGCAGAGATTTAGTCCACCTGACGTGTACTAAATTGTCGAACACGTCAATTAATTGGGATTGAGGTTGAGGCGGTGTTCAGCATCCGGGGCCGGCCGCCTGGGGCGGCAACGGACAGTGGGGCAGGCGAGTGTCGAAGTGCTAAAAAGCCGTTGACCTGCAGCATCAGCTCGCCAGAAGGTGCATCTGACACCCAGCGGACAAGGGATCTTTTTCTGAGAATTAGGAAAGTTTCTAAGAAAGTTTGGCCGGCACGACAGTGCGGATTCAGGCCTATAAGGCCATGTTAACGCCCATTACCGGCGGGTAACTCGCGCCATTCCGGCTTTGTGCACCGGGGTTGACGCGACGAGAATTAGCGTTAACGTAGCCCCACACAGCGTTTGTTGTGCCGCCGCTATGTGCAAGCTAAGGGGAATCAGGTCATGTCTCGTCAACGTCAAAGTGTGTCCAAAGGTCGTCGTCGTAGCCGGGTGGTTGGTGCCGGCAGCGCCGTCGGTGCGTTCCTCGCGTTCGGGATGGCCCCGACCGCGGTCGCGCCGGCGCACGCCGACTTCGACGACGTGCTCATCGACCTGCTCGGTCAGGATCTGGGCGACGCCGTCGCCGGCTTGGGCGCCAACCTCGGGGATCAGGGCGCCTGGGAGGTGGTGTTGGACCCGGCCAGTTGGTCGGCCTTCTTCGACGGCCTCGGCAGTCAGAGCACCTGGGACGCGGTGCTGGCCGATCTCGACCTGAACGCCGCCGGCTCGGCCGTGGCCGATCTGCCGGGTTCGGCCGCCGCCTTCAACTGGGGCGACATCAACTGGTTGATGCCGTTCGGCAACGGCCAGGACGGCACCGAAGCCCACCCGGATGGCTACGCCGGTGGCTGGATCTGGGGCAATGGTGGCGACGGTTGGACCGCTGACGGGACTGGTGACAGCGACGACGGTGGCGATGGTGGCCAGGCCGGCCTGTTCGGCGGCGACGGCGGTAACGGCGGTAACGGCTTCGAAGCAGGTGACGGCGGTGACGGCGGTGCCGCCGGACCGTTCTCCTGGTTCAGTTCCGGTGGTGACGGTGGCAATGGCGGTGACGCCGGCGGTAACGGTGGCAATGGCGGTGACGCCGCTACGTGGGGCTTCTTCAGCACCGCGGGTAACGGTGGTGACGGTGGCGCTGGTGCTATCGGTGCTGCAGGCCTGGCGGGCAGCACCCCCGGCGCGGACGGCACCAACGGTGGTACCGGTGGCAAGGGCGGCAACGGTGGTGCCGGTGGTAAGGGCTCGACGTTCTTCGGCGCCGGTGGTAAGGGCGGCGCGGCCGGTATCGGTGGTACCGGCGGCGAAGGTGGCGACGGCGCGGCCGGCACCGCCGGTGACGCGGACGACCCGGACGGCACGGCCGCTGGTGACGGTGGCGAAGGTGGTGCCGGTGGTGCCGCTGGTACCGCCGGTGTGGGCGGCGCGGGCGGTTGGTTCGCCAGCAACGGTGCTAGCGGTGCGACCGCTGTTCAGGGCGTCGGTGGTAACGGTGGTGAAGGCGGTGTTGGTGGTGCCGGTTATGACGCCGCCTCCGACGAGGACGCTTTGCCGGGCACCGATGGTGGCAATGGTGGTGCCGGCGGTGCTGGTGGTGCTGGCGGTGAGGGCTCCACGGACGGGGCGCATGGCGTTGGCGGTATCGGTGGTGCTGGTGGTAGCGGCAGTGACGGCGCCAACGGCGACGTGGGCAAGGCGGGCACGGCGACGAGCACGACCGGTGGTGCCGGCGGCAATGGTGGCGATGGCGGCGACGCGGGCAAGGGTGGCGCCGGTGGTGACTCCGGTGGCGGCAACCACGCCGCCGACGGCGCCAACGGCAGTGCCGGTAAGGGCGGCAACGGTGGTACCGGTGGGCAGGGTTACGACGCCGCGACAGACCCCGATGCGGTGGCCGGTGCCAACGGTGGCGACGGCGGTGTCGGTGGCAACGCTGGCAAGGGCGGCCTAGAGGTTGGCGGCGGCCGTGCGGCTGCTGGTGCGGCCGGGGTCGGCGGTAACGGTGGTGACGGCGCGACCGGCAAGGCCGGTGACGTTGGCTCGTTGGCTTCCACCAACGGCTCGGCCGGCGGTACCGGCGGTAACGGCGGTAACGGCGGCCAGGGTGGTCTCGAGGCCGATGGCACCACGCACGGCCAGCAGGGTGACGGCGGTAACGGCGGCACCGGTGGTGTCGGCGGCAACGCGTACAAGGACGTTAACGGCGACTTCGTCGGCAACGGTAAGAGCCCCGCACACGCTGATGCAACGGGTGTGGGGGGTAGCGGTGGCACCGGTGGTAACGGTGGGACTGGTTTCCACGCCGGTACCGGTGGTGACGGTGGTGTCGGTGGCAAGGGCGTCTACGGCGGCACCGGTGGTAACGGCGGTACCGGTGGTGCGGTCGGCGGTGACCACGTCGGTGGTAACGGTGGTACCGGTGGTGCCGGCGGTGAGGGCTCCGGCCACGGCGGCTACGGCGGCCAGGGTGGTGCCGGTGCTGACGCGACGGGAACGGACACCGCCGGTAACGGTGGCGACGGCGGCGTCGGCGGTGACACCACCGGCGAGGGCAACACCGGTCTATACGGCACGCTGGCCGGTGGCCACGGCGGTAACGGTGGCGTCGGCGGTAGCTCCGAGGACGGCCAGGCCGGCGCCGGTGGTGACGGCGGCGACGGTGGGACCGGCGCGCCGGCTGACACCACTAATCTCGGTACCCTCCTCGCCACGTCGAGCACAGGCGGCTCCGGCGGCACCGGTGGTAACGGTGGGGCAACCACCGACGGCACCGCCGGTAACGGTGGTACCGGTGGTGACGGTGGCGCCGGTGCCCTCACCGGTGGTCATGGTGGCGCCGGCGGTAACGGCGGCGCGGTGGCTACCGATGGTGAAGGCACCGCCGGCAACGGCGGCAACGGTGGCGCCGGCGCACAGGGTGGCGCCATCGGCGACGGTGCGACCGGCGGTAACGGCGGCGCCGGTGGTGCCGGCGCGGCTGCTGACGGCACGACCGCAGGACAGGGCGGTGGCGGCGGTGGCGGCGGTGGCGGCGCCGTCATCTACGGCACCAACGGTGGCACCGTGATCGACAACATCGCAACCGGTGGGGACGGCAGCGCTGGTGCTGCCGGTAGCACCAGCGGGGTCGGCAGCAACGGCTCCACCGGCGGCGGCGCGGGCATCGTGGCGAGCGGCACGGGCAGCAGCATCGCCCACAGCAGCGCAACCGGAGGTAACGCCGGGGCCGGTGACGCCAATGGCGGAATCGGCGGTGACGGCGGTGGTGCGTTGATCCTGGCCAACAATGCTGGTGCCGTCGGTTACGCGGACGCCGTCGGTAATACCGGTGGCAGCGGCACCGATGGCGGAACCGGCGGAATCGGCGGTGCCGGCGTGATCCTCGCCGACAATGGCACGGTCACCAGTGACACCGACACGGGTATGAACAGCACCGCCACCGGCGGAGTCGGCGGTGCCGGTATCGATGGCGGCCAGGGTGGTGCCGGTGGTGCAGGCAGCCTTACCGCCGGCGCTGGAGGTGTCTCCTACGGCCAGGCCACCGGTGGTGCCGGCGGCAGCGGCACGGGCATGAATAGCACAGGCGGCGCCGGCGGTACCGGCGACATCATCAGTGACTACACCAACTACGGCTACGGCGGCAGCGGTGGAGGCATCGCCCATGGCGTCGCAACCGGGGGCAACGGCGGCGCTGCCACCAATGCGGGCACCGGCGGTGTCGGTGGTTCCGGCGGTGTTATCGCCGGCGGATCCGGAGCTAACGCTTTCGGGACCGGCACCGGTGGACTCGGTGGAAACGGTGACGGAGGCGCTGGCGGCGGCGGCGGTACTGGGCAAGTTTCGGCGCTGAACGATGGCGCGACTGCCACCGGCGCCGGTAACGGCGGTAATGCCGGTACGGGCTCCGATGGCGGCCAAGGTGGTAACGGCGGCTCCGGCTGGGTCCGGGCCATGGGCGTCAATAGCAGCGCCGACGGCACCGCCAACGCCGGCAACGGCGGCTCGGGTGACGACGCCACCGGTGGGGCTGGCGGTCAGGCGCGGGTCGAGGCCAACTCGACCGACGGCTTGATCATCAACGGCACGGCCAACAGCGGTAACGGCGGTGACGGGGCCGATGGCGTCAACGGGGCGACCGGTGGCCGGGCCAGTGTCGAGACCGGCAATGAAGGCCAGCAGGCCATCAACGTCGGTGGCACCGTGAAGGACAGCACCGCGACCGCCGGCAACAGCGTGGGCGACCAGGCCGGCGGCCTGGCCAAGGTGACCGCCGCCGGCAAGGCCGGTGATGACCCCACCACAGTCACCGGTAGTTCCGCGACCGGCGGCAACGCCGGCGACGGTGGGGCCGGTGGATTCGGCCTGTTGCAGGCCGAGCGTGGCGGCACGATTTCCGATAGCTCCGCGACCGGCGTGGCCGGCAGCGACTCCGCGGCGGGCGGCGCGGCGACGGTCAACGCGACTGGCAGCGACAGCACGATCACCGACACGCACGCGACCGGCGGTGCGGCGGGAACCGGCGACGGCACCGCTGGCGCAGCGGGCGGCAACGGTGGCGCGGCCAGTGCTTTGGCAACCGGCGGCGGTGCCGTTGACAACTCGACTGTGACAGGAGGCGAGGGCGGCGGCGGCACGAATGGCGGCACCGGCGGGACCGGCGGCAACGCCAATGTGGTGGCCACGACTGGCGGCCATGTGACCGCTGACGCCGACAACGGCGGCGCCGCAAGCACAGTGACCGGCGGAGCCGGCGGTAACGGTAGCGTCGGCGGTGCCGGCGGCACCGGCGGCAACGGCCTGATTGAGGCCAACCGTGATGCGACAGCCTACGGCGAGGCAACTGGTGGAGCCGGAGGTAACGCCGGAGGGGCCGGTAGCCAGGGCGGTACGGCCGGTAACGGCAACATCTGGGCTGGCCGCCAGTACGTCGCCTACGACGGTGGCCTGGCACACGGGACCTCGCTGGGCGGTGCCGGTGGTGCCGCGACGGGGGCGGGCTCGAGCGGTGGTAACGGCACGGTCGGGAGCATCGGTGCCACCGGTCCGAATGCCGAGGCCAGCGGATCTGCCACTGGCGGTAGCGGTGGTGCCGGCGTAGACGGTGGTACGGGCGGCAATATTAGCTACAACGCGCCTGCTCAGATCACCGCGTTGGGACCGGATGCCAAGGCCACCGACGTCACTGCTGTCGGCGGCACCGGCGGCAAGGGCATCGGTGCCGGCGGGGTCGGCGGCGACGGCGGGTACGTCCACGTCGGCGCGGACAACAGTGCCAATGACCCTGACGGCAGTTCGTGGACCAACGGGTCCGCGACGGCCGGCAACGGCGGCAGTGGCGACGGCGTCGACAACAGTGGGGGGCCGGGTCGCGGCGGATCCAGCGATCTCATCAGTGGCCCGGGGGTGCACACCAGCGATCAGGACATCACCCTGCCGAGCGGTCAGAACGCGCCGTAATCGCCTCGTCACCGCTACCGCCTCTACCGGTGGTAGCGGTGACGGCGTCGGTAAACCGGGCGGGGCTAGGCGATTCGGGCTTCCCATAGTAGTTGCGCCGTCGATCGATACAACTCTGCGGCTGGGTCGAAAGACCCAGCCGCAGTTGTTGTTTGGCATGCCATGGGTTTGGGTGCTTGAATACGAATCGGAGACCCGAAACACGATGGTGTACAAGCACTTCGCGCCAAGACGCCATCCTGTTGTGCTTGATGCGGAAGGCTAGCGGCTAGCCGACGGTCCTTCCAGTTATGGCCGACTGAAGGCGTCCCTGCGGTGGGTGACCAACAACGGAGCCCTGCGAGGAGCTGACGCAACGACACCTCATGGGCGCGGAAATGCGCATTGAAGGTGTGGCAGCACCGTCGGCACCAACAGCCTAGGCAACCGGCAAGTTCGATGCCCCCACCCAGGCCGCCACGGCGGAACTTCCGGCCGAGCCAGATCGGCTGTCGCTGAGCCGAGCACGAGTTCCCCGATGAAACGGTGCCTTGCGTCTGGCGCACACCGTCCGACGGCCCACCGAGCCAGGTCCTCCCGGAACGCTCCATGAAGACCGGCTCGGCACAGCATCACCAAGATGGGCGACAGCAACTGAGGCTGTGGTGTCGCGATCAGCAACCCGGCGGGCAGCACTCACACGGATCCCGCAGGTGCGGGGCGATTAACGGGGACGACCACGGGCCTCGCGCCGGTCTTGGCGGCAACGACGGCTAACCCAGTTCGAGGGTCACCATCGGCTAAATCCGAAGAGGACGGTTACTGAGAAACATTCATCATCTCATTAATCGACGTAGATTCCCTACCGTGCCCACCAGGCCTTAAAACCGCTGTTCGTGGCCTGATTGCGGGCGATGCGTCCGTACCGGTGAACAACAGTTGACTGTCTCGGAATCGGTGTTAACCTCCTTCCTGAAGATATTGCTATGCCGTCAATACGTGTAGTTAAGGGGATATCGCCGTGTCTCGTCATCGTCAAAGTGGTTCCAAGGGGCGGCGCAGCAGCCGGGTGTTCGGCGCGGGGACGGCGATTGGAGCCTTCCTAGCCTTCGGCATGTCCCCGCTGGGGGCACAACCAGCGCACGCCGACTTCGACGACGTGCTCATCGAGCTGTTCGGCGAAGGCCTGGGTGATGCCCTGACCACCCTGAGCGCCGACTGGGCTGATCAGGATGCTTGGCAGTTGGTGTTGGACCCGGACAGTTGGTCGCCGTTCTTCGACAACATGGGTGACCCGGCCGTCTGGGATCTGATCCTGTCTGATCTGGATCTGAGCGGTGTGGGGGCGACGGGCTTCGACCTGCCCGGTTCTGCGGCGTTCAGCTGGAACGAGATCAACTGGTGGATGCCGTTCGGCAACGGTGCCGATGGCACCGCGGAGAACCCAGACGGCGCGGCCGGCGGGTGGATCTTCGGTACCGGTGGTGCCGGTTGGGACGCCGACGGTACGGGTGGCGTAATCGACGGTGGCGCCGGCGGCCAGGGTGGCCTGTTCGGCGGTAACGGTGGTGCCGGCGGTGACGGCTTCGACGGCGGCGACGGTGGAGCCGGTGGTGCGGCGGGGCTGTTCGCGTGGTTCAGCCACGGCGGCGCGGGCGGCGACGGCGGGGAAGCTGTCACCTTGGGCACCGCGGGCGGTGCCGGTGGTATCGGTGGTGACGCCGCCCTGTGGGGTCTGTTCAGCACCGCTGGCGCCGGCGGCCAAGGCGGTGATGGTTTGGCCGGTGCCGCCGGTCTGGCCGGCACGTTCGCCCTTGGCGGCGACGGCAATGGCGGTACCGGTGAGAACGGTGGCGCCGGCGGTAACGGCGGCGCGGGCGGTAGGGGCTCGTACCTGTTCGGCGCCGGCGGCAAGGGCGGCGCGGCCGGTAACGGTGGTGCGGGCGGTGTCGGCGGTGCCGGCGCCGACGGTGGTGACGGCACATCCGCTGATATCCACGGCACCAGCGGCGGCAACGGTGGTGCCGGTGGTGACGGTGGCGAGGCCGGCAAGGCCGGCGCCGGTGGTGCGGGCGGCTGGTTCGCCAAGGCGGGTGCCACCGGTGCAACCGGTACCCAAGGCGCCGGCGGGGTCGGCGGCAACGGCGGTGAGGGTGGCGACGGCCTCGACGGCACCGATGGCGCCGACGGCACTGCCGCGGACCCCGACGGCACCGCCGGTACCGCCGGTGGAGACGGCGGCAACGCGGGTCAGGCCGGTGCGGGTGGTCAGGGCGCCGGCGGTCAAGCTGACAGCGGTACGGCCGGTGCGGCCGGCAAGGGCGGCAGCGGTGGTGTCGGCGGCAAGGGTTATGACGCGGCCTCCGACGTTGACGCCGCTGCGGGTACGGCGGGCGGCAACGGTGGCGCCGGTGGCGACGCGGGCCGCGGTGGTCTGGAGGCTGATGGCACGACGCGCGGGGCCGCCGGTGAGGCGGGCGTCGGCGGTGCCGGCGGTGATGGGAAGGACGGTGCTGCCGGGGCCGCGGGCACCGCAGCCGACCCGCACGGCACGGACGGCAGTGCCGGCGGCGCCGGCGGCAACGGCGGCCAAGGTGGCTTGCAGGCCAACGGGTCTCGGGCGGCGCAGGGTGTCGGCGGCGATGGCGGTGCCGGCGGTCAGGGCGGCGCCGGCTATGACGCGTTGGCGGCCGGCGCCGGGGCAGGTGTCTCGGGCGGCAACGGTGGTGTCGGCGGCGCCGGTGGTGTCGGTGGCACCGGGTCCACGGCGGGCCAGCATGGCGCTGGTGGTGTCGGCGGCCAGGGCGGTAGCGGCACCGACGGCGCCCACGGTGGCGCCGGTACGGCCGGCACGGCCGCCAACCCCGACGGCGGGGCCGGTCACGCCGGCGGCAACGGCGGCAACGCCGGGGTGGGCGGCGCCGGCGGTGACTCCGGCAACGGCCAGTACGCCGCCAGCGGTGCCAGTGGTGTCGCGGGTAAGGGCGGTAACGGTGGTGTCGGCGGCGCCGGGTATGACGCCGCCTCCGATGCCGGTGCGGTGGCGGGCACGGCCGGCGGCAACGGTGGTGTCGGTGGTGACGCCGGCGTGGGCGGTGTGGAGGCCGACGGCAGCCGGGCGGCGGCCGGTACGGCTGGTGTCGGCGGTAACGGTGGCGACGGTGCCGATGGCGCCGACGGCGACAACGGCACGCAAGCCAACCCGGACGGTCAGGCCGGTCAGGCCGGTGGCGCCGGCGGCAACGGTGGCCTGGGCGGCCTGAACGCCGACAACACCCGTGCGGCCGCTGGTGATGGCGGTGACGGTGGCGCCGGCGGTAAGGGTGGCGCCGGATATGACGGGTTGGCCGGAGTCGACCCCGGCGAGGCTGGCGAGCACGGCGGCAACGGTGGTGCTGGTGGCGCCGGTGGTGTCGGCGGCACGGGCGCCAATGCGGGTAGCCACGGCGCTGGTGGCGAAGGCGGTAACGGTGGCTCGGGTGGTGCCGGCGCTGCGGGTGCCGACGGTGTTGCCGGCACCGCGGCTCACGTGGATGGCACGGCGGGTCAGGCCGGCGGTGCCGGCGGTAACGCCGGTAAGGGTGGTGTCGGTGGCGACAACGGTGACGGCACCACCGCCGCGGCTGGCACCGACGGCTCGGCCGGTGTCGGTGGCAAGGGTGGTGCCGGTGGTCAGGGCTTCGACGGTGTAGACGGCTCCAACAGTGGCGTTGGGCGCATCGACGGCACCAACGGCGGCGCCGGCGGCGCCGGTGGCGATGGTGGCCTGGGCGGCCTGGAGACCGATGGCACCCGCGCGCTTCAGGGCGATGGTGGTGCCGGTGGCGCCGGCGGTAAGGGCGGCAACGGCGGCAACGGTGTCACCGGAGCTACCGCGGGCGCTGCCGGCACCAACGGTGGTGTCGGTGGCGACGGCGGTGTCGGTGGCGTCGGCGGCCAGGGCGCCAACGAGGGCGCAGACGGTTTCGGTGGTGTCGGTGGCAATGGCGGTAACGGTGGCGCCGGTGCGGCAGGCGCTGCCGGTGTTGACGGCACCGCCTCGCATGTGGATGGCACCGCCGGCGGCCACGGTGGCGCCGGTGGTAACGCCGGCAAGGCCGGTACCGGTGGCGCCAACGGCGATGGCCTCGGGAAAGCTGCCGACGGAACCGACGGCTCGGCCGGTGTCGGTGGTGCCGGTGGCCAGGGCGGCAAGGGCTTCCAGGGCGCCGACTCCACCACCGCGGGTGTGGCCGGCGGCAACGGTGGTGCCGGTGGTGCCGGTGGTGACGGTGGCCAGGGCGGCCTAGAGGTCGACAACACGCGTGCTGCTGATGGTGCGGGCGGCAATGGTGGTGCTGGTGGTTCTGGTGGTGACGGTTACGACGGCCAGGACGGTGTCGACGCGGTCGAAGGCGCTGGTGTCGGTGCGGCTGGTGGTGCTGGTGAGTCGGGCACTAATGGTGGTAACGGTGGTGCCGGCGGTGCCGGTGGTTCGGGTTCGACGCAGGGCCAGCAGGGTGCTGGTGGAGCGGGTGGTAACGGTGGCTCCGGTGGTGACGGTGGTGACGGTGCTGATGGTGCTGAGGGCACACAAAGCCATGTCGATGGTTATGACGGTGGTGCTGGTGGTGCCGGTGGTAACGCCGGTAAGGGTGGTGTCGGTGGCCTCGGTGCGGGCGGCCAGGCTGCCAGCGGTGATGACGGCGCGGCTGGTGTCGGTGGTGACGGTGGTGTCGGTGGCGACGGCTTCGAAGGTGCCGACTCCACCACCGCGGGTGTGGCCGGCGGCAACGGCGGCAACGGTGGTACCGGTGGTGACGGCGGCCAGGGCGGCCTGGAGGCCGACAACACGCGTGCCGATGATGGTGTGGGCGGCAATGGTGGTGCCGGTGGTTCCGGTGGTGACGGTTACGACGGCCAGGACGGTGTCGACGCGGTCGAAGGCGCTGGTGTCGGTGCGGCTGGTGGTGCTGGTGAGTCGGGCACTAATGGTGGTAACGGTGGTGCCGGCGGTGCCGGTGGTTCGGGTTCGACGCAGGGCCAGCAGGGTGCTGGTGGAGCGGGTGGTAACGGTGGCTCCGGTGGCGCTGGTGGTGACGGTGCTGATGGTGCTGAGGGCACGGCGTCCCATGTCGATGGTTATGACGGTGGTGCTGGTGGTGCCGGTGGTAACGCCGGTAAGGGTGGTGTCGGTGGCCTCGGTGCGGGCGGCCAGGCTGCCAGCGGTGATGACGGCACGGCCGGTATCGGTGGCGACGGTGGTGTCGGTGGCGACGGCTTCGAAGGTGCTGCCGGTGCGTTGGGTGTCGACGGCGGTAACGGCGGCAACGGCGGTACCGGTGGTGACGGCGGTAAGGGCGGCCTAGAGGTCGACAACACGCGTGCCACCGATGGCGTCGGTGGTAACGGTGGCACCGGTGGTGCCGGTGGTGCGGGCTATGAGGGTCAGTCGGGCACCAACGCTGCCGAAGGTGCCGGTGACGGTGCTGTTGGTGGTGCTGGTGAGTCGGGCACCAATGGTGGTAACGGTGGTTCCGGTGGTGCCGGTGGCTCGGGTTCGACGGCTGGTGAGCAGGGCCTGGGCGGTGTCGGTGGTGCTGGTGGTTCCGGTGGCGCCGGTGGTCGGGGTGCTGATGGTGCTGATGGCACCGACACCCACCTCGACGGCTATGCCGGTGGCGCTGGTGGTGTCGGTGGTGATGCCGGCAAGGGCGGTGCCGGTGGTCTCGGCAAGGGCGGCGCGGCTGCCAGTGGTGATGACGGCACGGCCGGTATCGGTGGCGACGGTGGTGTCGGTGGCGACGGCTTCGAAGGTGCTGCCGGTGCGTTGGGTGTCGACGGCGGTAACGGCGGCAACGGCGGTACCGGTGGTGACGGCGGTAAGGGCGGTCTAGAGGTCGACAACACGCGTGCCACCGATGGCGTCGGTGGTAATGGTGGCACCGGTGGTGCCGGTGGTGCGGGCTATGAGGGTCAGTCGGGCACCGACGCGGTCGAAGGTGCTGGTGACGGTGCTGTTGGTGGTGCTGGTGAGTCGGGCACCAATGGTGGTGCTGGTGGTGCCGGTGGTGCTGGCGGCTCGGGTTCCACGGCTGGTGAGCTGGGCCTGGGCGGTGTCGGTGGTGCTGGTGGTTCCGGTGGTGCTGGTGGTCGGGGTGCTGATGGTGCTGATGGCACCGACACCCACCTCGATGGCTATGCCGGTGGCGCTGGTGGTGCCGGTGGGGATGCCGGCAAGGGCGGTGCCGGTGGGCTCGGTAAGGGCGGTACGGCTGACAGTGGTGATGACGGCACCGCCGGTATCGGTGGCGACGGCGGCCACGGTGGAACCGGCCACATCGGTGAGGCCGGTTCGTTGGGTGTCGACGGCGGTACCGGTGGTGACGGTGGCACCGGTGGTGATGGCGGTAAGGGCGGCCTAGAGATCGATGGGACCACGCGTGCCACCGATGGCGACGGTGGTGACGGTGGCACCGGTGGTGCCGGTGGTGCCGGCTACAACGGCCAAAACGGTGTCAATCCCGGCGATGCCGGTGAAGACGGCAGCGCTGGTGGCACCGGCGGCACCGGTGGTAACGGTGGTAGCAGCGGCACCGGCACCGGTGGTAACGCCGGTGATGGTGGCGCTGGTGGCGCGGCCGGCAATGGTGGCGACGGCGCGAATGGCGATGCCATCAACACAGAAGGCGGCAAGGGCGGCGACGGCGGCAACGTCGGTACCGGCGGCGAGGCCGGCCAGGTCGGCACCGGCGCGACCGCGGGTCAAACAGGTACGGATGGTGCCACGCCGACCACCGGCGGCAACGGCGGCAAGGGCGGCGACGGCTACAACGCAGCCACCGATCCAGGTGCTGTGCCGGGGACCGCGGGCGGTCACGGTGGCGCCGGTGGTAAGGGTGGCGACCACGGTAACGGCGGGGCCGGCGGCCACGGTGGTGACGGCGCCACCGGTCTGGCCGGCGATGCCGGTACCGACAGCAACACCGACGGCACTGAGGGTGGCGTAGGCGGCACCGGTGGTAACGGTGGTGCCGGTGGTGCCGGTGGCTCGATTGCAGGTGCCGGTGGCCACGGCGGTAATGCCGGTAGCGGTGGCACAGGCGGCGACGGTGGTCACGGCTACACCGCCCCGGCTGGCAGTGGTGAATCCGGCAGTGACGGCGGTAACGCTGGTGCCGGCGGCCTGGGAGGCAACGGTGGCGCGGGCGGCGCCAGCGCCAACGGCAACGCCGGTGATGGCGGCAACGCTGGCAACGGCGGCAGCGCGGGCACGGCCGGTGATGGCGGTGACGGCGCCGGTGGCGGCGGCACGAACACCGGTGGTGACGGCGGTGACGGTGGTAACGGCGCCGAAGGCGGTGCGGCCGGCAACGTCGGTCTGGCCGGCGCGGGTGCAGGTGGCAGTGATGGCGACGACGGCACTGCGGGCACCGGTAGCGGCGGCGGTAACGGCGGTCAAGGCGGCGACGGCGAGGGCTTCTACCTGGTCGGTCCTATCCCGGTCGGCCAGGCCGGCGGCAATGGTGGAGATGGCGGTACTGCCAGCTCGGTCGGTGATGGCGGCCGCGGCGGTGATGGCGGTGCGGGTGCTGCCTTTGAACCTGCTGTTGGTGGTGCGGGCGGCAATGGTGGCCGTGGTGGTGACGCCACCACCGGTAACGGTGGTGCCGGTGGTAACGGTGGTGAGGGTGCTGGTGGTTCGGACTCCCAGGCTCTTTTCCCCGCTGGTCCCGGTGGTCTCGGCGGCAATGGTGGTGCCGGCGGTGATGTGTCCGTGGAGGGCACCGGCGGTGCTGGTGGTGTTGGCGGTGCTGGTGGTGACGGCGGCGATGGGTCGGCGGTTGCGGCCGGTAACGCCGGTATCGAGGGTGCTCAAGCTGGTGATGGCGGCCATGGTGGCGCCGGCGGTCAGGGCGCGGGAACCGGCCACGGTGGTGCCGGCGGCCAAGGTGGTGCCGCCGGTAATGGTGGTCACGGTTCGGCCGGCGTGTCGGATGCCGACGGTGTCGGCCAGGACGGTGGCGACGGTGGTCGCGGTGGCAACGGCGGCTTGGGTGGTGGCGGCGGTGACGCGCTCGGCTCCGGTGATGGTGGTGCCGGCGGTGCCGGTGGTGCCGGCGGTAACGCTGGAAACGGCGGTGCGGGTTCGGATTCGACCGCGGCCGACGGTGATGGCGGCAAGGGTGGCAACGGTTCGTCGGGCGGAAACGGTGCCGGCGGTGGCGCCGGTGGCACCGCGTTCGGGACGGGCACCGGTGGCGCAGGTGGCGCCGGCGGCCACGCGGGGCAGAGCGGTTCCGGTGGCAACGGTGGTGACGGCACCGGAACCGGCGACGGTGGTCTCGGCGGCAACGCCGGTGGTACGAACAACCTCGGCGGCGGATCGGGCGGTGCCGGTGGTGATTCAGTCGATGGTGACGGTGGTGTCGGCGGTGCCGGTGGCAATGGCGGTGCCGCGGGTGCGGTGGCCGGCAACGGTGGGGATGCGACCGGTACCGGTAATGGCGGCCACGGTGGCTGGGGCGGCGTAGGCGGCTGGGGTGGTGTCGGCGGTGCCGGCGGTGATGCGTTGGGTGCCACGGGCAATGGTGGTGCCGGCGGTAGCGGCGGTGATGGTGGCAACACCACCGCCGTTGGCGGCAACGGCGGCAACGGCGGCCTGAGCGGCAACGGCGGCCAGGGCGGCGTCGGCGGCTGGGGCGGCGTGGGCCGCGAAGGCGGCGCCGGTGGCAGCGCGGCCGGCTCGGGCAACGGTGGTCAAGGCGGTGACGGTGGTGACGGCGGCACGAACAGTGACGGCGGCCAGGGCGGCAACGGTGGCGATGCGCTGCCGGGTCAGGCCGCGGGTAACGGCGGCGCCGGCGGGCAGGGCTCCGGTGGTGAGCCCGTCACGTGGGCGCCGGGGGGCTACCAGTACGGCCAAGGTGGTGACGGCGGCGCCGGCGGTAGCTCGGCCACCGGCACCGACGGTGTCAGCGGCGATGGTGGCCAGGGCGCTACCGGCAGCAACGGCGGTAACGGCGGTAACGGCGGTACGGGCTGGACCGCCCCGGCCGGCAGCGGCCAGTCCGGCACTGATGGCGGTAACGCCGGTGCCGGTGGCGCCGGTGGTGACGGCGCTGTGGGCGGTGCCAGCGCCACCGGTACCGCGGGCGACGGCGGTGACGCCGGTAACGGTGGTAACGCCGGTACCGCGGGCGACGGTGGTGACGGTGCCGGCGGCGGCGGCGGTGACGTCGCGGGCGATGGCGGTAACGGCGGTAACGGCGCCGAGGGCGGTGCGGCTGGTGCCGTTGGCCTGGCCGGTACGGGTACCGGTGGCAGCGACGGCAACGCCGGCAGCGCGGGCACGTCCAGTGACGGCGGTACCGGCGGCCAGGGTGGTGACGGCGACGGCATTGGCAGCGGCGCGCTGATCGCCCAGTCCGGTGGCACCGGTGGTACCGGCGGCACCGGTGGCGCGGCGGCCGATGGTGGTGCGGCCGGCAACGGCGGTGCCGGCGGTGCCGGCGGTATGGGCGCCGGCATCGGCACCGGCGCGACCGGTGGATCCGGTGGAGCGGGCGGCGGCGGTGCCGTGAGCGACGCCACCGGCCCGGGTTACGGCGGTGGCGGCGGTGGCGGTGGTGGCGGCGCGGCCGTCATCTCCAGCAACGGTGGGGCAGCCAGCGGTATCGCGACCGGTGGCGCCGGCGGCAGCGGCGGCGACGGCTCCACCACCGCTGCGGGCGGTGACGGCGGGACCGGCGGGCAGGGGCTGATCGCCGCTGACGGCGCGGCCAGTACCGCCAACGGCACCGCCACCGGCGGTGCGGGCGGAGATGCTGTCGGCACCGGCACCGGCGGCGACGGTGGCGACGGCGAAATCGACGCCCACGGCGCGGGCGCCCACGCCAGCGGTGAGGGCATCGGCGGTAAGGGCGGCACCGGAACTGACGGTGGCGTCGGCGGCGCTGGTGGCATTGGCTCGGTCAACGCGGCTGCGAGCGGCACCGCGAGCGGTACGGCCACCGGCGGTAATGGCGGCAACGCCACCGGTGACGACAGCATCGGCGGTAGCGGTTCCGACGGCTGGGTCCAGGCCGGCTATCAAGGTGCCTCCGGCGGTGTTTCGGCCGGTACCGCGACCGGTGGTCACGGCGGTAACGCCTCCAATGGAGGTATCGGTGGTGACGGTGATTACGGACTCCTGCTGTCCAGCGGAACGGGTGTGGTCTCTGACAGCCACGCCAGTGGCGGCAACGGTGGCGATGCCAACGTTGCTGGTGCTATGGGCGGCAAGGGCGGCAGCGCCAACATCGCCGGCCTGAACGGCGGACAAATCACGGGCTCCAACGCCACTGCCGGCGACGGCGGTGACGGCCTCGGCGGTGACGGCGGCGACGGTGGGCGTGCCTGGCTCAACGCCAGTGACACAGGCAGCACCATCACGAACGGCACCGTGACCGGCGGAACCGGCGGCAACGGTGGTCTCGACGGTACGGACGGTGCCGAAGGCGGCGACGGCGGCGGCGGCTACTGGGCCAACATCTTTGTTTCCAATGGTGTGACCTCCACCGGCGCCAGCTCTACCGGCGGTAACGGTGGTACCGGCGGTGACGGTGGCGACGGCGTCGGCAGCGACGGTGGCGACGGCGGCCGCGGCGGCATGGGTGGCAACGGAAACGGTGACGGCACCACGGGCTTCGGCGGTAACGGTGGCAACGGTGGTGCCGGCGGCACCAACGGCGGCGCCGGCGGTGCGGGAGCCAACGGCGGCCAGGCGCTAGCCGATCCCGACACTGGTACCGCCACCGGCGGCGATGGCGGCAACGGCGGCGCGGGCGGCGACGGCTTCGACGGCGGCGCGGGTGCCGGTGGTGGCAATGCGACCATCACCACCCTCAACGGTGGTTCCGTCAGCTCCGACAGCACCGCGACCGGCGGCAGCGGTGGTAACGGCGGGGACGGCAACGCCGTGGCCGACGGCGGCAAGGGCGGCAGCGGCGGCAGCGCAACGATGACCGCCGACGGTGGCACCATCACCGACGGTCACGTCAACGGCGGCGATGGCACCGACGGCGAAGCCAACGGCGTCAACGGCGCCAACGGTGCCAACAACTCGATGACGGTCACCGACGGCAGCGTCTCCAACGTCACGGTCGAAAGCGGCCAGAACAGCGACAACGCCGCAGGTGGCCAGGCCTCGCTGGTGATCAACAGCGGTGGCAGTGTCGCCGACAGCACCGTGACCGGCGGCAAAGCCGGTGATGGATTCGACGGCGGCGCGGCGACCCTGACGTCTGTGGGTGCGGACAGCTCGGTTAGCAATGCCACCGTCACCGGTGGTGACGGCGGCTCGGGCGGTGTCGGTGGGAGCGCCGATGTGTCGGCCACTGACGGTGGCGTGATCGACACGGTCTCAGCGACCGGCGGCAACGCCAGTGACAGTGCTGCCGGCGGTGCGGCCACGGTGAGCGCCGATGGCGCAAACAGCGAAGTCACCAACAGCATTGCCAGTGCTGGTAACGGTGGGGTCGGTGACGCTAACGGCGGCACCGGTGGCCAGGGTGGTGACGCGGAGGTCGCGGCGGCCAATGGCGGCAGTATCACCGACGCCACCGCGAGCGGCGGTGAGGGCGGCGCAGGCGTCGCCGGCGGTACCGGTGGCGCGGGCGGTACCGGCCAGGTGGCCACGAGCTTGGGTGACATCGGCGGTTCGGGTGGCAGTGCCACTGGTGAGGCCACCGGTGGTGCCGGTGGTACGGGCACTGGCGACGGCAGCACCGGTGGTGCTGGAGGTATGGGCCAGATTGGTGGCGGTTTCCACGACAGCTACAAGGATGTCGGCGGTGACGGTGGCGCGGCCAGTGGCATTGCGACCGGTGGTATCGGAGGTGATGCCACCGGTGGCGGCACCGGTGGTGCCGGCGGTCTGGGCAGTGTCTTGGCCGGTGGTAACAACGCCACCGCTGACGGCACCGGAGCGGGCGGCGCCGGTGGTAGCGCCGACGGCACGGGCAGTGTGGGCGGTAACGGGGCTACCGGTCAGGTGTCGGCGCTCAACGACGGGGCGACGGCCAGCGGCAGCGGTACTGGTGGTACTGGCGGCAATGCCTCCAACGGTGGTACCGGCGGCAACGGTGGTACCGGGTGGGCGCGTGCCCTGGGAGAGAACAGCCACGTCACCGATGCCACCGCTCACGGTGGTGACGGTGGTGCCGGCACTGACGGCATGAAGGGCGGCAACGGCGGTACCGGCAATCTGCAGGCATATGCCGACGGCAGCACGATTGACGGCAGCCAAGCCCAGGGCGGGCAGGGTGGCGCCGGCGGTAACGGTGTCAACGGTGCCGGTGGCGGCAACGCCAGCATGTCGACGGGCAGTGACAGTGGTCCGACAGCTGGCGGTGACCAGATCACCGACAGTTCGGTGCACGGCGGCGACAGTGTCGGTAACTACGGTGGCAGCGCCGCAACGATGACTGCGACTGGTGGGTCGACCATCGACGACAGCCATGTCGTCGGTGGCGACGCAGCCGTCGGCGGCGGGGCCAGCCCGTATGCGCAGATGACCGCCAGCAATGGTGGTGCCATCAGCGGCAGCACCGTCACCGGTGGTGACGGTGGTGCCGGGGGTGCGCAGTTCGCCACCATGACCGCTGACGGTCCGGGCAGCTCGATCACGGACAGTTCGGTGAAGACCGGTGACGCCGGAAGCAATGACGGTACGGCTGAGGCGGGTCGTGGCGGTGCGGGCAACATGACCGCCACCAACGGGGCGACCATCGAGGACGCGCACGCGATCGGTGGCACCGGCGGTAACGGTGCCGATGGTGGCAAGGGCGGTATCGGTGGTGCGGCCACGGTGACCGCCGATGGTGAACACAGCACCTTGAGCGGCACGGCCAGCGGTGGTGTCGGCGGTAACGGCGGCGACGGACACAACGGCGGGCAGGGTGGTTCGGTCACCCTGAGCGCGACCAACGACAGCACCGCGAACGCTCTGGGCGACGGTGTGGTCGGCGGTGACGGCGGGAACGGTGGTGTCGGCGGTGTCGGCGGCACCGGTGGTGCGGCCTCCCTGTCGGCCGACAGCGGCAGCGCGGCCAGTGGTTCGGCCTCCGGTGGTGACGGCGGTAGCGGCGACTCGGGTGCCGGCAAGGCGGGCAGCACCGGCACGGTGACCGCCACCGACGGTGGCGTGATCACGAACAGCACCGCCACCGCTGCCGACAGTGTCAACGGTGTGGCCGGTGGTGCGGCCAGTGTCAGTGCTGACGGTACAAACAGCTCTGTCACCGACAGTTCCGCTGTTGGTGGTAAGGCCGGTGCCGGTGATGCCAACGGTGGCAAGGGCGGTGCTGGTGGTGCCGCCAGTGTCTGGGCGCAGGAGGGTGGCGCGGTCACCGATGGTCACGCGATCGGTGGTGCTGGTAACACCGGTAGCACTGGTGGTTCCGGTGGTGCTGGTGGTGCGGCTCGGGTGGGGGCTTATGGGGCTGACACCACTGCTGAGGGCACGGCCCAGGGCGGTGACGGTGGTGCTGGTGAGCTCGATGGGCAGGCGGGTGCCGGTGGTGACGCCTTCGTTGATGCCGGTATCACCAATGAGGGTGTGATCGTCGGTAACGGCGAGCACACCTCGGGTAACGCCACCGGCGGCACCGGTGGTGCTGCGGACGGCTCCGGTGCGACCGGTGGTAACGGTGGTGTGGCGATCGTGCGGGCTTCTGATGGCACGATCGGTGTCGCTGGTGACTCGAGTCTGGCTCAGGCCGCCGGCGGTGACGGTGGTGCAGGCCAGAACGGCGGTCAGGGTGGTGCCGGTGGTGCCGGTTACACCTTTGTCACCAACGGTGGCACGGTGACCGACGACGACGGGGCGGCCACTATTGCCCAGGGTGGCACTGGTGGTGCTGGTGTCGATGGCGGCAAGGGTGGTAACGGTAGCTTCGCGCAGGTGACTGCGGGCCAGGACGGGACTGCCTACGGTCAGTCCACAGCTGGTGACGGTGGTGTGGGTACCGGCGTGGGCAGTACGGGCGGCAACGGTGGTAGCGCCAATGTCCAAGGGGCCTGGTCTGGTCCCGGTGGTACTGCGCACGGTGTTGCCACCGGTGGTCACGGCGGCAACGGTGGTGATGCGACCGGTGCGGGTACGGGCGGCAACGGTGGTGGCGGCAGTGTGGTCGCTCGCGGTGCCGGTGCCGAGGCCAGCGGTGCCGGGCACGGCGGCAAGGGTGGTAACGGATACGACGGTGGCAAGGGCGGCAACGGCTTCAGCGGTGCGGTCCAGGCGTTGAGCGACCATGCCACCGCGAATGGCATCGCGACTGCCGGTACTGGTGGTGACGCCACCGGTGCTGGGGCTGTGGGTGGTAATGGTGGCTACACCTACATCCAGGCCAATGGGGAAAATTCGACCATCTCGGGCAGCACCGCTACCGGCGGTGACGGTGGTGCCGGGGTTCCCGGGGCTAACGGCAGGGTGGCCTCGGACACGGTGATCAACGCCAAGGGTGACGGTGACACCATCACCAACAGCCACGTCACGGGTGGTGACAGTGCCGGTACCAAGCAGGGTCCGGGGGCGCGGATCACCACCGATGGTGGTCATGTCGCTGACAGTTCGGTGACGGCGGGGCAGAGCACCGACACCACGCTGGGTGGTTCGGGCAGCCTGACCGTGACCGGCGGCGGCAATGTCACCGATGCTCACCTCACCGGTGGTAACGCCGGTACGGGTACCGGGGCCGGTGGTGGGGCTAACATGACCGTCACCGGCGGCACCGTCAACGGTCTCGAGGTTGATGGTGGCCACGGCGGTGTCAACGGGGCCGGCGGTAGCGCCACCGCGACCGTCGGGACGGACAGCTCCGTGGCCACCAGCTCGGTCACCGGTGGTGACGGCGGTGCCGGCGCTGCCGGTGGTGCGGCCTCACTGACCGCCACCGACGGCTCCCACATCGAGGACACCCACGTGACTGGTGGTGAAGGCTCCGACACGGCCACCGGTGGTGCGGCCAGTGTCAGCGCTAGTGTCGACAGCAGCATCACCGACGTCACGGTGAACGCCGGTGGTGCCGGCGGGACCGATGGCAACGGCGGCGCCGGCGGCGCTGGCGGTGCCGCGTCCGCCACGGCCGCGAGCGGTGGTGTCATCGACGGCGGCATCGTGACCGGTGGTGAGGGCGGCCAGGCTATCAACGGCGGTACCGGCGGCAGCGGCGCTGCGGCCGGAATCGAGGCGACCACCGGCGGCACCGTCACCGGCAGCGACACCGTTGCCACCGGCGGTTCGGGTGGCATGGGCGATGCCGGCATCGGCGGCGGCGGGCAAACGGGTGTCGTTCAGGCCGGCGGTGGTGGCACCGTTACTGATGGCATCGCCAAGGGCGGTGACGGCGGCGCGGGCATCAACACCGGTACGGGAGGCAGCGGTTCTGCGGCCAGCGTCTCCTCGCACGGCATCGGAAGCACCGCCACCGGTACGGCTATCGGAGGTACCGGCGGCAAGGGCATCGACGGCGGCGTCGGCGGTGGCAGCACTGGCTTGGTGAACTACGCCACCATCAACGGCGGCTTCTCCAGCTGGCCTGCCGGCAACGCCCACGCTGCGGGTACGGCCATTGCAGGTAACGGCGGCGACGGTTATGACGGCGCCCGCGGTGGCGATGGTGGCATGGCTTCCATCGGGGCCTTCACCACCGACGGCGGCACTTCACAAGGTACGGCGACCGGCGGTGTCGGCGGCGACAGTGGCAAGGGTGTCGACGCTGGTGACGGCGGCCAGGGCGGCGTCGGCGCTATCTCCAACGCGGTGGGTAACACGATCACCGGAGCGACGGGCACCGGCGGCGCCGGCGGCACCGGCGGCGACGGCGGCATCGACGGCGCCCAGGGTGGCCAGGGCGGTGCCGGCGGTGTTGGTGCGGTCCGAGACGGCGTCGGCAGCACGGCGACCGGTGGCGACGGTGGTGACGGTGGTGCCGGTGGCACCTATGTCGACGCCGCCAACACCGGTAACGGCGGCGCGGGCGGTGCTGGTGCCTCCGGTCAGGTCGGTCTGGGCGGCGAGCTCGGTTCGGTCAGCGGAACCGCGACTGGTGGTGCCGGCGGTGATGGCGGCGACGGTGACGTCAACGGCAACGCCGGCGGTGCGGGTGGCGCTGGTGGCATGGGCACGATCTCTGCCGACACCGCGGACAGCAGCGCCAGCGGCACCGCGACCGGTGGTGCCGGTGGCAAGGCGATCGGCACCGGTATCGGTGGTGTCGGCGGTGTGGGCGAGGTCAGCGCCACGGCGGGTGGCGTGGCTACCGGCACCGGTGACGGTGCGACCGGCGGCGCTGGCGGGGACGGTATCGACGGCGGCCAGGGCGGTGCTGGCGGTATCGGTTCGGTGAACGCCAACGGTGGCAGTGCCACGGGTGACGCGACGGGCGGCGAAGGCGGTAGCGGCACTGGTGCCGACAGCACCGGTGGCGCCGGTGGTGCAGCCTGGGTGCAGTCGAACTACAACGACCTGGGCGGCGGGACTGCTGAAGGCACCGGTATCGGTGGTGCCGGTGGCGACGCGACCAATGGTGGTGACGGCGGCAAGGGTGGCATCGGGATCGTGCTGGCCAACAGTGGGGCCAAGGCCGACGGTGTTGGCACCGGTGGTGACGGCGGTGATGCCACGGCGGCGGGTGCTACCGGCGGTACCGGCGGGATGGGCCAGGTGGTTGCTGGTGGAGACGCCACCAGCACGGCCAGTGGTGCGGCTACGGGCGGTAACGGCGGCGATGCCCACGGCGGCAACGGCGGTAACGGCGAGCGCGCCTTTGTCCAAGGTGTTCGCGGTTCTGCCAGCGGTACGGCGACCGCCGGTAACGGCGGTGACGGCAGTGTTGAGGGTGGCGACGGCGGCGACGGCGGATACGCCAAGGTCGAGGCCATCAACGGCAATGCCGCGGCGACCGCCAGCAGCGCCACCGGCGGCAACGGCGGTGCCGGCGGTGCTGACGGCACGACCGGCGGCAACGGCGGCTACGGCTGGCTCAAAGCCGAGAACGGCGGCTCCGTCACCGGCAGCGACGCGATCGGGACCAACGCCGTCGGAGGTGCTGACGGCGGTAATGCGTCGATCATCGTCGACGGCACGGACAGCTCGGTCACCCATAGCGCTGCTCACGCCGGTGCGGCCGGCGTCGGCGACGCCAACGGCGGCACCGGCGGCGACGGCGGTGATGCGCAGATCGCGGCTGCCTACGGCGGTGCGGTCATAGACAGCACCGCTACCGGCGGAACCGGCGGCAGCGGAGCCGACGGCGGTGCCGGCGGCCACGGTGGCCTGGGTATCGTCCACGCGGCCGGCGCCAACACCTCGCTGTCCGGGGGCACCGCGACCGGCGGCAACGGCGGAAACGGCAGCGATCAGGGCGTCGGCGGTGATGGTGGCCTCGGTGCGGTGACAGCCGGGGTCGATGACAACAACGTTCAACTGCCCGACAACACCGTCAGCAATAGCGCGGCCACCGGTGGTCTTGGTGGAGATGGCACGGGGCCGGGCAGCGAGGCCGGCGACGGTGGTGACGCCGTGATCCAGGGTGGCAACGGTTTCGAGCTCACCGACAGCACCGCTAAAGGTGGGATCGGCGGCGCGGCCACCGACGGCGGCACCGGCGGTAAGGGCGGTGTCGGCCAGATCCTCACCTTGACCCAGGGTGATGTCGAAAACGGTCACGGTACCGGTGGCAACGGCGGTTTGGGCACCGCGGGCGCTACAGGCGGCAACGGCGGTGTCGGCCAGGTCGTCTCGTGGAACCACGCCGACGGCACCGGTGTCGGTACCGGCGGCAACGGCGGTGCCGGCCTCGGCGGTGACGGCGGCAACGGCGGTGTCGGGTCGGTGTATGGCCAGTCCAGTGCCGGGCCCGGTAACAGCGTGGACGGGACCGCCCTAGGTGGCCACGGCGGTGACGGCGGCGAGAACGGCACCGATGGTGCCGTCGGCGGCAAGGGCGGTGACGGTGGCCGTGGCAGCGTCGAGGCAACAGCGTCGACGGGGCCGCATGTCAATGCCGACGCCACCGGCGGCAACGGCGGCAACGGCGGTGCCGGCGGCGCCGGCGCCGACGGTGGCGACGGCGGCAAGGGTGGCATCGGCAACGCGATCGGCACTGACGACGGTGTCGGCGGCGCCGGCGGCCAAGGTGGCGCTGGCGGCACCGATGGCCCGAGCGGGGACGGACACGGAGGTACCGGCGGCAACGGCGGCACCGGCACCGGCGCTACCGGCGGCGACGGCCAAAATGGCGGCGACGGCCAGGCCGACGGCACATCCGGCGACGACGGCGGCCACGGGGCGAACAACCCCTAGACTGCTCGCCGCACCGGCTGCGCGAATTGATACGTGTCCGAGGAGAAGGACCGTATCAATCCGCGCAGCCGGCCGAACAATTCGACTGGCCCGCAGCCTATTTCGTACTTCCATGGCCAATCGCTGTCATATAGAGCACTCGACGCGTGGCTCCGTCGTTCGGCACCTGGTACCGCGGAGGGGCCACCTCGATCTTCGGGAGAATTTTTCGGGCCGCCCGCGGCGGGCGGGCCCCACCGGTATCCCGACGGTGATTCGCGCCGCTCGTGCCGCCTGATCCGGAGGGCACCCACGTGACTCAGTGTGTCGGGCCGTGGGCAAAACCGTTCCATAGCTCGTCGTAGCAACCAGGTGACCGGCGTCCTCGCGTTCGGCCTGGCCCGACTGGACCCCGTTGCCCCGGCGACCTAACCGACGACTTCCTGCGCGACTTCGACGCGTTCCGCACCGGCGCCGGCGGTAACGGCGGCCACCAGTCCTGATCCCGAGAACTTCAACTACGTCACTATCTGAGGGGAAACACACCATGTCAGCTCGTAAGTCGCGGCATTCGCGCAGCCAGAAGTCCCGCCGGGTGTTCGGCGCAACCAGTGCCGCGGCGGCGTTCCTGGCGTTCGGCATGACTCCGGTGGTCGCCGCACCGGCCGCATACGCCGACCTCGACGACCTGTTCGACATCCTCAACACCGACCTGTTCGGGACCGCGACCGGCGACATCAGTTTCCTCAACGGCGACGACGCGATGACCGTCTTCACCAACCTGCATGCCGACCTCGAGGGCTGGCTGGCCGATACCGACAACACTGCGCTGATCGCGCAGATCAACGATCCGTGGATCGACCTGTTCGGCCGCGGCTTGATCGGTAACGGCGATGCCGCCTGGGATGGCACCAACGACTCGATGTTCGGGTGGCTGGGCTTGGGCAACCTGAACGACGGCGGCTTCCTGTTCGGCGACGGGGCCACCGGCGGTATCGACACCGATGGCAACGGGCTGGTCGGCGGAGACGCCGGATTCTTCGGCTTCGGTGGTGCCGCCGGCGCGGGCATCGACGGCGGTGACGGCGGCAGCGGTGGCGTCGGTGGTGACGGCGGCTTCCTGTTCGGCGCGGGTGGCACCGGCGGTGCGGGCGGCGCGGGCAAGATCGGCGCCGACGGCGTCAACCCATCCACCACCGGGCCGGCCGACGCCGGTGACCCGGGCGAAAGCCAGACCGACACCGACCCCGGCGGCGACGCCACCGGCGGCAACGGCGGTGACGGTGCCGACGGTGTGGGCGGGCAGGACGGTGGCGACGGCGGGACCGGTGGTGACGCCACCGCCGACCAGGATGCGATCGCCGGCAATGGCGGTAACGGCGGCACCGGCGGTAACGGCGCCGACGGCCAGACCGGGGGCAACGGCGGTACCGGTGGCGCCGGTGGCCGCGGCGGGCTGTTTGCCGGTGACGGTGGTGCCGGCGGGGCTGGTGGCGCGGGAGCCGACGGTGGAAGCGGCAGTGCCGCGGGCAATGGCGGCAACGGCTCCGACGGCGGTCACGCCGTCAGCGGAATGCACAACCTCACCGGGCCTTCATCCGGATTGATGGTCACCAACGGTGCGGCCGACGGCGGCGGGGCCGGCGGCAACGGTGGCACTGGCGGCAGCGGCGGCGATGGCGGTACCGGCGGCGCGGGCGGTGTCGGTGGCGCCGCGCAGGCATTTGGAGCCCACGCCGGTGCGCACGGCGTCGGCGGCGCTGGCGGCGATGGCGGCAACAGCGGGGCCGGCGGCGACGGCGGCCAAGGTGGCAACGGCGGGCTGGGCGGGGTCCCCACGTCCGGGGCGTTCGCCAGCGTCGGCCAAGGCGGTGACGGCGGCGCCGGCGGGAACGGCGGGGATGCCGGTGCGGTCGGCAAGGGTGGTGCCGGTGGCGACAGCGGAGGCGGCAACCACGGCGCCGACGGCGTCAATGGCCAGTTGCCCGCGGCCAGCGGCAACGGCGGCCAGGGCGGCAACGGCGGTGGGTCGACCGGCAACGCGGCCGATTCCACGGTGGGTGGCGTGACCGGCAGCAAGGGCGGTGACGGCGGCGATGGCGGCAACATCGGCAACGGCGGCGACGGTGGCCAGGGCGGCTACGGTGGCTACGGCGGCTCCGGCCTCAAGGCCGACAGCGGCGACGACGGCGGTAATGGCGGCAACGGCGGCGACGGCGGGGCCGGCGGTAATGGCGGCAACGGCGGATCGATCTCCGGTAATGCCGGTAACGGTGGCAATGGCGGCAACGCCGGTGGTGGCGGTGCCGGCGGTACCTCGTTGGGCAAGGCCGCCGACGGCGACTTCAGCACCGGCGACGGCGACGGCGCCCACGGCGGCAACGGCGGGAACGGTGGTGACGGCGGTACGGGCGGCGACGGCGGCGCGGCCGGCCAGGTGCTGGGCACCGGTGACGCCGGCACCGCCGGTGATGGTGGCCGCGGCGGTTACGGCGGAACCAACGGTGGTGCCGGCGCTGGTGGCACCGGTGCGGCCGGAACAGCCGACCACATCAACGGCGGCAACGGTGGCGACGCCGGCGACGCCGGCGAGGTGGGCCAGGGCGGGGCCGGCGGCAGCGGCGCCCACGAAGGCGCTCCCGGCGCCGATGGCGCGCCTCGCACCGCCAACAACGGCGGCGGCGGTTCCGGCGGGCGCGGCTTTGACGCCACCGCCCCGGGCGCCAACGGCGGTAACGGCGGCAACGGCGGTAACGGCGGGACGTACAACAGCAACGGCGGCAGCGGTGGCGCCGGCGGCAACGGCGGACCGGGTACCGCGGGTGATCCCAACACCGGCGACCCCGGCACGCCCGGCGGTGCCGGCGGCCAGGGCGGCGACGGCGGCAGCGGCGGCACCGTCTCCGGCAACGGTGGCTTGGGCGGTCGGGGTGGCAACGGCGGTGTCGGCGGTGCCGGCGGCACCGGGGTGCCGGGCGAGGACGGCGACGCCACCACCCCGCCGACTCCGGGCGGTACCGGCGGCGCCGGCGCCAACGGCGGAAACGCCGGCGATGGCGGCCAGGGTGGCTCGGCGCTGGGCACCGGCAAGGGCGGCGCCGGCGGTGTCGGCGGTGAGGGCGGCTCCAACTCCGCCGGTCCCGGCGCCAAGGGCGGAGCCGGCGGGCCGAGCGGTATCGGCGGTGACGGCGGTGACGGCGGCGACGGCGGAACCGGTGCGGGCGGCGGCGCGGACGGCGCCGGTGGCGCGGCGGGGACCGGTGGCTCGCGTGCCGGCAGCGTCTCCGGCGGGCAGGGAGGCACCGGAACGCCCAACGGGTCCAAGGGCGCGTCCGGTGATCCCGGCGCTGCCGGCCCCAATGGCGAACCCGGTACCACCGGCGGCGCGACCAACCCCTAGCCCCGGTTCACCGACGGGCCTCGTGGGCTGACGTCAACGGTCCCCTGCGCGGGGGGTGCAGGGGACCGTTGACGTTTCAGCCCACCCCGGCACGAACGCCCCGTAGCAAATCCCGCTCCACCAATCCCTCGGCCCGGTCTCATGACCGGGCCGAGGTGTTTTCAGCGCCGGAAGGATCAGGGTCGAGCGGCAACATGGTGCCGTCGTGGCTCCGACCGACGGCGCAACGGCTGCAACCAGTCCTAGCGATAGGAGATGACGCCGAGTCCGTCGATGCGGCGGAAATCCGCGGGCTTGGCCGTCAGGACCGGGATTCCGAGTTGCAGGCTGGTGCAGCCGATCCACAGGTCGTTGCTGCCGACCAGTTCTCCGCGGCGGCGTAGCTCCCGGGTGACCCTCGCGTACGTCAAAGCGATCTCAGCATCGACCGGGACGAGGGTGTGGCGTTCACGCATGCTGACAACGATCGGATCGTCGGTGCGGTCGAATCCTGCAGCGAATTCACCGAGTACGACAGTCGAGAGAAACAATTCGGTATCGGGCGATTGACTCAGAAATCGGTGGGCGGGCCCGTTGTGCTTGCCGGCGGCCCGTTCGCGCTGCAGGTCGATGAGAAACGTCGTGTCGACGCTTACGCGGGGTGCCACGGATCATCCGGCGGGAGGTCCATGTGCTGTGCCTCATCGAGGCGGTCGAGTGCATCCGCAGTTGCGGTCGGCAGGTCGGCGAGGGCTGCCAGCAACGCGCCCGCGGTGCGGGCTTCGTTGCGCCAGTGTGCCCGCTTGATGACGCGTGAGAACGATTCGCCCGGCGAACTACGCGCCGCCCGGAGTCGCTCGTATGCCTCGATGTCAATCGAGATCGTCTTGGTGGCCATGTATCCATGTATACATGCATGGATACATGTTGCCTAGTCATCGTGCCCGCGTAAGGGCCGACGCTGCCCCCGGCCTGGAACCGCCGTTCGCGCTCGCCTGAGCTCAGCGCACCCGGAAGATCACCGTCCGCTGCACGATGAAGTTGATGACGGTTGCGGTGCCCTGCGCGATCACGAACGCCACCGGCAGCGCCCAATGCTGGTAGTCCAGCAGCCTCAGCACCAGGTGGTTGAGGCCCACCTGCACCCCGAATGTCAACGCGTACAACACCATCACCGCGACGAACCGCCCGGTGTGCGCCGAGGACTGAAACGTCCAGCGTCGGTTGATCAGATACGCGGTGACGGTGCCGGCCACGAAGCTGATCGCTTTGGCCGCATCGACGCCGAGCCCGGCGCCCAGATACAGCAGCAGATAGAGCCCGAAGTCCACCACCGCCGACAGCGCCCCGGTGACCAGGAAGCGCCACACCTGGGTGGACAGGTGCAGATGACTGGGCTGCGTCGTCTCGGCCACCCGGGCAGCTTAATCAGTCCTACCCTGGAAACCATGTCCGCCGTCCTCGCCGACATCGAGGTCATCCCGCTGCGCATCCAGCTCAAACCGGAGCTGCCCGGCGCCGCGCTGTGGGGCGGGGAGCTGACGGCCGCGGACTCGCTGCTGGTCAAAGTCACCACCGACGACGGCATCATCGGCTGGGGTGAGGCGTTCGGGCTCTACGGCACCGCGCTGGCGGCCCGCGCGCTCGATGAGCTCGTCGCTCCGCTGTGCCTGGGCCGCGACGCCGCCGACATCGCGGCGCTGATGGATCATGTGCAGCGCAAGCTGCACGTGTTCGGCCGCGGCGGGGCGATCACCTATGCGCTGTCCGCGGTCGACATCGCGCTGTGGGACATCGCCGGCAAGCGCGCCGGGCTGCCGATCTCGACGCTGCTCGGCGGCGGCGACGTCCGGGCCATGCCCTGCTACGCCAGCCTGGCGTGCTACACCGAGCCGCAGCGGGTCCGCGCTGCGGTGCGCCGCGTCGTCGATGACGGGTTCACCGCGATCAAGCTGCACGAATCCCAGCTGCCGGCGATACAGGCGGCCCGCGACGAGGCCGGGCCGGCCATAGCGCTGATCGTCGACGCCGGCTGTGCTTGGACGCTTGACCACGCCCAGGGGCTGGCCGCCGACCTGCACGCGGTGGACATGTTGTTCCTCGAGGAGCCGCTGTGGCCGCCGGAGAACTTCGACGGGCTGGCCGAACTGCGCCGCAGCACCGGACTGCCGATCGCCTCCGGCGAGAACATAGGCACCACAATGGAATTCGAGCGGCTCCTGGACGCCGGTGCGGTGGACTTCGCACAGCCCAGCCCGGCCAAGCTGGGCGGAATCACCGAGCTGCGCAAGGTCTTTGCGCTCGCCGCGGCCCGCGATGTGGCGGTGATGACGCACTCGTTCTACGACGGCCCCGGCCTGCTCGCCGCGATCCACACCACCGCCGCGCTGGGCGGCGCCGGCGCGATGATCGAGTGGCGCTGGTTCGACCTGGAGGCCTCGATCTACGGCGACGCGCTGACGACGACGGCTGGCCGGGTCACCCTCCCGGACGGGTCCGGGCTGGGCCTCGATCCGGATCCTGACGTCATCGAGACCTACCGGTTCGGAGTGTGAGTAGCAGCTGATTACGCCGGCCGCAGTTATCACAAGTCGAGGTGCAGTCGCAGCGCCTCGTCGAGTTGGGTGAGTTCGATCGCCGGGAGGCGGCCGATTCGCCGTTGCAGACGTTCGACGGCAACCGACCTGATCTGTTCGGCTTGTGCTTTCGAATCGACGGCCAGGCCGGTGGAGGTGGCCGGCAACAGCACCTGGAACGGGTAGACAGTAGCGGTGTTGCTGGTCACCGGGACGACGGTCACCACGCCGCGACCGAGTCGGCCGGCCGTTGCATTGGCCCGGTCGTTGCTGACGACGACGGCCGGGCGGTACTTGTTCGCTTCGCTTCCCCGGGTCGGGTCGAAGTCGACCTGCCAGATGTCACCGCGGCGCATCGCCGGCCCCGTCGTCGGTGGCCCGGTCCCAAACCTGATCCTCACCGTCGGCCGACCACTGCGCCCAAGCGTCGGCGTAGTCGTCTTCGAGGGTGGGGTAGCGCAGCATCCGAATCGCATGCTGGACGGCCGCCGAACGTGACGGCAAACCCGTGCGTTGCGCGTAGGCGTCCAGAGCCTCGACATCCTCGGCGGAAAGACTGATACTCAACTTCATACCACGATGCTACTCCGGTATGACCGCCCGCTACACCCAGTACGCCACCCGCGCCCGGAACTGGCGCAGCACCAGCGCGGCCACCGCCCAGCCGAGCGCCGTCAGCGCCAGCACGATCGCCCAGTGCCGCAGCGGCTGGGCTGCCCCCAGCAGCGGGGCGCGCACGATTTCGAGGTAATGCATCAGCGGGTTGAACTCGATCACCGTCATCCAGCGCGACGCCCCCTGGGCGCGCAGCGTGTCGTAGTTCCAGATGATCGGGGTCATCAGGAACAGCAGCTGCACCACGCTGAACAGCAGCGGGGAGATGTCGCGGTAGCGGGTGGCCAGAATCCCGAAGCACAGCGACACCCACACGCAGTTCAGCGCGATCACTGCCAGCGCCGGGATCACCGAGAGATCCGCCCACGACCAGGGTTTGGGGAAGATCAGTGCGATCGGGATATAGATGACGATGTTGTGGGCGAACAGGATCATCTGCCGCCACACCAGCCGATAGACGTGCACGCTCAACGGCGTCGGCAGCTGTTTGATCAGTCCCTCGTTGGCGACGAACACATCGGCGCCCTCCAGGATGGCGGCGTTGAGCAGGTTCCACACGATCAGCCCCAGCGTCACGTACGGCAGGTGCACCGCCAGGTCGAGATGGAACAGCTTGGAGTACAACCCGCCCATCGCCACCGCGGTGGTGGCGGTGCCGATGGTGATCCAGAACGGGCCCAGCACACTGCGCCGGTAGCGCTGCTTGATGTCCTGCCAGCCCAGGTGCAGCCACAGCTCGTGGCGACGGAATCCGTCGGTCAGATCGGCCCGCGCCCGCGCGAAGGTGCGCGACTCGCCCGCTATATCGGTGAAACTCATTGCTGCCCCTCGGGTTTGGCGAACTGCTCCCGGCGCCCCAGCCGGCGCAGCCGGATCCACTCGGCCAGGCCTGCCGTGTCCCAGCGGCGTGACACCAGGAAGAACCAGCCGAACCGCAGCCACTCCTGGACCAGCAGTCGGCGCATGCCGGGCTGGGCCATCAGGTAGCCGCGGTTGCGGTAGGTGAAATAGCGCTTCACCGCGTTGTCCGGGTACTGGGTGTGCATCCGGCCGCCCAGGATCGGCTTGAACTCTGCCGACCCGCACGGATGCAGGTAGGCCGCGGTCAGGCACGTCCCGAACGCCAGACCGGAGCGCACCAACCGGCGGTGCACCTCCACCTCGTCGCCGCGCATGAACAACCGCAGGTCGGGCACCCCCACCGCGTCCAGCGCATCGGCGGTGAACAACGCCCCGTTGAACAGCGAGGCGATCCCCGGCAGCAGATCGCCGCCGCCACTGCGCAATTCGCTGACCTCGCGTCGCCACACCAGCCCGCGCCGCAGCGGAAACGCCAGCCGGGAGGGGTCATCGATGTTGCACACCATCGGCGACACCTCCGCCAGTCGGTGCTGTGAAGCGCACGCCAGCAGCGCGGCCAGCACACCGGAATCGGCCGGCCGGCCGTCATCGTCGGCCAGCCACACCCAATCCGCGCCGGCCGCCAGCGCGTGCAGGATGCCCAACGCGAAACCGCCTGCGCCCCCGAGGTTTCGCCGTGACCCGAGATATGTGCACGGCACCGGCTGCCGGGCCACCAGGTCGCGCACCGCGGTGTCACCGGAGGCGAAGTCGTTGTCGACGACGATCACGTGGTCCGGTGCCCGGGTCTGGGCCACCAGCGCTTTGAGGGATTCGGCCAGCTGCTCGACGCGGCGGTGGGTGACCACCACGGCGTAGACGGTCTGACTCACGCCTGATCCCGCGTTTCGGCCAACACCTCACGTACGTGCCGGGCCGCGTCGGGGCCCTCGTAGGCGCCGACCACTTCCTCGATTCCGCCGGTCATCTTCACGGTGCCGTGGTCGATCCACATCGCGGTCTTGCACAGCCGGGCCAGGAACTCGTTGGAATGGCTGGCGAACACCAGGATTCCGGAGCGCTCCACCAGCTTCTGCAGCCGGGTCTGGGCCTTCTTCAAGAATTCGGCGTCCACCGCCCCGATGCCCTCATCCAGCAGCAGGATCTCCGGGTCGATGCTGGTGACCACGCCCATCGCCAGCCGCACCCGCATCCCGGTGGAGTAGGTGCGCAGCGGCATCGCCAGATAGTCGCCCAGCTCGGTGAATTCGGCGATCTCGTCGACCTTGGCGGCCATCTGCTTGCGGGTCTGGCCCAAGAACAGGCCGCGGATGATGATGTTCTCGTAGCCGGAGATCTCCGGGTCCATGCCCACGCCCAGGTCGAACACCGGAGCCACCCGGCCGACCACGGTCGCCGAGCCCCGGGTGGGCTCATAGATACCCGAAAGCAGGCGCAGCAGTGTGGATTTGCCGGCGCCGTTGTGTCCGACCAGGCCCACCCGGTCCCCGAGCGACAGCGACATGGTGATGTCGCGCAACGCCTCGACCACCACCACATTGGAGTTGTTGCGCCCGATCGCCCCGCCGGCCTTGCCCAAAAACGCCTTCTTCAACGACCGCGATTTGGCGTCGAAGATGGGGAACTCCACCCACGCGTCACGGGTCTCGATATGAGGGTCGGTGGCAGACAAGGTGCGCTACAGGTACTGGCCGGAACCGGTGTGGCCGTGCCCGCTGTGTCCGCCCGCGGTGGGCCCGGGCGGCAGCGCGCCGTGGCGCATCTGCTCCAGTTGCGCCCGGGCGGCCATCTGCTGGGCGAACAGCGCGGTCTGGATCCCGTGGAACAGCCCCTCCAGCCAGCCCACCAGCTGCGCCTGGGCGATCCGCAGCTCGGCGTCGGACGGCGTGGCGTCCTCGCGCAGCGGCAGTGTCAGCCGGTCCAGCTCCTCCCGCAACTCCGGGGCCAGGCCGTCCTCCAACTCGCGGATGCTGGCCGAGTGGATCTCCCGCAGCCGGGCGCGGCTGGCGTCGTCGAGCGGGGCGGCCCGCACCTCCTCGAGCAACTGTTTGATCATCGTGCCGATCCGCATCACCTTGGCGGGTTGCTCGATCAGGTCGGTCAGCGACGGCTCGTCGTCGTCATCGGCGCCCTCGGCGGGTGCACCGCCGGCGGCCAGCAGCCGCGGGTCGGCGCCGCTGATGACCTCGATGTCGTCTGAGCCGTCTGCCCTGCTACTACCGGTGCTCAACGCGCGCCTCCCTGCCATTCATAGATGCTGGCACCGCCATTGTCGTAGATCTTGGCCCACGACCGCGATTTCTCCAGAGACACTAGTCCGTCGGGCAGCGAGAACCCGCGCACCGTCGGGCTGCTGATCAGCACGTAGCGGATGTTCAGGGCGCGCACGGCGGCCGCCACCCGCGGGTCGGTGTCGGCGTCGTCGGCGTAGGCCCAGAAGACGAACCGGTGCGGGCCGGGGCCCTGCTGCTGCGGGTAGTCGTAGTGCGTCCACAGCGGGTGCAGGTCGGCGACGGCGTACATCCAGGCGCTGCCGTCGACGTTGGCGTTGCCGATCAGGCTGTCGTGGGCCCCGGGCAGCTCCGCCAGGTGGGCGAACGCCGCCAGGTCGCGGGAGTCGACCATCACCGAGTCGTACTTGTCGCCGAACAGAAACGCGTGCCGTGGCAGGTAGTGCCAGGCCAGCCCGACCGTCGCTACACCTACCGCCGAGCAGACGCAAAAGCCCCCAAATCGGGGCCATTTAGCGGGCTTTGGCGTCTGCTCGGCCAAGAAGGTGACCAGCCACGCCAGACCCGCCCCGGCCATCGGGATCAGCAGCAGCGTCATCGCCGCCATGATCCGGCGCGGGTCGCTGTAGAACAGGTCGGTGAAACGGCCGATCACGGCGCCGGCCGGGCCGCCCAGCGGAGCCGAGGACTGCACCACCCCCACCACCAGCACCGCCCACAGCGCCAGCGGCCACCACACCTTCTTATAGAGCAGCAGCCCCGTCCCGACCGCGGTCAGCCCGACCAGTGTGTACTGCACCGGGAAGTCGTTGAGGTGGCGGGTGTGCAACAACAGCGCGTCGCGCAACCCCGACTTGCGGCCCTCATGGGTGAGGAAGGAATGCCCGGCGATGATGTCGGCCTGCTCGCGCACGCTCAGCAGCTGCGGCAACAACAGCAGCCCGGTCGGCACCAGGACAGCGGCCAGCGCCAGGGTGTCGCGCCGCTTGCCCCGCAACGGATTCCACAGCGCCCCGTCGAAGGGGCCAAGCCACCAGGCCGCCAGCAGCAACACCGTCACCACGCCCCCGGTCAGGTGCACCGAGAACACCCCAACCAGCGCCAGCACCGCCACGCCGATCCGATCGCGATGGGTGCGAACCCCTGTGACCAGCGCAAAAGCCGGCACCACCAGCCCGTAGGCCACCAGGTTGGGCATGGCCGCGGTGCCGAACTCGACATAGGGCAGCGCCGTGAACGACGCCGACAACGCGCCGGCGGTAGCCGCCGAAAGCGCAAGCCGGCGCGTGCTCAACACGCGCTGCAGCAGGTTCCAGGTGAGCAGTGCGGCGCTGATCGGGAACAGCCACACCGAGGCGGCCAGCCCGGCCAGCGTGTAGCCGGTGGTGGGTGCCGCGCCGGTCAGTTGGCACAGCACCGCGGTCAGCGCGTGGAACGCTGACGGGTAGTAGAGCGGAGCGTGGGTCTCGACGTTGCGCAGTTCGCCCATGTGGGTGGGCGAGGCCTGCCCGGTGTCGAGGATGAAACGGACGGTGTTGGCGTGCCAGACCGCATCCCAGGTGCTGGGAATGCTCTGCCAATCCGGCAGGCCGCGTACCGCCGCCCAGCCGATCAGCAGCATGCCCAGCAACACCCCGGCGGCCACGGTGAGCATCGGCCCCACGGCGGTCCCCGGCGCTGCCACATGAATGCCGGGCCGGCGGTCCAGCAACCCCCGGACCCCGCGGGCCAGGCCGGCCACCAACGCCCCGACCACCACCAGCGCGGCCAGCGCGGTGCCGGCGTTCCATGGGATCCCGAGCGCACCGAACGGCACGATGGCCAGCCCGACCACCCCGTAGGTCAGCGCCGGGCCGACCGTCACCGCCAGCGGCCACGTCAGTCGCGACCCGGCGGCGATGAGTGCTCCCGGTGCGACCAGCAGCAGTAGCGCGGCAACCATTCCGAACCCCAGAAGCACTGCACTAGTATGGCTGTCAAGGTGACACGGTTCAGCGCTGCGGGGGAGCTATCCCGTTACCCGATACTTTCGCCGATCACCCGATCTTGAGAAGTCTTAAGGTGGCTGACATGGCCTATGACGTCGCCCGGGTGCGTGGACTGCACCCGACGCTCGGTGACGGATGGGTGCATTTCGACGCGCCGACGGGCATGTTGATCCCGGACTCGGTGGCGACCACGGTGTCGACCGCCTTCCGGGGATCGCTGGCCACGTCGACGGGTCCGCATCCGGCCGCCCGACGCAGTGCCGCGGTGCTGGTCGCCGCGCGCCAGGCCGTCGCCGACCTGGTGGGCGCCGATCCCGCCGGGGTGGTGCTGGGGCCGGATCGCGCGGTGCTGCTGAGCGCGCTGGCCGATGCGGCGTCGTCGCGGGTGAGCCTGGGCTACGAGACGCTGGTCAGCCGGCTCGATGACGAGGCCAACATCGCCCCGTGGGTGCGCGCCGCCAACCGCTACGGCGCCAAACTCAAATGGGCCGAGGTGGACATCGAGACCGGGGAGCTGCCGGGCTGGCAGTGGGAGAACCTGATCACCCCGTCGACCCGGCTGGTGGCGGTCAGCTCGGCGTCGGGGGTGCTGGGCACGGTCACCGATCTACGGCCCGTCACCAAGTTGATCCACGACGTCGGCGGGGTCGCCGTGGTCGACCATTGCGCGGCGGCGCCGTACCAGTTGCTCGACATCAACGACGTCGAGGCCGACGTGGTGGCCCTCAACGCGGCCCGCTGGGGCGGCCCGCCCGTGGGGGCGCTGGTCTTCCGCGACCCGGCGCTGATCGACACGTTCGGGTCGGTGTCGTTGAACCCGTACGCCGTCGGCGCGGCGCGGCTGGAGGTCGGGCTGCATCAGTTCGGGCTGCTGGCGGGCCTGGTGGCCAGTGTCGAATACCTGGCCTCGCTCGACGAGTCCGCCCGGGGCAGCCGGCCCGAGCGGCTGGCGGTCTCGATGCAGTCGGCCGGGGCGTATCTGCATCGGCTGTTCGACTATCTGGTCGGCTCGCTGCGGTCGCTGCCACTGGTGATGATGATCGGCCAGCCCGAGGTCCGGATTCCGGTGGTCAGCTTCGCGGTGCGCAACGTGACCGCCGAGCGGGTGGTGCAGCGGTTGGCCGACAACGGCGTGCTGGCGATCGCCAACGCCGGGGCGCGGGTGCTGGACGTGATCGGGGTCAACGACATCGGCGGAGCGGTCACCGTGGGGCTGAGCCACTACTCGACGACCTCGGAAGTCGACCAGTTGGTGCGCGCGCTGGCATCGTTGGGCTGACCGAGGCTCCGGTCCCCTTCGCCCCGCTACGCTGTGGGCCGATACCCCACGCACTTCCTAAGGCAGATCAGACGATGGCAGAACCGACGACTTCCCTGGCCCCCTTGGCGCTGGACACGCTGGTCGACCTGTTGCAGCAGCAGGCTGCGCGTTTGCAGGACACGCCCGCATTCATCTTCTGCCCGGAAGGCGACACCGAAGAAGCCCGCATCACCTACCGGGAACTGGACAGCCGGGCCCGCTCCATCGCGGTGGACCTACAACGCCAGGGTGCCGCCGGCGAGCGGGTGCTGGTGCTCTGCCGGCCAGGGGTGGACAGCGTGGCCGGGCTGTTCGGCTGTTTCTACGCCGGCGCCGTGGCGGTCCCGGTCGACGAGCACTGGCCGATCCGGCGGATCGAGACCGTCGTCCCCGAGGCGGATGCGCGGTTCGCGCTGGCCACGGCCAAGACCCAGGCCAAGATGAAGGCCGCCGTGGACGGCCTCAGCGCCGGGCCGAAGCTGAGCTGGCTGGCCATGGACGAGGTCGAGGACGACGGCCCGGACTGGGAACTGCAGGGCATTGGTGCCGACAGTCTGGCCATGATCCAGTACACGTCGGGCTCCACCGGGATACCGAAGGGTTGCGTGCTGACTCATCGCAACTACGTGAGCAACCTCGAGATCATGCGCTGGGCGCTGAACCCTCCCGACGATGCTCCGGTGCTCAACAGCCCGATCAGCGGGGTGTCCTGGTTGCCGCAGTACCACGACATGGGATTCGTCGGGGGCATCCTCGGCACCATCTACGGCGGCCGCACCACGGTGTTGATGTCGCCGAGTGCGTTCCTGATGCGCCCCATCCGGTGGCTGCAGGCGATCTCGCGCTTCCAGGCCACGATCACGGCCGCACCCAACTTCGCCTACGAGGCCTGCGTCAAACGCAGCACCCCCGAACAGCGCGCCGCACTGGATCTGTCGAGCCTGTCGATCGCGGTGGTCGGCGCCGGGCCGATCAGTTCCGAGACGCTGCGGTCCTTCACCGAGATGTTCGCGCCGGCCGGTTTCCGCTCCGAGGCCTTCATTCCGGCCTACGGTCTGGCCGAGGCGACGCTGGGTGTGACCGGGATGTCCGATTCGCCGGTGCCGGTGATCCGGCACTTCGACCGGACCTCGCTCGGTGAGGACCGGGTCGTGGCGGTGCCCGACGATGCCGCCGGGGCGCTGTCCCTGGTGGCCTGCGGCGCCAAGGCCGAGACGCAGGAAGTGCTGATCGTCGACCCCGAGACGCGCTTGCGCCGCGGCGACGACGAAGTGGGCGAGATCTGGGTCGCCGGACCCAGCGTCGGGGTGGGCTACTGGGGACGCCCCGAGGAGACCGAGTACGCGTTCGACGCGCACCTGGCCGACACCGGGGAAGGCCCCTACCTGCGCAGCGGCGACTTGGGATTCTTCCGGGACGGTGAGCTGTATGTCACCGGGCGGTGCAAGGACCTGATGACGATCGGCGGCTACAGCCACTATCCCAACGACATCGAGCTGACCGTGCAGGATTGCCACCCGGCACTGATGCCCGGCCGCGGTGCGGTGTTCCAGCTACCGACGGAGCGCTACGCCCCCGAGTACCTGGTCGTGGTGCAGGAGGTCCACCACCACGAGGCCGCCGGGGTCGATCTGGACGGCCTGATCGAATCGATCCGCGCCGCGATCCGCGCCCACCACGGGGTCGACGCGCAGGCGGTGGTGCTGCTCAAGCCGATGCGGATCCCGACGACCACCAGCGGCAAGATTCAGCGCGGCGCCTGCCGCGATCAGTACGTTGCCGGTGAGTTGGTGGCGCTGGCCCAGTGGGCCGAGCCCCGGCCGGAGAACAAGGCCCAGGGGGTCAAGGGTGCGCTGATGGCCGGCCTGGGGCGGCTCGTCGCCGCTAATCTGGGGCAGCGGGGCGGGGGCTCGGACCAGCCGGGCCGGTCCTGACGGTCAGTCCTACTGCGGCCGCGACGACGCCCTGCGATTGCTCGTCGATGTTCCCGACGGTGTCCTCGATACCGTTGCGTAATAGTCGGTGTCGCGGAGCGCTACCAGGTGTTCCAGCTGGCTGCCACGAAAAGCTCTCCGGCGCAGCGGAACCCGAGATCGCCGGTGCGCAGGAAGATCGACCGTCACCGATGTTGGCCGCCGCCGCTTTGACGGTGCGTTCGATCTTCTGCGGCTGCATCCAATAGTGCTGCGCGACACCGGAAACCGATGCCCGGATCGCACAGCCTGATCGGCCCGCACGCCAGGCGAGTCTCTGGGCGCCTGCGGAAGACCGCGCTGTCGTGCCAGGGGATTCGGCGGCAGGCCATGACACGTTTGTGGACTTTGCTCGGCCCTGACATGTATCCGATGAGCGCGGTGTCATCCGGGTTGATATCCGGCGCAACCCATTCGGCGGCCTGCGAGTCGGTGACCTGATCGAGGCTGGACGACTGCAGTGACGGGCCTCACCAGCCTGGCGCAGGCGGAAACCGACTTCGTCGTCGGCGTAACGGTGCGCCGGTTGCTTGCGCCGGCCTCAGGTTTGCTGCGCTCAACCCTGGGCCCCGCCTCGGCGGGCTGACGCATCTCCGAATCAGCATTAACTAAACCTAAGAACTCCATTTTCGGCTGGTCGGCTGTATCGTCGCCTCAGACGTACAGGCGTCCCCGCTGACGGACGGTCTATCGCGATACGTGCGATACGGGGCGTTTTTCGGATGATTTTCATTAGAAAACTTCCGCGTCGACAAACCCAAAAACTCATGTAAAGTTCAGCAACGTCCATGATCAGTTCCTGTAGGAGAGCATGATGCAGCTGGCGCTACGCCCGTACGTCACCCCCGGCGTCGCCATTGCGGGTGCCGCCTTGATCGCCGTCAATACGGCGGTCCCCATGGCTGCGATGCAGTCGGCTCCCGCGCCGCGGCAGCAGCTCAACAACGTCGTGCACCATCCCGTGCAGCTCACGGCGGACTTCTTCGGCCCTTATGTCGACCTCTTCAACAACACCGCCGCCAACCTGGTGGCGATGGGGACCGACAACGGCTGGGGCAACCTGCTCGAGCAGATCTTCAGTGACCCCAGCTCGCTGTCGCGGCTGCCCGAGGTGTTCGACTTCCTGACCAGCCTGATGCCTCAGATCAGCGGCGAAGACCCGCTGATGATCCTGCTCTCGCCGATCCTGACCATCGGGATGGGCATCATCGGCCCGCTGGTCACGGTCAACGACGCCTGGCAGGACATCCTCAACCAGATCTTCAACCCGAGCGACCCGCTGGACCCGTTCGCGGCGATCTTCACCGCGGCGCCGCGACTGCTCGACGCCTTCCTCAACGGCACCAGCACCATTGGTGCGCTCGGTATCGACGTCCCGGCCTTCAACGGGATCCTGGTCGCCGGCCAGAACCTGGTCATCGACATGACCGCGGGCGATCTGGTCGACGAGCTGAACATCGGTGATGAGACCATCGCCGGCCTGCTCGACCAGATCGGGATCGGCACCATGCCGGTGGCGGGCATGTTGACCGGCCTGTTGGACAGCCTGGGCATGGGTGACCAGACCCCCGTCGATGTGCTCGACTCGCTCGGTTTGGCTGACCTCGAGGTCGCCGGCGTGTTGACGACCCTCCTCGACGCGGTGGGCATCGGTAACCCGACGATTGCCGAGCTCATGGACCAGTTCGGCATCGGGGACGTGCAGGTCGCTGACCTCGTGATCGACTTGACCCACGCGCTGGGATTCGAGAACCCGACGGTCGTCGACATCGCCGACAGCGTCGGTGTGGCCGACCTCAAGCTGGCCGACCTCGGCATGACCGTGTTCAACGCGCTGGGTATCGGTGACCCGACCGTCAACGAGTTGCTCGGCGACCTCGGCGCCGACGACCTGACGTTGAACGGACTGCTGCACACCGCGGTCGACGCGCTCGGCCTGGGCGGCACCACGACAGGGGGCCTGCTCGACGCCATCGGCATCGGTACTCAGAGCACCCACGAGTTCTTCGGCTCGCTGCTCGACGGCCTGGGCCTGGGCAACCAGACCATCATGGACCTGCTGAGCCAGGCCGGCCTCGCCGACGCCGACGTGGCCCAGTTGGCCGTTGCCGTGCTGGGCGAATCGGGCAACGTAACGGTTGCCGACGTCATGGGCTTCGCGGGCTTCGGCACCGTCACGGTCGGGGACATCACCGACCTGATGGGCATCACCAACATGTCGGTGGGCGACATCGTCGGAAACCTGGAGCCCTACACCGGCGTTCTCACGATCAACGACATGCTCGCCGCCACCGGCATGACCCCGCTGGACAAGGGTGGTGACGCCCTGCTGACCGATTCCCTGGCGAGCATGACCATCGCCTCCGTCATGGGCGACCAGTTGAACGATCCGCTCATTTCGATGCTCGGCGACATGGGCACCGCCACGCTGGCCGACATGATCCAAGAGAACTTCTCGATGACCCTCGGTCAGATGCTCGCCGACTCGGGCATGGCCGACCAGACCCTGCTCGAGCTGTTGCTGGCGGGAATGCCCGACCAGCCACTCTCGGAGCTGCTCGGTCCGCTGGGCGCCACCACGCTTTCCGACCTGATCGACCAGATGGTCCCGGCCGACCAGACCATCGCCGACATGCTCGACCAGGCGGGCATCGGCAACCAGCACATCAGCGAACTCCTCAACCAGTTCCTCGGTGACCAGACCGTGGCCGGCGCGCTCGACGACGGCGGCCTGGGCAGCATGCACCTCGACGACATCATCAGCCAGGCGCTGGGTCCGCAGAGCCTCAACGAGATGCTCAACGAATTCGGCCTCGGCGGGCAGTCGCTGGGCGACCTGTTCGACCAGTTCTTGGGCAGCATGACCATCGGTGACGCGCTCATCGACGCCGGCCTGGGAACGCAGACCCTCAACGAGCTGATCGACTCGATGCTCGGCGATTCGACGGTGAGCTCGCTGCTCGGCGACTTCGGCACTCAGACCGTCGATGAACTACTCGCTTCGATCGGCCTGGGTGACCTCACCCTCATCAATGCGCAGATCGGCGAGTTCTTCGGCTCGATGTCCTACTGGCTCGACGGCCTAGGGGACCAGATCGCGGAGATCCTCGGTGCTTAAGCGACCCCAAGACTCTGGAACTTCCGTCCGGGAGGGCATCATGCAGCAAACACTTCGTCCCTACGTCACCACCGGCTTGGCGATTGTCGGGGTGGGCCTCGTCGCCGCACCGCCGGTGACGTCACAGCTGCCGCAACTGCAGCGTGAGATCGCCGCCGTGCAGCAGCGGTCCGTCGCCCTGACCGCCGACGGCGACTTCTTCTCGCCGTGGACGGACCTGTTCAACAACACCGCGGCCAACCTGCAGGCGTTGAACCAGAACTCGGTCGACATGTGGGGGCTGCTGGTCCACGTCTTCACCAACCCGACGCAGGCGATTTCCGGCATCCCGGATGTCATCAACATCTTCACCAATCCGCTGCCCGGCATCGACGTGCAGGCGTTCCCCTTCCCGGTCGATATCGACCTGCAGCTGCCGCTGTGGTTGAACTCGCTGCTCACCAGCATGGGGCCGATGATGGCCGTCTTCGCCGCGATGCAGCAGCTGATGCAGCAGATCCTCGACTTCACCGACCCGATGGGGGCGCTGTCGGCGCTGGTCGGCGCGCCGGCGACGCTGCTTGACGCGTTCTTGAACGGCCACGAGAGCCTGGACATCGCGGGCTTCAGCCTCCCGTTGTTCAACGGCCTCCTCACCCCGGCGCAGCCCGGACTGAGCCTCGATGTCGGCGGTGTCGTCGACCTGACCGGCCTCGGCGACACCACCATCACCGACCTGCTGAGCCAGGCCGGCATCGGCGACACGCCGCTGGAAACCCTGATCATCGACCTGCTCGACCAGGTCGGTTACGGCCACATGACGCCGGTGGATCTGCTCGACGAGTTCGGGATCGGCACCGAGAAGCTGTCCGACCTGCTGATCGGCCTGTTCAACGAGGCCGGCATCGGCAACCCCACCATCGCCGAACTGCTGACCGACCTCGGCGGCATCAGCCCGGATGACTCGATCGCCAGCCTGCTGATCGCCCTGCTCAACTCCCCGGAAATCGGGATCGGCAACCCCACCCTCTCCGAGTTCATCCTGGACCTCGTCGGCGGCGACAACGCAACCGTGGGCGGCCTGATCAAGGACCTGCTCGGCGCCCAGGGCAGCGAATCCCTCGCCAGCCTGGTCGACCCGTCGTGGACCGTCGGCGGTTTGTTGACCGACTCGCTGGGTGACCCCCCGCTGACCGAGCTCTTCGAGCAGCTGGGCCTCGGCGGCATCACGGTCGGCGAGCTGACCGGCATGTTCGGCGAATACGGCGAGCAAACATTGATCGACCTGCTCAACGACGGTTTCATGCCGGGAATGACGGGCGACTCGGAGCTGATGGACGTGCTGCTCTCGATGTTCCCGCCCGGTGCTACTTTGGCCGATCTGATGGGGGATTACGGCTTCACAACCCTCGGCCAAATGCTGGAGGAAATGCCGATCGGCGAGAACGACATGGGTTACGACCCCACCACTCCGGTGACCGACGTCGGGCTCGTGGACTTGATGTACACACTTCCTAGCCCACAACCGGGCTACCCGAACCTGGCCGAAACGCCGCTGGGCGTCCTCGCCCCCGATCAGGCCTCCCTTCTCGAGAAGGCCGGCAACCCGACCCTGGGAGCGGTGATGGGTCCCAACACCGTCGGCGAAGTCGTGCAGAACATGGGCCTCTACGACGTCAACGTGTTCACTCTGCTCGGCGCCATGAACCTCGACGACTACGAGCTGGCGACGCTGTTCGAGGGCCTGGGCGACCTGACCGGCAATGTCACCGTGGAGGAGTTCTTAACCGCCTGGGATTTCAACCCGACGTTGACCGAGCTCATGACGAACGTCTTCGGCGGCCTCGGCTTGACCGACACCACACTGCTGTCGCTGTTCTCGGACTGGGGGATGGACAGCGTCAGCCTGGGCGGCCTTATCGACAGCCTCGGCTTGAACGATCTCTACATCCAGGCGATGCTCAACAACCTCGGCCTGAACAACATCGACCTGGATATGTTCATCGACCGACTCGGGTTGAGCGACATCTATATCGCCAACCTGCTCAACGGCCTGGGTATGGGCGACCAGCACCTCGACGACTTCATCAACGAACTGCTCGGCACTACGTCGATCGGCAGCATGCTGGGCGGCCTGGGCCTCGACGAGGTCTATCTGGACGACTTCATCACCGACGTGATGACCAGCCTGCTCGGCGACCCGACGCTGAGCACGTTCCTGGGCTGGTTGGGCCTGGACAACTATGACCTGGACACCATCGTCGCCAACCTCGGCCTCGGTGATGTAACGATCAACTCGCTGCTCACCGACCTCGGCTTCGGCGACCTCGACATCAACGGCCTGATCGATGGCATGGGTCTTTCCGACCTGGGCATCCTCAACTTCGACAGCGACTTCTTCGGGATGTTGCCGCTGTGGCTGAACGATATTCCGCAACAGATAGCCGAAGCGTTGGGCTTCTACGGCTGACCCGCGACAACCAATCCCGATGTTCCAGAACCGATAGACAACCAGAGCCAGGACAACTGTGGGCCGCACAGATAGGAAATCCCAAATGACTGACAAGCAGCACCGTGAAGAGCGTCGTGGTTTGACCGGCGCGGTCGGCCGACGGAGCCGCCGGGTGGCGGCCGCCGGTAGTGCGGTGGGGGCGTTTTTGGCGTTTGGGATGGCGCCGTTGGCGGCTGCGCCGGTGGCCAAGGCTGATGAGCTGGATTGGGTTGTTGACCTGTTCGGTGCGGATTTGGCTGGGGCGCTGGAGGATTTGGGTCAGGCGTCGTCGTGGGAGACGTTGTTTGATGCGGATTCGTGGGAGCCGTTGCTGTCCAATGTGGGGTTGAGTTTTGATGCCTCGGTGGCCGGTGTGCCGGGTTCGGCGGCTGCTGATGACTGGTTCGGTTCGTTGTTCTATGCCCCGTTGCATGACTGGGGGCAGGACTTCATTTTGAGTCCGTTTGGGTCTGAAGTTGCGTCGTTTATCAACTTGTTCGGGTTCGGGACGATGTTGATCGGCAATGGTGCCGACGGTGAGGATGGCGGCACGCTGGCTGAGGCTGCTGGTGGTGCTGGTGGGTTGTGGTTCGGTGATGGTGGTGCCGGTGGTACCGCTGCTGATGGCACCGGTGGTGTCGGTGGCGCTGCGGGGATGTTCGGCGATGGTGGTGCCGGTGGTGCGGGCCTGGCCGGTGGTTCTGGTGGCGCCGGCGGTGCTGGTGGCTGGTGGATGGGTGTTGGTGGTGACGGCGGCGCCGGTGGTGAGTTGGGTGGCCATGGTGGTGCCGGTGGTGCCGGGGCCGGGTTCATGTATGGCGTCGGCGGTAATGGTGGTGATGGTGGTGATGGCCTGGCCGGCCTGGCTGGGGCGGCTGGCGCGGCGGGCCTGAATGGTCTGGCTGGTGGCAATGGTGGCGCTGGTGGCAATGGTGGTGCCGGCGGTAAGGGTTCGTGGTTCATCGGTTCGGGTGGCGCTGGTGGCAATGGTGGTGCCGGCGGCAATGGTGGTGCCGGTGGTGATGGTGGCGATGGTGTGGATGCCACCGAGGCCGGTGCTGATGGTGGTGATGCTGGTCATGGTGGCGATGGTGGTGCTGCTGGTGCGGCCGGTAAGGCGGGTGCTGGGGGCTCGGGTGGCTTGATCGGCAGCTCTGGGGCTTCCGGTGTTGGCGGTGCTGCTGGTGTGGGTGGTAATGCCGGTGCTGGTGGCAATGGTGGTGCTGGTGCTGATGGTGACGCCACGACTATTGATGGTGGTGCTGGTGGGCGTGGTGGTGACGCGGGTACCGCTGGTGCCGGTGGTGCGGCGGCGACCAGTGGCGGTAATGGTGGTGCTGGTGGTGACGGGTTCAGTGCGACGACTGCTGGCGCGTCCGGTGGTGCTGGTGGTGCTGGTGGTGATGCCGGGAACCTGGGTAATGGTGGTGCCGGCGGCAACGGCGGTGACGGTGCGGTTGGCCTGGCCGGCACCACGGATGTCGATGGTGAGGGCACCACGGGTCTGGCCGGTGGTAACGGTGGCGCCGGTGGCGCTGGTGGCGCCGGTGGTTCGGATGCCGGTGATGGCGGTGCCGGTGGCGCCGGTGGTAACGCGGGTGCCGGTGGTGTCGGCGGTGCCGGAGCGGATGGGGCGGCGGGTGCCGATGCTGTTGCCGGTAGTGGTGACGACGGTGGCAATGGTGGTGACGCGACCAGCAATGGTGGTGCCGGTGGTGCCGGTGGTATCGGTGGCGATGGTGGTGCCGGTGGCGCTTCGGTGCACGGCAACGCCGGTGCGCACGGTGTCGGCGGCCTCGGTGGTGACGGCGGCGCCGGCGGTGCGGCGGGCAACGGTGGCGATGGTGGTGCCGGTGCCGGTGGTGGCACCGCGGCCGCGGCCGGTGCCGGCGGCAAGGGCGGTACCTCTGATGGCGTGGGCGGTACCGGTGGTGCCGGCGGTGCCGGTGGCTCCAGTGGTGGTGGGGCGCAGGCGGATTCGGGTGCTACCGGTGCTGATGGCGCCGCTGGCAACGGTGGCAACGGCGGTACCGGTGGGCACGGCGAGGTGCTCGGTGACGGCACGGTGCAGGCCGGTGGTGTCGGCGGTGACGGCGGTGACGCCGGCGAGGCCGGTAACGGCGGCAACGGCGGCACCGGCGGCCAGGGTGCGACCGGGGTGGACGGTCTCACCGATATCAGCGGTAACGGCGAGGCAGGCGGCACCGGTGGCGCCGGTGGCGCCGGTGGTACCGGTGGTGCCGGTGGCACCACCTCGGGCAACGGCGGCGCCGGCGGCGCCGGCGGCGTAGGCGGCACCGGCGGTAACGGCGGCGCGGCGGATGACGCGGTGGTGGCCGGTGGCACCGGTGGCATCGGTGGCAACGCCGGTGTTGGTGGTATCGGTGGTGACGGCGGTGCTGGTGGTACGTCGGCAACCGGCGTCGGTGGTGTCGGCGGTGTCGCGGGCAACGGTGGCGACGCGGGCCAGGCTGCGGCCGGTGGCCGGGGCCTCGGTGGCGGCGGCTTCGATGCGGCCGGCAGCGGCGGCCGGGGCGGTGACGGCGCCGATGGCGGCGCGGCAGGTAACGCGGGGGCCGGTGGAGTCGGGGTTGAGAACGGTAGCGCGGGCGCCGAGGGCCAGGTAGGCGCCGGAAGCGACGGCGCGGTCGGCGGCGTCGGCGGTGACGGCGTCGGTCTGGCCGGCGACGGCCTGACCGGTCAGGCCGGCGGTAACGGTGGCGCCGGCGGTGATGCGGCGTCGGTCGGCACCGGTGGCGCCGGTGGGGCCGGCGGTAAGGGTGCTGACGGCACGGACGGAAGCACCGACAGCGGCGGCCATGGCACCACCGGTGGTGTGGCGGGTGCCGGTGGCGACGGTGGTGTCGGCGGCGCGGGCGGCTCGAACTCCGGTGACGGCGGCGCCGGTGGTGCCGGTGGCCAGGGCGGCGTCGGCGGTGACGGTGGCGCGGCGGCCGACGCGGTGGGAGCCGGTGACGCGGGTGGTAACGGCGGTAGCGCCGGTGCCGGTGGCGCGGGCGGTAATGGTGGCGCCGGTGGTACCGCGACCGATGGCGCCGGTGGCGCGGGCGGTGACGCCGGTGACGGTGGCGCCGCGGGTCAGGCCGCCGCGGGCGGCGACGGCCTCGGTGGCGGCGGTGTCGACGTGGCCGGTAGTGGTGGTAGCGGTGGCAACGGCGCCGACGCCGGCGCAGCGGGTAACGCCGGTACCGGTGGTGCGGGCACCAGCCAGGGTGCCGACGGTGGCGCCGGCCAGGCCGGCCTCAGCAGTGACGGTGCCGCGGGCGGTAAGGGCGGCGACGGTGCCGGACTGGCCGGCGACGGCGTGACCGGTCAGGCCGGCGGTAACGGCGGTGCCGGCGGTAACGCCGCAGCGATCGGCAACGGCGGCGCTGGCGGTGCAGGTGGTGTCGGCGCGACGGTGGACGGCAGCACCGGCAGCGACGGTCACGGCACCGATGGCGCGGTCGGCGGTGCCGGCGGCAACGGCGGTAACGGTGGCGCCGGCGGCACCACGTCCGGCAACGGCGGCAACGGCGGTAACGCCGGTAAGGGCGGCAACGGCGGCGCCGGTGGCGCCGGCCAGGACGCCAATGTCGCCGACACCGACGGTGGCAACGGCGGAAATGCCGGGGCCGGCGGTCAAGGTGGTACCGGTGGCCAAGGTGGTGCGGCCAACGACGGCACCGGTGGCAACGGCGGTAACGCCGGCGACGGTGGCGATGCCGGTACCGCGGGCGCGGGCGGAATGGGCCTCGGCGGCGGTGGTGCTGAAAACGCGGGCGCCGGCGGCGCGGGCGGCGCCGGCGCTGACGGCGGTGCGGCCGGCGCCGTGGGCACCGGCGGGAGCGGTGCCGAGACCGGCGGCGATGGCGCAACCGGCGTCGATGGTGCCGGTAGCGACGGCGGTGCCGGCGGTAACGGTGGTGCCGGTGCCGGGCTCATCGCTGGTGTCAACACCGGCCAGGGCGGTGGCGCCGGCGGCGCCGGCGGCGACGCGGCATCGGTGGGCAATGGTGGTGCCGGCGGCCACGGTGGTGCCGGCGCGACGGTCGACGGCATTACCGGCGGTGACGGCAACGGCACCGACGGCGCCGACGGTGGCCTCGGTGGTAACGGCGGCGCGGGCGGTGCCGGTGGTTCGGTCTCCGGCGACGGTGGCGCGGGCGGCAACGGTGGCGCGGCCGGCCACGGTGGAAACGGTGGCCACGGCGCCGACGGAACGGCCGGCATTGACGCGGCCGCCGGCAGCGGCGGCGACGGCACCAACGGCGGCAACGCCGGCAACGGTGGAGCCGGCGGCAACGGCGGCCAGGGCGGCAACGGCGGTGCGGGCGGTTCCGTCACCGACGGTGTGGCCGGTGTCGAAGGGCTCGGTGGAGTCGGCGGCAACGCAGGTGACGCGGGCAACGCCGGCAACGGCGGTCAGGGCGGTCAGGGGGCCGGCGGCGGCGCCGGCGCCAAGGCCGGTCAGGGCGGCGACGGCGGGCAGGGCGGTGTGCGCGGCGAAGCCGGCGGCAACGCCGGTGCGGGCGGCTGGAACGCCAGCGGCACCGAGCAGGCTGCGGGCGGCGCCGCTGGCGCGGCGGCCACCGGCGGCAACGGCGGTGCGGGTGGTGCCGGCGGCATCGGTCTGGTGCAGGGCGACGGCACGCCCCAGGCCGGTGGTGACGGCGGCAACGGTGGCGCGGCCGGTCCGGTCGGTAACGGCGGCGCCGGTGGTAACGGCGGCGTGGGATCGACCGGCTTGCAGGGCATCGACGGCATCGTCGATGGAAACGGCGATGGCACCGACGGCACCGATGGCGGCTTCGGCGGCCTGGGCGGTAACGGCGGTAACGGCGGCGCCGGCGGCAGCGAATCCGGCGACGCCGGAAACGGCGGCGCGGGCGGCGCGGGTGGCGCGGGCGGCCGCGGCGGTCACGGCGCAACCGGCGCCACTGGCGTCAACGCGGCATTCGGCAGCGGCCTGGCCGGCGTCGACGGCGGCGACGGCGGTAGCGGCGGCAGCGGCGGACTGGGCGGTAACGGCGGAACCGGCGGCCAGGGCGGCACTGCCACCGCTGGCCTCGACGGCGCGGTCGGCGCCGGTGGCGCCGGTGGTCAGGGTGGCGCCGCGGGCAACGCGGGCAACGGCGGTAACGGCGCCAACGGCGCAGGCGGCGGCGCGAACGCGATCGCCGGCGCGGGCGGTGACGGCGGTCACGGCGGCGACCGCGGCGAAATCGGCCTCGGCGGTCAGGGCGGCCTGAGCGGCGACGGACAGCAGGCTGTCAACGGCGGCAACGGCGGTGCCGGTACCGGCGGTAACGGCGGCGCCGGTGGCCGCGGTGGTAACGGTCAGGTGCTGGCCGGCGGTAACCCGCAGAGCGGTGGCGCCGGTGGTGCGGGCGGCGACGCCGGAACCTACGGCAACGGTGGCGCCGGTGGTGCGGGCGGTTCCGGCAGCATCGGCGGCAACGGTGCCAACGGCACGACGCTGGGGCAGGTCAACGGTCAGGACGGTCAGTCCGGCGGCTCGGGCGGCGACGGCGGCGCGGGCGGCGCGGGCGGCTCGATCGCCGGTAACGGCGGCGCGGGCGGCGGTGCCGGCGCGGCGGGCACCGGTGGTAACGGTGGCAACGGAGCCCTGGGTAAGGCCGGCCTCGATGCAATGGCCGGCACTGGAGGCGTCGGCAGCAACGGTGGTGCCGGCGGTAATGGCGGTAATGGCGGTAACGGCGGTAACGGCGGTAACGGCGGCGCCGGTGGAACCGCGACCAACGGCAACGCCGGTGCCGACGGTCTGGGCACGGCCGGTGGCAGGGGCGGAAACGCCGGAACCGGTGCCGATGGTGGCCGGGGTGGCCACGGCGCCGGCGGTGGCGTCAACCCCATCGCCGGCTCCGGCGGCAACGGTGGTGCCGGCGGCAACATCGGCCATGCCGGAACCGGTGGCACCGGCGGCTTCAACGGTGACGGCACCCAGCGGGCCGACGGTGTGGACGGCCTCGACGCCGCCCACGGCGGCAACGGCGGTAACGGCGGCAACGGCGGTAACGCGATAGGCGCACAGGCCGGCGGTAACGCCGGCCACGGTGGTGCCGGCGGCGACGTCGGCAACGGTGGTAACGGCGGCAACGGCGGCCACGGTGCCGTCGGCGCCAACGGTGTGACCGGTGGCGACGGCAACGGGACCAACGGCGGTGCGGGCACGGTCGCCGGCAAGGGCGGCAACGGTGGTGCCGGCGGCACCGTCTCCGGTGACGCTGGCAACGGCGGTGACGGCGGCAACGGCGGCAATGCCGGCAACGGCGGCAACGGCGCCGCGGGCGTCAACGGAGCGGCCGGCGGTAGCGGCGGCGACGGTGGCCATGCCGGGGCCGGCGCGGCCGGCGGCCAGGGCGGCAGCGCTGTCAACGGCGCCGCGGGCGCCGGCGGCAACGGCGGCAACGCGGGCAATGCCGGCAACGGCGGTACCGGCGCCAACGGTTCGGGCGGTGGCACGAACGCCATCGCCGGCGCGGGCGGCAACGGCGGAGCCGGCGGCGACCAGGCCGCCGCGGGTGTCGGCGGCGCCGGCGGCACCGGACTGGACGGCCCGGGGGCGGCCGGCACCGACGGTGTCATCGGCACCGGCGGTAACGGCGGTAACGCCGGCCACGGCGGCACCGGCCAGGTGCTCGCCGACGGCTCCTCGCAGTCCGGCGGCAACGGCGGTATCGGCGGCGCTGCCGGAACGATCGGCAACGGCGGTAACGGCGGTCACGGCGGCACCGGTGCGCTCGGCGCGAACGGCGGCATCGATGTCGACGGCAACGGCACCGACGGTGCCGACGGCGGTATGGGTGGCAACGGTGGCGCCGGTGGTGCCGGCGGCAGCATCTCCGGCAACGGCGGCGCCGGCGGCTACGGCGGAACGGGCGGCCAAGGTGGCGTCGGTGGCGTCGCCCAGGGCGTCGACGGGCAGCATGCGGTCGCCGGCAGCGGCGACGACGGCCAGGCCGGCGGTAACGCCGGCGTGAGCGGCAACGGCGGCCTCGGTGGCCACGGTGGCGCGGGTGCGCTCGGCGGTACCGCCACCAACGGAGTCGCGGGTGCCGCAGGCGCCGGTGGCCAGGGCGGTAACGGTGGCGCCGGTGGCGACGCCGGACGCGGCGGTAACGGTGGCGACGGCGCCGGCGGCGGTGCTGACCACGTCGCGGGTACCGGCGGCGACGGCGGTGCCGGCGGTTACGCCGGCCTCGGTGCGGAAGGCGGCCACGGCGGCGTCGGCGGTAACGGGCTGATCGCGGCCAACGGCGGGTCCGGTGCAGACGGCAACGCTGCCACCGGTCACGGCGGTAACGGTGGCAAGGGCGGCGACGGCGTGATGCTCGGTGACGGCTTCGCCCAGCATGGCGGCAACGGCGGTAACGCCGGCGACGCTGGAGCGATCGGCCTCGGTGGCGCGGGCGGCGACGGCGGTGCGGGCGCAGCCGGCGCCCACGGAACCACGCTGGGATCCGGCGACGGCAGCAACGGCGTCCAGGGCGGCAACGGCGGCACCGGCGGGGCCGGCGGCGCCGGTGGCAGCGACGGCGGCAACGGCGGCGCGGGCGGCCGGGGCGGCGCGGCCGGCCACGGCGGTAACGGCGGCGACGCGGCCGACGGCGCGGCGGGCATCGACGCGGCCGCGGGCAGCGGAGGCGACGGCACCGACGGTGGCGACGCCACTGGCACGGCCGGTGATGGCGCGAACGGTGGCATCGGCGGTAACGGCGGTGCGGGCGGCGACTCCGCCCACGGCACCGCTGGTGCCGACGGGGTCGGCGGCACGGGCGGTAACGGTGGCTCCGCGGGTAACGCCGGTGACGGCGGCCGCGGCGGCCACGGCGCCGCCGGTGGCGGCGGTGCCAAGGCCGGGTCCGGCGGTGACGGCGGCGACAGCTCCAGCGTCGCGGGTAACGCCGGCGCCGGCGGGGCCGGCGGCTGGAACGCCGACAACTCCGCGCAGGCCGCCGGCGGAAACGCGGGCGCAGCCGGCGCCACCGGCAACGGCGGCGCGGGCGGTAACGGCGCCACGGGCAGCAATGCCACCAGTGGATCGGCCGCCCAGGCCGGTGGCGACGGTGGCGCCGGCGGCTCGGCCGCGCTCAACGGCAACGGCGGTGCGGGAGGCAAGGGCGGCGCCGGCGGCAACGGTTTGATCGGTACCGCAGGCAACACCGGTGCCACCGGTGGCTCGAAGGCTACCGGCGGCACGGGCACCAACGGCGGTGACGGGACGGCCGGCGCGGCCGGCGGCCAGGGCGGCGCGGGCGGTGCCAGCGGCACCGAGTCCGGCAACTCCGGCGTCGGCGGCACCGGCGGTGCGGGCGGCACCGGCGGCAACGGCGGCAACGGTGGCACCGGCGGTACGGGCGGTGCCGGCTCGAAGGGCAACGCCGCCGGGAACGGCGGGCTCGGCGGTAACGGCGGCACCGGCGGTACCGGTGGCGTCGCCGGCAGCGGCGGGGCCGGCGGCGATCTCCGCAACGGCACCGGCGTGGCCGGTGGCAACGGGGCCGACGGTGCGGACGGTGCCGGCGGCAAGGGTGGCACCGGCGGTAAGGGTGGCATCGGCGGCAACGGCAGCACCGGCAAGAACGGCTGGTCGGCAGGTGCCGGCGGCACCGGCGGCACCGGTGGCACCGGCGGGGCCAGCGGTACGGGTGAGTCCGGTCTGTCCGGTTCTGGCGGTGCGGCGGGCGGCAAGGCCAGCGGTACCGACAGCGCTACCCCCGGTCAGGGCGGTGCTGGCGGTGCCGGCGGCAAGGGCGGCGGATCATGATGATCCGCCGCCCCCGGCGACCGGCGTCAGGCCTCTGCGCTGTAGATCGGAATGTCCTCGGGTGTTCTCGGCCAGGCGAACAGCGCGATTCGCTGGTTCCACTTCGGCACGAAGTGTTCGCCCAGGAACGCCCCGTTGCGCCGCTCCCAGGCGCGGCGCCCGAGGGAGTTCACGTCGGCGTGGGTGTCTCCGATGATCCGTCGGCACTGCGGTTCGACATCGAACACGCCGTCGACGAGCGCTTTGAACAGGATGATCCCGTGTCCGCGCTTGAGCATGTCGAACTCCCCGAAGGCGATATGCAGTCCCACATCGTAGGGATGGGCGTCATAAAGGGTGGCGACGTCATCCTGGGCGGCCCGGAACAGCTCCATGTAGGCCATCGGCCGGCCGTCGATGCTGATGATGTACGGCCGGGAGTAGTTGCCCCGGAACTGGATACCCAGGTGTTGGCGCCACTGATCGGCCGGGTAGTCGTAGTGCCACGTCTCGGCCAGATGCGGGCGGTTCATCCAGTCGGAGATCAGCTCCGCGTCGGCGTCCGGGTCTGCGAAACGCACGCTGTACGGGTCCGGGAATACCGGCAGCGGCGGCGCCGGAACCGCGCGAACCTCGGCGGACACGTCAGCCAGCTGCCGCGCCATCAGCGCACTCATAACGCACCTGAACGCGTTGTCACTGAAGCGGTTTCGATAAACATGAGAAGTGCCTCCTGGAGTTCCGTTGACGGCAGCGCCGTCGTCAATGGGCTCGCCAATGATGCCACGTGCAATTGCGGGTGTCAGCGTCTGAATGGCTATCGGCGTCGACACGACGGACCGCAGCCATTCTCCAGCGATGCTGACACCTCGGCGTCGCCAACAGCCAAACTTGAACCAACGCAACACCACTGACATGGGTTCGTCGCAGAATAGGGAGTCCCACATGACTGACAAGCAGCACGGCACGAAGCGTCGTGGCCTCGCGAGCGCGGCCGGCCGCCGACGTGGCGGGCGTTTGCTGGGCGCCGGTAGTGCGGTGGGGGCGTTTTTGGCGTTTGGGATGGCGCCGTTGGCGGCTGCGCCGGTGGCCAAGGCTGATGAGCTGGATTGGGTTGTTGACCTGTTCGGTGCGGATTTGGCTGGGGCGCTGGAGGATTTGGGTCAGGCGTCGTCGTGGGAGACGTTGTTTGATGCGGATTCGTGGGAGCCGTTGCTGTCCAATGTGGGGTTGAGTTTTGATGCGTCGGTGGCCGGTGTGCCGGGTTCGGCGGCTGCTGATGACTGGTTCGGTTCGTTGTTCTATGCCCCGTTGCATGACTGGGGGCAGGACTTCATTTTGAGTCCGTTTGGGTCTGAAGTCGCGTCGTTTATCAACTTGTTCGGGTTCGGGACGATGTTGATCGGCAATGGTGCCGACGGTGAGGATGGCGGCACGCTGGCTGAGGCTGCTGGTGGTGCTGGTGGGTTGTGGTTCGGTGATGGTGGTGCCGGTGGTACCGCTGCTGATGGCACCGGTGGTGTCGGTGGCGCTGCGGGGATGTTCGGTGATGGTGGCGCCGGTGGTGCGGGCTTGGCCGGTGGTTCTGGTGGTGCCGGCGGTGCTGGTGGCTGGTGGATGGGTGTTGGTGGTGACGGCGGCGCCGGTGGTGAGTTGGGTGGCCATGGTGGTGCCGGTGGTGCCGGGGCCGGGTTTATGTATGGCGTCGGCGGTAATGGTGGTGATGGTGGTGATGGTCTGGCCGGCCTGGCTGGGGCGGCTGGCGCGGCGGGCCTGAATGGTCTGGCTGGTGGCAATGGTGGCGCTGGTGGCAATGGTGGTGCCGGCGGTAAGGGTTCGTGGTTCATCGGTTCGGGTGGCGCTGGTGGCAATGGTGGGGCTGGCGGCAATGGTGGTGCCGGTGGTGATGGTGGCGATGGTGTGGATGCCACCGAGGCCGGTGCTGATGGTGGTGATGCTGGTCATGGTGGCGATGGTGGTGCTGCTGGTGCGGCCGGTAAGGCGGGTGCTGGGGGCTCGGGTGGCTTGATCGGCAGCTCCGGTGCCGCCGGTGTTGGCGGTGCTGCTGGTGTTGGTGGTGATGCCGGTGCTGGTGGCAATGGTGGTGCCGGTGCTGATGGTGACGCCACGACTATTGATGGTGGTGCTGGTGGGCGTGGTGGTGACGCGGGTACCGCTGGTGCCGGTGGTGCGGCGGCGACCAGTGGCGGTAATGGTGGTGCTGGTGGTGACGGGTTCAGTGCTACGACTGCTGGCGCCTCTGGTGGTGCTGGTGGGCGTGGTGGTGATGCTGGAAACCTGGGTAATGGTGGCGCCGGCGGCAACGGCGGTGACGGCGCAGCGGGTACGGATGGCTCGACCGATGCGATCACCGGTGATGGCATCGCAGGCTTGGCCGGCGGCGCGGGTGGTGTCGGTGGCGCCGGTGGCGCGGGTGGCTCGGACGCCGGCAATGGCGGTAATGGCGGTAACGGTGGCGCTGGTGCCGCCGGTGGTGCTGGCGGAGTTGGCGCTGATGGTGCGGCGGGTGCCGATGCTGTTGCCGGTAGTGGTGACGACGGTGGCAATGGTGGTGACGCGACCAGCAATGGTGGTGCCGGTGGTGCCGGTGGTGTCGGTGGCGATGGTGGTGCCGGTGGCGCTTCGGTGCACGGCAACGCCGGTGCGCACGGTATTGGTGGTCTCGGTGGTGACGGTGGCGCCGGCGGTGCGGCGGGCAACGGTGGCGATGGTGGTGCCGGTGCCGGTGGTGGCACCGCGGCCGCGGCCGGTGCCGGCGGCAAGGGCGGTACCTCTGATGGCGTGGGCGGTACCGGTGGTGCCGGTGGTGCCGGTGGCTCCAGTGGTGGTGGGGCGCAGGCGGATTCGGGTGCTACCGGTGCTGATGGCGCCGCTGGCAACGGTGGCAACGGCGGTACCGGTGGGCACGGCGAGGTGCTCGGTGACGGCACGGTGCAGGCCGGTGGTGTCGGCGGTGACGGCGGTGACGCCGGCGAGGCCGGTAACGGCGGCAACGGCGGCACCGGCGGGCAGGGTGCGACCGGTGTCGGCGGCACGACAAACATCAGTGGTGACGGGACGACGGGCGGCACCGGTGGCGCCGGAGGCGCCGGTGGTACCGGTGGTGCCGGTGGCACCACCTCGGGCAACGGCGGCAACGGTGGCGCCGGCGGCGTAGGCGGCACCGGCGGCACCGGTGGAACAGGCTTTGACGGTCAGGCGGGACTCGACGCCGTCGCGGGCAGCGGCGGCAGCGGCACCACCGGTATCGATGGTGGTGACGGCGGTGACGGTGGCGCCGGTGGCGTCGGTGGCCAGGGCGGTGCCGGTGGTACCGCCACCGCGGGTGAGGCCGGGGCGCAAGGCGAGGGCGGCCAGGGCGGCACCGGCGGTGCGGCCGGCAGTGCCGGCAACGGTGGCCGCGGCGGTCATGGCGCGGGCGGCGGCAACAACGCCACCGCCGGATCCGGCGGCCAGGGCGGCAACGGTGGTAACCGCGGCACGGCCGGCGCCGGTGGTGCCGGTGGCTGGAACGCAGACAACACCACGCAGGCTGACCAGGGCGCGACCGGAGCCGAGGGGGGCGGTGGCCACGGCGGCGCGGGTGGCCGCGGCGGCGACGGTGAGTTGCTTGCCGGCGACATCGCTCAGGCCGGCGGAACCGGTGGTAACGGTGGCGCGGCGGGCAGCGACGGCGACGGTGGCGTCGGTGGTGCCGGCGGTAGCGGCGCTTCGGGTGTCGACGGGACCACCGTCGGTATCGACGGCACCACCGGTGGGTCCGGTGCGGCCGGCGGTGACGGCGGCCAGGGCGGTGCCGGCGGCACGAACTCCGGTAACGGTGGCGACGGTGGTGCCGGCGGCCAGGGCGGTGCCGGTGGTGACGGCGGCGCGGCAGACGACGCACCCTTCCTTGACAGCGCAGGCGGCAACGGTGGCGGTGCGGGCGCCGGCGGCGCGGGCGGCAATGGCGGGTCCGGCGGCTCGGCAGCCGTTGGGAACGGTGGCACCGGTGGTGCCGCGGGCAACGGCGGCGACGCCGGCACCGCGGCAGTAGGCGGCCAGGGCGGTGGTGGCGGCGGCGGCACCAACGCCGGTAATGGCGGCAACGGTGGCGACGGCGCCGTCGGTGGCGCGGCCGGCAACGCCGGGGCCGGTGGACTCGGCGTCGAAGCGGCCGCCAACGGTGCTGATGGTGCCGAGGGCACAGCGGGCACCCACGCCGACGGCGCGGACGGCGGTCGCGCCGGTGACGGATACGGTTTGATCGCCGGGACCAACACCGGCCAGGGCGGCGGCACCGGTGGTAACGGCGGCAATGCCGGCGCGGTCGGAAACGGCGGCTTCGGCGGCACCGGCGGCGCCGGTGCGACGGTGGATGGCATCACCGGCGGCGACGGTAACGGCACCCATGGTGCCGAAGGCGGCCTCGGCGGCGACGGCGGCCAGGGTGGTGCCGGCGGCACCATCTCCGGCGACGGCGGCCACGGCGGCTTCGGTGGTATCGGCGGCCAGGGTGGTGCCGGCGGAGCGGGTGCGGACGCCACGATCGCAGACACCGACGGTGGTCACGGCGGCAACGCCGGTGCCGGTGGTAACGGTGGTAACGGCGGCCAGGGCGGTACGGCCACCAATGGCACCGGTGGTGTCGGCGGCACTGCCGGGTGGGGCGGCAACGGCGGGGTCGCCGGCAAGGGCGGCCAGGGCCTCGGCGGCGGCTCCGGCGCCACCGCCGGCAACGGCGGTAACGGTGGTAACGGCGCCGATGGCGGCCTGATGGGCAACGTCGGGGCCGGTGGCACCGGCACCACCGACGGCGCCGACGGCAGCCTCGGTCTCGACGGAATCGCCAGCGACGGTGGCGCCGGAGGCAATGGTGGCGCGGGTGAGGGCCTGATCACCGGAACCGAGGTCGGCCAGGGTGGCGGTAACGGTGGCATCGGTGGCAACGCGGCAACCTTCGGCAACGGTGGTGCCGGTGGCACCGGTGGTATCGGCGCGACGGTGGACGGCATTACCGGCGGTGATGGCAACGGCACAAACGGTGCGCTCGGTGGTATCGGTGGCAACGGCGGTGCCGGCGGCGTCGGCGGCTCGACCGCCGGTAACGGTGGCGTCGGTGGCAACGGTGGTGCCGGCGGTAAGGGCGGTAGCGGCGGCGCGGGCGCCGACGCGACGGTCGCCGACACCGATGGCGGCAACGGCGGTAACGCCGGAGCCGGCGGCGCGGGCGGTAACGGCGGTGAGGGCGGTGCAGCCAACGACGGCACGGGTGGCGACGGTGGTAACGCCGGGGCCGGCGGCGATGCCGGCACGGCGGGCGCCGGCGGTACCGGTCTCGGCGGCGGCGGAGCTGCCAACGCGGGCGCAGGCGGTACCGGTGGCAATGGTGCCGACGGTGGCCTGGCGGGCCTCGTCGGTCTTGCCGGATCCGGCACTGCGGAAGGCGCGACCGGCAGCGCCGGTGTTGACGGTGTCGGCAGCGACGGTGGTGCCGGCGGAAATGGTGGTGTCGGCGCAGGGCTGATCGCCGGCACCGACACCGCCCAGGCGGGCGGTGCCGGCGGCAGCGGCGGTAACGCCGCATCGGTCGGCACCGGCGGTGCCGGCGGTAACGGCGGCGCGGGTGCGGCCGGCGATGACGGGATCACCGACATCGACGGTCACGGCACCAATGGCACCAACGGCGGCGCGGGCGGCGTCGGCGGCGTGGGCGGCGAGGGCGGCTCGATCTCCGGCGACGGCGGCGCGGGCGGTCTGGGCGGTGCGGGCGGCGCCGGCGGTAACGCCGGCCACGGCGCCAACGGCATCAATGGCGCCCCGGTCACATCGGGCAGCGGCGCATCCGGTGCCAACGGAACGGATGGCGGTAACGGCGGCGTCGGCGGTAACGGCGGCGTCGGCGGTAACGGCGGCGTCGGCGGCGGTGCCGTCAACGGAAACGTCGGCGCGGAAGGAGCCGGTGGCCTCGGTGGCAACGCCGGTAACGCCGGTAACGCCGGCAACGGCGGGCGCGGCGCCGATGGCAGCGGTGGCGGCACCAACGCCGTCGCGGGCTCCGGTGGTGACGGTGGTCACGGTGGTGAGCGCGGCACTGCGGGCACGGCCGGCGAAGGCGGCTGGAATGCGGGCAACACCACCCAGGCGGCTAGCGGGGCTGCCGGAACCGCGGCCATCGGCGGCAACGGCGGCGCGGGCGGCAAGGGCGGCACCGGTGTGCTCCTCGCCGATGGCACAGCGCAGATCGGCGGCGCCGGCGGTGACGGCGGCGACGCCGGGTCGGTCGGCCACGGTGGCGCCGGTGGTAACGGTGGTGCCGGTGCCCACGGGGCAACCGGATCGACGGCCACCGCCAACGGCGGGACCGGTGGAGACGGTGCGGCCGGTGGTAACGCGGGCAGCGGCGGCAAGGGCGGTTCGATCTCCGGCAACGGCGGCCTGGGCGGCGTCGGCGGCGCGGGTGGTAACGGCGGCACCGGCGGTGCCGGTGTGGCCGGTATTGCGGGCGCCGACGCGGCAGCCGGTAGTGGCGGCAATGGTGGCGACGGCACCGACGGTGGTAACGCCGGCGCCGGTGGTAACGGTGGTAACGGTGGTAACGGCGGCCAGGGCGGCAGCGCGACCAACGGCACCGCGGGCCTCGACGGCGCCGGCGGCATCGGTGGCAACGGTGGTGCGGCCGGCGCTGCGGGTGACGGCGGCCGCGGTGGTCACGGCGCCGGTGGCGGCACCGCGGACACCGCCGGGCACGGCGGCAATGGTGGCGCCGGTGGCGATCGCTCCACCGGGGGCGCTGCCGGCCAGGGCGGCTTGAACGGTGACGGTGTCACCTACCGGGCCGACGGTGTGGCCGGCGGCGACGGTGGCGGCGGCGATGGTGGCGCCGGCGGCAACGGTGGCAGCGGTGGGCTGCTGGCCGACGGTGTGACCGGCCAGGCCGGCGGCTATGGCGGCAACGGCGGTGCGGCCGGCGCGATCGGTACCGGTGGCGCTGGTGGTGCCGGCGGCGACGGTGGTAGCGGCGTGGCCGGTATCACCGACATCGACGGCAACGGCACCGCCGGCGGCAATGGTGGAATCGGTGGCCACGGCGGCAACGGTGGTAGCGGCGGCACCATCTCGGGCGCTGGTGGTGTCGGCGGTGCCGGTGGCACCGGCGGTAGCGGCGGTAACGGTGGCGACGGCGTCTTGGGTGCCGCGGGAAGCACTGGTGGTAACGGCGGCCTGGGAGGCAACGCGGCCGCTGGTGGCGCCGGCGGTCTCGGTGGCGATGCCGCCAACGATGTCGGCGGCGTCGGTGGCGCGGGCGGTAACGCCGGCGCTGCCGGTAACGGTGGCGCGGGCGGCCACGGCGGCGACGGCGGCCTTGGGGCCGCTGCCGGTAACGGTGGTACCGGTGGCGACGGCGGTAACCGTGACCTCGGTGGTGCCGGTGGCGCCGGCGGTGTTGGCCAAGACGGTCAGGCCGCTACCGGTCAGGGCGGTACTGACGGTTCCGGTGGCGACGGTGGCGCCGGCGGTAACGGTGGCGCCGGACAGACCTTGTTGGATGGTTCCGCGCAAGACGGCGGTTCCGGCGGCAAGGGCGGCAACGCGGGCGTGATCGGTACCGGTGGTGCTGGTGGCAACGGCGGCGTCGGCTCGACCGGTGTCGACGGCAGCACTGACAGCAATGGCGACGGCACGGCCGGTACGGCCGGCGGCAACGGCGGTAGCGGCGGCCAGGGTGGTACCGGTGGCACCGAGGCGGGCGACGGCGGCGTCGGCGGAGCAGGCGGAGTCGGCGGAGCGGGCGGCGTCGGCGGTGCCGGCGTAAACGGTGCGACCGGAGCTGATGCGGCAGCGGGCAGCGGCGACAACGGTGGCAACGGTGGCGACGCGACCAGCCGCAACGGTGACGGCGGTGCCGGCGGTAACGGCGGTGCTGGCGGTGCCGGCGGTGAGGCCTACAACGGCAGCGTCGGTGCAACCGGGGCCGGTGGACAAGGCGGTGCCGGTGGTAACACCGGCGACGGCGCCAACGGCGGTAACGGCGGCGCCGGTGCGGGCGGTGGCAGCGAGACGATCGCCGGTGCCGGCGGCAACGGTGGTCAGGGCGGTATCGCGGGCACCGCGGGCCAGGGCGGCACCGGCGGCACCGGCGGCGACGGCACTGCCGCCGCTGATGGTCAGGACGGCCTGATCCTCGGTGGCAACGGCGGCGACGGCGGAGCGGGCGGTAATGCCGCGCTCGGTCAGGCCGGTGGTAATGGCGGTGCCGGTGGTGCGGCCGGAACCGTTGGACGCGGCGGCGACGGCGGTGACGGTGGTGCCGGCGCGAACGGTTTGGCCGGAACCACCGTCGGTGTCGATGGCACCGACGGCGGAGCGGGCACGGCCGGCGGCAACGGTGGCCAGGGCGGCGCCGGCGGCAGCATCTCCGGCGACGGCGGCGCCGGCGGCCACGGTGGTATCGGTGGTGACGGTGGTGCCGGCGGCAACGCGGCCGACGGCACCGCGGGAGCCCACGCCGCGGCCGGCAGCGGAGCCAACGGCGGTACCGGTGGCGACGCCACCGGCGCGGCCGGGGCCGGTGGCGCCGGTGGTGCCGGCGGTAACGGTGGTGCCGGCGGTGTCGCGAACGACGGAACCAACGGTGCCGACGGTGACGGCGCTGTGGGTGGCGACGGCGGCGCGGGCGGCAACGCCGGCGTGGGCGGCACCGGTGGTAACGGCGCGGGCGGCGGAACCAACGCCGTTGCCGGCACCGGCGGCGCGGGCGGCAACAGCAGCAGCACCGCCGGTGCGGGCGGTGCGGCGGGCGCCGGTGGTCTCGGCGGCGACGGCGAGACCCAGGCCGATAGTGGCGCCGACGGCGAAGGCGGCGCGGTCGCCGTCGGTGGTACCGGCGGCAACGGCGGCAACGGCGTGACGTTGGGCAGCGGCCTGGCGCAGGCCGGCGGCCACGGCGGCACCGGCGGTAACGCCACCGGCGAGTTCGGCAACGGCGGTACCGGCGGTCACGGCGGCACCGGTGCCAACGGCACCAACGGAACCAGCGCTGCAAACGGCGCCGGCGCGGCCGGCGGCAACGGCGGCAACGGTGGTTCGGCCGGCCAGCACGGCACCGGCGGCACCGGCGGCACCGCCGGTAACGGCGGGAACGCGGGCAACAACACCTCGGTGGCCGCGAACGGCGCTACGGGCAACATGCCCAAGGACCCGAACGGCAACGCCATGGCCGGTGGGACCGGCGGCGACGGCGCCAAGGGCGCCACCGGATTCACCGGTGGAGCGGGCGGTTTCGGTGGCACCGGCGGTGCCGGCGGCACCATCTCCGGTGACGGCGGTGAGGGCGGCCTCGGCGGCAACGGCGGCATCGGCGGCGGTGGCGGCACCGGCGGCAACGGTGGTACCGGCGGCGCCGGTGGTGCCGGCGGCCTCGGCTTGCCCGGGCGTACCGGTGGTACCGGCGGCGAAGGCGGCCAGGGCGGCGACGGCGGTACCGGCGGCGCCGCCGGTCTGGGCGGCGCCGGCGGTGTCGCGCTGGGCGACGGTCAGGCCGGTGCACACGGTGACGCCGGTGAAGGCGGCCAGGGTGGTACGGGCGGTAAGGCAGGTACCGGTGGCCAAGGTGGTGCCGGCGGTGCCGGCTACAACGGCCTCGTCGGTCAGGGCACCGGGGGCGGCGGCAGGGGCGGCAGCGGCGGCAACGGCGGTGTCGGTGGCACCGGCGGCCAGGGCGGTGCCAACGCCGATGGCACCACCGCGCAGGGCGGTGCTGGTGGCCAGGGCGGCGATGGCGGCAAGGGCGTCAACGGTGCCTCCCGACCTAGTAAGTCCAACTGGGCTGGCGGCGGCGGCAACGGCGGCGACGGCGGCCAGGGCGGTGCGAATGGCGACGGCACCGCCGGTTCATCGGGTCAGTCCGGTGTCGCCGGGACCCCAGCCGGCGCTGGTAAAGGCCCCGCTGGTGTCGGCGGCGCCGGTGGTAAGGGCGGTACGGGCGCCCCGGCCCCGTAGGGACCCGCGCACGCACGCTCGCGCGAGCGACCCCTTGGCTCGCGCGAGCGTGTGCGTCTCGTTCTCTCGCGCGAGAGTGCGTGTCCCCGGTCGACACGCCGGGGCGATTCCCGGTTCTGCGCACGCTCGGTGACGGCACTAAACGAAAGGGGCGGTGACGGATGGTCCGTCACCGCCCTCGCCGCGTTGCGGCTAACTTCGCGCTGTCGGAATGTCCTCCGGGGTTCTCGGCCAGGCGAACAGTGCGATCCGTTGATCCCACTTGGCTATGTAGTGCTCCCCGAGGAACACCCCGCCTCGTCGTTCCCAGAACCGCCGCCCATGCGAGCCGGCGGCATGGGCATCCCCGATGATCCGTCGGCACTGCGGTTCGGCCTCGAAAATGCTGGAGACCAACGGGCCGAAGATATTCTTCCCGTGCCCCTTTTCGACCATGTCGGGGTCGGCCATGGCGCCGTGCAAGCCCACATCGTAGGGAAGGGCGTTGTAAACGGTGGCGAGGTCGTCCTGTGCGACCCGGAACAGCTCCATGTAACCGAGCGGCTCGCCATGGACGTTGTAGACGTAGGGGCGCGAGTAGCCGCCCGAGAACTGGGTATCCAGGTGGCGCTGCCACTGATCGGCCGGATACGCGTAGTCCCAGGTTGCTGCGAGGTGCGGCCGGTTCATCCACTCGGAGATCATTGCGGCGTCGCCGGGCTGGTCCGCGAAACGAATGCTGTACGGCTCGGCCAGTATCGGCAGCGGCGGCGGCGGAACAGCGAGAATCTCGTCCGGCAGATCAACCCGTTGCCGCGGCATGCGTGTACTCATGGCGCACCCGAATCCGTTGTAGCCGACGTGGTTTCGGTCGCCATTACACTTGCCTCCTGGAATTCCGTTGACGGCGGCGCCGTCGCTATTGGGTTCGCAAATGATGCTACGTCGGCCCGCGAGCGTGCGGGTCTGTACGCCGACACGCCGCACAAACTGACATTCCCCGCACGCTCGCCGCCGCCCTGCGTCCCGAGCACGACCAACCGGTCGTCGTTGTCCAGCGCGTCGATACTGCGACCGCGAGGCGCTGAGGCGCCTACCGGCGCAGCCGCTTGATGCGGTCCCACAGGACGGCCTTGGGAGTGTCGTACATCTGCAGCGCGAGCATGCAGTCATCGAGGCGGTGCGGGTGGTCCCTATCGACTACCTGCGACCCGGCGGCTGCAGGCTGATTCGGCCCTCGAAAATGATCTCGAACCTGATCGGTTGGCCGTCAACGTCGAGCAAAGTTCGGATGCCGTACTGATTAGTCACGACCGGCCGGAGCACAGCGATCGGCCGACTGGTCAGCGCGTTGAATCCTTCTGGCCGGCGGACGCTCTCCCGGATGGAGCTGTATCCGGAACTATCGGAGACAAGAAAACCGACGCCCACCGATTCGCGGTACTCGCCGTAGCGCAGCGCGATCGCGGTGCCGCCGCCGAAGTAACAATTCGACGCCGCCAGGAGTTCGGCTTCGAGCGCGTCGAGGACGCAGGCAACCCGAACATGATGTGCGCGTTCAAACAAGAAGTACCCCTGCGCTGTGGGTGTCCGCCAGTTGCTGGACGAAGACGCGTTCTTCGTCGCTCATCGCGGCTTGGTCCACATGGGCGCCAATTGCGTTCGTACAGTTGCAGCGCCTCGATGCCGGTGAGTTCGGTCTCGGGGCGTAGTTGCCAGGCGATCGCGCGTAGTTGCGCGAAGTCCCCCACCCGAACCGTCGTCTGCGCCGTTACGTGCGCAGGCCCTGCTTGCTGCACCGGTTGCCGGCCCGGGCCGTGCGACTCATCGAGTCTCAGCCGCAGGCCCAGGGCCGCGGCCACGTTCAGATAGCCGCCGATCGTCACTGCGGGCGCTCCGGCCTCGATGCGGTGCAACGTAACTCGCGATATCCCGACTGCATCGGAGGTGGTCACGGCGCTGACGCCGAGGGCGAGCCGCCGGCTGCGAAGCTCGTGACCGAGCTCGGCCAGCACATCTTCGGTGTGTTTCGCAACGGCCGGGTTCCGCGCCAGCATGTATCTCATTCCATACACGCTGGGTGGCGCTCCGCCTCGTTGGGCACCTAGACCGTCAGCACGATCTTGCCGGCCACCTCACCCGAGGCCAGCAACCGATGTGCTTCGGCGGCCTGCTCGATCGGCAACCGCGCGCCGATCACCGGCTTGATGCGGCCGTCGGCCAGCATCGGCCAGACCTTCTCGGTCACGGCTGCGACAACGGCGCCCTTGCCGTGCGGGCCCTCCACCGGCCGGCCGCGCAGCGCGGTGCCGATCACCCCGGCGCGTTTGCCGATCAGCTTGCCGATGTTGAGCTCGCCCTTGACCCCACCCTGCATCCCGATGATGATCAGCCGTCCGTCGTTGGCCAGCGCGTCGATATTGCGGTCCAGATAGGCCGCTCCCATGATGTCCAGGATCACATCAGCCCCGCCGGCCTCCCGGATTCGGACGACGAAGTCCTCGTCGTGATAGTTGATGGTGACCTCGGCGCCCAGCTCACGGCAGAGCGCCAGCTTGGCCGCCGAGCCGGCGGTGACGGCCACCCACGCCCCGAGCTGTCGGGCCACCTGAATGGCGTGGCTGCCCACCCCGCTGGCGCCGCCGTGCACCAGCAGCTGCTGGCCCTCGGATAGACCCGCGGTCTGCACCAGGTTCGACCAGACCGTGCAGGCCACCTCCGGCAGGCCGGCAGCGTCCAGCAGGTCCACGCCCGCGGGAACGGGCAGCACCTGTGGTGCCGGCACCGCGACGTACTCGGCGTAGCCGCCGCCGGAAAGCAACGCACAAACGTCTTGCCCGACAGACCAATCGGCGACGTCATCACCCAGCGCGGCAATCACACCGGACACCTCCAGTCCGATGGTGTCGCTGGCGCCCGGCGGAGGCGGATACACGCCCTTGGCCTGCAGCAGGTCGGCCCGGTTCACACCCGCCGCGGCGACCCGGATCAGCACCTCACCGGCGGCGGGGTCGACGTCGGGGACTTCCTGCCAGGACAGTTGCTCGGCGGACTCGGCGACAACGGCACGCATGACGCACACGCTACTACCGGTCGGATAACACCGAGCAACGCTGAGAAGTCCTCAGCTACATCGCCCAACATAACGGCGTGCAGCGCCGCGGTGGTCGGCGGACGGGGAGTGACTTACCGGGGTTGGAGCTCGCCGAACGTCAAGCATGGCAACACTACTTGGATGCCGTGCTGCGCTTCGACGCGGCGATGAACCAGCTGCTCAACGACGAGCACCAGCTGTCGGTGATCGGCCATCGGGTGCTCAACGGCGGCGGCGACGGCCGTATCCAGCTCACGTATCAAGACCCGGACATCCAGGGCGATCGCGGCGCACCTGCAACACCAGGGGCGACCGGCGGCGTTAGCCGTCGGGCGGCGGGCTGGTGAGCAGCGGTCACCCATATGGGTGGGGCCACGAGCCCGCTGAAACCTGGCGACATGGCGAGCCGCGAGCGTCTAACCTTATGGGCATGCGATTCAGCCGCGTAACCATCGATCCGGACGTGATGGGGGGCATGCCGTGTATCCGGGGCTTGCGTATCCCGGTGGCGACCGTGGTCGCGATGGTTGCTGATCAGATGACGCCGCCTGAGATTCTTGCCGAGCTTCCCGATCTTGAGGAAGAAGATGTTGCCGAGGCTCTGCGCTACGCGGCCGAGGCAGTGCGGGAGCGTGAGCTGCCGCTACGTCCGACTGCATGAGGCTGTTACCGGACGAGAATCTTTCGCCGGTGCTATCCAGTTTTCTCACCGAGGCCGGCCACGACGTTGTCCATGTCCGTGATCGTGGGTTGGCAAGTGCGGCCGACGAAGTGGTCCTCACGTTGGCTGCAGACGAAAATCGCGTGTTGATCAGTGCTGATACGGACTTTGGTGGTTTTCTGATCGACGTCGAGAACCGGTTTGGATGAGCCCGCAGAGTGACGTTGCGCCGGTCAGCACCGCACCGACATTTCTGGTCAGGTCTGACCAGACCAGATAACCTGTTGACATGAGTGCCGAAACCGTCAACATCTATGACGCCAAGACGCGCCTGTCCCGGCTGCTGGCCCAGGTGGAGGGCGGCGCGGAGATCGTGATCAGCAGGCACGGTCGGCCTATCGCGCGGCTGGTCCCCTACCGGCCGGATCGGCCGGTGCGCCGGCCCGGTCTCTGGAAGGACCGGGTCGCCATATCGGCTGATTTCGATCAGTTCTCGGACGCGGACGACCGTGACTGGTACGGCGCGTGAGGGGCCTGCTCGATACCCATGTCCTGCTCTGGTGGCTGGCCGACGACAAGAACCTCTCGCTTGCCCATCGTGCGGTGATCGCGGACCCCGACAATGAACTTTTCGTCTCCGCGATCGTCGTCGCGGAAGTGGCGATCAAGGCATCGCTCGGCAAGCTGCAGGCGCCTGCCGGACTTGACGAGGCGGTACGTCAGTCGGGGTTTGGTGAGTTGCCGTTCACCGCGGCACATGCCGAAGTGCTACGCGAGCTGCCTTGGCACCACCGTGACCCGTTCGACCGGATGCTGGTGGCGCAAGCGATCGCTGAGCGTCTGGATCTGCTCACCGCCGACGGGCGGCTGCACGCCTATCCCGTCACGTGCGTGTGAGCGAGCGCGCCGGGGCACCGGGGTACGATTTCCCGCGGTGGCGTGGCAGAGCGGCCTAATGCACTCGCCTTGAAAGCGAGAGACGGCTAACACCGTCCGGGGGTTCAAATCCCTCCGCCACCGCAGTTCAGGGCATGTTTCCGGATCAGAAGTAGCGGCTCGAAAGCCGCTCCAAGGCTCCAGAATGACCCAGGACCCGCAATCCGGGGAATTGACCCACAGCTGGGTCAGCGTGTCGCAGCCTGCGGCTGGTCAGCACCGCGCCAGCACCGGCGACGTCGAGGGTGACGGACGGATCGTCCATCTTCGGTGCTAGGCCCCATGGCAATCCCGGGCAATCCCGCCGCGATGAGCACCAAGGTTAGTGGGCCGAATACTACGCTCACTTCTTGCTAAGGTTCCGATCAGATTAATTCGGGCCGAATGAGGGGGAACGGCATGGGTCGTTGGTTGGGTGCGCGCAAGATGGGCCAGGCGGCCGCTGCGGCCAGCGCGGCGGGGATGTTTACTGCGTTCGGACTGCTGACGCCGGCTGCGCCGGCAGCGCACGCCGACTTCGACGACTTCCTCGACATGTTCAGCCTGGCCGCAGTGGATCCTGGTGCCGCCCTAGGTGCCGTCCCTGATGCGGCGGAGACCTTCGACCTCTTCTGGGTCGGCGCAAACGGGATGGGCGGCCTGCACGCCCATCTGGAGGATTACATCAACGACAACCTGTGGTGGCTCAACCCGATCAACGCGTGGTTCGCGGTCGACAATCACTGCGGTCTGATCTGCGACGGTGCCGACTCCACGCTGATCACCGACGAGATCGGCAACGTCATCGGCGGCACCGTCGCGCAGAACGGAGGTTGGTTCTTCGGCGACGGCGGCGACGGCGTCGCCGGCATGGACGGTGGGTCAGCCGGGATGATGGGCAACGGCGGGGCTGGCGGTGCCGGCTACCTGCAGGTGGTTGACGTTGAAGGCACGACTACGTGGGTAGCGGCCACTGCTGGTGGTGCCGGCGGCGATGGCGGCTGGCTGTTCGGTCACGGCGGCGGCGGCGGCAACGGGGCCGGCGTGGCCTACGCCGTCAGCGCTGGCGGAAGCACCGCGGTGGGTTCCGGCATCGCGGATTTCCCGTTGGAACCGTGGCCATGGCCGCAGCAGGTGGTTGTCGGCGACGGCGGTGCCGGCGGCGCAGGTGGTAGCGCAGGGCTCTTCGGTAACGGCGGCAGTGGTGGCATCGGTGGGGGCGGTGGCCTGCTGGGCGCCGGTCCCGACGTCGACTCCTACGGCGCAAGCGGCGGCCACGGCGGCGACGGCGGAACGATGGCCGGCGACAGCGGCGCCGGCGGCAACGGCGGCAGCGGCGGCAGCGGGCACAGCGGCAACGGGAACACCAGCGGCGGATCGCCCATCCCTGCACCCCCGCCGTGGCCGGCCGGTGACGGTCAAGACGGAGGCAACGGAGGCAGCGGCGGCAACGGCGGCAACGCCGGAACGGCCGACGGACTGCTGGGTGGCGCCGAAGGGCGCCCCGGCGACGGCGGCACGGGCGGCTGGGGCGGCTCGGGCGGCGGCGGCACCACACCCGGAGCCGTCGGAGGCACCGGAGGAAACGGCGGCGCCGGAGGAAACGGCGGCGTCGGCGCCCACGCGGGCGGACGAGGCGGAGACGGCGGCGGCGCGGGCGGTGGCGGCGGAGGCTCGCAGGGAGCTGACGGCGGCGCAGGCGGAACCGGCGGCCGCGGCGGCGATGCTTCGGCCGGCGGGGACGCTGGAAACGGAGGAACCGGCGGCCAGGGTGGGGGGAGCCTCGACGGAGCTGACGCCGGACTCGGTGGGACCGGCGGTGACGGCGGCGACGCCGCGGCAGGCGGGGCCGGAGGAAACGGTGGCAGCGGTGGCAACGGCGGCGGCGTCTACCGGAGCGGTTTCAACCCGTACCCCCCGGACAACAGCGGCACGGAACTCGGCACGCCCGGCGACGGCGGAGCCGGCGGCGACGGCGGCAGTTCTGGCGAACATGCAGGTGAAGCCGGAACCGAAGGCGGCCAGCACAGCGACCCCGCCGACGACGACCAAGGCAACGGCGGCCGCGGCATCGGCGGCGCCGGAGGTGCCGGCGCGCAGCCGTGAATCAGACTGAGGCGGTAGCCAGGCACCGCGGGTCGGCGCCGACTGCTGGTAACCGGTCGGCGCCGGTCCCGGCTCGGCCATCATGAGACTCGCATTGGCGCTCGCCGTCCCTTTCGTCGCCGCCTTGGCGTGCAGTTCTCCCAGCGAACCAGCGAAAGCAGATCCCAGCGTGAACGAGCAACAGGTCATCAACCGTTTGTCCAACGACATCTGGCCGGCCTTGAGTTTGTACGATCTGCAGCCCTCCCAATCGAGCCCCGGCGCCGAGCAAGTCAACGCCGTCATCGACCCCAATCTCCGATCCGGGGATGCCAGCTCTGCCTAGAAGCAACCGTCGGCCTGGTCAGCGTCGACGACGACTGGTACCTCCACAGCTTCACCGACGACCACGTTGTGCCGGGCTGCGGAGGCGTCAACAGCTGAGTGGGGAGGGGAGCGGCTCCTGGTGCTTGACGATCCAGGCGGTGGTGTGGGCATGCGCGTCACGTAGAGATCAGCCGCGTCGTTCGGCCCGCTCGGCGAAGGCGTCGAGTGCGTAGAGGATTTCCGGTGCACGCCAGATCCGGTCGCGTGTGCGCCCGGAGGATTCCACGACAATCCCGGCTTCGGCGAGTGGATCGAGATAGCGGCCGGGATGATCAGTGCGCAACCCGAGTTCGTCGCGCAGCAGAGCACTGTTGACGACCGGCCGGCGAGTCAGAAGATCGGCGACTTTCCACGCCGCCGAGTCGGATCGTGCGTTGATCCGCTCCTTCCAACCGGACCATATCTCGCGCAGCTCGGCGATCAGTTATCGTCCGTTGACGACGGAATGGATGCTCGCCTGGGCGAACTTCTCACGCGATGAGCGCCGGCGAGGAGGCCCACGCCGCGGAATACGTGGAGGCGCAGATCGGCGACCGGACCGTCTGGGGGTCGGGATCGCACCGTCGATCACCACGGCATCGCTGCGAGCGGTGGTCTCCGCGGTGAACCGGGCGGCGGGGCGGTGAGGGGCAGATGCCGTCTAACCGGCACGGGGAAGGAACGGAGACGCTACCGGCGCAGCTTCCGGCGTGGGCCGAGGCCTACTCCCAGTCGGAGCGGAGCGGGTGGCGGGCTGCTGCGATAGACCGGCGAAGTCAGCGATGCCGATGCAGCCGCGGAGCCGCGAACGTGGCTGGGCGGGTAGGGGCGGTGGGACGGTCAAAGCTGAGGTGGGTCGCACGCGAGGTCAGCGGCGCGTATGGCAGAGAACCTGTCGGCGGCTAGCTCTCATACCTGAATCAGGGAGCGGACGTGAATTTGAGCGGCCTCTCGCTTTGGAGGACCTACAGTCGCCCCACCCTCCGATCAATCCGGGGCCATAGAGATGGAGAAAAGAAATGTCCAACAATGCAGTCACCCACGACGGCGCTGAGCTCTACGACTTGGACTTCCTGACCTCGGGCGAGAATCTCGCCGGGTGCAGCGTCTGTCACCAGTCCGTGTGGCTCGATGATCCGGAGCAGTTCGGCTCTGCGTTCGCGCGGATCCACCGGCTGGTGTGCGGCTGACAGAAGCAGCCGATCGTCGAAGCCTCGCGGTGCAGGTTCGCCCTGTGCCGCGGGGCCTCGGGGAGGTGGGTCGTGTGTCGTCAGCCAGTATCGGCTTCGTCGCCGAGGAGCACGACAGGAATCACTGCCAGCTCGACACGGCGTTCGTCGTCTGCTGCGCTGAAGACATAGTCGGCACGCGGTTCTGCATCGGTCGCATTGCCTGTGAGTAGGGTCAGCCAGCTGCGGCCCGCAGATGAAACCAGTCATCTGTAGAGCTCCTTCGTGCCGCGCGTTAGTGGCGAGCAGGGCATATTTTGGACAGATGCCGCTCCGGCTGGATGAACAAGGCGCGGTGACGCCCGTCCGGGTGATCGAATCGGTCCCAACCGAGCGACGCCCAGAATTCGTCCGCGCCTTCGCTATATGCCAGCAGGCGGCGGTCCGGATTCCGTACTGAGAGGGCCTGAACCACTTGAGTGCCGATCTTGCGGCGACGCGCAGCGGTACCTCGATGAACCTGGCGTAGCGGCATGAGCGATCGCCCCACTCGGGGGAGGTGGCCGATCGTAGTTACCGCCCGTCGGCACCCACGCAGGGCGCAGCTAGTCAAACCTGCAAGGATCACGACAGGCTTGCTGCAACGTACGTAGTTAGTGAAGGGCGGGTGCTTTTGCAAGAAACTGTCGAAACATTTCTAGAGACTGTTATAGATGTGCTGACTCCCGTGAATTGGACAGCGGTCACTGCATTCGCCACCATTATCGCGGCTGGCGTGGCTGTTCGCGCGCTCATGGCGCAGATGCGTGGTTTGAAACAAAGTCTAGGTAGTTCAACATATCAGAATTTAGTCCAGCAATTTAACGAGTATCAAAATCTCCTAATGGAGCATCCCGAACTCTACTGGTATATCTACAAGAGTTCGCTGTCCGGTGAAAGGGCTGTTCCGAAAAAGGCTAGGGCTCGATGTTTGCGGAAATTCTGGTGCTACTATGCAGGTTCTAGCGGCATCGCCGATCGAGGGCTGGCGGGATCATATGCCCAAGAAGTCAATTGGCTGCTAGGAATACTTTTCAACTGGTACGAAAACGCTGCTATCCAGACGGATCGGTATGCAGTAATCCCGCAGGATGTTGCCCAGCACTGGCAAAATATGTTGTGCCATGAGTTACGTTCTCCGGTCATTCGTAATTACTGGTCGACTCACGGCGATCATTTCCATCCCCTGTTAGGTGAGTGGGTTCGACGGGCACTCGACAAGTAACCGCCGGAGACGCGCCATAGTGTGGGCTGTTGACTGGCGCTAATCCGAAATGTGCATCGGGCAGCCGCTACTGGACTCTGGGTAGGAATCTGCCTACCGGCCTATCGACGCCCATGACCTTGTGCTCTGTCACCTACCCCCACTCGCCAACCCGCCCACACCACCCGCAGCCTGACCCAGGCGCTGCTGGGCGTGGGTTCTGCCGCGGCGTCGGTGCCGGCCAAGGCGGCGAACTACCGGGCCAGGACCGCGGCGGTGTCGGCTCCGGCGACACGGTGGTGCTGTGTGTCTTGACCGTGCTCAGTTTTGGTACCTGGTGTCCGAGCGGTTACCTGGCGACTGCGATCATTCGTGCGATTTGATGAACGCGCCACCGATCAGCACTGCCGCGCCGAGGCCGGCGACCGCGTAACCGACGAACTCCCAGGTTCTAGCCTTCTCGTAGCAAGCGTCCACTAGGGCTTCATTTTGATAGATCGTGCGCGAGTGGTCTTGGCGAATCTCGTTTGGCTTCTTGGCGAACCCATTGCCGCAGTAGCTGCTAGCTCCCGCGGCCGTCGCGTGAAGTGGGAATGTGCCCGCTGCGATCCCGATTGCGACGATTGCTGCGCCCAGGATCAACACGAACCGTTTCATGGTCATGTGTATACCACAAGGGGCGCGCGTAAATAGCCTATTTCGCTGTTGGAGGTTGATAGGCCGCGTGAATGGCTGCCTTGATTGGTCTTTCACCGGAACATAAGCGCTCTCGGTGCGAATATCACGGGCACCAAGGCTGACCTGCGCCAATGTAGTGTCGCGGGCGCTTCGGCCGCTTCATCTGCTCAAAATGGATGGCGAGAAATCAACGCTTCCTCGGTGTCGCAGCGTGGGTTTGGTTATCACCGGCGGCGACGATGAAGGGACGGCGGCACTATGTAGTCGTTCAACACTGAGGGAAATCACATGAAACAGCTGGACAACAAGTTGCCGAGTGTGTTCGTCGCGGACTTTGCGGGCCTCGTTGCCCCGCGTGAGTTCCGCCAGGCGGCCGCCAATGCCTATCGCACGCTTGACCCCGGGGTGTGCACTTTCGATGAGTTCCTGGATCGGCTCACGGAGAAAGTGCAGGCACGGCGACAATCCTTGGGAATGGAGCCCATCTGATCACCACCGCCGCGGGTCGGTGCCGGCGAGGAGACCAAAGCCCCGAAGTATGTGGAGGCGCAGAACCGGACTGTGTGGGGCGTCGGGATCGGACCGTCGGTGGCAACCGCGCGCTACGCGAACTGGCTGCAGCCAGTATCGGCGCCGGCGGCGCGAAGACCGAGCATGCGCGCAACTTCGTGTTCAGCCTGCTGCGTGTGTTCGGACCCGGCACCCCGGTCTCGGAGATCAACGAGGCCGAGGCCCACTACAAGGCAGCGTTGGTGACCCGTTTCGGGTTGAACCGAAACTGACGGACAGCGGGCTGGCCGGCGGTGCTTCGCTCAGCCCACCAGGCCGGGCTCCGCTTCACCGCTGCGCCGCCGCTGCAGCAGGACCGCCGACCAGCCCGGGTCTATCCGGACGTGTCGTACCGCTTGGACGCCGTACTGGCGCAGCGCCGCGAGAAGCCACTCCCAGCGCAGATCGGTGCCCGGCTGTCCGGGTTCGCAGTAGACCAGCCACGCGGTGCGGCCGGAGCCGGCCGCGTTGTAGGCGGCACGCAGAAACGCCAGTTCCACCCGCCGGGTCGCGAACGCGATCACCGCGTCGGCGTGGCCGGGATTCGCCCGACTGTTCGGCAGCAGCCGCAGCGCGGAGTCGGCCGGTGCGTTGATCACCGCCACTCGGTGGTGGCGTTCGATCTCCAATAGCGGCTCGAGTTGCGACAACCCCGGCGCGCTGGTCGTGTCGTCGTACAGGGCGCTCGTCATCAAGTGGTGACCCTGCCTTTCTCGTACTGAAGAAGTTTTCCGGCTGTTTGAGAATCGTTTACTCAGCCGACATTCAGCATGGGAGGCGGCGAGCGTGCTGTCCAATACGCAAACCCACGCCGAGCTATTGGTTCGACCAATACCTGCCGGTCGACTCCTGCCGCGCGGCCACCACGGTGTCGAGCGTCTCGGTGAACGCCCGAGCCGCCGCGGACCGGTAGACACCGGCCCGCTGCAGCAGTTGCACGGTGCGCGCCGGCAGCGGTGGCTGCAGCGGCACTGGGTGCAGATCAGTGCGTTCGCGGGCGATCGCATCGGGCAACACGGTAGCCACGACATTGCGGCGCACCAGCTCCAGCAACGCGCTGATCGAGTTCGATTCGATCGCGATGTGCTGCTGCACTTGGCATTCGGCGAAATACCCGTCGATGTGCTTGCGGGTGGCGAAGTCCGAACTGAGCAGGCCGAGCGGCTCGTCGGCCAGCGCCGAGATCGGTACCGCCGCGGTCGCAGTCCCCAACGGATGATCCGTGCCAACCACCAGGCACAGCGTCTCGGTGAACAGCGTGCGGGCCTCGATCCCGGCAGCGTGCTGGCCGTCGAAGCCGATTCCGAGGTCGAGCCGATCCGCCAGCAGATCGGCCTCGATCTGATCCTGGTTGGTCTCCAGAACCGTCACCCTGATGCCGGGGTGGGCCACCCGGAAATTGTGGACGAGCACGCCGACCAGATACGCGGTGAAGGTCGGCGTGACCGCGATCCGCAGGTGGCCGCGGGACAGATCCCGGACGTCGTGCACGGCCCGTTCGCCGGCCTGCAGGTCCCGCATGGCCAGCCGGGCATGGTGCACGTAGGCCGCTCCGGCGTCGGTGAGCCGGACGGTGCGCCCCGATCGGTCGAACAACTCCACGCCCAAAGAGTGCTCGAGTTGTTTGATCTGCTGGGACAGCGTCGGCTGGGAGACGTGCAGTGCCTCGGCGGCCCGGGTGAAATTCTGATGGTCGGCCACCGCCAGCAGGTATTTGAGGTGCCGCAGCTCCATCGATCAACTATAGGAAGCACGGCAAATGCCACGCCGTAACTAGGATTGCGAGCCAGGACCGAAAGGATGGCGACATGCCCAGGCTGAGCACCTTTGAGCGGAACGGACTGGTGTTCGACGTTACCGATGCCGGTCCGCAGGATGGGGTTCCGGTCGTGTTGCTGCACGGCTTCCCGCAGACCTCGACGTCGTGGGTGCCGGTGGCCGAATTGCTGAACAGTCAAGGGTTTCGCACGTTGGCGCCGGATCAGCGCGGCTATTCACCCGGTGCCCTGCCATCGCGGCGCCGCGACTACCGGCTCTCGGAGTTGGTCGCCGACGCCGTCGCCTTGATCGACGCCGCCGGCGCGGGTCCGGTGCACCTGGTCGGGCACGACTGGGGGGCTGCAGTCGCCTGGGGTGTGGCGGCTGCGCGCCCCGATCTGGTGCGGACGCTGACCGCGGTCTCGGTGCCGCATCCGCTGGCGTTCGTGATGGCGATGGCGACCAGCTCCCAGGCGCTCAAGTCCTGGTACATGCTGGCCTTCCAGCTCCCTGTGATCCCAGAACTGTTGGTGCGCAACAACACCGGCGTGGCCTATCGCGGCCTGTTGAGCTCGGGTCAGACTCCGGCGAACGCCACCAGGGATCTGGATCAGCTTCATCGGCTCGGCGGCGCCAAGGCCGCGCTGAACTGGTACCGTGGCATGCCGTTTATCCGCCCGGCCGTGCTGCGGCGAAGGATCCCGGTTCCCACCCTGCAGGTGTGGAGTGACGGCGATACCGCCGTCGGCAGGAGGGGCCATGAACTGTCCCGACGATTCGTCACGGGCCCGTGGGAATTGCGGACGCTCGAAGGGGTCAGCCACTGGATTCCAGACGAGGCGCCGACCGAGCTGACCGAACTGCTCACCGAGCATTTCGCCAAGCATGCAACGGACGCGCCCCGCTCGAGTTGACATAACACGACTTGTCGCTCGTAGGCGGGCAACGCACCACATGGTGGAGCGCGGAGGCGGGTGTGACGCCCCGGGCTGCTGTTACGTCTGGGGGATCTCCGCAGCGATCCGGTCCATCAGTGCCCCGTAGCGCTTGGCCTCCGGATCGCGGCCGGGCTTGCCGCTGGAGATCAGCCCGGCGGCCAGGCCGCGGGCCGGGTCCGCCCAGATCGCCACGTTGACCAGACCCAGATGCCCGAACGCCGACGGCGCCCCCCGGCCGAACGGGCCGAACCGCTCCGAGCCGAGCATGTAGCCGGTTCCCCAGCGCAACGGCACCAGCCCGGTCGCCACATCGGGCCGCAGCCGGCGGCACTGAGCCGTCGCCGCGGCCATGGTCGCCGGCGAGACCACCCGCACCCCGTCGAGTTCCCCGCCCCGGCGCCAGATCTCGGCGAACCGGGACAGTTCGAAGGCCGTCGAGATGGTGTTGGACGACGGGATGACGCTGGTCAGATACAGCGGGGTGTTGGTGAACGGGATGATCTCGTGCATGGTGCCGCCGATGGCCCGGCGAAACACCGCGGCCACCGGTCCGGGAAGCGGGCGACCGGTGGCGTGACTCGGCGCCACCAACGGAACATCCTCTTGCGTCACACCGAAATTCGTCCACCGGAATCCCAGCGGGTCGAGGATCTCCTCGGCCAGGATGTCGCGGATGTGCCGCCCGGTGGCCGCCGAGACGATCTCGCGCATCAGCGGACCCCAGGTCAGCGCGTGATACATGTGCGCCCATCCCGGCGGGTAGATGGCCCGCAGCCCAGCCAGTTGCTCGCGGGTGTACTCGCTGTCGTCGACGCGATGCACATCCGGCCGCGGGCCGGTCGCAAACGGCACCCCGGCGCTGTGCGTCAGTACTTGGCGGATCGTGGTGCGGCCCTTGCCATGCCGGCCGTAGCCGGGCAGATAGTCGGCAACCCGATCGTCGAGCGAAAAGCCGCCCCGCTCCACGAGCATGTGCACCACGGTCGACGTGATCGCCTTGGCCGCCGAATACGCGCAGAACGGGGTGTCGATCCCCACCGGCACCTTGTCGGCGTCCGCGGCGTCGGTGGGGGCGTTGCCCCATGCGTGTCCGATCGCCCGATTGAGCACCACCCGGCCGTTGTGACGCAGGCACAGCTGGATCGCCGGGTGCATACCGGCCGCGTACCAGTGCCGCGCCGCCTGCCAGATCCGTTCCACCGCCGCGCGGTCGATACCGGAGTGGTCCTCGTCGCCGATCACCGTGACCGCCTCGAGGTCGGCCGGCATCCGGATCCGGCCGTCGGGGGTGGTCATCGCCGGAATCCGGGGCGTCCCTGGAGTGCCGGAGGTGCCGGAAGTCTCAGAAGTCACCGCCGCTGCTCCTTGCCCCGGCCGAAGTACAGCTCCTGCGTCGCAACGCAGACCAGCTGTCCCGCCCGGTTGTACATGGTCGAGGTTGCCAGCCCGCGTCCGGCGACGCCGCTGGGGGAGAACTGGTCGGACAGCACCCAATCGGACAGCTCCACGGGCCGCTGAAACCACAGTGCGTGATCGATCAGCGCGTTGAACGCGCTGGCTACCGTGGCCCGCCGCATCGTCACCGCCGTCTCGACCATCTTGGTGCCCGACAAGTAGGTCAGCAGTGCGCTGTGCAGTGCTGGGTCGGCCGAAACCGGCTCGGAAGGCTTCCACCACAACCGGATTCGCGGTGACGGCTCGGGAAGTTCCAGGGCCAGCCGCGGCGGTGGGTCGATGTAGCGCTGGTCGAAAGGGTGCGGCTGGACCCAGTAGCCGCCCAGCTCGCCGGCGTAGTCGGACAGCTGTTGCTGCGACGGCGCCAGCGACTCCGGATCGGGAACGTCCGGCATCGACTGCTGATACGAGGGCGCGTCGACGTCGGCGCTGAACGAGGACAGCACCTCCAGCAGGATCTGGCCGTCCTGGCGGGCGGTCACCTGGCGGGTCGACAGCGTGCCTCCGTCGCGGGCCACCTCCACGTGCAGGTCGACCGGGCGGCGGGCGTCCCCTGCCCGCACGTAGTAGGCGTGCATGCTGTGCGGCACACGTCCCGGGGCGGTGCGGGCCGCCGCCATCAGCGCCTGGCCGGCGATGTGCCCGCCGACGATGTGATGCTGGGGATTGTCGAGTTGGGTGGCCAGGAAGTGCTCGTCGTCGATGCGCTCGACGTCGAGCGTGGCGACGATCTCGGCCAGCGCGGGCTGGCGGTGGGTCAGCTCGGAGGTCATGCGTGCGCCCCGTATTCCAGCAGGAACACCCCGGCCCCGATCAGCACCACCCCGCCGGCCATCACCGCGGTGAACGGGTCATCGAACAGAAACCGAGCCAGGACCGCCGTGGCCGCCACCCCGACACCCGACCAGACTCCGTAGGCCACGCCGACCGGGATGCCCCGCTTCAACACCATGGCCAGCAGCGCAAACGACAGCAGGTAGCCGACCGCCACCGGAACGGCCCACCCGAGCCGGCTGAACCCCTCCGAAGCCCGCAACGACAGCGTCCCGGCGACCTCGAATCCGATCGCTCCGAACAGCAGCAGCCAGGCCATCACTCGCCGGTGAACTCGGGCTTGCGTTTGCCCATAATGGCGCCGATGCCCTCCATCAGGTCCTTGGACGCCAAGAACGCCGAGTTCCACGCCGCCACGTAACGCAGGCTGGCGGCCACCCGGTCGGTGCGCTGCTCGTCGAGCACGTCTTTGACACCGGCCACCGTCAGCGGCGGGTTGGCGGCGATCTCGGCCGCGGTGGCATGCGCGGCGGCCAGGCACGCCTCGGCATCCGCATAGACGTCGTTGACCAGGCCGATCTTCTCCGCCCGGGCCGCGTCGATGTCCTTGCCGGTCAGCGCCAGCTCCCGCAGGTGCCCGTCGGACAGGATCAGCGGCAGCCGGGCCAGGCTCCCGACGTCGGCGACGATCGCCAGCTTGACCTCGCGCACGCTGAACTTGGCGTCGGCCGACGCGTAGCGGACGTCGACCGCCGAGATCAGGTCGACTCCACCGCCGATGCACCAGCCCTGCACCGCGGCGATCGTCGGAGTGCGGCAGTCGGCGACCGCGGTGATCGCGCCCTGCATGCGCTGCAGTTCACGGTGGAAATCCGCCCGCGGCCGGGCCAGCGCCCCCTCGGCCAGCATCGGGGTCATGGTGCCGCCCATCGCGGCCAGATCCAGCCCGTAGCTGAAGTTCTTGCCCGACCCGGTCAACACGATCGCCCGCACGTCGCGGTCCTCGTCCAGCCGGCTGAACACCACCGGCAGCTCCGACCAGAACGCCGGACCCATCGCGTTGCCCTTGCCCGGCCCGATCAGCGTGACCTGGGCGACATGGTCCTTGATCTCGAAGGTGACGGATTCATACGACTCGGTCATACCCAGACCGTAACCTGGCCGCATGCCTTCCGATCTGCGACCCGGTCCCGACGCGCCGCCTACCGATGAGCTGGCCGGCGCTGAAGGCGCCCTTGCGGTGCTGGTGCAGGTGCTGCACCACATCAGCAGCGACGAATTGTCCAACCAGACGCCGTGTTCGGAATTCGACGTCGCGCAGTTGACCGAGCACCTGCTGGGCTCCATTTCGATGCTCGGGGCCGCGGCGGGCGCGGAGTTTCCGGACCGCGACGCCACCGAGTCGCCCGAACGGCAGGTCATCGCCGCGGCCCGGCCCGCCCTGGACGCCTGGCATGGCCGTGGCCTGGACGGCACCGTCGCGATCGGCCCCAACCAGCTGCCGGCGACGATGGTGGCAGGCATTCTGGCGGTCGAATTCCTGGTGCACGCGTGGGACTACGCGACGGCGATCGGCCGCACGGTGCAGGTGGCCGAGCCGCTGGCCGAGTACGTGCTGGGCCTGGCGCAGGCGATCATCACGCCGGAGGGCCGGGTCAGGGCTGGATTCGACCAGCCCGTCGAGGTCGCCGGCACCGCACCGGCCCTGCAGCGGCTGATCGCGTTCACCGGGCGGTCATAACCCCGCAACCTGCACGCCCACCCGACTTCGCCCAGGCCGCCTAGGGTGGCTGACACATGGACATTCCCGGTTGGGTATGGGGGCTGACGATCGTCGGCCTCGCCGGATTGCTCACGTTCGACTACGTGTTCCACGTCCGCCGGGCCCATATCCCGACGCTCAGAGAAGCCGCCGGCTGGTCCGCCGGCTACGTCGGCGTGGCGGTGCTGTTCGGGTTCGGCATGCTGATCTTCGGCGGAGTGGACGCGGGTTCGGAGTACTTCGCCGGCTACGTGACCGAGAAGGCGCTGTCGGTCGACAACCTGTTCGTCTTCTTGATCATCATGACGAGCTTCCGGGTGCCCCGCGAGTACCAGCAGAAGGTGCTGCTGTTCGGGATCGCCTTCGCGCTGGCCGCCCGGACCGGCTTCATCTTTCTCGGCGCCGCGCTGATCGACACCTTCGCCTGGGTCTTCTACTTCTTCGGCTTCGCGCTGTTGCTGACGGCCCGCAATATGTTCAGGACGGCCCGCGGCGGCGAGCCCCACCGTGCCCATGACGGTGTCATCCGGCTGGCGAAGAAAATGATTCACACCAGCGAGCACTACGACGGCGACAAGCTGGTCACGACGGTGGGCGGCCGGCGGGCGATGACCCCGATGCTGTTGGTGATGATCGCCATCGCCGGTACCGACGTGCTCTTCGCCGTGGACTCGATCCCGGCGATCTTCGGACTCACGCAGAACACCTACATCGTGTTCACCGCGACGGCGTTTTCCCTGCTGGGCCTGCGGCAGCTTTATTTCCTCATCGACGGCCTGCTCGATCGGCTCGTCTACCTGTCCTACGGACTCTCGGCGATCCTCGGGTTCATCGGCGTGAAGCTGATACTGCACGCCCTGCACCAAGATGGCGTCGGCGTCGCCGAGATCGGTACCGGAATGTCGCTGCTGGTGATTGTCGGCGTGCTCGCGCTCACCGTCGTGGCGTCTTTGCTCAGCCGCCGCAGCGAACCCCAGACCGCGGCGAAAGACGATCGCGAACTGGCGCTACACCGCTGACGGCCTGCTCGGCGCAGGCGGTGCTTACGGGCGGTCGCCTTCGGTGCTGTCGAAGAACCGCCACTGGCCGTCGAGGTCGACCTCCATCCGCCACCCCAGTTCGGTGTTGTCGGCCTTGACGTCGACGAACCAGGCGTGCGCGTCGTCGGCGCTGGCGATGTCCTTGGTGCCCACGACCTCGCCGTGCGGGTTCAGTACTCGGTAGGTAGACATGCCTCGGAGGGTTCCCGCCCGCCGGGGCGACCAATCGTGGCCTTAGACCCGCTCGAGGTAGAAGTAGAAGTAGCGGCCGTCATCGAGCACGCCCTTGCCGTTCATGATGCCGAACACGGTGTCGTCGTCGACGCGCTTGAAGTGGTCGTGGGTGGGCTGGCCGTCATAGACCATGGTGGCCACCACCTCGCCGCGGAACTCCTCGGCCCACAGGCTTGCCTCGCCCTTGCCGAGCTTGGTGTTGGAGAACTTGTTGCCGTCCTCATCCAGGCAGACCAGCGGCTGCACGTCGGTGATCGAGTTGAACGTCTTGCCGAACCAGCGGGCCTTCTCCAGCAACCCGTTCATCTTGTGGCCGGTGACGAACTCGCCGCCGCGCCACTCGCCGATCAGCTGATCGAGGGTGGCCGGGGGCAGTGCCGCCCAGAACTCATCCAGCTCGGCATCCGCGATGGTGTCGGTGCGCTCCTTGAACGCGGTGAACGTCTTCCGGGCCAGGTCGTCATTCATCGTCTAACTCCTCATCCGGCCTTTTTCACGGCCCGCTTGAGACCGAACAGCAAAACGTTGGCCAACACCGAGGCCACCCCGGGCAGCCGGTTATCGGCGCTGACGGTGTAGCTGATCTGGGTGCCCGAACCCGCCGGCGCCAGCACCACGTCGCCGACGTAGTTGCGGAACGGGATGCCCGACACACCCCGGTAGCTCAGCCGGTGGTCGGGATCGAACACGGTGATCTCCTCCACCAGGGGCGCCATCCCGGGCACCGCCTGGATGCGCCGCTGGGCGCCGACTCCGTTGGGCTCGGGGGCCCCGGGCCGGACCACGGTGATCTTCAGACCGGGAGCCCAGGAGGACATGCCCTCGTAGTCGGAGAGCACCTCCCACACCCGGGATGCGGGCGCGGCGACGGTGGCGGTTGCGGTGGCGTGCATAGAACTCCTCGTCAGATCCAGTCCTGAGCGAACCGTAACAGCGCGTCGTTCTCCTCCGGCGCGCCGATGGTCACCCGGACCCCGTCCTGCCCGTAGGGGCGTACCACGATGCGGGCGTCCGCGGCGGCGGCCACGAAGTCCGCGGTGCGCGCCGCCAGCGGCAGCCACACGAAGTTGGCCTGCGAATCCGGCAGCTCGAACCCGGCGTCACGCAGCGCCGCGGCGACTCGGGCCCGCTCGGCGACCACCGCGTCGGTACGGGCCAGCAGTTCGTCACCGGCGTCCATCGACGCGATCCCGGCGACCTGCGCCACGCTGGACACGGTGAACGGCACATAGACCTTGCCCAGTGCGGTGATGATCTCCGGATCGCCGACCGCGTAGCCCAGCCGCAGGCCCGCCAGCCCGTAGGCTTTGGAAAAGGTTCGCAGCACAACCACATTCGGGTAGCGGCGCGCCAACCCCAGACTGTCGGGGGTCATGGGCTCGCGGATGTACTCCACGTACGCCTCGTCGATGGCGACCAGGACGTGCGGCGGCACCGCGGCCACGAACCGCTCCAGCGCGTCGGGGTCGACCACGGTGGAGGTGGGGTTGTTCGGGTTGCAGATGAAGATCAGCCGGGTGCGCTCGGTGACGGCGGCCAGCATCGCGTCCAGGTCGTAGGCGTGATCACGCAGCGGCACCTGCACCGGCACGGCACCGGCGGTGCGCACCTGCAGCGGGTAGATCTCGAAGCTGCGCCAGCCGAACATCACCTCGTCACCGGCGCCGCAGCTGATCTGGATGAGTTGCTGGCACAGGCTCACCGACCCGCAGCCGGCCGCCACCTGCTCGGGGGCGAACCCGACATGGCTGGCCAGCCGGGCCCGCAGCGTCGCGTAGCCGTTGTCCGGGTAGCGGTTGATGCCGGCCAGCGCGGCCTCGACGGCCTTGACCACGCTGGGCAGCGGCTCCAGCACCGTCTCGTTGCTGGCCAGCTTGATCGATCCCGGTACCGTCTTGCCCTCGACGTATGCCGGCAGTGCGGCGATCTCGGGGCGCAGGCGGACGGTCACGGACCACAGCATATGTGGGCGGTATGAACCGCGGTTTCGAAGCTCGGGCATCGATCCGGTACCCTCGACAAGTTCGAGGAGGCGTGCCAGAGCGGCCGAATGGGACTCACTGCTAATGAGTTGTCCCCTTAACGGGGGACCGGAGGTTCAAATCCTCTCGCCTCCGCCACGGCCGGGCTTGCTCGACCGACAATTGAAGACAGGCGCCCGTAGCTCAACGGATAGAGCATCTGACTACGGATCAGAAGGTTGGGGGTTCGAATCCCTTCGGGCGCACTCATTTTCTACCGTTGGCACTGCGGCTACGGCGAGAAAGTGCGGGTAGCCGCCGCCCTGAGCGCAGACTCAACCAAGCGAGCACCACCCGATCACCCTGCTGCGGAGGCGCCCGGCGAGAACCAGGCGGTCTTGGCCTGCCAGGATCGCGCCAGCCCGTAGGCGAAGATCATCACCGACAGGCAGATGCAGCCCCAGATCGCCGGCCCGGCATAGCCGCCGGCCCAGATCGAGACGATCGCGACCAGGCATGCCAGCACCGTGAACGACATCGATGCCAGGTACAGGTTGACCGTGGTCCTCGCGCGGGGATCGTGCCGTAGCGCCAGCATCAGCCGGCCGACGTAGCCGCTCAAGTAGAGCACGATCCAGCACGCGGCCACCTCGTAGGCGGTCAGCCACCAGCCGTTGCCGGTCAGGTTGGCGAACATGTCGGGCTCGTGGCCCCGCTCGAGCTTGACGAAGGTGACCAGCAGCACCGCGACACCCAGCCCCAGCGGCAGCTGCAGGTGTTTGCGCATGAGCGGTCGCACCTGGTCGGGATCGGCGAGTCGCACCATCATGTGGTAAATGTTCGCGATCACCGCCACGATCAGGACAAGGCTGCCGAGCAGGTGCTGGACGTTCCACAACCCCAGCCAGTGGTACAGCCGCGGCCCTAGTTCGGTGCCGGCCCACGGCGACAGCAACACCAGTGCGCACCCCTCCGTCGCGATGGCGAAGGTGGCGGCGGCCTCCCACCGAGACCACCAGGTGTCGCGTCGAACCCACAGGCTGTACAGGATCACCGCCAGTGTGGCGGCGATGAACACCGACGTCATTGCGCGCCGATCGCTGTGCCGCCCCCCGAGGTGAACCATGCGCTTTTGGCCTGCCACGACCGCGCCGACCCGAACGCGAAGGTTCCCACCGACAAGCAGATGCAGGCCCAGATCGCCGGACCGGCATCGGCACGGCCGCCCCATGCCGCACCGACCACGATCAGACAGGCCGCGGTGGCGAAGGTCATCGACACCAGGTAGAGGTCGATGGTGGACTTGGCCCGCGGATCCTTCCGCAGCAACAGCATCAGCCGGCTGACGTAGCCACTGAGGTAGATCACCAGGGCGCAGCCCACCAGTTTGTAGACGGTCAGCCAGGGATCACGGCTTGCGGCGGCGAACATGTCCGGGTGGTACTCCTGGTCGGCCAGTAGGTATGAAGGCGCCATCAACCCGATGCCGAGCAGTACCGGCGGCATCAGGTGGCGGCGCATGATCGAGCGCACCTGATCGGGATCGGCGAGTCGTACCAGCATGTGATACACGTTCGCACTGACGGCCACGATCAAGCAGAAGTGGCCGAGCATCTGCTGGACGTTCCACGCCCCCAGAACGCGGTACAGCAGCGGTCCGAACACGGGGGCGCCCCACGGCGACATCAACAGCAGTGCAGCACCTTCCAGCACCAGCGCGAGCGAGGCGGCAACCTCCCACCGCGACCACCAGGTATCGCGGCGTATCCAAGAGCTGTAAGCGATGAGCGCCAACGTGGCGGCGATGAATCCCGACGTCATCACACGCTCTCACGAAAGCGCTGGCGGCGGGTTGGGCTCCTTGACCGGTCGAGTGCGGGCGGCGAACCACGCCGCCTTCGCCTGCCACGAGCGGGCAGAGCCGTAGGCGAAGATGACCACGGAGATGCATGCGCACGGCCAGACCAGTTGGCTGGCATCGGCGTTGGTCCAGGTGGTGCTCAACTGTGCCACCAGGCCGGCCAGCGCAAACGCCGCCGAGGTGGTGTAGAGCTCCACGGTCTCCCGGGCCCGGGGATCGGATCGCACCAGCAGCAGCAGCCGTGTCGCGTAGCCGGAGAGGTAGATCAGCATTCCGCAGAACAGCAGCCAGTAGATCTCGGCCCAGGCGCCGGTGTCGTTGCCGGTCGACAGACCGTCCGGGCGGTAATCGGCGTCGGCGGTGATGAAAACCGCCACCAACGCCACCAGACCGAGCCGCACGGGCCATTGCACGTGTCGGCGGAACAGCGGCCGGACCCGGCCGAAATCCGCCAGCCGGGGCAGGACGTGATAGATGTTGGCCGCGATCGCCACGATGAAGCAGATGTGACCGACCAACTGCTGGACGTTCCATATCCGGGTGACGCTGTGCATCGTAGGCCCCAGCACTGCGGACGCCCACGGTGACATCAGCACCAATGCGCAGACCTCCAGCGCGATCGCCAGCGTGATGCCGATCTCCCAGCGCGACCACCAGGTTTCGCGGCGCACCCACAGGCTGTAGAGCGCCACCAGCACGGTGGCACCGATGAAGGCCGACGTCATGCGTCGACGGTACTTCCCGTGAGTCCGCTTAGACCGGCGGTTTGTCCAGATCCGCTTTGAGATCACCGAGGCGCAGCGGCCGCGACGACGATTCCAGATATTCGGTGACGGCATCATGCTCGATCAATCCGAACCGGACCTGCAGGTCAACGGGGTTCAACCCGAAGTACCTGGCAACCCGGATCAGATTGTCGGCACTGATAAGCCGGCCCTCATGCGCCGCCTTGTAATAGGCCGACTTGCGATAACCGAATGCCTCGTAGACCTCGGTCGCTCCAAGCGGCCTGCCGACAAGGTAGGGCAGCACCACGGTTGGGTCTTTGTGACGATCGTCCACAGCAATAAACCTTAGCTCGGATTCGTAGACTGCACAACCATTTGATCATAACGGAAGTATGGAAACAGTCTCGTAACCTAACTGGTCGCCAGTAGCTCGAGCATCGCTCGGCTTGCGATCCGGGCGCCCAACGGGATCGCGGCGAGGTCGACGACGTAGTCGGGCGAGTGCGGGGTGTAGGGGAACAGCTGACCGCGGGCGGCTGCCTCGGCGTACACCTGCGGATCGGCGACACCCACCATCAAATAGGCCAGCGGCACGTCGCGGTGCGGCCCCTTGAGCAGGTGGCAGTCTTCGGATGCCGAGACCGCGGGCAGCTCGGTGATGACGTTGTGCTCCCCGAGCGCATCGCGCAGGGTGGCGGCCAGCCGCCCGGTCAGATCCGCGTCGTTGACCAGCGGGGTGGAACCGCCGCCCATGGTGATGACGGGCATCAGCGCATCGGGCAAGCCGAAGCTGTGGGCGATGCCCTCGCTGATCGCTCGGATCCCGGCGAGCAGTTGCTCGCGGACCTCCGGGTTGTACCAGCGCAGGTTGGCCAACAGCCGGGCCTGGTCCGGGATGACGTTATAGGTGGTGCCGGCCTGTACCGAGCCCACGGTGAGCACGGCGCCCTCGCTCGGGGCGATGCTGCGGCTGATGATGCCCTGGAACTGCACGACGGCCTGGGCGGCCATCAGCACTGGGTCCTTGGCCAGTTGCGGCAGCGACCCGTGTCCGCCGACGCCGTGGAACACGATCTCGAGCTGGTCGGTGCCGGCCATCCGCTCACCGCCCGCGGCGGCCACCATGCCCACCGGGACCGGCACGGTGTGCATGGCGATGAAGGAGTCCGGGGGCGGGGCCACGTCATAGAGGCCGTCGTCGACCATGGCCCGGGCACCGGCGATCAGCTCTTCGGCCGGCTGACCGATCAGCACCGCGGTTCCCGACCAGGAGTCGGTGGTCTCGGCGAGCACCTTGGCCATCCCCAGCATCCAGGTCACATGCGCGTCGTGGCCGCACATGTGCCCCAGCGAGGGGTCGCTGCTGGCGTAGTCGAGGCCAGTGGCCTCCGGCACCCGCAGCGCGTCCATGTCCGCGCGATACATCACCACCGGGCCCGGGCCGTTGGCCAACACGGCCACCACACCGGTGCGGCCGATGCCGGTGGTCACCGTGAATCCGAGGTTGCCCAGCGCCTGCGCGACGATCCGCGCGGTGCGCACCTCTTCGAAGCCCAACTCGGGGTTGCGGTGCAGATCCTTGAAGATGTCGACCAGTCGGAAGGTGTCGGCCGCGACGATCCGGTCGATCTCGTCGAGGTGACCGGTCATGTCTTGCTCGCTATCAGGGTCTGCGCCCGCTCGAACAGCCACACCGCGGCCTCGTGCAGTTGGTCACCGACGTCCTGCTGGGCCATGCCCGCCGACGCCCGCGCCAGTGTTCCCTCGATCACGATGGCCAGCTTGAAGCTGGCCATCACCTCATACCAGCCGATGTGCGACAGGTCGCGGGAGCTGCCGTTGGCGTACCGCTGCACCAGATCATCGGTGGAGGCCAGGCCGTCCATCCCGGTCAGGGTGTGGCTGAACACGCTGGACCCGTCGTCCTGGCGCCAGGTGGCCAGCAGCCAGCCCAGGTCCAGCAGCGGATCCCCGATGGTCGACATCTCCCAGTCCACGATCGCCGCGACCTGCGGCCCGGTGGGGGAGAACAGCACGTTGGCCGCGTGGTAGTCGCCGTGCAGGATGCCGGGCTGCCACGACGCCGGCACGTTGCGCTGCAACCAGCCGGCGACCTCGTCCAGGCCGGGCAGCTCGGGCCCGGGGTAGTTCTCGAACTGCCGGTAGGAGTCCAGCTCGGAAAGCCACCGCGGCACTTGGCGTTCCAGGAAGCCGTCCGGCTTTCCGTAGTCGGCCAGCCCCACCGCGACATGGTCGACCGCACCGAGCTTGGCCAGCGCGTCGGCCATCGACAGCCCCATCTCGTAGCGCACCGCGGGATCGTTGGCATGCAACTCGGGCAGCTCACCGCTGGCGTTGAACCCGTCGATCGGCTCCATCAGGTAGAACACCGCGTCTCCGAGCACCGCAGGGTCATCGCAGACCGCGATCAATCCCGGGTGGGGTACGTCGGTGTCGGCCAGCGCGGCCAGCACCCGGGTCTCCCGCAGCATCACGTCATTGCTGCGCGGGCGCAGATGCAGCGGCCCGCGTCGCAGCACATAGCTGCGGCCCGAGCGGGTGAAACGCAGCATCACGTTCTGGGTGCCGCCGGACAGTTCCGTGACGTCGGACAGCGGGCCTTCGCCGAGCTGCCGGTCGGACATCCACTGCGCTACCGGTTCCAGATCCATGCGGTGTTCAGCCCTTGGGGCGTACCAGCTGGGAGATGGTCTGCACCCGGATCGAGTCCTCGCCGAACACGAAGGTGTCCACGCCGTCGACCTGGAACCCCGGCGAGTCCAGCGTCCACTCCAGCAGCAGGATCTCGTCGTGGTAGGTCTTCGACTTGATGTCGAACACCGCGGCGGCCAGCGCATCCGAGAGCTGGCTGAACGCCGCCCTGATGCCGTCGAGGCCTGTTGCGACGCCGGCCGCGGTGATCAGCACCGAGTCGTCGGTGTAGTCGACCAGCAAGTCGTCGACGTCGCGGGCGATCAGTGCGTGGAGGTGGTGGTCGAAGATCTCCTGCGGGGTGCGGGCCATGCACCGACGATATCGGTTCACAGCGCCGCCATAGTGTCGATACAGGGAAGACCCATCGCCGGCGACATACTGGAACGCGATGACTGCGCCACGGGGATCGGTGGAACGTGTCGTGATGGCGCGCGCCGACGGCAAGCCCATCACCGTGCTGGTGGTGGACGACGAGACGGTGCTGGCCGAGATGGTGTCGATGGCACTGCGCTACGAGGGCTGGACCACCGCGACCGCGGGCGACGGCGCCTCGGCGATCGCCGCGGCCAAAGCCGAACGCCCCGACGTGGTGGTGCTCGACGTGATGCTGCCGGACATGAGCGGGCTGGACGTACTGCGCAAACTGCGGGAGATCAACCCGCGGTTGCCGGTGCTGTTCCTGACCGCCAAGGACGCGCTGGAGGACCGCATCGCCGGGCTGACCGCCGGCGGCGACGACTACGTCACCAAGCCGTTCAGCATCGAAGAGGTGGTGTTGCGGTTGCGGGCGCTGCTGCGGCGCACCGGGGTCAGCACCGCCGAGGCCGGGGCGCAGATCGTGGTCGGCGACCTGGTTCTCGACGAGGACTCCCACGAGGTGACGCGCGGCGGGGACCCGATCACCTTGACGTCCACCGAATTCGAGCTGCTGCGCTACCTGATGCACAACGCCAGGCGGGTGCTGTCCAAGGCGCAGATCCTCGATCGGGTGTGGGACTACGATTTCGGCGGCCGGGCCAACATCGTCGAGCTCTACATCTCCTATCTGCGCAAGAAGATCGACAACGGTCGAGAGCCGATGATCCACACGCTGCGCGGCGCCGGGTATGTCCTCAAGCCGGCCGTCTGAATCGCTGCGCGCCGGCACCCGCCGCAGTTGGTCGCTGCGGGCGCGACTGCTCGCCGGCCAGGTCGCGCTGCTCACCGTGGCCTGCCTCGGCATCGGCGCCGTGACCGAGTTGGCGCTTTATCAGTACCTGGTCAGCCAACTCGACCATCAACTGTCTGACGCCGCGCGCCGGTCGGCGCGGCTGCACGGTCAGCCGCCGGCACCGCCCGGGCACCGACCCCGCCATCGGCCGCGGCCGGGACCGGGGCCGGACTTCCTCGACGCTCCCGGCCAGCCGGTCGGCATGGTCGGCGCGGTGGTCGACTCGGTGGACGGTGAGGACCGGATCGCCGACGCCGGCTGTCTGAGCACCTCCGGTTTGCGTGAGGAGCTGAGTGCTTCGGCAACAACGCAATTGGCCGGTATCGTCGCTGAGCCGGCGCCGGTCACCCGGCGGCTCGACGGTGTCGGCCGCTACCGGTTGGTGGCGACGAACGCCCGGCACGGTGGGGAGACGATCATCATCGGGCTGCCGCTGGCGGCCGTGAACGCCACCATGGTGCGCGTGCTGCTGATCTTCGGGTTGGTCACCCTGGTCGCGGTGGCCGCCGCGGCCACGGCCGGCAGTGTCGTCACCCGGCGGGCGCTGGCCCCGCTGCGCCGCGTCGCGCAGACCGCCGGCGAAGTCGCCGACCTGCCGTTGGACCGCGGCGAGGCGACGCTGCCGGTACGGGTCGCCGAGTCCGACACCAACCCGCGCACCGAGGTCGGCCAACTGGGTGCCGCGGTCAACCGGATGCTCGACCACATCGCCGCCGCGTTGGCGAACCGGCAGGCCAGCGAGACCAGGGTGCGCCAGTTCGTCGCGGATGCCAGCCATGAGCTGCGCACCCCGCTGACCGCGATCCGCGGTTACACCGAGTTGGCGCAACGGATCCCGGTGGCCGACGGCGTCGACTCCGAATCGTTGGCGCACGCCCTGAGCCGGGTGCAATCCGAGACCCAGCGGATGACGCAGCTGGTCGAGGATCTGCTGCTGCTGGCCCGACTGGATTCCGGGCGGCCGCTCGAGCATGAGCCGGTGGACCTGTCGCGGCTGGCGGTCGACGCGGTCAGCGACGCCCACGTCGGCGGCCCGGATCACCAGTGGGAACTCGACCTGCCCGACGAGCCGGTGACGGTGCCCGGCGACGCCGCCCGGCTGCACCAGGTGCTGACCAACCTGCTCACCAACGCCCGGGTGCACACCGGCGCCGGGACCGTGGTGACCACCCGACTCGGTGTCGACGGCGCCGAGGCGGTGCTGTGCGTGACCGACGACGGCCCGGGCATTCCGGCGGAATTCCAGCCGGAGATCTTTGAACGGTTCGCCCGGGGTGACACCTCCCGGTCCCGCAAGGGCGGCAGCACCGGGCTCGGGCTGGCGATCGCCTCGGCGGTGGTCCGCGCGCATCGCGGGACCATCGCGGTGACCAGCAGACCCGGCCACACCGAGTTCACCGTCCGCCTCCCGCTGTAGCCCCTTCTGGCGCGAGCGTGCGTGTCCCCGGCCCGACACTCCGTGCCGAGGCCGGAACCACGCACGCTCGCCGGGGGTTTGTCTCCCGGCAACGGCGGGTAGGCGACGCAGATGAATCCCGAGCTGCCCCCCGAACCGGGAACGCCGAAAGAGCCACCGCACCGGCGGGTGCCCGAGGACCCGCCGGAACGGCTGGTGCCCGCGGACCCGCCCGAACGCCTGGCCCCCGAAGAAACACCGGAGCGGCTGGTGCCCGAAGACCCACCGGAGGAGTGAGACCCGTGCGCGCGGAAGAAGGCGACGAATCCATTCAGGATTACGCCCAGGAGGCGCAGGAAACCCAGGATCGTGTCGCCCCTCGCTCCTGGTGGGGCCGGTTGCTTGACGCGCTGAACCCGTTCAAACGGCACCTCTAGACGCATCCGGACGCCCCCACGACGCCGGCGACTCGCGAGCGGCGCCGCCTAGGATGGCAGCGTGCAATTGCTGCTTATCCGTCACGCGCTCCCGCTGCGCAGCGAATACGGCCAGGGGTCGGACCCCGAGCTGTCCGAGACCGGACTCGAGCAGGCGCTGCGCCTGCCCGATGCGCTGCAGCGCTACCCGATCACCAGGCTGGTCAGCAGCCCGCAGCGCAGGGCCGTGCAGACCGCCGAACCGCTGGCCCGTCGGCGCGCCATGGCCGTCGACATCGACGAGCGGTTCGCCGAGTACGACCGGGACATGGCCGGCTATCTGCCCATCGAGCAGTTGCGCACCGAGCGCCCGCAGGACTGGGCCCGGATGTCGCAGGGGCACCTACCCGGCGACGTCGACGAGAGCGCGTTCTGTGCCCGGGTGGCCGCCGCAGTCACCGACGTGGTGGCCGCCGCCGACGCCGACGACACCGTGGCGGTGTTCAGCCACGGCGGCGTGATCAACGTGGTGTTGCACCAGATCCTGGGCACCGCGCGGCTACTGTCGTTCCCGATCGACTACGTGTCGGTGACCCGGCTGTTGTATTCGCGGTCCGGGCAGGCCGCGGTGGCATCGACCAACGGCACCGAGCATGTTTGGGACCTGCTGCCGCGCAACCAATCCCGGCTGCCCGGCAACGACGCCGCCGAAGCAACTGGTTAGTTTCCGGCTACCGTCGGGCGGCGAGCGTCTTCTTGGCGGCGCGCCGCAGCTGGAAGATGCGTGCGGTGCCGGCCAGCGCGGTGACCAGTCCGCCGCAGACCGCCGCCAGCAGGATCGCCACCCCCAGCGGCAGACTCCACTGCCACGCCAGGAATCGCAGGTCGACCGGATCGGTGTTCTGGGTGACGAACACCAACAGCACGATCAGAACCAGGAAGCCGGCGATCAGGGCGCTCCACAGCGCACCGGCGCGGGTGAACGGCATCGCAGACGGTGGCGGCGGTGCACCGGGTTCGCCCTGAGATGGGTCGACTGGCACGGTGTGGTCGCTGCTCATGGTTTCCATCTTGCCGGTTCTGAAACGGTTATGACCGTGTTCTGGGCAGTTTCGGTATCGGGGCATGAAGCTGCGGATCGCCGACCGGTCGCTTACGGTGGTCCGGTGAGCGCAGCCCCGTCCGGCTCGTGGCCGGCGATCCTGACCTGGCGGGCGCCCGACGCCCCGCGGATGGAATCGGTGCGGGTGCAGCTGTCCGGTAACCGCATCAAGGCCAACGGCCGGATCGTGGCCGGCGCCACCGACGCCCACCCGGCGTTCAGCGCCTACTACGACCTGGCGACCGACGAGTCCGGAGCCACCAAACGGCTGGGACTCACCGTCACGGTGGCCGAACGTGACCGCCAGCTGGTGATCGCCCGCGATGAAGAGAACATGTGGCTGATCACCGACTCCCGCGGGCAGTCACGCGCCGCCTACGACGGGGCGTTGGACATCGACGTGGTGTTCAGCCCGTTCTTCAACACCTTGCCGATCCGGCGGGCCCGGCTGCATGAGCGGGCGGCCGCCGTGGCGCTCCCGACGGTCTATCTGTGGCTTCCGGAGATGTCGGTGGTCGCGGCCGAGGCCAGTTACCGCAGCACCGAGGCCGGTATCACGGTCCTGACCCCGGGCACCGACCGCGACGGCACCACCGTCACCGTCGACGATGACGGGTTTGTCATCGACTATCCAGGGTTGGCAGCGCGGATCTGATCATCCCGCCGGCCCGGCCCGCCGCGGCCAGCTCCCGGCGCCAGTCGTTCGCTCCGACGACGACGGTGACGATCTCGTGGCGCGGGAAGTTGTCGTAGCGGGTCCGGGCGGCATGGCCGTGGTTGACCAGCTCGGCCACCGAGTCCGCGGCGGACAGCGAATCCCGCGCGTCCCCCAGCAGTTCGATGACCCGGTCCAGCGCCGGCAGCAGGTGCAGCCAGTTCGCCTCGCACATCGCCCGCACCAGCTCCGGGGCCGTCCCGGCGACCCGGGTGCCGTCCCGGAACGATCCCGCCGCCAGCGCGAACGCCAGCGGCACGTCGGCGGCGGTGACCGCCAGCGCCTCGGCCAGCAGGTGCGGCAGGTGTGAGATCGCTGCCGCCGCCGCGTCGTGCTCTTCGGAGCGGGCCGGCACCGCGATCGAGCCGCAGTCCAGGATCAGGTCGAGCACCGTCGAGAACACCGCCGGGTCGACGTGGTCGTCGACACTGATCACCCACGGCGCGCCCTCGAACAACCCGGCGTGCCCGGCCGGCCAGCCCGAGTGGGCGGTGCCTGCCATCGGGTGTCCGCCGACGAAGCGGTCGGCCAGCCCGGCGGCGGTGACAGCGTCGAGCACCGACGCCTTGACGCTGGTGACGTCGGTCAGCGGGCACTCAGGTGCGAGCCGACGGATGTGGTCGAGCAGCGCCGGCAGCGCCGGCACCGGGACGGCGAGCACGATCAGCGCGCCGGATTCCGCCGCCCGCCTCAGCGCCGTCTCCAGCTCGGTGGTGGCGTCGAAGCCGTCGGCGATCGCGGCGTTCATCCCATCGGCCGACCGGTTGTAACCGAACGCCTCCCGGCCGGCGGCCGCGGCGGCGCGCAGCACCGAGCCGCCGATCAGGCCCAGCCCCAATACGCACACCGGTGTTTTCACTGCACTTGCCACCACCACTCCAGGTTGGCACACGCTGGTCAAGGGCGTGAACGGCGACTACCGTTGGCGGCCATGGGAGCACAGGGCGCGTCCACACAGGGCCGGCCGGCGGACACGCTGGACGGCTTCGGTGTCGCTGTTGTGCGCGAAGACGGCAAGTGGCGTTGCACGTCGATGCGTGCGGTGGCGTTGACCAGCCTCACCAAGGCGGAGACGGAGCTGCGTGAACTACGCAGCGCCGGAGCGGTTTTCGGACTCCTCAACGTCGACGATGAATTCTTCGTGATTATCCGGCCCGGCCCGGCGGGCACCCGGTTGCTGCTGTCGGATGCCACGGCCGCACTCGACTATGACATCGCCGACGAGGTGCTCGAGGAGCTCGACGCCGACATCGACGCCGACGACCTGGAAGATGCCGACCCGTTCGAAGAGGGCGATCTGGGCCTGCTGTCCGACATCGGGCTGCCCGCCGCGGTGCTCGGCGTCATTCTCGACGAATCCGACCTGGCCGTCGACGAGCAACTGCACCGGATCGCCAGCGAGATGGGCTTCGACGAGCAGCTCACCGCGGCGCTGCCGCGACGCGGTCGGTGACCGGCCCGGCCGCAGATGAGGACCTGATCCGCGCGGCATTGGCGGCTGCCGGACAGGCCGGTCCCCGTGACGTCCCGGTGGGCGCGGTGGTCGTCGGTCCCGACGGCATCGTGCTGGCCCGGGCGGCCAACGCCCGTGAAGCCCTCGGGGACCCGACCGCCCACGCCGAACTGCTGGCGATCCGAGAGGCCGCCGCGGTGCTGGGCGACGGCTGGCGGCTGACCGGCGCCACGCTGGCCGTCACCCTGGAGCCGTGCACCATGTGCGCGGGAGCGCTGGTGGCCGCCCGGGTGGCGCGGCTGGTGTTCGGGGCCTTCGAACCCAAGACCGGTGCGGTCGGCTCACTGTGGGACGTGGTGCGCGACCGCCGCCTCAACCACCGCCCGGAAGTGCGCGGCGGCGTGCTGGCGGCCGAGTGCGCCGCACCACTGGAGGCGTTCTTCGCCCGGCAGCGATTGGGCTGACGGGACCGTCGTTCGGTAGGCTGTCCCGCGGTGGCGTGTCCGAGCGGCCTAAGGAGCACGCCTCGAAAGCGTGTGACGGGTAACCCCCGTCCGTGGGTTCAAATCCCACCGCCACCGCCAAGCAAACCCGCGAGCGGGCGTGTCTGTCCGCGACATGCCGGGGCCGGGCGTACAAGCGCGCACGGTCGGGTGCGCATAGTTGACGGCGTCCGTCACGACGGGATTCCGATGTCTTCATTCCAGACATCTGGATGCGTGCCTATAAATTCACGCATCAGTTCAATACACTCGACGGCGTCGAGTACATTTACCTCGACGCCGTTCGCGCGTAGCAGGTCGAGTTCTCCGGGGAATGTTCTGGATTCTCCGACCACTACTCTCGGTATTTTGTACAGCAACAGGGCGCCGGTGCACATGATGCATGGTGCGAGTGTCGTGTACATGGTCAAACTCTGGTAATCGCGACGCCGTCCCGCGTTGCGCAAACATGACATTTCACCGTGTGCGATAGGGTCGCCTGTCTGGACGCGTAAATTGTGGCCACGGCCGACGATTGTGCCTGCTGAATTTACCAGGACGGCCCCGATCGGGATACCGGAATTGGCGAACGACGCTCGCGCCTCTTTGATCGCAGCTGAAAGCATGAGGGCATGGTTGGCGTGGTGGGACACGTAGCGATGGTAGTTCGGATCCGGCGAAGCACTTCGCGGGTCAAAGCTCACCGCGGCCGATCAACCTCGTAGGTCCCCGCGTCGTCGGCGAACTCCGCCAGCACCCGGCGCTGGACTCCGTTGACGATGACCGTGCAGGTGAAACTGCTGCCCTTGCGCACCCTGGGATTGACGCCGTTGTTGCAGCGGACGTCGGTCACGTCGTCGCGCCCGTAGCCGTTGATCGGATCGGTGAGCACCCGCCAGACGCCGTCTTGGGCGTGGCCGACATCGAGTTCGACCGGCCCGGAGTCGGCGACACCGCGCAGCACCAACGTCACCAGCACGGCCAGCACGAGTGTTCCGGTGACGGCCGCCGCGGTCAACAGCATCCGATTCGACGGCTGTTGCGGCTCAGCCTTTTTCGGCGAAGACCGCGGCGAAGGCGACGGCGAGGTCGACGTGGGCGGTATCGGCGGGCGCGAGCCGGGGGCGGGCTGCCGCGGCGGCCGGGCCGGCGATGGAACCCGCGGCGGCTGCGCCGGGGGACGGCGGAACTCCAGATACCAGGGCTGCTGGCCGGGCGGCTGCGCCGGCCGGCGCGGGGGTGGCGGCGCGGGGCGCTGCGGCTGCGCGGGTGGGCGCTGCGGCTGGCGGGGTACCGGCCTGGTCCGCCGCTCCGCCGGATCGCGCGGGTCCTCTCGACGGTTCATCGCGCCACCATCACCGGAACCGCTCGAAACAGCCGTCGACGTCGCCGTGCAGCCCGGAGCGAAACGCCAGGATCCGAGTGAACCCGGCCGGCACGGTGTTGTCGTCGGCGTCGCTGGCAACCACGCCGTTCATCAGCAGACCGGTGATCGCCTCATCGAGGTCGCCGCCGGCCAGCGTCAGACCCGGGCCCGACGGCAACCTCATCGGCTCGGCCATCCGGCGCTGGGCCACCCCGGTCAGGCACGCCGTCCGCAACGCCGCGGCCGCCGACTCCAAACCGACCTCGCGTTCGCGTTGCACCGCAAGCGCATACCGCGACGTGACGGCTGACAACCCGGTGTTGTCGCCCTGCGGCAGACTCAGTGTCGACTGGTCGGTGGGTGCGCTCATCTCTTGCAATCCGGCCAGATCCACGACGACGGTATTGGACTCCGGACAGTAGGCCACCGGGTCGGGCTCATGCCCGCTCGGGCATTTACCGGTCGTCGCCAGCGCGGGCGGGCGGGACAACGCGAAGATCTGGCCCAATTGCTCCATCAGGGTCGACAGCACGTGTTCGTCGATGGTCAGGTCGCTCTGCGGGTTCTCCGAATCGAACAGCGCGTGCGGCAGATTCCCGCGGCGCTTGCGGATCTCATCCATGTCGATCGCGGCGCACATCTCGGCGCCGCCGTCGAAGCCGGTCTGGAAGGCGCCGACTCGATCCAGCGCGGTGCCGTGCTCGTCGGAGATCGACACCGGATTGTCCAGCGTCGAAACCGGATCGCGGATCACGATCAGCCCGGCCAGCACGTGATTGAGGCCGTCGCCGGTGCTCAACGTCGCGCGCGACGACTTTCCGGCGGCCACCCACTGCAGGTACACCCCGGCGAAGCAGTCGGCCTGCTGTTCGCGCACCAGGGTTCGGGTCAGCGGGTTCACGATGTGGGCCATGGCCTGCAGGGCGTGACCGTATTCGTGGGCGAGCGTCCCGTTGATGGCCATGTCGCCGAAGTACTTTCGGGCGGCCGGCATGAACTTGGCCCGATCCCAGGCCATGGTGTCGGCCCGTCGGCAGTACATCGCGTTCGGCAGGTGGTAGACGTCGCCGCCGCACACCTGCGGGCTGTTCGGGTCGGTGGAGGCATACGACATCAACGTCGACACCGGCTCGAAGCGTCCGCGAAGGGAGTCGGCGTAGTGCTGCGTCCAGAACTCCTCGATGTCGTCGATCGCGAACAGCGACAGTCGGTCGATCTCGCCGCCGTCGCTGTTGCCCACCCTGGCGGTGACCGGCGGGACGTCGCCGCGCGGGCCACTGGGTCCCTCGGCGGTCGGTAATCCGCCGACCCGCCCGGGGTTGTACAGCATCGACACCGCGCGGCCGGTCACCACCGTGGGCGTGGTGTCCGCGCAGCCGGTCAATGCCAGCATCACGCAGGCCACGCCGAAAAGCGTTCTGGCGAAACGGCCGGGGCGCTGACTCGACATCATCACCCGCTGAGGAAGGCGACGATCCCGTTGGTGACGGCAGCGGCGTACCGTGCCCGCCCGTCGGCGCTGCCCAGCAGGGCCGCGTCGTCGGCGTTGCGCATGTTGCCCAGTTCGACCAGCACCGCCGGATATTCGGCCAGGTTCAGCCCGGCCAGATCGGCCCGACCGTAGAGGCCGTCGGCGCCCAAGTAGCTGGAGGTGGGGATGCCCGCGGCCGACAGCGAGTCCCGGATGTCACCGGCCAACCGCACCGCCGGGCCGGACTGGGCGTCGTTGAGCGGCGGGCTGGAGTAGTTGACGTGAAACCCGCGGCCCGAGGCCGGCCCACCGTCGGCATGGATGGACACGATGGCGTCCGGGTGTGCGGCGTTGGCCGTGGCGGCCCGCGCGTCAATGCATGGGGCGGGCGAGGCGTCGTCGGCACGCGAGAGTTCGGTGCGCACGCCCATCCCGTCGAGGGCGGCACGGATCCGGTTGGTCACATCCCAGTTCAGGCTGTGCTCGGGATAGCCGTCGTCGGCGGCCGTCCCGCTGGTCTGGCACGGCTTGGTGCCGCCGCGTCCGTTAGGGACCTGCCGGGCGATCGACGAGTCGTTGGCGCCGGCGTGCCCGGGATCCAGAAACACCGTCTTACCGGTGACATCGGGGTCCGCGGGAGCAGCGGGCGCACCGACGCCGGCCGCCACCAAGCACGCGGTGAAGCCGACGTAGACGATGGTCGGGCGACGCACCCGAAAAGACTAGCAAGCAAGCGCCCGCCGGCCGGTCGCGGTGTAATGGATCGATGCAGCTGATGTCACCGACCGATTCGGTCTTCTTGCTGGCCGAAAGCCGCGAGCATCCCATGCATGTCGGTGGCCTGATGCTCTTCGAGCCGCCGGAGGGCGCCGGCCCGGAATTCGTCGGCGAGATCTATCAGGGGCTGCTGGGCGCCCGCGATCTCCAGCCGGCCTTCCGTAAACGACCGGCGACCCTGCTCGGGGGGATCGCGAACGTCGGGTGGGCCTTCGATGACGAGGTCGACATCGAGTACCACGTGCGTCGGTCGGCGCTGCCGGTTCCCGGCCGGGTGCGTGACCTGCTGGAGTTGACGTCGCTGCTGCACGGCAGCCTGCTCGACCGGCACCGGCCGCTGTGGGAGGCGCACCTGGTGGAGGGCCTCAATGACGGCCGGTTCGCGGTGTACGTCAAGATCCACCACAGCTTGATCGACGGGGTGTCGCTGTTGCGGCTGCTGCGCCGCACGCTGTCGGCCGATCCGCGAGAGGCCGAACTGCGCACCCCGTGGTCGATGCGGCCGCCGTCGCGGCCGCGCCCCGATGCTCCGTCCCGGCTTCGTGAGCTGACCGGGATGGTCAAAGGCGTTGCGGCGCTGGGTCCGTCGACGGTGAATCTGGTGCGTGCCGCACTGTTCGAGCAGCAGCTCACGCTGCCGTTCGAAGCCCCGCGCACCATGTTCAACGTCAAGATCGGCGGCGCCCGCCGGTGCGCGGCACAGTCCTGGCCGGTGGAGCGCGTCGTTGCGATCAAACGGGCCGCCGGGGTGACCGTCAACGATGTGGTGCTGGCGATGTGCGCCGGGGCGCTGCGGGCTTACCTCGACGAACGGCAGGCACTGCCGGAGCATCCGTTGGTGGCGATGGTTCCGGTGAGCCTTCGTACCGAAGCCGACGCCGATTCCGGCGGCAACATGGTCGGCACTATTTTGTGCAATCTGGCCACCGATCTGGCCGACCCCGCGGAACGACTGGCCACCATCAGCGAATCGATGCGCCGCAACAAGAAGGTGTTCAGCGAGCTGCCGCGCACGCAGGCGCTGGCACTGTCGGCGGCCAACATGGCGCCGCTGGCGTTGGCGGCCATCCCCGGCTTCGTCTCGACGGCGCCGCCGCCGTTCAACATCGTCATCTCCAACGTGCCCGGTCCGGCCGAACCGATGTACTGGCGGGGCGCCCGCCTGGACGGCAACTATCCGCTGTCGATCGCCCTGGACGGCCAGGCGCTGAACATGACCGTGGTCAGCAACGCCGGCAACCTCGACTTCGGCCTGGTCGGCTGCCGCCGCTCGGTGCCGCACCTGCAGCGCCTGCTCGGCCACCTAGACGCCTCGCTGGAAGACCTGGAACGCGCTGTGGGTGTGTGAGGCGTGGCCAGTCGCAGCGCCGGACTGCTGCTCTACCGGTGGGGCGCCGACGGAATCGAGGTGCTGATCGCCCATCCGGGCGGGCCGTTCTGGGCGCGCAAGGACGACGGCGCGTGGTCGATCCCCAAAGGCGAGCATCCCGACGGTGCAGACCCGTGGGACACCGCGCGACGGGAATTCACCGAGGAGATCGGCCTGGCCCCGCCCGACGGCGAGCGACTGGACCTCGGTGTGGTGCGGCAGGCCGGCGGAAAAGTGGTCACGGTGTTCGCCGTGCACGGCGACCTCGACGTCACCGACGCGCGCAGCAACACCTTCGAGATGGAGTGGCCGCCGCGGTCGGGACAGCTGCGGGAGTTCCCCGAGGTCGACCGGGTCGGGTGGTTCACCGTTGCCCGAGCGCGCACCAAACTGCTGGCCGGTCAGCGGCCCATCCTGGACCGGTTGGTGGCCGGTGCGGGGACCGGGCTCTAACCGCCGGCGCGAGGCGGTATTCCGCGCTGTTGCTGTTGTTTCTGACGCTGCGCCAGACTGTTGGAGATCAGCCGGGCCAGCCCGCCGGCTCCGCCGGCGTTCGGGGTCCGATCGGCCGGCGGCGCCGGGGCATGCCATTCGGCCAGCGCCTCCAGTTCGCCGTCGAGGAACTGCCGCCGGCATTCTGCGCGCCGGATCTTGCCGCTCGAGGTGGTGGGCAACCGCATCGCCGGTACCAGCAGCACGTCGTGCGCCTCAAGGCCGTGCTGCGTGCTGACCGCTGTCCGGATGGCGTCGATGATGCCGGGGAGCTCGTCCGCGGCGACCTGCTGCTGGTGGTCCACCTCCTGCAAGACGACCAGGCGATTGTCGGCGCCCTGGGTGCCTTGCACCGCCAAGACCGCACCGCGGTCGGCGAGCAATGCCGGATGGCAGGCATGCACGGTCGGCTCGATGTTGTTCGGGTAGTAGTTGCCGTCTCGAATGGTGATCAGGTCGTTCCAGCGTCCGGTGACGAAAACCTCGCCCTTACACAGGAAGCCGAGGTCACCGGTGCGTAGGAACGGGCCTTCACCGGTGTCCGCCAGGAAGCCGGCGAAGGTGTGCGCGTTCTCCTCCGGTCGGCCCCAGTAACCCTGCGCGACGCTGGGCCCCGACACCCAGATCTCGCCGACCTCGTCGGGGCCGCGTTGCAGCCGGGTCTCCGGATCGACGATCAGCACCCGCTGGCCGTACACGGGCGGACCGCAGCTGACCACCGGGACGGCCGCGGTGTCGGGAGTGACGTCCACGGCCCGGTTCTCACTCAGTGCGGCGGCGTCGACGTAACGGACGCCGGCGACGCCGTGGCCGGGGCCGGCGGCGACCAGCAGGGTGGCCTCGGCCAGGCCATAGCACGGTAGAAACGCCTCAAGCCGGAAGCCGGCCGGGGCGAACGCGTCGGCGAACTCCTGAATGGTCGACGCGTGGATCGGCTCGGAACTGCTCGCTGCGGTGGTCCAGTGCGACAGATCCAGTGCCGCACGCTGTGCGGGGGTGCTGCTTTTGACACACAACCGGTAGGCGCTGTTGGGTGCCGCGGTCGTGTTGGCGCGAAACCGGGACATGGCTTCCAGCCACGCCATCGGCCGCTGGAAGAAGACGATCGGCGACATCAATACGGTGCTGCAACCGACGTAGATCATCTCCAGGACCCCACCGATCAGGCCCATGTCGTGCTGCTGCGGCAGGAAGTAGACGCTCGTCTCGTGTTCGTCACCGTGGTAGGCCCGCCGAATGGCTTCCAGATTGTCCATGAGGTTGCCGTGCGTCACGACCACGCCCTTGGGCGATCTGGTCGAACCGGAGGTGTATTGGATCAAGGCCGTGGTGCTCGAGTCGACGTCGGGGGTCTCCCAGTCTTCGGGGTCGGCGGTGTACTCGTCGATGGCGCACCACCGCAGCGTCGACAGGCCGGGCACGTCGGCGGCCACCGCCTGCAATTGGTTCCGGGTGCCGGCCGTCGCGACCGCGAAGGCGGCTTGCGTATCGGGGGCGACCAGTTTCAGGCGCGGGAGCGGAGTGTCCACCGGCACCGGGACCGCGCCGGCGTACAAGCAGCCGAAAATGCTGACGATGCTGTCCAGGCCGGGCCGGCAGATCACCAGTGCGCGCTCACCGGCGGCGCCCTCATGTTGCAGGGTGGTCGCGATTGCCCGCGCGTGGACGTCGAGCTCCCGATACGTCAGCCGGGCGGTGATTTGCTTCCCATCGGGGGCGAAGCTGAACGCGACCTTGTCCGCGTGCCGCTCGGCCTGCAACCGCAGCAACTCCACCAGGGTAGGCACGGTCGGCGATGTCTGCTCTGGCATCCCGACACCATAGTCGCTGGGCTCAGCGTCGCCACCAGGAACGCGGTCCGGTCTGCTGTTCGCGATGCCCCTCGCACCACTGCTCGGGCGGCACCTGCGCGCGGACGTCGGCGATGTGCTCGCCGCAGCCGTCCCAGGTGGTCTTGCCGCAGACCCGGCACGGTACGGGGTAGCACATCAGCGGTTCCTCTCAGGCGGTGCGCAATGCACCAGCCAGGGTATCGATGACGGCACGGATTTTCTCGGTCACCTCGTCGGCGATCGGCGCGAGCGCCGGATTGTCGACGACTTGGGCCATCAGCTGCGGGTTCATCGCCTCGACGAGCACCGTCTCGGGCTGTTGCGGGTCCTCGCGCACCACGACATTGCACGGCAGCAGCACCCCGATGCGTTTCTCGGCGGTCACCGCGCGATGCGCCAACGGCGGGTTGCAGGCGCCCAGGATCAGGTAGCGCTCCATGTCCTCGCCGAGCTTGGCCTTGAGCGTCGCCTGCATGTCGATCTCGGTCAACACGCCGAAACCGTTGTCCTTCAGTAGCTCCCGGGTCTTCGCGGCAACAGTGTCAAAATCGGCGCCGGTCACCGCGGTGCTCATCGCGACGGACATGAGACCTCCTTGGTCGTAGTGATCACAGTCCAGTATATACCCCCGAGGGTATATACCGTCACGGTATCGTCGGCTCATGCAGACCCTGCGCACCCCCGATGACAGGTTTGTCGATCTCCCCGATTTCGGTTACCAGCCCCAGTTCTGCGACCTCGACGACGACGACGGCGGCACGCTGCGGGTGGCCTGGGTGGAGGGCGGCCCGGACGATGGCGACCCGATCCTGATGCTGCACGGCGAGCCGTCGTGGTCGTATCTGTACCGCAAGATGATGCCGATTCTGGCCGAAGCGGGGCACCGGGTCATCTGCCCGGACCTGGTCGGGTTCGGGCGCTCGGACAAGCCGACCCAAGCGTCAGACCACACCTATGCCCGCCACGTCGAGTGGATGCGGGCGCTGGCGTTCGACCACCTCGACCTGCAGAACGTGACGCTGGTCGGCCAGGACTGGGGTGGGCTGATCGGGCTGCGGCTGGTCGCGGAGAATCCGGATCGGTTCAGCGGCGTCGTGGTGGCCAACACCGGCCTGCCCACCGGTGATATCCCGATGCCGGAGATCTGGTGGCGTTTTCGGGAGAGCATCCAGGCCGCGCCGAAGATCGACGTCGGCTGGTTCGTGCAGTCCGGCTGTCGTAAGCCGATGACCGACACCGCCCGGGCCGGCTACGACGCGCCGTTCCCCGACGACAGCTACTGCGTCGGGCCGCGGACGATGCCGTCACTGGTCCCGACCAGCCCCGAAGACCCGGCGGCGGCGGCCAACCGGTCGGCGTGGGCGACGCTGTGCGCCTCGGAGACCCCGATGCTGGTGGCTTTCAGTGATGGCGACCCGATCACCGGGGCGATGGGGCCGATCTTCCAGCGCGAGATGCGCGGCGCACGCGGACGCGCACACCCGGTGATCCACGACGCCGGCCATTTCCTGCAGGAGGACGCCGGCGAGGAGTTGGCGCGCCACATCGTGGAGTTTCTGCGCCGCTGAGCGCTTACCGTTCGTCGAGCGTGCGGTTTGTGCGCCGATTCGGCCGTTTCCCGTGCCAAACCGCTCACTCGGCACGGTTCTCATCGACATGATGGACACCATGGACCTGCCCGTAGCGCCGCCGGTGGATCCGATGCTGGCCAAGGCTGCGGTCAAGGTTCCGGCCGACGCGGGGCGCTGGTCCTACGAGCCCAAGTGGGACGGCTTTCGCGCCATCGTGTTCCGCGACGGCGACGAGGTGTTGCTGCAATCGCGCAACGGCAAACCCTTGGGCCGCTACTTCCCGGAACTGCTGGAGGCGTTGCGCGCCGAGGTGGGCCCGCGCTGCGTGCTCGACGGGGAGGTGGTGGTGCCCCGGCAGATCGACGGCCGGACCCGGCTGGACTGGGAGTCGCTGAGCCAGCGGATCCATCCCGCCGACAGCCGGGTGCGGCTGCTGGCCGAGCAGACCCCGGCGCAGTTCATCGGCTTCGACGCGCTGGCCACCGGTTCGGTGTCGCTGCTCGACGAACCGTTCCGGGTGCGACGGCAGGCGCTGGCGGACTCGATCCACGCCGGTCCCAGCTGTCATGTCACCCGCGCCACCGACGATCCCGAGCAGGCCACGGTCTGGCTCACCTCGTTCGAGGGCGCCGGGCTCGACGGGGTGGTCGCCAAGCGGACCGACGGGCCGTATCTGCCCGGCAAGCGCGAGATGGTCAAGGTCAAACACCGCCGGGACGCCGACTGTGTGGTGATGGGATACCGAATCCACAAGAGCGGCAACGGTATCGGTTCGCTGCTGCTGGGGCTGTACCGTCCCGACGGTGAGCTGGCGATGGTCGGCGGCGCGGCGTCGTTCACCGATGCCGACCGGCTGGCGCTGCTGGCCGAGCTGGAGCCGCTGCGGATCGGTGACGTCCGCGAGGGCGAGCCCAGCCGCTGGAACTCCGCGGCCGACAAGCAGTGGGTGCCGATCCGGCCCGAGCGCGTCGCCGAGGTCGCCTACGACCAGATGGAGGGCGATCGCTTCCGGCACACCGTGAAACTGCTGCGGTGGCGCCCCGACCGCGACCCAGCCAGCTGCACCTTCGACCAACTCGACGTCCCGTTGACCTACGATCTCGCCGACGTGCTGGAGACCTGACATGCCCGCTGGGGACAGCGCCGAGGAACTGGACGTCGACGGCACCGCCGTCCGGTTCACCAGCGGGGACAAGGTGTACTTTCCCCGGCTCGGCGCCGGCGGGACCAAGCGGGCACTGGCCGACTACTACCTGACGGTGGCCAATGGCCCGCTGCTGCAGGCGCTGGCCGACCGGCCCACCCACCTGCAGCGGTTCCCGGACGGCATCCAAGGCGCCGAGGTCTATCAGAAGCGGCTGCCGCGCGGGCACCCCGACTATCTGCAGTCCTGCCGGGTGACGTTCCCGTCCGGCCGTACCGCCGACGCGCTCAAGGTCACCCGGCCGGCGGACATCTTGTGGGCGGTGCAGATGAGCACCGTCACCTTCCACCCGTGGCCGGTGCGCTGCGGTGACACCGACCATCCCGACGAGCTGCGCATCGACCTGGACCCCCAGCCCGGCACCGGCTTCGCCGAGGCACGCGCGGTCGCACTGGAGGTGCTGCGCCCGCTACTCGATGAGCTCGGCCTGGTCGGCTACGTCAAGACCTCCGGTGGCCGCGGCCTGCACGTCTTCCTGCGGATCAAGACCGACTGGGACTTCATCGAGGTTCGGCGGGCCGGAATTGCGCTGGCCCGCGAGCTCGAGCGGCGCGCGCCGGAGGCGGTCACCTCGTCGTGGTGGAAAGAAGAGCGCGGTAAGCGGATCTTCATCGACTTCAACCAGAACGCCCGCGACCGCACCATGGCGTCGGCCTACTCGGTGCGTGCCACCCCGATCGCCACCGTCTCCATGCCCTTGACGTGGGATGGGTTGGCCGAGGGGGCCGACCCCGACGACTACACCATCGCCACCGTGCCCGACTTGATCGCGCGGCGCGGCGACGCGTGGGAAACCATCGATGGCCTCGAACAGTCCCTGCAGCCGCTGCTGGAGATGGTGGCCGCCGACGAAGCCCGCGGGCTGGGCGACCTGCCGTACCCGCCGAACTATCCGAAAATGCCGGGCGAGCCGCCACGGGTGCAGCCCAGCAAGCAGGTGGCCGAGCATTGGGATGACAAGGGCAACCGCCGTTAGAGTCACGCCGGCCGCGGTAATCAGAGCGTGCAGAGCCCCAGGGCCAAACCGGGAACGGCGGCGGTGGCCGCGATAACGCCGACCATTGCGAGTGAGCGCGGCTGCCACCACGATCCGCGGTCGGGATTCATCAGCCTTGTCATGCGATCGACGACCGCGGTGCCGGCGGCCGCGAGCGCCCCGTCGGGGGTGCGGTGTCCGGTGCTCAGCGTGAGCAGGCTGGTCAACAGCGGTTCGTTGCCGTGTTCGCGGGCAGCGGCGTCGTCGGCGCACATCTCCAGCAGCACGGGCACTGATTGTGCCGCCGAACGCAGCAGCGGCAGCCGTGGCAGCGCCGCTGACAAGGCGTTAAGGGACGCGATGATCCGATGGTGGCGGCCGCGCAGGTGCGCCCGCTCGTGGGCCAGCACCGCGGCCAAACCGGCCGAGCTCAGCAACTCAAGGGCGGCGGTGGTCACCACGACGGTCTGGCGCCGTCCACCCGAAACGCAGTACGCCGTAGCCTGATCGGCGCTCATGGCGACAACGCCGTCGTGCTCGGTCGGGTAGCCGACGATGCGTACCGCTTCAGCGTGCCGCAGGTTCTGGCGCCGATGACCGAGCAACGAGCTGACCACGCGGCGCACGGTGTGCAGCGCCACCGACATGGTGACCAGCAGTAGCGCCACCACCAGCGCAGTCGCGACGGACGGCGGCAACATCGCCACGGGGGTGATACCGAGTGTCTTCACGCAGAAGGTCATCGCGGTGTGGGTGATCACGCTGTGGGCCGCCCCGACGATCATGACGGCCAGCGCCGAGACCCACGCGGCCATGGTCGTTGCCACCGCGACCAGCCAGCCGGCCACGGCCAGACCCGGCGGTATGCGCGTCATGCCGGGCCGGGTGAGCATCGCCGGCGCGAAGCAGCTCAGTGCAACGGCATAGCCGAGCAGGAGCGTGACCGCATTCAACGGGCTTTGTCTTTCTTGAAGCGCTGCAGTGCTTTTCGAAAAGTCTCCGAGTCTTCATCGCCGATTCTGTCGAGGAAGAAGTTCAGAATCAACTCGCCATCGCCACCGGATTCGAACACCGTCCGCATCAACTGTGCCGAGTGCTCCTCGCGGGTCATCGTGGGCCGGTAGTGGTAAGCCAGCCCGATCTTGTCCCGGAGCAGCCAGCCCTTGCGGAACAGGTTGTCCATCGTCGACATCACCGTGGTGTAGGCAATCTGACGCTTGGCGACGAGTTCGTCGTGCACGTGGCGGACGGTGGCCGGCTCGGAGCGTGACCAGAGCAGATCCATCACGACGGCCTCGAGTTCGCCGAAGCCCTTGATCGTCATTTCGCCTACCGCCCGTTTCCGTGCTGTGCCATCTCAGTCTGTGCTCGCGCCGGACGCACTGTGCCTACGTAGCGTCATAGTAGCTTTCCCGCTCACCTGCGCGACTCCTTGGCGACGGTGTCCGCAGTGGCCGGCGTGGTGGCATCGGGACGTGATAGATCAGGTGATCCGGAGGTCGGGCTCTGGCCTGGATTGGAACTAAACCGGAACTAAACCTGCTCCAGCAGCCCCACACAGGTGGCGGTGAGCAGCCGGGTCAGGGCGGTGGTGAAGTCCAGGTTCCAATCCGGCAACAGCTCCGGTTCGTCGGAGTAGGCGTTGGTCAGCGTCTCCGGCGGGTGCGCCCGCTGCCACAGCACCGAGCCCAGTGAATAGGCGGCCAGCAGCAGATCCAGGGCGCCACGGGGCCCGAGCCCCGGCAGCGCCCGCTCGATGGCGCCGGCACTGGCCATCACCGCCGCGGTGCTGACCCGCCTCACCTCGATCACCCGCTCGGCGTCCACCTCGTGTTCCAGGTGCAGGTGCAGGTTGGACAGCAAGTCGCAGAACAGCGGGTCGGCGGCCAGCCCGCTGACCAGGATCTCGACTACCTGCTCGGGGGACATCGACCCGGGCTGGTCCAATCCGGTGCAGACGGCCGCCGACCACCGTTGCCAGCTCTCGGCCACCAGGCGCAGCAGCACTTCCTTGTAGGAGCTGAAGTAGCGGCGCACGGCCGAGTAGTGCACCCCGGCCCGGGCGGCCACCGCGGTCAGCGTCACCGATGCGACACCGGCCTCCAGGGCCACCGAACGCGCGGCTTCCATCAGGGCTGCTGCGCGTTGGCGCTTCTCTTCTGCGCTGCGAGCGCGCTGAAACGAGACCTGCCGCACGGCGCGAGGATAACGCACATGCTGTGCGTTGCGACGGTTCTGGGCGGTGCTGTAGCGTGCGTTTACGCACGTGGACTTGGGTTAGGGTACCCAAAGGTGCTAGCTGAAGGGGACTCCGATTTTCAAGGTGCTGAGCCGGGTGTGGATACCCCTGGTGATACTGGCCGTGGTCGGTGTCGCCGGGTTCACGGTGACGCGCATCCACGGGTTGTTCGGATCCGAGAAGCGCCCGTCCTACGCCGACGGCCAGATCGACGAGACCAAGCCCTTCAACCCCAAGCGAATGACCTACGAGATCTTCGGCCCGCCCGGGACCGTGGCCGATATCAGCTATTTCGATGTCAACTCCGAGCCGCAACGCGTCCAGGACGTCGCGCTGCCGTGGCAACTCGAGATCGTCACCACCCTCCCGGCGGTGGTGGGAAGCATTATGGCGCAAGGCAACAGCAACAGCATCGGTTGCCGGATCACCGTGGACGGGGAGGTGAAGGCCGAGCGCATCTCCAATGAAGTCAACGCCTACACCTTCTGCCTGCTGAAGGCGGCATGAGCCCGCCGATAACCGGTAGCGCGGGCGGGCATCCGGAGCGGACATTCATCGCGCGTACCATCCGCAGGCTGTCGGTGCCGATCATTCTGGGCTGGTTGGCGCTGATCGTGCTGCTCGGCGCCACCGTGCCGTCACTGGAGCAGATCGGCAAAGAGAACGCCGTGTCGGCCAGCCCGACGACCGCGCCGTCCATGCAGGCCATGACCGAGATGGGCCGGGTCTTTCAGGAGTCGGACTCCGACAGCACCGCGATGATCGTGCTGGAGGCCAACCACGAACTCGGCGACGCCGAGCACGAGTACTACGCCGAGATGGTCGAGCGGCTCAAAGCCGACACCGCTCACGTGCAGCACGTCCAGGACTTCTGGGGCGATCCGCTGACCGCGGTCGGTGCCCAGAGTGCCGATGGCAGAGCGACTTACGTGCAGCTGAACCTGGTCGGCAACATCGGCCAGGCCAAGGCCAATGAGTCCGTCGAGTCGGTCCGCAACATCGTGGACTCGATCGAGAAGCCACCCGGGCTGACGGTTTACGTCACCGGCACCGCGGCGCTGGCCAACGATATGAACCACGCCGGCGACAAGTCCATGCTGCGGATGATGGCCGTCACCATCGCGGTGATCCTGACCATGCTGCTGGCGGTCTATCGCTCGGTCACCACCGTGGTGCTGCTGCTGGCCACGGTCGGCATGGAGCTTTCCGCCGCCCGCGGCGTGGTGGCCTTCCTGGGCCATCATCACCTGGTCGGATTGACGACGTTCTCCGTCAACCTGCTGGTCTCGCTGGCGATCGCCGCCGGCACCGACTATGCGATCTTCCTGATCGGCCGCTATCACGAGGCCCGCCATGACGGCGAAGATCCCGAAACGGCCTACTACACGGCGTTCAACGGCGTGGCGCACGTCATCCTGGGCTCCGGCCTGACCATTGCCGGCGCCGTGTTCTGTCTGCACTTCACCCACATGCCCTACTTCGTCTCGCTCGGCATCCCGTGTGCGGTCGGCATGGTCGTCTCGGTGTTCGCCGCGTTGACGTTGGGTCCGGCGATCATCACGGTCGGCAGCCGGTTCGGACTGTTCGAACCCAAGCGCAAGATGAGCACCCGCGGCTGGCGGCAACTGGCGACCGCGATCGTGCGCTGGCCCGGGCCGATCCTGGTTGCCTCACTGGCGATTGCGGCCGTCGGCCTGCTGGCGTTGCCGGGCTATCAGCCGGCCTACGACGACCGCAAGTACATCCCCAGCGACATCCCGGCCAACGAGGGCTTCAACGCCGCCGACCGGCACTTCTCGCAGTCCCGGATGATGCCGGAGGTGCTGATGATCGAAGCCGATCACGACCTGCGCAACCCGTCGGACTTCCTGGTCATCGACAAGCTGGCCAAGGCGGTGTTCAAGGTGGTCGGGATCTCCCGGGTGCAGGCCATCACCCGGCCGCAGGGCACCCCGCTGGAACACACCTCGATCCCGTTCCAGATGAGCATGCAGAACGCCGGCCAGATGCAGACCATGCAGTTCCAGAAGAAGCGCATGGACGACATGCTCACCCAGGCCGACGCGATGGGGGAGACCATCGCCACCATGCGCGAAATGCTCGGTTACATGAGCCAATTGGCCAACACCACTCACGAGATGGTGGTCGACATGGACGAGCTACAGGCCCAGATCTACGACATCCGCGACCACATCGCCGATTTCGAGGATTTCTGGCGGCCGATCCGCAACTACTTCTACTGGGAACCGCACTGCTACGACATCCCGATCTGCTTCTCGCTGCGCTCGGCGTTCGACATGGTCGACAGTGTCGATCCGATGAGCGAGAGCATGGACAAGATGATCGCGCACATGGCCGACATGGATGCGCTCATGCCGCAGATGCTGACCACCTTCCCGCCCATGATCGACACCATGCAGACCATGCAGACCATGATGCTGACGATGCACAGCACCATGTCGGGGATCTTCGCCCAGATGGAGGAGATGGGCGACAACGCCACCGCGATGGGCAAGGCGTTCGACGAGGCCAAGAACGACGACTCGTTCTATCTGCCGCCGGAGGTCTTCGAGAACCCGGACTTCAAGCGCGCGATGAACATGTTCGTCTCGCCGGACGGCAAGGCCGTGCGGATGATCATCTCGCACCGGGGCAATCCGGCTACGGCAGAAGGCATTGCGCGCATCGACCAGATCCGCACCGCTGCCGAGGAGGCGCTCAAGGGAACGCCGCTCGAAGACGCCAAGATCTATCTGGGCGGAACCGCGGCCCTGTTCAAGGACATGCACGACGGTTCCTACTACGACCTGCTGATCGCCGGAATCGCGTCGCTGTGCCTGATTTTCGTCATCATGCTGCTGATCACCCGTGCGCTGATCGCCGCGCTGGTGATCGTCGGAACCGTCGCACTGTCGCTGGGGGCGTCGTTCGGGCTGTCGGTGCTGGTCTGGCAGTACCTGATCGGCATGCAACTGCACTGGCTGGTGATGGTGATGTCGGTGATCGTCCTGCTGGCGGTGGGATCGGACTACAACCTCATGCTGGTCTCCAGATTCAAAGAGGAGATCCATGCCGGGTTGCATACCGGCATCATCCGGGCGATGGGCGGTACCGGGAAGGTGGTGACCGCAGCCGGGCTGGTGTTCGCCTTCACCATGGCGTCGATGGCCGTCAGCGATCTGCGCATCATCGGCCAGATCGGCACCACCATCGGGCTCGGCCTGCTGTTCGACACCCTGATCGTGCGGGCGTTCATGACGCCGTCGATCGCGGCGTTGCTGGGCCGCTGGTTCTGGTGGCCCATCAACGTGCTGCCGCACGTCGGCGGTAAGGCCGCCCGGCATCGCGAGGCGGCCGCCGCCGCGCGCGGTGCCGACGCCGACGCGGCCGATGCGTTGGCCGACAGGCCCTGATCGACTGTGAGTGATCCCATGCGATCAGGGACTACAACTAATTAGGTAGCAAGGCTAAAGTTATGTAGCATTGTTTTCCGAGTTCGTCATCGCCCGCTGCCGGTTCATCGCGCATCCGGCTCATCCGGATCATCGGTCTGAACAGCGGGGATCGGGCTGAAGAAACTGACATAGGGGAAAGGACCGGGGAATGGCTACAGTGGATTCCATGCCCACGCACCGCCCGATCCGCCGCCGCGGGGCCGCGGTGGCCGCTGCGGCCGGTCTGGCCGCGCTGACCGCCGCCCTGTTGCCGGTGACCGCTTCCGCCGACGCCACCGACGACTTTCCCATCCCGCGCCGGGTAATCCGGACCGACTGCAGCGCCGAGCAGATGCTGGCCGCCAGCCGCGACCTGTCGCCGATCTACTACGAGCGCTACATGATCGACATGCACAACAAGCCGGTACAGGTGCAGCAGGCCACCATCGACAAGATGCACTGGTTCTTCTCGCTCAGCCCCGAGCAGCGCCGGGCCTACTCGGAGGAGTTGGCGACGAACTTCGCCGACCCGCTGACCGTTTCCTGGCCCAACCACGCCAAGATCTTCTTCAACAACAAGGGTGTCGTCGCCAAGTCGACCGAAGCCTGCAGCCAGTACCCGCGTGACGACATGTCGGTGTGGGACTGGTCGCCCAAGCCCTGACCGGAGCCACCGATGACCGGTTTCGTCCGTCAAATCCCGCAGGCGCTGGCCGTCGCCGGCATGGCGGCCGGTCTGCTCGCGACTGCGGGTGCACCGGCGCAGGCGCAGCCGGCGGGCTTCCCCGATCTGGATACCTTCAGCCCGGCCCCGGTCGACGACTACATCACGACCGGCCCCAAGGGACCCGGCCGCTGGGTGAATTTCTCCACGCCCTACAACATCGCCTGCCAGTTCGACGCCACCGAGCCGCCGGCGGGTTCCTCGCAGGCCATCATGTGCGACGGCGACATGCCCGGCATGGCGAACGCGCCGCTCAGTTCGGGCGCTCCGGTGGCCGACGGCTGTGTGATCGGGACGGTGCGTTCTCAGGGCGCGGCGGGTCTGCGCTTGAACCGTGAATCGGCGAGTTGCGGCCGCCAGTTCTCCCATGGAGCGTTCCTGGGGGTCGGGCAGAAGCTGTCCTACGGCAACGTCACGTGTGCGGTGGGCTCCGATCAGCTGGTCGCCTGCCTCGACACCTCGCTGGGCCACCACGGTTTCGTGCTGCGACCGTCCGGCAGTACAGCGTTCTGAGCCTCGGCCGAACCCGTCGCGACTACGGGTTGACGTTGAACGTCGTGGTGTAGGTCCGCGGGTGGTACGGCGGCGGCGGGGCACCCGGCCCGACCGGCCAGCCCTCGGGGGTCGGCCAGGTACTGACCCGCATGGTGACCTGTTCCTGCCCGTTCGGGAGCGTCTCGATGCTGACGACGCTGGGGCCGTAGGGGACGGCCGGTTGATTGCCCGGGCTGGGAATGAAGCCCGGGCCGGTGAGCTCGTGCGACGGCGCGGTGAGTAGCCCTTGTGGGCTGCCCGCGGTCACGCCGACGATCTGGCTGCCGTTGCTCGCGCTGGTCAGCAGGTAGCCGCCCTGGGGTAGCGACACGATCTGGTTCTCCCGGTCGCCGGCGCCCAGATTGTTGAAGGTGCCGACCTGGTGCAGGCTGTCCATCCACGCGTTGGGAGGGGCGCCGGCGGCCACCGGGTCGGATTGCCACATGGCGCGCTGACCGTCCTGGCCGATGTTCCCGACGATGATCATGCGTCCCGACTCCGCGTCGAAGACCCCGCTGGCCTGCGCGATGCCCACCTTGGTGTCCGAGCCGATTGTGGTGCCCATCAGCGGCCCCAGATCCGTTGCGGGATCAGCCAGGTTCTGCACCCGGGACTCCGGCGCGATGAAGTTGTCCGGCGACGTCCCGGGCCCGTAGGGGCGCACACTGTAGAACGCGTACTGCTGACCGTCGGGTCCGACCGCCGTCCCGGTCGGCAGCGCCCGGAATCCCTCGTCGACGGGAAACGGGTTGTCGATGTCGGGCTGTCCGGGGAGGTGCAGCCGCGGATGACCGGTCTCCGGATCTCCGGTGATGACGATTCCGGTCCCCGGGATGGTGGCGCCCAGGTCGTAAGGCGATCCCTCCTGGTTCTCCGGTACCGGTGGGCTGCCCGAGCCGGCGATGCTGGGATCGTGCCGAGTCGGTATTTCATTGTCCACCAAGCGGATATGCGGATCCGTGTCGCCGTCGCCGCCGAGCTTGTAGCGATTGGTCAGGGTCCGTACCAGGCCAGCCCGGTGCTCACTGTCGGCGTGGGCGTCGTTGACGATCTTGTGGATCTCGCGGGCCTTGCCGGTCAGGTACCGCTGGAACTGACGGGAGCCCGCGGGGGTGTCCAACCCGGGCCAGGTGGCCGCTGCCTGCCTGATCTCGGCGGCCATCGCGTCGAGGCGCTGACGCGAAGCCGAGTTGTTGCGGACCGCCTCCCGCAGGATCGCCTCGAAGTCGTGGTCGGCTGCCGCCGAAGCCGCCAGCCGGTTGACCAGCTTGTTCTCCCGCGCCCGCGCCGCGTCGGCGAAAGCACCGCGGTTCTCGGTCATGGGGCAAAGGTTAACCGGGCGGTGTTGGTCCTACTTGCCCTTTTTCGCCCGGCGCTTGCCGGACGGGCGCAACTTCTCCTGCGCTCCGGTCGATGCGAGTTCGGGGGCTTCTTCGCCGGCCGACTCGGTGACCTCCGTGGCCGAGTCGGCCTCGACGGTTTCGAGAGCCTCACCGGACTCGGCGTCCTCGTCGGCGTCGTGACCGTCGTGGTCTTCGTCGGCGTCCTCATCGGTGTCGTCGTCCTCAACACCGTCGGCGGCGCCCGCGTCCGGCTTCTTCGCCTTCTTGGCGCGCCAGCGCCGCAGCGTCGACTGCTTCTCCGACTTGGGCTTGATCGGTTTGGGCGGCGGCGGTGGCATTGCGGCGACAAACGACAGGTAGAACGCGCCGATGCCCAACAGTGCGATCGCGGCGGCGGCCCCGTAGATGCCGAACAGCCATACCCCGGCGGTGTCCAGCGACAGCCAGATCTCGCTGATCGCGGTGCCCGCGATCAGGGTTCCGGCCACCACGTGGCCCACGATCGAACCGGTCAGCAGCGTCAGCGTCAGCTGCGGAGTCCCGTACTCCGGTTTGCGGGCGTGCCTGAGGGTGGCCACCACCGGCAGCGCGGTCCCCGCCACCAGCAGTCCGAGGAAGATCCGCAGCACAGTTCCCAGCACATGCGGGGAGAAGCCGGTCAGCTCCCACCACCGGGGAAGTACGAACAGGAAGTACAAGATGGCGGCGAGGGTCGAGAGTGACGCGTGCCAAACCGTGGCAGCGGTGCGGCTCACGCCACCTCCCGTGTTTCGTCGGTAGTGATTCAGGTGCGACCGGGCCGCGGCGATTGCGGTCCGGTCGCACCTGCGGTGCGGAGGATGCGGGATTTGAACCCGCGAGGGCTATTAACCCAACCCGCGTTCCAGGCGAGCGCCATAGGCCACTAGGCGAATCCTCCGTCGGCAATGGTAGCGGAGACTCCCGCGGGGGCCACGCGCTCCTCGTCCGGCCCGCCGCTAGACTTGGCACTCGGACCCCGCGCGGCGTCTATCCTGTGAACTCCCCCAGGGCCGGAAGGCAGCAAGGGTCAATGGGCTCTGGCGGGTGCGCGGGGTCCCCTTATGTGTTTGGCCTTCGATTGTGAAAGGCGCACCCGTGTCGTTGCAGAACCTCAGCCGTGCCGACTTGGCCGCTCAACACGAGAGCTACCAGCGCGCTTACGCCGAACTACAGGCCAAGAAGCTGTCGCTGGACCTCACCCGCGGTAAGCCGGCGCCCGAGCAGCTCGACCTGGCCAACGGCCTGCTGGCACTGCCGGGGATCGACGACTACCGAGCCGACGACGGCACCGACACCCGCAACTACGGCGGCTTGCACGGTCTGACCGAGCTGCGGGCCGTATTCGGCGAACTCCTCGGCATCGCGGTGCCCAACCTGATCGCGGGCAACAACGCCAGCCTGGAGTTCATGCACGACGTCGTCGTCTACTCGATGCTGCACGGTGGTGTCGACTCGCCGCGTCCCTGGGGTCAGGAAGCCGCCGTCAAATTCCTGTGCCCGGTGCCCGGCTACGACCGGCACTTCGCGATCACCGAGACGCTGGGCATCGAGATGATCCCGATCCCGATGCGCGAGGACGGCCCGGACGTCGACCTCATCGAGGAACTCGTCGCCGCCGACCCTGCGATCAAAGGCATGTGGACGGTGCCGGTGTTCGGCAACCCGACCGGCATCACCTATTCCTGGGAGACGGTGCGCCGGCTGGTGCAGATGGCCACTGCCGCGCCCGACTTCCGGCTGTTCTGGGACAACGCCTACGCGGTGCACACCCTGACCACCGAGTTCCCCCACCAGATCGACGTGCTGGGGCTGGCCGCCGCCGCCGGCAACCCGAACCGGCCGTATGTGTTCGCCTCCACCTCGAAGATCACCTTCGCCGGCGCCGGCGTCAGCTTCTTCGGCGGCTCGCTGGGCAACATCGCCTGGTATCTGCAGTACGCCGGCAAGAAGTCGATCGGCCCGGACAAGGTCAACCAGCTGCGCCACCTGCGGTTCTTCGGTGACGCCGACGGGGTGCGGCTGCACATGCGCCGCCACCAGGAGATCCTGGCGCCGAAGTTCGCGCTGACCGCCGAGATCCTGGCGAACCGGCTCGGCGAGTCCAAGATCGCGTCGTGGACCGATCCCAAGGGCGGCTACTTCGTCAGCCTCGACGTGCTGCCCGGCACCGCGCGGCGCACCGTGGCGCTGGCCAAGGACGCCGGGATCGCCGTCACCGAGGCCGGCGCGTCCTTCCCCTACCGCAAGGACCCCGACGACAAGAACATCCGGATCGCCCCGTCGTTCCCGTCCACCGACGACCTGCGCAACGCTGTCGACGGCCTGGCCACCTGCGCGCTGCTGGCCGCCGCCGAGCACCTGCTGGGCTGACACAGCGTGGAATTCGGCGTAGCTGCGGGCGCCGCCGCCTAACATTTCCCGAAGTTGCGTCGGGAGCCCGTCGAAATGCCGGTGGAGGCCGAGAGATGGCGAACAAGATCGGTGTCGTGGGCTGCGCGGTGGCGGCGATAGCCGCCTTCGGGCTCGGCCAGGTTCCCGCGGCGTACGCCCCCAGCCGGGCGGATCCGGTGGTCGACCACTCGCCCGTCCACGCCGGCGATGCCGGGCCCGGTCCAGCCGAGGCGCTGCCGGCCAAGGTCAACGATGCACTCGACGTCTTCCGGGGAGCGGCCGCCGACGCCGCGCTCGGCCACCCGGTGATGTACGGCGACGGCCAGTGTTACCCGCTGATCCTGCAATACATCCGCGCGCTCGGGTACCCCTGGCGGAATCGCGACCCCAGCGGCAACGCGTTCGATCTCTACGAACACTTCCCCACCAACGGCCTGGGCGAATTCTTCGACCAGGTGCCGACGTCGCGACTCGATGGCGGCACGAACCTGCCGCAGGTCGGCGACATCGTGGTCTACGGACCGGGCGGGTACGTCAGCGAGCACGGGCACGCCGCGGTGGTCACCGCCGTGCGCGGAAACGGCCCGCTGTTCGGCTACGAGACGGCCGACCAGAACTCCGGCGGCCGGTTGTTCGTGACGTTGAACTGGCGTGACCTCAGCCCGATGTGGAACACCCTGGGGTATCTGCGGCCGAGGGTGTAGCGCCGGTGGCCGCCGGGCGGCGCACCGGCGTCGGCCCGAGGAAGTAACCTGCTGGCGTGGCGCTCTACCGCAAGTACCGGCCGGCAACCTTCGCCGAAGTGGTGGGGCAGGAGCACGTCACCGAACCGCTGTGCACCGCGTTGTCGGCGGGCCGGATCAACCACGCCTACCTGTTCTCCGGGCCGCGCGGATGCGGCAAGACATCGTCGGCGCGCATCCTGGCCCGGTCGCTGAACTGTGCGCAGGGGCCCACACCCACCCCGTGCGGAACCTGCGATTCGTGCGTGGCGCTGGCCCCCAACGGTCCGGGCAGCATCGACGTCGTCGAACTCGACGCGGCCAGCCACGGCGGGGTCGACGACACCCGGGACCTGCGCGACCGCGCGTTCTACGCTCCCGCCCAGTCGCGGTACCGGATCTTCATCATCGACGAAGCGCACATGGTGACCCCCGCGGGCTTCAACGCGCTGCTCAAGATTGTCGAGGAGCCGCCCGAGCACCTGATCTTCGTGTTCGCCACCACCGAACCGGAGAAGGTGCTGCCGACCATCCGAAGCCGCACCCACCACTATCCGTTCCGGCTGTTGGCGCCGCGGACCATGCGCGAGCTCATCGGGCGGATCTGCGAGCAGGAGAACGTTGCCGTCGACGACGCCGTCTACCCGCTGGTGATCCGCGCCGGCGGCGGCTCGCCACGCGACACCCTGTCGGTGCTCGACCAGCTGCTGGCCGGCTCGGAGAAAATGCCCGGGGACCCCAATGTCAGTCACGTGCACTACCAGCGGGCACTGGGCCTGCTGGGCGCCACCGACGTCGCCCTGATCGACGAGGCGGTCGATGCGCTGGCCGCCGGCGATGCGGCGTCGGTATTTGCGGCGGTCGAAGCCGTTGTTGATGCCGGCCACGACCCCCGCCGGTTCGCCATCGACTTGCTGGAACGATTCCGCGACCTGATCGTGCTGCAGGCCGTGCCGGACGCGGTGGCCAAAGGTGTGGTCGACGCGCCCGAAGACATCCTGGAACGCATGCATGACCAGGCCACGCGGCTCGGCTCGGCGACCCTGGCCCGCTACGCCGAGGTGGTGCACGCCGGTCTCGGCGAGATGCGTGGCGCGACGGCACCGCGGCTGCTGCTGGAGGTGGTGTGCGCCCGGCTGCTGCTGCCGTCGGCCGCCGACACCGAAGCCGCGCTGCTGCAGCGGGTCGAGCGCATCGAGAGCCGGCTGGACATGTCGATCCCGAGTGCGGCGGCCGCCCAGCCGGCAGCCGGCGCCGCCGCGGCCGCATCCAGGCAGTTCACCCGTCGCTCGCGGGCCGTCGAGCCGGCTGCCCCGCGACCGCCCGCGCCGGACCCCGCGCCCCCGTCGCCGCGTGCCGCCGCGCCGGTGCCCGAGCCGAAGACCGCTCCCGAGCCCGCTTCGCCACCCGAACCGGCACCGGCAGCACCGCCGCCCCCGGCCGCAGCGGACCCGCCGCCCGCTGCGCCGGCACCCGGCTTGGCCGCGCGGGGCGAGCCCGATGCCGCTGCCGTCCGTGCGATGTGGACCACCGTGCGAGAGAAGGTGCGCCAGCGCAGCCGCACCACCGAGGTGATGCTGGCCGGTGCGACGGTGCGTGCCGTCGACGGCGACACTCTGGTGCTGAGCCACGAGTCGGCTCCGCTGGCCAAGCGGCTCTGCGAGCAACGCAACGCCGATGTCATCGTCGAGGCGCTCAAAGACGCCCTCGGCGTGAACTGGCGGGTGCGCTGCGAAGCCGGGACGCCGCCGGCCGAACCCGCATCGGCGGCCGCGCCCGCGCCGGTGGCCGCGGACCTGGCACAGCGCGCCGACGAGGAGGCCATGCTGGCCGAGGCGGAGGCCGAACGCTCCGATCCGGCGCCGCGCCGCGATCCCGAAGAGGCGGCCCTGGAACTGCTGCAAAGCGAGCTGGGCGCCCGCCGCATCGAGGACGGTTGACGGTCTACGGGGTCCACCAGGGCCGCAGTGGCAAATCGTCCCGGCCTTCTTCGTCGACATTGCTGGCCAGCACGTGGTGCAACTGACATTGGTTGCGCTCGAAACCGAGTACTGACGCCGCCATGTACAGACCCCATACCTTGGCACGGCCCAAGCCGACCTCGGCGACGGCCTCGTCCCAGTGGTCGACCAGGTTCTGGCACCAGCCGCGCAGTGTCTTGGCGTAGTGCAGCCGGAAGTCCTCCTCGTGCAGGATCTCGAAACCGGTCTGCTGGATCTCGGCGATAATGCTTCCCACGCCGGTGAGTTCGCCGTCGGGGAAAACGTACCGGTCCGTGAAGGCGTCGCCTTTGTAGACCGAGTTGTCCGACGTCGTGATGCAGTGGTTGAGCAGCAGGCCACCGGTACGCAGCTTCGACTTGAGGAAACCGAAGTACGACGGGTAGTTCTTCACCCCGATGTGCTCGGTGAGTCCGATCGAGGACACCGCGTCGAAGCCGGTCTCGGCCACGTCGCGGTAGTCGCAGTGCCGGACTTCGGCCAGATCGGAGAGCCCCTCGTCGGCGATCGCCCGCTGCGCCCAATCGACCTGTTCGGCCGACAGGGTGGCGCCGACTGCGCGCACCCCGCGGCGGGCGGCGTAGCGCACCATGCCGCCCCAGCCGCAGCCGACGTCGAGCAGCCGGTCGCCCGGTTGTAGCCGCAGCTTGTCGAAGATCAGCCGGTACTTGTTCTCCTGGGCTTGCTCCAGCGTCGCCTCGGCGTTCGGGTAGATCGCGCAGGTGTAGGTCATCGACGGACCCAGCACCCACTCGTAGAAGGTGTTGGACACGTCGTAGTGGTGGTGGATGGCGGCGGCGTCGCGTGCCTTGGAATGCCGCAGGCCCGCCGCGGTGCGGCGCCACTTGGCCGGCGCTTCCTCCGATGGCGGGGCGATCGGCTTCAGGTGCTTCAAACCGATCGAGCGGACGATGTTGACCAACGTCTGCGGTGAGGGCTGTTTGAACTCCAGGTCCGCCAGGGCCTTGAGCATCTCGTAGGGGTTTCCCGGGTGCACGCCGCGCAGCTCCAGGTCACCGGCGATGTAGGACCGGGCGATCCCCAGTTGTCCCAGCGAGGTGGCCAGGTAGGTGGTGGCGCGCGGATTGAGCAGATCGACGGCCAGCGCGGCATCATCAGGCCCGACGCTGCTGCCATCATAGGCGGTGACCTTGACCGGTGGTTGTCCCCCGCCGGAGAGCAGCACCAGAATCTCGGCCAACCCCAGCTTGCCGTTCGTGGTGGTCTGAGTGTCTTTCGCTTGGGTTTTCAACATGGTGGTCTGCCCCCTGGCATCGTGTGCTCCCTGGCCCAGATGCGGATTACCGTGCGGCCGCCACCTCAAACACGCGTAGCCTCGCATCGCAATGGGCGACATGACCGAAACCACCTCCTGCGCGATAGTCGGCGGCGGTCCCGCCGGCATGGTGCTGGCGCTGCTGCTGGCCCGTGCCGGGGTCGACGTGACGCTGCTGGAGAAGCACGCGGACTTCCTGCGCGATTTCCGCGGTGACACCGTGCACCCGACCACGCTGCGACTGCTCGACGAGCTCGGCTTGTGGGACCGCTTCGCGGCGCTGTCACACAGTGAGATCCACCAGGTGGTCCTCGACGTGGCCGGCCGGGGCGTCACGGTGGTGGACTTCGGCCGGCTGCGGGGCCAGCCGCACCCCTACATTGCGATGGTGCCGCAGTGGGATCTGCTCAACCTGCTCGCCGAATCCGCGCAGACCGAGCCGACTTTCACGCTGCGGATGCAAACCGAGGTCACGGGACTGCTGCACGAGAACGGCCGGGTCGCCGGAGTGCGCTACCAAGGCCCCGATGGTCCGGGCGAACTGCGTGCCGGGCTGACGGTGGCCTGCGACGGGAGGTGGTCGATCGCACGGCATGAGGCCGGCCTGCGGTCCCGGGAGTTTCCGGTGAACTTCGACGTGTGGTGGTTTCGCCTGCCCAACGAGGGGGATGCGAAGCCGACCCTGCTGCCGCGGCTCGGCCCGGGCCGAGCCGCGATCATGATCCCGCGCGAGGGCTACTTCCAGGTCGCCTATCTCGGGCTCAAGGGCGGCGATGCGGTGCTGCGGGAGCGCGGCATCGAGGCGTTCCGGCGCGAGGTGGTCGACCTCATTCCAGAGGCTGCCGATGCGGTGGGTGCCCTGCGCAGCCTGGAGGACGTCAAACACCTGGACGTACGGGTGAACCGGCTGCGGCGGTGGAGCGTCGACGGTTTGCTGTGCATCGGCGACGCCGCCCACGCCATGTCCCCGGTGGGAGGGGTCGGCATCAATCTGGCCGTGCAGGACGCGGTCGCCGCCGCGACCATTCTGGCCGAGCCGCTGCGGCGCGGCCAGGTGACCGGGCGTGATCTCGCGGCGGTGCAACGGCGCCGGGTGTTTCCCACCGTCGTCACCCAGTCGGTTCAGCGGGTGCTGCACCGCGCACTCACGCCGATCCTGCGCGGTAAAAACCTCAGCCCGCCGGCGGCTTTCGGCGCCGTGATCGCCAAATTGCCCTGGCTGTCCGCGATTCCGGCGTATCTAGTGGGCGTCGGGGTGCGCCCGGAGCGGGCGCCGTCGTTCGCCCGGCGTTAGCCGATGGGCGGTGACCCGCCGGCTAGGGCTGCCACCACTGCCGTAACGGCAGGCCGTCGTCGCCGCCGCGGTCATCGAGCTTGGCCGCCAACACGTGATGCAGCTGAATCGCGTTGTGCTCGAAGCCCAGTCGCGAACCGGCCATGTACAGGCCCCATACTTTCGCGGTGGCCAGCCCGACCTCGGCGACGGCCTCGTCCCAATGCGCCACCAGATTGGCGCACCAATCCCGCAACGTCAGCTCGTAATGGTGCCGGATGTTCTCGGCGTGGACCACCTCCAGGCCGGCGTCCTGGATCTCGCTGATGATCCGCCCCGACCCGGCCAGTTCGCCGTCCGGGAACACGTAGCGGTCGATGAAGTCGCCGGCGGTCGCACTGGATTTATTGTCCGCTCGGGTGATGCAGTGGTTGAGCAGCAGGCCGCCGCGGCGCAGCTTGGACTTGAGGAATCCGAAGTACGCGGGGTAGTTCGCGACGCCGATGTGCTCGGTCATGCCGATGGAGGAGACCGCATCGAATTCGGTCTCGCGCACATCGCGGTAGTCGCAATGGCGGACCTCGGCCAGTTCGGTGAGACCGTCGTCGGCGATGGCGCGCTGCGCCCACCGGGCCTGCTCGGCCGAGAGCGTCGCACCGATGGCGCACACGCCGTGCCGCGCGGCGTAGCGGACCATGCCGCCCCAGCCGCAGCCCACGTCCAGCAGCAGGTCGCCGCGACGCAACCGCAACTTGTCGAAGATCAACCGGTACTTGTTCTCCTGGGCCTCCTCGAGCGTCGCGTCCGGGCTCGGATAGACCGCGCAGGTGTAGGTCATCGACGGCCCCAGCACGGCTTCGTAGAAGGCGTTGGACACGTCGTAGTGGTGTTGAATCGCGCTGGCGTCTCGATGCTTGCTGTGTCGCAGACCGTCGGCGACGCGCAGCCAGCGGGGGCGGGCCTCCTGCGGCGGCGGCGCGATCGGCACCAGGTGCTCGAACCCGATGGAGCGCACGATGTTGGCCAGCACCCGCGGCGACGGCCGTTTGAAGTGCAGTTCGTCGGCGAGCGCCTTGAGCAGGCGGTACGGGTCGCCGGGGTGCACGCCGTGCGCTGCCAGGTCTCCGGCGACGTAGGCGCGGGCCATGCCCAGGTCGCCCGGCGCGGTGGCCAGATAGGTGGTACCGCGCGGGGTGAGCAGTTCCAGGCCCAGGGGGGCGTCGTCGGGTCCGCTGCTGCTGCCGTCGTAGGCGGTGAACCGCAGCGGCAGGTGACCGTCGGTGGCCAGCGTCTCCAAGACCTCCGCCAGGGTCAGCCTGCCGGTGTGCGTCTGCTCCTTGTAGGTGGTCATCGTCGGCGCACCGCCTTGTCGTAGAGATCCAGCAACCGGGAGTCGGGGTCGTAGGTCCGCTTGACCTGGCGGTAGGTTTCCCCGCCGTAGAGCTCATCGAACTCCGCGGGGGTGTAGTAGGAGTCGGAGTACAGCGACTTGTGGCCGTCGAGTGCGCTCACCTTTGCCTCGATCAGCCGATTGGTGGCGCCCTCGGTGGCGCCCGCCGGGACCGAGGACCAGAAACCGATGTTGACGTAGGTGCGGTTGGGCCGCATCGGGTACAGCGGCCAGTTCTCGTCGGTGCGCAGTCGCAGCGGGCACAGCCACACCGGCTCGATCGGCACGTGCTCGAAGAACCAGTCCAAGAACTCCCGGCAGCGCCCCAACGGCACCTCGATGTCCTGCACCACCCGCTCGCGCGGCGGGGCGGTCTTCGGGCGGAGGACACTGCGTTTCTCGATCCGGTCGGCGATGGCGAACCGCCGGTCGTAGCCGATCAGCTTCGAGTAGAAACTGCTGCGCCGATAGCGCCGCGGCCAGGCGCGCCGCACCAGTGGGTGCTGCGCCCCGAACGCCCGCGAGCACCAGAACCAGTCGGTATCCCAGCGCCACAGGTAGTCGTGGATGGTCAGCCGGTCGTCTTTGATCCCGTGGCCGTGCTGGATCGAGCGGTAGTAGACCCGCTGGCCGGTGTAGTCACTGACAGCACCCGGGGTGTCGGTCTCGATCCCCAGACACAGGTAGCTCTCGGCGGGGGAGAACACCACACCGTCGAGGTAGTCCACCGCAACACCGTCGAACCCGCCGGTGTCGATGATCCGGTCCATCGTCGCGATCAGGTCGTCCAGCGCATCGAACCGGATGTGCCGTAGCGCCACGAACGGTTTGACCGCCTCCAGCTCGATCCGCAGTCGCGTCGAATAGCCCAGCGTGCCATACGAATTGGGAAACGCCCGGAACAGGTCCGCATGCCGGTCGCGGGAAACCGTCAGCAGCTCGCCGGCACCGGTGAGAACATCCATCTCCAGCACCGACTCATGCGGCAGGCCGTTGCGGAACGACGCCGACTCGATGCCCAGACCGGACACCGCCCCGCCGACTGTGATCGTCTTCAACTGCGGAACCACCAGCGGCGCGAACCCGTACGGCAGGGTCGCGGCGACCAGATCCTCGTAGGTGCACATACCGCCGACGTCGGCGGTGCGGTTCGCCACGTCGAGGCCGATGACGTTCACCAGGCCCGAGGTGTCCAGGCCCGGGGCATCGCGTTTGGCGCGCGCCCGGAACAGATTCGAGGTGGGTTTCGCCAGCCGGACCGATGCGCTCGCGGGAATCGCCCGGTAGCTGTCCAGCAGCCGTTGCACCCCCCGCGTGTGGGATGTCGGTGCGTCGGCCGGCCGGACGGACATCACCTCCCACGCTAGCGGCCGATCGTCGGCCGCGCACTCGACGCGGCCGGGCTCACTGGGATTGTTGCGGCATGTTCTGCGTGCTCAGGTAGCCGGCAATGCCACGGGCCACGGCGTCGGCGTAGCGTTGCCGTCCCCCCGGACTCTCCATCAGAGCGGCGTCCGCGGGGTTCTTCATATTGCCCAGCTCGACCAGGATCGACGGATACTCGGCCAGGTTCAGCCCGGCCAGGTCGGCGCGTCCCTTCAGCCCGTCGGTGCCGATGTAGTTGGCCGGCGGAATGCCCGCGGCCTGCAGCTGGCTGCGCATCGCCTGCGCCAACCGCACCGCCGGGCCCTCCTGGGCCGGGTTGAGCGGCGGCGCGGAGTAGTTGACGTGGAATCCGCGGCCGGTGGCCGGTCCGCCGTCGGCGTGAATGGACACGATCGCGTTGGGGTGCAGCGAGTTGGCCATCGCGGCGCGCTGGTCGACGCACGGTCCCGGCCCGTTGTCGTCGCCGCGGGACATCGCGGTGCGCACCCCCGCGGAGTTGAGGGCCTGCCGAATCCGCAGCGTGGTGTCCCAGGCGAAGCTGTGCTCGGGATAGCCGGAGTTGGTGGTGGTGCCGCTGGTCTGGCAGTTCTTGGTGCCGCCCCGGCCATTGGTCACCTGGCGGCCGATGGCCGCGGGATCGGCGGTGCCGCTGTGACCGGGGTCGAGGAACACGATCATGCCGGCGATGTTGCCGGGAGCCGCCCAAGCCGACGGGGCGCTCGGGACCGCGGCGGCCGCCACCAGGCCGGTGACGATCGCGATGCCGACACGCGAAAGAACAGGTACGCGCACGCCGCCAACGTAGGCTCGCGCCGACTACGCTGGAGTTTCAACACGCGCCGGTTCTTGGAGCTGAAACCAAGCCGCAACCAAGTCGAGACCACGCACAACAACGCAAGGGGAGTGTCATGCAACCAGGAGGCCCGCCCGATATGTCGGCGTTGCTGGCCCAGGCCCAGCAGATGCAGCAGCGACTGTTGGCCGCGCAGCAGGAGCTGGCCGCCACCGAGGTGCAAGGCGAGGCCGGCGGCGGCCTGGTCAAGGTCACCTCCAATGGCAGCGGCGAGGTGCTGGCCGTGCAGATCGACCCGAAAGTCGTCGACCCGGCCGATATCGACACGCTGCAGGACCTGATCGTCGGCGCGCTCGCGGATGCGTCGAAGAAGGCGCACACCCTGGCCCAGGAGCGGCTCTCGCCGCTGGCCGGTGGCATGGGCAACGCGCTCGGCATGCCGGGGGCCTAGGTGTTTGAAGGTCCGGTCCAGGACCTCATCGACGAGCTGGGCAAGCTGCCGGGTATCGGCCCCAAGAGTGCCCAGCGGATCGCGTTTCACCTGTTGTCGGTGGAGCCGTCCGAGATCGATCGGCTCACCGCGGTGCTCACCAAGGTCCGCGAGGGGGTCCGGTTCTGCGAGGTGTGCGGCAACGTCTCCGACGCGCAGCGCTGCCGGATCTGCGGGGACTCGCGCCGTGACTTCGCCCAGATCTGTGTGGTCGAGGAACCCAAGGACGTCGCCGCCATCGAGCGCACCCGGGAGTTCCGCGGCCGGTATCACGTTTTGGGTGGCGCGCTGGATCCCTTGTCCGGGATCGGCCCGGAGCAACTGCGGGTGCGTGAGCTGCTGAACCGGGTCGGGGAGCGGGTCGACGGCGTCGACGTCAGTGAGGTCATCATCGCCACCGACCCCAACACCGAGGGCGAGGCGACCGCCACCTACCTGGTGCGGATGCTGCGCGATATCCCCGGGCTCTCCGTGACGCGCCTGGCGTCCGGGCTGCCGATGGGCGGCGACCTGGAGTTCGCCGACGAGCTGACGCTGGGCCGGGCCTTCACCGGCCGCCGTGCCATGGCCTGACCTCTTTTGCGCCCTCCCCCGAGCCCCGCCCCCGCGAGACCCCACCACCGCGAGCCTGTAGTTACCGTGCCCGCTTCTCGCACTTTCTCTCGCCAACTACAGGCTCGCAGACCTGGGGCCCCGGGCTCGCGAGGATGTCGGTCCCCGCTGGCAGGCTCCGTGCATGCGCAACGTCTTCATCGGCAGCGAAGCCTTGGCGCAGGGCCTCCTCACCGAACACGAGCTGCGCCGCTGGTACAGAGCAATCTTCCGCGACGTCTATGTGCCGGCACCTCATCAGGTCACCCTCCGTGGCCGGATCGAGGGGGCGTGGCTGCGCTCTGGGCGTCAAGGCGTGATCGCCGGGGTAGCCGCGTCAGCGATGCACTGGGCTCACTGGGTCGACCGCGATATCCCGATCGAGATGATCTGGCCGAACACCCGCCCGCCGGAAGGCATCATCGCCCGCGACGAAACCCTCGCCGATGACGAGATCACCACGGTCGCCGGGATTCCGGTCACTACAACCGCCCGCACCGCCTACGACCTGGGCCGCCACCTGCCGCGCGACGAGGCGGTGGCCAGGATGGACGCCCTGGCCCGGGCCACCCCGTTCCATGCCGAGGACGTGATTCTGCTGGCCAAACGCCACCGCGGCGCCCGCGGTTTGCGACGGCTGCGGGTGGCCCTTCCGCTGGTGGACCCCGGCGCCGCCTCACCCCGGGAGTCCCGGCTGCGGCTAAGGCTCATCGACGCCGACCTGCCCACCCCGACGACCCAGATCCCGGTGATCGAGCGGGGGTATCGGCCGTTCGCCTGGCTGGACATGGGCTGGAGGGAGTACAAGGTGTCCGCCGAATACGATGGCGAACACCACCAGAGCCAGCGCCCGCAGTACGTCTGGGACCACCAACGTCAGCGCAGGCTGGAACGCCTGGGCTGGATCAACATCCGGGTGATCAACGAGGACGACGCCACCGAGACCGTCCACCGTGTCGCCGACGCCCTGCGCTCCCGTGGCTGGCGACCGCAAGCGGCCTAAGCCGGCTGCAGCACCTCGGTGATCGATGTCCCGGCGGCGATCTTCCCGCGAGCCGTCCGGATCTTCTCCGGGATGCCCGCCCCGACCACGCCGACGAGCACGCCATCCCGTTCGTAATAGGCGACGAACCGTCGGCCGTCATCCTCGGCCAGGTGCACCGTGTCGCCGGTCCGCGGGTGGCCCAGGCACTGGATCTTGACGTCGTACTGGTCGCTCCAGAAGTAGGGCACTCCCGCTCGGGGCACCGCCGAACCCAGCATCGCCGACACCATGGTCTTCGCCTGCTCGGCGACGTTGCTCCAATGCTCGACGCGGTTGCCGTCCCAGCACGCCACGTCGCCGATCGCCCAGACGTCCGGGGCGCTGGTACGGCCGGCCTCGTCGCAGATTATGCCGTCGGCCACCGCGATTTCGCTGCCGGTCAGCCAGTCGCAGGCGGGCCGTGATCCGACCCCGACGACCACCAGATCGGCCGGGATCACCGAACCGTCGGACAGCGTCACCGACTCCACGCCCTCGGACCCGGAGACTGAGTCCACCTTCACACCGGTGCGCACGTCGACGCCCTCGTCGCGGTGCAGCCGGGTGATCAACGCGCCCACCTGCTCGCCCAGCACGGCGGCCAGCGGGGTGGGCTGCGGCTCCACCAGCACCACCTGCACACCGGCGCCGCGCAGGCTGGCCGAGACCTCGCAGCCGATGAAGCCCGCCCCGATCACCACGGCGCGGCGCGCACTGGCCGCCCGCCGGCGCAGCGCCAGAGCGTCGTCGAGCGATCGCAGCACGAAGACGCCGTCCAGGTCGCCGACCGCGATGCGGTTGGGCACCAAGCCGGTGGCGATCACCAGCTGGTCGTAGCCCAGTACATCTCCGTCGGCCAGTGTCACGGTGTGGGCCGCCACGTCGACGGTGCGGGCCGCGCAGCCCAGCCGCAACCCGATGCGGTGCTGTTCGTAGAAACTCGCCGGTTTGAGGGCCACATCATCGACCTCGCCGCGCAGCAGCTGCTTGGACAACGGCGGGCGGTCGTACGGCAGGTGGGTCTCGGCGCCGACGACGGTGATCGGCGCGGCGTAGTCGTTGCGGCGGAGCTGTTCGGCGGTGCGGACCGCGGCCAGCCCGCCACCGATGATGAGCACCCCGTTCGCACTCATGACCGCGCCACCTCCACCATCTCGAAGTCGGCCTTCGCCGCGCCGCAGTCCGGGCAGCTCCAGTCCTCGGGGATGTCGGCCCAGCGGGTGCCGGGCTCGATGCCGTCCTCCGGCCAGCCCAGCGCCTCGTCGTACTCGAAGCCGCACTGCAGGCACCGGAACAGTTTGTAGTCGTTCATGAGTTCACTCCCATCGGTTCGAAATCGAGCTTTTCTCGGACCGCACAGTCCGGGCAGGTCCAGTCGTCGGGGATCTGCGCCCACGCCGTCCCGGCCGGGAAGCCTTCGCGCGGCGCGCCGACACCCTCGTCGTAGACGTAGCCGCAGCCCGGGCAGCCGTAGCCGGCCATCAGGCGTTCACCGCCGCTGCCCCGTAGCGGGCCAGGATCTTCTCCCGGCGGCGCGGCGAGATATTGGCCCGGGTGATGTCGCCGGCGTAGTGCGCCAGCACCCGGTGGTCCATCAGCTTGCGCCACACCGGCGGGAAGTAGGTCACCCCGATGAGCGCCCCGTAGCCGGCCGGCAGGTTCGGCGAGTCGTCGAAGCTGCGCAGCGTCTGGTAACGCCGGGTCGGGTTGGCGTGGTGATCGCTGTGGCGCTGCAGGTGGTACAGGAACAGGTTGGTGACCATGTGATCGGAGTTCCAGCTGTGCTGCGGGGTGCAGCGCTCGTAGCGGCCGCTGGGCTGCTTCTGGCGCACCAGCCCGTAGTGCTCCAGGTAGTTCACCGACTCCAGCAGCGACGAGCCGTAGAAGGCGTTGATCAGCACGTACGGGATCAGTGCGACACCGAACACCGCGATCATCACGCCCCAGAACAGCAGCGACATCGCCAGGGCATTGATCACGTCGTTGCCCGGCCAGGTCCGCGGGTTCCAGGGGTTCTTGCCGGTCCGGCGGACCCGCGCCGCCTCCAGCTCCCACGCCGAGCGGATGCCGCCCCAGGTGCTGCGCGGCAGGAACTCCCAGAACGTCTCGCCGAAGCGGGCCGACGCCGGGTCTTCGGGGGTGGCGACCCGCACGTGGTGGCCGCGGTTGTGCTCGACGTAGAAGTGCCCGTAGCAGACCTGCGCCAGGGTGATCTTGGCCAGCCAACGCTCCAGCGACTCCCGCTTGTGACCCAGTTCGTGGGCGGTGTTGATGCCCACCCCGGCTACCGTCGCCGCCGACATCGCCACACCGATCTTGCCCAGCCAGCCCAGCGACCCGTCGAAGCCGAGCCAGCCCAGGTCCGACGCGGTGAACAGGTAGGCGCCCAGGACTGCGCTGGCGTATTGAAACGGGATATAGGCGTAGGTCGCATACCGGTAGTACTTGTCGTTCTCCAGCGCGGCCATCACCTCATCGGGCGGGTTCTGCCCGTCGGCCCCGACGGCCAGGTCCAGCGCCGGCAGGATCACATAGAGCAGGATCGGCCCGATGTAGAACGGCAGCTGCGACGCGGTCTGCCAGCCGGCTTGGTTCATCGCCCACACCAGCGGCAGCATCAGGAACATCATGGTGGGCACGAACAGGCCCAGCAGCCACAGGTGTCGCTTCTTGTCGTGCCAGATCTTTGGCTTGTCACTCAGTTCGGTATTCATGTCGCCGACGTTAGGTAGCCGCGCCGCCTCGTCGCTCGTCCCGCGAAACCGGAATTCGGCGGGTTATTCGTCTCCGGGAGACAACGGGGACAACACGGCGGCGCCGTACCACTGACAGAGCAGCAGCGCGATCTCGACGTCGAGCCGGTCCTCGGCGATCGGGCGGCCCCGACGTTCGATCGCACGCTGGACGCGGTACTTCATCGTGTTGACGTGGAAGTGCAGCTGCTCGCCGGCCGCCTTGAAGCTGGAACCGGCCCGCAGGAACACCCGCAGGGTGTCGCGGAGTCGCTCGTCGCCGTCGGTGGCACGGGCCAGCGGGCCGAGCACCTCACCGACCCAGGCCCGTGCGGCGGCCACGTTGTCGCCGCCGAGCAGTGCCGCCGCCGACAGCCCCGGATCGGCTGCCGCGCTGACCCGGGTGACACCGGAGGCCACCGCCAGGGTGTGTACCGCCAGCGCCTGCTGGTGAGACCGGCGGAAACCCTCGACGCCGGGCAGCGGATCACCGATCGCCACCCAGGGCTCGCCGGACGCGGTCTGCGCGCAGCCGCGGATCTGTTCCACCGCGTCGTGCCCGGCGCTCGACGCCAACGGAATCCAGGCCCAGCCGGTGGTGCTGTCGGCCGGGATGAACAGCGGTGCGCCTTGTCCGGCAACAGATTCGGCGAGTTGCTTGATGAAACCCTCGGCGGCTGTGAGCTTGTCGCCGGCTGACTCCGGGTACCAGACGATCAGCGCGACATGGGTTCGCCGCAGCGGATAGCGGATCGCGGTGGTCATGGCGTCGACGTCCAGGCCCTCGTCGGCGAGGATCTCACGGACCCGCAACGCGCGCACCGCGTTTCGGCTCTCCAGCCAGCGTTCGCGTTCGGCCTGGTAGACGGCGGACACCTGTTGCGACATCTCGTCGATGTAGCCGAACATCAGTGTCGACATCTCCGAGAGCACGTCTAGGCGAAGGTCGGGATCCAGCTCGGCGGAACGGATCTCCTCGAGCACCACCCGCAACGCCATCGAGTGGCCCAACCGGTAGCCCCGGACCAACGCGTTCATCGGGACCCCGCGTTGCGCCAGCCGCCGTGCGTGCTCGAGCGCGACCGCCGGCGCGGCGATTTCGGCCACCGGGATGTTGTGGCGGATCGCCGAGAAGTACGTGTCGACGTTGGCCGCCACGGTTTCGTGCAACAGCTGCAGCAGCGACGAATCCGTGATGAGGTCCGGCGACTCCTTGGCGATCAGATTCTCGATCACCTGGGTGGTTTCGGTCAGGTGATCGTAGAGCCGCTGCGAGATCCCGATCGCCGCGTCGGCGACGGTGCTCGGATCGGTCATGGTCGCAAACGTAGTCAGACTCGCCGGGGCGCGCCCAGTCTTTCGGCGCGCAGCATCTCCACCTCGGGCAGCTCCAGCGGCGCCAGCTCGCCGACCACCTTCGACAGCAGCAGGTCGGCCAGTTCCGGGTTGCGGGCCAGACACGGCCCGTGCAGGTAGGTGGCCACGACGCTGCCCTGCACCGCACCGTCGAATCCGCCGCCGGCCCGGTTGCCGGCGCCCTTGGTCACCGTGCTCAACGGCGATGCGGCCGGACCCAGCACGGTGCCGCCGCGGTGGTTCTCAAAGCCGGTCAAGGGTTGTGTTAGGCCCGCCAGCAGCGGGTCCCCGACCACCTCGCCGATGGTGCGCGCCTGCTGCGGTGCGGTGGTCACATCCAGCATGCCGACGCCGTCGACGCGTTCGCCGGCCGAGGTCTCATACCAGGCCCCGAGCACCTGGACGGCTGCGCAGATCGCCAGCACCGGTGCGCCGCGTTCGGCGGCGCGCTGCAGGCCCGGATACCGGATCAGGTGCCGGGTGGCCAGCCGCTGCGCGTAGTCCTCGGCGCCGCCGAGGGTGTAGAGGTCGAGTGACTCCGGGACCGGGTCGGCCAGGGTGATCTCGACGATCTCGGCGGCGATACCGCGCAGTGCCAGCCGCTGTCGCAGCACCACCGCGTTGCCGCTGTCGCCGTAGGTGCCCATCACGTCGGGCAGCACCAACCCGATCCGCACGGTGCTAATGGCGCCGCCTCCTCCTCATCGCTGCGTCCCCCTCGCCGCTGCGCGGCTGGGGTGCCCCCACTGCATCGTCGGCGCCGGTCTAGCCACGGTCCAACCTCCGCTGCAGCTGCAGGAACGCGGTGTAGTTGGCGACCACCTCGACCGGCCCGGGCGGGCAGGAGGCGATCGCCGCGAGGGTGTCGTGCACCAGGGTGTGTTGCACACCGGCGTAGCCGAGTCGCACCGCCAGGTCGGTGCCGCGCTCGCCGGCCGCCACCACGTGGACACCTTCGAAGTGTTCGAACCGGACATCCCACAGCCAGGACAGGTCCTCGCCGTCGGGCACCTGCCCGTTGACAGCGATCACCACCCCGGCGGCGCGGTGGTCGACCATCGACAGGGCCTCCTGCCAACCGGCCGGGTTCTTGGCCAGCAGCATGCGCACCGTGTGCTGGCCGACCTGCACCGACTTGTAGCGCCCGGCCACCTCGTCGACCGAGGAGACCGCGGCCACGGCCTTGACGGGGTCGGCGCCCAAGGCGACCGCGGCGGCGACGGCCTGGGCGGCGTTGCCACGGTTGACGGTGCCGGGCAGGGCGAGCCGCATCGGCAGCACCAGTCCGTCGGGCCCGTACAGCGAGTCGTCGTCGAACCACCACTGCGGGGTGGGCCGGGCGAAGTCGCATCCGGTGGAGGACCAGTGGTCGTCGCGTCGGTCGATCACCTCGCCGCTGCGCGGGCAGCTGACCGAGTCGCCCGCCCAGCCGCCGCCGGCGGCGACCCACACCACGTCGGGACAGTCGTAGGCGGCCGAGGTCATCAGGATGTCGTCGCAGTTGGCGACCACGATCGTCTGCGGATGCCGGGCCAGGCCGGTGCGCAGGGCGCGTTCCACCGCGTTGATCTCCCCGACCCGGTCCAGCTGGTCGCGCGACAGGTTCAGCAACACCACCACCGTGGGGGACACCGCGTCGGCCACATGCGGCACATGCATCTCGTCGACCTCGAGTGCGGCCAGCTCGGCGGTGCGGTCGGCGGCCAGCGCCGCCACCAGCCCGGCGTCCATGTTGGCGCCCTCGGCGTTGGTGGCCACCGGGCCCAGGTCGCGCAGCGCGGCCGCGATCATCCGCGTGGTGGTCGACTTGCCGTTGGTGCCGGTGACGACGACGCTGCGCCGCCCGGTGCCGAGCTGACCCAGGATCGAGCGGTCCAGCGTCATCGCGACCAGGCCGCCGATCATCGCGCCGGCGCCGCGGCCGGTGATGCGAGACGCCCACCGGGCGCTCGCTCCGGCGGCCAGCGCGAGGCGTCCACGGGCGGTGATCACCCGGTGAGTCTAAATTGGGACGACACGGGCCCTCGCCGGCCGCTATCGCTCACCCCGGCGTGCCATTCTCATGGCATGAGTGCGCTGTGGGGGCGCCCGGCCCGCGAATCCGGCGACGGCTGGGTGGTCGTCGACGTCGAGACGTCGGGGTTCCGGCCCGGACAGGCCCGGGTGCTCAGCCTCGCGGCCCTGGCACTCGACGCCGACGGGCGAATCGAGAAGTCGGTGTCGCACCTGGTCAATCCGGGCACCGACCCGGGCCCCACCCATGTGCACGGGCTGACCGCCGAGATGCTGGCGGGCCAGCCGCAGTTCGCCGATGTCGTCGACGAGGTCGCCGCGCTGCTGGCCGGCCGCACCCTGGTGGCCCACAACGTGGCCTTCGACTACACGTTCCTGGCCGCCGAGGCCGAGATGGCCGGCGCGGAACTGCCCGTCGACTCGGTGATGTGCACCCTGGAGTTGACCCGGCGGCTCGACCTGGGCCTGGCCAACCTGCGGTTGCAGACACTGGCAGCGCACTGGGGTGTGGTGCAGACGAGGGCGCACGACGCGCTCGATGACGCCCGAGTGCTGGCCGGCGTATTGGAGCCGGCCCTGCAGCGCGCCCGGGAGCGTGACGTGTGGCTGCCGGTGCGGCCGGTGACCCGGCGTCGGTGGCCCAACGGCCGGATCACCCACGAGGAACTGCGGCCGCTGAAGGCGCTGGCCTCGCGGATGCCGTGCGCCTACCTCAACCCGGGACGCTACGTGCGGGGGCGCCCGCTGGTGCAGGGCATGCGGGTGGCGCTGTCGGCGGAATGCCGCCGCACCCACGAGGAACTCGTCGAACGGATCTTGTTCGCCGGGTTGGCCTACAGCGACGTCGTGGACGCCAACACCTCGCTGGTGATCTGCAACGACGACAGCCCGGAGCAGGGCAAGGGCTACCTGGCGCGGGAACTCGGCGTGCCGACGGTCTCCGACGAGCACTTCATGAACGCCGTCACCGGGGTCGTCCACGGCACCGACGTCGAGCAGTTCGCCGACACCGGCCCGGCCGGCGAGCAGATCTCGCTGTTCTGAGCGGGTCGGCTCAGCCGAGCCGGGCCGCCCGGTTCACCGCCGAGACCACCGCGCGCAGCGACGCCGTGGTGATCGACGACGCGATCCCCACACCCCACACCGTGTGGTCACCCAGGGACGCTTCCACATACGCCGCGGCCTGGGCCTCCTCGCCGGCGCTCATCGCGTGCTCGGAGTAGTCCAGCACGTTGACGTGGATCCCGACGTCGCTCAACGCGTCGACGAACGCGGCCAGCGGCCCGTTGCCGGCGCCGGCGATCTCGGTCTCCACCCCGTCGACCAACACCGTGGCCTCGATGCGGTCGGTGCCGTCGTCGGTCTCGGCGGCGATCAACCGCTGGTGCATCCGCTCCAGCGGACGGATCGGGTTCAGGTACTCCTCGGCGAACGCGTCCCACATCTCCTTGGGGGTGACCTCGCCGCCCTCGCCGTCGGTCAACTGCTGGATCACCTTGGAGAACTCGATCTGCAGCCGCCGTGGCAGTACCAGCCCGTGGTCGGTCTTCATCACGTAGGCCACCCCGCCCTTGCCCGACTGCGAGTTGACCCGGATCACCGCCTCATACGTGCGGCCCACGTCGCGCGGATCGATCGGCAGGTAGGGCACCTGCCAGAGCATGTCGTCGACATCCGAGTCGGCGGCATCGGCGTCGACCTTCATCTGGTCCAGGCCCTTGTTGATCGCGTCCTGGTGACTGCCGGAGAACGCGGTGTAGACCAGGTCGCCACCGTAGGGGTGGCGCTCGGGCACGCCCAGCTGGTTGCAGTACTCGACGGTGCGGCGGATCTCGTCGATGTTGGAGAAGTCGATCTGCGGGTCCACCCCACGCGAGAACAGGTTCAGCCCCAGCGTCACCAGGCAGACATTCCCGGTGCGCTCGCCGTTGCCGAACAGGCAGCCCTCGATGCGGTCCGCCCCGGCCTGATAGCCCAGCTCCGCTGCGGCGACAGCGGTGCCGCGGTCGTTGTGCGGGTGCAGGCTCAAGATGACCGAGTCGCGTCGCTTGAGGTTTCGGTGCATCCACTCGATCGAGTCGGCGTAGACATTGGGGGTGGCCATCTCCACGGTGGCCGGCAGGTTGAAGATGATCGGCGAGTCGGGCGATGGCTGGATCACATCGCCCACCGCATCACAGACCGCTTTGGCGTACTCCAGTTCGGTTCCGGTGTAGGACTCCGGGGAGTACTCGTAGCGCCACCGGGTGCCCGGATATTTGGCCGCCTCTTCCAGGCACTTGCGCGCCCCGGCCACCGCGATCTCCTGCACCGCGGCGCGGTCGGCACGGAAGACCACCCGGCGCTGCAGGATCGACGTCGAGTTGTAGAAGTGCACGATCACGTTCGGAGCGCCGTCGCAGGCCTCGAAGGTGCGCTCGATCAGCTCGTCGCGGCACTGCGTGAGCACCTGCAGCGTGACGTCGTCGGGGACGGCGCCGGCTTCGATGATTTCGCGGACGAAGTCGTAGTCGGTCTGGCTGGCCGAGGGGAACCCGACCTCGATCTCCTTGTAGCCCATCGCCACCAACAGGTCGAACATCCGACGCTTGCGGGCCGGGCTCATCGGGTCGATCAGCGCCTGGTTGCCGTCGCGCAGGTCGACCGCGCACCACATCGGGGCGCGCTCGATGACGCGGTCCGGCCAAGTGCGGTCGGGCAGGACGATGTTTTCCACCTCATCGGCGAAACTGCGGTACCGGCTGATCGGCATCGCCGAGCCGCGCTGGGTGTTCCAGCCGGGTTGGCCGGGGTTGGGCGGCCCGACGGGTTTGGTGATGCGGCGTCCCGACGTGAAGGCGTCTGGGGAGGCCTGCGAAAAACTGGTCACGGTGATTGCTCCGGGGTTCTCAGATGGAATTGGAGACCGGCGCATCGCGAAAGGCCCGCGACGGGAAGCCGGTCTGGATCAGACCCCGCCGCGGCGTCCGAGAAGGAGCACCCGCTGCACATCGTGGAGTTTACGCGCTCAGACGGCCGTTGCGGAAAACGGCCCCGGGCGCAGCGTCAGCGCCCAAAGCCGCTTCCCCTATTCTGGGACGAGCCCAGCCGAGGAAGGGACCAATAGTGGCGCTCGTCGTGCAGAAATACGGCGGCTCGTCGGTGGCCGACGCCGATCGGGTCCGCAGCGTCGCCGAGCGCATCGTCGAGACCAAGAACGACGGTGACGACGTCGTCGTGGTGTGCTCGGCGATGGGGGACACCACCGACGACCTGCTGGACCTGGCCCAACAGGTCTCGTCGGCGCCGCCGGCCCGGGAACTGGACATGCTGCTCACCGCAGGCGAGCGGATCTCCAACGCGCTGGTGGCGATGGCCGTCGAGGAGTTGGGCTGTCAGGCCCGCTCCTTCACCGGATCGCAGGCCGGGGTGATCACCACCGGCGTACACGGTAAGGCCAAGATCATCGACGTCACCCCGGGCCGGCTGCAGGCTGCGCTCGGCGAGAATCAGGTGGTGCTGGTCGCGGGCTTCCAGGGCGTCAGCCAGGACACCAAGGACGTCACCACGCTGGGCCGCGGCGGCTCGGACACCACCGCGGTGGCGCTGGCCGCGGCCCTGAACGCCGACGTCTGCGAGATCTACACCGACGTCGACGGCATCTACAGCTCCGACCCGCGCATCGTGCCCAACGCCAAGAAGTTGGACACCGTCACCTTCGAGGAGATGCTCGAGCTCGCCGCCTGCGGCGCCAAGGTGCTGATGCTGCGCTGCGTCGAGTACGCCCGCCGCTACCACCTGCCGATTCATGTGCGCTCGTCGTACACGGACAAGCCCGGCACCATCGTTACCGGATCGATCAAGGACATCCCCATGGAAGACGCGCTGCTGACCGGAGTCGCCCACGACAAGAGCGAAGCCAAGGTGACCGTCGTCGGCATCCCCGACCTGCCCGGCTACGCGGCCAAGATCTTCCGCGCGGTCGCCGACGCCGACATCAACATCGACATGGTGTTGCAGAACGTCTCCAAGCTCGAGGACGGCAAGACCGACATCACCTTCACCTGTCCGCGCGACAACGGCCCGGCCGCGGTGGCCAAGCTGGAATCGCTCAAGACCGAGATCGGCTTCACCGAGGTGCTCTACGACACCAACGTGGGCAAGGTGTCGCTGGTCGGGGCGGGCATGCGCAGCCACCCGGGCGTCACGGCAACCTTCTGCGAGACGCTGGCTGATAACGGCATCAACATCGACCTGATCTCCACCTCCGAGATCCGCATCTCGGTGCTGGTGGCCGAGGACGACTTGGACAAGGCCGTGGTCGCGCTGCATCAGGCATTCGACCTCGGCGGCGACGAGGAAGCCACCGTCTACGCCGGAACGGGGCGCTGACGAATGGGTCGCCAGGGGTTATCAATCGGCATAGTCGGCGCCACCGGCCAGGTCGGCCAGGTGATGCGCACCCTGCTCGAGCAGCGCAACTTCCCCGCGGACAAACTGCGGTTCTTCGCCTCGGCGCGGTCGGCCGGGCGCAAGCTGGCGTTCGGCGGCGTCGAGATCGAGGTCGAGGACGCCGAGACCGCCGACCCCGCCGGCCTGGACATCGCGCTGTTCTCGGCGGGTGGGGCGATGTCGAAGGTGCAGGCGCCGCGGTTCGCCGCCGCCGGGGTCACGGTGATCGACAACTCGTCGGCGTGGCGCAAGGACCCCGACGTTCCGCTGGTCGTCGCAGAGGTGAACTACGACCGGGACGTGCGCGGGAAGAAGTTGGCCAAGGGCATCATCGCCAACCCGAACTGCACCACCATGGCGGCGATGCCGGTGCTCAAGCCGTTGCATGAGGAGGCCGGCCTGACCCGGCTGATCGTCTCGACCTATCAGGCGGTCTCGGGCAGCGGACTGGCCGGGGTCCAGGAGCTTGCCGAGCAGGTCCGTGCGGTCGCCGACGGCGCCGAGCAGTTGGTGCACGACGGCGGCGCGGTGCAGTTCCCGCCGCCGAACACCTACGTCGCGCCGATCGCCTTCAACGTGGTGGCGCTGGCCGGTTCGCTGGTCGACGACGGCTCCGGTGAAACCGACGAGGACCAGAAGCTGCGCTACGAGAGCCGCAAGATCCTCGGCATTCCGGAGCTGCTGGTCAGCGGCACCTGTGTGCGGGTGCCGGTGTTCACCGGGCACTCGCTGTCGATCAACGCCGAGTTCGCCCGGCCGTTGTCGCCGCAGCGGGCCGCCGAGCTGCTGGACGCCGCCCCCGGGGTGACGCTGACCGATGTGCCCACCCCGCTGGCCGCCGCCGGCGCGGACGACTCGCTGGTGGGCCGGATCCGGGTGGACCCGGGCGCGCCCGACGGGCACGGCCTGGCATTGTTCGTGTCCGGTGACAACCTGCGTAAGGGCGCTGCGCTCAACACGATTCAGATCGCCGAGCTGCTCGCCGCGTCCTAGTTCGGCAGCGTTGGGCGCCGAACGTGCACCGGCTGCGAAAGATCGCAACGAATCTCGCGGTGATTGCACGCTCGGCGACGGGTATGGCCGTGGCGGCGCTGCTGACGGGCCCGCTGGTCGCCCACGCCGAACCGCCGGCGCCGAGCCCGCGTCCGGTGTTGTGGCCGCTGGCTGAAGGGCAGGTGGTCCGGATCGGCCCGAGTGCCGGAACCGGCACGCTCACCGGTGATTACGGCATCGGCGCGACCGATCTGTGCGAGTTCATGGAGTTCCCCAGCGCGGTGCTGCAGATCTGCGGGGACAGCTTCGCCGGGCAAGGCGTGGGGTTCGGCGGCTGGTACTCGCCGATCGCGCTGCGGCTCGACCCGGACTCGGTCGACGACTCCGTCGGGGTGCGCTACACCGGCGTGCTCGGGGTGGACCGGCCGCTGCTGGCCGACCCGTCGCCGGCCGGCAGCACGCAGTTGCCGGCCGGGATCGTCTCGATCAACCGAACCAACTACCTGATGGTGACCACCGCCAAGATGCTGGTGCCGCAGACGTCACGGCTGGTGAAAGCCGATCCGGCGCAACCGGGTTGGCAGACGGTGCCGGGATCGGTGCGGGCGGCCTCTTACCAGGATTTCGGTCAGTCCCAGATCAGCGGCTACTACGATCCGGTTCCGACACCGGATTCGGTCACCGGCTGGGTGTACGTCGTGGCCAACAACTTCGACCGCAGCGCGTCGGTGACGCTGTATCGGGTCACCCCGGACAAGTTCACCGACCGGTCGGCCTGGCAGGGCTGGGCCGCCGGAACGGGCTGGGGCCACAAGCCCACGCCGTTGTGGAACGACCAGATCGGCGAGCTCAGCCTGCGCCAGATCGACGGCAAGCCGGTGCTGTCCTACTTCAACGGCACCACCGGGAACATGGAGGTGCGGGTGGCCTACGACCCGACCGGTCTCGGGACGGCTCCGGTGACCACGGTGGTACAGCACGCCGAGTGGCCGGACCCGCCGGTGCCGGTCGAGACACTGCCGTCGCCGTTCGACAACCGGCTGGCCCAGCCGTACGGCGGCTACATCTCACCGGGGTCGACGCTGGACGAACTGCGGGTGTTCATCAGCCAGTGGAACAACAGCGAGCCGTGGGCCCGGGCGCCGTATCGGGTGATCCAGTTCGCGGTGAACCCGTTCAAGCCCTGGTCGGCCGGCATCGTTCATAGCTGACGCATAGCCGGCACCCAGCGGTTGGGGGTGGTTGCCCACGCACCATGTCAACCATGAGCGAAACACCCGAAACCACGACTCCGCCGGCCACACCGCCCGGCCCCGTCGAGCCGAAGCCGTACTGGGTCTATCGGCTCGCCGCCTGGGTGGCCATCGTCGCCGGCGTCGTCTTCATCGTCTCGTCGATCTTCTTCGCCGGAGTGTGGGCCAGCAAGGGCGGCCCGCGCGGGCACCACTGCCACCACGGCCCTCATCACGGCGCGATGTTCCACAAGGGGTTCCACAAGGGGTTTGACAAGGGCTTCCACGACGGTCCCCGCCAGGGTCCCGACCACGGCCCCGGCCGGATGGGGCCGCCGCCGGGACCGGAAGGCCCGGGACCCAGCGAGGTTCCGCCGTCGGTCACCCGCCCCCCGGCGCCCACGCCGGGCCGGTAAGCCCCGGCCACGAACAACCAGCCGCCGCCCCTCCCGAAGGGCGGCGGCTGGCGTCGTTGTCAGGCATGATTGGGCGATATGACCGAAACACCTGCACCGAAGCCGCCGCCACCGCCGCCACCGGCAGCACCGGCGGCCAAACCGAACAGGCTGTATCAGGCCGCAGCGTGGGTGGTGATCGTCGCCGGGACCGTATTCATCGCCGCGGTGATCTTCTGCGCCGGCAGCTACCTCAGCAACGGTGGTTGGCACGGACACCAGCACGGGCATTGCATGATGCACCACGGCCCGCCGATGGGCCCCGGCTTCGGGCCCGCCGGCCCCGGCAACGAACCGGGCTGGCCGGGGTTCCGTCCCGCCGGCCCGGGTAATCCGCCCGGCGGTCCGGTCGGTCCGCCGCCGGGGCCGCCGTCCGCACCCCCGGCACCGCCGCACCGGTAATTCCCACGAGACCCGCCGAGGGTGCGGTTTCCGACGCCTCGCATGGCGAGTCACGCAGGAAACCGCACACTCGCGGGCCCCTTTAGCCAAAACCCTTTGAGCAAAAGAGGAGATTGACCGATGGCCGAGCACCACACCACCACCGAGGCCGGTGCGCCGGCACCGAGCGACACCGACTCGTTGACGGTCGGCCCGGACGGCCCGATCCTGCTGCAGGACCATTACCTGCTCGAGCAGATGGCGATGTTCAACCGGGAGCGCACCCCGGAACGCCAGCCGCACGCCAAGGGGGGCGGGGCATTCGGGCACCTCGAGGTGACGGCCGACGTCAGCGCCTACACCCGGGCGGCGGTGTTCGCGCCGGGCGTCAAAACCGAGATGCTGGCCCGATTCTCCACCGTCGCCGGTGAACGCGGCAGCCCCGACACCTGGCGCGACGTGCGTGGATTCGCACTGAAGTTCTACACCTCCGAGGGCAACTTCGACATCGTCGGCAACAACACCCCGGTCTTCTTCTTCCGGGACCCGATGAAGTTCCAGCACTTCATTCGTTCCCAAAAACGGCTGGTGGCAAGCAATCTGCGTGACCACCACATGCAGTGGGACTTCTGGACGCTCAGTCCGGAGTCGGCCCATCAGGTGACCTACCTGATGGGCGACCGCGGCCTGCCGAGATCCTGGCGGCACATGAACGGCTACGGCAGTCACACCTACAGCTGGAGCAACGCCGCCGGCGAGATCTTCTGGGTGAAGTACCACTTCATCAGCGACCAGGGTGTCGAGAACCTCAGCCAGGAAGACGGGGAGCGGCTCGCGGGATCCGACGCCGACTACCACCAGCGCGATCTCTACGACGCGATCGAACGCGGTGACCACCCGAGCTGGGCGGTGAAGGTGCAGATCATGCCGTTCGAGGACGCCAAGACCTACCGGCTCAACCCGTTCGATCTCACCAAGGTGTGGCCGCACGCCGACTACCCGCTGATCGACGTCGGGCGTTTCACCCTGGACCGCAACGTCGCCGACTATCACAACGAGATCGAGCAGGCGGCGTTCGAACCGAGCAACACCGTGCCCGGCACCGGGCTGAGCCCCGACAAGATGTTGTTGGCCCGCGGCTTCTCCTACGCCGACGCCCACCGCGCCCGGATCGGGACCAACTACAACCAGCTACCGGTCAACGCGCCCAAGACCGACGTGCACACGTACTCCAAGGACGGCAAAATGCGGTTCCGCAACGCGTCCGACCCGGTGTACGCGCCGAACTCGGTCGGGGGCCCGGTCGCCGACTCGGCTCGCGCCGCCGAAGTGCGCTGGCATGCCGACGGTGACATGGTGCGTGCGGCGTACACGCTGCGTGACGACGATGACGATTTTGGGCAGGCCGGAACCCTGGTCCGTCACGTGTTCGACGAAGAGCAGCGGAAACGGTTGGCGGCCAACATCATCGGCCATGTCTCTGCCGGCGTTCGCGAGCCGGTGCTGTCCCGGGTGTTCGAGTACTGGCACAACGTCGATGAGGACCTGGGCCGCGATGTGGAGGCCGGGGTGCGGGCCAACCTTGCCTGACGGCCGGGCCGCCGGACTGGCATGATCGGGCCATGAGCATCAAAGTCGTTTTCGCCACCGAGTCGACCGCGACCGGCGGTGGCCGAGACGGCCACGTCCGCTCCGCGACCGGCCGCGTCGACCTGGACACCCGCCCGCCCCGCGAGTTGGGCGGGGACGGTGAGGGCACCAACCCCGAGGAGCTGTTCTCCGCGGGCTACGCGGCGTGTTTCCTGGGCGCCCTGCGACTGGTGGCGCGCCGGTCCGCGGTCGCCCTGGACGACGACACCAACGTCACCGTCCAGGTCGCGCTGGGCAAGGACGTCGCCACCGAGGAGTTCGGCCTGACCGGCACCATCATCGGGAATCTGCCTGGGCTGTCGCAGGCCATCGCCGACGACCTGATGGCCCGGGCCCACGAGGTGTGCCCATACTCGAGAGCCACCCGCGGAAACGCCGAGTTCATCGTTTCGGCGAAGGTATAGCGTGCGGGCCGCCGCGACGTTCATGGTGGCGGGCCTGGGCCTGGCCGTGACCTCCACGGCGACCGCCCCGGCCGCTGTGGCGCGGCCTTCTGAACCCGGCGTGGTGTCCTACGCGGTGTTGCCCAAGGGCTCGGTCGGCAACATCGTCGGCGCCCCGATGACCTGGGACGCGCCGTCCGGCCAGCCGTTCCAGGCGTTCTGGGTCGACGATCCGGCCTGCAACAACTGGGCCGACATCGGCCTGTCCGAGGTCTACAACGACCCCGACCTGGCGTCCTTCAACAGCGCGGTCACCCAGACCGCGGCCAACGACCAGACGCATTTCGTCAAGCAGGCGGTGGGGGTGTTCGCCACCGAGGCCGCCGCCGACCGGGCCTTCCACCGCATCACCGACCGCACCGCCGGGTGCTCGGGGCGCACCACCGCGATGCACCTGGACAACGGGGCCACCCAGGTGTGGGCGTTCGACGGCGGGCCGGCCGGGGCGACCGACGCCGCCTGGGTCAAGCAGGAAGCCGGCACCGATCGGCGCTGTTTCAACCAGACCCGGCTGCGGCTCAACGTGCTGCTGCAGGCCAAGGTCTGCCAGTCCGGTAACGCCGGGCCGGCGGTGAACGTGCTGGCAGGAGCGATGCAGAACTCGCTGGGCCAGTAAAGGGCCGTCACCGTGTCGGGTGGCTCCGGTAACGTCGACAAGATCGACGGGCGGAGGGGTTGATATATGGCGCTCGCCGCGGCGACTCAACTGTCCCGCGTCGATGAGCCTTGCCCCGCCGAGACCGAACTGTCCGGTTCCGCCGAAGCCGCCGAGTACATCGCCGACCGCTGCCTCACCGATGGGCCGCCGGGCCGGGTGGGCTTAGAGATCGAGGCCCACTGCTTCGACCCGGCCGATCCGCTTCGGCGACCCGGTTGGGCGGAGATCGGCGACGTGCTGCAGTCGCTTCCCGGGTTGCCGGGCGGCAGCAGGGTCACCGTGGAACCCGGTGGCGCGGTGGAGTTGTCCAGCCCGCCGTTGGCCGGTGCACCCGCCGCGATCGCAGCAATGGCCGCCGATCAGGCGGTGCTGCGAGCCGCGTTCGCCGAGGCCGGACTGGGGCTGGTGGCCCTCGGTGGTGACCCGTTGCGGCCGACGCAGCGCATCAACCCGGGCCCGCGTTACGCGGCGATGGAGCAGTTCTTCGCCGCCAGCCACACCGGTTCGGCCGGTGCGGCGATGATGACGTCGACGGCATCGGTCCAGCTCAACCTGGATGCCGGCCGGCGTTCCAGGTGGGCCGACCGGGTACGGCTGGCGCACGCTTTGGGCCCGACCATGGTCGCGATCGCCGCCAATTCCCCACTGTTGAGCGGGGAGTTCTCCGGCTGGCGTTCCACCCGGCAACGGGTCTGGAGCCGGCTGGACTCGATGCGGTGCGGTCCCGTCCTGGGACTGGACGGCACCGACCCGGCCTCCGATTGGGCGCGCTACGCCCTGAAGGCGCCGGTGATGCTGGTGCATGCACCCGACGCCATCCCGGTCAGCCGGTATGTGCCGTTCGCCGACTGGGCCGACGGACGGGTGCGGCTGGGTGGCCGCCGCGCCGCCATCGCCGACCTCGACTACCACCTGACCACGTTGTTCCCGCCGGTGCGCCCCCGCGGCTGGCTGGAAATCCGCTACCTCGACAGCGTCGGTGATGCGCTCTGGCCGGCGATCGTCTTCACCTTGGCGACCCTGCTCGACGACCCGGCCACGGCCGACGCCGCCGCCGAGGCCGTCGCGCCCGTCGCGACCGCCTGGGACGTCGCCGCCCGGATCGGCCTGGCCGACCCGCGGCTGCACGCGGCCGCCCGGCGATGCGTGGGGCTGGTGGCCGGCCGGGCACCGGCCTCGCTGCGTGACGGGATGGACCGGTTGGCCGAGATGGTCGAATGGGCCCGCTGCCCGGCCGACGACGTCGCCGACGAGGTGGCTCGCACCGGCGTGACCGCGACGGTGGCGAGGCTGGCGGGAGGACGGTCGTGACCGAGGGCGTCACCAAGGCCCTCACCAAGGCCGAGACGCTGGCCGGTGAGCTGTCCCGGGCACGGGAACGCACGCTGGCGCTCGTCGACTTCGACGAGGCCGAACTGCATCGCCAGTACGACCCGCTGATGAGCCCGTTGGTGTGGGACCTGGCCCATATCGGCCAGCAGGAGGAGCTGTGGCTGCTGCGCGGCGGGGACCCGGACCGGCCCGGAATGCTGCCGGCCGACGTCGAGGGCCTCTACGACGCCTTCGTCCATCCGCGGGCCAGCCGTGTCGACCTGCCGCTGCTCTCCCCGGAGCAGGCCCGGAAATATTGCGCCACGGTCAGATCCAAGGTGTTCGACGAACTGAACGCGCTGCCCGGTGATTTCGCGGACGGTTTCGTGTTCGGGATGGTGGTCAGTCACGAACACCAGCACAACGAGACCATGCTGCAGGCACTGAACCTGCGCACCGGCGCGCCGCTGCTCGACGCCGGCCGCCCCCTGTCGGCAGGCCGGCCCGGCGTGGCCGGGACCTCGGTGCTGGTGCCGGCCGGCGAGTTCGTGCTCGGCGTCGATGCCACCGCCGAACCCTTCGCGCTCGACAACGAGCGGCCGGCGCATCGCGTGCAGGTCGCGGCCTTCCGGATTGGCCGGGTGCCGGTGACCAACGCCGAATGGCGGGCGTTCATCGACGACGGCGGCTACCGGCAACCGCGGTGGTGGACCGAGCGCGGCTGGTCCCACCGGATGCAGGCCGGGCTGACCGCACCACAGTTCTGGAGTCCCGACCACACCTGTCGGACCCGCTTCGGCCACCTCGAGGACCTCCCCGACAACGAACCGGTGCAACACGTCAGCTACTTCGAGGCGCAGGCCTACGCGACCTGGGCCGGCGCCCGGCTGCCCACCGAGATCGAGTGGGAGAAGGCCTGCGCGTGGGATCCGCAGGCGGGGGCGCGACGTCGCCGCCCCTGGGGCGACGGCGAGGCGACGGCCCAACTGGCCAACCTCGGCGGTGCGGCACTGCGCCCGGCCCCAGTCGGGGCGTACCCGAACGGCGCATCGGCCTACGGGGCCGAACAGCTGCTCGGCGACGTCTGGGAGTGGACCAGCTCCCCGCTGCAACCGTGGCCGGGCTTTACACCGATGATCTACCAACGCTATTCCGAGCCGTTCTTCGGCGGCGACTACCGGGTGCTGCGCGGCGGGTCATGGGCGGTCGCGCCCGAGATCCTACGGCCCAGCTTCCGCAACTGGGATCACCCGTACCGTCGGCAGATCTTCGCCGGCGTCCGCTTGGCCTGGGACGTCTGATGTGCCGGCATCTGGGCTGGCTGGGCAGCCCGCGTTCGCTGGCCGAGTTGATGCTGGATCCGCCGTACGGTCTGCTGGTGCAGTCCTATGCGCCGCGCCGCCAACAGCACGGGCTGCTCAACGCCGACGGGTGGGGCGCCGGGTTCTTCGATGTCAGCGGCAGCGGCGAACCGCGGCGCTGGCGCAGCGCCTCGCCGCTGTGGAGTGACACCTCGTTCGCGTCGGTGGCGCCGGTGTTGTCGAGTCATTGTGTGGTGGCCGCGGTGCGCTCGGCCACCGTCGGCATGCCGATCGAGGCCAGTGCGACCGCCCCGTTCGCGGGAGGCAACTGGCTGCTGTCGCACAACGGCGTGGTGAACCGCGCGGTGCTGTCCAGCCACGCAAAGGCCGAATCCGTCTGCGACAGCGCGATACTGGCCGCGACGATCGTCGAGCACGGGGTGGACTCGTTGGCGGAGGTGATCCTCGAGACCGCCGCGGCCGATCCGCAGGCGCGGCTGAACATCTTGGCCGCCAACGGCTCCCGTCTGTTGGCCACCACCTGGGGGGATACCTTGTCGATGTTGCACGGTGCCGACGGTGTGGTGCTGGCCAGCGAACCCTACGACGACGACCCGCGCTGGATAGACATACCGGACCGGCACCTGGTCGTCGTCCATGACGGCGAGGTCAGTGTCACCGCGTTGGAAGGAAGTCGATGACGGGGTTCGATGCGGCGGTCTCGCTGTCCAATCATCTGGCCGCCGACGCCGCCCGCACCGCGCTGCGCGACGACGTCCGGTTCGGCCTGCAACAAGATCCGAAAACGTTGCCGCCCAAATGGTTCTACGATGACGTCGGCAGCGAACTGTTCGATCGGATCACCCGGTTGCCGGAGTACTATCCGACCCGCGCCGAGACGGAGATCCTCCGCGAACACTCCGCGGAGGTGGCGGCGCTGTCCGCCGCGGACACCCTGGTCGAGTTGGGCAGCGGCACCTCAGCGAAGACCCGGATGCTGCTCGATGCGCTGCAGAACACCGGAGCGCTGCGTCGTTTCGTCCCGTTCGACGTCGACGCCGGCATCTTGGAGACGGCGGGGGAGGCCATCGCCCGCGACTATCCCGGGGTGCAGGTGCACGCCGTCTGCGGCGACTTCGAGCACCATCTGGCGCAGATCCCCGACGGGGGCAGGCGGCTGTTCGTGTTTCTCGGGTCCACCATCGGCAACCTGACGGCGGGTCCACGTGCCGACTTCCTGGCTGATCTCTCCGCGGTGATGCGCGACGGCGACGGCCTGCTGCTGGGAACCGACCTGGTCAAGGACACCGCGCGGCTGGTGCGTGCCTACGACGACGCCGCCGGCATCACGGCGGCCTTCAACCGCAACGTGCTCGCCGTGGTCAACCGGGAACTCGGCGCCGACTTCGACTTGGACGCGTTCGCTCATGTGGCGCGGTGGAATTCCGGCGAGCAGCGCATCGAGATGTGGTTGCGGTCGCGCCACCGGCAGCGCGTGGTGATCGCGGCGTTGGACCTGGCCGTCGAGTTCTCGGCCGGCGAGGAGATGCTGACCGAGGTGTCCTGCAAGTTCCGGCCGGAGCAGGTCGCCGCCGAGTTGGCCGCCGCGGGGCTGCGCCGCCGGCGATGGTGGACCGACGCGGCGGGCGATTTCGGCCTGTCGCTCGCCTTCAGATGAGCCTTGCCGACGCGTGGCGGGCGGCCCGGCCCCCGGTCGCCGGACTGCACCTGGACAGCGCCGCCTGCTCGCGGCAGAGCCATGCCGCCATGGACGCCGCCGCCCGCCACGCCCGCCATGAGGCCGAGGTCGGCGGCTACGTCGCCGCCGAGGCCGCCGCACCGGTGCTTCGCACCGCCCGGGCTGCTATCGCGGCACTGACTGGCATGGTTGCCGCCGAGGTCCAGTTCAGCACCGGGTCGCGGCACGCGCTGGATCTACTGCTGTCGCGGTGGCCGGCCGCCGGCCGTACGCTGGCCTGCCTGCCGGGGGAGTACGGCCCCAACCTGGCGATCATGGCGGTGCACGGCTTCGCCCGACAGCTGCTGCCGGTCGATGCCACCGGCCGGCTGGTGCTGGACGAGGCGGCGGCCGCGCTCGCCGCGGACCCGCCGGACCTGGTGCACCTCACCCCGGTCAGCAGCCACCGTGGACTGGTGCAGCCGCTGGCCGGCATGGCCCAAATCTGCGCGGACGCGGGGGTGCCGCTGGTGGTCGACGCCGCCCAGGCGCTGGGCCAGATCGACTGCGTGGTCGGGGGCCCCGCTGACTATGCCGTCTATTCGTCGTCACGCAAGTGGCTGGCCGGTCCCCGCGGCGTGGGGGCGCTGGCGATACGGTCGCAGCTGGCCGCGCGGCTGCAGCCCGCACCGCCAGGCGGTGATGTGAATGTCGCCGCGCAGGTGGGGTTTTCCGCTGCCGTGGCTGGGCATCTGTCGGCCGGGCCGGCGGAGGTGCGGGCCCGATTGGCCGAGGTGGGGGCGCTGAGCCGGCGGGTGCTGGCAGAAGTGCCGGGCTGGCGGGTGGTCGAGCCGGTCGAGGAGTCCAGCGCGATCACCACCTTGGCGCCGGTGGCGGGCGCCGACCCGGCGGCGGTGCGCTCCGGTCTGCTCGCCCAGCACCGCATCGTCACCACCGCGGCCGGCGTCGAACGCGCACCGCTGGAACTGACCTCGCCGGTGCTGCGGATCTCACCGCACGTCGACACCACTGAGGCGGACTTGGCGACGTTCGCCCAGGCTTTGGTGGCCGTGACCGCAGCGTGCTGAACCGCTGCAGATCCAGCACCGTTTCCCCGATTGAGCCACTCGTGATGTGGGTATGGACGGAAACGCCGCCCACAAAAAGGGGGGGGAGGCCACATGGGGGGACGGTGCAGTTATGACCACATTGAAATCGGAGCGCGCTCGCTCCACCAAAGGCCGGCTGGGCCTGGCCGAGATCCTGGTGTTGCTGGCCGGCGGGGGGCAGCCGCCGATCAAGATCACCGCCTATGACGGCAGCAGCGTCGGGCCTGATGATGCCGCGCTGGCCGTCGATCTGCTCAATCCGCGCGCCACCACCTACCTGGCCACCTCGCTGGGACAACTGGGGATCGCCCGGTCCTACATCGCCGGTGACCTGGAGCTGCGCGGCGTGCACCCGGGAAACCCCTACGAGGTCCTCAACGCGCTGGCGGACCTGGAGTTCAAGCAGCCCTCGCCGCAGGCGCTGGTCAACATCATCCGGTCGATCGGTTTTCGGCACTTCAAGCCGGTCGCCCCGCCGCCGGAGGAAGCGCCGGCCAAGTGGCGCCGCACCGCGGCGGGCCTGCGGCATTCCAAGGCACGCGACGCCGATGCCATCCACCACCACTACGACGTGTCCAACACCTTCTACGAGTGGGTGCTGGGTCCGTCGATGACCTACACCTGCGCGATCTACCCGAACGCCGAGGCGACGCTGGAGCAAGCCCAGGAGAACAAGTACCGGCTGATCTTCGACAAGCTGCGGCTACAACCGGGCGACCGGTTGCTCGACGTCGGCTGCGGCTGGGGCGGCATGGTGCGCTACGCCGCCCGCCGCGGGGTGCGCGCAGTCGGCGCCACCCTGTCGGCCGAACAGGTCGATTGGGCGCAGCGGGCGATCGCCGACGAGGGGCTCTCCGATCTGGCCGAAGTCCGGCACTGCGACTACCGCGACGTGGCCGAGACCGGCTTCGACGCGGTGTCCTCGATCGGACTCACCGAGCACATCGGGGTGAAGAACTACCCGTCGTACTTCGGTTTCCTCAAGTCGAAGCTGCGTACCGGTGGCCTGCTGCTCAACCACTGCATCACCTTGCCGGACAACTCGACGTTCAAGGGTGACGCGTTCACCGACCGGTATGTCTTTCCCGACGGCGAGATCACCGGCGCGGGGCGAGTGATCACCGAGATCCAGCAAGCTGGTTTTGAGGTGGTGCACGAGGAGGACTTCCGGCATCACTACGCCAAGACGCTGCGCTGCTGGAGCCAGAACCTCGTCGACCACTGGGACGAGGCCGTCGCCGAGGTCGGCTTGGGCCGCGCCAAGGTGTGGGGTCTGTACATGGCGGCGTCAGTACTCGGTTTCGAGCGCAACCTGTTTCAGCTGCACCACGTGTTGGCCACCAAGGTCGGTGAGCGAGGCGAGGACGGGGGATTGCCGCTGCGGCCCTGGTGGCAGCCCTAACAACCGCTCGGCGCGCCGGCCCCGACCGAGGGGGCCGGCGCGATTCGCTAGCGGCCGAACAGGCCGCCGCCCCCGCCGCCGAACAGCCCGCCACCCCCGCCGCCACCGAAGATGCCGCCACCGGGTTTGCCGCCGCCGCCGAAGATGCCCCCACCGGGTTTGCCGCCGAAGATGCCGCCACCCGGGTTGCCACCGAAGATCCCGCCACCGGGCTTACCGCCGAAGATCCCACCGCCGGAGCCGCCCCCGAGCTTGGGCAGGGACGGTGCGCCAGGCGCCGGAAGCGAGGGCAGTGCCGGTGCCTTGGGTGCCGGAAGCGACGGGATTGCCGGTGCCTTGGGTGCCGGAAGCGACGGCAGCGCAGGCGAATTGGGAGCCGGCAGACCCGGCAGGCTCGGCGGGTTGAATGCCGGGATACCGGGTGATGCCGGGATGGCCGGTGCCTTGGGTGCCGGAAGCGACGGGATCACCGGCGATTGGGGCAGGCCGGCCGGCGGCGCCGATTTCGGTGGCGAGATCGGCAGACCGGGCCACTGGAACGGCGCGTCGGGGTTGGCGGCCGGTGGGTTGGGCAGCTTGATCGGAGCCTCGGGGAGCTGTACCGGCGGATTCGGTTTGATCACCGGTGGGGTCGGGAGCTGCACCGGCGGGTCGGGCAGCTGGATCGGCGGGTCGGGCAGCTGCACCGGCGGATTCGGCTTGATCACCGGGGGATCGGGTAGCTGCACCGGTGGGTTGGGCTTGATCACCGGCGGAATCGGTTTGATCACCGGGGGATCGGGCTTGACCACCGGCGGGTCGGGTAGCTGCACCGGTGGGTTGGGCTTGATCACCGGCGGGATCGGTTTGATCACCGGGGGATTCGGCTTGACTACGGGCGGGATCGGAATCTCCACCGGGGGATTGGGCTTGACGACCGGCGGTAACGGTTCGACGACGATCGGTGGCACCGGTTTGACGTCCGGTGGGTTGGGCTTGATCACCGGCGGGGCCGGGATCTCCAGCGGCGGAGCAGGCACCACGCTGGGCGGTGTGGGCGCGCTGGGCAGCTTCGCAGGCAACCCGAGCAGGAAGGACAGGTCGGGCAGCGCCGCTGCGACCGGCCGAATCGACGGCGTCGAGTGGTGCACCGGCACCGGCACCGGCACCGGCAGCGGCGCCGGGGTGAAGGTGAACGGGCTTGCGAGGGGCACCGCAGCAGGCGGCGGCTGCAACGCGGGCCCGAACACTGGAGGTGCCGCGGGCGACGGCGGCATCGGAACTGAAACCGGGGCCGCTGGTGGCATTTCCAGCGGGGGCAGCGGCAGCGCGTCCGGCTGATTCATTGCCACCGGCGGCTCGACATAGGGTTGCAAGGCCGGTTCCTGCATCTTCGGCGGGGTGAGTGGAAAGCTCAGCGCCCGGCCGATCTCCGGCCGCAATGCGACCAGATTGGGGGTGATGTCCAGCGCCATCGACACCATCAGCGCCGAGGCCGCGGCGAACGTGGCCGAAGCCAATACCGTCCCGGCGACCAGTAGCGGACGTCGGGTCGACGGGCCGACGGGGTGAATGAGTTCGGTGGCGGTCTCGTCCTCCTCGTCGGAGACCGCACTGTAGGCCAGGTCGTCGGCTTCCAGGCCAGGGATGTCGTAGTAGCCGGGCGAGATCGCACTGGAGTCGGCTTCCTGGGTGTAGGCCAGCGCCGCGGTGGGGTATTCGACAGCCCTGGTCACCTGGGTCGAGGCCAGCGCGGCGCCGCGAGCGAGTGCCGTCTGTGGTTCGGCAGGCTCGCACACCTCCCGCCCGACCGTCGCCTCCAGCCGCGGCCTGATCGCGGTCGCGTCGGCCGCGGTGCAGACCAGAAACAGGCCGTCGGGGCGGGTCTCTGGGGTGTTGAGCCGCTCGGCGACGGACTCGACGGCGGCGGTGGCGTCACCGTCGGCCAGGAACTGCCGGAAGAGCCGGGTGATGGAGCCGTCGATGCAATCGACCACGGCCAGTGTCGCGTCGGACGCCCCCACCGACAGCAGGCCCATCCGGTCACAGCCGACGGTCTGGCCCAGGTTGCGGGCCAAGCTGGCGGCGGCCAGGTCGGGCGAGATCAGCGCGATGTCTTTCAGCTCCTCGAGGTCCCCGGCTGCCAGTCGCGAACCCAATTCAGCGGCATCGAGCGGGTCGGTCACGGTCACCCCGGTCGAAACCAGGCGATACCCCGCGGTGTCGGCGGCGTTGCGTGCCCGCAGAATCGCGGCGATCAGCGCGTCGACCGCGGCGAATGCTGCGGTGTGGTCGGTCGGCAGATCGAAGCTGTGCGTCTCCAGGATGACGCCGTCCCCGTTGTCACCGCCCACCAGCACGGTGTGGATGGTGGCAGGCGGGCTTGAGGCAAGCGCCACACCGAGAACAACGTCCATTGCTCCTCCGATTCAGTTTTGACCTGCACGCGCCGGCCGTGGCGACGAGGGCGACGGACGGCTTCGCGGATGCCGACCGACACCGTTTGTTCACCAATACGACATCTACCGGTGACACATCGAAATATGCGATCGTGCGAATGAACGCTGACTGTGGCTTCGTGAAGAGTGTCTAATTTTGTGGACGGGAGTCGTCGCCGTGCCGTGGGCCCCCTAGCGCCGCCCGATCCGCGCCAGGTGGGTCATGATGGACGCACGGACCGGCAGGGCACGTGGACAGGAGTCAGACTTGGGCGATTTCGTCGCGTCGATCGACCAGGGCGCCACCAGTACCCGCTGCATCATCTTCGACCATGACGGCGCCGAGATCGGCCGTCACCAGCTCGAACACGAACAGATCCTGCCGCGCGCCGGCTGGGTCGAGCATGACCCGTTCGAGCTGTGGAACCACACCGCGGCGGTGTTGGTGTCCGCACTCAACACCACCAAGCTGCAAGCCTCCGACCTGGCGGCGATGGGTATTGCCAACCAGCGCGAGACGACGGTGGTGTGGAACAAGAACACCGGTCAGCCGTACCACAACGCGATCGTCTGGCAGGACACCCGGACCGACTACATCGCCGCCGCGCTGGAGCGGGACGGCCACGGCGAGCTGATCCGGCGCAAGGCGGGGCTGCCGCCCGCCACGTATTTCTCCGGCGGCAAGCTGCAGTGGATTCTCGACAACGTCGACGGGGTGCGCGCCGACGCCGAACGCGGCGACGCGTTGTTCGGAACCTGTGACACCTGGGTGCTGTGGAACCTGACCGGCGGCCCGCGCGGCGGGGTGCACCTGACCGACGTCACCAACGCCAGCCGGACCATGCTGATGAACCTGGAGACCCTGGACTGGGACGACGAACTGCTGGCGCTGTTCTCGATCCCGCGCGAGATGCTGCCGCGTATCACACCGTCGTCGTCGCGGCGGCGACATGCCGTCACCGTCAGTACCGGGCCGGTGCGCGGCGAGGTGCCGATCGCCGGCATCCTGGGCGACCAGCAGAGTGCGATGGTCGGGCAGGTCTGCCTGTCGGCGGGGGAGGCCAAGAACACCTACGGCACCGGAAACTTCCTGCTGCTCAACACCGGTGAGCAGATCGTCCGCTCGGACAACGGGCTGCTGACCACGGTCTGCTACCAGTTCGGCGATGCCAAGCCGGTCTACGCCCTGGAAGGTTCGATCGCGGTCACCGGCTCGGCGGTGCAGTGGCTACGCGACCAACTGGGCATCATCAGCGGCGCCACACAGGTGGAGTCGCTGGCCCGCCAGGTCACCGACAACGGCGGAATGTACTTCGTGCCGGCGTTCTCCGGGTTGTTCGCGCCGTACTGGCGTTCGGATGCCCGCGGCGCGATCGTCGGGTTGTCGCGATTCAACACCAACGCGCACCTGGCCCGGGCGACGCTGGAGGCCATCTGTTATCAGAGCCGGGACGTGGCCGAGGCGATGGAAGCCGATTCCGGTGTGCACCTGGGGGTTTTGAAGGTTGACGGCGGCATCACCGCCAACGACCTGTGCATGCAGATCCAAGCCGACGTGCTCGGCGTCGACGTGGTCAAACCGGTGGTCGCCGAGACCACTGCGCTGGGAGCGGCGTACGCGGCCGGGCTGGGCGTGGGGTTCTGGAAGAGCCCCGACGACCTGCGTGCCAACTGGCAGGAGCACAAGCGCTGGACCCCCACCTGGTCGCAGGACCAGCGCGCCGAAGGTTATGCCGGGTGGCGAAAGGCCGTGCAGCGCACGCTGGACTGGGTCGAACTTCCCTGACAATGGCCGCACGCAGGCGGGTGCTTCCCGGTGCGGTGGTCGTGCTGGTGGCGGCAGCCGTCGTCGGGTGGGCATGGTGGCAGAACAGCGACTCGTCGCGTTCTTCCGGGCCGTCGCCGACCTGGACGCCAGCCACCCCGAGCGCCACGCCGTTGAACTCCGGTTACGACGCCGCCCGCCGGATGCTCGTCGGGTTGCCGGTCAAGGGCTGGGATCGGGCGCAGGACTTCAAGCGCTACCGGTTCGGTGAGCGTTGGAGCGATGACGTCGATGTCGAATTCGGCCACAACGGCTGCAACACCCGTGACGACATCCTGCGCCGCGACCTGACCCGGGTCGAACTGCGCCGCGGCACCTGCCTGGTCCAGCGCGGCATCCTGCACGACCCGTACTCCGGGCAGACCATCGAATTCACCCGGGGCCCCGCGACATCCGAGGCCGTTCAGGTCGACCACCTGGTTTCGCTGGCGGACGCCTGGTACAAAGGTGCGCGCGGCTGGGACGACGCGCGGCGTCGCGACTTCGCCAACGACCCGCGCAATCTGCTGGCGGTGAGCGCACAGGCCAACTTCGACAAGGCATTCCGCGACGCCGCCGGCTGGCTGCCGGCGAACGCCGCGTTCGAATGTGAATTCGTGGCCCGTCAGGTCGCCGTCAAAACCGACTACCGACTCTGGGTCTCGGCCAACGAGAAGTCCGCGATGCACCGGGTCCTGCGTCGCTGTTGAGTTCGCCGGGGCGAATCAGCGTGACCCGTGGTGAGTGGGAATCCCACGACGCGACACGCCGGCTACGCGTCGTGAGACTCCGACTCGAGGGCGGGACGGCGGGGAAGCCTCAGTCGGCCTCGCCGAGGATGCCGTAGATTTCCTTGCGGGCGCTGTTGACGATGTCGACGATGCGCTGCTGCTGTTCGGGCGTGGCGGCCTGGCTGGCCTGCCCGACCGCGCCGAACAGCTGGCCGACCGCGGTGCGCAGCCGAAGCTGCCCCGGGTCGGCGCCGTCGGCGATCTCCTCCCACGGTGGGGTCTCGATCTCCTCGGCGACCGCGCGACCGTCCTCGGTCAACTCGAAAAGCCGCTTCTTGCCGTCGGTTTCGCTTCCGCTGATCAGACCCTCGTCAACCAGCATCTGCAACGTCGGATACACCGACCCCGGGCTGGGGCGCCAGAGTTGCTGGCTGCGTTCGGCGATCTGCTGGATGATCTCGTAGCCGTGCATCGGGCCCTCGGCCAGCAGTGCCAGGATGGCGAGCCGCACATCACCACGCCGGCCGCGGTGGCCACGTCGATGCCCGCGGCCCCTGGGCGGACCGAAGCCGAAACCGAAACCGGGACCCCCGGCACCGAAACCGGGACCGAAGCCCGGGCCGAAACCGTGGCGGAACTCGGGGCCGAACCCCGCGCCGAAGCCGGGGCCCTCGGGATCGTGGCCGGGGTGCAAGCCGAACGGCCCGCAGGGCTCGGCGCCGTGGTCGCGCAGTTGCCGGCGGAACTCGCGCCGGGCGTGCCGGCGCGCCGCGTGGGCGGCCCGGCGTTGCTGCGGGGTGGCGGCTCCGAACCCGAATCCACCGGACTGCTCAGGGTCGTGCGTGAAGGGTCCGTCGGGCGGACCGAAGGGGACATTCATAACTCACCTCTGGTGCGCTGGGTCGGAGGCGTTCGTCGCTTCCGATACGGTCACGATATATCGCAACCTATCGCCTCGGCAAGGCGGCGGCGCAAGAGCACGGTGTCGCGGTGGCCACCAGGGACGCTCGGGCGCGCTCCACCTACGAGGCGCTGGGCGTCACCGTCGAACAACCCTGACCGAGTCAGCGCGGTGGCGCGTACCCGCCCGGTCCTGCCGGCGGCCAGGACGGCGGCGGGTAGGGGATGGGCGGCCCGGCCTGCAGCCGGGCCAGCTCACGTTGATGGCGCTCGGCGAGCACCGCCGCCAGCACCAGTTCCGGCGGCGCGTCCGGGGGTGGGGGCGGCGAGATGTGGGCGAGCACTTCACCGGAGATCCGGTAGGCCATCATCTGCCTGGTGTGCGGATCGAGTTGTGCGGCACGGCCGAGAAATTGTCTTGCCAGCTCAGCTGATTCGGATCGCAGCCCCGAGAGTTGCAGGGTGGACGCCCACCACGCCAGCCCGGGAGGCATCTGCGGTGGCGGCGCCGCGGCCGGCCCGCGTTCACTGATCACCATCGTGCCGGCGAAGATGTCGCCCAGGCGTTTCCCGCGCGCCGACAGCAGGCTGGCGATCACCGCCGGGCTGCCGGTCAGCGCCCAGATCTCCACCACGCCGGCCAGCGCCCGAAACAGCGCCTGCCGGAAGCGTTCCGGGCCGCCGTCGTCGGAGACCACCCGCAGTCCCATCGCCATCTTTCCCAGCGACCGGCCGCGGGTGAGGGTCTCGATTGTGACCGGATAGCCGACCAGCAGCACCACCGCGAAGATGATCATGATCGCGGCGGTCAGGGCGGCGTCGAAGCGGCCGAGGGTCATCGCCCACAGCACCATCGAACACACGTAGGCCACCATGACGACGGTGATGTCGATCAGCGCGCTGACCGCGCGGACCGGCAGCTGCGCGATCGGTATGTCGAGAACGACGGCGTCGCCGGTCACCAGCTCGTGGCTGCGATTCGGCATAGCGCAGACGCTACCCGCCGATCCGGCACCAGCGGAGAACTCCTGGCCGTACCTATGGCGGGACCTGTCTCGCTACGCTCGACGCCGTGGATGTCGACGCCTTCGTGCTGACCCATCGCCCGGCCTGGGATCGGCTGGAGGCACTGGTGAAAAAGCGCCGCCGGCTCGACGGCGCCGAACTCGACGAGCTTGTGGAGCTCTACCAGCGGGTCTCCACCCACCTGTCGGTGCTGCGCTCGTCGTCGACGGATGCGGCACTCATCGGCCGGCTCTCCGGGTTGGTGGCACGCTCGCGTGCCGCCGTCACCGGTGCGCACGCCCCGCTGGCCTCGGAGTTCGCGCGCTTCTGGACGGTGTCGTTTCCGGTGGTCGCCTACCGGGCCTGGCGATGGTGGCTGGGCACCGCCGCCGCCTTCCTGGCCGTTGCGGTGGTCATCGCCTGCTGGGTGGCCGGCGACCCCGACGTGCAGGCGCTGATCGGCACGCCCGCCGAGCTCGATCAGCTGATCAACCACGACTTCGCCTCGTACTACAGCGATCACCCGGCCGGGGCCTTCGCGCTGCAGGTCTGGGTGAACAACTCCTGGGTGGCCGCGCGCGCCATCGCGTTCTCGGTGTTGCTGGGGCTGCCGATCCCGGCGCTGCTGTTGGCCAACGCCGCCAACCTCGGCGTGGCACTCGGGCTGATGTTCGGCGCCGGCCGGGGCGGCTTCATGCTCGGCCTGCTGGCGCCGCACGGCCTGCTGGAGCTGACCGCGGTGTTCCTGGCCGGTGCGGTCGGTATGCGGCTGGGCTGGATGGTGATCGCACCGGGCGACCGGCCGCGTGGACAGGTGCTCGCCGAGCAGGGCCGCGCTGTGGTCGCGGTCGCCGTGGGGCTGGTCGCGGTGCTGGCAGTGGCCGGGTTGCTGGAGGCGATGGTGACGCCGTCGCCGTTGCCGACGTGGCTGCGGGTGGGTATCGGGGTGCTGGCCGAGGCGGCGTTTCTGGCCTACGTGGTGTACTTCGGCCGCAAGGCGGTGGCCGCCGACGAGACCGGCGACATCGTCGACGCGCCCGACGTCGTTCCCACCGGCTGATTTCCTCCGCCGAGCAGACATGAAAGCCCCTTTTTCAAACACAATTCGGGGGCTTTCGCGACTGCTCGCCGACGATAAGGATCAGAGCTGTCCCGCAGCCTTCATTGCCAGATAGGCATCGGCCAGTGCCGGCGCCAGGTCATCGGGCGGCGCGTCGATGACCTGCACGCCGCTGCGGCGCAACCTGGTCGCCAGCGCCTGCCGGTCGTTGCGGGCGCGTTCGGCGGCGCCCGCGTCATACACCGCGGCCGCGTCGGTGCGTCCCCGCGCCAGCCGTTCCACCCGGGGATCGGCGACCGCGGCCAGGATCACCTGATAGTCGGCGGTCAGTTTCGGCAACACCGGCAGCAACCCCTCCTCCAGCGCGGAGGCGTTGAGGTCGGTCAACAGCACCACCAAGTCGCCCCGGCGGGCCCGCCGCGACAGCACGGAAACCATTGCCGCGGCGTCGGATTCGACCAGTGCTGGCTGCAGCGGTGCCATGGCGTCGACGAGCTGGGCGAACAGCCGGCTGCGGGCGGCTCCGAACACACCGGCGCGGGTCACCTGATCGTAGGCGAGCAGATCGACGTGGTCCCCGGCGCGCAACGCCAACGCCGCCAACAACAGTGCGCCATCCATCGACCAGTCCAGCCGGGGCCAGCCCGCCGGGTCGTTCGCGGTCGGGTCGACCCCGATCCGTCCGGCCGCGGTCCGGCCGGTGTCGAGCACGATGACGACCCGCCGGTCCCGTTCCGGCCGCCAGGTCCGCACCACCACATCGGAGCGCCGGGCGGTGGCGCGCCAGTCGATCGAACGCACATCGTCGCCGACGACATATTCGCGCAGCGAGTCGAACTCGCTGCCCTGGCCGCGGACCAACGCCGGCAGATTCCCGTCGATCTCCCGTAGCCGCGCCAATCGTGCCGGCAGGTGTTTGCGGGACAAGAACGGCGGCAATACCCGCAGCTGCCCGGGCACCCGCCGGGACCGCTGACGACCGGCCAGCCCCAGCGGGCCCACCGAGCGCACCGTGACCCGCGCGGCGTGCTGGTCACCCCGGCGAATCGGGCGCAGCTCGGTGAGCAGCCGACGCTCCTGGCCGGCGGACAGGTCGAGCAGATGGTCGCGCGGGTAGGCGCGCGCACTGGGAGACCAAGCGTCACGCAACTGCCCGCGGAACCGGTGGCCGCCGTTGACAACCGACAAAGTGGTCGCCACCGACTGGCCCAGCCGGGCTGCGCTGTCCATGGTCCGGGTGATCGCCAGCCTGGCGGGATCGGCCGCCAACACGATGTCGAGCACCACCGCGGCGCCGAGCCCGGCCAGCAGCACAGTGAACGCCGTCGCCGGCCAGGGGGCCAACGCGACGGGCAGGGCGCAGACCAGTGCGATCAGCGCGGCTCGACCGGTCAGGATCACCAGCGCGGCACCGGAACCGAGGCCAGGATGCCATCGAGCACGCCGTCCGCGCTGGCACCTTCGAGTTCGGCCTCCGGGCGCAGCATCACCCGATGCCGCAGGGTTGCCGGGGCCATCGCCTTGACGTCGTCGGGCGTCACGTAGTTGCGCCCGGACAGCCACGCCCACGATCGCGAGGCGGCCAACAATGCGGTCGCGCCGCGCGGCGAGACGCCCAGTTGCAGAGCCGGGGAGTGCCGGGTCGCGGCGACCACGTCGACGATGTAGCCCAGCACCTGGTCGGCGACCAGCACCTGGCGCACCGCAGCGCGACCGGCCGCCAGATCCGCGGCGCCGGCCACTGGAGCGACCGCGGACAGGTCGTGCGGGTCGAAACCCCGAGCGTGCCGGGACAAGATGTCGATCTCGGCCTCCCGCCCCGGCAGCGGGACGGTCAGCTTGAGCAGGAAACGGTCGAGCTGCGCCTCGGGCAACCGGTAGGTGCCCTCGTACTCGATCGGGTTGGCGGTGGCCGCCACCATGAACATTTCAGGTAGCGGTTTGGCTACCCCGTCCACACTGACCTGCCCCTCCTCCATCGCCTCCAACAATGCCGCTTGGGTTTTCGGCGGGGTGCGGTTGATCTCGTCGGCCAGCAGCAAGTTGGTGAAGATGGGGCCGGGGCGAAAGGCGAACTGTGCGGTGTGAGTGTCGTAGACCAGCGATCCGGTGATGTCACCAGGCATCAGGTCCGGGGTGAACTGGACCCGCTTGAAGTCCAGTCGCAACGCCGCGCTCAGCGTCCGGACCAGCAGCGTCTTGGCCACACCCGGAACGCCTTCGAGCAGCACGTGGCCGCGGCACAGCAGGGCGATCACCAGGCCGCTGACCACGGCGTCCTGGCCGACCACCACTTTGGCGACCTCGTTGCGCAACGACAGCAGCGCCTCGCGGGCCGGGGGAGGCGGGGGAGTCTGTGTCACGATTCGGTGACCTGCCTTTCGATGTCGTCGAGTGCGCGGGCAAGATCGACCAGCGCGTCGTCGTCTTCCGGGTGCGGGCCGAACAGCAAGTGCCACAGCCAGTCCGGAGGTGTTCCGGTGCGCTGGGCCACCGCGGCGATCACCGCCGGCGGATCCTCGGCAGGCCCCAGGCCCAGGCGCGGGGTGAGCCGGCGCAGGGTTGCGGTACGTAGCGCGGCGGCAGCCCGGTCGCGGGCCCGGCGGGACCGGTAGAGCCGACCGAGACCCTCGACGGTCTCGGATGCGCGCACCACGACCGGCAAGGTTTCAGCGACCAGCGGGCCGAGTCGGCGTCCCTTCCACGCTGCGGCCAGCGCCAGTGCGACGCACAGCTGCCAGACCAGCCAGGTCACGTTGCTCGGGATCAGCCCGAGAATCGTTGCACTACCGGCTTTTCCGCCTTCGAAATGTTGGGGTGCGTACCAGATCAGGCGGTCCCGCGCGCCGGCCAGGTTCATCGCCAACGCGGCGTTGCCTTCGCGGGCCAGGTCGGTGTTCGTCATGAAGGAAGGGCTGCCGATTACCGTGACGGTGCGATCGTCGCTTCGATAACGCACCAGCGCACCGTTGTAGCAGCTGCGTACCGAACCGTCGTGCGAGGCAACGTAGGTGGCGGTGGCGCCGAGATCGACCGTCCCGGCTCGCTCGGCCTCGCGCAGCTTACAGGCGGGCCGGCGGGTGAACGGGCGTGCCGGTCCGGACCGGATCTCAGGTGCCAGGGCTTTGCGCGCCCGGGAGTCGGGTGCCACCAGCAGCAGGTCCCCGGGAAGGCCGGCCAGCCGCTCCAGGAGTTCGTTGCCGGCGATGCGCTGGGTCTCGGCGACCAGCATCAGCGCATCCGGGCGTGCCGCGCGGGCCACGTCGTCGAGGGTGCCGGCGATCACGACCTCGACACCGCGGTCGCGCAACAGGGTCACCACGGCGTGTGCGCCCTGTGGGGTGGTGGCGGTCGGGTCCATCCGGCCGCCCGGTCGGGGACTGGTCAGATAGGTGCCGGCCACCGACACGACCACGATTACGGCCAGGGCGAACGCAACCCACAGCCCTTTGCGTCGTGTGGCCGTCACCGGTACAGCCGCCGCTGCGTCAGGGCGCACACCTGCTCGTCGATGTCGGCGACGATCCGGTAGCCGTCCGGGGTGGCCGGCAGCTCGCCGTAGCTGACATCGTTGAACGTCTCGGCGGCCCGCAGCAAGGCGTCCGCCAGGGCGGGCAGCGCGGCGCCGGCGTCGCGGGCGAGTTCGGTCGCGGTGCGCCCCGGTGCGGCATGCAGCACCCCGGTTTCCTCGAGTTCGCGTGCCACCGCTCGCAGGCCGTGCCGGATCGCCTCGCCCCAATCTCCTGCGGCCGCACAGTGTTGCGCGGTCGCGCGGTATTCGGCGGCGCTGCGCTGCGTGGTACCGAACAACCGTTGGTCGCCGCGGCCGTCGCGCAGCATGCGCCGACCGACCGTGACCGCGGCCACCACCGCCGCCGCGAGCAGGATCAACAGCACACTGATGGTGAACCACCCGCCCGGCAGCTCTGCGCCCCGGAGAATCAGCCGCTGAACCAGCGTCTCGAGGAAGTCGATGAACTGCTGCTTCGGCGATGGCCGCGGATAGATCGGTTTGGCCAGCTCGCGTTCGGCGGCCTCCCGAGCGGCTTCGCGGTCAATGTCGACGGTGGGCACCCGGCAGTCCTCACCCCGGCGGCCGGGTCAGCCACAGCTGGTCGGTAGACCCGGCGGCGTACGGCCCGCTCGTCACACCGGTGCGCAGCACCAGGTCGAACGCTTCGGCGCGGATACGGCGATCGGTGTACAGCAGCACCGCCACCCCGGCGGTGAACGGCAGCACGATGATCTGGCCGATCGTCGCGCCTATCCGGGAGAACACGTCCAGCTGCGCCGAAGTGGTCAGCGCGTCGGCGCCGTGGGTGACCGCCATCCCGATGATGTTGAACGGAAACGCGACCGCGCTACTGACCAGCGACGCGATCAGCGCGGTCAGCGCCAGGATGCCCAGCACTCGCCAGAAACTGTTGCGCACCAGCGTGAACGACCGGCGCATCGCCTCGAAGACCGGTTGGCGTTCCAGCACGATCACCGTCGGCGCGAACGCCACCACCGCATAGCCGTAACCCAGCGCCGCGATCAGCGCCAGCACCAGCGGCAGCCCCACCAGCACTGCGGCCCCGGATCCTCCGGCGCCGCCGGCCATCACGATGACGAACACGGCGAATCCGCACAGTACCGCCGCTGCCAGGCCGACCAGGACGGTCAGGCCGATCAGCGCCGCAAAGCGGGTGCGGACGATGGCCCAGGCTTCCCCGACGGTGATCGGTGAGCCGAACACCGAACGTCCGACGACGGCGGTCAGCATGCCGGTCAGCACGATGGTGCCCAGGGCTGTCACGAGTCCCGCGCCGGCGAACGCGATCAGCCACGCCACCACGTCACCGCCGGAGATCTCGCCGGCAGACGAGCCGCGATGCTCCGGCGCGACCGCCTTCAGCAGGCCGGCCAGTGCGATACCGCTGATGATCTGGGTAGCCACCACGACGATCGCGGTCAGCCCGAGCACCACGGCCGGATTGGCCCGGACGTAGCCGACCGCACCGTTGTAGATGTCGGTCAGGCTGAGCGGGCGCAGCGGGATCACACCCGGTTTGAGTTCTGGTTGCGGATAACCCGGCGGCGGGGGCGGATAACCCGGGGGCGGGCCGTAACCCGGGGGCGGATAACCCGGGGGCGGGCCGTAGCCCGGCGGTGGTGGGCCGTAACCGGGCTGCGGGCCATACCCGGGCTGCGGGCCGTAGCCGGGCGGGGGAAAGCCAGGGCCCGGATAGCCGGGCGGCGGCGGATTCACCATGTGGCTGAGCGTAGCGTTATGCGGCATGGCGGAACTCAAATCCCGGTTGCGGGCGGACCTGACCGAAGCGATGAAGGCGCAGGACAAGCTGCGTACCGCAACCCTGCGGATGCTGCTTGCCGCGATCCAGTCCGAAGAGGTCTCCGGCAAGCAAGCCCGCGAGCTGACCGACGACGATGTGCTCAAGGTGCTGACCCGCGAGGCCCGCAAGCGGGCGGAGTCCGCCGCCATCTACACCGAGAACGGGCGCGGTGAACTCGCCGCCGAAGAACATGCCGAGGCCCGGATCATCGCCGAGTACCTGCCCGAACCGCTCAATGAGGCCGAACTGGCCGACGTCGTCGACACCGCACTGGCACAGGTGGCTGAGGAGATCGGGGAGCGGCCGCACTCCAAGCACATGGGCCTGGTGATGAAGGCCGCCACTGCGATCGCGGCGGGCAAGGCCGACGGTTCCCGACTGTCGGCCGCCGTGAAGGAACGCCTCTAGTAGCCGATGGCATCAGCGCTGATCGAGGACTACGCGCTGCTCGGTGACCTGCACACCGCGGCGTTGCTGGGCCGCGACGGCAGCATCGACTGGCTGTGCCTGCCCCGGTTCGACTCCCCGGCCTGTTTCGCGGCGCTGCTGCATGACGAATCCGCCGGTTACTGGCGCATCGCCCCGGCCGGCGGTGGCCCAGCGACCCGGCGCGGTTACCGCGGCGACACGCTGATCGTCGACAGCGAATGGGACGCCCCGGGCGGCACGGTGCGGGTCACCGACTTCATGCCGCCGCGCGGGAAGAGCGCCGACGTCGTCCGGATCGTCGAAGGCGTGTCCGGACGGGTCTCGATGCGAATGGACCTGGCGATCCGGTTCGACTACGGCAATGTGGTGCCCTGGATGCGCCGCCGTGACGACGGGCTGATCGCGGTCGCCGGCCCCGACACGCTTTGTCTGTCCAGTCCGGTCGGCATGCGGGGCGAGAACATGACCACCGTCGCTGAGTTCGAGGTGGACGCCGGCGAGAAAGTGCCGTTCGTGCTGACCCACACCCCGTCGCACCTGCTGCCGGAGGCCGTGCGGTCCGAGGCGGTGCGGGCACTGGGCAAAACCGAGTCGTTCTGGCAGAACTGGATCGACCAGTGCTCCTACCGCGGCCAGTGGGCCGACGCGGTGCGCCGCGCCGTGATCACCCTCAAAGCGCTCACCTACGCCCCGACCGGCGGGATCGTCGCCGCAGCCACCACGTCGCTACCGGAATGCATTGGCGGCGTGCGCAATTGGGACTACCGATACTGCTGGCTGCGTGACGCCACCTTCACCCTGCAGGCGCTGCTGGGCACCGGCTACGTCGCCGAAGCCAAAGCGTGGCGGGAATGGCTGGTGCGCGCCGTGGCCGGTGATCCGGCCAAGCTGCAGATCATGTACGGCCTGGACGGCACTCGTCGGCTGCCCGAGCAGACCCTGGATTGGCTGTCCGGTTACGAGGGTTCGGCGCCGGTGCGGACCGGCAACGAGGCTGCGGGCCAGTTCCAGCTCGACGTCTGGGGTGAGGTGCTCGACGGCCTGAACCTGGCGCTGGACTCCGGGCTGGAATGCGAGGACACCGCCTGGGACATCCAGCGCGCCCTGCTGGACTTCCTCGAAGGCCACTGGGACTCTCCCGACGCCAGCCTGTGGGAAGTTCGCGGCCCGCAACGGCATTTCGTGCATTCGAAGGTGATGGCGTGGGCCGGGGTGGACCGCGCGGTGCACGCGGTGCGCAACCACGGTCGGGAAGGTCCCGTCGATCGGTGGCGGGCGCTGGCCGATGCCATCCATGCCGACGTCTGCGAGCACGGCTTCGATACCGAGCGTGGCACGTTCACCCAGTACTACGGTTCGGCCGGCCTGGATTCGGCGCTGCTGCTGATTCCCCGGGTGGGGTTCCTGCCGTGGGACGACCCGCGGGTGGTGGGAACCGTCGAGGCGATACAGCGGGAATTGTCCAGCGACGGCTTCCTGCGGCGCTACGACACATCCGACGGATCGGTCGATGGGCTGCCGGGGACCGAGGGGGCGTTTCTGGTGTGCACATTCTGGCTCGCGGACGCACTGCACGGCATCGGCCGGCGCGACGAGGCGCGGGCGCTGTTCGAGCGACTGTTGGGCTTGCGCAACGACGTCGGGTTGCTCGCCGAGGAGTACGACACCGCGTCCGGGCGCCAGGTCGGCAATACGCCGCAGGCGTTTTCGATGGTCGGGCTGGTCAACACCGCGCGTGGGCTCAGCGGGGAATCGACGCGGACGAAGCCCGGTGGGAGTGGTTGACCCGGGCCAGACGACGATGGCCTGCGATTCGGGTCTCGGGCGGTCAGCGCCGGGCTAACATCACCGGGTGGTCCCGGGGTTGCGTGACATGTGGAAGCCGAGCCTGCTCACTGCCGCGCTCGCAGCGAGCGGACTGGTGTTCGCCGGCGGGGCGCCGGCCAACCCGACGGCCGGCATGGAGGTCGGCACCGACGACAGTGTCTGCACCGCCGGCTTCGCCGCCCAGAACCGCTTCGGCGACTACTTCCTGTTCACCAGCGGGCACTGCGATTCCGGCGACGGCTCGGAATGGACCGACGCCGCGGCCGCGCCACTGGGCCCGATCTTCGCCAGCGAGAACAACGGCGACGACCGCGACGCGGCCATCATCCGGCTGCGCCCCGGAACACCTCCGCCCAACGGTGGCGTCGACGGCCGCTACCGGATCCGGGATGTGTTGGGTCCCGGCCAGATCCACGTCGGCATGCCGTTCTGCAAGGTAGGTTCGCGGACCGGTGAGACGTGCGGGGAAGTGACCGAGATCGCGGGCAACGTGGTGGTGACGAACCTGTACAGCAGCGAAGGCGACAGCGGCAGCCCGGGTTTCGTGACGAACCCCGACGGCACCATCAGCGCCGCGGGAATACTGACGGGCGGCCCCGAGGGCGACGACAACACCACCTATTTCGTGATGGTCGAGCCGATATTGCGGGAGTGGCGGTTGCAGATCCTGAAGTGAGCGGCGTGGCGGGTTGTCGTTGCGGTAGTGCGAACCCGGGGGCGTCGACCCGCATCCGTTCATCGGACCCGCCGGACCCGCCGGTGTCGGCGTCGGCGGACCCGTCGGGCCTGGCGGTGTTGTGGGTCCGGTCGGGCCCCGGGCCGATCGGACCCGGCCCAGGCGGCCCCGGCCGGCGTTAGGCACCCTTCGCTGCGTTTACTGCGGCATCACCGGTGGACCGAGACAGCCAAAGGCCCTGACCGGACTTGCTGGTCAGGGCCTGTGATCTGCATCAACGCCAGTCGGGGTGGCGGGATTCGAACCCACGACCTCTTCGTCCCGAACGAAGCACGCTACCAAGCTGCGCCACACCCCGTGTGAAGCCACGACAGCGTATCGCACCGCCCCGGCAGCTACCCAAACGCGCTGCCCAGAAGCCGATTGCGGGACACAGGTCACTCCTCCGGCGCAGCATGAAACGCCCCACAATCCGGCGCGGGAAGCTGCAAACGCCGCCAAAACTAGGCAGACTGGCTAATAACTAAACGCTGTGCAAGGGAGTCAGATCATGACGCTGTTGGGCGGAGCGGTGTATGCGGGTTTCTTCACGCTGGCTGCGCTGTGGCTGGTGGCCACCAACCCCGACAACGTCGAAGAACAGACTCACCCGAACGCGAAGCGGCAGGACCGCTCGAACTCGGACAGCACCGCCGCGGCCCCCGTCGGGTCCAGCCCCTGCTGTGCCAGCCAGTCGTCGCTGAAGTAGGTGTCGGCGTAGCGGTCGCCGCTGTCGGCCAGCAAGGTCACCACCGATCCGCTGCGTCCGTCGGCGACCATCTCCGACAGCAACCCGAACGCCCCCCAGATGTTGGTTCCGGTGGAGGCACCCACCCGCCGGCCCAGGACCGCGCTGACATGACGTGCCGTGGCCACCGAGGCCGCGTCGGGTACCGCGACCATCCGATCCACCACATCCGGCAGGAACGACGGCTCCACCCGCGGCCGCCCGATGCCTTCGATACGCGACGACTCCTCGATCTCCAGGTCATACCGGCACTGCTCGTAGGCCGGGTAGAACGCCGAATGCTCCGGGTCGACCACGCAGAGCCGGGTGGCGTGGCGGCGATACCGGATGTAGCGCCCGATCGTGGCACTGGTGCCACCGGTGCCGGCCCCGACCACGATCCAGTCCGGGATCGGGTGCGCCTCGTCGCGCATCTGCTGAAAGATCGACTCGGCGATGTTGTTGTTGCCGCGCCAGTCGGTGGCCCGTTCGGCGTTGGTGAACTGATCAAGGTAGTGCCCGTCGGCCTCGCGAGCGATCCGTTCCGCCTCGGCGTAGACATCGGCCGCATGGGCCACGAAGTGGCACCGTCCGCCCTGCGCCTCGATCAGTGCCACCTTGGATGCGCTGGTCGAGGCCGGCATCACCGCGACGAAGGGCAGGCCCAGCAGGGCCGCGAAGTAGGCCTCGGACACCGCCGTGGACCCCGAGGAGGCCTCCACCACCGTGGTGCCCTCGGCGATCCGGCCGTTGCACAATCCGTACAGGAACAGCGAACGCGCCAGCCGATGCTTGAGGCTGCCGGTGATGTGGGTGGTTTCGTCCTTGAGATACAGCGCCACGTCAACGTCGGCGGCCCACGCCGACGGCAGCGGGTAGCGCAGCAGGTGGGTGTCGGCGCTGCGCCGCGCGTCGGCCTCGATCAGCCGGATCGCGTTGTCGGCCCAGCGTCGTGGGCGACCATGGGTCGCAATGAGCGCCGATCGCCCGGTCAACGAGCCGACACGGACGGCTCCCAGGAGCCGCGAGTGAGCCGCGAGTCATCGCCGCCGGTCGGCGCGGGCACCAGGGTCAGCAGGGTTGCCTCCGGACGGCACGCGAAGCGCACCGGCGCGAACGGTGAGGTGCCGATGCCGGCCGAGACGTGCAGGCGCATATGGGCACCCCACTGCGACGGTCCCTTGGCCCGGGAGCGATCCAGGCCGCAGTTGGTCACCAGCGCGCCGTAGAACGGCAGGCACAGCTGCCCGCCGTGGGTGTGGCCGGCCATCACCAGTTGGTAGCCGTCGGCGGCGAAGCGGTCGAGCACCCGCGGCTCCGGGGAATGTGTCAGCCCCAGCCGCAGTGCGGCGGTCGGGTCGGCCGGGCCGGCGATGGTGTCGTAGCGGTCCCGTTCGATGTGCGGGTCATCGACACCGGCCGCGGCTATCCGCTGCCCGGCGACGTCGAACTCCCGACGGTTGTGGGTCAGGTCCAGCCAGCCCCGCTCGGTGAACGCCGCCCGCAGGTCCTGCCACGGCAGCGGCGTGCCGTAGATGCGATGCGTGGGCTTGGTCAGGTACTTCGCCGGGTTCTTGCACCGCGGCCCGAAGTAGTCGTTGCTGCCGAAGACGAACACGCCGGGCACCGAGAGCAGATCACCCAGCGCCTGCACCACCGCCGGCACGGCCTTGGGGTGGGCGAGGTTGTCACCGGTGTTGACCACCAGATCCGGTTCCAGCCGGACCAGCTCGCGCAGCCAGGCCTGCTTGCGGCGCTGGCCGGGGCGCATGTGGATGTCGCTGATGTGCAGCACCCGCAGCGGTGACGAACCCGGCGCCAGCACCGGCATCGTCGCCTGACGCACCACGAAGTTGTTGCGTTCGATGATCGCGCCGTAGCCAATGGCCAGGGCCGCCGGCCCGAGCGCCGCCGATGCGGCGACCAGGGACCGGGTCAGGGCAGGTGATGGAGCCATGCGTTTCAGAATACTGCGCCTCGGCAGCGGCTCCGCGGTTACGGCGGCAACGGCTGCCCCGGCGCCGGCGGCGGCAGCAGCGGAATGGTGATCGGCGGCAGCCCGGGGATCTCCACCACGGTCGAGCCCACCGGCCCGAGCGGCGGCCCGCCCTCCGGCGGCGGGGGCGGTGGCGGCGGGATGCCGTTGCTGACCTCGATGGTCACGATCGAGCCGGGAATGGTCTGTCCGCTCGGCGAGGTACCCACCACCGCTCCGGAGCGGGCGCTGCTGTTGACCCAGTTCGGTTGGTCGGCGACCTGGAAGCCGACTTCCTTGAGCCGCTGGCGCGCGGCGTCGACGTCCAGGCCGACGACGCTGGGCACCCGCGAGTTGGGGCCGCCGTCGACGTAACGGGGATCGGTCGGCGGCATGATGACCTCACCGAAGTCGGTGGCGATCGGCTTCATCGCTGCGAACCAGGTCCGGGCCGGCTCGTTGCCGCCGAACAGGTCGCCGTCCCCGCAGTGCCGCAGCGGGAACGAGCACAGGTCCGACGGCGAACTGGAGTCGTCGAAGATGTAGTTGGCTGCCGCGTAGCGGTTGGTGAAGCCCAGAAAGCCCGACGACCGGTGCGCCTCGGTGGTACCGGTCTTGCCGGCCATCGGCAGATCCCAGCCCACCGAACCCGCCGCCGGTGCTGCGGTGCCGCCGCCCTGGATGTCCTTGCCCAGCGCATTGGCCAGCGTGTTGGCCAGCCCTTCGGGAACCACCCGCTCACAGATTTCGGTGGTGACGGCCACCTCGTTGCCGTTGCGGTCGAAGACCTTGTCGATCGGGTTCGGCGGGCACCAGATACCGCCGGAGGCCAGCGTGGCGGCGACATTGGACAGCTCCAGCGCGTTGACCTCGATCGGGCCCAGCGTGAACGACCCCAGGTTCTGCCGCTTGACGAAGTCGGCCAGGCTCTCGTTGCTGTCCGGGTCATAGTCGCGGGCGGTACCGGGATCGGCGTAGGAGCGCAGCCCCAGTTTGATCGCCATGTCGACGGTGCGTCCCACCCCGACCTGCGAGATCAGTTTGGCGAACGCGGTGTTGGGCGAGGTGGCCAGTGCGGTGGAGACGTTCATCGGCGACCGGTAGGGCGCGACGTTCACCACGCACCAGGTCTCCTTGGGGCACCCCTTGGCGCCGCCTGAGCCCATGCCCTTGGTCTGGAATCGGCCCGGCACGTCGAGTTCGGCGCTGATGCCCATGCCCATCTCGAGTGCGGCGGCCACCGTGAACGTCTTGAAGATCGACCCGGCGCCGTCACCGACCAGCGAGAACGGTTGCGGGCGCATGGTTTCGCCGATGTCGCCGTTGAGCCCGTAGGTGCGGTTGCTGGCCATCGCCAGCACCGGGTGCGCCTCGGGGCCGGGCTTGATCACGCTCATCACGCTGGCGATGCCCTGCACGTTCGGGTTGGCGAAACTGTCGATCGCCTGCTTGACCGAGCCCTGCACGTCGGGGTCCAGCGTGGTGTGGATGACGTAACCGCCGCGGGCCACCTGTTCCTTGCTGATTCCGGCGCGCGCCAGGTACTCCTGCACGTAGTCGCAGAAGAACGCCCGGTCGCCGGCCGCGATGCAGCCCCGCGGCAGCTCGTTGGGCTGCGGCAGGATGCCCAGCGGTTCCTCCTTGGCCGCCCGCAGCGCGTCGGCCTGGTCGGGAAGATTCTCGATCATGGTGTCCAGCACCAGGTTCCGCCGCGCCAGCGCGCCCTCCGGATTGGTGTAGGGGTTCAGCGCGCTGGTCGACTGCACCATCCCGGCCAGCATTGCCGACTGCTGCCAGTTCAGCTCCGAGGCGTCGACGCCGAAGTAGGTCTGGGCGGCGTCCTGGATGCCGAAGGAATTGTTGCCGAACGACACCAGATTCAGGTAGCGGGTCAGGATCTGCGGCTTGGTGAAGGTGCGGTCCAGCGTGAGCGCCATCCGGATTTCGCGTAGCTTGCGCGCCGGGGTGGTCTCGATCGCGGCGCGCTTCTCGGCGTCGGTCTGGGCCAGCACCAGCAGTTGGTAGTTCTTGATGTACTGCTGCTCGAGGGTGGACCCGCCGCGGGTGTCGAGGTCACCGGAGGCATAGCCGGCCAACCCGGTCAGCGTGCCCTTCCAGTCCACGCCGCTGTGTTCGGCGAACCGCTTGTCCTCGATGGAGACGATCGCCAGTTTCATGGTGTCGGCGATCTTGTCGCTGGGAACCTCGAATCGGCGCTGGGAGTACAACCAGGCGATCGTGTTGCCCTTGGCGTCGACCATCGTCGTCACCGCCGGCACGTCGCCGCCGACCAACTGGGCCGAGCCGTTGGCGACCACGTCGGAGGCGCGGTTGGACATCAGGCCGATACCCCCGGCGACCGGGAACAGCAGCGCCGCGAGCAGCACGGCGGCGAGCAAACAACACCCGGCCAGTTTGAGCACGGTTGGGCCGGTCGGGGGACGCTCCGACATGGCTAACACACTAACGCCGGGAGCCGGGGGCGCTCACCGAAGTCCCCAGCAGACTCCGGCGCCGGGGGTGAGCGCTGGATCCGGGGCCGGTCCGCGCCCCCCGAAAAACGCCGAGTCCAGACCGTTCGCAGCGGCCCGCCACCGTGCAGATCATGATCGGACGGCACGGTTGTCCCAAAAAAGTGGGTATCTACCAGTTGCGCGAAAGCCACCTGACCACCTAACTCGGACATCGAGTGCGATTCAGGTAACACTGATGACACGATGTGGCGTAGATCGCAATGGCTGGGTCGACGCTGATATCGAAGGTACTGAATAGGTGGCTGCTGGGGCGGCCGGGACGGAGGATCGTCAGTGTCTCTTACACGGCCAGCGGTTCAAAAGACCAACCCACCGGCGACACCGGCCTCCCGTACCGTCCTGCGCGGCGTGCAGGACGAGAGCAGGATCGCCTGGGTCTCCAAGGCGCTGTGCCGCGGCGCCGACCCGGATGAGCTCTTCGTACGCGGTGCCGCACAGCGCAAGGCCGCGGTGATCTGCCGGCACTGCCCGGTGGTGCTGGAATGCCTGGCCGACGCCCTGGACAACCGGGTCGAGTTCGGCGTGTGGGGCGGCATGACCGAGCGGCAACGGCGGGCGCTGCTCAAGCAGCATCCCGAGGTGACCTCGTGGCGCGACTACTTCGCCGCCCAGCGCAAACAGCGTGACGCCGGGTAAGCGGCGCCGGCTGAAACGCGACTGAGTCTTCTTTGCGTCTACTTCGCCGTCAGCTGGTCGGCGATGGCGCCGAGTGCTTCCAAGTCGGAGACGTCGAACGGTAGCGACGGCACCCCGACGATGGGAACCCGGGGGTTCGCCCGGGTGAAGCGCGACAGCAGCCGGACCTCACGTTTGGCGGTGGCACCACGTTCGGCGTGAATCCGCAGTGCCGCAGTGGCCAGCGCCTTCGCCCCGTCGGACACCGACTCGCTCGGGGCCTGCTGCAGCGTCTCGATGCCGTCGATGGCGCGCTCGATGGGCAGCTCGCACAGCATCGGATGGGTCCGGTTGAGGACCAGCCCCGCCAGCGGCATGTGTTCGCCGGCGAGCCGGTCGACGAAGAACGATGCCTCGCGCAGCGCGTCGGGCTCGGCCGCTGACACCACCACGAACTGGGTACCGCGCCGCTTGAGCAGATCGTAGGTGCGGTCGGCCTTCTCCCGGAACCCACCGAACGTGGCGTCGAGGGACTGAACGAAGTTGGCCGCGTCCGAGAGCATCTGCGAGCCGAGCACGGTCGACAGCGCTTTCATCGCCAAGCCGAGCGCACCCGCCACCAGCTTGCCGATGCCGCGCCCGGGACCCAGCAACAGCTTCCACAGCCGGCTGTCCATGAAGCTGCCCAGCCGCTTCGGCGCGTCCAGGAAGTCCAGGGCGTTGCGGGACGGCGGGGTGTCGACCACCACCAGATCCCAGCGGTCCTCGGCGAGCAGCTGGCCGAGTTTCTCCATCGCCATGTACTCCTGCGTGCCCGACAGCGAGGTGGCGACGGTTTGGTAGAACTGGTTGCTCAAAATCGCCTCCGCCCGCTCCGGGCCGGAGTACTGGACCACCATCTCGTCGAAGGTGCGCCGCATGTCGAGCATCATCGCGTACAGCTCGCCGGGCACCTCCGGGGCCAACGGCACCCGCTGGGGGCTGTTGCCCAGATCGTCGATGCCCAGCGCCTGCGCCAGCCGCCGGGCCGGGTCGATGGTCAACACCACCACGGTGCGGCCGTATTCGGCGGCCCGTAGCGCCATCGCGGCGGCGGTGGTGGTCTTGCCGACGCCGCCGGCGCCGCAGCACACCACCACGCGGTTGGCGGTGTCGGCCAAGATGGCGGCCATGTCCAGCGCCGCCGGCTTGCCGGTCGTTTCGGGTGTCATCGAACCCCCTGTCGGCCGAGAATCTCGGATAGCTCATACAGACTGCCGAGGTCGACTCCGTCGGTGATCGTCGGCAGGTGCAGCCGCGGCACGTCCAGCTGCTCCAGCTGCTCGGCCGTCTCCGTCCGGGCGTTGATGCGGGTGGCGTGCTGGATGGTCTCGGTCAGCAGGCCCGCGAAGTCGTCGTCGGACAGCGTGATGCCGGCCGCGGTCAGGCCGGCGCGGACCGCGTCGGCGTCGACGACTCCTTCGGCGGCCTTGGCCAGGTCGTCGGGTTCCAGATGCGCGGGGATGTCGCGGTTGACGATCACGCTGCCGATGGGCAAGTCCAGCTCCCGCAGCTCCTCGATCGCCTCGAGGGTCTCCTGCATCGGCAACGCCTCCAGCAGCGTCACCAGATGGATGGCGGTCTGATCGGAGTGCAGCAGCTTCACCACGCCGTCGGCCTGCGAGTGCACCGGGCCGCCCTTGGCCAGCTGTGACACCGCCTTGGTGACGTCGAGGAACCGGGCGATCCGGCCGGTCGGCGGCGCGTCCACCACGATCGCGTCGTAGACCGGCTTGTTGTTCTTGTCGGTCTGGATCACGTGGTACTTGATCTTGCCGGTGAGGATGACGTCGCGCAGGCCCGGGGCGATGGTGGTGGCGAATTCGACCGCCCCGACGCGCTTCATGGCCCGGCCGGCGATGCCCAGGTTGTAGAACAGCTCGAGGTATTCCAGGAACGCGGCCTCGATGTCCATCGCCAGCGCGTCGACCTGCCCGCCGTCTTCGGCAGTCGCGACCTTGAGCGGGTCGATGGGCAGCGGTGGCACGTCGAACAGTTGCGCAATCCCTTGGCGCTCTTCGACTTCCACGAGCAGTACCCGGCGCCCGCCGGCCGCCAGCGACAACGCCAGCGCGGCGGCCACGGTCGATTTGCCGGTACCGCCCTTACCGGTCACGAAATGGAGCCGGGCCCTCGTCAATCGCGAGGGCCAGCCGATGGGACTCGTGCCTGTCGGCGCCTGCGCGCCGTCCTTCCCCGGTGAGGCTGTCACCACTGCATGCTAACCAAGCGCTTGCCCGGGCTAACGATAAGCTCGCTGCTATGAGCGAACGCACCGCGTGGGAGTACGCCAATGTCCCGCTGATCACGCACGCCACCAAGCAGATTCTCGATCAGTGGGGCGAGGACGGCTGGGAACTGGTCTCGGTGCTCCCCGGGCCCTCCGGTGAGCAGCTCATCGCCTTCCTGAAGCGCCCGAAATGAGCTGGCGGGCGCGGCTGAGCGAACTCGGGATCGAACTGCCCGAGACCGCCGCACCGTTGGCGTCCTACGTTCCGGCGGTGCGGACCGGCGACCTGGTCTACACCTCAGGTCAACTGCCGATGACCGGCGGCAAGCTGGCCCGCAGCGGCAAGGTCGGCGCCGAGGTCAGTCCCGAAGAGGGGCACGCGCTGGCCCGGATCTGTGCGCTCAACGCGCTGGCCGCCGTGGACGCCCTGGTCGGTATCGACGCGGTGACCCGGGTGGTCAAGGTGGTCGGGTTCGTGGCCTCCGTCCCGACCTTCAACGGCCAGCCCGGCGTGGTCAACGGTGCCTCCGAGTTGCTCGGCGAGGTGTTCGGGGAGGCCGGCGCGCATGCCCGCTCGGCCGTCGGAGTCTCGGCGTTGCCACTGGACGCACCCGTCGAAGTCGAGTTGATCGTGGAGATCGGATAGGTGTGTCACTGAGTCATCCCGCCTACGGTCGGCTGCGACCGGTCACCGAGACCGCGTCGGTGCTGCTGGCCGACAACCCCGGCCTGATGACCTTGGAGGGCACCAACACCTGGGTGCTGCGCGGGCCGCGCAGCGACGAGGTGGTGATCGTCGACCCCGGCCCGGACGATGACGAGCACATCGGCCGGCTCGCCGAGCTCGGCAAGGTCGCGCTGGTGCTGATCAGCCACCGCCACTTCGACCACACCGACGGCATCGACAAGCTGGCCGACTCGCTCGACGTACCGGTGTACTCGGCGGGCAGCGGATTCCAGCGCCGGCTCGGCGGCGGCCTGATCGATGGCCAGGTGATTGAGGCGGCGGACCTGCGCATCACGGTGTTGGCCACCCCGGGGCACACCGCGGACTCGCTGTCATTCGTGCTCGACGATGCGGTGCTGACCGCCGACACCGTGCTGGGCCGCGGCACCACCGTCATCGACACCGAGGACGGCGACCTGGCGCACTACCTGGACTCACTGCACCGGCTGCGCGGCCTGGGAGAGCGCACCGTGTTGCCCGGGCACGGGCCGGAGCTGCCGAACATCGATGCGGTGACCGCCGGATATCTGGCGCACCGCGAGCAGCGACTCGATCAGGTGCGCTCGGCGCTGGCTGAACTGGGCGAGGACGCCACCACACGCCAGGTCGTCGAACACGTCTACACCGACGTCGACGAGGAGTTGTGGGACGCCGCCGAATGGTCGGTGCAGGCCCAGCTGGACTATTTGCGGGCTACCTAGTCACCGCGGGCAGACGCATCGGCCCCCTTTTCTTGCCGAAATTAGGGGCTTTCGCGTCTGCTCGGCGGGATTACCGCGCCCGGCGGGCCAGCCGCTCGGAGTCGGAGATCAGCACACTCTTGCCCTCCAGCCGGATCCAGCCGCGGTGGGCGAAGTCGGCCAGCGCCTTGTTCACCGTCTCCCGCGAGGCCCCCACCAGCTGGGCGATCTCCTCCTGCGTCAGGTCGTGGGTGACCCGCAGGGCGCCGCCCTCCTGGGTGCCGAACCGCTGCGCCAGCTGCAGCAGCTGCTTGGCAACCCGGCCGGGCACGTCGGTGAAGATCAGGTCGGCGAGGTTGTTGTTGGTGCGGCGCAGCCGGCGCGCCAACACCCGCAGCAGCTGCTCGGCGATCTCGGGCCGGTCGGAGATCCACGACCGCAGCGCGTCGCGGTCCATCGAGACCGCCCGCACCTCGGTAATGGTGGTCGCGCTGGAGGTCCGCGGGCCGGGGTCGAAGATCGACAGCTCGCCGAACATGTCCGACGGTCCCATGATGGTCAGCAGGTTCTCTCGGCCGTCGGGCGACCGCCGGCCGATCTTCACTTTCCCGGAGACGATGATGTACAGCCGATCGCCGGGCTCTCCTTCGGCGAACACCGTGTGTCCGCGCGGAAAGTCCACGGGCTGAAGCTGCTTGGTCAGCGCGGCGACGGCGCTGGGCTCAACTCCCTGGAAGATTCCGGCCCTCGCCAGGATCTCGTCCACGTTGCCCCTTAGATGTTCTTGAATGAAGGTTTGAAACGCGCAAACGCCAGCCTTTACCGGGCTAGCCATCTGAGTCTAGAGCCAGGCGTCAAGCGTCGTGCCAACGCTACACACGATTGGCGCGCCGAGTCCGGGGAAACTGCGGATTCGTCGCCTCGGCCTCGCTCAACCCGGTCTCGATGCGCTCCAGCCCGACCGCTGCCAGCATCAGCAACGCGGGTATGGCGGTGATCAGCAGCCAGGACACAAAGGGACAGTAAACCTGGGCAAGGTCTCATTGCGGTCACAAATTAGTACCCTGTCGGAGGTGACAGTGGACAAAGCCGCCCGCGCGGCGCGGACGGAGACCCGGATCGGGTTGGTGCGGCGTGCCCGCCGAATGAATCGGACTCTGGCGCAGGCCTTTCCGGATGCCCACTGCGAGCTGGACTTCACCACGCCGCTGGAGCTCGCCGTCGCGACGGTGCTGTCGGCCCAATGTACCGACGTGCGGGTGAATCTCACGACGCCGGCGCTGTTCGCCCGCTACCCGGCCGCGCTGGACTACGCGCAGGCCGACCGCACCGAGTTGGAGGAGCTGATCCGGCCCACCGGCTTCTACCGCAACAAGGCCACCTCACTGATCAAGCTGGGGCAGGCGCTGGTCGAACGCTACGACGGGGAACTGCCCGACACCATGGACGAACTGGTGCGGCTGCCCGGGGTGGGCCGCAAGACCGCCAACGTCATCCTGGGCAACGCGTTCGGGGTACCGGGCATCACCGTCGACACCCACTTCGGGCGCCTGGTGCGACGGTGGGACTGGACCGCCGAGGAGGACCCGGTCAAGGTCGAGCACGCGGTCGGCGAACTGATCGAGCGCAAGGAATGGACGCTGCTGTCCCACCGGGTGATCTTCCACGGCCGTCGCGTCTGCCACTCCCGCAAACCGGCTTGCGGCGTGTGCGTGCTGGCCAGGGACTGCCCCTCGTTCGGGCTGGGACCCACCGATCGGCTGGAGGCCGCCGCGCTGGTCCGGGGTCCCGAGACCGAGCATCTGCTGGCCCTGGCCGGGCTGTAGCGGCCTGGTGCGGATGCGGCCGATGAGCAGGTCGACCTGGTGGACCCTGGCGGTACTGGCGGTGGCCACCGCGCTGGTCGCCGCGCTGGTGATCGAGCTGCGCCGCGAACCGGTCCGGCCGGACCGCGGCGCGCCTGTGCCCGCGGTGGCCCAAGACCTCACCGTCCTGCGGGAGCGAGCCGGCCTGCCGCCGTGCCGGGATGCATCCGACGGGGCCGGCCCGGCGGCGCTGCGCGGCGTCACCGTGGCATGCGCGGCCGACGGTGCGCCCGTCGACGTGGCCGCAATGTTCGCCGGCCGACGGGTGGTGCTGAATCTGTGGGCCTACTGGTGCCGACCGTGCCGCGACGAGTTGCCCGCCTTCGCCGAATACCAGCGTCGCGCCGGGCCGGACGTGACGGTGGTGACGGTGCACCAAGACGACAACCAGGCCGCCGGGTTGGCGCTGCTGGCCGAGCTGGGCGTGCGGCTGCCCACGCTGCAGGACGGCCGGCGCCAGGTGGCGGCGGCGTTGCGGGTGCCCAACGTGATGCCTGCGACCGTGGTGCTCGCCATGGACGGTAGCGTTGCCCGCATCCTGCCGCAGTCCTTCGCCACCGCCGATGAGATCGCCGCCGCCGTCGGAGGCAGTGGGCGTTGAGGTGCGGCGATGGGGAGCGGGCAGAGGGAGACGCGGTGAACGCTGGCGAGTCCCGGTCTCGGGCCCCGTCCTGGCTGCGCCCGCTGGTCGACAACGCCGACAAGATGCCCAACGCCTACCAGCGTCGGCTGCCGGCCGACATCCGCAGAATGGTCACCGCGGCCAACGCCGAAGCCGACATCACCGGACACGGGCGCGACGCGGCGGTGTTGGTGCTGTTCTCCGGTCCGCCGTCGCAGCAGGCTGGTGACATACCAGAATCTGCCGACCTGCTGGTCACGGTGCGGGCCTCGACGCTGCGCCACCACGCCGGCCAGGCCGCGTTCCCGGGCGGGGCGGTCGATCCCGACGATTCCGGGCCGGTGGCCACCGCGCTGCGGGAGGCGAACGAGGAGACCGGAATCGACCCGCACCGGGTGCACCCGCTGGCGGTGCTGCAAAAGGTCTTCATCGCACCCTCGGGGTTTCAGGTGGTACCGGTGCTGGCCTACTCGGAGGACCCCGGGCCGGTCAGCGTGGTGGATCCGGCCGAGACGGCGGTGGTGGCACGGGTTCCGCTCCGGGCATTCATCAACCCCGCGAACCGGTTGATGGTTTACCGTGATGCCCGCAGCAGGCGTTGGGCCATGCCGGCGTTTCGGCTCAACGAGATGCTGGTCTGGGGGTTCACCGCCCAGGTGATCTCGGCGATGTTGGACGTGGCCGGCTGGGCGCAACCCTGGGACGACACCGAGGTGCGCGGCCTGGACGAGGCGATGGCCCTGGTTGGAGGAGAAGGCGGTATATGACGTCGTCGCAGTGGCTGGACATCGCCGTGCTGGCGATCGCCTTCGTTGCCGCAGTGTCCGGCTGGCGCTCCGGCGCGCTCGGCTCGCTGTTGTCCTTCGTCGGCGTGGCGCTCGGTGCGATGGCCGGGGTGCTGCTGGCCCCTCACCTGATCGAGCACGTCGCCGGTGCCCGGCTCAAGCTGTTCGCCGCGCTGTTCCTCATCCTGGCCATGGTCGTCATCGGCGAGGTCGCCGGCGTGGTGCTGGGGCGGGCGGTGCGCGGAGCGATCCGCAGCCCCGGTGTCCGCGGGGTGGATTCGATCGTCGGGGTGGTGCTGCAGCTGGTCGTGGTGCTGATCGCAGCCTGGCTGCTGGCCACCCCGCTGACCGCGTCCGATCAGCCGAGCCTGGCCGCCGCGGTCAACGACTCGCGAGTGCTGCGCCAGGTCGACGATCTGGCGCCGGGCTGGCTCAAGAACGTGCCGCGACGGTTGTCGGCGGTGCTCGACGACTCCGGGCTGCCCGCCGTACTGGAACCGTTCAACCGCACCCCGATCGCCGCGGTGGACGCGCCCGACCCCGGATTGGCCGCCAGCCCGGTGGTCGAGGCCACCGCGCCGAGTGTGCTGCGGATCCGCGGCGTAGCCCCCAACTGCCAGAAAGTGTTGGAGGGCACCGGTTTCGTGATCTCGCCCAACCGGGTGATGACGAACGCGCACGTGGTGGCCGGGTCGGACAGTGTGTCGGTGGAGAGCGGCACCAAGTCCTACGACGCCACCGTGATCTCCTTTGACCCCAAGGAAGACATCTCGATTCTGGCGGTGCCGGACCTGCCGTTGCCGCCGCTCCCGTTCGCGCCCTCGCCGGCCGAGCCCGACACCGACGCGCTGGTGCTGGGCTATCCCGGCGGTGGGGTCTTTGAGGCCACCCCGGCCCGGGTTCGCGACACGATCAACCTCGAGGGGCCCGACATCTACCGCACCACCACCGTCACCCGCCGGGTCTACACGATCAGAGGCACTGTGCAGCAAGGCAATTCCGGTGGGCCCATGATCGACATGGAGGGTCGGGTGCTCGGCGTGGTGTTCGGTGCGGCGGTTGACGACGCCGACACCGGGTTCGTGATGACCGCCGAGGAGGTGTCGAACCAGCTCGCCCGGATCGGCGACACCGCGCCCGTGTCGACCCAGACCTGCGTCGGCGGTGAGTGAGTCGGGTCGGATCGCCGCCCGGCTCGCTAGCTCGACGACAGGAACCGCATCAGCTGCTCGTTGACCTGATCCGGCGCCTCCTCATGGGCGAAGTGCCCTACGCCGGGCAGGGATACGTACCGGCCATGGGGTGCGTAACGCCGGGTCTTGGCCACGGGATCCGCCAGCACGTAGGGGTCGTCGTCGCCGCGCAGGTGCAGCAGCGGGATGTGCAGTGTCCGGAGATCGAGCGCCTTCATGAATCGCCGGCCCTCGGAACGGAGTTGGCTGCGCACCGCCCAGCGCTGGTACTCCAGCGCGGAATGTGCTGCCGCCGGGATCTGGATCGCGGTACGCAGGTGACCGATGGTTTCCGAGAAGTCCTCGCCCGCCTGCCAATTCGCGCCGGCCCTGCTGCGCACCAGGCGTTCGATCTCGGCGCCGTCGCGGCGGGTCAGGCTGCGCTCCGGCCAGAACGGCAGCTGGTAGCGCAGCAACCACGGCAGCAGTGCCCGGCCCTGATCGGTGCGGGTCAGCGCCGAGTTGCGCAGTGCCGCCGGATGCGGCGAGCTGACCAGGGCGATGGCGCGGACCAATCGCGGGTGCAGCAGCGCGGTCGCCCAGCACACCAGTCCGCCGTCGGCGTGACCGACCAGGGTCGCCGACGAGTGCCCCAGGGCGCGGATGAGTCCGGCGGTGTCCCCGGCCAGGGTCCAGCCGTCATAGCCGCGGGGTGGTTTGTCGCTGCCCCCGTAGCCGCGCAGGTCGACCGCGACGACCCGGACGCCGGTGAGCCCGCGCAGCTGGTGACGCCAGGTCCACCAGAACGAGCCGAAACCGTGCAGCAGCATCACCAGTGGCCGTGCCATCGGCGGGCCGTCGGCGGCGTCTTCGCCGGCCGGGATCGCCTCGACGACATGAAAGCGGATGCCGTTGGCGTGGATGTCTTGATGCCGCCACGGCCCGTCGATGCGGGTGATCGACGGATCCGGTGGCGGCACTACCAGCCCGAGGGGTCGGTGGCCGGTTTGCCGTCGTGCGCCTTCAGCGACTGCGGACCCGACGAGTGCAGCCGGTCCGGATCGGGGCGCAGTGCCTCGCGCGTCTCCCGCACCGATTCGATGGTTTGACGCGGTCCCCGGATGCGCCGGACCCGCAGGAAGCCGAACAACGCCAAGCCCGAGGCGACGGTCAGCATGACCCCGAACACGATCAGGTAGGCGGCCCAGTCCTGGAGCCAGATGTTGAGCACCTCGGCCAGGAAGAAGAAGAAAAAGAAGGTGGAGTAGAACAGCACGACCAAGGCCGCGATGAAGAACACGCTGCCGGTCAGGCCCTTCTTGACATCCCGGGTGATCTCGGCGCGGGCGAGCTCGACCTCGGCGCGCACCAGTGTCGACATCTGCGCCGTCGCGTCTTTGACCAGCTCGCCCAGCGACGGGTCGGCCGGCAGCGCGTGGGGATCCGTCAACGGGATGGTCGCCAAGGTGTTGGGCACCCCGTTGCGGTCCGCCCTGGCGGATCTGGTCGAGGCGCGTGACGCCTTCCTGCGATCGGCCTTGCTCACTGGCTGTCCTCCCGTTCGCTGTCGTCGCGGCTTAATGTTGCCATGCGGTAGCAGCCCCGACGACCCCGGCAAAGCAGCGGCCGAAATGGGCAGGCCCCACGTTAAGCTGTTTTTATACCCACCGGGGGTGGAGCTGATCGACGGGAGAACCGCTGTGCAGATCGCACACCACTGGTTGCTGCGCACCATCGCGACGGTGCTGACGTTGGCGTCATGCGTTGCAATGGCCGGCATTGCCGCGCCGGCCGCACGGGTCGCCGCCGACAACAAGGTGGTGATGGGCGGCGGCGCCGGGCTCGTCGTCGACGGCGACACGATGTGCACGCTGACCTCGATCGGACATGACAACACCGGTGCGCTGATCGGCTTCACCTCCGCACACTGCGGTGGCCCGGGCGCCGAGGTCGCCGCCGAGGGGTCGGAGTCCAACGGCACGATCGGGCTGATGGTGGCCGGAAACGACAACCTGGACTACGCGGTGATCGAGTTCGACCCGGAGAAGGTGACGCCGGTGTCCAACTTCGGGGGCTTCATCATCGGCGGCATCGGGCCGGACCCGTCCTTCGGTCAGATCGCCTGCAAACAGGGCCGCACCACCGGGAACTCCTGCGGCGTCACCTGGGGTCCGGGCCAGGACCCGGGAACCATCGTCATGCAGGTGTGCGGTCGGCCTGGCGATTCCGGCGGCCCCGTCGTGGTGAACAACATGCTGGTCGGCATGATTCACGGCGCGTTCAGCGAGGCGCTGCCCACCTGCGTGGTCAAGTACATCCCGCTGCACACGCCCGCAGTCGTGGTGTCGATCAATGCGGTGCTGGGCGATATCAACGCCAACAACCGGCCCGGCGCGGGCTTCGTCCCGATCGGCTGAGCGGACCGTCAGACGATCGCAGCTCCGGCAGGTCGCCGCCTTCAGTCGGCCGCCCGGATCGCGTCGAACACGCTGGGGTCCACCAGGGTTGAGGTATCACCGAGTTCGCGGCCGTCGGCGACGTCGCGCAGCAGTCGCCGCATGATCTTGCCGCTGCGGGTCTTCGGCAATTCCGGGACAACGTGGACCTTGTGCGGGCGGGCGATCGGCGAGATCTCCACCGTGACCCGCTCGCGCAGCTCGTCGACGATCGCGCCACCGGCCGCGCTGTGCGAGGCCGCCAGCACCACGAACGCGCAGATCCGTTGCCCGGTCTGCTCGTCGAGGGCGCCGACCACGGCGGCTTCGGCCACCGCGGCGTGACCGACCAGCGCGGACTCCACCTCGGCGGTGGAGATGCGGTGTCCGGACACGTTCATCACGTCGTCGATACGGCCGAGCACCCAGATGTCACCGTCGGCGTCATAGCGAGCGCCGTCACCGGCGAAGTACCAGCCCTGCTCGGCGAACCGCGACCAGTAAGTCTCGATGAACCGCTGCTCGTCCCCCCAGATTCCGCGGGCCATCGCCGGCCACGGCGCATCGATCACCAGGTATCCCGACACCGGTTCGCCGCCGGTGTCGTTCGGGGACACCAGATCACCGTGGTCGTCCACGATGCGCGCTGAAATCCCGGGCAGCGGGGCCATCGCGGCACCCGGTTTGGTCGCGGCAACGCCGGGCAGCGGGCAGATCATCGTCGCTCCGGTCTCGGTCTGCCACCAGGTGTCGACCACCGGCACCGCGTCCGCGCCGATCACCCGGCGATACCAGCGCCAGGCCTCCGGGTTGATCGGCTCACCGACCGACCCCAGCAGCCGCAGACTCGACAGGTCGTGGGCGTCGGGGATGTCGCGTCCCCACTTCATGAATGTGCGGATCAGCGTCGGCGCGGTGTAATAGATTGTCACGCCATATTTTTCGATGATCTGGAAGTGGCGGTGTTGGTCCGGGAAGTCCGGCGTGCCCTCGTAGATCACCTCGGTGGCGCCGTTGGCCAGCGGCCCGTACACCGCATACGTGTGGCCGGTGACCCACCCGATGTCTGCGGTGCACCAGAACACGTCGGTGGCCGACTTCAGGTCGAAAACGCAGTAGTGGGTGTAGGCCGCCTGGGTCAGGTAACCGCCGCTGGTGTGCACGATGCCCTTCGGCTTGCCCGTCGTCCCCGAGGTGTAGAGCAGGAACAGCGGCTGCTCGGCCTCGAACGCCTCGGGGGAGTGCTCGGGTGATGCGGCGTCGACGATGTCGTGCCACCACAGGTCGCGGTCGGGAGTCCAGGCAACCTGGGCGCCGGTGCGGCGCACCACCAGCACATGCTCGACGGTGCTTGTCGCTTCGGCTGCGCTCAACGCCTCGTCGACCGCGGGCTTGAGCGGGGCGGGCCGGCCGCGGCGGAACTGACCGTCGGAGGTGATCACCAGTTTCGCCTGCGCGTCGTCGATGCGGGAACGCAGCGCGTGCGCGGAGTAGCCGGCGAACACCACGGTGTGCAACACCCCCAGCCGGGCGCAGGCCAGCATCGCGATGATCGCCTCGGGGATCATCGGCAGATAGATGGCCACCCGGTCACCGGCGACCAGGCCAAGGTCCGTCAGCGCATTGGCCGCCCGGCTCACCTCGGCGAGCAACTCCGCATAGGTGATGGTGCGGGCGTCGTTGGCCGGCTCGCCCGCCCAGTGGATCGCCACCCGGTCGCCGTGACCGGCCGCCACGTGGCGGTCCACGCAGTTGTAGGCGACGTTGAGCCTGCCGTCGGCGAACCAGCGGGCGAACGGCGCCCGCGAGTAGTCGAGCACCTCGGTGAACGGCGTCGCCCAGTGCAGCCGGTTGGCCTGCTCGGCCCAGAACGCGAGCCGGTCGTGTTCGGCCGCACGGTAGGCCTCGGCGCCGGTGTTGGCGTGAGCGGTGAACTCGGGGGACGGTGGGTACGACGACGGCGAGTCTGCGGGGGCGGTGTCAGGGTTCCGGCTCACGGTCAGCAGCCTAACCACCCCGGTTCCTGCGGCGGTCCCGGCTTCGCCTCACCTCCACCGGCCCGGGGGCCGGCTCCAGTGAGCCTCGCCGAACCGCCCCGGTTCCTGCGTCGGTCCCGGCTTCGCCTCACCTCCACCGGCCCGGGGGCCGGCTCCAGTGAGCCTCGCCGAACCGCCGCGCCGGTAGTGTCACAGCCCGTGATCACCGACCCATTGGCCCCGCTGCTCGAATTGCCAGGCGTCGCCGACGCCAGCGAGAAGGTTCGCGATGAGCTGGCGCGGGCCCACCGGCACAAGACCAATGTGCGGGGGTGGGCGGTCAGTGCCGCCGAGGCCTCGTTGCGGGCGGCCCGGGCGTCGTCGGTGCTCGACGGTGGCCCCACCACGGTCGACGCGCGCTCGACCGGTGACCCGGTGTTCGCCGGTGCGCTGCGGGTGGCCCAGGCCCTGGAAGGCGGGGAGAACTCGCTGGTCGAGGTATGGCGGCGGGCCCCACTGCAGGCGCTGGCCCGGTTGCATGTGTTGGCCGCCGCCGATCTGGTCGACGAAGACCACCTCGGCCGCCCGGCGGGCGGCGGCGAGGTCGGGCGCCGGCTGGAGCTGCTGGCCGACCTGGCCGCCGGCGGCACCAGGGCGCCGGCGCCGGTGTTCGCCGCGGTGGTGCACGGCGAGCTGTTGACGCTCGCGCCGTTCGGCAGCGCCGACGGCGTGGTCGCTCGGGGTGCGGCCCGGCTGGTGACGATCGCCAGCGGGCTGGACCGGCACGGACTCGGCGTGCCCGAGGTGCACTGGATGCGCAAGGCCGGCGCCTATCGCCGCGCCGCGCAGGCTTTCGCCGGCGGTTCCACCGAGGGTGTGACGGAATGGCTGCTGCTGTGCTGCGGTGCGCTGCACGCCGGCGCGCTGGATGCACTGGGGATAGCTGAAGCGGGCGCCAAGCGCTGAATCCCGGGCCGTCGGAGCGAAACGAAGCGGGCGGCGCTCCGATGAAATCGGCTCGCCGCCCGCTAGTACGGTACACGGTTACCAAGCGTCCAACGTGGGTTGCGTGGGTGGCCTCGGCGCTCGTGCGGTGCTCCTCGGCTGCAGCCCCACCCAAAGGGCTGTCGGGACCGATTACGTTCCGCAATTACGCAGGCCCGCAACACTTCTGCCATCTTCGCGGCTGTGGCTCCGCGTGGGTACCGCTATCCGTACTGGGAAGTGCGGCTCGGGAGATCGATCCTTCTCTTCCGGGTCGACCCTGGCCTTACCGGCTTCCGTGCCTCCTTTGTACTACGTGACGCACGACACAGCAAGGCCTAATCGCAAACGTCGTCGACGGCGTCACCGGATTGTGACCGCACGCGTTTGCTGGTGTGGGTCAGAACACCCGGCGGCGCAGCAGCGAGTAAGTCAGCGCCCCGGCGACGACAGCGCTGATGCCGACCGCGGCGGTGGTGGCCACCGCGGCGCCGGACGGGGCCGGCAGGCGATCACGCAGCGACACCGGCCGCGAGAAGGTCAGCACCGGCCAGCCGTTGGCGACCGCCTCCTTGCGCAGCGCGCGGTCGGGGTTGACCGCCGAGGGGTGACCGACGGCCTGCAGCATCGGTAGGTCGGTGATCGAATCCGAATAGGCGTAGCAGTGCTCCAGCGGGTAGCCCTCCCGGGCGGCCAGCTCCCGGATGGCCTGCACCTTGCCCTCGCCGTAGCAGTAGAACGCGATCTCGCCGGTGTACTTGCCGTCGGCGACGACCATGCGGGTCGCCATGGCGTGGGTGGCGCCCAGGGCCCGGGCGATCGGCGCGACGATCTCCTCGCCGGAGGCCGAGACCACCACCACGTCGCGACCGCAGAGCTTGTGATCGGCGATCAACTCGGCCGCCTCGGCGAACACCAGCGGGCTGACGATGTCGTGCATCGTCTCGTTGACGATCGCCTTGACCTGTTCGACGTTCCAGCCGGTGCACATGTTGGTCAGATGGGTCCGCATCCGCTCCATCTGATCGTGGTCGGCCCCGGACAGCAGCATCAGGAACTGGGCGTAACTCGACTTGAGCACGGTGCGACGGTTGATCAGTCCCTGGTCCATAAAAGGTTTGCTGAAGGCCAGCGCGCTGGACTTGGCGATGATGGTGTGGTCGAGGTCCAGGAAGGCGGCGGTGCGGGTCCGGCTGTCGGTGTCCCTCGGCGATCCCTGCGACTGCGGCTGCCGGGTGTCCGGGTCGGAGGCGGTCACCGCTCCAGCATAGGTGCGAGGGCCGTCTGAACCGTGGCTATGCCGGAAAGAGCACTTCAGCGGCCGTGCGCTCCCGAGTGTCGCCATTTGGTGACAACACTTGCGCCGGACCGGCATGTCGTGTGTATAGTGTCATCACTCGGCTTATGCTGAGGGTGTATCGGCCCGACCCCCCGGGGTTGATACACGACGACCTCCGCCTCCTCCCCCCCTGGCGGGGGTCGTCTTTTTTAACCGGTCATTCTTCGCTGGAATGAGCTCCAGATCTTCCTGGAAGTATTGAAAAACCGGAATTATGATCCGATTGGTATTGATATTGGGCGGCCGCATGTCGGGCAGTTCTGCACAGTCGCGGTAGCGCTCCACAACGGGCGCGTAGGGCCTGGCGCGGCAGCGGTCGCACCGCCACGGTGAGGGCGTGAGCACAACCGCCGGCCTGTTGACCCTCGTCGCCCAACCCGCGATGCGCGACGAACTGGCCCGGGTGGCTGCGGCCGTCGGCGTGCGGGTCATCCAGCTCGATGCCACGTCGGTGCCCAGCCGCAAGGCCTGGACCGCAGCCGCGGCCATCGTGGTCGATGAGGCGGCCGCCGCCCGGTGTTCGGCGGCCCGGCTGCCGCGCCGCGCTCACGTCATCGTCGTCACCGGGGCCCAACCCGGCCCGGCCAGCTGGCAAGGAGCCGTCGCGGTCGGCGCACAGCGCGTCCTGACACTGCCCATCGACGGCGACGAGTTGGTGGCCGAGCTGGCTGAGGCGGCAGCGGCGGTACGTGACGGCGGGCGCCGCGGCGAGGTCATCGCGGTGATCGGCGCGCGCGGCGGAGCCGGCGCGTCGCTGCTGGCGACGGCGCTGGCACAGCGCGCCGGTGAGGCGCTGCTGGTCGACCTGGACCCCTGGGGCGGTGGCATCGACCTGCTGGCCGGCACCGAGAACGCCACCGGCCTGCGCTGGTGCGATCTGACCGCGCAGACCGGGCGGCTGACCTGGCCGGCGCTGCGTGACGCGCTGCCGCGCCAGCGCGGCGTCAGTGTGCTGTCGGGCGCCCGGCGCGGCCAGCAGCCCGGCGATGTCGAAGCCGGAACCGTTGACGCTGTGGTCGAGGCCGGCCGCCGCGGCGGGATCACGGTCGTCTGTGATCTGCCCCGGGCCCTGACCGATCCGGTCGAGACCGTCTTGGCCGCTGCCGATCTGGTGGTCGTGGTCAGCCCGTGTGATGTGCGTTCGTGTGCGGCCGGCGCCGCGATCGCACCGCGGCTGCGGGCGGCCAATCCCAACGTCGGGCTGGTGGTGCGCGGGCCGGCCCCCGGCGGGCTTCGCGCCGTCGAGGTGGCCGAGATCACCGGGTTGCCGCTGCTGGCGACGCTGCGGGCCGAGCCGCGGCTGGCCGAGCGGCTCGAACACGCGGCGTTGCGCCTGCACCGCCGGTCTGCGCTGGCGGCCGCTGCCGGCCGGGTACTCGATGTGTTGCCCGCCCGAACGGCCCTGGCGGCATGAGGGATTCGCTGATCGACCGGGTCAGGGAAAGGCTGGCCTCGGAGTCGTCGGCATTCTCGGATCTGCGCCCGGAGGCGGTGGCCGCGGCGATCCGGGCGGAATCCGGCGGGGTCCTCGGGGACACCGAGATGCTGTCCAACCTGCGGACGCTCCAAACCGAGTTGACCGGTGCCGGGATCCTGGAGCCGCTGTTGTGCGCGGCGGACACCACCGACGTGCTGGTCACCGCCCCGGACGCGGTATGGGTCGATGACGGAGCCGGCTTGCGGCGCACCGACATCCGGTTCGCCGACGAAGCCGCCGTACGCCGGTTGGCGCAGCGGCTGGCGGCGGCCGCCGGGCGTCGGCTCGACGACGCCCAGCCATGGGTCGACGGCCGGCTCGGTGGGATCGGCACCGGCGAGTTCACCGTGCGCCTGCACGCGATGCTGCCGCCGGTCGCCGCGGACGGGACCTGTTTGTCACTGCGGGTGTTGCGGCCGGCGACCCAGGACATCGCCGCATTGGCCGCGGCGGGCGGTATCGCACGCGCGGCGGTGGCGCTACTGGCCGACATCGTCGACGCGCGACTGGCGTTTCTGGTCTCCGGTGGCACCGGCGCCGGAAAGACCACACTGCTGTCGGCGATGCTGGGCGCAGTGCACCCTCGGGAGCGGCTGGTCTGCGTCGAGGACGCCCCGGAGTTGCAGCCGCGCCACCCTCATCTGGTCCGGCTGGTCGCCCGGGCGGCCAACGTCGAGGGAGCCGGTGAGGTGGGATTACGCGATCTCGTCCGGCAGGCGCTTCGGATGCGGCCGGATCGGCTGGTGGTCGGCGAGGTCAGGGGCGCCGAGGTGGTCGATCTGCTGGCCGCGCTGAACACCGGACACGACGGCGGCGCGGGCACCGTGCACGCCAACAGCCCCGCCGAGGTCCCGGCCCGCCTGGAAGCGCTGGCCGCACTCGGCGGCCTGGACCGCGCCGGGCTGCACAGCCAACTGGCCGCCGCCGTCCAAGTGTTGTTGCACGTCGGACGCGAGCGCGGTGGCAAGCGCCGGCTCACCGACATCTCCGTGCTGCGCCGCACCGACACCGGCCTGGTGCAGGCCGCACCGGTGTGGCAAGTCGATCGGGGCCTGAGTGAGCATGTCGCCGAATTCCGGGCACTGCTGCGCGAGCGGACGCCGGCGTGACCGGCCCGGGGATCGCGGCACTTGCGCTCGCTGCGGCCGCACTGCTCGGCGGTTCCCCGCGTGGGCGGCTCCGGCCGGTCGATCGCCGCGGCCAGCGGGGCACCCGGTGGGCCGTGCTGGGGTTGCCGGCCGGCTGCGCCGCCCTGCTGGCCGTGGTCGCGCTGCCAGCCAGTGGCTGCCTGGCCGGGGCGCTGGCTGTCGGCACCGCTGCGCTGCGCCATCACCGGCGCCGCCGCGGTCGCCGCGCCGCGGCGGAGTCACGGGCGCTGGAAGCCGCCCTCGATGTGCTGGTCGGTGAGCTGCGTATCGGAGCGCATCCGGTGCGGGCGTTCGCCGCTGCCGCCGCCGAGACCGGCCACGACTCGGTGGCCGCCGGCTTGCGCAGCGTGGTCGCCCGCGCCCGACTGGGCGCCGACGTCGTCACCGGGCTACGTGATGCGGCCGGGTCTTCGGCGATGCCCTCGCATTGGGAGCGGCTCGCGGCCTACTGGCAGCTCGGCGGCGAACAGGGCCTGGCGGTAGCCGCCCTGATGCAGGCCGCCCACAGTGACATCACCGCCCGACAGCGGTTCTCGGCTCAAGCCGAGGCCGGGATGGCCGGCGCGCGGGCGTCGGCGACGATCCTGGGCTGCCTGCCGGTGCTCGGTGTGCTGCTGGGCCAAGTGATCGGGGCCCGTCCGGTCGCCTTTCTGCTCGGTGGTCCGGGCGGGGTGCTGTCGGTGGTCGGAGTGAGCCTGATCTGCGCCGGGCTGCTGTGGTCGGATCGGATCACCGGACGTGTGGGCGCCGCCTTATGAGTGCCGCCGCCGTGTTGCTCGCGATGGCCGTGCTGGCCGCCCCGTCGACGGTGCGGGCGCGGGCGGGGATGCCGCGGCCGCAACAACCCGTGCGCCACCGGCTGACGCCGGGCGGAGACGCGCTGGCGTTGGCCGCCGGCCTCGAGGTGTTCGCCCTGTGCCTGACCGCCGGAATGCCGGTCTCCGGTGCGGCCGCGGCCACCGCCCGATACGCGCCGCCGCAGTTGGCGGAAGTGCTGCGCCGCGGTGCGGACCTGTTGGCCCTGGGCGCCGAACCGGGCGTCGCGTGGTCGGCGTCGCCGGATCGATCAGCCGGTGCGCTCGACCCCTCGACTACCGCGGTGCTCCGGCTGGCCCGGCGATCGGGTGCCTCCGGCGCGGCGCTGGCCACCGGGCTGGTCGCACTGGCCGCCCAATGCCGAGCGGAGGCGGCCCACCAGGCCACGGCCGCCGCGGAGCGGGCCGGGGTGCTGATCGCCGGGCCGCTCGGGCTGTGCTTCCTACCGGCCTTCGTGTGCCTGGGCATCGTGCCGGTGGTGGCCGGGCTGGCCGGTGACGTACTGCGGTCGGGCCTGCTGTGAGCGGGCGATGCGTCGCGGAGGTCCCGCGGAAACCCGCCGGAGAAAATGATGGAGGATATCTGGTGAAAACACCGATACTGCAGGTGCGCAACGCGTTTCGAAGCGTCCAGCTCAAGTTGATGTTGCTGGCGGCAGACGAGTCGGGGATGTCCACGGTCGAGTACGCGATCGGGACGATCGCGGCCGCCGCCTTCGGGGCGATCCTTTACACCGTCGTCACCGGGGATTCGATCGTGGCCGCGCTGAATCGGGTCATCGGGCGCGCACTGAACACCAAGGTCTGACGGGCGTTGGCCGGCCGTGGCCGACTCACCGACGATGCCGGCGCCAGCACGGTCGAGGCGGCGTTCGCGTTGGCGGCCCTGGTCGCGGTGCTGGTGCTGTGCCTGGCGGGGATCAGCGCGGTGTCCGCACAGCTCCGCTGCCTCGACGCCGCCCGGGAGGCGGCCAGGTTGGCGGCGCGCGGCGATACGCCGGCGGCGACGGCGGTGGTCCGGCGGATCGCTCCCGCCGGTGCGGCGGTCCGGCTGCACCCCGACGGCGGCTTCGTGGTCGCGACGGTCACTGTCCGGCCGGCGTTGCTGCCGGGCCTGGTGGTCAGCGCTGAGGCGGTGTCGGCCGCCGAGCCGTCCCGGTGAGGCCGGCGCGGCCACCGTGGCCGCCGCCGCGATGGTGGCCGTGTTGCTGACGGTCACCGGCGGGGGTTTCCTGTTGGGCGCGGCGGTCATCGCTCGGCACCGGGCGCAGTCGGTCGCCGACTTGGCCGCCCTGGCCGGCGCGGCCCGCATCCCACTCGGGCCGGATGCGGCGTGCGAGGCGGCGCAACGACTGGCCCGAAAGATGGCAGTCCGCGAAATCGCTTGTGCGGTCGATGGGCTCGACCTGACGGTCACCGTCGCGGTCGCAGTGCCCGGCTGGCGGATCGGTCCGGCCAGGGCGAGCGCTCGCGCCGGTCCCGTCGGCGAGGCGGCGCGAGCGATTGGCTAAGAGGCGTCGGCCGGCGGGTCCAGCCCGGCCTCGGCCAGTTCGCCGTCGGTGGGCAGCCGCAGCGCGATCAGGCCGGCGTAGGTGCCCGCTTCGAGCTCGATCCGGTTCACCGTCACATGCACCGGCGCCCAGCCTCCGTCCGACTGGCGCAGTCGCAACACTCCGGTCGCCGGCCCGGCGGTGAAATCGGTCGTCATGCGGGCGACCCGGGCCTCGTCGTCGGGATGCACCCGGGGGGCGTCGACCGTGCCGCGCCAGTCGTAGAACGGGCACGGGTCGTCCAGCCACTTCAGCAGCCGCCAGTCGATCAGGTCGACCATGGCCCGGTGCACACCGGGCTGCGCCAGCCCGTGCAGGATCTGCTGCGCCAGGAAGTCGGGGCGGTGCACGGTGCCGTCGAGTTGGCCGCGCCAATTCATGCCCCGCGCGACCAGATGCTCACGCCTGCCGAGACCGGACTCCCAGCCGGTGCGCGCCACGAAACCCACCCGGATGGTGTCGCCGCGAAAATCGGTGACATCCCAACTGCTGCAGATGGTCTTGTCGGGTTCGGCCCGAATCGCCAGTGCCAGCACCTTGTTCTCGTTGGGGTTGAAGTCGCGGGTGGGCAGTTCCTCGGCGAAGGCCCGGCCGTGGGTGGCCTCCACTGTGGGGTCCTTGCCGCTGTTGGCCAGGGATTCCTCGGTGTCGGTGGCGACGCCGAGGGTCAGGTCCCACTTCAGCGGGCCAGGGGTGGGACGCTCCGGTGGTTCGACATCGGCGGGGCCACTCCAGACATGCACGCCGTGCACGCGGCCGTCGGACATCACCACCGGTTCGGTCCGGATCACCCGATCATGCTTGGGGGTGATGCTGACCAGGCTCTGCCCGGTGCGCATCGTCTCGGCGATCGCGGTCCGGATCGCGGCCAGATGGGGGCTGCGACGCAGGAACTGGGTGATCGGCACCAGATTCTTCACCTGGCGTCCCTGGGCGACGACTGCCGGTTCACCGCCGAGCGTCTCCACCAGCAACCAGTCGTGTGCCATAACCGGGAATTTTACGGCCAACGGTTCGCTACCAGCACCGACAGCGGCCGTTTCCCAGTTTTGTCCGGCGACTGGAGGTAGCCTGGTTGGTTTTCGAGTTGCGTTGGTCCCGTACAGCCGGTAACTTACGGCCGCGTCCGGCTCTGTACCGGGTCTTGGGGAACGGTTCGTTCTCGACCGTTCGTCTCGCTGCTCCGTCGGCGTCTCCGGTGGCACGTTTGCCACGGGAGTCCGCGGGGTATCGGTTCGGGGAGTCGGCCGTTCGGGGGGTCGGCCGACTCCCGCAACCGTGCTTCCCGGCTAGTGTCGGCCCGTGCCGTTGAGCCTGTCGAGCACCAATCGCAGCACCCGCACCGCACCATCCTTGTCCAATGGGTCGTTGCCGTTGCCGCACTTGGGCGACTGCACGCATGACGGGCAGCCGTGCGGGCATTCACAGCCTTCGATCGTCTCGACGGTGGCGGCCAGCCAGGTGGCCGCCGAGCGGAACCCCCGCTGGGCGAACCCCGCGCCGCCCGGGTAGCCGTCGTAGACGAACACGCTGGGCAGCGCGCCCAGTGAGCCCGGGCCCAGCGCCATCGACAGTCCGCCGATGTCGCCGCGGTCGCAGCTGGCCACCAGCGGTAGCAACCCGATCGCCGCGTGCTCGGCGGCGTGCAACGCCCCCGGTATCCGCGCTTCGGTGATGCCACAGTCGGCCAACGCCTCGGCGGTTACGGTGTAGACCACCGCGGTGGTCGGCAGCGTCGCCGGTGGCAGCTCCAGCTCGACGAAGTCCAGCACCTCTCCGGTCGGTAGCCGCCGCAGGTAGCCGACGATCTGCCGGGTCACCGTGACCGGCATCAGTCCGAGGCTGACCGGCCCGAACCACGCGCGTTCGCCGTCACCGGTCACCGCTATGTCGGTGATCTCCCGGGCGAACGTTGCGTAACCGGGATCCTCGGCGTGCACGAAGGCGATCCGGCGTTCGGGGTCCAGCGAATCGACCAGGTAACTCTCGCCCTGATGCAGATACACCGCCCCGGTGTGCACGGTGGCTGGCGCCCGCCCGGCATCGACGTTGCCCAGTAACCGGCCGGTGTCGGCTTCCACGATCACCACCTGCCCGCCGGCAGCGCCCCGGATGTCGACCTCGTGATGCGGGTCGAGCCCGGGCGCGGGGAAATACTTCTCGGAGCGCCGGCGCAGCAGGCCGTCGTCGACCAGGTTCTCGGCGACCCGCTCGGCGCCCAGTTGCGCCACCTCGGCCACCGTCAGCGGCAGCTCAGTGGCCGCGCACAGCAGCTGCGGCCCCAGCACATACGGGTTGGCTGGGTCGATCACGACCTGTTCGATCGGTTTGTCGAGCAGCGCCGCGGGATGATGCACCAGGTAACTGTCCAGCGGGTCGTCGCGGGCGATCAGCACGATCAACGCGGTCTGACCGCGCCGGCCGGATCGGCCGGCCTGCTGCCAGAACGACGTCACGGTGCCGGGAAAACCGGCGATCACCACCGCGTCCAGCCCGGCGATGTCCACCCCGAGCTCCAGCGCGTTGGTGGTGGCCAGCCCGTACAGCTCGCCGTCGGCCAGCGCACGTTCCAGCCCCCGGCGGTCCTCGGCCAGATAGCCCGCCCGGTAGGAGGCGACCTTGTCGGCCAGCGCCGGGGCGACCGATTCCAGCCGGGTGCGGGCAGCCAGCGCGGTCAGTTCGGCGCCGCGGCGCGAGCGGACGAAGGTCAGCGTGCGCGCGCCCTCGGCGATCAGGTCGGCCATCACCCGGGCCGCCTCGGTGCCCGCAGCACGGCGCACCGGCGCGCCGTTCTCCCCGGTCATGTCGCCGCGCAGGGCGGGTTCCCACAGCGCCACCGTGCGGGCGCCGTGCGGCGAGCCGTCCTGGGTGACCTCGGCGACGGGCTGCCCGATCAGAGCCGCCGCGCTGGCCCCCGGTGCCGCCGTGGTGGCGCTGGCGAAAATCACCGTCGGCCCCGGCGCACCGGGCGCTGTGTAGCGGGCGCACAACCGCAGCAGCCGCCGCAGCACCATCGCCACATGTGAGCCGAAGACGCCCCGGTAGTAGTGGCATTCGTCGACGATCACGAAGCGCAGCCCGCGCAGGAACACCGCCCAGCGGGCATGGTTGCGCAGCAGTGACAGATGGATCATGTCCGGGTTGGAGAACACCCAGCGGGACCGTTCCCGGGCGAACCGGCGCAGCTCGGCGGAGCTGTCGCCGTCGTAGGCGATCGGCGCCACGGCAGCGGCTGCCTCGCTCAACCGCGGCACCGCCGCGGTCAGCGTGTGCGCGGTGCGCAGCTGGTCATGGCCCAGCGCCTTGGTCGGCGACAGGTACAGCGCCCGGGCACGCGGGTCGGCCGCCAGGGCCGCCATGACCGGAAGTTGATAGGCCAGCGACTTTCCCGACGCCGTACCGGTCCCGATCACCACATGACGCCCGGTGTGTGCCAGTTCGGCGGCGGCCAGCTGATGCGACCACGGCCTCTCGATCCCGCGCCCGGTGAAGGCGCCGACGACGTCGTCGCCGGCCCAGTCCGGCCAGGCGCCCGCTTGCCCCGGCGACGCCGGCAGGTCGGCTACGTGGCGCAGCGGATCCTCGCCCGGTTCGATGCCGGCGAGCGCGGCGGCCAGCAATTCACCGCCGAAATTCACCGTCATTCATCCTGTCCTCAGTCCTGCACAGAAAGTCCGCCGCCGTATTGTTCACCCTCCGACCGGCATTTTGGGCACCGCAGTCTGTCCTCGGCGCGACGAACGTGGTTGACTGATGGGCGGTCGTAGCTTCTGTGTTCGTGTCAAGCCTTCGCAGGATCTGTGGTTGCGGCCGCAGTGCCCGCGGGGGATGGGTCGGTGGCAGCATCGACCGACCGCCAGGGTACGGCGGCCGGAACAGGCCCGGGGCAGCGAAAGGCGGTGCCCCGAACAACGGTGCTATGCACCGGGCAAGAAGAGTAAGGAAAGATCGACAGATGCCACAGGGAACTGTGAAGTGGTTCAACGCGGAGAAGGGCTTCGGCTTTATCGCGCCTGAAGACGGGTCAGCGGACGTGTTTGTCCACTACACGGAGATCCAAGGGTCCGGCTTTCGCACCCTCGAGGAGAATCAGCGAGTGGAGTTCGAGGTCGGGCAGAGCCCCAAGGGCCCGCAGGCCACCGGCGTCCGCGCCGTCTAAGCAACGGGATTCGGCGACACCCCCCGGGCAGCTCCCACCAACGGAGCAAAGCCGGGGGGTTTCGTTAACGGGCGGGTCGGGCAGGATGAGCCGACCCGGACGCCGCTGGGGATGCTGGACCGGCTTACTGTCGGTTACGTGAGCCAGCTTTCCTTCTTTTCGGCAGACTCGGTGCCGCCCAGCGTCGCCGACCTCGCCGGGGTGCTGGCCGGCCCGGGACAGATCGTCGTCATGGGCGCCGAGGCGCGGCTGTCGGTCGTGGTCGATGCGCAGTGGCGGGCGGTGGCGCTGGCCGAGCTGATCACCGAGGCCGGGTTGCTGCCGGAGATCACCCGCACCGAGGAGGACACCCCGCTGGTGCGGACGGCAGTGGATTCGCGGCTGCGCGCGCTGGCGCAGGCCTGGACGCGAGGAGCGGTGAAGACCGTGCCGCCGCAATGGGTTCCGGGCCCGCGGGAACTGCGGGCGTGGACGCTGGCGGCCGGCGCCGCAGAAGCCGACCGGTATCTGCTCGGTCTGGATCCGCACGCGCCCGACACCTTCGCGCCGCTGGCCTCGGCCCTGATGCGGGTCGGGATAGCGCCCACCTTGATCGGCATCCGCGGCAGCCACCCGGCGTTGCGGATCACCGGCCGCCGCAGGCTTGCACGCCTGGTGGAAAATGTCGGGGAATCACCGCCCGTTCCCGAGGCGTTGACCCAATGGCCGCGTGTCGAGGCACCGATCCCGGGCCATCGAGGCCACCTTTGAGAGAATTCCGTGCTGGACGTCGGTTTGCGTCGGCACGGCTGTGAGTGTGAGATTGTCAGTTGTCCACCGGCGGCGCGGCGTGCAGGTGCGGACAAGAAGTGGAGCGTAAGCGCAGTTGGCTGACTCTAAGACGGTGAGCGCCCGCAACGGCGATAAAACACCCGTGCGGCGACTCGTCATAGTCGAGTCGCCCACCAAGGCGCGGAAAATCGCCGGTTACCTGGGCAGTGGCTACGTCGTCGAGTCCTCCCGAGGTCATATCCGGGACCTGCCGCGCAACGCCGGCGACGTGCCGGCGAAGTACAAGACCGAGCCGTGGGCGCGCCTCGGGGTGAACGTCGACGCCGAGTTCGAGCCGCTCTACATCGTCAGCCCCGACAAGAAGAGCACCGTCACCGAACTCAAGGGCCTGCTCAAAGACGTCGACGAGCTCTATCTGGCCACCGATGGTGACCGGGAGGGCGAGGCGATCGCCTGGCACCTGCTGGAGACCCTCAAGCCGCGCGTGCCGGTCAAGCGGATGGTGTTCCACGAGATCACCGAACCGGCGATCCGCAACGCCGCCGAGAACCCCCGCGACCTGGACATCGACCTGGTCGACGCGCAAGAGACCCGGCGCGTCCTGGACCGGCTCTACGGCTACGAGGTCAGCCCCGTGCTGTGGAAGAAGGTCGCACCGAAGCTGTCGGCGGGCCGTGTCCAGTCGGTGGCCACCCGCATCATCGTGCAGCGCGAACGCGAGCGGATGGCGTTCCGCAGTGCCTCCTACTGGGATGTGGTGGCCCAGCTGGACGCCAGCGTCTCCGACCCGGGCGCCGCCCCGCCCACCTTCACCGCCCGACTGGTCGCCGTCGACGAGCTGCGGGTGGCCAGCGGACGCGACTTCGACTCGCTGGGCACGCTGCGCAAACCCGACGAGGTGCGGGTGCTCGACGAGGCGGCGGCCACCGCGCTGGCGGCCGGGCTGGCGGGCGCGTCGCTGTCGGTGACCTCGGTGGAGGAGAAGCCCTACACCCGGCGGCCCTACGCGCCGTTCATGACCTCGACGTTGCAGCAGGAAGCGGGCCGCAAGCTGCGGTTCTCCGCCGAACGGACGATGAGCATCGCCCAGCGGCTCTACGAGAACGGCTACATCACCTACATGCGTACCGACTCGACGACGCTGTCGGCCAGCGCCATCGATGCCGCGCGCACCCAGGCGCGCCAGCTCTACGGCGAGGAATACGTCTCGCCGACGCCGCGGCAGTACACCCGCAAGGTCAAGAACGCCCAGGAGGCCCACGAGGCGATCCGGCCGGCCGGCGAGACGTTCGCCACCCCCGACGCGGTGCGCAACGAGCTGGGCAGCGACGAGTTCCGGCTCTACGAGTTGATCTGGCAGCGCACGGTGGCCTCGCAGATGGCCGACGCCCGCGGCACCACGCTGAGCCTGCGTATCGGTGGCCGCTCGGGTTCGCAGCAGGTCACCTTCGCCGCCAGCGGGCGCACCATCACCTTCGCCGGGTTCCTCAAGGCCTACGTCGAGACCGTCGACGAGTTGGCCGGCGGTGAAGCCGACGACGCCGAGCGCCGGCTGCCGCAGCTGACCCAGGGCCAGCGGGTGGATGCCGCCGAGGCCACCCCGGACGGGCACTCCACCAACCCGCCGGCCCGTTACACCGAGGCCTCGCTGGTCAAGTCGCTCGAGGAGTTGGGCATCGGACGGCCCTCGACCTACTCGTCGATCATCAAGACCATCCAGGACCGCGGCTACGTCTACAAGAAGGGCAGCGCGCTGGTCCCGACCTGGGTGGCGTTCGCCGTCATCGGTCTGCTCGAACAGCACTTCGGCCGGCTGGTCGACTACGACTTCACCGCGGCGATGGAGGACGAACTCGACGGCATCGCCGCCGGGCGGCAGCGCCGCACCGACTGGCTGCACAACTTCTACTTCGGCGGCGACTACGGCGTGGAGGGTTCGATAGCCCGGGCCGGGGGCCTCAAGAAGCTGGTCGGGGTCAACCTGGAGGGCATCGACGCCCGCGAGATCAACTCGATCAAGTTGTTCGACGACGAGCAGGGCCGGCCGGTGTATGTCCGGGTCGGCAAGAACGGCCCGTACCTGGAGCGCATGGTCGCCGGCGACGACGGCGAGCCGACGCCGCAGCGCGCCAATCTCGACGATTCGCTGCCGCCCGATGAACTGACCCTGGCGCTGGCCGAGGAACGCTTCGCCACTCCGCAGGAGGGCCGGCCGCTGGGCATCGACCCGGAGACCGGGCACGAGATCGTCGCCAAGGACGGCCGCTACGGCCCCTACGTCACCGAGATCCTGCCGCCGCCGGACGACGAGTCGGGCACCACCGCCAAGAAGGGCAAGAAGCCGACCGGACCCAAGCCGCGCACCGGATCATTGCTGCGCAGCATGGATCTGCAGACGGTGACCCTCGAGGACGCACTCAAGCTGCTGTCGTTGCCGCGGGTGGTCGGCGTCGACCCGGGCTCCGGCGACGAGATCACCGCCCAGAACGGCCGCTACGGCCCGTATCTGAAGCGCGGCACCGATTCTCGGTCACTGTCCAGCGAGGAGCAGATCTTCGAGATCACCCTCGAAGAGGCGCTCAAGATCTACGCCGAGCCGAAACGCCGTGGCCGCCAAGCGGCTGCCGCGCCGCCGCTGCGTGAACTGGGCGCCGACCCGGCGACCGGCAAGCCGATGGTGATCAAGGACGGCCGCTTCGGGCCGTACGTCACCGACGGCGAGACCAACGCCAGCCTGCGCAAGGGCGACGAGGTGGCGTCGATCACCGACGAGCGGGCCGCGGAACTGCTCGCCGATCGGCGGGCCAAGGGGCCGGTGAAAAAAAAGGCTGCCAAGAAGACCACCCGCAAGGCACCGGCCAAGAAAGCCACCAAGCGCTGACTCAGTCCGCCGCGGCCGGGGTCCCGGCGTTCTCGGACGAGACCGCGTCGGTGCCCGCAATCTTCAACGGCCGCGCCAACTGAGTGGAGCCGGCGCGCCCGCGCAACTCGACGATCTCGCCGACCTCCCAGCACAACGCCTCCGAGTCGACCGCGCCGCTGACCGCTACTGCCGAAGCCAGCACGTGGCCCTCCTCCAGCTTGGCCAGCTCGGTCAGCCGGGCGGCCTCGTTAACCGGGTCGCCGATCACGGTGTACTCGAAGCGGGCGCGGGCGCCGATGTGGCCGGCGATTGCCCGCCCGGCGGAGACGCCGATGCCGAACTCCTCCGAACCCAGCACCGGCAGCAGCCCGTCGTGCAGTTCGCGGGCCGCCGCCAACGCGGCGCTGCAGGCATCGGGGTGCTCGATCGGGGCGCCGAAGATCGCCAGCGCCGCGTCACCCTGGAACTTGTTGACGAAACCACCGTGCCGTCCGACGGCCTCGACCACCACCCGGAAGAACTCGTTGAGCAGGTTGACGACTTCACTGGGCGGCCGGGTCGATGCGAGCTCGGTCGATCCCACCAGGTCGACGAAGAGCACCGCGACGTCGCGCTCCTGGCCCCCCAGTTCGGTGCCGCGTTCCAGGGCGCGGCGCGCCACGTCCTCACCGACGTAGCGCCCGAACAGGTCCCGCAGCCGTTGCCGCTCAGCCAGATCGCGCACCATGTCGTTGAAGCCGGCCTGCAGCAGCCCGAGCTCGCTGGCGTCGTAGATCTGCATGTGGGCGTTGTAGTTACCGCGCTGCACCTCCCCGAGCGCCCAGCGCAGCTGGCGCAGCGGATCGGCGATCGACATCGACACCAGCGCGGTGCCGGCCAGCCCGATCACCAGGGCTGCCAGCGCCATGAACAGGATCGGGGTGAACAGTTTGTCGGCCGAGGCGTCGAGCAACGACGTCTTGGCGGCCACCACCGACAGCACGATCGCCAGCAGCGGCACGCCGGTCGACAGCAACCAGGTCAGCAGCTGACGCAGCAGCACCCCGGGGGCCCGCAGGTTCTCCGGCACCCCACCGCGCAGCGCCGCGACCGCAACCGGCCGCAGCACCCGCTCGGACTGCAGGTAGCCGATGATCGCGGTGGCGGCAGCACCCAGCGCGGTGGCGGTGACCACCACCGGCAACACGTCGTAGGTCACCGGCCAGCTGGCGGCGACGAACACCACCCCGCCCACCGTCCAGTAGCTGATGCTGATCAGCGAGCGGTAGAACGGCATCCGCAGCGCCCGGGACCGGGCCAGTTCGGTGTCGGCGGGGTCGGCCTCGGTGTCGGGCTCGGCCAGCATCGCCTCGCGGCGTTGCCAGCGGAACACCGGCATCAGCAACGAGGTGCTGATCGTGAAGCCGAGGACGAACAGGCACCACAAGGTGACGGCGAAGACCACCAGGTTGACGCGCGGTAGATCCTGCAGGTTGATCCGGTCCTCGATCGGCAGACCGAACCGCAGGAAGCCGAACACGAACAGCGAGCCGATGATGTCGGCCTGCAACATGCTCAGCGTGAACACCGGCCACGGCGTGCGCACCACCCAGCGGACGAATCGGCTGATCCGCCCGCCCAAGCTCGTGGTACTCACCAGGACACCGTATCCGGCGGGATGAGCAAAGCCAGAGTCCCAATGTCTTGCCCGACCGCTACTGTGACCGATGATGTCCGGGGTTTTCGCACGTTTGGTGGGCCAACAGCCGGTGGAGGCCGAGTTGCTGGCGGCGGCGCGCGCAGCGCGCTATGACGCTGCTCACAGCGTGCGTACCGCCGGAGGTATGTCACACGCCTGGCTGATCACCGGGCCGCCGGGATCGGGCCGCTCGATCGCGGCGGTGTGCTTCGCTGCGGCGCTGCAGTGCAGCGCCGACGAGGCCGACGGCGGGCCCGGTTGCGGTACCTGCCGGGCCTGCACCACCACGATGGCCGGCACGCATGCCGACGTCCGGCGGGTGGTGCCCGAGGGATTGTCCATCGGTGTCGAGGAGATGCGGTCCATCGTGCAGGTCGCCTCCCGGCGTCCCGGAACCGGCCGGTGGCAGATCGTGGTGATCGAGGACGCCGACCGGCTGGGCGAGCGGGCCGGCAATGCCCTGCTCAAAGCCATCGAGGAGCCGCCGCCGTCGACGGTGTTCCTGCTGTGCGCCCCATCGGTCGACCCGGAGGACATCTCGATCACGCTGCGGTCCCGCTGCCGGCACGTGGCGCTGGTGACGCCGGCGCCCGCGGCGATCGCCCAGGTGCTGATCGACACCGACGGGCTCGACCACGAGACGGCCGGCTGGGCGGCGGCGGTCAGCGGCGGCCACGTCGGCCGGGCCCGGCGGCTGGCCACCGACCCGGAGGCCCGGCAGCGCAGGCAGCGGGCGTTGGCGCTGGCCCGCGACTCGGCCACCCCGTCCCGGGCGTTCAGTGCGGTCGACGAACTGGTGGCCGCGGCCGAGTCCGAGGCCCGTGACCTGACCGCCGATCGGGCCGAGGCCGAGACGGAGGAACTGCGCACCGCGCTGGGGGCCGGCGGCACCGGTAAGGGCACCGCCGGGACACTGCGGGGCACCGCCGGGATGATCAAAGACTTGGAGCGCCGGCAGAATTCCCGTCACAAGCGGGCCTCGCTCGACGCGCTGGACCGGGCCCTGATCGACCTGGCCAGCTACTTCCGCGACGCCCTGCTGGTCGCCACCGCGTCGGCCGGCGCCGCACGGCCCAACCATCCCGACATGGTCGATGCCGCCGCGGCGATGGCCGCGCACGCGTCGGGGGATGCGCTGTTGCGCTGCATCGAAGCGGTGCTGGAATGCCGCGACGCGCTGGCGGCCAACGTCAAGCCCCGGTTCGCCGTCGGCGCGATGGTCGCCACCATCGGTCAGGCGCTGCGGGCCGACCTGTAAACTCGGCTGGTCCCGGTCTCGGTCGGGGCACGCCGCCTTAGCTCAGTCGGTAGAGCGATTCACTCGTAATGAATAGGTCAGGAGTTCGATTCTCCTAGGCGGCTCCATTTTCGTAGGTCCCTCCACCCGCGAAGGTGCATGTTTGTACGGCGACACGCCGTATTTGGTGTCAGTGGGTGCACGCTCGCCGGGCGCCTGTCACGCCCCTTCTAGAAACCTGCTGCCGCGAGGAATGCGCGCACGACGGCGACAGCTTCCTGGCGTAGTCGGGCAGGCTCGTCGCGATCGCTACCTTCGGCGAGGAAATTGGCGTAGGCGTGTGGGCCATCGTTTTCGGCTGCGGCGAATCGCTGCGCAAGTAGATGCGTTGCTTCGTGAACTTGAGCCGCGCCGTAGATCGCACTGTTGGCAGCTGTGCGGCCGGCGTCCTCTGGGCCGTCGCCGAAGTTGAGCAAGCAATAGATGAGGTCATAGGCGTCCTTGTTCTCATGGCGGTCTTGAAACGCAAGGATCTTTAGAACGGTGTACGACAAGATATTTGCCACGCGGACCGTTACGCGAGACCGGCCGCCGTCGTCGAGCCGATCCGCTTCCAACGAGTGTTCGGTGAAGTCCTTCGCGATCAGCTGCGCTCCACGGACGTTGAACGCGCCGAGTTTTGTGCCCAGGCCTTGTTTCGGCCTGAAGATTCTTCCAGGTTCGACCTGATCGGTGTCGCACATGAACTCCACGAGGATCGTTACGCCGTCGACCTGTCTTTTCCATCGGAACGAGTTCTCCGGCTCGAAGCCCGACTTCCTCAAGTTGTTCTCGAGCGTCCGGTACGTCTCGTCGCTGTCGGCATCGACGGTCAGCCCGATCACGAGGTCGACATCGGTCGTGCCGACATGCGGTCGTGCACCCTCGGGCAGGCTGCCAACGATGTAGCGAGGCGCCAGACCCCCGGCCAGGTAGATACGGTTACCCCACGGGCCAACATCGCCGAGCAGCGTGACGAGCGCACGTTCGCAACGGGCGGTCGTGTCTTCGTCGTAGTCGCTGTAGTGGTTCTTGCTCAAAATCTGATCACCTCCTGGCGAAGCCGGTCGGCCTGTTCTTTCCCGCGACGAGGATCTCGTCGCAGGTCGCAGTACAGTCGGAACGGATTGACGGTCCAGACGCCTTCGACATTCAAACGAAAGGCAAGCGGCGTGTCCCCTGGCTCTTGTTTGAGCAGAATGTTGTGCCCCTCAACAACAGGCTCGGCGCCTGCCGCTTGAACGGCCAAGTCGAGATCGGCGGCCTCGGTGATCCAAATGTCCACAACCGGAATCGATGTCACGAATGGCGCGAGCCGTGCCGCGCCGGCAGGGCCGGTGACGGCGTGATCACAGCCTGCATCGGTGAGTTGGTCGCTCAAGATTCGCGCGTGAGCGCGTGCGTCGCGCGCAAGGCGGAATGCGCGCACCTGTTTCACACGACGGTCTTGTAGCTCCTCGGCCAACAGATCGAGCAGGGCAGTGGCGTCGGAGACACGACGGACTCGCTTCGGGCCGGCGCCGTCAACGGTGATCAGGCCGTCGCGCTCCAGCCGCGAAAAGACGCGATGCGCCAGGGCGGGCGATACCTCAGCGGTAGTCGCTAAATCGGCCACGCGCCACCAGCGCTGGGGTTCTCGCAGGAGGGCTTGGGCCGCCACACCTGCCTTGCCGGTGAGCTTGACCGGCGGATCGACGTTGTCCCCATGGCGTTCGGGCCTGGCGAGCCGCCCCTCGGTCCAAATGAAGATCCCGGGTAGGTCAATGCGGATGTTGCCCTGAGCATCGATCAGCCCGATACCAGCTTCCTGGAGAAGTCGACGCGCTTCCTCGGTCGAAGTTCGGGCGACCGCCAGTAAGTGGGTTTCTGGGGGGAGTGCCTTGGCAGACTTGATCAGCTGATGCGCCTTCGCAGTGTTGATCGCGGCCTGCGCTTTGATTTCTACGACGTGGCGGATACTGCCTGCGCAGACGATGACGTTGGGGTGATTGCCCAATACGACCTCTGTCGTCACCCCGGGAACATCTCGAAGGATGGTGAGGGAGGCTTGGTCGACAGGGCCTTTGATATTTACAATCGGATGCATCTTCACAGTGACTGTAAATATACATTAAATGGTAAATAATCGTCAACGGTGTGATCCACGACTGGGCGGGCCGTGGGGACCACCTCGCCACCCCCCACCGCGAGCGCATGTTTGCCCAGCGACACGCCGTTTCAGCCGGCGTTCTGTGCACGTTCGCCCGTGCTGTCACCGGCGGCTGGGTCCGGATCCACCATCGGTAGCCGAACCCGGAACACCGTCGCGCCGTCGCTGGATTCCGCGTCCACCGAGCCCCGGTGGGCGCCGACGATCGAGGCGACGATCGCCAAGCCCAGCCCGGTGCTGCCCGACTCCCCGGAGCGGGCCTTGTCGGCACGGACGAACCGCTCGAACAGGTGCGGCACCATGTCGGCCTCGATCGCCGGCCCGTCATTGGCCACCGTCAACTCCGCGACCGGACCGCCCACCCGGGCGCGGTCGGCGGCGATGGCCGTGGTGACCGTCACCCCCGCCGGCGTGTGCACCCAGGCGTTCTTCAACAGGTTGGTGACGACCTGGTGCAGCCGGGCCCGGTCGCCGCGGACCCACACCGGAGACTCGGGCAGCTCCTTGACCCAGTGGTGGCTCGCTGCGGCGGCCGCCGCGTCGTTGACCGCATCGGCCACCAGATCGGCCAGGTCGACGTCTTCGATGTTGAGATCCTGGCCTTCGCCCAGCCGCGACAGCAGCAACAGCTCCTCGACCAGCGACGCCATCCGCTGCGCCTCGGATTCGATACGCGCCAGCGCGTATTCGGTGGTCGGCGGCAGCGTGGCGGAGTCCTGCCGGGTCAGTTCGGCGTAGCCCTGGATCGCCGCCAGCGGGGTGCGCAGCTCGTGGCTGGCATCGGTGATGAACTGCCGCATCCGCCGGTCGGCTTCGCTGCGGTAGGCCAACGCGCTGTCGACGTTGTCCAGCAGGCGATTGAGGGCTCCGGCGACGATGCCCACCTCATTGTCCGGATCGACGTCATCCTCGGACACCCGGACGGTGATGCGTTCATCGCCGTCGGTCAGCGGCATGGCGGCCACCGCGCCGGCGGTGGCCGCGACGCGGCGCAGCGGGCGCAACGCGTAGTTGACCACGGTGATCGTCAGGCCCGCGGTTATCAGCAGTGCCAACGTGTACAGCGTTGCGGCAGCGGCCATTCGGCGCACCACGGTGCGGTTCGCCAGGTTCAGTGACCCGCCGATGAACAGCAGGTCGTCCTGGTCGACGACACGGGTCTCCACCCGATAGGTGCCCAGGCTGCCCAGGTCCATCGTCTGCGGGGGGCCGTTGTGCCAGTGGTGTGCGTCGATCGCGGCGACCACGTCGGCAGGTGCGGGATAGGGGTCCGCCACGGTGAACACCGCCGACCCGATCACCTTGCCGTTGCGCAGCACCGCCAGCACGTTGCCGGGCGTCTGGTCGCTGAAACCGAGCATGGCCGGCCCGATGGTCGACGCCTCGTCGGCGCCGGCGACATTCTGGGCGCGGCGATACTTGGCGAAGGAATGACTGAAGGCGTTCAGCGACTCGGACAGATCGGCATCGCTCGTCGCGGTGACGTAGTTGCGCAGGCTCAGCACCGACACCACGCCGACCGCCACGAACACCACGGTCACCACGGCCGACACCCCGAGCACCAGTTGGCGGCGCAGCGCCCGCGGACGCCACCAGGGTGTCTTTCGGGGCGCGCTAGGGGCGTCGGTCACGGCTGCGGCTTCAGCATGTAGCCCACGCCGCGCACGGTGTGGATCATCGGCGGATCGGCGTCGATCTTCTTGCGCAGGTAGGAGATATAGAGATCCACGATGCTGGTGCGGCCGGCGAAGTCGTAGTTCCAGACCCGGTCGAGGATCTCGGCGCGGGCCAGCGCCCGTCCCGGGTTGCGCATCAAGAACCGCAGCAGCTCGAACTCGGTCGTGGACAGCGACACCGGGGTGCGCCCGAACGTCACCTGCCGGCTCGCGCCGTCGAGCGTCAAATCACCCACGGTGAGCACCTCGTCCACCGGTGGCGTCAGCTGGGCGGACCGGCGCAGCAGACCGCGCAGCCGGGCGACCAACTCCTCGAGGCTGAACGGCTTGGTCATGTAGTCGTCGGCGCCGGAGGTCAGGCCGGTGACCCGGTCGGTCACCGAATCGCGGGCGGTGAGAAACAGCGTCGGGATATAGGCGTCGGATTCGCGGACCCGCTGCAGGATCTGCAGCCCGTCGACGTCGGGCAGCATGATGTCGAGAACCAGCAGATCGGGCTCGCCGCTGTGAAACTTGGCGACGGCGTCGCGGCCGTTGTGGGCGACGTCGACGACCCACCCCTCGTAGTGCAGTGCCATCGTCACCAGGCTGGTCAGCGCCGGTTCGTCGTCGACCAGCAGCACCCGGATCGGTGATCCGTCGGGCCGGTTGATCCGCGGCAGCTGGCCGAGGATCGCCTTGCGCGGGCTCCGGTGATCCGTGTTATCCGACATCGATCACCATTGTCCACCCTGGATACCGGATCATTCGCCGAGAAGGCGTTCCTTGCGCTCGATGAATTTCTGCTGGCTCAGAACTCCGGAGTCGCGGAGCTCGACGAGGGCACGCAATTCGGCGACGACGCCGATCGACTTCGGCCGCACCGGCTGGTCTGGGTCGTCGGATTCGTCGGCCGGCTTGGGCGAGGCGGGTGCGATGGTGGGATTCGGCGGGGCGGCCGCCGACCGGCGTCCCGGGACGACCGTGCAGGTCATGTTACGGCCGGCCATGCCGGCCAAACCCATTTCGGCGAACGGTATTTCGGCGCCGGCTGTGGCCGCCGCCGCAGCGGAGGTGCCGGATTGTGCTGTAACCAGGGTGGTTTCGCGTAGCTCCGCCGGTGTGGCGGCGGCCCAGGTCCGCGGTACCGACAGTGCTCCCACCGGTACGGACTTGCCCATCCCGGCCCAGGTCGCCCCGCGTCCGCTGGGCGCGGTCCGGCCGATCAGGTCCAGGCCGCCCAGCGCGCCCAGCCCCAGCGCGCCTTCTTCCGGCAAGGCCAGCTCCCCCAGGGTGATCGCCATCCCGCCGAATGCACCGCCCAAACCGATGCTGCCGAACGGCACGACGCTGCCCACCTCCAGAACCGCGGCGGCTAGGTCGAAGGCCAGCCCGGGTGTTATCGCGGCGCCCGGTGTGGCCGGCGCGGCGCCGGTGGTGGTGGGTCCGGGTGCGGTGTAGGCGGGTAGTTGGGTGGCGGTGGCGGCATTGCCGGCGTAGCCGTACATGGCGGTGGCGTCTTGGGCCCACATCGCGGAGTAGTGGGCTTCGTTGGCGGCGATGGCGGCGGTGTTCTGGCCGAGCAGGTTGGTGGCGATCAGGGTGGCCAGCTGGGTGCGGTTGGCGGTGATGACCGGTGGGGGCACGGTCATGGCGAAGGCGGTTTCGTAGGCGGCAGCGGCGGTGGCGGCTTGGCTGCCGGTGGTGGCGGCTTGGGTTGCGGTGCTGTTCATCCAGGCGAGGTAGGGGGTCGCGGCGGTGGCCATGGCGGTCGCGGCTGGTCCTTGCCAGGTTTGGTCGGTCAGTGTGGCGATGACGGTGCGGTAGGCGTTGGCTGCGGTTTCCAGTTCGGCGGCCATGGTTTTCCAGGCGGTGGCCGCGGCGCGGATCGGGCCGGATCCCGGGCCGGCGTACATCAGCGCGGAATTGACCTCCGGCGGTAACGCGGCAAAATTCATCGGCTGCCTCCCGGTGGTCAGCCGGCAGCGATCGCGTTGGCGGCTTCGGTGCTCGCATACGCCATACCGCCACCATTCAGGGTGCTGACGAACATCTGGTGGACCGCGGCGGCTTGGGCCGCCACATCCTGGAACAGCGCACCGTTGGCGTTGAACAGCGCGGCGATCGACATCGAGACCGCATCGGATGCCGGGGCCGCCATGGCGGTGGTCGGTGCGGCCACGGCCGCGCTCTGCGCATGTACCGCCGAACCGATCCCCTGCAGATCACCGGCGGCCCCGGACAACGACTCCGGCTGGGTGACAACGAAAGACATCCGTCAACCTTTCTGTTTGAAATTCACTCGTCGATGAAATCGTCGATAACGCGTTCCCGTTGCCGGGTGAACTCGTCTTCGGTCAGCACCCCGGCATCCCGCAGCTCCGCCAGACCCCGCAGTTCGGCGAGAATCTCAACTCCGGTCACCGGCTCCGGTGCTACCCGGGACACGTCGGCCGACTCCGCCGGCTTGGCCGGGGTGATGGGGTTCGGTGCGGTGACCGGTGTCCGGCGTCCCAGGCCGACGGTGCCGGCCATGGCACGGCCGGCCATGCCGGCCAAACCCATTTCGGCGAACGGTATTTCGGCGCCGGCCGCGGCAGCGGCGGTGCTCACGCCGGATTGCGCTGCTACCGAAGTGGTTTCCCGCAGCACTGACGGTGTGGCGGCCGCCCAGGCCTGTGGCACCGACAGCCCGCCCAGAGGTACGGCCCTGCCCATACCGGCGCAGGCCGCCGGAACCCGGCCGGGTGCCGCCGCTGCCGAGGCCAAGGAGGCCGGCGGGAAACCGCCGCCGGCGGACACGGTGCCACCGATGAGGCCCAGTCCGCCGATCGAACCGAAGTCACCGCCGAAGCCCAGGCCGGCGAACGGCGCGAGGCTGGCCGCTTCGATGGCCAGCGCACCGAATTCCAGGCCGGCGCCGCCGCCCTCGAAGGGCGCGATGCTGTCCACCTCGAGCAGCGCAACCAAGATGTCGAGTACCAGCCCGGGCGCGCCGGCACCTTGGTAATCGCCGGACGTATCCGCGGCGGGGGCGGCGTCGGTGGTGGTGTGGGGTGCGGTGAAGGTGGGCAGTTGGGTGGCGGTGGCGGCGTTGCCGGCGTAGCCGTACATGGCGGTGGCGTCTTGGGCCCACATCTGGGCGTAGTGGGCTTCGTTGGCGGCGATGGCGGCGGTGTTCTGGCCGAGGATGTTGGTGGCGATCAGGGTGGCCAGTTGGGTGCGGTTGGCGGTGATGACCGGTGGGGGCACGGTCATGGCGAACGCGGTCTCGTAGGCGGCTGCGGCGGCGCTGGCTTGGGTGCCGGCGTGGGCGGCTTGGGTTGCGGTGGTGGACATCCAGGCGGCGTAGGGGGCTGCAGCAGTGGCCATGGCGGTGGCGGCGGGGCCTTGCCAGGTTTGGTCGGTCAGGCCGGTGATGATGCTGCGGTAGGAGGTTGCTGCGGTTTCCAGTTCGGCGGCCATGGCTTTCCAGGCCGTTGCGGCGGCCCGGATGGGGCCTGATCCCGCCCCGGAGTACATCAGCGCAGAGTTGACCTCCGGTGGCAACGCTGCAAAATTCATCGGCACTCCTCGAATCGGCCGATATCCGACGGTATTTTCGGCCGCGCCGGCCGGGCAACCCGGCGGCCGGGACTCATACGAAACGCATATGTGCCCCGGCCGCGGACCGGATGCTACAGCGCCGGAAGCTCGGCGGAGTACAGCCAGGCCTGCCACAGTGCCTCCAGCGGCTCCACCGACGCCGCGGCTGCGTACTCGGCGGCCAGCCCGGTGAAGTCCTCGGTGGCGGCGTTGCCGTGGCGATAGCGCGTCGTCCACTCGCGCAGCAGCGCGAAGAAGTCGTCGTCGCCCAGCTTGCCGCGCAGCAGATGCAGGGTCAGCGCGCCGCGCTTGTACACCCGGTCGTCGAACATGTCGGCCGGCCCCGGATCGGCCAGCAGCAGATCCTGCGGCAGCGAGGACAGCTGCCGGTGGTAGCGCCGCGCCAGTTCGTCGGTGCTCGGCCCGCCGGAATGCTCCGACCACAGCCATTCGGCGTAGCAGGCGAACCCCTCGTGCAGCCAGATATCGCGCCAGTGCCGCACGGTGACACTGTTGCCGAACCACTGGTGGGCCAGCTCGTGGGCGATCAGCCGCTCCGATCCCCGCCGGCCGTCGCAATGGTTGGCGCCGAAAACCGAGATCCCCTGGGCCTCAAGGGGGATCTCCAACTCATCGTCGGTGACCAGCACGGTGTAGCCGGCGGTCAGCGGGTAGGGGCCGAACAACCGCACGAACAGGTCCATCATCTGCGACTGGCGGGCGAAATCCCGGTCGAACTGCCGGGTCAGCCGGGCCGGCAGCACGGCGTGGATGGGCACGTCCGCATCGGGCAGTCGGCGGGTCACATACCGGCCGATCTGCAGGGTGACCAGGTAGGTCGGTGTCGGCTCGGGTTGCTCGTAGGTCCAGGTGGTGCGGGCCGATCGGACCCGCTGCGACACCAGTTCGCCGTTGGCGACCGCACGGTACGAACTGTCGGTGCTGATCTGGATCAGATAGCTGGCCTTCGCCGCGGGCTGATCGTCACACGGGAACCACGTCGGCGCGCCATTGGGCTGCCCCGAGACCAGTGCGCCATCGGAGAGCTCCTCGAAACCCACTTCGCCCCACAGGGTTTCGCTGGGTCTGGGCGAACCCGAATACCGCACCGTGATCACCAGCGCCGCCCCGGCGGGCAACTCGGCCGCCAGGGTGATCCGCAGCTTGGCGGCTGCGGTGCCGAACCGGGCGGGGTGGCGGCCGTTGACCCACACCTTGGCGACCGACAGCGTATCGGCGAGGTCCAGGGTGAGCTCGCGTAACGCGGTGAGCGTGACCGCGGTGATAGTCGCGGTGCCCGACAACCGGTTACTGCTGAGCTTGTACTCCAGGTCCAGCTCGTAGCGCGACACCCGGTAGCCGGTGTTGCCGCTGCCGGGCAGGTACGGGTCCGCTACGGGCGCAACACTGTCGGTCGCCTCGGTGAGGGGCTTGACCGGTTTGCTCACGCCGCGGACTCCTCGGTCGGGGCGGGCGAAGAGCCGCGCTTCTTGCGGGGTACCGGCCACGGCGCGATCGGGTTGCCCTGCCAGCGGGTCGCCGGCGGCACCCCGTCGCCGCGCATCACCAGGGATGCCGGTCCGATGGTGGTGCCGGCGCCCACCCGGGCGGCCGGCAGCGCCACGCAGTGCGGGCCCAGGGTGGCGCCGGCTTCCAGTGTGACGGTGTCCAGCTGCATGATCCGGTCGTGGAACAGGTGGGTCTGCACCACACAGCCGCGGTTGACCGTCGCCCCGGGCCCCAGCGTCACCAGGTCGGCTTCGGGCAGCCAGTACGTCTCGCACCACACCCCGCGGCCGATGGTGGCGCCCAACGCCCGCAACCACAGGTTCATCACCGGCGTGCCGGTGGCGGCCCGGGCGAACCACGGCGCGGCCACCGTCTCGACGAAGGTGTCCGACACCTCATTGCGCCACACGAACGGCGACCACAATGGGTGCTCGGTGGCCCGGATCCGGCCCACGGTCACCCATTTGGCCACCACCGCGATGCCGCCGGCCGCCGCACCTGCGGCCAGCAACGCCACCCCGCTGCCCAGGGCGGTCCAGCCGTAGCCGAACCGTGTTGCCGCCCACTGCAACACACCGAGCATCGTGACTCCGATCGCAACGGTCACCATGACCGGGATCAGCCGGAACGTCTCCATGACGGCGCGCATCAGCTTCAGCCGCAACGGCGGTTCGAAGGTCCGCTCGGCATCGAGGTCGGCCATCTTGCGGCGTAATCGGACCGGCGGGCTGCCCAGCCACGACGAACCGGCCTTGGCTTTGTGCGGCGCCGTCGACAGCACCGCCACCAATGCTTTGTCGGGTACGCGCCGGCCCGGCTGGGTGATCCCGGAGTTGCCCAGGAAGGCGCGTTTGCCGATGGTGGTCGGGGCGACGTGGATCCAGCCGCCGCCCAGTTCGTAGGAGGCGACCATGGTGTCGTCGGCGAGAAAGGCGCCGTCGGCGATCGTGGTGAACTTCGGGATCACCAGGGCCGTGGAGATCTCGGTGCCGTCGCCGACCTTCGCCCCCAACAACCGCAGCCACCAGGGCGTGATCAGGCTGGCATACACCGGAAACAGGTAGTCGCGCGCGGCGTCCATCAGCCGCTCGGTGGCCCACAGCTGCCAGCCCTGGCGGCTGCGCACCGGGTGATAACCCTCGGTCAGCCCGATCGACAGCAGTCGCACCGCGGCGATGGTCACGGCGGCGTAGCCGGCCAGCGCGGTCAGCGCCGCCGCCGGCGTCCACAACGCCGCCGGCCCGATCGCCGCCCCCAACGTGGCGGCCTCACCGACAGCCCGGCCCACCACGGCCAGCCCGGCGCCCAGTGCCAGCAACGGCAGCCCGCCCAGCAGTATCGACGTCAGCCCGTAGACCGCCACCCAGATCGGCCGGGGCGGTGGCCGCTGATCCGGCCACGGATGGCGTGCCTTACCGGATTTCACCGCCGGCGAGCCGGTCCAGTACTGGCCCTTCTTGACCTCGCCGATCACCCCGGAGCCCGGGGCGACGTCGGCGTCCTTACCGACCGATGCGCCCGGCAGCAGCGTGGTGCGGGCACCGACGGTGGCATCGTTGCCGATGGTGATCGGGCCGACGTGGAACACCTCGCCGTCGATCCAGTACCCGCTCAGGTCGACCTCCGGTTCGATGGAGCACCGGTGCCCCAGCGTCAACATCCCGGTCACCGGCGGGGCGGAGTGCAGATCGACGCCCTTGCCGATCTTGTTGCCCAGTGCCCGTGCGTAATACACCAACCACGGCGCCCCGGCCAGATTTTCGGCGCCGCTGGCCGCCGCGAGGCGTTCGGCGAACCAGACCCGCAGGTGTTCGGCACCGCCACGCCGATAGCTGCCCGGCCGCAGCCCGGCCAGCAGCGCACGCGCCCCGAGCGCCGCGATGCCCATCCGGCCCAGCGGGGTGACGAACAGCACGAACGCGGCGATCACCCACCCCCAGTCCAGGCGCACCAGCCAGGGCAGCGGATGCCACGCGGCAGCCGTGTTGTTGAGCAGCGCCAGCCAGGTCACCCACTGCAACCCGGTCAGCGTGGCCAGCGGCACCGACAACAGCAGCTGGGCGGCCTGGGTCAGCCGCGGCATGGGCTGCACCGGGCGCGGCGCGGCCGCCGCGGCGGGATCGCTGCGGCCCGTGTCGTCGAGGAACCCGGCCAGTGAGCCGAGCCGCGGCCGGTCGTAGAGCTGGGCGACCGTGGTCTGCGGGTAACGCTGCCGCAACGCGACCACCAGCTGGGCGGCCTGCAGCGATCCGCCTCCCAGGGCGAAGAAGTCGGCCTGCTCGTCGTCGACCGCGGTGCCCAACACCTCACGCCACAGCCCGGCCAGCCAGCCCAGCGTGCTGTCCGGGTCGTCGGCGTCCCACCGGCCGCCCGGTTCCGGGCCCACCGGCCACGGCAGCGCGTCGCGATCCACCTTGCCCGACGTCCGGGTGGGCAACTCGTCGACCAGCACCAGCCGGGGAACGAGCGCGGCCGGCAGCCGCCGCTCGAGCATCGCGCGCGCTGCGGCCACGTCGAAGTCCGGGTCGCTGCTGACCAGATACCCGACCAGCAGCGGTGTTCCGCCGGCACTGCTGCGGACCGCGGCCGCGGCCCCGCTGACTCCGGGCAGTCCCACCAGCGCACTGTCGACCTCGCCCAACTCGATGCGCCGCCCGCCGACCTTGACCTGATCGTCGGCGCGCCCGCAGAAGACCAACCCGTCCGGTTCCAGGCGCACCAGATCGCCGCTGCGGTAGGCCCGCGGCCACTCCAGGGCGGGCAGCGGTGCGAACTTCTCGGTGTCCCGGTCGGCGTCGAGGTAGCGGCCCAGCCCGGCGCCGCCGATCACCAACTCGCCGACCTCGCCGGTGGCCACCGGTTCGCCGTCGGCGCCGATCACGGCCAGATCCCAGCCGGCCAGCGGCAGCCCGATCCGGACCGGCCCGGACTCGCCCAGCTGCGCCGCGCAGGCCACCACGGTGGTCTCGGTGGGACCGTAGGTGTTCCACACCTCGCGGCCGTCGGCCGCCAGCCGGGCCGCCAATTCCGGTGGGCACGCCTCGCCGCCGAAGATCAGCAGCCGCACCGCTTCCAGCGCCTCGGCCGGCCACAGCGCGGCCAGCGAGGGCACGGTCGACACCACGGTCACGTCCCGAGACACCAGCCACGGCCCCAGGTCCATGCCGCTGCGCACCAGCGACCGTGGCGCGGGAACCAGGCATGCACCGTATCGCCACGCCAGCCACATCTCCTCGCAGGAGGCGTCGAACGCGACCGACAGTCCGGCCAGCACCCGATCCCCGGGCCCGATCGGGTTGTCCTGCAAGAACAGTTGAGCTTCGGCGTCGACGAAGGCCGCCGCGTTGCGATGGGTGATCGCCACCCCCTTGGGGGTGCCGGTGGATCCCGAGGTGAAGATGATCCAGGCGTCGTCGCGGAGCGACGGCGCCGAGGCCCGCCAGCCGCGCGACTCCCCGGGGCCGCGGAGCAAGCCCTGTTCGGTGAGTATCGCCGCCACCTGCGCCTCGGTGAACACCAGTTCGGCCCGCTCGGCGGGATCGTCGGCGTCGACCGGGACGTAGGCGGCGCCGGCGGCCAGCACGGCCAGGATCGCCACGTAGAGCGCGTAGCTTCCCGACGGCATCCGGATGCCGATGCGGTCGCCGCGGCCGAGACCGCGGGCGGCCAGCCACGCGACGCTCTCCTCGATGTCGGCGATCAGCTCGCCATAGGTCAACACCACCTCGCCGTCGTCGATCGCGGCAGCGTCGGGGTGGCGGGCCGCGGTCTCCTGCAGCACGTCGATCAGGGTGCGCGGTTCCGGCGCCGACGAAGCGCGCAGGTACTGCGTCGGGACTTGCACCGTGGGCACGTCTGTAGAACGTACCCAGCGCCCGGTCGGCGTGCAGCGCGCCGCGCGGTCACGTCGGCGCGACGTAGCCGAGCGGCCCCGACGCGATGCACACCGACAGCGCCGCGGTGTCGGCGCGGGCGGTGACGTTGTGACCGCCGCCGGGGAGCCGCACGTAGACGCGATTGAGTCCCGGGCGCACCCGGACCCGGACGTCGGGCCCGTCCGACAGCGACAGCGTCATGGCGCCGTCGACGTTGGCCAGGTAGTTGATCTCGGCGGTCCAGTCGGCCGGCAGCAGCGGGCCGTCCAGGCCGAGCGTGACCGGCAGGTCGGGTTGCACCAGATAGCCGCACTGCGGCACCGGCCCGGCCACGATGGACCGCACCCAGGTCACCTGGGCGTCGGTCAACGTTCCCGCACTGGTCAGCATCCGCAAACGCGGTGTCGCCGAGGCGAACTCAGGCCGGTCGCGAACCAGGGCGAACAGGTGGCTGGCCAGGTTCTCCGGATAGACCACCCGCTGCAACACCAGCGGATCCACCTCCTGGTCGAGCAGTGGCGCGTCGGACTCGGCGCGGGCGGCGGCCAGCGCGGGCAGGGCGTTGTGCAGATACGGCCGGGCCGGGTCGTCGCGCCAGCGGGCCAGGAACGTCGCCGTCGAATACAGGCTGCTGGCGGTGAAGGTCACCGCCAGGCAGCTCACCATCGCGGTGCGCCACGGCGAGGCGTCCAGCCACCGCGACGTGTCGCGGTTGGGGGCGCACATCCCGACCGCGCCCAGGATCGCCAGCACCACGACCAGGTCGGCCAGGTACCGCAGGGTCTGGGCGAGTTCCAGCGCGGTGAACGCCGACGAGCGCATGAGATAGATCGGCACCTGGCAGGCCGCCGCGTACCCGGCCGCGGCCAGCCACACCGGCACCAGTCGGTGTTTGCGCGCCGACGACACCGCCAGCAGACCCGCCAATACCAACCAGCCCAGCGCCATCACTGCCGGACCCGGCAACGCCCACGGCGAGGCCGGAGCCCACCGGGCCCACGTCCAGGGGCCGCCGGCCAGGCTCGGGACGATGCCGTGGGTGACCGAGCGCCACAACAGGTCGCGGGTCATGTCCAGGTCCAGGCTCCAGCGCCGCTGGTTGACCACCGCCAGATAGACCGCGATCCACCCACCGGTCACCGCCAGCGTCGCCGCCCACAACCGGGCCCCGGCCCGCCAGGTAGCGGCCACCGCCCCGCGGCCCCCGGCCACATGATGCAGCAGCGCGCAGACCGTGAACGCGACGAACGGGATCACCGCGGCCTTCTCGAAGAACAACAGACCGCCCGCGTATACCACCGTGCCGGTGAGCGCGTAGCGCCGATTCCCGGTGCGCGCCAACAGGATCGCGTCGGCGCACACCCAGGCCAGCGCCGCGCACATCGGCAGCGAGTTCAGCGCCGCCGCCCACCACGCGAACGCCGGCAGGCCCAGCGGACAGAACAGCGCGAAAACCAGCGGCACCAGCAGCACCGGCCGCCAGCCCAGGATCACCCGCAGCGCCCGCAGCAGCGCCAACGACGCCAGCAGCTGCAGCACCACCAGGCTGGCCGCCGGGGCGGCCCACTGCAACGGCCACAGCCGGCTCAGCACGCCGGCGAGCAGGAACGCGCCGGGCATCACGTGGCCGTCGTGGTCGTCGAACAGATACGACGGCGAGAGCAGCTCGTGGGTGCCGGCCCGGCCGATCAGGATCAGGTCGTCCCAGTAGAAGTAGCCCCCGAACGCCACCACCGCCCGGACCCCCAGCTGCGCGGCGATCAGGGCCAGCGCCGCCCAACCGACCCAGGGCAGGCTCGCCAGTCGGGTGCGCATGCGTCTTTCTTACCGGTCGGTATGGTGGGCCGGTGCGAGCACTGGTCACCGGAGCAGCCGGATTCATCGGATCGTCGCTGGTCGACCGCCTGCGGGCGGACGGGCACCCGGTGGTCGGGCTGGACAATTTCGCGACCGGACGGGCCACCAACATCGAGCATCTGGCCGGTGACGCCGACTTCAGCTTCGTCGAGGCCGACATCGTCACCGCCGACCTGGCCGACGTGCTGGCGCAGTACCGCCCGGAGGTCATCTTCCACCTGGCCGCCCAGATCGACGTGCGGCACTCGGTCGCCGACCCGGCCTTTGACGCCTCGGTCAACGTCGTCGGGACGATCCGGCTCGCCGAGGCGGCGCGTGCCGCCGGCGTCCGCAAGATCGTGCACACCTCGTCGGGCGGGTCGATCTACGGCACCCCGCCGCGCTATCCGACCACCGAGGACGACCCCACCGACCCGGCGTCGCCCTATGCCGCCGGCAAGGTGGCCGGTGAGATCTACCTCAACACCTACCGGCACCTCTACGGGCTGCAGTGTTCGCACATCGCGCCGGCCAACGTCTACGGCCCGCGGCAGGACCCGCACGGCGAGGCCGGCGTGGTGGCGATCTTCGCCCAGGCGCTGCTACAGGGCGCCCCCACCAAGGTGTTCGGCGACGGATCCAACACGCGCGACTATGTGTTCGTCGACGACGTGGTCGACGCCTTCGTGCGGGCGTCGGGCCCGGCGGGTGACGGCCAGCGGTTCAATGTGGGCACCGGCGTGGAAACCTCGGACCGCCAACTGCATTCGGCGGTCGCCGCCGCGGTCGGGGCACCCGACGACCCGGAGTTCCACCCCCCTCGGCTGGGTGATCTGAAACGGTCCTGCCTGGACGTCGCCCGGGCGCGGGAGGTGCTGGGCTGGCAGCCGCGAGTCGCGCTGGCCGACGGCGTGGCCCGCACCGTGTCGTATTTCCGGCAGGTGAAATCGGCCTGAACGATGTGGCATACTGGCCCGTCGGAGGGGAGTATTCCTTCGTCGCAGTGTCGTCATCTCGTCGCCCGTCATCGGACGACCGGTGCTGTGGGCCGGTTACCGGCGGAAGAGACCTCCAGCGCATCAAAGACGCTGGAGGCAATCCATGGACGTGTTCTCGATCGGCCGCTTCGGTCTGGAGACAGTCGGCGCGGCGGCAACGTCGGTTCTGGGGGCCAGCCTGGACTTGGCCGCCATCCCACTGCGCGAAGGCGCCAAAATCCTTGCCGGTGAGCGCTCCGATCTGACCAGCCGGCGCAGCTGGCGCGGTGCCGGACGGGCCTGGATCGAGATCCGCGGGCTCGACGAGGACGGTGGGGCCGATATCGGCGCCGAGGTGCTCGACGCGCTGCGGGCCCGCCCGGACGTGACCTCGGTGCGGCTGAACCGCCCGCTGTCGCGGGTGATCGTCGAGATCGACGACGACGCGTCGCTGGCCGACCTGTGCGCCACGGTGGCCGCGGTCGAAAAGTCCGCAGCGCTCAGCGTCACCGAGACCGCCGCACTGCCCGGCGACGGGCTGTTGTTGGCCGCCAAGGGTGCGATGGTGGGCGCCAACGCGGTGGGGTTGGCGATCGCGACAGCGGGCAGCGTGCTGCGCTGGCCGGCAGCGCCCAAGATCTTCGACGCCGCGGCGTCGGTGGCGCGCTACCAGCCGCTGGTCCGGAACGCGCTGGAAAGCCGGATCGGGCCCGCCCGCACCGACGCGGTGCTGTCGCTGGCCTCGCTCGGCTCGCACATCATCACCATGTCGCCGGCGATCCTGGCGGTGGACCTGATGGTGGAGGGCCTGAAGGCGTCCGAGGCCCGTGCCGGGGCGCTGGCCTGGAATCGCTACGAGCCGGAGCTGGCCCGCTGGGCCGAGCACCCGGAGGTGCACCGCGCGCCGCGTCCGGTGCCACGGCCGCACGGGCCGGCCGAACGGTATCTGAGACGAACCGCGGTCGCCCAGGTGCTCGCCACCGGGGTGGTGGGCGCCATCACCCGCAACGTGGACATGACCTCGAGTGCGATCCTGGCGACCTCGCCGAAAGCGGTACGCACCAGCTGCGAGTCGTTCGCCGCGACCCTGGGGCAGGGACTGGCGGACTCCCACGAGGTGCTGCCGCTGCGGCCGGACAGCCTGCGCCGGCTCGACAAGATCGACACCGTGGTCATCGATCCGCGGGTGCTCACCGGCGAACAGCGCCGCGTGGTGCAGATCCACGGCGCCACCGAGCACGAGCTGCCACAGGCCTGGAACAACGCGCAGCGGCTGCTCGACAAGCCCGGGCTGCGTCCCGGCTGGCACCGGGTCCGCATGACGGCACGCGACCGCGCCGAAGCGGTGGAGGCGTTGATCCTGCCCACCCACCACGCACTGGCCTCTGCGGTGGTGCTCGAGGGTCGGGCCTCCGGCGCGCAACTGGTCACCGTGGACACCGACATCCTCGGTGAGCTGCGCCCCGGTTTCGACGACATCCGCCCGGCGCCCGGCGCCGGTGACATCGACGGGATGGACGCCGCACTGGCTGCCGCCGTGACCGAGCTGCAGCAGGCGGGCCGCACCGTCGCCGTGCTGTCGAGCTCTGCGGCGCAGGCGCTGGCGGCGGCCGATCTGGCGCTCGGGGTCATGCCGGCAAGCGAAAATGACTCCCTGCCTCCTCCTTTCTATGCCGACCTGCTGCTGGCCGATCTGGGTGCGGCATGGCAGTTGCTGCGCGCGCTGCCGGCCGCCCGCGACGCCACCGAGCGCGGTGTGGCGATCTCGATCGGCGCGTCGACCATCGCCGGGCTGCTGTTGGTGCGCGGTGTCCGGGCGACCATTCCCGGTCTCGGGGCGGCACCGGGCCGCGGCCCCGGCCCGGTGACGGTCGGTGCGGGCGCCGGGATGCTGTCGGGGTATCTGCTCGCCCGCCGGGTGCTGCGTGCCCGCGCTCCGCAGCCGGCACCGGCCTACGAGTGGCACGCCATGTCGGTCGAGCAGGTGCGTGAGTTGTTGGGGCCGGATGCGGTGACGCCGCTGGCCGAGCGCGCCCCGGTCGACACGGGCCCGCAGGGCATGTTCTGGCCGTACTTCCACGCCGTGCGCGCCGAATTGTCCGACCCGATGACCCCGATCCTGGCGCTGTGCTCGGCGGCGACCGCCATGCTGGGTTCGCCGATCGATGCCGTGATGGTGGGCACCGTGCTCACCGGCAACGCCATGCTGGCCGCCTACCAGCGGCTGCGTGCCGAGAGCCGGCTGAACACCCTGCTGGCGCAGCAGGCCCCGCCGGCGCGGGTCGCCTTGACCGGGGCGGACGGTTCGCGGACTTACCACGAGATCGTGGCCGAACAGCTGCTGCCCGGCGACGTGATCGAGGTGCGCAGCAACGAGGTGGTGCCGGCCGATGCCCGGCTGATCGAGCAGTGCGACGTCGAGGTCGACGAGTCGTCGTTGACCGGTGAATCGTTGTCGGTCGGCAAGCAGCTGGACCCGACGCCCGGCGCCGAACTGGCCGAGCGCAGTTCCATGCTCTACGCGGGCACCACGGTGATCGCCGGGACGGCGCTGGCCATCGTAACCGCGGTGGGCGCCGACACCCAGTCCCGTCGGGCCTCCGAACTGGCCTCCGGAGAGCTGCCCGAAGTCGGCCTGCAACACCACTTGTCGCAGCTGATGCATCGGACGTTCCCCTACAGCGCTGCCGGCGGTGTGGCCGTCGGTGCGCTCGGCCTGCTGCGGCAGGGCGGCCTGCGGGTGGCACTGGGCAACGCGATCGCGGTCGCGATCGCGGCGGTTCCGGAGGGGATGCCGCTGATGGCGACCCTGGCCCAGCACGCGTCGTCGCAGCGGTTGAGCAAATCCGGTGCGCTGGTGCGGATCCCACGATCGGTGGAGGCACTGGGCCGGGTCGACGTGGTCTGCTTCGACAAGACCGGAACGCTGTCCGAGAACCGGTTGCGGGTCACCACGGTGCACCCGGTCGGGGGATACTCCGACGACGACGTGCTCGGCACTGCGGCGCAGGCGGCGCCGGCTCCCGGCGGTGCGGCGTACGCGCACGCCACCGACCAGGCGATTGTCGAGGGGGCGGCCGCCGCAGCCGGCGCGCGGCCGTGGACCGAACCGGACGCGCACCTGCCGTTCCGCTCCGGGCGCGCGTTCTCGGCCTCGGCGCTGGGATCGGAGCTCGTGGTCAAGGGCGCACCCGAAGTGGTGCTCGAGGCCTGCAAGAACGCCGGTGCCGAGGAGGAACGACAGGTTGCCGAGATGGCTGCCCGCGGGCTGCGGGTCATCGCCGTGGCGCAGCGCAAGCTGACCGCGGCGCAGCTGCGAGCGGTTCGCGACGACCCGGAAGGCACCGAGCGGATCACCGAGGTGGCCGGTTCCGGATTGACGCTGATCGGGTTCCTCGGCCTGGCGGACACGCCCCGTGCCGACGCCCCGCAGTTGCTGTCCGATCTGGCGGCCCGTGGCATCGACATCCGGATGATCACCGGCGACCACCCCATCACAGCCTCCGCGATCGCGGCCGAGATGGGCGTCACCGTCGCCGCCGAGCAGGTCATCACCGGCTCGGAGTGGAACGCGTTGAACCGCAAGGAACAAGAGCGAGTGGTCTGCGAGCGGGTGATCTTCGCGCGAATGTCGCCGGAGAACAAGGTGCAGATCGTGCAGACCCTGGAGCGCGCCGGCCGGGTGTCGGCGATGGTCGGTGACGGCGCCAACGACGCCGCCGCCATCCGGGCCGCCACGGTGGGGCTGGGGGTGGTGGCGCACGGCAGCGACTCCGCGCACGCCACCGCCGACGTGGTGCTGACCGACGGGAAGATCGGGGCACTGGTCGACGCGATCGACGAGGGCAGGCGGCTGTGGCGGGGTGTTCAACTGGCCATCTCCGGGCTGCTGGGCGGCAATGCCGGCGAGGTGATGTTCTCCGTCATCGGGACCGCGGTCACCGGCGATTCGCCGCTGAACACCCGGCAGTTGCTGCTGATGAACACCCTGACCGACGCACTGCCGGCCACCGCGGTGGCGGTCAGCACCCCGGCGGGCCCCATCGGCGACGCCGTGCCCGGCCTCGACGAGAAGAAACTGTGGCGCGCGGTGGCATTCCGCGGCGGGGTCACCGCGGCGGCGGGCACGGCCGCCTGGGCCATGGGGCGGGTGAGCGGCACGCCGCAGCGGGCCTCGACGGTGGCGCTGATCTCGCTGGTGACCACCGAACTCGGTCAGACCGTGGTCGACTCGCGGGCGCCGCTGGTGCTGGCGACCGCGGCCGGATCCTTCGTGTTGTTCGCCGCGATGGTCTCCACGCCCGGAGTCAGTCAGTTGCTGGGCTGCACTCCGGTCGGCCCGATCGGTTGGGCGCAGGGGGTCGGCACCGCGGCGGTGGCCACCGCCGCGGTGGCCGTGGCGGGCCGGCGCTCCGACGTCGTTAAGGAGATCGCTGCGGCCGTGCCCGAGGCGCCGACGGTGGCGGCGGCTCCGGCGGACAAAGCGGTGGCGGCCAAGAAGGTTCCGGCGAAGAAAGGTCCGGCGGCCAAGAAACCTCCAGCCAAGAAGGCTCCGGCGGCCAAGAAAGCCGCGGCCAAGAACGCCTCGGCGAAGAAGGCCGCCGCGAAGAAGCCGACCCGGAAACTCGAAGTGGTGCGCTGAGGCGGAGCTTCATCACGCCGACCTGAGGACCGGCGCGGCGGCTGCCGGGCGGGTTGAGCGGCGTTGCTCGACGTCGAGCACGCCGGCCCGCCAGAGCACCGCGTACAACTCGACGATAGGCACCGTCAGGGCCGTGGCCGTGACTTCGGCCAGTGGCTCCGCGAGGACTTCGGTCGCCTTCATAGGCCTCAGGGTGTCCGCCGCAACCAGACGAATGGGAAACCGACTGTTACGAGTCGGCCAACTGTCGCCGAACTACTGTGTTTTTTGCGGCGGTTACAGCTTCGGCTCTCCTTCGTCGGGCCTCGCTGAACCGCGGTGTTGATGCGGCGGTTACAGCTTCGGCTCTCCTTCGTCGAGCCTCGCTGAACCGCGGTGTTGATGCGGCGGTCCCAGCTTCGGCTCTCCTTCGTCGAGCCTCGCTGAACCGCCGGGTTCAGGCGATTGGGCCTGGGCGAGCGCGACCACTCGCGCCAGCCGTGCATAACGCAACTCCAGGTCGCGGAACCGCATGTAGGTGCTCAGCGTGGTGAACGCGAACACCATGATCAGCACATACAGCATCAGGTCGGTGCCGCGGCGCACCCCGAGCCAGTTGGCCACCACCGTGGTGTCATCGGGGCGCAGCACCGCATAGATGCCGGCCACCACGAACCCCAGGTAGCCGATCTTGACCCAGGCCCGGGACTGGGCGGACCCCCGCGACAGCAGTAGATAGATCAACAGTGCCAGCACCGCCGCGATCAGCAGCACTTTGATCCAGTTCACGAGGCGATCCTTGTCATCGCGACATCCTTTTGCGCAGTAACCCGTCGAACAGGATGTTGACGCCGTTGAGCAGCGGCTGACCCTTCGACTTGGAGTAGTCGGTGTAGAGCACCTCGACCGGCTCTTCGCCTACCCGCCAACGGTTTTCGGCGATCAGAGCGATGATCTCCCCGGCGTGGCTCATCCCGGTCATGGTGAGATCCAGCCGGTCGGCGACCCGCCGGTTGAACACCCGCAGGCCGTTGTGGGCATCAGAGAGCCCAAGTCGGCGGATCCGCGGGTTCAGCCACACCGCGGCGCGCAACACCAGCCGTTTGAGTGGCGGTACGGCGGCTGCCGCCTCAGCAGCGGCGAACCGCGTGCCGATCACGATGTCGAGGTGGTCGTCATCGAGGCGCTCGATCATGCGCAGCACGTCGGCCACCCGGTGCTGACCGTCGGCGTCGAAGGTGGCGAACAGCCGGGCGCCGGGTCGGCTGCGGGCGAACTCGACCCCGGTCTGGATCGCCGCGCCCTGGCCGAGGTTGACCGGATGCCGCACGACATGGGCGCCGGCGCGCCGGGCGATCGCGGCGGTGTCGTCGGCGCTGCCGTCGTCCACACAGACCACCGCATCGAAAACGGAGCGGATTCCGGCGATCACGTCGCCGATGACGGCCGCCTCGCCGAACGCCGGAACGATGATCCAGACGTCGGGGTACATGCGGCGGTTCCAGCTTCGGCTCTCCTGCGCCGAGCCTTGCTGAACTGCCGGGCAACGGGTCTTTGACCTGGTATCGATGCCTAAAAAATACACGTGGGCGAGCCGCCGTCGGCGCCGCCGGGCCGGTCGGCGGGTCAGGGAGCCGCGCGCAGCGCGGTCAGGTGAGCCGCGATTCCGACCAGCGGTCCGCACAGCAGTGCCACGACGGTTCGGGTCGGCAGTTCCAGCGGCAGCATCAGCAGCAACGTGGAGACCACGGTCGCCCCCACCCAGCCCAGCGCGTAGGCGCGGTGCAGTGCCGCGGCCACCGTCGCCGCGCCGGTGAGTGTCAGCAGTGCGATCGCGGTCGCCCCCGCCGTCAGTCCGGCCAGCAGCGGCCCGCTGGCATGGTAGTCCGGGCCGAACACGGTGCGCAGCAGCCACGGGCCGACCAGGCCGGCGGCCACCGCCCCGGCCGCGCCCACCGCGGCGACGGATGCAGCCGGGATGCTCAGCGCTCGCAGTCGTCGGCCGCGCTGGTCGACGAAGTGCGCGATCAGGTTGCCCTGCAGCGCGGTCAGCGGCACCAGCAGCGGCGCGCGGGTCACGGTGACCGCCAGGATCACCACGCCACCTTGGGCGCCCAGCTCGCCGTAGGTGGCCTGCAGCAGCACCGGGAAACCCATCACCAGGATGGCGCTGGCACCGGCCGCGGTGATCGAATGCGCGGCGCCGCGCAGGAAGTCGGTGGTGCCCACCGGGGTCAGCAGCCGGGCCGCCGATCGGGCCGCGGGGGAGGCGGCCAGCAGCAGCAGCCAGGCCATCGCGCCGGCGACGGTGGCCCACAGGAATCCGACCAGCCCCCAGCCGACGGCGAATGTCGCGGTGGCCACCGCCACCCGGATGCCGGCGTCGGTCACCATCAACGCCCCGTACTGGGTCCACCTGTTGGTGCCGGCCAGCATGCCTAGCAGCGTGGCGTGCACCGCGAAGTTGGCCAGCCCGAAGCACAGCAGCCCCACCGACAACCAGCGGGCCTCGACGAACACGTGGCCGCTCCACAGCGGCGAGGTCCCCGCCACCAGGCCGGCTGCCACCACCCCGGCCAGCCCGGCCACCCACAGCGGGCGGGTGTGTCGAGTCGACGGGCGGCCCGTACCGACCTCCCTGGCGAACCGGACCTCCCGGGTGGTTTCCTGCAGCAAGCCGTTGGTGGCCCCGGCGACCAGGCCGAATGCCCCCCAGAACACGCTGAAAACCGAGAAACCGGCCGGATCGAGGTCACGTGCCGCCAGGTAGAGCACCGCATAGCCGCACAATGCGCTGAGCAGGGTTGCGGTGCCGACCCGGGCCACACTGGCCCGGGTGACGGGACCGGCGGGCAACCCGCCGGTGGATCGGCGGGGTCCGGTACCACCGATTTCGGTCACCACGGCGAAAATACTAAGCGGGTCGCACGGTAGGTTCGGGCGGCCCGCTCAACACCGCAGACTCGCCGACCGGAGGCCCACCCTTGGACCCGTCGCTGTTGGAATGGCTGGTGACGGTCGCGGGGCTGTCCGCGGTCCTCGGATTCGACCTGTTCCTGGTCGCCCGCCGGCTGCATGAGCCGACGATCCGCGAGGTCGCGACGCGGTTGACGTTCTACATCGGTCTGGCGGTGGCGTTCGGCGTCTGGGTGTGGGTGCATCACGGTTCGAAGTACGGCATGCAGTTCTTCGCAGGCTGGCTCACCGAGTACAGCCTGTCGGTGGACAACCTGTTCGTCTTCGTGATCATCATGAACAGCTTCAACGTGCCCAAGAAGTACCGGCAGGAGGCACTGTTCGTCGGGATCGTGCTGGCGTTGTCGTTCCGGTCGGTGTTCATCGCGTTGGGTGGGGTCGCCGCGCAACGGCTCTCGTGGACGTTCTACCTGTTCGGGGCGTTCATGGCCTACACCGCGATCAAACTGCTGCGCCACGGTGACCACGTCGGCGACGGCGGCGAGGGCAACAACTTCGTGGTGCGGTTCGCCCGCAACCACTTCAACGTCACCGACCGCTGGGCCGGCGTGCGGTTCTTCGTCCGGGACGACGCCGGGGCCTGGGCCGTCACCCCGATGTTCCTGGTGGCGCTGGCGCTGGGCACCACCGACCTGGTGTTCGCCATGGATTCCATACCCGCCATCTACGGCCTGACCCGCCAGCCCTACCTGGTGTTCGCCGCCACCGTGTTCGCCCTGATGGGTCTGCGTCAGCTCTACTTCATCCTCGGCAAACTGCTGAACCGGTTCGTGTATCTGTCCCGCGGTCTGGCCCTGATCCTGGGTTTCATCGGGGTGCGGATGGTGTTGCACGCGTTGCGCACCAATGAGGTGTGGTTCATCAACTCCGGCCGTAATTTCAATGTCCCTGAGATCCCCACGCCGGCGAGTCTGGCGGTCGTCGCCGGGGTGCTGGTGCTGACGACGGTGGCCAGCCTGTACCGGACCCGCGGTGGGGCCAAGGCCGGCGGGTTACCCGAGTGAGAAGACCGGGATCGAGGGCGCCGCGGACCGCAGTTCGTCGTCGTCGGAGTCTGGTGTCACCCCCGCCATGAACCCCTTGACCTGCCAGTGCCACCGCCGAAGATACTGGCGCAGCACCACCGGTTTGTCGTCGTCGAAGACTTCGGTGACCCGGGTCGGGGCCCGCCGCCACCGCGGCCCGAGCAGCACCTCGCCGGCAGCTCGCGCATTGCGTACCCACTCGGTTTCGCCGCGGGGCGCCACCAGGTAGTCCACCCCGTCGACGGACAGCAGATTGATCACGACACCGCGGAGTTCGCCGCTCTTGCGGCCTCGCACGGTGAGCGCGCGGGTGCCGGCGACGCTGATGCCCGCCTCGGCGAGCCGGCGGATCAGCGCATTGCCGAATCGGGCCGTCGCGCTCGGTCGGTCGTATCGGGTGGTCATGCTCCGCCCCTTCCGCTATGAGAGCACTGCTCTCGCTTGAAGATGATCCTGGCACGACGAGCCGGCAAATACAAGAGCGGTGCTCTCGAATCTGTCAGACTCAACCCCATGGGTAAACGGCAGGAGGCGCGGGAACGCATCGAGGCGAAGATCATCGAGGTCGGCCGGCGTCAGCTGCTGGCGCACGGGGCCGCGGGGCTGTCACTGCGTGCCGTCGCCCGAGACCTCGGCATGGTCTCGTCGGCGGTCTACCGCTATGTGGCCGGCCGCGACGAGTTGCTCACCCTGCTGGTGGTCGACGCCTATTCCGACCTGGCCGACACGGTGGACCGGGCCCGCAGCCCGGGGGATCGGTGGCGCGACGAGATACGGGTCATCGGCCACGCGGTGCGGGACTGGGCGCTGGCGCATCCGGCCCGGTGGGCATTGCTGTACGGCAGCCCGGTTCCGGGTTATCACGCGCCGGCCGAACGGACCGTCGCCCCCGGCACCCGGGTGATCGCGGCCATGCTCGAGACCGTCGCGGCCGGCATCGCCGCCGGGGACATACCGCCCACGAGGCAACTTGCGACGCAGCCGTTGTCGGCCGACTCCGACCGGATCCGCGCGGAATTCGGCTTCATCGGCGACGACGGCGTCATCGCGAAATGCCTCCTGCTGTGGGCCGCCTTGGTCGGCGCGATCAGCCTGGACGTGTTCGGCGGCTACGGCGCCGACACCCTGACCCGACCGCGGGCGGTGTTCGACGCCCAGCTCAGCCTGCTGCTGGGGATGCTGACCCAGCCGCCGGATTAACGCGGCGGTCCCAGCTTCGGCTCTCCTTCGTCGAGCCTCGCTAAACCGCGGGGCTTGATTCGGCGGTCCAGCTTCGGCTCTCCTTCGTCGAGCCTCGCTAACCGCCGGGCTTGATTCGGCGGTCCAGCTTCGGCTCTCCTTCGTCGAGCCTCGCTAACCGCCGGATCAGTGACCGGAGGTCTTGAACCGCTCGATCGACCGGGTGATCTCGGCCTCGGCCTCAGCGCGGCCCACCCAGTCGGCGGCCTTGACGAACTTGCCCGGCTCCAGGTCCTTGTAGTGCACGAAGAAGTGCTTGATCGCGTCCAGCTCGTACTCCGGCACATCGCCGATGTCGGCGATGTGGTCCCAGCGGTGGTCGCCGGCCGGCACGCACAGCACCTTGTCGTCGCCGCCGGCCTCGTCGGTCATCCGGAACATCCCCACCGGACGAGCCTCGACGATCACGCCGGGGAACACCGACTGCGGCAGCAGCACCATCGCGTCCAGCGGGTCGCCGTCCTCGCCGAGGGTGTCCTCGATGAAGCCGTAGTCGGCGGGGTAGCCCATCGGCGTGTAGAGGTAGCGGTCGAGCTTGACCCGCCCGGTGGCGTGGTCGATCTCGTACTTGTTGCGCTGGCCCTTGGGGATTTCGATGGTCACGTCGAATTGCACGCCGCACAGTCTAAGGCGGCCGGAGTCATGCCCCCACCCCGCCCTTCCGGCACAATTGGCCCCGACAGGCAGGGAGGGACATGGACTCCACTCGGTGGCGGCACAGCAGCACCCATCTGGGCATTGCGGGCGCGGTCCTGGCATTGGCCGCCGCCGTGGTGGTGGTGGCAGCGGTTGTGCTCCCGGACGAGTCCGGCGCAGGCGCCCACGTCGTCGCGCCGGCGCCGACGGCGACCGCCGAACCCGGGGTCGTCCCGGTCGTCGACGACGCCCCGGTGCCGACCGGCAGCGCCCTGACAGCAGCCATGTCGGCCGCGCTGGCCGACCCCAACCTGGGCCGCCTCACCGGCCGGATCACCGACGCGCTGACCGGCAAGGCGCTGTGGACACAGCAGGAAGACCTGCCGATGCAGCCGGCGTCCACCAACAAGGTGCTCACCGCGGCGGCGGCGCTGCTGGCGCTGGATCTGAGCGCCCGCGTCACCACCCGGGTGACCGCGGGCGACCAGCCCGGCGTGGTGGTGCTGGTCGGCGCCGGCGACCCGACGCTGTCGACGGCCGAGGTCGGCCAGGACACCTGGTACCGCGACGCCGCCCGGATCAGCGACCTGGCCGATCAGGTCCGCCGCAGCGGCGTGACGCCCACCGAGGTCCGGGTCGACGTGTCGGCTTTCAGCGGCCCGAGCATGGCGCCGGGCTGGGACCCGGACGACATCGAAGGCGGCGACATCGCCCCGATCGAGGCGGTGATGGTCGACGGCGGCCGGATCCAGCCGACCACGGTCGAATCCCGGCGGTCGCGGACCCCCGCGCTGGACGCCGGCGAGGCGCTGGCCGCCGAACTCGGACTCGACGCCGACAAGGTCAGCATCGCGACCGCGTCGGTGACCGGGCGTGAACTGGGCGCGGTGTCCTCGGCGCCACTGGTGGTGCGACTGGGCGAGATGATGAACGCCTCGGACAACGTGATGGCCGAATGCATCGGCCGGGAGGTGGCCGCGGCGATGGGCCGGCCGCGATCCTTCGCCGGCGCGGTCGACGCGGTGACCAACCGGCTGGCCACCGCCCATATCGCGGTCAGCGGCGCCAGTCTTTATGACTCCAGCGGGCTGTCGGTCGACAACCGGTTGTCCGCCCGCAACCTCGACGCGGTGGTGCAGGCGGCGGCCGGCCCCGACCAGCCGGAGTTGCGGCCGCTGCTGGACATGCTGCCGGTTGCCGGTGGCAGCGGCACGCTGTCCGATCGTTTCCTCGACCCCAGGACCGGCCGCGGTGCGGCCGGCTGGCTGCGTGCCAAGACGGGCTCGTTGACCCGGACCAACGCGCTGGCCGGCATCGTCACCGACCGCGACCGCCGGGTGCTGACGTTCGCGTTCATCTCCAACGACGCCGGGCCGACCGGTCGGACCTCGATCGATGCCTTGGCCGCGGTGTTGCGGACGTGCGGATGCGGATGACCGAGCCCGATATCGGCCGCGCGGTGGACTGGGGGTTCGCCGCCACGGTGGGCCGCTGGCTGGTGCGTCCGGCGCCGCCGATGACCGACTACACCCGACGCCAGGTGATCGACGACCTGCACCGCAGCGCCCGGGCCGCCGAACCGCTGGTGCGGGAGGTCACCGGGCTGGGCGCCGACGGCCCGGTGCCCGAAGCGCGCGTCATCGACCGGCCGCAGTGGATCGCCGCCGCCGCCGACTCGATGCGGGTGATGACGGGCGGCACCGAGACGTCGGTCGGGTTCTTCAGCGGCCGGCTGGCCGGCGCGCAGACCGGCGCGCTGCTGGCCTTCGTGTCCTCGGGCATCCTGGGCCAGTACGACCCGTTCTGCGCCGAAGACGGGCACGGGACGGGACTGCTGCTGCTGGTCTATCCCAACGTGGTCGCCGTCGAGCGGCAACTGCGGGTCTCACCGGCCGACTTCCGGCTGTGGGTGTGCCTGCACGAGGTGACTCACCGGGTGCAGTTTTCCGTGAACCCGTGGCTGGCCGACTACATGTCGACCGCGCTGGGGGTGCTCACCGGCGACGGCAGCCCGGATCTGACCCAGGTGGTGAGCAGGTTGGCCGACTATGTGCGGGGCCGCCGCGATGAGGCCGGACCGTCGGGAATCCTGGGTCTGGTGCGGGCGGTGCAGTCTGAGGACCAGCGCACCGCGCTGGACCAGCTGCTGACGCTGGGGACGCTGCTCGAGGGACATGCCGACCACGTGATGGACGCGGTCGGTCCGGCGGCGGTGCCCTCGGTGGCGACGATCCGGAACCGCTTCGAGGAACGTCGTCAGCGCAGCCAGCCGCCGCTGCAACGGTTGTTGCGCGCGCTGCTGGGTCTCGACGCCAAGCTCAGCCAGTACACCCGCGGCAAGGCCTTCGTCGACGCCGTGGTCGGCCGGGTCGGCATGGACCGGTTCAACGCGGTGTGGTCGAGCCCGCAGCATCTGCCGTTGCCCGCCGAGATCGAAGAGCCGCAGCGGTGGATCGATCGGGTGCTGTAGCCGGGCTGCGCGCCGCGCTGCTGGCGTTCGCCGAACGCCACCTGCCTGAGGTGGCGCCCTGGTGCGTGGCGCTGTCGGGCGGTCCGGACTCGCTGGCCCTGACCGCCGTCGCGGCGCAGCTGCGGCCCACCACGGCGCTGATCGTCGATCACGGCCTGCAAGCCGGCTCCGCGCAGGTGGCCGGTCGTGCGCGCAGCCAGGCTATCGAGCTGGGGTGCGTTGACGCGCAGGTCATCCCGGTGACTGTCGGCGGCAAAGGTTTTCGAGGCGGGCCGGAAGCCGCGGCACGCACCGCTCGTTACGGCGCGTTGGAGCGCGCCCGTGACCGGCGCCCGGTGTTGCTGGGTCATACCCTTGACGACCAGGCGGAGACGGTGCTGCTCGGGCTGGGGCGCGGGTCGGGGCCCCGGTCGCTGGCCGGGATGCGGCCCCATGACCCGCCGTGGTGCCGGCCGCTGCTGGGTGTGCGGCGTGCGGCGACCCGGGAGGCCTGCACCGAGCTGGCATTGACGCCGTGGCTCGATCCGCACAACAGTGATAAGCGCTTCACCCGGGTGCGACTGCGCTTGCAGGTGCTGCCACTGCTGGAGGATGTGCTGGGCGGCGGGGTGGCCGAGGCGCTGGCCCGCAGCGCGACCGCGTTGCGGGAGAACACCGAGCTGATCGACGCCCTGGCCGAGCAGGCCGCGCCGGAGGTCACGGCCGGCGCCGGGCTGGACACCGCTGGTCTTGCCGGGCTGGCCGGTCCGGTGCGCCGGGCGGTGATCCGTCGCTGGTTGCTGGCCGGTGGCGGCCGCGGGCTGACCGACCTGCAGATCCGCGCGGTGGATCGGCTGGTCACGCAGTGGCGCGGCCAGGGTGGGGTGGCGGTCGGATCGGACCTGCGCGGCGAGCGGCTCTTCGCCGTCCGCGACAACGGCGTGCTGCGGCTGCGCCGGGAACCGATCTGAGTTGGTCGTCGCACGCCGGGCATGGCACGCTGTGCTGGTGGCTGCGTTCTCGCCGGGGGAGACACCCGAGTCGTACGCGGGCGACATCAAATCGGTGCTGCTGACCGAGCAGCAGATTCGTGCCCGCACCGCCGAACTGGGCGCGCAGATCGCCGCCGACTACGCCGACGGCTCGAGGCCGGCCACCCAGGGTGAAAGCGGAGATCTACTGCTGATCACCGTGCTCAAGGGCGCCGTGCTGTTCGTCACCGACCTGGCTCGCGCCATCCCGTTGCCCACCCAGTTCGAGTTCATGGCGGTCAGCTCCTACGGTTCCTCCACGTCCTCGTCGGGGGTGGTGCGCATCCTCAAGGACCTGGACCGCGACATCAGCGACCGCGACGTGCTGATCGTCGAGGACGTCGTCGACTCCGGCCTGACCCTGTCGTGGCTGCTGCGCAACCTGGCCGCCCGCCGGCCCCGGTCGCTGCGGGTCTGCACGCTGTTGCGCAAACCCGAGGCGGTGCGCGCCGGAGTCGACATCGCCTATGTGGGTTTCGACATCCCGAATGACTTCGTGGTCGGCTACGGGCTGGACTACATCGAGCGCTACCGCGACCTGCCCTACATCGGCACCCTGGATCCGCGGATCTATCAGAGCTGATCGCACGCTACAAGGTGCGGCGGCCCGCTCACGCCCGCACGGCGCGAGGCAGCGGCGTCAGGACAGTTCCCACACCGCGGTCACCGAGAAGCCCACCGTCTGCTGGCCGGGCTCCACCGGGGGCGGTGCGGCCATCGCGCGCGGCATCGGCGCCTCGACCGATGTCGGCGACGGCGTGCCGCCGGCCACCTCGGAGATTGAGAGCACCCGGCCCAGCTGCAGGCCCGACAGCTGGGCGTACTGCTCGGCGCGGTCCCTGGCGTCGTTGAAGGCGCGCTCGCGGGCGTCGCGCACCAGCTGCGAATCATCCTCGATGGAGTAGCTGATCCCGTGGATCCGGGTGGCGTCCCCGCCGGCGCGCACGATCACGGCCAGCACCTGGGAGGCGGATTCGCGCTCGACCTTGACCCGGATGGTGTTGCCGGCCCGGTACCCGGTGATGTTCGCCGACCCGCCGGGCTCGGCGTTGCCGTACTGCGGCTGCAGGCTGACCTGGGTGGTGCTGATGTCCTTGCGGTCCACCCCGGCGTCGATCAACGCGTCGATCACCGCCTGCTGGCGCTCACTGGTCTGATTCATCGCGGTGGTGACATCGGCGGCGACGAACTCGATGCCTGCCTCGGTGGTCAAGGTATCCGGGATGCCTTGCACCTCACCGGATCCGACGACAGTCACCTGCCGGGACGGTTCCGGGCCGTCGGCGCCGGGCACGGCGTCGCAGCCGGCCAACGCGGCGGTGGTCAGGCCCGCCAGGGCCAGCGTCGTCGACCAGCGGAGGCTCATCCGGGCGCGGCGTGTCGGCATGACTGGCACCTTATCGGAGTCGGGGACCGGGTCTTGCCAAAAGCCCGATGCGGCACACTGGGACGATGACCGTTGCCCCCTCGAGAGCGCTGTCCAACGCCATCGAAGCCTTCGCCGGGCAGGTGTATTTCGCGCCGGAGTGTCACCGCGGCTACGCGGAGCTCGGTTTCGGGTCCAGTCCGGGGACGTCCGGTGGCGTCGAACTGCCCGACGGTCCGGCCTACTTCTGCAGTCGTGGCTCGGCGCTCGGACAGGCCTCCGGGCAGGTGATCGCCGCGACCTTCGGGGTGTTCAACCCGGCGGTGGTGGTTCCGGCGGTCGACTACGGCTGGACGCTCACCGACGCGCCGGCCATCCGCGCGGCCCGCACCGACGGCTCGGCGGCCCAGCTGCGCCGCGTCCTCGGCGATGCGCCCGAGGGTCTCGATCGGGCGACGGCGCTGCTGGGCCGAGCCGCTGACGGGCTGCCGTTGGCGGGCAAGCCGCTGTTCGCCGGGCTGGTCGCCGCCGGACTGGTGGGCGACCCGCTCACCGACGCCTGGCTGTTGGCCGACCAGTTGCGGGAGTTCCGTGGCGACGCGCACGTGAACGCCTGGGTCGCAGCGGGTTTCGATGCCGTCGAGATCGGTCTGATCACCGAGCTGTACCGCGGGTTGCCGCCGCGCAGCTATGTGCGCAGCAGGGCCTTCAGCGAGGATGAGCTGAGTGCCGGCGAGGCGCGGCTCGCCGAGCGGGGCTTGGCCCGCGACGGCGTGCTCAGCGACGCGGGGCGCGCGGCCCGCGAGTCGGTGGAGACGGCGACCGATGCGGCGTGCGAACCGATCGTGGCCCGGCTCGGCGACGAGCTGCCCGAGTTGGTCGAGCTGGTGGGCGGCTGGTCGAAGCGGCTGCGTGAGGCCGGCGCCTTCCCCGCCTGAGCCTGCTTCAGGGTGTGACCAGGATCTTGCAGTGCCGGTCCGGGTCGGCCAGATCGTCGAATGCCGTCCCCACGGCGTCGAGTCCGACCTCGCCGGTGATCAGCGGTGCGACGTCGATCCGGCCCTCGGCGATCGCCTGTAGCGACGCGGCGAACTCCGCGGGCTCGTAGGCCAACACGAACTGCACGTTGATCTCCTTGGCGACACCGAAGAACGGGTGCACGGTGTCGGGCTGCATGCACACTCCCGCGACCACCAGCCGGGCCCCGACCGGTGCGCGCCGCAGCACGTCGTCGATGATGCCGGGCACGCCGATCGCTTCGAAGACCACCTTCGGCGTGACCGTGTCGAACGGAGAACCATCGGCCGGGTCGAGTGACTGATGCGCGCCCATCGCCGTCGCGAGGTCGCGCCGGGCGTGTGAATAGTCCGCTGCCACAATGTGTTCCACGCCGTAGGTTCGCAGTGCGGCGACGATCGCGATCCCGATCGGGCCGCAGCCCAGCACCAGCGCCGTATCGCCGGGCGTGATGCCGGACTTGTTGACCGCATGCAGTCCCACCGCCATCGGCTCGGTCAGCGCGGCGTGCCGGGGGTCCAGCCCGTTCGGGATGGGCACCAGCAGCGGGGTCGACAACAACATCTTCTCGGCATAGCCGCCCACCGTGGTGTTGGAGTAGACGATCGGTTCAATGCCTTTGGCGGCCAGCAGAACCGGAATCGACGTGACGGGCGTGCCGGCGGGAAAGGTGTCGGTGTCGGGACCGGCCGCCAGGACCCGAGCACTGAATTCGTGGCCCATGAAGATATCGGCGTCCAGGTCGACGGCGGTCTCGGCTGCCGGGGTACCGGCCATGGCCTGAGTCGCGGCCAGGACCTGCTCGCCGTGCGCGGCGAAGTGCAGGTCGGATCCGCAGATGCCGCAGGCCAACACCTCGACCAGCACCTGACCCTGGCCCGGCGTCGGCTCCGGCACGTCGTCGCGGTAGACCATCCGCCCGTCGCGCAGCACCGCGGCGCGCATCACCGCGGTCCCGACTCGGCGGCGTGCTCGACGACTGCGTTCTTGATCGCTTCGCCGGCCCGGCCGAACAACGTGTCACGCATGCCCTTGGCCCACTCGTGTGACGCCCGAGGCGCGGCGAGTTGGCCCTTGAAGTGGGGAATCACCTTGCGGGCCAACAGCTCATAGCTGTGGTAGGTCGCCTCCGGCGAGGCCCAGTCGTGCCCCAGGAACAGCAGGGTGCCGAAGCCGCCGGAGCGCTCCAGCAGGTCGGTGATGTGCTCGATGGCATCGTCGGGGGTGCCGATGCAGCAGCTGCCCGCCGCCGCATAGGCCTCGACGAACTCGGTCGGGGTCTGCGGTGAGCCCTCGACCTCGCTGGCCAGCGGGACGAACCCGGCCGCGCCGAAATAGTTCGCGAAATCTTGCAGGCCGTAAGTGCAGTCGGCCACTGCCTGTTCGCGGGTGTCGGCGATATGCATGATGCTCAACACCCGCCAGCCGGTACGGTCCGGCTCGTCGCGGCCGGCCTTGGCGGCCTGGTCGCAAACCACCTGCCAGGCGCTCTCCAGCGCGGCGAAGCCGCCCGGCACCGACATCGACAGCGACAGCAGTGAGGTGCCCAGTGTGCCGGCCAGTCGCGGTCCGGACGGCGAGATCATCGCCGCGGTCGAGATCTCCGGATACGGCCAGGTGTAGGGCCGGATGTGCAACGCGGCGTCACGCAGCGTGAACCAGTCCGAATGGCGGGTGACCAATTCGCCGGGCTCGGCGCGGAACAGCGCAAGGATCGCCTCCAGTGACTCCTGCATCATCCGGCGCTGCTCGACGGGATCGATGCCCATCATGTGTGCGTCGGTGGGCAGCGCGCCCGGTCCGGTGCCGAACATCACCCGGCCCCGGGTCAGGTGGTCCAGCAGCACCCAGCGGTCGGCGACCATCAACGGGTGGTGATAGGGCAGCGAGACCACGCCGGTGCCCAGCCGGATGTGCTTGGTGCGTTCGGCGGCCGCGGCGATGAACACCTCCGGGCAGGCGATCAGCTCGTAGCCACCCGAGTGGTGCTCGCCGAACCAGGCCTCGTCGAACCCCAGCCGGTCCAGCGCGACCACCCGTTCAAGGTCGTATTCCAGTGCGACCGTCGGCGACTGGCCCAGCGCGTGAAACGGGGTGATGAAAACCCCGAAGCGCAGCGGCGCGGCCATCACGACACGGCTCCGGCCGGCAGGCCCGCCAGAAACTCGAGCAGCGCGGCGTTGACCTCGTCGGGCCGCTCCTGCTGCAGCCAGTGACCGGCGCCGTCGATCATCACCTCGCGGTAGGGCCCGGTGACCAGTTCACTGGCCCGATCCCGGCGGGTGAAGCTCAGCACCGGATCAGCGGACCCGGCGATGAACAGTGCTGGAACGTCGATGGTGGCAGCAGGTGGATTGGCCATGATCTCCCAGTTGCGGTCGAGATTGCGATACCAGTTCAGCCCGCCGGTGAAACCGGTACGGGTGAACTCGGCGATGTAGTGGTCCAGTTCGTCGGCGCTGATCCAGTCCGGCCGTGCGGCCGGTTCGGCCAGCCGTTCGATGAAACCCGCCGGGCCGGGAGCGGTCATCCGGATCGCCGAGTCATGATCGCCCGGGCTCAGGCTGCCCATCATCCGGCGCATGGTGCGAGCCGGGTCGGAGCCCAGTTCGGCGTCGGCGACACCGGGCTGCTGGAAATAGAGCATGTAGAAGAAGTTCTCGCCGAAGATCTTGCGGAACGCCTCGGTGGGCGGGGCCTGCGGGCGGGGTACCGGCGGCACGCTGAGCCCCGCCACAGCGACCACCCGCTCGGGGTGCAGTTGCGCGGCACTCCAGACCACCGGCGCACCCCAGTCGTGGCCGATCCAGACCGCACGGGTGGCCCCGACGTCGTCGAGCAGACCGACCAGGTCGCCGGTGAGCGCCGCGATGTCGTAGGCCGCGATCTCCTCCGGCCGCGACGAACCGCCGTAGCCGCGCTGATCGGGGGCCAGCACATGAAAGCCCGCGTCGGCCAGCGCGGGAATCTGATGTCGCCACGAGTAGGCCAGTTCCGGGAAGCCGTGTGCCAGCAACACCACCGGGGCGCCGGATTCGCCCGCTTCGGTGACCCGCAGGGTCACGCCGTTGGTGTCGACGAGACGTTCGGTTTGGTTGGCCACCGTCCCACCAAAGCACAACCGGTCCCGGGCGGAGAAGGGATTGCCGGGTCCGGCCAGCTCCAACCCATGCCGGACGACCGGGGCGGTAGCCTGAACATGCCCAGCTGCATGTACTGGAAGGATTTGGGCCGAGTTCGGCCGATGTCTGATGAATCGCAAAAACGTGATCCGCACCGTCACCGCGATCGCCGTGGTGCTGTTGCTCGGTTGGTCGTTCTTCTATTTCAGTGACGACACCCGCGGATACAAACCGGTCGACACCTCGGTCGCGGTGGCCCAGATCCACAGCGGAAACGTCAAGAGCGCCCAGCTCGACGACCGCGAGCAACAGTTGCGGCTGGTGCTGAAGAACCCGCTCACCAGCGTCGAGCTCTCCGACAAGGACGACAAGGCCGCCAGATCGGGCAAGTCCGAGCAGGTCGACAAGCTGATAGCGAAGTACCCGACCGGGTACGCGGTTCCGCTCTACACCGCGCTGACCAAGCAGAAGGCGGAGATCAACACCGTCGTCAACCAGGGCAGCATGCTGGGCACGCTGCTGATCTACATGCTGCCGATGTTGTTGCTGATCGGCCTGTTCGTGATGTTCTCCCGCATGCAGGGCGGTGCCCGGATGGGCTTCGGCTTCGGCAAGTCGCGGGCCAAACAGCTGGGTAAGGACATGCCCAAGACCACCTTCGCCGACGTCGCCGGCGTCGACGAGGCGGTCGAGGAGCTCTACGAGATCAAGGACTTCCTGCAGAACCCGGGCCGGTATCAGGCGCTGGGCGCCAAGATCCCCAAGGGTGTGCTGCTCTACGGCCCGCCCGGCACCGGCAAGACGCTGCTGGCCCGGGCGGTGGCCGGCGAGGCCGGTGTGCCCTTCTTCACCATCTCCGGCTCGGATTTCGTGGAGATGTTCGTCGGTGTGGGTGCCTCCCGGGTGCGCGACCTGTTCGAGCAGGCCAAACAGAACAGCCCCTGCATCGTGTTCGTCGACGAGATCGACGCGGTCGGGCGGCAGCGGGGCGCCGGCATGGGCGGCGGGCACGACGAGCGCGAACAGACCCTGAACCAGTTGCTGGTGGAGATGGACGGGTTCGGTGAGCGGGCCGGCGTCATCTTGATCGCCGCGACCAACCGGCCCGACATCCTCGACCCTGCGTTGCTGCGGCCCGGCCGGTTCGACCGCCAGATCCCGGTGACCAACCCCGACATCGCCGGCCGGCGCGCGGTGCTGCGGGTGCATTCGGCGGGCAAGCCGATCGGGCCGGACGCCGATCTGGACGGGCTGGCCAAGCGCACCGTCGGCATGTCCGGCGCCGATCTGGCCAACGTGATCAACGAGGCGGCGTTGCTGACCGCACGGGAGAACGGCACCGTCATCACCGGCGCGGCGCTGGAGGAGGCCGTCGACCGGGTGATCGGCGGCCCGCGGCGCAAGAGCCGGATCATCAGCGAACACGAGAAGAAGATCACCGCCTACCACGAGGGCGGACACACCTTGGCGGCGTGGGCGATGCCGGACATCGACCCCGTCTACAAGGTCACCATCCTGGCCCGCGGCCGCACCGGCGGGCATGCGGTGGCGGTGCCCGAGGAGGACAAGGGACTGCGCACCCGCTCGGAGATGATCGCCCAGTTGGTGTTCGCGATGGGTGGGCGTGCCGCCGAGGAACTGGTGTTCCGCGAGCCGACCACCGGCGCGGTCTCCGACATCGAAAAGGCCACCCAGGTCGCCCGGGCGATGGTCACCGAGTACGGCATGAGCGCCAAGCTCGGCGCGGTGCGCTACGGCAGCGAACACGGTGACCCGTTCGTGGGGCGCACCATGGGGACTCAACCGGACTATTCCCACGAGGTGGCCCGCGACATCGACGACGAAGTGCGCAAGCTCATCGAGGCGGCCCACACCGAGGCCTGGGAGATCCTCACCGAATACCGCGACGTGCTCGACACGCTGGCAGGCGAACTGCTGGAGAAGGAGACGCTGCACCGCGCCGATCTGGAGAAGATCTTCGGTGACGTGGCCAAGCGACCACGGCTGACCATGTTCGACGACTTCGGCGGCCGGGTCCCGTCCGATAAGCCGCCGATCAAGACTCCCGGTGAGCTGGCCATCGAGCGTGGTGAACCGTGGCCGCAGCCCCGGCCCGAGCCGGCGTTCAAGGCCGCCATCGCCCAGGCGACGCGCGAGGCGGCGGCCCGGGCGGGCGAATCCGGTACCAACGGCAGCAACGGCGTGCCCGCCGGTGACGCCGGAGCGGGAACCCAGCCGGACTACGGCGCCCCCGCGGGCTGGCATGCGCCGGGCTGGCCGCCGCCTCCCCAGCAGCAGCAGCCGCAGCCGCAGCCGCACTCCGGCTACTGGTACCCGCCGCAGCAGTGGCCGCAGCAGGGTTACCCGCCGGCGCAGCCCTACCCGCCGTATCAGCCCTACCCCGCACCCCCGCCGGCGCCGGCGGCGCCGCCCGGCGAGGGCGACGGCCACCAGCGCGGCACTGAGAAGAACAGGTCCGAACCGCCGTCCGGCGACTGAGAGAGTGGGATCGGCGATGACCTCAACAGGTTTCGATCAAGCGCGCGCCGAAGCCGCGGTGCGCGAACTGCTGTACGCGGTCGGCGAAGATCCGGACCGGGCGGGTCTGGTCGACACCCCGGCGCGGGTGGCCAGGGCGTACCAGGAGATGTTCGCCGGGCTCTACACCGACCCGGACACGGTGCTGGAGACCACCTTCGACGAACAGCACGATGAAATGGTGCTGGTCAAGGAGATCCCGCTGTACTCGACCTGCGAGCACCACCTGGTCTCCTTTCACGGCGTCGCTCATGTCGGCTACATCCCCGGCGACGACGGCCGGATCACCGGTTTGTCCAAGCTGGCGCGGGTGGTGGACCTCTACGCCAAGCGGCCGCAGGTGCAGGAGCGGTTGACCGGGCAGGTCGCCGACGCCCTGATGCGCAAACTGAACCCGCGCGGGGTCATCGTGGTGGTCGAGGCCGAGCACTTGTGCATGGCGATGCGGGGGGTGCGCAAGCCCGGTGCGATCACCACGACGTCGGCGGTGCGCGGCCAGTTCAAGTCCGACAGCGCGTCGCGCGCCGAAGCCCTGGAACTCATCCGGCGCAAGTGAACCCGACATGCGCCCAGGTCGTCGGGGTGGTCAACGTCACCGCCGACTCGTTCTCCGATGGCGGGCGCTACCTGAACGCCGACCGTGCCGTGGCGCACGGTCTGGAACTGGTGGCTGAGGGGGCTGCGATCATCGACGTCGGGGGTGAATCGACCCGGCCCGGCGCGGTGCGTGCCGATCCGCGGGCAGAAGCGCAACGGGTCGTTCCCGTTGTGAGAGAACTTGCAGCCCAGGGTATTACCGTCAGTATCGACACGATTAACGCAGCCGTCGCCCGGGCCGCGCTGGACTGCGGAGCCGAGATCGTCAACGACGTCTCCGGAGGGCGGGCCGATCCGGCGATGGCGCCGCTGCTGGCCGCCTCGGGTGCCGGCTGGGTGCTGATGCACTGGCGCCCGGTCGATCCCGGGTATCCGCATCGCGTTCCGGGCTACCGTGACGTCGTCGCCGAGGTGCGTGCCGACCTGCTCGCCTCGGTCGACGCCGCGGTCGCCGGCGGTGTGGACCCGGCGAAGTTGATCATCGACCCCGGGCTGGGATTCGCCAAAACGGCGCAACACAATTGGACCCTGTTGAAGGCGCTGCCAGAGCTGGTCGGCATCGGCATACCGGTGCTCGTCGGAGCGTCGCGCAAACGGTTTCTCGGTACGCTGCTGGCTGGAGCCGACGGTGCGCCGCGGCCGCCCGACGAGCGGGAGACCGCCACCGCGGTCATCTCCGCGCTCGCCGGCCTGCACGGCGCCTGGGGCGTGCGGGTGCACGACGTGCGGGCCTCGGTCGACGCGCTCAGGGTCGTCGACGCCTGGACCGCAGCCGGGTCGCAAGGAGGCACGAGCGATGACTGACCGGATCGAATTGCGCGGGCTGAAGGTTCGCGGCAACCACGGCGTATTCGCCCACGAGCGGGCCGACGGCCAGGACTTCATCGTTGACATCACGGTGTGGATGGACCTGTCGGTCGCGGCCGCCAGCGACGCGCTGGCCGACACCTACGACTACGGGGTACTGGCGCAGCGCGCCGCCGAGATCATCGCCGGGCCGGCCCACGACCTCATCGAGACCGTGGCCGCCGAGATAGCCGACGAGGTCATGGCCGATGCGCGGGTGCAGGCGGTGGAGGTAACGCTGCACAAGCCGCACGCCCCGATCCCGCTGACCTTTGCCGACGTCGCGGTGGTGGCGCGGCGATCACGACGCGACCGGCGCGGGACGGTGGTCCCGGCATGAGTGTGAGGAGGAGCGGCGCCGATGACTGAAGCGGTGCTTTCCATCGGATCCAACCTGGGTGATCGGTTGGCCAGGTTGCAGTCGGCCGTCGACGGCTTCGGCACGGCGGTCCGCGAGGTGTCCGGGGTCTACGAGAGCGAAGCGTGGGGCGGGGTCGATCAGGGTCGCTTCCTCAACGCGGTGCTGATCGTGGAGGATCCGGCCGTCGACAAACACGGTTGGCTGCACCGCGCACAGGACCTGGAGCAGGCGGCGGACCGGGTCCGTGGCGAACGCTGGGGCCCGCGAACCCTCGACGTCGACGTGATCAGCTGCCGCGAACAACCCGGGGGCGCGGAGCTGTTCTCCCGCGACGACGGGCTGACACTGCCGCACCCGCTGGCGCATCTGCGCGCGTTCGTCATGGTTCCGTGGCTGGCGGTCGAGCCGGAGGCGCAGCTGACGGTGGCCGGCCGGCAGTGCGCGGTGGCGGGCCTGCTGGACGAACTGGAACCCGCCGACCGCACCTCGCTGCGGCTGACCGACCTGGTGCTGCAGCGCTGATGGGCCCGACCCGTAAACGAGACGTCACCGCAGGGGTGGTCGCCGCTGCGGTGCTCAGCTACCTGGCGGTTCCGCTGTTGTACCGATGGTTCCCGCCGATCACCACCTGGACCGGGGTATCGCTGCTGGTGGCCGCGATCGCCGAGGCGGCCTGGGGCCGGTATGTCCGGGAGAAGATCGATGACGGCCAGATCGGCGTGGGGCCCGGGTGGCTGCACCCGCTGGCGGTGGCGCGCACCGTGGTGGTCGCCAAGGCCTCGGCCTGGATGGGTGCGCTGGTGCTCGGCTTCTGGCTCGGTGTGCTGGGCTACCTGTTGCCGCGCCGCGCCGCGCTGCACGTCGCCGCCGAGGACACCGGAGGCGCGGTGGTCGCCGCGGTCAGTGCACTGGCACTGCTCATCGCTGCGCTGTGGTTGCAGAACTGCTGCAAGTCGCCGCAGGACCCCGGACAGTCCGGGCAGCTGACCGGAAATCAGCCGGGGTGAGAATCGCCGGAGCAGGGCGACACGCGGAGTGACCTCGTACAGGTACAGTCGGGCAATGCGTGTCGGCAACGATGCGGACGCGCTGGGGCGCCCCCGTCCGCGCAGCGGCGAGGGGGACGAGGCGACGAGGTGGAGCGGCGCAGATGAATTCGGTCCTGTCCCGCGCCCCGGGTCGGCGTGGCGGTCGCAGGCCGGGCTGGACGCTGATGACGGCCTTGCTGATCCTCGCTATCGCGTCGAGTTCGGCATTGGTGTTCACCAGTCGGGTGGAACTGCTGAAGCTCGCGGTCATCGTGGCGCTGTGGGCGGCGGTCGCGGCGGCGTTCGTGTCGGTGATCTACCGGCGGCAAAGCGACGTCGACCAGGCCCGGGCCCGGGACCTGAAGCTGGTCTACGACCTGCAGCTGGATCGCGAGATCTCGGCGCGGCGTGAATACGAGCTGACGGTGGAGTCGCAGCTGCGCCGTGAGCTGGCCTCGGAGCTGCGGGCGCAGGCCGCCGACGAGGTCGCCGCGCTGCGAGCCGAGTTGGCCGCGCTGCGGACCAACCTGGAGATCCTCTTCGACTCCGACCTGAGTCACCGGCCGGCGCTGGAGACTGATTCCTCTGCGCGCACGACTATTCGTGCCTACAGCGACTGGGCCCGCTCGGGTGGGGAGTCCGACGGCGCGCGCGCCACTCCGGCCGCTGCGGCCTACTACCCCGAGGATCCGGTCACCCAAACCACCGAGAGCCCGATCATCGACGTTCCGGAGGTGGGGATCCCGACCGGTGGAATCCCCACGCCGGCGGCGCATCAGACATATCAGCCGTCGCAGACCTCGCAGCCGCCGCCTGCCGAGCCGACCTACCGCGGTTCGCATCGCCGGGCCGCCGACGAGACGCCGCGCCGAGCCGCGGAGGATGGCGGCGCCCGTCGAGCCGCGGAGGAGGCGGTCCCGCGTCACCCCGCGGAGGAGGTCCAGCAGCCCGCTGGCCGTTGGGCGCAGCCCCCGCAGCCGTTCGTCCCGCCCGAGCCCCGCAGGGAAGCCGAGTCCCGTCGCGAGCCCGCCCCGCCGCCGACGCCACCTCCGGCCGCGCCACCGCCGCCGCCCTGGGTGGCGGGACCGCCGGCTTCGCCACCGGCTTCAGAACCGGCGTGGAAACCGGTTGGCGCCGAGGGCGAGTGGCTGCCCCCGGGCTCGCCGGGCAGCAACTGGTCCGCCGAGACTCCTCCCACTGCCGCGGACTCCGGCCGGCACGGCGCCGCCGACCCCCGGCATGCCGGCGAAGACGCGGTGGCGGCCGCACCCGAACGCAGCGCCGAAGCGCCGTCGCGGCACGGCCGTCACGCGGGGCCGGGCACACTGGCAGACGGCCCGGTCAACGGCGCCGAGCGGGCCCGCCACGACGGGGAGGGGCGTCGGCGGGCGCGCTCCCGGCACTCGGCGGAGCCGGTCGGCAGCCATGCCCAGCCGGAGTCGGCGCCCGGGAGCGCCCCGGGTCGCTCGGCACGGCATTCCACCGGCGCTGAGCCGGGAACCGAGGCCGCCCCGAACACCGGCGGGCAGTCGGTCGCCGAGCTGCTGGCCCGGCTGCAGGCAACGCCGACCGAGGGGCGCCGGCGTCGCCGCCGCGAGGAATAGCGGCCGCGGCTGCGACCAACGTCACTCTCCGGGCCAGGGCCGATCGGGATAGACTCTGCCCGACCGTCCGGTACCCGCAACGCGGGACTGGAACGAACCAAGAGAACCTGTGAGGTCGTCTGCATGGTGCAGTTCGACGGACTGCGGCCCGCCCGACTCAAGGTGGGAGTCATCTCGGCAGGCCGGGTCGGCACCGCGTTGGGTATCGCGTTGGAGCGCGCCGACCACGTCGTGGTGGCGTGCAGCGCCATCTCCGAGGCGTCGCGGCAGCGCGCTGCCCGGCGGCTGCCCGACACCTTGGTGCGTCCGGCCCACGATGTCGCCGGTGATGCCGAATTGCTGCTGCTGGCGGTGCCCGACACCGAACTGGCCGGCATCGTGTCCGGCCTCGCCGCCACCGGTGCGGTACGCGCCGGCACGATCGTCGTGCACACCTCCGGTGCCACCGGGATCGGCGTGCTGGCGCCGCTGACCGAGCAGGGCTGTTTGCCGTTGGCGATCCACCCCGCGATGACGTTCACCGGCGCCGACGAGGACATCGACCGGCTGACCGACAGCTGTTTCGGCATCACCGCCGCCGACGAGATCGGCTATGCCATCGGCGAGTCGCTGACGCTGGAGATCGGCGCCGAGCCGTTCCGGGTCGACGAAACCGTCCGCACGCTCTATCACGCCGCGCTCTGTCACGGCGGCAACCACGTCGTCACCGTGATCGACGACGCGCTGGCGGCGCTGCGGGCGGCGCTGCCCGGCCGGTTGGGCGCCACCGAGGTACCCGACCCCGACGGCGTTGCCGAACGGGTGCTGGGGCCGTTGGTGCGGGCTGCGCTGGCCAACACCCTGCGAGACGGCCGGGCCGCGCTGACCGGGCCGGTGGCCCGTGGCGACGCGGCCACCTTGGCCCGCCACCTCGAGGCGCTGACCGGCGTGGACCCGGAGCTGGCCGAGGCCTACCGCAGCAACGCGCTGCGCACCGCGCGCCGCGCCGGCGCCGCCGAGGACGTGCTGGCGGTGCTGGCCCGGTGATCCCCAACGCTGCCCGGGGCGCGCAGCCCACCTTCGCCGCCGGTGAGCTCAACGTCTACGCCCGGCCGGACGAGATCGCCCGCGTCACCCGGGCGCTGCGCTCGACCGGCCGTCGGGTGATGCTGGTGCCGACCATGGGCGCGCTGCACGACGGCCACCTGGCGTTGGTGCGTGCCGCCCGCAAGGTGCCGGGCGCCGTTGTGGTGGTGTCGATCTTCGTCAACCCACTGCAGTTCGGCGCCGGCGAGGATCTCGAGGCCTATCCGCGGACCCTGGACGACGACCTGGCCCTGTTGCGCGCTGCGGGTGTCGAGCTGGTCTTCGCCCCGACCGCCGCCGCGATGTATCCCGACGGGCCGCGCACCGCCGTGCACCCGGGCCCGCTGGGATCCGAGCTCGAGGGCGCCGCGCGCCCGACGCATTTCGCCGGAATGCTCACCGTGGTCGCCAAATTACTGTCGATCGTGCGGCCCGACCGGGCGTTCTTCGGCGAAAAGGATTATCAGCAGCTGGTGCTGGTGCGCCAGATGGTCGCGGACCTCGATCTCGACGTGACCGTGGTGGGGGTGCCGACGGTGCGTGAGCCAGACGGCCTGGCGCTGTCGTCGCGCAACCGCTACCTCGACCCGGCGCAGCGCGAGGCCGCGGCGGCGTTGTCGGCGGCGCTGGCCGCCGGTGAGCGCGCCGCATCGGCCGGGGCGACCGCGGCTCTCGACGCCGCCGGCGCGGTGCTCTCCGCGGTTCCGGCGGTCGATGTCGACTACCTGCAGGTGCGCGGCGTCGACCTCGGGCCCGCGCCGGCCGAAGGGCAGGCACGGCTGCTGATCGCCGCCCGGCTCGGAGCGACCCGATTGATCGACAACGCCGCCATAACACTCGGATTTCCCGCCGACGACACGTCGGTCGGTTCGGATGGATATCCCGCCGCACAAAACCGGAGGAATTGATGTTTCGGACGATGCTCAAGTCGAAGATTCACCGCGCCACGGTGACCCACGCCGACCTGCACTACGTCGGATCGGTGACCATCGATGCCGACCTGATGGACGCCGCCGACCTGCTCGAGGGCGAGCAGGTGACGATCGTCGACATCGACAACGGCGCTCGACTGGTCACCTACGCCATCACCGGCGAGCGGGGGACAGGCGTCATCGGAATCAATGGTGCCGCAGCGCATCTGGTGCATCCGGGTGATCTGGTGATCCTGATCGCCTACGGCACCATGGAGGACGCCGAGGCCCGCCGGTATCGGCCGCGGATCGTGTTCGTCGACTCCGACAACAAGCAGGTGGATCTGGGTGACGACCCCGCCTTCGTGCCCGACGACGTGGCCGACCTGCTCTCACCGAGAAGCGTGGGGTAGCTGTGCTGCTGGCGATCGACGTCCGAAACACCCACACCGTGATCGGCCTGCTGGCCGGTTCGGGTGAGCATGCAAACGTCGTGCAGCAGTGGCGAATCCGCACCGAGGCGGAGATCACCGCCGACGAGCTGGCGCTGACCCTGGACGGACTGATCGGTGACGACGGCGAACAGCTCACCGGGGCTGCGGCGCTGTCCACCGTGCCGTCGGTGCTGCACGAAGTGCGAGTGATGCTCGATCAATACTGGCCCTCGGTGCCGTCGGTGCTGATCGAACCGGGAGTGCGTACCGGGATCCCGCTGCTGGTCGACAATCCCAAGGAAGTCGGCGCCGACCGAATCGTCAACTGCCTCGCTGCTTTTCACAAGTTCAACAAGGCGGCGATCGTCGTCGACTTCGGTTCGTCGATCTGCGTCGACGTGGTGTCGGCCAAGGGCGAATTCCTGGGCGGCGCGATAGCCCCTGGTGTTCAGATCTCCTCGGATGCCGCTGCGGCCCGCTCTGCGGGGTTGCGTCGGGTCGAGCTCACCCGGCCGCGCTCGGTGATCGGCAAGAACACCGTCGAATGCATGCAGGCCGGCGCCGTGTTCGGCTTCGCCGGACTGGTCGACGGGCTGGTTCGCCGGGTCCGCGACGATACGCCGGGCTTGGCCGACGCCACCGTGGTGGCCACCGGGCACACCGCGCGTGAGTTGCTCGCCGATCTGGAGACGGTCGACCACTACGACGCCAATCTCACCCTGGACGGTTTGCGCTTGGTGTTCGAGCGCAACCGGGACAGTCAGCGGGGCAGGCTGCGGCCGGCGCGCTGAGCGCCCGCCGGTTGATTAAGCTGGCACGTCGTGAGCTCCGCCGATACCCCCGACACCCCAGAGCTGTCGCACCCCGAGGACCCTGACCTTCCCGAGCAGTTCCGCATTCGCCGCGACAAGCGGGCGCGGTTGCTGGCCCAGGGCCGCGATCCCTATCCGGTGGCGGTGGACCGCACCCACACGCTCGCCCAGATCCGGGCCGCCTACCCCGACCTCGCCGCCGACACCGAAACCGGCGACGTTGTCGGCGTGGCCGGTCGGGTGGTGTTCGCCCGCAACTCCGGAAAGCTGTGTTTCGCAACCCTGCAGGAGGGCGACGGTACCCAGTTGCAGGTGATGATCAGCCTGGCCAGCGTCGGCGAACAGCCGTTGGAGTCGTGGAAGGCCGATGTCGACCTGGGCGACATCGTCCACGTGCACGGCGAGGTGATCAGCTCCCGCCGCGGCGAGCTGTCGGTGTTGGCCGACTCGTGGCAGATGGCGTCGAAATCGCTGCGGCCGTTGCCGGTCGCGCACAAGGAGATGAGCGAGGAGTCGCGGGTCCGGCAGCGCTACGTCGACCTGATCGTCCGGCCGGAGGCGCGGATCGTGGCTCGCCAGCGGATCCTGGTGATTCGAGCCATTCGCTCCGCCTTGGAACGTCGCGGATTCCTCGAAGTCGAAACGCCGATGTTGCAGACATTGGCCGGTGGGGCGGCGGCCCGACCGTTCGTCACACATTCGAACGCACTCGATGTCGACCTCTACCTGCGAATCGCTCCTGAGCTTTTCCTGAAACGCTGTGTTGTCGGTGGCTTCGAGCGGGTCTTCGAACTCAATCGGGTGTTCCGAAACGAAGGCGCCGATTCTACGCATTCGCCCGAATTCTCGATGCTGGAGACCTACCAGGCCTATGGCACCTACGATGACTCGGCCGTGGCCACGCGGGAGATTATTCAAGAGGTCGCCGACGAGGTGATCGGGACCCGCCGACTACCACTGCCCGACGGCAGCACCTACGACATTGACGGCGAATGGGCGACGGTGGAGATGTACCCGTCACTGTCGCACGCGATCGGCGAGGAAATCACCCCGGCGACCTCTGCGGATCGGCTGTGGGCGGTGGCCGACCGGCTCGGTGTGGAGATTCCCACCGACCGCGGCTACGGACACGGCAAGCTGGTCGAGGAACTGTGGGAACATGCTGTGGGTAATGCCCTGAGTGCGCCCACGTTCGTGCGGGACTTCCCGGTTGAGACGACTCCGCTGACGCGGCAACACCGCAGTATCGACGGGGTCACCGAGAAGTGGGATCTCTACATGCGCGGGGTCGAACTGGCCACCGGCTACTCCGAACTCATCGACCCGGTGGTGCAGCGCGCGCGTTTTGAGGATCAGGCGCGCGCCGCGGCGGCCGGCGACGACGAGGCGATGGCACTGGACGAAGACTTCCTGGTAGCGATGGAACACGCGATGCCACCCTGCACCGGCACCGGAATGGGCATCGATCGCCTGCTGATGGTCTTGACGGGCCTGTCAATTAGGGACACCGTTTTGTTCCCGATTGTTCGGCGCCACGGCAACTGAACTCCTGACGACGGCTGTTGTGTTGAAGCAGGCGTATTTTTATGGCACATTGGTCCGCGAGGTCGAATACGGCTTTGCGCACAGTTTGCGCGCAGGAAAGCTAACTTAGGGGTACCGATGGCGAAAAAAGTGACCGTCACCTTGATCGATGATTTCGATGGTGAGGGTGCCGCCGACGAAACAGTCGAATTCGGGCTGGACGGGGTGACCTATGAGATCGATCTTTCAACCAAGAATGCCACGAAACTGCGCTCCGACTTGAAGAAGTGGGCGGACGCGGGCCGTCGGGTCGGCGGCCGGCGGCGGGGACGGGCCGGTGGCGCCCGCCGCGGGGCGATCGACCGGGAACAAAGCGCCGCGATCCGCGAATGGGCTCGCCGCAACGGCCACAACGTGTCGACCCGCGGCCGTATCCCGGCCGACATCATCGACGCATTTCACGCCGCCACTTAGAGTTGCCACCGGCCCCGGCGGTTTAGCGAAGCTGGAACCGCCGCATAGTTTCGGTTTTCGCTGCTGGCGAACCCGGTGACCCGGCGGAACGCATTCGGGGGTCGCGCCGTTGCTCCCTTGCATCAGGTGCCAGGCCTTTCGGGGTCTGCCACCCGCAGGTAGTCGATATCGGTACGCATTGCACGGTAGGTCCCAGCGCGCTCGGCCGCCCACTACAGTGGACGACAGGTGCGCGCGGCCGAGCCGAGGCCGACCAAGTACCGATGGTGAGGGAGAGCAGGTAAACACCGATGTTCGAAAGATTTACCGACCGGGCCCGCAGGGTTGTCGTCCTCGCGCAGGAAGAGGCGCGGATGCTCAACCACAACTACATCGGGACCGAGCACATCCTGCTCGGGTTGATCCACGAGGGCGAGGGCGTGGCCGCCAAGTCGCTGGAGTCGCTGGGCATCTCCCTGGAGGGGGTGCGCAGCCAGGTCGAGGAGATCATCGGCCAGGGCCAGCAGGCGCCGTCCGGGCACATCCCGTTCACCCCGCGTGCCAAGAAGGTGCTCGAGCTGAGTCTGCGTGAGGCGTTGCAGCTCGGCCACAACTACATCGGCACCGAGCACATCCTGCTCGGCCTGATCCGTGAGGGCGAGGGCGTCGCGGCACAGGTGCTGGTCAAGTTGGGCGCCGACCTGACCCGGGTGCGCCAGCAGGTCATCCAGCTGCTGAGCGGCTACCAGGGCAAGGAGACCGCCGAGGCCGGCACCGGCGGCCGGGGCGGAGAGTCCGGCTCGCCGTCCACCTCGCTGGTGCTCGACCAGTTCGGCCGCAACCTGACCGCCGCGGCCATGGAGGGCAAGCTCGACCCGGTGATCGGCCGGGAGAAGGAAATCGAGCGGGTCATGCAGGTGCTTTCCCGGCGCACCAAAAACAACCCGGTGCTGATCGGTGAGCCCGGCGTCGGCAAGACGGCCGTGGTGGAGGGGCTGGCGCAGGCGATCGTGGCCGGCGAGGTCCCCGAGACGCTGAAGGACAAGCAGCTCTACACCCTGGACCTGGGTTCGCTGGTCGCCGGCAGCCGCTACCGCGGTGACTTCGAGGAGCGGCTGAAGAAGGTCCTCAAGGAGATCAACACCCGCGGCGACATCATCTTGTTCATCGACGAGCTGCACACCCTGGTGGGCGCCGGCGCGGCCGAGGGCGCGATCGACGCGGCCTCGATCCTTAAGCCCAAGCTGGCGCGCGGCGAGCTGCAGACGATCGGCGCCACCACCCTCGACGAATACCGCAAGTACATCGAGAAGGACGCCGCGCTGGAGCGCCGGTTCCAGCCGGTGCAGGTCGGTGAGCCCACCGTGGAGCACACCATCGAGATCCTCAAGGGCCTGCGGGACCGCTACGAGGCCCACCACCGGGTCTCGATCAGCGACTCGGCGATCGTGGCCGCGGCCACCCTGGCCGACCGCTACATCAACGACCGGTTCCTGCCGGACAAGGCGATCGACCTGATCGACGAGGCCGGTGCACGGATGCGGATCCGCCGGATGACCGCGCCGCCGGACCTGCGCGAGTTCGACGAGAAGATCGCCGACGCGCGCCGCGAGAAGGAGTCCGCGATCGACGCGCAGGACTTCGAGAAGGCCGCCAGCCTCCGCGACCGCGAGAAGCAACTGGTCGCCCAGCGTGCAGAGCGTGAGAAGCAGTGGCGCGCCGGGGATCTCGACGTCGTGGCCGAAGTCGATGACGAGCAGATCGCCGAGGTGCTGGGCAACTGGACCGGCATCCCGGTGTTCAAGCTGACCGAGGCCGAGACCACCCGCCTGCTGCGGATGGAAGACGAGCTGCACAAGCGGATCATCGGGCAGAAGGATGCCGTCAACGCCGTCTCGAAGGCGATCCGCCGTACCCGTGCCGGGTTGAAAGACCCCAAGCGGCCGTCCGGCTCGTTCATCTTCGCCGGTCCCTCCGGTGTCGGTAAGACCGAGCTGTCCAAGGCGCTGGCGGAGTTCCTGTTCGGCGACGACGATGCGCTCATCCAGATCGACATGGGCGAGTTCCACGACCGCTTCACCGCCTCTAGGCTGTTCGGGGCCCCTCCGGGCTACGTCGGCTACGAGGAGGGCGGCCAGCTGACCGAGAAGGTGCGGCGCAAGCCGTTCTCGGTGGTGCTGTTCGACGAGATCGAGAAGGCGCACCAGGAGATCTACAACTCGCTGTTGCAGGTCCTCGAGGACGGTCGGCTCACCGACGGTCAGGGTCGCACGGTGGACTTCAAGAACTGCGTGCTGATCTTCACCTCCAACCTGGGCACTTCCGACATCTCCAAGGCGGTCGGACTGGGCTTCACCCAGGGCGGCGGGGAGAACAACTACGAGCGGATGAAGCTCAAGGTCAACGACGAGCTCAAGAAGCACTTCCGCCCGGAGTTCCTCAACCGCATCGACGACATCATCGTCTTCCACCAGCTGTCCAAGGAAGAGATCATCCAGATGGTGGATCTGATGATCGGCCGGGTGGCCAAGCAGCTCAAGGCCAAGGACATGGACATCGCGCTGTCCGACAAGGCCAAGTCGCTGCTGGCCAAGCGCGGCTTCGACCCGGTGTTGGGGGCGCGTCCGCTGCGGCGCACCATCCAGCGCGAGATCGAGGACCAGCTCTCCGAGAAGATCCTGTTCGAGGAGCTCGGCCCCGGCCAGCTGGTGACCGTCGACGTCGACAATTGGGACGGCGAGGGCCCGCAGGAGGACGCGGTGTTCACCTTCGTCGGCAGCCAGAAGCCGGCGGCGGAGGAGTCCGATCTGGCCAAGGCCGGCGCGCCCACCGCGGACTAGTTCATAGCGCGAGTGGGAATCTGGCGACGCTGACCCGGCGGGTTGCGTCGCCGGATTCCCTTTCGCGGTCTAGCGCGCTACCGGCAGCAGTCCGAACGCCTGCTTGGCGACCTGCAGCATCCAGCTGCCGACGCTCTTGCCGTGATCACGCGGCCAGTTGAGCTGGAAGCTGACGACCCACGGTTGGCCGCCGCGGTCGACGGCGTACCAGCTGAAGGTCAGGTCGCCGGGCAGGCCGCCGGCTTTGGCGCCGATGTAGGGCCAGTCGGCGCGGGGCAGGTCGATGCCGCGGACCGCGGACAGGATCTCGTGGACCGGAGCGGCCTTGCCCACCGCACCGGCCTGCAGCGCCACGTGCACTCGGCAGATGTCCTCTGCGCTGCCGTACCACTCCGCGCCGTAGGCCGACGCCGGAACGTGTGCGCGGACCGGATCCGGCTCGTACGGGCGGGAGTTGGCCTGCTGCAGTAGCTTTGCCCGCTCTTGCGGGGAGCCGTGCTGCCACTGCTCGCGCAGGTCGGGCTTTCCCCAGCCCACCGAGAACAACTCGTACATGGTGGGAAACGGCGTCATGCTGGCCGGGTCGTGGTGGCCGGCCGTGACCAGTGCCCGCTCGACGGCATGGGTTCCCACATGGTCGATCAGCAGGTCGGTCGCCATGTTGTCGCTGGTGGCGATCATCTTCTCGGCGGCCTTGCGCACCGACACGTGGGCGCCCTCGGGTAGTTCCTCCAGTCCCGACGAGCCGACCACCTTGGCCCGACCGGTGATGGTCAGCGGATCGTCCCAGGACACCCGGCCGGCCTTTACCTCGTTGGCCACCGCCAACAGCACATACAGCTTGAAGATCGACGCCAGCGGCAGCGACTGTCGGGCATTGGTGCCGGCCACCGGCTTGCACGTGCCGTCCTCGATGCGCGACGCCTGATAGGAGTAGCGCGCGCCGGTCCGGCTCAACACCGCGTCGAGGTCACGCCAGGAGCGGATCGTCGGTGCCTCGGTAGTCGGTTTGAACAGGTCCACCATCCCGTTGTCGTCGGTGCGGATCCTGATGTCCTGGTGGGCACCGTAGGAGGTGGTCAGGTGCAGGGTGGCCGCGCCGGCGCTGATGTCGACGCTGTCCAGCTGAAACGGCCGGTCCCACCACAACGACTCCATGGTGGTGACCACCTGATCGACCTTGTCCGGTGCGGCCAGGGTGGCCACCCCGACCGGGCCGATCGGCCAGTCGGAGTTGAGCATGTCCATGGTCTGCTTGGCGCGCAGACCCGGCGGGGTCTTGGTGGAGATCGCCGCCTCGCCGGTGTCGGCCGGCGATGCAGGCGAGGGGGCACAGCCGGCGGCCGACGCGGCGGCCAGGCCCGCCAAGGCCACGGCGGTCGTGCATGCCGCCAGTCGGCGCCGCACCGAGCTAGGCCTGGGGGGCGGTTCCGGCCACGTCCAGCACGACCTCGAACTCCAGCAACGACGCACCGGTCGCCACCGGCTTGGCCCGCTGTCCGGCGTGTGCTTCGACGGCGGGGCCCTGAGCCCACGCCTGGAAGGCTTCGTCGGACTCCCAGTGCGTCACCACGAAGTAGCGGTCCTCCCCTTTGACCGGCCGCAGCAGTTGGAAGCCGAGAAAACCGGGCTGGTTCTCCACCGCGTGCGCACGGTGGGCGAACCGGTTCTCCAGCTCGGGGCCGGCGTCGGCGGGCACCTCGATTGCATTGATTTTGACCACGGACATGTGGCCTAGGCTACCGTGCCCCGGGTGGACACCGCCTGGAGCGAGCTGCTGACCTATCGCGGCGGACACGGCGCACCGCTGGTCCTGGTGCACGGCCTGATGGGCCGCGGCAGCACCTGGCCGCGGCAACTGCCCTGGCTCAGCCGGCTGGGGGCGGTCTACACCTACGACGCGCCGTGGCATCGCGGCCGCGACGTCGCCGACCCGCACCCGATCGCCACCGAACGGTTCGTTGCCGACCTCGCCGCCGCGGTCGAGCAGCTGCCTCGCCCGGTCCGCCTGGTCGGCCACTCGATGGGGGCGTTGCACGCCTGGTGCCTGGCGGCCAGTCGGCCCGAGCTGATCTCCGCACTGGTGGTGGAGGACATGGCGCCGGACTTCCGGGGCCGCACCACCGGCCCGTGGGAGCCCTGGGTTCATGCCCTGCCGGTCGAATACACCCGTGCCGAGCAGGTGATCGAGGAGTTCGGTGACATCGCCGGGCGGTATTTCCTGGAGGCGTTCGACCGCACCGAGACCGGCTGGCGGCTGCACGGCCGTCCCGAGCGGTGGGTGCAGATCGCCGCCGAGTGGGGCACCCGCGACTACTGGGAGCAGTGGCGGCAGGTGCGCTGCGCGACGTTGTTGATCGAAGCAGGCAACTCGGTGACACCCGCCGGCCAGATGCGCGAAATGCACCGAATCGCGTCCCAGAGCAGCTATCTGCACGTCCCGGACGCCGGCCACCTGGTGCATGACGAGGCGCCGCAGACCTACCGCGAGGCCGTCGAGTCGTTTCTGTCCTGACCGGGCAGCGCGAAGCGGCCGTCGGCGAGCTGTTCCACCAGGCCGTCGTCCAGCAGTGAGGCCAGTGCGCGTTCGCGCTGCACCTCATCCACCGGCCACGCCACGTCGAGGTCGGCCCGTGTGACCGAGAATTCGTTGTCCCGCAACACATCCAGTAGGCGCCCACGCACCTGCCGATCAGTGCCGGCATAACGTTGGGCGGGCCGCCTGGGGCCGTCGGCTGACGGTGAGCCGGCCAGCCGCCAGCGGCAGTGCTCGCGCAGCGGACAGCTGTCGCAGCGCGGGGTGCGGGCCGTGCACACCAGCGCCCCGAGTTCCATCAGGGCCGCCGAGAACCGGGCTGCCCGAGCGGCATCGGGCAGCAATGCGGCGACGTCGGCGTGGTCGCGCTTCGCCGACGGGCCCGCCGCATCGGCACGTCCGTGCACGGCCCGGGCCACCACCCGGCGCACGTTGGTGTCCACCACCGGGACCGGTTTGCGATAGGCGAAGCAGGCCACCGCTCGCGCGGTGTAGCTGCCGATCCCGGGCAGTTGCTCCAGGGTCTCGACGTCGTCGGGGACCACGTCGGCGAAGTCCCGGGCGATCGTGACCGCGCATTCGTGAAGTCGCTTGGCCCGGCGCGGATAGCCCAGCTTTCCCCAGGCCCGCAACACGTCCGCGGGGGTGGCGGCGGCTGTCGCCGACGGTGTGGGCCAACGCGCCACCCAGTCCGTCCAGATCGGCAGCACCCGCGCGACCGGGGTCTGCTGCAGCATGAACTCGCTGACCAGGATCTGCCACGGTGACACACCGACCGCCCGCCACGGCAGATCCCGTTCGGCGGAATCGAACCAGCCGAGTAGGTCACCGGCGTCGACGGTCATCGGTCCGCCGTGCACAATGTCGGATATGCCCAACACCAACCCGATATCCGCATGGAAGGCACTCAAGGAGGGTAACGAGCGCTTCGTCGCCGGCGAACCCCTCCATCCCAGCCAGGACGTCGCGCGGCGCGCGGCGCTGGCGGGCGGCCAGAAGCCGACCGCGGTGGTGTTCGGCTGCGGTGACAGCCGGGTGGCCGCCGAAATCATCTTCGATCAGGGCCTGGGCGACATGTTCGTGGTCCGCACCGCCGGCCATGTCATCGATGCAGCGGTGCTGGGTTCGATCGAGTTCGGGGTGGCGGTGCTCGACGTGCCGCTGATTGTGGTGCTCGGTCACGACAGCTGCGGGGCGGTCAAGGCCGCGCTGGCCGCTCTCGACGACGGTGCCGTACCAGGCGGCTACCTGCGTGATATCGCCGAACGGGTGGCCTCGTCGATCCTGGTCGGCCGGCGCGAAGGCCTGCGCAGCATCGATGAGTTTGAGACCTTCCACGTCAACGAGACCGTGCGGCAACTAGCGACCCGGTCGACCGTCATCGCCGAGCAGGTCGAGGCCGGGACGCTGGCGATCGTGGGCGCCACCTACCACCTGGCCGACGGGCGGGTGCAGGCGCGCGACCACCTCGGCGACATCGGCGAAGAGTCGTAGCTGTCCCCGGGGTATCTTGGTCGGCCGGGCAACCGGCGGGCCCGAATACTCGGGCGAGGTCACAATGCGGCAACGACACGCCGAGAAGGGTCGGACAACTCTGCCTGAGCACGTCCTACCGTGAGAACGTGCTCGATTTGGAACCGCAGGGCCCGCTGCCTTCGCAGATCTACTGGCGACGCCGGGGACTGGCGCTGGGCATCGCGGTCGCGGTGATCGCGGTGGTGGCGGCCATCATCTTCGCTGTCGTGAACAGCAGTGCGGGCGCCGAGAACGCCGACGGGAAGAAGACGACTGCCACGCAGCAAGCCAAGCCGCCGGGCGCGCCGGCCGAAGAGGCCAAGACGCCCGTCGTGCCGCCCGCCGAGGAGGCTCCCCCGCCGGCCCCGACCCCGACCGCGGCGGTGATCCCGCCGCCGGTGCTCAAGGAGGGCGACGACTGCCCCGACTCGACGCTGGCGGTCAAGGGCATCACCGGACCGCAGTACACGGTGGGTGAGCAGCCGCAGTTCACCATGGTGGTCACCAACATCGGCCTGGTCGCCTGCAAGCGGGACGTGGGGGCAGCGGTGTTGGCCGCCTACGTCTACTCGCTGGACAACCAGCGGCTGTGGTCGAACCTGGACTGCGCGCCGTCGAACGAGACCCTGGTGAAGACCTTCGATCCCGGCGAGCAGGTGACGACCACGGTGACCTGGACCGGAATGGGTTCAGCGCCGCAATGTCCACTGCCGCGACAGCCGATCGGCCCGGGCACCTACAACCTGGTGGTTCAACTGGGCAATCTGCGGTCCGCGACGGTGCCGTTCATGCTGACTGAGCCCGCGCCGGATGCCCCGCCGCCGCCGATCGACCACCTTCCGATGCCGGAAGCGCCGCCGGGCAACTAAGGCGCCGCCGGGGCGTCAGGATCGATCCAGCAACCGAGGCGGCGGGCGCAGACCCGCGCCATGGTCGGCGATGTCGACCAGGTGGTGAAGCGCCGCAACGATATTGGCGGCCGAAACCGTGTGCAGCCCGCCCACGGTGGCCGGGGCGCCGGGAGGTGTCAGCGCGGTGGTGAACCCCAGCCGGGCCGCCTCGGCCAGCCGGCGGTCCATCCCGCTGATCGGGCGCAGGTCGCCGGCCAATCCCACCTCACCGACCACCACCGTGGTCGCCGGCAGCGGCAGGTCCGCGTAGGCCGATGCCAGCGCGATGGCGACGGCCAGATCCGTGGACGGGTCGGTCAATCGCATACCGCCCACCGTGGACAGGTAGATGTCGGCGGCCCCGACCGGCAGCTTGGCGTGCTTGTCGAGCACCGCGGTGATCATGGCGGCGCGCGCGTGGTCGATGCCGCTGACCGCCCGGCGCGGCGATCCGCCGGCCGGGTTCGCCAGCAGCGCCTGCACCTCGCCGATCAACGGTCGCTTGCCGTCCAGCGCGACGGTGATCGCGGTGCCGGGCACCGGTTCGCTGCGCTGTTCCAGGAACAGCCCGGACGGGTCGGCGACCCCTTCGATGCCGCTGTCGCGCAGCAGAAAACAGCCCACCTCGTCGGTGGCCCCGAAGCGGTTCTTCACGGCCCGCACCATCCGCAGCACCGAGTTTCGGTCGCCGTCGAAATGCAGCACCACGTCGACGAGGTGTTCCAGCGAACGCGGGCCGGCGATCGCACCGTCCTTGGTGACATGACCGACCAGGATCAGCGCCACGTCGCCGGCCTTGGCGGCCGCGGTCAGCGCGGCCGTGACAGCACGCACCTGGGTGACCCCGCCGGCCACCCCGTCGGTGTCGGCGGCGGCGATGGTCTGCACCGAATCGACCACCACCAGCGTCGGCCGCACGGCCTCGATGTGGCCCAACACAGTCTGCAGGTCCGACTCGGCGGCCAGGTAGATCTCGTCGTGGCTGCAGCCGGTGCGCTCGGCACGCAACCGGATCTGCCCGCCGGACTCTTCTCCGGAGACGTACAGTGCCCGCCGCCCCGCGAGCGCCCAACGGTGGACGACCTCGAGCAGCAGCGTGGACTTGCCCACGCCGGGGTCGCCGGCGAGCAACGAGACCGAGCCGGAGACCACCCCGCCGCCGAGCACCCGGTCGAGTTCGGCCACACCGGTCTGCTGGTGACGCGCGCTACCGGGCGCGATGGAGCTGATCGGGACCGCGGGCCGGGCCGGTGCGGCCGGCCGCAGGCCGTTCGGCGGCGCCGTCGACTCCGCCACCGGGTCGATGCCGCCCCAACTACCGCACTCGGGGCAACGCCCCAGCCATTTCGCGCAGGTGTTCCCGCACTCTGAACAGCGATACAGCGAACGCGCCTTGGAGGTTCTGGCCACCCGCTGACGGTATCCGCTGGGTCCGACAGCGAGCGCCGGCGACGCGGTCGGTCAGTGGTGCGAAAGTACGCCGGCCGAGATCGGCACGGCGATGCGGACGGGGCCCGCGTTTTTGAAGTCGAACGTGAAGTCGTAGGTCAGCCCGTTGGAGATCGCCTTGTCCAGCGTCACCGTGGCCGCTGCGGTGCTGGCGTTGCTGACCTCGGACAGCGCCTTGGAGGCGGGCGCCGTGGGCAGGTCCGGGCCGGCCGGGGCGCTGACCACCAGGACGCCGCCGGCGGGCACCGACCTGCCGCCGACCACCGACACCTTGCCGATCGAGCTGCTGATCCCGGTGAGCTCCTCGCCGGTGTCCGTCGACTGGTTGGTGGCGACGAACAGCAAATCGACCGTCTGGCCGGCCTCGAGCGCGTCACCGTCCTGCACCGCCTGGATGCGCACGTCACGCAGTGCCAGATCCCCGACGGTCGCCGAGGTGCCGTTGACCGCGGGCGCCTGGTCGGCGGACTGGGAGATCTGGCCGGTACCGCAACCGGCGAGTGCCGCGGCGACGGCCAACGCGGTGACGACCCTGTTGAACCGGTTCACTTGAGGCCTCCTGCTCGGCGCGGCGGTTTGTGACTATGCACTGTAGTAGCACGCTTACAGCGGCGGTAGTTCAGGGTTGGGGCTCGCTTGAGCGGGTGCCCCGGGGCGTGATCGAGCGCCCCGAACCGGCCCATCGTGGCCCACGTCATGCATGGTTTGACCTTGCTGTCAAGCCCCCGCCCGGGGCTGCGATGCCCCTGACCTGCACCGTTGTTCGTCCGGTGGCTGAGCGACGTGTTAGCATGGGGTAGCGAAAGGGGCTCAAATCAGATGATCTTTAAGGTCGGAGACACCGTCGTATATCCACACCACGGTGCAGCGTTAATCGAGGCGATTGAAACCCGGACCATCAAAGGCGAGCAGAAGGACTATCTGGTCCTGAAGGTGGCGCAGGGCGACCTCACCGTTCGAGTTCCCGCTGAAAATGCAGAATATGTCGGCGTGCGCGACGTGGTCGGGCAGGAGGGCCTCGACAAGGTCTTCCAGGTACTGCGCGCCCCGCACACCGAGGAGCCGACCAACTGGTCGCGTCGTTACAAGGCCAACCTGGAAAAACTCGCCTCCGGCGACGTGCACAAGGTAGCCGAAGTGGTCCGCGACCTGTGGCGTCGCGACCAGGAGCGCGGTCTGTCCGCCGGGGAGAAGCGGATGCTGGCCAAGGCGCGCCAGATCCTGGTCGGTGAACTGGCCCTGGCCGAGAACACCGACGACGCCAAGGCGGAGACCATCCTCGACGAGGTGCTGGCCGCGGCCTCCTGACCACCGGAGTATCGGTGGCAAGCACAGTTGCCGTGGTTCCGGCCGCGGGTTCGGGTGTTCGGCTCGGCGCCGGGATTCCCAAGGCGTTCTTTCTGCTCGGCGGGCAGACCCTGGTCGAGCGCACCGTGGCGGTCTTGCGGGAATCCGGCGTCGTCGATCAAGTGGTGGTCGCGGTACCGCCGGACCGCACCGACGAGGCCAAACTGATCCTGGGCAGTAAAGCCATGGTTGTCGCCGGCGGTGAGAACCGCGTCGATTCGGTTCGCCTGGCGCTGGCGAGCGCCGGCGATCCCGACTTCGTATTGGTCCACGATGCCGCACGACCGTTGACCCCGGTGGACCTGGTGGTCCGGGTGGTCGAGGCGCTGCACGCCGGGCAACGGGCGGTGGTTCCCGCGTTGCCGGTGCCCGACACCATCAAGGCGGTCGACGCCAACGGGGTGGTGCTGGGGACCCCGGAGCGGGCCGGCCTGCGGGCGGTGCAGACACCGCAGGGGTTCGCCGCGGACCTGCTGTTGCGCGCCTATCAGCAGGCCGGCGCGGGCACCCAGTTCACCGACGACGCCTCGATGGTCGAGCACATCGGCGGCCAGGTCCAGATCGTCGACGGCGACCCGCTGGCCTTCAAGATCACCACCGCGTTGGACGCGGTGCTCGCCGAGGCGGTGCTGAACCGGTGAGCGCGCTGCCGCGCGTCGGGGTGGCCACCGATGTGCATCCCGTCGAGCCAGGGCGGCCCTGCTGGCTGCTGGGGTTGCTCTTTCCCGGCGCCGACGGCTGCGCCGGCCACTCCGACGGCGATGTGGCCGTACACGCGCTGTGTGACGCGCTGCTGTCGGCGGCAGGGTTGGGGGACCTGGGCACGGTGTTCGGCGTCGACGAGCCACGCTGGGCGGGGGTAACGGGGGCCGTGATGCTCGGCCATGTGCGCGGGTTGCTCGGCGAGAGCGGATTCACGGTCGGCAATGCCGCGGTGCAGGTCATCGGGAACCGGCCGAAGGTGGGGCCGCGCCGCGCCGAGGCGCAACAACTGCTGTCCGAACTGCTGGGGGCGCCGGTATCGGTGTCGGCGACCACCACCGACGGGCTCGGGCTGACCGGCCGCGGTGAGGGGCTGGCGGCGGTCGCCACCGCGCTGGTGGTGCCGGGCTAGTTCGCGCGGGCGGGTCTCAGCAGACGCCGAAGATGCCGCCGATGATGCCGCAGGCGATCTCGCCACCGACGTTCACGCCGGTTTCGGCAGCGATTCCCGGCAGCTCGCCGCCCAGGCTGGCGGCAAGGTCGCCCGCGGTGTCGGCCGCGGTCTGGCCGGCCAGATCCGCGGCCGCCTGGCCGGCGGCATCGGCCGTAGCGTCGGCAACGTCGGCGCCCAGCATGGCACCGGTGTCGGTGAGCGCACCCGTCAACACGTCAGGGTCGAGGGTCAGATCGAGATTGGCCAGGTCACTGGCGATCGGAGCCGCCAGGCCCCAGGCGTCGGTGGCCGCCGCCGAACCGGCGAAATCCGTAGCCGCGGCCGAAGCGGCCTCCGCGCCGGTGGCCGGGGCTCCCCCGACAAGACTGGTCACACCCGACATCAGCATCGGTGCGAGCATCATGGGCGCGTACATCGCCATCATCGGGCCCATCATCGCCATCGAGCTGCCGATGGAGGCGCCCATGCCGCCGGCGCCGGCGGTCGTGGCACCCGCCGTGGTGGCCTGCTCGGCGTGCTGCTCGGCTACCTGCTGCTCGGCTGCTGCCTGCTGCTCAGCCGCCTGCTGCTCAGCGGCCAGCGTCGGCTCATCGGCGTACGCCAACCCTGTACCCGCGATTGTGGCCGCAGCCAGGAGCGCACCGGAGACTGCCACCAGACGTTTACTCACTGCCGCAATATATGCCACCCGTACCCACCTGTCCACCGATGCGGTCGTGAGTATCGATTCCTGGGAAATACCTGGTAGAGACGGTCGCGCCGGTCGCCCATCACCGGCCCGGTAAGCTGGCCCGTCGTGACCGATGGCCCCAGCCTGCGACTGCACGACACGGCAACCGGCGCCGTGCGTGACTTTGTCCCGCTGCGGCCCGGTCAGGTGTCGATCTACCTGTGCGGCGCGACCGTTCAGGCGCCGCCGCACATCGGCCACGTCCGCAGCGGGGTGGCGTTCGATGTGCTGCGCCGATGGCTGACCGCCCGGGGCTACGACGTCGCCTTCGTTCGCAACGTGACCGACATCGATGACAAGATCCTCACCAAGGCCGCCGCGGCCGGCCGGCCCTGGTGGGAGTGGGCCGCCACCTACGAGCGGGAGTTCACCGCCGCCTACGACGCGCTGGGCGTGCTGCCGCCGTCGGTCGAACCGCGTGCCACCGGCCACATCACCCAGATGATCGAGCTGATCGAGCGGCTGATCGACTCGGGCCACGCCTATCCCGGCGGCGGCGACGTGTATTTCGACGTGCTCAGCTATCCCGAATACGGTCAGCTGTCCGGTCACAAGATCGACGACGTGCACCAGGGCGAGGGTGCGGCCACCGGTAAACGCGATCCGCGTGACTTCACGCTGTGGAAGGGCGCCAAGCCCGGCGAGCCCAGCTGGCCGACGCCGTGGGGCCGGGGCCGCCCCGGCTGGCACCTGGAGTGCTCGGCGATGGCTCGGACCTACCTCGGCCCCGAATTCGATATCCATTGCGGTGGAATGGATCTCGTTTTCCCGCACCACGAGAACGAGATCGCTCAGAGTCGTGCCGCCGGTGACGGATTCGCCAACTACTGGCTGCACAACGGCTGGGTCACCCTCGGTGGCGAGAAGATGAGCAAGTCGCTGGGCAACGTGTTGTCGATGTCGGCGGTGCTGCAACGGGTTCGGCCCGCCGAACTGCGCTACTACCTGGGCAGTGCGCACTACCGCTCGATGCTGGAGTTCTCCGAGACCGCCCTGCACGACGCCGTCAACGCCTACGTCGGCATCGAGGACTTCCTGCACCGGGTGCGCAGTCGGGCCGGTGCGGTGGCCGTCGGCACCTGGACGCCCCGGTTCGCCGCCGCGCTCGACGACGACCTCTCGGTGCCGATCGCGCTGGCCGAGGTACACCGGGCCCGCGCGGAGGGCAACCGGGCCCTCGACGCCGGCGATCACGACGGCGCGCTGGCATCCGCCGGCGCCATCCGCGCCATGATGAACGTGCTGGGCTGCGACCCGCTCGACGAACGGTGGGAATCGCGCGACGAGACCTCGGCGGCACTGGCGGCGGTCGACGTGCTGGTGCGTGCCGAACTGCAACGCCGGGAAACCGCTCGCACGGAACGGGATTGGCAGCTGGCCGACGAGATCCGCGGCAGGCTCAAAGACGCCGGCATCGACGTCACCGACACCGGGGACGGCCCGCAGTGGTCGCTGCTGCTCGACGGGGCGGGCTAGATGGCCGGCAACTCCAAACGCAAGGGTGCGGTGCGCAAGCCCGGTACCAAGAAGGGCCCGACCGTCGGTTCCGGCGGGCAGCGGCGTCGCGGGCTCGAGGGTCGCGGCGCCACGCCGCCGGCGCACCTGCGCGAGTATCACCCGGCCGCCAAAGCCGCCAAGCGCGCCGCCAAGCAGCGGGCCTATCGGACCGCCAAGCGCACCGACGAGAACGAAACCGTGCTGGGCCGCAACCCGGTGCTGGAGTGTCTGCGGGCCGGGATCCCGGCCACCGCACTGTATGTCGCACTCGGCGCCGAGGCGGATGAGCGCTTGACCGAATCGGTAACGAGGGCAGCCGATTCCGGGCTGCCGATCCTGGAGGTCCCCCGGTCGGACCTGGACAAGATGACCACCAACGGCCTGCACCAGGGCATCGCGCTGCAGGTGCCGCCGTACAACTACGCGCACCCCGACGACCTGCTGGCCGCGGCGCGGAAGGATGTCGCGCCCGCGCTGCTGGTTGCGTTGGACAACATCTCCGACCCGCGCAACCTCGGCGCCATCGTGCGGTCGGTGGCGGCATTCGGCGGTCACGGCGTGCTCATCCCGCAGCGCCGGTCCGCGTCAGTCACGGCGGTCGCCTGGCGCACCAGTGCCGGTGCGGCGGCCCGTATCCCGGTCGGGCGCGCACCCAACTTGACGCAAACTCTCAAAGGGTGGGCGGACCGCGGCCTGCAGGTGGTCGGGTTGGACGCCGGCGGTGACACCGTGGTCGACGAGTTGGACGGGACCGGACCGATGGTGCTGGTCGTCGGCTCCGAGGGTAAAGGCTTGTCCCGGCTGGTCCGACAGAACTGCGATGCGATCGTGTCGATTCCGATGGCCGGGCCCACCGAGTCGCTCAACGCGTCGGTGGCCGCCGGGGTGGTGCTGGCCGAGATCGCCCGCCAGCGACGGTGATCCGTCGCGCTGCCGTCGCGACAGTGGCGGTGGCTGCGGTGCTCGCCGGCTCCCCGGTTGCGGCGCAGCCGGCGAGTTTCGATCTGCAGGCGCATCGCGGCGGGCGCGGCGAGACCACCGAGGAGTCGCTGCGCGCGTTCGCCAAGGCGATCGAATCTGGGGTCACCACTTTAGAACTGGATATCGTGCTGACCCGAGATGCCCAGCCGCTGGTCTGGCACGATCTGGTGATCGAGCCCGCCAAGTGCGCCGATACCGGGCCGGTCGTCGCCGCAGACCCCGACTACCCGTACCTGGGCAAGCGGGTGGCCGACCTCACCCTGGCCCAGCTGCGCACCCTGGACTGCGGTCAACCGCTGCCGGAGTTCCCCGATGCGGAAGTGGTGCGCGGCAACGTGATCGGGACGCTGCCCGAGGTCTTCGCCCTGGCCGACTCCCACCGCTCCGGCGTGCGCTACAACATCGAGACCAAGGTCGACGGCGGCAACCAACGGCAGATCGTCGAGGTGATCCTGGCGGCGGTGCGGGCCGGCGGCAAGCTCGACGCCGTCGAGATCCAGAGCTTCGACTGGCGCACCCTGTCGCTGGTGCGCGCCGCCGAGCCGGCCATTCCGCTTGTCGCGCTGTGGGAACGGGGCCCGGACCCGATCACCGGCGCCGCGGCCGTCGGTGCCGACGGGGTGTCCCCGGATCACCGGATCGTCGACCGGGCCTTCGTCGAGCGCGCCCACGCCGCCGGGCTCAGGGTGGTTCCGTGGACCGTCAACGATGCCGACGCGATGCGCCGGCAGATCGCCGCCGGGGTCGACGGGTTCATCACCGACTACCCGAGTCGGGCACGCGCGGTGCTGGCCGAGTCCGGTATGCCGCTGCCGCCTGCGACCGGTTAGGCGCCCAACAGCCGCGCGCCGGCCCACAGCGCCAGCACCGCGGCCAGCAGGGTCGGCGGAACCGTGCACAGCCCCAGTCGGGTGTACTCGCCGACACCGGCCGGGACGCCATACCGGCGCAGCACCCGGCGCCACAACAAGTTCGACAATGAGCCGGCATAGGTCAGGTTGGGGCCGATGTTGACCCCGATCAGCACCGCCAGCACCGCCACCGGGCCGGCGGGTGCCACCAGCGGCGCCAGCACCAGCGTGGCGGGCAGGTTGTTGACCAGGTTGGCCAGCACCGCGGCCACCGCCGCCACGCCGAGCAGCGCCGCGAGCCCGGAGCCCGCCGGCAGCAGCGCACTCATCCGGTCGCCCAGACCGTTGTCGACGACCGCGCGCACCACCACACCGAGGGCCAGGACGAACACCAGAAGGCCCGCGTTGGCGGCCCGCAGTATGCCGACCGGGGTGCTGCGCCGCAGCACCAGGCCGCGTCCGGCCAGCACGGTGGCGCCGGCCACCGCCGCCCACGCGGGCGCCACGCCGAACGTCTCGGCGACCACGAAACCGGCCAGCGTCAGACCCAGCACCACCAATGCGAAGACCGGGACCGGGGGAGGCGGGCCGGCCCGCAGGTGCTCCGGCGTCGCGCGCAGATCGGCGCGGAAGAACCACCTGAAGATCAGGTAGACCACCGCCGTCGCAACGAGCCACGGCGCCGCCATCAGCGCGGTGAACCGCACGAACGACAGGCCGGTCGCCTGGAAGGCCAGCAGGTTGGTCAGGTTGGACACCGGGAGCAGCAGTGATGCCGTGTTGGCCAGGTGCGCGGTCGCATAGGCGTGCGGGCGTATCGGCGCGCGGCGGCGCCGGACCATCATCAACACCACCGGGGTCAGCAGCACCACCGTCGCGTCCAGGCTCAATACCGCGGTCAGGCAGGCCGCGATGACGAAGACCCGGCGCAGCAGGTGCTGTGGCGGCCCGACATCGGCGCGGGCCATCGCCGCCCCGGCCGCCTCGAACAACCCCTCGTCGTCGCAGAGTTGTGCCAGCACTAGCACCGCACCCAGGAACGCGACGACGTGCAGCAGCGTGGCGACTTCGGCTGCCGCGTCGTGCACCGAGATCGCCCCGGTCGCGATCAGGATGGCCGCGGCCGGCACCGCCGCGAACAGTTCCGGCCAGCCTCGCGGTCTGGCCACCGCGAAGCCCAGCACCACGACGAGCAGCAGCAGTGCGAGTATCGGATTCAGCGCCACGGGTCTTCGCGCCGCCACACCGTGGGAAGGTGCAGCGCGACGCCGTCGGCCTCGGCCAGCTCGCAGAGGATCCGCATCGAGAAATCCAGATCATCACCGGCGTAGGGCAAGGCAAGCAACGGCTTTGACAGTGGCCGGAAGAAATCGTCCCAGTGGGTCAACACGACCGTCTTCGCGCCGACGGTGCGCACCGTCTCCGACCAGTAGTCGACGAGGTATTGACGGGGTTGCAGGCCGAGTTGGCCCACACCCAGGTACACCACCTCGGCGCGGTGACCGGCCAGCGCGCCGGGAACGAACCCGGCGCTGCCGACGATCAGCAGGCCGTGCCCCGAGGGCCGGTGGGTCACCAGCGCCGACCATGCCTCACCGCACTTGTAGGCCGACGCCTTGACCGGCGGAACCACCGCGGTGGTGATGACACCGGGGAAGCGGTCCGGCGGGCAGTGCCGCGACTCGACCAGGGTGACGTCGTAGGCGCCCAGCGTGATGGGTGTCCCCGGAACGGCAACGATCAAGCGATCGTCTGAGAGCCCTTGGCCGCGGCCGATATTGGCGGCAGACTGACCACCAACCAGTGCTGCACCGGTGCGTTCGGCCACCACCGCGGAGTCCAGCGCGTGATCGATGTGGGTGTGCAGGGGGATCAGTGCGGCCAGCTCACGCGCCCCGGCCCGGGCCAGGCAGCCGTCGATGCGAGCAGCCGACGGCGACACCTTGCGCAACGCCACCCGGATCAGACCCGGACGCGAGAAGTAGCCGTCGGTCATCAGCGCCGACGATCCGTCGTCGATCAGCATGCTGGTCACGCCGAGCCACGTCACCCACAGCGGTGCGTCCGGCGCCGCGGCCGGGACGGTGAACCGGTGCGCGTACCTGCCGATGTCGGGGCGGCCGGGCTTGAGACGCATCGGCGGGCGGGGTCAGACCTTGGGGCTGTCGTCGTCGCCGATCAGCAGCCGCACCGCCAGGTCCAGTCGCGTGGTGAAGTCGGTCGCCGACGCCCGCCGGGTCAGCCAGGCGAGCAGGTTGGACAACCACACATCGGAGATGACCCGCGAGATGTGGTACTGCTCCTCGGTCGGCTCGCCGTCGCTCATCGCCCCGGCGAACATCGAGTCGATCAGCTTCTGGACGTGGTCGACCTCACCGGCGGCCGACGCGTCGGCGAAAACGTAGGCCCGGGTCATGGCTTCGGTGAGCAGTGGGTTGCGCTGCATGGCGCGGTTGAGTTTGTTGACCACGAGGTTGAGCCGCTGATGCCGGGTGGTTTCGGCGTAGGTGGCCGGGTCGGGCTTGGTCTCGACGCGCGCGATCTCGCGGCCCATCGCCGAGACCAGCAGGTGGACCTTCGACGGGAAGTACCGGTAGAGGGTGCCCACGGCGACGTCGGCGCGGTCGGCGACCGCACGCATCTGCACCGCGTCGTAGCCGCCCTTGGAGGCGATGGCCAACGTGGCGTCCAGGATGCGCTTGCGCCGTTCCCGCTGCGCCTCGGAACCGAGGTCGGACTCGGTCAGCACGGCCACGCTGGTGACCTCGCGGGGCTGGATGCCGGCTCCGCGGCCTGGGTTGCTGTCGGCTGGTGACGACATGAGAGGGGCAGCTCCTTCAGTTGGCCTACTCGCCAGTAACGATACGCATCGCGTAGCTGAATCTCTCACTCCCAACACCGGCGGGACGTGATGTGTCCTGCCACAATGGTTCGACTTGACGTTTGGACGCTGGCACTATTAGAACACGTTCTAGTGAGCGTGGTGGGTCTTCTCACCACCGAAATTCCATACCGCCATGAGCCCGAGGAGTCCAGCGTGTCAGCGAATACCACGGAGACCAGTGCCGCCGACCAGTTCGCCGCCCGCGAGCTGGTCCGTGACTGGGCCGCCGCAGCCGGCACCGCGGAGGCGATTCGCGCCGTGGAACTCGGCGAAACCGACGCCTGGAAACCGGTTTTCGCCCGGCTGGCCGAGTTGGGTCTATTCGGGGTGGCCGTCCCCGAGGAGTGCGGGGGCGCCGGCGGCCGGCTTGAAGACCTGTGCGCGATGGTCGACGAGGCCGCCAAGGCGCTGGTGCCGGGTCCGGTGGCGACCACCGCGCTGGCCACCCTGGTGGTCGCCGATCCCCAGCTGACCGAAGCCCTGGCAGTCGGTGAGCGGATCGCCGGGGTTGCGATCGACGCCAGCCTGCACTTCGACGCCGCGGCCGGGAAGGTCTCCGGCACCGCCGAGTGGGTGCTGGGAGCGACCGCTGACGCGCTGCTGGTGCTGCCGGCCGGGCAGGACTGGGTGCTGGTGGATTCCCGGGCCGACGGGGTCGATGTCGAGCCGCTGATCGCGACCGACTTCTCCCGACCGCTGGCGAAGGTGACGTTGTCGGACGCGCCGGCCGTAATTCTGGAGTCGGGCGGCCGCGTGGAGAACCTGGCGGTCACGGTGCTGTCCGCCGAGGCGGCCGGTGTTGCTCGCTGGGCACTGGACACCGCCGTCGCCTATGCGAAGGTCCGTGAGCAGTTCGGCAAGCCGATCGGCAGCTTCCAGGCCGTCAAACACCTGTGCGCCGAGATGCTGTGCCGTGCCGAACAGGCGGCGGTGGCGGCGGCCGACGCGGCTCGCGCCGCCTCGGACTCCGATCAGCAGCAGTTCGCAATCGCCGCCGCGGTGGCCGCCGCGATCTGCATCGATGCCGCCAAGGCCAACGCCAAGGACTGCATCCAGGTGCTCGGCGGCATCGGCATCACCTGGGAACACGACGCCCACTTGTACCTGCGTCGGGCCTACGGCATCGGCCAGGCGCTGGGCGGACAGGAGCGCTGGCTGCGCCGTACCACCGCGCTGACCCGGGCCGGGGTGCGGCGCCGGCTGGAGCTCGACCTCGACGACGCGGCGAGCGACATCCGGCCCGAGATCGCCGAGGCGGCGGCCCGGATCGCCGCGCTACCCGAGGAGCAGCGCCAGGTGGCGCTCGCCGAATCGGGCCTGTTGGCGCCGCACTGGCCGGCCCCCTACGGCCGCGCCGCCGGGCCCGCCGAGCAGCTGGTGATCGACCAGGAGCTCGCCGCCGCCGGTGTCGCGCGCCCCGATCTGGTGATCGGATGGTGGGCGGCACCGACGATCCTCGAGCACGGCACGCCCGAACAGATCGAGCGCTTCATCCCGGCCACCCTGACCGGCGAGGTGTTCTGGTGCCAGCTGTTCTCCGAGCCGGGCGCCGGCTCGGATCTGGCGGCGCTGCGAACCAAGGCGGTCAAGGTCGACGGCGGCTGGCGACTGACCGGGCAGAAGGTGTGGACCTCGCGGGCGGACGACTCGCAGTGGGGCATCTGCCTGGCCCGCACCGACGCCGACGCGCCGAAACATAAAGGCATCACCTATTTCCTGCTCGACATGTCCGCCGAGGGCATCGACATCCGGCCGCTGCGCGAGATCACCGGTGATGCGCTGTTCAATGAGGTCTTCCTCGACGACGTGTTCGTGCCCGACGAGATGGTGGTGGGCGGCGTCAACGACGGCTGGCGGCTGGCCCGCACCACGTTGGCCAACGAGCGGGTCGCGATCGCCGGCGGCACCGCGCTGGGCAACCCGATGGAGGAACTGCTGAAAGCCCTGTTCGGCGGGCAGCACGATCGGGAACCGGACACCGCCACCGCCGACCGGCTGGCTCGGCTGATCATCGCCGCCCAGGCGGGTTCGTTGCTGGATCAGCGCATTGCGCAGCTCGCCGTCGGCGGCCAGGATCCCGGCTCGGAGTCCTCGGTCCGCAAGCTGATCGGGGTGCGCTACCGCCAGGACCTGGCCGAGTATCGGATGGAGGTGGCCGACGGGGCCGGCGCCGTGGCCGGGCGCCCGGTGCACGACTTCCTCAATACCCGCTGCCTCTCGATCGCCGGCGGCACCGAACAGATCCTGCTGACGCTGGCCGCTGAACGGCTGCTGGGGCTGCCGCGCGGGTAGCTTCCCGGCACTGCGGGTACCCCCCTGTCGGAAACGCAGCCGACGAACGGAGTGGTGGTGCCGGGCCGAATCGAGGTCGATGGCGTTACGCCGGTTGTGTCCTGCGGCAGGTATCCCGCCAAAGCCGTGGTGGGCGAGGTGGTACCGGTCGAGGCCGCCGTCTGGCGCGACGGACACGATGCTGTCGCGGCCACCTTGGTGGTGAGCTACCTCGGCCGCGACTACCCGGCACCCCCGGGTCCGCACGGGCTGGACCAGGACGCCCCGGAGGGCCGTGCCGCATGCCCGCGAACCGAGCCACTGCTGGTAGCGATGACGGCCGGTGCGCAACCCTACGTTTTTCACGGTCAGTTCGTTCCCGACCAGATCGGGTTGTGGTCGTTTCGGGTCGACGGCTGGACCGATTCGATCCGCAGCTGGCGCGACGCGGTGCTGGCGAAGCTCGACGCCGGCCAGGGCGAAGCCGAGCTGTCCAACGATCTGTTGATCGGCGCCGAGTTGTTCGACCGTGCCGCCGCGGCGGCACCGGTCGGCAGCCGCCGGCCGCTGTCGGTCGCCGCCGCCGCGTTACGCGACCCCGGCGATCCGCTGACCCGGTCGGCGCCGGCGTTGTCGGACGACGTCGCCGAGCTGCTCGGCCGCTATCCGCTGCGTGACCTGCTCACCCGGGGACGACAGCAGCTGGTCTGGGTGGATCGGCCGCTGGCCCGCTTCAGCGCCTGGTATGAGATCTTCCCGCGCTCCACCGGCGGCTGGGACTCGGCAGGAAACCCGGTGCACGGCACGCTGGCCACCGCGGCAGCAGCGCTGCCGCGCATCGCCGGGATGGGGTTCGACGTGGTGTACCTGCCGCCGATCCACCCGATCGGAAAGATTCACCGGAAGGGCCGTGACAACAGCGCTGTCGCCGAGTCGGGTGACGTCGGTTCACCGTGGGCGATCGGCAGTGACGAGGGCGGTCACGACGCGGTTCACCCCGCCCTGGGGTCGCTCGAGGATTTCGACCGCTTCGTCGCCCGGGCACGCGAGCTCGGTTTGGAGGTGGCCCTTGACCTGGCGTTGCAGTGCGCGCCCGATCACCCGTGGGTTCGCCGTCATCGCCAGTGGTTCACCGAGTTGCCGGACGGGACGATCGCCTACGCCGAGAACCCCCCGAAGAAATACCAGGACATCTACCCATTGAACTTCGACAACGATCCGGCCGGCTTGTACGCCGAGGTGCTTCGGGTGGTGCAGCACTGGATCAAGCACGGAGTCAAGGTGTTTCGGGTCGACAATCCGCACACCAAGCCGCCCGACTTCTGGGCGTGGCTGATCGCGAAGGTGAAGGCCGCCGATCCGGACGTGTTGTTCTTGTCCGAGGCGTTCACCCCGCCGGCACGCCAGTACGGCCTGGCCAAACTCGGTTTCACGCAGTCCTACACCTACTTCACCTGGCGCACGTCCAAGGCCGAGCTCGTCGAATTCGGCGACGAGATCGCCGAACTCGCGGATTTCCGCCGTCCGAACCTATTCGTCAACACACCGGACATCCTGCACGCCAGCCTGCAACACCACGGTCCCGGCATGTTCGCGATCCGGGCGGTGCTGGCGGCGACGATGGGCCCGTCGTGGGGGGTGTACTCCGGTTATGAGTTGTTCGAACACCGAGCCCTGCGTGAAGGAAGCGAAGAATACCTTCACTCGGAGAAATACGAGGTGCGGCCACGCGATTTCGTCACCGCCTTGCAACAGGGCCGATCGCTAGAACCGTTCATCGCGCGACTCAACGCCATTCGCCGCAGTCATCCCGCGCTGCAGCAACTACGAACCCTGCACTTCCACCATGTCGACAACGATGCGCTGTTGGCATACAGCAAGTTCGATCCGGTGAGCGGCGACACGGTGCTGGTCGTGGTGACGCTGAACGCGTTCGCCGCCGAGGAGGCGACGCTGTCGCTGGACATGGCGGCGTTGGGAATGCAGTCCTACCAGCGTTTCTGGGTGCGTGACGAGATCAGCGGGGAGGAATACCAATGGGGACAGCAGAATTACGTACGACTCGACCCGGGCCGCGCGGTCGCCCATATCGTCAACATGCCGGTGATGGGCGCCGGCGTGCGAGCCGGCCTTGAGTGAGGGGAAGGCCCGATGACCCGAAGCAAACACACGTCCGCCGGCCGACTGGCGGTGAATACCGACGACATCAACCGGTTGCTGTCCGGTGTGTACCACGATCCGCACGCCATCCTCGGCGCCCACGACGACGGTGAACGCACGGTGATCCGAGCGCTGCGGCCGGGCGCTGCCGCGGTGACCGTCCTGGTGGGCGGTGACCGGTTGCCGATGAAGCAGGTGGCCGAAGGGCTGTTCGCCGCGACGTTGCCGTTCGCCGACTTGATCGACTACCGGTTGCTGATCGACTATCCCGGCGTCGCGGAACCGCAGACCGTGGCCGACGGATATCGTTTCCTGCCGACGCTGGGCGAGGTTGACCTGCACCTGTTCGCCGAGGGAAGACACGAACGGCTGTGGGACGTGCTCGGCGCTCATCCCCGCGCGTTCACCACCGCAGACGGGACCGTGACCGGGGTGTCGTTCGCGGTGTGGGCGCCCAACGCCAGGGGGGTGGGCCTGATCAGTGACGTCACCGGTTGGGAGGGCATCGGCGCACCGATGCGGGCCCTCGGCTCTTCGGGCGTGTGGGAGCTGTTCTGGCCGGGCTTTCCGATCGGCGGCCTGTACAAGTTCCGGATTCACGGCGCCGACGACGTCGTCACCGAACGCGCCGACCCGATGGCGTTCTCCGCCGAAGTCCCGCCGCAGACCGCCTCCCGGGTGACCACCAGCGGTCATACCTGGCACGACGACGACTGGATGAGCCGGCGCCCCGCGGGGAATCCGGCACTGGAAGCGATGAGCATCTACGAGGTGCACCTCGGGTCGTGGCGTCCCGGTCTGAGTTATCGCCAGCTCGCGGTGGAGCTGACCGAATACGTGGTGCAGCACGGTTTCACCCATGTCGAGTTGCTGCCGGTCGCCGAGCATCCGTTCGGCGGGTCCTGGGGGTATCAGGTCACGTCGTACTACGCGCCGACGGCGCGCTTCGGCACACCCGATGATTTCCGGGCGTTGGTCGACGCGCTGCACCGCGCCGGCATCGGCGTCATCGTGGACTGGGTGCCGGCGCACTTCCCCAAAGACGCGTGGGCGCTGGGCCGTTTCGACGGCACCCCGCTCTACGAGCACGCCGACCCGCGCCGCGGTGAACAGCTCGACTGGGGCACCTACGTGTTCGACTTCGGTCGTCCGGAGGTGCGCAACTTCCTGGTGGCCAATGCGCTGTACTGGCTGACCGAGTTCCACGTCGACGGGCTGCGCGTCGATGCCGTGGCGTCGATGCTGTATCTGGATTACTCCCGTCCTGAGGGCGGCTGGACCCCCAACATCCACGGCGGCCGGGAGAACCTGGAGGCGGTGCAGTTCCTGCAGGAGCTCAACGCGACCGCGCACCGGGTGGCGCCCGGAATCGTGACCATCGCCGAGGAATCGACCTCCTGGCCCGGTGTCACCCGCGATACCAGCCTTGGCGGCCTGGGCTTTTCGATGAAGTGGAACATGGGCTGGATGCACGACACGCTGTCCTATCTCGGTCACGACCCGGTGCACCGCTCCTATCACCACCATGAGATGACGTTCTCGATGCTGTATGCCTACAGCGAGAACTTCGTGCTGCCGATCAGCCACGATGAAGTGGTGCACGGCAAGGGCACGCTGTGGACCCGGATGCCCGGTGACGACCACGCCAAGGCCGCCGGGGTGCGCACGCTGCTGGCCTACCAGTGGGCGCATCCGGGCAAGCAGTTGCTGTTCATGGGCCAGGAATTCGGCCAGCACGCCGAATGGTCCGAGGAACGGGGGCTGGACTGGTTTCAGCTCGATCCGAAGCGGCAGGATGGCGGCTTCGCCGCCGGAATCCTCCGCCTGACAAAAGATCTCAATGCCGTCTACCGAAGCCATCCCGCGTTGTGGAGCGAAGACATCAACCCGGCCGGCTACTCCTGGATCGACGCGAACGACTCCGCCAACAACGTGCTGAGCTTCTTGCGCTACGCAACGGACGGATCGGTGCTGGCCGCCGTGTTCAACTTCTCCGGTGTCGAACACACCGACTACCATCTCGGGCTACCGAGCGCCGGCCGGTGGCGAGAGGTGCTCAACACCGATGCCGTCGATTACCACGGCGGCGGCGCCGGCAACCTCGGTGGTGTGGACGCTGTTGACGAGCCCCGCCACGGCCGTCCGGCGTCGGCCGTGCTGGTGCTGCCGCCGCTGTCGGCGCTGTGGCTGGAGCCCTGCGAGTGATGCGGGGCTGATGATCACTGCTGGGTCAGCCGGGCCAGCGCCCGCAGCGGAATCGGCAGCCAGCCGGGCCGGTGCCGGGCCTCGTAGCCGGCCTCATAGACCGCCTTGTCGACCTCATAGGCGGCGAGCAGCGCCGCTGAATCCCGTGGATCGGCACCCGATTCCGCTCCGTACCCTTCGCAGAAGGCGGTGCGGCAGCGATCCAGCCATTCGCGGGCGCGGGTGGCCAATTGCCGGTCCTGCCCGTCGCGCGACAGGTCGGCCAATTTCCCGTAGGCGGCGTAGTCGTAGGACCGCAGCACACCGGCGACATCCCGCAGCGGCGAGTCCGGCCGCCGCCGTTCGGACAGCGGGGCGCCGGGTTCGCCCTCGAAATCGATGAGCAGCCAACCATTGGGGGTGCGCAGCACCTGGCCCAGATGCAGGTCACCGTGGACCCGCTGCACCGTGATCGGCTGTCCGGCCAGGGCCTGGAAGCGCTGTTCGATGGCTGCGACGTGCGGGCGCACTTCGGGCACCAACCCCGCCGTCTCCGACAATCGCGACAGCAAGGCCGCCGCCGGAAACTCCGCTTGCGATGTGCCCAAGCTGTCGGCCAGCGTTCGGTGCACCGAGGCGACGGCCTCACCGAGCCGGTACGATTCGCCGGCGAAGTCGCCGCCCACTTCGTGGGCGTACAGATCCGCTTCGGCGAAGAGGTCGCGCACACTGGCGGTGGCCATCGCCCAGCCCTCGGCCGAGTTCATCGCGTACTCGCTGATCATGCCCAATGCGTAGGGCACCGCACCGGACTCGCCGGGCAACTCGATCTGATAGCAGCCCAATAATCGCGGCACGTGCGGATTGGCTGCCCGGCCCAGCGCCGCGTTCAACTCGATGTCGGGATTGATGCCGTCCTTCAACCGCCGGAACACCTTGAGGACCACTTCTTCCTCGATGATCACGCTGGTGTTGCTCTGCTCGGCCTCCGATACGCGAGAGTCCGCCCGGACGGGCAGCGACACCCCCTCCTGGGGGGTGAACGTGACCTCGCCACGGGTGGCCGACGAGGCGATCAGCGACAACAGCACCCTGACTGCTGCGGCGTCGTACAACGCGTCGTAGGCGGTGTGTCCCCGATAGGTTCCGATCATCGCGATCTGGGCGTACTCCGGTGCCAGCTCCACGTCCCAGCTGATCATCACCTGGTAGCGCTCGCCGGCACCGTCGGTGTAGGCGACGTCGAGCAATACCAGATCCAGTCCGTCGCCCATCGCCACCACCAGGGCGGGCTCGGCTACGGCCAGCTCCCGATTACGTCCCGCGTACCAGCGTCGGGTCGGCAGCCATTCCGCCCACGGCAGTCCCGCCGGCTCGCCGGTGCCACCGGTCATGACATGTCCTCCTTCGGCTCGCACAGTTGAAACCAGTAGAAGCCGTGCCCGGGCAGCGTGAGCAGATACGGGAGTTTTCCGATCGCCGGGAACTCCACGGACCCGGTCAGCTCCACCGGCGTATGGCCATCCCAGTGCTGCAGATTCAGTTCGATCGGCTGGGGAAACCGCGACAGGTTGTTGACGCACAGCACCGTGTGGCCCTCGTCGCCGGACAGCTCGCGCACATAGGCCAGCACCGACGGATTGGAGCCGCCCAGTTCCCGGAACCCGCCGAGGGCGAATGCGTCGTACCGGCGTCGGATGGCGAGCATGGTGCGAGTCCAGTTCAGCAATGATGTGGAGGTGTCGCGTTGCGCTTCGACGTTGACCGACTGATGGCCGTAGACCGCGTCTTGAATGGGCGGCAGGTAGAGCCGGCCGGGATTGGCGGTGGAGAAACCGGCATTGCGGTCGGGGGTCCACTGCATCGGGGTGCGCACCGCGTCGCGGTCACCCAGCCAGATGATGTCGCCCATTCCGATCTCGTCGCCGTAGTAGAGGATGGGTGAGCCGGGCAGCGACAGCAACAAGGCGGTGAACAGCTCGATCTGGTTGCGGTCCTTGTCCAGCAGTGGTGCCAGCCGCCGCCGGATCCCCACATTCGCCTTCATCCTTGGGTCTTTCGCGTATTCGGCGTACATGTAATCGCGCTCGTCGTCGGTGACCATCTCCAAGGTCAGCTCATCGTGGTTGCGCAGGAAGATCCCCCACTGCGCCAGCTGCGGGATCTGTGGTGTCTGGGCCAGGATCTCCGAGATCGGAAAGCGCGATTCACGGCGCACCGCCATGAAAATGCGTGGCATCAATGGGAAATGGAAGGCCATGTGGCACTCGTCGCCGCCGGTCTCGGGATCACCGAAATATTCGACGACGTCACTGGGCCATTGATTCGCCTCGGCCAGCAGCACCCGGCCGGGGAACTCCTCGTCGACCACCTTGCGGCAGCGCTTCAGGAAAGCGTGTGTCTCGGGGAGGTTTTCGCAGTTGGTGCCCTCCCGTTCGAACAGGTAGGGCACCGCGTCCAGCCGGAAGCCGTCGATGCCGAGGTTCAGCCAGAACCGCAGCACGTCGATCATCGCTTCCTGTACCGCCGGGTTCTCATAGTTCAGGTCGGGCTGGTGGGAGAAGAACCGGTGCCAGTAGAACTGCTTGCGCACCGCGTCGAATGTCCAGTTGGACTCCTCGGTGTCGACGAAGATGATCCGGGCGTCCGCGTACCGTTCGCTGGTGTCACTCCACACGTAGAAGTCGCCGTGGGGGCCGTCCGGGTCATGCCGCGACTGCTGAAACCAGGGGTGGCTGTCGGAGGTGTGGTTCATCACCAGGTCGGTGATGACCCGGATGCCGCGCCGGTGTGCCGCGTCGAGCAGTTCGACGAAGTCATCGACGGTGCCGAACTCCGGCAACACCTTGTAGAAGTCGCGGATGTCATAACCACCGTCGCGCAACGGTGAATCGTAGAACGGTGGCAGCCACAGGCAGTCGACGCCGAGCCACTGCAGGTAGTCCAATCGCTCGGTCAGGCCGCGCAGGTCACCGATGCCATCGCCGTTGGAGTCGTAGAACGCCCGAACCAGCACCTCGTAGAACACCGCACGCTTGAACCAGACGGGGTCGGCAGGCAGCGCCGTGGCATCACCGAAATCATCGGCGGTCGGATGCTCCACCAGGCCGTGTTCGACATGGCTGCCCGCTGCCGGGTCTGGGAGGTCCTGACCGAACTCGTCGTCAACGTCGGTGGCCATATTTCGACATGTACCCGATTCGCGCCGCGATTACCTGCCATCGGGGGGATCGTGAACGTCGCCGGGCTTCGACGCGCCACCCGGTGAGAACAATGCCGTGGCCCGGGCGACTCTCGGATCGGTGCGCAGCTGTTCGAAAGACTCGCGCAGCGGCAGCCGCCAGTTCGGATATTCATCGACGGTGCCGGGCAGGTTGGGCTGGCGGGGTTCGGCCAATACGTCATATGGGGAGATGAGTTTCAGCCGGCTCGGGGTGGCGGCCAGCAAGCGGTGCATGGCGTCGATGATCTCGGCTTCGTCCGCGTCGCCGCCGGGCTCGAGCAGCTCTTCGGAGCGCAGCAGCGCCAGCCACTCGGCTCGTTCGCGCTCGGCTGCGGCTTGGGCGGCCGCCGCGTCGTCGAGCAGGCCCCGCTCGGCGCGGGCCCGGACGTGCTCGGCACGCAGGAATCCGGCCGCGGTGGGCAGGTCGTGGGTGGAGATACTGGCGGCCACCTGCGCCGGCCACTTCGCCGGTGGCAGCAGCGGCTGGCCGGGTGCCGATTCGTCGCGGGTGAACCAAGAGACCGCGCAGCCCAGCATGTCGTTGCCGGCCAGCGTCCGGGTGACCTCCGGTTCGACGGTGCCCAGATCCTCGCCGATGACGACAGCATCGGCGCGATGGGCTTCCAGCGCCAGCACCGCCAGCATGACGTCGGCGTCGTAGTGGACGTAGGTGCCGCGATCCGGGCTTTCTCCGGGCAGGATCCACCACAGCCGCCACAGGCCGGCGACGTGATCGATGCGCACCCCGTCGGCATGGGCGAGCACGGCACGCAGCATGTCGCGCATCGCGGTGTAGCCGGTGGCGGCCAACCGGTCCGGTCGCCACGGCGGTAGCCGCCAGTCCTGACCGTGCGGGCTGAACGTGTCCGGGGGTGCCCCGACGCTGGCCGCACCGGCCAGCACGTCGGCCAGTGCCCAGGCATCGGCGCCGTCGGCGTCGACGCCGACGGCCAAGTCGTGCAGTACCCCCAGCGTCATGCCCGAGTCCGTTGCGGCGCGCTGCACCGCCCCCAGTTGTTCCTCGCAGCGCTGCTGCACCCAGGCGTGAAACGCGATCCTCGGTGCGAGCTCCCGACGTGCGGCCGCCACGGCGGGGCCGGCCGCATCGTGCAGCGACGCCGGCCACTTCGGCCACCGGCCGCCGTGACGCTCGGCCAGCGCACAGTAGGTCGCCCAGTCGCGCAACGCGGTGTTCCCGGGTGATTCGTCCAGCGGGGACGGGCGACCGTCAGCGCGCCAGAGCGACTCCAGGGCGGCCCGTTTGGCCGCCCAGACCAGGTCGTAGTCGATCCGCGCTGTGTCGGCAGCAACCCGCAGCGCATCGACCTCCGCCCGGGTGTCCGGGTCGGTGCGGTGATAGACCGCGAGGTCGGGGATGCACAATGCCAGCGGATTGGCGAACCGCCGGCTCGACGGCGTGTACGGCGACGGCTGCACCGGATGCGTCGGGCCCGGGGCGTGCAGCGGGTTGAGCAACACCGCCCCGGCCCCGTGCTCGCCGGCCGTCCAGCGCACCCAGTCCCGCAGGTCCGACAGGTCGCCGACACCCCACGAACGGGCGGATCGCACCGCGTAGAGCTGCAGCATCCATCCCCAGGTCGCCGGTGCCGCCGGCGCCCGAGGGGGAGCCGCGACCAGCGTGACCTGCCGGCCATCGCGCAGCGCAAGCTCATACCAGCCCGGCGCCAGATCGGCGGGCAGTTCGTCGCGCACCGTCCGGCGTTCGCCGTCCTCGCTCACCAGCTGGGCGGCCCCGGGCATCGGCTGCGCACATCCGGCCACCCGCACCGCCACCGCGGGCGGTGCGGCGCCGGCGCGATCGCGCTCGTCCAGCCGGGCCAACTCGCGACGCCGGTCGGTATCGGTGCCCGCTTCGACTTCGAGCAGCCGAAGTATCCGGATCACCACGTCGGTGTCGACCTGCACCAGCTCGCGCCGTTCATTGCGATAGCAGGTCGCCACGCCGTGTGCGGCCGCCAGCCGGCGCAGGTCATCAGGCACCACGACAACGGCTATACCCGCCCCGGGAACCTTTCAACAAGATCAACGACGACCGCGCGGTGGCCGTAGTGTCGTAGCCGACGAGAGTTTGACCATCCGGCAGGCGGGTAGCCACGACCGAGTGTCGCGGAATCGAACGGCTTGACCAGATTGAGTGAATATGGGCATTACCCGAAATCCGGAGAGGAAGGTCACCGCAGTCACGGATTCAGCCGAGAAACCGTCGGTGTCACCGACCGTCTGGCCCGGCAGCAGCGCCCCGCTCGGAGCCGGCTACGACGGCGGTGGAACCAACTTCGCGCTGTTCTCCGAAATCGCCGAGCAGGTGGAGCTCTGCCTGATCGACGAGGACGGCGAGCAGGCCTGCATCCCGCTCGAGGAGGTCGACGGCTACGTCTGGCACGCCTACCTGCCGACGGTCTCGCCCGGGCAGCATTACGGCTTTCGGGTGCACGGGCCGTTCGAACCGGCCGACGGGCACCGCTGTGATTCCAGCAAGCTGTTACTGGACCCGTACGGCCGGGCGTTCGCCGGGGACTTCGACTTCGGCCAGGCGCTGTTCTCCTATGACATGACGGCCGGCGGCGAAGCGGTGAGCGACGAAACCCTGCCGAGGGTCGATTCGCTGGGCCACACCATGACCAGCGTGGTGATCAACCCGTACTTCGACTGGGCATCCGATCGGCCACCGAAGACGCCGTATCACGAAACGATCATCTACGAGACCCATGTGAAGGGCATGACACAGACCCACCCGGACATCCCGGAGGAACTGCGCGGCACCTACGCCGGCCTGGCCCACCCGGTCGTGCTCGACCACCTCAAGTCCCTCAACGTCACGGCCGTCGAGCTGATGCCGGTACACCAGTTCATGCACGATGACCGGCTGCTGCAGCTGGGCCTGCGGAACTACTGGGGCTACAACACTTTCGGGTTCTTCGCGCCGCACAGCCGGTATGCGGCGAACCGGACGCCGGGCGCAGCCGTGGCGGAGTTCAAGACCATGGTGCGCACTTTCCACGAAGCCGGTATCGAGGTGATCCTCGACGTGGTCTACAACCACACGGCCGAGGGCAACCATCTCGGCCCGACCATCAATTTCCGGGGAATCGACAACGCCGCCTACTACCGGCTCGTCGACGAGGACCGCAGTCTCTACATGGATTACACCGGTACGGGCAACAGCCTCAATGCGCGCAATCCGCATGCGCTGCAGCTCATCATGGATTCACTGCGCTACTGGGTGACCGAGATGCACGTCGACGGCTTCCGATTCGACCTGGCATCTACGCTGGCCCGCGAATTCTATGACGTCGACCGTCTTTCGGCGTTCTTCGACCTGATCCAGCAGGACCCGGTGGTCAGCCAGGTCAAGCTGATCGCCGAACCCTGGGATGTCGGCGAAGGCGGCTACCAGGTCGGCAACTTTCCCGGGCTGTGGACCGAATGGAACGGGAAGTACCGAGACACCGTGCGTGACTTCTGGCGTGGTGAGCCGGAGACGCTGGGCGAGTTCGCCTCCCGGCTCACCGGGTCATCGGATCTCTACGAGGCCACCGGACGCCGGCCCGGGGCCAGTATCAACTTCGTCGTCGCCCACGACGGCTTTACCCTGCACGACCTGGTCTCCTACAACGAGAAACACAACGAGGCCAACGGCGACGACAACACCGACGGTGAGAGTCACAACCGGTCGTGGAACTGCGGCGTCGAAGGCCCCACCGACGACCCGGACATCGCCGCACTGCGGGCCCGCCAGATGCGCAACATCATGGCCACCCTGATGCTGTCGCAAGGCACGCCGATGATCGCGCACGGTGACGAAATCGGCCGCACGCAGCACGGCAACAACAACGCCTACTGTCAGGACTCCGAACTGGCTTGGATGGATTGGTCACTGGTCCAGACCAATGCCGATCTGTTGGACTTCACCCGCCGGGTAACGCAGCTTCGCAAGGACCATCCGGTGTTTCGCCGGCGCCGCTTCTTCGAGGGCCTTCCGGCGCGGCACGGCGACGAGGTCGGTGACATCGCGTGGTTCACCCCCGCTGGGCAGGAGATGAACCAAGACGACTGGGACAGCGGATTCGACAAGTGCATCATGGTATTTCTCAACGGTGAGGCGATCCGCGAGCCCGACGTACGCGGCCAGCGCATCGTGGATGACTCCTTCCTGCTGTGCTTCAATGCGCACCAGGATGAGGTCGAGTTCGCTGTTCCCGGAGGCGATTACGCACAGGAGTGGAGCGTCGAATTGGACACCGCCGAGCCGGCGGCAACGGATGAACGGGTGGTGCCGGCAACAGCCGCGCTGCCCGTTGCGGGGCGTTCGCTGCTCGTCTTGCGGAAAGTGCGCTGAGGCGATGACGCCACGGCCGGTGCTGTCCACCTATCGGTTGCAGCTGCGCGGCCCGGACAGCGGATTCGCGTTCACCTTCGCCGACGCCGAACGGCTACTGGACTACTTCTACGATCTGGGCGTCTCGCACCTTTACCTGTCACCGGTCATGACCGCGGTAAGCGGCTCGGCGCACGGCTACGACGTGGTCGATCCGACCACGGTGTCTGCCGAACTGGGCGGTGCGCAGGGGTTGGCGCGGCTGTCGGCGGCCGCGCATGCCCGCGGAATCGGTCTGGTCGTCGACATCGTGCCCAATCACGTCGGGGTGGCAAGACCGGAGCAGAACCGGTGGTGGTGGGACGTGCTCAAGCACGGGCGGTCCTCGCCGTACTCGGTGTTCTTCGACATCGATTGGGAGCTGGGTGACGGCCGGATCGTCCTGCCGGTGCTGGGATCTGACGGCGACGTCGCCGATCTGGCGGTTGACGGTGAGCGGCTGCGGCTGGGTGATCTGGTGTTTCCGATCGCGCCGGGCACCGGCACCGGCACCGGCGCGCAGGTTCACGACCGCCAGCACTACCGGCTGGTCGGGTGGCGTAACGGCAGCTGCGGATACCGTCGCTTCTTCTCGATCACCTCGCTGGCGGGCCTGCGGCAAGAGGATCGGACGGTGTTCGATGCCTGGCACGCCGAGCTGTCCCGCTGGTTTCACGCCGGTCTCGTCGACGGCGTGCGGGTCGATCACCCGGACGGGCTGTCGGATCCGTGCGGATATCTGGAATGGCTGCGTGCCCTGGTGGGAGCCGATGCCTGGATCGTCGTCGAGAAGATTCTGGCCGTCGACGAATCGCTCGAGCCGACCCTGCCGGTGGCCGGCTCCACCGGCTACGACGTGCTGCGGGAGATCGGCGGGTTGTTCATCGACCCGGATGGCGAGCCGGCGCTGACCGAGCTGGTCGAGACCGCCGGCGTCGACTATCGCGCGATGCCGACGTTGTTGGCCGAACAGAAGGAGATCACGGCCGCCGAGACGCTGGGCAGCGAACTGGCGCGGCTGCGCCGTTGCGTGGTGAGCGCCACCGGCGTGGACCATCCGCTGCTGTCCGAGGCCATCGTGGCCCTGCTCGGCCGGCTGGGCGTCTACCGCAGCGACTATCCCGGCCTGGTGTCGACGCTGTCGGTGACGTTGGCTGAAACACAGTCTGCGAAGCCGCAACTCGGCGAACCGCTGGCGTTGCTGGCGGCCGCGATCGCCGATGACGGGCAGTGCTCGACCCGGTTGCAGCAGCTGTGCGGGGCGGTGACCGCCAAGGCGGCCGAGGACTGCCTGTTCTACCGCGATGCGCGGCTGGTTTCGCTCAACGAGGTCGGCGGAGACCCGCAACGTTTCGGGGTGGGTGCGGCGGAGTTTCATCATCGGGCCGCGACCAGGGCGCGATGCTGGCCGCACACCATGACCACACTGTCCACCCACGACACCAAACGCGGCGAGGACGTCCGGGCCCGCATCGGCGTGCTGTCACAGGTGCCGTCGTTGTGGGCCGAGTTCGTCGCCCGGTGGGAGGCCGTTGTCCCGTCGCCGGATCTGGCTACCGGACTTTTCTTGTGGCAGAACATCTTCGGCGTCTGGCCGGTCGATGGCCGGGTGAACACCGCACTGCGCGAGCGACTGCACGCCTACGCCGAGAAGGCCGTTCGCGAGGCGGGCCGGCTCACCTCCTGGCACGACCCGGACAGCGAATTCGAGAACGCGGTGCACCGCTGGCTCGATGACGTACTGGACGGACCGATCGCCAAACAACTGACCGAGTTCGTCTCCGAACTCGCTCCGCACGTCGAAAGCGACATGCTGGGTCAGAAACTCCTGGCGCTGACCGTTCCCGGCATCCCCGACGTGTATCAGGGCACCGAACTGCCGGAGGACAGTCTGGTCGACCCGGACAACCGGCGAGCGGTCGACTACACCGCGCGCCGTGAGGCGCTCACGTCGTTACGGCACCCGAAGATGCGGGTCGTCGCCGCGGCACTGCGGATGCGGCGAGCCCGTCCCAACACCTTCCGGCACGGCCGTTACCAGCCGGTCCCGGCGTCGGGCTCGGCCGCCGAGCACGTCGTCGCCTTCGCCAGGGGGCACGACGTGGTGGTAGCGGTCAGCCGCTGGACGGTGCGGCTGCGCGACAGCGGATGGCGCGATACCGTCGTCGCGATCCCGCCGGGCAGCTGGGCCGACGCACTGTCCGGCGCCGTGCACAGCGGACCGACGCCGGCCGCGGAGTTGTTCGCCACGCTGCCGGTGGCCCTGCTGGAGCGCGTCGATGACTGACTTCGCCGTCTGGGCGCCGGCCCCGGCGACCGTCGCCCTCGATGTCGACGGGGTGTCCTACCCGATGACCCGTGCCGACGGCGGCTGGTGGCGGACGACGGTCGAGGCGGCCGGCGACGCCCGCTACGGCTATCTGCTCGATGACGACCCCGCGGTGCTGCCGGATCCGCGGTCGGCCCGTCAGCCCGACGGCGTGCACGCGCGCTCGGCGTTGTGGGACGAGACCGGCCCGGCTTGGACCGACGACGATTGGGCCGGGAAACCGGTCGAAGGCGCGGTGATCTACGAACTGCACATCGGCACCTTCACCCCGGCCGGCACCTTCGATTCGGCCATCGCGAAGCTGGATCACCTGGTCGACCTGGGTGTCGACTTCGTCGAACTGATGCCGGTCAATGCTTTCTCCGGGGCGCACGGCTGGGGATACGACGGGGTGCTGTGGTACGCGGTGCACGAACCCTATGGCGGCCCGGACGGGCTGGCGCGCTTCGTCGATGCCTGCCACGGCCGCGGCCTGGGAGTGCTGATCGACGCCGTCTTCAACCACCTCGGGCCGTCCGGGAACTACCTGCCCCGCTTCGGCCCGTACCTGTCGCAAGCACGCAACCCCTGGGGCAACGCCATCAACATCGACGGCGCCGACTCCGACGAAGTACGCCGCTACATCATCGACTGCGCGCTGCGCTGGATGCGTGTCTTCCACGCCGACGGCCTGCGGCTCGATGCCGTGCACGCGCTGGTGGACACCACGGCGATCCACCTTCTCGAGGAACTGGCCGCCGAGACCGACACGCTCGCAGCGCAGTTGGGCCGTCCGCTGTCGCTCATCGCTGAAAGCGACCGCAACGACCCGCGGACCATCACCCGTCGTGAAGACGGCGGGTATGGGATCACCGCGCAATGGGACGACGACATCCACCATGCCATCCACACCGCGGTATCCGGTGAGCGACAAGGTTATTACGCCGACTTCGGCAGCCTCGCCACGCTGGCGGCGACGCTGCGTAGCGGCTTCTTCCACGCCGCGACGTACTCGTCGTTCCGGCGCAGGCGCCACGGTCGTCCACTGCCCACCTCGCAGATTCCGGCCACCCGGCTGCTGGCGTACACCTGCACCCACGACCAGGTCGGCAACCGGGCGCTCGGCGACCGCCCCTCGCAGAACCTGACCGCCGGCCAGCTCGCGATCAAGGCGGCGCTGGTGCTGCTATCGCCGTACACCGCAATGCTTTTCATGGGTGAGGAATGGGGCGCCCTGACCCCGTTTCAGTTCTTCACGTCGCATGAGGACCCCAAGGTGGCACGCGCCACCGCCGAGGGCCGCAAAGCCGAGTTCGCCGAGCACGGCTGGGACGCCGACGAGATCCCGGACCCCCAGGATCCCGATACCTTCCGGCGATCCAAGCTGGACTGGGATGAGGCCGGCGGGCACGGCCATCGGCAACTGCTCGGCGTCTATCGGGCGCTGATCGGGCTGCGCGCCGAAGCCGATCTGGCTGACCCCTGGCTGACCCACCTCACGGTCGACTACGACGAGGACGACCGCTGGATCGCCATGCGCCGCGGTCGGTTGGCGCTTATCTGCAACCTGGGTGAGGCCACGGTGGGGGTGCCGGTGTCCGGCGAGCCGGTACTGGCGTGGGGATCACCGAGCTACGGCGATCAGACGACGCGGTTGCCGGGGCACGCGTTCGCGGTGCTGCGGACTTAGAACACCGTCTGGGCGCAGGTGGACGGCGTGGTCAGGTTGACCCCGCTGTAGGTCACCTGCACGTGGGTGCACACGATCACGTTGGCGTCGGTCTTGGGCCGGCCGGTGGAGTATTCCAGCACGTCGATGCTGCCGTTGGTCTGGTACTTCTCCGGCGGTCCCCCGCCGTAGTACATCGACTGGATCACCGCGCCGGTGCCGTCCTTGAACACCTTCGTTCCCGGTCCGCCCCGGTCCTTGAACCAGCCCTCGCCGCCGTCGGTATGCACGTCGAGATACGCGGTCCGCTTCGAAGAGCGGATCTCGGTGCTCTGCCGAGCCCACAGGTCGGGCGGGAAGCCGGCCAACCCCTCCGGGGTCTGCAGTCGCACCCCGACCGTGAAACGGCACAGCGGCGGCGCGGCGCAATCCACCCAGCTGTGGGTCTGCAGCTGATCGAACTCGTTGACCGGCATCAGACTGGTCTTGGTGTCACTAGCCGCCGCGGAGATCGCGGGCGGGATCAGCGCGGCCAACAGTGTCACCGCGGCCGGCACCATCAACAACCGTTTCATGTCGCACCAACCTAGACCGAGATCACTCGTCGTAGGTCACTTCCACCGAATCGGTCTCGGGATGGGCTTGGCAGGCCAGGATCAGCCCCTCGGCGAGATCTTGCGGTTCGAGCACATCGTTGACCTCCATGGCGACCTCGCCTTTCTTCAATACGCAAGCGCATGCGCCGCAGTGCCCCTCCCGGCAGGAGAACGGGGCGTCGAGCCCCTTGTCGAGCAGCAGGTCCAGCAGCTTGACGTGGCGCGGCCACTCCAGCGTCTGCGTCTGTCCGTCCAATTCGACGGTGACGGTGGCCGGCGCCGTGTCCGCTGAGCCCTCGGGCGCCTCGGTGATCTTGACCGCGGCGAACGGGTCGCTCTCCAACGACTTGAACACCTCGAGATGCACCTGCTCGGCCGGAACCTGCAAAGCGTCCAGCGCGTCCCGCGATGCCTGCATGAACGGGCCGGGTCCGCAGATGAAGGCCTGGCGGTCGGTGTAGGGGGCGATCAGCTGGGCCAGCGTCGCGGAGCTCGGCAGACCTTGCACCGACTCCAGCCAGTGCACGACCGTGAGCCGGTCGGGGTACTTGGCGGCCAGTTCGCGCAGCGCGGTGCCGAAGATCACCGACCGTTCGTCGCGGTTGGCGTACACCAGCACCACCTTGCCGCTGCCTTGCGACAGCGCCGACTTGCAGATCGCCATCATCGGCGTGATCCCGCTGCCAGCGGCCAGTAGCAGGAAATCAGTGTCCAGGGACTTGGGCACGAAGGTGCCCGACGGCGCAAGCACATGGACCCGCATCCCGGGACGGGCATGATCGCACAACCAGTTCGATCCATAGCCGTCCGAGGTCCGCTTCACGGTGACGGTCAGGGCGTCGTCGGTGAACGGAGAACTGCACAACGAATAGCAGCGGGCCACCGAACCGGTGCGCTCGCTGGGAATTCGCAGCGTCAAAAACTGGCCCGGCGAGTACTTGAGCCGCTCCGCGGGGATCTCCGGATCGTCGGGGCCGTCCGGCACGCCGAATACCAGCGAACACGCGTCCTCGGTCTCGGCGACGACCTCGGTGATCTGCAATTCCAGGACGTGACTGCCGAGTGGTTCGTCCGGAATGGTCTCCGTCACAGTCCGCCCCTCACCTTCCGTCATAACTAGAACAGGTTACAGAAAACCGGTCCAGTATCGCTACCAGCCGCAGGAACACCCCACTCGACACAAATCGGAACGTGTTCTAATCTCACTCTAGGCTGGTTGAAAAACGGGCCGCTATACCTGCTCACTCCATGGGAGGCAATCTAGTGACGTCCATTCAGCAGCGTGACGCGCAGTCGGTGCTGGCAGCCATCGACGACCTTCTTCCGCAGTTGCGCGAGCGCGCCCAGGAGACCGAGGATCTGCGCAAGCTTCCCGACGCCAACATCAAGGCGCTCGAGGAGATCGGATTCTTCACGCTGTTGCAACCGTCGCAGTGGGGCGGTCTGGAATGTGACCCGGCGGTGTTCTACGAGGCGGTCCGTCGCATCGCCAGCGCCTGCGGTTCCACCGGATGGGTGGCGTCGATCATCGGTGTGCACAACTGGCACTTGGCGCTGTTCGACCAGCGGGCCCAGGAAGAGGTGTGGGGCACCGACACCAACGTGCGGGTGTCGTCCTCCTACGCCCCGATGGGCGCCGGCGTGGTCACCGAGAACGCCGACGGTTACATCGTCAACGGCGCCTGGAACTGGTCGTCGGGCTGTGACCACGCCACCTGGGCGTTCCTGGGTGGCCCGGTCATCAAGGACGGCAAGCCGGTGGACTTCGGCAGCTTCCTGATCCCGCGCAGCGAGTACACCATCGACGACGTCTGGCACGTGGTCGGCCTGCGCGGCACCGGCAGCAACACCGTCGTGGTCAAGGACGTCTTCGTGCCGCGGCACCGCTTCTTGTCCTACAAGGCGATGAATGACCAGACCGCCGGCGGTTATGAGACCAACACCGCGCCGGTCTACAAGATGCCGTGGGGCACCATGCACCCCACCACGATCTCGGCCCCCATCATGGGCATGGCCTACGGCGCCTACCAGGCCCACGTCGACCACCAGGGCAAGCGGGTGCGGGCGGCGTTCGCCGGGGAGAAGGCCAAGGACGACCCGTTCGCCAAGGTGCGGATCGCAGAGGCGGCAAGTGACATCGACGCCGGTTGGCGGCAGCTGATCGGCAACGTCGCCGACGAGTACGCGCTGCTGGCGGCCGGCGAGGAGATCCCGTTCGACCTGCGCGCCCGCGCGCGGCGCGACCAGGTGCGCGCCACCGGCCGGGCCATCGCCTCCATCGACCGGCTCTTCGAGGCGGCCGGTGCCACCGCGCTGTCCAACGACGCTCCGGTGCAGCGGTTCTGGCGTGACGCACACGCCGGTCGGGTGCACGCGGCCAACGACCCGGAGCGGGCATACCTGATCTTCGGCAACCACGAGTTCGGGTTGCCGCCCGGCGACACAATGGTCTGATCTGGAGGGAGCCACCGATGAGTATCCGTTCGTTGGGATATCTGCGGATTCAGGCCACCGACATGGCGGCCTGGCGAGAGTTCGGCCTCAAGGTTCTCGGCATGGTCGAGGGCGACGGCCCCACCGAGGGTGCGCTGTACCTGCGGATGGACGACTTCCCCGCCCGGCTGGTGGTCGTGCCCGGCGACACCGACCGGCTGCTGTCGTCCGGCTGGGAGTGCGCCAACGCCGCGGGGCTGCAGGAGATCCGGCAGCGCCTGGAGGCCGAGGGCACGCCCTACAAAGAGGGCACCGCAGCCGAACTGGCTGAGCGCAGCGTCGTCGAGATGATCACCTTCGACGACCCCTCCGGGAACACGCTGGAGGCCTTCCATGGTGTGGCTCTGCAGCACCGTCGGGTGGTCAGCCCCTACGGGCACCGGTTCGTCACCGAGGAACAGGGCCTGGGCCATGTGGTGCTGTCGACCAAGGACGACGCCGAGGCGCTGCACTTCTACCGCGACGTGCTGGGCTTCCGGCTGCGTGACTCGATGCGGCTGCCCCCGCAGATGGTGGGCCGCCCGGCCGACGGCGACCCGGCGTGGCTGCGGTTCTTCGGCTGCAACCCGCGCCACCACAGCCTGGCGTTCCTGCCGATGCCCACCCCGACCGGCATCGTGCACCTGATGGTCGAGGTGGGGGAGGCCGACGACGTCGGGCTCTGCCTGGACCGGGCCTACCGCCGCAAGGTGCCGATGGCCGCCACCCTGGGCCGGCACGTCAACGACAAGATGCTGTCGTTCTACATGAAGTCGCCCAGCGGATTTCAGATCGAATTCGGTTGCGAAGGGCTGGAAGTCGACGACGACGACTGGGTGGCCCGGGAGAGCACCGCGGTCAGCCTGTGGGGGCATGACTTCACGGTGGGCATCGAGTCGTAGCAGTGAGCTCCGAATCGACGAAAGACGACCTTCCGATCGACCCGCGCGCGTTCCGCAACGTGCTCGGTCAGTTCTGTACGGGGATCACCATCATCACCACCGTCCACGACGACGTGCCGGTGGGGTTCGCCTGCCAGTCGTTCGCGGCGCTGTCGCTGGACCCGCCGCTGGTGCTGTTCTGCCCGACGAAGATGTCGCGGTCCTGGCAGGCCATCGAGGCCAGCGGACGCTTCTGCGTCAACATCCTGGCCGAAGAGCAGAAGGACATCTGCGCCCGGTTCGGCTCGCGGGAACCGGACAAGTTCGCCGGGGTGGACTGGAAACCCTCCCCGCTGGGCTCGCCGATCCTGGCCCGCTCCCTGGCCCACATCGACTGCACGGTGGCCTCGGTGCACGACGGTGGCGACCACTTCGTGGTTTTCGGTGCGGTGCAATCGCTATCAGATGTGCCGGAGGTCAAGCCGCGGCCGCTGCTGTTCTACCGCGGTGACTACACCGGTATCGAGCCGGAGAAGACCACGCCGGCGCAGTGGCGCGACGACCTGGAGGCGTTTCTGACCGCCACCACCGACGACACCTGGCTGTAGGTAACTGCTGCTTCCCGTCGCCGAGACGGAATTCCACGACGCCGCTACGGCGTGTCACGTCGTGAGATTCGGTCTCGCGGGAAGGTTGCTCTGAGCCAGCCGACCTGGTCGGCGATGATCTGGGACGAATGACCGTCGCAGAACGGTTCGAAGTGGTCGACGTCGTAGGTCTTCAGGGTCGCCCGTGGTGCCCGCTGCGCGAGCCGATCGACGGCCCGCGCTGATACCGAGATATCTCTGTCGCCGGCCTGAATCAGCACTGGGCAGGCGAATTTTTTCGCCTGAGTAACCGGACGCCAGCGTGGCAACGGCAGTGCCAGGCCGGCGTGCACTTCGTTGCGCCAACCGGGGGCCACAACTGACAGAAATCCCTCCAACTCACCGGGGAAGGTAAGTCCGGCGCGGGCACCGGGGGCGGCGGCCACCGGTATGAGTGCGTCGCGCAGTGCCTGCGGCATCAGCCACAGCGCATTGCGGGGCTGCGTTCTCAGGCCCTGCGCTATCCGCCATCTGCCGTCGAGGAACGGGCAGAGCAGAATCGCGCCGGCCACGCGTTGATCGGCAACGGCTGCCTCCAGCGTGGTTCCACCGCTGAGCGAGTAGCCCCACAGGATGATCTGGTCGGGATCAATACCATCGAGCGTCCGTGCGAAGGCGATCGCGGCCAGACGATCCTCGAGCTGCTCTGAGGTCCGAATACGTTGCCGGGGTTCGCCTTCCGAATCACCCAGATAGCGATGGTCGTAGACGAGCACCGCGACCCCCGCTTGGGTCAGCGCGGCTGCGTAGCTGGGCAGTCCGTCCTGACGCGTCAGCCCGAAACCGTGCGCCATGACTACACACGGGACGTCGCCGGAGGCATCGCTCGGACGGTAGAGCCAGCCCGCGCAGGGTGTTCCAGCGGATAGGAATGTGACATCCGCCCGAATCATGGACCGCAATCTAGCCGACGGTCGGCGCTGAAGTCGGCCGAACCGATCATCCGCTCGATTACCATGCACCGGGTGAAACGACTTGGCTGGTCGGCGGTGGCGACACTCGCCTACGCCGCGGTGATGCTGGTGCTGGAGCGCGGGATGCGCAAGACGGGTGGCCCCGGCATCATCCCGTTTGAGCTGGCCGGCACTGCCGAACGAGTTCAGGAGATCTTGGCGGTCTGGGGTGCCGACGGTCGGCGGTGGGCACGGTGGTCCCTGTGGCTCGACTTCGGTTACATGCTCACCTACGGGGCCTCGGCACTGTTGCTCATCGAGCGTGTCCGCAGTCGCCACGGTCATCCGATCTTGTTGCGGCTGTTGCCGATCGGGGCAGTCGCCGGCGATGCGCTCGAGGGGGTGGCACTGCTCAAGACCCTCGACGGCGTCGACGTCGACACCAATGCCCGGCGTGCGCGTGGCGCGGCACTTACCAAGTTCGCCTTGTTGGCGGTCGGGCTGGCTTACACCGCCATCGGGGGATTTCGCCGGCGGTCATGAGCCGTGCCAGCGCTGCTGGTGTTCGGCATGGGTCCGCAGATACGCCCCGGGGCCGTAGAGCTCGTCGTAGAAGTCGGTGTCCAGATGCTGGGCCTGCAGGTACATCAGCACGTGCACGGTCGGCACGGTGCCGGGCAGCTTGCCGAAGGTGTCGTAGATGTAGGACGCCTGCACGGTGACCAGTTCGGCGATGCCGTCCGGCGGCAGCGCCGAACCGCGCACCCCAGGACTGTCCGTCCACGGTCCCGCCGTCTCGCGGTGAGACGGACCGCCCGGGCCGAATTTGCGGGCCACCAGCTTGGCCACGCCGTCGGCGACCGACGCGACGTGGGGCGGGCTGAGCGTCTCGAAGTGGCCGGGCAGGCCGGTGACATTCGGAAAGGGCCAGCGCGGGTCGGTGTCGGCGACGAAGCCGAAGCCCGGTGCCCGCGGGTCACCTGAGCCGCCCAGCACCGACAGCCGGTCCAGGCCGTCGAAAATCCAGCCGCCCAGACCCATCGCCTGCAGACCCAGCGCGCCGTTGTGGGCGGCGATCGACAGCTCGGCGCTGGCCTCGGTCAGCGTGTACTGCTCGACGAACGACAACGGTATCGGGTCGTCGGCGTGCGCCAGCCCGGAAAACGCTTGGATGCCCGGGATTTCGCGGCCGTTGATGTCATCGCGGACCGGGTACCCGTTGGCCGCGAAGAACCACAGGTTCTCCAGCAGATGCTCGGCCAGATCCGCCACGGCGAACGCCAGCAGACTGCCCGGATGGTTGCCGATCCAGGTGTTGTGGCCTTCCATGTAGGGCTCTTCGCGAGGCAGCTGCAACCGGGAATCCGAGAGCCGCACATAGGAATCGGCGGTATGGCTGATCCGGCCCTCGAGGGTGTCGAATTCCCGCGGCGGCTGATCGCGGGTCGGCAGCAGATAGCAGCCGGTGTCGTCGGTGAAGAACACCTGACTGGTGTGAAAGCCAGCCGCCGACGGCATAGCCCGGCCGGTGGCGCTGCCGGGGTAGTTCGGCAGTGCGGGGGCATAACCGGGGTGGTGCGCGATGCCGTCATGCCAGCCGGTGACACCGGCCATCAACGACAGCAGCAGCGCTCGCTCGACGTCGGAGAGCGGCTGCACGGGCCGGCGGCTGCGGTAGGCCAGGGCGCCGGCCGGAATGACGCCGCCGGCCGGGAACCGCCGCGACCGGCGCCCGGAGATGGCGGCGAACAGCCCGAACCCGGCCGCCTCGGTCAGCGCGGCTCGTTCGTGTTCGCTGATCGTCAGGCCCATGGCGGACCTATTTGCTGACGGTCTCCAGCAGCATGGCCAGCTGGGTCGGTGAGACGGCGATCCCGCACTGGTTCTTCAGGTCGGTGAGCGGCTGGGCGATGCCCTGCAGGGTCGACAGTTGGTCGAGGTGGCCGACGAAGTAACCCTGCACCGAGGACCGGGCCTGCTCCGGCGGCATGGTGGCGGCATTGGTCAGCACGTCGTTGGCCTCCGGGTGCTCGTTGAGGAACACACCCGCCTGGCTCAGCACGCCGCTGGCGGTGCTGGACAGTCCGGCGGCCGTGCAGGGCGCCGGTGCGGCATCGGCAGCCGGAGCGGTGGTCCCGACCATTGCGGAAGCGGCCACCGCGCCGAGGATGCCGACGGCCGCCGCACCGATCGCCAGTCGAGAAGTCGTGGTCATGCGCATTGGCTGTGGTCCCTTCGATCAGGTGGGTCGAGCTTGGGGCTAAACCTACCCGAGCGGCAGCCACCCGCGGATTCGGCGCAATGCTTCTTCGATGTCGGTGGTCGGGCCGGCGAACGACAGCCGCACGAAGGTGTTGCCCCGTTCGGTGTCGAAGTCGATACCCGGCGCCAGCGCGACACCGGTGTCGGCGAGCAGTCGCGCGCAGAACGCCAGCGAGTCGTCGGTGTGCCCGGCGACGTCGGCATAGACGTAGAACGCGCCGTCGGTGGGCGCCAACCGGTCGATGCCCATGGCCCGCAGCCCGTCGAGCAGCAGTGCCCGGTTGGCGGCGTAATGCCGCAGGTGGCCGTCCGATTCGGCGATCGATTCTCCGGTGAAGGCAGCGACGGCGGCGTATTGGGACAGCACCGGCGGGCAGATGGTGAAGTTGCCGGTGAGGCGGTCCACCGCGCGGCGCAGCGCCGCCGGCACCAGCAGCCAGCCCAGCCGCCAGCCGGTCATCGCGAAATACTTGGAAAAGCTGTTGGCCACCACCGCGTTCCGCGAGGTCTGCCAGGCGCAGCTGGTCTGCGGGGCGCCGTCGTAGACCAGGCCGTGGTAGACCTCGTCGCTGATCAGTCGCACCCCGGTCTCGTCGCACCAGGTGGCGATCGCGGCTAGCTCGGCGGGCTCCAAAACGGTGCCGGTCGGGTTGGCTGGGCTGGCGACGATCACCCCGGCCAACGGCCCGGTTTCAGCGAGCGCCGCAAGCATGGCCGCGGTGGGCTGGAAGCGCGTCTCGGGCCCGCACGGGATCTCGACCACCTCGCAGCCCAGTGCGGTCAGGATGTTGCGGTAGCACGGGTAACCGGGGCTGGCGATCGCCACCCGCTCGCCGGCGTCGAAGCAGGCCAGAAATGCCAGCAGGAAACCGCCCGACGAACCGGTGGTCACCACCACGTCGTCGGGGTCGACGGCCAGGCCGTAGCGATCGGCGTAGGAGCCCGCGATCGCCGCGCGCAGCTCCGGGATCCCCAACGCGACGGTGTAGCCGAGCTGGTTGGCCCGCAGCGCCGCTGCGGCGGCGTCGCGCACCGGGCCCGGCGCACCTACGCTGGGTTGTCCGGCCGACAGGTTCACCAGATCGCCGTGGCTGCGTTGGCGTTCTGCGGCGGCCAGCCACACATCCATCACGTGGAACGGTGGGATGCCGGCACGCAGCGCGACGCCGCCGGAGCCGAGAGTCGAATCGGTCATGAACTCAACCTGCCATGACCCGCTGCAGGAAACGGGTGGAGTCGGGCATCGAGGCGATCACCGTGCCGGAATGGTCCTGGTCGGGGTAGATATGCAGCTCCACATCCTGGTGGTTGTCGGTCAGTTGCTGATACAGCGTCTGGGTGGAAAGCGGGGGGACATCGCTGTCGAGCAGCCCTTGGCCCAGAAAGATCGGTCGGCTGTAACCCTCGGTGGGCGTGCCCATGAAGCTGTCCAGCGCCGCGTCGATGCCGGGCAGTGAGCTGACCGGGGCGCTGAACAAGTCGTTGAGCGTGGTGGTCCCGACCCGCTGATCCAGGGCCGGTTTGCACAGCGACTGTGCGGCGTCGGCCAACTCGCGGCCGCGCGGAGTCAGCACAGTGTCGATCCCGAGTTCGGGGTGTGCCTCGCGCAGCGCGGCGAGGATGTAGGAGGTGTAGCTGATCGCCGCCGGTGGTGTCTGACGCGGGGCCAGGCCCGGCCCGGCCTGCCCGAACACGCGCTCGATGTTGGCGGGTGTTCCGGTGGCCACGACGCCCCGGTAGTCGAGTCCGGCGCCTGTGGTCAGCCGGTCGGCCCACCAGGCGCTGTTGACCGCCGCGCCGCCGCCCTGCGATTGGCCGACGATCGCCCATTTCGGCGACAGTGGCAGGTCCAAGTGATGAACCGCGCGTACCGAGTCCACCACCGAATGCGCTTCGGCGGTGCTGTTGAGGTAGCTCATCAGTCCCGGGGTGCCCAGTCCGGCGTAGTCGGTGCCGACGACGACGTAGCCCTGGTCGAGCCAGTGCGTCAGGTACTCGTCGTCTCGGGCGCTGCGGGGCAGCGCCGATGGCGTGCAGTCGTCGCCCAGGCCTACGGTGCCGTGTGCCCAGGCGACCACCGGCCATCCACCGGGTGGCGGGGCGGTGCGCGGGGTGAAGACGGCCGCCGTGCTGACCGCCGGTTCGGCGTGCTGGTCGACGGTGGCGTACAGGATGCGGAACGCCTCGCCGGCACCGTGCACCGACAACGCCGGGTCCAGCGGCACCGCGGTGACCAGCCCCCCGGCCGCGGGGATCGGCCCGGCGTAGTCGCGGGCGTCCAGGCCGGACCAGGCCGGTGCGGTGGTGGCGGCGACCGGACCGGCGGTTGTCAGGGCGCACACCAGCATTGCCAGCAGAGCCGCGGCCAGCCGACGGTTCGCGGTCACGTGGTGATCTCCAGAAACGTGAACGGTTCGGTGACCACGAATTCCGCTGAGCTCTCGCCGGCGAACGTGTTGGATTCGTCGCGGCCCAGGTCCAGCTTGCGCGCCGGTGCACCCTCGGACAGGTCGAGTTTGTTCAGGTCCACCCAGAAGACGTTGGGCGTCAACGCCGACTCGAAGCAGTACAGCTTGCGGGTGTGGTGGGCGACGGTGCGCCACCGGGTGGAGGAGATATTCGGTTCGTCCGGTGTGGAGATGCCGAACGGGACCGACACGTTGCGCACCACGCTGAACACCGAGGCGAGCGCGATCTTGGGGTCTTCGACCTTGGGTATCGCGTTGACGTAGAACGATGCCCGCGCGAACCGGTCGGCGGCCCGGTTGGTGCCCGGCAGCATGACGGTGCCGCCGAGTTGTTCCCAGTAGGCGTTGACGGCGAGTTGCTGTTCGAAGATCGGGGAGTTCGTCATCACCTGATAGTCGCGACTGTGGTGGATGACCTGTTTGCCGCCAACGTATTCCACGATCGCACTGTCACCGCCGCTGTCCGACATCGACATGTGCAGGGTGGCCAGCCGCTCTTCGCCGGGCACGCCTTCGGTGAGCACATCGAACGGTTCGGTCTGCAGTGCTGCGACCGCATCGGCCACCGTGGCGAAGTTGTCGAGCATGTACTGGGCCCACGTCGCGACGGACATCACCGGGCGGGAAGCGTCGCGGGAGGGATACTCCGACTCGGCCAGCCACAGCAGGTTGGCCGACAGGCCGGCCTCGTTCAATCCGTCGGTGGTGCAGATGTCGTAGCCGGTGGCCACCACGCTGCCGTACTTCGCGGTCCACTCGATGGAGTTCGCTCCGGCCCGCCCGTCGCGCTTCACGCCGCGCGGCAACGACCACAGGTTGGTTGCCAGATCCAGCTTCCAGTCCATCGACCGTCCGGTGATGATGTTGCCATTGGGGCCCAGGTAAACCAATCGGGTGCACATGTGTCTACCCTACGGGCTTCTAGAACACCTCGGCCTGTAACCGCCGCAGGTGTTCGGCCGGCTGGCCGAGCAGCTGCGAACTGCCGTGCGCGCGTTTGAAATAAAGCTGGATGTCGCTTTCCCAAGTGATCGCGATGCCGCCGTGCAGTTGGACCGCCTCACCGGCGACCTTGGAGAATGCCTCGCTGGCAACGACTCTGGCCAGTGCGGCCGACGTCGCCGACGGCTCGGCGATCGCGTCGTCGACGACGGCCCGGGCGGCCGAGACGGCCACGTACAGGTCGGCCATCCGGTGCTTGAGGGCCTGGAAGCTGCCGATCGGCCGGCCGAACTGCACCCGGTCCTTGGTGTACTGCACGGTCAGGTCCAGACAGCGGGTAGCCGCGCCGATCTGTTCGGCGGCCAGCAGGATCGCCGCATAGTCGGCGATACCGGGGTCGGCGCCGATCGGCTCGGTCTGCTCGGCGGTGACCCGGCCCAGCCGGCGGGTGGGGTCCATGGTCGCCACCGGCTCCGCGGTGAAAGAGGTCCACCGGGTGAGCTGATCGCCGTCGGTGCCGACGACAACGTCACCCGCTCCCACCAGATCACCGTTGACGGCGTAATCGGTATCGAAGACAACCGCTCCGATCGCGCCGCCTTCCGCCAGCTGCTCAAGGGCCGTGGCGTCGGGCTCGGGTCCGGCCAGCAGCGCCAACTCCGCCAGCACGGTACCCAACAACGGTGTGGGCACCAATGCTTTGCCCAGCTCCTCGAGAACCACGGCCGCGTCACCCAGTTCACCGCCGGCCCCGCCGAGCTCCTCGGGTACCACCAGGGCGGCCGCACCGACCTGTTCGCAGAGCACCTGCCACAGCGTCTCGTCGTAACCGCGCTCGGACTCCATGGCCGCACGTACCGCTTCGGGCGCGGCGTGCTTTTCGACCAGCGCTGCCACGGTCTGGCGCAGCAGGTCGCGCTCCTCGTTACGGGCCACTTAGATCGCCTCCAACACTCGCCGCCGGTGGGCGGTGACGTCGCCCCAGGCCGGACGCACGGCTTGCACCCGCAGCAGCCACAGCGACAGGTCGCATTCGCTGGTGAAGCCGATGGCGCCGTGGGTCTGCAACGCCGAATGTGCCGCCAGCAGAGCGGCGTCGGACGCAGCCACCTTCGCGGCGCTGACGTCGCGAGCGGTGTCGGCCGAGTCCTGCGACAGCGAGAGCGCCGCCCCGTACACCAACGGGCGGGCCAGCTCCAAAGCGATGTGCACGTCGGCCAGCTTGTGCTTGATCGCCTGGTAGCCGCCGATCACCCGGCCGAACTGGGTGCGCTGCTTGGCGTAGTCGACGCTCGCGTTCAGCATGGCCTGCCCGGCCCCGATCAGCTGCGCTGCGGTGGCCAGGGCGCCCACCTCGTAGGCGCGGGCGGTGTCGGCGTCCCAGGAGTCACCGGTGGCAGTGACGTCGAAGACGCCCCGGCTGGGGTCTACCGAGGCGTGTCGGGTGCCGGCCTGCGCCGTGCCGGCCCGGCCGCTCTCGGCGTGCAACACCAGATCGGCGCGGTCGGCGTCGAGCGCGCGGGGGGTGTGCGGCGGCAGCGCCACGGTGGCGATCAGCTCACCGGCGGCGAGGGCGGCCAGCTGCGCTGCGGCGTCGGGTGCGCCGGCCAGCAGAACCGGTGCCACCGCAATCGATTCCACCACCGGCCCCGGCACACACCAGCGCCCCAACGCCTCGATGGCCAGCATCAGATCGACGGGGTGGGCGCCGATGCCGTCGTGCTCTTCGGGAACCGCCAGCGCGGTGACACCGAGTTCGGCGAGTTGGTTCCACACCCGACGTCCGGCGTCGGGCTCGCCGTGGGACCAGGCGCGCACCGCGCCCGGCACGTCGGCCGCGGCCAGCGCGGCGTCGATGCTGGCCGCGAAGTCACGCTGGTCTTGGTCTAGATCGAATTTCACTTCTTCTCCCGGGGCAGGCCCAGCAGCCGCTCGGCGATGATATTGCGCTGGATCTCGTTGGTGCCGGCGTAGATCGGGCCACCGAGGGCGAACAGGTAGCCGTGGGTCCAGGCGTCGGCGAGCTCGCCGTCGGCGCCGCGGATGTCCAGGCCGGTCTGGTGCAGCGCGACGTCGAGATCGGACCAGAACACCTTGGTGACCGAGGACTCCGCGCCCAGTTCACCGCCGGCGGCCAGCCGGGTCACGGTGCCGAAGGTCTGCAGCCGGTAGGCCTGCGCGGCGATCCAGGCGTCGGCCACCCGATCGGTGAACGCCGGGTCGCTGCCGTGCTCGCGCCACAGCGCCACCAGCTTCTCGGCCCCCACCAGGAACCGGGCCGGGCTGCGCAGGCTCATGCCGCGCTCATTGCTCGACGTGCTCATCGCGGCGCGCCAGCCCTCGCCGGCCACACCGATCACGTCGTTGTCCGGTACGAACACGTCGTCGAGGAAGATCTCGCCGAAACCGGTCTCGCCGCCGAGCTGCTCGATGGCGCGCACGGTGATCCCGGGCGCCTTGAGGTCGAACATGAAGTAGGTCAACCCGTGGTGGCGCTGGGCCTCCGGGTCCGAGCGGAACAAGCCGAAGCCGCGCTCACCGAACGGCGCGCGCGAGCTCCAGATCTTCTGTCCGTTGAGCTTCCAGCCGCCCTCGACCTTGGTGGCCGTCGACCGCAGCGACGCCAGGTCGCTGCCGGACTCCGGCTCCGACCATGCCTGCGCCCAGATCTCCTCGCCGCTGGCCATCTTCGGCAGCACCCGGTCCAGTTGTTCTTCGGTGCCGTGTGCGAACAGCGTCGGCGCCAGCATCGAGGTGCCGTTTGCGCTGGCTCGCCCCGGCGCGCCCGCACGGAAGTACTCCTCCTCGAACACCACCCACTGCAGCAGGGTGGCGTCGCGCCCGCCGTACTTCTTCGGCCAGGCGATCACCGACAGGCCGGCGTCGTACAGCACCTTGTCCCAACGGCGGTGCTGTTCGAACCCCTCGGCGGTGTCGTAGGACGCCACCGGGAACTTGTCTTGGTTCGCCGCCAGGAACTCGCGGACCTCCGTGCGGAAGGCCTCGGTCTCGGCATCGATATTCAGGTCCATCTAAGCCCACTCTCTCAACTCATGCTTGACCACCTTGCCGCCGGGATTGCGCGGCAGGGAGTCGGCGAAGGTCACCCATCGCGGTGCCTTGAAATTCGCCAGATGTTCACGCGCGTAAGCGATCACCTTTTGCTCATCAAGAGCTTCGTCCGATCCGGCCCGGCGCACGATGAATGCCCGACCGACTTCGCCGAGTCGCTCGTCGGGTACCCCGATCACCGCCACGTCGGCCACCCCGTCGAGCCGCGCCAGTACCTGCTCGATCTCGGCCGGATAGACGTTGAAGCCGCCGCAGATGTACATGTCCTTGAGCCGGTCGGTGATGCGCAGATTGCCGGCCGCGTCCACGGTGCCGACGTCACCGGTGTGCAGCCAGCCGTCGGCGTCGATGGCCGCCGCGGTGGCGTCGTCGTCATCGAGGTAACCGAGCATGATGTTGGCGCTGCGCAGCAGCACCTCGCCGGCCTCGGAGTCCGGGCCGTGATCGATTCGCAGCTCGAAGTCGGCGATCGGCCGCCCGCAGGTGGTGGCGACGGTGACGGCGTCATCGTCGGGGCGGCACATGGTGGCGAACCCGCCGGACTCGGTCAGCCCGTAGGCGGTCAGCACGATGTCGATGTCGAGCTCGTTCTGCATCCGCTCGATCAACACCACCGGCACGGTGGCCGCACCGGTGACCGCGAACCGCAGCGAGCTCAGGTCATGCCGATCGCGGTCGGGGTGGTCGAGCAGCGTCTGGTAGATGGTCGGGGGCCCGGGCAGCACGGTGATCCGGTGCTCGGCGATCGCGCGCAGCGCCGCGGCCGGGTCAAAGGTCAGCTGCGGGATCAGGGTGGCCCCGGTCTGCAGACAGGCCAGGATGCCGGCCTTGTAGCCGAAGTTGTGGAAGAACGGGTTGATGCACAGGTAGCGGTCGTCGGCGGTCATCTGGCCGCACTCGGCCCAGGCCGCCGGGCCGGCCAGCGACTGCCGGTGGGCGCAGAGCACGCCTTTGCTGCGGCCGGTCGTCCCCGAGGTGAACAGGATGTCGGACAGATCGTCGGGCCCGACCGCCGCGGCGCGGGCGTCGATCTCGTCCTCGGTGATCGCCGCTCCGGACGCGATGAACTCGTCCCAGGTTCCGTCGGCTATCTCTACCGGTACCCGGACGACGTGCCGCAGCTCGGGCAGCTGGTCGCGATCCAGTTCGGTGAGCCGGTCGGTCTTGAGGAACCGGCCCATGCCGACCAGCACCTTGGCCTTGCTGCGGGCCAGGATGTCGGCAGCTTCCGCTGCGGTGTAGCGGGTGTTCAGCGGCACCAGCACCGCGCCGGCGTAGTGGGTGCCCAGGCAGCTGATGACCCAGTGCCAGGTGTTCGGCGACCACAGCGCGACCCGGTCGCCGGGCACCACACCGTGGGCGATCAGCGCGGCCGCCGCACGGCGCACCTCGTCGCGGAGTCGGGCGTAGCTGAATCGGTCGTCCTCGGTGACCAGGGCGTCGTGATCGGGAAGCGTCCGCGCGATGTGGTCCAGCGCCGCAGGAGTGGTCTGCGGTTCGGGGCTCATGTGCGCCGCTCCTCTGTGACGGCATCTGCGCCGGGGCTAACAAAGCAAGTGCTTGGTAGGTTAGCCTACAAAGGTGCAAGCAGTCGAGGAGTTCCGGGCTGAGGTCCGCGCATGGCTGTCCGAGAACCTGGTCGGGGAGTTCGCCAAGCTCAAGGGCCTCGGCGGTCCCGGACGCGAACACGAGGCCTTCGAGGAGCGGATGGCGTGGAACCGCCACCTCGCCGACGCCGGACTGACCTGCCTGGGCTGGCCGACCGAACACGGCGGCCGCGGCCTGTCGGTGGCGCACCGGGTGGCGTTCTACGAGGAATACGCCCGCGCCGACGCGCCCGACAAGGTCAACCATCTCGGCGAGGAACTGCTGGGTCCGACGCTGATCGCCTTCGGCACCCCCGAACAACAGCAGCGCTTCCTGCCCGGCATCCGCAACGTCACCGAGCTGTGGTGCCAGGGCTACTCCGAGCCGGGCGCCGGATCTGACCTGGCCAATGTCGCCACCACCGCGATACTGGACGGCGGCCACTGGGTGATTAACGGCCAGAAGGTGTGGACCTCGCTGGCGCACCTGTCGCAATGGTGCTTCGTGGTGGCCCGCACCGAGAAGGGCTCCAAGCGGCACAACGGACTGTCGTATCTGCTGGTGCCACTGGACCAGCCCGGCGTGGAGATCCGGCCGATCGTGCAGTTGACCGGCACCTCGGAGTTCAACGAGGTGTTCTTCGACAACGCGGTCACCGATGCCGACCTGGTGGTCGGTGAGCCCGGCGACGGCTGGAAAGTGGCGATGGGCACGCTCACCTTCGAGCGCGGCGTCTCGACATTGGGACAGCAGATCCGTTACGCGCGTGAGCTTTCCGCGCTCGCCGAGCTCGCCCAGCGCAACGGCGCCGCCGAGGACCCGCTGATCCGCGAGCGGCTGACCCGATCCTGGGTCGGCTTGCGGTCGATGCGGTCCTACGCGCTGGCCACCATGGACGTTGAGCAGCCGGGTCAAGACAACGTCTCGAAGCTGTTGTGGGCCAACTGGCATCGCGACCTGGGTGAGCTCGCCATGGATGTGATCGGGCGCGACTCGATGGTGCTCGCCGACGGCGAGTTCGACGAGTGGCAGCGGCTCTATCTGTTCACCCGCTCAGACACCATCTACGGCGGATCGAACGAGATTCAGCGCAACATCATCGCCGAGCGGGTTCTCGGCCTACCCCGGGAGGCAAAGGGATGAGCTCGGTTTCGGATCTGTCCACCGCGCCGGAAGAGATCGCCGGACACGGCCTATTGGCGGGCAAGACGGTGCTGGTGACCGCGGCCGCCGGCACCGGAATCGGCTCCACCACCGCCCGTCGTGCGCTGCTCGAAGGTGCCGACGTCGTCGTCTCCGACTATCACGAGCGCCGGCTTTCCGAGACCCGTGACGAACTGGCCGCCCTCGGGCTGGGCCGGGTGGAGGCGGTGGTCTGCGACGTCACCTCGACGGCCGCGGTCGACGAACTGTTCGAGACCGCCGTGGCCAAGATGGGCCGGCTCGACGTGCTGGTCAACAACGCCGGCCTGGGCGGCCAGACGCCGGTGATCGACATGACCGACGAGGAGTGGGACCGCGTCCTGAATGTCACGCTCAACTCGGTGATGCGCTCGACCCGAGCCGCATTGCGCTATTTCCGCGGCGTCGAGCACGGTGGGGTGATCGTCAACAACGCCAGCGTGCTGGGCTGGCGTGCGCAGCATTCCCAGTCGCACTACGCCGCCGCCAAGGCCGGTGTCATGGCGCTGACCCGGTGCAGTGCCATCGAGGCGGTCGAGTACGGAGTCCGGATCAACGCCGTGTCGCCGTCGATCGCCCGACACAAGTTCCTGGAGAAGACCAGCTCCGCGGAGCTGCTCGACCGGCTCGCCGAGGGCGAGGCGTTCGGCCGGGCCGCCGAGCCGTGGGAGATCGCCACCACCATCGCGTTCTTGGCCAGCGACTACTCCAGTTACCTGACCGGCGAAGTCATCTCGGTTTCCAGTCAGCACCCGTGATGCCATGACGCGCCGTGACGAACTCCTGAGCCTGGCTGCGGCGATGATCGCCGAGCGTGGGCTGCGCGCGACCACGGTGCGCGACATCGCCGACGCTGCCGGGATCCTGTCGGGGAGTCTGTATCACCACTTCTCCTCCAAGGAGGAGATGGTCGACGAGGTGCTGCGCGACTTCCTCGATTGGCTGTTCGAGCGCTACCAGCAGATCATCGACACCGAATCCGATCCGATGGAACGCTTCAAGGGGTTGTTCCTGGCGTCGTTCGATGCGATCGAGCACCGGCACGCCCAGGTCGTCATCTACCAGGACGAGGCCAAGCGGCTGTCTTCGCAGGAGCGCTTCGGCTACGTCGATGAGCGCAATCGCCAGCAGCGCAAGATGTGGATCGACGTGCTGCAGCAGGGCGCCGAAGCGGGATGTTTCCGGCCCGATCTCAACGTCGACCTGGTCTACCGTTTCATCCGAGACACCACATGGGTTTCGGTGCGCTGGTATCAGCCCGGCGGACCGCTCACCGCCGAACAAGTGGGCAGACAGTACCTCGCCATCGTGCTGGGTGGAATCAGTGAAGGAAGAAAACATAATGTCTGAAATCGCTCCCATTTCGCAGGCCTATGTCATCGACGCCGGCCGCACCGCCGTCGGCAAGCGCAACGGGTCGCTGGCCGGTGTGCACCCGGTCGACCTGGGCGCGTTGGCGTTCCGCGGGCTGCTGGACCGGGTCGGCGTCGACCCTGCGGCCGTCGACGACGTGATCGTCGGTTGTGTGGACGCGATCGGCGGCCAGGCCGGCAACATCGGCCGGCTGGCGTGGCTGGCCGCCGGCTATCCCGAAGGCGTTCCCGGCGTCACCGTCGACCGGCAGTGCGGGTCCAGCCAGCAGGCGATCTCGTTCGGCGCCCAGGCCATCATGTCGCGCACCGCGGACCTGATCCTGGCCGGCGGCGTGCAGAACATGAGCTGGGTGCCGATCTCCTCGGCGATGATCGTCGGCGAGCAGTTCGGCTTCACCTCGCCGACCAACGAGTCCAAGAAGTGGCTGGAACGCTACGGCGATCAGGAGATCTCGCAGTTCCGCGGCGCCGAGATGATCGCCGAGAAGTGGGACCTGTCTCGCGAGGAGATGGAACGCTTCGCGCTGCAGAGCCATCAGCGGGCGTTCACCGCCATCGCCGAGGGCCGCTTCGACCGCGAGATCATCCCGGTCGACGTCGACGGTGTTGCGTTCCGGGTCGACGAGGGACCGCGCGAATCGACGCTGGAGAAGATGGCCGGGCTGAAGCCGCTGGTCGAGGGCGGCCGGCTCACCGCCGCATTGGCCAGCCAGATCTCCGACGGCGCGTCCGCGGTGTTGCTGGCCTCAGAAAGCGCAGTGCAGGCGCACGGCCTGAAGCCGCGCGCCCGCATCCACCACATCAGCGCCCGGGGCGATGACCCGGTGTTCATGCTGACCGGCCCGATACCGGCCACCCGCTACGCGCTGGAGAAGACCGGCCTGGGCATCGACGACATCGACGTCGTGGAGATCAACGAGGCTTTTGCCCCGGTGGTGCAGGCCTGGATGAAGGAGTTCCCGATCGACCCGGCCAAGGTGAATCCCAACGGCGGCGCGATCGCGCTGGGGCACCCGCTGGGTGCCACCGGCGCCAAACTGTTCACCACGATGCTGCACGAATTGGAACGCACCGGCGGCCGTTACGGCCTGCAGACCATGTGTGAGGGCGGCGGTACCGCCAACGTCACCATCATCGAGCGGTTGGACAGCTAAACTTCTGCGGCATGGGAGCAATGACGACCTCCGTGCCGGGCGGGCGCCGGATCCGCGGGTTGGACGCCGAGCAGCGTCGCGCGCAGCGCCGCGACCAACTCCTGACCGCGGCTTTCGACCTGTTCGCGCAGGACGGCTATGTCAACACGTCGATCGAACAGATCTGCCAGACGGCTTATGTCGGCAACAAGGCGTTCTATGAACTGTTCGACAGCAAAGAAGATTGCTTCCTGGCGCTGCTCAACCAGATCGGGGACCGGCTCAAAGGGGAGGTCGAGGCGGAGTTGGGGCGCAGCGCCCCCGACGAGCCGGAAGAGCTGACGGTGCGCCGGGTTGCCACCACGTTTGCGCATGTGCTGGTCGACGACCCGCGGGTGGCTGTGGTGGCGTTCCGGGAGTGCACCGGTATCTCGCCGCAGGTTGAGGCTCGGCGGCAAGAGAACCGCAGGTGGGCGGCGGCCTTCATCGAGGCGTTCTGGCGCAGCAAGGCACCGCCCGACGCCGACTACCGGGCGATGGCCGTCGCCACCGTCGGGGGGCTGTTCGAGCTGATCGCTGACTTCTTGCATGCCGGCGAGCCGCCACGGTCGATCGACGAATTGGCCAACGATCTGACCTCTTTCGTGCTCGCGGTCGGACACGGAATCCGCCATGCCGACCCGGTCCGGTCGAACCGGGCCGGGTGAGGTAGCGGGGTCAGCGCACCAGTCCGGAGATGATGTCGTCGACGGTTCGTCGTGCCAGTGCATCGAGCTCGTCGCGACTGGTGCCGCGCAGCGGTCCGTGTAGCGCCAGTTCGGCGAATCCGTGTACGGCCGACCAGCACGGCCACTCCGCTCCGGCACGTCGATTCGCTTGCAACACACCGGCTTCCACCATCGCATCGAGCCCGTCGACGAGTGCTCGAAAGGGCGGCGGAACCCGGTCATCGCCGACCGGGTCCGCCCCGAAGAAGGCCACCGCGAACCACCCGGGTTCGTTCAGGGCGAACTCGATGTAGCCGAGACCGACTGCGCGCAGCTGATCACGTGCTCGGGTCTGTGCTGAACCGCGCCGGTTCACCGGTTTGAGCATGCGCGCGGCCATCTTGTCGTGGATGGCCATCGCCACCGCGGCCAGCAGTGCATCGCGGTCAGCGAAGTGACGGTAGGCGGCGTTGGGGGAGACTCCGGCGCGCCGGGTGGCCTCCCGCACGGTCAGCGCCTCCGGGCCGCCGGTCCGGGTGAGCTGCAGGCCGGCGTCGATCAGTGCCGCGCACAGATCGCCGTGGTGATAACCGGTCTTCGTCGCAGTCACCTCTTGACAGCTCCCTCATGTCGAAGTGTACGGTGTCAACATAGCCAATGTGGACGCTGTCCACATGACGTCGGGAGGTTTTCGTGACTACGACCTTGGGGTTGCCGCCGGTCGTGGACCGGTCGGCCTGGCAACGGGAACTCGATGCCCTGCGGGTCCGGGAGAAGGCCGCCACCCGGGAACTCGACGCCATCGCCGCGCAGCGCCGCCGGTTGCCGGTGCTCGCGATGGGCGACTACGTGCTCGAAGGCGAGAACGGTCCGATCCGTCTGGCCGAGATGTTCGACGGTAAGCGGCAGCTGATCGTCTACCACCACATGTGGTCTCCGGGACAGGAATGGCAGTGTCCCGGATGTACCGGGTACACCGCGCAGTTCAGCCGGCTGGAATTCCTGTCGGCTTATGACGCGCGGTTCGTCGTCGTCACCCCGGGCCCGATCGACGAAGCGATCGAGTACAAGCACCGAGTCGGCAATCAGATGGACTGGTACAGCACGGCCGACAGCACGTTCGGGGCTGATGTCGATGCCCCGCCAGGAGGCGGCTTCGCCGTGAATGTCTTTCTGCGCCATGGCGACAAGGTGTTCCGAACCTGGCATACGACCGGACGTGGTATCGAACAGCTCAGTCACACGTTCCCGTTGATCGACGTGTTGCCCTATGGGCGTCAGGAGGAGTGGCAGGACTCGCCCTCCGGCTGGCCGCAGGGCCCCACCTATGGCCGCTGGGCGAGCTCGCCGGAGATCGCCCGGCTATACGGCCCCAATTCGTAGCGCCCCAACCGAGAAGGAGAAAGATGAGCACCACGACCGGCCTGAAGACGATCAACCTGGTGTGTGTCCCGACGCCCGATCAGGACAAGGCCGTTGCGTTCTATGAGTCACTGGGCTTCGAGAAGCGCACCGACATCGAGATGGGCGATGGTTACCGATGGATCGAGGTTTACCCGCCGACAGGTATCGCCGGCATCGCGCTGGCGCCGCCGCCGCCGGAGAGCGGTCCGGTTGAGCCGGCCGTCACCGGCATCACGCTGACCACCGACGACATCGACGCCACGCTGGCCGCCATGAAGGAGCTCGGGATCGACGTCGATGAGCAGGTGTCCCGGATGGGTGATCCGGTGCCGCCGCTGTTCTGGTTCCGCGACCCGACCGGCCACACCCTGATGGTGGCCGAGGTCTAGCCGCAGCGCCAGTGGGAATCTCACGACGCCGTCACCGCGTGTCGTGTCGTGAGATTCCCGCTCGGCGGGCTTGGGGTGTGCTTGGGGATAGCCGTCGACGCGGATCGGCGCATTCCGGCACGATTCGGTCGTGGACGAATTGGACCGGCCGTTCCTGGGCACCGAAGCGTTGGCCGACAAGGCGATCCCCGAGCGGGCGATGCGAACGCTGTATCAACCGGTCTATCCGGGCGTCTACGCACCCTGGGGCGTCGAGCTGAGTGCGCGGCAGCGGGCGGAGGCGGCCTGGCTGTGGTCGCGCCGGCATGCCGTGGTCGCGGGTAATTCCGCTGCGGCGCTGCTGGGCGCGAAGTGGGTGAGCCCGGCGCTCGATGCGGAGCTGGTGTACGGCAACCACAAGACACCACCGAGACTCGTCGTGCACCGCGACACCCTGGCCCCGGGTGAGGTGACGACCGTCGACGGCATGGCGGTAACCACCCCGGCCCGCACGGCTTTCGACATCGGACGGCGAACCCGGTCACGGCTGCACGCGGTTCAACGCCTCGATGCACTGGCCAACGCCACCGAAGTCGGGGTCGCCGACGTCGAGGCCGTCATCGCCGAGCATCCCGGCGCGCGGCATTTGAATGGGCTCCGGGCGGTACTACCGCTCGTCGATGACGGCGCAGAGTCGTATCAGGAGACCAGCACCCGGCTGGTCCTGATTGACGCGGGATTCCCGACGCCGGAGACTCAGATCGTCGTCCGCGACGCATTCGGCGGTTTCGTCGCCCGAGTCGATATGGGGTATCGGGAACTCAAGGTCGGAATCGAGTACGACGGCTCGCAACACTGGAACGACCCGAAGCAGCGACAGCGTGACATCGACCGCCAGGTGGCGCTGGCCGAGCAGGGCTGGCTGATCATCCGGGTCAGTACGGTGCTGCTGCGCTACCGGGAGGCGACGCTGATCGGCCGGGTGCGCGACGCGATGTACGCCGCCGGCTGGGCAGGTCAGGCCGCCAGTGGGAGCCTCGCGACGCTCGACCGGCGTGTCGCGTCGTGAGATTCTCACTCGGGGTTAAACGACGAAGGAGTTGGCTGCCCGCAGGTGCTCGACGGCGTCGGCCACGATGCCCTCGATCAGCTCCGCGCACGACGGCAGGTCCTCGAGGATGCCGGCCACCTGACCCGAGGCCAACACACCGGCTTCGGTGTTGCCCTCCACCAGACCGGCTTTGAGCAGCATCGGCGTGTTGGCGGCCATCAGCACCTGCGACCAGGTGAGTTCCTTACCGTGCCGCATCGCCAGGCCATCCTGAATCATGGTGGGCCAGCTCATCTGCGACATCTTCTTGAACTTCGCCGCGTTGCGGATCGCGGCGCTGAAACCGCGTGCCCGCGAACCGCTTTCCAGCTTCTCCACCAGTTCGGTGCGCAGCACCCGGTGCGGCATGCCGTCGACCCGGGTGGAAACCACGGTGCCACCCAGGTCTGCGGCCAGGTAGCGCTGCTTGACCGCATCGGGCACGGTCGAATCCGAGGTCAGCAGGAACCGGGTGCCCATCGCGACGCCCGTCGCCCCATAGGACAGGGCGGCGGCCAGGCCGCGACCGTCGAAGAAGCCGCCGGCGGCGATCACCTGCAGTCCGGTGCCGGCAACGGCGTCGAGCACCGATGGCAGCAGCAGGGTGGTGGCGACCGGTCCGGTGTGGCCACCGCCCTCGCCGCCCTGCACGATCACCGCGTCGGCACCCCAGGACGCGACCTTCTTGGCGTGCTTGGCCGCACCGACCGACGGGATCACCACCGAACCCGCCTCTTTGAGCTTCGCGATCAATTCCTGTTTGGGTGCCAGCGCGAACGACGCCACCTTGACGCCCTCGCGGATCATCAGATCCACCCGGTCGCCTGCATCGGCGCCGTCGGCACGGATGTTGACCCCGAACGGCTTGTCGGTCGCCGACTTCACCTTGGCGATCGCGGCGGCCAGCTCGTCGATGGTCATGGTCGCCGAGGCCAGAATGCCCAGCCCGCCGGCATTGGCGGTCGCCGAGACCAGCCGGGCGCCGGCCACCCAACCCATCCCGGTCTGCACGACGGGATGTTCGATACCGACCAGCTCGGTCAGCGGGGTCTTGAGCCGGCTCACGCCCTTACCTCTTTGTCCCGCAGCGACTTCGGGTCGATGACCTCACGGATCAGCCGCAGCTCCTCGACCTCCGGCAACCGGGTCGTCGCAGCGTCTGCCAGCCCGTGCACCTCGAACGAGGTGTTCTCGGCGACCTCGTCGGCGCTCACACCGGGATGCAGCGACACCGCACGCATCTGGTGGTCCGGACCGCTGAAGTCGAACACGCCCAGGTTGCTCACCACCCCGCCGAGGTTGAAGAACCGGAACGCCGGGTTGGCCGGGTCCACCTTGTCGTAGCCGATGCCGGACACGATGTCGACGGTCTCGCAGAACACTCGCGGCGAGTGAGCGCCCACCCAATAGCTGGTGGTGTGGTTGATGGTGTTGCCGGGCGCGCCGCGGACCCCGAACATCTGCCGGGTGGGATGCTGCAGCGGGCCGAACGCCGACAGGTTCTGGTTGCCGTACCGGTCGATCTGATTGGCGCCCATGATCACATGGCGCCGGCCCCACGACAGGGTCTCGAAGACCCGGTTGAACGGCATCCACCCTTCCAGTGGACCGACCTTGCCGATCGCCGGCGTGTCGGCCAGGATGCGGGCCTCGCCATCGGTGATCACCAGGTCGGGGGAGAAGGTGAGGCGGGCCAGCCGGGCGCCCACCGAGGGCACCGTGGCCATGGGTGAGGCCATGATCTCGCCGGCGTCGCGGAACAGCTCGGCGCAGGCGATGGCGCAGATCTCGGCACGGGTGGGTGAGTCGGTCATGCTTGTGCCCCTGATTCCTGGTTGGCTCCGAATGCCTTGACCGCCGCCTGGTAGTCGTCTTCGCTACCGGACAGGTAGGTGGCGGTGAACTCCGCCCAGGTCTCGTCGGACCTCGCGGCTTCGGCGTAGTGCCGCTGGAACTTCTCGTCGCGGCCGTAATCTGCTGCACCGATGGTGAAGTGGGCACCACCGGGTGCTTCCACGACGTTGTCCACCATCATCCGGTTGATGATCTGGGTCTGCGGCGACGTGGTGGCGATCAGTTCCTCGGTGGGCACGATCTTCTCCACCGACAGGAAGCGGCGCTGCGCCGACATCAGGAACAGGTCGTCGAAGTAGGGGTCGATACCGGTGTAGGCAGCGTTGCCCCGGGCGTCGCCGAGGTTCATGTGCACGAACGCGGCGTCGAGGTTCAGCGCCGGCATCGCGACCAGTGTCTCGTGGGCACCGTCAGTCGGGTACGGGCTGGTGACGGTCTTGAGCTCGCCCTCCCAGAAGTCGATCACCGAGCTGCCCAGGCCGGCCCGGATCGGCAGGAACGGCAACCGCTGGGCGGCGGCTTGCAGCCCGCAGCGCAGCATGCCCTCGTCCATCTCGCGGGCCTCGATCGCGCCGGTGGTGCGGGCACGCGCGAACCAGGGGTCGTAGAACGGCGGGGAGTCCAGCGAGACGAAGCCGTAGTAAGCGCGGCGCACCTTGCCCGCCGAGCACAGCAGCCCCAGATCCGGTCCGCCGTAAGTCACTACGGTCAGATCCTTGACTCCCGAGCGCAGGATGGCGCGGACGAAGGCCATCGGCTTGCGCCGCGAACCCCAGCCGCCGATGCCGATCGTCATGCCGTCGCGCAGTTCGGCGACGGCGTCGTCGAGAGTGGTTACCTTGGTCGTCACTTCTTCCCCTTCTCGGTGCCGGCGAAGGCGTCGCGGTGCTCGTCGGCCACCCCGGCGAGGTTGAGCTCGAAGGTGAAGCCCTGCTCCATGCGGTAGCTGGAGTTGACCTTCTGCACGTCGATGAGGTTGAGCGCCTCCTTGGCGGCCCGGATCACCCGGGTGTCCTTGGCGGCGATGTCGCGGGCCACCCGCAGCGCGGCCTCGTCGAGCTCGGCGCGCGGCACCACCTCGTGTACCGAGCCGTACTGGTGCAGGGTGGCGGCGTCCACGGTGGCCGCGGTGTAGAACAACCGGCGCATCATGTGCTGCGGCACCAGCCGGGACAGGTGGGTGGCCGCACCGAGTGCGCCGCGCTCCACCTCGGGCAGGCCGAACTTGGCGTCGTCGGAGGCCACGATCACGTCGGCGTTGCCGACCAGTCCGATGCCGCCGCCGACGCAGAAGCCGTTGACCGCGGCGATCACCGGGACCGCGCACTCGTAGACGGCCTTGAAGGCGGCGAAGCAGCCTCGGTTGGCGTCGATCAGCGCGGTGAAGCCCTCGGTGTTCTGCATCTCCTTGATGTCCACGCCGGCGTTGAAGCCGCGACCCTCGGCCCGCAGGATCACCGCGTGGGTGGACATGTCGTTGCCGGCGGCGGTGATGATGTCGCCCAGCTCGAACCAGGCTCGGGACGGCAGCGCATTGACCGGGGGGTAGTCGACGGTGACCGCGACGATCCCGGGCTCGACGGTGGTGGATGTGATCGGCATCTGGAAAACCCTGCGCTTCCGTTTCGGGACCATCTGTACCTAAGCAAGCACTTGCTTGGTACGCTAGCACAGTGCTTGACGCAATCAATCTCGGATTGACCGGCAAGGTGGTCCTGGTGACCGGTGGTGTCCGCGGTGTCGGCGCGGGCATCAGCGCCGTCTTCGCCGACCAGGGCGCCACCGTGGTGACCTGTGCACGCCGGCCGATGGACGGCCTGCCGTATGAGTTCCACGCCTGCGACGTCCGCGACGACGACGCGGTCAGAGGCCTGATCGAGACCGTGGTCGCCAAGCACGGCCGGCTTGACGTTGTGGTCAACAACGCCGGCGGTTCACCGTACGCGCCGGCCGCGCAGGCCTCAGTCAACTTCAGCCGCAAGATCATCGAGCTCAACCTGCTGGCGCCACTACAGGTCGCCCAGCACGCCAATGCCGTCATGCAGGCCCAGGACTGCGGCGGCTCGATCGTCAACGTCACCAGCGTCAGCGGCCGTCGGCCGTCGCCGGGGACCGCGGCCTACAGTGCGGCCAAGGCCGGCGTGGACAGCCTGACCGCCACGCTGGCCGTTGAGTGGGCGCCCAAGGTCCGGGTGAACTCGGTGGTGGTCGGCATGGTCGAGACCGAGCAGTCCGAACTGTTCTACGGCGACGCCGAGTCGATCGCCGCCGTCGCCGCCACCGTGCCGCTGGGCCGGCTCGCCAAGCCCGCCGACATCGGCTGGGCAGCCGCCTTTCTGGCATCCGATGCCGCGTCCTACATCAGCGGCGCCAGCCTGGAAGCCCACGGCGGTGGCGAGCCGCCGGCCTACCTCGACGCGTCGAGCGCAAATAAATAAGTCGGCCCCAAAAAAAGGAGACAGCACACATGGGACTTCTCGACGGCCGCGTGGTCATCGTCACCGGAGCAGGCGGCGGAATCGGGCGGGCGCATGCGCTGGCCTTCGCCGCCGAGGGCGCCCGGGTGGTGGTCAACGACATCGGCGTGGGCCTGGACGGCTCACCGGCCGGTGGGGGTAGCGCCGCCCAGGGCGTGGTCGACGAGATCGTCGCCGCCGGCGGGCAAGCCGTTGCCAACGGCTCCAATGTGGCCGACTGGGAGCAGTCCGCGGCGCTGATCCAGACCGCCGTCGACCACTTCGGCGGGCTCGACGTGCTGGTCAACAATGCCGGCATCGTGCGCGACCGGATGTTCGCCAACGCAACCGAAGAGGAATTCGACGCTGTTACCGCGGTGCACCTCAAGGGCCACTTCGCCACCATGAAGCACGCGGCCGCCTACTGGCGGGCGCAGTCCAAGGCCGGCGAGACCGTGGACGCCCGCATCATCAACACCAGTTCGGGCGCCGGTCTGCAGGGCAGTGTCGGGCAGGCCACCTACAGCGCCGCCAAGGCCGGGATCGCCGCGCTGACGCTGGTCGCTGCGGCCGAGATGGGCCGCTACGGCGTCACCGCGAACGCGATCGCCCCGTCGGCGCGCACCCGGATGACCGAGACGGTGTTCGCCGACATGATGGCCACCCAGGATCAAGCCTTCGACGCGATGGCGCCGGAGAACGTCAGCCCGCTGGTGGTGTGGCTGGGCAGCGTGGAATCCAAGGACGTCACCGGCAAGGTCTTCGAGGTCGAGGGCGGCAAGATCCGCGTGGCCGAGGGCTGGGCGCACGGCCCGCAGGCCGACAAGGGCGCGCGCTGGGATCCCGCCGAGCTGGGGCCGGTCGTCACCGATCTGCTGGCCCAGGCGCGCACGCCGGTGCCGGTGTACGGGGCCTGAAGCCGTCGGACAGTGAGGTGCCGTTGCGACGGGAGGAAGTGGAAGCACGTAGCGCCCGAATCCCGCCCGGCATGGTACGTAACGGGGCAACGTCGCCGGGGTCAGATATGCCTCGCCGCTACCTGGACGAGGTGCACGCGGGAAGAGATATCGAGCTTGGCATAGATGTGGTTCAGGTGGGAGTGCACGGTTCGCGGCGAGACACTCAGTTTCGAGGCGATGTCTTTGTCGCGGAGTCCAGCACTGACAAGCCGGATCACGTTGTGTTCGGCCGGAGTCAGTGAAGCCCAACCACGCGACGGGCGTTTACGCCTGCCTTCGGTGCCGGATGCGTAGGCGATGACCTCAGCGATCGACGATGCAGTTCCCTGGGCCCAATGATGCTCAAAGTCGTCCTGCGGCATTGCTTCTCGTAGAGCGTTGACTGCGTCGGCGTATTCGGCGTCGTATACCTTGGAGCGGACCGTGCCGGCGATATCTCGGGCGCTGGCCGCCAGGCCGAACAGCCGTGCTGCGCGATGGTGTTGGCCCGCAGCGCAGTTCACGGCTGCCAGCGACTCGATTAGTTCGGGGACGGCCAGGTATCCACCGGTTTCGGCGGCGATCGCCAACGCGTGACGCGCGTCTTGCTCGGCCTGCTTGAGTTCGCCCTCGGCCATCGCCACCCGGGCACGTATCTCCAGCAGCAGTATCCGCTGGAATCCGGACCCCACGGCAAGCGCCTCGTCGACCAGGTGGCGCGCCGTGACCAGGTCGCCGGATGCCAACGCGGCCCTGGCGACCGGATTGCCGGTTATTGCCATCAGTTGCGGCAGTGCGCACGCGTCAAACGCTGCAGCACCGGCGCCGACCGCACCGGACACATCACCGGCGGCCAGTGACACGTCCACCACCGTCCCGAAGCTGACGGCACGGTGGAAGTCGATGAGATCCGCGGCAGCCTCGACGCACGCGTCCGCTGCGGCCCGGGCACCTCGGGTATCCCCTTGGCACGCAAGGGCTTCGGCCAGAACAGCCAGACTCTGGGTGCTGAACAGCGGATCGCCTGCCGCCTCGGCCTCGATAGCCACGCCCCGGGTCTTCTCGACGGCCATGGGGAGCTCGCCCCGATGAAGGTGTGTCAATCCCAAGCAGAGCCGGCACAGACGCGAAACCGACCAGTCGCCGACCGCGTCGGCGAGACGCTGCCCTTTCTCCGCGGCCACCTGCGTCGTGGCCAGATCCCCGGCCACAAAGGCGGAATAGGCCTGCACGCCATATATCTGCGCCAGCCGCCAATCGTCGTCCAGGGCCGGGGACAGTGCGATGGCCTGCTCGAAGTAGGGCAGGGCCAGCTCAGGGCTGTAGCTACAGGTGAAACCGCAGGCTGCCAGCGACCAGGCGAGCAGGGTCGGGTCATCGAGACGCCGCGCGATGGCGACCGCTTCCTCAGCTTGATCGGCGTGGCCGTAGTTCCCGGTCAACGCCTCGAAGATGGTCTTGTCGGCGAGAGCGCGGGCACGCGTGGCAGGCGCCATCGAGGCGGGAGCGGTGAGAACGGCATCGAACCACGCCAGGCCCTCCAAGGTCCGGCTATGGATCCACAGCGGGAACAACGACGAGGCGAGACGTGCGGCCAGCTCGATGTCGCCATGCTCACGACTCCAGGCGAAGGCGGCCCTGAGGTTGTCGATCTCGAGTTCCGCCTGCGCAATGTGCCATCCGTACCCGGCGGTCACCCCGGCGTCGAACAGTGCTGCGTAGTGGTCACGGTGGCGCGCCCGGATGGCCTCGGCTTCCCCGGCCTGCTCCAGCTTCTCCAGGGCGTACTGCTGCACAGTCTGCAGCAGCCGGAAGCGCGTCGATTCTCCGGCGCTGTCGGCTATCACCAGTGATTTATCCACCAGCTGCGTGAGTTTGTCGACGATCTGGCCACGCGGCAGGTCAGTGCTGCCGGCGACGGCGTGAGCGGCGTCAAGGTCGAACCCGCCCCGAAACGGCGCCAATCGGCGAAACACCACGCGTTCGGATTCGCTCAACAAATCGTGCGACCAGTCCTCCGACGCCCTCAGCGTCTGTTGGCGCAGCACCGCAGTGCGCGCACCACCGGTCAGCAGTTGGAAGCGCTCGCCTAGCCCGTCGGCGATCTCGACCAGCGACAACGCCCGAGCTCGTGTCGCGGCAAGCTCGATGGCCAACGGCACCCCGTCCAGCCGTCGGCAGATCTCGGCTACCAAGGCGGCATCGTCAGCGGTCTCGGTGAAACTCGGCCGGACCAGGCGAGCGCGCTGACGGAACAAGTCGACAGCCTCGTCGGCCAGCGAGAGTGAGGGGGTCGTCCAGGTCACCTCGCCGGCTACCCCGATCGGCTCCCGACTTGTCGCCACGATTGTCAGTTCCGCGCTGGCGGCCAACAGCGTGGCGGTCAGCCGTGCGCACGCGTCCAGGAGGTGCTCACAATTGTCGAGCACCATCAGCAATTGCCGACCTGCGATCAAGGACACCAGAGTGTCGAGTGGGGAGCGGTCCGGTCGATCAGGCAAGCCCAGCGTCTTCGTTACTCGCTCGGGAATCAGTTCGGGATCAGTGATCGGCGACAGATCTACACACCATGCCCCGTCGCGAAACCTGCCGGCCAACTCATCGGCCAGCTGCAGCGCCAGCCGTGTCTTGCCGACTCCGCCGGTGCCGGTCAACGTCACAAGACGGTTGCCGTCAACGAGCCGCCGGAGCTCGGTCAGTTCCGCATCGCGTCCGACGGAACTGGTCAGCGGCGTCGGAAAATGCGGCTCGGCCAGCGGCTTTGCCGTTCGAAGGGGCGGAAAATCGGTGCCAAGGTCGCGGTGGCAGAGTTGCGTCACGCGCTCCGGATACGGCCTGCCGGGCAGCCGATGGAAACCCAGATCAAGCAGCCACGCCTCTATGGGAAGCTGATCACCCATCAACTCGCGGGCCGTCTCCGACAACACCGTCTGACCGGCGTGGGCCAGGTCGCATAGCCGCGCGGCGCGGTTCACCAGGGATCTCGGGTACGTGTCCGGTTCGACCGGCGGCACCTCGTCGGCGTGCACTGCGATTCGCGGCTGGATGGGTGCCGAAGGCGTGCGCTGCAGCGCCATGGCGCACGCCACCGCGTCACTGGTGTCCGCGAACCCGGCGGCGAACCTGTCTCGGCGGTCCTGCTCCGTCAGGCAGATACCGCTGTGGTCGGCAACCAATTCGCCCAGTGTGCGCTCCAGCCACGAGAGCGCGGCGGTAGACAACGCCTCCGTACCGGGCTGCCACTGTGATCCCCCGGCGTCGACCACCAAGACCGTCCGCGCTATGGCAGCCGGGAAACCTGCCTCGCTTGTGTTCGACAAGATGTACCGTCCCTACAGGCCGCAATGGTCGTGCAAGCGGCTGGCCCTGCTGTCCAGGATGGATGACCTGCGCGGCGATACGTCTTGTTTCCCGACCATATAGGTATTTGTACGATACTTCTCGGAGTGCGCCATTGGCCACTTTTGAGTACTTTTGCCGATGTTGTCGGAGGCGCACTGCCGGACAGTGGCAGAGACGGGCTGGGCTTGCCCGCTGCGCGCTGGACAGTTGATCTTCTCACCGCAGTGGTCCACCTGATCGCGAGCTTCGGGTCGAGGCACCGACCAGCGGCGTCGGTCCGCTACGGCCATGTCATGCGGGCGCGAGCGAGGCGCGTTCCTGTGGTGTGTCGCGGCTGCGGCATGCCGATTTCAGCAAACCGTCACTAAAGGTGTGCCCGGTACGCGGGGTGTCTTCTAATTCGCACTCATGTCTAGGTATGTAAAACGTCTCGGTAAAAATACCTATACGCCGGCCAACTTGCTGTGAGAAATGCCGGACCACTGAATGTGTCGAGCGCCGCAGAGGTGTGACTGCGGTCTCAAAATGCCGCTGTAACAGCGAGTTCCGTGGTGCAGAACGAGTCACAACGCCCATATCAATATGAGGTTCATCACAGTTCGGGGTCCCCAAGTTGTTCATTAGTGGACGCCTGACCATAATTCGAACCTTCAGGAATTCTTAGTAGAAACTGTTGAGAGGTTCTTCCATGGGTCGGCGAGTGTCTAGCAAATTGGTACGTTCGTCGGGTCGGGGTTCGGTGCGGCGTCGCGTGGTGGGGGCGTCGAGTTCGGTGGCGGCGTTTCTGGCCTTTGGGGTGGCTCCGGTGGTGGCGGCGCCGGCTGCGCAGGCCGATGACTTCGGCCTGGATGCGTTCTGGGATTTCTTCGGTGTCGACGACAGTGGCACTGCGTCGGACTTTGACTTGTTCGACATGTCGACGTGGGATGTGCCGGGTGCTGCTGAGGGCGGGCTGTTCGGGTTGTGGGATGCCGATCATGCCGAGCAGTGGCAGGAGACGTTCTATCTGCCGTTGCACGCGTTGTTGCAGAACTGGATCAACAGTGATTTCGGTTCGGGTGTCAACGGTGTGATCAACCAGTTGTTCGCGCCGGTGACGGTGGGTTTTTGCGGGATGATCTGCAACGGTGCCGATGGCACCGAGCTCGACCCGGATGGTCAGGCTGGTGGGTTGTGGTTCGGCGATGGTGGCAATGGTTGGTCGTCGAACCTGGCGGGCATCACCGGTGGAAATGGTGGCCATGCCGGGGGGATCGGCAATGGTGGTGATGGTGGTGCCGGTGGTCTGGGCGCTGATGGCGGCGACGGTGGCCATGGTGGTGAGTGGTGGGGCAATGGTGGTGATGGCGGTGCCGGTGGTAACGGCACCGCATCGCTGAACGCCGGTAATGGTGGCAACGGGGGTTCGTCGGGTCAGGCCCAGGACTTTTTCGGCATGGGCGCGTGGGGCAACGGTGGCAACGGTGGGGCCGGCGGTGCCGGTTGGACGGGCACCGATGGTGCGGCGGGCACCGGTTCGGGTGGTCACGGTGGCCATGGGGTGGCCGGCGGCAACGCCGGCAACGGCGGTGCCGGTGGTGACGGTTCGTCGTTCGTCGGGATCGGCGGCAACGGCGGTGTCGGCGGTGTCGGCGGTGCCGGTGGCAACGGCGGCGACGGCGCCACGGGTGCGGCCGGCACGTTCGACAACGGCGGCACCGGTGACGGTGTTGTTGGTGGCAACGGCGGCAACGGTGCTATCGGTGGCAAGGGTGGTGCCGGTGGTGCGGCCGGTATCGGTGGCTCGGGCAACGGCACGGTCGGTGGCGACGGCGACGGTGGTGCGGGCGGTTCCGGCGGGCTCGGCGGTGACGGCGGTGCCGGCGCCAACGGGCTTGCGGTGTATGCCAACGGCGGTAACGGTGGCCACGGCGGCAACGGCGGTGCTGCTGCTGCCGGTGGTGCAGCCGGCGGCCTCACCGGCAACACCGGTACGGACGGCACCGCGGGTGGCGCCGGTAACGGCGGCGTCGGCGGAACTGGCCTGGCCGGCATCGACGGCACCGAGCAGGATCCCGACGGCACGGCCGGTGGCGCAGGCGGTGCCGGTGGCAACGGCGGTCTGGGTGGTTTCAACGTTGACGGCTCGCAGGCCGCGACCGGTGATGGAGGCGCCGGCGGGGCGGGTGGCGCCGGCGGCAACGGCTTCGATGGTGCCGATGGTGCGGCTCCGGGCGCAGCCGGCACCAACGCCGGCAATGGCGGTGCCGGCGGTGCGGGCGGTGTCGGCGGTAGCGGCACCCAGGCCGGTGCCCACGGTGTCGGCGGTGTCGGCGGCGATGGTGGTAACGGCGGCAATGGCGCCGACGGTGGTGATGGCGCTGCCGGAGACGCCGGGCATGTCGATGGCTACGCCGGCCAGGAGGGCGGCGCCGGTGGCAACGCCGGTAAGGGCGGTGCCGGTGGGTATAGCGGTAATGGCAGCTACGCCGCCGCGGGTACCGGTGGTGTCGGTGGTGTCGGCGGTGACGGCGGCGCCGGTGGCGCCGGCTTGGCAGGTGTGAATGGCACCGCGGAATCCGTCGATGGCACCACCGGCGGCGATGGTGGTGTCGGCGGCAACGGTGGCACGGGTGGCCTGAACGCCGACGGTTCCCAGGCCGCGACCGGAAACGGTGGTGCCGGTGGGGTCGGCGGTGCCGGTGGCAACGGATTCAACGGCATCAACGGCGCTGCTCCGGGTGCTGACGGCACCGACGCCGGCAACGGTGGCGCCGGCGGTAACGGCGGTGCGGGCGGTACCGGCGCCACCGCCGGTGCGCATGGCAGCGGTGGCAACGGCGGCAATGGCGGCAACGGCGGCAACGGTGCCGACGGCGGTGACGGCGCGAACGGCGATGCCGAGCACCAGGCGGGCTACGCCGGCCAGGACGGCGGCAGCGGCGGCAACGCGGGCAAGGGCGGTGCCGGCGGGTACAGCGGGAACGGCAGTTCTGCAGCCAGCGGCGGCGATGGTGTCGCCGGTGCCGGAGGTAACGGCGGTGTCGGTGGTACTGGCCTGGACGGGATCAATGGCACCGAGCAGGATCCCGACGGTACGGCCGGTGGGGCCGGCGGCGCCGGCGGCAACGGTGGCGCGGGCGGTTTCAACGTCGACGGTTCGCAGGCCACAACCGGCAATGGTGGTGCCGGTGGTGCTGGTGGGCGCGGCGGTAACGGCATCAACGGCGCCCACGGCAACGAGCCAGGCGCTGACGGCACTCGCGGCGGCAACGGTGGTGCCGGTGGTGCCGGCGGCGTCGGCGGCTCGGGCACCCAGTCCGGTGCTCACGGTGTCGGTGGTGTCGGCGGCAACGCCGGCAACGGCGGCCACGGAGCCGACGGCGGCAACGGTGCGGCCGGTGACATCGGGCACCAGGCGGGCCATGCCGGCCAGGACGGCGGCAACGGCGGCGACGCCGGCAAGGGCGGTGCGGGTGGCGACAGCGGCAACGGCACCTACGCCGCAGCCGGCAGCGACGGCCAGGCCGGTGTCGGCGGCAACGGTGGGGCCGGCGGTGCCGGCCTAGCCGGTGTCAATGGCACCGCGCAGGATCCCGACGGTACGGCCGGTGGCGCCGGTGGCGCCGGTGGCAACGGCGGTCTGGGTGGTTTCAACGTTGACGGCTCGCAGGCCGCGACCGGTGATGGAGGCGCCGGTGGCGCGGGCGGCGCCGGCGGCAACGGCCTCAACGGTGCCAACGGTGCCGCGCCGGGCGCAGCCGGCACCAACGCCGGCAATGGCGGTGCCGGCGGTGCGGGCGGTGTCGGCGGTAGCGGCACCCAGGCCGGCGCCCACGGTGTCGGTGGTGTCGGTGGCAATGGCGGCAATGGCGGCAACGGCGCCGACGGTGGAAATGGCGCTGCCGGAGACGCCGGGCATGTCGATGGCTACGCCGGCCAGCACGGTGGCGCCGGTGGCAACGCCGGTAAGGGCGGTGCCGGCGGCGACAGCGGTAATGGCAGCTACGCCGCCGCGGGTACCGGTGGTGTCGGTGGTGTCGGCGGTGACGGCGGCGCCGGTGGCGCCGGCCTGGCAGGTGTGAATGGCACCGCGAGTTCCGTCGATGGCACCACGGGTGGCAACGGCGGCGTCGGCGGCAACGGCGGCGCGGGTGGCCTGAACGCCGACGGTTCCCAGGCCGCGACCGGCGACGGTGGTGCCGGTGGGGTCGGCGGTGCCGGGGGCAACGGATTCAACGGGATCAACGGCGCTGCTCCGGGTGACGACGGCACCGACGCCGGCAACGGTGGCGCCGGCGGTAACGGCGGTGACGGCGGTACCGGCGCCACCGCAGGTGCTCATGGCACTGGCGGCAACGGCGGCAATGGCGGCAACGGCGGCCACGGAGCCAATGGCGCCAACGGCGCCAACGGCGATGCCCAACACATGGATGGCTACGCCGGAGAGAAGGGCGGTTCCGGCGGCGCTGGCGGCGCGGGTGGCGCTGGTGGGTCGAGCGGCGGCGGCAACTACGCCTCCAACGGCGGCGACGGTGCCGGCGGCTATGGCGGCAACGGTGGCGTCGGCGGTAACGCCTTCCACGGGGCTGACGGCAACGCCGGCAACCCCGACGGTGCCGCCGGTGGCAACGGTGGCGTCGGCGGCGCCGGCGGTGACGGTGGTACCGGAGGCGGGACGACCGGCATCGGGGGACGCGCGGGCGATGGCGGCGGCGGCGGCCAGGCCGGCAATGGTGGTGACGGCGCCAACGGAACAGCGGCAAACCCCGACGGCGGCAACGGTGGACGCGGCGGCGACGTCGGTGCTGGTGGCGCCGGTGGCGTCGGCGGTACCGGGGCGACGAGCGGCGCCAACGGCAATACGGGAAGCACGCCGAGCAGCGGTGGTAACGGTGGTAACGGTGGTGCCGGCTACGACGCGGCCGGTGACCCGGGTGCTGCACCCGGTACGGCCGGTGGCAATGGTGGTGCCGGTGGTGCGGCCGGTGATCACGGCAATGGTGGTGCGGGCGGTAACGGCGGTAACGGTGCCGCGGGCACCGATGGTGCCGACAGCACCGGTGTGGGCATTGATGGCTCGAGCGGTACCGCGGGTGGTGTGGGCGGTTCCGGTGGTGCCGGTGGCACCGGTGGTTCGGTGGTCGGTTCCGGTGGTGCCGGTGGTCTGGGCGGCAACGGTGGCGATGGTGGCGCCGGTGGTGAGGGCTTCGACGGAGCTGACGCGACCGCTGCCGGTGGTGATGGTGGTGCCGGCAGCAACGGCGGCGATGGCGGTGCCGGTGGCGCGGCCGGTGCTGGTGGTGCCGGCGGTACGGCGACCAACGGTGCTGCGGGCGCCAACGGAAATGGTGGCGAGGGTGGCCAGGGCGGTGACGCCGGCGCGGCCGGTAACGGCGGTCAGGGTGCCGACGGCGACGCGGCCAATCCCCATGGTGGGCAGGGTGGTCGCGGTGGCGACACCGGCACGGTCGGTGCCGGCGGCGCCGGTGGTGACGCCGGCAGCGGCGGGGCGTCCGGAACCGGCAACGCCGGTGCGGACGGCGCAGCCGGCGCCGCCCCCGTCAGCGGTCACGGCGGCAGGGGTGGCGCCGGCTACGACGCGGCCGGTGACCCGGGTGCTGCACCCGGTACGGCCGGTGGCAATGGTGGTGCCGGTGGTGCGGCCGGTGATCACGGCAATGGTGGTGCGGGCGGTAACGGCGGTAACGGTGCCGCGGGCACCGATGGTGCCGACAGCACCGGTGTGGGCATTGATGGCTCGAGCGGTACCGCGGGTGGTGTGGGCGGTTCCGGTGGTGCCGGTGGCACCGGTGGTTCGGTGGTCGGTTCCGGTGGTGCCGGTGGTCTGGGCGGCAACGGTGGCGATGGTGGCGCCGGTGGTGAGGGCTTCGACGGAGCTGACGCGACCGCTGCCGGTGGTGATGGTGGTGCCGGCAGCAACGGCGGCGATGGCGGTGCCGGTGGCGCGGCCGGTGCTGGTGGTGCCGGCGGTACGGCGACCAACGGTGCTGCGGGCGCCAACGGAAATGGTGGCGAGGGTGGCCAGGGCGGTGACGCCGGCGCGGCCGGTAACGGCGGTCAGGGTGCCGACGGCGACGCGGCCAATCCCCATGGTGGGCAGGGTGGTCGCGGTGGCGACACCGGCACGGTCGGTGCCGGCGGCGCCGGTGGTGACGCCGGCAGCGGCGGGGCGTCCGGAACCGGCAACGCCGGTGCGGACGGCGCAGCCGGCGCCGACGCGCCGTCCAGCGGTAACGGTGGTAACGGTGGTGCCGGCCACTCCTCGACGGATGGTTCCAGCGACGGCGGTAACGGTGGCGCCGGCGGTGACGCAGGTGTCAACGGCAGCGGTGGCAACGGCGGCGATGGCGGAGCGGGAAGCCAGACCAGTTCGGGCGGCAATGGTGGTGCCGGCGGTAACGGCGGCGCCGAGACCGGCGACGGCGGAGATGGCGGCCACGGCGGCAATGGCGGCGTGACGGGCGGCGACGGCGGCGCCGGCGGCAACGCCGGAGCAGTCGGTGACGGCGGTAACGCCGGTAACGGCGGTGACGGCCTAGCCGGCCGGGATGGTGAAGACGGCGCACTCCCGGGTGAAGCTGGTGGTGCTGGTGACACCGGTGGTTCCGGTGGCGCTGGTGGCGCCGGTGGTGCTGGTGGCTCGGTTTCGGGTAACGGTGGCGCTGGTGGTGCTGGTGGTTCCGGTGCGGCCGGTGGTGCCGGCGGCGATGGCGCTACCGGTGTGGCCGGAACGTTTGCCGACGGCGGTGACGGTAACGGCGGTGCTGGTGGTGCTGCTGGCTCCGGTGGCAAGGGTGGCGATGGCGGTGCCGGTGGCGTGGGTGGTTCGGCCACCAACGGCAGTGCCGGTAACCAGGGCACCGGTGGCAGTGCCGGTGATGGTGGTGACGCTGGTAAGGCCGGCGACGGCGGCCAGGGTGCTACCGGTACCGCGGAGCACACGACCGGCGGTAACGGCGGTGACGGTGGTGCGCTGGCCAATGGTGGTGCCGGTGGTAGCGGCGGTGCCGGCTCGTCGGCGGGTGCTGATGGTGCTGCCGGTAATGACTCCGATGCCCATGGTGTGCAGGGCAATGGTGGTGACGGTGGCGCCGGCTACGACGCGGCCGGTGACCCGGCGGCGGCCTCGGGTGCCCACGGTGGCGATGGTGGTGCCGGCGGTAACGGCAGCGCGATCGGCAACGGTGGCGCTGGTGGTGCCGGTGGTAACGGCAAGGTCGGCGACGCCGGCACCGATGGCGCCGCTGACTCCGGTGAAGCTGGTGGTGCTGGTGACACCGGTGGTTCCGGTGGCGCTGGTGGCGCCGGTGGTGCTGGTGGCTCGGTTTCGGGTAACGGTGGCGCTGGTGGTGCTGGTGGTTCCGGTGCGGCCGGTGGTGCCGGCGGCGATGGCGCTACCGGTGTGGCCGGAACGTTTGCCGACGGCGGTGACGGTAACGGCGGTACTGGTGGTGCTGCTGGCTCCGGTGGCAAGGGTGGCGATGGCGGTGCCGGTGGCGTGGGTGGTTCGGCCACCAACGGCAGTGTCGGTAACCAGGGCACCGGTGGCAGTGCCGGTGATGGTGGTGACGCTGGTAAGGCCGGCGACGGCGGCCAGGGTGCTACCGGTACCGCGGAGCACACGACCGGCGGTAACGGCGGTGACGGTGGTGCGCTGGCCAATGGTGGTGCCGGTGGTAGCGGCGGTGCGGCTCGTCGGCGGGTGCTGATGGTGCTGCCGGTAATGACTCCGATGCCCATGGTGTGCAGGGCAATGGTGGTGACGGTGGCGCCGGCTACGACGCGGCCGGTGACCCGGCGGCGGCCTCGGGTGCCCACGGTGGCGATGGTGGTGCCGGCGGTAACGGCAGCGCGATCGGCAACGGTGGCGCTGGTGGTGCCGGTGGTAACGGCAAGGTCGGCGACGCCGGCACCGATGGCGCCGCTGACTCCGGTGAAGCTGGTGGTGCTGGTGACACCGGTGGTTCCGGTGGCGCTGGTGGCGCCGGTGGTGCTGGTGGCTCGGTTTCGGGTAACGGTGGCGCTGGTGGTGCTGGTGGTTCCGGTGCGGCCGGTGGTGCCGGCGGCGATGGCGCTACCGGTGTGGCCGGAACGTTTGCCGACGGCGGTGACGGTAACGGCGGTACTGGTGGTGCTGCTGGCTCCGGTGGCAAGGGTGGCGATGGCGGTGCCGGTGGCGTGGGTGGTTCGGCCACCAACGGCAGTGCCGGTAACCAGGGCACCGGTGGCAGTGCCGGTGATGGTGGTGACGCTGGTAAGGCCGGCGACGGCGGCCAGGGTGCTACCGGTACCGCGGAGCACACGACCGGCGGTAACGGCGGTGACGGTGGTGCGCTGGCCAATGGTGGTGCCGGTGGTAGCGGCGGTGCCGGCTCGTCGGCGGGTGCTGATGGTGCTGCCGGTAATGACTCCGATGCCCATGGTGTGCAGGGCAATGGTGGTGACGGTGGCGCCGGCTACGACGCGGCCGGTGACCCGGCGGCGGCCTCGGGTGCCCACGGTGGCGATGGTGGTGCCGGCGGTAACGGCAGCGCGATCGGCAACGGTGGCGCTGGTGGTGCCGGTGGTGCTGGTGCTGATGGTGCTGCCGGTGTCACGGATGGTTCCGGTAACGGCACCGATGGTGCTGACGCCGGTGCTGGTGGCGCTGGTGGTGCTGGTGGTCAGGGCGGTTCGCTGTCGGGTGATGGCGGTGTCGGTGGTGCCGGTGGCGCCGGCGGTACCGGCGGTGCTGGTGGCGCCGGGCTGTCGGGCTCGACGGGCTCGGATGCTGCGGCCGGTAGTGGCGGCGACGGCTCTGATGGTGGCGACGGCGGCGATGGCGGCAACGGTGGTGCCGGTGGCCACGGTGGTGCTGGTGGCGTGGGTGGTTCGGCCACCAACGGCAGTGCCGGTGGTCAGGGTGCTGGCGGTGTTGGTGGCGACGGTGGTGCTGCTGGTGGCGCGGGCAACGGCGGTGATGGTGGTGCCGGTGCCGGCGGTGGCGCTAACGCGACCGCGGGTAGCGGTGGTGCCGGTGGCGACGGTGGCGAGCGCGGTACTGCTGGCGCTGGTGGCCAGGGCGGTAGCGGTGCCGGTGGCGCGGCTGCTGATGGCCAGCAGGGCGCTGATGCGGTCGGCACCGGTAACGGCGGTAACGGCGGCAAGGGCGGCAACGGCGAGGGTGTGACCGGCCAGGCCGGCGGTGACGGTGGCCAAGGCGGCAACGCCGGGACGGTCGGCGACGGTGGTGCTGGTGGTGCCGGTGGTGCTGGTGCTGATGGTGCTGCCGGTGTCACGGATGGTTCCGGTAACGGCACCGATGGTGCTGACGCCGGTGCTGGTGGCGCTGGTGGTGCTGGTGGTCAGGGCGGTTCGCTGTCGGGTGATGGCGGTGTCGGTGGTGCCGGTGGCGCCGGCGGTACCGGCGGTGCTGGTGGCGCCGGGCTGTCGGGCTCGACGGGCTCGGATGCTGCGGCCGGTAGTGGCGGCGACGGCTCTGATGGTGGCGACGGCGGCGATGGCGGCAACGGTGGTGCCGGTGGCCACGGTGGTGCTGGTGGCGTGGGTGGTTCGGCCACCAACGGCAGTGCCGGTGGTCAGGGTGCTGGCGGTGTTGGTGGCGACGGTGGTGCTGCTGGTGGCGCGGGCAACGGCGGTGATGGTGGTGCCGGTGCCGGCGGTGGCGCTAACGCGACCGCGGGTAGCGGTGGTGCCGGTGGCGACGGTGGCGAGCGCGGTACTGCTGGCGCTGGTGGCCAGGGCGGTAGCGGTGCCGGTGGCGCGGCTGCTGATGGCCAGCAGGGCGCTGATGCGGTCGGCACCGGTAACGGCGGTAACGGCGGCAAGGGCGGCAACGGCGAGGGTGTGACCGGCCAGGCCGGCGGTGACGGTGGCCAAGGCGGCAACGCCGGGACGGTCGGCGACGGTGGTGCTGGTGGTGCCGGTGGTGCTGGTGCTGATGGTGCTGCCGGTGTCACGGATGGTTCCGGTAACGGCACCGATGGTGCTGACGCCGGTGCTGGTGGCGCTGGTGGTGCTGGTGGTCAGGGCGGTTCGCTGTCGGGTGATGGCGGTGTCGGTGGTGCCGGTGGCGCCGGCGGTACCGGCGGTGCTGGTGGCGCCGGGCTGTCGGGCTCGACGGGCTCGGATGCTGCGGCCGGTAGTGGCGGCGACGGCTCTGATGGTGGCGACGGCGGCGATGGCGGCAACGGTGGTGCCGGTGGCCACGGTGGTGCTGGTGGCGTGGGTGGTTCGGCCACCAACGGCAGTGCCGGTGGTCAGGGTGCTGGCGGTGTTGGTGGCGACGGTGGTGCTGCTGGTGGCGCGGGCAACGGCGGTGATGGTGGTGCCGGTGCCGGCGGTGGCGCTAACGCGACCGCGGGTAGCGGTGGTGCCGGTGGCGACGGTGGCGAGCGCGGTACTGCTGGCGCTGGTGGCCAGGGCGGTAGCGGTGCCGGTGGCGCGGCTGCTGATGGCCAGCAGGGCGCTGATGCGGTCGGCACCGGTAACGGCGGTAACGGCGGCAAGGGCGGCAACGGCGAGGGTGTGACCGGCCAGGCCGGCGGTGACGGTGGCCAAGGCGGCAACGCCGGGACAGTCGGCGACGGTGGTGCTGGTGGTGCCGGTGGTGCTGGTGCTGATGGTGCTGCCGGTGTCACGGATGGTTCCGGTAACGGCACCGATGGTGCTGACGCCGGTGCTGGTGGCGCTGGTGGTGCTGGTGGTCAGGGCGGTTCGCTGTCGGGTGATGGCGGTGTCGGTGGTGCCGGTGGCGCCGGCGGTACCGGCGGTGCTGGTGGCGCCGGGCTGTCGGCTCGACGGGCTCGGATGCTGCGGCCGGTAGTGGCGGCGACGGCTCTGATGGTGGCGACGGCGGCGATGGCGGCAACGGTGGTGCCGGTGGCCACGGTGGTGCTGGTGGCGTGGGTGGTTCGGCCACCAACGGCAGTGCCGGTGGTCAGGGTGCTGGCGGTGTTGGTGGCGACGGTGGTGCTGCTGGTGGCGCGGGCAACGGCGGTGATGGTGGTGCCGGTGCCGGCGGTGGCGCTAACGCGACCGCGGGTAGCGGTGGTGCCGGTGGCGACGGTGGCGAGCGCGGTACTGCTGGCGCTGGTGGCCAGGGCGGTAGCGGTGCCGGTGGCGCGGCTGCTGATGGCCAGCAGGGCGCTGATGCGGTCGGCACCGGTAACGGCGGTAACGGCGGCAAGGGCGGCAACGGCCAAGCCCAGACCGGCCAGACCGGCGGTACCGGTGGCCAAGGCGGCAACGCCGGACCTGACGGCGACGGCGGGAAGGGCGGCGACGGCGGGGCCGGTGGCCAAGGTACGACGGGTGCCACCTCGCCTGAGTACGGCGGACCGGGCTACACCGGCGGTGTCGGCGGCGTTGGCGGCGCCGGCGGTGACGGCGGTGCGGGCGGCTGGAACTCGGGCGACGGTGGCGCCGGCGGCCATGGCGGCGTCGGCGGGACCGGCGGACGTGGCGGCCCCGGCCAGAGCGGTGCGACCGGCGATCCCGGTGGTGGCCAGGGGCACATCGGCGGTCCCGGCGGCGGCGGCGGTGTCGCCGGTGACGGTGGTGCGGGCGGTAACGGCGGCACCGCGGCCAACGGCACGACCGGGGTCGGCGGCAACGGTGGCGACGGCGGTACCGGTGGCACCGGCGGCGGCGGCGGAACCGGTGGTACCGGTGGCCAAGGCACCGAGGACCACCCGAGCGGCGGTCAGGGTGGGCCTGGCGGGCCCGGAGGCGACGCCGGCCTGGTCGGAGGTAAGGGCGGTGCCGGAGGTACTGGCAGCGTCAATGGCCAGGATGGTGCCGACGGGGGCGCGGGCAACGGCGGCAGCGCCGGTCACCCGGGCGCCTATGGCGCGAACTACTGATCGAGGTCCGAGCCCTCGACAGCGAAGCAGTACCGGGAGGCCCCGCACGCATGGCGTGCGGGGCCTCCCGGCCGTTCGCGGCGCATCGCCGGAACGCCGGCGGCTAACGCTAGTCGACGGCGGGGCATGAACCCGCCCTCCGTCGTTTCGCTGCCGGATGGCGACCGTCCGCCACCGCGAAACGTAAGCGCGATCCACCGTTGCGGGACTGTGCGGAACCTGTGACGTGGCCCGGCGCGCGTTTAAGGGACCGCCAGTTACGAGCGTGAGTGTAGTTACGTAATTGAGATGATCCTGTCGTGCGTTGGCTGCGGACACATGAGCTGTTCAAGCACGGCGGAAGCATGACGTTGCCGTCGTGCGCTCAACCGCGGATGCGGCGCCACGGCAACGTCATCCGTGTTCCAGCGGCGGAATTCCTACCCGCTGGGACGCGTGCTGAATCGCGTGCCGCCGCGGATGCTCCGCGGGTATTTATTAATGTAAACAATCCGGCGGCGTAGCGGGTCTCGGTTCAGCGAGGTGCTTCGGCGGCCGGATCAACGCGACGCGTTGCAACGGCCACGAAGCACCTCGCTCGGGAATTGGGTTACGGCGGCACTGATTTCATCGGCGACGTCATGTGCCTGCTGTCGCAGCCGTCAAGGCTCGCAGATGACGATCGGGATCTCCCGGTCGGTCCAGGCGCGGTAGTTGACGAAGTCGGGGTACATCGCGTCGAGCTTGGGCCAGTAGGCGGCCCGCTCCGACTCGTCGGCGTCACGGGCGCGCAGCCGCAGCACCTCGTTGCGGATCCGGAACGAGACCTGCGGGTTGGCCTTGAGGTTCAAATACCACATCGGGTTGGTGGCGCGCCCGCCCTGAGATGCCACCAGGATCACCCGGTCGCCTTCGCGCAGGAACAGCAGCGGGGACTCACGCGGCTCACCGGTCTTGCGTCCGGTGGTGGTGAGGATGCCGACTTCGGGAACCTCGCCGAAGTGCTTGGTGCCCAAGCGCCACTTGCCGCCGACCCGGCCGCCGGTGGCCTTGTAGGCCCAGGTGTTGGCCCGCGACATCCATTTGATGATGGTGCCGGTGACCGGCGAGTCCAGCGACTTCGGCTTCTCCGGTGTGCTCACGTCCACCACCCTAACGTTGAATGAACGGCTTGATCCCGGCCCGGATGTGGTGGATCGTCGCGATGCCGTCGGGACTGTCGGCCGGAATGACGAATACCTCGTCGACGTGCGCGCACACCCGCCGCCCGAACAGCGACGGCTTGGTGATGATGTCGAAGACCGCCCGCACCTCGTCACCGTCGACGCTGTATTCCGGCAGGGTGGCGGCTGCGATCAACCGAAACTGCGGGCCGCGATTCAGACTGCGGCGCAAGTGATTTCCCGAGAAGCCGGTCTTGATTCCGACTTCGACTCGGGTGCAGTCCGGACTGAACCGGACCGCAGTGGCGTCGTGGCTGACCAGCGCGTCGATGTAGGCCTGCGCCGCTGCGATGCGGTCGGCCTCCGAGACGGGCTTTGAAAGGGGCTGAGACACCGTGGCCACTAAATCCGCTCGATGATGGTGCCGGTGGACAGCGCCCCGCCCGCGCACATGGTGATCAGCGCGGTCGACTTGTCGGTGCGCTCCAGCTCGTGCAGCGCGGTGGTGATCAGCCGGCTGCCGGTGGAACCCACCGGGTGACCCAGCGCGATCGCCCCGCCGTTGACGTTGACCCGGTCCATGTCCGGGTTGTGCACCGCCGCCCAGGACAACACCACCGAGGCGAACGCCTCGTTGATCTCGACCAGGTCGATGTCACCCATCTTCATCCCGGCCTTCTCAAGCACCTTCGCGGTGGACTGCACCGGGCCGTCCAGGTGGTAGTAGGTCTCGGCGCCGACGTTGGCCTGGCTGATGATCCGGGCCCGCGGCTTCAGGCCCAAGGCTTTGGCCCGGTCTTCATCCATCCACAGCACCGCGGCCGCGCCGTCGGAGATCTGCGAGGAGCTGCCGGCAGTGTGGATGCCACCCTCGAGCACCGGGTTCAGCTTGGTCAGGCCCTCGATCGTGGTGTCGCGCAGGCCCTGGTCGCGGCTGACGGTGTTCCACTCGGCGGTGGGTTGCTTGTTCTCGTCGATCACCGGCGCCTCGATCGGGGAGATCTCCCGGTCGAACCGGCCTTCATCCCAGGCCTGCTTGGCCCGCTGCTGGGAGCGCAGCCCGAATGCGTCGACGTCGGCGCGGGTGATCCCGCGGCGCTTGGCGATCCGCTCGGCGGCCTCGAACTGGTTGGGCAGGTCGATGGTCCACGACGACGCCCGGGCGCCACCGCCGTTCTCGCCCAGGCCGACCCGGCTCATCGCCTCGATACCGCACGCGATGCCGATGTCGATGGCGCCGACCGAGATCAGGCCGGCGATCAGATGGTTGGCCTGCTGCGCGCTGCCGCACTGGCAGTCGATGGTGGTGGCGCCGACGTGCTCGGGCAACCCGGCGATCAGCCAGGATTGCCGGGCCACGTTGTTGGCCTGCTCGCCGTACTGGGTGACGCAGCCGCTGATGACCTGCTCGACGCTGCCTGGCTCGATACCGGCCTTGGTGACCAGCGCCTTCTGTACCGCACCGAGCAGTTCAGTGGCGTGCAGACCCGACAGCCAGCCGTTACGTTTACCGATGGGGCTTCGAGTGGCTTCGACGATGACAGGATTACCCATGCGGCCAGGCTAGAACACGTTTCATTAGTCTGACAAGCGACGATGCGAACAGCCCTTTGGTCTATGGTGAGCCCATGTTTTACTGCTACTAGAACGCGTTGCATTTAGGAGTCCGCCGATGTCGAGTGTCACAGTGCCGCCGGGATTCGACTTCACCGACCCGGAGATCTACGCGGAGCGACTCCCCGACGCCGAGTTCGCCCGAGTGCGGGCCGCTGCGCCGGTCACCTGGATCGATCAGCCGGACGACAAGAGCGGTGGTTTCAAAGACGGTGGCTACTGGGCGATCACCAGCCACCACGACGTCAAAGAGGTATCCCGGCTCGACGAGGTGTTCTCCAGCGAGATCAACGGGGCCATCCCGCGCTACAACGACGACATCGAGCGGGAGAACATCGACGTCGGCCGTCTGCTGATGCTCAACCAGGACGCGCCGCGGCACACCCGGCTACGCCGGATCGTCTCGCGCGGATTCACCCCGCGTCACATCCTGCCGCTGCACGACGACCTGGAGCGGCGGGCGCAGAACATCGCCAAGGAAGCGCTGGCCCGCGGCACCGGCGACTTCGTGGTGGAGGTCGCCTCGGAGTTGCCGCTGCAGGCGATCGCCGGCCTGATGGGGGTGCCGCTGGAGGACCGCGGCAAGCTCTTCAACTGGACCAACCAGATGACTTCCTACGACGATCCCGAGTACGCCCACTACGACCCGAAGACCTCGTCGATGGAGATCATCTCCTACGGGCTGCAGTTGGCCGAGATGAAGCGCCACAACCCCGGCAACGACATCGTGACGACGTTGATCGAGGCCGACATCGACGGCGAGAAGCTGGGCGACGACGAGCTCGGGTTCTTCATCATCCTGCTGGCCGTGGCCGGGTCAGAGACGACCCGCAACTCGATCACCCAGGGCATGATGGCCTTCACCGAGTTCCCCGAGCAGTGGGAGCTGTTCCGCAGGGAGCGCCCGGAGACCACCGCCGACGAGGTGGTGCGCTGGGCCACGCCGGTGACGTCGTTCCAGCGCACCGCGACCCGCGACTACGAGCTGTCGGGGGTGCAGATCAAGAAGGGCCAGCGGGTGGTGATGTTCTACCGCGCCGCCAACTTCGACCCCGAGGTGTTCGACAACCCGCAACAGTTCGACATCTTGCGTGACCCCAACCCGCACGTCGGCTTCGGCGGCACCGGTGCGCACTACTGCATCGGCACCCACCTGGCCCGGATGTCGGTGAACCTGATGTTCAACGCGATCGCCGACCACATCCCGGACCTCAAGCCGCTGGACAAGCCGGACCGGCTGAAGTCGGGCTGGCTCAACGGCATCAAACACTGGCGGGTCGACTACACCGGCAAGTCCGCCTGAATCACCGAACGAAACACGGAGGCTAGTTCCAGCATGTCCACACTTCCCGCAGGATTCGACTTCCTCAACCCCGACCTCATCGTCGAGGGGATCCCCGAAAAGGAGTTCGCACAACTGCGCAAGACCGCGCCGGTCTGTTGGATCGAGCAGGCCCCCGGCAAGGGCGGCGGCTTCAACGACGGCGGCTACTGGGCGGTCACCAAGCTCGCCGACGTCAAAGAGGTGTCACTGCGCAGCGACGTCTTCTCCAGCTACGAGAACTGTGTGATCCCGCGGTTCTCCGACGACATGCAGCGGGAGAACATCGAGGTTCAGCGGTTCGTGATGCTCAACATGGACGCACCGCACCACACCCGGCTGCGCCGGATCATCTCCCGGGGTTTCACTCCGCGGGCTATCGGACGGTTGCGCGACGAACTCCATGAACGGGCGCAGGCGATCGTCAAGGCCGCCGCCGAGGCCGGCTCCGGAGACTTCGTCGAACAGGTGTCGTGCGAACTGCCGCTGCAGGCGATCGCCGGACTGCTCGGTGTGCCGCAGGAAGACCGCGACAAGCTGTTCCAGTGGTCCAACGAGATGACCGGCAGCGAAGACCCCGAGTACGCCGACATCGACCCGCAGGCCTCGTCGTTCGAGTTGATCACCTACGCCATGCAATTGGCCGCAGCCAAGGCGGAGAACCCCGGCGAAGACATCGTCACCACGCTGATCAACGCCGACATCGACGGCGAGAAGCTCTCCGACGACGAGTTCGGCTTCTTCGTGGTGATGCTGGCGGTGGCCGGCAACGAGACCACCCGCAACTCGATCACCCACGGCATGATCGCGTTCTCCGAGCACCCCGAGCAGTGGGAGCTGTTCAAGTCCGAACGCCCGGCGACCACCGCCGACGAGATCGTGCGGTGGGCCTCCCCGGTGATCTGCTTCCAGCGCACCGCGCTGGAGGACTACGAGCTGTCCGGCGCCCAGATCAAGAAGGGGCAGCGGGTGGTGATGTTCTACCGCTCGGCCAACTTCGACGAGGACGCCTTCGACGAGCCGAACAAATTCAACATCCTGCGCGACCCCAACCCGCACGTCGGATTCGGTGGCACCGGGGCGCACTACTGCATCGGCACCCACCTGGCCCGGTTGACGATCGACCTGATCTTCAACGCGGTCGCCGACCACGTGCCCGACCTCGCGCCGCTGGCCAAACCTGAGCGACTGCGCTCGGGGTGGCTCAACGGCATCAAGCACTGGCAGATGGACTACACCGGCAAATGCCCGGTGGCCCACTAGATTTAAGGAGATTCGGTGGACTTCAGTCCAGATCCGGAACAGCAGGCGGTCGCCGACGTCGTCACGTCGGTGCTCGAGCGGGACAACAGCTGGGAGGCGCTGGTCGCCGGCGGGGTGAGCGCGCTCGCGGTGCCGGAGCGGCTCGGCGGTGACGGCGTCGGCCTCTCGGAAGTGGCTACGGCGCTGACCGAGATGGGCCGGCACGGGACCGTCAGCCCGGCGCTGTGCACCCTCGGATTCGGCTTGGTGCCGCTGCTGGAGTTGGCCACCGACGCCCAACAGGACCGCTACCTGGCCGGTGTGGCCAAGGGTGCGGTGCTGTCCGCCGCGCTCGACGAGCCGGCCGCCGCGCTGCCCGAGCAGCCCGCGGTGACGCTGGCTGGTAACCGGTTGTCGGGCACCAAGATCGGTGTGCCCTACGCCGAGCAGGCCGAGTGGATTCTGGTCACCGCAGATTCGGGTGTCGCGGTGATCTCGCCGAAGGCGGCCGGGGTGCGGCTGACGAAGACCCCGACCGCCAACCACAGCGACGAGTACGCGGTCGTGTTCGACGATGCCGAGGCCGACGCCGTACTCGACGGTGCCTCGGTACATCGGGTGAACCAATTGGTGCTGGCGATGGTCGGCGCCTACGCCTCCGGGCTGGTGGCCGGCGCGCTGCGGCTGACCGCCGACTACGTCGGCAGCCGTGAACAGTTCGGCCGGCCGCTGTCCACCTTCCAGACCGTGGCAGCCCAGCTCTCGGAGGTCTACATCGTCTCGCGCACCATCACGCTGGCGGCGACATCGGTGGTCTGGCGGCTGGCCAATGGCCTCGACGCCGACGATGACCTCGGGGTGCTCGGGTACTGGATCACCTCGCAGGCGCCGCCGGTGATGCAACTCTGCCACCACCTGCACGGCGGGATGGGCATGGACGTCGACTACCCGATGGACCGTTACTACTCCACGATCAAAGACCTGAACCGCCTGCTGGGTGGCCGGTCGAACCGCCTCGTGACGCTTGGAGAATTATGTTCGTCGATCTGACCCCCGAGCAGCGCAAGCTGCAAGCCGAACTACGCGAATACTTCGCCAACCTGATCACGCCCGATGAGGAAAAGGCGATGGCCTCCGACCGGCACAATCAGGCCTACCGTGACGTGATCCGCCGGATGGGCCGCGACGGCAAGCTCGGCGTCGGCTGGCCCAAAGAGTTCGGTGGCCTGGGCTTCGGGCCGATCGAGCAGCAGATCTTCGTCAACGAGGCGCAGCGCGCCGACATCCCGCTGCCGGCCGTGACGCTGCAGACCGTCGGCCCCACCCTGCAGGTGTACGGCAACGAAGCGCAGAAGAAGAAGTTCCTGCCGGCCATCCTGGCCGGGGAGGTGCATTTCGCGATCGGCTACACCGAACCGGAGGCCGGCACCGACCTGGCGTCGTTGCGCACCACCGCGGTTCGTGATGGCGACCATTACATCGTCAACGGGCAGAAGGTGTTCACCACCGGCGCTCACGACGCCGACTACATCTGGTTGGCGGTGCGCACCGATCCGACGGCGGTGAAACACAAGGGGATTTCGATCCTGATCGTGGACACCAAGGACCCCGGTTACTCGTGGACTCCGATGATCCTGTCCGACGGGGCGCATCACACCAATGCGACCTACTACAACGACGTTCGGGTGCCCGTCGACATGCTGGTGGGCGAGGAGAACGGCGGCTGGCGGCTGATCACCACCCAGCTCAACAACGAGCGGGTGATGCTGGGCCCGGCCGGCCGGTTCGGCGCCATCTACGACAAGGTGCACGCCTGGGCCACCAAACCCGGCAGCGACGGGGTGGCCCCGATCAGCCATGATGCGGTCAAACGCGGACTCGGCGAGATCCACGCCATGTTCCGCATCAACGAGTTGCTCAACTGGCAGGTCGCCGCGGCCGGCGAGATCATCGAGGTCGCCGACGCGGCGGCCACCAAAGTCTTCGGCACCGAGCGGATCCAGTACGCCGGTCGGTTGGCCGAGGAGTTGGTCGGCTGCTACGGCAACCCGGCCGATGCGGCCACCGCCGAGCTGCTGCGCTGGCTGGACGTGCAGACCAAACGCAACCTGGTCATCACGTTCGGTGGCGGTGTCAACGAGGTGATGCGGGAGATGATCGCGGCTTCGGGCCTGAAGGTTCCGCGGGTGCCACGATGAGTCGAGGAGAGGTGATGAGCGACCTTTCCGCCGGGATCGAGCAGATTCTGGCGTCCGGCCGCAGCGAGCCGCGGACCGGCCGGGATCCGGTGAACCAGCCGATGATTCGGCACTGGGTTGACGCCATCGGCGACGAGAACCCGATCTACATCGATGAGGAGGCCGCTAAGGCCGCCGGGCACCCGGGGATCGTCGCACCGCCGGCGATGATCCAGGTGTGGACGATGATGGGCCTGGGCGGCGAGCGCCCCGCCGACGACCCGCTCGGCAAGGTCATGGAACTGTTCGACGGCGCCGGTTATGTCGGGGTGGTGGCCACCAACTGTGAGCAGACCTACCACCGCTACCTGCGGCCCGGCGAAGAGGTCAGCGTCACCGCCGAAGTGACCGACATCGTCGGCCCCAAGCAGACCGGTCTGGGCGAGGGTTACTTCATCACCCAGAAGATCCGCTGGTGGGTGGGCGACGAAAACGTCGCCGACATGAACTGGCGCATCCTGAAGTTCGTGCCCAAGGATGCCGGCGACGCTGCGCCGGCGGCCGCACCCGAGGATCTCGACCCCGCCAAGATGATGCGCCCGTCGTGGTCGAAGGATTCGGCCTACTTCTGGGAGGGGGTGGCCGCCCACGAGTTGCGGATCCAGCAACGCCCGGACGGCAGCCTGCAGCACCCGCCGGTGCCCGCGATCTGGAAGGACAAGACCGAGACCACCGACTTCGTCGTCGCCTCCGGCACCGGGACGGTGTTCAGCTTTGTGGTGCACCATGCCCCCAAGGTTCCGGGGCGCAGCGTGCCGTTCGTCATCGCGCTGGTCGAACTCGAGGAGGGCGTGCGGATGCTCGGTGAGCTGCGCGGCGTGGACGCGGCTGCCGTGCGGATCGGAATGCCGGTTCGGGCAATCTATCTCGACTTCCCGGCCGGCGATGCCGGACCGGCGTGGACCCTGTACGCCTGGGAGCCAGTGGAAGGAGGCGGGGCATGAGCGCTCCGACCGTCGAAGTCGGTACCAAGCTGCCCGAGCTGAAGATCTACGGCGACCCGACGTTCATCGTCTCCACCGCCATCGCCACCCGCGATTACCAGGACGTGCACCACGACCGGGACAAGGCGCAGGCTAAGGGCTCCAAGGACATCTTCGTCAATATCCTCACCGACACCGGCCTGGTGCAGCGCTACCTCACCGATTGGGCCGGATCCAACGCGGTGATCCGTTCCATCGGGCTGCGACTGGGCGTGCCGTGGTACGCCTATGACACCGTCACCTTCTCCGGCGAGGTGACCGCCGTCGAGGGTGATCTGGTCACCGTGAAAGTCGTCGGTAACAACAGCCTTGGTGACCATGTGATCGCCACGGCGACTCTGACCCTCGGGAGGGCGTGATGTTGTCCGGTAAGGCGGCCATCGCCGGTATCGGCGCGACCGACTTCTCCAAGGAATCCGGGCGCAGCGAACTGCGGCTGGCCGCCGAGGCGGTGCTCGACGCCCTCGACGATGCGGGCCTGAAGCCCGCCGACGTCGACGGCCTGGTCACCTTCACTATGGACTCCAACCTGGAGACCGCCGTCGCGCGCGCTACCGGGATCGGCGAGCTGACGTTCTTCTCCCAGATCGGCTACGGCGGGGGAGCGGCCGCCGCGACCGTGCAACAGGCGGCGCTGGCGGTGGCCACCGGGGTCGCCGAGGTCGTGGTGGCCTACCGGGCATTCAACGAGCGCTCCGAGTTCCGGTTCGGCCAGGTGATGACCGGGCTGACCGTCAATGCCGATTCCCGCGGTGTGGAGTACAGCTGGTCCTACCCGCACGGGCTGAGCACGCCGGCGGCATCGGTGGCGATGATCGCCCAGCGCTATATGCACGAATACGGTGCCACCAGTGCGGATTTCGGGGTGGTATCGGTGGCTGATCGCAAGCATGCGGCGACCAACCCCAAGGCGCACTTCTACGGCAAGCCGATCACCATCGAGGATCACCAGAATTCGCGGTGGATCGCCGAGCCGCTGCGGCTGCTGGACTGCTGTCAGGAGACCGACGGCGGGGTGGCGATCGTGGTCACCACCCCCGAACGCGCCAAGGACCTCAAGCATCGCCCGGCGGTCATCGAGGCGGCGGCCCAGGGCGCCGGGGCAGACCAGTTCACCATGTACTCCTACTACCGCGACGAACTGGGGCTTCCCGAGATGGGGCTGGTGGGCAAGCAATTGTGGGCGCAGTCCGGTCTGACGCCGGCCGACATCCAGACGGCGGTGCTCTATGACCACTTCACCCCCTACACGCTGATCCAGTTGGAGGAGTTGGGATTCTGCGGTAAAGGCGAGGCCAAGGACTTCATCGCCGGTGGCGCCATCGAGCTGGGTGGCCGGTTGCCGATCAACACCCATGGTGGGCAACTCGGCGAGGCCTATGTGCACGGCATGAACGGCATCGCCGAAGGGGTGCGCCAGCTGCGCGGCACCTCCGTCAACCAGGTGCCGAACGTGGAGCATGTGCTGGTCACCGCCGGCACCGGCGTGCCTACCTCGGGGCTGATCCTGGGTTAGCCGGCCGGGCACTCTGCACCGCGAACAGACGCGCGCGCAAGGAAATCAGGCGTCGGCGCCGTCGTTCCAGCTCTCGGGGAGCAGCGGAACCGTCGGTCCATGGCTGAAACCGTTGACCGTCAATGCGGTCATGCCCGCCGCGGCCCGTTCCCGCTTGGCTTGCGCGCCTGGGAATCCTCCGCTGCCGGCACCGCGGTCTGAGGCCTGAGCCGCTGTCTCGGATGGTTCGACGGCGACCTTCACGTCGGCGAACTCGTTGGCCTCGTCGCGTGCGCGTCGACGGCGGCGGGCACGGGTGCGATCCCGCCCGCGAGCCGCCGCCGCGGCGGACTCGGCCGCGTCATCCGGGGTCGGCGTCTTCGTGACTGCGCGGGTGCGGGATGTGGCGCTCGCCCGCCCGTAAGCACCGGCAGGTCCGATCACGTAGGGCGGGAAGAATCCCGGGCTTCCCCCGGCCGGCGGTGCCGCGGGCGGCGCCGCTGCGGGAGCTGCGCTGGTTGCCGGCGTCGATATCGACGCGGTCGTGGCGGCTGCCGGCGCCGCCGGGGCACTCGAAACGGTGGTGGACGCGCCCGCGGCGGCCGGCAATGCCGCGGTGATCGGTTCTGCGTCGACGGCCACGATCGGCGGTGGCTGAACGCCGGCCAGGCCGGCCAAGCCCGCCGCCCAGCCCAGATTCCCGATAACCAGGACGAGAGCCGGCTGGATCAGCGCGGGGGCGAACTGGCTGAGTGTCGAGGCAATCTGAGCGGCGTGGAAGGTCAGATCAGCCACGATCCAGGACAGGTCGGTCATGAAGGCGCCCGGATTGGTGAGCAGGTCATTCAGCAGCACTTCGCCGTAGTAGCCCAGCTCAGAGAAGAAGTCCGTCCACCACTCCGGGTCGGCCGGAGTCAGGCTGCCGTCGTGAATTCCGCCGCCGTGGTCGTGGTCGTGGTCGTGGTCGTGGTCGTGGTCGTGGTCGTGGTCATGATCGTCCTCGTCCGCATGGTCGTGGTCGTGGTCGTGATCATGGGCTGCCAGGATCGGTGGCGCCGCCGCGGGCTGCGGGGCCGAGGCCAGCGCCGCGCCGGAGACCGCTTCGTAGCTGGCCATGGTGGTGGCGGCTTGGACCCACATCCGTACGTAGTCGGCTTCATTGAGTGCGATCGGGATGGTGTTGATCCCGAAGAAATTGGTCGCCACCAAAACGCCGTGGATTGCGTGGTTGGCCGCCAACTCCGGCAACGTCGGCATGGCGGCCAGCGCACTGACGTACGCCGTCGCCACGGTTTCATGCCGCGCTGCCAACGTTGCGCTGTCAGCGCTGGCCGCGGTGAGCCACGCCAGATAGGGCAGATGTGCGGCGGCGTACCGGTCAGCGGTGGGTCCCTGCCACGCCGCTGCCTGAGTGGCCCCGAGCAGTGACCGCAGGGCGTCGGCGATCGCGGTGTACTCCAGGCTCAACGAGGACCATGCGCCGGCGGCCGACAACAGCGGTCCGGGACCGGGCCCGCTGCTCAGCGCCGCTGAATGCACCTCGGGTGGCGAAGCCATCCACACCGGAGCCGTCACAGGGTCGCCTTCATTTCGTCGGTACACGACGCAACCGGGGTGGGCTGCGTTTCGCGATTCCGATCGACCCTAGCGAAGATGACAATCGTTTTCAATAACGATTGCCAAGAACGGCAGAACCGGCCCGTGAGGCTACTGCGGAACGGCGTTGCTAGGCCGGAACGAGCTCCACATCGCCCAGTACGACGGCGTTGTCACGGCCCGGGGCGACCACGTTGCCCAGCAGCCGGTCGCCCGCTTTCCAGATGTGGGCCCGCAGTGTCTCGCCCGGGAAGACCACGCCGGCGAACCGGGCGCCGAACGAACGCACCGCGCCGGCGTCGCCGTCCAGTGCGGTGTCCACCACCGCCTTGCAGGTCATGCCGTAGGTGCACAGCCCGTGCAGAATCGGCCGGTCGAAACCGGCCGCGGCCGCGAACTCCGGGTCGGAATGCAGCGGGTTGCGATCCCCGCAGAGCCGGTAGAGCAGTGCCTGCTGGGGTGCGGTCGGGATGTCGATTTCGAAATCCGGTGCGCGATCGGGCTGTTCGGTAGCGGTGGACGGTCCGCGCTCACCGCCGAAGCCGCCCTCGCCACGGGCGAAGATGGACCGCTGCTGCGTCCACAGCGGGGTGCCGTCGGTGCTGGTAACGCTCGTCTCGAGCACCACGACGGCGGCCTTGCCCTTGTCCCAGATGTCGACGATCCGGCTGACCGACCGTGCGCTGCCCGACGGCGGCAGTGGCGCCGGCACGATGACCTTCTCGGAGGCGTGCAGGATCTTGGCCAGGTCGATCTCGACGCCCGGCCAGCTCACCTTGGGCGGGTCGACGTCGTTGAACGACGCGGCGACGCAGCCGAACGTCGGCAGCACCTGCGGGGTGCGATCGACGACGTAGCTCAGCTCACGCGGGTCCATCGGGTCCGAACCGGCGCCCAGCCCCAGGTTGTAGAGCTGCACATTGGTTGCGCTCCAAGAGAACTCAACCCGACCGAACTCTGCGCCCAGGGCGGCATCGAGATCGATTGCCATGTCTTAAGCCTTTCCTGCGATGTCGAGAGCGGCCAGGTAACCGAAGGTCATCGCGGGTCCGATGGTGCCACCGGGGCCGGGGTAGGTGTGGCCCATCACCGGGGCGCTCACGTTGCCCGCCGCGTAGAGCCCCTCGATGACGCTGTTGTCGTCGCGCAACGCCCGGCCGCGCACGTCGGTGCGGATCCCGCCCTTGGTGCCCAGGTCGCCGGGCACCATCTTGGCGGCGTAGAACGGGCCCTGGGCGATCTGGCCCAGGTTCGGGTTCGGCTTGTTGGTCGGGTCGCCGTAGTAGCGGTCGTAGGCGCTCTCACCGCGGTGGAAGTCCTCGTCGACGCCGGTGCGCGCGAACTCGTTGAACCGTTCGACGGTCGCGGTCAATGCCGCCGCCGGCACGCCGGTCTTGGTCGCCAGCTCTTCCAGGGTGTCGGCTGAGACGATCACCCCCGACTCCAGCCACTTCTTCGGGATCCGTTGTCCGGGCTGCAATCCCGCAAAGATGTAGTTGTTGCGGTAGCGCTGGTCGAAGATCAGCCAGGCCGGAATGTTCTCGCCGGGACCCGGTCCCTGGCCGTACTGGCCGCCGTACATATGGTGGCAGGCTTCGACATAGGGCATCGACTCGTTCATGAACCGCTTGCCGGCCATGTTGACGATGATCGACCCGGGGGAGTTGCGCTCCGAGAGCGCGAACCACGGTGCGTTCGGCAGCGGCACCGTGGGGCCCCACCAGGAGTCCTCCATGATGTCCAGCGCGGCACCCAGTTTCTCGCCGGCCAGGATGCCCTCGCCGGTGTTGGCCTTCGCGCCCACGGTCCACTCGGTGGTGATCGGCGCGCGCTGATACTTCACCCGCATCTGCTCGTTGTGCTCGAACCCGCCGCTGGCCAGAATGACGCCGCGTCGTGCCCGGATCAACCGCGGCTCGCTTCCCTCCGAAGCGTTGCTGTCGCGCACATAGACGCCGCGCACCACGCCGTCGGAGACGTAGAGGTCGGTCAGTGCGGTGTTGAGCTCGACCGGGACACCGGCGTCGCGCAACCCGATCCGCAGCGGCGCGATCAGGGCGCGACCCATGCCCACCAGGTTCTTTCCGGTGGCCTGCGCCCACATGGTGCGGGCGCCCACCTTCAGGCTGCGCAACACCCCCCGCGGGTGGCGCTTGAGCTGGTTGAGCCGGACGTAGTCCTGCTGCATGACGACGACGTTCAGCGGCACCTTGCCGTACGGCGGTTCCAGGCCGGCCATGTCGGCGCCGAGCTTGCGGGCGTTGAACGGCTTCGGCTCGATCGAGCGGCCGGTCGGCTTGCCGCCGGGCTGCTCGGGGTAGTAGTCGGCGTAATCGGGAACCCAGCACATCTTCAGCGGCGAGTTACGCAGCACGAACGACAGCATCTCGGGACCGCGCTGCAGGTAGGTGTCGATCTTCTCGGCCGGAACCACGTCGCCGATGATCGTGTGCAGGTAGGTGCGGGCGGACTCGGCGTCGTCTTTGACGCCTGCCCGCTTGAGCACCTCATTGTTCGGGATCCACACGCCGCCGCCGGAGCGCGCGGTCGATCCGCCGTAATGGGCGGCTTTCTCGATGACTACGGTTGACAGCCCCTGGTGGGCGGCGGTGAGAGCGGCGACCATCCCGGCGCCGCCGCTTCCGACCACGACGACGTCGTACTCCTGTTCGGCCATGTAGAACACGTTATAGAATTGCCCCGCCTGCGCGCCAGTTGGCCGGTGGTATCGCCGCTCCGTCGCCCGGACGACCGTTCTCTTCGCTGCTGGTGGCCGACGGGACCGTCCAGTTCAGGTCGGTCGACCGCCCGGTAGAACGCGTTCCAGTTTTGTCGCCTACTCGCCTTTCGTTCGCGGCTAGGCCATGTTTTACTGGCGCGAGTAAGTATCGTGTTTTTTACACGCCGTATGAAGGAGTTGTCACCGTGGCCAGCCCCACCGCCCGCTCAGCCCCCACCATCCCGGCAGGTTTCGACCCGACCGATCCGGAGATCTGGGCGGAGCGCATACCGACTGCGGAGTTGGCCGCGCTGCGTGAAAACGAGCCGATCAAATGGATCGAGCAGCCCGACGGCGTCGGCGGCTTCAACGACGGCGGCTACTGGGCGGTCACCCGCCACGCGGACGTCAAAGAGATCTCCCGGCTCGACGACGTGTTCTCCAGCGAGATCAACACCGCCATCCCGCGGTTCAACGACGACATCCAGCGTGAGCAGATCGACCAGCAGCGTTTGATCATGCTCAACCAGGATGCGCCGCGGCACACCCGGCTGCGCCGGATCGTCTCGCGTGGCTTCACCCCGCGTCACATCCTGCCGCTGCACGACGAGCTGCAGGAGCGTGCGCAGGCGATCGCCAAGGAGGCCCTCGCCAAGGGCTCCGGTGACTTCGTGGTGGAGGTGGCCTCGGAGTTGCCGCTGCAGGCCATCGCCGGCCTGATGGGCGTGCCGCAGGAAGACCGCGGCAAGCTGTTCAACTGGACCAACCAGATGACCGGGTATGACGACCCGGAGTACGCCGAGAAGTACGACCCGGCTACCTCGGCGATGGAGATCATCGCCTACGGGTTGCAGCTGGCCGAGATGAAGCGGCAGAACCCCGGCAGCGACATCGTCACCACGCTGATCGAGGCCGACATCGACGGCGAGAAGCTCAACGACGACGAGCTCGGCTTCTTCATCATCCTGCTGGCCGTGGCCGGGTCCGAGACGACCCGCAACTCGATCACCCAAGGGATGATGGCCTTCGTCGACCACCCCGACCAGTGGGAACTGTTCAAAAAACAGCGTCCGGAGACCACCGCCGACGAGGTGGTGCGCTGGGCAACCCCGGTGTCGTCGTTCCAGCGCACCGCAACTCGTGACTACGACCTCAACGGAACGCAGATCAAGGCAGGTCAGCGGGTGGTGATGTTCTACCGCGCCGCCAACTTCGACCCCGAGGTGTTCGACAATCCGCAACAGTTCGACATCCTGCGCGACCCCAACCCGCACGTCGGCTTCGGCGGCACCGGTGCGCACTACTGCATCGGCACCCACCTGGCCCGCATGACGGTCAACCTGATGTTCAATGCCATCGCCGACCACATCCCGGACCTCAAGCCGCTGGACAAGCCGGACCGGCTGCAGTCCGGCTGGCTGAACGCGATCAAGCGTTGGCCGGTCGATTACACCGGGAAGGCCTGACTCGCCGTATCGATCGGCCCGGCGGCCATCGTGCGGGCGACGTCTCCCGACTACCGGAACCGCTGCGGCCCAGTGTCCTTGCAGCACCTAGACTTGCAGCTAGCGACTCGGTTTCGCCCGAACACCCACCACCCGAGGGGACCATCGAAGATGCTCAGCGCCCAGATCCGCGACGAACTCGCCGCCGAGTTGGCGCAAGCGGAACGCAGCCGGGTCCCGATCTCCCCGTTGACGGCGGCGCACCCCGACATCGACGTCGTCGACGCCTACGAGATCCAGCTCATCAACATCCGGCAGCGGATCGCCGAGGGTGCTCGGGTCGTCGGGCACAAGGTCGGCCTGTCCAGCGAGGCGATGCAGCAGATGATGGGCGTCGACGAGCCGGACTACGGGCATCTGCTCAACGAGATGCAGGTGTTCGAGGACACGCCGGTCAAGGCGTCGAACTACCTCTACCCGCGGGTCGAGGTGGAGGTGGCCTTCATCCTGGGGGCGGATCTGCCCGGCGCGGACTGCACCGAGGAGCACGTGCTGGCGGCCACCGAGGCGTTCGCCCCGGCGATCGAGCTGATCGACAGCCGGATCACCGACTGGAAGATCAAGCTCTGCGACACCATCGCCGACAACGCCTCCTCGGCCGGCTTCGTCCTCGGCAAACAACGGGTCAAGCCCGGTGATATCGATATCAAAGGCATCGATGCGTCGTTGACCAAGAACGGCGAGGTGGTCGCCAAGGGCCGCAGCGACGCGGTGCTGGGCAACCCGGTGACCGCGGTGGCCTGGCTGGCTCGCAAGGTGGAGAGCTTCGGAGTGCGGTTGAAGGCCGGCGACATCGTGTTGCCGGGTACGGCGACCCGGGCCATCGATGTGCACGCCGGCGATGACTGCGTCGCCGATTTCTCCGGGCTGGGTTCGGTCCGGCTGGTTTTCGAATAGAGGAGCGTTCATGGCTGCCAAAGCCTCAGTCGCGATCGTCGGGTCGGGCAACATCAGCACCGACCTGCTGTACAAACTGCTGCGCTCGGAGTGGCTCGAGCCGCGCTGGATGATCGGTATCGACCCCGAATCCGAGGGCCTGGCCCGCGCCCGCAAACTCGGTCTGGAGACCTCGGCCGAGGGGGCGGACTGGCTGCTGGCCCAGGACGAGAAGCCGGACTTCGTCTTCGAGGCCACCAGCGCCTACGTCCACAAGGCGTACGCGCCCAAGTACGAGGCGGCCGGCATCCGGGCCATCGACCTGACCCCGGCCGCGGTCGGCCCGGCGGTGATCCCGCCGGCGAACCTGCACGAACACGTCGACGCGCCCAACGTCAACATGATCACCTGCGGCGGCCAGGCCACCATCCCGATCGTCTACGCGGTGACCCGCGCGGTCACCGAGCAGGGCGGTAGCGTGCCGTACGCGGAGATCGTCGCCAGCGTCGCGAGCGTCTCGGCGGGGCCGGGCACCCGGGCCAACATCGATGAGTTCACCAAGACCACCTCGCGCGGCGTGGAGACCATCGGCGGTGCGCAAAAGGGCAAGGCGATCATCATCTTGAACCCGGCCGACCCGCCGATGATCATGCGCGACACCATCTTCTGCCAGATCCCCGAGGACGTCGACCGCGACGCGATCACCAAGTCGATCCACAGCGTGGTCGAGCAGGTTCAGACCTACGTGCCCGGCTACCGGTTGCTCAACGAGCCACAGTTCGACGAGCCGTCGCTGAACTCCGGCGGGCGGGCCGTGGTCACCACTTTCGTCGAGGTCGAGGGTGCCGGGGATTACCTGCCGCCTTATGCGGGGAACCTGGACATCATGACCGCGGCCGCCACCAAGGTCGGCGAGGAGATCGCTCGCGAGATGGTGGCGACGTCGGCGGCGAAAACTGGAGGTGCGTAAGAGATGACCGATATCTGGGATGTGCGGATCACCGACACCTCGCTGCGGGACGGTTCGCACCACAAGCGCCACCAGTTCACCCCCGACGAGGTCGGCGCGATCGTTGCCGCGATCGACGCCGCCGGGGTGCCGGTCATCGAGGTGACCCACGGCGACGGGCTGGGTGGATCCAGCTTCAACTACGGGTTCTCCAAGACCCCCGACCAGGAGCTGATCAAGCTCGCGGCGCAGACCGCCAAAGACGCCAAGATCGCCTTTTTGATGCTGCCCGGTGTGGCCACCAAGGAAGACATGAAGGAGGCGCAGGGCAACGGCGGTCAGATCTGCCGGATCGCCACCCACTGCACCGAGGCCGACGTCTCCATCCAGCACTTCGGGCTCGCCCGCGAGCTGGGCCTGGAGACCGTCGGGTTCTTGATGATGGCCCACACGATCCCGCCGGAGAAGCTGGCCGCCCAGGCCCGGATCATGGCCGACGCCGGCTGTCAGTGCGTCTACGTGGTGGACTCCGCCGGTGCGCTGGTGCTCGAAGGCGTGCGCGATCGGGTGGCTGCGCTGGTCGCCGAACTCGGTGACGACGCGCAGGTTGGTTTTCATGGCCACGAGAACCTCGGTCTGGGTGTTGCCAACTCCCTGGAGGCGGTGCGCGCCGGTGCCAAGCAGATCGACGGCTCGGTGCGCCGGTTCGGCGCCGGTGCGGGCAACGCCCCGGTCGAGGCGCTGATCGGGGTGTTCGACAAGGTCGGCATCAAGACCGGTATCGACTTCTTCGACATCGCCGACGCCGCCGAGGACGTGGTGCGCCCGGCCATGCCCGCCGAGTGCGTGCTGGACCGCAACGCGCTCATCATGGGCTACTCCGGGGTGTACTCCAGTTTCCTCAAGCACGCGGTGCGCCAGGGTGAGCGCTACGGCGTGCCCGCCCACGAACTGCTGCACCGGGCCGGTCAGCGCAAGCTGATCGGTGGTCAGGAGGACCAGCTCATCGACATCGCGCTGGAGATCCAGCGGGAGCGGACCGAAGCCGGCAAGTAGGTGTCGGGGGCCTCGGGCACGATGGTGCGGTGACCGCCTCGACCACCCCCGCCCGCGCTGAAGCCCAGGCGATCCTGGAACAGCTCGCCGGCCCGCACGCGGTGTTGCGCGACGATCAGTGGGCCGCGATCGAGGCGCTGGTGGTCGAGCGCCGGCGCGCGCTGGTGGTGCAGCGGACCGGCTGGGGCAAATCAGCGGTGTATTTCATCGCGGCCAAACTGCTGCGGGCGCGCGGGCACGGCCCGACGGTGATCGTGTCGCCGCTGCTGGCCCTGATGCGCAATCAGGTCGCCGCCGCCGAGCGGGCCGGGGTGCATGCCGCCACCATCAATTCCGCGAATGTCACCGAGTGGGCCGACGTGCAACGCCGGGTGACAGCCGGTGAGCTGGACGTGTTGCTGGTCAGCCCGGAGCGGCTCAACAACCCGGACTTCCGCGACGAGGTGCTGCCCGCGCTGGCGGCCCGGGCCGGGCTGGTGGTGGTCGACGAGGCGCACTGCGTCTCGGACTGGGGGCACGATTTCCGGCCGGACTATCGGCGCATCCGCACCCTGATCGCCGACCTTGGGGCCGGAGTCCCGGTGCTGGCGACCACGGCGACCGCCAACGACCGGGTGGTCGAGGACGTCGCCGGCCAACTCGGAGTCGGCGGTGGCGACACACTGGTGCTGCGCGGCGGTCTGGACCGGGAGTCGCTGCGGTTGTCGGTGGTGGCCGCCGGCGGTCCGGCGCAGCGCGCCGCCTGGATCGGCGAACACCTGAACGAGCTGCCCGGCTCCGGGATCGTCTACACGCTCACCGTGGCCCAGGCTCACGACGTGGCCGCCGATCTGCGTGCGCAGGGGTTCGCGGTGGCGGCCTATACCGGTTCGACCGACTCCGCCGACCGGGAGCAACTCGAGGCCGACCTGCTGGCCAACCGGGTCAAGGCGCTGATCGCCACGTCGGCGTTGGGTATGGGTTTCGACAAGCCGGACCTCGGATTCGTGGTGCACCTGGGTGCGCCGTCGTCGCCAATCGCCTACTACCAGCAGGTGGGGCGGGCCGGACGTTCCACCGCCAGTGCGGAGGTCATCCTGCTGCCCGGCACCGAGGACACCGACATCTGGCGCTACTTCGCCTCGCTGGCGTTCCCGCCGGAGTCGTTGGTGCGCAAGGTGATCGGCGAGCTGTCGCTCGATCAGCCGCTGTCGACGCCGGCGCTGGAGGCCCGGGTCGACCTGAATCGGTCGCGGTTGGAGATGGTGCTCAAGGTTCTCGACGTCGACGGCGCGGTACGCCGGGTCAAGGGCGGCTGGCTGGGTACCGGTGCGCAGTGGACCTACGACGAACCGCGCTACCGCAAGCTCGACGAGCTGCGCCGCGGCGAGCAGCAGGCGATGCTGGACTACCAGCGCACCGATGGCTGCCGGATGAGTTTTCTGCGCGCGCAGCTCAACGACCCGCAGCTGGCCGAAGGCGAGCGTTGCGGGCGGTGCGACAACTGCGCCGGGCCGCGGTTTGACGCCGAGGTCGATCCCACCGCCGCCGCGGCCACCCGGGAGCGGCTGATGCGCCCCGGCGTGGAGATCACGCCACGCCGGCAATGGCCGTCTGGACTGGCCCAGCTCGGTGTCACGCTGTCCGGCCGGATCAGCGACGGTCCGGAGCCGGGCCGGGTGATCGGCCGGCTCACCGACCTGGGCTGGGGTGCTCGGCTGCGGCGGCTGCTCGACGAGCCGGACCGCGAGGTTCCCGACGACGTGGTGCGGGCGGCCGTGTCGGTGCTGGCGGGCTGGGACTGGCAGACCCGACCCACCGCGGTACTCGGGCTGGATTCGGCCACGCATCCGGTGCTGATCGGCTCACTGGCCGACCGGCTGGCGCAGCTCGGCCGCCTGACCCGGCTGGAGACGCTGCGCTATGTGCCGGGCCGGCGGGCCACGGCGGCGGCGAACTCGGCCTATCGGGTCGCCGCCCTGCAGGGCGCCTGGCAGCCGCCCACCGATCTGCCGGCCGATGTCGGCCCGGTGTTGCTGGTCGACGACGTGACCGAGACCGGGTGGACCCTGACGATGGCCGCCCGGGTGCTGCGCGCCGCCGGTGCGCCGCAGGTGCTGCCGTTCGCGCTGGCCAGCATGAACTGACAGTGCGGGTACCGTCGAGTGATGAGCGGCATTACTCGAGCGATTGTGGTGGGTCTGCTGAGCATGGCCGGGGTGCTGGCACCGGTGGTGGCCCACGCGCAACCGTGTGACCAAACCGTCGGGGAATCCATCGACGCCTACCTGAACCGGCATCCGGATGTCCGGGCCGAGCTGGACGAGAAGGGCCGGCAGGAAGACCCTGGTGCTCCGAATCCGACGCTGTCCTATCTGGAACGGCACCCGCACGTGCGGCAGGCGTTGATCACGTTGTCGCAGCAATGCGTGTGAACGGCGACCGCAGCAGGTAGCGGCTGGTGGGCACCGTGTCGATGTTCTGGTGCGCGCCGAAGGCACTGACACTGGCCAGCAGTCGCTTGAGCCGGTCGGCGAGGTCGGCCTCGTCGGCCGCGCCGTAGAACGCGTACGGATCCGACACCGCGCCGTCTGGGAACAGTTCCTCGACGATGCCGTCGATCGCCGGCGCATCCTCGGTGAGCGCGCGGACCACGACGTTCTGGGTGTAGCCGAAGGTCGCCTGGGTATCGATCGCCACCTGGGTGTGGTCGATGTGCCAGCGGTGCAGCCAGGTCGCCTCGTCCAAATCAGCCGGCCGCCGCAGTAACGCCACATTGGCCAGCCCGCGGGTACGGCGGCCCTCGCCGAGGTCCGGCGGCGGCATGGGCATCGATTCGGTCACCAGATACGCTGCCGCCGAATCGGATTCGGCTTCGATCAGCGCGATGGCGGCCCGAGCTTGCGTGCCGTAATACTGCTCGGTCCACAGGCTGATGACTGCGGCGACCGGCGGATCCAGTGTCGTCAGGGTCATCATGGCGTCGCGCACCGGCTCGTCGCGCACGTTGACCGCCAGCCCCGGAAGTCCCAAATCCAGCAGCTCAGCGGCTACCGGCCCGCGCAGCTTGCGGCACCATTCCTCGCTGAAATCGGCTGTCCGGGCGATGATCACGATCTTTTCCATCGGTGTCTCCTAGGTTGCGGCGCGGAACGCCTCGACGAGTTCGCTCAGCAGCTTGGTGGCCCCCTCGGCGTCGCGCGGCAGTGAGCAGGTGACCCGCACGTCGGTGACGCCGGCGGCCACCAGTGCCGGTGCCGATGCCGCGGTGGCCGCGGGATCGAGGGAACCGTCAGCGCGTTTGACGGTCTTCGCGTGGCCCAGCACCTGCAAGCCGGTCGGATCGCCACCGAGGCCGGCAATGCGGTCCTTCATCGCCGCGATGGCGCCGGCCGGATCCCGTATCGCCGGACCCCACGGGATCCAGCCGGTGCCGAACCGGGCCAGCCGGCGTGCCACCGCGTCGTTGACGGTGCCGCTAACCCAGATCGGAACACCCCCCGGCTGAACGGGTTTGGGCATCTGATGAATGTTGTCGAATGACAACTCCGGTGAGGCGTAGCTGCTGCGCTGCTGGGTCCAGAGGGTCTGGCACACCTCGAGGGTGTGATCCAGTAACCGCCCGCGCCGCTCGAATACCAGCCCGGCGGCCTCATACTCCTCGCGTTGCCAGCCGATGCCGACGCCCAGATCCAGCCGCCCGCCCGAGAGTACGTCCAGGGTGGCCAACTGCTTGGCCAACACCGCCGGTCGGCGCAGCGCCGCCAGCAGGACCGCGGTGCCGAGCCGGATCCGGGTGGTTGTCGCCGCCAGCGCGGTCAGCACGATCAGCGGGTCGAGCCATTGGCCGTCGGGGCCGGTCGGTTGTCGGCCACCGGCGATCCCGCCCAGCCGGGGATCGGCGTAGGCGTCCGGGTTCTCGCCGAACACCACATGGTCGGAGACGACGACCCGATCCACTCCGGCGGCGTCCATCGCGGCGCCCAGCGCCAGGGTGGCGTCCCAGTCATGGCCGGGATCATCGGTGAAAGTCTTCAGCTGCAGCGAGATCTGGGGTGACATCACGTTCGCACCTTTCGGGCCGGCCGGGACTCGATCGCGTCGATCGACAGCGCGCGCACCGCGATCCGCCAGCCCTTCTCGCCGCGGCGGTAGACGTCGCTGTAGCGCAGATACCAGACGTGGTCGGTCAGCTTGCCGTCGCCGTCGATCCAGTGATGCGCCACCCCGGCGATCTGTCCGGTCGCCGTGTCGCCGGCGGCATCGGAGGCGGTGTAGATCTCGCCGAGGATGCCGTGCTGGGTCCGGATCACTCCGGCGAGCCCGGACAGCGCCTTCCGTACTCCGGCATGGCCGGTGTGACGCACGTGCGGCTCGAGGTGCTCCGGTGGTTGCGGCACGATCAGTGCGGCGTCGGCCGTGAACAATTCGGCCACCTCGTCGAATCGGCGCGCATCGACGTAGCCGGCGTAGCGGTGCACAAGCCCCGACACCGCCAGCCGGTCGGCCATCGGCAAGCTCATGGCGCCGAACCCAACAGTGACGTCGGCTTGCTCCCACCGAGTTGCCCGGTGAGCGCGTCGGCGGTCCGGAGCAGCCCGCGCGCCCATCTGGTGATCTCGGTGTCGGTCAGCGCGCGTTGGGCGTGCAGCGAAACCACCATCGCCTGACGTTGATGATGGTCGTACACCGGCGCCGAGATGACGCTGATGTCGTGGCGCTCACGAGTGCCGGCCACTCGGGTTTTGTCGCGCAGGTACACCCGCTCGCCGATGTCGGAGACCAGTTCGCCGAGCAGGGCGCGCAGCTCGTCGGGCAGGTCACTGGGCAGGCCCGCCATCATGGCGTAGAGCCGCTGCCCACCCGGTGTCAGCCGCTCGACCAGGTAGCCGTCTGACCGGCATTCGGCGACGACGCGCCGCAGCCGTTCGCTCTCGGAGCGCAGCGGAATGGTGGGTTGCCGGGCCAACCAGTCCTGCAGCGCAGCATCGTCCCAGAGCACGAACATCAGTCCCACCGGCGGCGCGAACGGATAGCTCTGGCCGGCCTGAACTCCCAGCCGCGCGTTCGGGGCCGCGACCAACTCCAAAACCGTGATCCGGTCGTCGAGCACCGCGCTCAGCGCTGCGGACGTGGCGAACTCCACCGAAAGACGCCGCAGTTGTTCACGGGCTGCCGGGCCGACCCGCAGCGACTGCTGGGCGGCCCGGCCGAGCGAGATCAGCCCCGGACCGAGCCGATAGGTCTTGTCCGGGTCGTCGCGCGTCAGGTAGCCGGCCTCGGTCAGCGTGGTGGCGATGCCCAGGCAGGTGGGCTTGGACAGGCCGGTCCGGCGGGCGAGGTCGGAAAGCCCGAAACGCTGGTCGGGGTGCTGGGCCAGAAAGTCCAGCAGCGCCACCACCCGCTCGGTCGGCGGCGACGACCGCGCCGATTGACGGGGCGCCACTTGTCCAGACGCCGGTCGTCCAGACGGTTGCGCGGGCACAGCCATTGCCGCATGGTAGCGCGACCGTCTAAAGTCGGTTCGAGATATCTACCATTTCGGTTCATTATTGAACCGCGCGATGATCAGGGAGGTGCTGCCGCGATGTACTCCGAGCCACTGACGGCCGCGATCGCCGAGGCGGAGAAGCTGGTCGCCGCCGCCCCCCACATCGAGACCGAGGCCGACCTGCTCGAAGGTCTGCAGTACCTCGCCGGCGGGATCGAGGCGTGCGTGCATGCCGCGTTCAACTCCGAACGGGACCACCCGTTTTTGCTGTCGGGCACCGGGCCGTTCACCAAGATGGGCCTGGACAATCCCGACACCTTGTACTTCGGCACGGTGGTGCGCCCCGGCAACGACTATGTGGTGCGCGGTGTCCGGGGGACGACGACCGACCTGAGCTTCCAACTGCTCGGCGGTGAGTACACCGACGACAACGTCCCGGCCAGCGAGGCGGCGTTCGACGACCGCGAACTCGATATCTCGGCGGCCGACGGCAGCTTCGAATGGCGGTTCCGGCCGAAGACGCCGGCGCAACTGGTGATCCGTGAGGTCTACAACGACTGGAGCGCCCGGCGTGGCACGCTCTCGATATCCCGGACCGACACCGCGGGCACCGCCCCGCCACCGCTGACTCGTGGACTCATCGAGAAGCGTTATGCGGCAGCGGGAAAGCAACTGATCAACCGGATCAAGACCTGGCTGGCGTTCCCGCAGTGGTTCTACCTCAATCTTCCGGTCAACACCATGGTGGCGCCGCGGCTCACGCCTGGCGGGCTGGCCACCCAGTACTCGTCGGCGGGGCACTACGAGTTACGTCCGGAGGAGGCGCTGCTGATCACCCTGCCGGTGTCCGATGCGCCCTACCTGGGTTTTCAGCTGGGTAGCCTGTGGTACATCTCGCTGGACTACATCAACCACCAGACTTCGCTGAATGCGACCCAGGCGCAGGCAGACCCGGACGGCAAGATCCGGATCGTGGTCTCCGACACCAATCCCGGTATCACCAACTGGGTCGAGACCCTGGGTCACCGCCGCGGCTTTCTGCAGTTCCGCTGGCAGCGCGTGTCACGTCAGCTCACCGAGGCCGACGGGCCGACCGTCGAGCTCGTCGACGTCGACGCGATTCCGGCGGCACTGCCCTTCTACGAGCACAACAAGATCGCGCAAGACGGCTGGCGGGCGCGTATCGCGCTGCGGCAGCAGCAAATCGCCAACAGAATGCTGGGGTGAAGATGACCGGGATGCTCAACGGCAAAGTCGTGGTGATCAGTGGGGTCGGGCCGGGGCTCGGCAGTACGCTGGCGCACCGATTCGCGGCCGAGGGCGCCGACCTGGTGCTGGCCGCGCGCAGCGCGGATCGCCTGGAAGAGGTGGCGAAGCAGGTCCGCGCCGCCGGGCGTCGCGCACTTGTGGTGCCCGCCGACATCACCGACGACGACCAGGTGGCCAACCTCGTCGAGGCGGCCACCGGCGAGTACGACCACATCGACGTGCTGATCAACAATGCCTTCCGGGTGCCGTCGATGAAGCCGCTGGCGCAGACCAGCTTTCAGCACATCCGGGATGCCATCGAGCTCAGCGGTCTCGGTGCGCTGCGGCTGACGCAGGGGCTGACTGCCGCGCTGGCCGAGGCCAACGGCGCGGTGGTCAACCTGAACTCCATGGTGATTCGGCACTCCCAGCCCAAGTACGGTGCCTACAAGATGGCCAAGGCGGCACTGCTGGCGATGTCACAGTCACTGGCATCCGAACTGGGAGAGCAGGGCATTCGGGTCAACTCCGTTGCGCCCGGCTACATTTGGGGCGACACGCTGCAGGGCTACTTCGCCCACCAGGCCGGCAAGTACGGCACCACCGTCGAGCAGATCTACGCCGCCACCGCTGCTAACTCCGATCTGAAGCGGCTGCCCACCGAGGATGAGGTGGCCTCGGCGGTGCTGTTCCTGGCCAGCGACCTGGCCAGCGGGATCACCGGCCAGGTGATCGACGTCAACTGCGGGGAGTACCACAACTGATGACGCCACGCACCGATGTCGGAACCGTCGAGGATCTGCACGCCTCGGCCACCAAGATGGTCGGTCTCGACGACTTCGGCCCCGACGACGACAACTACCGCGAAGCCCTGGGCGTGCTGCTGGAGTCCTACCGCACCGAGGCCGACCTCACCGAGCTGGGCAGCAAGATGAACCGGTTCTTCCTGCGCGGCGCGCTGGTGGCCCGGCTGCTGGCCCAGGCCGGGTGGAAGCAGCATCCCGAGTACGCCGAGGTGGCCGTCGAACGGCCGATATTCGTCACCGGGCTGCCCCGCACCGGCACTACCGCGCTGCACCGGCTGTTGGGCGCCGACCCGGCGCACCAGGGCTTGGAGATGTGGCTTGCCGAATTCCCGCAGCCGCGCCCGCCACGCGAAACCTGGGACAGCAACCCGGTGTTCGCGCAGATGCAGGCGCAGTTTGCCCGGCACCACGACGAGAACCCGGACTACACCGGGCTGCACTTCATGACCGCCGACGGTCTCGAGGAGTGCTGGCAGTTGCTGCGCCAGTCGCTGCATTCGGTGTCCTATGAGACGCTGGCGCACCTGCCGAGCTATTCGCGCTGGCTCTCCGAGCAGGATTGGATCCCGTCATACCGGCGGCATCGCCGCAACCTGCAGCTGATCGGGCTCAACGACCCGGGCAAGCGGTGGGTGCTCAAGAATCCCAGTCACCTGTTCGCCCTGGACGCGATCATGGCGGTCTACCCGGACGCGCTCATCGTGCAGTGCCACCGGCCGGTCGAGACCATCCTGGCGTCGATGTGCTCGCTGGCCCAGCACACCACCGAAGGTCAGTCGAACACCTTCGTCGGCGCGCAGATCGGCATCGACGAGATGGAGACCTGGGCCCGCGGACTGGAGCTGTTCAACAGCCAGCGCCCCCGATACGACCAGGCCCAGTTCTGCGATGTCGACTATCGCGAGTTCGTCGCCGATCCGCTGGCGACCGCGGCGGGCATCTACGAACGCTTCGGCCTGCCGCTCTCGGATGCCGCGCGACAGGCGATGGCCGACGACTACGCCGCCAGCAAGACCGGGCCGCGTGCGCCCAAACACCAGTACTCGCTGGAGGATTACGGGCTGACCACCGAGCAGGTCCGGGAGCGTTTCGCCGGCCTGTGAGGGGCCCCTTTTTGGGGGCGAGCAGACATGAAAGCCCCTAAATCCGGGACGATCTGGGGGCTTTCGCGTCTGCTGGCGGGGTAAAAGTGGACCGGGGACGCGCTCAGTCGATGCCGTCACCGGGCGGCGGTGCGCTGGAGGTCTCCTCCAGGTGGCCCTCGGCGACCGCGTGCCGGATGCTCTTCGCCAGGTTCGGGCAGCCGCGGCTGCGGCTGCTGGCATGGCCGGCTTTGCGCTCGGCGGCGAAGAACGCGCACTGCGTCAGCGACTCCGAACTCCACTGCACCGAGGTATATCCCGGTCCCAGCTTTTTCACCTCGACGCTCGCCCGGCAGTGCCGGCACTCGACCGGCACCAGCCCGGAGTGCAGATAACGCTCTGAATCCCGTTCCGTTGCAGCACGTATCGCCTCATACCGGGCCGGATCGACCGGGAACAACGGCTGCCGCGAGTAACGGGTGTCAGGACCGGAGTCGTCGGTGTCGGGCTCGTCGTGGTGGTCGTCATGCGGGCCGTACAGCGCCAGCATGGGCCGCGCCAGATCTTCGACTGCCGGGACGCCGCGTTCCTCCGGGCTCATGACGGCTACTCGGCGCTAACGGTTTCGGCGGACTCCGTGCTCTTGTCGGACTCGGCCTGCTCGCGCAGGTTCTCGGCGACCTCGGCGTTCCACTTCTCGTTGGCGACCGTCGCGTCGATCTCGATCTCGAAGCGATCGGTCATCTCCGGGGTGACATCGGCGACGTCGACGTAGAACTGCGAGTACCAGCGCCGCAGCTGGTAGACCGCGCCGTCCTCCTCGACCAGCAGCGGGTTCTCGATGCGGCTCTTGTGCGTCCAGATCTCGACGTCTTGCAGGAAGCCCTTGCTGACGCCCTCGGTCATGACCTCGGCGAGCTTCTCGGTGGTCTCATCGTCCAGGCCCTTGGGCTTCTGCACGATGACGCCCCACATCAGCCGGAACTGGTCATGGCTGATCGGGTAGTGGCAGTTGATCAGAATCGACTCGGACTTGAAACCGCTGTAGCTGTTGTGCAGCCAGTTGATCATGAACGACGGCCCGAAGTAGGACGCCTCGGAGTCCAATTCCGCACCGGCGTAGCTGGTGCCCAGCCCGGGGACGTCGGGACGCCCGACATTGTGCAGGTACTGCGAAGCGATGTGGCCTTCGAAGACGTTCTTGAACGACGTGGGCAGGCCGTAGTGGATGTAGAAGAAGTGCGCGAAGTCGGTGACGTTGTCGATGATGTCGCGGCAGTTGGAGTCGATCACCATGGAATTCCAGCGCCAGTCGGTCCACTCGCCGCTGGACCACTCCGGGATCTCCGGGATCCGCACCTCGTCCGGCGGCGGGTTGCCCTCCGGGTCGTGCCACATGAACAACAGACCGCCGCGCACGTCGGTCGGGAAGGAGCGGGTCCGGGCCATCCGGGGGGTCCGCTTGGAGTAGGGGACCAGCTTGCAGCGGCCGTCGCCGCCCCAGCGCCAGTCGTGGAACGGGCAGGCCACCTCGTCGCCCTTGATGGTGCCGCGACTGAGGTCGCCGCCCATGTGACGGCAGTAGGCGTCGAGTACGTGCAGGTCACCGTGGGAATCGCCGAAGACCACCAGCTTGGCGCCGAACGCGTGGATCGAGTGCGGTTTGCCGTCCAGGAACTCTTTGACCGGCCCCAGGCAGTGCCAGCCCCTGGCGTAGCGATCCGGCAGCGCGCCGGTGTCGATTTCGCGGACGCCGACCTCGGCGTTGTCAGTGCTCACCTGTTGCCTCCAACCCGTTGCTTCTAACTAGAACACGTTACAGTTTTGCTGCCCGGTTATGCAATAAAGCCAGTTGGATAGGGGTCTTTCGGCCCTGGGGTATACCTGAACAATGCAGCTCTTCTCCTTCAACGGCCGTTCTCCCCGGATCGACCCCAGCGCCTTCGTCGCGCCGACCGCCACCCTGATCGGCGACGTCACCATCGAGGCCGGTGCGTCGGTGTGGTTCGGTGCCGTGCTGCGCGGCGACGATGCACCCATCGTGGTGCGTGAAGGGGCCAACGTGCAGGACGGCTCGGTGCTGCACGTACCGCCGGGGGTGCCGGTGGACATCGGCCCCGGTGCGACGGTGGCTCACATGTGCCTGATTCACGGCGCGCACATCGGCGCCGAGGCACTGATCGGCAATCACGCCACGGTGCTCGACGGCGCGGTCATCGGCAGCCGCACCCTGGTCGCGGCCGGCGCAACGGTGCTGGCCGGGACCAAGATCCCCGACGGGATGCTGGTGACCGGTGCACCCGCGGTCATCAAGGGCCCGATCGCGGGCACCGGCGCCGAGATGTGGATCGACGCAAACCCGCCGTACTATCGCGGTCTCGCGCAGCGCTACCGCGACGGGTTGGAGGCCGTGGAGCCGAGCTAGCTAGACCGAACTAAGTCTCGATCGCCGCGAGTTCGGCCAGCAGTTGGGCGAACATGTCGCCGGCATCGGAGGCGTCCGCGCCGCCCGACGCGTCGGTGAACGGGATCTCAAACAGGGTGAATTGCTGTCCGGGGACGCCCACCAAGTCTTTCATGCCGTCTTCGGTGATCAAGAAGGTGTTGGTGAACACCGGCCACATGATGAATTGGCTGGCGTACCCGAGATCAGGGTCGTTGATGACGGTGTTGCTGAACAGGTTGACCAGCCCGACGACATGGGTGTCGAACTCGAAAAGATTGGTCGTGTCGATGACTGTTCCCACGCTGGGATAGCCGGCCGAGTCATCGAGCAGGCCGGTGACCTCGGTGTGCTCGCTGGAGTAGAAGAAGGGGACGTAGAACGTGCTTTGGTGGGCGGTGTACCAGTCGTCGGCTCCCTGGTAGGTATGGGTGGCGATGTAGTCGCCGTAGGAAGTGCCGATCGGGCCGAACTGCTCTCCCCCTTTGTTCGTCCACGAAGTCCCGTCGATGTAGCCGGGCGCGCCCATAAAAGTATCGGTGCCGTAGGGCCAGCCGTCCTCGATCGCGTCGGCGCCGGCGTGGCCGGCGAGTGCGACCGCGACCCCGACTGCGGCTCCCAAGACTCCCACCGCGATGCGGGTCTTGCCCATGACTACCCCTTGAAAAGCGAAAAGCCGTCTTTTTATTTTCAGGAAATTATCACTTTTGCCAGGGTTGGTCAACGCCGACTGCCCAGGCCTGACGCCGGCCGGCGGTGGGGCCGACGGGTCACAACAGATCCGTTGCGCCCGGTGCAGCGCCGGCCAGTTCGGCCAGCAGTTGGGCGAAGCCGCCGCCGGCATCCGATGCATCTCCGGCGCCGGACGCGTCGGTGAAGGGGAGCTCGAACACGGTGAATTGCTGGCCGAAGCTGCTCACTACGTCTTTCATGCCATCGTCGGTGTAGAGGAAGGTGTTCATGAACAAGGGCCACATCGTGAACTGGCTGGCGTATCCCACCTCCGGGTCATTGAGCGTGGATGAGGTGAACCAGTCGATGGCGCCGACAGGGCTGTTGGAACGGAAGAGCTCAGTTTCGTCGAAGACGGTTCCCACACTGGGGTAGCCGGCCGCATCGTCGAGCACGTTGGTGACCTCAGTGTGCTGGTTGGTGTAGAGGCCGGGAATGATGAACGTGTTGTCGTGGACGGTGTACCAGTCGTCGGTCTTGTCGACGTCGTGGGTGGCGGTGTAGTCGCCCCAGTTGTCGACGATGGGACCGAAGGCGTGCTGACCTTCGTTGGTGCCATATCCCTGGGCTATGACGAGAAAACCGGGCAGAGCCAGAGACGACGGGGTGAGCCCTCCCACGCCGCCGTAGGGCCAGCCGTCGTCGATGTCCTCGGCGGTGGCGTTACCCGCGAATGCGACACCGAGGCTCACCGCGGCGCCCAGGAGTCCTACCGAAACGCGAATCCGCATGGCCCACCCCCCAACAAGACGCCCTTTCCCCAACGGGCGATCTTGTTATATGTCGGCTAGGCGCAGAAAATTACTCCCCACGGGCGCCGGAGTCAATGAATCGAGCGAGATTCAGAGTTTGCGAGCGGTCTTTGCCGCGCGCTCGACCTCCCAGAACGCGCGCAGTGCGATCAGCTTGCCCTCGTCGTTGACCCGGTAGGTGAACACGCCGTCGGTGGTGATCTGGTGGCCCGCCATGGTGGTCACGATCGAGCCGACGTTGGCCTGCTCATTGCCGCAGGCGAAGCTGTCGACGAAATTGAACTCGATCTTGTCGGTCGGGGCGATCGCCTTGTCCCAGAACGCCGAGATCGCATCCCGGCCGCGGTGGCCCTTGCCCTCGGGGTCGAACGGCGAGGGACCGATCGGGTCCTCGACGATGGCGTCGTCGGCAAAGACCGACAGCCAGGTCTCCTTGTCGCGTGCGGCCACCGCATCGCGGGAGCGTTGGCCTGCCAGGTGGGCGGGGTGATCGGTGTTGGCCATGGGTCTACTCCTGCCAGCCGGAATGGATATAGGTGTCGGCGAAACGTTTCAGGGAGTCCCGCTTGGCGGCCAGCGGCGCGTCGAAGCCCAATCCGTCGAGCATCCAGGGGATCACGATATTGTCGGTGACGCCAGCCTCCGCCAGTTCGCGGTGGCCGTCGACGCCGAACTTGTCGATGCACACGGCCTGATACTCGAACGGCAGGTCGGCGCGGTCGTACTCGGCCAACAGCGCACGGAGCTTGCCGATGGTCTCGGCCAGCTGCGCGCCGGTCATCATCGCCGACGTCCAGCCGTCACCGATCCGGGCAGCGCGCTTCAACGCGACGTCGGTGTGCCCGCCCACATAGAACGGCACCGGCAGACTCGGTGCCGGGCTCATCTGCAGCCGGTCGAAATCGTAGAACTGGCCGTGGAATTCGACCATCCCGCCGGCCAGCACCAGTTTGATGACATCGATCATCTCGTCGACCCGCGCGCCGCGGCGAGCATAGGGAACGCCACACCATTCGAATTCCTCGGGCGCCCAGCCGATCCCGACGCCCAATGCGAACCGGTTACCGGTCAGGTTGGCCACAGAGCCAACTTGGCGGGCCAGCAGCAGCGGGTTGCGTGACCCCAGCTTGAGCACGTTGGTGTAGAACCGCAGTGTCGAGGTGACCGCCCCCATCGCGGCGGCGGCGATCAGCGGATCCACCCAGGGCGTCTCGGCGTTCCACATCCGGGAGCCGTCTGGGGTGTAGGGATAGTCCGCGGCCGCGGATTCCATGTAGAACAGCGAGTCAGGCAGCGCGATCGCGTCGAAACCCACCTCTTCGGCGGACTGGGCCAATGCGACCAGTTCATCGATCGGCCCCATCGCGACGCTGAGGGTGTACTTCATCATGCGGAAGGTTTGCCGGGTTTCTCGCTGCCGACCACCCACATCGAGTAGTACTGCGAGCCGCCGCCATAGGCGTGCCCCAGCGCCTTGCGGGCATTGGGAACCTGGTGGTCACCGCCCTTGCCCATCACCTGGATCGCGGACTCGGCGAACCGGATCATGCCCGACGCCCCGATCGGGTTGGACGACAACACCCCGCCGGACGGGTTCACCGGCAGCTTGCCGTCGATCGCGGTCTCGCCGGCCTGGGTGAGCTTCCAGCCCTCACCGGGCGCGGCGAAACCCAGGTTCTCCAGCCACATCGGCTCGAACCAGGAGAACGGCACGTAGATCTCCGCGGCGTCGATCTCGTCGATCGGGCTGGTGATCCCGGCGTCGCGCCAGAGCGCGGCCGCGGCGTCCCGACCGGCCTGCGGGTTGACCTGGTCGCGGCCGGCATAGGCCAGCGGCTCGGTGCGCAGCGCGGTGGCATGAATCCAGGCCACCGGATGGCCCGCGGCGACCCGGGCGTCGGCGGTGTCCTCGTCGCCGATCACCACCGCGCATGCGCCGTCCGAGGACGGACAGGTCTCGTCGAAACGGATCGGATCCCACAGCATCTGTGACGACATCACCTTCTCGACGGTGATGTCGGGCTGGTGCAGGTGCGCGAGCGGATTGCGGGCACCGTTGAGCCGGTCTTTGACCACCACCTTGGCGCCGGTGTCCACCGGGGCGCCGGACCGGCGGATGTAGGCACGCACGTGCGGGGCGAAATAGCCGCCGGCACCGGCCCCGACCGGCTTGGTGAACGGCACCGGGATGGAAAGCCCCCACATGGCGTTGGACTCCGACTGCTTCTCCCAGGCCATCGCCAGCACCCGGCGGTACTTGCCGGACTTGACCAGGCTGGCGGCGACGATTGCAGTCGACCCGCCCACCGAGCCCGCAGTGTGCACCCGGATCAGCGGCTTGCCCGTGGCGCCCACGGCATCTGCCATGAACAGCTCCGGCATCATCACGCCCTCGAAGAAGTCCGGCGCCTTGCCGACCACCACCGCGTCGATGTCGGCGAACGTCGAGCCGGAGTCGGCGAGCGCGCGGTCGATCGCCTCGCGCACCAGCCCGTTCATCGATACGTCGTGACGCTTGGCGACGTACTTGGTCTGTCCGGTGCCCAGCACCGCGGCAAGTTGGGTGGTCATCAGTTACGTCCCTCCATCACCGCGACCAGGTTCTGCTGCAGCGCCGGCCCGCTGGTGGCGTGCGCGAGCACCCGGCCTGCCGAGCCATTGAAGATGTGTTGGGCGGCGAAACCGATCCGCTCCAGCCCGGCGACGAACATCGGATTGGCCGCCAGCGCACCGCCCGATGGGTTGACCTTCGCCCGCGACGGCAACCGCATCGCCTCGGTCAGGATCAGGTGCTGATGGGTGAACGGCGCATGGATCTCGGCGACTTCCACCGCGGGCATGTCGTCGCCGCTGGCCGCGCGTGCCGATGCGGTGGTCGACGGCGAGCGGGTCAGATCGCGGCTGCCGAGCACCGGGGAGTCGATGCGGTGCTCGAAACCGGTGATCCAGGCTGGATTTTCGCACAGTTCACGGGCCTTGTCGCCGGCGGCCAGGACGATCGCGGCGGCGCCGTCGGTGATCGGTGCGATGTCGTGCCGGCGCAGCGGGTCGGCGAAGAACGGACGCTCCAGCAGTTCGTCGAGGCTGTCGGAGGACTCCACCGAATCCACCCGTTCGGCGACCGCGAAGGACTCCAGCGCCACCCGGGCCATCTGCTCTTGGGTCCACTGCCCGCCGTCGAGGCCGAGCCGGGCCTGCAGTCCGGCGATCGAGATCGAGTCCGGCCACAGCGGGGCGACGGTGTAGGGATCGGTCTGCAGCGCCAGAATCCGGCGCAGCTGGCCGGCCGAGGACTTGCCGAAGCCGTAAGCCAGCGCGGTGTCGACCTCGCCGGTCAGCACCTTGATGTAGGCCTCATACAGCGCCCACGCGCCGTCCATCTCCACATGCGACTCATTGATCGGCGGCACCGCGCCGATCGAGTCGATCGCCGAGATGAACGAGAAGGCCCGCCCGGCAAGGTAATCCGAGGAACCGGAGCACCAGAATCCGATGTCGGCGCGTTCGATTCCCAGTTCACGGTATAGTTGCTCGAAGCACGGCATCAGCATTTCGACGCCGTTGGTGGTGCCGTCGGTGCGGCGGACGTGCGGGGCGTGGGCGAAACCCACCACCGCGACATCGCGAGTGCTCATCTGGCGGGTTCCCCTTACAGGTGGTGCTTGTAGGTGTCGTAGTCGGCGTCCGGCTCCCCGGTCGGCCGGAAGTACTCGATGTTCTCCATGCCGTAGGTCCATTCCTCGCGGGGCTTCCACACCGCCTGCACCCGCATGCCCATCCGCACGTCGGCGGCGTCGACGTCGGAAACCAGTGTCAGGAACGGGATGTCGGCGCCGTCGAGCAGCACGTAGGCCGCCACGTAGGGCGGTTTGATCTTCTGGCCCTGGAACGGGATGTTGATGATCGCGAACGTGGTGATGGTGCCGGTGTCCGGCAATTCGACGTAGTCGGTGAGCTGTCGGCCGGTGGCCGGGTCGGCCTCTCGGGCGGGGAAGTAGACCTTTCCGTCTGTGCCGGTACGCGCGCCCAGCAGCTTGCCCTCCTTGAACGCGCGAAGGTACGCGCTCTCCGGGTGCGAGGCGCTGTGCTGGATCTCCAGGGCTATCGGGGTGATCACCATCGACACCGGATCCCGGTCGTCGGATCCTTGCTCGACCGGTTCGGGGTCCTCGCCGATCGCGAAGTACGCGATGTCGGTGATCGCGCCGACCGTTTCCTCGGCCCAGTGCACGTGCACCCGGGTACCGGCGCTGATCGCCTTGGGGCCTTCGGCGGCCACCGCGTGCAGCAATGGCACGTCGGCGCCGTCGAGCTTGATCAGCGCCCAGGCGAACGGAGTGTCCAGCGGCTGGCCCTCCAGGGGCTCCGGCTGCCAGGACCATGACACTACGGTTCCGACACTGGCCACCGGTACGATCTCCGTGAGCTGTTCGTATGTGACCGGGTCGTACTCGGCGGGCGGTACGTACACCCGCCCGTCGGAGCCGCGGACCCCGACGATGCGGCGCTCACGCAGAGCGGTGAAGAATTGGCCCAGAACCGGACCCGTCGAACGGGTGTAGTCGAACGACAACCCCAATGGGGCGGACAGCGGCGGTTCCGACGGTTCTGTCAGGGCGGAGCGGTGTTCGCTGACGGTCACGGCATCGAGTAGAACAGGTTCTAGGAATCTGAGCAAGAAGACGAGAAGGAATTCACCGATGAAGCTGGGACTGCAACTGGGATATTGGGGCGCGCAGCCGCCGACCAACCACGCCGAATTGGTGGCCGCGGCCGAGGATGTCGGCTTCGACGCCGTCTTCACCGCCGAAGCCTGGGGTTCGGATGCCTACACGCCGCTGGCGTGGTGGGGGTCCTCGACGTCGCGGGTGCGGCTGGGCACCTCGGTGGTGCAACTGTCGGCGCGCACGCCGACCGCGTGTGCGATGGCCGCGCTGACACTGGATCACCTCTCGGGCGGCCGGCACATCCTCGGGCTCGGTGTCTCTGGCCCACAGGTGGTGGAGGGCTGGTACGGCCAGCGATTCGGCAAGCCGCTGGCCCGCACCCGCGAATACATCGACATCCTGCGCCAGGTGTGGGCGCGTGAGGCCCCGGTGACCAGCGCCGGACCGCACTACCCGCTGCCGTTGTCCGGTGAGGGCACCACCGGGCTGGGCAAGGCGCTCAAGCCGATCACTCACCCGCGCCGCGCCGACATCCCGGTGATGCTCGGTGCGGAAGGGCCGAAGAACGTCGCACTGGCCGCCGAGATCGCCGACGGCTGGCTGCCGATCTTCTACGCACCGCGACTGGCCGACATGTACAACGAATGGCTCGACGAGGGCTTCGCGCGGCCCGGGGCGCGGCGCACCCGCGAGGACTTCGAGATCTGCGCGACCGCCCAGGTGGTCATCACCTCCGATCGCGCCGCGGCGTTCGCCGGCATCAAGCCGTTCCTGGCGCTCTACATGGGCGGCATGGGTTCGGAGGACACCAACTTCCACGCCGAGGTCTACCGCCGGATGGGGTATTCGGAGGTCGTCGACGACGTCACCAAGCTGTTCCGCTCGGACCGCAAAGATGAGGCCGCCAAGGTCATCCCCGACGAACTGGTCGATGACGCCGTGATCGTCGGCGACATCGACTACGTGCGTAAGCAGATCAAGGTGTGGGAGGCCGCCGGGGTGACGATGATGGTCGTCGCCGCGCGCGACACCGCCCAGGTTCAGCAGCTCGCGTCGCTGCTCTGAGCGCGGTGCAGCCTGGCCTTGCAAGCGGACTAGAACACGTTCTAGATTGGCTGGATGAGCGAAGCCGGTCTGTGGAACATCGCCCGTGACACCCCGGATGCCGTCGCGGTGGTCGACGTACACGGCGGCCAGCTGACCTACGGTGAACTGGCCGCCCGTGCCGACCGCTACGGGCGCGGCCTGCAGGCGCTGGGGCTGGAGCCCGGCGATGTGCTGGTGATGGTGCTGCCCAACATCGTCGACACGCTGGCGGTGTACTTCGCCGCCATGCAGACCGGGCTGTACATCGTCGCCATCAACTGGCACCTGACCGGCCCGGAGATCGGCTACATCCTCTCTGACAGCGGCGCGAAAGTCCTTGTCGCCCACGAACGGTTCGCCGAAGCGTCGAAGATCGCCGCCGACGAGGCCGGCCTGCCCGCCGGCAGGCGGTTCGCCGTCGGTGACGTCGACGGGTTCGCCCCGTTGTCGGCACTGGGCGCCGGCGAGGAGGGCAGGCCGGACGTGCGCACCATGGGTGCGGCAATGCTCTACACCTCCGGCACCACCGGCAAGCCCAAGGGCGTCAAGCGTCCGTTGACCGGAGCCGACCCCGACGCGGTGCCGGTCGCCTCCGCCGGCTTCTTCGCGCTGTATGACCTGGCGCCGTTCGACGATCACGTGCATATCTGCGGGTCGCCGCTGTATCACACTGCGGTGCTTAATTTCTCGTCGATCTCCATCCAGCTGGGCCACAAGGTGGTGCTGATGGACAAATGGGACCCCGAGGAGATGCTTTCGCTGATCGCCGAGCACCGGGTGACCCACAGTCACATGGTGCCCACCCAGTTCCGCCGGTTGTTGGCACTGCCGGCCGAGGTGCGGGCGCGCTACGACGTGTCCTCGCTGCGCAACGTCATCCACGGCGCGGCGCCGTGCCCGCCCGAGGTCAAGCGGCAGATGCTGGACTGGTGGGGACCGGTGATCACCGAGTACTACGCGGCTACCGAGGGCGGCGGCACCAAGATCGGCGGTGAGGAGTGGCTGGCCCACCCCGGCTCGGTCGGCAAGGCCTGGCCGTACTCGGTGGTCAAGGTGCTCGACGACGGCGGCAACGAACTGCCGCCGGGCGAGGTCGGCACCGTCTACATGCAGATGGGCGGATCGAGCTTCGCCTACCACAACGACGAGAAGAAAACCGCCGAGAACCGCGCCGGTGACCTGTTCACCGTCGGCGACGTCGGCTATCTCGACGAAGAGGGCTACCTGTTCCTGCAGGACCGCAAGACCAACATGATCATCTCCGGCGGGGTCAACGTCTACCCAGCCGAGATCGAGAACGAACTGATCATGCACCCCAAGGTGCTCGATGTTGCGGTGTTCGGGGTGCCCGACGACGACTGGGGCGAGGCGATCAAGGCCGTCGTGCAGCCGGCAGCGGACGTGGCGGGCGATGCCGCGCTGACCGCCGAGTTGATGGAGTACGCGGCGGCGCGGCTGGCGAAGTTCAAGCTGCCCCGCTCGATCGACTACATCGCCGAGATGCCGCGCGACCCCAACGGCAAGCTGTACAAGCGCAAGTTGCGGGACCCGTACTGGGAGGGGCGGGACGCCAAGATTTAGGGGCGGGTCGACGCCCGTTGGTGAGGTGCAGCGCTATTCGCGTGGCCGCACAATCGCACGGGTCGTCAAATAGTAGGTTGTCAGATACAGCATGGCGAACAGACCGGCCGAAAATATCGACGCGATGATGAACTGAAGGCGTTGTCCTTGCGCGATCGGATAGCGCAACTTCGCTTCGCCGTAGCCCATGCCGATAGCGAACAGTACGCAGAAGCCGGCCATGTACAGGATCAGCTCGCGATAGTGTTGGAGGCTGAATCCTTCGCGTCCGGGCAGAAATGAACAGCACATCGCTACGCCGAAGGCGAGCAAGAATCCCGCGATGATCCACCAGATCTTCGGGGGTGTGGCAATCTGTTCGTGGCGCTGGAGTTTCGCCGTCTCGCCTTCGGACTCGGCATTGATGTGCATCGGTTGGAACGCGTAGATTCTCCCGCGGATTCGAATGTAGGGTGTGTGGACATATGCCCAGCCAACCGTCGCAATCAGTACTACACCGATCGCGCCCAGAGTCTTCGCGGGGTCGGGGTAGGCTGCAAGAAATACGAAGACCCCTGCCAGGAATGCCAAGTACCAATAGAGGCGGCGCCTTGACTCCAGCGGTAACTTCAGGAAATCAAGGCTCCCGCCGGCTGCGATGCACAGACCGGCCGCAATTATGAAGGCATTCGTCATATCAATACCCCCCGGCGGCGTCCACAATACCTTGGCCTACCTTTGAACCTCCGATAATTCCGCCGGCGACAGCGACGGGTACAGCTACCTCAGGGGCGGCCACAAAGGACATCAAGAATGCCGCACCCCAGCCACCGGCGGCACCGCCTGCCCAACGGCCGCCGAATTCGGCGATACCCTGTCCGGCTGGGATCTTGCCGCCCACTACGTCCATTACGGTCAGCGCACCATCCAGTCCGGTGGCCGCGCCCCCCAGGCCCTTACCAAACTTCGCTAGGGCCTCGGCGTCGGCTTTCGAGAAGACGCCAGCGTCGAGCCAATGACGTCCAGTCGGCAGGGCCCCGCCATACTTTTCCAAGCCTCCACCGACAGCATCGGAGGCGTTCGAGAGTTGGTTGAAAAACTCCCTCGGTGATGTCCCGTTCTTGACGGCGTCGACGGCACGCTGGACTCCGGCGGGGGACACTCCGCTATTGCGGAGTCGGTCGGCAAATCCGTTGAGCGCCATCGTGCGAGCGGCGGCTGCGGCATCGTCGAGGGCTCTGGTGGCCTGGTCGCGGGTCATCGGTAAGCCGTCGGGGGGTAGCGAACCGGACTCCAGGCGGCGCTGCAAGTCCAGCCGGTTGGCAGCATTGCTGCGGGCGTCGCCGCCCAGGACGGTGTCCAGCGGTAGTGGGCCGATGAAGCTGGCCATGCGGAAGTCGTCGAGGCGCTCGCCGGCGAGGCGTCGGGCATCGGGATCGGAGGTGGGGTCGGTGGCGGTGGCATAGTCCCGCAGGCGTGCGACGGCGGCGACTTTCTCCGGTGTCATCTCGCCGGGGTTGTCCACCAGTTCCCGGTCGCGGTCACGCTGAGTGGTGCGGTAGCTGTCGGCGGCGTGATCGACCTGCTGGTCTTGGTTGGATTGGCCGTCGCCATCGTAGCCGTGCAGGGGTGTCGGGTCGTAGCCGTCGGCCAGCAGTTTGGCGGTTGAGGCGTGCAGGGTTGCGGCGTAGTCGTCGCGCAGCTTTTCGAGTTGATGCAGGATGCCGGCGGTGTCGTCGATCGCCACCTGCTCCAACTCGCAGGTGTCGACGTTCGTCTGCTGGTACATCCCGATGCGGTTGTCGATGTCTTGGAGCTGGATCTCCAGGGCGTGGATCTTGGCGGCCGCTGATTTCTGTGCCTGGGCCAGCGCGGCGGCGATGGTTTCCAGGTCGGTGCCGATCGCGGTGAGCTGGGCTTGTTGCAGATGCAAGGTGGTGGTGGCGCGCTGCACTTCGGCGGAGTCGTTGATGGGGTGTTCGCCGTTCTCCCGGTTCCAGGCGGCCTGGAATCGTTGACGGGCTTGGGTGAACGCGGCACTGGATTCGGCGGTGCAGGCGCCGGCGTCGTGAAAGGCTCGCGCCAACTCGTCGACGGTGGCTGGGTTGCCGGTTTGCAAGGTGTTGTTGACCTGCCACGGGTCACCGCCGGCGGTGTCGATGAGCAGCGTCAGGTTTATGTGCTGGAGTTGCACTGCACCGCACGAAGTTCGGCCGCATTGTGCTGATCCATGCCGGTGAACGCCCGCGCGGCATAGTGGGCTTTGTCGCCGACATCGGTCAGGGTGCGGCGGTGGCCGTTGAGGATGGTGATGTGGTCGCTGTGGGCGGTGCAGATCGCGTTGTGGTAGACGTCGGCGGCGCCGAAACTGCCGAAGATTCCCGCCGTCACGCCAGGCTGGTGCAGCGACGCCGCGCCGGTGTGGGCATGGTTTGCGGCGCTGTGGGAATGGGACTCGCCCGCCGTCAGCATTGCCGGATCGACGAACATCGTGACTCCTCTACTGCGTCAGCTGCCGTTCAACACTGACAGCCGGCCGTATGGGCGTCAATTCACTCGGGGAATGACCGACAGTCGGCGATTAGCTTCAGCGGAAACAATGATGTAAGCGAAGAATCGGGAGTCGGGTCTACCATCCGTGAGGTGACCATGACACAGCCCTGGCCCGCACCGCCCGCACCAGTCCGATCCCGCAACTGGCTGACAGCGACACTGGCAGCCGTGGCTGTGGTGCTTGCTGCAGCGGCGTTGATCGTGGCGCTCACCCGGTCGGGATCGGGGTCAACTCCTACCTATACGGCGGCACAGAAGGCCGAAGCGAAGACGAAGCTGTGTGATCAATACACGCTCGCCGCGCGCGCGTTAAACATCGAGACACAGCCGGGCGGTGACATAGCGTTGGCGAGGATCTCCATGATCAATGGTGCTCTAATCCTGGACACGTCGGCAGCGGACCCGGCGCTAGATCCGAAATACCGTGACGCCGCGCGCGCTTTGGCGAATTCGTATCAAACTACAGCAGTTATTGGCACCAACGGCATGGCTACCGCTGACCAATACAGAGTTGCGGTTGACGACTCGAATGCTAAAAACCAGGTGATGCAGGAGTTGTGCGGTGCCTGACCTTCCCGACTCTAGGCCGTTCACGTGGATTTTGATCGGTTTGTGGTGGCCTGCGCCGCCCACCCAGCCAGCCGCCGCAATCGGCTTTTGGTCGGCTCAAATGGAGGTCAAACAGCGGGAAGCGGAAGGTGTCAATAATCGTATTACGTTATTGGGGCAGCGGAACAGTGGCCACACTGCTGAGGACATGCTAACGCGTCTGCGGCTGGGTAGAAAGCACCTTCTCGACATTGCCAATCAGTGCCGTGCTAAGAGTGAAGCGAACAAGGCGGTTGCGAAAGCAATAGACGATCTGCGCGCCAGCCTAACTAGCATCGCGAAGTCAGGCAACGACGAAATCGGCAAAATTCTCAAAAAGAATGAAGACGAGCTCGTGAAAGTCGGTGAGATCAACAGCGTGATCTGGAACGCTAACTCGCAGGCTCGCGACGCTGCATCGACCGCGACCACTTCAATAGTTGACGCTACCCAGCAGATGTTTGATGAAACGGGTGTCGACGCCAATTCCCGCGATTGGCTGCAAGAAAACGGCGCTGCTCTCGATGTCCCACCCCCGCGGCAGCCGTTAACGCCGGATGAGGTGGCCCGGGCCCAGAGTTATGACGGTGGCCAGGGGGGGGCTTGGTACCGACGGTCCGCAACGTACCGCGGATGACGGCGTTAACGGCAGGGACGGCGGTAAGGGAGCCTCTGACTCCAACGGTTTACCGGTCCCCGGCAGTGGCGCCGGTAGCGGTGCTGACGGGGGTGGGGGCGGTTTCGGAGGCGCGGACAATACCGCCGGCAACGCAGGTAGCGATGTCGGTCATGCGGGCGTGGGCAATGCTGATAGCGCGGGTGCGGGCAACGCTGGGGCTGGCAATGGTGGCGGTGGCGTCAGTAGCGCGGGAGTCGCTGGAACCAGCAACGCAGCAGGTAGCACAAATGGCTCCAAGGCCGCCAGCGGTTTTGGCAGCGCAGGCGGTGGCAGTGGTAGCGCAGCTGCTGGTAACGGCGGCGGTGGGGGCCAAGCTGGCGTTAACGGTGGTGGTGGTAGCGCAAGTGCTGGTAACGGCGGCGGTGGCCAGCCAGGAAGCGGCGGGGGTAACGGCGGAAGTGTAGGCGGATCACCGAGCGTTGCTGGCGGAGGCTCGGGAGGCGGCGGCGTCGGGGGAATACCCGGTGGCGGCGGATCGGGTGGCGGGCTTGGCGGTACATCGCCCCTGGCATCTTCCATGCCGGGTCTCGGTGGTGGTAGTGGAGCCGGCGCTACACCGCAGAGCCTCCAGGGCGGCGGGTTGAGTCAAGCATTTGCATCGGGTACCCCCGGGGGGCCGGCGGGCCCAGGAGGGCCTGGCGGTCCACCACCATTCGCACAAGGCGGCCCAGGTTCCGCTGGGTTCGGCCAGTCGTCTGGTCCGCAGGTGCCGCCCTCACCATCGGTGACGCCGATGGCGGGTGGGACGCTCGGCAATTTGGGAAGTCTGGCGGGCACCAGCCCAGAGGTTGCTCCGACAGCTTCGACCCCGGGAGCGACAATGCCGACTCCGACAGCGGCCCCGCCCATGACCGCTGGGCCGACCTCGGTACCGTCCGCGCCGATCAGCGCTGGTCCCGCAGCGCCATCCGGTCCGCTGCCGGGCTACGGGGCGGATCTGCGTCCGGCCGGGGCCGTAGCACCCGGCGCACCGACACCGGCGGCTGGCCCCTCCGGCCCGGCATCCCCGTCAGCGCCTGGCGGAGCAACAACTCCGACTTCCGGCAGTACCACCGTCGCATCCTCAGGTGACCGTCCCGTACCGGGCAAGCCGACCTCAGGCACCGGCGGCCAGTCGGGGGCCTCGATAGCGGGCCGGATGGGCGCCGGAGGAATGGCCGGGGCCGGAGCCGGCACCGCCGCCAAACGCATGGCCGAGCAGGACGATGTGCAGCGCAAAGTCGATGCGGTGGCTCGCCAGGCACCGAACCTCGCCTGGGCGGCCGGCTTGCGTGATGATGAGACCACAACAGTGTTGGTGACCGATCTGGCCGGAGGCTGGGTCCCGCCGGGAGTTCTATTGCCCCCCGGTGTCACCCTGCTCGCTCCCGCCCAGCGCCGTCACGACGTCAGCGTGGTTGATCTGCTCGGCGCGGTGATCGCCACCGCGACACACCAGCCCAACACCTATGTCGCTGAAGCCGGCCCCAACGACCCGCTTCCGGGTGCCGGGGAACGCGCCCGTTATGGCCAGCACATCGACGAACTGGGTCCGACCTTGATTGATGCCGCCGGAGCCAGTACGCGCTTGCCGCGGATCGTGCAGACCGTCGGGCGGGCGGTGGCCCGCCGATCCGGGGTCGCCGACAACGAAATTGAACGATTCCGCAACGTCGTCACCGACACCGCAAACAAGGTGCTGTCGGCCTACCCTGACCAGCTGGCCCGAGATGTCGCTGACTGGATGCTGTTGGCGGCCATCGACGCCTTGATCGACGGAAGCGAAGAACTCGCTCGCTATCACTTGGCGTGGCACCAGGTGGTGACTGCGGCCAGGCATGTCGCATGAACGCCCCTGACGGTTCACCGCGCGGTGTGGCAATTGCCGGTCTGAACCAGTTGCTGGAATCAGAAGCATTGGCGCGCCTGGACGCCGCAGACAGGAGGCAAGCGTGGACGACAGCCGCCGCCGCGGTCACCCACCGCCGATCACCAGAGACGAACTCCGCTAGCGGCCCGCCACCTCGGCATCCCCGAACGTCATCTCGACATGCCCGACCGTCGAGGACATCATCGGCCGCTTCGGCAAGCCCAGCGCGGCCAGCTCCTGGGCGTACGGGTGGGTGCCCAGCCGCAGCGTCGTACCACCCACCGTGCCGCGCACACCGGAAACCTTCATCTCCCAAGGCACTTGATGAGTCACACCGTCGAGGTGGCTGAACGCCTGCAGCGTCCGCGGCCGGGAGGTGAAAAGCCCCGGCACCGGTAGCCCGCGTCCGAATTCCATGGTGGCGATGTGCTCGCCGCCGGCGGCCACATCGAAGCCCAGCCGCTTACCGTCGCGAACGGTGAAGTCCGCCATGACCTTCGGGAACCCCCAGATGGTGCGCCCGGCCTCCAACGTGAACTCCTGATCCACCGGCAGGTGGTGGATGAACGCACCGGCGGAGCCCAATGCGCGCCAGCCGCGGGCGGACGAACCCGGCGGGTTGACCATCACCGCGGTACCGAACTCGTGGTACTTGCCCAGATCGCCGTCGATGTAGCGGGCCAGCATCAGGTTGACCACCGCCTGTCCGGGCCGGTGCTGGAAAACCTGCAGGCCGCTGTAGTCGATCATCGCCTGCGCGGCATCCGCCGAAACCGAGAACATCGCGGAATGCACATCCGCCTGACGGACGCGGACCGGCATGGTAAGCACAGTGCCAGCGATGGTGTGCTGTGAAAGAGCCATGACGCCCACTGTAATCCGGAGGACGCTGATGACCGAGGTTATGGCCGATGTGAAGCCGATGACCAAGCCCGATGTCGACCTGACCGACGGCACCTTCTACTCCGACGGCGGAGCGCGCGCCGCCTACAAGTGGATGCGCGCTCACGAGCCGGTGTTCCGGGACCGCAACGGTCAGGCCGCCGCGGCCAGCTACGCCGCGGTGATCGACGCCGAGCGCAACCCGGAGCTGTTCTCCAGCACCGGCGGCATCCGTCCCGACCAGCCGGGCATGCCCTACATGATCGACATGGACGACCCGGAGCACCTGGTGCGCCGCAAGCTGGTCAACGCCGGCTTCACCCGCAAGCGGGTGCATGCCCAGCTGCCGTCCATCGGGCAACTCTGTGACACCTTGATCGACGCCGTCTGCGAACGCGGCGAGTGCGACTTCGTCCGCGACATCGCCGCTCCGCTGCCCATGGCGGTGATCGGCGACATGCTCGGTGTACTGCCGGAAGAACGCTCGATGCTGCTGAAATGGTCCGACGACCTGGTTGCCGGGCAGAGCTCCCACCTGGATCCGGAGTCGGCGACGTTTCAGGCGGTCATGGAGGCGTTCGCCGGCTGGACCGAGTTCACCAGAGACATCATCGTCAAACGTCGGGCAGAGCCCACCGACGACCTGTTCTCCGTGCTGGTCAACGCCGAGGTGGACGGCGCGGTGATGTCGGATGACGAGATCATCTTCGAGACCCTGTTGATCCTGATCGGCGGCGACGAGACTACTCGGCACACGCTGTCCGGTGGCACCGAACAGTTGCTGCGCCACCGCGATCAGTGGGACATGCTGCGCGCCGACGCGAGTCTGCTGCCCGGGGCGATCGAGGAGATGTTGCGCTGGACCTCTCCGGTGAAGAACATGTGCCGCACGTTGACCGCCGACACCGAGTTCCACGGCACCGAGCTCAAGCAGGGCGAGAAGATCATGCTGATGTTCGAGTCGGCGAACTTTGACGAGTCGGTGTTCGACGACCCCGAACGGTTCGACATCAAGCGCGACCCCAACAGCCATGTCGCGTTCGGCTTCGGCACCCACTTCTGTATGGGCAACCAGTTGGCCAGACTAGAGCTTTCGCTGATGACCGAGCGGGTACTGCAGCGGCTGCCGGATCTGCGGCTGGCCGACGGCGCAGAGGTGCCGCTGCGTCCGGCGAACTTCGTATCCGGCCCGGTGTCCATGCCGGTGGTGTTCACGCCGAGCGAGCCGGTGTTGGGGTAGCCGAGCGTGTACTCAGCGCGAAAAGCGCGCCCGAAAATCGCTGGGAGTACACGCTCGTCGCGCCCAGGCCGCCGCGACTCGGCCGAGGATGCCGCCTTCGGTGTCTTCGAGGGTGATCCGCAGGTCGATCCAGCCGAGCCCGGTCACCGTCTCGTGGCGCCGGATGTCTTGGTTGAAGCGCCGTCGATTGGTGCGGTGATGTTCGCCTTCGTAGTCGAGGCCGACCATGACCTCCTTCCAGCCCATGTCTAGGACCGCGACAAGCTGCTGCCATTCGTCGTAAACCGGGATCTGTGTCTGCGGCGGCGGATAGCCGGCCCGGATGAGGACCAGTCGCAACTGGGATTCCCGTGGTGAGTCAGAACCGGTGTCGACGAGCGGGAGCGCCATTCGGGCATCACAGATCCCGCGGCGCCCCCGGTATCTTTCGGCCAGCAACTCGACGTCGGTGATCTTGAGGTCGGTGGCCTGTCCGAGGGCGTCGATGGCCGCGACGGCGTTGACCTGGGGATAGCGACAGGCCAGGTCCAATGCGGTGCGAGCCGGCGATGTCACCGGTATGCCGCCGATCAGCTGCACCTCGTCGTCATCGACGCGGTCCGACCAGGTGCGGATGTGCTTGGGTGGCCGGCGACAGTCGTAGAGCAGCTCCGCCGGTGCGTGATCATCGACCCATTTCGCCCCGTGCAGCGCGGCGGCCGACTGGCCCGCGACGACGCCGCGTCTCCGCGACCACAGCCATGCGGCTTGGGCTCGCAATACCGCGGTGGGTCTCGTACCGGCTGGTACATAAACGTCCGGATGGATCGCGACGAATCGGCTCCGCAAGGCGTACGGGGTCAGCCGGCCGCTTCGGACGGCCTCGCTGCCCAGGAACGGTGTCGCCATGGCGGAAGTCTGCCTACGACCCCCGACAGAAACGCCGAACGTGTACTGGCTGCGAAAATCCCGGCGGAATTTCGCAGTGGTTACACGTTCGGCGGGGTGGCGGGCGGGGAGACCGGCGCGCTGGGGCTGAGCCCGGCCCGCAGCGACTCCACGATCGCCTCGATTGGCGAGCGCCACTGCAATCCCAGATCAGCCAACGTGGCCGAGTCGTCGGTCGGGGTGGCCGAGGTCAGCAACCAGGCCGCCTCGTAGCTCAGCGACTCCGGCAGCGGCAGCAACTTACTGGCCAGATCGCTGACCCGACCGATGCCCTTGAAAGCGCTGGGAGCCACCCGGATTCGGCGCACCGGCTTACCCAGGCCGCGCTCCACCGCGGCGATCATCTCGTCGAAGCCGACCATGATCCCGCCGCACAGGTAGCGGTGCGGGCCGCGGCCGGGCCGCATCAGCGCCTCGTGCACCCGGCCGACATCGCGCACGTCGACCATCGCCATGCCGCCGCGCACCACCGGCGCCACCCGATACTTCACGATCGGCGCCCAGCCCCGCTCGGTGACGCCGGGGGCCGTCCAGAACGCCGGACCGACCACGCTGGAGGGATAGGTGACCACGACCGGGTGCCCCTCGTCCTGTAGCCGGCGGGCCACCCGCTCGCCGTAGGCCTTGGTGCGGGCGTAGGCGCTGCGGCCGGGCACGGTGGGCGAGTCCGGGCCGATCACACCGTCGGGCGGCGGGAACAGCGCGCTGTAGCTGCTGACCGACACCACCGGATCGAGCTTGGCTTCCACCGCGCGGGTCAGGATCGCCTCGGTGGCATAGGCGTTGATGTCCCACATCAACTTCTCTTGCCGATCGTTGGTGCCGACCACCCCCGCGGCGTGCAGCACCGCGTCGCAGCCGTCCAGCAGCGCGGCCACCACTGCGGTGTCGCGGATGTCGCCGTTGAGCACCTCCAGTGCGCCCAACTCGCGAAGCCGGGGGATGACGGGCTCGTCGCCGCAGCCCGGCGCGACCAACAACCGCACCGCGTGCCCGGCTTCCAACATCGCCTTGACGGTGTGGGCGCCGACGTAGCCGGTGCCGCCGGTGACAGCGATCCGCATCAGCGGTTCTTGAACTCGGGCCTGCGTTTCTCGGCGAAGGCGCGCGGCCCCTCCTTGGCGTCCTCGCTCAAGAACACCTTGATGCCGATCTTGGTGTCGATCGCGAAGGCGTCGTTCTCGTGCATGCCCTCGGTCTCGTGGATGGTGCGCAGCATCGCCTGCACCGCCAGCGGGCCGTTGTTGTTGATCTGCTCGGCGATCTCCAGCGCCTTGTCCAGCGCGGAGCCGTCGGGCACGACGTGGCCGATCAGGCCCATCTCCAGCGCCTCGGCGGCGGTGATGTGCCGACCGGTGAAGAGCAGGTCACACGCCATCGTGTAGGGAATCTGGCGCACCAGTCGCACCGCGGAGCCGCCCATCGGGTACAGGCTCCACTTGGCCTCGGAGATGCCGAACTTCGCGCTTTGCCCGGCGATGCGGATGTCGGTGCCCTGCAGGATCTCGGTGCCCCCGGCGATTGCGGGTCCTTCGACCGCGGCGATCAGCGGCTTGGTCAGCCGGCGGCCCTTGAGCAGTCCGTCGATGCGCGAGGGGTCGTAGCTGCCGTCTTTGAACGAGTCGCCGGGCGCTTTCTTGTTGGCCGCCTTGAGGTCCATGCCCGCGCAGAAGTAGCCGCCCGCCCCGGTCAGAATGCACGAGCGGATCTCGTCGTCGTTGTCCACCCGGTCCCAGGCCTCGACCATGATCGCCAGCATTTCGCCGCTCAACGCGTTGCGGGCCTCGGGCCGGTTCAGCGTGACGATCAGCGTGTGTCCGCGCTGTTCAACCAGGGCGTGGGGCTGTTGTGACGACTCGCTCACCGGCGTCCGCCTTTCCGCGTTGAGGCCTCGACTTGAAAACGAAATGTAACACGTTCTAGTTTGTGTGGTGTGGCTCTCAACATCGCGGATCTCGCCGAACACGCCGTCGACGCCGTTCCGGATCGGGTTGCCCTGATCTGTGGGGACGAGCAGCTGACCTACGCCCAACTGGAGGAGAAGGCCAACCGGCTGGCCCACTACTTGATCGACCAGGGCGTCAAGAAGGACGACAAGGTCGGACTGTACTGCCGCAACCGCAACGAGATCGTCGTTGCGATGCTCGGCATCATCAAGGCCGGCGCCATCCTGGTCAACGTCAACTTCCGCTACGTCGAGGGCGAGCTGCGCTACCTGTTCGACAACTCCGACATGGTCGCGCTGGTGCATGAACGGCAATACGCCGACCGGGTCGCCAACGTGCTGCCCGACACCCCGAACGTCAAGACCATCCTGGTGATCGAGGACGGCTCCGACGGCGACTACCAGCGCTACGGCGGTGTGGAGTTCGAGGCCGCGCTGGCGCAGGGCTCGCCCGAGCGCGACTTCGGGCCGCGCAGCGCTGACGACATCTACCTGCTCTACACCGGCGGCACCACCGGGTTCCCCAAGGGCGTGATGTGGCGCCACGAGGACATCTACCGGGTGCTGTTCGGCGGCACCGACTTCGCCACCGGCGAGCCGATCGCCGACGAGTACGACCTGGCCAAGCAGGCCGCCGCCAACCCGCCGATGATCCGCCACCCGATCCCGCCGATGATCCACGGCGCCACCCAGTCGGCGACCTGGATGTCACTGTTCAGCGGCCAAACCGTGGTGCTGGCACCGGAATTCGACGCCGATCAGGTGTGGCGCACCATCCACGACCACAAGGTGAACCTGCTGTTCTTCACCGGCGACGCCATGGCGCGCCCGCTGCTCGACGCGCTGCTGGCCGCCCAGGCCGCCGGCGAAGAGTATGACCTGTCATCGCTGTTCCTGCTGGCATCCACCGCGGCGCTGTTCAGCCCCAGCATCAAGGAGAAGCTGCTGGAGCTGCTGCCCAACCGGATCATCACCGACTCCATCGGGTCGAGCGAAACCGGGTTCGGCGGCACCAGCATCGTCGCCAAGGGCGAGGCGCACACCGGCGGTCCCCGGGTCACCATCGACAAGACCACCGTGGTGCTCGACGAGGACGGCAACGAAGTCCAGCCCGGCTCCGGCGTGCGCGGCATCATCGCCAAGCGCGGCCACATCCCCGTCGGCTACTACAAGGACGAGAAGAAGACCGCCGAGACCTTCCGCACCATCAACGGCGTGCGCTACGCCATCCCGGGCGACTACGCGCAGGTCGAGGCCGACGGCACCGTCACCATGCTCGGTCGCGGCTCGGTGTCGATCAACTCCGGGGGCGAGAAGATCTACCCCGAGGAGGTCGAGGCCGCCCTCAAAACCCACCCGGACGTGTTCGACGCTTTGGTGGTCGGTGTGCCCGACGCCCGCTACGGCCAACACGTGGCCGCGGTGGTGCAGCCGCGCGGCGATGCTCGGCCGTCGCTGGAGGAGATCAACACCTGCGCACGCACCGAGATCGCCGGCTACAAGGTGCCCCGCAGTCTGTGGTTCGTCGACGAGGTCAAGCGTTCCCCGGCCGGAAAGCCCGACTACCGGTGGGCCAAGGAGCAAACCGAAGCCCGTCCCGCCGACGAGGTGCACGCCAAGCACGTAGCGGCCGACAGCTAGCTTCGGCAGATTTTCTGGCGGTGAGCCGCCCCCGGCGCAGCTGTCCACGTTAGTCTCGGTCGATGCAGCGACTTTCGGGCGTCGACGCCGCGTTCTGGTCTGCCGAGACTGCGGGCTGGCACATGCACATCGGGGGGCTGGCGATCCTGGATACCAGCCAGGCACCGAATTACAGTTTTGAGCTGGTCCGCCAACTGCTGATCGAGCGGCTACCGCAACTGCCGCAGCTGCGCTGGAAGGTCAGCGGTGCGCCGCTGGGTCTGGACCGGCCGTGGTTCATCGAAGACAACGAACTCGACATCGACTTTCATGTGCGGCGTATCGGCGTCCCGGCCCCGGGCGGGCGCCGCGAGGTCGAAGAGCTCGTAGGCCGGCTGATGTCCTACAAACTGGACCGTTCCCGACCGCTGTGGGAAGTGTGGGTGATCGAGGGGGTCAACGGCGGCCGGGTCGCGACGTTGACGAAGATGCACCACGCGATCGTCGACGGTGTCTCGGGCGCGGGCCTCTCCGAGATCATGCTGGACGTCACGCCGGAGCCGCGTCCACCGGACCCGCAAGCGATCGGATCGCCGACCGATGACGGCATTCCCAGCTTCGAGCGCCGTGCCATCGGTGCGCTGGTCAACGTCGCGGTCATGACGCCGTTTCGCATCGGCCGGCTGCTGCAACAGACCGTCCGTCAGCAGATCGCCACGATCGGCCTGGGCGTGGCACGTAAACCGCCGCGCTACTTCGACGCCCCGGTGACCCGGTTCAACGCCAGCGTGTCGCCGCACCGGCGGATCACCGCCTGCCGCGTCGAGTTGGCCCGGGTCAAGGCCGTCAAGGACGCCTACGGCGTGAAACTCAACGACGTCGTGCTCGCCATGGTCGCCGGCGCCGTCCGGCAATATCTGGGCGAGCGCGGGGAGTTGCCGGACAAGCCGCTGGTCGCTCAGATCCCGGTGTCGACCCGCACCGAGGCGAGCCAGGGCGAGGTCGGCAACAAGGTCAGTTCGATGACGGTGTCGTTGGCCACCGATCTCGAGGGCGCCGGTCAGCGGCTCAAGATGATCCACGAGAACACCCAGAGCGCCAAGCAGATGGCCAAGGCGCTGTCGGCGCACCAGATCATGGGACTGACCGACACAACTCCGCCCGGGCTGCTGCAGCTTGCCGCGCGCGCCTACACCGCGACCGGCCTGTCGAATCGGCTGGCCCCGATCAACCTCGTCGTCTCCAACGTTCCCGGCCCGTCGTTCCCGCTCTACATGGCCGGCGCGGAAGTGGAATCGCTGGTGCCGCTGGGGCCGCCGGTCATGGATGTGGCGCTGAACATCACGTGCTTCTCCTATCGCGACCACCTCGACTTCGGGTTCGTGACCACGCCGGAAGTCGCCGAGGACATCCACAAGATGGCCGATGCCATCGAACCGGCGCTGGCGGATCTGGAGCGCGCCGCCGGTCGGAGTAAGCCCCGGGCCGGGAGGCGTTGAAGTGCTACCGGCCGGGTAGTGCCTGCACCAGGCGGATCATCGGGGTCAGCAGCTTCTGCCACAGCGGGCCCGAGATCCCCAGCGGCGGATCCAGATTCAGCACCCGGGCGGTCGAAACCGTCTGCGACTCGGTGTACTTCAGAATGCCGTCGGCGCCGTGGCGCCGGCCCACCCCGGAGGCCTTCATCCCGCCCATCGGTGCCGCGGTGCTACCAAAGGCCAGCGCGTAACCTTCGTCGACGTTGACGGTGCCGGACTTGACGCGGGCGGCGATCGCCTCACCCTGCGCCTTGGTTGCAGCCCAGACGCTGGCGTTGAGCCCGTACTCGGTGTCGTTGGCGCGTGCGATCGCCTCATCGATGCTGTCGACCGGGTAGATGGAGACCACCGGGCCGAACGTCTCGTTTCGGCCGCACTCCATCTCGTCGGTGACGTCGGTCAGCACCGTGGGTTCGAAGAACAGCGGCCCGATGTCGGGGCGGGCGTTTCCGCCGGCGATAACCTTGGCGCCCTTGGCCTTTGCGTCATCTACATGGTTGGAGACGGTCTTGATCTGGTCTTCGGAGATCAGGCTGCCCATGTCGGCGGAGAAGTCGTAGGCGCCCGAGAGCTTCATGGCGCGCACCTGCTCGGCGAACTTCGCGGCGAACTCGTCGGCGATCTCCCGCTCGACATAGATCCGCTCGATGGAGATGCACAACTGGCCGGCGTTGGAGAAGCAGGCGCGGGTGGCGGCCTTGGCGACCTCCGAAAGGTTCGCGCCCTTGGTGACGATCATCGGGTTCTTGCCGCCCAGCTCCGCGGAGAACCCGATCAGCCGGGCGCCGCACTGCTCGGCCAGCGACCGGCCGGTGGCGCTGGAGCCGGTGAACATCAGGTAGTCGCACTGCTGCACGATCGCCGTGCCGACCACCGATCCCGGACCGGGCACCACCGCGAACAGCTCACGCGGCAGACCGGCCTGGTACAGCAGTTCGGCGTTGGCCAGCGTGCAGTACGGGGTCTGGCTGTCTGGTTTGACCACTACGGCATTACCGGCCAGCAATGCGGGGATGGCATCCGAAATCGACAGTGTCATCGGGTAATTCCACGGTGAGATGACCCCGACGACGCCCTTGGGATGGTGGTTGACCACGGTCTTGACGATGCCGGGCAGCAGACCCTGCACCCGCTTGGAGGCCAGCAACTTGGCGGCCTGGCGCGCGTAGTACCGCGCGTTGAGCATGATGTCGACGATCTCCTCCTGGGCCGCCGAACGGGCCTTGCCGGTCTCGGCCTGGGCGACGTCCATCAGGAAGTCCCGGTTGGCGATCACCAGGTCGCGGTAGCCCTCGATGATCGCGCAGCGCTCCTTGACGCTGCGGGCCGCCCACTGCTGCTGGGCGGCGCGGGCCTTGGCGAAGGCCGCCGTCACATCCTCGGCGGTGCCCACCGGGATGGTGGTCAGCGGTTTGCCGGTGAAGACCTCGTCGATGGTCTTCGACTGCCGCCCGTCGATGTCATCGATGGCGGCCAGTGCGCGCAGCCGGTCGAATGCTGCGGCGGACGGAGCGGGCATGGCTGTCTCCTACTCGCGGGTAACAAGTGGTTAGCCGCCAACCTACCCGGCGCAGCGGCCGCCCGGTAGCGCGGCGGCATTGGCGCTGAGCCACTGGGTCATCTGGTTGAGGGCGGCCACCCCGGAGTCGAAGCTGCCGTCGTTGGGCTCGGCGGCCATCGCCACCGCAAGATCACCATGGGGGCTGCGGACGATACCGAACTGTCGCACCAGGTAGCCGCCGCCGGGGCCGGGCCCCCAGCCGCCTTTGCTGGGGACGCTCAGGCCGGCCAGCCCCCACCGCTGGCTGGTCACGGTGTTGCGCATCAGACTGTAGACGGGCGCGCCGGCGGCCAGGCACGGCAGATGGGCGGCGAACACCGCCTGGCGGCCCAGCGGCCACTGGGTCTGGCCGAAGGCGCTGAATTCCGGCCGCAGCCGCCGGGATTCGACCGCGGTGCCGGTGTCGCCGAAGGCCCGCAGCACGGCCTGCACCTGCTGGGCGGCCTGCGGCGCCGGCCCGAGCTCGGACCACAACTTCTCGGCGGCGTCGTTGTCCGAGGCGGTGACGGCCCTGGCCGCGAGGTCTTGCGCGTTGGGGCGGTTGGCGTGGATTGCGGCGATCGCCAGCGGGACCTTGATGGTCGACCAGGCCACCCCGTTCTGCAGGGCGCCGAGCGTAACGACGCCGTTCTGGCCGACCGGAGCGTAGGCGATGCCGATGGTGGCCGGCACGGTGCCGGCCAACTGTGCGAAGGCGGGCTGCAGCGGATCGGCGGAGGCGGGGGAGGCCGGCGAAACAGGGGAGGCCAGGGCCAACAGGGCAGCCAGGACCGTGGTGAGTACTCGACGGGCGACAGGCATTGCCTCAGTATTGCGCGGTGGGCGGCCGAAACCGTGGTGGTCGATGGGCGGGTCGGCCGCTGTGCACCATCCTTGGGGACCACCGACGTGGAAACATTCACGAAAAGCCGCACTCATTTCTATTTAGGATTATCGTCTCGGTATGAAAGCTCCCGTCCGCGCAGCGGCGATCGCCGTAGCCACTCTGACCGCCGCGGCGATCAGCGGCGCCCCCACGGCCGCAGCCCAGCCGGAAATGTATTTCTTCGAGTCGCCCAGTGGAAACATCGCGTGTCTGTCGGCCTCGGACTGGGTCCGCTGCGATATCCGCGAGCGGGACTGGTCACCGCCGCCGCGGCCGGCGGATTGCCCCAGCCAGACCGGCTACGGTCAGGGCATCAACCTCGAGGCCACCGGAAAGCCCACGTTCGTCTGCGCCGGCGACACCACCTTCGGTGGCGACGCGCGCACCCTGCGCTACGGCGATCGGGATGCGACGACCGGCTACACCTGCTTCAGCGAGCAGTCGGGCATCAGGTGCGAGAACCGCGACGACCACGGATTCACGATCAGCCGCGAGTCCTACGAACTCTTCTGATTCCCGGTGCACTCACCGCTGCGCAAGCGCCGCCATGTCAGGCGCCAGTACGTCGGTCAGCGATGACCACGGCACGGTGATCACCGGCAAGCCGTGTCCGAACTGGTAGTCGGCGAAGTGCAGCTCCATACCCTCGGCGGTGGGTATCCAGTTCGCGAAGTTCTCCGCGATCGGTCGGTTGCCGGGTTCGTCGGCCATCGGCTCGCCGTCGCCGTAGACCGTCGGCCATATCCGCTTGGTCTGCTCGGAGAGCCGGTTGAGGCCGTCCTGCTCATTGGAGAACAGGTCGCTCAACGTGATGGGTTTGGCGCTACGGCTGTCGATCACGACCGTGCTCACGTAGTTGTTCGGATGGGCGGCACCGTGCACGTAGTAGACACCGGTGAGAAGTTGTGCGAGCGCCGACGGTCGAAAGAACAACTCGGACTTCACTTCGAAGGTCCACGACGGAATCGAGTCTGCATCGGCGCGCACCTGCTCGATCTGGTCGCGGGCCGAGGCGTCCCCGGCCTTGTTGAACGCCTCGGCCACCGAGGGATCGCCACCGGACACCTGAGCGACCTCGGCGTGCCAGCGTCCATCACCGTCCGGAGTCGCTCCGGCGATTGTGGCGGCCGAGACGGTATAGGTCTTACCGTTGGACTCTCCCGATTCCGAGGCGGCGGCCGGCATGGGATCCGCGAGCGCCCGAGGTGACATCTGAGCTGAAGTCGGTTGCGTTGTTGCCGAAAGCGAATCGGTGTTACCGCATGATGTCACCGAACCGAACGCCACTGCGACGATGGCCGCGAGGGATGTCGTGAAGATGTTAGGCATCAGGCGTGCAGGGCTTTCCGGGTTGGCCACCGAAGCTGTGATCGGCGGATTACTGGAACGACATCAGCAGATCATCCCACTGTCACCGTGCTCGCGCTGGAAAAAGCGGTGTCGCAGACTGACAACCCTGCCAACGCCTTGATCGAGGAGCAAGTCCATGTACATCCGACGCAGCCTGGTCATGCTGCACACGGTCCGCGGCACGGTAGCGCTCTCGGTCCTGCTGGGGTTGGTCGTCACCGCCCTGCCGTTCGTGTCCAACGCAGCATTCGGTCCGCTGATGCAGGCGGTCGCAGCTGCGGGCATGGACGGAAATCTGGCTGACGTGTGGGGCTTGCAGGGCGCGTTGCTGAGCCGCGAAAGCGGCGGGCCCTCCGGCATTTTCGGTTGGCTGACGACACCGGTGACCTTCGCGACACTGTTGGCGGTCTGGGCGGTTTCACTGGTGCTCGCGCAAGCCCTGAGTTTCGCCAACGCCTGGGTCGGCGCACACGTCGAGCGGAAGCTGCTCAGCGCGATCCTCCAGCGCGTTCACGGCCATATTCAGTCGCTGTCACTGGATTTCTTCATAGGCGCCCGCAGTGGTGCGCTTATCCAGCGGGTACAGCAAGAGGCCCCGTGCGTTCAGCGGCTCTTGACCGAGTGTCTCGTCCCGCCGGCAGTCGACGCCGTGGTGCTGCTGATCGCATTGAGCTATCTGCTGGCGCTGTCGTGGCAGATGACGATGGTGTCGCTGGTGCTGACCCCCTTGGCGCTGATGGCACTTCGCTTCGCGGGGAAGGGGCTTCAGGCCGCCACTCGACGGGCGATGATGGCAAACCGCGCCATGAGCAGCGAACTAGCGGAAACCACCAGTGGTATCGCCGAGATTCAGGTCTTCAACGCCCAACGGCGACGCAATGAGTTGTTCCGGGTCTCGTCGGCGTCCGCAACGAGGAATATGGCCGCGATGAGGATCTGGATGCAGGCCGCGGCCAACGGGATCCAGGTTTTCATCGCACTGAGCACCGTGCTGGTGTTGATCACCGGTATCGCGTTCGGCGGCCGTTTCGGCCTCACCTTCGCGGGCCTGGTGGTGTTCATCGCCTACGTGCCGACGATGTTCGCGGCGGTGCAGCGGATGGTGTTGGCGTACACGACGTACAAGTCGATCCTTCCGCACATCGCGTCGACGTACGAACTGCTCGACACCGAGGCGACCGTGCGGGAGCGACCGAACGCCACGCCGCTCGGTGAGGTCCGCGGCAACGTGGTATTCGACGACGTGACATTCGGTTACTCGCCGCACCAGGAGATACTCGACGGGCTGTCATTCTCGGTCGCGGAGGGCGAAACGGTCGCGCTGGTCGGCCCGATCGGATCCGGCAAGTCGACCGTCTTCAATCTGTTGCTCCGGTTCCTGGATCCACAGGGCGGACGGATCCTATTGGACGGCCGCGATATCCGCGATGTGACGCTGCATTCGCTGCGTGAGCAGGTGTCCAAGCTTGCGCAGTTCCCGTTCTTCTTGAAAGACACCATCCGCGAGAATGTGCGGCTGGGCAGACAGGACGCCACCGACAGTGACATCGAAGCGGCATGCGAGTTGGCGCACGTTCATAGCGTGATCTGCGATCCTGCCCGGGTGCGGGACGGCTACGACACCGTCGTCGATGTGGAGGTGCCATCCGGTGGCCAGAAGCGATTGATCGCCTTCGCCCGGTGCCTGCTCCGTCGGCCCGAGGTGTTACTGCTCGACGAGCCCACCGAGAACCTGGATGCGGATCAGCGGGCGCGGGTGACCGCAGTGATCCGCGAATATGCCGGCGATCGAACCTGCCTGGTGGTCAGCCATGACATGGATTTCATTGCATCCGTGGCCGATCGGATCATCGTCCTCAGCCAGGGGCGTGCGGTGGAGCAGGGCACCCATGACGAATTGCTCGCGATCGGCGGCCTGTACACGCGACTGTATGCAGCGGACAATGCTAACCCCGCATTGCTCAGGAGTGACCGGTTGGCCGCGCCGACCCAACCGCCGGAAAACGGGCCCCGCTGACTGTGGCGAGCCGCGGCGGCGGCTGTCAGCGCGGCGGCAGCGGTGCCACCGTGTCGGGGGTGTCGTAGTGCCGGCTGTACCAGCCCATGTAGCCGTAGCCGGTACTGCTGTCGGAAAGGTAGTTACCACTGCCCTGGGTGGCATCACGCACGTCGCCGACGCGGACCACCTGTGGGGGAGAGTAGCTCTGCACCGTAAGACCTCCGTGATCTGATTTCTGCTGGCTACAAAAGTGTACGAGCTACCAATGATCAATTCCCGGAATCCGCAGAATCGGGACTAAAGTACTCTGACGCGGCAATCCGTTGTGTCGGGTCGGCCGCATAGTGCAGGTGGCGTAGCCAGACCTCGATCTGCATCGCGGTGTAGAACTGGGTCACCGCGCCGATGCGGCCGGCGGAGCGCAGCGCGCGGTCCCAGGCGTCGGCGTCGACATAGCCGCGCTGCACGATCTGCGGATTCGCGCCGAGGTATTCGCGCCAGCGGGGGTTGCGCTCAAAGCCGTGCAATATCGCCTCGTCGGCGATCGACTTCGATCGCCGACGAAGTACGGTCTCGCTGACCAGCCCGGCGAACGCGTACCGTTGCACGGCACGGTCGATCCGAGGATCTGCGGCGATGTCCCACGGCGTGGTCATAGCCACGTCGACCAGTGAAGGCGCCAGCAGTGGATGACGCAGTTCGATGCCCTCGGGGGCGAACAGCTGGCGGGATCTGGCGAACTCGACACAGCGCAGGACGTTCTCCACGACGGCCTGGCCGTGCACCGACTGCGCACGGACGGTCGTGGTGACCTGTGCGCGGTGCTGCAGGCGGTGACGCTCGATGTAGGCCTGGCGTAACCACGGTGCCGATGCGGCGATGGGCCGGGGTGGTTCCAGCGTGAGCGTCCGGCCGCTTCGCCATCGCCGCAGTCCGTCGATCGCCGCACGCCGTACCCAGAACGCGGCGGAACGCCCCAGTTCGGACTGGGCGCCCCATCTCAGCGACTCGCGCTGTAGTCGCGCCCATCTTCCGGTGCGCAACAGGTCGGCCAGGTACCAGGGGAGCAGGCCCGCGAAGAACACGGCGTCCCCGCCTTCGCCGGTCAGAATCGTCGTCGCCCCCAGCCCCCTCGCAACAGCCTCCTCGGCAGCGCTGGGCGCCCAGTTGAGAATCCGTCGTGTCGGTGCCGGCAGAAAGATGCCCAGTTCCGGCCCCGCCGTGAAGGGCCCATGCTCGGTGGCGTCGATCGGATGCCACGGGGCCGGCGTCGATCGAAGGGCTGCCCGAATCCAAGACGACTCGTCGCTGCCCGGGGAGCCGGGATGGACGAAGCTCAGCGCAGGTATCGGAGTGATGCCGGTGGCAACCGCCAAGACGGTTGAGGTGTCCAGCCCGCCCGACAACTCGACGGCGTCCGTACCGTCAGACGACAATGCGCCCGCGACAGCATGTTTGACGGTCGCGCGCAGTAGTTCCTGGTGTTCGTCGAAGGTTCCGTGACGCGGTTCCGCGAGGGGCCGCCAACCACCTCGTACCCGCAAGCGGCCCGCCCGGCAGCTGGCGAACTCACCGGGTTGTAGCCGGCTTATGCCGCGATACGGCGTTCGGGGCCCCAGATGCAAGCCGGTGCTGAACATATCGGCCAGGTAGTCCTCGTCGGGTTCATGCCAGGCGCCGGTCTGGCGAACCAGGGCGCCGAGGTCGGTCGAGACCACGGTGCCATCCGCCCCGCCGGCGAAGTACAGCGGACGCAGGCCCATGCGGTCCCCGAACAGGACGGCATCGGGGCCGTTCACCACCACTACGGCGTACTCGCCGACCATGCGTTCGGCCGCGTCGGTGGGCCACCGCCGCAACCCGGCCACCACGATCTGCGCCACGGGTGCCGATTTCGGCAGGTCCAACTCCCTGCGAAGCGATGCCTGGCTCGCGAGGAAGCCATGGAACCACACCGCGGATTCGCCGACGCGGTGAAACCGGGGCCACCCGAGGACGCGTACCGGTGTCTCGGTGGGCAGCGTTACCAGGAATCCATCCAGTGATGGCCGGGCCGGTGGCATCACGCCTGCTGGATCACGGTGAAGCGCCGCAGGTCACCCTCGTTCAGGGCGGTCCCGTTCAACTCCACCCAGGCATGAGCCTCGAACGGGTAGAGCGCCACGCCCATCACGTGCCGAGCCGGCCAACCGGCGGTTCGCAGAAAGCGGGTCAGGGCGAGCGATCGCGGCAAACAATCCAGCGGAGCCTGGCGGGCCGGGTAGAGGCTCTCGGCGGTTCGGAAGCGTCTCATCAAGAGTTCGACGGGGGTGCGTGGCGCAGCGGTGTCGGCCGTCGGTCCGACCCGATTCGCGTAGGCCGTTGCGAAGCCCCGCCGCAGATCACGTTCTGCGGCAGCACGTTCCCATAACGCGCGCAGAATGGTCGGGGCGCGCCGCGGTGACCGCTCGATGGATGGCGGCGTCGGCCGCTGATCGGTGACGAGGCGACCCGCGGTCAGCTGGGCCGTGGCGAAGTCGGCGAAGTCGGCTTCCAGCGTGGCGGGTGCGATGCCGTACTCTTCGGCGAGGCCGATGAGGTTGCGCTCGTCGGGTAACCGCGTCAGTTGTGCCCACATGGCCGCACCGACCTCGTTGATCACGTCATAGACGCCCGCGGACAGATCGAGTACCACCAGCTGTCCGGCCACCTCCGCGCAGCGCAGGTTCGGCGCGCAGAACAGCAGCGGTGGGTGCGTGGGCGCCGGATGGGTCACGATGCTTGCGTCCAGTGGGGTGTCGAGGCGACGCTGTGGTCGGCACGAGGTTGCCGATGTCGTTCGTGGCCGGGTGGATGGTCAACGGCGGTCCGAAATGGCCCGATGGTGCGTCAACTCGAATAGATTTCCGGAATAGTAGCGACAAGCCCGTTTTCCAGCAAGGCATCGACCGGCTGCTTACGTGGCCGCTGCGCTCAGGGGCGCTCGATCCGGAACACCGGGTCGGCGCACTCGGTGCCCTCGGCCGACAGCACCCGCTTGAGAACCTTGAACGTTTCGGTGCGCGGCAGCGCGGCGGCCACCCGCACATACGACGGCCACTGCTTGGGGCCCAGGTCGGGCTGCTCGGACAAGAAGGCGCGGAAGGCATCCAAATCCAATGACGCCCCCGGTGCCAGTACCAGCGCTGCCATCACCTGATCACCCACGGCGGGATCGGGTATCGGGTAAACAGCCGCCTCGACAATAGCGTTGTGCCGCAGCAGGATCCGTTCGATCGGCGCGGTGCCCAGGTTCTCGCCGTCCACCCGCATCCAGTCCCCGAGTCGGCCGGCGAAGTAGGCGTAACCGGCGTCGTCGCGGTACGCCAGGTCGCCGGTGTGGTAGATCCCGCCCGCCATCCGCTGCGCTTCGGCCTCGGGATCCTTGTAGTAGCCCCGGAACTGGCCGGGTCCGCTGGTGTTCACCAGTTCGCCGACCACGCCCGGCGGACATTCTTCGCCGGTATCGACGTCGATGATGGTGTTCCCGCCGGTCAAGGGGCCCAGTGCACCGATCGGTGTGTCCGGGGTTCGACCGATCGCCACCCCGCCCTCGGTGGAGCCGAAACCGTCGATGACGGTGCAGTCGAACCGCTCGGCGAACCGCTCCAGATCCCGCGGCGCTCCCTCGTTGCCGTACAGGATCCGCAGCGGGTTGTCGGCGTCGTCGGGCCGTTGCGGAGTGGCCAGCACATACGACAGCGGTTTGCCGACGTAGTTGGCATAGGTGGCGCCGAAGCGGCGAATATCGGGAATGAAGCCGGATGCCGAGAATCTGCGCCGCAACGCGATCGAGGCGCCGGCGGCCACGGCCACCGACCAGCCCGCCATCACCGCGTTGGAGTGGAACAGCGGCATCGCCAGGTAGCAGACGTCAGTAGATGTCAGACCGAACCGCTGGGCGAGCATGAGCCCGGGGGCCGCCGCCTTCTCATGCGTGCAGCGCACTGCCTTCGGATCGCCGCTGGTGCCCGAGGTGAAGATCAGCATGAACAGGTCATCGGGTTCGGCGGCACGAAACGTCATCGGCGCATCGTCAAAACGGGCTAATTCCGCAGCCCACAAGGGGGACTCGACGTCGATCGCGCCCGGAACGGCGGCGTCGGTGCTGTTGTCGGTCAGCACCAGCTGGCAATCGGCGTGGGCCACGTCGCGCTGCAGGGCCGTTCCCCGACGGGTGGGGTTGAGCCCCACCGGCACCAGGCCGGTCAGTGCGGCCGCCACCAACAGTGTCGAGAAGAACGGGGTATTGCCCAGCAGCACGCCCACGTGCGGCGGCTTGTCCGGGTCGAGCCGCGCGCGCAGCGCGGCGCCCAGTTGGACACCGGCCGCGATGTGGTTGCGCCAGCTGACGAAATCATCCCGGTAGTAGACGCCGCGGTCGTCGACGTCGGCCAGCGGGGCCAGCAGCCCGGTGACGGTGGGCCGTTCGTCGATGGGAGCCGGTGCTGACATGCTGGTCACATTAGTGCTGCAATGGTGCGGTGACTGATACCCAGGCCATTGCGGCCTTCGCCGACATCGAGGCAATCAAACAGGTCAAGTACCGCTACCTGCGAGCGCTGGACACCAAGCACTGGGACGACTTCGCCGCCACGCTGGCCGAGGACGTCACCGCCGACTACGGCAAGTCGATGGGCAGCGATCACACCTTCTCCGACCGCGACTCGCTGGTGGAGTTCATGCGGACATCGCTGCCGGGAAACTTGATCAGCGAGCACCGGGTCAACCACCCCGAGATCACCCTCACCGGCGCGGACAGTGCTACCGGCATCTGGTACCTGCAGGACCGGGTGATCATGCCCGACTTCAACCTGATGCTGATCGGCGCTGCGTTCTATCACGACACCTACCGCCGCACCGCCGACGGCTGGAAGATCAGCGCCACCGGCTACCAGCGCACCTACGACGCCACCATGCCGTTGTCGGACATCCCCGGATTCAAGGTGACGTTCGGGGAAGCGCTGCACCGCTGACTCAGATCCGACCTAGACCGGGGTGTCGGCCAGCTCGCGACCGATCGCCAACAGCTGGCCGGTGGCGCCACCGAGCGCGAACTCGGTCTGCTTGGCGGCCAGGAAGTAGCGGTGAATCGGGTGGTCGGTGTCGATGCCGACCCCGCCGTGGATGTGGACGATGCTGTGCGCCACCCGATGTCCCGCGTCGGCCGCCCAGAACGCGGCCGTGGCGACCTCGCTGGTCGCCGGTAATTCCTCGCCGACGCGCCAGGCCGCCTGGGTCAGCGTGAGCCGCAGTCCCTTGACGTCGATGTAGCCGTCGGCCAGCCGCTGGGACACGGCCTGGAAGCTGCCGATCGGCTTGTCGAACTGTTCGCGTTCGCGGGCGTATTCGGCGGTCAGGGCCAAGCCGCGCTCCAGCACGCCCAACTGGTAGGCGCTGCGGCCGAGTGCGGCCAGCGTGTTCAGGTGGTCGAGAACCTCGGCGCCGCCGACGAGACGGCCGGACTCCAGCTCGGTTCCCGACAGCTCGAGGTGCCCGACACTGCCCAGGCCGGTGGTCGCCAGCGGAGTAACCGTCACGCCGGGGTCGGTGGCAGCCACCAGGAAAACTCGCGTGCCGGAGTCGGTTTCGACCGGCACCAGGAAGGCGTCGGCCACCGGGGCGAACCCGACCTGGGTGCGGGTTCCGGTGAGCCGGAAGCCGGTACCGGTCGCCGCTGCCTGGATCGGGCCCTCACCCATGTCGCCGTCGGTCGCGGCCGTCAGGATCTTCGCGCCGGCCACTGCCGGTGCGCCCCAGGCCTGCTGCAGCTCCGCGGAGCCGAACTTGGCCAGTGCCCCGGCCGCCAGCACCACCGACTCCAGGTAGGGCACCGCGGCCAGTTGCCGACCCAGAGCGGTCAGGATGGCCGCCTGCTCCAGCACACCGAACCCGCCGCCGCCCAGCGACTCGCTGGCCGCGCTGGACACCACGTCGGCCTCGACGAGCTTGCGCCACAGTTCGGTGTCGACCCGCTGCTCCAGCCCGTCCAGCTCGCGCTGGTGTTCCGGGGTGCACACCGCGTCGACGATGGTGCCGACCAGACCCGAGAGGTCTTGGGCTGCTTCGGTTGTGGAGAAGTCCATAACGAGTCCTTTACCGGTTGCGGGGCAGGCCCAGGGCGACCATGCCGATGATGTCGCGCTGCACCTCGTTGGTGCCGCCGCCGAAGGTCAGGATCAAACACGCCCGGTGCATGCGTTCCACCCGGCCGCGCAGCAGCGCACCCGGGGAATCCTGGCGCACGGTGGCGGCGGTGCCGAGCACCTCCATCAGCAACCGGTAGGCCTCGGTCGCCAGTTCGGTGCCGAACACCTTGGCCGCCGAGGCGTCCGCCGGGGACGGCGAGGCGCTGTCGGATGAGGCCAGCTCCCAGTTGATCAGCTTGAGCACCTCGGCCTTGGCGAGCACCCGGGCCAGGTTGAGCTGCACCCACTGCGAGTCGATGATCCGGTTGCCGTGGCTGTCTTTGGTGTGCTGCGCCCACTCGCGGACCTCGTCGAGCGCCACGAAGATCGGCTGCGCCGACACCAGTGCTACTCGCTCGTGGTTGAGCTGGTTGGTCACCAGCTTCCAGCCCGCGTGCTCCTCGCCGACCAGGTTGGACACCGGCACCCGCACGTCGGAGTAGTAGGTCGCGCTGGTGTCCGGGCCGGCCATGGTGTGCACCGGCGTCCAGGAGAAGCCCTCGGCGCTCGTGGGAACGATCAGCATGGAGATCCCGCGGTGCTTCTTGGCCTCCGGGTTCGTCCGTGCCGCCAGCCACACGTAGTCGGCGTAGGCGATCAGCGACGTCCACATCTTCTGGCCGTTGATCACATAGTCGTCGCCGTCTCGTACCGCGGTGGTGCGCAGCGATGCCAGGTCGGTGCCGGCGCCCGGCTCGGAGTACCCGATCGCGAAGTGCAGCTCGCCGGCGGCGATCTTGGGCAAGAAGAACTTCTTCTGCTCCTCGGTGCCGAAGGCCATGATCGTCGGGGCGACGCTGTTGATCGTCAGGAACGGCACCGGGGCACCGGCGATCGCGGCCTCGTCGGTGAAGATCAGCTGATCCATCGCCGAGCGGGCCTGGCCGCCGTACTCCTTGGGCCAGCTCAACGTCAGCCAGCCGTCCTTGCCCATCTGGGCGACCGTTTCGCGGTAGACGTTTCCGGTCCCGTACTCGCCCTGCGTCGAACTCAGCGCCTCCCGGCGCTCCGGGGTCATCAGCGTCGTGAAATACGAGCGCAGTTCGCGACGCAGCTCTTCCTGCTCAGCGGTGTAACTGATCTGCATCGGGTCGTCCTTCGCTGGTGATCGGGCTCACGATAAAATTGTCGTCGACAGCCCGTTGTAACACGTTCTAGTCGCTAGGGTCCAGTGACTCTATCTCGTCGTGTACGGCTGCTGTTGGATCGTATGGTGGCATTAACGGACACTGACGGACCATGCTGTTGGCCGTCTCGGGCTTTTCAAGGAGAGCGTCATGCGAGTTGAGGTGGACCTGGATCGCTGCGAGGGCAACGCGATTTGCGTCGGAATCGACCCCGACCTGTTCGAACTGAACGACGACGAGCAGGCCGTTGTCAAGATGGCGCCGGTCCCGGCGGAGCGCGAAGCCCACGCTATGCAGGCGATCGCCGAGTGCCCCCGTGCCGCGCTGCGCCGCGTTGACGACTAACCTCGGCCCGGCAGGGGACTAGAGGTATTCATAACCGCAGGCGACGAGGGCGCCGCGAGGGGACAGGAGCGGCGTACATGACTGCGAACAGCGCGATCGATCTGACCGGGAAGGTCGCCGTGGTGACCGGCGCCGCCGCCGGGTTGGGCCGGGCAGAAGCGATCGGGCTGGCCCGTTCCGGAGCCACCGTGGTCGTCAACGACATCGCGCCGGCGCTGGAATCCTCCGACGTGATCGACGAGATCGCCGCCGCCGGCGGCAAGGGCGTGCCGGTGGCGGGGGACATCAGCCAGCGCTCCACCGCCGACGAGCTGGTGAGCACCGCCGACGGCCTGGGCGGGCTGAGCATCGTCGTCAACAACGCCGGGATCACCCGCGACCGGATGTTGTTCAACATGTCCGATGACGACTTCGACGCCGTGATCGCGGTGCACCTGCGCGGGCATTTCCTGTTGACGCGCAACGCGGCCGCGTATTGGCGCCAGAAGGCCAAGGAAGCTGATGCCGGAACCGTCTACGGTCGCATCGTCAACACGTCCTCGGAAGCCGGGCTGATGGGTCCGGTCGGTCAGGCCAACTACGGCGCGGCCAAGGCGGGCATCACCGCCCTGACGCTGTCGGCGAGCCGGGCGCTGAGCCGCTACGGCGTGCGCGCCAACGCCATCTGCCCGCGGGCCCGTACCGCGATGACCGCCGACGTCTTCGGTGAGGCCCCAGAAGGCGCAGCCGGTGAAGTCGACCCGCTGTCGCCCGAGCACGTGGTGACCCTGGTCCGGTTCCTGGCATCCCCGGCGTCGGCGTCGATCAACGGTCAGGTCTTCGTCGTCTACGGACCTGAGGTAATGCTGATGGCCGCGCCGACGGTGGAACACAAGTTCAGTGCCGCCGGGCAGGCGTGGGAACCGTCGGCGCTGTCGGACACGCTGGGGAATTACTTTGCCGACCGCGATCCGCGGCGGACATTTTCGGCCTCGGAGCTGATGGAGTCCGATTAGCGCGCGATTAGAACGCGTTTCAGGAGACGTGCATCACAACAGTGTCTGACCTGGATCGATAACCCATGAAAACTTGCTAAATGTGCTCTTTGACACTAAGAACGTGTTCTAGTTAATATGATCCGGCTCACGCGGTCCGACGTTCGAATCGAGCGAATGACGTCGGCCGCACGGCGTGTCCGGATACAGTTTTGCGACCACCGGCGGCCCGGCTGCCCGAGCTGAGGGAAGGACGAGCCTTGATCGAACAGCTCACGGTTCCGGCCCGGGCCGTGGGCGGCTTCGTCGAAATGTCGATCGACACCTTCCGGGCAATGTTCCGCCGGCCGTTCCAGTACCGCGAATTCCTCGACCAGACCTGGATGATCGCGCGCGTGTCGCTGGTGCCGACCTTGCTGGTCGCCATTCCGTTCACCGTGCTGGTGGCGTTCACCCTCAACATCCTGCTGCGCGAGATCGGCGCCGCCGACCTGTCCGGCGCCGGAACCGCCTTCGGCACCATCACCCAGCTCGGTCCGGTCGTCACCGTGCTGGTGGTGGCCGGCGCCGGCGCCACCGCCATCTGCGCCGACCTGGGTGCTCGAACCATTCGCGAAGAGATCGACGCGATGCGGGTGCTCGGCATCGACCCGATTCAGCGGCTGGTGGTGCCCCGGGCGCTGGCGTCGACGTTCGTCGCGCTGCTGCTCAACGGATTGGTGTGCGCGATCGGGCTGGTCGGGGGCTACGTGTTCTCCGTCTTCCTGCAGGGCGTCAACCCCGGCGCGTTCATCAACGGGCTGACCGTGCTGACCGGGCTCGGCGAGTTGGTGATGGCCGAGATCAAAGCGCTGCTGTTCGGGACGGCCGCCGGGCTCATCGGGTGCTACCGCGGCCTGACCGCCAAGGGCGGCCCGCAAGGCGTCGGCAATGCGGTCAACGAGACGGTCGTCTACGCCTTCATCTGCCTGTTCGTCATCAACGTCGTCATGACCGCGATCAGCGTGCGGGTGCTGGTCAAATGAGCCGCGCCGACGACGATGCCGAGCGCAGCGATGCTGAGGAGTGGCGCCGATGAGCTATGACGCCACGCTGCGGTTCCGGCGGTTGTTCCGCTGGGTGCCCAAGGCCGTCGACGACTTCGGCGAGCAGGCACTGTTCTACGCCGACTCCATCCGCTACGTCCCCAACGCGCTGACCAAATACCGCAAGGAGACGGTCCGGCTGATCGCCGAGATCACCATGGGCACCGGCGCGCTGGCGATCATCGGCGGCACCGTCGGGGTGGCCACCTTCCTGACCTTGGCATCGGGTGGTGTCATCGCGGTGCAGGGCTTCTCATCGTTGGGCAACATCGGCATCGAGGCGTTGACCGGCTTTCTGTCGGCGTTCCTGAACGTGCGCATCGTGGCCCCGGTGGTCGCGGGCATCGCGCTGGCCGCCACCATCGGCGCCGGCACCACCGCCCAGCTCGGCGCCATGCGGGTCGCCGAGGAGATCGATGCCGTCGAAGCGATGGCGGTGCACGCGGTGTCGTATCTGGTGTCCACCCGGTTGGTAGCCGGTTTGATCGCGATCATCCCGCTGTATTCGCTGTCGGTGCTGGCGGCGTTCTTCGCGGCCCGGTCCACCACGGTGTTCATCAACTCGCAGTCACCGGGCCTCTACGACCACTACTTCGACACCTTCTTGATACCCACCGACTTGCTGTGGTCATTCCTGCAGGCGATCATCATGTCCATCGCGGTGATGCTGGTGCACACCAACTACGGCTACAACGCGGCCGGGGGACCGGTCGGTGTCGGCATCGCGGTGGGACAAGCGGTGCGCACGTCGTTGGTCGTCGTGGTGGTCATCACGTTGTTCGTTTCACTTGCCGTCTACGGCGGGTCCGGTAACTTCAACCTCTCGGGATAGCAAGGGATGCAGGTGGACACGGGATCGAGTCGTACTCGGGTGCGGATTGCGGCCGCCGTCCTGGGCGCGATCCTGCTCGCCGCCACCGTTTTCACCTATCTTTCCTACACCGCTGTCTTCACCCCGACCGACAAGGTGACCGTCACCTCGCCGCGGGCCGGTCTGGTGATGGAGCAGGACGCCAAGGTCAAGTACCGCGGCATCCAGGTCGGCAAGGTCAAGTCCATCAAATATCAGGGCGATCAGGCCAAGCTCGTGTTGGCCATGGACAGCGCGGCGATGTCCTACATCCCGTCGAACGCCGCCGTGCACATCGCCAGCAACACCATCTTCGGTGCCAAGTCAGTGGAATTCGTGCCACCGCCGGTGCCGTCGGGCAAGTCGTTGCGCAGCGGATCCAACGTGGCGGCCTCCGATGTGCAACTCGAGGTCAACACACTGTTCCAGAAGCTCACCGATGTACTGGACAAGATCGACCCGGTACAGCTCAACGGGACGATCAGCGCGCTCGGCGAAGGGCTGCGGGGCAACGGCGACAACCTGGGCGTGGCGTTGTCCGGGCTGAACGGCTACCTGGAGAAACTCAATCCCAAACTGCCGCAGCTGCAAACGGGCTTCGCCAAGACCGGTGTGGTCGGCAACATCTACGGGGACGCCGCACCGGACCTGGCGACGGTTTTCGACAACGTCCCGACAATCAGCAAGACGCTGGTCGACCAGCGCGACAACCTGAGCAAGGCGCTGCTGGCGACGACCGGGCTGGCCAACAACGGTTACGACACCTTCGAGCCCGCCGCCGACGACTTCATCGCCGGTATCCAGCGCTTCCGTGCTCTGGGCAGCCTGCTGGCCGAATACTCCCCGGAGTTCGGCTGCCTGCTCCAGGGCACTACCCGCGCACTGCAACGTTTCGGGCCGTCCATCGGTGGCACCCGGCCGGCGCTGTACGTGAACTCGAGCTTCATCCCGGGCGCGCCGGCCTACACCTATCCGGAGAGTCTGCCGGTGGCCAACGCCACCGGCGGCCCGAACTGTCGCGGCCTGCCGGACCTTCCCAGCAAGCAGTACGGCGGATCCTGGTTCCGGTCACCGTTCCTGGTGACCGACAGCGCCTACATCCCGTTCCAGCCGAACACCGAAGTGCAGTTCGATGCCCCCTCCACCGCGCAGTTCCTCTTCAACGGCGCCTACGCGGAACGGGATGAGTACTGATGAACACTCGTGGGACTCTGATCAAGGTCGCCGTCTTCGCCGCGGCGATGCTGCTGGTGTCGGCGGGTCTGGTGGTGGTGTTCGGCGAATTCCGGTTCGCGTCCAATCACACCTACCATGCCGACTTCGCCAGTGCGTCACGCCTCAAGGGCGGCGAAGACGTGCGGATCGCCGGGATCCCGGTGGGCACGGTGAAACGGGTGGCGCTGACGCCGGACAACACGGTCAGCGTCACCTTCGACGTCGACAAGCGCTACCAGCTCTACGACTCGACCCGAGCGCTGATCCGCTACGAGAACCTGGTCGGCGACCGCTATCTGGAGATCGCCTCCGGCGCAGGTGAACTGCGCAAATTACCACCCGGCGGCACCATCGGCCGGGAGCACACCCAGCCGGCACTGGACCTCGACGCACTGCTGGGCGGGATGCGTCCGGTGCTCAAGGGACTGGACGGCACCAAGATCAACGAGATCAGCAACGCGATCATCGAGCTGCTGCAGGGGCAAGGCGGCGCGCTGACGCAGATGCTGGCCAACACCAGCTCGTTCACCACCACGCTGGCCTCCCGCGACCAGCTGATCGGCGACGTGATCAACAACCTCAACACGGTGCTGGCCACCGTCGACGACAAGAGCGAGCAGTTCGACGCCACCGTCGACCGGCTGCAGCAGCTGATCACCGGCCTGGCCGAGGGCAAGGATGCCATCGCCGGTGCGATCGGCCCGCTGGCCACCGTCGAGACCGACCTCACCGACACGCTGCGGCGCACCCGGCGGCCGCTGCAGGGCGTGATCGAGAACGCGCGTCCGCTGGCCACCGTGCTGAACAAGCGCAAGCAGGAACTCAACGATGTCATCGACCCGCTGGAGGAGAACTACCTGCGGCTCAACGCACTCGGCGCCTACGGCTCGTTCTTCAACATCAACTACTGCACGGTCTCGATGAAGTTGAACGGGCCCGCCGGCAGCGACATCATCCTGCCCATGGGCGGCCAGACCGACACCACTAAGGGGAGGTGCTCTCCTGTCAAGAATTGATCGCGTAAACCCGGTTCGCACGGGTACGTTGGGCATCGCACTTGTGGCATGCCTGGTCTTGGTGTCGTTCGGTTACACCAGCCTGCCGTTCTGGCCGCAGGGCAAGACCTACCACGGCTACTTCGCCGACGCCGGCGGCATCATGCCCGGCAACGACGTGACGGTGTCCGGTATCCGGGTCGGCAAGGTCACCAAGGTGGCGCTGGCCGGGCCCAGCGCCGAGGTGGGTTTCACCATCGACCGGAAGGTCCGGGTGGGCGATCAATCGTTGGCCGCGATCCGCACCGATACGGTGCTGGGCGAGAAGGCGCTGTCGGTCACGCCGGCCGGCGCAGGCTCGGTGTCGGTGATCCCGTTGGAACGCACCCGGGCGCCCTACACACTCAACAACGCCCTGCAAGACCTCGGCGGCAACGTGCGTGATCTGGACACGCCGCGATTCGAAGAGGCACTACAGGTGCTCACCGACTCGATGCGCGATGCGACACCGCAATTGCGCGGGGCGCTGGACGGGGTGACGGCGCTGTCCCGCAGCATCAACCGCCGCGACGAGGCGCTGGGCCAGTTGCTGACCCACGCCAAGTCGGTCACCGGTGTGCTCAACCAGCGTGCCGCGCAGGTCAACCGGCTGGTGCTCGACGGGAACCAACTCTTCGCCGCGCTGGACGAACGCCGGCAGGCGCTCGGCGCGCTGATCGCAGGAATCGATGATGTCTCGCAGCAACTTTCGGGCTTCGTCAGCGACAACCAGAAGGAGATCGGTCCGACCCTGGACAAACTCAACCTGGTGCTGGACAACATGATCGAGCGCAAGGATCGGATCGCCGGGGCGATGGAGCGACTGCCCGGCTACGCCACCACACTCGGCGAGGTCGTCGCCTCGGGTCCGGGCTTCCAGATCAACCTCTACGGCCTGCCGCCGCCCACGTTGTCGGAGGTGCTGCTCGACATCTACTTCCAGCCCGGCAAGATTCCCGACAGCCTGGCCGACTACCTGCGCGGGATGATCTCCGAGCGCACCGTGATTAAGCCGAAGTCGCCATGACGCGCCCGTCATTGCGGATTCTGCTCGCCGGGGCGCTGGCCGCGCTGCTGGCCGCCGGCGTGTACCTGGTGCTGCCAGCGCAGCGCGGCTACCGGATCACCGGTTACTTCGCTTCGGCGGTCGGTCTGTACCCGGGTGACGACGTTCGGGTGGTCGGGGTTCCGGTCGGCCGGATCGAGTCCATCGAGCCGCGCGCGGAGAACGTCAAGATCACCATGTCGGTGAACAAGGACGTGCCGTTGCCGGCCGACGTGCACGCGGTGCTGATGGCGCCGAACATCGTCTCGGCGCGGGTGATTCAGCTGGCGCCGGCCTACACCGGTGGCGAGCGACTGGCCGACGGCGCGGTGCTCGGCGAGGATCGCACCGCGGTGCCGGTGGAGTGGGACGAGGTCAAAAAGGAGCTGACTCAGCTCAGCGCGCAACTGGCACCCGAACAGGGCAAACTCAACGGCGCGCTGAGTGCTTTCGTCAACCAGGCCGCTGACACCTTCGACGGCAACGGCGACTCGTTCCGCAGCGCCCTGCGGGAGCTCTCGGCGACCACCGGCCGGCTCGGTGACTCGCGCACGGATCTGTTCGGCACCGTCAAGAACCTGCAGGTGCTGGTCGACGCACTGTCCGGCAGCAACGAGCAGATCGTGCAGTTCACCGACCATGTCGCGGCCGTATCGGCGGTGCTCGCCGACAGCTCGGCCGACCTGGATGTCACGCTGGGAACCCTGAACCAGGCACTGCGTGACGTGCGGGGCTTCCTGCACGACAATAATGACGCGTTGATCACACAGGTCAACAAGCTGTCGGAGTTCACCAAGGTGCTCAGTGACCAGAGCGAGAACTTCGAACAGGTACTGCACATCACCCCGCACGGCCTGGTCAACTTCTACAACATCTACAACCCCGCGCAGGGCTCGCTCGCCGGTCTGCTGTCGCTGCCCGACTTCGCCAACCCGGTGCAGTTCATCTGCGGCGGCGTCTTCGACGTCGGCTCGGTACCGGACAACTTCAAGCGAGCGGAGATCTGCAAGGAGCGGATGGGCCCGGTCATGCGCCGCTGGTCGATGAACTTCCTGCCGTTCCTGTTCCACCCGATCAACTCGATCACCGCCTACAAGGGCCAGATCATCTACGACACCCCCGAGACCGAGGCCAAGGCGCAGACGCCGGTGCCGTACCTGAAGTGGATGCCCGCACCGGGTGTCACACCGCCGAGCACCGACGATGTCGCCGCATTGTTCCTACCGCCATCGGAGCCGGGGCAGCTGGGCACCGCACCCGGCCCGCACGGCCCGCAGCAGCCCGGGGCCGGCGCACCACGGGAGGGCGGATGAGCATGAGATCTGTTGCCGGCGTCGTCAGGCGTGCCGGCCGACGCGGCGCGGCACTGGGGGCCGGGGCGCTGGTGCTGTCCGGCTGCCAGTTCGGCGGGCTGAACTCGCTGAACATGCCGGGCACCGCGGGCCACGGCCGAGGGTCCTACAGCATCACGGTGCAACTGCCGGACGTGACCACGCTGCCGCAGAACTCGCCGGTGATGGTCGACGACGTCACCGTGGGCAGCGTCTCTGGCCTGCAGGCGGTGCAGAAGCCCGATGGCAGCTTCTATGCGGCGGTCAAACTGTCGCTCGATGGCAACGTTGCGTTGCCGGCGAACGCCATTGCGAAAGTCGCCCAGACCTCGCTGCTGGGTTCCCAGCACATCGAGCTCTCCGAGCCGCACGATCAGGCTCCGGCCGGCAGGCTTGCGCCAGGCGACGAGATCCCGCTCAGCCGCACCGGGCGCTACCCCAGCACCGAAGAGGTGTTGTCCTCACTGGGCGTGGTGGTGAACCAGGGCAATCTCGGTGCACTGCAGGACATCACCGAGGAGGCGTACGCGGCGGTCGCCGGACGGGCCGGCACCTTCGCCGGGCTGCTGCCCCGGCTCGCCGAGCTGACGGCGTCGCTGGACCGCCAGGCCCACGACATCATCGCCGCCGCCGAGGGGCTCAACCGGATCGGCGTGACCCTGGCCCGCAGTGCGCCCAGCCTCGCGCGGGCACTGGAGACCATGCCGGGCGCGCTGCAGGTGCTCAACGACAATCGCGCCAACATCGTGGATGCATTCGGAGCGCTGCAGCGGTTGGCGACCGTCGGGTCGCGGATCATGACCGAGACCAAAGAAGACTTCGCCGCCGACATCAAGGACCTCTACCCGGTCATCAAGGCCTTCGCCGACAACGCCAACGAGTTGGTGACGGCGTTCCCGTTCATTCCGACCTTCCCGTTCCCGTCGATGTACCTGCGCAATGCCGTCCGCGGCGACTTCCTGAACGTCTATGTCACCTTCGACATGACGTTGCGCCGGTTCGGCGAAACCGTGTTCACCACCGGCGCGTTCGACCCGAACATGCCGCACATGCACGACGTACTCAATCCGCCCGACTTCTTGATCGGTGAGCTGGCGAACCTGTCCGGGCAGGCGGCCGACCCGTTCAAGATCCCGCCCGGCACGGCTGTCCGATATGAGGAATGACCTGCGATGCTGACCCGCCTCGTTCGAATCCAACTCGGGATCTTCGCCGTGGTCACAGTGTTGGCCGTCGGTGCGATCGCGATCCTTTACCTGCACCTGCCCAGCCGGATGGGGATCGGAACCTACAAGGTGACCGCCGATTTCATCGGTGGCGGCGGGATCTACAAGAGCGCCAACGTGACCTACCGCGGCGTGACGGTGGGCCGGGTGGAAGACGTCCGTCTCACCGATCATGGGATCGACGCCCAGATACGGCTCAACAGCAGCACCAAGGTCCCGGGCAACGTCACCGCAACCGTCAAAAGCATGTCCGCGATCGGTGAGCAGTACATCGACCTGGTTCCGCCGGAAGGAGCCGCCGCCGCCGGGGTGTTGCACAACGGCGCGCGGATCGGCCAGGACCGCACCGCGATAGGCCAGGACATCGCCGGCATGCTCGATCAGGCCCAGACACTGGTCAACAGCGTCGCCAACAGCCGCCTTCGTGACCTGCTGCGCAACACCTTCGAGGGCTTCAACGGTTCCGGGCAGGAGCTGGCCCGGATGATCGCGTCGTCGCGGCAGTTGATCGACGAAGCCAACGCCAACTTCGAGGCGACCGAGGGTCTGATCGACCAGTTCGAACCGTTCCTGGATGCCCAGATCCGCAGCGGCGACGACATCAAGACGCTGGCCCGATCGCTGGCGACGGTCACCACCGAGGTGCGCAACGCCGATCCGCAACTCCGCGAGGTGCTGCAGATCTTGCCGAGCGTCACCGACGAGGCGAACACCACATTCAGCGGGATCCGGGCGTCGTTCCCGACCTTGGCGGCCAGCATCGCCAACTTCGGCCGGGTCGGGGTCATCTACCGCAAGTCCATCGAACAAGCGCTGGTGGTGTTTCCCGCGCTGATGGCGGCGCTGATCACCGTCGCCGGGGGCGCCCCGATCGAAGAGGGCGCCAAGTTGGACTTCAAGATCGACATGCACGACCCGCCGCCGTGCGTGGTCGGGTTCCTGCCGTTCACCGAGATGCGCACCCCGGCCGACGAGACCGTTCGTGAATTGCCCAAGGATTTGTATTGCAAAGCGGCGCAGAATGATTCAGCAGCGGTCCGGGGGGCCCGCAACTATCCGTGCATGGAATACCCGGGCAAGCGGGCGCCGACCATTCAGCTCTGTCGTGATCCGAAGGGCTTTGTCCCGATCGGCAGCAACGCCTGGCGCGGTCCGCCGGTGCCGTACGACACGCCGATCACCGACCCGCGGATGATCACACCGATGAACAAGTTCCCGTACATCCCACCGAGTTCCGACTACGATCCCGGCCCGCCGGTGGTCGCGCTGCCGCCGGGTGTGCCCGCGGGCCCGGGCCCGGCGCCGAACCCGCCGTACCCGTTGCCGTATCCGCCGAACGAACTCGGGCCGAACCCGCCGGCACCGTGGCCGTACTACGCCCCGCCGGACCAGAACCTGCCGACGAACCCCGGCGGTAACGGCGGCCTGCCGGCCTACGGCCGGGACCCGGCGCCGGGACCGGCCCCCGGGCCGCTGCCGGCCGAAACGCCGGCCCAGGCCAACGGCGTCGCCTACAGCAGCTATGACCAGCGGACCGGGAAGTTCGTCGACCCGGCGGGCAGCACCGGGGTGTTCGTGTCGGGGGCCGACAAATGGCTGCCGGCCGAGAACTGGGCCGACCTGATGCTCGAGCCGAGGCAGACGTGACCGGTCCGGAAGAGGCCAGGGCTCGACGCCGGGCCTCGCGGGCCGCCGGCCCGGCCGGTGACGCCGCCGAAGTCGCCACGACTGCCGTTCCGACGCCGAGTCGGGCCGCCGTGCGGGCGGTGCGGCCGGCCGGCCCACCGCCGCGGCGACAGCCCAACGCACGCCAGGCCGCTGTCGTTGCGGCGGCGGCCGCCCTGGTGGCGAGCGTCGTGCTCGGCGGTCTGGTCGCCGTGCTACTGGTGCAACACCGGCATGATGTCGCGGCCGAGAGCCGTGACCAGCGTTTCGTCGACACCGCGGTCCAGACCGTGCTGAACATGTACACTTACACGCCCGACACCATCAACGAGCAGGTGGACCGCTTCGTGGGCGGCACCAGTGGACCGCTGCGCGACACCATGGCCGGCAACGCGGATAACCTCAAGGCGCTGCTGCGGGAGACCAAGCACAGCTCGGAGGCGGTGATCAACGCCGCAGCGCTGGAGACCACGGACGATGTGGCCGGCAACGCCTCGGTGCTGGTCGCGATGCGTGCGACCGCCACCGATGCCGACGGCGTCAACAAGCCGTCGCAGCCGTACGCGCTGCGGATCATCGTGCACGAAGACAATGCCGGCAACATGACCGCCTACGACCTCAAATGGCCGGACGGCAGTCGATGAACCGGGGATGGTCGGGGCTCGTCGCCCTGGTGGTCCTGCTCGGGGTGTTCGTCGGTCTGGGCGCCACCGCGGGGAAGCTGTATTGGAACCGGGTCGAGGCGCGTGGTGAACAGCTGGCGCGCACCGAGCTGGTCGAACTGGCGAAAGCAGAGATTCCCAAGGTACTCGGCTATGAGTACAAGACCGTGGAAGGCAGCCTGACCGAGACCTTTCCGATGTTCACCGGCGACTACCGCCGCGAGTTCGAGGCCCGCGCGATCAACGACATCATTCCGCAGGCCCGGGAGAGGCAGCTGGTCAACCAGGTCGACGTGACCGGTGTGGGCGTCCAGGATGCGAAGCGGACCGCCGGATCGGTGCTGGTCTTCATCAGCCGCACCGTGACGAGCGGTAAGTCCAAGGAGCCGCTGCATGAGGGCAGTCGGCTGCGGGTCGACTTCCGCAAGGTCGACAGCAAATGGCTGATCAGCAACATCGTTCCGATCTAGCTGAGAGGATCGCGCCATGAGGAAGCTCATTCGCAGTCTGGCCGCGTTCGGTATCGCGATGGCGGCGAGCGCCGGGCTGGCCGTCGAGGCCGGCGCGGACGACGACGCCTTGCCGGAAGGCACCCTGGAAGGCATCTACAAGTACACCCAGGACGACGGCAGCACGGCGACGTGGCGGATCTACCCGCTGTGCGTACCCACGGTGGGCGATGGCCGGGTGCCGCTGCACCTGGCGGTCGGCTGCAAACTGCAGGTGGAAAGCGACGGCCCACCGGGGCAGGCCGGGGCCTACCGGCTGTCCAACGGCCAGTGGACCTACCACACGCCGCTGTTGGCCGGTGTCCGATGCCCGGATGGGCGCACCGCCGGCACTGAAGAGATGTACCGGTTCGACACGTCGCTGCGCGGCACCTACACCCAGTCGCACAATGCGGTCTGCGGCTGGCAGCCCGGTTTGAAGACGCACCCGTTCACGCTGACGTTTGTGTCGCCGCTGCCCAACCCGGTGATCCACTACCCGTTGACCTGTCAGGACAACCCGATTCACCTGTGCAGCTGAGCTACTCCGCTGTTTCGGCGAGCGAGTCCAGGAAGGATCGGGCCCAGCGGTCGACGTCGTGGGTCAGCACTTGGCGGCGCAGCGCACGCATACGTCGGCGGCCTTCTTCGGAGGTCTGGTTGATCGCCGCCTCGATGGCATCCTTGACGCCCTCCAGGTCGTGCGGGTTGACCAAGTAGGCTTGCTTCAATTCCGCGGCGGCACCGGTGAATTCACTCAAAACGAGGGCACCGCCCAGGTCGCTGCGACAGGCCACGTACTCCTTGGCGACCAGATTCATCCCGTCGCGCAGCGGGGTGACCAGCATGACGTCACTGGCCGCGAAGAACGCGATCAGCTCGTCGCGGGGAACCGGGCGGTGCAGGTAGTGCACCACCGGGTGGCCCACCTCGCTGTACTCGCCGTTGATGTGACCGACCTGGCGTTCGATGTCCTCGCGCAGGATCTGGTAACTCTCCACCCGTTCCCGGCTGGGCGTCGCCAGCTGCACCAGCACGGTGTCGTCGCGCTTGGCGCGGCCCTCGGCGAGCAGCTCGTTGAACGCCTTGAGCCGGACGTCGATCCCCTTGGTGTAGTCCAGCCGGTCCACGCCGAGCAGGATCTTGCGCGGATGACCCAATTCGGCCCGGATCTCCTTGGCGCGCCGCCGGATTCCCCGCTCGCGCGCCTTGTGGTCGAGGTCGCCGGAGTCGATCGAGATCGGAAAGGCGCCGACGCGCACGGTGCGGTCGGCCAGACTCACCTCGCCGAACCTGCCGCGTACCCCCACCGCACCGCGTGAGGTGGCCGCGCCGGTCAGGTTACGGGACAGGAACAGGAAGTTCTGCGCGCCGCCGGGCAGGTGGAAACCGACGAGGTCGGCACCGAGTAGGCCGTCGACGATCTCCCTGCGCCACGGCAGCTGCATGAACAGCTCCACCGGTGGGAACGGGATGTGCAGGAAGAAGCCGATGGTCAGGTCCGGACGCAGACTCCGCAGCATCTTGGGCACCAGCTGCAACTGATAGTCCTGGACCCACACCGTCGCACCCGGTCCGGCCGCCTCGGACGTGGCCTCGGCAAACCGGCGGTTGACGTCGACGTAGCGCTCCCACCACTGCCGGTGGTAGATCGGTTTGACGATCACGTCGTGGTACAAGGGCCACAGTGTCGCGTTGGAGAATCCCTCGTAGTAGTCCGCGATATCGGTGGCGCTCAGTGCTACCGGATGCAGTCGCAGGTCCTCGATATCGATCGGCTCCGCGGGACCGTCCGGACTGCCCGGCCAACCCACCCAGGCGCCGCGGCGCTTGCGCAGCAGCGGCTCCAGCGCGGTGACCAGCCCGCCGGGGCTGCGCTTGTACGCCGTCGTGCCGTCGGGTAGCACCTCGATGTCGGTCGGCAGTCGGTTGGCCACCACGACGAAGTCGGAGTCATGGAGTTCTCGCGGCCCCTGCGGCCCCGCCGTGGCCCGGCCCCCCGACCCCGGCACCGCTAGGCCCCGGGCTTCTCGGTATTCGCCGGACCGATCCCCAGCATGGACAGGAAGACCCGGCACTCGTCGGCATCCTCTGCGTAAGCGGCCACGACTCGCCGCGCTTGGCGTGCGGTGCTGTCGGCCAGCGGTTCCACGTCGTCGATCTCGGCGTGTTCGGATTTAGCAGGCATGCAGTCGACTCTAGCGAAGTGCGCCGTAACCTGGGAGGCGGACGACAACGAGGGCGGAGGTCCAGTGGCGACATCGGAGACCACATCAGCGCAGGCCGGCGATCTCGTCGACTACGAAATCCTTGACGACGGCCGCATCGCCCGGATCTGGCTGAACCGTCCGGAGACACACAACGCGCAGAACCGCACTCTGCTCGTGCAGCTTGACGAAGCGTTCGGCCGGGCCGAGGCCGACGACGCCGTGCGGGTGGTGATCCTCGCGGCGCGCGGTGAGAATTTCTCCGCCGGCCACGACCTGGGCTCCGAGGCGGCCCTGGCCGAGCGCCGGGCCGGGCCGGGCCAGCACCCGAGTTTCCGGAGCCACGGCGGCACCCGGGAACCGGTCGTCGAAAAAACCTACCTGCAGGAGTGGCACTACTACTTCTCGAACACCTGCCGCTGGCGGGAGCTGCGCAAGATCACCATCGCGCAGGTGCAGGGCAATGCCATCTCCGCCGGGTTGATGTTGATCTGGGCGTGCGATCTGATCGTCGCTGCCGACGACGCCCGGTTCTCCGACGTGGTCGGGGTGCGCCTGGGCATGCCGGGCGTCGAGTACTACGCCCACCCGTGGGAGTTCGGCCCGCGCAAGGCCAAGGAACTGCTGCTGACCGGGGACTCGCTGGACGCCGACGAGGCCTACCGGCTGGGAATGGTCTCGAAGGTGTTCAGCGTCGAGGAACTGGAGGACAAGACATTGGAGTTCGCCCGCCGCATCGCGCAGCTTCCGACCATGGCCGCGCTGTTGATCAAGGACTCGGTGAACGCCGCCGCCGACGCCATGGGCTTTTCCGAGGCGCTGCGCCACGGGTTCCATATCCATCAACTGGGCCATGCTCATTGGGCGGCGCATAACGACAACAAGTTTCCGGTCGCGCTGCCGCCGGAGGTACCGGACTGGCGCACCGCCAAGGCCACGGACGTGGCCCGTCGCGACCAGCCGTAGGCGAAGGCCTTGCCGGCATGGTTCCATGGATAGAACACGTTCCAGTTTTGGTGTGAGGGGTTGGTGTGACACTTTCGTCGCGGATTTCGTTCGACGGCCGCAGCTACCTGGTCACCGGTGGCGGTAGCGGTATCGGCAAGGCGGTGGCGGCTGCGCTATCCGCCGCCGGAGCCGATGTGCTGATCGTCGGCCGTAATGCCGAGCGGCTGGCGGCGGTGGCCGACGAGATCGGGGCACGCCACCAGGCGACCGACGTCACCGACGAGGACAGTGTGATCGCGGCCGTCGATGCCGCCGTGGGTGGAAGCGGCCGACTGCACGGGGTGGTGCACTGCGCCGGCGGTTCGGAGACCATCGGCCCGATCACCCAGATCGACTCGGAGGCGTGGCGGCGCACCGTCGACCTCAACATCAACGGCGCCATGTACGTGCTCAAGCACGCCGGGCGGGTGCTGGTGCGTGGCGGCGGCGGCTCGTTCGTCGGGATCTCCTCGATCGCGGCCAGCAACACCCACCGCTGGTTCGGCGCCTACGGTCCCACCAAGTCGGCGCTGGACCACTTGATGCAGCTGGCCGCCGACGAACTGGGTGCCTCGTGGGTGCGGGTCAACAGCATCCGCCCGGGCCTGACGCGCACCGAGCTGGTGTCGGTGGTCCTCGATACACCGGCTCTCTCCGAGGACTACCGGGTCAGCACTCCGCTGCCGCGGGTCGGGGAGGTCGAAGACGTCGCCGACCTGGCGTTGTTCCTGCTCAGCGACGCAGCGGGCTATATCACCGGCCAGGTCATCAACGTCGACGGCGGGCAGATGCTGCGCCGCGGCCCGGACTTCACGGCGATGCTGGAGCCGGCGTTCGGTGCCGACGGCCTGCGGGGAGTGGTCGGGGAATAGCCGTGGGCGTCTATGCGGTCACCGGCTCGGCATCCGGGATGGGACAGCAGGCGGCCGAGAAGCTGCGTGCGGCCGGGCACCGGGTGATCGGGGTCGACCTGCGCGATGCCGACGTCATCGCCGACCTGTCGACAGCGGATGGCCGCGCGGCGGGCGGCGAGGCGGTGCTGGCCGCCTGCGAGGGCCGCTTGGACGGTGCGGTGCTGGCCGCCGGCGTCGGACCCGCCCCGCGGGCGACACCGCTGATCCTGCAGGTCAACTACTTCGGGGTGGTCGAACTGCTGGAGGCATGGCGCCCAGCGCTGGCCGCCGCCGGCGCCGCCAAAGTGGTGGTGGTCGCGAGCAATTCGACGACCACGGTGCCGGCGGTGCCGCGGTCGGCGGTGCGGGCACTGTTGGCCGGCAAGGCGGCCAAGGCGACGCGCCGGCTGCGACTGCTCGGCCCGGGCGCGCCATCGCTGGCCTATGCGGCATCCAAGATCGCGGTGTCGCGCTGGGTGCGCCGACGGGCGGTCGAGCCGTCGTGGGCGGGGGCGGGCATCCGGCTCAACGCCCTGGCTCCGGGGGCGATCATGACGCCACTGTTGGAACGTCAGCTGGCCACCCCCGGCCAGCAGAAGGCTGTCCGCAGCTTCCCGATACCGGTCGGCGGTTTCGGTGACCCCGGCCGGCTGGCCGACTGGATGTTGTTCATGCTCTCCGATGCCGCCGATTTCCTCTGCGGCAGCGTGATCTTCGTCGACGGTGGATCAGATGCCTACTTCCGTTCCGACGACTGGCCCCGCAGCGTCGGGCTGTCGCGGCTGCCGCGCTATCTGATGCGGTTCAGGGCGTTCCGGGGTGCCACGCCCCCGGCGCATTGACCCGCGCCGTTCGGCGTTAGCGTGTCTAAAGACTTCGAGAGATCCTGAGGAGAGAAATGCCGGCAGAGCTGACCCACGACGAGACCCTGCGCGAGGTCGCCATCGAGCAGGGGGTGCTGCGCTACCACGAGGCCGGCGACGGCCCGACGTTGCTGCTGCTGCACGGCTCCGGACCGGGTGTCACCGGGTGGCGCAACTACCGCGGGGTGCTGCCGGCGTTCGCTGAGCACTTCCGCTGTCTGGTGCTGGAATTCCCCGGGTTCGGCGTCAGCGACGACTTCGGTGGGCACCCGATGGTGACGGCCTTCGGCGCGGTCGGGCAGTTCGCCGACGCGTTGGGCCTGGATGAGTTCAGCATCGTCGGCAACTCGATGGGCGGTGGCGTCGGCATCAACTACGCCATCAACAGTCCGGACAAGGTGCGCAAGCTGGTGACCATCGGCGGCATCGGCACCAACCTGCTCACCCCCGGGCCGCCCGAGGGCATCCGGCTGTTGCAGGACTTCACCGACAACCCCAGCCGGGAGAGCCTGATCCGGTGGCTGGAGTCGATGGTCTACGACCCGAAGGTGATCACCGAACAGCTCATTGAGGAGCGCTGGGCCCTGGCGACCGACGCCGAGACGTTGGCGAGTGCGCGGCGGATGTACGGCAAGGAAGCCTTCACCAACATGGTGAAGATGATGCAGGCGTCCAAGGGCCCGCTGCCGTGGTCGATGATGCACCGGGTCAAGGCACCGACCCTGGTCACCTGGGGCCGCGACGACCGGGTCAGCCCGCTGGACATGGCGCTGATCCCGATGCGCACCATCCCCAACGCGGAGTTCCACGTATTCCCCAACTGCGGGCACTGGACGATGATCGAGGCCAAAGACGCCTTCGAGTCGGTGGTGCTGGACTTCTTGCGGCGCGATTGATTCCACGCCCGGCAGCGCCGGCTTTGGCCGTCCTCCGCCCAAGTCGGCGGGAGCGGGCGGCTCCACCCGTCGTACAATCGCCATGGCTCATCGAGCCGGCCCCGGCCGCGTTAGCTCAGTTGGTAGAGCGTCGCTCTTGTAAAGCGGATGTCGAGAGTTCGAGTCTCTCACGCGGCTCCATTACCTGCCGGTACCGGCGGATAGCGTCTGTCCTATGACAGTGACCTGTCTCGGCTGCGGAGCCGATTTCGAAGGCCGTCGCCTAAGGGTGTTCTACAGCAATGCCTAATGGGGCTCGGTCGGTCGCTCGAGGTCGGTCGGGTCCGGGTCGACCACTCGCTGGGAGCGTACGGTCCGCGGTGGCGGCGGGCGCCGACTGGACCGGCGCGGCAGCAGCGGGATGCGCTCGGCGATGTTGCTCAGCGGGTTGACCACCATGGTCAGCGCGATCACCGCCTCCTGCAGGGTCTCGATGGCGGGCTCCAGCGCCTCCATCCCAGGGGCCAGCCGGCTCAACGTGTCGGCGACGTTGGCAAGCTGCTCCAGCGGGCCGTTGCGCGCGGTGAGCTTGTCGATCAGCCCGCCCTCGGCCAGCAGGCGGTCGGCCAGGCCGTCTTCGGACAGCAGCCGCTCGATCAATCCGTTCTCGTCGGTCAGTTGATCCACCAGTCCGCCGGGTTGCAATGCCCGCTGCAGCCCGCCGCCTTCGGCGGTGAGCCGGTCGAGGACGCCTCCCGGCCCGGTCAGTTGGTCGACCAGGCCCCCGGGGGCCAGCAGCCGGTCAGCCGGGCCGCCCGGAGCCAGGGCGCGGCCGAGTGGGGCGTCGTCGTCCATCAATTTGGCGAGCCGGTTGGCCCGGGCGATGGCGTCCTCCAGGCCCAGCATCTGTGCCATTGAGTTGGCGGGCCCATGGGTCTCGGGTTCGCCGAGGGTCTGCCGGGCCAGCCCGAGCGCCGCGGTGGCGACCCCGAGTCCGGCATCGGCGATGGAAAGACCGATCCGCGCCGGCGCGGTCGACACGGCGATCAGCTGTTTGGCCAGGCCCACCAGGTCAGTGTAGGGGCGAAACCCCACCGATATCAGGTAGTTTGATTGACAACAAACACACAGCCGGTTTCCAGTTTATTTTCACCCGTTCGGGAGGGAATTGACCCCATGGGAGCTACAGCTGCGCAAGACGCCGCACCGGAGGCCCGCATCCTGGTCGTCGATGACGAGACCAACATCGTCGAGCTGCTGTCGGTCAGCTTGAAATTCCAGGGGTTCGAGGTCTACACCGCATCCAGCGGGCCGGCGGCGCTGGACCGTGCGCGCGAGGTCCGGCCGGACGCGGTGATCCTGGACGTGATGATGCCGGGGATGGACGGGTTCGGTGTGCTGCGCCGGCTGCGCGCCGACGGTATCGACGCCCCGGCGCTGTTCTTGACCGCGCGTGACTCGTTGCAGGACAAGATCACTGGCCTGACCCTCGGCGGCGACGACTATGTGACCAAGCCGTTCAGCCTGGAGGAGGTGGTGGCCCGGCTGCGAGTCATCCTGCGCCGGGCCGGCAAAGGTGCCGGTGAGCCACGCAACTCGCGCCTGAGCTTCGCCGATATCGAACTCGATGAGGACACCCACGAGGTATGGAAGGCGGGTCAGCCGGTGTCGTTGTCGCCCACCGAGTTCACCCTGCTGCGCTATTTCGTGATCAATGCCGGCACCGTGCTGAGCAAGCCGAAGATCCTCGACCACGTCTGGCGCTACGACTTCGGCGGTGACGTCAATGTGGTGGAGTCCTACGTCTCCTATCTGCGGCGCAAGATCGACACCGGCGAGAAGCGACTACTGCACACGCTGCGCGGAGTTGGCTATGTGTTGCGCGAGCCGCGCTAGCGAATGCCGCCGGTGATTGCCGGGCGCGGGGGATCGGACGAAGGATAGAGGGATGGCGAAACCCCCGCGCGGCATCCTGCCCCTGCGCGTCAGCCTGGTCGCCGCCACACTGGCCATGGTGGCTATCGGCTTGCTGGCACAGGGATACGCCGTGACCACCATCCTGCGGCACCGGCTGATCAGCAGGATCGACGCCACGCTGATCGACGCGGCGCACGGTTGGGCGCTGGAGCAGCGCGGGCGGTCACCGGTGAAGGCGGACGAGGATCCCAACCCCGGCCGGCCGCCGACGAGCTTCTATGTTCGCGACGTCGACCCCGACGGCAGCGTCTGGACGGTCGTCAACGATCAGAATGCCGAGCCGCTGTTGCCACCGGACAACGACGTGGGGTCGGTGCCGGTCACGATCGGCTCGGTCGACGGGTCGGGCGTGCAGTGGCGGGCCCTGTCGGTGCACGCTGAGAGCGGCCGGCTGATCACGGTGGCCAGGGATCTGTCGGACCCGCGGGCTACGCTGCGCTACCTGGCCTGGTCGCGGGTGGCGATCGGTGTCGGGGTACTGGTGGTCCTCGGGGCCGCCGGGTATCTGGTGGTCAACCGCAGCCTGCGCCCGTTGGCCGAGGTTGAGCGGACCGCGGCGGCGATCGCCGCCGGCCAGTTGGATCGCCGTGTACCCGAACGTGATCCGCGCACCGAGGTGGGGCGCCTCTCGCTCGCGCTCAACGGCATGCTGGCGCAGATTCAGCAGGCGGTGGCCTCCTCGATTGCCTCGGCGGACAACGCGCGTGTCTCCGAGGAGCGGATGCGCCGGTTCATCACCGACGCCAGCCATGAGCTACGCACGCCACTGACCACGATCCGCGGCTTCGCGGAGTTGTACCGGCAGGGTGCGGCCCGTGACGTCGAGTTGCTGATGTCTCGCATCGAGAGCGAAGCCCGCCGGATGGGCCTGCTCGTCGAGGATCTACTGCTGCTGGCCCGGATGGATGCCCAGCGGCCGCTGGAGCGGCGCTGGGTCGACTTGCTGGTCTTGGCGACCGACGCGGTGCACGACGCCCGGGCGATCGCGCCGGACCGCGCCATCGAACTGGAGGTCTTCGACGGTCCGGGCACCCCCGAGGTGCTCGGTGACGAAGCCCGGCTGCGTCAGGTGCTGAGCAATCTCATGTCCAATGCGCTGGAGCACACTCCGGAAGACGCCGCGATCACCGTGCGGGTCGGAACCGCCGGCGGCGACGCGATCCTCGAGGTCGTCGACCAGGGTCCCGGGATGAGCGAGGAGGACGTGCAGCGGGCCTTCGAGCGCTTCTTTCGCACCGACTCGTCGCGGGCGAGAGTCAGCGGCGGCACGGGTCTGGGACTCTCAATCGTCGACTCGCTGATCCGTGCCCATCACGGCACCGTCACCGTGAGCTCGCCACCCGGTCATGGTTGCACCTTTCGGGTCGCAGTACCTCGTCTTGCCGAGACGGCGGCCCAGCCGGCCGAGTTACCCGCCGAAATCAACTGAACATCAAGGAATCTCGGACAGCGCAGCCTTGATCTTGGTTTGCGCCTCGTCGAGCGATTCCGGTGACGGGTTGCGGTCGACGCCGGCGAAGCCGAAATCGGACAGGCTGCGAGTCGGAAAGACGTGGACGTGCAGGTGCGGGACCTCCAGGCCGGCGATGATCATGCCGGCGCGGTCGGTGTCGAACGCCCGGCATACCGCCTTGCCGATTCGCTGTGCCACGGCCATCACCCCGGCGAACACGGCGCCGTCGACGTCCTGCCACTGGTCGATCTCGGCGCGGGGCACTACCAGGGTGTGGCCCTGCGTCATCGGTTCGATGGTCAGGAAACCGACGACGTCGTCGTCCTCGTAAACGAATCGACCTGGCAGTTCCCGGTTGATGATCTTGGTGAAGACAGTGCTCATGAACTTCAGCATATGCGTCGAGTGCCGGATATAGCGGGCGTAGCTGCGTATTATCGAAGACACGCTGGTGCCCCTGGCGGGTGCTCGTCACGCCACAGGTAGAGGAGATGAGATGTCAGCTGTCACAACATTTCTCAGCAGTCCCGAGGCGGTCGGCGTTTGGAGCCTCGATACCGAGCAGTCGAGCATCCGGTTCGAGAACGGCACGATGTGGGGCGCGCTGAAGGTACGTGGCGCTTTCACCGATTTTTCTGGCGGCGGCGAGATCAAGGACGCCAAGACCGTGTCGGGCCGCATCGATATCAAGGCCGCCTCGATCGACACCGGCCTGGGCACCCGCGACCATGACCTGCGGCGGTCGAATTTCTTCGACACCGACCACTACCCCGACATCACCATCGTGGTCAAGAGCGGGGAACCGGCCGGTGGCGACGCCGCCCGGCTGAACGCCGACCTGACCGTCAAGGGCATCACCGGGCCGCTGCCGCTGAAGGTCGACATCACCCCGCTCGGTGACGGTGGCGTGCGGCTGACCACCGAGACGACCGTCACTCGCAAGCAGTTCGCAGTCGAGGGCAATTTTCTGGGGATGGTCGGCAACAAGACCAAGCTGAAGGCCAGCGTGGTGTTCCGGAAGGTCTAGTCCTGGCGTTGACTCTGCACTGAGGGCGGGTGCTTCTCGCACTTCTTCGCCCTCAGCGCAGAGTCAACTGGGGTTTAGCGATCCGCGTCGGTGTAGCGGATGATGCCGCGGATGTTCTTGCCGTCGAGCATGTCCTGGTAGCCCTCGTTGATCTGCTCGAGTTGGTACTGGCGGGTCACCATGTCATCCAGGTTCAGCTTGCCCACCTTGTACATCGACAGCAGTTGCGGGATATCGTATTGCGGGTTGCCGCCGCCGAAGATGGTGCCCTGCAGGTTCTTCTGCAGCAGTGTCAGCATCGCCAGGTTGAGTGTGACCTGGTTGTCGAGCATGCTGCCCATCGCGGTGAGCACACAGGTTCCGCCCTTGGCCGTCAGGATCATGTAATTGTCGACGTCTGTGCCGTGCACCTCACCGACGGTGACGATGACCTTCTTGGCCATCAGCCCCGCCGTGACCTCCATGATCCCGCCCATGGCGGCATTGATCTCCGGATAGACGTGCGTAGCACCGAACTTCAGTGCCTGGTCACGCTTCCAATCAACCGGATCGATGACGAAGATGTTGCGCGCGCCGGCATTGACCGCGCCCTGCAGGGCAGACATGCCCACCCCGCCGACGCCGACGATCGCGACGTCGTCGCCGGGACGGATGTCGGCGGTGCGCACCGCCGAGCCGTAACCGGTGGTGACGCCGCAACCCACCAGGCAGGCCACCTCGAACGGGATGGCCGGGTCGATCTTCACCACCGATGTCTTGTGCACGACCATCCACGGCGAGAAGGTGCCCAGCAGCGTCATGGGGTACACGCCTTGGCCGCGGGCCGTGACGCGGAAGGTGCCGTCGCTGACCGCCACGCCGTTGAGCAGTCCCGCGCCCAGGTCGCACAGGTTGCGCAGCCCCGACTGGCAGGTCGGACAGCTACCGCAGGAGGGAATGAAGGACAGCACCACATGGTCACCGGGTGCGATGTCCTCCACACCGGGGCCGACCTCGGTGACGATGCCCGCGCCCTCGTGCCCGCCGAGGACGGGGAAGCCGGCCATCGGGATGCTCCCGGTCATCAGATGGTGGTCGGAGTGGCACATCCCGGCCGCCTCCATCTGGATCTTGACCTCGTCCTTCTGAGGTTCACCGATCTCGATCTCTTCGACCGACCACGGCTTGTTGAACTCCCAGAGCAACGCACCCTTTGTCTTCACCACGAACCTGCTTTCATTCTCGAATATCCGGCTAGGAAACGGCCCCGGTCCTAGCCCGGGACTCCGGGCAGCCCACTTGTCGCAGCCTATAGCCCGTCACAGCCCGGGGGAAGGGGTCGCCCAACCAACCGTCTGATTGACTGAGGCTGCCATGGACCGGGCCTAGCCGTGGTAGGCGACTTGCAGGTCTTTGACCCCGTTGATCCAGCCCGAACGGAGCCGTTGCGGCTCGGCCAGTTTGGTGATGTCGGGTAGCTGGTTGGCGATCTCATCGAACATCAACCGGATCTCCATACGGGCAAGGTTGGCGCCGATGCAGTAGTGCGTACCCTGTCCGCCGAACGCCAGATGCGGGTTGGGATCACGCAGGACGTCGAAAGCGAAGGGTCGCTCGAAGACCTCCTCGTCGAAGTTGGCCGAACTGTAGAACAGGCCGACCCGCTGCCCCTGCCCGATGGGCACCCCGCCGATCTCGGTGTCGATCTTGGCGGTGCGCTGAAAGCAATGCACCGGGGTGGCCCAGCGGACGATCTCGTCGACGGCGGTCTCGGGGCGTTCCCGCTTGTAGAGCTCCCACTGATCGGGGTTCTCCGCGAAGGCGTTGATGCCGTGAGTCATGGCGTTGCGGGTGGTCTCGTTGCCCGCCACCGCCAACAGGATCACGAAGAACGCGAACTCGGTCTCGCCGAGTGATTCACCGTCCATGTCGGCCTGGACCAGCCGTGTGACGATGTCGTCGGCCGGGCAGCGCCGCCGCTGCTCGGCCATGGTGTAGGCGTAACCCATCAACTCGGCATTGGCCATGGCCGGATCAGAGTCGAAGTCGGGGTCATCGGTGTTCATGATCGAGTTGGTCCAGTGGAACAACCTCTCGCGATCGGCCTCGGGCACCCCGATCAGATCGGCGATCGCCAACAGCGGCAGCTTCATCGCGATGTCATCGACGAAGTTGCCGCTGTCCTTCTCGGCGGCCGCCGCAACGATATCGCGCGCCGACTGCGCCAGCTTCTCCTCCAACGCGCCCACGGATCGCGGGGTGAACAATCGGGACACCAGCTTGCGCAGCCGGGTGTGCTCGGGCGGGTCATGGTTGATCAGCAGCGCCTTGGTCAGCTCCAACTGGTCGGCGGTGATGCCGTCGGGCAGCCGCATCACTGCGCCCTTGGCGTTGGTCGACCACACCTCGTTGTCGCGTGAGATCTCTTTGATGTGTTGGTGTTTGCTGACCACCCAGTAGCCGCCGTCATCGAAGATGTTGCTGTGCGCGGGCTGCTCGTTCCACCAGACCGGGGCGGTCTTGCGTAACTCGGCGAACTGGGCGATCGGCATGCCGTGCAACAGGACGTCCGGATCGGTGAAATCGAAACCCGGGCCGAACGGACAGGCTGGTTGCGTTGATGTCAAGACGAACACCTCTGATTGTCGCGGGCTGCCGAGCCAACTTCGAACATACACGTGATGGTCATGTGTATGACCAGATGTCAACCGGTTTTGTGAGGTACGTCGGTGACCAGACCGCCGTCCATGACGAACTCCGAACCGGTGGCATAAGAGGATTCGTCACTGGCCAAAAAGACCACAAAGGTGGAGACCTCCTCGGACTCGCCGGGCCGGCCCAGCGGGATCGTGACCATATCCTCGGGCAGATGCTCGGTCATCGGGGTGCGGATGAATCCGGGATGCAGGGAATTGACCCGAATGTTGTGGCGCGCCAGTTCAAGTGCGGCCGACTTGGACAGCCCGCGCACCGCCCACTTGGAGGCGACATAGGGGTGCACCATCGGTGCGCCGCGCAGCCCCTCGATGGAGGACACGTTGATGATGGAACCGCCGCCCGCGGCGATCATCGAGTCGATCGCCGCGCGCATACCGAGAAAGGTGCCGTTGAGGTTCACGTCGATCACGTTGTGCCACTGGTCCAGATCGAACTTGCGCAGCGACCCCAGCGCGACGGTGCCGGCATTGTTGACCAACACGTTCAACTTGCCGAACCCGTCGACCGCGGCGGTCACGGCGGCGGCCCACTGCTCGGGGTCCCGGACGTCGAGGTGCACGTAGGCCGCGGCGTCGCCGAGTTCGGCCGCCAGCGCCGCTCCCTCCTCGTCGAGCACGTCGCCGATGACTACCTTGGCGCCCTCGGCGACGAGCATGCGGGCGTGGGACGCGCCCATGCCACGCGCACCGCCGCTGATCAGAGCAACTTTTCCGTCGACGCGCCCCATAGTCGTCCTCAGCCTTTCGATGATTCGGTGATGATCTGTGTGCCGCCGGTGACCAGCGGCAGGTCCAACGTGGTGACGATGCCCGCCGGTGCTGCGACGACGGCGGGAACGGCGTTGACGACCCGCCCCACCCCGGCGGCGATCGCCGCGTAATTGTGGTCACCGTGGCGACTGGTCGGGCGGATGTCGACGGTGTACGACGGTTCGCCGGTGATCTCCACGCGATAGGAACCGCCCGGTTGGGCCGGCTGCGCCCAGTCCGGCCGCAGGTCGCTGTGCAGTCGAGTGACGTGCTCCACCACGATAAGCGGGTGGTCGTCGACGATGCCGCAGATCTCGAACTTGAGTGCGGCGACACCGCCCTTGGGGATGTGCCCGGCCGCGATGTCGAACGCCTCAGGCGCCGGTTCGCGCTCCGAGGAGTCGGTGATGGCATCCAGGGTCACGCCCAACCCGTTGGCCAGCTCACGGATCGCGGCGCCCCACGCGACGCTCAAGATCCCGGGCTGCAGCAGCATCGGGACTTCGTCGAGCGAGTTTCCGAAGCCCATCACGTCGAACATGACCTCGGCTCCGTCATAGGTCGCGTAGTCGGCGATCTCCAGGCAGCGGATCTGCTCGACGTGGTGGCAGGTGCTGGCGAACGCCAACGGCACCAGGTCGTTGATGAAACCGGGGTCGACGCCGTTGACGTAGACCGTCGAATTACCCTGCTGCGCGGCCTCTTCAACAGGGGCGATGAACTTATCCGGGATGACGCCCCACGGGTATTGCAGCACCCCGGGCGCCGTGCCGATGACGTTGATGCCGGCCGCGAGCAGCCGGCAGACATCACGCAGCGCGCCGGGCAGCCGGGTGTCGCCCATGGCGCAGTAGAGCGCGGCGTCGGGCTTGGCGGCGATGATCGCATCGAAGTCATCGGTGGCGGCAATACCGGTATGGACGTCGAGGCCGGCCAGCTCGCCGGCGTCTTTGCCCACTTTGGCGGCTGTTGAGACCCACACGCCGGTGAGCTCGTAGGCGGGATTGCTGATCAGCCCCCGCAGGGCGATGCGCCCAGCGTTGCCGGTGCCGATCAGAGCGACGCGGATGGCCACGTGTTCTCCTGGGCGTGAGTTGTGGGCTACCAGAGCGGGACCGGCGACTGGCCGAGCGGGTAGTAGCCGGGGAGCTTCTCACCGGCCAGGCTGCGCTCGATGCGCTTCTGCATACCCTTCGAGAGCTTGCCGGCGGTCATCAGATCCAGATAAAGCTTCTGGACGTGACCGAAGTCGAAGAAGTCACGCTGCCACTCGATGAGCGGCAGCCCGCCCTTTTCGGTGAGCCGAAACCAGCTGCCGCCGATCCCGTAGATCTCCGATTCGACACCATCGGAGTCGGTCGCGACCTGCTTCCAGAATCCGACGATCTCACCCTGCTTGTCGTCGATGATCACCTTCTGGTACGGATACTGCCAGTTGTCCAACCCCTCCATCTCCAGGCCCAGGGCGATGTCACGGATCTCGTCGATGCCGACGCAGATGACGTCCTCTTTGGGGCCGATGTTCCAGCCGTAGGTGGCGTCGTCGGCGAAGAAGTCAGCCAGCGGTCGCCAGTCGCCGGCGGCTTCGGCTTCCCGGTTGGCCTGCAACCAGCGCTCGACCCAGTCCTCGAGTTGTTCGCGGGGGAAAGATGGCATGGTTCTCAATCCTTTTTCTCTTCAATGGACAACGCTCGGGTGGGACAGGCCCGCACGGCCTCTTCGATCTGGCGACGGTCGGATTCCGGTGGCTCGTCGTTGAGGATCTCGACCTTGCCGCGCTTGGGCACCCGGAAATAGTCGGGCGCCTCCAGCTCGCACATGGCGTGGCCCTGGCACAGGTCCAGATCGACCTTGACTCGAAAAGCCATGGGAACCCCCTTATTTGGTTCGCCGCCGGTAGCGCACCTTGGCCGGGCGGGCAAGCTGCACCACCATCTTGGAATGGTCGTTACGGTAGGTCTCCGGCGGCTGCGACATCTCGAACTCATACTCGCGCAGCAGCACCGAGAAGATGGCCTTGATCTGCATGGTGGCGAACGCCGCGCCGACGCAGCGATGCCGGCCCGCTCCGAACGGAATCCAGGTCCAGCGCTGGAGGACGTCTTCCTCCCGCGGCTCGTTATAGCGTTCCGGCACGAACTCATTCGGCTCCGGGAAGGATTCCGGGATCCGGTTGGAGACCGCCGGAGAGGCCGCCACCATGTCGCCCTCGTGGATCGGGTAGCCGCAGACCTCGAACTCGCCCTTGGCCATCCGCATCAAGATGATCAGCGGCGGGTGTAGCCGCAGCGTCTCCTTGAGCACGTTCTCCAGGTTCGGGATCTGGCGCAGCGCATGGAAACTCACCTCACCGCCGTCGGCGTAGAGCTCATCGAGCTCACTGATGACGGCCGCGTGTGCCTCCGGGTGGCGCAACAACTCGATCAGCGTCCAGGCGGAAGTCCCGGAGCTGGTGTGGTGGCCGGCGAACATGATCGAGATGATGATCCCGGTGATCTCGTCGGCGGAGAACCGCGGATTGCCGCTCTCGTCGGGGATCGAGACCATGACGTCGATCATGTCCCGGCGTCTCTTGTCGGTCTCCGGATTGGCGATTCGGCCGTCCATGATGCCCTGCACCAGCTCGACCAGCTTGACGCGGGCCGCGTCGCGGCGCTGGAAGCTCTCGATCGGTAGATACGGGTCGACGTAGCACAGCGGGTCGGTGCCGCGCTCCAGCTCGTAGTACAGCTCGGCGAACCGGTGGTCGAGTTCCTCGCGGAACTTCTGCCCGATCAGGCAGGCCGTCGAGGTGTAGATGGTCAGTTCGGCGAAGAACTCCAGTAGATCGATTTCACCGCTCTCACCCCACCCCTCGATCATCTTGCGCACTTCGTGCTCGATAGTGCTGGCGTGCCGCTTCATGTGGTCGCCGCGAAGCGCGGTGTTGTGCAGCATTTCCGCGCGTCGTTCCGGCGGAGCGTCGAACACCACGCCGTTGCCGAAGATCGGGGTCATGAACGGGTAGGCCGCGGCCTGGTCGAGCTCGTCGTCGCCTGACCGGAAGAAGAACTCGTTGGCCTCGGCGCCGGTCAGCAGCACCACCTTTCGGCCGGCCAGGTCAAACCAGCCGACGTCCCCGCATTCGTCGCGCACCCGCTGCATCAACCCGATCGGGTCGGTGCGGAACTCCTCGAGGTGGCCGTGCTCGGCCTCGCCTCCCGAGACCCGGGGAACCTCAGTCGTGACAGTCATGATTGCGGCATTCCTTCCTCACCCAGTTGCAGGTGCTGGCGATCGGAGTCGGTGTCGTGCAGCGGCGCCTCCGGCTGCACTTCCAGGTTGACGACATGGGCCCCGCGTGGGGTCTCCGCGACGAACGCGATGGCGCGGGCCAGATCGGCGGGCCGCAGGAAGTAGCTGTGCCGGGCCTGGCCCCACTTGGCCCAGTCCTGCAGCATCGGGCCCACCTGCTCGGCGGAGAGCTTCCAGCCCATCTCGGTCATTGTCGGGCCCGGGTGCACGATCGAGGCCCGGACCCCGGTGCCCTCCAACTCCATCCGCATGTTGTTCACCATGGCGACGAGTGCGGATTTGGCTGCGCCATAGGCGCCCATGTGCGGGCGCTGCTGCAGTGCCACATCGGAGCCGACGAAGATCACGTCACCGCGCCGGCGGGCCACCATATCGGGCACCACTGCGGTCGCGAGCCGGTTGGCGCCGATCAGGTGCACCTGGATCTGGTCGTTGAACGCCTCGGTGCTCATCTCGTGAATGCGGCCGGGGAACATGTCGCCGGCCCCGGAGACCAGCAGCTCGATCTCGCCCAACGCATCAATGCTGGACGCCACAAAAGATTTCACCGAGTCGGCGTCGGTGACGTCCAGTGGGAACGCCACCGCCTCGCCGCCGTCGGCGCGAATAGTGTCGACGAGCTTCGCCAACTTGTCCGCGCGACGCGCTCCCAAGGCCACCGGAAAACCGCGGCGTGCCAACTCTTCAGCCGTGGCGGCACCGATACCCGAGGACGCCCCGGCGACGATGGCGGGCCGGCGAGCTGGGGGCGGGTCGAAACGTGGCACTTAGGCCTCCTTGATGGTGATGGGGAGGTCGGCGAAGCCGCGCACGTTCGATGAATGCACCCGTACGGCGTTGGCTTCGTCGACCTGGTAGTCGCTGATCCGGTTGAAGAGTTCTTCAAGGGCCACCCGGGCCTCCATCCGGGCCAGGTGCGCGCCGAGGCAGAAATGGGCGCCGCTGCCGAAGCTGAGCAGCTTGGAGCCGATGTCCCGGCCGATCCGGAAGGTGTCGGGGTCCTCGAAGACCCGCTCGTCGCGGTTACCGGAACCGGGCAGCAGCAGCACCACCGAGTCTGCCGGAATGGTGGTGCCGTGCAGTGTGTAGTCCTCCGCGGCGGTGCGGGCCAGGATCTGGCTGGGGGTGTCGTAGCGCAGGGTCTCCTCGACCCACAGCGGGATCCGGGAACGGTCGGCGAACAGCGGCGTCAGCTGGTCGCGGTTGCGGTGCCCCCAGTAGATGGCGCTGCCGAGCAGCTTGGTGGTGGTCTCGTTGCCGGCGATCACCATCAGGAACAGGAACGCCAGGATCTCGGAGTCGCCCAGCCGGTCTCCGTCGACTTCGGTCTCCAGCAGTGCCGAGGTCAGGTTGTCGGCCGGATTCTTCTTGAAGTCGGCGATCATCTCGTTGTAGTAGGTCATCAGATCCATCGACGCCTGGATCGCCGACTGCGGCACATCGGTCACCCCGTCCTCGCGGTGCAGCACCCCGTCGGCCAGCTCGCGAATCCGAGTCCGGTCGGCCTCCGGCACTCCCATCAGCTCGGAGATGACGTCCATCGGCAGTTTGCCGGCGAAGTCGTTGATGAAGTCGAACGAGCAGGTGCCGTCGGAGCCCGGTTGGATAGCGTTGTCCAGATGCTGGCGCGCCAGCCGCACCACATTCGGTTCGAGCTCGCGGATCCGGCGCGGCGTGAAGCCTTTGGACACCAGGGTCCGCAGCCGCAGGTGCTGCGGGTCGTCCATCGCCAGGAACGACATCACCAGCTGGGCGTGCGGGCCGCGGGAGACCGGATCCAGGGAGACACCGTCACGGTTGGACAGCGCGTCGCTGTTGCGGAACCCGTGCAGCACATCGGTGTGGCGCGAGATCGCCCAGAAGTCGAGCTCCTCATTGTGATACACCGGGGCTTCGTCGCGCAGCCGCTTGTAGTACGGGAACGGGTCCTCGTGGAAGTCGTAGTCGTACGGGTTGAGGACCGGCGGGCCGGAGGTCATGGTCTGCAGGCTCATTGCGCTCCCGACTCGAGGATCAGGCTGACCACATAGGACAGCCGATCGGTGATCTGGTGGTAGGTGAAGGCGCCGCTGCCGGCGTTGACCAGCGCGCCGAAGAACGTCATCTCCAACGCGGAGACCTTCTCCGGATCCGCGCCGGGGCCGATCGCAGAGACGATGCGGCGGTGGATCTCCGCGCCGATCCGGTCTCGCACCGTGCGCACCGCCGGATCGCCGCTGCCGCTGAGCAACGCCGCGGTGCAGGCCGCCGCGACTTCTGGTTCGTCGGCGACCACCAGCGCCAGGTGCCGCAGCGCCTGGTTGACCCGGCTGGGCATCGGCTCGTTGACATCGGTGAAGTACGGAACCTGACGCACCAGGTCCAGGTAGACCTCGGCAATCAAGTGGTTCTTCGACGAGAAATAGGTGTAGGCGGTCGCCGGGGCGACCTTGGCCCGCGCCGCGACCGCACGAACGGTGAGGTCCGCGTAGGACTTTTCGCGCAACATCTCGACCCCGGCGGTCAGCACCTTGCGGAAGGTCTCCTCCTGGCGACGGTTGCGGGTGCCCGGGGCGCCCGCAACCGTCGACGGTACCGCCGGTGCGCCGTTCGCCGGTGTGACTGCCGCCACGGATTCGCTGGACACCTGTCCAACGTAGCCGACGGCGGCTTGGTTGGGCAAGTCTGCTGGGAAATAAGGTTTTCTCGGCCGCCGGGTTGCCAGAGTCGCAATTCTGCCGCTAGGGTTCGACCGAGCGATAACAGACAAGTGTCCAATTCCGGACGGCACCGAGAAGCTGTGGGAGTGACTGATGGCGCTACTGGCCGACGGCGTGAGCCGGCTGCTCATCGACGGAAAGCTGACCGCCGGCGGGGCCGGCGGGTTCGCCACCGTCAACCCGGCCACCGAGGAGGTGCTGGGCGAGGCGGCCAACGCGGACAGCGCCGACATGGACCGCGCCATCGACGCGGCACGGCGGGCATTCGACGACACCGACTGGTCGACCAACACCGAGCTGCGGGTGCGCTGCGTACGCCAGCTGCGTGAGGCCATGCGCGAGCAGGTAGAAGAGCTGCGGGAGCTGACGATCGCTGAGGTGGGTGCGCCGCGGATGCTCACCGCCGGTGCCCAGCTTGAAGGCCCGGTCGAAGACCTCGGGTTCGCCGCGGACACCGCCGAAAGCTACGAATGGACGCAGGATCTCGGCCATGCCACCCCGCTGGGCATTCCCACTCGCCGGTCGGTGGTGCGCGAGGCGGTCGGGGTCGTCGGCGCCATCACGCCGTGGAATTTCCCGCACCAGATCAATCTGGCCAAGCTCGGCCCGGCGCTGGCCGCGGGTAACACCGTGGTACTCAAACCCGCGCCCGACACCCCGTGGGTCGCCGCAGTGCTCGGGGAGCTGATCGCCGAGCACACCGATATCCCGCCGGGCGTCGTCAACATCGTCACCTCCACCGACCACACGCTGGGCGCCATGCTCGCAGGAGACCCTCGGGTGGACATGGTCTCGTTCACCGGTTCGACGGCCACCGGCCGCAGCGTGATGGCCGACGCGGCCGCCACCATCAAGAAGGTCTTTCTGGAACTGGGGGGCAAGTCGGCTTTCGTGGTGCTCGACGACGCCGACCTCGCCGCGGCCTGCTCGGTGGCGGGCTTCTCGGTCTGTCTGCACGCCGGGCAGGGCTGCGCGATCACCACCCGGCTGGTGGTGCCCCGGGCTCGCTACGACGAGGCAGTGGCCATCGCGGCCGGCACGATGGGCTCGATCAAGCCCGGCGACCCCACCAAGCCCGGCACGGTCTGCGGTCCGGTGATCTCGGCGCGCCAGCGCGACCGGGTGCAGAGCTACCTGGACCTGGCCCTGGCCGAGGGTGGTGAGTTCGCCTGCGGCGGTGGCCGCCCGGCCGATCAACCCGCCGGCTTCTTCATCGAGCCCACCGTCATCGCTGGGTTGACCAACGATGCGCGGGTGGCCCGGGAGGAGATCTTCGGCCCGGTGCTCACCGTGATCGCCCACGACGGCGACGACGACGCGGTGCGGATCGCCAACGACTCGCCCTACGGGCTGTCTGCCACCGTCTACGGCGCCGACGCGCAGCGAGCGGCCGCGGTGGCGGCCCGGATGCGGGCCGGGACGGTCAACGTCAACGGCGGGGTCTGGTACTCGGCGGACGTGCCGTTCGGCGGATACAAGCAGTCCGGCAACGGACGCGAGATGGGTGTCGCCGGGTTCGAGGAATACCTGGAGATCAAAGCCATTGCGACAGCAGCGAACTGATAAGCAAGGAGAAGAACCAGTGGGGCAATTCGACGACAAGGTGGCCATCGTCACCGGTTCCGGTGGCGGGATCGGCCAGGCCTACGCGGCGGCACTGGCCGCTGAGGGCGCCGCCGTGGTGGTCGCCGACATCAACCTCGAGGGCGCGCAGAACGTCGCCAAGCAGATCGTCGCTGACGGCGGCAAGGCCCTCGCGGTGGAAGTCGACGTCTCCGACCCGGAGTCGGCGCAGGCCATGGCCGATGCGGCGGTCAATGAATTCGGCGGGATCGACTACCTGGTCAACAACGCCGCGATCTTCGGTGGCATGAAGCTCGACGGGCTGCTGACCGTGCCGTGGGACTACTACGAGAAGTTCATGCGGGTCAACCTCGACGGTGCACTGATCTGCACCCGGGCGGTCTACGAACACATGGCCGAGCGCGGGGGCGGCGCCATCATCAACCAATCCTCCACCGCGGCATGGGTTTACTCGAACTTCTACGGGCTGGCCAAGGTCGGTATCAACGGTCTGACCCAGCAGCTCTCCCGCGAGCTGGGCTGGCGCAACATCCGGATCAACGCGATCGCACCCGGCCCGATCGACACCGAGGCCAACCGGTCGACCACCCCGCAGGCCATCGTCAAACAGATGGTGCAGCAGTTGCCGCTCGCACGGATGGGCACGCCCGAGGACCTGGTTCCGATGTGCCTGTTCCTGCTGTCGGATCAGGCGTCGTGGATCACCGGACAGATCTTCAACGTCGACGGCGGACAGATCATCCGGTCATGAGCACACCTGATTCACCACCGCGCCTCGGCTACATCGGGCTGGGCAACATGGGCGCGCCGATGGCCAGGCGGATGGTCGACTGGCCCGGCGGCGTAACGGTATTCGATGTGCGTGCCGAAGCGATGACGCCGCTGGTCGAGGCCGGCGCCGGCTCGGCCGACAACGTCGCCGAGGTGGGTGCGAGCGCCGACATCATCAGCGTCACCGTGCTCGACGACGCCCAGGTCCGCGAGGTCGTCGCCGAACTGGCGGCCAACGCGAAGCCGGGCACCGTCATCGCGATCCACTCGACGATCGCCGACACCACCGCCGCCGAGCTGGCCGAGCAGCTGAAGCCACAGGGCATTCACGTCGTGGATGCGCCGGTCAGCGGAGGCGCGGGAGCCGCCGAGAAGGGTCAGCTGGCCACCATGGTCGGCGCCGACCGCGCGGTCTACGAACAGATCAAGCCGGCGTTCAAACACTGGGCGGCATTGGTCATCCACGCCGGGGAGCCCGGCGCCGGCACCCGAATGAAGCTGGCCCGCAACATGTTGACGTTCACCGCCTATGCCGCGGCCGGTGAAGCCATGAAACTGGCCGAGGCCGCCGGCCTGGACCTGCAGGCGCTGGGCCGGGTGGTGCGGCACACCGATGCGCTCACCGGCGGACCCGGGGCGATCATGCTGTTGGACTCCACCGCGCCGCTGCCGGCGGACCATTTCCTGCACGACGCCTTCACCCACACTCGCGGCCTGGGGGAGAAAGACCTCAGCCTGGCGTTAGGGCTGGGACGGGCGACCGGTGTGGAGCTGCCGCTGGCGCAGATCGCGCTGCAGCGGCTCGCCCCCGGCCTCGGCGTTCCGCACCCGACTGATTAGGAGAGACCCGATGGACGAACTGCGCCGCACCGGACTGGAGAAGATGAATGAGGTCTACGGCTGGGAGATGCCCAACATCGAGGGCGACCCCTACTTCGACCTGACCGTCGATCACCTGTTCGGCAGCATCTGGACCCGGCCCGGATTGTCGATGCGCGACAAACGGATCATGACGCTGACGGCGGTGACGGCGATCGGCAACCGGAACCTGGCGGAGATCCAGATCAATGCCGCACTGCTCAACGGCGAGCTCACCGAGGCCGAACTCAAGGAGATGGCGGTCTTTGTGACCCACTACCTCGGGTTCCCGCTGGGATCGGCGCTCAACGGCGCGGTCGACGCCGTCGTGGCCAGGCGTAAGAAGGCCGCGGCTAAGGGCCAGGCCGAGGACAAGAAGGCCAACGTCGACGCCGCGGTCAAGATGCACGGCGGCGGGTAGGGAATGTGGAGCGCACCTTGACTCTGGAGATCACCACCACCGGACGCGTGCGGGTCCTGACATTGGCCAGGCCCGAGGCGCTCAACGCCTTCAACGAGGCGCTTTACGACGCCACCACCGAGGCACTGCTGGAGGCAGCGCAGGATCCCGAGGTGGCGGTCGTGGTGGTCACCGGCGCCGGCCGGGCCTTCAGCGCCGGGACCGACCTCAAGGAGATGCAGGCGCGGGTCACCGCAACGGATTTCACTCCGGGCCGGCACGGCTTCCCGGGGTTGATCGACGCGCTCAACGGCTTCGCGAAGCCGTTGATCTGCGCGGTCAACGGAATCGGGGTGGGCATCGGCACGACCATTCTCGGCTACGCGGACCTGGCGTTCATGTCGTCGACCGCACGGCTGATGTGCCCGTTCACCAGTCTCGGTGTCGCGCCGGAGGCGGCGTCGTCGTATCTGCTGCCGCGACTGATCGGCCGGCAGAACGCCGCCTGGCTGCTGATGTCCTCGGAATGGATCACCGCCGAGCAAGCCCTCGAGATGGGCCTGGTCTGGAAGGTCTGCGAGCCCGATGACCTGATGGCGGAGGCGCATCGGCACGCCGAGGTCCTCGCTGCGCGACCGCTCGCCAGCCTGATGGCGGTCAAGAAGAGCATCGCCGCGCCCACCCTGCCCGGGGTGGCGGCCGCCCGCGAGCGGGAGAACGCCTACTTCGTCGAGCTGATGGGTTCCGGCGCCAACGCCGAGGCGCTGGCGGCCTTCACCTCGACACCATGACCGACGAGACATTGCTTTCCGGGCGGGCCGCCGTCGTCGTCGGCGGCAGCCGGGGCGTCGGCCGGGCGGTCGCCGACCTACTCGCGGCTTGCGGCGCCGGCGTCGTGGTCAACGGCCGGGATCCGGATGCGGTGGACGGCACCGTCGCGGCGATCACCGGTTCGGGAGGTCGGGCCGTCGGGGTAGCCGGGGCCGCCAACGCCGAGGCGACCGCGACGGCGTTGATGGCGGCCTGCCGGGACGAATACGGCAGCGTCGATGTGCTGATCAACTGCGCCGGCATCGCCGAACCGCCCGGTTCCTCGATCCTGTCGATATCCGGCGCGCAGTTCCAGGAACTGCTCGACGCTCATCTCGGCACGGCATTCCACACCTGCCGGGCCGCCGCCCCCATCATGGCCGAGCAGCGACGGGGGTCGATCGTCAACAGCGGTTCGGTGGCCTTCCTGGGCGACTACGGCGGCACCGGCTATCCCGCCGGCAAGGGGGCGATCAACTCCCTGACGCTGGCGATGGCGGCCGAGCTCGCGGAGCACGGCGTTCGGGCCAATGTCGTCTGTCCGGGCGCGAAGACGCGTCTGTCGACCGGCGCCGACTACGAGCAGCACATCCGCGACCTGCACGCCCGGGGACTGCTGGATGAGTTCACCATGCAGGCGTCGCTGGATCCGGCGCCGACCGGCTACGTGGCACCGCTGTATACCTACCTGGCCAGCGACCTGGCGAGCACGGTGACCGGCTCGGTGTTCCTGGCATCCGGAGGCTTCGTCGGCCGATTCGACCGTCCCGCCCCCGCGGTGCTGGGTTACCGCGATCACCATGGCTCGTCACCGTGGTCGATCGCGGAGTTGCACGCCATGGTGACGGGCAGTTGAGCCGCTGAAAGTACTCGGGAGACGCCAGCAGCGCCGAGCCGGGCGGGCTGAATGGCGCCGGCGGTGCCCTCCGGGGGCGGTGACGTAGGCCCGTCGCCGCGTACCGGGCGGTCTTGCTATATATCCTTTGTCTCGCGCCCCGCCGACGACGATGCGAGGGGAAATGAGAGAGGAGTGGCGCCGATGCGCGTCCTGGTGATCGGTTCCGGCGCCCGGGAACATGCGCTCCTCATGGCCCTTCGCAACGACCCGAAAGTCGAACACCTGGTGATCGCGCCGGGCAACGCCGGCACCGCAGCGGTCGCCGAACAACGCGAGGTCGACATCACCTCCGGTCCGGCGGTCGCCGCCCTGGCCCGTGACGTCGCTGCTGACCTGGTGGTGATCGGGCCCGAGGTGCCTTTGGTGTTGGGCGTTGCCGACGCGGTGCGGGCCGCGGGCATCGCCTGCTTCGGACCGTCCCGGGACGCCGCGCGCATCGAAGGCTCCAAGGCGTTCGCCAAGGACGTGATGGCCGCGGCTGGGGTGCGCACCGCTCGCTCGGAGATCGTCGACAGCCCGGCCGACCTGGACGCTGCCCTGAGCCGGTTCGGCCCGGATGCCGGCGAGGCGGCCTGGGTGGTCAAGGACGACGGGCTGGCCGCCGGCAAGGGAGTGGTGGTGACGCCGGACCGCGCGGCGGCCCGGGCACACGCCGCCGGGCTGCTCGACGCCGGACATCCGGTGCTGTTGGAATCGTTTTTGGACGGCCCCGAGCTGTCATTGTTCTGTGTCGTCGACGGCGACACGGTAGTGCCGTTACTGCCGGCGCAGGATTTCAAACGGGTGGGTGACGGTGATGCCGGCCCCAACACCGGCGGCATGGGTGCCTATGCCCCGCTGCCCTGGCTGTCCCGAGAGGCTGCGGCGGGGATCGTCGCCGACATCGTCAAGCCGGTCGCCGCCGAACTGGTGCGCCGCGGCAGCCGGTTCGCCGGGCTGCTCTACGCCGGAGTGGCGATGACTTCGACCGGGCCGGCTGTCGTCGAATTCAACTGCCGCTTTGGGGATCCGGAGACCCAAGCGGTACTGGCGCTCCTGGAGTCGCCGCTCGGGCAGCTGCTGCACGCCGCCGCCACCGGTGGGCTCAGCGAGTTCGGTGCGCTGCGCTGGCGGGACAGCTCGGCGGTGACGGTGGTGCTGGCCGCGGAGAACTATCCCGGCCGGCCCCGCGTCGGGGACGTGATCGTGGGCGCCGAGGGTGAGGCCGTGCTGCACGCCGGCACCGTGCTCCGCGAGGACGGGGCGGTGGTGTCCTCCGGTGGCCGGGTGCTGTCGGTGGTGGGTGTCGGCGACGACTTGGCCGCTGCCCGCGCGGCCGCCTACCGGACCCTCGGTTCGATCCGCTTGCCCGGTAGCCACTTCCGCACCGATATCGGCTTGGCGGCCGCCGAGGACAAGATTCGGATCTAGCCGAGCCGAACATCCTCGGTCGGCTCGGCGAGGGCGCCGGTACAGTTACCCAGTATGTCTGACGAAACTGAGCTGGACGCTGCTGAGTCGGCCGACGAGGATCACCCATCGGAGCAGCCTGCGGCTGCGAAACGATCGGCGGCCCAAGCGCCGGTGAAATCAGCTCAGGGGCCCCTGCTCCTCGCGGCGGCGATTGCGCTCGTCGCCGGAGCCTTGGCCGGCGCGGCGGTTGCCTGGTGGCTCCCGGCATCCGCGATGTCGGCCAATTTCTCGGATCAGCAGGTTGCCGACGCGAAGAAAGATGTGTGCGCTGCGGCAGTGCTCGCGCGCCAGGCGGTGGCCAACAACATGCACCTGAAGAACCCGGATCCCGAGAACCCGGTTGCCCAGCTTGCGGTGGCCGCCAACGCGAGGCTGTCGCTGACGGCGGGTGCCGCATACCTGCGGGGTCGCGTTGAAGAGAAGGCCGCCGTTTCACAGGATATTGCGGAAGCGGCCCGCGCGATGGCCGGCGAGCTCGAGCATCTGAACCTCAGTTACCTTGTCGGGCAACCGAATTCAGAACGGGAGCAGCTGGGGCGCGATCTTGACGCGCGCATCGCGGCATTGGGCAAGCTCTGCCAGTAACCGCAGTCGGCTGACCGGATTCTGCCGGGTCCGATCAGCGGCCTAGCTCAGAAACCCAAGAACGCCAGCGGATTTCAAGCCGATGCGACCGCTGACGTCCCGTCGGCGTTCGGGATCGCCTCGTAGACGTTCGTGAACCATCCGAGGTCGGTCACGCTGTAGACCGTGCCCAGCGTCGGCGGGTCCGCGAGTTGCGCATCGGTGAGACCCGATGCGGCATCGACCGAGGTAACGGTGAACTGGGTGGTCTCGATCCCGAGAATGTTCGACATGTTCTCACCGAGGCTGACCGTTCCCAGCGTGTCACCGCTGCTGAGTGCGGCGGGTTCCGAGGAGGCGTCGGCGTCGCTAACCCAGGTTGGGGCTGAAAAATTGGCTAAGCAGTTAGAAGCGGGGCGGCCCAGGTCAACTCGGCCGGGAGCTGCGAGCTCCAGTAGGACCCGTCATGCCCGCCGGGGGAGAAGCCGCCGGCGGGGGGATTGGGCAGCTGGTCGATGAAAGCCCGGGTCGCCGAGTAAAAGGGGTCGGAGTCACCGCAATCCACCCGGATCGGGATCGATCCCAGGGCCGGCATCCCGAAGACGGAGTTCGCCGTGAAGTCCGCCGCGCCGTCGAACGCGCCCGGCGCCGCCGCACCGGGCGACAGCCACAGCGCAGGGCTCACCGCGCAGATCGCCGCGGTTCGGCGCGGACCGAGCCGGCCCCCGAGCAGCAGCGCGCCGTAGCCACCCATCGACCAGCCGATGAACGCCACCCGGGAAGTGTCCAGCCCCTGGTCTGCCAGCAGCGGCAGCAACTCGTCGGTCACCATCGCGCCGGAGTCCTCCCCGGAGGTGCGCCGGTGCCAGTAACTGCCGCCGCCGTCGACGGCCACCACCGCGAACGGGGGCAGGCCGGCGGCGACCGCCTCGGCCAGGCCCTGTTCCACTCCGCCGGCCATCACCGTCGCCGCGTCGCTGCCTTTGCCGTGCAATGCGATCAGCGGGCGCAGTGACTCGGTCTGTCCCGGGGGCCTGGCGATCGCCCAATTGGTCGAGATCCCGCCGCGCGCGGCCGAGGCGAACGAGCCGGTCGTCATGGTGGGCAGCGTCGGGGTGGCCCGCGCGGGCCGGACGCCGACCAACGAACTCACGCCCAACGCGCCCGCCGCGCCCACGGTGGCCCCGAGTCGCAACGCCGCTCGTCGGCTCAACCCGGGCATGGCGGCCATCATGCCAGCGGAGCACGGTTTGTCCGAAAAGACGCAAACCCATGATGCGGCGATAGCTCTGCTGGCAGCATCTCTAGGCGTGATGACAGCGGTCACGCCCAAGGGCGAACGCCGACGGTATGCGCTGATCAGTGCCGCCGCCGAGCTACTGCGTGAGGGTGGGTTCGAAGCGGTGCGACACCGCGCGGTGGCGCAGCGGGCCGGCCTGCCGCTGGCGTCGACCACCTATTACTTCTCGTCGCTGGAGGACCTGATCGCCAGCGCGGTGGAACACATCGGAATGTTGGAGGTCGCTCAGCTGCGGGCCCGCATCGCCGGCCTGTCCCGGCGCCGGCGCAGCGCCGAAACGACGGCCGACATGCTGGTGGATCTGCTGGTGGGTGAGGAGCACGGCTCGCAGGTCAGCGAACAGCTCATCTCGCGATATGAGCGGTCCATCGTCTGTGCCCGGCAGCCTGCCCTCCGCGAAATCCAGCGCCGCATCCTGCACCAACGGTCCGATGCCGTCGCCGAAGCCGTCGAGCGTTCCGGGCGGATCGCCCGGGTCGAGATGGCGCATGCGCTGGTCTGCATGGTCGATGGGGCGGTGATGGCGGCCCTGGTTGACGACCGCCAGGGACCGCGGGCCGTTGCCCGGGCGGCGGTGATCGACGTCATCGACCTGCTCGCGCCGCTGGACCAGCGCGCCGTGTCAGCCTGAGAAGCTCACACGGTATGCTGCCTCGACCCCTTTGTCGCTACTTTGCTACTGGCGGGTAACCGGGGGGTGCCAAGACGCCCAGAAACGCCTACGAGAAGCGAATGCGGAGAGCTACGTCATGAATATCGGTGTCCTATCCGAGGCGCAGCCCGGTGAGACGCGCGTGTCGGCGACGCCAACCACGGTCGCCCAGCTGATCAAGCTCGGCTACGAGGTGGTGGTGGACGCCGGTGCGGGAGAGGCGTCGTCGTTCACCGACGCCGCCTACGTCGAAGCCGGCGCCACGATCGGCGACGCCCGCGCCGCTGACATCGTCTTCGGCGTCAATGCCCCAGCGACCGAGCAGCTCGACGCCATGAAGCCGGGCGCGACACTGGTCAGCCTGCTGGCACCGGCACTGAACCCGGATCGGGTGGAGGATCTGGCCCGTCGGCCGATCACGGCACTGTCGATGGACGCGGTACCCCGGATCTCGCGCGCGCAGTCGCTGGACGTGCTGAGCTCAATGGCCAACATCGCCGGCTACCGCGCCGTGGTGGAGGCCGCCCACGTGTTCGGCCGCTTCTTCACCGGCCAGGTGACCGCCGCCGGAAAGGTGCCACCGGCCAAGGTGCTGGTGGTGGGCGCCGGCGTCGCCGGCCTGGCCGCGATCGGCGCAGCCGGCAGCCTGGGAGCGATCGTGCGGGCCACCGACCCGCGGCCGGAGGTCGCCGATCAGGTGAAATCCCTAGGCGGCGAGTATCTGTCGATCGAAGATCCCGAGGCTGAGGTCTCGGCAACCGGCTACGCCAAAGAGATGGGCGACTCCTACAAGGCCCGCGAGGCCGAGCTCTACGCCGAGCAGTGCAAAGACGTCGACATCATCATCACCACCGCGCTCATCCCCGGTAAGCCGGCACCGCGGATCATCACCGCCGACATGGTCGCCTCGATGAGCCCGGGCAGCGTGATCGTGGATATGGCCGCAGCCAATGGCGGCAACGTCGAGGGCACGGTGGCCGACCAGGCCGTCGTCACCGACAACGGGGTGACGATCATCGGCTACACCGATCTGGCCGGCCGGCTGCCCGCGCAGGCGTCGCAGCTCTACGGCACCAACCTGGTCAACCTGGTGAAGTTGATGACGCCGGGCAAGGACGGCCAGCTGGTGCTGGACTTCGACGACGTGGTGCAGCGGTCGATGACCGTGGTGCGTGACGGCGAGTCGACCTGGCCGCCGCCGCCGGTACAGGTCTCGGCCGCCCCCGCCAAGGCCACTGAAGCAGCCCCGGTGGTCAAACAGGAGTCGAAGGCGCCGATGACGGCCGGTCGGCGGCTGGGTCTGGTGGTAGCCGCGGCGGCGGTGCTGTTCGCGCTGGTGGCGCTGGCGCCGGCGGCGCTGCAGGTGCACCTGACGGTCTTCGCGCTGGCGATCGTGATCGGTTATTACGTGATCGGGCATGTGCACCACGCGCTGCACACGCCGCTGATGTCGGTGACCAACGCCATCTCGGGCATCATCGTCGTCGGTGCGCTGCTGCAGATCGGGCACGGCGATCCGGCCATCACGGCACTGGCGACCGCGGCGATCCTGCTGGCCAGCATCAACGTCTTCGGCGGTTTCGCGGTGACCCGCCGCATGCTGGCCATGTTCTCCCGCAGCTAGGCGCTGCGCACCCCGATTTGGAGTAGACCCCTATGTTCTCGATCGACACCGCCGCCTCGGCGGCATACATCGTCGCGGCGCTGTTGTTCATCCTGGCGCTGGCCGGGCTGAGTAAGCATGAAACGTCCAAGGTCGGCAACAGCTTCGGCATCCTCGGCATGACGGTGGCGCTGGCCGCGACGATCGCCTTGGCGGTCAACCGCTGCATCCAGCCGGTCGGCCTGGCGCTGCTGATCGGGGCGACCGTGGTGGGCGCGGCGATCGGGCTGTGGCGGGCCAAGGTCGTCGAGATGACCGGCATGCCCGAGCTGATCGCGCTGCTGCACTCGTTCGTCGGTCTGGCCGCCGTGCTGGTCGGCTGGAACGGTTACCTGCACATCGAAGCCGACATGCAGGGGGCCGACGCCCAGGAGTTGGCGGCCTCGGGGTTGCTGGGCATCCACTCCGCCGAGGTGTTCATCGGCGTGTTCATCGGTGCGGTCACCTTCACCGGCTCCATCGTGGCCAACCTCAAGCTGTCGGCGCGGATGAAGTCCAACCCGTTGATGCTGCCCGGCAAGAACTTTCTCAACGTCGGCGCCCTGGTGGCGTTCTTCGCGCTGACGGTGTGGTTCGTCAACGAGCCGCAGCTGTGGCTGCTGATCGTGGTCACCGTGCTGGCGCTGGCGCTGGGCTGGCACCTGGTCGCCTCCATCGGCGGTGGCGACATGCCGGTCGTGGTCTCGATGCTCAACAGCTACTCCGGCTGGGCGGCTGCGGCATCGGGCTTCCTGCTCTCCAACGACCTGCTGATCATCACCGGTGCGCTGGTCGGCTCCTCGGGTGCCTACCTGTCCTACATCATGTGCAAGGCGATGAACCGGTCGTTCATCTCGGTGATCGCCGGCGGCTTCGGCATCGAGGCCGGCCCGTCGGATGACACCGATTACGGCGAGCACCGTGAGATCACCGCCGAAGGGGTGGCCGAACTGTTGGCCGGCGCCGAGTCGGTGGTCATCACCCCGGGCTACGGCATGGCCGTCGCGCAGGCCCAGTACGGCGTCGCCGAACTGACCCGCAAACTGCGCGAGCGCGGGGTCAACGTGCGCTTCGGCATCCACCCCGTCGCCGGCCGGCTCCCGGGGCACATGAACGTGCTGCTGGCCGAGGCCAAGGTGCCCTACGACATCGTCCTGGAGATGGACGAGATCAACGACGACTTCGACGACACCTCGGTGGTGCTGGTGATCGGCGCCAACGACACCGTCAACCCGGCCGCCGCCGAGGATCCGGGCAGCCCGATCGCCGGCATGCCGGTGCTGACCGTGTGGGAGGCCGACAACGTGATCGTCTTCAAGCGCTCGATGGCATCGGGCTATGCCGGCGTGCAGAACCCGCTGTTCTTCCGACAGAACTCCGCGATGCTCTTCGGGGACGCCAAGGATCGGGTCGAGGACATCCTGCACGCGCTGTAGGGGGCCGTAAGCTAGCTGCTCGTGAGCATCCCCAACGTGCTGGCCACCCGCTACGCCAGCGCCGCGATGACCGACATCTGGTCGCCGCGGGCCAAGATCGTCGCCGAACGCCGACTGTGGCTGGCGGTGCTGCGGGCGCAGGCCGAGCTCGGCGTGCCGGTACCCGAGAAAGCGATCGCCGACTACGAGGCCGTGCTCGAGAATGTCGACCTCGAGTCGATCGCCGCCCGCGAGCGAATCACCCGCCACGACGTCAAGGCGCGCATCGAGGAGTTCAACACGCTGGCCGGCCATGAGCACGTCCACAAGGGCATGACCAGCCGCGACCTGACCGAGAACGTCGAACAGCTGCAGATCCGCCAATCCTTGGAGCTGGTGTTCAGCCACGGCCTGGCGGCGGTCGCCCGGCTGGTCAGCCACGCGGTGGCCTACCGCGAGCTGGTGATGGCCGGGCGCAGCCACAACGTCGCCGCCCAGGCCACCACGCTGGGAAAGCGGTTCGCCTCGGCCGCCCAGGAGACGCTGATCGCGTTGCAGCGGCTGGAAGAGCTGATCGGCCGTTACCCGCTGCGCGGTATCAAAGGCCCGATGGGCACCGCCCAGGACATGCTCGACTTGTTCGACGGCGACACCGCCAAGCTCGCCGAACTGGAGCGCCGAGTCGCCGAATTCCTGGGATTCTCCACGGTTTTGACCAGTGTCGGCCAGGTCTATCCCCGATCGCTGGACCACGATGTGGTGTCCGCGCTGGTGCAACTGGGCGCCGGGCCGTCGTCGCTGGCCCACACCATCCGGCTGATGGCCGGTCACGAACTGGTCACCGAGGGTTTCGCGCCCGGCCAGGTGGGCTCGTCGGCGATGCCCCACAAGATGAACACCCGAAGCTGCGAGCGGGTCAACGGATTACAGGTGGTGCTGCGCGGCTACGCGTCGATGGCCGCCGAACTGGCCGGCGCACAGTGGAACGAGGGCGACGTGTTCTGTTCGGTGGTGCGCCGAGTCGCGCTACCGGATGCGTTCTTCGCCATCGACGGACAGACCGAGACGTTCCTGACCGTGCTCGACGAATTCGGCGCCTACCCGGCGGTGATCACCCGCGAACTGGACCGCTACCTACCGTTCCTGGCCACTACCAAGGTGCTGATCGCCGCGGTGCGCGCCGGGATGGGTCGAGAAGCTGCCCACGAGGTCATCAAGGAGCACGCGGTGGCCGTCGCCCTGGCGATGCGCGAACGCGGCGCCGAACCCGACCTGCTGGACCGGCTGGCCGCCGACGAGCGGCTGCCGCTGGACCGCGCCGCCCTCGATGTGGCGATCGCCGACCGGCAGGCGTTCACCGGTGCGGCTGCCGACCAGGTCGACCAGATGATGGCGGAGGTCACCGCGCTGGTCGAGCGGTATCCGTCGGCGGCCGGCTACGTTCCAGGCGCGATTCTCTAACCGCGCATGAGCGTGACGCGGTGGCCGGCACCGGACGCCTTCGCGGCGGTGATGGCCACCGGCATCTTGTCGATTGCCGCCCGCAATCATCAATATTCGTGGCTTTCAGACACTTTGGGGGTACTGGCAACCGGCCTGCTGGTGGTGTTGGGGGCAGCCGCAACGCGCGCCGTCACCCGCTGGGACCTACGCGACCCCGACGTGACGCTGCGGTTGTTCACGTTCGTCGCCGCGTGCGCGGTGCTGGATTCGCGGCTGGTCGCCCACCCGGTGGTGGTGCGGCTGCTGGGCGCGATTGCGCTGACGGCGTGGCTGGTGTTGCTGATCTTGACGTGCCGCAACCTGGCTGCCGGTGGTCGGGTCGCGCTGCGTGGCAGTGCCCACGGCGCCGGGGAACTGGCCAGCGTCGGAACATCGGGGCTGGCGATTCTGGCCGCTCAGGTCGCCCGGCACACCGGTGATCGCGGCTGGACGGCGGTGGCCATGGCGGTCTGGCTGCTCGCGATCGCGATCTACATCGCGATGACCTGGCTGATCCTGTGGCGCGCCGTCCACGAGCGCAAAGACCGGGACGGCCTCGAACCGGACGACTGGATTCTGATGGGGGCGTTGGCGATCGCCACCCTTGCCGGTCACACCATCTACGGCGTGGCGGTGGGCTGGCCGGCCGGGGCCGTACGGGCCGTCACCGCCGTGACCTGGGTAGCGGCCAGCCTATGGATCCCTCCGCTGGTCTACTTCGTGTTGCACCGGATCAACCGGCGCCCGGCGGTCCTCAAATTGACCGGCGCGTGGTGGGCGCTGGTATTCCCATTGGGGATGTACTCGGTGGCCACCGGGGCGATGGCCACCGAACTGCGGATGCCCGCACTGCAGACCCTGTCGCTGGTGTTCTACTGGAACGCGTTGACCGCCTGGCTGATCGTGGCAGTCGCCGGGTTGCTGCGCGCGCGAGCCCTCAGTGCGGCCGCGCTGCATCGGCGCGGCGGCGCATCCGCGCGGTCAGCCTGGCCCATACCCACGTCAAGGGCACGTCGCGGCCGGTAGCCAGGTACTCCACCGTGGCAGGGTAGTTGCACACCTCGCGCACCTGGGACAGCCCCTCGGGCTTGCCGACGAGCAGCACCTGGTCGTCGAGCGCCAGTGTGGTGTCCGGGTCCGGCATGAACGTCGGCGCACCGTCTCGCATCAGCACCAACGCGGCCAGCGGCAACCGCACCTCCCGGTCGTCGGGCCGGCGGATGAGATCGCCCAACGTCAGCGTCTCCCCACGTCGCAACCAGTCCGCGATCGCTGGAGCCTGCTCGGCCGACAACACGATGACATCACGACTGGGCGTGCGCCGCCCGCAGGTCTCCTGCAGGTGGTCGCGCACCCTGGTGGCCCAAGCTTCATCGCGCCCGAAGGCGTGTTCAACAAAGCTCCAGAACACCGGTGTGAGGGTTCGGGCCAGGACCTCGCGGGCAACGAGCTCGGGCGCGATGTAAACCGAGTCGATCTGCAACGCGTCGAGCAGGGCTTTCTTGGCGTTGGTCTGTTGGCGGACCACCAGATAGACGTCCGCGTTGGCCAACCTTGCCTGCTCTGCTACGGCGATGTTCGTGGTGTCGCTATTCGTCCCGGCGATGAATCCGACGGCATCGGCGACGTCGAGTTCATCCTCGGCGGGGTCGACGAGGTCTACGGCCAGCCCGCTGGCGGTGAGATCACGTACCAGTTCGTCACCGAACTCGGGGTCGGCGCAGACCACCCAGCGGCCGGTGGCCAGTCCCCGCCGCAATGGCGGCAGCTGGTCTTCTTCGTTGTCCATCAGCCAGCGAAGCAGCTGGTGATTGACCGGGCGATGAATGGACAGCGCGAGGTAGTCACCGAACCGGTCAGCGGGGTTGATGATTCCCGCCGGAGCGAAGCGCTCGATACGGGCCTGGATCTTCGGGTCGCTGCAGCGGGTGAACACGGGCACTTCAGGCCGCAGCAGCGCCACGGTCATCACCACCGCGAGGTTTGCGTCGTCATCGTTCGTCAACGCCAGGACGCCCTCGCAGTCGCGGTGAGCGAGGCCGGCCACGCCGAGCACGGGCGGGCTGGCGCAATCTCCCTCGATCGCCGGGACGTCGGAACTGAGTTGCCCCGATGTCACCGATGCGACTCTGGATTCCTGTTTGTCGATGACGACGAACCGGCGCCCGTGTTCGTCGAGTTCGGCGCCGACGGCCCGGCCGGCCTGGCCGTAGCCGGCGATGATGACGAAGGGCTCGACCATCCGGCGGACTTGCCGGCGAAACCGCTGCGCGGCGATGGCGTCCTGAAAGGCGGTGTCGTTGATGACGGAGAAGAAGACGCCGATGGCGAAGGCCCAGCTGATCACGACCAGGTAGATCGACATCGACAGCCACATCCGCTGCGGGTAGCTGAAGGCGTGAGGCACCTCGCTGTAGCCGACCGTCGTCAACGTGATCGTCATCTGGTAGAACGCATCGAAGACGGTCAGCCGGTAGGGATTGCCCTGCGCATCGACACCGGGCATCAGCATCAAGCCGGTGGTGCAGACGCTGAACATGGCGATGACGACAATGAACGGTGCGCGCATCCGCCGCATGAACAAGAAGATGACCTCGGTGGTCTCGACCGTCGTCGGGACTCGGATCGGCTTGGGCCGCGGCTTGTTCGGTCGCCGGGTCCAGAACGCCAAGAGGTGCAGGGAGTTGGGCATCTGCTATCGACGTCTGAAGGACGCCGTTTCGACCACCAGCAGCGTGACCGACACGATGTTGGCCAACAGCGCCCCGCCGGACAGCGACACCACGCTGGCGATGGCATGTGCGTCCAGCCCGTAGCTGGACACCTGGGTGTAGTAAACCCACATCGTCGCTGCGCCGGCGAGCTGCAGCAGCGCGACCAGGCTCGTCGCCAGATGGACCGCTCCGAGCTGGGTGCGGTCACCGAACTTCAGGATCGAGGTGATGAAGGCGACGATGAGGGCGAGGAAGAGTTCCCACGGATTGTGGATGAGCGGGTCGCCGATGTCGCCGACGAAGAACCCGAAATTCAATGTCGCCGCTAGCAACACAAAGAAACCGAAAACCACCTTCTCGAGGTTCACGACCGCAGCCTAACTCGCCGCGCTCAGGGATCGGGGATGTCGCGCCAGCCCGGCAGACCGTAGCTCGACGGCGGCGAGTTCGGCGATCACGGGGAGGTCTTGATGCCGCCATGCGCCGACCGGGTCGGGACTGACCGCGGTCAGCGCGCGGTGCGGCCGGTTCGCCAGCGCGCGCAGTGCCAGCAACTGCAGGCCGGCCGGCGTGGCGGCCAGCGCCAGCACCGCCCGTTTGCGCAGGAAGAATCGCAGCCGCAACGCCAGCCACGGCATCGCGACCGCCAGGATCGGTGGCGCCGCCACCGCGATCGCCAGCAGGTAGGCCAGCCAGCCGGCGGTGGTGTTCAGGTTGTGGCCGGCGCCGGCGATGTCGACTGCCGCCTCGCCGGCCGCGGTCAGTGGCTTGCTCACCGCATCGCCCACCAGCGGAATGCGATCCGCGCTGTGCCCGGCCGAGGCCAGGCTCTCGGCCACCCCGTTGGCGCCTTGCTCGAACTGCCGTCCGACCCCGGCGATGGTGGCGACGGCCCCGTGCACGGCCAGCGCGACCAGCACCCACAGGAAGGTCCAGACCGCGACGATGGCGTCGCTGAACAACTGAGCCAGCAGGCGGCCGGGGGAGGTGGCGTAGGGCAGCAACCGTGACGTCATGTCGTTGATCCCAGCACAGTTGATGCCGTCTGGTGCGGTGGTGCGGCTCAGCTGTTGGGCGTCACCGTCACCGTGACGACGGAAGCGCCGGCGTCGGAGGCGATCACCAGCACCGGGGCGTTCGGCTCCGAGGCGACCTCGCCGCCGGTGACCACCACCTGGTAGCCGTCCGGGTAGATGCTGGTCGGCACTGAGATGTCGGTGTGCGCGCCGGCGGCGAACTGGCCGGAGCCGTCGGCCATTGCGGTGGAGTAGCTGAACGCGAAGGTGCCTTCGGTGAACGACCAGGTGCCCGGGATGCCCGACACCGCCTGCGGGTAAGGCGCGGCCAGGGTGAGCATCGCGTCGGTCGCCACGTTGTCCCCGGTCGGCGGCTGCGCCATGTCACCGACCAGCACGTTGTTGTAATCCCAGAACAGCCAGCCGAATCCGTGCTTGTCGGCGGCGCCGGTCGCGTTGCTGATGACGCCGGGAACGGTGGTGTTGCCGAACTCGGTGAGCATCCCCGGCAGGCCGTGGGTCTGGGTGTAGGCGGCGGCCTGATCCATGATGAAGCCCTCGTAGGCCGAGCAACCGATGTCGGTGCCCAGGACCTCGAACCACGGGCAGTAGCTGTGGAACGCGAAGATGAGGTTGTCATCGTCCGGCGGGGTCACGTGGGTGGGCACCGGCAGGTTGCCGAACAGCGTGTTGGGTTCGAAGAGTATCGGGGTGGTCGGGTCGACCGACCGGATCGCCGCGGTCACCTGGTCGTAGAACGGCGACAGCTGTTGGGTGTCGAAGAACGGGTTGCCGAACGCGGTCGACAGATAGCCTGAGCCCGGCCAGGGCTCGTTCATGATCTCGTAGCCGGCGACATTCGGGTTGCCGTTGAAGTAGCCGGCGACAGCTTGGAACATCGCGGCGTAGTGGTTCTGCAGGCCGATCCCGTCCGGTGCTGCGGAGTTGGTCCAGAACGCGTCCCAGGCGTGGTTCACCGCGAAGTTGAGCGGATAGTTCCACGGCCAGCCGAAGTTGATGTTGAGCGCATCGCCGGTCTGCACTGCCCACTCCGGCGCCCCGTCACCGATGCCGGTGATGGTGTCGCTGTACAGATCCTGGTGCATGTCGAGGACGCTGACGATGCCGTGCTTGGCGAGCAGGTCCACGGTGGCCTTGATCGACGCCAGGTACCCATAGTCGATCTCGCCGGGGTTGGGCTCGACCCCGGCCCAGATGATCCCGACCCGCACCGCGTTGACGCCGTTGGCGGCCAGGTACGCGGCGTGCTGCTCGTCGAAGTGGTTGGCCTCCGGGGTGAACGGCGCACCCTTGTTGACTTCGTTGACGCCGTGCAGGATCAGCACCCGGCCGTCGGCGTCGGTGAGCCAGGTGCCGGCGGTGCTGAAGGCACCGCTTCCGGTGGGCGGGCCGCCGCCCGCGGTGCCGAAGGCGCCGACCGCGCCGTGGGTGCCCGCCACCCCCGGGTTGCCGCCGGCCCCGCCCAGGGCCGGCACCGGGTGCCCGGCAACGGACCTGATGCTGTCGCCGTCGCCGGCGTCACCGCCGTGCCCGCCGGCGGCGAACAGCCCGATGCCGTTGCCGCCGTCACCGCCGTCACCGCCGGCGCCACCGTCGCCGCCGGCGCCACCGTTGCCCAGCAGCCAGCCGCCGGCCCCGCCCGCGCCGCCGTGAGCCCCGGCACCGCCCGCGCCGCCGGCGCCTCCGTTGCCGAACAGTCCCGCCGCGCCGCCGGTTCCGCCGCCGACCTCGGCCTGGTCGCTGTCCCAGCCGGCGCCGCCATCGCCGAACAACCAACCGGCCGCGCCGCCATTCGGGTTGTCTGCGGTGCCGGCGGCCCCGTCACCGATCACATGCGAGCCGAACCCGTTGAGGAACTCGGCCACCTGCTGGCCGGCTGTGCTGTCCAGCCACTGCTGCAGTCCGTCGTGCACCGGTAGGTAGATCGAGTGCTGGAACCAGTCGGTGAAGTCGAAGCTGGTGGCCGACGCCGCAAACGGGTCGCCCCAGTCGGCGGCGATCCCGGCCAGCAGCTGGTCGAAGGCGTCCTCGATGACCTCGGCGTGAGCGGTCGGGGCGCTCACCGGGGCCAGGCCGAACCCGAACGACACCCCGGCTACCACGGCCGCGCCGGCCAGTCGGGTGCGGCCGCTCAGCCGCGGCGGCCGGCGATTCTCCGAGACGGTGTGTGCGTGAGCCATGGCTGGACGATCCCTCGCGGCTGGATTTTAAATATGAGTCAGGTGTGAGAAGCCTAACAAATAACTGTAGGCGATGATTGGGTCGTTGTCCGGGTTTGTGGACGACCGGCCACTCGGCCAGGTTGATGCGGCGGCCCCATCAGTGGTTCGGGGATCCCCCGCCTTGCGGAGTGCCCACGCGCCCGCCGCCGGCGCGTCGCGCATGTTCGCCCGGTTAGGCTGGCGCAATGTCGCGTCCCGCGCTCTCCGACTATCAGCACCTGGCCAGCGGCAAAGTCCGCGAACTGTACCGGATCGACGACCACCACCTACTGTTCGTCGCCACCGACCGGATCTCGGCGTTCGACTACATCCTCGACAGCCAGATCCCCGACAAGGGGCGCATCCTCACCGCGATGAGCGTCTTCTTCTTCGACCTGGTCGACGCGCCCAACCACTTGGCGGGCCCGCCCGACGATCCGCGCGTCCCCGAGGAGGTGCTGGGCCGGGCGCTGGTGGTGCACGAACTGCAGATGATGCCGATCGAGTGTGTGGCGCGCGGCTACCTGACCGGCTCGGGGCTGCTGGACTACCAGCGCAGCGGATCGGTCTGCGGCATCCCGCTGCCGCCGGGGTTGGTGGAGGCCAGCAAGTTCGCCAACCCGCTGTTCACCCCCGCCACCAAGGCCGAGATCGGCGAACACGACGAGAACATCTCGTTCGCTCGGGTGATCGACCTGGTGGGCCCGGTGCGGGCCGGCCAGCTGCGCGACCGCACCCTGCAGGTCTACCTGCAGGCGGCCGACCATGCGCTGACGAAGGGGATCATCATCGCCGACACCAAGTTCGAGTTCGGCGTCGACGAACACGGCAACCTGCTGCTGGCCGACGAGGTGTTCACCCCCGACTCGTCGCGGTACTGGCCGGCCGACCACTATCAAGCCGGGGTCGTACAGGAAAGCTTCGACAAGCAGTTCGTGCGCAACTGGCTCACCGGCCCGGGCTCGGGCTGGGATAGGGCCGGTACCGAGCCGCCTCCGCCGTTGCCGGACGAGATCATCGCCGCCACCCGCGCCCGTTACATCGAGGCCTACGAACGGATCTCGGGCCTGTCCTTCGATGACTGGGTCGGCCCCGCGGCATGACCGACGGTTCACGAACGCTGCCCGATCCCCCGTCGGCCAAGCGGGTGGACAGTACCCGCACCCACCACGGGGACGTTTTCGTCGACCCCTACGAATGGCTGCGCGACAAGTCCGATCCTACGGTGATCGCTCATCTGGAAGCCGAGAACGCCTACACCGACGCCGCTACCGAGCACCTGGAACCGTTGCAGCAGCGCGTCTTCGACGAGATCAAGGCCCGCACCAAGGAAACCGACCTGTCGGTGCCGACCCGGCGCGGCGACTGGTGGTACTACGCCCGCACCTTCGAAGGTAAGCAATACGGCGTCCAATGCCGCTGTCCCGTCAGCTCGCCCGACGACTGGGATCCACCTCGACTCGCCGGGGACATCGAGATCCCCGGCGAGCAGCTGATGCTAGACCAGAACGCCGAAGCCGAGGGGCACGATTTCTTCGCACTGGGCGCCGCCGGTGTCAGTCCGGACGGCAACATCTTGGCATACTCCGTCGACGTCGTCGGCGACGAGCGATACACGCTGCGATTCAAGGATCTTCGCACCGGCGAACTGTTCCCCGACGAGATCGCCGGAATCGGCGCGGGGGTGACCTGGGCGACCGACAGCCGCACCGTCTACTACGTCACGGTCGACGCGGCCTGGCGCCCGGACACGGTGTGGCGCTACGGTATCGGCGCCGGTCAACCCGCCGAGCAGGTCTATCACGAGGATGACGAGCGGTTCTGGCTGTCGGTGGGGCGCACCCGCAGTGACGCCTACGTGCTAATCGCCGCCGGCTCGGCGGTCACCTCCGAGGTGCACTACGCCGACGCCGCCGACCCACACGCGGAGTTCACCGTGGTGCTGCCCCGCCGCGAGGGCGTCGAGTACTCGGTGGAGCATGCGATCCTCGACGGCCGCGACCGGTTTCTCATCCTGCACAATGACGGCGCGGTCAACTTCACCCTGGTGCAGGTGCCCGTGGCGGACGCGGGGAACCCGGCCGCGCAGCAGACCCTGATCGCCGGAGCCGATGACGTCCGGCTCGACGGAGTGGACGCCTTCGCGCACCACCTCGTCGTCGGCTACCGCGCCGAGGGGCTGCCGCGGCTGCAGCTGTGGCCGATCAGCAGCGACGGCGACTATTCACCGCCGCAGGAGATCACATTCGACACCGAGTTGACCTCCTCGGGCCTGGCGGCCAACCCGAACTGGGACTGCCCCAAACTCCGGGTGGGTGCGACGTCGTTCATCACGCCGGTTCGCATCTACGACATCGACCTCGCGACCGGCGAACGCACACTGCTACGGGAACAGCCGGTACTCGGGGACTACCGCCGCGAAGACTATGTGGAGTACCGCGACTGGGCCTACGGCGAGGACGGCACCCGCATCCCGGTCTCGGTCGTGCACCGGGCCGGCATCGAGCTACCGGCGCCGACCCTGCTCTACGGCTACGGCGCCTACGAGATGTGTGAGGACCCGCAGTTCTCGATCGCCCGACTGTCGCTGTTGGACCGGGGCATGGTCTTCGCCGTCGCGCACGTCCGCGGCGGCGGCGAGCTGGGTCGGCTCTGGTACGAGCACGGCAAGTTGCTGGAGAAGAAGAACAGTTTCACCGACTTCGTCGCCGTGGCACGCCACCTGGTCGAGTCCGGGGTCTGCGAACCGCGGCGCCTGGTGGCGATGGGCGGCAGTGCGGGCGGACTGTTGATGGGCGCGGTCACCAATCTGGCACCGGAAATGTTCGCCGGCGTGGTGGCCCAGGTTCCGTTCGTCGACCCGCTGACCACCATCCTGGACCCGTCGCTGCCGCTGACGGTCACCGAGTGGGATGAGTGGGGAAACCCGCTGGACGACAAGGACGTCTACTTCTACATGAAGTCTTATTCGCCGTATGAGAACGTCACGGCCCGGGACTACCCGCCCATCCTGGCGATGACGTCACTGCACGACACCAGGGTGTTCTACGTCGAGCCGGCCAAGTGGGTTGCGGCGCTGCGCCACAACAAGACCGACGCCGGCCAAGTACTGCTGAAAACCCAGATGAGCGCCGGCCACGGCGGCATCTCCGGGCGGTACGAACGCTGGAAGGAAACCGCGTTCTGCTATGCCTGGCTGTTGGCCATGGCCGGCTGCGACGTTCCCGCCGAACGCCGATCGGGCTGAGCTGATCGCAGTCGCCACCGGCAACGGGTAACCTCGCGGCCATGAGCCTCGCCGATATCCCGCTGACCACCCTCGACGGCCGGTCCACGTCCCTGGCCGACTACGCCGATCGAGCGGTCCTGGTCGTCAACGTCGCGTCCAAATGCGGGCTCACACCCCAATACAGCGCCCTGGAGAAGCTCGCCCGGGACTACGCCGACCGCGGTCTGACGGTGCTGGGGGTGCCCTGCAACCAGTTCATGGGTCAGGAGCCCGGGACCGCCGAGGAGATCCAGGACTTCTGCTCGACCACCTACGGGGTGACGTTTCCGCTGCTGGCCAAGACCGACGTCAACGGCGATGACCGTCACCCGCTGTATGCCGAGTTGGCCAAGACCGCCGACGCCGATGGCACCGCCGGCGACGTGCAATGGAACTTCGAGAAGTTTCTGCTCGCTCCGGGGACGGTGGTGGCAAATCGCTTCCGGCCCACCACGGTGCCCGATGCGCCCGAGGTGATCGCCGCCATCGAGGCGGTCCTGCCAAGCTGATGCGTCCCAGCTCGGAGCGCTTCCCGAGTGTGCGGGCGTTGGCGCTGGCTTACCGGTTTCGCGAGAGCCTGTTTCTGCTGCCGCTGCTGATCGTGTTCGGCGGCATGTTGTTGGCGGTCGGCAGCCGCGTGCTCGATCGACACGTCGGCCCGTCGCCCCGCTTCCTGCTGAAGATGGACAGCGGTGTGGCCACCTGGCTGCTGTCCACCATCGCCGGCGCGACGATCACCACCGCGGGGGTCATCTTCTCGCTGACCATCGTGAGCCTGCAGCTGGCCAGTTCGCAGCTGTCGCCGCGGGTGATGCGCTGGTTCATCCGGGATCGGCTCAGCCAGGTCGTGATCGGCCTGCTGGTCGCGACGTTCGTGTACTGCGTGCTGAGCCTGCCGGATCTGGACGGATCCTCGCCGCACCGCGCGCCGCCGGTGACGGTGACGGTCGCGGTCGTGCTGACGATCGTCACGGTGATCACGATCATCGCCCACATCGACCACCTGGCCCATCGGCTCGAGGTCGGTCAGGTGGTGCGGGAGATCGCGGCGGAGGGCTCGATGGTGATCGACGCCGTCGTGGCCGCCGCAGCCGATGAGCAACCGGCCCCCGAAACCGACATGGACGCTCCGCGGGACGCGCTGCGACTGACCTCGCCGGGCAACGGCTGGATCAGCCGGGTCGACACCCGGCGGCTGCTGGCCGCCATCCCGCCCAACACCAAGATCCGGTTGGACACCCGAGTGGGCGCCTACATCCACCTGGGCCAGCCGCTGGTCACGATCTGGCCGGCGCCGGACAACCCGGACCGGGTGCGGCAGAAGCTGACCAGGGCGATCGCCGTCAGCGACAGCCGCACTATGCAGGAAGACGTCGACTTCGCGTTCCGCCAACTCGTCGACATCGGCTTGCGCGCACTGAGTTCGGCGATCAACGACCCCACCACCGCGGTGGAGGCGACGCTGCGCGTCGGCAGCCTGCTGCGCCGCCTGCTGGTGGCGCCGTTGCCGCTGGTGGCGGTAGCCGGCCCGGAAGGGCGGATACTGCTGCGGCCCTGGGGCCTCAACGCCAAGGAGTACATCGCGCACGGCTTCGATCAGCTCCGCCAGGTCGCACCGGCGCAGCCCATGGTGGCGGCGGCGATCCTGCGGGTGCTGCGGATGCTGGCCGGTCATGTCGAGGAGGCCGGCCGTCCCGAGCACCTTCCCGCGCTGCGTGAGCAGGCCGACCTGCTGCTGGACTCGCTTGCCAAGATGCCGAACCTGCATCCCCGCGACCTGGCACGGTTGCGGGCGATCGCCGCCAACAGCACCGACCCGGCCAACCACAGCCGTCGCCGCCGGATGAACCCGTAACGCCGGCTGACGTCTTCCCCGACGTCACCGGCCGGTCACCTGCACCGGCCACAATGATGGCGTGACCGGCCAGTTGATCGTCTCCGTCTCGGGCATCGGTGCACGTAGCCGCGCCGATGCCGAGGCGTTCTGCGCGCAATTGGACACCCGCGCCGTACCGGTGTCGCTGCTGGTGGCCCCGCGGCTGGGCGCCGACTACCGGCTCGACCGTGACCCGGGCACCGTCGACTGGCTGACGCAACGGCGGACAGCCGGCGCCGCGATCGTGCTGCACGGTTTCGATGAGGCGGCCACCAAGAAGCGTCGCGGCGAGTTCGCCACCCTGCCCGCGCACGAGGCCAACCTGCGGCTACTGGGCGCCGACCGCGTGCTGGAACACCTCGGGTTGCGCACCCGGCTGTTCGCCGCGCCGGGCTGGACGGTATCGCCGGGAACCGTGTTGGCATTGCCGCGCAATGGGTTCCGTCTTCTTGCCGGACTGCACACCATGACCGACCTGGTGCTCGACTGCACTGTGCGGGCCCGGGTGGTCGGCATCGGGGCCGGTTTTCTGACCGCGCCCTGGTGGTGCCGGATGGTGGTGGCGACCAGTGAACGCGTCGCACGCCGCGGCGGGGTGGTGCGGCTCTCGGTGGGTGCTCGACAGCTGAGCCAACCCGGCGTGGTGGCGGCCATGCTGGACGCGGTGGACACGGCGCTGGGCTACGGCTGCCGACCGGTGCCCTACCGGTGGCCGGTCGCGGCCGACGTAGCCGACGTGGCCTCGGAGCTGAGCGCCTGAGTCGTTACCCTGGAACGCCATGAGCGATAGGGCGGACGCCGACGCGATCATCGTCGGGGCGGGTCTGGCCGGCCTGGTGGCGGCCTGCGAACTGGTGGAGCGCGGCCAGCGGGTATTGATCGTCGACCAGGAGAACAGTGCGAATCTGGGCGGGCAGGCATTCTGGTCCTTCGGTGGCCTGTTCTTCGTCGACAGCCCCGAGCAGCGGCGGCTCGGGGTGCGCGACAGCCATGAACTGGCACTGCAGGATTGGCTGGGCACCGCGGGCTTCGACCGGCCCGAGGACCACTGGCCGCGCCAATGGGCGCACGCCTACGTCGACTTCGCGGCCGGCGAGAAACGCAGCTGGCTGACCGCCCGCGGCCTGAAGGTCTTCCCGCTGGTCGGCTGGGCCGAGCGGGGTGGTTACGGCGCGATCGGGCACGGCAACTCGGTGCCGCGGTTCCACATCACCTGGGGGACCGGGCCGGCGCTGGTCGAGATCTTCGCGGGCCGGCTGCGGGGCCGCTCCAGGGTCCGCTTCGCACACCGCCACCAGGTCGACGAACTGATCGTCGAAAGCGGCCGGGTGACCGGCGTGCGCGGCAGTGTGCTGGAACCGTCGACTGCGCCGCGCGGTGTCGCATCGTCACGGAACACGGTGGGGCAGTTCGAGTTCCGTGCGGCCGCAGTGCTGGTGACCAGCGGCGGTATCGGCGGCAACCTGGAGCTGGTGCGGCAGAACTGGCCGGAGCGGATGGGCCGTGTCCCCGCACAACTGCTGGCCGGCGTGCCCGCCCACGTCGACGGCCGGATGGTCGGGATCACCGAGGCGGCCGGCGGCCGGGTGATCAACCGGGACCGGATGTGGCACTACACCGAGGGCATCACCAACTACGACCCGATCTGGCAGGGCCACGGCATCCGGATCATCCCCGGCCCGTCGCCGCTGTGGCTGGACGCGGCCGGCGCCCGGCTGCCCGGGCCGCTGTATCCCGGCTTCGACACCCTGGGCACCTTGGAGCACATCGCCCGCTCCGGGCAGGACTACACCTGGTTCGTCCTCAACGCGAAGATCATCGAGAAGGAGTTCGCGCTGTCGGGTCAGGAACAGAACCCGGACCTGACCGGGCGCAGCCTGCGGAAGTTGATCGCGTCGCGGGCGCGGTCGGGGCCGCCGCCGCCGGTGCAGGCGTTCGTCGACCGCGGGATCGACTTCGTCAGCGCCGATTCGCTGCGTGATCTGGTCGCGCGCATGAACGAGCTGCCCGACGTGGTGCCGCTGGACTACGCGACGGTGGCTGCCGAGGTCACCGCGCGCGACCGTGAGGTGGCCAACCGGTTCTCCAAAGACGGTCAGATCACCGCGATCCGCGGGGCCCGGGCCTACTTGGGTGACCGGCTGGGCCGGGTGGTGGCCCCGCACCGGTTGACCGATCCGGCGGCCGGTCCGCTGATCGCGGTCAAGCTGCATATTCTGACCCGTAAGACGTTGGGCGGCTTGGAGACCGACCTGGACTCCCGGGTGCTCGGCGGCGACGGTCAGCCGATCGACGGGCTGTACGCGGCCGGCGAGGTGGCGGGCTTCGGGGGCGGCGGGGTGCACGGCTACCGGGCGCTGGAGGGCACCTTCCTGGGCGGGTGCATCTTCTCCGGACGCGCCGCCGGCCGGGGAGCCGCCGGCGATATCGCCTAAAGGCACCGCCGGTTAAAAGGCCACGGCACTCTCGGGCGGCAACACCTGAAAGTCGGTGCGCCCCATCTCGGCGAGCCGGCCGTGGTAGATGCCACGGGCGTCGGTCGCGATGATGCCCTGATGGATCGGCACCGCGGCGCGCGGCGCCACCGCGCGCAGATAGTCGACCGCCTCGGCGATCTTCATCCACGGCGCCGCTGCCGGGGCCGCCAGCACGTCCACCGGTTCGCCGGGCACGAACAACGCGTCGCCGGGGTGCATCAACCTGGCCGGGTGTCCGGCGTCACCGACCAGATAGGAGATGTTGTCGATCATCGGCAGCTCGGGATGGATCACCGCGTGCTGCCCGCCCACACCGCGCACCCGCACCGAGCCGAGCTCGAAGGAATCCCCGACGTGCACCGGCCGCCACGGCGATCCGAGTTGGGCGGCGGTCTGCGGGTCGGCGTAGAGCGCGGCTTCCGGGTTGGCGTCGATCAGGGCAGGTAGCCGCTGGGTGTCGACGTGGTCGGGGTGTTGGTGGGTGATCAGGATGGCCGTCAGCCCGGTGATGCCCTCAAAGCCGTGCGAGAAGGTTCCGGGGTCGAACAGCACCGTGGTGTCGACGAAATCGGCGAGCAGACAGGAATGGCCGAAGTGGGTCAGTCGCATGCCTACGATTGTGCGCTCCGGGGCCACGGATGGGCATCGGTATTGTTGACGCGACCGATCCTCATCGACAGTAGGGAGCGCGCGTGGCCCGGGTGGTTGTGCACGTGATGCCCAAAGCCGAGATCCTCGACCCGCAGGGGCAGGCGATCGCCGGAGCGCTTTCCCGGCTCGGACACACCGGCGTGTCGGACGTGCGGCAGGGCAAGCGCTTCGAACTCGAGGTCGACGATTCGATCGACGATGCCGCACTCGCCGAGATCGCCGAATCGCTGCTGGCCAACACGGTGATCGAGGACTGGACCATCAGCCGGGAGACCCCGTGAGCATCCGGGTCGGCGTCATCACCTTTCCCGGCACCCTCGACGACATCGACGCCGAACGCGCCGTCCGGTTCGTCGGTGCCGAACCGGTCAGCCTGTGGCACGCCGACGCCGACCTGAAGGGGGTCGACGCGGTGGTGGTGCCCGGCGGGTTCTCCTACGGTGACTACCTGCGCGCCGGCGCCATCGCCCGGTTCGCCCCGGTGATGGGGGAGGTCGTCGACGCCGCCAAGCGGGGTCTACCGGTGCTGGGCATCTGCAACGGTTTCCAGGTGCTCTGCGAGGCCGGGCTGCTACCAGGTGCGCTGACCCGCAATGCCGGCCTGCACTTCGTCTGCCGCGACGTCTGGCTGCGGGTGGCCTCCAACCAGACGGCCTGGACCTCCCGGTTCGACGCTGACGCGGACCTGTTGGTGCCGCTGAAGTCCGGCGAGGGCCGCTACGTCGCCCCCCCGCAGGTGCTCGACGAGCTGGAGGGCGAAGGCCGGGTGGTGTTCCGCTACTTGGACAACATCAACGGCTCACTGCGGGACATCGCCGGGGTGAGCTCGGCCAACGGCCGGGTGGTCGGTCTGATGCCGCACCCCGAGCACGCCATCGAAGCCCTGACCGGTCCCAGTGACGATGGGCTGGGGTTGTTCTACTCCGCACTGGACGCGGTGCTGGCGGCCTGAGCCGCGCGAACGTGCTAGCAGGTCAGCGCGACCGCGGCTTCGGCGGTGTAGCACAAGAACGTCAGCGTCTCCTGCAGGTAGAGCTGCACGTTCTCGGCGTCGTGCGACAGGTAACCGATCGACACGTCGGTACCCAGGCGCAGATCGAAGTCGCCGCCCCGGGTAGTCAGCACGAACGCGCCGTCGATCGCCGGTGCCCAGATGATGTCGCCGGTGACCAGCCGGCGCAGGTGCTCCAGGATCGGATAGCCGTGATCGGACGTCTCGGCGACCTTGGTGTAGGCGTCGGCCGACAACAGCACCGAGTACGGGCCGTCCACCCCGGCCAGCCGTAGCGCCGACAGTGCCTGGGTGATCACGTCCGGGATGTCGCGCGGGTCCTCCGGCAACCTCAACTCGGCATTCGAGCTCGCACTGCGGATACCCTCCACCGCGGCGGCCGGGTAACCGCCGAAGATGATGCGGTCCTCGGCGAACGCCAGCTTCTTGGCGGCGACCTTCACCGGGTCCCAGTCGGGATCCTGCGAGCCGCGCTCGACATCGTCGATCTCCGCACGCGACAGCGTGAACGGAACCCGCAGGCGCACCAGTGGCTTGCTGTCGCGCAGGTGCGCGACCACACCCTCGGCCGGGGCGTCGACACCGGTCATCCGGCCGGTGCCCACCGCGGCGGCCGTCGGACCGGCCGGCTCGCTCAGGTCCACGACGCGTCGACCGGCGATGTGCCGCTTGAAGGTCCGGGCCGCCTCCTGCTCGATGTCAGCCCAAGCCGCTTCGGTGACCGGGGCCAGGTCGCGATACAGGTTGTTCATTGCGAGATTCCTTTCAGGCTGCCGATATTCAGTGAGCCGTCAACGCCGGGGCCGGCGGTCTCGACGGGCGTGGCGGACTCAGTGGGGGCCGGGACCGCCGCGCCCGGAAGCGGCGGCGGATCGTCGAGGAAGTCGGCGGTGGGGGTGAAGAACAGTCCACCGGTGATCGCGGTGGAGAAATCCAGGATGCGGTCGGTGTTTCCCGGCGGGTCGCCCAGGAACATGTTGCGTAGCATCTGCTCGGTGATCTCCGGACTGCGCGCATAGGCGATGTAGTAGGTACCGGACTCCCCGGAGCCCACCGTGCCGAACGGCATGTTGTGCCGCACGATGTCCAGTTCGTTGCCGTCCTCGTCGGTGATCACGTTCAGCGCGATATGAGAGTTGGCGGGCTTCACCGCGTCGTCGAACTCGATGTCGTCGGCCTTGGTGCGGCCGATCACCCGCTCCTGTTCGGTGACCGGCAGCGCCTCCCAGGCGGCCATGTCGTGCAGGTACTTCTGGATGTGCACATAGGATCCGCCGGCGAAGTCGGGATCCTCGTCGCCCACCGCGGTGGCCTCGACCGCCTCGTCGCCGACGGGATTCTCGGTGCCGTCGACGAACCCGAGCAGGTCGCGATTGTCGAAGAACCGGAAGCCGTGCACCTCGTCGACCACCGTGATCCCGTCGCCGATCGCCTTGACGATGCGTCCCGCCAGCTCGAAGCAGACGTCCATCGTCTCGCCCTTGATGTGGAACAGCAGATCGCCCGGCGTCCCCGGCGCGGTGTGCCGGGGACCGGTCAACTCGACGAACGGATGCAGCTCGGCCGGGCGGGCCCCGGTGAACAACCGGTCCCAGGCGTCCGAGCCGATCGAAGTCACCAACGCCAGCCGCTTGGTCGGGTCGCGGAAGCCGATCGCCCGGGCGAATCCCGCCAGGTCCGGCAATGCCTCGTGTACCGCGGCCTCACCGCCCTCTTCGATGGTGGCGACCAGGAAAATGGCCGCACAGGTCAACGGGGTGGTGACTGGCTGAAGGGACGGCACGGTATCGACCCTAACGTCCCCGCCCGGGTCCGGATGCGAAAGACTTGAGCCCATGGCGGCCACCGCGACCGGGTTATGCGAGTTCATCGACGCCTCTCCATCGCCCTTTCACACCTGTCTGACCGTCGCCGAACGGCTGCGGGCAGCCGGCTACACCGAGCTCGCCGAGACCGATCGGTGGCCCGGGGACCCCGGGCGCTACTTCACCGTCCGGGCCGGCTCGCTGATGGCCTGGGACGCCGCCGGCGCCACCGACCCGGCCGCTCCGTTCCGGATCGTCGGCGCCCACACCGACAGCCCCAACCTGCGGGTCAAGCAGCATCCCGCCCGCGAGGTCGCCGGCTGGCAGCTGGTGGCGCTGGCGCCCTACGGCGGCGCCTGGTTGAACTCCTGGCTGGACCGCGACCTGGGCGTCAGCGGGCGGCTCTCGCTGCGAGACGGAACCCACCACCTGGTCCGCATCGACGAGCCGATCCTGCGGGTGCCGCAACTGGCCATCCACCTGGCCGACGACCGCGCCGCGGTCAAGCTGGATCCGCAGCGCCACGTCAACGCGGTTTGGGGCGATGGGCGGTCTCCGGACTTCCTCGGCTATGTGGCGGAACGCGCCGGTGTGGAACCCCGCGACGTGCTGGGCTTCGACCTGATGACCCACGACCTGGCGCCGTCGGCGGTGACCGGGCTGGGCCGCGACTTCGTCAGCGCGCCGCGGCTGGACAACCAGGCCAGTTGCTACGCGGGGCTGGCGGCGCTGGTCGCCGCGGCCACCACCACGCGTAGCCGCTACCTGCCGGTGTTGGTGCTGTTCGACCATGAGGAGGTCGGTTCGACCTCGGATCACGGCGCCGGATCGGATCTGCTGCTCACCGTCCTGGAGCGCATCACCTTGGCCGCCGGCGGCGACCGGGAGGACCTGCTGCGCCGGCTGGCCGGCTCGACGCTGGCGTCGGCGGACATGGCGCACGCCACCCACCCCAACTACCCCGACCGGCACGAGCCGGCCCATCAGATCGCGGTGAACGCCGGACCGGTGCTCAAGGTGCAACCCAACCTGCGGTACGCCACCGACGGCCGCACCGCAGCGACGTTCGCGCAGGCCTGCGACCAAGCGGGGGTCGCGCTGCAGCGCTACGAGCATCGCGCTGACCTGCCGTGCGGGTCGACCATCGGCCCGATGAGTGCGGCGCGCACCGGTATCCCCACCGTGGACGTGGGCGCACCGCAACTGGCCATGCATTCGGCACGCGAGCTCATGGGCGCGCGCGACGTCGCGGCCTACGCGGCAGCGCTGGCGGCGTTCCTGGCGCCGGACTGAGCGAAATCGGTGCCCTACACTGTGGCCGTGACGCCCGGGCCTGCCATAGATACCGTCGAACACGCCGCCGCTACCCCCGACCATCCGCAACCGTTCGCCGAGCTGGGCCTCAAAGACGACGAGTACCAGCGCATCCGCGACATCCTGGGCCGCCGGCCCACCGACGCCGAGCTGGCCATGTACTCGGTGATGTGGAGCGAACACTGCTCCTACAAGTCCTCCAAGGTGCACCTGCGCTACTTTGGCGAGACCACCACCGATGAGATGCGCAAAGCCATGCTGGCCGGGATCGGTGAGAACGCCGGTGTGGTCGACATCGGCGACGGCTGGGCGGTCACGTTCAAGGTCGAGTCGCACAACCACCCGTCCTACGTGGAGCCCTATCAGGGCGCGGCCACCGGGGTGGGCGGCATCGTGCGCGACATCATGGCGATGGGCGCGCGCCCGGTGGCGGTGATGGACCAGTTGCGGTTCGGCGCCGCCGACGCCCCCGACACCCGCCGCGTGCTCGACGGGGTGGTGCGCGGCATCGGCGGCTACGGCAACTCGCTGGGCCTGCCCAACATCGGCGGCGAGACCGTCTTCGACCCCTGCTACGCCGGCAACCCCCTGGTCAACGCGCTCTGCGTCGGGGTGCTCAAGAAGGAAGATCTGCACCTGGCGTTCGCATCGGGCACCGGCAACAAGATCATCCTGTTTGGGGCGCGCACCGGGCTGGACGGCATCGGCGGCGTGTCGGTGCTGGCATCGGACACTTTCGGTGGCGACGAAACCGGCAGCGGCAGAAAGAAACTCCCGTCGGTTCAGGTCGGGGACCCGTTCACCGAGAAAGTGCTCATCGAGTGCTGCCTGGAGCTCTACGCCGCCGGCCTGGTGGTCGGCATCCAAGACCTCGGCGGCGCCGGATTGGCTTGCGCCACTTCCGAGCTGGCATCGGCCGGTGACGGTGGCATGGCGGTCGAACTGGAGAAGGTTCCGCTGCGGGCGGCGAACATGACCCCCGCCGAGGTGCTCTCCAGCGAATCGCAGGAGCGGATGTGCGCCGTGGTGGCCCCGGAGAACGTCGACGCCTTCATGGCGGTCTGCGCCAAGTGGGAGGTGCTGGCCACGGTGATCGGTGAGGTCACCGACGGCGACCGGCTGCAGATCACCTGGCACGGGCAGACCGTCGTCGACGTACCGCCCCGCACGGTTGCCCACGAGGGACCGGTCTACCACCGCCCGGTGCAACGCCCCGACACCCAGGACGCGCTGAACGCCGACCGCTCCGACAAACTTCCGCGACCGGCCTCCGGCGAGCAGCTACGCGCGACTCTGCTTGCGCTGCTGGGAAGTCCACACCTGTGCAGCCGCGCCTTCATCACCGAGCAGTACGACCGCTACGTGCGCGGCAACACCGTGCTGGCCGAGCATGCCGACGGCGGCATGCTGCGCATCGACGAGGCATCCGGACGCGGAATCACCATCTCCACGGACGCCTCGGGCCGCTACACCAAGCTGGACCCCTACGCCGGCGCCCAACTGGCGCTGGCGGAGGCCTACCGCAACGTGGCGGTCACCGGCGCCACGCCGGTCGCTGTCACCAATTGCCTCAACTTCGGGTCCCCGGAAGACCCCGGCGTGATGTGGCAGTTCGCCGAGGCGGTGCGCGGTCTGGCGGACGGCTGTGCGGCACTGGGGATTCCGGTCACCGGCGGCAACGTGAGCTTCTACAACCAGACCGGCGCGACACCGATCCACCCCACCCCGGTGGTCGGGGTGCTCGGCGTCATCGACGATGTGAACCGCCGGCTGCCGACCGCGTTCGGCGTCGAGCCGGGCGAGACGTTGCTGTTGCTCGGTGACACCCGCGACGAGTTCGACGGATCGATCTGGGCGCAGGTGACCGGCGACCACCTGGGTGGCCTGCCGCCGCAGGTCGACTTGCAGCGGGAGAAGTTGCTCGCCGACGTGCTGGGCGCGGCATCGCGCGACGGCTTGGTCTCCGCCGCCCACGACCTGAGTGAAGGCGGGTTGATCCAGGCCGTGGTCGAATCAGCGATCGCCGGCGAAACCGGTTGTCGCATCCTCATTCCCGAGGGGCCCGAGGCTGTCGACCCGTTCGTTTTCTTGTTCTCCGAGTCGGCGGGGCGGGTGCTGGTCGCGGTGCCGCGCACCGAGGAGAGTCGGTTCCGGTCGATGTGCGAGGCACGCGGTCTGCCGGTGACCCGCGTCGGCGTGGTGGACCAGGCCTCGCAGCAGGTCGAGGTCCAAGGCCAGTTCAGCGTGTCGCTGGCCGAACTGCGCAGCACATCGGAGGCGGTGCTGCCGGGGATCTTCGGATAGCCGTACCGGCATGGGGACCACGGCCGCACCCCCGGGCAGGCATCCACTTTTCGTGTGGGCGTGGGGGCTGTTGCGGCTGAAGTTCGTCGGCGTGGCGTTCGGCGCGCTGTTCTTCTGTCTGTCGCTGACCCCGTCGCTGCTACCGCGCGATTGGCTGTTCCAAGGGCTGATCGGTGGCATCAACGCCGCTTTCGGATACGGCCTGGGAGTGGTGATCGGCGCGGCGGTCGACCGGTTCGTGCTGCGCGGCGCCCGGTGGTGGCCGCCGTCGAAACGGGTGCTGCTCGTGCTGAAGGCGGCCGTCGTGGTGGCGGCGCCGACCGCGTGCGTGCTCATGCTGATCCCGGCCGCCGGCTGGCAGCGGCAGGTTTCCGAACTGCTGGGCATCGAGGGCCCGGCAACGCTGGGCTACCTGCGCACGCTGGCTGTTGCGAGCGGTGTCGCCGCCGCCCTGGTGTCGACGGTGCGCACGCTGATCGACGCCAGCCGCCTGCTGGCGCGGGCGCTGATCCGGCGATGGCATCTGCACAGCGAGGTCGCGCTTTTCATCGGCACCGCGATCGTCGTCGTGCTGCTGGTCAGCCTGATCAACGGGGTGCTCATCCGCGGCTTCTTCGCCGGTGCCAGCGCGGTGTTCCAGCCCGAGAACAGCGCCACCAAACCCTGGGCGATCCAGCCGCAGCAGCCGGAGCGGTCCGGCAGCCCGGCGTCGTTGGCGCCCTGGGAGACCCTGGGCAGCCAGGGCCGCAGCTTCGTTTCCGGCGGTGCACACGCGGGGGAGCTGAGCCGGATCAACGGGCGGCCCGCCCGCGAGCCCATCCGCGTCTATGCCGGCCTGCACAGCGCCGACGACGACCAGGACCGGATGGAACTGCTGGTCGACGAACTGGAACGCACCCGGGCCTTCGACCGCCGGGTGCTGGTGGTGATACCGACCACCGGCACCGGCTGGGTCAATCCGGCTGCCGCGGACTCGCTGGAGCTGCTCTACAACGGTGACACCGCGATCGTCGCCGTCCAGTACTCCTACCTGCCGAGCTGGATCTCCTTCCTGGCCGACCAGCGCAAATCGATGGACTCCGGCCGGTTGCTGGTGCATACCATCGCGCAGCGCTGGCAACGCCTGCCGGCCGACCATCGGCCCAAGCTGGTGCTCTACGGCGAAAGCCTGGGAGCGATGGCCGGTCAGGCCGCGTTCGACTGGCTGCCCGACATCGCCGAGATGGGTTTCGATGCGGTGCTGTGGGTGGGGCCCCCGCAGGCCAGCCCGCTGTGGCATGCGCTGATGGTGCGACGCGACCCGGGCAGCACCGCGACACTGCCGCGCTACGACAACGGCCGCACCGTGCGGTTCTCGCAGGCCACGTATCCAGCCGAGATCGCCCGGATCGCCACGCCGCCGTGGGACGGCCCGCGGGTGCTGTTCTTGCAGCACGCCTCCGACCCGGTGGTGTGGTGGTCGCCGGATCTGCTGTTCGCCCGGCCGGATTGGCTCACCGAGCCTCCCGGCCCGGACCGCACCGCGTCGATGCGCTGGTACCCGGTGGTGACGTTCTGGCAGGTCAGTGCCGACCTGGCGCACGGCGAAGCGATGCCGGCCGGGCACGGCCACAACTACTCCGACACCATCCTGGACGGCTGGATGGCAGTGCTGCCGCAGCAGGGTTGGACACCGGCCGACACCGAGCGGGTGCGCGCCGCGTTGCGCGAGGCCCGCGGTAGCGACGGCCCGGTGTCGTAGGGCTGCGACGAGCCCCGCGGCACCCGAATACCCTGAGGCACATGCCCGCTGCCGCCGATCCGGCGCAGACGCGCGCCGCCGTGCTGGCGGTCGCCGCGTGGCTGCGCGACGAGACCCTGCCCGCGCCGGACCGGACCGCGCTGGCCGCCGCGGTCCGCCTGACCGCCCGCAGCCTGGCCGAGGCGGCCCCGGGCGCCAGCGTCGAGTTGCGGGTGCCGCCCTTTGTCGCGGTGCAGTGCGTCGCCGGGCCGCGACACACCCGAGGCACCCCGCCCAACGTCGTCGAGACCGACCCGCGAAGCTGGCTGTTGCTGGCCGCCGGCCTACTCAGCACCGCCGAGGCGACCGCCGCCGGGAAGCTGCGATTGTCCGGCTCGCGGGCCGCCGAGATCGCCGGATGGCTGCCGTTGGTGAAACTTGACGCATGTTGACCGTAGACTGAAGACCGTCACTTGAGGCCCGTCCCCCTGGAGCAGCTAAAACGTGCCGGACCAGCAGCCTGTAGACCTTGAGAATTCCCCCCGCGAGGAGTGCGGCGTGTTCGGCGTTTGGGCTCCGGGCGAAGACGTCGCCAAGCTCACATATTACGGCTTGTATGCGTTGCAGCACCGCGGTCAAGAGGCTGCCGGTATCGCCGTCGGCGACGGATCGCAGGTGCTGGTGTTCAAGGACCTCGGCCTGGTCAGCCAGGTGTTCGAGGAGCAGACGCTGGCGGCGATGCCCGGCCACGTTGCGATCGGCCACTGCCGCTACTCCACCACCGGTGACACCACCTGGGAGAACGCGCAGCCGGTGTTCCGCAACACCGCGGCGGGCACCGGGGTGGCGCTGGGCCACAACGGCAACCTGGTCAACACCACCGAGTTGGCCGGCCGCGCCCGCCGGCTGGGGCTGATCGACACCCGTGGTCCCGGCGTGGCCACCACCGACTCCGACATCCTGGGCGCGCTGCTGGCGCACGGCTCCGCAGACACCAGCTTGGAGCAGGCGGCGCTGGAACTGCTGCCGACCGCGCGCGGCGCCTTCTGCCTGACATTCATGGACGAGAACACCCTCTACGCGGCCCGCGACCCGTGGGGTGTGCGCCCGCTGTCGTTGGGGCGGCTCGACCGCGGCTGGGTGGTGGCGTCGGAGACCGCCGCGCTGGACATCGTCGGCGCCTCGTTCGTTCGAGACATCGAACCCGGTGAGCTGCTGGCGATCGACGCCGACGGGGTGCGCTCGTCCCGATTCGCCAACCCCACCCCCAAGGGCTGCGTGTTCGAGTACGTCTACCTCGCCCGGCCCGACAGCACCATCGGCGGCCGGTCGGTGCACGCCACCCGGGTGGAGATCGGCCGCCGGCTGGCCCGCCAGCATCCCATCGACGCCGACCTGGTCATCGGGGTGCCCGAGTCAGGCACCCCGGCCGCGGTCGGGTACGCCCAGGAGTCCGGCATCGACTACGGGCAGGGCCTGACCAAGAACGCCTATGTCGGGCGGACCTTCATCCAGCCGTCGCAGACCATCCGCCAGCTCGGCATCCGTCTCAAACTCAACCCGTTGCGCGAGATCATCCGCGGCAAGCGGCTCATCGTCGTCGACGATTCGATCGTGCGGGGTAACACCCAGCGGGCACTGGTGCGGATGCTCCGGGAGGCGGGCGCCATCGAGGTGCACGTACGGATTGCGTCCCCACCGGTGAAATGGCCGTGCTTCTACGGCATCGACTTCGCCTCACCGGCCGAGCTGATCGCCAACGTCGTCGAGGACGAGACCGAGATGCTCGAGGCGGTGCGGCGCACCATTGGCGCGGACACGCTGGGCTACGTCGGGCTGGAGGACATGATCGCCGCCACCGAGCAGCCCAAGTCGCGACTGTGCAGCGCCTGCTTCGACGGCAACTACCCGATCGAGCTGCCCGGTGACAGCGCGCTGGGCAAGAACGTCGTCGAGCAGATGCTGGCCACCACCGCATTACAGGCCGAGAGTGACCCCGACCCGGCGCTGAGTAAGCCCTAACCTCCCGCGGCATCCGCTGCCCTTCGGGCCGAGGCCCCGGCCATAAGTATCAACTACTTGACACTAGATCGGTCACTTCGATAGCGTCGGCGCCATCGAGGCTCGGCCCTGACATCATCAGGCCAGGACAGGAGTGGTTGTGGCGCGTTTTCCCAAGCCGCCCGAGGGCAGTTGGACCCAGCACTATGAACTCGGTACCGAACCGGTGTCCTACCGCGATTCCATCAGCCCCGAGGTCTACGAGAAGGAGCGGGCGGCGATCTTCCAGCGCGCCTGGCTCAATGTCGGTCGGGTGGAACAACTTCCGCGCAAGGGCAGCTACTACACCAAGGAACTCAAGGTCGCCAACACCTCGATCATCGTGGCGCGCACCACATCTGACGAGGTCAAGGCCTACCACAATGTCTGCCGGCACCGCGGCAACAAGCTGGTGTGGGACACCATGCCATTGGAGGAGACCAGCGGGAACTGCCGCCAGTTCACCTGCAAGTACCACGGCTGGCGCTACGACCTCGACGGCAACCTGACCTACGTGCAGCAGGAAGAGGAGTTCTTCGACCTGGACAAGAGCCGCTATGGACTGGTCGGCGTGCACTGCGAGGTCTGGGAGGGCTTCATCTTCGTCAACTTCGCCGCGGAGCCCGAGCAGTCGCTGCGCGAATTCCTCGGCCCGATGGTCACGGCTTTGGAGGGTTACCCGTTCGGGAAGATGACATCGCGTTGGCAGTACCGTTCGGAAGTCAACTCCAACTGGAAGCTGTTCCTGGACGCGTTCCAGGAGTTCTACCACGCTCCGGTGTTACACGGGAACCAGACACCCGTAGCTTTCAGGGTGGCGGCCGAGGAAGCCGGTTTCGAAGCGCCGCACTATCGGCTCGAGGGGCCGCACCGGTTGGTGAGCACCTCGGGGGTGCGGGCCTGGGAGATGTCGGCCGAGATGCGCAAGCCGATCGAGGACATCTGTCAGAGCGGGTTGTTCGGCCCGTGGGACCCGCCGGACATCGGCCCGGTTCCCGACGGCCTCAACCCGGCCAACTGCGATCCCTGGGGGCTGGACTCGTTCCAGATCTTCCCCAACTTCACCATCCTGTTCTGGGGCCAGGGCTGGTACCTGACCTATCACTACTGGCCGACGTCGCACGAGTCGCACATCTTCGAGGGCACGCTGTACTTCCCGCAGCCGCGCACGCCCCGCGAGCGGGTCGCCCAGGAACTCGCGGCCGTATCGTTCAAGGAGTACGGGTTGCAGGACGCCAGCACGCTGGAGGCCACCCACACGATGCTCGGCACCGGAGCGGTGGACCACTTCCTGCTCAACGACCAGGAGGTGCTGATCCGGCACTTCCACCACGAAACCGCCCGATGGATCGCCGAATACGAGCACGCGAACGCGAAGGTGTGAGTTGCCATGACCGCGATGCTTCCCAGCGAGTTCTCCGACCTCGAACCCTTCAACGGCTGGTGCCTGGCCTCTGAACCGGAGCGCTACGCCAAGCGGATGGCCAGTTCGATGGCGGACATGCAGGCGTTCTACGACGCCATCACGGCGCGCGCCGAAGACGCGCTGGCCTACTGCGACAAGTTCAGCCTCGACGACCTGCCCGAGGATGTCCTCAACCTGATGCACCTGCTGTATTCCATGATCACGGTGGCGTTCCCGGCCGAATCCTGGAAGCAGCCAAGTGTTCCTGACTCCGGGGCCGCCGTCATCGAGTGCGTCTCCGAGCCGTTCCCGTGAGCGAGTCCGGGACCACGGTGCTGCGGGCCGCCCGGTGGCTCGACATCGACGCCGGCGTGCTGCGGTCGCCGGCCGTCATCGTCATCGAGGACGGGCGTATCGCGGCGATCAATCCCGAAGCGCCGGTCGCTGACTCCGCCGAGGACATCGATCTCGGTGACGTGACGTTGCTGCCCGGCCTGATGGACATGGAACTCAACCTGCTCATCGGCGGACCGGGCAGCCCCGAAGGGCTGCCCACGCCCATGCACGGCGTGCAGGACGACCCGGTCTATCGCACCCTGCGGGCGGCGGTGAACGCGCGGACCACGCTGGAAGCCGGATTCACCACCGTGCGGAACCTCGGCCTGATGGTCAAGACCGGTGGTTATCTGCTCGACGTCGCGCTTCAGCGCGCCATCGACCAGGGGTGGCACGTCGGCCCGCGCATCTATCCCGCCGGCCATGCCGTCACGCCCTACGGTGGGCACCTGGATCCGACGGTCTTCCAGCGGTTGGCGCCCGGGATCATGCCGTTGTCGGTCGCCGAGGGGATCGCCAACGGGGTACCCGACGTGATCGCCTGCGTGCGGTACCAGATTCGCCACGGCGCCAAGCTGATCAAGGTCTCGGCGTCCGGCGGCGTCATGTCGCACAGCACCTCGCCGGGCGCCCAGCAGTACTCCGATGCCGAGTTCGCCGCGATCGCCGACGAGGCCCATCGGGCCGGGGTGCGCGTGGCCGCCCACGCCGTCGGTGACGTCGCCATCCAGGCCTGCATCCGGGCCGGCATCGATTGCATCGAGCACGGCTTCCTGGCCAGCGACGAGACCATCGCGATGATGGTCGATCACGGCACCTTCCTGGTGTCCACCACCTATCTCACCGACGCGATGGCCGTCGACCGTATCGCCCCCGAGCTGCGGAAGAAGGCCGCCGAGGTGTTTCCGCGCGCAAAAGCCATGCTGCCCAAGGCCATCGCCGCGGGCGTGAAGATAGCGTGCGGCACCGACGCGCCGGCCATCCCGCACGGCCAGAACGCCAAGGAGCTGGCGGCGCTGGTGCAGCGCGGCATGTCACCGGTACAGGCGCTGCGGGCGGCCACCACCACCAGCGCCGAACTCATCGACGCCGAGCACGAACTCGGCCGGCTGGCGCCGGGCTACTGCGCCGATATCATCGCGGTGCCGGGCGACCCGACCCGCGACATCGCGGTCACCGGCGACGTGCGGTTCGTCATGAAGGACGGCCGAGTCTTCAAGCGCAGCTGATGAGGGAAGTGGGGACATGGATCTCAACCGCAACACCCTGTGGCTGCTCAAGCAGGCCTTCTACTACTCGTTGACCACCGTGAACGAGGCGATCAGCGATTACGGGGTGAGCACGGCCCAGATCGGGTTGTTACGCCAACTGGCCGGCGAACCGGGGCTGTCCGGCGCGGAGTTGGCGCGCCGGCTGCTGATCACCCCGCAGGGCGTACAGCTGGCGCTGAGCGCACTCGAGGGGCGCGGTCTGGTGGAGCGCAAGCAGGATCCGCGACACGGCCGAATCCTGCGGGCCTATCTCACCGATGAAGGGCGTTCGGTGGCCTCGGCGGTGGTCGCCGACGCGATCGCCGCGCACGAGAAGGTGTTCGGCGTGTTGACCGCGCAGGAACAGGAGACGCTGCGGGCGCTGCTGACCCGCGTCGTCGAGCAGGGCACCGGGCATACCCTGTTCGACGACCACGTCGAGCCGGACTAGCGAGACCGTCGGGGCCCGGGTTTCGGCGCGGCGAGTTCGGCCAGCGCCGCCGAGAACAGCTCGTCCATCCGCGGGCTCAACTCGGCCAGCGTCGTGGCGCTGGCATGGCCGGCGGCGCCGAAGACCGGCCGGTCGGCCTCGCCGGTGACGCCGATGGTCAGACACAGGCAGCCGAGGCCGTCTGCGCGGAGTTCCTCGATGGCCTTGCTGACGTCGGCCTCGGCGTAACGGCCCTCGTAACCGACGTCGTAGGGAAAGCCGTCCGACAAGACGAGCAACAGCCGATTAGGGGTGCCCGCCTCGGCCTTGAGGATCTGCGCGGCGCCGCGGATGCCGGCGCCGAGCCGGGTGTAGCCCGACGGCTGGAGCTGGTTGAGCCGGGCTCGGCCGACGGCACCGAAACGTTGCCCGAAGGTCTTGATCGCCGGCAGCTCAACACAGTGCCGGCCCTGGGACCGGAACCCGTAAACTGCCACCCGATCGCCGAGCTGCTCGAGCGTGACGGCCAGCGTGGCGGCTGCTCGGCGCTGATGGTCGTGCACCGCGAGGCCTGCCGGGTCCGTGTCCGTCGACGATCCGGACGCATCCAGCAAGATCAGAACGCCGAGATTGCGGGCAAGTTTGCGACGTTCGGTGTAGACGTGTTCCGGTGGCGAATGGCCGGAGCGCAAGTCCACGAATACGTCGACGAGCGCCTCGAGGTCCAGCTCATCCCCGTCGGGCCTACCCCGTAACACCATGGGCCCCAAGCCGACCCGCGACAGCCGCCGGCGAAGCACGTCATCGTGGACCACACCGGCCTCGGAGGTGGGTGCGGCAGCGGTGAGCGGGAAATTGACGACGCGGCACCAGTCGGGCCGGTAGGTGTTGCTGAAGACATCCCACTCGGGATACCAGGCTCCGCCGATACCCGCCGTTGCGGCCGCCTTCCCGTCGGTGAATCGGATCCGGCTGGGCAGCGGGCGGGCATTCGGCCCCGCCGACCGCGTCCGGCGCAGGGCGCGGGCCGGCAGTTCACCGCCGGAGTTGCTGTCGCCGGACCGCGAGCCGCCGAGCAGTTTTCGCAGAAACTCGGAGAGGGCTTGCGCATTGAAGACCGGGTTGTCGAACAACTTGAGGATTTTGCTCTCGCCCGCGTCCGCCTCGTCATCGTCGCCGTCCGCCGGTGCGTCGGTGGCATCGAGTTCGAAGCGCAGGTCGGCATCGGCGGCCTTCGCGCCGGCGGTGCCGGCCGACTGCAACAGCCGGGCGGGTTTGATGACACCGAACCACTCCGGTGGGTCTGCGATGTTGACCCGCGTTCTGGCCAGCCGCAGCGATTCGTCGGCCGTCGCGGTACGCGGCGGCGATCCGGAGCGCAGTGCCGCCGCCAGCGGCAGCCGGGTGGCGACGTCGCTCAGTACCCGGTCGCCTTCGAGCGCCAGATAGCGCCGGGCCACCGAGGGGCGGGCCCGCAGCGCCTTGACCAGCCGCGGTTCCAGGCTCCCGGCGCCCAGCAGCGCGCCCTGGACCAGGATCTCGCGGCGCTGCGTCGCCGCCGATGCGCCCGCCGACACGAAGATGGCATGCCCGTTGGTGTGTGCGGCCTCGCCCGCGGGCGCCTGCGCAACCTCGACCGACCGGCCCGCGAGGTAGCCGGCGATGAACTTGAACCGGTCGGGCGTGGCCGGGCCCGGCGCGCTCACATCGGGGGAAGAACGGCGTCGGCGAGTTCACCGAGCGCGCGGATGACGTCGGTGTCGTCGGAGAGGATTTGGACGATGGCGGCCTGGACTGCGCTGCGCAGGCCGAGGCCTTCGGCGACCAGGCCGCCGGCCAGGATCAGCATCCTGGTGGAGGCGCCCTCGCGCAGCGGTGAGCCGTCCAGGTTCCGGATGGCGTTGCCGAGTGCCACCAGCGCCTGCGCCGTCTGCGGATCGACCCCGGTTTCGTGCGAGACGATGTCGATCTCGGCCTGCGCCGGCGGGAAGCCGAGCTCGATGGCGACGAACCGTTGCCGGGTCGACTCCTTGAGATTCTTCAGCACGCTCTGGTACCCGGGGTTATAGGAGATCACCAGCTGAAACCCGGGTGCCGCCGGCACCGTCGTGCCGAGTCGATCCACCGGCAGGGCACGGCGGTGATCGGCGAGCGGATGGATGACCACGGTGGTGTCCTGGCGCGCCTCCACCACCTCGTCCAGATAGAAGATGGCGCCTTCGCGTACCGCACGGGTCAGCGGACCGTCGACCCAGACCGTTTCCGAGCCCTTGAGCAGGAACCGGCCCACCAGGTCCGCCGACGTCATATCCTCGTGTCCGGCGACGGTGATCAGCTCGCGACCCGACTGCTCGGCCATGGCCTCCACGAAACGCGTCTTCCCGCATCCCGTGGGCCCCTTCAACAGCACCGGCAGCCCGCGACGCGCCGCCGCCCGAAAGACTTCGATCTCATCGCCGACCGCCCGGTAAAAGGGCGCCCCGGTACGGCTTTCGGCCGATGTGGCGGAGCTGTTGTTCAGCACTGTCACTTCCCGGGCTCGAAGGGCACGATCGGGGGCACCGAAACCCCGTCGGGCATCACCAGTTGGCCGTCGACATTGATGTAGCCGGACCGGTTGGACGGCATCGGCAGGGCCGGATGCGGACACGGCTTGTCGGTCCCGTCGCCGCAGATGCCGCCGGTGAAGTAGGAGCGCTTCTGGTGGTCTTGCGGCCACGGATCGGCATGCAGGGCGATCCATTGCGCCGGGCCCATGTAGAAGGCGAAGAAGCACGCGCTCACCCCGGCGAAGATCGCCAGGAACCGGGTGAACTGCTGCCGCGCGAATCCGCCGCGGACGCCATCTAGTCCGCGCTCGACGACGGTGCGGCCGCGATCGTCGGTGAAGTAACGCAGGCAGCACAGCGCCGCCTGCACCGCTCCCCACATGAGTCCCTCGTAGACGGGCCATTGGTAGTAGGTGTCGGCATTGATCGACACCGACCGGATGGCGCCGGGGTAGGTGTACAGGCCGATCGGCAGCAGGACCAGGCCCTCCATGACGAAGTCGAAGACGAACGAGATCGCATAGGTCACGGCGATCAGGCGAAGATTGCTGATGCCGGGCCAGCGCGCCTTGATCTTTCGCATCACGGCGCATCCGACGATGGTGATCAGCAGCACCCCGTAGGCGTAGCCCGGAAGGTTCGTCAACAGCGGCTCGGCGACCTGGCGGCCGGGTTCCTCCGGTGACGCCCACCCGGGGATGTGCGACGTCCAGGCGCCCCGGTTGAACAGCCAGGTGTTGTAGGTGCACCAGGTGTTGAAGTAGTTGAGCAGCGGGTCTTGGAAGAACATCAGGCCGATCGATAAAAAGAGCATGCCGTCCAACGTGATTCGCCGCTCGCGACGCCAGGGGCGGATGAAGAACCACCAGATGGCGAACGGCAGGCCGACCCACAGCACGATGGCGTTGGCCATCAGCGGAACCTTCATGTACATCGGCGGATCGTTCGGTCCGACCGGGACGCGTTCGAAGTACGGGCCGGTGATCCAACGCGCCCACACATACAGCTGCAGCGCCAGCAGCGCGCCGCCGGCGGCCGCCCAGATCCGGATGGCCCCGCCGCCTCGACTGCCGGCAGACTCCGGCCGCGCGGCAACTGACACGTTCTGCTGGCTCGACACGCCGCTACCCATGTTGCGGTCCCCTTCCCGGATGACGCAGTGTGTGCCGAAATATACTCATCGGTATCTGAGTTGCCAATAGGTATCGCAGATTCTGTGGGATGATCTCGGGCATGGTGGAGCGGTGGACCCGGGAGCGGCGGCTGGCTCACACGCGTTCGCTGCTACTGGACGCCGCCGAAGAAGTGTTCGCCGAAAAGGGCTTCACCACCGCGACTCTCGATGACATCGCCCAGGCCGCCGGCTACACCAAGGGCGCCATCTACAAGCACTTCGGCGCCAAGGAGGAGCTCTTCCTGGCCGTCAGCGACCGGTACTGGCGGCGCTATTTCGAGAACTTCGCCGAGGTGATGGCGAGCGCGAGTCAGATCGGGGCGCGGGAACTCGACGACATCGCCGAGCGGTGGCGGCAGCTGAGTCAAGACCGCGGCGCAGAGCACGCCGCGCTCGGGCACGAGTTCGCGCTGTATCTGCTGCGCAACCCCGACGCCCGGGAGCGGGTCGCCGCCAAGCGGGCCGAGGTCGTCGAGCAGCTGGCGCAGTTCATCGTCGCCGGTGTCGAACGGCTGGGCGGAACGCTGCTGATCCCCGCATTGACGCTGGCCCAGGTTCTCGTCGCCACCAGTGATTCGGCCGTGCTGGCCAGCCGGCTCGACGACGTCGATCTGTATCGGCCGGTCGTGGCGATGTACGTCTCCATGATCAAGCTGCCCTGACCGGTTGTCAGCGGTGCAGCGCCCGGCACTTGAGATTAATGACAAGTACTTGATAATATCCGTCACGATGCAGTGCGCAGTTGTGATTCGCCGATCGGCGCCGAAGGGGATGCAATGACCACAGAGGTGTCGCCGCGGGTCGCCGTGGTCACCGGCGGAGCCTCCGGCATGGGCGAGGCCACCTGTCACGAACTGGGCCGCCGCGGCTATCGCGTCGCCGTTCTCGATGTCGATGACCAAGCCGCGCAGCGGGTTACCGACGACCTTCGCGGCCGGGGGGTCACTGCGCTGGGAGTCGGGGTCGACGTCACCGATCGGGTCGCCGTCGACGACGGCCTGGCCAAGGTGCGCAGCCAGCTGGGGCCGGTCGCCGCACTGGTCACCAGCGCGGGCGTGTTCGGCTACTCCGCCTTCGCCGACATCACGCCGCCGGAGTGGGCGCGAATCATCGACGTCAACCTCACCGGCACCTTCCACTGCTGCCAGGCCGCGCTACCGGACATGGTCGAGGCCGGCTGGGGGCGCATCGTGATGATCTCGTCGTCCAGTGCCCAGCGCGGCACACCGTTCGCGGCCCACTACGCGGCGTCCAAGGGCGCGGTCATCACCCTGACCAAGTCGCTGGCCCGCGAGTACGCCGGCCACGGCATCACGGTCAACAACATCCCGCCCTCGGGGATCGAGACGCCCATGCAACACCAGTCGCAGGCGGCCGGACACCTGCCGCCCAACGAGCAGATCGCCGCCAACATCCCGCTGGGCCGGCTGGGCACCGGCGCCGACATCGCCGCGGCTGTCGGGTTCCTGTGCTCGGAGGAGGCCGGCTTCATCACCGGTCAGGTGCTGGGCGTCAACGGCGGATCAGTGATGTGACACAGCGTATTTCGCCGGGTAATCAGGGAGGTTCAGATGCAACGATCCGGTAGGCCCGCAGCGGGTTCGTGGACCGAGCACTATGGGCTCGGCACCGGCCCGGTCTCGTTCGCCGACTCCACCTCGCCCGAGTTCTACGAGGTCGAGCGCGAGGCGGTGTTCAAACGAGCCTGGCTCAACGTCGGCCGCGTCGAGGAGGCGCCCGACCACGGCAGCTACGTCACCAAGGAGATCGAAGCGGCCCGGGCATCGGTCATCCTGGTGCGCACCGACGGCGGGGTTCGCGCATTCCACAACGTCTGCCCGCGGTGCGCCACGAAGCTGGTCTGGGACGACTTCCCGGACCGCGAGACCGCCGGGCAATGCCAGGAGTTCACCTGCAAGCGCTGCCGCGGCAGCCACGGATTCGACGGTGCCAAGCCGGACCTGATCGCAGTCCACTGCGACATCTGGAACGGCTTCGTCTTCATCAACTTCGCCGCCGAACCGCGGCAGGTTCTGCGCGAATTCCTCGGGCCGATGATCACCGGTCTCGACGACTACCCGTTCGAGAAACTGACCGAACGCTACGACTGGGTGGCGCACAACAACAGCAACTGGAAGATCTTCGCCGACGCGTTCCAGGAGTACTACCACGTGCCGGCGCTGCACTCGCAGCAGGTTCCCGCCGCGGTGCGAGTGCCCGATGCCGGCTTCACCTGCGGTCACTTTCAAGTCGACGGGCCGCACCGGTTGGTGTCCACCGCCGGGCGGCGCCGCTGGTTGCTGCCGCCGGAGTACATGTACCCGATCGAGCGCGCCACCCGCAGCGGACTGGTCGGTCCTTGGGAGACCCCCGATATCGGTGAGATACCGGCCGGGGTGAACCCGGGCGGCATCGAACCGTGGGGGATCAGCAACTTCCAGATCTTCCCCAACACCGAGATCCTCATCTACGGCGGCTGGTACCTGCTCTACCGGTACTGGCCCACGTCGCACAACACCCACCGGTTCGAGGCTCACACCTACTTTCACCCGGCCCGCACCGTGCGTGAACGCATCGAACACGAGGTTGCCTCGGTGGTGCTCAAGGAGTTCGCACTTCAGGACGCCGGCATGCTCGGCGGCACCCAAGCCGCGCTGGAGTACGGCATCGTCGACGACTTCCCGCTCAACGATCAGGAGATCCTGGTCCGGCACCTGCACCAGGTGGTCAACGACTGGGTGGACGACTACCGGCGCGACCACGTCGGCGCGGGAGGGCCCCGGTGACCGCCAAGAAGCTGCCGAGCGCCTTCGCCGAGCTGGAGAGGTTCGCCGAAACCTGGTGCTTGCCAACCGAAACCGAACGATTCAGTCAGCGGCTGGCCAGCACCATCCCGGAGCTGCGGGTGTTCTACGACGCGTTCTTCCCGCGGTTGGAGGAGGCGATCGACTACTGCGACAAGTTCGCCCTCGACGAGCTTCCCGAGGATGCGCTCAACCTGCTGCACCTGATCTATTCCCTGGTCATGGTGGCCATGGCGGTCGAGGTCATGCACCAGCCCGCCCCCGTCGACGCCGCCGACGCGGTCATGATCCGCACCGGCTGGCCCGTTCCGTGACCGCCGGAGTTCCCTGCCCGAAAGGACGCAGCCGATGAGTCTGCTCACCATCAACAAACTCACCTCCTCGGTGGGCGCCGAGGTCATCGGTGTCCAGCCGGAACGACTGGTCGACGACGATCACCTCAGCGCCGCGGTGCTCGAGGCGCTGGAGGACAACGGGGTCCTGGTGTTTCGGGATCTGCATCTTGAGCCCACCGACCAGGTGGCATTCTGCGGGCGGCTGGGCAGCGTGGACTTCTCCTCGGACGGCCACCACGAGGTGGCCGGGATCTACCCGATCACGCTGAACAGCGCGAAGAATTCCGCCGCGAGCTACCTGCGCGCCACGTTCGACTGGCACATCGACGGTTGCACGCCGATGGGCGACGAGTGCCCGCAGAAGGCGACCGTGCTCTCCGCGGTGCAGGTCGCCGAGCGGGGTGGCGAGACCGAGTTCGCCAGTTCCTATGGCGCCTACGACCTGCTCACCGACGAGGAGCAGCAGCGCTTCGGCGCCCTGCGGGTGGTGCACTCGCTGGAAGCCTCTCAGCGCCGGGTCACCCCCGACCCGACACCGGAAGAGCTCGCGAGGTGGCGGGCCCGGCCCACCCACACCCATCCGCTGGTGTGGACACACAACACCGGCCGAAAGTCATTGGTGCTGGGCGCCTCCGCCGACTACATCGTCGGCATGGATCTCGACGAAGGGCGCGCGCTGCTGACCGAACTGCTCGAGCGCGCCACCGTGCCCGACAAGGTCTACCGCCACAACTGGTCGGTCGGCGACACCGTCATCTGGGACAATCGGGGCGTGCTGCACCGCGCCGCCCCGTACGACCCCGACTCGCCGCGGGAGATGCTGCGCACCACGGTGCTCGGTGACGAGCCCATCCGGTGATCCGGCTGGAGCCGGTGTGTCAGAACGGTTGGCGATACGGTCTACTTGGCTTGGCGGTCAAGGCCTTTAGCGTCCAGGAGGAGACCACATGACCGAGTTGTCCACCGAGAGCGAGCTGTTCGTCGCGACCGCGCGGGCGTTTCTCGACAAGACCGCGGCGATCAGCGCGCAACGCGAGTTGCATGCCCAGGGCCGCTCCTATGACCCGGCGTGGTGGAAACGGGCTGCTGAACTCGGCTGGGCCGGCCTGCTGGTGCCCGAGGAGCTCGGTGGCGGCAGCGTCTCGGAAAGCGGTCTGCACGACCTGGTGGCGATCGCCGAAGCGATCGGGCGCACGGTGGGTCCGGGGCCGCTGTACCCGGTGAGCACCGTGCTGGCTGGCCTGATCGACGCCGACAACGCCGACGCCCTCGCCGGGAGCATCGCCGCACTGGTAGCCGGGGAACAGGTGGCCACCTGGGCCGCGGATGAACCGGGCCGCGGCTTCCGCCCGCAGGCGCCGAGTGCCACCGCGACCCCCACCGCTAAGGCCGGGGGAACCGGCTACCGGCTCAACGGCGTCAAGGACCGGGTCGAGGCCGGCGCGCAGGCGGACCTGATTCTCGTCGGGGCCCGCACCGACGACGGCGCGCTGCGACAGTTCCTGATCTGTTCCGACGCCCCGGGGGTGACGGTGCGCCCGCAGAACTGCGTCGACCTGGTGAAGCAGTACGCCCGCATCGAGTTCGACGACGTCGAGGCCGAGGCGGTCGTCGGCACCGCCGCGCAAACCGCCGCCCTCATCGACCGGCAGACCCAGGTCGGCATCGCGCTGGCGTGCGCCGAGTCCGTCGGGATCCTGGACGCCGTGCTGGCCCTGACCATCGAGTGGTGTCGGGACCGCTACAGTTTCGGCCGGCCGCTGGCGTCCTACCAGGCGCTCAAACACCGGCTTGCCGACATGACCATGTGGTTGCACGCGGCACGCGCCATCACCGCCGGCGCCGTCGACAAGATCGCCGCGCGAGCCCCGGACGCCGGGATGTGGGCCAGCGCCGCCAAATCCTATCTGGGGGAGCACGCCGGGCTGCTGGTCCAGGAGTGCATCCAGCTGCACGGCGGTATCGGCGTCACCTGGGAGCACGACCTGCACGTCTATCTGCGGAGGATCACGTTGTACAGCAACCTGCTCGGCACTCCGGACGAGCATCACCGGGCGATCTTCACCGCCGCGAACACCACGGAGCCCGCCGCATGAGCCAGACCGCCGCAACCGAGCTCAGCGTGGCAGAGTTCGCCGCCCGGGCGCGTGCCTGGCTGGCCGACAACATGCCGCGGCTGGACCCGCAGCAGCCGCCGCGCAACGGGCGTGACGACGAGGGCGCCTGGCAGCGTGCCCGCGAACTCCAGCGACGCCTCTACGAGGGTGGCTTCGCCGGGATCTGCTTCCCGCGCGAATACGGCGGCCTCGGACTGGACATCAGCTATCAGAAGGCTTTCGACGTGGAATCCGACGGCTACGAGATGCCGTTGATCCTCAACGTCCCGACCTTCACCATCTGCTGCGCGACACTGCTCGACACCGGCAGTGAGGAGCAGAAGCGCGAGCACATCAGCGCCGCGCTACGCGGTGACGAGGTGCTCGTCCAACTGCTGTCGGAGCCCAGTGGCGGGTCGGATCTGGCGGGGCTGATCACCCGCGCCGACCGCGACGGCGACGGCTGGGTGATCAGCGGGGCCAAGACCTGGAGCACCAGCGCCTTTGCCGCCGATTACGGGCTGCTGCTGGCCCGCACGGACGCGACGGTGCCCAAGCACGACGGCCTGACCATGTTCCTCATGCCGATCGACGCGCCCGGCGTCACACTGCGGCGCATCGAACAGGTGGACGGATCCAACGAGTTCTGCGAGGAGTTCTTCGACGGGCTGCGGCTCGGTGATGACGCGGTGGTCGGTGAGGTCAACAAGGGCTGGGACGTCGCCTCCCGACTGTTGTTCCATGAGCGGCGTGCGGTCGGACAGGGCTCGGAGTTCGCCAGCGGCCGCGGCGCCGAACGCACCGAGATGGCCGCCGGTGACTTCCTCACCCTGGCCGCCGAAGCCGGGACCGCCGACGACCCGTTGACCCAGGACAAGGTCGGCCGGGTGCTTGCCCGACGGATGGTCCGCGACTGTCTCGTCGACCATGTCGGGCGTGCCATGCGCACCGGGGCGCTGCCGCCCGCCGCGGGCTCGCTCATCCGGCTGTTCCATTCCGACGTCACCTTCCTGGAGGTCGACACCGCCACCGAGGTCGCCGGCCCGCTCGGCGTCGTCGACGACGACGCGCAGTTGCTCAAGGTCGGAAAACGGTACCTGTCCCGCCAGACGGTGGCGCTCGGCGGCGGCAGCAACGAGATGGCCCGCAACGTCATCGCCGAGCGGGTCCTGGGCCTGCCTCGTGAATACGCCGCCGATCGCGGCGTCCCGTTCAACCAGGTCCGACACAACAGGGCGTGACCGCGGCACGCGCGAGCACGGTAGCCTTACCGCGATGACGGATCCCGCAGCACATTCGAGCGCCCAGGGCGTCACCTACGCTTCGGCCGGTGTGGACATCGAGGCCGGTGACCGGGCTGTCGAACTGTTCAAGCCGCTGGCCGCCAGGGCGACCCGGCCGGAGGTGCGGGGCGGGCTCGGCGGGTTCGCCGGGCTGTTCGCCCTGCGCAACGATTACCGCGAGCCGCTGCTGGCGTCGTCCACGGACGGGGTGGGGACCAAGCTGGCGATCGCCCAGGCGATGGACAAGCACGACACCGTCGGCATCGATCTGGTCGCGATGGTCGTCGACGACCTGGTGGTGTGCGGTGCCGAGCCACTGTTCCTGCAGGACTACATCGCTGTCGGCCGCACGGTGCCCGAACGCGTCAGCGCGATCGTGTCCGGTATCGCCGAAGGCTGCGTGCAGGCCGGCTGTGCGCTGCTGGGCGGCGAGACCGCCGAACACCCCGGACTGATGGAACCGGATCACTACGACATCTCCGCGACCGGCGTGGGTGTGGTGGAGGCCGACGACGTGCTGGGACCGGACCGGGTTCGCCCCGGCGACGTGCTGATCGCGATGGGCTCCTCGGGACTGCACTCCAACGGCTATTCGCTGGCCCGCGCGGTGCTGCTCGACATCGACCGGATGAACCTGGCCGGCCATGTCGAGGAGTTCGGCCGCACCTTGGGCGAGGAACTGCTGGAACCGACCCGCATCTACGCCAAAGACTGCCTGGCGCTGGCCGCCGAGACGCAGGTGCGGACCTTCTGTCACGTCACCGGTGGCGGGCTGGCCGGCAACCTGGCCCGCGTCATCCCGGACGGCTTGATCGCCGAGGTGGATCGGGGCACCTGGACGCCCGCGCCGGTGTTCGGCATGATCGCGCAGCGCGGCCGGGTGAGCAGGGCCGAGATGGAGAAGACGTTCAACCTGGGCGTCGGCATGGTCGCGATAGTCGCACCGGAAGACACCGACCGGGCGCTTGCGATCCTGACCGCTCGCCATGTCGACTGCTGGCCGCTCGGCACAGTGGCCAAGGCCGGCAAGAGCGCCAGGGCCGGTGCCGGCGCCAAGCTCGTCGGGCAGCACCCGAGATTCTGACGACGGGCGCTACGCCGCAGTGCTCAGCGACGCCAGTCGTCGTCGCCGCTCCACGAGTCGTCGCCGTCGTGGTTGGATTTGTCAGACCCAGCCAGCTCACGTTGTAGCTGGGTGAAATCGGTGGTCGGTGAGCTGTATTTGAGCTCACGAGCAACCTTGGTCTGCTTCGCCTTAGCCCGGCCGCGGCCCATGGGGGGACCCCCTCGCGCAATAACGGAGCGGCCCCAACAAGCAGGCGGCTCCGATCTGAGTGTGTGTATTGTCCTGCCGACAGCTTACCGTGCCGCGCGCGCGACTGCCGACCAGGCCTGTGAGGTGTGACGCCCGTCAACTCCGGGATCAGGCCCGGCCGCGCAGTCGGTCGACGGCGACCCGTCCCGCGCCCGGCGCATCGGGCGGCGGCATCGATTCGGCATCGATCACCGCGCTGACCTGCCCGTCCGGCCCGGTCGACAGGGGTGTCTCGGCCGACAGCCCGCGCTTGAGCAGTGCCAGTGCGATCGGGCCCAGCTCGAAGTGGTCCACCACGGTGCCCAGCCGGCCCACCGGGCGCCCACCGGAAGAGATCGGGTCGCCGGTCGACGGCCGGTCCACCGATCCGTCCAGATGCAGCAGCACCAGCATCCGAGGCGGCTTGCCCAGGTTGTGTACCCGCGCCACAGTCTCCTGCCCGCTGTAGCAACCTTTGTCCAGGTGCACCGCGCCGACGCCGGGACCGCCGATCCAGTTCAGCTCGTGCGGGATGCTGCGCTCGTCGGTGTCCAGTCCCAGCCGCGGCCGCCGCGCCGCCACCCGCTCGGCCTCGTAGGCCCAGATACCGGCCGGCTTCACCCCGGCACGTGCCAGCCGGCGCTGCCAGTCGCCCTTCTCGGCGCGCGGCACCAGCAGCTCCAGCGCGTGCTCGCCGGGGCCACGCCGCACGAAGCCGTCGGCGTCTCCGATCGCCACCGCCGCCTCGCCGGGCGGCGCGGCAACGCCCAGTGCGTCGAGCACCGCGGGGTCGGCGAGGCGGGGGCCCAGCAGTGACAGCACCGCGAGATCTGCCGGTTGGATCGTCACGTCGGCCCAGAACACCATCTTGCGAAGGTGTTCGGTCAGCGGATCGCCCAGCCACGGCTCGGTGTCGAGGTAGGTGCGCCCGCCCAGTTCGGTCTGCACCCAGTGATTGGTGATGCGGCCCTTGCCGTCCAGGGTCAGGTTCTCGGTGGTGGCGCCGTCAGCCAGCTCGGCGACGTGCTGGGTGCACAGCGTGTGCAGCCACGTCTGGCGCTCCGAGCCGCTCACGGTGAGCGCCGCGCGATGCGAACGATCCACCAGGACGGCTTCGGTTTGGGCGCACCGCTGTTCGCCGAACGGATCGCCGTAGTGCCAGATCGCACCGGCGTCGGGCCCGGAATCTGGGGCGGGGACGGCAGGCACATGTCAACTCTACGGAGCCGCTACGCTCAGGGTCTATGCCCGGTCGATGCCCGCCGATGACGTCGTGACCATCGTCACCGTGGGCGGCGGCCCGGTGGCCGCGGACCGCCCGTTGTTGCACGCGGACGACCTGGCGGTGTTGCGCGGCGACGGGGTCTTCGAAACGCTGCTGGTGCGCGATGGTTCGGTCTGTCTGCTCGAGGCCCACCTACAGCGGTTGGCCCGTTCGGCGGAGCTGATGGATCTGCCCGCGCCGGATCTGGCCGCGTGGCGAGACGCCATCGACACGGCGGTGCGGCAGTGGACGACGGCCGGCGAGGGGGCACTGCGGCTGATCTACAGTCGCGGCCGGGAAAGTGGCTCCCAAAATGACCCGCAGCCAACCGCATACGTGATGATCACCCCGCTGCCGGCTCGCATCATCGCGGCACGGCAAGCGGGCGTGACGGCGCTGACCCTGGACCGCGGTGTGCCGGCGCAAGGAGAGCCGATGCCGTGGCTGCTGGCCGGCGCCAAGACCCTGTCGTACGCGGTCAACATGGCCGCGCTGCGCCACGCCGCCAGGCAGGGCGCCGACGACGTGATCTTTGTCAGCTCCGACGGCTTCGTTCTGGAAGGCCCGCGCTCCACCGTCATCTTGGTGGAACCAGGACGGTTGATCACCCCGCCCTCGTCGCAGCCGATTCTGCGCGGCACTACCGCCGAGGCGCTGTTCGAGGTGGCGCGTGGCGCCGGGTACCGCTGCGAGTACATGCCGCTGCGCGCCGCGGACCTTGTTGCCGCGCAAGATATCTGGCTGGTCTCGAGCATCACCCTGGCTGCGCGGGTGAACACCCTGGACGGGCGGGTGCTCAACCCGCGAATGCCCGGCGAAGAGATCAGCGGGCTGGTGGACCAGGCCATCGGCCGTTGACGCCGCGGCCGATCAGCCGACGAAGCGGGCCAACCGCGCCGAAAGGTGCGGCACCAGTTCGCCGTCGGCGTCCACCCGCTCCTCCACGTAGGCCAGGTCACCGTCGGCGACGATCCCGTAAAGCCGCTTGGCCCCACCGATCAGCGCACCCGATTTGCTGCGCGCCAGCGCGTCGGTGACCAACTCCCAAGACGCCGGGCCGTGCGGGCGCCCGTAGAACAACTCCACGTAGCCGCTCGAGTGCGCCAGCAGCAACTCGATCGCCTGCGACTCCTCCGGATCGCCGGGATCACTGTTGAAACGCCAGAAGCCGGTTTCCCGCAGGGCCGGCCCGGTGAGCTCGGCGGCATCATCGAGCGGCCAGGACCGCGCCTCCCAGTTCAGGTAGTCACCGCCGTCGTGGGAGACCACGATCTGCTGGCCGAACCGGTAGTCGCCGTGCGCATGGTGGCCCACGCCTTCGCCCCGCCACACCCCGACCAACGGCAGCAGTGCCAACAGGGCGTCGTGCAGATCGGCGCCTTCACGAAGGTTGGCCGTGTCGCTGACCGGAAGGTCCTCGAAGACCGGGATATTGCGGGCCGCGGTCCGGGCGGCCCGTTCGGCAGCCGCGGCTATCGCACGGTCACCGGAACCCGGGATGGCCGGACGGTCGCCGCCGCCCTGCGCGTCACCGTCTGGGGCGCTCACATCTCGTCGGTGATCAGCCGATACAGCGTGTACAGCGCGAACCAGGTGATCAGGCCCGTAGCCGCCACCAGCATCAACTCGAAGAACAGCACCACGGGGGCAGTCTATCGCGAGTCGTCAGGCGACCTTGATGTCGACCTCGTGCAGACCGGCGCCCGACGGTGACACCACGGCGTCACCGTTGCCCGCCGAGGACAGTGCCCGCACCGTCCACAGGCCCGGTGCGGCGAAGAACCGGAAGTCACCGGTCGCCGATGCGACCACCTCCGCGGTGAATTCGTCGGAGGAGTCCAGCAGTCGCACGAAAGCGCCCCCGACGGTCGCACCGGAGCTGTCCACCACGCGGCCCGTGATCACCGTCTCCTTCGCCAGGTCGACGTTGGCCGGCAAGACGAGTCCTTGTTTCGGTCCAGAGCACATATCAGCTTCCCAATTCGATCGAGGCGCCCACCAGGGAGCCGTATTCCATCCAACTGCCGTCGTAGTTCTTGACATTCCGGTGTCCGAGGAGTTCGTGCAGCACGAACCAGGTGTGTGAGGAGCGCTCACCGATCCGGCAGTACGCGATGGTCTCCTTCTCGCCGTCCAAGCCGGCGGCGGCGTACAGCTTGGCCAGCTCCTCGTCGGACTTGAAGGTGCCGTCTTCATTGGCGGTGCGGCTCCACGGCACGTTGATCGCGCTGGGGATGTGGCCGCGCTGCTGGCTCTGCTCCTGGGGTAGGTGCGCGGGCGCCAGGATCTTGCCGGAGAACTCCTCCGGGGAGCGCACGTCGATGAGGTTCTTGGTGTTGATCGCGGCGATCACCTCGTCGCGCCGCGCCCGCAGCGACTCATCCAGCGGCTTGGCCGTGTAGGACGTGGCCGGACGGGTGACCTGCTCACCGGAGAGCGGGCGCCCCTCGAGCTCCCACTTTTTGCGGCCACCGTCGAGCAGTTTGACCGATTCGTGGCCGTAGAGCTTGAAGTACCAGTAGGCGAACGCGGCGAACCAGTTGTTGTTGCCGCCGTAGAGGATCACCGTGTCGTCGTTGCCGACACCGCGTTCGGAGAGCAGTTTGGAGAATCCGGCGGCGTCGACCACGTCGCGACGGACCGGGTCCTGCAGGTCCGTTCGCCAGTCCAGTCGGATCGCGCCGGGGATGTGGTTGGTGTTGTAGACGCTGGTGTCTTCATCGACTTCGACGAAGACGGTGCCCGGCGCGTCGAGATTGCTCTCGGCCCAGTCGGTGGAGACCAGGACGTCAGAGCGAGCCATGGCGGGCATCCTTTCGGTGATTCGAGGCAGCCGCTGCGGTCATGCCGCCGTCGGGCGCAGGCGGACGACGAGCGGGTAAAGCTGACAGGCCAGACAGATGCCGAAGGCCGCATTGAGGAAGGCCGCTGCCAGCGCAACGGTCGTCGCGATGATTCCCACCACCGGGGCGGCGGCGAAACCGGCGAGTCCGATCAGGGCGAAAACCAGGCCGACGAGCTGGGCGAATTTCAGCGGAGCCACCGGCTCGCGCGCGCTGGCCGGACTCAGCCGCGGCGCCAGCAGTCGGGCGAACAGCACACCGTAGGGGTGGCGCCGGGGGCCCGACACCGCGCCGATCGCGAACGCCACCGCCTGGCCGGCAAGCAAGACGGTCGCACCGGCCGGGCTGACCTCGAAGGTGAGCAGAACGGCCGCCAGCACCGCGGTGGTGACCCAGGCGCTGAACCGGGGACCCCGGACGTCTACCTGCCCGGTGTCGGAGGAGGTGTCCGGCATGGTGTTGCTCCCTGGCTGTCGTGGCGAATGGCTGGGTGGAGACATGCCACGGATTCACCGGGCGGCTCCCAGAGCGACGCGAGAACGCGGCTACTCAGCGGCAACGACAACAGCAGCAGCCCGCGGTGCGGCACAGATCGACTGCGCGACGCTTGGTGAGCACAAGCTCAAGGCGGGCGAACACGACGAACAGCCTACCCAATGCCGGGGCGTTCAAGCCAATAGCGGCTCCAGCGCCGACCGCAGCGCAGCGGCCGTCGGCACACCGGCGGCCCGGTAGCGCTGCCGGCCGGCGGCGTCGAAGATCAGCGTGGTGGGCAACGACAGCACCGAGAACCGCCGCGCCGCAGCGGGGTTGGTGTCGATGTCGACTTCGCGATGCGCTATCTCTCCCGGGCCGCCCAGGTCGTCGCAGACCGTCTGGACCACCCGCCGCACCCCGGCGCAGGGTCCGCACCAGGGCGCGGAGAAATGCACCACGGTCGGGCGGCCGGGCTGCAACCCGAGAAACGCAGCACCGCCGTCGTCTGCGCCGATCTCCGGGGCGGTGGCCGCCACCGCCTTGAGCGCCCCGGCCCGCCGGCTCATCCACCATCCGATGACGCCCGCCAGGAGCAGGCCGGTGAGCATCGCGACCACGCTCACCGCGGGCGGAACTCCGGCAGGGTGACGGTCATGTCCTCGGCGATGCCCTCGATGATCACATCGGAGCCGCGGGCACCCTGGCTGGTCGGCACCAACCCGAACGGCAGCCGCTGCTGCGGCACGCTGCCGTGGAACGCCGCCAGCACCGCGGCCCGCTGCTCCTCGGGAACGTGCTGGTCGGCGGTGTCCGGACCGGTGAGCACCCCGGTCGGGGTGATCACCAGTGTGCTGTGGTCAGCACCGCCGACCGAGAGGTCCACCGCCACGCTCACCCGCTTGCCGTAGCCGGCCGGCGTCCCGGTGAACACCAGGCCGTGATTGCTCGAGATCCCCGACTCGGTGGTGCCGCCGGTGGCGTCGTTGGTCTCGTTCGGCGGTGCCTCCACCATCAGGTCGCGGATGCCCAGATAGCGACCCAGGTACACCGAGCCGATGATGATCCGGCTCTCCAGTTTGGCGACCGAGATCTTGGCGCCCGGCCGGAATCGCCAGGACGCCTCGCTCAGGTCGACCGAATGCATGGTGGCCTCCAGCATCGCCTTGCCGACCATCGGCTGCTCGACGGCAGGGGCTTTGATCTCCACTTCGTCGTAGTGATCCCGCCGTGCCTGCGGGATGAACGGGAACCCCAGGATCGCGACGAAGGGGTCGGATCCGAGGTCGGTGGCCCGGCGCACCGCCCGGGACAGTTGGTATTCGGCGTAGACGCTGGTCCCGAAATCGACCCCGCCAGCTGCGACCGCCACCGCCGCGATCACGGCCGATATCCCGATAAGCACCCTGCGCACCCGGTCATTCTGGCAGGTCGCACGCTATCGTTAGATCACCTGGGACGCTGGAGGGCCACGTTGGAGCTACTGCTGTTGACCGCTGACCTGCACCCGGAAGTGGTGCTGCCGTCGCTGTCGCTGCTGGCACACACCGTGCGCACAGCGCCGCCGGAGGTCTCCGCGCTGCTGGAGGCCGGTTCGGCGGAGGTGGTGATCGTCGATGCCCGGACCGACCTGGCGGGGGCCCGCGGGCTGTGCCGGCTGTTGAGCACCACCGCCGGCTCGGTGCCGGTGATAGCGGTCGTGACCGAAGGCGGGCTGGTGGCCGTCAACGCCGAATGGGGTATCGACGAGATCCTGCTGCCAGGCACCGGACCCGCCGAGGTCGACGCCCGGCTGCGGTTGTTGACCGGTCGGCGTGCCGCCCCGGCCGCCGATCAAGCCTCCGGTCAGACCAAGCTGGGCGAGCTCGTGATCGACGAGGCCACCTACACCGCGCGGCTGCGCGGCCGGCCGCTGGACTTGACCTACAAGGAATTCGAGCTGCTCAAATATCTCACCCAGCACGTCGGCCGGGTGTTCACCCGGGCGCAGCTGCTGCAGGAGGTGTGGGGCTACGACTTCTTCGGGGGCACCCGCACCGTCGACGTACACGTCCGGCGACTGCGGGCCAAGCTCGGGCCCGAATACGAGTCGCTCATCGGCACGGTGCGCAATGTCGGTTACAAGGCGGTCCGGCCGGTGCGGGGCAACCCGGCGGGCGCATCGGGCGACGAAGACGAGGCGGGCGAGGATCTCGCGGCCGACGACGGCGCGGACTCCGCCGGTGACGGTGCACCCGAGTCGCTGGCCAGTCAGTGAGCGCCCCGGGGTGGCGCGCCGCGCTCGACGAGGACGAGCAGCGGCAGGTTCGGGAATTGATCGCCGCCGCAGCCCACCATGACGGCGTCGAGCCGGTCGGGGAGCAGGTACTGCGCGAGCTCCCCGGTACCCGCAGCGGGCACCTGGTCGCCGCGGCCGCGGACGGGTTGCTGGGCTACCTGAACCTGAGTGCGCCGCCGGACGACACCGCTCCGATGGCCGAGTTGGTGGTGGCGCCGCACGCCCGGCGGCGCGGTATCGGCTCCGCCATGGTTCGCGCCGCGCTGGCGAAGAGCCGAGGACGAACCCGGTTCTGGGCGCACGGCACGCTGCCGGCAGCTCGGGCCACCGCCGCGGCGCTGCAACTGGTCACGGTGCGCGAGCTGCTGCAGATGCGACGGTCGTTACGCGGGATCTCCGAGCCGTCGATTCCGGCCGGGTTGGTGATCCGCAGCTACGCGGGCGCGGCGGACGACGCCGAGTTGCTGCGCGTCAACAACGCCGCCTTCGCCTGGCACCCCGAACAGGGCGGCTGGACGGCGGCGGAGCTGGCCGAACGGCGGGCCGAGGGCTGGTTCGATCCGCACGGGCTGTTTCTGGCCTTCGACGAGACCGACGACCAGACGCTGCTGGGATTCCACTGGACCAAGATCCACCCCGGCACCGCCGGCGCCGAACCCGCCGGGGAGGTCTACGTCGTCGGGGTCGATCCGGCCGCTCAGGGCCGCGGCCTGGGAGGGGTGCTCACCGAGGTGGGCCTGGCTCACCTGGCCCGGGAGCTCGCCGACCTCGACGCGCCGACCGTGCTGCTCTACGTCGAGGCGGACAACACCGCGGCGTTGCGGACCTACCGGCAGCTGAACTTCGCCGTGCACAGCGTCGACACCGCCTACGCCGGGGTGGAGGGAGGTTGACCGGTCGGCTATCTATTCACCGCCCGTTCACCTGCCATGCGGTTCCCATCCATAAGTGCCGCATACGTTCCGGGGGGATTTGAACCTGAGCGAGGAAGTGAGGAGCGATGAAACCCACAACGGCGGGTGTTGCCCTGTTGGCGGCGACCCTGGGGCTGGCACTGAGCGGCTGCGGCAGTGACGACAACTCCGGTGGTGCGGCCGGCGCCGGCGCGTCGGGATCCGCCGAGTGTGCCGGCAAGAGCACGCTGACCGCCGAGGGTTCGACGGCCCAACAGAACGCGATCGCGGTGTTCAATCAGGTGTGGGGCAAGGAGTGCGCGGGCAAGAACCTGTCGTACAACCCGACGGGGTCCGGTGCCGGCCGGGAGCAGTTCATCGCCGGACACGTCGATTTCGCCGGGTCCGATTCGCCGCTGAGCGAGGCGCAGGTCGAACAGGCCGCCGCCCGCTGCGACGGAAATCCCGCGTGGCATCTGCCGCTGGTGTTCGGTCCGATCAGCATGGCGTATCACCTCGACGGGGTGGAGCACCTGGTGCTCAACGCGGACGTGCTGGCCCGCATCTTCAGCGGATCGATCACCAGCTGGGACGACCCCGCGCTGGTCGCCCTGAACCCGGGCGTGGAGCTGCCCGCGATCGCCATCACGCCGATCTACCGGTCGGACTCCTCGGGGACCACCGACAACTTCCAGAAGTACCTCAGCGCCGCCGCGCCGCAGGCCTGGACCAGGGGCGACGGCAGCGAGTTCCAGGGCGGCGTCGGTGAGGGCGCGCAGAAATCGGCCGGCGTGGTGCAGGCCGTGCAGAGCACGCCCGGCGCCATCGGTTACGTCGAGAAGGGCTTCGCCGACCAGGCGAACCTGCGGTCGGCGATGATCGACTCGGGTGCCGGCGTGGTCGCCGCCACCGACGAGGCGGCCGGCGCGGCGATCCAGTCCGCCGCGTTCGTGACCGAGGACAGCAATGACATGCGACTGGACCTGCGGTCGCTCTACGGGACCAAGCAGGCCGCTGCCTACCCACTAGTCTTGGTGACCTATGAGATCGTCTGCTCCAAGGGCTACGACGCGGATACGGCGGCGGGCGTGAAGTCCTTTCTGAAGGCGGCGTCGACCACCGGTCAGGAAGGCCTGGCGGACGTGGGCTATGTCCGGTTGCCCGACCAGCTCAAGCGGCGACTGAGTAGCGCTATCGACGCGATTCAGTAGCGGCACCGCGCAACCGAAGGGGTGTCTAGTATCGCCGAGTCGTCGAGTTTCAGCGTGACGGAGTCACCGGTGGCGAACAAGTCGCCGCTGACTCCGCCGACGAGGCGCTCCGCCACGGGTTCCCTGACCGACCGGCTGTTCCGGCGGGTAGCCGAGGGTTCCGGGGTGTTGATCATCGTCTTGATCACCGCCGTCGGCGGCTTCCTGCTGCTGCGTGCCGTCCCGGCGTTGCAGCGCAACAAGGAGAACTTCTTCACCTACGGCGGCAACTGGGTCACCACCGACACCTCCGCCATGCATTTCGGCGTCGCCGAGCTACTGCAGGTGACGGTGTTCGTCTCGGTGTTCGCCCTGCTGCTGGCCATGCCGGTGGCGCTCGGTGTCGCGATCTACCTCACCGAGTACGCTCCCCGGCGGCTCGTCGGACCGCTCGCCTACATGGTCGAGTTGTTGGCGGCCGTGCCGTCGATCATCTACGGCGCGTGGGGGCTGTACGTGCTGGCGCCGCAGCTGCGGAGCACGGCGCAGTGGCTCAACGACAATCTCGGCGGGTTCTTCCTGTTCGCCACCGGCAACGCCTCCGTCGCCGGCGGCGGCACGGTCTTCACCGGCGGGATCGTGCTGGCGGTGATGATCCTGCCGATCATCACCGCGGTCACCCGGGAGGTGCTGGCTCAGACCCCCCGGGGCCAGGTCGAGGCCGCCCTGGCGCTGGGTGCGACTCGCTGGGAAGTGGTCAAGGTGGTGATGTTGCCGTTCGGGCGGTCCGGCTACATCAGCGCCGCGATGCTGGGGCTGGGCCGTGCGCTCGGCGAGACGGTTGCGTTGTTGATCATTCTGCGGGCCACCCAGACGTCGTTCAACTGGTCGCTGTTCGACGGCGGCTACACCTTCGCCACCAAGATCGCCGCCACCGCATCGGAGTTCAACGACCAGTACAAGGCCGGCGCCTACATCGCGGCCGGACTGGTGCTGTTCGTGCTGACTCTGGTGGTCAACGCGTTGGCACGTGCGGCCATCACGAAGAAGGTGCACTGATGACCGCCCTGCTGGACCGGCCCGTCAAGGAGCGCACCTTCGCGACGGTGAGCCTGCGTCGCCGGGTGGCCAACGCCATCGCGACGGTGTTGGTCACCGTCGCGATGGGGGTAGCGCTGGTGCCGCTGATCTGGGTGATGTACTCGGTGTTCGAACGCGGGTTCGGCGCGGTCAGTTCCAGTGTCTGGTGGACGAATTCGCAGGCCGGGATGACGGCTTTCGCAGCCGGGGGCGGCGCCTACCACGCGATCGTGGGAACCCTGTTGCAGGGACTGGTGTGCGCGGCGCTGTCGATCCCACTGGGCATCTTCGTCGCCATCTATCTCGTCGAATACGGTGCCGACACCCGGCTCGGCAAGCTTGCGACGTTCATGGTCGACATCTTGACCGGGGTCCCGTCGATCGTGGCGGCGCTGTTCATTTACGCGCTGTGGGTGGCGACGCTGGGCTTTCACCGCTCCGGTTTCGCGGTGTCGTTGTCGTTGGTGCTGCTGATGGTGCCGGTGATCGTCCGGGCCACCGAAGAGATGCTCCGGATCATTCCGATGGATCTGCGAGAGGCCAGTTACGCACTGGGCGCGCCGAAGTGGAAGACCATTGTCAGCATCGTGATCCCGACCGCGCTGTCGGGCATCATCACCGGGATCCTGCTGGCGCTGGCCCGGGTGATGGGCGAGACGGCGCCGCTGCTGATCCTGGTCGGTTATTCGCAGGCGATCAACTTCGACATGTTCCAGGGCTTCATGGGGTCGTTGCCGGGCATGATGTACGACCAGACGTCGGCGGGCGCGGGCACCAGCGCGGTTCCCACCGATCGTCTCTGGGGTGCCGCGCTGACGCTGATCGTCCTGATAGCGATACTGAACATCGCGGCCAGGTTCGGAGCGCGGGTGTTCGCGCCCAAGAAGTTCTAGTCTGACGGCAATCCAGCGCGTAGCGGTGGGAGAAGAATAATTAGGAGTGCTGCACGGTGGCTAAAAGGTTGGACCTGACCGATCTCAACATTTATTACGGGGCCTTCCATGCCGTTGCCGACGTGACGCTGTCGGTCGCCCCGCGCAGCGTGACCGCGTTCATCGGACCGTCCGGATGCGGCAAGTCGACGGTGTTGCGCACCTTGAACCGGATGCACGAGGTCATCTCCGGCGCCCGGGTGGACGGGTCGGTGCTGCTCGACGGTGAGGACATCTACGGCCCGTCGATCGATCCCGTCGGGGTGCGGAAGGCCATCGGCATGGTCTTCCAGCGTCCGAACCCGTTTCCTACCATGTCGATCCGCGACAACGTGGTCGCCGGGCTGAAGTTGCAGGGTGTTCGCAACCGCAAGCTACTCGACGAGACCGCGGAGCATTCGCTGCGCGGCGCCAACCTGTGGAACGAGGTGAAGGACCGGCTGGACAGGCCCGGCGGCGGGCTGTCGGGCGGGCAGCAGCAGCGATTGTGTATCGCCCGGGCCATCGCGGTGCAGCCCGACGTGCTGTTGATGGACGAGCCCTGTTCGGCGCTGGACCCGATTTCGACGATGGCCATCGAGGAGTTGATCGCTCAACTCAAGCAGGACTACACCATCGTCATCGTCACCCACAACATGCAGCAAGCTGCCCGGGTCAGTGACCAGACCGCGTTTTTCAACCTCGAGGCCGTTGGCAAACCGGGCCGGCTGATCGAGATCGACGGCACCGAGAAGGTCTTCTCCAACCCCAGCTGCAAGGAGACCGAGGACTATATCTCGGGCCGGTTCGGCTGACCCCGCACCCCGAACGGCTGACACCGCAGGCGAACGGTTGCGCATGTAGCCGGTATTTCCGACACCGAGATCGACTACGGTGTAGTGATCAGCGCCGGCGGGAGGAATGTGTGTGAAGTCCAATCGATTCCGCATCGCGTTGAGCCTGATGGTGACGACTCTGCTGCTGGTCGCGGGCTGTGGCGGCTCGACGAAGTCGGACTCCGCCTCGAATATATCGGTGCAGTGCGGTGGAAAGAAGAAGCTGCTCGCCAGCGGGTCGACCGCCCAGGCCCATGCCATCGAGCAGTTCGTCTATGCCTACATCCGGGCCTGTCCGGACTACACGTTGGACTATCGGGCCAACGGCTCCGGCACGGGAGTCGCACAGTTCGCCAGTGGCCACACCGAGCTGGCCGGGTCCGACTCCCCGCTGGACCCGTCGACGGGTGAGCCGCAACGGGTAGCGGCCCGCTGTGGGTCGCCGGCGTGGCATCTGCCCACAGTGTTCGGTCCGATCGCGGTCACCTACAACGTCAGTGGTGTCGGTGATCTCGCCGTGGACGGGCCGACGCTGGCGAAGATCTTCAACGGCACCATCACCAGTTGGGACGATCCCGCGCTGCGGGCTCTCAACAAGGACGTGCAGTTACCGGCCGAGCCGATCCATGTGTTGTTCCGCGGTGACTCGTCCGGGACCACCGACAATTTCCAGAAGTATCTCGACGCTGCCTCCGACGGCGCTTGGGGCAGGGGCGCCGGTAAAACTTTTAACGGTGGTGTCGGCGTCGGGGCGACCGGCAACGACGGGACTTCCGCGCTACTGCGCAGCACCGAGGGATCGATTACCTATAACGAATGGTCTTTTGCGGTGGGGCGGCAGTTGAAAATGGCCCGGATCATCACTTCGGCGGGCCCGGAACCGGTGACGATCTCGACCGAGTCGGTGGAGAAAACCATTGCCGGTGCCAAGTTCATCGGCGAGGGCAACGATTTGGTGGTCGACACGTCATCGTTCTACAAGCCGACTGACGCCGGGGCCTACCCGATCGTGCTGGTGACCTACGAGATCGTGTGCTCGAAGTACCCCAACGCCTCGAACGGGCAGGCGGTGAAGGCGTTCATGAGCGCGGCGATCGGCGCCGGCCAGGAGGATTTGGATCAGTACGGCTACATACCGCTGCCGGATTCGTTCCGGGCGAAATTGCGGACGGCAATCGACGCGATCCAATAGCCGACCGGTCTCCGGTTGCGTTGGCGGCCCCGCAGGGGGTGTTGCCGATACGAATTCGTGGTTCTTCTGAATTTCATTCTGACCAGGAATGTAGCCCCACCTTAAGGTTCAGCTGTAACCTCTGGTTAACCTGCCCTTCATTTGGGAGGTCGCTGCAGTCATGCTGCAGAGCGGGTCACGCCGGTGCCATCGGCATGACTAGGTCGGAGGGAGTGTCGTGGACAGTCGTGAGGCGAGTTCGCTGGTAGGGACGCAATTCGGGCCCTACCTGCTGCTGCGGCTGCTGGGTCGTGGCGGGATGGGCGAGGTCTATGAAGCCGAAGACGTCCGCAAGCACCGGTCGGTCGCACTGAAACTGATCTCGCCGCCGCTGTCAGGTGACCCGATGTTTCGGGCCCGCATGCAACGGGAGGCGGACGCGGCGGGACAGCTCAGGGAACCGCACGTGGTGCCCATCCACGACTACGGCGAGATCGACGGCCAGATGTTCGTTGCCATGCAGTTGGTCGACGGCGACGATCTGGCCGCGGTGCTGCGGCGGTCCGGTCCGATGAACCCGGCACGAGCGGTGGCCATCATCGACCAGGTGGCCGCCGCCCTTGACGCCGCCCACGGCAACGGCGTGACGCACCGCGACGTCAAGCCGGAGAACATCCTGATCACCCGCCGCGATTTCGCTTATCTGGTCGACTTCGGTATCGCACGCGCCGCGACCGATCCGGGATTGACCCAGACGGGTACCGCCGTGGGCACCTACAAGTACATGGCCCCGGAACGGTTCGGCGCCGACGAGGTCACCTACCGGTCAGACATCTATTCACTGGCCTGTGTGCTCAATGAGTGCCTGACCGGTGTGCCGCCATTCCGGGTCGACAGCGTCGAGCGGCTGATCACCGCGCACCTGATGGAGCCCCCGCCGCGGCCCAGTCAGCTGCGGCCGGGCGTCGTCCCGATAGCCCTCGATCAGGTGGTCGCCCGGGGCATGGCGAAGAACCCGTGGGACCGCTACAGCAGCGCCGGGGATCTGGCGAACGCCGCTCACGACGCGCTGACGGTGGCAGAGCAGCATCGGGCCGCCATGATCGTGCGGCGGGGTGAGGAAGCCGACCGCCCGGTCAGCGTTGCCGGAATCGCGGTCGGCGGCACGACCGAGCGGCCCAACGGCCACCCCGGCCAACCCGGGCAAACGGGCGGCTTCGACGCGACCATGGCCCGGCCGGCGGCCGCCGAGTCGTGGCGGGAGCGGCCGGCGCCCCCGCAGCGGTCGACGCCCGAACGGTTCGAGAGCCGGTCGTTCGCCGCGGCACCGCGCGGACACCGACGCAAGTGGCTGCTGCCGGCCGCCGTGGCGGCGGTGGTGCTTGCCATCGCGGGCGTGGCCGGCGGATACGCGCTCAGCCGTGAGTCGGGTTCGACAACCGGCGTCTCGGCGGACGGGCAGAGCGTGGTGCCGCTGGAGGGGCTGAGTTTTCGGCTGTCCCCGGGTGGCCTGGCGCTCGACGGTGACGACAATCTGTACATCACCAACCAGAGCATGTACGGCCGGGTGCTGAAGCTGGTGCCGGGATCGAGCAATCCGGAAGTATTGCCGTTCACCGGTCTCTACGAGCCGCAGGGCGTGGCCGTCGCCGCCGACGGCTCGGTCTATGTCAGCGACTTCAACAACCGGGTGGTGAAGTTGGCCCCGGACACCGGCGAACAGACCGAACTGCCGTTCGCCGGACTCAACTACCCGGAGGGGGTGGAGGTGGACGCTCAGGGCAGCGTCTACGTCGCCGACCGGGGCAATAACCGGGTGCTCAAGTTGCCGGCCGGAGCCGGCGCTCAGGTCGTGCTGCCCTTCACCGGACTTCATCATCCAGACGACGTGGCCGTCGACAGCAACGGCAACGTCTACGTCACCGACACCGACAACGACCGGGTGGTGCGGCTGAGCGCCGGGTCCAATACCCAGACGGACCTTCCGTTCACGGGGCTGTCCTCACCGTGGGGCGTCTCGGTCGACCGCGCCGACAACGTCTACGTCACCAACCACGAGAACCACAAGGTCATGAAGCTGGATCCCGTGACCAACAACCAGACCAAGTTGCCGTTCTCCGGCCTCAACACCCCCTTGCAGGTGGTGGTCGACGCCGACGGTGCGGTGTACGTAGCCGACCGCGGTAACAACCGGGTGGTCAAGCTGGCGGCCGGCTCATAGCGGTCCGGCCGGCGGCCGGGTCATCGCTGGCGGACCGAGGTGAGCCGGGTTGCCACCGCGGCCATCACGGCGCTGAGCGCTACCACGATGATCAATGTCAGTGCCGCCCCCCACACCCGGGTATGGCCGGCGGCCTCCGGATTGGCGAGTTCGCTGTAGATCAGCAGCGGTAGTGAGGCCATGTTGTCGTGCAGGATGTCGTAGTTGATCGAGCGGCTGTAACCCACCAGAACCAGCACCGGGGCCGTCTCACCGATGATTCGGGCCAGCGCCAGAAATGTTCCGGACAGGATCCCTGACAGGGCGGTCGGAAGCACGATCCGGATGATCGTCTTCCACTTCGGTACGCCTAACGCGTAACTGGCCTCCCGCAGCTCGTCGGGGACCAGCCGAAGCATCTCCTCGGCGGACCGCACCACGATGGGCAGCATCAGCAGCACCAGTGCCAGCGAGACCGCCAGCGCGCTCTGCTCGAAGCCCAGGGTGGCGATCCACAGACTGAAGATGAACAGCGAGGCGACGATCGACGGCACCCCCGCGAGCACGTCGACCATGAACGTGGTCAACCGGGCCCACCAGCCCGAGCCGTACTCGACCAGGTAGATCGCGGTCATCAGACCCAGCGGTACCGCCAGTAGGGCGGCGACCCCGGCCTGCACCAGGGTGCCGTACAACGCGTGATACACCCCGCCGGCCAACTCATCGGGCAGTACGCCGCGCAGCGAGTGCGTCCACCAGGACGCGTGGACGACTGCCCGCCAGCCGCGCGCGACCACCACCCACAGCAGCCAGATCAGCGGCACCGTCGCGATGCCGAACGAGATCATGAATATCAGCGCGGCGAAGCGGTCCTTGATCCGGCGCCTGATGCTGATGTGGCTGCGCACCCGGGACTTGACCGGTGCTGTCAGTGCGGGGGCGCTCATCCGTTGACCTTTCCGCCGGCCACCGCACGCGCGGCGGCGTTGACGACGAACGTCAGGACGAACAGGGCGAAACCAGCGGCGATGTAGGCGCCGGTCGGCAGCGGGGCACTGAACTCCGAGGCGGCGGACGCGATCTTGGACGCAAACGTGTACCCGCCGTCGAACAGCGACCAGTTACCGGGGCGCGGGGCCGCTCGCAAGATGATCAGCATGGCGATCGTCTCGCCCAGGGCACGGCCCAGCCCCAGCATCGACGCGGCGATGACACCGCTGCGGCCGTAGGGCAGCACCACGATCCGCACCACCTCCCATCGGGTGGCGCCCAGCGCCTGAGCCGCCTCGATGTGCGCGGTCGGGGTCTGACGGAAGACCTCCCGGGACACCGAGGTGATGATCGGCAGGATCATCACGGCCAGCACGATCCCGGCGGTGAAGATGGTTCCGCCGCCGGCCAGTGACACATTGCCTTTGGCGAACAGAAACAGCCAGCCCAGGTGGTGATTGAGAAACCTCGTCACCGGATAGAGCATCGGCGCCAGCACGAAGATCCCCCACAGTCCGAAGATGATGGACGGGACCGCAGCCAACAGGTCGATGACGATCCCGCACGGCCGCGACAGCTGCCGTGGCGCATAGCGGGTGAGGAAGATCGCGATGCTGATCGAGATCGGCACCGCCACTACCAATGCGAGCAGCGAGGTCAATACCGTCACCACCAGCAGGTCCCGGATCCCGAACGCCAGACCGTCGGCGCCGCCGGTGCTGAAGGTGGCGGTGGTGAAGAAGTTCGCGGTGTTGGCTTGCAGGGACGGTACGGCGCGGATCAACAGGAAGACGGCGATCAGCGCGATCGCGACGACGACCGTCGAACCGGCCGACAGCGCCAGCGCCCGGAATATCCGTTCTCCGCCGGACCCGTGCTTGCGGGGCAGTGATACGGGCGCCGACGATTCCGAGGTGTTATCGGCCACGGCGACAACACCCTCGAAACCGCGGTGACCGGTGGGGCAGGATCACTCGATGGCGTCGACTGCGGTCGACAGGCGCGGCTTGAACGCATCCGGGATCGGCACGTATCCGTACTCGTCCAGGCCGAACTGCCCCGAACTGATGGTCGATTTCAGGAACATCCGCACAGCGGTGCCCACCTCGGCATCGGGGTACTTCGAGCAGACCACCTCGTAGGTGGCGAGCACGATCGGGTAGGAGCCGGCGTTGCTGGGTTTGTAGAACGACGCGGTGTCGAGCACCAGATCGTTGCCCTCGCCCTTGATGGTGGCTCCGGCGATCGTCTTGCCGACCGATTCGGTGCTGATCGCGACGGGATCCGGACCGGCCGATGTGATGATCTGCGCGGTGCGAAGATTCTTGGCCTGGGCGAACGACCACTCGTTGTAGGTGATGGCGCCCTCGGTGGTGCTGATCGCGGCCGCGGTGCCGTCGTTGCCCTTGGCGCCCTCTCCGACGCCGCCGTTGAACGACTTGCCGGTGCCCTTGCCCCACGCGCCATCGGAGGCGCCCTCCAGATACTGCTGGAAGTTGTCGGTGGTGCCGGACTCGTCGCTGCGGAACACCACATGGATGGGCGCGGCGGGCAGTGCGGCGCCCGGGTTGAGGTCTTTCACCGCAGGGTCGTCCCAGCTGGTGACGGCGCCGTTGAAGATCTTTGCGACGGTCGGACCGTCGAGAATCAGATTGTCGACACCGGCGATGTTGTAGGTGATCGCGATCGGGCCGAACACCGCGGGCAGGTTCCAGGCCGGGGAGCTACAGCGCTGCTGCGCTTGGGCGTACTCATCGGCGCTGAGCGGGACGTCGGTGCCGGCGAAATCGGTCTGGCCGCCGACGAATTCGCGGATGCCGGCACCGGACCCGTTGGCCGTGTAGTTCACCGTCTGATCGGGGCACTCTGCGATGAAAGTCTTGACGAATCTGGCCATGGCATTCTGCTGGGCCGTCGATCCGCTCGCTTTCAGCGTCTCGGTGCCGCCGCAGTCGCTCCCGGCCGACGAACCTCCGGAGGAATCGGTGCCGTGAGAGGTGGTGTTGGGGTCGCTGCCGCAACCGGACAAGGCCAGCGTGCCGGCGGCCAGGATTCCCAGTGCCGCACCGTAACCGTTCCGTGTCATCTCGGGGCCTTTCGGGTCGAATCAGGGTGTCGAATCACGGTTGGAACGCACCCGCTGTATCACCGGATCGGCCCGGCCGCGAAACCACACGGAGCAAGCACGGCACGGGCTGCCAGCAGACTAACAGCCTGCTGGCGAAAAAAAGGATGATATTCCTCTTGGAAATGGACCTGAAAAACGGACCCGCCGCACGAGGCGACGACGCGGTAGCCGACGTCGCGCTCCGGGGCGCGCGACGGTCGTCCTAGTCGGGTGGGGGCAGGGTGTTCTCGTCGGGGAACTTGCCGGTCGCCTGGAAGATCACCCGGCGCGCCACTTCCACAGCGTGGTCGGCGAATCGTTCGTAGAACCGGCCGAGCAGTGTCACGTCGACTGCCGCGGCGACGCCGTGCCGCCACTCCTTGTCCATCATCACCGAGAACAGATGCCGGTGCAGATCATCCATCGCATCGTCTTCTTCGCGGATCCGGGCGGCTTTCTCCGGGTCCCGCGACAGCAGCACCTCTTGCGCGCTGTTTCCCAAATCGACTGCCACCCTGCCCATTTCGGCAAAGTATCCGTTAACCTCTTCGGGCAGGGCGTGTTGCGGGTGCCGGCGGCGGGCGATCTTGGCGACGTGCAGTGCCAGCGCGCCCATCCGGTCGATGTCGGCGACCATCTGGATGGAGCTGACGATGGCCCGCAGGTCCCCGGCGACCGGTGCCTGCAACGCCAGCAGCACGAAAGCGCTCTCCTCGGCGCGCGCGCTCATCGCGGCGATCTTCTCGTGGTCGGTGATCACCTGCTCAGCCACCACCAGGTCGGCCTGCAGCAGGGCCTGCGTGGCACGTTCCATGGCGATTCCGGCCAGGCCGCACATCTTGCCGAGCTGTTCGGCCAAGTCCGAGAGTTGCTCGTGATAGGCGGTTCGCATGCCCTCAAGACTAACCCGGACGGCGCTCGAGGCGGCTGCGCGCCGCCGCCGCGTTTACTCGCAGGTGGTGTCGGCGGCGTTGGTGACCGTCAGGTCGTCGGGCAGCTCGGTGGGTTCGACGCTGGCGCCGCGGTTGAGTTGCACGTTGATCTGCGAGCCGGTCACCGCTGGCCTGCTGACGGCGCGGAAATCCGCGCCCAGCACCACGCGCACGATGCTGCCCAGCCCGGCGACCCGTTCGATCGGCGCACCTGTCAGTGCTGAGGCCACGGTGGCGGCGGCCTGTTCATTGCCCGGAGAGAACAGCACTTTGGTGTTCTTGACCGTAGCCGGGTAGTCATCGGCGCTGTCGACGTCGAAGCCCCAGTGCTGCAGGCCCTCGGAGGTGGCGGCGGCCAGGCCGGACTGGTCGGTGGCGTTGGACACCCGTACGGTGACCTCGCCGGGGGAGGTGGTGACCGCCCGGACCTGCTCGCTGTACGGCTTGGCGGTCGGGCTGGCCGGTGTCGCGGCGGCCTGGGTGGAATGCGGAGTCGGGCTGGTCGCGGTGGTCGGGACGGACGTGGCGTTGTGATCGTTCTCGCCGGGCAGCGGGTCGTCGTTGATGATGGCGTCGAACAGCGCTCGCATGTCGTCCATCCGAGGGACCTCGTCGCCGTTCTCGTCGGTCTCACTGGTCGGCACGGTGACGAAGGTGATGTGCCCGGCGGACACCTTCTGCAGCGACTGCCCCAGGTTCACCAGGTCCTTGGTCTTGACGTTGTCCACGTAGCTGTCGCCGATGAACATGTTGACCACGTTGTTGAGCTTGGTCGGGGAGAAGAAGGTGTTGGTGGAGATCAGCGAGCGCAGCAGTGACGACAAAAAGAGCTGCTGGCGTTTGATCCGGCCGTAGTCGCCGTTGTCCTCGGTGGTGACGTTGCGGGCGCGCACGTAGCTCAGTGCCGTCGCGCCGTTGACCCGCTGGCGCCCGCTGTTCTCCAGCACGCTGCCCAGCTCGAGGTCGTAGAGCGGGCTGGTGGTGCACACCTCGACGCCGCCCAGGGCGTCGACCATCTTGCCGAAGCCGACGAAGTCGACGGCCATGAAGCGGTTGACCGCCAGCCCGGAGAGCTTCTGGATCTCCTTGACCAGACACTTGGGACCGCCGAAGGCGTACGTGGAGTTCAGCTTCGTCTCGGTGTAGACCGTGTCGTCGCCGTAGGTGCCGGTGTCCGGGTCGTAGATCGCGCCGTAGGCGCCGGTCTCGGGATTCCAGACCTCGCATTGAATCGGCGTGATCGCCAGGTCGCGTGGGAAGGACACCACCACCACGCGTTTCCGGTTCGCCGGGATGTTGACCAGCATGATCGTGTCGGACCGGGCCCCCTCGGCGTCCTCGGTGCTGCCGGCGCCGACATTGCTGTTGGCCCCGGCCCGGGTGTCGGCGCCGACGATCAGGAAGTTCTCGTCGCCGTACTGCCCGGCCGCGTCGAGGATGTCGTGCGAGTCGGGGTCCAGCGCGCTGACGTGGTTGAGGCTGCGGTTCTTCGAGGCGCTCCACTGCCAGGCCGAACCGGTCAGCACCAGGGCCAGAACCGCCATCATGGCCGCTACCGCCCGGCCGGCCAGCAGCGCCCCGTGACCGGTCTTTCGCGGCCGCGGCTCGTCGGATTCAAGGTCGTCGTGCCCCGGCGGGTCGATTCGCGCCGGCGGTAGCTCGCGGGCGAAGCTGGGACCGCCGACCGAACCCGCCGGTTCGGTGGTGGGCTCGGACCCGGCCCAGTCGTCGGACCAGTCGGTTTCACCGGGCTCGTCGTAGTCCGTGCCGTGAATCCGGTCGAGATCGGGCAACTCCGAGGGGTAGGCCACCTCCGCGATGTCGGCGGTGGAACTCGGCGCGTCCGTCGCGGCGAGGGCCGCACAGGGCTCGGGATCCGGGTCGGGCGTGGTGTCCCGGGGTTCGGCGGCTTCTCCGCTATCCGCGGGATCGGCAGGCGCCGCCGGCTCGTCGGCGACGGTGGCGGCACGGCGCTGGCTGCGGCCACCGGACGGCGGAACACCGCCGTTGACCCGGGCGATCAGGTCCGCGACGGTCACCGAACCGTCACCACGGTGGCGGCGGCGTGACGCGGCCGGCCGACGCGGGGCCGGCGTGTGGTCGTCGGCCGGGGTCTGCCAGCGTTCCCACGGGGCGGGTCCGGGCGGCGTCATCGTCATCAGCTGATGGTCACCGTCGTCCCGGCCCTCTCCAGGCCAGCGTCCAGGAGTGGCGTTATCGCCGTCACTCATGTCCTCACGGGCCTCCGAGTCTTCGGGACTGACGGGCGTCGATCACACGTCAGCCTGGCACGGGTGATCGCCGTCGATTCTCCGTGCCTGTTTTCCGCCCCCGCAGGGGACAACCCCCCCGGGGCAATAAGTTACTTATTCTACTGAGAAGTTTCCAGACACGCGATGTCGAGAACGTCTCATTTCAGCCACCCGAGTGCATAATGTCTGCTCCGCTCGGCACGGTGCAGTCGTCCGGGTCGGCGAGCCAACCCTCGGGAAGGGTGACTTTGGCCGGTGAGCCTTGCCGTCCGCGCGGTCCGGTCGCAGCAGTTGGGAAGGGGATCGACCCGTCGAGTTGCTTGAGCAGCGCGTCGAGCTCGGCCAGCGTCGTGACCATTGCCAGCCCGCGCCGTAGCTCCGAGCCCGCCGGAAAGCCGTGCAGGTACCAGGCCACGTGCTTGCGGATCTCCCGCATGCCCTTATCCTCGCCGAAGTGCGACGCCAGCAGTTCACCGTGGCGCCGGATGATGTCGGCGACCTCGCCCAGCGTGGGCGGGGTCGGGATGGGGCGACCGGCGAATGCCGCCGACAGCTCACCGAACAGCCACGGGCGCCCCAGACAGCCCCGCCCGATGACCACGCCGTCGCAGCCGGTCGCCGCCATCATGGCCAGGGCGTCGCCCGCCTCGAAGATGTCGCCGTTGCCGAGCACCGGGATCGAGCGCACCTGCGCCTTGAGTGCGGCGATCTGCTCCCAGTCGGCCTTGCCGGAGTAGCGCTGCGCTGCTGTCCGGGCGTGCAGGGCCACCGCCGCGGCGCCCTCGGCCTCGGCGATTCGCCCGGCGTCGAGGTGGGTGTGGGTGGCTTCGTCGATCCCGATCCGGAATTTCACGGTGACCGGGATGTCGGTCCCGGCCGTGCCGCGGACTGCCGCTGCGACGATGTTGCCGAACAGCCGGCGCTTGTAGGGCAGCGCCGACCCGCCGCCGTGCCGGGTCACTTTGGGCACCGGGCAGCCGAAATTCATGTCGATGTGGTCGGCCAGGCCTTCGTCGGCGATCATCTTCGCCGCGGCGTAGGTGGTGTCCGGGTCCACCGTGTAGAGCTGCAACGAGCGCGGCGACTCGGCGGCGGAGAACGTCGTCATGTGCAGGGTGGCCGGATGGCGTTCGACGAGCGCGCGGGCGGTCACCATTTCGCACACGTACAGCCCGCTGACCGTTCCGGCCCGGGACTGTTCCAGTTCGCGGCAGAGCGTGCGGAAGGCGACGTTGGTCACGCCGGCCATCGGGGCCAGCACCACCGGGCTGGCAAGCGTGAGCGAACCGATCCGCAGCCCGCGCCGCTGCGCGGTCAGCACGTTACCGCCGCTGCTACCGACTACGGCGCCGATGAGGCGAATTCCTTCTTGGCGGCGCGCTTCTCGGCCATCTTGGCCTCCCGCTCGAGCCGGCGCTGCTTGGCCACCTCGAACTTCTCGCACGTCTGTTCCAGCTCGGCGACGATCTTGCCGATCTCGTCCTGGTAGCGGGCCGCTTCGCCGGTGAAGTCCCGTTCGAGGATGCGCCACTTCTTCAGCACCGGCATCACCACGTCGTCCAGGTGGATGCGTGGGTCGTAGACACCGCCGACGGCGATGATCACCGCCTTGCGGCGGAACTCCGGGACCACGTATCCGGGCATCTGGAAGTTGGCCAGCACCCGGTGCAGCGAGTACATCGCCTGCTCTGGCGCGATGTCGAAACCGGCCGCGCTGATGTCGCGGTAGAAGATCATGTGCAGGTTCTCGTCGGCTGAGATCCGGGCGAGCAGCTGGTCGGCAACGGGGTCGTTACAGGCCCGGCCGGTGTTGCGGTGCGAGATCCGGGTGGCCAGCTCCTGGAAGGTCACATAGACGACCGAGTCGAACAAGCTCTTGGCGAACAGGTCGCCGGAGACCTGCTGGTTCTGGCCCGGGCTGAAGCCGCGGTTGACGGTCTCCATCCGCAGCGTCTCCAGCTCGATCGGGTCGCAGTTGCGGGTCACGACGAGGTAGTCCCGCAGCGCGATGCCGTGCCGGTTCTCCTCGGCGGTCCACCGGTTCACCCAGGTGCCCCACGGGGCGTCCATGGTGAAGTTCATCGCGATCTCGCGGTGGTAGGAGGGCAGGTTGTCCTCGGTCAGCAGGTTCTGCACCATGGCTGTCCGGGCGACTTCGGACAGTTTCGACTGCTCGATATCCCAGTCCTGCCCGCCGAGGGCGTAGTAGTTCTTGCCCTCCGACCAGGGGACGTAGTCGTGGGGATTCCAGTCCTTGGTCATAGAGAAGTGCCGGTTGACCGCATTCTCGACGACGGGCTCGAGTTCGTGCAGCAGCTCCAGGTCGGTCCATTCACGCGCCATAACAGCTCCTGGTATCTGTGTCCGCTAGTTGCAGGCAATATATCTGTGTCTTCCGGTGACATCAAGTTCGCGGCGGCGTGTTGTCGCCGCCATCGTGGGGTCGGCCGGTATTGAGCAGCATGTCGACGCAGAAGTCGATGAACTGGCTGCGGGTCGCTGCCAGCCGCCCCTCCAGGTAGGCGCTGAACAGGGCTGTCAGCGCGCCGATCAACCCGGTCGCGACCATGTGCTGAAGCGGCGGATCACCGATCCGGGTGAGTTTGCGCTGCAGCATCCCGATGAAGTTGGGCATCCATTGGGCGCCGGAGTGGGTCAGCACCGGCTCGGTCGCCGGGGCGAGCAGTAGCACCCGGCCGCGCACCGGGTCGTCGACCATCAACGTGACAAAGGCTTCCACGGCCGCTCGCGGCGTCTGGGCCGACAGCAGCGTTGTCATCGCGCGCGTACATACGTCGTCGTAGACCGCGCGGACGAATTCGTCGCGGTCGGTGAAGCTCTCGTAGAAGTAGCGTTCGGTCAGCGCGGCGGCCCGGCAGAGCGACCGGATGGTCAGCGTGGGCCCGTTCTCGTCGCCGAGCAGTCCGACGCCGGCCTCGATGAATTCGTCGCGGCGCAGGGCCGGGCGCTCCGCCAGCGGGACCCCGGACCAGCGGCCCCGGCGTTGACCGGACGGCACTTCAATCTCTCCTCGGGTCTGACAACGGTGGTAGTCGAAATAGCCTGCGGTTGCCGAGTTCCATCATGACGCACCGCGGGTACGGGCCGGCTTCGTCCGGCGGTGATTCGTCCCGGTTCGGCGCCGGTCGACGGGTGTGCCGGTCCGGCCGCGCGGGCCGACGCCGCGGCCGGATGCGTCCACGCACGTCGCCGCAGGCGCTCGAGGCTCGGCCCGTTAGTCCAGACAATAAAACCGCCTGGCCGCTTGTCTCTGCCCTTGACTGCGCCCATCGTGCTGCGGAATAGTGTTCTTCAGAACGAAGAATCACGTATGTTGTCCGGACAAATCTGCATACCCGGTGTCTGACGTCGCCGCCGGGGGAGTGCGGATCTGCTGCTTGTGCCAGGAGAAGGCGGGTCATGGCGGATCACACCAGCCTGCTGAGTCACTCGGGCCTGCTGGGCCTTGATGGCCGTGTCGTCATCGTGTCGGGAGCCGGTGGCGGCGGCATCGGTACGACGGTCACCGCGATGGCCGCGCAGGCCGGCGCCACGGTGATCGCGGTGAGCCGCTCGGCGGAGAACCTCGACGAGCACATCGCGCCGCTGGTCGCTGCCGGCCTGCCGGTGGTATCGGTGGCCGCCGACGCCGGTACCGACGAGGGCGTGACCGCGGTGCTCGACGCGGCGCGCAACGCCGACGGGCAGCTCTACGGGCTGGTCAACGTCGCCGGCGGGGCGGCGCCGTCGACCTGGATGGCCTCGACCCGGGTGGCCCGCTCCGATTGGCGGGAGATCTTCGCGCACAACCTCGAAACGGCGTTCTTCATGAGCCGTGCGGTCGCCGCCGAGCTGCTGGCGCAGCGGCGGCCGGGCTCGATCGTCTCGATCTCTTCGATCAGCGGGATGAACACCGCGCCGTTCCACATCGCCTACGGCACCGCCAAAGCCGGCGTCGTGGCGATGACGCGCACCATGGCCCTTGAGTTGGCGGCCGCCGGCATCCGGGTCAATGCGGTGGCGCCGGGGGTGACCGAGACCGCGGCATCGGGAACCTACGTCGACGAGGACCCCGATCGCGACCGAGGCGCGATCGCGTTGGGACGGCGCGGCCGACCCGAGGAGCAGGCCGGGCCGATCCTGTTCCTGCTGTCGGACCTGTCCAGTTACATCACCGGGCAGACCCTGCTGGTCGACGGTGGACTCAACCTCAAGTGGAGTCACCTCGGCGCGGACAACACCTCGCTGTTCCTCAAAGACGAAACCTTCCGCGCAGCGATGAGGAGGATGTCATGACCGATCCGGTGCACAACGCCGATTCGGCCGAAGAACTGTCGCAACCCATGACGATCGGCGTCGAGGCCTACACCTCGGAGAGCTACGCCCGTGCCGAACGCGACAAGTTGTGGCGCAAGGTGTGGCAGCAGGCCGGCCGGGTCGAGGATCTGCCGGAGGTGGGCAGCTACCTCACCTACGACATCCTCGACGACTCGATCATCGTGGTGCGCACCGGCTCGACCTCAGGCTCGGACTCTTTTCGGGCCCACCACAACGTCTGCCAGCATCGCGGCCGCCGGCTGGTCGACACCCCGGCCGGGGAGAAGAACGCCTGCGCGCGCACCCGCAAGTCATTCGTCTGCGGCTTCCACGGCTGGAGCTACGGCCTGGACGGGGCATGCACCCACATCCGCGAGCAGGACGACTGGCAGGGCACCCTGACGCCGGAGAACACCCACCTACGCCCGGTGCGCGTCGACACCTGGGGCGGCTGGGTCTGGATCAATATGGATCCGGACTGCGAGTCCCTGGCCGACTACCTGTTCCCCGCCGCCAAGATCCTGGAACCGTTCGGCCTGGAGAACATGCGTTACAAGTGGCGCAAGTGGCTGGAATTCGACTGCAACTGGAAGGTCGCGATGGAGGCCTTCAACGAGACCTACCACGTCTACACGACCCACCCGGAGTTCAACAGGTTCGGCGAGTTCAAGGGCTGGGCCAAGGTGCAGGGCCGCCACAGCAACATCGGCTACGACGCTCCGGAGGATCTGGAGACCACCAAGTCCAAGATCCGGCTGGGCACCGGTGCCGACCCCCGGGTGTCGACCGCGGAGATGCAGATCTACACCATGGAGGAGACCAACGCCACCACCACGGCGACGCTGGTCAACGCCGCCAAGCGACTGGTCGACGAGCTTCCCGAGGGCACGCCGGCCGAAAAGGTCCTCGAACACTGGCTGGCCTCGGCACGCCGCGACGACGAAGCCCGCGGCGTCATCTGGCCGACGATCCCGGCCGACGTGCTCGGGCAGGCCGGCACCGCCTGGCAGATCTTCCCGAACTTCCAGATCGGCCAGGGTCTCACCAGCGCACTGTGTTACAGCGCCCGGCCGCATCCCAGTTACAACCCGGACAAGTGCATCTTCGAGGTCTCGGTCTTCGAGCTGTTCCCCAAGGGCGAGGAGCCGCAGACCCGCTGGGAGTACACCCCGGTGGGGGACCCGCGGTGGCGCTCGGTGCTGCCGCAGGACTTCTCCAACATGGCCGCCGTGCAACAGGGGATGAAATCCCTTGGCTATCAGGGCGCCAGGCCCAACCCCTACCGGGAGCGCGCCATCGTCAACCTGCACCACCAGCTGGCGAAATACATGGCCGCCGGCGCGCCCGAGCAGATCCCGACAGGAAATGACCGATGACGGAGTGCCCGCCGACCCAGACCCCGGACGACTTCGACATCGAAGCGCTCCGTGAGAAGTACGCCGCCGAACGGGCTAAACGCATTCGCTCCGACGGATCGAGTCAGTACCTCGAACTCAAAGACGATTTCGTGGAGTTCGCCGAGGTGGATCCGCACACCGCGGTGACGCCACGTGAACCCATCGACGCCGACATCGAAGTCGTGGTCCTCGGCGGTGGCATCGCCGGACTGCTGGCCGGCGCCTACCTGAAGAAGGCCGGCGTGCGCGATGTGCGGGTCATCGAGATGGCCGGCGACTTCGGCGGCGTCTGGTACTGGAACCGCTTCCCCGGAATCCAGTGCGACAACGACGCCTACTGCTATATCCCGATGCTCGAAGAGCTCGACTTCATGCCGTCCAAGAAGTTCGCCGACGGCGCCGAGATATTCCAGCATTGCCAGAACATCGGCAAGCACTTCGGCCTCTATGACGGCGCGATCTTCTCGACCCAGGTACGCACCGTCCGCTGGGACGAGGAACTCCGGCGCTGGCGGCTGACGACGAACCGGGGCGATGACCTGCGGCCGCGGTTCGTGGTGATGGCCCAGGGCTCCTACAACCGGCCCAAGCTGCCCGGCATCGCGGGCATCAAGGACTTCATGAACGCCGGCGGCCACGTCTTCCACTCGGCCCGCTGGGATTACGACTACACCGGCGGTGACTCAGGCGGTGGCTTGGACAAGCTGGCCGACAAGCGCGTGGCGCTGGTCGGCACCGGCGCGACCGGTGTGCAGCTGGTCCCGCACCTGGGCCGAGACGCCAAGCATCTCTATGTTTTCCAGCGCACCCCGTCGTCGGTGGATTTCCGCGGCAACGAGCCCACCGACCCGCAGTGGGCGGCGTCGCTGCAGCCGGGTTGGCAGGCCGAACGCAAGCGCAACTTTCACCGCTGGTCGCCGTTCGAGGGCGTGGTCTTCGACGCCCCCGATATGGTGTGCGACTTCTGGACCGAACTGGGTCGCAACCTGACCGCCCGCATCGGCGCCAGTCCCGACCCGACGGCGCTGGGCGTCGAGGAGATCATGGCGATGCGGGAGGAGGAGGACTACAAGATCATGGAGCGGCTGCGCCGCCGGATCGCCGACATCGTCGAGGATCCGCAGACCGCCGAGGCGCTCAAGCCGTACTACCGGTTCATGTGCAAGCGACCGACCTCCAGCGACACCTACCTGCCCGCGTTCAATCGGCCCAACGTCACGCTGGTCGACGTGGCCGAGTCCAAGGGCGTCGAAAAGCTCACGGAGAAGGGCATTGTCGCGGGCGGAGTCGAGTACGAGGTCGACTGCGTCATCTTCGCCAGTGGTTTCGAGATCTCCACGGAGATCAGCCGTCGATACGCGATGGACGTCATCGAGGGCCGCGACGGCGTGTCGTTGTTCGACCACTGGCGCGACGGGTTCCGGACCCTGCACGGGATGACCAGCCGCGGCTTCCCCAACCAGTTCCACACCGGTTTCATCCAGGGCGGCGTGTCTGCCAACACCACCGCGATGTTCGAGCAGCAGGCCGAGCACATCGCCTACATCATCGCCGAGGCTTTCAACCGGGGAGCGACGGTCGTCGAGCCCAGTCAGGAAGGCCAGGACGCCTGGGTGAACACCATCCGGGAGTTGGCGTTCGACAATTCGGCGTTCGACTTGTCCTGCACGCCCGGCTATTACAACAACGAGGGCCGGGGGTTCGGCGACGCCAGCCGCTCTTTCCTGGGAGAGGTTTACTCACCGGGCTTCTACGCCTTCGATGATCTGTTGAAGCAGTGGCGCGAGGCGGGCGACCTGAAAGGTATGGAACTGCAGTGACATTGCAGACGACGAGCACGTTGCCGACACGCGACCTCACCGAGCGCATCGCAACCGAGGTCCACGCCGACAAGGCGGCGCTGCTGAGCGGCGACCATGCCGGGGCGATCCGCGAACTGCTCGAGCGGCGCGGCGTGCTGGTGTTCCCGCAGATCGGGTTCACCGACGCCGAACAGATCGCCTTCACCGAGACGCTGGGCACGCTGGCGCCCGAACGGGACGGCGAGGCCGTCTACGACGTCACCTTGGACACCAACGTCAACAAGCAGGCCGACTACCTCAAAGGCTCCTTCTACTGGCACCTGGACGGCACCATGAACCAGGTGCCGATCCTCGCATCGCTGCTGTCGAGCAGGGTGCTGCCGGCCGACGGCGGCGGTGACACCGAGTTCTGCAACACCTACGCCGCCTACGACGACCTCTCCGAGGACGACAAGGACCAGATCGCGTCGCTGCGCGCCATGCACTCCGCCTGGAACTCGCTGCTGTACTACGACCCCGAGCCCGACTTTGCGACACTTCGGCAGATGATGGCGATCGGAGAGCGGGAACTGCCCGTGGTCTGGACGCACCGCAGCGGGCGCAAATCGCTGATCCTGGGCTGCACCGCCAGCAACATCGTCGGCATGGACTACGCGCAGAGCACCAAAACCCTGGTGCGGCTACGTGATTGGGCTACCCAACCACAGTTCGTTTACCGGCACCGGTGGTCGGTCGGCGATCTGGTCATGTGGGACAACACCGGCACGATGCACCGGGCGCTGCCGTACGACCCGAACTCCGGCCGGATGCTGCGACGGACCAAGCTGGCCGGTGAGGAACCCTTCGCTTGAGCACTGGGCAGCCGCTGAACTTCCATGGCCGGGTCGCCGTGGTGACCGGCGCCGGGCGGGGGCTGGGTCGCGCTTACGCGCAGCTGCTGGCCGAGCGGGGCGGGCGGGTCGTGGTCAACGACACCGGTGCCGACCTCAGCGGTGACGGCGTGCGCGAGGACCCCGCCGAGGCGGTGGCCGCCGAGATCCGCGACGCCGGCGGCGACGCGATCGCCTGCACCGCGTCGGTCGCGACACCGCAGGGCGGCCGGGACATCATCGCCGCGGCGCTGCAGCATTACGGCCGGCTCGACGCCGTGATCCACAACGCCGGAAACGTCCGACGCGGCTCGTTGCGGGACATGAGCTCGGAAGATTTCGACGCCGTCCTCGACGTTCACCTGCGGGGGGCCTTCCACGTGGTGCGGCCGGCCTTTCCGGTGATGTGCGATGCAGGCTACGGTCGCATCGTGTTGACCTCGTCGATCGGCGGCCTCTACGGCAACTTCGGTGTGGCCAACTATGCGGCCGCCAAGGCCGGCGTGATCGGGCTGAGCAATGTCGCGGCGCTGGAGGGCGCGCCGGCCGGTGTCCGCTGCAACGTCGTGGTGCCGGCGGCGGTGACGCGGATGGCCGAGGGCATCGACACGTCCGGCTACCCGCCGATGGAGCCCGAACTGGTCGCGCCGGTGGTCGGTTGGCTTGCGCACGAATCCTGCTCGGTCACCGGCGAAGTGCTGATCGCGCTGGCGGGCCGGGTCGCCCGGGCGGTGGTGGCCGAAAGCCCGGGCGTCTACCAGCCGTCGTGGACCCTCGAGGAGGTGGACCGACGGATCGAGGAGATCCGGGATGTCACGGCGCCGGTGGTCTTCCCGGTGGTGCCGGACGGCCACGCCGACCACATCCGATACAGCTTCGGCCTGGCCCACCCGGTCCAGGTGCCCGACGAGACCCAGGGAACCCGGTAGTTCAAAGGAGTGTAGTGATGCGCGAATACCTCAAGTTCTACATCGACGGCCAGTGGGTGGACCCGGTCGAGCTCACCACCCTCGACGTCGAGAACCCGGCCACCGAGCAGGTCGCCGGCAAGATCGCGCTCGGTTCGGCCGCCGACGTCGACCGTGCCGTCGCCGCGGCGCGGCGGGCGTTTGCCGGCTGGTCGCAGAGCAGCCGTACCGAACGCCTGGATCTGCTGCAGTCGATCCTGGCCGAATATCAGCGCCGCAGCAGTGATCTCGCCGATGCGGTGCACGAGGAGATCGGGGCGCCGCCCGCGCTGGCCGGGGGAACCCAGGTGCAACTCGGGCTCGGCCACATGCTGACCGCGATCGACGCGCTGAAGAACTTCGCGTTCGAAGAACAGCGTGGCGACACCCTGGTGGTCCGGGAGCCGATCGGGGTCTGCGGTCTGATCACCCCGTGGAACTGGCCGCTGAACCAGATCGCGGTGAAGGTCTACCCGGCGCTGGCGACCGGGTGCACCATGGTGCTCAAACCCTCGGAGGTCGCGCCGTTCTCGGCCTACATCTTCACTGAGATCATGGCCGCCGCGGGCGTTCCGGCCGGCGTCTACAACATGGTCAACGGCGACGGTCCCGGCGTCGGGGTGGCCCTGGCGCAACATCGCGACGTCGACATGGTGTCGTTCACCGGTTCGACCCGGGCCGGTGTCGCGGTGGCCGAGAACGCCGCGCCGACGGTGAAGCGGGTGACCCAGGAACTCGGCGGCAAGAGCCCCAACATCGTGCTCGACGACGATGCGTTCGCCGCCAGCGTCACCGCGGGCGTGTCGGTCATGATGGTCAACTCCGGGCAGAGTTGCAATGCGCCGTCACGGATGCTGGTGCCCAACTCCCGGATGGACGAGGCCATCGCGATTGCGAAGGCGGTCGCCGAGCAGGTGAAGGTGGGTGATCCCGCCGACGCCAAGGCGATCGGCCCGGTGGCGTCGGCGGCGCAGTTCGCCAAGGTGCAGGGCCTGATCGAGCAGGGCATCGCCGAGGGGGCGACCGTCGCCGCGGGCGGCGCGGGCCGGCCCGACGGACTCGACAGCGGCTACTTCGTTCGACCGACGGTCTTCGCGCACGTGAACAACCAGATGACGATCGCGCGCGAAGAGATCTTCGGCCCGGTGCTGTGCATCCTCGGCTATGACGACCTGGACGAGGCCGTCGAGATCGCCAACGACACCGACTACGGCCTGGCCGGCTACGTGTCGGGCGCCGACCTCGACGCCGCGCGCGGGATCGCCCGCCGGATCCGGGCCGGCTCGGTGGCGATCAACCACGCCTTCGACATGAACGCACCGTTCGGCGGCTACAAGCGCAGCGGCAACGGCCGTGAGTGGAGCGATGCCGGTTTCCACGAATATGTGGAGATCAAGAGCACGTTGGGCTACGGGGCCGCCGCCGGTTGACAACCGGCGGCCGGGCCCGGCCCGACCATTCGATGACTATTCGTAGTGGACGGTGATCGAGCCGCCTTCGGGAACAGCCTGGCAGGTCAGGATGTAGCCGTCGGCGACCTCATCATCGTCGAGTGCGGTGTTGGCGATCATCTTCGCGCTGCCCTCGCTGATGTGGGCGATGCAGGTGCCGCAGTTGCCGGCCTCGCAGGAGAACGGCGGTGTCAGCCCGGCCCGCCGGGCGCTCTCCAGCAGGGTCTCGCCGGCGACGCGCGGCACCGACTCCTTCTTGCGCCCGAGGTGAATCGTCACCGTCCCGCTCACCTCGGCCGCGGTGCCGGCAGCGGCCGGTGCCGCCGTCGGTATCTCGGCGGCGGCGCCGCCGGTGTCGAAGTCCTCGACGAACAGCCGACCCGGGCCCGGCCAGGCCTGGCGCACCACCGCCATGAAGCCCTCCGGGCCGCACAGGTAGCAGTCGGCCCCGGTGTCCGCGCCGACGAACGCGGTGACGGCCGCCGCGTCGAGCAGCCCGTTCTCGGCGTCGCGATGCCGCTGCACCGACAGCCGGCCCGGGTACCGGGCGGCGAGTTCGCTCAGCGCGTCGTCGAAGATCGCCGCCGAGGCGTCCCGGTCGGCGCAGAGCAGCCGTACTGTGCGGTCGGTGGTGGCCAGCGCGCTCTTGGCCAGCGACAGGATCGGCGTAATCCCGCTGCCGCCGGAGAATCCCAGCAGCGGGGAGTCCGAGGAGTCCAGGCAGAAGGTCCCCGCCGCGCGGGTCATGGTCAACTCGTCGCCCTCGGCGAGGTTGTCCAGCAACCAGTTCGACACCTTCCCGCCGGGCACCCGCTTGACCGTGGTCATCAGCTCGGTGTCGGTCTCCGGGGCGCTCGACATGGAGTAGGACCGGTAGAGCTCCTCGCCGTCGACGTGTACCTGGAACGTCGAGTACTGACCGGCCCGGTAGGGGAACGTCCCCTCATGCGGTGCCAGCACGAACGTGTACGCGTCGGCGGTCTCCTTGACGATGCGGGTCACGGTCGCCCGCTGGAAAACATGAGTGACCGCCATGACCACCCCTTCCGGTTTGCGTTCTTCGTTACAGAGAATACTATTCTCTCAAACCGATAGGATCTTCTCAAATGTCTTCTGGGCTGCGTGCGTCATCCACCGCGGTGCTCACGTTCGAGGACCGGCAGTTACCCCTGCCGGAGCTTGACGCACGGGCCGGCGCGCTGGCGGCCGCGCTGGCCGCCGACGGCGTGACGGCCGGTGACCGGGTCGCGTTGATGGCGTCGAACCGGCCCGAGTTCGTCGTCGCCGTGCAGGCCATCTGGCGGCTCGGGGCGGTGGCCGCCCTGATCAGTCCCGCCTGGAAGCGCGACGAGGTGGCGCACGCGCTGGCGCTGACCCAGCCCCGCTACGCGCTCGGCGACCAGTCGGTGCTGGCCGAGCTGATGCCGATGCGGCATCTCGACGACGAGATCGCCCCGGTGACGGCCGTGGCGCCCGCCGATGACCCACCGGAGCCGGGCGCCGACGCACTGCTGGTGTTCAGTTCCGGTACCACCGGCCTGCCCAAAGCGGTACGGCACACCCACGCCTCGCTGGCCGCGGGAGTGCGGCACTGGCGGGATGCGCTGGGGCTGACCGCGGATGACCGGATCCAGGTCGTGACCCCGCCGTCACACATCCTCGGGCTGCTCAACATCCTGACCGCGCTGAGCGTCGGGGCGCAGGTGCGGCTGCACCGCCGCTTCGACATCGACGTGATGCTGGCAACGATCGGCCAAGACCGGATCACCGTGGAGATGGCGGTGGCACCGATCGCGCTGGCCATCGCCGCACACCCGGAGCTGGAATCGTTCGACCTGTCGTCGCTGCGCTACATCATGTGGGGCGCCACGCCCATCACCGCCGCCGTCGCCGAACAGGTCACCCGGCGCACCGGGGTCAGCTGGGTGCCCGCCTACGGCACCAGCGAGCTGCCGGTGCTGGCCTGCAGCCCGACCGACGGGGCCCGCGGGGACGAGGCGGTGCTGGACACCGTCGGTCGCCCGGTTCCCGGGGTGGCGCTTCAGGTGGTGGACATGGCCACCGGCGAGCCGCTGCCGCCGGGCGTCCCCGGTGAGATCCTGGCCCGTTCCGAGTCGTTGATGGCCGGCTATCTTCCCGACGAGGCGACGTCGGAAGTATTGCGCGACGGCTGGTTTCACACCGGTGATGTCGGCTACCTCGACGCCGGCGGTTGGTTGCGGATCACCGACCGCTGCAAGGAGATGATCAAGGTCCGCGGTTTTCAGGTGGCCCCCGCCGAGATCGAGGCGGTGCTGCACGAGCATCCGGCCGTCGCCGACTGCGGGGTGTTCGGGGTGCCCGATGAGCGCGACGGGGAGGCCGTCGTGGCAGCGGTCGCGCTGCGCGCACCGGTCAGCGAGGCTGAGCTGACCGAGCTGGTGGCCGATCGGCTCGCCACCTACAAGCACCCGCGCCGGGTCGTGGTCGTTCCCGAGATTCCCCGGCTGCCGTCCGGAAAGCTGTTGCGTCGACTACTGAAGGAGCGCCTATGGATGTCCGGCTGAATGCCGAGCAGCGACAACTGCGGGAGGCCGCGGCGAAGCTCGCCGACGATCTGGGGCCCGGCTCGGTCGCCGAACTCGACGATGCCGGTCGAGTGGCCCGGCTGGAAAAGGCTGTCGCCCAAACGGGTTGGCGCTCGCTGCGCTCCGACGGGGCGTCCGGCGTGGAGGTGGCGATCGTCGCCGAGGAGTTCGGCCGCGGCCTGGTCGACGTGCCGTTCCTCGGTCCGGTGCTCGCCGACGATCTGGGCCGGCACGTGACGCTGGGATCAGCGCCGGCCACGGTCACCCACCACCGGACCGCCGTCGACGCCCGCGGGGCCGAGCAGGCCGTCACGGTGCGCGAGCGCGCGGTACTGACCGTCCCGCTCGGCGCGCTGCGGTGCGGAGCCGACTTGACCCGGCCCGGCGCCGAACTGGCCGGGGAGCCGCACCAGCTCGGTGAGCTCAGCGCCGAGAGCGCCGCGGCGTGGCAGGCGCTGGCGCTGGTGACCACCGGCGCCGACCTGGTCGGCGCCGCGCGCGGCGCGCACGCACTGGCATGCGACTACGCCAAGATCCGCGAACAGTACGGCAAACCGATCGGCAGTTATCAGGCCATCGCCCATCTGCTCGCCGAGGGTCTGGCACTGATCGAAGGCTCGGTGAGCGTGCTACGGCATGCCGCCTGGGCGGTCGACGAGGCCGACGCGGCCGACGCGGTCCGTGCCGCCCGCATCGCCAAGATCTACTGCGCCCGCACCGCCCGGACGGTCTGCGAGACCGCGATCCAGGTGCACGGCGGTATCGGCAACACCTGGGAATGCCTGGCGCATGTGTACCTGCGGCGTGCGTTGACCTCGACCGGCCTGTGGCCCGTGACGATTAGGGAGATCGCTGATGGACTTTCGTGACTCGCCCGCCGAGGCCGACTTCCGCAACCGGCTTCGGTCCTGGCTGACCGAGCGGGCCGGCACCTTTCCCGCCGCCGGCGACGACGAGTACTGGGCGCGCCAGGGCGAATGGCACCAGGCCCTCTACGGCGCCGGCTTCTTCGGGGTGTCCTGGCCCCGCGAGTACGGCGGCCAGGAGCTGCCACCGGTCTACGACGTGATCGTCGACGAGGAACTGGCCGCCGCCGGCGCCCCGCCGCGACCGAGCCTGGGCTATCTGGTCGTCGGGCTGGGCCGCCACGCGAGCAAGGAACTGCAGCAACGGTTCCTGCCCGGGATGATCGACGGCACGCAGCGCTGGTGCCAGGGGTTCTCCGAGCCCGGAGCCGGCTCGGACCTGGCGTCGCTGACCACCACCGCGACCCGCGATGGCGACGATTACGTTATTCACGGCCACAAGATCTGGACCAGCTACTCCGACGTCGCCGACTGGTGTCTGCTGTTGGCCCGCACCGACAAGGACGCGCCGCGGCACCGCGGTATCTCGGCGTTCATCATCTCCATGCACCAGCCCGGCATCGAGCAGCGGCCGCTGCGGATGATCAACGGTGTCACCACCGAATTCGGGCAGGTGCTCTTCGACGGCGCCACCGTTCCGGCGAGCCAGCTGGTGGGCGAACCGGGCGAGGGGTGGAAACTGGCGATGACCGTCGTCGGCCACGAGCGCGAGCCGTCGACGCTGGGGTACTCGGCCCGCTACGGTAAACTCGTCCGCCAGATGGCGGCTCGGGTGGATCGTGCCGGTGCCGAGGTGCCCGAGGAATTGGCTTGGGCGGCAGTGGAAACGGAGATGCTGCGGTTACACGTCCGTCGGCGGCTCTCCGAACAGCTTGACGGCCTGTCGCACGGGCCCGAGGGCTCGCTGGACAAGCTGCTGATGACCTGGGTGGAACAGTCCGTCGGCCACGCCGCGCTGGCGGTCGGTGGCGTCGACGACCCCGACCTGCTCAGCGCCTACCTTTACAGCCGCGCCCAGAGTGTGATGGGCGGGACCTCGCAGATTCAGAAGAACATCATTGCCGGCCGAATCCTGGGATTGACCGAGTGATCGCGAACGCGGGCGAAGCCCGGGTGAAGCGGGTCACGACAAGATAAGGGAGTCTAGACATGTACGACATGCCTGCTGAAATCGACGTGCGCGCCGATGGTCCGTTGCGCATCATCACGCTCAACCGCCCCGACGCGCTGAATGCCGTCAATGACGCACTGCACTGCGGCCTGGCGAAACTGTGGACACAGCTCGACGAGGATCACGATGCCCGTGCCGCGGTGCTGACCGGCAGTGGGCGGGCGTTCTCTGCCGGCGGCGACTTCAGCTATCTCGACGAGATCCGCCGCGACAACAAGCTGCGCGCCAAGACGATTGCGCACGGCCGGGAGATCGTGCTGGGCATGGCGCGCTGCCGCACCCCGGTGATCGCCGCGGTCAACGGGCCCGCCGTCGGGCTGGGCTGCAGCCTGGTGGCGCTCAGCGACATCGTCTACATGGCCGAAGGCGCCTATCTCGCGGATCCGCACGTGCAGGTCGGTCTGGTCGCCGCCGACGGTGGACCGCTGACCTGGCCGTTGCAGATGAGCCTGTTGCAGGCCAAGGAGTACGCGCTGACCGGAGCCCGGATTCCGGCTGCCCGCGCAGTCGAGCTGGGCTTGGCCAACCACGTGGTGGAAGATCCGGTGGCCGAGGCGATCTCGTGTGCCAAGCGCATCATCGAGTTGCCCCGCCAGGCGGTGGAGAGCACCAAGCGGCTGCTCAACATCCACCTGGAGCGCGCCGTGCTGGCCACCTTGGACTTCGCGAACATGGCCGAGGACCAGTCGTTTGGAACCGACGACTTCAACGCCATCATCGATCGGCTCACCGCGAAGCAGAATTGACCCCGCCGATGCAGATCGCCGAGTTGCTCGTCGCGGCGCGGGCCGGCTCGGTGCGTGCCACCGGCCGACTGCTCAGCCTGGTCGAAAGCGGCCGGCGGACCGAGGTGCTGTCCGCCGTCGGGCCCGCCACCACCCGGGTCATCGGAGTGACCGGGCCGCCCGGCGCCGGCAAGTCCACCACGATCGCGGCGCTGGTCGGGGCGTATCGCGAGCGGGACCTGCGGGTGGCGGTGCTGGCCGTCGACCCGTCCTCGCCGTTCAGCGGCGGCGCGCTGCTGGGTGATCGCATCCGGATGGCCGCGCACATCAACGATCCGGCGGTGCTGATCCGCTCGGTGGCCTCTCGCGGCCACCTGGGCGGGCTGGCCGAAGCGGTGCCGGCGGCCATCCAGTTGCTGGCCGGGCTCGGCTACGACGTGCTGCTGCTGGAGTCGGTCGGGGTGGGCCAGTCCGAGATCGAGATCGCCGCGATCGCCGCGCCGACGATCGTCGTGCTCAATCCGGGTGCCGGGGATGCGGTGCAGGCCGCCAAGGCCGGACTGCTGGAGGTGGCCGACATCGTGGTGGTCAACAAGGCCGACCGCGAAGGCGCGCAACAGACCGTACGTGACCTCCGGGTCGAGCTGAAGCACACCGGCGCGCCGATACTCACCCTGATCGCCTCGCGGGGCGAGGGCCTCGGTGAGCTGGTCGACACCATCGAGGCCCACCACCGCACCGACAGCCGGGAGCGCCGGCTGGCGCGGGCGCGGTCACAGATCCTGTCGCTGGCACAGACCCGGCTGCGGTCCCACCCGGCGCTGGGCAGACTCGCCGAGTCGGTCGTCGACGGCAGCGATGACCCCTATTCGGCGGCGGAGCGGTTGTTGTCGCCGGAGGACGAATGAGGCTTCAGGACCGCTTCCGGGCCGACCAGCGCGGCAGGTGCAGCGGCAGATCGTTGTAGGTGGCGATGCCCGGCTCGGCGGCGACCACGGCCGGGATGGCGTTGATCGGCGGCATCGCGGTCATGATGTGGCCGAGCTCGAAGAAATCATCGATCGACTTCGCCGAGGCGATCAGGTCCGGCGGCGGCGTGAAGCCGACTTGCATGTTGACCGTCGGGCGGCCGTCGATAGTGATCTTCCAACCGTCGCCGTCGAGTTGCCAATCGGGTTCCAGCGTCTGGCCTTTGCGCCACCGCACGTTGATGTCGATTACGGTCTCACCGCCCGCGATGCCCCGCCAGCTGGCGAACACCCCCGCGACGTGGCCGGCCGGGATGGTCCACGACGCCATCGTCAGATCCTCGGTGGTCTGCGCGTATTCGGATACGCAGGTGATCTCGTCGAGCTCGACGCCGATCGCGTCCGCGACCAGCTGCACCGCCTCGGTGAACACCGCGGTGCCGTTGGCGGCCATCGGCGCCAGGTCCGGGTCGTCGATGGCGGCGCCGAACCCCACCGGGCGCTCGGTGTCGGGCGAGTCGTAGAGCGTGGTGTCGGCCGTTTCGGTGATGGTGATCTTGTCGACCCGGTCGCAGGCCGTCGCCGCCACGATGGCCAGCAGTTCGGCGAAGCCGGGACTGACACCGGAACCGAACAGCGTGGCGCCGCCCTTGCGGCACGCCTCCTCGAGGCGGGCCCGATCGTCGCCGAGGTTGCGACCGGTGATGAACGACGCCGACGTCACCACGTTGGCGCCCGCCGACAGGATCTCGACCAGTTCGTCGACGTTGATCCACATCGGGTTGTAGACCACGCAGTCGGGTTTCAGCGCCAGCAGCGCCGCGGCGTCGTTGGTGGCCGGGATCCCGAGCGGATCGATGCCGACCAATTCGCCCGCGTCGCGGCCGACCTTGTCGTCGGACCATGCGAAGAGTCCGACGAGTTCGTAATCGGGATTGGCGGCGATCGCCCGGACGGAACTCTTGCCGACGTTGCCCGTCGTCCACTGGACGATCCGATAGGGGACGGTCGCCATATGTATCACCTTGTCTTGCCTACATCTGCGCCCAGACGACCTTCGTCTGGAGATAGGTCTCGATACCGGCCTTGCCCGACTCGTAGCCCCAGCCGGATTGCTTGTACCCGCCGAACGGCATCGAGTGGTCGAACTGCATCTGGCAGTTCAACCCCACCGTTCCGGCCTTGAGACGCTTGGCCAGCCGGTGGGCCCGGCCCAGGTTGGACGTCCACGCGGTAGCGGCCAACCCGTAGGTGCTGTTGTTGGCCAGCGCGATCGCCTCGTCGTCGTCGTCGAACGGCAGGATCGTGACCACCGGCCCGAAGATCTCCTCCTGGAACAGCCGGCTGGAGTCGGGGTCGACGTCGGTGACGACGGTGGGGTGCACGAAGTAGCCCTTGCGGTCCAGCCGGTGTCCACCGGTGACGAGCTCGGCACCGTCGGACCTGCCTTGCTCCAGGTAGCCGAGCACCCGGGTGAGCTGCTTCTGGCTGATCAGCGGTCCGATCATGACGCCGTCGTCTTTGGGGCCGCCGAGCTGCATGCTGTTGGCCATGTTGGCGACGCCCTCCACGACCCGCTCGTAAACGCCGCGCTGGGCGAAGATGCGCGAGCCGCACACGCACGCCTGCCCGGAGTGCACGAACGTGCCGAACGAGGCCATGGTGATGGCCATGTCGAGATCGGCGTCGTCGTAGATGAGCACCGGCGACTTGCCGCCGAGTTCCAACGTCACCTTATTGAGATTGCTTGCGGCCGAGGCCCGTACGATCTCCCGGCCGACTTCGGTGGAACCGGTGAACGCGACCTTGTCCACGTCGGGATGCGCGGTGATGGCCGCACCGGCGGTGTGCCCGTAGCCCAGCACCATGTTGACCACGCCGTCGGGCACCCCGGCCTCGGACAGGATCCGGTCCAGCACCAGTGCCGAGAGCGGGGTCTCCTCGGCGGGCTTGACGACACTGCTGCAACCGGCGGCCAGCGACGGGGCCAGCTTGGCGCAGAAGTTGAAGACCGGGCCGTTCCACGGGAAGATCAGCCCCACCACGTCATAGGGCTCGCGCAGCGTGTAGACGTGCTGATGGGATTCGATGCCGGTCAGGCCGCCGGTGTTCACGTCGCGTGCGATGCCGTCGATCTTGGTGCACCAGCCGGCGTAGTAGCGGAACCACTCCGAGCCGACCTTGGTGATGATGGCGGCCTGGGCGGCGGGGATGCCCGCATTGACGGACTCGAGTTCGGCGAGGATCTCGGCGTTCTCGTCGATCAGGTCGGCGATGCGCCACAGCACGCGGGCCCGGTCATAGTCGGCCATCTGCGACCACACGCCGGACTCGGCGGTGGCCTTGGCACGGGCGACGGCGTCGTTGACGGCTTCGGGTCCGCAGTCGGTGAACTCGGTGAGCTGCTCTTCGGTGGCCGGATCGATGATCGGGATCACGTCACCGGTGCCGGGGACCTTCCGGATGTCGTCCAACACCGTCTGCACCGACATGGGTAATCCTCTTCTCGCATGCGGATAATTGGGTTCGCAGCATGAGGCTATGCGCTTCACGAGGGGAAGTCCAGGGTTCCGGAATTGCCGGAGCCGCCGCGGAGCGCTCCGCTCGCGCTCGGCGATCAGCGGGCGGACGAACCGGGTCGAGCGCGGCGGTCAGCTGCGCGCGAAGCCGTTCGCGCAGAAGTCCCACACCTCATCGGCGGTCAGCGGTTTGACTGCCGGATCGGTTGAGGCCGGGCTGGATTGGGCGTTGAACATGACCGTCTGCATGATCATCGCCGCCACCCGTTTGGGGTTGGAGCCGGCGCGCAGCCGCCCGGCGGCGGCCGCGTCTTCGGTCAGCTCGGTGAGCAATGCCAACAGCGGGGTGTGGGCGACCTTGACCTCGGCGGGGTGGGTCAGCAGCAGGCTCGGGGCGAAGTCGGTGAACAGCGGCCGTTTGGCCGCCGGGTCCGGCCGCGACGACTCGAACAGCAACTCCACGGCGACTTTGAGGCGTTCGAGCGGATCGGTGTAGTTGGCCGCCGCGGCGCGGATCTGTTCGGCCGCGCGGCTTAGGGCGTCCTCGAACAGCGCCAGCAGCAGCTCGTGCTTGCCGTCGAACTGCAGGTAGAAGCTGCGCAGCGATTGCCGCGAGCGGTCGACGACCTCCTGCACGGTGAAGTCGGTGCTGCCCTTCTCGATGATGATCGACTGGGCCGCGTCCAAGAACCGCTGGACGCGTTGTGCCGCGCGAATTTTCGCTGTCTTGATGGAGCGTTCGACCGCGCGCTGCTTCCAGGCGGGTTCTTCGCTCGGGCTGGTCACCGCCACTCCGGGCGGGTGTGCGGTAGGCGAGGCACAGCGCAACTGTACTGGACGGTAACCAGCCGGCGTCGCGCCACACCGGATCGGTGCTGACGATTCTGAGATCGCAACTTCTCCATTCGAGAATGATATTCTCATCGCTGCGTCTATGGAAGCGGACTCGCAACATCCGAGCCGGTCCGGACGGAGAGCCCGAGACGCCCGAGCCGAGGAGTGTCGGTGCAGCTGGCCTTTGATTCCGACGTCGAGAATTTCCGGGCGGAGTTCTCGGCGTTCCTCGACGAACATCTACCCACCGACGCCGAGGCGCTCGAGCGGTCTCGGTCGTGCTCCCACGTCCCGGACTGGGCACGGCGCTGGCAGCGACTGCTGTTCGACAACGGCTGGCTGCTGCCCGGCAACCCGCCGGAGTACGGCGGCCGCAACGCCACGATCCTGCAGCAGTACGTGCACTCCGAGGAGTTGTCACGCCGGCGGATCTACCCCAGCTTCAATCCGCAAGGGGTCGGCATCATCGCGGCGTCGCTGCTCTCATTCGGCACCGATGAGCAGAAGCGGCGGTGGGCTGTCCCGATCCTGCGTGCCGAGATCACGGCGTCGCTGGGCATGAGCGAGCCGGGCGCGGGCTCGGACCTGGCCGGATTGCAGACCCGCGCGGTACTGGACGGCGACCATTTCGTGGTCAACGGTCAGAAGGTATGGACGTCGGGCGCCCACGACGCCGACGTGCTGTTGACCTTCGTACGGACCGACCCGGACGCCCCCAAACACAAGGGCATCAGTGTCTTGCTGATCCCGACCGATACCCCCGGCGTGGTGCGGCGGCCGTTCGCGTCGGCGTGCGACCACGACGACGTCGACTTCAACGAGGTGTTCTTCACCGACGTGGTGGTTCCCGCCGAGAACCTGGTCGGTCCGCTCAATGGCGGCTGGGGGGTGGCCAACGGCTCGCTCGGGCACGAACGGACGCTGCTGTGGATGAGCTTCGCCGATCGGTTGCGGGACCTGATCCACGACTTCCGGCCGGTCGGGGCGCTGAACCGCGACCGTTTCGCGACCTTGCTGATGGATCACCAGGCGTTGCAGCTGCTCGGCTCGGTGGCACTGGCCCAGGCGGCGCGCGGCGAACAGGACGTCCCTGCGCTGTCGGTGCTGAAGCTGCTGGGCTCCGAGGCGGTGCAGACCGCGGCCGAGCACGCGCTCGACGCGGCCGGCAGCGGCGGCCTGGCACACCCGGGCAGTTCCGGCACCTACATGCCGATGAACGAGGACTACGCGACCGCCGGCTGGTTCGATCGCTACCTGCGCAGCTTCTCGGGGACCATCGCCGGTGGCACGTCGGAGATCCAGCGCAACATCATCGCGCAACGGGTGCTGGGCCTGCCGCGGTAAATAGCGCGAGCAGTCCCCCGCAAGCGGGAGGTGCCCCCAGCTAAAGCCCCCTAAAACGCGTGGATTTGGGGGCTTTGGCGTCTGCTCGGCGGTCTAAAGCTGCGCCAGCCGGGGCGCCGAGCCGCGGGCCCGCAGGCCGCCGCCGACCCGGCGCGTCAGTTCCCGGGAGCCGCCGAGCAATCCGTCGAGCACCAGCACCCGCTCGACGTGACGATGCAGGTCGTGCTCGGCGGTGAACCCGATACCGCCCAGCGCCTGCTGGCAGTGCTTGGCCGCGGTCAGTGCGGCCTTGCCCGCGGCGGCCTTGGCCAGCATGGAGGACAGGTCCGGGCTTTCCGCGGTCAGCGCCGCCAGCGTCGCCTCGGCGCCCTCGATGGCCACCAGGGTCTCGGCGAGCCGGTGCCGAACGGCCTGGAAGGACGCGATTGGCTTACCGAACTGCACTCGGTCCAGGGCGTGTTGGCGGGCCAGGGCGAGCATTGCGCGCGCCGAGCCGATCAGCCACCAGCACACCGCGCGCCGCGCCTCGCCGAGTCGCATCAGCTCGCCGTCGGGCACCTCTCGCAGCGGAAGCCCACCGAGGGCGGCGGTATCGCCCTCGTGCCGGCCGCGTTCCCAGATCACCCAGCGGCCACCGGCATAGGGCATCGGCGGGGTGCCGCCGGGCAGGCCACCGATGGTCTCCAGGATCACGTCGTTGAGCACCGATGCATGTGAACCCGTCTCGCCGAGCAGCCGGAACACCAGCGGTATGGCCAGATCCGGGTTCTCGGAGAGCATTTCCGCCCAACCGAGCTCGGCCAGGGCCCCGTCCAGCTCCGCGCCGGAACATCCCAGCATGGTCTTGCGGAGGGTGCCCTCCAGCAGGGCCAGTGATGCCGCGTCGATCTCGCCGGACATCGTCACTCCTTCCCGAGCTCGAGCAGGCGGCGGGCGATGATGTTGCGTTGCACCTCGGCGGTACCCCCGTAGATCGTGGCGGCCCTGGAGTACAGGTACTCAGTGCGCCATTCGCCCTCGGCCAGCTCGATCGTGCCCGGCAGCAACTCGCGGGCGGTGTCGTAGAGCAGTTGTTCGGCGGCGGCCAGCAGCACCTTGTCGATCGAGGTCTCCGCGCCCAGCCGATGGCCGTCGGCCAGCCGGTGCTGGGTGGCCCGGGAGCGGCAACGCAAGGTGTGCAGCGCCAGATACACCGCGCCCAGGTCGCTGTCGATCTCGGCGCCCTGGCGCTTCACCGCGGCGATCAGTGCGTCGAAGCGCGAGTACAGGTAGGCGATGCGCTGCCAGAAGCAGGTGGACCGCTCATAGGGCAGCAGGTCCATGGCGAGTTGCCACCCGTCGCCGGGCTTGCCGAGCATCCGCGAGCCGTCGACGACCACATCGTCGAAATACACCTCGCAGAACTCGTCGACGCCGTGCATGGTCTGCAGCGGCCGCACCTCGATTCCGGGGCTGTCGACGTCGACGAAGAACGCCGTGATCGCCTGGTGGTTGGGCGTATCCGCGTCGCCGGTACGCGTCAGCAGAATGCACCGCTGCGAGTGCTGGGCGAAGCTGGTCCAGACCTTCTGCCCGTTGATCACCCACTGGTCGCCGCGCGGGGCGGCCCGGGTGGTCAGCGAGGCCAGGTCGCTTCCCGAGCCCGGCTCGGAAAAGCCTTGGCACCACTGCTCGTCGCCGCGCAACAGTCGGGGGACCATCTCGGCAGCGAGCTCGGGCCGGGCGTAGTCGATCATCGTCGGCGTGAGCACCTCGAGCATGGAGTACGGTCCCGGCTCCGCCAATCGGCGACCGACGACCTCTTCACCGACGATGGCCCGCAGCACGTCCGGGCCGCCGAGGCCGCCGGCGCGCTCGGGCCAGCCGTAACGGCCCCACCCGGCCTCGTAGAGCGCGCGCTGGACCCGGGCGAACTGCCGCATGTGCGCTTCCAGCGAGTCGTCCTCGGACGGCGCCAGATCATTGGCGTCGAGCCAGGCGCGTAGTTGGGTGCGGAACTCGGCGGGATCGTGCAGTGCACTCATCCCGCTTCGGGCCTGCCCACGGCGTGCGGCCGCCCCGCATCATGGGCGCCGCTGCGCCGGATGAACGTCATCTTGCGGGTCCGAAGCCGCCAGCCGTCGGCGGTGCGCACGTAGGTGTCGTTGTAGTAGCCGATGCGCATGTCGTGGCTGGCGTGGTCGATGAAGCACAACGGTTGGGTGCCGGTCGCGGTGTCGCCGTCCAGTTCGATCGCCGGGGTGCCGGTCATGAATAAGCCTTTGGGGGCGGCATCGACCAGCACCGGAAACCGGTCCAGCGAGTAGGTTTCGCCGAACGCGCTGTAGGTGCCGTCCGGGGTGAACACCGCCACCAGCCCGTCGATGTCGCCCTGGGTGATGGTCACCGCGTAGCGCGCCAGCGTCTGCTGGATCTCGACGAGGTCGTCAGTTCTTGTTGACATACACCTGACCGCCTTTCATGACGAACTGTACGTTGCGGGTAACGGTGATGTCGGACAACGGATCTCCCGGTACCCCGATGATGTCTGCGAGTAGGCCCTCGGCCAGCCGGCCGCGGTCGGCCGCGTTGATCAGTTCGGCAGCGGTCACCGTCGCCGCCTTGAGCACGGCGGCCGGCGGCATCCCCCAGTCGACCAGGGTGACCAGTTCGTCGGCGTTGCGGCCGTGCGGGATCGCCGGTGCGTCGGTGCCGACGGCGATCTTCACCCCCGCCTCGTAGGCGGCCTTGATGGAAGTGCGCGCCTTGGGGAACATCTCGGCTGCCTTGGCCTGCAACACCGGCGGGGCTTTGGAGACGTCCATCGCCTCGGCCAACCGCCGTGTGGTGACCAGGAAGCGGTCGTGCTCGACGAGCATGGCGATCGCCTCGTCGTCCATCAGGAAGCCGTGCTCGATGCAGTCGATCCCGCACGCCACCGCGTGTTTGACCGCCTCGGCGCCGTGGGTGTGCGCGGCGACGCGCAGCCCGCGGCGGTGCGCCTCATCGACGATCACGCGCAGTTCCTCGTCCGAATAATGTTGGGCGCCCGCCTCTCCGGTCAGCGACATGACGCCACCGGAACAGCACACTTTGATCAGTTGTGCACCGTGCTTGATCTGGTAGCGGACCGCCTTGCGGATCTCGTCGACACCGTTGGCGATGCCCTCCTCGACCGTCAACTCCAGCACGCCGGGCATGAATGCGGCGAACATCGTCGGATCCAGGTGCCCGCCCGTGGGCGTGATGGCATGGCCGGCCGGCACCACCCGCGGGCCTTCGATCCAGCCGGCGTCGATCGCCTTGCCCAGCGCAACGTCGAGCAGGTAGCCGCCGGTCTTGACGAACAACCCGAGGTTGCGCACCGTGGTGAAGCCGGCCCGCAGCGTGCGCCGGGCATTGCCCACCGCACGCAGTACCCGGGTCGGCGGATCGTCCTGGACCTGGGACAGGCCGGGGTTCTCACCCCGGCCGCCCATCAGCAGGTTGACCTCCATGTCCATCAGCCCGGGCAGCAGGATCAGGTCACCCAGATCCAGCACCTCGTCATCCGAGGCCGCGGCGTCGCCGATGCCGACGATCCGATCACCCTCGACCCGGATGACCCCGGGCCGGATGATCTCGCCGGAGTCGACGTCAAGCAGCCCGGCCGCCTTGAGCGTCAGCACCTTTAGACGACCGGTTCCTTGATGCAGTCGATCCAGGCGGCGCCGCTGTCCGGGACTCGCGGCTGCTTCCAGGCCTCGATCGGGAAGGAGACCATCACCAAAGACTGCATGAGGTGCATCAGCGAGCGTGCATCATCGGGCAGATCGTTCAGGTCGAACTTGTCCAGGTAGTTGATGGCGTCCTCGAGTCGCCCGAACGCGGCGTCGTAGAACTCCTGCATCTCGCCCATGGTGGAGGCCAGTCGCTTGGCGTAGCGCTCCGGCTCGGTCGCCAGATCCCAGTCGGCGTAGGGCTGCAGGTCAGCGAAGTCAGACGGTAGCGCCATTGGCGTGCTCCTTCTTGTATTCGGATACGTAGTCGCGGGCGGTCTTGTGCAGGTGTCGAATCAGGACCTCTTGGTCGCACAACAAGAAGTCGTCCACGACCTTCGTGCCGATCATGGTCTGGGTGGCTTCCAGGGTGTTGGCGTCCTGCAGCGCGTACTCCTTGAAGGTCACCGCGGCCAGTTCCTGGGCCAGACGCTCCCGGGCATTGCGCGGCGGCACGAAGTACAGGCTCGCCTCGAAGGTGTGCTTGTCGGCAGCGGTCGGCCAGTACTGGTAAGTCAGGTACCAGCCCGGCTCCCAGATCAGAATCATGAAGTTGGGGAAGAACACGAACGAGTCGATGCCCCACTGCGGCACTCGCTTGATGTTCACCGACGGTGGCAATTCCTTGAGGTCGGCGATGAGATCCGGCTTGTCCCAAGGGCCGAACAATCCGCTGCGCAGCGCCCGGTCCAGCGGCTTGACCATGTTGAGGTCGGCCGGCGGCGACTGACCGCCCCACGTTGATTGCAGGCTGTGTGGTCCGGCCAACTCGTAGTGCAGCGCTTCGTAGCCGTATTTCTGGATCTTGGCGGCTTCTTCCTTGGTGTACTGGCCCTGGTGCAGGATCGGCGCGTGGTAGAACTCCACGAACGCATCGAGGAACAGCTTCCAGTTGCTGCCGATTTCGGACTTGTAGGAGTAGACCTCGGTCATCTCGGCGAACGGGTAGCCCTCCAGGCCCTTGGCCAGCGATCCGAGGTATTCGTTGAGCGGGCCGGCGTTGTCGTCGAAGTTGACGAAGATGAAACCTTCCCACACCTCGCAGCGCACCGGGACCAGGCCGTACTGGCTCTTGTCGACGTCGAAGAACTCGCCCTCCTGCTGGATGAACGTCAGGTCGCCGTCGAGGCTGTAGCGCCACGCGTGGTACTTGCAGGTGAACTGGCGGCAGGTGCCCTCGGTCTCCTCGTTCGGGAAGTCGTTCCACACCAACTTGTTTCCGCGGTGGCGGCAGATGTTGTGGAACGCCCGGACCACGCCGTCCTTGCCCTTGACGATGATGATCGAGGTGCCCTTGCACACCGAGGGGAGTTCCCGGGTGAAGTAGCTGCCGGTCTTGGGCAGCCGCTCGACTCGCCCGACGTGTAGCCAGGTGCGCTTGAAGATCGCCTCCTGCTCGTCGGCGAAATGCGCCGGATCGAACGAGTCGGTGTAATCGACCGGCTCAGTGCCGAGCTCGGGATAGGCCTGCGTCCAGCTACCGGCTGCCGGCTTGGGGAAATGTGCCACGGAAATTACCTCCCTGATTCGGGTTCTTCATCGAGTTCAACGCCAAAAGTGTTGAAGGCCATGGCCAGCATGCTGTAGCAGCCGACCGTGAAGACGAGTTCCATCAGCTGGTGCTCGTCCAGGTGCTGGGTGAGGATCGCCTCGGTGGCGGGGGAGAGCCGGGAATCCTCGTCGAGCTCGTCGGCGGCGGTGAGCACCGCCTGATGCAACACGTCGCCCGCCGCGCCGTGTTGCAGGTCTTCGATGTCGGCGTCCGTGAGCCCGGCCTCTTTGCCGATCGTGATGTGGTGGACCCACTCGTATTCGCAGCCGCGGCGGTGGGCGGTCCGCAGGATGGCGAGCTCGCGCAACTTGTCGGGCAGCGTTCCGCGGTAGAGCAGTTCGACGTTGAACTTCAGGAATGCCCGGGCCAGTTTCGGGTGGTGGACCAGCATGGTCATCGCGGAGCCGGCGTCGCGCGGGTTGCGCCGATCGGCGGTCAGCACCTGGGCGAGCGCACGCTGGACCGCCTCATCGTCCCACTGGGACTGCGACAGCGGGGCCAGCCGCATCTGCTCCTCCTCGCTAGTGAGAATCACATTCTCATATTTGACCAATAGATTTCCATGTTTCTCGCGATTGGTCAACACTCGGCCGTCGCCGCTGGCAGGGCGGTCGGGCCGGGCGCGTTCGGGGGTTGTGCGACCGCGTCCGGCGGCGCCCGGCCCGCCGGGGCGGCCAGAAGGTTGATTCTCCGAAATGGGGAAGCTAGTTTTCATTGCAGACGTCAGAAGCGTCAGGGGACCGGCGCCGCTGCCGGACCCGGATCGGAGGCTGGGCCGTGAACAAGGACGACATGATTCTGGTCAGCGTCGATGACCACACCGTTGAACCGCCGGACATGTTCGCCAACCACCTGCCGCGCAAGTACCTCGATGACGCGCCGCGGCTGGTGCACAACGCGGACGGCTCCGATACCTGGCAGTTCCGTGATGTGGTGATCCCCAATGTCGCCCTCAACGCGGTCGCGGGCCGGCCCAAGGAGGAATACGGTCTGGAGCCCCAGGGGCTCGACGAGATCCGGCCCGGTTGCTACAACGTCGACGAGCGCATCAAAGACATGAACGCCGGCGGCATCCTCGGCTCGATCTGCTTTCCGTCGTTTCCCGGTTTCGCCGGGCGGCTGTTCGCCACCGACGACCCCGACTTCTCGGTGGCACTGGTGCAGGCCTACAACGACTGGCACATCGACGAGTGGTGCGGGGCGTACCCGGGGCGCTTCATACCGATGGGGCTACCGGTGATCTGGGACGCCGAGAAGTGCGCCGCCGAGGTGCGGCGGGTGTCCAAGAAGGGTGTGCACGCCCTGACGTTCAGTGAGAACCCGGCGGCCATGGGCTACCCGAGTTTTCACGATCCCTACTGGGACCCGCTGTGGAAAGCGCTGTGTGACACCGACACCGTGCTCAATGTCCACATCGGGTCGTCGGGCAAGCTGGCCATCACCGCGCCGGACGCGCCGATGGACGTGATGATCACGCTGCAGCCGATGAACATCGTGCAGGCGGCCGCGGACCTGTTGTGGTCCAAGCCGGTGAAGGACTATCCCGACCTCAAGATCGCGCTCTCCGAGGGCGGCACCGGCTGGATCCCGTATTTCCTGGAGCGGGTGGACCGCACCTACGAGATGCACTCGGTCTGGACCGGGCAGGACTTCGGCGGCAAGCTGCCCTCCGAGGTGTTCCGGGAGCACTTCTTGACCTGCTTCATCTCCGATCCGGTCGGTGTGAAGCTCCGGCACGATATCGGCATCGACAACATCGCGTGGGAGGCCGACTACCCGCACAGCGACTCGATGTGGCCGGGGGCGCCCGAAGAGCTCTGGGATGTGCTCAGCGCCAACAACGTCCCCGATGACGACATCAACAAGATGACCCACCTCAACGCCATGCGCTGGTACTCGTTCGACCCGTTCGCCCACATCCCGCGTGACCAGGCCACGGTGGGCGGGTTGCGGAAAGCCGCCGAGGGCCATGATGTCTCGATTCGCGCGCTCAGCCAGCACAAGCACGGTGAGCGACAGGCGAATGCACTGATGGACGCGGCGCGGTCGAACAGCTGAGCGGGGGCTTGCGTTGACGGGCACCCGCGGGTGTGAAAGTGTGTCGATCGTATTCGAGAATGGCATTCTCGGATGCGAGATCCAGGGAGTGGAGCGGGGCTCGTGATGAATCCGGATGACATCGATTTCTTTACCGACCAGGCGGTCGTCGGCGACCCCTACCCCTATCTGCACGCCCTGCGGGAGCGCTCGCCGGTCACCCGCGAGCCCCACCACGGCGTGATGATGGTGACCGGGTGGGATGAGGCGTGCGCCGTGGCCGGCAACGCCGACGTGTTCTCGTCGTGCATCGCGGTGACGGGCCCGTTCCCCGGCTTCCCGGTGCCCCTCGACGGCGACCTGGGCGGCGAGACCGTGGCGGGGCTGATCGACAAGCACCGCGACGAACTGCCGTTCAGCGACCAGCTTCCGACGCTGGACCCGCCGACGCACACCAACCACCGGGCGTTGCTGATGCGCCTGCTGACCCCCAAGCGCCTCAAGGAGAACGAGGACGCGATGTGGGAGTTGGCCGATCAGGTGCTCGACGGATTTCTCGCCCCCGGCGCCGGAGAGTTCATCAACGGCTTCGCCGCCCCGTTCACCCTGCTGGTCATCGCGGACCTGCTGGGCGTCCCCGATGAAGACCGCGACGAGTTCGTCAACAACATGGGGCGCAATGTGGGCGGCGGGATCGGCAGTACCGATGCCAAGGCGCTGGCGCACAGTCCGCTGGAGTTCCTCTACGCCACCTTCGCCGACTACATCGCCGACCGTCGCCGTAATCCGCGCGGCGACGTGCTCACCGGGATGGCCGAGGCGACGTTCCCGGACGGCTCGATCCCGGACCCGATGGACGTGGCGCGGGTGGCCGCCAACGTCTACTCGGCCGGCCAGGAGACGACGGTGCGACTGCTCGGGTCCGCGTTGAAGATCCTCGGGGAGACTCCCGCGATCCAGCAGCGGCTGCGTGACGACCGGGCACTGATCCCCAACTTCATCGAGGAGGTGCTGCGCTTTGAGACCCCGGTCAAGGGTGACTTCCGGCTCTCCCGGGTCGACACCGAGGTCGGCGGGGTCGCAGTCCCGGCCGGCACCACGCTGATGGTGCTGGCTGCCGGCGCCAACCGCGACCCACGCCGCTTCAGCGACCCGGACACCTTCGATCCCGCCCGCAGCAATGCGCGCCAGCACATCACGTTCGGGCGGGGAATCCACAGCTGCCCCGGGGCGCCGCTGGCCCGGGCCGAGACCCGCATCGCGCTCGAGCGGCTGCTGGATCGAACGGCCGAGATCAGCATCTCCGAAGAGCGGCACGGCCCGCCCGGCGCACGACGTTTCAGCTACATTCCGACCTACATCCTGCGTGGTCTGATCGACCTGAATCTGGAGTTCACCCCGGCCGGGGAGGGAACGCGATGAAGGCGTGGGTCGACCCGGATCGCTGTGCCGGCCATGGCATCTGCACCACGATCTGCCCCGAGGTCTTCGCCATCAACGACGACGGCTACTCCGAGGTCACCGTCGATGAGGTGCCGGCGCACCTCGAGGACGCGGTTCGTGACGCCATCAAACAATGCCCGGAACACGCCATCGACGATGTCACCGATTCGCAAGAGGAGAGCTAATGTCCAACGGGCCCAAGGGCTATGTCATTCTGACCGAGGCCATCAACGACCCGGAGGGCATGATCGCCTACGGTAAGGCCGCCCAGCCGACGATGGCAGCGGGCGGCGCGAAGATCCTGGCGGTCGACACCAAGGCCGAGGTGGTCGAAGGCGACTGGCACGGGAATCAAACCGTTGTACTGGAATTCGAGTCGGTGGACGCCGCCCGAGCCTGGTACCACTCCGAGGGCTACCAGCAGGCGGCGAAACTGCGGCAGGCCGCCGCCGACTGCAACGCCGTCATCCTCTCCGGGTTCCCGGCGCGCTAGTCGCCGTCCTCGACGATCGACAGCGCCTGCCGTGGGCACCGGCGGACCGCCTCGAGCACATCATTCTCGGTCTCGGGGGTGATGTCGGGCTGCAGGATGTGCAGGGTGTCGTCGTCATCGAGGTGGAACACGTCCGGGTTGATGCCCATGCAGATCGCGTTGGCTTCACACAGCCCGTAGTCGACGACGACTTTCCGGTTTGTCATGGGCGCCGGCACCTACCGGAGCACCCGGACCGGGACGTTCTGCCAGCCGGCGACGTTCTGCATGTGAACCCGTTGCAGGCCATCCCACTGCACCTCGTAGCGGGGCATGAAGTCCAACAATCGCTCCAGCGCGATGGTGCTCTCCATCCGGGCCAGCGCCGCTCCCAGACAGCTGTGGATCCCATAGCCGAGGCCCAGGTGCTGTGCCTCGGTCTGATCCCGGTCGATGTCGAAGGTGTCGGCGTCGGTGAAGGCATCCGGGTCGCGGTTCGCCGCGGCGTTGAGCAAGAACACCGGCTTGCCCGCCGGGATGGTGCCGCCGCTGACGTGCGCCTCCTTGAGGGTGTAGCGCACGTTGTACTGCACCGGCCCCTCGTAGCGCAGCAGCTCCTCCACGGCAGCCGGCACCTTGCTGCGGTCGTCGAGCAGTTTGCGCCACTGGTCCGGGTTTCGGGCGAAGATCACCGCGGCGTTGCCGACCAGCTTGGTGACCGTCTCGGCGCCGGCGCCGCCCAATAGCGCAGCGAAACCGGTGATTTCAATATCGTCGAGCCGGCGCGGCTGACCGTCGTCGCCGGGGATCTCGGCGGCGATCAGCCTGCTGAGCATGTCGTCCTGCGGGTTGGTCCGCCGTTCCTGCACCAACCCGTAGTAGTACATCGCGGTATCGATGTTGGCCTGCATGTTGACTTCGCTGATTTCGATCTGCCCGGGTTCGTGGTGCAGCGAGATATTCATCCAATGCCGCACCTGCTGCCGGAACTCATCGGGCACCCCGACCATTCGGGTGATCACCTCGACCGGGAACGGGCCGGAGAAATCCTGCACCACATCGAAGTGATCCGGGTTCGCGGCGCCGAGGAACCGCTCGACCTGCTCGATGATGGTCGCCCGCTGCGCCTGGATCGCCCGCGGCGTGAACGCCTTGTTGAGCAGGCTGCGCATGTGCCGGTGATCCGGCGGGTCCATGAAGATGATCGACTTCTGGGGGGGTTCATCCGAGCGCACCATCGCCAGGTCGCAACCGCGGGCCGAGGAGTAGGTCTCGAAATCCTTGAGTGCCGCCGCCACATCCTCGTGCCGGGTCAGTGCGTAGAAGTCCTCCTGCTCGTCGTAGTAGAGCGGGGTTTCTTCGCGCATACGCCGATAGATTTCGAACGGATCGTTGAAATACTCCTCCGAAAACGGGTCGAAGACGAGTTTCGGCTTGGTCATTGAATCCTCCTCAGCGGCGAGAACCGGCTGAAAAACGTGGTGACCGGGCGTTAGACCGTATGCCCAACTGTAAGATAAACAGGTCTACCGCGGAAGGGGATTCGGAAAGTCCGGCGTCGTCATCGCGGATGATCCATCAGCGCCAGCGCGGCGTCGGCGGCGTCGAGCACCGCGCCCGGTGTCGCCGCCGCCTGCTGTGCCAGATCGGCCACCAGGCGCACGTCCTTCTGCAACAGCGTCCCGGCCATTGCCGCCAGCCGATCCAGGGTTCCGCCGGATCCCCGGATGCTGTTGAGCGCAAAGCTGTTCGAACTGCCACGACTGACCACCTCGGCCAGCCGCTCCCGCGACACCCCCAGTTGCTCGCCCAGTGCCAGCGCGGTCGCGGCGGTGCCCAGATTGGCGGTGAACAGCAGGTTGTTGAGCAGCTTGGTCACCTGGCCCGATCCGAGTCCACCCAGATGCACGACGGGGTCGGCGTAGGTGTCGAATACCGGCCGGCACCGCTGCACCACCTCCTCGTCGCCGCCGGCCATCACCAGCAGCGTCCCGGCCTCGGCGGCCGGTCCGCCGCCACTGACCGGTGCGTCGATCAGCGACACGCCCTGCCGGGCGCAGTGTTCGGCCAACCGGCGACAGGTGTCCGGGTGCACGGTGCTGTGAATCGCGATGACGCCGCCGCGCTGCATCCCGGCCAGCACGCCGTTCTCGCCCTGCACCACCTGCTCGACATCGGCATCGCCGACCACACACAGGCAGACCAGGTCGCTGGCATGACCGAGGTCGGCCGGCGAGTCCGCGACGCGCGCCTCGGTGTCGGCGAAGGCCTCCAGCGTGGCGGCCCGGCGTGCCCACAGCGTCGTCGAGTAGCCGCCCTCGATGATGCGTCGCGCCATCGGCGCGCCTTGGCTGCCCAGTCCGATGAAACCGACCCGCATCAACTGACCTCCGAATTCCGCGCGGCGGTCGCCACGCACTTGTCGACGAATGACAACACCGAACGGTGGTAGTTGCCCGCACTGAAGCCGAGGCTGAGATTGTGGCCGGCCTCGGGTTGTTGATTGGTGGTGAAGCCGGCTGTGGCGGTGAACAGGGCGCGAATGTCGCGCTGCGCAGCCGCATCTGATTGCCAAATCTTCTCGTGTTCGGCGAAGGTGAAGCGCACCGGCACCCGGATCTGAGCGGCCAGCGAGGGAAAATCGTGCCGCGGCCAATCGGCCACCATGGCGGCTTCATACGGTGACCCCGGCGATGAGCTGGTGGTCCCGCGCAGAACCGCTTCGGGATACAGCGTTGCCGGCTCCCAGAGCAACTCACGCAGACCGACCGGACGCTGCCCCGGTCCAGCCGAGCTCAAGGCCTGCCGTGCGGCGCCCCGGTAATGCAGTCCGGTGCCGGCCAGTTCGAGCCCGAGTAACTCGGCGCGGCGCGCGTCGACCGCCATCCGCATCGCCAGCTCGCAGCCGTTGGAGTGGCCCAGGATGAACAGCCCGGCGCCTCGCGGCCGGTCACCGAGGACGGCATCGACGGCCAGGTAGGCCAACCGGACACGCTGTTGTGGGTCGGTCACCGCCTCCGGGTACAGCGCCGAGGTGCCATAGCCCGGCCGGTCCAGCGCGATCACCGTGTAGCCCAGTGCCGCACCGGTTCTCAACAGCGACAATTCGGGTTGTCCCGGGCAGTCGAAGTACAGCGAAGTGGTGCCGCCGCCGTGCAGGGCGACGACCACGGCACGCGGATCGGCAACTTCGGCCAGCAGCGCCGACATCGGTATCCCGTCGGCATTGACCGTGCGCGGCCGAACGGGGTGGCTCATCGGGCGGCCCTCACGAGTCGGCCCGCAGCAACATCACCCCGCTGGGAGTCAGCCCGCCACTGCTGGTCACCGCCACGCGGGCGCCGCTCACCTGGCGTGCACCGGCCTCGCCCCGCAACTGGGTGACCGCTTCGTGGATCAGCCCCATCCCGTGGGTGCGGCCGTGGGAGAGCTGCCCGCCGTGGGTGTTCAGCGGAAGCACCCCGTCGCGGGCGATGTTGGCCCCGCCGTCCAGGAAGCTCTTGGCCTCGCCGATGCCGCAGAAGCCCAGTGCCTCGATCCATGACAGGCAGTTGAAGCTGAACCCGTCGTAGAGCTCCGCGACGTCGACATCGGCCGGTCGCAGGGTGGTCCGCGACCACAGGTGCGCGGCCTGGCCCAGCACCTGCGGCTCATGGGTCAGCGTGCTCTGGTCCCAGTCGATCGGCTCGAGGATCTGAGTGCCGACCGCCTCCACCAGTACCGGCGGCTTGGCCAGATCACGGGCCGCGTCGGCCGCGGACACGATCACCGCGACGGCGCCGTCGCACGGGACGTCGCAGTCATAGAGCCCGAACGGCGTGGTGATCATCCGGGCGGACAGATAATCGTCCATGGTCAGCGGGTCGCGGTAGATCGCCGTCGGGTTCAGGGCGGCATTGGCGCGCTGGTTCAACGCGATCCAGCCCAGCGTCTCGCGGGTGGTGCCGTAGCGGTGGAAGTGCCGCTGGGCGTTCTGCGCCAGCGTGTGCGCCGCCGAGATCGCCCCGAACGGCATCTGCCAGCTCGCGGTGCGAGCGCCGCCCAGCGGGGCGACCTTGCCCTGCTTCATCAGTTCGTTGTAGGTGGCTTCCCACAGCGTCCGGAAGCACAGCACGTGCCGCGCCAGCCCGGTGGCGACCGCCAGCATGGCGGCGATCACTGATCCGCCCGGACCGAACGTCTCCATGCCGCCGTTGTGCCAGGTCGGCCGGACGCCGAGCGCCGCCTCGAGCGCGGTCACCCCGCCCTCGCCGAACGGGCCCGGTAGACCGCCGCCTGGATACGTCGACAGGCCGTCGATGTCGTCGATGCTCAGCCCGGCGTCGGCGATCGCCGCATTACAGGCCGCCACCGTCAACGACAGCGGCGGCACCAGCTGCCGGCGTCCCAGCGTCGACATGCCGATGCCGGTGAGCGCCACCTTGTCCTCGAACTTCTCGGTGGTCACCATCGGGCGCACATGCCGCGCGAAGTCCTCGGGTGCGATCTCGTCCTCGGGCAGCGGCTTGGGCGCTGCGCCTGCCGGGCCGTCTGCTCCGGCCGGCACCGGCCGGAACAGCGGCAGCCACACGTCGTCGATGTTTTCGAAGGCGACCTCCACCTGCTGGCCGAGCTCGAGGCCGTCCGGATCGCAATCGATGATGTTGGTGGTCAGGCGAACTCGGGGATCCTCGTTGATCGCCACCTGTGCCACCACGTACGGTGCCGGCATACCGGGCAGGCTGAACCGGTGATTGACGGTGAAGCCGGCCAGGGTGGCCCGCCCGGACAGGTCGCGCACTGCCAGGTTCTGGCTACGGCAGTGGCGGCAGACCGGTTGCGGCGGATGGATGAGGCCGGCGCAGTCCCGGCATTGCTGCATCCGCAGCACTCCGTCGGCGCCTGCGGTCCAGAAGAACTCGTTGTCCAAGGTGAGCGCCGGCAGCGGTCGTCCCGGTGCGTTCACTGGTCGTCGTCCTCGGTGATCTCGATGATGGCGTGCACCGGGCAGTCCAGCAGGGCACGCATGACGTCACGCTCATCCGCCTCGTCCACGGTGCCGTCGCCGGTCAGCGACGCATAGCCCCAGTCGTCCAGCGAGAAGTACTTCGGCGCGTGTTTGGCGCAGTAGCCGAACCCGTCGCACATCGTGCGATCCAGTCGGATCCTCATGCCGTCACCTCCTCGATCGCGTAGGGACGTTCGGCCCGGTAGGCGCCGCCGCGGCAGGTGTCGCAGCTGTCGGCAAGGTGCTCGGCCACCAATTCCGGGAACCGGGTGAGCAGGCTGGCCGCCACCGCGGTGGCACCGTCCAGCGTCCCGCAGGCGCCGCGCCCGGGCAGCACCCCGGCCCACCGCTGCAGTCGCTCGACGTCCTGCGCGGTCGCGACCCCGTCCCGCAGCGCTTCGGCCACTGCTGCCATCGCCACGGTGCCGTTGAAACACGACCCGCACTGTCCGGCGTTCTCCCGCCCGAAATAGGCCAGCACCGAGGCGGCGACCGCCACCGGGCAATCGTCGGTGAGAACGGCGACCGCCCCGCAGCCCAGGCCGCTGCCACCGGCGCGCAGGGTCTCGTGGTCCAGGGTGGCAGCCAATCCGTCGCGGTTGAGCAGTCCGGCGAAGTAACCGCCCATCAGTAGCCCGCGCACCTGGTCGAGCGGAATCCCGTGGAACTCGAGCAATTCGCCGATCTCGACACCGTGCGGCAGTTCGTAGAGCACCGGGGCCAGGCCGCCACCGGTCACCGTTGCCAGGAAGGTTCCCGGCGATGACGTGGTGCCCGCTGAGCGGAACGCCGCTGCGCCGTGGCGCTGCAGGAACGGCAGATTTGCCAGCGTCTCGACGTTGGAGACCAGGGTCGGGCGCTGGGCGACTCCCCGCTGGTAGGGCCGCGGCGGCTTGTCGGTCGGCTTGGCCGGACCGCCGTTGATGGCACGCACCGCTGCGGTCTCCTCGCCGGCCACATAGCCGCCGTCGACGGTGAACACGCTGACCGGCGGCCCGGCGATGGTTTCGGTGCTGATCTCGCCCAGCGCGGCCTCGATGCTGCGGGCCGCTGCCGGGTCGGAGACGTAGACGTAGGTGCGGGTGGCCGCCACGGCCGCGGCCGCCAGCCGCAAGCCGTCGAGCACCAGGTGCGGGCGATTGCGCAGCAGCCAGCGGTCCTTGATCGATGCCGGTTCCCCCTCTTCGCCGTTGGCGACGACGACGGCGTCGAGGCCACGGCGGGCGGCGGCGGCGCGCACCGAGCGCAACTTGACCCCCAGCGGGAACCCGGCGCCGCCGCGCCCGAGCAATCCGCTGCGGTCCACCTCGTCGAGGAATGCGTCGGCATCAGCCAGCGTCCGGTAGCCGCCGGCGGCGGCGTAGGCCGCGCCGTCCTCGACGCCGTCGCGCAGCAGTCGCGGCTCGCTGCCCGGCCAGGCGGCGACGGTGATGTCCGGGCTTGCCGCAGTTGTCGTCATTGCCACCTCGTTTGGTTAGGCTCGCGGTCGTGAGAACCGCGGTAGTGCGCATCGACGTCGACCCGGCCGGACAACTGACACAACAGCAGTTGAGGGCCGGGATGGCGACGTTGCGCGATCTGGTGGTGCCTGCCGGTGCCGGCCTGGTCGAGACTGACGTTGCGGCGATGCCGACGGGGCGGCGCCACGTTCGATTGTTGATCGCCGGCACCGACGCCGACATCATCGATGTCGGAATGCGATTGTGCGCCAAAGCGTTCGGTACCGAACCAGTGCCCGGCGTGGTGACCTATGTGAGCCGGGGGACCGATGACGACGCGCTCGGGGTGCTCGCGGGCCTGGGACTGACCGGCGAGATCGGCCGCACCCCGGGAGCAGACGGCCTCGACGTCGTCCATGTGACGCTGGCCGATGCCGACGTGGCGCGGGTCGGCGAGAGCCGTATCCACACCGCGCTGGAGGCGTCGCTGAACTGCGAGGTTCACATCCACACCCGTTGAGGCCATCAGCGCCCCAAAAATTCCAGGATCGCCGGGGCGGCCAGCACCCAGGTGTCGAACATGTTGAAGTGACTCACTTTTCCCGCGGCTCGCTCTTCGGCGGCCCGCTCCCAGGCGTCCTCCGGCCACGGCGGGTCGATCAGCTCGGATCCCTTGATCAAGCAATTCACCTCCAGTGAGGTGCGCTTCGGGTGGTCCCAATCGTTCTCGCCGCCCCGGATGATCAGTGTGGGAACCGTTATGCGGTCGAACATCTCGTCGTCGACTCCGGGAATCGTCTGGCCCGGCTTGGATACGAACGCGTTGAGCCAGCGCAGCATCACCTTGAGGAACGCGTCGCTGTCCATGTCGAGCAGTCGCTGCTTGTTGGCCGGATTCTCCTCGATCCGCTCCTGCCATTCGCGCATGGCCGGCAGCGCCTGAGTGCCGCCGCCACGCACTGCCAGGATGCTGGGGACCACGTAGTACGAGCCCAGTACGAAGGTGCCGTAGATGCCGCCGACGATGTTCCACAGCACCAGCTTGGTGACCAACTCGGGGTAGAGCATGGTGGTCAGCATCGAGTCCCGCGCACCACCCGAGCCGCCGGCCAGGATGACAGGTCCGGTGTCCAGGGCGGTGAGCAGGCCGTGCAGGGTGTCGGCTCGCATATGCGATTCGGACTGGCCGTAGAACTGCACATCGGAGGCCCCGCAGTTGGGGCGGTCCCACAACAGCACCCGGTAGCCGCCGGCAACGAGCTCATCGGCCAGCGGGCGTAGGCCGGGAATCTCCTTGGAGAACCGGCCGCCGGGAGTCAGTACGATCAGATCGCCGGTGTCGCCGAGGATCTCGTAGACAACGTTTCCGCCGTTGATTTCGACAGAGGCCACCGATTGCTCCCGTGTGCTAGGCCTGGACCAGGACGTCGTTGCCCACCACCCGCACCGGGTAGGTGCGGATGCTCCACTCCGGTTTGACCGCGGTGGTGCCGGTGGCGAGCTCGAAACCCCATTGATGCCAAGGGCAGTAGATGTATTCGAGGTCGCGGACCATGGCGGCGTCACCCGGCGCGCTCTCGTCGACCACGGTGCGGCCGCGCAGCCGCCCGGAACACAACGGGCCGCCCTGGTGCGGACAGAAGTTCGCGATCGCGTAGAACGTCCCGTTGATGTTGTACACGCCGACGCCGTGATGGCCGATCGGTACGAGTTTACGCGTGCCGGGCGGGATTTCGTCGACGGTGGCAACGATGTGCTCGCGGCCCTGGGCCAGCCGGGGCCGCTGTTTCTCTTCGCTCATTCAGAACACCCGCACCTGACCCTCGAGGGCCGGGACCGTGTCCGGAAGGTGGTAGGTCTTGAGGCCGTTCTTGAACATCACCGCTTCGCGAGCCGCCTTCGGTAGATGCTTGACCAGCCAGCGCGGATCATCGAAGGTCCAGTGCGGGTAGTCCGAGGAGTACAGCAGGATCTTTTCGCACTCCATCCACTCGAACGCCCGGGTCAACTCGGTCTTGTCCTCGGGGTAGTCCAGCGGCTGGGTGGTGAACTTGATGTGGTCCTTGACGTACTCGCTGGGCTTGCGTTTGATGTCCAGCCACGACTTGCGTGCTTCATAGATGGCGTCCATCCGCCACATCAGCGGCAGGATCCAGGTGAAGGCGTGTTCGACCAGCACGATGCGCAGGTTCGGGTGGCGGTCGAAGACGCCGTCGAACACCAGGCTCATCACCTGGTTGGCCGCCAGCAGCGAGTAGGTGACCATGAAATCGTGGTTGTAGCTGGGCATGCCCACCGGCGGCATCGGCAGCTCTTCATGGTGGCTACGCGACAGGTGGCAGCTGACGGTGATGTCGTGTTTGGTGGCCGCCGCCCAGATCGGGTCGTACTTGGGGTCGCCCCATGACGGCCGCGGCTCGGCCTTGATCAGGATCTGGGCCATGTAGGGGTGCCCGGCCCACCTTTCGATCTCGGCGACGGACCCCGCCGGGTCCTCGATGGCGATGCAGATCGAGCCGCGCCACCGCTGGTGCCAGTTGTTGTGGCTGTCCAGCCAATGGTTGGCCTGCCAGTCGTTGAGCGCACACGACATCGCATGCTGCGCTTCGGGAAAGCGGGCCGGGTAGGCGGCAGGCTCCAGGATCGCGAAGTCCGAGCCCGCCTCCATGATGAGCTGCTTGAACGCCAACTCCGGATCACTACCCGGGAATTCGCCGTCGGCCGGGAACGCATCGACGCGCATAGCGAACGCGTGCGCGTAGTCCGGTGCGTCGTAGTAGATCTGCTCACCGATGCGCCGGGTCAGAAAGTACTTGCTGCGCCACGGCTCCGGGATGTACTGGGTCAGTTCGCCGCGCCGCGGCACCGGGTGGACATCGGAGTCCACGCACCGCACCGCGATGCGCTCCGCCGCCGGTTTGCGCTCTGTGGCTGTCACGGTCATGGTGATCTCCCTTGATCCCAACTGCTCTCTAGTGTGCGCCCGCGGGGGCCGGTACGTCGATGCCGTAGAGCCGACTGGCGTTGCGCCAGCACAGCTTGTCGCGTTGCTCGGCGCTGAACGTGCTCGGAACGCTCACTTCGTTGCGCTGCCAGTGCGGATAGCTCGATCCGTACATCACCATGTCGTCCTTGCCGGTGAAGCCGAACCACTCGCCGGCGAAGTCGGTGTCCCCGGGACCGTCCATGGCGCCCTGCACGAAGAACACGTGGCCGGGCAGGTAGTCGCTGGGGATCTTCGGCGCCCACGGCGTCTGCTCCAGGTGTGGCCTGCCGAAGGTGTCCATTCGCCAGATGAACGGCGTCAGCAGATCCGCGGCGCCGTCGGCCCAGACGAACTTCAGCGACGGCATCCGCTCGAAGACGCCCTCGGCGATCATGTTCATCAGGTGGTACAGGTAGTTGCACGCCATGAAGCTGACGTAGTGCTCGTAGACGCGAGGCACCCCAGACGGCGTGGGTGAGGCGGCGACGCCGGAGCCGACCTCGATGTGTGCGGCCACCGGCAGGCCCGCGTCGATGGCGGCCTCCCACAACGGCCAGAACTGGGGTTTGCCGAAGAGTTCCCGCGATTGCAGCGGAACGCCGATCTGGACCACCCGGGGATGGTCCTTCCACCGGTCGATCTCGCGTAGTGCCCCAGCGATGTCGTCGGGGTTGACCCGGATGGTGCCGCGGAAGCGCTCGCCGTGCACGCTGTGGTCCAACCAGCGCGACACCAGGATTTCGTTGTGCGCCGCGGCCAGCGCCGACCCCAGATGCCGATCCGGCATGACGCCGCGGCTCATCGGGTGCAGCACCGCCACATCGACCCCGCGATCGGCGAACAGGTGCTGGGCGACCACCTCGGGATCCGAGCCCGGGTATTGGCCGTCGGGCCCCTGGGTGCCGGGAGCGTACTCGCCGCCCGGCGCTCCGTACCAGTCCATCTCGTAGTCCGGGAAGCCCCGGCTGCGGTACGGCTCGCGCAGGTGACCGCGCAGGTCCTTGTTGGATGCGGCGAAGATGTGCACGCTGGCGTCGATGACGGGGGTGCGGCTGCCATCCGGGTGTTCGATCATCAACGCCGCCCTTCGCCGTGTCGCCCGAGTCCGCGCCCGCCGCGGGGCGCGCCGTGCAGAGTCACCGGGAGGCCGAGTCCCGATGCCGACCATTGTATAGCTGTATTCTTTGCTTGCAAGAACTGGATTCTCGCAGCCTTGTGGCGGAGACGGTGCAGGCGGGCGCCGCCACGGCTACGGTAACCGCGCGATACGTTGTGATAGCGCGGTATCTCGCGGCGAGATCGTTACATTCGCTAACGAGAATGTTATTCTCGATCGGGCTGTGGAGGAGGTGACTGCAATGCTGTTGGAGTTTGATGAGGATCAGCGACTGTGGCAGGGCACGGTGCGCGACGTGGTGGGCAAGCAGTGCTCGCCGTCGCTGGTGCGCGGTGTCATAGAAGGAACTGCGGGTGGAGACGACGGTGCCGTCGACTCGTTGTGGAAGGTCTATGTCGATCTGGGCTGGACCGAGTTGCACGAGCCGGAAACCGCGGTAGAGCTGGCGATCGTTCTCGAAGAACTCGGCCGCGCCACCGATCCCACGCCGTTTCTGGCCACCATGACCCAGTTCGCGCCGTTGGTCGGTGAGCACCATCGACCGGACGGCTCCACCGGGGCGGCGGTTCTCGGCGGTGTGAGCGCCCACCGCAACGCCGCCGGCTGGGTGCTGGATGGAACCGCGCTGCACGTACTGGACGGTGACCGGGCCGATCGGCTGGCGGTGGTCGCCGACGCGGGGGTGTTCATGGTGGACGCCGCGGCGGTGACCACGCGGAGGTCCGCGGTGTTCGACCCGACGCTGCACGTGGCCGATGTGTCCTTCGCCGGGGTCGAGGTGCCCGACAGTGCCCGGATGCGGGTCGACATCGACCGGGCGCGCCATGTCGCGCTCACCGGGATGGCGATGACCATGGTCGGCGCCTGTCAGCGCATCCTCGACCTGGCGCTCGAGCACGTACGCGGCCGTCAGCAGTTCGGCGTACCGATCGGCTCGTTCCAGGCCGTCCAGCACAAGGCGGCCGACATGCATGTCGCGATCGAGCGGGCCCGCGCGCTGGCGTATTTCGCGGCGCTCACGATCGCGGCGGACGACCCGCGGCGCCGGATGGCCTCGGCGATGGCGAAGGCGGCCGCCGGGGAATGCCAGTCGGTCGTCTTCCGGCACGGGCTGCAGTTGTTCGGCGCGATGGGATTCACCTGGGAGAACGACCTGCAGTTCGCGCTCAAGCGAGCCAAAGCCGGTGAGTTGATGCTGGGCGGTGCCGCACAGCATCGCGCGACCATCGCCGAGGAATACCTTGCAACTCACATTTGATCCCGAGGTCGAAGAATTCCGCGCCGAATTCGCGGCCTTCCTCGACGCGAATCTTCCCGACGAGGCCGACACCGCGGAGCGGCCACGGTCGGTGTCCCACATGCCCGACTGGGCGCGCCGCTGGCAGCGGTTGCTGTTCGACAACGGCTGGCTGCTGCCCGGAAACCCACCGGAATTCGGCGGTCGCAACGCCACGCTGCTGCAGCAGTTCGTCCATTTGGAGGAGCTGTGTCGGCGCCGGATCTATCACAGCTTCAATCCGCAGGGCGTCAACATCATTGCGGCCTCATTGCTTTCCTTCGGCAGTGACGAGCAGAAGCAGCGCTGGGCGGTGCCGATCCTGCGTGCTGAGATCACCGCGTCGCTGGGCATGAGCGAGCCGAGCGCCGGCTCGGACCTGGCGTCGTTGCGGACCAGGGCCGACCGTGACGGTGATGACTTCATCGTCAACGGACAGAAGGTGTGGACCTCAGGCGCCCACGACGCCGATGTGCTGCTGACATTCGTGCGCACCGATCCCGATGCTCCGAAACACAAGGGCATCAGCGTCTTGTTGATCCCCACCGACACGCCCGGCGTGGTCTGTCGCCCGTTCCCCACGATCTGCGGCATCGACGACAAAGACTTCAACGAGGTGTTCTTCACCGATGTGCGGGTGCCGGCCGGCAATCTGGTCGGCCCGCTCAACGGTGGCTGGCGGGTGGCCAACGGATCCCTCGGGCACGAACGCACCATGATGTGGCTGGGCTTCGCCGACCGGCTCGACAACGTGATCGCCGACTTCCGCCCCGACGATGCGTTGCAGCGTGATCAATTCGCCACGGCCATCATGGATTACCAGGCGTTGCGCCTGCTGGGGTCGCGGGCGCTGGCCCGGGCCTCGCGCGGCGAGGAGGATGTGCCCGCGCTGTCGGTGCTCAAGCTGCTCGGCTCCGAAGCCGAGATGTTCGCCTCGGGCCACGCGCTGGATGCGGCCGGGGCGGCGGGCCTGGTCCATCCGGCGAATTCAGGGCCGTATGCGCCGATGAACCTCGACAGCTATTTCGCCAGCTGGTTCGAGCGTCATGCCCGCAGCTTCTCGGGCACCATCGCCGGCGGCACCTCGGAGATCCACCGCAATCTCATCGCCCAGCAGGTGCTGGGACTGCCGCGCGGCTGACCTTCGCCGAGTATTCCGCCCACTGTGCGGTTTCGTACGCACCCCGCGGTATGTCGCGTACGAAACCGCACAGTGGCGGCACGAAACTCAGTCGATGACCACCGATTCCTTGAGCTCGGTGATCGGCCGGGCGGCCCCCTGCTCGTCGCAGATCCGCTGCAGCTTCTCCAGCGTCTCGTCGAGCCCCGGGCCGATGCGCTTGCCGGGGGTGAAGGTAGCCGGCAGATGCCGCATGCCCTGGATGACACCGATGGTGTCGTAGTGCACCGCGCCGGCCGGATCGCAGCGGTAGTCCGGCATCCGGTCGAGCACCGCAAGCATCATCGACTTGAACACGGCACGGGCGACGTGTGAGCCGATGCAGCGGTGCACACCGAGGCCGAAACTGAAGTGCCGGTTGCCCTTCCGGTCCATGATGAGGCGGTTGGGGTCCTCGAACACCGACGGGTCACGGTTGGCCATCGCCCAGGACAGCCACAGCCGTTCGCCCTCCTTGACCTGCACTCCGGCCACCTCGACATCGTCGGAGAAGGTACGCCCGTCGCCGGGGGCCGGCGTGAAGTAGCGCAGGAACTCCTCGGTGGCGTGGTTGAACAGCTTCTCCCGCTCGCGACTGAGGCGCTCGCGTTCCTCCGGGTGCTCGCCCAGCCACTCCAGGCTGTGGGCGGTCAGCGCGGTGGTGGTGTCGAATCCGCCCCCGATCACCACGCCGACCATCGACAGGCCGTCGATGTCGGGAATCGGTTCACCGTTCCGCACCGCCTGGGTGAGCGCGTTGACGATTCCCGGCCGCGGATTCTGCTTGACCTCAAAATAATTGGTGGCCAGGTCCAAGCCCATCTGCCGGTGCATCTCAGCGACGCGCACCGAGTCGGGGTCGTGCTCGGGGGTGTACACCGCCGCATGGACCGGCTCGCAGTAGATCGTCCAGTTCTTCAGCGGGATACCGAGGATCGCCAGCGTGAAGACGGCCGGCACCACATTGGCCAGGTCGTCGACGAAGTCGATCCGGCCTTCCTCGATCTTCTCGTTAATCGCGGCGCGGGTCACCTCGTCGATGAACGGAATCCATCGCTTGATAGCCGCCGGCGACATGTACGGGTTGAGCAGTTCGCGGTAGAACTGCTGTTCATCGCCGTCCATTTCGAGCACGCCGCCGCGGGCCTGTGCCCGCTTCGCCGGCGGGATGGAGATGCCCTTGTAGCCGCGACGCTCGTTGTTGATGTCGTGGTCGTTGGAGACATGGGGGCACCGGGCCAGTTCGAATACCTCCGCGGCACCGGCCGCCACCCAGTGGCCGTCGTAGGTGTCGGTCCAGGCCATCGGACACTTGGCCTGCATCTCGTCGGTGATGTCGAGGAACCGATCACGGTATTCCGGCGCATGGCGGTCGAAGTAGTAGTAGCGCTGCTTCTTCTGCTCGTTCACTGCGCGGTCCAATCTGGCTGCCCCGCACCGGTTGCGACCTGGCCGGTGGAGTCCTTTCCGTCGACGAAGATCGCGCGTTCCGGGCACGATCGCATGGCTTCGATCACCACTTCCTGTTGTCCGGCGACGACGTCCTCGCTGACGGCCGTGGAGTGACCGTCGATGTCGTCGAGGTCGAAGGAATCCGGCGCGATCATCTTGCACAGGCCGTGGCCCTGACAGCGCTCCGGGTCAACCCAAACTTTCATGCTGCTCCTATCGAACACGGGCGAATCTGCGTCAGTCACTCCTCAGACGTGGTAGTCGTACCACTTGAGATATCCGCCGGCGTCCACCCGCAACTGCATGCCGGTGACGTACCGGGCCTCCTCGGACGCGAGCCAGAGCACCGCGTTGGAGATGTCTTCGGGTTCGATGAACGGCACCTTCATCGCCTGCTGCACGTAGAAGACCGGTTCGGCGTCGGCGCGCGTCGGGTGGTCCAGATCCGGCCGGAAGGAGCGGTACATCGGCTCGCTCTGCAGCATGTCGGTGTTGCAGTTGGTCGGGTGGATGACGTTGGCGCGAATGCCGCGCACCGCCAACTCGGTGGCCAGGTCGTGCACGTACTGCGCCATCAGGCGTTTGGAGGTCATATAGGCCATGCCGCCCGGGTCGTTGCCGGGGTTGGCCTTCTGGTGAGCGTCCATCAGCGCGGCGGCCGACGAGGTGGCGATGATCGAGGCGCCCTCGCCTAGGTGGGGCAGCGCGACCTGGATGCCGTTGATGGTGCCGACCAGGTTGGTGTTGATGACGTCGATCCAGGCCTGCAGCGGCGGGTTGCCCTTCATGCCGGCCACACCGGCCTGGGCGACGACGATGTCGAGCTTGCCGAATTCGGCCAGCCCGGCGTCCAGCGCGGTCTTCAGCGCCGCCGCGTCGCGCACGTCGGCCTGCGCGGTGACGATGCCGCGCCCGGTCTTCTCGACCAGCTTGGCGGTCTCTTCGAGGTCCTCCGGTCGGGCCATCGGGTAGCCGATGGTCTCGATGTCCTGGCACAAGTCGACGGCGATGATGTCGGCGCCTTCCTCGGCCAGCCGCAGCGCGTGGCTGCGCCCCTGCCCGCGAGCGGCCCCCGTGATGAATGCGACCTTTCCGGCAACGCGTCCCACAGCTGTTCCTTTCGTTGATGCACCGTCGGTATCGGGAGTGTCAGGTGTTGCGCCCGCCGTTGACGCCGAGGATCTGCCCGGTGATGTAGCCGGCCTCCTCGGATGCCAGGAAGGCGCACGCCGCCGCGATGTCTTCGGGCTTGCCCATGCGGCGCACCGGGGTTCGGGCGATGTTGTCGTCGATGTCGCCGAGGAATCCATGGCTGGCGGCATTGCGCAGCATCGGGGTGTCGATGAAGCCGGGCGGCACGGCGTTGACGGTGATCCCGCTGGGCCCATACTCCAGGGCCAGGGTCTTGGTGAGGCCGTTCACTGCGGATTTGGCCGCAACGTAGTGCGCCATATAAGGAACTCCGGAGTGGGTGCTCGACGAGGAAATGTTGATGATGCGTCCCCAGCCGGCCGCCACCATGTCGGGCAGCACCGCCTGGATGGTGTGGAAGACGCCGTTGAGGTTGACGTCGATGACCTGCTGCCAATCCTCGAAGCTGATGTGGTTGAACTTCTTGAAGCCGTCCAGCCCCGCGGCGTTGACCAGGATGCCGACCGGCCCGAGCTGTTCGCGGATCTGCGTCAGCGCGGTATCGATCTGCCCGCGATCGGTGACGTCGGCGGCGAACGACAGCTCGTCGTCGCCGGGTTTGAGATCGATGATCGCCACGCGGTGGCCGGCAGCGCGCAAGCGGTTCACCACCGCCGCGCCGATCCCCGAGGCGCCCCCGGTCACGACAGCCGTCCTCACGAGGTCCGTCTCGGCCACAAAGAATCCCCTTTCCAAGTCGTGAGAATCGTACTCTCGTACGACTGTTTCTGGCAAGGTTCCGGCGAAACCGCTCTCAACAGGGATGATGTCGCATCGCGGGCTTGCCGTGGTGCAGTTCTGCGGTATGGATGGCTTCCGTTTCCGGCTTGAGTTCTCCCTCTCGAGATGTATGATTCGCCGCACATGAGAATGTAGTTACCCGGCGGGAGGCTTGCATGGGTTCGCAGGAAACGGCAGCGACCATCACCGATGGTGCCGACGGTGCAAACGCCGCCGAGCACGTCGCCGCCCGGCACCTGCTGATCGACGGCAAGCTGGTGGGGGCGGACCGGACCTACCCCTCGCTGAACCCCGCTACCGGGGAAGTCCTGGGCTACGCCCCCGAAGCCAGTGTCGAGCAGGCCAGGGCGGCGGTCGCGGCGGCGCGGCGGGCGTTCGACACCGGCGACTGGGCCACCGACGTCGCGCTGCGGGTCCGCTGCCTGGATCAGCTGCACCGCGCTCTGGTCGAGCACCGTGATGAATTGGCCGCGCTGACCATCGCCGAGGTCGGCGCCACGGCGGCGCTGACCCAGGGCGCGCAGCTGGACCAGCCGATCGCGATCGTGCGTTACTACGCCGATCTGCTCAAGGACTATCCGATGACCGAGGATCTCGGCAACATCGAGAGCCGCGGCATGCTGCACCACCGGTGGGTGGAGAAGGAGGCCGCCGGCGTCGTCGGCGCGATCATCGCCTACAACTACCCGAATCAGCTGGCGTTGGCGAAGTTGGCTCCGGCGCTGGCGGCCGGGTGCACGGTGGTGCTCAAGGCCGCCCCGGACACCCCGCTGATCACGCTGGCGCTCGGTGAGCTGATCGCCAACCACACCGACATCCCGCCCGGGGTGGTCAACGTGCTCAGTTCGTCGGACCCTGCGGTCGGCGCGGTGCTGACCACCGACGAGGGCGTCGACATGGTCACGTTCACCGGGTCCACCCCGACCGGGAGGGCGATCATGGCCGCCGCCAGCGAGACGCTCAAACGGGTCTTCCTGGAGCTGGGTGGCAAGTCCGCGGCGATCGTGCTCGACGACGCCGACTTCAATATGGCCGCGGTGTTCGCGTCGTTCTCGATGGTCACCCACGCCGGCCAGGGCTGCGCGCTGACGTCGCGGCTGCTGGTGCCCAACAGCCACCACGACGAGATCGTGGAGTTGATCAAGACCAACTTTTCCCATGTGCGCTACGGCGACCCGACCGACCCGAAGACCTACATGGGTCCGCTGATCAGCGCCAAGCAGCGCGACAAGGTCGACGGCATGGTGCGGCGCGCGGTGGCGGCGGGCGCCACCCTGGTGACCGGCGGCGAGAAGATCGATCCCGGTTTCTTCTACACCCCCACGCTGCTCACCGACGTCGATCCGGACAGCGAGATCGCTCAGGAAGAGGTCTTCGGGCCGGTGCTGGCGGTGATCGGCTACGACGATGACGACGACGCGGTACGCATCGCCAACAACTCGATCTACGGGCTGTCCGGCGCGGTCTTCGGCAGCCAGGACCGGGCGGTGGCGATGGCCCGCCGGATCCGCACCGGAACGTTCTCGATCAACGGTGGCAACTACTTCAGCCCGGACGCGCCGTTCGGTGGCTACAAGCAGTCCGGCATCGGCCGCGAGATGGGCGTCGCCGGGCTCGAAGAGTTCATGGAGTCCAAGACCTTCGCCGCGCCCGTGGGGGCCGCCGAATGAGGCCGCTGGAGGGCGTCCGCGTCCTGGAGGTCGCGATGTACGGGTTCGTCCCGTCGGCCGGCGCGGTACTGGCGGAGTGGGGCGCCGAGGTGATCAAAGTCGAGCATGCGGTGACCGGTGACCCGCAGCGCGGGCTGCGGCAGACCGGCATGCTGCGGGTGGAGGGCGACCCCAACCCCAACATCGAGCACGCCAACCGCGGCAAGCGCAGCATCGGCCTGGACGTGTCGACGCCCGAGGGCCGCGAGGTGCTGCTCGAATTGGCAAAGCGCGCAGACGTTTTCCTCACCAGTTTCCTGCCCGGTCACCGCCGCAAGTTCGCCATGGACGTCGACGACATCCGCGCGGTCAACCCGAAGATCATCTACGCCCGCGGCAGCGCGCTGGGCCCCCGCGGCATCGAATCGGAGAAGGGCGGCTACGACATGACCGCCTTCTGGTGTCGCGCCGGCACCGCCGCGACCATCACCCCGCCAGGCATCGAGGGCATGATCGCGCCGCCCGGACCCGCCTACGGTGACACCATCTCGGGTACCAACCTGGCCGGCGGTATCGCCGCGGCGCTGTTCAAGCGCGAGCGCACCGGTGAGCCGTCGGTGGTGGACGTGTCCCTGCTGGGCAGCGGCCTGTGGGCCATGGGCCACACCGTCGCTTTGACCAGTCATCTGGGCGAGCGGCTGGTCCAACAGCCGCCCGGGGTGCACGGCTCCCCGATCAACCCGCTGGTCGGGGTCTACGCGACCGCCGACGAGCGCTACATCTCGTTCGTCATGATGCAGCCAGGAAAATTCTGGGCGGATGTGTGCCGACACATGGAGCTCGACGACTACATCGACGATCCGCGGTTCGCCACCGCGCAGTCGTTCGCAGAGCACACCCCGGCAGCGGTGGAAATCCTGCGCGAGGCGATGTCCAAGCGGACGCTGCCCGAGTGGAGTGAGCGCTTCGCCACGCTGGCCGGCCCGTGGGCGCCGGTCCAGGACACCTTGCAGGCCGCCCAGGACGCGCAGATCCGTGCCAACGAATACATCGTGCAGGCAGGCGAACTCGAGTTGGTCGCCAACCCGGTGCAGTTCGACGTGGCCGCCCCGGCGACCGGCCCGGCGCCCGGGTTCGCCGCGCAGACCGACGAGATCCTGGAAGAACTCGGATTGGACTGGGACCGCATCATCGAACTCAAGACCGCCGGCGCGGTCACCTAGGCCACGCGATGCCGCACGTAGCTTCGATCGGTACCTACCTGCCGTGCTGGGGAACCCTCCAGCGCCGGCTGATCGGTGACGACGAGGATGCCATCACGCTGGCGGTCGAGGCCGGCCGTGCGGCGTTGACCGGCGGTGGCGCGGTGGAGCGCCTGGTGGTGGTCAGCCGTGACTTTCCGCTGACCGACAGCAGCAACGCCGCGGTCCTGCTGGCCGGCCTGGGCCTCGATCCCGAACTGGAGGTGGTCGAGCGTCTCGGCGGCGCCCCGGCCGCCCTGGACGCGCTCAGCTCGGCCCGGCCGCGCACCCTGATCATCGGGGTCGACCTGGACCCGGCCGGCGCCGCGGCGGTGCTCACCGCCGAGAACGGCCTGCGTATCCGGACCGCAGCCCGTATCGCCCGCAGCCTGCCGGTGCGCACCCGCAACGACGGGGTGGTGCACGACTACGGTGACCCGCGGCTGCTCTACGAGCGCGGCGTGGTGGCGTCGCTGGTGGCCGCCTGGGCGGAGACACCGGTGATGCTCGCCGGGGTCGAACATGACCGCGCGGTGGAACTCTGCATCGGTAAGCCCGCTCCGCTGCCGACCACCGGTGCCAGCTCGGGGCTGTTCGCGCTGGCGGTCTTGGCCGAGACGCAGACGGTGGGTCCGCTGCTGGCGGTCGAGCAGGCCAACCTGTCCGGGATCACGGTGGTCGAAGGGGAGGCGCCGGTGCACCGGCACGAACCGGCGGCCCGGCCGATCCCCGAGCGGGTGCACACTCCCGGCGCGGACCTGCCGATTTCGCTGGCCGCCTACGAGCGTGCCTTCGAAGCCAAGGTCCGCTGGGAGGCGGGCAAGCATCCGGACAGCGACGAACTCGACTTCCCGCCGCGTTACCGCGTCGGCGACGACTCGACGCTGAGCACCAACTACGAGCTCGTTGAGCTGCCCCGCGTCGGCACGGTCTATACCGAGGTGACCGTACAGATCCCGGTGCCCGGGCTGACCACCCCGTACTCGCTGGTCATCGTCGAGCTCGATGACGTGGCGGTCCGCGCGCTGGTGAAGGTGACGGGAGCGCCGGCCGGCAGCGCCTGGATCGGTGACCGGGGCCGGCTGGTGCTGCGCCGGATCGCGGTGCGCTCCGGGGTGCCCGACTACGGGTACGCGTTCGAACCCTTCGACCCGTCGGAACAACCCGAGGCTGTCGCATGAGGAGCGGCGCATGAGACCGCCGGCGACGATGCAGAGCGGAGTCCCCAGCTGCGAAGCAGCGCGGGACGGAGTGATGCTGAGGAGCGGCGCATGAGACCGCCGGCGACGATGCAGAGCGGAGTCCCCAGCTGCGAAGCAGCGCGGGACGGAGTGATGCTGAGGAGCGGCGGATGAGACGCGTGGGCATCGTCGGCGCCGGTATGACGCCGTTCCGGGAGCACTTCGCGCTGGGCATCAAGGACCTGCTGCCGATGGCCTTCACCGAGTGTGCCGCCAGCGTGGACAAGGGCCTGGCCAAAACCGATGTGCAGGCGGCCTGGTTCGGCGCGCTGGGCACCACCGACGGCTTTCCGTCCGGAATCCTGGCCGACACCCTGGGACTGCCCGACCTACCGGTCACGCGGGTGGAGAACTCCTGCGCCACGGGCAATGACGCGGTCCGCAACGCGTTGTTCGGCGTCGCGTCCGGGGCGGTCGACGTGGCGCTGGTGATCGGTGCCGACAAGCTGCGGGAGACCGCCACCAAGGACATGCTCTGGGCCTGGGAGGAAACCGCGCGCGACATGGCGTGGGACTACCCGCTCGGGTTGGTCGCGCCGGCCGGTTTCGCCCTGCACGTACGGCGCTACCTGCACGAGTCGCCCGCTACCCGCGAGCACCTGGCGATGGTGGCGGTGAAGAACCACCGGCACGGGGTCAGCAACCCCCGCGCGCGGCTGCGTTTCGAGATCACCATGCAGCAGGCCCTCGAAGCGCCCATGGTGGCTTCCCCGTTCGGGGTGTACGACTGCGCCCCGCAGAGCGACGGCGCCGCCGCCCTGGTGCTGGCCGCCGAGGACGTGGTGGATCGCTTCACCGATCGGCCGGTGTGGATCCGCGGGGTGGGATTGGGTCTGGATGCGGTGATGCACCAGCACAAACGGGACATGACTACGTTTCCGGCGACACTGCGCGCCGCCAAGCAGGCATTCGCCATGGCAGGGCTGACGCCGTCGGACATCGATGTCGCCGAGGTGCACGACTACTTCACCGGTGTGGAGATGATCAGCTACGAAGACCTCGGCTTCGCCGAACGGTTCGAAGCCCACAAGTTGCTCGAAGCCGAGGTGACCAGTGTCGGCGGCGCGTTGCCGGTCAACCCCAGCGGTGGTTTGAAGTCCAAAGGCCACCCGCCGGGGGCCACCGGTGTGGCACAGTGCGTAGAACTCTTCGAGCAGTTGCGCGGGACAGCGGTCAATCAGGTCGATGGTGCCCGGATCGGCTTGGCGCACAACATCGGAGGGCCAACTGCGGTGGCGGCGGTCACCATCGTGGAAGGGGGCGGCGATGGCGTTTAGCGGCGGGTCGGCGCTTCCAATTCACATTGACGTGACCGTCAATAACTCGGCGGCGGTGCGGTAATGGTTCTCGGGGCGACCGCCGATCCACCGATGGACCGGGAACGCGGTGAGCAGACCCCACGGGGGGCTGCCGCAGGGCGGCATCGGCCCACCGGCCAGCGGCGAGAGTCGCCGGCCTATGTGCGGCCGATGATCGGGCTGCTGACGATCCTGACGATCGCGGCGCTCGTCGCGCTGCCGATCGCGCTGTTCCGCGGCAGCTTCACCCGCACGGTGCCGGTCACGGTGCTGTCCCAGCGCGCCGGCCTGGTGATGTATCCCGACGCCAAGGTCAAGCTGCGCGGCGTCCAGGTGGGCAAGGTCGGGTCCATCGAGCCGCTGGCGGATGGCACCGCCGTGCTGCGACTGGAGATGCAACCGGACCAGCTGCGGTTGATCCCGGCGAATGTCACCGCCCGAATCGCCTCCACGACGGTGTTCGGTGCCAAGTCCGTCGAGCTGGTGGCGCCGCCGGACCCGGAGGCGACGCGGTTGCACGCCGGTCAGGTGCTGGCCGGCGAACACGTCACCGTCGAGATCAACACGGTGTTCCAACAGCTGGTGCGGGTGTTGGACAAGATCGACCCGAAGAAGCTGAACGAAACGCTGAGCGCCGTCTCGACGGCGTTCAACGGACGCGGGCAGAAACTGGGTCAGGCGCTCACCGACTTCGACAAGCTACTGGCAGAGATCGAGCCCAGCCTGGACACCCTCGAACATGAGGCCGCCACGATGCCGCCGGTGTTCCGGTCTTACGCCGATGCGGCGCCCGATCTCACCGCTGCGCTCAACGCCACCAGCACCATGAGTGAAAGCATCGTGCAAGAGCGCAACAGCCTGGACACCTTCCTGCTGAGCGCCATCGGCCTGGCCGATACCGGCAACGAGGTCCTGGGCGAGAATCGGCAGGGACTGACCGACCTGACGCGGGTGCTGGAGCCGACCGCACAACTGCTGGACAAGTATCACGACGAACTCGGCTGTTCGATCGGCGGGTTGGTGCCGTTCGCCAAATCCCCGCCCTTCAACGTCCCCGGCATCATCATCACCGCCAGCTTCACCCTGGCCAAGGAACGCTACCGCTACCCCGACCACCTACCGAAGGTGGCGGCCCGCTCCGACCGTTCCTACTGCACGGAACTGGGCCTGCCCGACGTACCGCCCGAATACCGGGTGCCCGCGTTGATCGCCGACGTCGGAGCCAACCCGTACGAATACGGCAACCAGGGCATCCTGCTGAACTCCGACGGCCTCAAGCAGGCGCTGTTCGGGCCGATCGGCGGACCGCCGCGCAACAGCGCCCAGGTGGGGATGCCCGGATGACACGCCCCTTTGGTCCCCTGCTCAAATTCGGCGTCTACGCCGCGGTGATGGTGCTGGCCACGATCTTTCTATTCGCGATCTTCGCCGAGGTCCGGACCGGACCGACGGCGGGCTACCAGGCGGTCTTCTCCGACGCCTCCCGGCTGAAAGCCGGGGACAGCGTGCGAGTCGCCGGAGTTCGGGTCGGCACGGTCGGTCGCGTCGCGCTGCGCCCGGACGGCACGGTGCTGGTGAAATTCCAGGCTGACCGCAACATTTCGCTCACCACCGGCACTCAGGCCTCGGTGCGCTACTTGAATCTGGTCGGCGACCGCTACCTGGAACTGACGGACGGGCCCGGCTCGACCCGGCTGTTGCCGGTGGGCTCGGAGATCCCGCTGGAGCGGACCGCGCCCGCACTGGATTTGGACCTGCTGCTCAACGGCCTCAAGCCGGTGATCCGCGGACTGAACCCACAGGACGTCAACTCGCTCACCGCATCGCTGATCCAGATCATGCAGGGGCAGGGCGGCACCATCGACTCACTGATGTCTCGGACATCGTCGTTCTCGAACTCCCTGGCGGACAACAACCAAGTTATTGAGTCCCTGATCGACCAACTGCGCACCACGCTGGCCACCTTGTCCAACGGCGACAAGCGGTTTTCCGGGGCGATCGATCGACTCAACAAGCTGGTCGCCGGCTTGGCAGCCGACCGCGACCCGATAGGGACCGCGGTGACGGCCCTGGATCGCGGCACCGCATCGCTGGCTGACCTGCTCGGCAACGCCCGTGATCCACTGACCAACACGATCACTCAGGTCGATCGGTTGACCACCGCGATCAACGCCGACCTGGCCGGCCTGGACATGTCGATACAGAAGGCGCCGGAGAACTACCGCAAGGCCATCCGGCTCGGCGCCTACGGCGGATTCATCCAGTACTACATCTGCGCCGTGCAGATCCGGGTCAGCGACACCCAGGGCCGTACGGCGGTGTTCCCCTGGATAAAGGCGGAGGAGGGCCGATGCAGCGACACCGACTGAGCGGCGTGCTGCTCGCTGCTGCGCCGGCACGGCGGGGGACCGATCGATGCTGAAATACCGCGGCAGCCAGTTGAGCAGGATGGGCCTGATCGGCATTGTGGTCGTGGCCTTCATCGTCGCGATCGGGCTGCAGCCCGAGCAGTTGATCCAGTGGGCCACCAGCGTGCGTTACCAGGCCCGGTTCGCCGAAGCCGGTGGCCTGAGCACCGGCGCCGACGTCACGCTGTCGGGGATCAAGGTCGGCTCGGTCACCGATGTCGCACTCGACAACGGCGACGCTTTGGTGACGTTCACGCTGGCCGGCAAGTACCCGCTGGGCTCGCAGACCACCGCGCACATCCGCACCGGATCGTTGCTCGGCGAGCGGGTGCTGACGGTGGAGCCGGCGGGCGGCGACAAGATGCGCCCGCTGGATGTCATCCCGCTCACCCGCACATCGTCGCCGTACTCGCTGGTCGACGTGGTCGGCGAACTGACCTCCAATACCGCCGGCACCGACACCGAGTCACTGAACCGGTCGTTGGACACCCTTTCGGAAACCATCGACCAGATCGCTCCCCAGCTGGGTCCGACGTTCGACGGCCTGAGCAGACTCTCCCGAGCGGTGAACAACCGCAATGAGGGCCTTGCCGACCTGCTGAAATCGGCCGCCGAGCTCACCGGTGTGCTCTCCGAACGCAGCCAGCAGATCAACTCGCTGATCCTGGACGCCGACAGCCTCGTCGAGGTGCTCAACACCCGTCGGCAGGCGATCGTCAACCTGCTGGTCAGCACATCGGCGGTGTCGCGGCAGCTGTCTGAACTCGTCGCCCAGAACAACGAACAGCTCAAACCGACGCTGGACAAAGTCATCGAGCTGAACAAGATCCTGGAGAAGAACCGGGACAACCTCGCCAAGGCGCTGCCCGGTCTGGCGAAATACGAACTCACCCAAGGCGAGACGGTGTCCAACGGGGCCTACTACAGCGCCTACGTCCCGAACCTGTTCCTGCCGCAGCTGTTCCAGCCGTTCTTCGACTACATCTTCGGCTTCCGCCGCGGCGTCGACGCCGGGCAGCCGCCGGACAATGCCGGGCCACGTGCCGAACTGCCATTCCCGATCAATGGGATTCCGCAACCAGGAGACCTGCCGCCCCGATGACGACTCGTAAACCACTGCAGATCGCGGCGGCCGCCGTGGCGGCGCTGCTGGTACTGGCCGGCGCGGGCATCCTGATCCGTCAGACCGTCCTGAAGCCGACCAAAATCACCGCGTACTTCTCCACCGCAACCGCAATCTATCCAGGTGACGAGGTTCGGGTCGCCGGGGTGAAGGTCGGCACCATCGACAGCATCGAACCGCAGGGCACCCAGGCCAAGCTCACCTTGCGCGTCGACCGCAAGGTGCCGATCCCGGCCGATGCCAAAGCCGTCATCGTCGCACCCAACCTGGTGGCGGCGCGGTTCGTTCAACTGACCCCCGCCTACCATCGAGGCGACGGGCCGACCCTCGCCGACGGCGCGGTGATCGGACGCGAGCACACCGCGGTCCCGGTCGAGTGGGATGAGGTCAAGACCCAGTTGAACCGGCTTGCCGCGGAACTGGGTCCGCGCAGCGGTGTTTCGGGGACGTCGGCGTCGCGCTTCATCGACAGCGCGGCCAATGCGATGGACGGCAACGGCGCCAAACTGCGCGAGACCTTGGCTCAACTCTCCGGCATGGCCCGGATTTTCGCCGAGGGCAGCGGAAACATCGTCGACATCATTACGGGCCTGCAGACGTTCGTGACGGCGCTACGTGACAGCGATCAGCAGATCGTGGTGTTCGAGTCGCGGCTTGCCACGTTGACGAGTGTGGTCAACGACAGCCGATCCAACTTGGATGCGGCTCTGACCGACTTCGCCGGCGCGATCGACACGGTGCGGGATTTCGTGGCGGGGAGCCGCGCCGAAACCGCCGAGGCGCTGCGTGGCGTGGCCGCTGTCAGTCAGACGCTGGCTGATTCGAAGAACGCGATTCGCAATATCCTGCATATCACCCCGAATGCGATTGCCAACACGCTCAACATGTACAACGTGACCAGTGGGACCCCGGTGGGCTCGTTCGCGTTCGCCAACTTCAGCAACCCGGTTCAGGCGATCTGCACGATGACCGGCGCGGTCGGTAACGTGACGTCAACGGAGACCGGCAAGTTGTGCGAAGGGTACCTCGGACCGGCCATGCGGCTGCTGAATTTCAACGGGCTCCCGTTGCCGATGTCCCCATACCTGACCAAGGCGGCCAGCCCGGAGAAGTTGATCTATACCGACCCGGCGTTGATGCCGCACGCCGAGCACCCCGGAAACCTGCCGGAACAGGAACCGTCGATCTCGGCCTACACCGGATTGCATGGCGATGTCCCGCCGCCGCCGGGGTGGACGGATCCGTTGCAACCGCGCGGTTCCTACGTGCCGGACGGGCTGCCCGCCACGGCGACGCCGCCGCTGATCCCCGGTGCGCCGCTGCCCAGCCCGACCACCTTCGACGGGATGCTGCTGCCCGGCGGTCCGCCGCCGGGGCCGGCGCCCGGCTTGCCCGGTCCGTTGCCCGCGGAAGGGACACCCTCGCCATGATCGGTCTACGTTTCCTGCGGCGCAGCGCGGCGGTCGCCGTCTTGGTCGCCGCCACCACGACCGGCTGCGCCTTCGGCGGACTGAACTCGGTGGCGCTGCCGGGTGTTCAAGGCCGCGGTTCCGGAGCGCAGCATTTCACCGTCCAGCTGGCCAATGTCGGGACATTGGAATCCAATTCGCCGGTGATGCTCTCCGACGTGGTGATCGGCAGCGTCGGCAAGATGACGGTCACCAACTGGCACGCCAACGTCGACATCGCGGTCAACCCCGGCGTCGAGGTCCCGGCTAATGCGGTGGCGACCGTCGGGCAGACCAGCCTGCTCGGTTCGATGCACCTGGCGCTCAATCCGCCGATCGGGCAGCAGCCGACGGGGCGGCTGGCACCCGGCGCGACCATACCGCTGAGCGACTCGTCAACGTACCCCTCCACCGAGCAGACCCTGTCGTCGCTGGCGGTCTTGGTCAACGGGGGCGGACTCGGCCAGATCGGTGACATCATCCACAACTTCAGCGCCTCCATGGCGGGCCGGGAGGCCGATATTCGCGATCTGATCGTTCGGCTGGACCACTTCACCGGGGCGCTGGATCGGCAGCGGAACAACATCGTCGAGGCCATCGGTGAGATGAACCGGACGGCCACCACATTCGCCGGGCAGCGCGACACCATCAATCGTGCGCTGGACAAGATTCCACCGGCGATCGACGTCTTGATCAAAGAACGCCCCAAGTTCGTCACCGCGTTGACCAAGCTGGGCCAGTTCGGCGACCTGTCGGCCGGGCTGGTCAACGACTCTGGGCGCGAACTGGTCGCCGATCTCATCCACATCGAACCGGCGTTGCGGTCGCTGGCCAACATCGGCCCGGAGCTCAACTCAGCGGTCGCCTACGCCTCGGCCTTCCCGTACGGCCCCAACGCGATCGAGCGCGCCGTGCGGGGCGACTTCCTGAACCTGTTCGCCGTCTTCGACCTCACCAAACCGCGACTCAAGCGGGCGCTGTTCGCCGGCACTCAGTGGGGTGACGAAGATGCGAAACTCGTTCCGGCGCCGGGCGACCCGTGGTATCTGAACTATTCCTACGACCCGCTGCAAGAACCGATTCTGCAGTCGTCGAGCGAAGGCTTACCACCCGGAGCCGTCGGGTCGGGAGGCGGTGGATAGATGCTGACACGCTTCGTACGCATTCAGCTGGCCCTGTTCCTCATAGCATCGGTGATCGGCGTGTCAGCCATGATCTTCGGCTACATGCAGGTGCCGACCCTGCTCGGGATCGGCCGGGTCACGGTCAAGCTGGACCTGCCGGAGACCGGCGGACTCTACCGATTCTCCAACGTCACCTACAACGGGGTGCAGATCGGCACGGTCACCAATGTCGAGCTGACGTCGGGCGGCGTGCGCGCCACGTTGTCGCTGAGTCGATCACCGAAGATCCCGGCCGATCTGGTGGCCGCGGTGCGTAGCGTTTCGGCGATCGGCGAGCAGTATGTCGACCTGCTGCCGCGCAGCGACGGCGGTCCGTACCTGCGGAACGGTTCGGTGATCGCGGCGTCCGACACCGAAGTACCCCAACAGGTCGGGCCGATGCTGGATCAGGTCAGTGCCTTGGTCGACAGTATCCCGAAGGACCGGCTCAGCGACTTGCTCGACGAGACCTTCCAAGCCTTCGACGGCGCGGGTTACGACTTCCAATCACTGCTGGATTCGGCGACCACGATCAGCGGCGACGCCAACCGGGTCTCGGATAAGGTGCGCAAGCTGGTCGATGACGGTGCGCCACTGCTGGACTCCCAGGAACGAAGCACCGACGCGATCCGGACCTGGGCGCGCAGCGTGGCCGGGATCTCCGAACAGGTCGCCGTCAACGACCCGCAGTTGCGCGCCATCCTGCAGCGCGGTCCCGGATTCGCCGACGAGGTGTCCGGTCTGATGACCGATCTCAAGCCCACGCTGCCGATTCTGCTGGCGAACCTGAACACCCTGGGGCAGGTGTTGCTGGTCTACAACCCCTCGCTGGAGCAATTGATGGTGCTGCTGCCCGGATACATTGCGGCCCAGCAGTCGTTCGGTCTTCCCAAGAACAACCCGACCGGTCTGCCGCAGGGCGACTTCACCCTCACCTTCGGTGACCCCAACCCGTGCACCGTGGGGTTCCTGCCGCCATCCTCCTGGCGCTCCCCGGCCGACACCACCACGATCGACACCCCCGATGGGCTGTACTGCAAACTTCCGCAGGATTCCCCGGTGTCGGTGCGCGGTGCCCGCAACTTCCCGTGTATCGAGCACCCGGGCAAGCGCGCGCCCACGGTCGAACTGTGCGACGACCCGAAGGGCTTCGTGCCCATCGCGATGCGTCAGCACCTCACCGGCCCCGGACCCATCGACCCGAACCTGCTCAAGCAGGGCATCCCGATCGACGACCGGGCCGATTTCAACGACCGGATCTTCGCGCCGACCGGGGGCACCCCGTTGCCGCCGTGGGCCACCCCGTCAGGGACATCACCGGATTCCCCACGGCCGGTGGTGCCGGCGCCGCCCCCCGAAGCCCAGGATGCGGCTCCCTCGTCGAACGCCGGCCCGGGACCGTCGGTCGCGGTGCTGCCCTACGACCCGAACACCGGCAAGTACATGACACCCGACGGGCGCTACGAGCAGCAGACGAACCTGGTGCCCGGTTCGGGCCCCAAGACGTGGACCGACCTGATGCCGTCGTAGCCGAAGGAGGACAAAACATGCGCGCACTTGAATCAGCCGTCGCCGCAGTGGCTGTCAGCCTTGTCCTGGCGTCGTCACCGGCACCGCCGGCGCATGCCGCCCTGGGCTTCGAGCTCAACGGCCCCTACCGGGTCACTTCGAGCGGGGACTGGGCCAAGACCAACGAAGTGTTCATGGACGAAGTCACCGTCTCGTCGGTGTGGACGTTCAGCTCCAGTTGCGAGAACGCGCATGTCTGTACCGGCCAGGTCAGCAGCGACCAGGGCTGGACCGCGCCGCTGGAATTTCGCACCTCGCGGTGGATCGTCGACCGCTTCCATGAGAACTGGCAGACCTGCCCGGACGGCACCACCTCGCCGGGCCGGCAGCGCTACCAGTTCCAGGGCAGCGACCTCAACGGCCAGTACGACAAACGCAACATTGATCTGCTGGTCGGCTACGACAGAACGATCGGGGTCTCGGGGGCCTGTGGACGCAACCAGCCCACGGTGATCGTCATGCCGCTGAGCGTGCGGCGACTTTAGGTAGTAGGGGAGACCATGCAGACGACTCAGGTGATGAAAGCGCTCGTCGGGGCGGTAGTTGCCGCCGGGGTGGTCGTCGGTGTGACGCCCGCGGCGCCGTCGGTTGCCGACCCCTACGTGCCGATGTGTGACGTCCCGGCGTGCACACCGGGAATCGCGCCGAATGTGGTGCTGGGTGCGCCGTGCTCCAACACCACCTACTTCGTCTTCGGGTCCGCTGTTGCCGGCCCGTCGACCCTGCCGGGCAGGCTGGTGTACTGCGGATCGCCTCGCCGGTACGAGCCGCGCTGGTTCCGTTCCCCGGAGATGCACGGCATCAAGGAGGAGAACAGCAGGTGCGACGAGTACGTCGGCGAGGTGGCGCAGGCGCCCGACGGACTCTTCCTGGCCTGCGTTGCCGACGGCGAGGCCCTGTGGCGTCGCGGAGACCTCTAGCGACAACAATCCTGGCAAGTTGAGGGAGTCCGACCCATGATGCGAACCACTGTCGGTGCAGCGCTCGGCGCGCTGCTGGTTGCAGCGGCCGCCACAGCTGTGGCACCGACCGCGGCGGCCGATATGCGCTACGGCAACTACGAGGTGCTGAGCAACCGGTGGACCGATGCGACGTGGGTGTGGGCGGCCTACCCGTGCGAGACGATGGGCAAGTTCGACGACCTGCCGGCCGGCTGTGTTGAGGTGAGTGCGATCGACCGACCGCATTTCTTCGGTCGCGGATACTACGGCGGCACCGCCAAATTGGTGGACGGTCAGTACTCGTTCACCTCGGATTACCCCAACGGTCTCACCTGCCCGTTCGGCCCATCGATGCCGACCCGCGACACTTACACCTGGGATGCCAACACGCTGGCCGGCGTCGTCGAATCACATTTCGAGGTGGGCTGTATGAATGGTCCGGGCGGAGTGAACACCTGGACGTTCGCGCTGGTGCGGATGTAGCGCCCCGGCAAGCGGGTTGGCCTACACCGGATCGAACGAGGAGATCAGCCACCGACCGCCGTGCTTCTCCAAGCCGACCTTGACGCTGCTCATCGAGTAGGAGCCGTCGGGGTTCGTCTTGCTGATCGTGGTCTGGTTGAGATAGATCAGCACTTCGGCGGAACCGGGACGCAACGACACGATGCCCTTGCGAACCACTGCGGCGATAGTCTGCACTTCTTTCTCTTTGACCGCCGGGGTGACGACCTTCTGGGTGAAATCGGTGTAGTGCGAGAGGAAGTCACCGGTGAGGTGGCTCTCGGCGGCGGCGAAATCCTGCTCCATCGTCTTCGGCGCGTACGTCAGCACGGCGACCGCACCGTCGGCGGCGGCGGCCATCACGGCCTGCTCGCCCGCGGGTCCGAGTTGCTGATCTGCCCGGAGCACACCGAAGTACAGCCAGCCGGCCAGCCCCGCTGACGCCAACAGCAGCAAGCCCAGGGTGGCGGCGATCCAGCGCGACGTTGAGACCGTCGGCGCGGCTTGGGATTGATCGGCAGGTGACTCCGCTGCCGCCGGCTCGGTGGGCTCCGGGGCCACGTCGGCATCGGCAGTCACGGAATCGTCTTCGACCGCTTCAGGTGTCATGTCATCCCTGTCGGATTCGCTCATGCCGCGAAGTCCACCTTCGACATCTTGACCTGGTCGCCCTCGCGGGCCAGGTGCACGGTCAGGCGCCAGCTGCGGGGTTCCTCCTTGGCTCCGGCGGTATTGGTGACCTTCGTGGTGGCCGCGACCAGCACCACCGCCTCGTTGTCCGACATCGATTCCACGCCGGAGACCACCGTGTCAACCGAGGTGACGGTTTTGGACTCGCGGGCCACCTTGGCGAAGTCGCCGGCGTGGGCTTCGAAATCCTTCTTGAACTCACCGGTGGAGTTGTCCAGGATCGCCTTGACGTCGTCGTCGACGGTCTCGTAGTTCAGCGACATCAACGTGACCACGCCCTGACGGGCGGCCGCGGCGTACTCGCCCAATTGATGTTGGCGCAGGGCAACGTCGCGATGGTGGGACAGCATCAGCACATCAACGGCGAGGAACCCGCCGATTGCGAGTACGGCCAGCGTCGCCGCCACCCACCCCAGTTGTCTGCGGATGCCGATGGACTTGCGCGGCTGTTCAGCCGGTTCATCGACAGCAGCTTCGCCGGCACCCGGCGCCGGATCATCGGCTTCGATTCGCGCAGGCTCGACGTGCGGTGCGGTTTCCAGCTCGACCGCTTGGGTGGCTTCCGACTCGGAGCCCTGCTGCGCCTTGAGCAGCTCCGCGCGGGCGCGGGCCAACTCCGCTGCAGCCTCGGCGGCCTTCGCCTCGGCTTCTGCCAGCGTCAGCGCATCTTTTGAGGTGCGCTTGGCGGCATGCTTTCCCCGACCGCCCGGTTTGGCCGGATCACGCGACGGCATATGCCCTCCTGTCCGTTGTCCACCCAGCTCCGGCAGGGTCCCCCACAAGGCCAAGCACTCTCGCAAGCCCGCTCCGAAACGGTAGCACCAGGTCTCTCACCAGGTGCGGAGCGAGCAGAGCGCCCCTTTGGTGCCGGCGTCGGTGGCGACGACGACGTCGTCGATGCGCAGTTCGCAGACGAACCCGGGTGAGGCCAGTTGGGGATGCATCCCGGGCAGCGACACCACCACCATGGCCCAGTCCTGCGGGTCGGCCAGGGTGGTCTCGAAGATCCAGGGCTGGTTCGGCCCGATGGTGACGTCCGCACGCGGACTGTACTGGTAGGGGTTGTGGCTGTAGTCGCCGAAGTTGGGCGGCTGAACTTCACGGTAGTAGATGTTCGCCTGGGCGGTTTCGGTCGCACTGACCAAGTAGCGCACCCGGTGGGGTGCGGAGTCGTCGGCGGCTGCCGGGGCGGCGGTGGCGAGCGGGCCGGTGAACGCCAGGGCTAGAACCAGGGGCGACGCCGAGAACTTCCTGGTTGTCACGGGCTCCTCCGGTGCGTTCACCTGCCAAAGACTCAAATTCTTTGCGCAGAAGAATAGCATTTCCAGTTCGGTGGCGGCGGGCGATTGTGCGGCTCGTCAGACGCTCGAATCACCGGCGGCCGCCGCGCGTCCGGCACGGAAGCCGAAGACCATCGCCGGTCCGATGGTCCCGCCGGCGCCCCCGTAGGCCCGGCCGGTCACCCCGGCCATCGCGTTGCCTGCGGCGAACAGGCCGGGGATCGGCCGCCCGGTGACGTGCAGCACGCGACCGTCGGCGTCGGTGCGCGGACCGCCCTTGGTGCCCATCGCTCCCACCGACAGCGGTACGGCGTAATAGGGCGCGGTGTCGAGGGGACCCAACGTGCGGCCGGCCGGGGTGTCCGCCTGATCGTCGCCCCAGTACCCGTCGTAGGCGCTGGCGCCGCGCCCGAACTCGGGATCGGCGCCGGCCGCCACGCCGCGGTTCCAGGAGGCCACGGTCTGGGCCAGACCGTCCGGGTCGATGCCGGTCCGGGCGCCCAGCGCCGCCAGGTCGGGCGACTCGCAAAACCACTCCGGCGCCGCGTCGTCGGGGGCGACGCCGAGGAATCCGTACCGGCGCAGGTGCTCGGCGTCGAAGACGATCCACGCCGGATCGTTGACGTAGCCACCGCGCGGCTCCAGGTAGTGAAAGGCGCCGGCCATCGAGTTGTAGTCACACGCCTCGTTGACGAACCGCCGACCGGACCGGTTGACGATGATGCTGCGCGGCCGGGTGCGCTCCAGTCGTACGCTGCGGCTGCGCTGCTGGCCGTCGATGGTGTCGCCGGGGATCCGGACGATGGGAACCCACCACGCCTCGCCCATGTTGGCCAGGTCGGCGCCGTGCGCCATGGCCATGCGCAACGCGTCACCGGTGTTGTTCGGTGGTGACACCGCGCCCCGCATCGGCCCCCGCAGGAAGGCCTCGACCATGGCGGTGTCCCATTCGAATCCGCCGTTGGCCAGGATGACGCCGCGGCGGGCGCGCACCCGCCGCGCCGCGGTGCCGCAGTCGACCCGCACGCCCGCGATGCCGCCGTCGGAGCCGGCGATCAGTTCCACGCCGCGACAGCCGGTCGCCGGCGTAACACCGTGATCCAGCGCGCCCTTGAGCAGCCCGGCGATCAGCGCGGTGCCGGCCACGCACAGATCGCCCGCAGCGGTGTCCGCGTCTATGTCGGCGTGCAGCCGGGCGCGGGTCTCGGCGTCGAATCCGACGTTGCTGTAGTCGGCCGGGAACGCGGTGATCCGGTCCTGCCAGGAACCCAGCCGGGAGATGTCGTAGGGCAGCGGGCTCAGCGAGCGCCCGCCGCCCGGGCGCCCGCCGGGCAGCTCCGGCTTGTAATCGGGGAAGCCGGACGCGACCTCGAAGCGGACGTCGCTGTGCTTCTCGACGAAGTCGACCATCTCCTGGCCGGTGCGCACGAACGTCGACACCAGCTCGTCGTCCATTGCGCCGAACGACTGCGCCCGCAGGTAGTCCAGCGCGGCCTCGACGGTCAAATCAGGGGCCCGGGTATGCGCGGGAATCCAGGCGATACCACCGGAGACCGCGGTGGTGCCGCCCACGGTCGCGGACTTCTCGTAGACGGCGACCGAGGCGCCGTTGACCGCTGCGGTGAGCGCGGCGGTGAGCCCGGCTCCGCCGGTACCCAGCACCACCACGTCGAACTCGTCGTCCCAATCACCGACTGTCAATGACGTTTTCCTTTCGGGCACAGCGGGTTTCAGCTGAGGATCTCAGACAGTTTGTCGGCCGCCGCGAGTACGGCATCCCGGCCGCGCAACACAACGTCCTCGCGGTGGGAGATCAGGTTGATGCAGGTGGGCGGCGAGGGAGGGCGACGACGGACCGGAACCGCCAACCCGAACGTGCCGGGCTCGATCTCGCCGTGGGTGACCACCCAGCCGCGTTCGCGGGTCTGCGGGACGATGTCGCGTTCGTCTGGGCGTCGCGGCATGGCGGCCGACAGCGCGATCCCGGCGGCGCCGAGGCTCAGCGGGTGGCGACTGCCCTCGTGGAACGCCAACTGATAGCCGACCTGGGTCGGCACGATGACGGCGACGGCCACTTGTTGGTCACCCTCGGCCACCAGTAGCGACACGGTGGTGCCGAGCTCGTCGGCGAGCGCGCGCAGCGTCGGCAGGCTCAGCTGGCGGACGTTGTTGTCGAACGACGCACCGAGGACGGCCAGGGCCGCTGCCGAGCGGAACCGGCCGTCTTCGCCCTTGGCCACCAATCGGTGACTCGTCAGCGTGTTCAGCAGCCGGTAGGCGATGGTCCGGTGGACGCCGATCCGGTCGGCGACCTGCTGGATGGTCAGTCCGTCGGGCGTGGTGGCCACCGCCTGCAATGCGGCCAGTCCGCGGGCCAGGGTCTGTGACCCCGGAGCGGTACCGGCGGCACCGTCGGGCTTCAGCCTGGTCATCAGCTCGGCCTCCTTGACATCTACCCATCTGAGAGTGATGCTCTTCAATATAACGTACATCTATGTGCGATAAAAGCACGTTTAAATATCGGAAAATGAGAATCACATTTCCGCGACTGCGCAGGGAGAGGTGGCCGGTGCCGGAGTTCGAGAGCATCTGGAGTGATCTTCAGGGCGTTGTGTTCGAGCAGGGGTATCTCGATGCGGGCGGGGTGCGCACCCGCTACCTTCGGGCGGGCGACCCGAGCAAGCCGGTCCTGGTCCTGCTGCACGGTTCCGGTGGTCACGCCGAGGCCTATGTCCGCAATCTGGCCGCGCACGCGGAGCACTTCTGGACTTGGTCCATCGACATGCTCGGCCACGGCTACACCGAAAAACCCGGTCATCCGCTGGAGATTCCCCACTACGTGGCGCACCTGACCGCGGTGCTGGACGCCATCGGCGCCGGGCAGGCCAGCATCAGCGGTGAATCACTCGGCGGCTGGGTGGCGGCGCGCGCCGCCATCGACCACCCGGACCGCGTGCAGCGCCTGGTGCTCAACACCGCAGGCGGCTCCCAGGCCGATCCCGAGGTGATGAAGCGGATCATCACCTTGTCGATGGCGGCGGTGGAGAACCCCGACTGGGAGACGGTGCAGGCCCGCATCAAGTGGCTGATGGCCGACAAGTCCAAGGGCTACGACGACATCGTGGCCAGCCGGCAGCGGATCTACCGGCTGCCCGGCTTCATCGACGCGATGCGCGACATCATGGCGCTGCAGGATCCCGAGATCCGCCCCCGCAACCTGCTGGGACCGGGGGACTACGGCAAGATCACCGCGCCGACGCTGGTGGTCTGGACCAGTGACGACCCGACGGCCGACGTCGAGGAGGGCAAGCGGATCGCCTCGATGATCCCGGGTGCCCGGTTCGAGCTGATGCCGGGCTGCGGCCACTGGCCGCAGTACGAAGACCCCGCGACGTTCAATCGCCTCCACCTGGAATTCCTGCTGGGGCGTTAGCGTGACCGCTGAAACGAGTGCAGCCGTCGACGTCGACGTGGTGATCGTGGGTGCCGGGCCCGTCGGCCTGACGCTGGCGAACATCCTCGGCCTGCAAGGGGTCCGGACCCTGGTGGTCGAGGACCGCGCCACCCTCATCGACTATCCCCGGGGGGTCGGGCTCGACGACGAATCGCTGCGCACGTTCCAGGCGATCGGCCTGGTGGACGCCATCCTGCCGCACACCGTGCCCAACCAGATCCTGCGATTCTTCGACGGTAAGCGGCGACTGCTGGCCGAGATGGCGCCCGCCGACGCATGTTTCGGCTGGCCCAAGCGCAACGGCTTCGTACAGCCACTGGTCGACGCTGAACTGCTGCGCGGCCTGGAACGGTTCGACCACGTCCGGGTGCTGTGGGGTCGCCCGATGACCGGCTGCACTGAGACGGCCGACGGCGTCACCGTAAGCCTGGGTGGTTCGGATGGCCAGGAACCGCAGCCGATTTCGGCTCGCTACGTCGTCGGCTGCGATGGCGGCCGCAGCGCCACCCGCCGACTGATGGGGGTGTCCTTCGACGGCACCACATCCTCGACCCGCTGGCTGGTCATCGACCTCGCCAACGACCCGTTGGGCCACCCCAACAGCGAGGTCGGCGCCGACCCCGCGCGGCCCTACGCCTCCATCTCGATCGCCCACGGCATCCGGCGCTTCGAGTTCATGATCCACGCCGATGAAACCGACGAGCAGGCCGAAGACCCCGAATTCGTCGCGGCCATGCTGGCGCCGTTCCTACCGCATCCGCACGACGTCGACGTGATCCGGCACCGAGTCTACACCCACCACTCCCGAATCGCCGGCGCCTTCCGCCGCGGCCGGCTGCTGCTGGCCGGCGATGCCGCACACCTGATGCCGGTCTGGCAGGGGCAGGGCTACAACAGCGGAATCCGCGACGCGATGAACCTTGGCTGGAAACTGGCCGCGGTGGTGCAAGGGCAAGCGCAGCCGAGCCTGCTGGACAGCTACGACACCGAACGGCGCAAGCACGCCCGCGCCATGATCGACCTCTCCACGATGGTGGGCCGGGTGATCTCCCCGACCAACCGTCGGGTCGCGGCGGTGCGCGACCGGGTGATCCGGGCCGCCTCGGCGGTACCGACGCTCAAGCGCTACGTGCTGGAGATGCGGTTCAAGCCGATGCCGCGCTATGACCACGGTGCGGTCGTCCACGACCAGCCGCATCGTCCCGATTCGCCGACCGGGACCCTGTTCATTCAGCCCCGCGTGGACACCCGCACCGGGACGGATCTGCTCCTCGACGACGTCATCGGGGTCGGATTCGCGGTGCTGGCCTGGAACAACAATCCCCGTGCGCTGCTCGGGGAGGAAGCCTTCGCGCAGTGGAACGCGTTGGGAGCGAGCTTCATCGCCATCCGGCCGCTGACTCAGCTGCACTGGACGCCGCCCGGCCAGGTCGATGATCCGGCCGTCACCATCGTGGGTGACCGGACCGGAGAGCTGAAGGCCTGGTTCGACCGCCACACCGAGTCGGTGTTGTTCCTGCGCCCGGATCGCTGCATCGCCGCGGCGTGCATCGCCCAGCGCGCCGCCGAGGTGAGCGCCCGGCTCGTCGACGTCCTGACGCTGACCGTAGGGGGTGATAACGCCGATGGCACTGGCCCTGTGCTGCATGTCCCACAGCCCGCTGCTGAATCTGCCGGGACCACCCCCTGAGTTGATGGCCGACATCGAGGCCGCCGTCGATGCGGCGGCGGCGTTCGTCGCCGACTTCGACCCGCAGCTGACGGTGGTGTTCGCGCCGGACCACTACAACGGGTTCTTCCTGCAACTGATGCCGCCGTTCTGCATCGGCACCGCCGCGCACGGTGTCGGCGACTACGGCACCTACGCCGGCCCGTTGAACGTCGCCGCCGACCTCGCCGGTGAGACTGCGGCCGCGGTGCTGGAACACGGTGTCGATGTGGCTGTTTCGGCTCACATGGATGTCGATCACGCCACGGTGCAACCGCTGGAGCGGTTGCTCGGCGACGCAGGCGCATGCCCGGTAATCCCGATCTTCATCAACGCCGTCGCCGCGCCGCTGGGGCCGATACACCGCGCCCGCGCGCTAGGCGCTGCGGTCGGTGCTTACCTGCGCACCCTGGATCTTCGGGTGCTGATCCTGGGATCGGGCGGGCTATCGCACGATCCGCCGATGCCTACCCTGGCGACCGCGCCACCGGTCACTCGCGACCGGATCCTGCACGGCACCCCGATGAGTGCCGAGCAGCGCCAGGCCCGCCAGAACGCGGTGACGGCGGCAGCCCGCGATTTCGCCGCGGGCGCCAGCGACCTCAGGCCGCTGAACCCGGAATTCGATCAACGGTTCCTGTCCATTCTCGACAGTGGCCGGCTCGACGACCTGGCCGACTGGTCGAATTCGTACATCACCGAGGCGGGTGGGGGATCTGCACACGAGATCCGCACCTGGGCTGCTGCTTTCGGTGCGTTGGCGGCGCAAGGCCCGTACCGTACGGCCAACCACTACTATCGGCCGGCCCCGGAGTTGATCGCCGGATTCGCCGTTCGCACCGCGCAACCGGTGGAGGTGGGCTCGTGACCGAGAACGACCACATCGTCGACGTGCTGGTCATCGGCTCCGGCGGTGGCGGAATGACCGCCGCGCTGGCCGCCGACGCCTGCGGCCTGCAGACCCTGGTCGTGGAGAAGTCGCCGTACTTCGGCGGATCCACCGCGTTGTCCGGCGGCGGCATCTGGGTGCCCGGCGCACCGGCGCAGCGCCGGGAGGGTTACGTCCCCGACCCCGACGGTGTCGTCGCCTACCTGCGCGCGATCACCGGCGGTCTGGTCACCGAGGCGCGGCTGCGGCAATACGTGGACACCGCGCCGAAGATGATGGCGTTCCTGGAACAGGCCAGCGGCTGGCTCGAGTTCGTCTGGAAGCCCGGCTACGCCGACTACTATCCGGAGCTGCCGGGGGGATCGGCACTGGGCAGCACCATCAACGTGCCGGAGATCGACCTGCGCAAGCTCGGCGATCAGGAGCAGCACCTGCTGGCGCCGTTGGCGTTGGCGCCCAAGGGAATCTGGTTCGGTCCCAAGGACCTGCGGCTGTTCTACCAAGTGCGGCAGTCCTGGCGCGGCAAGGCGGTGCTGCTCAAGCTGGCATGGCGGATGTTCCGCGCCCGGGTGTTCGGCGACCGCATGGCGGCCATCGGCCAATCACTGGCGGCCCGGCTGCGGCTGGCGATGCTCGAACGCGACATGCCGCTCTGGCTCGACACCCCGATGACCGAGCTGATCACCGATGCCTCCGGCGCGGTCACCGGCGCCGTGGTGCAGCGCGACGGTCGGCCGCAGCGCATCACCGCGCGCCACGGCGTCATCCTGGCAAGCGGCGGCTTCGACCACGACATGGCGTGGCGCAAGGAGCATCAGCCGGTGCTGGAACAGGACTGGAGCTTCGGCAACCCCGTCGCCACCGGCGACGGCATCCGGGCCGGGGAGCGCGTCGGGGCGGCCACCGAACTGCTGGACGAAGCCTGGTGGTTCCCGGCCATCTGCTGGCCGGACGGACGGCTGCAGTTCATGCTCAACGAACGCATGATGCCGTCGCAGTTCATCGTCAACGGCGACGGGGAACGCTTCATCAACGAGGCCGCGCCCTACATGGACTTCGCGCACGCCATGATCGCCGGACAGCAAACCGGCGTCACCCACATCCCGTGCTGGCTGATCACCGACCAGCGGTCCTTCCACCGCTACGTCGTCGCCGGGCACCTGCCGATCCCGAAGGTCCCGGGCGCCCCGGTACCGACCGGGCGCAAGATCCCGCAGGCCTGGCTCGACTCGGGAGTGGTCAAGGCCGCCAAGTCATTCGCCGAGCTGGCCACCGCGATCGGTGTCCCGCCCGACCGGCTGGAGCGCACCGCGCAACGGTTCAACGAACTGGCGAGATCCGGCCACGACGACGACTTCAATCGCGGCGACAGCGCCTACGACAACTACTACGGCGACCCGACCCTGCCCAACCCCAACCTGTATCCGCTGGGCAAGCCGTCCTACTACGCATTCCAGATCATCCTGGGCGATTTGGGCACCTCGGGCGGCCTGCGTACCGACGAGCACGCCCGGGTGCTGCGCGCCGACGACTCGGTGATCGACGGGCTGTACGCGGTGGGCAACACCTCGGCTCCGGTGATGGGCCGCAGCTACGCCGGTGCCGGAGCCACCATCGGCCCGGCGATGACCTTCGGCTACGTCGCCGCCCGACATATTCACGCGACCCGCCGGCCTCTCGGCACCCAGACTGCAACCAAACTCCAAGGAGGTAACCCGTGAAGATCTCACTGTTCTACGAATTCGCACTGCCCCGGCCATGGTCCGACGACGACGAGCACATCCTCTTTCAAGATGGCCTCGACGAGGTGGAGGCCGCCGACAAGGCCGGATTCTCGACGGTGTGGCTCACCGAGCATCACTTCCTGGAGGAGTACTGCCACGCGACCGCGCCGGAGATGTTCCTGGCCGCCGCCAGCCAGCGCACCAAGAACATCAGGCTCGGCTTCGGAATCATGCACCTGCCGCCGGTGGTCAACCACCCCGCCCGGGTGGCCGAGCGGATCGCCACCTTGGATCTGCTGTCGGGCGGCCGGGTCGAGTTCGGCACCGGTGAGGGATCGTCGATCGCCGAACTCGGCGGATTCGGCATCGACCCGGCTGACAAACGCGCCCAGTGGGAAGAGGCGCTGGAGGTCTCGATCCGCTGTATGACCGAGGAGCCGTTCACCGGCTTCGAGGGCCAGCACGTGCAGATGCCGGCCCGCAACGTCATCCCCAAGCCGATGCAGAAGCCGCACCCGCCGGTCTGGGTGGCCTGCACGCGGCCCGCCTCGGTGCAGATGGCCGCCCAGAAGTGCATCGGCGCACTGAGTTTCGCCTACACCGGCCCGGGACCGCTGGCCGAACGTGTCAACGGCTACTACAAGGAACTCGAGGAGAACGGCGTCCCGGTCACCCCGCAGGTCAACCCCAACATCCTGGCCATCGGCGGCGACCTGTCGATGATGGTGGCCCCCACCGACGAGCAGGCGTTGCAGCGGCTCGGTGTGGGCGGCGGGTTCTTCTCGTTCGGGATCATGCACTACTACATGACCGGCGAGCACACCCCCGGTCGCACCCGGGTATGGGAGCGCTACCTCGAAGAGGTCGAGAAGGACCCGACGCTGGCCTACGGGCCGGGCCGCGGCGCAATCGGCAGCCCCGCGACCACACGGGAGTTCCTGCGGGGCTACGAGGAAAGCGGTGTCGACGAGCTCATCCTGCTGCTCAACCCGCGCAGCCACGAGGCGACGATGGAAGCCATCGAGCTGATGGGCAAAGAGGTGCTGCCGGAGTTCATCGAACGCGACGAGAAGGCGGTCGCCGACAAGGCCAAGCGGCTGGCGCCGGTGCTGGAGAAACTGGAGGCGCGGCGTACGGAGTCGGTCGCGCCGAAGTTCGACGAGTCCTACTCGTTCGGCGGGTTGCCGACCGGCCGCGGTGGTAAGTTCACCGCGACTGAGATCCCCGAGGCGATGGCCGAGATGAACGAGGGCCGGGTGCAGGCTGCACAGCTGGCCAAAGACGAGCGAGCAGAGCGGGGCCGCGGCCAGAAATGACTGCACCCGCCGGGCTTTGGCGCTACGACGGTCGACGGACCGTGGTCACCGGCTGCGCGTCGGGTATCGGCGCGGAGCTGGTCGCCCAGCTCGGTGAGCTCGGAGCTGACGTGATCGGTCTGGACCTGGCCGAGCCCACCGGGGCGGTGGGCGAATTCCACCGGCTGGACCTGAGTGATCCGGCGTCGATCGATTCTGCGGTGGCGGCGATCCGAACGGGAGGTCGGGTCGATGCGCTGTTCAACGTCGCCGGGGTGTCGTCGGGCATCGGCGATCCGGAGCGGGTGGTCATGATCAACTTCCTGGGCATGCGCCACCTCACGGAGGCGTTGCTGCCGGCGATGTCGGCCGGCTCGGCGATCGCCAACGTCTCCTCGCTGGCCGCCGCGGCCTACCTGGAGAACGCCGAGACCACCGCCGGCCTGCTGCACACCGCCGACATGCCCGCCGGATTGCGGTGGTGCCGAGCGAATCCCGAAGCGCTCGCCGACGGCGGCTACCGGCTGTCGAAGGAGGCGGTCATCCTCTACGGCATGATCAACGCGGGCCGGCTGGGTAGTCGTGGTATCCGAATCAACTGCACGGCCCCCGGCGTCACCGAGACACCGATACTGGACCAGCTGCGCAGCAGCTACGGGCAGCGCTATCTCGATGACATCCCCAAACCGCTCGGCCGGGTTGCCAGCCCGGCCGAACAGGCCGCACCGCTGGTGTTCCTCAACAGCCCGGCCGCCGGTTACATCACCGGTCAGGTGCTCTGGGTCGACGGCGGCAACATCGGGAGTCGCACCGCCGCAACGCTTCCGAACGGATCGTGTGCATGGCCGGCCTGACCGAGTTCCGCCGGGTCGGCGATGCGGTGCGCAACTGGGGGCGCTGGGGCGACGACGACGAACTGGGCACGCTGAACCTCATCACACCGGAGAAGGTTGCTGCGGCCGCGGCCCTGGTGCGGCACGGCAAGGTCTTCCCGCTCGGCGTCGACTTCGGATCCTCGGGTCCGCAGGGCGCATTCGCGTTCCGGCACAACCCGATTCACGTGATGACCGTGGACGGCGGAGACGTCCACACGCTGGCGCAATACGGCCCGGAATGGCACCGCAATATCGTGGCACAGCAGCTGAGTGAGTTCTTCACCGACAATCCCTTCCGATTCAACGACGACATGGTCGTCATGCCGCTGCAGGCCGCCACCCAGTGGGATGCGCTGTCGCACGTCTACTACGACGATCAGCTCTACAACGGTTTCCCGGCCGGCTCGGTGACGAGCCTGGGCGCCTACCACTGCGGCATCGACAAAGTCGACGGCAAGGGCATCACCTCCCGCGGGGTGCTGCTCGACGTGGTCGCCCACCGTGGTGCGGAGACATTCCTGCCGCTCGGCACCCCGATCACCCCGGACGAACTCGACGACGTAGCACGTTCCCAGCAGGTCACGATCTCCCCCGGCGACATCGTGCTGGTCCGAACCGGTTGGTGGCAACGGTTTTCCGAGACCGGCGACGGCGCCGAGCCGGGCGCGGGACTGGACTGGCGGTGCGCCACCTGGCTGCACGAGCATGACATCGCCGCGGTGGCCGCCGACAACCTGATGGTCGAGAACCCGGTCTCCGGGGTCGAGGGCACGTTTTTGCCGATGCACATGCTGTGCCTGCGCGACATGGGGATGATGCTCGGGGAGTACTGGGATCTCGGCGCGCTGGCTGCCGACTGCGCCGCGGACGGCGTCTATGAGTTCCAACTGGTGGCGCCACCGCTGCGGGTGACCGGTGGCGTCGGGTCACCGGTGAACCCGATCGCGATCAAGTAGACCGGCAGAGGAAAGCACATGCGATTCGTATTCGTCCACGGCGGATTTCACGCCGCCTGGTGCTGGGAACGCACCATGGCGGAGCTGGAGCGCATCGGCCACAGCGCTATCGCCATCGACCTGCCCGGACACGGCGCCCGGCTCGGCGAGGAGTCGACGCTGGCCAACCGGCGCGAGGCCGTCACCGAGGTGCTACAGCCCGGCGACGTCCTGGTGGGACACTCCGGCGGCGGCTTCGATGCGACGCTGGGCGCCGACAGCGCACCGGACCTGGTGCGCCACATCGTCTATCTCGCCGCGGCGCTGCCCCGGGAGGGACGCAGCTACACCGATGCGATGACGATGGGCAGCGACGGAGCCGAGTTCTTCGACACCGCGGCCGGCGACATGCTGTCCCACCTGCACTTCGCCGACGACGGCGCGATGACCTTCGCCGACATCGACGGTGCGCGGCAATACTTCTACCACGATTGCGACGACGACACGCTGCGATGGGCGTTCGAACGGCTGGGCCCGGAACGTTTCGGCGACACCACGGTCGCCCCGGTTTCGGTGCCGAACTTCTGGGCGGCCGATATTCCGCGCAGCTTCATTCGCTGTGAGCAGGACCGCGCCTATCCGCGCTGGCTGGCCGACCTGGTATGCCGCCGACTCGGAGTCGAGCCGCTGACGATCGACGCCTCGCACTCGCCCTTTCTGAGCCGCCCCGCCGAGCTCGCCGAACTGCTGGTGCACGCCACCACGACCCGGCCGGTCGGCCCACTGATCCCGGACTGAGGAGTCGACGTTGCCGATCGAGCGTAAGACCGTCACCGTGGACGGCCTGAGCACCTCCTACCTCGAAGCCGGGGATCCGGCCGCCCCGGCGGTGGTGCTGCTGCACGGCGGAGAATTCGGCGCGGGCGCCGAAATCGGTTGGGAGCGCAACATCACCACCCTGGCGCAGCGGCACCGGGTGTTGGCCCCGGACCTGCTCGGCTTCGGCGAGTCGGCCAAGGTCATCGACTTCAACGACGGCCGCGGCATGCGGATTCGCCACGTCGCGCGGTTCTGCGCCCAGCTGGGTGTCGAGTCAGCCGATTTCGTGGGCAACTCGATGGGCGCGATCATGCTGCTCGTCGACACCACCTCGGACGCGCCGCTGCTGCCGGTACGCCGGCTGGTCGCCATCTGCGGCGGCGGCGAGATCCAGCAGAACGAACACATGGCCGCGCTCTACGACTATGACGCGACGCTGCCCGCGATGCGCCGGATCGTGGCGGCACTGTTCCACGACCCGGCCTATCCCGCCGACGAGGAGTATGTGCGACGGCGCTATGAGTCGAGCACTGCGCCCGGAGCGTGGGAGGCCATCGCGGCGGCCAGGTTCCGCCGGCCGGGTGCCGAGCCCCCGCCACCGGCGTCGAGCAGCCGTGCCTATGAACGCATCTCGGTGCCGGCGCTGGTGGTCGAGGGCGGCAGCGACAAGCTGCTGCCGTCCGGCTGGGCGTCGCAGATCGCCGATCAGATCCCCGCCGGCCGATCGGTCGTCGTCGATGCCGCGGGGCACTGTCCGCAGATCGAGCAGGCCGAGCAGGTCAACCGGCTACTGCTGGACTTCTGTTCCGGCGACTGATCAACTCCGCCATCTCCTCGACCAACCGCGAGCCTGTAGTTGGCGCGTGAAACTGCGAGTAGTGGGCACGCCAACTACAGGCCCGGGGGGAGGGGAAGGGAAATCAGCAGGCGTCGGGCCGCGTCGGGGGATTGGTGAACCAGAGGTTTTCCTCGCGCAGCCCCCGGCTGCGCCAGCCGTCGGCGGCGCGAACGAGGTCGTGGTGGTAGTAGCCGCCGCAGTAGCTGAGCTCGGCCATCCCCGGTAGCTGCATCGGGTTGTAGAACATCGCCCGCACCTGCGCGGAATCCCCGGCGTAGTCAAGTATCTCGATGTTGCTGATGTAATGCATCGACATCGGGATCGCGGTGAAGCCGGCGGCCAGCCAGTCGGCCACCTCGTCGCGGGTGCCGCAGATGGCCCCGGCCGACGAGTAATCGATGACGGCGTCATCGGTGAACACCGACCGGTACAGCGCCCAGTCCTTGGTGTCGACCGCGCGGGCGTAGCGGTACAACAGCGCAGCGATCTCCAGCCGGTCGTCGGCCGGGAACGTCATTCCGGCATCCCGATCGTCTTGATGTGCAGGTATTCGGTGAAGCCCTGGGCGCCGTTGCGATACCCCAGGCCGCTCTGCCTGGTGCCGCCGAACGGGCTGTCGATACCGAAGTGGCTCTTGCCGTTGATGCTGACGTTGCCGGTGCGCATCCGGGTCGCCACCGCCATCGCCCGGTCCATGTCGGCGCTGCTGACCTCGCCGGACAGGCCGTAGATCGAGTTGTTGGCGATCGCGACCGCATCGTCGTCGGTGTCGTAGGGGGTGACGGTGAGCACCGGGCCGAAGATCTCCTCCTGGGCGATCTGGCTGTCCGGGTCGACGTCGGCCAGCAGGGTCGGCTGCACGTAATAGCCGGTGGCCAGGTGCTCCGGGACGCCGCCCCCGGTGACCAGCCGCGCGCCCGAGTCCAGGCCGGAGGCGATCAGGCCCAGCACCTTGCGTCGCTGGGTCTCGCTGATCTGCGGGCCCTGCATGTTGCCCGGGGTCCACGGATCGCCCATCGGGAAGTTCTCCATCGACGCCTGGAGCACCGCAAGACCTTCGTCGTAGCGGCTGCGGGGCAACAGGATCCGCGACGGCAGCACACAGCTCTGGCCCGACATCACACAGGCCATCATGGCCGCCAGCGGCAGCGCGGAGTTGAAGTCGGCGTCGTCGAGCACGATGTGCGCCGACTTGCCGCCGAGTTCCAGCAGCGTCTTCTTCACCGTGGGTGCTGCGGCCGCCAGGATGGCGCGGCCGGTGGCCGTGGAACCGGTGAAGGTGATCATGTCGACCCGCGGGTCGGCCGACAATGCCGCGCCGACCTCGTTGGCGTTCGAGGTGACGACGTTGAACACCCCGGCCGGGATGTCCGTCTTTTCGGCGACGATCCGGCCCAGCTCGCTTCCGGACCACGGCGTGAGCTGCGCCGGCTTGAGCACCACGGTGTTACCGGCCATCAACGCCGGCACGGTCTCGGCGATGTTGAGATACAGCGGCACATTCCACGGCGTGATCGCACCGACCACGCCCTGCGGTTCGTAGTGCAGCTTGCGCCGTGCCGGGCCCAGCGGTGTGTCGTGCAGGCCGGTGTCCACCAGGTATTCGAACGCCCGGCCGTGATCCGCCCAGTGCTTCACCTCCGCGATCGGGGACTCGATCTGGCTGCCGGTGACCGTGACCGGGCATCCCACCTCGGTGATCAGGATCCGGCGCAGCCGTTCCTTGTCGGCCTCCAGTGCAGCGTGCAGCTGCATCAGGCAGTGGTGTCGGAACTCCAGATCGCGGGACCAGTCACTGGTGTCGAATGCGCGCCGGGCAGCGCCGACCGCGCGTTCCATGTCGTCGACGGTGCCGTCGGTGGCGGTTCCGGCCACCTGTTCACTGGCAGGGTGCACGACGTCGAACGTCGCCCCGCTGTTGGTTCCCACCAACTCACCGTCGACGAGCATCCGGGCCTCGCCGGCCAACACACCCGAATCATCTTGTACCGCAGTCATCGCAGATCCTTCCGTATGCGCGGTAACGCTACTCTATTAACGTAGAGCGTAGGAAGAGCCGACGCCGGCGACGATCCCCGAAATGAGCGCGTCCAGTTCCGCGGCGCTGCGAATACTGCGGTCACCGCTGGCGAACGCCTGCATCACGCCGCTGATGAACATCATCACCACGTAGGCCTGCCGGTCGGCCAGTGCTCGGTCCGGCTTGTCCTGTAGCCGCAGCACCACGTCGACGATCAGGGCGCGGAACCGGTCACCGTAGCTGCGGAGGGCCTCGTCGAGCAGTGGGTCCCGGCCGGCCTGCAACGCGAGTTCGTAGCGGGCCTTGGTGCGGATCAGCCTCGTGCCGGTCGCCGTGCGCATCACCAGGGTGGCCAGCCCGGACGGTTCGTCCGCGGTGAGTCCGGCCGGCGATTGCGCCCGAGTCGCCGCGATCAGGTCCTTGAGATCCAGCTCGGAGACCCGGACCGCGACCGCCTGCAGCAGTGCCGACCGGGTGCGGAAGTAGAACGACGTGGTTCCATCGGGGACACCGGCTTTGCGGTCCACCTTGAGATGGCTGACCCCCTTGACCCCGTCGTCGGCGAGTAGCCGGATGGCGGTATCGCAGAGCTCGCGCCGGCGTTGATCTGGATTGGGCTTGCGTCGCATGGTGCTGCCGAGTCTAGTCCGCAATGTCTCTACTGTTGTAGAGTCAGCGGCGATATGAAGCTAATATTCAACCTTCCCCACATGCTGCGGCTCAAAGCCATGATGCAACCGTGGGAGGCCGACGTCACCGGAGCCGACCAAACCCGGATGGCCAAGTGCGCCGACGAGTGGGGCTACGACATGATCGCCGTCCCCGAGCACTTCGTGATCCCCACCGAGCACGTGGAACTGTCCGGGCCGCACTATTTCCAGTCGACGGCCGCCCAGGCATATCTCGCCGGTGCGACCAACCGGATCATGCTGAACTCGTGCGTCACCGTGCTGCCACTGCACCAGCCGATCGTGCTCGCCAAGGCGCTCGCCACCGCGGACTGGCTCAGCGGCGGCCGCATGATGGTCACCTTCGGGGTGGGCTGGCTCCAGCGTGAGTTCGAACTACTCGGCGTGCCGTTCGCTGAACGCGGGCGCATCGCCGATGAGTATCTGGCGGCGATCATCGAGTTGTGGACCAGTGAGTCGCCGCGGTTCGAGGGCCGCTATGTCTTTTTCGACGAGGTGGCGTTCGAGCCGAAGCCGGTGCGCAAACCCCATCTGCCGGTCTGGATCGGTGGCGATGCAGATGCGGCGCTACGGCGTGCGGCGAAGTACGCCTCGGGGTGGTGGAGTTTCCTGACGCCGCCGGAGCAGATCGCGCAGCGCGTGGACTTCATCAAGTCCCAGCCGGAATATGACGGGCGTCCCTTCGAGGTGGTGCACGGCATGGCGACCACGCGGGTCGGGGAGGGCCACGTTGCGCGCAACGACCCGAACGCGCGATCAGGGATGAGCGGTCAGCAGATCATCGATCGGCTGAGCTGGCTCGCCGAGCAGGGCGTGACGGTCAGTGCCGTGCCACTGCCCTCGGTGCGCGACGTTGATGAGTACCTCGACTACGCGCAGTGGGTGATCGAGGAGATCAAGCCGAAAGTCCCCTGATCGTAACGGCGCTCAGCCACCACGCGGCGCAACGATATTGGCGACCACCATGCGCAGAAACGGCCGGAACACCGCTTGGTCGTCGAGCAGGCTGTTCAGCGTGACGCCGTCGTTGGCCGCCAGGATGACACGCGCGAGTTCCAGCGCGGGCATGGCGAGCTCACCGCCCAGCCGCGCGGCGCCTTTGGTGATGTAGTCGGCCAGGGCCTGCGCGGTCTCCTCGCGCTGGGCCGCGACACGCTCGCGGGCATCGGGATTGCGCAGCAGGAACAACGTGAACTCGTAGCCCAGCATCGAACGGTCGGGCCCCTCTTTGGTGATGAGCTGGCGCCAGCGCTCGGCGAGCTCGTCGATGTCGAGTTCGTCGAGTCGGTGGAAGGTGGCGATGACGTCGGCGAACCCGTCGAGGAACTGCTGGCGTTGCCGTTCGATCACCGCGAGGAACAGCTCGGCCTTGCTGCCGAAGTGCGAGTAGATGGCGCCCCGGGTGTAGCCGGCCGCATCCGCGATGTCCTCCAGCGCGGCTCCGTCGAACCCGCGCCGCGCGAAGATCTGCTCGGCGGCGTCCAACAGCAGGTTTCGGGTGTGTTCGAGGCGGCGTTGCATGGTCCAGCGTTCAGCCATCTGTCGATCCTTCCACGGACAACGGAGAGCGGCCGGGCTACTTTCAAACACTCTTGTATTAAATATACAACCATGTATAGGCGTGATGCCAGTCACGCGATAGGAGGCCACTGTGCAGACAACGCTCCCGGGCAGCTGGGTCGACAACGCCACATCGCTCGATGACATCGGTCCTGACCGGTACCGGATGCAGATCCCGACCGAGCGCTACACCAGCGCGGAATTCGCTGCGGTGGAACGTGAATCGATCTGGCTGAAGACCTGGCAGGTGGCCGGGCGGGTCGAGGAACTCGCCAAGACCGGCGATTGGAAGCAGTACCGGATCTCCGACCAGTCGTTCATCGTGGTGCGCGGCAAGGACGACAAAATCCGCGGCTTCGTCAATGCCTGCCGTCATCGCGGCAACCTGCTCTGCCCGGAGGCGCGCGGCAACACCAAGCGCAACTTCTTGTGCAACTACCACCTGTGGTCCTACGACCTGCAGGGCAAGCTCACCGGCATGCTGCGTGAAGATCTGGCCGGACCGATCGACAAGGACACCCACGGCCTGATCGAAGTCCCGGTGGACACCTTCGCCGGCTTCATCTTCCTCAACCCGGACCCGCAGGCCGCGCCGCTGTCGGAGTTCATCGGTGACGAGATCGCCACCATGCTCGCCCCATACCACCTCGACGAGATGGTCACCGTGATGGACGTGACCGAGCGCATCGACTGCAACTGGAAGGTCGTCATGGACGCCTTTCAGGAGGGCTACCACATCAACGGCATCCACCCGCAACTGCTGCGGGTCATCAACATCGACCCGGCAACCACCCGGTACCGGTTCTTCGACCGGCACAGCGTTGCCGTCGCCCCATTCGACGTCGTGGGTGCTACCCCGGCGGATCAGGTCGAAGGAACCATGGCGCTGCCCGACACCTTCCCGTCGACGGCCGCCGTGCTGCCGCGGTTCAAAGAGCTGGTGGCACAGTACGAATCGCCGGACGGTGCACTGACCTTCCCCGAGGGGGTCACCGCCCGGACCCTGCTGCAGCAGGCGACGCGCGACACCCTGACCGGTATGGGGCTCGACGTCAGCGGACTGACCGACGCCCAGATGAGCGACAGTCACGGCTGGGTGCTGTTCCCCAACTTCTTCATGACGATTCGTGCCGGTGAATGCCACATCATCATGGCGTTGCCGGACCCGGACGGCGATCCGCATCGCTGCGTCTGGCACGTGGCCAGCTACATGTACCTGCCCGAGGAGTACAAAGCGTCGTTCGTCGCAGAACCCGTCGTGGTCGACGAGCCGGGAAGCTACAAGTACTTCGAGGCCCTGCAACAGGACTACGACCAGATGCCGCGCCAGCAGGCCGGGTTGCGCAACAGCATGCTCACCTACATGGCACTGGTCAAGGAGGAAGTGGTGATAGCGCACTTCCACTCGGTCGTCGACAACTGCATCGCGGCCATGTGCGGGAACTCAAACCACCGAAGCGAAGGGTGAACAGCATGGATATCCGGGAACGTATCGAGCACCACCGCCGGATGGCCGAGGCGTACCGCAACGCCTATCTGCGCCAAGGGGTTCAGGACGGTGAGAGCTACGAGGCGTGGACCTTCGCCGACGACGGCGTGTACGTCTCACCGTACTTCACCGGCGATCAGGTCTTCTTACTCAAGGAGTTTCCCGCCGACACCGCGCAGGCCGCCACGATGGAGGCCAAGGCCTACTCGCTGACCTTTCCCGACTGGAAACCGGCCAGCTTCAACTACTGGCCCGCCGACAACGGGTTCGTGATGAAGACCCGGTGGCAGGGCACCACCAAAGACGGCAAGACCATGGGCTTCTACTCCTACAGCTTCGTCGAGACCAACGACAACGGCGAGGTGTCGCGCTGGGAGACCCACGTCAACGACGAGTACAGCCCGTTCCTGGAGGTCGCGATCGGAGTCAGCGGTCCGTTCCACGGCACCACCGAGTATGTGGACGCGCTGCACCGCTGCCTGGAGAAGGCGGGCGTCTCCATCTGACCGAATACCGTTGCGAGAAAAGAGTTGCGATGAAGGACGTTGACGAGGTCATCGACGGCCATAGCGGGCGGGCGCACACCGTGCTGTTGTACACCCAGACGGTCAAACGACTGGCCGACGCCGCCAAGGCGCCGGGCTTCACCGCCGATGACTGGTCCCCGCTGGCGGCGCTGGTCGACACCGCAGCCTTCGAGCGGGTCGGCAATTTCAAAGAGGTCATGAACTGGACGGAGTACCTCGGGTTCTTGTCGAACTGGGCGCCGTCGTCGAGCTGGGAGGCCTCGTTCAAACGGGTGAGCGAGGTCGACGGTGTGGTGTTCCTCGAACTCGAGGAGCGCAGCGAGATCGGTGAGTTCACGTCGGTGGTGAACTCGCTGTCGGTCTACGAGTTCGCCGATGACGGAAAGATCTCCCGCATCGACTTGTATCTGCAGATGGCACTACCGAACATGGAGATGCTGGACAGCTACCAGGCAGTGGAGATATCCGAGTGACCATCACCGGCCGAACCGACATCGACGCGGTCGACTTCTTCACCGATAACGCGGTGCTGCATGATCCGTACGCCTATCTCGCACAGCTGCGAGACGAATGCCCGCTGCGCCGGGAACCGCACCACGGCGTGGTGATGGTGACCGGCTACGACGAAGGCGTGGTCATCTACAACGACACCGAACGGTTCTCGGCGTGTGTGTCGGTGACCGGGCCGTTCCCGGGTTTCCCGGTCCCACTGGAGGGGGCGGACGTCTCGCCGCTGATCGAGAAGTATCGCGACGAATTGCCGTTCAGTGACCAACTACCCACCTTCGACCCCCCGAAGCACACCGCGCACCGGGAGCTGCTCGCCCGGATGATCACGCCCAAGCGACTGAAGGAGAATCAGGAGTTCATCTGGCGGCTGGCCGACCAGCAGTACGACGAGGTGCTGGCGGGCGGATCATGTGAATTCATCGGTGATTTCGCCAACCCGTTCGCGATGCTGGTGATTGCGGATCTGCTCGGTGTCCCCGAATCCGATCACGACGAGTTTCGCGCGGCACTGCTCAAGGGTGCCACCGGGACCATCGGGAGCAGTTCCGGTGATGCGATGACCCACACGCCACTGGAGTACCTCTACGGCAAGTTCACCGAGTACATCTGCGACCGACGCGCCGAACCGCGCGGTGATGTGCTGACCGGTGTGGCCTCGGCGACCTTTCCCGACGGCAGCACGCCGGAGGTGATCGACGCCGTCCGGGTGGCGGCCAACCTGTTCGCCGCCGGCCAGGAGACCACCGTGCGGCTGTTGTCGACGGCGGTCATGATCATCGCCGAAGACCAAGCGCTGCAACGGCGACTGCGCGACAACCGCGATCTGCTGCCGCGGTTCATCGAGGAATGCCTGCGCTATGAGAGCCCGGTGCGCGGCGACTTCCGGATGGCCCGGGTGCCGGTCACCGTGGGCGGCGTCGACCTCCCGGCCGGCACCATCGTGATGCTGGTCAACGCGGCGATGAACCGGGATCCTCGCAAGTTCGACGACCCGGAGGCCTTCGACGCCGAGCGCGACAACGCGCGCAATCACGTGGCCTTCGGTCGCGGTCCGCACAGCTGCCCCGGTGCCCCGCTGGCGCGCACCGAGGCGCTGGTCAGCCTCCAGCGCTTGCTTGACCGCACCTGCGAAATCTGGATAGACGAGGAGGTACATGGTCCGCCCGGGCAGCGCAGGTACCGGTACCTGCCGACCTTCATCCTGCGCGGGCTGACCAGACTGCACATCCGGTTCACGCCCTGACCGCCGGGCCCGAGGCTCGCCATTTAATTCAGTCGCTTGACTGAGCGGGGTGAAACGGGTTGAGTCGAACCGCTGCGGTGTTCCGGTCTGGTGAAGGGTTGTGGATGGTCAACGAGCTGGCGGGCAAGACGGCGATCGTCACCGGGGGAGCGTCGGGGCTGGGTCGCGGAATCGCCGAGCGCTTCCTCGCCGAAGGAGCCCGGGTGGTCCTCGCCGACCTGGATCCCGAGCGCGGCGCGGCGCTCGCCGGTGAACTCGGCGCTGACACCGTCTTCCGGGTCGCCGACGTCGCCGACCCGCAACAGGTCAGCGACCTGGTGGACGCCGCCGTCGAGACGTTCGGCGGACTCGACATCATGGTCAACAACGCCGGCGTCTCGGGCACCATGCACAACCGATTCCTCGACGACGACCTGGCTGACTTCCACCGCATCATGGCGATCAATGTGCTCGGCGTGATGGCCGGAACCCGCGATGCCGCCCGGCGGATGTCCAAGGCCGGCGGGGGATCGATCATCAACCTGACCTCGATCGGCGGCATCCAAGCCGGCGGCGGGGTGATGACCTACCGCGCGTCGAAGGCCGCCGTCATACAGTTCACCAAGTCCGCCGCGATCGAATTGGCGTATTACGACATCCGGGTCAATGCCATCGCGCCCGGCAACATTCCGACGCCGTTCGTGGCGTCGTCGGCCGCCGCGGGGCTGGACCGGGAAGCCATCGAACGGTACGAGGCGGGCATCCGCGAGACGATGCGCGCTGATCGCCCACTGAAGCGGGAGGGTACCGCGGCCGACGTGGCCGAAGCCGCGCTGTACCTCGCCGGTGAACGATCCCGCTACGTGACCGGCATCGTGCTGCCGGTCGACGGCGGCACGGTGGCCGGAAAGGCCATCCGGCGGCGCAGCGACCAAAAACGTTAAATCAATCGCTTGACTTAATTGTCTGGACGGGGTTGACTGGCGCCGTGACCACCGCTGATCGGGCCGTGCGGGCTGAGCGGGCCAACAGCACGCGGGAGGCGATCCTGACCGCCGCGGAACGGCTGTTCGCCGACCACGGGGTGTTCGCCGTCTCCAACCGGCAGGTCAGCGAGGCCGCCGGACAGGGCAACAACGCCGCCGTCGGCTACCACTTCGGCACCAAGACCGACCTGGTGCGCGAGATCGAACGCCGGCACCGGGCCCCCGTCGAGCGGTTGCGCGAACAGCTGGTCGCCGCTGCCGCCGATTCCACCGAACTGCGCGACTGGGTGTCCTGCCTGGTTCGGCCGCTAACCGACCACCTTGCCGCGCTGGGTAACCCGACCTGGTACGCGCGGTTCGCCGCACAGGTGATGGCCGATCCGGCCTACCACGACATCGTCGTGAAGGACGCGCTCAGTTCGCCGTCGCTGGTGCAGGTCATCGACGGCATCAACCGTTGCCTGCCGGACCTTCCGGTGCCGGTCCGCCAGGGCCGCAACGTGATGGCCCGAAACCTGTTGATGCACACCTGCGCCGACCATGAACGTGCGCTGGCGTCGGGTTCGTCGGCGTCCATCAGCTGGGCGGAGGCCGGGTCCGGCCTCATCGACGCGATCGTGGGGTTGTGGCTGGCGCCGGTCACCGGAGTGCAGGGAGGTTCGCCATGAAAGTCACCGCCGACCAGAACATCTGCGCGTCCTCGGGGCAGTGCGCCGCACTGGCACCCCGGGTGTTCGACCAGCGTGATGAGGACGGCGTCGTCGTCCTGCTCGATGAGAACCCGCCCGACGAATTGGCCGACGCCGTTCGTCAGGCGGTCGCAGTGTGTCCGTCCCGAGCAATCAAGATCGTTGAGGAGTAGAGCGTGACCGACGCAACCACCATGGCGGCCACCGAAACGCCGGAGTACCCGATGAGTCGGGACGGCCGGTGCCCGTTCGCCCCGCCGCCGGAGACTATGGCGCTGGCTGCGCAGGCCCCGCTGAGCCGGGTGCGGATCTGGGACGGCAGCACGCCGTGGCTGATCACCGGCTACGAGGCGGTGCGCACGCTGTTCTCCGATCCCCGGGTCAGCGTCGACGACCACCAGCCGGGCTTTCCGCACTGGAACGAGATGATGCGCGCCAGCGTCGACCACCGGCCCAAGTCGGTGTTCACCACCGATGGCGCCGAACACATCCGCTACCGGCGGATCCTGTCCCCGGCCCTGACCATGAAACGCGTCGACGCGCTGACCCCGGTGGCGCAACGGATCACCGACGAACACCTGGACGCCATCCTGGCCGGCCCGCAACCGGCCGACCTGATCGAGGGATTCGCGCTGCCGATTCCCTCCCTGGTGATCAGCGAACTGCTCGGTGTTCCCTACCAGGACCACGAATTCTTCCAGCAGCACGCCACCATGGGGGTGGACCGCAACGCCACCTCCGACGACCTCGCTGAGGGTGCCACCGAACTGTCGAAGTACCTGGTCCGGCTGCTGGAGACCAGGATGGCCGAGCCGGCCGACGACATGGTCTCCGCCCTGGGCAAGCGCGTGAAAGACGGGGAGCTATCGATACGCGAGGCCACCCAGCTCGGTACCGGAATGCTGATCGCCGGCCATGAGACCACGGCCAACATGATCGGCCTGGGCATCGTGGCCCTGCTGCATGAGGCCGACAAGATCGACGAGCGCACCGCGGTGTTCCGCGGTGACGACGACGCCGCGATCGCCAATGCGGTCGAGGAACTGCTGCGCTACCTGTCGATCATCCACACCGGCCAGCGCCGGGTCGCCTTGGAGGACATCGAGATCGGCGGTGAGACCATCCGCGCCGGAGAGGGCATCATCATCGACCTGGCGCCGGCCAACTGGGACCCCGCCGTCTTCCCCGAGCCCGAGCTGCTCGACTTGGCCCGGCCGGCCCGCCAGCACATGGCCTTCGGGTTCGGCCCGCACCAGTGCGTGGGCCAGCAGCTGGCGCGCGCCGAGATGGTGATCGCCTTCCGCACGCTGTTCCGCCGCATACCGACGCTGCGGCTCGCGGTGAGCGTCGATGAGATCCCGTTCAAGAATGACCGCCTCGCCTACGGCGTCTACGAACTCCCCGTCACCTGGTAACCGCCCGATTGGAGTGGATTGACATGTCCAGCACAACTACTCGAGACGCCACGTTCTATCCCCCCGGTGGCTACGGGGCGCCCAAGGACCGCCGCGGGCAGGCCGGACGCGATGTCGGCCTGCCGGCCGGGACCGAGGTGTTCTCCGCCGACAACCACATCTCGATAGCCGACGACATCTTCTATCAGCGCTTTCCCGAGGACCTGCGCGACAAGGCACCCCGGATCTGGTATGAGGACGGCGCCTACATGGTCGGGCGCAAGGGTCAGACTTTCCTGCCGGGCGACTTCTCGGCGGTGCTGATGCAGTACGACGACCTGGCCGGCGCCGCCAGCAGCAATATCGAGGCCCGGATCCAGGAGCTGGCCAGCGACGGTGTCGACAAGGAGCTGGCGTTCCCCAATGCGGTGCTGGCGCTGTTTCACTTCCCCGACAAGGAACTGCGGGAGCGTGTCTTCCGCATCTACAACGAGCACATGGCCGAGCTGCAGGAGCGCTCCGGCGGCCGCTTCTACGGGGTCGGCCTGATCAACTGGTGGGATCCGGTCGGCACCCGGCGCAACCTGGAAGAGCTGAAATCGCTGGGCCTCAAGACGTTTCTGTTGCCGCTGAACCCAGGCAAGGACGACGACGGCAATGTCATCGACTACTCCAGCGCGACGATGCGCCCGGTGTGGGATGAGATCGAGGCGGCCGGGTTGCCGGTGACCCACCACATCGGCGAGACCCCGCCGAAAACCCCGTGTGAGGTCAACAGTGTCGTCGTCGGCATGATGATCAATGTCGACTCGTTCCGGGAGATGTTCTCCAAGTACATCTTCGGCGGGATCCTCGACCAGAACCCCGGCCTGCGGGTCGGCTGGTTCGAAGGGGGCATCGCCTGGGTGCCCTCGGCGTTGCAGGACGCCGAACATCTGCTCGCCTCTTATCAGCACATGTTCAACCACCAGTTGGAGCATCCGATCCGGCACTACTGGAACACCAACATGAGCGCGTCGTTCATGGTCGATCCGCTGGGCCTGCGGCTCATCGACGAGATCGGGGTGGACAAGGTGATGTGGTCGTCGGACTACCCGCACAACGAGAGCACCTTCGGCTACTCGGAGAAGTCACTGACCAGCGTGGTCAACGCGTTGGGACCCGAGGATGCTGCAAAAGTGGTGAGCACCAACATCAAGAAGTTTCTGGGGGTCTGATGGGGCCGGCTGCGGCAACGCTGCCGGCCGCGGCCGGCAGCGTTGAGATCGCAGATGTCCCGGACCGCGCCCGATTACGTCGAGAGACCGGCGCCCGGTTGCGCGCGGCGATGACCGAACGCGGAATCGACGCCCTGGTGCTGCTGGGCAACGACGCCGTCACCTACGCGACCGGAACCAGCCGGCGGCTCGGCGACGCCGGACTGTCCCACGTGGACCGACCGGTAGCGGTGGTCCTCGCCGATGACCCCCACCCGCATCTGTTCCTGCCGTTCCACCGAGGCGGTTCGGAGAACCCGGAGCTGCCGGCCGATCACCTGCACGGGCCGGTGTACCTCGAATTCGATGAAGGGGTAGCGCAGTTCGCCAAGGAGATCGCCGAACTCATTCCGGCTGGCTCCGCAATCGGCGTCGACGAGTGCACCGGTGCCATGCGTCGCGCTCAGCAGCACCTCTTTCCCGGCCGACGGCCGATCGATGCGATACAGGTGGTCTCCGACGCCAAGTTGATCAAGACCGCCGATGAGCTGTCCTACATCCGCTCCGCCTGCCGGATCACCGAGCAGGCGATGGCCGCCGCGCAGGCGATGCTGGCGCCCGGCGCCCGCCAACTCGACCTGTCCGCGCACTTCCTGCGGCGGGCGTTCGAATTGGGCGCGGACGCCAGCATGTTCGAACCGATCTGGCAAGTGATGCCGGCCAGCAGGTCCGCCGGGGTGTGGACCACCCACGGTGAGCTGGCGCTGCCACTGCTGGCCACCGGGCGTGAGCTGACCGCCGGCGACGTGCTGTGGAGCCAGGTCTCGATCAGCTGTGGCGGGTACTGCTCAGAACTCGGACGCACCTGGATCGCCGGATCCGAACCGACGTCACGCCAGCGTGCCCAGTTCCGGAGGTGGCGGGAGATCATCTCGGCCATGCAGGAAGTGATCCGCGCGGGCTGCAATGCCGCCGAGCTGGCCCGGGCGGCCACCGCCGCCAACGCCGGCGTGCGGCCGTGGCTGCCGCACGGTTGCCTCGGCCACGGCATCGGCGTGACCGATACCGAGATGCCCAAGATCGGCACCGACCTGGGTGCAGAGTTCGACCGCAATTTCGTCTTCGAGCCGGGCATGGTGCTGGTGCTGGAGCCGATCGTGTGGGAGGACGGCACCGGTGGTTACCGCGGCGAAGAGGTCGTGGTGATCACCGAGGACGGCTTCATCTCGCTGACCGACTACCCGTTTGCGCCCTATGAGCACTGACGTTCTGCCCGACGTCGCCGGGCTGCGCTGCGGGCGGCGGGAGCGTGCGCTGGCCCAGATGGCCGCCCATGACCTCGACGTGCTGGTACTGGGCCGCCAGGCCAATGTCCGCTATGTCACCGGCGCGCCGCAGCGCTGGATGGCCGGCACCCGGCCGTTCTCGCCCAACTGCGTGCTGGTGCGCGCAACGGGCGCCATCCACCTGCTGAGCAGCTGGGACGACGGTGTCCCCGACGACATCCCGCACGACAATCTCTACGAGATCTCGTGCAATCCAACGAATATCATTGCCGCGCTGGCGCATATCGAGGGCGCTCTCACCGCGCGTCGGGTCGGAACCGACGCGATCTCACCGCTGTTCGCCCAGCTGCTGCCGCTGGCCTTCCCCAAAGCTGAACTCGTCGACGGTGAACCGGCTATGCGGGCGGCCCGGGCGATCAAGACGCCCGACGAGCTGACCGCGCTGCGCAGCGCCATCGCCGTCGCGGAGTCGGCGCTGGCCGCAACGGTGGACGCACTGCAGCCCGGGGTTGGTGAGGCGGCCCTGGCCGGGGCGATGATGCAGGCGATGGCCGGGGCTGGGGGCACTCCGGCGAACCAGGACGTCGCCTGGGTGACCTCACGCGACCAGCCGTGGCGACGGGCAGTGGGCGATGGGCGGGTCGGGCCCGGGGACCTGGTGGGAATCTCGGCCGCCGTGGTTGCCGGCGGCTACCTCGGTGAGGTGGGACGCACCCATGTCGCCGGCGGCCCGCCGGACGGCCACGCCGCAGCGCTGTATCGGCGATGGGACGCGTTGTGGCAGCGGCTATCCGGCGCCTGCCGCCCGGGCGCGGCCGGCAGCGAGCTGCTGAACGCCTACGCCGCGGCGGGCGAGGCGCTGCCGCCGGTGCCGGTGGCTCACGGGCTCGGCATGGGTTTCGACCCGCCGGTGGTCTCGGCGCGGCTGCCGCAGACCGCCGGCGCCGAACGGCTCGAACCGGGAATGGTGCTGGCCGTCACCGGGTATGTGTTCGAGCCCGGTGTCGGCGCGGTGTTCGGGCGCGAGGCGGTTCTGATCACCGAAGATGGCCACAAAGTTTTGACCACCAGTCCGTTCAGCTGAAGGAGCACAACACCAATGTCAGACACGCGCACGGACTCGGGCCGGCCGTCCGCCGAGGAGATCATCCGCTACCACAAGGACCCGGCCACCAAGATCGCCACCATCACTTTCGACCGGCCGGAATATCTCAATGCGCCAACATCGTCCGCGCGGCTGCGGTATGCGGACCTGCTGCGCGGCGCCAGCGTCGACAACGACGTCAAGGTGGTGGTGATCCGTGGTGTCGGAGACAACTTGGGCAGCGGTGCCGACCTGCCGGAGTTCATGGAAGGTGTCGATGAGCCCGAGAAGCGGTTGGCGGAACTGCGCTTGGAGGGCACCGACGTCAACTATCCGCCGAAGGGGACTTTCCGTAACGGCGCGACAATCAGCGCCTGGTACGCCAACGTGCAGGCCGGCAACCGGCCGCTGCAGGAGCTCAAGAAGATCAGCATCGTCGAGGCCAAGGGCTACTGCTACGGCTGGCACTTCTACCAGGCCGCCGACGCCGATCTGGTGATCTCCTCCGACGACGCCCTGTTCGGCCACCCGTCGTTCCGCTACTACGGGTGGGGGCCGCGGATGTGGACGTGGGTGCAGATGATGGGGCTGCGCAAGTTCTCCGAGATGGTCTTCACCGGAAGGCCTTTCACCGCCGCCGACATGGAGAAGTGCAACTTCCTCAACAAGGTGGTCTCGCGCGATCAGCTCGAGGCCGAGGTCGACAAGTATGCGCTGGCGTGCGCTCGCAACCGCCCCGTCGACACGGTGTTCATGCAGAAGATGTTCTTCGAGGTCTACAAGCAGCACCAGGGCGAGTACATGGGCAGCCTGCTGTCGGCGTTCTTCGAGTCGATGGGCTCCGGGGTGGCCCCCGACGCGGGAGACCTGATGCTCGATGAGGCCATCGAGTCCGGCCTGTCCGGAGCGGTCAAGGACAACGACTCGAGGTTCCCGCCCGACTTCAGGTTGAGCAAGTCCAGTCGCAGCAAGGACAGTTGAGGTCGTCGTGACACCACTCGACGGCTTCACGGTCATCGATCTCTCCACCGGGATCGCCGGGGCCTACTGCACCAAGATGCTGGCCGACGGCGGCGCGGAAGTCCTCAAAGTCGAGCCGCCGCAGGGCGATCCACTGCGGTACTGGTCGGCCTCGGGTGCCGATACCGCCGGCGAAGGGGCATTGTTCAGCTTTCTGTCCGGCGGCAAACGCAGCGTCGTCACCGATCCCGAATCCGGCACCGCGCTCGTGGACCGGTTGCTCTCCGGCGCGGACGCCGTCATCTGGTCGCGCGGATCGGCGCTGGCCGAGCACCCGGCGTTTGCGCCCCACCAGATCACTCGCGACCATCCGCATCTGATCGTCACCGCGATCACGCCCTTCGGTCTGGACGGTCCGTGGAGCGATCGGCCGGCCACCGAATTCACCCTGCAGGCGTGGTCGGGTGGCATCTTCGGGATCGGGCGCGGATCGCAGGACCGGCCACCGGCATTCGTCGGCGGACAGATCGGCGAGTACCTCGCCGGCGCTTACGCCAGTGCGCTGACCCTGGCATCGTGGTTCGCCCGCCGCGACCGTGGTGACCTGTTGGACCTGTCGATGCTCGAGACACAGATCATGGGCCTGACCTACTACCCGGTGACCTACTTCGAGATGCTCGGCAAGCCCTGGCGCGACACTCGCAGGCTCACCGTGCCCGGTATCGCCTCCGCCAAGGACGGCCTGGTCGATGTCGGGTGCGGCACCGCCCAGCAATGGTTCGACCTGTGCGCGATGACCGGGCATCCCGAGTGGATCGACGAGGACTCGCCGCTGTCGATCACCGAGCAGGCCAACGAGAAGGCCGAGGAGATCTACGCCTGGTTCAAAGAGCAGACCGTCGAGGAGATCCGGGATCTGGCCACCGCGTTCCGGATCCCCAACGCCCCGGTCGGCAACGGCGCCAACGTCACCGAACTGGATCACTTCCAGGCGCGGCAGGTCTTCGTCACCAACCCGCGCGGCGGATTCATCCAGCCCGATCGCCCCTATCGGATGCCGCAACTGAGCTGGGGCCCCCCACAGCCGGCGCCGCGTCTCGGCGAGCATACCGAGCACTACCGTTCGACGCCGCCACCAGCACGTGTTGCCGGTGGGGGTGAGCAGCACGACGCCGGGCCGTTCAGCGGCCTTCGGGTGCTCGACCTGACGACATTCTGGGCCGGCCCGAGCTGCACCCATCTGCTGGCCATGCTCGGCGCCGACGTCATCCATATCGAATCGACCGGCAAACCCGATGGCACCCGGCTCATCGCCGGAATCCCGGCCAGTGAACCGCAATGGTGGGAGCGTTCACCGATCTTCTCGGCGCTGAACACCAACAAGCGGGGGCTCACGACGGACCTGCGTCGGGAGGCCGGCCGCGAGATTCTGCGGAAGCTGGTCGCGACCGCGGATGTGATCGTGGAGAATTTCACCCCGCGGGTGCTCGAGCAGATCGGCTTGGATTTCGACACGGTCCGCCGGTTGCGGTCCGACGCGATCTTGTTGCGGATGCCCGGTTTCGGGCTCGACGGGCCGTGGCGTGACAATCCGGCGTTCGCCTACGCGATCGAGGCCGCCGCCGGCGTGAGCTGGCTGACCGGCTTCCCCGACCGCAACCCCTACGAGCCGTATTCGGTGGGCGATCCGAACGCGGGCGTGCACGCCCTCAACGCGCTGCTGCTGGCGCTGGAGCATCGTCGTCGTACCGGCGAAGGGATCCTGGTGGAAGCGGCGATGGTCGATGCGGCCCTCAACGTCGCCGCCGAGCAGGTGATCGAGTACTCCGCCTACGGCGCACTGTTACAGCGCGACGGCAATCGGGGTCCGACCGCAGCACCGCAAAACCTGTACCGCACTTCCGATATCGACGAGTTCGGCCGGCTCGACAGCTGGGTCGCAGTGGCGATCAGCACCGACGAAGAGTGGATCGCGCTCTGCGAGGCACTGGGTCGACCGGCCTGGGCGGCCGACCCGAGCCTGGCGACGGCAGCAGGACGGCGCGAACACCACGATCTCATCGACTCCCGGCTCGGCGCCTGGTGCGCCGAACGCAGCGGCGATGAGATCGTCGAGTTGCTCTGGCCGGCCGGGATTCCGGTGGCCAAAGCTGTGCAACCGCACCGGCAGGCCGAATCGCCACAGTTGGCGCATCGCGGCTTCTTCGAAGATGTCGCCCACCCGGTGAACCCGACGGTGCGGCACAGCACGCTGCCGGTGCGTTCGACGCACGGGCCCAGCCGGTGCCACCGTCGCCCGGCGCCGTTGCTCGGTGAACACAACCACGAACTGTTGCGCGAGCTGGGTTTCACCGAGGCCGAGGTCGCCGCACTGGAAGCCGACGGTGTGATCGGCAACGCACTCGGTTAGCCGGCAACCCGCCGTCGCAGTGACGCTGCACTCACGGCGCACCCTTCTCGCACCGTTTCGCCATGGGCTCAGCGTCAATGATCAACGGCTACGGCTTGTCCAGCGCGTCCAGCGCCGCCCGGGTGTCCAGATCGGTGAATGCCGCGGCGTAGCGCTGCGCGAGCGCCAGGCTGATGTCGGGCCGCTGCCAGTTGTCGCCACCGGACAGCGTGGCGATCCAGATCGCCAGGCCGTGCGCCGCGGAAGCCCGGTAGTGCAACCAGATCTCCTCGGCCGAGGGTAGTTCGGCAGACGGAAGGCCCAGGGAGCCACGGTAGTCCTCGACCAAGTCACGCTCGGCAGCCTGCCGGTCGGCGATGGTCAGCGCACCCTGCAGGAAGTAGCCCAGGTCCAGCGAGAAGTTGCCGTGCCGGACCATCTGCCAGTCCAGGAAGCCGACGTCACCGTCGGGCAGCACGTAGGTGTTGCCGATGTGCGGGTCGCCGTGCAGCAAAGTCTGCGGCCCCCGGGCCAGGCTGCGGATGTAGCGGGCCCAGATGTCGCCGAAGAGTTCCGGCCCGCTCATCGCGGTGATCTCGGCGGGAACCGAGTCGCCCAGTCGCTGGTAGGCGACGTCCAGCGGTGCGAGCTCCAGACCGGCGAACGGCACGAACGGCTCCACCCACTCCAGCGCGGGATTGCCGCTGATGCGTTCACCCCAGAACGCCCCGTGCAGGCGGGCCAGGCCGCGTACTCCCCGGGCCGCTTCGTCGAGGTTCAACGGCCGGGTCGCGTCGCGCGGGTCGGCGCCGCGTGCCACCACATCCTCCATCAGCAGCAGGAAGTCGCGGCGCTGCTCGTCGATCACCGCCCGGTAGACCGTCGGATGATCCAGTGGCAGTTCAACTTGCGCGAGGAATAGTCGCGGCTCGTGGTACAGACCGCTGGTCAGCTCGACTAGATCGGCGTGCTCGGGGTCGACCGCCTTGACGAAGACGGTGGCCGGCCCGCTTCCGGCCGCGTAGCGCAGCGCCAGCCGAGCCCGCCGGTTGGTGCCGTCGTCGCGCGACACGACCGAGACCTCTTGCACCACCGCGCCGGGGTGGTGACCGCTGATGGCAGCGGTCACCCACTCCGGTGTTATCGACTCCCAGCTGTCGGGAATCACCGGCGCGGCTACTTCAGGCAGCTTCCGGCGTCGACGGGCAGGGTCACCCCGGTGATGTAGCGGGCCTCGTCGGATGTCAGGAAGAGCACGGCGTTGCTGATGTCGACCGCGTCCACCCACGGAATCGGCAGGGTGTGGAAGAGCTGGCAGATCGGCGCCATGTCGTCGGGGCCCGGGTTCTCCAGGTCCGGCCGGAACATCTTCCAGGTGCCCTCGTTCATGATCATTCCCGTGCTGACATGGGTGGGGTGCACGCTGTTGACGCGAATGTTGTGCTGCCCCAACTCGACGGCGAAGGAGCGCATGATGCCCACCACGCCGTGCTTGGCGGCCACGTAGTTGCCGCAGTGGGGGTAGGCCTTCAGCCCGCCCACCGAGCTGGTCAGCACGATCGAACCGCCGTTGCCCCCGGCAATCAGGTGCGGCACACCGGCTTTGACGGTCTTCCACACACCCGACAGGTTGATGTCGATCATCTCCTGCCAGTCGTGTTCGCTGCACTGGTCGAGGGTGTCGCCACCGTTGCCGATGCCGGCGTTGGCGACGATGATGTCCAGGCGGCCGAGCTCCTCGACACCGGCATCGACCGCGGACTTGAGAGCGTCATAGTCGCGCACGTCGACCTCGGCGGTGTAGATCCGGCGGTTCAGCGCCTTGACCATGTCGGCGGTCTCGGCCAGCTCCTCCGGGGTGGCCGGCGGAATGGGCGAGTTCTCCACGATCGGCTTACAGACGTCGATCGCGATGATGTCGGCGCCCTCCTGGGCCAACCGCACCGCGTGGCTACGGCCCTGGCCGTGCGCCGCGCCGGTGATGAACGCGACCTTGCCCTCAACACGTCCGGTCATTGGAAACCTCAATTCTGTTGTTGCGGAAAATTTCGGGTGACTAGGGGGTTCAGGGAATGAGCGCCGGCATGGAGACCCAGCCCCGCACCGTCGACGTCGGGGAGATCTGCGTCGCCGACAGGTCGACCTCCCACTCCGGGAAACGCTTGAGGATCTCCTCGAGCGCGATCCGCGCCTCGAGCCGGGCCAGGGCATTGCCCACACAGAAGTGGGTGCCGTGACCGAAGCCCAGGTGCGGGCGCCGTTCCCGGTGGATGTCGAACACGTCGCCATCCGGCGGGAACCGGCGGTGGTCGCGGTTGGCGGCACCGATCAGCAGGAGCATCGCCGAGCCTTCGGGCACCGTCTGGCCGTAGTACTCCACGTCGCGCGTGACGTACCGGGCCGCGTGCGGTGCCGGCGGCTCGAACCGGACCAGCTCCTCGACCGCCCGCGGGATCAGTGCCGGGTTGGCCGCCAGCTGCGCGCGCTGGTCGGGGTGGTCGGCCAGCACTTTGCCGGCCCAGCCGATCAACCGGGTGGTGGTCTCACTGCCGGCGGTGGCAAGCACGGTGAGGAACAGGTGCAGTTCCTCGCGGGACATTCGGCGCCGGGTGCCGTGTTCGTCCTCGAACTCCGCATTCATCAACTCGGTGATCAGGTCATCGGAGGGGTTCGTGGTCCGGTAGGCGATGATGTCGGCGAACACGTCACCGGTGGCGATCGGACCGTCCGGGTTGTCGGTCATCTTCTGACCGGGCTCGGTGCGGATGGTGGCGTCACCGTGCTCGGTGACGTGGCGCTGCTGATCCTCGGGAATACCCAGCAGCATGCCGATCACCCGCATCGGCATCTCCGCGCCGAGATCGGTGACGAAGTCTAATCGGCCGGTGCCCACCAGCGGGTCCAGGCAGCGCGCGCAGAACTCCCGGATCTGCGATTCGAGGGCGTTCATCCGCCGCGGGCTGAACATCCCCGCCATCAAGTTGCGGTGGATGTCGTGGATCGGCGGGTCCTCGAAGATCAGGATGCCCGGCGGAATCTCCATGCCGGACTTGATGATCTCCAGGACGGCACCCTTGGCGGAGCTGAAGGTCTGGTAGTCGGCGAACGCGGCGTGCACGTCGTCGAATCGGCTCAGCGCGTAGAAGTCGTGTTCTTCGTTGTAGTACAACGGCGCCTCTTCGCGCAGCCGGCGAAACATCGGGTACGGGTCGTTGTTGAGTTCGACATCGTACGGGTCATAGCGCGCTTCGTCGGTGGTGGTCACCGTCATGGTTGCCCCTTTGAGTGGGTGGGAGAACAGCGGTCAGAGGCCGGCGGGGACGGGAGCCGCCACCGGGGTGAATTCCAGGTGGAGTTCTGTCAGGCCGCGCAGGATGAAGGTCGGTTCGAAACTGAATCGGCGGTCACCGGCCGGTCCGTGCTGCGACTCGTCGAGCCGGATGTCGGTCATGCGGTCCAGGATGCGTTCCAGCGAGATCCGGCTCTCGGCGCGGGCGAGCGGCGAGCCCGGGCAGGTGTGGCTGCCGCGGGCGAACGCCAGGTGCTCGCGCACATTGGGCCGGTCGATCCGGAACTCGTGCGGGTTCTCGAACTTGCGGGGGTCGCGGTTGATCGCCCCGGGGAACATCACCACGACCGTGCCGGCCTTCAGTTCGACGCCACCCAACGTCGTGGTCTTGCGCACCAGCCGCGGGTCGGTCTTGACCGGGCTCTCCATCCGCAGGGTCTCTTCGAGGAAGTTCGGGATCCTGCTGCGGTCCTCGCGCAGTTGCGCGACGAGGCCGGGGTCCTCGGCCAGGAACCGCAGCGCCGCGCTGAGCAGCTTGGTGGTGGTCTCCTGTCCGGCCGCGAACAGGAACGTGGAACTCTTGACCACGTCGGAGATCTCGGGGATCGACCCGTCCTCGTAGGTGGCGGTGGCCAGGTCGGTCAGCACGTCGCCGCGTGGATTCTCCCGCCGGTCATTCAGGTAGCCGCTGAACTTGTCGTCCAGCCACGCCAGCGGGTCGTGGGCCAACTCCTCGTGATCGAGCGAGCCGATACGGGCGCCCGGCTGCGGCGCGCCCAGCACCTCCTGGAACGTCGGCCGGTCCTCCTCGGGCACACCGAGCAGGTCGGCGATCACCAGCAGTGCGAACGGGCGGGCGTACTCGGAGAGGAATTCGCATTTGCCGCTTTCGGCGAAGTAGTCGAGCTGGCGGTCGGCCAGCTGCCACATGAAGTCCTGGTTCTCCTTGAGCCGCTTCGGTGTCAGCAGCCGATTCAGCAGCGACCGGGCCTTGGTGTGCATCGGTGGGTCCATGGTGACCATGTGATCGGCCATCGGCATCTGATGGCGGTGCGCCTCGATCTGCTCGCTGATGTCGTCGCCCTCAGGCTCGAACGGCAGCGGCGGGAAAGGCCCACCCACGGCCACCAGGTTGGAGTAGGTGTCAGAGTCGCGGTAGACCTCGTTCGCTTCTTCGTGACCGGTCACGGCGACGACGCCGTAGACGTTCAGCGGGGTCACCGGATTCTGGGCCCGCAGGTAGTCGAAGTACGGGTGAGGGTCCGGTATCAGGGACTGATCGGTGAAGAAGTCGATGGTGTCGAAGTCGGTCAACGTGGACCCCTCTGCTGAATGGGCTGACATGTGCTGTGCATCTGCTTAGCATGGGCGGGACCGGGAAGCAAGGGTTGCGGCGGCATTACGCTGGCCGCCGGACGTGTAAAGGTGGAATGTGATGACGCGGAGCGGACCGTATGCCCGAATCTGGTAAGGGGCAGCGCAGAATTGGGGCTCCGGACGCGAAGAACCGGTTGCGGTTGCTCGATGCCGCCGAGGAACTCTTGTTGACCGCCGGCCACACCGCCGTCAGCTCGCGCCGCGTCGCCGAGCGGGCCGGTCTCAAGCACCAACTCGTGCACTACTACTTCCGGACCATGGATGATCTTTTCCTGGCGATGTTCCGCCGTCGGGGTGATCAAGGGGTGGCCGAGCAGGCCGCGGCGCTGGCGTCGCCGCAGCCGTTGTGGGCGCTGTGGCGGTTCAACACCGACCCGGCGTGGACCGCGCTGACCATGCAGTTCATGGCGCTGGCCAACGAGCGTGCGGCGTTGCGGTCGGAGATCGCCAGCTATGCCGAGCGGCTGCGCGCCGAACAGATTGAGGCGGTGGCCGGCCTGCTGGCCCGCTATGGCATCGATGGCGGCGAGTTTCCGGCGACGGTGCTGACGGTGTTGATGACCAGCGCGTCGCGGATGCTGATCATCGAACACGAGGCGCTGGGCATGACCCTCGGCCATGCCGAGACCGTCGAGTTCGTGGAGCGGTGGTTGCATCGCTTCGAGGGCGAGCCGCAAGCGGTCACCGGCGCCGACGGACAGGTCCTCCCGGCCAGTGCCGCTGCGCGCTAGCGGTTGTTGCGCTGCTGCTGCAGCGCGTCCGCGGCCGCCCAATGCTCGTCGGAGACCCAGAGCCGGGCAAACGCTGCCACCGCCTCGTCCGCCGACGCGCCGGCCAGCACCCGTTTGATCTCGCCCGCCGACCGGTTGGCCAGCGACCGCGCCAGCCCACGCCATTCGGCCTCGAACGACTCCCGTGGCACCACCCGGTTCACCAGCCCGATCCGTTCGGCCGCGGCGGCGTCGAGCATGGTTCCGGTGCCGGCCAGCAGCAGCGCCTGACTGTGCCCGACCAGGGCCGCCAGCCGCTCGGCCCCGCCCCAAGCCGGCATGATCGCCAATGACACCTGATTGAACGCGATCTTGATGTCGGCGGCGGCGATCCGGATGTCGGCGGCTACCGCGACCTCGGCGCCGCCGCCCAGCGCGTGGCCGTTCAATGCCGCGATCACCGGCGCGGGGAACGCGGCGATGCGGTCGCACAGTAACCGCATCCGCCAGGCCATGGCCTGCGCGTCCGCTTCGGTGCGGATGGCGGCGAGTTGCTTGAGATCGCCGCCTGAGACGAAGGCGCGATCGCCGCCGCCGGTGATGACCAGCGCTCGTGCCGCGGCTACCGCATCAAGAGCACGATCGAGCTGATCCATCGTCTCCGGGGCGATCGCGTTGCGCGCCTGGGGACGATCGATCGTGATGACCGCCAATCCTTCATCCAGCTCGACATCAACCATGACTCTCCAATGAGGATATTGGCATTCTCGGATCAGGAGAATAACATCGCGGGGAACATGCGAAAGATTCCCGACGATCTGGTGCGTCACTACGAAGCCAATGGGTGGTGGACCCGGGAGACCCTCGGGGACTTGCTCGGTGACGGTTTGTCCCGCGGGGCTGACAACCACTTCGAGGTGCACTCGGCGGTACGCCCGTGGGTCGGCACCTTCGGCGAGGTGGAGCTGACCGCCCGCCGGCTGGCGGCCGGGCTGCGGGCCCGCGGCGTCGGCCCCGGCGATGTCGTGGCGTTCCAGCTGCCCAACTGGATGGAGGCCGCCGCGACCTTCTGGGCGGCGGCGTTCCTGGGGGCGGTCGTGGTGCCGGTCGTGCACTTCTACGGCCCCAAGGAGCTGGGCTACATCTTGGCCGCCAGCAAGCCCCGGGTGTTCATCACCGCCGAGAAGTTCGGGCGGATGAGCTATCGGCCGGAGCTGGCCGCGGACATCCCGATCGTCGGGGTGGTGGGCGGGAGACCGGCGAGCGTGGTGGGCGGGAGACCGGCGAGCGTGGTGGGCGGGAGACCGGCGAGCGTGGTGGGCGGGAGACCGGCGAGCGTGGTGGGCCAGGACTTCGATGAGTTGCTCGCCGCCGAACCGATGGCCGGGATCCTGGCCACCGACCCCGGTGCACCGGCACTCATCGCGTTCACGTCCGGCACCACCCGAGACCCCAAGGGCGTCATACACAGTCACCAGACACTGTGCTTCGAGACGCGCCAGCTGCTCGATAACTACCCCAAGGATCGCGGTCGGCAACTGACCGCAACCCCGGTCGGGCACTTCATCGGGATGCTCGGCGCTTTCTTGATCCCGGTGCTGGAGAGCGCTCCGATCGACCTCGCCGACACCTGGGATCCCGGCCAGGTGCTGGAGCTGATGACCAGTCAGGGGGTGTCGATCGGTGGCGGACCGCCGTACTTCGTCACCAGCCTGCTCGATCATCCGGGCTTTGCGACCGAGCATCTCAAGCACATTCCCAATGTCGGGCTCGGCGGGGCGACGGTGCCCGCGGCGGTCACCCGCCGGCTTGCCGACCTCGGCATCTACGTCTACCGCTCCTACGGCAGCACCGAGCACCCGTCGATCACCGGCTCGACCGCCAGCGCCCCGGAGGACAAGCGGCTGTTCACCGACGGTGACGCGCGGCCCGGCGTGGAGATCCGGCTGGCCCCCGACGGCGAGATATTGAGCCGCGGCCCCGACCTGTGCCTGGGCTACACCGACGATGCCCTGACCGAGGCGGCTTTCGACGCCGAGGGCTGGTATCACACCGGCGACATCGGCGTGCTCGACGCCGACGGGTATCTGACCATCACCGACCGCAAGGCCGATGTGATCATCCGCGGCGGCGAGAACATCAGCGCCGTGGAGGTCGAAGAGGTGCTGTTGGCGATGCCCCCCATTGCCGAGGCGGTGGTGGTCGCATCGCCCGACGCCCGGCTCGGGGAGCGGGCGGCCGCGGTGGTCCGGCTCAAACTCGGATTCGCGACGCCGACGATGCCGGAACTGCGGGCCCACTTCGAGCGGATGGGCGTGGCGCGGCAGAAGTGGCCCGAGGAACTGCACGTGGTCGAGGATTTCCCGCGCACCGCCAGCGGCAAGGTGCAGAAGTACCGGGTGCGACAGGGCCTTGCCAGCGAGGTTGCACCGACACCGTTGTGAGAATATGATTCTCATGAGCCGAAAAGGAGCATTTCATGGGTCAACTGTCACATCGCGTCGAGATCCCGTTCCCGTTGTTCGACGCCGACAACCACCTCTATGAGCCGCCGGAGGCGCTGACCAAGTACTTGCCCAAGGAGTACAAGGACATCGTCCAGTACGTGGAGATCAACGGGCGTACCAAGATTGCGATCGACGGCCACATCAGCAACTACATCCCGAACCCGACCTTCTCGCACGTCGCCAAGCCGGGCGCCTGGGAGGAGTACTTCAAGTTCGGCAACCCCGACGGCAAGAGCAAGCGTGAACTGTTCGGGGAGCCGATGAAGTCGATCCCGGCGTTCTTCGAGCCGGCTCCGCGCCTGGCACTGATGGACGAACTGGGCGTCGACCGTTCGCTGATGTTCCCCACGCTGGCCAGCCTCATCGAGGAGCGGCTGCGCGATAACCCGGTCGCCATCCACGTCATCATCCACTCGCTCAACCAGTGGCTGGACGAAGTGTGGGGCTTCAACTACAAGAACCGCATCTTCACCACCCCGGTGATCACCTTGCCCATCGTCGAGAAGGCGATCGAGGAGCTCGAGTGGTGTGTCAAGCGTGGTGCCCGCGCCATCTTGATCCGCCCGGCTCCGGTCCCCGGTTTCCGCGGCCCGCGCTCGTTTGCGCTGCCCGAGTTCGACCCGTTCTGGGAGCGTTGCGTGCACCATGACGTGTTCGTCGGCATGCACTCCAGCGACAGCGGCTACGCGCGCTACACGTCGGAGTGGGACGGCACGGTCCAGGAGATGCTGCCCTTCCAGACCAATGCGATGAACATTCTGAACGAATGGCGCCCGATCCAGGATGCGGTGGGCTCCTGGGTGATCCACGGTGCGCTGTTCCGCCACCCGAAGCTCAAAGTGGGCATCGTGGAGGCCGGCTCCAAGTGGATGTTCCCGCTGCTGGACTCCATGGCCGAGGTGTACAAGAAGGCGCCGGAAGCCTTCCTGGGCAACCCGATGGAGGAGATCAAGAACCGCATCTACGTCAGCCCGTTCTACGAAGAGGGCATCGACGATCTGATCAACCTGATCGGTGTGGAGCAGGTGCTCTACGGTTCCGACTGGCCGCACCCGGAGGGTCTGGCCGAGCCGACCCACTACGTGACGGCGCTGTCGCACCTGTCCGTCGAGGACCAGGCCAAGATCATGGGCGGTAACCTCGGTCGGCTCGTCACCGTTTAGCGGTGCCGCGCTGGCAGACCATTCCCGAGATGGTCTTGAGTGTCGGCGATCGCTTCGGGGATGCCGAAGCGATCGCCGATGGCCCGGTGCGGCTGAGTTTTTCCCAGTTGGCCGACCGAGTGCGCTGTGCGGCGGGGGCGTTCGCCGCGGCGGGGGTCGCCAAGGGGGACCGGGTGGCCATCTGGGCGCCCAACTCCGCGGAATGGATCATCGCCGCATTCGGGCTGCTGACCGCCGGCGGAGTGCTCGTTCCGGTCAGCACCCGCTTCAAGACGGCGGAGGCCGACGACATCATCCGTCGTAGCGGCGCCAAGCTGGTCCTGGTCGAAAAGGGTTTCCTGGGGCTGGATTTCACCGCGCCGCCCGGGATACCAGTGATCGACCTGAAATCGGACTTCCTGGCTTCAGGTGCGCCGCTGCAGCGTGCGGTCGACGGCGGCGACATCGCCGACATCATCTTCACCTCGGGCACCACCGGCCGGCCCAAAGGCGTGATGATGAGCCATCAGCAGAATCTGCGGCTCTATGCCGAGTGGTGCGACCTGGCCGACTTGCGCGAGGGCGACCGCTACCTGATGGTCAACCCGTTCTTCCACACCTTCGGTTACAAGGCGGGCTGTATCGCCGCCTGCATCCGGGGCGCCACCATGATCCCGGTCCGGGTTTTCGACGTCGACGTGGTGGCCGAACTCATTGAGACCGAACGCATCACGATGCTGCCAGGTCCGCCGACGCTGTATCAGTCGCTGTTGGACGCTCCGTCCGGGCGTGATCTGTCGTCGCTGCGCGCCGCGGTCACCGGCGCCGCCGACATCCCGGTGGACCTGATCCGCCGGATCCGCAGCGAATTGCCGTTCCAGTCGATCATGACCGGCTACGGGTTGACCGAGGCCGGCACGGTGACCGCCTCGCGCCGCGGCGACTCATTCGAGGACATCGCCACCACCGCGGGCCAGGCCTGTGCGGACATCGAGATCTGCATAGCCGGCGACGCCGAAGCCGGCGAGGTTCTGGTGCGCGGCTACAACGTGATGGCCGGCTACCTCGATGACCCGGCGGCGACCGCCGAGGCGATCGACGAGCAGGGCTGGCTGCACACCGGAGACATCGGGACGATCGACGACGCCGGTCGGCTGCGGATCGTGGGGCGGATGAAGGACATGTTCATCGTCGGCGGCTTCAACGCCTACCCGGCCGAGATCGAGGGCTTCCTGCTGGAGCATCCGGCCGTCGCGCAGGCCGCGGTGATCGGTGTCCCCGACGAGCGACTCGGCCAGGTGGGCAAGGCGTTCGTGGTGAAGCGGGCGCCCCAGCTCTCCGAATCGGAGCTGATCGCGTGGAGCCGAGACCGGATGGCAGGCTTCAAGGTTCCGCGATCGGTGCGCTTCGTCGACCGGTTGCCGCTGAACGCCACCGGCAAGGTGGACAAGGGACAACTGGAGACCCAGGCCGGGGCGTGAGACGTCATGTACGTCTGCCTGTGCGCGGGGGTGACCAGTCAGCAGGTGATCGATGCCGTCGCCGCCGGTGCGTCGAGCACCAGACAGGTCGGTGAACTCACCGGGGCGGGCACGGTATGCGGGCGCTGCAAGAACAACATCCGCGCCCTGATAGCGGCAGCTCCAACCGGAACGCGGTCACTGACGTAAGTCATCTTCTGGCGGGGGACTACTGAGGCGGTACTGTCGTGACCGGCGAATGGTCACAACGCAGTAGGCAGAGGGATCCGGGCATGGCCGTGGCGGACAAGTCAGACAAGATGACGGCGCGTGAAACCAAGCGCCTGCAGACGCGCGAGCGGCTGCTGGGTGCGGCGACGGCCGAGTTCAAGCGGACCGGGATGGCGCAGGCCGACGTCGGCGCCATCGTCGCCGCCGCGGGCGTCGCGCACGGCACGTTCTTCTTCCACTTCCCCACCAAGGAACATGTGCTGCTCGAGCTCGAGCAGCGTGAAGAGGACCGGATGGCAAAGCAGTTCGGCCGGTACCTGGCCAAGGGGCATGACCTGAAATCCGCCTTGACCGAAGCGGTGCGACTGGTGTTGGGGCTGGAGCGCCGCCTCGGTGAGCTGTTGTTCAAGGATTTCCTGGCGCTGCACTTCTCCCAGACCCGCCCGGCCGCCGAGGATGGTAGTGATCACTCACTGGTCCTGCTGTTGGGCAAGCGCATCGAGCAGGCCCAGGCCGAGGGGGAGGTGGACCCGGAGGTCCGGCCGATCAACAGTGCGGTGTTCTTCTTGCTCGGTCTCTACGCGCTGGCGATCACCACCAACGATCCGATGCGTCACGAGTTGCTCGAAGATTTGGTGAAGCGCACCCTGCACAGCGTTGCCGTGATCGCCTGATCAATCCTTGTCGTCCGCGACATTGAATGACTAGAGTCAGTCGACATGCCCGGTGCACTGTCGGTTGAAGAGCATATGGAAGCGTCGCGCCTCGCCCAGCGTCAGGCGGACAAATGGCTGATCAGCGGAAGCATCCTGATAGGAACTGCGGCATTGGGCATTTTCGGCCTGCCGTTGTTCCTCCGGGGAGTGTGGCTGCTACGGCAGGCGCAGCGGAACGGGATGTCGGTGCGGCCGATGCTGGTGACCCTGCTGGGGTACCTGGTCATCGTCGACGCGGCGATCAACACCGTGGGGTGGGCGCTCGACCTGATCGGTAGTCACACCTTGCTGGCGCGTGTGCTGCTCAGCGGCTGGGGCTACATGTTCGACGCCGGATACTTCTGGCATTTCAACGAACTCTGGGTCGGCGGCGCTGCCGGCCCAGGCGAAAAGGCCATGGAAGCGGGCATGATTCTCACCGTGTTCACCATGCGTATCGCGGCCGGGATCGGGTTCCTGCAGATGAAGCGCTGGGGTCACCAGTGGATGGTCGTCACCTGCTGGATGGGCGTGGTGATCTGGGTGTTGTACGTCTTCAACATGACGATGTTCGCCGACGTGCGGTTCGCCGGGGTGATCTTCCCGGTCGTGGGCTGGTGGCTCTACGACATCTTCTACATCACCCCGTTCCTTGCGATCCCGTATCTGCACACCGTGAACCGCGAGATCTTCACCGATTGACCACCCCGCAAGCATCCGTTCTATTGACTGAAGTCAGTCAATAGGTTAGAAACAGTGCACCATGACCCCACAGCTGCGCCGAGTCCGGCACGACACCCGCCGACGCCAGCCACGGACCGGCGTGGTCTTGGGGAGGCTTCGCGGTGGCGGACGAAACATCGTGCGTTACAAGTTTTCCTGCGCCGCGGCGCGCGGCTTGAACCCGTCAACAAGGAGGTCCGACCATGGACTACGTCTGGGAGATTCTGCGTTACGTCGCGGCATGGGGCGGTACCGGTCTGGTCATCTGGTTCTGGTACTGGATGTTCTCCAACATCGGCACGTTCTGAGCCGGGCGCACATCTGCCCGGGAGCGACGTTTCATGACTGACCTCGACCAGACCGCCGCCATGGCGTTGGAGCGCAGCTGCTCGGTCACCGCGGTCGCGCTGAGCGAGGAGAACCGCGCCGGCGTGCGGCTGGTCACCGGCGACCACCGCGGCTTCGGCCTCAGCGTGTCGCGCAGTCACGTGCACGTGCCCTACCCGGTATTGCGGACCGACTGGACCCGCCGATCGTTGACCTGCGGGATCGCCCTGCAATGCGCATCGTCGAAGGACCGGCTGGGCCAGTACCGGATCAACGAACTGTCGGCACGTGAACTGCGGGCGCTGACCGTCGTGGAAGCCGGCGTCGCCCTGGGCTGGATCGCGGCGCGGTGGCCGGGTTTGATGCCCGAGTTCGACCGTCTGCTACCCGAACTCGCACCGGCGGACCCGCAGCTCGAGGCGCGCGACATGATCGGTCGGGCCATCGAGACCGCCCGGGGATCGGATCAGGCGGAGCTCGACCCGTTGCTGGGCCGGCTGCCGGCGATCTACACAGCGCCCACCGGGCTGACCGACAGACTGCGGCGGCAATTCGGCAGGATGCCCTGGACCACGACGCAGCAGCGGATGCCGCGGCCGTACTCGGTGCCCGTCGGCGGTGACGGTGGGGTTCGCAATCCGAACCTGCCTCCGCCGAGCCGGCCGCAGGACAACGACACCGATGTCACCCCTGAGCACCGTCCGGGAATCCCGTATCCGGAGTGGAATTCCTGGACCGAGCGCCTGATGCCCGACCACGTGGCCGTTGTGGAGTTGGCGCGTGACCGACGAGTCGGTGCCCCCACCACGACCTCGGCTGACCTGCGCAAGTGGTTTCAGGAGGACACCCATCGCGCGATGGTCAGCCGGCTCGAGGACGGGTCGGATCTCGATATCGACCAGTACGTCCGCCATTACGTCGACCTGCGCACCGGGGAGGCCGGCGAGCCTCGACTGTTCCGCGACCTGTTGCCGTGTGACCGCGATGTCAACACCGCGCTGCTGCTCGACGGCAGCTCCTCGCTGGGGGTACACGGGGGACGGGTATTCCGGCTCGAGCTGGCCTGCGCGGATGCGTTGTCCCGCGCCATGACCCACGCGCGTGAGCGGCATGGGATCTTCGTGTTCACCGGCAACACCAGGCATCGGGTGGAAGTCCGTTGCCTGAAGGACTTTCCGGAAGCCCGATTCGTCCCGCCGAGCGGTATGGGGTTGTCCGCTGGTGGTTACACCCGCCTCGGTGCCCCGATCCGGCATCTGACCAGCCGACTGCTCGACCAGCCCTCGGAGCGCCGACTACTCATCATCATCGGCGACGGGATGATCTCCGACGAAGGCTACGAGGGTAGGTACGCCTGGTCGGACGCCGCGCACGCGGTGGAGGAGGCCAACGAGGCCGGTGTGTCGGTCTACTACGTGGGCGTCGGCCCGACACGCGTCGACCCGTTGCCCGAGGTTTTCGGACCCAAACGCTCACAACGGATCAGCCGGGTGGAAGAACTGCCGCGCGTACTGGCACGCGTGCACCGCGAACTGATCAGTACGTAAGGGAGGGAGCCACATGAGCAGCGACATGTATTACTCGAACGGAAACGAGGTCCGACTCTTCGAGCAGGCCTTCACTCGGAAGATCCCGGTGATGCTGACCGGGCCGACCGGCTGCGGTAAGACCCGGTTCGTCGAGCATATGGGATCACTGCTGGGTCGGCCCGTCATCACCATCAGCTGCCATGACGACCTGACCAGTTCAGATCTCGTCGGACGCTTCATGGTGACCGGCGGTGATGTCACCTGGACCGACGGACCACTGACCCGGGCGGTCAAAACCGGTGCCATCTGCTACCTCGACGAGGTGGTGGAGGCGCGTCACGACTCACTGGCGATTCTGCACTCGCTCACCGATCATCGGCGCAGCCTGTATCTGGACAGAGCCGACGAAGTGGTCCGGGCGCCGGACGATTTCATGCTGGTGTGCTCCTACAACCCGGCGTACCGGAGTTCGTTGAAAGAGCTCAAACCGTCGTTCCGGCAGCGCTTCGCCACCTTGCCGATGACCTACCTTCCCCCCGAACGCGAGGCGCAGGCCGTCGTCGCCGAAACCGGCATAGAACTTGCCGCCGCGCAGCGACTCGTGCACTGCGCCATCGCCATCCGCACCGCCGACGAGGCGTTCCACTTCGAGCCGCCGTCGACCCGGGTGCTGGTCACCGCGGCACAGCTCATCGCGGCCGGTGCCGGCGAACTGGAAGCGGCCGAAGCGTGCATCCTCGCGCCGCTGAGCACCGATGGTGCCATCAGTGAAGGACTGCGCGAGATCGCGGCCGCAGTTCTGCTCGACGCCGACAAACTCTAGAAGGGAAATCCGAAATGGCCGACCAGCAAGAGCAGAAACGCAAGAGGGCCCTGATCGTCTTCCAGATCGTCATCTACGGCTACCTGCTCACGATGTTCCTGATCCAGCTGTACATGTCGTTCGATCGGGGTTGGTGGTACCTGTGACGACCACCGATCCACCGGTCGGCCTGCACGAGCATCAGGAGCAGTCCCGCCTCGCCCAGCGGCAGGCCGACAAATGGATGATCGTCGGTGCTGCGCTGATGGGTATGTGGGCACCCGGGTTGATCGGTTTCCCGATCTTCATGCGCGGGGTGTGGCTGCAGCGCGAGGCCCAGCGGGCCGGTCTGTCGGTGCGGCCCATGATCGTTACCCTGATCGGGTATCTGGTGCTGATCGACGGCATGCTCAACAGCCTGGGCTGGTCGCTGGACCTGGTCGCCAACCACACCCTGATCAACCGGGTGCTGCTGATCGGCTGGGGTCACATGTTCGACGCCGGCTATTTCTGGCACTACAACGAACTGTGGGTCGGCGGTGCGGCCGGACCGGGGGAGAAATCCATGGTCTTCGGCATGATCCTGACCGTGTTCGCGATGCGCTGCGCCGCCGCGATCGGCTTTCTGCAGATGAAGCGCTGGGGCCACCAATGGATGATCGTCACCTGCTGGATGGGTGTGCTGATCTGGGTTCTCTACGTCTTCAACATGACCATGTTCGCCGACGTGCGCTACGCCGGGGTGATCTTCCCGGTCATCGGCTGGTGGCTCTACGACATCTTCTACATCACCCCCTTCCTGGCCATCCCGTATCTGCACACGGTGAACCGCGAAATCTTCACCGACTGATCAAGGAGCACAACGATGGAAACCACTGCCGCCGAGGACTTACCGCCGGGCACCACGCCCTACTACGCGCGTATGCACACCTGGATCAAGCGTGCCACGTTGGTGTGCCTGGTCGCACTGGTCATCGAAGGCGCTTTCACCTTGCCGTTCATGGCGGTCTACTACGGCTACCCGACGCTGAGCCTCACCCAGATCTGCAGCGAGCTGCTCAAGGTGCGCTATTCCGACGACACCCTCGAGTGCAAGTACCCCTACCCGCCGCTCGGGCCTCCGGAGGGCGCCGAGGGCAAGGACACCGCCAAGGACATCTGGGGGATTCAGCCCGTCCCGCAATATGACCGGCTCGGTTTCCGAGAGCTGGTCGACCGGTACGAGGCTCGGCTGGCCAAACAGCAAGCCGCCCAACAGCAGGGCGGCTGAGCGGTGCTGGACAAGATGCAGGTAGCGCCGGTACTGCCGCACTTCGCCTACGCCGACCTGCCGATGGCCCACGATCGTGGCAAAGGGTGGGCGGCGTTGCGCGATCTCGGGCCCGTGGTGTACGGCGAGGGCGCCTACTACCTCACCCGACGCGATGATGTGCTTGCCGCGCTGCGTAACTGGGAGGTCTTCTCTTCGAGGATCCCCTACGACGACATGATCAGCCCGGTTCCGCTGGTGCCATTGGGGTTCGATCCGCCCGACCACACCCGGTACCGGCAGCTGCTGCATCGCTACTTCAGCCCCCAGACCCTGATGGCGCTGCTGCCCTCGCTGCAGTCGCAGGCCGCCGAGATCATCTCCGGAATCGCCGCGCACGATCGGTGTGAGGTGATGGCTGAACTGGCTACCCCCTATCCCTCGCAGGTGTTCCTCACACTGTTCGGGCTGCCCCTCGAGGACCGGGACCGCCTGGTCGCCTGGAAGGACGCGATCATCGCGTTGAGCCTGACCGACGACCCCGCCAGCGTGGACCTGACACCGACCGTGGAACTGTTCGACTACCTCACCGAAGCTGTTGCGCGTCAACGGAAGGATCCGCTTCCCGGCATTCTCTCGGAACTACTGCGCGGCGCAGATCCGCTCGATGACAACGAGGCCATCGGGCTGTCCCTGGTATTCGTGCTGGCCGGGCTGGACACCGTCACCGCAACGATCGGCGCAACGATGCTGGAACTGGCCCGCGGGCCCGCGTTGCGGGCGGCATTGCGCGAGGATCCCGACGGTGTCGCGGTCTTCGTCGAGGAGATGATCCGCCTCGAACCTGCGGCGCCCGTCGTCGGGAGAGCCACCACCCGCCCGGTCACCATCGCCGGCGTTGAGATTCCCGCGGGCGCCGAGGTCCGCCTCTGCCTCGGTGCGATCAATCGAGACGGCAGCGACGAGTATTCCGGGAATGAACCGGTTCTCGACGGAAAGGTGCATAAACACTGGGGATTCGGCGGCGGTCCGCACCGCTGTCTGGGCTCACACCTCGCCCGTCTGGAGCTCAAACTCGTGGTCTCGGAATGGCTGGCCCGCATTCCTGATTTCGGGCTCGCGCCGGGTTTCGTGCCAGAGATCAGCTGGCCGTCGGCGACGTGCTCGCTGCCGGCGCTGCCACTTCGGCTCGGGCCGGACTCATGACCGCCGCGTCTCGAACAGCGCCGCGACATCGGCGGGCCGCACTTTGAGCGCGGCATTGCGCGGCAGTTGTTCGACGACGACGATCGCCACCGGCACATGATGGCTGGGAAGCGCGTTGCGCACCAAGGTCTTCAGGTCGTCCTCCGACGGCTTCCCGCCACTGTGCCGCAGCTCGACGGCCGCTACCGGGACTTGACCCAGGCGGGTATCAGGGAGCCCGATCACACAGGCGTCGCGCACCGCCGGATGTGACACCAGTACCGCGCGCACCGTTTCCGGCAGGACCTTGAAACCGCCGCGGTTGATCGCGCCATCCGCGCGCCCGTGAATCGTGACGAAACCGTCGGCATCCACCGAGGCGAGATCGGTGGTGCGGATCCACTCCGGTCCCATCACCTGCACCCGGGCTTCGAGAAGGCCGTGCCTACCGGTCGGCAGTACCGTGCCGGTGTCCGCATCCACGATGCGAACCTGCACGCCCGGCAGCGGTTTACCCGAACTGGCCGGCTTGGTGTCGCGGTAGCGCTCGTACAGCTCCGGCGTCCAGGCACAAACCGAGCCGGCGAATTCCGTTGCGCCGTACGCCCACAGCAGCGGTATGCCGTAGCGGCTCTCGAACTCCTCGCGCAGCTGCGACTCCAACGGGCCAGAACCACCGGGCAGGTACTCCAGTGAGGCAAGATCCGATTCGGCGACATCGGCGTCGAGCAGCATGCGCAGCATCGCCGGCTGCACACCGGTCCGTTTAATCCGGTAGGTCTTGACCGCCCGCACCCACTCGTCGACAGTGAACTTCTCCAGCAGCACCATCCGTTTACCGAGGTAGGGGCCGACCAGCAGTTGGCACACACCGATGCTGCCGAACGGCCAGTACACCAGTTCGGGGGAATCGTCGGGGGCGGGGCGCTGCCCCACGGTCATGGTCAGCACCGTGTGCTGCAGTGCCGACGTCGATACCGGCACCCGTTTGGGCGCTCCGGTAGTGCCGCTGGTCAAGATGTGCAGTCCGGGTGCGAGCCTGCCGCCGGGCGCTGCATCACCGACTTGCCGTCGCGCAGCGATGGTTTCGACACCGATCGGCTCGGGAATCAGCCCGATCCCGGCCGATCCGACATGCGTGACGGCGTCGCGCGCCGGTCCGGTCCAGTCCTGTTGGTCGGCCAGGATCGCCGGTAGCCGAAGCGAGGTGATGTCGCGCGCAATGGATTCGGCCGATTGGTAGGAGTAGATCATCGCGACCGGACGACCGGCGGCGACGAAGCCTAGGATGACCGCGGCGTGCGGGACGCGGTTGCGCACCACCACGCCCACCGGATCGCCGGGTGCGATACCCGCCCGGGCCAGCTGGTCGGCGACAGCTGCGATGTAGCCGGTGATGTCATTGCCGGAGTACCAGGTTCGCTCGAACTCGATACACGGGGCTGTGCCGTAGCTGTTGAGGCCCGCCGATAGCGTTGCGCAGAACCGGTCCATTCCCCACCTCAGTACTGCGTGCAGCCCTGATCCACCGGAATCGCGGCGGCGGTGACCAGATGGGAGTCACCGCTGGCCAGCCAGCACACCGTGCCGGCGATGTCTTCCGGCTCGGCCACCCAAGTGGGCAGGAAAGGCGTGAGCATCTGCGAGAGTTGCGGATTGGTCTCCATCGCCTGCCCCAGCGCGCTGACCATGTCGCCGGTACCCATGTCGGTGTTGACCGGGCCGGGATGCACGCTGTTGACCCGGATCCCGTGCTTGCCCAGTTCGGCGGCGAACGCGCGGGCCATGCCGGTGACGGCGTGCTTGCTGGCGGTGTAGTGCACCATGAACGGCTGCATCTTGATGCCGGCCGCCGAGCTGATCAAGATGACCGAGCCGCCGCGACCTCCGTCGATGATGTGTTGCGCACCGGCCATCACGGTGTTCCAGGTGCCGGTCACATTGATGTCCAGCACATCGCGAAAATTCTCCGGGGTGATGGCATCCCAGGCCTGCGGGGCTGCGACACCGGCATTGGCGACGATGATGTCCAGCCTTCCCAGCGTGGACACCCCGGCGACGACCGCCTCCCGCAACCCGTCGTAGTCGCGGGTGTCGACGACCGAGGACACAATGCGCCGACCGGTGGCTTCCACCAGTCGTACCGTTTCGGTCAGATCCTCCGGGCTTGCCGGGTCGTACGGTACGCAGTCCGGGAGTTTGCCCGCCACGTCGATTGCGATGATGTCGGCGCCCTCGCTGGCCATGCGCACCGCGTGCGCGCGCCCCTGCCCGCGTGCGGCTCCGGTGATGAACGCGACCCGGTCGGTCAGTCGTCCCGTCATGCCTGATCCCTCCCTTGTCGATTCATGTCTGCCGCTGAGCGGCTTTGACCAGACCCGAGCCGATGATCAGCCGTTGGATCTCGCTGGTGCCCTCATACAGGCGCAGCAGCCGGACATCGCGGTAAATGCGTTCGACCGGTACCCCGCGCATGTAACCGGTGCCGCCGTGGACCTGTACCGCGAGATCGGCGACCTTGCCGGCCATCTCGGTGCAGAACAGCTTCGCCGCCGACGGCGCGATTCGGCGGTCTTCCTCGGTGACCCACTTGCGCGCGGCGTCACGAACCATGGCGCGGCCGGCCAAAACGCCGGTCTGCTGGTCGGCCAGCATTGCCTGCACCAGTTGAAAGCTGCCGATCGGGGTGCCGCCCTGGGTGGCGGTGGCCGCATAGTCGACCGACTCGTCGAGAGCGCGCTGGGCGGCGCCGACCGCCAGCGCGGCGATGTGCACCCGGCCGCGCGCCAGCGAGGTCAATGCGGCCCGGTAGCCGAGATCCTCGCTGCCGCCGACCAGCGCCGCATCGGAGACGCGCACGTCGGTGAAGCTCACGTCGGCCGTCCACGCCCCTTCCTGGCCCATTTTGGCGTCCTTGACGCCCACCTCGACGCCGGTGGCGCCGGCGGGAACCAGGAAGACCGCGATACCGGCGCCCTGCTCGTCGGCCGGGCGGGTGCGGGCGAAGACGATGAACAACTCGGCCGTGGGCGCGTTGGTGATGAACCGCTTCTGGCCGGTGATCAGCCAGTCCGAACCGTCGCGGACCGCCTTGGTCAGCAGTCCGGCCGGGTTGGAGCCCGCACCCGGTTCGGTGAGTGCGAAGGAGGCCACGACGTCGCCGGTGGCAATGGGGGCCAGCCAGCGGCTCTTCTGTTCCTGCGTGCCGAACCCGACCAGCACCTGACCGGCGATGCCGTTGTTGGTGCCGAACATCGAGCGCACCGCCAGCGATGTGTAGCCCAACTCCATGGCCAACTCGACGTCCTGGGTGAGGTCCAGGCCCAGCCCGCCCCACTGCTGCGGGATGGCGTAGCCGAACAGGCCCATCGCCTTGGCCTGTTCGCGCAGATCGTCGGGAACGCGGTCCTCGGCGAGGATCTCGGCCTCGCGCGGAACCACCGAGCTGCGAACGAAATGGCGGGTCTGGGCCAGAATCTCGGCGAAATCCTCGTCGCTGACTTCACTCATCGACGCCGCTTCTCCTCACGTCCGACACGTTGAACGACCCGTTACCGACGATGATCATATATGAAATATGATGCTGCAAACATCTCACAGAAGGCGGGTGATCGAGTGTCCTTGCTGACCGGTCAAACAGCGGTCGTCACCGGCGGCGCCCAGGGGCTGGGCTACGCGATTGCGGAGCGATTCATCGCCGAAGGCGCCCGGGTGGTGCTGGGCGACGTGAATCTGGCGGCCACCGAGGAGGCCGCTGCGCAGTTGGGGGGATCCGAGGTGGCGCGAGCGGTACGCTGCGATGTCACCAGCTCCGCCGAGGTCGAGGCGTTGGTCGCCGCCGCGGTGGAGATGTTCGGCGGGCTCGACATCATGGTGAACAACGCCGGCATCACCCGCGACGCCACCATGCGCAAGATGACCGAGGACCAGTTCGACCAGGTGATCTCGGTGCACCTCAAGGGCACCTGGAACGGACTGCGGGCGGCCGCTGCGATCATGCGGGAGCAGAAGCGCGGCGCCATCGTCAACATGTCCTCGATCTCGGGCAAGGTCGGCATGGTCGGACAGACGAATTACTCGGCGGCCAAGGCCGGCATCGTCGGCATGACCAAGGCGGCCAGCAAGGAGCTGGCCTACCTGGGGGTACGGGTGAACGCGATCCAGCCGGGGCTGATCCGATCGGCGATGACCGAGGCGATGCCGCAGCGCATCTGGGACTCCAAGGTGGCCGAGGTGCCACTGGGGCGGGCCGGGGAGCCCGACGAGGTGGCCAACGTCGCGCTGTTCCTGGCCTCCGGGATGTCGTCCTACATGACCGGCACGGTGCTCGAAGTGACCGGCGGCAGGCATCTATGACCGGCGCGAGCAGACGTGAAAGCCCCCAAATCGGGCCTAGAATAGGGGCTTTCGCTGGGGGGACCTCCCGCTTGCGGGGGACTTCTCGGCCGAGGGAGGCGGTGATCTGCGAACCGGTCCGTACCCCGATCGGCCGCTACGGCGGGATGTTCGCCTCGCTGACCGCCGTCGAGCTCGGCGTCGCCGCGCTCAAAGGTCTGCTGGACCGCACCGGGCTGCCCGCCGACGCGATCGAGGACGTGGTGCTCGGCCACTGCTATCCCAATAGTGAGGCACCGGCCATCGGACGGGTGGTCGCGCTGGATTCCGGTCTGCCGGTGACGGTTCCGGGCATGCAGGTCGACCGCCGCTGCGGCTCCGGGCTGCAGGCGGTGCTGCAGGCCTGCCTGCAGGTGAGCAGCGGTGACTGCGACGTGGTGATCGCCGGCGGCGCGGAGAGCATGAGCAACGTGGCGTTCTACTCCACCGACATGCGCTGGGGCGGGGCCCGCGGCGGGGTCCGGATCCACGACGGCCTGGCGCGTGGCCGGACCACCGCCGGCGGCCGGCACCACCCGGTACCCGGCGGCATGCTGGAGACCGCCGAGAACCTGCGTCGGGAGTACGGCATCTCCCGCGCCGAGCAGGACGAGCTGGCGGTGACCTCGCACCGGCGTGCGGTGGCGGCCCAGCAGTCCGGCGTGCTGGCCGGGGAGATCATCGGCGTCACCGTGCGATCCCGCGCCGGCGAGGAGTTCATCGACACCGACGAACATCCCCGGGCCGACACCTCGGTGGAGTCGCTGGCCAAGCTGAAACCGGTGCTGGGCAAGAGTGATCCGGACGCCACCGTCACCGCCGGAAACTCCAGCGGTCAGAACGACGCGGCGTCGATGTGCGTGGTGACCACCCGCGAGAAGGCCGAGCAGCTGGGCCTGACCCCGTTGGTGCGACTGGTGTCGTGGGGTGTCGCGGGAGTCGCGCCCAATGTCATGGGGATCGGGCCGGTGCCCGCCACCGACGTCGCGTTGGGCAAGGCCGGGCTGCGGTTGTCCGACATCGACCTCATCGAGCTCAACGAGGCGTTCGCCGCGCAGGCGCTCGCGGTGATGGCCGCATGGGGATTCGGCGCCGCCGACCGGGAACGAACCAACGTGCACGGTTCGGGAATCTCGCTGGGGCATCCGGTCGGCGCGACCGGTGGGCGGATGCTGGCCACCCTGGCCCGCGAGCTCAACCGGCGCGGCGCCCGCTATGGACTGGAGACCATGTGCATCGGCGGCGGCCAGGGGCTCGCCGCCGTCTTCGAAAGGGTCGGGCCGTGACCAAACTCGCGCAAACCCTGGGGCTCACCGAGTTCCAGACCGAGATCCTCGACACCGTGCGCCGATTCGTGGACAAGGAAGTCATCCCGGCGGCCGGCGAGCTGGAGCGCACCGACACCTATCCGCAGGCCATCGTGGACTCGATGCGGGAGATGGGCTTGTTCGGCCTGATGATCCCCGAGGAATACGGCGGGCTCGGGGAATCCCTGCTCACCTACGCGCTGTGCGTCGAGGAGTTGGCCCGCGGCTGGATGAGCGTCTCCGGCGTGCTGAACACCCATTTCATCGTCGCCTACATGTTGCGCCAACACGGCACCGACGAGCAGAAGCAGCGTTTCCTGCCGCGGATGGCCACCGGCGAGACCCGCGGCGCGTTCTCCATGTCCGAGCCCGAACTGGGGTCCGATGTCGCTGCGATCCGCACCCGCGCCACCCGGCAGCCGGACGGCGGGTACGTCATCGACGGGCAGAAGATGTGGCTGACCAACGGCGGTAGCTCCACGTTGATCGCCGTACTGGTGCGCACCGACGAGGGCGCCGACAAGCCGCATCGCAACCTGACGGCTTTTCTGGTGGAGAAGCCGGTCGGCTTCGGCGAAGTCCTTCCCGGGCTGACCATTCCGGGCAAGCTCGACAAGCTCGGCTACAAGGGCATCGACACCACCGAGCTGATCTTCGACGGGTACGCCGCCGCCGACGACGACGTGCTCGGCGGGGCGCCCGGGCAGGGTTTCTTCCAGATGATGGACGGCATCGAGGTGGGCCGGGTCAACGTCTCGGCGCGGGCCTGCGGGGTCGGTATCCGGGCGTTCGAGCTCGCGGTACGCTACGCCCAGCAGCGCGAGACCTTCGGGAAGCCCATCGCCGAGCACCAGGCGATCGCCTTCGAGCTCGCCGAGATGGCGACCAAAGTCGAAGCAGCGCACCTGATGATGGTCAACGCCGCCCGGCTCAAGGACTCCGGCGAACGTAACGACGTCGCCGCTGGGATGGCCAAATACCTGGCCAGCGAGTTCTGCTCGGAGGTCACCCAGCAGAGCTTCCGGATTCACGGCGGCTACGGCTACTCCAAGGAGTACGAGATCGAACGGCTGATGCGCGACGCGCCGTTCCTGCTGATCGGCGAGGGCACCAGCGAGATCCAGAAGCAGATCATCAGCAAGCGACTGCTCGCCGACTACCGGGTCTAAGACGTGGGCGCCCCCGACTTTCCGGTGCGGTCACAGCTCTCCGAGGATGTGGCCCGTTTCGTGCGCAAGCGAATCTTCAACGGGGACTATCTCGCCGGGCAGTATGTGCGGCTGGACCAGCTGGCGGCCGAGCTGGGTGTCAGCGTGACCCCGGTGCGCGAGGCGCTGTTCGGCCTGCGCGCCGAGGGCCTGCTCGATCAGCAGCCGCATCGCGGATTCGTCGTGCTCCCGGTGACGCGGCGCGACATCACCGATGTTTCCGACGTCCAGGCGCACATCGGTGGCGAGCTCGCCGCGCGGGCGGCGGCCAACATCACCGACGAACAGCTACGCGAACTCGACGAGATCCAGGATCAGCTCGAAGACGCCTACACCGCCGATGACGAAGAACGGGCGGTGCGGCTCAACCACGAGTTCCACCGTGCCATCAATGTCGCCGCCGACTCGCCGAAGCTCGCCCAGCTGATGTACCAGATCACCCGGTACGCACCGGAATCGGTGTTTCCCACCGTGTCAGGCTGGCCGGCCGAATCGACCAGGCACCACCGCGCCGTGCTGGCGGCGCTGGCCAAGGGCGACGAAGAACTGGCCCGCGCGGCGATGGCCGAGCATCTGGCCGCCGGTGCGGCCCCACTGATCGATCACCTCGTCGAGCACGGTGTGGTGGAGTCGGCCGGCGGATCGGGTCGGCGTCGGCGGCAACCAAGCTGAGGGCCGCCGTCAGCTGGCTCAAAGCTGATTTGCTTCGATGGTCTCGGTCAGTTGTTCGCGGAGTCGCCGCTTGTCGACCTTGCCGGTCGGTCCGCGCGGAACGGCGTCGGGACTGGAAAACAGCAGCCACACCGTCGGCACCTTGAAGGGGCTCAACCGCTCGCGGGCATCCTCGCGCAGTCGCTCGACCGTCAGGGCAGCACCGGCCACCGCCGCACCGACCCGATCCCGGCCGTCATCGAACACATTCGTGACGAAGGCGGCCTCGACGCCGTCGATGGCGCGCAGCGCCTTCTCGACCTCGCTGGGATAGACCGTGGCGCCGCTGACCTTGAACATGTCGTCGGATCGGCCGTGGTAGAACAGGAACCCGTCGTCGTCGAGGCGCCCCAGGTCACCGGTGGGGTAGAAGCCGTCGGCGGTGAAGGTCTGCTCGCGGCTGCGGCGGCAGATGCCGCGCAGCATGTGCGGCCCGCGCAGCTGGATCATGCCCACCGTCTCGGCCGGTACCGGGACGCCGGTGTCGGGGTCGACGATCCGAACCTCCATGCCCTCGAACGGTTTACCGCAGCTGCCCCAGGCGGACCGGGGCATGTCGGTGTCGGCGGGATAGCCGCTGTACGGTCCGAACGATTCGGTCATCCCGAACAGATTGGCGCGTGCGCCTGGCTGGGCGCGCAGCTGCGGCGGCAGCAGTGCTTCCAGGCTGCCGGGTTGCAGCGCCGACAGGTCGGCGTCGCCGCGGTGGCGTGCCAGCGTCTCGGCTTGGTCGGGCCAGCCGCGAAACAACGTGACCCGTTCGGATTCCAGCAGTTTCAGGGTCGTCTCCGGTGTCGGGATCTGCTCGGTGACCAACGTCGCACCCGCCAGCAGCGCCGACAACACGCCGCCGCCGAAGCCACCGACCCAGAAGAACGGCATCGGCAGGTACAGCCGGGTGCCGGCGTGGATGCAGCGGGCGGCCAGACCGGCCCGAACGGCGCCCAGTGCGTTGCCGTGCGAGTGCAGCACCCCTTTCGGCGGGCCGCTGCTGCCGGAGGTGAACATGATCACCAGCGGGTCGGAGGGCGTGACGGCCGCGGCGAGTGCGTCGACGATCCGGGCGGGTGCGGCACCCGCGGTGACGGAAGCCAACTGTTCGACATCCCAAATCTGTTGCAGAGCGGGGAGAGTCGAAGTATTCACTTCCAGTCCGTCGAGGTAACGTCGGCCACGGAATTCGTCGACGCTCACCAAGAATTGCACCGCCGCGACGCGAAGCTGGGCGACCAGCTCCGGCGGGGTCAACAGTGTGCTCAGCGGCACCAGCACCGCGCCGATGCGGGTCAGGGCTATCGCCGTGCGCACCCACTCGACGCCGTTGGGCATGATCAGCCCCACTCGGGTGCCCTTCCCGACACCGGCCTGGACGAAGACCGCTGCCAGCTCACGAGACGATGTGTCGAGTTCGGCGTAGCTGAGCCGGGTGCTCGGATCGATCACGGCGGGCTTGTCGGGCTGCGAGCCGGCACGGGAGCAGACCAGGGCGTCGATGGTGGCGGAGTCAGACATCGAAGACCTCGGCCAGCCGGTGCCGGTCGACTTTGCCACTGGTCAGCAGTGGGAGCTCGGCGGCCGGGACCGTGGCAAAGCGGCGCGGGATCTTGTAGGCCGACAGTTCCGGCTTGAGAAGCTCCGGCAGCGATCCCAGATCCAGGTCCTGCTGCACGACGACCGCCGCCACCAGCTGTCCGCGATCGGGGTCGGGAATGCCGATCACGTGGGCGACGGCCCCGCCGGTCACCTTGGCGATGGCGCGTTCCACCTCGATCGGTGACACGGTGACGCCGGCTGTCTTGATCACCGCGTCACGTCGGCCCTGGTAGTAGTAGAAGCCGTCGGCGTCGGTGCGCACCAGGTCCCCGGTGGCGAACCAGCCGTCGGCGTCGAAACATTCCTCGCGGCTGCGCTTGTGATAGCGCTGCATCAGGTGGCGTCCGCGCACCATCAGCTCACCGTCGCGGACTCGGCACTCGAACCCGGGCGCGGGCCGGCCGAAACTGCCGCGCCGATGCTCGGCCTGATCGCTGTCGTCCTCGCTGAGCAGCACCGGGCCACCGGTCTCGGTCATACCCAACATCTGGTGTCGCAACTGGGGATCCGCGGGTCGCGCATCGGGGGCCATGAGCGGATACAGGTTGCCCCGGCGCAGCGTGGACAGGTCACGGCGGGGCAGGCTCGGGTGGCGCGCCAGGGCCGTTATCCCGCTGACGAAACCATTGGTCATCGTGGGCTTTTCGGCCTCGATCAGGTCCAGCGTGGCGCCCGGGTCGGTGGCGTTGGAGCACAGTAGTGTCGATCCTGCCAGCAGGCTGGCCAGCAGCGCGAACGCGAATCCCCCGATCCAGAAGAACGGCGAGTTGCAGAACAGGATGTCGGCGGCGGTCAGTCGCCGGATGTCGTTCAGATTGCGCTGGTGGCCCAACAGCCCGGCGTGGGTATGGATCACGCCTTTGGGCATCCCGGAGGACCCCGAGGTGTAGATGATGCACAGCGGATCGCTGCCGTCGACATCGGTCTCCAGGGCTTCGAGGATTTCCGGAGCCTCGCCACCGGCATCGGCATCGAAGACCACCCGGCGCAGCTGCGGGGCATGGACGCTGAATACCGGCTCACCACAGTCGAGCCCGACCTCCAGCGCTTCGGTGAGCCGCTGCCGGTAGTCATGCGACCGATAGGACTCGCCGGCCAGCAGGATCTGGGCATCGCTGTGGGCCAGTTGGCGGCGCAGCTCCGGGGCGGTGGCGAAGGTGGGGAAGGGGACCACCACCGCTCCGATACGTGCGGCGGCCAGCGCGCCGACCAGGAACGACCCGCCATTGGGGTACAGCAGTCCGATGTGACTGCCGCGGCCGGCCCCGAGCGCGAGCAGCCGGCCGGCCAGCTGGGCGGATCGCCGCTCCGCCTCGGTGTAACTGATGCGTTCGGTGTCGCAGATCAGCAGCGGATGAGCCCCGCGCGAACGAGCTTGTGCGCGCAGGATTTCCGGCAGTACATCAGTGGACATGCCGTCCCTGTGCGCCGATCAGCTCCCGCACCGCATTGAGGTCGGCCTTGCCCGACGGGGTCCGCGGCAGGGCGTCGACGATCGTGATGTCGGTGGGGATCTCGTAGCGGGCCAGCCGGGTGCTCAGGAAATCGGCCAGTGTCTCGGCATCGGTGACGGCTCCGGAGTGCAGCTCGACCGCGGCCACCGGTGTCTGACCGAGGCGATCGTCGCTGCGTCCCACCACGGCGGCGCCCTTCACCGCCGGGTGGGCCTCCAGGGCGACCCGCACATCGTCGGGCATCACCTTGAAACCACCGCGGATGATGGCCTGATCCGCCCGGCCGAGGATCCACAAGAATCCGTCGACGTCGATGCGGGCCAGGTCGGTGGTGCGCATCCAGTCCGCGTCTGGGCCGAGTTGGCCCGGCTTGACCTCCAACAAGCCGGGCTTGTCGGGGCCGACTGGGACGCCGTCGTCACCGACAACCCGCAGTTGTGCTCCCTGAGTTGCCCGTCCGACGCTGCCGCGCTTGTCCTGCCAGAACCGCTGGTAGTCGCCCAGGGTCCAGCCGGCTACTCCGCCACCGAATTCGGTTGCCGCATAGGAGGTGAGCACCGGGATGCCGAATTTGGCGGTGAAGGCGTCGGAGTCGTCGGCCGACAGCGGAGCCGTGCCCGAGGTGACAGCACGGATACTGGATAAGTCCTCACGGGTCAGGTCTGAGTGCAGCACCATCCGCAGCGCGGTCGGGACCAGCGACACCGCGCGCGGCCGATACTTGCGCACCGCCTCGGCCCAGCCCGTCAGCTCGAAGCGGTCCAGCAGCACGAATGGCCGTGCCTCGGCGACACACTGCAGTACCCGGAACACTCCGCCGATGTGTACCAGCGGTGAATTGACGATCGCCACACCGCCGCGCAACTGGGTCGGTGCCGGTGCCCGGGCGGGATCGGGGCCGATCACGCTGTGCGCCAGCATGTCGTAGGTCAGGTCGATGCGTTTCGGGGGGCCGGTCGTCCCGCTGGTCAGCATCCACACCGCCACGCCGGGACGGCCCGCATCCGAACCGGCCTCGGTGGCCGCGGTGACCTGTGGCTCACCGGTGAGGTCGGAGACCGACACCGTCGTGGTGCGCGGTGTCGGCGCGACCAGGGCGGTCAGATCCTCGGGTTCGCCGATGAGTACCGGCAGTTCGAGCGCGGCGATGTCCGCGCGGGTGCGTTCGTCGCCGCGGGACGGGTTGATCACCACCACGCAGCCGCCACCGAGCAGCACGCCGAGCAGCGCGGCCAGCTGCGGGGGACGGTTGCGCAGCAGGATTCCGACTCTTCGGCCGGCGGTCAGTGCCGCGATGCGCCGGGCCATGACGGCGACCTGAGACCAGGAGTGCCATTGGCCGGCGTATTCGAACGCGCGCGCGTCGGGCTGCAGGTCGAGGACCGCGGCGATACGTTCGGTGAGCGGATGCGCCATCAGCGGATCCGCGGCGGGGCGGCAGGGTGGGGTGGTTGGGCGTCGAGTTCGGCTTTGCCGAGCGGGTTTCCCAGCCGGGTGTAGATCAGTCCCTGTTCCAGGGCGGCTCGGTAGGGCTTGTCCAGCGATTCCCAGATCGCCTTCACCGTGCCCTGGGTCGCCGACGGCGGCTTGGCCGCGATGGCGGCCGCGATCTCGTGTGCCCGCCCCCAGAGTTGTTCGGGTGCCACGATCTCTGACACCAGGCCGATGCGCAGCGCGGTGTCGGCGCCGACTCGTTCGTCGTTGCCCATCAACGCGATCCGCAACGTTTCGCCCAGACCGATCCGGCGCATCAGTCCGATCGGTTCCAGTGCGCAGACCAGTCCGGCGGACACGTGCGAGTCGAAGAACGTCGCGTCGGCCGAACAGATCACCACGTCGGCTTCGTTGACGAAGTAGAACGCGCCGGCGGTGCACATCCCCTGCACCGCGCAGATCACCGGTTTGAACATCTTCTGCCACTTGGGGCTGAGCGCCTCGCCGGGATCCTCGTGATTCCAGACGTTGTCGGGTTGTCCGTAGGAGGCCTTGATGTCCAGTCCGGCGCTGAAAGCCCGGTCGCCGGCGGCTCGCAGCACGACGGCGTTGACGTCCTCGTCGAGTTTGACGATGCGCCACGCCGCGGCCATCTCCTCGCACATGGTGCGGTTGAAGGCGTTGAGCCGATCCGGCCGGTTCAGCGTGATGGTGGCGACCCGGTCGTCGCGGTCGACATCGAGCAGGATGGTCTCGAAGCTGTCCGGCGTCATCGGCACTGCCATTCCGGTGCCCGCTTCTCCACGAAGGCCTTGGGGCCCTCCAGTGAATCCTCGGTGTGCAGGTTGCGCTCCCGGAAGGCCTCGGCGAGCATTTCGGCTTCGTGGAGCGGCAGGTCGAGGCCTTTGAGGATCGCCAGCCGGGTCCCGCGCACCGCCAGCGGAGCGTTGGAGTTGAGGATGCCGGCGATCTCATGCGCGCGTTCCAGCAACCGGTCGTGCTCCACCACCTCGCTGATCATGCCGAGGTCGTAGGCCCGCTGGGCGTTCATGCGTTCGTGGCGGCCCATCATCGCCATGCGCAGGGCGACCGAGCGGGGCAGCACGCGTGCCAGCCGCACCACTTCACGGCCGGCGACCAGGCCGATCGAGACGTGCGGGTCGAAGAAGGTGGCACGCTCCGAGGCGATGACGATGTCTCCGGTGGTCACCCAGTCAAGGCCCGCGCCGCAACAGATTCCGTTGATCGCGGCCAGGACCGGTTTGGCCATCGTCCGGAACGGCGGGGTCCCCTCCTGCGGGGCCTCCCACTGCTCGTAGGTCGACAGGTAGGGCCGTTCGTTGATCACCTTCCCGTCGCCGGGGATCGCCTTCACGTCGGCGCCGGTGCAGAACGCCCGCCCGGTTCCGGTCACGATCAGCAACCACACCTTCTCGTCGTTCTCGGCCTCGGCGTAGGCGGCCCGCAGTTCGGTGACCATGTGCGGGCTCAGTGCATTGAGTGCCTCGGGACGATTCAGGGTGATCGTCGCGGTATGGCCGTCCAGTTCGTAGGTGATGGTGTCGAATGTCGGCATGGCCGGTCCCTTCTTCTCAGCGTCCGGTGAATCCCGGCGGGCGCCGCTGCGAAAACGCGGCCAGTCCTTCTTTGAAATCCATGGTGCGGCAGGCCAGTTCAAGATTGAACAGCTCCTGGGTCATGGATTGGGGCAACGTTGCGTGCTGCCCGTAGTGCAGCGCCTGCTTGGTCAGGCCGATGGCGACGGTGGGTCCGTCGGCCAACCTGGCCAACAGCTCGTCCGCGGTCGCGTCGACGTCGGTTGGTGCCACCGACTGATGGATCAGCCCCCATTGTTCGGCGGCGGTTCCACTGACCTGCTCGCCGAGCAGCAGCATGCGGCGGGCCCGGGCCAGCCCGACCAGTCGCGGCAGCAACCAGGTGGCTCCAGAGTCGGGGCTGAAGCCGCGGGCCAGGAATGGCTCCCAGAAGACGGCGTCGGCGGCGGCGATGGTGAAGTCGGCAGCCAGCGCCAGATTGCAGCCCAAACCGACCGCCCAGCCCTGCACACTGCACACCACCGGCAGCTGGATGGTGTGCACCAGTTCGATGATCCGGTGCGCGGCATGCGGGATGCGCCGGACCAGATCGCCGGTGCGGGGCCGCCGGTCGGCCGCATTGGTGGCGACCCAGTCGGCGCCTGCGCAGAAATCGTCGCCGGAACCCCGGATGTGAACGGCTCGCAGCGTGTCGTCGCTCGCCGCCTCGGTCAGGGCGCTGATCAGCGCTTCGGTCATCGCTGGACTCAGCGCGTTCCGGCGATCGGGGCGGACCAGCGTCAGTCGCAGCAGTGCGCCGTCGCGCAGCACCGTCACCGAACCATCAACCGGAGAGTCCGCGGCCCCGGACCCGGAATCGGGGGAGTCGGCCACTGTGCTGCCCACCTTTCAGCGCCATATCGTGAGAGCTACAGTATGCTATACGATTAGCGTGTTTCGCCGCGGATTCGACCGGGAAGGGCCCCATGACGGACGGCTCGGGCAGCTCAGCGGTTTCGGCCGGTAGCAGCCGTTTCGGCGAACAGCCGCTGCAGCAGACCGTGGCGGCGGCCGGCGCGCTGCGGCGGATGACCGGGCTGCTGCTGGCGCTGGAGCATCCGCACCCGGTGGTCGACGACATGCTGGCGCGATTCGCCGACTGGGAGCGACAACTGGGTGGGGTCGTCCGGGCGGACGCGACGCCCCGCCTCGAATCCGACGACCGCGGCCGGGTCTACCTCAACCACGCCTTTGACGTCGGGGCGTTCAACCCGTGCTTTCCGGAGTACCGGTTCGACCTGCTCGACACCGACACGGCGTCGGGACGAGTCACGTTCCCGCTGGCCTACGAAGGGCCTCCGGGGCTGGTGCACGGCGGGTTTCTGGGCGTGTTCTTCGATTGCGTCACCCAGCACCAGAGCTGCGCGGCGGGGTTGGCCGGCCGCACCCGGTCGCTGCTGGTCGCCTACCGCCGCCCGACGCCCATCCTCACCGAGTTGGAGTTCGACATCGCGCGAACCGAGACCGGGCGTGGGATCACGTCCACCGCGCGACTGACCCTTGGCGGCGAGCTGCTGTGCACCGGCGAGGTCTCCACCGCGGCGATGCCGCCGGAGAAGGTGAGCGCCAATCGATTCGGCCGCCGGCGGCCGGGCAAGGAGACGCAGCGATGAGCGATGGCAGCGACGACCGGGTGCTCTTCGACGTCGACCCCGACGGGCGGATCGCCACCATCACGTTGAACAACCCCGGCCGGCGCAATTCCTACGATGCCGCGATGCGGGATGCGATCGCCCGCTTCCTGGACCGGGTCGCCGACGACGATGACGTCGTGGTGGTGCTGCTCCGAGGTGCCGACGGCGTGTTCAGTACCGGAGCCGACATGAACAACGCCTACGGCTGGTACGGCGAGCGGGGCGAGCAGCCGCCGGCCAAGAGCCGGCCCAGCCAGCGTCGCCGCCTCGCCGTCGACCGCCGCTCGTTCGGCTTCTACCACAACCTGATGGGCTTTCCGAAGGTCACTGTGGGCGAGATCAGCGGCTACGCGCTGGGGGGCGGTTTCGAGATGGCGCTGATGACCGATATCTCGGTGATCGCGCGCGACACCAAGATCGGCATGCCCGCCACCCGCTTCCTCGGTCCGGCGCTGGGCAGCCTGCACATGTTCTTCCATCGGCTGGGTCCGGTGCTGGCACGGCGACTGTTGTTGACCGGGGACATCATCGAGGCGGGCGCGGTCGAACACCTCGGCGTCTTCACCGAGACCTGTGACCCCTCGGCGGTTTCGGCGCGAGCACGCTATTGGGCGAGCAAGGCGGCCAAGATGCCCGCCGACGGGGTGGTGATCGCGAAGGAGGCCTTCCGGCTGGTCGAGCAGAGCCAGGCCTACCAGGGCGAAGAGGTGGCCAGCTACCTGTTCCACGCCTACGGCACCAACCTGCAGTTCGCACCGGGCGAGTTCAACTTCGTCAAGACCCGGGCGCAGCACGGCACCAAGGAGGCGTTCCGGCTGCGTGATGAGCATTTCCACGTGCCGGAACCGTGATCCGGCCCCGGGCGGCGCCTGCCGCCGCAAACCGGTAGCTTTACAGAAACAATCAACAATGTAAGGTTCGAAGAATGTCCACACCTGTCATCGTCGGCGCCGTTCGCACAGCCATCGGACGCTCATTCAAGGGAACACTGGCCAACACCTCCGCGGAGACGCTGATCACCACGGTGGTGCCCGAGGTGATCCGCCGGGCCGGTATCCCGGTCGCGGACATCGACGACATGATCTTCGCCGAGTCCCACTACGGCGGTGGCGATATGGCGCGTTTCGCGGCCGCCGCCTGCGGGATGGAGTCGGTGCCCGGCCAAGCCGTCAACCGGCACTGTGCGGGCAGCCTGACCGCCATCGGCAATGCCGCCGCGCAGATCGGATCCGGGATGGAGCGGGTGCTGATCGCCGGGGGTGTGCAGACCCTGTCGATGCTGCCGGTGATGAAGATGCGCATCCCCGGCCCGGAGCTCAGCTTCGCCGAGCCGTGGATGCCGCCGACCCACCCCGAGACCGTGGATGCGCCCACCCGCGACATGTCCATCACGGTGGGCTGGAACACCGCCCAAGCCGTTGGCATCTCCCGCGAGGAGATGGACGCGTGGGCGGCCCGTTCACACCAGCGGGCGATCGCCGCGATCGACGCCGGCAAGTTCGCCGACGAGATCGTGCCGCTGAAGGTGCAACTGCCCGACGGCTCGGTCACCGAGTTCACCGTGGACGAGCACCCCCGCCGCGACACCACACCGGAGAAGCTGGCCGGCCTGAAGGTGCTGCACCCCGAGATCGAGGGATTCTCGATCACCGCCGGTAACAGCAGCGGCACCAACGATGCCGCGGCCGCGGTGGCGCTCGTCGACGACGGCTATGCGCAAGCCCAGGGCCTGGACGTCATGGGCACGGTGAAGGCGTGGGCGTCCGCCGGTGTGGCCCCGCGCGACACCGGACTCGGCGCGGTGAAGGTGATCGGCAAGGTGCTGCAGCGGGCGGGCCTGCGGCCCGGCGATGTCGCGCTGTGGGAGATCAACGAGGCGTTCGCCTCGGTGCCGATCGCGGCGTGCCGCGAGTACGGCCTCGACGAGGAACTGGTGAACTTCTCCGGCAGTGGCTGCAGCCTCGGTCACCCGATCGCGGCCTCCGGCGCACGGATGGTGACCACCCTGGCCTACGAGCTGCGCCGGCGCGGCGGCGGTATCGGCGTGGCGGCGATGTGTGCCGGCGGCGGTCAGGGCGGCGCCGTGGTCATCGAGGTCTGACGGCCGCTAGCGGGCTTTAGCCGAAGCCGGCGCGGTGCGACGCCGCGCCGGCTTGCTGTTCTGCTCGATCAATCGCTCGGCCTGGTCAAGGATGCAGTCGAGCCCGTAGTCGAAGTTGGCGTCATCGGCCGCGCCGATCCGGTGCCCTTGCCGGGTGGTCTGCGCCAGCAACGGGGTGGCCTCGGGGTCGATGACCATCGCCTCCTCGAAGTCGGATGGGCCTTCGGCATCCGATGCCCGGTTCTTCTCGTAGAGGCGCCGCAGCACGACCGATCCGCGGATGTGCAGCGAGATCGCCGAGTAGATGTCGAAGGCGTCCTGCGGTGACAGCCCGGCTTCCACCAGCCCGGCGATCGCCCGCTCCACCTCCTGGACGCCGAGCTGCGCGGCTCTGGGGCTCAACGCTGCCCGGATCAGGATGAGGTCGCACAGAATCGGGTTGCCCAGGAACGTCGTCCGCATGGTGTGGGCGTGGTTGCGCAACGTCTGACGCCAATCCTTGGCCTGCACGTACGGGGTGGCGAACACGTACTGGCGCAGCGCCCGACTGGTCATCGCGTTGAGCAGATCGTCCTTTTTGCGGAAGTACCAGTAGATGCTGGTCACCCCGACGCCGAGATGCTTGCCGAGCAACGGCATGCTCAGGTTGTCGACCCCGATCTGTTCGGCGAGCTCGAACGCGCCGTCGATGATGTCGTCGGGATTGATGGATCCGCGTTCGCGCCGCTGCCGCTTCTCGGCGACTGGCTGCTTGGCCACTGCGGGTACCTCCAGTTCTGGTCGACAAGGCCGGATTCTTCGCCGTCAAACCTAGTCGTCAAACCTACCTGTGCCCTCGTCGTCACCGGGCATCGAGCTTCTCTTACCGTAAAGCATATGGTAAGCATTTTGATATAAATTGTCGCAACGCGTGTAGGGGTGGCCGGTGTCAGAAGCAGTGCTCAGCGAACGTCGTGGACGAACCCTCATCATCACAATCAATCGTCCGGAGGCCCGCAATGCGGCCAACAAGGCGGTCGCCGAAGGCCTGGCCGCCGCCTGCGACGAACTCGACGGCACCCCGGAACTATCGGTGGCGGTGCTGACCGGCGCCGGCGGCAACTTCTGCGCGGGTATGGACCTCAAGGCGTTTGCAGCCGGCGAACTGGCGTATGTACCGGGCCGGGGTCTGGGCTTCACCGAACGCCCGCCCCGCAAGCCGATCATCTCCGCGGTCGAGGGTCACGCGGTGGCCGGTGGCACCGAGCTGGTGCTGGCCACCGACCTGGTGGTGGCCGCCAAGGGGGCGAAATTCGGTATCCCGGAAGTCAAAAGAGGTCTGGTGGCCGCCGGTGGCGGTCTGCTGCGGTTGCCGCACCGCATCCCTTACCAGAAGGCGCTGGAGTTGGCTTTGACCGGGGAGAGTTTCACCGCCGACGAGGGCGCCCAATGGGGTTTCGTCAACGTGCTGACCGAGCCGGGCGAGGCGCTGAACGGGGCGATCGAGTTGGCCGAGCGGATCACCGCGAACGGTCCGCTCGCGGTGGCGGTAACCAAGGAGATCATGGTGAAGGCCGCCGGCTGGTCCCAGGACGAGATGTGGGCCAAGCAGGGCGAGCTGATCGCGCCGGTGTTCGCCTCCAAGGACGCCAAAGAAGGCGCCATCGCGTTCGCCGAGAAGCGCGCCCCCAACTGGACCGGCGCCTGATCCCGGCGGGTAGTCGTGGATCTGGGCTTGCGCGACGCGCGCGCCGTCGTCGTCGGCGGCGGCCGCGGCATGGGGTTGGCCACCGCCCGCTGCTTGGCCGACGACGGCGCGCGCGTCGCTGTCGTGGCGCGCACGGCCGCCGACCTTGACCGCGCGACCGACGACCTGGCCCGGCGCGGCAGCCCAGACGCGCTCGGGTTGGTCGCCGACGCCTGCGACGAACAGCGCATTGAGCAGGTCTTCGCCGAGCTCGGTGAGCGTTGGGGCGGCGAACTCAACATCCTGATCAACACCGCCGGACCCGATGTGCAGGGCAGCTTCGACGAGCTCACCGACGAGCAGTGGCGCCGGGCCATCGACCAGGGCGCGATGGGGATGGTTCACGCCGTGCGGGCGGCATTGCCGTTGCTGCGCAACGCGCAATGGGCCCGGATCGTGAATTTCTCGGCACAATCCACACAGCGCCAAAGCACCGTGCTGGCCGCCTACACCGCGGCTAAGGCAATGGTCAACAGTGTCTCGAAGAACCTGTCGCTGCTGCTGGCCCCCGATGAGATCCTGGTCAACGTGGTCTCCCCGGGCAGTGTCGCCTCCGAGGCGCTGACTGGCTGGGCCCGCTCGATCGGGGTGGACGGTGATGACCCCTACCGGCTGATGGGCGCCATCACCGAGCATTTCGGTCATCCGGCGCACCTGCCACGGGCCGGCCTGCCGGACGAAGTGGGCGCGGTGGCGGCCTTTCTGGCCTCGCGCCGCAACTCGTACATGACCGGGGCCAACGTCAACGTCGACGGCGGCTCGGATTTCCTCTGATCGGAGCGCCCGAAACCAGCCCTGACCTGCTGACATGACAGTTCGCGCCAGGATCGGCGTGGGTTGCGGAATGCGCTACCGAAAGGTATACAGTAAGAATCATTCCGAAGGATTCCCAAGGTGCGGAGGTGCGGGATCGATGGCCGCTGCCGACGACGGCACGCTCGTTGACGCAGGCGCCGCGGTTCGCTACGAGGCGCGAGACGGCGTCGCGGTGCTCACCTTCAACCGGCCGCAGCGGCTCAACTCCTGGGGCGCGGACACCGCAGCGGGCCTGTACGCGGCGATCGACCGCGCCGAGGCGGACCCCGACGTGCGGGCGATCGTGCTGACCGGCACCGGCCGCGGGTTCTGTGCCGGCGCGAGCCTGGGGCCCACCACGAGCCTCGAGGAGGATGGGGGCGACAGCTCAAAGACCGATGTCGCCCAACTGGTCGGGGACCGGCCGGCTTACTTCCTGACCGAACTGCGCAAGCCGGTCATCGCGGCGATCAACGGCGCCTGCGTCGGTATCGGGCTCACCCACGCGCTGATGTGTGATGTCCGATTCGCCGCTGCCGGAGCCAAGTTCGCCACTGCGTTCACCCGACGCGGCCTGATCGCCGAACACGGCATCACCTGGATCCTGCCTCGACTGGCCGGCTGGGGGGCGGCGATGGATCTGCTGCTGAGCGGTCGGACATTTCTCGCCGAGGAGGCCCGCGAACTCGGCCTGGTCAACCACGTCGTCGCGGGCGACCGGCTGCTGGAACGCGCCATGGACTACGCGCGAGACATCGCCGCGAACTGCTCACCGGCATCGCTGGCGGTGATTAAAGCACAGGCCTACCGCGATGCGCTCGACGACGTCGCGGCGGTGAGCGCGCGCGCCGAGACGCTGATGTACGAGTCGCTGCAGCGGCCCGACCTCATCGAGGGCATCACGAGTTTCTTCGAGAAACGCCCGCCGAACTTCCCGCCTCTCATGCAGAAAGGTTGAGTACATGACTGCCACACCTGAACGGCTCCCGTACTTGGCCGTTGACGTCGACAACCACTACTACGAGCCGCTGGACGCCTTCACTCGGCACCTGCCCAAGGAATTCCGCAGCCGCGGTGTCCAGATGCTGCAGGACGGCAATCGCACCCTGGCGGTGTTCGGCGGGGTCGTCAACCACTTCATCCCGAACCCGAGCTTCGACCCGATCATCGAACCCGGCTGCCTCGATCTGCTGTTCCGCGGCGAGATCCCCGAAGGTGTGGACCCGGCGTCGTTGATGAAGCTCGACCGGCTCTCCGAGCATCCCGAATACCAGAACCGCGACGCCCGCGTGCAGGTGCTCGACCGGCAGCGGCTGGAGACGGTGTTCATGCTGCCGACCTTCGCCTGTGGTGTGGAGGAGGGACTCAAGCACGATATCCCCGCCACCATGGCGTCGGTACACGCGTTCAACCTTTGGCTCGACGAGGACTGGGGCTTCGACCGTCCCGACGGCCGTCTGATATCCGCACCGATCATCTCGCTGGCCGACCCCGAGAAGGCCGTCGACGAAGTCGAATTCGTGATCAGCCGCGGTGCCAAGCTGGTGTGTGTGCGTCCGGCGCCGGTGCCCGGCGAGGTTCGGGCCCGGTCCCTCGGTGACCCGGTGCACGACCCGGTGTGGGCGCGCCTTGCCGAGGCGGGCGTCGCAGTCGTCTTCCACCTGTCCGACTCCGGTTACATGGCGATCCCTGCGTTGTGGGGCGGCAGCGGTGTGTTCAAGGGATTCGGCAAGCGCGACCCGCTGGACATGGTGATCATGGACGATCGCGCGATCCACGACACCATCGCCTCGATGATCGTGCACCAGGTGTTCACCCGTCACCCCAAGCTCAAGGTGGCCAGCATCGAGAACGGCTCGTACTTCGTTTACCGGCTGATCAAGCGGTTGAAGAAGTCGGCCAACAATGCGCCGTACCACTATAAGGAAGATCCGATCGAGCAGCTGCGCAACAACGTCTGGATTGCCCCCTACTACGAGGATGACGTGAAGCTGCTAGCCGACACCATCGGCGTCGACAAGATCCTGTTCGGTTCCGACTGGCCGCACGGTGAGGGCCTGGCCGACCCGACCACCTTCACCGCCGACATCCCGCAGTTCCCTGAGTTCAGCGTGGAAGATACCCGAATGGTGATGCGGGACAACGCATTGACCCTGCTGGGTGATCCGAATCGTACTGCACCAGGCGCCGCCCACCTGGCAGCTTCGGTCTGACGGTGGGCGAATGGACGATCGGCGGCGTCGTTGACGCGATCGCGGAGGTCGTGCCCGATCGTGAGATGACGGTATGCGGCACCCGGCGTAGCACGTTTGCGCAGAGTGCCGAGCGCACCCGCCGGCTGGCCAACTTCTTGGCCGGCCGCGGGCTGGGCGTCCGGCGAGAGCGTGCGGAGCTGGCGAACTGGGAGTGCGGCCAGGACCGGGTCGCGCTGCTCATGCACAACGACCTGTACCCCGACATGGTGGTCGGCTGCCTCAAGGCGCGGACCGTTCCGGTCAACGTCAATCACTACTACACCCCGGTCGAAGCGGGCGAGCTGCTGGACTACTTGCGGCCCCGTGCGGTCATCTTCCATGCGAGCCTGGAGGCGAAATTCGCCGACACGCTGCGGGATTGCGGGGCCGACCTGCTGATCCGCATCGACGACGGCGCGGCCGACGCGCCGATCCTGGACGCGACATCGCTGGATGATGCGCTGGCGCAAGGCGATACCGATCAGCAGATCGCGCCGTCCCCGGACGACGTGCTGATGATCTGCACCGGGGGGACCACCGGCAGCCCGAAAGGTGTGCTGTGGCGCCAAAGCGACATCTACGTCTCGTCGATGGTCGGCGACGACCATGCGTCGGCCGCGGAAATCCACCAGAAAGTGCAGTACGCCGGCCCGCCGTGGTTCGCGCTGTCGCCGCTGATGCACGCCGCGGGTCTGTGGACGGCGTTCTCGGCGATTTTGAGCGGGCAGACGGTGATCCTCAACGACACCCGCACCAAGTTCGACCCCCGTGCGGTATTGGAAACCGTCGAGCGGGAGAAGGTCGGCTTGATGACCATGGTCGGCGACGCCTACGCCGCACCACTTGTCGCCGAACTGGGCCGCTCGGATTACGACCTATCGTCGCTGCACTCGATCGGAACCGGCGGCGCGGCAACGAATCCGAAATATCAGGCGGCACTGCTGGAATACCTTCCGCAGATCACCCTGATCAATGGGTACGGGTCATCGGAGACCGGGAACATGGGCTTCGGGCGCAGTCAGCGTGACGCGCGGCGCGACACCTTCGAGTTGCGGACCGGGGGATCGGTGGTTTCGCAGGACCGTACCCGGTTCCTGCAGCCAGGTGATCCCGAGGTCGGCTGGGTGGTGCGGACCGGCCGGATCCCGCTCGGCTACTTCGATGACGCCGACGCGACCCGACGCACCTTCTGCGAGGTCGACGGTCAACGGGTGGTGATCTCCGGAGACCGGGCCTCGATCGAGGAAGACGGAACCCTGCGTTTCCTCGGTCGCGATGCACTGGTGGTCAACACCGGCGGGGAGAAGGTATTCGTCGAGGAGGTCGAAGAAGTGCTGCGCGCCCACCCCGGGGTCGCCGACGCGCTGGTGGTGGGACGTCCCAGCGACCGGTGGGGCGAAGAACTCGTTGCGCTGGTGGCACTGCAGTCGGACGCCGATATTGACCTGCTGGCCGCAGAGTGCAGATCGGTGCTGGCCGGATTCAAGGTGCCCAAGGAGTTCATCGTCGTCGCACAGGTGCGCCGACTGGGTAACGGCAAGGCCGACTACCGCTGGGCGAAACGCCAAGTGAGTCAGGAGGCGTCCGCCCCATCATGAGGGAGTCAGCATGAGAGCAATCGACTGCCTGGTCAATGTGCACTTCGGCGAGAGCGAGCAGCCGGCCTGGATGCGCAAGACGCGCGACGAGTACTTCAAGGGGCCGGCGTCGATGTTCGATCCGGTCGACATGTCGGCGCTGCTCGACGAGATGGACGCCAACGGTGTCGCCAAGGCCGTGCTGATGGACAACCTGGCCAAGCCGTCGGTGACCGCGCGAAAGTTCGTGGCGGACAGGCCGGATCGTTTCGCCCTGGCGATGGGCGGGGCGAATCTGCTGCGGCCGGTGCCGTCGCTGCGCGAACTCAGTGCCGTCGTCAAGGACCTGCCGGTCGCCTACGCCGTGGTGGGGCCCAGCTTCTGGGGCGATGGCCAATACCCGCCCAGTGACGCCGTCTACTACCCGCTGTACGCCAAGTGCGCCGAACTGGACCTGCCGCTATGTGTCAACACCGGCATTCCGGGACCGCCCATCCCCGGTGAGGTGCAGCATCCGATCCACCTGGACCGGGTCTGCGTGCGCTTCCCGGAGCTGCGGCTGTGCATGATCCACGGCGCCGACCCCTGGTGGGACGTTGCCATCCGGATGCTGATCAAATACCGCAACCTGCGGCTGATGACCTCGGCATGGTCGCCGAAACGGTTGCCGGAAGCCCTGCTGCACTACCTGCGCACCCGGGGCGCCGACAAGATCATCTTTGCCTCCGACTGGCCGGTGCTGCGGATGAACCGCGTGGTGCCCGAAGCACTCGCACTGGACCTGCCCCCCGAGGTGATGGACAAGTACCTGTACCGCAATGCTGCGGACTTCTTTTTCGCCGATCTACGCGCCCCCGAACAGGAGAGCTGATATGGACCGTTTCGAGCTGCGCAGGCTGGACTACAGCCTGACCGAGGATCACCAGGCGCTGCAGGCCGCCTACAAGCAGTTCTTCACCACCCACTGCGATATCGAAACCGTGCGTGCCGCCGAGGAATCCGGCTTCGACAAGAATCTGTGGGAGCGGCTGTGCGCGATGGGCGCCACCACCATGGCGCTGCCGGAGTCGGTCGGTGGCGACGGCGCGACCCTGGTGGACCTCACCCTGGTCGCCGAGGAGATCGGCCGGGCGCTGGCCCCGGTGCCGTGGATCGACCATGTCTGCGCCGCACGGCTACTGGAACGACTCGGCGCGCTGTCGCACGGCGACATCGTCACCGGGACACGCTTGGTCGCGTTCGACCCGCATCAGGACAGCGCTGTGGGGCCGCGTCTGCTGCCCACCGGTTCGATCGCCGACGAGATCATCGTCCGCGATGGTGACCAGATCGTCCGCCTGGTCTTCGATACCCGGCCGGCGACCGTCGACAACATCGGCCGGCTGCCGATGGCCTGGATCGACCCGGACACTGCCGACGCCCGGACCGTGCTGGCCGAAGGTGTCCAAGCCGCCGCGGAATACCAGCGGGCGCTGGATGAATGGCGGCTGCTGACTGCCGCCGCGCTGGTCGGGATGGTGGAGCAGACCATGATGATCGCCGCGGAGTTCGCCAAGACCCGCTACACGCTCGGGGTGCCGATCGGGACCCTGCAGGCGATCTCACACCCGCTGGCGAACATGGCCATCACCGTTGCCAGCGGGCGCAATCTGGCCTACCGCGCCGGATGGTTCATGGACAACGAGCCCGATGAGCGGCCGGAGCTGGCCGCCTCGGCGTTCGTGTTCATGGCCGAGGAAGCCGCCAAGGCCGCCACCATGGCGGTGCACATCCAAGGTGGTCTCGGGGTCTCGGCGGAGGCCGCGGCCACGGCATATCTGGTGCGGGCGCGCGGCTGGCCATTGGCCGGCGGCGACCCGGGTGCCAGCGCATGCCGCATCGCCGAGTTCGTCGCCGCCCGCGAAACCGCCGCCCGCGAAACCGCCGCCCGCGCAGCCGAATAGGACACCGAACATCATGGACTTCTCACGACCCCAACTGACCGACGACGACCTTGCCTTCCTCGAAGAGGCACGCGCCTTCCTCGCTACCCACGTCACCGAGGACGTCAAGCGCCGCGACCGCGAGACCGGTGACAACTTCGACGAAGGCGTGCACCTGGCGCTGGGCGCCGCCGGCTACCTGGAAAAGGAATGGAAGACCGAGGCCGACGGCGGCTTCTCCCGGGTGCGGCGACGCATCTGGGAACTGGAGAAGCGCCGCGCACACGTGCCCTGGGTGACCTGGGGGACCACCGCGATGGTGGCGCGCTCGGTGGCGTCGTTCGGTTCGCCGGAGCTGTGCGACGAGATCCTGCCCGGCGTCTTCAGCGGCCACATCCGGCTCTGCCTGGGCTACACCGAACCCGAAGGCGGCTCCGACGTCGCGACCTGCAAAACCCGCGCGGTCCGGGACGGGTCGAGCTGGGTGGTCAACGGCTCCAAGATGTTCACCACCGGCGCCCACAACTGCCAGTACGTTTTCTTGATCACCAACACCGACCCGGAGGCGCGAAAGCACAAGAGCCTGACCATGTTCCTGGTGCCACTGGACTCCCCGGGTATCGAAATTCAGGGCCTGCGCACCGTCGACGGCGATCGCACCAACATCGTCTACTACAGCGATGTCCGCGTCGACGACAAATACCGGCTGGGGGAAGTCAACGGCGGCTGGACGGTGCTGCGCGAACCGCTCAACGTCGAACACGGTGCCGTGGACGCCGATCCCGACGGGCTACAGGATGTGTCGATCATGATGCACCAGGCCGGCTTCATGGCCGAGGCCGTCGACAAAGCCGGCGCGGTCGTGGGGCGGTCGGGACGCATCGACGATCGTTCGGTGGCCTACCGACTCGGTCGGGCCGCAGCGCGGGTGGAGGCGTCCCTGTCGGCCCCGTCCATCTTCGGCCGGGTCGCGCTCGCGCAGACGATGCGCGACGTGTCACCGGATCTGATGGACCTGCTCGGCAGCGCATCGGCGCTGCCGATCGGCACCGACGGCGCCATCGACGACGGTGCGTCCGATTACGTCTACCGGTTCGCTCCGCTGGTCGGCATCTACGGCGGCACCCTGGAGGTGTTCCGGAACATGATCGCCGAGTACGTGCTCGGGCTGGGCAAGCCGAATTATTCGCCGCCGCTGGTCAAGTGACGGCGGTGTCGCCCTCGTCGGCCCGCTTGGCGAAGGCGCGTGTCGCTGCCTGCCGGGCCGAGTTGGCAGCGGGGAAGCCGACGTAACCGGTGGTGTGATAGACCACTTCGGCCAGTTCGCCGCGGGTCAGGCCATTCTGCTCGGCGATCCGGAAGTGCGACTCGAGTTCCTCTTCGGCGCCCAGCGCTATCAGCATGCCCAGCGTGAGCAGACTGCGGTCCCGGCGTGCGAGGCCTTCGCGTGACCAGAGCCGGCCGAAGACACCTTCGACGCCGATATCCATGAGTTCCGGCGCGAACCCGTGGTGGAAATCGACGTCGCCGTCGGGCAGTACCCCCGGCAGCATCTCCCGGAAAACTCGAAGACCTTCGGCACGCCAGTCCGTCATACGCTCATCCCTTTGGGTAGGTGTGGATCAGTTGGGTTGCAGGATACGGTGATTCAGTAGACTTCGTCACTCGACGATGCGGCCCATTCGCCGCGTGGTCAAGCCGTCGTGATCCGGCGGTGGTAGCGCGACGGGGCTTCGCCGGCGAACCTGGTGAACGCCCGGGTGAACGCCGACAGGCTGTCGAACCCGACGGCCGTCGCCGTCTGCTGCACCCCCTGATCCGGGGCCGCCAACAGCGCCATCGCCTGCAGCATCCGCGCGTGCAGCAGATACGTCCGCCACGACATCCCGGTCACCGCTTCGAACTGCCGGCGCAGCGTGCGCTCGGAGACCGCGACCGCGCGACCGACGTCGGCTGCCGTCACCGACGACAGGTGCGCCTTGGTGTAGACCATCGCCGGGCCCACGATCGGGTGATCGGACACCGGTAGGCTCAGCGGGGCCTCATGGTCGAGTGCTGCGGAGACCAGATGACCCAGCGTGCGGAAGAAGTCGTCGGAGACGGTGTCGCCGTCGGATCGCTCGATCGGCCAGCGCAGTGAGTACAGCATCATCTCCCGGATCAGCGGCGAGACGGTCAGGATGCGGGCGCGGTCACCGGCATGCGCCACCAGTTCGGGGTCGAACATCACCGCCACGGTGCGCACCTCCGGGCGCATGACGGCCTGATGCTCCAGCCCGGCCGGAATCCAGGCCGCCTGCTGCGGCGGCAACAGATAGTGCGCCGCGGCGGTCTCGACTTCCACCACCCCGCCGACGGCGTACTCGATCTGGTGCATCTCATGGGAGTGCCACCCGGTGACCAGATGCTGCCCCTCGTAGAGATAGCTGCCGGCGCGGGCGCGACCGCCCCGGCGCAGATCGATGTTGGCCGGTTCTGCAAAGTCTATGGCCGAACGCGCGGAGACGGTCACGGTTTTCCAGGGTACTAGTAGAGACATGAATACCGACGACTTGATCCTGGTCAGCATCGACGACCACGTGGTGGAGCCGCCCGACATGTTCCTGCGCCACGTGCCGGCCAAATACAAGGACGAAGCGCCCATCGTCGTCACCGACTCTCACGGTGTCGACCAGTGGATGTATCAGGGCCGCCCGCAAGGCGTCAGCGGGCTCAACGCGGTGGTCTCCTGGCCCGCCGAGGAGTGGGGCCGCGACCCCGCCGGCTTCGCCGAGATGCGCCCCGGCGTCTACGACGTGCACGAACGGGTCCGTGACATGAGCCGCAACGGCATCCTGGCCTCGATGTGCTTCCCGACCTTCACCGGGTTCTCCGCGAGGCATCTCAACATGACCCGCGAGAACGTCACGCTGGTGATGGTGTCGGCCTACAACGATTGGCACATCGATGAGTGGGCGGGCTCCTACCCGGGCCGCTTCATCCCGATCGCGATCCTGCCGACCTGGAACCCCGAGGCGATGTGCGCCGAGATCCGCCGGGTGGCCGCCAAGGGCTGCCGGGCGGTCACGATGCCCGAGCTGCCGCACCTGGAGGGGCTGCCCAGCTACCACGACGAGGAGTACTGGGGACCGGTGTTCACCACGCTGTCGGAGTGCAACGTGGTGATGTGCCTGCACATCGGCACCGGCTTCGGGGCGATCAGCATGGCGCCGGACGCCCCGATCGACAACCTGATCATCCTGGCCACCCAGATCTCGGCGATGTGCGCCCAGGACCTGCTGTGGGGTCCGGCGATGCGCAACTATCCGGACCTGAAGTTCGCGTTCTCCGAGGGCGGCATCGGCTGGATCCCGTTCTACCTGGATCGCAGCGACCGGCACTACACCAACCAGAAGTGGCTGCGCCGCGACTTCGGCGACAAGCTGCCGTCCGAGGTGTTCCGTGAGCACTCGCTGGCCTGCTACGTCACCGACAAGACGTCGCTGAAACTGCGTCACGACATCGGTATCGACATCATCGCCTGGGAATGCGACTACCCGCACTCGGACTGCTTCTGGCCGGACGCTCCCGAGCAGGTGCTCGCCGAACTGAACGCCGCCGGCGCCAGTGACTCCGACATCAACAAGATCACCTGGGAGAACTCCTGCCGGTTCTTCGGCTGGGACCCGTTCGCCCACACCTCGCGCGAACAGGCGACGGTGGGGGCGTTGCGGGCCACCGCGACCGACGTCGACGTGTCCATCCGGCCGCGTGCCGAGTGGGCGCGCCGGTACGCCGAGAAGCAGCTGGCGAAAGCATAGGGGTCTCGCGAGTGTCGGGAAAAGATGTCGGCACATTTGGAGGATAATTAGTAGGATCATTTTCATGGCAGCGAAAACCAAGGTCTCGGCGACGCTGACACCCGAGCGTTTGCGGCAGGCTCAGGCGGTTACCGGTACCTCAAACGTCTCCCAACTGCTCGAAGATGCGCTCGGCGCACTCATCGAACGCGAGCTTGAGAAGCGATGGCTTGAGGCGAACCGCGACGACGAACTGCCGGGTGAGGTCCCGGTCGACCTGAGTGCGGTGCCATGGGAGGAGTAGGCGGACCGGTCATCAACCGGGGCGAGGTGTGGTGGGCCGACGTGCCAGGCGACAAGATTCGTCCCGTTCTCGTCTTGACCAGACAGCGCTTCACTTCGCGTCTGACGTCACTGCTGGTCGCGCCGGTGACGACAACGGTCCGCAATATCCCCACTGAGGTTGCCCTGGACCGGGCAGACGGGCTACCGCGACAATGCGCGGTCAACTTCGACAACGTATTCACGTTGGGCCGTTCGAGGTTCACGAGTCGTATCGTCCGACTGGCTGACGAGCGGCTTTCGGAGGTGTGCCGAGCCTACCGGTTCGCCGTCGGCTGTTGATCTTGTATGCGTCGAATAGTCGACGTATCCTTCGACAATGTGACGGCGGACGTCGGCGCCCGGGTCGCCGGTGCGGCGCAGCTGTTGGCCTCGCTGGGCCGCAACGAGTCGGTCGCATTCATGGCACAGGCGATCAACGCCACCATGGGGAAGTGAGGGAGCCATGTCGATGGTGTCGGTGATCACCGGTGGTGCGGGCGGCATAGGCCTGGCCACGGCGAAGATCGTCGGTCGCGAGCAGTCGCTGGTGCTGTGCGATGTTCGGCAGGACCGGCTGGATACCGCGGCGAAAACCCTTGAAGCGCTAGGCATCGCGGCATCGGTGGTCAACTGCGACGTCACCGACCGCCGGGCTGTCGCCGAGCTGTTCGACACCGCGGCCGCCATCGGGCCGGTCGCCTCGGTGATCCACGCCGCGGGGGTCAGCCCGAGCATGGGTGACGCCGACTATGTCATGCGGACCAACGCAATCGGCACGCTCAACGTCAATGAGGCCTTTTATGGTGCGGCCGGGCAGGGCTCGGCGATCGTCAATGTGGCATCGATGGCCGCGCATCTGCTGCCCGAGGAGCTGATCCCGGTCGGGCAGTTCCCGCTTGCCCTCGGTGACGCCGGCGCCTTCCTGGCGGCCATGGCGACGGTCTGCGAACCGATGCCGCAAGAGGTGCGTTCGGGTGTCGCTTATGCCGTGAGCAAGGCATTCGTCCGCTGGTACAGCAGTTCGCAGGCTGAACGGTTCAACGGCCGCGGTTTGCGCATCGTCTCGGTCTCGCCCGGGTCGACCGACACCGAAATGGGCCGGCTGGAGGAACAAGCCGGTGCCGGGGCGCTGGTCGTCGACGCCGCCGTCCCGCGCTGGGGCAAACCCGAAGAGATGGCGGCGCTGCTCGCGTTCTGTGTCAGCGATGCTGCCGGCTATCTCACCGGCACCGACATCCTCAATGACGGCGGCGTGGTCGCCTCGGTGCGTGAACGCGCCCGGGTGGCTGCCGAAAACGCTTGATATGACCGCAAATGCCGGCGAGTCCGGCCGGCCCGTGTCGTCGCCGCCGACCGAGCGCGTGATCAGGATCCTGGAGCTGCTGGCATCAGACCCCGAACGCGGCTTCTCGCTGTCGGAGATCGCGCGGATACTGCACATCAGCCACGGCACGTGTCACGCGATCGTCACCACCCTGGCCGCCCGGCAGTGGATCGTGCGCGACCGGCGCTCGAGCGGCTACTCGTGGGGGCCGGCACTGGCCGCACTGACCCGGCCGGTCAACAAGCAGGCGTTCCGACCGGAGCTGCAACGGCTCTCCGACGATGTCGGCATGCAGGTCATCCTGGGCGCGCGGCAGGGACCGACGGTGGTGGTCACCGATGCGGTCGGTGAATCCCTTGCCGCGCCGCACGTCAGCGTCGGCTTCCGAATGCCGATAGTGGCCCCGTTCTGCCGGGAGTTCGTCGCCGAAGCGAGCGATCAGCTCAAGAAGGAATGGTTGAGCGGCTTGGGGGCTCCGTCGCCGCGGCTGCGCCGGCGACTGGCCGCGGTGCTCGATGAAGTGCGCGCTCGCGGCTACGCGGTCGAACGGCTCAGCCGCGAGTACGTCCGGGTGTATTCGGCGCTGCAGGCGCTGGCCGCCGAGGGCGAGCCCGACGAGATCACCTCGCGGCTCGCCAGCGCCTTCGCCGACCTGACCGTGGTCGACTACCTGCCCGGTGAGCTCGACAGCGCCGAGCATCGGATCGCCAACGTGGCCGCACCGATCCACGACACGGATGGCACGGTCACCATGTCGGTGGGCGCGTCCCCGTTCGCGACGATGACTCCGGCCGAGGTCAGTGATCTCGGAGCGGTCGTGCAGGAGACCGCGCGGCGCATCGAATCACTCTGGACGGCAAGGAAAGAGCCGGTATGACCGATCATGCCGATACTCACAAGAAGTTGGTCATCGGGGCCAGCGGATTCCTCGGCTCGCATGTCACCCGGCAACTCGTCGACGCCGGCGAAGACGTTCGGGTCCTGATCCGCGCCACCAGCTCAACACGCGCGATCGACGGCCTCGATGTCGACGTCCGGCGCGGTGACATCTTCGACCAGGACGCCGTGCGCTCGGCGATGAACGGATGCGATGTCGTCTACTACTGCGTCGTGGATGCGCGGGCATGGCTGACCGATCCGGAACCGTTGTACCGCACCAACGTCGAAGCTCTGCGCCATGTCCTCGACGTTGCGGCCGGCGCGGCACTGGACCGGTTCGTGTTCACCAGTTCGATCGGAACCATCGGGCGCGTCGATCACGGTCTGGCCGACGAGCGCACCGCCCACAACTGGCTCGACTCCGGCGGGGACTACATCCGAAGCCGGGTCGAGGCCGAGAATCTGGTGCTGGACTACCACCGGGACAAGGGCCTGCCTGCGGTGGCGATGTGCGTCGCCAACACCTACGGCTCCGGCGATTGGCAGCCCACCCCGCACGGCGGGCTGGTCGCCGCTGCCGTCCGCGGGAAGCTGCCCTTCTACATCTCCGGTGCGCAAGCCGAGGTCGTCGGTGTCGATGATGCGGCGCGCGCCCTGATTTTGGCCGGGCAACGCGGCAGGCCGGGCCAACGCTACATCGTCTCCGAACGGTTCATGAGCGCTCGCGACATCTACCGGGCGGCATGCGCCGCGGTCGATGTCGAGCCACCGAGGTGGGGCGTGCCGGTCGCGGTGATGTCGGCACTGGGACATCTCGCCCAGTTCGCGGCGCGGCGGCGGCGGCGCGAAACCGCACTCACCCCGCTGTCGATACGGCTGATGCACATCATGTCGCCGATGAGTCACGACAAGGCCGTCCGGGAACTCGGGTGGGAGCCCCGGCCGGCCACTGAGGCACTGGCCGAAGCCGCCGGTTTCTTCCGCAGCAGGCGGCGCACCAAGAACCAGGAGAGCTCGTGAGCGTGGCACTCACCGTCGAGCAGCGGGAACTCGGCGAATCACTGCGACGCTTCGCCGCCCGGCACGCACCGATCGCCGACGCCCGCAAGGCGTTCGACTCGCTGGCGGCGGGGGAGCTGCCGGGATGGTGGCCGGAGCTGGTGGCCAACGGCTTTCACGCCATCCACCTGCCCGAATCGTGCGGCGGGCAGGGCGGAGGTCTGCTGGACGCCGCCGGCGTTCTGGAGGCCGCCGGAAAAGCGTCCCTGCCGGGGCCGCTGCTGGCGACGGTCACCGCGGGAGCGGTCGGGCTGCTCGCCGATGCGACACCTGCCCGCGAGGTGTTTCTGGGCGCCTTGTCATCGGGTACGCCGGCGACCGTGCTCCTGCCGCAGTACGCGAAGCTCACCGCACATCCGATCGGCGACGGATGGCTCATCGACGGTGCCGCCGAACTGATCTCGGGCGCCTGCTCGGCGCGGCTCGCGCTGGTCTGCGCCGAGCTCACCGACGGTGCGGCGATCTGGCTGGCCGTGGACATGTCCCGACCGGAAGTGGCGGTCCGGCCGGCCGCGGGTACCGATCTGCTCACCGACGTGGGAACGATCACGTTTACCGGCTACCCCGCGGCGGCGGCCGACGTCATGACCGGTATCGACCCCGGCCGTGCCGAATGGCTCACCGTCGGGCTCGCCGCGGCGGTATCCGCAGGAATCGCCGGATGGTGCGTCGAGGCGGCCACCCAACATCTGCACACCCGCGAACAGTTCGGCAAGCCGATCGGGACATTCCAGGCGCTGCAACACCAAGCGGCCATGCTGTTGGTGAACAGCGAACTGGCCAGCGCCGCCGCCTGGGACGCCGTACGCGCAGCCTCCGACGACTCCGACCAGCACGAGATGGCGGCCGCCGCTGCGGCGCTGACCGCCATCGCGCCGTGCCCGGACGCCGTCCTGGACACGCTGACGATGTTCGGCGCCATCGGCTTCACCTGGGAACACGACCTGCACCTGTACTGGCGCCGCGCCACCAGCATCGCCGCATCGATCGGCGCCGCCACCGGTTGGGCACGGCGCCTCGGCGAGCTCACCACCACGCAGCAGCGGGATTTCACCGTCGATCTCGGCGGCGCCGAAGCCGAGTTCCGGGCGGAGATCGCCGCGACACTCGACGCTGCGAGTCTCCTGCGCAACGACGGACCCGGACGGCAAGGCGACTACCCGCACTTCGAAACAGGTCCGCAGCGAACCCTGATCGCCGAAGCCGGGCTCATCGCGCCGCACTGGCCGGCGCCGTGGGGTATCGACGCCACCCCGTTGCAGCAGCTCATCATCGTCGAGGAATTCGCCAACCGCCCCGGCCTGATACGGCCGTCGTTGGGCATCGCCGAATGGATCCTGCCGTCGCTCCTGCGGGCAGCGCCGGATGCCCTGCGCCAGCAGCTGATTCCGCCGACGCAACGCGGTGAGCTGGCTTGGTGCCAGCTCTTCAGCGAACCCGGGGCCGGTTCGGACCTGGCGTCCCTGATCACCCGGGCGGTCAAGGTCGACGGCGGCTGGCGCGTCAACGGACACAAGATCTGGACGTCGTGCGCGCAACGCGCCGACTACGGCGCACTGCTGGCCCGCACTGATCCCGACGCCGCCAAACACCGCGGCATCGGCTACTTCATCGTGGACATGCGCTCGCCAGGTATCGAAGTCCAGCCGATCGTGCAGGTCACCGGCGACTCCGAGTTCAACGAGGTCTTCCTCAACGACGTCTTCGTCCCCGATGACATGCTGCTCGGCGAGCCCACCGGTGGCTGGCAGCTGGCGCTTGCCACCATGGCCGAAGAGCGTTCCGCCATCAGCGGATACGTTCAGTACGACCGGGCGGTCGCATTGCGGCGGCTGGCCGCCGCCCCGGGCGAGCAGCGTGACGACGCGGTGCGGGCTCTCGGTGAGCTCGACGCCTACACGCAGGCGATCAAGGCGCTCGGCGTACGCGAGACCATCAGACTGCTGGACGGCCAGGGCCTGGGGCCGGCATCAAGCATCGCCAAAGTGGCGATGAACGTCCTGCTGCGCCGCACCTTCCGGGCCACCCTGGCCATCGCCGGGCGGCTGGCGATGACAACCGACTCCGACCCGGCCGTCGTCGAACCGTACCTGCTGTCACCGGCCGAACTGATCGGCGGCGGCACCAACGAGATCCAGCTGAACGTCATCGCCCAGATGATCCTCGGCCTGCCCCGCAAATGACCGCATTCAGATAGAGGACAACACATGGGATTACGAGGAGAGGCCGCGATCGTCGGCTACGTCGAGCTGCCGCCCGAGCGGATGAACAAGGGCACCCCGGCCCCGTTCACGCTCGAGCAATGGGCCGAGCTGAGCGCGGACGCGCTTGCCGACGCAGGGCTATCGGGTGAGCTCGTCAACGGAATCGTCACCTCGCACCTGGGCGAGTCGGAGATCTTCGTGCCCTCCACCATCGCCGAATATCTCGGCGTGCCGGCCCGCTTCGCCGAGATCGTCGACCTGGGCGGGGCCAGTGCCGCTGCCATGGTGTGGCGGGCCGCGGCCGCGATCGAACTCGGCATCTGCGATGTGGTGCTGTGCGCGTTACCGGCCCGCTACATCACCCCGATGTCGGAGCGCAAACCCAAGCCGCTGGTCGACGCGATGTTCTTCGGCTCGTCGAGCAACCAATACGGTTCTCCCCAGGCGGAGTTCGAGATCCCCTACGGCAACCTCGGCCAGAACGGCCCCTATGGGCAGGTGGCCACCCGCTACGGAGCGGTCTACGGCTACGACGAGCGGGCGATGGCCAAGCTTGTCGTCGACCAGCGGGTCAACGCCAACCACACCGACGGCGCCATCTGGCGTGACACGCCGCTGACCGTCGAGGACGTGCTGGCCAGCCCGATCATCGCCGATCCACTGCACATGCTGGAGATCGTGATGCCCTGCGTCGGCGGTGCCGCCGTGGTGATCGCGAACGCCGAGGTCGCCCGGCGAGCCCGCAACCGTCCGGTGTGGGTCAAGGGGTTCGGCGAGCACGTTCCGTTCAAGACCCCGACCTACGCCGCGGACCTGCTGGCCACCCCGATCGCCGAGGCCGCCGACACCGCCTTTGCGATGACGGACCTGACCCGCGCGGACATGGACATGGTCTCCATCTACGACTGCTACACGATCACGGTGCTGCTGTCGCTGGAGGACGCCGGCTTCTGTGAGAAGGGCAAAGGCATGCAGTTCATCACCGACCACGACCTGACCTTCCGCGGCGACTTCCCGCTCAACACCGCCGGCGGCCAACTCGGTTTCGGGCAGGCCGGCCTGGCCGGCGGCATGCACCACGTCTGTGACGCCACTCGTCAGATCATGGGCCGGGCCGGTGCCGCGCAAGTGGCCGACTGCAACCGGGCCTTCGTCTCGGGCAACGGCGGCATTCTGAGCGAACAGACCGCTCTCATCCTGGAAGGGGAATGAGCACCGATGACCACCTTCGAACGCCCGATGCCGGTCAAGACGCCCACCACCGCACCGTTCTGGGACGCACTGGCGCAACACCGCATCGTCATCCAGTACTCGCCGTCAACCGACAGCTACGTGTTCTACCCACGGGTCCGGGCACCGCGCACCCTGGCCGACGACCTGGAATGGCGCGAGATCTCCGGGATGGGCACGCTGTACTCCTTCACGGTGGCACGCCGGCCGGTCGGCATCCACTTCGCCGACGCCGTGCCGCAACTGTTGGCCATCGTCGAATGGGATGAAGGGCCACGGTTCTCCACCGAGCTGGTCAACGTCGACCCCGCAGAACTGGCGGTCGGTATGCGGGTGCGACCGGTGTTCTGCGACTATCCGGAGCACGACGTCACGATGCTGCGCTACGAACCGGCGGCGAACCATGACTGACGACGCCGCGGAAATCGAGGCGATCAAACGCCTGAAGTCCCGCTACTGCCGTTACCTGGACACCAAGGACTGGGCGGCCTGGCGTGCCCTGTTCACCGACGACTTCGTCAGTGACACCTCCCGCGCAGGCGGCAAACTCATCAGCGGCGCCGACGAATTCGTCGCCTTCACCCGCAAAAGTCTGCGCGACCAACCCACCGTCCACCAGGTCCACGCTCCCGACATCGAGTTGACCTCACCGACCACCGCCGGCGGGGTGTGGGCGCTGGAAGACGTGGTCCGGTTCGGCCCGGGAGTCAACCTGCGGGGTTACGGCCACTACACCGAGACCTACGAGAAGACCGACGGTCAGTGGCGGATAGCGAGTTCCACGCTCACCCGGCTGCGCGAGGACGTGTTCAACGGGTTGTTCGCCGTCTACCTGTCACCGCGCGTGCGCGCGGTGCTGGCCGCAGTGGCGGGACGGTTGATGAAGTGAGCGTGCCCAGGACTGCCGTGCACTGTCCCGATGGTATTACCGAAAGGTCTATAGTATAGGCGCCGGGACCGGTCCCGGGTGCTCGTAAACCGAGAAGGGGAGTGTTCGTGGAGATCGAAGGCAAAGGCGCGATCATCGTCGGTGGCGCATCGGGGTTCGGCAAGGCGACAGCGGAGCTGTTGGCCAAGCGCGGGGCCAAGGTAGCGATCCTGGACCGGCCGCAGTCCAAGGGCAAGGATGTCGCCGACGCGCTCGGCGGCCAGTTCTTCGAGGCCGATGTCACCGACTTCGCCGGGATCGAGAAGGTGCTGAACGAGGCCGTCGAGGCGCTGGGCGGTGTGCACATCGCGGTGACCACGGCCGGCGGGACCACCGCGGGCGGCGGTATCGGTGAGCGAACGATCAAACGCGATGGGCCGCACGATCTGGAGGCGTTCCGGTCCACCCAAGATCTCAACGTCGTCGGTACGTTCAACGTGAGCCGGTTGGCCGCCTGGCACATGAGCACCAACGAGCCGGAGGACGACGAGCGCGGCGTGATCATCAATACGTCGTCGATCGCGGCGTTCGAGGGCCAGATCGGGCAGATCGCCTACACCGCATCGAAGGCCGCGATCGCCGGGATGTGTCTGACGATGGCCCGCGATCTGGGCGGCGTCGGCATCCGGGTGCTGGCGATCGCGCCCAGTTTGTTCGCCACCGGTCTGACTCAGGGCATCCCGGACGAGTTCGCCGCGGTGCTCACCAAGGACGCGGCGTTCCCCAAGCGGCTGGGCCGCCCGGAGGAGTACGCCAAGCTGGCAGCGGCCATCGTGGAGAACCCGATGCTCAACGGCCAGTGCATCCGCCTCGATGCCGGCCAGCGCTTCGCGCCGAAGTGAGCTTGCGTTGACTTTGCAGTCAGGGCTGTGAATTGCGTGGATTCACAGCCCTGACTGCAGTTTCAAGACGGCTCAGGGGCCGGCGAGCACCGGCGGCTTGGTGGCGGCCGGGTCCGGGTTCGCGATCGGCAAGGCCATGAACCGGCGGGCGTTGTCGCCCATGAAGTCATAGCTGCGCCGGACGTCCATGCCCTCGGCGTAGCGCCAGAATCCCTTCGGTTCGGCCAGGCCCTCGGGATGCGGATAATCCGACCCGAACAGCACCTTGTCCCAGCCGACGGTGTCCACCACGTCGGAGATGCAGCCCTCCCAGAACGGGCTCACCCAGATGTTGCGCCGGAACACCTCGTGGGGGTGTTCGGGGAAGTTCTGCGGCATCTTCTTGTACAGGTCGGCGAAGTCGTGGAACAACGGGGCGATCCAGGAGCTGCCGTTCTCGACGCTGGCGATGCGCAGCTTGGGGAAGCGGGTCAGGGTGCCGTGGCAGATCAGCGCGGTGATCATGTCGGCGATCTCCCGATGGCCCAGCACCATCCACCGGAATGCGCTCTGCGCCATGAAATTCTGGGTGTACGGCGGCTCCCAGCGGCCGACATAGTCGTCGAGCGGCGGGAAGCTGGCGTGCAGCACGATGGGCAGGCCGGCGGCTTCCACGTCGCGCCAGAACGGGTCGAACTCCGGCAGTGCCGGTGAGCGCCAGCCGTGGACGCCGTTGACCGGGCCGGGTTTGATCAGCGCCACAGCGGCGCCGTGATCGAGGATGTACTCCAGTTCGCGCTGGGCGCCGTCGACCTCGGAGAGGTTGATGATCGGCGTGGAGAAGACCCGGCCGTCGTAGTTGTAGGTCCAGTGCTCGGCCATCCACTGGTTCAGCGCGTGGATGATGGCCAGCGTGAGCTCTGGGTCGTCGGCGCTGGAGTGTTCCACCAGGCTGGCCAGCGTCGGATAGTTCAGCGCCTCCACCACCCCCTGGCGGTCGAGTTCGGCGACCCGGTCGGCGGGGTTGCGGGTGGCCGCAGGCGCCTCGATGGCGGGTCCCTGCATCTCGCGCAGGGTCAGTCCCTCGGTGTTCTCGCCGGCGAAAAATTTCTCGTGGGCACCCGGCGCGGCGACCCGCTCGAACGTCGGGTTGGGGATGAAGTCGCTGACGCGGTTGTTGATGATGATCCGGGTCTGGCGGCCGATCTGCGCGAATTGGACTGCGCGGGAGTACTTCTCCGGCAGGTACTTGGTCAGTGCCTCGGGGGTTTCGTACATGTGCTGGTCGGCATCGAAGATCGGTGCGTCGCGGAATTGGGTCATGACGGGTTCCTTTCCCACCGCGAGCAGTCGCGAAAGCCCCCTAAAATCAGCGTGTTTTGGGGGCTTTCATGTCTGCTCGCGGTAATTACGTCGTCAGGATGGTGGCCGCGGCGGTGCCCGGCGCCCCGTAGAGCTGGGCGAACCCCACCTTGGGCTCGCCCGGCACCTGGCGGTCACCGGCCTCGCCACGCAGTTGGCGCACCAGCTCGTGGAGCTGGCGCAGCCCGGAGGCGCCGATCGGCTCGCCGTTGGCGATCAGCCCGCCGTCGGTGTTGACCGGCAGCGAGCCGCCGATCTCGGTGGCACCGTCGGCGAGTAGCTTCTCCTGGTCGCCGTCGGCGCAGAAACCGCATTCGGCCATGTGGATGACCTCGGCGCCGGCGTCGGTGTCCTGCAACTGGATGACGTCGACGTCCTGGGGCGACACCCCGGCCTTCTCGAACGCGGCGCGAGCGGCGTACACCGTGGGCGCCACATCCTCGGTGACCGGGGCGAAGGTGGTGTTGACCTCGTAGGCGCCGTAGCGGCGGGTGCGCACCTCCACCGCGCGTAGGTAGACCGGCTTGTCGGTGTAGCGGTGAGCGATGTCCGCGCGGCACATCACCACCGCCGCCGCACCCTCATCCGGTGCGCAGAACATGTACTGCGTCAGTGGGTAGTTCAGCATCGTCGAGCCGAGAATCTCCTCCTCAGAGATCGGCTTGCGGCGGAACGCATTCGGGTTCAGCGCCCCGTTGCGGAAGTTCTTGGCGGCGACCTTGGCCAATGTCTGTTGGGAGATACCGTGATCATGCAGATACCGGTTGGCCTTCATGCCGAAGAACTGGGTGGTCAGGTACTGGCCGTTCTCGGCGTACCAGCGTGGCATCCCGACCAGCGCTGGGTCCTCGGTGAACGCCCCGCGGGGATGCTTGTCCAGGCCGACGGCGATACCGATGTCGTAGTCGCCCAGCCGGATACCGTCCGCGCAGACCTTGGCGGCGCTGGCCGCCGTGGCGCAGGCGTTGAACACGTTGGTGAACGGGATACCCGACAGCCCGACCATGCCGACGATCGCATCCGGGTTGGCCACCGTCCAGCTGCCGCCGGTCGCGGCGCCGATGTCCGACCATGCCACGCCCGCGTCGGCGACCGCGGCGAAGATGGCATCCACCCCCATCTGCATCGCGGACTTGCCTTCGAAGCGGCCGAACGGGTGCAGGCCGACCCCGATGATGGCGACGTCGTTCATGCGCCCTGCTCCATCGGCCGGAAGGCGAACGTGATGATCTCGGTGCCGTCGGCGTCGGTGGCGAACGGCACCATGGTCAGCTCCACCGGCATGTCGAACTCCAGCTTCTCGGGGTCGTTCTCGGTGAGCCGGCCTTCCACCCGCACGGCATCCCCGAGCTGCACCAGGCCGACTCCGAACGGGACGAAGTCCTTCCCCGTCGGGCCTAGATACGGTGGGCCGGGCGGGAAGCCCTGGGTGGTCCAGGCCACCAGGGTTCCGTTGCGGGGGAGCAGCTGCTGTGTCATCTGGTCACCGCTGCAGCTCGGGCAGCGCGGCTGCGCCGGAAATACCGTGGCCTGGCAGTCCGCGCAGCGGCTGCCGATCAGCTGCGGGCTCGCGTCCGGCCAGGTCGAGATATCGGGAGCTAGCGCCTTCTGCATGGATCCTCCGCGCAACGGGTTTATTAACTGTAACGCTTACAGTAATGTACGCTAGCGCGAGTTGAACAGTGGGGTTTGAGGCGATGACGGCGAACAACGAATCGGCGAAACGGCGTCGCATCCTCGTCATGGGCGCCAGCGGCAATGTCGGCGCCTGCGTCACCCGGCACCTGGTCGCCCGTGGCGACGATGTGCGGGTGCTGCTGCGTCGTTCGAGTTCCACCAAGGGCATCGACGGGCTCGACGTGCAGCGACATTACGGTGACATCTTCGACACCGAGGCCGTCGCCGCCGCCATGGCAGACCGCGAGGTGGTGTATTACTGCGTTGTCGACACCCGCGCGGAACTCCGTGACCCGGCACCGCTGTTTCGCACCAACGTCGAGGGGCTGCGCAACGTGCTGGAGGTGGCTGCCAATGCCGACCTCGACAAGTTCGTCTTCCTGAGCACCATCGGCACCATCGCGGTGGGGCGCAACGGCGAAACGGTCGACGAGGAGACACCGTTCAACTGGGCCGACCAAGGCGGCGCCTACATCGCCTCCCGCCGCGAGGCCGAGCGGCTGGTGCTGTCCTACGCCGCCGACCGTGGTCTGCCGGCCGTCGTCACGAACGTGTCCAACCCCTACGGCCCGCCCGACTGGCAGCCGCGCCAGGGCATGCTCGTCCAGCTCGCGGCGCTGGGCAAGATGCCGGCCTACGCGCGGGGGGTGGGATCGGAGGTGGTCGGCATCGACGATGCCGCCAGAGGCCTGATCCTGGCCGCGGAACGGGGGCGGATCGGCCAGCGCTACATCATCTCCGAGCGGTATATGAGTCAGCGCGAGATGCTCACCATCGCGGCTCACGAGGTCGGGGCAACGCCGCCCCGCTTCGGCATACCGATGGCGGTGTTGCATATCGCTGGGCAAGTCGTCGGGGCACTGGGCGCGCTGTTGCGCCGCGACTTCGCGTTCACCGCAACGGGTGCCCGGCTGATGGCGTTGACGTCGCCCGCCGATCACAGCAAGGCCACCCGCGAACTGGGCTGGCACCCCGAGCCGACCGAGCGTGCGATTCGCAGTGCCGCACGGTTCTACGTGGAGCGGAGCAAGACATGATCCCGTTCGTGGTCCGGCGTGACGACGGCTTCGTGCCCAACGCCATCGCGCACGGCGGGTGGGGGCCGACGCTGGGCGGACAGGTGGTCGGCGGGCTGCTGGCCCGCGCTGTGGAGCAACACGTCTCCGACGACGACCTGCAGCCGGCGCGGCTGACCGTCGAGATTCTGCGCCGCGTGGCCAGTGAGCCGCTGCGGGTCACCGCGTCGGTGGTGCGCGCGGGCTCGCGGATGCGCGCGATAGACGCCGCGATGACGCAGGGCGGCGAGCTGGTCGCCCGCGCGTCGGCGCTGTATCTGCGTCGCGGCCTTCAGCCCGGCGGTGAGTTCTTCACCACCGAGGTCACGATGCCGCCGGTGCCGGAGGAACCGGCGCGCTTCGACGAATCGGTGCCGATGTTCATCCAGACGTACGGCAACAACGACGGCGGCCGCTTCCCGTGGCAGCATTCGGGACCGCGGTACGCCTGGATACGCGAGGTCCGTGATCTGGTCGACGGCGAAGAACTGACCCCGTTCGTGCGGGCGGCGATGGCTGTTGACGTCACCGCGTCGCTGACGAATTTCAGCACCAAGGGGTTGGCGTTCATCAACGCCGACTACACCCTGACCCTGAGCAGGTTGCCGGTCGGCCCCTACATCGGGCTGGCGGCGCTGACCCACTACAGCGATGCGGGCGTGGCGACCGGAAGCGCCGCCCTGTCGGACCGCTGCGGCCCGATCGGCAACGGTGTATCGACCGCGATCGCGAACTTCAACTTCGATCCGAGCCGGGAGAGCCCCGCGGCAGGCTAGGCGATAGCGCCGGACTCCTTCAGCTTTTCGATGCGGTCCCAGTCGATCCCGAGTTCCATCAGCACCGTCTCGGTGTGCTCAGATGCCTGCGGGGCGCGAGTGGTCTCCAGCGGCTCGTGGTTGAACTGCACCGGGCCACGGACGACTTTGAACGCCGGCCCGCCATCGCCCGCGTCGACCTCGACGATCATGTCGTTGGCGATCGCCTGCTCGTCGGAGCCCAGGTCCACCAGGCTCTGGAATGGCGCCCACTGGCCCTTCATGGTCTTGAGGTGCTGACGCCAGTATTCGAAAGGCTTCGCGCCGATCGCGGCGACGATCAACTCACTGGCCGCATCGGCGTTCTCCATCAGCGGCAGCACGTCGGAGAAACGGTGGTCGTCGGCGGCTTCGGGAATGCCGAGGTGCTCGAAGGTGTCCCGAATGTATCCGGTCGGGCTGACGATGCACAGGTTGATGGTGCCGCCGTCGGAGGTGGTGTAGTTGCCCAGGAACGGATTCGCTGGGGAGCCACCGGATTGCGGCATCAGCGCTCGCATGGCTTCGCCGGTCTCCATCCCCTGGGTCACGCTGGCGCCGGCCGCCCACCACGCGGTGGACAGCAGCGAGACGTCGACTTCGAGAGCTTCCCCGGTGCGTTCCCGATGCAGCAGCGCGGCGGCGATACCGCCGGCGATGTTCATGCCGCCGACCGAGTCGCCGAACGCGGGAATCCCCTGGGACAGCGGCGCCCCCAGTTCTTCTGGGCTCAGCGCGTGGCCCACTCCGCTGCGGGTCCAGAACGCGGTGCCGTCGAAGCCGCCGATGTCACGCTCCGGGCCCTTGTCGCCGTACGCGCTGCCGCGCGCGTAGATGATGTTCGGGTTCGCGGCACGAATGTGCTCGACGTCGAACCGGTTCTTCTGCCGTGCCCGCGGAAGGTAGTTGGTAAGGAAGACGTCTGCGGTCGCGGCCAGTTCATAGAGCACCTGCTGCCCGTCGGGGGTCGAGACATCGATGCCGACGCTGCGCTTGCCGCGGTTGGGATGCTCGATCAGCGGATGCCGGTCGGGGTCGAGTTCGAAACCGCCCATCCGGATGAATCCGCGCTGAGTGTCGCCGCGCACCGGGTGCTCGACCTTGATGACGTCGGCGCCCCAGTCGGCCAGGATCGCCCCGGCCGCCGGGACGAACGTGAACTGCGCGACCTCCAGCACCCGGAAGCCGTCCATGACCTTGATCAACCCGGCACGCTCCTGACATCCGACCAATTGGAGTATTCTACTGTAATGGTTACGGTTGGGCATCCGAAAGACGCCGGCGTGGTCCGGGCCACGAGTGTCGAGATCGGCAAACGCGCCGCGACAGCCGCCGAGTCGCGGATGCTCATCGACGGTGAGCTGGTCGGGGCGGCCTCAGGCGCGGAGTTCGACAACATCAGCCCCGCCACCGGGCGGGTGCTGGGCACCACCGCGGCCGCCGATGCCGCCGACATGGACAGGGCCGTCGGCGCGGCCCGCCGAGCGTTCGACGACACCGACTGGTCGATCAACAGGGAACTGCGCAAGCGATGCCTCCAGCAGTTGCAGTCCGCACTGGAGTCGGAACAGGAGGAGTTGCGCACCGAGCTGATCGCCGAAGTGGGCTGTCCGGTGATGACGACCCAACTGGCACAGCTGGATTGGCCGCTGGCCGACGCATTGCGCTATCCCGCCCGGCTGATCGATGAGTTCGAGTGGGAGCGGCCGCTGCAGGGTGGCGGGCTGTTCGGCGAGCGCAATATGCGCACCGTGGTCAAGGAGCCGGTCGGAGTGGTGGCGGCCATCACCCCGTCCAACTTCCCGATCGAGGTGATCCTCAACAAGCTGGGGCCGGCACTGGCGGCCGGCAACACCGTCGTGCTCAAGCCCGACCCGAACACGCCGTGGAACGCCACCCGGCTGGGGCGGCTGGTCGCCGAGCACACCGACATTCCCGCAGGCGTGCTCAACGTGGTGCCCACCGGATCCAACGAGGTGGCCGGTTTGCTCGGAACCGATCCCCGCGTCGACATGATCTCGTTCACCGGATCCACCGCCGTAGGCAAGCTGCTGGCACGCCAGAGCGCCGACACCATGAAGCGCACTTTCCTTGAACTGGGCGGGAAGTCGGCGCTGATCGTGCTCGACGACGCCGACCCGGCCAAGGTGATCCCGGGTGCGGTCGGAGTGTGCGTGCACGCCGGACAGGCCTGCGCGGCAACCACCCGGATGCTGGTGCACACCTCGCTCTACGACGAGGTGGTCGCCGCGGTCACCGCGGCGTTCGCGGCGGTGACGGTCGGTGACCCGGCGCTGCCGCAGACCCTGGTGGGACCGCTGATCAGCGCCGCGCAGCAGCAGCGGGTGCTCGATGCGATTGCACAAGCCCGCCGCGATGGCGCCGAGATCACCACCGGTGGTGGGGACGTCACGGATCTGCCGGGTGAACTGGGGGGTGGGTACTACGTGCGGCCGACGGTGATCGTCGGCGTCGACAACAGCGCGGCCATCGCCCAACAGGAGGTGTTCGGTCCGGTGCTGGTGATCCTGCCGTTCGGTGATGACCACGAGGCGGTGCGGATCGCCAACGACAGCGCCTACGGGCTGGCCGGCGCGGTGGTGTCGGCGTCGAGCGAGCGGGCCATGGCCGTCGCCCGCCGGGTGCGGACCGGGGCCATCGGCGTCAACGGCGGCATGTACTACGGCGCCGACGCGCCGTTCGGCGGCTACAAGAGCAGCGGCTGGGGTAGGCAGTGCGGGATCGAGGGGTTCTCGCAGTATCTGGAGACCAAGACCATCGGCTACCGCAGACCGCGGGGGGCGTAAGGAAACCCCGCGGTTGGATCATCGACTGTGCGGTCTGGGTGGCCAGCGTCGGTGTGTCGCGTACCAAACCGCACAGTCGGCGGCTACTTCGGGGTGAACGTCACCGGCAACGCACGCGGGGAGCGGAACGGCTGACCGTAGATGTGCGGGTTGTCGTCGGTCGCCAGGGCGATGTCGCCGAGCCGGTCCAGCAGGCACTCCATCGCAACGCGCATCTCCATGCGGGCCAGATGCAGACCCATGCAGGTGTGCTCGCCGGCGGCGAACGTGATGTGCGGAATCCATTTGCGGAAGATGTCGAACTCCTCCGAGCGCTCCCACCGGGTCTCGTCCCGGTTGGCGGACCCGATGCAGACATCGACGACGGCGCCGGCGGGGATCGCCACTCCGGCGACCTCGGTGTCGCGGATCGCGGTGCGCTGCACGGTGGTCAGTGGGGTTTCGTAGCGCAGCCCTTCCTCGATGGCGGCGCCGATCAGGTCGTGGTCGGCCCGTACGGCGGCGAACTGTTCGGGATGGGTCAGTAGCAGATAGAGCAGGTTGCTGGTGGCCCGGTAGGTGGTCTCCAGCCCGGCCGGCAGCAGTAGCCGCAGGAACGAGTAGATCGCCTCGTCGCTCAACTTCTCGCCGTCGATCTCGGCAGTGACCAGATCGCCGATGATGTCTGCGGTCGGGTGCGATTTGCGCTCGTCCATCTGGTCGAGGAAATAGTCCTTCAACGCCGCCGACGCGCTGAATGCGCGCTCGTGGTCGACGGTGTAGCTGATCAGCTCGATCGCTCGCTGCCGGAACCACGGTAGGTCCGCTTCGGGGAGGCCCAGCAGCTTGGAGATGACCCGGGTGGGGAACTCGAAGGTGAAACCGGCCACCAGATCGGCGGAGCCGGTGTCGATGAACTCATCGATCAGGGCGTTACAGACGGGCCGCACCACGTCCGGTTCCCAGTGCACCAACGATTTCCGCTTGAAGGCCGAGGATACCAGGTTGCGGTGCTTGCGGTGCGGCTCGCCCTCCATCGCCAGGATGGTGGGCCCCAGGAACAGGCCGATCGTCATGTCGTAGATGCGCGAGTTGAACGATTCCGCCTCGCGGAACACCTGGTTGACTGCTTCAAAAGAGACAGCGGCGAACGACATCTTCGGTCGCAGGGATTCCGGGGTCTTGGAGTAGTCCATGACCGTTCCGGGGAAGATGCCCGCCTCGCGGCGCTTGGCCTCGAAGTACGGGTACGGGTCCCGGATGAAGCCGGTCGGCTTGTCGAGTGCGGTGGCGGCGCCGTCAACCTGGCTCTCCACGACTGGTCTCCCGTCTGGCTGAGAAGAATACTGTAAGCATTACAGTAAATGATCACACATGCCTGCGCCACCCTCAGGCCAGGCTGACCGGCATCCGCTTGATGCCGTGCACGAAGGTGCTCTGCAGGTACTCCGGCTCGCCGAGCGTGACCTCGGGCAGCCGCGTCAGCAGCTCGTAGAACAGGTGGCGCAACTGCATCCGGGCGACGTGGGTGCCCAGACAGTAGTGCGCGCCGCCGCCGCCGAATCCCAGGTGCGGGTTGGAATCACGGGTGATGTCGAACTCGTGCGGCCGGTCGAACACCGCCTCGTCGCGGTTGGCCGAGCAGTAGAACAGTGCAATCTTCTCGCCGGCCTTGATCTCGGTCCCCGCGACTTCGGTGTCGACCACGGCGTGACGGGCGAACGCGAGCACCGGTGTCGACCAGCGCACGAATTCCTCGACCGCCCCGCCGATCCGGTTGTCGAAGTCGGCCAACAGCCAGGCGCGCTGTTCGGGGTGATCGATCAACGCCTTGAACGCGTGCGTGGTGGTCTGTTTGGTGGTGTCGTTGCCCGCCGATCCGAGCAGCACCATGAAGGAGCCGAGTTCTTCGTCGGTGAGCCGGTGGCCGTCGACCTCGGCGTTGACCAGTTCGGTCATCAGGTCATCGTGCGGCTCGGCGCGACGGCGCTGCGCCAACTCGACGCCGGAACCGGCCAGCACACCCAGCTGCGTCATGACATGCACGGCCCGCTCCTCCAGCGAGGCGTACTCGTCGTCGCTGCCGCTGAACAGACATTCGGCGGCGTAGGCGACCTTCTGCTGATCGGCGGGATCGATACCGATCATGTCGGAGACGGTGCGCATCGGCAGCTGGCCCGAACAGCTTGCGACGAAGTCGATCTGGTTGCCGGTGTGCAGCTGCTCGAGCAGGTCGTCGACGATGCGGCGGGCGTTGGTCTTGATCTGCTCCTCGATGCGGCGGACCTGCCGCGGGGTGAAGCCCGAGCTGATCAGCTTGCGGTAGCGGGTGTGCTCCGGTGGGTCCATCGCCAGGAAGAACGTCATGTTGCGCTGGATCTCGGCCGGCATCGGATCGACGCTGACCCCTTCACTGGAACAGAACAGCTCCTCGTGCTGGCTGACGAACTTGACGTCGGCGTGCCGGGTCGCCGCCCAGTAGCCGGCCTCTTCGTGGGGGAATACGGCCGGTATCGGCCGGTGCCAGCTCAGCCCCGGTTCGCCGCGCAACATCGCGAAACTCTCATCGCGGGAGCGAAAGTCATTGCCCCAGAAGGCTGGATCCGAGATATCGAGCCGGTGGTAGGGGCGCGGCGAAGTGGGCGGGCTGGCAGGTGAACTCAGGGTCATGTCGTCCTCTCGGCTCAGACGGTGATGGGGGTGCCGGCGGTGATCGCGGTGATGAAGCCGCCGTCGACGGCGATGTCCTGACCGGTTATCCAGCCGGCCTGCGGCGAGCCGAGGAAGTCGATCAGCGGCACGATGTCGTCGACGACGCCGTGCCGGCCGACGGTGTCGCGCACGGTGTCGAGCACTTCTTTGCCCATCGACTGCTCGAAGTCGGCCAGGATCGGGGTCTCGACCGGGCCCGGGCTGACGGTGTTGATCCGCACCCCGTACTTGGCGTGCGCGGTCGCGGCCAATCGCTTGGCGTACAGGATCATCGCCTGCTTGGAGGAGGTGTACACCGGGAACGCCGGATCCTGGCCGGCCTGCCAGCGCAGCACCGACTCGGCATCGGTCGCGTCGAGCAGCCCGTTGAGCGTCTCGATACGCTGCTCCCAGCCCAGCGCGGCCGTCGAGGCCACCGCGACCACCGCGCCGCCGGGGCGCAGCCGCGGCAGCATGGCCTCGATCATCAGGCGCATGCCCAAGTAATTGATGGTCAACACGTCCGCGGCCGATGCGGTCCCGGGTACCCCGGCGACGTGGGCCAGCAGGTCCCAGCCGTCGCCGATCCCGCCGGTGAACTCGGCGATGGCGCCGGCATCGCGTAAGTCGCAGCAGGCGTGCTGCGACGCCGGGGTCTGCTGTGGGCGCACGTCGACGGCGAGCACGAAATCGCCACGCTGGTGAAAGTGCGCGGCCGTCGCCGCGCCGATCCCCGATCCGGCGCCGACGACCACCACCCTGCGCTGAGCGTTGCTCATTCTCGCCAGCTTTCTGGTGAACCCGAAATGTCGACAGTAAGCTCGACTGTAACGAACTCGGGGGCTCCCGACAATGCTACGGTTGGCCCTCCGGACCACCCGCTGAACTCCCGGCAGGGGCGGCGCACGACGCAGGAGGAGCCGAACATGACCGACACCATCGGGTTCATCGGCGCAGGCAAGATGGGCGAGCCGATGGTGCTGCGCCTGCTCGATGCCGGCCACCGCGTGCAGGTGTATGCACGCCGGCCCGATGTGCGCGAGCGCCTGGCGGCGGCCGGTGCGGTGCCGGTGGAATCGGTCGCCGCGGTCGGTCGCGAATCCGACCTCGTGATCAGCTGCCTGTTCTCCGACGCCCAACTGCTCGAGATCGCCGCTGGTCCTGACGGCCTGCTGGCCAACGTCAAGCCCGGCACCGTGGTGGTGTCGCACACCACCGGCACGGTGAGCACTCTGACCGGACTGCTCGAGCAGTTCCCCGCAGGGCCGGTGCTGGCGGACGCACCGGTCAGCGGCGGCGCCCACGACATCGCCGCCGGGAAGCTGACGGTCCTGCTCGGTGGCCCCGGCGACGCGGTGGCTCGCGCCCAGCCGGTGCTGGCCGCCTACGCCGACCCGGTGATCACCACCGGTGCTCTGGGCACCGCCTTGAACCTCAAACTGATCAACAATGTGCTGTTCGCCTCCAACGCCCAACTCGTGGCGGCCGCCGTCGAATTGGCGAAGAACCTCGGGGTGCCCGAAACCAGCCTGTTCGCAGCGCTGGAACACTGCAGCGGCGGCAGCCGGGCTGCGGGATACGTGCAGTCGGCCGGGGGCGTGGAGGACTTTGGCAAAGTCGTTGCGCCCTTTATGCGCAAAGACGTGGCAGCGTGCATCGAGGCCGCCGCGGACCGCGGTGTCGAGCTCGGGCAGCTGCGTACCGTGGCCGAAACCGGGCCGCTGGACCTGTCGTGACCGAACTGGCGAACCTGCTGGAGAAGCAGCGGCGGTCGTTCGTCGCCGACGGGCCGCCCGATGTGGACGTCCGGCATGGCCGCATCGACCGGTTGCTGGCCCTGGTGCTGGACAACACCGACGCCTTCGTCGACGCGATGGCCGCCGATTTCGGGACCCGGTCGCGCGCGGCGTCGCTGTCCACCGAACTGGTCGGCATGATCCCGGTGATCGAGCACACCAGATCCCATGTCAAGCAGTGGATGCGGGCCGGAAAGTTGATGCGGGCCGCACGGCTGGCCGGGCTGCGAGCCGAGGTGCAGCCCAGCCCGCTGGGCGTGGTCGGGATCATCGGCCCGTGGAACTTCCCGCTGCAGCTGGTGGTGCTGCCGGCGGCGGCGGCATTCGCGGCGGGCAACCGGGTGATGATCAAGATGTCCGAAATCACCTCGCGCACCGCCGAGTTGATGAAAGACCTGGCACCGAACTACTTCGATGACCACGAACTCGCCGTCGTCACCGGCGGCGCCGACGTGGCGGCCGCGTTTGCGGGGCTGCCGTTCGACCACCTGTTCTTCACCGGGTCGCCGTCGGTGGGTGCGCTGGTGCAACGCGCCGCGGCCGAGAACCTGGTCCCGGTGACACTGGAACTCGGTGGCAAGAACCCGGTCGTGGTCGCTCCGAACGCCGACGTCCGGCGATCGGCGAAACGGATCGCGTCGGCCCGGATGGTCAACGGCGGTCAGGTCTGCGTATGCCCCGACTATGTGCTGGTGCCCGAACGCGACATCGACTCGTTTGTCGAGGTCGCCCGGCAGACGCTGCGGGAGATGTTCCCGACCATCGTGGCCAACGACGACTATTGCTCGTCGGTCAACGGGGCCAACTTCGACCGGGTGCTGGCCCTGATCGACGACGCCCGCGAACGCGGCGCCACGGTGGAAACCATCGCGCCGGAAGCGGAATCGCTGCCGGATCGTGGCTCCCGCAAGATCGCCCCGACCATCGTTCGCGACGTCGACGACACGATGCGGATCGCCGAGGAGGAGATCTTCGGGCCGGTGTTGATGGTGCAGGGATACCGCACCGTCGATGAGGCGATCGATCAGATCAATGCGCGTCCCGCGCCGCTGGTCGCCTACTGGTACGGCCCCGACGACAGCAGTTTCCGGGATTTCGTGCGGCGCACCCGTAGCGGTGGCGTGGCCCGCAACGACTTCGCCGCGCAGATGATCCCGTCGGCTGCCCCGTTCGGCGGTGTGGGGCGCAGCGGGATGGGCGCCTATCACGGTAAAGCCGGCTTCGACGCCTTCAGTCACTACCGGACGGTGGTCGGCTCAGACCTGCCGTTCAGCCTGACCGGATCCGCCGCGCCGCCGTTCACACCCGGGATGCGGTTCTATGCCGATGCGATGTTGCGCCGGGCACGCAACCGGACCCACCGGCGGCTCAAGCGAGGCTAACCCTGCTCGGCCTGCTCGCGGGCCCACCGGTAGTCGGCCTTGCCGGCCGGGCTGCGTACGATCTGCGGCCGGAAGACGATCGCCTTGGGCAGCTTGTAGCGGGCCAGCGATCCGCCGGCGTGCTCGATGATCTCGGCCGCCGTGGCCGAGGCCTGGTCGGCCAGGGCGACCACGGCCACCACCTCCTGACCCCAACGGTCGCTGGGCCGGCCGGCGACCACCACGTCGACCACGGCCGGATGCGACGCGATCGCCGTCTCGACCTCCTCGGCGAAGATCTTCTCCCCGCCGGAGTTGATCGTCACCGAATCCCGGCCGAGCAACTCCACCGAGCCGTCGCCCAGATGACGGGCCCGGTCACCGGGAACGGCGTAGCGCACCCCGTCGATCACCGGGAACGTCGCCGCGGTCTTGGCCGCGTCGCCCTTGTAGCCCAGCGGGACGTAGCCGCGCTGACCCAGCCAGCCCAGACCGTCGTGGCCGGGTGTCAGCACCGAACCGAGATCCTCGGCCACCACACAAGTGTCCGGCCCGGCGCCGAAGGTCCCGGTCGAGACCGCGCCCGACGTCGACATGTGGCGCATCTGGGCGCCGGTCTCCGAGGAGCCGACCCCGTCGATGACCATCGCCCCGGGCAGCGCCTCGACGATCTGCTGCTTGACGTGCGGCGTCAACAGCGCGCCGCCGTTGGCCACCACCATCAGCGACGACACGTCGGCCTCACCCCGCTGGATCGCCGCGATCAGCGGCCGGGCCATCGCGTCACCGACCACGGTGACCGACAGCACCTTCTCCCGCTCAATGGTGCGCACCACGTCGTCGGCATCGAAATGGTCGACAACCGAAGGGAAGACCAGGGTTTGGCCGGTGTTGATCGCGGTCATCACCGCCCACTGCGCGGCGCCGTGGATCAGCGGCGGCAGGATCATCAACTTCACGCCGGGGTTCTCCCCGGCCGGCCCCACGATGTCGTCGATGGAGCCGACCTCGTCGCCGGTCATCAGGTTGCGGCCGCCGAACGAGCCCATGAAGATGTCGTGCTGTCGCCACAGCACGCCCTTGGGCATCCCGGTGGTGCCACCGGTGTAAAGCACGTAGAGGTCATCGGGGTCCGGCTGCACCGGCGGCGGTTGCGGCGAGCTGTCCGCCAGCACCGTCTCGTAGGCCACGGCGCCGTCGAGCAGGGCGTTGCCGGAGTCGTCGGCGATCTGGATCAGCACCCGCAGTTGCGGCAGCTCGGGAAGCACCTCGGCCAGCGTGGGCGCGAACCTGGCGTGATACACCAACGCGGTGGCGCCGGAATCGGCCAACAGGTAGGCCAGTTCGTTGCGCACGTAGCGGTAGTTGACGTTGAACGGCGCCACCCTGGCGCGGAAGCTGCCCAGAAGGGTCTCGATGAATTCGTTGCCGTTGTAGGCGTAGATCCCCAACAGGTCCTGGCCGGTCTGGTGTCCGAGCAGGTCTGATCGCGCCGTGTGGCAGCCCAGCCCTTGCGCATGCAGGTACGCCGCCAACCGGTTGGACCGCTCGAGGATCTGGGCGTAGCTGAAGCGCCGATCGCCTTGGACCACCAGGTCGCGGTCCGGAATCGCCGCGGCCACCGCGTCGATGACCTCTGGAACGGTGAATTGGGTCAAGGGCGCCACGTGCGCATCAGCTCCTCGGTGGTGGTGATCGTCGCCAGCAGGGACAGGGTGTTCTTGATCATCGCAGCCCCGTACTCGGCCGGCACACCGGCTACCGCATCTCGGGGCAGCACCACCCGGTAAGCGGCGTTGACCGCATCCATCACCAGATTCGGGATGGCCACGTTCAACGAGACGCCGGCCACCACGATGGTCGAGATCCCCAAGTTGCGCAGTACCGCATCCAGATCGGTCCCGCCCATCGGTCCCACACCGTGGCAACGGCTCAGAACCAGATCCGATGGCTCCGGCCCGAATTCGGGCAGCAGGCTGGCGCCGGGGCTACCCGGATCGATGCTGACGGCGCTGCGTCCCGCGGCGAACAGTCGTGCATTGTGGCTGGAGCCCCGTCCGTCCGGCCGTCGGTGTACCAGGCAGTGCACCACCTGTACTCCGGCGGCTCTGGCCACCGGCAGCAGCCGTGCGATGTTCGGACACGCTTCGCGGCGGGCCTCATCAGCGAGTACCGGCAGTCCGGCATCGACTCCGACGACCGCTCCCTGCAGCTCCTGGGTGATGATCGCGGTGTGTGCGGGTGCCACCAGCTCCGCGAGCGTGACACCCATGTCAGCGCGATGACAGGGCCGGCTCGGCCGGCGGCGTGTCGTAGAACTGCGTCGCCCATTTGCGCAGCGTCATAAACGGTTTCGCGTCGACCTTGGACAACGCCGGATGCTCGACGTAGCGCTGGTAGCGCCAGATGCCCAGGTCGTCCTCGACGGTGGACAGGAACTGCTCTTCGACCCGTGCCCGCACGTCCTCCGGGGGCGCCTCCGATTCGTCGCCGGGAACTCGGGGCCACCAGATCGAATAGAACAGGTCCGAGCGGCCCTCGTCGACCGGGGTGCACGTGAAGATCAGCCGATGCTGCTGCACGCCTTCGAAGATGCTGATCGCCCCGCCGAGCCCGAACAGATGGGAGTGGAAACGCAGCGCCATCTGATCGGGGTCGTCGCTGTTCACATCGGGGAAGCCGGCGACGAAGTGCCACTCCCGGTCGGTCATCTTCCACTCCAGCAGCCTCGGTGTCACCGTTGCGTGGTGCACGTACTGGAAATGCGCGCTGTCGGCTGCGTTCTCGGCGACGATCTGCGGATGAACGGGCTCGCCTGACAGTCGGCGGGAGAACTCCGGATACGCCCGGTAGTAACCCTCGGGTCCGGTGGCGAATTGCGGGAACTTGCCGAAGATGTCCGGCATCTGCCACCCGGGCTCAGCGCCGTCGGGATGATGCCAGAGGAACACGCAGCCGTACTGCTCCAACACCGGATAAACGCGAAGGCGCAATGCCTTGTTGGGTCGGTCCGGCTGGTACGGGATGAACTTGTTGCAGCCGTCTGGTCCCCACTGCCAGCCGTGGAACGGGCATTCCACCCGGTCTTCGACGACCTTGCCGCCGTGACCGAGGTGGGCGCCGAGATGCTTGCAGTGCGCCTCCATCACGTGCAGCTCGCCGGACTCGTCTCGGTAGGCGACCAGATCCTCACCGAAATAGCGCAGCGCGCGCGTCTTGCCGACCTCGAACTCGGGTGACCAGCCGATCATGAACCAGCCGGTGACCTTCCAGGTGAACGGAACTTTCATGGCGTTTCCTCCCACATGAGCTAACTGAATACCGTACCGTAGGGCATTCAGTATGGAAACAGCTGATGGGAGGCGCTGACATGTCGCACGTCGGCGAGGCGGAACGTTGCGACGCGCTGGTCATCGGGGCCGGTTTCTCCGGTTTGTACGCCCTGCACAAGCTGCGCGAACTCGGACTGCGCACCCGAGTGCTGGAGATGGCCGAGGGGGTCGGAGGCACGTGGCTGCTCAACCGGTACCCGGGTGCGCGCTGTGACATCGAGAGCATCGAGTACTCCTACAGCTTCTCCGAGGACATTCAGCAGGAGTGGGCCTGGACGGAAACCATGCCGGCCCAACCGGAGATCGAGGCGTACCTGAACTTCGTCGCCGACCGACTCGACTTGCGCCGCGATATCGCGTTCAACACCCTCGTCGTGGCGATGAGTTTCGACGACGAAGCCGCGGTGTGGTCGGTGACCACCGACGCGGGAGAGCGTTTCACCGCGCCGTTCGTGATCGCCGCTACCGGAATCCTTTCGGTGCCACTGGAACCCGCCATCGCCGGCATGAGCGGGTTCGGTGGCGTGTCGCTCTATACCAGCCGCTGGCCCAGAAGCGGTGTGGACCTGACCGGCAAGCGGGTCGCCGTCATCGGCACCGGATCCACGGGGGTTCAGCTGATCCCGGTCATCGCCCGAGAAGTCGGTCAGCTCTATGTATTCCAGCGCTCCCCGGCCTACACGTTGCCCTGGAAAGTCCGCCCGTTCGCCGCCGGCGAACTGGAAGCACTGAAGGCCGACTACGCCCAGATCCGGGCCGCCCAGCTGGCGCACCCGGTCGGCGCCGCGCGGCTCTCGGCCTTCTCGGTGCTGCTGGACATGCTGGGCCGCCCGCCGGTGAAGTCCGCGTCGCGCGACGAGCAACTCCGCGCGATCGAGGAACACGGCGTGATGGGCGCTCTGAACTGGGGCGACGTCTTCTTCGACATCGACGCCAACCGGATGGCCGCGCAACTTTACGGCGAAGCGATCGCCCGCATCGTGCGCGACCCGGCGACGGCGGCCGCGCTGGTGCCGAGCCACCCGTTCGCCTGCAAGCGCCCGATCATCGACCAGGGCTACTACGAGACGTTCAACCGCGACAACGTGACCCTGGTCGATCTTCGCGCCGAGCCGATCAGCGCGGTGACGCCGACCGGGATACGGACCGAGGGGGACCACTACGACCTCGACGTGATCATCTACGCCACCGGCTTCGACGCCATGACCGGTGCGTTGAGTCGCATCGATATCCGTGGCCGCGACGGGGTGTTGCTCCGTGACGTCTGGGCGAACGAGGGGCCGGTGTCCTACCTGGGGCTGCAAGTCGCCGGGTTTCCGAATCTGTTCACCATCCAAGGCCCCGGTAGTCCCAGCGCGGCCACCAATTTCGTTGCCGCGCTGGAGCAGCACGTGGAGTGGATCGGTGACTGCATCGCCTTCCTGCGGGCCAACGGGTACCGCACCATCGAGGCGTTGCCGACCGCACAGGACGAATGGATCGAGCACACCACCTCCCTGGTCGCGCCGACCGTGCTGGTTCACCCGAGTTGCAATTCCTGGTACAACGGCGGCAACGTCCCCGGCAAGAAGCGGATGTATATGGGATACACCGGAGGCATTCCGGAATACCGCCGCCGCTGCGAGGAGATCGCCGCCGCCGGCTACACCGGATTCACCCTGGGATGACGACGATGGGATCGCCGCAACGGCTACCGCAGATCATCCGGGGACTGGGCGGGGTGCTGCCCCGGTCGGTTCGCTCGCTGCGCGGCGCTCCGGACTGGGCGCCGGGCTCTCGGCGGGGGATGCGCCAGCTGGGGGAGGTGCTGCTCGACGAGCTGACGCTGACCGGTATGACACTGCTGGCTCCGACCCCCGTGCTGGCGCGACCGCTGTCGGCGTGCGGTCCGGCCGCCCAAGAGCTGGCCGGCCTGGGAATCGACGCCGCGCACACGGCCCCGAACCCGTTGCGGCTGTCGGGAAGTCGCCGGCGCCGACTAGCCGGCCTCACCTTCGAACAGCTGAGCTTCCGGCACGATCCCCGGCTGCCGCCGTCATTGGCGGAGTTCGACGGTCCGGCGACCGCGGCCGTCGTGGTGTGCCGCCACCGCGGTGCTCCGCGGCCCTGGCTGGTCTGGGTGCACGGAGCCGGTCAGGGCAACTGGTCGGATCTGTTGGTGGCGCGCGTGGCACGGCTGCACCGCCTGGGTTTCAACATCGCGCTGCCGGTCCAGCCCGGCCACGGCGTACGTCGCCGCGCCTGGCCGGCCTACCCCGGGCATGATCCGCTCGCCAATATCGCCGGGATGATGCGCGCGATCTCCGAAGTCCGTGCGGTGGTGCGCTGGGTGACTCCGCAGGCCACCGCCGTGACGGTGGCCGGTGTGTCGTTGGGCAGTCCGGTCGCGGGGCTGGTGTCGCACCTGGAGTCCGGCGTCGACGCCGTTGCGGTCTATACCCCGATCGCCGGGCTCAACTCGATGATCGCGCACCATCTGTGGCGGTGGGGACCGGCGGGGCTCTCCGTCGCCGACGCATTGCGCTCCGAGACGGCCGCGGCGTTGATGTCGGTGGTCGATCTCTTGGCCACCAATCCGAGGCCGGCTGCCGATCGCCGGCTGATCGTGGCCGCACGCCACGACCAGATGGCGTATCCCGAACCCGCGGTGGCCCTGCATGATCGGTGGGGCGGGCGGTTGTTCTGGCACGACGGCGGGCACGCCGGACATATCCTCTCGCGGCGGGTGCAGGCGGAGACGGAACGGTTCCTGTCGCAGATCGGAGGTGGCCGATGACGGCGTTGACGATTCCTTCCGGTATCGACGGTGTGACATCGGAGTGGCTGACCACGGCACTGCGTTGTGGCGGCACCATCGCCGACACCGCTGCAATCACCGGCGTCAGTGCCGAGCGGATCGCCGAGGACACCGGGTTCTCGGCTTGGTTGTACCGGCTGCGGCTCACCGGAACCGACGGGCTGCCACCGAGCCTGATCGTCAAGCTGCCCGCCCAGTCCGAGGCCCGGGGAGCCATGGACATGCTGGGCGGCTACCAACGTGAGCTGGCTTTCTACCGGTCGGTGGCCGGCAGGGCACCGCTGTTGACGCCCCGGGTCTACGCCGCTCTGATCGACGGCGCGGATTTCGTGCTCGTGATGGAGGACCTGGCCGACTGGGTCAATGCCGACCATCTCGCCGGACTGTCGATGCGACAAGCCCGAGTGGCGCTCCGGCAGTTGGCCGGTTTGCACGCCTGGTCGGTCACTGCCGCCGACTCCGATGCGCTTGACGTCTTTCCCAGCCTCGATACGCCGGTGGTTCGTGAGCTGCTGGTCGCGGCGTTCGGCATCGGATGGCAGATCTACCGCGACAAGTCAGCGGCCCGGGTGCCCGGCGCGGTGGCACGATACGCCGAGCGGTTCACCGAGTTCGCCCCGCAGGCGTTGTCGGCGTTGACCGAACGCCGGATGTTGCTGCACGGAGATATCCGGGCCGACAACATGTTCTTCGACGACGACGTACTGAAGGTCGTCGACTTCCAGTTCGCCTCACTGGGTTGCGGTGTCGCCGACCTCGGATATCTCGTCAGCCAGGGGCTGCCGGTGCGGGCCCGCCGCGGCCACGACGAGGAACTGGTGCGCGACTACCTGGATGCGCTGGTCACGCACGGAGTCACCGACTATGGCTTCGACGAGGCGTGGCGGCACTACCGGATGGCCGTCGCGTATCTGCTGTTGTTTCCCGTCCTCGCCCTGATCGGCTGGGACACGATGCCGCAACGGTCCCGCGACCTGTGTCTGACGCTGACCGACCGGGCGGTGGCGGCGATCAACGACATCGATGCGATCGGAGTGTTTGTGTGAGCAGCAGGGTCCGCAGTGCCCGTGAGGTGGTGGAGCTGTACAACCTGGTGGTGTGGAACGAGCGGGATTTCGCGCTCGCCGACGAATTGATCGGTGACGTCGTGGTGCGACACGAGGTGGGCGAAGCGCACACGCTGACGCATGACCAGGCTGTTGCGCGGGTGGTGGATCACTGGAAGCTGTTCGACAAGCTGCGCTTCGAACTCAACCTCGTCGTCGCCGACGACGACGGCGAACATGTCGCCATCGTCTACCAATCGCCGATGACCCTGACCGACGGGACCGAGCTGACCGTCAGCAGTATGGAGGTGTTCCGCGTGGTCGATGGGAAGATCACCGAGGTGTGGAACTGCGGCTACAAGCAAGGGGTTTGGGCATGACCGACCGGGTACTCGATGAGTTGGGTTACTACCTGCTGGCCGGTGCCGGTGGCGAGGGTCCGGCCGCGCTGATGGACGAGGCCCGCCGTGGTGAGGAACTCGGGTTCGGTACCGCGTTCATCTCCGAGCGCTGGAACGTCAAGGAGGCGTCATCGCTGGTAGGGGCGGCGTGCGCGGTCACCGGCCGGATGCAGGTCGCCACCGCGGCAACCAATCACAACACCCGTCATCCGCTGATCACGGCGTCGTGGGCGACCACCATGCACCGGCTGTCCGGCGGCCGCTTCACCCTGGGCATCGGCCGCGGAGTGGCGGCCATGTACGCCGCGTTCGGCATCCCCGGCGTCACCACGGCGCAAATGGCCGATTTCGCGCAGGTGATGCGGCGGCTTTGGCACGGTGAGGTGATCTTCAACCACGACGGGCCGATAGGTCGTTATCAGGTGCTGTTTCTGGATCCCGACTTCGACGAAGACATCCGGCTGGCGCTGGTGGCGTTCGGCCCGAAGACCCTCGAGCTGGGCGGCGTGTTGTTCGACGACGTCATCCTGCACACCTACTTCACGCCGGAAACGTTGCAGCGCAGCGTGAAGACGGTCAAGGACGCCGCGGAACGGGCCGGTCGCGATCCCGCCGATGTGCGGGTGTGGTCGTGTTTTGCCACCGTCGGCGATCACCTGCCCGAGGAGTTGCGGCTGAAGAAGACCGTCGCGAGGCTCGCCACCTACCTGCAGGGCTACGGCGATCTGATGGTGCGTACCAACAACTGGGATTCTGCTGTGCTGCAGCGATTCCGGGAGGACCCGGTGGTGACCTCGATCGCAGGCGGCATCGACCACAAGGCCACCGCCGAGCAGATCGAGCACATCGCCACCCTGATCCCCGACGAATGGCTGGAACCGGCGGCCACCGGTTCGGCGCGGCAGTGCGCCGAGCGCATCCGGGCGGAGTTCGGTTACGGGGCCGACGCGGTGATCATGCACGGCGCCACGCCCGACGAGTTGGAGCCGGTGGTGCGCGCCTACCGCGACATCACGCGCTGAGCCGGCCCCTCATCGTGCGCGAGCGTGCGTAAACCCGGTGTCCTGAGCGGTGTGTCGGGCGGGGACACGCACTCTCACGGCAGAAGGGTGTCAGTCCAGACCGTCGCGGATGGTGTCGAACGCCTCGCCCAGGGCCTGCGGCAGCGCCAACTGCTCGTCACCCAGCCAGTGTTCGTAGGCGCTCAGCGCGACGCCGAGCATCGTCCACGCCACCGTCTGCGGCCGCAGGTCGGCCGGCGCCACCCCGGCCCGGCGCGCCACGAACTCGGCGATGACACTGCGCCAACCCGCGTACATCGTCATCGAATACGCCTGTAGTTCGTCGGTCTGCAGGATCACCCGCATTCGGCGGCGATGCCGTGCCGTCTCCCCCTCGTCAAAGGTGTTGAACGCCAACAGCGCCGCGCGCAGCGCATCACCGAGTGGGGCGTCGGGCTCGATACCGTCCAGCAGCTCGCGCAGTTGGTGCAGGTGGGCATCGAAGTCGCCCCAGGGGATGGCGTTCTTCGAGGGGTAGTACCGGAACAGCGTGCGGCGGGCGATCCCGGCGGCCTGCGCGACGTCGTCGACACTGACCTCACTGAAGCCGCGGGTGGCGAACAAGTCGATCGCCACGTGGGTGATGTGCTCCCGCGTGGTGGAGCGGCGACGGCCGACGCGCGCCTGCGCCTGCGACTCGGTCCCGGCCACTTTTCTCCCGACCCACTTCCATATCGGCACTCGATGCCATATTCTGTCCGGGATTGTGACCGATCCGACAGTGCGCTGTCGACCCCCACCGCGAAGAAAGGCCCGGCCCATGGACGCTCAGCAGCAGACCGAAGCCAGCACCGACACCGACCTCGTCGTCGAGAACCTGGTCGAAGAGGTGTCCATCGACGGCATGTGCGGGGTCTACTGACCGTGGCGGCCGCCGCCGGGGCGGCGCGCGCCACCGACACCTTCGATCCGGACCGTGGCTGGCGTCTGCATCCGCAGGTGTCGGTTCGGCCCGAGACTTTCGGCGCACTGCTGTATCACTTCGGGACGCGCAAGCTGTCGTTCCTGAAGAACCTCACCATGGTCACGCTGGTCACCTCGCTGGCCGAGCACCCTGACGCGCGGTCGGCGTGCCGCGCAGCCGGCATCGATCCCGGCGCGGAGTCGGCCTACCTGCGTGCCTTGGGCGTCCTGGCGGCGTCCGACATCCTGATCCCCGCGGACCCGAAGGAGACACCGTGACCGCTCCAGCCGTAACCCCGAGCCTGGTCGAGCACTTCGAGCACGGCCTGGAATCGCCGATCTGCCTGACCTGGGAGCTCACCTACGCCTGCAACCTGGCCTGCGTGCACTGCCTGTCGGCGTCCGGGCGGCGCGACCCGCGTGAGCTGTCCACAAGGGCGTGCAAGGACATCATCGACGAGCTGGAACGCATGCAGGTGTTCTACGTCAACATCGGCGGTGGCGAACCCACGGTGCGAGACGACTTCTGGGAACTGGTGGACTACGCCACTGCCCATCACGTCGGGGTGAAGTTCTCCACCAACGGCCTGCGGATCACCCCGGAGGTGGCGGCCAGGCTGGCGGCCAGCGACTACGTCGACGTCCAGATCTCGCTGGACGGCGCCACCGCCGAGGTCAACGACCCGATTCGCGGCAAAGGCTCCTTCGACATGGCGGTCCGTGCGCTGGAGAACCTGTCCGCGGCAGGCTTCGCCGACACCAAGATCTCAGTCGTGGCGACCCGCCACAACATTGACCAGCTCGATGACTTCGCCGCGCTGGCAGCGCGATACGGCGCCACGCTGCGAATCACCCGGCTGCGCCCGTCCGGTCGCGGCGTCGACGTCTGGGATGACTTGCACCCCACCGCCGCCCAACAGCGCCAGCTGTACGACTGGCTCGTCGCCAAGGGCGACGGGGTGCTGACCGGGGACTCCTTCTTCCACCTGGCGCCGCTCGGCGAGTCCGGTGCGCTGGCCGGCCTGAACATGTGCGGAGCCGGACGGGTGGTCTGCCTGATCGACCCGGTCGGTGACGTTTACGCCTGCCCGTTCGCCATCCACGACCAGTTCTTGGCCGGAAATGTGTTGACCGACGGCGGGTTCGATCAGGTGTGGAAGCACTCCAAGCTGTTCAACGAGCTGCGCAGCCCCACGGCGGGCGGCGCCTGTGCCAGCTGCCCGCTGTATGACACCTGCCGGGGCGGCTGCATGGCCGCCAAGTTCTTCACCGGCCTGCCGATGGACGGACCCGACCCGGAATGCGTTCGTGGGTTCGGCGAGCAGGCGCTGGCCGGCGACCGACAGAAGCCGCGTCCGAGCAGCGACCACTCGCGTGGAAAGCGCAGCAGCACAAGACAATCCCTTACCCTGCTCAATCCGGCGAAGCCGCCCAAGCGGCTGTGCGATGAAAGTCCGGTCTGATCGATGGCTCGTGATATCTGGTTCGAAACCGTCGCCATCGCCCAGGAGCGAGCGCGCAAACGCCTCCCGAAGTCCGCGTACTCGTCGCTGATCTCAGCCAGCGAGAAGGGCGTGACCGTCTCCGACAACGTCGAGGCGTTCAGCGAGCTGGGTTTCGCTCCGCACGTGGTCGGCGCGTGCGAGAAACGTGATCTGTCGACTACCGTTATGGGCCAGGAGCTTTCGTTTCCGGTAATGATCTCGCCGACGGGCGTGCAGGCGGTCGACCCGGACGGCGAGGTCGCCGTCGCGCGGGCCGCCGCCGCGCGCGGCACCGCTATGGGCCTGTCGTCGTTCGCCAGCAAGCCGATGGAAGAGGTCATCGCCGCCAACCCCAAGACCTTCTTCCAGATCTACTGGCTCGGGGGCCGCGATGCGATCGCCGAACGCGTCGAGCGCGCCCGGGCCGCCGGTGCGGTGGGCCTGATTGCCACCACCGATTGGTCCTTCTCGCACGGCCGGGACTGGGGAAGCCCCAAAATCCCGGAGCAGATGGATCTCAAGACCATGATCAAGATGATGCCCGAGGCCCTGGGCCGGCCGCGGTGGTTTTTGCAGTGGGCCAAGACCCTGCGCCCGCCGAGCTTGCGGGTGCCCAACCAGGGCCGACGCGGCGAACCGGGTCCGCCGTTCTTCCAGGCCTACGGCGAGTGGATGGGAACACCGCCGCCGACCTGGGAGGACATCGCGTGGCTGCGCGAACTCTGGGGCGGGCCCTTCATGCTCAAGGGTGTCATGCGGGTCGACGATGCGAAAAAGGCTGTAGACGCTGGAGTTTCGGCGATCTCCGTGTCGAACCACGGTGGTAACAACCTGGACGGCACACCGGCGGCGATCCGGGCGCTGCCCGCTGTCGCCGAGGCGGTCGGCGGCCAGATCGATGTTTTGCTGGATGGTGGCATCCGACGGGGCAGCGACGTCGTCAAGGCGGTGGCGCTGGGCGCCCGGGCGGTGATGATCGGCCGCGCCTACCTGTGGGGGCTGGCCGCGGCCGGCCAGCCCGGGGTGGAGAACGTCCTCGACATCCTGCGCGGCGGGATCGACTCGGCCCTGATGGGGCTCGGGCGGGCCTCCGTGCACGATCTGTCGCCGGACGACATCCTGATCCCGCCCGGTTTCGCCCGCGCGCTCGGTGTGCCCTCCGACGGAGGCCGGTAGCCCGCTCAGGCCGTCCACCTGCGAACTCCCGGCCTATCCCTGGTACTGCCGTGGCGGACGGGACGGGCGTGATGTTCGGCGATCGCTCCGGAGTGCCGATGGCCAGGAATTTCTTTGCCTTCCCTGTCAATAACTGGTGTACGGCAGGTGAATTCGCTTACCATCGTCCGATGGCGGTTCGTGGCGACCTCGGTAGTTCGACCTGGGACGAGCTGCAGAACCGGCTACAGCGCCAGCTGCCGGGGCAGTCGCTGACCCTGCTGGTCCCGGTCGGGTCGACCGAACAGCACGGACGGCACCTGCCGCTGGACACCGACACCCGGATCGCGCAGGCGCTCGCGCGGGCGGTGGCCGGGCGGCTGCGCAGAACCGCGTCGGGGCGCGATGAGCACGCCTGGTCGGTGGCGCCCGCGGTGGCCTACGGCGCCAGTGGGGAGCACCAGAGCTTCGCCGGAACCATCTCGATCGGCACCGAGGTGCTGAGTCGAGTGTTGCTGGAGTACGGCCGGTCGGCCTGCTGCTGGGCGCAACGGGTGGTCTTCGTCAACGGTCACGGCGGCAACGTGCCCGCGCTGGCCGAGGCGGTGGGCCGGTTGCGCTTCGAAGCGCGCGATGTCGCCTGGCTGCCGTGTGCCACTGCGGCGGCCGATGCGCACGCGGGTCACACCGAAACCTCTCTGCTGCTGTATCTTTCGCCCGACGACGTGAGATTTGAGCAGGCGCAGCCGGGTAACAGTGCCCCGTTGGCGCAGCTGCTGCCGGCGATGCGGCGCGGCGGTGTCGCCGCAGTGAGTGCGGTCGGAGTGCTCGGTGACCCGACGACCGCCACCGCCGCCGAGGGGGAGCGACTGTTCGCCGAAATGCTGGACAGCGGTGTGGCGGCCATCCACGCCTGGGCTCCCGGGCCGGACGGGATGCTGCGATGACCCCGGCCCGACTTCCTGACGGTTTCGCGGTGCAGGTAGACCGGAAGGTGCGGGTGCTGGGCCGTGGGTCGACGTTGTTGGGCGGTTCACCAACCCGGCTGCTGCGGCTGGCGCCTGCCGCCCAGGGGATGCTCTCCGACGGCCGCCTGGAAGTACGCGACGCCGTCAGTGCCCAACTGGCCCGAACCCTGCTCGACGCCACGGTGGCCCATCCGCGGCCGGCGGGCGGGCCGTCACATCGTGACGTGACCGTCGTTATCCCGGTGCGGGACAACGTCATCGGGCTCAAACGGTTGATCGCGTCGCTGCGCGGGCTTCGCGTGGTCGTGGTGGACGACGGATCGCAGGCTCCGGTCTGCAGGGACGACCTGGCAGCGGCGCATTGCTGCGAGGTCGAGGTGCTGCGCCACCCGGAGGCAAGGGGGCCCGCGGCCGCGCGCAATACCGGACTCGGCGCCTGCACGACGGATTTCGTGGCGTTCCTGGACTCCGATGTGGTGCCGCGCCGGGGCTGGCTGGAAGCGCTGCTCGGGCACTTCTGCGATCCCACCGTGGCGCTGGTCGCCCCCCGAATCGTCGGTATGGCCGCTCACGACCACCTGGTGGCGCGGTACGAGGCCATCCGTTCGTCACTGGACCTCGGCGGGTGCGAGGCCCCGGTGGTCCCGTACGGCAAGGTCGCTTATGTGCCCAGCGCGGCGATCATCTGTCGCTGCTCGGCGCTGCGTGAGTTGGGCGGTTTCGACGAGGAGCTGCGTTCCGGCGAGGACGTCGACCTGTGCTGGCGGCTGGTGGACGCCGGCAGCAGGTTGCGCTACGAGCCGATCGCGCTGGTGGCCCACGATCATCGGGTGGCATTACGGGATTGGGTGGCGCGCAAGGCATTTTACGGTGGCTCGGCGGCACCTCTGTCGGCGCGTCACCCGGACAAGACGGCGCCGATGGTGATCTCCGGCTGGGCGCTGGCGGGTTGGGCGGTGATGGCGCTCGGGTCGGCGCTGGGCTACCTGGTGTCGGCGGCGATCACGGCGCTGACCGGCCATCGGGTCGCCAGGTCGATGCGCGGAGCTGACACCGCGCCCGCCGACGTGCTGGCGGTGACGCTGCGTGGCCTGGCGGCGGCCGGGCTCCAGATCGCGTCGGCGCTGTGCCGGCACTACTGGCCGATTGCGCTGCTGGCCGCGTGCGTGTCGCAGCGCTGCCGGCGGGTGGTGCTGCTGGCGGCGGTCAGCGACGGAATAGTGGACTGGTTGCGGCATGCCCGCTGCGACGGCGACGACTCCCGCCCGCTCGGGCTGCCCGCCTACCTGCTGCTCAAGCGGGTCGACGATCTGGCGTACGGGGCCGGCCTGTGGGGCGGGGTGCTGCGGGAGCGCAACTTTGCCGCACTCAAGCCACAGATCCGCAGTTAGGTCGCTTTGACGGTTCCGGTGGTGCACAGTGATGTGCTCGTGGTGGGTGCCGGTAGTGCGGGGTCGATTGTGGCAGAACGCCTCTCGGCAGACCCGGCGTGCACGGTGACAGTGTTGGAGGCCGGCGTCGGGTTGTCCGATCCGGTGCTGGCTGCCAAGGTGGCCGACGCCTCGCTGTTGCCGATCGATACCGCCAGCCCGTTGGTGCGGCGCTATGTCGCGCAGTTGACCGGCCACCCGGGCGCCGCGATGACGATAGTGCGTGGCGCGACCATCGGCGGCTCCGGCGCGGTCAACGGCGGCTACTTCTGCCGGGGGCTGCCCGGCGACCTCGACAGCGACCTATTCGGCTGGTCGTGGCCCGAGGTGCTGGAATCCTTTCGTGCCATCGAGACCGACCTGGACTTCGGCGGTGACCAACACGGCGACCGCGGTCCGATACCCGTTCGGCGTACCCGTGAAATGTGCGAAGGCACAGCGCGATTCATTGCCGCGGCGGAGCGAGCGGGTTTCGGCTGGGTCGTGGACCTCAACGACGCCGCTGCCGCAGCCGGGCCCGGAGTGGGCGCGGTACCGCTGAACGTGGTCGACGGGGTACGCACCGGACCGGGGGCCGCCTATCTGCTCCCGGCATTGCCGCGGACCAACCTGACGCTGCTCACCGGGGTGGCGGCGTTCGGCGTCGACATCGTAGGGGAGCGGGCCGTGGCGGTACGCGCGCTGGGCCCGGACGGTCCGTTGCGCCTGACGGCGGACCGAATCATATTGTGTGCCGGCGCGATAGGGTCGGCGCACCTGTTGATGCTGTCCGGTATCGGTGAGGAGGCGATGTTGCGGCACGTCGGCGTCGCCGTGCGATCGGTGCTGCCGGTCGGGGCGAACTGTGCCGATCACCCGGAATGGCTGGTGACGCCGGACTGGCAGGGAACGCCGGGACGTCCGCCGTTGGAGGCGGTGCTGTACCACGATGATCTCGAAATTCGGCCCTACACCACCGGTTTCGCCGGAATGGTCGGCGACCATGCGCCCGGGGAGCCGCCGCGCGTCGGCGTGGCATTGATGTCGCCGCGGGCGCGGGGGCGCGTGACACTGGTATCGGCGGACCCGCGGGTGGCGCCCCGTATCGAACTCCGCTACGACAGCGAGCCAGCCGACTTGGCGGCGCTCCGGGCCGGGGTGGAGCTCGTCGGGGCCATGCTGGGCGTGAAAGTCGATGCCGCGGCGCCGCACTGGTCGACGTCCCAACACCTGTGCGGCAGTGCCCCGATGGGCCGGGCCGACGACGCGTCCGCGGTGCTCGATGCGCAATGCCGGGTGCGCGGCATCGAGGGGCTGTGGGTGATCGACGGCTCGGCGCTGTCCCGGGTGCCCGGCCGCGGCCCGCACGCGACGATCGCGATGCTGGCGCATCGCGCGTCGGGCTTGATCGGCGGTCAGGCCCGCAGCCGGTAACGGATGGGCAGGTGCTTGACGCCGCCGACGAATGTCGTCGAGATCAGCTGCGGCTCACCGGTCAACTCGATGGCGTCGAGCCGGGGGATGAGTTCACGGAAGAAGCTGTCGATCTCCATTCGGGCCAGCGCGGACGCCACGCAGAAGTGCACGCCGTAGCCGAACGACAGGTGCTTGTTCGGGTCCCGGCCGACGTCGAAGGCGAACGGGTTGTCGAAGACCTCCTCGTCGTGGTTGGCCGAGACATAGGACAGATACACCGATTCGCCCTTGGTGATCGGCACGCCGCGCACCTCGGTGTCGGCCGTCGCGGTACGCATGAACTCCTTGACCGGGGTGACCCAGCGGATGATCTCCTCGACCGCGGTGGGCATCAGCTGCAGGTCTGCGCGGAGCCGCTCGCGCTGGTCGGGGTGTTCGATGAGCGCGCGCAGCCCGCCGCCGATCGCGGCGCTGGTGGTGTCGTGGCCGGCGGTGGCGATGATGACGTAGTAGGAGACGGTATCGAGATCCGACAGCGGCTCACCGTCGATCCGGGCGTTGGCGATCGTCGACGCGAGGTCTTCGGTGGGGTTCTCCCGGCGGTCGGCGGTCAGGGCGTTGAAGTAGGCGAAGAAGTCCAGCAGCACCGGCAGCTGTTCCTCCGGGGTGATGCCGCGCCGGTACTCGTCGTCGTCGCCGCCGAACAGTTCCTGGGTCAGTCGCAGCATCCGCGGAAAGTCCGATTCCGGCAGGCCCAACAGCGACATGATCACGTACAGCGGGTAATTCAGCGCGATGTCCTGGACGAAGTCGCATTCCGGGCCGATCCGCAGCATCTCGTCGACGTAGCGTTTGGCGAGTTCGTCGATGCGGGCCTTCATCGCCCGCATCGCCTTGGGCCGGAACCAGTCGGAGACGATGGCGCGCATCTTGTGGTGGTGCGGGTCGTCCATGTGGATCAGCGTGCGCAGTCCCATTCCGGAGTCCAACAGCGAGCGCTGCAGATCGTCGGCGTCGGCAGGAGCCAGCACCGGACGCGGTTCGTTGATCCACAGCTCGTTGTCGCGTTCGATGTCCATGATGTCGGCGTGCCGGGTGATCGCCCAGAACGGCCGGTAGGGACGATGGTCGACCAGCGAAACCGGCGCATTCGCCCGCAGATGCGTCAGGGCCGCGTGCAGCCGCGGTTCGTCGGCGTAAGCGCTCGGGTCGGTGAACACCCGGGCGGCCTGATCGATTATCGGTGCGCTCATCGCGGCTCCTTGCCCCATTTTCTTGACACGTGTCAGCTTCGTTCCAGTGTCGGCGATATCCACTTGTCGTGGCGGTGCTTTGCCGGTATTGGGCCGGGTTTGATTCGGCGGTCCAGCTTCGCCTCTCCTCCGTCGAGCCTTGCTAACCGCCGGGTTTGATTTGGCGGTCCAGCTTCGCCTCTCCTCCGTCGAGCCTTGCTAACCGCCGGGTTTGATTTGGCGGTCCGGCTTCGCCTCTCCTGCGTCGAGCCTTGCTGACCGCCGATTAGGCTCATCGGTCATGTCGACCGGATCTTGTCGCCGCCGCGGACCGCTGGCCGGCGCCGTCGTGCTGGCGCTGCTTGCCGGGCTGCTGGCCGGGTGCGGGCGATCCGACGGCGCGGCGCTGCAACCGGGCTTCGGGCCACGGGCCGTCGCACTCAACGCCGACGTGGTGCGTACCGCCGCCGGATTGTTGCGGGGCACGGTCGGCCCGGATCATCGGCTTTTCCAAGGGATCCCGTACGCCGCAGCGCCGGTCGGGCCGCTGCGTTGGCAGCCGCCGGCGCCGATGCCGGCGTGGCAGGGAGTGCGCGACGCGGTCAAACGCGGGCCGTGGTGCATCCAGCCGGATGCCGCCGAGGTGGACCCGATCAGCGAGGACTGCCTGACGCTCAACGTGTGGACGCCGACCGGTTCGGCGGCCGAGCCGTTGCCGGTCATGGTGTGGATCCACGGCGGCAGCTTCATGCGGGGCGCCGGTGACATCTACCACGCGCAGCGACTGGCGGTCCGCGGCCGCATCGTCGTCGTCACCGTCAACTACCGGTTGGGCGCGCTGGGCTTCTTGGCCGACCCCGCATTGGGTGAGGCCGGCAACTACGGGCTGGCCGACCAGCAGGCAGCGCTGCGCTGGGTGCGCGACAACGTCGGTGCGTTCGGCGGCGACCCGGCCAAGGTGACGATCGCCGGTGAGTCGGCCGGTGGCATGTCGGTCTGCGACCACCTGGCCGCGCCGGAGTCGGCCGGGTTGTTCCGGGCCGCGATCATTCAGAGCGGACCGTGTCAGGCGCAGGTCGAGGTTCCCGACGCGCGGCGGATCAGTCGCGACTACACCGAATCCGTCGGGTGCGCCGAACGGGGCAAGCGGGCCGCCGCCGAGGATGCGGCTGTGGCCGGCTGCCTACGCGGGCTGTCGGCCGACCGGCTGACCAAACCGTTGTGGTACGCCCGGTTCGGCACCGACCAGCTCAGTGGACCGGTCGTCGGGACTCCGTTGTTGCCGGCCGACCCGGTGCGGGTGTTCCGGGACGGCGGCGCGGCACGGGTGCCGGTGCTGCTGGGCGTCAACCGCGACGAGTTCACCCTGTTCGTCGCACTGCGCTATCTGCGTGTCGGCCGGGAGATCGCGGCCACGGAGTACTTGGACGAGCTGAAGGACACCTTCGGCTCCGGTGAAGGCCCCGCGGTGGCCGAGCACTACCCGCCGGCACGATTCGGCGACAGCACCTCGCTGGCCTACGCGGCGGCGGCCACCGACGACATCTTCGCCTGCCTGGCCGATCGGATGGCTCGCGGGCTGGCCGCCGGCGCGCCGGTGTACGGCTATGAATTCGCCGACCCGCACGCGCCGGCGCCCGAGCTCTTCGACCATCTGCCGTTCCCGATCGGCGCCACCCACTCGCTGGAGATGCGCTACCTGTTCGACATCGGCGGCGCCCCGCCACTGGATCCCGTGCAACGGCGGCTGTCCGACCAGATGATCGAGTACTGGACCGGTTTCGTGGTCACCGGCGCCCCGGTGGGCGTCGGCCAGCCCGACTGGCCCGCGGCCGCAGCCGGCGCCGACCGGCGGTGGATGTCGCTGCGACCCGACGGCAGCCGGATGATCACCGACTTCGGCGCGGCGCACCGGTGTGACTTCTGGGCAACCGTGCGGAGTTGATTCGCGCCCACCCGCCGAACGTGTGCTCAGTGCGAAAAACCGCGGCAGATTTCGCAGTGGTTGCACGCTCGGCGATAGAGCGGGAGCAGCGGCGATCAGGCCCGAGTCACCCAGGTGGTGATGTCGGCGTGCACCACTTCGACGCCGGATTCATCGGTGACGCTGACCGGCACCGTGACCTCCACGCCGTCGCTGATGGCCTCGAAGTCAGGCAAGTCCGGCGGGTCCAGCCGCGCGGTGGCCCGCAACGACGTCGTCGCCTTGGCCAGGTAGGCCACGTTCATCGACTTGGGGATCCAGCGGTGGCTGCGCGACACCGTGGCCTCCATCAACATCCCCATCGCCACCTCGGCGGCGTTGCAGGAGGCGATCGCGTGCACGGTGCGCAGGTGGTTGTAGACGAACGGCCACTTCGGCACCAGTACCTCGGCCAGTCCGGGCTCCATCCGGACCACGTGCGGCAGCACCGATGCGAAGTAAGGGACTCTGGCCATGGCCGCGGCCGAGAACAGCCGGGTGCCGCCGGGGAGGCCCGCCAACCGGCGCCAGGCCTGATATGTACTGGTAGGTCCGGTCACGGCGAGCTATCTTACCGGCAAGTAAGATCGCTCGCGGGGTGGCTCCACCGGGTCACGGCCGGAGGGCCGGCGTCGATGTGACCGGGGATTTGGCCGCTGACCCGATCTGGGGCATACTGTTCAGGTTCGCCTGCGCCGGGGTTGCCCTGGTCGGGCATACGACCAGCGCCCAACCGGGCGCGTCCGGTCCCACTCTCGCAGCACGGAGTTTTTTCGCCGTGAACGAGGCCGTGTGCGGGCGACACGCCCGACCGCGGGGACCGGTGGACCAGGACAGGTAAACAGCGGCGGCAGCGCCCAGCGCAATGTCGGCACAGGGCCGATGGCCCTGAAGAGGCAGCAGTGCGCGCGGGCACGAAGGGTTCGAAAGCCGGACCCCTTTGCAGGAGTGAGGTAGCAGAAGCGTGGCGGGACAAAAGATCCGCATCAGGCTCAAGGCCTACGACCATGAGGCTATTGACGCCTCGGCGCGCAAAATCGTCGAGACGGTCACCCGCACCGGTGCGTCCGTGGTGGGCCCGGTGCCGCTGCCGACCGAGAAGAACGTGTATTGCGTCATCCGGTCCCCGCACAAGTACAAGGACTCGCGGGAGCACTTCGAGATGCGCACCCACAAGCGGCTGATCGACATCCTCGATCCCACGCCGAAGACCGTTGACGCCCTGATGCGCATCGATCTGCCGGCCAGCGTCGACGTCAACATCCAGTAGGAGCAGAGGACGATGGCACGACAGGAAAATTCCGGCGCTGCGCGTCGGGGCCTTTTGGGTACCAAGCTGGGCATGACGCAGGTGTTCGACGAGAACAACAAGGTCGTGCCGGTCACGGTCGTCAAGGCCGGGCCCAACGTGGTGACCCGCATCCGCACCCCCGAGCGCGACGGCTATTCGGCCGTGCAGCTCGCCTACGGCGAGATCAGCCCTCGCAAGGTCAACAAGCCGCTGACCGGTCAGTACGCCGCCGCCGGGGTCAACCCGCGCCGGCACCTGGCCGAGTTGCGGCTTGACGACGCCGAGGCCGCCGCGACCTACGAGGTCGGCCAGGAGCTGACCGCCGAGATCTTCGCCGACGGCGCCTACGTCGACGTGACCGGCACCTCCAAGGGCAAGGGCTACGCCGGCACCATGAAGCGGCACGGCTTCGCCGGTCAGGGTGCCGGCCACGGCGCTCAGGCGGTGCACCGCCGGCCGGGTTCGATCGGCGGTTGCTCAACCCCGGGCCGGGTGTTCAAGGGCACCCGGATGTCGGGCCGGATGGGCAACGACCGCGTCACCACCCAGAACCTGGTGGTGCACAAGGTGGACGCCGAGAACGGCGTGCTGCTGATCAAGGGCGCCATTCCGGGACGCAACGGTGGGCTGGTTCTGGTCCGCAGCGCGATCAAAAAGGGTGAGAAGTAATGGCTGCCAAAGAGCAAACGGCACTGAAGATTGACGTCAAGAGCCCGGACGGCAAGAAGAGCGGCTCGGTCGAGCTGCCCGCCGAGCTGTTCGACGCTCCCGCCAACATCGCGCTCATGCACCAGGTGGTGATCGCTCAGTTGGCCGCGGCCCGTCAGGGTACGCACTCGACCAAGACCCGCGGTGAGGTTCGCGGCGGTGGCCGTAAGCCGTACCGGCAGAAGGGCACCGGCCGGGCCCGGCAGGGTTCGACCCGGGCGCCGCAGTTCACCGGTGGTGGCGTGGTGCACGGTCCCAAGCCGCGTGACTACAGTCAGCGCACCCCGAAGAAGATGATCGCCGCCGCACTGCGTGGCGCGTTGTCGGACCGGGCCCGCAACGGCCGCATCCACGCGGTCACCGAGCTGGTGAGCGGACAGACCCCGTCGACCAAGAGCGCCAAGGCGTTCCTGGGCACGATCACCGACCGCAAGCAGGTGCTCGTGATCATCGGCCGGGCCGATGAGACGGGCGCCCGCAGCGTGCGCAACCTGCCGGGTGTGCACATCTTGGCCCCGGACCAGCTCAACACCCACGATGTGCTGCGCGCCGACGACGTGGTGTTCAGCGTCGAGGCCCTCAACGCCTACATCTCCGGCAGCGGGGCGCACACCCAGGAGCAGGAGGTTTCGGTCTGATGGCGACCGTCAGCGACCCCCGCGACATCATCGTCGCGCCGGTCATCTCCGAGAAGTCCTACGGGCTGATCGAGGAGAACACCTACACCTTTATCGTGCACCCCGACTCGAACAAGACGCAGATCAAGATCGCGATCGAGAAGATCTTCGCCGTCAAGGTCGCGTCGGTGAACACCGCGAACCGGCCGGGTAAGCGCAAGCGGTCCCGGGCCGGCTACGGCAAGCGCAAGGACACCAAGCGCGCCATCGTGACCCTGGCGCCCGGCAGCAAGCCGATCGACCTGTTCGCCGCACCGGCCTGACCGGAGTGAAAGAGAGACCTAACTGACATGGGAATCCGCAAGTACAAGCCGACGACCCCCGGTCGTCGCGGTGCCAGCGTCTCCGATTTCGCCGAGCTCACCCGCTCTCACCCGGAGAAGTCGCTGGTCCGGCCGCTGCACGGCCGTGGCGGGCGTAACGCCCACGGCCGGATCACCACCCGGCACAAGGGCGGTGGCCACAAGCGTGCCTACCGGGTGATCGACTTCCGTCGCCACGACAAGGACGGCGTCAACGCCAAGGTCGCGCACATCGAGTACGACCCGAACCGCACCGCGCGGATCGCGCTGCTGCACTACCTGGACGGCGAGAAGCGCTACATCCTCGCCCCGCAGGGCCTGTCGCAGGGCGACGTGGTGGAGTCGGGCGCCAACGCCGACATCAAGCCGGGCAACAGCCTGCCGCTGCGCAACATCCCGGCAGGCACCCTGGTGCACGCCGTCGAGCTGCGCCCGGGAGGCGGCGCCAAGCTGGCCCGCTCGGCCGGATCCAGCATCCAGCTGCTGGGCAAGGAAGGTAGCTACGCCTCGCTGCGGATGCCCTCCGGTGAGATCCGTCGGGTCGACGTGCGCTGCCGCGCCACCGTCGGCGAGGTGGGCAACGCCGAACAGGCCAACATCAACTGGGGCAAAGCCGGCCGGATGCGGTGGAAGGGCAAGCGCCCCTCCGTCCGTGGTGTGGTCATGAACCCGGTGGACCACCCGCACGGTGGTGGTGAGGGCAAGACCTCCGGTGGCCGGCACCCGGTCAGCCCGTGGGGCAAGCCGGAGGGTCGCACCCGCCGGCCGAACAAGCCCAGCGACAAGCTCATCGTCCGACGCCGGCGCACCGGCAAGAAGCGCTAGGAAGCGGAGGGAAAGCGATGCCACGCAGCCTCAAGAAGGGTCCGTTCGTCGACGACCATCTGCTCAAGAAGGTCGACGTCCAGAACGAGAAGAACACCAAGCAGGTCATCAAGACCTGGTCGCGTCGGTCGACGATCATCCCCGACTTCATCGGGCACACGTTCGCCGTTCACGACGGCCGCAAGCACGTCCCGGTATTCGTCACCGAGTCGATGGTCGGGCACAAGCTCGGCGAATTCGCCCCGACGCGCACCTTCAAGGGACACATCAAGGACGATCGGAAGGCTAAGCGCCGGTGACCGTAACGACTGAATTTCCGTCCGCTGTCGCCAAGGCCCGCTTCGTGCGGGTCTCGGCCAGCAAGGCGCGCCGGGTGATCGACCTGGTGCGCGGCAAGTCGGTGTCCGAGGCACTGGACATCCTGCGCTGGGCGCCGCAGCAGGCCAGCCTGCCGGTGGCCAAGGTGATCGCCAGCGCGGCGGCCAACGCCGAGAACAACAACGGCCTGGACCCGTCCACCCTGGTGGTGGCGACCGTCTACGCCGACGAGGGCCCGACCGCCAAGCGGATCAAGCCGCGCGCCCAGGGGCGTGCCTACCGAATCCGCCGGCGCACCAGCCACATCACGGTCGTGGTGGAGAGCCGGCCGTCCAAGGGCGGTCCGGCGCGGTCCGCCGGTGCCGCGCGGGCGCGTCGTGCGCAGGCCAGCAAGGCCGCCTCCGAAAAGGGATCCGAGAAGGGCGCGGCGCCGGCCAAGAAGGCACCGGCCACGAAGGCTTCCGCGGCCAAGGCCGCCGAGAAGACGACCGAGAAAGCGGCGGCGAAGAAGGCGCCCGCCAAGAAGGCGGCAGCAAAGAAGGCGCCTGAGACGTCCGACGCGAAGGAGGGCTCGCAGTAATGGGCCAGAAGATCAACCCGCACGGCTTCCGGCTGGGTATCACCACCGACTGGAAGTCGCGGTGGTACGCCGACAAGCAGTACGCGGACTACGTCAAGGAGGACGTGGCGATCCGCCGGCTGCTGTCGACCGGGCTGGAGCGCGCCGGTATCGCCGACGTCGAGATCGAGCGCACCCGTGATCGAGTCCGCGTGGACATCCACACCGCCCGGCCGGGCATCGTCATCGGCCGACGCGGCACCGAGGCCGACCGGATCCGCGCCGACCTGGAGAAGCTGACCGGCAAGCAGGTGCAGCTCAACATCCTTGAGGTGAAGAACCCCGAGTCGCAGGCGCAGCTGGTGGCGCAGGGCGTCGCCGAGCAGCTGAGCAACCGCGTGGCGTTCCGCCGCGCGATGCGCAAGGCGATCCAGTCGGCGATGCGCCAGCCCAACGTCAAGGGCATCCGGGTGCAGTGCTCGGGCCGGCTCGGTGGCGCCGAGATGAGCCGCTCGGAGTTCTACCGTGAGGGTCGGGTGCCGCTGCACACGCTGCGCGCCGACATCGACTACGGCCTCTACGAGGCCAAGACCACCTTCGGCCGGATCGGTGTGAAGGTCTGGATCTACAAGGGCGACATCGTCGGTGGCAAGCGCGAGCTGGCCGCTGCCGCACCGTCCGCCGACCGCCCCCGCCGGGAGCGGCCGTCGGGCACCCGCCCGCGCCGCAGCGGCGCCTCGGGTACCACCGCGACCAGCACCGATGCCGGGCGGGCCGCCGAGACCACCGAGAGCACCGCTGCTGCCGAACCGGCCGTCGAGGGCCAGGGAAGCGCTGCGGCCGCCGAGCCGCAGGCAACGCAGAGCACGGAGAGCTGAATCATGTTGATTCCCCGCAAGGTCAAGCACCGCAAGCAGCATCACCCGAAACAGCGCGGTCTCGCCAGTGGCGGCACCGCGGTGACCTTCGGTGACTACGGCATCCAGGCACTGGAGCACGCCTACGTCACCAACCGGCAGATCGAGTCGGCGCGTATCGCCATCAACCGGCACATCAAGCGTGGCGGCAAGGTGTGGATCAACATCTTCCCGGACCGTCCGCTGACCAAGAAGCCCGCCGAGACCCGCATGGGTTCGGGTAAGGGCTCGCCGGAGTGGTGGGTCGCCAACGTCAAGCCGGGCCGGGTGCTGTTCGAGCTGAGCTACCCCAACGAGGCCATCGCCCGCGCCGCACTGACCCGGGCGATCCACAAGCTGCCGATCAAGGCGCGCATCGTCACCCGAGAGGAGCAGTTCTGATGGCAGTGGGAGTTACCGCCGGCGAACTGCGTGAGCTCAATGCCGACGAGCTCGTCGAGCGGCTGCGCGAGTCCAAAGAGGAGCTGTTCAACCTGCGTTTCCAGATGGCGACCGGGCAGCTCAGCAACAACCGTCGGCTCCGCACGGTGCGCCACCAGATCGCGCGCATCTACACCGTGTTGCGCGAACGGGAACTGGGCCTGGCGTCCGGTCCCGATGGTTCTGAAGGCGAGGCATCGTAATGGCACAGGCTGCAAAGGCTAACGCCACGGAGAAGGGCCCCAAGCACACTCCGCGCGCGGAGAAGCCGCGGGGCCGCCGCAAGACCCAGATCGGTTACGTGGTCAGCGACAAGATGGAGAAGACCATCGTCGTCGAGCTGGAAGACCGGGTGAAGCACCCGCTCTACGGCAAGATCATCCGGACCACCAAGAAGGTCAAGGCGCACGACGAGAACAACACGGCCGGCATCGGCGACCGGGTGTCGCTGATGGAGACCCGCCCGCTGTCGGCCACGAAGCGCTGGCGACTGGTCGAGATCCTCGAGAAGGCCAAGTAACAGCCGGTCTTCCGGTCAAGCCGGGAGTTTGACCCGCGCGAGCGGTTGCTGCGCGGTGGGCCCGAGCGGCACCTGCAGCGGCTCGTGGTCGTCCAACTGCCGGGCGGGCACGGCCAGCGTCCGGCGCATGGGCGTCGGCAGGCTGGTCCGCAGCGCAGTCAACTGCCGGCCGTTGAGGCGGTTCAATCCGGCCCACATGTTGCGGCGCAGCCGGCTGCCGGTGTGGTAGCGCACCAGCACCGACACGTCGGTGTGATTGTGCTGTGCTATGAGCCGGACGGTGACGGCCGTGGTGTCGGCCGCGCGCTGCCAGAGCTGTTCCAGATTCGCCGTGGTGATGTCGCGCGGCGACATCCAGAAGGTGGCCGCGTACTGCCTGGGTCCCTTGCGGTGCTTCTGCTTCAGCCGGCGTCGTCGCCGACGGATCCGGGTGGGCTGGAGCCCGGCCAGCACCGTCGCGTCGACCTGGCCGAACTCCTCGGCCGGTAGTACTCGGGTGACGATGTGTCGCTCCTGCAGGGTCTGCGCGAGCCGCTCGGTGGCCGCCGCCAGCGTCGCCGCCACCGAGTCGCGTACCGCCACCGCTTCGGCGTTGCGCATCGGATCCATCCGCAGGATCAGCCAGGTGTCGCGGGGGCCGGCGGTGTCGGGGACAGCCGGTGCCTGCTCGTCCTCGGCCGGGCCGGTGTCGGTGTCGCCGTCGGAGGTGGCGTCGCAGGTGGTGTCGCACGTTCGCACCGAGACGATGTCGATGCCGTCGAGGCGGACGTCGAACTGCCGCAGGGCGGCGGCGGCCAGACCCGCCGGTAGCGCGCCCAGCGGCTGGTGCCGGCGGGCGTGGCGGCCCGAGGCAGCGGGTGGCGGCGCCACGGCGATCACGGTGACCAACTGGCCCCGGTGTTCGCGCAGGCCGACGACGTCGTGGCTGTAGCGGCGGCGGTGATCGAAGCCGGGTGTGCAGCCTTCGTTGAGAAACGTCGCGGGATTGGCAAAGCGGTCCAGAACCCGTGCCAGCACTATCGAGGTCAGCGGGACCCGGCGGTGGGTGATCAGCGCAGCCGCCGTCACCACTACCGCGACCCCGACGCCCGGCCACCAGGCGCGGGCCGGCGATCCGAGCTCGGTGGGCCAATGGCCGGCGAGCCGCAGAATCGCGAGATCGATGAGGAACACCGTCGTCACGCGCAACCAGGACAGATTCAGCCCAAAGCTGTGCTGCGCTTTCACCGTTGCGCCTGCTTCATGACCCCCCCGGAGATTGTTCAGAAATTGCGCGCTGACCGGGTTTCCCGGTCTGGTCGTGGCCCAAACATCCCAGGCCCCGGCTGCTGGAGGCCTGGGATGCCGGGCCGGCCGAGCGCTCCGGCGGCAACGAGCGCTTGCTCAGAAGCCCAGGAAGCTCAGCGGATCGAACATGCTCGCGATATCGGTGGCGCCGGCGGCATCGGCTGCGCCGGCGGCGGCGTCCGCTGCGCCGCCGGCGGCCGCGTCGGCGGCGCCACCGGCCGCATCGGCTGCCGCGCCGCCGGCTGCGTCGGCGGCATCGGCCCCCAACGCGGACACCCCGCTGAACGCGTCACCCGGATCGAGCAGTCCGGCCGCATCGAAATCGGTCGGGATGTCGAAGTCGCCGAACGGGGTCACCAGGGTGTCGGTGATGGAGTTGGCGGCACCCTCCGATCCCGGGATGTCGGTGTAGATATTCGCGAATCCGTTGCCGAAGTTCATGACGTCATACACCGTGCCGACGGTGGGAAGGTCCGAGGCGGTGGCGTCACTGGCCGGGTCAACGTCGGTGATCGTGAACTGTGTGTTGTGGATACCGCCGAACAGGTTCGTGACGTTCTCGCTGGCCGTGACGCTGCCGAGGTCGGTGGCGTCGGTCCCGCTGCCGCTGGTGATATCGAACGACTGATCGCCCTCGGCCACCTGGAACAGTGGCGGGGCGCTGAACAGCGGGCTGAGCGGGGTGAAGCCCTCCGAACCGTCGGTCTGGACGGGGTTGAAGGTGGTGTCACCGATGGTGAAGCTGTCACCGGCGCCGGGCGTCGCAGCAGTGGACGTCAGGTCACCGGAAGTGATGTCAGGTGTGCCACCGGGGGTGGCGTCCGGCGCACCGGTGACCGGCAAGCCACCGGTATCACCGATCGGCTGCGGGCTGGTCGCGTCCGGTGCGGATGTCAGCGCGCCGAGGCCGCCGAGCTCGGGTGCGTTCGCGTCCGGGCTGAGCGTGCCGACGTCGCCGAGCGGCGCCGTGCCGCCCGTTCCCGCCGTGCTGCTCGTCAGGCCGACCGGCATCGCGGTGCTGCCGATGTCCCCCGCCGCGCCGACACCGTTGTCGGCAGAAGCGATCGTTGCGGGCAGGATTGTGGTCGTGAGTAGTCCGGCGGTGGCACCACCGACCGATAATATGATCCGACGATTCATTTGGGTGCGTTCCTTCCGTCTTTGATATTCCCGGGCATGAGTTCACCCTTGAACTCGCCCGGGCGCCGGTGAACATCGCCAATCACCCGGCGTCCGCGCACAGTAGACCGCGACGCGAACGCGGCGCATCAATAATGGTGGGCGACAACGTATGTCCGGACGCCCGGGACGCTGGCTGAGTCCCCCTCGGCATCCTCGTCAGACGCTAACGGCTCCCGACCGCGGCCACCACCCCTGCTAGCGGATCTTTCAACAGTTAATCTCAATGTAGAGAATCGCTGTCATCGATTGACGCACGTGAAGCTGGCGATGTAAGTCCTTGGGGCAGCTAACTTGTGGTTAGAATAAGCATTTGCCCTAGCTTGGTCTCAGCGGAATCAAAGTAATCCTGTTGGCGGAATGGAACTTTCGGTTTGACCGATCCGAGGCGAGCTGCACACTGATCGCTATGGAACTGCGCCAGCTGAAACACTTCGTCGCCGTGGCCGAAGAGTTGCACTTCACCCGGGCGGCAGCGAAAGTCCACGTGGTGCAGTCCACCCTTTCGGCCTCGATCAGCGGTTTGGAAGCCGAGCTCGGTACCGCGCTGCTGGTGCGAAACAATCGTCGCGTCGACCTGACCACCGCCGGGCAGGCATTGTTGCCGGACGCGCAGCATGCGCTGGCCGCCGCAGAGCGGGCGCGTGCCGCCGTCGACGCGGTCCGGGGGTTGTTGTCCGGGCAGTTGCGCATCGGGGTGATCCAGGGGCTGGGAACCGTCGACCTGCCCGCGCTGCTGACGCGGTATCACCGGAGCTTCCCGCGCATCGAGATCACGCTGCGTCACGATCCCATCGACACGCTGGTGCAGGCGACCGCCGACGGCGGGCTGGACCTCGCCTTCGTCAGCCGACCCTTCGACGGCAGTCGCGTCAAGGAACTGTCACTGGGCGCCGAGCACCTGGTGCTGGCGGTACGACACGACGACCCGCTCGCCGGCACCGGCACCGTCGCCCTGACCGACCTGCAGCAGCGCGACTTCGTCGAACGCCGGGCCGAGCTGCGGACTCGAATGCACATCGACAGCAGCTGCGCCGAACTCGGCTTCGAGCGGAACATCTGCGCGGAATCCAACACGCCCGACGATCTGGTCGACCTGGTCGCCGCCGGCCTGGGTATCGCACTGCTGCCGCCGGCGCTGGTGGCGAAGTCCGAGCACATCGTCGCGGTGGCGACCGACCCGGTGATCCCGCGCGAATTGGCGCTGATCACTCCGGGGGAGCGGGCGCCCTCGCCGGCGGCTGCCGCATTCCTCGGCGAGCTGCTGTCGACCGGTGCCGGGCAGCCCGAGATGTCCGGCCGGCGGGAGCGCTCTGCGGTGTGAAAGCCCGTTGCGGCCTCACCGGGTCGGTAGGCTCTCACCCGATCCGGGGGGCTGACAACGGAGTGAGCGATAGTGGATTTTCAGGGCAAGATCGATCTCGACATCCGAGATTCCGAACCGGACTGGGGGCCGTTCGCCGCGCCGACCGCCGCCGAGGGCGCACCCAATGTGCTCTACCTGGTCTGGGATGACACCGGCATCGCCACCTGGGACTGCTTCGGTGGGCTGGTGGAGATGCCGGCGATGAGCCGGATCGCCGAACGCGGCGTCCGGCTTTCTCAGTTCCACACCACCGCGCTGTGCTCCCCGACCCGAGCGGCGCTGCTCACCGGCCGCAACGCCACCAGTGTCGGCATGGCCACCATCGAGGAGTTCACCGACGGATTCCCCAACTGCAGCGGGCGCATCCCCTTCGAAACCGCGTTGCTGAGTGAGGTTCTCGCCGAACGCGGCTGGAACACCTTCTGCGTCGGCAAGTGGCACCTGACCCCGCTGGAAGAGTCCAACATGGCCAGCACCAGACGGCACTGGCCCACCCAGCGCGGATTCGAACGGTTCTACGGGTTCATGGGCGGTGAGACAAACCAGTGGTACCCGGACCTGATCCACGACAACCACCCCGTCGCGCCACCGGCGACACCCGAAGACGGCTACCACCTGTCCAAGGACATCGCCGACAAGACAATCGAATTCATCCGCGACGCCCAGACGATCGCGCCGGGCAAGCCCTGGTTCGGCTACGTCTGCCCGGGCGCCGGTCACGCCCCGCACCACGTCTTCACCGAATGGGCTGATCGCTACGCCGGACGGTTCGACATGGGTTACGAGCAGTACCGGGAGATTGTGCTGGCCAACCAGAAGAAGCTGGGCCTGGTGCCGCCGGACACCGAGCTCTCCGAGGTCAACCCCTACGCCGATGTCACCGGTGTTGACGGCCAGCCGTGGCCCGCGCTGGACACCGTGCGCCCGTGGGAGAGCCTGGACGCCGACGAAAAGCGGCTCTTCGCCCGGATGGCAGAGGTGTTCGCCGGGTTCCAGAGCTACACCGACGCCCAGATCGGCCGGATCCTGGACTACCTCGAGGAATCCGGACAACTCGACAACACCATCGTGGTGGTGATCTCCGACAACGGGGCCAGCGGCGAAGGCGGGCCCAACGGGTCGCCGAATGAGAACAAGTTCTTCAACGGCTACATCGACACCGTCGAGGAGGCGATGAAACTCTTCGACGAGCTGGGCACACCGGAGACCTACAACCACTACCCGGTCGGGTGGGCGATGGCGTTCAACACGCCCTACAAGCTCTACAAGCGCTACGCATCACACGAGGGCGGTATCGCCGATCCCGCGATCGTGAGCTGGCCCAAGGGAATCGCTGCTCGCGGTGAGGTGCGCGACACCTACGTCAACGTGTGCGATGTGACGCCGACGGTCTATGACCTGATCGGTATCACCCCGCCCGACACCGTCCGCGGCATCACCCAGCGGCCACTGGAAGGTGTCAGTTTCAAAGCTGCGTTGCAAGATCCGAACGCCGACACCGGAAAACACACCCAGTTCTACACGATGCTCGGCACTCGCGGGATCTGGCACCGGGGCTGGTTCGCCAATACCGTGCACGCCGCGACCCCGTCCGGGTGGGGCCACTTCGACACTGACCGCTGGGAGCTCTACAACCTCGCCGAGGATCGCAGTCAATGCCGTGACCTGGCCGCTGAACATCCAGAGAAACTCGAGGAACTCCAGGCGATGTGGTTCGCCGAGGCGGAGAAATACAACGGGCTGCCGCTGGCCGACCTCAACATCTTCGAGATGACGAGCCGGCAGCGGCCGTACCTGTCCCGTGACCGCACCAGCTACACCTACTATCCGCACACCGCCGAGGTGCCGATGGGGGCATGCGTGGAACTGCGCGGCCGCTCGTTCTCGGTGCTGGCCCGCGTCGTGGTGGAATCCGCCGATGCCGAGGGTGTGTTGTTCAAGCATGGAGCACGCCACGGCGGCCATGCGCTGTTCGTCCAGGGTGGTCGACTGCACTACGTCTACAACTTCCTGGGTGAGCGCGAACAGTGGTTGTCATCGCCTGACCCGATTCCGTTGGGGCAGCATGTTTTCGGGGTGCGTTTTGATCGCCGCGGCACCGTCGAGGGTAGTCACACGCCGGTCGGGGAGGCTGCGCTCTACATCGACGACACGGTGGCCGCGACGCTGCCCGACATGATCACCCAGCCGGCAGCGTTCGCGCTGGCGGGTGGCGGGGTGAGCGTCGGGCGCAATACCGGCCAGGCGGTGTCCTCGGCGTACCGGGCGCCGTTCGGCTTCACCGGCGGGACCATCGCCGAGGTCGCCGTCGACGTCAGCGGTGAGCCCTACCTCGATGTGAAAGCGAGTCTGGCAGCGGCTTTCTCGCGGGACTGAGTGGCCGCGGGATTGATGCGATGCTGACAGAACTCGTCGGTATCCCCGGCGGTGTCTTCCGGATGGGGTCGACGAGCTTCTATCCCGAAGAGGCGCCGATCCACACCGTGGCCGTGGCCGCGTTCGCGATCGAGCGGCATCCGGTGACCAATGCCCAGTTCGCCGAATTTGTCGCCGCAACCGGGTATGTGACCGTCGCCGAGCAGGAACCCGACCCGGTGTATGCCGCCGAGCCGGGCGCCCTGGTCTTCACCCCGACCGCCGGGCCGGTTGATCTGCGCGACTGGCGGCAGTGGTGGCAGTGGGTGCCCGGCGCGAGTTGGCGGCATCCGCTCGGTCCGCACAGCACCATCGAGCACAAGCCGGATCACCCGGTGGTCCAGGTCGCCTACCCCGATGCGGCCGGCTACGCCCGCTGGGCCGGGCGGCGGCTGCCCGCCGAAGCCGAATGGGAGTACGCCGCCCGCGCCGGCACGTCCAGCACCTACCCCTGGGGCGAGGAGGAGAAGCCGGGCGGGGAACTGATGGCCAACACCTGGCAGGGCGCCTTTCCCTACCGCAACGACGGCGCGCTGGGCTGGTCCGGAACCTCCTCGGTGGGCAGTTTCCCGCCCAACGACTGGGGGCTGCTGGACATGATCGGCAACGTCTGGGAGTGGACCACCACCGAGTTCTGCGGCCATCACCGCCTGGACGCAGCGCCCAAGTCTTGTTGCGCGCCGGACGGCCCCGCCGACCCGGGCGTCAGCCAGACCCTCAAGGGCGGATCGCACCTGTGCGCGCCGGCGTACTGCCACCGCTACCGGGCCGCGGCACGCTCCCCGCAGTCACAGGACACCGCAACCAGCCACATCGGGTTTCGCTGCGCGGCGGACTGACCAGTGGAGTAACCCCTGCGCGAGTGGGCGCGTCCCCGGTCCGACATGCCGCGCGCGGACCGGGAACGCGCACGTTCACGGCTCGGCTGGCTCGACCCCAGTGATGGAAGCCAGTGCGTCCCGGGGCGCGGGAGTGCGGGAATCCGGTCTCGACACGCAGTGTCGGATCGGGGGCACATTGCTCGCTCGCGGAGGAAGGGGCGAGCGATTTGGTGCAGGGCGGTCCGTCACCTAAGCTCTAGGGGTTGCCGAGGGCAGACCTCGGCCAGCGCAAGCTGGCCCCGCGTGCCCTTCGGCGATAAGAAGACCATGCACGACCGGGGAGATTCCGGCATGCGACTCGTCATGCCGCGCGTCGTCCCGATTATTGAGGAGATCTGGTGATTCAGCAGGAATCGCGGTTGAAGGTCGCCGACAACACCGGCGCCAAGGAGATCTTGTGCATCCGGGTGCTCGGCGGCTCGTCGCGGCGCTACGCCGGCATCGGTGATGTCATCGTCGCGACCGTCAAGGACGCCATCCCCGGCGGCAACGTCAAGCGGGGTGACATCGTCAAGGCCGTCGTGGTGCGCACCGTCAAGGAGCGTCGCCGCGCCGACGGCAGCTACATCAAGTTCGACGAGAACGCGGCCGTGATCATCAAGGCCGACAACGACCCGCGCGGAACCCGCATCTTCGGGCCGGTCGGCCGCGAGCTGCGGGAGAAGCGGTTCATGAAGATCGTCTCGCTGGCCCCGGAGGTGCTGTAGATGAAGGTCCACAAGGGCGACACCGTGCTGGTCATCGCCGGCAAGGACAAGGGCGCCAAGGGCAAGGTCCTGCAGGCCTACCCGGCCCGCAACCGGGTGCTGGTCCAGGGCGTCAACCGGATCAAGAAGCACGTCGCGAACTCGGCCAACCAGGCCGGCGCCTCCTCGGGCGGGATCGTCACGCAGGAAGCCCCGATCCACGTCTCGAACGTGATGGTCGTCGACTCCGACGGCAAGCCCACCCGGGTCGGCTACCGGGTGGACGAGGAGTCCGGCAAGAAGGTTCGCGTCTCCAAGCGCAACGGCAAGGACATCTAGAGATGACGACGGCAGAGAAGATTCAGCCCCGGCTGAAGGTGAAATACCGCGAAGAGATCCGCGACGCGCTGAACAACGAGTTCAACTACGCCAACGTGATGCAGATCCCGGGCGTGGTGAAGGTCGTGGTGAACATGGGCGTCGGCGAAGCCGCCCGCGACGCCAAACTGATCAACAACGCGGTCAGTGACCTGGCGCTGATCACCGGCCAGCGTCCGGAGATCCGCAAGGCCCGGCTGTCGATCGCTCAGTTCAAGCTGCGCGAGGGCATGCCGATCGGTGCCCGGGTGACGCTGCGCGGTGACCGGATGTGGGAGTTCCTCGACCGGCTCACCTCGATCGCGCTGCCGCGTATCCGCGACTTCCGGGGGCTGTCGCCCAAGCAGTTCGACGGCTCCGGCAACTACACCTTCGGGCTGGCCGAGCAGTCGATGTTCCACGAGATCGACGTCGACTCCATCGACCGCCCGCGTGGAATGAACATCACCGTCGTCACCTCGGCGACGAACGACGACGAAGGACGAGCGCTGCTGCGGGCACTCGGCTTTCCGTTCAAGGAGAAGTGACCTGATGGCGAAGAAGGCGTTGATTAACAAGGCGGCCCGCAAGCCCAAGTTCGCGGTGCGCGCCTACACCCGCTGCAACAAGTGCGGCCGTCCGCGCGCGGTGCTCCGGAAGTTCGGCCTGTGCCGAATCTGCCTGCGCGAAATGGCGCACGCCGGCGAGCTGCCCGGTGTGCAGAAGAGCAGCTGGTGAGGGTGGAGGAGCAGCCTAAATGACCATGACGGACCCGATCGCGGACTTCTTGACCCGTCTGCGCAACGCCAACTCGGCGTATCACGACGAGGTGACCCTGCCGCACTCGAAGATCAAGGCCAACATCGCCGAGATCCTCAAGCGCGAGGGTTACATCACCGACTACCACGTCGAAGACGCCCGGGTGGGCAAGGCGCTGGTGGTCAACCTGAAGTACGGCCCGAACCGGGAGCGCAGCCTCGCCGGTCTGCGCCGGGTGTCCAAGCCCGGTCTGCGGGTCTACGCGAAGTCGACCAACCTGCCGCGGGTGCTCGGCGGCCTGGGCGTGGCGATCATCTCCACGTCTTCGGGTCTGCTCACCGACCGTCAGGCGGCCAGGCAGGGCGTGGGCGGCGAAGTCCTCGCGTACGTGTGGTGAGGGAGTAGCAGACATGTCGCGTATTGGTAAGCAGCCGGTCCCGGTTCCCGCCGGGGTCGACGTGACCATCGATGGTCAGAACGTGTCGGTCAAGGGGCCCAAGGGCACCCTGGAGCTCACGGTGGCCGAGCCGATCAACGTCGCCCGCAACGACGACGGCGCCATCGTGGTGACCCGGCCCGACGACGACCGGCGTAACCGGTCGCTGCACGGCCTGAGCCGCACCCTGGTGGCGAACCTGATCACCGGCGTCTCCGAGGGCTACGTCCGCAAGATGGAGATCTTCGGCGTCGGTTACCGTGTGGCACTCAAGGGCTCCGACCTCGAGTTCGCACTGGGCTACAGCCACCCGGTGCTGATCAAGGCCCCGGAGGGCATCACCTTCGCGGTGGAGACGCCCACCAAGTTCTCGATCTCGGGCATCGACAAGCAGAAGGTCGGTCAGATCTCGGCGAACATCCGCCGCCTGCGCCGTCCCGACCCCTACAAGGGCAAGGGCGTGCGCTACGAGGGTGAGCAGGTTCGCCGCAAGGTCGGAAAGACAGGTAAGTAGTCATGGCGCAATCAGAAGCAGGCACCGGGGCGCGCAAGCCCATCGGGCAGAGCGTCTCGGAGGCCCGGCGCACGCACCGGGTGCGTCGGCACGCGCGGCTGCGCAAGAAGATCGCCGGCACCCCCGAGCGTCCCCGCCTGGTGGTGCACCGCTCGTCGCGGCACATTCACGTCCAGTTGGTCGACGACCTGGCCGGTCACACGCTGGCCGCGGCGTCCTCGATCGAGGCCGACGTGCGCGGTGTGGACGGCGACAAGAAGGCACACAGTGTGCGGGTCGGCCAGCTGATCGCCGAGCGCGCCAAGGCCGCCGGCGTGCAGACCGTGGTGTTCGACCGCGGCGGCTACACCTACGGTGGACGGATCGCGGCATTGGCCGACGCGGCGCGCGAGGGCGGGTTGAAGTTCTGATGCGCCGGATGACTGACTTGATGAACATGACTGGAAGGACCGCATGATGGCGGAGCAGCCGACAGGGGCCTCCTCGGCAGGTCCCGACACGGGCAGCGCCCCCCGTACCGACGGGCGTGACAATCGTGACAACCGAGGCGGACGTGGTGGCCGCGACGGCGGCCGCGGCGGCCGGGACGGCCGGGACGGCGACAAGAGCAACTACCTCGAGCGCGTCGTCGCGATCAACCGGGTGTCCAAGGTTGTCAAGGGTGGCCGCCGGTTCAGCTTCACCGCGCTGGTGATCGTCGGTGACGGCAAGGGCATGGTCGGGGTCGGCTACGGCAAGGCCAAGGAGGTCCCGGCCGCGATCGCCAAGGGTGTCGAGGAGGCCCGCAAGAGCTTCTTCCGGGTGCCGTTGATCCGCGGCACCATCACCCACCCCGTCCAGGGCGAGGCGGCCGCCGGTGTGGTGTTACTGCGCCCGGCCAGCCCCGGTACCGGTGTGATCGCCGGCGGTGCGGTGCGTGCGGTGCTGGAATGCGCCGGGGTGCACGACATCCTGTCCAAGTCGCTGGGCAGCGACAACGCGATCAACGTGGTGCACGCCACCGTGGCCGCGCTGAAGATGCTGCAGCGTCCCGAAGAGGTGGCGGCCCGGCGCGGTCTGCCCATCGAAGACGTGGCGCCGGCCGCGATGCTCAAGGCCCGGCGGGAGAGCGAGTCGCTCGCCGCCAGCGCCGCCCGGGAAGGCACGGCATAACCATGGCAAATCTGAAGATCACCCAGGTCCGCGGCACCATCGGTGCCCGCTGGAATCAGCGCGAGAGCCTGCGCACGCTGGGCCTGCGCAAGATCCGCCAGTCGGTGGTGCGTGAGGACAACCCCCAGACCCGTGGTCTGATCCGGGTTGTCCACCACCTCGTAGAAGTTGAACAGGCCGGGGAGGAATGATGACGCCTATCAAGCTGCACGACCTGCGCCCCGCGCCCGGGTCGAAGACCAAGCGCACCCGCGTCGGTCGCGGTGAGGGCTCCAAGGGTAAGACCGCCGGCCGCGGCACCAAGGGCACCAAGGCCCGCAAGAACGTGCCGGTCCGGTTCGAGGGCGGGCAGATGCCGATCCACATGCGGCTGCCCAAGCTGAAGGGCTTCCGCAACCGGTTCCGCACCGAGTACGAGGTCGTCAACGTCGGCGACATCAACCGGTTGTTCCCGGACGGCGGCGCCATCGGCGTCGACGAACTGGTGGCCAAGGGTGCGGTCCGCAAGAACACGCTGGTCAAGGTGCTCGGCGACGGCAAGCTGACCGTCAAGGCCGACGTCACCGCGCACAAGTTCAGCGGTAGCGCCCGCGACAAGATCACCGCGGCCGGGGGCACAGCCACCGAACTGTAAGGCTTTTCAGGAAAAGACGCTACCCCGATCGCACCCCATTTCACCAGATGGGGTGCGATTTTTTGTCCGGGGCACGGGGATTTGACGCAGGCGTAAATTGAGTGCTTGCTATGCATCTCACAGCCTTATATAACGTAATGTGAGTGACGGGACTCACTCGTCCGGGGTCGGTCTGCTGGGAAGGCGTTGGGCATATGAGGCGTCGGCTGCGTTCAGGTTCTACCGGGGGGCGCGCCGGCGCCTCTCGCCGTGCCGTGGGAGCGGGCAGCGCCGTGGCGGCGTTCCTGGCATTCGGGATGACTCCACTGGCGGCCGCGCCGGAGGCCCGTGCGGACTTCGAGTTCGACGATTTTCTGGGCTGGTTCGGTCTGGAACCCGACTCTCAAGCACTGACGTCCGAGTGGATCGGCTCGGCCTGGGATCTGCCCGATTCGGCTGATGCGACTGGGATGGAGATCGCCCAGCTGTGGGACACCTACTTCTACATGCCGCTGCATGCACTTTTGCAGGACTGGATCAACTCTGACTTCGGGTCGCAGGTCAATGGCGTGATCAACCAGATCTTCGCGCCGTTCACCGAGAACTTCTGCGGGATGATCTGCAACGGCGCCGACGGCACCGAGAGCAGCGTGAACGGCCAGGCCGGTGGGCTCTGGTTCGGCGACGGCGGTAACGGCTGGACCTCGGACATCGAGGGTGTAGCCGGCGGTAACGGCGGCCACGCCGGCGGTATCGGCAACGGTGGTGATGGTGGCGCCGGCGGTCTGGGTGCCGATGGTGGTAACGGCGGTCACGGTGGCGAGATGTGGGGCCACGGCGGCGATGGCGGAGCCGGTGGCGCTGCGACGGCGACGCTGGTGGCTGGGGACGGTGGCAACGGCGGGTCCTCGGGTCAGGCCCAAGACTTCTTCGGCATGGGTGCGTGGGGCAACGGGGGCAACGGCGGCAAGGGTGGCGCGGGTCTGAACGGCGCCGACGGTGCGGACTCCTCGGCCGCCGGGGTGGCTGGTGGCGACGGCGGTACGGGCACGGCGGGCGGTAAAGGCGGCGACGGCGGGGCCGGTTCGACGTGGCTCGGCATCGGCGGTAACGGCGGCGCCGGCGGTGCCGGTGGCGGGGGCGGCGCGGGCGGCAGCGGCTTCGACGGTGCCGAGGGCTCCTTCGCCGGCGGCGGAGACGGCAATGGCGGCAACGGAAGTAACGGCGGCGCCGGTGGCAACGGCGGCGCCGGTGGACAGGCCGGCGCTGGCGGGGCGGGCGCGTGGTTGTTCGGTGGATCCGGTGCCGCGGGTACGAACGGCACGGCCGGGGCCGGCGGTGTCGGCGGAGACGGCAAGGACGGCGGTGATGGCGCCGACGGCGCGGCCGGGACCGACGGGACGGCTGTCGACCCGAATGGCGCCGCCGGAATCAGCGGCGGCAACGGCGGGAATGCCGGGCGCGGTGGCGCCGGTGGTGTGGGCGGCGACGGGGTGGTTGCCGCCGACGGCGCCGACGGCCACGCCGGGGCCGGCGGCAACGGGGGCAACGGCGGCGACGGCATCGACGGCATCGACGGCACCGCCACCAACCCGAACGGAACCGCCGGGGGCAACGGCGGCGCCGGCGGCAACGGCGGTCAGGGCGGATTGGAAGCCGACGGCACCACCCGCGCAGCCGACGGCACCGGTGGCGCCGGAGGTATCGGCGGCAATGGCGGAGCCGGATATGACGCGCTCGCCGCCGGTGCGGCGCCGGGCACGTCCGGCGGCAGCGGCGGTGCCGGTGGCAGCGGTGGCGCGGGCGGTACCGGTGCGACCGGAGGAGACGGCGGTAATGCCGGCGATGGCGGGCGGGGCGGTGATGGGGTCGCCGGACTGGCCGGAGCCGACGGCGCCAACGCCGGCGACGCGGGCACCGACGGACAAGCCGGAGGAAACGGGGGGACCGGCGGCGCCGGTGGTGCCGGGGGTAACGGAGGCGCGGCGACCTCGCCGGCCGGGGCGGCCGGCAGCAATGGCAACGGCGGCGACGGCGGCGCCGGAGGCAACGCCGCAGCCGGTGGTGCCGGCGGTGATGGCGCCGACGGCGACGCGAACCATGTGGATGGCGGCGCCGGCGGTAACGCCGGCGATGCCGGCACCGCCGGAGCGGGCGGTGCCGGCGGCGCAGCCGGCACCGGCGGATCCACGGGCACCGGAGTCGCGGGCAGCGGCGGGGCCGACGGATCCGGTCCGGCACCCACCGAAACCCACGGCGGTAACGGCGGCGACGGCTTCACCTCGACAACACCCGGAGTGTCCGGCGGCGCCGGCGGAGCCGGTGGCAGCGGCGGAACCATCGGCAACGGCGGGGCCGGCGGCCACGGCGGAGGCGGTGGTGACGATGCCGACGGCGGAAACGGCGGCGCCGGCGGTGACGGTGGCACCCAGGTCGGTAACGGTGGGGCCGGCGGAAACGGCGGCGCCGGGCAGGGCACCGGCACCGGCGGTGACGGCGGTGACGGCGGGGATGGCGGCGCCGTGCAGGGCGACGGCGCCGACGGCGGCGACGGAGGCGCCAACGGCGGCAGTGGCGGCAATGGCGGTGACGCCATCGGCAGCGGCAACGGCGGCGATGGCGGCGACGGCACCGCAGGGTTCAGCGGCGCCAACGGCGGCTCGGGTACCCAGCCGGGCGAGGCCGGCGGCGACGGCGTCGCCGGCCAGTCGGGTGGCACCGGCGGCAACGGCGGTACCGGCTCGGGCGCCGGTCATCACGGCGGCCAGGGCGGTGCCGGAGCCAACGGCGGCAACGGCGGCAACGGCGGTGACGGTGTGCAGGGTGCGGTCGGCACGTTCGACAACGCGGGCACCGGCAACGGCGGGAACGGTGGCGCGGGCGGAAGCGGCGCCGCCGGCGGTCAGGGCGGCGACGGCGGTGCCGGCGGCGCGGGCATCAACGGCGCAACCGCCGGCAGCCAGGGCGCCGGTGGCAGCGGCGGCAACGGCGGCGACGCCGGGGTGGCCGCCGACGGCGGCCGTGGCGCCGACGGGATCGCCACGCATCCCGATGCCGGCAACGGCGGCGATGGCGGTGCGGTCGGTCACGCCGGCGCAGCCGGTAGCGGTGGATCCGGCTCGACACCCGGTTCGGACGGCACGGCCGGCAACGGCCCGTCCGGTCAACAGGGCAACGGCGGTGACGGGGGCGACGGCTACGACGCCGCCAGTGATCCGAACGCGGCGCCGGGCACCGCCGGCGGCAACGGCGGCCTTGGCGGGGACGGCAGCCTGTTGGGCACCGGCGGCGTAGGCGGTTCCGGTGGCAATGGCGCCGCCGGTGCAACCGGTGAGGCCGGTATGACCGCGGGTGCTGATGGCCAGACCGGCGGAGCCGGCGGGAACGGCGGCAATGCCGGGAAGGGCGGCACCGGAGGCGCCGGTGACGGTGTTGATGGTGTCGCTGGTTCTGGTGGTGCTGGTGGTCGGGGTGGGGATGGTGCCACGGGTGCTGATGGTGAGGATTCGACGCAGGCTGGGGTGGCTGGTGGTGTTGGTCAGGATGGTGGTGCTGGTGGTGATGGGGGTGCTGGGGGCACGGGTGGTTTGACGGCCTCGGGTGCCGCTAGTGGTTTTGATGGTGTTCAGGGTGCTGGCGGTGATGGTGGCGATGGTGGTGTGGGTGGTCGCGGGTTTGATGGGGTTGCCGGTGGAGTCGGCACCGACGGTGAGGACGGCGTCGATGGGACGGCGACGTCGGTGGCGACTGCTGGTGGTGCTGGGGGCACGGGTCAGGCTGGTGGTGCCGGCAGTGATGGTGGTGCTGGGGGCAATGGTGGTGCGGCCGGTCATGGTTCCACCGATGGCACCCAGGGTGTTGGTGGTGTAGGTGGTGCTGGGGGCAATGGTGGTACCGGTGGTACCGGTGGTCGTGGTGGTGATGGTGGTGATGGGTATGACGCTGCGGCTGATGTGAGTGCGGTGGCGGGTACTTCTGGTGGTGATGGTGCGGTTGGTGGTTCCGGTGGTGCCGGGGGTGCTGGGGGTGCGGCCGGCCACGGTGGTGCCGGGGGTAGTGGCCTCAATGGTCAGGCGAGTTCGGGTGCTGATGGTGTCGCCGGCGACCTGGGTGCCGGTGGTGTTGGTGGCAATGGTGGTTCCGGTGGTGACGGGTCGACGGGTGCTCGGGGTGTTGATGGGGTGAACGCCGGTGAGGCCAGTGGCACCAGTGGCACAGTGGCAATGGGGTAATGCCGCCGCCGGTGGTGCCGGTGGTGTCGGGGCTGGTGGCGTGCAGGCGGCCAGTGGTGTTGATGGTGTCGCTGGTTCTGGTGGTGCTGGTGGTCGGGGTGGGGATGGTGCCACGGGTGCTGATGGTGAGGATTCGACGCAGGCTGGGGTGGCTGGTGGTGTTGGTCAGGATGGTGGTGCTGGTGGTGATGGGGGTGCTGGGGGCACGGGTGGTTTGACGGCCTCGGGTGCCGCTAGTGGTTTTGATGGTGTTCAGGGTGCTGGCGGTGATGGTGGCGATGGTGGTGTGGGTGGTCGCGGGTTTGATGGGGTTGCCGGTGGAGTCGGCACCGACGGTGAGGACGGCGTCGATGGGACGGCGACGTCGGTGGCGACTGCTGGTGGTGCTGGGGGCACGGGTCAGGCTGGTGGTGCCGGCAGTGATGGTGGTGCTGGGGGCAATGGTGGTGCGGCCGGTCATGGTTCCACCGATGGCACCCAGGGTGTTGGTGGTGTAGGTGGTGCTGGGGGCAATGGTGGTACCGGTGGTACCGGTGGTCGTGGTGGTGATGGTGGTGATGGGTATGACGCTGCGGCTGATGTGAGTGCGGTGGCGGGTACTTCTGGTGGTGATGGTGCGGTTGGTGGTTCCGGTGGTGCCGGGGGTGCTGGGGTGCGGCGGCCGGTGGTGCCGGGGGTAGTGGCCTCAATGGTCAGGCGAGTTCGGGTGCTGATGGTGTCGCCGGCGACCTGGGTGCCGGTGGTGTTGGTGGCAATGGTGGTTCCGGTGGTGACGGGTCGACGGGTGCTCGGGGTGTTGATGGGGTGAACGCCGGTGAGGCCGGTGGCACCGGTGGCACGGGTGGCAATGGGGGTAATGCCGCCGCCGGTGGTGCCGGTGGTGTCGGGGCTGGTGGCGTGCAGGCGGCCAGTGGTGTTGATGGTGTCGCTGGTTCTGGTGGTGCTGGTGGTCGGGGTGGGGATGGTGCCACGGGTGCTGATGGTGAGGATTCGACGCAGGCTGGGGTGGCTGGTGGTGTTGGTCAGGATGGTGGTGCTGGTGGTGATGGGGGTGCTGGGGGCACGGGTGGTTTGACGGCCTCGGGTGCCGCTAGTGGTTTTGATGGTGTTCAGGGTGCTGGCGGTGATGGTGGCGATGGTGGTGTGGGTGGTCGCGGGTTTGATGGGGTTGCCGGTGGAGTCGGCACCGACGGTGAGACGGCGTCGATGGGACGGCGACGTCGGTGGCGACTGCTGGTGGTGCTGGGGGCACGGGTCAGGCTGGTGGTGCCGGCAGTGATGGTGGTGCTGGGGGCAATGGTGGTGCGGCCGGTCATGGTTCCACCGATGGCACCCAGGGTGTTGGTGGTGTAGGTGGTGCTGGGGCAATGGTGGTACCGGTGGTACCGGTGGTCGTGGTGGTGATGGTGGTGATGGGTATGACGCTGCGGCTGATGTGAGTGCGGTGGCGGGTACTTCTGGTGGTGATGGTGCGGTTGGTGGTTCCGGTGGTGCCGGGGGTGCTGGGGGTGCGGCCGGCCACGGTGGTGCCGGGGGTAGTGGCCTCAATGGTCAGGCGAGTTCGGGTGCTGATGGTGTCGCCGGCGACCTGGGTGCCAGTGGTGTTGGTGGCAATGGTGGTTCCGGTGGTGACGGGTCGACGGGTGCTCGGGGTGTTGATGGGGTGAACGCCGGTGAGGCCGGTGGCACCGGTGGCACGGGTGGCAATGGGGGTAATGCCGCCGCCGGTGGTGCCGGTGGTGTCGGGGCTGGTGGCGTGCAGGCGGCCAGTGGTGTTGATGGTGTCGCTGGTTCTGGTGGTGCTGGTGGTCGGGGTGGGGATGGTGCCACGGGTGCTGATGGTGAGGATTCGACGCAGGCTGGGGTGGCTGGTGGTGTTGGTCAGGATGGTGGTGCTGGTGGTGATGGGGGTGCTGGGGGCACGGGTGGTTTGACGGCCTCGGGTGCCGCTAGTGGTTTTGATGGTGTTCAGGGTGCTGGCGGTGATGGTGGCGATGGTGGTGTGGGTGGTCGCGGGTTTGATGGGGTTGCCGGTGGAGTCGGCACCGACGGTGAGGACGGCGTCGATGGGACGGCGACGTCGGTGGCGACTGCTGGTGGTGCTGGGGGCACGGGTCAGGCTGGTGGTGCCGGCAGTGATGGTGGTGCTGGGGGCAATGGTGGTGCGGCCGGTCATGGTTCCACCGATGGCACCCAGGGTGTTGGTGGTGTAGGTGGTGCTGGGGGCAATGGTGGTACCGGTGGTACCGGTGGTCGTGGTGGTGATGGTGGTGATGGGTATGACGCTGCGGCTGATGTGAGTGCGGTGGCGGGTACTTCTGGTGGTGATGGTGCGGTTGGTGGTTCCGGTGGTGCCGGGGGTGCTGGGGGTGCGGCCGGCCACGGTGGTGCCGGGGGTAGTGGCCTCAATGGTCAGGCGAGTTCGGGTGCTGATGGTGTCGCCGGCGACCTGGGTGCCGGTGGTAACGGCGGCGTGGGCGGCAACGGCGGCAACGGCGCGGCCGGTGGGATCGGGGAGACCGGTGCTGACGGTGGCGTGGGCACGGCAGGAACCAGCGAGGCACCCGACGGTGGCACCGGCGAGACCGGGCACACCGGCGGACAGGGTCTAGCTGGCGGCAACGGCGGGGCCGGCGGCCAGGGCGGCGCGGCAGGCACGGGTTCCACAGACGGCGCGGTGGGCGCCGGCGGTATCGGTGGCAACGGTGGCATCGGCGGCCAGGGCGGAACCGGCGGCAACGGCGGCACCGGCGGCGCCGGCTACGACCAACCCGGCACCACCGGGCTGTCAGGCGGCAACGGCGGCACCGGTGGCGCCGGCGGAACCGGCGGGCAGGGCGGCGAAGGCGGTACCGCGGGCCTCGGCGGCCTGAACGGGGCCGGTGTCGACCGGGCCGACTCCGGAACAGACGGCACAACCGGTCTGCAAGGTGTCGGCGGCAACGGCGGCGAGGGCGGTGCCGGCGGCGACGGTGCGACCGGCACCACTGGCGGCAACGGCAGCACCGGCAACACCGGGACGACGGGAACGGTGGGCAGCCCCACCGGCGGCACCGGCGGTACCGGTGGCGATGGCATCGACGGCGGGGTCGGCGGCAACGGCGGCACCGGTGGCCAGGGCGGCGCCGCGGGTACCGGCAGCACCAACGGCAACGTCGGTGCCGGCGGGAAGGGCGGTGACGCCGGCGACGGCGGTCAGGGCGGCGACGGCGGTGCGGGCGGAACCGGCGGCACCGGGTACACCTCGCCCACGGCGAATGGTGTCGATGGCGGTAATGGCGGGACGGGTGGCACCGGCGGCAACGCCGGCCACGGCGGCACGTCCGGCACCGCCGGCGCCGGCGGCCTCGACGGGGCCGGAAACAACCCGGCGAACGCCGGAAGCGCCGGCAGCACCGGGGCAGACGGTCACGCGGGCGTCGGTGGCGACGGTGGCGTCGGCGGCAACGGTGCGCAAGGCACGGCTGGCACCACGACCCTGGCCGCTGGTACCGGCGGCAAGGGCGGAACCGGCGGCAATGGCGGACAGGGCGGCCTGGAAACCGACGGCGCCACCCACGCTCAGCAGGGCGACGGCGGGGACGGCGGAACCGGCGGCAAGGGCGGTACCGGGTTCGCCGGAGCAAACGGTCAGGACAGCTTCGTACTTACCCCCGCCACCGATGGCAAAGCTGGTGGTGCGGCCGGGAGCGGTGGAACCGGCGGTACCGGCGGTAGCGGCTACAACGCCGGCAACGGCGGAACCGGTGGTGTCGGCGGGGACGGCGGCACCGGCGGCAACGGCGGCAACGCGACATTGGCAATCGGGGGCCTTGTCACCCCGGGCGACGGCGCTTCCGGCGGCACCGGCGGCACCGGCGGCGTCGGCGGCCTCGCCGGTACCGCCGATGGCGGAGCTGCCGGTGCCAATGGAGCCGGTGGCGACGGCGGGGTCGGCGGCACGGGCGGCAATGCCGGCTCGGCCCTGGTCGGGATCGGATCGACCGGTACCGCCGGAACCGGTGGAACCGGCGGCGTCGCCGGCGTGGGCGGCGGCAGCGGCGCCGATCAAGGTGCCGCGGGCGTCGGCGGTACCGGCGGCCAGGGCGGTCAGGGTTCGGTCGGCGCCGTTGCCAACGCTCTCGGCGGCGTCGGCGGCAACGGCGGAACCGGTGGTGCCGCGGCAGACCAGAGCGGCAGCATCGGCGGCGTCGGCGGGCAGGGCGGTACCGGTGGCGGCGGGCTGGTCGCAGGTGTTGTCGGCGGTGCCGGCGGCCAGGGCGGCGCCGGTGGTGCCGCGGCCGATCAAACCGACAGCATCGGTGGTGCCGGTGGCCAGGGCGGACAAGGTGCGACCGCTGTCGTCGGCGCACTCGGCGGGACCGGAGGCACCGGTGGCACCGGTGGGGCGGCCGGTGACGCTGCCGGCAGCAACGGCGGTGCCGGCGGGCAGGGCGGTACCGGGGGCAGCGCGGTGGTCGGTGCCCTCGGGGCTGGCGACGGCGGCGACGGTGGCACCGGGGGTGCCGCCGGGAACATCGCGGGAAGCACCGGTGGCACCGGCGGTCAGGGCGGCGACGGTGGCGCGGGCCTGGCGAACGTGTTGGCCGGCGGGGACGGTGGTGACGGCGGTACCGGCGGCTCCGGCACCGCACCCGGCACGATCGGCGGTGACGGCGGACTGGGTGGTACCGCTGGTCCCGGCGTGCTCAACCTCATCGGTGGCGCCGGCGGGGACGGCGGCGACGGCGGCAACGGTGGCGCGATCGGCGGCACTGGCGGCGACGGCGGAACCAACAGCAATGGTGCCGCTGGTGAGCCGGGTGAAGGGCCGAGCGGTCAAACGGGTGGCGCCGGTGGCGCCGGGGCGCCCGGGGGTCTGCTGTAGCAGAACATCACCCGATGAACGCCCGCAGCCAACACCGCGGTCGGTGACCGCGACGCCGGTAGGCTCAAATCCATGTTCTCCCTGCTGCCCGGGGTACCCGGCCTGGACGACCTGCGCGGCGTAGCCCGTCGTATCGACACCGCTCGCCATCACGGCGTGCCCGACGGTGTGGTGCTCGAACTCGACCTGCAGTCGTTGCCACACGAAACCGGTGGGTTCGATCCGCTGGCGCTGATCCGTTCGGGGAGCCAGCCCCCGGTGCTGCGCGACGTGGTGGCTGCGATCCACCGCGCGGCCGAAGACCCCAGGGTCGCCGGACTCATTGCGCGGGTGCAGCTTTCTTCGGCGGCTGCCGGCCCGGTCCAAGAGCTTCGCGCCGCCATCGCCGACTTCACCGCGGTCAAGCCGTCGCTTGCCTGGGCCGAGACCTACCCGGGCACGCTGTCCTACTACCTGGCGTCGGCGTTCGGCGAAATCTGGATGCAACCGTCCGGGACGGTGGGCCTCATCGGCTTCGCCACCAATGCGACGTTCTTACGCACCGCGCTGGACAAGGCCGGAATCGAAGCGCAATTCATTGCTCGCGGCGAATACAAGTCGGCGGCCAATCTGTTCACCCAGGATTCCTACACCGACGCACACCGGGAGGCCGACACCGCTCTGGTGGAGAGCCTGCACGCGCAGGTGCGCCAGGCCGTCGCCGAATCCCGGAATCTGGACGCCGCCGTCGTCGACGAGCTGGCCGACCGGGCGCCGTTGCTGCGTGACGACGCCGTGCAGGCGGGCTTGGTCGACCGGATCGGCTTCCGCGACGAGGCCTACGGCCGGATCGCTGAACTCGCTGGCGGCCCAGGGGATTCGGCAGCTGATCCCGATGGCCCCGACGCCCCGCCGAGGCTGCTGTACTGTACCTGACGCGGTACGCGCACGCGACCGCCGGGCGTCCGGTGTCGACTACGCCCCTGCCGTCCCTTCCGGGCCGCAAGAACAAACCGGCCGTCGCGGTGGTGACCGTGGCCGGGCCCATCGTCAGCGGGTCCGGTGGCCCCCAGCTGTCACCGTTCGGCAACCGCAGTGTCGGCGGCGACACGATCGCCGCGGCCCTGCGCGAGGCCGCCTCCGACGACGATGTCGCCGCCATCGTGCTGCGGGTGGACAGCCCGGGCGGGTCGGTCACCGGGTCGGAGACCATCTGGCGGGCGGTGCAGCAGGCCCGGGAGGCCGGCAAGCCGGTGGTGGCGTCGATGGGCGCGGTCGCCGCGTCCGGCGGGTATTACATCGCGACGGGTGCGGACACCATCGTCGCCAACCCCGGCACCATCACCGGATCGATCGGGGTGGTGACCGGCAAGCTGGTCGCCCGCGGGCTCAAGGACCGCCTCGGGGTCGGCACCGACACGGTGCGCACCGGCGCCAACGCCGATGCCTGGTCGATCAACGCCCCGTGGGGCAAGTCGAGACCGAAACCGACCTGTTCTACAACGATTTCGTGGTGCGGGTCGCCCAAGGCCGCAACCTGTCCACCGAGGCGGTCGACGCGGTGGCGCGCGGGCGGGTGTGGACCGGTGCCGACGCCGCCGAACGCGGCCTGGTCGACGAGCTGGGCGGCCTGCGCACCGCAGTGCGGCGCGCCAAGGTACTGGCCGGGCTCGACCCCGACGCGCAGGTCCGCACCGTGTCCTATCCCGGCTCGTCGCTGTGGGAATTCATCCGGCCCCGCCAGTCGTCGCAGCCGGCGGCGGCGTTCTCCGATGCGGTCGGGGCCCTGCTGGTCCGCTCGCTGACCGGGATCGCCGAACAGGCGGGGCGATCGATCAGCGGGGCACAGGTGCTCTGGCTCGGGGAATCCCGCTGGATGTAACACAGATTCAACAAACGCTTGCGCGACAGAAAAAGCTTAGTAACGCCCGCGTAACGCGTGCCGCCCATGCTGATGAGCATGAAACGGTTACTGCTGTTGGCGGGTCTGAGCGCGATGATCGGCCTCGCTGCCCCCGCCCTCGCCGCACCCACGGGCGTTGACGGGCAGTTCCTGGCCACCCTGACCGGCGCCGGGCTGAGCCACACCGGAAATGACCAGGCCGCCGTCTCCGCCGGCCGCGCCGTATGCCAACTGATGGACGCGGGACTGTCCCCGATGGACACCGTCGTCGCGGTGCAGGCCACCAACCAGGCTCTTCCGAGTTAGCAGGGGCGTAGCCGCCTGGCTCTGAGTGGCGCTCGCCGTGATTGGCGGGTGCAGGCCCACCGTACTCGGCGGCGTTGGTTGGTGGGGTTACGGAAGCCGAAGGCGGTCCGGCCGACGTGCTTGACGATCCGGTTGTAGCCTTCACTGCGGGCATTTGTCAGGCCTATCGTTGGACAAGGCTCGCGCCCTTCTTGTGTTGGATGCGTGAAGAACACCCAGTTCACAAGGGCGCGAGCCCTCAATCAGTCACCGACACGATCCGAATCGGTCACCCCAGTACCCCCATCAAGTCGGAAGAGCTGAGCATTGGCTGTGTCTGCCGAACGCGTCTCTAGTACAGTCTTCCAAACGGGTGTACACGGAACTGGTGTGAGGGCGAGGCAGCGAGGGCATGGATTTCGGGTTGGTTCCGCCGGAGATCCAATCCGCCCTGATGTACGCCGGACCGGGACCCGGGCCGATCTCGGCGACTGCCGCGGCATGGGATGGGCTGGCCGCCGAACTCGACGCCGCGTCGGCCTCCTACGCCTCGCTGGTCACCGATCTGACCAGCACCGGATGGCTGGGCTCCACAGCGGCGCTGATGGCCGCGGCGGTATCGCCGTACCTGGCCTGGATGCACACCACCGCCGTGCAGTGCGCTGAGACCGCCGCCCAGGTCAGGGCGGGCGTGGCGGCTTATGAGGAGGCGTTCGCGGCCACCGTGCCGCCGCCGGTGATCGCGACGAACCGCGCCGAGCTGCTCACGTTGCTCGCCACCAACATCTTCGGCCAGAACACCGCGGCCATCGCGGCCAACCAGGCCGAATACGCCGAGATGTGGGCGCAGGACGCCGCGGCGATGTTCGGCTACGCGTCCGCGGCGTCGACGGCCACGCAACTGACGCCGTTCACCGCGCCGCCGAAGGCCGCCAACTCCGACGGATCCGACAACACCACCGCGGCGGCGGCGCAGGCGGCCGGCAGTGCCACGGCGACCCAGACCCAAAACGCACTGGCGGGTGTGCCCCAGACGCTGCAACAGCTGGCATTGCCGATGGCGGCGCCCGCGGCGGCCGACCCGGTCGTGGGACAGGCCACCGCGGCCGGTGTTTCGGGGATCAGCGCGAGTTCGGCGTACCACACCATCATCGGGAGTGCCAATTTCTTCCAGCGCATCTACAGCCAGTTCCAAAGCTCGTTCGCGGCCAGCAACGAACCCTCAACCACGGACATCATGGAACGGCTCAACCGGATCGGCCTGGTTACCGGCGCGGTCGACTCCGATGAGGTGGGGAGGGCCGCGGACGGCGGCCCACTGGGCACCCTCGGGCTCGGCGGGTTCGGGGATTGGCACAACTGGGCGCGTTTCTTCAAGGGGTTCCCCCTGCTGAAGCTCTCGGCGGCGGGGAGTATGGGCGAGTCGGGCCTGGTCGGCGGGTTGTCGGTGCCGCCGACGTGGGCCGAGGCGCTCCCGGACGTCCGGCTGGCCGCTGCGGAGACCACCGGCACCGGCGTCAATGCCGCCCCGAGCGCCGCGGGTGGCGGTTTCGGCATGCTGGGCGCGCAAGCGGCACTGACGGGGATGGCCGGGCGCGCCCTGGCCGGCGCTGTGCTCCCCGCCCGGGAGAACACCCGGTCGACCGCCCCCGCCCAGGAGAGGCCGTCGAGTACCGCGGCCAAAGAGATCGCTGAAGCGTTACGCGAGTACGCCTCGCTGCGCGATTCCGGAATCATCACCGAAGTGGAGTTCAACAAACACAAAGAGCGCCTGATGAGCCTGGATCCGCTGTCGGGCCGGTGAGGCCGCGGCGCGGGCGATCACGCTCCCCGTCACCGTGTGACGTCGGTAGGCTCAATCCATGTTCTCGTTGCTGCCCGGGGTCCCCGGCCTGGACGACCTGCGCGGCGTCGCCCGCCGTATCGACACCGCCCGGCACCGCGGTGTGCCCAACGGCGTCGTCCTCGAACTCGACCTGCAGACCATGCCGCACGAGACCGGCGGCTTCGACCCGCTGGCACTGATCCGTTTCGGTGCCCAACCGCCGGTACTGCGCGACCTGGTGGACGCGATTCACCGGGCGGCCGACGACCCTAGAGTCGCCGGATTGATTGCGCGGGTGCAGCTTTCGGCGGCAGCGGCCGGCCCGGTCCAGGAGCTGCGGGCCGCGATCGCCGAGTTCACCGCCGTCAAACCGTCGCTGGCATGGGCCGAAACCTACCCGGGGACGCTGTCCTACTATCTGGCATCGGCCTTCGGGGAGGTATGGCTGCAACCCTCGGGCATGGTCGGGCTGATCGGCTTCGCCACGAACGCGACGTTCCTGCGCACCGCGCTCGGCAAGGCCGGTATCGAGGCGCAGTTCGTCGCGCGCGGCGAATACAAATCGGCGGCCAACTTGTTCACCCAGGATTCCTACACCGATGCCCATCGAGAGGCCGACACCGCGCTGGTGGAGAGCCTGCACACCCAGGTGCGCGCCGCCGTCGCCGAATCCCGGAACCTGGACGCCGGCGCAGTCGATGCCCTGGCCGACCGCGCGCCACTGCTGCGTGACGACGCGGTCGGGGGCGGCCTGATCGACCGGATCGGCTTCCGTGACGAGGCCTACGACAGGATCGCCGAGCTGGTCGCCGGCGGCGGATCGCCGGTCGACGCCGATGACCGTGAGGCGCCGCCCCGGCTGTACCTGACGCGTTACGTGAACGCGACCGCCGGGAATCCGCTGGTACCCGCACCGAGCCTGCCGGCCCTGCCAGGCCGCAAGAATAAGCCGGCGATCGCCGTGGTGACGGTGGCCGGCGCCATCGTCAGCGGCGCCGGCGGGCCGCAGCTGCCGCCATTCGGCAACCGCAGCGTCGGCGGTGACACGATTTCGGCGGCGTTGCGTGAGGCGGCCGCCGACGACGACGTCGCCGCGATCGTGCTCCGGGTCGACAGTTCCGGCGGCTCGGTCACCGGGTCCGAAACCATCTGGCGGGCGGTGCAGCAGGCCCGGGAGGCCGGCAAGCCGGTGGTGGCGTCGATGGGCGCGGTCGCCGCGTCCGGCGGGTATTACATCGCGACGGGTGCGGACACCATCGTCGCCAACCCCGGCACCATCACCGGATCGATCGGGGTGGTGACCGGCAAGCTGGTCGCCCGCGAGCTCAAGGACCGCCTCGGGGTCGGCACCGACACGGTGCGCACCGGCGCCAACGCCGACGCCTGGTCGATCAACGCCCCGTTCACCGCCGAACAGCAGGGCCAGGTCGAGAACGTAGCCGACCTGTTCTACAACGATTTCGTGAGGCGGGTCGCGCAAGGCCGCAACCTGTCCACCGAGGCGGTCGACGCGGTCGCGCGCGGGCGGGTGTGGACCGGTGCCGACGCCGCCGAACGCGGCCTGGTCGACGAGCTTGGCGGACTGCGCGCCGCGGTGCGACGCGCCAAGGTGCTGGCCGGGCTGGACGAGGACGCGCAGGTCCGCACCGTGTCCTACCCGGGGTCGTCGCTGTGGGACTTCGTCCGGCCGCGGCAGTCCTCGCAGCCGGCGGCGTCGCTGCCCGACGCCGTCGGCGGCCTGCTGATGCGATCGCTGGCCGGGATCCTCGACCAGGCGGAACGGTCGGTCAACGGCGCCCACGTGCTGTGGCTGGGGGAATCGCGCTGGTGAGCGTGTAACACAGATTCAACAAAGCGCTTCGCCGCAGTAAAAGCTCGGTAACGCCTGCTTAACGAGCGCCGGCCACGCTTACGGGCATGAAACGGTTACTGCTGTTGGCGGGTCTGAGCGCGATGGTCGGCTTGGCCGCTCCCGCCCACGCCGCGCCCTCCGGCGTCGACGGGCAGTTCCTGGCCACCCTGTCGGGGGCGGGACTGAGCCACCGGGCCAGTGACCAGGCCACCGTCTCTGCCGGCCGCGCGGTGTGCCAGCTGATGGACGCGGGACTGTCCCCGATGGACACCGTCGTTGCGGTGCAGGCCACCAACCCCGGTTTCACCATTCAGACGGCCGGCCAGTTCGCCGCCATCTCCACCGCGCACTACTGCCCGGAGCACATGTAGCCGTCGCGGCACGAGCTGGGTTGTGCCGGGGCGCCGCGGGCGGCGGCCGTCTAGGTCTGCGGCCGGGCGCCCAGCACGTCGCCGAACAACGCCTGGCGCAGCGCGAGCTCCCGAGGATCGCTGTAGAGGTGAAAACCCAGACGGTTCATCACGTACGAATAGCCGACACCGGTGTCGGGGTCGGCGAATCCGAACGAGCCGCCGAAACCTGGTGTGCCGTAAGCCTTGTCGGTGGAGCCGAACACCGCGCCGAACGCCGGTTTGGACAGCCCCAACGAGAACACCACCTCGACGCCCAGCACCTTGTCACGCTCGCCGCGGGATGGCGGCGCCGGCAGCGCGGTGAGCGCATCACGCACCCCGGCGCCCAGGGCCAGTAACGGATCTGCGGTTGCCGCGGCACCGTAGAGTCGCGCGATCGCCGACGCGGCGCCGATCCCGTTGGCCGACGGGATCTCGACGGCGCGCACGTCGTCGCGGTTGTAGTCGCCGTCCCAGGGTTTGATGTCGCGCGGCAAGGAACTCGCCCGCGCCAGCAGACCGAACGGGTTGAACGACGCGGCCACCAGTGCCGCGGGCATCACGCCCAGATGCCGCAGCGACTCGGCCCGTTTCCACTGGTGCAGCAGCGCCACCCGGTCGCGTGGCACCGAAGCCGGTAGACCGATGTGCAGGTCGAGTCCCAGGGGGTTGGCGATCTCGTCGGCGAAGAAGCCGCCGAGGGTGCGCCCGGCGGGGTCGGTGCGGCGGATCAGCTCGGACTCGTACCAGCCCAGTGTGATCGCGTGATACCCGTGCCGGGTGCCCGGAGCCCAGAGCGGTTTCTGGGCGGCGAGTATCGGCGCCAGCCGATCCGGGTCGGCGATGTCGGCCAGGGTGGGCGCGGGTTTCAGCGCGCAGAGCCCGGCCCGATGGCCGAGCAGGTCGCGAATCGTGACGTCGCCCTTGCCGGCCTGGGCGAACTCGGCCCAGTGGTCGGCGACCTTGTCGTCGTAGCCGAACATGCCCCGTGACACCGCCAGCGCCACGGCAAGGGCCGCCACCCCCTTGGTGGACGAGAAGACGTTGACCATGGTGTCCCGGTGCCACGGTTGCCGGGTGAAGCCGTCGCGGTAGCCGCCCCACAGGTCCACGACCTTGACGCCGTCGCGGTACACCGTCACGGCGGCACCCACCTCGTGGCCGCCGGCGAAATTCGCGCGAAACGCGTCCGCTACCTTGCCGTAGCCCTCGTCGACGTCGCCGCCGATCAGGTCCTGCGGAACATCGACCTTGAGCACCATTGGTGTGGTTATACCGTGGCCGGCGGTCAGGGATGGGCCGAATGGCGCAGCTAGCTGCGAAGCGCTTCGATCGCCACCGAACTGCGCAGCCGGGCCACGATGTCGCCGTCGGGGAAGCTGCGGCCGTAGCAGCCGAAGACCTCATCTCGGGTGCGTTCGTTCACCTGCCACCCCCGCTCGTTCAGATAGGGCCCGACCGGGTGTCGCTCGCCGGCGTAGACCAGGTTGGCCATGTCGAGATCCAGGCCCTGATCGGCGAACCGCTGACCCAGCGACTGGTTCGAGTCGCCGAGCGCGGCGGCGCCGTCAGGGTGATACTCGGTGGCCAGCCGGCTGCCCGGCGCGCTGAGCGCGGTGATGTTGTCGAACAGCCGGTCCTGCGCCTGCGGGGGCAGATAGATGAGCAGGCCCTCCGCGCTCCACGCGGTCGGTTTGGTCTCGTCGAACCCGTTGCGGCGCAAGGCGGCCGGCCAATCGTCGCGCAGATCGACGGCAACCGTCCGGCGGTCGGCGGTGGGTTGGGCGCCCAGTTCGGCCAGGGTGCTGGTCTTGAACTCGATCACATCGGGCTGGTCGATCTCGTAGACCGCGCTACCCGGCGGCCACGCCAGGCGGTAGGCCCGCGAATCCAATCCGGCGGCCAGGATGACGGCCTGCCGGGTCCCGGCCTCGGTCGCCTGCAGAAAGAAGTCGTCGAAGAACCGGGTGCGGACCGCCATCACGGCGGTCATGGGTTCGGCAGCGGCGCGGGCCTCGGCGGCCACCGCCGGTTCCAGCGTCCCGTCGAGCATCCCGGTGAAGAAATCGATGCCCACGGCGCGCACCAGCGGTGCGGCGAACGGGTCGGAAATGAGCGGGTCGGCTTCGGCGGTGGCCAGGGCGCGGGCGACGGCGACCATGGTGGCGGTGGTACCCACGCTGGACGCCAGATCCCAGCTGTCGTTCTCGGTGCGCGCCATGCCCGTCAGCCCCGGATCGCGCTGATGTAGGACAGCCCGCCGAACCCGGGACCGTCACCCTCCTGCAGCGGCGGCAGTCCGTGCGCGGCGAACAACTCGCCGACGCCGCGACTGCTGACCTGCCAGCCGTGGTCGGCGAGATAGGAACCGGCCTCGTTGCGGTCGCCGAAGTAGAGCAGTTCGGTCATGTCGAGGTTGAGGCCGTGGCTGCGCATCCGGTCAGCGGCCTCGCGCATCTGCCGCCGAGCCTGCTCCTCGGTGTCGCCGTCCAGGCCCGGCATGCTCTCGGTGGCCACCCGACTGCCCGGCGCGCTCAGTGCGGTGATGGTGTCCAACAGTCGGTCCTGCGCTTCCGGCGGCAGGTAACCCAGCAATCCCTCGGCGCTCCAGGCGGTCGGCCGACCCGGCTCGAAGCCCGCCGCTCGCAGCGCCGCCGGCCAGTTCTCGCGCAGGTCGATCGAGACCGTGCGGCGCTGAGCGGTCGGCGCCGCGCCGTGCTCGGACAGCACTCGGGTCTTGAACTCGATCACCTCGGGCTGGTCGACCTCGTAGACGACGGTGCCGGCGGGCCAGGGGAGTCGGTAGGCGCGGGAGTCCAGACCCGAGGCCAGGATGACCGCCTGCCGGATCCCGGCCTCGGTCGCCTGCAGAAAGAAGTCGTCGAAGAACCGAGTGCGCACCGCCATGTTGTCGGCCATCCGCATCATGCCCATCGGGCTGTCGTCGCCCAGGTCGGCGGGGTCGATCTCGCCGCTGGCCAGTCCGGTGAACAGGTCCAGCCCGACGGCGCGCACCAAGGGCTCGGCGAACGGGTCGTCGATCAGGGGGTGTTCGGCCCGGCCGGCCATCGCGCGGGCCGCGGCCACGCCGGTTGCGGTGACGCCCACGCTGGAGGCCAGGTCCCAGGTGTCGCCAGGAAATCGGCCGGTTTGTGCCATCGCGCATACTCCTTATCTGGACCGGCGGCCGGCCCGAAAGTTAGTTAGCGTATTTAATGAGCTATCGACGACTGTACGCCGGTTCGCTGATCTTCCGCTGGCAGGCGGGTGTCCCTGCGGCTGCCCGGCCCGCGGCGCTGAGCTGTTAGTCTCGTAGACTGCTGACGCGCCTGAAGACACGTGTGGCCGCATCATGACCGGTCGGCGCGTCGATGCGAAAGCGCAGGACCACCCAGGACTAACACGGGCCGGAAGAAACCAGCCCAATGGCACGCCGCGACCGGACCTCGGCTGCGCAGGAGGAGAAGAGTGTTCTCGGCTTTCATCTCATCACTGCGGACGGTCGACCTACGGCGCAAGATCCTGTTCGCGCTGGGCATCATCATCATTTACCGGCTCGGGGCGGCCATCCCGTCGCCCGGCGTCGACTACCAGAACGTGCAGCAGTGCATCAAGGAGGTCAGCGGCGGCGACGCGGCGCAGGTCTACTCGCTGATCAACCTGTTCTCCGGCGGCGCGCTGCTGCAACTGACGGTGTTCGCCATCGGCGTGATGCCCTACATCACCGCCAGCATCATCGTGCAGCTGTTGACGGTGGTCATCCCGCGCTTCGAGGAGCTGCGCAAAGAAGGCCAGTCCGGCCAGAATAAGATGACGCAGTACACCCGTTATCTGACGGTCGCACTGGCCGTGCTGCAGGCGACGTCCATCGTGGCGCTGGCCGCCAATGGCGGGCTGCTGCAGACCTGCAGCCTGCGCCACGACATCATCGCCGACCACAGCATCTTCACCCTGGTCGTCATCGTGATGGTGATGACCGCCGGCGCGGTGCTGGTGATGTGGCTCGGTGAGTTGATCACCGAGCGCGGCATCGGCAACGGCATGTCGCTGCTGATCTTCGTCGGTATCGCCGCTCGTATCCCGATCGAGGGCAAGACCATCCTGGACTCCCGGGGCGGCCTGGTCTTCACCATGGTCTGCCTGGCCGCGCTGGTCATCGTCGTCGGTGTGGTCTTCGTCGAGCAAGGGCAGCGCCGCATCCCGGTGCAGTACGCCAAGCGGATGGTCGGCCGGCGCATGTACGGCGGCACCTCGACGTACCTGCCGCTCAAGGTCAACCAGGCCGGCGTCATCCCGGTCATCTTCGCCTCCTCGCTGATCTATATTCCGCAGCTGGTCACCCAGCTGGTCCGCAGCGGCAGTGGCGGTGTCGGCAACAGCTGGTGGGACAAGGCCGTCAGCACCTACCTGTCGGATCCGTCCAACCTGGTCTACATCGCCGTGTACTTCGGGCTGATCATCTTCTTCACGTACTTCTACGTGTCGATCACGTTCAACCCCGACGAGCGCGCCGACGAGATGAAGAAGTTCGGCGGGTTCATTCCGGGGATCCGGCCGGGACGCCCGACCGCGGACTACCTGCGTTTCGTGCTCAACCGGATCACGCTGCCGGGTTCGATCTACCTGGGCGTGATCTCCGTGCTGCCCAACCTGTTCCTGCAGATGGGCAACTCCGGGACGGTGCAGAACCTGCCGTTCGGCGGAACCGCGGTGCTGATCATGATCGGTGTCGGCCTTGACACGGTCAAGCAGATCGAGAGCCAGCTCATGCAGCGCAACTACGAAGGGTTCCTCAAGTGAGAGTCATCCTGCTGGGACCGCCCGGGGCGGGCAAGGGCACGCAGGCCGTCAAACTGGCCCAAGAGCTGGGTGTCCCGCAGATCTCCACCGGCGATCTGTTCCGCAACAATATTGCCCAGGGCACCGAGCTGGGCCGCAAGGCCAAGGCGTACCTGGACGCCGGTGACCTGGTGCCCTCCGAGCTGACCAACGCGCTGGTCGCCGACCGCATCGACGGAGAGGACGCCGCCAAGGGTTTCATCCTCGACGGCTTTCCCCGGTCGGTGGAACAGGCCCAGGCGCTGCACGACATGCTCGAGGAGCGCAACACCAAGCTGGACGCGGTGCTGGAGCTGCGGGTCAGCGAGGACGAGTTGCTCGCCCGGTTGCGGGAGCGGGGCCGCGCCGACGACACCGCCGAGGTCATCCACAACCGGATGATCGTCTACCGCGAGGAGACCGCGCCGCTGCTGGACTTCTACCAGCACGAACACGAGCTGCACGTCGTGGATGCGCTCGGCACCGTCGACGAGGTCTTCGGCCGGCTGCTGAAGGCGCTGGGACGCTAAGTGATCGGACTGCCGAAGCGGCGGGTGCCGCATCGCAGCCCGGGGGAGCTCGACGCGATGGCCGCGGCAGGCGCCGTCGTGGCGGCGGCACTGGCCGCGGTGCGCGAGGCCGCTGTGGCGGGTACCTCGACCCTGCAGTTGGACGACATCGCCGAATCGGTGATTCGGGACGCGGGTGCGACGCCGTCGTTCCTGGGCTATCACGGCTTTCCCGCCTCGATCTGCAGCTCGGTGAACGATCGGGTGGTGCACGGCATCCCGTCGTCGACCGAGGTGCTCGAGCTCGGTGACCTGGTATCCATCGACTGCGGTGCGATTCTGGACGGCTGGCACGGCGATGCGGCGATCACCCTCGGTGTCGGGAAGCTGGCGCAGGCAGACGAGGACCTGTCGGCGGCGACCCGGCAGGCGCTGGGGGCCGGGATCGCCGCGATGGTCCCCGGCAACCGGCTCAGCGATGTCTCGCATGCCATCGAGACCGGGGCGCGCGCCGCGTCGGCCGAGTTCCGTCGCTCGTTCGGCATCGTCGCCGGTTACGGCGGACACGGCATCGGCCGCCAGATGCACATGGACCCGTTCCTGCCCAACGAAGGGTCGCCGGGCCGCGGACCGCTGTTGGTGGCCGGGTCGGTGCTGGCGATCGAGCCGATGCTGACGTTGGGCACCGACCAGACCGTGGTGCTCGACGACGAGTGGACGGTCGTCACCGCCGACAGTTCCCGCGCGGCGCACTGGGAACACACCGTGGCGGTCACCGATGACGGGCCGCGAATCCTGACCGTGGCCTAGCGGTTCGAACACTTCAGTTCCCACGCGGTCGCAGCCAAAAGTGATAAGAACGGGCGTGGACTTCCACCCTCCCGACGACGCCGACCCGATCGCGCTGGCCCGCGCCAACTGGGAACGGGCCGGCTGGGGCGACGTCGCCGACGGGATGGTGGCGGTGACGTCGGTGATGCGGGCGCATCAGATTCTGCTGGCGCGGGTGGAGGCGACGCTGCGGCCCTACGACCTGAGTTTCTCCCGGTTCGAGTTGCTGCGGCTGCTGGCGTTCAGCCGGTCCGGGGCACTGCCGATCACCAAGGCCTCCGACCGGCTGCAGGTCCACGTCACCAGCGTCACGCACGCGATTCGGCGATTGGAGGCCGCCGGCTTGGTGGAGCGGCTGCCGCACCCCACCGACGGCCGCACCACGCTGGTGTCGATCACCGACGCGGGCCGCTCGACGGTGGCCGACGCGACGGCCAGCCTCAACAGCGAGGTCTTCTCCGACATCGGGATGTCGGGGCAGGAGTCGCGCATGCTGTCGTCGGCGATCGAGACGCTGCGGCGCAACGCCGGGGATTTCTGACGGGCCGGTCCGGGGCGTCTCGGGGATGCGTTTTTCGGGCGCGAGGGTGCCTAATCCCGGTGATCAGTCCGGTGTGTCGGCCGGGGACGCGCACGCTCGCGCGGAGGGGGACGGCACCGGGATGGTGGCGGTGACGGCGGTGCCCGCACCCGGCCGCGAGCGGATGTTGAGCCGGCCGCCCACCAGCTCGGCGCGCTCGGCCATCGACAGCACCCCGTAGCCGCCCATGTCGTCGCCGCCCACCGGGTGCTCGAAGGTGTCGAAACCCACCCCGTCGTCAACGATCTCCAGCCGCGCGACGTCGGGGTCGGCGGTCACCGTGAATCCCAGCCGGACCGTCGTCGCGGCGGCGTGCTTGACGACGTTCTGCAGGCCCTCCTGCGCGATCCGGTACAGCGCCAACTCGATGTGCTCGGGCAGCCGGATCTCGGCCAGGTCCAGCTCGATCTTGAGTTGCGGTATCGACTGAGCCAGGCTGGCCAGCCCGCCGGACAGGCCCAGGTCGTCGAGCACCGGCGGCCGCAGCCCGCTGATCGCCACCCGGGTCTCCTGCAGTGTCAGCCCGGCCAGCTCCCGGGCGGCCTCCAGTTGCTGCGACGCCTCGTCCGGGTCGTTGCCGACCGCCCGGGCGGCGGCATCCAGCCGGTAGGACAGTGTCACCAGCCGCTGCGAGATGCCGTCGTGGATATCGCCGGCCAGCCGGCGCCGCTCGATCTCCTGGGCCTCGATCACCTGCTCGACGAAGAGTTCGTGGGCGCGTTCGCGCGCCACCAGCTGCCGGTGCAGCCGGGCCTGGTGCATGGCGCCGGCGATGAGCCGGCCGATCACCCGCAGCAGCTCGATGTCGCCGGGGGCGAAGTCGCGGCGCTCCACGGTGTGCACGTTGAGCACCCCCACCAGGCCGCCCGGATCTGTCTCCATCGGCACCGACACCATCGAGGTGAAATCGCGCCCGCGCAGCGACTCGATCGGCACGTAACGCGGGTCGGCCTCCTTGTCGTCGCTGATCACCACGGGCTCGCGGTGCCGGGCGACCCAGCCCGACACCCCCGACTCCAGCGGCAGCCGGATCTTGCCCACCTCGGTGTCGAACGGCGGGGTGGCGCCGGTCAGCGTCAGCGAGCGTTCGGTGTCATCGAGGACGTGCACGAAGCAGACGTCGGTGCCGGTCGCCGCGGTGATCATCCGGGCCGCCGCGGCGGCCAGCGGCTCCACCCCGGGCCCGCTGGAGGCGGCCTGGATCAGTTCCCGCAGCAGCGCCAGCTCGTGGTTGGGGTCGACGAAATCACCGAAATCGCGTACCGCGCCCCGTTTGCGGGCGCGGGACCGGTTGTTGCCGGAGGTGCTCACCGGTAGATGCCCTCGCGCAATGCGGTGGCCACCGCACCGGTGCGGTCGGACACCCCCAGCTTGCGGTAGATCGAGCGGAGGTGGCTCTTGACGGTCTCGTCGCCGATCACCAGTTTGGTGGCGATGCCGCGGTTGGACAGCCCGCTGACCATGCAGGCCAGGATCTCGCTCTCCCGCTGGGTCAGGCCCTGGCGAGCGCCCGGCCAGAACTCGTCGCGTTGCAGTCGCGCCGCGGTGCCGGCCGCCCGGGCCGCCATGCCTGGATCGATCACCGTCTCGCCGCGGTGGGCCAACTCGATCTGGTGCACCAGGTCGTCGCTGCTGATGCTCTTGAGCAGGTAGCCGCTCGCACCGACCCGCAGCGCTTCGAACAGGTACTGCTCGTCGTCGTAGACCGACAGCATCACGACCTTGCGTTCCGGATCGCGTTCCCGCAGCGCCAGGCACAGGTCCAGGCCGCTCTCACCGCGCATCCGCACGTCGCACAGCACGATGTCGGGATCGGTGTCGGCGACCACGGCGAGGGCCTGTTCGGCGCTGATCGCCTGCCCCACGACCTCGATGCGGTCGGAGAATGCGGTGAGCATGGCACGCAGGCCCTCGATCACCATCTCGTGATCGTCGACGAGGACCAGTCGCACGGGCATAGCACGACAATAAGGCCCCATCGGTTCAGTGCCCCCGCTCAGACCCTCCGGCGATTACCCGGACGGTTCCCCCGGATGGGGGAGGACGCCCGGCCCGATCTTCGGCATCCTGCTGTTATGCAGATCACAACTGAGCTCGCGACATGGACCAGTGCCGGCCGCCCGTTCTGGTGGGACCAGGTGCAACCCGACGCCGAGGTGTACCCCCTGCAAGCGGTGATCTTCGACATCGACGCCCTTTCCGATGCCGACGGCGAGCCCCGCTCCGGCCTGGTGGACCTGGTGCTGAGCCTGTTCGCCGCCGGTCTCTGGGTGGCCGTGGTCGGCGCCGGACCCCGCGACGTGGTGCAGGCCCGGGTGCGGGAGTTGATCGGGGACGGTATGACCGAGACCATCGTCACCGCCGAGGACCTGACCGGTCCCGCCGGTGACGCCGAGCTCTACCGGCTGGCGCTGTGGGAACTGGGCATCGTCGCAGGCGAGTCGCTGGTGATCGCCGGATCCGAGGCCGGCGCCCGGACCGCCGCGGCTATCGGCCTGCCGGCGATCTTCGCCGACCGGGACGGCTACGACGGGTTGTCGGCCAACGGGTGCCGGGAGCTGCAGGCGCAGCGGGTGGTGGCGCGGTTCAGCTGCCGCGAAGCAGGTTGATGACGGCGCTTGTTGCTTGACGCGCAGCGCGGTCATCATTTGACGTTGCCGCCACCGGCCATCGACCATGACGTGGTGCGTCAACTGGTGCTTCTGCTGTGCGCAGTGCTGTGCGCGATGAGTGTGACGGCGGTGACCGCGCCACCGACCGCGGCGGTTGTCGATCCGTGGTTCGCGAATGCGGTCGGCTTCCCAGTTGCGGCCACCCAGGTGGTTTCGGTTGTCGGAGTGGGTCATTCGACCGCGAAGATCGATGTCTATCAGCGGACTCCCGCGGGCTGGGAACCGGTTGCTGCCGGGATTCCGGCGCATGTCGGTTCGGCGGGCATCACCCCGCGAACCAAAGAAGGTGAGCCGTCGACTCCGATGGGGTTCTACACGCTCGATTCCGCATTCGGCACCGCTCCGAGTCCCGGTGGCGGCCTGCCGTACGTGCAGGTCGGATCCGACCACTGGTGGGACAGCGACTCCAAGAGCCCGACCTACAACACCATGCAGATCTGCAAGAAAGCCCAGTGCCCGTTCGACACGACGGCCAGCGAGAACCTCAACATCCCGCAGTACCGGCACGCGGTGGTCATCGGCGTCAATAAGTCTCGTACACCCGGTGACGGTTCCGCCTACTTTTTTCACACCACCGACGGCGGGCCGACGGCGGGCTGCGTGGCGATCGATGACGCCACGCTGGTGAAGATCATCGGCTGGCTGAGGCCGGGCGCGGTGATGGCCATCGCGAAATAGTCGCTCAACTGCCGCGCAGCATCTCGATCACGGCGCTGAAGTCCTTGCCGCCGTGTTCGGCGGCGAACTCGGCGTAGATCGCCGCGGCATGGCTGCCCAGTGGGGCGTTGGCGCCGGTCGAGCCCACCGCGTCCATCGCCAGGTGCAGATCCTTGTTCATCAGCGCGGCGGCGAATCCCGGCTCGAAGTTCCGGTTCGCCGGCGAGGTGGGCACCGGGCCGGGAACCGGGCAGTTGGTGTGCAGTGCCCAGCAGTTTCCGGTGGCACCGGTCATCACGTCGAACAGCGCCTGGTCGGCCAGGCCGAGCTTGTCGGCCAGTACGAACGCCTCGGCGACGGCCACCTGCTGGACGGCCAGCACCATGTTGTTGCAGATCTTGGCGGCCTGGCCGGCGCCCGCCGCGCCGCAGTGGGTGACCTTGGCTGCCATCGGCTCCAGCACCGGTGTCGCGCGCTGTACCGCGTCCTGCTCTCCGCCGACCATGAAGGCCAACCGCCCCGCGACCGCGCCGGTGACCCCGCCGGACACCGGCGCGTCGAGTTGGGCGAACCCGTGCGAGCCGGCCAGCGCGTGGACCTCACGTGCGTCGGCGACCGAGATGGTGGAGCTGTCGATGAACAGGGCGCCCGGTTGGGCCGCCGGCAGGATGTCGGCGTAGCAGCGTTTCACCGCGTCGCCGTGCGGCAGCATGGTGATCACCACGTCGGCGCCGGCGACCGCTTCGGAGGCCGACGGCTGGACGCTCACGCCGCGCTGCTCGGCGGCCGTGGCCGCCGCCGGCACCGGGTCGAAGCCGCGCACGGTGTGCCCGGCGGCCACCAGGTTCGCCGACATCGGCCCGCCCATGTGTCCCAGTCCCAGAAATGCGACGGTCTGCATCGAAGCTCCTAGCTGCCGGTCCGGACCCGAGCGGCCTCGGCTCGGCCGACGACCATCCGCATGATCTCGTTGGTGCCCTCCAGGATGCGGTGCACCCGCAGGTCCCGGACGATTTTCTCCAGACCGTATTCGCGCAGATATCCGTAGCCGCCGTGCAGCTGCAGTGCCTGATCGGCCACGGTGAAGCAGGCGTCGGTGACGTAGCGCTTGGCCATCGCGCACAGCTCCACCTTGTCCTCGGCGCCGTCGTCGAGGGCGGTCGCCGCCCGCCACAGCAGCAGCCGGGAGGTCTCCAGTGCGGTGGCCATGTCGGCCAGCGTGAACCGGATCGTCGGCTCGTCGAGCAGCGCCTTGCCGAACGCCGACCGGTCGGCCAGGTAGCCGCCGGTCTTGTCGAACGCGGCCTGGCCGCCGCCTAGCGAGCAGGCCGCGATGTTGATCCGGCCACCGTTGAGGCCGTTCATCGCGATGTTAAAGCCGTTGCCTTCGCCGTCTTCGCCGCCGAGCATCGCTTCGGCGGGCACCCGCACCCCCTCCAGGATGACCTGTGCGGTCGGTTGGGCGTTCCAGCCCATCTTCTGCTCGGCGGCTCCGAAACTCAGTCCGGGAGTGTCCTTTTCGATGATGAACGCCGAGATGCCGCGAGGGCCGTCGGCGCCGGTGCGCGCCATCACCACATACACATCCGAGACGCCCGCGCCGGAGATGAACTGCTTGACGCCGTCGAGCACGTAGTCTGCGTTCCGTCCGGGCCCGGACCGCACCGCGCGGGTGCTCAACGCGCTGGCATCGGATCCCGCCCCCGGCTCGGTGAGGCAGTAGCTGGCGACCGCGGTCATCGGCGCCAGTCGCGGCACCCAGTTCTTGCGCTGCTCTTCGGTGCCGTAGCTGTCGATCATCCAGGCGCACATGTTGTGGATCGACAGGTAGGCGGCGATCACCGGGTCGGCGATCGCCAACTGCTCGAAGATGCGCACCCCGTCCAGCCGGCGCAGCCCGGACCCGCCGACGTCGTCGCGGCAGTAGATCGCCGCCATTCCCAGTTCGGCCGCCTCCCGCATCACATCGACCGGAAAGTGGTGGGACTCATCCCATTCCAGGGCGTGCGGAGCGAGGCGCTTCTCGGCGAACGCCGCTGCGGTCTCGACGATCACCCGTTCTTCGTCATCCATCACGGTTTTCATGTGCCCAAACCCCTATTGCATGGTGGGGATGTGGAATTCGGCACCGTCCTTGATCCCCGAGGGCCAGCGCTGAGTCACCGTCTTGACCTTGGTGTAGAAGGTGATCGACGCCGTGCCGTGCTGGTTGAGGTCGCCGAAGCCGGACCGCTTCCAGCCGCCGAAGGTGTGGTAGGCCACCGGAACCGGGATCGGCACGTTCACGCCGACCATGCCGACCTGCACCCGGGAGGTGAAGTCGCGGGCGGTGTCGCCGTCGCGGGTGAAGATCGCCACCCCGTTGCCGTATTCGTGTTCGCTGGGCAGCCGCAATGCCTCTTCGTAGTCCGCTGCGCGCACCATGCACAGCACCGGCCCGAAGATCTCGTCGGTGTAGATCGACATCTCGGTAGTGACGTGGTCGAACAGCGTCGGCCCGGCGAAGAAGCCGCCGGACAGGTCCGCGTCGCCGAACTGGGTGTCGTCGCTGGCCCGTTCCCGGCCGTCGATCACCAGTTCGGCGCCGGCGGCCACGCCCTGGCCGATGTAGTCGTTGACCCGCTCGAGGGCCGCGCGGGTGACCAGCGGGCCGTAGTCGGCCTTGGGGTCGAGGCTGTGGCCCACCCGCAGGTTGTTGATCCGCTCCACCAGCCGGCCGCGTAACCGCTCGGCGGTCTGCTCGCCGACCGGCACCGCCACCGAGATCGCCATGCAGCGCTCGCCGGCGCTGCCGTAGCCGGCGCCGATCAGCGCGTCGACGGCCTGGTCCAGGTCGGCGTCGGGCATCACGATCATGTGGTTCTTCGCCCCGCCGAAGCACTGGGCGCGCTTGCCGTTGGCGGTGGCCGTGGAGTAGATGTACTGCGCGATGTCGGAGCTGCCGACGAAGCCGATCGCGGCGACGTCGCGGTGGTGCAGCAGCGCGTCGACGGCCTCCTTGTCGCCGTGCACCACCTGCAGCACCCCCGGCGGTAGGCCCGCCTCGACGAACAGCTCGGCGAGCCGCACCGGGACCGAGGGGTCCCGCTCGGACGGCTTGAGGATGAAGGCGTTACCGCAGGCCAGCGCCGGCCCGGCCTGCCACAGCGGGATCATCGCCGGGAAGTTGAACGGGGTGATCCCGGCGACCACGCCCAGCGGCTGGCGCAGCGAGAAGACGTCGATTCCCGGCCCGGCACCCTCGGTGTGCTCGCCCTTGAGCAGGTGCGGGATGCCGACGCAGAACTCGATCACCTCGATACCGCGCTGGATGTCGCCGCGGGCGTCGTCGAGGGTCTTGCCGTGCTCGCGGGAGAGCAACTCGGCCAGCTCGTCGGCATTGGCGTTGACCAGGTCGATGAAGCGCATCATCACTCGGGCCCGGCGTTGCGGGTTCTGGGCGGCCCAGCCGCGCTGGGCGGCCGCGGCCGAGGCGACCGCGCCGTCGACGTCGGCGGTGTTGGCCAGTGGCAGCGTCGCCTGGACCTCGCCGGTGTTGGGGTCGAAGACGTCGGTGCTGCGTTGCGAACCGCCGGCGGTGCGGCGACCGTCGATGAAGTGTGGAATCTGAGTGCTCATGCGCCATCCCCGTGAAGTCGTGGTGAGCCGGATCGGCCCTACCCGAAGAATACTAGGACATCCTAGTAAATGCGAGGGGGTTTCCTGCCCGCGTGCGCGGTTATGACCTGACGCGCGCCGCCCGCGGGGTGAAGCAGCCGTGGAATGTCAGCGGCAGGTGGTGTCGGAGCCGCCCGGTGAAAACCGGCCCGGCGGCAGCGCGTAGGTGAGCTGCGTCCCCGTACTGTTGTCGATGCGGGCGACCGCATTCGGATAGGCCCCGGCGCCGGTGTTCGCCGACAGGTAGGTGTAGCGCTGCGGGGAGCCGGTGCGGGTCAGGTTGAAGGTCGGGAATTCGCCGTAGCTCTCGGTGAGCCGTTCGGACGTCACGCTGCCCGACGGCGTGATCCGCATCCGCGTCAGATGCCCCCCGTAGGGCATGGTGCCGCTCTGGGCCAGCGTCTGCACCGAGGAGAGCTGGCCGTTGAGGTCTTCCCAGCTGGCGTCGTAGTCGGCCAGTTCGACGACGGTGTCGCCGCGGTCCTCATAGGCGTTGGCCAGGTGCAGGTGCAGCGTCGGATCTGTGTGCCGCACAAGGGTTTTGCCGCCGTCCCGCGGCACCAGTGCGACCATGGTGCCGCGGGACGCCTCGTAGTCGATGGCATCGATGAAGTTGCGCATCCCCAGGCCCGCGGCGAGCATCTTGGCGGGCGGGAACATCAGCGGGGGGATCACGAACACCATGTGGCGTGCGGTCAGGCCGACATCATGGTTGAACATCGGCGCCGGCAGCTTGAGCTGCCCCAACCGGTGCAGCGTTCCGGCACGGTCCACCCGGTAGCAGATCAGTTTCGGGACGGGCAGCATCGCCATGCCGAAGTTGAACATCTCGCCTGTCGCGGGGTCCCACTTCGGGTGGGCGGAGAACGCGCCCAGCCACTTCAACTTGCCGCCGAATCGGTGAATACCGATAGTGCCCAGGGTGTCCGGGTCGACCTCGGTGGGCGGGCCGCCCTCCCATAGTGCCAGCAGCTTTCCGGCATGCGTGACCACGCCGGTGTTGGCGACGTTGGCCGGGAAGCGCAGCGCGTTGCGGAGGATCCCGCCGGGGCGCATCGTTCCCAGCGCGCGGTAGGGAGCGCCCTTGGAGGCTAGGGATTTCCGGTAGTGCTTGGTGGCGACGTAGCGGTTGCGGTAGTGCAGCCTGCCGTCCGCGAAGGTGAACATCGACAGCATGCCGTCGCCGTCGAAGAGGTGGCCGAGCTGCTGGCCCCCGGCATCGAGCTTCCCGGGTCCGTTGCGGTACAGCGTGCCATGCAGATCGGCGGGGAGTTCACCGTCGTAGTCGTCGATGACGTAGTCGAATTCGTCATACAGTGGGGCGTAGGCGGTGACCCTTGGGCTGGCCATGGCTGCTCCTGGTGGTTGACGGGCCAGCTGGTGACCGGCCCCTGACCTGACCGCATCTTGCGGGCTGAGCGGTGCCGAATGTGCGGCTTTGCATGTTTCGGGGCCGTTTTGCCTGCCAAACCGCACAGTCGGTGAGAGCCAACCTCGGTTACGCCTGATCCCAGACCGGCAGCAGCCCGGCGGCCCGCACCTCGGCCAGCGTCGGTGCCTCGCGGTCGCGCTCGGAGACCACCAGCGGGTGATCGGCGGGCCAGTCGATGCCGATCGCGGGGTCGGTGGCGCTGATGGTGTGCTCGCGCTGTGGGTCGTATTCGGCGGAGCACAGATACATCACTGTCGAATCATCTTGTAGCGCAAGGAATCCGTGCGCCAAGCCGGCGGCGATGTACACCGATCGGCGGTCGCGGGCGTCCAGCAGCACCGCATCCCAGCGGCCGTAGGTCGGCGAACCGGCCCGGACGTCGACGACGACGTCGAAGACCGACCCCGTCACGCAGGTGACGTACTTGGCCTGCCCGGGCGGCGGCTGGGCGAAATGCAGGCCGCGCAGCACGCCGGCGCGCGACACCGAGCAGTTGGCCTGCCGCAGATCGAACCGGTGACCGGCGAACCCAGTGAACTCGCGGTCGGTGAACCATTCGAAGAACACGCCGCGCGCGTCGGCGTGTTGGGTCGGGGTGAGCTCCCAGGCCCCCGGGACGGCCAGTTCGCGGAACGCCACCTCAGCGTCCCAGCTCGGCGTAGCGGGCTTCGGCGGCGTCTTTCAGCGGCGCCCACCAGGATTCGTTGGCGCGGTACCACTCGATCGTCGCGCGCAGCCCGGCCTCGAAGTCGGTGTGCTCGGGTTTCCAGCCCAGCTCGTCGCGCAGCGCAGACGGGTCGATCGCATACCGCAGGTCATGGCCGGGCCGGTCGGCGACGTGGTCGAAGTCGTCGGGGTCGTGGTCCATCAGCCGCAGGATGGCCTGCAGCACGCTGCGGTTGTCGCGTTCCCCGTCGGCGCCGATCAGGTAGGTGCGCCCGGGATGCCCGCCGGCCATGATGGCCCAGACCGCGCTGTTGTGGTCGTCGACGTGGATCCAGTCCCGCACGTTGGCACCGCTGCCGTACAGCTTGGCTCGGCGCCCGGTCAGCAGGTTGGTGATCTGGCGCGGGATGAACTTCTCCACGTGCTGGTAAGGCCCGTAGTTGTTGGAGCAGTTCGAGATCGTCGCGTGGGTGCCGTAGGAGCGCACCCAGGACCGCACCAGCAGGTCGGCGGCGGCCTTGGTCGACGAGTAGGGGCTCGACGGGTGATACGGCGTCGTCTCGGTGAACCGGCGGGGATCGTCGAGGGCCAGCTCGCCGTAGACCTCGTCGGTGGAGACGTGATGCAGCCGCACCCGGTGGGCGCGTACCGCCTCCAGCACGGTGAAGGTGCCGACCACGTTGGAGCGCAGGAACGGCTCGGGGTCGGCCAGCGCGTTGTCCACGTGGGTTTCGGCGGCGAAGTGCACCACCGCGTCGGATTCGGCGACCAGCTGCGACACCAGCGTGGCGTCGGTGATGTCGCCCTCCACCAGCCGGATATCGGCGGTGATGTCGCCCAGTGACTCGCGGCTGCCGGCGTAGGTCAGGGCGTCGAGCACCGTGATCTCGGCGCCGGGCCGCTGCGCCAGCGTGCTGTGCACGAAGTTGGCGCCGATGAACCCGGCGCCGCCGGTGACCAGCAGCCGCATGGGGCAACCCTAACGGGGGCGGGGCGCCCCCTTGGCGCGAGCGGGAAATCCACGACGCCGCGCCCGCGCGTCGCGTCGCCAGATTCCCACTCGCGGTCAGTCCCGCGGTGTCAACCCCAGGGGCCCGGCCAGCTCCGTCAGTGTCGGCAGCAGGGCCTTCCAGCCGCCCAGCACCTGGATCGTCACCTGATCCGCGCCGGCGTCCAGGTGCTCACCCAACCGGGCGGCGACCTTCTCGGCGGTGCCGTGGGCCACCACCGCGTCGATCAGCCGGTCGCTGCCGGGTGGGCGTACGTCGCGCTCGGTGAAGCCCAGCCTGCGCCAGTTGTTGACGTAGTTCGACAGCCGCAGATAGAAGCCGACCGCCTCGCGCCCGGCCTCGCGGGCGGCGGCGGCATCGGTGGTGAGCACCACCTTGTGCTCGGGCGCCAGGAACACCGACGGCCCGATCAGTCCGCGCGCGGTCGCGGTGTGCTCGGGAGTGGTCAGGTAGGGATGGGCCCCGGCGCTGCGCTCCGCCGCCAATCGCAGCACCTTGGGGCCCAGCGCGGCCAGCACCCGGCGGCTGGTGGGCACGCCGGCCGCGTCCAGGCTGTCGAGATAATCGACCAGGGCCTGATACGGACTGCGGTACTCGGCGGTGGCCTCGCTGTGACCGACGCCGATGCCCAGCAGGAACCGGCCGGGATGAGCGGCCTCGATGCGGTTATACGACTCCGCGACCTGCGGCGCCGGCGCCGACCAGATGTTGACGATCCCGGTTGCCACCTGCAGCGTCGTCGTCGCCGCCAGCAGCGGCTCGACGAAGGAGAGTTCTGCGGCCGGCGAGCCACCCACCCAGATCGCGCCGTAACCCAGCCGCTCGATCTCGGCGACCTGCTCGGGAGACGGGGATCCGAAGGTCCAAACCGCGTAGCGGCCCAGCTCGGGTTTGAGTGACAGTGCCTCGGTCATGTGCATCCCATCGCTGCGTGGCGGCGGCTGGTGCCGTTTGGGATCAGTCTCTCATCACCGACGATTTTGGCGCCCGGCTCTCCACCGGGTATCGTGGGACGACGGTGCGGCGTTCGCGTCGACTCTTGCGTGCCCAGTCTGAGATTCTTGGCTTTCTACCTGGAATTTCCTGCCACCGGCCCACGTTCTGTAGTCGTAGTCGATGCTGCGCCATGGCGGGCGCATGCATATACAACAGGAAAGCCAGACACGGAGGATCGCCGGAGAGTAATGGCCAAGAAAGACGGTGCCATCGAGGTCGAGGGCCGCGTGGTCGAGCCCCTGCCCAATGCGATGTTTCGCATTGAGCTGGAGAACGGTCACAAGGTGCTCGCTCACATCAGCGGCAAGATGCGGCAGCACTACATCCGAATCCTGCCGGAGGACCGGGTGGTCGTGGAGTTGTCTCCTTACGACCTGTCCCGGGGACGCATCGTCTACCGGTACAAGTAGCGCCGGGCCGCCCAGCCAGCAGACCTTTAGTAACCAGCGAATGAGAACAGGACCACAGCAGCCGTGAAGGTGAACCCCAGCGTCAAGCCGATCTGCGACAAGTGCAGGGTGATCCGTCGGCACGGCCGGGTCATGGTGATCTGCTCAGACCCGCGCCACAAGCAGCGTCAGGGCTAGCCAACATCCCGCCACACAACTGAATGCAGACCTCCCAGTACCACTGAACGGATTGGCCGTTCGGCAACGCCCGGATCGGAGGCCGGGCCCCGGAGCTATTTCGGCCGGGAACGGGCTGGGACCGACACCTCCGCTACGAAAGAGGGAATGCCACCCATGGCACGACTTGTGGGCGTCGACCTGCCGCGCGATAAGCGCATGGAGATCGCGCTGACCTACATCTACGGCATCGGCCGTACCCGCGCAGGCGAAATTCTCGCCGCGACTGGTATCGACAAGGACCAGCGCAGCAAGGACCTCACCGACGAACAGCTGACCGCGCTGCGCGACTACATCGAGGGCAACCTCAAGGTCGAGGGTGACCTGCGCCGCGAGGTGCAGGCCGACATCCGTCGCAAGATCGAGATCGGCTGCTACCAGGGCCTGCGGCACCGCCGCGGGCTGCCGGTGCGCGGCCAGCGGACCAAGACCAACGCGCGTACCCGCAAGGGCCCCAAGCGCACCATCGCCGGTAAGAAGAAGGCCAGGTAAGACCCATGGCAACCAAGAAAGCGACCGGGCCCAAGAAGGGCCAGAAGACCCGGCGGCGGGAAAAGAAGAACGTCCCGCACGGTGCCGCGCACATCAAGAGCACCTTCAACAACACGATCGTGACGATCACCGACCCGCAGGGCAACGTCATCGCCTGGGCGTCGTCGGGTCACGTCGGGTTCAAGGGCTCGCGTAAGTCCACCCCGTTCGCCGCACAGCTGGCCGCCGAGAACGCCGCCCGCAAGGCGCAGGAGCACGGTGTGAAGAAGGTCGACGTGTTCGTCAAGGGCCCGGGTTCTGGCCGCGAGACCGCGATCCGCTCGCTGCAGGCTGCCGGCTTGGAGGTCGGTGCGATTTCCGATGTCACCCCGCAGCCCCACAACGGTTGCCGTCCGCCCAAGCGTCGCCGGGTCTAGTCGGGTTCGAGGAGGAGAAACAACATGGCTCGTTACACCGGACCCGCAACCCGCAAGTCCCGCCGGCTGGGCGTCGACCTCGTCGGCGGAGACCAGGCATTCGAGAAGCGGCCCTACCCGCCCGGCCAGCACGGCCGCGCGCGGATCAAGGAAAGCGAATACCGGCTGCAGCTGCAGGAGAAGCAGAAGGCTCGCTTCACCTACGGCGTGATGGAGAAGCAGTTCCGCCGCTACTACGAGGAAGCCGTCCGTCGTGGCGGCAAGACCGGCGAGGAACTGCTGCGCATCCTGGAGAGCCGGCTGGACAACGTGGTCTACCGCGCGGGCCTGGCCCGCACTCGTCGGATGGCCCGTCAGTTGGTCAGCCACGGCCACTTCACCGTCAACGGTGTGAAGGTCGACGTGCCCAGCTACCAGGTCTCGCAGTACGACATCATCGACGTCAAGGACAAGTCGATCAACACGGTGCCGTTCCAGATCTCCCGGGAGACCGCGGGCGACCGCCCCATCCCGGGCTGGCTGCAGGTGGTCGGGGAGCGGCAGCGCATCCTGGTCCACCAGCTGCCCGAGCGCGCACAGATCGACGTCCCGCTCGCCGAGCAGCTGATCGTCGAGTTCTACTCGAAGTAACACCACACTCGGGGAACGCCCCCGAGTACCCCCGCGGGGATCGCAAGCGCGGCGTAGCCGGGCGAAGCGGATCGCCGCGAGACAACCGAGCGGCATCAAATAGCGGGTGCCAGAAGGAGAAAGAACACCAATGCTGATCTCGCAGCGTCCCACCCTGTCCGAAGAGGTAGTGGCCGACAACCGCTCCCAGTTCGTCATCGAACCGCTGGAGCCGGGATTCGGTTACACCCTGGGCAACTCGCTTCGCCGCACGCTGCTGTCGTCGATCCCCGGCGCGGCGGTCACCAGCATCCGCATCGACGGCGTGCTGCACGAGTTCACGACGGTCCCCGGCGTCAAAGAGGATGTCACCGACATCATCTTGAACCTCAAGGGCCTGGTGGTCTCCTCCGACGAGGACGAGCCGGTCACCATGTACCTGCGCAAGCAGGGCCCGGGTGCCGTCACCGCCGGTGACATCGTGCCGCCGGCGGGCGTGACGGTGCACAACCCCGACATGCACATCGCGACCCTCAACGACAAGGGCAAGCTCGAGGTCGAGTTGATCGTCGAGCGGGGCCGCGGTTACGTCCCGGCCGTGCAGAACAAGGTCTCCGGCGCCGAGATCGGCCGCATCCCGGTCGACTCGATCTACTCGCCGGTGCTCAAGGTGACCTACAAGGTCGAGGCCACCCGTGTCGAGCAGCGCACCGACTTCGACAAGCTGGTGCTGGATGTGGAGACCAAGAACTCCATCAGCCCGCGGGACGCGCTGGCCTCGGCCGGCAAGACCCTGGTCGAATTGTTCGGCCTGGCACGCGAACTCAACGTCGAGGCCGAGGGCATCGAGATCGGGCCGTCGCCGGCCGAAGCGGACCACATCGCGTCGTTCGCGCTGCCGATCGACGACCTGGATCTGACGGTGCGGTCCTACAACTGCCTCAAGCGCGAGGGCGTGCACACGGTCGGGGAGCTGGTCGCCCGCACCGAGTCCGACCTGCTCGACATCCGTAACTTCGGGCAGAAGTCCATCGACGAGGTCAAGGTGAAGCTGCACCAGCTCGGTCTGTCGCTCAAGGACAGCCCGGCCAGCTTCGACCCGTCGCAGGTGGCGGGTTACGACGCCGCCACCGGCACCTGGTCGGCCGACACCGGTTACGACGAGCAGGACTACGCCGAAACCGAACAGCTGTAGCAGAATTCCGTCCCGGCCCTACCTGATACGGGGGCCGGCCCCATTTAGGAGAAGCCCCAATGCCCAAACCCACCAAGGGTCGCCGTCTCGGCGGGTCGTCCTCGCACCAGAAGGCGCTGCTGGCCAACCTGGCCACCTCGCTGTTCACCCACGGCCGGATCAAGACCACCGAGTCCAAGGCGCGGGCATTGCGGCCGTACGCCGAGAAGCTGATCACCCACGCCAAGAAGGGCACGCTGCACAACCGGCGTGAGGTGCTCAAGAAGATCCGCGACAAGGACGTGGTGCACTCGCTGTTCGCCGAGATCGCCCCGCACTTCGCGGACCGTAACGGCGGCTACACCCGCATCATCAAGGTCGAGGCGCGTCAGGGCGACAACGCCCCGATGGCCGTGATCGAGCTGGTCCGGGAGAAGACGGTGACCTCCGAGGCCGACAAGGCGCGCCGCGCCGGGGCCAAGAAGGCCGCTGCCAAGGCGGAGAAGCCGGCCGAGGAGCCCGCCGAGAAGCCGGCCGCGACCGAGACGGTCGAGGAGCCGGCTGCCGAAGCCGCTGAGGCGACCGAGGCCGCCGACGCCGCCGAGACCACCGAGGGCACCGACGAGTCCTGACAGTAACGCCGAGGCTGTCCGGCTTCGGCTCGACATCGCCTACGACGGCACGGAGTTCGCCGGCTGGGCGGTTCAGGCCGGGCAGCGCACGGTCGCCGGTGTCCTCGATGAGGCGCTGACGACGGTGTTCCGCACCCCGGTGCGGTTGTTCGCGGCGGGGCGCACCGATACCGGCGTACATGCCACCGGGCAGGTGGCCCACGTCGATGTTCCCGAGTCTGCGTTGCGGTATGCCTATTCGCGTGCCCGGCGGGACGGCGAGCCGGAATTCCTGGCGCTGACACGGCGATTGGCGCGTTTCCTGCCGGCCGACGTCCGGGCGCTGCGGGTGGAACGGGCTGCTCCGGGCTTTGACGCCCGGTTCTCGGCGCTGCGGCGCCATTACGTCTACCGACTCTCCACGGCGCGCTACGGGGTGATGCCGCAGTCGGCTCGCTATGTCACCGCGTGGCCGCGCCCGCTGGACGTCGAGGCGATGTCTGAAGCGTCCCAGCAGCTGTTGGGACTCAACGACTTCGCAGCGTTCTGTCGTCATCGCGAGGGTGCCACCACCATCCGTGACCTGCAGCGCCTCGACTGGGTGCGCGACGGCGACCTGGTCACCGCGCACGTCAGCGCCGACGCGTTCTGCTGGTCGATGGTGCGCTCCCTGGTCGGAGCCGTGCTGGCCGTCGGCGAGCACCGGCGCGATGCGGCCTGGTGCGCGGGGTTGCTGAATGCCAGCCGCCGCTCCAGCGACTTCACCGCCGCGCCGGCGCGCGGGCTGACCCTGGTCGGGGTCGACTACCCGCCGGACGACCAGCTGGGCGCGCGCACCGCAATCACCCGGGAGCTACGCACCCGCTGATTGCCTTGGACGTAAGCGTGCACGGTTGTACGGCCGTAGCGGCGTGTCGCTGTACAAACGCGCCCGTTCGCTGAACGTAGGGAGCGCTACAGCAGCCCGGCGACGAACGAGGCGGCCTGATTGGTCATGCCGGGGGTGTAGCCCGAGTGCGCGGAGAACATCCGCCCGGGGGAACAGACCGGATCGCCGTCGGTGCACAAGTCGATCGTCTTGAACCCGTAGACCGGACTGTTCGTCAAGGGCTGGCCGATCTTGTTGGAGGGGTTGCCGAACACCGCGATGGCAGCGACGTGGTCGGCGGCCTCGGGCGGCAGCGGCGCGGTGAAACCGAAACCGGGCACCGGTGCCGCTGCGATGATGTCGATGACCGCCGCGCCCTGCGAGTACCCCCCGAGCACCAGGCGGGTGCCGGGGCAGTTCTCCATCATCCACATGATGTGACCGCTGGCGTCGTTGGCACCGTCGGCGGCCCGGCCGAAGTCGTAGCTGGCCGGATAGTTCACCGCGTAGCTGCCGATCGACCGGGAGGTCTGGTTCCGCAGCGCGCCGACGAGCGCGTTACCGACCCGGCCCAGGCCCGGTGGCTCGCCGGTGCCGCGGGCGAAGATCACCTCAGCGTCCGGGCACCCGTCGGCGAAAGCCGGCGACGACGGGACGGGGCTGATCAGCAGCGCGGCAGCGGCGGCGCACGCGGCCAGGATGCGGAATGCCTTCACAGCGAGAGATAGTAGCGAAATAAAGTCTTGGTTAGCTAACTAACCACGTCGCCGCAGGTCAGGGTTGGTCAGCGAACCACCGGCTCGACATCGGGTACCGGACCGGGCGCTCGCAGCCGGCCGGCGATGAAGTTGGCGGCCTGGCTCGTCAGCGCCGGGATGTAGCCGTCGGTGTGGTCGGTCCACTCGTTGCCCGGGCCCTCGTGACAGATCGGGTCACCCGGGTTGCACAGGTCGAGGGCCTTGGCACCGAACAGGGCGCTCTGCGCGCTGATCGGCCCGCCGGTGCGGACCGCGGGATTGCCGAACGCCACCACGGCCACCACCTGGTCGGCGTACTCGGCGGGCAGCTGGCTGCCCCAGCTGATACCACCCACCTGGGTGCCGGTGACGATGTCGATCACCGAGGCGCCCTGCGAATACCCGCCGAGCACCAGCTGGGTGTCCGGACACACGTCGGCGGCGGCCTTGACGCGCCGGATCACGTCGTTGGCGCCGTCGCCACCACCGAGCTGCAGCCGGCCGGCGGGATAGTTGACGCCGTACTCGTCGACCTTCTTGGAGGTTTGCTGGCGCAGCGAGTCGATCATCGCCCGGCCGACCCGGCCGACGCCGGCGGGCTCACTGGTACCGCGGGCGAAGATGACCTCGACGTCCGGGCAGTCGTAGGCGGCCGCCGACGGGAGGGCGGTCGGGGCCACGGCCGGGACGGTCAGCAGTGCGGCTGCCATCAACAACACCGAAAAGACGCTGTTGAACTGAGAAAAGCGCATAACGGGATGGTACCGAAGCCGGTTGTGGGCATCGACAACCCTGTGCATGGCTGACGACGGCCCGACCGGGTCCGCGGTTAGCTTCGGCCACACGCGAAGGAGTGGTGCATGGCGGGGCGATCGACGACACAACTGCAGCTCAGTGCGCACCGATTCCAGGCCCGCCGGTCGGAACGTGCGCTGCGCTGCGGGCAGGTGGTGGGCGGTCCCGCGCCGGGCCGCGCCGGGCTGGGCCTGGGCTGCCTGCTCACCGTGATCGCGGTGGCCGCCGCCGTGGTGGCGGCGGTGGTGCGGCCGCAACCGGGCCTCGGCGACGCACCCATCGTGCTGGATCGCTCATCCGGCGCGCTCTATGTCCGGGTCGGCGACGTGGTGCATCCGGTGCTCAACCTCGCGTCGGCTCGCCTGATCGCCGGAGCCGCCGACCCGCTGCCGGTGGCCGGGGACGCGATCGGCCGGGCGCGGCGCGGCCCGCCGGTGGGCATCCCGGGTGCCCCCGGAGTGCTCGGCGAGGCCTTGGCGGCGACAGCGACCTGGTCGTTGTGCGACGACTCGGCCGGCACCGTACTGGTCGCCGGCGTCGACCCGGCGCACATTGCCGGCCTCGGCGCCGACGAGGCGATAGCCGTCAGCTCCGAGTCGGCGATCACCTACCTGGTGCTACGGGGACGGCGGATGCCGATCAACCCCGCCGACCCGATGCTGGGTCCCGCTGGGCCGCGGCGAGTCTCGGGACTGTGGCTCAACGCGATCCCGGAGGCGCCGTCGGCCACGCCGTCGGATCCCGTCGGTCGCCTCGCCGAGCTGCCCGCCGCGGAGACCCTCTGCGCCCATTGGCGCCTCGGCGACCCGGCCGGCATCATGCTGTCGGCCGGTGTGGGCCTGCCGCTACCCGCCGAAGCGGCGCCGACACCGTTGGCCCAGGCCGACGGGCCAGGCCCGGCACTGGACGCCGTCTATCTCCCGCCGGGCCGCAGTGCCTATGTGCGGGCCTCGGACGCCTCCGGCCGCGGCGCCGGCGCCGGCTACCTGATCACCGAGACCGGGGTGCGGTTCACCGTGAGCGACGACGCCGCGGCCCGGAGCCTCGGGCTGCCGCCAATGGCCGCCGGCGTGCCCTGGCCGATGCTGGCCGGGTTGCCGGCCGGCCCGCGGCTCAGTCGGGACCAGGCGCTGCTGGCCCACGACGTCGTGCTGCCGCAGCCCGGGCGATGACCACCGCCAGCAGCAAAGCCAGCAGCACACCGGTGCCGGTGCCCGCGGCGCGCAGCCCGTCTGGCTCGGTGGCCGGTTCGGCGTCGGGCGCGACCGGCGGTCCCGGTGGCGCCGGTCGGGGGACCGGCCGGCCGGCGGCCGGCCGAGTTGTGTCGGCACTGATCGCCGCCAGCGGATCGATCACCCCGGCGCCGACGACGTCGTCGCGTCCACCGGGCGGGTGGTGCGCGGTGGCCTTGATCCGGTCCATCACCTGCCGCGGTGTCCAATCCGGGAAGCGGGCCCGGATCAGCGCCGCCAGACCACTGACCACCGGCGCGGCGAAACTGGTGCCGTGAACCGGCGATCCGGCAACGGTGTTGGCCATCGCGTCGGCGATGGTGCTCAGCGACAGCACGCCCTCGCCGGGCGCGGCCACGTCGACCCAGGGGCCCGCCAAGGTGAACGCCGACGGCGCGCCGTGGGCGTCCACCGAGCCGACGGTCAGCACGTAGTCGTCATACCAGGCCGGCGTGACGATCATCGGCCCGCCGGCACCACAGCCGTCGTCGGTGTTGCCTGCCGCGGCGACCACCACGGCGTTTCTCACCTCGACCGCATAAGCCAGCGCGGCGCCGAGCGCCCGGTCGTCCAGACCGGAGCCGGCCGGCAGGCAGGCCACCGCCGAGATGTTGATCACCGACGACCCCAGGTCGGCGGCGGTGCGCACCGCCTTCGCCAGCGTGTCGACATCGCCGACGCCCGGGGCGTCTGCGGCGGCGGCGAACTTGGCGCTGGACTGGCGGATACCGATCACGGTGGCCAGCGGCGCCAGTCCGGCGAACCGGTCGGTCGCCGGATCGGCTGCGGCCCCGATGATTCCGGCAACCAGCGTGCCGTGCCCGTCGCAGTCCTGGGCGCCGTCGCCGCTGGACACATAATCACCACCGCCCACCAGGCCGGGCAGCCGCCGATGCGGCGCAACCCCGGTGTCGATCACCGCCACCCGTTGGCCGGCACCGCGGGTCAGCGCCCACACCGCAGGCAGGTCCAGCCCGTCGAGCTGGGTGACCGGCGCATCCGGCTGCAGCGTCGGGACCCCGCACACCTCGCGTTGCACCGTTGCGCGTGCCGGTGCGGCCGGCCCGGCGGCAGGCAGCAGCGCACTGTCGATCGGCGGCGGCGCGACCGCGCTTGCCTGCGGTACATACTGGGTGGTCCCGGCGATCAGCGCCGCCGCCGAGAGTCGGGCGATCCGAACGACCTTGGCGCCGCGCATCACTCAGCCCAGATTCAGTCCGCGAACGGCGCCGTAGAGCCCGCAGAGCCAGCAGGCCAGCGGCACCAGCGCGCCCAATGCCATACTCTCGAGCACTTCGGCGCCGCGGCGGGCCAACGGGGACCGGATCGGCGCCGTGAAACCGAGAACGACCGCGGCGCCGGACGCCGCCACCGCCACCACCGCCGGCCAGGGCCGGTGCGGCGCCTCATCGAGCGCGGCTGACAATACGGCGATGCCCATCGCGGCTGCACCGCCGGCCAGCAGGGTTGCGATCTGCGCGCCGTCGGTATGGGAGCGGGCCCGCAGCAGCAGCGCCGTACCGGCTGCCGCCGCGAACGCGACACCGACCAGGCTGGGCACACCGGCGACCGGCTCCCCGGCGGCAACCCCGGCGGCCCCCAGCACCACCGCCGCCGTCGCCCCGGCGATCAGGCCGCACAGCAGATCGTGGGCCGCGACGGTGTGGCTCGCTGTCGGTCGTTGCGACGACCCTGCGCCCAGCATCGCGATCCGGCCCGCCACCCGGATCAGGCCGAGCCCGCCGGCCGCAGCCACCGCGCCGAATGGCTGTACCGAAACACCGGTTGCCGCACAGACCGTTCCGGCGACAGCGGCCAGGATCACCAGCCCGGCCAGGCAGCACAGGAGCGCGCGCGTCGTCCCGCCGCAGCCGCTCGACGGCACTGCCATGGCGGCCACCGTCCCGGCAGCGGCCATGGCGAGCAACACATTCGGAGCGCCGGGCCCACCGGGGACCGCCACGAAACCGGCGACCCCGGCCAGGCCGGATGCCGCGAGCGCGGCGGTGAGTCGCCGGGCGGCCGGGCGCCACGGGTGCATCGCCGCCCGCGCGCTGGCCGCCACCTGCTCGGCGGGGTCGTCGAAGCGCGGTTCCGGTGCGACGTCGTCGGCGCGGGTCAGCACCAGCACGGCACCGTCGCAGATCTCCTGTTGCCCTAAAGTTTTCGAGCCGTCCAACGGCGGGCGGCCGGGTTGCGCGAGCCGGTAGGGGCGCGGTGGAAGAGGACCGGCGGGGCCCGATGCCGGCTGCGGGCCGTCCCTGCCCGAGACGAGGTCGACGACGGCGCCGACCAGCAGCGCCACCGGGACGGCGGCCGGCAGCGCCAGATCGGCGTGACCGGTGTCGGCGTAGACCGCGACCCGCCGCAGACCCGAATCCGCACCAGCCACCGCCGCCTCCTTGCGCTCGCGTTGCGCGAACGCTACCGCGATGGCAGACCGCGTGTTTTCGGTGTTCCACAGCTGACTTGCCGAGTGATTCCGCGGCTGTTTACGGTGTGGCCGATGACCGAGCTGGGACGCGTCGCGAGCCCGCCGCCGGCGCCGCCATCCGGTGAAATCACCGTCGCGGCACCGCCCCCGGTGCAGCGCCAGAATTCTCCGGTGACGCTGACCCGGCTACTGCCGCTTGTCATGTCGGTGGGGATGCTCGCCATGACCGCGGTGCTCTACCGCTCGGGCTCCCCGGTCGCGCGCAGCCCGGTGTTCGCGCTGCTGCCGCTGTTGATGCTGGCCTCCGCGGCGGCGGCGGTACTGGCCGGCCGAAACCGCGACGATCTCGACGGGAACCGGGAGGACTACCTGGGTTATCTTGCCGCGCTGCGGGAGTCGGCGACCGCGACCGCCGCAGCTCAACGTTCGTTTCTGGTGTGGGAGCACCCGGACCCCGAAGCCTTGTGGACGTTGGCCGGCAGCGACCGGATGTGGCAGCGCCGGCCCGGTGACGACGACGGCGGCCGGGTCCGGGTGGGCCTCGGCCCGGTGGTTCTGGCGACCCGGCTGATACCGCCGCCCGACGAGCCGGCCGGCCGCGCCGACCCCGTCACCGCGACCGCGCTGCGCCGCTTCCTGCACACCCACGCGACGGTGCCCGAGCTGCCCATCACGATGCCGGTGCTGGGGTCGGCGCCGTTGCAGTTGCACGGCGACCGCGACCGGGCGCGCGGCCTGCTACGGGCGATGATCTGCCAGCTCGCGATCCGGCACGGCCCCGAAGCGCTGCTGATCGCAGCAGTCGCCGCCGACCCGCCCGGCCACTGGGACTGGCTGAAATGGCTGCCCCACCATCAGCATCCGTCGGCCGTCGACACCACCGGACCGCTACGGCTGACCTACCCCGATCTACCCGCCGCCCAAGCCGCGTTGACCGGCCGCCCGGCGGTGGTGGTCATCGACGACCCGGTCACCGGACTGGTGCTGACCGAGGCAGCGGCCTGGGACGCCGGCCGGGCCCGGCGGCTGCGGGTGAGCACGACCGCGCTGGGCGATTGCGACGGCGCCCGGCCGGATTTCCTCGATGCCGCGGACGCGCTGGCGTGCGCCCAGCGACTGGCCGGCCACCGGGCGGTGCAACCGGGCGGCCCGAGGAGTTGGGCGCAGCTGGTGGGCATCGGCGCCGTCGACGGGTTCGACCCGTCCGCGGCGTGGCCGGGCGCACCGGCGCAGCGGCTGTGCGTCCCGATCGGCACCGACCCGCAGGGCGATCCGGTGCGGTTGGACATCAAGGAGGCCGCCGAGAAGGGCAGCGGCCCGCACGGGCTGTGCATCGGCGCCACCGGTTCGGGGAAATCGGAGTTCCTGCGCACGCTGGTGCTCGGCATGACGGTTCGGCATTCGCCGGCGGACCTGAACCTGGTGTTGATCGACTTCAAGGGCGGCGCAACCTTTCTCGGATTCGAGGAAACCGGCCACGTCGCTGCGGTGATCACCAACCTGGCCGATGAAGCACCGCTGGTGGAACGGATGCGCGAGGCGCTGACCGGCGAGATGCAGCGGCGCCAGGAACTGCTGCGCGCCGCCGGGGTGGCCGGGGTCAGCGACTACCGGCAGGCCCGGCGGGCTGCCGCAGCGGCGCTGCCCGCACTACCCGCACTGCTCGTCATCGTCGACGAATTCTCCGAACTGCTCGATCAGCAACCGGATTTCATCGACATGTTCGTCGGGATCGCCCGGTTGGGGCGGTCCCTGGGGATTCACCTGCTGCTGGCCAGTCAGCGGCTCGAGGAGGGCAGGCTGCGCGGCCTGGAGTCGCACCTGTCCTACCGGGTGTGCCTCAAGACGGTGTCGGCCGCCGAATCCCGGCTGGTGCTGGGCACCGCGGACGCCTACGAGCTGCCCAACACGCCCGGATCGGGATTCCTGCGCACCGCTGACGGCGAGTTGCGGCGATTCCAGACGGCCTACGTCTCGGGCGCATGCCCCGCCCCGCTGCCGGTGCCGAGCGAAGTCCGGTTGTTCACCGCCGCACCGATCGGCCCGGCCGGGCCGGAGCCGCGAGCTGGCGGGCGTACCGTGCTGCAGGCGGTCCTGCAGCGATTGTCCGGCCACGGCCCGGCAGCCCGACAGGTGTGGCTGCCGCCGCTGGCCGACTCGCCGGCATTGGGGGAACTGCTCGACGACGGCTATCCCGATCTGAGCGTGCCGATCGGGATCGTTGACCGCCCTTTCGAGCAGCGCCGCACCCCGCTGGTGATCCGGCTGGACGGGGCCGCCGGGCACGTCGCCGTCGTCGGCGCGCCGCAGTCGGGTAAGTCGACGACGCTGTCCACGCTGATCGCCGCGCTGAGCGCCGCCCACGACGCCAGGCGGGTGGCGTTGTACTGTCTGGACTTCGGTGGCGGCGGCCTCGCCGCGCTGGGTTCGCTGCCACAGGTGGGAACGGTAGCCGGCCGTGGCCAGCCGGAACTGGTGCGGCGCACCGTCGCCGAGCTGGCGGCGATCTTGGAACGGCGGGAGGCGCGGCGCGAGGCGGCCGGCGGTGGCCCGGCCGGCGACGTGTTTTTGGTGATCGACGGGTGGGCAGCGCTGTGCCGCGAATTCGATGTCGAGGCAACGATCACCGCCGTGGCCGCGCGCGGCCTGTCCCACGGCGTCCACCTGGTGCTGTCCGCGTCGCGATGGGCCGAGATCCGGCCCGCGTTGCGCGATCTGATCGGCACCCGGATCGAACTGCGGCTGGGCGATCCGGCCGAATCCGAGCTGGACCGGCGTCAGGCGCAGCGGGTGCCCGGCGACCGGCCCGGGCGGGGCCTGACAGCTGAGGGTCTGCACCTGCTGGTGGCGCGCCCGCACGGCTGGGAGCCGTTGCGACGCGACGATTACACGGCGGCGCCCATACCGCTGCTGCCGACGGTGGTGGACCGGGCGCCGCTGACCGCCGGCGTTGACCACCCGGTGCTGGGCCTCGACGAGCGCGGCGCTGTGACCGTTGATTTCGGCCGGCAACCGCACCTGCTGATCCTCGGCGACAACGAGTGCGGCAAGACCACCGTGTTGCGCACGCTGTGCCGGGAACTGGTGCGGACCCGTGGCCCGCGGCAGGCGCAGCTGCTGGTGGTCGATTATCGACGCGGCCTGTTCGGGGTCGTCGAGAACGAGTACCGGGCCGGCTACGCGATGACGGCTGCTGCATGCGCGAGCCTGGTGGCAGCTCTGATCGACCGATTGGCCCGGCGGATGCCCGGACCGGACGTCGACGCCCAGCAACTGCGCGACCGGTCCTGGTGGTCGGGACCGGACCTGTACGTAGTGGTCGACGACTACGACCTGGTCGCCACCGCGGGCGGCAACCCGCTGGCTCCGCTGTTGGAATATCTGCCGCACGCAGGCGATCTCGGTTTGCACCTGGTGATTGCGCGCCGCAGCGGCGGGGCGTCGCGCTCGATGTACGAGCCGGTGCTGGCCGCACTGCACGACCTGGGTGCCATGGGGCTGATGATGAGCGGCGACGCGACTGACACCCCGCTGATCGGTTCGGTGAGGCCGCGCCGGTTGCCGCCAGGGCGCGGCACCCTGATCACCCGCGGCGGTGGGGAGCGGCTGATCCAGGTGGCGTGGCAGCCGTGACGCACCGTGCCATCATCGAGGCCGGACCTGCGGCCATGCGCCGACTGTGTTGCAGCACAGGTGAATCGGCCGACGCCGCGGCGGCATTGGAGTGGATCGACGAGCCGTTCGCACTGGTCGACGGCCGGCCGGTCGAGGTGCCCGAGCTGCTGCGCAGTGTGCTGGCCTGCCCATCGGCCGTCGAATCGATGGTGATCGTGCACCCGTCATGGTGGCCGGTCCGGCGGGTCAAACTGCTCACCACAGCAGCGCGCGGTCTGACCGAGGACATCGTGACCGTGGCGCGCTCCCGGCCGCTGTTCGACACCTTTGCGGCCGCGGCGGTCGTCGAGATCGCCGCCGCGCTGGTCGCGGTCACCGCCGCCGGGATCACCGCCGAGCCGCGGCTCGGCCCACCCGACGAGGTGGCCGCGGCGGTGGCTCGCCGCGTGCTGGCGGCTTGTCCCGACCCGGGCGCCGCGGTGGTGATCGACGCCCCGGCGGGAGTCGGCGGCACTGCGGCATTGGCGACGATGATCGCCGACCGGTTACCAAACTCGATGCAGGTGATAGTGGTCCACGAATTGCCTGCCGACGACGTGGCTGAGCCCGCCGCCCCGCCGCGGCCGTGCCCGGCCCCGGCCCATCGCGTCGGTCGACGACGGCTGCCGGCGGCCGTGGCGGCGGCGTTGTGCGTCGTCGCCTGGGGCATGCACGCCCACCACGACCGGTCGCCCGCCCCGGGTACGCCCGCGGCGTATCTGGTGGAGGGCCGGGTGACGGTGCAGGTTCCTGCCGGCTGGCCGGTGCGCCGCGTCGCCGCCGGCCCCGGCTCGGCCCGGGTGGAGGTGACGTCGCCGACCGACCCGCGGCTGGTGCTGCACGTCACCCAGGCGCCGGCCGCCGGTGACACCCTGGCCGCGGTCGCCGAACCCCTGCAGCGGGGCCTGCAACTCGCCGACACCGAAACGCCCGGGGTGTTCGTCGGTTTCGATCCGGCCGGCAGCAGCGCGGGACGGCCCGCGGTGACCTATCGGGAGGTTCGCGATGACCATCACGTCGACTGGGCGGTGTTGGTCGACCGCGCGGTGCGGATCGGCATCGGGTGTCAGAGCGGGCCCGGCGGCGACGACGCCCTGCGTCCGGCGTGCGAGCAGGCGGTGCGCTCCGCACATGCGCTGGACGTGAGGCCTCCGAGCTAATCGGCGGGAACCGAAATGAGCCCACCGGCGTCGAACTACATATCAGCCAACAACCGATACGGGGGAGACGTGAGCCCATCCCACACACTCAGTGCCGACTTCGACCTGATGCGTGCCGTCGCGGCGGCAACCGACGCCCGTAATGAAGACATCCGGGGGATGCTGCAATCCTTCGTCGGGCGGATGCGGGCCGTGCCGCCGTCGGTGTGGTCGGGCATGGCCGCGGCCCGATTCCAGGACGTGCTGGACCGCTGGAACACCGAATCGCTGAGGCTGCACCAGGCCCTGGCGCGCATCGCCGAGACCATCCGCCAGAACGAGCGCGCACTGCGGGAGGTGGCCGAGAGCCACTCGCATCACATCGCTGCCGTCGGCGACGGAATCTGAGGAGCAGCCGTGGACGCGACACTGTCCTACAACTTCGATGAGATCGAATATGCCGTCCGCCAGGAGATCCACTCCACGGCCGGTCGGCTCAACGGCGCGCTGGAACAACTCCGGTCGCAGATCGCGCCCCTGCAGCAGGTGTGGACCCGGGAAGCGGCCGGCGCCTACCACGCCGAGCAGCTGCGATGGCAGCAAGCCGTCAGCGCGCTCAACCAGATTCTGTTCGACTTGGGCCGCGCGGTGCGCGACGGTGCCGCCGACGTCGCCGACGCCGATCGCCGCGCGGCAGGGGCTTGGGGGAGGTAAGGAGAGACCACCCCCGGACACGGTGTGGCCCCGATCGGTGGATAGCCGTCGGGGCCACACCGCCATGTCCACCAGCCGTGCGGGCGCCATCGAGCTGTCGCCCGTTTTGACCTGCTCGGATCGCCACCGGTAAGCTGCTCCGTTGGCGTGCGGTGCCTAGTTGGCGCAGCGGGTCCTCGGGTCACTGTCGGTCGCCGAGAATCACCCCGCCGTCCACGCCGGACCGGCACCCGGCTCGTACCGGGATCCGCAGAACCGGGTAGCAACCCGAATAACGAGAGGTAAGCGCTGTGCCCACCTATACGCCGAAGGCGGGTGACACCACGCGGTCGTGGTACGTCATCGACGCCACCGACGTGGTGCTCGGCCGGCTCGCCGTCGCGGCAGCAACGCTGCTGCGCGGCAAGCACAAGCCGACGTTCACGCCGAATGTCGACGGCGGTGACTTCGTCATCGTCATCAACGCCGACAAGGTCGCCATGAGCGGCAACAAACTGCAGAAGAAGATGGCTTACCGCCACTCGGGCTACCCGGGCGGGCTGCGCAAGCGCAGCATCGGCGAGCTGATGGAGACCCGTCCCGACCGTGTCGTGGAGAAGGCGATCCTCGGCATGCTGCCCAAGAACAAGCTCGGCCGTCAGATCAAGACCAAGCTGCGCGTCTACGCCGGTCCCGAGCATCCGCACACCGCCCAGCAGCCGGTCCCGTACGAAATCAAGCAGGTGACGCAATGACCGAGACCGCCATCGAAGAAACCCCTGAGACCCCTGAGGTCACCGAGGCTGTTGAGGCCGACGAGACCGTGGCGGTGCAGGCGGACGCCGCACCGGCCTACGAGCCGCACGACCTGGGCCGCCCCATCCAGACCGTCGGCCGCCGCAAGGAGGCCGTGGTGCGTGTCCGGCTGGTGCCCGGCACCGGCAAGTTCAACCTGGACGGGCGCACCCTGGAGGCCTACTTCCCCAACAAGGTGCACCAGCAGCTGATCAAGGCTCCGCTGGTCACCGTGGACCGGTTGGACAGCTTCGACGTCTACGCCCACCTCGACGGCGGCGGCCCCTCCGGGCAGGCCGGCGCGTTGCGGCTGGCGCTGGCCCGCGCGCTGATCCTGGTGCAGCCCGAGGACCGGCCGGTGCTGAAGAAGGCAGGCTTCTTGACCCGCGACCCGCGGGCCACCGAGCGCAAGAAGTACGGCCTGAAGAAGGCCCGCAAGGCACCTCAGTACAGCAAGCGCTGATCTGCGGTTGCATTTTGGCAGCGAGTTGGGGGTACCTTCCGCACGGGGAAGGTGCCCCCGGCTTGCTTTCGAGAGTGCGGGTTTCCGGTCCCACACCGGCGTGTCGAACCGGGAACACGCACACTCGCGGCGATAAAGGATAGTTATGGGTCGTCTTTTCGGCACCGACGGTGTTCGCGGGGTCGCCAACCGCGAACTGACCGCAGAACTCGCCGTTGCCCTGGGCAGTGCGGCCGCACAGCGGCTGTCCACCGGCACCGAGCGCCGGGTGGCCGTCGTCGGTCGTGACCCGCGGGCCAGTGGCGAGATGCTGGAGGCCGCGGTCATCGCCGGGCTGACCAGCCAGGGGGTCGACGCGCTGCGGGCCGGCGTGCTGCCCACGCCGGCGGTGGCCTATCTGACCGGCGCTTATGAAGCCGACTTCGGGGTGATGATCTCGGCGTCGCACAATCCGATGCCCGACAACGGCATCAAGTTCTTCGGCCCGGGGGGCCACAAACTCGACGGCGCCACCGAGGACCAGATCGAGGATCTGGTCGCCGCCGGGCCGGGGTTGCGACCGGTCGGCGCCGGGCTGGGCCGGGTGGTGGACGCCAAGGACGCCTTGGACTGCTACCTGCGCCACCTCGGCGAATCCAACCGGGCCCGGCTCGACGGCCTGACCGTCGTGGTGGACTGCGCGCATGGCGCGGCGTTCCAGGCGGGACCGCGCGCCTACCGGGCCGCCGGTGCCACCGTGATCGCCATCAACGCCGATCCCGACGGGCTCAACATCAACGAGGGCTGCGGTTCGACGCACCTGGAACCGCTGCGTGCCGCGGTGCTCGCCCACGGCGCGGACCTGGGTCTGGCCCATGACGGCGACGCCGACCGGTGCCTGGCCGTCGACGCGGCCGGCAATGTGGTCGACGGTGACGCCATCATGGTGGTGCTGGCGCTGGCCATGCGGGATGCCGGTGAACTGGCCGGTGACACCCTGGTGGCCACGGTCATGAGCAACCTCGGGTTGCATCTGGCGATGCGCGAGGCGGGCATCGACGTGCAGACCACCGACGTCGGCGACCGCTACGTGCTCGAGCAACTACGGGCCGGCGGCTTCACCCTCGGCGGTGAACAGTCCGGCCACATCGTGCTTCCGCAGCTGGCCACCACCGGCGACGGCATCATCACCGGCCTGCGCCTGATGGCGCGGATGGCCCAGACCGGCATCCCGCTGGCCGGATTGGCCTCGGCGATGCGCACGCTGCCGCAGGTGCTGATCAACGTCGAGGTCGCCGACAAAGCCGATGCGGTGAGCCGCCTGGCGGTGCGCACCGCGGTGCGGCGCGCCGAGCAGGAGCTCGGCGTCACCGGCCGAATCCTGTTGCGGCCCTCCGGAACCGAGCAGCTCGTCCGGGTGATGGTGGAAGCCGCCGATGAGGACACCGCGCACCAGATCGCGGTCAGCGTCGCCGAAACGGTCCGCGCCGGACACTGAATCCCGCGCTGAGGGAACCGGGCGAGCTTCGGCGCCGTCATATCCCTTATGGGACGACAACAGCTGTATCTCGATGCCGCCGCGCTGCGCTGCGTGGCGGACTGCTTGGACGACACGGCGGCAGCGATCGACGTTGCCGTCCGAATCCGGTTGGGCGGGCTGGTATTCGACGGTAGCGCCGCCGGACGTGATCATGTCGGCGCGGGGGAGGCGCTGCGGCGTGCGCTAGACGCCTGGGCGCCGGAGATGACACGCTGGTCGCGCGCGGGCGCCGAGATCGCCGCGGCATTGCGAGCCGGGCTGGCGCGTTACGGGGCCGCCGAATCGTTTGCGGCAGATCGGATCGGTTGAGGTGGCGCCGCGATACGACGTGGCCGCGCGGCTGGCCGAGGGCCGAGAAGCGGTGGCCCACACGCAGGCCTACGTGTCGGCGTGTCATCGGCGCGGTTATGGCCATCCCGATCTCACCGGCTACGACGGGCAGCTCGCCGACCGCTACGACAGCGAGGCCGGCCTGGATCTACGGTGCCTGGACGCCGACTGCGCCGCACTGGCGGCGTTGGCCGGCGCTGCCGAGGACGCCCTGCGCCGGCAGCGCGGGCAACTCGATGCCCTGGCGGCGGCCTGGCGGGGCCTCGGTGCCGACGCGGCCGTCGAGTTTGTACGCCGGCACTGTGAGTCCGGGGCGCAGCTGACGGCGCGGTTGCGCGCGGCCGCCACCGGATGCGAGGTATTGCGTGACGAGCTGTGGCGGCTGGTCGACACCAAGGTGGCGGCGGTGACCGCCGTCGACGACCGGGCCGGCGCGCACCGGCCGACCTGGCTGGCGGCAGCACACGCGGTGAACGCCGGCTCCGGCGATGAGCATGCCGCCGAGGTCATCGACAAACAGGTGATCCCCTACGTGGACAACGACGTTCGGGGTGAGTGTGCGACGGCCGTGCTGTCGGCGCGAGACGGCGTGGCGGGCGCCTACCGGGCGGCGGCGGGGTCGGCCGACCCGGCGCCGGGGACGGTTTTTGCGGTACCCGGCGATCTCGGTCCGGTCGTGTCACCCGATCACCCGACCGGTGCTGCGCCGGTCGCCGCGGCGACCGCGGCCCCCGTCGCAGCGGAGATCGTGCCGGCGGCGGATGTCGCACCGGCGGGTGTCCCGGCGGCCCCGGGCGCGAGGCAGGACGCCGCCGTCCCGGAACCCGCCGCGGCACGCGATGACCTGCCTGCCGATCCAGGACTGCCGGCCGGTCTCGGCCTGCCCGGTGATCTGGGGTTGCCGACCGGCGGGCTGCCCACCGGCGGTGGCGGTGGTCTCGGCGGGCTCGGCGGGTTGGGCGGATTGATTCCCCGGCTGGCCGACGCGTTCGGTGACCCCGGATCCGCCGACGGGTTCGGCGATCCGTTCGAGGACCCCGCAGCAACCGACGACCGCGACCCTGATGACCACGATGACCCCGAGCCCGCTGACTCCGAAGGTGAGCCGCCGGACGAGCCCGGCGACGAGGCCGCTGTCGAGGAGGCCGCCGCCGAGGATGCTGTTGCACCGACCGAATCGGAATCCGCGCCGTCGGACCCGGAAATTCAGGCCGGCGCTCAAGCCGAGCCCGCGGCCGAAACCACCGAAGCCGACGACTCCGGTCAGGCTCCCGGGCCATTTGCCGACGGCACACCGAAGACGCCGTGCGAGGTCGCCGCCGAGGAATTGCCCCAGGTCGGACAGTGACCGGCTACACCGCATCAGCATGCTTCACTGGTCGCATCTTGATGCGCCTGTGCGTATGATCGGGTCGTGAGGACCACCGTGGTGATCGACAGCGATGTGGCAGCCGAGGTGACACGGCTCCGCGGGCAAGGCATGGGTGTCAGCGAGGCGCTGAATCTGCTCGCCCGTCGCGGCATGGCCGCGCAGACCAGTGCGCCCGGAACCCGGTACCGGCATCGCACGGCGCACATCGGCCTGAAGGTCGACGTCTCCAACGTGGCCGACGTACTGGATCTCCTTGACGACGACCGGTGAGCTGCGGTGCTCCTAGACGCGAATCTGCTGCTGTACGCCGTCGACGCAGACAGCAAGCACAACCCGGTGGCTGCGGCGTGGCTGGAGGAAACACTCAACGGTGACAACCGGATTGGCCTGCCGTGGCAGACGATCGGCGCATTCCTGCGGATCATCACCCACCCGAGGGTCACCGAGAATCCACTGCCACCGTCCGAGGCCTGGAGCTACGTCGCGGACTGGCTGGCCGTTCCCGTGGTGTGGATCCCGCCCGCCACCGAGGCCACCGCCCGGGTCTACGCCGGAATCTGTGCCCAGGCCGATGTGGCGGGCAACCTGGTGCCCGATGCGCAACTGGCCGCCTTGGCGATCGAGCACGGTGTCGAGCTCGCCTCGGCCGATTCGGACTTTCAGCGATTCCCGGGATTGCGCTGGTTCAACCCGCTGACCTCGCAGTAGGGCCGACGCTCGCACCTCACCCCTGGCGCGAACCCCAGGTCTGCAGCGCCGAAACGATCTTGGCCGCGGCCTCCAGTTGCTCCAGCGACAGCTCCTCGGTCGGGGTGCGCCACTGCGCGACTACCGCGAGTGCGCCGTCGATGAACAGCTGGCGGGTCTGGCCGCGCTGGATCTTGCCGCTGGAGGTGGTGGGCATCGACACGTGGTGCACCAGGACCACGGCGTCGGCCGCGATGCCGTGGTGGGTGGCGACGGCGGTGCGGATCTTGTCGATGACGGCGTCGAAGTCGGTTTCACCGATCTGGCCGCTGTCCACCTCGTGCACCACGACCAGTTGCTCGATGCCTCCCGGGGGCGCGTCGGTGGCGAACGCCGCGCCCCGGCCGGACACCAGTACCGGGTCGCATTGCTGCACGGTGAACTCGATGTCGTTGGGGTAGTACCGGTGCCCGTCGACGACGATCAGATCCTTGCAGCGTCCGGTGGTGAAAAGTTCACCGGCGCAGAGGAACCCGTAGTCCCCGGTGCGCAGGAACGGTCCGCGGGCCGGGTCGCCCGGCGCGGCCAGCCGTGCTCCGAACGTCGCGGCGGTCTCCTCGGGACGCTGCCAGTAACCGAGAGCGACATTGGGGCCGGCGACCCAGATCTCGCCGACCTCGTCGGGGCCGCACGGCTGGTGGGTCACCGGGTCGACGATGGCGACGTCGGTTTGGCGCGGCTGACCGCAACCCACGAACGTTGCGGCGGCAGGGTCGTCGGGTGCGATGTCGACGATGCGGTCCTGCTCCAACGCGACACGGTCGAGGTAGCGCACTCCCGGCATCCCGGTGGCGGATCCGGCCGACACGCACAGGGTGGCCTCGGCCAGCCCGTACACCGGGTAACACGACGAAATCTGGAAACCTGCCGGTGCGAAGGCATCGGCGAACGCCGCCAGCGAGGTGGCGCGCACCGCTTCGGCGCCGTTCATGGCCACCGTCATGCAGGAAAGATCAAGGGCGGCACGCTCTTCGGGCGTGCTGGTCTCCACGCACCGGTCGTAGGCGAAGTTGGGTGCCGCGGTGATCACGCCGCGATGCGCCGACACCAGTTCCAGCCAGCGCATCGGGCGTTTGATGAACGCGGTCGGCGACATCAGCGCGGTGCTGGCCCCGATGTAGACCATGGACAGGATCCCGCCGATCAACCCCAGGTCGTGGTGCGGCGGCAGCCAGAACACGCCCCTGTCGTTCTCGTCGCCGTTCCACGCCTGCCGGATGGCGTCGACGTTGTGCAGGACGTTGCCGTGGCTGAGCAGCACACCCTTGGGTGAGCGGGTCGACCCCGAGGTGTACTGGATGGCGGCCGGCGAGTCGGTGCCGATGGCGGGGGGCACCCAGGCGTCCGAATCGGCGCCGGCATCGGTGAAGAACCAATGCTCGGGTTCACCGGGGATCCCGGCGACCGCGGACCGGGTGGCCTGCTGGGTCTCGGTGGCAGTGAGGGCGAACCGAGCCTGCGCGTCGGGAACCACCACCTGCAGGCGCGGCGCCAGCTTCTGGTGCACCGGCACGGCCACCGCCCCGGCGTAGAGGCAGCCGAAGAATCCGGCGATGAAGTCCAGGCCGGGACGCACCAGCACCAGCACCCGCTCCCCGGCGACATCATGGCGCTGCAGACCGGCCGCGATCGCCCTGGCGCGCAGGTCCAGGTCACGGAAGCTCAGCTCACTGCGGCCCTCGTCGTCGCCGTTGTAGGAGAAGCTGAACGCCACCTTGTCGCCGAATCGTTCGGCTTGGCGTTGCAGCAGCTCAACGAGGGTTTCTGCGATGGGTGTCGTGACCGTGGGCGTGAAGTCCATGGCCCCATCTTGGCCCGCGAGGTGGTCTGCGCCACATTCGGCCCCCTATGAGGCCCTGGAATCGGCGCGCAGCAGCCTTCGATCCGGTTGCTGGCGCGTGCTGCGTCACGGGCTGGTCGGTGCAAGGCGGCCCTGGCGGCGCCGCTCATTTCACCGTGCGAAAAGTCAGCTTATCTAGCACATTCCCAGGTATCAACTCGGTTTGAGCGGCAGTGATCAGGGCGTATAAGACGACAAGTTTGAAAAAGGTGCTTGAGTTTAAGTGTACTCACAGGTAGTGTCCTGCATCACAACGGCATAACAGTGAGAAATCAGCAATATCACGGGACCGGTGACTGCTGGTCATGATGGTTGCTGAGGGCAGTACCGACACAAAGGAGACGGCTGTGCAGCAAGCCCTTCGCCCCTACGTCACCGCGGGGATCGCCCTGGTGGGTTCCGGGCTGATTTCGGTCACCCCCGCAGTGGCACCGATGCCCGGCATCTCCACCATCCGGGATGTGGCGCTCACCGGTGCGTTTGACGATTTCCTCCAGCCGTGGATCGACCAGTACAACACCGCGGCCGCCAACGCCCAGTTGTTGATCAACAACTTCGCCTTGGCCCCGTTCGTCGGCTATCAGCAACAGATCGCCAACCAGGGCGATCTGTGGAGTCAGGCGATCAACGACCCGTCGACCATCCCCGATGTGACCAACCAGCTGCAGGAGGACGCCAAATCCGCCGCGGATGCGTACTCGTTGTGGAATGCGGGTCCCCTCGGCTTCCTGACCCCCGGTGACCCGGTCACCGAAATGGTCACCGACCACACTCTCAGCGGCGAAGCGAACCTCGACCTGACCGGTGAGACCATCAGCACCCTGGGCCACAAGCTGCTGATGGGCTTCCTGCCGGCGATGCTGCCCGCCGACCTCGACCCCGAGACGGTCACGCCGATCCTGAACTTCCTGGCCTCCCCGCTGAGCGGTCTCATCATGGGCGCGCTGGGCCCGTCGTTGAGTCCGTGGGTCGCGCTGATGAACAGCATCTCCGACGGCGACGGCCTCAACGAGATCATGGCCAACATGGTCGGCGCCTACTTCAACGGCGCCACCCTCAACCTGGACTTCTTGATCCCGATCGTCGAGCAGACCGGCCTGCTGCCGGAAGGCACCAACATTTACCACATCGATCTGGCGCTGGGCGGGTTGTTCACACCCGGGGTGGTGGCCTCGGCGCCCAACCTGGTGCCGGGCACCGGGGTGGAGTTGGCCGCTCCCGGCGGCTCGATCTTCAACAGCATTGGCCTGGACCTCGACGCCAATGTGCTGGGGGCGTCGCTGCCCGCGGTGGTCCCCGCCCACGCGGTCGGCCCGATCGGAGCCTGGGAAGGCTGGATGCAGGCGATGGGAGCGGTGCTCGGATCGGGCTGGAGCGGCAAGAGCAATCCCCAGGATGCGGTAGCTCCGCTGACTGGTTTCCAGCTCCCGCAGATTCCCGACGACCTCTTCGACGACGGTGGCGCAGCCGCCGGCGCGTCGGACGCCGCCTCACCCGACATGCTGCAAGACCTGCTGGACCTGTTCATCGGAGCCGGAGGCTGACGCCGGCGCGCCCGCTTTACCGGTAATCGCCCAGACAACTTTCACCACAGCTCGACAGAGCCGCTTCACAGGAGAGGTGTTCGCAAATGAGTCGTCGTCACAGCAGCCAGGCTGGAAACACCGGATCGCGCTACCGCAAGCGGGTGGCAGGCGCCACGAGTTCGGTGGGCGCGTTCCTGGCTTTCGGGATGGCCCCGTTGGCCGCGGCACCGGCCGCCCACGCCGATGTCGATTTCCTCGGTGATCTGCTCGGTGATCTGGTGTCCTCATGGACGGTCGCCGATCCCGGTGACGCCGCGGCAACGTGGGACCTCGACGCACTGTTCGGCGCCGCAGATCCGGGCAGCGCAGCCGACGACCCGTTCTCGTGGACGGCGATCATGGACCAGTGGTTCTACCAGCCACTGCACGCCGGTGTCCAGGCCTGGATCACCAGCGACTTCGGCGAGATGGTGAACAACTCGATCAACGGGATGTTCGGGCTCTACCTGATCGGCAATGGTGTCGACGGCACCGCCCTGAACCCCGACGGCGGGGACGGTGGCTTGCTGTTCGGCGACGGCGGAGCCGGCTGGGACAGCGATGCGGCCGGTGTCGACGGTGGAGATGGCGGCGATGCGCTCGGCATCCTCGGCAACGGCGGGGCCGGCGGTGACGGCGGTGCCGGTGCAGACGGCGGCGCCGGTGGCGCCGGCTCCTGGTGGATGGGCCACGGCGGCGCGGGTGGCGCCGGTGGTGCGGCCCTGACGTCCGGGCTCAGCGGCGGCGACGGCGGCGACGGTGGGGCCTCGGTCGCCTGGTTCTTCGGCAACGGCGGGGCCGGCGGGGCCGGCGGGGCCGGCGGCAACGGCGTCGCGGGCACCTTCGGCAACGGCGGCACCGGCAACGGCGGTGCGGGCGGTTCCGGCGGCGACGGTGGAACCGGTGGCCGCAGCGGTTACGCCTGGGGTAACGGCGGCGCAGGCGGCCAGGCCGGTGTGGGCGGCAACGGCGGCGAGGGCGCCACCGGCACCGCCGCCAACCCGAATGGGGGCAATGGTGGTAGCGCCGGTGCGGGCGGCAGCGGCGGTATGGGCGGTATCAAGTTCGACGGCTCCCTGGGCGCCGCCGGTCAGGACGCCGACGGCGGCAACGGCGGTGCCGGCGGCACCGGTGGGGACGCATACCAGGACGCCAGCGGCTTCCTCGGCAATGGCGGCAGGGGTGGCGGCGGCGGTGCCGGCGGGTCCGGGGTCGAGGGTGGTGATGGCGGTGCCGGCGGAAACGGTGGGGCCGGTATCAACGGCGGTCTGGGCGGCAACGGCGCGCTTGGCGGTACCGGGGTACTGACCGGCGGGAACGGTGGCGCGGGCGGTTCCGGCGGCGACGCCACGGGCAGCGCGACGGCCGCCGGCGTCGCAGGCAACGGCGGTACCGGCGGTCAGGGTGGAGCGAGCGACACCGGAACCGCCGGCACCGGTGGGGCCGGTGGGCACGGCGGCAACGGGGCCACCGGCGACGACACCATCCAGACCACCGGCGGCAACGGCGGCACTGGTGGCCGGGCCGGCAACAGCGCCAGCGGTACCGGTGGCGAAGCCGGTACCGGCGGCGATGGTGGCACCGGCACCTTCAAGGGCGGCAACGGCGGAACCGGCGGCGTCGGCTCCGCGGGAGCCTTCGGTGGTGGTGACGGCGGTGACGGCGGTAACGGTGGCGACGCCACCGGCTGGGTCGACGCCACCGGCAGCACCGGGGTGGCGCCCGGAACCGTCTACAGTCAGGGCGGCAATGGCGGCAACGGTGGTGCCAGCGGTGGCCCGGCTGCCTCGCTCACCGGTGGCTCCGGGACGGTCCCCATCGGCGGCAACGGCGGCGCTGGCGGTAACGGCGCCGACGACGGCATCAGTATCGGCGGTAACGGCGGCGCCGGTGGTCAAGGCGGCCATGGCGCGGGCGCTGCGCCCGGCGGCGACGGCGGGAACGGCGGGAACGGCGGGAACGGCACCTACATCGGCGGTAACGGCGGTGCGGGTGGTAACGCCAACAGCGGCGGTAGCACACCCGGCGGTGACGGCGGCAACGGCGGCAATGGCGGTGCCAGCGCCGGCGCCACCAGCGGCACCCTCACCAACACCCACGCCGGCGACGGCGGCAGGGGCGGTAATGGCGGCAACGGCACGGCCGACGCCGCCCCGGGCAACGCCGGCAACGGCGGCAACGGCGGAGCCGGGCACGGTATCGCCGACGGCGGTAACGGCGGTAACGGCGGTAACGGCGGCAGCGGCGATCAGAGCTTCGGCGCCAATGGCGTCTCCGGTGTTGCCAGGGGTGTGCCCGGTGCCGACGGCGGTGACGGCTCGACCGGCGGAATCGGCGGCAACGGCGGCAACGGCGGCTCCGCCGAGAACGGCAATGCCGGGAATGCCGGCAACGGGGGCAACGGAGGTAACGGTGGTATCGGCGGCACCGGCGGAGCCGGCGGCACCGACCCGACCACTGGTCTCGGGCAGGCCGGTGGAAACGGCGGCGATGGCGGCGCGGGCGGTGCCGGGGGCACGGCCGGGCAGGCCGGCGAGGCCACCGGCAGCGGCAGCGACGGTTCGGCCGGTACCGACGGAAACCAGGGCAACGGCGGCAAGGGCGGCAACGGCGGCGCCGGCGGTGCCGGGGCGGCCGGCACCGACGGCTCGAGCTCTGCGACCGGCACCGGCGGTGACGGCACCGGCGGTGGTAAGGGCGGCGTCGGCGGCAACGCCGGCAACGGCGGCACGGGCTACGTCGGAGGCGTCGGGGGCACCGGCGGCGCCGGCGGCGTCGGCGGGGCCGGCGGGGCCGGAGGTGATGGCGGAACCAACGCGAGCGGTGTCGGCCAGGCGGCCGGCGACGGTGGCGACGGAGGCGTCGGAGGCGCGGCCGGCAGCGGAGGCACCGGCGGTGCGAGCACCGGCGGCGGCCCAGACGGTGCGGATGGTTCGGACGGCACCGGTGGAGCCGGGGGCGTCGGTGGAGCCGGCGGCACCGGCGGTGCCGGGGTCGACGGCACCAGCCCCGCTAACGCGGCGGGTGGCGACGGCAGTGCAGGTGGAGCCGGCGGCGACGGCGGTAAGGGCGGGGCCGGCGGCACCTCGGCTGGCGGCACCGGCGGCGTCGGCGGCACCGGTGGAGCGGGCGGCAGTGGCGGTGCCGGTGGTGACGGCGGCGACGGCGGGATCGACAGCACCGGCAATGGCTTCGACGGGGGCGACGGCGCCGACGGTGGGGCCGGCGGCAACGGTGGCGACGGCGGGACCGGCGGCACCAGCACCGGCGGCAGCGACGGCTCCGCAGGCGGCGGCGGTGCACTCGGCTCCGGTGGCGCCGGTGGTGCTGCCGGGCAGGGCAACCCGGGGCAGGGCGGCGGTACTCCTGGAGCAGACGGCACCGCGGGTAATAACGGCAGCGACGGCAACCCCGGTAGCTAACCGGCTGATGACGAACGTCGCCGGGTCCTGGCAGACCCGGCGACGTTCGTCATGTCGGAGGACTAGAGTCGGCCGGCGCGTCAGGCCGGCGCCAGCTCACGCAATTCGGCCACGAAGCGCACCGCTTCACCCGGGTCCTTCGCCAGTGGCCCGGCAAGCAACGTCGTCACACCCGCTTCGGCGTAGGCCGCGATCCGTTCGGCGACCAGGCCGCGGGGCCCGATCAACGAGGTGTGTCGCACCAACTCGTCGGGGACGGCGTTGATCGCCTCGGTCTTGCGTCCGGACAGATACAGCTCTTGGATGCGGTCGGCCACCTCGCCGAAGCCGTAGCGGGTGGCCAGGTTGTGGTAGAAGTTGCGGGTTTTGGCTCCCATGCCGCCGATGTAGAGCGCCAGCTGAGGTTTTGCCCACGCCAGCCGGTCCTCGACATCGTCGCCGATGGCCAGTGACGCTCCGGCCATGATGTCGAGCGGCCCGAGTGTCGGATTCCGCTTGGCCGTACCGGCTTTCAAGGCGTCGCCCCACACCTCGGCGGCACGCTCCGGATAAAAGAACACCGGCTGCCAGCCGTCGGCGATCTCAGCGGTCAGCTCGACGTTCTTGGGGCCCAATGACGCAATGGAGATCGGAATCGCCTCCCGTACCGGGTGGTTGATCAACTGCAAGGGCTTGCCCAACCCGGTGCCGCGGTCAGCCGGCAACGGCAGCTGATAGTGCTTGCCGTCGTAGCGCACCCGTTCGCGCCGCCACACCGCCCGGCAGATCTCCACCACTTCTCGGGTGCGCCCCAGCGGGGCGTCGAAGGGCACCCCGTGGAACCCCTCCACCACCTGTGGTCCGGAGGTGCCGATACCGAGCCGAAACCGGCCATCGGAGACGAAGTCCAGGCCGGCGGCCGTCATGGCCAGCAGGGCGGGGGTGCGGGTATAGATCGGCACGACGCCGGAGACGAGCTCCACACGTGAGGTCTTGGCCGCCAGGTAGCCGAGCTGACTGACCGCGTCGAACGAGTAGGCCTCGGCCACTGCCACCACGTCGATCCCGACCCGCTCGAGTTCGACGACCTGCTCGGCCGCTTCTTTGAATCCGCCTGCATAGGAGAGCTGTACACCGATTCGCATCTCCGACTAATACCAGTTCGATGTGCCCAGATGCGTCCAAAAAGTGCACAACTGTCCACTCAATTCTCAGGAAAGGCATATCTAAGCTGGCCTACACCAGGCGCAAACCCCAATGACCACTGAAAATGCTCAAGAAATATTTGACGAAGATGCTTGTGTCTTAGGTTTCTCACGGCTAGTGTTCCATTTCACATCAGTAATAAGTGTGAATTCAGGAGCAACACGGCAGCGTCGCAGCCCCTTGAGACGCTCGCCGAGGGCGGCACCTCACAAAAGGAGATGGTTGTGCAGCAATCCCTTCGCCCCTACATCACCGCGGGCATCGCGATCGTCGGCTCCGGCTTGATCGCGGCCACCCCGGTAGCGGCCCCGCTGGCGAACGTTCCCACCGCCAGAGACATCGCGCTCACCGCGGGCGGCCTCCCCGACTTGGTGGCGCCGTGGACGGAAGTGTTCAACGCGGCCTCGCAGAACGCCACCACACTTCTGCAGAACTACTACCTGGCACCGGGCGTGGCGTTCCAGCAGGTCATGGCCAACCAGTCGGAGTACTGGCAGTCGGTACTCGATGACCCGTCGTCGATCCCGACCGTGATGCAGCAGATCCAGTCGAACCTGGATGCGGTGATGACGGGTTACACCCTGCAGAACGCTTCGGAAGACACCATCGCGATCGTGAACTCCCACACCCTGAGCGGGACGGACCTGGGCACTTTGGAGTTCGGCCACGACCTGCTCTTCCAGCTGCTTCCACAGTTCCTGCCAGCCGATCAAGCCGAGTTCGTCACGCCGATCGTCGACTTCCTGGCTTCACCGCTGAGCGGCCTCATCATCGGGTCGATAGGCCCGTGGCTGAGCCCCTGGGTAGCGATGATGAACAGTATCCAAGAGGGTGAAGGTTTCACCCAGATCATGGCGAGCTGGATGGACGGCTACCTGAACGGTGCCAAGCTCAACCTGGACGCCTTGATCCCGATGATCAACGACATGGGCCTGCTGCCGGAGGGCACCAACATCACCCACCTGGACTTCGCGTTGGGCGGCATGCTCAGCACCGGCACGGTGGGCGTGGGCCCCTACGAGGTGACCGATCAAGCAGGCGACCTGGTCCAGGTCCCTGCCGTGGGTGGCTCGATCTTCAATGCCCTGGGAATCTCACTGGAGACCGGCATCCTGCCCGGAGTGCCCATCGCCATCGACAGCCACGCCGTCGGCCCGATCGCAGCCTGGGAGGCCTGGGGACAGACCGTCGGGGCGCTGCTCGGCTCCGGCTGGACCGGCAAGGGTCCCGTCGAGGTCAGCCCACCGTGGCCGGGGATCGGCTTCCCTGTCATCCCGGACAGCTGGTTCGACGACGGCGGCGTGGCCCCGGATGTGGATCCCGGCTCGAGCGCGGCTATGGACGCGCTGGCCGGCCTAGACCTCGACGACATCGTCAACGCGCTGCTCGGCATCGACATCTGATCCGCAGCCATACCGACATTGCCTCAATCAACTACAACACAGCTTTTCAGAACCGCTTCATAGGAGAGGTGTTCGCAAATGAGTCGTCGTGACAGCAGTCAGTCCGGTAACACCCGAGCGCGGAACCGCAGCCGGGTGGTCGGCGCCACCAGTGCGGTGGGCGCGTTCCTGGCTTTCGGGATGGCCCCGTTAGCCGCAGCACCCGCCGCGAATGCCGACGTCGATTTCGACCTCGGCGATATCTTCGGCGATCTGTTCAGCTCGTGGTCCACAACCGACGCCGGTGATGCCGGCACGACGTGGGACCTCGACGCGCTGTTCGGCGACCCGGGCAGCGCAGCCGGTGACCCGTTCTCCTGGACTGGGATCATGGACCAGTGGTTCTACGGGCCGATACACACCTTGACCCAGCTCTGGATCACCAACCCGCTCGGTGAGTCGATCAACGGGATGATCAACGACTGGTCGGGCATGTACTTGATCGGCAACGGTGTCGACGGCACCGAGGATTCGCCGGACGGCGGCGACGGCGGGCTGTGGCTCGGCGACGGCGGTGACGGCTGGAGCAGCGACCAGGCCGGTGTGGGCGGCGGCGACGGTGGCGCGGCGCTCGGCTGGCTCGGCAACGGCGGTGATGGTGGCGCCGGTGGCGCCGGAGCGGCCGGCGGTGATGGCGGAGCCGGCGGCTGGTGGATGGGCAACGGTGGCAACGGCGGTGCCGGTGGCGCCGCACTCGTCGACGGCGGTGTCGGTGGTGCCGGCGGTGACGGCGGCGCGGCCGCGGCCTGGTTCTTCGGCAACGGCGGTGCCGGTGGCGCCGGTGGTGCCGGTATGGATGGCGCCAACGGCGGCGTCGGCGGTGCGCTCAGCGGCGGTGCCGGTGGCAACGGTGGCGCGGGCGGCCGCAGCGGCTACCTGTTCGGCGACGGCGGCAAGGGTGGTGCTGGCGGCACGGCCGGCGACGGTGGTAATGCGGTCGGCGACAACGGTACGAACGGTCTGACCGGTGGCGCCGGCGGCACCGGCGGTAGCGGTGGCGCCGGCGGAGCCCGGGGTTCCAACTACTACGCCGGCTCGTTCTACGGCAGCGCAGGACAAGCCGGTGACGGCGCTGACGGCGGTAATGGCGGCGAGGGCAGTGACGCCGCCACGGACGGCAGCGGCAACTACCTCGGTAATGGCGGCGCGGGCGGCCGTGGCGGCGACGCTGGCGGCGGTGAGCACGCCGGCAACGGTGGAAACGGCGGTGATGCCGGCGACGGCAACAACGGCGGACAGGGCGGCCTCGGCGGCCGCGGCGGTACAGCGCTCGGCACCAACGTCAGCGGCAATGGCGGTGACGGCGGTACCGGCGGTCTCGGCGCGACCGGTACCGGCGGTAGCGGCGGTGCCGGCGGTGCCGGCGGTAACAGCGACGTCGGCACCGCAGGCAATGGCGGCAACGGTGGACAAGGCGGCAACGGCGCTACCGACGACAACACCGTCTCGACGAGAGGCGGTAACGGCGGCCAGGGCGGCCAGGGCGGCAGCTACAACGGCACCGCCATCACTGGCACCAGTGGCAATGGCGGTAACGGCGGGGCTGCCGGCGACGGCACCCTGCGGGGCGGCAACGGCGGTAACGGCGGCGGCGGCGGCTTCAGCAGTGGCGGTAACGGCGGCGACGGTGGCGACGGCGGCGCGGCGGGCGAGGGCCTCGGCTGGAGTGACGGCACCACCACCTGGAGCATCGGCGGTAACGGCGGCTCCGGTGGTGCCGGCGGCAGCGCCGGTGGGCCCGCTGTCGGCGGTAACGGTGGGGCTGCGGCGAACGGCGCCGACGGCGCGACCGGAACGAACGTTGTCAGCCAGGGCGGTAACGGCGGCGCCGGCGGTCGCGGTGGCGACAGCAGTGGCGGGACCACCGGTGTGGCCGCCGACGGTGGCGCCGGCGGCAACGGCACTGCGATCGGTGGCAACGGCGGCTCCGGCGGTCAGGGTGGCTCCGGCTACCAAGGCCTGTCCACCAATGCCGACGGCGGTGTGGGCGGCAACGGTGGCGCCGGCGGTAACAGCGGCGGCGTCGAAATCCCCGCCGGCGCAACAACGCCCGCCGGCTTTGGGGCTGCCAGCCATGCCGGTAACGGCGGTGCGGGCGGTAGCGGTGGTTCGTCCTCCAGCAGTGCGGCCGGCGGCGACGGCGGCGACGGCGGTATCGGCGGTTCCGGAGCCGGTTCGGTCGACGGCGGGACCGGCGGAGCCGGTGGTGCCGGCGGTAACGGTGTCACCGCGGGTACCGGTGGCAACGGCGGTGCCGGCGGCACCGCAGCGGCCGGTGACGGTGGTACCGGCGGAACCGGCGGTCGCGGTGGTAACGGTGGCCCGGGTGCCGACGGACTCAGCGGCATCCCACTGCTCCCCGGCGGCGCCAACGGTGACGGCGGCGACGGCGGCAACGGTAACGCCGGCGGCCTCGGCGGCAACGGTGGCGTCGGCGGCGGCTCCACCAGCGGGACCGGTGGTAACGGCGGTGCCGGTGGTGCCGGCGGATCCGGTGGCGCCGGTGGACCCGGCGGGCCCGGTGGCACCAACCCCGACACCGGCGACGGCTACGACGGTGGTGACGGCGGCAACGGGGCGATCGGCGGGACCGGCGGTAACGGTGGCGCCCACGGCGCCGGCGGCGCCGGTAACGGCACCGGTGGCGCGGCGGGCTCGGGTGGCACCGGCGGCTCGGCCGGTGCAGCAGGCCCGGGCGGGGCTGCGACCGGTGACGGCACACCCGGCACCGACGGCACGGCCGGCAACGCTGGCGCCGACGGCGCGAACGGTACGCCCGGCGCCTAGCCGACAGTTGAGAGCGACCGCGGTCGCCGGGTCCACTGGGACTCGGCGACCGCGGTCGTTTCAGCGGCCCCCTTCTCGCGCGAGCGGGCGCTTCCCGGGCCCGACACACCGCTTTCGGCGGCGGATCGGGCCACGCCGCCGAGGACAGTCGGCGGGCCTCGCGGCCGTCTGCGTGCAGCGCGGCTGTTCCTCAGCGCTGGCGGGACTTGAGCTGATGATGAGCGACCGCCTGCTGCATGAGGCCGGCTCGCTTGGCGATCGCCTCCAGATCCATGGCTGCCCCGGTCGCCGGCTGAGCTAGCAGGTCGGCCCCGACCGCCCGCGCCTTCAGGTCGAGGTCGGCGTGGCTCAGCCGCCCGTGTTCGCTCTCGCCGTCGAGGGTGGAAGTGACGACCGTCTTCTCGCTGTGCTGCCGGTCGGCCTGCCGACGCAGTGGATCGATCACTGTGCGTCAGCGAGGACTCAACATATCGGCTGAGATCCGCGGCCTGCCGCTTGCGTGAAGCCGTCGGCATGGTCGCGGCGTCGGCCGTCCGTTACGCAGCCGACCCCGGAAGCCACGCCCACGGAACGTCATTCTCAGTATTCCTTAATTCTGAACTCTATTACACAGATATAGACATACGACAACGGAATGTAACCTAAGTCGAATTAGGCGCATGCGAGGTTGCTGGAAAATGGCTTTGAACTGTGGTTTTCATTTGCTTCATGATGTAGAGGCGGGCGCGGAAGCCGGGGCGCCGGGGTGCGACGGGGCGGATTTTTGATGTGAACAACAGCATTGCCTCTCAGTTCTATTTCAGCTACGTTGGCCTGAGTGGGACTGGCGCCTAAGGGGCGCGCACTTGAAATTTGAGGAGATCTTCGATGTATCAACCACTTCGGCCCTACGCCACTGCCGGGGTCGCAATTGTGGGGGCCGGCATGATCGCCGTCACCCCGGTGGCCGCGCCGCTGTCCGCTCTGTCGGACATCCAGTCGCCGTCGGTACAGCTCACCGCGGGGGGTTTTGCCGACGTCATGAGCGAGGCGACCGCCAACTTCACGCAGCTTTACAACAATTTCGCGCTAGCGCCGTTCGTCGGGGTTCAGCAGTTCATCGTCAATATTCAGGGTTTCCTGCAGGAGCTGCAGGACGGATCGGATCCCGGTACCGTCCTCGCCGAGTTCCAAGCCAACTTGGCGTCGATCGGGTCTGCGTTCGCGCTGACCAACTCCGGTCTGGACGATGATGCCTTCAGCGAGCTCGTGGGGCAGGTGACCCCGCACACCCTGGATGACTTCAACGATCTGGGCGGGCTGACCGACGGCACCGGCGACCTCACCATCGGACATAACCTCCTCGGGAGTGTTCTTCCGAGCTTCCTGCCGGAAGATATCGATCCGGACATGGTGTCGGAGGTTCTGAACTTCCTGTCGTCACCGCTGAGCGGCATGATCATGGGTTCGCTCGGCCCGATGTTGAGCCCCATGGTGGCGCTGCTGGCCAGCATCACCGACGGCGACAGTTTCGAGCAGATTCTCGCCAGCCCGCTCGACGGCTTGCTCAACGGCGCCACCCTCGACCTCGACGCGTTGATACCGACGATCGAATCAGCGGGGCTGTTGCCGGACGGCACCGTCATCAACCACCTCGACTTCGCCCTCGGCGGGCTGTTGAGCCCCGGTCTGGTGGGTGCCGGCCCCTACGCCGATGCCGCCGGCAACGAGGTCATCCCGGTCGGCGGCTCGATCTTCAGCTCCCTGGGCCTCAACATCACCGTCCCGGAAGCCCTCGGGATACCCGGGCCTTTCAACATCGACGTCCCCAGCTACGCCGTCGGCCCGATCGCTGCGATGGTCGGCTGGCAGCAAGCCATGGGAGCGGTGCTCGGCAACGGCTGGGACGGCAAGGACGCGGTCCAGACCCCGCCGATCTTCGGCCTCGACCCCCTCGTGGCGGACGACGCCGGTGCCGGCGTCGCGTCGCTGTTCGGCGACCTGCTGTCCGACATCTAGGAACACCCAGCAATCGCGGCCGTCGGGAACCCGGCGGCCGCGATCGCCTTCTGGGCCTGCCTTCTGCCGCTATTTCAGCAGCGCGACGAATTTCTCCTCGGGGCTCACCGGCTCCGGCAGCGCCTCGAGCTGCTCGGTACGCGGAAGCGGCACTTGCGGGTCGGCGAACTCCCGATAGGTCTTGTCGCCGACCAGCTGCGCCAGCAAGTATCCGGCCAGCAGAGCGCGTACCCGCCGCTGGGTGCGCCGGTCGGAGGTCGGTAGCCCGAAGAACCCGGTCAGCCGACGGCCCTGCGGCAGGCCGGCAGGGGAGGTCTTGGCGATCACCCGCAGCGTCGCCGACGGCCAGGCGTGGGCCAGCTCAACAGCATTGGAGCGCAGCGCCTTCGCGTCGCCGGGGCCGGCGAACACCACGCCGGGCACAGCCAGTATCTCCGCCGCCTGCTCGGCGGGCGGAGTGGTGACGGTCGGGAAGATCGCCGCTACCGCTTTGGGCTTCACCGCCGACCCGGCGGCGGCGAACACCGCGGCCGAACCGCCGAAGCCGTGGCCGGCCACCGCAAGCCGGGCGCGGTCGACGCTGATACGCCCCGGCCCCAACCGGATCTCGGTGGCGATCTCCAGCGCACGGCCCAAGTCGGCGGCCGAGTCCAGCACCGACGGCGCCAGGCCGCGGCAGGTGTCGGGGGCGGCGGCAACGATGCCCCACGAGGCCAGATGCTCTAGCAGTCCGGCATAGCGGTGCGCTCCGGTCAGCCAGTCGTGGCCGAACGCCACCGCGGGAAGCCGGTAACCGGACGCCGGGGTGTACACCACGCCGGCCAGCCCGGCATAGGCCAAGTCGCCTCGCAGGACGCGGTGCGGACCGGGTCGGGTCAGTGCGGTGTAAAGACGCTTGATGCTGGCCACCAGATGACGTTAACGCACCGCGGCGCGCGACGGTCAGGGCTTCGCTGACCTGCGCGATTGCTGAGGGACGTCCGCTGTTGCACTACCCTGAACAGCTATGTGCGGAATCGTCGGCTACGTCGGGCAGCGGCCCGCGCGCGAGGTCGTCGTCGAGGCGCTGCGCCGCATGGAATACCGCGGCTACGACTCCGCCGGAATCGCCGTCGTCGACGGCGTCGGGCAGCTGACCATCCGCCGCCGCGCCGGCCGGCTAGCCAACCTGGAAGCCGAGCTGGCCGACACCGATCCGGCCCTTCTGGTCGGCGGCACCGGGTTGGGCCACACCCGTTGGGCCACCCACGGCCGGCCGACCGACCGCAACGCCCACCCGCACCGCGATGCGGCCTCCAAGTTCGCCGTGGTCCACAACGGCATCATCGAGAACTTCACTGCGCTGCGCGACGAGTTGGAGCGCGAGGGAGTGGAATTCACCAGCGAAACCGACACCGAGGCGACCGTCCACCTGCTGGCCCGCGCGTACCGTCACGGCGACACCGCAGGAGACTTCGTGGCGTCGGCGCTGGCCGTGGTGCGCCGGCTGGAAGGCCACTTCACCGTGGTGTTCGCCCACGCCGACGAGCCCGGCACCATCGTGGCGGCGCGCCGGTCCACCCCGCTGGTGGTCGGGATCGGCGACGGTGAGATGTTCCTCGGCTCGGACGTGGCGGCGTTCATCCCCTACACCCGCAACGCGATCGAGCTCGGCCAGGACCAGGCGGTGGTGATCACCGCGGACAGCTACCGCATCACCGACTTCGCAGGCCAGGACATGACCGGCACTGCCCGCCCATTTCATATCGATTGGGACCTGTCGGCCGCTGAGAAGGGCGGCTACGAGTACTTCATGCTCAAGGAGATCGCCGAGCAGCCCACCGCGGTGGCCGAGACGCTGCTCGGGCACTTCGAGGACGGCCGCATCGTGCTCGACGAGCAGCGCCTCTCCGATCAGGAGTTGCGTGAGATCGACAAAGTGTTCGTGGTGGCCTGCGGTACCGCGTATCACTCCGGCCTGCTGGCCAAGTACGCGATCGAGCACTGGACGCGGCTGCCGGTGGAGGTGGAACTGGCCAGCGAATTCCGCTACCGGGACCCGGTTTTGGACCGCAGCACCCTGGTGGTGGCGATCAGCCAGTCCGGTGAGACCGCCGACACCCTGGAAGCCGTCCGGCACGCCAAAGAACAGAAGGCGAAGGTGCTGGCGGTCTGCAACACCAACGGCTCGCAGATCCCGCGCGAGTGCGACGCGGTGATCTACACCCGCGCCGGCCCGGAGATCGGTGTCGCCTCGACGAAGACGTTCCTGGCGCAGATCACCGCGAACTATCTGGTCGGTCTGGCGCTGGCGCAGGCCCGGGGCACCAAGTACCCCGACGAGGTCGAGCGCGAGTACCTGCAGTTGGAAGCGATGCCCGAACTGGTGTCGCGCGTGCTGGAGGGCATCGACTCGGTGGCCGAGCTGGCGCGGCAGTTCGCGAAATCGAGTGCGGTGCTCTTTCTCGGCCGTCACGTCGGCTACCCGGTGGCGCTGGAAGGCGCCTTGAAGCTCAAAGAGCTGGCATACATGCACGCCGAAGGTTTCGCTGCCGGCGAGCTCAAGCACGGCCCGATCGCGCTGATCGAGGACGATCTGCCGGTGATCGTGGTGATGCCTTCGCCCAAGAACGCGGCGATGCTGCACTCCAAGCTGCTCTCCAACATCCGCGAGATCCAAGCCCGTGGTGCGGTCACCATCGTGATCGCCGAGGAGGGCGACGAGACGGTACGGCCTTACGCCGACCACCTGATCGAGATCCCGGGCGTACCAACGCTTTACCAGCCGCTGTTATCGACCATTCCGCTGCAGGTGTTCGCCGCCGGGGTGGCCCAGGCTCGGGGTTACGACGTCGACAAGCCGCGCAACCTGGCCAAGTCGGTCACGGTCGAATAAGGTTTGAATCCGCGTGGCACGGCGGGCATTGGCAGCGGCGGTCACGTCAGCCGTTCTGCTGGTGACGGCGCCGGATTCCGGTGCGACACCGGTATTCCCAGATGTGGACTCGCTGATCGACGACAGCGGGCCGCTGCCCGATTCCGTCAGCGAGCTGCCCAGGCTGCCCGCGGTGGCCTTTGTCACCGACTCGGGACTGGTCTGCCGGACCCGGCAGGGCAGGATCACCCATGAGATCAACTGCACGGGCGACATTCCGGGGGCGCCGCCGGACGCCGGGGCCGTGCAGTTGCCCGGGATCTACGGGAAGTCAAGTGTGCCCGCCCGTTTCGTGCACACACCGCCGGAAGACCGGAGCGCCGGAGCGCCACCGGCTGTGAGGCTTCCGGTGGGCCACAAGATCGCGTTCTGGGATCTCTCACCCGCCCAGTCGATGGTCTGCGGGACGCCGCCGTCCACCGACGTGGTCTGCGTGCTCAAAGAACCCCAGGTTGCCCGCAGCGTGTACAACGGTCCCGTCGCGATCCACGGGTTCGTCATCGCAGCACCGCAGAGCTGGGTGTTCTAGTTCACGGATGCCGGGCGGTGACTCCACCGTCGACGACGAGCTGGGTGCCGGTGATGAACGACGCCCGCGGCGACATCAGGAACGCCACCGCCGCAGCCACCTCGGCCGGCTGTCCGATGCGTCCCAGCGGCGCGGCGGCGACGAAGCCGGCGGCGACCTCCTCGACGTCGAGTGCGATCTGCAGCATCGGAGTCTCGATGAAGCCCGGGCAGATCGCGTTGACCCGGATTCCGGCCGGGCCCAGCTGCGCGGCCATCGACCGGGTCAGCCCCAGCAGTCCCGCCTTGGACGCGCAGTAGGCCGGGATGAAGGGGTTGGCGGTCAGGCCCTCGATGCTGGAGATGCCGACCACCGCTGGGCTACCGCCGGCGCGGGCGACCGCCTCCAGATGTGGCAGCATCAGCTGCACCAGCATCGCCTGGGCGCGCAGGTTGACATCCATGACGGCATCCCAGGATTCGCCGGTGTAGGCGCCCACCGGTTCGGGCAGCACCCGGCCCGCCGCATGCACCAGTCCGTCGATGCCGTCGAGCGCATCGGCCGCGGCCGCGACCGCAGCGGGCAGCGCGGCATCGTCGCAGACGTCGACCACCGCACCTGGCATCGCCATCCCGTCGGCCACCTCGAGAACCCCGGGGGCGATGTCCCACAACGCAACCCGACGTCCGTCGGCAATCAGCGCCTCGGCGCACGCCCGGCCGATTCCCGAGGCCGCACCGGTGATGACGACTCCGCTCACTCCACCGCTCCTTTGCAGACGACGAACTGTGACCAGTCCGGTTCGCGTACCATCGACCAGTACTCGTCGAGCCGCCAGGGGCTCACCGTGTGGATCTCGCCGTCGGCGTTCTTGAAGTAGGAGTGCGTGACCGCCGGGTGTGCCCACACCGTGTTCTTGATGCCCTCCTGCGTGACCCGATGCCATTCGGCTGCCGCCTGTGCGGTCGGCTCGATGCAGTGCAGCTGCTCCTCGGCGAGTTTGGCCAGGCAGGCGTCGATGTAGCGCATCTCCAACTCCGAGTTGAAGATCAGGCTGCCGCCGTGCGCCAGATGCGCGCCGGGGCCGTAGAGCAGAAAGAAGTTCGGGAATCCGGGCACGGTGATGCCCAGGTACGCATACGGCCGGCGGCCCCACAGCGCATGCAGATCGGTGCCGTCACGGCCGGTGATGCGCATCGGCCACAGCACGTCGGTGTGCCGAAACCCGGTGGCGTAGACGATTACGTCGACCTCGCGGTGGACGCCGTCGTCGGTCTGGACGCCGCTCGGCGTGAGCGTGCGTATCGGGGTGCGGACCAGGTCGACGTTGTCGCGTTGCAGCGTTTTGAGCCAGGTGCCGTTGTCCTGCAGGGTGCGTTTGCCGGTGGCCGGATAGTCCGGCAGCACCTTGGCCAACAGCTCCTCGTCGTCGCCGACCTGATCGGTGATCCAGCCGGTGAACATCTGCCGGGCCAGCGCGTTGACCTCGCTGACGGCGTAGTCCTGGTCGGGATAGTCCGGGTCCACCCGGGCGGCCTCCAGGCCTTTGTCGGCGCCGGGCCACAGCAGCAGAAACCGGTACCAGCGGCCGTAGAACGGCAGGTGCTCCAGTGCCCAGCGCACCCCGTCGCCGACCGCGTCGTGATACATCGGGTTGGGGAACATCCACTGTGCGGTGCGCTGAAACACCGTGAGGTGCTCCACCTTTCCGGCGATCGCCGGTGCGATCTGGAATCCGCTGGCGCCCGCCCCGATCAGCGCCACCCGCTTGCCGGTCAGATCGATGCTGTGGTCCCAGGCCGCGGAGTGAAACGACGGCCCGGTGAAGCTGTCCGCGCCGTCGAGATCCGGCAGGTTCGGGCGGTTGAGCTGGCCGACCGCCGTGATCACCGCGCGCGCCGACATGGCCGACACCGCCCCGTCGTCGGTGCGCGTGGTCAGCGTCCAGGTCCCGGTGGCCTCATCCCAGGCGGCGTCGGTCACCTCGGTATTCCACTGGATATGTTGGCCCAGACCGTGTTTGGCGATGACATCGGTGAAATAGGCTTGCAGTTCCGGCTGTTCGGCGAAGTAGTGCCCCCAATCGTTGTTGGGTTCGAAGCTGAAGCAGTAGAAGTGGTTGGCGACGTCCACCCGGGCTCCCGGATAATCGTTCTCCCACCAGGTGCCGCCCGGGCCGGCATTCTTCTCGACGATGGTGAAGGGAATACCGGCCTGCGCCAGCCGGATTCCGGCCAACACTCCCGATTCGCCGCAGCCGATCACCACCACCGGAAGCTCCGCTGCCCGCTCCGGTTGCAGCGGTGCGGGGCGGCGGGGGTCGACTCCGGTGAGGTCGAGTTCCTCGGCGAGCAGGCCCAGGTAGTCGTCCGGGACGGTCTCGCACGCCGCCCAGTCCATCATCTCCTTGATCAGCTCGGCGGGCAGCGGTGCCGGTTGCGGGCAGCCGCGGTCGCGGTAGTCGATGATCACCGGCAGCGCTTCGGCGCGGGCGCGGGCCTTGTCCTCTTCGGACATGAACCCCTGAATCTCGTTGAGGAAGATCCCGTTCTGCTTGAACTCCCGGATGAAACGGGGGTCGCCGGTGATGTGCACGCACGACAGCAGCAAGGTCGGAATGGAGACCTGCTCCAAGGCGGCAGCGATATCGGCGTCGGCGGTGGTGAACGGTTCCCCGGCGTAGCGGTTGCGCGGCAACTCGGACCCTTTCCATCGGACTGCATCGATCCGCTACTGTGCGTCGCGAAATTGATTCGGACGATACTTGAGCCATCGTTGCTGATCAAGAGTCGGCACCGGGGGCCTGTTACCCATTGACCCGCCCCGTCCGGCCCGGGCAACTAGCCTGGCCAGGACGAGGACGGACCAGGACGGATTGAGGAAGGGCGAGGAAGGGGCCGTGCGGCACTATTACACCGTCGAGGTGATCCGCGCCGCCGAAGCGCCGCTGCTGGCGACCCTGCCCGACGGGGTCTTGATGCGCCGGGCCGCATTCGGCCTCGCCACGGCGATCGCCCGGGAACTGGCCGGGCGCACCGGCGGGGTGGCCGGCCGCAGCTTGTGCGCGGTGGTCGGCTCCGGAGACAACGGGGGTGACGCACTGTGGGCCGCCACGCTGCTGCGCCGGCGCGGCGCGGCGGCCAGTGCGATCCTGCTCAACCCGGAGCGCGCTCACGCCAAGGGTCTGGCGGCATTCAGGCGGGCCGGCGGCCGGATCGTCGATACGGTTTCGCCCGCAACGGATCTGGTGATCGACGGGGTGGTCGGGATCTCCGGGCGGGGTGCGCTTCGCCCGAACGCCGCCGAAGCATTCGCCGCGGTGGAGGCCGCGGGCATCCCGGTGGTGGCCGTCGACATTCCCAGTGGCCTGGACCCGCACACCGGGGCCGCCGAGGGCCCCGCGGTGCGCGCCGCGCTTACCGTCACCTTCGGCGGCCTCAAACCCGTACACGCGCTGGGACAGTGCGGGCGGGTCGAGCTCATCGACATCGGCCTGGAATTGCCGGCCACCGACACCCGCTCGCTGGAAGCCGCGGACGTCGAGGCGTGCTGGCCGGCGCCCGGGCCGCGCGACGACAAGTACACCCAGGGCGTCACGGGAGTCCTGGCCGGCTCGGCGACCTACCCGGGCGCGGCGATCCTGTGTGCCGGCGCGGCGGTGGCCGCCACCTCCGGCATGGTGCGCTACGCCGGAAGTGCTGCCGCCGAAGTGGTTTCGCACTGGCCCGAGGTGGTGGCCGCGCCCAGCCCCGCCGCCGCCGGCCGGGTGCAGGCCTGGGTGGTGGGACCGGGCCTGGGTACCGACGAGGCCGGCGCCGCCGCGCTGTGGTTCGCGCTCGGCACCGACGTGCCGGTGATCGTCGACGCCGACGCGCTGACCATCCTGGCCGCCCACCCGTCGCTGGTGGCCGACCGAGCCGCACCCACCGTGCTCACCCCGCACGCCGGGGAGTTCGCCCGGCTGGCCGGGCACCCGCCCGGCGACGACCGGGTCGGCGCGGCCCGGGCCCTCGCCGAGAAGTTCGGGGCCACCGTGCTGCTGAAGGGCAACGTCACCGTCGTCGCCGATCCGGCCGGCGGTTCGGCGAGGCTCGACGGAGGAGAGCCGACACCGGGACCGCCGTATGGGCGCGGCCCGGTCTATCTCAACCCGTCGGGCGGATCCTGGGCGGCCACCGCCGGCTCCGGGGACGTGTTGTCCGGGATGATCGGCGCACTGCTGGCCTCGGGCCTGCCCGCTGCCCAGGCCGCCGCCGCCGCCGCGTTCGTGCACACCCGGGCGGCCGCGGCCTCGGCCGCCGACCCCGGACCCGGCGACACCCCCACGTCGGCGTCGCGCATCTTGGCCCACATCCGCACCGCTCTGGCCGAGCTATGAGAAGAGGAGTCGCTGTGACCCATTCCCACCCGTCCGTCCCCGCACACACCATCGCCCCGGCCTATACCGGGCGATTGTTCACCTCACCGGTCCCGGCGTTGCGGATGCCCGACGAGTCGATGGAGCCGCAGGCCGCCTACCGCTTCATCCACGACGAGCTGATGCTCGACGGTAGTTCGCGGCTGAACCTGGCCACCTTCGTCACCACCTGGATGGACCCTGAGGCGTCGGCGCTGATGGCGGAGTCGTTCGACAAGAACATGATCGACAAGGACGAGTATCCGGCCACCGCGGCCATCGAGCAGCGCTGCGTGTCCATGGTCGCCGACCTGTTCCACGCCGAGAACCTGCGCGACGACGACCCGGCCAGCGCCATCGGGGTGTCCACCGTCGGCTCGTCCGAGGCGGTGATGCTCGGCGGGCTGGCGCTCAAGTGGCGCTGGCGCGCCAAGGTCGGCGATTGGCAGGGGCGCACGCCCAACCTGGTGATGGGCTCCAACGTCCAGGTGGTGTGGGAGAAGTTCTGCCGCTACTTCGACGTCGAGCCCCGCTACCTGCCGATGACGCAGGGTCGCTACGTGATCACCCCGGAGCAGGTCGTCGATGCCGTCGACGAGAACACCATCGGGGTGGTGGCGATCCTGGGCACCACCTACACCGGCGAACTGGAGCCCGTCGAGGCGATCTGTGCCGCGCTCGACAAGCTGGCCGCCGGCGGCGGTCCCGACGTGCCGGTGCACGTCGACGCGGCGAGTGGCGGATTCGTGGTGCCGTTCCTGCACCCGGATCTGCGCTGGGACTTCCGGCTGCCGCGGGTGGTGTCGATCAACGTGAGTGGTCACAAGTACGGCCTCACCTACCCGGGGATCGGCTTCGTGGTGTGGCGGGGCGCCGACTATCTGCCCGAGGAACTGGTGTTCCGGGTCAACTATCTCGGCGGGGACATGCCCACCTTCACGCTGAACTTCTCCCGGCCGGGCAACCAGGTCGTCGGCCAGTACTACAACTTCCTGCGACTCGGCCGCAGCGGCTACACCGAGGTGATGCGCACGCTGTCCGACACCGCCCGCTGGCTCTCGCACCAACTGGCCGCCTCTGAGCACTTCGAGGTCATCTCGGACGGATCGGCGATCCCGGTGGTGTCGTGCCGGCTCGCGGGGAAGCGCGGCTACACCGAGTTCGACGTCTCCCACGAGCTGCGCACGTTCGGCTGGCAGGTGCCGGCCTACACCATGCCCGAGGGCGCCGAGGACGTCGCGGTTTTGCGCGTGGTGGTCCGCGAGGGCCTCTCGGCGGACCTGGCCCGGGCGCTCTTCGACGACACCATGAAGGCGGTGACCGCCCTCGACCGGCTCAAGCCCGGGGGGCATTTCGACGATCAGCAGCACTTCTCGCATTAGGGTTTCCCCGGCCTTACCTCGCTGAGTGTGCGTTTTAGGTCGCAAAATCGCGAATTCGGCGACTGAACCGCACACTCGGCGGGCCGGTCACCAGGTTTTCGGGCAGCCCCGGCTGATCAACGCCGCCCCGACCCGCTCCAGGAAGGCTTCGGGGCGTAGGTGCAGCGTGCGGGACGTCAACCGGATGTCGATCCAGCCGGCCTCGGCGATGAAGTTGTAGCGCTCGGCGTCACGTTCCCGCTGCTTGGGGTCAAGCCAATGGTGGGCGCCCTCGAAGTCGACGCCGACGAGGTATTCCTCCCAACCCATGTCGATGCGAGCGCCGACGTTGCCATGGGCGTCGTACACCGGTATTTGAGTCTGTGGCGGCGGAAAGCCGGCCTGCACCAGGAGTAGCCGGGTCAGCGACTCATACGGCGAGTCGGCGCCGCCGTCGACCAACGGCAACGTCGCATCCAGCTGCCGTAGCCCCCGGGCGCCCCGGTGCGCGTCGGCCACCGCCGCGACGTCCACCACCTTGAGCCCGGTGGCGTTCATGAGCGCGTCGACACGCTGCACGCCCTCGGTGGTCGGCAAACGTCTGCCCAGGTCGAAGGCGGTGCGGGCGGCCGTTGTCACCGGCATCCCGCGAACCATCTGCACCTCGCCGGGCAGCAGAGTGTCGGTGTGCACGGTCGGCAGCGGCGGTGCTCGCCGATTGGTGTGGATGAGCTCGGCGGGGGTGTCGCTGTCGATCCACTTCGCGCCGTGAAGCGCTGACGCGGACAGCCCGCCGAGCACCGCTTGCCGGCGTGACCAGAGCCAACCGGGCGCGGGCCCGTTGGATCGCCGTCAGCTCAACATCGCGTGGGAACCACACTCCCGGGTAGACGCTGACGTAGTCGCGGCGTAGCCCGCTGCGGGTCAACGCGCCGGCAGCCAGCGCCTCCGTCGCCCGGAAGGCGCCCCGCGGTGGTCGCATGGCCGCAGCGTGGCATGCGGGCCTGCCCTGGCGTCGACGCCCATCCACAGGCGGTGTCGGCCCCTTCCTGCCGAGTGTGTGTTTTGGTCGGCAAAACGGCCGTGGACCGACACAAACCGCTCACTCGGCGCGGTCACTGGGGCATCCGGTGGGTTCTGGGACAATCGAGACCGACATGACTGCCACATCCCGAACGGCCGGCCTGCTCGGCGAAGCCCTGGTGGACCTGGATGCCATCGCGCACAACGTGCGGGTGCTGTCTGACCAGGCCGGTGCCGCCGAGGTGATGGCCGTGGTCAAAGCCGACGGCTACGGCCATGGCGCCGCCCAGGTGGCGAGAGCGGCATTAGCGGCCGGAGCAGCCGAACTCGGGGTCGCCACCGTCGACGAGGCGCTGGCGTTGCGGGCGGCCGGTATCGCCGCCCCGGTCCTGGCGTGGCTGCACGGGCCCGACACCGACTTCGCGCCCGCCTTGACCGCCGACGTGCAGATCGCGGTCTCCTCGGTGCGGCAGCTCGACGAGTTGCTCGACGCCGTGGGCCGCAGCGGCCGCACCGCCACGGTGACGGTCAAGGCCGACACCGGCATGAACCGCAACGGCATCGGTGCCGCAGGCTACCCCGAGCTGCTGGGTGCGCTGCGCCGCGCCGTTGCCGACGACGCGATTCGGGTGCGGGGCCTGATGTCGCACCTGGCCTGTGCTGACGAAGCGGACAACCCGGTGAACAATGTTCAAGCGCAACGGTTCTCCGATATGCTCGCGCTGGCCCGCGATAATGGCCTGACGTTCGAGGTGGCCCACCTCGCGAATTCTGCCGGGGTGATGACCCGGCCGGACCTGGCCTTCGACATGGTGCGGCCCGGCATCGCCGTCTACGGGCTCAGCCCGCTCCCCGAGCGTGGCGACATGGGCCTGGTCCCCGCCATGACGCTGAAATCCATTGTGGTGCTGGTCCGCTCGATCAAAGCCGGCGAGGCGGTCTCTTACGGGCACACCTGGATCGCCGAGGCCGACACCACGCTGGCGCTGGTCCCGATGGGCTACGCCGACGGCGTGTTCCGCCCGCTGAGCGGTCGGTTCGACGTGCTGATCAACGGCCGGCGCCGGCCCAGCGTCGGACGGGTCTGCATGGACCAGTTCGTCGTCGACCTCGGCCCCGGGCCGGTCGACGTGACCGAGGGTGACGAGGTCATCCTGTTCGGACCCGGAACCAACGGCGAGCCGATCGCCCAGGACTGGGCCGATGCGCTGGGCACCATCCACTACGAGGTGGTGAACTCACCGCGCGGACGGGTCGCCAGAACCTACCGGGGGGACGGGTCCGATGGCCGTTAAGCGGCGGCGCGCCAACCTGCGAACCGGCGGCTGGCTGGCCGGGGCGGCCGGGCTGACCGCTGTCGGCACCATCGCCGGATCCACCATCGCGCGCTCGCTGACCCGGCGCACCACCTCCGACGATCCCTACGCCGCCGAGGATTTCGAGATCCTGGCGCACGACCACAGTTCGGTGGTGGTCACCGACGACGGCGTCGAGCTGGCGGTCCGCGACGTGGGCCCCCGCAACGCGCCGCTGACCGTGGTGTTCGCGCACGGTTTCTGCCTGCGGATGGGCTCGTTCCACTTTCAGCGGGCGCGATTAACTGCCGAATGGGGCCGCCAGGTCCGGATGGTCTTCTACGACCAACGCGGCCACGGTGATTCCACTGTCGCCCCGCCGGATACCTACACCGTGCCGCGGCTCGGTCAGGATCTGGAGGCGGTGCTGGCCGCGACGGTGCCGCGCGGACCGGTGGTCTTGGTTGGGCATTCGATGGGCGGCATGACCGTGTTGTCGCATGCCCGGCAGTTTCCGCAGCGCTACCGCAACCGGATAGTGGGCGCGGCACTGATCTCCTCGGCGGCCAAAGGTGTTTCCCGATCACCGTTGGGCGAGATCCTGCGCAACCCGGCCCTGGAGGCGGTCCAGTTCACCGTGCGCTACGTCCCGGGCCTGGTGCACCGCGGCCGCGGCGCGGCCCGCCGGGTGATCGCGCCGATCCTGCGCGCCGCCTCCTACGGCACCGACCAGATCAGCCCGAGCGTGGTGGCGTTCTCCGAGGAGATGATGCACACCACCCCGGTGGCCACCATGGTCGGATTCCTGCACGCACTGGAGGTTCACGACGAGAGTGCCGCACTGGAGACGTTGGCCAAGATCCCGACCCTGGTCGCCTGCGGCGACCGCGATCTGCTCACCCCGGACGGCTACTCACGGGCCATGGCGGCCGCGCTGTGGGACTGCGAGCTGGTGATCGTTCGCGGAGCGGGGCACCTGGTGCAGCTGGAGGAACCCGACATCATCGACGACGCGTTGGTGCGGTTGGTGGAGCGCGCCACCCCCCGCCGGGTCACACTGACCCGCCGGCTGCGCCGGAAGGCCGGGCGCAGTGGCTGACACGCAGCACCTGGCGACGGCCGAAGACACCGTGGCGCTGGGAACGCGCCTCGGTGGGCAGTTGCGCGCCGGCGATGTCGTGGTGCTCTCCGGTCCGCTCGGCGCCGGAAAGACGGTGCTGGCCAAGGGGATCGCCGCGGCAATGGACGTCGAGGGTCCGGTCACCTCGCCGACATACGTGCTGGCCCGCGAACATCGGGCCCGCCGGCCCGGTGACCCGGCGATGATCCACGTCGACCTCTACCGACTGCTCGACGAATCGGGACTGGACCTGCTGGCTGAATTGGACTCGCTGGATCTGGATACCGAACTCGACGACGCCGTCGTCGTGGTGGAGTGGGGCGAGGGACTGGCCGAGCGACTCTCGGAGCGGCACCTGGACGTTCGGCTGGACCGCGCAGCGGAATCCGACACCCGTACCGCGACCTGGCGATGGCACACGCCGTGACCGGGGCGATCCTGACCATCGACACCGCCACACCAGCGGTCACCGCGGGCTTGGTGGCCCTAGATGAGACGGAGCGGCGCACCGTGCTCGCCGAGCGCGTCACCCTGGATGCGCGCGCGCACGCCGAGCGGCTCACCCCCAATGTGCTTGCCGCACTGGCCGATGCGGGGCTGGGCATGACGGACCTGACTGCGGTGGTGGTGGGCTGCGGGCCGGGGCCGTTCACCGGGCTGCGGGTCGGGATGGCCAGCGCCGCCGCCTACGGGCATGCGTTGGGGATCGCTGTCCACGGGGTCTGCAGCCTCGACGCGATCGGGGTCTGCACCACCGGAGCGACCTTGGTGGTGACCGATGCCCGGCGCCGCGAGGTTTATTGGGCGCGCTACCGCGACGGGGTCCGGGTAGCCGGCCCGGCAGTCAGCGCCCCGGCCGACGTCGACGTCGGCGACGCCGCGGCGGTGGCCGGCTCGCCCGCGCACGCCGGCCTGTTCGGGCTGCCGGTGATCGACCTGGCCTGTCCCACTCCGTCGGGACTGGTTGCCGCGGTGCGCGATTGGGGCAGTGAGCCGGCGCCGCTGGTGCCGTTGTACCTGCGCCGCCCTGATGCCAAGCCGCGGGATGCTGCGGCGCCGCCGGTGGTGGTCGGTGCGCTGCTCGACAGCGATGCGGCGCGCTGCGCCGAACTGGAGACCCAGCTGTTCGGCGGCGACGACCCATGGCCGCCCGCGGCGTTCAGCCGGGCGATCGGCGCGGCCGGCCACCACTATGTTGCGGCCCGGCTCGGCGACCGGCTGGTCGGCTACGGCGGGATCGCCCGGCTGGGGCGCACCCCGCCGTTCGAGTTCGAGGTGCACACCCTCGGGGTGGACCCGGCTCATCAGGGCCGTGGCATCGGACGGCGGCTGCTGGCCGACCTACTGGATTACGCCGACGGCGGCGTCGTGCACCTGGAGGTCCGCACCGACAACACCGCGGCGATCGGGCTCTACCGCGACGTCGGTTTCGTCGAGACCGGTGTGCGCAAGCGCTACTACCGCAACGGCGCGGACGCCTACATGATGCGGCGGGAGGCCCGTTCATGACAATAGTGCTGGCCATCGAGTCCTCCTGCGATGAAACAGGTGTCGGGATCACCCGGCTGGCCGCCGACGGCACGCTGACGCTGTTGGCCGACGAGGTGGCCTCCAGCGTCGAAGAGCACACCCGGTTCGGTGGGGTGGTGCCCGAGATCGCCTCACGTGCCCACCTGGAGGCGCTGGGCCCGACGATGCGCCGGGCACTCGAGACGGCCGGGGTGGCGCGTCCCGATGCGGTGGCTGCCACCATCGGGCCCGGTCTGGCCGGAGCGCTGCTGGTGGGCGTGGCCGCGGCCAAGGCCTATGCGGCCGCCTGGGGGGTGCCGTTCTACGCGGTCAACCACCTGGGCGGGCATCTGGCGGCCGATGTCTATGCCCACGGGCCGCTGCCCGAATGCGTGGCCCTGCTGGTCTCCGGCGGCCACACCCACCTGCTGCACGTGCGGTCGCTGGGGGAGCCGATCGTCGAGCTGGGCAGCACCGTCGACGACGCCGCGGGGGAGGCCTACGACAAGGTGGCCCGGCTGCTCGGGCTGGGTTACCCCGGCGGGCGGGTGCTCGACGAGCTGGCCCGCACTTGCGACCGGGAGGCCGCGGAGATCCCAGTGTTCCCGCGTGGGATGACCGGTGCGCGCGACGCCCCGTATGCGTTCAGCTTCTCGGGCTTGAAAACCGCGGTGGCCCGCTACGTGGAGGCCAATCCCGACTTCGTTCCCGCCGATGTGGCGGCCGGCTTCCAGGAGTCGGTGGCCGACGTCTTGACGGCCAAGGCGGTGCGGGCGGCCACTGAGCTGGGGGTGTCGACGCTGCTGATCGCCGGCGGGGTGGCGGCCAACTCCCGGTTGCGGGAGCTGGCCGAGCAGCGCTGCGCGGCGGCGGGCCTGACGCTGCGGATCCCGCCGCTGCGGTTGTGTACCGACAACGGGGCGATGATCGCGGCGTTCGCGGCGCAGCTGATCGCGGCCGGGGTGCCGCCGTCGCCGCTGGATGTGGCCACCGATCCGGGCCTGCCGGTCGTTTGCGCCAGCGTGCGCGTCCCCGGTCGACACGCCGGGTGAGCTGCCGTTTCTGCGCACGTTCGCGGGTGAGCAGGCCGGATACCGAGGAAGCACCGCCCCCACCTTGAGTGCTAGCACTCTCGTGTATAGAGTGCTAGGTGGCAGTCGGACGATTCCTGGCTCGGCACCCGCGACGACGACGCGAGGGCTCGCACGAATGCCGAACACCTTAAGTAAGTACGTTCCGATGCGACCGGGCGGCGAGCCGGGTCGCATCCAGACAATGTGGAGGGCTCCAATCGTGGCGAGCGTGAACATCAAGCCACTCGAGGACAAGATCCTCGTTCAGGCCAACGAGGCCGAGACCACGACCGCTTCCGGTCTGGTCATTCCGGACACTGCCAAGGAGAAGCCGCAGGAAGGCACCGTCGTCGCCGTCGGCCCCGGCCGGTGGGATGAGGACGGCGACAAGCGGATTCCGCTGGACGTCAAGGAAGGCGACGTCGTCATCTACAGCAAGTACGGCGGCACCGAGATCAAGTACGCCGGCGAGGAGTACCTGATCCTGTCCGCGCGCGACGTGCTGGCCATCGTCGGCAAGTAGCCAAAGCAGACACCGTGCCCGCCCCGGAGGTCCCCGTAGTACGGGTGATGTCCGGGGCGGCACGCGTGACGGGAAAGGGTTGACATTCGTGAGCAAGCAGATTGAGTTCGACGAGGCCGCCCGCCGGGCCTTGGAGACCGGCGTCGACAAACTGGCCGACGCGGTCCGGGTCACGCTGGGCCCGCGCGGCCGCGCCGTGGTGCTGGCCAAGTCGTTCGGCGGCCCGACGGTGACCATGGACGGCGTCACGGTGGCCCGTGAGGTCGACCTGGAGGACCCGTTCGAGAACCTCGGCGCCCAGTTGGTGAAGTCGGTGGCCACCAAGACCAACGACGTGGCCGGCGACGGCACCACCACCGCCACTGTGCTGGCCCAGGCCATCATCTCCGGCGGGCTGCGCAACGTCGCGGCCGGCGCCAACCCGATCGCGCTGGGCGCCGGTATCGCCAAGGCCGCCGACGCGGTATCCGAGGCGCTGCTGGCCGCGGCGACCCCGGTCGCCGGCAAGGAGTCGATCGCGCAGGTGGCCAACGTCTCCTCGCGCGACGAGGAGATCGGTGAAATGGTCGGCGAGGCGATGACCAAGGTCGGCAGTGACGGCGTGGTCAGCGTGGAGGAGTCCTCGACGCTGTCCACCGAACTGCAGATCACCGACGGCGTCGGCTTCGACAAGGGTTTCCTGTCGGCCTACTTCGTCACCGATTTCGACTCGCAGGAGGCCGTCCTGGAGGATGCGCTGATCCTGCTGCACCGCGACAAGGTCAGCTCGCTGCCCGACCTGCTGCCGCTGCTGGAGAAGGTCGTCGAGGCGGGCAAGCCGCTGGTGATCATCGCCGAGGACGTCGAGGGCGAGCCGCTGTCGACGTTGGTGGTCAACGCGATCCGCAAGACGCTGAAGGCCGTGGCGGTCAAGGCGCCGTACTTCGGCGACCGGCGCAACGCGTTCCTGGAGGACCTCGCGATCGTCACCGGCGCCCAGGTGATCAACCCCGACGTCGGCCTGACGCTGCGGGAGGCCGGCCTGGACGTGCTGGGTACGGCGCGCCGGGTGGTGGTGTCCAAGGATGACACCGTGATCGTTGACGGCGCCGGTACCGCCGAGGCGATCGCCGCTCGCGTCAAGCAGCTGCGCGCCGAGATCGAGGCGACCGACTCCGACTGGGACCGCGAGAAGCTCGAGGAGCGGCTGGCCAAGCTGGCCGGCGGCGTGGCGGTGATCAAGGTCGGCGCGGCCACCGAGACGGCCCTCAAGGAGCGCAAGCACCGGGTCGAGGACGCGGTGGCGGCGGCCAAGGCTGCCGTCGAGGAGGGCATCATCACCGGCGGCGGTACCGCGCTGATCCAGGCCCGCGGGGCGCTGTCGAAGCTGGCGTCCTCGCTCAGCGGTGACGAGAAGCTGGGCGTGGAGGTGTTCGCGGCCGCGCTGAGCGCACCGCTGTACTGGATCGCCAGCAACGCCGGCGTGGACGGCGCGGTGGTGGCCAGCAAGGTCGCCGAGCTGCCGGCCGGTCAGGGTTTCAACGCCGCGACGCTGACCTACGGCGACCTGGCTGCCGACGGGATCGTCGACCCGGTCAAGGTGACCCGGTCGGCGGTGCTCAACGCCGCCTCGGTGGCACGCATGGTGCTGACCACTGAGACGGCCGTCGTGGACAAGCCGGTCGAGGAGGCCGCCGACGCTCACGGGCATCACGGGCACGCCCACTAGGTGGTTCCGACGAAGGCGCCCCCGGTCCTGATGGGCCGGGGGCGTTTTCGTCGCCTCGATCAGTGCAGCGTGTCCGGGCACAAGAAACGTTGCGAAGCGGACCCGTGAGTGCGAATCTTCTCCCTGAGCGAGCCCGCCCCGCCCCAAGGCTTGACGCGCCGCCAGACGCGGCGCAGTGTGATACACGTCATAGTCCACCGGTCGCACCGGGGAAGAAGGCGGCAGCTCATGACCACCAAGGACAAGTACACCGAGGTGCCCGTACCGTACGCGTGGCAGGTTCCTAACGCCGGCGACGCGCGCTTCACATGGGAGTACGACGACGGCAGGGCCCGCCTGCTGTCCCTGTACCAGAAGGGCAAGGACAAGCAGTGGGACGCTCAGTCGCGTATCGACTGGACCCAAGACGTCGACCCGTTGAACCCGGTTGGGCTACCCGACGATTTCCACCCACTGTTCGGCAGCCCGATGTGGGACGCCGCGGACGACGCACGCCGCGCCGAGATGCGCCAGCATTTCCAAGCCTGGCAGCTCTCACAGTTCCTGCACGGGGAGCAGGGCGCGATGGTGTGCGCGGCCAAGATCGTCGACGTCGTCCCGGACCTGGACGCGAAGTTCTACGCGGCGACGCAGACCATGGACGAGGCTCGGCACGTCGAGGCATTCTCGAGGTTCCTGCAGGAGAAGGTCGACATGGTCTATCCGATCAACAAGCACCTGACCGCACTGCTTGACGACACCCTGCGTGACTCCCGTTGGGACATGCCCTATCTGGGCATGCAGGTACTCATCGAAGGACTCGCTCTGGCCGCCTTCGGAGTGTTGCGGGACATGTCAGCGCCGGGTTCGCTGGCCAAGCAGGTGCTGGCCTACGTCATGCAGGATGAGGCCAGGCACGTCGCTTTCGGCCGAATCTCGCTGAAGGACTACTACTCACAGCTGACTGAGTCCGAGCGGGACGACCGTGAAGAGTTCGTGGTGGATGCCTGCTACCTGATGCGGGACCGATTCCGCGGCGAGGAAGTCTTCGAGACCCTCGGTATGGACGTCGAGGCGTGCGCCGCATGGGTCGACGCATCCCCGTTGATGATCCAGTTCCGTTCACATCTGTTCAGCCGTATTGTGCCGATCGTCAAAGACATCGGGTTGTGGGGCACCAAGGTGCAGAAGGCCTTCCGGGACATGGGGGTGCTCGACATGGCCGCCTTCGACATCGAGGCGTTGATGAGGGCCGACGAGGATCAGGCCGAGGCCCTGGATAAGGCGCAGGCCGAGATGGCCGACCGGGCGGCCGAGGTCAATGAGGTGATCGCAGCGGGCGCCAGTTGATCAAGCGTGGGAGACGGCCGTTTATAACCGTTCAGAACGGGTATTGATTCTCCGCGCGGTCGAGTAAGACGGCGTGTTGAGGGCGCTGTAAAGGAGATCACCATGGACCCAGTGGCGGCAACCGAGTTCCTGGCCCGCTCTACAACATTGACCAGTGTCGGATGGATCGGCTACATCATTATCGGTGCTATTGCCGGCTGGATCGCGGGCATCGTCATGAAGTCGAAGTATGGCCTGCTCACCGACATTGTCGTGGGTGTTGTCGGCGCTCTGATCGGCGGTTTTCTGCTCAGCTTCGTCGTCGACACGGCGAGCGGAGGTTGGTGGTTCACATTGTTCACTGCAATCCTGGGCGCAATCACCCTGCTGTGGCTGCTGCGCCTGTTCGGCCGCGAGGCGTAAGGGGCGAGAAAAAATGATGAAATACGTTGCGGTTGCGGCCATGGCCGTGGGTGTGCTGTTGTCCAGTGGGTGCTCGGCGTCGAAGGTGATGAATACCGGCGGCGACACCCGGTGCAAGGACTTCATCGAGCAGGATGAGAAGAAGCAGGACGACGAAATCAGCAAGATGCTCAAAGACAAGAGCGGCGCGGACCCCTCCAATTTGGAGATTTCGGCGACCCGGTTGTCGGTTTCGACGTACTGCAAGACGGTGGGAACTCCCGACAGCAAGATTTCCGAGGCCCCGCACGGCTGACCACGGTGTGATACCCGGAATTCCGGCCCGGCGCACTGCGATTTGTGCCGGGCCGGAACGGTCGCCGGAATGACCCAGAACCGGGTGGGGTGTTAGAAGAAGTTGCTGAAAAGCAGGTTCAACGAGTCGAACACGGCCTGGAACGGATCGCTGTTGGCGACCCCGTGCTCGAGCAGCGCGCTGAGCCAGGCGTCGAAGGCGTTGATCTCGCTGTTGTCGATCTCGATGTAGGTCAGCATGCCGTCGACGGTGGTGGTCGCGTCGGCGATCTGGTCGGGGGTCAGGCCCAGGTACTCCACGTGGGGGCCGAAGATCCCCAGCAGCGCACCCCACAGGCCGTAGTTGTCATACGCGTCGGCGAAATTGGAGACCGGGTCGTCGGGCAGACCGTAGATGGTCGCCGAGTACAGGTCGTTGGGTGTCAGGTTGCCCAGCACCTCGGTCATGCCGAGCAGCTTGAGCAGGTAGTCCGAGAGATCCTTGCCCAGCGTCGCGTACATGGCGGCTTCCAGGTACTGCCAGACGCCGTCTGGGGCCGACGGGTCGCCGATGAACACGAAGTGCAGCGAATCGGCGGGTATGCCCGCTTCGGCGAGTCGGGACATGGCGATCGACGCTGCGGTGGCGCTCTGGGAGTAGGCGAAGATCGTCAGCGGGTTATCGGCGTCGAACGCGCCCGGGTTGGCGTCGAACTGGTTCTGGACGGCGAGCGTGATCAGCGACGCACCGGTGAGGCTGCTCGGGCCCTGCTGAAACAACTCAGGTGTGGTGAGTACCTGCAACGGGGCGCTGCACGGGTCGGTGCCGTCCATGTAGCAGACCGTCGAGTCGGTTGAGCCGCCGTTGAATCCCAGCGGGTTCAGATACAGGTTCTCGGCGGATCGCGCGTATTCCGGTGAGGGCGTCGGCTGGCCGGTGCCGCCGAGGATGAGCGCGGTCTGGCTGCCCGCCAGCGGGCCGTCGACGGCCAGCAGCGCCGCCTCGAGCAGCAGCGAACCGACGGGCTGACTGAGCACCGCGCCGGATGCAGCGACGATCATGCCGGCGGCGGCGAACTGGGCAACTGCTGCTTTGTAGCTGCCCCGTCGGCGGGCGGCCCGCGCTACCGGAACCGTCGCATGTCTGCTGTGCATCACATGTGATTATCACATTCTCGTCTTTGAGTCTATGGTTCTCGCAACCGTTGAGTTCCGCGCTTTCCGGCGTCGCGAGGGAGGATTCATGGATCGACAGACCTATGACCGGGGCCGCGAGATCCGCGCGGCCGTGCTCGGCGAAGCGTATGTGGCCCAGGCCGCCGCCGGTGACGACTTCGCCGCGCCGTTTCAGGATCTGGTCACCGAATACTGTTGGGGCGCAGTGTGGGGACGCGACGGCCTGTCGCGCAGGACTCGCAGCATGCTCAACCTCGCGATGATCGCCGTGCTCAACCGGCCCAACGAACTGCGCACCCACGTCAAGGGGGCCCTGACCAACGGCGTCACCCGCGAGGAGATCCGGGAGCTCTTCATGCAGGTGGCGATCTACGCCGGCGTCCCCGCCGCCGTCGACAGCTTCCGGATCGCCCGCGAGGCGTTCGCCGAGTACGGGGGCAGCCGATGATCGGCTTCATCGGCTTGGGCAACATGGGGTTGCCCATGGCAGGCCGGTTGGCGGCAGCCGGTCGCGAACTGGTGGTCTACGACACCCGCGGCGAAGTGATCAACCGCGCGTCGAAGTTCGGCGCACACGCTGCCTCCTCGCCGCAGCAGGTGGCCGACCGGGCGGAGATCGTGCTGGCCAGCCTGCCGTCGTTGCAGGCGTCTTCGGCGGTCGTCGAGGCGGTGGCCGGCGGCGCGAACACCAAGCTGTTCATCGACTTGTCAACCGTGGGAAGCGCTGTGGCGCAGCGTAATCACACCACGTTGCAGGCCCGCGGCGTCGCGGCACTGGATGCCCCGGTCAGCGGCGGCGTGGGCGGGGCGTCGCAGGGCAGCCTGGCCATCATGGTCTCCGGGCCGCGCGCCGCGTTCGACGCCGCCGAGGCGCTGTTGGACGAGCTCGGCCGCCCGGTGTTCGTCAGTGAGAAGCCCGGCGCCGCCCAGACGATGAAACTGGTCAACAATCTGATGGCGGCCACCACGCTGGCCGCCACCGCCGAGGTCATGGTGATGGGCGTCAAGGCCGGTCTCGACCCGCAGGTGATGATCGACGTGCTCAATGCCGGCTCGGGCGGAACCCATGCCAGCCGCGATAAGTTCCCGAAAGCGGTGCTGCCCAGGACGTTCGACTACGGCTTCGCGACCGGACTGATGGTCAAGGACGTCCGGCTGTACCTGGACGAGGCCGGTGCCCTGGGCCTGCCGAGCCAACTCGCCGACGCGGTGGCCGCGCTGTGGGAGTCGACGTTGCGTGACCAGGGCCCCGAATCCGACTTCACGTCGATCGTCAAGGTGCTGGAGAGTGCCGCCGGAGTGACGGTGGGCGCCTCAGAAGAAGTCGTTGAACAGTAATTGCAGTGATTCCCAGAGGCTTTCGAACAGGCCGCTATTGGCGGCCCCGCCGCTGAACACCGCGTCGAGCCAGGCGGTGAGGCCGTTGATGTCGGTGTCATCGATGTTGACGTAGGTCAGGGCGCCGTCGACCACCGTGGTGGCGTCGGCGACCTGCTCCGGCGTCAGCCCGAAGTACTCCACGTGCGGCCCTAATATGCTCAGCAGCGCGCCCCACAGGCCCTCGGAGGCGTAGACGTCCAGGAAGTTGGGGATCGGATCGTCGGGCAGGCTGTAAATGGTTGCCGCATACAGGTCATTCGGCGTCAAATTGCCCAGGACATCGGTCGTCCCGGCAAGATTCAGCAGATAGCTCGTCAGGCTCGGGCCGAGTATCGCGGCCATGGCTGCTTCCAGGTGCTGCCAGATGCCGTCCGGGGTGGAGGGGTTGCCGATGAACACGAAGTGCAGCGAATCGAGCGGGATGCCCGCTTCGGCGAGTCGGGTCATGGCGATCGACTCGGCGGTGGCGCTTTGGGAGTAGCCGAAGATCGTCAGCGGGTGTTCGGCATCGAATGCGCCGGGGTTGGCGTCGAATTGGTTCTGCACGGCGAGCACGATCGCCGACGCGGCTGTGAGGCTGCTCGGTCCCTGCTGGATCAGTTGCGGTGTCGTGAGCACCTGCAGTGGGGCGCTGCACGGGTCGGTGCCGTCCATGTAGCAGACCGTCGAGTCGGTTGAGCCGTCGTTGAACCCCAGCGGATTCAGGTACAGGTTCTCGACGGTCCGCGCGTATTCGGGCGACGGCGTCGGTTGGGTGGTTCCCCCGAGGATGAGCGCCGTTAGGCTGCCCGCCAGCGGGCCGTCGGCGGCCAGCAGCGTCGCCGCGGCGTGGACCGGCGAACCGATCCCCACCCCGGCCGTGGCCGCCATCATGGCGACTACGCCGGCCTGCGCAACCGTACTTTTGATCCCGCCCCGTTTTTTCACCGCTTTTGCTTATCACACGCTGATATTGCGTTCGGGGGTCTTGCGATCGCTGACGGCCGCAAAGGTTCAGAGCGTGTCGGGGCACAGATTGTGCTGCGCGGCGTTGATCAGCATGCGGCCCTTCTCGACGTCATTCGGGCTCACCTGGGCCAGCGTCTGTTCGGGCTTCTCGCCCAGATGCAGCCGGTTACATGCCATCCACCCGTTCGCCACGACCACACCGTCGGGCAGCTGGGCGTCGCCGACCGTCAAACCGGGGAAGCCGTCGGCCCGCAGTTCATTGAGGAATCCTTCCTCGTCGGCGTTGGCCACCGGCGCGCCGAGGAGGCCGAGGGCGCACGCCGCCGCGAGGGTCCCGAACAGAAGCTGATTACGCATGTGATTCCCCTCGCCGTCGACGGCCTGCGCCGTGGCGAAGCGTAACGGTGTTGCGGTCGGCGAAACCGGATAACGGCGCGATTTCAGCCCAGTGGGGTCACCGTCCCGCCGGGCTGCAGACCGCCGGGACGGTACGGCCCGGTCCGCAGCGAGGGGCACGGGGCGAACGCACCGACCACCTGGCCGGTGTCGGGGCAGTAGTAGACCGTACTCAGATCTCCACAGAGTCGCGGGTCAAAGCACAGGTCCGGCTTCGGCTCGGCCGTGGCGACCGGGCTGATGCCCAAGCCCAGAGCTGTCAGTCCGGCGAGGATGGACCCGATCACGGGTGCGGGTTGCATATCCGCAACTCAACACCAAAGGTCCGACAATCACCCCGAGTTGCGAACAGCCCCCGAACCAGGCGGGGGCTGCTCGAAAACCTCGCGGCCCGGCGCTGCAGGCCGGCCGGGGGGCTTCAGGACTCAGCCGCTGGGCCGCAGGCAGCGCAGCGCGGCGTGCCGCTCGGATTCCGACATCCCGCCCCAGATCCCGTAGGGCTCGCCCACGGCAAGTGCGTGCGCCCGGCACTGCTCCAGCACCGGGCAGCTGCGGCACCACCGTTTGGCGTTCTGCTCCCGCTGAGCCCGGGCGCGGCCGCGCTCCCCGTCGGGCGGGAAGAACACCGACGAGTCAACGCCCCGGCACGCTCCTCGGAGTTGCCAATCCCATACGTCCGCATTGCGGCCGGGCAGCTGCTCAACCTGTGGCATGGGAACCCCTCTCAAAACCTGGTCGACCGGATCGGTTGCGGCCGTTGAGGTGTCTGGTGGTGCGCGTAAAACAGCGCCGGCGATATCCGGCGCTGACGGGACCGTAACCAAAGCGTCTGAAGTTAGACCTACGGAACCGTTAAGAAAGGCTGGCCTAAGGCGATGGACATTCCCTGAGGGCGGATGTTCTTCCGGGGCGGACGACGCGACGCTGATCCGGCCGCGTAACGTCGCGCAGCGATGATCGAGGACCCAGACGCGGTGCTGGCCGCCGCCGCGTTCGGCGATGCGCCCGGGCGCTGGCCGTTGCCGGCCGCGATCACCCCCCGGCAGCGGTGGTTGCGTGCGGTCGCCGCCGGCGGTCAGGGGCGTTACGCCAGCGCCGGCACCGATCTGGCGGCGCTGCTGCGCGAGGCGCCGGCCGGACCGCTGGCATCGCTGGCGCACAGCACGCAGGCATCGTTCCTGCGCCAACTCGGTGGGCACCAGCAGGCCCGCGGCCTCGACGGCCGAGCGCTGGCGCTGGCCTTCAATGACGGCGGAGTCGACCCGGAGGCCACCGCGGATGCGCTGGTCGGGCTGGCCGCCGACGCCCTGGGCGTCGGGCGCTTCGCGGCCTCGGCGGCACTGCTGGAACGGGCGGTAGGGCTGCCGCAACCGAAGGCGCCGGCGCGCCTGGCGGTGCGCCGGAACTGGGTGACGGCCGAATTGGCCATGGTCACCGGCGACGGCGCCACCGCGGTGCGGCACGCCGAGCACACCCTGGAGCTGACTCCCGAGACGATGGCGCGCCATCGGGTGAAAAGCCGGGTGGTGCTGGCCGGGGCGCTGTGTTGCGCCGGCAGCGTCGACAAAGCGTGCGCCGTGGCCACCACGGCGCTACAAGACGCCGACCGGCTGGGTCTGGTCCCGCTGCGATGGGCACTGGCCTGCATGTTGATCGACCTGGTCGATGTAGCCGGCGCGCGGTGGACGGTCGAGGAATTGCTGAAGCTGCGTGACGACGCCGCCGAGCTGGTGCGTCGCCGCGGCGGTAGGTGGCAGCGCGGCTGATCCGGCGGCTCAGCGGTAGCCGTCGGCCTCCGAGGTCGCGCCGTTGAGCGACGCATCGGCATAGCCGCGGCAGTAATCCCAGGTCACGTAGCTGTCGGGTTCGGGGTCGTAAGCCGGTTCGTGCGGGCGGACGGTGCCGTCGATGAGCAGCTGCAGCAGGTTGGCGCGCAGCATGTCCCAGTCGTGATAGTGGTCCTGCTGACAGTCGTCGCAGCACACCACCAGGCCGCGGATGCCCCGGTGCGCCAACAGTGCTTCGTAGACCGCCAGATCGGCGAGGTCGGCTTCGACCGCGGTCCGCTCCTGCGGATCCAGCGGTTGCCCCGGTTCGACGGCGTCCAGCGCGGCAGACGGGTCGTAGGGATCGTCGGCGAACGGGTCAGGCGGTAAACCGGGTGGCAGGTGGTCACGCACGCCCATCAGGGTACGCAGAGGTCACGACAGAATGCCAGCGGCCGGTGCCCGGAGCCGTTCAGCGGCCCGCATGACCGGCAAGGGTGGTGGGGAACGAACGCCGTCGCGCGCCGCGATTAGGATGGACGTCTCACCCCGGCTGCGTAGTGGAGGCTCCCGATGTCCGTTGGTGACCCCAGTGCCCCGACGATTCCCTATGCCCCCGGTGCACCCGGTGCCGCCGGCACGTTCGACGATGCGATACCCACCGGCGGCGCCGCCGATGGGCATCCGCCCAAGATCGCCATGCTGGGGCTGACCTTCGACGATGTGCTGCTGCTTCCGGCGGCCTCTGACGTGGTGCCGGCCACCGCCGACACCTCCAGTCGGCTGACCCGCAACATCGCGCTCAAGGTGCCGCTGGTCAGCTCCGCCATGGACACCGTCACCGAGGCCCGGATGGCGATCGCGATGGCCCGCGCCGGTGGCATGGGCGTGCTGCACCGCAACCTGCCGGTCACCGAGCAGGCCGGCCAGGTCGAGACCGTGAAGCGCTCGGAGGCCGGGATGGTCACCGACCCGGTCACCTGCACACCGGAGAACACCCTGGCCGAGGTGGACGCGCTGTGCGCGCGGTTCCGGATCTCCGGGCTGCCGGTAGTGGACTCCCTGGGCCAACTTGTTGGAATCATCACCAACCGGGACATGCGCTTCGAGGTCGACCAGAACAAGCCGGTCGCCGAGGTGATGACCAAGACGCCGCTGATCACCGCGCAGGAGGGCGTCTCCGCCGACGCCGCGCTGGGCTTGCTGCGCCGCCACAAGATCGAGAAGCTGCCGATCGTCGACGGCCACGGCAAGCTGACCGGGCTGATCACCGTCAAGGACTTCGTCAAGACCGAGCAGCACCCGCTGGCCACCAAGGACAGCGACGGCCGGCTGCTCGTCGGGGCCGCAGTCGGCGTCGGCGCCGACGCGTGGGTGCGGGCGATGACGCTGGCCGACGCCGGGGTGGACGTGCTGATCGTCGACACCGCGCACGCCCACAATCGGGGTGTGCTGGACATGGTCGGCAAGCTCAAGGCCGAGGTGGGGGAGCGCGTCGATGTGGTCGGCGGCAACGTGGCCACCCGCAGCGGGGCGGCCGCGCTGGTCGAGGCCGGTGCCGACGCGGTCAAGGTCGGGGTGGGGCCCGGCTCCATCTGCACCACCCGGGTCGTCGCCGGGGTGGGCGCCCCGCAGATCACCGCCATCATGGAGGCCGTGGCGGTCTGTGCGCCGGCGGGGGTGCCGGTGATCGCCGACGGCGGGCTGCAGTACTCCGGTGACATCGCCAAGGCGCTGGCCGCCGGGGCGTCGACGGCCATGCTCGGCTCGCTGCTGGCCGGCACCGCCGAGTCGCCGGGTGAACTGATCTTCGTCAACGGCAAGCAGTTCAAGAGCTACCGCGGCATGGGATCGCTGGGCGCCATGCAAGGCCGCGGTGGCGCCAAGTCCTACTCCAAGGACCGTTACTTCCAAGACGACGCGCTCTCCGAGGACAAGCTGGTGCCCGAGGGCATCGAGGGCCGGGTGCCGTTCCGCGGCCCGCTGACCACCGTCATTCATCAGCTGACCGGCGGGCTGCGGGCGGCGATGGGCTACACCGGTTCGGCCACCATCGAGGCGCTGCAGCAGGCACAGTTCGTACGGATCACCGCCGCGGGTCTGAAGGAAAGCCACCCGCACGACATCACCATGACCGTCGAAGCGCCGAACTACTACGTCCGCTGAGCAGGCGTTCGTCCCGGCGCATCCGCGCAGCGAAACAGAAACGAGGCTGACCCGTCATGCGTGACATGGTTGAGATCGGCATGGGCCGCACCGCCCGGCGCACCTATGAGCTCGACGACATCAACATCGTGCCGTCTCGGCGCACCCGCTCCTCCAAGGACGTCTCCACGGCCTGGCAGCTGGACGCCTACCGGTTCGAGATCCCGGTGTTGGCACACCCCACCGACTCGCTGGTCTCCCCGGAGTTCGCGATCGAACTCGGCCGGCTCGGTGGGCTCGGGGTGCTCAACGGCGAAGGGCTGATCGGCCGGCACGCCGACGTCGCGGACAAGATCGCCCAGGTCGTGGCCGCTGCGGACAAGGAACCGGAGCCGGAGGCGTCGATCCGGCTGCTGCAGCAGCTGCACGCCGCGCCGTTGGACCCCGATTTGCTGGGCGCCGCGGTGGCGCGCATCCGCGAGGCCGGTGTGACCACCGCGGTGCGAGTCAGCCCGCAGAACGCCGCAGCACTCACGCCGGCCCTGGTGACGGCCGGCATCGACCTGCTGGTCATCCAGGGCACCATCATCTCCGCCGAACGCGTCGCCAACGATGGCGAACCGCTGAACCTCAAGACGTTCATCTCCGAGCTCGACATCCCGGTGGTGGCCGGCGGGGTGATCGACCACCGCACCGCGCTGCACCTGATGCGCACCGGGGCGGCCGGGGTGATCGTCGGCTACGGCTCCACCGCCGGGGTGACCACCTCCGATGAGGTGCTGGGCATCTCGGTGCCGATGGCCACCGCGATCGCCGACGCCGCCGCGGCCCGCCGCGAATACCTGGACGAGACCGGCGGGCGTTACGTGCATGTGCTGGCCGACGGCGACATCCACACCTCCGGGGACCTGGCCAAGGCGATCGCCTGCGGCGCCGACGCGGTGGTGCTGGGCACGCCGCTGGCCGCCGCCGCCGAGGCGCAGGGTGAGGGCTGGTACTGGCCGTCGGCGGCGGCGCACCCGTCGCTGCCGCGTGGCGCGCTGATGCAGGTCGCCTACGGTGAGCGCCCGGGCCTGGCACAGGTGCTCGACGGGCCCTCGGACGATCCGTTCGGCTCATTGAACCTGGTCGGCGGGCTGCGCCGGTCGATGGCCAAGGCCGGCTACTGCGACCTCAAGGAATTCCAGAAGGTCGGGCTGACCGTCGGGAGCTGACCCCGGTAAGGGTCGCCTATCCGCCGCGGTTACCGGCGAGTAGGGCCATACTGTGAGGCATGCAGCCGGATAGCCAACCTGACTATGACGTCCTCATCATCGGCTCGGGGTTCGGTGGCAGCGTCAGCGCGCTGCGACTGACCGAGAAGGGCTACCGCGTCGGTGTTTTGGAGGCGGGCCGCCGCTACGCCGACCCGGACTTCGCCAAGAACTCCTGGCACCTGCGGGATTTCCTGTGGGCGCCGAAACTGGGGTGCTACGGCATCCAGCGGATCCACCTGCTCAACAACGTCATGGTGCTGGCCGGCGCGGGGGTGGGCGGCGGATCGCTGAACTACGCCAACACCCTCTACGTCCCGCCGGAGCCGTTCTTCGCCGACAAGCAGTGGGCGCACATCACCGATTGGCGCGCCGAGCTGATGCCGCACTACGACCAGGCCCAGCGGATGCTCGGGGTGGTCAAGAACCCGACGTTCACCGACGCCGACCGCATCGTCAAGCAGGTTGCCGACGACATGGGAGTCGGTGACACGTTCGTGGCCACTCCGGTCGGGGTGTTCTTCGGTGAGGACGGCGAGAAGACCCCGGGCAAGACGGTGCCCGACCCGTACTTCGGCGGCGCCGGGCCGCAGCGCACCGGTTGCCTGGAGTGCGGCGAGTGCATGACGGGCTGCCGGTGGGGCGCCAAGAACACCCTGGTGAAGAACTACCTGTACCTGGCGGAATCGGCTGGCGCGCAAGTGCATCCGATGACGACCGTGACCGCCTTCGAGCAGGGCGGTGACGGGCTGTGGCAGGTGCGGACGGTGCGCACCGGCCTGCGTGTGCGCCGGCAACGCAAGATCTTCACCGCCCGGTATCTGATCCTGGCCGCGGGCACCTACAACACCCAGAAGCTGCTGTTCAAGATGCGGGACCGGGGGAAGCTGCCCCGACTGTCCGACAAGCTGGGCGTGCTGACCCGCACCAACTCCGAATCGATCGTCGGCGCGGCGACCCTCGACGTCAACCCGGACCTGGACCTGACCCACGGTGTGGCGATCACCTCCTCGATCCATCCCACCGCCGACACCCACGTCGAACCGGTCCGCTACGGCAAGGGCTCCAACGCGATGGGTCTGCTGCAGACCCTGATGACCGACGGCGCCGGCCCGCAAGGCACCGATGTTCCGCGCTGGCGCCAGCTGCTGGATCAGGCCCGCGAAGACCCCGCGCACATCCTGCGGCTGCTCAACCCCAAGCAGTGGAGCGAGCGCACCGTGATCGCGCTGGTCATGCAGCACCTGGACAACTCGATCACCACGTTCACCAAACGCGGCAGGCTGGGCATCCGCCGCTACACCAGCAAGCAGGGCCACGGTGAACCGAACCCGAGCTGGATCCCGGTCGGTAACGAGGTCACCCGCCGCATCGCCGCCAAGATCGACGGCGTGGCCGGCGGCACCTGGGGGGAACTGTTCAACATCCCGCTCACCGCGCACTTCCTGGGCGGCGCGGCGATCGGAGACAGCCCCGAGCACGGCGTCATCGACCCCTACCAGCGGGTGTACGGCTACCCGACGCTGGCGGTGGCCGACGGTGCGGCGGTCTCGGCCAACCTCGGCGTCAACCCGTCGCTGTCGATCACCGCGCAGGCCGAGCGGGCCGCGTCGCTGTGGCCGAACAAGGGTGAAGCCGACCAGCGGCCGGCCCAGGGCGAGCCCTACCGGCGGCTGGAGCCGATCGCGCCGAAGAACCCGGCGGTGCCCGATCAGGCCGTCGGCGCGCTGCGGTGGTCGGCGGGGACGCGCTGAGACCTCAGCTGTACACCTACCGCGCGAACTGGCGCCGGTGGGCGGGCGCGCGGCCGGGCGGCTGAATCGGTGGCGGCAGCAGCGGCTCGCGCGGGCATGCCGGCACCGTGGTGGGCGCCTGGGTGCTCAGTTCGAGTTCCTTGCCAGCATGGTGGATCGTCAGCCGGCCGTCCGGGCCGTCGCGCAGGGTGTAGCTGACCTCGTCGTCGGTGGCGCTGACCGTCACACGGAATCCCTTCCAGCGCAACCGGAATCGCAGGCGTGAGATCCCCTCCGGCAAAGCCGGGTTCAGTGACAGCACGCCCTGGTCGTCGCGCAGCCCGCCGAAGCCGGCCACCAGCGCCAGCCAGGTCCCCGCCAGTGCCGCCAGGTGCAGTCCCTCGCGGGTGTTGTCGTGCAGATCGCGCAGGTCGACGAACGCCGTCTCGTAGGTGTAGTCGTGGGCCAGCTCCAGGTGCCCCACCTCGGCGCACATCACCGCCTGGGTGCACGCCGACAGTGACGAGTCCCGCACCGTGCGCCGCTCGTAGTAGTCGACGTTGCGGGCCTTCTGCTCGGGGGTGAACGCGTGGCTTCGCCAGTGCATGGCCAGCAGCACGTCGGCCTGCTTGACCACCTGGGCCGGGTACAGCCGCACGTAGGGCTCGTTGAGCAACAGCGGGTAGGTGGTCCGGTTGTCGAAGTCCCACTCCGCGGCGGAGGTGAAGCCTTCGCACTGCGGGTGAACGCCGAGTTCCTCGTCGTAGGGGATGTGCGTCGCGTCGGCGGCATCCCGCCAGCCGGCCATCTCCTCGTTGGTGACCCCCAACTCGTGGGCGGCATCGGGGTGGCGGGCACACGCGTCGGCGGCGGTGCGCAGGTTGTGGGCGGCCATCAGGTTGGTGAACAGGTTGTCGCGGACGATCGCGGTGTACTCGTCGGGGCCGGTCACCCCCGACAGGTGCCACACCCCGTGCCGGTCGTGGTGACCCAGCGACCGCCACAACCGGGCGGTCTCGACCAGCACCTCCAGCCCGCACTCGGCCTCCAGCGAGCCGTCCCCGGTGACGAGCCGGTACTGCTCGAACGCCGCGGCGATGTCGGCGTTGATGTGCCAGGCGGCGGTGCCGGCCGGCCAGTACCCCGAGCATTCCTGGCCGCGGATCGTCCGCCACGGGAACGCCGCCCCGGCCAGCCCGAGTTCGGTGGCCCGGTCGCGGGCCAGGTCGAGCGTCGAGGACCGCCAGCGCAGCGCGTCGGCCGCCGCGTGCGGCGCGGTGTAGGTCAGCACGGGGATGATGAAACTCTCACTGTCCCAGAATGTGTGGCCGTCGTAGCCGGTGCCGGTCAGTCCCTTGCTGGGGATCGCCCGGCGTTCGGCGCGGGCACTGGCCTGCAGGATGTGGAACAGCGCGAAACGGACCGCCTGCTGGCAGTCGGGATCGCCGTCGACCTCGACGTCGGCGCCGTCCCAGAAGTCGTCGAGGTAGGCCCGCTGGGAATCCAGCAGCCCCTGCCAGCCGCTGTAGCGGGCGCCGGTCAGCGCCGCGATCGCCTGGTCGCGCAGCGCGGGCCGGGACCGCTCACTGGACCAGCCGTAGGCCAGGTACTTGATGATCCGCAGTTTCTGTCCCGGGCGCAGCCCGCACACCACGGTGGTCGCGGCCACGTCGGAAATCGCCATGGTGTTGACCTGGACCCGGCCCGGTACCTCGATCTCGTGGTGCATGGCCGCGGCCATCATCAGGTCACTGGCCCGGGTGCGGTGCACCAGCACCGCGCCGCGGTCGGTGTTCTCCCGCTCCACGGCCTCCAGCGGGTTCTCCAGAATCGCCGCGACCCGCGGGTCACCGGAGGTCGGCGGTTGGTCCTCGTTGGCGACCAGCTCGGATTGCACTGTCACACGCGCGAATTCGTCGACCGCCTCGACGACGTATTCGATGGCCGCGACGCTGCGCTGCGACAGCGACACCAGTCGGGTCGAGTGCACCTTGACCTGTTTGCCGGCCGGGGAGCGCCAGTGCACCCGGCGGGTCAGGGTGCCCGCCCGCATGTCCAGGATGCGCTCGTGGTCGACCAGTTCGCCGTAGCGGACGTCGAACGGCTCGTCGTCGACCATCAGCCGCAGGATCTTGCCGTTGGTCACGCTGACGACGGTCTGCCCGGCCTGCGGATAGCCGAACCCGGCTTCGGCGTAGGGCAGCGGCCGCACCTCGTAGAACGAGTTCAGGTAGGTGCCGGGCAGGCCGTACGGCTCGCCCTCGTCGAGGTTGCCGCGCAAGCCGATATGCCCATTGGACAGCGTGAACAGCGCTTCGGTCTGCCCGAGCAGATCCAGGTTGAGCCCGATTTCGCGGATCTGCCACGGTTCGATCGGAAAATAGTCCTCAGGAATCATTCGGCCTGCTCTCCCAACAGTTCCTCCAGATCGGTGACAACGACGTCGGCGCCGTGGCGCAGCAGGTCCTCGGCCTGACCTACCCGATCCACGCCTACCACGAAACCGAACCCGCCGGCTCGGCCGGCCGCCACCCCCGACAGTGCGTCCTCGAACACCGCGGCCGCGCCGGGAGCGACATCGAGCAGCTGCGCCGCGGCCAGGAACGAGTCCGGGGCCGGCTTGCCGGCGATGTGTTCGGTGCGCAATGTCACCCCGTCGACGCGCAGCGCGATGAACTTCTCCAGGCCGGTGATCGCCAGCACTTCGCCGGCGTTGGCGCTGGCCGACACCACCGCGGTGGCCAGCCCTGCCGCGGTGACCGCCGCCAGGTAACGCCGCGACCCTTCGAACACGTCCACCCCGTCGGCCTGCAGCGCCGTGAGGAACGCCGCGTTCTTGCGGTTGCCCAGGCCGTGCACGGTTTCGGCGTCGGGCGGGTCGTCGTCGCCGCCGTCGGGCAGCACGATGTCGCGGCTGGCCAAAAAGGTGCGCACCCCGTCGTCGCGTTTGCGGCCGTCGACGAATCGCCGGTAGTCGTCGATCGGGTCGAACGGCACGAACGGCGCGCCGGTGCGTTCGGCGCGCTGGGCCAGGTAGGCGTCGAACATGGCCTTCCATGCCTTGGTGTGCACGCTGGCGGTGTCGGTGAGCACACCGTCGAGGTCGAACAGGCAGGCGCGCACCGTTTCGGGCAGGCCCAGCACCATGAACTGCTCCCTTCCGGATCGGGCTGTGTCCACTTCACCATGCCTACCGTCGGATCGGTTGAGTTTGCCGCCACTAAGCTCTCTGTGGTGTCGTCTCCATCGCCTCGCCCCGTGTTGGTCATCGACTTCGGCGCGCAGTATGCCCAACTGATCGCGCGCCGGGTCCGGGAGGCGCGGGTGTTCTCCGAAGTCGTCCCGCACACCGCGACCGTCGAGGAGATCGCCGCGCGTGAACCGCGGGCGATCGTGCTGTCCGGCGGGCCGGCCAGTGTCTACGCCGACGGCGCCCCCCGGCTCGATCCGGCGCTGTTCGACCTCGGCATCCCGGTGTTCGGCATCTGCTACGGCTTCCAGGCGATGGCGGCCGCCCTCGGCGGCACCGTCGAGCGCACCGGAACCAGTGAGTACGGCCGCACCGAGCTGAAAGTGTCCGGCGGCGAACTCCATTCGGGCTTCCCGGCTTCCCAGCCGGTGTGGATGAGCCATGGCGATGCGGTGACCGGGGCACCGGACGGGTTCGCGGTGGTGGCCAGCACCGCGGGCGCTCCGGTGGCCGCGTTCGAGAACCGGACCCGTCGGCTGGCCGGGGTGCAGTACCACCCGGAGGTGATCCACACCCCGTACGGGCAGCGGGTGCTCAGCCGGTTTCTGCACGAGTTCGCCGGGATCGACGCGTCCTGGACGCCGGCCAACATCGCCGACGCCCTGATCGCGCAGGTGGGTGAGCAGATCGGTGACGGGCACGCCATCTGCGGGTTGTCCGGTGGGGTGGATTCCGCGGTCGCCGCGGCGCTGGTGCAGCGCGCCATCGGGGACCGGCTGACGTGTGTGTTCGTCGACCACGGGTTGTTGCGCGCCGGGGAGCGCGAGCAGGTGCAGGAGGACTTCGTCGCCGCCACCGGGGCGAAGCTGATCACGGTCGACGCCGCCGAGACGTTCCTGGACGCGCTGTCGGGGGTGTCCGACCCGGAGGGCAAGCGAAAGATCATCGGGCGGCAGTTCATTCGTGCCTTCGAGGGTGCGGTGCGAGACACCCTGGTAGACCACGCCGCTGAAGGGGACGTCGAGTTCCTGGTGCAGGGCACGCTGTATCCGGACGTGGTGGAATCCGGCGGGGGCGCCGGCACCGCGAACATCAAGAGCCACCACAACGTCGGCGGGCTGCCGGATGACCTGAAGTTCGCCCTCGTCGAGCCGTTGCGGCTGCTGTTCAAAGATGAGGTGCGCGCGGTCGGACGGGAGTTGGGGCTGCCGGAGGAGATCGTGGCGCGCCAACCGTTCCCCGGGCCGGGGCTGGGCATCCGGATCGTCGGCGAGGTCACCGGCCAGCGGCTGGCGACGCTGCGTCAGGCCGATGCGATCGCCCGCGAGGAGTTGACCACCGCCGGTCTGGACCATCAGATCTGGCAGTGCCCGGTGGTGCTGCTGGCCGACATCCGCTCGGTCGGGGTGCAGGGCGACGGCCGCACCTACGGGCATCCGATCGTGCTGCGGCCGGTCTCCAGCGAGGACGCCATGACCGCCGACTGGACCCGGGTGCCCTACGAGGTGCTCGAGCGCATCTCCACCCGGATCACCAACGAGGTGCCCGAGGTCAACCGCGTCGTGCTGGACATCACCAGCAAACCGCCCGGCACCATCGAGTGGGAGTAGACACACACCCGTCACTTTCCACGCTGTGGACACATCCGCCTCAGCTGCCACAGCAGCAAGCCACGGTCGCTGTTGCCCCGCTGAGCGACAACCGGGGCCGTTCCCGAAGTCTGCTGATGCGGTGCGGATGTGACGCGCGGGACGCCTGATCCGCCCGGCTTGACGGTTGTCGGTGGGGAAGTGTTCACTCGGATCAATCGAACACAGTTTCGAATCGATGCGAGGTTTCCCGGAGGCGATCATGACGGCGGCGGTGGAGCTGGGGCAACGTCCTGATGCCCCTGAAAATCGAGCTGACCAGCTGAAACAGCTGCGCCGGCAGATGGCGGCGGTGACCGGAAAGGTGGGTGCCGGCCGGCGGGGGCTCGGCCCGGATACTTCGGTCGCCCCGTCTTCGGATGCCGTGCTGCCGGTTCCGCCGCTGCTGGCGGAGGTGCTGCCCGCCGGGTTGCCGCGGGGCGCCGTGGCGGTGGCCTCGGGGGCCCGCTCACTGATGCTGGGCATGGTGGCCGCGGTGACGGCCGCCGGCGGTAACGCGGCCATCGTCGGCCAGCCGGACGCCGGGCTGCTGGCCGCCGCGGAGATGGGCGCCGACCTGAGCCGGCTCGCGGTGATCCCCGATCCCGGCAACGATCCGGTGGAGGTGGCCACGGTGCTGATGGACGGCATGGATCTGGTGGTGCTCGGCCTGGGCGGCCGCCACGTGCCGCCGGCGCGCACCCGGGTGGCGCTGGGCCGCGCGCGGCACCGGGGCTGCGCCCTGCTGATCTGTGACGGTGACTGGCAGGGCGCGGCGCTGCGACTGGAGGCCCGGGTGAGCGGGTATGAGCTGGCCGGCTCCGTGGGCCGACGAGCCCGGTCGGGTTTCGGGCGGATCGGCGCGGTGCGGCTCGAGGTGCGGGCGCTGCAGGGCGCGGTCGGACGAACCAGGGCCGGGTAGCTGGTCTTCTCATGGCCGACTCTCGAGTGCTGGCGCTGTGGTGCATGGACTGGCCCGCAGTCGCCGCGGCGGTCGCGGCGGGTCTGCCGGCCACCGCGCCGATCGCCGTCACCCTGGCCAACCGGGTGATCGCCTGCTCGGCGGGTGCCCGTGCGGCGGGGGTGCGCCGTGGGCTGCGGCGCCGGGAGGCCGCTGCCCGCTGCCCGCCACTGCACGTGGTTGCCGCCGACACCGATCGCGATGCCCGGTTGTTCGAGCCGGTCCTGGCCGCGGTCGACGAACTGGTGCCGGCCGCCGAGGTGCTACGGCCCGGCCTGCTGGTGGTGTCGGTGCGTGGTGCGATCCGGGCCTTCGGCTCCGAGGAGCAAGCCGCCGAACGCCTCGTCGACGCGGTGGCCGCCGCCGATGTCGAATGCCAGGTCGGGATCGCCGATGGGCTCTCCGCCGCGGTGCTCGCGGCCCGCGCCGGCGCCGTGGTGCCACCCGGGGGGGACGCCCGGTTCCTGTCGGCGCTGTCGATCCGGCAGCTGGCCGCCGAGCCCAGCCTGTCCGGCCCCGGACGCGATAGTCTCGTGGACCTGTTGTGGCGGTTGGGGATTCGGACGATAGGGCAGTTCGCCGCGCTACCGCGCCGAGATGTGACATCGCGGTTCGGCTCCGATGGGCTGACCGCGCACCGATTCGCCCGCGGCGAGCCGGAGCGCGGGCCGTCCGGGCGGGAGCCCGCCCCGGATCTGGACGCCGTGCTGCACTGCGATCCGCCGATCGACCGGGTCGACGCCGCGGCGTTCGCCGGCCGGTCGCTGGCCGGCGTGCTGCACCGCACCCTGATGGCCGCCGGCGTCGGCTGCACCCGACTGGCCATTCACGCCGTCACCGCCACCGGTGACGAGTTGACCCGGGTGTGGCGGTGCGCCGAGCCGTTGACCGAGGACGCCACCGCCGACCGGGTGCGCTGGCAACTGGACGGCTGGCTGAACAGCCGCGCCACCTCCGACCGGCCCACCGGCCCGGTGACGCTGCTGCGGCTGCAGCCGGTGGAGGTGGCATCGGCGACCGAGGCGCTGCAACTACCACTGTGGGGCGGGCTCGGTGAGGAGGACCGGTTGCGGGCCCGCCGGGCGCTGGTGCGGGTGCAGGGCCTGCTCGGCCCGGAGGCGGTGCGGGTGCCGGTGCTCTCCGGTGGCCGTGGCCCCGCCGAGCGCATCACCTTGACCCCGCTGGGGGATGAGCCGGTGCCGCTGGCCGACCCGCGCCAGCCGTGGCCCGGCCGGCTCCCCGAGCCCTCGCCGGCGGTGCTGCTCGATGATCCGGTGGAACTGCTTGACGCCGAACGAAACCCGATCCGGGTGACCGGCCGCGGATTGTTCTCGGCCGATCCGGTATGGCTGGTGGCCCGGGGGCGTGATGAGCGGCTGCGCTGGTGGGCCGGGCCCTGGCCGGTCGACGAGCGGTGGTGGGATCCGCTGCGGGAGGGGCCGGGGGCAGGGCGCACCGCCCGGGTTCAGGCGCTGCTGGACGGCCCGGCCGGCGCGCCCGGTGCGGCGCTGCTGCTGTGCTACCGGCTGCGGCGGTGGTACCTGGAGGGCAGCTATGAGTGACCCGGCTGGGCCTTCGCACGTCTCCTTCCCGGCTTTCTTCGCCGAACGTGTACTCACTGCGAAAAAACTCGCCCCGAATCGCAGTGGTTACACGCTCGGCGGGGTCCGGCGGGCCAACGTGCCGATTCGCTGCACGAGCCGGTCGAAGAACGCCGCCGGGTCGACGCCCACGCCGATCAGCGCGTTGGGCTGGCGCGCGTTCCAGTCGGGAATCGTGCGCCCGCGCTCCGCCTCCTCGGGTGTGAGCACAACCCGTATCGCGGCCGGCCGGGTGGTCACCAGGCCGGGTTCCAGCGCGACCGCCGCGGCCAGCGGATCGTGCAGATACGCCAGGTACCCGTGCCCCCGGGCATCGTGCGCCTCGAAGTAGAACCGCAGTGCGTCGTGGAGCAACCGGACCACCGGGCTGTCCGTCGGAGCCGGCAGCAGTGCCAGGATCGCCGGGGTGATCGCGATGCGCTGGGTCAGATCCAGCCCGCATACCAGCGGAAGCCGTTGCGGCGCAACAGCCGCCCAAGCCGAGAACACCTCGGCGGCCGCCTCGGGATCGAACCCGATGTTGAACTCGGCCCGGTCGGCCCGCTCGCCGGAGAACACGCCGCCCATGATCACCAGCCGGCGTAGCAGCGTGGGCAGTGCGGGCTCGGCCCGCAGCGCCAGCGACAGGTTGGTCAGCGGGCCGGTCACCAGCCCGACCAGCTGCCCGGGGTGTTCCCGCGCGGCGGCGGCCCACGCCGCCGCGGCGTCGTATCCGGTGAGCCGGCCGCTGCCCGGCGGCAGCTCGGCATACCCCAGTCCCTGCGGCCCGTGAATGGCCTCCGCGGTGCGGACCGGTCCGTTCAGCGGTGCCTCGGCGCCCCGCGACACCGGAATGCCGCTCGCCCCGCACAACTCCAGCAGGGCCAGGTTGTTGCGGCAGACCTGTTGCACCGCAACGTTTCCGCCGGTTGCTGCCAGACCCACCAGCCGGGCCCGCGAGTCGGTCAGCAGGTAGACCAGCGCAACGGCGTCATCGACGCCGGTGTCGACGTCGGCGAAGACCGGCAGCGTCACGACCGCACGATCACCAGTACACGCCCGGCACCAGCCGGACCGCCCGCTTGACCGGGCGGGGCACCCGCACCCTGGTGATCGCCCGAGCCGGCCGCTTCGGCCTGCGGGAGGATTGCCGAGGTGGTTGCGCCGCAGTGGCCGGTGCCACGCCGCGCGCGGCGGCCGAGTCCGGGTAACCCAGGTAGACCTGGTGCAACACCCGGCGCGCCAGCCCGGGAAGGACGTAATTACCCGCCTCGGCCAGGGTGCCCAGCGGGGTGTCGATCCGGTCCGGCTTCTCGATCAGGCCGCGCACCACCATCGCCGCCGCGTGCTCGGCGCTGATCGCCCCGACCGGCAACAGCTTTCGCGACGGCGCGATCATCGGGGTGGCCACCAGCGGCATGTGGATGGTGGTGAACGTGATGTGGTCTGAGAGCGTCTCGGTCGACACCACATCGGCGAACGCGTCCAGCGCGGCCTTGGTGGGCACATAGGCGCTGTAGCGGGGACTGTGCGCCAGCACCCCTTCGCTGGAGACGTTGACGACGTGGCCGAACCGCCGTTCCTGCCAGTGCGGCAGCAGCGCCAGCACCATCCGCACCGCGCCGAAGTAGTTGACCGCCATGGTGCGCTCGTAGTCGTGCAGCCGATCGGTGGAACTGGCCACCGAGCGGCGAATCGACCGGCCGGCGTTGTTCACCAGGTAGTCGACGTGGTCGAACCGGCCCAGGATGTCCTTGACGGTGTGCTCCACCGACGCCGAATCGGTGACGTCGCAGCTGAACGCGTGGGCCTGCCCGCCCGCGGCGCGGATCTCGGCCACCAACTCATCCAGCGCCTCGCCGCTGCGGGCCAGCGCGAAGACGACACCGCCGCGCTCGGCGACGGCGATCGCCGAGGCCCGGCCGATGCCGCTGGACGCCCCGGTGATGACGACGTGGCGGCCCACCAGTGGTCCGGCCGGATCACCGCGGCGGGCGCGGTCGGGATCCAGCTGCTGCGCCCAGTATCGCCACAGCCGAGGCGCGTACTCGGCGAACCGCGGGACCTCGATACCGGTTCCCCGCAACGCGTCCCGGGTGGCGTCGGCGATGAATGTCGGCCGCAGGTTCACCAGGTCGAGTACCTCGGCGGGCAGGCCCAGCTGGGTAGCGACCATGTTGCGCCACACCCGCGCCCGGCCGCCGACGTTGAGCACCGGGGCCGCTACCGCGCCGGGCAGCTTGGCGCGCAGCGGCGGCAGCCCCGCCTCGGCCGCGACGGCCCGGTAGATGTCTGGCAGCCCAATCGATTTCGGCGCCGTCAGGTGGAAGGTACGCCCGTCATACCCGTCGGCGTGCATCAACTCGACGAGCGCGTCTACCACGTAGTCGACCGGGACGACATTGGTGCGTCCGGTGTCGGGCACGGCCATCGGGGTGAGTCGGGGTAGCGCCGCCAGCCTGGCCAGCAGCGGGAAGAAGTAGTACGGGCCGTCGATCTTGTCCATCTCGCCGGTGCGCGAATCACCCACCACCACCGCCGGGCGGTAGATCCGGTAGCGCAGCCCCGGCGTCGAGCGCACCAGCGCTTCGGCCTCGAACTTGGTCTGGTGATACGGCGTCGGCAGCGCCTGTCCGATGTCGAAGTCGGCCTCGGTGAACTCGCCGGCGTAGTCGCCGGCCACCGCGATCGACGACACGTGCGCCAAGGTGGCATCGAGCCGCTTCGCCAGCCCGATCACCGCGCGGGTGCCCTCGACATTGGCCGCCTGCTGTTCGGCCGCGCCGGCGGTGATGTCGTAAATCGCCGCACAGTGCAGCACGTGATCGATGCTGCCGAGCTCGTCGATCACCGTGTCGGTCAGCCCGAGGTTTTCCGCCGTCAGGTCGCCGACCAGCGGCTTTACCCGCTCGCCCCAGGCTTGGCCGGGTTGCGAGGCCAGCGCTTCGAAGCGGCCCAGCGACTCGCGGCGCACCAGCACCCACACCTGCGCGTCGGGTTTGGTCGTCAGCAGACGGGACACCGCCCGTCGCCCGATGAATCCGGTACCGCCGGTAACGACATAGCGCATCCGGTCATGGTGGCCTGTCACGGCCACCACGTCAACCGTGCGCTCAGAACGCCCGAATTCCGTCCCAGTCCACCAGCTTCCAGCCGGTGCTCGGGCTGCCCTTGATCACCACCCGGCCGATGTTGGGCAGCGGGTGGTCGGTCATCAGCTCATCCCGCGGGTTCCTGACGTTCATCAGCGTCCACGCCATGATCGACGCCGAGTGCGAGAACGCCACCGGATTGGCGTCTCCGCTGTCATAGATCCGCTGCACCGCGGCGCTGAACTCGTCGTTGAACTGGTTGCCGTCGATCGAGCCGGGTATGGCCGCGGTCCGGTCACCGTGAATCCAGGCCTGCGGGGCGAGCAGATAGGTCGCGTTGACCACCGTGTTCTGCTTGTCGGCGAACCAGCCCGCGTCGATCTCCCGCAGCCCGGGCAGGATCTGCACCTGACGGCCGAGTTCGCGCGCCAGCGGCGCGGCGGTCTGCTGGCTGCGCGCCATCGAGGAGGCGTAGACGCCGTCGTAGTGGTTGCGCGACAGCTGATCCACGACCTCCTGAGCCTGCGCGCGGCCCTTCTCGGTCAGCCCCGGGCCGGGCACCGTGGTGTCGATGATCCCGGCGGCGTTGGCTTCCGATTCGCCATGGCGGATCAACGTCAAAGTGATGGTGCGGGTATGCGGTGTCCCCGAACAACCCCCGAGCACCAGGACTGCGGCGAGGGCGGCGGCCAACATCGCGAACACCGTGCCGGTGCGATTCCAGATACGCTTCCCCATGGCGACAGCCTGCCGTGTCGGGGGTGCCGACGGGGCCGGTTCTGCTGAAATGGTGGGGCGTATCCGCCCACGATCGCGGTGAGGAGAGCCCATGGCACTGGATCCGACAGCCGTCGGCGCGACGACCGATCCGGTGCTGGTCGAATGGACCGATCGCGACACCATGCTGTATGCGCTCGGCGTCGGCGCCGGGACAGCCGACCTGGCGTTCACCACCGAGAACAGCCACGGCATCCCTCAGCAGGTGCTGCCCACCTTCGCCGTGGTCTGCTGCCTGGGCTTCGCGGCCGCCGGCAAGATCGGCACCTTCAACCCGGCGATGCTGCTGCACGGCTCGCAGGAGGTGCGGTTGTTCGCGCCGCTGCCGGCCGCCGGAAGCCTGCAGGTGGTCGCCGAGGTCGCCGACATCCAGGACAAGGGCGAGGGCAAGAATGCCGTGGTGATGCTGCGGGCGCGCGGCACCGACCCCACGACCTCCGAGCCGATCGCCGAGACGCTGACCACTCTGGTCATCCGCAAGGCCGGTGGTTTCGGCGGGGAGCCGGGGCAGCGGCCGGTGGCTCCGCAGATTCCGGATTCCGAGCCGGATGCGCGCGTGGCTTATGCGACCCGCGAGGACCAGGCGCTGCTGTATCGGCTCTCCGGCGACCGCAACCCGTTGCACAGCGATCCGTGGTTCGCCACCACGCTGGCCGGTTTCCCCAAGCCGATCCTGCACGGGTTGTGCACCTACGGCTTCGCTGGCCGTGCGCTGGTTGCCGAACTCGGCGGCGGCGACGCCGAGCAGGTCACCGCGATCACGGCACGCTTCACCGAACCGGTGTTCCCCGGCGAGACGCTGACCACCTCGATCTGGCGGACCCAGCCGGGTAGGGCGGTGTTCCGCACCGAGGCCGCCGGCCCCGACGGCGCCAACGCGCGGGTGGTGCTCGACGACGGGGTGGCCGAATACCGGGGTTGAGGCTCAGCGCGTTGACCCGGGAGTGTTGCGCGACAGGAGCTTCGCGGCCTTGCAGACCAGTTCAGCCTGGCGGGGGTGGTCGGCTGGTGGCATGCGCTCGGCCGGACCGCTGATCGCCACGGCGCCGATCGGGCGGCCGTCGACCTCGAAGACCGGCGCCGCGATGGTCGTGGACGGTGCGTTGACCTCGCTGCTGGCCGCATAACCACGGGCGCGGCATTCCTCCAGAAGCTCCAGGAACGCCGTGTCGGGAGGGGCGCCGAGCAGCTCGGTTTGTCGTTCGCGGCTCAGAAAGGGCAGCAGGACCCGGCCGGTAGCGCTGTAGCGCGCGGGAATGACCGCGCCGATGCGGGGCGCCATACGCAGTGGCTGGTCGCTCTCTGCCACTTGCGACACCACCAGATGCCGCCCGGCCGGCTCATTGAAGATCGCGGTTTCGCCGGTCTGCGCGGCCAACCGTTCGAGTACCTGTTGGATCGTATGGCGCAGTTCAGACTTGGCGCGCGAGCTGTGGGCGATGTTCAGGATGCGCGGACTGGTCTCCCACTGGGTCAGCTGATCCTCGCGTGCCTGGATCCAGCCCTGCTCCGACAGTGTCACGAGTGCGCGTTGCACCGCGCTCTTGTCGATGTCCAGCATCCGCGCCAGGGCGGCGACACCGATCGGCTGGTTGGCGGCCACCGCCTCGAACACAACCAGCACCCGCGCTGCGGTGGAACTGCCCTTGACGGCCATCCGTATCCTCATTAGTGTTAATTAATGATATAACTATATCATATAATGATATGGAGATCGTCATGGCAACCCTCGACGTGAAACCGCTACGCGAAGACCTCCCGTTCGGAGCTCGGATCACCGGTGTGAACTTTCAGACCGTGGAAGACCCGGAGGTCCGCGAGCGGCTTCGGCGGATCTTCGACGAGCGCGGGATGATCCTCTTCGAGGAGATGAAGCCGGACGCCAGGCTGCAGGTCGAAGTCAGCAAGGTGTTCGGGCCTTTGAAGGATCACCCGGTTTCCACTGTGCCGCGGGCCGAGGGCGGATTGCATCCGGGGGTCATCGCGATCAGCCAGGCCGCCCGCGAGGGCAACATCGTGATGATCGACGGTAAGGAAGTCACCTCGTGGCTGCCCTGGCATTTCGATCACTGCTACAACAATGAATTGAATCGGGCCGGGGTGCTGCGGTGCATCACCGGTGTCACCGAGGGTGGGGAGACCGGATTCGCCGACGGCATCGACCTCTACAAGCTGCTGACACCCGAGCTGCGGACACAGATCGAGGGCCACAACATCCTCTACAGTCTCAACTTGCGCTTCGCCGACATGCGTTTCGGGCTGGCCGACGGATTCACCGAGATCCAACCGCACGTGCGCCTACAGCAGACGATCGACTACGGCAAGAAGCTTCCGCGCGCGGTGCACCCCGCGGTCTGGACCCGCGACAGCGGCGAGAAGGTGCTGCACATCTCGCCGTGGATGGCGGAAGGCATCGAGGGCGCGGAAACACCCGAAGCGGAGCGGCTACTCGAAGCGGTATGCCAGGACATGCTGGCAAAGATCAGGCCCTACTTCCACAAGTGGCGCCCCACCGACATGGTGATCTGGGACAACCTGCGCATGCTTCACGCGGTCAGCGGCCACGATCCGGACGAACCGCGCGTCATGCACCGCACCACGATTCAGGGCGACTACGGCCTGGGCTTTTTCGAAGGCAACGCCCAGGGCGACCGAATCCTCGAGATGACGGTCTGAGCATCTCGTCGGCAACTGCTACGCGTCCTCGCGTGCCATCCGCATCCCGCTGGCCAGGCCGTCTACCCAGATCGACACCATCAGTTCCATCACCGGCGGGTGGTTCGACGGCATGAACATCTTGGTGAGCTTGCCGACGCGGGCGTGGGCCAGCCTCTGAAAATCACGGTCGTCCAGTTCTGGGAACTCCAGGTACTCACTGCCGATCGCCGCGCTCTCGGCGGCCGTGTACGCGTCCATGGCCACATCCGATCAGGTGCCGCAACGTGACGGAAGGGACGGAAGTCCCCAGCCGTGCGCTCACCCGCGAGCCGGCAGTCCGTCGGCCAGTCGCGCGGTGAACTCGACGACCCGGGCCGGGCTGTCCAGTGCGAACCGGGCCGCGGTGGCGCGGTCGCCATCGTCACTGTGCCGCACCAGGATTCCGGCACCCGCCAGATCAGCGACCGCGTCGAACGCGTCCTCGTCGGTGATGTCGTCGCCGAGGAACAGCGGTGTCACTGTGCCCAGCCGCTCCAGAATCCAGTGCAGCGTGCGGCCCTTGTCCCAGTCGATCTCCGGGCGCAACTCGATCACCTCGCGACCGGTCGTCACCCGCAGCCCCAACCGCCGCCCGGCGTCGCGCACCGCCGCCATCACCTCGCCGACCCGATCCCGGGCCGCGTTGCGGTAGTGCACCGCGACGGCGAATCGCTTGTGCTCCACCACGACTCCCGGTATCGTCCCGATCTGCTCGCGCAGCGACGCGGCGGCACCGGCCAGCACCGGCACCGCGTCGGCGGCGGCGTCGTTCTGATGGTGGGCGCCGTCGGGCCCGGTCAGCTCGAAGCCGTGACTGCCCGCATACCAGATCCCGGCCAGGCCCATCCGCGCCCGCACGTCGTCCAGGTCCCGCCCGGACAGCACCGCGACCGGGCAGCGGGCGGCCAACGCGGCCAACGCCTCCACCGCACCGGCGACCGGCCGGGCCGCGTCGGGATCCTCGACGATGTCCGACAGCGTGCCGTCGAAGTCGAAGAACACCGCCGGATCGGTGAGCTCGCTCAGCTCCGGCGCGGTCATCGCGTCGGCCAGCGCCGACATCGGCCGATCACCGGTACGCACCTCGATCTGGCCCGGCTCGGCCACCACCGCGTCGCCGCCGTCGGTTCCCACGCCGACGACCAGGGCGAAACCCGCACCACGCGCGGCGGTTACGTCCGCGTCGGAGTCGGTGAGCACCACGCTGCGGCCCGGCCGCACACCCAGCCCGGCGGCAGCGGCCACCAGCTGCGCGCTCGACGCCACCGGTTGCGTGCGCAGCCCGGCCTGCTGCAGCCGTCGGATCAGGGCCTTGGTGAGTGCTTCAGTGTCGGCGTCGAGACAAAACAGCACCGCGTCGTGCCGCCGCGGGTCGATCGTGATGGGCAACTTCTGGTCCGCCTTCCTCCAGCTGGACGCTTGGCTGGTCACCACGGTGTCATACCGCTTAGCGTGGAGGGGTGAACCCTGCAATCCTGGTCGGTGTCGACGGATCGCCGTCGTCGAACGCCGCGGTCGAATGGGCGGCCCGCGCCGCCGCCCTGCACAACCTGCCGCTGACGCTGGTCCACGTACTGGCCCCGCCGGTGGTGATGACGTTCCCCGAGACGCCGATGCCGCCGGGCTACACCGAGTGGCAGCAGGAGCAGGGCGAACGCCATCTGCGGGAAGCCGTCGCAATCGCCGAGACGCAGGGCGAGAACCTGCGGGTCGACGCCCGGATCGTGGTGGGGTCGACGGTTCCGATGCTGGTGGACGCCACCCGCGACGCCGCCAGGCTGGTGGTCGGGTCCCGCGGCCACGGGCTGCTGCGCCGCAGTCTGCTCGGCTCGGTCAGCTCGTCACTGGTGCGGCACGCGCACTGCCCGGTCGTGGTCATCCACGAACCCCACCCGGACAGCGACCCGCACTCCGACACCGCGCCGGTGGTGGTCGGCATCGACGGCTCTCCGGTGTCGGAGGCCGCCACCGAAGTGGCGTTCGCGGAGGCGTCGTTGCGGGGGGTGGAACTCGTGGCGGTGTACGCCTGGCACGACAGCGGCATGCTGGATTTCCCCGGCATCGACCTGGCCGCGATGGCATCGGACGGGGAGTTGGCCCTGGCCGAGCGGCTGGCGGGCTGGCGGGAGCGCTATCCCGACGTCACGGTGCGCCGCGTGGTGGTTTGTGACCGGCCGGCCGACCAACTCATCGAGCAGTCCAAGCAGGCCCAGCTGGTGGTGGTGGGCAGCCACGGCCGCGGCGGCTTCACCGGCATGCTGCTGGGCTCGGTGAGCCAGGCGGTGGTGCAGTCAGCGCACGCGCCGGTGCTCGTCGTCCGCCCGCAGAAGTGACGCCCGCGGTCAGTCGCGGCCGACGGACACCGGGGTCGGCGCAACCTGCTGGGCGATCGGGCTGGGCCGCGTCCACACCCGCTGCGGCCACCAGAACCAGCGGCCCAGCAGCGCGGCGATCGACGGCGTCATGAACGAGCGGATCACCAGGGTGTCGATGATCAGGCCCAGGCCGATGGTGGAGCCCACCTGTCCGATCACCCGCAGGTCGGAGACCAGCATCGACATCATGGTGAACGCGAACACCAGACCGGCCGAGGTGACCACGGAGCCGCTGCCGCCCATGGCGCGGATGATGCCCGTCTTGAGCCCGCCGTGCATCTCCTCTTTCATCCGGGAGACCAGTAGCAGGTTGTAGTCCGAACCCACCGCCAACAGGATGATCACGCTCATCGCCAGCACCATCCAGTGCAGATGCAGTCCGATGATGTGTTGCCAGACCAGCACCGATATCCCGAATGAGGTGCCCAGCGACAACAGCACGGTGCCGACGATCACCGCCGAGGCCACGATCGCCCGGGTGATCAGCAGCATGATGATGAAGATCAGGCACAGCGAGGCGATGCCCGCGATCATCAGGTCCCAGGCCGACCCGTCCTTCATGTCCTTGAACATGGCCGCGGTGCCGCCGAGGTAGACCCGGGAGCCCTCCAGCGGGGTGCCCTTGAGCGCCTCGTGCACGGCGTTCTTGATCGGCACGATGTGGCTGACGCCCTCCGGGGACATCGGATCGCCCTCGTGGCTGATGATGAACCGCACCGCATGCCCGTCGGGGGACAGGAACATCTTCATGCCGCGCTTGAAGTCGGGGTTGTCGAACGCTTCGGGCGGCAGATAGAACGAGTCATCGTTCTTGGAGTCGTCGAACGCCTTGCCCATGGCGTTCTGGCCCTCCATCATCTTCTCCATCTGCAGTTGCAGGCCCTCCATGGTGGACTGCATCTTCAGCTGGGTGGTCCGCATGTTCTCCATGGTCTCGATCATCGGCGGCATGATCTCGAGCATCTTGGGCATCAGCCGAGCGAGGTTGTCGATGTCGGGCAGCACCAGCTCGAAGTCCTCGGTCATCGCGTCGATGCCGTCCATCATGTCGAAGATGGACCGGATCGACCAGCAGATCGGGATGTCGAAACAGTGTGGCTCCCAATAGAAGTAACTGCGCATCGGGCGCCACATGTCGTCGAAGTCGGCCATCTCGTCGCGCAACTTCTGGATGTCGCCGAGCATGATGTGCATCTTTTGGGCCATGGCGTCGGTGGTCACCGACATCTCCCGGGTCACTTCCAGCATCGCCTTCATGCTGTCGACGGAGACCTGCATGTCCTCGCCCATTTTCAGCATGTTTCGCATGCTGTCGAGCTGGTACTTCATGTTCAGCTGCTGAGTGGTGCCCTGCATGCTGATCGCGAACGGGATCGTGGTGTGTTCGATCGGGGTGCCCAGCGGCCGGGTGATGGTCTGCACCCGCCCGACGCCCGGTACCTCGAACACCCGCTTGGCAATTCGGTTGATGACCAGGAAGTCAGCCGGGTTGCGCAGGTCGTGGTCGGCCTCGATCATCAGCAGTTCCGGGTTCATCCGGGCCTGGGAGAAGTGCCGGTCGGCGGCGGCGTAGCCGATGTTGGCCGGCACGTAATCCGGCATGTACTCCCGGTCGTTGTAGTTGGTCTCATACCCCGGCAGGGTGAGCAGCCCGACCAGGCAGACCCCGGTGGTGGCCACCAGCACCGGTCCCGGCCAGCGCACGATCATCGCGCCGAGCCGCCGCCAGGCGCGGATCCGCATCGCCCGCTTGGGCTCGAGCATCCCGAAGCGGCTGGCGACTGCCACCACGGCGGCGCCGAAGGTCAGCGCCGCGAACGTCACCACCACCATGCCGATCGCCAGCGGGACACCCAGTGACTTGAAGTAGGGCAATCGGGTGAAGGACAGGCAGAAGGTCGCACCGGCGATGGTCAGCCCCGAGCCCAGGATCACGTGCGCGGTGCCGTGATACATGGTGTGGAACGCCGACTCCTTGTCCTCGCCGAGCGCTCTGGCCTCTTGATAGCGGCCGAGCAGGAAGATCGCATAGTCCGTCGACGCGGCGATGGCCAGCGTCACCAGCAGGTTCACCGCGAACGTCGACAGCCCGATGATGTTGTAGAAGCCGAGCACGGCCACGATGCCGCGCGCGGCGCTCAACTCGAACACCACCATGCCCAGCACCAGCAGCACCGTGCCGATCGACCGGTAGAAGTTCAGCAGCATCACGATGATCACCGCGAACGTCAGCGCGGTGATCACCTTCAGGCTCTTGTCGCCGGCGATGTGTTGATCGGCGTTGAGGGCGGCCCCGCCGGTGACGTAGGCGTGCACGCCGGGCGGTGCGGGGGTGTCGGCGATGATCTTCTGGACGGCCTTGACCGAGTCGTTGGCCAGCGTCTCGCCCATGTTGCCGGCCAGGTAGACCTGCACGTAGGCGGCCTTGCCGTCCGGGCTCTGCGACCCCGCCGCGGTCAGCGGGTCACTCCAGAAGTCCTGGATGTGCTCGACGTGCTCGGTGTCGGCCGCCATCTTGGCGACCAGCTCGTCGTAGTACTTGTGCGCCTCATCGCCGAGCGGCTGGTCGCCTTCGAGGACCACCATCGCCGAGCTGTCGGACTTGAACTCATCGAAGGTCTTGCCGATGCGCATCATCGAGATCATCGACGGGGCGTCTTTGGGGGCCATCGATACCGCGCGCATCGCGCCGACCTCGTCGAGTTGCGGCACGATGACGTTCACCACCACGGTGATGGCCACCCAGATCAGAATGACCGGCACCGCCAGCCGGCGGATCCATGTCGCGATGGCGCCGCGGTGCGGCGGCTGCGCCGCCGGCAGCGTTTCGGTCGGGGTGTCGTCGCTGATGTGTTTGCTCATCCTGATTTCACAATGCAGAAGGTCTGGGCGCTCACGGGGCTGCTGGAGACGCGTTCGTCCTTGAGCTCGCCGTCGATGGTGACCCGGCAGCCGATGGTGCTGCCATCACCTTGCGCGACGATGTTGGGGCTCACCGCCGGGTTGGTGGTCGACAGGGTCAGCGACCACGGCAGGCTGGCGCCGTCGACCCGCTGCGGCGTTGCCTCCAGGTCCAGATAGTTGATGTCGGCGTAGGTCCCGTCCGGACTGAAGATGTCGTAGACCACCACCTTGGGGTGGAACGGCTTGGTGTCCTCGAACGGCGCGGCGCTGCTGCCGCTGTCATCACCGCCGAAGTAGCCGCGAATGCGATGCACGACGAACCCCCCCACCAAGAGAACCATCACGATGAGCAGGGGTAACCACGCGCGTCTGACAACGCCGAACATGAAAGCAGTGGGCCTTTCGCATCGTGTCGGAACCTGACACAGATTAGTGCATCAAAGTTCTTTTTCACACTCCACCCAAGCGTCTCGTACATATGTTCGATAGATTGTCGGGTATGGGCTGGGGAAGCGGCCCGCCGAGCTGGGCGGAAATGGAGCGAGTGCTCGATGGTAAGCCTCGTCACACCCGTGGTGTGTCGGCTGATCGCGAGCCCACGGAGCCGCGGCCCGAGCGCCCGCCGCCGCGCGGCCCGACGGTTCCCTATGCCGAGTTGCACGCGCACTCGGCGTACAGCTTCTTGGACGGGGCCAGCACCCCGCAGGAGCTGGTCGTCGAGGCCGCCCGGCTGGGCCTGCGGGCGATCGCGCTGACCGACCACAACGGGTTATACGGGGTGGTGCGGTTCGCCGAGGCGGCCGCGGAGCTCGCCGCCGCGGGGCAGGAGATCGCCACCGTTTACGGCGCCGAGCTGTCGCTGGGGCCGGGCGCGCGCACCGACGACCCGGACCCGCCCGGCCCGCACCTGCTGGTGCTGGCCCGCGGCCCGGAGGGCTACCGGCGGTTGTCGCGGCAGATCGCCGCCGCGCACCTGGCCGGCGAGAAGGACAGGCCGCGTTTCGATCTGGACGTGCTGACCGAGGCGGCCGACGGGCACTGGCACATCCTGACCGGATGCCGCAAGGGCCACGTCCGCCAGGCGCTGGCCGCCGGCGGGCCGGATGCCGCGGCCACGGCGCTGGCCGACCTGGTGGACCGGTTCGGGGCCGCGCGGGTCAGCGTCGAGCTGACCCGGCACGGCGATCCTTACGACGACGAGCACAATGCGGCGCTGGCCGCGCTGGCGCCCCGGTTCGGGGTCTCGGTGGTGGCCACCACCGCTGCGCATTTCGCCGGGCCGTCGCGGGCGCGACTGGCGATGGCGATGGGGGCGATCCGCGCCCGACAGTCCCTGGATGCCGCCGCCGGCCGGCTGGCCCCGCTGGGCGGTTCGCATCTGCGTTCCGGCGCCGAGATGGCCCGGTTGTTCGCCGCGCACCCGTCGGCGGTGCCGGCGGCGGCCGAGCTCGGCGAACGATGCGCGTTTCCGCTGGCGCTGATCGCCCCGCGGCTGCCGCCGTTTGCCGTCCCGGACGGACACACCGAGGACAGCTGGCTGCGGCGGCTGGCCCTGGCCGGCGCCGAACAGCGCTACGGCCCGCCCTCGGGTGCCCCGCGTGCTTACGCTCAGATCGAGCGTGAACTGGAAGTCATTGCGCAGCTGGGCTTTCCGGGCTACTTCCTGGTGGTGCACGACATCACCCGGTTCTGCCGGGACAGCGACATCCTGTGCCAGGGCCGGGGGTCGGCGGCGAACTCCGCGGTCTGCTACGCCCTCGGCGTCACCGCGGTCGACCCGGTGGCCAATGAGCTGCTGTTCGAGCGGTTCTTATCCCCGGCCCGCGACGGCCCACCCGACATCGATATCGACATCGAGTCGGATCGGCGCGAAGAGGTGATCCAGTACGTCTACGACAAATACGGCCGCGACCACGCCGCCCAGGTCGCCAACGTCATCACCTACCGGGGCCGCAGCGCCGTGCGGGACATGGCCCGCGCGCTGGGTTACTCGCCGGGGCAGCAGGACGCCTGGAGTAAGCAGCTGGGCCGCTGGGGCTCATTGCACCGCGCCGAAGACGCTGATATCCAAGGTATTCCCGGCCCGGTGATCGACCTGGCCACCCAGATCGCCGACCTGCCACGGCATCTGGGCATCCACTCCGGCGGCATGGTGATCTGTGACCGCCCGATCGCCGACGTGTGCCCGGTGGAATGGGCGCGGATGCCCGGCCGCAGTGTGCTGCAGTGGGACAAAGACGACTGTGCGGCCATCGGTTTGGTGAAGTTCGATCTGCTGGGGCTGGGCATGCTCTCGGCGCTGCACTACGCGATCGACCTGGTTGCCGAGCACAAGGGCATCGAGGTGGACCTGGCCGCGATCGATCTGTCCGAACCGGCGGTGTATGAGATGTTGGCCCGCGCCGACTCGGTGGGGGTGTTCCAGGTGGAGTCGCGCGCGCAGATGGCCACCCTGCCGCGGCTGCGCCCGCGGGTGTTCTACGACCTGGTGGTGCAAGTGGCGCTGATCCGCCCCGGGCCGATCCAGGGCGGGTCGGTACACCCCTACATTCGCCGCCGCAACGGCGTCGACCCGGTGACCTACGAGCATCCGTGTATGGAGCGTGCGCTGCGGAAAACCCTGGGAATTCCGTTGTTTCAAGAGCAGCTGATGACGCTGGCGGTGGACTGCGCCGGTTTCACCGCGGGGGAGGCCGACCAGTTGCGGCGCGCGATGGGATCCAAGCGGTCACCGGAGCGGATGCGCCGGCTGCGAGACCGGTTCTATGACGGCATGGCGCAGTGCCACGGCATCACCGGTGCGGTGGCGATGAGGATCTACGAGAAGCTGGAAGCCTTCGCCAACTACGGGTTCCCGGAGAGCCACGCGATGAGCTTCGCGTCGCTGGTGTTCTACTCGTCCTGGTTCAAGCTGCATCACCCGGCAGCGTTCTGCGCCGCCCTGCTGCGGGCGCAACCGATGGGCTTCTATTCGCCGCAGTCGCTGGTCGCCGACGCCCGTCGGCACGGGGTCGTCGTGCACGGCCCGGACGTCAACGCCAGCCTGGCGCACGCCACGCTGGAGGAGGCCGGCCTGCAGGTACGGCTCGGGTTGGGGGCCGTCCGCGGTATCGGTGTCGACCTGGCTGAGCGGCTGGTGGCCGATCGTGCGGCCCATGGCCCGTTCGCGTCGATGCTGGATCTGACTGCTCGGGTGCAACTTTCGACGCCGCAGGCCGAAGCGTTGGCGACCGCCGGGGCGTTCGGCGGATTCGGCATGTCGCGCCGCGAGGCGCTGTGGGCGGCCGGCTCGGCAGCGGGACAACGGCCGGACCGGTTGCCCGGGGTGGGAGTGTCCGGCTGCGATGGGCACACTCCGGAACTGCCCGGCATGAGCGAGATCGAGCTGTCGGCCGCCGACGTATGGGCCACCGGGGTCTCGCCGGACAGCTTCCCGACCCAGTTCCTGCGCGCCGACCTCGACGCGATCGGAGTCATCCCGGCCACCCGGCTGGCAGGCGTCCCCGACGGCACCCGGGTGCTGGTGGCCGGCGCGGTGACGCACCGGCAGCGGCCGTCGACCGCGCGCGGGGTGACGTTTGTCAACCTCGAGGACGAGACCGGGATGGTCAACGTGTTGTGCACGCCGGGGGTGTGGACGCGGCATCGCCGGCTGGCGCAGACCGCCACGGCACTGCTGATCCGCGGGCGGGTGCAGAACGCCAGCGGGGCGATCACCGTGCTGGCCGAGCGACTGGGCGCCCTCGAGTTGGCGGTGGGGTCGCGCTCTCGGGACTTCCGGTGACGCCGGGCTGTCCCGCGCCGGCCGATTAGGCTCTGCAGAGTATGCATGCGGTCGGTCGAATCAGCGGAATTTGGCGCTACCCGGTGAAATCCATGGGCGGACAGCGCGTCAGCACCGCCGGGGTCGGCAAACTGGGCCTCCACGCGGACCGGACGTGGGCGGTCCGCGACCTGGAGAAGAATGCGACCACCAGCGCCAAGCGCCTGGCGGGGCTGTTGTTGTGCACAGCGCGGTATGCGCTGCCGCCGCCACCGGAAGCCGGCCCCGGCCACGCGCCGGAGGTGCTTATCGGATTCCCCGACGGCAGCGAGATCTCCAGTTCCGATCCGGAAGTCCACGCCGCGCTGTCGTCGTACCTCGACCGAGACGTCGAACTGCGGCCGCTGCCACCGATCGAGGATCGCGATCAGTATCGCGGGCAGATGGCCAGCGCGGCCGATCTGCACAACTACTTCGGTCTCGACGCCGGCGAACCACTCCCGGATCTGTCGATGTTTCCGGTCAAGAAACTCGCCGAGCTGAGCCGCTACATCACCCCGGTCGGCAGCTATGTCGATGCCTATCCGGTGCACGTGATCACCGAGCAGACCCTGCGCACGATGACCGGGCTGACCCCGGGTTCCGACTTCGACGTTCGGCGCTTTCGCCCCACGATCTTGGTGGACGCGGCTAGCACTTCCGGGACTTCCGACCATCCGGAGACCGACTGGTGCGGAGGCACATTGCACGCGCCGCTGGCCGCCCTCAAACCACTGCTGCCCACCGTCCGCTGCGTGATGCCGTCGCACGCCCAGCCGGAGTTGCGCCGCGACCGGCAGATCACCCGCAGCATCGCCGCCCACACCAATCACTGCCTCGGCGTCTACGGAACGGTTATCCGAAGCGGGGAACTCCGCGAGGGCGATCCGCTTGATTTCGTCCCGTCAGATCGTTCGATCCTTGCCGCCACCGCTGGAGCGGGCGCCATGCGGGTCAAACGCCTGCTGATGAAGGCCGGTACCACGGCGATCACGCGCGGTCTGAAACTCCAGCAGAATTAGCAGCTAGCCTGCACAGATGAACCTCAACTTGTCCGCGGACGAAGTCCTGACCACCACCCGATCCGTCCGCAAGCGACTGGACCTCGACAAACCGGTTCCGCGCGAGGTGCTGATGGAATGCCTGGAGATCGCCCTGCAGGCACCCACCGGCTCGAACGCCCAGGGCTGGCAGTGGATGTTCGTCACCGACCCGGTCCGCAAGCAGGCGATCGCCGATATCTATCGCGCCAACGCCCTGCCTTACCTGGACCGGATGAAGCCCGACTACGGCGAGGGTGATGTGCGCGGCGAGCGGATGGAATTCGTCAGTGACTCGGCCAGGTACCTGATGGAGAACATGCAGGACGTGCCGGTGCTGATGATCCCGTGCCTGGAGGGCCGGGTGGAGAACGCGCCGCTGGGGCTCAGCGCGTCATTCTGGGCGTCGCTGTTCCCGGCCGCGTGGAGCTACTGCCTGGCGTTGCGCAACCGCGGGCTGGGCTCCTGCTGGACGACGCTGCACCTGCTCGAGGACGGCGAGAAGCAGGCCGCCGACGTTCTCGGCATCCCGCACGACAAGTACAGCCAGGGCGGGTTGTTTCCGATCGCCTACACCAAGGGCACCGACTTCAAACCGGCCAAGCGGCTACCGGCCGAGCAGGTGGCGCACTGGGACACGTGGTGATCGCACGCCGTTCGCCTCACACCCCGCCGGGGAAGCCGTGCTGGCGCCACGCCTCATAGGCCGCGACCGCGGCGGCATTGGACAGGTTCAACGAGCGCCGGCCGGCCAGCATCGGGATACGCACCTGCCCGGTGATGTGCGGGTCGGCCAGCGTCGCCGCGTCCAGCCCGTCGGGCTCCGGGCCGAACATCAGCACATCACCGGCCCGGTAGCACACGTCGGCGAACGAGGTGTCGGCGTGCGAGGTGAAGGCGAACACCCGTGCCGGCATCAGCGCCGCCCAGGCGTCGGGTAACGACGCGTGCACGGTGACCGCCGCCAGGTCGTGATAGTCCAGCCCGGCGCGGCGCAGTTTGGGTTCGGACAGATCGAAGCCCAGCGGCTCCACCAGATGCAGCTCCGCGCCGGTGGCCGCCACCATCCGGATCGCGTTGCCGGTATTGGGCGGGATGCGCGGTGAGTGGAACAACACTTTGAACACAACTGATGGTGGCACGTCAGCGTGGCAAACCGGATACGTCGGCGCGTCCGTCTCCAGGTCTAGCGACCGCTCACGAATACGGCCCGTAGTAGTCCCGGCACGGGGTGAAGACGTTCACCCAGCCCTGACCGCCGGGGCACCACCGCTGCACATCATGGGGCCGGTTGCCCTCCGGCATCAGCCGGCACTCGTTGACACCGGGCAGGATGCAGTCCTGCCCGTAGCCCGGTTCGGCCCGCGCCGGGGCCGTGAGGCCCAGCAGTCCCGCGCCGGCCGCAGCGACCACCGCCAGCACAATCCGACTCAGCCGTGTCATGCCCCGATTGTCCATCAGCTCACCGACACGTCGTCGACAACGCTGTTCGGGGCAGTGGAGCAGCACCACCAGCCGGCGGCGTTCGCGGGACACGGAACCGTCTCGGGAGCTGTGCCTTTTCGGTTAAGGCTATGGTGATGGCACACGCAGACTGTCATACTCGTCGAATTGCCGACTGAAGTCGGCCCAGATCAAGGCGCGGTCTCACGCCGCTGTCGGTTCAGCGGGTGCGATGTGCCGGAAGCTTGCGATGAATGAAGGCGCAAACGGTGAATTTCAGCCGAGCGGTCGGCGAACCGGCCGCCGAGCAGTGACGCTCTTCGACCACCCGGACGAGGTGGATCCCGCCCTCGACGGCCTGGCCGACCGTGAGAACGAATCCGCTGCAGCGGCGGTGAAACGTCCGTCGCGGTGGTCGGTGCGCAACTGGCCGGTGCGATGGAAGGTGCTGGCGATCGCGCTGCTGCCGATGCTGCTGGCCGGTGTCTTCGGCGGGCTGCGTATCTCCGGTGCGCTGTCGGAGGCCAACCGGCTGCGGCTGGTCGCCGACCGCGCCGAGATGATCCCGGCGATCACCAATTACATGTCGGCGCTGGGCGACGCGCTGGTGGCAGCCTCCTCCGACGGCGACGCCGAGGGCGCCCGGAAGAACTTCGAGAACCGGATGTACGAACTCCAGTCGCGGCTGTCGCACACCGACGTCGCGACCGACGTTCGCTCCGGGGTGGGCACGCTCATCGAGCGGGGCCAGGGCCTGCTGGACGCGGTGTCGACCGCCGGTTTGGGGCTGCGCGAGGAGGTGACCGGCTACGCGCCGATCCTGCTGACCGCCGAGGACGCCATCAACGGCTCGGTTCGGCTGGACAGTGAACGGATCCGGGCGCAGACCGAGGGCCTGAGCCGCGCCGTCGGCGCCCGCGGTCAGATGATGATGCAGGAACTGTTGGTCAACCGGGGCGGCGAGGTTCCCGACCCGGAACTGCGCAGCTCGATGATGACGCTGGCCGGCACCGAGCCCTCCACGCTGTTCGGGATGACCGAGGTACTCGGTGTCGACTCCCCGGACGCCAAGGCCCTGCAGCAGCAGCTGGTGACCCGGATGGCGATCATGTCCGATCCGGAACAGGTGCTGCCCAACAACCCGGTGCTGCGGGACTCGATCCGCACCACCGACCAGATCGCCGCACGGCTGATCGCCGAGAACACCGGGGCGGTGACCAGGGCGGTGGAGGAGCGCGCCGCCGATCGCCGCGCCGCCGCCATCCGTGACATCGCACTGGTGCTGGCCGCGACCATCGCCACGCTGCTGGCGGTGTGGCTGGTAGCGCGCTCGCTGGTGCGGCCGCTGCGCACGCTGCGAAACAGCGCGCTGCGGGTCGCCCACTCCGACCTCGAACACGAGATCGCGCGGGTGCGTGCCGGTGACGAACGCGAACCCGCCCCGTTGCCGGTCTACACCACCGAGGAAGTCGGTCAGGTCGCCCACGCCGTCGACGAGCTGCACGCGCAGGCGCTGCTGTTGGCCGGTGACGAGGCCCGGCTGCGCCGGCTGGTCAACGAGATGTTCGAGACGATGTCGCGGCGTAACCGGTCCCTGGTCGACCAGCAGTTGGCGCTCATCGACCGGTTGGAGCGCAACGAGGACGACCCGGACCGGCTGGAGAGTCTGTTCCGGCTGGACCACCTCGCCGCGCGGATGCGGCGCAACGGCGCGAACCTGTTGGTGCTGGCGGGGGCGCGGGTGCCGCACGAGCGGGGACGGGCGACCCCGCTGGCGACGCTGATCAGTGCCGCCGCCTCGGAGGTGGAGGGTTATCAGCGGGTGCGGACCGTGTTGGTGCCCGACGTCACGGTGATCGGCGCCGCGGCGGCCGACTGTGTGCACCTGCTCGCGGAGTTGATCGACAATGCGCTGCGTTATTCGGCGCCCACCGAGCCGGTGCGGGTGGTCGCCGGACTCGAGAACGACGGCGGAGTGGTGGTCGAGGTCGTCGACGTCGGTTTGGGCATGACCGACTCCGATCTGCGGATGGCCAACATGCGGCTGGCGGCCGGCGGCGAGTTCAGCCCGGAGAACGCCCGCCACATGGGTCTGTTCGTGATCTCCCGGCTGGCCCACCGGCACGGGATCGAGGTCCGGTTGTTCCCCGCGTCGCAGGGGTCGCGCGGTATCACCGCCGAGGTGTACCTGCCGCCGCACCTGCTGAGCTACCGGGAGACCGAGGAGCCGGCTCCGCCGCCGTACCACGCCGGCCCGAGCCACCCCGAGGCGTACGAGCACTACCAGCCCGACGAGCCCCAGCTCTCTGAGACGTATGAGCCCGCCGGGGCGCATGAGCGGTACGAGGCGCACGAGCCGTACGAGGACTCGCCGGAGTCCGGTCCCGGTCCCGTCGTTTCGCTGCTGCCGCGACGCACCCCGGGGTCCAGTGGCATCACCGGGATGCCCGCCGGGTCGCCGGTGCGGCCACCGGCCGAGGACGAGGCCGGCCGGGAGCGCCGCGAACTGCCGCAACCCTGGTGGGAGGCCGACGAGCAGGCCGCAGACCGACTTCGGGAACCGGCCGAGGACGCTTTCGCCGAACCCGAGCCGGTGATCGAAAAGTCTTCTCCGGCAGACACTTCGGCATACTTCGGCGCGCGGGCCCGGGTTCGCGGCGCCACCGGGGACGCCGGCCGCAACACCGGCAGCGACACCGACACGATCTATCAACGGATGCTTTCGGAGTCGCTGGGCAACGATCCCTACGAGCCGGGTCTGCGCGCCGACCTGGACTGGCAGTCGGTGTGGGATCGTGGCTGGTCGGTGGCCGCCGAGGTGGAGAACATGCCGGTCGCCGCCCACACCGAGCACGGCCTGCCGGTCCGCGAACCCGGCGCCCGGCTGGTGCCCGGCTCGGCCGAAGCCGAGCCGCCGCCGGCGGGTTCGGGCCCTCCGGCGCAGCGGCTGGACGACACCGGCGAACCGGTAGCATCCAACGGCGGGCCGGCCCGCGAGGCGCCGGAACGGGATCCCGCGGCGATCCGCTCCTCGATCAGCAGCCACTTCGGCGGGGTGCGCGCCGCGAGATCGCACGCCCGGGAAAGCAACTTCGAACACGACTTCGAAAACGACTTGGACACCGACCAGGGACAGAACCAGCAATGACTTTTCCCAGCGATCACAGTGACCAGCGGCGCGCTCCCGAAGGCTCGCTGGACTGGCTGGTGACCAACTTCGCCCGCGACGTTCCCGGGGTGTCGCACGCGGTCTTGGTGTCGGTCGACGGACTGACGGTCGCGGCCAGCGAGCACCTGCCCAAGGAACGCGCCGATCAGCTGGCCGCTGTGGCGTCGGGATTGGCCAGCCTGGCCACCGGGGCGGCGCAGTTGTTCGAGGGTGGCCGGGTGCTGCAGTCGGTGGTGGAGATGGAGCACGGTTACCTGCTGCTGATGCGGGTCGGCGACGGCTCGCACCTGGCGACATTGGCGAGCGCCTCCTGCGACATCGGCCAGGTCGGCTACGAGATGGCGGTCCTGGTGGAGCGGGTCGGCGCGGTGGTGCAGTCGGCGCGCCGGTCCGCGGCGCCGTCGCCGGGCGGCCGGTCGTGAGGGTCCGGTGAGGGACCTGCCCGGCTCGCCGGAGGTCCACCAGGCCCCGGAAACCGAGGCCAGCCTGGTGCGCCCGTACACGCTGACCGCGGGCCGCACCCACACCGAGGTCAACCTGCCGCTGGAGGCCCCGGTGCAGACGGTGCGCCCGGCGCAACCCAACCAGTGGCCGGCCGGTGATCCGCGCGGCCGTATCGTCGAACTGTGTCAGACCGGCCCGTCGGTTGCCGAGATCGCTGCTCGGCTGGACCTGCCGGTGGGTGTGGCACGGGTTCTGGTGGGGGATCTGGTCACGTCGGGATACCTTCGGGTGCGTCGCACGCTGAGCGAGGCTTCCACCCGGGACGAACGACGAGAACTGATAGGAAGGACGCTTCGTGGCCTACGAGCGCTCGGCTAGTCCGATCCGCCCAAGGGAGTCAGCGTCGACGAAGATCGTCATCGCCGGGGGGTTCGGGGTCGGCAAGACCACATTCGTCGGCACGGTCTCGGAGATCATGCCGCTGCGCACCGAGGCACTGGTCACCGACGCCTCGGCGGCCGTCGACACGCTCGACGCCACCCCGGAGAAGCGGACCACCACGGTGGCGATGGACTTCGGCCGCATCACCTTGGCCGACGACCTGGTGCTGTACCTGTTCGGCACGCCGGGGCAGCGCCGGTTCTGGTTCATGTGGGACGACCTGGTTCGCGGCGCCATCGGCGCGATCATCCTGGCCGACTGCCGGCGGTTGCAGGACAGCTTCGCCGCCGTCGACTTCTTCGAGCACCGCAACCTGCCGTTCCTGATCGCGATCAACGAGTTCGACGGCGCCCCGCGCTATCCGGTCGCCGCGGTGCGCAAAGCACTGGCGTTGCCCGATCACATCCCGGTGATCACCGTCGATGCGCGCGACCAACGGTCCGCCCGCGATGCGCTCATCGCGATCAGCGAATACGCGCTGTCGGCGCTGGCGCCCGCCCAGGGCTGAGCGGGTGCCGCCCGGGGTGAAACCGGCTCAGCGCTTGAGCCGGATCTTCCACCACACCACCACGGCGTAGCAGACCGACAGCACTGCCAGCATCGCCATGTCGAGCAGCCAGATGCCCCGGGTGTGGTCCCACAGCCGGTCCTTGGGAATCTGCGGGGCGTTCATCAAGGTGTTGAAGTCGACGGTCGACCCGCCGGCCGCGTACCCCCAGCGCGCCGGCGTCAGCCAGGACATCTGGTCGAGACCGGTCCGGCCGCCGACCGGGATCATGCCGCTGGACAGCACCAGCTGCGACATGATCGACACCACCAGCATCGGCATGATCTGCTCGTTGGACTGGGCGAACGCCGACAGCGCCAAGCCGAGAATCGCCGAGGCCACGCAGGTGCCGGCCACCCCGAGGAACAGCTCGAAGTTCACGTTGCCGAACAGCACCGCGTCGCGCGCCGGGCCGCCCTTGCCCAGCACCACGATGGTGGTGGCGATCGCGGCTTGGACGGTGGCGAACACGCAGAACACCGCGACCTTGGCGAGCAGGTAGGCGACCGTCGACAGTCCGACGGCCTGCTCTCTTCGGAAGATCGGGCGTTCGCCGATCAGGTCGCGGATGGTCAGCGCGGTACCCATGAACACGGCGCCGATATTGAGCAGCACCATGATGTATCGCGGTTCGGTGGGGGCATCGGGCCCGGGTATGCCCAGCCCGTGGTCGCCCTCGACGGTCAACGACAAGATCCCGACGATGAACGGCAGCAAGGCCAGAAATATCGAGTAGCCACGGTCGGAGACGATCAGCCGGACCTGGCGGCGCGCGATCGTCGACAGTTGTTTGAGCAGACTGGTGGCCGCCGGTTTGCCGAGGTCGGCGGGGGGTGTCTCGGCCAGCGCCACCGAGGACCGCTGGCCCCCTTCGCGCTCCAGAAAGCGCCGGTTGGCTTCGTCGGGATCGGCGCCCACGTTGGCGAAGATGTCGGCCCAGTTGCGGGTTCCCAGGGCGGTGTCCACCTGGTCGGGCGGGCCGATGAATGCCGTCTTGCCGCCGGGGGCCAACAGCAGGATCTGGTCGCAGACATCGAGGTAGGCCACCGAGTGGGTGACCACCAGCACCACGCGTCCGGCGTCGGCGAGACCGCGCAGCATCAGCATGACCTGACGGTCCAGTGCCGGGTCCAGACCTGACGTCGGTTCGTCGAGCAGCAACAGCGACGGCCCGGTCAGCAGCTCCAACGCCACCGAGGCGCGTTTGCGCTGGCCGCCGGAGAGCTTGTCCACCCGGGTCTCGGCGTGCTTGGTCATCTCGAGTTCCTCGAGTACCTCCGCGACGGCCTGATCGCGATCGGCCTGGCTGCTGTCGGGCGGCAGCCGTAGCTCGGCGGCGTAGCCCAGCGCCTGGTTCACCGTCAACTGGCGGTGCACCACATCGTCCTGCGGGACCATCCCGACCCGGCTGCGCAGCGAGGCGTAGTCGGCGTGGATGTTGTGGCCCTCGAACAGCACGGAGCCGGAGCTGGGCCGGGTGTAGCCGGCGATCAGCCGGGCCAGCGTGGTCTTGCCGGCGCCGGAGCCGCCGATGATCGCGGTCAATGTGCCCGGCCGGGCGGTCAGCGAGATGTTGTTGAGCAGCCGCTTGCCGCCCTCGACGTCGAAGCAGACGTCCCGAACTTCGAGCCCGCCACTGCCCGTCGCGGTCTCGGTGCGGCGTACCAGGCTGCCGCCGTGGAATTCCAGGTCGACGTTGCCGATCGTGACCAGGTCGCCCTCGGTGAGGATCGCCGAGCCGATCCGGACACCGTTGACGAACGTGCCGTTGATGCTTCGGCTGTCGCGGATCTCGGTGCCCAGCGGAGTCGGGATCAGCATGGCGTGGTGCCGGGAGGCCAGCACATCGGAGATGACGATGTCGTTGTCGGTGGCGCGCCCGATGGTCAACGCCCCGGCGGGCGCATCCGGCGGCGAGGCGGATCCGGGCCGCAGGATGTCGATCATCCGGGTGGCGAGGTTGCCGACCTCCGGTGGCTTCGCGGCCACCGGGGCCATCCGGGTGGACGGTTGCCGCGGTGGCAACGGCTCGGCGGGCGCGGGTGGCGCGAAACTCTGGCGCAGGGCCGCGTCGCCGGATGGACCGGCCCCCGGGTATGCCGGTTGCCGGTGGGTCAGCGGCGGGGGCTGATACGGCGGCGGGCCGGGCCGCAGCGGCTGCTGGATGCCGGGGTGTCCGGCCGAGCGCGGATCCGGGTAGTGCGCCGGTTCGGGGGGCACCGGCGCGGCGGGCCGGCCCGGGGGTTGCTGCGGCGGCCGGCCCGGGCGTGCGATTCCTGGCTGGCCCGGCTGCGGCACCTGGATCGAGACGGTCTGCGGCGGCCTGCCGGCCTGGCCCTGGTGCCGCCCGACCTCGAAGGACAGTCGCGGGCCGTCCGGGTTGCCCAGGTTGACACACTGGCCGTCGCGGATGTCGACCATCGGCACCCGCTGGCCGTTGACGTAAATGCCGTTCAGCGAGCCGTTGTCGATTCCGAGCCATCTGCCCTGCTCGAAGCGCAGCAGCAGGTGCGCGCGGGAGACCAGTGGATGCGGGATACGGATGTCGGCGCGCAGGTCACGCCCGATGACCACGTCGTGGCCTGCGGAGAATGTGCCTTGCGACCCGTCATAGCGCACGGTCAGCACCGGCGGAGCAGGGTGACTCATCGGATCAACTGTATCGGGCGGACAGAAGTGACCGCCGGTCCGCGCGCCGCGAGTCGGCGCGGATCCTCAGCGCAGGACGTCCGGGGCGCCGGTGACAACGCAGTGGGTGCGCTCATAGATCGTGGGCATGCACTGGTTGCAGTGGATGCATTCCGACACCGTCGCCGGCTCGGCCGCGATCCGGTTGACCAGGTCCGGTTCGGCCAGCAGCGCCCGGGCCATCGCGACGAACTCGAAGCCCTCGGCCATCGCCTGATCCATGGTCTCTCGGTTGGTGATGCCCCCCAACAGGATCAGCGGCAGCGACAGCTCGGCGCGGAACAGCCGGGCGTCGTCCAGCAGATAGGCGTCGTGGTACGGGTACTCGCGCAGGAACTTGTTGCCCGTCATCCGCATGCCCCAGCGCAACGGGGGCGGGAAGACGTTCGCGAACTCCTTGACCGGGGCATGCCCGCGGAACAGGTACATCGGGTTGACCAGCGAGCTGCCGGCGGTCAGCTCGAGGGCGTCCAGGCCGCCGTCGTCCTGCAGCCACTTGGCGGTGGTCAGCGACTCGTCCAGGCTGATGCCGCCGCGCACCCCGTCGGACATGTTGAGCTTCGCCGTCACGGCGATCTGGCCGGCGCCGTCCTTCTCGACGGCCTGGCGGACCGCCTGCACGATTCCGCGGGCCACCTTGGCCCGGTTGCCCAGCGAGCCGCCGAACTCGTCGGAGCGGCGGTTGATCAGCGGCGACAGGAACGAGCTGGCCAGATAGTTGTGACCGAGGTGGATCTCGACGGCGTCGAAGCCGGCGTCGACGGCGCAGCGGGCGGCGTCGGCGTGCTGGGCGATGACTGCGTCGATGTCGTCGCGGGTGGCCTTCTTGGCGAACCTCATGCCGATCGGGTTGAAGAACCGTACCGGCGCCAGCGCGCGGGCCTTGTTGGAGCGGGCGTCGGCGACCGGGCCGGCGTGGCCGATCTGCGCGCTGACCGCCGCACCCTCGGCGTGTACGGCCTCGGTGAGCCGGCGCAGCCCGGGCAGGGCCTCCGGGCGCATCCACAGTCCGTCGTCGGAGGTGCGGCCGCCGCGGGAGACCGCGCAGTAGGCGACGGTGGTCATGCCCACCCCGCCGGCGGCCGGCAGCCGGTGGTAGGTGATCAGGTCGTCGGAGACCAGCGCGTCGGGGGTGCGGTTCTCGAAGGTGGCGGCCTTGATGACCCGATTGCGCAGCGTGATCGGGCCGAGCTTGGCCGGACTGAAGACGTCGGGAGCAGCAGGCATTCCCGGAGCTTAACCCCGACGGTGACGTCGGATCCGGCGGGGAATGTCACAATGTCCGGCGTGGGTGCGATCACGTTGGACGGCAAGGCCACGCGCGACGAGATCTTCGTCGACCTCAAAGCCCGGGTGGACAACCTCGCCCGGGCGGGCCGCATTCCGGGGCTGGGCACCATTTTGGTCGGCGACGACCCGGGCTCGCACGCCTACGTGCGCGGCAAGCACGCCGACTGCGCCAAGGTCGGCATCACCTCGCTCCGCCGCGACCTGCCGGCCGACGTCAGCGCGGCGCAGCTCGACGACACCATCGACGAGCTCAACGCCAACCCGGAGTGCACCGGTTACATCGTGCAGCTGCCGCTGCCCCGCCATCTCGACGAGAACGCCGCGCTGGAACGCGTCGACCCGGCCAAGGACGCCGACGGGCTGCACCCGACGAACCTGGGCCGGCTGGTGCTGGGAACCCCGGCGGCGCTGCCGTGCACGCCGCGCGGGATCGTGCACCTGCTGCGCCGCTACGACGTGCCGATCGCCGGCGCCCACGTGGTGGTGATCGGCCGCGGGGTGACCGTCGGGCGCCCGCTGGGCCTGCTGCTGACCCGCCGGTCGGAGAACGCCACGGTGACGTTGTGTCACACCGGAACCCGCAACCTGCCGGAGCTCACTCGCCAGGCCGACATCATCGTCGCCGGTGTCGGGGTGCCGCATCTGCTCACCGCGGACATGGTGCGTCCCGGGGCGGCCGTCGTCGACGTCGGCGTCAGCCGCACCGATGCCGGACTGGTCGGCGACGTGCATCCGGACGTGTGGGAGGTGGCCGGTCACGTGTCGCCCAACCCCGGCGGGGTCGGCCCGCTGACCCGGGCCTTCCTGCTGACCAACGTCGTCGAGCGGGTCGAGAGCGGACTGTGACGCGCGCGGACGTCCGCCGGCTGGTCGCCGCCCAGTGGCCGATCATGCTGGTCGGGCTGATCTTCGTGGCGGCGTTCGTGTTGGCCGGCGCGAACTTCTGGCGTCGCGGCGCCCTGCTGATCGGGATCGGCACCGCGGTGGCCGCCGCGCTGCGGCTGGTGTTGTCCGAGGAGCGGGCCGGGCTGCTGGTGCTGCGGGACCGGGGACTGGACTTCGCGACGATGACGACGGCCGCCACGGCGATGGTCTATATCGCCGCGACCGTCGACCCGCTGGGAACCAGTTAGGCGGCGGGGATGACCGGAATCGCCGGAATCGCCGGGATGCCCCCGGTCAGACCGGGGATGCCGACCGACATCCCCGGGATCTGCGGCAGTTCCGGAAGCTGGCCGCTGGCCAGCTGCGCCAGCATCTGCGGGCAATAGGCCTGCACCGCGATCTCGGTGAACAGCTGCGCCATCTCCGGCGACATGGCGGGCCCGCCGCCCAGTGCGGTGACCGGGGAGGCCACCGAGGCCGCGGTGCCGGCCGGCTCGGTCAGCATCGGGCAGACGGACTGGCCCAGCTCCGCGGTCGCGGCCGGGTCACCGACGGGCACGCCCGCCCCGGCAAGATCGGACAAGAACGAGGTGTCGATCGGACTCGCCTGCGCCGGCGCCGCGGCGCCGATCAGGCCGGCACATATCCCCAGGCCGGTCAGGGCCACGAAGCGTCGCATTATCTCCCCCGTCTATCTGCCCGGCGCCGAGCGGCACGGGGACTGGTGGTTGAAATTCTGCATCAAAGGGATAACGCCGACGAGTCGGCCGGGTCACGGTTTGCCTACGACGGGTCCAGCGTGGCCCGCACGCACACCGTGATGTAGGGCAGCGCCAGCCCGGTCGAACCGACCAGCGCCGGATGGGTGGCCAGCAGGTGGCGGACCTGATCCAGCGTCTTGGTGCGCACTGCGTCCGGTGAGGTGATGCAGTAGCTGCGGGAGGCGACCAGGTCGATCAGCGCCTGGGGAGTCAGGTAGTTGGTCCACTCCAGCTGGTGGTGTTCGATCGCACCGAACGGCGCCGGCAGTGTCACGCCGCCGTCGACGGCGTCGCGGGCGTCTTCGCGGCCGATGATCTCGCCGAGTTCCTTGACCCAGCCCAGCCGCTCGTCGCGGGTGTTCCACACCAGGCCCAGCCGGCCGCCCGGGCGCAGCACCCGGATCAGCTCGGGGATGGCCCGTGCCGGGTCGAACCAGTGCCAGGCCTGCGCCACCAGCACGGCGTCGACGCTGTCATCGGGCAGCGGGATCTGCTCGGCGGTGCCCAGCAGGGCCGGGGTCTGCGGCAGCGAGGTCTGCAGCACTTCGAGCATCTCGGCGATCGGGTCGACGGCCACCACGTTCAGGCCGCGCTCGACCAGCCGGGTGGTGAGCTTGCCGGTGCCGGCACCCAGATCCAGCACGTCGGCGGCGTCCGGTGGCAGCAGCCAGTCGATCGCCTCCGGCGGGTAGGACGGGCGGCCCCGTTCGTAGGCGGCCGCCTGCGAGCCGAACGACAGCGATCGATCGTGCCGGGGCTGCCGCGACCGGTTCACCGCCGGTGCACCCCCGCCGAGTCCGCCAAGTCCAGGGTCTGGCGGATCAATTCTCCGACGCGGTCGGTCTCCAGCAGGAAGCCGTCGTGGCCGTAGTCGGACTCGACCACTTGCAGGCGCGCGCAGCCGGGTAGCAGCTCGGCCAGCTCGGCCTGCAGGCGCAGCGGATACAGCCGGTCGGAGGTGATCCCGGCGACCACGGCCGGTACCGGGCAGTCGCGCAGGGCGGCGGCGACCCCGCCCCTGCCGCGGCCCACGTCGAAGCCGGACAGCGATTCGGTCAGCGTGACGTAACTGCCGGCGTCGAACCGCGCCACCAGCTTGCCGCCCTGGTGGCCCAGGTAGCTCTCCACCGCGTAACGCGGGTCCGCTGGGTCTTCCTCGGCCTGCGCTCTGTTGCCGAATCGCCGGTCGAGTTCGGCCTCGCCGCGGTAGGTCAGGTGCGCGATGCGCCGGGCGATCGCCAGCCCGCTCTCGGGACTGCGGCCGGTGCCGTGGTAGTCGCCGCCGCACCAGTCCGGGTCGGCCTTGATCGCGGCGATCTGGGTGCTCTGGGTGCCGATCTGGTCGGCGGTCGCCCGGGCGCCGACGGCCAGCAGCAGGCCGGCGCGCACCCGGTCCGGGTGGCCGATCATCCACTCCAGCCCGCGGGCGCCGCCCATCGAACCGCCCACCACCGCGGCCACCTCGGTGATGCCGAGCGCGGCCAGGGCGGCGATGTCGGCTTCCACCTGATCGCGAATCGAGATGGCGGGAAACCGTGAGCCCCAGGGTTTCCCGTCGCGGGCCAGCGAACCCGGGCCGGTCGATCCGCGGCAGCCGCCCAGGGCGTTGGTGGCCACCGCGCACCAGCGGGAGGTGTCGATCGGGGCGCCGGGCCCGACGATCCCGTCCCACCAGCCCGCGGTGGGATGTCCGGGCCCGGCCGGCCCGGTGACATGGGAGTCCCCGGTCAGCGCGTGCAGCACCATGACGACGTTGTCGCGACGCGGCGACAGCTTGCCCCAGCGCTGCACGGCGATATGGACGTCATCGAGCACCGCTCCGCTCTCCAAGCGCAGCGGGCCGATGCCGACCGTGCCGGTCTCTCCCTCGGCGGGCAGCACGTGGGTCGAGAATTCCGAAATCGTCACCGTGGCCTCTTTGACAACCGCCTCAACGAGCCGCCAGCGCAGACGATTCGCCGAGCTGTGTTGCGGCTGCGGCGAACCCGAGTTCCAGGTCGGCCAAGATGTCATCGATGCCTTCGATGCCGACCGCCAGCCGGACCAGGCCCGGGGTGACGCCGGTGGACAGCAATTCGTCTCCGGAGAGCTGGCTGTGGGTGGTGGACGCGGGGTGGATCACCAGCGAGCGCACGTCACCGATGTTGGCGACGTGGCTGTGCAGCTGCAGCGCGTTGACGAATGCCTTGCCGGCCTCGATACCGCCGGCCACCTCGAACGAGAGCACCCCGCCGACCCCCTTCGGGGCGAGCTGCTGGGCCCGCTCGTACCACGGTGAGCTGGGCAGCCCGGCGTAGTTGACGCTCAGCACGTCGTCGCGGGCGGCCAGGAATTCCGCGACCCGCTGGGCGTTGGCGACGTGACGCTCGACCCGCAGGCTCAGCGTTTCCAGGCCCTGGGCGATCAGGAAGGCGTTGAACGGCGAGGCCACCGACCCGTAGTCGCGCATCAGCTGGGCACGGATCTTGATCGCGTAGGCCGGCGGGCCCAGGTCGGCGTAGACCAGGCCGTTGTAGCTGGGGTCGGGGGTGGTGAACCCGGGGTGGCGACCCTGGGTCCAGTCGAAGTTGCCGCCGTCGACGATCACGCCGGCGATCGCGGTGCCGTGGCCGCCCAGGTACTTGGTGGCCGAGTGCACCACGATGTCGGCGCCCTGGCTGATCGGCTGGATCAGGTACGGGGTGGCGATGGTGTTGTCGACGATCAGCGGCACGCCGTGCTCGTGCGCCACCGCCGAGACACCCGGGGTGTCGAGGATGTCGATCTTGGGGTTGGAGATGCTCTCGGCGTAGAACGCCTTGGTGTTCGGCTGGACCGCCGCGGCCCAGGACTCCAGGTTGTCGGGGTCCTCGACGAAGCTGACCTCGATGCCCAGCTTGGGCAGCGAGTAGCGGAACAGGTTGTAGGTGCCGCCGTACAGTCGCGGGCTGGCCACGATGTGGTCGCCGGTGCCGGCGAGGTTGAAGATCGCGAACGTGCTGGCGGCCTGGCCGGCCGACAGCAAGGTGGCGCCCACCCCGCCCTCGAGCGCGGCGATGCGTTCCTCGATGACGGCGTTGGTGGGGTTGGTCAGCCGGGTGTAGATGTTGCCCGGCTCGGCCAGCGCGAAGCGGGCCGCGGCCTCGTCGGTGTCGCTGAACAGGTACGAGGTGGTCTGGTAGATCGGCAGGGCGCGTGACCCGGTTTCCGGGTCACCGGCGTGGCCGACGTGGATCTGCTTGGTCTCGAACGACCAGTTGTTACCGGCGGTCATAGATAGATGCTTTCTGAAGAGAAGTGTTGTCGCTGGGGCAGGAGAGGTGTCAGCGACGACAACAACGGTCTGATCGGCGCAAGGAGGCACGCATCAGGTTCCCCTGTCTACTCGGGGGGCCCGTTGTGGCGGACCCGCGCTTGCCGCGTAGCCGGCGGTGGCTACTCAACCCGGTCAATCACCCGGGGCACCCCACCGCGGTTGGAGGGTTGCCGGCCAGCAAGCCGGGGCTTCGCGCTGGCACTCATGACCGCTTGGCAGCCTATCGCATCTATCGGAGGTGCCGCCACCTGCTCACCGGCCGGTGGCCGCCGTTGGCCGGTACGCGATACTTGAGGCCGCCGTGTACCACGCGGAACAACAGACATACGAACCCTGACGCCGGGAGAACAGCCATGTGCGCCGACCAGCCGACCATCATCTACACGCTGACCGACGAGGCGCCGCTGCTGGCGACGTACTCGTTCCTGCCGATCGTGCAGGCCTTCACCGAGCCCGCGGGCATCGACGTCAAATCCAGTGACATCTCGCTGGCCGCGCGCATCCTGGCGGAGTTCCCCGATGTTCTCACCGAGGAGCAGCGGGTGCCCAACAACCTGGCCGAACTCGGGCGGCTGACCGAACTTCCCGACACCACGATCATCAAGTTGCCCAACATCAGCGCGTCGGTGCCGCAGCTGGTCGCCGCGATCAAGGAACTGCAGGGCAAGGGCTTCGCGTTGCCGGACTATCCGGCCGACCCCAAGACCGACGCCGAACGCCAGACCCACGACCGCTACGCCAAGTGTCTGGGCAGTGCCGTGAACCCGGTTCTGCGCCAAGGAAACTCCGACCGTCGTGCGCCCAAGGCGGTCAAGGAGTACGCCCGCAAGCACCCGCACAGCATGGGGGAGTGGTCGCAGGCGTCGCGCACCCACGTGGCCACCATGCGCCACGGCGACTTCTACCACGGCGAGAAGTCGATGACGCTGGACCGCGCCCGTGACGTGAAGATGGAGCTGAAAACCAAGGGCGGCAAGACGATTGTGCTCAAGGAGAAGGTTGCGCTGTCCGACGGCATGATCATCGACTCGATGTTCATGAGCGTGCGCGCGCTGCGCGAGTTCTACGAACAGGAGATGGAGGACGCCCGCAAGACCGGCGTGATGTTCTCGCTGCACGTCAAGGCCACCATGATGAAGGTCAGCCACCCGATCGTGTTCGGCCACGCCATCAAGGTGTTCTATAAGGACGCATTCGCCAAGCACCAGAAGCTCTTCGACGACCTGGGCGTCAACGTCAACAACGGCCTGGTCGACCTGTACGACAAGATCGAGACGCTGCCGGCCTCCCAGCGCGAAGAGATCATCGAGGACATGCACGCCTGCCACGAGCAGGGTCCCGAACTGGCGATGGTGGATTCGGCCAACGGCATCACCAACTTCCACTCGCCGTCGGATGTCATCGTCGACGCCTCGATGCCGGCGATGATCCGGGCCGGCGGCAAGATGTACGGCGCCGACGGGCGGACCAAGGACACCAAGGCGGTCAACCCCGAATCCACTTTCGCGCGGATCTACCAGGAGCTGATCAACTTCTGCAAGACCCACGGCCAGTTCGACCCGGCCACCATGGGCACCGTGCCCAACGTCGGCCTGATGGCACAGAAGGCCGAGGAATACGGCAGCCACGACAAGACCTTCGAGGTCCCCGAGGCCGGGATCGCCGACATCGTGGACCTGGACACCGGTGAGGTACTGCTGACCCAGAACGTCGAGGCCGGTGACATCTGGCGGCTGTGCACGGTCACCGACGCCGCCATCCGCGACTGGGTGAAGCTGGCCGTGGAGCGCGCGCGGATCTCCGGCATGACGGTGGTGTTCTGGCTGGACACCGAGCGTCCGCACGAGGCCGAGCTGCGCAAGAAGGTGAAGGCCTACCTGGCCGACCACGACACCGAGGGCCTGGAGATCCAGATCATGCCGCAGGTGTGGGCGATGCGCTACACCCTGGAGCGGCTGATCCGCGGCCAGGACACCATCGCCGCGACCGGCAACATCCTGCGTGACTACCTCACCGACCTGTTCCCGATCCTGGAGCTGGGCACCAGCGCCAAGATGCTGTCGATCGTGCCGCTGATGGCCGGCGGCGGCATGTATGAGACCGGCGCCGGCGGTTCGGCGCCCAAGCACGTCAAGCAGCTGGTGGAGGAGAACCACTTGCGGTGGGACTCGCTCGGCGAGTTCCTGGCGTTGGGCGCCAGCTTCGACGACATGGGCGCCAAGACCGGCAACCGCGGCGCGAAGATCCTGGGGCAGACGCTGGACACGGCGATCGGCAGGCTGCTGGCCGACAACAAGAGCCCGTCGCGCAAGACCGGGGAGCTCGACAACCGCGGCAGCCAGTTCTTCCTGGCCAAGTACTGGGCGCAGGAGCTCGCCGCGCAGACCGAGGACGCCGCGCTGGCCGAGCATTTCGCCGCGGTGGCGAACGGGTTGGAGAAGAACCAGGACGTCATCCTCGACGAGCTGACCGTGGTGCAGGGCAAGGCGGTGGACATCGGCGGCTACTACGCGCCGGATCACGATCTGACGGCGGCGGTGATGCGGCCCAGCCCGACGCTCAACGCGGTGATCGCCGGCAAGGACTGACCGGACCGACCGCTGCCCACCCCGCCGACCACCCCGCCGAGTGGGAAATCCACGACCAACACGCCGACGGCGTCGTCGGGGATTTCCCACTCGACCGATGCTGACGCGCTGCGCGTGCGAGAATTCGCCGGGTAAGGCGATGACGAGGTAGGAATCCGGTGCGAACCGGCGGTTCAGCGAAGCTGGGGCCGCCGCTTCAATTCCGGAGCGGTCCCGCCACTGTGATCGGGGGAGCGAAGCCCGCCCGAGAGCCAGACACTCACGTCGTCGCGACCTGCGATTCGGGGCGGGCACCCCGAGGAAGCTGGCGAACGTGACCGCGCCGATTTGGATCGCGTCTCCCCCCGAAGTCCATTCGACGCTCCTGTCGGCCGGGCCCGGCGCCGGTCCGCTGCTGGCGTCGGCGGCGGCGTGGAGCGCGCTGAGCAGCGAGTACGCCGAGATCGCTGACGAGCTGACGGCCCTGCTGGGCGCGGTGCAGGCCGGGGCGTGGCAGGGCCCGTCCGCCGAGGCGTACCTGACGGCCAACACCCCGTACCTGGCCTGGCTGATCCACGCCGCCGCCGACAGTTCGGTGATGGCCGCACAACAGCAGGTCGCGGCCTCGGCCTACAACGCCGCGCTGGCGGCGATGCCGACGATGGCCGAACTGGCGGCCAACCACGTCACGCACGCGGTGCTGGTGGCCACAAACTTCTTCGGCGTCAACACCATTCCCATCGCGCTCAACGAAGCCGATTACGGCCGGATGTGGCTGCAGGCCGCCACCGTGATGGCCAGCTATCAGGCCGTCGCCGGTGCGGCGGTGGCGTCGAGTCCGCAGGCCGTCGCCGCGCCGCAGATAGCCAAAGCCGAATCGGCCAGTTCGAGCGCCGCCAGCCAGCCGCAGCTGCCGCCGGATCGGCAGAACGACATCATGGAGTGGCTGCAGAACAGCGGCTACACCGATTTCTACAACAACGTGCTGCAGCCGATGATCAACGAACTGGCGGCCAACCCCTACCTGCAGTCGATGTTCGCCGGCTTCGATCCCTGGCTGCCCGTGCTGGGCAACCCGCTCAGCTTCTTCAGCCCCTACAACATCGCGTTCGCGCTGGGCTACCCGATGGACTTCGGGTCGTTCGCGGCCTATCTGTCGCAGACCTTCGCGTTCATCGCCGCCGACCTGGCCGCGGCGTTCGCCAGCGGCAACCCCGCCACCATCGCCGCCACCTTGCTGTTCACCGCGGTCGAGGCGATCGGCACCATCATCACCGACGTGATCGCCCTGCTCAAGACGCTGCTGGAGCAGGCGATCGTGCTGATCCCGGTGATGCTGCCGATGCTGACCGCCGCGTTGGCGCCGCTGGCCGCGGCGCCGCTGGCCGGGCTGGCGGGACTGTCCGGGCTGGCCGCGCTGCACGCCGTGCCGGTTCCGGTCGTTCCGGTGGTCCCGCCGTTCGCCGGTCTGACGGTGGCGCCGACGCCACCCGCCGCGGCGCCGACTCCCGCGCCCGCCCCGGCCCCGGCCCCGGCGCCCGCTCCGGCCGCCGGTGCACCGCCTGCACCGCCGCCGCCAGCCGCGCCGCCGCTGTCGCCGGTGGACGGCATGTCCTACCTGTACATGGTGGCCGGCCTGGGCCAGCAGGCCCGCCGGGCGGCGGGCACCAGCGCGCGCCGCCGCAGGGCGCCCGAACCCGACGCCGCCGAGGTTCCGGCGGCCGCGGCCGCCGCCGAGGTGCAGGCCAAGACCCGGCGGCGCCGCAAGGCGAAGACCGACATGCTCGGCCGCGGTTATGAGTACATGGACTTGGACGATGCCCGGGATGCGGTGGCCGGCGCGGACAACACCGACCCGCCGGGCGCCGAGCACGTGCTCCCCAGTGGACTGACCGCCCTGGCCGGGGACGCATTCGGCGAAGTGACGGCACCGATGACACCGGGCACCTGGACGCGGGAACGTCGCAAGCTGGCCCCTTAACGTGCGATAATGCGCCGGTAAGGCAACGACGGTGCAGGAAGCCGGTGAGAATCCGGCACGGTCCCGCCACTGTGATCGGGGAGCGACCCTCAACAGCCACGGCTCCACAGGGAGTTGGAAGGCGAGGCGAGCGATGATCCGAGAGTCAGGACACTCACGTCGTCGCATCCTGCTACCCGGGGCGGTGTACCCCGAGAGAGCTGGTCGACGTGACCGCGCCTATTTGGATGGCGTCGCCTCCTGAGATCCATTCGTCGTTGTTGTCCGCCGGTCCCGGTGCCGGTCCCTTGCTGGCCTCTTCGGCGGCGTGGACGGCTTTGGCCGTCGAGTACGCCGAGATCGCCGATGAGCTGACCGCGCTGTTGGGTGCGGTGCAGGCCGGGGCCTGGCAGGGCCCGGCCGCGGAGGCGTTCGTGGCCGCCAACGCGCCCTACCTGGCGTGGTTGGTGCGCGCCGGTGCCGACGCCACGGCGGCCGCTGCCCAGCAGCAGACCGCGGCTGCCGCCTACAGCGGCGCACTGGCGGCGATGCCGACGATGGCCGAGCTGGTAGCCAACCATGTCACGCATGCGGTGCTGGTGGGCACGAACTTCTTTGGCGTCAACACGATTCCGATCGCGCTGAACGAGGCCGACTACGCGCGGATGTGGCTGCAGGCTGCCACCGTGATGACCGCCTACGAGGCCACCGCGACCGCCGCGGTGGCGGCATCGCCGCAGACCGAGCCGGCGCCCCCGGTGCTCAAGGCCGCCGGGAGCGCGGACGCGACCGCGCCGGAGCCGCCCCAGTGGTTCCTCGACTTCGCGAAATGGCTCGAAGGACTCGTCCCCAGCCCGCCGTATCCCGACAGCAGTCAGTACCCGCTGTATGCGCAGTTGACCGAGTTCTTCGACAAGATCGGCTTCACCGGCATCTCGGGTCCGCTCGCCGATTTCTTCACGAGCCTGCAGAGCGGATCGTCGTTGTTGCCGCCGTGGGGCGTGCCCGGCTCGTGGCTGGGGTGGACCGGCAACCCGCTGAGCTATTTCAACCCGGCAAACCTGGCGTACATCTTCTCGGTGCCCCTGGATCCGGGGTCGTATTTCGCGTTCACCACCATCGTCATCGTCGACGATCTGCTGGCGATCATGTACACGGCGCTGTTCAACCCCCAGGGACTCGGCCTGGTGGTACCGCTGGCGATGGTCGAGATCGTCGGCGCGACGATCGGTAACACCATTCAGGCACTCAACTACCTGATCACCCAGACGGCACTGATACCCGCATTGCTGCCCGCCCTGGCCGCCACGAGCGTGCTGGCCCCGGCCGGGGTGCTCGGCGGCCTGGGCATCGGCGGCTTGGCGCACCACTTCGCGGCGGCCGCCGCGGTGCCGCCGCCACCCGCCCCGCCACCCGGGCTGGCGATGGCCCAGCCGCCGGCCCCGGCGCCCGCGCCCGCCCCGGCACCGGCTCCGACGCCCGCACCGGCGCCTGCACCGGCCGCGGCACCCACCCCGCCGCCCGGCGCGCCGCCTCCCACACCTGCCGGGCCGCCGTCGGTCACCATGCCGGCCTACATGTACATGGTCGGGGGCCTGGACATGGGTGCCCGACGCGCATCAGGAACCAGTGCCCGCAAGAAGCCGGTGCCCAAGCCGGACAGCGTGGACGTCCCAGCAGCCGAGGCGGCCGAGCAGACCGCGCCCCGGCGGCGGCGGCGCAAGTCGACGGCCGACATGTTAGGCCGCGGCCATGAGTACATGGATCTGGAACCCGAGCCTGCACTGGTGGCGGCTTCGGATCGCGGTGCGGCACAAGGCTTCGCCGGTGGCTTGCACCGGGTGGCGGGCGCCCGCCCGGCCGGGCTGACCGCGCTGGCCGACGACGGATTCGGCGGTGGCGCGGTCAGCCCGATGATGCCCAACACCTGGCCGGCCGACGAGACCTAACCGCTGGGCCTGATGCGGCGGTCCAGCTTCGGCTCTCCTGCGTCGAGCCTTGCTAACCGCCGGGCCTGATGCGGCGGTCCAGCTTCGGCCCTCCTGCGTCGAGCCTTGCTAACCGCCGCAGCGGATCCGAGCCCCGCTGCGGTCCAACGGGTCCGGTCCCAGCCCCAGGTACTTCTCGCGCAACTTGTCCCACAGCTCCAGCTGGCCCCACTCGGGCTCCTCGCGCATCTGCTGGTCGTTGGTGAGGAACGGATTGGGCAGCATCAGCGTCATCATCTGCTCGTCGCGGCCGTTGAACAGGCGCACTCCCCACGACATCGGGTTGCCGTCCTTGCCGATCCGGCGATACAGCTCCGCTCGGGTGCAGCGGCGGATCCGGCCCAGCTCGGAGCCGCTGGCCCGGTGCTTGCCGATGCACAGGTGAAAGTGCCAGCGGCCGAAATCGACGGTGGCGTAGCCGTCGAGCATCGCGATCTTGCGCGGCGCATTCGGTGCGGCCACCTCCCAGGCGGCGCCTTGCATGATGATGCCGAACCAGATCTCGTCCCAGTACTCGTCGAAGCACAGGTGCAGCAGATCCAACAGGCTCTGCTGATCGGTGGGCAGCGGCCACAGTTGTTCGCGGCCACGGTCTTCGGTGTCGACGATCGGGGGATCGGCGACGATCTCGGTGGCGGTTTCGGTCATGTGAATCCCTTCTTATCGGGTGTGCGAATCTCGGGCTTATGGGTGAGTGCGCAGTCGATGCACAGCCCGCCGCCGGGCGTGCGGTAGAACAGGCAGCAGGTGGCGCGTCGGTAGTCGGTGCCTGAGTCGTTGAAACGTATTGTGTCGGTGAGGCGTTCGTCGTCGCACACCGTTCGTGCGAGCTCCCAGCACGGTTCGGCCGCCAGCTGTGCACCGTGATGGCGGTGCAGCGCACGGGCGGCGCCCAGCGCGGCGGAGGCGGCATTGCCGTACAGCAGCTTCTCCGAGATCGAACCGAGCCGTCGCACCGCGGCGGCCAGCGGTGTCAGGTGCCTGCTCAAGACGATGTCGGCGAGCCGAGACGCCGGGTCCGGCCCCTGCCAGGCCACGGGATTGGCCAGGTGCAGCCGCACCGTTCCGCCGGATTCGGAGTACCAGAGCTCACCGGGGTCAAGGTCCAACAACAGGCCGTGCTCGGCGATCGCGCCCAGCCCGATCGACCACAGCCGCGCCGCGAAGCCCAGGAAGAAGGTCGAGGCGGCCACCCGAAAATCCGATGCGCCGATCCGGTCTCGCACGGTGCCGACCGCATCAGCGAGCAGATCTTCGTCGGTATAGAGCTGTGTCACCGGGCGCCAGCCGCCGCCTTCGACCGGCCCGGTGGACACCGCGAAATACGGGCTGACGTCCGCCAGTTCAGCCAACGCGGAGACCACCCGGTCGGCCGGTGCGCAGCGGTGTGGGCCGGTGGGCAGCGTGCGCAACCGCTGCGGCAGGTCGCGCATCGCGGTGTGGGTGGTCGACGTCGCGCAGCGCAGCGTGACCGCGCCGGGATCGGTTGCGGTGACGAGAAGTTCACAGTTCTCGCCTGGCTCGGCGCTGTCCCAGCCCTCCCGCGACAGCACCCGCAGCAGCGCGGTGCGCAACGGTTCGCCGGCGTCGATGCGCGCGGATCGGCGCTCACCGCCTTCGGTGCCGAACGCGAACATGCCGCTGCCCGGGTCGAAACGCAGTGTGTCGGTGTCGAACATCGCCCCGATGCGCCCGGACAGCATCAGCTCCTCGCCGACGGTGTCGACCAGGGTGCCGGCCGGGTCCAGCAGCCACACCCGGTCGGCCACCCGCAGCGCCAATTCCAGGTCGTGGGTGCTGAGCACCACCGCCAACTGCTGGTCGCGGGCCAGTTTGCGCAGCAGCCCGAACAGCCCGGCCCGCGACGACACGTCCAGGAAAGCGGTTGGCTCGTCGAGGATCAGCAGCCCGGGCTGCTGCGCCAGCGCACGCGCGGTCAGCACACGCTGACATTCACCGTCGGACAACTCCACGGCCGGTCGCGACGCCAGATGCTGGGCACCGGTCGCGGCCAGCGCCCAGTCGACGATCTCCTCGTCGGCGGGACGCAGCCGAGACCCCAACCCCAGGTGCGGGATACGGCCGAGGCCGACCAGTGCCCGCGCCGACAGCAGGCCCGGGTCGATCCGCTCGGTCAACACCACCGCGACCCGGCGGGCCAGTTCGTCGCGGGGCAGGCCGGTCAGGTCGGCGCCGTCCAGCAGCACGCGGCCACCGAGTGCGGGCTGCAATCCGGCCAGGGTGCGGATCAAGGTGGACTTGCCGGCGCCGTTGGGCCCGATCAGCACGGTCAGCTCGCCGCGGCGGGCCTGCGCGCTCAAGCCGTTGGCCACCGTCGTCGACCGGCGCCGGCTGCGGTAGCCGATCGCCAGGTCGTCCAGCTGAACCGCCGGTGACATGCGGCGGTCCCAGCTTCGCCTCTCCTCCGTCGAGCCTCGCTGAACCGCCGGTGACATGCGGCGGTCCCAGCTTCGCCTCTCCTCCGTCGAGCCTCGCTGAACCGCCGGGGTCATGACGGCATCCCCGATCCGCGGCGGGCCCGCAGTAGCACGGTGATCACCACCGGCGCCCCGACCAGCGCGGTCACCGCGTTGATCGGGATGACCAGATCGCTGCCCGGGACCTGGCTGACGATGCCGCACGCCAGCGCGGCGACCGCGCCCAGCAACATCACCGTCGGCAGCACCACCCGGTGATCCGAGGTGCCCACGGCGATGCGGGCCACGTGCGGAACCACCAGCCCGAGGAAGGCGATCGGCCCGCAGAACGCGGTCGTCACCCCCGCCAGCAGTGATGCCGAGGCGACCGTGACGATGCGGGCGCGGTGCACGTTGATGCCCATGGTCGCCGCGTAACTCTCACCGAGCAGCAGGGCGTTGAGCGGCCGGATCGTCATCGCCGCGGTGATCAGCCCGACGGCCGCCAGCGGCAGCAGCAGCCGTAGGTCGGTCCAGCCGGTCGCGGCGAAACTGCCCAAGCCCCACAGCAGGTACTGCTGCACCCGCTGCGGGTCGGAGTACACCAGCGCCAGGCTCACCAGCGCGGTGCTGGCCGCGCCGATCATCACCCCGATCAGCAGCAGCGTCGCCGCCGAGCGGGTCCAGCGCGACAACACCAGCACCAGCGTCAACATCGCCGCCGCGCCGAGTGCCGCCGCGAGCACCTCCCCGGCGCGGCTGCCCCCGGCGGTGCGGAAACCGGCGCCGGCGGCACCGCCGGCCAGCACCACCAGCGCCACACCCAGGCTGGCCCCGGAGCTGACCCCGAGGATGTAGGGGTCGGCCAGGGTGTTGCGGAACAGCGTCTGTAGTTGCAGGCCGGCGACCCCGAGGGCGGATCCGGCGGCCAGCGCGGTGAGCACCCGCGGCAGCCGCATGTTCGCCACGATCACCTGCCAGCGTGGATCCGATGCTTCGGCGCCGAGCAGCACCCGTACCGTGTCGGCCAGCGGTACCCGCACCGGCCCCAGCGCCAGCCCCAGCAGCGTCAGCGCCAGTACCGCGGCGATCAGCCCGGCCAGCACCAGCGTCGCGCGCCCGGGCCGCACCGCGGCGGCCGTCATCGCGGCACCTGCCGGTAGAACTCGAAATCATGCCCGGAGCCCAGCTCGGGATGCAGGATCGCGACCAGGTCGCCGAGCAGCAGATCCGGTCGCGCGGTGCCGCGTTCCCAGTACAGATTGCCACCGCCGGGCCCGATCGCCTTGGTCGCCGACCACACCTGGCCGGTGCGGACCGCGGCGAGTTCGCCGTAGCGGCTGTCGCGTGCCACCGCATCATCGACGGTTGCCCAGTCGTCGGTGACCAGCCACAGCGGTGCGTCTGCCGCGCGGGTGTAGACCGATTCGAAATTCAGCTGCCGGCTCTCGGCGCCGTCGTCGGCGAGCCAGGGGTAGGTGCCGCCGGCGTCGGCCACCAGGCGCCCGGAGTAACTGGCGCCGGTCGGCATGGACCAGTGGCCCGAGTACATGGTGCCGACCAGCACCTTGGTCGGCGAGGCCCCCGAGGCCTGCGCGGCCAGCGCCCGGTAGCGGTCACGGATGCCCTGATAGACCTGCCCGGCCCGGCGTTCGGCGCCGGTCAGCGCGGCGAACATCTTGATCCACTCGGCGCGGCCCAGCGGGGTGGGCTCCAGCCATTCGGCGTCGGCGACCACCGGCAGGCCGGCCTCCCGCAGCTTGGGGTAGCCGGCGTCGTCCATGCCCTGGGTGACCAGCACGTCGGGGCCGGCGTGCAGCACGCTTTCGATGTTGACCTGCCCGCCGGGTGCGTAGCCGACGGTCTCACCGGCGTCGATGCGCTCGCGGATCTGCGGGTCGGCGACCGCGGCCGGGCTCGCCACCCCGGTCACCACGTCGGCCTCGCCGAGTTCGGTGATCATCGCCAGATGCGTCGTCGAGCCCGAATACAGCCTGCGCACCGGGACGGTGATGCGTTGGGCGGCAGCCAGTTCGCCGCTCAGTGCCGGGGCAGGCGCCCCGCAGCGCACCAACACATAGGACACCGGCTTGCCGCCGAGGTAGGGGCGGTGCACGGTCAGGATCTGGTAGCTGCGGTGGTATTCGATGGCGAAGTTGGCGGCATCCGACAGCGTCGACTTGTCCGGAAAGTAGTCAGTGTGCGGATCGAAGTCGGTGATGCAATCCTGCCGCCCGTCGGCGGTGCGGGGGGCGTGCTCGGCCGAGCAACCGGCCAGCGCCAGGGCCAGCGCGGTGGCCAGCACGGGGACTACCCGCAGTGCACGGGACATGGGCGTGCATCAGCTTCCTCGGGGTACACCGCCCCGGTTCGCAGGACGCGATGACGTGAGTCTCCTGGCTCTCGGATCACTGCTCGCCTCGCCTTCCAGCCCCACACGTGGCGGACCGTGGCCGATGAGGGTCACTCCCCGATGACAGTGGCGGGACCGCGCCGGATTCACACCGGCTTCCTCACTGTGTTGCCATCGCCTTACCGGCGACATTCTTGCATGCCGCGCTGGGCTAGGCTGGCCGCCGTCTCGTGGCATCAGGAACCCGGTGTAATTCCGGCGGTTCAGCGAGGCTCGACGGAGGTGGCCCGAAGGGGCGGCGGAGGCGAGCCGACGCTGGGACCGCCGAATGATTCCGGGGCGGTTCCGCCACTGTGAGCGGCGCGGTTCGTGGTGCGCCGTCAGCCAGATACTGGCCGCGGGACACCCGACCGGATGGGGCGCGAACCCCGAGGAGGAACCCCGATGTCTGATGCCCGGCGCATCGCCTTGCTGTCCACGTCCGACACCGACCTGCTGTCGGCACGTGCCAGCGGGGCGGCCTACAACCTGGGCAACCCGGCGCGCCAGGACATCGAAGCGGTGCTCGACGGGGCGGATGTCGTGGTGCTGCGGATCCTGGGGTCGTCCGCGGAGATCGCCGACGAGCTGACGCTGCTGCGCGCCACGGGCCTGCCGGTGGTGGTGCTCGGCGGGGAGCGATCACCCAACGCCGAGCTGATGGAGTGCTCGACGGTCCCGATCGGGCTGGCGGCGCAGGCGCATGCCTACCTCGCCGAGGGCGGGCCGGCGAATCTGGCGCAGTTGCACGCGTTCCTGTGCGACACGGTGTTGCTGACCGGTGAGGGCTTCGATGAGCCGACGGTGATCCCGGAATGGGGATACGGGTCTCGCGAGCCGGTTGACGCACCCGATGCGGTGCGGGTCGGGGTGCTGTACTACCGGGCCCACGAAGTCAGCGGGAACGCCGGGTTCGCCCACGCGCTGGCCGACGCGATCGACGCCACCGGCCGGGCGGTCGGGGTGCCGATCTTCGCCGCGTCGCTGCGCAACGCCCCCGACGAGTTGTTCGACGCGCTGGGCACCCTGGATGCGGTGGTGGTCTGCATGCTGGCGGCCGGCGGCGCGATGAACGCCACCGCGACCGTTGGTGCCGGCGACGACGACGGCGCCTGGGATATCGAACAGGTCGCCGCGCTGGATATTCCGGTGTTCCAGGGCTTGTGCCTGGCGTCGTCGCGGGCGGACTGGGAAGCCAACGACGACGGCGTCACCCCGCTGGATTCGGCCACCCAGATCGCCATCCCGGAGTTCGACGGCCGGATCATCACGGTGCCGTTCTCCTTCAAGGAGATCGACGACGACGGGCTGCCGCACTACGCCGCCGACCCCGAGCGCTGTGCCCGGGTCGCGGGTGTCGTGGTGAACCACGCTGTGCTGCGCCGTATCCCGAACGGCCAGAAGAAGCTGGCGCTGGTGCTCTCGGCGTACCCCACCAAGCACTCCCGCGTCGGCAACGCCGTCGGGCTGGACACCCCGGCCTCGGCGGTGCGGCTGCTGCACCGACTGGCCGACGCCGGCTACGACGTCGGGGACGGCTTCGGGGTGTTGGACGTTGCTGACGAGACCGAGGCCGGTGACCGGCTGATCCACACCCTGATCGAGGCCGGCGGCCAGGATGAGGACTGGCTGTCCGCCGCGCAGCTGGCCGGTGCTCAGGTACGGGTGACCGCACAGCAGTACGCCCAGTGGACCGCGGAGTTGCCGGATGAGCTGCGCGACTCGATGACGGCGGCGTGGGGCCCGGCGCCGGGTACGCTGTTCGTCAACGACGCCGGCGAGATCGTGCTGGCCGCACTGCGGTCCGGCAACGTCGTGCTGATGATCCAGCCGCCGCGCGGCTTCGGGGAGAACCCGGTTGCCATCTACCACGACCCGGAGCTGCCGCCGAGCCACCACTACCTGGCCGCATACCGTTGGCTGGCACACGGTTTCGGTGCGGACGCGGTGATCCACCTGGGCAAGCACGGCTCGATGGAATGGCTGCCCGGCAAGACCGCGGCACTGTCGGCGAGCTGTGCCACCGACGCCATGATCGCCGACCTGCCACTGATCTACCCGTTCCTGGTCAACGACCCCGGCGAGGGAGCGCAAGCCAAACGCCGCGCGCACGCCACCATCGTCGACCACCTGATCCCGCCGATGGCGCGCGCCGAGTCCTACGGCGACATCGCGCGGCTCGAGCAGCTGCTCGACGAGTACGGCAACATCGCCACCATGGATCCCGGCAAGCTGCCGGCGATCCGCGGCGAGATCTGGAACCTGATGCGCGCCGCGGAGATGCACCGCGACCTGGGCCTGGACGAGCGGCCGCAGGACGAGGAGTTCGACGACTTCCTGCTGCACGTCGACGGCTGGCTCTGCGAGATCAAAGACGCCCAGATCCGCGACGGACTGCACGTGCTCGGCGGCGCCCCGGCCGGAGCCGAGCGGGTCAACCTGGTGCTGGCGATCCTGCGCGCCCCGCAGGTGTGGGGCGGGGTGGACCACGCGGTGCCGGGGCTGCGGGCCGCGCTGGGCTTGAAGGAAGACGCTGCTGCCGCCGTCGTCGACGAGATCGAGGACCGTGCCCGGGAACTGGTCGAGGCCATGGAGGCCGCCGGCTGGGACATCGGGGCCGCGGACACGCTGCACCCTGACCCCGAGGTGTGCCGGGTGCTGAGATTCGCTGCGGTCGAAGTGGTTCCGCGACTGGCCGGCACCGCAGCCGAGCTGGACTCGGTGCTGCATGCGCTGGCCGGCGGCTTCGTGCGGCCGGGGCCGTCCGGGTCACCGCTGCGCGGCCTGGTCAACGTGCTGCCCACCGGACGCAACTTCTACACCGTCGACCCGCGGGCGGTGCCGTCCCGGCTGGCGTGGCAGACCGGGCAGGCGATGGCCGATTCGCTGCTGCGGCGCTACCTCGACGAGACCGGCCGCTATCCGGAGTCGGTGGGGCTGTCGGTGTGGGGGACCTCGGCGATGCGCACGTCCGGCGACGACGTCGCCGAGGTGCTGGCCCTGCTCGGGGTGCGGCCCGACTGGGACGAGGCCTCCCGGCGGGTGTCGGGGCTGGAGGTCGTCTCGCTGGAGGAGTTGGGGCGTCCGCGCATCGATGTGACGGTACGCATCTCGGGATTCTTCCGGGACGCCTTCCCGCACGTGGTGACGATGCTCGACGACGCGGTGCAGATGGTGGCGACCCTCGATGAGCCGGATTCGCAGAACTTCGTCGCCGCGCACGCCCGCGCCGATTTGGCCGAGCACGGCGACCTGCGCCGGGCGACGACCCGCGTCTTCGGTTCCGCGCCCGGCTCCTACGGTGCCGGCATCCTGCAGGTGATCGAGTCCGGAACCTGGCGCGACGACAACGACCTGGCTGAGGTCTACACCGCCTGGGGCGGATTCGCCTACGGCCGCGGACTGGACGGCTGCGCGGCCGCCGATGACATGCGCACCAACTACCGGCGGATCAAGGTGGCCGCCAAGAACATCGACACCCGCGAGCACGACATCGCCGACTCCGATGACTACTTCGTCTACCACGGCGGCATGATCGCGACGGTGCGGGCGCTGACCGGCGCAGATCCGAAAGCCTATGTGGGCGACTCGACGTCGACGGATGCGGTGCGCACCCGCACGCTGGCCGAGGAGACCGCCCGGGTGTTTCGGGCCCGGGTGGTCAACCCGCGCTGGATCTCCGCGATGCGCCGGCACGGCTACAAGGGCGCCTTCGAACTGGCCGCCACCGTGGACTACCTGTTCGGCTTCGACGCCACCGCCGGCGTGGTGCACGACTGGATGTATGAGAAGCTCGCAGCGGAGTACGTGCTGGATCCGCAGACCCGCGAGTTCCTCGACAAATCCAACCCGTGGGCGCTGCAGGGCATCGTGGAGCGGTTGAAGGAGGCCGCCGACCGGGGCCTGTGGGCCGACCCCGATCCGGAGACCATGGCCGCGCTACAGCAGGCCTATCTGGACGTCGAAGGGGATTTGGAGGACCGTTAATGGCGCTGCAGGTCTGGATCCTGGGTGTCGGGATGGGACCCCAGCACGTCACGGCCGAGGCCGCCGAGGTGCTGCGCAGCGTCGACTACGTGCTGGCCGCAGCCAAGGGATCCGAGGACGGCCTGCTGGCGCTGCGCCGCGCGATAGTCGACGCCTACGCCCCCGCAGTCCCGATCGTCACCGTCGCCGACCCACCGCGCGACCGCTCACCGGAGCTGACCGGACCCGGGTATACCCGCGCGGTCGCCGACTGGCATGCGGCCCGAGCGGCGCGCTACGCCGAAGTGCTGCGTGAGCGGGGTGGCACCGCGGCATTTCTGGTCTGGGGCGATCCATCGCTGTACGACTCGACGATCCGCATCATGGAGCGGATGAAATCCCTTGGCGTGGAACTGGATTTCCAGGTGTTGCCCGGTATCAGCGCCCCGCAGCTGCTGGCCGCCCGACACCGGATCGTGCTGCACGAGGTGGGCCGGCCGGTGCACATCACCACCGGGCGGCGACTTTCGGAGGCCGTGGGCGCCGGTCAGGACAACATCGTCGCGATGCTCAACCCCGACGGGCTGGATCTTTCCGCGCTGGCCGACTGGACGATCTGGTGGGGCGCCAACCTCGGCGCCGCGGGGGAGCGGTTGATGCACGGCCGGGTCGGCGACGTCGCGGGGCAGATCGCCGACGCCCGCCGCGCAGCCCGCGCCGAGGCCGGCTGGGTGATGGACATCTTCCTGGTGCGCAGGCCCTGATGGCCGGGCTGCTGATCGCCGGAACCACCAGCGACGCCGGCAAGACCGTGGTGGCCACCGGATTGTGCCGGGCGCTGGCACGCCGCGGCGTGCGGGTGGCGCCGTACAAGGCGCAGAACATGTCGAACAACTCGATGGTGTGCACCGGCGCCGACGGGACCGCTACGGAAATCGGCCGGGCGCAATGGGTCCAGGCGCTGGCAGCGCGCGCTGTCCCCGAGCCGGCGATGAACCCGGTGCTGCTCAAACCCGGCAGCGACCAGCGCAGCCACGTGGTGCTCATGGGCCGGCCCTGGGGGGAGGTCTCATCGTCGGACTGGCGGGAGGGGCGCCGGGCGCTGGCCGACGCCGCCCACGCCGCCTATGACGATCTGGCGGCCCGCTACGACGTGATCATCGCAGAGGGTGCCGGCAGCCCGGCCGAGATCAACCTACGGGACAGCGATTTCGTGAACATGGGGCTGGCCCGCCACGCCGATCTGCCGACGGTGGTCGTCGGAGACATCGACCGGGGCGGGGTGTTCGCGGGATTCTTCGGCACCGTCGCGTTGCTCGATGCGCAGGATCAGGCGCTGATCGCCGGGTTCATCGTGAACAAGTTCCGCGGTGACGCCGGGCTGCTGGAACCGGGGCTGCGGGAACTGGAGCGGCGCACCGGGCGTCGGGTCTTCGGCACCCTGCCGTGGCATCCCGAATTGTGGCTGGATTCCGAGGACGCCCTGGACCTGGATGGCAGGCGCTCGGCGAAGACCGGGGCGCGACGGGTGGCGGTGATCCGGCTGCCGCGGATCAGCAACTTCACCGACCTGGACGCACTCGGCCTGGAACCCGATCTGGACGTGGTGTTCGCCTCCGACCCGCGCGGGGTGTCCGACGCCGATCTGGTGGTGCTGCCGGGGACCCGCGCCACGGTGTCCGATCTGGGCTGGCTGCGCTCGCGCGGACTGGATGCCGCGATCGTCGCGCACGCCGCAGCGGGCAAGCCGGTGCTGGGGATCTGCGGCGGTTTTCAGATGCTGGGCCGGTCGATCCGCGACCCGGAGGGCATCGAGGGCGCACCGGGCCAGGTGGCCGGCCTGGGTCTGCTGGATGTCGAAACATGTTTCGGCGCAGCCAAAGTGCTGCGGCTGTCCGACGGCGGATACGAGATACACCACGGCCGGATCAGCCGGGGCGAGCGGGTGCAGGACTTTCTCGGCGGCGTGCGTGCCGGTGCGGTGTTCGGCACCATGCGGCACGGAAGTTTCGAGAATGATGCGCTGCGCGCCGAGTTCCTCGCCGAGAGCCTCGGGATGGAACCCTCGGGGGTGTCGTTTCCGGGCGCCCGCGAGCACCGGCTCGACTTGCTGGCCGATCTGGTCGAACAGCAGCTGGATGTCGATGCCCTGCTGGCGTTGACACGCGGCGGGCCGCCACCGGGGCTGCCGTTCTTGGCGGCGGGGGCACCGTGACGCACGTGTTGCTGCTCGGCGGGACCGCCGAAGCCCGCGCCCTGGCCGACCGATTGGTGGCCGCCGGCGTGGATGTCACCACGTCACTGGCCGGCCGGGTGGCCAACCCGCGGCTGCCGGCCGGGGCGGTGCGTATCGGCGGATTCGGCGGAATCGACGGTCTGCGTGCGGCATTGGCCGACTACGACGCCGTCGTCGACGCCACGCACCCGTTCGCCACCACCATGTCCCGCAATGCGGCCGCCGCCTGTTCGGCTGCGGGCCGCCCGCTGCTGCGGCTCGAGCGGCCCGGCTGGGCGGAGCGCGCCCGGCCGTCCTGGCGGTGGGTCGACTCGCACGAGCAGGCTGCCGCGGTGGCGGCCCGGCTGAGCCGGCGGCCGGTGCTGACGATCGGTCGCCAACAACTGGCGTCCTACCTGCCGGCGCTGGCCGACGCGGCGGTGTTGGCACGTGTCGTCGACGCGCCCTCGATCACGCTGCCACCGAGTTGGGCGGTGGTCACCGACCGGGGGCCCTATGCGTTGCCGGGCGAACTCGCGCTGCTGCGCGATCACCGTGCCGACAGCGTGGTGACCAAGGATTCCGGGGGCGAGTACACCTGGCCGAAGATGTTGGCCGCCGAGGAACTCGGGCTGCCGGTGGTCATCGTGCGACGCCCGGACCGGCCGGCGGGGGTGCGATGCGTGTACGACGTCGAGCAGGCGCTGGCCTGGGTGCTAACCGGCCACTGACCAGAGCTGTAGGACGGTACCGGCGGTCAGCAACCCGGCGACCTTGACCACCTCCAGCCCGGCGTAGGCGTAGTGGGCCCGGGAGCGCTCGCGCATCCCACCGGGCGGTGCCACGGCGGCGGCCAACACCGCATCGGAGCGGCGGCGCAGCAGGGGCCGCACGAACAGCGACTGCACCAGCAGCATCGTCACCGCCACGCTGATGGCCACCAGCGCCAGCCGCCCGGGCGGATGAGTGACGACCGCGACCACCACCACCGTCGCCAGCACGATCTCGACGGTGTTGAGGGCACGGAACACCAACCGGCCGATACCCAGCCCCAGCTGGAGGGTGATCCCGGGCGCCCGGAATTTCAGCGGCGCCTCGATGAACGAGATCGCCAGCACCATGCCCAACCAGGCGAAGACGATTGCCGCCGCGATCGCACCCATATCGCTGCTGCCTCCCGAGTTAGCGGTGTCCGTCGGTTGCAGACAAAGCTATCTGTGTCGCGAAGTAACAGACAAGGGTCTTTGGGCGGTAATCCCGGCCACACTCGCCTCGGGCAGACTGACGGGCGTGATTGTGGAACACGGAGTACTGCCCATCCGCCCCGGCCGCGAAGCCGAGTTCGAAGCGGCCTTCGCCACCGCGCGACCGCTGATTGCGGCGCAGCCGGGCTTTCAGGGGATTTCGATGTCGCGGTCGATCGAGTCGCCGAACCTGTACCTGCTGCTGGTGCAGTGGGACAGCGTCGAGGCGCACACCGAGGGCTTCCGGAAGTCGCCTGAGTTCGCGCAGTGGCGGGCACTGCTGCACGAGTTCTACGAGTCCCCGCCGGAAATCGAGCACTTCGCCGCGATCGGGTAGGGATGATGGACCCGTGGACGCGAAGAGAACCCTGGAATTCAATGCCCGCAACATCGCGGAGTTCCGCGATAACGGCGGCAAGCTGGGCGGCCCGTTCGAAGGGGCGCCGGTCCTGCTGCTGACCACGACCGGGGCCAAGTCCGGGCAGCCGCGCACCAGCCCGATGATGTACCTGCCCGAGGGCGACCGGATTTTCGTGTTCGCCTCCAACGAGGGCAAGGACAATCATCCCAGCTGGTATCACAACCTGCGGGCGAACCCGTCGGCCACCGTAGAGATCGGCACCGAGACCTTTCCCGTCACCACCACCGAGATCACCGGGGCAGAGCATGACCGGCTCTACGACATCCAGGCGCAGCGCTATCCCGGCTTCGCCGGGTACCGGGAGCGCACCGACCGGGTCATCCCCGTCATCGAGTTGACCAAGACCATGCCCTGAGCCGTGGTGCCGCCCCTGCTCACGCCGCCGGCGGGTCGGGATCGCCTTTCCAGGAGTTCCTCGGGAGGGTGGGCGTGATCTTGGGCGGTCCGGTGCCGTCGGTCCAGCCGCCCCCAATGCCGTTGCCATACAGCGAAGCTACGAAGCGGCCCCGACAGCCTGCGGTGCACGGCCCCGGAAAAGGTCAAGCTGTGAACGAAACCCCAAACTGTGGATAACATCGCATCGTGGTTCGTTGCGCCTACGCTCACGATGCGGCTGTCGTGCTGCGCCCCGGCGGCAGTCCGAATGCGGCCGGCGCGGCGATCACGCTGGCGCTGTGCGGCAGCTGGGACCACCCGCCGCCGTGCCCGCTGGCGCCGCATCACACCGCGAATCACGTCTCCGGTGAGGACGTCACGCTGCGGATACTGTTCGCCGCCGACGCCGCCGACGAACCACGCGTCCGCCGGCTCATCGGCGAGGCGCTCGCGGCCGAAGAGTTGACCGGACCGGACGGGCGGGTCACCCAGTGGCGGCTGAAATCCGCTGCCGCCGGCCGGCTTCGGACGAGCGAGCACGACCACGCCGCCGATCTGATCGCCCATCACTGAGCCGTCACTGTCGGTGGCCGGGTGCAAGATCGGGTCATGATCGATATCCGATTTCTCGGCACGGCCGCGGCAGCCATCTTGGCATGGGCTGCAAGTATTCTCGGGTTGGCGGCACCGCCTGCCAACGCCAACCCGGATAACGGCTGTTACAGCTCACTGCCGTGGGCGGTGTGCAATCAGCCGTGGAACAACTACCCGCCCGGCTCCTGGAGCTTCAACCCCGGCCCGCGCCAGTGGGGTCCGCACGGCTACGTCCCGTGCACCGCCGCGAACGGCTGCGACAGCTGACTCAGTCGCGCACGTGCGGCAACCGGGGCCGGCGCTCCATGAAGGTCGCATCCGGGGCGGCGAAGTCGAACGTCGCATAGAGGCCGTGCGCGTCATTGGTGTGCAGCATCCAGCGGAAGTCGCGGCCCGGCCCGTCGTCGATCATCACCCGCAGCAAGCCCCGGCCGATGCCGCGACCGCGCTCGGCCGCCGCGACGTACACGTCGGCCAGATACGCCATGGCCGCACCATCGGAGAACGCCCGGCAGAAACCCACCATCGCCCCGTCGTCGGCCCGGTAGGCGCCCACCAGCCGCCACGCCTCATCGAGTTGATGATCGAACATGGCGCGGGTGCGATACTTCGCCCAGTACGTGTGCTCGGTCAGTTCGTGCCAGAGCCAGTCACGATCCACCCGCGCACTCGCCGTGGAGAATTCGACAGGGATGGACACATCTACCTCCTCGTCTCCCGAATCAGGCACCACACCACCGCCCCGACCACCGCCCCGACGCCCACCCGCCGGGCCAACCGCATCGCCCGCGGAATGTCGGCGACCACGGGAGCCCGCCCGTCGCCCAGCAACGCCCGGTCCTCGCGGCGGTTCCCGTAGTAGATGTTGACACCGCCGAGTCGCAGGCCCAAGGCGCCGGCGAAAGCGGCCTCGACCACCCCGGCGTTGGGACTGGGGTGGTGGCGGGCGTCGCGTCGCCAGGCACGCAGGGCGCCAACGGGATCCGGGCCGACGGCAGCGGCAAGAAGACCGGTCAGCCGAGCGGCGGGCAGGCCCAGCAGATCGTCCAGTCGGGCCGCGGCCCAGCCGAAGCGTCCGTAACGGGCGTTGCGGTGGCCGACCATCGCGTCGAGGGTGTTGACCGCCCGGTGGGCCACCAGGCCCGGCACCCCGGCCATCGCACCGCACAGCAGCGACGCCACCACCGCGTCCGAGGTGTTCTCCGCGACGGATTCGACCACGGCGCGGGCGATCTCGTCCGGTCCCAGCGCGGCGGTGTCCCGCCCGACCAGGTTGCGCACCTGAACGCGCGCCCGCTCCAGGTCACCGGCCGCCAAGAAGTCATGCACGGCGCACGCCTCGCGCTCCAGGGACCGACCGCCGAGCACCGCCCAGGTAGCCGACGCGGTGAACAGTAGCTGTGCCACCGGGCTTCGCGCCGCGCGCCCGCCCAGATACGCCAGCCCGGAAACACCGCCGACCAGCACCAGGACGTGGGCGATACCGCTCGCCCGGCTGTCGCCATACAACCGCCGCTCCACCGCCAGCGCACACGTCCCGAATCCGGCGACCGGGTGCAGCCGGCGCGGATCACCCCAGGCGCGGTCGGCGGTGTAGCCGAGCAGCAGCCCGAGCGCCCGGGCCGTCATCACCCCAGCACCTGATCCAGCGCGGTCAGCAACCGTTCGGTCAACTCCGGGGGGCGCACGGCGATCCGCACCCATGAATCATCCAAGCCGGGAAAAGTGTCGGCTCGTCGCACCGCGATACCGTTGTCGCGCAACGCCGCATGCACCCCGCGGCCGACCCGGGCCAGCACATAGGGCGCGACCCCGGCAACGAACGCCACCGCGCGCGCGGTCAGGCCCGCCGTCAACACCTCGCGCCACAATTCCAATTGCCGTGCCCGGCAGCTGCTCTCAGTCAAGGCTCGCTCATCGGAGCAGGACAGCATGGCCGCCAGCGCCGGCGCCGACACCGACCACGGGATCTGCAGGCGTGCCGCATCGGCGATCAACAACGCGTCGCCCACCAGATATCCGGCCCGAATCCCGGGGATCGACCAGTGTTTGGTCAGGCTGCGGCTGACCAGCAGCCCGGGAAGCTCTTCGCCGGCCAGGCTTTCCGGCTCGCCGGGCAGCGCGTCCAGGAACGCCTCGTCGACCAACACGACCCGGCCGGGCCGCAGCAGCCGACGCAACGCCGACGCCGGATGCAGCACCCCGGTGGGGTTGGTCGGATTGCCGACGACGACGAGGTCGGCCTCGGTGGGCACCTCTTCGGGATGCAGCGCGAAATCGTCCTCGGCGCGGCACAACACGGTGTGTACGGTGTGGCCGGCGGCGATCAGCGCGGCATGCGGCCCGGTGTACTGCGGGTGCACCATCACCGGGTGTCGCCACCGGCGCAGCCGGGCCACCAGGTCGAACGCCTCCGACGCCCCGGCGGTGGGCAGCACCTCGTCGGTGCGACGGCCGTGTCGGGCGGCCAGGGCGGCGCGGGCCGCCGACGCCTCGGGGTAGGCCACGGCGTCGTCCAGGGCGGCGTGCAGGGCGTCGTCGAGCCAGTCCGGGCGCGGCCCGGCGTACACGTTCACCGCGAAATCCAGCAACCCGGAACCGGTTTCGGTGTCCCCGTGATGATGCAGGTCTTTAGGGTCTGTGCCACCGAAGCCGTGCACCGCGTCGGCGAAACGTTGCGCCAACCGCGGATGCCCGGCCCAGTGGGTGTGCAGGTAGGACGCGTGCAGGCTCTGCCCGGCGATGCCGTCCGGGCCGTCGGGCAGCTGCCAGGCAGGCTCGACCGGGCGAGAGAAAACCACACCGGTGCGGTGGAATTCATGCCCGTTGATCGTCTCGCCGGCCCGCGCCAGCAGGTTGTCGGCGGGTGCGGTGGCGATCCGGTAGCCCAGCGAGAGCCGCGGCGTCATGGCTGCGGCACCCGGAACCGCCCCGACCCCGGCGACCTCGTCGACGCTGCGACACAGGTAGGCCAACCCGCCGCATTCGGCGACGGTCGGGACCCCCGCGGCCATCGCCGCCCGCAACGCAGCCAGCAGCGCGGTGTTGGCGGCCAACGGCCCGGCGTACACCTCCGGGAACCCGCCACCCAGGTAGATGCCCGCGGTTCGCGCCGGCAGACACGAATCGGTGAGCGGGTCGAAGCAGACCACCTCACAGCCCGCGGCACGCAGCAGTTCGAACGTTTCGGTGTAGCCGAACGTGAACGCCCGCCCGCCGGCGACGGCCACCACCGGGCGACCGGCCGACCCGGCGCGCACCTCAGCGGCCGGATTCCAGGCGGTGCCGGTCAGATCCGGTGCCAGCCGGGCGATCTGCGCTACCGCGTCGAGGTCGACGTGCTGCTCGATCAGCCCGGCCAGCCGGGCCGGCATCGCAGCGGATTCGTCGCGTTCGGAGGCCGGCACCAGCCCCAGATGCCGAGACGGCGTCGCCACGCCCGCATCGCGGGGCAGCACCCCGAGCACCGGAATACCGCTGGGGCGCAACGCGGCGACGACTTCGTCGGCGTGCCGGGCGCTGCCGGCCCGGTTGAGGATCACCCCGGCCACCCGCACCTGCGGGTCGAAACCGGCCAGACCCGCCACCACCGCCGCATGCGTGCGGGAAGCGTGCGAGATGTCGACCACCAGCAGCACCGGGGCCGTGGTCAACGCGGCGACGTGGGCGGTGGAGGCCTCACCGTCACCACCGAGTCGGCCGTCGAAGAGCCCCATCACGCCCTCGATCACCGCGATATCCGCGCCGGCCGCCCCGTGCAGCAGCAGCGGGACGATCCGCTCGGCGCCGACCAGCACCGGGTCGAGGTTGCGGGCCGGGCGTCCGGTGGCCAGCGCGTGATACCCCGGATCGATGTAATCCGGGCCGACCTTGTGTCCGCTGACGTGCAGGCCGCGCGCCGCCAGCGCCGCCATCACCCCGACCGCAACGGTGGTCTTGCCGTGCCCGGACGCGGGCGCGGCCACGACGACGCGGGGGAGCACTACCATTCGATGCCGCGCTGACCCTTCTGGCCGGCGTCCATCGGATGCTTGATCTTGGTCATCTCGGTGACCAGGTCGGCGATCTCGACCAGCCGGGGATGAGCGCGACGGCCGGTGATGACCACGTGTTGGTGACCCGGCCGATCGCGCAAGGTCGCCACCACGTCGTCGACGTCGACCCAACCCCAGTGGATCGGGTAGGTGAACTCGTCGAGCACGTACAGGTCGTGGGTCTGCTCGGCCAGCCGGCGTTTCACCTCGGTCCAGCCGGCCAGCGCGTCGCCGGCGTGATCCTCGGTGCTGCCGGCCTTGCGGCTCCACGACCAGCCCGAGCCCATCTTGTGCCACTGCACCGGGCCGCCCTCGCCGGTCTCGTCGTGCAGGGCGCCGAGCCGCTCCAGCACCGCCTGCTCACCGACGCGCCACTTGGCGGATTTCACGAACTGGAACACCCCGATCGCAAAGCCCTGGTTCCAGCCGCGCAGCGCCGTCCCGAACGCCGCGGTGGACTTGCCCTTGCCGTCGCCGGTGTGCACCATCAGCAGCGGCCGATTGCGGCGCTGCCGGGTGGTCAGGTTGTCATCGGGCACCGTCAACGGTTGTCCCTGCGGCATCAGGCGGCCCCCTTTCCAGTGACGTCACGAACAATGCCGCTGAGCGCCTCGGCACTGACCTGCGGCAGCGGCACGTAGTCGGCCCGCAGCTGCTCGGCCAGGGTGCGCGCCAACCCGAGCCGCATCCGGCCGCTCTCACAATCGACGACGACGGCGGAAAACCCATGTTCGGCAAGATGAGAAGCGGCCTGCCGCGACCGCTCGACCGGGTCGGCGCCGGCGGTGGCCCGGCCGTCGGTCAGCACCACCAGCAGCGGGCGTGACGCCGGGTCGCGCAGCCGTTCCCGGCGGATCACCTCACCGGCCTCGAGCAGTCCCTCGGCCAGCGGCGTGCGGCCACCGGCGGGCAGCTCGTCGAGGCGCACCGCGGCGATCTCCACCGACCCGGTCGCGGGCAGTGCCACTTGCGCTCCGGTGTCGCGGAACGTCACCACCGCCACCCGGTCCCGGCGGCGGTAGGCGTCGAGCAACAGCGACAGGATCGCGGTCTTGACGTGCCGCATCCGCTCGGCGGCGGCCATCGAGCCGGAGGTGTCCACGACGAACAGCACCAGGTTGGCCTCCCGGCCCTCCCGGACGGCGCGGCGAAGATCGGCGGCCTGCAGCAGCATCGGGCCGTCGACCCGGCCTCGGGCGCCCTGATGCGGGGCGGCGGCCCGCAGCGTCTCGAACAGGTGCAGGCCCCCGGCGGCGCCGACGGCGGTGGCACCCACGCGGCGCCCGGAACTGGTGCGGGCCCGGCTGCGCCGGCCGGCACGGCCGGAGCCGACCCCGTCGACGGTGAAAAGCCGTGCCCGGTAAGGGGAGTCAGCACCGACGGTCGAGGTGGCGCCGGGTTTTGCCGGCGCGGGCCCGCGCTGCTCGGGTTGCGCGGCGTTGCCGCCGTCCGGCGGACCGTCGGGCTCGGGGCCGTCGGGATCCGGGTCTGGCTCCGGGCCGGAATCCTGCGGCGGCAGCAGCTCGTCGAGCTCGGTTTCATCGAGCCCCGGGGCGTCAAATGGCTTGCGCCGGCGCCGATGCGGCAGGGCCAGCCGGGCGGCCACCCGCAGATCCTCGATGTTGACCGCGTCGCGCCCCTGCCAGGCGGCGTGCGCGACCGCGGTACGGGCACACACGATGTCGCCGCGCAGGCCGTCGACGTCGAACGCCGCACAGATCTCGCCGATTCGCACCAGCGCGGCGTCGGTGAGCTCCACCCGCGGCAGCAGTTCCTGAGCGTTGCGGATCCGGGCCCGCAGTCGCTCCTCGGCGTCGGCGTAGTCGCGGGCGAAGGCCTCGGGATCGGCGTCGAACGCCAGCCGCCGGCGGACCGCCTCGGCGCGCAGCGCCGGATCGCGCGGCGCGGACACCTCGACCGTCAGCCCGAATCGGTCGAGCAACTGCGGGCGCAGCTCGCCCTCCTCGGGGTTCATCGTCCCGACGATCACGAAACGCGCGGCGTGGCTGACCGAGACCCCGTCGCGTTCCACGGTCAGCCGGCCCATGGCGGCGGCGTCCAGCAACAGGTCCACCAGGTGGTCGGCGAGCAGATTGACCTCGTCGACGTAGAGGATGCCGCGGTTGGCACGCGCCAGCAGCCCGGGCTCGAACTCCACGGCGCCGGCCCCGAGCGCTCGTTCCAGATGGATGGAGCCGACCACCCGGTCCTCGGTGGCGCCGACCGGAAGCTCCACCAGCCGCACCGGGCGGGTCTGCACGGCGGCGTCGGCGGGGAACGGGCCGTCCGGGGAGAGCGGGTTCGGCTCTGCGGGATCGGAGGAGAACCGGTCGCCGGCCACCACGTCGATGGCGGGGAGCACCTGGGCCAGCGCCCGTACCAGCGTCGACTTGGCCGTGCCCTTCTCGCCGCGGATGAGAACCCCGCCGATGCCGGGGGAGATCGCGCTCAGCACGAGCGCCAAGGCCATGTCGTCGAGGCCGCCCGGAGCGTCCGGGTCGCCGCCGAGCACGGCAGGAAACGGGTACAGCTGTTGCATTTGAGGCTCCGCTCGTGATGCCGGTGTTGGCAACGCGAAGCCGGTATTCGGACTGACCGTGGCGCACCGGAATGCGCCGCGGAACACCGTAGCGGGCCTGTGTCGGACTCACACCGACTTCCCTGGCAGTTCGCGCCGATACCCTAACACCGTGCCCACCCAAGCCCATCACGTCACCGTTGTCGGGATCGGCGCCGACGGCTGGGACGGCCTGGGCGAACCGGCGCGCGCAGCGGTCGCGGCCGCCGACGTCGTGATCGGTGCGCCGCGCCAGCTGGATCTGCTGCCCCCCATCGACGGCCAGGAGCGGCAGGGCTGGCCCTCGCCGCTGCGGGCCGGACTCCCGGCGCTGCTCGACGGTCTGACCGGACGACGGGTGGTCGCGCTGGCCTCCGGGGATCCGCTGCTGTCCGGGGTGGGCGGCACGCTGATCGAGCTGCTCGGCGCCTCGCGGGTCAGCGTGATCCCGGCGGTCTCCTCGGTGACGCTGGCCCGGGCCGCGTTGGGCTGGCCGGCGGAGTCGGTCGCGGTCATCAGGGCAGGCGACGTGCACGCGGTGCTGCGCGAGCTGGCGCCGGGCCGGCGGGTGCTGGTGCTCTCCGCCGACGAGACGACGCCCGCCGGGCTCGCGGCGCTGCTGGTCGAGCACGGGTACGGGGCGAGCCGGATGACAGTGCTCGGTGACCTGGGCGGGCAGGCCGAATCCAGGTTGGACAGCACGGCGGCCAGCTACCCCGCATTTCAAGGCCAGGTGCCGCGGCTCAACATCGTCGCCGTCGAGCTCGACGGCCCGCTGCCGGCCGGTTGGACGGCCGGGCTACCCGATGATGCCTACGACCACGACGGGCAGCTCACCAAACGTGACCTGCGGGCCTCCGCGCTGGCGCGCCTGGCACCGGCGCCCGGACAGCTGCTGTGGGATGTCGGTGCGGGCGCCGGCTCGGTCGGCATCGAATGGATGCGCGCGCACCCGAGCTGCCGGGCCATCGCCGTCGAAGCCGATCAGACCAGGGCGCAACGGATCTCGGGCAACGCTCGCAAGCTCGGGGTACCCGCGCTACGCGTCGTGAACGGGCGTGCCCCGGCTGCGTTGGCCGACCTGCCCGCCCCGGACGCCGTCTTCATCGGCGGCGGACTGAGCCGGCCCGGCGTGCTCGACGTTTGCCTATCCGGACTGCGGCCGGGCGGGCGGCTGGTCGCCCACGCGGTGACCTTCGAAACCGAGACGCAGCTGGCGGCGGCCTACCGCGAGCACGGCGGCGAGCTGAGCCGCATCCAGGTCGAGCATGCCGAACCGCTGGGGACCTTCACCGGCTGGAAGCCGGCCCGGGCGGTCACCCAATGGGCGCTAACCGTGTCTGCTTGACGACGATGATCCGGCGAGCTTCTGCATCAGCTGGTCGGCAAGGTGTCGATGCGTGGTGTTCTGTGATGCAGCCAGTAGCCATCCTTCGCCGGTACGCACCGCGACACTGGTATTGACGCGGACGCCGCGACGATTGCGCTGCCTGCCTCTCTTCGTCACAGCCGCGTTTGCCCGGATGAGCGCCACGCTCGGCGTCAGAAACCTCAGGCCTGTGATCTCGGTGTGTAGTCGTGATCCGCGCAGCAGCTTCGCAAACAGCCGAGCGTATGCCGCAGCGATCGCTTCGCGTCCCTTGTAGTGCTGGCCCAGGAAGGTGACGTAGTCCGCGTCGCGGGTGAACACGGCAGCGTAAGCCTCGGGGTGAGCCCGGTCCGTTCTCCGCCATGGTCTGCCCCTTGCCGTATGCGTTGCCGAAGAACAGCGTGCCCGCCGAACGTGTAACCATTGCGGGTTTCGGCGTGATTTTTCGCAGTGGTCACACGTTCGGCGGATCAGTGTCTCCCCGGTCCCGCGCCGGGTCGTAGAGATGGCTCTCCCCGCCGCACGGATCGGGCCGATCGGCCACCGCGCGGCCGACCAGGATCACCGCGGCCGACCGCAGCCCCGCCGCCTCGACGGCATCGGCGATGTCGGCGACGGTGCCGCGCAGTACGCGTTCATCGGGTTGCGAAGCCCGGCAGACCACCGCGACCGGGCAGTCCGCGCCGTAGTCGGATGCCAGCCGGCCCATCAGTTCTCGTATCCGGGTGATCGCCAGGTGCAGCACCAGGGTGGCCCCGGTCGCGGCGAACGCGGCCAGCGATTCGCGTGGCGGCATCGCGGTGGAGGCGGCCTGCACCCGGGTCAACACCACCGACTGCGTCACCAGCGGCACCGTGAGCTCGCGTCCGAGCACGGCGGCCGCCGCCGCATAGGCCGGCACGCCCGGTGTCACCTGCCACGGCACACCGGCGGCATCGAGCCGGCGGGTCTGCTCGAAGACCGCGCTGTAGAGCGACGGATCCCCGGAGACCAGCCGCACCACCCGCCGGCCCGCCCGGTGGGCGGTCGCCAGCCGGCCCACGATCTCATCCAGGTCCAACCCGGCGGTGTCGACGAGTTCGGCTGTGGCGCAGCAATGGCCGAGAACCTCCGGATCCAGGTAACTGCCCGGGTAGAGCACCACGTCGGCATCGGCCAACAGTCGCGCCGCCCGCACCGTCAGCAGGTCCGCGGCCCCCGGTCCGGCGCCGACGAACTGGACCGCTAGCGCACCCATCGCGGCGTCCAGACCCGTCCACCCGTCACCCGTGTCGACGACGCCCCCACCAGCACAAGGCATTTCATATCGATCGCGTCGGTGTCCAACTCGCCCAGCGTGGTCACGGTCAGCGACTCCGATTCCCGGCCGACGTCGCGGCCGACCACCACCACGGTCTGCGGGGCGCGGTGTTCCAGCAGCACTTTGCGGGCCAGTGCGATCTGGTCGGGCCGGGCGCGCGAGGCCGGGTTGTAGATCGCCAGCACCAGATCGGCGTCGGCGATGGCCCGCAGTCGGGACTCGATCACCGACCAGGGCTTGAGGCGATCCGACAGGCTCAACACGGCGAAATCGGCGCCGATCGGGGCACCGGCGGCCGCGGCGACCGCCTGCACCGCGGATACCCCGGGCAGTACCCGCACCGAAACCTGTTGGTATCGCTCGTCGGCCGTTTCGAACATCGCCTCGAATACCGTCGAGGCCATCCCGAACACCCCGGCGTCGCCACCGGAGACCACCGCGACCTTTTCACCGCGGGCGGCCAGATCCAGCGCGAACCGGGCCCGGTCCAACTCGACGGTGTTGCCCGAGGAGTGCCGCTGCAACCCTTCGCGCTGCGGAACCCGGGCGAGATAGGGCCCGTAGCCCACCACGTGGTCCACGGTGGCCAGCGCCGCGGCGGCCTCGGCGGTCAACCAGCCCTCGGGCCCGGGCCCCAGCCCGATGACCAGTAGCTCGGCGGGCTCAGCAAGGGCCTCGACGACTGCCGGGGCCGCATCGCCCGGCATCCGGGAGCGCTGCCCGTTGCGGGAGTCGCCGTCGACCACGATCAGCGACAGATAGGGCACATCGTCGGTCTCGGCCATGGCGGCCACCGGCAGCCAGCGCTGCTGCGGATGACTGGCCCGCTCCACGTAGTAGGCGTGCTCGAGACGGCCGGCGGCGACCAGCGCACGGTATACGGCGGCGAAGGTGCGACCCAGCTTCATGATGATGGCGCCGTCGGTGTCGGCCAGCCGCATCGCCAGCTCGTGCTCGCCCAAGGTGCCCGGCAGCACGGTCAGTACGTCGGTCTGGCGTACCAGCGGCATGCCGAGCACGGCGGTGGCGGCGCTGAAAGCCGGTACGCCCGGGATTATCTCGGTGTCGAAGCGGGTCGACAGCCGGTCGTGCATGTACATGAACGAGCCGTAGAACAGCGGGTCGCCCTCGGTCAGCAACGCCACCGTGCGGCCCGCACTCAGGTGGGCGGCCAGCCGGGACGCGGAGGCCTCGTAGAAGTCCGCGAGTGCCCCGGCATAGCCGCCGGGGTGATCGGTCACCCCGGTGGTGACCGGGTAGCGCAGTTCCTCCTCGATCACGCCGGGCCGGATCAGGTCGGCGGCGATGGTGCGCGCGTAGGAGTTCTTGTTGACCCCGGCGTGGTAGGCCACCACGTCGGCGCCGGAGATGATCCGGGCTGCTTTGCGGGTGATCAGCTCGGGGTCACCCGGGCCCAGGCCCACCCCGTAGAACGTGCCGCTCACGCTGTGTCTCTCATTCGTCGTCCGAGGCCAGGGCGTTCAGCGCCGACGAGGTGATCGCCGAGCCACCGCGGCGACCGCGCAACGTCACGAACGGGATGTCGATGCCGTGCTCGGCGTGCAGTGCCGCCAATGCCGCCTTGGACTCGGCGGCGCCGATGAACCCCACCGGGCAGCCGACGATCACCGCCGGGCGCGGCCCGCCGTCCAGGATCAGCTCCAGCAGGTGAAACAGCGCGGTGGGGGCGTTGCCGATCGCGACGACGGCACCCCCCAACTCCGGCTCCCACAACGAGACCGCCGCCGCCGAGCGGGTGGTGCCCCATTCGGCGGCCAGCGCCGGAACCCGCTCGTCATGCAGGTGGCAGCGCACTTCGTTGCGCGCCGGCAGCCGCCCGGCCGTGACCCCGACCGCCACCATCCGGGCATCGCAGAAGATCGGCGCCCCGGCGTCGAGCGCGGCGCGGCCGGCCGGTACCGCATCGGGGTGGATCAGCAGGTCGGCGGCCACATCGGTCTGCCCGGCGCCGTGGATCATTCGGACCGCGAGCCGCTCGGCCGAGGCGGGGATGTGTGACAGGTCGGACTCACGCCGGATGGTCGCGAACGATTCGACGTAGATGGCCGGGCCGTCCTCGAGGTAGGAATACCGCTTGGTGGGACGGCTAGCGGGCGTCGTCACGGATTCGTCTCCTGTGCATCGGGAATGAAGACACCCTGCCACGGCGTCACCACCAGCTCGGTGTGCGCCGGCAGTGAGCGCGCCTGCTCCGGCGTGAGTACGCCGCCGGGGACCGGCACGTGGGTGCCGCCGGGCACCGGACCGTAGGGTAGCGGACCCGACGGTGCGGGCAGCCGTGGATCGGCGGCGATGACGGGAGCGAGCGGGTTGGGCAGTTCGCGGATGTGCCACGGCGCGTCGGGACCGCTGCCGCGGGCGGCCTGGAATGCCGCCGCCAGCGCGGCCAGCCGTTCGGCGGCCTCGGCGATGGCCACCACCGCACCCCAGTCCTCGCCGATGCGCAACTGTGCCGCCGTGGCGCTGAGTGCCACCAGCCCGGCATCGGTCGCGCGGTCGATCAGGTCGCCGCGCCCGTCGTCGAGCACGAACAGGAAGCGCCCGGGCAGCCGGGCGAGTCGTGGATCGCCACACAGCAGCGCGTCCAGCCGCGCCGACACCGGGCGCAGGTCGACGCGCCCGCCGGCATAGCCGGTCTGCGGCGAGACCAGGATGTTGCGGACCAACTCGTGGCTGCGCGATGGCAGCAGTCCGGTCGACGCCAGGGCGGCCACCACGTCGGGCGTGAGCTGTCCGCCGTGTCCGGGCAGCCCGCGCAGCTGCAGGTTGGCCCGCTTGGTCAGGTAGATCGAGCCGTCGGCGAACTCGGCGCTGGCTCTCAGCAGCCGTTCCAGTGCCGCCACGGGCAGCCGTCCGCCGACCAGGCGCAACCGGACCAACAAGCCGTCGTCGGCCAGCCACGGCCGCAGCACGCCGGGGCACCGGTCGGCCCTGGCCCTCATCGGTCACATCCGTCACAACGGAGCAGGCGGGTGTCAGTTGCCCGCCTCACAGCGACAACACCAGACCGGTCGGGTGGGTGGGCGCAGGCGCTCGGGTGCACTGCCTGATTGTCGCTCAGATGCGGGCAACTGCCCTATGCCCGCCGCCGGTGACGGGTGGGGCCGATGTTGTTCACTCCGTGGTCAGCGCCGCCACCGCCGGCCCGAACATGCCGGCCTTGATCGCGCCGAGCGTGCCGGGATCCTTCCCGGCCAGCGGCCGCAGCAACTCGACCGCGGCGGGCGTCACCGCGCCCTCACCCGCGGTGCCGTCGACGATCCCGACGGCCGCAGCATCCACACCGCCGAACCGGCGGCCGGTCGTCATCGACGCCACCTGCGCCTGCGGGGTGAGTTTGGCCTGGATCAGCGCGGCCATCCCAGGAGTGAACGGGATCCGGATGTCGACCTCGGGGAAGCAGAAGAAGCCGCGGTCGGCGCGCATCACCCGGAAGTCGTGGGCGATCGCCAGCATCGCCCCGGCCCCGAACGCGTGGCCCACCACCGCCGCCGCGGTCGGGATCGGCAGCGTCAGCACCTTTGCCAGCAACGCCTGCACCCGCCCGACGTACCAGTCGCCGCGGTCACTGTGGGCGGCCAGCCAGTCCAGGTCCAAGCCGTTGGAGTAGAACTTGCCGCCCGCGGTGGTGACCAGGCCGTGGGCACCGCTGGACACCGCGTCGTCGAGCATCCGCTCGACCTCGTCGAGAAAGTCCGGGGAGAACCGGTTCTCGTCGTCGCCGAGATCGAGCACGGCGATCTTGTCGTCGTAGGTCAGCTTCACTCAGCAGGTTCCTTTCTCTGGTCCCACGGCCAGCACGGCGCGTACCGCGGCGTGCAGTTGGGCGCGGGCGGCGTTGTTGCCCAACCGGTTTCGGCTGAGCACGATCGCGGTGGGCAGGTCGACGACGCAGGTGGTGATGGTGTCGACGGCGGCGGCGTCGCGGCGCTCCCACATCGCGGCCGCGAGCCGGATCAGCAGGCCGATCAGTTCGGTGTCGAGGCGGCGCAGCGGTTCAGCGACGTCGGCGGGCAGGTCGTCGGTGAGCAATTCCTCGCGCCGGATCGCCAGCAGCAACGCCGAGGACTCCGGGTGGCGTTCGGCGAATATCAGCGGGGTGTCGGCGGCGGCGACGACGGCCGCCACGGCGTCGTGCGCACTGTCGACGAGTTCGCGCTGCATATCTAGGAATCGACGTCCCGCCCGCAACCAGGCCGCGGCGATCAGGCCGGCCCGCGACCCGAAGCCGTGGTAGACCGCGCCGTTAGAGGCTCCGGTCGCCTCGGAGACGGCCCGGATCGTCACCGCCGCCGGGCCGGACCGGGCCGCCAGCGACTCGACAGCCGCCAGCACCCGATCCGGGTCGTGCACGCGCGGGCGGGGCATGGCGGCCACGATAACAGAGCGAATGCTCTGTTACCAGGTGGGTCCACCGGCGCACCGGCGTGACAGGATCGAGAAACCATGAGCACTTCTGCCACCCGCCCCGTCGTCTTCTCCGGCGTCCAGCCCACCTCGGCGTCGCTGCACCTCGGCAACGCGCTGGGGGCGATCACCCACTGGGCGGAGCTGCAGGACGACCACGATGCGCTGTTCTGCGTCGTCGACATGCATGCCATCACGGTCCCGGGCTGGGACCCCGAGACGCTGCGCCGCAGCACGCTGGTGACCGCCGCGCAGTACCTGGCACTGGGCATCGACCCGGCCCGCAGCGCGATCTTCGTCCAGAGCCACGTACCGGCGCATGCCGAACTGGCCTGGGTGCTGGGCTGTTTCACCGGATTCGGACAGGCCTCGCGGATGACGCAGTTCAAGGACAAATCGGCCAAGCAGGGTTCGGACTCGACGACGGTGGGATTGTTCACCTACCCGGTGCTGATGGCCGCCGACGTGCTGCTCTACGACACCGACGTGGTGCCCGTCGGCGAGGACCAGCGGCAGCACCTCGAGCTGGCCCGAGACCTGGCGCAACGGTTCAACGCCCGTTTCCCCGACACCTTCGTCGTGCCGGAGCCGATGATCCCGAAGGCCACCGCCAAGATCTACGACCTGGCCGACCCCACCGCGAAGATGAGCAAGTCGGCGGCCACCGACGCCGGTCTGATCAGCTTGCTTGACGATCCGGCGAAAAGTGCCAAGAAGATCCGCTCGGCGGTCACCGACTCCGAGCGCGAGATCCGCTACGACCCGGACGCCAAGCCCGGGGTGTCCAACCTGCTGACCATCCAGTCGGCGATCACCGGGGCCAGCGTCGAGAAACTGGTGGAAGGCTACGCCGGCCGCGGCTACGGCGACCTGAAGAAGGAGACCGCCGAGGCCGTCGCCGAGTTCGTCACCCCGATCAAGGCGCGCGTCGACGAACTGCTGGCAGATCCCGCCGAGTTGCACGCGGTGCTGGCGGCCGGAGCGGAGCGGGCCCGGACGCTGGCCGCCGGGACCATCGCGCGCGTCTACGACCGGGTGGGATTCCTTCCGCCGCCGGTATGAGCAGAGCCGTGACCGACCAGGCCGACCCCTCCAAGCCGGGCGTCATCGACCGGCTGCGGGAGCGCTACGGCTGGTTCGACCACGTGATGCGGGCGCAGGAACGCTACGACGACTGCCAGGGCAACTTCTTCGCCGCCGGGATGAGCTACTACACCATTTTCGCGCTGTTCCCGCTGGCGATGGTCGGGTTCTCCGTCGGCGGCTTCTTGCTGTCGCGGCGGCCGGAGGTGCTCGACGAGATCGAGCGCCGGATCAAGCATTCGATCCCCGGCACATTCGGCGACGAGCTGGTCACCTTGATGGACACCGCGATCTCCTCGCGCGCCTCCGTCGGCGTGATCGGCCTGGCCACCGCCGGGTGGGTGGGCCTGACGTGGATGGCCAATCTGCGCGAGGCGCTCTCCGAGATGTGGGACAAGCGTTCGGAGAAACCGGGTTTCGTCTCGGCGAAACTGTCGGACCTGGTCGCGATGGTGTGGGCCTTCGGCGCCATGCTCGTCACGATTGCGCTGACCGCACTGGCCGACCCGAAGCTGATGCGCAAGACGCTGCGCTGGCTGGGCGTTCCGGATTTCGACCTGCTGGGGGCGCTGCTGCGGGTCGCGTCGGTCGGGATGGCGGTGGCGGTGTCGTGGCTGTTGTTCACCTGGATGATCGCGCGGCTGCCCCGCGAGTCGGTCGGCCTGGCCAGCGCCGCGCGGGCCGGGCTGATCGCCGCGGTCGGCTACGAACTCTTCAAACAGGCCGGCTCGGTCTACCTGCAGTCGGTGGTCAACGGCCCGGCCGGGGCGGTGTTCGGTCCGGTGCTGGGCCTGCTGGTGTTCGCCTACATCACCGTGCGACTGATCCTGTTCGCCACCGCGTGGGCGGCGACGTCGGCGGAGAACCGGCCGCGGCCTGAACGGCCCGAAGCGACGGTGTGACCGGCTGCCGTGACGGGTAGTAGAAGCCCATGGCACACGACTCCTCCTGGCCCCGCCTCCGAGTCGAGGACTGGGGGCCGACCCGGGACACGCTGCACATGTGGACCCAGATCGTCGGAAAGGTCCGCCTGGCGCACGCCCCGCTGGTCAACCACTGGTGGCAGGTGACGCTGTACGTCACCGCTCGGGGGCTGACCACGTCGGCGATCCCGTACGGCAACGACGTCTTCGACATCGAGTTCGACTTCATCGACCACCGCCTGGCGATCCGAAGCGGCAATGGTGCGGCCGGCACCATTGCACTGCGGGAACAATCGGTGGCCCGGTTCCACGCCGAGTTCCTGTCGGCGCTGGACGAGTTGGGTCTGCAAACCCGAATCCAGTCGCACCCCAACGAGGTCGAGCCTGCCGTGCCGTTCGCCGAAGACGTCGAGCACGCCTCCTACGACGCGGAGGCCGCCCAGCGGTTCTGGCGGCAACTGGTGCAGGCGCACCGGGTGCTGAACCGGTTTCGCTCCCGCTTCATCGGCAAGTCCAGTCCGGTTCACTTCTTTTGGGGCGCAATGGATCTGGCATGCACCCGCTTCTCTGGCCGAACCGCCCCGACGCACCCGGGCGGGGCGCCCAACTGCGGCGACTGGGTGATGGTGGAGGGCTACTCACACGAACTCAGCAGCTGCGGATTCTGGCCCGGCGGCGGGGAGGAGGGCGGCTTCTACGCCTACGCCTACCCGGAGCCCGACGGTTTCGCCGACCACCCGGTGCGGCCCGCGGACGCGTACTACAGCACTCAGCTGGGTGAATTCGTGCTGCCTTACGAAGTGGTGCGGCAAGCGCCCGACCCGGACGCGGTGCTGCTGGACTTCCTCCAGGACACCTACGAGGCGGCGGCGGTGCGCGGCGACTGGGATCGCGGCGCCCTCGAAGACGATCCGGACCGCTGGCGATCAACGCGACCACCGCGCTGAGCAGCGTTAATTCAGCTCAGCCGGCGTACTCCGGGTGCTTGGCCACGTAGGCCTCCACGAACGAGCAACTCGGCACGATCCGCTTGCCCGCGGCCTGGGTGTCGGCCAGCGCGTAGGCGATCAGCTTGGTGGCCAGCCCCTGACCGCCGAACGCCTTGTCGATCTCGGTGTGGTGGAAGTCCCGCTGATCGCCGCTGTCACGGTAGGCGGCCAGCCCGGCCCGAACGCCGTCCACGCTGATCTCATAGCGGCACTGCTCAGGCACATCGATGATGGTCGGCTCGCTCATCGGTTCTCCTTCATCTCAGCCACATTCCGCGGCGCATCACCCGCACCAGCTGCAGGTCGGCATCCATCACCACCAGGTTAGCCGCGGACCCGACGGCCAAAACCCCGGCGCCGTCGAGGCCGAGCGCCCGCGCCGGGGTGGTCGCGGTCATGCGCACCGCCGCGGCCAGCGCCGCGTCGTGCCCGCCCAGCAGGTTCACCGCGGTCGCGAACAGCCGGTCCATGGTGGCGGTGCTGCCGGCGATGGTGGTGGTGCCGTGCAGCCGGGCCACCCCGTCGGCCACCTCCACGTCGAGCCCGCCGAGGGTGAACACCCCGTCGCCGGCCCCGGCGGCGGCCATAGCGTCGGTGACCAGCGCGACCCGGTCCGGGCCGGCGGTCGCCACGACGTGCCGGATCAGCGCCGGATGCAGGTGCACCCCGTCGGCGATCAGCTCGACGGTCACCCGCGGATCGGCCAGCAGTGCCGGCACCGGCCCCGGCTCGCGGTGGTGCAACGCCCGCATCGCATTGAACAGATGGGTGCCGACCGTTGCGCCGGCATCGATCCCGGCCTGCGCCTGGTCGTAGCCGGCGTCGGTGTGCCCCAGCGCCACAACGATTCCCGCGTCGACCAGCCGCCGGATCGTGGCCGCTCCGCCGGGCAGTTCGGGTGCCAGGGTCACCATCCGGATCGCGCCGTCGCCGGCGGCCAGCAGCGCAGCGAGCTCGGCGTCGTCGGGGGCGCGCAGCCAGGCGGGATCGTGGGCGCCGCAGTGGTGCCCGCTCAGCCACGGTCCCTCCAGGTGGATGCCGTCCACCACGCCGCGCCGGGTGGCGTCGGCCAGCGCGCGCACCTGGTCCAACAGCACCGCCGGGGCGGCGCTCACCAGGCTGGCCAGCCCGCCGGTGGTGCCGTGCGCGGCGTGCAGTGCCGCCGCGCGATCCGGGCCGTCGGGGTACCCGACGCCCCCGCCCCCGTGGCAGTGCATGTCGATGAAGCCCGGCACCACAACGCAATCCGCGAATTCGACGTCGGCGCGTACCGGCCCGGTCCCGCACTCGGCGATCCGCCCGTCGGCCACCGAAAGCCAGCCGGGCCGGCAGACCCGGCCGTCGAGCACCACGGCGCCGGCGGAGATCAGGGTCACGTCGACGCGCCGATCTCAGCCGACGTCGGCTGTTCGTCGGGCCAGCGGCCGCCGTTCTCCCAGAAATGCCGGATGTCCTCGAGTTGCCGGCCCTTAGTCTCGGGGGCGTAGCGGTACACGAACGCCAGGCTCAGCAGCGCCAGCACCCCGAACACCGCGAACGTTCCGGCGCCGCCCAGCGCGGTGAGCATGCTCAGAAACACCCCGGCGACAACCGCATTGGCCACCAGATCCGAGGTCAGCATCGCCGAGGAGCCCATCGCGCGCAGCCGCGCCGGCAGGGCCTCCCCGGCGTAGACCCACACCAGCGAACCGAACCCGAAGGTGTAGCCGGCGGTGAACAACAGCACCCCGCCGAACTTGAGCGCCGCCAGCGCGTCACCGAACGCCGGGCCGGTCGCGAACACCGCGATCAGCAGCGCGTTGGCGACGACCATCGTGGCGATCCCCGACAGCAGGATGCGACGACGGCCCACCCGGTCGATCAACGCCAGCGAGACGAACATCGCCGCCAGCGCGGCCACCTGCACCAGCGCCGGCAGGATCAACAGCGCGAAATCGCCTTCGAAACCCATCTTTTCGAACAGCCGGGGACTGTAGTAGACGATCGCGTTGATCCCGGTGATCTGGATGAAGAACCCCAGCGTCACCACGAACAGCGTGGCCCGCAGATACGGCGGCCGCAGCATCTCGCGCAGCACTCCGACCCCGCTGCGGCGTTCCTCCTGCAGCGTCCGGCTGATCTCGGCGAGTTCGCGTTGGGCGGCCTCGATGTTCGGTTCGATGCGGCGCAGGGCGCGGTACGCGTCGTCGACCCGGCCCTTGAGCAGATACCAGCGCGCGGTGTCGGGGATGCGGGCCAACAGCAGCGTCACCAGCACTGCGGGCACCGCGGCCAGCCCCAGCATCGCCCGCCAGTTGCCGGCCCCGGCCAGCAGGTAGGCGAACAGGTAGCCGGCGATGATCCCGACCACGGTGGCCACCCCGTAGGTGACCAGCAGCGCGCCGCGGGCGGCGGCCGGCGCCGACTCGGCCACGAACACCGGCACCACCACCACCGACACCCCGATGGTGACGCCGAGCAGCAGCCGGGCCACGGTCAGCATCGACACCGACGTCGCCGCCGCCCCCAGCAGCGCGAACACCGCGTAGCCCAGCGCCACCGAGACCATCGACTTCTTGCGCCCGATCGCGTTGGCCAGCCACCCGGCGGCCAAGGCGCCGGCGATCTCGCCGATCACCGTCGCGGTGGCCACCATCTCCTGCTGGGCGGCGGTCAGCCCGAAGTCGGCCTCGATGAACAGCAGCGCGCCGGCGATGTTGGACAGGTCGTAACCGTAGATCACGCCGACACTGGCGGCGGCCACCCCGACCAGCAGTGCCAGCGGCGAGGATCGGCGCAGTTCCCCGATTCGGCCCACCTAGCTCACCGTAGGGGATGGGGTCAGCGCACACCCCGATCGGCCAGGGTGGCATACCAATAGGTCAAACCGGCCGCGACGAACTCGACGACACAGGCCACCGTGAACGACGGATGGGGCATGCCCACGTCGGCCATCGAGATCAACCGCGACACCCCCAGCAGCGCCATGGTCAGTGCCAGCAGCCGTACCGCCCCGGCCGGGATCCGCGCTCGGCGGAACGCCTCGATATAGCCGATGCCGAACCCGATCAACAGCGCACCGGCCGCCCGGCTCTCGCTGTCGACGGTCGCGTTGACGTCCTGGCCGTCGGGAATGGAGTCCAGCGACAACGCCATCCGGCTCAATCCGATCGCGATCAGCAGCAGCCCGGAGAACCAGCCGAAGGCCCGTAGCGCCTTCACCACGTCGAGGCCCTGCCCGGCCGGCGGTTCAGTGAGCGCGCACCCATGATGAGCGCGAACACGATGATCGTGCCGAAGATGCTCACCCCGACCCGCACCGGCACCGTGTCGTCGGCCGGCGCCAGCATCATGGCCTGCGGGCTGGGCCCGTCGGCGGGTGCCCGGGTGACCAGCGAGGGGTCGGGTTCGATCAGGGTGCCGACCCGGGTGCCGGGCGGGGTGGCGAAGCCGTAGTCGAGCAGCTGCGCGGCCTGCTGCCACGGCGGGATCGGCTGCCGGGTGCCGCGCAGCAGCACCGCCACCAGCCGCCGGCCGTCGCGGCTGGCCGCGCCCACGAACGTCTGCCCGGCGTCGTCGGTGTAGCCGGTCTTGCCGCCGAGGGCACCCGGGTAGTTGTAGAGCAGCTGGTTGTCGTTCTCCAAGGTGTAGCCGGGCACGTCGCCGTAGCCGGGGAACGCGAAGTTCCGCGTGGCGACGATGTCGGCGAACACCGGGTTGTTCCAGGCGTAGCGGTAGAACAGCGCGATGTCGTAGGCCGAGGTGCTCATGCCCGGCCCGTCCAGCCCGGACGGGGTGGCGGCGCGGGTGTCGCGGCCGCCCAGCCGGGCGGCCAGCGCGTTGATCTTGTGCAGTGCGGTGTCCATGCCGCCGAGCTCGGTGGCCAGGGCGTGGGCGGCGTCGTTGCCCGACCCCATCAGCAGGCCGTGCAGCAACTGATTGACGGTGAAGTCGCCGCCGGGGCCGACGCCGACGCGGGTGCCTTCGGCGTTGGCGTCCTCCTGGGTGCCGGGGACGACCTTGGCCAGGTCCAGCTCGTTGAGCGCTGCCATCGCGGTCAGCACCTTGATCACGCTGGCGGGCCGGTGCCGGCCGTGCGGGTCGCGGGCGGCGATCACCGCCCCGCTGTCCATGTCGGCCACCAGCCACGACTCGGCGGAGACATCGCCGGGCACCGGTGGGGTGCCGGGCGCGACGACGATCCCGCAGCCGGCCAGCGCGTCGCCGCCGACCGGGGTGGCCGGCACCGGCAGCGGCAGCGGCGGCTCACCGGCCAGCGGCACCTCCGAGGCGTCGACGGCGGGCGGGGTGCTCACCTGGTAGGGGCAGCCGACGGTTCCCGCGTTGAGCCCGGGGGTGGGGTCGGCCATGGCCGCCGGGGCGGCCAGGGGTGCGGCGGCGGTGAGAAAACCCACCGCCACCAGGGCTGATACCGAGCGCGCAAAAGTCATCGTGTGTGCAGGGTAGGCGACCCGCGCCGCGAACCGCGGGAGCCACGCTGTGACTGGTGGTGCGGAAGTTACAACTGAAAATACGCCAGGCCCGGCCCGTTGATCCGGCCCAGCCACAGCCGATCGCCGGCCTCGACCACCCCGGTGGCCAGCCCGAACGCCGGATCGGTGCTGCGGAACTGGCTGAGCACCCGGCCGTCGTCGGCGTCGAAGCCGATGACCCACGCCCCGGACTTGGTATCCGGCAGCCAGCGATACGGCAGCAACCGCCACAGCAGCGTGCGCAGCACCGGCGCGCGCGGGGAGAGCCACTCCGACAGCGCGTTGCGATCCGAGACCATCGCCACCCAGATCCGGCCGTCCCGCCCGGTGGAGATGTTGTCCGGATGGCCGGGCAACTCGCTCACCAGCCCGGTGATCGAACCGGCCCGCGGCCCGGTCAGCCAGTACTTGGACAACCGGCACCCGGTGCTCTCGGCGAACACCACCGCCGATTCGTCGGCGGTCAGCGTCACCCCGTTGGCGAAGTGCAGGCCCGATGCCAGCACCGTCGTCGCGCCGTCGGGGGTGCGCCGCAGCAGCGAGCCGCTGGCGCGGGCCTCGATCACCGAGGCCTTGTAGTACTCGTAGCGGAACCGGTCGGTGGATTCGGTGAAGTAGATGGTGCCGTCGGATGCTTCGACCGCATTCGAACAGAACGTCAGCGGCCGGCCGGCCACATGGCTGACCAGGGTCTCAAGTTGTCCGGATTTCGGGTCGAAGCGCAGCAGGCCGCGGTGGCTGTCGCAGATCAGCAGCCGGTGATCCCGGGTGAAGGCCAGCCCGAGCGGGCGCCCGCCGGTGTCGGTCATCACCCGCGGCGGGGCGGCACCGGGACCGACCGCGATGATGCGGCCGTCCTCGACACCGGTCCAGATGGCGCCGTCGGCGTCGACGACGACGTCTTCGGCGGCGGTACCGGGGATCTCGACGACCCGCAGTGGCGGCGTCGGATCGGGCGGAGGCAGCGGCCGCGACGGCGGCGGCCGCCAGCGGACCGGGGAGATGCGTGGCTTGGGGCTCATGCCGACGACATTAAGGCGGTCTTCGCTAATCCGTTCGGCAATGCGCCCGACGGAATAATGTCGTGCTGGGCCGCTGATCCAAGGAGGGCCGATGACAGGTGCTGACAAGGGCCGGACGCTGCTGTGGTTCGGCGTCCTGCTGTTTCTGCTGGGTCTGCTCACCGGGCTGGTGACCGGGGCGATGAACAACCCGCGGATGGGGTTGTCCTCGCACCTGGAAGGCGTGCTGAACGGGATGTTCCTGGTGGTGCTCGGTCTGCTGTGGGGCCGGCTGCGGCTCTCGGCGCGCTGGCTGACGACGTTGTTCTGGCTGGCGCTCTACGGCACCTACGCCAACTGGGCAAGCACGCTGGCGGCCGCGATCTTCGGCACCGGACGGACGACGCCGATCGCCGGCGCCGGTCACCATGGCTCCGCGTGGCAGGAGAATCTCGTCGACGCCGGTCTGTACAGCCTGAGCGTGGCGATGCTGGCGGTTTGCGTGATCGCGCTGGTCGGCTTGTGGCCCGGCGCGCAGCAGCCGCACTGAGGGGTCGGCGCGGCCTAGGCTGGTTTGCGATGACGACGGCGGTGGACGACTTCGAGGCGTTGCGGCCTCACCTGCTGGCGGTGGCCTACCGGCTTACCGGGATGTTCGCCGACGCCGAGGACATCGTGCAGGACGCGTGGCTGCGTTTTGATGCCGCCGAGCGCGACGAGATCGTCGACCTGCGGGCATGGTTGACGACGGTGGTGAGCCGGCTCGGCCTGGACCGGCTGCGCTCGGCGCCGCGGCGCCGCGAAACGTATGTGGGCGAATGGCTTCCGGAGCCAGTGGTGACCGGCGTCGACGAGCCGTTGTCGGCGGTGGTGGCCGGCGAGGACGCCCGGTTCGCCGCGATGGTGGTGCTGGAGCGGCTGACCCCGGATCAGCGGGTGGCGTTCGTGCTGCACGACGGCTTCGCGGTGCCCTTCGGGGAGGTCGCCGCGGTGCTGCACACCAGTGAGGCCGCCGCCCGCCAGCTGGCGTCGCGGGCCCGCCGGGCCGTTGCCGCCGACCCGCCGCCGGAACCCGATCCGCGGCACGCGGAGACGGTCGGGACGTTGATGGCCGCGATGGCCGCCGGTGACCTGGACGCGGTGGTGGCGCTGCTGCATCCCGAGGTGACGTTCACCGGCGACGCCAACCGCCGGGCGCCGACCGCGGTGCGGACCATCCACGGCCCGGAGAAGGTGGCGCGGTTCCTGTTCGGCCTGGCGCGCCGGTACGGGCCGACCCTGACGACCGCAAACCAGTTGGCGTTGGTCAACGGTGAACTCGGCGCCTACACGCCTGGGGCTCCCGCTGCCGAGGGGTTCGCCGAGCTGCTACCGCGCGTCACCGCGATGACGGTGCGCGACGGTCTGGTCTATGCCGTCTGGGATATCGCCAACCCGGACAAGTTCAGTGGTTCTCCGCTGCGCGGTGCCGCGAGCCTGTAGTTGACGAGATGTGCACTCGCACTTCTGCACGCTAACAACAGTTTCGGGTGTCACTGGGCCCACGGCACCCGGCAGGCGTCCCCCGAGCTGAACCCTTGCTCGGTGATGCCCAGCGCCGAATACATCCGGGCCCGCATGTTCTCGACCCCGATCTGATACGTCAGCTCGATGACGCCGTCGTCGCCGAATCGCGCGCGCAGATCGGCGACCTGGGCGTCGGTGACGGTGTGCGGATCGGTGGTGACGGCGTTCGCGTAGGCGATGGCGGCCCGCTCGTCGTCGGTGAAAAGTGGAGAAGTTGCGTAATTATCAATCTCTTTGAGCCGCTCCGTGTCCAGGCCCTCCAGCCGGGCCAGCATGGCGCCGAAGTCCACGCACCACGAGCAGCCGATGGTGCGGGCGGTCCAGAACACCGCCAGATCGCGGACCTCGGCGGGCAGTTTGCGGGACGCGGACTGCAGCAGGCCTTCGTGCGCGGCGGCGGCGACCAGCAGTCGCGGGTGGTGCGCGATGACGGTGAAGGGCTCGGGGACCTCACCGAAGCGACGTTTGGCGTAGCGGTACATCGCGCGGGTCAGCAGGCCGGCCTTCTTGGGGGACAGCGGTTCGATACGTGGTTGAGTGCTCATACCCGTTAGACGACGCGGCCCGCCCAGTTGTGACGAGCCTCAGAGCAGGAACGGCACCAGTGCCTTGCGGTCGGTGGGATAGTCGGCGAACTTCTCCCGGTACCAGCGGTGGGTCTGCAACGCGCGCGGGATCAGGTTGCCGGCGGTGATCAGCAGGATCACCACACCGGGCAGCGCCCAGGTCAGGATCGCGAAACCCGTCCAGGCGATGATCTCGCCCAGGTAGGCCGGGCTGGTGACGAACCGGAAGCCGCCGCCGAACGGGATCCGGTACTCGGCAGCACCCGGGTTGTTCTTGTCGCGCAGGTTGCGCACGATCGACTCGGAGCTGACCAGCAGCGCGAACCCGCACAGGTAGATCACCAGGCCCACCACGAAACGCGGGTCGGTCAGCCAGGAACGGCTGTACTGCCCCAGGTAGTCGTGGCTGAACAGCGCACCGTTGAGGTAGCCGTGCATGGTCGTGACCAGCATGCCCATCACCACCACCGAGATGTTGAACGTGCTGCGCTTGCCGGGCACCTGGCGGATCGCCAGCGGGAAGAACCAGCCGCGGTTGGCGTAGTGCAGCGCCCAGATCCCGGCCAGCACCAGCGACGTCGGCTCGAACCGGGCAGGCCCGCACAGGTAGGCGATCAAGAACACCACCGTCGCCGGGATCTCCATCAGCCACCAGCCGAACTTCGGGTTCAGGTTGAAGCCGAGCTTGGCCGAGGAGAACCGGCCGTAGGAGCTCTGGCCGAAGAAGCCGCCGATGATCACGAACGCGGCGAAGCCGAACGCGAAGGTCAGGACGGTGTCATAGCCGCTGTTGCCGGTGTACCAGTGCATAGTCAGTGTCCTATCACGAGGCCGGCAGGCCTCTCGCGAGGGTGCACAGTTGTACTCCCGCAGCGGCGTGTCGGCGGACAAACACGCACGGTCGCCCAAGGCCTAGCGGGCGAACATCAGCGCCCGCTTGACCTCCTGGATCGCCTTGGTGATCTCGATGCCGCGCGGGCAGGCGTCGGTGCAGTTGAACGTGGTGCGGCAGCGCCACACCCCGTCGACCTCGTTGAGGATGTCCAACCGCTCGGCCGCACCCTCGTCACGCGAGTCGAAGATGAACCGGTGGGCGTTGACGATCGCCGCCGGGCCGAAGTAGGACCCCTCGCTCCAGTACACCGGGCAACTGGTGGTGCAGATGCCGCACAGGATGCACTTGGTGGTGTCGTCGTAGCGGTGCCGATCGTGCTGGCTCTGGATCCACTCCCGGGTGGGCGGGTTGCCGGAGGTGATCAGGTACGGCTTGATCGCCTTGTAGGCGTCCATGAACGGTTCCATGTCGACCACGAGGTCTTTTTCCACCGGCAGCCCGCGCATCGGCTCGATGGTCAGCGTCAGCTCCTTACCAGGCTTTTTCGGCAGGATGTCGCGCATCAGCATCTTGCAGGCCAGCTTGTTGTTGCCGTTGACCCGCACCCCGTCGGAGCCGCACACGCCGTGCGCGCAGGAGCGCCGGAAGGTCAGCGTGCCGTCCAGGTAGCTCTTGACATAGATCAGCAGGTTCAGCAGCCGGTCGGTGGGCAGCGCCGGCACCCGGAAGCTCTGCCAGCCGTCGGTGGCGGCGTACTGGTCGGGGTTCTCCGGGTTGTACCGGGCGATCTTGAGCGTGACCATCCGGGCGCCCTCGGGGACCGGCGGCAGCGGCGGGTCACCGGCCGGCGGGCCGTCGACCAGCGCCACCGGTGCCGCGCTCGCCGGACCGGGCGAGCAGCAGCCTGAATCTGATGAGCAGCAGCCGGAGTCAGCTGAAGAGGACATCAGTACTTCCGTTCCTTCGGTTCGTAGCGGGTCTGCACCACCGGCTTGTAGTCCAACCGGATGTCGGCGATCAGGTCGGTGCCTTCCTTGTAGGCCATGGTGTGGCGCATGAAGTTGACGTCGTCGCGGTTGGGGTAGTCCTCGCGGGCGTGCCCGCCGCGGGACTCCCGGCGATTCAGCGCACCCACCACGGTGACCTCGGCCAGCTCCAGCAGAAAGCCCAGCTCGATGGCCTCCAGCAGATCGGAGTTGAAGCGTTTGCCCTTGTCGTGCACGGTGATTCGGGCATACCGCTCCTTGAGGGCGTGGATGTCGGACAGCGCCTGCTTGAGCGTCTTCTCGGTGCGGAACACCGCGGCGTTGTTGTCCATCGACTGCTGCAGCGCACCGCGGATGTCGGCGACGCGCTCGTTGCCGTGCTCGGAGAGGATGTCGGCGACCCAGTTGACCACCATGTCGGCCGGGTTCTCCGGCAGCTCAGTGAACTCGTGGGTGTTGGCGTACTCGGCGGCGGCGATACCGGCGCGGCGGCCGAACACGTTGATGTCCAGCAGCGAGTTGGTGCCCAACCGGTTGGCGCCGTGCACCGACACGCAGGCACACTCGCCGGCGGCGTACAGGCCCGGCACCACCGCGGTGTTGTCGCGCAGCACCTGCCCGGTCACCGTGGTGGGGATGCCGCCCATCACGTAGTGGCAGGTGGGGTAGACCGGCACCAGCTCCTTGACCGGGTCGACGCCCAGGTAGGTGCGGGCGAACTCGGTGATGTCGGGCAGCTTCTCCTCGAGCACGTCCTCGCCGAGGTGGCGCACGTCGATGTAGACGTAGTCCTTGTTCGGCCCGGCGCCGCGGCCCTCGAGCACCTCGAGCACCATCGAGCGGGCCACGATGTCGCGGGGGGCCAGGTCGACGATCGTGGGGGCGTAGCGCTCCATGAACCGCTCACCGTCGGCGTTGAGCAGTCGGCCGCCCTCACCGCGCACCGCCTCCGAGATCAGGATGCCCAGCCCGGCAAGGCCGGTCGGGTGGAACTGGTGGAACTCCATGTCCTCCAGCGGCAGGCCCTTGCGGAAGACGACGCCCATGCCGTCGCCGGTCAGGGTGTGGGCGTTGGAGGTGGTCTTGTACATCCGGCCCGAACCGCCGGTGGCCAGCACGATCGCCTTGGCGTGGAAGACGTGGATGGCACCGGTGGCCAGCTCGTAGGCCACCACGCCGGTAGCCACCGGACCCGACGGGGTCTCGGTGAGCGTCAGATCCAGCACGTAGAACTCGTTGAAGAACTCCACGTTGTGCTTGACGCAGTTCTGGTACAGCGTCTGCAGGATCATGTGGCCGGTGCGGTCGGCGGCGTAGCAGGACCGGCGCACCGGGGCCTTGCCGTGGTCGCGGGTGTGCCCGCCGAACCGGCGCTGGTCGATGCGGCCCTCGGGGGTGCGGGAGAACGGCATGCCCATGTTCTCCAGGTCGAGCACCGCGTCGATGGCCTCCTTGGCCATGATCTCCACGGCGTCCTGGTCGGCCAGGTAGTCGCCGCCCTTGACGGTGTCGAAGGCGTGCCACTCCCAGTTGTCGTCCTCGACGTTGGCCAGCGCGGCGCACATGCCGCCCTGCGCGGCGCCGGTGTGGCTGCGGGTGGGGTACAGCTTGGTCAGCACCGCAGTCCGAGCGCGGGGCGCGGCCTCCACCGCCGCGCGCATCCCGGCGCCGCCGGCGCCGACGATCACCACGTCATATCGATGTTCTGCAATCACCGCGATATCACCCGTTCGTAGGAGATCTGCCGTCAAGAAATGTTCGGGTCGAAGCTCAGCAGCACGTAGCTGCCCAGCGCCAGCGTGAAGACCATCGACACCGCCAGCAGGCTCAGCAGCCAGAACCGGCTGCGGCCGCTGCGGGTGTAGTCACTGATGATGGTGCGCATGCCGTTGCCGCCGTGCAGCTGAGCCAGCCACAGCAGGCTGAGGTCCCAGATCTGCCAGAACGGCGAGCGCCAGCGCTCGGCCACGAAGTTGAAGTCGATCCGGTACACCCCGTCGTCCCACATCAGCATGATGAACAGGTGCCCGAGCACCAGGAAGATCAGTACGGCGCCGGAGAACCGCATGAACAGCCAGGTGTACTTCTCGAAGTTGGCCATCCCCTTGTGCCGGAACGGCGCGCGCGGGTCGCCCAGGCTGGCGGGCCGGTCGCGGTCCGGGCCGCGCACCGGGGCCAGCGCGCCGCGGCCGAGTTGCAGATCAGGTGTGCTCATAAGAATCGCTCCGCCATGTGCATGCCGATCCGGACCACCACCGGCACCATCACCACCAGCCAGACGGCGCCGACCGCCACCAGCATCTGGCGCTGCCAGCGGCAGCCCTGCCACCAGAAGTCGATCAGGATCAGCCGGACGCCGTTGAGGCCGTGGAACAGCACCGCAGCGACCAGGCCGAGTTCCATCAGGCCGACGAGCGGGGTCTTGTAGGTCGCGATCACCTCGGTGTAGGCCTGCGGGCTGACCCGCACCAGGGCCGTGTCGAGCACGTGGACGAACAGGAAGAAGAAGATGGTCGCACCGGTGATCCGGTGCAGGGCGAACGCCCACATCCCCGGGTCGCCCTTGTACAGACTCTGCCGCCGGGGACGGCGGGTGGTCGCCTGCGTCCCGGGTCCCGCCGTCTCGGCGGATGTCGCCGTCATCTAGCGCCTCCAATATCTGTAGCCGCCGTGCTTGCGGCAGCTACTCAACGCCATAGCTGTCAGTAAACCTCGGCTTGGACTCTAAACCCATCCACAGCGTCGAAACGACCACGTCGAAGTTACCGGCGGGTAGGAATGGTCGAAGTTAGGGTGACGTTCGACAAGCCGAGGTGGACGGACAAGGTGACGCGATGGGTTCCACACGATATGGGCGCAGCTGAGATGGCTGCCGTAGTCGACTGGGAAGTGTTGCGGCGCAATGCAATTTCGGTCGCCGCGAACGCCTATGCGCCGTATTCGGGGCTGCGGGTCGGCGCGGCCGCCCTTACCGCCGACGGACGGTTGTTCACCGGCTGCAATGTGGAAAATGTCTCATATGGCCTGAGCCTGTGCGCCGAGTGTGCGGTGGTCGCCGCGCTGTGCACCGCCGGGGGAGGCAGGCTGGTGGCGCTGTCGTGCACCGGCGCCGCCGGCAATCTACTGATGCCGTGCGGTCGGTGCCGGCAGGTGCTGCTCGAACACGGCGGACCCGAGCTGCTCGTCGACCATCCCGCCGGCGCCCGGCGGCTCTCGGAACTGCTGCCCGACGCCTTCGGACCCGACGCATGGCAGTGAACCGCTCCTTTGACGCCCCGACGCTGATCGCCGCCAAGCGCGACGGTCACCGGCTGCCCGACGCCGCGATCGACTGGCTGATCGACTCCTACACGGCCGCCGAGATCGCCGAAGAGCAGATGGCGGCGCTGTTGATGGCGATCTTCCTGCGTGGCATGGACGCCGAAGAGACCGCGCGCTGGACCGCGGCGATGATCGCCTCCGGGGAGCGGATGGACTTTCGCGAGCTGCGGCGCGACGGGCGCCGGGTGCCCACCGTCGACAAACACTCCACCGGCGGGGTGGGCGACAAAATCACGTTGCCGCTGGTCGCGGTGGTCGCCGCCTGCGGTGCCGCGGTGCCGCAGGCCTCCGGCCGCGGTCTGGGCCACACCGGCGGCACGCTGGACAAGCTGGAGTCGATCGCGGGTTTCGACCCGGTGCTGCCGACGGCCCGGCTGCGCGAGCAGCTCGCCGAGGTCGGGGCGGCGATCTTCGCCGCCGGTGCCCTGGCGCCGGCCGACGCCAAGCTGTATGCGCTGCGGGACATCACCGCCACCGTGGAGTCGCTGCCGCTGATCGCCAGCTCGGTGATGAGCAAGAAACTGGCCGAAGGAACTGGTGCACTGGTCCTTGATGTCAAGGTCGGCTCGGGCGCCTTCATGAAGTCGGCCGGTCCGGCCCGGCAGCTTGCCGAGCTGATGATCGAGCTGGGTGCGGCCCACGGCGTGCCGACCCGCGCCCTGCTCACCGACATGAACAGCCCGCTCGGCGCGACCGTCGGCAACGCCCTGGAGGTCGCCGAGGCACTCGACGTGCTGGCGGGCGGCGGGCCCGAGGACGTGGTGGCGCTCACGCTCGCGCTGGCCACCGAGATGCTGGAGCTGGCCGGGTTGGACGACCGTGAGCCGGCCGCGACGTTGGCCGACGGCACCGCGATGGACGCCTTCGCCGCGATGGTCGCCGCCCAGGGCGGGGATCTGAGCGTTGCGCTGCCGGTGGCGGCGTGCTCGGAGACGGTCACCGCACCCCGGGACGGCACAATGGGGGAAATCGACGCGATGGCGGTGGGTATGACGGCATGGCGGCTGGGAGCGGGGCGCTCCCGCCCGGGTGAACGTGTGCAGGCCGGCGCCGGCGTGCGCATCCACCGTCGGCCGGGGGAGCCGGTCAGCGCCGGCGAGGCGCTGTTCACGCTGTACACCGATGCTCCCGAGCGGTTCGGGCCGGCGCACGCCGAGCTCGACGGCGGCTACCGGATCCTGAGCGGCCCAGACGCCGCGCCCGTCCCGCGCCCACTGATCATCGGAGCGGCCCCATGACCACACCGTTGACCCTGGAGACGATCCGGCAGGCGCCCAAGGCGCTGCTGCATGACCACCTCGACGGTGGGCTGCGGCCGGCCACCGTCGTCGACATCGCCGGGCAGGTCGGCTACGACGGGCTGCCCGCCACCGACCCCGAGGAGCTGGCGACCTGGTTTCGCACCCGCTCCCACAGCGGGTCGCTGGAGCGGTATCTGGAACCGTTCAGCCACACCGTGGCGGTGATGCAGACCCCCGACGCGCTGTTCCGGGTTGCCGCCGAGTGCGTCGAGGACCTGGCCGCCGACGCGGTGGTCTACGCCGAGGTGCGGTTCGCGCCCGAACTGCACATCGAGGGCGGGCTGTCGTTCGACGCGGTGACCGATGCGGTGCTGGCCGGGTTCGCCGACGGGGAGCGCCGGGCCGCGGCCGCCGGCCGCGACATCACGGTGCGCTGCCTGGTCACCGCGATGCGTCACGCGGCGCTGTCCCGGGAGATCGCCGAGCTGGCGATCCGGTTCCGCGACAAGGGTGTGGTCGGGTTCGACATCGCCGGCGCCGAGGCCGGCCACCCGCCGAGCCGGCACCTGGACGCGTTCGAGTACATGCGCGATCACAACGCCCGCTTCACCATCCACGCCGGCGAGGCCTTCGGGCTGCCGTCCATTCACGAGGCGATCGCGTTCTGCGGCGCCGACCGGCTCGGGCACGGGGTGCGGATCACCGACGACATCACCGTCGATGACGACGGGCAGGTGCGGTTGGGCCGGCTGGCGGCCATCCTGCGGGACAAGCGGATCCCGCTGGAATTGTGCCCGAGCTCCAATGTGCAGACCGGCGCGGTCGGCAGCATCGCCGAGCATCCGTTCGACCTGCTGGCCCGCGCCCGGCTGCGGGTGACGATCAACACCGACAACCGGCTGATGAGCGACACCACCATGAGCAAGGAGATGGCGGTGCTCGCCGAGACGTTCGGCTACGGCTGGACCGATCTGCAGCGGTTCATGGTGAATGCGATGAAATCGGCATTCATCCCGTTCGACCAGCGGGTGGCAATCATCGAGGAAGTGATCAAGCCGCGATTCGCGGTGCTGGTCGGCTGAATCGGCCGGGTCGCTGAAAGGCGAAAGCCGGACAACCGCGATTGCGATTGCCCGGCCTTCTCCAGCCAGATCAGTGCTCGGTGACAGTGGCCTCCGGGTCGCCGTCTTTCCAGGTGACGACGCCGTGCTCGAAGGTGGTCTGCTTGGTGCCGTCAGCGTTGGTGGTCTCATCGCTGGTCGGGTAACCGAGCTTGCCCTGCGAGCCGCCCAGCTCGTTCCACTTGTCGCGGATCTTGCCCCACACCACGTACGACCGGGTGGTGTGAACGATCACGCCGCCGTCGAACTGCTGGTAGACGCCGCCGTCGGGGTTCTTCTGCTCGGCGCCGGTCGGCTCACCCAGGCTCTGCTTGGCTGCGGCGTCCAGCGAGTCCAGCTTGGCCAGGATGGGGCCGGCGACGGTGTACTCCTTGCCGTCCGCGCCGGTCATCTCGGTGGAGCTGGCGGCGCCGCTCTCCTCGGCGGGGGTGGTGACCGCCGACGAGATCACCGAGCTGGCCGAGGATGCGACCGAGCTCGCCGAACTCAGGGCTTCGCTGGTCTTTTCCTTGGTGCTACTGCACCCCGTGCCGATCAACGCGAGCCCCAAAACTGCGGCGGATACAGCTGCGGCTCGTTGTGTTGCCTTGCGCATGTGTAGTCCTTTCGAATTTGGAAGGGCCCCGCAAACCCACACGGCCCGGCCAGAGGTTATCGGGCCAGATGTTATCGGGGATACGACCACCGGGCAATGAAATCGGGCAAATGGTTGCGGCAATTGTCGGTGAATTCCGGCGATACTCGCCGCCATACCCGCACCGCCGAAGAGCACCGACGATGCCGCCAGACGCCGCTGCAGGGGGGTGGGAAAGCGCTGAGTTCGCGCGTTACTCGCGCCGCAGCCGCGACTGCACGAACTGCTCGAGCTGCTCCCATTCCTTGACCGCCGGAGCGAACGGACGCTGCGGTTCGGCCACCGATTCCCGGTCGAGCACGTAGCCGACCATTCGGCCCAGCGCGCGGTCCGGTTTGAGGGTTTCGGCGACCACACCGTCCTCGGCGTAGCTGCCCACGTCCTGCAGGAACTCCACGGCCAGTTCGAGTTGCTCGCGGTCCACGGCGTCGGGCCCGTCGGTCAGGTCGTCGACCATCCCGGACAGCACGTAGACGTTGTCGTCGGTGATGTCGATGGCCAGCGAGCCGTCGGTGGCCGCGGTGCGGATGTCGTCGTAGGTGCTCAGGTCCGACAGGTCGTGATCGTGCTCGTCGGCCAGGTAGCGGGCCAGCGCGCGCTCGGAGTTGAACACGCTGATCCGGCCGTTGCGGCCGAGGAACACCGGCTCGTCGCCGAGGTAGCAGCGCAGCGTGAAGAACGTCCCGTTGTCGGTCATGATCCGGATCGGATCGATGCCCACCTTGGCCCAGAAGTCCGCGTCGCCGCCGAGCACCACGCGGTCGCCGCGGGCGCGCTCGACGGCCGCCTCGGTGCTCTCGGTGGCGTCGGCGGTTTCGGCATCGGCCGGCGCCACCTCGGTCTCGGCCTCGGTCACCTCGACCGGGGGTTCTTCGGCCAGTTCGTCGGCTGCCCGCGACGACGCGGCGGCGTCGACGTCGGGTGTGCTGATGACCCCTTCGACGGCCGCCAACACGTTGCTCCAGCTGCGGCCGATGATGTCGGCGATCTGGTTCCACCGCTTGCGACCGGCCCGGCCGGTGAAGTTGTCGACGCCACCGGCCAGCGTGCCCAGGCTCGGGTTGCCGTTGAAGAACTTCGTCACCGCGGTCAGGTCACAGACCGTCCCGATGGAGGAGACGATCTCCAGGGCGTCGGCCACCGAGCGCACGGACTGCTTGGTGGGCTTGTCGGCCAGCAGTTCCTCGACCGCGATCAAGTCGTACTGGCGGCTCCGCGGCGGGTTGAGCTTGTGGGCGTTGGCCTCGACCAGCCGCGGCCAGGCGGGATGATCCGTCAGGTCGTTGTCGGTGTTGGTCCGCACGAACGCCACCAGGTCGGCCGCGGTGTCGAACACGTAGAGGTCTTCATCCTTGCCGAGGAACGCCTCCCACTCGTCACCGGCGTCGCGCCAGCGCGGCGCCCACAGCGTGTAGCGGTCACCGGCGGTCACCGCAAGACGGATCGGTACGAGGTCAGCTGCCATGGCGCACAGAGTAGCGAGGTGCCCGGCGGCTCCCCGAACCGGGATTAGCGCCGGGATTGGCAGCCGGATTGTCGCCTCCCGCCACCGCCGATAAAGAATCCTGAATTTCTTGTGTTAACAATGGCGTCGCCCTCATCTTTTAGTTAGGTTCACTTCGCCGGGGATGCGTTTGGCAACGCATAAAGCCCCGGGCCGGGGAGGCCGCGATGACGACTATGCGATTAGGTCAGCTGGGGGCGGCGGTATCGGCGGTGCCGTGCGGGCGTCATGGTGGCCGCGACGCCCACCCACCCGGGCGCCGGCTTCGGCGTGACGCGGGTGCGACGCGCCGACAAGACGACGCAACGTCCCCAGCGGGACGTCCGTCCACCGCCATGGCCGAACAGGCCATGATCGTGGAGTTGACAACGCACGCTTTCTTAATAGGCTCTACGCTGAATTCCGCCTTATAGATCCATGTGAAGTCGTCAGGCGGGGTCCCACAGCGACTGATGGCGTGACGCGACGACCCGGGAGGCCCGAATGACGGCTACACGACCGCACCGGTTGGGTGCGACGGCACTGGCGGCGCTGTGCGCGGTGCTGCTCGGTTTGTCGTCGCTGCTGACGCCGACGCTGGCGTCCCGGCTGGAGAAGGCGATCGCCGAGATCGTGCTGCTGGCCGGCGAGGGCTGGATCATGACCGGCACCGGCCAGTCCGACCCGACCATCGGCGACTACATGGACGTGGTGCGGGACTTCTACCTGCAGCCGTTGGCGCCGTGGTTCGCCGGGCAGACGGTCTTCCCCGACTACACGTTCGAGGGCCTGATCACCCCCGAACAGTTCTGCCCGATCGTCTGCCAGCCGTTGCCGGTTCCGCAGCTGGACTTCGCGGCGTCGCTGGCGGAGGGCTCCGCCAACTTGGACGCGGCTGTCCGCCCGCAGCTCGAGGCCGGCGAGCAGGTCACGGTGTTCGGCTACTCGCAGAGCGCCGTGGTCGCCACCCTGGCGATGCAGAAGCTGCTCGCCGACGTGCCGGGCGGCTCCTACGACCCCGACAACCTGCACTTCGTGCTGATCGGTGACCCGAACAGCGCGATCGGCGGCATCCTGAGCCGGCTGCACTTCGCCGACGGCTTCGACGGGAACATGCAGCACATCCCGTTCCTGGGCATCCCGCTGGGCATCGGGGCGGGTCCGACCGACTTCGCGGCCAGCATCTACAGCACCGAATACGACGGCTGGTCCAGCTTCCCGCAGGACGTCACCAACCTGCTGGCGGTGATCAACGCGCTGATGGGCATCCCGGCGGTGCACGGCGCCTACTTCAACGACAACCTCGGCAACGCGATCGACCTCGGCTCGATCGGCGGGAACGACTTCTACATGCTTCCCACCGCCCAGTTGCCGATCCTGGGACCGCTCTACGGGCTCGGCGACTTCGGCAAGCTGGCCGGTGACGCGCTGGCGCCGTTGCTCAAGCTGGTCATCGACTGGGGCTACGGCAACCCGGGCGCCCCGGATGCCGGCATCACCGTCGACGGTGTCGACCCGATCGGGGCGGCCGGCGCCTGGGCGGTCACCGCGACCGGTCAGCTCTCGGAGGACACCGGCGTCGCCGGGTTCCTGCTGCGGATGGACCCGCTGCAGATGCTGGCCGGCATGCAGTACGCCGGGGTGCAGAGCCTGACCAACACCATCAACAACCTGCTGGACTTCGCCGGGCAGGACCCGCTGTCGCAGTCGGTGGTCGACACCCTGCTGGGTGGCTACAACCTCACCCTCGAGCTGGACCAGTTGCTGCTCAACGGGTGGCAGGACCTGGCCACCGAATGGAACCTGCTCGACGTGCTGGGGCCGGACGCGATCTTCAACGGTGCGCCGCTGATCTCCGCGCAGCCGCTGCTGGACCTGCTCGGGGTGGGCTTCAGCATCCTCAACTACCTCGACGCCTGATCCGATGCGACACCGGCGTCTGCTGGGGGCAGCACTGCTCGCAGCGGCGTCGGTGGCGGCGGCCGGGGCCGGACCGCAGTCGCGGCCCGACGTGGTGCTGCTGGCCGACGAAGGCTGGATCATGGGGCCGACCAGCATCCCCGACCCCACCGTCGGCGGCTACCTGGAGGCGGTGCTGGACCGTTTCCTGCAACCCGTCACGCCGTGGTTTCCCGGGCAGCCGACGTTCCCCGGCTACCGGTTCGAGGGCCTGGTCACCCCCGAGCAGTTCTGCCCGCTGGTGTGCCTGCCGCCGCCGAACCCCTACCTGACCTTCGCCGAGTCGGTGGCCCGCGGCGTCGACATCCTGCACGACGCCGTCGTGCCGCAACTACAGGCCGGCGATCACGTCACGGTGTTCGGCTACTCGCAGAGCGCCACCATCGCCACCCGGGAGATGACCAACCTGCTCGCGGCGTCTTCCGGCCCCCCGGCCGGCCTCGACCCCGACAACCTGGACTTCGTGCTGATCGGCAACCCCAACAACCCGCTCGGCGGGGTGCTGACCCGCTTCCCGGCCTACCCGCTGCTGAGCGACCAGCCGGTGCACCTGCCGTTCCTGGGCATCCCGCTGAGCATCGGGCCCACCCCGACCAGTGGGTTCGACATCGACAGCTACACCGGCGAATACGACGGCCTGGCCAACTTTCCGCAGGACCCGGCCAACCTGCTGGCCATGCTCAACGCGCTGATCGGCACGGCGACCGTGCACTTCTCCTATCTGGAGTTCGACAACCTCTCCGACACCATCGAACTGGGCACCATCGGCGACACCGACTTCTACCTGATCCCCCAGCAGCTGCCGATCCTGTGGCCGATCTATGCGCTCGGTGACGTCGGCAAGGTCATCGGCGACGCGCTGGCGCCGTGGCTCAAGCTGGTCATCGACTGGGGCTACGGCAACCCGGGCGACCCGTTCGTGGGCGTCAACGGAACCGACGCGGTGGGGCCCTGGGCGGTCACCGCCGGCGGCCAGCTGGCCGAGGGCTCCGGCGTCGCCGGGTTCCTGCTGCGGATGGACCCGCTGCAGATGCTGGCCGGCGTGCAGTACGCCGCGGTGCGCAGCGTCGTCGACCCGGTCAACGGCCTGCTGGGCTTCACCGGCCACGATCCGCTGCCCGATTCGCTGGTCGACGCCCTGCTGACCGGCTACCGGCTCACCAACGAGCTGGACGCCGCGCTGCTGGGCGCCTGGCAGCAGCTGGCGGTGGACCTCGACGTCGCCGACTGGCTCGGCCCGGAGGCGGTGTTCAACGGCGAACCGCTGCTCTCGCTGGAGCCGCTGCTGGACATGGGCGCGGTGGTCTTCGAGATCCTCAACCTGCTCGGCGCATGACCCGTAGTGTTTGAGCCCGTGAATGTGCGCGTCGTCGACCATCCGCTGGCCGCGATCCGGCTGCGGTCGCTGCGTGACGAGCACACCGACAGCGCCGGATTCCGGGCGGCGCTGCACGACCTGACCTGGATGCTGGTCTACGAGGCGACCCGCGAGACGCCCTGCGAACAGATCGCCGTGCGCACCCCGGTGGCCGACGCCGTCGGTGCGCGGCTGGCCTGCCCGCCGCTGCTGGTGCCGGTGCTGCGCGCCGGGCTGGGCATGGTCGACGCCGCGCACGCCCTGATCCCCGAAGCCGAGGTCGGATTCGTCGGGGTGGTGCGCGACGAGGCCACCCATCAGCCGGAGCCGTACCTGGCGTCGCTGCCGACCGACCTGAGCGGCCGGGGTGTCATGGTTCTCGACCCGATGCTGGCCACCGGCGGCTCGATGGCCCACACCCTGGGACTGCTCATCGAGCGCGGAGCCGCCGACATCACCGTGCTGTGCGTGGTGGCCGCGCCGGAAGGCATTGCGGCGCTGAAGAACACCGCCGCCGACGTGCGGATGTTCACCGCCGCGATCGACGACGGGCTGAACGAGAACGCCTACATCGTCCCGGGGCTGGGGGATGCCGGCGACCGCCAGTTCGGGCCACGCTGAGTGTGAAACCACAACGGCCACAACGGTAACCGGGAGGCGACGGGAGTGGCGGCGAATTACCAGCCGCGGACCTCCGCGGCGACGTCCGCGCACAGCCGCGACGCCTCGGCGCGCTCGCCGGCCACGTCATCCGACGGCGGCCGGGACACTTCCAAATAGCACTTCAGCTTGGGCTCGGTGCCCGACGGCCGCACCACCACCCGCACCGAGGTGCCCTTGCGCGCCCCGCCGAACTCCAGCGCATCGGTGACCGGCCCGCGGCGGTGCATCAGATCGGTTGCCGTCACCGCGAATCCAGCCAGTACCGTCGGCGGGTCGGCGCGCAGCCGGGCCATCACCGCGGTCGCCTCGGCCAGGTCGGCGACCCGGCGTGACACCGCCTCGGTGACGTGCACGCCGTGGCGGCGGGCCAGCTCGTCGAGCGCCGCGGGCACCGAGGAGCCCTGATCGCGCAGCGCCGCCACCAGGTCGCAGGCCAGCACCGCGGCGGTGATGCCGTCCTTGTCGCGCACCGCATCCGGGTCGACGCAGTAGCCGATCGCCTCCTCGTAGGCGTAGATCAGGGTGGCGCCGGGCAGGCCGTCATCGGCGCGGGCCAGCCACTTGAACCCGGTCAGCGTCTCCACATGGCGAGCCCCATGGTGCTCGGCGATGCGCGCCAGCAGCTGCGACGACACCACGGTGCTGGCGACCACCGCATCGGAGACCCGTTGCCGGGGCAGCCGTGAGAGCAGGTAATCGCCCAGCAGCCAACCGGTCTCATTGCCGGTCAGCATCCGCCAGCCAGCCGGTCCGGGAATACCGACCGCGCAACGGTCGGCGTCAGGATCCAATGCGATCGCGATGTCCGCGTCGACGTCGGCGGCCAGTTCCAGCAGCTCGTCGGCGGCACCCGGCTCCTCCGGATTCGGGAACGCGACGGTGGGGAAATCCGGATCCGGATCGAATTGGCTTGTCACGGTGTGAATGTCGGTGAACCCGGCGGCGCACAGCACGTCTACGGCGAGAGCGCCGCCCACGCCGTGCAGCGGGGTCAGCGCCACCCGGACCGGGCCGCGGTGGCGCCGCACCGTGGCGGCCCGCCCGAGGTAGCGGGTCACCAGCTCGTCGCCGGCGGCCGGCACCGGACGGCGGGGGATCGTATCGGCCGGGGGAGCGGCGGCCATCGCGGTTTCGATCTCGGTATCGACGGGCGCCACGATCTGCACCCCGCCGTCGAAGTACACCTTGTAGCCGTTGTCGCCGGCCGGGTTGTGCGAGGCGGTGATCTGGATGCCGGCCGCCGCGCCGGTGTGGCGCACCGCGAACGCCACCACCGGAGTCGGCAGCGGATCGGGCAGTAGCACCACCGAAAACCCGGCGGCGGCAAGCACTTCGGCGGTCGCGGACGCGAAAGCCTCCGAGCCGTGGCGGGCGTCGCGACCGACCACCACCGTCGCACCGGCATGCCGGTGCGCCTGCAGCACCGTGGCGACGGCCCAACTGGCGCGCAGCACCACGGCCAGGTTCATCGCGTCCGGTCCGCCGCGCACCGGCCCGCGCAGGCCGGCGGTGCCGAACCGCAGCGGCGCCGCGAACCGGGCGGCGGTCTCGTCGGCATCCCAGCCGGCCACCTCCGCGGCGGTCGTCGGGTCCGGGTCGTGGGCGATCCACTCGTCAGGCGTCACAGCACCGATTGTGGTCGATCGGGGCAAACCCCACGCCGGACAGGTGTCAACCACTTGATACGATCGTCCATTTTGTGTGCCAGAACCGGAGAATGGAGTGTCGTTGAGCGGCTCAATAACGCTTTCGGTGGACCGTTCGACAGCGCCGGCGGTGGACCGCTCGACCCTGTTGCCGGTCGCCGTCGTGGTGGCGGTCGCCGCTGCCGTGCACGGCGCGGTGGCGATGCGATACGGCTGGCATCCCGACGAGTTCTATTACGTGGTCGGCGGCCGGCACCTGGCGTGGGGGTATGTCGACCACCCGCCGCTGGTGCCGCTGCTGGCGCGGGTGGCCGCGCTCGGCGGCCTGGCGGGCCTGCGATTGCTGGCCATTGCGATACACCTCGGCTGCATCGTGCTGGCGGCGCTGCTCGCCGCGGAGTTCGGCGGGCGGCGTAACGCGCAGGTGATCACCGCGGCGGCCGTCGCCGCCAGTCCGCTGTTCATGGGCGCCGCGATGTTCTTCGGGACTACGGTGGTCGACCAGTTGATCTGGATCGCGGTGCTGCTGCTGGTGACCCGCGCGCTGCGGGTCGGCACGGTGCCGGCCTGGCTGCCGGCCGGCCTGGTCGCCGGCGTTGGGCTGGAGGCCAAACAGACCGTTGCGCTGCTGCTGGTCGGCATCGCGGTGGGTCTGGCGCTGTTCCGGCGGGAAGCGCTGCGCACACCGGGGCCGTGGCTGGCCGCCGCCGTGGCCGCTGCGCTGGCCGCCCCGAACCTGGTCTGGAACGCGCAACACGGCTGGCCGAGCCTGCAGTTCGCCCAGGCGATGTCGGTTCGGATGGGCGGGCCGCTGGGATCTTTGACGCAGGTGCCGGTGCTGCTGCTGTTGTACGCCGGCCCGCTGCTGGTGCTGCTGTGGGTGGTCGGTGTCGGCTGGCTGTCGTCCCCGGCCGGCCGGGAGTACCGCTGGATTCTGGCGGTGCCGGTGGTGGCGTTGTTGCTCTGCGTCATCAGCGGCGGTCGGTCCTACTACGCGGGCCCGGCGCTGGTCGTGCTGTTCGCCGCCGGCGCTGTCCGCGTCGAGGCCGGGAACCCGGACCGGCCGCCGCGCGGCTGGGCGGCCGCGCTGGTGGGGCTGTTCGTGGGATCGGCGATGTTCTGCCTGCCGGTGCTGCCGCCGGCGGCCGCCCAGACGATGCGGAAGGTCAACCCGATTCCGTTGGAGACCTACGGCTGGCCGCAGCTCGTCACCCAGGTGGCGGCCGCGGCGTCGTCGCTGCCCCCCGACGTGCCGATCTTCACCAGCAATTACGGCGAGGCCTCGGCGTTGACGATCCTGGGGCCGGGCGCCGGCATCAACCGTCCGGTGGTCAGCGGCGACGGCAGTTTCGCCCACTGGGGGCCGCCCGCCGGCAGCGCCGATACCGTGTTGTGCGTCGGACGGTTCCCGATGCTGAAGTTGCGCCAGTACTGGTCGCAGGTCAGCTATGTGAGGTCGATCTGGTTCCCCGGCGGGGTGCGCAACGGGGAGAGTGCCGCGAAGATCTACCTGTGCCGGGGTGCGCGGGGCAGCTGGGAGACGATGTGGCCGCGGATGCGGCACAGCTCCGGCGTCGGCTACTGAGCCGGCACGACCGGGACCTCAGAGCCGGGCTATGACGTCGGCGAGCAGCGCGCCCATCCGGCCCGCCGATTCGCGCCCCGCGGCCAGCACCTCGGCGTGGCTGAGCGACTCGCCGGTGATCCCGGCCGCCAGGTTCGTCACCAGCGACAGGCCCAGCACCTGCGCGCCGGCCGCCCGCGCCGCGATGGCCTCGTGCACCGTCGACATCCCCACCAGGTCGGCGCCCAGGGTGCGCAACATCCGGATCTCCGCCGGCGTCTCGTACTGCGGGCCGGACATCCCGGCGTAGACGCCCTCGACCAGCGTCGGGTCCACCTGGCGGGCCAGGGCACGCAGCGCGGGGGTGTAGGCGTCGACCATGTCGACGAAGTGCGCGCCCTCCAGCGGCGAGCGCCCGGTCATATTGAGGTGGTCGCTGATCAGCACCGGCTGGCCGACCTCGAACTGTTCGCGCAGGCCGCCGGCGGCGTTGGTCAGCACCATGGTGTTGGCCCCGGCCGCCACCGCCGTGCGCACCGGTCGCACCACATCGGCCAGCGGGTGGCCCTCGTAGGCGTGGATCCGCCCGACCAGCACCAGCACCTGGTGGGTGCCGACCCGGATGGACACCAGTTCGCCGAGGTGGCCAACCGCGGTCGGCGCGCTGAACCCGGGCAGGTCGGCCATCGGTAGCGTCGCGGTCGGTGTGCCCAGGGCCGCCACCGCCGGCGCCCACCCCGAACCGAGCACGATCGCCACGTCATGCGAGTCGACGCCGGTGCGCCGGGCCACGACCGCCGCGGCCTGAGTCGCGAGCGGAACCGTCACAGCCCGTGAGTTTAGTCGGGTGCCACGGTGGGATACTGCCTGAATGTCCTCAGCTCCCGCGTCGCACGCCGCCGAGGCGTGGTTGGCGGTCAACGCCGACGAGCTGGTGGCCTGGCGGCGGCACCTGCACCGCCATCCGGAGCTGAGCCGGCAGGAGTTCGCCACCACCCAGTTCATCGCCGAACGCCTGGCCGGCGCGGGCCTCAACCCCAAGGTGTTGCCCAGCGGAACCGGGCTGGTCTGCGATTTCGGCCCGGAAGAGGGCCCGCGGATCGCGTTGCGCGCCGACATCGACGCCCTGCCGATGACCGAGCAGACCGGGGCGCCGTACTCCTCGCTGGTGCCGGGGGTGACGCACGCCTGCGGTCACGACGCGCACACCGCGATCCTGCTGGGCGCCGCGCTGGCGCTGGCCGCAGCGCCGGAGCTGCCCGTCGGGGTGCGGCTGGTGTTCCAGGCCGCCGAGGAACTGATGCCGGGTGGGGCCATCGACGCGATCGCCGCCGGGGTGCTGACCGGGGTCAGCCGGATCTTCGCGCTGCACTGTGACCCGCGGCTGCAGGTCGGCCGGGTGGCCACCGTCCCCGGGCCGATCACGTCGGCGGCCGACACCATCGAGATCACCGTCGGCGGGCCCGGCGGGCACACCTCGCGGCCGCACCTGACCGCCGACCTGGTCTACGGGCTGGGCACGCTGATCACCGGGCTGCCCGCCGTGCTGTCGCGCCGCATCGACCCTCGCAACAGCACCGTGTTGGTGTGGGGGGCGGTCAACTCCGGGGCGGCCGCCAACGCGATCCCGCAGGCCGGACGGCTGGCCGGCACGGTGCGCACCGCGAGCCGTGACACCTGGATGGCGATGCAGGGCATCGTCGAGGACGCGGTGGCGCACCTGTTGGCGCCGTTGAACATCCAGCACACGCTGTACTACCACCGCGGGGTGCCGCCGGTGGTCAACGAGGCGGTGTCGACGCGGATGCTCACCCGCGCGATCGAGACGGTCGGGCCGGATGTGCTGGCCGAAACCCGGCAGTCCGGCGGTGGTGAGGACTTCTCCTGGTATCTGGAGCAGGTTCCTGGCGCGATGGCCCGCCTCGGGGTGTGGCCGGGCAGCGGGCCGCAACTGGACCTGCACCAGCCGACGTTCGACCTCGACGAGCGGGCGCTGGCGATCGGGGTCAAGGTGATGGCCGGCATCATCGACCAGGCCGCGCTGCCCTAACTCCCAGTGGCGCGAGCGTGCATGTCTGCCCGCCGACACGCCGGAAATTTTGTACAACTGTGCACGCTCACGGGCGTCGACGAGTGTGCACAGTTCTGCCGCTGTCCACAATTGGCGCGGATCTGGACAACTGAGGTAACCGTCGGCGCTGTCAGACACCGACGATCTGCGGCATGGACGACCGATTGCGCACCCTGCTCGACCGCCAGGGCGGGGTGGTGACTTCCGCTCAAGCACTGGCGGTCCTCACCCGCCGTGGGCTCGAAACCGAACTGAGACATGTTCCGCTGCAAAAGATTTGGTATGGCATCTACGGCGACGGCGAGATGAGCGACGAGTTGCTGCTGCGCGGGTTGGACCTGGCAACGGGCACCACGGTCGCGGTCTGTCTGGGCACCGCGGCGGCGGCGTACGGCTTCGACACCGAGGAACCGGTCGAGCTGCACGTGCTCAATCCGCCGCGTCGACAACTCCGGTCGGCCGATGGGCTGGTGGTGCACCGCCGCGAGGGCGCACCGCTGAGCACGGTGGCCGGCCGGCCGGCCACCGCACCGGCGTGGACCGCGATCGAGGTGGCCCGTACACTGCGCCGTCCGAGGGCGTTGGCGACTCTGGATGCGGCGCTGCGCAGCGGCACCTGTTCGCGCCGCGAATTGTGGCGCGCTGCGGTTCGGCAGGCCGGCCGGCGGGGCATCGTGGCGGTGCGGGATCTGCTGCCGCTCGCCGACCCGCTCGCGGGATCTGAGATGGAGAGCGAGTCGCGGTTGATGATGATCGACGCCGGTCTGCCGAGGCCGGTGCTGCAGTACGAGATCGTGGATCGCAACAACCGGACGTGGCGGGTGGACTTCGCGTGGCCCGAGCAGCGGGTGGCGGTCGAGTACGACGGTGTCGTCTGGCATGAGGGACCGGATGCGTTCGTCTACGAGCGGCAGCGGCGTGCCGCATTGCAGGAGCTGGGCTGGGTGGTGATTCCGATCATCGCCGAGGATGTGCGACGTCAACCGTGGCAGGCCGTCCGCCGCATCGAGACGCACTTGGCGCGCGCCGCCGCCTGACCGTCCGCGCCGCCGGCTGAATCCGCTCGTGAGGGTGCACAGTGGTACGGCCGCACCGGCGTGTCGCCGTACAGGCACGCCCCCTCGCGCGAAAGAAAGCAGGGGAGCTAACTCCCGGGGCCGATGTTGCGGGCCGGGCGGGTCTGCAGATTGCGCACGTATTCCTCTGGCGCGCCGGCGATCTGGGCGGCCTCGGCCACCACCCCGAGGTAGCGCGCCGACGGCAGCCCGCCCTCCCAGGCGTCCACCACGTACAGCCAGGCCAGCACCGGTTCGGGCTTGCTGTCCACCGGGTCCGACGTGATGCCGTCCACCCGGTCCACCCGGCAGCGGATCTTCTTGTGGATGCCGAAGTCCGAGCCCTCCCAGCGGTCCAGGTTCTGCTCGTCCTCGTGGGTCACGTCGTAGAGGACGACGAACACGCTCGACCCCGGATCCTCGACCACGGTCGCCAGGGCACCCTCCCAGCCGATGTCCTCGCCGGCGAACGTCAGCCGCCAGCCGTGTATCCAGCCGGTACCGGTCATGGGAGAGTGCGGTGCCCGCTGCAGCATCTGTTCGGGATGCATGTTTGACCCGTAGGCGGCGTAGAGCGGCACGGCAGAAAGCTTAAACGTCGTGTCGAGGATAAGTTGGTCGCTGTGACTTCTGCCTCGACGCGCATCGTGATCATCGGCGGCGGTCCGGCCGGCTACGAAGCCGCGCTGGTAGCAGCGGCCAAGGGGCCCGAGGCGGTGACGGTCACCGTGGTCGACGCCGACGGCATCGGCGGGGCCTGCGTGCTGTGGGACTGCGTGCCGTCCAAGACCTTCATCGCCTCCTCGGGGGTGCGCACCGAGCTGCGACGGGCCCCGCACCTGGGCTTCGACATCCACTTCACCGACGCCGAGATCGAGCTGGACAAGATCCACCAGCGGGTCAAGTCGCTCGCCGAGGCGCAGTCCGCCGATATCAGAACCCAACTGGTCAACACCGGTATCGAGGTCATCGCCGGCCGCGGGGAGCTGATCGACCCCGAGCCCGGCCTGGCGCATCACCGGGTGCTGGTCACCGAGCACGGCGGTTCAGCGAGGTTCGACGGAGGAGAGGTGAAGCTGGGACCGCCGCATCAATCCAGCGGCGCGCAGCGGGTGCTCGAGGCCGATGTGGTGCTGATCGCCACCGGCGCCAGCCCGCGCACCCTGCCGAACGCCGAGCCCGACGACGAGCGCATCCTGACCTGGCGCCAGCTCTACGACCTGCACACGCTGCCCGAACACCTGGTGGTGGTGGGCTCGGGGGTGACCGGCGCGGAGTTCGTCAACGCCTACACCGAGCTGGGCGTCAAGGTGACGGTGGTGGCCAGCCGCGACCGGGTGCTGCCGCACGAGGACCCCGACGCCGCCCGGGTGCTGGAACGCTCGTTCGCCGAGCGCGGCGTCACCCTGGTCAAAAACGCCCGGGCCGCCTCGGTGACCCGCGAGCGCGACGGTGTGCTGGTCACGATGACCGACGGCCGCACCGTGGCCGGCAGTCACGCGCTGATGACGGTCGGCTCGGTGCCCAACACCGCCGGGCTGGGTCTGGAGCGGGTCGGCATCAAGCTCGAGCCCGGCGACTATCTGCAAGTCGACCGGGTGTCGCGCACCTCGGTTCCCGGCATCTACGCCGCCGGGGACTGCACCGGGTTGCTGCAGCTGGCGTCGGTCGCGGCCATGCAGGGCCGGATCGCGATGTATCACGCGCTGGGCGACGCGGTGGCCCCGATCCGGCTGCGGACGGTGGCCGCGGCGGTGTTCACCCGCCCCGAGATCGCCGCGGTCGGGGTGCCGCAGTCCCAGATCGACGACGGCACGGTGCCCGCGCGCACCGTCATGCTGCCGTTGCAGACCAACGCCCGGGCGAAGATGAGCCGGATGCGGCACGGCTTCCTCAAGCTGTTCTGCCGGCCGGCGACCGGGGTGGTGATCGGCGGGGTGGTGGTGGCGCCGATCGCCTCGGAGCTGATCCTGCCGATCGCGCTGGCGGTGCAGAACCGGATCACCGTGGCCGACCTGGCGCAGACGCTGGCGGTGTATCCGTCGCTGTCGGGTTCGCTCACCGAGGCGGCACGGCGGCTGATGACGCCCGACGACCTGGACTGACGTTTTCGGCGCGCGTGAGGCCGGTGTCACAGCCGTCGACGCCGCCCTGCCACGTAGCCTGGCAGGCGTGAGCACGCTGGGACCTGACCAACGAGCACAAGCCTGGGAACGGCTGGGCAGCGAGCAGTTCGACGTAGTGGTGGTCGGCGGCGGTGTGGTCGGTACCGGCTGCGCGCTGGATGCGGCCACCCGCGGCCTGAAGGTCGCACTCGTCGAGGCGCGGGACTTCGCCGCCGGAACGTCGAGCCGAAGCTCGAAGATGTTCCACGGCGGGCTGCGCTACCTCGAACAGCTGGAGTTCGGCCTGGTGCGCGAGGCGCTGCACGAACGCGAACTGTCGCTGACCACGCTGGCGCCGCATCTGGTCAAACCGCTGCCGTTCCTCTATCCGCTGACCAACCGGTGGTGGGAGCGGCCGTATGTGGCCGCCGGCATCTTCCTCTACGACCAGCTGGGCGGAGCGAAATCGGTTCCCGCGCAACGGCATCTGACCCGCGCCGGCGCGCTGCGGCTGTGCCCGGGCCTCAAGCGCAGCGCGCTGATCGGCGGCATCCGGTACTTCGACACCGTCGTCGACGACGCCCGCCACACCCTGACCGTCGGGCGCACCGCGGCGCACTACGGCGCGGTCATCCGCACCTCCACCCAGGTCGTGGCGCTGTTGCGGGAGGGCGACCGGGTGACCGGGGTGACGGTGCGCGACTCCGAGAACGGCGCGACGACCGAGGTGCGCGGGCACGTGGTGGTCAACGCCACCGGGGTGTGGACCGACGAGATCCAGGCGCTGTCACGTCAGCGCGGCCGGTTCCACGTCCGGGCGTCCAAGGGCGTGCACATCGTGGTGCCGCGCGACCGGATCGTGTCCGAGGCGGCGATCATCTTGCGCACCGAGAAGTCGGTGCTGTTCGTCATCCCGTGGGGCACGCACTGGATCATCGGCACCACCGACACCGACTGGAACCTGGACCTGGCCCACCCGGCGGCCACCAAGGCCGACATCGACTACCTGCTGGCCAACGTCAACACCGCGCTGGCCACCCCGTTGAGCCACGCCGACATCGAGGGCGTCTATGCCGGGCTGCGGCCGCTGCTGGCCGGGGAGAACGACGACACCTCCAAGCTGTCGCGGGAGCACGCGGTGGCGGTGCCCGCGCCGGGCCTGGTGGCTATCGCCGGCGGCAAGTACACCACCTACCGGGTGATGGCCGCCGACGCGATCGACGCCGCCGCCGAGTTCATTCCGACCCGGGTGGCGCCGACGATCACCGAGAAGGTGCCGCTGCTGGGTGCCGACGGCTACTTCGCGCTGGTCAACCAGGCCGAGCACGTCGGCGCCGAGCAGGACGTGCACCCGTATCGGGTGCGCCACCTGCTGGACCGTTACGGCTCGCTGATCCACGACGTGTTGGCGCTGGCCGAGGAGCGGCCGGAGCTGCTGGACCCGATCGCCGAGGCGCCCACGTACCTGAAGGTAGAGGTCGCCTACGCCGCGGCCGCCGAGGGCGCGCTGCACTTAGAGGACGTGCTGGCCCGCCGGACGCGGATCTCCATCGAGTACGCCCATCGCGGGGTGAACTGCGCCCGCGAAGTCGCCGAGGTGATGGCGGCGGTGCTCGGTTGGGACGACGCCGCGGTGGACGCGGAGGTGGCTAACTACTCCGCCCGGGTGGAGGCCGAGATCCTGTCGCAGGAACAGCCCGATGACGCCTCGGCGGATGCGCTGCGGGCCAGGGCGCCCGAAGCCAGGACAGAGATTCTGGAACCGATTCCGCTTCCATGAACCCGGATTCATTACTTCGGGGCTGGCTCCGCTAAAAAAACCGTGCATTTAGATTGAAATCAGCGTTAACTTATATTTGACAGTAACTTTTTGAGTCGTTACTTTCCCCGTTATCAGCTGGGTCACATGGGGGATCCGGGGACGGGGAAGGTGTGGTCGATGTCGGAGGTTTTCGGGGGGGCGCGCCCGCACGCGCTGGCGACGAAGGGCGGCACACTGGCCGCCGCCACTGTTCTCGCGGGCGCCGGCCTGCTCGGTGCCGCGGCGGTCGGGCCGGAGCTTCCGGGCACGCCGTTCGCCGCGGTGCAGCACGAGACGGCGCTGATCGCCTTCCCGACTTTCGCCGAGAGCCTGCAGACCCTGCTTAACGACTTCGGCATGGGCAACCTCAACGACATGCTGGGCGGGTTTGGAACCGGAGCATTCAACATCGACTCGTCGGTGGAGGACTTCCTGGCCGCGATGAACCCGGACGGCATCACCCTGAACGGTCTCACCGAGATTTTCGGGCTTCCGCTGGACATTCCGCTTTACAGCGCCACGCACGACTCCGTGCTCGGCTTCGGCAGCGACTGGCTGGTGGACGGCGTGCCGATCGGCAACCTCGACCTCGGCGACCTGATCGATGTCTTCCTGGGAGACGGTGCCGGCGAGCATTCGCTGATGGACCTGGCCAGCGCGGTGGGCCTGGGGACACTGCTCGGCCAGTGGGGCAGCCTGATCAATGGTCTCGTGGACAACATGAATGTCCTCAACTGCACGGTGACATGCGGCTTCGCCTCCATCGATACCCATCCCGAACTGACCCTCAACAGCTCGCTGGTCGATTGGCTGAGCGGGATTACCGGGGTTGCCACCACCGATGTCACCCAACATCACTACTCGGGCCTTGGCTCCACCGTCATCGTCCCGAACAGCGCCTACACCCTCGGCGAGTACCTGCACACTCTCCCCGTCAGCGACACCGACAGCACCAAGATGGACGTGACGACCCTGGGTCACCTGTTCGGCATGACCCCCAACCAGCCCTGGAATGAGTACGTCTCCAACTTCCCGTTCGGCGGCACCCTGCTGGACCCCTCCGGCGAAATCTGGGGCGACCAGACGGTGGGCACGCTGCTGAGCAGCTTCCTGCCCGAAGACAGTGCCCTGGTGATCACCGGCGACACGCCGATCACCGACATCCTGGAGGCCTTCGGCCTGCTCTGGTAGCGGGAATTCCGCGCTAGCCCCTCCACACCCGGCCAGCTGGCCGGGTGTGTTTTTCCAACCAGAACCATTCTCCGAAGCCAGTGTACGTGCTTTGCTGTAAACCCGCTGCGGAGTGACGTGCGTATTTCGCTCAAGCTCCGGAATTAGCTGGTATTTAGACCGCTAAAATTCATACCGTTTGACGGGTACCCGCGAAATTTAACCGCGCAAAGTTATCGCGATCGAACCAAGTCCGGTCACAAGTTCGAAAAGCCTAGAAAACACTGAGCAAGCGATAATCGCGCATCGACGACGGTTGGTTGCTCTGCCATGGTGCCGTCGTTGCAGAACTGCGTTTCTGATGCTTATGAGCTGCGATGTTCCTGGAAATACCGATTGCTGACGCGTGCGAAAAAGTTGGAAGGCCTGTTGACAAGTGACTGAGGATACAATAAGTTAATCCCCGTTGTACGAATCACGGAACGATCGTGTTTGATCCCAGAAGGGGGACCCATTACATGTCCACACTGACCTTTGACGCGCCGATGGCGCCTCGCGGCTTCATGGCCAAAACCGGCGCCTTGGTCGCCAGTACCGCATTTGCTGGTGCAGCTTTGTTCGGCGGCGTCGCAGTGGCTCCTGCAGTTGCCAGCAGCCTGTCTGCATCGGTGCACCACGACTACGTGCTGACCGCCGACGGCGACTTCCCGACGTTCGCCGAGAGCCTGCAGACCCTGCTGACCGCCCTCGACTTCGGCAATATGGGCCAGGTTCTGGGACTGTTCGGCGACGACATCACCACCAGCTCGTCTCTCGCTGACCTGCTGGCGGCGCTGAACCCCGACGGCGTCACACTGGACGCGGTCACCCTCGGTCTGCTCTCCACCGACTTCAGCGGGCTGCTGACCGAGGTGACGCTGCCGGGACCGGACGGCGCGCCGCTGCCCCTTGGCTCGATCCCGATCGACTCGTTGATCGGCGGCTTCATCGGCGGCGACGGCGCCGACACGAGCATCGGCGACCTGCTGGGCATCTTCGGTCTCAGTGATTACGCCGGCCTGCTGAACCTGCCGTTCTTCGGCTTGTCGCCGGACACCTCGCTGGCCGACCTGCTCAACGACATGCTGGGGATCACGTCCACCATGACGCTGACCGACCTGCTGAACGCCAACGACCTCGGTGACGCGACGATTGCCGGGATGCTGGGCATCGACCCGGACGACCCCTGGAACGAGGTCATCAGCAGCATCACCCTCGGCGGCACGCTGAGCGACCCCGACGGCACCGGAGTCCTGGGTGACGAGACGCTGGGCGGTCTGCTGACCAGCCTGCTCGGTTATGGTGCCGACCCGGTGACCGACGCCACCACGCTGACCGACTTCCTGGGCGACCTGGGCATCTGGGACATGCTCGGCCTCGGCTAAGCCGGAGTAGTCAGCAGTCAATAAGCCACATCGGCCACAACCCCCGACGGTTGTGGCCGATGTGTCTTTGGTGCGCAGGGGTATTCGCGCACCTGGCCCTCCGCTACGGATGCTCGGGATCGTCGTCGTCGTTGGCGCTGTCGCGTAGCAGTTTCTCGGGGTGGTGGTAGCTGTTGGTGCGGGGTTGGCCGCGGTCGAGGTGGGCGGGGGGCAGCGTCTCGGTTACCCCGTCGGCGCGTTTGCGGGTGCGCCAGCCGTTGGACAGCAGTCGGTGGTGGGGGCCGCAGCGCAGGGTGAGGTCGTCGATGTCGGTGCGGGGGTGCTGGGCGTAGTCGTGGTTGTGGTGGACCTCGGTGAGTTGGGCGGGCACGGTGCAGCCGGGGTGGGTGCAGCCGCGTTCGGTGTCGTAGAGCATCAGGCGTTGCCCGGGGGTGGCGAGTCGTTTGGTGTGAAACAGCGCGATCTGTTTGGCGCCGTCGTAGATGCGGAGGTAGTGGTGCGCGTGGGAGGCCAGTGCGATCACGTCGTGCAGGGGCAGCCAGGTGCCGCCGGCGGCGGCTTCGAGTTCGGCCAGGCTCAGCGACACGACGATGGTGGCGGGCAGCCCGTGGTGGCTGCCCAGTTCAGCGGAGGCCAGCAGGTTGGTGGCCATGGCTGCCAGGGCGTCGTGGTTGCGTTGCGCCGCTGAGCGGCGGTCGTTGTCGATATGGGCTTGTGAGGGGGTGCCGGATCGGCACGGGGTCTCATCGGCGGGGTTGCACCTGCCCGGGGCGGCCCAGTGGGCCAGCACGGCATCGAGGGCGGCGCGGGCGTGGGGGTCGAGGTGGCCTTTGATGGCGGTCATGCCGTCGCGGTCTTGGGGGCCCAGGGTGATGCCGCGTCGTTTGGCGCGTTGCTCGTTGTCGGTGTGGTTGCCGTCGGGGCGCAGGTAGTCGGCGACGCGTTGGGCGAGTTTGGCAAGTTCGTCGGGCCGATGGTGGGCGGCCAGATCGGTGAGATGCTGCTCGGCTTGGGCCAGTGTGCCCGCATCGATGCTCTCGGGCAGGTAGTCGAACAGGGCGCGGATCACCGCGATGTGCTCGGCCCCGAGTCGGCCTTTGCGTTGGGCGGTGGCCACCGCGGGCAGCACCGGAGCCAGGGGTTGTCCGGTCAGGGTGTGTCGCGGTCCCAGGTCGGCGGCCTCGTCGATGCGGCGCCTGGCCTGCCCGCGGGTGATGCCGAGTTCGTCGGCGAGCACCCAGCGAGGTTTGTCGCCCAGTTCCTCGGGGTCGGTAGCGGCGACGTGGTTGACCATCGGATGCTCCACCGCAGGTAGCCGGCGGCGCAGTGTCTCGCAGCGCTGCAGCAGTGCCAGGCATTCGCGTGGGGTCAGTGCCGAGAAGTCCAGCTCCAGGGCCCGGTCCAGATCGGCCGAAAGAGCGTCGAACACCTCGACGATTTCTTCCCGATCACTCGAACGCATGTGCTAATTCTAGCGATACGCACCGACAAGCGCAGAATTCATCCACAACCAAAACCACAGTGGCACAAGTGATCACAGTGAAAAAGGGGATCACCGGATAGACTCGCCTGGACGTGACGACACATCTTCAGAAAGCCCCGTCGCAATGACCCGCCGACGTCCCGCCCCGCTGCCGGTACGCGACGGCCTGGGCCCGGCCCGGCTACGTCTGCACGGCGGGCCGGTGGCCGCTGAGCTGCGCACCCGCTTCGGTGCGGCTGCCGCGGCGAAGGTGGCCGTCGGCGAGGTGGTGACCGCCGACGGCGCCGTGGTCGACGAGACGACGGTGCTGCCGGCCGGAACCCACGTCTTTCTCTACCGGGATCTGCCGGTAGAGGTTCCCGTGCCCTTTGAGATCCCGGTGCTGCACCGCGACGACGACCTGGTGGTGGTCGACAAGCCGCATTTCCTGTCGACCATGCCCCGCGGCCGCCATGTGGCCCAGACGGCACTGGTGCGGCTGCGCCGTGAGCTGGAGCTTCCCGAGCTGAGCCCGGCGCACCGGCTCGACCGGCTCACCGCCGGGGTCCTGCTGTTCACCACCCGCCGCGAGCTGCGCGGGACCTACCAGACGCTGTTCGCCCGCGGCGCGGTGCACAAGCAGTACCTGGCCCGCTCGTCGGCGCCGCCGGCGGGCGAATTCCCGCGGCTGGTGCGCAGCCGGATCATCAAGCGGCGCGGCTGCCTGCAGGCCCGTGAGGAGCCCGGCGAGCCCAACGCCGAAACGCTGGTCGAGGCGCTGGGAGACGGCTGCTACCGGCTGACCCCGCGTACCGGCCGCACCCATCAGCTGCGGGTGCACCTGGCCTCGCTCGGCCTGCCCATCGACGGCGATCCGCTGTACCCGGAGATCGTCGAGATCGCCCCCGACGACTTCTCCACCCCGCTGCAACTGCTGGCGCAGCGGCTCGAGTTCACCGACCCGCTGACTCAGCTGCGACGTTGCTTCGTCAGCCGGCGCGCGTTTCAGCACCGAGCGTGCCGGGTACAGCAAGGCACGACAGAGCAGAGGGGAGTCTGATTCTGATGAAGACACACGGCAGGATGGCGATCGCCGTCCTCGGAAGCACAGCGGCGCTGGTCGCAGCGGGTTGCAGCGGCACCCAGGAAGAAGCCCCGACCAGCACCACCACGACCGAGACCACAACCACCACGACGGAGACCACACCGATGGAACCGGAACCCGGCGTGCCGCCGGGGGAGCCCGGAGCCCCCGGTGGTCCGACCGGTGGCGGTGGCCCCGGGGGCGGCGGCGGTGAGATTCCTGGCGGGCCCACCGGCGGCGGTGGTCCCGGCGGTGGCGGCGGCCAGATTCCGGGCGGCCCGACCGGTGGCGGTGGTCCCGGCGGTGGCGGCGGCGAGATTCCGGGCGGCCCGACCGGTGGCGGTGGGCCCGGCGGGGGCGGCGGCCAGATCCCGGGCGGCCCGACCGGCTGGGGCGGACCCGGCGGTGGCGGCGGCTGCCTGCCCGGGGTGGGGTGCGGCGGCTGGCCGTGATCGGCCAGCGACGCTAAAGCCTCGCTAAGACATATCGACGCCCGACGCCCAGGGCATCAACCTGGGCGTCGGGCGTCGGTCCGCGCATTCATCGCTGACAGGCGACGCACCAGAAACTGACCCGCCCGCCGCCGCTGTCCGATTCCACCCGGGTGCCGCAGCGCCGGCAGGGCTTGCCCGCGCGGCCGTACACCCACAGTTGCCGGCCCGGCCGGGTGTCTCCGGTGGTGCAGCGCGCCCACCGCAGCCGATTGGCCCACAGCATCTCGCGGGCCCGGGCCACCAGCCGACCCGGATCGGCCAACGCGGCGACCGGGGATGTCGGCAATCGGCCGACGACGAAACACAATTCGTTGCAGTAGACATTGCCGATGCCGGCCAGCACCCGCTGATCCAACAGGGCCGCGGCCAGCGGGCGGTCCGGGTCGGCCAGCAAATTGGCGACCGCGGCGTCGGGATCCCAATCGGGGCCCAGCAGGTCCGGGCCCAGGTGAGCGACCACCTCGCCGTCGCGGTCACGCCCCAGCACCTCCAGCACGCCCAGGTCGATGCCCAATGCGCGAACGGGGCCGGCTTCCAGGATGATTCGCACCCGATGGTCGAGCGGGTCCCTTCTCGCTGGGGAGCCCACCCGCCAGCTGCCCTCCATCTTCAGATGTGAGTGGATGCTGGCCTGCCCCACCCGGATGAACAGGTGCTTGCCCCGGCTGATCACCTCATCCACCCGCTGCCCGGTGAGGTCCACGCCGGCATAGCGGGGGACCCGGATATCGCAGCGGGTCAACGTTTTCCCGGTCAACGCGTCGTCGAGCACTGCCGCGGTGTGGAAGACGGTGTCACCTTCGGGCATCAGCGCAGCCGCAATCCCCGCGGGGTGCGGGAGAATCCGGCCTCGGCCAGCGCCGTCGTCGTCGGCGAATCGCGAATCTCCAGCACCGCCGCACCGTCCACCCGCTCGACGAGGATCCCGTCGACGCGGCGGTCGGCGATCAGCCCGGCCAGCGCACCGGCAGCGGCCCGCTGCACCTCGGCGGCGTCGGCCCCGGTGGCGAAGTTCAGCAGGGACCGGCCGCCACGTTCGACGAACCAGACCAGTTCGCCGTCGACCAGCACCACCAGCGCTCCCGCCTTGCGGCCCGGACGCGCGGTGCCGGGGTGCGCCGGCCAGCTCAGTGCCGCCCCGTACGGGTTGGCCGGGTCGGCGGCGGCCAGCGCCACCGCGTGATACTCCGGGCGCGCCGGGTCGACACCGTCGAGGTAGCCGCGCAGCCGGTCCACGGTCGAGGCCAGCGCGAACTGGGCGGCGCCCAGCGACTCGATGAAGTAACCGCGCTGACAGCGGCCGGCCTCCTCGAAGGCCGTCAATACCTTGTAGAGGCCGGCGAATCCGCCCGGCACCGCCTCGGCGGCCACCGCGCCGCGGGTCAGCACCCCGTAGCGGTGCAGCAGCAACTCGGCGGTGTGGTGCGCGCGCACCGTGGAGAACCCGGGATCCGGCTCGGTGGCCGGCAACCTCGACCAGCGACCGGCCACCGCCGGGTCGGCGGCGCGGGTGGCGGCGTGGGCGACGCTGTACCGGCTCAGCCGCGGCGGACGCTTGCTGCGGTGTGCCGGGGTGGAGCGCCGGGTGCCGGCCAGTACCGTCCGCATCGGGGCGAAGGTGTCGCCGGTGACCCATCCGGCCCAGATCAGTTCCCACAGTGCGGTTTTGAGCTCGGCCTCACTCGTGTCACCGGCGAGCTGGCGGAAGAAGAACGCGCCGCCGCCACCGAGCGTGTCCAGGATCTGCCGGTGGGCGGCACCGAAGTCGAACGGCGCGCCGGGGGCCAGCGTCAACGGCGCCGAGTCGGCGGTGTGGAAGGTGACCCAGCCGTCGGCGGCCGGCGCGTTGCCGGCCGGGGCGCCCGCACCGGCCCACAGCACCTCCCCGGAGGCCAGCAGCTCGTCGAGCATGGCAGGTGAGTAGTCACGCACCCGCGCCGCCAGCACCAGCGGCTCGACCGCCGACGCCGGCAGCGGCACGCCCGCCAGCTGCTCGATCACCCCGGCCAGCCCGTCCAGCCCGGACGCGGCGCCGCGGGCGCCGATCTGCTGCCAGGCCGGCAGGAAACGCGCGTAGGCCGCTGGGGACACCGGCTCGATCGCCGAGCGCAGCGCCGCCAGCGACCGGCGCCGCAGAATCCGCAGCACCTGGGCGTCGCACCACTGTTCGCCCGGCGAGTCCGGGAAGTCGGCGAACTCGCCGCGCACCACCCGGCCGTCGGCGGCCAGCCGGCCCAGCGCGTCGGCGGCCACCCGGGCGCCCAGCCCGAACCGCTCGGCGGCCTGCCCGGTGGTGAACGGGCCGTGGGTGCGGGCGAAGCGGCCCAGCAGCTCACCCAGGGGGTCGGTGACCGGTTCGGTGAAGCCGGCCGGCACTCCGGGCGGCACCGCCACCCCGATCCCGTCGCGCAGCCGGCCGATGTCCTCGATCGCCACCCACCAGGCCCGCCCGGCGAACGCCACCGTCAGCACCCGCCGGGCGGCCAGCAGGTGCTCGAGCCACCCGCCCACGTCCGAACCGCCGGCCCGCGCGGCGATCTCGTCGCCGGTGAGCGGGCCCAGCAGCCGCAACAGATCCGCGACGCCCTCGGCGTCGCGGGCGGCCTTCTCCGGGGTCAGGTGCTGCAACTCGGCGGCGACGGCGGCGACGGCGTCGGGGTCGAGCAGCTCGCGCAACTCCACCCGGCCCAGCAGCTGCGCCAGCAGCGTGGGATCCAGCGACAGTGCCGCCGCGCGACGCTCGGCCAGCGGGCTGTCGCCTTCGTACATGAAGGCGCCGACGTAGCCGAACAGCAACGACGCCGCGAACGGCGACGGGGTGGCGGTCTCGACCTGCACCACCCGCACCCGGCGCTGCGCGATCCGCGCCATCAACTCCGTCAGCGCCGGGACGTCGTAGACGTCCTGCAGGCACTCCCGCACGGTCTCCAGCACGATCGGGAACGCCGGGTATCGGCGTGCCACATCGAGTAATTGGGCGGCCCGCTGGCGCTGCTGCCACAACGGGGTGCGCCGGCCCGGATGCCGGCGGGGCAACAGCAACGCCCGCGCCGCGCATTCCCGGAACCGGCTGGCGAACAGCGCCGAGCCGCCCACCTCGGCGGTGACGATGGGCTCGATCTCGTCGGCGTCGAAGACGAACAGGTCCGCACCGGGTGCGTCCAACGTTGCGCCGGCATCGGTGTCGGGCAGCCGCACCACGATGCCGTCGTCGGAGGCGGTCGGCTTCTCGTCGATGCCGTAGCGTTCGTGCAACCGCCGGCCCACCGCCAGCGCCAGCGGGCCGTGCACCCGCAGCCCGTAGGGGGAATGCAGCACCACCCGCCAGTCGCCCAGCTCGTCGCGGAAGCGCTCCACCACCAGCGTGGTGTCGGTGGGCACCGTCGACGTGGCGGTGCGTTGGTCGTCGAGCAGCCGCCACAGGTTGTCGGCCGCGTAGTCGTCGAAACCCAAACCCGCGCAGCGTTTGTCGAGGGCGGCCCGATCGAGCCCGGCCAGCTCGCCGGTGAACTCGCCCAGCGCGGCGCCCAGTTCGGCCGGTCGCCCGACGCCGTCGCCGTGCCAGAACGGCAGCCGGCCGGGCTGGCCGGGAGCCGGGACCACCAGCACCCGGTCGTGGGTGATCTCGGTGATGCGCCAACTGGTGGCGCCCAGTGAGATCACGTCGCCTGGCCGCGATTCGTAGACCATCTCCTCGTCGAGTTCGCCGACCCGGGACGGCTTGTCGGCGCCGGCCAGGTACACCGCGAACAGGCCGCGATCCGGGATGGCGCCACCGGAGGTGACGGCCAGCCGCTGGGCGCCGGGCCGGCCGGTCAGGGTGCCGGTGTCGCGGTCATAGATCAGCCGCGGCCGCAGCTCGGCGAACTCGGTCGACGGGTACTTACCCGAGAGCAGGTCCAGGGTCGCCTCGAACACGCTGCGCGGCAACGTCGCGAACGGGGCGGCCCGGCGCACCGTGTCGAACCAGGCTTCGGCGTCCAGCGGCTCCAGCGCGGCCGCGGCCACCGTGTGCTGGGCCAGGATGTCCAGCGGATTGGCCGGTACCGTCAGCGTCTCGATCTGGCCCGCCAGCATCCGCTGCACCGAGACCGCGCAGCCGATCAGATCGGTGCGGTGCTTGGGGATCAGCACCCCCGCCGAGACCTCCCCGACCTGATGACCTGCCCGCCCGATGCGCTGCAGGCCGCTGGCCACTGACGGCGGCGCCTCGATCTGGATGACCAGGTCGACGGCACCCATGTCGATGCCCAGCTCCAGGCTCGAGGTCGCCACCACCGCCCGCAGCCGCCCGCTTTTCAGGTCCTCCTCGACCGCGGCGCGGGTCTCCTTGGACACCGACCCGTGGTGGGCTCGCGCCAAGTCCGGCGCCGCGTCGTCTGGACAGCGTTCCGCGTGGATCTCGTTGAGCCGCGCGGTCAGTCGCTCGGCCAGCCGGCGCGAGTTGGCGAACACGATCGAGGAGCGGTGGGCCTCGATCAGGTCGACGATGCGTTCCTCCACCTGCGGCCAGATGGTGCCCTCGGCGGGGCTGGCCATATCCGGCACCGGAACCTGCACCGTCAGCTCGAACGTCTTGGCCGCCGGCGGCGCCACGATCGTGGTCGGGGCCTGCCCGGACAAGAACCGGGCGACCTCTTCGGCGGGCCGCACGGTGGCGCTGAGCCCGATCCGCTGCGCCGGGGAGGCCAACATCGCATCGAGCCGCTCCAGGGACAACGCCAGGTGGCTGCCGCGCTTGGTGCCGGCCACCGCATGCACCTCATCGACGATCACCGTCTGCACCCCGGTCAGCGCTTCGCGCGCCGCCGACGTCAGCATCAGGAACAGTGACTCCGGGGTGGTGATCAGGATGTCGGGCGGGTGCGCGACCAACTCGCGGCGCCGCGCCGCGGAGGTGTCGCCGGAGCGGACCCCGACCGTGATGGCCGGCGCGGGCAGGCCCGCATAGTCAGGGTGCGCGGCGATGCGGCCGATGCCGGCCAGCGGGGTGCGCAGGTTGCGTTCGACGTCGACTGCCAGCGCCTTGAGCGGCGACACGTAGAGCACCCGGGTGCCCGCAGCTTTCGGGCCGGGCTCGGCCGCCAGCCGGTCCAGCGCCCACAGGAACGCCGCCAGCGTCTTGCCCGATCCGGTGGGCGCCACCACCAGGGTGTGGTGGCCGTCGGCGATCGCCGACCAGGCCTGCTGCTGCGCCTCGGTCGGCGCGGCGAACGTGCCGGTGAACCAGTCCCGGGTCAGCGCCGAGAACCGGGCCAGCGCGGCTGGGGTTTCTCGGCTCACCCCGCCATGGTGCCAACTTCGGGGCGGTGCTGCCCGGCCGGCCGGTTTTGCCGCGCTCAGCAGCGGGTATCCGCGAGCCGTGGCGGTCACAGGGCCGTGGCGGTGACAGGGGGCGGGGCATGACACTTCTGGACGACAGGACGCGAGCGGCGCTGCCGATCTTCGCCGATGCGGCACCTGCCTCGCGGACACCGGAGGCCCCGCCGCGCGACTGGACCTGGATCAACTGGACGTTGTCGCTGCTGACCGCACCGGCCGCCGTGCTGCTGATGGATTACGCGCCGGTCGCGGTGACCGGCGCCGCGTTGTGCAGCACCGCGGCCTGCCCGGGCCTGCAGCTGAACGGATCGCTGTTCGGCGTGCTCTACCACGGTGCGGCGGCCGTTGCGGCGCTGACCTTGTTCCTGGCCTTCTTCTTCGCGACGCGCCGGAGCGGGATCGCGGTCTGGGCGGGCGGCTGGGCGCTGCTGGCGGCCGACCTGGTGGCCCTGCACGCGATCTTCTGACCGGGCTGCGGCCTTCCCGGACGGCTCTGCGGTTTGCGACGCCGAATGATTACTGCACTTGCCCGTTGGGTACGCCGGTGCATATCGGCAGGTGGCCGACACAGCGAACCCCGGAGGTCGGCGATGGCGTTGCGCAAGGGCGACAAAGCGCAGTCGGATGTTGAAGCCGAGGCGCACCGGGCACGCCCGCCCACCGGCAAGGACGAGGACGGTACCCATGTCGGGCGGGTCAGCCCTGATGACGCTTTGGACGTCGGCGAAACCGGCGCCGAAGCCCGCAGCGACGACGCGTGACCGTTTCAGGCCCAATGTTGCCGGGTAGCCAGGCCACGCCGATGCGGGCAGCGGTTTCGGGCGGGTGCGCCGCGCTGGCGCTGATCGCCGGGCTCCCCGCGGCGGCCGCCGACCCGGGCGCCGCAGTCGACACCACCTGCAGCTACTCGCAGGTGGTGTCGGCGATGAACGATCAATCACCGGGCATCGCCGAGCAGTTCAACGCGACCCCGGCCGCCCAGGCCTGGCTGCAGAACTTCCTGGCTGCGCCGCCGCCGCAGCGTCAGCAGCTGGTCGAGCAGGCACAGCAGCGGCCCGAAGCGCCCGAGTACGTCGCGCTGTTCAGCCCGCTGGCCAACGACTGCGACGACTACTGAGCCCGGTCACTCTTCGACGTTGTAGAACGAGTCGCCGTCTTCGGTGCTGCCGGAGACCTGAGCACGGTGCCGGCCGCCGGTCACGGCCTGGCCGGCTTCGTCGGGGTCTCGTTCGAGTCCGGCATCGGGACGCTCGGCGGCCAGTCTGTCGTCCAGCGATTCGTCGGTCGCGTCATCGACCGGTTGCCAGCTGTCCGGCGGGGTCACGGTCGCATCGCCGTCGTCGTTGCGCAGCTCGTCGGAATCGGTGGCCTCGCTCGGCGGCAGGGTGTCGTCGTCGGTGGTGTCGGTGGCGGGATCGATGTCGGGTCGATCGGTCATGTGCTCGGCGCTCCCGGGATTCAGTCGGTTTCAGTTGGCGATGGCCCATTGCGGTTGCGGCGATTCCGGCGTCATGTAGCCGACGCCGCGAACGGTGTCGACGATCGACTCGTGGTCGGCGCCGAGTTTGGCGCGCAACCGCTGCACGTGCACGTCGACCTTGCGCCGGCTGCCCTCACCGCCCCACACCTCGTGCAGCAGCCGGGTGCGGGTGAACGCGTGACCGGCATGCCGGACCAGATAGTTCAGCAGCTTGAACTCGGTGAGGGTGAGGTCGAGTTCGCGGCCCGACAGCGACACGCTATAGCTGTCGGGGTGGATGATCAGATCGCCGAATTGCACTGCGCTCTGCTCGGATTCGCGTCGGCGCGCCAGCGCCAGCCGCAGTCGCGCATGTGCCTCGGCCGGCCCGGCCGTCGTGACCAGCACGTCGTCGACCTGCCAGTCGATGTCGACGGCGACGAAGTCTTCCGCGGCCACCACGGCCAGCACCGCGGCCGACGGTGCCCAGGCGCACAGCCGCCGGCAGGTCTCGCGTGCGGTCGCCAGTTCGGTGCAACCGTCCACCAGCACGGCCGCCGCGCCGCGACAGTCCGCGCGGGTCACAGCGAGCGGCGCGCGGCCGACCGAGTGTCCGAAGACGCGTAAGGCCGACAGGGTCTGTTCGAACTCGTCCCGGTCGGTCAGTAACAGAATCTCCATCGCTGACTCCAACCCTCCGATGTGCTCCAGCGCCCTCGAGTGCTCTTCAAGGCCGTTCAAGGCACTATTACCCGCTCCGGGGCGTGAGTAACCGCACAGCGACAGGCCCGGCCCGCCGTAGCGGGCCGGGCCTGCCTTCAATCGGGCTACTGGTGGGACTGTTCGCGTGACTCGGCCGCCTTCGCTCCCGCACGGGCCGATTCGGCCTCGGCTTCGCGCTTGGCGGCGTCGCGCTGCGCTTCGCCCTTGTCCTGCTGTGCCTTGCCCTCGCGGGCGAGCTCGTCGTTGCCGGTCACGGTTCCGACGGCTTCCTTGGCCTTGCCCTTGACGCCCTCGACGGCGCCGCGGAAGCCCTCTTCGGGCCCGCTCTTCTCTTGGTCCGACATAAAATCCCTCCCTGGATTTCGTGGATGCGACGGACCCGTGTGCGCTGTCGGCCCGCCACACCTGCAAGGCTTCCCGGCGGCTCGCCGGCTCAAACGTCGAATCACCTTGACGCAGAGCCGATCAGCGCGGACGGTGGGAGGCATGGAACGCCCCATGCGACCGCGCCCCGGTGGCGACCGGCTGGGCCAGGAGGACGCGGAGGTTCGCTCGGCGGTCAGGTTCGCCGGCGTGATCACCGCGATCGGCGTGGCGGTGGTCTTGCTGGCGGCATGGTGGGCCAGTTCGTGCGATGCGAGCACGGCGACGGTGCAGACGGTGGCGTGCGGACGGCCGTACCGGGCCGTGCTCGCCGCGGCGTCACCCGTGGTCTTCGCGGCCGGTGGGCTGCGTGCCTTTCTGCGCACCTACCGGGTGTGGCGCGCTCGGGGCACCTGGTGGGGCTGGCAGGGCGCCGGCTGGTTTTTGATGTCGTTGATGCTTCTCGTACTGATCATGAGCGCGGTGCCGATCAGCGGTATGCGCTGATCAGGTCGGATTCCCTCGGCATAGCTGCCGTGTGGCTGTGAGGTTTCTGAAAGTCGAGCGTTATTTAGATCACATCGGCTTACGATAGTTTTCGGTTGCGGACGGGTTCACCACACGGGGTTCACCACGAACGGGCGGCTCGGCCACGCGGCCTCCGGATGGGCCGGACGATTCACGAAAGGAAGAAGCGATGGGCGATACGTTTCATGACCCCGTTGACCATGTCCGGACGACCCGGCCGCATGCCGGCCGTGCGGTGATCGACGTCATGGGTTGGCCCGGTTACAGCCTGCTGGTGGTGGGCATGGTCGCCGGGATCGGCTGCCTCACCGCGTTCGCCACCGGCCACGACCGCCAAGGCGTGGCGGTCGCCGCCCTCGCGGTGTTCGCTGCCGGCCTGGGGGCGCTGTGGCTGCTGATGGAGCACCGGCGGATCGGCCGGGTGAACCAGCAGTGGCAGCTGGCGCACCCCGAGTTGCAGCGGCAGCATTCGACCGGTTGAGCTAGCAGAAACGACGGCCCGACCGGTTATCCGGTCGGGCCGTTGTCGTCCCGGTGGTCCGGAATCGGCATGGTTGGCGCGCCGGCAGATCGGGTACAGGGTTCCCGTGACTAACCTCCGGGCGGCCGACTATGCGGATTTGACGGCGTGAACAGTCCCTCGGCGCGCAGCGGTAGTCTCGGTCCGACATCGCCGGGAGGCTCAATGACCGACATCCACAGCGACCGGACCTTGCGGTCGTGCAGCGAGCGAGCCGTCGAGTTGCGGGTGGCGCCCAGGCTGGAGAGTCTGGCCGTGGTGCGCATGGTGGTCGGCGCCATCGCGACCTTCGAGGATCTCGACGTCGATACCGTGGCCGATCTGCGGCTCGCGATCGACGAGCTGTGTACCCAGCTGATCCGCTGCGCCGCCCCCGACGCCACGCTGCAGGTGATCATCGACCCGAAAGACGACGACGTGACGATTGTGGCGTCGGCCGCCGGCGACGGCGCCGACGTGCTGACGCCGGGCAGCTTCAGCTGGCACGTGCTCACCTCGCTCGTCGACGACGTGCAGACCTTCCATGACGGCCAGGAACCCGGTGGCGCCGGTGATGTGTTCGGCGTGACCTTGACGACCCGGCGGGCGGAATCCAGGCAGTGACCCGGGGCGCCGCCAGGAGCGGCTCACAGTCAGGATCGGAATACTCCGACGTCGGCGACATGTTTCGCGAGCTCGCCCATTACGAATCCGGTTCCACTGATTTCCGGAACCGCAAAGACAAGATCGTGGAGCGGTGTCTGCCGCTGGCCGACCACATCGCCCGCCGCTTCGAGGGGCGCGGCGAACTGCGGGACGACTTGGTCCAGGTCGCGCGGGTGGGCCTGGTCAACGCCGTGACGCGCTTCGACGTCGAAACCGGTTCGGATTTCGTCTCGTTCGCCGTCCCAACGATCATGGGCGAGGTCCGCCGGCATTTCCGGGACAACAGCTGGTCGGTCAAGGTGCCGCGCCGGCTCAAGGAGCTGCACCTGCGGCTCGGTTCGGCCACCGCCGACCTCTCCCAGCGGCTGGGCCGGGCGCCGACCGCCACCGAACTGGCCCGGGAGTTGGAGATGAGCCGCGAGGAGGTCGTCGAAGGACTGGTGGCGGGCAGCTCCTACAACACGCTGTCCATCGACAGCGGCGGCAGCTCCGACGAGGACGACGTCCGCTCGATCGCCGACACCCTCGGCGACATCGACGCCGGGATGGACCGGATCGAGGACCGCGAGGCGTTGCGGCCGCTGCTCGACGCGCTTCCCGAACGGGAACGCACCGTGCTGGTGCTCCGGTTCTTCGAATCGATGACCCAGACGCAGATCGCCGAACGGGTCGGCATCTCGCAGATGCACGTCTCGCGGCTGCTGGCCAAGTCGTTGAGCAAACTGCGCGACCAGCTGGAGTAGCCGGTCCTCCTCAGCCGCCCAGCGCGTTCTGGGCGGTCAGCGACGACATCACCGCGTCCGGGCCGTCGAAGCTGTCCTTCTTCAACGCCCGCAGCGTGTCGACCAGTTTCGGCTCGGCGCCGTTGTGCCGGGCGTGGTCGGCGAGCTGCTCCGCGGTGCCCGGATAGTCGAAACCGGCAAGGCAGCTCTGCACTTGAGCGACGTCGAAGCCCATCACTGCGCAGTACCCGGCGGCGTCGCGCCGGAAACGCATCGTCAGCGCAGCCGGTAGATCTCCGACCAGGTGCGAACCAGCTCGGACTCGTGCGCACCGCCGAACATGTAGACCGGTGAGGCGATCGGCAGCGCCCGTTCGACGCGGACCAGCACCGCCTCGCGGCACGGGAACTGCGGCCCCTGCGTCTCGGTCACCCACTGCCGCAGCCACTCGTAGACCTCGTCGCCGGGCGGACGCAGTTGCGCGGTGCCCTTGAAGCGGTAGCCGCGGCGACGCAGGAAGTCCACCACGTTGACCTCGATGCGCGGATCGCGGCGCAGGTCGGCCACCGTGGTCGGCGACGCCATGTGCATGAACGCCAGGTGCTCGTCGCCGTAGACCAGCAACGACTCCTTCGGCGACAGGTTGGGCGAGCCGTCCTCGCAGATGGTGGCCACGAATGCCAGCTTGGCGCTCGCCACGATCAGGCGCATGTCGTGGTCGATGATGCACACCGCTCATCCCATCGTTTCGCAGCCGTCGTTCACCGCCCCGCGATCGGTTACCCGCGCGGGCGGGGGGCGAACCTCAGCTGCCGGCGGTCAGGCCGCGGGTGGCGGGCCCCTCCAGCAGCGTGCCGTCGGGTGCGAAGCGCGAGCCGTGCAGCGGGCACTCCCACGCCCGATCGGCGTCGTTCCAGGTGACGATGCCGCCGAGGTGCGGGCAGACCGGCGAGAGGCGGTGCTCGACGCCGTCCACCCGGCAGTGGGCCTGCAGGTGCCACGGCGGTCCGCTGACCACGCCGGCGGCGTCGCCGCCCAGGCCGAGCCGGCCGATGCGGGCCGTCGGGGTGATCCAGCCTTTCGCCAGATTGAAGCCGACTTCCAGGTTGGCCGTCACCGCGGTGGACAGGCCGCGCAACTCGCGGGTGCTCCAACTGGCGAACGCCCCGTCCCAGTCGGGTCGCTGCCCGAGCAGCCGGCCCGCCAACGCCAGCGCGGCGGCCGCCCCGTTGGTCATGCCCCATTTGTTGAAACCCGTTGCCACGTAGATGGTGTCGCTGTCGGGAAGGATGGGGCCGACATAGGGCAGCCCGTCGATGGGCGCGTAGTCCTGCGCTGACCACAGGTGCGTGCGGGTTGCGCCCGGGAAATGCCGGAGCGTCCACGACTCGAGTTCGGCCAGCCCGTCGCCGGGATACTTGGCGCGGCCAACGGTGTGTCCCGCCCCGCCGACCAGCAGGCGCTCGGAGCCGTCGGTCGGGGCGTAGCGCAGCGACCGCGTCGGTGAATCGGTGGAGATCATCATCGGGCGGGGGATCTCGCCCGGCACGTCGAACGCCATACAGTATGACCGGCTGGGCTTGACCCGGGCGAAGTAGCCGCCGCGGTCCAGAATCGGGATCCCGGTCGCGAGCACCAGTTGGGCGGCCCGCAGTTCGGCGTGCCCCCGCGGGCCGTCGACATTCAGTAGCAGGCCGCCGCGTCCGCCGGAAACATGTTGCAGCCGAGTGTGTTCCACCAGCTGGCCGCCGGCGGCGAGCAGTTCGGCGCGCAACGCGTCCAGAAACTGCATCGGGTCGAACTGCGCCTGCCCTTCCAGCCGTACCCCGCCGTGATACGGGAACGGCACATCGGCCCGCGGCTCCCAGGTCACCGGTAGTCCCAGTGCGCGGCAGGCGTCGTACTCGGCGCGCGCCGCGCCCACCCCGCGGCCGGACTGGGCGTAGCTGTAAGCATCCTCGCGCTGCACCGCAACGCCGGCCGTCGCGCAGAACGACAGCAGCCAGTCCTGGCCGGCGCGGTTGCCTTCCAGATACCCACCGGCCCGCTGCTTACCCTGCTTGGCCGAGATGGTCGAGAGCTGGCTGCCTTGCAGCAGGCTGATCTTGGCGGTGGTGTTGCCGGTCGCGCAGGAGCCGACCGTCCGGGCCTCCAGCACCAGCACCTCCCGGCCGGCCCGGGCCAGCAGCACCGCGGTCACCAACCCGGTGATACCGGCGCCCGCCACCACGACGTCGGCGCGGTCGGAGAAATCCGCCGCGGTGTCGGAGGCCGGTGAGGTGGTGATCCGGTCGGCGAGCCACAACGAGGTCATGGCCGATCAGTTACCCGGTACCACGAGCGGCTAATCCGGTGGCTCGTCCGGCGAACCACGCTTGGGGCTCTCGCGGGCCCTGGCCTCGGACCCGTATTCCTTGGCGGCCTTTTCATCGAGTCGATCGACGGTGCTCTCCAAGGACGTCTTGGATTCCGGCTCTACGCCACCACGTTCGTCTTCGTCACCAGGTTCGGTCATCGGTGTGGCCTTCCAGGGTTTCGTGCAACCAGCGGTTCGGTGCGACGGAGCGCACCCTGGCTATCCGCGGCGTACCCCGCGCGCCGGGCCGTCGAAACGCGTTTGTGCTGCGGTGTGCGCGGGTAGACCTGCGATGTTCGCCGGAGACGGATGTTCGCGAGAGACGACGGAGGCGATCCACATGCGGGCAGTGACATGGCAGGGCAAACGCAAGGTCCAGGTCGACACTGTGCCCGACCCGGTGATCGAGAAATCGACCGACGCCGTCATCGAGGTGACGACCACCAACATCTGCGGCTCCGACCTGCACCTCTACGAGGTGCTCGGCGCTTTCATGGACCCCGGCGACGTCCTGGGCCACGAACCGATGGGCATCGTGGCCGAGGTCGGCAGCGCGGTCACCAACCTCAAGGCCGGCGATCGGGTGGTCATCCCGTTCCAGATCGCCTGCGGGCATTGCAGTATGTGTCGCCGCAGCCTGCCGACCCAATGCGACACCACCCGGGTGCGCGAGCAGGACACCGGCGCCGCACTGTTCGGCTACTCCAAGCTCTACGGCCAGGTTCCCGGCGGGCAGGCGCAGTACCTGCGGGTGCCGCAGGCGTCCTACACCCACATCAAAGTGCCAGAAGGGCCCCCGGATTCGCGGTTCGTGTACCTGTCCGACGTGCTGCCCACCGCGATGCAGGCGGTGGACTACGCCGAGATTCCCGAGGGCGGGTCGGTGACGGTGCTGGGGCTCGGGCCGATCGGCGACATGGCGGCCCGCATCGCCGCGCACCAGGGGGTCAGGGTGATCGGCGTGGATCTGGTGCCCGAACGGCTGGGCCGGCTGGCGCGCCGCGGCATCGAAACCATCGACCTGCGTGAGGCATCCGATCTCGGCGAGGTGATCCGCGACCGCACCGACGGACGGGGGACCGACGCGGTGATCGACGCCGTCGGCATGGAGGCGCACGGCTCCGGCGGCGCCAAGGCGGTGCAGCAACTCAGCTCGCTGCTGCCCGACGCGGTCGCCGGGCCGCTGATCAGCAAGGCCGGTATCGACCGGCTCGCAGCGCTGTACTCGGCGATCGACATCGTGCGCCGCGGCGGCACCATCTCGATCATCGGCGTCTACGGCGGCAAGCTGGATCCGCTGCCGATGTTCACCCTGTTCGACAAGCAGGTCACGCTGCGGATGGGGCAGGCCAACGTCAAACCGCGGGTCGAGCGGTTGATGCCGCTGCTCACCGACGCCGACCCGCTGGGCGTCGACACCTTCGCCACCCACGAGCTGCCGATGGAGGAGGCGCCGCGCGCCTACGAGATCTTCCAGGAGAAGCGCGAGGGCGCGGTGAAGATCCTGCTCAAGCCTTAGCGCTCAATCCGCTCGAGCCGGCGCCGGTCAACAGGTGCGCGGACTCGAACAACAGGGCATGCGCGAACGCCTGCGGCAGGTTGCCGCGCAGCTGACGTTGCCCGACGTCGAACTCCTCGGTGAGCAGCCCGGGCGGGCCGCACGCGGTGCGGCCACGCTCGAACCACTGCAGCGCCGCAAGATCGTTGCCCTGCTGGTGGTCTGCCAATGCCATGGCGAAGTTGCACAACAGGAACGCGCCTTCGGCCTCGCCGAGGCCGCGCCGGTCGGGGCGGTAGCGGTAGACGAAGCCATCACGGGTCAGCTCTCGGCGCACCGCCGCCAGCGTCGCCAGCGTGCGGGCATCATCGGCCGGGACGGCCCCCCGCAGCCCCGGCAGCAGCAGCGCCGCGTCGATGCCCGGATCACCGGGTGCGCGTTGCCATCTGCCGTCGCGGTGCAGACAGTCGTCGCCGGCGTCACTGACCAGCTTGTGGGCCAGCCGCTGCCAGCGGGCGCCTTCGGCCGGCGGCGCCACACCGGCGATGCGACGCAGCCCCGCCGCGCAGATCAGCCGGGAATGCGCCCAGCGGCGGTTGCCGAGCTCCCAAACTCCGGCATCGGGTTCACCGCAACGGTTTTCGATCGCATCCACCAGGATGTGCACCGCAGCCCAATGGGTGCTGTCCAACCGATCCAGTCGCGCGGCAGCGGCCAGCAGCAGCAGTACCTCCCCGAACGTGTCGAGCTGGAACTGGTCACCGACCCGGTTGCCGGTCCGGGCGGCAGCGCCGGGGTAGCCGGGCAGGTGATCCAGATCGTGTTCGGGCGGCGGTGCGCCTGCATCGACGCAGTAGGCCGGCCGCAGGTCGGGCCCGTCGGCCAACACCCGCTCGGAGACGAACCGGACGGCGTCATCGAGCAACGGGTAGGCCCCGGCGACGGCGATCGCCTGCCCGGTGTAGCACTGGTCGCGGATCCAGCAGTAGCGATAGTCGAAATTGCGCCCGGCGCGCGCCCGCTCCGGCAACGACATCGTGGCCGCCGCCACCATCCCGCCGCCGGTGCTGGTCAAGCCGCGCAGCACCGCGTACGCCTGCCGGATATCGACGTCGGCGAGTGTGCCGGTGAACTCCGGAACCGCTTGCCGCCAACTGCTTTCGGTGACGTGCCAGGCCTGTGCGGCGTCGGCCGGCCGGTCCGGCAGTTGGCGCTCGGACAGTTCGAGCACCAGGTCGTGATCGTGACCCGGCGCGACGTCGACCACCATGCGCAGCGACCCGTCGGCAGCCCGATGGGCGCCCCCGGCGCCCGTCCACCGGAACCGGTGCGGCCCGGACCGCCCGGTCCACACCCCGTCGCAGCAGGACAGCCCTGCCATGGCGGTGGTGCCGAAGTCGGCCCGGACGTGCAGTGCCACCTGCATTCGCACCGGCCGGTCGAGTGCGGTGATGCGACGCAGCACCACCGCCGTGTGCGGGTCGCCGGGGAAGGCCAGTGCCTCGCGGCACTCGACGATGCCGTCGATGGTGACCCAGCGGGATCGCCAGATCAGCGACCGCTCCTCGTACTGGCCGCCCCACACGTAGCGCCGCTGCGGGGTCACGGCGTACACCCCGTCGCCGCCGAGCAGCGAACTGAACACCGCCGGACTGTCCCACCGGGGCAGGCACATCCAGCAGAAGTCGCCGCGCGGCCCGACCACGATCCCGCGCTCGCCGTCGGCGATCAGCGCGTACTGGCGCAGCACCTGCGGCGGGAACCGCTCCAGCAGCGATTGCCCGTCATCCATCAGCGGTGCATACCCACCGTCCGGGGCCGGTAGTCGGGTAGCTCTCGACCCGCCGAATCAGGCGATGCGGAACCGTTCGAGATCGGCGTCTTTGACGGTCAACCCGTGCCCGGGAGCACTGCGATCCGGACGCAGCACGCCATCGGGTCCCGGGTCGATGGTCCCGTCGAACGCCAACCGCTCGATGCGAACGTGATCGTGGAAGTACTCCAGGTGCCGCAGCTGCCAGATCGCGGTGCCCACCTGGCCGCTGATCTGCGGGGCGCAGTGCAGCGACAGCTCCATGCCGCGCGCGTCGCACAGCGCGGCGACTTTGAGCACCCCGGTGATACCCAACGCGCGGGTGACGTCCGCCTGCAGGCAATCCACCGCCTGCGCGTCGAGCATGTGCTGAAAATACGGCAGGTGGTAGCCGTATTCACCGGCGGCGATGTCCATCCCGCCCGGGCCTTGGACGCACAGCGCATGCAGGCCCGCCAGGTCGTCGGAGGACACCGGTTCTTCCAGCCAGCGCACGTCGCACTCGGCGAAGCGTTGCGCCCACAGCAGCGCCTGCTTGCGGGCATAGGCCCCGTTCGCGTCGACGAACAACAAGGTGTCGTCGCCGATCGCCGCGCGAGCGGCCCGCACCCGGCCCCGGTCGGCCTCCGGGTCGCGTCCCACTTTCATCTTCACCCGTGGGATCCCGGCTTCCACCCAGCCGCACAACTGGGCGCACAACGTGTCGTTGTCGTACGAGGTGAACCCACCGCTGCCGTAGACCGGGGTGCCGTCGTGTACCGCGCCCAGCGCGATGGTCAGGGGTTCGTCGAGCAGCCGGGACCGCAGATCCCACAACGCGATGTCGACCGCCGAGATCGCCTCGGCGACCACGCCCGGCTTACCCAGGTTGCGCACCGCGTGCTGCATGTCGGCCCAGCGGGCCGGCGGTTGCAGCGCGTCGCGCTGCTTGATGACGCCGGCCAGTTCGGCCTCGACCACCGTGACCACCGCCGTGCCGCCGTAGGTGTAGCCGGTGCCGACCTGTCCACCGGCGGTCACCGTGACCAGAACCAGGGTGGTCGAATCCCAGGCGAAGGTGCCGTCGGATTCGGGGGCGTCGGTGGGAATCGAGTAGGCCGTGGCTTCGACGGACTCGACCGGGATGGCCGCACTGGCACGCGGACTCATGTCCGGCTGACTACCCGCAACATGCGGCCGGTATGCGCGCAGTCCGGCAGCGTTGATCTCAAAACGGCTGATCTGGAACGGGTTCGGGTGGCACGATGCGCTGCACGGCGAAGTCCGCCGCGAGTGCCGTCATCCCGTTCGTCGCGTAGGCGGCGTGCGCGGCGCCGTCGGCGCCCGCCGAGCAGACCGGGTCGCCGGGCGCGCACAACTCGATCGTCTTGGCGGCATAGCCGGGCCCGACCGTCAGCGGCGGCGCGCCCAGCGAGTGCAGGAACTCCGTCGACGGTCTGCCCAGCAGTGCGACGGCCGCGACCCGGTCGGCCGCCTCCGGTCCGGGCGGCGGCGGGAACCCGTCGGCGGCCGGCGCCGGTTCGGTGAGGTAGCCGATGAGCGCCGCGCCCCGGGAATACCCCCCGAGCACCAGCGCGGTGTCGGGGCAGCCCGCCGCCATGTCGGTGATGTGGCCGGCGGCGTCGGCCACCCCGGCGACGGTCGGGCCGAATTCGGGCACGGCGGGAAAGTCGACCGGGTGGACGCCCACCGAACGGCCGCCGAGGCGCCACCGCAGCGCGTCGATGAACTGCTGGCCCATCCATCCGACGCCGGGCGGTTCGGCGGTGCCGCGGGCGAACACCACCTCGACCTCCGGGCAGCCGAACGCGGCCGCCTCCCCGGCGGGCCAGCACGGCAGCACGCAGCCGCACAGGCAGGCCGCGGCGAGTATCCGACTAATCACAGCAATTTCTCCGATACCCACAGCGCCTTGTCGGCAAACCGTGGTTTAGCTCGGCTCAAAACGGCAAGCCTACGTCGGTACCGTCACCGACGGGACCTTAGCCGAAGGGGATAAATCAATGATCACAACGTCTTTGACCAGGCTCGCTGCCGCCGCCGGCGGAGCGGCGCTGGCGCTGTCCGCCGCGGGCGTTGCTGCCGCGGACCCGGCGCAGGATCCGGCGGTGAGCACCACCTGCAGCTACTCCCAGGTGGTGGCGGCGATGAACGCGCAATCACCGGAGACCGCAGCACAATTCAATGCCACACCGATGGCGCAGACCTTCCTGCAGGACTTCCTCGCCTCGCCTCCGCCGCAGCGTGAGCAGATGCTGCAGCAGGCCCAGGGCGTGCCCGAGGCGGCGCAATTCGTCAACCTGGTCGGCCCCATCGCCAAAACCTGTAACAAGTACTGAGTAATGGCTCAATCGACCGGAGCCGGTAACGCCATCGCCGATGCGGCCAAACGGGAAGCCGACGCCTACCGCGGCAACGACCCGCGGCCGCTGGGGGGATACGCGCTGGTGTTGCTGGTGTACGGCGGGTTGGTCGCGGCGGTAACCGTGGCCGCCGCGGCCACCGGCCGCCGGTTGCCGCAACGGTGGGCGGCCGGCGACCTGCTGACGGTGACCCTCGGCGCTCACAAACTGTCCCGCACGCTCACCAAGGACGCGGTGACCAGCCCGCTGCGGGCGCCGTTCGCCCACTATGCGGGCACCGGGGGCCCCGCCGAGGTGATGGAGGAGACCCGCCATTCCAGTCAGCTGCGCCACAGCCTCGGCGAGTTGTTGACCTGCCCGTTCTGCCTGGACATGTGGGCGGTCACCGCGTTCGTGGCCGGGCTGGTGTTCGCACCGCGGTTCACCCGGCTGGTCGCCGGCACGTTCACCGCGCTGGCCGGCGCGGATTTCCTGCAATTGGCCTACGCGAAGGCGCAGCAGATCGCGCAGGAGTGAGACCGGAGTGAGTCCATGTGCGGTATCGCGTTCAACCTGCCCCGGGTGGTGACGCTGGCCGCCGATGTCGCGCTGCTGGGACTGGCGGGCGTCCACGGCTACCTGTTGGCGACGTCGGCGAGTCCGCCCGGATACTTCGCGGTGTACTGCGTCGCGATGACCGTCGGCTGCCTCGCCGCCGCAGCCATCACCTGGATCGACGTCGATGACGTGGTGCCGGCGCTGGGGTGGCTGGCCGGCAGCGTCAGCTGCGGCGCATTCGTGATCGGCTACCTGGTCAGCCGGTTTGTCAGCCTGCCCGGTCTGCCGACCGTGACCGGGCGGTGGGATCTGGCGCCCGGCAGCGTGGCGCTGGCCTGCGCGGGCGGTTTCCTCGCGCTGCACCTGTCGGTGCTGTCCGGGGTCAACGTCGCCTTCGGGCAGGGGAGGGCCTGGTACGACTGATGCTCGACTTTCCGGCGTGGCTGCGCGTCGAGCACTGGCTCAACGTGCTGTTCCTGACGCTGCTGGTACGCAGTGGCATCGAGATCCTGTCCACCCATCCGAAGCTCTACCGGCACGACGACAGCGCACCAGGGACCGAGTGGGCGCGGTTCACCCGCAAGGTCATGCCCACCGACAAGCTCTACGACACCTTGGATGAGGAGGAGGACTACCACCCGGTGATCGCGCTGCCCGGACATGCCCAACTGGGCATGGGGCGGCACTGGCACTTCTTCGCGGTGATCGGCTGGATTCTGGTCGGACTGTCGTACTACATCCTGCTTTTCGCGACCGGACAGTGGCACCGCTACTGGCCGTACTCCTGGTCGATCTTCGCCGACGCGTGGAACGACATCGTCACCTATCTCAGTTTCAACCTGCCGCCGCTGCTGCCCGGCGAGCCGCTGGACGCCATCCAGAAGCTCACCTACGCCGCGGTGATATTCCTGCTGGCGCCGTTCCAGATCCTCACCGGCGCGGCGCAGTCACCGGCGATCGAGGCGCGCTTCCCCCGCTACGTCAGGCTGTTCGGTGGCCGGCAGTCCGCCCGCAGCCTGCATTTCCTGGGCCTGGCCGCGTTCGGGGTGTTCATCGTGATCCACCTGACGATGCTGTTCTGCTGGGGGTGGGGCCGGCTCAGCGCGTTGATGATCTTCGGGTCGGTCCGCAACACCTACTGGGCGACCGCACTGTCCCTGTTGATCGTCGCGGCGATCGTGGCGGTGCACATCGCGGCGACGCTGTGGAGCCTGCGCAGCCCGGCCTCGGTGCGCCGGGTGCTCGGCGCGGTGATCGCCGTGCCGCGCCGGGGCCTGTTGCGCCGGTTGGACTCTCGACAGGACTATCCGGCGCGGATGATCTCCGCCGAGCACCGGGTCAACGGCAAACCGCCGACCGCTGAGAACTACAAGGTGATGGCGGTGCACAACTTCGTCGATTGGCGCCTGCGGGTCGGTGGGCTGGTGGAGCAACCGGCGACGCTGGATCTGGCCGGCCTGCGCGCCCTGGCCGCGCCGCAGACCCAGCGGGTGCTGCACAACTGCGTGCAGGGCTGGTCGTCCATCGGCGAATGGACCGGCGTGCCACTGGGCGCGCTGGTGGATTTGGTGCGACCGTTGCCGCAGGCCCGCTACATCTGCTTTATGACCATGCAGGACAACAGCACCGACGAGCCCAGCGCGCACGACGGCGGACAGTTCTACGAGGTGTTCGACCTGAAGCTGGCCCACAAACCGCAGATGCTGCTGGCGTATGCGATGAACGGCCGGCCGCTGCCGATCAAACACGGTGCGCCGCTGCGGTTGCGCGCCGAGACGCAGGTGGGGTTCAAGATGGCCAAGTGGATCAACCAGATTGAGTTCGTCGACGACTATGCCCACATCGGGAAGGGACGGGGCGGATGGCGGGAGGACAACGTCTACTACAGCATGGACGGGGAGATCTAGCCGTGACCACCGATACCGCCGCCCGCCCCGAGTTGACCGACCTCGAGGCCGCGGCCCGCGAACGGGTGTCGGACCTGCTACGGGTGCGCGGCGGACACTGCGCGGCCTGCGGTGGCACCGAGTTCGAGGTGGGGCAGGCGCTGTACCTGGGGTTTCTGTTTCTCGACGAGGACGACGACGCCTACCTGGTCGCGCTGAACTGCCGCAACCCGTCATGCTCGCAGCCGCGGACCGCGATCCGGTTGCGGCGCAAGGAATTTCTCGATTAGCCGACGACCGCGGCGTCAGTCAGGCGGGCAGGTCCGGGCGGGCGAGGTCGAACCGCTCCACCAGGTCGGCCACGCTGCGCAACTCATCGCACACCGCCGCGACACGGCGCTCGGCGTCGTCGTCGAGCAGGCCGCGGTCGTGGTAGTACGCCAGCCGGCGCAGTCGCCCGGCCAGCGCGGTGCCCCACCGGATACTCAGGTCGTAGATGTGCCAATCGTGCACCTGGGCGCGTTGCCCCAGTTCCCGCAACGCGCGCACCTGCTCGGTGAGCACCGCGACATCGTCGTCGATGCGGATCCGCTCGATCGAGCTCACGTGGACCTCCCGTCGTCACAGCCGGGGTTTGGCGACACTGGCCACGACCGGCTGACCCCGCAGGGTCAGATAGACGCGGTCGGGTCCGATCGCCATGCCGGACAGCGGGGCGGACCGGGCCGGCCCGGACGGTAGACCGGCCCGGTAGTCGATGACACGCAGCACCGGGATGCTGCCGTGTGGATAGCCGGTGAACGGCGCCGACTCGAACACCGTCACGGCGGTGTCGGTGGCGGCATACACCCGGTTGTCGTCGGAACCCAGATAGCGGATCGGCGAGGACACCGGCGAGCGGCCGATCTCCTGCAAACCGTGTCCGCCGCGGGCGGATTCGACCGCGTAGAGCGTGTCGCCACGGCTGTCGGTGAGATAGATCCGGCTCGCCGCGGTGCCGTCCCCGGCGGCCGCCATGACGGCGGTGTGGAAGCGGCCGCGGGGCTCCGGCGGCGATGACGTCCCCTTGTAGTGGGAGATTCCGTGCGGTCCCCAGACGTGGAATTCGATGGCACGCCCGCGGTTGGCGCCGTCGACGACGCCGGTGGCGCCGGCGGCCACCCGGGCGGGGGGCAGTTGGCGCAGCCCGTGCTCCTCGACCGGGGTCACCGTCGCTCCGTCGGCGGACAGCGCCAGCAGCACCCGCATGCCCGAATCCTCGGACAGGTAGGCCGGTGCCGGTCCGGCGTCGATGTCGCCGATCTGCTGCAGGCCGGCCAGCTCGATCGCCGCGACCCGGTTACGCCCCGGCTGGGGTACGAACACGGTCCGGTCGTCGGCGCGGCTGATCTGCACGTTGCGCCCGGCGTGCAGCGGCGCCGACAACCGGGTGGTGGCCGCGCCGGGCTGGTCGGGATTGTCGACCGCGGCCAGTCGCCCGTCGTCGGTGAGCGCGATCAGCGAGCCGGTCCGATAGGACCACACCGGGTCGCGCAGCGGTGTCTGCACCGGCACGGCGGCGGCAACGGGCGCGCTCTGCAGCGACTGCCCCGGCAGCGAACAGCCGGCGCAGACCAGCACACCGACAGCCGCAGCGCCGTACCACCCCCGCCATATCATTCCGGCGGGGTACCCCCGTCACCCGCCGGCTACACCGCGCCGTTTGTGCGGGTGGGGCATCGGGTATGGGATGTCCAGCACAAAAAGGGCATGAGCTGCCCGAAAGGCCCGAAGAAGGGAAGGGGGAGGTCGATGTCCGGATCGCGAGAGGGGCGCCGCGTCGCATTTCTGGTGGCGCCCGAGGGTGTGGAGCAGGTCGAGTTGACCGAGCCGTGGCGCGCGGTCGCCAAGGCCGGGGCGTCCCCGGTGCTGGTGTCGACGACCACCGGACCGGTTCAGGCGTTCAACCACCTGGACCGCGCCGACCAATTCGACGCGGACCGGGTGGTCGACGCTGTCTCAGCGGATGACTTCGATGCGCTGGTGCTGCCCGGCGGGGTGGCCAACCCCGACCAGTTGCGCACCAACCATCGTGCGGTCGCGTTCGTGCGGGAGTTCTTCGATGCCGGCAAGCCGGTCGCCGTCATCTGCCACGGCCCGTGGACCCTGGTAGAGGCCGGCGTGGTGGCCGGGCGGCGACTCACGTCGTGGCCGAGCCTGCGCACCGACATCGTCAACGCCGGCGGCCAGTGGGTGGACGAACAGTTGGTGCGCTGCGACGGCGGCCCGTCGATCCTGCTGTCGAGCCGCAAGCCCGACGACCTGCCGGCCTTCTGCGACGCGTTGGTCAGCGAGCTGGAATCGCGGAAGGTGGCGCTGTGACCGGAGAACCGATGCCGGTACCGGTCCAGACCGACAACCATCGCGCTCGGCTCTGGGTCAACTGGGTGACGGCGCTGTTGACCGCCGCCGGGGCCGCCCTGGTGATGGTGGTCGCGACAGGGGCGGTGATGAGCACCGCTGCCTGCAGCACCACTGAGTGCCCCGACCTGGGCCCGAGCGGCGTGGTGTTCGGCATCTTCTATTACGGTGCGCCGGTCATCGCCGCGCTGACCATCCTGATCTCGTTCTGGACCGCGGGCCGGCGGCGCGGATTCCTGGTCCCGCTGGCCGGCTGGGTGCTGTTGGGCCTCGACCTGCTGGCGCTGGTGATCGCCTTCCGGCGCTAGCAGCGGCGTCCGGTTACCCGCTGATCGTCGTGGGTATGCCTAGCCGATATGGCCGAGATGGATCACCGCCGGGCACCCGTGCTGGAAGCCCTGGCCGACTATCACCGCAAGGACCGATACGGCTTCAGCCCGCCGGGACACCGCCAAGGCCGCGGTGCCGATCAGTCGGTGCGTGATGTGCTGGGGGACGACCTGTTCCGCGCCGACGTGCTGGCCCGCGGCGGGCTGGACGACTGGCAGGCGCGCGGCGAGGTGCTGACCGGCGCCGAGCAGCTGATGGCCGACGCAGTCGGCGCCGAGATGGCGTTCTTCTCCACCTGCGGCAGTTCGCTTTCCGTTCGCGCGGCGATGATGGCGGTGGCGGGCGGCTCGTCCGGTGGGCTGCTGCTGCCGCGCGACAGCCACAAGTCGATCGTGGGCGGGTTGATCTTCTCCGGCATCCAGCCGCGCTGGATCACCCCGCGCTGGGACGCCGAGCGACATTTCAGCCACCCGCCGTCACCCGAACGGGTCGCCGGGGCGTGGGAGGAACATCCCGATGCCGCCGGCGCGCTGATCGTCAGCCCGTCGCCCTACGGCACCTGTGCGGACCTGGCCGCCATCGCCGAGATCTGTCACCGGCGCGGCAAGCCGCTGATCGTCGACGAAGCCTGGGGCGCGCACCTGCCCTTCCACGACGACCTGCCGACCTGGGCGATGGACGCCGGCGCCGACGTCTGCGTGGTCAGCGTGCACAAGATGGGCGCCGGGTTCGAGCAGGGCTCGGTGTACCACATCCAGGGCGATCTCATCGACCGCGAGCGGCTCACCGCCTGCGCCGACCTGTTGATGACCACCAGCCCGAGTGTGCCGATCTACGCGGCGCTGGACGGCTGGCGGCGCCAGATGGTGCAGCACGGACACGAGATGCTAAACGCCGCACTGGCCTTGGCGCGCGAGGTGCGGGCGCGTATCGACGAGTTGCCCGACGTCGAGGTGCTCGAGGATGTGCTGCTGGGTGTCGAGGCCTCCCACGACCTGGACCGGCTGCAGGTGCTGGTGGACGTCGCGGCGACCGGTATGTCGGGGTATCAGGCCAGGGACTGGCTCCGCGAACAGCGCTGCCTGGACGTGGGATTGGCCGACCACCGTCGCATCCTGGCCACCATGTCGTTTGCCGACGACCGCGCCAGCGCCGACCGGCTGCTGGATGCGCTGAGCGGGTGGCGCGCCGCCGCAATGACTTTCGACCCGCCGGCGCCGGTCCGGCTGCCCTCGCCCGAGGAGATGCAACTGGAGAGCGTGGCACTGCCCCGCGATGCGTTCTTCGGCCCCACCGAGATGGTCGCCGCAGCACAGGCCGCCGGCCGTATCGCGGCCGAACAGCTCACGCCGTATCCGCCCGGTGTGCCGGCCGTGGTGCCCGGCGAACGCCTCGACACCGCCGTCATCGACTATCTGCGGTCCGGCCTGGCGGCCGGCATGGCGTTGCCCGACGCCGCCGACCCCTCCCTCGAACACATCCGGGTGGTGGCCTGAGGGTTTCACCCTTCCCGAGCCGGGGTAGTCGGTAGCCATGACACAGACGTCGCTGCACACCCCGGTCGACGTGGTCGATTTCCTGACCGGCCAACATGAACGGATCAAGACGCTCTTCGACGAGACGTTGCGGGCGGCCGGTGCCGAACGCGAGGAGTCGTTCGTCCGGCTGCGCCGGCTGCTGGCAGTGCATGAGACCGCCGAAGAGGAGATCGTGCACCCGCGGGCCGCCCACGAACTCGACAACGGCCGCGAGCTGGTCAACGCGCGGCTGGCCGAGGAGAAACAGGCCAAGACGGCCTTGGGCGAGCTGGAGGACGTCGACGTCGATTCGGAGTTCTTCACCGAGAAGCTGCGGGAACTGCGCGACAACGTCATCGACCATGCCGGCCACGAAGAGCGCGACGAGTTCGCCGGGCTGCGTGCGGAACTCGGTGACACCGAATTGCAGCTGCTGGAGCGGGCGGTCAAGCTCGCCGAGGCGATCGCGCCGACCAGGCCGCACCCCGGAGTCGAGAGCGCGCCGGCCAATGCGTTCGTGGGGCCGTTCGCCTCGATGGTGGACCGGGCCCGCGACGCGATCCTGGGGTACGGCTCATGATCGGGCTCGGTCTGCTGTTGCTGATCATCGGGCTGGTGTTCGACGTGTACGTGCTGTGGGCGATCGGGATCGTGCTGTTGGTGATCGGCGTGGTGTTCTGGGTGCTGGGGGCGGTCGGCCGGCCGGTCGGCGGCAGGCGTTACTGGTACTGATCGCGCTGGCCGGCCGGACCGTCCCGAGTGTCAGACCTGGCCGCCGGCACCCAACGTGCGCTGCATGTCCGGCTTCATCGCGACTAGCTGCGCGTTCCAGTAACCCCAGCTGTGTACCCCGTTGGTGTCGAGGTTGAAGGTCGCGTTGTGCCCGCCCGCGCCGGTGTAGGCGTCCCGAAAAGCGTTGTTGCTCTGCATGACCACCTGCTCGATCACCTGTCCCGGCAGGCTGCCTTCGCCGATCTCCGACGGGGTGCCGTTGCCGCTGTAGACCCACAGCCGGGTATTGGCGCCCGCCAGTCGTCCGGCCTGGACCGTCGGATCGTTGCGCTGCCAACCCGCACTGCCGGTCGGTCCCCACATGTCCTGCGGGTTGAAGCCGCCCTCGTCGTTCATCGCCATGCCGATCAGCATCGGGCCGTTGCCGCTGGACGGGGTCAATAGCGCTGAAAGCGATGCGGCGTAAGCGAATTGCTGCGGATGATAGGCCGCCAGGATCAGCGCCGACGATCCGGACATCGAAACGCCCACCACCGCGTTGCGGGTCGAGCGCACGCCCCGCCCGGCGAGGAAGCCCGGCAGCTCACTGGTCAGAAATGTCTCCCACTTGTAGGTCTGGCCATTGGCCGACCCGTACCAGTCGGTGTAGAAGCTGGAACGTCCGCCGACCGGCGCCACCACCGAGATCCCGGACCCGCTGTACTCGTTGAACGCCGGCGTCTCGATGTCCCAGCCGCTGCGGTCCTCGCGGGCCCGCAGGCCGTCGAGCAGGTAGACCGCCGCCGCGCCGCCGCCCTGGAATTCGACGGTGATGTTGTGGCCCATGCTCGGCGATGGCACCGAGAGGAACTCCGGAGCGGCGGCGCCGGCCGGCGCCGCCGCTCCCAGGCCGATCAGTCCCGGCAGCAACGCCGCCGCCGCGGCGGCGTGGGTGACCTTGCGTCGACGCGTTGTGTTGTTCCACATTTGTTTCTCCCCTTTCGCGCACACCCGAGCCAAGGCCAGCCGGCCGGGTGCGCGAGAGGGGAGAGATCGACACAGGGCCCGTGAGGCTTTGGTTTTTTCATCGCTCGGCATCATGAGACACCGCGGATGGTTGCCCTACCGTCTGAAGACACCGAACCTTCTTGTCTTAACAAAGTGGGGGACCGTTGTCCAGAGCGGGGCGCGAAAGAAAAAATTGAGATTCGCGGTTTGAGCCGGAGCCGCGGTGGGCACCTACACCGACATGTCCGCGCTTGGCTTTCGTTATCGCATCTGGCCTCTGGTGATGGCAGCATCCGCTGCCGGTGCCGCAATCCTTTTCACCCCCGGCGTGCCCGTCGCGAGTGCCCAGCCGTGTCCCGATACCGAGTTGGTGTTCGCTCGCGGAACCGGTGAGCCGCCCGGCGTCGGACCGACCGGACAGGCATTCGTCAACGCGCTGAGCACGCGGCTGGCCCCCAACCCGTTGTCGGTCTACGCGGTCGACTACCCGGCCAACGACCAGTGGGACACCGGCGTCGACGGCATTCGGGACGCGGGTGCGCACGTGGTCTCGCGGGCGACCACCTGTCCCCGCACCAAGATGGTGCTCGGCGGCTATTCGCAGGGCGCCGCGGTGATGGGCTTCGTCACCTCGGCCCAGGTGCCCGACGGCGTCGACCCGGCGACGGTGCCCAAGCCGCTGGATCCCGATATCGCCGAACACGTCGCCGCGGTCGTGCTTTTCGCGATGCCCAACGAGCGGGCGATGAAGTTCCTCAAGGAACCCACGATCGCGATCGGTCCGTCCTACCAGGCCAAGACCTTGCAGGTCTGCGCGCCGGAGGACGCGGTCTGCTCCGAGGGACTGAGCTTCGCCGCGCACGACAGCTACGCCGGCGACGACGCAACGATGATCGAGCAGGGGGCCGACTTCGCCGCTCACCGGCTGCAGAGCCGGCTGGGATAGACCCTGGCCGGCCGTAACCGCCGTCGCCGGCGCTGGCGGCGCGACCAGATCCGGGTCGCCGATCCCGCGGATGTTCGGCGCTCCATCCGGGGCACCGCCATCGGCAACTTCATGGAGTGGTACGACTTCGGCGTCTACGGCTACCTCGCCACCACGATCGCGCGGGTGTTCTACCCGGGTGGCGGCAGCCTGATCGGCGCCTTCGCCACACTGGCCGCGGCGTTCGCGATGCGCCCCCTGGGCGGGCTGGTCTTCGGCCCGCTCGGCGACCGGATCGGGCGCAAACGGGTGCTGGTCGCCACCTTGGTGCTGATGACGCTCGGCACCACCGCCACCGGCCTGCTGCCCGGCTATCGCGCCATCGGTGTGGCGGCGCCCATCCTGCTCGTCGCGACCCGGATGGTGCAGGGCTTCTCGGCGGGCGGCGAGTACGTCGGCGCGATGGTCTATGTCGGCGAGCAGGCCCCGGACAGCAAGCGGGGCATGATGGCCGGATTCCTGCCGCTGAGTTCGCAGGCCGGTTACGTCGTCGCCGGCGCGCTGGTGACCGGACTGCGGACCTGGCTCTCCGATGAGGCCATGCTCAGCTGGGGATGGCGAATCCCGTTGCTGCTCAGCGCCCCACTCGGGCTGGCCGCGCTGTATCTGCGGCTGCGCCTCGACGAGTCACCGGCGTTCCGGCAGTCCGGCGGCGGCTCCGGTGACGACGACTCGGCCGCGGCTCAGCTGCGTCGCACCACCAGACAGTGGCGCCCGCTGGCCCTGTGCGTCGCCTTGGTGCTGACCTACAACATGACCGATTACCTGCTCACCGGGTATCTGCCCAGCTACCTGCAGACTTCCGCGCGGATCCCGTACCCCGGCGGGCTGCTGCTGATCGTGCTGACACTGCTGGCGATGATGGCCACCGTCGTGCCGATGGCGCGATTGTCCGACCACATCGGCGTCAAGCCGGTGCTCTGGTCGGGAACCATCATGCTGGTGGCGCTGTCGGCCCCGGCGTTCATGCTGATCCGCTCCGCCGGCAGTTACCTGGTGGCCTTCGCCGGGGTCGTGCTGATCGGGGCGATGCTGCTCTGCTTCGACGCCACCCTGCCGGCGACGCTGCCGGCACTGTTTCCCACCCGGGTGCGCTACGGGGCGCTGGCCATCGGCTTCAACGTGTCGGTGTCGGCGTTCGGCGGCACCACGCCGCTCGCCGCCGAGGCCCTGGTGTCGCGCACCGGCAATCCGATGGCCCCGGCCTACCTGCTGATCGCGGCCGGTGTGATCGGCGCGCTGGCGCTGGTCTTCACCCCGGAGGTGGCGGGCAGACGACTGCCCGGCTCGGGGCCCGCGGTCGAGAGCGAAGCGCGGGCCCGCGAGCTGGTCGAGGGCCGGGACGGCTAATGGACCCGACGCAGCCCCGGCACGGCGGCGAGGGCCTCGGCCACCGACGACGTCGTCGGAAGCGCGTTGGCGGGGTCGCAGATTCGCAGTAGCCGGGTGACCGCCGGCCCCGGCACCGTCGTGCAGTAGGTCACGGTGTCGGCGCACCGGTCGACGATGTCGCGCAGCGCTGAGAAACCCGCGGTGCCAATGAATTCCAAGTCACTGAGGTCCAGCACCAGCCATTGGCACGACGTCGCGCAGTGGTGCACGTGCTCGGCGAGTTCGCCGGCGTTCGCGGCGTCGAGCTCGCCGTTCACGCTGATCACCGCGCCGGCACGCCCCCAGCGGGTGACGGATCGGGCGGTGTGGCTCTCCCAGGTGTCGGACGTCGGAACGGAATCTATTCGAGGCGCCGGGAACACCGGCTCGGCCACTTTCAGAGCGGACATTTGATCACTCCATCAGTCGAAACTCGTACTGGGGGATCGCGTCGATGCGAGTTACACCTTCACGGACGATATGAGAAACAGGGAGTGGGCCTCCCTGGTCTGCGTGGGTGACGCGTCTTCCGGGTGGCTGTTAACTCAACCTGTCCACGAACCTACGCCGATCCTCGCCACTATGCAACGAATTGGTAACGGTGCTGCGATGAACTCCGGGCGAATTGCCTTGCAGCAAACCGCTTCGAGGACCTTTTCGACGTTTAGAGCCGGAACCCGCGGGTAACAAGCGGTTATGGCGTTTCCGCTGACCACCCGGCGTTCGGTGCTCGTCTGGCACGTGCACGGCTCCTGGATGGACTCGTTCGTCGCCGGCCGGCACCGCTACCTCATTCCGGTCGACGTTCCGCACGATCCCGACGGCCGCGGGCTGTGCGGGCGCGACTGGCCGCGGGCCGTGGAGGTGCCGCTGGCCGAACTGCGCGACCAGGATGTTGACCTGGTGGTGCTGCAGCGCCCGCACGAGCTGGAGTTGGCTGCTCGGCTGCTGGGCCGCCGACCCGGATTCGACGTTCCCGCGGTCTATGTCGAGCACAACACGCCGCGGCCGTTCGTGGTGGAGAGCCTGCATCCGATCGCCGACCGCGACGACATCCCGCTGATCCACGTCACCGACTTCAACCGGCTGATGTGGGACAACGGCCGCGCCCCCACCACGGTCATCGACCATGGGATCGCCGATCCGGGCCACCTGTACACCGGCGACATCGCCGCGGCGGGCGCCATGATCAATGAACCGGTGCGACGGTGGCGCACGGTGGGTGCCGACCTGCTGGGCGGGTTCGGGCAGTCCGCGCCGGTCGACGTCTGGGGGATCGGCACCGAAGAACTCAACGACCCGGCTCATCGCTGCGCCGGCGTCACCGGTCACGGCGACCTGCGAACCGCTCCGCTGATGAAGGAACTGGCGCATCGGCGCGTCTACCTGCACACCGCGCGCTGGACGTCGCTGGGATTGTCGCTGTTGGAGGCCATGTTCCTGGGCATGCCGGTGGTGGCGGTGGCGTCGACCATGGCACCGCTGGTAGTCCCCCCCGAGGCCGGCGTCGTCAGCGCCGACGTGGACACCTTGCGGACGGCGCTGCGCGGGCTGGTCGCCGACCGCTACCTGGCCGAGGTGGTCGGCAAGGCGGCCCGCGACCATGCGCGAGACCATTTCGGGCTCGAGAGATTCCTGCGGGAGTGGGATCGGGTCATCGACGCGCAGTGCACGGCGGGGCCGTGACTACCGGGGGAGGATCGCGATGAGGATCGCAATGGTTTCCGAACATGCCAGCCCGCTCGCCGCACTCGGCGGCGCCGACGCCGGCGGCCAAAACGTCCACGTCGCCGAGTTGTCGGCGGCGCTGGCCCGCCGCGGCCACGACGTCGAGGTCTACACCCGCCGCGACGACCCCGACCTGCCCGAGCGGGTCGACACCGAACAGGGCTACACGGTGGTGCACGTGCCCGCGGGGCCGGCACGGTATGTGCCCAAAGACGAACTCCTGCAGTACATGGGGACGTTCGGGCGTTACCTGGATCAGCAGTGGGACCGCGAACGGCCCGACATCGCGCACGCACACTTCTGGATGTCGGGGATCGCCACCCAACTGGCCGCCAAACGCCGCCGGGTCCCGACCGTCCAGACGTTCCATGCGCTGGGCGTGGTCAAGCAACGGCACCAGGGGCACCGCGACACCAGTCCCGCCGAACGGCTGCGGTTGGAGACCCGGGTCGCGCAGGAGGCGACCTGGGTGACGGCCGGTTGCAGCGACGAGGTGTTCGAGTTGATGCGGCTGGGCCGGGACCGGTTGCGGATCTCGGTGGTGCCCTGCGGTGTCGACGTGGACCGGTTCACGCCGCACGGCCCGACCGCCCCCCGATCGGGGCGGCGCCGCATCGTCGCGGTCGGGCGGTTCGTGCCCCGCAAGGGATTCGACACCGTGATCGAGGCACTGACCACCGTCCCAGCAGCGGAACTGGTGATCGTCGGCGGACCCGAACGGGCCGAACTCGACACCGTCCCGGAGGCCTGCCGGCTGCGGAAGCTGGCCACAGATCTCGGTGTGGCGGAGCGGGTTTCGCTGTACGGCTCGGTTGCCCGCGAAGATATGCCGGCGCTGTTGCGGTCGGCGGACGTGGTGACGTGCACGCCGTGGTACGAACCGTTCGGCATCGTGCCGCTGGAGGCGATGGCCTGCGGGGTGCCGGTGGTGGCGTCGGCGGTGGGCGGCATGCTCGACACCGTCGTCCACGACCTGACGGGCCTGCTGATCCCGCCGAAAGACCCGCGCGCCTGTGCGAACGCGGTGACGGCGATCCTGCGGGATCGGCGCGGCGCGGCGGCGTTCGGCGCCGCCGGCCGCGAACGGGCCCGCTCGAGGTACTCCTGGGAGCGCGTCGCCACCGACACGCTGCGGGTCTATGACCGGCTGCTGCCGGTGCGCGCGCCGGTCCGCACCGCCGCGCGGGCGTCGGGGCAGGGATGACTTCCGACGCTGTTGCCGCCCGCGGCGGATCGGAGGAACATTGGGTGCACTCGACCGGGGGCCTGGGACGGAGCGATGCGATGGCGCTGGCGGACCGCGATGACATGATGCGCGAGGTGGCGGACCTGGTCCGCACGTTGGACCAACGCCCGCACGTCGACGCAGATGCTGCGCTGGACGAGCTGATAACCAGTCTGCTCGGCCATATGCCTTGCGCCCAGCATGCCGGCGTCACCCTCGCGACGTCAGAAGCCGAAGTGCAGACGCTGTCGGCGACGGGCCGGTACCCGGCCGCGCTCGATGACATTCAGCGTCGACTCCGGGAGGGGCCGTGCCTGGCCGCGGCGTGGAAACACCACCTCGTTCGCGTGGACGACATCTGCCGAGAGGAACGCTGGCCGTCGTACTGCCGAGAGGTCGCCGAGACGACACCGATCCGATCCGTCCTGGCGTTCGAGTTGTTCACCGGCCGCGGAAGCACCGGAGCCCTGAACTTTTACGCCGAGAGCGCGAGCGCCTTCGACGACGACGCGGTGGAGTTGGGTCTGACGCTGGCGACTCACGCCGCGCTGGCCTGGCACATGGTGCGCCGCGATGAGCAGTTCCGAAGTGCGCTGGCCTCCCGCGATGTCATCGGCCAGGCCAAGGGCATGCTCATGGAGCGGTTCGACATCGATGCGGTGCGAGCCTTCGAGTTGCTCAAGCGGTTGTCGCAGACCACGAACACCCCGCTTGCCGATGTGGCGCAACAGGTGGTCAGCCGGCAAGGGGCCGGGCAGTGAGTCCATCGGCGGCGGCCGCACGCGGCGAGCTGGCGCGGCTGCGGGCCGACGAACTGCAGCGACGGCGAGATGAATTGGCGGCCGGGTTGACGGTGACTGCATACCACGCCGGGATCGCCCGCCAGCGGGCCGATGCGTCGCGGGCTCGCGCCGGACAGGCGCACCGCGACGCCGCCGCCAGACACCTCGACGCGGTCTCGGCGCATCTGCGGGCCGCCTCGAAGGCCTCGCCTGCTCCTTCTACGATCGCGTTCATCTCGCCCCGTCCGCTCGGAGAACCTCGCGTTCACAAACCCTACTCGCGGATTTTGCGGGGCTGCGGAGGCTACAGCCGATTCTCGGGGCCGACCACCGCCCACACCGTCTTACCGCCGGGGGTGGGGCTGCTGCCCCAGGCGCGGCACAGGGCGCCGACCACGGCCAGCCCGGAGGTCCGGTAGGCGCCACCGGCGCCGGCTTCGCGGCGCATCGCCGGCGATCCGTCGGCGTCCTGGACGGCGATGGTGACCGTGGAGTCGGCGTTTTCCAGCAAGATCACCGGCGGACTTTCGGTATGGCGAAGCACGTTCTCCACCAGCACATCGACGATGACCTTGGCGGTCGGGATCAGCTGTTCCTGCGACCAGTTGGTCAGCCACTCGGCCACGAAGTCGCGGCCGCCGCGCAGGCTGCTCAGCCGGCGCGGCAGCTCGATGCGGACCCGGCGGCGCGGGCGCTTGGCAGCTACGAGCGAGACCAGTGCGCTCTCGACGTCGGCATGCACCGGGACATAGCGAGTCACGCCGGTGCCCGAAATCTGGTCGGCGATCTCCGGCCGGGGGCAGATCAGCAGGATCGGGATGTCGGGCCAGGTACTCACATGCCAACGGGCGCTGGCGAACACCGACCACGCCGAGGGCGCCGGCACGTCCAGACCCCCGACGTCGACCATCACCGCCCGCGGTTCGTCCAGCGCCGCCTTGATCACGCTGTCGCGCAGCTCCAGATAGGTGCTGCTGTCCAGCCTGCCGAGGGCGCGCAGCAGACACGCGCCGGCCACGGTGTCCGAAAACACCGTGAGCTGGCTCGATTTCCTAGTCAGGTCCCGCATCCTGCCTGTGATAGATGGCGGCCAGGCGACTGCCCGGTCGGCCTTTCCAGCAGCACGCCGATCTCGGCGGCCGGCGCTTGGTGATCGACCAGCCCGGCGTCGATCGCATTCTGCGGAATCGCCGGGAACAGCGCGTTGATCGCCGGCCGGTGCCCGTTCTCGGTGGGGCCTTCGGTGAGTACGATCCGGCCGTCGTCGACCAGCAGGTGATGATCGGGCGCGGCGACATAGATGCGGCCGTGCTTCCAGCCGGGCCCCGGTGGCGGCGGTGACCGCCGGCAAGGTGCTGTGGCGATCCAGGATCCGCGACAGCACGCCGGGGCTGCGGCCGGCATGTGCAACACGACCAGAATCGCACAAGGCAGCGTCGCCGGCAGTTCGGCTGTGAAACTGTTCCGCGCCTCGACACCACCGGCCGACGCCCCCACGCCGACGACGTTGCGGGGGCGAGGAGTTTCTGCCATTGCGCTCACCACCTTCAGGTGGCTACCCACTCCGGCGGCGTTGGCAACCTCCGTGCGCGACGGCCGGCGTCGGCTTCTCGCCGCGGCGTCAGTCGACGGTCAGCAGCGTGTGGTCCACCAACGAGACCGAGTCGGGGCTGAAGGCTCCGCTCATGGCCGCCAGGAAGCGGGCGGCCAGGTCGCGCACCTTGACGTTGGTCTCCTGCGAACGCCACACCAGGATGTCGAACGCCCGCTCAGCGGAGATGCCGTAGGCGACCATCAACACGCCCTTGGCCTGCTCGATCACGCTCCGCGACTCGGCGACCTCGGAGACCGCGGCGCTGACGTCGGCCTGCAGCACATCGGTGACGTCAACGTAAAAACCGGCGGTGCCGGTCACGACGCCGGCGTCGTCGACCATGCGGTCACCGACCACGATCACCCAGTGCTCCTGCTCGCGGGTGTCGATGATCCGATGCCGGCTGCTGAACGGCTCGCCCTGCACGACCCGCTCCAGCACCTCGGCGACCTGGGGGCGGTCCTCGGGATGCTTGTGCTGCAGCAACAACTCGGTGCTGGGCTCAACCGTTCCCGGCTCGTAGCCGTGCATCCGCGCCACGGTGTCCGACCACTCCCAGCGCTGCTCGCCGAGCCAGTACCGGAACCGGCCGACTCGTTGCGGCTCGCCGTGGCCCACTACGAGATCGAGGTCACTGTGGACCTCGAGGTCGTCGCCCGACGGCGTCGCAAATTGAGCACTAGTATCCCCGACCACCGCATACCCGCCTTCTCGTACCCACACGCTATGAGCTGATTCCAAGGGCCGGCGGCGAGCCGCGGTCCGGAATCACAGGAAGGATGCAAGGACGTCCTGACCGGCGCTGTCTGCTGAACGCCCGAGCTTGCGTAACTATCCACAATTTCCGCACGCCGCGCAACCGAATCATGATTTGTTTCCCCGTCGACGCTGCCGGGTACCTGCGGGTGACGGGCGCGGTGCTCGTTCCAGCAAAGGGACCCCCGCCCCGATGACACCCGATCGAACTCAACGGAAGGAGTCCGACGTGAAGTTCTCCACGACCGCAGCCAAGACAGCCGCCGGCGCGGCGGGTATCGCCGCGGTGAGCGTCTTCGCCGCGACAACCGCGATGGCCGAACCGGCGATCCAACCGTTCGGCACACCCGAACAGCTCCACGACGGCGCACTGTCGACGTCCTACACGGTCAGCAACCTGGGGCCGGCCAACGTGGTCATCCCCGGCTACCAGCCGGACGGCAAGCTGTACCAGGCCGACGTGACGGCTCGCGCGGACCGGGGGACGGTGACCCCGCTGGTCACCGCCTTCAACGCCAGGGCGGCCAACAGCGACACCTACCGGGTGATCAACACCGTGCCCACGCCGGGCGGTATCAACCCGGGCCCCATCGCCCAGGGCGCGTCGGCCGACGGCAAGATCTACTTCGACGTCACCGGCCCGCCGCCCGACGGCGTGGTCTACAACGACGGCGTCCAGGATGTGATGATCTGGACGAACAAGGCTTGACGCCGACCCGAGATGGGCCCGATCGGCAGGATCGGGCCCATTCGGATGGTGTTCCATGCGTGCGCTGAAGCGTGCTCTGGTCACCGGCGGAGCCGGATTCCTCGGCAGCCGGCTGTGCGCCCTGCTGCTCGCCGAGGGCGCGCAGCGGGTCTGGTGCGTCGATGACCTGTCCACCGCATCGGAAGCCAATCCTGCTGTAGTACAGCAGCTTTCCGGGACTTCCGAGATCGCCCCCGGAATTGGCGGCATGAGCCGTGGCGACGACGCAGGTGCCGGGAGCGCAACGGTATCTACCCGACCGGCGGACGCTGAGCGCACTGCGGGAGGCGGCCGCCGGCTGTCACGGCTGCGAGCTGTATCGCGACGCCACCCAGACCGTGTTCGGCGAGGGCCGCCGCGGCGCACCGTTGATGCTGGTCGGTGAGCAGCCCGGCGACCAGGAGGATCGACAAGGCCATCCGTTCGTCGGTCCGGCCGGACGGTTGCTGGACCGGGCGATCCACGACGCGGGCATCGACCCGGAGCTGGTCTATGCCACCAACGCCGTCAAGCACTTCAAGTTCACCCGCCGGGAAGGCAAACGCCGGATCCACCAGAAGCCCGGCCGGACCGAGGTGGTGGCGTGCCGGCCGTGGCTGATCGCCGAGATCGACGCGGTGCGCCCGCAACTGGTGGTCTGCTTGGGCGCCACCGCCGCGCAGTCGCTGCTGGGCGCGGCATTCCGGGTCTCCACCGGACGCGGCGAGTTGCTGAACCCGCCGACCGGTGCCCAGTGCCGGCCGCCGGTGCTGGCGACCGTGCATCCCTCGGCGGTGCTGCGGGATCGCAGTGACCGGCGCGACGAGGCCTACCGGGCGTTCGTCGACGACTTGCGCGTGGCCGCCACCGCGGTGACCGGCGAGCACCGCTTGTACGACGGCGCTGTTTGACAACGAGGGTGACGGGTAACCGTGTGCGGATAGAAGGGACTCTCAATGAAGAAGTCAAGCCGCCGATTTGGTGATCGGGGGTGAATCGGGTTGCCAGGTGCGGTTGTCACGGATGAGTGCGTAGAGGACGTTGGTGCGGCGCCGCGCCAGGCAGATGGTGGCGGGGATCGGCCGTTTTCCTTCGTCTCGTTTGCGCTGGTAGTAGGCCTTGGAACCGGGGTCGCAGCGGATGGCGGTGAGTGCGGACATGTACATGACGCGGCGCAGTCGTCGGCTGTAGCGCTTGGGGGTGTGCAGTCGTCCGGTGCGCTTTCCGGAATCTTTGGATACCGGCGCCAGCCCGGCCCAAGCGGCGAGTTGGTCGGCAGAGCCGATCAGGGCAGGATCGCCGACGGCGGCGAGGAGTTCCGCACCGAGACGGAAACCCATGCCGGGCATGCTGGTGATCACTGCGGCGGCGGGATGGCGGCGAAATCGGTCCTCGATGTCGGCATCGGTGGATTTGATGCGGTCATCGAGGGCAACCACCTCCCCGGCCAACTCGGCAACGAGTCCGGCAGCGACATCTTCGCCGGGCAGGCGCACCGTCTGGGATTTGGCGGCCGCCACCGCCGCGGCGGCGATCGTGGCCGCGTTGCGCACACCGGCATCGCCGAGCATCTTCGTCAGACGCGAAACACCACTTTGGCGAATGGCTTTCGGTCGCTGATACCGCGTCAGCAGTACCACCCAGCCGCGGTCCTGGGTCAGCTGCGCGGCCCGTTCCAACGCTGGGCAGACCGCGATGAGTTGTTGGCGCAGCCGGTTGATCGTGCGGGTACGGTCAGCGACCAGGTCCGCGCGATGGGCGGTCAGCATCTGCAGCTCGGTGATCAAGACATCATCGGGATGCAGCACAGGCAGATCGGTACCCCGCATGCGCGACTGGTCGGCGATCACCCGGGCATCTTTGGCGTCGGTTTTGCCCTCGCCACCGCGGTACACCGCCGAGGCCTGCCATACCGCACGGCCGGCCAGATACCGGACCGGTTTACCGGCGTCGGCCAGCACCGTCAACAACAGAGCGGCATACACGGTGGTCAAGTCGACCGTCCACGACACCTCGTCAGCCAGTTGCTCAATCTCGGCTACGAGTTCACGGATCGGTTGCTCATCGTTGACCAGTCGGCGCGAGAGCATCACCGCGCCGTTGTCATCGACCACGCACACCCAGTGATGTTCCTTACCGACATCCACTCCAGCCCACACCTGGCTCGCTGCCATCGCACCTCTTTTCGCTTGTCTGCCAACACGGTCCCCACGGACAACCCCGCCAGCATTTCCTTAAACAAGCGATCACATCGCAGATCTCAATCAGCGGCCAGAGAAGTCCAAGCAGGTCGGGCGGCCAGTCCCTTCAAGCCGCACCACCAAGGCCGGCTAGCGCCATGCAGCCTCACCCGACCCACCCGGGTCACAGCACAACGTAACAACACGAAGTAACTGCAACTACGAACTTAAGGAGCGCACCATGCCGAAGACCGCGGACTTCATCATCGACCGGTTACGCCAGTGGGGAGTGCACCGGATCTTCGGTTATCCCGGTGACGGCATCCTCTCCATGCTCGGCGCACTGGACCGGGCCGACGGCGATCCGGAGCTGATCCAGCCCCGGCACGAGGAGATGGGCGCCTTCATGGCGACCGGGCACGCCAAGTTCACCGGCGAGCTCGCCTGTTGCCTGGCCACCTCCGGCGGCGGGGCGATCCACCTGCTCAACGGGCTCTACGACGCCAAACTCGACCACCAGCCGGTGGTCGCCATCGTCGGCCAGCAGAAGCGGATGTCGCTGGGCGCGGCTTTCCAGCAGGAGATCGACCCGATGTCGCTGTACAAGGACGTCTCGTCGGACTTCATCCAAACCTGCATGGCGCCGGTACAGGCACGCCACCTGGTCGACCGGGCGTGCAAGGTGGCGCTGACGAATCGCACGGTGGCCACCATCATCCTGCCCGAGGACGTCGCCGAAGAGGACGCGGTGCCGTCGCCGCCACGGATGCACGGGGCGGTGTTCAGCAGCGTGGGTTGGTCCCGGTCGCGGATGCTCCCGACGCAACCGGAACTGCAGAAGGCCGCCGACATCCTCAACGACGCCGAGAAGGTGGCGATTCTGATCGGCGCCGGCGCCGCCGACGCGTCTGATGAGGTGGTGCAGGTCGCCGAGTTGCTCGGCGCCGGGGTGGCCAAGACCTCCCTGGGCCGGGCGTCGCTGCCCGACGATCTGCCGTATGTCACCGGCCCGATCGGGCTGCTCGGCTCCACGGCCAGCGAAGCGATGATGTCCGGCGCCGACACGCTGTTCATGATCGGGTCGAGCTTCCCCTACTCCGAATGGCTGCCCAAAGAAGGGCAGTGCCGGGGAGTGGAGATCAACCACGACGGCCGGATGATCGGCGTCCGGTATCCGATGGACGCCAATCTGATCGGCGACTCCAAAGACACCCTGCAAGAGCTGATTCCATTGCTCAAACGCAAAGAGGACCGGTCCTGGCGCAAAAAAATCGAAAGCGAAGTGCAGGAATGGTGGCGGGTGCTCGACAAGCGGGCCCACGACAAGGCCGACCCGCTCAACCCTGAGCTGGTGGTGCACGAGCTGTCCAAGCGGCTGCCTGACAACGCCGTCATCACCACCGATGCCGGCTCGGTGGCGAACTGGTGGGCGCGGCACCTGCGGCTGCGGCCGGGCATGGCCGCCTCACTGGCCGGCAACCTCGCCACCATGGGCCCGGGCACGCCGTATGCGATCGCCGCCAAGCTGGCGCACCCGGGCCGACCGGTGATCGCCCTGGTGGGCGACGGCGTGTTCCAGATGAACGGCATGGCCGAGATGATCACCGTCAAGCGGTACAAGGATCGGTTGTCCAAGGGTCCGTTGATTTTTTGCGTGTTCAACAACCAGGACCTCAACCAGGTCACCTTCGAACAGCGGGCGATGGGCGGAGAACCGAAATTCGAGGGAACGCAATACATTCCGGATGTGCCATATGCGGAGTTCGCCAAGCTGCTCGGGCTGACCGGTATCCGCTGCGATGACCCGAAGAACATCGGCCATGCCTGGGATCAGGCGCTGGCGGCGCCGGGCCCGGTGGTGCTGGAAGTGGTCGTGGATCCCGACGTCGCACCGGTTCCGCCGCAGCTCCGGATGGACATCGCGAAGAACACCGCCAAGGCGATGATCAAGGATCCGGACCGGGTCAGTGTCGCCACCAAGGGCGCCAAGCAGAAGATGCACGAGTTCACCGAGTCGGCCAAGCAGGCGGTGCGCGACCTGCGCGACAAGGACGATTGAGTGAGCCTGCTCGGTACGCCGACGACGCCGCCTAGGGATCCGGAGGGGTCGGCACGGTGTGCGATGCCCCATTACGGGAGTGACCAATGGCGTTTGTCGGCGGCTGCAGCCGGGTAAACCGGCTAGGTGAACCCCACCATCGCCACGTACGCCACCCGACCTGAGCTAGTGACCCCGGCCGGCGTCTATGCGCCGCAGCAGGATTCGCACCTACTGGTCGACGTCATGGAGTCATCGGGGCTGGCCCGCCGGCGCCGGGTACTCGACCTGTGTACCGGGTCCGGTGTGGTGGCGATCGCGGCGGCCGAACTGGGCGCGGGTAGCGTCACCGCATTCGACATCTGCCCCCGCGCGGTCCGGTGCGCCCGGGACAACGCGGGCGCGGCCGGGGTCGACATCGAGATCCGGCACGGGCCGTGGGCCGGCGCATTGAGCTGCGAGCCGTTCGACCTGATCGTGTCGAATCCGCCGTATGTGCCCAGCCCGCGCCACAGCGGGCCGGTCCCGGTGGCGGGCGGGCCGGAGTGGTCGTGGAACGGTGGCGTCGACGGCCGGATCGTTCTCGATCCACTGTGCCGCACGGCGGCCACGCTGTTGCGCAGCGGTGGATCGATGTTGCTGGTTCAGTCGGCGCTGGCCGATGCCGCCAGGTCGCTGAAAGCGTTGCGGGACAGCGGACTGGCGGCGGACATCGCGGCTACGCGGTGGATTCCGTTCGGCCCGGTGCTGTCCGCTCGTGCCGACTGGCTGGAGCGAACCGGCCGGCTGCCCCGCGGCTGCCGCGAGGAGCAGCTGGTCGTGATACGGGCGGACAAGCCGTGAGCGAGCCGCAGCCCCACCTGGTACAGCCGGTGCGCAATGGCCCGGTGCTGGTCGCCGGGCCGGTCCGCATCGAAACCCCCGACGGCGTCGTCGAGTCCGACCGGTTCATGGTCGCGATCTGCGCCTGCGGGCGCAGCCGCAGCTATCCGCTGTGCGACACCAGCCATCGGCGGCGCGACCCGTCATCCCGCCACGCTGACGGCGACGCGGCCGACGCCGAGTAGGTCGACCGAGGTTGCACTACGGCTCGGTGTCGTAGTCGTCGTGGGGAAGCGGAACGCTGATCGCCTGGTCGATCACGTCGGCCGGGTTGGCGTCCTTCTCGTCGATGTTCTCGAGCCGGGCCGGGTCCAGCCCGTCGTCCTCCTCGCCGGCGTCGGCGGCCAGCCACTGTTCGGCGCGGTCCGCCTCCGGGAGGCCCTCGCTCGGCGACAGTCCTTCAGCGTCGATCATCATGACCCCTTTCGGTTCCGCGCTTGCGCGCTCCGGCCTGCCAGCTCCGCCCGCTGCGCGACGAGCAGGGCATAGTCCGACTTCAGTTGGTCGTTATCCGATCTCAGTCGATTGTTGTCCGACTTCAGCCTGGTGTTGTCCGATTCCAGTCGGACGTTTCGGGCTTCCAGGCCCAGGATCTCCCCGATGCCGGCCACGTTGACCCCCACACCGGCCAGCTCGACGATGCGCCGCAGCCGTGCCAGGTCGTCGTCGCTGTAACGGCGGGTGCCGCCCGCGGTGCGCGCCGGGGTGAGCAGGCCGCGCCGCTCGTAGAGCCGCAACGTCTGCGGACCGATGCCGGACAACTCTGCAGCCACGGAGATGCTGTATACCCCGAGTCCGGATCGGGCATTCATGTTCTCGGTCAAGGCGCGTCGCTTCCGTTCGTCGGAGATCCTCTTGCACGAACCTACCATCGGTGCTATATAAAAATCTATGTCAGCGGACATAGATGATCTGCTGCAGATTGAGGAGGTGGAGATGATGTTGATGCGTACCGACCCGTTTCGCGATCTCGACCGCTGGACCCAGCAGGTCCTGGGCACCGCGGCGCGGCCGGCGGTCATGCCGATGGATGCCTGGCGCGACGGCGATCAGTTCATCGTCGAGTTCGACCTGCCGGGGATGAAGGAAGACTCGCTGGGCCTCGATGTCGAACGCAACGTGCTGACGGTGCACGCCGAACGGCCCGGCCTGGATCAGAGTCGCGAGATGGTGTCGGCGGAACGGCCCCGCGGGGTGTTCAGCCGACAGCTTTTCCTGGGCGACAACCTCGACGCCGAGCAGATCCAGGCCAGCTACCAGGACGGGGTGCTTCGAGTGACCATTCCGGTCGCGGAGAAGGCAAAGCCGCGCCGGATCAAGGTCGCCAGCGGACACGGCGAGCGGGCCATCAACGGCTGATTGCGAGGGGCCGGGAGGCGGCCTGCATGGTGAAGGAGGTGAGCAGCATGACCACCGACACATTGCCCGCGGAGGTGCTGGACGAGGCGGACCGCATCGTGCGCGCCGAATGGCTGCGCCTGCTGACCGCGGCGATCCCCGAGCGCTGGCACGCGGTGCGCACCGAAACGCCCGCCGCCCGGCCCCGACCCCCCAAGCTCGCCATTCGTTGCGCCACACCCGAGCGGCGTGGCGCGCCGCCACCGGGAAGCCCTCGGAACCGGTCGGACACGCGGCGGCGCAGCCGGCGAGTGTGGCCGACGCAACGGTCGCCTCCGGGAGGCCTCCGAGGTCCCGATGTTGTCCGCCGCGTGATGACGGGAGGTGATGGCCCGACGCGATGAGCACCGCGAGGTTCGGCGTGGCCCCGCTGCCCACCCTGCTCTCCCGGGCAGCGGGCCCGCCGGCCCGCAGCAGGAAAGTACGTCTTGGAGTTGGTGAGCGACCGTGGTGATGAGCGACAGCCCCGATCCCTACGACATTCTGGGAGTGCCGCATTCGGCTACCCAGGCACAGATCAGCCATGCATTCCGCACCAAGGTGCGCACCCTGCACCCCGACACCGGCTATCCGGGTTCGTCACCACCCGATGATGCGGCCGCACGGCTGCGGCAGCTGCTGTGCGCATATGACGCATTGCGTCAGGGCGGCCACCACGACGCGGGGGCCGGTCCGGTGACGATCCCCGTCAGCCACCGTCGGCGGCCGCCGTCATCGCAGGATTATCTGCGGGCAGGCCCGGTGCGCCGGCACCGCTGACCGTGAGCTCGACCGGCTCGTCGAATTCCCGGCACGCAGTTCAGCGTCCTTGGGTACCAACCCGGACATCGGCTTCTGGCCGCACCCCGCCCCCGGTGTCAATGTGGATGTGCTCGAAGCCGATCAGATCGAACAACCGGCGCACCGTCGGCCGACTGCTGTGCAGCACCGCCACCCGGTCATGGGCGGCGCAGCAACGGTCGAGCAGCAGCAGCTGCCGGTGGCCCACGAAGTCCAGCTCCCGGGCGTCGATCTCCAGGGTGGCCTGTGACAGCAACGGCAGGATGCGGTGCAAGGTGGCGGCGAACAGCACCTCACTGGCGGCATCGAGATGCCCGGCCAGTGCGATCGCGTTGCGCCGGGCGGGCTGGCTGTACAGCTGGAACGGGCTGGAAGCCGGCCCGGCCGCCGCGTGCAGACACAGCAACCCCGCCGCCGCCTCGCCCAGCTCGGCGATGTTGTACCCGCACAGCGCCGCGACGGGCAGCGTCGAGATTCGCCGGTCCCCGAGGAACTCCAGTGCTGCCTGCGCCTCACGCTGCTCCGGTGTGCGGGCCACCGGCGTCACATCGATCACGACGCGCAGACCGCTGTAGCCGTCGGCGACCGCTGCGATCGCGGCGGCCGCATAACGTTCGGCCATGCCCGCTGCGTCCACGACCTCGCCGCCCGCCCGAAACACGAAGTGCTCCGGCACGGTTTTGACGTCCACCCCGTCGGCGGCGGCGCCGAGCCCAGCCGCGGCGAGGGCAGCTCGAATCCTGGTGGGCTCGTCGTCGCCGACGTAGCCGACCCGCTGGCCCAGATTCAGGCCGATTGCCAGGTATTCTGTTGCACGGCAGATGAATTCGTCGTGGTCGCGGTACTGCCAGCCGATGTGGCCGAATTCCCCCGATGGGTCGGCCCGGCGGGTGGCTGTCATGCTGACTCCCTCATCCGCAAGTGCGCCTGCACCGTGGTCCCGGATGCTGCGGTGTGGATTCGCACCAGGTCCGCGGTGGCGTTGACCACGAACAATCCGAACCCTTGCTGGTCGTCGTAAGTGATCGGCCGTCGGCCGGCCATCGGGTCCGCCAGCTGGCCGGAGTCGCGTACCTGGCAGACCAATTGGCCGGCTGACTCCCAGATCAGCAGGGTGCACGGGCCGCGCCCGTGCTGCAGGCTGTTGGAGGCCAGTTCGTTGACGATCAGTTGCAGGTCGGCGATGTCGGCATCGGAGAACCCGAACCAGCGGGCGTACTTGGCGGCGAACGCCCGGGCGGAGGCCAGGTCGGTGAGTTCGTTCAGGGTGCAGCTCGCCGCGGTCGGGCTGCTCGGCAACGGCTCGTTGTAGCGTGCCCAGGCCGCCTCCGGGGCGAAGGCAGCACTGTTGTGCTCCGGATGCCCGGCACCGTCCAGGCGCGGATGGGTGATCTCGGCGTCGACCAGGATGTCGGAGTTCAGATTCGTTGCGTCATACGGGCAAAGAACCGTGACCTCCCGGCCGGTGAACGCCCGGTTGATCAGGGCTTCATGTTGGACGCAGGCCGGATACTCCTGGTCGGATCGGCCCTGCCAGACCGGTTCGCCGACCATTCGCACCGGTCCGGTGGGATGTTCGGCGGCAAACGCGCCGAACACGCCGCCGAGGATGTGACCGGGATTGCGTCCGACCCGGCTCATATCCGCCATCGTCACGGAATCGGCCGTCCCCTCGGGAAGGGCGTCTCGCAGCAGCGAGAGATTGGGTTCGGGCACCGCCACCAGGATGGGGATCCGGGCCGCGGCGCTGTCGGCGAGGAACGGCACCAAGTGCTCTACGTAGTCCCTCGGCGATCGGTAGAACAGCGCGATATGACTGAAGGAGCCGTGGTCGGCAGCGGCAGCCATCGCATGTGCCCCCGTCATCGAGCGGGCCGCAAGAACCCGGTCAGTTTAACGCTGCCGGGGGCGGTGCTGGTCAATACCAGTAACGCCGACCCGCCACCGGACGCCCGATCGCTCCCAGAATCCACAGTGCCGCGCCGATCACCACCAGAATGATTCCGATCGTCCACAACACATTGATCTTGAGAACGAGCGCCAGAATAAGCAAGATCACTCCGAGTGCAATCATCACCGATCCCTTCTGTTAAACGATCTGAACGACCGCACCCTGCGACGAGGGCTGCGGTAAATGGCAATCCGTCACGACCGGGTTGAACCCGAGATAGTTCAGCGGGCCGGCCAGTGTGGTGACCGCGATGGTTCCGGCAGTCGCGCAACTGGTCTGACGCCCGTGGAAATAGTCTCGCTGCCATGCGGCGAAAACGCCGATAAGCAGCCATATCAGCACAATCGCACCGGCCAGTCCACCGATCCGCATCCGTCCTCCATTCATCTGTACCCCCGATAATTCCCGCTTCCATCGCTGTCGAAACCTCGATGTTTGGTGCCTGCAGCAGCGGGGTACTGCGGCAAATCTGCGGACATCGACGAACGCGAGGAACGCGAGGACGGAGTGCGGCAGATGATGTTGCTGGGCCCGGGCGAATCCGGTTTGCGGGCAGGAAGTCACGCAGAATGGATCGGCGAAGCCGGCGACCTCGTCGATCACCTGCTGCGCAACGTCGCGCACGGCCGCTTCGAGCGGTCGCTGTCGGCGATGACGGCGGTGGCCGCGGTGGTGACAACCGCCGAGATCTATCTCGAGCATTACAAGGCCGGCTTCGGCAACAAGTGGATGTGGAGCCCGGTGCTGGTCACGCCGCCGGTGGTGATCGCCGGTATCGGCGGGGTGTTCTCCCGCCGCTGGGCCAAACGCTGGCTGCCATTGACCGCCGGGGTCTACGCCGCCAACGGCCTGCTCGGGGAGTACCTGCACGCCCGCGGGGTGGCACGCAAACCGGGCGGCTGGCGCAATGCGTCCTACAACGTTCCGATGGGCCCGCCGATCGCGGCACCCGGGCTGATGGCGATGGTCGGCGGAATGGGACTCTTGGCCGCGGTGCTGCGCCGCGAACGCTGACGGGCCGCAGCCCATGGCCGACACCTCCCGCCCCGACCATCTGCCGAACCTGCGCGCCGATCGCCAACCCCCGCACCCGTCCTGGCTGCCGCGGCAGCGCCGCGGCACCACACCGCAGATGATCGGGCGCTATCCCGATTTCGACGTGCTCGAGTCGCAAGACAGCTGGGACGAGGCCACCCGCAAGGTGGTGTTGGCCCGGCTCGAGCCGCCGGGACCGTTGCGGTTCTTCACCGCCGCCGAGGAGCCCACCCTGCGCGCTTTCTGCGACATCGTGCTGGCACAAGACGAGGACCCGCGGGTGCCGGTGGCCGAGTTCATCGACGACAAACTGGCCGACGGCCGGCTTGACGGCTACCAGTACGCCGACATGCCCGATGACGGTGACACCTGGCGGCTGGTGCTGCAAGGCCTGGACGAGGCCGCCGAACAGCGGTACGGCAGGGCGTCATTCGCCGACGCCGAGGTCCCCAGCCAACTGGCGCTGGTCGAACAGTTCTCCCGCGGCGGGTTGTACGGCGGCGCATGGTCGCAGTTGAACGAGAGCCGGGCGTGGTCGGTGTGCATGCGCATGGCGTTGACGGCGTTCTACTCGCATCCGTGGGCGTGGAACGAGATCGGATTCGGTGGGCCGGCTTACCCGCGCGGATACATGCGACTGGGGGGACCGAGCGGCCGGGCGTCGGTGCGTGAACCGTTCGAAAGTCGTGGCGCCGTCGACAAGGACCCGGTGAGACTGGTGCAAGAAGAGGGCTCGTAGTGGGCGATTTCTGGCGGGGCCTGCTCAAGGGATCGCTGGGCCCACCCGACAATGACTCACGGTTCCTGCTCGACGTGCAATCGCGGCAGTTGCCCGGTGAGAACACGATGCGCCGGTATGCCACCGATGACGAGGTCGACCTGGTCGTCGTCGGGGCCGGCGCCGGTGGATCGGTACTGGCGCAACGACTGGCGCGGGCCGGCTGGCGGATCGTGATCATCGAGGCGGGGCCGTTCTGGCATCCCGACACCGACTGGGTCTCCGATGAAGCCGGATCGCACCCGCTGTACTGGACGCAGAAGCGCATCATCGGCGGCGACGACCCGATCGAGCTGGGCAAGAACAACTCCGGTCGCGGCGTCGGCGGCTCGATGGTGCACTACGCCGGCTACTGCCCGCGGTTCCACCCCAGCGACCTTCGGACATACCGTCTCGACGGTGTCGGAGCGGACTGGCCGATCGACTACTCCGACATCCGCCGCCACTATGAAGTGCTGGAGGCCGAACTGCCGGTGGCGGGGCAGAACTGGCCGTGGGGGTATCCGCACCGCTACCCGTCCTCGCCGCATCCGATCTCCAGTGCCGCGTCGAAGCTGTGGGAGGGCGCGCGCAACCTCGGAATCGAGATGCGGGTCGGTCCGGTCGGGATCGTCAACGGCACCTTCGGAAACCGGCCGCACTGCATCTACCGCGGCTACTGTCTGCAGGGCTGCAAGGTCAACGCCAAGGCCAGCCCCTATGTCACCCACCTGCCCGACGCGCTGGCACACGGCGTGGAGATCCGGGCCGACAGCATGGCCGCCCGGATCGAACTCGACGACACCGGTGCGGCCCGCGGTGTCGTCTACCTCGACAGCGACGGCACCGAGCACCTCCAGCGCGCCAAGGTCGTCGCGGTGGCCGGCTACTCCATCGAAACCCCACGGCTGCTGCTCAATTCGACCAGTTCCCGGTTCCCCAACGGGCTGGGAAACAACACCGATCAGGTCGGCCGATACGTCATGGTCCAAGGCGCCTCCCAGACCGCCGGCCGGTGGCCCGAGGAGCTGCGGATGTACAAGGCGCCGCCGCCGCAGGTGAGCAGCGAGCAGTTCTACGAAACCGACGCCACGCGCGGATTCGCCCGCGGGTTCTCCATCCAGACCGTCTCACCGCTGCCGATCGGCTGGGCCGAGCACGTGCTCGCCGACGGGCACTGGGGACGGGCGATGCGCGAATACATGCGCGACTACAACCACTGGAGCACGATCGGTGTCCTCAACGAACTGCTGCCGCTGCCGGACAACCGGGTCACACTGGCCGACGAGGCAGACGACTTCGGCATCCCGGTGGCCCGAATGGATTACACCCGCTGCGACAACGACAAGGCGAACATGGCCTACTCGACCCGGGTGATCACCGACATCCTGTACGCGGCCGGCGCCCAGGACGTGCTGACCATCCAGCGCTATGCCCACCTGATCGGTGGCGCCCGGATGGGTACCACGCCGGAGAACTCTGTCGTCGACGCCGACCACCGGGTATGGGAGGTGCCCAATCTGTTCCTCTCCGACGGCTCGGTGTGCCCGACCCAGGGGTCGGCCAACCCGGCACTGACCATCATGGCGCTGGCCTCCCGGCTCGCCGAGCGGCTGGCCGGAAAACAGGTTCTGCAGAAGGGATTCCAGTCATGACTCAGACCGTCGTCATCACCGGAGCCAGTGCCGGGATCGGCCGCGCCGTCGCGCAGCGGTTCGGTGCCCGCGGCGCGAAGGTGGCCCTGCTGGCCCGCGGCGAAGCCGGATTGCGGGGCGCGGCAAGCGATGTCGAGGACGCCGGCGGGACCGCGCTGCCGATTCCCACCGACGTCGCCGACTATGCCGCCGTGGCGGCCGCGGCCGACCGTGTCGAGGACGAACTCGGTCCGATCGACGTCTGGGTGAACGTCGCCTTCGCCTCGGTGTTCGCGCCGTTCAGCGAGATCGGACCCGAGGAGTTCAAACGGGTGACCGAGGTCTGCTACCTCGGCTTCGTCTACGGCACCATGGTGGCGTTGGCGAAAATGAAACCCCGTGACCGCGGCACGGTGGTGCAGGTGGGTTCGGCCCTGGGGGAGCGGGCCATCCCGCTGCAATCGGCGTACTGCGGCGCCAAACACGCCGTCAACGGCTTCACCGAGTCGGTGCGATGCGAGCTGCTGCACGAACGCTCCAGGGTCAACATCACCATCGTCCAGATGCCGGCGGTCAACACCCCGCAGTTCTCCTGGGTGCTGTCCCGGCTACCTCGCCACCCGCAGCCGGTGCCACCGATCTATCAGCCGCAGCTGGTCGCCCGGGCGGTGTTGCGTGCCGCCGACCGTCCGCGGCGCAAGCAGTACTGGGTCGGTGAGAGTACCGTCGCCACCCTGCTGGCGCAGCGCGTCGCCGCACCGCTGCTGGACCGCTACCTGGCCCGTACCGGCTACGACTCGCAGCAGACCGGTGAACGCGTCGAGGGTGTGCCGCCGCACAATCTTTGGAAGCCGCTCGACCAGCAGCCCGGTAGCGACCACGGGGCGCGCGGGCAGTTCGACGATTCCTCGCATGCGCACAGCCCGCAACTCTGGGCGGCCCGGCACGCCGGGCTGGTCGCCGGTGCGGCGACCGCGCTGGGTGCGGCCGGGGCCGGTGTGCTGGCCGCCCGGCGGCGTTGATTCACACTGTTTCCTTAATCGCCGGGGGCCGAATCCGGACCGTTTTCTGTCGGTGGGTCGAATTAGCGTGCGATGTATGGGCAGGGATGCATTCGCGGATCGGGACACCATCATGGCGTGCCTCGACGCGGCCGAGGCCGCCCATGGCCGACTGGAACAATGCTCCTTTGATGCGCTGACCACCGAGGAGTTGGTGGACGTGCTGGCCCGCCGGGAAGCGTTGGCGTGGCGAGCACCGGCTATCGATCATCAGATTCTGACCCGGCTCGTCACCGAGGGCGATGCGGGGCTGTTGGGCGAGTGCTCGCTGGGCAAGGCGCTGGCCGAGCGGTTGCGGATCAGCAGCGCCGCGGCGCGACGGCGATTGGCCGAGGCCGCGGAACTCGGTCCGCGCACCGCGGTGACCGGGGAGCCGCTGGCTCCGGAGCTACCTGAGTTGGCCACCGCCCAAGCGCGCGGGCGCATCGGCCCGGAGCATACGGCGATCGCCCGCAAGACGATGGCGAAGATTCCGGCCGCCGTCGATGCCGCGGATCGGGAGCGCGCCGAACGCGACCTCGCGGTTTTGGCCGGACAGTTCGGCCCGGAGACCTTTCAGCGGTTGGCTGATCACTTGTTGGCGGCGCTGAACCCCGACGGGGATATCACCGACCGGGAACGTCAGGCCCGGCGCGGGCTGCGGCTGAGTCGCCAGGACGCCGACGGGATGAGCACCCTTTCGGGCAAGATCACCCCCGAGTTGCGGGCCACCCTGGAGCCGATCCTGGCCAAACTCGGAGCGCCCGGCATGTGCAACGCCGCCGACGAAAAGCCCTGCGTCAGCGGTACACCGAGCCAAGAACAGATCCAGGCTGATCACCGCACCCGCGATCAACGCCACCACGACGCGTTGCTGGCCGCTTCCCGGGCGGTGCTGGCGTGCGGAGATTTGGGCCAGCTCAACGGCCTGCCGGTCACGGTGATCGTCTCGACCACGCTGGCCGAACTGCAGGCTGCGGCCGGCAAGGCGCACACCGGCGGCGGATCACTGTTGCCGATGAGCGACCTACTGCGCATGGCCGCCCACTCGTATCACTACTTGAGCATCTTCGACGGCCGGGGGCGAGCGTTGTGGCTGGGTCGCACCAAGCGCATCGCTTCGGCTGATCAGCGCATCGTGTTGCATGCGCGTGATCACGGCTGTACCAGACCCGGGTGCACGGTCTCGGGGTACCTGTCTCAGGCGCACCATCTGGAACGGGATTGGGCTGACAACGGCCAAACCGACATCGATTCCCTCGCGCTGGCGTGCGCGCCGGATAATCGGATGGCCAGCGAGCAGGGCTGGGTCACCCGACTCGGCGAATCCGGCCGAGTCGAGTGGATCCCGCCGCCCAAACTCGACCACGGCCAACCCCGCGTCAACCCCTTCCACTTCATCGAAGCCGTCATCGACTACCACCGCCGCCCGCCGCCCGAGGACCTGCCACCGCCCGATGCCGACTGCCCGTGGCCGGGCGACTCGGTTCGCGATGATCCATTGTTCGACGACCCACTGTTCGACGGGGACGCCTACGAAGCTGTGGCCGTCGAGGGCCTCGCGCAACGACACCTCTTCGAGGAACACGACTGGGCGGAAGCCGGATGAGGACGGCGGCTAAGCCGATGCCATCGGCGGGTAGCGCAGCACCGCTGCGACGCCGTCGGCCGGATGGATCGTCCCGCCGGCGGCCACCACGCCCGCGTCGGCTGCGATCGCGCCCCACGGCAGCGCCTCGTCGGCGCGAAGCGTGTATTCCGGTGCCGCACCGTAATCGGAGAGCATGTCGGCATCCGGCGCGGTAACCGTGAGGTCCGCGTCGGCCACCACCGTCGCATCGCCGATGTCGCCGATGATCAGCGTCTCCACCGCGCCCTGGCTCAGCCCGGCGCATACCGCGGCGAGCCCTTCGACCGCCAGCCCGGACAGCCGGCCCGATTCGGCGGTGAAGCGCTGCACCGCGTCTTGGATGTTCTCGAGTTGCCTTCGCAGGCATTCGGCTTCGATCGCGTCTTGTATGTCACCGGCGTCGTGTCCCCGGGCGCCGACCGGGAGCTCCCGCGCCAGCGCCGTGATCCGCTTCGGCAACGCCTCCAGCAATGCCGACCGAGACTGCACCTCGCCGACGACGAACACCGCGTCGAGATCGGGCGGGTCGGCGAGTTCGGTGACCCGGGCGGCGACGGCGCGGACGTTTTTGCGAACGGCCTCCTCGACATGTGGTTGCACATCCCCGTAGCCGGGGGTATCGGCTCCGGCGGCCTTGTGCACCGGATAGCCGCCGCCGTCAATGGTTTCCGAGCGCAGTGCGCCGTCGGCGTGCACGGTGATGTCAGCGCCGGTCTGGTCGACTTCGGCCAACACGTAGTTCGGGTACTCGAAGCCGTGCTCGATGATCGGCAGCAGGTAGGGAAGTCGGGACAGGCGAGCAGTGCTCGCTGCGGGCGCCTGCAGATGCTCGTTGAGCACCACGCCGTCGGCGTCGGCGATCACCGCGCGCCCACTCTTGCCGACCGGCGGCCGCAACTCCCGCACGGCGCGTTCGACCTCGCCGACCAGCTGCTGATCAGCGCCCTGTCGGTTGAGCTGTTCACAGACCGCGCGCCAGGTGAGGTCGAGTTTGGTGGCCGCGTCCTCGGTGTCGTGCGAGTCCTCGAAGTACACCGAGATGAACGGGGCACGGGCGGTGAGCAATCCACGGAATCGTTCGGCATCCACGGCTATCCGGGTTGCCCGGTGATCGGCCCGGCAAACGTGGTCGGCACGTTCGACATGGTTGCCGAACCGGTTCGGCGGGTATGCAGACCGGACTGCAGTCGCTGATTGGAGGTCTCATGCCCAAGACGACGAAGAGCGGCGCCGCCAAGCAAGGCGAGTTGCCCAGCACGCTGCAACGATCCAGCGCGAAGGCGCAACGCACCTTCGCCAAAGCGCACGACGCGGCCGCCAAGGAGTACGGCAGCGAGCAGCGCGCCCACCGGGTCGCCTACGCGGCGCTCAAACACAGTTTCGAGAAGGTCGGAGACCACTGGGAGCCCAAGAAGAAGCGCGGCCCGTCGGATAAGCGTGCTCAGGGCGGGGGCCCGAACAACTCGGGACCGTCCGCCGAGGGTGTCGACGCCAACGCCAGCAAGCAGCATCTGATGGACGTTGCGCGTCGGCTGGACATTCACGGCCGCTCGACGATGAAGAAATCGGAACTGGTCACGGCGATCAAGAAGCACAACCGCCGTGTCCGGGGCACGTAGCCGCACTCCGGTCACATCGGCGATCACGGGGCGTGGATGTCCGCCGCGCTGGCCGCCGCGGTGGGGATGCCGTTGATGACGGTGTAGGGCGCCCGGATCAGTGGTTGGGCCACATTACGCACCGGGACACCGCCGGCGGTGCGGCCCGCCTCGATTCCGGAGTGGGCGTGGCCGTGCACCGCCAGGTCGGCCCCGGCGTCGTCGATGGCCTCGGCCAGCAGGCACGACCCCAGAAACGGATAGATCTCCGGAGGCTCGCCCAGCAAGGTGTCGGCAACCGGCGAGTAGTGCAGCAGCGCGATCCGGTAGTCGGCGTGCAGCGCCCCACGGCCCTCGCGCAACCGGGCCGCCGCGGTCGTGGTGGCGGCGACGAACGCCTTCATCTCCGGCTCGCCGAAGGCGGTCGCACACCGGCCGGCGAAACCGCCGCCGAAACCCTTCACGCCGGCGATTCCGACCCGCCGGCCCGCGACGTCGACGGTGTGGGTCTCGCCTTCCAGGACGACGATCCCGGCGTCGCGCAACGCGTCGGTGATCTCGTCCTGCTGATTCCGGTGATAGTCGTGATTGCCGAGCACGCACACCACCGGTACCGGGCACCCGGACAATTCGTCGGCGACCACCCGGCCCTCGGCGGCGGTCCCGTGGCGGGTCAAGTCTCCGGCGACCAGCAGCAAGTCGGCCCGATCATCGATATGGTGCCAGCGCATCGTGCCGCGCGAGTCCTCGCCCAAGTGGATGTCGCCGACCGCGGCTACCCGGATCACCCGGTCACCTGCTCGACGGGTTCGCACAGCTGCACCACTTCGATGTCGTTGACCACGACGCGCGGTTCGACGATGGCGCGAACGACCGTCTCGATCGTCGCCCGGCGTTGCGGGCCGTTGACCGTCCCGGTCAGACACACGGTGTCGGAGTGGATTTCGATCCCGATGCCCAGCTCGCCGATCTCCGGGTTCTCGGCGAGCTGGCGTCGCACCACCGCCACAGATGATCCGGCGGATCGGGTTCGGCGGCGTCATCGGCGTCGACGATGGCCAGCCCGCACAACAGCTGCCAGAACGCCTCGGCGAACGGTGAACCCCGCAATCGCAGCCGCAGCCGGCCCCAATCGACCTGTTCGCGCAGGATGCGTGCGACGACGAGTAGCTCGGCGTAATCGCAGCGGTGACAGTCCAGCACCGCGAGCTTCTGCACCATCAGGTCGGTGGCGCTGATGACCCGTGCGGTCACCGAGCCGACCGGAAGCAGCGGGGCGCGCGCAATGGTCTCCGCGCTGACCGGGGTGTCACCGAGCCGATAGATCAGATCGATGAGCACGTCGCCGTCGAACACCTTCAGCAACCAGTCCTCCGGCGGCTGGAACCGCGCCATGCCGGCGCTGGTGAGGGCTTGCGCGGCGTGTTCGGCGTCGGACGGTTCCACCAGCAGATCGATGTCGTGCTGCGAGTGCGGGCCGCCGCGGGCATACACCGCGGCGCCACCGGCCACTGCGAAGGGCACGTCGGCGCGTTGCAGTGCGCCGATGGCCCGGATCAGCGTGGTCAAGAAGGTGGCCTCATCCATGCCCGGGCCGCCCGTCGGGCAGGTCTGCGATCGGTGTCCGGTCCAGCTGTGTCAGCAGCTCCTCGGCGTTGTCGAAAACGCCCACCGCGCCTGCCGTTTCCAACTCGGCGCGGGACACGCCGCCGCTGAGCACGCCGATACACGGCAGGCCGGCGCGCACGCAGGCCGCCACGTCCCAGACCGCGTCGCCGACGAAAACCGCCCGCTCCGCCGTCGCGCCGATGCGATCGAGGGCGATCCCGATGATGTCCGGCTCCGGTTTGGCGATGTCGACATCGGCGGACGAGGTGACCGCGGCGATCAGGTCGTCGCAGTCGAGCGCCTTGCGCAACACCGCCAGCTCGTCGTCGGGCGCCGAGGTGGCCAGCACCACCGGCAGATGGAGGGCGGCGATGCGTTCCAGCAACCGCCGGGCGCCCGGCAGCGGTGACAGCAGCGGCGCCGACTCCAGGTAGAAGCGCGAGTGCAGCTCTTTGAGGCGCCGGCGGACGTCGTCGGGTGCGTCGTCTGACAGCAGCCGCACCAGCGCGGATCCGTCCATGCCGATGGCGCGGTGGATGCGCCAGGATTCCACCTCGATGCGCTGTTCGGCGAACGCCCGACGCCAGGCGTGCACATGCAGGTAGTTCGAATCGACCAGCGTGCCGTCGACGTCGAACAACACAGCCGATTGGGCGGTCACGATCGTCCCCTCTCGTTCGCGGGTGGCCCTGGCCGTTTGCGGATGTCCCGGCTGGGATACCCCACGCTGGGAATTCCCAATACGCCGACGAGAGGAACCGTGGTGGCTACCGAGGACCCCAAGCAGCGACAGCTCGACGAGCACCGGTACGACCGGCAGTCCGGGTACCTGACCACCCAGCAGGGGCTGCGGGTCGACCACACCGACGACGCGCTGACGGCCGGGGAGCGCGGGCCCACGTTGCTGGAGGATTTCCACGCCCGGGAGAAGGTCATGCACTTCGACCACGAGCGGATCCCCGAGCGGGTGGTGCACGCTCGCGGGTCGGGCGCCTACGGCTACTTTGAGCCCTACGACGATTCGCTCGCCGAGTACACCGCGGCGAAGTTCCTGACCTCGCCGGGTACCAAGACCCCGGTGTTCGTGCGGTTCTCCACCGTGGCCGGCTTCCGCGGATCCGCCGACACCGTGCGCGACGTGCGCGGGTTCGCCACCAAGTTCTACACCGAACAGGGCAACTACGACCTGGTGGGCAACAACTTCCCGGTGTTCTTCATCCAGGACGGCATCAAGTTCCCCGACTTCGTGCACGCGGTGAAGCCCGAACCGGACAACGAGATTCCGCAGGCGCAGTCCGCCCACGACACGCTGTGGGACTTCGTGTCGCTGCAGCCCGAGACGCTGCACGCCATCATGTGGCTGATGTCGGACCGTTCATTGCCGCGTAGCTTCCGGATGATGCAGGGCTTCGGTGTGCACACCTTCCGCTTCGTCAACGCCAAGGGGCAGGGCACGTTCGTGAAGTTCCACTGGAAGCCCAAGCTCGGCGTGCATTCGCTGATCTGGGACGAATGCCAGAAGATCGCCGGAAAAGACCCGGACTTCAACCGCCGCGACCTGTGGGATTCGATCGAGGCCGGCCAATACCCGGAGTGGGAGCTGGGTGTGCAATTGGTGGCCGAGAGCGACGAATTCAATTTCGATTTCGATCTGCTGGACGCCACGAAGATCATTCCCGAGGAACAGGTTCCGGTGCGTCCGGTGGGCAAAATGGTGCTCAACCGCAACCCGGACAACTTCTTCGCCGAAACCGAGCAGGTGGCCTTCTGCACGGCCAACGTAGTGCCGGGAATCGATTTCACCAACGACCCGCTGCTGCAGTTCCGTAACTTCTCCTACCTGGACACCCAGTTGATCCGGCTCGGCGGACCGAACTTCAACCATCTGCCGATCAACCGGCCGGTGGCGCCGGTGCACACCAACCAGCACGACGGCTACAGCCAACACGCCATCCCGGTCGGCAAGTCCAGCTACTACAAGAACTCGCTGGGCGGCGGCTGCCCGGCTCTGGCCGGCGGTGACGACGAGGTGTACCGGCACTACACCCAGAAGGTGGACGGCGACAAGATCCGCAAACGCGCCGCCAGCTTCGAGAACCACTACAGCCAGGCGCGGATGTTCTACAAGAGCATGTCCGAGCCGGAGGCCAAGCACATCGTCGCCGCGTACGCATTCGAACTGGGCAAATGCGAAACCGTCGAGATCCGGCAGCGCGTGGTCGAGCAACTCAACCACATCGACCACGACCTGGCGCGCCAGGTGGCCGAGAAGCTGGGGCTGTCGGCGCCCGATGAGCGCCAGCTCGATGCCGCAGCCGAGAAGGTCGGGACGTCGCCGGCGCTCTCGCAACTGCACGCCGCCACCGTTCCGCCGGAGTCCCGGGGCGCGCCCACCATCGAAAGCCGCAAGATCGCGGTACTGGCGGCTGACGGTGTCGACGTTACGGGCGTCCAAAGCTTCGTCGAGGCGATGCGCCGGCGCGGCGCCGTCGCCGAAGTACTGGCCCCGACCGGCGGCGGCGAACTCGCCGGCGGCTCGGGTGGGCAGCTGGGCGTCGACCGGGCGATCACCACCATGGCCTCGGTGCTCTATGACGCGGTGGTGGTGCCGTGTGGTCCGGAGGCGATGCACACGCTCGCCGCCGACGGCTACGCCATGCATTTCATCACCGAGGCCTACAAACACCTGAAGCCCATCGGGGCGTTCGGGGCCGGTGTCGAGCTGTTACCCAAAGCGGGAATCGTCGAGCGGTTGGCCGAGGACACCGGGGTCACCGTCTCGACCGGCGTGGTCACCACCACGGCGGCCGCCGGCGATCTGGGTGAGGAGTTCTTCGACGCCTTCGCCGCGGTGCTGGCCAAGCACCGGGTCTGGGACCGGGCGGCCGACGCGGTGCCCGCCTAGCCCGCCGGGAGCCGGGTCCGGGTTCGGGCCCGGCTTCAGGTCACCGCGCGCAGCGGGCGCCCGGATTTCTGCACGTCGGCCAGGGCGTCGGCCAGCGAGGGCACCAGCGGCAGACGGGACTGCGGGTCGCAGATCCGCAGCACGCTGGTCACCGCCGGACTCGGTACCACCATCAGCCGGGTCTGCGCCGCGGCGCAGCGGGCGCTGACCGATTGCAGCGCGGTAAATCCGACCGTGCCAATGAATGCCAGCTCGGCCAGGTCCAAGATCAGCCACTCGCAGCAGTCGGCGCAGCGTCTGGCGTAGTCGGCGAACGGTGCGGCGTTGGCCGCGTCGATCTCCCCGTCCGCGGCAACCACCGCTCCCGACCGACCCCAGTGGATGGTGAATTTGGCGGTATGGCTTCGCCAGGCCTGCGTGGATTCCGTTGCGGGAGTGGCGAAAGCGGTTTCGGTAATCCTGCTGGTTGTCATTTGTGGCTCCATCAGTCGACGAATCGTGCTGTTGGATCACGTCAGCGTAATCTCTTGGCGAGCTACATAAAACACGGTGACGTTCAGTTGCGGCTGTGAACTCAACCGGAGGAACCAGACGTTACCCATGCCCGCTTCGATTGGCAAAGAGATCGGCGACAAACTCCGCAAAATCCCAGTGAAACCTTAACTTTCAATTTGCGAGTAACGAAGATCTTCCCGCCGACCAGGCCGCCATCATAAGGTCGGCGAGCCTGTTCTCGACGACATCACGGGCCCGCATGCCGAATACCACGTCGGCCTCCAGCTGCGGCGCGTGACGTATCAGGTCGCCGACCACGCCGGTGCGCACCACCTGTTCGTGCACCGCGTCGGCCACGACGTGCTCGGCGTAGAACGCCACGCACGGCTCCGGGGCGCCCAGCCGCCGCAGCGCGGCCACCAGGCGGGCCGACCCGGGCGGGGAGGTGATCTCGGTCGAGGCGAAGTGCCCGACGGCCGCCCCCCGCCACCGGCGGTGTAGCCCGAACAGCGACATCAGGTTGACCACCGCCAGCGACTCGGCGGGAACAACGTCGAGGTAGACGAGGTAATCGGCGTCCAAGCCGGCGGCGTTGAGCAGGTCGGCGAACAGTTGCTGATGCACCCGCGTCCCTCGACCGGCGCCGTACTCGTCGAACTCGACCGCGACGAAGGAGGCCTTGGCCTGGCCGGTCAGGCGCGGGATGGCAAAGGCGTGCGGATCGCCTTCCTTGAGGTGATACAGCGACCGGTGCACGAAGTACTCCCGAGCCTGTTCCCAGCTGCCCAGATCGCGCAGATACCACGAGGGTCCACTGCCGCGCACGGGTTCGGTTGCCGCAGCTTCCATTTCGTCGTTCACATTGATGTCCGCCGGTATCGGTCCGACGTCCCGACGAACACTATCGAGGAATACGCGCTCCATCCGCGCGCGTAGTTCCAATAAGGTGGCGTCCCACTCCCACCCCGGGTCCACGCCGGCGAAGCCGCGGTAGTGCAGCTCGTAGCAGACGTAGAGGGCCAGCTGCAGGTCCCGCCCGTAGGGGTCGGCGCCGGTTGTCGCGACGGCGACGTCGCCGGGTGCGCCCGCGGGCCGGCGGAGCAGCCGGCAGACCGTGGCCGACAGCGGCCCGCACGCCGCGGGCAGCTCGGGCTCGGTCGCGGGATCGGTGCGCTGCGGTGCAATGGTCACGCTCGCGGGTACCCCGTCCACGGCCGGGGCCAAACGACGCCGCGACCATCCGCCCCGTTTCGGCGATGAGCCGGTGGGTACCCGAGCACCATGACACGGTTCGGCTACACCCTGATGACCGAGCAGAGCGATCCCAAGGATCTTGTCCGTTACGCCGTCTCCGCCGAAGAACGAGGCTTCGACTTCGAGGTGTGCAGCGACCACTTCTCGCCCTGGCTGGCGTCGCAGGGCCACGCCCCGAATGCCTGGGCGGTGTTGGGGGCGGTCGCGCAGGCCACCGAACAGGTCGGCCTGTGCTCGTATGTGACCTGCCCGACGATGCGCTACCACCCGGCGGTGGTGGCCCAACAGGCCGCCACCGTGCAGATCCTGGCCGACGGCCGGTTCACGCTCGGGCTGGGCAGCGGGGAGAACCTCAACGAGCACATCGTCACCGGCGCCGGCTGGCCGAACGTCGGGCGCAGACAGGCCATGCTCGGTGAGGCGATCAAGATCATCCGCGAGCTGTTGATGGGGGAGACGGTCAACCTGCACGGTGACCACTTCCAGGTCGACCGGGCGCGGCTGTGGGACCTGCCGGAGATTCCCGTCGCGCTGGCCGTCGCGGTCTCCGGGGACAAGGGCGTCGACAGATTCGCCACCGCCGCCGACGACCTGATCGCGGTACAGCCCGACGCAGACCTGGTCAGCGCCTGGCACACCGCACGTCGGGCATCAGGGCTGGGTGACGGCCGGGTCATCGGGCAGCTACCGGTGTGCTGGGGCCCCGACCGCGACGCCGCGGTGCAGCGCGCCCACCGGCAGTTCCGCTGGTTCGGCGGCGGCTGGCTGGTCAATTCCGAGTTGCCCACACCGGCCGCGTTCGCCGCCGCCACCCGGTTCGTCACACCGCAGGACGTCGCCGACGCCATCCCGTGCGGCCCGGACCTGGATCCGATCGTCGAGGCGGTGGGCGCCTACCGCGATGCCGGGTTCACCGACATCGCGCTCATCCAGATCGGCGGGGAGACCCAGGATGCCTTCCTCAAGGAGGCCGCGGAACCGCTGCTGGCGGCGCTGCGCGACGCCGCGGCCTGAGCGGTCCCGGTTTCGGGTGCGGCCGCGGCGGGTACCAGAGAGCCATGGACGAGACCGAGTACCCGATCGATGAGGCCCGTACCACGCGGCCGCGGGCCGGAATGATGTTCAAGGATCGCCGTGAGGCGCCGGGCCTGGCCATGCTGCTGATGGCGGTGCTGGCGCTGGTCGGCTTCATGAGCGCCGCCGTGCAGCATCACGCCGGCTGGTCGCTGGGATTCGGGATCGCGGCCCTAGCGCTGGCGGTCGGAGGCGTGGCCTGGATATGGGTCGGGCGAAACCGCGCCATCCGGGCAACCGGGGCCGGTAATCACCGGCGTCAGACCTAGCGCGCCTGCGGCGAACCGGGACACCGCCTGGGCTCCGGTCAGTGCCGCCTCCTGGTGGCCCGGCCGGCTGCGGGTGGCGATGTCACCCGAGGCCGGGTTCAGCGTGACCTCGGCCAACAATTCGCCGGTGGTCGGCTCGCAGACCGCCCACAGGTAGCGGGTGTCGTCGGCCCAGCCGGACTCCGCCTTGGCGACGTAGTCCCGGTCGGACTCCCCGAGGTCGGCCAGTGTCGGACGGTCATCGACGCGATCATCGGCCCGTGGCATCCGTAGATACCACGGGCCGGCGTTGATCTCGACGGGCTCCATCGGTCACCTCCGCCCGGTCGCCTCCACCGCGAGCGTGCGCAAACCCGGTTAGTTCACCGGCGTGTCGGCCGGGGACACGCACCCTGGCGGATAGCGCTGGGTTACTTGATCTCGCAGAGCACCGTGCCCTGGGTGATGGCCGCGCCGGCCTCGGCGGCCAGGCCGGTGACCACACCGTCCTTGTGCGCCGTCACCGGGTTCTCCATCTTCATCGCCTCCAGGACGACGACCAGGTCACCGGCGGCGACCTCTTGGCCCTCCTCGACGGCCACCTTCACCACGGTGCCCTGCATGGGCGCGGTGACCGCGTCACCGGAAGCCGCCGCCCCGCCGTGCGCACCGCGCTTGCGGGCCTTGGGCTTCTTGCGGATGACTCCGGCGGCACCGCCACCGCCACCGCCGCCACCGAGGGCCAGGTCACCGGGCAGCGACACCTCCAGACGCCGGCCGCCGACCTCCACGACCACTTTCTGCCGCGGCTGCGCGTCCTCTTCGTCGAGGGGCTCGCCGCCGGTGAAGGGCTCGATGGTGTTCTCGAACTCGGTCTCGATCCAGCGGGTGTGCACTGAAAAGCCGTTCTCGTCGCCGACGAACGCCGGGTCGCGCACCACCACGCGGTCGAACGGGATGACCGTGGCCAGCCCCTCGACGTGGAACTCGTCCAGGGCGCGCCGGGCGCGCTCCAGCGCCTCGGTACGGGTCGCGCCGGTGACGATCAGCTTGGCCAGCATCGAGTCGAACTGGCCGCCGATCACTGAGCCGGTCTCCACACCGGAGTCCATCCGGATGCCGGGACCGGTCGGCGGGTCGAAGCGGGTGACCGGGCCGGGGGCGGGCAGGAAGCCGCGACCGGCGTCCTCACCGTTGATGCGGAACTCGATGGAGTGACCACGCGGCTCGGGGTCTTCGGTGATGTCGAGCTGCTCGCCGTTGGCGATGCGGAACTGCTCGCGCACCAGGTCGATGCCGGAGGTCTCCTCGGTGACCGGGTGCTCCACCTGCAGGCGGGTGTTGACCTCCAGGAAGCTGATCAGTCCGTCCTGGCCGACCAGGTACTCCACCGTGCCGGCGCCGTAGTAGCCGGCCTCCTTGCAGATCCGCTTGGCGGACTCGTGGATCTCCTTGCGCTGCGCGTCGGTCAGGAACGGCGCCGGCGCCTCCTCGACCAGCTTCTGGAAGCGGCGCTGCAGCGAGCAGTCCCGGGTGCCCGCGACGACGACGTTGCCGTGCTGGTCGGCGATGACCTGGGCCTCGACGTGGCGGGGCTTGTCGAGGTAGCGCTCCACGAAGCACTCGCCCCGGCCGAACGCGGCGATCGCCTCGCGGGTGGCCGACTCGAACAGCTCCGGGATCTCCTCGATGGTGCGGGCCACCTTCATGCCGCGGCCGCCGCCGCCGAACGCGGCCTTGATCGCGACCGGCACGCCGTACTCCTCGGCGAAGGCCACCACCTCGTCGGCGTCCTTGACCGGGTCCGGGGTACCGGGCACCAGCGGCGCCTTGGCGCGGGCGGCGATGTGCCGCGCGGTGACCTTGTCGCCGAGGTCGCGGATCGACTGCGGGCTCGGCCCGATCCAGATCAGCCCGGCGTCGAGCACGGCCTGCGCGAAATCGGCGTTCTCCGAAAGGAAGCCGTAGCCGGGGTGGATCGCGTTGGCACCCGACTGCGCCGCGGCGTCCAGGATCTTCTCGAAGACCAGATACGACTCCGCCGAGGTCTGCCCGCCCAGGGCGAATGCCTCGTCGGCGAGCCGCACGTGCGGTGCGTCGGCATCGGGCTCGGCGTACACGGCCACGCTGGGCAATCCGGCGTCGCGCGCCGCGCGGATCACCCGGACTGCGATCTCCCCCCGGTTGGCGACGAGCACCTTGGAGATCTTCGAGCTGGCATGGTTCGCCACTGGCCCTCCTGATGGCATGTTTAAGAAATGTCTTTAAGAATGTAGTTCACAGCAGTGTAAGGCGCGACCGCCGAACCTGTTTCGGGTGCCCCTTACGCGGCCCGTAACCGCCGCTTGATCCGGGTCAGCATCGCCGACATCCCACGCAGCCGCAACGGGCTGATCAGCGCCGCCAGCCCCAGACTCGAGGCGAAATCCTCCGGCACCGCCAGGATGACGTCGGCCGGCTGGCCGTCGAGGCCCGCGGCCCAGATCGACGCGAACCCGCGCGTGGTGGGCGCCTCCGGGGGAGCGCTGAAATACAACCGCACCCGCTGCCGGTCGGCGGCGTCGACATGCAGGAACAACGGCGACTGGCACTCCGGCACCGGCTCCATGGCGGACTCGACCAGGTCGTCGGGCAGGTCGGGGAGTTCGTCGGAGAACTCCAGCAGCAGCTTGAGTTTGTCCTGACCTTCGACTTCGGCGAAGTCGGACACCACCTGCGCCAATCCCTCCGGCAGGCTCATCAGGCCGGCACGGCTCCCGGTGCTTCACCGTCCACGATGGGCACCCGCACGGTGTTGCCCCACTCGGTCCAGGAGCCGTCGTAGTTGCGCACGCCCTCCATGCCGAGCAGATGGGTCAGCACGAACCAGGTGTGGCTGGAACGCTCCCCGATGCGGCAGTAAGCCACCGGATTGTCACCCGGCTTCAGGAAGCCGTAGAGCTGTTCCAACTCCTCGCGTTTGCGGAACCGGCCGGCGTCGTCGGCCGCCTTGCTCCACGGGATGGAGACCGCGGTGGGGATGTGGCCGCCGCGCAGCACACCCTCCTCCGGGTAGTCCGGCATGTGGGTGCGCTCGCCGGTGTACTCCTGCGGCGAGCGGACGTCGATCAGGGGCACCCGGCCGATGATCTCCAGCACGTCTTCCTTGTACGCCCGGATCGGGGCGTCGTTGCGCTCGACGACGGGGTAGCCCGTCGTGGTCTTGCTCGGCACCTCCAGGGTGGTCTCCCGGCCCGAGGACACCCACAGGTCGCGCCCGCCGTCGAGCAGCCGCACGTCCTCGTGGCCGAACAGCGTGAACACCCACAGCGCGTAAGCCGCCCACCAGTTGGACTTGTCGCCGTAGATCACCACGGTGTCGTCGCGGGAGATGCCCTTGCGGTTCATCAGGTCGGCGAACTGCTCGCCGGAGATGTAGTCGCGGACCGGCGCGTCGTTGAGGTCGGTGACCCAGTCGATCTTCACCGCGCCGGGAATGTGGCCGACATCGTAGAGCAGCACGTCCTCGTCGGACTCCACCACGACGAGACCGGGTTTACCGAGATTTCCCGCGAGCCAGTCGGCGGTCACCAACCGCTCCGGGTGGGCGTAGGACTGCAGGGCGGGGCTGGGGTCGGCAGGCACTGGCACGTGATTGAGCCTACCGCGTGCCTCGGGTGCGGCCCGCGCGCCGAGTGTGAACTGTTGGCGAGGATCCCCTCCGAATCCCGCCCGGTGTTCACACTCGGTGAGCTCGCGCGTCGGCCACCCGCCCGATGATGCCGCCGATGGTGTCGTCCTTGGTGATGCGCACATCGATCCAGCCCCGTTTGGCCACCGCCTCGGCGCGGCGGATGTCGTGGCCGAATTGCCTGGCGCTGAGTCGGTGATGGTCGCCCTCGTAGTCGACGCCGACTTTGATCTCCTCCCAGCCCATGTCGAGAACCGCGATCAGCTCGCCGTAGTCGCCGTAGACCGGAATCTGAGTGGTAGGCCGGGGGAAACCGGCTCTGATCAGCAGCAGCCGCAACCAGGTTTCCCTTGGCGACTCGGCTCCCGGATCGACCAGGTCGATGGCCCGACGGGCTTTCCGGATGCCCCGATGCCCCGGATAGCGCTGGGCGAACAGTTCGATATCGGGCACCTTCAACCTGGTCGACCGGGCCAGCGCGTCGATTGCTGCGACGGCGGGCTCCAATCGGTAGCGCGACGCGAGGTCGAAGGCGGTGCGCAGGGGCGTCGTTACCGGTATGCCGCGGACCACCTCGACCTCGTCTTCGGCGAGTTCGTCAGCCCACGTCCGAATGCCCGGTGGCGGACGGCGATTGACGTGGTGCAGCTCGGCTGGGGAACCGGCGTCGATCCATTTCGCGCCGTGCAGCGCCGCCGCGGACTGTCCGGCCGGCACACCGTGTCTGCGCGACCACAGCCAGGCGGCCTGCGCACGGTTCACCGCCGTGAGGGGTCGGCCTGCGGGCAGGTAAACACCGGGATACACGGCGCGGTGGTCGCGGCGGAGTGCATGCCGCGTCAGCCGCCTCGTCGTGAGGGCCTCACTGCCGAGAAAGGGCTCGTCCATGACGAGAGTTTGCCGAACAGCACTGACAATGCGCCGAGTGTGAACCCGTGCCGCGAATCCCGCCCGGTGTTCACACTCGGCGAGCCGAGTTGGCCGCCCACAGCGCGGCGATCGAGATGCCCGCCGCGGCCAGCAGTCGACGCAGCAGCGGCAGGCTCAGCCCGACCACGTTGGACGGGTCGCCCTCGATCCGATCGATGAACCAGCCGCCGCGGCCGTCGATCGTGAAGGCGCCGGCGACTCCCAACGGCTCTCCGCTGGCCACGTAGGTATCCAGGTCCGCCGCGGCTGGCTTCGCGAAATGCACTGCGGTGGAGCCGACTTCGGCTTCGCGATGGATGACCGCACCGTCGCGCAGTCGTAGCAAGCAGTGGCCGGTGTGCAGCAGCCCGGTGCGCCCGCCCATCGAATTCCACTGGGCGCGAGCGGCATCAGCCGAATCCGGCTTTCCGCAGAGGCGACCCTCGACGTCCAGCATCGAATCGCAGCCCACCACGATGCAATCGCCCGTCACGTCGGCGTCGAGGTCCGCGGCCACCGCGTCGGCCTTGGCTGCCGCCAGTGCGGCCACCACCTGGGCCGGCGCGGCGTGCGGGTCCAGCCCGGCGATGACCGCGTCCTCGTCGACGCCGGAGACCACCACCAGTGGCTCGATCCCGGCACCGCGCAGCACCGCCAGCCGGCCCGAGGACGCGGAACCGAGGACGACCCTCGTCACCGGCGCAGGTGCGTGCGCTCCAGCAGCGTCACCCGCTGCCAGCTGAACAGCGGATACCGCAGCTTGTCGACGGGGTGACCCCACATGTTGCGGTCCTGCGGGCCGGTTTCGACCGGACCGCCGCCGGCACTGCCCAGCACCGCGACCAGGGCTGCGACCTCTTCGTCGGTGGGGTTGCCCCGCAGCACCGTGATGTGCGGCTCGTTGGTCGCCGGAGTCTCTTCGGCCGGTGTGCTCGCCTCGTCGCTCACAGGGGGATGTTCCCGTGCTTCTTGGGCAGCGGCTGGACGATCTTGCGTTCCAGCAGCCGCAGCGACGTCGCGATGTAGCCGCGGGTGTGCGATGGCGGGATCACCGCGTCGACGTAGCCGCGCTCGGCGGCCACGTACGGGTTCACCAGGGTGTCCTCGTACTCCTGCTGCAGGTTCAGCCGCAGCGCGTCCACGTCCTCGCCGTTGCGGGCGGCCTCGGAGAGCTGCTGGCGGTAGACGAACCCGACCGCGCCGGAGGCGCCCATGACCGCGATCTGGGCGGTCGGCCAGGCCACGTTGACGTCGGCACCCATCTCCTTGGATCCCATCACGCAGTACGCGCCGCCGTAGGCCTTGCGGGTGATGACGGTGATCTTGGCGACGGTGGCCTCACCGTAGGCGTACAGGAGCTTGGCGCCGCGGCGGATGATGCCGTTGTATTCCTGCTCGGTGCCGGGCAGGAAGCCGGGCACATCCACCAGCATGACGATCGGGATGTTGAAGCAGTCGCAGGTCCGGATGAAGCGGGCAGCCTTCTCCGAGGCGTAGATGTCCAGACAGCCGGCGAACTGGGTGGGCTGGTTGGCCACGATGCCGACGCTGCGGCCCTCGATGCGGCCGAACCCGACCACGATGTTGCCGGCGTAACCGGCCTGCACCTCGAGGAACTCGTCGTCGTCGAGGATCCGGGTGATCACCTCGTGCATGTCATACGGCTGATTCGGCGAGTCCGGGATCAGCGTGTCCAGCTCGAGGTCCTCGTCGGTGAGGTTGTCCTCGATCGCGCCTTCGGCGACCGGCACCGCGAAGCGCGGCGGGTCGGCGTAGTTGTTCGGCGGCAGGTAACTGAGCAGGTCGCGCACATACTCGAAGGCGTCCTGTTCCCCGGAGGCGACGTAGTGCGCGGTGCCGGATTTGCCCATGTGGGTGTGGGCGCCGCCCAGCTCCTCCTGGGTGACGTCCTCGCCGGTGACGGTCTTGATCACATCGGGCCCGGTGATGAACATCTGGCTGGTCTGGTCGACCATCACGATGAAGTCGGTCAGGGCGGGGGAGTACACGTGGCCACCGGCAGCCGCTCCCATGATCAGCGAGATCTGCGGGATCACCCCTGAGGCCAGGATGTTGTTGTGGAAGATCTTGCTGTACAGGCCCAGCGAGACCACGCCCTCCTGGATGCGGGCGCCGGCGCCGTCGTTGATCCCGATCAGCGGCCGGCCGGTCTTCATGGCCAGCTCCTGGACCTTGACGATCTTCTCGCCGTAGACCTCACCGAGGCTGCCGCCGAACACGGTGGCGTCCTGGCTGAAGATGCACACTTCGCGGCCGTCGATGGTGCCGTAGCCGGTGACCACACCGTCACCGAGCGGGCGCTTCCCGGCCAGGCCGAAGTTGGTGCTGCGGTGCTTGGCCAGCGCGTCGAGCTCGATGAAAGACCCCTCGTCGAGCAGGGCCAGGATGCGCTCGCGAGCGGTCAGCTTACCCTTGGCGTGCACCTTCTCCACCGCGGCCTCACCGACCGGGTGCAGCGTCTCCTCGGCGCGACGCTTGAGGTCGGCAAGCTTGCCTGCGGTGGTGTGGATGTCGACGACGTGCTCGCCCTGGGCTTCTACAGCGGACTCCCCGGAGTGCTCAGTAACGGTCATAAGAAATGATCTTAATCGCGAGCTATCGGATCAGCCGCGCGGACCCGGTAACACCACGTCGGTGCCCGCGCCGCGATGCGGAGTTCCCGGTCCGGGGCGGCCCTCGGGTGCCGGTTTACCGGTTCGGTGTCAACGGGTACGCGGCCGCTATGAAGCCCAACGTCTCGATCACTCATCCCGACCGGGTGCTCTTCCCGGCGTCCGACACCCACGAGGCGATCACCAAGGGCGATCTCATCGACTACTACGCCGAACTCGCGCCGGTGATGGTGCCGCACCTGGACGGCCGCCCGCTCACGCTGACCCGGTTTCCCGGCGGTATCGACGAGGAGGGGTTCATTCAGCAGAACTTCGCCGCCGCACTGCCGGACTGGATGGACCGGGTCGAGGTCGCCCGGAAGTCCGGCGAGGGAACCGTGGTGCATCCGGTGGTGACGCGGGAGGAGGCGCTGGTGTGGGCGGCCAATCAGGACTGCATCACGCTGCATTCCTGGTCGTCCCGGCGTCCGCACCTGGATACGCCCGATCGGCTGATCTTCGACCTGGATCCCGCCGACGACGACTTCGCGGTGGTCCGGGCGACCGCCCGGTCGGTCGCCGACGTCGTGCAGGAACTGGGGATGACGGCCTACGTGCAGACGACGGGTTCGCGCGGCCTGCACATCGTGGCACCGCTGCGCGGGGACGCAGATTTCGACACTGCCCGTGAGTTCGCCAGCACCATTGCCGGCCTCGTGGTCGACGACGATCCGCTGTATCGCACCCGCGAGATCCGCAAGGCCGGCCGCGGCGGCAGGGTGTATGTGGACGTGATGCGAAACGCCTACGGCCAGACCGGTGTTGCGCCGTACGCGGTACGGGCTCGCGCCGGTGCGCCGGTCGCACTCCCGCTGGAGTGGGACGAGCTCGACATACCCGGTATCCGCCCGGACGGATGGACCCTGCGTGACGTGCCCAAGCGGATGTGCGAACGCGGCGATCCCTGGGCCGACATGTACCGGCAGGCGTGCGCGCTGGCCCCGCTCCGGGATCGACTGGCCAAGCTCGGCGCGTAGCGGAAGGCAGGACCGGGTAGCAGAAAGCAGCCGGCGTCAGGCTGCGGCCGTACCGGATTCGGGCGGTTCGGAGACGTCGGTGACCCGCTTGACGAAGTCGCCGATGTAACGGATCGCCCGCCGGCCCTCCGGTAGCACATCGGCGGCCAGCGGGAAATCGTGAATCTGGCCGTCCCACAGGTGCAGATCGCACGGGACGCCGGCGCTCCCCAGCCGCTCTGCCATGACCTCGGCATCGGGCAGCAGCAGCTCGTCGGAGCTGGCGTGGATGGTGACCGGTGGCAGTGCCGACAAGTCGGCATCCACCGGCGACACGACGTGCGCGCGGCGGAGACAGCGGGTGAACGCCGGCAGCGCCCCGCACGGGAACATCGCGCACCGGTTCGCGTTGCGATGCCGCATCTTCGCGGTCGGATCGGCGTCGGTGAACGGTGAAACCACCGCGATACCAGCAGGTTTCGGCAGATCGGATTGTACGGCGGCCAGGGCGGTCATAAAGGCCAGATAGCCGCCGGCCGAGTCGCCGGCGACCACGATTCGTTCCGGGTCGTAGCCGCGCCGGAACAGCCATCGCAAGCCGTTCAAGCCATCCTCGATCGCGTCGGTTATCCCGTGCGAGGGCAACATTCGGTAATCAATGTTGAGAACGGCTGCCTCCGCCGCCTGCGACAGCCGGGCCACCAGCGCGCGGTGGGTGTTGAGTCCGCAGGTCAGGAAGGCACCGCCGTGCAGGTAGAGGATCGCCCGCTGCGCCGATGTCTCCTTGGCCTGAACACGTTCGGCGACACAGGAACCCAGGCGAAGCCGTTCGACCGTCACGGCCGGCCGGTAGGGCACCCAGCCGGCGAACCGGTCGACCGAGGCGAACGGCCAAGGCATGTCGGGCCGAATCGCCCATGCGCGCACCACATTCTTGACGACGAGCCTGCTCGCCAGCGACACCGCAACCGATTGTGCGCTGTGACGACGGTGAATTCGTAGCTTCAACCCCCCGGTGACCACTCCGATCACCCCCTCTAAGTGCCTCTGAGGGGCCGGGTACCCTGCGGTCGGGCGTTTCAACCGGCGCCGCGGGGACGCCGGCTCTAAGCTGGCGAAATGAATGTTTCGCCGCTCGACGCAACCGTTCTGCGTGACGGGCTCACCGGGCCCGGTCGGCCGTGGCGTGCACTGGACGTGGTCGCCGAGACCGGGTCCACCAACGCCGACCTGTTGGCTCGCTCGGCGGCCGGTGAGGACGTCGACGGCGCGGTGCTGCTGGCCGAACACCAGACGGCCGGACGCGGACGGCACGGCCGGGATTGGGTGGCGCCGGCGAGCAGCCAGTTGGCCCTGTCGGTGGGGGTGGCCGCCGACATGGTGCCGACATCGGGCTGGGGCTGGCTGACACTGGCGACCGGCGTCGCGGTGGCCGACGCACTCACCGAGGTCTCGGGCCTGCAGGTCGGTCTGAAGTGGCCCAACGACGTGATCGTGGGCGCAGACAACCAGGGCAAACTGGCCGGGATCCTCGCTGAGGTGGCTGCCCCCAAACAGCTCGTCGTGGTCGGACTCGGCCTGAACGTCACCATGACCGCGCAGCAGGTGCCGGATCCGCGGGCGGTCTCATTGGTCATGCTGGGCGCCTCGGTGATCGACCGAAACCTCTGGGCGGAGAAGATTCTTCGGAACCTGGCGGGCCGGATCGTGGCCTGGCGTGCGGCCGGCGGGGCCGACGAGGCGCTGACGGCGGACTACCGCGGGTACAGCTGCACGCTGGGCGCCCGGGTGCGCGCGGAGATGCCCGGCGGCCAGCGGGTCGAGGGCCTCGCCCAGTCCATCGACGACACCGGCCGACTGGTCATCGACACCGGGAGTGAAACGGTCACCGTGTCGGCCGGCGACGTCACCCGGCTGCGGCCCACCGGCGGTTCTGCGAGGCTCGACGGAGGAGAGCCGAAGCAGGGATCGCCGAATCGGTGCGACTAGGGCCGGCCGTGGGTTATCCCGAAAGCGTGCTGGCCGAAGACGAACAGGTGGTGCTGCACCGGCACCCGCACGTCAAACGCCTGCTCGGTCCGGTGCTGGCGCTGCTGCTGGCCACCGCCTGCGCCGGCTTCGCATCCGGGTTCGTCAACCCGCGGGCCTGGGATCCCAACGCCAAGAACGTGGTCTTCGCGGTGATCTGGGCGATCTGGCTGGTGGTGGTCGGCTGGCTGGCGCTCTGGCCGTTCCTGAGCTGGCTGACCACGCATTTCGTGGTCACCGACCGGCGCGTGATGTATCGGCACGGCTTGCTGACCCGCAGCGGCATCGACATCGCGCTGGCGCGGATCAACAGCGTGGAATTCGTCCACGGGCTCATCGACCGGATGCTGCGCACCGGGACGCTGATCATCGAGTCGGCGTCACAAGAACCGCTGGAGTTCTACGACATCCCGCGCGTGGAACAGGTGCACGCGCTGCTCTATCACGAAGTCTTCGACAACCCGTCCGCTGCGGGCTGATGCCGGGCCGGGCGCCGGAACAGGGTCACCACCCCGGCGTGGCCGTCGGGTGAGGACTCGGCGGTCTCTTCCAGGGTGTCCTCGAGAGCCTCGACGAGCGCGCCGTCCTCGATGGAGGCGCTCAACGCCGAGTCCGGGGTGCGCCCGAACTCGTCGGGGAAGACCCAGCGGCGGAACGCCCAGAACCGGAACGCCATCTGCAGCAGGTTGCCGATGATGTAGGCCGAGATGAAGTCGGCGATGTTCTCCATGGTCAGCGACACCATCGGGGCCCGCAGCTGCAGGACGTAGCTGGAGAACCACAATGGCGCCATCGACAACAGCACGCCAACGCCGCTGACCCCGAAGAACAGCAGTGCCTCGTGGTGGCGCTCCCGGCCACCCCGGTCCTTGAAGCTCCACTCACGGTTGAGGATGTAGGACGCGATCACCGCGACGATGCCCGAGATGACCTTGGCCGTGACCGGCTTGGGTTCCAGGATGGTCAGCTTGAGGGTGTAGAACAGCGCCGAGTCGATGATGAAGGTGGTCGCGCCGACAATGGCGAACTTGATCAACTCGTGGTGGCGCTCGGCCAGCGGCCGGATCACCCGCGGCAACCGGGCGATCGTGGCGTCGGTAAAAGACACAAGTTGCCAGTGTACGGACTTTGCCGGATCGATGCCTAATGACTGGATAACGCCGTAGCCGGGGCGGCGTGACACGATATTGCCCGTGCCAGTGCCCTCCACGCCCCCGGCTGCAACGCCGGCGCCCGCAACCGGGCGCTACCCCCAGGTCGCCATGGTCGGCGGCGGTCAGTTGGCCCGGATGACCCACCAGGCCGCGATCGCGCTCGGTCAGCGACTGCGGGTGCTGGCCACCGCGACCGACGAACCGGCGGCTCAGGTCACCTCCGATGTGGTGATCGGGTCGCACACCGACCTCGACGATCTGCGTCGGGTCGCGACCGGGGCCACCGTATTGACCTTCGATCACGAGCACGTCCCCGGCGAGCTGTTGGACAAGCTGGTGGCCGAGGGAGTCAATGTGGCCCCGCCGCCGGCCGCGTTGCGCCACGCCCAGGACAAGCTGGTGATGCGTCGCAAGCTGGCGGCATTGGGGGCCCCGGTGCCCCGGTTCGCCGCGATCGAGACCGCTGCGGGCATGCCGGCCCTCGACGAGTTCGGGGCGCAGACGGGTGGCGCGATGGTGGTGAAGGCGGCCCGGGGTGGTTACGACGGGCGAGGGGTGTCGATCGTCGACGATGTGGCCGGGGCGCGGGCCGCCGTCGCCGACTATCTGGCCTCCGGGGTGCCGGTGCTGGTCGAGGAGCGGGTGGCGATGCGCCGGGAGCTCTCCGCGCTGGTAGCCCGATCACCGTTCGGCCAGGGCGCGGCGTGGCCGGTGGTGGAGACGGTGCAGCAAGACGGGATCTGTGTGGCGGTGATCGCGCCGGCCCCCGAGTTGTCCGACGAGTCGGCGGCCGCCGCACAGCAACTGGCGCTGCGGCTGGCCGATGAGCTGGGCGTGGTCGGGGTGCTCGCCGTCGAGCTCTTCGAGACGGTGGACGGCGAGTTGCTCGTTAATGAGCTGGCGATGCGGCCGCACAACTCCGGGCACTGGACCATGGACGGCGCGGCCACCAGCCAGTTCGAACAGCATCTGCGCGCCGTACTGGACTATCCGCTCGGCGCGACCGACCCGGTGGTGCCGGTGACCGTGATGGCCAACGTGCTCGGCGCACCCGAGCCGCCGGCGATGACGATCGACGAGCGACTTCACCACCTGTTCGCCCGCTATCCCGACGCGCGCGTGCACCTCTACGGCAAGGACGAGCGGCCCGGCCGCAAGATAGGGCACATCAACCTGCTCGGTGACGATGCGGCGGGTTCGGCGGAGCTGCGTGAGCGGGCTGAAAACGCGGCACACTGGTTGTCGCACGGGGAATGGCGCAACGGATGGGACCCGCATGAGTGAGCAGAAGCCCGGTCCCCGGGTCGGCGTGATCATGGGTAGCGACAGCGACTGGTCGGTGATGGAAGAGGCGGCCATGGCGCTGGCCGAGTTCGACATCCCGTTCGAGGTCGGGGTGGTCTCGGCACACCGCACCCCGCAACGGATGTTCGACTACGCCCGCGACGCCGCCGGCCGCGGCATCGAGGTGATCGTCGCCGGGGCGGGCGGGGCCGCGCACCTGCCCGGGATGGTGGCTTCGGCCACACCGCTGCCGGTGATCGGCGTTCCGGTTCCGCTGGCCCGGCTCGACGGGCTGGATTCGTTGCTGTCGATCGTGCAGATGCCGGCCGGGGTGCCGGTGGCCACCGTTTCCATCGGCGGCGCACGCAACGCAGGTTTGCTGGCAGTGCGAATCCTGGCCTCCGCCGACCCGGCGCTCCGGGCCCGGATGGCGGCTTTCCAGCAGCAGCTGGCGGACACCGTGCTTGCGAAGGACGCCGCACTTCAAGGTAAAGTTACCGGCGAGTAGCTTAGGAGGCTGTAATGGCTGGGTGGGCCGGAAATCCATCGTTCGACCTGTTCCAACTCCCCGAAGAGCACGACGAGCTGCGGGCCGCGATCCGCGCCTTGGCCGAGAAGGAGATCGCTCCGCACGCCAAGGAGGTCGACGAGCAGGCCCGCTTCCCCGAAGAGGCCCTGGCGGCCCTGAACGCTTCGGGGTTCAACGCCGTGCACGTGCCCGAGGAGTACGGCGGGCAGGGCGCGGACTCGGTGGCGGCCTGCATCGTGATCGAAGAGGTGGCGCGCGTCGACGCGTCTGCATCGCTGATTCCCGCCGTTAACAAGCTGGGCACCATGGGGTTGATCCTGTCTGGCTCCGACGAGCTCAAGCAGCAGGTGCTGCCGGGCCTGGCCGCCGGTGAGGTGATGGCCTCCTACGCTTTGAGCGAGCGGGAGGCCGGTAGTGACGCCGCGGCGATGCGCACCCGCGCCAAGGCCGACGGCGACGACTGGATTCTCAACGGGGCCAAGTGCTGGATCACCAACGGCGGCAAGTCCAGCTGGTACACCGTGATGGCGGTGACCGACCCCGACCTGGACGCCAACGGCATCTCGGCGTTCATGGTCCACGTCGACGACGAGGGCTTCACCGTCGGACCCAAGGAACACAAGCTCGGCATCAAGGGCTCGCCCACCACCGAGTTGTACTTCGAGAACTGTCGCATCCCCGGCGACCGGATCATCGGCGAGCCCGGCACCGGGTTCAAGACCGCGCTGCGGACCCTGGACCACACCCGCCCGACCATCGGCGCCCAGGCCGTCGGCATCGCGCAGGGCGCCCTGGACGCGGCGATCGACTACACCAAGGATCGCAAACAGTTCGGCAAGAACATCAGCACTTTCCAGGGCGTGCAATTCATGCTCGCCGACATGGCGATGAAGATCGAGGCGGCCCGGCTGATGGTTTACTCCGCCGCGGCGCGCGCCGAGCGCGGCGAGACCGAGCTGGGCTTCATCTCCGCGGCATCGAAGTGCTTCGCCTCCGATGTGGCCATGGAGGTCACCACCGACGCCGTGCAGTTGTTCGGCGGGGCCGGCTACACCACCGACTTCCCCGTTGAGCGGATGATGCGTGACGCCAAGATCACCCAGATCTACGAGGGCACCAACCAGATTCAGCGTGTCGTGATGAGCCGGCACCTGCTGCGTTAAATTGGCTCGATGACATCCCGGATCGAGACCGCCCGCGCGGCGCGCCAGGCGTTCATCGACACGGTCGACGGACTCACCGACGCGGAATTCGACCACGGCACCACCTTGTGCACCGGCTGGTCGCCGCGCGATGTGCTGGCGCACCTGATCGGCACTACCGAGATCGGCCGGTACCTGCGGGCACCGTGGCGGTTGCACAAGATCAACGCCGAGATCGTGGCGGCCGGGCGGCTTCGCGACCGCGACGAGATCATCGCCGCGGGCCGGCGCTGGGCGCAGGTGCCCGACCGGGCGATGGCCGGGCTGCTGCTGGGCGACGTGGCCATGCATCACCAGGACGTGCTGCGCGGGCTGGGGCGTTCCCGGGACATCCCGCCGGCCGAAGAGGCCGCGATCCTCGCCGAGGGCATGAGCCTGACGCTGCAGAAGCTGCAGCCGACGTTGCTGCGGTATCGGGTGGAGCCCACCAACGGGATCGGCCGGCCTCGCGGCCGTGGCATCGTGGTCCGTGGCACCGCCGAGGCGCTGGGGCTGTGGCTGGGCGGTAGAGACATATCCGATGTCGAGATCGGCTCCGTTCGCCCCGCCTAGGAGAGCTTCATGCCAGGACTTCTGCCCGACGTCGACCCGGACGGATTGCTGGAGTATTCGGTCGTCTACACCGACCGGGCGCTCAACCACATGTCGGTGCGTTTCCGTGACGTCATGACCGACGTCTCGGCCATGCTGCGTGAGGTGTACCGCGCCGATGCGGCAATCCTGGTGCCCGGCAACGGAACCTGCGGCATGGAGGCGGTCGCGCGGCAGTTCGCCAACGGTGCCGACGTGCTCGTGGTGCGCAACGGGTTCTTCAGCTACCGGTGGAGTCAGATCCTGGAGACCACCGGCATCACCGACGCCGTCACGGTGCTCACCGCGCGCCCGGCGGGCGACGGCGAACAGGCACCCTGGGCGCCCGCTCCCATCGACGAGGTCGAAGCGGCCATCGCGCGCACCCGGCCGGCGGTGGTGTTCGTCCCGCACGTCGAGACCGCCAGCGGAATCCTGCTGCCCGACGACTACCTGGCGCGCGTCGGAGCGGCGACGACGGCGGTGGGCGGCCTGTTCGTACTGGACTGCATCGCCTCCGGCGCGGTCTGGGTCGACATGACAGCGCTCGGCGTCGACGTGTTGGTCACCGCGCCGCAGAAGGGCTGGAGTGCCGAACCGGGCTGCGCCATGGTCGGCCTGTCCGGCCGGGCGCTGGCGGCCATGGCGCGCACCCGGAGCACCAGCTTCGCGCTGGACCTCAAGAAGTGGCGGGAGATCATGGCGGCCTACGAGAACGGTGGCCACGCGTATCACGCGACCATGCCGACCGGGGTCATCGGCCGGCTGCGCGACGCCATGGCCGAGACCCGCGACCGCGGTTTCGGCGAGGTCGCCGACCAGCAGTGCACCCTGGGGCGCAAGGTGCGTGCGCTGCTGGCCGAACGCGGCTTCCCCAGCGTTGCCGCGCCGGGCTTCGAAGCACCCGGGGTGGTGGTCAGCTACACCACCGACCCCGAGATCCGCTCCGGGAGAAAGTTTCTGGGGCAAGGGCTGCAGACGGCCGCCGGGGTACCGCTGCAATGCGGCGAACCGGCGACGTTCAGCACCTTCCGGGTGGGGTTGTTCGGTCTGGACAAGCTGGCCGACATCGAGGGGACCGTCGCGCGACTGCGCTCCGCGATCGACCGGATCAGCTGAGCCCGGCCGCCATGACCGAAGCCGATCCGGCCCGCGCATCGAGCATCTACCTGGCCGCCGCCGAGGGCGGCACCGGCAAGGCCGTCATCGCGCTGGGGCTGCTGCACCTGTTGGCCGCCTCGTCGGCGCGGGTCGGGGTGTTCCGCCCGATCGTTCGCTCGCTCGACGGGCCCGATGAGCAACTCGAGCTGCTGCTGGCGCACGCCACCGCCAGGATCGACGACCACGGCAGCTGTCGCGGCGTGACCTACCAGCAGGTCTACGCCGACCGGGAAGCCGCGCTGGGCGAGATCGTCACCCGGTTCCACGAGGTCGCGCGCCAATGCGACACCGTGTTGGTGGTCGGCAGCGACTACAGCGACGTGGTGAACCCGAGCGAGTTGACCTTCAACGCCCGCGTCGCGGTGAACCTCGGCGCGCCGCTGGTGCTGGCCATCAACGGTCACCACCGCGAGGCGCAAGACATCGCTGAGATCACCGCGCGCTGCCTGGCCGAGGCGGCGGCCGTACATGCGCACCCGGCGGCGGTGATCGCCAACCGCTGCGACCCCGACCGGTTGACGGAGATCACCGAGGCGATCTCGGGTCAGCCGGCCGCCGTCGACCTCCCGGCGTTCGCCGTTCCGGAGGTGGCGCTGCTGTCCGCGCCGACGATGGCCGAGCTCTGCGCGGCGCTCGACGGCACCGTCTACAGCGGTGACCCGGAGCTGCTGCGCCGGGAGGCGCTGAGCGTCATGGTCGGCGGCATGACCGCCGAGAACATCCTGGAGCGGCTCACCGAGGGTCAGGTGGTGATCGTGCCGGCCGATCGTTCCGACGTGCTGCTGGCATTGGTGAACGCCCATGACGCACAGGGCTTTCCGTCGCTGGCCGGGATCATTCTCAACGGCGGGCTGCTGCCGCACCCGGCCATCGACAAGCTGGTCAAGGGGCTGCGCCCCACGCTGCCGTTGATCGCCACCGGCCACCGCACCTATGACACCGCCGAGCAGGTGTCGCACACCGGGTCCCGGATCACCGTCGATTCGCTGCGCAAGATCGACACCGCGCTGCAGGTGATGGCCGACCACGTCGACGGCGCCGAACTGACCGAACGGATCCGGGTGCCGGCGTCGACGGTGGTGACCCCGCAGATGTTCACCTACCGGCTGCTGGAGCGGGCCCGGGCCGACCGTCGCCACATCGTGCTGCCGGAGGCCACCGATGACCGGATCCTGCTGGCCGCCGGCCGGTTGCTGTCCCGCGGCATCGTGGACCTCACGCTGCTCGGGGTGGAGGATGTGGTGCGCCGGCGCGGCGCCGAGCTCGGCGTCGACCTGGATACGGCGCAGGTGGTCGACCCGGGCAGCAGCGGGCTGCTGGGTTCGTTCGGTGCGGAATACGCCCGGCTGCGCGCCCACAAGGGCATGATCGAGGACCGCGCCCGCGAGATCATGCGCGACATCTCCTATTTCGGCACCATGATGGTGCAACTCGGTATCGCCGACGGCATGGTGTCCGGTGCCGCGCACACCACCGCCCACACCATCCGGCCGGCGTTCGAGATCATCCGGACCGCGCCGGGAGTGTCGACGGTGTCCAGTGTGTTCCTGATGTGCCTGTCGGACCGGGTGCTGGCCTACGGCGACTGTGCGGTGGTGCCCGACCCGACCGTCGAGCAACTCGCCGACATCGCCATCTCGTCGGCGGCCACCGCCGCGGCATTCGGTATCGAACCCCGGGTGGCGCTGCTGTCGTATTCCACCGGTGAATCCGGGGCCGGTGCAGGTGTCGACAAGGTACGTGCCGCAACGCAACTGGTACACGAGCGGCGCCCCGATCTGCTCGCCGACGGACCGATCCAGTACGACGCCGCGGTCGATGCGGGGGTGGCGGCGGCCAAACTACCGGATTCGGCGGTGGCCGGACGGGCCACCGTGCTGGTCTTCCCCGATCTCAACACCGGCAACAACACCTACAAGGCGGTGCAGCGCAGCGCCGGCGCGGTGGCGATCGGGCCGGTGCTGCAAGGCCTGGCGAAACCCGTCAACGACCTGTCGCGTGGTGCGCTGGTCGACGACATCGTCTACACGGTGGCGATCACCGCGATCCAGGCGCAGGAGGTGGCCCGGTGAGCGCGGTGTCGGCCGGGGTGGTGCTGGTGCTCAACTCCGGCTCGTCGTCGATCAAGTTCCAGCTGGTCGACCCCGTGGCCGGCACCGCGGTGGTGTCGGGGCTGGTGGAGCAGATCGGCGAACCGGACTCGGCGGTCGCCGACCACGCCGCCGGACTGCGGCTGATCCATCAACGGTTGGCCGATTCCGGCGTGGACCTCGGTGAGGTTCGAGCGGTAGGCCACCGGGTGGTCCACGGCGGCACCAGGTTTCACGCACCGACCCTGATCACCGACGCGGTGGTGGCCGAGGTATCGCGGCTCGCCGAACTGGCGCCGCTGCACAATCCGGCCAATGTGATCGGCATCGAGGTCGCCAGAGCCGACTTCCCGGATGTGCCGCACGTGGCGGTGTTCGACACCGGCTTCTTCCACTCCCTGCCGGCGGCCGCCGCCGCCTATGCGATAGACCGTGAGGTGGCAAGCCAGTACGGCATCCGCCGGTACGGGTTCCACGGCACCTCGCACGAGTACGTCTCCCGCGAGGCCGCGCTGTTGCTGGGCCGCGAGCCCGCGGAGGTGAACACCATCGTGTTGCACCTGGGCAACGGCGCGTCGGCGTCGGCGGTCCGCGGCGGGGTGGCCGTCGAGACCTCGATGGGTCTGACGCCGCTCGAGGGGCTGGTGATGGGAACCCGCTGCGGCGACATCGATCCCGGCGTGCTGTTTCATCTCAACCGCACCGCCGGTCTGGGCGTCGACAAGCTCGATGAGTTGCTCAACCGGCGCTCCGGGCTCAAGGGGCTATCCGGGGTCAACGATTTCCGCGAACTGCTACAACAGGTTTCACACGGGTCGTCGGCCGCGACACTGGCCTATGACGTCTACATCCACCGGCTGCGCAAGTACGTCGGCGCCTACCTGGCGGTGCTGGGCCGCGTCGACGCGATCGCCTTTACCGCGGGAGTGGGGGAGAACGTTGCCGCGGTGCGCGAGGACGCGCTGGCCGGCCTGGACGGCCTGGGTATCGTCGTCGACCCGCAGCGCAATCGCGGCGGCAACGGCGCGCGGATCATCTCTGCCGAGCACTCGCGCAGCACCGTGCTGGTGGTGCCCACCAACGAGGAGCTCGCGATCGCCCGGGCGGCCTGGCAGTTCGTGTGACCGTCCCGGGCGCTTTCCTGCTGGTGGCTCAGCCCGACGGTTCCTGGCCCAAGAGATCCGCGTTGTGCTGGCCCGGTGCCGGCGGAGCGCCGGTGGCCACCGCCTCGAACGAGCCATAGCGGGCCGGGGTGCGCACCACGGTGACCGCGTCATCGCCGTCGCCGATTCGCAGCGCCAGCCGATTCTCGGCGAACAGCGCGGTGTCGACGACCTGCTTCCAGGTGTTGGCCAGACACGCCATCAGGCCGTTGCGCTGCAACCGAGCCACCCATTCGGCCGAGGTCGCCGAGGCCAGCGTGGTCTCCAGCTCGTCGGTGAGCTCGGCGTAGTTGATCGACCGGGAGCGCTGATCGGCGAACCGCGGATCCTCGATCAGGTCGGGCCGGCCGATGGTGCGGCACAGGATGTCCCAGTGCTTGGGGGTGTAGGCGCTGATGACGACGTGGCCGTCGGCGGTGCGGAAGGCGTCCGACGGCTGGGTGGCGAAGCCGACGCCCTTGCGGCGCTTGGCCGGCTGCCCGGCCGCAGGTCCGGCGGCAGCGGCCGCCGGCCGGTTCAGGTGCACGGTGAGCTGATTGGCCTGCAGGGCCACCGCCACGTCGTACATCGCCACTTCCACCACGTCGGCGACCCCGTGTCGCTCGCGGTTGAGCAACGCGGCCAGCACCGCCTGGGCCAGCACGTGCCCGCTGGCGTTGTCGACCAGCTGGAACGGGATGATCTGCGGTTTGCCGTCCGGGGTGCGCATGCCCGAGGTCATCCCGGCCTCGGCCGCCACCATCAAGTCGACCCCCGGCCGGTCGCCGTTGGGGCCGTTGCCGCCGTAGGCCGACAACCGCGCGTAGACCAGCTTCGGGTTTCGCGCACGCAACTGGTCGGGCCCCAAGCCCAGCCGTTCCATCACACCGGGCCGGAACGCCTCCAGCACGACGTCGGCGGTGTCGACCAAGGACAGGATCTGCTGTTTGGGACCGTCGGCCCGCAGATCGGCGGTCACCGACTTCTTGCCGCGGTTGTTGGGCAGAAAATAGACGGCCAGCGGCGGACGGCCCGGCAGCACCGAGGTGATCTGCCGGCTGGCCTCGCCGCCCGGCGCCTCCACCTTGATGACCTCGGCGCCCAGGTCGGCCAGTACCTGGCCGGCCAGCGGCCCGGCCACGTTCTGGGTGAAGTCCAGCACCCGGAATCCGTCCAGTGGTTTCGGGCCCGAATCGTCGGTCATCTGCTCAGCCCTCTCCGATGCCGGCCGGACGGCCCGGCGAGCCGCCGTCCGGCGATGATGAGCAACACCATGAACACGATAGGCACAGTGCCCCGGATCCCGGGCGGACGCCGATGCCCGATCCGCTCGATGGGAGTCGGGGTAAGGTTCGGTGCTGTGAAATCCGGCCGATGGTCTGTGTTGCCGACTTTGCTCGTTGTTGGCGCACTTGCCGTTTCGGCGTGCGGCGGCTCCCCTGAGGAGGCGGCCTCGCCGGCCGGGCCGGAGTCGACGGTGGATTGCGGCGGTAAGCAGGACCTGCACGCCGCCGGCTCGGCGGCCCAGCAGAACGCGATCGCACAGTTCGGCTACGCCTACGGCCGGGCCTGCCCGGGGCAGACGCTGAACTACACCGCCAACGGCTCGAGTGCCGGGGTCGACGACTTCCTTGCCGCCGAGACCGACTTCGCCGGCACCGACGTGGCGCTGGATCCGGCCAAAGGGCAGCCGGAACGGGCCGCGGAGCGGTGCGGCTCACCGGCATGGCACCTGCCGACGGTGTTCGGCCCGATCGCGGTCACCTTTCACATCAGCGGAGTCGGCGCGCTGAACCTCGACGGCCCGACCGTGGCGAAGATCTTCAACGGCACGATCGGCACCTGGGACAACCCCGCCATCAAGGCGCTCAATGCGGGCGTGGCGCTGCCGTCGACACCCATCCACGTGGTGTACCGCAGCGATAAGTCCGGGCTCACGGCCAACTTCCAGAGGTATCTCGAGAACGCCTCCGAGGGTGCCTGGTACGCCGCCGACGGCGAGATGTTCAACGGCGGCGTCGGCGAGGGTGCCGCCGGCAACAACGGCACGTCGGCGGCGCTGCAGAACACCGACGGCTCCATCAGCTACAGCGAGTGGTCGTTCGCGGCGGGCAAGCAGTTGCCCATGGCACAGATCATCGCCACGGCCGGCGACCGGCCGGTGTCCATCTCCGCCGAGTCGGTCGGCAAAACGATCGCCGGCGCGAGATTCGCGGCCGGCTCCGGGCACGGCAACGACCTCGTGCTGGACATGTCATCGCTGTACAAGCCGAGCACCCCGGGCGCCTACCCGATCGTGTCGGCGACCTATCAGATCGTCTGCTCGAAATACGCCGACGTCGCCACCGCAACGGCGGTCAGGGCGTTCCTGCAGGCCGCGGTCGGTCCCGGACAGGACGGCCTGGACCAGTACGGGTCGATCCCGCTGCCGGAAGCCTTCGCAGCCAAGGTGCTGGCCGCGGTGAACGCCGTCTCCTGACCGGTTGCCCAGTCGCCGCCGGTTAGGCTGGTAGCCGGTCTTTCGCTGCGGATTCGCGGCACGGTGGTGCGCAGCGGTCGAAAGGAGTGTCGTCGGTGAACAACACCGAGCCCGGTTCGCGGGCCGGGTCACGGTTCGGCCCCTACCAGCTCGGCGACCTGCTGGGCCACGGCGTCGTGGGTGCGGTCTACCGGGCCGAGGACACCCGCAACGACGAAATGGTGGCGCTGAGGCTGATCTCCGAATCGCTCTCCGGCGACGAGGCGTTCCGCAGTCGGCTGGAAGACGAGGCCGAAGCCGCCGGTCAGTTGACCGAACCGCACGTGGTGTCGATCCGGGCCTACGGCGAGATCGACGATCTGCTGTACCTGGAGACCGACCTGGTCGAAGGCACCGACCTGGCCACCGTGTTGGCCGACGGCGGCGCGTTGAGCCCACCGCGGGCGGTGGCCGTCGTGCGGCAGATCGCCGCGGCGCTGGACGCCGCCCACAACGCCGACGTCGTCCACCGCGATGTCAAAACCGCCAACATCCTGGTCACCGACGACGACCTGGCCTACCTGATGGACTTCGGGGTGGCTGCGGCGATCGCCGACCCCGGGAAGCCCGCCGACCCGGCGACCGGCCCGGTGGCCTATATGGCGCCCGAACGGCTGACCGGCGAGCAGGCCACCCACCTCGCCGATATCTACGCACTGGCCGCCGTGCTGGCCGAGTGCCTGAGCGGAGTGCCCGCATTCACCGCCGACACCGTCGACGCCGCGCTGCAGGAACGCCGGACGGCCGCCGCCCCGCGCCCCAGCAAGCTGCGCCCGGGACGCGTTCCGGCCGCCATCGACGACGTGCTGGCCCGCGGGATGGCCCGCAAACCCGAGGACCGCTACAGCAGCGCCGGTGAGCTGGCCGCCGCCGCCTACCAGGCGCTGACCGAGCCCGAACGCCATCAGGCGAGCAGGATCCTGCGGCGAGGCGAGCCGGCGCTGCACCTGCCCGGCGGCCTGGAACCCGAGACCAGGCCCGACGCCCGCCCCGACACCGCGACCGGCGGCTGGGGCGATACCGCGGCGCAGCCGGCGCCGGCCGGCCCGGGCTGGCCGGCGCCCGGTGAGGAGTCCGACGCACGGTTGGGCGGACCGTTCCCGGTGTCCCCGCTGCTGCAGACCGACCTGGCCGCCGAGACCCTGCCGATGCCGACCGCGTCTCGTCGCCGGCGGCTGCCGCGCAAACCGGTGCTGGTGGCCGGCGCGGTGCTGGCCGCGGTCGCCGTCGCCGCCGCGGTGGGCCAGCTGGTGAGCCGGCCGTCATCGGCGACACCGGTGGCAGCGCCCCCGCAGGACGTGCTGCCGTTCACCGACCTCGACTATCGGCTCTCGCCCGGCGGGGTGGCGCTGGACGCCGAGGGCAACGTCTATGTCAGCAGCGAGGGCATGCACGGGCGGGTGGTGAAGCTGGCGGCCGGCTCGGACTCCTCGACGGTGCTGCCGTTCAGTGACCAGTACCAGCCGCGGGGCCTGGTAGTCGACGACATCGGCAACGTCTACTTCTCCGACGCCAGCCGGGTCGTCAAGCTGGCCGCCGCCGACGACTCCCACACGGTGCTGCCGTTCGCCGGCCTGGACGATCCCGACGGGGTGGCGGTGGACTCCGACGGCAACGTCTACGTCGCCGACCGCGGCAGCGATCTGGTGCTGCGGCTCGAATCCGGCACGAACACCCAGACCGCGCTGCCCTTCGTCGGTCTCAACAAGCCCGACGGGGTGGCGGTGGACTCGGCCGGCAACGTCTACGTCACCGACACCGGCAACAACCGGGTGCTCAAGCTGGTGGCGGTCTCCAACGAGCAGGTGGTGTTGCCGTTCGTCGGGATCGTCTCGCCGCGGGGTATCGCGGTCGACGACGGCGGCAACGTCTATGTCACCGAGCACAACCGCAACAAGGTCGTGAAGCTGGCGGCCGGGGCCGCCATCCCGGTGGTGTTGCCGTTCACCGGCCTCAACGCCCCGTTGGACGTCGCGGTGGACAAGCACGGCAACGTCTACGTCGCCGACCGCGGCAATGATCGGGTGGTCAAGGTCGACGCCGACCGCTGAGAGCCGTTTCACCCCGGATCCTGCAGGCTGAGCGGCCCGGCGGCGGGCCCGGGCCCGAAATGGGCGGTAGCATTTTTGTCGTGGACAGTCGCGTCGTGGGCCCCGATGCGGCCGTGGATCCGAGCGGCGTGGACGTCGGCCGCCGTCACGATCACCCCGGACATCGCACCGTCATCCGCCCGGTGTTCGACGCGGGCTGGCATCGCGCCGCACGCTGGGCCCGGCGGCTGGCCTGGGTCAGCCTGCTGGTCGTCGGGGTGGAAGGCGTGGTGGGGATCTGGCAGGGCCTGGCGGCCGGCTCGATCGCGCTGACCGGCTGGGCGCTGGGTGCCATTCCCGAGGCGCTGGCCGGGGCCATCGTGATCTGGCGGTTCACCGGCGCCCGCACGCTGTCCGAGACCGCCGAGCGGCGCGCCCAGATCGGGGTGGCGGTGTCGTTCTGGATCAACGCCCCCTACATCGCCGCCGAGTCGGTCCGCCACCTGTTCAGTGACCACCGCGCCGAGAGCAGCCTCATCGGGATCGCGCTCACCTCGGTGGCAGTGCTGGTGATGCCGGTACTGGGCCGCGCGCAGCGACGGCTCGGCACCCGGCTGGGCTCGGCGGCCACCGTCGGGGAAGGCGTACAGAACTATCTGTGCGCGATCCAGGCCGCCGCGGTGCTGGTGGGGTTGACGCTGACCGCGCAGTGGGCGGGCGGATGGTGGCTGGACCCGCTGATCGGGCTGGCGGTGGCGGCGGTGTCGGTCTGGCAGGGCTTCCGGTCCTGGCGCGGCGAGGGTTGCGGCTGCTGAGCAAAGTCCCGACTGTCCTGGAGCTGGTGGTGTTGCTCGACAGGAACAGTCGGGACGGGGACAGATTACGCCTCCGCGGCGCCCGATGCCATCGGTTCGCGATCCAGCTTGTAGCGGATCAGCCGCGAACTGTTGGCGACCACCGCCACCGACGAGGCGTTGTGCAGGATCGCCGCCAGCACCGGTGACAGCGCTCCGCCGGCGCCGATCAGCAGGCCGGCGGCGTTGACCGCGATCGACATGCCGTAGTTCTGCCGGATCACCTCGACCGCCCGGCTGCCCAGGTCGCGGACGTCCAGCAACCGCCGCAGGTCGTCGTTGGCCAGCGCGACGTCGGCGGTCTCCACCGCCACGTCGGTGCCGGCCAACCCCATCGCGATGCCGATGTCGGCGGCGGCCAGTGCCGGCGCGTCGTTGACGCCGTCACCGATCATGCCGACGACGTAGCCCTCGTCCTGCAGGTCGCGAACCACCTGCAGCTTGTCCTCGGGCAGCACCTCGGCGCGCCATTCGGCGATACCGAGTTCGGCGGCCACCGCCGCGGCGGTCTCCGGGTGGTCGCCGGTGAGCATCACGACGCGGCGAATACCCTTGGCACGCAACTGCTCGAGCACCTCGTGCGCCTCCGGGCGTACCTCGTCGCGCAGGCTGATCAGCCCGACCAGGGTGCCGTCGACGGCCAGCAGCAACGGGGTCTCGGCCTGGGCGCGCAACTTGGTGACCCAGCCCGCCGCCTTCTTCGAGATGCGGACCTTCTCGGCGCGCAGCAGATTCGGGCTGCCCAGCAGCAGGGTGCGCCCGTCGGCCCAGGTGCGGATGCCCAGCCCTACCAGGACTTCGCACTCCTCGTGCGGCGGGATCACGATGTGGCGCTCCTCAGTGGAGCGGATCACCGCCTCGGCCAGCGGGTGCCGCGAGTGCAGCTCCGAACTGGCGGCGTAGGCGAGCACCTGCTCGGGCTCCCAATCCTTGTGGATGGCAACGATGTTCGTCACCACCGGGCGGCCCACCGTGAGTGTCCCGGTCTTGTCGAACACGATGGCGTCGACCCGGCCGGCCTGTTCGAGGTGCGAGCCGCCCTTGATCAGGATCCCGCGCCGGGCGCCGTTGCCGATCGCCGCGCTGATCGCCGTCGGTGTGGCCAGCCCGACCGCGCACGGGCAGGCGATCAGCAGCATCGTCATCGCGCGGCGGACGTCGCCGGTCACCAGCAGGGTGAACGCCGACAGGATGAACGAGGCCGGCACGAAACGGCGGGAGAAGTTCTCGCCGACGGTCTGGATCGGGGCGCGGTCGTGCTGGGCCTCCTCGACGCGGCTGATGATCCGGCCGATCACGGTCTGGCTGCCGACCGCGGTGGCGCGCACCACCACGCGGCCGCGCACCACCACCGACCCGGCGTGCACCGCCGTCCCGGCGATCACGCTGACCGGCAGGGTCTCGCCGGTGATCGCCGACTGGTCGACGATGGCCTCGCCGTCGATGACCTCGCCGTCGACCGGGATCGCGACGTGGTCGTGGACGATGACCTCGTCGCCGAGCTGCACCGTGTCGATCGGTACCTGCACCTCCGTGTATTCCGGATTTTCCGGGGGCCCTTGGCCCAAACGCACCCAGGCGGTGTCCTGACTGCCGCGCAACAGATCCGAGATCGCGCGCCGGGTGCGCCGCAGCGTCAGGTCCTGCAGGTACTCGCCGATGTTGAGCAGCCACAGCACGGTGAGTGCCACCACGTTCTCGCGCAGTACCAGGCTGGCGATGGTCGCGGCGGTCACCAGCGCGTCGGTGCCGGCGCGTCCGGATCGGATCGAGCGCAGCGCGCCGCGCAGGAACGGATAGCCCATGAAGACCGTCGCGCCGGTGGCGACCAGTTGGCCGCTCGGCCCGAGCAGCGGTGGCCGGGCGAACGCGTAGCGGCGCAGGCCCAGCATCGCCAGCGCGGTGCCGCCGATCACCATGCGCAGCACGTCGGTGTTGCGGATATCCGCCGACCGCGGCGTGCGGGCCGGGATGAGGTCGGCCGCGACGTCGGCCGCGTCGCGGATGGCGGCCAGGATCGCATCGGTGTCGCAGCGCTGGGGGGAATACCAGACCACCACCGAGCCGGTGCGCGGGTAGGCGTGCACGGTGCGCACCCCGTTGACCCGGCCGGCCGTCTCCTCGACTGCCACCGCGCGTCGCGAGTCGCCGCGGACCCAGGGGGTGCGCACCCGCATCCGGCCGGCGGCGTCGGAGACGACGATCAGCTCTGCGCTGTTGGCGGCGCTCACGTCGCCGCGATCAATGGTCGTGGTCGTGTGCGACGGCCACCGCCGGCGGGGTGGCCTCCTCGCCGATGCGTTCGCGTGCCTCGGCCACCACGTCGGCCACCTTCAGCCGTGCCGACTCGGCGACCTCTTCGGCCCGCCGGGTGCCGCGCAGGCTCCACTCGGTGGCGGTCACCGCGGCTTCGTGCAGCGGAGCCTTCTCCAGCGCCTTGCGCACCACCTCGTAGGCGCTCACGCCGACCAGCCCGGTGAACACCGTGGTCGCCGCTTTCGCCAGCAGTCCCTGTACCGCCATGAGTCATCCCCTTCAGATCCTGGTTCTCGCCGGTAGGAGCATCAGCATATAAGCATTTATGCATGAATGCCAGGCCGCCGAACCGGGCCTGCCGCCGGGTCAGCCCAGGGCGCGGGTCACCTTCTCGCTTTCCCGGCGGCGTGCTTGGACGTCCGGGTCCGGATTGCCGACCTGCACCAGCGAGGCGCCCACGGCGAAGACCGCCAGCATGTTGTCGATCAGCCGGGCCGGCGTCTGCCAGCCGTTGGCCGACCACACCCGATCGGCAGCCGTCAAACCGGTTGCGGCCGCGGATTTCTCACATAGCGCCAGCACCTCGTCGGCGGACGATCCGGCCAGCGCCGTGCCGGGGGAGCGCTCGGGGTCGAGGTGGTCGCCGTGCACCCGCACCGCCGTCGCATAGTCGGTGACACCCACCGGCAGGTCCGGTGCCGGCTTACCGAACGGGTCCAGGGACGCCACCACCACTTCGCCGCCGGTGGCGGCCACCGCCGCGTCGGCCTCATCGAGCCGGTCGGCGGTGCATAGCGCGATGTCGGCGTCCGGTGCTGCGTCGCCGAGCAGTACTTCGGCCCCGATCCACCAGGCGCCGAACAGCACCGCCGCGGTCTGCCAGTGCGCCGGCAGCAATACCGCCACCCGGGCGCCCGGACCGGCGCCGAGTTCGTCACGCAGCAGGTTGCCGGTCTTGGCGGCCCAGTTCGCCAGCGTCGCCGCCGACAACTCGATGCGTTCGCCGGTGGCGTCGTCGTAGTAAGTGATCCGTGGTCCCGCCGGATCGGCGCGCATGATCGGATCAAGGATCGCCGAGCTGAGGTTGGTCACCTCAGCGACGTTAGTTCACGCATTGCGGGTCGCCGGAACCCGCGGTCAGAATCGGTGACGGGGGCGGGATTTCGCTCACGCCGCCGTCTTCGGCGCCGGAGATGCCGGCCACCTCGGCGTAGCCCCCGCCGCCCAGGCCCGAGCCCGGTCCGGTGTAGTCGTCGGCCAGCACGACGCGCACCGCGCCGGCGGGCACCGACTCGTTGGACACCACCGGCAACCCGCCGAGGTCCTTGGCCACCGCCTGCGCGCCGGGATCGTCGGTATCGGCGGCCTGCACCTGGCTGGCGGGCACATGGGCGGCCTCGTTGTTGCCGACCGCGCCGGTGCCGAATCCCTTGGCCCGCAGCACTCCCGAGACCGCGGCGGCCAAGCCGTTGATGTCGGTGTCGTTGTAGACGCTGGCGGTGGTGTGCTCCGGTTCGTATGCCAGCTGCTCGGTCTTGCCCTCGTCCTGGTCATGCAGCAGCCCGTCCACCCAGTCGGCCACCTGGCCCGGATCGACCCGCACCACACTCTGCATGCCGTCGTCGCTCCAGCCGGATTCCTCGAGCACCGGGATGGTGGCGAACGCGACCTTGCCGCCCGCCAGATCCTGCAGCTTGGTGATGAAATCCAGCACGTCCCAGCCCTCTGACAGCACCACCGACCGCTGCACCGCCGCCTGCAGCCGCGACAGCGTGGCCGGGCTCGACAGCGTCTTGCCGGAGATGACCTTGTGGGCCAGCGACGCCATCACCGCCTGCTGGCGGCGCACCCGGTCCAAGTCGCCGTGTGGCAGCTCGTGGCGCTGCCGCACGAAGCTGAGCGCCTGGGCGCCGCCGAGCCGCTGCCAGCCGGCCGGGAAATCCGCGCCGGAGAGTTCTTCGTACACCGGCTCCCGCAGGCAGACGTCGACGCCGCCGAGCGCGTCGGTGATCAGCGAGAAGCCCAGTAGACCGATCTCGGCGTAGTGGTCGACGGTGACCCCGGTCAACTCGGCCACGGTCTGGATCAGCGCCTCCCGGCCGGCCTGGGTGCCGCGGGCCTGGGCCTGGACCGGGTCCATCCCGGTTTCGACCAGCGCGTCGGCGGTCTCCAGCCGGGTGGCGCCATAGACGCCGTTGATCTTGGTTTTGTCCAGCCCGGGTGCCGCCACGTAGGAGTCGCGGGGGATCGAGATCGCGGTGGCCGACTTCCCGTTGTTGGGGATGCGGACCAGGATGATGGTGTCGGTGTTGGTGGCGTCATCGTCGCCGACCCGCAGCGCCGCCAGCTCCTCGGGCGTCAGCGGGTTGCCATGGGCGTCGGTGCGGCTGTCCATCCCGACCAGCAGGATGTCGACCGCGCCGTCGGATCCGCCTTGGCCCAGGGCCAGCGACGCGACGTGGAAGATGCCGTCCTCGAAGGAGCGGACCTGGCTCCAGGCCACCCCGGTTCCCAGCACGATGACGACGGCTGCCACGGTCGCGATCACACGAATCACACGTTGCGCAGGCATCACATCAGGCTACTTGTGTCACAGCTGTATCGGCGGTAGCCGCGGTCGGCGTGCCAGACTCTCCGGTCATGGGCGCACTGCAGCGGATCGTGATCACCGGAGCCCGCGGCCAGCTCGGCCGGTTCCTGACCGGGCGCGCCGCCGAGGCGGGCCGAGACGTGCTGGCACTGTCCTCGGCGCAGTGCGACATCACCGATCCCGGCGCCGTCGACGCCGTCGACCTGCGCGCCGGTGACCTGCTGGTCAACTGTGCCGCCTATACCGCCGTCGACGCCGCCGAGACCGACCCTGAGCGCGCCCACGCCGTCAACGCGGCGGGGCCGGGCCACCTGGCCGCCGCCTGCGCCCGGGCCGGCGCGCGGCTGATCCACATCTCCACCGACTACGTCTTCGACGGCGACTTCGGCGGCGCCCCGCCGCGCCCGTACGAGCCGGGGGATCCGACCCGGCCGCTCAGTGTCTACGGCGACACCAAACTGGCCGGCGAGAAAGCGGTGCTGGCGGGGTCGCCGGATGCCCTGGTGGTGCGCACCGCCTGGGTCTACACCGGCGCCGTCGGCGGGTCGGACTTCGTCGCGGTGATGCGGGCCCGCGCCGAGGCCGACGAGACGGTGGAGGTGGTCGACGACCAGATCGGCTCACCGACCTACGTCGGCGATCTGGCCGATGCGCTGCTGCGGCTGGCCGAGGCGTGGCCGGCCGCGCGGCTGCTGCACGCCGCCAACGCCGGCGCGGCGAGCCGCTACGAACAGGCCCGCGCGGTGTTCACCGCGCTCGGCGCCGACGCCGACCGGGTGCGTCCGGTCAGCAGCACCGCCAACCCCCGCCCGGCGGCCCGGCCGGCTTACTCCGCGTTGTCGGGGGTCGACTCGGGGCGGGCCGGCCTGGCGCCGCTGCGCCCATGGCGCGATGCGTTGGCCGCCGCGGTGGCCAGATAACCTCTACGCCGTGAGTGAGGCCCTGCCGGTGGTGACGGTGACCTATTCGCCGGGATGGCATCTGGACCGCTTCCTGGCGTCCTTGTCGTTGGCAACCGACCGTCCGGTGCAGGTGGTGATGGCCGACAACGGGTCGACCGACGGTGCGCCGCAGGAAGCCGTGCAGCGCTATCCCAACGTGGAACTGCTGGTCACCGGGGCGAATCTGGGCTACGGCGGAGCGGTCAACCGGGCGGTGTCCAAGCTCGCCGGCAACGATGAGTGCGGTGAATTTTTTATCGTGGCCAATCCCGACGTGCAGTGGGGGCCCGGCAGCATCGACGCGCTGCTGGAGGCGGCCGCCCGCTGGCCGGACGCGGCCACGCTGGGTCCGCTGATCCGCGAGCCCGACGGCTCGGTCTACCCCTCGGCGCGGCAGCTGCCCAGCCTCATCCGCGGCGGCATGCACGCTGTCGTCGGTCCGCTGTGGCGGAACAACCCGTGGTCGCGGGCCTACCGGCAGGAACGCCTGGCGCCCAGCGAACGCCCGGTGGGGTGGTTGTCGGGTGCCTGCCTGCTGGTGCGCCGCGCCGCCTTCGACGCGATCGGCGGCTTCGACGAGCGCTACTTCCTTTACATGGAAGACGTGGACCTGGGAGACCGGGTGGGCCGGGCCGGCTGGCTCAACGTCTACGTGCCGGCCGCCGAAGTGCTGCACCAGAAGGGCCACGCCACCGGCAAGGACCCGGCGGCCAACCTGGCGGCGCACCACCGCAGCACCTATACCTATCTGGCCGACCGGCACACCGGGTGGTGGCGGGCGCCGCTGCGCGCGACCATGCGGGGGGCACTGGCGGTGCGCTCACACCTGGCGGTGCGCAACGCTCGCCGCAAACTGACGAGGGGACGCCCGTGACACTCAGCCAAGTCGACGCGGTCGTGCTGGTCGGCGGCAAGGGCACCCGGCTGCGGCCGCTGACGCTGTCGGCGCCCAAGCCGATGCTGCCGACCGCCGGTCTGCCCTTCGTGACGCACCTGCTGTCGCGGATCGCCGCGGCCGGCATCGAGCACGTCATCCTCAGCACCTCCTACAAGCCGGCGGTGTTCTCGCAAGAGTTCGGCGACGGGTCGGCGCTGGGCCTGGAGATCGACTACGTGACCGAGGACGAGCCGCTGGGCACCGGCGGCGGTATCGCCAACGTCGCGCCCAAGCTGCGCCACGACACCGCGATGGTGTTCAACGGTGATGTGCTCTCCGGGGCGGACCTGGCCGAGCTGTACGCCTACCACCGTGAGCGTGAGGCCGAGGCCACGCTGCATCTGGTGCGGGTCGGTGACCCGCGCGCGTTCGGGTGCGTGCCCACCGACGACGGCCGGGTCACCGCGTTCCTGGAGAAGACCGAGGACCCGCCGACCGATCAGATCAACGCCGGCTGTTACGTGTTGTCGCGTAACGTCATCGACCGCATTCCGCGCGGCCGGGCGGTCTCGGTGGAGCGCGAGGTGTTCCCGGCATTGTTGTCGGACGGGGTGAAGGTCTGCGGCTACGTCGACACCAGCTACTGGCGCGACATGGGCACCCCGGAAGACTTCGTGCGCGGCTCGGCGGATCTGGTGCGCGGGATCGCGCCGTCGCCGGCGCTGGGTGGCCGGCGCGGCGAGTCGCTGGTGCACGACGGCGCCGCGGTCGCGCCGGGCACCGTGCTGATCGGCGGCACGGTCGTCGGGCGCGGGGCCGAGATCGGCCCCGGCGCCCGGTTGGACGGCGCGGTGATCTTCGACGGCGTGAAAGTCGAAGCGGGCAGCGTGATCGAACGCTCGATCATCGGGTTCGGCGTCCGGATCGGGCCGCGCGCGCTGATCCGCGACGGGGTGATCGGCGACGGCGCCGACATCGGGGCGCGCTGCGAATTGCTGCGCGGCGCGCGGGTGTGGCCGGGGGTGTCGATCCCGGATTGCGGGATCCGCTACTCCAGCGACATCTGAGCCGGTTAGCCAGCCTCGTGCAGCCGCAACCCGTCGACCCTTTGGAAGTATTCGTGGTTGCGGGTGGCCAACGGCAGGTCGAAGTTCAAGCAGATGCCGGCCTGCAGGCAGTCGGCCATTCCGATGTCCTGACCATCACGCCGTAGTGCTGCGGCCACGTCGCCGGCGCGCAGCGCACTTCGGGCGTCGAGCGGGAAGGTCCGCGACCGCACCAGCCGCAAAATGTCGTCGCGGCGCGCCAGGAAGTCCGCACCGACCCGCAGCTCGAAGGCGGTAATCGCGGTGACGCGCAGCCGGTGGCTGGCGACCAACTCGCGGACCAACGGCACTCCGGGGCCCTTGCCACGCAGAAAATCGATGACCAGATCCGTGTCGACGACTACGACGCCCGCCATGTGGCTCTCGCGTCGTTGATGCGGGTCTCCATTTCCTGGGCCTCGGCGTCGGTGAGGGTGCCTTCGAGGCCGATCAGCAGATCGACTTCGTCGGTGTCCAAGCTTGCGAGGTAACCGTCCAGCGCCTCCTGGACCAGCAGTGAGAATCCGCGCACGCCTCGACGCTGTGCGATCGCGCTCAGCGCGCGGTGCTGTTCGTCGGTGATCTCGACCGTAGTACGCATGCATGCATGTTAATGCATGTCCATAGGGAGTGCCCTTGTGCTTTTGTCACGGCCCTTTGCGTTTGACTCTGCGCGTCTTGCGTTTGACTCTGCGTCCACCAGGCATCCCACTCGACCTTTTGTCTGGTACATGCAGAGTCAGTGCTGGCGCGCAGCCTGGCTCAGCGCCGGTTGCTCGCTGCGCCCACCAGATACCGCAGCGCATCGTCGGCATCCGGCGGCAGCGCGTCGACCGGCCACCAGCGCAGGTCGACCGATTCATCGCTGATGCCGATCTGCGCCCCGGCCGGCGCGTGCGCCACGAACTGCAGGTCCAGATGCCGGGTGGGGATCCCCAGCGAGCAGGTCACCGGATGCACGTGCACGGCCGCCAGTCGCGGGTCGAGCCGCAGCCCGGCGATGCCGGACTCCTCGGTGGCCTCGCGCATCGCCGCGGCGACGATGTCGGCGTCGGAGCCCTCGCAGTGCCCGCCCAGTTGCACCCAGCGGCCGACCCGTGGGTGCAGCGTCAGCAGCGCGTGTTCACCGGTGTGGTCGAGCACCAGCGCGGAGGCGGTGATGTGGCCGGGCACGCATTCGCGCACGCACGCATCGGGGCGGGCGGCCAGAAATGCCAGCACCGCGTGGCGCAGCGCGTCCTGCGCGAAATCCGGTGCGGTCCAACCGGTCAGCGCGTCGACGGCGGAGGCGTGCGTGCTCACCGACGCACCAGCAGGCCATCGATGGCAGCCGGCGGCCGGGGTTCGGGCGGCTCGACGCTGTATCCGATAGCGATGGCGCCCAACGGTTCCCAGTCCGTCGGTAGATCCAGTTCGGCCCGTACCAGATCCGGTGTGAAGATGGTGGACCCGATCCAGCAACTGCCGACACCGCGCACCGCCAGCGCCACCAGCAGCGCCTGAACCGCGGCACCGACCGCGACGGTGAACATGGTGTGTTCGGCGGCGGTGCGGGTCGCGTCGGGGTAGTGGTGGGCGCCGTCGGGCACCATCACCGGGATGACGACTTCAGGTGCCTCGTAGAGGATCCGGCCGCGCGCGACCCGGGCCTCGACGGCCTCGGGGGATTTGCCGTCGCCGGTCAGGTCGGCGCGCCACTTGTCGGCCATGGCGTCGAGCAGCCGGGTGCGCACGCCCGGGCTCTGCAGCCAGACGAACCGCGTCGGCCGGGTGTGGTGGGGTGCCGGGGCGGTCAGCGCCTCGGCGATGGCGTCGGTGATCGTCTCCGCCGGCACCGGCTCGGCGGAGAACGCGCGCACCGAGCGGCGCAGCAGCTGGGCTTGCCGGCGCCCCGCCTCGATGGCCTCGGCGGTGCCGAGCCAGAACAGGTCCTCGGGTCCGGAGCGCACCAGCGCGGCCGCGGTGGATCCGTCGTCGGGACTGACGACGCCGCGCACCACCGCCACCGGGACATCGGTGAGCTTGCCCTTGACCAGGTCGGCGGCCGCCGCCAGTTCGTCGGCGACGGCCACCTCGGTGACGACCAGCTCGTTGCCGTGCCGGTCGACGGCGCCGGCGTAGCCGTTGAGCACGGTCAGACCGGACGCCCCGATCGCGACGTCGATCTGCCCATGGCGCCAGGCGCGGCCCATCGTGTCGGTGATCAGCACCGCGACGTCGACGCCGAGCTGCTCGGCCAGCCGGGCGCGCAACGTCGCGGCGCTGCCGTCGGGGTCGACCGGCAGCAGCGCGAGTTCGCACGCGCCGACGTTGGAGCCGTCCACGCCGGCGGCGGCCTGCACCAGTCCGAGCCGATTCTCGGTGATCCAGGTGCGGCCCTTGCGGGCCAGTACGCGCACCGCCTCGGCCTCGACCAGTTGGCGGCGCAGCGCATCACGCGCCTCGGGGTCGTGGGGAGCAGGAACGATCCGGCCCTCGCACTTGGACACCACCTTGCTGGTGACGACCACGATGTCGCCGTCGGCCAGCCACGGCGCGGCCTGCGCCAGCGCGCCCGCCAGATCGTCGCCCGGCCGGAACTCGCCCAAGCCGGTGACCGGCAGGATCTCGACCTTCGCGGCACTGCCGTGTTCGCCGGGGCCCGTCACGGTGACACGCCCGCGACATCTAGCCCGACGCGCACCATCTCGGCCGTCGCCGCCGGATCGGTCATCAGCAGCGGGGCGCTGCGCACGGTGATACCGGCCGGCTCGTCGGCGGTCTGTTCGCCCTCGTGCACCAGCCAGTAGTCGAGGATTCCGGTCCCGCTGCGCGACCCGTAGTGCTGACCCACGGCGTGTGAGCTGGACTCCAGGCCGATCACGCTCAGGCAGGTGTCGGCCATGCCGCGCAACGGTTTTCCGGCGATGATCGGCGAGTAGCCGACGACCGGCGCCGGGGTGGACCGCAGCGCTGCCCGGACGCCGGGAATGGCCAGGATGGCGCCGATGCTCACCACCGGATTCGACGGCGCCAGCAGCACGATGTCGGCGTCGGCGATGGCTGAGAGGACTTGCGGTGTCGCGCTGGCCTTCTCGGCGCCCACGAAGCCGAATCCGTGCGTGGGCACTTCGGCGCGGTAGCGCACCCACCACTCCTGGAAGTGGATCGCACGCTGGGTGTCGTCGGCGGGATCGGTGATCACGACATGGGTTTCACAGCTGTCGTCGGTGACCGGCAGCAGCCTTGCGCCGGGCTGCCAGCGGTCGCACAGCGCCGCGGTCACCTCCGTCAGCGGGTAGCCGCCGCGCAACGCCTGGGTGCGCACCAGATGGGTGGCGAGGTCGCGGTCGCCGAGACCGAACCAGTCCGGTTGCATCCCGTAGCGGGCCAACTCCTCCATGGCGTGCCAGGTCTCGTCGCGGTGCCCCCAGCCGCGCTCGGGGTCCACCCCGCCGCCCAGGGTGTACATGCAGGTGTCCAGGTCCGGGCAGATGCGCACCCCGTGCATCCAGGCGTCGTCGCCGACGTTGACGACCGCGGTCAGCTCGTGCGCCGCAGCGTCGGCCTCGCCGAACCGGCCCAGGCTCAGCAATTTCTGCACGCCGAGCAGGAACTTCGCGCCGCCGACCCCGCCGACGAGAACCGTGACCTTCACAGCGCACGACAGTACCGTTGGCGTGGACGCGACCGGTGTGGCGGACCGCCACAGTGGCCGCTCAGCCGGCCCCGGTAAGACACGCCGAAACAGGGGTGTGGGCTAGATGACACGGACTCGCCGGTCTCGGACACGTCCGAAATCGGTCACGAGATGGTAAGGAATTTCGCCATTCGGCTTGACCGGACCAGTCATCCCGTGTCTAATCACATCAGTGTCATTTCCCGGTTGGCCAGCCGATTCCGGTGTCGCAGACCGAGATTCGATCACATGTTCGAATTGGGATGGAGAGCATCGCAATACGGGCGACACATCAGAATCGCGCAACCAGGTGAGGAGCGGAGCATGTCCTATGAGCACCTTTGGGGCGTAATGGGAGCGACACCGCATGCCAATACCGGATTCACGGCACCAGCAGAGGCCGAACCGGCGCCCAGCCGGCCACACCTGAGCCTGGTTCCCGAGCTCGACGACTACGACGAATTCGACCCGTTCGACCCGGCCTCGGCCACCAACGAGCAGTGGCAGGACCGCGCGCTGTGCGCGCAGACCGACCCGGAGGCCTTCTTCCCGGAGAAGGGCGGGTCCACCCGCGAGGCCAAGAAGATCTGCCAGCGGTGCTCGGTGCGCAGCGAGTGCCTGGAATACGCGCTGGCGCACGATGAGCGCTTCGGCATCTGGGGCGGCCTGTCCGAGCGTGAGCGCCGTCGCCTCAAGCGCGGCATCATCTGAAGCGCGTCGAACACCGCTGTCGGCCGCTAGTCCTCGATCGTCGGATCGATGACCGTGGGCTCGACATCCAAGTAGGTGGCGACCTGAGCCACCAGGATTTCGTGCAATAAATCCCCGAGTTCCACGCTGTCATTCGCGCGTTGTTCGATCGGCTTGCGGAACAACAATATTCGTGCTCGTGTCGGGTTACCCCGGACATCCACCCCGGCAGGTATCAAGCGAGCCAGCGGAATCGGCCCGTCGGCGACCACCTCCGGGGGCCACTGCACACTGTCGGGATCCTTGGCGGCGATCCGGGGAATCTCGTCGACCGCGACGTCGAGCGCCGCCAGCCGTTGTTTCCAGCGTTGCTCGATGGGCTCGTAGGCCTCCAGCACCGCCATGTCGAACCGTTCGGCCCGGGTGCGCCAGCCGGGCACGGTCGGCGGCAGCAGCGGCCCGCGGGGTTCGCGGCCGCGCCATGGGCGACGCGTGGCGATCACGGAAGAAGATGGTAACGGTTGCGCATAGGGTCTTCGCCCCTTGCGCGTGTCCGGCGCCCCGGGGCTGCGCCGCCACGATAGCCTCGACCGCGTGAAGGTTCCCCGCCGCTGCTGTCGGCCAGGGTGTCCGCACTATGCGGTGGCGACGTTGACGTTCGTCTACTCGGACTCCACCGCCGTGGTGGGCCCGCTGGCGACCGCCGCCGAGCCGCATTCGTGGGATTTGTGTTTCAGCCACGCCGGCCGGATCACCGCCCCGCGCGGCTGGGAACTGGTCCGTCACCCCGGCCCGTGGGTGTCCCCCGAGGAGGACGACCTGATCGCGCTCGCCGAAGCGGTGCGCGAGGGCCAGTCCGGCCAAGCCGCGCCGGCCAACGGGTGGTATCCGCAGGCCGGGCCGGCGGATACCGGCTCCCGGGGCGCTTCCTCGGGCACCCCCGGCGGCGGCGTACTGGCGCCGCCCGGCCCGCCGGGCAAGAGCAACGGCAGGCGTCGCGGCCACCTGCGCGTGTTGCCGGACCCTTCGGACTGATCGGACGTTCCGGGCTAGGCTTGAGCGTCAAGAGTCCACTTCGTCAGGAGCCCTGTCCATGTCTCGGCCCGCTGCGGCTGTCCACCGTGTGATCAAGGCGTACGACGTACGTGGTCTGGTCGGTTCGGAGATCGATGAATCCCTGGTCGCCGAGGTCGGCGCCGCGTTCGCCCGGCTGATGGCCGACGAGGGCGCCCGGCAGGTGGTGATCGGCCACGACATGCGGGACAGTTCGCCCCCGCTGTCGGCGGCGTTCGCCGAGGGGGTGATCGCCCAGGGCCTCGACGTGATCCGGATCGGGCTGGCCTCCACCGATCAGCTCTACTTCGCCTCCGGGTCGTTGGACTGTCCGGGGGCGATGTTCACCGCCAGCCATAATCCGGCCGCCTACAACGGCATCAAGCTGTGCCGGGCGGGCGCCAAGCCGGTCGGCGCCGACTCCGGCCTGGACCGGATCCGCGATGAGCTGATCGCCGGGGTGGCGCCCGATGCCGGCCGGGCCGGATCCCGCGGGGCGGTCTCCGACCGCGACGTACTGGCCGACTACGCGGCGTTCCTGCACTCCTTGGTCGACATCTCCGGTGGGCGCCCGCTGCGGGTGGCCGTGGACGCCGGCAACGGCATGGCCGGACACACCGCTCCGGCGGTGTTCGGCTCGCTGCCGGCGATCACGTTGCTGCCGCTGTATTTCGAGCTCGACGGGAACTTCCCCAACCACGAGGCCAATCCGCTGGACCCGGCCAACCTGGTCGATCTGCAGGCGTTCGTCCGCGACAGCGGCGCCGATATCGGGCTGGCCTTCGACGGCGACGCCGACCGGTGCTTCGTGGTCGATGAGCGCGGCGAGCCGGTTTCGCCGTCGGCGGTGACCGGCCTGGTCGCCGCCCGGGAACTGGCCCGCGAACCCGGAGCGACGGTGATCCACAACCTGATCACCTCCCGCGCGGTGGCCGAACTGGTGGCCGAGCGCGGCGGCACGCCGTTGCGGTCACGGGTCGGACACTCCTATATCAAGGCGGTGATGGCCGAGACCGGCGCCATCTTCGGCGGGGAACACTCGGCGCACTACTACTTCCGGGACTTCTGGGGGGCCGACTCGGGGATGCTCGCAGCGCTGCATGTGCTGGCCGCGCTCGGCGAGCAGCAGCGGCCGCTGTCGGAGCTGACCGCCGACTACCAGCGTTATGCGGCCTCCGGCGAGATCAACTACACCCTGGCCGACGGCGTCGACGCGCAAGCCTATGCGGACGCCGTGGTCGCGTCGTTCGGCGAGCAGGCATCCGTCGACCATCTCGACGGGGTGACCGTCGACCTGGGCGGAGGCAGCTGGTTCAACCTGCGCAGCTCCAACACCGAACCGCTGCTGCGGCTCAACGTGGAGGCCCCCGATTCCGCCGCGGTCGATGCGGTGGTGGCCCGGGTCACCGAACAGGTCGAGGCCGTCACCGCCGCCGAGAAGTCACGGTCGTGAACGCGTTCCCCGGATCCTTCTCGTCCACCGTCGACCTCGACGACGCCGAGGCGTTGCTGGCCGCTGACCGCGACGGGGCGCTGTGGGCCGCGTCGATGGCCGGGGCGCAGGTGCGCGCCACCGCCGCCGCGGTCGCCGAGGGCGCCTTGGACACCGTGCGCGGTGACATCCGGGACTTTCCGGCGCGCACCCTGATCTGGGTGGCGACCCGCGGCGCGGCGGCGACGGCGGGGAGCCTGCTGGCCGCGGCCCGGGGGGATTCGGCTCGCGAACCGCTGGTGCTGGCCGCCGAGGCCCCGGCCTGGATGGGCTCGCTGGACGTACTGGTGGTCGCCGGCGACGATCCGGGAGATCCCGCGCTGGTCGCCGCGGCCTCCGCCGGGGTGCGCCGCGGCGCACGGGTCGTGGTCGCCGCGCCCTACCAGGGCCCGTTGCGCGATGCCACCGCCGGCCGTGTCGCGGTGCTCGAGCCGAGGGTCGGGGTCCCCGACGAGTTCGGCCTGCCTCGCTACCTGGCCGCCGGGCTTGCCGTGCTCGAAGCCGTGGAGCCGGGGAATCCCGCCGCGCAGATCGACCTGGGTGTGCTGGCCGACGAACTGGATGCCGAGGCGCTGCGCAACAGCGCCGGCCGCGAGCTGTTCACCAACCCGGCGAAGATCCTGGCCGACCGGATCGTCGGCCGCGACGTCGCCCTGGCCGGTGACTGCGCGGCATCGCTGGCACTGGCCCGGCACGGGTCGGCGATGATGCTGCGGATCGGGCGGACCGCGGTGGCGGCGACCGGGTTGGCCGACGCGGTGAGCGCGCTGCGCGCCCGGGCCGCGGACGGCGCCGGCGGATCCGCTGATATTTTTCATGACGAGCAGATCGACGGGCCGGCTGCCGAGCGGCTGCGGGTGCTGGCCTTGGCACTGTCGGCCGAGCGGACGGTGGTGGCGGCCCGGATCAGCGGGCTGCACGATGTCGACCTGATCGGCGCCGGGGACGTGCCGCTGACACCGGCGGCGGCCGAGGAGACGTCGGGTCCGGCGGCCGTGCCGGCTCCGGCCGGGCCGGGCCGGGCCGAGCAACAGCTTGCGGTGCTGGCCGTGCGGCTGGAGATGGCCGCCGCCTACGTGCGACTTTTACGAGGTTGACGGGAACAGTGGAACCACTACGCGGCGCGATACGGACCTACGCCTGGGGATCGCGGACCGCCATCGCCGAGTTCACCGGGCGGCCGGTCCCGGCGGCGCATCCGGAGGCCGAGCTGTGGCTGGGCGCCCACCCCGGCGACCCGGCCTGGCTGGAGACCGCCACCGGCGAGGTGTCGCTGCTGGAGGTCTTGACCGCCGACTGGGAGGGCCAGCTCGGGCCGGTGGCCCACGCCCGCTTCGGTGACCGGCTGCCGTTCCTGGTCAAGGTGCTCGCCGCCGACGAGCCGTTGTCGCTGCAGGCCCACCCCAGCGCCATGCAGGCGATCGAGGGCTACGAGCGGGAGGAGCGGCTCGGGGTTCCGGTGTCCTCGCCGATCCGCAACTACCGCGACACCAGCCACAAACCCGAACTGCTGGTGGCGTTGCAGCCGTTCGAGGCGCTGGCCGGCTTCCGTCCCGCGGCGCGCACCGTCGAGTTGCTGCGGGCGCTGGCGGTATCGGATCTCGATCCGTTCATCGACCTGCTCGGCGGCCAGACCGCCGGCGATCGCCCCGCCCTCGATCCCGCCGATGCCCAGTCCGACGCCGACGGGCTGCGGGCGCTGTTCACCACCTGGATCACCGCGCCTCAGCCCGATCTCGACGTCCTGGTTCCCGCGGTACTCGAGGGTGCCATCCAATACCTGCATTCGGAGGCCGGCGAATTCGCAGCCGAGGCCAAGACCGTGCTCGAACTCGGTGAGCGCTATCCGGGCGACGCCGGCGTGCTGGCGGCGCTGCTGCTCAATCGGATCAGCCTGGCGCCCGGCGAGGCCATCTTCCTGCCGGCCGGCAACCTACACACCTATCTGCACGGTGTCGGGCTGGAGGTGATGGCCAACTCGGACAACGTGCTGCGGGGCGGCCTGACGCCCAAGCACGTCGACGTGCCCGAGTTGCTGCGGGTGCTGGACTTCACCCCGACCACCGAGCAGGCGCTGCGGCCGGCGATCCACTCCGACGGGCCCGAGGTGGTCTACCAGACCCCGGCCGAGGAGTTCGCCGTGTCCCGGTTGACGCTGGACGGCGCCCACCTCGGCCACGAGCTGGACGCTCCGGCCCACCATGACGGCCCGCAGATCCTGCTGTGCACCGAGGGCTCGGTCACCGTGCACGCCAAGTCGGGGAGCCTGATACTGCGCCGGGGCGAGTCGGCCTGGGTGCCCAGCGACGACGGGCCGATCCGACTGCTGGCCCAGCAACAGGCCGTGCTGTTCCGGTCGACGATAGGTCTGTGAGTGTCCACCTCCGGTAGCACCAGGGCGATCCTGGCGGCACTGTTGGCCAACGCCGGGATCGCGGTCGCGAAGTTCACCGGCTACGTGATCACCGGCAGCGCCGCCATGCTCGCCGAGGCGGTGCACTCGGTGGCCGACACCTCCAACCAGGCGCTGCTGCTGTTCGGGCAGCGGGCCGCCGCCAAGGCCCCAGATGAGCTGCATCCGTTCGGATACGGCCGCAGCCGCTACTTCTGGTCGTTCGTGGTGGCCCTGGTGCTGTTCAGCCTGGGTTCGATGTTCGCGTTGTACGAGGGCTACAAGAAGGTTCACCACCCGGTCGAGTTGAGTTCGCCGGTGGTGGCGATCGTGATCCTGGTGGTGGCGATCGGGATGGAGACGTTCAGTTTTCGCACCGCGGTGGTGGAGTCGCGCCCGTTCAAGGGGGAGGGCAGCTGGCTGCGGTTCCTGCACACCTCGCGCACCCCGGAGCTTCCGGTGGTGCTGCTGGAGGACACCGCCGCGTTGATCGGCCTGGTGCTGGCGTTGATGGGTGTGGGCCTGAGTGTGGTCACCGGCAATCCGGTATGGGACGGCGTGGCAACCCTGGGCATCGGCGTGCTGCTGGGCGTCGTTGCGGTGTTCTTGATGGTCGAGATGCACAGCCTGCTGATCGGTGAGGGCGCCACGGTCGCCGAGGACCGGGCCATCCGCGCGGCGCTGGAGCAGACCCGTAACGTCACCCGGCTGATCCACATCCGCACCCTGTATCTCGGCCCCGACGAGATGCTGGTGGGCGCCAAGATCGCGCTGCGTCCGCAGCTGGATCTGCCCGCCGTCGCCGCCACTATCGACGATGCCGAAGCCAACGTCCGCAGGGCGGTACCGGCAGCCCGGGTGATCTACCTCGAACCCGACCTGGACCGCACCGCTGTGCCAGACTCGCGGCAGCAGAAAGGTTGATCGCTTTGTCCAGCTTCTCCTACCGGCAGCTCACCGCGGCCTGTCAGGCCGGCGGTGCGAGCACGCTGAGCGTGTACACCGAACTGGCCCCCGCCGGCGGGCCGCATGTCGCGATCAGCCCGGCCCACCGCGCCGGACGTGGCCCGTCGGCCATCGCCCACGAGACCCGGCTGATCGACGGCAATCCGACCGCGTCGGTGATCATCGACGACAACCAGAGCCAGATCCAGCGGGTGGAAGCCGCGATCCTGCAGGGCATCCGCGATCAGCATCCAGTGTTGGGCCGGGTGCCGCGGCTGGAGGTGTCCTACGAAGGCGGCCGGACGGTCTACACCGATCTTGAGCTGCCGCAACGGATTTTCGACGGCCACTTCTTGACCGGCTCGATCGGCGGCAAGCCGGCGATCGCCCACCCGGCCTACCGGGCCGCACGCGAGAGCACTCCCGAGAATGCCCGCGCCGTGGCCGAGTTGAGCCCGGGCAGCCTGGTTTTCGGTGCGATCGACGCCGCCCGCGGCACCGGCCAGAGCCGCTTCCGCGGCGTGCTGTCCGGCGAGATCATCGGGGTGCTCGTGGACGGTGCGCCGACGGATTCGCGCGCCCCGGCCGAGTCCGGTGTCTGCTGCGGCCGCATCATTCGCACCCAGGTGCTGAGCTTCGCCGCGCTGCGGCAACTGCGCTTCGACTGCGGCATCGCCGGGGATGAGGCCGGCCGCGCGCTGCTGGCCGCCTACGCGCTGGCGGGGCTGACCCGCGCCAACTCCGAGCTGAGCATCCGGGCCAACTGCGACCTGGTCGAGACCGGCCCGACGACGCTGAAACTCGACGCCCGCGACGGCGAATTCGTCGAGTTGGCGGCGCTGTCGATCGAGCAGGCCGACGAACTGCTGGAGCGCGCGCTGGTGGCAGCCTACCGGGAGGCCGACATCACCTGGCGCGGCCAGGTGCTGGCTGTCACCGGTAACTCCGGTGCCTACGCCGCGGCCCAGAACGGCGGAGTGGCGCAACAGGAACCGGTCGCGCACGAGCCGCGCCGCTTCCGGCTGCCGCACTTCATCGAGAACCGGCGCGCCGGCGCACGCTGAGCTGGGATGCGGCGTGCGACGGGCCGGGGCCGGTTAGAGCCGCAAAACGCTCGGCTGGGATACCCCAGCCGAGCGCTTGCGTGATCGATCACCGACTCAAAACCGTCGAGCCTGCCGGCTGCCGCCCGAAGTCTTCCCCGGGTTAATGGTCGTGGTCGTGGTCGTGGTCGTGGTCGTGGTCGCCACCGGGATCACCACCGGGGTCACCACCGGCGTCGTGGTCGTGGTCGTGGTCGTGGTCGTGCGGGTGCCCGATTCCGCCGGCGCCGCCAGTCCCACCGGTTGCGCCGTCGGCCTCGCCGCCGGCTTCGCCCGGGTCACCCAAGAGGTTCCCCGATGCGCCGCCGTTGCCACCGACGCCACCGTCACCACCGGGAGCGAGAACCTGGCCGTATTCATCGACGGCACCGCTACCGCCGCTACCACCGGCACCGCCGTCGCCACCGACACCGTGGCCGTTCGCGTTGTCACCGCCGTTTCCACCGGCTCCACCGTGGCCGGCAGCGCCAGAGACGACGCTGCCGTCGGGCAGCGTGAGGCTTTCGCCCGCCGAGCTGCCGCCGTTCCCGCCGACGCCGCCCTGGCCGCCGTCGCCCGTGTTGCTGTCGCCACCGGTGCCACCGGCACCGCCTGCACCGCCTAGCACGTCGCCGTCGCCGCCGTTGCCGCCCGCGCCGCCGGCGCCACCGATGCTGCCGTCCCCGCCGCCGCCGCCCGCGCCGCCCGCGGCCCCCGCGGAGATGAAGCTGGCCTCGTCGACGGCACCGTTGCCACCGTTCCCGCCTGCGCCACCGTCGCCGCCGGCTCCCAGGGTTCCGGCGGTGCCGTTCACACCAAAACCGAACAGGGTGCGCGCGACTCCGGCGGCACCCGCAGCGCCGCCGTTGCCGCCGACACCGCCATTGCCTCCTTCGGTGGCCTCGTGGACGTAGTGGTCGTGATCATGATCGTGCGCGATGCTGTCTGAACCGGAGCCCCCGAGACCACCACCGCCGCCGGCACCACCCGCACCGGCGTCACCACCGTCGCCGATGATCCAGCCACCGTTGCCACCGTTGCCGCCGGCACCACCGGCACCACCGTTTCCGCCGTTTCCTCCGACCTGGTCCAGTTGGCTGCCGGCACCCGCGCTGCCGTGCCCGCCCGCACCGCCGTTACCACCATTACCACCACTGCCGAAGAGGAACGCACTGCCTCCTTCGCCGCCGCCAGCCCCGATGCTGCCGTTGAGCCCGTCGGCGAGGATTCCGCTCCAGCCGGCACCACCGGCGCCGCCGTCGCCGCCGTCGCCGAACAACCAGCCGCCGGAACCACCGGCACCACCGGCCGTGGCCTCGACCAGGGTGTTGCCGCCGTAGTAGTCGGCATTCAACCCGGCGCCGCCGATGCCACCGTTGCCGATCAGTCCGGCGTTGCCGCCCACCCCGGCAGCGGTGAGCAGATTGTCGACATAGCTGGCGTCGGTGCCGGCGCCGCCGTCACCGAAGAGGAACCCGCCGTCACCGAGGTCGCCGATACCGGGCAGCCAGCCGAACAACGACGTGTTGGTACCGGCGAATTCGTCGATCCCATTTCCGATCAACAACCGACCGAAAAGGGATTCAAAGAGTCCGTAGCCGTTGATCAGATTGAGCAGATCGGTGTTGCCGGGGTCGGTGATGAAGTCTTGCAGGTCGGCGTGCAGGTTGCTGTAGGACGAATCGAAGCCGTCGATCCAGATCCCCGCATCGGCGGCGCCCGCCGTATCGGCTGATGTCGCGCTGATGTCGAGAAAATCCACCAACCAGTCGATATCCGCATGTGCTTGCGGTGCGGTTGCCATCGGGCCCAGGCCGAACGCCAAGAAGGCGCCTATGGCGCTGCCTGCACCGGTAGCACGTCGGCGCTCGCGAACCCGCTGCCGTTCGTTGTGGCGACCGTACATGTGTGCTCCTTCATTTGTGTTGTACCTACTCGTTGATCCAGCGGGGTCCGTCGATAGCGCCGCCAGACGCGTTCTTGCGCAGCTGCCTTCCTGCAGGTACTGGCCGAGGCATGAGCCGCTTCGGTCGCAATCCCTTTCAATCGCTCAGGACAAGCTGTGCACGACCTTATCGATAATGAAAATCATTGTCAATAAGGGTGAAGGGGGCGTGGGTCTAGCCGTCGTTCGGCGCGATCGGCGCTACCTGGGATGTATTGGCAGAGCACACGTTCGGGCTGTATGAGACCAGAGAGGTCTGCAAGGACTCCGGCCGACTCAGGTACACCACACCGGCCGGCTGGCCGGAGTCAAGTATCTAGGGCCTGCCCCATAGGCCCGAAATGCGTTAATCCCCAACGACTCTGGCGATCATGGCCGGTTTGTCAGCCCTCGGGCATGTCAGCCCGGTGTAATTCGAGACACTGCCTCGATGACGCCAGCTCAGGGCATCGGCTCAACGGCGATCACGTAGTCGCGGCCGTATCTGAGGGAGCCTTCGCGTTCGATCAGTGCCAGCGCCCGAGACTGCAAGTCGTCGATGTACTGCCGCATCGAACTACCGAGCGCCTGGGAATGGAAGCGTTCGAGCCGATTACGGCACATGTTGAGCTGGCCGTATACGTGCCGGGCGCCGTAGCGTATCGGGAAGTATCGACTCTCCACTGCAAGGAAACCGGCCCGCTCGAGCTGTCGGAGGATCCATTCGAGGGGGTACTCACGGTAGGGCCGCTCACCGGCCAGCAGCAGACATGCGTCGCGGGCCCGGCCGATTTCCCAAATGACATGGCCGCTTTCGGTGTTGGGCCGGTACTGAACGTAGGGCTCCAGTCCGGTGACATAGAGTCGGCCGCCGTCGGCAACCAGGGGGCGCAGCCTTTCGAACAGTCGATCCTGCCAGTAAGGTGCGAAGCCCTCGATCGCGCCGACGAGATAGTCAACCAGCACGGTGTCGAAGGTCTCGCCGGCGAGCAGGTTGTCATCCATCCAGTTGCCCAGCATCAGCCGGTCTTGTGGTCTGATATCGCCCGGGGTGGCGCGGGTCGCGTCGACCATACTGGCTGCCGCGGTAATCGCAGTCCAGCGGTCGGTCGGTAATGTCCGAATCCACTGCAGCGACTTCACCCCGGTGCCGGAGTCCAACACACTGCCCCACGGCCGGTCACCTTGAAGGCTTTCGATGTAGCGGAACAGCGACGAGATTCTGGGATTGGCGTTGGTAGACAACAGCATTGCTCGCTTTGCAGACGCGGCGTTGCGCGCACGGGCAACGACTGTCGGGGCAGGGCTCGAGGAGGTGCGTAGCCCTTAGAGTACTGTGAACCACGGGTTATTGAAAATCATTATCAATAACTGCCCGGGTCATATACCCGGGCTGCTCAGCTCGCGGCGCTGAGCAGCAGCCGGGCCGACTTCTCCAACCGGTCGGCGATCTGCTGGTAGGAGCCGTACCCCATCCCGGCCCGCACCAGCGCCCCGGAGTAGAGCAGCTCCAGTGAATCGACCAGGTCCGGTTCGCCGCCGGGGCCCACCGCGGTGGCCAGTCGGTCGTGGATCTCGGTACCGATCCGGCGGCGCAGATGCTCGACGTCGGGATCGCTGCCGAGCAGCGCAGCGGTGACGGCACCGGCCAACTCGGGTTCGTCGGCGACCAGCAGCGCGATGTGGCGCAGCACGGTGACGACCCGGATTATGCGGTCGGGGGAGTCGACCGTCGGGGCCGGTGTCAGGGCCAGCCGGCGCCAGAAGATCTCGGCGACCAGGTGCTCTTTCGACGAGAAGTAGGTGTAGGCGGTCGCGGCGCCGATTCCGGCCTCGGCGGCCACCATGCGAATCGTCAGGCCGGAGAATCCCTCCCGGCCCAGCACCGTCATCGCGGCGCGGCTCAGCCGCTCCACCGTGTCAGCCTGTTTGGCCGTCAGCCGACGGCGCGTCGACTCCCGAGCCACCGGACTGGACACATGTCTGGACGCTACTACAACAGCGCAGCGGACGCTAGCGTAGTTTGCCTGCATGGCATCCGATGAGACCCAGCGACTGTTCGACCTGGCCGACCGGGTGACCGGCTTCATGCCCGAGGACGAGGGCCGGGCGCTTCACCAGGCCGCGGTCGATGCGCTCGACGGCGGCGTGGCGGTCGAGATCGGTACCTACTGCGGCAAATCCACCGTGCTGCTCGGCGCTGCGGCGCACGAGCGCGACAGTGTGCTCTACACCGTTGACCACCATCACGGATCCGAGGAGCATCAACCGGGCTGGGAGTACCACGACGTCACCATGGTCGACCCGCACAGCGGCCGGTTCGACACGCTGCCGGCGTTCCGGCGCACCCTGGATCAGGCCGGCCTCGACGACACCGTGGTGGCGGTGGTGGGCAAGTCCAGCGTGGTGGCCCGGGGCTGGCGCACCCCGCTGCAGCTGCTGTTCATCGACGGCGGCCACAGCGAGGCGGCCGCGCAGCAGGACTTCGACGGCTGGGCGCGCTGGGTCGACCGGGGCGGCGTGCTGGTGATCCACGACGTGTTCCCGGATCCGGCCGACGGCGGCCAGGCGCCCTACCAGATCTATTGCCGGGCGATCGAAAGCCGGCAGTTCGAGCAGGTGTCGGAGTCGGGGTCGCTGCGGGTGCTGCGGCGCACGTCCGGGGTTGCCGGCGACGACGTCTAGCGCGGTAGTTCGGCGCAGGCGCAGTCGTAGTCGCCTTCCAGCCCGCGGGGCAGGTCGGCGCCGCGGAAGATCCCGGCGCCGGCAGTGGTGTCCGACAGCGCATCGGCGGCCAGGATGACGGCGGCCCCGGTCCAGGTGGTGCGCTCCACCGGCCAGCGTTTCCCGTCGGAGAAAACCAGGCCGGTCCAATAGGATCCGTCCGCCTCGCGCAGATGCTGCATCGCTGCGAGCTGGTTGCGGGCCGCATCGGCCCGGCCCATCGCGTCCAATGTCAGCACCAGCTCGCAGGTTTCGGCGCCGGTCACCCACGGCCGGTCGTCGACGCAGCGGATACCCAGGCCGTCGACGACGAAGGCGTCCCACCGCGCGGCGATCCGCTCATCGGCCGCCGGGCCGCGCAGTGCTCCGGTGAGCACCGGGTAGTACCAGTCCATCGCGTGATGCGGCTTCTCGGTGAACGCGCCGGGGTGGGCGGTGATGGCGTGCCCGAGCCGTCCCAGCGCCACCTCCCACTCCGGTTGCGGCGCACCGAGATAGTCGGCGAGGGCGAGCGCGCAGCGGATGCTGTGGTAGATGCTGGCGCATCCGGTCAGCAACGCCTCGCCGACCGGGCCGGCCGGTGACGCCGCCCAGCAGATCTCCCCGTAGCCCCGCTGCAGCCCCAGCACGAAGTCGATCGCGGCTGCCACCGTCGGCCACATGGCCGCGGCGAACGGCCGATCTCCGGTGATCAGTACGTGGTGCCAGACCCCGGTGGCGATATAGGCGCAGAAGTTGCTGTCGCTGTTGGCGTCCTCGATCTCGCCGGCCCGCAACTGAATCGGCCACGACCCGTCGGCACGCTGGGACTCCCGCGACCAGTCGAACGCCGCGCGGGCGGGCTCGATCAGTCCGGCCGCGGTCAGCGCCATCGCGCATTCGACGTGATCCCACGGGTCGGTGTGCCCGGTGGCCGACCACGGAATCGCCCCGGAGGATTCCTGCACCGCGGCGATCGAGGCCGCGGTCTGGCGGCACTGCTGCGGGGTGAGCACACCGGGAACGCCCGGCGCGCCGGCCTCAGCGGAGCGCACGGGTTCTCGCCGTGGTGGTGAAGTCCGCCTTGGTGAAATACATAGCGACGCTCTTGCCGACCACCGGATTGAGCACCGCCTCGGCGACTCGGGTGGCCGACGGCCGCGACATCATGTCCCACACCAGCAGCTTGTGATAGGCCGACACCAGCGGATGATCCGGATTATTGACCCCCACAGCGCATTTGAGCCACCAGAACGGTGCGTGCAGCCCGTGGGCGTGATGCGATCCGGTGAATCGCAGCCCGGCGCCGGTGATCTTGTTGCGCAACGCGGACGCCCGGTAGATCCGGACGTGACCGCCCTCGTTGCTGTGGTACTCGTCGGAGAGCAGCCAGCAGATCTGCTCGGGCAGCCAGCGGGGCACGCTCACCGCCAGGGTGCCGCCGTCGGCGAGCACCCGGATCAGCTCGGCGATCGCGGTACCGTCAGCCGGGACGTGCTCGAGGATCTCCGAGGCGATCACGACATCGAAGGCGCCGTCGGGGTAGGGCAGTGCCAGGGCGTCGCCGACCACCGCGCGGGCCGACGCGCCCGCCGGAGCCTCCCCGGCCTCGGCCATCGCGGCGAACATGGTTGCGACACCGTCGATCTCGTCGGCATCCTGGTCGAACGCGATGACGTCGGCGCCGCGGCGGTAGGCCTCGAACGAGTGCCGTCCGGCGCCGCAGCCCACGTCGATCAGCGTCGTCCCGGTTCCGATCCCCAGCCGGTCGAAGTCCACGGTCAACACGGTGCGGCGCTCCGTTCGATCGCGTCGCGGTAGACGGCGACGGTCGCCGCGGCGACGGCCGGCCAGCTGTAGACATCCAGGGCGCGGCGGCGGCCCGCCGCGCCGAGCCTCCGGCGTCGGTCGGGGTCGTCGAGCAGCACGCCCAGCGCCCGCGTCAGCGCCGCCGCGTCGCCGGGCGGCACCAAGTGCGCGCAGACCCCGTCGTCGCCGAGCACCTCGGGCAGGGCGCCGGCCCGGCTGGCCACCACCGGGGTGCCGCTGGCCATCGCCTCCACCGCCGGCAGCGAGAACCCCTCGTAGAGCGAGGGGATGCAGACCAGTTCGGCAGAAGCCAGCACCGCCGCCAGTTCGGCGTCGGTCAGGCCGCTGGAGACCGTCACGATGTCGGCGATCCCGAGTTCGGCGATGAGCTTCTCGGTCACCCCGCCCCGTTCCAGCTTCGCCACCAGCTGCAGCTCCACGTCACGCTCGGTGCGCAGTTCGGCCACCGCCGCCAGCAGATGCGCCACCCCCTTGAGCGGCACGTCGGCGCTGGCGATCGCCACGATGCGCCCGGCGACCCGCGGTTGCTCGCGGGGGCGGAAGACCTGGGTGTCCACCCCCAGCGGGACCACCCTGAGCCGAGCCGGATCCACCTCGAAGTCGGCGGCGATGTCGGCGGCCGAGGTGCTCGAGACGGTCAGCAGCTCGGGGAGTCGGCGAGCCACTCGCTTCTGCATCTCGGCGAATCCGTACCAGCGGTGCACCGCCGGTTTGCGCCACCACGGCGCGGCGGCCAGGTCCAGCCGCCGGTCGCGGGTGATCGGATGGTGCACGGTGGCCACCACCGGCAGCCCGGTCGCCGCGATCCGCAGCAGGCCCGTGCCGAGGCACTGGTTGTCGTGGACGACGTCGAAGTCGTCGCGGCGGGCGGCGAGCAGCCGGGCGGCGCGCAAGCTGAAGGTGCGCGGCTCCGGGAACCCGGCGGTCCACATGGTGGTCAGCTCCAGCAGGTCGATGCGGTTGCGGATCTCGCTGGGCCGCGGCACCCGGAAGGGGTCCGGTTCGCGATACAGGTCCAGGCTCGGTACCTCGCGCAACTGCACCGCCGGGTCGAGCCGCTCGGGGTAGGGCTGCCCGGAGAACACCTCGACGCGGTGGCCGAGCTCGGCGAGCCCCCGGCTGAGGTGTCGTACGTAGACGCCCTGGCCGCCGCAGTGCTCCTTGCTGCGATAAGACAGCAGCGCGATCCGCAGGCGCTCGACATCATCGGCTGGCTGTCTGGACATGTGTCCAGATATTAGGTTGCTTAGCTAAGTGACGCAATCAGGGCGCCGCGCCGCAGGTCAGGCCGGCGGGTCGATGGCGGCGAAGTTCACCGTCGCGGTGGCCGCGAGCTGGTCGTCGTTGCCGCGGTAGATGTCGACCTGGACCACCACCGAGCGCCGGCCGGTGCGCAGGATGGCCGCGACGGCACGGGCGGGCCCGATCTTGATCGGCCGCAGATACCGGATGAACAGATCCGTGGTGGCGATCGCGTTGCCGAACGCGGTGCTACGGGCGGCGAGCTGCCCGGCCGCCACGTCGGCCATGGTGGCGATCAAGCCGCCCTGCAGCCCGCCGGCGGTGTTGACCACCCGCTCATCGACCGGCATCTCCATGGTCAGGGTGTCATCGGGCGACGGCACCTCCTGCAGGCCGAGCTGGTCGAACAACTCCCTGATCGATTGAGGTGCGGTCATGGCGTGAGTCAGCGCGCCTCGGCGTCGTCCCAGACCTGCGACATGGTGCGCAGAATCTCCTCCGCGCGCCCCAGTCCGGCCAGATGACTCTCACCGGGCAGCGGGTAGAGCTGCGCGTCGGGCAGCAGCGAGACCGCGTGCTCGCCGTGGGCGAACGGGACGATGTGGTCGGCATCCCCGTGCCACCAGTGCACCGGCACCTTCACCTCGTCGAGCCGGAAACCCCAGTACCGGGCGAACAACACGGCGTCGGCGATGGGCGCGGCAAGCTGCTTGCGGGAGCCGTTGAGCAGGTCGTCGAGGAACATCGCCTTGAACTCCGGCCGGGCCAGCAACCGGCGGTCGCCCTCCGGGGAGATCAGCGCGTAGAGCTCCAGCGCCGGTTCGGCGACCGGCCGGATCATCCGGATCAGGCCGGTGGCCAGGATGCCGATCGGGCGCCCGGCGCGCTGCAGCACCGGCTCGGCGATCCGGGCCAGTGTCATCAGGTTGCTGTCGATGGCATCGGGGCCCACGGCCGGGGCGACACCGCCCAGAATCCCGGCGGCCACCACCCGCTCGGGCATCGCCGCGGCGCACGCCAGGGTGTACGGGCCGCCGCCGGACAGTCCGATGACCGCCATCTTGTCGATGCCGAGCGTGTCGGCCACGCTGCGCAGATCCTCGGCGAACTGCGACACCGTCTCGTACTGATACGGCGTCGAGGAGCCGATACCGGGCCGGTCCACCCCGATCAGCCGGATGCCGGCCTCCTTGGCGACGACCCGCGCCTCGACCGGGATCTGCCGCCGGGCGCCGGGGGTGCCGTGCAGCCAGAACATCGCCCGGCCGTGCGGAGCGCCGAACTCGGCGAAGCCGAGCTGACGGTCTTCACCGACGGCTATCTTGCCCTCGATCTGAGGTCGGGCGATCGCGTAAACCATGCCCAGAGTGTGACATGACGGTGGGAGCTGGGTCACATGCCGGTGGCCGGCACCGGGATCGGCTCGCCGGTCGGCATGGACATCACGGTGGGCTCGGCACGGCCGCGCAGCACCGCCGTCTCGTGCCTCGCCCACCGCGCCCGCTCGTCGTCGTCGGCCCATTCCAGTGCCGTCTGGGAACACAGCGCGCGGGCGGCCACGGTCTTGGCGCGATCGGCCAGCCGCGCGGCCTCGTTGACGGCGTCACCGACCACGGTGTACTCGTAGCGGTTCTCGCTGCCGATGTTGCCGGCGAACACCGGCCCGGCCGAGACGCCGATCCCGAAGTCCACCAACGGCAGCCGCCGCAGCTGGGTGAGCAGGGTCCGCGCGGTGGCCAGCGCCGCTGCGGCCGCACCGTCGGAGGCGACCGGGGCGCCGAACACCGCCAGCGCCGCGTCGCCCTGGAACTTGTTGATCGAGCCGTGCCGCGCGTCGACGGCGGCCACCACGATGCGGAAGAAGTCGTTGAGCACCGCGGCGACCTCATCGGGCGGGTGAGTGGCCGCCAGTTCGGTCGAGCCCATCAGGTCGATGAACAGGATCGCCGCGTCCTGCACCTGGCCCGACAACGCGAGATCCCGCTCCACCGCCAGCCGGGCCACCTCCGGGCCGACGTGCCGGCCGAAGAGGTCCCGCAGCCGGTCGCGTTCGCGCAGGCCGGCAACCATGCGATTGAACCCGGTTTGCAACCGGCCGATCTCGGAGTGCTCGTAGACGCCGACGGCGACGTCCCGCTCGCCGTGCTGGACCCGGGCCATCGCGCGCACCACCTCGCCGACCGGATCGGAGATCGAGCGGGCCACCAGGATCATGGCGCGCATCCCGAGCAGCACCGCCACCAGGCACAGCACCAGCACCGGGATCTCCACCGAGGCGTCGCGGTCGATGACCCACCCCATCCGGCGGCAGACGATCAACACCACGATCGCCGCCGCGGGCAGCGCGCTGGTGATGAACCACATGGTGACCAGCCGCGGCAGCACGCCGGGAGCGTTCTCGCGGATCTCGGTCTCCCGCCAGGCGGCAGCCACGATCGGCCGAAACGTGCGGTGGGTGAACAGCATGCTGGTGCTCACCGTGGCGGTTCCACCGAAGACGACGACCAGGCTCTGCAACACGATCATCCCGGCGTCACTCGAGCGCACGGTGGCCAGGCCGATCGCTCCGCCGATCACCCAGGTGCCGAACACGACCGCCGACTGCCGGCGCACGATGTGCACGGCCGCGCGGCGCTGCGCGGCGTCGGGCTGTTGTCCGGCGGTGTACCAGCGCAGCGTGGGGGCGATGCTGACGGTGCCCGCGATGGCCACGCTGAGCGTGCTGAGCGCGACGAGCACCACGGTCAGGACCACGTAATCCGAGCGCCAGATACCGGTGCCGCTGTGGGTCTCACCGCTCAGCGACATCACCACAGCGATCGCTTCGGTACTGGTGAGCAATTGCGCGAACGCCAGCCCGGCGGCGTAGTGGGCGCCGAGTCGCAGCGCTGTGGGCGGCCGCGAATCCGCCCCCGGCCCTGCAGTGATCATCGCGGTCGTGCCCGTCCGTGAGTGGGTTGTGCACTCAAAGTTATACGGCTGCGCGGATGCCGTTGCACCAAATGTTCGTGTACAAATCAGCATCAAATGTCTAGACACCGGACGAACTGCGAGGTAATGTCCATCCGCAACGGTGGTTGAACTCACAAGGAGGGCAGGAATTTGAGCACCGAGGCGGCAGCGGAGGTCTGGCGGGACAAGAAGCGCTACCTGTGGCTGATGGGCCTGATCGCCCCGACGCTGCTGTTCACCATGCTGCCGATGATCTGGGTGATGAACCGGCTCGGCTGGCACGTCGCCGCCCAGCTGCCGTTCTGGATCGGGCCGATCCTGGTCTACATCCTGTTGCCGGCGCTGGATCTGCGGTTCGGCGCCGACGGTCAGAATCCGCCGGACGAGCTGATGGCGCAGCTGGAGAGCGACCGGTACTACCGCTACTGCACCTACGCCTACATCCCGTGCCAGTACGCCAGCGTCGTCATGGGCGCCTACCTGTTCACCGCAACCGATCTGAGCTGGTTGGGAGTCGAGGGGTCTCTCAGCTGGTTCGCCAAGATCGGGCTGGCGTTGTCGGTGGGAACCCTGGGCGGCGTCGGCATCAACACCGCGCACGAGCTGGGTCACAAGAAGGATCGGCTGGAGCGGTGGCTGGCGAAGATCACCCTGGCGCAGGTCTGCTACGGCCACTTCTACATCGAGCACAACCGCGGCCACCACGTGCGGGTGGCCACTCCGGAAGACCCCGCGTCGGGCCGGTTCGGCGAGACGTTCTGGGAGTTCTTGCCGCGCAGCGTGTTCGGTGGGTTGCGCTCGGCCTGGCAGCTGGAGGCCGCGCGGCTGCGCCGACTCGACAAGAATCCGGCGGATCCGAGAACCTGGCTGTCCAACGACGTGGTCAACGCCTGGCTGATGTCGGTGGTGCTGTGGGGTGTGCTGATCGCGGTGTTCGGCCCGGCGCTGATCCCGTTCGTGATCATCCAGGCCGGCTACGGCTTCTCGCTGCTGGAGTCGGTGAACTACATCGAGCACTACGGCCTGCTGCGCCAGACCCGCGCCAACGGTCGCTACGAGCGCTGCACACCCGAACACAGCTGGAATTCCGACCACTTGGTGACCAACCTGTTCCTCTACCACCTGCAGCGGCACAGTGACCACCACGCCAACCCGACGCGGCGCTATCAGACGCTGCGCAGCATGGACGAGGCGCCGAACCTGCCCAGTGGGTACGCCTCGCTCATCGGGCTGACCTACCTCCCGCCGTTGTGGCGAGCCCTGATGGACCACCGGGTGTTGGCCCACTACGACGGCGACATCACCCGGGTCAACATCGAGCCGCGCCGGCGGGCGAAGATCCTGGCCCGCTACGGTGCGCCCCTGGACGAAGGGGCGGCCGCGTGATGGCGAGCTACCGCTGCCCGGGCTGCGACTACGTCTACGACGAGGCGCTCGGCGCGCCCCGCGAGGGCTTTCCGGCCGGCACCCCGTGGGCGCAGGTGCCCGACGACTGGTGCTGCCCGGACTGCGCGGTACGCGAGAAGGTGGACTTCGAGCAGGTCCACGCGTGACACCCGCTAATCTCGCGGTGGTGAAACGCGTCCCGTACGCCGAGGCATCCCGGGCGCTGCTGCGCGACTCGGTCCTCGATGCGATGCGGGAGCTGTTGACCAGCCGGGACTGGTCGTCGATCACACTCGCCGCGGTAGCGGAGGCGGCCGGGGTCAGCCGGCAGACCATCTACAACGAATTCGGTTCCCGTCAGGGCTTGGCGCAGGGCTACGCGATCAGGCTGGCCGACCGGCTCGTCGACGCTGTCGAGCGCGCCATCTACGACAACGTCGGCGACGTCCACGCTGCGTTTCTGGAGGGATTCCGGTCCTTCTTCTCCTCCTCGGCCGCCGACCCGCTGGTGATCTCGCTGCTGACCGGTGCCGCCAAGCCGGACCTGCTGCAGATCATCACCACCGACAGCGGCCCGATCATCACCCGCTGCTCGGCACGGCTCACCTCGTCGTTCATGCACAGCTGGGTCAAGGCCAGCGAGGAGGACGCCGGAATCCTGGCCCGGGCGATCGTCCGGCTGGCCATGAGCTATGTCTCGATGCCGCCGGAGGCCGACCACGATGTGGCCGCTGACCTGGCCCGATTGTTCACCCCGGCAGCCGAGACCTATGGGGTCCTAGACATCTGACTGACGTCGATTGACCCGCTCGAGCAGACTCGGCTTCCCGCCGGTAGCTTGTAGCGGAGCTGATTTCACCGAACCTACGGGGGCGCACTGATGAGTTTGACCGCAGACAGCCGTAACGGCATCGACTACAAGGTCGCCGACCTGTCGCTGGCCGACTACGGCCGCAAGGAGATCCGGCTGGCCGAGCACGAGATGCCCGGCCTTATGGCGCTGCGCAACGAGTACCACGGCGTCAACCCGCTCAAGGGCGCTCGCATCACCGGCTCGCTGCACATGACCATCCAGACCGCCGTGCTCATCGAGACGTTGGTGGACCTCGGTGCTGAAGTGCGATGGGCGTCGTGCAACATCTTCTCCACCCAGGACCACGCCGCCGCCGCGGTCGTCGTCGGCCCGCACGGCACCGTCGAGGAGCCCAAGGGCACCCCGGTGTTCGCCTGGAAGGGCGAGAGCCTCGAGGAGTACTGGTGGTGCGCCGAGCAGGCCCTGACCTGGGACGGCGAGCCGGCCAACATGATCCTCGACGACGGCGGCGACGCCACCATGATGGTGCTGCGCGGCGCCCAGTACGAGAAGGCCGGCGTGGTCCCGCCGGCTGAGGACGGCGACTCGGCCGAGTGGAAGGTCTTCCTGAACACCCTGCGCGAGCGCTTCGAGACCGACAAGACCAAGTGGACCAAGATCGCCGAGTCGGTCAAGGGCGTCACCGAGGAGACCACCACCGGCGTGCTGCGCCTGTACCAGCTGGCCGCCGCCGGCGAGCTGGCGTTCCCGGCGATCAACGTCAACGACTCGGTCACCAAGAGCAAGTTCGACAACAAGTACGGTTGCCGGCACTCGCTGATCGACGGCATCAACCGCGGCACCGACGCGCTGATCGGCGGCAAGAAGGCGCTGGTCTGCGGTTTCGGTGACGTCGGCAAGGGCTCGGCGGAGTCGCTCAAGGGCCAGGGCGCCCGGGTGACGGTCACCGAAATCGACCCGATCAACGCGCTGCAGGCGCTGATGGAGGGCTACGACGTGGCGACCGTGGAGCAGGCCATCGGCGACGCCGACATCGTCATCACCACCACCGGCAACAAGGACATCATCACCCTCGAGCACATGAAGGCGATGAAGAACCAGGCCATCCTGGGCAACATCGGTCATTTCGACAACGAGATCGACATGGCCGCCCTGGAGACTTCCGGCGCGGTGCGCGACAACGTCAAGCCGCAGGTCGACGTCTGGACCTTCCCCGACACCGGCAAGTCGATCATCGTGCTGTCCGAGGGCCGGCTGCTCAACCTGGGCAACGCCACCGGCCACCCGTCGTTCGTGATGAGCAACAGCTTCTCCAACCAGGTGATCGCTCAGATCGAGCTGTGGACCAAGGGCGACGAGTACGACAACGAGGTCTACCGGCTGCCCAAGCACCTCGACGAGAAGGTGGCCCGCATCCACGTCGAGGCCCTGGGCGGCACGCTGACCAAGCTGACCAAGGACCAGGCCGAGTACATCGGCGTCGACGTCGAAGGCCCGTACAAGCCGGACCACTACCGGTACTGATTCCATGTCGACCGTGCGGTTTCGTACGCAACACACCGTAGGTGGCGTGCGAAACCGCACACTCGCGCCATGCTGATCGCGATCGAAGGCGTCGACGGCGCCGGCAAGAACACCCTGACCCAGGGGTTGCGCGCGGCGTTCGAAGCCGCCGGGAAATCGGTGGCAACTTGCGCGTTCCCGCGCTACGGCAGCTCGGTGACCGCCGACGTCGCCGCCGAGGCGCTGCGCGGGCAGCACGGTGACCTGGCCGATTCGGTGTACGCGATGGCGTTGCTGTTCGCGCTGGACCGGGCCGGCGCCATAGAGGAGATCGCGGGCCTGCACACCAGCCACGACGTGGTGATCCTGGACCGGTATGTGGCCTCCAACGCCGCCTACAGCGCCGCCCGGCTGCATCAGGACGCCGACGGCGGGGTGGTCGCCTGGGTGCGGCAGCTGGAATTCGAGCGGCTCGGGCTGCCCGCGCCGGACTGGCAGATACTGCTGGACGTCCCCGCCGAGCTCGCCGCCCAGCGTGCCCGCGACCGCGAGACGCGCGACGCCGCCCGGGCCCGCGACAGCTACGAACGTGACGACGGTCTGCAGCGCCGCACCGGCGAGGTGTACCGGGGGTTGGCCCGCGCCGGCTTCGGCGGCCCCTGGCAGTTGGCCGGTCCGACGCTCGCCCCGGCCGAGCTGGCCGACGTTCTGTGCGGTTAACCTGCGAAACGCGGGTGTGGTAGCAGGGTTTTATCTCGATCTGGTGACACCATGTACGCCATGAGGCAAAGGATTCTCGTCGTCGATGACGACGCTTCGCTGGCCGAGATGCTCACCATCGTGCTGCGCGGGGAGGGTTTCGACACCGCGGTCGTCGGCGACGGCACCCAGGCGCTCACCGCGGTGCACGAGCTGCGGCCCGATCTAGTGCTGCTGGACCTGATGCTGCCCGGCATGAACGGCATCGACGTGTGCCGGGTGCTGCGCAAGGACTCCGGGGTGCCGATCGTGATGCTCACCGCCAAGACCGACACCGTCGACGTGGTGCTCGGGCTGGAGTCGGGTGCCGACGACTACATCATGAAGCCGTTCAAGCCCAAGGAGCTGGTCGCCCGGGTGCGCGCGCGGCTGCGCCGCAACGACGACGAGCCGGCCGAGATGCTCTCGATCGCCGACATCGACATCGACGTGCCGGCACACAAGGTCAGCCGCGGCGGTGAGCAGATCTCCCTGACGCCGCTGGAATTCGACCTGCTGGTGGCGCTGGCACGCAAACCCCGCCAGGTGTTTACTCGGGAGGTGCTCCTCGAACAGGTCTGGGGATACCGGCACCCGGCCGACACCCGGCTGGTGAACGTGCACGTCCAGCGCCTGCGGGCCAAAGTAGAGCAAGACCCGGAGAATCCGACCGTGGTGCTGACCGTTCGAGGAGTGGGTTACAAGGCCGGACCTCCGTGATCCCCCCCGGGGTGCGGCGCCAGTGATCTCCGCGTCTTCGACGATGCCGAGCGCCAGCGAGGCTGAGGAGAAGCGCCAATGATCTTCAGCTCCAGACGGCGCCCCCGGCGGTCGGGTCCGCTGCTGCTCGGCGTGAACACGCTGCGCCGCGCGGTGCAGATCGCCTGGCGCCGGTCGCTGCAGCTGCGGGTCGTGGTGCTGACGATGGGGCTGTCGGCTGCGGTCATCCTGGCACTCGGCTTCGTGCTGACCAGTCAGATCACCGACCGGGTGCTCGACGTCAAGGTCCGGGCGGCCACCGAACAGATCGAGCGGGCCCGCATCACGGCCGGCGGCATCGTCGGCGGTGAGGAGGCCCGGTCGCTGACCTCGAGCCTGCAACTGGCCCGCAACACGCTGATGAGCAAGACCGACCCGGCATCCGGCAGCGGAACCGCCGGCGCGTTCGACGCGGTGCTGGTGGTGCTCGGCGAGGGCCCGCGTGCGGCGACCAGCGCCGGGCCGGTGGATCAGGTACCGGCCGCACTGCGCGAATTCGTCAAGGCCGGTCAGGTCAGCTACCAGTACGCCACCGTGCACGTGGAGGGGTTCTCCGGCCCGGCGCTGGTGATCGGGACACCGACCACCTCGCGGATCACCAACCTGGAGCTCTACCTGATCTATCCGCTGGGCAGCGAGCGCAACACTATCTCGATGGTGCGCGGCACCATCGCCACCGGCGGCCTGGTGTTGCTGGTGCTGCTGGCGGGAATCGCGCTGCTGGTGTCGCGCCAGGTGGTGCTGCCGGTGCGATCGGCCTCGCGGATCGCCGAACGGTTCGCCGAGGGGCACCTGTCCGAACGGATGCCGGTGCGCGGCGAAGACGACATGGCCCGGCTGGCGGTGTCGTTCAACGACATGGCCGAGAGCCTGTCGCGCCAGATCACCCAGCTCGAGGAGTTCGGCAACCTGCAGCGCCGGTTCACCTCCGACGTCAGCCACGAGCTGCGGACCCCGCTGACCACGGTGCGGATGGCGGCCGACCTGATCCACGATCACAGCGAAGACCTGGAGCCCTCGCTGCGGCGGTCCACCGAGCTGCTGGTCAGCGAGCTCGACCGGTTCGAGTCGCTGCTCAACGACCTGCTGGAGATCTCCCGGCACGACGCCGGTGTGGCCGAACTGTCGGTGGAGTCGGTGGACCTGCGCTCGACGGTCAACAGCGCGCTGGACAACGTCGGTCATCTGGCCGCCGAGGCCGGCGTCGAACTCCGGGTGAACGTGCCGGGCGACCCGGTGATCGCCGAGGTCGATCCGCGACGGGTGGAACGGATTCTGCGCAATCTGATCGCCAACGCCATCGACCACGCCGAGCACAAGCCGGTGGTGATCCGGATGGGCGCCGACGCGGACACCGTCGCGGTCACCGTGCGCGATCACGGGGTCGGATTGCGGCCGGGGGAGGAGAAGCTGGTGTTCAGCCGGTTCTGGCGCGCCGACCCGTCGCGGGTACGCCGCTCCGGGGGCACCGGGCTGGGGTTGGCGATCAGTGTCGAGGACGCCCGACTGCACCAGGGCCGGCTGGAGGCCTGGGGCGAACCCGGCAAGGGCGCCTGCTTCCGGCTCACGCTGCCGCTGGTCCGCGGCCACAAGGTCACCACCAGCCCGCTGCCGATGAAACCGGTGAGCGCCGCCGAGCGCCGGGAGCGCCGGCAGCGGGCGCGTGAACATGCTGAACGGAGCGGGTGATGCGCCGGCGGACTCCGGTGGCGTTGCTGGTCGCCCTGATGAACGCGGTGCTCGTGTTGGCGGGCTGCGCCGGGGTGCCCAGCAACTCGGCGCCGCAGGCGATCGGCACGGTGCAGGCGCCACCGCCGTCGGTGCTGCCCAAACCCACCCCGGGGATGGACCCTGACGTGCTGCTGCGCGAGTTCCTCAAGGCGACAGCCGATCCGGCCAACCGACACCGTGCCGCGCGGCAGTTCCTCACCCAGTCGGCGTCGGACGCCTGGGACGACGCCGGCAGCGCGCTGCTGATCGACAACGTGGTGTTCGTCGAAACCCGCAGCGCCGACCGGGTCGCGGTCACCATGCGAGCCGACATGCTGGGTTCGCTATCGGACATGGGGGTTTTCGAGACCGCCGAGGGGGCACTGCCCTCCCCGGAGCCGATCGAGCTGCTCAAGACCTCCGATGGCTGGCGCATCGACCGGCTGCCCAACGGAGTCTTTTTGGACTGGCAGCAGTTTCAGGCCACCTACAAGCGCAACACGCTGTATTTCGTGGACCCCACCGGCAAGACGGTGGTTCCCGACCCCCGGTACGTGGCGGTGTCCGACCCGGACCAGTTGGCGACGGAGTTGGTGTCCAAACTGATCGCCGGCCCCCGTCCGGAGATGGCCGGGGTGCGCAACCTGCTGGCGGCGCCGTTGCGGTTGCGCGGGCCGGTGACCCGCGCAGACGGTGGCAAGAGCGGGGTGGGCCGGGGCTACGGCGGCGCGAAGATCGACCTGGACAGCCTCTCGACCACCGACCCCAACAGCAGGCAACTGCTTGCCGCCCAACTGATCTGGACGCTGGCCCGGGCGGACATCAAGGGGCCGTATGTGATCAACGCCGACGGCGCGGCGCTCGACGACCGGTTCCCCGACGGCTGGACGACCTCCGATGTGGCCACCACCGACCCGGGCGCCTCCGACGGTGCCGGCGCCGGGATCCACGCCCTGGTGGGCGGTTCGCTGCTGGTCCTCGACGGCCAGCAGGCCAACCGGGTGCCCGGGGCGTTCGGCCGCGAACCCGACCAGCAGGCGGCCGCGTTGTCCCGCAACGGGCGTCAGGTGGCGTCGGTGGTGGTGCATCCCGGCGACCCCGAGGCCACGCTGTGGATCGGCGACCTCGGCGGTGAGGCGGTGCAGGCGGCCGAGGGGCACACCCTGTCGCGGCCCAGCTGGTCGCTGGACGAAGCGGTGTGGGTGGTGGTCGACGGCAACTACGTGGTGCGGGCGATCCAGGAGGTGGCCTCGGGCCGCCCGGCCCGGATCCCGGTGGACTCCGGGGCGATCAATGCGCGGTTCCCCGGCCCGATCAGCGAGCTGCAGCTGTCCCGCGACGGCACCCGGGCCGCCATGGTGATCGAGGGGCAGGTGATCCTGGCCGGCGTCGAGCAGACCGCGGCCGGCCAGTTCGTGCTGAACTATCCGCGCCGGCTGGGCTTCGGGCTCGGCTCCTCGGTGGTGTCACTGAGCTGGCGCACCGGCGACGACATCGTGGTGAGCCGGTCCGATCCCAAGCACCCGGTGTCCTACGTCAACATCGACGGGGTGAACTCCGATGCGCCCAGCGGCAATCTGCAGCTGCCGGTGTCGACGATCGTCGCCGACCCGTCCACGGTCTATGTGGCCGATCCGCGCGGGGTGCTGGCGCTGTCGTCGTCGCGGGCACAGGACGACCAGAGCTGGTCGCCGCTGGGCCCGTTCATGGTCGGTGGCGCGCTGCCGGTGTTGCCGGGCTGATCGCGTCGGTACGCTGCGGCGGATCGCTCACCCGGTGACGACCAGCACCGGCTGCCGGTGTTCGCTACGTTCCCGCCTGGCGTTACGCCGCTTGGCGACGGCAACCAGCCGGGCCACCGCGGTCTCGATGCTGCGGGCGAATTCATCGACGTCGGGCATGGTGTCGTAGTCGGCCAGTACGCCGAAGAACAGGCTCTCGGCGTAGCTCAGCATCGCCACCCCGGTGCGCAGCTGCAGCGCGATCGGCGGCACCGGAAGCACGTCGAGCACGGTGCGGCCCATGATGTGCAGAGTCTGCGACGGACCCGGCACATTGGTCGCGATGGTGGTGACGCCCTGCTGAGGCAGCCGCGTCAACAGCCGCACCGCCCATGCGGTCAGCGGGAACGGGATGTGGTTGGCCGCCGAGACGAACGCACTGCCGGCCTGGCGCTGCCCGGTGCGCTTGGTTCGGCTCAGCCGCGCGTGCACCAGTTTCAGCCGCCGCACCGGGTTGTCCTCCTCCACCGGCAGGTAGGGCAGCATCACCGACACCCGGTTGTCGGTCGCGTCGACGGCGTCGCCGCCGCGGGTGGACACCGGCACCAACGTGCGCAGCGTTTCGGGCAGGGGGCGTTCGCCGCGGCGGTGCAGCATGCCGCGGTAGGCCTCGGTCAAGCCGGCCAGCGCGACATCGTTGAGGGTCACGTCGAATGCCTGACAGATCTGGTGGACGTCGGCGAGCGATACCTTCGCCGAGCTGTACCGGCGCAGCGCGCTCATCGGTCCGTTCAACGAGGTGGGGGTGCCCTGGTGCAGCAGCCCGGCGGACAGTTCGACGGTGCCGCGGGCGGCCCGTAGGGCCGCGGCGCTGATCGCGGTCGACACGTTCCACAGATCGGCGGCCCAGGCCGCAGGGCTGGTGTTCACCGCGGGAAGTCCGAAATGCCATTCACCCGAATGTGATTCGTGCGAGCTCCGAAGGTGGCCGGCGAAACTCGCCACCCCGCCGCCGAGGTCGCCGCCTTCATCGCAGAGCCCGGTGAACAGGTGCGAGGTCGCGATCCCGTCGCCGATACAGTGGTGAACTTTAACCAGCATGGCCCACCGGTCGCCGGTCAGCCCCTCGATCACCCAGATGTGCCACAGCGGCCGATCCCGGTCCAGCCGGCGTGCCATCTGGTCGGCGACGAAGCCGAACAGTTCGGCGTCGCCGCCCGGGCCCGGCAGCGCGACCCGCCGCAGGTGATGCCCCATGTCGAAGTCGGGATCGGCCACCCACTGCGGCGGCGCCAGGTCGAACGGGTGCACCTGCAGTTTCTGGCCGAACCGCCGGCAGCCGCTGATCCGCGCACCCAACGCGGAGACCAGGGCGGCGTAATCCGGTGGCGGCCCTTCCAGGATGACCAGCCCGCCGATCGCCAGGCTGATGTGGCGGTCGGAGTCCTCGGCCTCCAGAAAACCCGCGTCCAGTGTGGTCAGTTGCTCCATGATGCGGACCTCCTGCCTGCGTCCGCTCTTTATGATCCGCCCGCATGAGTCGGCGTCGGCAGAGCCAGAAGTCCCGAGTAGCGCCTGCCAGCGTGATCCACCGGGCTTCGGCGCGCAGGCTGGCCCAGGGCGTGCGCCGGCATACCGGATGCCTCGGCGGTCGACGGATCCTGGACGAGCACCCGGCCCACCATTGCGTGTGCCCGCCCGGCACCCGTTGGAGCCATCGGCCAGTCGCCCCGCCAGGATCACCGCAATCGTCGCGTCTGGGTGGCTGAACTGGCCAAGCCCGCAGACCGCGTTCTGCCAGGCGAAGCCCGCTGCCGCTGGTGGCCCAAAGTCCTTCGCAGCCAGGGCCTTCCTGCCCTGTCGCGGGCCACCCGCCCAGCGGCATCGTGGAAACGTCACGGGCTCGGAGACGGCGCCGATTCGGCTCGGGCCCATGACAGCCGAAAGGGGGCCCGGACCGTGGACGAACAGCCTGCTGGCTACCAGGCCACCGCGGCCGTTCGGGAGACCGTTCGCACTGCGCTGCAGCTGGCGGCCCGCGCACCGTCGGTGCACAACTCCCAGCCGTGGCGCTGGAAGGTGCAGCTGGTGACACAGCAGCCTCGACTGGAGCTGTTCGCCAACCCCGATCTGCACCTGCGCAGCGTGGATCCCGACGGCCGCGGTCTGATCCTGAGTTGCGGTGCGGCGCTGCATCATTGCGTGGTCGCGCTGGCCGCGTTGGGGTGGCGTTGCCGGGTTCACCGGCTGCCCGATCCGGCCCACCCCGACCACCTGGCCTCGATCGAGCTGTTCGTGCCCGATCCCGGGCGGCTGCCCGAACAGGTCCCCGAGCAGGTGAATGTGTCATTGGCCGCGGCGATACCCCGGCGCCGCACCGATCGCCGCTACTTCAGCGGCTGGCCGGTGGCGGCGGCCGACATCGCGTTGATGGGCGCCCGCGCCGCCCGCGCCGGGGTGATGCTGCGCCGAATCGACGCGCTCGACCGGCTGAATACCGTGGTGGCTCAAGCTGTTTTCGCCCACCGGACCGACTACGACTACCTTGCCGAGCTGGCGAGGTGGAGCGGTCGGTACGGGTCGGTGGCCGGCGTCCCGGCGCGCAGTGTTCCGGCGCCGAGCACCGGCGCGCCGCTTCCGGGGCGGCTGTTCGCCGACCCGCTGCTGGCCCAGCCGCCCGGAGCCGGCCCGGCCGAGGACCGCGCGGTGATGCTGGCGTTGGGCACCGAGCACGACGACCGGCTGGCGCAGCTGCGTGCCGGTGAGGCCACCAGTGTGGTGTTGTTGACCGCGACGGCGCTGGGGCTGGCCAGCTGCCCGGTCACCGAGCCGCTCGAGATCGCCGAAACCCGCGCCGCGGTGCGCCGCGACGTCTTCGGCACCAGCGGCTATCCGCAGATGCTGCTGCGGGTGGGCTGGGCCCCGATCAACGCCGACCCGCTGCCGGCGACCCCGCGGCGCTTCCTCGACGACACCGTCGAATGGCTGACCGCCGGCGATCGTCCGGCCGGCACCGCCGAAACCGGGAACCTCGCGGTGTGTGTCTGACGGCGGTGGCGAAGGCTATATCGTCAGCGGCGCGGACCAGCGCACCACCGTGCCACCGCCCGGCGCCGCCTCGATGCCGAACGTCCCGCCCGCCTGCTCGGCGCGTCGTCGCAGGTTGGCCAGACCACTGGGGGTGACCACCTCCGGCATCCCGCGGCCGTTGTCGGCCACCTCGATGGCCAGCTCGTCTTCGACCTTGATCTGCACCGTCAACTCGGTGGCGCCCGCGTGCCGGACCGCATTGCTGACGGCCTCGGAGACCACCGCCTCGGCGTGATCGGCCAGCACCGGTTCGACCACCGACAGCGGGCCGATGAACGCAACGGTGGTGTGCAGGCCCGAACCGGAGAATTGGGCGACGGCGTTGTCGAGGCGTTGCCGCAGCCGGGTCACCGTCGCCGAGGTGCCGTGCAGGTCGAAGATGGTGGTGCGGATCTCGCCGATGATCTCCTGCATGTCGTCGACCGCGTCGGTCAGCCGGCGCCGCACCACGGCGTCGCGGGCCCGCGGAATGGTGCCCTGCAGCGACAACCCGACGGCGAACAGTCGCTGGATGACGTGGTCGTGCAGGTCGCGGGCGATCCGGTCCCGGTCGGTGAGCACGTCGAGTTCGTGCATCCGGCGCTGCGAGGTGGCCAACTGCCAGGCCAGCGCGGCCTGGTCGGCGAACGCGGCCATCATGTCGAGCTGTTCGACGCTGAACGGAATGGTGGTGCCGTGGCGCATCACCACCACCACGCCGGCCACCGCGTCGGCGGCTCGCAACGGCAGGATCAGTGCCGGACCGGTCGCGTCGATCCCGGGCAGCGCAAGCCGGGCCACCTGGCGTGGCTTGCGCTGGGAGAACGCCTCGCCGACCGAGCTGCCGGCGACCGGGATGGTGTCGCCGTCGAGGGGAGCCATTACCGCGCCGATGGTTTCGACCACCAGAAGCTCGTCGACCTCGGCTTCGACGGTGTCGTCGTCGAGCGGGATGGCGACCAGCGCCGACTCCGATCCGGTGAGCTTGCCGGCTTCCTCGGCGATCAACCGGAACACGGTGCTCGGATCGGTTCCGGACAGCAGTTCGGTGGCGATGTCGCGGGTGGACTCGATCCAGGACTGTCGCGCCTTGGCCTGGGCGTACAACCGGGCGTTGGCGATGGCGATCCCGGCCGCGGCGGCCAGTGCCTGCACCAGCACCTCGTCGTCCTCGCTGAACGGCAGCCCGTTGGCCTTCTCGGTGAGATACAGATTGCCGAAGACCTCGTCACGCACCCCGACCGGCACCCCCAGGAACGTGCGCATGGTCGGGTGCCCGGACGGAAATCCCACCGATGAGGGATGTTTGGTCAGATCATCGAGCCGCAGCGGTTTGGGATCCTCGATCAACAGGCCCACCACGCCCAGTCCCTCGGGCAGCCGTCCGATCCGCGCGAACGTGTCGTCGTCGATGCCCTCGTGGACGAACTCCAGCATCCGGCGGTCATTGTCGTGCACTTCCAGCGCACCGTATTTGGCATCGACCAGGTTGGTCGCGGTCTGCACGATGGAGCGCAGCGTGGCGTCGAGCTCCAACCCGGAGGTGACCACCAGCATCGCGGCCAGCAGGCCGTCGAGGCGATCGCGGCCCTCTACGATCTGTTCCACCCGGTCCTGGACACCGACCAGCAGCTCACGCAACCGCAGCTGAGATAACGTGTCGCGCAGCGGGTCCGGGCCGTCCGCGGGTCCGTCGTCAGTCATTCCGGGAGCGCTCGAGTTTGGTGGCGAACACCGCGGCCTGGGTCCGCCGTTCCATCCCCAGCTTGGCCAGCAGCCGCGACACATAGTTCTTGACGGTCTTCTCGGCCAAAAACATCCGGTCGGCGATCTGCTTGTTGGTCAGGCCCTCGGCGAGCAGGCTCAGCAGCGTGCGCTCCTGTTCCGAGAGCCCGGACAGTGGATCGGGCTTGGCGGTGGCGCCACGCAGTTTGGCCATCAGCGCCGCCGCGGCGCGGTTGTCCAGCAGCGAGCGTCCGGCGCCGACGTCTTTGACGGCACGGGCCAACTCCATGCCCTTGATGTCCTTGACGATGTAGCCGCTGGCGCCGGCCAGGATGGCGTCGAGCATGGCCTCGTCGGAGGTGAACGAGGTCAGGATCAGGCACCGCAGCTCCGGCATGCGCGACAGCAGTTCGCGGCAGAGCTCGATGCCGTTGCCGTCGGGCAGCCGGACGTCGAGCACCGCCACGTCGGGGCGCAGCGCCGGGATGCGCGCCAGCGCTTCGGCGACCGAACCGGCCTCGCCGACCACGTCGAGCTCGGGATCGGCGCCGAGCAGGTCGATCAGGCCGCGGCGCACCACCTCGTGGTCGTCGACCAGAAAGACTGTGACCACAACGCGTCCTCTCCGCTCAGGCACTGACCACGGTAGCGGCGCAACCCACGGATTCACAGGGTACAAAGCCCCGATACCGCCCGGAAGTGATTTCGGCATTCCCCGACAAGGAGGTCGCAGTGGACCGGTCCGCCCTCAACGCGTTGTTCGACCTGACCGGCCGCACTGCCATCGTGACGGGAGGTACACGCGGCATCGGGTTGTCGGTGGCGCACGGCCTGGCCGGCGCCGAGGCGATCGGGGTGGCAACGCATCTCGGCGACGTCGAGGCGATCCAGCAGCTGGTCGACACCGCGGCTGGCCACGCCGGCAGCTTCATCACCGGGCAGGCCCGCCACGCCGACGGGGGATGGTGGCCCGCTAACCGCCGCTAACCGACTCAGTCGGCTGTGCTGTCCCGTCCGGTAGCACGCAGCGCCTGGCTCGCGCCGCCCAGGAACGGCGTGATGATGTCCACCGGCAGCGGGAACACCACCGTCGAGTTCTGGTCGGCGCCGAGTTCCAAAAGGGTTTGCAGATAACGCAGTTGCAGCGACGCCGGGTTACGCGACAGCGTTTCGGCGGCCTGGCTCAGCTCCTCGGATGCCTGCAGTTCACCGCGGGCGTTGATGACCTTCGCCCGGCGTTCCCGCTCGGCCTCCGCCTCGCGGGCCATCGCCCGCTGCATCGATTCGGGGATCTCCACGTCCTTGATCTCCACCACCCGGACCTGCACGCCCCACGGCTCGGTCTGCTTGTCGATGATGGTGCGCAGGTCGGCGTTGAGGTCGTCGCGGTGGGCCAGCAGGGTGTCCAGGTCGGCCCGGCCCAACAGCGAGCGCAGCGTGGTCTGGGCGATCTGGGAGGTGGCCACCGCGTAGTTCTCGACCGCCAGGATCGCTTTGAGCGGATCGACCACCTGAAACATCACCACCGCGTTCACCCGGGCGGGAACGTTGTCGCGGGTGATCACCTCCTGCGGGGGAATGGTGAGCGTCACGACCCGCTCGTCAACGCGGATCATCTTGTCCACCACGGGAATCAGAAACCGCAAACCGGGCTGGTAGAGCGGCCGGGCATGGCCGACCCGGAACACGACACCCCGCTCGTATTGCGGCAGCACCCGAATGGAGAAGTAGGCCAGCACGGCCAGCGCCGCGATCACGAGCACCACCACGGTGATGAGCCCTTCACTCACTTGCGTACTGCCTTCCTGGTCCTGGTCGTCGACGAACTGTCCGAGAAACCGCCCCACCGGGTGGAGTACCGGTCGATGGCCGCTTCGACCTGCTCGACCTGCGCTTGCCCGCCGGCCCGGTCCGGTGTCTCAGCGGGGGCGTTCGACGGAGTGTTCCACAGATGGCGCACCAGTGGGGCACCGCCGGCCAGCACGATCAGGATCGTCGCACCCAGCACCAGGACGTCGCCGGACCGGTGGTTGGCGATCAGCGTCGCCAGCGGCATGACCACCCCGAATCCCGCTACCGCACAGGCGATGCCCCGATGGAACCGGCCCGCCTCCGAATGCGGCCACGGGTCCACCGGCCGGGTGATCTCCCGGCCGTGGTTCGACGTGGTGCAGGTGTCCTTGACCGGGCAGGCGTTGCAGATCGACGGCGTCGCCCGGTAGCGCATCACCCGGTTGTCGGGGTCGAACGACGTCGGCCAGAGCCACTGGTCCTCCGGGCACTTCCAGGCGTCGTGATCGTCGTGGTAGGTGAACCTGCCGGTGCGCCACTGCGCGGCGCGGTCGGAGGTCCGTCTGGCCATGGCGTCGAAGCCCCACGCGAAGACGAGCAGGAGCAGGGCGTAGCCGGACATCAGCCACACCCACGCTCCCGGCATCGTCATCGTCGTCAGCTCTGCGTTTCGGAAGCTTCAGCATCCGCGCCGACGGTCACCGTGGCGTAGAGCGGGTGCTCCGGCAACTCGTCGACCGTCTCACCGGAACGGAAGTTGCGCAACGCGATCCAGGCGATCCAGCAGAACGGCAGCACGCCGCCGACGATGACGATCAAGTCACCGGGCAGTCGCATCCACTCCAGCAGGGCGTTGCCCGGCTTGGTGATGTAGCCCAGCGACCGCGCCTCGAAGTAGCCGGCGTTGACCGAGTGGAACAGCTGCAGCACACCCAGCGGCAGCAGCGTGACGAACACCATCCAGGCCAATCCGATGTTCATGCTCCAGAACGAGAGCCGGGCCAGCTTGTTGGGCCACTTGTCCGCCGGGATCACATAGCGGAAGGCGAACATCGCCAGCGCCACCGCGAGCATGCCGTAGACCCCGAACATCGCCGCGTGCGCGTGGTTGGCGGTCAGCGCGGTGCCGATCTCGTAGTAGGACACCACCGGAAGGTTGATCAGGAAGCCGAAGATGCCCGCCCCCAGGAAGTTCCAGAACCCGACCGCGACCAGGAACATCACCGCCCAGCGAGCCGGGAAGTTGTGCTCGCCGCCGGCCTCCTGGCGAGCGCCCAGCTGCAGGAACGCCCACGCCTCCACGGTCAGGAAGGTCAGCGGGATGACCTCGGCGGCCGAGAAGAACGCGCCCAGGGCCATGTGCTCCACCGGGGTGCCGGAGAAGTACAGGTGGTGCATGGTGCCGATCACACCGCCGGCGGAGTACAAGATGATGTCGAGGAAGATCACCAGCAGCGCGACGCGCTCGCGCACCACCCCGAGCTGCACGAACAGATAGGCCACCATCGCCGTGGTGAACAGCTCCAGGAAGTCCTCCACCCACAGGTGCACCATCCAGAACCGCCAGAAGTCGGCGACCGAGAAGTGTGTTTCGCTGCCGGCGAGCAGGCTGACCGCGTAGAACGCCGGGATGGTCAGGCCGGTGAAGAAGAACACCCAGGGCAGATTGAGCTTCGAGGTGGACGCCAGCTTGGCGCGCATGCCGCGCCAGATGATGAAGATCCACAAGAACAGGCCGATGATCAGCAGCAGCTGGAACACCCGCGGCAGGTCCAGGAACTCCCACTGCTGGGAGAGGGCGGTGCCGGGCTCGATCATCCCGAAGATCGACAGCGCCTCGAATGCCATGGATCCGAAGACCACGATCGCGAGCGCACCGAGCAGCCCGTAGACCAGCCACGACTGCTTGGTGGGCTCGCGGCGGGTGATGAACGGCACCAGGAAGATCCCGCCGGCCAGGAACGCCGCCGCGGTCCAGAACAGCGACAACTGCAGGTGCCAGGTGCGGGCCAGGTTGTAGGGCAGCAGCTTGGCCAGGTCGATGCCGTAGAACTCCGCCAGGTCCGCGCGGTAGTGCTCGACGGCGCCGCCCAGCAGCGTTTGGATCAAGAACAGCACCGCGACCACGGCGAAGATCCAGATCGCGGCGCGCTGCGAGCGGGTCAGCGGCACCTCGCCGGGCTGGCGGAACCTGAGCTTGGTCGTCTCGGCGCCGTGCCAGCCGATGTTCTGGCTCCACCGGCCGTAGATGGTGAACATGATCCCGATGCCGCCGAGCAGCGCGATCAGCGACAGCACCGACCACACCACGACCGATCCGGTGGGGCCGTTGTCGACGCGGGGCTCCGAGGGCCAGTTGTTGGTGTAGCTATAGCTGTGGCCGGGCCGCTCGGCCGCCGCCGCCCAGGCGGTCCAGGCGAAGAACGCGGTCAGGTCGCGGATCTCGCCCGGGTCGGTGATCATGTCCGGCAGCAGGCCGTATTTGGTGGTGGACTCACCGAAGTACTCGGCGTAGTGGCGTTGGATGTCGTGGAATGCGCGGGCCTGTTTGTCGGTGAAGACCAGCGTGGAAGTGTCGGCGTTGTAGCGGTTGGTCCGGAACTCCGCGACCACTTCCTGGTGCGGGTTGGGTACGCCCTGTGCTTCGAACTGGCCGGCCACGTTGTCGGTGGCCAACCGCAGGTATTCGGCGGTGTAATCCGGGCCGAGGTAGGCGCCGTGGCCGAGGATCGAGCCGTACTGCATCAGTCCGCGGGCCTGGAACAGCGTCTGGCCGCGGGTGATGTCGTCGCCGGTGAACAGCTGCTCGCCGGTCTCGGTGACGACCTTGTCCGGCATCGGCATCGATGCGGTGTAGGTGCGGTACGCCAAGATTCCCATCACCAGGAATCCGAAGATCATCACCAGGGCCACCCCCTGGGCCCAGCCTTTGCCGACCAATGCTTCGGCGCGGCCGGAGTCGCTGGTCGGCGTGCCCATCTGTGTCGCTTCGGATGTCATGGACGGGGACGCTAACAGCATCGGGTTGGAAAATTCGTGAATCTGTTAGGGACCTCACGGTATTGGGGTCCGGCGTCAGCATTGTTGCTGACCAAGGCCCCTTGACACTGAAATACGACATCGCGTAGTAGCGCCTCGGCGCAGGCCAGGTTGTCGGTGGGCGATGGCAGTTTCACCGTTGTGCTCGACCTCGTGCTGCCCCGGCAGTGTGGTGGCTGCGGCGCCCCGGCGACCCGATGGTGTCCCGGTTGCGCGGCGCAGCTGGCCATCGGGGACGACGAGCCGCGGCTGGTGAGTCCGCGGCTGGACCCGCAGGTGCCGGTGTTCGCGCTGGGCCGCTATGCCGGAGCCCGCCGGGCGGCGATCGTCGCGCTGAAGGAACACGGGCGCACCGACCTGATCACACCGTTGGCATCGACGCTGGCCGAGGCGCTGCACCGGCTGGTGTGCTGGCGGATGGTCGACCTGCCGCTGACGCTGATTCCCGCACCCACCCGGCGCAGCGCCGCCCGCCGCCGCGGCGGTGACCCGATCGGACGGGTGGCGGCCGCGGCCACGGCGCGACAGCCCGGGATGACGGTGGTGCCCGCGCTGCGGATGCGGGCGCTGACCCGCGACTCGGTCGGGCTGGGCAGTGGCGCCCGGGAACGCAACATCGCCGGCCGGGTGCTGCTGAACCGCCGCCGGCTGCCCGCCGCCGGCGGTGACGTCGTGATCGTCGACGACGTCGTCACCACCGGCGCCACCCTGGCCGAGTCGGCGCGGGTGCTGCGCGCCGGGGGCGCTCGGGTGATCGCCGCGCTGGTGATCGCCGCCGCCTGATGCCGCTGCGGCAACCAACCGGCAACGGGTCCGTCAAACCGGTGGCACGTATCCGGCGGCATGGCTACGGTCGTCATCAAGGGGTTCGCTGGACCGTAGAGGCGCAGCACTACGTGGTCGAGACGACGAGAAAAGAGTGTCGAGTATGGCAAGTCAATTCGTGGAAACCAGCCGTACGCAGGTCGACGTCGACGACAGCCAGGAGCAGTCGACCGGCGCGGAGATCGTGGTCAAGGGCCGCAACGTGGAGATACCGGACCACTTCCGGGTCTATGTCGCGCAGAAACTGGCCCGGCTGGAGCGGCTGGACCGCTCCATCCGACTGTTCGACGTCGAGCTCAAACACGCCAACAACCGCCGGCAGCGAAAGTCCTGCCAGCAGATCGACATCACCGCGCACGGTCGCGGGCCGGTGATCCGCGGCGAGGCCCGCGCCGACAGCTTCTACGCCGCGTTCGAGGCCGCGATCGACCGACTGGAGGGCCGGCTTCGCCGCCACAAGGACCGCCGCAACGTCTCCTACGGCGACAAGACGCCGTTGTCGGTGGCCGAGGCGACCGGGGCGACGACGCTGGACCCGGAGTTCCTGGCCACGGCGTTCAACCGGGACGGCACCGCCGAACCGGACCGGGACGGCTCCGCGCACAGCCGTCCCTTTGACGGGCACGGCCACGATCACGAGCCGGGCCGGATAGTGCGCACCAAGGAGCACACCGCCACGCCGATGTCGGTCGACGACGCGCTGTATGAGATGGAACTGGTCGGCCACGACTTCTTCCTGTTCCACGACAAGGAGACCGACCAGCCGTCGGTGGTCTACCGCCGCCACGCCTACGACTACGGCCTGATCCGATTGGTCTGACGCCGCCCCGACCGGCGCCGCGGAGAAGCCGTCCCGACACTGCTCGGCCGCGGCAAAACCGGGCTGCGCAGCGGCGTCACCTACCATGGGTGACGCTCGTAATAGACGAAGACTGAGTAGGGGACCAGCCGTGCTGTCCAAGTTGCTGCGTTTTGGTGAAGGCCGGATGGTCAAACGGCTCAGGAAGGTCGCCGACTACATCGACACGCTGTCCGATGATGCCGAGGCCCTCACCGACGCCGAACTGCGGGCCAAGACCGACGAGTTCCGGGAGCGGCACCAAGCCGGCGAATCCCTTGATGACCTGCTGCCGGAGGCGTTCGCGGTGGCCCGCGAGGCGGCCTGGCGGGTGCTGACCCAGCGGCCGTTCCACGTCCAGCTGATGGGCGGCGCCGCGCTGCACTACGGCAATGTCGCCGAGATGAAGACCGGTGAGGGCAAGACCCTGACCTGTGTGCTTCCGGCCTACCTCAACGCGATCGCCGGCAAGGGCGTGCACGTCGTCACCGTTAACGACTACCTGGCCAAACGCGACAGCGAGTGGATGGGCCGGGTGCACCGGTTCCTGGGCCTGGAGGTCGGGGTGATCCTGTCGGCGATGACCCCCGACGAGCGGCGGGTCGCCTACAACGCCGACGTCACCTACGGCACCAACAACGAGTTCGGCTTCGACTACCTGCGTGACAACATGGCGCATTCGCTGGACCAGCTGGTGCAGCGCCCGCACAACTTCGCCATCGTCGACGAGGTCGACTCCATCCTGATCGACGAGGCCCGCACCCCGCTGATCATCTCCGGGCCGGCCGACGGCAGCTCCAATTGGTACACCGAGTTCGCCCGGATCGTGCCGTTGATGGAGAAGGACGTCCACTACGAAGTCGACCTGCGCAAGCGCACCATCGGGGTGCACGAGCTCGGGGTGGAGTTCGTCGAGGACCAGCTCGGGATCGACAACCTCTATGAGGCGGCCAACTCGCCGCTGGTCAGCTACCTCAACAACGCCCTGAAGGCCAAGGAGCTGTTCAACCGCGACAAGGACTACATCGTCCGCAACGGCGAAGTCTTCATCGTCGACGAGTTCACCGGCCGGGTGCTGGTGGGACGGCGCTACAACGAGGGCATGCACCAGGCCATCGAGGCCAAGGAGCAGGTGGAGATCAAGGCCGAGAACCAGACGCTGGCCACCATCACCCTGCAGAACTACTTCCGGCTCTACGACAAACTCGCCGGGATGACCGGCACCGCCGAGACCGAGGCCGCCGAGCTGCACGAGATCTACAAACTGGGCGTGGTGCCGATCCCGACCAACAAGCCGATGGCGCGCACCGACCAGATCGACCTCATCTACAAGACCGAGGAGGCCAAATTCGCCGCGGTCGTCGACGACCTCGTCGAGCGGTACGAGAAGGGCCAGCCGGTGCTGATCGGCACCACCAGCGTGGAGCGCTCGGAGTACCTGTCCAAACAGCTGACCAAGCGGCGGATCCCGCACAACGTGCTCAACGCCAAGCAGCACGAGCGCGAGGCGCACATCATCGCCGAGGCAGGCCGGCGCGGCGCGATCACCGTGGCGACCAACATGGCCGGCCGCGGCACCGACATCGTGCTCGGCGGCAACGTCGACTTCCTGGCCGACCAGCGGCTGCGCAGGAAGGGCTTGGACCCGGTCGAGACACCGGAGGAGTACGAGGCCGCCTGGGACGAGACGCTGAGCGAGATCAAGGCATTGGCGGCCGTCGAGGCCAAGGAAGTGATCGAGGCCGGTGGCCTCTATGTGCTGGGCACCGAGCGGCACGAGTCCCGGCGCATCGACAACCAGCTGCGCGGCCGGTCCGGCCGGCAGGGTGACCCCGGTGAGTCGCGGTTCTATCTGTCGCTGGGCGACGAGTTGATGCGACGGTTCAACGGTGCGGCGCTGGAGTCGCTGCTGACCCGGCTCAACCTGCCCGACGACGTGCCGATCGAGGCCAAGATGGTCAACCGGGCGATCAAGAGCGCCCAGACCCAGGTCGAGCAGCAGAACTTCGAGATCCGCAAGAACGTGCTGAAGTACGACGAGGTGATGAACCAGCAGCGCAAGGTGATCTACGCCGAGCGCCGGCGCATCCTCGACGGCGAGAACCTGGCCGAGCAGGCCCACGACATGCTCGTCGACGTGATCACCGCCTACGTCAACGGCGCCACGTCCGAGGGCTACGCCGAGGACTGGGACCTGGAGCAGTTGTGGACCGCGCTGAAGACGCTGTACCCGGTGGGCATCGACTATCACGAACTGCTGCACGCCGCCGACGTCGGCGAGGCCGACGACCTGACCCGCGAGGAACTGCTGGAGGCGCTGATCGCCGACGCTGAGAACGCTTACGCCGCACGTGAGGCCGAGGTCGACGGCAAGGCGGGTGCCGGGGCCATGCGGGAGCTGGAACGCGGCGTGCTGCTGTCCGTCCTGGACCGTAAGTGGCGTGAACACCTCTACGAGATGGACTACCTCAAGGAGGGCATTGGGCTGCGGGCGATGGCTCAGCGCGACCCGCTGGTGGAATACCAGCGTGAGGGCTACGACATGTTCACCGGCATGCTCGAGGGCCTCAAGGAGGAGTCGGTCGGCTTCCTGTTCAACGTCGCCGTCGAGGCCGCGCCCACCCAGCCGCAGGTGGCACCGGTGGACGCCCCGGAGGGGTTGGCGCAGTTCGGCTTGCGCGCCAAGGGAGTCGACGGTGCCAATGGCGCCGACGGCGCCGACGGCACCGCGGGCCTGACGTACTCCGGGCCCGACGAGGACGGCTCCGCGCAGGTGCGGCGCGGTCGCGACCTGCAACCCGCCGGTGCCAACAATTCGACGTCCCGTCGATCGCGGCGCGAAGCGGCCCGCCGTGAGGGTCGCGGGCCCCGGCAGCCGAAGACCCCGCGAAAGGGCTAGCCCGAAGGACCGCTCAGCCGATGTGCAGGGCGACGATCTGCCATGCCGTGCTTTCGGGTCCGGTTGCGGCCACCCGCTCGATACGGCAGGCCAGCGCGTGGGTGCGCCGGCCGCGCCGGTAGGTGCCGAACGCCTCGACGGCCGTGGCCGGTTCGGCTGATCCGGCCGGTCGCGCGCGCACCCGCTGCAGTGTCGCCGGCCCGCCACGGACCGCCGCCGCTGCGCGCGCCGACAGCACCGACTCGGCGAGTCCGGCGGCGAGCAGTGGATACATATGCGCCGCTGAACGGCGACCATCGATGACCTCCAGCACCCGGCGCAGCGCGGCGTCGGCGAACACCACGGCCGACTGCAACGGTGGCGGCAGCCGGTGACGCGGGGGCCGGTCCTGCCGAACTCCGGGGGGCTGACCCCGTCCGCGCCGGGGCCCGGGCGGTGGTGACTGTTGTGCCGGCCGGCACGGCGTCGCCGCCCGGGCCGGTGGCTCGTAGTCGATCACCGGGGCGACGGTCGAGCCTACGGGCGGGGAGGGGTCCACGGTCACGGCAGCTCTCCACGGTCGATCCGACGGATGGCCCTGCTGGAGAGTGGCAGGATGTGTGGCGATCATCGCACAATCACGGCGCGGCCGTATCCGGGTACGCTGCGCTGCGGCGGCGGGCTACCGTGAGCGGCAGTGTTTCTCCGGTTCTGGTTCCGGTGGGTGTCGCGCGCCAGGCCGAATCGAGTCAGCAGGGAGGGCGGGCGGCGATGGTGAACCGGCTGTCGGCGACGGACGCGGCCTTCTACCGGCTGGAGAACACCACCACGCCGATGTACGTGCAATCGCTGTTCATCCTGCGCCGGCCGCGCGGCGGATTGAGCTACGAGCAGCTGCTGGCCACCGTCGAGCAACGGCTGCCGCAGATCCCGTATTACCGGCAGAAGATCCGCGAAGTCACGATGAGCCTGGCCCGGCCGGTGTGGGTCGACGACCACGAGTTCGACATCACCTATCACGTACGCCATCTGGCGGTGCCCTCGCCGGGCAGCGACCGCCAGCTGCACGAGCTGATCGCCCATCTCGGGCAGCAGCCGCTGGATCGCCACCGGCCGCTGTGGGAGCTGTACCTGATCGAGGGGCTGGCCGACAACCGGATCGCGGTCTACATCAAGTCGCATCAGGCGCTGGTCAACGGAATGGCGGCGCCGGCGCTCGGGCATGTCCTGGTGGACCGGACGCAGCGCCCGCCGCCGTTCGACGAGGACATCTGGGTTCCGCGGCGCGAGCCCGGCGCCGTCGAACTGGTGCTGGGGGCGGTCGGGGACTGGGTGGCGGCACCTCGAGCCCAGCTGCAAGCGGTCGGATCGACGTTCAGCGACCCGCTGACCTGGGTGGGGCGCAAGGCATTCGACACCGCCCGGGCGCTGGTGCGCGGCACCGCGCCGCACACCCCGCTCAACACCCAGGTGTCGCAGAACCGCCTCTTCACGGTGGCGCACGGGGCGCTGGAGGACTACCGCACGGTACGCGCCCGCTACGGCTGCGCGATCAATGACGTCGTGCTCGCCGTGATCACCGGGGCACTGCGCAACTGGCTGCTGTCCCGCGGCGAGCCGGTGTCCTCGACGCGGACGGTGCGGGCGATGGCGCCGCTGTCGGTGTATCCCGACCATGAGTACGACACCGCCGGTCAGCCAATCGGTGCGGTCACCCCGTTCCTGGTGGATCTGCCGGTCGGAGAACCCAATCCGGTGGTGCGACTGTCCCAGATCGCCTACGCCACCGAGTCGCACCCAACGCCGACCGGCCTGGTGGACGCCCGCACCATTCTGACGGTGTCGGGCTTCGCGCCGCCGACGCTGCATGCGATGGGCGTTCGGGTCGCCACCGCGTTCGCCGGGTTCTCCGGGCGGGTGTTCAACCTGTTGATCACCAATGCGCCCGGCGCGCAGCGGCAGCTGTACGTCTGCGGCGCCAAACTGCTCGAGACCTACAGCGTGCCCCCGCTGCTGCCCAACAAGGCGTTCACTATCGGGGTCACGTCCTACAACGGCACGCTGTACTACGGGGTCAACGCCGACCGCAAGTCGATGAGCGACGTCGGCCTGGTCTCGGCACTGTTGGACGAGGCGCTGGCCGAACTGCTGGAGGCGGCCACATGAGCGGTGCGCAGGCCCGGATCGCCGACGATGTGTACCAGGCCGAATTGCTGCGTTTGCAAACCGAATTCGTGAAACTCCAAGAATGGGTGCGGCGCTCCGGCGCCCGAGTCGTGGTGATCTTCGAAGGCCGCGACGCGGCCGGCAAAGGCGGTGTCATCAAGCGGATCACCGAGAGCCTCAACCCGCGTGTGGTCCACGTGGCGGCCCTGCCGGCGCCCACCGAACGTGAACGCGGGCAGTGGTACTTCCAGCGTTATGTCGCCGCGCTGCCGGCCCGCGGCGAGATCACCCTCTTCGACCGGTCCTGGTACAACCGCGCCGGCGTGGAGAAGGTGATGGGGTTCTGCACGGCCGACGAGCATGCGCGCTTCCTCGAGCAGGCACCGGTGTTCGAGCAACTGCTGATCGACGACGGGATCCTGTTGCGCAAGTACTGGTTCTCGGTCTCCCAGGAGGAACAGCTGCGCCGGTTTCGCAACCGGCGCAACGATCGGCTGAAGCAGTGGAAGCTGTCGCCGATGGACCTCGAGTCGGTGAATCGCTGGGATGACTACTCGCGGGCCCGTGACGAGATGATGGCGCACACCGATGTCCCGGCAAGCCCCTGGTATGTCGTCGAGTCCGAGATCAAGAAGCACGCGCGGCTGAACATGATGGCGCACCTGCTGTCGACGATTCCCTACCGCGAGGTGGCGCTGCCACAGGTGGAACTGCCGGACCGGCCCGCGGCGGGCGATGGTTACCAGCGCCCCGACCGGGGAAACTACCGCTACGTCGAGGACTACGCGGCGACGCTGGCGGGCGAGGCATGACCGGCCCGGCCGGGCCGCTGTGTTTGATGGCGGCGACCCGCTTCGCCCGGCTTCGCCGCGCTCGCGATCACCGCTAAGGTCTGGGCTCATGCGCGTGTACATCCCGGCGACGCTGGCCATGCTGGCCCAACTGGTCGCCGACGGATCACTGCAGGCGGTCAGCGGGACCGCGTTCGCCGTGACCCCGGCGCTGCGGGAGTCCTACGCCCACGGCGACGACGAGGAACTGGCCGAGGTGGCACTCGCCGAGGCAGCGCTGGCCTCGCTGCGGCTGCTCGGTGCCGCCGGCACAGGCCCGGACGGCGATACGCTGCCCACCCGCCGGGCGGTGCTGGTCGCCGAGGTCGACGGCGCAGCCGCGCGGCCTGATCTCGATGCCGCCGTGGTGCGGCTGGCCGGGCGGGTTGAGATCGGCGACGTCGTCGCGGCTTACGTGGACAACGCGGCCGCCGAACCGGCGGTGCGCGCGGCGGTGGCCGCGATCGATGACGCCGACCTCGGCGACGAGGACGCCGAGCTGACCGTCGGCGACGCCCAGGACCACGACCTGGCCTGGTACGCCACCCAGGAGCTGCCGTTCCTGCTTGACCTGCTCTGATGTCGGCCGGGCGAAGCTACGCTACCGTAGGTTCATCGTGAGCAAGAAACATTCCGCGGTCACCGCGAACATCGGCGACACCAAACGGCCGACCGTCGCCGGCGCCGACCGCCATCCGGGTTGGAACGCGTTGCGCCGCATCGCCACACGCATCACCACCCCGCTGCTGCCGGACGACTACCTGCGACTGGCCAACCCGTTGTGGTCGGCCCGTGAGCTGCGCGGGCGGGTGCTTGAGGTGCGGCGTGAGACCGCCGATTCGGCGACGCTGGTCATCAAACCGGGCTGGGGTTTTCACTTCGACTACACCGCCGGTCAGTACATCGGCATCGGCCTGCTGGTCGACGGCCGCTGGCGCTGGCGGTCCTACTCGCTGACCTCCAGCCCCGTGACCGAGGCACGCACCATTGCGATCACCGTCAAGGCGATGCCCGAGGGATTCCTGTCCAGCCACCTGGTAGACGGGGTCGCCCCGGGCACCGTGGTCCGGCTGGCCGCCCCCCAGGGTGAGTTCGTGCTGCCGGATCCGCCGCCGGCCACGGTGCTGTTCTTGACCGCCGGGTCCGGCATCACCCCGGTGATGTCGATGCTGCGGACCCTGGCCCGCCGGGACGGCATCACCGACGTGGTGCACCTGCACTCGGCGCCCACCGCCGACGACGTGCTGTTCGCCGAGGAGTTGGCGGCCCTGGCGCGTGAGTTTCCCGGCTACCGGCTGCTGTTGCGGGCCACCCGCACCGAAGGCCGGCTGGACCTGTCGGGCCCGGGCTCGCTGGACGCCGAGGTGCCCGACTGGCGCGGCCGACAGGCCTGGGCGTGCGGGCCGGCGCCGCTGCTGGGTGACGCCGAGCGCATCTGGGCGGCCGCCGGGATCGCCGACCGGCTGCACATCGAGCGATTCACCCTCGCGCGTACCGCGGTGGCCGACGGTGGCGGTACGGTCACCTTCGCCGCCAGCGGCAAGAGCGTCGTGACGGATGCGGCGACGACGCTGCTCGAGGCCGGTGAGAGCGTCGGGGTGCAGATGCCGTTCGGCTGCCGGATGGGTATCTGCCAGTCCTGTGTGGTGGAGTTGACGGCCGGCCAGGTCCGCGATCTGCGCACCGGCGCCGATCATGAGCCGGGCACCCGCGTCCAGACGTGCATCTCGACGGCCGCCGGCGACTGCGAACTGGACGTCTGAGGGTTACCCGTTGGTAACCTACGCCAACGTAGGTTACGATATCGTAGGTCAAGGTTTTTGGTATCCATGCCCGAAAGGCGGTTCGATGGCGGTAACCGACGTCGAGGTGTTCGCGCACCTCAGCGACGCCGATGTGGAGAATCTCGCCGCTGAGCTCGACGAGATCCGCCGCGACATCGAGGCATCCCGCGGTGAGCGCGACGCTCGCTATATCCGTCGCACCATCGCCGCGCAGCGGGTGCTCGAGGTGACCGGCCGGCTGATGCTGGCCGCCGGCTCTCGCCGCTCGGTCCGCTGGGCCGGCACCGCGACGCTGGGGGTCGCCAAGATCATCGAGAACATGGAGATCGGCCACAACGTCATGCACGGTCAGTGGGACTGGATGAACGACCCCGAGATCCACTCCAGCGGCTGGGAGTGGGACATGGCCGGGTCGTCCAAGCACTGGCGCTTCACCCACAACTTCCAGCATCACAAGTACACCAACATCCTCGGGATGGACGACGACGTGGGCTACGGCCTGTTGCGGGTCACCCGCGACGCGCCCTGGAAGCGCTTCAACCTGTTCAACCTGTTCTACAACACCATGCTGGCGATCGGGTTCGAGTGGGGAGTCGCCCTGCAGCACTTGGAGATCGGCAAGATCTTCATGGGTCGTGCGGATCGTGCGGCGACGCTGGTGCGGCTGCGGGAGTTCGCCGGCAAAGCCGGTCGGCAGTTGTTCAAGGACTACATCGCGTTCCCGGCGCTGACCGCGCTGTCGCCCGGCGCGACGTTCGGCTCGACATGCAAGGCCAACGCGATCGCCAATGTGATCCGCAACGTGTGGTCCAACGCGATCATCTTCTGCGGCCACTTCCCGGACGGTGCCGAGAAATTCACCAAGACCGACATGGTCGGCGAGACGCGCGGCCATTGGTATCTGCGGCAGCTGTTGGGCAGTGCCAACATCGACGCCGGGCAGCCGATGCGGTTCTTCAGCGGCAGTCTGTCCCATCAGATCGAACACCACCTGTACCCGGACCTGCCCAGCAACCGCTACCCCGAGATCGCGGTGCGGGTGCGCGAGATCTGCGAGCGCTACGACCTGCCCTACACCTCAGGGCCCTTCCTGGTGCAGTACGGCAAGACCTGGCGCACCATCGCCAAACTGTCGCTGCCGGACCGATTCCTGCGTGACACCGCCGATGACGCCCCGGAGACCCGCAGCGAGCGGATGTTCGCCGAGCTGGGCCCGGCGTCGACCGGAGCCGACCCGGTGACCGGCCGGCGTCGCGGACTCAAGACCGCGATCTCGACCGTGCGGGGCTGGCGGCGCGACAAGCCGGCCCGCCTGGCCGCCTGATCTTCGTTGTGGCGCGCTAACCCTCGCGGAGTGTGGACAGCAGGTGCCGCGCCGCGGCGACGCGCCGTGCCGCGGGCCCGCTCAGCGAGTCCAGGGCGCATTCAGGGTCGGCCGGCGGCCCCAGATGTCCACAGCCGCGCGGGCATTCGGTGATCGCATCGGCGAGATCGGAGAACGCCATCAGCACATCGTCGGGCGCGATATGGGCCAGCCCGAACGATCGGATGCCCGGGGTGTCGATCACCCAGCCGGATCCGGCCAACCGCAGCGCCACCGACTGGGTGGAGGTGTGCCGGCCCCGGCCGATGTCGGTGACCAGCCCGACCGCTCGGCCGGCCTGCGGGACAAGGCGATTCACCAGCGTCGATTTACCCACCCCGGAGTGGCCCAGCAACACCGTGATGTGGGACTGCAGTAGCGGCGCCACGGCGTCCAGCGGATCGTCGCGCCCTGCGGTGACCACCGTGAGATCCAGGTCGGCGAACTGGCCGGCGAACGGCCCCGGATCGGCCAGGTCCGTCTTGGTCAGGCACAGAATCGGCACCAGTCCACCGGCGTAGGCGGCGATCAGCGTCCGCTCGACCAGCCCGGTGCGTGGCGGCGGGTCGGCCAGGGCCACCACGATCAGCAGCTGGTCGGCGTTGGCGACCACCACCCGCTCGGTCGGATCGGTGTCATCAGCGGTGCGGCGCAACACTGTTCGGCGGGGACCGCGCCGGACGATGCGGGCCAGCGTGTCGGGCCGGCCGGACAGGTCGCCGACGACGTCGACGTCATCGCCGACAACGATCGGGGTGCGGCCCAGTTCCCGGGCGCGCATCGCGGTGATCTGTCGATCCGGCTCGCCGTCCAGCACACACCCCCAGCGGCCGCGGTCGACGCTGACCACCATGGCCGAACGGGCGTCGGCGTGTTCGGGGCGGATCTTGGTGCGCGGCCGGGAGCCGCGGCCGGAGCGGACCTTGACGTCGGACTCGTCGTAGTCGCCGGGCTTCAAGCGCTCGAACCCGAATCGGCCAGCATCTCCGCCCACATCCGGGGGAACGCGGGCAGGGTCTTGCCGGTGGTCTCGATGTCCTCCACGTCGACGTCGGGGACCCGCAGGCCGATGATCGCCCCTGCGGTGGCCATCCGGTGATCGGCATAGGAGCACCAGGTTCCGCCGTGCAGCGGCGCCGCGGTGATGACCAGGCCGTCGGGAGTCTCAACGGCGTCACCGCCCAGCCGGTTGATCTCGGTGGTCAACGCCGCCAGCCGGTCGGTCTCGTGGCCACGCAGGTGCGCGATACCGCTCAACCGAGACACCGATCCCGGCTCCGCCAGCGCGGCCAGCACGGCGACGGTCGGCGTGAGCTCGCCGACCGTTCGCAGGTCGACGTCGAACCCGCCGTAGCTGGGCGGCCCCTGTACCTGTAGCTGCGAATCGCTGTGGCGCACCGTCGCGCCCGTCCTGCCGATGATGTCGATGATGGTGTCGGACGGCTGGACGCCGAGGGCCGGCCAGTCGGCGATGCGCACCTCACCGCCGGTGACCACGGCCGCGGCCATGAACGGGGTGGCGTTGGACAGGTCCGGCTCGATCTCCCAGTGCCGGGCCTGAAGGGTGGCCGGCGACACCCGCCAGCGGTTGGCGGTGGTGTCGTCGACGTCGATCCCGGCCTGGCGCAGCATCGTGACCGTCATCGCGATGTGCGGCGCCGACGGTAGCGACGCGCCGGTGTGCACCACGGTCAGCCCGTCGTCGAACGCCGCCGCGGCCAGCAGCAGGCCCGAAACGAATTGTGAGGACGCCGAGGCGTCGATCGCCACGGTGCCGCCGGTGACCGACCCGGTGCCCTTGATCGTGAACGGCAGGGTGTCACCGTCGACCGCGATGCCCAGGCCGCGCATCGCATCCAGCAGCGGAGCGATGGGCCGGGCCCGGGCCTGCTCGTCGCCGTCGAAGGTCACCGTGGCGGTGCCCAGCGCGGCCAGCGGCGGGACGAACCGCAGTACGGTGCCGGCCAGGCCGCAGTTCAACCAGGTGTCCGGCTCGGGGTCGATCTCGCCGCTGACGGTCACCTGGTGGGCCACCGCCTCGACGCGCAGGCCCAGCGCACGCAGCGCGTCGAGCATCAGGTCGGTGTCGCGGCTGCGCAGCGCCCCGGAGAGGGTAGAGACCCCGCCACCGCGCGCGGCCGCCAGCGCCGCCAGCACCAGCGCCCGGTTGGTCTGGGACTTCGAGCCCGGCACGGTGACCGTGGCGTCGACAGGGGTGGTGGTGGTCGGTGCCGGCCAAGTCGTCACGGCTTCATCCTGCCAGCGTTTTGCTCCGACGCTGGTATCCGGCGGTTCAGCGAGGCTCGACGGAGGAGGGGCGAAGCTGGGAGCGCCGCATCAACACCGCGGTTCAGCGAGGCTCGACGGAGGAGGGGCGAAGCTGGGAGCGCCGCATCAACACCGCGGTTCAGCGAGGCTCGACGGAGGAGGGGCGAAGCTGGGAGCGCCGCATCAACACAGCGGTTCAGCGAGGCTCGACGGAGGAGGGGCGAAGCTGGGAGCGCCGCATCAACACAGCGGTTCAGCGAGGCTCGACGGAGGAGAGGCGAAGCTGGGAGCGCCGCATGAACCCGGCGTACGGGGTGTGCTGGACGCGTTCTTTGCCGATTGGCCGCTTTGCCGCACCCGGCCGTTCACCCGGGATCGTTACCATCGCGGCATGGCTCTGGCAGCGGGCTCTATTTTTGCTGAGTACACCATCCTCAAACTGTTGGGTGCCGGCGGGATGGGCAAGGTGTACCTCGCGCAGCATCCCCGGCTCCCGCGCCGTGATGCGCTGAAGGTTCTTCGCCGGTCGCTGAGCGCCGACGACGAGTACGAGGAGCGCTTCCGGCGGGAAGCCGAAGCCGCCGCGGTGTTGGACCACCCGAACATCGTGCGGGTGCACGATCGTGGCGAGTACCGGGGACGGTTGTGGATCGCCATGGAGTACGTCGACGGCGAGAGCCTCGCCGAGCTGATCACCCGCAGGTTTCCGGCCGGTATGCCCCCGGAAGCCGTGGTCCCGATCGTCGCGACCATCGCCGACGCGCTCGATTACGCCCACCGGCAAGGCGTGGTGCACCGCGACGTCAAGCCCAGCAACATCCTGGTGACCGAGTCCGAAGCCGGCGAGCTGACGGCCGTGCTGGCCGACTTCGGCATCGCCCGGCAACTGAGCGGGCCCACCGGGCTGACCGCGAGCAACCTGGCGATCGGCACCATCGCCTATGCCGCGCCGGAGCAACTGATGGGCGCCGAGGCGCTGCAATACGCCGACCAGTACGCGCTGGCCGCCACCACCTTCCAGATGCTCACCGGTACGCCGCCGTTCCAGCACGACAACCCGGTGACCGTCATCAGCCACCATCTGAACACGCCGCCACCGCCGCTGAGCGCGCAGCGTCCCGAGCTGGAAGAACTCGACGACGTGCTGGCCGCGGCGTTGGCCAAAGACCCCGCCGAGCGGTTCCGGAACTGTTCGGACTTCGTCGCGGCGCTCGCCGAGCGGCTGGGCGATCCGGATGCCGAGGATGCACCCGACGCCGCGAGCACCGTCGTTCGGGGTGTTCCGCGAGCGGTGCCGGACCCGGCGCCGCGGAGCCGGTTGGCGACACTGGCCCGGCCGGCCCTCGTCGTGCCGCTGGCGCTGGTGCTGGTCGGCTCGGTGGCGACCGTCGTCCCGCGCATGTTGGCCGACGAGCAGGTGGAGACGGCCGCCGCCGGTGGCGAGCCGGCGGCCGCGGTGGTGCCGCCGGTCAAGGCGCCGGCGTTCGACGGGACCTACCGGGTGGACGCCAACCGGGCGGGGGAGAAGTACAACGGTGTCCCCAACCCGCACCCGCCCAACGTGAGCACCTGGTGGGCGATCCGGACGTCATGCGACGAGAAGGCCTGCACCGCCTCGGCGAGGATGCTCGACCAGAAGGATCACCGGAAAGCGGCGACGCTGCCCGACGGCGGCACCCAGATGGTGCTCGAATACGCCAACGAGACCTGGCGGTCCGAGCCGCAGCAGCTGGAGGGGCCGTGCATGGCGCCCGACGGGCGGCTGGGCACCCACACCACCACGCAGGTGCTGACGCTGTCGCCGACCATCCCGGGCGTGCTGCACGGCGCGATGGTAGCCACCGTCGACACCAACGAGTGTTCCCAGCGCGGCGCCCAGATCTGGGTTCCGGTGGTCGCCAGTCGCTTCGGCGATGCGCCGGCGGAGGTCGTCGGAGCCGTGGACCCCGTCGAACCCGTCAAACCCGCCAAACCGGCCTGAGTTTCCCGCTGCCGTCAAGGCCTGCCGCCGCGTGCGGTGCGCGGCGCGGTTGATCAGGCAGCGATCGGTTAGCCGGCGCTGGGCGGGCGGTTCATGACGCGGTGGCGGTAGCCGTAGCGGGGAACGAAGCGAAAACCGGTGGGCCCGCCACCGCCACCGGCGCCGGCTGCGGCCGCGGGCAGCGCCGCCAGGCCGGCCATACTGCCCATACCGGCGCCGCGGGGCATCGCTCCGGCCTCCGAGGCCGCGGCGCCACTGGAAGCGGCCATCCGGGACACCAGCGTCGCCGCGGCCTGATTGGCCCCACTCGGTGCGACGGGCCAACTCTGCGGCACCGACAACCCGCCGAGCTGGATACCCCGGCCCACCGCGGCGGACGGTGCCGCGGGAGTGAAACCCGACGTGCGGGTAGCGGCGGAGCCGGCGCTCTTGGCCGCTTCCTCAGCGGCCTTCGCCGAGTCCGCCAGGAAAGTGCGCACACCGGCGGGGCCGGAGCCCGCGTGCTGCCAGCCTTTGAAAACTTCACCGGCCGGATGCATGTACCGCGTCGGCAGCAGCGGGTTGCCCCGCATGCTGTCGAGCGGCTTCATCGCATCGACGAACCTCTGCAGGAACGCGGTCAGCGGCGACACCGGTTCTCCGGGCGGCGCGGTGCCCGGGGGCACCGGGGTGCCCGGCGTGGTGGGCGTCCCGCTGGCGGTGCCGGCCTGGGCGAGCGACTGGTTCAGCGCCTGCGTCGCCGCCGAGTTCCCGGCCGCATTGCTGGTCGCGGCGGCCTGTTCGGCGGGCCCGGCCGGATTGGTGATCTGCGGCGGCGAGGTGAACTCCGACAGTTGCGTGGCGGCCGCGGAACCACCGGCGTAGGCGTACATCGCCGCGGCGTCCTGCGCCCACATCGCCGCGTACTGGGCTTCGGTGGCCGCAATCGCCGGGGTGTTCTGACCGAAGAAGTTGGTGGCGACCAACGTCATCAGCTGGACCCGGTTGGCCAGCACCGCCGGCGGCGGCACGGTCATGGCGAACGCGGCTTCGTAGGCGGCCGCCGCGGCCTTGGCCTGCAGGGCCGCCTGCTCGGCTTGCGCGGCGGTGGTCTGGAACCAGGTGGTGTAGGGCAGTGCGGCAGCCGCCATGGCGGTGGCCGACGGTCCACGCCACGGACCACTGGTCAGGTCGGTGATGGTCATGTGCACCGCAGCAGCGGTGATGCTCAACTCTTGGGCCAGGACGTCCCAGGCCCCCGCGGCTGCCAACAGTGGACCGGAGCCGGCTCCCACGTACATGCGTGCGGAATTGACCTCCGGCGGCAGCGCCCCGTAGTCGATCACTTGGGCTTCCTCGGTCTATCCGCCGAACGGACGACGTGGCATGACTGTCAACGGGCTTCCGTAGCGCGGCGCGCCGAACCCCTTGAAGCCGGCCCCGGCCGCACCCGCGGCACCCGCCGGCATGCCGGCCATCCCCATCGGGGGCGCCATCGGGGTGTTGCCGAGGATTCCGCTGCCGGCCGCACCGCCGATCGGCTGCCACGTGCCGCCCGACACCGGCCCCAGGGCGCCGCTCAACGGCGCCGACGGAACAGTCCAGCTCGGCGGCACCGACAAGCCACCGAGTGAGCTGGCCGCACCCGAGGCGGCGCTGGCGGCACCCGAGGCGGCTCCGGAGGCGGCGTTGGCGGCACCTGAGGCGGCCCCGGAGGCCGCGCCGGCGGCTCCGGAGGCGGCTCCGGAAGCGGCCTTGGCAGCGTCCTTCGCCCCATCGGCGAACATCTTCTGCAGGCCGGTCAGACCGCTCATACCACGCCAGACCGCACAGAGGTTGTTCGAGTGCATGGTGATCTGGCCGGTGGCCATGCTTATGGCCTCGTCGCCCAGCTTGAAGTTCGGGTCTTCGAGGATGTCCCCTGCGGGGCTGCCCGTGCTCTCGGCCGACATCGGGCGGAACAGGTTCTGCAAGGCGCTGGATGCCCTCGCCGCCTGCCCCGTTGCCGCGTTCCCTGTGGCCGCCTCGCCGCCCGGGTTGGTCGGGTTCGGCGGCGGGGCGAACTCGTTGAGCTGGGTGGCCGTGCTGGACTGGGCCTGGTAGCCGTACATCGCCATGGTGTCCTGCGCCCACATCTCGCCGTGCTCGGCCTCGGTGGCCGCGATCGACGGGGTGTTCTGCCCGAGGATGTTGGTGTTGACCAATTCCTGCAGCATCTCGCGGTTCGCGTAGACGGCCACCGGCGGCACCGTCTGAGCATGTGCCGTCTCGTACGCGGCCGCGGCGGCGCGGCCCTGGGTGGCGGCCTGCTCGGCCTGCGCGGCGGTGAGCTCCATCCAGTTCACGTAGGGCGTGACCGCGGTGACCATCGTCGCCGACGCCGGCCCCAGCCATTCCTCCGAGGTCAGCTGACCGATCACTGCCCGGTACTGGGCGGCAATGGATTTCAGCTCCGCGGCCAGCGAGCTCCAGGCCGAGGACGCCGCCACCATGGGCCCGGAGCCGGGCCCGGCGTAGATCAGTGTGGAGGTGACCTCCGGCGGTGAAGACAAATAGTCCATTGTCGTCGCCTAACCGGCCGCGGCCGCGTTGGCAGCCTCGGTGGCGGCGTACGCGTTTGCGCCGTTGCTCAGTGCGTTGACGAACATCTCGTGCACCGCCACGGCCTGGGCGCTCACCGCCTGGTAGGACTGGCCGTGATTGGCGAACTGGACTGCCGTCAGCGCGGAAACCTCGTCAGCGGCGGCCGGCACCACACCGGTGGTGGGGCTGGCGGCCGCGGCGCTGTGGGCGGCCAGCGACGAACCGATGACGCGCAGGTTGGCGACCGCAGCCAGTAGTGCCTCGGGCTGCGTGGTGACGAACGACATGAACGCTCCTCATCGAAGTCCATGATCTGCGATCGCAAAGTTTGCGAGGCGCAGGCGCGGTTGTGCGCAGCTCCGACGCTAAGCGATCTGACCCCCGAGACACAGTCGGGAGGCGGGCTTTTCGGAGACTGTCAACAGTTGTTCATCGACCGTTCGGAACGGCACCCGATTCATTCACCGAGCGGCCCGCCGATGTTGCTTTGGCGTCACTCTTCGTTCACCTAGTGCGGCAGGGCGCCGGCCACCAATTTCAGGGTGGTTTCGCGACCCGGCGAGGCGGCGGGATCGGTTCCCTGCCGGGCCGAGGCGACCGGGTTGAGCATCAGTTCGTCCACGCCGAACCGCTCGGCGAGCGCACGCAGCTGCGCCAGCGCTTCCGCGGGCGTTCCCACCACCGCGCGCCCCAGTTCGGCTTGGGCGATACGGTGCTGCTCCGGGGTGAGCGTGGCCTGCTGGGCCTCTTCGACGAGCTCCACGGGACCGGGCAGCTGCCCGGTGGCGGTCCGGGCATGCAGATGCAGGTACGGAAGTATCAAAGCCGTTGCCTCCTGGTGTGTTTCGGCGACAACGGTGTTGACGGTCAGGAATGCGGTCGGCTCGGTGGTCAGCTCGCTCGGCACGAACTCCGACCGGTAGCACGCCAGTGCCTCGTCGGTCTGCTCGCCGAACAGGTGGTGGCCGAACACATAGGGCAGCCCCTTGGCCGCGGCGACCCGGGCCGATTGCACCGAGGAACCCAGCACGAAGACCCGCGGCCGCGTCAGTGCATGCGGCGTCGACTTGAGCACATAGTCGCGATCGGGCAGTCGCACCGACACCCCGGCGGGCCCCAGCAGGGCGATCACGTCATCGAGGTGATCGGGGAACTGATCGACGGCGCGGTCGTCGCGGCCGCCGCGCAACACCGTCGAGGTAACCGGGTCGGCACCGGGGGCACGTCCGATGCCCAGGTCGATGCGGCCGGGGTAGGCGGCCTCCAGCAGCGCGAACTGTTCGGCCACCGCCAGTGGCGCATGATTGGGCAACATCACCCCGCCCGCGCCCACGCGCAGCCGGGAGGTCGCGGTCGCGAGCATCGCGACCAGCACCGCCGGGTTGGTCGCCGCGACCGAGGGGAGGTTGTGGTGCTCGGCGACCCAGTACCGGACGTAGTCCAGACCGTCGACCAGCTTCGCGAGCCGCAGGGTCGCCGCCAGGGCGTCAGGACTGGACTGGTCGGTGCGTACCGGGGCTAGGTCGAGGACGGAGAGACGCACATCGCGATCTTGCCATTCCCCGGTCGGGTATCGACGCCGGTAACCCGGCGTTCCGATTTCGTTAACTTCGGTCACGCACAGTGGGCCGATGAGCAGCGACGCCGAGTTCGCCGGTGCTGTGCCTTCCGGGCCCCCGGAGCCCTGGGACATCGGCCGGCCGCAGCCGGTGGTGCAGCAGCTGGTGGCTTACGGCGCGTTGCGCGGTGAGGTGCTCGATCCCGGCACCGGCCCGGGGCATCACGCGATCCACTATGCCTCGCAGGGCTATCCCACGACCGGGATCGACGTGGCACCGGCCGCGATCGCGGTGGCGCAACGCAACGCCGCGAAAGCCGGTGTGACGGTGAACTTCCAGGTGGCCGACGCGGTCGAGCTCGCCGGGTTCGACGGCCGGTTCGACACCGTCGTCGACAGCGCGTTCTACCACGTGTTCCAGGACGACGAGGAGACCCAGCTGCGGTATGCCCGAAGTCTGCACCGGGCCACCAAACCACAAGCGCGGCTGTACATGTTCGAGGCCGGACGCCACAACGTCAACGGCTGGCAACTGGACGGGCTGTCGCCCGAGCGTTTCGGGCCGTTGCTCGCCGAGGCCGGGTGGCGGATCGACCACATCGGGCCCACCACCTATCAGGGCACCTTCGACCCCAACTCCTTCACCGAGATGATCACGGTGATGGAGGCGCTTGGCCGGGAGGATCTGCTCGACGGCGTTCGCGCGCTGGCCGAGCGGTTCGCCTACCTGCAACCGCTGCTCGAGGACAACGTGGTGCACATGCCGTTCTGGGCCGTGACCGCCACCCGGCTCGACTAGCTGCCACCATGGAGGCATGTGCGGGCGCTTCGCGGTAACCACCGACCCGGCGCTGCTGGCCGAGCGGATCGAGGCGATCAACGAGGTTCCGGCGGACGCCGATCCGGGCCCGAACTACAACGTGGCACCGACCGACGCCGTCGCGACCGTGGTCAGCAGGCATACCGATCCCGGCGACGCCCCGACCCGCCGAGTCCGGCTGATGCGGTGGGGACTGGTGCCGCCGTGGACCAAAGCCGGCCCTGACGGCGCCCCGGCCGGCGGTGGCCCGCTGCTGATCAACGCCCGCGCCGACAAGCTCACCACCTCGCCCGCCTACCGCTCGGCTGCCGAACGCCGGCGCTGCCTGATTCCGATGGACGGCTTCTACGAGTGGCGCGCCGAAGCCCCCGGCGGGAAGAAGGCGCGCAAGACACCGTTCTACATCCACGGTGACGACGGGATGCTGTTCGCGGCCGGCCTGTGGTCGGTCTGGCGGGGCGGCCCTCGATGCGACCCGCTGCTCAGCGTCACGATCATCACCACCGGGGCGGCCGGAGAGATCGCCGGCATTCACGACCGGATGCCGCTGCTGCTGCCCGAAAAGCGTTGGGACGCTTGGCTGGATCCGGACGCACCGCTCGACACCGCGCTGCTGGACAGTTCGCCGCAGGCGCCGGGGCTGGTGTTGCGTGAGGTCTCGACGCTGGTCAACAGCGTGCGCAACAACGGACCGGAGTTGATCGCGGAAGCCGCGCCGCAGCCCGAGCAGGGCTATCTGCTGTAGCCGGACGCCGACGGCTCCGCTAGTGACCGACCAGGGCCCGCTTCTCGGCGGCGTATTCCTCATCGGTGAGCACGCCGGCGTTGCGCAGTTCGGCCAGCTCACGCAGTTCGATGTCGGCCCCCATCAGCAGGCCGAACGCCGATTCCGGTGTCAGCTCCGGCAGCTCGTTCGGCCGCTGTTCGCGCGGCCGCGGCGTGGTGGCGCCGGTAGTCGGTGTGCGCCGGCCGCCCGCGGCACCCGCGCTGGCCCGGCCCGCCAAGCCCGCCGCGGCCATCCCCACCGCGGGCACCGCGGTCTCGCCGGCGATGGCCGGGGCGGCGGAGCTACCGGCCGAGGCCAGCGAGACTCCGGCCTGCCCGATCACCGATGGCACCGCCGATGCCCAGGCCAGCGGCACCGACAGGCCGCTGATCGAGACCGCCGAGGCCATGCTGGCCGTCATCGGCAGCGCACCGGACATCGCGGCCCGAAACAGTTCTTCAGCTATCCCGGCGACGCCGAGCGGATCGATCAGGAACGTGCCGAGGGCGTCGATGCCGAACGTGCCTATCGAGTCGACGACGACCTCGAGACCGGCGTCAATGAGCTCGATCGTGTGTGCGCTGGACGCCGCCGAGGCGGTGAGTGGCCCGATGATGCCGGCCAGCGCGGTTGCACCGGTCGACGAACCGGCGGCGGTCGGCACGGTGGAACCCGGCAGGGCCGGGGCGATCCCGGCGAGAAGGCCCTCGCCCTGGCCCTCGGCGGCGGTGGCGGCGGCCTGGCCCACGGCTTTACCCAATCCGGTGGCCTGGCCCACGGCTTTACCGAATCCGGTGGCGTGACCCACGGTTTTACCGATTCCGGTGGCGTGACCCACGGTTTTGCCGATTCCGGTGGCGTGACCCACGGTTTTGCCGATTCCGGCGGCCTGGGCGGCGCCCGCGGCGGCGTTGGTGGTGGGCGGCGGTTGGCTGAACGGATCGAGCCGGGTGGCTGACGCGGCTCCGGCGGCGTAGCCGGACATGGCGGTGGCGTCCTGGGCCCACATTTCGCCGTAGTGCGCTTCGGTGGCCGCGATCGCGGCCGTGTTCTGACCCAGGAAGTTGGTCGCGACCAGGGTCATCAACAGGCTGCGGTTGGCGGCGATGACCGGCGGTGGCACCGTCATGGCGAACGCGGCCTCGTACGCGGCGGTGGCGGCCCTGGCCTGGATGGCAGTCTCCTCGGCCTGGGTCGCGGCGGTACGCATCCAGTGGGCATACGGTGCGGCGGCCGAGGCCATGGCGGCGGCGCTGGGCCCGGCCCAGCCGGACGACAGTTCGGTCAGCACCGATTCGTAGGCAAGGCCCGCGGCGTTCAATTCGGCGGCGAGGGCATCCCAGGACGATGCGGCGGCCAGCAGCGGACCGGCACCCGCGCCGGCATACATCCGGCCCGAGTTGATCTCCGGTGGCAAGAACGCGAAATCCATAGGTGTTACCGGCCGAGGAGGCGCCGCTTCTCTTGGGCGAACTCGTCTTCGGTGAGGATCCCGGCGTCGCGCAGTTCGGCCAACTCCCGCAGTTCGCCGGAGATCCGCGTGATCGGCCCGTTCAACGGCCGCGCCGGCGGTGACTCCGGCTTCCCGGCCGGGTCGCGTTGCTTGACGATCGCGCGCGGAGGCCGCTTGGCGGTTGCTTTCGTGCTCGTCGTTGCGGTCGCGGCGCCGCCGCGGCTGCGCCCCGACGCCGGCGGTGGCCCGGCCGGCCAGACCGGCGGCGGCCATCGCGGCCAGCGGCAGCGCGGCGGCCCCCGCCGCGGCGGGGACGGCTGCCTCGGCGGCGGTGGGCAGTGCGCCGCCCACCTGCTGGATCACCGTGGTTGTCGGGGCGGTGGTGGCCCAGGTCTGCGGTACCGACAGCCCGCTGAGCGTGGCGGCCTCGCCCATCTCGGCGCTGACCGGGGTCACCGCGCTGGCCAGTGCCATCTCCGGCAGTAGTTCGCTCTCGATCTCGCCGATGCCGATCAGGTCGATGCCGAAGGAACCGGCCGCGTCGACGCCGAACGTGCCGGCGGAGTCGATGACGAATGTGCCGAACAGGCTCGCCGCCAACGCCGCGTACGACGCCGCCAGACCGGGCTCCATCGCCGCCGCCGACCCGATGGAACTGAGCAGCGACGCATTCGTTCCGGCCGCTGTCGAGCCGGGGGCGGCGAGGCCCTGCAGGGCCTGGGTGACCGCGGCGGCCACGGTGTTGGCCTGGTTTCCGGCCGCGGTGGCGGTCGCCTGCCCGACCGCGCCTGCCTGGCTGGGGGCGCCGGCGGGGCTGGTGGTGGGCGGTGCCTGCGTGAAGGGGGTAAGCCGGGAGGCCGCCGCGGAGGTCGTTGCGTAGCCGTACATCGCGGTGGCGTCCTGGGCCCACATCTGGCCGTAGTGGGCTTCGGTGGCTGCGATCGCGGCGGTGTTCTGGCCCAGATAGTTGGTGGCCAGCAGGGTCATCAGCTGGGCCCGGTTGGCGGTGATCATCGGCGGCGGGACCGTCATGGCGAACGCGGATTCGTAAGCGGCGGCCGCGGTTCTGGCCTGCGACGCGGCGTGTTCGGCCTGTGCCGCGGTGGCGTGCATCCACTGCGCGTAGGGCGCCGCAGCGGCGGCCATCGCGGTGGCGCTGGGCCCGGCCCAGCCGCCGGACAGCTCATCGATCATCGAGTCATAGGCCACGCCGGCGGTGGTCAGTTCGGCGGCCAGGGCGCTCCAGGCGGTGGCGGCGGCCAGTAGCGGCCCGGCGCCGGCTCCGGTGTACATCCGGGCCGAGTTGATCTCTGGTGGAAGTGTTGCGAAATCCATTGCTAGCCAGACCCGTCAGTGATAGGCGTCATGATGCCTCCTGAATCGCCGGGGTCGCTGCGGCCGCCACGCGTACGCAGCGTTGACCGAGTAACGGCGACGCTAGATGGTGAACTTGAAGTGAACCTGAAGATGCTGCCGGTCAACGAGAACCGGCGGAGGGATGCTCCCCATCCGGGCGCTGCGGTGTTATCAATGGACCATGGCCGATTCGCGGTCCGCCGATCGGCGAGGCGGCATTCCCTCAGCGCGCGGCGCCGAGACCTTCAGCGTGGGGACACCGCGGGTGCTGGTGGTGGAGGATTCCGAGACGATCCGCGAGATGGTCAGCGAGGCGCTGGCCGACGCCGGCTATCTGACCGAAACCCAGCCCGACGGCCGCGGGCTCGAAGAGGTGCTGGACGGCTTCCGGCCGGATCTGGTGGTGCTTGACGTGATGTTGCCGGGCCGCGACGGGTTCGACCTGATGGAGGTGATCCTGCGTTGGGGTGAGGTCGGAGTGGTGCTGCTCACCGCGCGTGACGGACTGCCCGACCGGCTGCGCGGGCTCGACAGCGGCGCCGACGACTACGTGGTCAAGCCGTTCGAGCTGGCCGAACTGGTGTCTCGGGTCGGTGCGGTGCTGCGCCGGCGGGGCCGGCTGCCGTCAGCGGTGCAGTTCGGCGATCTGATGGTCGATGTCGACGCCGGGGTGGCCTCCCGCTCGGGGACCCCGTTGGGGTTGACCGCGACCGAACTGCGGGTGCTGGTCTACCTCGTGGAACAGCGCGGCCGCATCGTCAGCAGTGCGCAGATCCTCAATGCGGTGTGGGGGTATGAGGCCTACGACCCCAACCTGGTTCAGGTCCACATCAGCGGGTTGCGACAGAAGCTGGAGACGCACGGGCCGCGGATCCTGCACACCGTGCGCGGGATCGGTTACCGGCTGCAGCTGTCGGCCTCATGACCGCCACCCCGTCGTTGCGCCGGCGTTTGACGGTGATGGTGCTGGCACTGCTGGCGGTGTTGATGCTGACCATGGGGCTGGTGATCAACGCCACGCTCACCGCGCTGGAGAATCACAGTCTGCAGGAGCGGCTGGCGTTGGCCACGCAGCGTGCGGATTCCCTCGTCGCACTGGGTGTTTCGCCGGAACAACTGGCCGATCAACTCAACGGCGGCATCATCAGTGCACTCGTCGTCGCCGTGGACGGGTCCAGCTACGGCGACCCCGCTATCGAGCCCGACGCCACCACCGGATCGCGAGTGGCGCCCCCGCCGCTGGAGCCCGACGAGACCTCGACGGTGCTGGTGCATCCGCTGGCCTACGGCGGGCGGGTGATCCTGGTCGCCGACACCACCGAGGCCGCCGAGACGCTGAGCCGGCTGCGGCGCCTGATGGTCGGCGCCGGCCTGGGGATCCTGTTCATCGCGTCGATCCTGTTGGCCGGGGTGAGCCGGGCCATGCTCGCCCCACTGGATCGGCTCACCGATCTGGCCCGTGACATCACCACCGGTGACCGCGGACGACGGCTGCGTCCCGACCGGCAGCGAACCGAACTGGGCCGCGCGGCAAGTGCTTTCGACGACATGCTCGACGAGCTGGAGGATTCCGAGAAGCGCGCGCAGCGAGCCGCCGAAGCTGCCCGGCGCGCCGAGGCCGCAGTCCGGCGATTCCTCGCCGATGCCGCCCACGAGCTGCGCACCCCGATCGCCGGCATGCAGGCCGCCGCCGAGCAGATCGCCGGCAATGTCGGCCAGGACGTCGGGCTGGACGCCGGGCTGGACACGGTCGAGCCCGAAGTGCTCCGCCAGCACCGCCGCGCCACCCTGCTGCTCACCGAGGCGCGCCGCGCCACCCGGCTGGTCACCGACATGCTCGACTTGAGCTACATCGACGCCGGGCTGCCCCTGGAACTCAAAGACATCGATCTGGTCGGCATCGTCGACACCCAGCTGGACCGGGCGGCGCTGTTGGCGCCGCAACTGCGCCTGGGCCGCACCGGTGTGGACACCCTGACCGTCCGGGCCGATCCGACCCGGCTGGCTCAGATCCTGTCCAATCTGCTGGACAACTCCCGCCGTTACACCCCGCCGGGCGGGAGCATCATGGTAGATGTGGCGCGCCTCGGCGAGCGCGCCGAGGTAACGGTCACCGACACCGGGATCGGCGTCCGCGGCGAGGACGCCGAGCGGATCTTCGACCGGTTGGTGCGCCTGGACAGTGCCCGCGGACGGGATCACGGGGGAGCCGGTCTGGGCCTGCCGATCGCGCGGGCACTTGCCGACGCACACGGCGGCCGGCTGGGCTGTGTCCCGCGGGACGGTGGGGCCTGTTTCCGGCTGACCCTGCCGCTGCGCGCAGTTTCCGGCCGATAGCTGGCAGATTGCGGACGAATTGGGTACAACGGTGCGATGGAAAGTTGGCCACAGCTGTGGAGTCGCTCGCCGATGTTGCAGGAGGCGATGGCTCGGCGGCTGCATCGCAGGTCCGAGGCCACTGGGCGAATCAAGCTGCCGGCGGTTCCGGGCATGGTCGATGAGTATGTCCGGATGTGCGAGACGATGTTCGCAGCGCTGGGTACCCCGCTCGACACCCAGCAACGGGATCACCTGCAGAAAGTCCTGCAAACAGAGGCGGAAGCGGCGTTTTCGGGCTCGCCGCGCTCATACATCATCATCAGCTATGAGGTGCCGGTCGGCAGCGTCCTCAACTACTGGGTCCGCGCCGAATGGCAGTCGATCGAAGCGGGGTACGAGAGCTGGGTCGCCCTTCGCGAGCCGCCCTTGTTCGGCACCGAGCCCGATGCCCGCGTGTGGGCGCTGGCCGGCGAGGCCACCGATCCGGAGAACTGCCGGGTGCTCGACATCGGAGCCGGCACCGGGCGCAACAGTCTGGCGCTGGCCCGGCGCGGACACCCGGTGGACGCGGTCGAGATGACGCCGCTGTTCGCCGACGGCATTCGCGCGGACGCGCAGCGCGACGGGCTCGGGGTCCGCGTGATTCAACGGGATGTCTTCACAGCCGGCGACGAACTGGGCAGTGATTACCAGTTGATCGTGCTCTCGGAGGTCACGCCGGATTTCCGAAGTACCGGGCAGCTTCGCGACATGTTCGAGCTGGCCGCCCGTCGGCTGGCCCCGGGCGGGCGTCTGGTTTTCAACGTGTTCTTGGCCCGGGATGGCTATCTGCCCGACGCGGCCGCCCGCGAACTGAGCCAGCAGTGCTACAACATGTTCTTCACCTGGGACGAGATGCACGGTGCCGCAGCCGGGCTGGGCCTGCAGCTGGTCGCCGACGATTCGGTTCACGACTACGAGAAGACGCATCTGCCCGAGGGCGCCTGGCCACCTACCGGTTGGTACACCGAGTGGACCCGCGGCCAAGACGTGTTCGACGTCGCGCCGGCCGCCTGCCCCATCGAGATGCGTTGGCTGGTTTACCGCAAGCCTGCCCAGGCCGGCGAGGCTACGATGGCGCGATGAGCGTCACTTTGACCGCCCGCGACGCGGAACGGCGGGACTTCTGGAGCGCACTGTGCCCCCAATTGTCGATCGACGGCGATGCCGTGGCGGTACCCGCCGCGGTCGGTGCGACCGACCCGCTGCTGGTGACCCTCAAACGAGAGGGCTACATCCGGGTACCCGGCGCGCTGCCCGAAGCGGTGGTCGCGCCGATCCGTGACGCGGTGTCGACGCTGTTCGGGTTGGGCATTCCGCTGCCGTTCGTGTTCGTCTACGACCAGTTATGGCGGGCATTCCAAGGACTTTCGGACTTCCTGACGGCGGTGCTCGGCGACGGTTATCGGGCGTTGCCCGACTTCTGGGTCTGGCATGTCAAGCCCGACGAGAGCGCGGCGGGCTGGGGACCACACCGCGACCGGGTGATGCCGACGTTGGATGCCGACAACTCGCCGCACACGCTGACGGTGTGGCTGCCGTTCAGCGACGCCACCCCGCTCAACGGGTGCATGTACTTCCTGCCCGCCCACCTCGATGACCGGTTCCGGCAACGGCGTTGGGACGGCCCCGACAACACCCTGGTCCACAACCTGCAAGACATCCGCGCTGTGCCGGCCACCGCCGGCACGCTGATGGCCTGGAACCAGGCGGTGCTGCACTGGGGTGGACGGGCCAGCCGCCTGGGTGAAGCCCCGCGGATCAGCGCGGCGTTCGAGTTCCAGCGCGCCGACTCGCCGGCGTTCAACTCTCCGTTGCTCGACCCGGGCCGACTGCCGACGTTCGGTGAACGACTTGGGCTAATCGGCAAGCAGGTGCTGCAGTATCGGCACATGTATCCACTCAGCGACGACGTCGCCGCCATCGCCACGTCATTGGTGGAGCGCTTCATGCCCGGCGTCGCGCCGGTGGGGGATTCGCCGTCGGTGGGAACGGCGGTGTCGTTCTGACCGGATGTGCGCTACTGCTGCACATACCCCGGCGGGTTGACGGTGTCCACCCACAGGTCCACGCCCAGGTCGCTGCCGGGCACGCAGTCATACACCGATAGATCGGTGACGCCTGATTCGACCAGCACGTCCTCGCACAGCACCGTGTTCCCGGTGTATTCGGTCGCCGGTTTGGTCAGGATCGCGTAGGCGGCGTCGGCGTAGACCTCGGGGGTGCGGGCCCGGGCCATCGCCTCGTCGCCGCCGAGCAGGTTCTGCACTGCGGCGGTGGCGATCAGGGTGCGCGGCCACAGCGTGTTGGATGCGATGCCGTGCGAGCGCAGCTCCTCGGCGATGCCCAGCGCACACAGCGTCATCCCGAATTTCGCCATCATGTAGGCGGTGGGCTTGAGCCATTTCGGTTCCAGTCGTATCGGCGGGGACAGCGTGAGGATGTGCGGGTTCTCCCGGCCGATCATGTGCGGGATGCAGGCCTGTGACACCGCGTAGGTGCCGCGAACCTCGATGCCGTTCATCAGATCGAAGCGCTTCAGCGGAACCTCGAGGATGGACCCGAGGTTGATCGCCGAGGCGTTGTTGACGCAGATGTCGATGCCGCCGAACCGTTCGACGGTGGCCGCCACGGCACTGGTCACCGAGTCACCGTCGCGGATGTCGCCGACGATCGGCAGCGCCTGCCCGCCGGCCTCCTCGATCTCGGTGGCCGCGGTGTAGACGGTGCCGGACAGCTTCGGGTGGGGTTCGGCGGTCTTGGCGATCAGCGCGATGTTGGCGCCGTCGCGTGCGGCCCGCTTGGCGATCGCCAGGCCGATGCCGCGGCTGGCACCCGAGATGAACATGGTCTTGCCGGAGAGCGGAGCTGGATTGGCCATGGTGTCACCCTATGCCTAACCGCCGCCGGCTCCGTTCGCTGCGCGAGAAAGGCCCTGGTGCGCTTGCGGGTCGGCATCATCAGCCCGCGGCCGGTGACCACTGCGGCAGGTCCAGCTCGCCGGCAGGGGTGGCCAGCTGGGGGAATTAGAGCGCGCCACCGGTGCCGTCGGGTTGCTGCCGGTCACGCCACCTGTTGCCCACCGGTCCAGAAAGTCGTCAACAAATGATGAAGACGGCACAACTTGAGGTTGTTGCAAGTCGGGAATCTACCCCCCCTGACGGCCCTCGGCCAGCCAGCCGGGCCGCGGTCTGTATGAGATCGACCAGACCCGCGGTGCCCAGACCGCCGATCGCGGTCAGCGACGCCAACTCGGCATCGAACATACATACCTTCGGCCATACCCGAATCGGCCGACACGATCCGGCGCGTCGCCAATCGGTGCGAGGTCCGTCGAGGATTGGTAAAGATATCAATACCCGTCACTACTGTTGAAAACGTGACCACTTCCCCCGACATCATCGCCCCCGCCCTCATCGAACATCTGGAGCGACCGTGAGACGCGCCGCCGACGATGCGGAGCGCACCGACAAGGACGAGAGGCGCAAATGGCACTGAACAAAGTGGTCGAATCGGCCGCCGCGGCGGTCGCCGACATCCCGGACGGCGCCAGCCTGGCCGTCGGTGGCTTCGGGCTGGCCGGCATCCCGTGGTTTCTCATCGAGGCGCTGCTGCAGCAGGGCGCAACGGATCTGACCATCGTGTCCAACAACTGTGGGGTCGACGGCGCCGGGCTGGGCCTGCTGCTCGACGCGCGGCGCATCAGCCGGGTCATCGCCTCCTACGTCGGGGAGAACAAGGAATTCGCCCGCCAGTACCTGTCCGGTGAGCTGACCGTCGAACTCACTCCGCAGGGCACCCTGGCCGAACGGATGCGGGCCGGCGGCAGCGGTATCGGTGCCTTCTTCACCCCCACCGGCGTCGGGACCGCCGTCGCCGACGGCGGACTGCCCTGGCGATATCACCCGGATGGCAGCGTTGCCCTTGCCTCGCCGCCCAAGGAGGTCCGCAACTTCCGCGGCACCGACATGGTGCTCGAAGAAGGGATCGTCACCGACTACGCATTGGTGCGCGCGGCGGTCACCGACCGGGCGGGCAACTGTCAATTCCATGCGGCCGCACGTAATTTCAACCCGCCGGCGGCGATGTCCGGTCAGATCACCATCGTCGAGGCCGAGCGGGTCGTCGAGGTCGGGGAACTACACCCCGACGCGGTCCATCTGCCCGGGATCTTCGTCAAGCGGATCCTGGAACTCACCGCCGAGCAGGCCGCCCGCAAAGACATCGAGAAACGCACCACCCGACAGCAGGAGACGATCCGATGAGCTGGACCCGCGACCAGATGGCCGCCCGGGCGGCACAGGAACTGCACGACGGCGACTACGTCAACCTCGGCATCGGTCTGCCCACGCTGATTCCCGGCTACCTTCCCGAGGGTTCGACCATCACGCTGCACGCCGAGAACGGCATCCTCGGTGTCGGGCCGTTCCCCTACGACGACGAGGTCGACCCGGACTTGATCAACGCGGGCAAGCAGACCGTCACCGTGCTGCCCGGGGCATCGTTTTTCGACTCGGCGACGAGTTTCGCGATGATCCGCGGCGGGCACGTCGACGCGGCCGTGCTGGGTGCCATGCAGGTCGCCGGCAACGGTGACCTGGCCAACTGGATGGTGCCCGGCGCCATGGTCAAGGGCATGGGCGGCGCGATGGATCTGGTCAGCGGGGTCGAACGGGTCATCGTGCTCACCGAGCACGTCACCAAAACCGGTGCTGCCAAACTGGTTACGATTTGCGATCTACCGCTGACCGGCCGCGGTGTGGTGAGGCGGGTGGTCACCGATCTCGGGGTGTTCGACGTCACCGGCGTCGGCTTCGCGGTGGTGGAACTGGCGCCGGGAGTGAGTTACGACGAGGTGGTGGCGAAAACCGGAGCGCCGGTGACCCCTCACCGCAGCAGCGAGTTGAGCGCGTAGCGGGTCTGCAGGCCGATGTAGTCGTCGAGGCTGTACAACTCGCCGAAGTGCCAGTGCTTGAGCGCCCAGCCGTGGGCCAGCAGCATGATGTCGAACACCATCAGATCCACATTCACCTCGGCGAATGTTCCCGCGGCGATCCCGGCCTCGATCGCAGTGCGAAGCGGTGCCGCACTGGCGATCTCGAGCTCTTTGATCTGGGTCCGCCCGGCCGCGTTCAGGGTGCGGCTCTCCCGATAGGTCAGCACGACCGCATCGAGATTCTCGTCGACGATCTCGATATAGCGCCGGATTCCGGCGGTCAACTGGGCGACCGGATCGGTACCGGCCGCCGCGATCACCGGGGCGAGCTGATCGACGAACGCCTCCTGGATCCGCACGATCGTCGCCAGCAACAGATCCTCTTTGCCGCCGAAATACTTGTAGATCAGCCCGACGCTGACATTGGCTTCGGCCGCCAGATCCTGCATGGACATCTGATGAAAGCCGGTCTGCTGCATGACTTTCACCGCGGCGTCCAGGATCTGTCGGCGCCGGGAGTCGGTGCGGGCCGCCCGCACGGCCTCCTCGACGGGCAGCTGAGCGTAGTCGATGGCCATCAGATACCGAGATCCTTGGCGATGATCGTCTTCATGATCTCGGTCGTGCCGCCGTAGATGGTCTGGATGCGGGCGTCGACGAACGCTCGCGCCACCGGGTATTCGCGCATGTAGCCGTAGCCGCCGAACAACTGCAGGCACCGGTCGGCGGTGCGGACCTGCAGGTCGGTGGTCCACCACTTCAGCTTGGCGGCCCGCGCCGGGGTCAGCTCGCCGTCCAGGTGTGCCGCGATGCAGTCGTCGAGGAAGGTGCGAGCCACATCGAGTTCGGTGGCGATCTCGGCGAGCACGAACTGGGTGTTCTGGAAGCTCGCGATGGGGGAGCCGAACGCCTGGCGTGCCTTGACGTAGTCGAGGGTCTCGGCCAGCACGCCCTCCGCCGCGGCGACCGCACCCACCCCGAGCGACAGCCGCTCCTGGGGCAGGTTGCGCACCAGTTGATAGAAGCCCTGGCCTTCCTCGCCGAGCAGGTTGGCGGCCGGCACCCGCATATCGGTGAAGGACAGCTCGGAGGTGTCCTGGGCGTGCAGTCCGATCTTCTCCAGGTTGCGCCCGCGGTGAAAGCCCGGGGTGTCGCCGGAGACCACCAGCAGCGACAGGCCCCGGTGCCGGTCCTCGCCGGTGCGCACCGCGACCACGAACAGATCACCGGTCTGGCCGTTGGAGATGAAGGTCTTGGCGCCGTTGACCACGTAGAAGTCGCCTTGTGAATCAGATTGGCGGCGGGCGGTGGTGCGGATACCGGCCAAGTCGCTGCCGGTGCCGGGTTCGGTCATCGCGATACCGAGCACGGTCTCGCCGGTCACCACCCCGGGCAGCCAGCGGCGCTGCTGCTCGGGCGTGGTCAGGTCGGTCAGGTAGGGCAGCACCACGTCGTTCTGCAGCGAGAACGCGACGGCCTCGGCGGCGGCGCCGGCCCGCTGCAACTCCTCGATGACGATCGCGTGGTAGCGGTAGTCGTGCACGCCGGGCCCGCCGAACTCCTCGGGGACCGGGAATCCCAACAGGCCGAGCTCGCCGGCCGCGGCGAACAGCGAGCGGTCCCACGCGCTGGAACGCTCCCAGTCCTGGTGGGCCGGGACGACGGTTCGCTGCACGAAGTCGGCGACCGTCTCGCGGAACTGCTGATGTTCGGGGGTATAGCTCAGCGCCATCGGAGTTGCCCTGGTCAGTTGAATGCCGCAAGCCCGGTGAAGGCTTTGCCCAGGACCAGTTGGTGCATCTCGGGGGTGCCCTCGTAGGTCAGCACCGACTCCAGGTTGACCATGTGCCGGATGACCGGGTACTCCAACGAGATCCCGTTGCCGCCCAGGATGGTTCGTGCGGTGCGGCAGATCTCGATCGCTTCGCGGGTGTTGTTGAGTTTGCCGAAGCTGACCTGCTCGGGCCGCAGGCCGACGGAGTCCTTGAGTCGTCCCAGGTGCAGCGAGAGCAGCTGGCCCTTGTGCAGCTCGACGGCGGTGTCGGCGAGTTTGGCCTGGGTGAGCTGGAATCCGGCGATGGGTTTGCCGAACTGGGTGCGCGCCGTGGCGTAGTCGCGGGCGGCCTGCCAGGCTGAGCGGGCCGCACCCATTGCGCCCCAGACGATCCCATAGCGGGCCTCGGACAGGCACTCCAGCGGCCCCTTGACCCCGCGTGCCTGCGGCAACATCGCCTCGGCCGGCAGCCGCACGTCGTCGAGCACCAGTTCGCTGGTGATCGAGGCGCGCAGCGACAGCTTGTGATGAATCGTGTTCGCCGTGAACCCGGGGGAGTCGGTGGGAACCACGAAGCCGCGGATGCCGTCGTCGGTGGCCGCCCACACCACCGCGACGTCGGCGATTGATCCGTTGGTGATCCACATCTTGCGGCCATTGAGTATCCAGTCGGAGCCGTCGCGCCTGGCGCGGGTCTTCATGGCGGCCGGATCGGAGCCGACGTCGGGTTCGGTCAGGCCGAAGCAGCCGATGAGCTCCCCGGTGGCCATGCCCGGCAGCCACCGCTGCTTCTGCTCCTCGGAACCGTTGTGGTGGATGGCGAACATCGCCAGCGAGCCCTGCACACTGACCAGCGAGCGGATACCGGAGTCGGCGGCCTCGAGTTCGACGCAGGCCAGCCCGTAATGCACCGCGGACGCGCCGCCGCAGCCGTAGCCGTGCAGGTGCATCCCGAGCAGGCCCAGCTTGCCGAACTCGCGGGCGAGTTCGCGGGCAGGCAGGTCGCCGATCTCGAACCATTCGCCGACGTGGGGCAGCACGTGCTCGGCGCAGAACTTCGCGACGGTGTCGCGCACCGCGATCTCGTCATCGGACAGCAGTGAATCCAGGCTCAGCGGGTCGAGCGCATCGAAGGCGGGGCTGCTGTCGGTCGCCATCAGCTCATCCTGCCATCGTCAGCCCCCCGGCTGACGCTGATCACCTGTCCGGTGATGAACGAGGCGGCATCCGAGGCGAAGAACAGCACCGGCGCGGCGACCTCCTCGGGGCGGGCCAGCCGCCGGAACGGGACCGCTTTGATCAGCGCCTCTTTCAGCTTCTCCGGTTGGGCATCGAAGAGCGGGGTGTCGGTGGGGCCGGGGCAGACGCAGTTGACGGTGATCTCGTGCCGCGCCATCTCGCGGGCCAGTGAGTTGGTCAGCGCGATGACGCCGCCCTTGGCGCCGGCATAGATCGTCTCCCCGGCGCTGCCGACCCGGCCGGCGTCGCTGGCCAGGTTCACGATGCGGCCACCGCCGCCGGCCTCGATCATCCCGGGCAGGAAAGCGCTGCACACGTGCACCGGGCCGAGGTAGTTGATCGCCACCACCTTTTCGGCGAATTCCGTGGTGGCGTTGAGGAACTGGTCGGTGCGATCCCAGCCGGCCGCGTTGACCACGACGGTGGGAACACCGACCTCGGCGTGGGTGCGATCGCGCAGTTCGTCCACCCGGGCGCGGTCGGCGATATCCACCGGCAGTGCCGTCATGAGGTCCGGATACGCCCTGGCGGTGGCCTCGGCGGCTGGCTGGTCGAGATCGGCGGCCACCACCCGGTCACCGTGGCCCGCGAACGCCAGAGCGATGGCCTTGCCGATGCCCGACCCGGCGCCGGTCACCAGCGCGATGGGGGTGCTCATGCGCGGGCTCCCGGCCTACGCATCGGGCGGTCAACGCCTCCATGTGAGGTTGCGTTCAGGCCGAATGAATAAGAATTCATTGGCGGTGAATGTATATTCGGATCGCGGGCGGTGTCAAGCGCGGACATCGACGAGCTATCACTCGCACGAGGAGCCTGCCGGCGAGGCCGATGCTTCCGGTGTCCCCGGCGCGCTTACGACGTAAACTAACGGTTGGTGCGCCACGTGGCTCCCCGACGATCGGCGCCGGAGTCGTTGCCGTTGTCGAGTGAAATGGGTGGTCTGAGTGGATGCCGACGACAGCGCTGCGCAGCGGCCCGGGGACGCTGCGGGAGCCGACATCGTCGATGGGATCCGGCCGCTGTCGCAGTTGAGCCGTGACGCGATTCTGGAGACGGCCATCGAGTTCATCGATCGTCAGGGCCTGTCGAAGTTGACCATGCGCCGGCTGGGGACGGCCTGCGGAGTCGAGGCGATGGCGCTCTACCGCTACGTCCACAGCAGGGGCGACCTGCTGACCGGCGTCGTCGACCACATCGTCGACCGGCTCTACGCCGACCAACTCGCCGCCCGGCGACAAGAGGACGGCTGGCAGGACTATCTGATGCGGCTCGCGCACGGCGTGCGCCAGATCGCCCTCGACCACCCGGAGGTTTTCCCCCTGGTGGCCACCCAGGCCCCGGAGGCGCCGTGGGTTCGTCCGCCGCTGCGCAGCCTGCGCTGGATGGAAAGCTTCCTCGACACGCTGATCTCCTACGGATTCGACGACGGCGCCGCCGTGGATGCCTACCGCTCCTACACCACGTTCCTGATCGGACACCTGTTGTTGGAGGTGTCTGCGCGCGGCGCGGAGCTGCACCCTGACGAGGCCCTCCTCGACGAGGGTGAACGTCCTGCGCGCGACCTGACGAGCTACCCGAACCTGCAGCGATTGCAGCCGATGTTGTCCGAAGATCACAGCGGCATCGAGTTCGAAGAGGCGCTGGAAGCCATGCTCGACCGGCTCGAACTGCTGCACTCCCGGGTCTGAGGCGCCCGCCCCAGCTACGGGTTTACGTTGTAAACACCGTGGGTATGTTGCGTGTCGCAATGTCGGCACGAGTGTGGGAGGAGCTTCACGATGGGACTGGCGGACAAGGCGAAGAACGCAGCGGAGGACGTCGCGGGCAAGGCCAAGGAGGCTGTCGGCAACGTCACCGGCAGTGACGACCTCCGGAACGAGGGCAAAGCCGACCAGGGCAAGTCCAGCCTGAAGAAGGCCGGCGAGAACATCAAGGACGCCTTCAAGGATTGAGCCGGAGAGAATGCGCGCCCCGCCCGACGGTGAATCCGGGCGGGGCGCGTCTCCCTCACGGTGGCGGCAGTGCCCTCATGGTGGCGGCAGAAGGCAGGGGAGCGGGGATGACGGCGGTGCGACGATTGCTCTGGCCGGTGGCGCTGATGGTCTTGCTCGCGGGCGCGATTGTGCTGTTGGCGCCGGTGTCGGTCGCCGATGGTGACGGCGGCTCGATCGGCTGCGGCAATGCCGTCGCCGCGGATTTCTCCGTCGCGCTGGACGCCAACGCCGAAAGCGTGGCCACCGCCGTGATCGCCGGCCAGGGTGGCCCGCACACCAACTACGTGGCCGGATGCCGGTCCTCGCTGTCGGCCCGGCGCGCCTGGGCCCTGGCGCTGGTGTCGATCGGGGCCATCGCCGCCGCGGTCGGGTTTACAACGTAAACAAACTGGCGTAACTTCATCCGCATGCTGTTCGGTTTACGCCGTAAACTCGGTCGCTGTTCGGCATGGCTCGGCTCGGTGGTCACACCGGGCGGGACGGCGAGTGACGGGGCCGGTGCGATCGCCACCGACACCGGTCTTCCCGTTCGGCTCGGCGAGGCGTTGACCTCGGTGGCGGCCCGTCCGGACATGGAACTTCGTGTCGTCCTGGAGCGCAGCGGTCCAGCGCTGGTGGTCGCCGCCAGTGGCAGCGTCGACGCCTCCAATGTGGAGGTCTGGCGGCGACTGGTTAACGAGGCCGCCGCCGTCACGCACGGCCCCGGGCCACTGGTCATCGACAGCAGCGGACTCGAGTTCATGGGCATCTGCGCGTTCGCCGTGCTGGTCGAGGAAGCGGCCCGGTGTCGCCGACGGGGTGTCAGCCTCCGGTTGGTGAGCAGCCAACCCCTCGTCGGCCGGGTCGTGAACGCAGCGGGGCTGCACAGCGAGTTGGCGTTCTGCGTGACCATCGACGAGGCGCTAGGCGACACACCGCGGGAAGATCCGGGACCGGTCCGCGGATCCAGCGCCTAGCGCCGGGTCGACCGGGGTCGTTCGCCGCGCGACTCACCGGGCCAGGTTACCGCCGGAAATAGCGTCGTGACCGACGCTGTTGAGCAAGGCAGCGTGCGGTCACTGCGCGTAGGCGTCGATCACAGTCCTAGGATCACAGAAGGAGTCCGGGTGGCAATGGCGATCGGTCTGCTGGAAATCGAGTCATCGGCTGGTCCGGTTGTGGGCACCGCGACAGAAGGGACTGCAGCGATCGAGATGGCTGACGGCGAAAGTGCGACCGAAACCGAGACGAAGGGTCCCGTTCGTTCCGACGAGACCGACGAGCAACTGACGGCGCGCTTCGAACGTGACGCGATCCCGATGCTCGATCAGCTCTACGGCGGTGCGCTGCGGATGACACGCAATCCGGCCGACGCCGAGGATCTGTTGCAGGAGACGATGGTCAAGGCCTACGCCGGGTTCCGGTCCTTCAGGGCCGGCACCAACCTCAAGGCCTGGCTGTACCGGATCCTGACCAACACCTACATCAACAGCTATCGCAAGAAGCAGCGCAAGCCGGCCGAGTACCCGACCGACGAGATCACCGACTGGCAACTGGCGGCGACCGCCGAGCACTCGTCGACGGGTCTACGCTCGGCTGAGGTCGAGGCATTGGAGTCGCTGCCGGACACCGAGATCAAGGACGCGCTGCAGCAGCTTCCCGAAGAATTCCGGATGGCGGTGTACTACGCCGACGTCGAAGGGTTCCCCTACAAGGAGATCGCCGAGATCATGGATACGCCGATCGGCACGGTGATGTCGCGGCTGCACCGCGGCAGGCGCCAGTTGCGCAGTCTGTTGGCCGACGTCGCACGCGACCGGGGGTTCATCCGTGGCGGCCAATCGGAGGAGGTGTCGTCGTGACCGAGCAAACCAGCGGATGCACCACGCCGGGACCCGACGGGCCGGCTGCCGACTGTTCCGAGGTCATCGCCGAGGTATGGACGTTGCTCGACGGCGAATGCACCGCCGAGACCAGGGCCAAGCTGCGCCGGCACCTCGAGGAATGCCCCGGCTGCCTGCGGCACTACGGGGTCGAGGAACGGATCAAGGCGCTAATCGCCCGCAAATGCAGTGGCGACCGGGCGCCGCGGCAACTCTACGAACGGGTCCGGCTGGAGATCAGCCGCACCACGATCATCCACCGCGAGGGCTGAGGGAGGGGCCGCGCCCGTCAGGACGACGTTTTAAGCGTTGGGGCGCTTGCCGTGGTTGGCCTTGCTGTGCTTGCGATCGCGCTTCTTGCGGCCACGCTTTGCCATGATCCACCCTCCTAGCAGGTATTCCGGCTGGAAAGTCTCTCACACGACCGGGTGTGACGCGGTGGCGGGGCTTGCACCCCGCCACCGCATCGGCCCGTCGGGCGCCCAACCGCGCCAGCGCCTCAGTGGAAGGTCCGCGCCCCCGCCAGGGTTTGTGGTACGGGTGCGACCGGCGCCGGCGGCGTCTCGAGTGCGGGCGCGCCGGGCACGGTGGCGCCGGGCGGGGTCAGCGAACTGACGTCGCTCGGCATGATCGAGCCGACCCCGGGCACCACGCGGTTCAACATGCCGTTGAGCGCCTGCAGGAAGGAGTTGGCGGCGTTCACGCCCGCCGATGAGCCTCCTACGGCCGGCCCGGGCAGCGCCGGGGCGCCGATCGGGGCCGGAATCGGCATCGGGTCATCGACCAGCGCCGGGGCGGCTTTGGCCGAAGCGACGCCGAATCCGAGCGTGGCCAGCGTCATCGCGCCGGCGCAGATCAGCGGCAAGCGGATCCGGGGGTTGGCAAATCGGTTCACAATCACAGGCGCTACTCCTCAAGTTCGACTTCGACTGTTGCCGCGTCACGGCGAATACGTCACGCGTTCGAAACACTCGAGTAACGGTGCTATGCAATTGTCACAGGAGAAACACGACACGATCACGGATCGAACTCTCTACGTCCTCTTAATTGTCTTGGAGTTCGCTTACCCGTGCGCCCCGGTCAGGTCAGGCCGGGGGTTGTGGTTCCATAAGACGAAGGATTTCGGGGACCAGGGAATCGTTGACTGGATGATGAACGAGGTGAAGATGGCCGAGGACGTTCGCGCGGAGATCGTGGCCAGCGTGCTCGAAGTCGTGGTCCACGAGGGCGAACAGATCAACGAGGGCGACACCGTGGTGTTGCTGGAGTCGATGAAGATGGAGATCCCGGTGCTGGCCGAGACCGCGGGCACCGTCAGCAAGGTCGCCGTGAAGGTCGGCGACGTCATCCAGGCCGGCGATCTCATCGCCGTGATCGGCTGATCGCAGCGTCCCGCGGCGCGTCGTGACCGATGTCCACTCTCGGTGACCTGCTTGCCGAACACACCGTCTTGCCGGGCAATGCGGTGGATCACCTGCACGCCGTGGTCGGGGAGTGGCAACTGCTGGCGGACCTGTCGTTCGCCGACTACTTGATGTGGGTGCGCCGCGACGCCGACGCCGCGCTGGTGTGTGTGGCGCAGTGCCGGCCCAACACCGCTCCCACGGTGCTGCTCAGCGACGCCGTCGGCACCGTGGCCGCCGCGGACTGGATGCCACTGGTGGCCGGGGCATTCGAGTCAGGCGCGATCGCGAGGGAAAGCATTGCGGGCCAACGCAATACGGAAGCCGTTCCGGTTCGGCACGACGACCGGGTGGTGGCGGTGCTGACCCACCAGACCGCGTTGCGGGCCGGGCGCGAATTCAGCCGGCTGGAGGCGGCCTACCTCGACTGCGCGGCTGATCTGGTGCACATGCTCTCCGAAGGCACCTTCCCCGACGTCGGTGACATCGCGGTGTCCCGCTCCAGCCCGCGCGTCGGTGACGGCTTCATCCGCCTCGGGGTCGACGGCACGGTCAGCTACGCCAGCCCGAACGCGGTGTCGGCGTATCACCGGATGGGCCTGGCCGCCGAGCTGGCCGGACACGACCTGGTGGCCGTCACCCGGCCGCTGATCTCGGACACGTTCGAGGCGCACGAGCTCGCCGAGCACATCGCCGACTCCCTGGCCGGCGGATCGAGCATGCGGTTCGAGGTCGACGCGGCCGGCGCGGTGGTGCTGCTGCGCACCCTGCCGTTGATCGTGCACGGCCGGCCGGCCGGGGCCGCCGTGCTGGTTCGCGACGTCACCGAGGTCAAGCGCCGGGACCGCGCACTGCTGTCCAAGGACGCCACGATCCGCGAGATACATCACCGGGTGAAGAACAACCTGCAGACCGTGGCGGCGCTGCTGCGGCTGCAGGCGCGCCGCACAATCAGCATCGAGGGGCGCGAGGCGCTACTGGAATCGGTGCGGCGGGTGTCGTCGATCGCGGTGGTGCACGAGGCGCTGTCGATGTCGGTCGACGAGGTGGTGAATCTCGACGAGGTGATCGACCGGATCCTGCCGATGATGAACGACGTCGCCAGTGTCGAGATCCCGATCCATGTCGCCCGGACCGGAACGCTCGGGGCGCTCGACGCCGACCGGGCGACCGCGCTGACCATGGTGATCACCGAACTGGTGCAGAACGCCATCGAGCACGCCTTCGACGCCGACGCCGATCGGCACGATGTGACGATCCGCGCCGAACGGTCGGCGCGCTGGCTGGACGTGGTGGTGCACGACGACGGCCACGGCCTGCCGGCCGGGTTCAGCCTGGAGACCGCCGACCGGCTCGGCCTGCAGATCGTCAACACCCTGGTCTCGGCGGAGCTCGATGGTTCACTGACCGCACGCGATGCTCCGGGGGGCGGGACCGAGATGGTGCTCCGCATTCCCGTCGGAAGCCGGCGGACCCGCCAAGCGCTGTGAGGCGCCGGGCGCGCCCGGCGCAAAACGACGCGGCCCCGACCAGGTCGGAGCCGCGTCGACGTTGTCTGCTCGGGTCAGACCCCGCTGCGCGCCCGGGTCCGAGCGTTGCGGCGCTTGAGCGCCCGCCGCTCGTCCTCGCTCATGCCGCCCCACACGCCGGCGTCCTGGCCGGTCTCCAGCGCCCAGGTAAGGCACTCGGTGACCACCGGACACCGGGTGCAGACCTGCTTAGCGGAAGCGATCTGAGCGAGCGCCGGCCCGCTGTTTCCCACCGGGAAGAACAGCTCCGGGTCCTCGTCGCGACAGACCGCCTTGTGGCGCCAATCCATAGCTCTCCAACTCCTCACTCTGGGCGCAGCACGGCGCGCAACGTTTGCTTCTCGACTGTTATAAGCGGCGGCAAGAAATGATTACGGCTTGCATCCGATCGCTCGATCGTTTCACAGCCTGGACAGATGTCAAGAGTTTGCGTTATCACGTGGCCAACGTCACGCTTGCGCGGGGCTGCTGACTGTCGGGCCGCCGACGTGTACTACAGTGGGTTCAACTGTGTGCTCATCGGCTGATGAACCTGCTATCTGCGCAGGTCAACAGCTCTTTTTAGCGGCGGCGCGACGACGTTGAGGGCGTCGGGCACCGCGCGGAACGTCATCTCACTTCGCAATCCGAGGTATTCGCCGTCGATCTGAGTGGCGATCGGTGTGTCGCCGGCGTCGACGCGCAGCGCGGTCACATCGTCGTCGCGGATGAGTTGTTTGGCGCGCAGCTTCGGCCGCTTCGACAACATCTGACGGACCAGTCGCAGGGTGGGCAGCACCTTCATGCTGGTGGTCGCGAACACCCCCATCCCGCCCTCGAACGTGGTGTCGGGATTGGTCCACACACACCGCTCGTCGGCGTAGGTCCACGGAGCGCAGTTCGAGATGAACACCAGGTGCACACCCGCGACCGGTGCAGCCCCGTCCAGTTGCAGCGTCAACGTCGGCGCGCGGCGGGTGGTGGCCAGCACGGCGGGCACCGCGGCGCGGACATAGCGCAGCGCGGTGACGGCGTGGCCCTTCTCACGTTCGGCTTCGACGGCGGCCACCACCTCACCGTCGACGCCCATGCCGGCGTTGAGCACCGACCACCGCTCGCCGCAGTCGATCAGTCCGATCCGACGCCAACTCGGTTGGCCGCCGGGGCCGTTGAGCAACCCGATCAGCTGGTTGGTGGCGACGGTCGGGTCGGCGGCGATCCCCAGCGAGCGGGCGAAGACGTTCGCCGAGCCGCCGGGCACCACCGCCACCGCGGGCAGGTGTTTCGGCGGCGCCGAACCGGGCGTCCCGAGTAGGCCGTTGACGACGCCGTGCACGGTGCCGTCGCCGCCGTGTGCGATGACCAGGTCGATCCCGTCGCGGGCGGCGGCCTGGCTGATCTCGATGGCGTGACCGCGGTAATCGGTGTGCACCACGCTCAGCTCGAGCCGGCTCTTGAGAGCGTGGGCCAACAGGTCACGGCCCGCCGGAGTCGTCGAGGTGGCATTGGGATTGACGATCAGCACGGCGCGCACGGGATATCAGTCTATGGGCATCCGGGGAGTGCGACCGGGTGGCTAGGCTGGCGACGTGAATGCCGTCGTCGACCCACCCCGCGCAGTGCTCGCTGCGGGCCTGATCGTTGCGGTGCAGGGCGTGGCCTCGCTGGTGGTCGCGGTGGTGCTGGTGTGGCGGGCGGTGGCCGGTGCCGATCAGCGGATGGCCAGCGGTTACGGCACCGCGGCGTGGTTCGCGCTGATGGGTGCCGCGGTGCTGGCCGCCGGTTGGGCGCTGCTGCGGGGCCGGCGGATCGGACGCGGCGTCGCGGTGTTCGCCAACCTGTCGCTGCTTCCGGTGGCCTGGTACATGGGGGTCGGCTCGCACCGGTGGGCTTACGGCGCGGTAGTCGGCATCGCCGCGGCGGCGGTGCTGGTGGCGCTGTTCAGCCCCGCGGCGCTGCGCTGGGCGGCGCAACGCCCAGCGCCGACAGGATAGTGCTGAACTTCGCCACGGTTTCGGCCAGTTCGTCATCGGGATCCGATCCGGCGACGATCCCGCCACCGGCGTGGGCCAATGCGGATCGTCGGTCGGCGGACAGTTGCGCGCAGCGGATCGACACCACCCACCGGCCGTCGCCGTTCGCGTCGCACCAGCCGGCCGCGCCGGCGTAGAAGCCGCGGTCGCCCTCCAGGTTTGCGATGAGATCGATCGCGGCCCCCGTCGGAACCCCGCCGACCGCCGCCGTGGGATGCAGTGCCAACGCCAAATCCAGCGCAGTGGTGGCGGTGTCGCGGAGCCGGCCGGTGATCGGGGTGTTCAGGTGCCAGACCGCGGCGGTGCCGGTCAGCCGTGGCTCCGGTGCGATGTCGAGTTCGCTGCACAGCGGCCCGAGTGCGGTACGCAACTGGTCGACGACCAGTTGATGCTCATGGCGGTTCTTGCCGGATTCGGCCAATGCGGCCCCGTTGGCGGCGTCGACGGCCGGGTCGGGGGAGCGCGGGGCCGAGCCCGCGAACGGCCGGCAGGTGATCCGGTCGCCGTCGCGGGCCACCAGCAACTCCGGGCTGGCACCCACGAGGACAGCCCCGGCATATGTGTCCCCGGCGGCGCTCAGGTCGACCAGATAGCCGTAGCCGCTCGGATCGGCGGCGGCCAACCGGCGCAGCACCGTGGCCGGGTGCAACGGCGCGTCGGCGGCCAGCCGCAGGCTGCGCGCCAACACCACTTTGCGCAGGACGCCGTCTGCTGCGTTCAACTCACCTAAGGCCCGGCGGATCCGGTCGCGGTGCTCGTCGGGCTCGGGCAGCTGCGCGGCGATACGCACCGCCGGCAGTGTCGCCGCGGGCCCGGCCGGCAGCGCCTTTGCGCGGCGCACCCGGCCCGGCACGAACAGCGCGGTGGCGGCATCCGGATGGAAGGGCAACGCGCCCACCACGATCGGCGCCTGGCCGGTGACCAGCGCGGTCCGTGCGGCGCCCAGATCGCAGAAGCCGGCGGCCATCCCGTCGGCCACCAGCGTCCCGGCCGGCCCGGACAGCACGAACGTCGGTGCCGTCAAAGCCCCGCGGCCTTCGGCCCGGTCAGCCCGAGGGCGGTGAGCTGGCGCACCCCGTGCTCGAATCCGCACACCGCGAGCGACGCCGCGGTCATGCCGAACCGCGCACCGTCGGCCAACGGCAGCTCGAGCCAGCGGGCGATCACCGCCCGGGAGAAGTGGCCGTGTCCGACGAACACCACATCGCGTGAGACCAGCAGTCGCAATGCCGCTGCGACCGCCCGGTCGGCGCGATCGCTGACCTGTGCCACCGACTCGCCTCCCGCGCTGCCGTGCGTCCAGACCAGCCAGTCCGATTCCGATTCCCTGATCTGCGCGGTGGTCAGCCCCTCATAGCGACCGTAGTCCCATTCGGCGAGGTCGTCGGAGACTTCGTCGACGTGCAGCCCGGCGAGCTCGGCGGTCAGTTGGGCGCGGCGGCGCGGGCTGCAGACCACGAACGGGTTGTCCAACCGCAGTTTCGCCAGCGTTGCGCGGGCGGCGACCGCCTCGCGCCGGCCGGTCTCGGTCAGCTCCAATTCGGTGCGCCCGGTGTGCCGTCCACTTTTCGACCACTCGGTTTCGCCGTGGCGCAACAGCAGCAGTCGGTGCTCCTCGATGCCCACGTCCGTCGATTCTGCCCGACGACGGACACCGACCAGCGTTTGGTGCTGCGGGGCCGCAAGCCGTGCCAGTATGGCCTGTGTGACGGGCATGCGAATCTTGGCGGTTGCCAACCAGAAGGGCGGCGTGGCCAAGACCACGACGGTGGCGTCGCTGGGCGCGGCGATGACAGAACTGGGCCGGCGGGTGCTGCTGGTCGACCTCGATCCGCAGGGCTGCCTGACCTTCTCCCTGGGGCACGATCCCGACAAGCTGCCGGTGTCGGTGCATGAGGTGCTGCTCGGTGAGGTGGAGCCCAACACGGCGCTGGTATCGACCGACGAGGGTATGACGTTGCTTCCGGCCAACATCGACCTGGCCGGCGCCGAGGCGATGCTGTTGATGCGGGCCGGCCGCGAGTACGCCCTGCAGCGGGCACTGGCCAAGCTGGACGGCGAGTTCGATGTGGCGGTCATCGACTGCCCGCCGTCGCTGGGGGTGCTCACTCTCAACGGGCTCACCGCGGCCGGCGAGGTGATTGTGCCGTTGCAGTGCGAGACGCTGGCCCATCGCGGTGTCGGCCAGTTCCTGCGTACCGTCGCCGACGTCCAGCAGATCACCAACCCGAAACTGCGTCTGCTCGGTGCGTTGCCCACGCTGTACGACTCGCGCACCACCCACAGCCGCGACGTGCTGCTCGACATCGCCGACCGGTACGGTCTGGCGGTCCTGGGTCCGCCGATCCCGCGCACCGTGCGTTTCGCCGAGGCCAGCGCGTCGGGCGCATCGGTTATCGCGGCCCGCAAGAACAAAGGGGCCCAGGCTTATCGGGAGCTGGCCGAAGCGCTGCTCAAGTACTGGAAGAACGGCAAGGCGCTGCCCACCTTCACTCCGGAGATCTAGCGCGTGCCAGCCTGCGTCCCTCGCGCGAGGCTGCGCCAATCAGCCCAGCGCGACCACGGTGTCGCCGCGCTGCTCCAGGACCATCGGGCCCGACACTGCCGGGAACACCGCCCTCACCCCGGCGGGGCGGCTGACCGGGATGACACGTTCGGCGGCGCCGGTGCGCTGGTTGAAGACGCCGACGCCACCGGTCACCGGGATCAGCAGACGGTCGGCCATCATCGCCGCCGGCCCCAATGGAACCGCGGCCCCCGCCGCCGGGATGGTGTAGCGATACGTGAGGGTTCCCGAGTCGAACACCATCACCGCATCGCCGGTCCACCAGCAGACCAACCCGGTGGGCCGCGACACCTGCAGCGCGGCGCTGGCGGGGCTGGGCTTTGCCGGCAGCATCGTCGTGGCGATCGTGGTGCCGGTCTGGTCGACCACTTCCACCCGCGGCTGCGGAGTGGGCAGATAGACCGCGGTGTTGGTGCCGGAGTCAGCGTCGGTCACCGTCAGCACCCGGGCCCCGGAATCGGCGGCCACCCCCGGTTGCGGGACATGCTGGGTCTCCGGTTCGTCTTCTTCCTTGCCGGCGCGCAGCAGCGTCAGCTGCAGATCGTCCTGCCCGGGGCAGGCCTCGAGCACCGAGACCGCCGACGAGGCCGCCGCCGCCGACACCAGCGTGCAGCCCTGGCCGCGGCCGCGTGCCGTCGGCTTCACGCGGGCGTCGATCTCGCCGTAGGACAGCACCCGGACCATGTCCGAGCGCCACAGTTCCAGCCGGGTGCTGCCGGCCGAGAGCACCGAGCTGCCCTCGGAGGTGACGTTCACGCTCCGGTCGGCGTAACTGGTCCGGGCCGGTCCTCGCCGGCCGGTCGCGGCGGTGACCGTGCTGACCTGGCCGCAGCCGCGGGAGTCGGGATACACCGCGACGGCATACCGGTAGATCCAGGACACGCCGCACAGGTCGACGTCGCGGGCATAGCTCCAGCGTTCTTCGCCGGTGGCCGGGTCACGCCCGGTCAGCTGCGGCCCCTCGCCGGTGATCACCGTGCCGGACACCATCACCGGAGCCCGGGTGACCGGGCTGGCCGCCGTCCACAGTTGGTTCAGGGCAGCCGGCACCATGGCGGCCGACTGCGGGGTGGTCGCTTCATCCAGCGCAGGCCGGCTGACGGTCGCGCGGGCGTCACTGGTCCACCAGATGATGACCCCGGCGACGACGACCACGACCGCGATCACCGCTGCGGCCAGCACATCGCCGGCGGTGCGGCGCTCCGGTCGCACCATCTCAGCTGATCCGGCTCAGTTGCCGTTCACCGCGGCGGCGGTCTTGCTCGGCCGCCGGCGACGGCGGCGGCGCGGCGCGCTCTGACCGTTGTCGTCCGAGGGTCCGGCTGTCCTGGCCTCACCGGGCTCACCGGTGCGGGCGGCCGGAGCCGAGGTGTCACCGCCGGCCGCCCGGCCGCCGCGGGTACGCCGCCGGGAGCGGGTGGTGTTGCGGGGCGCCCGCTGCCGGTCGGCCGAGCTCTCGCGGCGCTCGCCATCGCCGCCCTCGGACCGCTTGGCCGGCGACCGGCCCGCGTTGCCGATGGCGCCGGTGGCCTCGGTCGGGATGTTCAGCTCGGTGAACAGGTGCGGTGAGCTGGAGTAGGTCTCCGCCGGGTCCGGGCACTGCAGGTTCAGCGCCTTGTCGATCATCGACCAGCGGGCCAGTTCGTCCCAGTCGACCAGCGTGACCGCGACACCGGTCTTGCCGGCGCGGCCGGTGCGGCCGATGCGGTGCACGTAGGTCTTCTCGTCGTCGGGGCACTGGTAGTTGACGACGTGGGTGACGTCGTCGATGTCGATGCCGCGGGCGGCCACGTCGGTGGCAACCAGCACGTCGATGTCCCCGGTGCGGAACGCCTTCAGGGCCTTCTCGCGGGCCACCTGGTTGAGGTCGCCGTGCACCGCACCCACCTTGAACCCGCGCTCGCCGAGGTCGTCGGCCACCTTCTGCGCCGTCCGCTTGGTGCGGGTGAAGATCATTGTGGCGCCCCGGCCGCGGGCCTGCAGCACCCGGGCGACCAGCTCCGCCTTGTCCAGCGCGTGGGCCCGGTAGACGAACTGTTCGGTGGCGTCGTGGACCGCCGAGGAGTGTGGCGCCTCGGCGCGGATGTGGGTGGGCTGGTTCATGAAGCTGCGGGCCAGCGTGATGATGGGGCCGGGCATGGTCGCCGAGAACAGCATCGACTGCCGGTCATCGGGGATGCGGGCCAGGATGCGCTCGATGTCGGGCAGAAAGCCCAGGTCCAGCATCTCGTCGGCCTCGTCGAGCACCAGCACGGTCAGCCCGCCCAGCTGCAGATGGCCCTGCTGGGCCAGGTCGAGCAGCCGGCCCGGGGTGCCCACGACGACGTCCGCGCCGGCCTGCAGCGCCTCGATCTGCGGCTCGTAGGGCCGGCCCCCGTAGATGGCCTGCACCGACAGCGGACGGTCTCCGGCGGTCAGGTATTTCGCCGCGTCGGCCAGGTCGCCGGAGACCTGGATGCACAGCTCGCGGGTGGGCACCACGACCAGCGCCCGCGGGATGCCGGTCAGCGGCCGGTCGGTGCTGGTGCTGACCCGCTGCAGCAGCGGGACGCCGAAACCGTAGGTCTTGCCCATACCGGTGCGGGCCTGGCCGATCAGGTCGTCGCCGGCCAGGGCCAGCGGGAGCGTCAGCTCCTGGATCGCGAAAGCGCGTTCGATGCCGTCCTCGGCGAGGGCGCGGACGATCTCGTCGCGGACGCCCAGTTCGGCGAAGGTCGGTGGAGAGGTGGGTCGAGTGGTGGCGATAAGGGGGGTCATGCGCTGGCAGGTGCCTTTCGGAGTTGGCGCGGTATGAAAGTCGATCGCGGTGTGGTCGGGGCGCACACGCTGTGACGGTCGATACCTGACTTGCCAATCCGGGGGGCCCTGCACTCGCCGAGGAGGCGGGCCAACCGCGTGTACGCACATTGCGCGACAGCGCCGAATCGGCACTGCCTGCCGGTCATACTACCTGTTCGGGCCGGGCACCGGTCCAGTCCGGCGCAACGCCTACAGTGTGGTGATGAATTCGGTTCCCTCGACCGACGCCGAAGCCCAGTCTTCCCCGCCCCGACTGTCCGCCGATCATCCCGGTGTCAACGAGCTTTTCGCGGTACTGGCCTACGGCGAGGTGGCGGCGTTCTACCGGCTCACCGACGAGGCCCGCATGGCACCCGATCTGCGTGGCCGGATCTCGATGGCGGCGATGGCCGCCGCGGAGATGGGCCACTTCGAATTGCTGCGTCAAGCCCTCGACGCCCGCGGTGTCGACGTGGTGGAGGCGATGTCGAAATACGCCACCGCCCTGGACAATTACCACCGGCTGACCATGCCCAGCACCTGGCTGGAGGCACTGGTCAAGACCTATGTCGGTGACGCGATGGCCGCCGACTTCTATCTGCAGATCGCCAACGGCCTCCCCGACGAGGTGGCCGACGTGGTGCGCGCGGTGCTGGCCGAGACCAAGCACTCCCAGTTCGTCGTCGACGAGGTGCGGGGCGCGGTGACCGCCAGCGCCAAGCAGCGCAGCCGGCTGGCGCTGTGGTCGCGCCGGCTGCTCGGGGAGGCGATCACCCAGGCCCAGTACGTGTTGGCCGACCACGACGAACTCGTCGACCTGGTGGTCGCCGGTGCGGCCGGGCTGGCACACCTGGCCGGGTTCTTCGACCGCATCCAGCACACCCATGACGAGCGGATGCGCGAACTGGGCCTGGCGTAGCGGCCGGCGTATCGCCGAGGGCGAACGGCCGGTGCGCACCAACCGGGGGCCCGTCCACTAGCCTGCTTGACAACGCCCGACGCAAACGAAAGGGGCCGGCGTGGAGGTCAAGATCGGGGTCACCGACAGCTCGCGCGAACTGGTCATCAACAGCGCGCAGACGCCCGATGAAGTCGAGGAACTGGTGGTCGCCGCGTTGGGCAAGGGCACGGAATTGCTGGCCCTCACCGACGACAAGGGGCGCCGCTTTCTGGTGCAGGCCGCCAAGATCGCCTATGTGGAGATCGGGGCCGCCGACAGCCGGCGGGTCGGGTTCGGGATCGGCTCCGAAACCATTGCCCGGGCCAATTCCTCGTGACGAAGTCCGTTCTTCTCAACGAGTGAGCGGCACGTGTGACAGCCCACCCCAGGCGAACGCGACCGTCCCCTCGACCGCGTCTTCCTTGGAGATCGGACGGTCGCTGTCGAGCCAGTAGCGGGCGCAGTCCACACTGATCGCGACCAGCCCGACGGCGACCATGCGGGCGCGGTGCGGGTCGAGGCCGGAGTCGTGGCTGACCAGATCGAAGATCGCATCGATGCACGATTCGGTCGCGACCCGCACCTGGACCGCGACCTGCGGCTCGGCGACGTTGTCGTTCTCGAAGATCAGCCGGTAGCCCTGGCCGTCATGCTCGATGAAGTCGAAGAACGCCTGCACCGCCGACCGCAACCGCTGGCGGTTGTCGGTGGTGGTCCGCAGGGCCTGCCGCACACCGGAGACCAGGTTCTCCACGTGGCGGGCCAGCACCGCCAGGTACAGCTCCAGTTTCGAAGCGAAGTGCTGGTAGAGGATCGGTTTGCTGACGCCCGCCCGATCGGCGATCTCGTCCATACCGGCTGCGTGGTAGCCGCGGTCGACGAACACCTCACTGGCTGCGATCAGCAGCTGTCCGCGTCGCTCGTCGCGGGGCAGCCGGCTGCCCCGACGGCTGGTGGCCGCCGGCGCCTTGGCGGCCCCTGAGCCGCGGCCGGCCGACTTGCCGCCACCGCGCTCGGCCGTGTCGATCGGTTTGCTCATCGACTCCTCAATCCGGGTTCGGCCGGCCGGCAGGAATGAGCGCCCGACGGCCGGTGCGTGAGAGCGAGACTACGCGCTGCCCCCGTCAGATCTGCCAGCGACATCCACCAAGGCGGCGCCGGCCCGTTGCGGCACGGTTCGCGGCACCCCGACATGGCGCGGCGAAGAGTCCCAGCTCGCAGTGGTTGTGTCATTCTGGGACGGTGACCTACGACCCGGGGCAACGCGGCGGCGGTCGAGCCCCGGTACTTCGGGATCGTTTCCGCGAACCCCTGCGCGCGCAGCGCGATCCACTCGCCGCCGGCACCGGTCGGCTGCGGTCTGACCGCGACGTCCATCGGCAGTGGCGCAAGCAGACCTGGCTGGGCAGTTTCGTGTCCACCTACGGCTGGCGGGCCTACGCGCTGCCGGTCCTGATGGTGCTCACCGTGGTGGTGGTCTATCAGACCGTGACCGGCACCGGGGTACGCGCCCAGGACTCCGACGAGCCGGTGCAGGGCCCGCCGACGATCGGATCGGCCGGCACCTCGATCATCGGCGCGCCGCCGCGGGGGCTCACCGAATTCGACGTCAACCTGCCGACCGGGGTGTTGCCCGACGGTGGCCCGTTCACCGAGGCCGGCGCCATGACCTGGCATGTCGTTCCGGGCACCCAGCCGGTATTCGGCCGGGGCACCGAGAAGGTGTTCGCCTACACCATCGAGGTGGAGAACGGCATCGACACGACCGCGTTCGGCGGCGACGAGGCGTTCGCCCGGATGGTCGACCAGACGTTGCGCAACCCCAAGGGGTGGACGCACACCCCGCAGATCGGGTTCGTGCGGGTCGACGCGACCAGCGGCGTCGAACCCGACTTCCGGATCTCGCTGACCTCGCCGCTGACCGTCCGGGAAGGCTGCGGGTACGAGATTCCGCTGGAAGCGTCGTGCTACAACCCGTCCTACGGTGCGCGGTCGGAACCGCGGGTGTTCATCAACGAGGCCCGCTGGGTTCGCGGCGCGGTGCCGTTCCAGGGCGACATCGGCTCCTACCGGCAGTACCTGATCAACCACGAGGTCGGCCACGCCCTGGGCTATCAGCATCACGAGCCGTGCGAGCGGCAGGACGGCCTGGCGCCGGTGATGATGCAGCAGACGTTCGGCACCTCCAATGACGACGCGGCGAAGTTCGACCCGGACTGGGTCAAGCCCGACGGGAAGACCTGCCGGTTCAACCCGTGGCCGGCCCCCATCGCCTGAGCCGATCGGGTGATCGGGCCGCCGGACCCGGGAAGCTTCGTCGTGGGTTTGTCGTTGCCCCCACCAGCTGCTGTGATGGATGACGAAGACGACTTCGAGGAGATTGTGCGGTGTCGAGATCACTGCCGCCGCTGGTGGAGCCCGCCGGCGAGCTGACGCGCGATGAGGTGGAGCGCTACAGCCGGCACCTCATCATCCCGGACGTCGGCGTGCAGGGACAGAAACGGCTCAAGAACGCCCGCGTGCTGGTGATCGGTGCCGGGGGGCTGGGCGCACCGACGTTGCTGTATCTGGCGGCCGCCGGTGTCGGAACCATCGGGATCATCGACTTCGACGTCGTCGACGAATCCAACCTGCAGCGCCAGGTCATCCACGGGGTCGCCGACGTCGGCCGCGCCAAGGCCGAGAGCGCCCGCGACTCGATCAACGCGATCAACCCGCTGGTCGACGTCCGGTTGCACCAATTCCGGCTGGACGCGTCGAACGCCGTGCAGCTGTTCGAATCCTACGACCTGATCTTGGACGGCACCGACAACTTCGCCACCCGCTATCTGGTCAACGATGCCGCGGCGCTGGCGCACCGGCCCTATGTGTGGGGCTCGATCTTCCGCTTCGAGGGCCAGGTCTCGGTGTTCTGGGAGGACGCACCGGACGGTCGGGGACTCAATTACCGCGACCTGTACCCCGAGCCTCCGCCGCCGGGAATGGTGCCGTCCTGCGCCGAGGGCGGCGTGCTGGGGGTGCTGTGCGCGTCGGTCGGGTCCGTGATGGGCACCGAGGCGATCAAGTTGATCACCGGCATCGGGGAGTCGTTGCTGGGCCGGCTGCTGATCTATGACGCGCTGGAGATGAGCTACCGCACCATTCGGGTGCGCAAGGATCCGTCCACGCCCAAGATCACCGAGTTGATCGACTACGAGGCGTTCTGCGGGGTGGTCTCCGCGGATGCGGCCGAGGCGGCCGCCGGGTCCACCATCACCCCGGCCGAGCTGCGTGAGCTGCTGGACTCCGGGCAGCAACTGGAGCTGATCGACGTGCGTGAGCCGGCGGAGTGGGAGATCAACCACATCGAGGGCGCCCGGCTGGTACCGCAGTCGATGCTCAACACCGGCGAGGGGCTGGCGACGCTGCCGCAGGACCGGATTCCGGTGCTGTACTGCAAGACCGGCGTGCGTTCGGCGGCGGCCCTGGCCACCCTGAAGAAGGCCGGTTTCGCCAACGCGGTCCATCTGCAGGGTGGAATTGTGGCGTGGGCCAAGGCGATGCAGCCCGACATGGTGATGTACTGACCGGCGGTTCAGCGAGGCTCGACGCAGGAGAGGTGAAGCTGGGACCGCCGCATGGGCACAGCGGCGAGGCTCCCCGACGCCCTGACGCTGACAGCATAGAGTTGTCGCGTGACTGTCGAGCCGCCGCCCGAGCACGTGCTGGCGACTTTCGGCCTCCGCAGCATGGAGCCCACCCCGCTGGGTGCCGGGTGGGAGGACGGCTGGAAGTGCGGGGAAGTGGTGGTGTCGATGGTCGCCGACCATGCCAGGGCCGCCTGGTCGGCAAAGGTGCGCGAAACGCTGTTCGCCGACGGCATCCGACTGGCCCGGCCGGTGCGCTCCACCGACGGACGCTATGTGGTGTCTGGATGGCGGGCCGACACCTTCGTGGCGGGCAGTCCCGAGCCCCGTCACGACGAAGTGGTCTCGGCGGCGGTTCGGTTGCACGAGGCCACCGCCAAGTTGGAACGGCCGCGCTTCCTCACCCAGGCGCCGGTGGCGCCGTGGGCCGACGTCGATGTGTTCATCGCCGCCGATCGGGCGGCGTGGGAGGAGAAGCCGTTCGCCTCACTGCAGGCCGGCGCCCGGTTGGCTCCGGGTTCGGTGGACGGGCAGCGGTCCATCGACCTGATCAATCAGCTCGCCACGCTGCGCAAGCCCACCAAGGGGTCCAGTCAGTTGGTGCACGGCGACCTGTACGGCACGGTGCTGTTCTCCGGTGCCGCGGCGCCCGGCATCACCGACATCACGCCGTACTGGCGGCCGCCGTCCTGGGCCGCCGGAGTGGTGGTGGTAGACGCCCTGTCGTGGGGTGACGCCGATGACGGGCTGATCGAACGCTGGGATTCACTGCCCGAGTGGCCGCAGATGCTGTTGCGCGCGTTGATGTTCCGACTCGCCGTACATGCGCTGCACCCGCGCTCGACGGCCGAGGCGTTCCCGGGGCTGGCCCGCACTGCGGCACTGGTGCGCTTGGCGCTCTGACCCCGCAGGCGCCGTCAGAATCGGTGACGTGCGGCGCGCAGATCCACTCGTCCGTCGACGGCGGTCACCCCTTCGGCGCGAAGCCGTGCGAGTTGTTCGGTGCGCAGCTGGGTTGCCGGCCGCCCGGACGCCCTGATCACCCGATGCCACGGCAGGTCGGCGCCGTCGACCCGCAGGATCCAGCCGACGATGCGAGGGCTGGAAAGCCCTGCTGCGGAGGCGATGTCGCCGTAGGTGGCGACCCGGCCGGCCGGGATGCCGAGGATCAGCGCGCGCACCCGCTCGACCTGCTCGTCGGTCACGGTCGCCACCGGGGAACTCCTAGTTCCGGACCAACCGGTCGTGGATGACCGCTGCCACCTCGGCGGGCCGGGCCTGATCCACCATGTGGTTGCAATCAAGGTCCACGAGTTGGAATTTCGTGCAGAGCCGCGTCTGCAGGGCCTCGATGAGGCGCGCGTCCACATACGGTGGTGAGGTGCGGGTGGCGCGCAGCAGCGTCGTCGGCGTCGATCGGGGCAGCACGAGGGGGCGGGCCAGCTCGCTCCAGTACGACATCATCGCCGGCACGCTGATCCGCCAGCCGAACCGCCCGCCGGGCAGTGCCACCAGGTGCTCGGCGAGTTCGGCGTCGAGCAGCACCGGATCCACGTCCGACCACCCCCCGTTGGCCTTCTCGGCGCGGGCCTCGGCGGCGTCGGGATAGTCCGGGGACGCCAGCATCGCTGCGGCGATCTCGGCCATCCAGTGGCCGTCCAGGCCGATCGCCGGGTCGAGCAGCACCACCGAATGGACCAGGTCGGGGCGCGCCGCGGCCAGATGCAGCGCTATCGCTCCGCCGAAGGAATGCCCGACGACCACGACGGGGCCGCCGGCGCCGTCCTCGAGCAACCCGATCAGCGCCGCCACGTTGGCGTCGATAGTCCACGGGGCCGCCCACGACGAGTGCCCGTGGCCGATGAGATCCGGTGCGGCGACAGTGGTTTCAGGCAGTTGCCCGGCGACGTGTCGCCAGCGGGCCCCATGGCCGGTCAAGCCGTGCACGGCCAACAGCTGTATCGGGCCGGCCGGACCATAGCGGTGCACGTGCAGCCGATGATCGGAATTCACCCGTCGATGGTGCCAGCCCTCACCGGGATTGTCAGAGGGTAGTGGTGTCATGGCGTCATGACGCAGCACTGGGAGCCGTATGCCGGCGAGGTCGCCGCGGCGTTGGATCCGCTGCGGCGGGGAGTGCTGCAGGTGCGGGGCGGCCCGGGGACCGGGAAGACCAGCCTGCTGCTCGAGGTGGCTGCGGCTCATGTCGCCGCCGGCGCCGATGCGGATTCGCTGTTGTTGTTGACCGGATCGGGACGGCTTCCGGCGGCGGCCCGGGGTGCACTGACTGCGACGCTGCTGGCCGCGGGCGGCCCGGCGGCCACCCGGGCGATCAGGGAGCCACTAGTGCGCACCGTGCACGGCTACGCGTTCGCGGTGCTGCAGCGCGCCGCGCGACGGGCCGAGGCCGCCCCACCGCGGCTGGTCACCGGGGCCGAGCAGGACAGCGTCATCCGGGAACTGCTTGCCGGCGACGGCGCCCGCGCCTGGCCGTCGTCGTTGCACGCGGCGCTGGGCACCGACGGCTTCGCCACCGAACTGCGGGATCTGATGGCACGCTGCGCCGAACGCGGCGTCGACCCGGCCGAGCTGGTCCGGCTGGGCAAGCGGTACCGGCGCCCGGAGTGGACGGCCGCGGGCCGGTTCGCCCGACAGTACGAACAGGTGATGCTGCTTCGTGCCGCGGTGGGCACCGCGGCACCGCAGGCCACCACACCGGCGCTGGGCGCCGCGGAATTGGTGGGGGCCGCCCTGGAGGCCTTCGCCGCCGACCCCGGCCTGCTGGTCGAGGAACGCAGCCGGTTGCGGCTGCTGCTGGTCGACGACGCCCAGCTACTCGACCCGCAGGCCGCCCGGCTGGTGCGGGTACTCGCTGCCGGGGTGCAGCGCACCGTGATCGCCGGCGACCCCGACCAGGCGGTGTTCGGGTTCCGCGGCGCCGAACCGGCCGCGCTGCTCTCCGACGACCCAACGCCCGGTGGCGCACCCACCGTGCACTTGACGGCATCACACCGATGCGCCCCGGCGGTGATCCGCGCCGTCAACACCATCGCCGCGCGACTGCCCGGCCGCAGCGCCACCCGGCGCCTCGAGGCCGTGGGTCCCGACGCCGGGTCGGTCACTGTGCGCACCGCGGTCTCGGGCCATGCCGAGGCCGCTCTGATCGCCGACACGCTGCGGCGCGCCCACCTGGTCGACGGCGTGCCCTGGTCCCAGATGGCGGTGATCGTCCGGTCGGTGCCGCGCGCGGCGGCCCGACTGCCTCGCACGCTGACCGCCGCCGGTGTTCCGGTGGCCCTTCCCATCGCCGGCGGTCTGCTGGCCCAGCAGCCCGCGGTGGCAGCGCTGCTGACGGTGCTGCAATGCGCGGCCGAGGGTGTGGACGGTCCCCGCGCGCTGGCCCTGCTCACCGGCCCGATCGGGCGCGTGGACCCGATCTCGTTGCGGCAGCTGCAGCGGGTGCTGCGCCGCGGCGCCGCGGCCGACCCGGAATCCGATCCCGGTGACCGGTTGGTGGCGGTGCTGCGCGGTGAGGCCGGCCAGCTGCCGGTCGCCCACGCCCGCGCACTGCGCAGGGTGCGCGCGGTGTTGCAGGCCGCGGCGCGCAGCCACGCGGACGGCCGGGATCCGCACCACACGCTGTGGCAGGCCTGGAATCGGTCCGGGCTGCAACAACGTTGGCTGTCGGCCACACAGCGCGGCGGACCGGCCGGCGCCCAAGCAGGCCGGGATCTGGACGCGGTGACCGCGCTGTTCGATCTGACCGAGCACTATGTCGCACGCACGGCCGGCGCCACCCTGACCGGCCTCATCGAGCATGTCACCGCCATGCAGCTGGTGATGCCCCGCACCGAGGCCGCGGCGGGCGTCGAGGCGGTCGAGGTGCTGAGCGCGCATGCCGCACTCGGGCGCGAGTGGGATCTGGTGGTTATCGCCGGTGTCCAGGAAGGGCTGTGGCCCAACACCGTTCCGCGCGGTGGCGTGCTGGGGACCCAGCGCCTACTGGACAGCCTGCACGGTCTCGGTGACGAGGTCTCGGCCCGGGCGCCGCTGCTCGCCGAGGAGCGGCGGCTGCTGGTGGCGGCGATGGGCCGGGCACGGCATCGGTTGATGATCACCGCCGTCGACGGTGAGGGGGACGGCGGCGCGACCGAGGAACAGCTCCCCTCGGAGTTTCACGCCGAACTCGCGGCCTGCGCCACCCCCGACGGCGTGCCGGCACCGGCACCGCCGGTCGCGGCCCCGCCGGTGCTGTCGGCGGCCGGGGTGGTCGGGCGGCTTCGGGCGGCGGTCTGCGCTCCCGACGGTGTTGTCACTGACTCCGAACGTGCCGATGCCGCAACGCAATTGGCGCGGCTGGTACGTGCCGGGGTACCGGGTGCCGACCCGGCCGACTGGCACGGGACGGCGCCGGTGAGCACCGAGGAACCGCTGTGGCGTACCGAGGGTGGGCAGGTCGTCACGCTGTCGCCGTCGGCGCTGCAGAGCCTGCTGGACTGCCCGCTGCGCTGGCTGGCCGAACGGCACGGTGGAACCGACGGCCGTGACCTGCGCTCGACAATCGGGTCGCTGATGCACGCCTTGGTCGCCGAGTCCGCTGTGAGCCGAGAAGAGCTGCTGGCCGAGTTGGACCGGGCCTGGCGGCAACTGCCGTTCGAATCGCCGTGGCACTCGGCCAATGAGCAGGACCGGCACCGCGCCATGATCGAGACTTTCCTTGCCTGGCGGGCGCAGACCCGCGACGAACTCACCGAGGTCGGCACCGAGATCGCCTTCGACGGTGTGATCGACGCCGGTGAGGGGGTGCGGTTGCGCGGCCGGATCGACCGGATCGAACGCGATGCGGCCGGACGGCTGGTGGTCGTCGACGTCAAAACCGCCAAGACGCCGGTCAGCAAGGACGACGCGCAACAGCACGCACAGCTGGCCGTCTACCAGCTGGCAGTGGAAGCCGGCCTCGTCGGGCCCGACGAGCAGCCCGGTGGCGCGCGGCTGGTCTACCCGGCCAAGACCGCGGCCGGCGGCGCCACCGAGCGTGAGCAGGACCCGCTCACCCCCGAGTCCGGTCGCGACTGGCGGGAGCGCATCGCTGCGGCGGCCGCGGCGACCGCCGGTCCGCAGTTCACCGCCCGGGTCAACGACGGTTGCCGGCACTGCCCGATCCGGCCGATCTGTCCGGCCCACACCGGCGGGAGTGGCGCATGAAGGCCCGCTACGACCCCGCCGAGCTGGCAGCAGCGCTCGGGTTGCACCAGCCCACCGAGGAGCAGGCGGCGGTCATCGCCGCACCGCCGGGTCCGCTGGTGGTCATCGCCGGGGCCGGCGCCGGCAAGACCGAGACGATGGCCGCCCGGGTGGTGTGGCTGGTCGCCAACGGCTACGCCGATCCGGGCCAGGTGCTGGGGTTGACGTTCACCCGCAAGGCCGCCGGCCAACTGCTGCGCCGCGTCCGTTCCCGGCTGGCCCGGCTGGCCGGCACCGGCTTGTTGATCCCCGAGCCGGGCTTCGCCGGATCGGCCGGTGGTTCGGCAACGCCGACGGTGAGCACCTACCACGCGTTCGCCGGTGCGCTGCTGCGCGAGCACGGGCTGCTGCTCGGGATCGAACCCGATACCCGGCTGCTCACCGAGACCGGGCTGTGGCAGCTCGCGTTCGACGTGGTCAGTGGCTACCCGGGCGAGCTGCGCACCGACCGGGACCCGGCCGCGATCACCGCGATGGTGTTGCGCCTGGCCGGGCAGTTGGCCGAACACCTGGTGGACACCGATGCGCTGCGCGACACCCACCTGGAGTTGGAGCGGCTGGTCCACACCCTGCCGCCCGGACCGCGTCAGCGCGCCGACCCCAACCAGTCGCTGCTCAAGATGCTGGACACCCAGACCGAACGCGCCTCGCTGGTACCGCTGATCGACGCACTGCACCAGCGGATGCGGGCGGAGCGGGTGATGGACTTCGGTGCGCAGATGGCCACCGCCGCCAGGCTGGCGCGGGCCGGCGAGTCCGTCGGCGCGCAACTGCGCGCCACCTACCGGGTGGTGTTGCTCGACGAGTATCAGGACACCGGCCACGCTCAGCGCATCGCGCTGTCATCACTGTTCGGCGGCGGCGTCGATGACGGGCTGGCCCTGACGGCGGTGGGCGACCCGATTCAGTCGATCTACGGCTGGCGCGGCGCCTCGGCGACCAACCTGCCCCGATTCGCCACCGACTTCCCGCTCTCCGACGGCACCCCCGCCCCGACGTTGGAACTGCGGACCAGCTGGCGCAACCCGCCGGAGGTGCTGCACGTCGCCAATGAGATCTCCGCGGAGGCCCGGCGGCGTTCCGTCACCGTGCACACGTTGCGGCCGCGGCCGGACGCGCCCCCGGGCGGGGTGCGGCTGGCGCTGCTGGCCGACGTGGCCGCCGAACACCGGTGGGTGGCCGAGGCGCTGCAACAGCGCTACCGGCAAGCAGCGGCCGACGGCGTCGCTCCCCCCACCGCCGCGGTGCTGGTACGGCGGAACTCCGACGCCGCGCCGTTCGCCGAGGCGATCCGGGCCTGCGGCATCCCGGTCGAGGTGGTCGGGCTGGCCGGGCTGCTGTCGGTGCCGGAGGTCGCCGACGTGGTGGCGATGCTGCGGCTGGTGTCCGAGCCGACCGCCGGCGCCGCGGCGATGCGGGTGCTGACCGGTGCGCGGTGGCGGTTCGGTGCCGCCGACCTGGCCGCACTGTGGCGGCGGGCGGCCGAGCTGGCCCGCACCGATCGGGTGGCCGGGCCGTTCTCGGCCGCCGAGATCGCCGCGCAGGCCGGGCCCGATTCCGACACCGCGTGCCTGGCTGATGCTCTCGCCGACCCGGGCCCGGCGGAGCGCTATTCGGCCACCGGATACCGGCGCGTCACCGCGCTGGCCGAGGAGCTGACCGTGCTGCGCGGCCACCTGTGCCATCCGCTGCCCGACCTGGTCGCCGAAGTGCGCCGGGTGATGGGCCTGGATTGCGAGGTGCTCGCCGCGCCGCCGGTGACCGGAGTGTCGGGTACCGAACAGCTCGATGCGTTCGCCGACGTGGTGGCCGGCTACGTGGAAGGACGCGTGGGTCAGGCATCGCTGCCGGGCCTGCTGGCCTACCTGGATGCGGCCGCCGTGGTGGAGAACGGGTTGGCGCCGGCCGCACCCGCGGTGGCCGCCGACCGGGTCCAGATCCTGACGGTGCACGCCGCGAAGGGACTGGAATGGCAGGTGGTGGCGGTGCCGCACCTGGTGGCGCGGGTGTTTCCGTCGACCGCGTCGCGCCGCAGCTGGCTCTCGGATGCCGCCGAACTGCCGCCGCTGCTGCGCGGCGACCGCGCCGAGCCCGGCGGTTCAGCGAGGCTCGACGGAGGAGAGGTGAAGCTGGGACCGCCGCATCAACACCGCGGTTCAGCGAGGCTCGACGAAGGAGAGCCGAAGCTGGGACCGCCGCATGGGCCCGGCGATCACGGCGTCCCGGTGCTCGACACGGGCGCGGTCACGAATCGAAAGCAGCTGTCCGACACCATCTCCGAGCATCTGCGCCGGCTGGATCAGCGCCGTGTCGACGAAGAGCGTCGGCTGCTCTACGTCGCGGTCACCCGCGCCGAGGACACCCTGCTGGTCTCCGGTCACCACTGGGGCGCCGGTGAGACCAAGCCGCGCGGCCCGTCGGAGTTCCTGACCGAACTCAAGGCGGTGATCGACGATTCGGCGGCCGCCGGGACGCCTTGCGGGTCGATTGAGCAGTGGGCGGACGCGCCGGCCGGCGGCGAGCGAAACCCGCTGGGCGACAACGTCAGCGAAGGGAACTGGCCGGTCGATCCGCTGGCCGGCCGGCGGAGCGACGTCGAACGTGGCGCGGCGCTGGTCAGCGCGGCGCTCAGAGCCGACCCGGCGCCGGACGCTGAGCCCGTGAACGGATCGCGGGCCGGCTCGTGGTCTGCCGACGTCGATGCGCTGCTGGCCGAGCGGGCCCGCGTGGCTGCGCAACCGGCCCGGACGCTGCCCAGCCAGGTCTCGGTGAGCGGTCTGGTCGAGTTGAGCCGCGACCCCATCGGCGCAGCCCAGCGGCTGACCCGCCGGCTTCCCGCACGCCCGGACCCGCATGCATTGCTGGGCACCGCATTTCACGATTGGGTACAGCGGTTCTACGGTGCCGAGCGGCTCTTCGAGCTCGACGACCTGCCCGGTGCGGCCGACGCCGACACCGCCCGGGCCGACGCCGAAGAGCTGGCGGACCTGCAGGCGGCATTCCTGGATTCGCCGTGGGCGGCCCGCTCACCCGCCGCCGTCGAGGTGCCCTTCGAGATGACCTTCGGGCAGACCGTGGTGCGGGGCCGCATCGACGCGGTGTTCGCCGAGCCGGACGGCGGCGTCACCGTGGTGGACTGGAAGACCGGTGCGGTCCCCGACGGCCCCGAGGCGCGCCGTCACGCCGCCGTCCAGCTCGCCGTCTACCGGCTGGCCTGGGCCGCGCTGACCGACTGCCCGGAATCGCGGGTGCGGGCCGCCTTCCACTACGTGCGCACCGGGACCACCGTCGTCCCCGATGAGCTGCCCGACGCCGCCGAGCTGGCCGCACTGCTCACCGGTGCCGACCCGGATGGCTACAGTGGGTCCGTGCGTCAGGCTGACCGGTGACCGTTCGTCGTGGCGAGCGCTAGATGGCGTCGGCTGCGCGGCCTCGATGAACCGCTGACCGCCCAGCCCAGTTACGCGCTCGTCGGCCGCATGCACATGCCGCAGCGGCAATCCAGTCCGGGACGCACCGTCTACCGGCGCACCGCGATCGCGTTCGCGGCGCTGCTGGTGTCGACGCTGTTGGTCTACCTCGACCGCGACGGCTACCAGGATGTGCAGGGCGACCGGCTGAGTTTCCTGGACTGCCTCTACTACTCGGCGGTGACGTTGTCGACCACCGGGTACGGCGACATCACGCCCGTCACCGAATTCTCCCGGATGATCAACGTCCTGGTCATCACCCCGTTGCGGATCGCGTTCCTGATCCTGCTGGTCGGAACGACCGTGGAGGCGTTCACCGAGAATTCCCGGCAGGCATTCCGTATTCAGCGTTGGAGGAGAAGGGTGAAAGACCACACCATCGTCATCGGGTACGGCACCAAGGGCAAGACCGCCATCGCCGCGATGCGCGGCGACGACGAGTCGCCGCCCAAGGACATCGTCGTGGTGGACAACGACCAGGCCGTCCTCGACCAGGCCGAGGGCAAGGGGCTGGTGACGGTACGCGGCGACGGCACCAAGTCCGATGTGCTGCGCCTGGCCAGTGCCCAACGCGCGGCCGCGATCGTGGTGGCCACCGGCCGCGACGACACCGCGGCGCTGGTCACCTTGACCGCCCGCGAGATCGCCCCGGAGGCCACCATCGTGGCGGCCATCCGGGAAGCCGAGAACCAGCATCTGCTGGAACAGTCGGGTGCCAACTCGGTGGTGGTGTCCTCGGAGACGGCCGGCCGACTGCTCGGCATCGCCACCACCACGCCCAGCGTGGTGGAGATCATCGAGGATCTGCTCACCCCCGACGCCGGCTACGCCATCGCCGAGCGAGAAGTGGAGCAGCAGGAGGTCGGTGGCTCGGCGAAACATCTCAACGACATCGTGCTCGCCGTGGTCCGTGACGGGCAGCTGCTGCGGTTGGACGCACCGGAACTGGATGCGGTCGAGGCCGGCGACCGGCTGCTCTACGTGCGAACGGTGAACAACCCGTGAGCTTCCGGCTGCGCCAGATACCGCTGCTGTCGCGGGTCGGGGCCGACCGGGCCGACCAGTTGCGCACCGACACCGACGCCGCCGTCGCCGGTTGGCCGCACGCGGCGCTGCTGCGGGTCGATGCCCGCAACCAGGTGCTGGTCGCCGGCGGGCGCGTGGTGCTGCACGACACCACCGAACTGGGTCAGACCCCGCCGACGGACGCGGTGTTTCTGGGCCGTATCGAGGACGGCCGGCATGTCTGGGCGATCCGTGGCGCACTGCAGGCGCCGCCCGACGGCGACGTCTCGGTGCTCGACCTGCGGGTGACCGGCGACGTCTTCGACGACACCAGCGCCCAGCTGGTCTCCTCGGCGATCGCCCTGCTGAATTGGCATGAGAACGCCCGGTTCTCCGCTGTCGACGGCACACCGACCAAGCCGGTGCGCAGCGGGTGGGCGCGGGCCAACCCGATCACCGGCGCCGAGGAGTTCCCGCGCATCGACCCGGCGGTGATCTGTTTGGTGCACGACGGCGCCGACCGGGTGGTGCTCGCGCGGCAGCACAACTGGCCCGTGCGGATGTTCTCGCTGCTGGCCGGTTTCGTCGAAGCCGGCGAGTCGTTCGAGGCCTGTGTGGTCCGCGAGGTCCACGAGGAGGTCGGGCTGGCGGTGCGCGACGTGAGCTATCTGGGCAGCCAGCCCTGGCCGTTCCCGCGTTCGCTGATGGTCGGCTTCCACGCCGTCGCCGACCCGGGCCAGGAGTTCGTCTTCAGCGACGGCGAGATCACCGAGGCCGCGTGGTTCACCCGCGACGAGGTGCGCGCCGCGCTGTCGGCCGGGGCCTGGACGGGTGGCGCCGCGGACGCGAAACTGCTGCTGCCCGGCTCGATCTCGATCGCCCGGACCATCATCGAGTCCTGGGTCGACTGATCCCGCGCGAGCAGACACCAAAGCGCCCTGAAACGGTGCGATTAGGGGGCTTTGGTGTCTGCTCGCGCAATTAATCAGCTGCTGAGCCGATCCAGCTTCGCCTTGACCTCACGCCCGGTCGGATTCGTCATCGTCGAACCGTCGGCGAAGCGCAGCGTCGGAACCGTGCGGTTGCCGCCGTTGACCGACTCGACGAACTTGGCTGCCGTGGGGTCCTGCTCGATGTTGATCTCGTCGTAGCCGATCTCGAACTTCTCCAGGGCCTTCTTGAGCTGGCGGCAGTAACCGCACCATTGCGTCGTGTACATGATGAGCGGTGGATCGCTAACAGTCATAGCTCTTAAAGCTAGCGGCTGGCGATGCGGGCCGCTCGCGGCCCGGCGTCGGAGGCCCCTGTCAAGATGGACGCCATGGCTGACCCGAACGGAGTTCCGGCGGACGGGCTCATCGCCGGCCTGGACGACGAGCAGCGCGCCGCCGTGTTGGCTCCCCGCGGGCCGGTGTGCGTGCTGGCCGGTGCCGGAACCGGCAAGACCCGCACCATCACCCACCGGATCGCGCACCTGGTCGCGGCCGGTCACGTCGCACCGGGGCAGGTGCTGGCGGTGACGTTCACCCAGCGCGCCGCCGGGGAGATGCGGTCGCGGCTGCGCGCGCTGGGCTCGGCCGCGGGCGGTGAGGGCGGCGTTGGCAACGGCGTGGGGGCGGTTCAGGCGCTGACATTCCACGCCGCCGCGCGGCGCCAGCTGCGCTACTTCTGGCCGCGGGTGGTCGGCGAGACCGGTTGGGAACTGCTGGACCGCAAATTCGGGGTGGTCGCCCGGGCCGCCGGACATGCCGGACTGCGGCTGTCCAACGACGATGTCCGCGACATCGCGGGCGAGATCGAGTGGGCCAAGGCGTCGCTGATCGGGCCGGAGCAATACCCGGAGGCGGTGGCCGCCGCCGGCCGCGACACCCCGATCGACGCCGCGAAACTGGCCGATGTCTACGCCGGCTATGAAGCATTGAAAGCCCGCGGCGAAGTGGCGATGCTCGACTTCGACGACCTGCTGCTGCACACCGCCGCCGCCATCGAGAACGATGCGGCGGTGGCCGCCGAATTCCGGGACCGTTACCGCTGCTTCGTCGTCGACGAATACCAGGACGTCACCCCGCTGCAGCAACGGGTGCTCTCGGCCTGGCTGGGCGAGCGCGACGATCTGACCGTGGTCGGCGACGCCAATCAGACCATCTACTCGTTCACCGGCGCCTCGCCGCGCTACCTGCTCGACTTCACCCGCCGCTTCCCGGATGCCGCCCTGGTGCGCCTGGAGCGCGACTACCGGTCCACACCGGAGGTGGTGTCGCTGGCCAACCGGGTGATCGCCGCGGCCCGCGGGCGCGTTGCGGGCAGCAAACTCAAGCTGGTCGGCCAGCGCGAGCCCGGCCCGCTGCCGACGTTTCGGGAGCATCCCGACGAGGTCGCCGAGGCGACCGCGGTGGCCAAGTCGATCGCGAGGCTGATCGACGGCGGTGTCGCGCCGGCGGAGATCGCCGTGCTGTATCGGGTCAACGCGCAGTCCGAGGTGTATGAGGAGGCGCTGACCGAGGCCGGCATCGCCTACCAGGTTCGCGGGGGAGAGGGCTTCTTCCACCGGCAGGAGATCCGGCAGGCGCTGGTGGCCTTGCGGCGGACCGCCGAGCGCGGCGACGATACCGGCTCCGCGCTCCCGGAGACCGTGCGCCGGGTGCTCGAACCGCTGGGGTTGACGGCCGAGCCACCCAGTGGCGTCAGGGCGCGGGAGCGCTGGGAGGCCCTCGGTGCGCTGGCCGAACTGGTCGACGACGAAGTGGCGCAGCGCCCCGACCTGGATCTGCCCGGTCTGCTGGCCGAACTGCGGGTGCGTGCCGACTCGCGTCACCCGCCGACGGTGCAGGGCGTCACGCTGGCGTCGCTGCACGCCGCCAAGGGGCTGGAATGGGATGCGGTGTTCTTGGTGGGGCTCGTCGACGGCACCCTGCCGATCTCGCACGCCCTTGCCCACGGCCCCGACAGTGAGGCCGTCGAGGAGGAACGCCGGCTGCTCTACGTCGGCGTCACCCGCGCCCGGGTGCACCTGGCGTTGAGCTGGGCGCTGGCCCGCGCCCCCGGCGGGCGGGCCGGCCGCAAGCCGTCGCGGTTTCTGCACGGTATCGACGGCGCGGTGCCCCAACCCGATCCGCGGGCACCCGCGCGCCGCCGCGCCCGCGGGGCGCCGAAACATTGCCGGGTCTGCAACAAGGCGCTGGGCACCCCGGCGGCCATCATGCTGAGCCGGTGCGAGACGTGCGCGGCCGATGTCGACACCGAGTTGCTGGTGGCGCTCAAGGATTGGCGGCTGCGCACCGCCACCGAGCTCAAAGTGCCCGCCTACATCGTCTTCTCCGACAACACGCTCACCGCCATCGCCGAGATGCTGCCCGCCGACGAGGCCGCTCTGGTCGCGATCCCGGGCATCGGCGCGCGCAAGCTGGAGCAGTTCGGTTCCGACGTGCTCGAGCTGGTCCGCAACCGGAGCTGAGCCCCGCACCGGAGGTAATTCGGTTGTGAGTCTCGGCCCCGACCCGCTAACCTCGGACACCATGACCACGATCAGGGGCATGCGGGTACGCGCGGCCGGCGCGCGCCATGCCGCTGCCGAGGCGGCGGCACCGCGTATTCGCCATGCCGTCGCCGTAGTCGACGCGTCCGTGCCCCGGGGTACGCCCTAAGCGCCAGCCCCGCCCACCGCAGGCCACGGACCCGACCAGGATCCGTGGCCGTTGTCTTTTCCCGGCACACCGCCACCAGGCCCGGATCACGCCAGACGTACCGGAAAGCAGGTGACCAGCCGATGTCCACCACCACAGCACGCACTCGGAGACTGCCCGAGTTGCCCTGCAACCGCGACCCCGATCTGTGGTTCGCCGACAACCCGGCCGATCTGGAACGGGCCAAGGTGCTCTGCGGCGACTGCCCGATCCGGCGGCAGTGCCTGGCGCTGGCGTTGCAGCGCGGCGAACCGTGGGGGGTCTGGGGCGGCGAGATCCTCGACCGTGGGACCGTCATCGGCCGCAAACGCCCTCGCGGCCGGCCCCGCAAACAGCCCCTGGCGGCGTGAGGGGGCGGTGTGAGGGTCAGGCCGAGGGGCCGACCGTTGCGCCGCTGTCGGGGTCGGTGACGAAGCCCGGGACCAATTCCTCCGAGATCCGCTTGACCGGCACATGGGCGTCGAGCTGGCACATGATCGCCGTGGTCGACCCGAGCACCCGCATCGGCATCGCCAGCTTCGGCGGCAGGTCCAGCTGCCGGGCCGTCTTGAGTTGCTCGACGGGGCGTTCCAGCTGTTTGCCCGCCATCCGCATCAGCCACTTGCGGGTGTAATGGAAGACCTCGACCTCGACCGGCTCGACGTACTGGCGCAGCATCTCGTCGATCTCGCGCACCGAGACGTTCTGGCCCTTCTGGATGAAGCCGCCCTGGCGCATCACCGCGATGACCTGCTCGTAGTCATTGTCGCGGGCGTAGCGCACGGCCGCGCCCAGCTCCGGGGGGAAGCCGCCGGGCATCGGCGCCACCGCGCCGAAGTCGATCACGCCCATCCGGCCGTCCGGCAGCAGCATGAAGTTGCCGGGGTGGGCATCACCGTGGATCAGCTCGAGACGGCGCGCCGCGTCCCAGGTGAACTCCGCCAGCCGGGTGCCCATCAGGTCCCGCTGCTCGACGGTGCCGTTGCGGATGATCTCGGCCATGCCGATGCCGTCGATCCACTCCTGGATGACCGTCTTGGGGGCGCTGGCCACCACGTTGGGGATCAGGAAGTGGGGATGACCCGCGTAGGCCTTGGCGAAGACCCGCTGGTTGTCGGCCTCCAGCCGGTAGTCCAGCTCCATCTCGGTGCGTTCGATCAGTTCATCGATCACACCCTTGACATCCACCCCGGGAGCCAGCTGTTTGAAGATGCCGGTCAGCCGGCGGATGGTCTTCAGGTCGGCACGCAACGCCTCGTCGGCGCCGGGGTACTGGATCTTGACCGCCACCCGGCGGCCGTCGGCCCATACGCCACGATGCACCTGGCCGATGCTGGCCGAGGCGACCGGGGTGTCGTCGAAATCGCTGAACCGTTCCCGCCACTTGGTGCCTAGCTGGGCGTCGAGCACCCGGTGGACCTTGTCCGCCGGTAGCGGTGGCGCGTCCTTCTGCAGTTTGGTCAGCGCCTCCCGGTAGGGCTCGCCGAACTCCTCGGGGATGGCCGCCTCCATCACCGACAGTGCCTGGCCGACCTTCATGGCGCCGCCCTTGAGCTCACCCAGGACGGTGAACAACTGGTTGGCCGCCTTCTCCATGAGTTCGGCGGTGACCTCGTCCTTCGACTTGCCGGTCAGCCGCTTCCCGAACCCGAGTGCTGCCCGGCCGGCGAAGCCGACGGGCAGGCTGGCCAGCTTCGCATTGCGCGCCGCGCTCCCACGCTTGATTTCTGACACGTGTCCATCATCCATGATGTCGTTGTGGCGCTGGTCACCGCGTGTGAAATTGCCGCTGGGGGGCCACCACCGTCAACAACCGCACAGCGGGTGACGAGCCCAGCGCCGCGTCATGATCGACCCGGTCGCCAGGTCCATTTCCAGGGTGGCGTTGAGCGTCGGCGGGGGACCGAGGTCGCTGCCGGCCGCCGGCCCGCGCACCGCCGCGATCACCCGATCGACTTGGCTGAGCGCCAGCGCCACTGTCGCCAGCACCGTCGCGCGGTCGCTGTGCGCGACCGTGTCGCGCAACTGGGCGGCCACCGCCGGCCAGGAGGCGTCCCGGTCCCGCCGGTGCAGGTCTGCGCATCCCAGGCAGCTGGTCATGCCGGGAAGCACGAGCGGGCCGACCACGCCGGTGCCGTCGCGCACCCGCACCGCAAGGTGCGCCACCCGCTCGGCGTGCAGTTCACGCACCAGCCGAGGGTCGGCGACCAGATAGTCCGACAGCACCACCAGATCCGTACCGGCGGTGCTCACCGCGGCGTGCGGCTGGCTGCTGCGCCGAACCACGGCGCCCGAGCAGCGCAGCGACTCGACCAGCAGGTCCGAGAGCGGCCCGCGGCCGTGCACCCGCAGCGACGCCGTGCGGCGCGGTCGGCGCGGAGCGCTGTCTCGCACCGCGACACCGGCGCCGACCAGCGCGCTGAGCAGGTTGTCGAGCTCCGCGGTGTCCACCGTGCCGTGGCGGGCGGCCTCGAGCCGTAGCTCGGCCGCGGTGGCCGGGGTCTGCATCGTGCGCAGCACGGCGGCCAGCCCGGTCGCGGTCAGCCCGCGCGGTGGCTGCACGAGTACGGCCCGCCCGGGATCCCAGCCCACCTGCACCGCCCCGTCCGGTCGCAGCAGCACCGGCCGTGCCGGGTCGAGGGTGTAGGCGTGCGTCTGGGATTCGACCCTGGTCACGCCTCGAAGCCTGTCACGCCGGGCGGCGTCACCGCCTCCGGTTGTCCACAGCGGCGGAGACGATGCGTCGTGCGTGAGTCCAGGCAAGGCCGATGCCGAATAGTAGAGCCAGCAGCGTGCTCGAAGCGCGCCTGCCCGTCGGCGCGGGGTTCGTCGAGAGTCAATCGCTCCAACCGCGCCCAGGTGACCATGCGCAGGTGCTCGGGGCTGTTTCGATCCAAATCGTAGATATCGCCGGTGAATTCGGGCACCGCTTCGGGGCGGAGGGTGACCGAGTTCGTTCGGTAATGTGAGGACATGCACGTCCTTCGCGACATCGACGCGATCGTCAACCAGCCGCCCCGGGTGCAGGCCCTGCGGCGGGTGATGGCGGCGGTCGCCGATGCCGTCACACCCGCCGTCGAGGCGTATCGGCCCTACGTCGACGGTCTCGACAATCTTCCGCCGGACGGCCGATTTCTGTTGGTGGGCAACCACACCCAGGTCAGTGCGGAAGCCCTGCTGATTCCCTTCCATGTTCGGCGTGCGATCGGCAAACGGGTGCGTCCACTGACGGACCGGCAGTTCGGGCGGATGCGCGGGCCGGCCCGCGACCTGCTCGCCGCCGCCGGGGCGCTGGTCGGCGCACCCGAACCCGTTCGCGAGCTGATGCGGCGCAACGAGCCCATTCTGGTGTTCCCCGGTGGCGGTCGGGAGATCCCCAAGTTCAAGGGTGAGGAGTACACCCTGCGCTGGCAGGGGCGCGCCGGATTCGCCCGCCTCGCAGTCGAATCCCGCTATCCGATCGTGCCCGTCGGACTGGTCGGTGGCGACGACGTCTACCGCAGCCTGAGCAGTCGCGGCGGCACTTGGGAGCGCATCAGCACGGCGGTCTCTCGACGGCTATCCGGGCCCCCGGACATGGCCATACCGCTGCAGCACGGCATCGGCCCGACGCTCATCCCGCGACCGCAGCGGATGTACCTGCGTTTCGGTGCCCCCATCGACACCACCAAACCGGCCCGCATCTCGGTCGACAACTGGGTCGCCACCGTTCGGGAGAAATCGCAGCAGTCGCTGGAAGAGATCTTGGAAGACCTGCTCGCCGTCCGAGCCGACGACCCCTTCCGTCACCTCAATCCGTTGGCGTGGCGTGACGCAACCGCGCCACCGGCCTGACCCCGGGGGTCAGTCGTCGGTGTCGCCGCTCGCGTCGGCGTCGCGCTGGAACTCGGCGATGGCCTGGTCGATCGCGGAGTCGATGCCGCTGGTGTCTCCCCCGATGATCCGGTCGATGAACGCGGCCGGGTCGTCGAGATCGGCGGCCTCGGGCAGCAGATCGGGGTGCTGCCACACCTGGTCGCGGGCGTCGACCCCGACAGCCACGGTCAACCGCTCCCAGAGCACCGCGGCCTCGCTCAGCTTGCGGGGGCGCAATTCCAGGCCGACCAGGGTCGCGAAGGTCTGTTCGGCCGGACCGCCGGTGGCACGGCGGCGGCGCAGCATCTCCGACAGCGCCGCGGTGCCCGGAATCCGTTCGCCCAGCGCCGCCGTCACCACCGTGCGCACCCAACCCTCGATCAGGGCCAGCAGCGTCTCCAACCGCTCCAGGGCCGCCAGTTGCTCCGGTGTCGACTTGGGCTCGAACACCCCCTGGTTGAGCAGGTCGGCCATCGCCGACGGGTCGGACATCGCCGCCGGGTCGAATCCCTGCGCCAGCTCCTCGATTCCCCGGATGTCGATCTTCATGCCGCGGGCGTAGGCCTCCACCGCGCTGAGCAGCTGGTTGGCCAGCCACGGGACGTGGGTGAACAACCGGTGGTGGGCTGCCTCACGGGCGGCCAAAAACGTGACGATTTCACTGCGCGGCTGCTCGAGTCCGCCGGCCAGTTCCTCGATCGCCCCGGGCAGCAGCGCAGCCACGCCTTTGGGGCCCAACGGCAATCCGATATCAGTCGAGGTCAGCACCTCTCCGGACAACCGGCCCAGTGCCTGGCCCAACTGTGACCCGAACGCCAGCCCGCCCATCTGCGACATCACCGACAGCAGCGGGCCGGCCATGCTCTTGGCCTCCTCGGGCAGCGCCGAGGCCCACACCGATGAGACCTGCTCGGCCATCGGGTCACACAGTCGCTGCCAGGTCGCCATGGTGTGCTCCACCCAGTCCACGGGCGTCCAGGCGGCCGAGCCGGTGGTGCCGGCCGGCAACGACGTCGCGCCGTTGAGCCAGGTCTCGGCCAGGTGCACCGCGTCACCGATCGCGGTGGTGGTCGAGGCCGTCACGGGCGCGACCGAACCGATCGAGCGGGCGGCGACTTGGCGGGCCAGGTCGTAATTGACCGGTCCGGACGGCCGACCGCTGGTGGACACGGCGCCGCTGAACATCTGGCCGAGCTGGGTGAAGATCTGCCCCAGATCGGCGATGTTGAAACCGGCGCCCATTCCCCAGTCGCTCGGACCGGGATCTCGTCCCCCGGGCCGCTCGCGGTCGGGGTCGTCCCCGGAAGAGAAACCGAAGGGCAGATCAGCCATAGACACAACCGTACCGACCGGCGTCCGGCCACGGTGCGACACGCGGCACTCCGATGTGCGGCCCGAGGTCAGCTGGATCCGGGCCGTTTACCATACCCGGGGTGAACAGGCGGATTCTGACGCTGCTGGCGGCCCTGCTGCCGGTGGTCGTGTTCGGCGCACTGCTGACGGCGGTGACCGTGCCCTTCGTGTCGCTGGGGCCGGGCCCCACCTTCGACACCCTCGGGATGGTCGACGGCAAGCAGGTGGTCGACATCCAGGGCACCCCGACGCGGACCACGTCGGGGCATCTGAACATGACCACGGTGTCCCAGCGCGACGGGCTGACGCTGGGTGAGGCGCTGGCTCTGTGGCTGTCCGGGCGTGAACAGCTCATGCCGCGTGACCTGGTCTATCCGCCCGGCAAGTCCCGCGAGGAGGTCGACGAGGACAACGACGCCGAGTTCCGTACCTCCGAGCAGAGCGCCGAGTACGCCGCCCTCGGCTACCTGCGCTACCCGAGCGCGGTCACCCTTGCCGAGGTCCACGACCCCGGGCCGTCGGCCGGCGCGCTGCAGCGTGGTGACGCGGTGGACGCCGTCGACGGCGAACCCGTCTACACCGTCGAGCAGTTCACCAAGCGGTTGTCTGCCACCAAGCCGGGCGACACGGTGGCCATCGACTACCGGCGCAAGAACGCCGCCCCCGGCACGGCGCGGATTACGCTCGGAGAGAACAAAGACCGGCCCAACGGATTCCTCGGTGTGTCAGTGCTCGACGCGCCATGGGCCCCGTTCACCGTCGAGTTCAACCTCGCCAATATCGGCGGCCCGTCGGCGGGTCTGATGTTCTCGCTGGCCGTCGTCGACAAGCTCAGCACCGGCACGCTGGCCGGACAGAATTTCATCGCCGGCACCGGGGTCATCAAGCCCAACGGTCAGGTCGACTCGATCGGGGGGATCACCCACAAGATGATCGCGGCCCGCGAGGCCGGCGCGACGGTGTTTCTGGTCCCGGCCGAGAACTGCTACGAGGCCCGCTCGGACCCCAACGGGTTGCAGCTGATCAAGGTCGACAGCCTCGCCCAGGCCGTGGACGCGTTGCGCACTCTCACCGGTGGAGGTCAGCCGCCGTCTTGCTGAGGCCAGGTTGGCTACAGTGGGGCCGTCAGGACAACCGAGCTAGGGAGCGTGGCACGTGGGGATGCGGCCCACCGCGAGAATGCCGAAGTTGACCCCGCGCAGCCGGATCATGATCGGGAGTGCGCTCGCCGTCATCGTGTTGCTGCTGGTCGGGCCGCGGCTGATCGACGGCTACGTCGACTGGCTCTGGTTCGGGGAACTGGGCTACCGGTCCGTTTTCGTCACCACCTTGCTGACCCGGCTGATCGCCTTCGTGGTGGTCGGCCTTGTCGTCGGCGGGATCGTGTTCGCCGCCCTGGCGATGGCCTTCCGGGTCCGGCCGGTGTTCGTGCCCAGCAACGGCGCCAACGACCCGGTGGCGCGTTATCGCACCGCGGTGTTGTCGCGGCTGCGACTGGTCGCGTTCGGCATACCGACGGGGATCGGTCTGCTGGCCGGGATCGTCGCCCAGAGTTACTGGGTGCGTATCCAGTTGTTCCTGCATGGCGGTGACTTCGGGATCGCCGATCCGCAGTTCGGCAAGGACCTCGGCTTCTACGCTTTCGACCTGCCGTTCTACCGGCTGATCATCGGGCTGCTGCTGGTGACGTTCTTCCTCGCCGCCATCGCGAACCTGACGACGCACTACATCTTCGGTGGCATCAGGTTGTCCGGTCGTGCCGGGGCGCTGAGCCGGCCGGCGCGCATTCAGGTCGTCAGCCTGATCGGCACCCTGGTGTTGCTCAAGGCCGCCGCCTACTGGCTGGACCGCTACGAGTTGCTCAGCCATACCCGTACCGGCAAGCCGTTCACCGGCGCCGGCTACACCGACATCAATGCGGTGCTGCCCGCCAAGATGATCCTGCTGGCGATCGCGCTGATCTGTGCGATCGCGGTGTTCTCGGCGATCGTGCTGCGCGACTTGCAGATTCCGGCGATCGGTCTGGTGCTGCTGCTGCTGTCGTCGGTGGTCATCGGTGCGGGCTGGCCGTTGCTCGTGGAACAGTTCAGCGTCAAGCCCAACGCGGCGCAGAAGGAGAGCGAGTACATCTCCCGGTCGATCGCCGCTACCCGGCACGCCTACGGGCTGACCGAAGATGTGGTCACCTACCGCAACTACAGCGGCGACGCGCGTGCGACGGCCGCGCAGGTCGGCGCCGATGCCGCCACCACCTCCAACATCCGGTTGCTGGACCCGACCATCGTCAGTCCCGCCTTCACCCAGTTCCAGCAGGGCAAGAACTTCTACTTCTTCCCCGACCAGCTCACTATCGACCGCTATCGCGACAGCGAGGGCCAACTACGCGACTACGTCGTCGCCGCCCGGGAGCTCAACCCGGACCGGCTGATCGACAACCAGCGAGACTGGATCAACCGCCACACCGTCTATACCCACGGCAACGGGTTCATCGCCTCGCCGGCCAACACCGTGCGTGGGATCGCCAACGACCCCAATCAGAACGGCGGCTACCCGGAGTTCCTGGCCAACGTCGTCGGCGCCAACGGCACGGTGGTCTCGGCCGGTCCGGCCCGGCTCGACCAACCGCGCGTCTACTACGGCCCGGTGATCGCCGACACCGTCGCCGACTACGCGATCGTCGGGCGCAACGGTCCCGACCGCGAATACGACTACGAGACCAACACCGAGACCAAGAACTACACCTACACCGGTGAGGGCGGCGTCAACATCGGAAACTGGTTGGCGCGCAGCGTGTTCGCCGCCAAGTTCGCCGAGCGCAATTTCTTGTTCTCGTCGGTGATCGGCGCGGAGAGCAAGATCTTGTTCAACCGCGACCCGGCCGGCCGGGTGCAGGCGGTGGCACCGTGGCTGACCACCGATTCGACGGTGTACCCGGCGATCGTCAACAAGCGGCTGGTGTGGATCATCGACGGCTACACCACGTTGGACAACTATCCCTACTCGGAGCTGACGTCGCTGTCGTCGGCGACCATGGACTCCAAAGAGGTGGAGTTCAACCGGCTGCTGCCCGACCGGCGGGTGTCCTACATCCGCAACTCGGTGAAGGCGACCGTCGACGCCTATGACGGAACGGTGAACCTGTACGCCCAGGATGAGCAGGACCCGGTGCTGCAGGCCTGGATGAAGGTATTCCCCGGGACGGTCAAGCCCAAGGCGGAGATCTCGGCCGAACTCGCCGAACATCTGCGCTACCCCGAAGACCTGTTCAAGGTGCAGCGGATGCTGCTGGCCAAATACCACGTCAACGACCCGATCACGTTCTTCTCGACGTCGGACTTCTGGGACGTGCCGCTGGACCCCAACCCGACCGCCAGCAGTTTCCAGCCGCCGTACTACATCGTTGCGAAAAACCTTGTCAAGGAAGACGGTTCGGCGTCCTATCAGCTCACCAGCGCGATGAACCGGTTCAAGCGCGACTACCTGGCCGCCTACATCTCCGCCAGCTCCGACCCGGACACCTACGGCCAGATCACGGTGCTGACCATCCCCGGTCAGGTGAACGGGCCCAAGCTGGCCAACAACGCGATCACCACCGACACCGCGGTCAGTCAGGACCTCGGAGTGATCGGGCGCGACAACCAGAACCGCATCCGGTGGGGCAACCTGCTGACACTTCCGGTGGCCCAGGGCGGGCTGCTCTACGTCGAACCGGTCTACGCCTCGCCGGGCTCCAGCGACGCCGCGTCGTCGTACCCGCGGCTGATCCGGGTGGCGATGATGTACAACGACAAGATCGGCTATGGGCCGACGGTCTCCGACGCGCTGACGGGGCTATTCGGGCCCGGAGCCAGCGCGGCCGCGACCGACATCGCGCCCACCGACGGCGGCGCGCCGGCCGCCAAGCCGGAGGCGCCCAGCCCGCCCGCTGCCGCGGCGGTACCGACACCGCCACCGCCAGCCGGCAGCGTCGAGCTGTCGGCGGCGAAGGCCGCTGCGCTGCGTGAAATCGACGCCGCCATCGCGGCGCTACGCGACACCCAGCACAAGGGCGACTTCGCCGCCTACGGTGCGGCGCTGCAGCGCCTCGACGACGCCGTGGCCAAGTTCAACAGCACCAAGTAGCGCCTGCCTTTTGCGCGAGCGTGCGTGTCCCCGCTCCCACACGCGCGTGTCGGACCGTTTCCGCGCACGCTCGCAGCAGCCCTGACTCGCTCAGGCATCGAAGAGCACGGCGTGCATCAGGGTGCGCACGCACGCCTGCGGATAGGCGCGGTTGGCGCCCGGTGAGCCCGCCGAATCCGTTTCGGGCCGGTCATAGCGCACCAACCGGCCGATGTCGACGACCAGGCCCATCGCGGCGTGAACCAAAAACCGCGCGTGGGTGGCGGTCAGTTCGGGGCGCACGGCGGCGAGCAACCGGACCCAGGAGTCGATCGTCGACCGCTGCACGTTGCGCAGCGCCTGCTGATCGGCCGGGGTGAGATTGACCCGCTCGCTGTAGTAGATCGAGGCCAGCTCCGGGTTGGCGAACGAGGTGGCGACATAGGCGTCGACCAGTTGTGTCAGCGCGTCCCGGGGTTCGGGCCGGTCACTGTTGACCCGGGACAGTTCCGCGGAAAGCCGGTCCGAGGAGCGCCGCAGCGCCGTGCTGAGGATGTCGGCCTTGCCGGGGAAGTAGCGGTAGATCCCGGCGACGCGCACGCCGGCCACCGCTGCGATCTGCGCCATGGAGGTCTCGGCGTAGCCGTGCTGGTGGAACAGCATCATCGCGGCGTGCAGCAGCGCTTCGTAGGTCCCGGCGTCGGGGGTGAAGATCCGCCATGCGGGCGCGCCCGGCACGAAGTCGTCGGCCGTGGGCAACTCGGCGTTGAGCAAGGCCGACGATGCCCCGCTCAGCATGTCCTTGATGTCCTCTGCCGGGGCGCGCACGCGATGGTCGGCGATCCCGCCGGCGACGCTGAGCAGCCCGGCCGACAACATCCGCAGCTGCAACGACGTCGACGTGGGACGCCGCGCGGCCAGCGGCGCCTGCAGGCGGCGATTGACGAGCCGCAGCTGATCGACCAGCCGGGTCTCGTCCGCCTCGCGCAGGTAGCGTGACTGCCACCGGTAGAGGCCACCGGATTCCCGATTGCGCAAAGCGACGTCGATGAGGGCTTCTACCAGCTGATCCAGCGTCGCCTCGTCGGTGGCTTCGGCCGTCTGGTCGGTGGCCAGATCCGTGGCGTCGACCAACTGTTGGCTCAACGCCAGTACGGCGTCGCGGAACAGGTCGTACTTGCTTGCGTAGTGCCGGTACAGCGCCGGAGCCGAGATGCCCACCTCGCCGGCGATGGCCTCCAACCGGACCGAGTGATAACCGAGAGCGCTGAAGGCCTCGGCGGCGACTCGGGCGATCTGATCCTTGCGGTCCTTGGGACGCCGCCGGCCGGGGGACGCTACCGCAGAAAGATGTTGAGCCAACGGAAATGTCGTCTCACATCGACCGGGACGATGCGGAGCGCGGGGAGCGCGTGCCGTCCTCGCGGTCGCTGCGCAGCGCAGCGCGCGCCCGCGCATTCCAGTGGTGCCTGGGTGCCAGCGCCGACAGTCGAGCCACCTGGATGAACCGCCACAGCGACCGCCGGTCGGCGGCCGTTACGGTGACCCCGGTCAGCTCCCGGGCATGCGGATGTTGCAACGCGCGAATGGCGCGGTGGGGGACAGCCCGCATCCACCAGTCGGCGGGAGCGAAAATCTGTTCGCGGTACGGCTCGAAATGCGCACCGGCGAATAGTTCTGTCCGGCAGTGGTTCTCGAAGTACTCTACGAACTCCGGCCAGTTCGGCGGCATCGACCGGCTTGATATGCCGTACCTGCGGTACCAGACGCAGCACTCGCGATAGAGCTGCTCGTGTTCGTCCCGATCCAGCGGCCGGATGAATGTGTTGACCATGACAAACAGCGACTCTACGTAAGCGGCGTGCTGAAAATGGAAGGTATCGGGGTTCAGCGCATGATATTTCCGGCCGACGCTGTCAACGCCCTTGACGTGCTCGTGGGAGAACCGCATCTGGGGGCTCAGATCCACCCCGGTGTAGACGTAGTTGACCGCCTGGGTGACGGTGCGCTTCTTGTGCAGCCAGATGCGGTCACGCATCAGCGCGTGCTCGGTGATGCCTGCGGCGATGCCCGGATGCAGCATCAACAGGCAGACCGCCCTGGGCAACACGAACAGGTAACGCCGGTCGGCCAGGACATGCCAGAGCATGCTGCCCCGGTCCAGGTCTCCTACCCCAGGCGCCATGATCAGATCAGCGCCTTGCGTCGCCGGATCCGATAGCGGACGTCGCTCATCAGCACGGTGTAGTTGAACGTCCGGATGAATCGCGGTAGGAAACGGTTGACGAACGACACGAACAAGAACAGATTCTCGAACTGCCGTTGCTCGGTGGCCGACCACTCGACGCCGAGCAGTTCACGAAATCTCGGCGCCAGAAATCCCACCGTCAAGAACCGCAGCAGCGGTCCGAAGAGCGCCCGCAGCACCGGGTTGATCATCTTCAGGTTGATCAGCCGCATCAGGAATTCGCGGACGGTGTCGTCGAGTACCAGGGTCTGACATGTCGCGTTCCAGTAGGCGTCGAAGTCGGCGCGAGTGGCCGGCCACTGGTCTTCGGTGACCTGCAGCGTGGTGCCCAGTGGCCGTGCCTGCTGGTAGAAGTTCTCCGCCTCTTCCGGCGTCATCTTGCCGCGGAGCAGCTGGAAGGTGTCCTCGTAGAAGACGAACAGGCAGGCGGCGACCCACAGTTGCAGGTCGCGGTCGAAGGCGTTGTATTTGACCGGGCTGCTGTCGGTCGAGCGGACCTGCCGGTGTGCGACGTTGACGGCGTCGCGGTAGGCGGCGCGCTCGGAGTCGGTGCCCAGCAGCGCGACGGCCATGTACTGCGCGGTGGTACGCAGCCGCTTCCACGGATGCTCCATCAACGCCCCGGACTCCACCCGGCTCTCCACCACCCCGTAGCCCACACCCGGCATGCTCAACTGCATGACGACGTTCGCCGCGGATGCGGCCGCCGTCCAGAAGTCCAGGGCATCAGTGATATCGACGAGTTCTACGTCCCAGCGCGGCGTGTAGGTGTCGACGTGAATCCGGGTCTCGGCGGTGGCCGATTGCCGGTGTCGGGCCCGGTCTAGTTCGCGGTCGTCTTCGTGACAGGTCGACATGTCAGCGGTCCTTTCAAGCGGCTAGGGATGGGCGAAGTACTGCGGTAGTTGAGCGAGCAGCCAGATCAGGCCGACCGCCCCGACGAGTGCACCGCAGGCCAGCACCGTGAGTACGCCGGCGCGCAGCAGCCGGGCCTCCGGAGACGCCAGGATGCGTAGCATGCTGACGACCAGATCGATGAGCCGCACCAGAATCATCATGGCAGCGACCTCCGGTCCTGCGGCGACGGTGATCGTCGGATCATCGGTGTCCCTCTCCTATCACGTGTGACATCAGCTTCCACCGTATTCCGGCCGCAGTGAGGCCGACAGTGCGGCGAGCGGCACCCGAGCGACCACCGCGCCGCCGTCCATGGACCACACCAGTCGGTCCGCCGGACGCGGGTTCTCGCGGAGCATCGGGGCATCGGGCAGGTACAGGATCAGGTCCTCGGGTGAGAGCGCGAAGGCGCGGTAGTTGCCGGTATAGCCGGGCCGGCCGGGGCCGGGCTGGAACTCCTCGACGGTGAACGGGTAGGTGTTCGGGGCGTGCGGGGGTGCCGCGGCGTCCAGCGCTGCGGGCAGTACCGGCGCGGCAGCCGCTGAGATGACGGCCATCGGATCGATCCCCGGCTTGAACAGATCTGCCAGGGAAAGCCGGTGGCCCTTGTCCATATCGAAGACGAAGGTTCGATAGGCGTTGTTGGCTTGCATTCCAAACGGTTCCAGGCATTCGTGTACGACGAGCGACTGCACGGCACCGGGACCGGAGAAACTGTCGAAGTAGGCGATTGCGCTGCTGTCTCGCGCCGCCTGGGCACCCGAGTCCCGCCAGCCGGCCATCAGCCGGTGGTAGAACTCGCGCAGGACCGGTCCGGTCACGGATGCGTTCAGCTGCGGCTCGGGTAGGTCAAAGGCAATGTAGCGCTCAGCCTTTCGCGCCGACACAACCATGGTCGTGCAACGCTGGCCGTCCCAGGTCGCCTGCAGCTCGTCGCAGAAACTCGCTGCCGAACCGGCAGCAACCGGTGCGGAACCCACCACCGCGGCCACCGCGCCCGCCGCTATGGCCACGGTGGTGGCCCGGCTGGCGGTGGTCATATTGCCCTTCCGGTGATCACACGAGATCGACTTCACTGGCCAGCCAACGGCCGTCGACGAGTTCCATGGTCATCTGGATGCGGTTCCGGTCGATCCGCGGTTCGGAACGCACCGCGTTCGTGATGGATTGGTCCACGAACAGCAACACCTCGACCCGGGTTGCGGTGGCGGATTTGACCGCCGCGTCGATGACGATCCCCTTTCCGGAGGCCTTGTTGTCGATCAGGATCTGGCGCAACTGTTTGGCGCCCAGGCTGTAGGCCTCCTTGAATCCTCCGGTTGCTCCGTCGATCGCCCTGGCGTAATTGCCGTCGATGTCGGCGGTGTCCAGGGTGGTCAAGGTGACCGCGTAGTCCCTGGCCGCCCCCAGGGCGGCCTCGCCGGCGGCGGCGCGGGCATGCACCTGGTACAGCTGCCAACTCGTGTATCCCGAGTACGCCAGGGCCGCGATCAGCAGTGCGACGGTCAGCATCGCTGCCCTGCCATGCCGTCGCGCTGGTGCGGGCGTGGCGGGCTGATCATCGGCGGCGTCGTCGTTCGCCTCGGCGTGGGTGTCATCGTCGGCCTGCTCAGCGAGTTGGTCGAAGACGTCGGGATCGGCTGCGTTGGGCATCGGGCGTCCTCAGTTGGGAATCCAGGCGGGCAGCGCTGGTCCGCCGTCGGGGGTGGGCAAGGTGTAGGGCGGGTAGACCGGCGGCGGTTCCAGGGTCGCCAGTGGGTCGTGGCCGGGGGGCGGCCCGGCGGTGTCGTCCCCGGGTGGGCGTGGCGCGTTGCGGGCACCGCGAATCAGCAGCGACGGGTCATCATCGGGGCAGTAGGTGTAGCGGTACGGCGCGGGGAAATTCACCGCCGACGGCGGCTTGCGGGGTAGGCCGTAGTCGCAACGGTGCCGGGGATACAGGTCGGCGATCACCCAGATGCCGTCGTCGTGCACGGTGCCGGCCAGGCGATCCACCAGCGAGCCGTGATCGGGGCGCCACAGATTCTGCAGGGCCGGCGTCCGCAGGTAGAGGATCTGCGACAGGGTGGTCAAGTTGCCCAGCAGGGCGTAGACGTTCTCCCGGTTGTCGCCGATGAAACTGTCGACCTGGGCAAGTTCGGTGCTGCCGAGATCGACCAGGGTGCGGAAGCCGCCGTCCATCTTGTTGACGCCGCCGAGGATCTGTTGCAGGTCGTTGCTGGTGCCGCTCAGGCCCGGGGTGACATCACCGAAGGTGGTGAACGTGATTCGGGTGTTGCGCAGCATGCTGACGGTCTCGGGCAGGACGCCGGCCAGGGTCGAGGCCAACAGCACGGTGCCGTCCAGCAGCGCGGACAGTTTCTTGGCGCCGTCCGGGCCGACGCGGAGTTCGTCGAAGACGGCCGTCAGCTTGTCGGCGTCGACCTGGCCGAGGGCGCCGCGGCTGTCGTCGATGATCTGCGGCAGCGACACCGGCACGCTGGTCTGTTCCTGGCCGATCAGCGATCCGTTGCTCAGATAGGGTCCGTTGTCGTGCTCGGGGCGGAAGTCGAGGTATTGCTCACCGGCGACCGACAGCCCCGATACCCGCACCCGGGCGTCACGCGGAATGGGGCGGTCGGCGCGAATCGCGACGACGGCCTCGGCCCCCGCCGCGGTCAGCTGTACATCGGTGACTCGGCCGATCGGGATACCGCGCAAGGTGACGTCCTGGTTGACCAGCAGCCCGCCGGACTGGCCGAGCAGCACCCGCACCGAGATCGTCTGCTGCGCCGGGTTGATCCCGACGCCGAAGATGGTCACGTAGGCGGCCGCTACCACCGTGGTCAGCGCCAATCCGATGCCGGACAGCAGGATACGTCGCCGATAGCCGAACTGGACCAGCCAGACGGCGAGTCTGGCGATCAGGTCGAGGAGGTCGAGGAAGGGCCTCATCGCTGCGGTCCGTAGATCCGGGACAGCAGCATGTTCCATTCGTAGCGCAGGTCCCCGATCATCAGGTGCCAGTCGGTGCCGTCGGTCCAGTGGAATTCGGGGTCGCCCGGGTAGTTCTTGTCGGGCCAGGGCGCCAGCGTGATCTTGTTGATCTCTCCTTTGACGTGGGCGGCGGGGCCGTTGAAGGTCTTCATCAGGATGCCCAGGAATCGGTTGAACGACATCAGCGACAGCTCGGGATCGACCGCGATGTCGTTGAACACCCGCGCCAGCTTGTTGATATCGGCGCTCACGCTGCGGGTGTCGGTGCCTTGCAGCGACGGGAAGCGGGACAGCTGACGGGTGATCCGCGCACCGGTGTCGACCAGCTCGATCAAGTCGGAAGTGTTGTCGGAGATGACATTGAGGGCCGGGGCCAGCTGGGTCAGGGCGGCGTCGAAGGTGTCCTGGCGGGCCGACATCGCCGCTGCGAGCTCCGAGGATCTGCGCAGCGCCAGGTCCAACTGCTGCGACCGGGTGCTCATCCGGGAGAGCAGGGTCGCGGTCTGGTCCAACAACAGACCGAGCTTTTCACCGCGCCCGCCGACCGCCTTGCCCGCGCCGTTGAGCATGGACACCAGGTGGCGCACGGTTCCGCCGTTGACCAGCATCGCCATCGAGCTGATCAGCTCCTCGATGGTCGGCGCGTTGGCGGTCGACTCCAGCGGCAGGACGGCGCCGTTGTGCAGCAGGGGTGCGTCGTCGGGCCGGTCCTTGTCGGGCCAGATCTGGACGAAGATGTCACCCAGCGGGGTGGCCGAACGCAGTTCGGCGGTGCTGCCGGCGTACAACGGCACGGCCGATTTGATCCGCATCGTGATGTAGGCGCTGAAGTCTTGTGCCCGAATCGATTCGACCTCACCGATTTGCGCCCCGTACAACCGCACCTTCGCCTTCTCGGGAAGATTCAGTGCGTCGGAGAAGACCGCGGTGATGGTGTAGTAGGGCCCTCCGCCGCCGGGTGCCGGCAGCGCCACGCTCTGCAGGTCCAGGCCGCACCCGACCGTCAGCAGTGCGGTCGCGATCGCCAGCGCCGCGCGGGCGCCGCGTCTCCACCACGTCGGCCGCCTCACGGCTGCTCACCGATCCCGTCCTGCATCAGGTCGAGCATGCTGCCCAGACCGAAGTCCGGTCCGTAATCCTGCAGCGTCCCGGTCGCGCACGCCAGCTGCTTCAGGCCCATCAGGTTGCAGATCTCTTTACCGAACTGACTGTTGAACAGCGTCTTACCGAGTAGCAGGTGGGATCGCAGACTGCCCGCGTTGTCATCGATGACGTTGTAGAAGTTGTCGATGAACAACGGTCCGACATCGAGGATCTCGCGCAGGTCGCGTTCGTTGTCGGTCAGTGTCGTGGCGACCGTGCGGACCCCGGTGAACGCATCCCGCAGCCGTTGCTGGTTGCTTTCCAACAGCCGCGAGGTCTCGGCGAGCAGCCGATTGATCTTGGCTCCGGTGTTGCCGGCACCGAGGTTCTCCGCAGCCAGGATGTCGCTGAGCTGATGAATGTAGGAGCCGAATTCGCGTAGGGCGGCGTCGTTTCGCGACGCTGCCTCACTGAGTTCGGCGACGCCTGTGATGATCGCCTGGATGGCCTTCTTGCTGTGTGCGCCCTTGTCCGCCCCGACTTGCAGGGCCTGCGAGAGCCGGCCCAGCGTCGCCTTGAGATCCGGGCCGTTCCCGACGGTGATCTTGGACCCGAGCGCCACGAACTCGCCCAATGGGCCCTGGTTGTTCTCGTCGCCGCGCAACGCGCTGCCCAGCTTGTGCATCATCGCCAGCGTCCGTTCGAATTCCACCGGCGTGCGGGTGCGTTCCAGGCTCAGCACATCCCCGTTGCGCAGCTTGGGCCCGCCGGTGTAGGCGGGGGTGAGCTCGACGTGGCGGTCGGTGAGCACCGAGGACGAGACGGTGACGGCTTCGACGTCGGCGGGAATATCGACGCTCGCGTCGATCGCGAGTTTGACCTCGACGTAGCCGCCCTTGGGGGTGATGCTGGTGACCTTGCCGACGTCCATTCCGAGCACCGACACCCCGTTACCGGTGTAAAGGCCGACGGCGTCTTCGAATTGGGCGGTCACCCGGATTTTGTGCAGCGCTATTCGCGGCAGGTCCGGGACGAGTTGCGGGGCGACCGCGGCGCCGGTGACGGCCAGCACCAGCGCCGCGGCACCGGCGAGTAGGTACAGCTTGACGGCGCGGCTCATTGGCAGTCCTTGAAGTACTCGACCAGGTTGAACTGGCGGGCACGTCCGCTCAGCGCGCACATCCAGGAGTCGACGAAGATGCCGGCCGGCAAGAAGACATCGGCTGCGTTGCCGCTGCCGGTGGCGTTGGCGAAGTTGCGCAAGGCCACCGGGGTGGACTGCAGGAAGCTGCGCAGCAACGCGTCGTGGTCGGCGGTCATCTGCATGAATTCACTGAAGTCGCGGATCATCTGGTTGACGGCCGTCTCGTCGCCCAGGATCCCGTGGGCGCGATCGACCAGCAGGGTGGCGCTGGCGAACAGCTGTTGCACGGCCGCGCGCCGGGTGGCGATCTCGCGCAGCACATCGCGGCCCTGCAGGACCAGGGCGCCGAGGTTGGCCCGCTGATCGCGCAGCATGGTGGTCAGTGTTTCGGTGTTGGTCAGCAGCGTGCCGAGTTGCTCGCGGCGGTCGGCGATGATGTCGGCCATCGCCTGCAGGTTGGTCAGCGCCTGGGGCAGTTCCTCGGCGACCCCACCGAGGTTGGCGTTGAGCATGTTCAGTGAGTCGACGAACCGGTTGGCGTCCACCGGACCCAGGGTGCGTGTCGCCCCGGCGAGGGTGCGCTGCAGATCGTAGGGAACCTCGGTGTGCGCCAGGGAGATCGTGCGGTTCTCCAGCTGCCCGGTGCCCGCCGGTGACAGTTCCAGGTAGCGCGATCCCAGGATGGTGGTCAACTTGATCGCGGCGCGGGTGTCGGCGCCCAGTGGGATGCCGCGCTCGACGTTGAATCCGACGACGACGTGGTCACCGGCGAGCTTGACGCGTTCAACGGTGCCGACCTTGATGCCGGCGATGGTCACCACGGCGCCCGGGCGGATCTGGGCGGCCTGGGCGAATTCGCCGTCATAGCGGGTCTTCCCGATGCCCAGGCCGGAGTAGACGACGGTGGCCATCAGTACGGCGGCGATGACGACGATCGCGAACACGCCCATCCAGGGCCGGCTGAAGGACTCGATGGGGCGCTTGAGCGCGACGGGAATCAGGCTCATCGGCACGCCGCCGTGTGTTGGTGGGCGAGACCTTCGCCGGCGGTGGCGGCGCCGACGAACGACCGGAACCAGTGGAACAGACCGCGCCATAAGCCGAAGTCCAATTCGCAGGCGTAGACGTCGCTGTAAGTGCCGCTCTGGGTGACCCGGGCCAGCCCCTGCAGGACGTACGGCAGGTTCGCCGCCATGTAGGCGAACCGTTCGCGGCCGTCATTGACGCCGTAGTTGAGCAGACCGGGCTCACGCCCGACGAACTCTTCGAGATCCGGGGCGATGTTGTCGACGATGACCGACAACCGCGCCATGGTGGCATTGATCGAGCCCACCGAGTCGACCAGCGGTTCGCGGTGGTTCGCCAGCCGCACCATGGTGTCGCGCGACTGACGGATCATCTTCTCCATGTTGGTGCTCTGGTTGGCCAAATCGGTCATCAGCTGATCGAGGTTGGTGATGAGCGTGCTGAGCACTTCGTCGGGGCCGGCGAAGGTCTCGGCCAATTGCGAGGCTTGGGTGATCAGCGTCAGTATCGATGTCCGATTACCTTGCAGGGCAAGCACCGTCGCATTGCTGATGTTGTCGACCTGTTCGGGATCCAGCTCGGCGAACAGCGGCTCGAAGCCGTTGAGCATGTAGGAGACATCCAGCGACGGGTTGGTGCGTTCGAGCGGTATCTGGCCATGATCGGGCAGGATGTCGCGGTTGTCGCCGGGGCCTTGGGCCAGGCCGAGGTAGCGCTGCCCGATAATGCTCTGATAGGTGACCGAGGCAATCGTGTTCTGGTAGAGCTGCTGGCTGCGTTGCACCCGGAACGCCACCTTGGCGGCGGTGCCGGCCAGCTGCACCCGATCGACCCGCCCGACTCGTACGCCGGCGACGCGTACGTCGTCGCCCGGGGTCATTCCGGAGGCGTCGCTGAAGATCGCCGTGTAGGTGTAGGTCGGCCCGGCGATGTCGCGGCGCAAGGTGTTGTAGACCATCCAGGTGACGGTCAGCGCGAAAGTGGTGAAGATGGCCATGCCGATCACCGACTTGCGACGATTCCTCATCGGCCACCTTCCGTGGTCTGGGACAGCTGCACCGTGCTGCCGCGTAACAACGGGGCCAGCAGCAGCACCGTGGGGGTATCGGCGCGTCCGGTGATGCGGCTGATCTGTTGCTTCTCTTCGGGGCTGCCGACCAGTCCGACGTTGCCGCCGATGACCGCGCCCCGGGGGGCGGCGGGAACGTCGGCGGGTGCAGGGGTCGGTGGTCCCGGTGGCGGGGGGATGGGCGGCCCTTGTGGGTCGCCGGGCATCGAGTGCCGGGGCGGCGTGATGTTCGGGCGGTTCTCGGTCATCCCCGGGGTGGGGGAGACGCCCTGGGATTCCAGCGCGGGAAACAGGTCCGGTGCGGTGGGCGCCTCCGGGGCGGTGGCGCAGCTCGGCCCGGCCAGCTCGCCGTAGCGGGGGCAGTCGGCGCGGACGTAGGTGCGGCTGGGTGTCAGCGCGATCGCCGCCTTGACTCGCAGCAGGTTGTCTTCCGGGTCCCAGATGACGTCGTAGACCCGGTTGGCCAGGTTCTGCAGTTTCGTTGAGACACCGTGGAATTCGTCGGCGTGATCTGCGATGACCCCAAGCGGGGGAGTCAGCTGCGTGGTGATGGTGATCATCCGTTCGGCCTGGTTTTCCAGCGCGGCGGCCAGGGTGGTCGCGGTGTCATGCCCGCCGGTGAGCAGGCTGGACAGCTGCGGTCCCTTTTCGGCGATGGTCGTCATGGGTCGGATCGATCGGTCCAGCGCGTCGAACAACTCAGGTGAGACGCGGTGCAGGCCTTCGGCTGCGGCGGCCAGGGCCGACAGTGTGGTCGGGTCGGTGTCGTCGGTGGCGACCACGGAATTCAGTTGCGCGAGGATCTCGTTGAGATTGTGGCCGGTGTCGGTCAACTCCTGGCCCCGCCCGTGGGTGGCCGTGCCCAGGGCGGCGATCACGCCGACGGTGGTGTCGTCGGGTTTGCGGCCCAGCGGACTGACCAGTTGCCGCAGTTTGTTCAACACGTTTTGGAATAGCACGGTGGGCAGTGACTCGTCTTCGAACACGACCGAGCCGGAACGCAGGTGGTCTGTGCCGGTGCCGTTGTCGACCAACTGGATTGCCGACACCGCGAATAGGTTGGCCGGCACGACGCGCGCGGTCACGGTGTTGGGGATCTTGGCGGCATGTTCGGGTTTGAGCACCACGTGGACTTCGTTGGGCAGGCCGTGCGTGGAGGGGGTGATGTCGGCGACCGAACCGACCAGCAGTTCGTGATACTTCACATCGGAGCGGGGCGGCAGGCCGTCGCCGATGTTGGACAGCCGCACGTCGATCCGGACCAGGTTGTCCAGCCGGCCTTGGGATTTGGCGACCATCAACGTCGCGGTTGCGACGGCGACGATGATGAACACCACGCCGAGTGCGAACACCCGCAGGTTGGAGGGTCCGCGGGGGTCGGTGTCGAACGAGTTCGGCATGGGCTAACCCCCGAACCTGGCGCCGGTCTCGACGCCCCACAGCGCCATGGTCATGAACATGTTCACCACGACGACCGCGGTGACACTGGTGCGCATGGCGCGTCCGGCGGCGACACCGACGCCGGCCGGGCCGCCCGAGGCGACGAACCCGTAGTAGCTCTGGATGGTCGACGAGACGAACACGAAGACGGTGGCCTTGAACGTCGCGTACAGCACGTCGCGCCCGTTGACGAACAGCGAGAAGTAGTGCAGGTAAGAGCCGTTGGACTGGCCGGAGATCAGGATGACGGAGAACTGGCAGGACAGGTAGGCGATCCCCAGCGCCACCAGGAACAGCGGAACGACCGCGATGACCGAGGCGACCGCCCGGGTGGTGACCAGGAACGGAATGGGGTTGATCGCCATGGCTTCCAGCGAGTCGATCTCCTCGTTGATGCGCATCGCGCCGAGCTGGGCGGTGAACCGGCAGCCGGCCTGGGCGATGAACGCCATTCCGACCATGATCGGGGCGAGTTCGCGGGTGGTGGCGAACGAGGAGATCAGCCCGGTGGCCGGTCCCAGTCCGAGCAGGTCCAACACGTTGTAGCCCTCGACGGCGACCAGTGCGCCGGCGATCGCACCCAGCGCCAGCGCGACGGCGATGGTGCCGCCGCCCACCACGATCGACCCGTTGCCCCAGGCGATGTCCGAGAGCAACCGCAGCATCTCGCGCCGGTAGTGACGCAGCATCGCCGGTATGGAGGTCAGGGTGCGCCCGAAGAAGTGCACCAGGTGGCCGGCGCGGGCCACCGATAGGTAGGCGCCGGCCACCGACTCGGCGACCGGGCGCAAGCCTGGGAGCTGAAAGGCGCTGGGAATGACCATCTTCTACAGCGCCTGCCTCGGAAACAGGATCACGTAGAGCTGGCTCATCAAGACGTTGACGAACATCAGCAGCAGGATCGACTCGACGACCGCGGCATTCACGGAGTTGGCGACCCCGGCCGGGCCGCCGCGGCTGGCCAGGCCCTTCTGGCAGCTCACGATCGCCACGATGATCCCGAAGACGATGGATTTGGCGAACGCCAGCCACATGTCACCGACATCGGAGAATGACGAGAAGGTGGCGATGAACGAGCCCGCGGTCCCGTTCTGCAGGAACACGTTGAAGATGTAGCCGGCGACGTAGCCGACGAAAAACGTGATGCCGGTGAGCAGTACGCCGACCGTCATCAGGGCGGCCAGCCGCGGCACCACCAGGCGCCGCACCGGCGATACTCCCATGACCTCCATCGCCTGGATCTCCTCGCGCATGGTCCGCGACCCCAGGTCGGCGCAGACCGCGGATCCGACGGCCACGGCCAACAGCATCGCGGCGACCAGGGGGGCGGCTTGGCGGATGATGACCAGGCCGGTGGCCGCGCCGGCGAGCGAGGATGCCCCGACCTGCCCGGCCAGCACACTGAACTGGATCGAGAGCGTCACACCCACCGGGATGGTGACGAAAACGGTTGGCAGGAAGGCGGCGCCGGCCACAAACACGGTTTGGTCGATGAATTCACCGACGAGGAAGCGTCCGCGGAACAGGTCGACGAACAGGTACTGGATGGCTCGAACGCCCAGCACCACCTGGCTGCCGCCGGTGCCCAGTGACTCGATCGGATGGTTCTTCACGTACTGCAGGAGCCAGTCGACCACGGCCCGCAGACCGGGCCGGCCGGCCAGTTGTGCATCGGCGATTCGGATCAACCGACGCGTGGCGTCTGATGCGGTCATCGGGATCACTGCATGCAGACGTCGGAGAACAACAGCACCGGCCACGACACGATCGACCCGAGGAAGGACACCACCAGGGCCACACCTTGCATCTCGTGCAGGTGCGCGGTGTGGGTCAACGACCAGATCAGGCCGACGATCAGGTAGGGCGTGCCGACGATCAGGCCCAGGCCGATGAGTTCCCCGACACTCATCCGGTAGCTGAGCAGTCGACCTATGCCGTCGACGATTCCAGGCATCCGTCTCTCCCGACTCTTCGATGTCCCGTCCGTGCAGGGGGTGTGATGCAGGACGCACACGGCGCTGCGGGTGCAGCATGACACAGCAGGCGAGCGACGGGCAAGGAAAAAGTTAATTTTGGTTCCATCTTGTGCGGCATCAAGGCGATCTGCTGCTGCGGCGCGTGGGTTGAGCGGCTGGGTAGTCGCGGGGCGGGCCGGCAGCCGTGATAGCGCTGTTACCAGTGGTTATCGTCCGTTGCCGCCGTCAGGTCGGGGGAGTCGAAGAGGCTCCGGGGCAACCGCACCGGGCCGGCGCGGAGCCGGTAGTTGTTAATTTCGATTACGCACTATCTTCGGCTCGCCCCCGTCCTGGGCGCGGGCCGGCGGCCGACGGACGACGCCGATTTGGCGCCCGGCCCACTCGTTCGGTAACCTCGTAGACACCGACGCGGGGTGGAGCAGCTCGGTAGCTCGCTGGGCTCATAACCCAGAGGTCGCAGGTTCGAATCCTGTCCCCGCTACCAATGTTCGAAAGTTCGAACTTGGGTCCTGATAAGCAGGGCGCAAGTTCGAACTTTTCGACGTTATGGGGTTGGGAGATATCCTGAGCGCGGGCTTACTTTGCCGTTCTCAATGAGGTATTCCACCGACAGCAGGCCGGCGACTTGCCGGCCGGCGGGATCTGGATACCGGCCGGGGAAGCGGGCCCGGGGTCTGGCCGAATTGCTGCGATTGCTTCCGCAACTACCCGCCGAGATGGCGCCCGGCGATGCGTACTTCGTCGAAGCCCTGCGGACGCTGCTCGAAGGGTCGGTACAGGCCGGGAATCCCGATCATCTGCCATAAAAACGGCTTGGGCCACGGCGCGTGGTGACGGCGTTCGGCAGGCGCGGTTGCTGGTGGCTTCACTGATTTTGATCTTCATTGCGGGGCTGTGGGGTAGCAAGTGGCCGCTGGCCTGCCAGCTCCGTTTGGGTTCTCCGGACCCCAGCTACCGGCACCGCGCGGTAAGGGGCCTTCAAGTGCCCGCGCGTTTGACGACCTCGAAGGCCAGACACAGCTCGGCGAGATCGCGCGGCGTGCTCAAGGAACGGCCGGTGTGCTCCTCGATGCGACGCAACCGGTTTCGCACGGTGTTGGGGTGACAGATCAGGGCGTCCGCGGTCTCCGAGAGCGAGCCGTTGTGGTCGAGCCAGGCCACGAACGTCTCGCTCAAGGCGATTCGCTCCTCGTTGGGTAGCGCATTGAATGGGCCCAGGGTGATTTCGGCGAGCTTGCGGGTCACCTCCGGCGCGCTGACCGCAGCGATGCCGAGCACCGAATCGTCGAACACACAGACCCTGCGATCATGTTCGCCCGGCGCTTCCAGGGCCAGCCGGGCATAGCGCAGCGATCCCGCGGTGTCGGCGATGTCACTGAAGATCGGGCTGACACCGATATTCGTGGTTGCCAGGCGTTCCAACAGATCCACGATGCGGGACAGCGACGCGGTGGACGGCAGCTGGGCGATACCGATCTGGAGGTCGGGGAGCAGTCGCCACGCGGAGTAGACGTCCAGGCTGCGCAACTTCGCCGCGGGGCTGCGCAGCGCCTGCTGACCGATCTTTGGCAATCGCGCCGCGATAACGATGTAGGGGCCGCGCGCGGGCAGTCGCAGCAGCTGGGCGACTTCCCACACGCTGTACTGGCCGAGCGGCCGGCCTTGAAGCAGCGCTTCGGTCAGCGCGGATTGTTCGGTCGCATCGTCGATTGCGAGGTGCGTCGCGGTCTCGTGGTAGGCGGTGGTCATCGCCTCGGTGTAGCGGTCTTGTGCGTCCCAGAACCGTCCGGTCGCCGACAACAGGGTCGCTCGACTGATCTCCGGGCTGTCGGTGGCAAACAGCATCATCTGGTCCCAGACGGTGTGGCTGGCCACCCGGAAGGCGTCCATCACCGCGGGCCGGGGCACACCGGCTCCTGCCCGCTGCCGGCCGACCTCGGCGGCCGGTGACGTATCGAACGATGTGCGGTTCGCCAGCGCCAGGAACACGAAACGCATGTTGTCGATCGCCGCCTGGAATAGTTGCGCGTCGGAGACCACGTCGTTGTCCCGGTAGAAGGCGACCTCCCCGCGGACCCGGTCCACGACCTCGTGGCCAAGTTCGTCGATGCGGGATTCCAGCAGCGTCCCGAGCTTGTCGAGCGCGATATTGCCGTCGGCCATGCGGGCAGTGTAGGGCGCTGACCGCGGCGTTGTGCCGGCAGACAACCAACGTGCCCGCTGCGTGTTCTCGTATCCATGGCATCGCGACGGACCGGTTGGTAAAGTCGAATTGTGTCCGAATCTCTACGTCAATTGTCCGCATAACCGGACGATTCGGCCGGTAAAGAACACCATCATTTCATGAAAGGACTGCGGCTTTGAATGCAACCGCGTCGCCACTGGCGACACCCGGCACCATGGTGGCGACTCTCTGGCGAACAGCCCTCGCGTGGGGGGTGCTCGCGGTAGGCCTTGGCGCGGCGATGTTGATGTGGCCGACGATCACGGTGGTGACCGCTGCAGTCCTGTTCGGCGTCTACCTGTTGGTGTCCGGTGTCGCCCAGGTGATCTCCGCCTTCGGCCTCGACGTTTCGGTCGGGAGCCGAATCCTGCTCTTCGTCAGTGGCGTGCTGTCGGTGATCCTGGCGATTATGGCGTTCCGCCACTTCGGCGAAGGCCTTGGCGTCTGGCTACTGGCCACCTATATCGGCATCGGCTTCATCTTCCAGGGAACCGCGGAGATCGTGCTGGCCCTCAGCTACCGCGAGCTGCCCGGTACCGGTTGGCAGATCCTTTCCGGGGTGGTGGCCGTGGCGGCCGGTGTTGTCATGCTCGCCTGGCCGATCGACTCGATTGTCACGCTGGCCGTGGTCACCGGTGCGCTCCTGATTGTCATTGGCGTCATGCAGATCGTGAAGGCCCTTCAGTTCCGCGCCGACGCCAACGCGGTTGGGCGTGATCTGGGTATCGAATCGGCGCGTTGATACCTGTCGACTCCAGCACTGGAACAAGAGGAGGGACTGCCGGAATGGCAAATTATGACAAGGCTTTGCGAGTGGGACTGCTCTTGGGTGGGGCCGCTTTAATCGCGTTCGGCATACGGAGGGTGGGCGAGAAGACGCTGCTTGCCGAGGCCACGACCGGGCAGATCGAGGCCACCATCGCTGCGTTGGATCCGGCCACCCGCGCGGCGGTCATCGCACGACTGACCGCCGATGCCGCAGAGCTGGTCAAGGATCGCCTCGGGCACTGAGTCCTGGCGGTGTTCCAGCACCACCCACCGATACCCCCGAGATCCCAACGAAGAAAGAAGGAGATAGCAATGGCACTGTCTGACCAGCTCGCCAAGCTGAGCGCCCAAGCCAAGAGGCTGGAGGACTCTGCGGCTGCAGCCTCGTCCAAGAACAAGGAATGGCTGGCCCAGCGGGAGAGCGAAGTACGGGCGGCGTTGGACGAGACGAAGGCCGCGACCAAGGCCTCGGTCCAGGAGACCAAGGATGATGTTGCCGCGGGCTGGCACGACCTGCAGCAGTCGGTGTCCGACAGCGTCGCGTCACTCAAGGCCAAGGCGGACAAGCGCCGTGTTGAGCGCAAGGCCAAGCGGGCTGACCGGGCCGCCGACCATGCCGAGATCGACGCCGAGGACGCGGTCGCATTCGCCATCTACGCGCTCGAGGAGGCCGAATACTACGTTCTGGCCGCCGCGCAGGCGCGCCTCGACGCCGATGAGGCCGACGTCGAAGCGGCGGTCAAGTCGGCCGAGTAGCTAACCGGCAACATCGGGTATCACCTGCCGCGGGCCACCTTTCGATGATGGGCGGCCCGCGGCAGCTGTACCGAGTTCACGGCAGCGCGATCGTCATGATCAGCGGTGCGACCTTCAGCTCACACCACCCACGGCGCGACCAACGTCATCGCCCCCATCACCGCCAGCCCGATCACGAACGCCACCACCGTGAACCCCATCACCTGACGCACATTGAGCTTGGCGATGGCCAGCAGCGGCAGCAGCCAGAACGGCTGGATCATGTTCGCCACGCCCTCGCCGACGGCGACGGCCATGGAGATCAGCCCGAGATAGCCGGGTGAGTGCTGGCCGATCGCCAGTGCGGAGTCGACCGCGATCGGGCCCTGCACCGCCCAGTGGCCGCCGCCGGAGGGCACGAACAGGCTGATGATCACCGAACCCAGGAACGTCAGGAACGGCAGCGTGTACTGGGTGGCACCGTTGACCAGCAGCTGGGCCAGCACGGTCTGCAGCGGCGTGGCGCCCTCGGCGCCTTGGTATGCCAGCAGGCCGATCAGGCCACCGTAGAGCGGGTATTGCAGCAGCAGCGGGCCGGAGACCTTCGCCGCAGCGGTGAAGGCCCGGATGAAGCGGATCGGCGTGCCGTGCAGCAGGGCGGCGGTGATGGTGAACAGCATGATCATCGAGGCGATATTGAGCGCGAAGCCACTCATCACGAAATACGTCATGCCCGCGGCGAATACGAGCACGTTGAGGATCCACTGGTTTTCCAGCCATTCGGCGAACGTCCTGCTGGCCGGCGACTCCACGAGCGGATCGTCGTCGTCGAACACCGCGGCGTCCGGTGCCAGTCCCACGGACGGCTCCATCCGCCACACCGCGAGCGCGAGTACCGCCAGCACGATCAGCACCGACAGCCAGCTGTAGGGCTGGAAGATGGTGTGGCGCAATGGCACGCTGAATCCGACGGTCTTGTGGATCACGTTGATCGGGCTGCCGGGATCGGTGTTGGCCAGCGCGATCGACGATGACAGCCCCTGGGTCCAGACGATGAAGCCCATGAACGCCGCGGCGATCAGGTACCCGAAATGCGAGTCGGGGAACCGCCGTGCGACCTGGCGGGCGACCAGTGCACCGGCGACCAGCCCGAGTCCCCAGTTCAGCAGGGACAGCACGGCACTCACGGTGAAGCACAGCAGCGCGCCCTGCGTCTGGTTGCGCGGTGTCGCCGCGATGCGGACGGTGGCCCGTTTGAGCACCGGCGCCTCGGCCAGCGTGTAGCCGGTCACCAGGATCAGCACCATCTGGAAGGCGAACGTGAAGATGTTCTCCGGGCCCCATACCCCGCTGTACCAGGCGGTCACCATGCCGTCGGCCGATGCTCCGCGTACCAGCACGGCGACCAGGCCGGCGACGATGAGCGTGAGGATCACCGCGAACAGATACGGGTCGGGCATCAGGCGCTCGACGTAGCGCACACTCAGCCCGGTCAGCGACTGCACGACGCCCCGACGGTTGGCCTGCTGCGCCGAGCTCGTCGTCATCGCATGGTGGCGTGCAGGGCGTCGGTCATCGCCTCGATGGCGGCCTCGCGCTGCAGCGGCCAACCGTCGACCAACCACAGATGCATGAAGGAGTCGACCATGGTGTACATCATCGCGATGGCCAGCCGCAGCTGGTCCTCGGTGGCACCGGGCATGGCGTCGGCATCGATCCACTCGGTGACGTTGGCCTCCATGGTGGCCCGGTGCGCCGCGGCGAACTCCGGATCGGCTGCTCGCGCCTGGTGCAGTGCCGTGTAGAGCTGGGGCGCCGAGGTGTAGAAGTCGACCACCTTCTCGAAGAAGGCCCTGATCGAGGGCCGCCCCGATCGTCCGCCGCGCGGCGCGTCCTGCTGGGACCAGACGGTCATGCGGGTGTTGCGCAGCTCCCGCAGCACCGCCGCCTTGGAGTCGAAGTGCAGGTAGAACGTCGCCCGCCCGATGCCGGCGCGGCGCACGATGTCGTCGATGGTCACCGCGACGTAGCCGCGTTCGGCGAACGCCTCCAGCGCGGCGGTCATGATGTGCTCGCGGGTCATGATGCGGTGCCGGTCACGCATCGTGAGCTTGGTTGCGGCGTCGCCGGTCTCGATAGCAGTCATTCCAGCACCACCCCCTCCAACTGCCCTGTGGCGCGCCACTTCTCGAGCATGTCGAAGAAGTCGACGGGCTTGCCGCCGAAGTTGGTCGACAGCATGCCGTGCGGATTCTCCTTGTCGCCTTCGGAGCTGAGGTAACTCGGTGTGCACTCGGCGTAGAATGCCTTGGGCTTCTCCGAGGCTGCCTCCATCGCGGCCAGCCACTGGTCCTCGGCGGCCCGGGTGGCCTCGATGGTGTTCGCGCCGCGCTGCACGAACGTATCGACCAGATAGGCGAAATGCCGGGCCCGTTCCTCGGCGGTATGGGTGTAGTTGGGGGAGACCCCGGACTGGGTGTAGCCGAGGAAGAAGCAGTTCGGGAAGCCGTGGGTCTGCAGGCCGTGCAGCGTCCGCATACCCTTGGCCCACTTGTCGCTCAGCCGCACCTCGTCACGACCCACGATCTCGAAGCCGAGCCGGCGGGTGAACTCGGTGCCCACCTCGAAGCCGGTCGCGAACACCAGCGCGTCGAGCTCGTATTCGATCCCGTCGACGACGACGGCGGTCTCGGTGAATCGCTCGACGCCACGCCCGTCGGTGTCGACCAGGGTGACGTTGTCCCGGTTGAACGTATCGAGGTACTGGTCGTGGTAGCCGGGGCGTTTGCAGTTCAGCCGGTACCACGGCTTGAGCGCCTCGGCGGTCGTGCGGTCGTGGACGGTGTCGTCGATCCGCTTGCGCAGCCGTTCCATCGCCTCGTAGTCGGCGCGGAACAGGAAGTCGGCGATCTCCTGCGGCGTCATCTCCCGGCCGAGGCGCTGCGTTTCGCGGACCACCGCGGACTCGCTCAGCTCGAGCGCCTTCTGGGTCCAGCCGTCGTCGGTCAGGTCCAGGTCCATCTCCACACCGCAGGTGACGCGGGTGAAGTTCTCCATGCGTTCCCGCTGCCATCCGGGCTTCAGGCCGGCGGCCCACTGCGGATCGGTGGGCCGGTTGCCCCGCACCGAAACGGTGCTCGGGGTCCGCTGGAACACATAGAGCTGCTGGACCCACTCGCCCAGGTGCGGGATGCACTGCAACCCCGTCGAACCGGTGCCGATGACGCCGACACGCTTGTCGGTCAGTTTGGTGAGTCCACCGGATTCGTCGCCACCGGTGTAGCCGAAGTCCCAGCGGCTGGTGTGGAAGGTGTGTCCGCGGAACTCGTTGATGCCGGCAATGCCCGGCAGCTTCGGGCGGGTGAGCGACCCGGGCGAGACGGCGACCAGCGTCGCTGTGAAGGCGTCGCCGCGATCGGTGGTGATCTGCCAGTTCCTGGCGGTCTCGTTCCAGCGCAGGCCGGTGACCGTGGTGCCCAGCAGGGCGTTCTCGTACAGGCCGTAGTGCTTGGCGATGTTCTGCAGGTGCCCGCGGATCTCCGGGCCGTGCGCGTAGCGCTCGGTGGGAACGTAGTTCAGCTCTTCGAGCAACGGCAGATAGATGTAGGACTCGACGTCGCACTGCACGCCCGGATAACGGTTCCAGTACCAGGTACCGCCGAAATCGCCGGCGGTGTCGACCATCCGGATCTCGTCGATGCCGGCTTCCTGTAGCCGCGCTGCGGCGATCAGGCTTCCCAGGCCGGCGCCGATGATCGCCACCTGGACGTGATCGCGCACCGGGTCGCGTTCGACACGTTCGGTCCATGGGTCGTCGGCGTAGTGCGAGAAATCGGCTGTCACCTCGATGAACTGGTTGACCGCGTCGGGACGCATCCGCTTGTCGCGTTCGAGCGCGTACTTCGCGCGCACCCACTCCGGGTCGAAGTGTGCCGGCTTGGGTCCAGGGTGAGCAGCCGTAGCTGGCATGGTGTGTCGCACTCCTCGCCTCGAACATCTCGCTGGACTACATCTTGCTAGACGCAGTGTCCAGTCAGCAGACTAAGCGATATCTTGCCAGACGCGACGTATACAGTCTCGGCTCCCCGGCAGCCGGCGTCAGGTCAGAGTCGCTGCGCGGCGAACCGCGCCGCCTGGCCGACCATGCCGTTCGCCGGGTACATGGCATGGGCGATGTTCGGCGGCCCGCCGGGTGCGCCATTGCAGATGGTGTCGTCGGGAGCGCACAGTTCGATGGTCTTGGGCGCATACAGTGGGCCGATCGTGACCGGCGGTGCGCCGTAGCCGCGGAGAAAGTCTTCAGACGGCAGGCCGAGCAGGGCCACCGCGGCGACGTGATCGGCTACCTCCGGCGGCATCGGCGAGGGCACATAGCCCAGGAACTCCGTGGGGACCTCCTTGGGAACCGACGGCGAGGTGACGAAACCGGTGACGACGGCGCCCTGCGAGAAGCCGCCGAGCACCATCTTGGTGTGGGGGCAGCGCGCCGCGGTCGCCTGAATGTGGTCGGCCTCGTCGCGGATCCCGTCGACGACGGTCCGGGCGAAGTCGATACCGGCACCGAAATCGCCGCTGGCGGCGTAGTTGACCGGGTAGACCTCGACCGACCTGCCGCCGGCTTCGGCGCGTAACGCGTCGACGAACGCCTGCCCGACGCCGCCGACCCCGGGCGGCTCACCGGTTCCGCGGGCGAACACCACCTCCACGTCCGGGCACGGCTGCGCCGACGCCGCCGCAGCCGGGTGCAGCAGCATCGCCCCGATGGTCAGCAGCACCGCGCCGAGGCAGCGTGCCGCAGTACGTGGCCACTCGGCCTGATTACGAATGGTGTCCATCACTGTCCCCGCTGGCTTCTGTCGTCTGGGATCCCTGCCCGATGCGGGTACCCAGCTTCAGGCTGCGGGAAGCAGCGAATCATCCGGTCGGCGCGGCGCGTTACCCCCGCAGCCGCAACACGACCTTGCCGGCGGCGGTGCGATGCTCCAACGCTGCCAGCGCGTCAGCGGCATCCTCCAGGGCAAACACCTCCGGTTGTGGCGCCGACACCGTCCCCGAGGCCAACAGCTGCTCCAGGGTGTCCCATTGCCGCAGCAGCTCGCCGGGATGCGACATCACCCACGCCCCCCACCCGACGCCGACCACGTCGATGTTGTTCAGCAGCAGCCGGTTCACCTTCACCGTGGGAATCTCACCGCCGGTGAACCCCACCACCAGCAGTTTTCCGCCGGGCGCCAACGACCGCAGCGAGTCGGTGAACCGGTCACCGCCGACCGGGTCGAGTATCAGATCCACACCCTTGCCGCCGGTCAACTCGGCGACCGCGCCGCGGAATCCGTCGGCCAACACCGTGTCGGTGGCGCCGGCGGCCCGGGCCACCTCGGCCTTGGCCTCGGTGGAGACCACGGCGATCACCCGCGACGCCCCCAGCGGCCCCGCCAGCCGCAGCGTCGAGGTGCCGATGCCGCCGGCGGCGCCGTGCACCAGCACCGTGGCGCCCTGCGACAGCTTGCCGCGGGTGGTCAGCGCGAACAGCACCGTGAGGTCGTTGAACAGCAGTCCGGCGCCGGCCTCGAACGACACCACGTCAGGCAGCTTGAACACCTGCTCGGCGGGCAGGGCGATCACCTGCGCCATCGCGCCGTTGAGCATGGTCAGCGCGGCCACCCGGTCCCCGGCGCGCACATGCGCGCCCGCGGGGGCGCTGCGAACCACCCCGGCGGCCTCCCCGCCCGGCACGAACGGCAGCTCGGGTTTGTGCTGGTAGAGCCCGCGGGACTGCAGCACATCGGGGAAGGCCACTCCGGCGGCGTGCACGTCGATGATGACCATGTCGTCGCCGGACGGCTCGTCGAGATCGACCACCCGGGCGGCTGCCGGTCCGTCGAGCTGGGATATCTGTACCGCGCGCATGGGCGACCTCCGTATGTAGTGGCTGAGGAAAAACCTAAACCACCTCGGCGTAGACTCGCGATGCGGCAGCGTTGCCGCACTTTCGATGAGGTGGCGATGAGTGCTCTGAGTTCTTCGGGGTCCAGCAGGCGCCGAGGCGCCCGCACAATCCCGGCGGCGTTACCGCCCGCTCGCACCATGGCGGTCCGGGCCGCCGACGGAACCAAGCTCCACACCCAGGTGTTCGGCCCGGCAGACGGGTACCCGATCGTGCTGGCACACGGCATCACCTGCGCCATTCGGGTCTGGGGAAACCAGATCGCCGAGCTGGCCAAGGACTACCGGGTGATCGCCTATGACCATCGCGGCCACGGCAGCAGCGGGGTGCCCAAACGCGGTGGATACACCCTGACCCACCTGGCATCCGACCTGGACTCGGTGCTGGAGGCCACCCTGGCGCCCGGTGAGCGCGCCGTCATCGCCGGGCATTCGATGGGCGGCATCGCGATCAGTGCCTGGTCGGACCGCTATCGCCACCGGGTCGAGGAGCGCGCCGACGCGGTGGCATTGATCAACACCACCACCGGCAACCTGCTGGCCGAGGTCGACCTGTTTGCGGTGGCGCCGCCGCTGCAGCGGGCGCGCGTGCAGGCGGCGCGGCGGGCGCTGCTGACGTTCGGCAGTGTCCCGATCGTCGGTCCGGCGAACTTGGCGGTCCGGCGATTCGTGCACATGCTCGCCGTCGGCGGTGAAGCCGATCCTGCTGTCACGTCATTGATCTGCGACCTGTTCGCCCGCACCCCGCCGGTCGGCCGCGGCCACTGGGTGCGGACTCTCGTCGACTCACTCGGCTACTCGTCCTACCTCAGCCTGGACGGGCTGACCGTGCCCACCCTGGTTGTCGGCAGCACCCGTGACCGGCTGCTGCCGATGGTGGCGTCGCGGCGCATCGCCGACCTGGCGCCCAACCTCACGAAGTTCGTCGAGGTCGGCGGGGGACACTGCTCGATCCTCGAACACCCCACCGTGGTGAATCGCGAGCTTCGCGACCTGGCCGAGCTGGTCAGCGGATCGGCGGGCGGCATGACAACCGACCGCGGAATCATCTCCTGACGGCGTTGAAGGTCCTCACGGCGCTGAGCGGACTGACCGGCGTCGCCGACCAGGCCCGCGAGTTGCGCGACGCCGGGGTGAGCGGCGTCTTCACCTTCGAGGGCCCGCACGACGTGTTCGCGCCGCTGACGCTGGCGGCCGGTGTCGGCGGCCTGGACCTGATGACCAACGTCGCGATCGCGTTCCCGCGCAACCCGATCCACCTCGCGCACCAGGCCAATGACCACCAGCTACTCAGCGGCGGACGGTTCATCCTGGGGCTGGGCACCCAGGTGCGCGCGCAGATCGAGAAGCGGTTCGGTGCGGCCTTCGACCGTCCGGTGGACCGCATGGTCGAGCTGGTCGGCGCCCTTCGGGCGATCTTCGAATCCTGGAACACCGGCGCCCGCTTGGACTTTCGCGGTCACTACTACCGGCACACGTTGATGACGCCGACGTTCAGCCCGGGGCCGAACCCGTACGGCGCCCCGCCGATCTACGTCGGTGCCCTGGGACCGCGGCTGACCCGGGCGGCCGCCGAACATGCCGATGGACTGCTGGTGATGCCGTTCTCCACCAAGCGATTCCTGCACCAGAACACCATGGCCGCGGTCCGCGACGGGCTGGCACACGCGGGGCGCGCACGAGAAGACTTCGCGGTGGTGCCCGAAATCATCGTGGCCACCGGCGCCACCGACGCCGAGCGAGAGACCGCCGAAGCCGCCACCCGGATGCTGCTCGGTTTCTACGCGTCCACACCCGCGTACGCCCCGGTGCTGGCCGCCCACGGCTGGGAAGCGCTGCAACCCGAACTCAACGCGTTGTCGAAACAGGGGCAGTGGGCGCAGCTGGGGGCAGCGATCACCGACGAGATCCTGCACACCATCGCCGCATGCGGCACCCCGGCGCAGGTGGCCGCGCGCATCCGCGACCGAGTCGACGGCATCGCCCAGACGGTCTGCGTCTACCAGGCCGCGCCGATCGCCCCGGCGGTCGTCGGGGCGATCGTCAGCGAACTGAGCTAGGGCGCCATGGTGACCCAGTCGGGGAATCCCGTCGGGTCGTGGCGGCCCAGCACGCCGTGCTCGAAGAGTCCCCAGCCCTCCACCGGGGCGTTGGCGTCGCCCTCGCGGCACACCGCACGCCCGACATGGTCGATCATCCCGAAACTGGTGCGCGCGATGACCGCCGGATCGGTCATGTCGTAGGTCAGCCGCTCGCTGAACTTCTCACCCTTCCATTCCCCGTGCAGCCAGTCGCTGTCGCCGCCGTATCCGCCGCCGACGTGAATCGGCACCGGCAGTTTGGATTCCACCTCGAAGATCACCGGGGTGCCGTCCGGCCGGGTCGCCTCGATGGTGGCACCGGTCGCGATGCGGGTGCCGGAACGGTAGCGGGTGGTCACCCGCGGCCAGCCCAGCTGCTCGACGCGGCCATCACGCCAGATCCTGGTGCAGTCGTTGAGTGAGCGGAAACCGTCGGGCTCCTCCTGGATGATCATCACCACCGCGAAATCGTCGAACGCAATCGGCACATACAGCCACCACATGCCGTCGAACGGCGGGTCGGCGGGCCGGCCTGCCGGTTCGCGCTCGCCGACCGGGCGGATACCCCAGGACCGGTCGCGCGACCCGATCCACACCGACGGGTCGACGGTGATCTGCTCGCCGTCGATCACGATCTGCCCACTCCAGGAACCCAGCTGGGCGAAGCGCTGCGCATCCAGGGTCACCCGGTTACCGGACCGCAGGATGTGCGGCTGTTCCTGCACGGCGTCGAACAGGCCCTGCCAGCGCAGGTCGAGCGCGATGCCCTCGGTCTCCTCAAGGATCACTCGCAGCGAGCGCAGCGGATCGGTGACCTCGATGCGGTAGGCCCCGACGTGCTGGTTGAGCCGATCCTGATCGATGGCATCCGACAGGTGCACCGCGGTCTGGGTGTCGCCGCGCCGTACCAAGACGAACGCGTCCTTGACACCGAGGTTGGGGTAGTAGCCGCAGCCGGTGATCACGAAGATGTCCCCGGTGCGGTCATGGGCGTTCAGGTAGCAGCGATCGTAGAAGTTGCGATCCGAGGAACCCGGCCAGGCGATCGGTTGCGGCAGTTGGTGAACCGGGTATTCGTCGAGTGGTCCCAGCATCAGTTCTGTTCTCCGATCAGCTTTTTCAGCAACCCTGCGTGGTAGAAGAGGGATTCGGGGTCGTCGGGCCGTTCCATCTCGCCGAAGTGCACCCGGCGGGCTCCGGTGCGCATGAACACGATCGCCCACATCAAGCCGGCGTAGACGTAGAACCAGTGCAGGTCCCCCAGTTCGACGCCGGTGAGCCGCTGGTAGCTGGCCCGCACGTCGTCTTCGCGCAGCACCTGCGGCAGCCCCGGCAACCCGGCCAGCCCGGCGAGTTCCTCGAAGACCCGGTGAGCGAAGATCACCCACGACACATCCAGTTCGCGCGGCCCCAGCGCCACCATCTCCCAGTCCAGCACGGCGACCGGGCGGAAGTCGCGGTAGAGCACGTTGCCGATCCGGGAGTCGCCCCAGCACAGCACCGTCTCGCCGGCGGCGACGTCGGCCGGCCAGTGCGCCTCCAGCCAGGTGATGGTGCGCTCCAGCAGCGGAGAGCGCCCGATGTCGGGCACCGCGAACTCATACCAGTCGCGGATGTGGGTGAAGTGCCGTTGCAGCGCGGACTCGCCGGCGCGGTGCTCGTCGAGGAAGTCGAACGTCGTTGCCGCGTCCGGAATCGCGTGCAGCTGGGCCAGCACCTCGACGGTGGAGTCCTGCAGGGTCCGTTGCTGTTCGGCGGTCGCGTCGGCGAACCAGTTGCCGCCGAAGGTGTACGGCATGACGTCGGGTGGCACCTCGCCATCGACGCGGTCCATCAGAAAAAACGGCCGGCCCAGCACCTCGCCGGTGGTTTCGATCCAGCGGACCTTCGGCACCGGGACGCCGGTGAGCTCACCGACCCGACGCATGACCTCGAACTGGTGGTCCAGCCGGTAGGCCGGAAACACCGGGACGTCTTCGTCGGTGGGCGCCACCCGCATCACCCAGCGCTGCTCGAGCGGTGCACCCTTCGAGATCCAGCGGCCGGTGAGCATGATCGTCTCCGACGACATGCCGTTGGTGTCGACCCCGCTTTCGACGGTGATCTCCGGCGTGGCACCGCCGGGCAACTGGGTGGCGAGCCAGCGAGACATTACCGTGGGCAGGGTGGTGACATCACGGCTGGAACGTTGGATCCGGCCGACGTCGGTTTCCACAGTCGGTTGGTCGACCACGGCTTCGCCCCTCCGTTAAGCTTGAGCTAATTACGATACGACAGGTAGCGTTATGAAAGCAGAACCTTCAGCGGTTGACAAGGGGTCCGGCGCCGGACGGCCTCGCGATCCCCGTATTGACGCTGCCATATTGCAGGCTGCCGCGGAACTGGTTGTCGAAGTCGGATATTCGAATCTGAGCCTGGCGGCCGTCGCGGAGCGAGCCGGCACGACCAAGACCGCGCTGTACCGCCGGTGGCCCAGCAAGGCCGAACTGGTGCACGAGGCCGCGTTTTCGGTGCCACCGAGTGCGGTGACCACGCCGCCCGGCGACGTGTCAGGGGACCTCCGGGCGATGATGGCCGGTGCGCGCGACGCGTTCACCAACCCGGTGGTGCGGGCCGCGCTGCCCGGCCTGATCGGCGACATGGCCGGCAACGCGGAGTTGACCGCGCGCATCCTCGAACGCTTCACGGGCCTTTTCGAGGTGATGCGTCACTGGGTGGCCGATTCGGTGAGCCGCGGCGACGCCCGAGCCGACGTCGACCCCGACCGGCTGGTCGAATTGATCGGCGGTGCAACGCTGCTGGGCATGATGCTGCGGCCCGATGAGGATCTCGGTGACGACTGGGTGGAACGAACCGCCGCCATCGTCGCCCACGGCGTGATGGCATAAGACGATGTCGGCGTCGATGCAACCGCAGCCCTTTCCGGCCGAGTGGGCATCGCTGCTGGTGCTGGTGCCCCATCCCGACGATCCCGAGTACGGGATGGCCGCCGCCGTGGCCAAGTGGACCGCGGCGGGCAAGACCGTCCGCTACGCGCTGGCCTGCCGTGGCGAGGCCGGTATCGAGGGAATGCCACCGCAGCAGGCCGGGCCGCTCCGGGAGGCCGAGCAGCGGCGGGCGGCGGCTATCGTGGGTGTGCATCCGGAAGAGGGGGTCGACTTCTGGGACTTCCCCGACGGCGATATCCGTAACACGCCGGAGTTGCGCGCCAAGATCGCCGCGGTGATCACCGAGGTCCGCCCCGAGGTGGTGGTGAGCATCTACGGCGGCGCGCAGTTCGGCCCCAACGCCCCCAACCAACGCGACCACATCGAGTTCGCCGCCGCGGTCACCGACGTCTGGGACACCCTGGAGAAGCCGCCGCGCTGGCTGTTCCAGAACGGGCCTGACCCCACCCACCTCGAGGCCGTGGACGGCTACCTGGATGCTGCGGTAGACGCCCTGGCCGCGCACGAGGTGTATCTAGCTGTGCTCGATCCCGACACCCCGGTGCGCGAGCAGGCGCGCGCGGTGATCGACATGACGACACCGGCGCAGCATGGCGCGCGGGTGGCCGGGTTCAGTCTGCAACGGACCACGGCCCGATGAGCCGGCCGGTACTGCGGATCGGCGTGCTCGGCGCCGCGCGGATCACCCCGGTGGCGTTGCTGAAACCCGCTGCCGACAACCCCGAGGTGGTGGTGAGCGCGGTCGCGGCGCGTGACGCCGGGCGGGCGCGGGCGTTCGCCGCCAAGCACGGCATCGGTCGGGTCCACGACAGCTATGACGCGCTGATCGCCGACCCGGAGGTCGATGCGGTCTACAACCCGCTGCCCAACAACCTGCACGGGCGGTGGACGCGGGCGGCGCTGGCCGGCGGAAAGCACGTGCTGTGCGAAAAGCCGTTCACCGCCAATGCCGACGAGGCCCGCGAGATCGCGGCGGTCACGGCCAAGACCGACCGGGTCGTGATGGAGGCGTTCCACTACCGCTATCACCCGATGACATTGCGCATCGAGGAGATCATCGACTCGGGGGAGTTGGGAACGCTGCAGCGGGTGGAGGCCGCCCTGAGCTTCCCGCTGCCCCGGTTCTCCGACATCCGCTACGACCTCTCGCTGGCCGGCGGGGCGCTGATGGACGCCGGCTGTTACCCGGTGCACATGGTCCGCACCTTTGGCGGGGCGACGCCCGAAGTCGTCTCCGCGCAGGCGAAACTGCGCGACCGCCAGATCGACCGGGCCATGACCGCGCAGTTGCGGTTCCCGGCCGGGCATACCGGGGCGATTCGCTGCTCGCTGTGGTCGTCGAACCTGCTGCAGGTCAGCGCCCGCGTGATCGGTGATCGTGGCGAGCTGCGGGCGCTCAACCCGCTGATGCCGCAGTACTTTCACCGGTTGCGGGTCCGCTCGGAGCAGGGCGGGCGCGTCGAGCGGTTCGGCCACCGGGCGTCGTATGCCTATCAGCTCGATGCGTTCGCCGACGCCGTGCTGCGCGGCGTGCCGGTGCGGACCACGCCGGAGGACGCGATCGAGAACATGACCGTCATCGACGCGATCTACACCGCTGCCGGCCTTGCGGTGCGGCAACCCGGCTGAGCACGGAGCGACTTCCGGCTCGGGCTTCTTCAGGCGTCGTGGCCCGCTTCGATGTCGCCGACGTCGCAGAACGCCAGTAGGCCGCCGGTGCGCGGGGGTGCGTACCCGGCGATCGGTTCCAGCAGATAACCCAGGTGGTCGCCGAGTTCGATACGGCTCAGCGTCTTGCCGACGAACCATGCCGGCGCGTCGTCCAGGATCGGCATGCCGGCGGGGCCGCTGTGCCAGGAGCAGTGCTCGAATTTGTCGATGTCGTCCCCGGTTCGGCCGCCGAAAAGCCGGGCGAGCTCCATGTCACGGCGCGACAGGACATGAACGGCCAAATGGTCGGATCGGGCTGCGACCCTGAAGGTGTGGTTGCGTTCGGACATCCCGACCAGAAACCTCGGTGGCTGCAGGCTGGTTTGGGTGGCGAACCCGACCAGACAGCCCGAGGCATGACCGTCGGCCGCAGTGGTCACCACGAACATGGTGTAGTCCAGCATCGCGACCAGTCGCTGAAACGATTCGTCGTCCACCCGTCCATGATGTACCCGCTGGCGCCGGCGTGCCCGCGAACTGCCGCTCGGGCGCGCCTCGGTGGTGGATCGCGGCTAGGGAAACGCCAGCCGGAAGATGTTGAGCAGCACGGTGCCGAGTTGCCTGGGCAGCGAGCCGGTGTTGTACGGGATACCGTAACGCCGGCAGATGTCGCGCACTTCCGGCGCGAGCTCGGCGTAGCGGTGCGCGGGCAGGTCCGGGAACAGGTGGTGCTCGATCTGGTGGGACAAGTTGCCGGACAGGATGTGAAACAGCTTCCCGCCGTTCATGTTCGCGGTACCGAGGATCTGGCGGTAGTACCACATGCCGCGGGATTCGTCGCGGGCCTCCTCGATCGTGAAGACCCGGGCTCCGTCCGGGAAATGCCCACAGAACGTGATGGCGAAAGTCCACATGTTGCGGATCAGGTTCGCCGCCAGGTTGCCGGTCAACACGAACCGCCTCGATCGGCCGGCCAACAGCGGGAATGCGACGTAGTCCTTCAACACCTGACGGAAGACCTTGCGCACGATCACGCCCAGGGCTTCGCGTTTGTCGGTCATGGTGATCTCGTGGGGCATCCGCTCGATCTCCAGCTCGTAGCCCGCCAAACTGTATTGGAACAGCACGAAACCCAATAGCGCGTTGATCGGGTTGAGCAGTTTCAACCGATCCCAGGGCTGGTCTTTCTTCACCCGCAATACGGCGTAACCGATGTCGCGATCCAGGCCGATGATGTTGGTGTAGGTGTGGTGCAGGTAGTTGTGGGCGTAACGCCAGTGGTCGGACGGGCAGGCACTGTCCCACTCGAAGGTGGGGCCGTGCAGTGCCGGATCGCCCATCCAGTCGTACTGGCCGTGCATGACGTTGTGGCCGATCTCCCAGTTGTCGAGGATCTTCGACGCCGCGAGCATCGCGACGCCGCCCAGCCAGGCGGGTCGCCGGACGCCGGCGAACATCAGCACGCGACCGCCGACCTCCAGGGTGCGCTGTACCCGGACGATCCGGCGGATATAGGCGGCGTCCCGCTTGCCGAGGTCCGCCAGCTCCCGTGTCCTGATGGCGTCGAGTTCACGGCCCAGTGCATCGGCCTGGGCAGGGGTAAGCGTCAGCTCGGGTTGCGACATGGCTGCTCCTGCGGTGCTTTACAAGGCGAGTTCTACGTCGCCGACCGGAATCGACACGCAGATCTGGATGTCCTCGTCTGCAGCGTCCGAAAGCATCCCGGTGATCCGATTCTTCACCGTGCCAACGGTTTTTCGGCAGGTGCACGTCTTGCACAGACCCATCCGGCATCCGCTCGCCGGCTGCAGACCGGCGGATTCGGCCTGCAACAGCAGCGGCCGCCCGTCGTCGACCACCGTGACGTTGCTGCCGAGGAAGGTCACGCGGCCACCGGCCGGATCGGCGGCCGGCGCAAACCGCGGCGGCACGAAGTTCTCGGCGATCGCGTCGGCGCAGTGTTCTCGGACCGCCGCAACCAGCGCCGGCGGCCCGCAGACACACACCAGGTCGGGAGCCGGCATCGCCGCATTCAGGTGATCGGCCCCGAAGTGGCCTGTCAGATCGCCCGGCGCATTCGGCTCATGCGCGCGGGTGAACCCGTGCAGCACCCGCACGCCGGGCATGGCGGCAAGCTCATCGCGGTAGCAGGCCTCAGCGCAAGTGCGGGCATAGTGAACGAAGCTGATCTCGCCACCCGCGGCGACATGGCCTTCGGCCAGCAACGTGCGCAGCATCGACATCACCGGGGTGATGCCACTACCGCCGGAGATCAGCAGGATCCGCTGCGGCCGGACGGCCGGCAGCACGAAATCGCCACTGCCGCCGGTGAGCCCGACCACCAGACCCGGGCGGGCGTGATCGCGCAGGTAGCTCGAGACCAGTCCACCGTCGTGGAGGCCGACGGTCAGCTCGATGAGTCGCTGCCCCTCGGCATTGGCAGGCGAGTAACACCGAGTGTGGCGCCGCCCGTCGATGTCCACGGTGAGATTGAGGTGCTGCCCGGCTCGGAAGCCGGGAAACGCGGTGTTGGGCTGCAACGTCATGGTGACGCTGCGCGGCGTACTGCGATGCACCGCGATGACCTTCGCTCGCGCCTCGCCCGGCGACCAGGTCGGCGTTACCAGCTCGGTGTACCGGTCGATGCGGTGCGGCCAGGTCAGCACCTCGGCCAGGCTCGAGACCAGCGCACGGCGCTTGGAGACTTGTCTGGACATGGGGGAGGTCGATGCGCCTTTGACTGGAGATCAGCGGTCCATTTGCGTGGAGTATACGACGCGATGACCCACAGTCGGACGCCAGGGCTCGCGATGCTGGTTAGTTCAGTCCTGGTTGGTGAACGTCAGAATGCGAACTGGGTAGCGGCGTTCACCAGGTCGAGTAGCGGTTGCGGAAACACGCCCAGCACCACGGTGACCGCGGCACACAACGCGATCGCCGTCTTACTCCACACGCTGGGCTGCACCAGTTGCGGCGGGTTGTCGGGGGAGTCGGTGAAGAACATCAGCACGATCACCCGCACATAGAAGTAGGCGGCGACACCGCTGGCGATCACACCGATCACCACCAGCGGGACGGCGCCACTCTCGGCGGCCGCGGCGAACACAGCGAACTTGCTGATGAACCCACTGGTCAACGGGATGCCCGCAAACGCCAGCAGGAACATCGAAAACAGCAGTCCCACAATGGGATAACGCTGTCCTAATCCGGCCCATCGCGACATGTCGAGCTCTTCTTCACCGCCGGGCCCGCGGATCAGGTTCACGACGGCGAACGCGCCGACGGTGGAGAAGCTGTAGGCGGCCAGGTAGAACAGCGTCGATGAGACACCCGCCGGGATCGCCGCCAGCACACCGGTGAGCACGAAACCGACATGGGCGATCGAGGAGTAGGCCAGCATCCGCTTGATCTCGGTCTGGGTGATCGCCGCAATGGTGGCGACCACCATGGTCAGCACCGAGATCAGCCACAGCAGCGGGCGCCACTGGTCGTGCAGCGCCGGCAGTGCGACATAGACGATCCGCAGCATCGCCCCGAACGCGGCGACCTTGGTCGCGGCCGCCATGAAACCGGTGATCGGCGTCGGTGCGCCGACGTAGACGTCGGGGACCCAGGAGTGGAACGGCACCGCGCCGACCTTGAAGAACAGCCCCACCAACAGCAGTCCGGCGCCGATCAGCGCCAGCGGATCGTTGCTGTGCGAGAACAGCTGCTCGCCGATCTCGGACAACGTCAACGAGGCGGTGGTGCCGTAGAGCAGGGCGGCCCCGAACAAGAACAGCGCCGAGGAGAACGCGCCCAGCAGGAAGTACTTGAGTGCCGCCTCCTGCGACAGCAGCCGACGGTACCGGGCCAGCCCGCACAACAGATACAGCGGCAGCGAGAGCACCTCGAGGGCCACGAACATCGTCACCAGATCGTTGGCCGCCGGGAACACCATCATCCCGCCGATCGCCAGCATCGTCAGCGGGAACACCTCGGTCTGGATCATCCCGCTGCGGGCCGCGTCGAGTTCGGCGACGCTGCCCGGCACCGCCGAGGCCTGCGGGGTGAAGGAGTCCAGGCCTGCCTGCCCGCGGACGGCGAGCGACGCAGTGGGTGCGGTCGCGGCGCCGGGCCCCTCGGGAGCTCCCGCGCCGGTGTTGCGTTCGGCGATGAAGACGACGGCCATGATCCCGACCAGCAGCACGATGCCCTGCAGCACCAGCGCCGGCCGGTCGACGGCGACCGCGCCGAGCACCGTGATGTGGCCGTCGGCCGGCAGATCACGTCCCACGGCGACAAGGCTGATGAACGCTGCGGCCAATCCGCCGATGGCGAGCAGAACCTGCATCAGATAGCGCGCCCGTCGCGCCGCGAACGCCTCGAACAGCACGCCGGTGACCGCGGTGCCGAAGACGATCAGCAGCGGCAACAACAGGTCGTACTCGATGTGGGGTGTTGGCATGCCCGACATGGTCAGTGCGCCCCCTCAGCGGTCAGCGGTGCCGGGTCGGTCTCACCGATCGTGGTCAAGGTGTGCGCGACGCCCGGATTGATGATGTCGAGCACCGGTTTCGGGTAGAAGCCCAAGAACACCAGCAACGCGATCAACGGCGCGACGACGACGAGCTCGCGGGGTACCAGATCTCGGATGCGTTCGTTGCCCTCGGTGACCGGACCGGTCATCACCCGCTGATACAGCCACAACATGTAGATCGACGACAGCACCAGCGCGGTGCTGCCGACGGCCGCCGCCAGCCAGTACCGGTTGAAGGTGCCCACCAATACCAGGAATTCGCTGATGAACGGGGCCAGCCCGGGCAGCGACAGGGTCGCCATCGCCGCGACCATGAAGGTACCGGCCATCACCGGGGCCACCTTCTGCACGCCGCCGTAGTCGGCGATCGCCCGGGTGCCACCGCGCCGAGAGATCAGGAACCCGGCGATCAGGAACAGTGCCGCGGTCGACAACCCGTGGTTGAGCATGTACAGCGTGGAACCGCTCTGGCCCTGGCTGGTCATCACGAAGATGCCCAGGATGATGAAGCCGAAGTGCGAGATCGACGTGTAGGCGATCAGCCGCATGATGTCGCGCTGGCCGATCGCCACCATCGCCCCGTAGACCACCCCGATCACCGCCAACACGATGATCGCCGGACGGAAATACGTTGAGGCGTCGGGGAACAGCTGCAGACAGTAGCGCAGCATGCCGAAGGTCCCCACCTTGTCCATGACCGCCATCATCAGCACCGCGGTGGCTGGGGTGGATTCCACCGCGGCGTCGGGCAGCCACCGGTGCAGCGGCCACAGTGGCGCCTTGACCGCGAACGCGAACATGAACCCGGCGAACAGAAGTTTGAGCACGCCCGGATCCACCGTGGTGGTGGCGGACGAGAACAACGAGACCAGTTCGCGGAAATCGAAGGTGCCGCCCGACGTGCCCTCCCGGGCGCTCACCATGTACACGCCGATCACCGCGGCCAGCATGATCAGGCCGCCGAACAGGTTGTACAGCAGGAACTTCAATGCCGCTTGGGAACGCTTGGCGCCGTTGCCGAAGCCGCCGATCATGAAGTACATCGGGATCAGCATCGCCTCGAAGAAGACGTAGAACAGCAGTACGTCCAGCGAGACCAGCGAGATCAGCACCATCGCCTCGACGGCTAGGGTGAGTGCGGCGAAGGCGTGCGGCCCGCGGCCTGACGATCGCAAGCGCGGCGGAGCCTGCGGAGTCGGGCGCTGCGGGTCGTCAGCATCGGCACCGCGCTTACCCTCGCCGTCGTTCCAGCCGGCAAGCATCAGCAGCGGCACCAGCCCGGCAGTCAGCAACGCCAGCACCACCGCGATACCGTCGACACCGAGCGTGTAGCGCGCCCCGAAAGCCGGTATCCAGGCATGGGATTCGACGAACTGATACGGGGCGGCGACCGGGGTGGTGTCGAACTCGACGGTGATCACCACCGCTATCGCCAGCGTCACCAGGCTCACCAGCAGGCCGGTCAGCTTCGCCAGTCGCGCCGCTCCGGCCGGCAGCGCGATCACGGCGCCGGCACCGACCAGGGGCACCAACCAGAGCAGGCTCAGCCAGGGCAGGTTCATGTTCACAGTTGCACCGCCAGGACTACCGCGACGACCAGCACCGCGCCGGCCAGCATGGTCAGCGCATAGGAGCGCACGAACCCGGTCTGCAAGCGCCGCATCAAAAGCGATGCGAGCGCGACCAACCCGGCTCCGGTGTTGACCGAGCCGTCCACCACCCGGTCGTCGACGTCGACCAGGGCTTGCGCCAGTCGGTTACCCGGACGCATGAACACCTCCTCGTTGAAGGCATCGCCGTAGAGATACTGGCGGGCGGCCACCGTCAGGGGCGACACGTCGGTGGGCTCGGTGATGGGTATCGGCTTACGGCCGTACCTGCGGTAGGCCACCGCCACCCCGAGCAGCACGACCCCCAGCGTGATGGCACCGGTGAGCCAGGCCGGGATGAGATGCGCCGCTTCGTGGCCGGCCGCCGCGGCCCCGGTCACCACCGGTTCCAGCCAGTGCTCGAGGCGACCGCCGATGGCCAGCGCGGCTCCGGAGAACACGGCGCCGACGGCCAGCACGATCATCGGCCAGGTCATCACCCGCGGGGACTCGTGCGGATGTTGCAGCGCCCGTTCGTGGCTCACCTCGCTCTCGTCCGCCGCCCAGCGACGCTCACCGCCGAATGTCATCAGCATCACCCGGGTCATGTAGAACGCGGTGATCCCGGCACCCAGGATGGTCACCGCGCCCAAGATCCAGCCTCGCGTCCCGCCGGTTGCCAGCGCGGCCTCGATGATCGCGTCCTTTGACCAATAGCCGGCGAACGGCGGCACCCCGATGATCGCCAGATAGCACAGGCCGAACGTCACGAACGTCACCGGCATGAAGGCACGCAGCGCGCCGTAGCGGCGCATGTCCTGTTCGTCGTTCATCCCGTGCATCACCGACCCCGAGCCCAGGAACAGTCCGGCCTTGAAGAAACCGTGGGTGAGCAGGTGCATGATCGCGACGGCGTAGCCGGCCGGGCCGAGGCCCGCGGCCAGCACCATGTAGCCGATCTGGCTGACGGTGGAGGCGGCCAGCGCCCGCTTGATGTCGTCTTTGGCGCAGCCGATGATCGCACCGAACAGCAGCGTGATCGCACCGACCACCACGACCGCGAGGCGCGCGTCGGCGGACAGGTCGAACACCGGGCCGGACCGCACGATCAGGTACACCCCGGCGGTCACCATGGTGGCGGCGTGGATCAGCGCCGACACCGGGGTGGGGCCCTCCATCGCGTCGAACAACCAGGCCTGCAGCGGAACCTGCGCGGACTTGGCGCACGCGCCCAGCAACAGCAGCAACCCGATGGCGGTGGTCCACCCGCTGGACCCGGCCTCTTCGACCGCGCCGAACAGCCCGTCGAACGACAGCGTGCCGAAGCCGGCGAACATCACGAACATGGCCAGCGACAGCCCGATGTCGCCGACCCGGTTGGACACGAATGCCTTCTTGCCGGCCGCCGCCGCGACCGGCCGCGCGTACCAGAACCCGATCAGCAGGTAGGACGCCAGGCCGACACCTTCCCAGCCGACGTAGAGGCCCAAATAGTTGTCGGCGACGACCAGCAGCAGCATCGCGGCGACGAACAGGTTCAGGTAGGCGAAAAAGCGTCGCCGGTCGGGGTCGTGCTTCATGTAGCCGATCGAGTAGATGTGGATCAGCGCGCCGACCCCACTGATCAGCAACACGAAGCAGATCGACAGTTGATCGATCAGGATCCCGAAGTCGACCTGCAGCGCACCGACCGGCACCCAGCTGAACAGGTGGCTGTGAATCGCCCGGTCCTCGCCGCTGCGGCCCAGCATCTCGGCCAGCAACGCGAGCCCGATCCCGAACGTGGAGAGCACCGCGGCACAGGCCAGCAGGTGTCCCCAGCGGTCGGTCCGTCGCCCGCCGAGCAGCAGGATCAACGCGCCGGCCGCCGGCAGGGCCACCAGCAGCCAGCTCAGCTGGCTCAGATTCGTCATAGAGCTTCCCAACTCCTAGCCGCGCAGTAAGTTCGCGTCGTCGACCGACACGGATCGCCGGGCCCGGAAGATCGTCATGATGATGGCCAGGCCGATAACGACCTCGCAGGCGGCGACGACCATCGTGAAGAAGGCCACCATCTGGCCGTCGAGCGCCGAGTGCAGTCGGGCGAAGGTGACGAACGCCAGATTGGCGGCGTTGAGCATCAGCTCGACGCACATGAACATCACCAACGCGTTGCGCCGCAACATCACTCCGGTGGCGCCGAGGGTGAACAGCATCGCCGACAGGTAGAGATAGTTCTCCGGGTTCACTGGCCTGATTCCTCCCCGTTGCTCGCCGGAGCCATACGCCGCTCCGCAGCATCGTCGTCGGCGTGGGCCGCGTTGCCGGTGGCGCCGACCCAGCGGTGCTGCAAGGTGTCCGACACCGACAGCTCCGAGTAGGAGCCGTCGGGCAGTCGCGCGGCGATGTCCACGGCGTTGTGGCGGGCGTAGACGCCCGGCGTCGGCAGCGGGGTGGGGCGGTTGCCGGACCGGAAGCGCAGGATGGACAGCTCCCGCTGCGTCAGCCGCGGTTGCAGCCGCTCCCGATGCGTCAACACCATGGCCGCGACCACCGCGGTGATCAGCAGCGCACTGGTGAGTTCGAAGGCCCACAGGTAACGGGTGAAGATCAGCGCCGCCAGCCCCTCGACGTTGCCCTGGCCCACCATGCCGGAGTCGGCCGAGCCGCCGGTGGCCGGGGCGCCGATTCCGCGCAGGTGCATCGTCGCGCCGCCGATCCCGGCGATCAGCAGCACCCCGAAACCGATCCCGGCGAGGGTCGAGGCGATCCGCTGGCCGCGCAGCGTCTCCACCAGTGACTCGGCGGAGTCGACCCCGATCAGCATCATCACGAACAGGAACAGCATCATCACCGCGCCGGTGTAGACCACGATCTGCACCACGCCGAGGAACATCGCGTCCTGGACGAAGTAGAAAACGGCCAGCGAGAGCATCGTCATCGCCAGGAACAGTGCCGAATACACCGCTTTGGCGGCGGTGACGACCCCGACGGCGCCGACCAGGGCCAGGGCGCCGAGGACCCAGAAGGTCACCGCCTCCCCGGTGGAGGTGCGGACGACGATGTCGGAGGCAAGCAGTGCGGCGTCCATCAGGCTTTGCCCTGTTTCTTCCGGTCCAGCATGACGAACAGGTCCGGGTTCTCGTCGAGCCCATCCGGGCCGACCCTGCCCAGGTAGTAGTCCTTCTCGGTGGCGCCGGGCGGCATCGGGTGCGGCGGTGCGGTCATGTCGGGCTCCAGCGGCGCCAGCAGCTGGTGACGTTCCAAGATCAGGTCGGCTCGGTTGTCCGCGGCCATCTCGTAGTCGTTGGTCATGGTCAGCGCGCGCGTCGGGCAGGCTTCGATGCACAGTCCGCAGCCGATGCAGCGCAGATAGTTGATCTGGTAGACCCGGCCGTAGCGTTCGCCGGGCGAGAAGCGTTCGTCGTCGGTGTTGTCGGCGGCCTCCACGTAGATGGCATCGGCCGGGCATGCCCACGCGCACAGTTCGCAGCCGATGCACTTCTCCAACCCGTCCGGATGCCGGTTGAGCTGGTGGCGGCCGTGATAGCGCCGCGCCGTCGGCTTCTTCTGCTCCGGGTAGCCGTCATTGATCGGCCGCCTGAACATCGTTCGCCAGGTGACGCCGAACCCGGCGAGCGCGTCTCTGAGCTTAGCCATTGACATCCTCCTTGACCCGCGGTGAATTTCGCTGCGGCAGCGGTGGTGTCGGAAAAGAACCTTCGGATGCGACGACCGGCTCAGACGCGGGCTCGTCCGGCACGGTGTTCACCGCGCTGAAGCGGCGGTGCAACACCGCCAGCACCAGCAGCGTGGTGAGTGTGCTGATAGCGATCAGCACCGCCTCCCAGTGCTGGTAGCCCTCGTTGCCCAGGCTGCGCATCACCGCCGCGAGCAGCACCCACAGCAGCGCCACCGGGATCAGGATCTTCCAGCCCAGCGCCATGAACTGGTCGTATCGCAGCCGGGGCAGGGTGGCGCGCAGCCAGATGTACATGAAGATGAATCCCCACACCTTGGCGGTGAACCACAGCAGCGGCCACCATCCCTGGTTGGCGCCGGCCCACAGGTTCAGCGGGAACGGCGCGTGCCAGCCGCCGAAGAACAACGTGACGGCCAACGCCGAAACCGTGGTGATGTTGATGTATTCGGCCAGGAAGAACAGCGCGAACTTCAACGACGAGTACTCGGTGTGGAATCCGCCGACGAGCTCGCCCTCGGCTTCGGGCAGATCGAACGGCGCCCGGTTGGTCTCACCGACCATCGCGGTCAGATAGACCATGAACGACGGCAGCAGCAGGAACGCGAACCAGATCCGGTCCTGGGCGGCCACGATGCTCGAGGTGGACATCGTCCCGGCGTAGAGGAACACCGACGCGAACGACAATCCCATCGCGACTTCGTAGGAGATCACCTGCGCGGTGGAGCGGATGCCGCCCAACAGCGGGTACGGCGACCCGGACGACCAGCCGGCCAGGATGATGCCGTACACCCCGATCGAGGACATCGCCAAGATGAACAACACCGCGATCGGCAGGTCGGCCAGTTGCAGATCGGTGCGATGGCCCAAGATGCTGACCTCCGGGCCGAACGGGATCACCGCGAACGCGGTGATCGCCGGCACCGTCGAGATGACCGGAGCCATCACGTAGATCGCCCGGTCGACGCCGGCGGGGACGATGTCCTCCTTGAGGGCCAGCTTGATGCCGTCGGCAAGGCTCTGCAGCCAGCCCTTCGGTCCGACCCGGTTGGGGCCGGGCCGCATCTGCATGCGCGCCAGCACCTTTCGTTCGATGACGATGGCGAACAGCACTGTCAGTACCAGGAATGCGAAGACGGCCAGCACTTTGGCCAGCACCAGCCACCAGGGAGTGCTCATGATCTGCGTCCAATCCGTACCACCGCCCCGGGGCCGACCCCGAGATTGCGGTGCACCGCTGAGCCAGAGGAATTCATCGGCAGCCACACCACCCGGTCCGGCATCTCGGTGATGACCAGCGGCAGGGCGACCTCTCCGTGCTCGGTGCCGACCGTGATCTGATCGCCGGCCGCGACACCGATCTCGGTGGCGGTCGGCGCCGAGAGCCGCGCCACCGGTTTGCGGGCGGTACCGGCAAGGTTCGGCTCGCCGGCCTGCATCAGCCCGTTGTCGAGCAGCATGCGCCAGCTGGCCAGCACGGCTTCACCGGAGCCCGGCTGCCCGGGCCGGCCCGCCGCCACGTCGGGGGAGGCCACCCGTTCGCCGTTCCAGGCGCCCAACCGGGTCAGCTCCTCGCGCGCCGCCGCCACAGTGGGAAGCCCGAGGTCGACGCCCATCTCCTCGGCGAGCGCGTCGAGCACCCGCACGTCGGACAGGGTGCCGCGCTCATCCAGGGCGGCGCCGAACCGACGGGGCCGGCCCTCCCAGTTGAGGTAGGTGCCGGTCTTCTCGACCGCCGCCGCGATCGGCAGCACCACGTCGGCGCGTTCGGTGACCTCGCTGCGCCGCAACTCGATGCTCACCAGGAATCCGACCGAGTCCAGGGCGGCCACCGCCGCGGCCGGGTCGGCCAGGTCACCGGGTTCGATCCCGCCGACCAGCAGCGCCCCCAGTGTCCCGTCGGCGGCAGCCGCCAGGATGGCGTCGGTGTCACGCCCGGGCTGGGACGGCAGCTCGTCGGGGCCGTCGAGGCCCCAGGCCCGTGCCACCTCGGCCCGTGCGGATGCATCGCCGAGTGGGCGTCCGCCCGGCAGCAGGCCGGCCAGGGCGCCGCTGTCGAGCGCGCCGCGCTCCCCGGCGCGCCGCGGCACCCATGCCAGCCGCGCCCCGGTCGCCTCGGCCAGCCGAACCGCTGCGGACAGCGCGCCGGGCGAGCCCGCCAGCCGCTCGCCGACCAGCACCACCGCACCGGGTTGGCGCAGCTTTTCGTTGAGCTCGGCATGGCTGGAGCCGTCGAGGATGCCGTCCAGCGCCGCCGCCTCACCGCCCGGAGCGGTCGGCAGCAGGGTGCCGAACATCTTGGTCAGCGCGCGGTCGGCGAACGGCGCGACGGCGAACACGCCGGCGCCCTTCTTGCGGGCGGCCTTGCGCAACCGCAGGAAGATGATCGGCGACTCTTCCTCGGGCTCCAGGCCGACCAGCAGCACCGTGGCAGCGGTTTCCAGGTCGGCGTAGCTCACGCCGATTCCGCTGCCGGCCACCCGGGCGGCCAGGAACGCGGCTTCCTCGGCGGACAGGGTACGCGCCCGGAAGTCGATGTCGTCGCCGCGCAGCGCCACCCGGGTGAACTTGGCGTAACCGTAGGCGTCCTCGGCGGTCACCCGGCCGCCCACCAGTACGCCGGTGCGTTCGCGCGCCGCGGCCAGGCCGCGCGCCGCTACCGCCAGCGCATGCGGCCACGAGGTGGGGACTAGCTCGCCCCTGTCGTCGCGCACCAGCGGGGTGCTGATCCGGTCGGGCTGGACGGCGTAGGTGAACGCCCAGCGCCCTTTGTCGCAGTTCCACTCTTCGTTGACGTCCGGGTCGTCGCCGGCCATCCGCCGCATCACCTTGCCGCGGCGGTGGTCGGTGCGCTGGGCGCACCCGGACGCGCAGTGCTCGCAGACGCTGGGGGACGACACCAGGTCGAACGGGCGGGCCCGGAACCGGTATGAGGCACCCGTCAGTGCGCCCACCGGGCAGATCTGCACGGTATTGCCGGAGAAGTAGGAGTCGAACGGCGTCTCGGTGTAGATGGCGACCTGCTGCAGGGCGCCGCGGTCCATCATCTCGATGAACTTGTCCCCGGCGATCTCGTCGGCGAACCGGGTGCAGCGCGCACACAGGATGCAGCGATCGCGGTCCAGCAGCACCTGCGAGGAGATGTTGATCGGCTTGGGGTAGGTGCGTTTGGCCTCTTCGAAGCGGGTCTCGGTGCGGCCATGGGTCATCGCCTGGTTCTGCAGCGGGCATTCACCGCCCTTGTCGCAGGTCGGGCAGTCCAGCGGGTGGTTGATCAGCAGCAGTTCCATCACCAGGTGCTGGGCTCGATCGGCTTCGGCGGAGGTGTGTTGGGTGCGCACCACCATGCCCTCGGCCGCGGCAACCGCGCAGGAGGGCTGCGGCTTGCGCTGGCCCTCCACCTCGACCATGCACTGCCGGCACCAGGCGACCGGGTCCAGCAGCGGGTGATCGCAGAACCGTGGGATCTCGATGCCCAGTTGCTCGGCGGCCCGGATGATCAGGGTGCCCTTGGGCACGGTGACCTGCTGGTCGTCGATGGTGAAAGTCACCGACTCCGGGTTCGCCTGACGGTCTGGCCCGGTCATGCCGCACCGCCGTCGGATCCGTTAGGCACGAACATGCTCGCTTTCGGGTCGAACGGACAGCCCCCGTCAAGGTGGGCGATGTATTCGTCACGGAAGTACTCGATCGATGACTTCACCGGCATCGCAGCGCCATCCCCCAAGGCGCAGAAGGATTTTCCGAACAGCACGTCAGCGATATCCAGCAAGGTGTCGAGGTCTTCGGGTGTGCCGCGGCCGGTCTCCAGCCGCTCGTAGATCGGCACCAGCCAATAGGTGCCCTCCCGGCAGGGCGTGCACTTGCCGCAGGACTCGTGCTTGTAGAACTCCGACCAGCGCCGGGCCGCGCGCACCACGCAGGTGGTCTCATCAAAGATCTGTAATGCTTTGGTGCCCAACATCGAACCGGCTGACACCATACCCTCGTAGTCCAGCGGTATATCGAGATGTTGATCGGTCAGCAGCGGGGTCGACGACCCGCCGGGCGTCCAGAACTTCAGCCGGTTACCGTCGCGAATCCCGCCGGCGTACTCCAGCAGTTCGCGCAGCGTGATGCCGAGCGGAGCCTCGTACTGGCCGGGCCGATTCACGTGCCCGGACAGCGAATACAGCGTATAGCCGCGGGACTTCTCGGTGCCCATCGACCGGAACCAGTCCGCCCCGTTACGCAGAATCGACGGCACACTGGCAATGGATTCGACGTTGTTGACCACCGTGGGGGAGGCGTAGAGCCCGGCGACCGCCGGGAAGGGCGGGCGCAGCCGCGGCTGGCCCCGGTAGCCCTCCAGCGAGTCGATCAGTGCGGTCTCCTCGCCGCAGATGTAGGCGCCCGCCCCGGCGTGCACGGTGATGTCGAGGTCGAAGCCGGTGCCGCCGATGTCCGTCCCCAGCAGCCCCGCCGCGTACGCCTCGGCCACCGCGTTGTGCAGTCGGCGCAGGATCGGCAGTACCTCGCCGCGCACATAGATGAAGGCGTGGCGGGCGCGGATCGCGTGGCTGCAGATGATCATGCCCTCGATGAGCACGTGCGGCGTCGCCAGCAGCAGCGGGATGTCCTTGCAGGTACCGGGCTCGGATTCATCGGCGTTGACCAACAGATAGTGCGGTTTGGCGCCCGCGCCCTCGGTGCCCTGCGGCACGAACGACCACTTGGTCCCGGTGGAGAACCCGGCACCGCCGCGGCCGCGCAGCCCGGAATCCTTGACCAGCTCGATGACATCGTCGGGAGCCATGGCCAGCGCCCGCTGCATGCCCTGGTAGCCGCCGTGGCGACGATAGGTTTCCAGCGTCCAGGATTCGGGGTCGTCCCAGTAGCTGCTCAACACCGGGGTCAGCGGCGTCGCCGCGGTGGCGGAGCTGGATGGGGAAGTCACTGTCCGCTCCTGTCGGTGTCGGATTCCGGAGCGGCCATGCCGTGCTCGTGGGCGAATCGCAGCCCGGCCAGCGTCGGCCCGGCCGGGCCCCCCTGGCCGTCGTCGGGACGATCGTCAGCGAATCCGGCCAGCACCCGGGCGGTTTCGCGGAAACTGGTCAGCGGCAGCCCGCGGCTGGGCCGCACCTCGCCACCGGAGCGCAGCGCATCGGTCAGATCGCGCGCCGACTCCGGGGTCTGCTGGTCGAAGAACTCCCAGTTGACCATCACCACCGGGGCGCAGTCGCAGGCGGCGTTGCACTCGATGCGCTCCAGCGTGACCTTGCCGTCGGCGGTGGTCTGCGTGTCGTTGACGTCCAGATGCTCCTTGAGGGCGTCGAAAATGGCGTCGCCGCCCATCACCGCGCACAGCGTGTTGGTGCACACGCCCACCAGGTACTCGCCGGTCGGTTTGCGCCGGTACATCGAGTAGAACGAGGCGACGCCGGCGACGTCGGCGCCGGTCAGGCCGAGCACGTCGGCCACGAATGACAGGCCGGCCGGGGTGATGTAGGAGTCCTCGGCTTGGACCAGATGCAGCAGCGGCAGGATCGCCGAGCGTGGCTGCGGGTAGCGACCGATGATCTCCTTGGCGTCGGCCTCCAGACGCGCACGCACCTCATCGGAGTAGCTGCGCGGCGCATCGGGGTGGTTGAACTGGTTCGGTTCCTCCGGTGGCCGGCCCAGTTGCAGAAACACCCGGTTGCCGTCGGTGCCGGCGGTCGCCGGCATCAGCCGCCCGCGTCCGGTCTTGTTGACTTCTTTTCTTTCCAGGCCGCCCGTTTCGCTCACCGGTCCACCCCGCCCATCACCGGGTCGATGCTGGCGACCGCGGCAATCACGTCGGCGATGAGCGCACCTTCGCTCATCGCGGCGACCGCCTGCAGGTTGGTGAACGACGGGTCTCGGTAGTGCACCCGGTAGGGCCGGGTGCCGCCGTCGCTGACCATGTGCACCCCCAGCTCGCCGCGCGGCGACTCGACCGAGACGAACACCTGCCCGGGCGGCACCCACAGATCCTCGGTGACCCGCTTGAAGTGGTGGATCAGCCCTTCCATCGAGTGGCCCATGATCCAGCCGATGTGCTCGCGCGAGTTACCCTGCCCGTCCGGGCCTATCGTCAGGTCGCCCGGCCAGGCGATCTTGCGGTCTTCGATCATGACGGGATCGCCGTGCGACTTGACCAACTTTTCTACACACTGCTCGACGATTTTCAGCGACTCCTTGATCTCCGCGATACGGATCAGGTAGCGGCCGTAGGCATCACAGCCGTCATCGGTGATCACATCGAACTCGTAGTCCTGGTAGCCGCAGTAGGGTTCTTCGCGGCGGACGTCGTACGGCAGGCCGGTGGACCTCAGCACGGGGCCGGTGATGCCCAGCGCCATGCATCCGGTCAGATCCAGGTAGCCCACGCCTTTGGTGCGGGCCTTCCAGATGTAGTTATCGGTGAGCAGGTCCTCGATGTCCTTGAGCCGCTTGGGCATCAGCTTGAGGAAGTCGCGGATCTGCCCGATCGCCTCGTCGGGCAGGTCCACCGAGACCCCGCCGGGCCGGATGTACTGGTGGTTCATCCGCAGTCCGGTGATGGTCTCGAAGATGTCGAGCACCAGTTCGCGTTCCCGGAAGCCGAACAGCATCACCGACAGCGCGCCGAGTTCCATGCCGCCGGTCGCCAGCGCAACCAGATGCGAGGAGATCCGGTTGAGCTCCATCATCAGTACTCGGATCTGGCTGACACGCGGTGGGATCTCGTCGGTGACGTCGAGCAGCTTCTCCACGCCGAGGCAGTAGGCGACCTCGTTGAAGAACGGCGACAGATAGTCCATCCGGGTCACGAACGTGACGCCCTGGGTCCAGTAACGGCTCTCCAGGTTCTTCTCGATGCCGGTGTGCAGATAGCCGATGCCGCAACGGGCTTCGGTCACCGTCTCGCCGTCGAGTTCGAGGATCAGGCGCAGCACACCGTGCGTCGACGGATGCTGGGGGCCCATGTTGACGACGATGCGTTCGCCGGGGTCGGCGGCCCTGGCCGCTTCGACCACCTGGTCCCATTCCTGGCCGCCGACGTTCAGGACGGTCCGGGGTGTTTCGGTGCTCATCAGTTGTAAGCCCTCCGCTGGTCCGGCGGCGGTATATGCGCGCCCTTGTACTCGACCGGGATGCCGCCCAGCGGGTAGTCCTTGCGTTGCGGGTGGCCGTGCCAGTCGTCGGGCATCTCGATCCGGGTCAGCGCGGGGTGCCCGTCGAAGATGATCCCGAAGAAGTCATAGGTCTCGCGCTCGTGCCAGTCGGTGGTGGGATAGATCCCATACAGCGACGGGATGTGCGGATCCGCGTCCGGCGCAGCGACTTCCAGCCGGATCCGCCGTCCGTGGGTGATGGACCGCAGCGGGTAGACGGCGTGCAGCTCACGGTCGGTGTCGGCGGGGTAGTGCACGCCGGAGACCCCGAGGCTCAGTTCGAAGCGCAGGTCTGGCTCGTCGCGCAGCAGCTGGGCGACGGCCGGCAGCTGTGCCCGATGGACATACAGCGTCAGCTCGCCGCGGTAGACCACCACTTTCTCGACGGCATCGGCGAATTCGATCCCTTCGCGCTGCAGCACCGCGGTGAGGGTGTCCACGACTTCGTCGAAGTAGCCGCCGTAGGGACGCGGCGTCTCTCCCGGTAGCGCCGCCTCATTCACCAGACGTCCGTACCCGGACGTGTCGCCGGTGCCGGCCGCGCCGAACAGGCCGCGACGGACCTTGATCACATCCTCGGAGTCGGCCGGGCCTTCACCGTCGGCAGTGCCCTGGCTCACCGCAGCAACCCCCTCATCTGCCAGGTGGATGGGGCCGACAGGGCCGCCTCTTCGGTGGCAGTGATCACCTGCTCCCGGTTAGCGCCCAACGGCATATCGCGAATCTTCTCGTGCAGCTTGAGGATTGCGTACATCAGCATCTCCGGCCGCGGCGGGCAGCCGGGCAGGTAGATGTCGACCGGGACGACATGGTCCACCCCCTGCACGATCGCGTAGTTGTTGAACATCCCGCCCGACGATGCGCACACGCCCATCGACAGCACCCATTTCGGCTCGACCATCTGGTCGTAGATCTGCCGCAGCACCGGTGCCATCTTCTGGCTGACGCGGCCGGCCACGATCATCAGATCGGCCTGTCGCGGCGAGGCCCGGAACACCTCCATGCCGAACCGGGAGATGTCGTAGTCGGGCGCCATCGACGACATCATCTCGATCGCGCAACACGCCAGGCCGAAGGTGGCCGGCCACAGCGAGCCTTTGCGGAAATAACCGGCGAGGTCCTCCACGGTGGACAACAGGAGACCGCTCGGTAGTTGCTCTTCTAATCCCATCGATAAGCCCGCCTACTCCAAATCAATCCCAATTGAGGCCGCCGCGCCGCCAGACGTAGGCATACGCGACGAAGACGACGGCGGCGAAGAGCAACATTTCGATCAGGGCGAACACCCCGAGGCCGTCGAAGGCGACCGCCCAGGGATAGAGAAAAACGATCTCGATGTCGAAGACGATGAACAGCATCGCGGTCAGGTAGTACTTCACCGGGAAGCGCTGCCCGGGCGGGGCATGCGGTCCGCTGACCGGCTGGTCGGTGGGTTCGATGCCGCACTCGTAGGCCTCCAGCTTCGACCGGTTGTAGCGCGACGGGCCGGCCAGCGCCCCGGCGACCACGGAGAACACGGCAAAACCGGCGGCGAGCGCGGCGAGCGCGAGGATCGGCAGATACTGGTTCATGCTCAGTGACGTGGTTCCCTTCCGGGCGTCGTTTGTGAGTTCAGGCACAGCCTAGCCCGCGGCAACCGGGAGGTCGCGGAGAATCTGAAATTGTCGGCAACTGTGACCGGCGTCACCATCAGCGACCAACGGCCACAGGGCAATTCGCTTCTGAGGCTGCCCTAACCCGGCGGTTCAGCGAGGCTCGACGCAGGAGAGTCGAAGCTGGGACCGCCGTATGGGCCGGGCGGTTCAGCGAGGCTCGACGCAGGAGAGTCGAAGCTGGGACCGCCGTATGGGCCGGGCGGTTCAGCGAGGCTCGACGCAGGAGAGTCGAAGCTGGGACCGCCGTATGGGCCGGGCGGTTCAGCGAGGCTGGGACTGCCGTCTCAGCCCGGCGTCGGGGTACGCAGCAGCCCCAGCACCGCACGGCTCAGCGCCATCGGGTCCACCGGGTGCGGCAGCGCGCCGTCGGCGTGGGACCATCTCGCCAGCCATACGTCGTCTGCGCGGCCGGTCAGCACCACGATCGGCGGGCAGGGCGTGAGCTCATCCTTGAGCTGTTTGCAGATGCCCATCCCGCCGGCCGGGGTGGCCTCGCCGTCCAGGATGGCGAGGTCGATGCCGCCGGCGTCCATCTGCCGGATCACCACCGGTTCCGTCGCGACTTCGACATAGTTCAGCTCCGGTAGATCCGGGTGCAGGTGCTTGCCCAACGCGGTCATGACCCGCGCGCGGGTAGCGGCATCGTCGCTGTAGACCAGGATCCGCAGCGCTTGGGAGGAAGGCGTGGAGTCAGACACGTTGGGAATGCTACTGCTCGTATGGCGCCGATAGAGCGGGTTTGCGCGACGACCACCGAAGTGACTGTCGCGCAGTGACTCTAACGCTTCAACGATCGTAGCCGGGGTGGTCGATCGAGAGCCGGTGGCGCACCAGGGTATAGAGGCAGGCTTCGACCGCGTCGAATCTGTCGTCGAGGTCACCGGCCCGGATGGCGGCGGCCAGGCCGGCCTCGTCGGTGAAACCCAGTCCGGACAGGGCGTGCGTCGCGGCGCCGGCGGCGGTGTCGCGCAACTCCCGTTCGACGATGCGCAGCGCGTTGGCGGCGACCCTGGCGTGGAAGTTGACCTGGCCGTCGGTGGGCCCGCGGCCGCCGCGGTTCAGAAACGCCGCGTCGAGGAACTCGGCGACCGCGGTGACGAGCTCGGCGGCGGTCGGCCGCCGGCCGGTCGCGCCCGGTGTCAGCGGCCCGGCTTGTTCTTCCGGCGCCGAGGGGCGGGTATCGGCGGGCGCGCGAGCCAGCAGCCGCAGCAGATCCCATTCGGTTTCGGAGACCCGCCGGCCGATGGTCGCCAGCTCCACCGAGCGGGTCTGCCCGCTCAGGTGCCGTTCGGCCTGGTAGCGGCAGATGATTCCCCAGCGCAGCGTGCCCAGCACCAGCCACCAGTCGAACCGCCGGCGGTCGACCACCGTGCCGGAGGCGTGCTGGTAGGCGGTTAAAAACTCCTCGATGCCGCCCAGCCCGCCGGCGGCACGCTCGGGCGGGGCGCCGAAACGCCAGGCGCGTTGGCAGAACCAGGCCAGGTCCTCGCAGCCGTCGCCGAGATGCACCAGCTCCCAGTCCAGCACCGCCGCCAGGTCGGCACCATCGACGATCAGGTTGCCCATCCGGAAGTCGCCGTGCACCAGCTGGGGCTGCGCCGGCGGTGGACGGTGGGCGGCCAGCCACCGAAACGCCCACTCGAAGACGGCGGTGGTGTCGTGCATGGCGTCCAGCTGGGCGCGGCAGGCGGCGAGTTGGTCCTCGTCGCTCAGCGCCATATCGCCCGGATCGGCGCGATGGATGGCGGCCAGCGCCTGCGCGCATTGCCGCAACAGGGCGTCACGCCCGGGGTCATCGAGCTGACGTTCGATGCGTCGGACCACCGTCTCGCCCGCGATCTCATCGCAGATCAGGAACGGATTACCCAGTGCCGCTGGAGAATTATCGGCGATAAGGACGGTCGGTACCGGAGCTCCGGCGGTGCGCGCGGCGCGCTGGGCGTGGGCTTCCAGCTCCATGCTGGCGTGGACCTCATCGGGGGGGCCGGTACGCAGGATCAGCGCGCGGCGGCCCGAGCCGCCGACGGCGTCGAACGCCCAGGTGACCCGGCTGGCCCCGCCGGTCAGCGCGCGCAGGCCCTCGACGGTCACCGGGCCCAGTACCGGGGCCAGCACCGCCGAAAGCCGGTCGGCCAGTTGGTCGGCGGTCATCGGCGACGGTCGAATCCGAACAGTCGCTGCGCGACTCGTCGGATCTGGATCTCCTCGGCGCCTTCGGTGATCCGGTAGCGGCGGTGATGCCGGTAGATGTGCTCGAATGGTTCGTGGCGGGTGTATCCGATCCCGCCGAAGGTCTGGATGGCACGGTCGGCGGCCTCGCACACCAGTCGGTTGGCACGGTAGTTGGCCATCGACACCTTGTCGGAGACCTCCAGGTGGTGGTCGCGGTCGAGGTGCCAGGCCGCGTAGTTCACCAGCAGCCGAACCATCTGCGCCTCGGTCTGCAACTCGGCCAGCGGCCACTGGACAGCCTGGTTGACCGAGAGCGGCTTGCCGAACACCACGCGTTTGGTGGCGTATTCGGCAGCCCGGTCGATGCAGTACTGGGCGGCACCCAGACTGGAGGCCGCCTGGCGGATCCGGTTCTCGTGCAGGAAAGTCTGGGCGACCTCCAGGCCGCGGTCCACCTCGCCGAGCACCGCATCGGCGGGCACCCGCACGTCGGTGAGTTCGACCTCGCCGTGGTCGCTGGGCATGTTGAACGTCCACCAGTAGAACGGGATGCGGAATCCCGGCGTATCGGTGGGAACCAGGAAAGCGGTGATGCCACGCGCCGAGCCGGCCTCGCCCGAGGTGCGTGCGAAGATCAGGTCGTGGGTAGCGCGATGCACCCCGGTGTTGAACCGTTTGGCGCCGTTGATCACCCAACCGCCGTCGGCGGGTTCGGCGCGGGTCTCCAGCCAGGTCGCATCCGAGCCGTGGTCCGGTTCGGTCAGCCCGAACGCCATCGACCGCTCACCGGTGATCAGGGCCTCCGACCAATCGCGGCGCTGCTCATCGGTGCCGAACCGCTCCATCATGATGACCTGCGGAAAGTTGCCGACGATCGAGGACTCATCCTGCAGGTCGTTGTGCAAACCGAGCCCTTTGTGCGCCAAGTGCTCCCGGATCACCGCCATATCGACGTTGCTGCCGCCCCGGCCGCCCAACGACGACGGCAGCCCATAGCGCAGCCAGCCGGCGGCGTCGGCGCGGCGGCGCATCTCGGCCAGTAGGTCCTCCCAGTCCCGGTTCGGGATGCCGCCGTTCTCCACGTCGGTGCGGGCGAACTCCCGGCGGTGGTCGAAGTACTGCATGTTCGCGGCCTGCAGCGGCGCGATCTCGCGCTCGATGAAGTCGTCCATTTCGGCGAGCAGCGCCGGAAGGTGGTCGGGCAATGTGAAATCCATGGCAAGTCCTCCGTGTTCAGCGGCCGTACAGGGTCTTCCTCCAGATCGTCGACAGCGTCGCGATGGCATCGCTGTCGCTGATTCGCCAGCCCGGTCCGGAGGGGCCGACGAAGACGACGGTGAAGTTCTCGAACAGCAGCGCGATCGCCGCCGCGATGTGGTCGGGATCGAGGTCGAGGCCGTGTCCCTGTTGCTGGGCGCGCCGAACCGAGGCGGCGACGATCTCCATGCCGAACCGGCGGAATTCGTTCTGCAGCACCGCGAATCGTTGGCTGGTGGCCGCGAGCTGGGCGACGGCGATCATGATGCCGATGTTCTGCTTGAACATGGACCAGTAGGCGCCGACCACCGACGTGAAGAACTCGGTGTCCTGCGGGGAGTCGGGCAACCGCATCTTCAGCCGGGAAGGCTCGACGACGTCGGACAGGAATGACTCCGCCAGCGCGGCCAGCAGATCCTCTTTGTCCTGGAAGTAACGGTAGAGCACCGCTGTGGACTTGCCGGCCGCCGACGTGATGTCGGCAAGCGTGGTGCCGTGAAAGCCGCGCTCTGCGAACAGCTCCCGGGCGGCCTGCTCGATGGCCTGGCGCGTCTGGCGGCCCTTGGAGCTGAGCTCACGCTGGCTGGACATCGTGGTGGTCAGTTCCGTTTCCGGTCTCCGGCGGCCAGCAGCGCGCTGGGCAGGCCATGGCCGACGACCGAGCTGGCCACGCCTGCGGCGGCGATGGCGGCCTCGAGGTCGATGCCGGTGTCGATCCCGCAGTCGCCCAGCAGGTAGACCAGATCTTCGGTGGCGATGTTGCCGGTGGCGCCGGGCGCGAACGGGCAGCCCCCCAGGCCGCCGGCCGACGCGTCGAGCCGGGTGATGCCCGCCTGAACCGCAGCGTAGGCGCACGCCAGACCGGCGCCACGGGTGTTGTGGAAGTGCGCCCCCAGCGGTGTGGCGCCGACGATCGGCCGCACCGCGGCGAGCAGGTCGGTGACCCGACGCGGGGTGGCGGTGCCTATGGTGTCGGCGATCGCCAGCCGGTCGATGCCGACCGCGACCGCCGATTCGGCGATGTCGGTTACGCGCCGCGCCGGCGTCGGTCCGTCGAACGGGCAGTCCCACGCGGTGGCGATGATGACCTCGATGGACCCGCCGGCGTCATGGGCGATGCCGGCGATGTCGCCGATCGCCGCCGCGGCGTCGGCGGTCGGGCGGCCCACGTTGGCCGAACTGAACGAATCCGAGGCGCACACCACGTACTCGATCGAGGTCAGGCCCGCGGCGACTGCGCGGGCGGCGCCGCCCGGGCTGGCGACCAGTGCGGAGAACTCCAGGTCGGGGTAGCGCCACAGCTCGGCGGCGAGTTCGGCGGCATCAGCCAGTGCGGGGACCTTGGTGGGGGACACGAACGAGGTCACCTCTACCTCGCGCACTCCGGTCGCCGCGACCGCGGTGAGCAGTTCGAGCTTGGCGCGCAATGGGATCGGCTGCTCGATCTGCAGCCCGTCGCGCAGCGCCACCTCGCGAATCTCGACCTTGTCGGGTATCACAACACCCCCTCGGCGCGTAGGGCATCCAGTTCGGCGGCGGTCTTGCCCAACAGTTCGCCGTAGACCTCGTCGTTGTGTTGCCCCGGCCGAGCCGACCCGGCAGTACGGATCCGGCCCGGGGTGTCCGAGAGCACCGGAACGATGCCGGGGCCCAGCACCGTGCGCTCGGCGCCTTCGTCCCAGTGCTCGGCGAGCATGCCGCGGGCCCGCAGTTGCGGGTCGTTGACCACCTCGGCGACGGTGTTGATCGGCCCGGAGATCACCCCGGCGTCGCTCAGCGTCGCGATGATGTCGTCGGGCTTACGCTGTGCGGCCCATTCGCCGATGATCGCGTCCAGCTCGTCCTGATTGCGGCCGCGGGCCACGTGGTCGGCGAACCGCGGGTCGGTCGCCAGTTCGGACCGGCCCATCGCCTGACACAGCCGGGCGAACACACTGTCCTGGTTGGCGGCGATCACCACCCAGCTGCCGTCGGCCGACTGATAGATGTTCGACGGCGCTATGCCTTCCAGGCGGGTGCCGGACGGCCCGCGCACCACGCCGCCGACGTCGTAGTCGGGGATGGTGGATTCCTGGATGGCCAAGCAGGATTCGGTCAGGGCCACATCGACCACCTGGCCTTCGCCGGTGACCGTGCGCCGGTAGAGGGCGGCGAGTGCGCCTTGGGCGGCGAACATGCCGGCCAGGCTGTCGCCCAGTGAGAGCGCCAGCCGCGGCGGGGGACCACCCGGGAAGCCGTTCATGTGCCGCAGCCCGCTGGCTGCCTCGGCGACCGAGGCGTACCCGGCCTTGTGGGCGTCCGGCCCGGTCTGTCCGTAGCCGGAGACCCGCACCAGGATGATGCCGTTGTTGCGCTGACGCAGCACGTCGAATCCCAGCCCCCAGCGTTCCAGCGTGCCGGGCCGGAAGTTCTCCACGACGATGTCGGCGTTGTCGATCAGCTCCAGGAACAGCTCGCGCCCGCGGTCGGTGCGCAGGTCCAGCGTGACGGCCTTCTTGTTGCGGGCGTGCACGGTCCAGAAGAAGTGGCGCCCGTCGAGTTCGGCCTGCCCCCAGGTGCGCAGCGGGTCGGGCTTGCCGGGCAGCTCGACCTTGATGACCTCGGCGCCCATGTCGCCGAGCAGGCGCCCGGCGAACGGCCCGGAGATCAGCGTGCCGAGCTCGATGACCCGGATGCCGTCAAGTGCGCCTGCGGGTGTGGTCATGCCGACGAGCCTACGAAGTCATGCCGGCTCAGCCAATCGGTGACGATGTCCACCGCCCGGCGCAGCGCGTCGCGCTGGTCCGGGCCGGCGTAGTAGTGGTTGGCACCGGCGATTTCGTGGATCTCCTTGTCCGGGTGCCCGATGGCCTCGAACAGCCGGCGGGTGTGGCTGGGGGTGCAGGCGTCATCGGCGGAGTTCCCGATTACCAGCGCGGGCACCGCGATGTCACGGCCGCAGTCCAGGCCGTCACCGTTGGCGTCGTCGTAGCTCCACTGCGACAGCCAGCTGCGCAGCGTACAGAACCGCGCCAGACCGACCGGGCTCATGTTCACCACCTGCGGATCGCCCAGATAGCAGCTGCCCGGGGTGCGGTCGTTGGGGTCGACCGCCGGATCCAGCCAGCGCGGGTCGGCCATGGTGCCGTGCACCACGAACGCGAACTCGTCGTCGGGGCGGCCGCTGCTTTGAAGTTCGGCCAGCTTCGCCTTGACCCAGGCGGTGATCCGGCGGTTCCGCTCGATCTGGGCCTGGCGGTAGCGGTCCAGGAACTCCTCGGTGTACGGCGGCTGGTTGGGATTGTCCGGGTTGTAAAGATCCAGCTCCGGATCACGATTGGTGGGGTCGGATTCGTCGAGGATGGAGGCGTCGAGCCATTCGGTCATGGTGCCGTGCCGGCTGATGTGGGCGGCCAGCAGCATGATCCCGTCGGCGGGGGTCAAGCCGAGCTTGGTCAGGTCGGGGCCGTCGCCGGACGGGCTGGCGGTCACCGTCGGATGCTGTGCCTGCTGCTGGTAGAACAGCGACAGTGAGCCGCCGCCGCTCCAGCCGGCCAGCACCACCTTGGAATAGCCGAGCCGGTTCTTCGCGTCTTTGAGGCATTCGCCGAGATCCTCGACGACTTTCTCCATCAGCAGCGCCGAGTCGGTGCCGCGGAATCGGCTGTTGCAGTAAATGACGTGGTGGCCGGCGCGCGCCAGTGCGTTGACCATCGGCAGGTAGGCGCCACCGCCGATGGGGTGCATGAACACCAGCACGGTGTCGCTCGGGCTTTCTTTGGGGCGCAGCAGGTAACTCTCCAGCACCACCAGTTCGGCTACGCCGCCGTAAACGTCGCGGACGCCGGAATTATTCTGGTAGGCAATGAGATACGGGATGCGTTCGTAGTCGTGCTTGGCGGTCATGCGTGTTGTCCTAGGTCGGCGGCGAGAACTTGCGGTGACGGGGTCAGGCGGCGTCGGGTGTCGATGGCAATGACCTGCCAGTCGACACGCTGGTAGTCGTCGAATTTGCGCCGAGCGCGTTCGCGGGCCTTCTCCGGAGCGCCGTGGTGCACGCCCTGCGGTGCATGGCTGATCAGGCCCGGCGGCATCGGAATCCCGTAGAGCGACCCGCCGTGGAAGAAGGCGATCTCGTCGTAGTCGACGTTGCGGTGATACCAGGGGGTGCGTTCGGTGCCCGGTACACCCTCGGCGGGCTTGGGCAGGAAGTTCATCACGTACACCCCGGTGGCCTGCATGAACAGGTGCACCGTCGGGGGCAGGTGGAGGCTGTCGGAGGTGACGACGTTGTAATCGGCGATGTTGAAGGTGAACGCGAAATTGTCGCCGCGCCAGCCTTCCACATCGATCGGATTGTGTTGGTAGTACAGCGTTGTCGGGCCACCCTCATGGATCAGCCGGACTTCGTACTCGTCGCGTCCATCTCGGAAGGGGTCGGGGTCGATGGGGGCCGGCTCGGGGATGATCGCCTGCGACGGGTCGAACGGGAAGTGCCGGCCCAGCGGACCCGGCGGCGGCACCCGGAACTCGTCGGTGGCCTGAATCATCAGCAGCGTGGTCTCGGCGGCGGGCACCTGCCGCCAGGTGGTCGCCTTGGGCAGATAGACCCAGTCGCCGTCGCGGTAGTCCAGCGGTCCGAACTCGGTCTCCAGCCGTCCGGAGCCGGCGTGCACGAAGCACAGCAGGTCGCCGTCGACGTAGCGGACATGAAACGGCATCTCGGCGGGGCGCCGCGACAGCGAGATGGCGCAGTCGTCATTGTGGAACAACCGAAGCGGATGCCCCGCCGGGTCGGTGGCGTCGGCCGGTTCGAGCTGGGGGGCCAGCACGTCGACGGGCCGCAGCGGGCCCTCGGCGCGATAGGCGGTCGGATCATGGCGCCGGTACATGTTGGCGGTGCGGCCGGTGAAGCCGCCGCGGCCCAGTTCGTCGTCCTTCAGCCCGTCCAGATCAGCGTGGACCCGCTTGGGCGTGACGCCTTTGCGCAGGTGAACAAAGGATTCCATCGGCAGCCCCCGCATCGGTCACACAAAAGTAAAAGTGACATTACTTTTTATTCAGTGACCGAGCAAGGGCGGATCCACCTCCGTGAGGGTGCGTGTTCGTACGGCCCGACACGGTGTGTCGCTGTACAAACCCGCACCCTCGCGGGAGAAGGTGATCGGTGGGCTACTTCAGCTCAGACGATGACAGGCCCAGCAGGCGGCGGGCCACCACCAGCAGCTGGATCTGCTGGGTGCCCTCGAAGATGTCGAGGATCTTCGAGTCGCGGCTCCACTTCTCCAGCAGGGTCTGCTCGGAGTAGCCCACCGTGCCGGCCAGCTCGACGACCTTCAGCGTGATCTCGGTGGCCATCCGGCCGGCCTTTGCCTTGGCCATCGACGCCTCTTTGGAGTTCGGGATCGAGTTGTCGGCCTGCCAGGCTGCCCGCAGCGTCAGCAGGTTCGCCGATTCCCAGTCGGCCTCCATGCGCAAGAACTCCGCAGCGGCGGCGTGCTGGACGTGGGCGGGCTTGTCGTAGTCGATCTCCACCCCGGCCTTGATCAGGATGTTGCGCAGTTCCTCCAGCGCGGCACGGGCCACCCCGACGGCCATCGCCGCCACCACCGGTCGGGTGTTGTCGAAGGTCTCCATGACCCCCGAGAAGCTCTTCTCGGTGTTGATCTCCGGGCTGCCGAGCAGGTTTCTGACCGGAATTCGGGCATTGTCGAACCGGATCACCGCGGTGTCGGAACCCTTGATGCCGAGCTTGTGCTCGAGGCGCTCGACGATGACGCCGGGGTGCTCACGCGGCACGATGAACGACTTGATCGCCGCGCGGCCCTGGCTTTTGTCCAGCGTCGCCCAGACCACGATGTGGCTGGCCCGGGATCCGGCGGTCACGAAGATCTTCTCGCCGTTGAGCACGTACTCGTCACCATCCAGCTTGGCCGTGGTCGTCACCGCCGCCGAGTCCGAGCCGAAGCTGGGTTCGGTGATCGCCATCGCCGCCCACACCTTGCCGAGCCGCTTGAGCTGCTCGTCGGTGGCCACTCCGGAGATCGCCGCATTGCCCAGGCCCTGGTAGGGGATGGACAGCATCAACGCGACATCGCCCCAGCTCATCTCCAGCACCTGCAGCAGCGCCGCCATGTTGGCGCCGTTGCGGTTGCCGGCCGCCTCATCGCCGCTGCGGAAAGCCTCGGTGGCACTGGCCATCCCGGAGTTGTCCACCGAGGAGACGCCGTCGAACAGCGTCTCCAGGGTGTCCAGCTCCACCGGGTAGGCGTGCTCGGCCAAGTCGTATTTGCGCGAGATCGGGCGCAGCATTTCTGCGGCGCCGGCGTGCGTCATCTCGACGATCGCCTGCAACTTCTTGGGGAGTTCCAAATTGATTGCCATGACCAGTCTTTCGGATCGGTAGTCGACGAATGGGTGGGCTAGATGACCAGGACGCCTTCGGCGACACCGAGTGCGCGCAGGTCGCGGTACCACCGTTCGACCGGGTGCTCCTTGGTGTAACCGTGGCCGCCGAGCAGCTGCACGCCGTCGGAGCCGATCTGCATGCCCTTGTCGGCGGCGATCCGCTTGGCCAGCGCGGCCTCCCGGATGAACGGCAGCCCCTGTTCGGCACGGGCAGCGCCGCGCCAGGTGATCAGCCGCAGCCCGTCGAGTTCGATGGCGATGTTGGCGCACATGAACGCCACCGACTGACGGCGGGCGATCGGCTCGCCGAACGCCTCGCGCTCCTTGATGTAGGGCATCACGTAGTCGAGCACCGCGTGGCTGGTGCCGACCGCCAGCGCCGCCCAGCCCAACCGCGACAGCGCGATCGCCTCTGAATAGTCCTGGTCGCTGGCCTCGTCCTCGCCCAGCCGGGCGCTCAGCGGCACCGACACGTTCTTCAGCTCGATCTGGCCCAGCGCGGCGGCCCGCACACCCATGCTCGGGTCGGGCTTGACGCTCAGGCCGTTGGCGGACGACTCCACCAGGAACAGCGCCGGCTTGCCGTTGAGCTGGGCGCCGATGATGAACAGTTCGGCGTTGGCGGCCGCCGGCACCAGCGACTTGACGCCGTCGAGCCGGTAGCCGCTGGGGGTGCGCACCGCCGTCGTCTTCAGCGCGGTGGGGTCGAACAGCGGCTGTGGCTCGGCGATCGCCACGCAGGCCTGCGGCACGTTCTCACCGGCGAACTCCGGCAGGTAGGTGGCCTGCTGGCTCGCGCTGCCCCAATGGGTCAATGCCGCGGCCACGCCGCCCGGCGCCAGGATCGGCAGCGCCAAACCCATGTCGCCGTAGGCCAGCGCCTCGGCGACCAGCACATTGGTGACCGCAGAACGGTGCGCGGCGATGCCGTCGAAGTCCTCCGGGATGTTGATCGCGGTGATGCCCAACTCGGCGGCCTTGCCGATCAGCTCACGCGGGTAGTCGACGGCCTCGTCGGCGTCGTGGGCGGCCGGGCGCAGGATCTCCGCGGCGAACTCGCCGACCGTGTCGACGATCATCTGCTGCTCGTCGTCGGGAGTCAGATCGAAGTAGTCGGCGCCGCTGGCCTTGAGCCGCACCGGCGATTTGCCCAGGTTCTGCACCGCCTTGAACTGGCGGGTGGCCGCGCCGGCCGTCGAGAACACCGCCTTGACGCCGTAGTTCAGGCTGCGGTTGAGCGGGTCGCGCAGGTTGTGCCGGTCCAGGAAAGACTGGCTGACCAGCGGGGTGACCAGGGCCAGGGCGGCGGCGATCGGGGTGCGCTTCGGCTTGTCCAGTCCGATGGCACTCGATCGTCCGGACCGCTTGCTCTTCGAGCCGGGCGCGGCGGATGCAGTGTCAGTCATGTCAGAGCCTCACTGAAAAGGGAAGAATCGATAACACCACCTTACTCCGAAGTAAGATGACTCGACAGTAAGGTGTGACGAAGTCCTCAGTGGCCCCGGCGGGGCGCGGGCTATCCGGGGGTCAAGGCGGCCAGCACCTGCGCGTGCAGGGCAGGGTTGGCCGCCACGGCGCAGTTGCCGTGCGGTCCCGGGTTGCCCGACAGATCGGTGAACACCCCACCCGCCTCGCGCACCAGGATGTCGACGGCGGCCAGATCCCACACCGACACCGCGGGCTCGACGGCGACGTCCACAGCCCCCTCGGCGACCAGGCAGTACGCCCAGAAATCGCCGTAGGAGCGCGCCCGCCACACCGACTCGGTAAGACCCAGGAACTGCTCCCGCAGGCCGCGCGCCGCCCACAGGTTCAGCCCGGCGAACGTCAGGCTCGCCGAGTCCACATCGGTTACCGAGGACACCGATAGCCGTCGCTGCGGGCCGCCGGCCACCGACCCGAATGCGCCCTGGCCGCTCGTCGCCCACCACCGCCGTTGCAGCGCCGGAGCGCTGACGACGCCCAGGACCGGCACGCCGTCGGTGAGCAACGCGATCAGGGTGGCCCATATCGGCACCCCGCGCACGAAGTTCTTGGTGCCGTCGATCGGGTCGATGATCCATTGACGTCCCGCGAACGAAGCGCTGCCGCCGAACTCCTCGCCGAGGATCTCGTCGTCGGGGCGCTCGGCGGCGAGCACCTCGCGCAGCGCCGTCTCGGCCGCCTGATCGGCATCGGTCACCGGGGTGAGGTCCGGCTTGGTGTCGACGCGAAGGTCGAGCGCACCGAACCGCGCCAGGGTGATCGCATCCGCCCGGTCTGCCAGGGTCAGTGCCAGAGTCAGGTCGTCGTGGAGACGGGAGTCGAGATTGTCGTTGATCTGCGCCATGGCGAAAGTCCTACCATGAGCTGATGTGGGAGATCTGGGCGCTGCTGTTGCTGCTGGCGATCTTGGCGGTTTTCGTGGCGCCGCGGTTCTTCCGGCCGGGCCCCGGCAGCGAAGCGCAACAGGGGACCTTGCTGATCACCGGCGTCAGCCCCCGGCCTGACGCCGTCGGGATGCAGTACGTCACGATCACCGGCGTCATCACCGGACCCACGGTGGCCGAGCACGAGGTCTACCAGCGCCGCGCCGTCGACGTCGACAACTGGCCGACGGTGGGCGAGCTGCTGCCGGTGGTGTACTCGCCACGCAATCCCGACAACTGGAATCTGACCGAACCGGCCAGCTGATTCCGGCGAGGCGCCGCGGTCGGCTCAGCGGTGGCCGACCCGCAGCATCTCGGCGACGTCGACCAGCTTGATGCGGGGCCGGCCGTGCGGCTCACCGGTGGACCGCTCGTGGGCGTCGATCAGTTGCCAGTGCTCGTCGGTGACCAGCGCGGGCTGGCGCGACAGCAACCACTGCTGAAGCTGCACGTCGTAGTCGGCATCGACCTCGGGAAGCTCGGCGGCCGCGACCCGGGCGGCCAGGTCCGCGGCGAGGGTGTCGACGGTGGCCTGCGAGTCGCTCTTGTTCGAACCGATCACCCCCGACGGCCCGCGTTTGATCCACCCCACCACGTACTGATTGCGGGTGCCCTCGATACGGCCGTCGGTGTGCGGAATGGTGCAGCTGCGCTCGTCGAACGGCAGGCCCGCCGTGGGCACCCCGCGGTAGCCGACCGCCCGCACCACCAGGTCCACCGGCAGCACCTCGCGCTCCCCGGTGTCGCGGGCACTGACTCTGCCCGTCTCGTCGGTGACGAGCTCATTGCGGCCCAATACGATCTCCTGGACCCGGCCCTCGCCGCGAATCTCGATCGGCGACGTGCAGAACCGGAATACGATGCGGCGATTACCCGCATGCTGCTCGCGGCCGACGTAGCCACTGAGCACCTTGAAATTCGCCCTGGGATGCTTGGCTGCCGCTTCGACGTCGGCATCGGTGATCCCGGCCAGCTCTTCGGGAGCGATCACCACATCGACGTTCGTCAGACTCTTCATCTCGCCCAGTTCACGTAGTTCCGGACTGGTGAAGGTGGCCTGCAGTACGCCGCGCCGGCCGATGATCACCACCTCCTCGACACCGCGCGGGTCGAGCAACTCCAGCGCATGATCGGCGATGTCGGTGCCGCGCAGTTCTGCCGGATCACTGACCAGGATCCGGGCCACGTCCAGCGCCACATTGCCGTTGCCGATGACCACCGCGCGCTTACCGGTCAGGTCCGGCGTCACGTCCTTGAAGTGCGGGTGGCAGTTGTACCAGCCGACGAAGTCGACGGCCGCGACGCTGCCGGGCAGGTCTTCGCCCGGAATGCCCAGGTGCCGATCGGACTGGGCGCCCACGGCGTAGATCACCGCGTCGTAGCGTTCGGCGAGTTCCGCGGGCTGTACGTGCTCGCCGACGGTGATGTTGCCGAAGAACCGGAAGCGCGGATCGGCCGCCGTCTTCTCGAACTGCGCGCTGATCGATTTGATCTTCGGATGATCCGGCGCGACACCGGAGCGCACCAGACCCCATGGCGTGGGCAGCATGTCGATGCGGACGTCGACCTCACCGCCCGACGCCAGTTTGAGCAGGGATGCCGCGGCGAAATACCCGGATGGCCCAGAGCCGACGATCGCGACGTGGTAGGGCCGCATCCTCGAACCTTCTTTCCTGTCGGGAAAACATGCACGCAGGCGCGTATCCCCGATGCTAGAGGTCGACTCGCAACGGGCGCCGGTAACCTCGATAAACGTGGAACCCGACCGCCAGCCCGACATCGCCGCCCTGGAAGCCACCTTGACCACGGTGGAGCGGGTGCTAGACGTCGATGGCCTGCGCAGCCGCATCGACAAACTCGAACACGAGGCGTCCGACCCCAATCTCTGGGACGACCAGACCCGCGCCCAGCGGGTGACCAGTGAGCTGTCGCATGCTCAGGGCGAGTTGCGGCGGGTGGAGGGGCTGCGCAGCCGTCTCGATGATCTGCCGGTGCTCTACGAGCTGGCGGCCGAGGAGGAGGGCCAGGCCGCCGCGGACGCGCAGGCCGAGGCCGACGCCGAGCTGGTGTCGCTGCGGGCGGACATCGAGGCGATGGAGGTCCGCACACTGCTGTCCGGCGAGTACGACGAACGCGAGGCGTTGGTCACCATCCGCTCCGGAGCGGGCGGGGTGGATGCTGCCGACTGGGCCGAGATGCTGATGCGGATGTACATCCGGTGGGCCGAGCAGCACAACTACGGCGTCGAGGTGTTCGACACCTCCTACGCCGAAGAGGCCGGGATCAAGAGTGCGACCTTCGCCGTGCACGCCCCGTTCGCCTACGGCACGCTGTCGGTGGAGCAGGGTACCCACCGGCTGGTGCGGATCAGCCCGTTCGACAATCAGAGCCGCCGGCAGACGTCGTTCGCCGAGGTCGAGGTGCTGCCGGTGGTGGAGACCACCGACCACATCGACATTCCCGAAGGTGATGTCCGCGTCGACGTGTATCGCTCCAGCGGGCCGGGCGGGCAGTCGGTCAACACCACCGACTCCGCGGTCCGCCTGACCCACGTGCCCACCGGCATCGTCGTCACCTGCCAGAACGAGAAGTCGCAGCTGCAGAACAAGGTGGCTGCGATGCGGGTGCTGCAGGCAAAGCTGTTGGAACGCAAGCGTTCCGAGGAGCGCGCCGAGATGGATGCGCTCAAGGGCGACGGCGGCAGTTCGTGGGGCAACCAGATGCGGTCCTACGTGCTGCACCCCTACCAGATGGTCAAGGACCTGCGCACCGAATATGAGGTCGGCAACCCGGCCGCGGTGCTCGACGGCGACATCGATGGGTTCCTGGAGGCCGGAATCCGGTGGCGCAACTCCCCGGATGGCGACTGAACCGATGGTTTTGGCCTTCTCCCCGGGACAGCGCTGGCACGACGCGTGGAGCGGTGAGATCGGCCAGTGGGTCATCGACAAGGGGTTGCGGATCGTCCTGCTGCTGATCGGGGCGGTGCTGGCCTCGCGGTTCATCACCTGGGCGGCGCGCCGGGTCACCCGACGGCTGGAACTGGGCTTCCAGACCAGTGACGCGCTGGTGCGCTCGGAGGCATCCAAGCATCGCCAGGCGGTGGCCTCGGTGATCTCCTGGGTGTCGGTGGTGATGCTGTGCGTGGTGGTGGCCGTACAGATCACCGGGATACTCGACATCCCAATCGGATCGCTGGTGGGGCCGGCCGCGGTGATCGGCGGCGCGATCGGTTTCGGCGCCCAGAAACTGGTGCAGGACCTGCTCAGCGGATTTTTCATCATCACCGAGCGGCAGTACGGGTTCGGTGACCTGGTGCAGCTGAGCATGATCGGGGCGTCGGTGGAGGCGCTGGGCACCGTCGAGGACGTGACGCTGCGAGTGACCAAACTGCGCACCGCCGACGGCGAGGTGTTCACGGTGCCCAACGGCAATATCGTCCGGTCGCTGAACCTGTCCAAGGACTGGGCGCGCGCCGTCGTCGACATTCCGGTGCCCACCAGCGCCGACCTGAACCGGGTCAACGAGGTGCTGCACCAAGTCTGCGAGAACGCCATGGAGGCCGACGCGCCGCTGCGAGACCTGCTGTTGGACACGCCGTCGATCATGGGGGTGGAGAGCATCGAACTCGGTGTCGTCAATCTGCGGATGGTGGCTCGCACGCTGCCCGGCAAACAGTTCGAGGTGGGACGCCGGCTGCGCATCCAGGTGGTGCGGGCGCTCGCCTCGGCCGGTGTCGTCACGGCCGGTGAGGTGCAGCCGGTGGAGACGCCGTGACGGCCCGCCAGTCCGAACCGCAGGCCGCCCAGCCCGACGGCCGGCGATGGCGCTGGCCGGCGCAGCTGTTCAACGGCCGGGTCCGCACCTCCACCGTGCTGTTGATCATCGCGTTCGTGGCGGTGTGGTGGGTATACGACACCTACCGCCCGCAGCCGACGCCGCCGGCCGCCCCCCAGGTGGTGCCGCCCGGCTTCATCCCCGACCCGGCCTACACCTGGGTGCCGCGCACCAGGGTGCAGCAACCGACGACGACCGTCAGCGAGACCCCGGCGCCGACCACCGAGACGCCCAATCCGACCGAACCGCCCGGCGAACCGCCCACCCCGACGCCGGAACCCGGGTTCCCGTTCTGCCCGCCGCTGTGTCCGCCGCCGGCGCCGACCCCGCCGGAGCCACCCGGTCAGAGTCCGCCACCGGGATCACCGCCGGCTCCGGTGACGCCTGGCGTGCCCACGCCCTCGGCTTCGCCCGGGCCGGCGACCTCGCAGCCGGCGGCGCCCTAGCACGTGGCCTGACCGGGGACACCGCACCGCACGGCTACACTGCGTGCCGTGATGATCACGCTCGACCATGTCACCAAGCAGTACAAATCGTCGGCCCGTCCGGCACTGGACAATGTCAGCGTCAAGATCGACAAGGGTGAGTTCGTCTTCCTGATCGGACCGTCCGGTTCGGGCAAGTCGACGTTCATGCGGCTGCTGCTGGCCGAGGAGACCCCCACCAAGGGCGACATTCAGGTGTCGAAGTTCCACGTCAACAAACTGCCCGGGCGTCACATCCCGAGCCTGCGGCAGGTGCTCGGCTGTGTGTTCCAGGATTTCCGGCTGCTGCAACAGAAGACGGTGTTCGAGAATGTCGCGTTCGCGCTCGAGGTGATCGGCAAGAAGCCGGAGATGATCAACCGGGTGGTTCCCGAGGTGCTGGAGATGGTCGGGCTGTCCGGCAAGGCCAACCGACTGCCCGGCGAGCTGTCCGGCGGTGAGCAGCAGCGGGTGGCGATCGCCCGGGCGTTCGTCAACCGGCCGCTGGTGCTGCTGGCCGACGAGCCGACCGGCAACCTCGACCCGGAGACCAGTGAGGACATCATGGATCTGCTGGAGCGCATCAACCGAACCGGGACGACGGTGCTGATGGCGACCCACGACCACCACATCGTCGACTCGATGCGCCAGCGCGTCGTCGAGCTGTCACTGGGCCGGCTGGTCCGCGACGAACAGCGCGGTGTCTACGGGATGGATCGCTGACGTGCGCTTTGGGTTTCTCTTCAACGAGGTCCTGACCGGGCTGCGCCGCAACGTCACCATGACGGTCGCGATGATCCTGACCACGGCGATCTCGATCGGGCTGTTCGGCGGCGGCCTGCTGGTGGTGCGGTTGGCCGACCAGTCCCGCAACATCTACCTGGACCGGGTCGAATCGCAGGTGTTCTTGAACGCCGACGTCGCTGCCGACGACCCGAACTGCGAAGCGCAGGCCTGCAAGGCGCTGCGGGAGCGGATCGAGAACCGCGACGACGTGAAGTCGGTGCGCTATCTGAACTCCGACGACGCCTACGCCGACGCGATCCGCAAGTTCCCGGAGTTCAAGGATGTGGCGAGCAAGGACTCCTTCCCGGCGTCGTTCATCGTCAAGCTGGAAAACCCCGAGCAGAGCACGGATTTCGACGCCGCGATGACCGATCAGCCGGGTGTGCTCAGCGTGCTCAACCAGAAGAAGCTGATCGACCGGTTGTTCGCCGTTCTGGACGGGCTGTCCAGCGTGGCGTTCGCCATCGCCCTGGTGCAGGCGGTGGGGGCGGTGCTGCTGATCGCGAACATGGTTCAGGTCGCCGCCTACACCCGGCGTACCGAGGTGTCGATCATGCGTCTGGTGGGGGCCAGTCGCTGGTACACGCAGTTGCCGTTCCTGCTGGAGGCGGTGCTGGCTGCCACCGTGGGTGTGATCATCGCGGTAGTCGGATTGATCGTGGTCCGGGCGCTATTTCTCGACAACGCGCTCAGCCAGTTCTATCAAGCGCATCTGATCGCCCGTATCGACTACGCCGACATCCTCTACATCTCACCGATCCTGCTGTTGCTGGGAGCGGCGATGGCCGGGGCGACCGCGTACGTGACGCTGCGCCTGTACGTCCGGCGGTAGCCCGTGGCCAAGAAGCCGGGGGGCAAGGACGCCAAGAAGCAGGCCGCTAAACAGATCGTTGCCTCAAACCGCAAAGCGCGGCACAACTATTCGATTCTCGACGTGTACGAGGCCGGGGTGGTGTTGCTGGGAACCGAGGTGAAGAGTCTGCGGGCCGGCCAGGCTTCGCTGGTCGACGCGTTCGCCACCGTCGACGACGGTGAGGTGTGGCTGCGCAACATGCACATCCCGGAGTATCGGCACGGCAGCTGGACCAACCACGACCCGCGCCGCACCCGCAAACTGCTGTTGCACCGACGCCAGATCGACATGCTGATCGGCAAGATCCGTGACGGAAACCTCACGCTGGTGCCGCTGTCGGTGTACTTCTCCGAAGGCAAGGTGAAAGTCGAACTGGCGCTGGCGCGCGGTAAGCAGGCCCACGACAAGCGGCAGGACCTGGCCCGCCGCGACGCCCAGCGCGAGGTGACCCGGGCGCTGGGACGCCGCGCCAAGGGCATGACCTGATCGGCTCGGCGCTGGCGCTGGTAGCGGCGGCCGGCTTCGGGATGGGCGACTTCGTCGGCGGCCTCGCGTCGCGGCGGGTCTCACCGCTACGGGTGCTGCTGGTCTCCACCCCGCTGGCGTTGGTGGGACTGACGGCGACCGCGGTTGTGACCGGCGGACCGATCCATCCGGGCGCTGTCGGCTGGGGTGCGGCCTGCGGTCTGGCGCTGGGGGTGGCCAGTTGGTGGTTCTACGCGGCACTGAGATCCGGCCCCATCTCGGTGGTTTCGCCGCTGTCCGCTGTCGTGACAGCCGGGGTGCCGGTCACGGCCGGCCTGATCCGGGGTGAGCGACCCGGACTGGTCGCGAGCGTCGGCATCGTGCTGGCGCTGGTGGCGGTGGTCCTGGTGAGCCGGGAAGTCACCGACGAGGACGTAAGACCGCACCGGTTCACCCCGAAGGTGGCGTGGCTGACCATCGGCGCCGGAGTGGGATTCGGGCTGAACTTCGTGTTCATCGAGAAGGCGCCGGTGGAGTCCGTGTTGTGGCCGCTGATGTTTGCCCGGTTGGCAGCTACGGTGGTGGTCATCATCATCGCGGCCGCCGCCGGGGACCTGCGGCTACCGTCCGGAACGCCGATGAAGCTGTCGCTGACCGCCGGGATGATGGATGTCGGTGCGAACGTCGCCATGTTGCTGGCACTGCGGAATTCGTCGCTGTCGCTGGGTGGCATGCTGATTTCGCTGTTCCCGGTGGTCACCGTGCTGCTGGCCATCGCGGTGCTGCGCGAGCGGGTGCATCCTTGGCAGGTGGTCGGCATGGTGGCGGCTGTCGTCTCGGTGGCGATGATCACCGCCGGGTAGCGGGTCCCGGGACCTGGGAAGAAACTGTCGCGGCCTGTCGTTGTAGACCGGTACCATGGGTTATCTCGTCCAACCGGCGAGGTACCGCAGAGATCAAGGACAGGGGGCTGAAAGGTTTCGACTTCGCGCGTCGAATCAAGGGAAGCGTGCCGGTGCAGGCAGGAGACCACCGTAAGCGTCGCTGTAACCAAGTAAGCGCCAAGGTTGCACTTACTCCGGCTAAGGTCGCTCTCCAGAGCGACTTCGCCCTCGCTGCCTAAGCGACGGCGGGCCTGTCAGACCGGGACCTCCCTCGGCCCGGACCCTGGCATCGACTAGAGGGATCCACCGATACGTCCGGTCGCGGGATTTATCGGGACACCAACAGCGACTGGGATCGTCATCTCGGCTAGTTCGCGTGACCGGGAGATCCGAGTAGAGGCATAGCGAACTGCGCACGGAGAAGCCTTGAGGGAATGCCGTAGGACCCGGGTTCGATTCCCGGCAGCTCCACTTTTGAGGTAGCCGGCCAGAGTGACAAGCTCTGGCCGGCTTTCCTTCTCCGGGCCGAGCAGCGCTCAGTCCTGAACCTTCTCCTCGACACGATCCCAGGTCTCGGGCAGCAGCGGCAGCACCGGGCCGTCGCCGAACCCGTCGTCGCGCAACCGGACCAGTCCGATCGACCGGGCAGCGGCGCGCTCGGCGGTTCCGGTGAAGCCCAGGGGACCGGCGCCGGTTTCGGAGCTGCCGGTGGCCGGATCGACGGGCGGCGCTGCGAAGTCGGGGTCCATCACCATGGTGGCGTCGGCGTACTCCTTCATCGCCGCGCGCCGGCGCCTCCGCGACCGCAACGGCGCCCGCGCCGACGGCGCCTTGGCCGCGCTGACGGCCGAAAGGCCGGCGGCCGGTGCGGTGGCCTGGTCCCGGTCGATCAGGGTGGGGCCGAAATCCTCGGAGTAGTTGCCGCCTACCAGATAGCCGAGCAGCTCGGCGCCGCTCACCGGCATCGCCGGTGCGGTGGTGGCCGGGGCCGGCGCACCGGCCGACGTCCCCGCGGATCCGGCGATGCCGGGACCGATACCGACCGCGACCGCCACCGGGTGGTCGGTCGGGCGGGTTGCGACGATGTGCTGCGGGACGGGGGCGGGGGCGGGCTCCGGTGCGGGCTCCTCGACCACCGGTTCGGGCTCCACCTGCATGGCCGCGATGAAGTCGTTGATCGCCATGATCATCAGCGGCAGCACGATCGGTATCCGAACCGGGATCGTCACGATGAACAGAAACGTCGACCAGAAGACGATGTTCCAAAAGATGAACCAGAACCAGCGGTTGGCCTCTTCGACCGGATCCGTCGGCTCCTCGCCACCGCCGGGGTCGGTGGTACCGGTGTCGGAGGTCAGTATCGGCGGTGCCGGGTCGGTAGCCGGCATTGCTGCCAGCGCAGCGCCCGACACCGCGTCATAGGTCGCCATCACGGTGGCGGCCTGGACCCACATACGCACATAGTCGGCCTCGTTGACTGCGATCGGGATGGTGTTGATGCCGAAGAAATTCGTTGCGGTCAGGACGCCGTGGATGGTGTGGTTGAGGGCCAACTCCGCCAGCGTGGGCATGGTGGCCAGGGCGGTGCTGTAGGCGGCCGCGGCGACCTCGTGCTGGGCGGCGGCGCGGGCGCTGTCGGCGCTGGCCCGGGCCAGCCAGTTCAGGTACGGCGCGTGCGCCGCGACGTAGCTGTCGGCGCTCAGACCCTGCCAAGCCGCCGACCGGGCGGCGCCGAGCACGGTGACGAGCTCCGTTGCCACGGCAGAGTATTCGGCACTCAGCGCCGACCAGGCGCCCGCAGCGGTCAACAGCACGCCCGGGCCGGGCCCGTTGGCCAGCAGCGCGGAATGCACCTCCGGTGGCGCTGCGATCCAGATCGAGGGCATTGGCGGCTAACGTCGCGGCGCGACCAGCGAACCCATCCGGTCGCTGTCCGCGGGACGGCACCGCAGTCCGCGAACCGGGACTTGACACATGTTCTCAAGGTAGCATTGCCTAATCTAACTTTGGAACCCTGCGCCGAGCTTGGTGACCGACCGCACAGCTGCCCGAAAGTCTCCTCCGACGCAGGCCAGAGGCGCGTGGTTAAGAGCCGCTGACTGGCGATAACCTGGGGTATGGCCGCGAAAACCACCATCCGCGTGGCCCGCGTCTACGACGAACCCCGGGCCGAAGACGGGCAGCGGATACTCGTCGACCGAGTCTGGCCACGCGGATTCCGCAAGAATGACCCCCGCGTCGGGCGCTGGTTCAAAGACGCTGCGCCCTCTCGGGAACTGCGCAGCTGGTACGACCACCGGCCGGAGCGCTTCGATGAATTCGTCGCCCGCTACAAAGACGAACTGGCTTCCCCGCAGGGCGCGGCCGCACTCGAAGAATTGCGCGAGCTGACCCGCGGCGCGAAGACCGTCACGCTGGTGACCGCGACCCGCGATGTGGACGGCAGTCAAGCGGCGGTACTGGCCGAGCTGCTCGCGTCGCGGTGACGCCGGGCCCGAACCGGGGAGCTAGCCCCGGCCTGCGGTGGTGATCAGCATCCCGATCGGGATACTTACGATCAGCGCTGCGATGAACAGCCGGTAGGCGAGCAACACCCAGCCGCGTCGTGCGGGGCGTCGCACACCGTAGAGCAGCCACGCCAGCACGGCCAACAGCAGCGCGGAGCCGAGGTCGAACACCACGATGTGGTCGGTGACGACACCGAGCACGATCGCGGCTCCGGAGACGTTGAACGCCACCGCCGTGGCCACCGCCGCGGTCGGTGTCAGCGGTTCGGCCGCCAACACGGCCCGACCCGCCCCCAGCACCAATTGGCCGACGCCGAGCACCAGCACCAGGTAGGCGACCGCCCAGACGCCATGGCGGGTCGGGGAGGGCGCTGCGATCGCGGCGGCCAGCACGCCGCCGCCCACCACCGCAGCGGCGCCGGCCACGGCGAACGGTGTGAACGCGGCCCGCTGTTCCCACAGCTGCAGCAGCCCCGGCTGTTGCGAGGGGTGGTTCGGGCTCGTGGTACGGGCCGTGCCGGCGACGTCGTTCATCGCCAGTCCCCGTCACCGTCGCGGTAATTCGTCATGATCAGGCCTCCGGGCCTGAGATTACCGGGGCGGTGGCCATGGCCCGGCCCACAGCGCTCCCTCACGTGGCGTGCAGGCCTGGTTGGGCCGATGACTAAAGTTATCGGGTGCCTTCCGACTCTTCAGCTGCCCGGACGCGGCTGCCGCGAGAGGTCGGGGTATTGCTCGGCGCGAACTTCCTGATCGCGCTCGGCTACGGCGTGGTGTCGCCGGTATTGCCGGTTTATGCCCGGCATTTCGGCGTGAGCATCTCCGCGACGACCTTCCTCATCACCGCGTTCGCGCTGATGCGATTGTGCTTCGCGCCGGTGAGCGGGCTGCTGGTCCAGCGGATCGGGGAGCGCCGGGTCTATGTGACCGGGCTGTTGATCGTCTCGGTGTCCACCACCGCGTGTGCGTTCGTCCAGACTTACTGGCAGCTCTTGTTTTTCCGAGCGCTCGGCGGCGTCGGGTCGACGATGTTCTTCATCGCCGCCGTGGGCCTGATGATCCGGGTCAGTCCGGCGGATGCTCGGGGGCGGGTGGCCGGGATGTTCGCGACGGCGTTTCTGCTGGGCACCGTCGGCGGGCCGGTACTGGGCAGTCTGACAGCGGGTTTCGGTCTGAGTGCGCCGTTTTTGTTCTACGGTTCGGTGCTGTTGGTAGCGGCCACCGGCGTGTTCGTCAGCCTGCGCAATTCGCATCTGGCCGAACCGGCCGGCTCGACGGGGCCGACGGTGTCGGTACGGGCGGCGCTGGGCCATCGTGCCTACCGGTCGGCGCTGCTGTCGAACTTCGCCACCGGCTGGTCGGTGTTCGGTCTGCGAGTGGCGTTGGTGCCGCTGTTCATCACCGAAGTCCTGGAGCGCGGGCCCGCGGTCGCCGGTCTGGCGCTGGCCACGATCGGCATCGGCAACGTGTGCGCGGTGCTGCCCAGCGGCCACATGTCCGACCGGATCGGCCGACGCGGCCCGCTGATCATCGGGCTCGCGGTGGCCGGGGTCGCCACGATCTTGCTCGGCGCGAGCGGGTCGCTGGCGGTGTTCCTGATCGCCGCGTACCTGGCCGGGTTGGCCTCGGGCATGTACGGGGCGCCGCAGCAGGCAGTCATCGCCGACCTGGTCGGCAACCAGGCCCGGGCCGGGACCGCGGTGGCCGCCTACCAGATGATGGCCGATTTCGGGTCGATCGTGGGATCACTGGCGGTCGGGCAGATCGCCCAACGGCTGTCGTTCGAGTGGGGCTTCGCGATCAGCGGCGGCGTGCTGCTGGTCGCGGCCGTCGCCTGGGTGCTGGCGCCGGAGACGCGCGCGCGGGCCCCGATCGGCGAGATCACCGGTGCGACGTGGCTAGGCTCGGTTGATGGTGACGCTGGACCGGCTGGTCAACGTAGTGGGGAGCTACGGGGTTCGCCTGCGGTTCTGTTCCGTCCCGCGGACGACGACGCTGAGCAGCGTCGTGATGCACGAGGTGACCGGTGAGCGCACCGCCGTCGGCGATGTCCTGCTGGCTGTCGGCGCCCGCTCGGTAAAGGAGGCGGTGCGCTGGGCGGTGGCCGTCAAGGCCGTCGCCGTACTGGTGCGCGACGCCGAGGACAAGACCGCGTTCGCCGGCGAGGGCGAGTCGCTGGCGGTGCTGGTGGTGGATCCCGCGGTGTCCTGGAGCGAGCTGGCCGCGGTGGTCTACGGGTTGGTGCTCGAAGGCCGGGAAACCGAATCGGGTCGCGGCCCCACCGATCTGTTCGCGGTGGCCGACAGCCTCGCCGATGCCGTCGGCGGGGCGGTCACCGTCGAGGATCAGCTGGGTCGCGTGCTGGCCTACTCGCGCGGTCAGCGGCACGCCGATCCGGCGCGTTCGGCGACGATTCTGAACCGGCAGGAAGCCGAGCCGCTGCGGGAGTTGTTCGAGAAGCGGGGCGTCCTGGCGCATCTGGAAGGCCACGATGAACCGCTGTTCGTCGCCGCCGCCCCCGAGCACGGACTGACCGGCCGGATGGTGGCGGCGGTGCGGGTCGGCCGAGAGCTGCTGGGGGCGGTGTGGGTGGCCTGCCCCGCCCCGTTGAACGGCACCCGGCTGACGGCACTGGCCGACGGCGCCCGCACGGTGGCGCTGCACGTGTTGCGGTCGCGGGCCAGTGCGGATCTGGAACGCCAGGTCGAATCCGACTGGGTGAACCGGTTGCTGGACGGCCGGACCGACGCGGCCGAGGCCGCCGCCCTGGTCGCCAGGCTGGGTCTGCCGCAGGCGCCGCTGCGGGTGGTCGCCGTGCACACCCGGATCGCCACCCAACCGCACGCGGGCCTGTTGCTGGCGTTCGAGGCCGTCACCACCGGTTTCGGCTGGTCGCGGCCGGGCCGCAGTGCGCTGGCGGCCAACACCGTGTACACGGTGCTGCCCGCGCAGGATGCGGCGCAGGCCCGGCAATGGGTGCACGGACTGCGCTCGGTCCTGCCGCAACAGGCCAGCGTGCTGGCAGGGATCAGCGCCGTGGCAGGCGTGGCCGAGCTGCCCACGGCCCGCCGGGAGGCCGAGGAGTGCCTGGCGCTGCACGAAGCCGGGCCGCACGACATCGCGCCGCCGGCCTACGACGAGGCCTGGGACGAGATCGTGTTGCGACGGCTCTACACCGCGGCACGGTCCGGCCGGATACCGGCCCGCGGCCCCGTCGCCGAACTGCGTAACCACGACGCGGTGCACGGCACGCCCTACGTGGCCACGCTGCGGGCCTGGCTCGACGCCCAGGGCGATCTGGCGCGAGCCGCCGAGCGGCTGAGCGTGCATGAGAACACCATGCGGTACCGGCTGCGCAAGATGGCCGAGGTGACTCCGCTGGGTCTCGACGATGCCCGCGCCCGGCTCGCGGCGATGATCGAGCTGGCAGCCGGTGACCTGTCGGCTTTCGACAAACCCTGACGTCGTCGTTGTGCGAACCGGTTAAACCGCAGGTCGGGTGAGCGCCGCATCATGGACTAATGGGTGCCGACAACCGGATCGACGGCGCGCCACGGTCGGTGATCGTGGTGGGCGCCGGCATTGTCGGGTTGTCGACCGCGTGGTTCCTGCAGGAGCGCGGTGTCGAGGTCACGGTCGTCGACCGTGTCGGCGTCGCGGCCGGTTCCTCGTGGGCCAATGCCGGCTGGATTTCCCCGGCGCTGGCCATACCGCTCAACGAGCCCGCCAATCTGCGCTTCGGGCTGCGGTCGCTGTTCAGCCGGGCCGCGCCGCTGCAGGTTCCGCTCAACGCCGGGCCGGCGCTCTGGTCGTTTCTGGCGCGTTTCGCCGCCAACAGCCGGCCGTCGGCGTGGCGCCGCGCGGTGCGGGCCAACGCGCCGCTGAGCGCCGAGTGCATCGAGGCCTACGACGTACTGGTGGCCAACGGCGTCGACGCCCCGGTCACCGATGCCCCGATCACCGCGATCTTCCGCACCTCCGCCGACGCCGAGCGTCTGCTCGATGAGCTGCGGCGATTTTCTGAAGCAGGCCGGCCGGTGTTCTGCACCGAACTGACCGGTGCGGCGCTGCGCGAGCGCGTGCCGCTGGCGTCCTCGGCCGTCGCCGCTGCGGTGCAGATCGACGGCCAGCGGTTCCTCGACCCCGGCCGGTTCGTCACCGCGCTGGGTCGCGCGGTGGTCGAGCGCGGTGCCGCGCTGCACACCATGGACGTGACCGATGTGGCGCCGACGGGAGACGGCGCGGTGGTGACGGGCCGCGACGGTACGACGCTGACGGCGGCGGCCGCGGTGATCGCCAGCGGCGCCTGGCTGTCGCAGCTGACAACGCGCTGGATTCGGGTCCCGGTGCGGGCCGGCCGCGGCTACTCCTTCACGGTGCCGGTCGACGGGCCGGTCACCGGTCCGATCTACCTGCCGGATGCCCGGGTGGCCTGCACTCCGTTGAACGCCAAGCTGCGGGTCGCCGGGACCATGGAGTTCGGCGATCCGGACGCCCCGATAGTCCCTGCCCGCGTCGAGGCCATCGTCGCGGCAACACGCCCGCTGCTCGACGGCGTGCGCTGGGCGGAGCGCACCGATGTCTGGGTGGGCCCGCGTCCGGTCAGCCCGGACGGGCGCCCCTTGGTGGGGGAGGTGAGCCCGCGTACCGTCTACGTGGCGGGTGGCCACGGTATGTGGGGCCTGACGCACGGCCCGGTGACGGGCCGGCTGCTGGCGGAGCAGATCACCACCGGCAAGCAGTCCGCGGTATTGCGTGAACTCGATCCGTTGCGCTGAGCCCGGTAGTACTCCAAGCTGATTCCGTTCGTAAAGGAGATCGTCGATGACCGATTCGCAAGGTGTCTGGATGACACAGGAGACCAAGGACCGGCTGTTGGCCGAGTTGGCCGAGTTGTCCGAGCCACACATCGGTTCGGGCACCGCCGACATCAGCGAGCAACAGTCGCGCCAGGCGCGGATCCACCAGATCCACGACCTGTTGGCGGTCGCGGTCGTCGGCGAGGATCCGCCGGACGACGGGGTGGCCGAGCCGGGCATGGTGCTCACGGTCCGCTACGACGACGGCGACACCGAGACCTTCCTGCTGGGGGTTCGTGACGACGACCAGAGTGGGCTGGAGGTCTATTCCCCGCAGTCACCGCTCGGTAAGGCCATCACCGGCGCACGGCGCGGTGAGGAGCGCAGCTACCAGGTGCCCAGCGGTGCCAGCGTGACGGTCACCCTGCTCGACGCGGTGCCCTTCGGGCTGCATAAGACGCAGCACCCGGCCTGACCGGGTGGGTGATCGGCCAGGTGTTTTGAGCCTGGGCATGGCGGTGGTGTAGCTTCGATGAGCACGACATCGCGGGGCTATGGCGCAGCTGGTAGCGCACCACACTGGCAGTGTGGGGGTCAGGGGTTCGAGTCCCCTTAGCTCCACTCATTTGTTGAGTATTCTCTCCCGTCCGCGGTGACCGCACCAAAATGCGAAGCAGTTATCTGGGCCGACACCCAGCCAATGCGGCCGATCCGCATCGGTACGGTAACGGATTAAATTGGGCGGCCGGGCAACTTACACCGTTGTGATACGGTTCGTTTGCAGTCATCAGATTGCGTGTCCGGGGGGCTGGATACTAACAATCGGAGTTCACGTTGAAGAGCCTCGGGAGACCCGGTATCGCGTTATTCGCCGGTATTGGCTTGTGTGCAAGTGCACTTATCTTCAGTGCCAGTGCGGCGGCTGCGCCATCGTCAGTGGCGCCGTTGCCGGTGGGTGGTCCGGTGTGTGCGGGCGGCGTGGTCGCTCTCACCTCCGGCGAGGCGGCGCCGGTTGCCGGTGCGGCCGATGCGGCGGTGCTGGCCGGCGCGGGGGTGCCCTGTGGTCCTGCTGCGGCTGACCTGACGACTCTCGCGGGGCCCGTGCCGATGGGGCTTCCCGGTCCGGTGCCTCCGGTGCCGATCGCCCCGATCCCGGTGCTGCCGGGAGCGCCCCCGCCGGTGCCCTTCGTCGCACCGGGGCCGGCCGGCGCCGCCGCGGCGAGCCCTATCGCGGCCGCGGCGACCGAAGCTATCGGTGCCCCCATCGGACTGGCCGGCGGCACTAAATAGACGCATTTCGGTAAAGGGGCCTGCGACCGCCTGGTCGTAGGCCCCTTTCTGCCTACAAATATCGCGAATACCACCCGCGGAATATTTTGTCGAATTGTTATTACGAAGCGACTCATCTGTTACAGAATTATGTTGACCGTAGCTGAATAAAGAGTGTCTTTCAAATGGCCACAAGCCGTCGCGGAGTGCCCGCGCAGTAACCCGCGATGTCATCAACAATATCGCGGTAGAACAGGTCCATGCATTTCTCTGTGACATAACCCAGGTGCGGGGTGAGCACGGTGTTCTCCAGCGTCGTCAGGGGGTGTCCGGCCGGTAGCGGCTCCTGGGCGTAGACGTCGAGCCCTGCACCGCGAATCCGGTTCCCGCGTAGTGCCTCGATCAACGCCGCCTCGTCGATCAGCCCGCCGCGTGAGGTGTTGACCAGGATCGCGCTGGATTTCATCGCGGCGAGCTCGTCGCGGCCGATGACACCGCGGGTGGTCGCGGAGAGCACCAGGTGAATCGACACGACGTCGGCGGTCTCGAACAGGCTGCGCCGATCGAGCAGTTCGGCCTGCGCTTCGGCGGCGCGCTCCGCGGTCAGGTTCGGACTCCAGGCCACCACCCGCATACCGAAAGCGTGGCCCACCGCGGCGACCAGCCGGCCGATGCGGCCCAGCCCGACAAGTCCCAGCGTCGCCCCCGCGAGATCGGCGCCGACGGTCTGTTGCCAGTGGCCGGCACGCAGTGCCCGATCTTCCACGACCAGGTGGCGCTGCAGGGCGTGGATCAGCGCCCAGGTGAGTTCGACCGTCGGGGTGATGATGCCGCCGGTGCCACACACGGTGATCCCCAGCCGGTGGGCTGCCACGGTGTCGATAGCGGCGTTGAACGGCCCGGTGGTGACCAGCAGCCTCAGTGACGGCAGTCGGGCCAGCAGGTCGGCGCCGATGACGGTGCGCTCGCGCATCGCCACCACCACCTCGCGGTCGGCCAGCCGCGCGACGAGTTCGTCGCCGGGGGCGATGTGTTCGCGCAGTGCCAGCAGGTCGACGGGTCGCGGGATGGCCGACCAGTCCACGGTTTCGGCGATGCCCTGGTAGTCGTCGAGCACCGCGATTCGCAGCGGGGACGTGGTGGCGGCCATCAGAACGCGTCCGGGTCGCGCTGGACCGCTTCGGGAACCGGATGCTGATACAACCGAGAGGCGTTCTCCCAGGTCAACTTCCGGATCACGTCCGGGGCAAGATCGCCGATCTGCTCGTGGATGACCCGCTGGGTGTGCGGCCACGTCGAGTCGCAGTGCGGGTAGTCGGCTTCGAGCATGATGTGGTCGGTGCCGATGCGCTCATGCTGGCAGAACGACGACTGGTCTTCGACGGCACAGAACCAGAAGTTGCGCTGAAGCACTTCGGCGGGCGTCAGGGTCTCGCCGAGCGTCTTCCAGGTTCCGTACATCTCGTGATAGCTCAGCATGTGGTCGAGCCGGTCCAGCAGTCCGGCAACCCAGCCGATCCCGCCCTCGGACAGACAGATCTTCAGCTCGGGGAACCGGCTGGGCAGCCCGGAGTAGAGCCAATCGACCGCGGCGGAGATGGCGTAGGCGAAGAACAGCACGCCGGCGACATCGGGCGGTGCGTCGTCGGTGGTGGACGGCGCCGATCCGGACGATCCGATGTGCAGGTTGACCACGGTGCCGGTCTCGGCGCACGCGGCGATCATCGGATCCCAATGTCCGGAGTGGATGGTCGGCAACCCCAGCATGGCCGGGTTCTCGCTGAAAGTGACCGCGCGAAAACCTCTTCCGGCGTTCTCGTAGATCATGGCCGCCCCGAGCTCCGGGTCCAGCAGCCAGGGCAACTGGCAACCGATGATCCGGTCGGGGTACGAGCCGGCCCACACCTCGTGGTGCCAGTCGTTCCATGCCCGCACCGAGGCCAGCGCCAGCTCACCGTCATCGGTGGTCAGTTGTAGCCGCTGCCCGGCGAAACCGGGCAGGAATGACGGGAAGTTCAGTGAGGCGTAGACGCCGTTGAGGTCCATGTCCTTGACGCGTTCGTGGATGTCCCACGCGCCGCGGCGCATCTCGTCGAATCGGGCGGGCTCGAAACCGTACTCCGACACCGGCCGGCCGACGACGGCGTTGAATCCCACGTTGGGTAGTGACTGGCCGTCGTAGATCCAGGTCTGGCCGCCGTTCTCGGTCTCAACCACCTTGGGCGCCCGGTCGGCCAGTTTGCGCGGGACGCGGCCTTCGAAGGTGTCGGGCGGTTCGACGATGTGATCGTCGACCGAGATCACCGTGTAACGCCGTTGTGCGCGTGGCGGTTCCGGGAGGAAGGTCACGATGCGCTCGGCGCCGGCCTTGGCGGTGGTGAAGTTCGGGTCGGAGCTCAGTTCATCGATCGATTTCACTGACGGCCCTCTCGATTCCTTCTCAGTCCAGCACGTGTCAGTCCAGCACCTGGCGGTCGGCCTTGATGGTCATGCGCGCCGCTCCGGCCCAGTACACATCGGCGGCGCGCTCGATCAGCGATGCCCGCATGCCGGCCATGTCCGAACGCCTCATCGGTGAGGGCGTTCGGCCGGTCAGCATGACGTGGTAGGCCAGCTTGCAGACCCGTTCGATGGTCGCGGACCGATAGACCGCCTCGGCCAGGGTGCGTCCGGTGGCTACCACCCCGTGCGAAGCCAGGATCGCCAGATTCGCGCCGCCGATGCGCTCGACCAGCTCCGCAGCCCGGGCGGCGGAGTCGATTTCGCCGTCGTAGCTGTCGACGAAGCACAGGTCGTCGAGGAACAGCGACCCGGTCTGGTGGACGAGTTCGGGCGATGTCTGCAGCGAAGCCAGCAGGCTGACGTAGTACGGGTGGTTGTGGATCACCACGCGGGCGTCGGGACGGGCTCGGTGCAGTTCGGTGTGGATATGGATTGCCGGGGTGACATCCCAGCGGCCCGCGACGACACGAGCGTCCTCGTCCACGGTGCAGATATCGGACGCGGTCAGTTCGGCCCACCACAGGCCCCACGGGTTGACCAGCATCTCGGTCCGGCCGTCGGGCTGCCAGGTGATGTGGCCGGCCATGTTCTCCGCGAAGCCGATCTCGGCGAGGTGCCGGAACGCCACGGCCAGCGCCTGGGCATCGGTCAGCTCGACACCGATCGGCGGGACCACCGAGGGCGACCAGATCGCAGCGCCGCCGGGCCGGTGCTGCACGTCGACGGACTCCGTCATGAACAAATCATATGGAAATAAGGGCGGGGGTCAATGTGGCCGGCGGGCGGGTCAGGCGTCGTCGTCACGGATCGGGGACAGCCCGCGCGGACGGATCATGGCGGGATCGACCACACCCGACCGGCCCGGGTAGTGCTGGACATGCATCAGGTGCGCCGCGGCCAGGTCGCGGGCCCGCTGGGCATCGCCGACGTCGATCGCGTCGATCACCTGCCGATGGTCCTCCAGGACCGCGCGCCGTTCGGGCACCGGCACCGTCGAGTGATCGGTGACTTGGCTCGACCAGCTTTGCTCGTGGGCCGACCACAAGGTTTCGAGTGCACCCGCCATCACGAGCATGGTGGTGTTGCCGCAGTGCGTGACGAGCGCCTCGTGGTAGCGGCGACTGGCCGAGGTTGCCTGCGGCAAGTCGTCGACCGCGGCTACCGATTCCTCGTGCAATCGCCGCAGAATGGGCACCACCGTACTCTTGCGGTCCGGCCGCCCCGCGCACAGCGCGGCGCAGGCCGGTTCAACCTGTAGTAGTGCGGTCGCGACGTCGGCGAGGCTGACCTGCCGCGAGCCCAGCACCAGGCCCATGGTGTAGGCGACGTTTGCTGGCGTGGGGCGATGGATGACCGCGCCACCGCGTTTGCCGCGGCGCACGGTCAGCAGCCCCTCGGCCTCCAGGATGCGCATGGCCTCACGCAGCGACGGCTTGCTGATGGCGAATTCGACCAGGAGTTCGTCCTCTTTGGGGAGCACGCTGTCATCGGTGAGCTCCCCGGCGAGAATGCGTCGGCGGAGCTCCTCGGCGACCTGTTCGGCGAGCCGGCGAAAACGGACGGTAGGTGCTGCCACGGATCGAGTGTGCCAGACCGATCCGCATTCACCCGGTTCGACGAATCAGTGAATTCCAAATGATTTGTGGCATACGATCCCCCTGCGAGAAGGGGACCACGGGCGTGCAGCACTGGACTGTCGGCGACGTTGACATCCATGCGGTCCTGCAGGCGATCATCCCGATCCCGGCATCGCGACTGTTCGCAGCGGCACCCGAACGCTTCGCGGACGACTCGCTGACGGACTATTGCGACGCCTCGGGCAACATCCTGATGGCGATCCAGTCCTTCCTGATCGTGTCCGGGCAGGACCGCGTTCTCGTCGACACCTGCTTCGGTGACAGCTTCCTGCGGTCCCGGCAGATACCGGACCGCTTTGCCGAGTCCCTGGCCGCCACCGGATTTCGCCCCGACGACATCACCGCGGTGGTATGCACCCACCTGCACCGCGACCACGCCGGGGGCAACACGGTGCAGCGGGCAGGGCAGTGGGTGCCCGCGTTCGCAGGTGCCGACTACCTGGTGACCGCGGCCGAGCACGAGCACTGGTGTGACTTCACCGGGGAGGACCGGGTGGCACCGGAATGCGTTGCGCCGCTGCAACAATACGGCAGACTGCGGCTGATCGAGCCGGATCACCGGGTGACCGGCGACATCCGGCTGGTGCCGACCGCCGGACACACCCCGGGGCACGTGTCGGTGCGCATTGAGTCCGGCGGTTCAGCGAGGCTCGACGGAGGAGAGGTGAAGCTGGGACCGCCGCATGAGCGGGCCGGCGCTGTCGCCTACATCAGCGGCGACGTCATACATCACCCGGCGCAGATCGGCGATCCCGGAATCTGCGCGTTGCCCGACGCCGACCCGACCGCGGCTCGCGCCAGCCGACTCCAACTGCTGCGCCGTGTCGCCGACGAGCGGGCGCTGCTGCTCGGATCGCATTTCGCCGCCCCGTCCGGCGGCTACGTCAACAGCGCCGATGACCGACTGGCGTGGCAACCGCTGGTAGAGCGAGAGGGAGCACGATGACCGAGACACCGCACCTGCTGCCGGAGGGGTTCGACTTCACCGACCCCGCACTCATCGGGGAGCGGATCCCGCACGAGGAGTTCGCACTGCTGCGCAAAACCGAGCCGATCTGGTGGAACGCCCAGCCGTTCGGCGTCTCCGGCTACCCCGACGAGGGCTACTGGGTGGTGACCAAACACGCCGACGTACGGGCCGTGTCGCTGCAGGACGACGTGTTCTCCTCACACGAGAACACCTCGCTGATCCGGACGAACACCACCAGCAACCAAGACCTCCACGAGGCCAGCCGCGACAACATCATGCTGTTCCTCGACGGACCCAAGCACGCCAAGCTGCGCCGGATCGTCTCACGCGGATTCACCCCCCGTGTCGTTGCCGGCATGCGGGACTCACTCGACCGCCAGGCCCGCGAGATCGTCGCGGCCGCCGCCGAACACGACACCGGCGACTTCGTCACCGAGGTCGCCTCCCGCCTGCCGCTGGCGACCATCTGCGAGCTGATCGGTGTGCCGGCAGCTGAGCGCCAGCAGGTCTTCGACTGGAGCAATCGATTGGTGGGCGGCGGCAACGGCGATCCGCAGGCCGCCGCCGACGGGATGCAGGCCTCCGCTGAGCTGTTGGGCTACGCCTATCAGATGGCCGAAGACCGCAAGGCCCGCCCGCGCGACGACATCGCAACGGCCCTGGTCACCGCGACGATCGATGGAGAAGCGCTGACCGCGCTGGAGTTCGGCTACTACGTGATGATGCTGATGGTCGCCGGCAACGAGACCACCCGCAACGCCACCTCGCAGGGGATGGTGGCCTTCTTCGACCACCCCGACCAATGGCGGTTGTTCGTGGCAGAACGCCCGGCGACCATGGTCGACGAGGTGGTCCGGTGGGCCACGCCGGTGATCTCGTTTCAGCGCACCGCGTTGCGCGACGTCGAACTCGGTGGGGTGCACATCGCCAAGGGGCAGCGGGTCGGGATGTTCTACGGTTCGGCCAACTACGACGAAGAGGTGTTCGACGAGCCGTTCACTTTCGATATCCGGCGAAGCCCCAACCCGCATCTGGGATTCGGGGCGCCCGGCGCGCACTACTGCATCGGGGCGAATCTCGCCCGTATGCAGATCAACCTGATCTTCGGGGCGCTGGCGGACATCATGCCCGATATTCGCCGGCTGGACCGCGCCTCGCGATCCGTGCTGCCCTGGATCAACGGGATCGACGCGATGCCGGTGGAATTCGGTGGCGCTGCGATGTCTACGGGGTCGCGCTGACGCGCGGCGTCACTCCTTGATGATCACCGGGTCACCGATATTGACCCGGTCGAAGTACCATTCTGCGTCCGTCGGGCTCAGACCGATACAGCCGTGGCTGACGTTCTCCAGGCCCAGGGAGTGAAGCGCCCACGGCGCCGAGTGGACGTAGAGGCCCCGCCGGCTGATACGCACGGCCTGTTCGACGTCGAAGCGGTAACCTTCGGGGTCGTCGACCGGGATCCCGACGCTGCTGGAGTCCATCAGGACCTTCTTCTCCTTGGCCAGAACGGTGTAATGGCCTGTCGGCGTGGGGAATGCGGACTTGCCCATGGTGGCGGGCATCACCCCGTTCTCGCCCCAGTGCGGGCGGTGGTGCGGTGCCGGCAGCGGGTCGGCTTCTACGTCGTCGACGCTCACGGTGAAGGTGTGCGCCGCTACGCTGGCGACCCCGACCACCTTCGCTCCGGTGCTGAAGTCGGCGGAGAGCTTGCCCACCGACAGCGCCACGGTGCTGTGCGACGGCCAGTAACGGTCGGGGACCCAGTGGACTTCGGTGTCGTCGAACCACTCATAGGTGCCGGTCATGGGCGGGTCCGTCCGCACCGGGATGGCGCGTTCGGCGGCCCGGCGGTCGAGCACCGGCGCGGCGAATCTCACCACCACGGGGTGCGCCACGCCGACGACGGCACCCGACGTCGGTTGGATCGACGCGATGCCCGAGGGTTGGCTGGCGGCAGCCGAACTCGTCCCCGGTGGCATCACCACCGTTGTCAGAGCCACTCCCACCACCACGACTGCAGTGCGTACCGATGTCCACATCTCCGGCGTACCTTCCCGACCAAAACTACCGGTGTTTACGAGGTTGATCGTAGGTAGACCGCACCCCCGATCCCGGTCGCACATGCGCACGAACGGGTCAAGGCTTCATCAAGTTTTGGCCACGGCCGGGTGCGGGCGCGCGAGCCTAGCCGGCGAAACCGGGCAGCAGTTCCAGCGCGAGCGCCCGAACCGGTACGTGTGCGTCCAACTGGGCCAGGATGCCGGCCGTCGTACCGATGACCCGCCCCAGCATCGCCAGGTTGGGCGGCAGGTCCAGTTGGCGGGCGGTCTTGATCTGGTGAATCGACTGGTCCAGTTGCGCGGCGGCCAGCGTCTGCAGCCAGTCGCGGCTGAAGTGGAAGACCTCGGGCGCCATCGGCTCGACGTAGCGGCGCAGCATGTCGTCGACGTCCTCGATCGAGATCTGTTCGCCGGGCTGGATGAAGCCGGCCTTCTCCAACGTGGGCAGCAGCAGATCGTAGTTGGCCTGGCCGGCGAACCGCAGCGCCATGCCCAGCTCCACCGGGAGGCCGTCGGGCAGCGGCGCCACCGCGCCGAAGTCGATGACGCCCATCCGGCCGTCGGCCAGCAGCATGAAATTACCGGGGTGGGCGTCACCGTGCAGCATGCCGACCCGGGCCGGCGCGTCGCCGATCAACTCGACCAGCCGGGTGCCCAGCAGGTCGCGCTGCGCGGCGGTGCCGTCGGCGATGATCTGCGACATCGCGATGCCGTCGAGCCACTCCTGGATCACCACCTTGGGGGCGCTGGCCACCACGTGCGGCACCGCGAAATGCGGGTGCCCGGTGTAGGCCTTGGCGAATGCGCGCTGGTTGTCGGCCTCGCGCCGGTAGTCCAGTTCCATATCGGCGCGCTCGATGAGCTCGTCCACGATGCCCTGCACATCGGCCCCGGGCGCCAGCGGCTTGAGCACCCCGGTCAGCCGCCGCAGCGTCTTCAGGTCGGCGCGCAGCGCCTCGTCGGCGCCGGGATACTGGATCTTGACGGCCACCGGGCGGCCGTCGGCCCACACCGCCTGGTGCACCTGGCCGATGCTGGCCGCAGCGACCGGATCGTCGTCAAAGGAGCTGAACCGCTCCCGCCACCGCGTGCCCAGCTGGGCGTCGAGCACCCGGTGCACCCTGGCCGCAGGCAGCGGCGGGGCGTCCTTCTGCAACTTGGTCAGTGCCTCGCGGTAGGGCTCGCCGAACTCCGCGGGCACCGCCGCCTCCAGGACCGAGAGCACCTGGCCGACCTTCATGGCGCCACCCTTGAGCTCGCCGAGGACGGTGAACATCTGCTCGGCCGCCTGCTCCATGAGCTCGGCGGTCACCTCGTCCTTGGACCTGCCGGCCAGCCGTTTGCCCAACCCGAGCGCGGCCCGGCCGGCGAAGCTCAGCGGCAGGCCCACCAGCTTGGCATTGCGCGCCGCCCCCCTGCGGGTGATGTCAGCCACCTGTCGATCATGCCCGATGAATGGCCTCAGCAGCACCGTCCGCCGGGATCGGCGTCGTAACGCCGCCGCCAGTAGTCCCGCTCGGAGAGCACCGGTTCGCCCGGATGAGCCCGGCGGCGGTATTCCAGATAACGGCGGTAGTGGTTGTCACCGAGCAGGGTCGCCCAGTACCAGCCGAACCGGCGAGCCGCCCGGGCTAGCCGGCTTGCCGAGCGTCCCACTGCGCCTGTACCTTTCGCTCGACCGCCGACGGGACCAGTCCGGCCGGTGCGAACCGGCGCGACAGCACCGGCGGCGGCTCGGTGGTCGACACGGCACCGCGAATCGCCGTGAACGACACCAGCACCCCGGTCACGAACACCACCGCGACCAGGGTGGCGAACACGATCGACAGGCTGCCCTGGATGAAGGTGTTGCGAACGACATCGTGCAACTGCGCCGCGTCGACCGCCGATCCGAACGAGGTCGCACCGGCCCGCTCGGCGGCCCGGTAGGCGAAGTGCTGCGTCCAGTAGCCCACTCGCGGATCGGACGAGAAGATCTTCTGCCACGACGCCGTCATGGTGACCGTCAGGTCCCACAGCAGCGGAATGCCCGGTACCAGTGCCCATTTCAAGTCGGATCGGCGCCGGCTGCGCTTGATCACGATCACGGTCACCACGGTCAACGCGATCGCGGCCAGCAACTGGTTGGCGATGCCGAACAGCGGGTAGAGGGTGTTGATCCCGCCGAGCGGATCGGTCACCCCCATCAACAGAATCGAACCCCATCCGGCGACCACCGCCACGCTGCACGCCCACGCTCCGATTCGCCACCCCGGGTTGGCCAGCCGGTGCAACGGCCCGCCCAGGTTGCTCAACGCGTCGGAGAGCATGAAGCGGGCCACCCGGGTGCCGGCGTCGACGGTGGTCAAGATGAACAGCGCCTCGAACATGATCGCGAAGTGATACCAGAACGCCTTCAGGGCCGGCCCACCGAACACCTGTCCCAGCACCTCGGCCATGCCGAATGCCAGCGTGGGCGCCCCACCGGTGCGCGACACAATCGACTGTTCGCCGACGGCGGCGGCGGCCTCGGTGATCTGCTCACCGGTTACCGGTGACCCGCCCAGCCCGAGCCCGTTGACGTAGGCGGCGGCGGTTTCGGCGGTGCCGCCGGTCGCGGCGACCGGCGCGTTGAGGGCGAAGAACAGGTGCTGGTCCAGAATCGATGCGGTGATCAGCGCCATCACCGCCACGAACGACTCAGTGAGCATGCCGCCGTAGCCGATCAGCCGCATCTGGCTCTCTTTTTCCAGCAGCTTCGGGGTGGTGCCCGAGGCGATCAGCGAATGGAATCCCGACAGCGCCCCGCAGGCGATCGTGATGAACAGGAAGGGGAACAGCGACCCGGCGAACACCGGCCCGTCGCCGGTGTGGGCGAAGGTCGAGACGGCGGGAGCCGCCATCAGCGGCTGGGCGATCACGATACCGACGGCCAGCAGGGCGATGGTGCCGACCTTCATGAACGTCGACAGATAGTCGCGCGGCGCCAGCAGCAGCCACACCGGCAGCACCGAGGCGGCGAAACCGTAGCCGATGACACACCACGACAGCGCCAGCGGCGAGAGCGTGAACCAGGACGCTCCCCAGGATGTCTCGGCGACCCACCGGCCCGAGGCGACGGCTGCCAGCAGCGCGACCACGCCGATCAGGGAGACCTCCGAAACCCGGCCCGGACGCAGATAACGCAGATAGACGCCCATGAACAGCGCGATCGGGATCGTCATCGCGATGGAGAACACCCCCCACGGGCTGACCGCCAGCGCCCGCACCACGATCAGCGCCAGCACCGCGATCAGGATGACCATGATCACCAGCACCCCGATGATCGCGGCGGCGCCGCCGACCGCGCCGAGTTCCTCGCGGGCCATCTGCCCCAAGGAGCGGCCCCGTCGCCGCACCGAACACCACAGCACCAGGTAGTCCTGCACGCAGCCGGCGAACACCGCGCCGATCACGATCCAGATGGTGCCCGGCAGATAACCCATCTGGGTGGCCAACACCGGTCCGACCAGCGGACCCGCGCCGGCGATCGCGGCGAAGTGGTGGCCGAACAGCACCCGGCGATCGGTCGGCAGGTAGTCGGTGCCGTCTTCGAAGATCTCCGCGGGAGTGGCGTGCTCGTCGCGGGGCTTGACGACCTTGAGCTCGATAAGCCTTGCATAGCAACGGAACCCGATGATGTAGGTGCACAGCGCGGCGACCACGAACCACACCGCGTTCACCGACTCGCCGCGGACGAAGGCGATCAGTGCCCACGCCACCGCACCGGCGACGGCGAGCGCACCGAGCACCAGTTTCTGGCGCACCGAGATGGGGGAGCGGTCCACGACGGCGACCGGGGGCAGCGCGGCGTCGGTGTGCAGGTAGGTCACCGGACCGTCGCGTCGCTCGATCAGCTGCGGCGCGGTCGGTGCGGCCACGGGGTACCTCCTTGGGGCCTGCCGGATGCCCGAGTGGTAGCGGTTTCCGAGCGGAACGATAACTTGTTCCTGATACTCAAGTACTTGCTTAAGGGAGTTCGCATGGAGATCAGTGGCAAGAAGGTCGTCGTCGTCGGTGGCGCCTCGGGGATGGGTCGGGCAACCGCGGAGCTGCTCGCCGAAGGTGGCGCAGCAGTGGCGGTGCTCGACCGGGAGGGGTCGGAGGGCAAGGAGGTGGCGGCCGGTTTCGGGGGCGCCTTCCACCCGGTGGACATCACCGACTTCGCCGCCGCCGAGAAGACCCTGGCCGCAGCGGTCGAGGGCCTCGGTGGTCTGCACGTCATCGTCACCACCGCGGGCGGCGGCATCGCCAAGCGCACTTTGAGCAAGTCCGGGCCGCATGACCTGGAGTCGTTCCGCTCGGTGATCGACCTGAACCTGATCGCCACCTTCAACCTCAACCGGCTGGCCGCGGCGCAGATGAGCACCAACGAGCCCGAGGACGAGGAGCGCGGGGTCATCATCAACACCGCCTCGATCGCGGCGTTCGAGGGCCAGATCGGCCAGGTGGCCTACACCGCCGCCAAGGCCGGTGTCGCCGGCATGTGCCTGACCATGGCACGCGACCTCGGCTCGGTGGGCATCCGGGTGCTGGCGATCGCGCCGAGCCTGTTCGCCACCGGCCTGACCAAGGGCATCCCGGAGGAGTTCGCCAGTGCCCTGACCAAGGATGCCGCGTTCCCCAAGCGCCTCGGCCGGCCCGAGGAGTTCGCCAAGCTGGTCGCCGCCGTGGTCGACAACCCGATGCTCAACGGGCAGTGCCTGCGGTTGGACGCCGGGCAGCGGTTCGCCCCCAAGTAGTTACCGAACAGGAGACCTGCCATGGGCATCGCAGTAACCGACGACCACCGCGAACTGGCCGAGGTGGCCCGCGGATTCTTGACCGCGCAGCAGGCCCGCGCGGCGTCCCGTGCGCTGCTGGACGCCACCGAGGAGGGCCGGCCGCCGTTCTGGGGTGAGCTGGCATCGCTGGGCTGGCTGGGGCTGCATATCGCCGAGGAGCACGGCGGCTCGGGCTTCGGGCTGCCCGAATTGGTGGTGGTGGTCGAGGAACTGGGCCGTGCGGTGGCGCCGGGACCTTTCCTGCCGACGGTCATCGCCTCGGCGGTGATCGCCGCCGCCGGGACCCCCGAACAGCAGGCCCGGCTACTGCCCGGCCTGATCGACGGTTCGGTGACCGCCGGGGTGGGGATGGCCGGCGGCGTGGCCCTCGACGGCGGCGTGGCCTCCGGCGACGCCGGGATCGTGCTGGGCGCCGGGCTGGCCGATCTGCTGCTGCTGGCCGCCGGCGAGGACGTGCTGGTGCTCGAGCGAGATCGCGCCGGGGTCAACGTCGACGTACCCGGCAACCTCGACCCGACCCGGCGCTCCGGGCGGGTCACGCTGACCGGCGTCGGGATCAGCGCGGACGACACGCTGGCCGGTGGGCGTGAGTCGGCGCTGGCGCGGGCTCGGGTGCTGCTGGCCGCCGAAGCCGTCGGTGGGGCGGCCGACTGCACCGACTCGGCTGTCGAGTATGCCAAGGTGCGCGAACAGTTCGGCCGGACCATCGCGACCTTCCAGGCCATCAAGCACCACTGCGCCAACATGCTCGTCGGCGCGGAGTCGGCCACCGCGGCGGTGTGGGACGCCGCGCGCGCCGACGGTGAGGACGAGTACGCCTTCCGGCTGGCTGCCGCGGTCGCCGCCACCCTGGCGTTCCCCGCCTACGTGCGTAACGCAGAGCTGAACATCCAGGTGCACGGCGGCATCGGCTACACCTGGGAACACGACGCTCACCTGCAGTTGCGCCGGGCCCTGACGGTGCAGGCGCTGTTCGGCGGCGACGCACCGGCGCTGGCCGTGTTCGAGAGTGCCGCGGCCGGCATCACCAGGACCAACAGTCTGGATCTGCCGCCCGAAGCCGAGGAGCTGCGCACCCAGATCCACGCCGACGCGCTCGAGATCGCCGCGTTGAGCGGCGAGGAGCAGCTGGACCGGCTGATCGCGACCGGCTATGTGATGCCGCACTGGCCCAAGCCGTGGGGCCGAGCCGCCGACGCTGTCGAGCAACTGGTGATCGAGCAGGAGTTCAGCGCCGCCGGGGTGCAGCGACCCGACTACTCGATCACCGGCTGGGTGATCCTGACGCTGATCCAGCAGGGCACCGACTGGCAGATCGAGCGGTTCGTGGAGAAGGCGTTGCGCCAGGAGGAGATCTGGTGCCAGCTGTTCTCCGAGCCGGCTGCCGGCTCGGATGCGGCCGCGGTCAAGACCAAGGCGACCCGGGTCGATGGCGGCTGGAAGATCAACGGCCAGAAGGTGTGGACGTCCGGTGCGCACCTGTGCCGGCGTGGGCTGGCCACCGTTCGCACCGACTTCGACGTTCCCAAGCACGCCGGCATCACCATGGTGATCGTCGACATGGAGGCACCCGGTGTCGAGGTCCGGCCGCTGCGTCAGATCACCGGCGGTTCGGAGTTCAACGAGGTGTTCTTCAACGATGTCTTCGTGCCGGACGAGGACATCGTCGGCGAGGTCAACGAAGGCTGGAAGGTCGCCCGCGCGACGCTGGGCAACGAGCGGGTCAGCATCGGCGGTGGTGGTTCCTTCACCGCCGGCATCGACCAGAAGCTGATCGCGCTGACCCAGCAGCACCGGCAGTCGGTGGCCGACGCCGCGGTGCGGGTGGGCCGCTTCATCGCCGACGAGCACGCGTTGCGGCTGCTGAACCTGCGCCGGGTGGCGCGCAGCATCGCCGGCGCCGGGCCCGGACCGGAGGGCAACGTCACCAAGCTCAAGCTCGCCGAGCACATGGGCGACGGCGCGGCCATCGGGGCGGCGCTGCTGGGCCCGGACGTCGCACTCGACGACGGGCCGGGCGCGATGGCCGGCCGGATGGTGATGGGTGCGCGCGGCATCGCGATCGCCGGCGGCACCTCGGAGGTGACCCGTAACCAGATCGCCGAGCGCATTCTGGGGATGCCCCGCGACCCGCTGATCAAGTAGCGTCTCCTTCACCGCACTTTTTGCGCGAGCGTGCGCGTCCCCGGTCGACACGCCGAGGTCGGAACCGTTTTTGCGCACGCTCGCGCCGGGAAGGGGAGCGCGAAATGGCAACCGTCGCCGACCATGTCATCGCGACCCTCAAGCGCAGCGGCGTACAGCGGGTCTACGGGATACCCGGCGACAGCCTCAACGGCTTCACCGACGCGATCCGCCGGGCCGGCGACTTCGGCTGGGAACAGGTGCGTCACGAGGAGACCGCGGCCTTCGCCGCCGCCGCCGAGGCCGCGATGACCGGCCGCCTGGCGGTGTGCGCCGGCAGTTGCGGGCCCGGCAACCTGCACCTGATCAACGGCCTGTTCGACGCGCACCGCAGCCGGGTGCCGGTGTTGGCGATCGCCGCCCACATCCCGCTGGCCGAGATCGGCTCCGACTACTTCCAGGAAACCCACCCGCAGAACCTGTTTCGCGAGTGCAGTGTCTACTGCGAACTGGTCAGCACCCCCGAACAGGCGCCCCGCATCCTGGAGATGGCGATGCGCACCGCGGTCGAGGAGAACGGTGTCGCCGTCGTCGTCGTGCCGGGTGAGATCTTGTCCGACCGCGTCGACGCCACCGACTGGGGATCGCGACCGGTGACAGCCGCCGGGGTGGTGTGCCGCCCCGATGAACACGGTCTGGCCGCGGCGGCGGGCATGCTCAACGATGCCTCCCGGGTCACCATCCTGGCCGGGGCGGGTGTGGCCGGCGCCCACGGTCAGGTCATCGAACTCGCGGGCACACTGGCGGCCCCGATCGTGCATGCGTTGCGCGGCAAGGAGTACATCGAGTACGACAACCCCCACGACGTCGGTATGACGGGGCTGCTCGGCTTCGCATCCGGTTACAAGGCGATCGCCGAAGCCGATGTGCTGCTGATGCTCGGCACCGATTTCCCCTACCAGCAGTTCTATCCCGAGCGCGCGCGGATCATCCAGGTCGACATCCGGGGCCGAAATCTGGGCCGGCGCGCCCCAATCGATCTCGGACTCGTGGGCACGGTGGCCGACACCCTCGCCGCGTTGCGCCCGATGTTGACGGCCAAGGACGACCGCACCCATCTGGAGCGGTCGCTGAAGCACTATCGCAAGACCCGCAAGCGGCTGGACTCGTTGGCCTCCAATGATCGCGACCGGACTCCGATTCGCCCCGAATACGTTGCCGCGGTAGCGAATCAGCTAGCCACCGATGATGCCGTGTTCACCGTCGACGTCGGATCCCCGGTGGTGTGGGCGGCGCGCTACCTGACGATGAACGGGCGGCGACGGCTGATCGGGTCGTTCAACCACGGCACGATGGCGTGCGCGCTGCCGCACGCGATCGGCGCCCAGACCGTCGACCGGGAGCGTCAAGTCGTCGCCTTCGCCGGCGACGGCGGGCTGGCAATGCTGTTCGGCGAGTTGTTGACGCTGACGCAGAATCGGTTGCCGGTCAAGGTGATCGTGTTCAACAATTCGTCGCTGAACTTCGTCGAACTGGAGATGAAGGCCGCCGGGATCGTCAACTTCGGTACCGAGTTGCAGAACCCGGACTTCGGCGCCGTCGCGGCCGCGCTGGGCATGTTCGGGCGGCGGGTGGAGCGGCCCGGTGACCTGGAACCGGCCCTGAGCGCGGCGCTCGACCATGACGGGCCGGCCGTGATCGACGTCGTCACCGCCCGCCAGGAACTGTCGATCCCGCCGGCGATCACCGCCGAACAGGCCAAGGGGTTCTCGCTCTACGCGATCAGGACCATCCTCGCCGGTCGCGCCGACGAACTGCTCGACCTGGTGACCACCAACGTGGCCCGGCGCATCCTGGATTGACGCAAATAATCGCTTGCACACCGACCGGAGCGGGATTAACCTGGCTGAATCATGCGTCATCTACTTGTAGTAGCGGTCACCCGCAGCGGGGTCTGATCCAGACCGACCCCCGCTGTGGGTCGGAAGCTACTACCCGTCGGTCGCTCCCCTCGAGCAGAAGAGACCGAGACATGACCAACACCTCGTTTCAAGACCGATTCGACACCACCCGGTTGCCGCGTGAGCTGCGTGACGTGGCCGCACAGTTGACCTGGGACCACTTCGTGGCCACCTACGGGCGAGCCGCCGGACCGCTGCGGGTCGGTCGGTGGCGTTGTCTGGACCCCGACCGGCCCGCGGCACGGCTGGGGCCGCAGGGCCGGAGGTATCAGGCGACGATCGCCGTCGGCGAGCGGACTGGCACCTGCACCGCGGCGGCGCACGGGCCGCTGGCCGCGCTGACCACCATGCTCCACGACTGCGGAATCACCTTGGAAATTCTGGGTTTCCACCAGCTTCGGTGCGGCGACGAGACCGCCACGTTCATCCACGGCTCCAACGGCCGCACCACGGCGTGGGCGGTCGGCTTTTCCGTCGACGCCGGACGGTCCGCGGTGCAGGCGGTCACCACCTGCGCCAACCGGCTGCTGATGGCAGAGTGACCTGCGGGCGCGAGCGTGCCCGAAAACGGTGCGTCCCCCGGCGTGTTGGCCGGCGACGCGCACGCTCGCGGGAGAAGCACGGGCTAGAGCGGGCGCAGCACGATCGGCATGCCGTCCATCGGAATCGGCATGCCGCCGTAGTCCCAGCGCGTCCGGTAGCCGGGGTGGGGCAACTCCAACCGGTACCGGCGTAGCAACCGGTGCAGAATTGCCTTGACTTCGAGGCGGCCGAACGTCATCCCGATGCACTTGTGCGCCCCGCCGCCGAACGGATTGAACGCATACCGGTGCCGCTTGTGCTCATTACGCGGTTCGGTGAACCGTTCTGGGTCGAATTTCATTGGGTCCGTCCATAATTCGGGAAGACGGTGATTCACCCCGGGGTAGGCGATGACATTGGTGCCCTTGGGGATGTAGTAGCCCAGCAGGTCGGTGTCGCGGACCGTCTGGCGCATCGCCCACTGTACCGGCGTCACCAGGCGGATCGATTCGTCCATGACCAGATCGAGCGATTCCAGCTTCTCCAGCGATTCGATATCGAGCGGTCCGTCGCCCAAGCGATCCGATTCGTCGCGGCAGCGCTGCTGCCATTCCGGATTGCCCGCGAGGTTGTAGGCCATCGATGTGGCCGTCGACGTCGACGTGTCGTGGGCGGCCATCATCAAAAAGATCATGTGGTTGACGATGTCAGCGTCGGTGAACCGGTTGCCGTCCTCGTCCTCGGCGTAGCACAGCGCCGTGAGCAGGTCGTTGCCCTCCTTGCCGCGGTGCTCCCGGACCCGGGCGGTGAAGTAGCTCTCCAGCAGCTCACGCGCCTTGAGGCCACGCCACCAGGTGAAGGGCGGCACGCTGGTGCGGATCACTGCGTTGCCGGCGCGGGTCGTCGTGGTGAACGCCTTATTGACCTTTGTGACCAGCTCGCGATCGGTGCCGGGTTCGTGCCCCATGAACACCAGCGCGGCGATGTCGAGGGTGAGTTCCTTCATCGCGGGGTAGAGCAAAAAGCGCGGGTCGTTGCTGACCCAGTCGTTGGCGATCACCTGGGACGCGACCAAGTCGATCTGCTCGACGTAGCCGACGAGGCGGGGCCGTACGAACGCCTGCTGCATGATCCTGCGGTGGAACATGTGTTCCTCGAAATCCAGCAGCATCAAGCCGCGTTTGAAGAACGGCCCGATCACCGGGACCCAGCCCTGCTGCGAGTAGTCCTTGTCGCGGTTGGCGTAGATGACCTGCGTCGCATCGGGGCCCAGCGCCGCGACGGCGGGCAGCACGGGCGAATCCCCGAATAGCATCGGGCCGTGGGTGTGGTACATGCGCATCAGATAGTCCGGCCCGCCGCGCAGCATCTCGATCATGTGCCCGAGGATCGGTAGCCCGGCGTCGCCGAGGACCGGCTTGAGTCCACTGCCCGGGGGTGGCTCGGCGAGTTGCTTCTCGGGGAACTCCATGGTCAGCAGTCGCCTTTCCAGGGCCGCCATGCCCGGAAAGTTGTTGAACGACGGGGTGAACCGGCGTTTGGCCTGGTCGATCAGGTAGCGCGGGGTGCTGATCGTGGTCACGGACGCTCCTTTGGCAGGCCGGGTAAGCAGTGACGGACGTCACTTGATCCCTAATACTTGGGCCAAGTTTGACGCCTGTCAACCAGGCCTGGCGCAGGGTTCCGCGGTGCGCGCCGAGGGCGGTGAGTGAATCAGATCGGGCGCAACACGATCGGCATGCCGTCCATCGGCAGCGGCATGCCGGCGTAGTCCCACTTCGGTCGGTAGCCGGGCCGCGACAGCTCCAGCCGGTAGCGGCGCAGCAGCCGGTGCATGACGGTCTTGACTTCCAGCCGCCCATAAACCATCCCGATGCACTTGTGCGCTCCGCCGCCGAACGGTGCGAACGCATAGCGGTGCTTCTTGTGCTCCGAACGCGGCTCCAGGAACCGTTCGGGGTCGAACTGGCGCGGGTTGGTGTACAACTCGGGAAGCCAGTGGTTCATCCCCGGCCACAGCGTGACGTTCGTCCCGGCCGGAACGTAGTGCCCGAGCAACTCGGTGTCGCGCACGGCTTGGCGCATGTTGAACGGCAGCGGGGTGACCAGCCGCAGCGACTCGTCCATCACCAGGTCGAGGGTCTCCAGCTTTTCCAGCGCCTCGATGTCCAGCGGGCTGTCGCCGAGCCGCGCCGACTCTTCGCGCGCCCGTTCCTGCCATTCCGGGTTGGCCGCCAGGTGGTAGGCCATGGTGGTCAGGGTCGAGGTCGTGGTGTCGTGGGCGGCCATCATCAAGAAGATCATGTGGTTGACGATGTCGGCGTCGCTGAAGGTGTTGCCATCCTCGTCGGCGGTGTGGCACAACACCGTCAGCATGTCGGTGCCCTCGACGTTGCGGCGCTCGCGCACCCGCTGGGTGAAGTAGTCCTCGAGTACCTTGCGGCCCTGCAGACCGCGCCACCACTTGAACGGTGGCACCGACGTGCGGATGATCGCGCCGCCGGCCCGGGTGGTCTGCTCGAATGCGTGGTTGACCTTCGCCACGGTCTTCTGGTCGTCACGCAGGTCCATGCCCATGAACACCACCGAGGCCACATCCAGCGTCAATTCCTTGACCGCCGGGTAGAACAGGAATCGGGGGTCGTTGGTGGGCCATTTCGCCACCAGCGCGCTGGCGACCCGGTCCATGTCCTCGACGTAGCTGGCCAGCCGCGGGCGGGTGAACGCACCCTGCATGATCCGCTTGTGCGCCAAGTGCTCCTCGAAGTCCAGCAGCATCAGCCCGCGGTTGAAGAACGGGCCGATCACCGGGATCCACCCGGTGGTGGAGTAGTCCTTCTTGCGGTTGGCGAAGACGGTCTCGGTGGCGTCGGGACCCAGCGCGACGACCGAGGACAGGATCGGCGATTCGGCGAAGTACACCGGACCGTGCTTACGGTAGATGTGCATCGCAAAGTCCGGGCCGCCCCGGAACATCTCGACGATGTGGCCCAACACCGGCAGCCCGGAGTCGCCGACGATCGGCTTGAGCCCGCTACCGGCCGGGGGCTCCGCCAGCGTCTTTTGCTTCCAGTCCACGGTGAGCAGCCGCTTCTCGATGGCGCCCATCCCGGGGATGGTGTTCAGCGTCGGGGTGAACCGGCGCCGGGCCTGGTCGAGGAGATACTGCGGGGTGGTCATGGTGGTCATCGGATGACTACCTCTCGTTCGCGGACGTCAGGTGCGCAGCGGCTATGACGGTCTGTGGCGACCGTCACGTAACCACATCTTCAGATCAAAATTGACGGGTGTCAAGTTTGAATACGGCGCGGCGTGGTGCAAGGTGCAAGGGTGAGCACCCAGCACGACCCGGCCGGCCCGACTCCCGACGATCTGCCGCTGCGGCGGGGGGACAAGCAACGCCAGGCGATCGTGCAGGCAGTGCGGGAGTTACTGGAGGAAAAACCGTTCGCGGAGCTGTCCGTCAGCACCATCAGCGACCGGGCCGGGGTGGCACGGTCGGGCTTCTATTTCTACTTCGATTCCAAATACGCCGTACTGGCGCACATCCTCGCCGAGGCGAGCCAGGAGCTCGAAGAACTGACCCAGTACTTCGCGCCGCGCGGCGCCGAGGAATCGCCGGCGGCATTCGCCGAACGCATGGTGGGCAGCGCGGCGGCGGTCTTTGCCCACAACGATCCGGTGATGTCGGCGTGCAACATGGCACGCAACAGCGACGCCGAGATCCGGGAACTGCTCGACGCCCAGATCGACGCGGTGATCCACCAGATCGTCGGCGTGGTCAACGACGAGATCGCCGCGGGCACTGCGGATCCGATCAGCGAAGACATCCCCGCCCTGGTGCGGACACTGGCTGCCACCACGGGCTACATGCTGTCCGGGGACACCGCATTCCTGGGGACCGACGGTGACGTGGGGCGCGGGGTACGGGTGCTCGAGGCGCTGTGGCTCACCGCGCTGTGGGGCGGGGACGCAGCGCGGGGTTGAATCATCGGCCGCCGGTGCCGCGACCCGGACGGTAGGGTCTGCACCCATGACACGCGTGGCGCAGTACTACCGGGGCAAGCGGTGCTTCATCACCGGAGCGGCGAGCGGCATCGGCCGGGCCACCGCGTTACGGCTCGCCGAGGCCGGCGCCGAGCTGTATCTGACCGACCGCAACGCCGAAGGACTGGCCGAAACCGTCGCCGACGCGCGCGCCCTGGGAGCCCAGGTCCCCGAACACCGGGTGATCGACATCGCCGACTACGACGACGTCGCCGCGTTCGCCGCCGACATCCATTCCCGGCACGAGCCGATGGACGTCGTGATGAACATCGCGGGCGTGTCGGCCTGGGGGACCGTCGACCGGTTGACCCACGAGCAGTGGCGCAAGATGGTCGACATCAACCTGATGGGCCCCATCCACGTCATCGAGACGTTCCTGCCGCCGATGGTCGCCGCGGGCCGCGGCGGGCACCTGGTCAACGTTTCCTCGGCCGCCGGGCTGGTCGCGCTGCCCTGGCATGCCGCCTACAGCGCCAGCAAGTACGGGCTGCGCGGGGTATCGGAAGTGCTGCGCTTCGACCTGGCCCGACACCGCATCGGGGTGTCGGTGGTGGTGCCCGGTGCGGTCAAGACCGGGCTGGTCAACACCGTCGAGATCGCCGGCGTCGACCGCGAGGACCCGCAGGTGGAGAAATGGGTGGGCCGGTTCGCCGGCCACGCCGTGTCGCCGGAGAAGGCCGCGGAGAAGATCCTGGCCGGGGTGGCCCGCAACCGCTACCTGGTCTACACCTCCGGTGACATCCGGGCGCTGTATGCGTTCAAGCGGCTGGCCTGGCTGCCCTACAGCGCGGCGATGCGCCAGGCCAACCGGGTATTCAGCCGGGCCCTGCTGCCCTCGCAAAAATCCGTGACGAGGTGAGCCGCGAGATCACGGTATTGGCGTTGGTCGGCAGCCTGCGCACGGCATCGGTCAACCGCCAGATCGCGCAGTTGGCGGCCGAGGCCGCCCCGGCAGGTGTCCGCGTGGCGGTCTGCGAGGGACTTGGCGAGCTGCCGTTCTACAACGAGGACCTCGACACGCCAGCGACCGTGCCGGCGGGGGTGACCGCCCTCCGGGCGGCGGCCGCCGCCGCCGACGCGGCCCTGGTGGTCACCCCGGAGTACAACGGCACCATCCCCGGCGTGCTCAAGAACGCCATCGACTGGCTGTCGCGCCCGTTCGGCGACAGTGCGCTCAAGGGAAAGCCGCTGGCGGTGATCGGTGCGGCGCTGGGCCGGTATGGCGGAGTGTGGGCCCACGACGAGACCCGCAAGTCCTTCGGCCTCGCCGGGCCGCGAGTGGTCGATGAGATCAAGCTGTCGGTGCCGATAGGCATGCTGGAGGGAAAGCATCCCCGCGAGCACGCGCAGCTGGTGTCCGCCGTGCGTGATGTCGTAGCCAAACTGGCGGTCCAGGCGGGCTGAGCGCCACCGGCGAAGTCTTTGCTGAAACCGGACGCGGGTCCGGTGTCGGGGCGTGGTCGTCGGTGATCGGTGGTAGACCTGTCGCCATGGGGCAGCGCGGGAATTTTTGTGACGTGCGACACGCCGAGGCGGCAACGGCGACAGGCTTACAACCTGCGAATTTCAAGAATGTTGTTCGGAACATCTTGTATGGCTTCTCAAGGCGACCCACTAGGTGTAGTGTTTCAAGCACCGCCAGACCCCGGATCATCGGGCTGGCCGAACTGCGGCGAAGGGCATCGAATCACTGCCCGGAGCTGCGGTGGAGGCCGGAGATCCAAGGCCTTGGCGGCCCGCTGAAAGTAGTACCTGATCCGTCATCTGTTCGTTGCCGACGATTCGCTGAGGAGTCTGCGCCCATGAGCATCACCGTCTACACCAAGCCCGCATGCGTGCAGTGCAACGCCACCTACAAGGCGCTGGACAATCAAGGCATCGCCTACGAGGTCGTGGACATCAGCCTCGACTCCGATGCGCGGGACTACGTGATGGCGCTGGGTTACCTGCAGGCCCCGGTCGTCGTCGCCGGCGACGAGCACTGGTCGGGTTTCCGTCCGGACCGCATCAAGGCGCTGGCGCAGACCGCGCTGAGCGCGTAAGCGGCCGCCGCATCGGGTACGGGTGGAGTCTGACTGAGAGCTGAAGGGGGTCGCCGTGTCTGCGGATGTCGAGTGCAGCCTGGTGTATTTCTCCTCGGTGTCGGAGAACACCCACCGCTTCGTGCAGAAGCTGCAGCTGCCGGCCATCCGGATTCCGCTGCACGGGCGCATCGAGGTGGACCACCCCTACGTGCTGGTGCTGCCGACCTACGGCGGGGGCCGCGGCACACCCAACATCACCGATGACACCGCGGGTGGCTACGTACCCAAGCAGGTCATCGCCTTTTTGAACAACGAACACAATCGGAACCTGCTGCGCGGCGTGATCGCCGCCGGCAACACCAACTTCGGTGCGGAGTTCTGCTACGCGGGCGACGTGGTCGCCCGCAAGTGCGGGGTGCCGTACCTATACCGATTCGAATTGATGGGAACCGACGAGGACGTGAAAGCCGTCCGCGCGGGCTTAGCCGATTTCTGGAAGGACGAGGCATGCCACCTACCGCTGCAACTGCAGAGCAGGTAACAGCAACCACCCGCAGCGCTCCGGTGGGCGAGCTGGACTTCCACGCGCTCAACGCGATGCTCAACCTGTACGACAGCGACGGAAAGATCCAGTTCGACAAGGATGTGCTGGCGGCCCGTCAGTACTTCTTGGAGCACGTCAACCAGAACACGGTGTTCTTCCACAATCAGGACGAGAAGCTCGACTACCTGATCCAGAAGGACTACTACGAGCGCGAGGTGCTCGACCAGTACTCGCGCAACTTCGTCAAGTCGCTGCTGGATCGCGCCTACGCCAAGAAGTTCCGGTTCCCGACATTTTTGGGCGCGTTCAAGTACTACACCTCCTACACGCTGAAGACCTTCGACGGCAAGCGCTATCTGGAACGCTTCGAGGACCGGGTGTGCATGGTCGCGCTGACGCTGGCCGCCGGCGACACCAAGCTGGCGGAGCAACTGGTCGACGAGATCATCGACGGCCGTTTTCAACCCGCCACCCCGACGTTCCTGAACTCCGGTAAGAAGCAGCGCGGCGAGGCGGTCAGCTGCTTTTTGCTGCGCATCGAGGACAACATGGAGTCGATCGGCCGCTCGATCAACTCCGCGCTGCAGCTGTCCAAGCGTGGCGGCGGAGTGGCGTTGCTGCTGACCAACATTCGTGAACACGGCGCCCCGATCAAGAACATCGAGAATCAGTCCTCCGGGGTCATCCCGATCATGAAGCTGCTGGAGGACTCGTTCTCCTACGCCAACCAGCTCGGCGCCCGCCAGGGAGCCGGCGCGGTCTACCTGCACGCCCACCACCCCGACATCTACCGGTTCCTGGACACCAAGCGGGAGAACGCCGACGAGAAGATCCGGATCAAGACGCTGAGCCTGGGCGTGGTGATTCCCGACATCACCTTCGAGCTGGCCAAGAAGAACGAGGACATGTACCTGTTCTCGCCGTATGACGTCGAACGGGTCTACGGCGTCCCGTTCGCCGACATCTCGGTCAGCGAGAAGTACTACGAGATGGTCGACAACTCGGCCATCCGCAAGACCAAGATCAAGGCACGCGAGTTCTTCCAGACCGTGGCCGAGCTGCAGTTCGAGTCCGGTTACCCGTACGTGATGTTCGAAGATACGGTCAATCGAGCTAATCCCATTGCCGGCAAGATCACCCACTCGAACCTGTGCTCGGAGATCCTGCAGGTCTCTACTCCGTCGGAGTACAACGACGACTTGAGCTACGCCAAGGTGGGCAAGGACATCTCCTGCAACCTGGGCTCGCTCAACATCGCCAAGGCGATGGACTCCCCGGACTTCGGCCAGACCATCGAGGTCGCCATCCGGGCGCTGACCGCGGTGTCGGACCAGACCCACATCAACTCAGTGCCCTCGATCGAGCACGGCAACAACGAGTCGCACGCCATCGGGCTGGGCCAGATGAACCTGCACGGCTACCTGGCCCGAGAGAGCATCCACTACGGCTCCGAAGAGGGCATCGACTTCACCAACATCTACTTCTATACCGTGCTGTATCACGCGCTGCGGGCATCGAATCGTCTTGCGCTGGAACGAGGTAGGTCCTTCGTAGGTTTCGAGAAGTCCAAGTACGCGTCCGGGGAGTTCTTCGACAAGTACATCAACCAGGTGTGGGAGCCCAAGACCGTCAGGGTGCGGCAGCTCTTCGCCGACGCCGGTATCCGGATCCCGGAACAGAGCGACTGGCAGCGGCTGAAGGAATCGGTGGCCGCCCACGGGATCTACAACCAGAACCTGCAGGCGGTTCCGCCGACCGGGTCGATCTCCTACATCAACCACTCGACGTCGTCGATCCACCCGATCGTGTCGAAGATCGAGATCCGCAAGGAAGGCAAGATCGGCCGGGTCTACTACCCGGCGCCGTACATGACCAACGACAACCTGGAGTACTACTCCGACGCCTACGAGATCGGCTACGAGAAGATCATCGACACCTACGCCGCGGCCACCCAGCACGTGGACCAGGGGCTGAGCCTGACGCTGTTCTTCAAGGACACCGCCACCACCCGCGACGTGAACCGCGCGCAGATCTACGCCTGGCGCAAGGGAATCAAGACGCTGTACTACATCCGGCTACGGCAGATGGCACTGGAGGGCACTGAGGTGGAGGGCTGCGTCAGCTGCATGTTGTAGCGCCGCGGACGCGCGCCCTGACCCGACGTCAGCTGGCGTTGGCTGCGGATCCGGTGATCAGGTCCGTGTCGGGCAGCAGGATCGACGGCACCGCGATCGATCCTGCCGCCGGGGTGCGGAGCACGGTGAGCGTGCCCGTGCGTCGAATCGACCGGAGTCCCGAACGCGAGATCAGCATCGTCACCGCCGGTGTGTCGATCCGGATCGCGTGATCGTTGATGCCGGACGCCCACTGTGCCCCCGCCGCGAGTACCCGCCGGTTGGTCAGGTGCACCACGGCCAGCATGATTCCGATCGCCAGCGCCGTGTAGCCGATCAGCAGGATCCCGAACATCGTCAGGGCGGCCACCCAGTAATCGCCCTTGGCCTGAACCACGGTGACAACCGCCGCCGTGACCAACGCGATGGCCGTAACGCCGAGCCACACCTTCGTCGACTTCAAGCTCGACAGCGTTGCTCGGCGGGCATCACCCCGCTGTGCGGTCCATTCGATGGTCGTCTCGGGGATCGGGTGTACGTCTCGACTCAACTTGGCTCCTGGCTGCTGGCGGGGCGTCGCCCGCCGATCGGATGGGATCGCGCGGTCAGCTCTCGCCGGCGCGCTCCGCGCGCAACGCTTTCAAGCGCCGCTCTTCGCGAAGCACCGCCTGGTAGCTCTCCCGTTCGGCGACCAGCCACGGCGGGTTCTCCACGAGAAGCTGTTGGATCTGCTCGGTGGTGAGCGCGTTCTCGACGCCGCCCCGCGCCAGCGCCGCGATTGAGACGCCCAGCTTGGCCGCCACCAGATTCTTCGGGTGCGGTCCGTTCTTGCGAAGGTCCTTGAGCCACTGCGGCGGATCGGCCTGCAAGGCGGTGATCTCGTCGCGGGTGATCGGGTTCTGCTGGAACTCCGCCGGCGTGGCGGGCAGGTACACATCCAGCTTCTTCGCCGCGGTGGCGGGTTTCATGGACTGCGCGTTCGGCCTGCTCATTCCCATGACCTTATCGGTAGCCTGATGCGGTGACCCGGCCTTCCCTGACCCTCGGGTACGTCCCTGGTGGGACCCCGGCGAAGTGGGCTCGGATCTGGGCGCAGCGCCATCCCGACGTCCCGCTGCAGCTGCGCAGCGTGGCCGCGGCAGACGCGGTCGCAGCGGTGCGGGCCGGCGCCGTCGACGTGGCGTTGCTGCGGCCGCCGACCGACACCTCCGGGTTGGCCGTCATTCCGCTCTACGACGAGACGACCGTGGCCGTGGTGCCGACGGACCACGTGCTGTGCGCCGCCGACGAGATCACCGCCGCCGATCTGCGCGGCGAGCCGATCCTGCTCCCACTCGACGACGTGGTCGCCTGGGCGGAAGCACCCGGCGCCCCGCTCGATCACCGGCCCGAAACCACCAAGGATGCAATAGAACTCGTCGCCGCAGGACTGGGCGTGCTGATCGTTCCTCAATCCTTGGCTCGGCTCTATCACCGCAAGGACCTCACCTACCGCCCGATCACCGATGCGCCCACCTGCCCGGTGGCACTCGGCCTCCCCGAAGGCCGGCAGCCGCAGCTGACCGAAGAGTTCGTCGGTATCGTGCGGGGCCGCAAGCCCGGTTCCTCACGCGGCCAAGCGGAACCGCCGCCGAAACGTACCGCGCGGGAGAAGACCCTGGCCAAGCAGGCTGCGCGGGCCGCCGCGGGCAAAGTCGCCCGCAAACCGCGCCGCGCCGAGCGCGGTCGACGCTGACACGAGCCGGCTCCAGAGCCGCGAGAGTGAATCGGGCGACGCGGCAGCGGCGTGGCGCGTCGTGAGATTCCCACTCGGCACCGCAGAACGGCTCAGTGCTTGTGGTCCGGGCGACCCTCGGATTTGGCGTACAACCGGTTGAGCATCACCTCGCGGAAGCGCGCGTTGTCGAGCAGTTTGAGGCCGGCATTGGCCAGCGCGGGCCGACCTGCCAATTTGTGAAAGAACCGGCCGCGCTTGTACTCCCGGCCCCAGGCCGCTTGCATCCGCTGGGCGTAGTTGGTGAAGTCATCGGGCCCACCGTTGGTCAGCGCCGCGACGGCGCACTCACCGGCGGCCAACCCCGATTCCAGCGCCTTGGAGATCCCGGCGCCGGAGGTCGGCCGGCCCGCACCCAGCGAGTCGCCGACGAACAACACACCGGGACGCCACGGCGGCCACGCGGTGAAGCCCATCGGCAGCCGCCAGGCCCGCACCGTCTTGGACTTCTTCAGCTCGGTGATCGACGGCAGCTCCCACTCGCGCGGGAGGGTCTCCAGGAACTCGCCGAGGAAGTGCGTGGCGTTGATGGCCTGCCAGTTCTTATAACTGTTGACATAGCCCAGGCCGATGTTGACCCGCCCGTCGCCCAGTGGGAATACCCAGCCGTAGCCGGGCAGCTGGTCGCCTTCGAACACCAGCTTCATGTAGATGTCGAGTGAATCGACGTCGGGACGCACCGCCGGCATCTCGGCGCGGATCGCGATCGCGGAGTAGCCGTTGTAATCCGAGTCCAGTTTCAGTGCGCGTTTGATCGGTGAGTAGGCGCCGTCGGCGGCGATCACCGCGTCGGCCAGCACCTGCTCGCCGCTCTTGAGTAACACCCCGGTGACCCGGCCGGAATCGTCGAGAATCGGCGCGCTGGCCTCGGCCGATTGGCGGACTTCGGCGCCGGCGGACTCGGCGTGCTTGAGCAGCAGGGTGTCCAGCTCGGGCCGGCGCGCGACGTAGCCGTGGTCGGGCATTCCGGGGCGGCGCGGAAATGACAGTTCCCACTCGCTGGGGCTGAACACCTTCACCCGGTTGACCTGGTGGAACCTGTCGACCTGTTCGGCCAGCCCCATCTTCTGCAGATAGCTGACCGCGCGCGCGGTCAGCCCATCGCCGCAGGGCTTGTCACGGGGGAAATCGGCCTTGTCCACGATGACGACGCTCGCGCCGGCCTGACGGGCCTGCCAGGCCGCTGCCGATCCCGCCGGGCCGCCGCCGACGATGGCCAGGTCGAATCGTTGGGTCACTACATCTCGTCTCAAATATGCGCGTCATCGCGCCGCGGGAACTGTCTATCGATGCTAACGGACCAGGTCACCGCGCGGTCTCCCCAGGTCAGCCGCGGCAACGCGGTAAGGTGCTTGACGTGCGCGGAACGAGCAGGTCCAAGCCGGCCGACAACGGCGGGCAGAAGGTCGATGCGCGCAGTGAGCGGTGGCGCGAACACCGCAAGAAGGTCCGCGGCGAGATCGTCGAGGCCGCCTTCCGCGCGATCGACCGGCTCGGGCCCGATCTGAGCGTGCGGCAGATCGCCGAGGAAGCCGGCACGGCCAAGCCCAAGATCTACCGGCACTTCACCGACAAGGACGACCTGTTCGAGGCGGTCGGGACCCGGTTGCGCGACGATCTGTGGGCGGCGATCTTCGCCTCCATCGACGTCGCCACCAATTCGCTGCGCGAGATCGTGCAGCGCAGTGTCGACGAGTACGTCGCCCTGGTCGACGAGCACCCCAATGTGTTGCGGTTCTTCATCCAGGGACGGGTGCGCGCACAGTCCGAGTCGACGATGCGGACGCTCAACGAAGGCCGGACGATCACGCTCGCCATGGCCGAGATGTTTCGCAACGAACTGCGGGATCTCGACCTCAACGGCGGCACGCTGGAACTGGCGGCCTTCGCGGCGTTCGGTACGGCGACGTCGGCCACCGACTGGTGGCTGGGGCCGGAATTGGACAGCCCGCGGCGGATGCCCCGCGACACCTTCGTGGGCTACCTGACGACCATCATGATCAGCGTCGTCGAAGGCACCGCGGAGAGCCTCGGGATCGCGATGGACCCCGATCAGCCCATCCATGACGCTGTGCGACGCCGGCCGGTCGCCTGACCGTCGACCCGGGTGCGTTGACACCTACCCCTACCGTGGCGACACTGGAAAATACCCAGTACCGGCGTTCCCGGAAAAGTGGTGTGACATGTCCGTTGTCAAGCAGGAAGCCGATCGTCGGGCGCGTGAAGCCATCGGCGACAAGCCCGTGGAGACCCGTGCGCTGATCATCGGAACCGGATTCTCGGGCCTGGGCATGGCCATCGCGCTCCAGAAGCAGGGCGTGGGGTTCCTGATGCTGGAGAAAGCCGACGACATCGGCGGAACCTGGCGCGACAACACCTACCCCGGCTGCGCCTGCGACGTCCCGTCGCACCTGTACTCCTTCTCCTTCGAGCCGAAGGCGACCTGGAGCAAACTGTTCTCGCCGCAGCCCGAGATCCTGGATTACCTGCGGGGCGTCGCTGACAAGCACGGACTGCTCCGCCACATCCGGTTCGGTTCGCAGGTCGACCGGGCGCACTGGGACGACGACGAGTTCCGCTGGCATGTGTTCACCACCGCCGGCCAGGAGTTCGTCGCCCAGTTCTTGATCTCCGGGGCCGGAGCCCTGCATATCCCGCGGTTGCCCGACATCGACGGTATGGACGAATTCGCCGGGGCGGCTTTCCATTCCGCGCAGTGGGATCACGGCGTCGACCTGACCGGCAAGCGAGTCGCGGTGATCGGCACCGGTGCCAGCGCCATCCAGATCGTGCCCGAGCTGGTTCGCGATGACGCGAAAGTGGCCCAGGTGCAGCTGTACCAGCGCACCCCGCCGTGGGTGGTGCCGCGGCCCAACAGCCCGTTTCCCAAGGCGCTGCTGACCGCGTTCGCGACCGTCCCGGGCCTGCGGCGTGCGGTGCGCGCCGGGATCTACTGCTGGCTGGAGGGGCTGGGCTATGCCATGACCAGGCGGCCCGGCCTGTTGCGGGCGGTCGAGCTGGTCGGCCGCTGGAACATCCGCCGCAACGTCGGCGACGAGGAACTGCGCCGCAAGCTCACCCCGAGCTATCGGGCAGGCTGTAAACGAATCCTCTATGCGCCCAACTATTACCAGGCGGTCGCCAACCCGAAGGCGAAGCTGATCACCGAGCGCATCGAGAAGATCACCGCCGACGGCCTCGTCACCGCCGACGGCGTCGAGCACCCCTGTGACGTCATCGTCTACGCCACCGGCTTCCACGTCACCGACTCCTACACCTACGTCGACATCAAGGGACCGGGCGGCGAGGATCTGGTGGACCGCTGGAACACCGAAGGGGTGGTGGCGCATCGGGGCGTCGCGGTCGCCGACATGCCCAACCTGTTCTTCCTGCTGGGCCCCAACACCGGCCTGGGGCACACCTCGGTGGTGATCATGATCGAGTCGCAGATCCACTATGTCGCCGAAGCGATCGCGGCGGTGGACGCCGTCGGGGCGCAGGCGCTGGCGCCGACCCGCGCCGCCCAGGGACGTTTCAACGACGAGCTGCAGCAGCAGTTGGGCGGGTCGGTGTGGAACACCGGCGGCTGCCGCAGCTGGTACCTCGACGAGCACGGCGTCAACCGGACGCTGTGGAGCGGCATGACATGGCAATATCGCCGGGCCACCCGCAAGCTGCGCCCGGATGAGTACCGCTTCTCCGGGGCCGGCTGACGCGACACGCAGACACAACTTCTTGTGTTGCCACGGGTTGTCGGCCCCCAGGGGTAGTGTCAGTGGCCTATAGCGGCCTAGCTTTCCGAGGGTGAAATGGGGTTCTGGTGAGCGAAAAACTGAAGCTGATCGACCGGGTGTCAGCGATCAACTGGAACCGGGTGCAAGACGACAAGGACATCGAGGTCTGGGATCGCTTGACCGGAAACTTCTGGCTTCCTGAAAAGGTGCCGGTCTCCAACGACCTGCCCTCCTGGGGGACGCTCACCGACGAGGAGAAGCAGCTCACCATGCGGGTCTTCACCGGCCTGACGCTGCTGGACACCATCCAGGGCACCGTCGGTGCCGTCAGCCTGATCCCCGACGCGCTGACCCCGCACGAGGAAGCGGTCTACACCAACATCGCGTTCATGGAATCGGTGCACGCCAAGAGCTACAGCCAGATCTTCTCCACGCTGTGCTCGACCAATGAGATCGACGAGGCGTTCCGCTGGTCGGAGGAGAACGGCAACCTGCAGCGCAAGGCCGCCATCGTCATGCAGTACTACCGCGGCGACGAGCCGCTGAAACGCAAGGTGGCCTCCACGCTGCTGGAAAGCTTCCTGTTCTACTCCGGCTTCTACCTGCCGATGTACTGGTCGAGCCGGGGCAAGCTGACCAACACCGCCGACGTGATCCGGCTGATCATCCGCGACGAGGCGGTACACGGCTACTACATCGGCTACAAGTTCCAGCGGGGGCTGGCCATGCAGGACGAGGCCAAGCGCGCCGAGCTCAAGGACTACACCTACGAGCTGCTCTTCGAGCTCTACGACAACGAGGTCGAATACACCCAGGATCTCTACGACGGGGTGGGTTTGACCGAGGACGTCAAGAAGTTCTTGCGCTACAACGCCAACAAGGCGCTGATGAACCTCGGCTACGAGGCGCTGTTCCCGCGCGACGAGACCGACGTCAACCCGGCGATCCTGTCGGCGCTGAGCCCCAACGGCGACGAGAACCACGACTTCTTCTCCGGGTCGGGCTCGTCGTACGTGATCGGCAAGGCGGTCATCACCGAAGACGAGGACTGGGAGTTCTAGTCCGCTGGTGGCGAGGCGAAGGCAGTTCGTCAACCTGCTCCTGGCGACCTGGGTGTCGGTGATCTGCTTCTGGGCGTGGAACCTGGTCGGACCGCTCTCGACGCAGTACGCCACCCGGATGTCGTTGAGCTCCAACCAGCAGGCGCTGCTGGTGGCGACACCGATCCTGATCGGGGCGCTGGGCCGGATCGTCACCGGGCCGATGACCGACCGCTTCGGGGGCCGCACCATGTTCGTCGCGGTGTCGCTGACCTCGATCCCGCCGGTGCTCGTGGTCGGCTATGCGGCACACATCGGCTCGTATCCGCTGATGCTTGCCGCCGCGTTCTTCCTCGGAGTGGCCGGAACGGTGTTCGCCATCGGAATCCCGTTCGCCAACAACTGGTTTGCTCCGCAGCGCCGCGGCTTCGCCACCGGAGTGTTCGGCATGGGGATGGTCGGAACCGCGGTGTCGGCGTTCGTCACCCCGCGGTTGGTGGCGTCGGTCGGCCTGTTCGCCACCCACCTGATCGTCGCTGCGGCCCTGGCGATCTCGGTGCTGCTGTGCGTGGTGCTGATGCGCAACGGTCCGCGTTTCGTGCCCAACACCACCGCGGTGCTGCCGAAGCTCAAAGCGGCGGCCCGGTTGCGGATGACCTGGGAGATGTCGCTGCTCTACGGCCTGGTGTTCGGCGGGTTCGTGGCGTTCTCCAGCTACCTGCCCATCTACATCAAGGCGGTCTACCAGTTCTCGCAGGTCGGAGCGGGGGAGCGCACCGCGGCGTTCGCGCTGGCCGCCGTGCTGGCCCGGTTGCTCGGCGGGACACTGGCCGACCGCATCGCACCCAAGTATGTGGTGCTGGCCTCGCTGGCCGGTATCGCGGTGCAGACCCTGATCTCGGTGTTCAAGCCGCCGGCCGACATCTGGTCGGGCCTGACGTTCCTGCCGTTGGCGGTGGCGCTGGGCATCGGCACCGGCGGGGTGTTCGCCTGGGTGTCCCGCCGGGCCCCGGCCGGCTCGGTCGGTTCGGTGACCGGGATCGTCGCGGCGTTCGGGGGCTGGGCGGCTATTTCCCGCCGCTGGTGATGGGCGCGACCTACGACCCGGTTCGAAACAGTTACGCGGTGGGGTTGATGCTGCTGGTCGCCACCGCGGTGCTGCTGTTCATCTACACCGCGGTGTTCCTGCGCGCCCGCGAACCCACCGCCGCGACAACCGCTTAGCCTCACGGTAGTCACCTTCAACGTCAGGGGTTTCACGATGACGACAGACATCGATGGCACTACACGTCCCCGCACCTGGATGGCCGGAGCCGTGCTCACGGCGTTGCTCGGGTTGTTCTTCGCCTTCGACGCCATTCCCAAGATCCTCGGCGTGCCCTTCGCCCGCGAAGGCACTGAAGCGCTCGGTTTCTCCCCGGACAAGACCGCGGTCATCGGCTGGGTGCTGCTGGTGTGCCTGGCCGTCTTCTTGCTCCCTCGCACCGCGGTGCTGGGCGCCCTGGGCTTGACCGCCTACCTGGGTGGGGCCGTGACCATGAACCTGCACGCCGACAAGCCCCTGGCCGGTTTCGTGCTGTCCGGCGTGTACGTCGGCGTGCTGGTCTGGATCGCTCTCATCCTGCGCCGGCCGGAACTGCTACGGGTGCTGGGAGTTCGGCGCCGTTGACCGGTTCGGTCCTCGCGGCTAATTGTCGCGCAGCGACGCGGTGTCGATGACGAAGCGGTAGCGCACGTCCGAGGCCAACACCCGCTCGTAGGCGGTGTTGACGTACTCGGGTTCGATCACCTCGATCTCGGGCCGCACGCCGTGTTCGGCGCAGAAGTCCAGCATCTCCTGGGTCTCGGCGATCCCGCCGATCAGCGACCCGGACACACTGCGCCGCATCCGGACCAGCGGACCCGGCGGCACCGCCAGGGACTTCTCGGGCATGCCCAACTCGACCAGGGTGCCGTCGAGGGCGAGCAGGCCCAGGTAGGCGCCCAGGTCCAGGCTCGCCGAGACGGTGTTGAGGATGACGTCGAAGTTGCCGCGCAGTTTCTTGAACGTCTCCGGGTCGCTGGTGGCGTAATAGTGTTCGGCGCCCAACCGCAGCCCGTCCTCCATCTTCTTCAGGGATTGGGACAACACGGTCACCTCGGCGCCCATCGCGGTCCCCAGCTTCACGGCCATATGACCCAGGCCGCCCAGCCCGACGACCGCAATCCGGTTGCCCGGACCGACCTTCCAGTGGCGCAGCGGTGAGTAGGTGGTGACCCCGGCGCACAACAGCGGGGCAGCGGCGTCCAGCGGGATCTCATCGGGGATGCGCAGCACGTAGTTCTCGTCGACGACGATCGCGCCGCTGTAGCCGCCCTGGGTGGGCTGGCCGTCGCGGCCGACACCGGCATACGTGCCCACCATGCCGCCGCCGGTGCAGTACTGCTCGTGGCCGGCCTGACAGCTGGGGCATTCGCGGCAGGAGTCGACGAAGCAGCCGACGCCGACGCGGTCACCGACGGTGAACTTGGTCACCTGCGCGCCGACCGCGGTGACCACGCCGGCGATCTCATGACCCGGCACCAGGGGGTACTGCGGGCGGCCCCACTCGGCCTTGACGGTGTGGATGTCGGAGTGGCAGATGCCGGCAAACGCGATGTCGAAGGCGACGTCGTGCGGGCCGGGCTCGCGGCGGGTGATGGTGGTCTTGGTCAGCGGATCGGTCGGCGACGTGGCGGCGTAAGCGGAAACGGTGCTCATCGGGGATATCTCTCTTCGCAACTCGGCTTTTTTACATAGTCTAGCGAAGTAAATTGTGCGGTGGTCGTCCGCTTCTCGGTCCAAGTGCGATAGCGCCGCTTGTTTGCCCAGCGTGACGGCAGCGCCGGGGTCGTTACGTAATCCTCGACACATCAGGTGCGGCGGGTGGTCAGCGCGATGCGAGCGGCCGCGCGAAGGAGCCACGGTGTCTGCCGTGCCATCACGGCGACGGCACGGTCCGAGCGGCGCATCGAGGCCTGCGGGCCGGGGGTCGGCGTCGACGCGAGCTCAGCCTCGGCCGATCCGGCCGGCGGGCCGTTGCGATTGACCGCCAAAAGTTGCCAGTGGCCGGGAACGCCGCGGAGCTCGACGCTGCCGCGGTCCTCGAAGCCGGTGCCCGAACCGACGACCAGGTCGCGCACCGTGCGCGAGACCAGGATTTCGCCGGGGCCGGCCTGACCGACGATCCGCGCCGCGATGTGCACGGCCATGCCGGCGATGTCGTTGTCGATCAGTTCGCACTCACCGGTGTGGATGCCCGCCCGGATCTCGATGCCCAGCGTGTCGGCGTCGGACTGCAACGCCTCGGCGCAGCGGATCGCCTGCGTCGGGCCGTCGAACGTGGCGAGGTGACCGTCGCCGGTGCTCTTCACCACTGCGCCGCTGAATCGATCCGTGAGTTCGGCGGTGATTTCACCGAAGCGCTGCAACACCGCTCGCCACCGCTCGTCGCCGGTCACCGCGGCATGCTGCGTGGACGCGACGATGTCGGTGAACAAGACGGTGCGCAGGGCGCGATGAGACTGCGCCGGCGCCGCATGGCTGCCGGTGAGGAACTCCTCGACCTCCGTCAGGATCTTGTCCGGCTCGGTCAAAAAGGGGGCGTGGTCGATGCCCTCGACCTCCAAGTACCGCGCCCCGGGGATGTGGTCGGCGATATACCGGCCGCCCTGCACCGGAACCGCGTGGTCTTCGCGGGCATGGATGACCAGCGTCGGCACGGTGAGCGTCGGCAAGATCGGCCGCACGTCGATCAGATACGCCGCTTCAAAGGATGCCCGCGCCATTCCCGGGCTCGCACTCATGCGTTCGCACATCGCGAGCTGGCGTAGCGACCGGACCGACGGCGCACTGATGCTGGCGGTCTCACCGCTGCCCCACCCGGACCGCACCGTGCGGCCGGCTTGCTGGAAGCGGGCGAGTTGCTCGACCGACGGCGTGTAGTCCTCACCGAGGTCGGTAAGGAAGCGCGCCCGCAGCTCGGCCGGGTCGCGATCCAGGTCGTCCCACCCCTCGAAGCTCCAATACGCAACGGTGCCGGAAAGGATCAGCGCCCTCGTTCGCGTCGGCCATGTTGCCGCGAACATGATGGCGACCGGTCCACCGTCACTCAGACCGCACACCACGGCCTGTTCGAAGCCGACCGCATCCATGACCGCTTCGATCTCGGTCGCTCGTTCCTCCAGCGTGCGAACTTTCGGCACCGGGTCCGACAGCCCGACACCGGCCTTGTCGAACCAGGCGACGCGACAGAACGTTCCGAGCTGCTCCATGAACGCCTTGAATTGGGGGAGGGTCCAGGCCAACTCGATGTGGCTGACGAACGGCCCCACGACGACCAGCTCGATCGGCCCGTCACCGAATAGCTGATAGGCCAGGCTGAGGTCGCCACACTTGGCGTATGACGTTTCCGGCACGGAATGAGCGTACTGCCGCCGGGGTTTGCCGTCGCCGAAAACGGAGTGGCCCGATGCCAGCCGATGACACCGGCAACCACCGGGCCCCTGCCGGGAAACGTCAGCCGAAGGAAAGGCTTGCGATGCAGCAGGTTTCCGTGCCGCGAACCCGAGAAGACGGGTGCGTCAGCGGATGCGTGCGACTAATCGCTGTGAAGTTGAGCGGAAAGGCTGAGAGTTCGCTGCAATGTTGACGATGGCGCAATTTCCGATTGTCCGCTTGCAACTTGCAAAGCGATGTCGGTGCCACGCGTTACGGTGCGCCAATGGTTACTCGCCCCAAAGTTGATCGCCTCGTCCTCTACAAGCACGGGGTGGCCTTCGTCAGTCGCAGCGGCCCGGTCGACGGCGACTTCGAACTGACATTTCGTCGCGACGACATGAAGGACGTACTGAAGTCGCTGACTGTCCACGCCGCCGCGGGCGGTGCATCGGCGGGGGCCGTGTGCTTCGACACCCCGGCCGATCCACGCAACGAGTTGGCCGACCGCAACCTGCTGCTGGACCCCGGCGAGGCACTGGTCGACCTGCTCGACGCGCTGCGCGGCCGCGCCGTCGAGGTGCTCGCCGGCGAACAGACGCACCGCGGTGAGGTGATCGGCGTGGACGACCTCGCCGGTGAGCCGGCCCGGCGGCTGTTGGTGCTTCGGGCCGACGCCGGTGCGGTCAGCCTGGTCGACCTGACCGACGCCCGTCGCATCGAACTGCTGGAGACAACGTCCAAAGACGACCTGGAATACCTCATCGACCGGTCCCGCACCGCCACCGCCGGGCGCAACTGCGACGTCACGGTGCAGATCCGTGGCGCCGCCGAGGACGTGCGGGTGTCCTACATCGTCGCTGCGCCGATGTGGCGGGTGTCCTATCGGGCGATCCGCGACGGCGACGCGGTGACGCTGATCGCGACCGGCATCATCCACAACCCGATCGACGAGGATCTGACCGACGTCGCAGTGACTTTGACCACCGGCCAGCCGATCTCGTTCGACATCGATCTCTACCACGGCCGCCAGGTGCAGCGGGTGGTGGTGGAGGAGAGCGAGCGCATCGCGGCGCCCCGGCGCGCCCAGAGCGCCGTGGCCGCAGCGCCGCCCCTGGGTGCGGACGCCATGCTCACGGCCGGCGCCTACGACGCAGCCGCCGCTGACGTCGAAACCGCCGACCGCGGTGAGCATTTCGAGTACCGGCTGGGCGCGCCGCTGTCGCTGAAACGGGGCGGGGCGGCGATGGTGCCGTTGGCGGCGGCACCCGTCGATGCGGTGCGCCGAGAGTTGGTGTGGCGCGAGGACCGCGGACCCGCCCCCGACATCGTGCTGGCGTTCACCAACACCACCGGCCTGGTGCTCGAAGAGGGCCCGGCCGTCGTCTACGAGCAGGACGGCTACGCCGGGGAAGCCATGCTGGACTTCACCGCTCGCGGCGCCGACGTGCGCCTTGCCTTCGCCAAAGATCTCGCGGTGCGCTGCCGCAGCGAAACGGCCGTCCAGAACGTCACCACCCGGATCCGGCTGACGGCCGACGCCGTTGTCGAGGAGCAGCGCTGCGAGCGGTGGCATACCTTGAGCGCCGAGAACGACCACGACGACCCGGTCGACGTCGTCTTCGAGTTGGGGGCGTCCCCGGACCACACCGTGACCGCGCAGAATGGTGCCACCGAAGTCGGCCGAGATGGCTGGTGGCGCCGGTTCAGCGTCACGGTTGGCGGGCACCAGACAGCCGAGGCGACGGTGCTGGAGACCTGGCCGATCTGGTCGGAGATCGACTACGAGGACCTGGAACCGGGCCGGCTGGAGGACTGGCTGGCGAGCCGTTCCCTGGCCGGCGAGACGGTCGAGGCGCTCGGGCAGGTCTTGGCGCATCAGAACACCGCTCGCCGACTCGACGAGCAGTGCGACGAGTCCGAAGAGCAGCGCGACGCGCTCTACACCGCGCAGAGCCGCATCGCCGAACAGCTGCAGGTGCTCGGAACCGAGGGGGCCGAAGGGGAACTACGGGCCCGGCAGGTGCGCGAACTGAACGCCCTGCAGGACCGGATCAGCGGCCTGGACTCCGAGCTGCGCCGGCTCCGCGAGGACGCCGCCGCGGCCCGGCAACAGGCATCGGCCGAACTGCGGCGGCTGATCGGGGAGTGGCCGCTCAGTTGATGGGTGCATTCAACCAGCGCAGGTCGTCGACCACGCCGAGGGCGGCGATCGGTCCCTGCCCGGTCTGCCACACCTCGTTGTTGACCACGAACACCCGGCTGTCACGGTTGGCCGCCAGCCGGCGCCAGGACACGCTGTCGAACACCGCGGCGGCCCGGGCCTTGGCCGCCGGCGAGGCGAACGAGACGTAGACGATGTCACCGTCGGCCGCCGACAAGTCCGCCCGGCCGGCCAGGTCGGCGTCGCTCGCCGCGATCTCGACGTAGGGCTGGTCGGTGAACCGCTGTGACGGCGGCCGGTCCACACCGACGGCCTTGAGCACACTGGCAGCGAAGTTGGCCGCCCCGTACACCCGTACACCGGCGTCGGTGAGCGCAACGACCGAAGCCTGGAAGTGGGTGGCGTCGGCGGCCTCGCCGGTTTCAGCGGCGGCCCGGCCGAACTTGTCGAGCACCACGTCAGTCGCGCCGCTGCGCGCGGTGGCGGCGCCGACGCCACGCAGGTTGTCCTCCCACGCTGCGCCCGGTGCCCCGGTGAACACGGTCGGGGCGATCGACGCCAGCTCCGAATAGCCGGGCGTCAGGCCCTGGGCACCCAAGATCAGGTCTGGGTGCAGCGCGGCGATCGCGTCGATGTCCGGCGTGCTGCGGCTGCCCACTGCCGGCAGGCCGTGCATCACGGCGCCCAGGTATGACGGCTGGTTCTCCGAGTCATCCGGCAGCGCGGCGCCGACGACGCGGGACTGCAGTCCCAGGGCGCACAGCGCATCGAGCTGATCACCGGAGAGCACCACGATGCGTTCCGGCTCCTCGGGGACCTCGACGCCGGGTGGTTCCACGCCGGGCGCGTTATGAACGGAGCGCATCGCTGGTCCCGGATCCGCGCGGGCCGGCTCCGGCGCGCACGACTCATCGGGCCGGCGGTCGTTGCCGAGCACGCCGGCACCGGCGACCATGGTCGTGGTGGTGGACGTCGGGGCCGTCTCGGCGCTCTTGCCGGCGCACCCTGAGGCCGCGACCAGCAGCATGGCCAGTGCTGCCGCCGCCGCCCGCCGGTCCGCCCTCATCACGCGGTGACGGTAACACCGACCGGCGCCGCCCCGTCGGTGAGACGAATACGACGTTTTGTAGGAGGCCTATACCGGCGGGGTGACGCTCGGGGTTAGGATTCGACCCAAGTCCCCGGGATGCCCATGTTTGGAGGAATCTTGACCGCAGAAGCACCCCCGCGCGCAGAACTCGAGCCCAGTCGGCCGTTCCCGCCGCGGCTGGGCCCCAAGGGCAGCCTGCTGTACAAGATGGTCACGACCACCGATCACAAGCTGATCGGCATCATGTACTGCGTCGCCTGCATGGTCTTCTTCTTCATCGGCGGCCTGCTGGCGCTGCTGATGCGCACCGAGCTGGTGGCGCCGGGCCTGCAGTTCCTGTCCAACGAGCAGTTCAACCAGCTGTTCACCATGCACGGCACGATCATGCTGCTGTTCTATGCCACCCCGATCGTGTTCGGCTTCGCCAATCTGGTGCTGCCGTTGCAGATCGGGGCGCCGGATGTGGCCTTCCCGCGGCTCAACGCGTTCTCGTTCTGGCTGTTCGTGTTCGGCGCGACGATCGCGCTGGCCGGTTTCATCACCCCGGGCGGTGCGGCTGACTTCGGCTGGACCGGCTACACCCCGTTGAGCAACGCGGTGCACTCGCCGGGTGCCGGAGCCGACCTGTGGATCATGGGCCTGGCCGTCGCCGGTCTGGGCACCATCCTGGGCGGGGTCAACATGATCACCACCGTGGCCTGCATGCGGGCCCCCGGGATGACGATGTTCCGGATGCCGATCTTCACCTGGAACATCCTGGTCACCTCGATCATGGTGCTGATCGTCTTCCCGCTGCTGACCGCGGCGCTGCTGGGCCTGGCCGTCGACCGGCACCTGGGTGGGCATATCTATGACTCCGCCAACGGCGGCGAGTTGCTGTGGCAACACCTGTTCTGGTTCTTCGGCCATCCGGAGGTCTATATCATCGCGCTGCCGTTCTTCGGCATCGTCAGCGAAGTCATCCCGGTGTTCGCCCGCAAGCCGATCTTCGGGTACGTCACCCTGGTGTACGCGACGATGAGCATCGCCGGGCTGTCGACGGCGGTGTGGGCGCACCACATGTACGCCACCGGGGCCGTGCTGCTGCCGTTCTTCGCGCTGCTGACCCTGATGATCGCCATCCCGACCGGACTGAAGTTCTTCAACTGGATCGGCACTATGTGGCGGGGTCAGATGACGTTCGAGACGCCGATGCTGTTCTCGCTCGGCTTCATCGTCACCTTCCTGGCCGGTGGCCTGACCGGTGTGATGCTGGCCAGCCCGCCGATCGACTTCCACGTCAGCGACAGCTACTTCTTGATCGCGCACTTCCACTACGTGCTGTTCGGCACCATCGTGTTCGCCACGTTCGCCGGCATCTACTTCTGGTTCCCGAAGATGACCGGCCGGCTGCTCGACGAGCGGCTGGGCAGGCTGCACTTCTGGCTGACGTTCATCGGCTTCCACACCACGTTCTTGATCCAGCACTGGCTGGGCAACATGGGGATGCCGCGCCGCTACGCCGACTACCTGCCCACCGACGGGTTCCAGCCGTTCAACATCGTCTCCACCGTCGGGGCGTTCATCCTGGGTGCCTCGATGCTCGCCTTCACCTGGAACGTGTTCAAGAGCTGGCGTTACGGCGAGGTCGTCACCGTCGATGACCCGTGGGGCTACGGCAACTCGCTGGAGTGGGCGACCAGCTGCCCGCCGCCGCGGCACAACTTCACCGAACTGCCCCGAATCCGTTCGGAGCGGCCGGCATTCGAACTGCACTACCCGCACATGATCGATCGGCTCCGCGCCGAGGCGCACGTCGGCCGTCACCCGGGCGACGAGCTGTACGAGCCCACGCCGGTCTGATGCGCCCGCTGGGGGTGAGGCGGCGCCGGGTCCGGTCGGCCAGCCGCCGCGGGTGAGCGTGCCCAAGGTGCCGGTGTTGATCACCGTCACCGGCGTGGATCAGCCGGGCGTGACGTCAGCGCTCTTCGAGGTGCTCTCGCAGTACCCGGTCGAGCTGCTCAATGTCGAACAGGTCGTGGTCCGCGGCCGGCTGACGCTGGGTGTGCTGGTGTCGGCGCCATCGGAGGTGGCTGACGGAACGAGGTTGGCCGCCGAGGTCACCGCGGCCATCCACGGCGTCGGCCTGGATGTCACGATCCAACGCGGCGACGACGCCCCGATCATCGCCGTGCCGTCCACGCACCGGATCGTGGTGCTGGGACGGCCGGTAGGGCCCGCTGCGCTGGGAGCACTCGCCCGTGAGATCGCCGAGATCGATGCCAATATCGACATGATCCGGGGCGTCTCGGACTACCCGGTGACCGGCCTGGAACTGCGGGTATCGGTGCCGGTCGGCGCCGCGGGCCGGTTGCAGTCGGCGCTGAGCCAGGTCGCCGCGCAGCAGCGGGTCGACGTGGCATTCCAAGATGCCAGCCTGTCGCGCCGGACCAAACGGCTGATCGTCTTCGACGTCGACTCCACCCTGATCCAGGGCGAGGTCATCGAAATGCTCGCCGCCCGCGCCGGCGCCGGCGATGCGGTCGCGGCGATCACCGAGGCCGCGATGCGCGGCGAACTCGATTTCGCCGAGTCGCTGCATCACCGGGTGGCCACCCTGGCGGGCCTGCCCGCCGATGTCATCGACGAGGTGTCCGAGCAGATCGAGCTCACCCCGGGCGCACGCACCACGTTGCGCACGCTGCGCCGGCTCGGTTTCAAATGTGGGGTCGTCTCCGGTGGCTTCCGGCAGGTGATCGCACCCCTGGCCGACGAACTGAAGCTGGACTTCGTGGCCGCCAACGAGTTGGAGATCGTCGACGGCACACTCACCGGCCGGGTGATCGGGCCGGTGGTGGATCGGGCCGGCAAGGCCGATGCGCTGCGGGAGTTCGCCGAGAAGGCCGGCGTGCCGCTGGAGCAGACCGTCGCGGTCGGCGACGGCGCCAACGACATCGACATGCTGGCCGCCGCCGGGTTGGGTGTGGCGTTCAACGCCAAACCGGCGTTGCGCGAGGTCGCCGATGCCTCGTTGAGCTACCCGTATCTGGACACCGTGCTGTTCCTGTTGGGCGTCACCCGCGCCGAGATCGAGGCGGCCGACGCGCACGACGGCGTGTTGCGCCGCGTTGAGATCCCGCCCGCGTAGCCGACCGGCTCAGAACAACGCGCCGACGATGATCAGCGGCAGCAGCCCGAGGTCGGCGGCCAGCGGAATGCCGATGGCGTCGAGCAGGTTGCCGTCGGCGAGTTCGGCGGCGAAGATCTCGTAGTTGTACTCGGGCAGGGTGAACAACACTGCGCTGAGCATGTCCAGCGGCGGAATGCCGGTGTGCGGCGGGAAGGTCTCGAAGAGATCCTGCCAGGTGGTGGGAACCATGGACAGCACCGAGAATTGGCTGCCCGCAATGAACTCCGCCTCGTTGAGCAGTTGCTGGGCCCAAGCCGGCAGCGAGTAGACATAGTTGTCCGGGTCGGCCAACCGGGCGAAGAAGTCGGTGATCCCCTGTTGCACACCGTCGGCGAGCGCTTGCGGAACCTGTTGCAGCACATGTGCGTCCGGCAGGAAACCCAGTCCGGTGGGGACATCGGCAAAGCCTGGACTCCAGCCGTTCTCGATGTTGCCGTAGCCCAGGTTCACCAGCACCCGCAGTGCCGGCTGCAGCAGGTCCACCAGCGGGTCGCCGATGAACGGCAACAGCTGTAGCGGGGCCAGCAGGGGAAGTGTCTCCGCCGGGATCATGTAGTAGTCGGTCAGCACGTCCGGGCCCGAGACCGGCAGCAACACCGCGTCGGCGATCTGCTCGGGGGTGAGCCCCAGGTAGGTGCTGTGCTGGAAGAGGATCCCCATCACGGCGTTGAGCACCGACAGGAAGTTGATCGGGTACTGCGGGAAGGAGGCGAACCCGTCGTACTCGTGGGTGTAGACGTCGGCCGGGAACAGCGTCGTCGGTTGGGCGCCGCTGAACGTCAGGCCCAGGCTGGGGATGGTCGGATTCGTCCCGAGCGGCAGATCGAAGCGGGCCAGCATGCCGCCGTTGGGAACGGTCTCATCACCGAGCAGCACGAAGTGGACGTAGTCGCTCGGTACACCCTGGTCGGCCAGTTGCTGCATGAGCTGTGCGGACATCACCGCGCTTTGCGACCACCCGAACACCACCACCGGGTTGTCGGCATCGACGTGGCCACCGGCGATCTGTTCGAGGATCGCCGCTTCGAGGACCTCGTTGCCCTGTACCAGTGATCGGTCCAGGGTCTCGCCGAACGGGCCCAGGAACGGGTACAGCCCCTGGGGTGTGGTCAGGATCTCGGTGGTGCCGGTGAAGCCGTGCGGTGCCAGATACAACTCGTTGACGAGATCGGCGTAGGCCTGGCTCGGCGTCGAGATGCCGCTGGGCCCCAGGATCAGCGCCGTACCGCCGCCCAGCGAGGAGGCGAGCCGAACCGGCTGCAGCTCGGCGGCGGTCGCCGGCGGGGCGGGGGAGCTGAGCAGGCAGGCGCCGGTGAGGACGACCGCGACCGCGCCGGAACCACGAACCATGGGGGCCCCCTGAACGATAGCCGAGACATGAATATGTGCTTACTGTGATGCAAGTTACAACATCTCACGCCGCTTCCTGCCAAGCCGGCCTTTTGCGTGCTCCCGGGCCCATCGGCACCCCGGTCGGTCGCCGAGGGAGCCGGGTACGGCACCATAGGGCCGTGCCCGACACCGGACGCCCCGGCCCCCGCGCAGCGGCCGATCAAGACCTGTTGATCCACTTCGAGGGGATTTCGCTGCGCCGTGACGGCCGAACCATGGTGGGTCCGCTGGACTGGTCGGTCGAACTCGACGAACGCTGGGTGGTCATCGGGCCGAACGGGGCCGGCAAGACGTCGCTGCTGCGGATCGCCGCTGCCACCGAACATCCGTCCTCCGGCGTCGCCTTCGTGCTCGGTGAACAGCTCGGGCGGGTCGACACCACCGAGCTGCGCGCCCGGGTCGGGTTGAGCTCCGCGGCGCTGGCCCAGCGGATACCGGACAATGAAACGGTCCTCGACCTGGTCATCTCGGCGGGCTACGCGGTGCTGGGGCGGTGGCGGGAGCGTTACGACGCCGTCGACCACGACCGCGCGATCGACCTGCTGGAAAGTCTCGGCGCCGAGCACTTGGCCGACCGCACCTACGGCACGTTGAGCGAAGGTGAGCGCAAGCGGGTGCTGATCGCCCGCGCGCTGATGACCGATCCGGAGCTGCTGCTGCTCGACGAACCGGCGGCGGGCCTCGACCTGGGCGGTCGCGAGGAACTGGTCGCCCGGCTGGCGGATCTGGCCGCGGACCCCGACGCCCCGGCGATCGTGCTGGTCACCCATCACGTCGAGGAGATCCCGATCGGATTCAGCCACTGCCTGCTGCTGGCCGAAGGCCGCACCGTCGCCGCCGGCCTGCTCAGCGATGTGCTGACCGCCGAGAATCTGTCGGCCGCGTTCGGCCAGTCGATCTCCCTGGACGTCATCGACGGGCGGTACTTCGCCCGCCGGACCCGCAGCCGGGCGGCGCATCGGAGGCGCGCATGAGCGCTCCGCAGCCGCCGCCGCTGCCGACGCGACCAGCCGCCACGGTGATGTTGGTGCGCAACGGGGAGAGCGGGCGCGGACCCCTGGACGTGTTCTTGATGCGCCGCCATGCCGCGATGGAGTTCGCCGCGGGCGTGATGGTGTTTCCCGGCGGCGGGGTCGACGAGCGGGATCGCAGTGCCGAGGTCGCCTGGTTCGGGCCGGAGCCGGCCTGGTGGGCGCAGCGCTTCGGCGTCGAGATCGATTTGGCCGCGGCGCTGGTGTGCGCGGCGGTGCGGGAGACGTTCGAGGAATCCGGTGTGCTGTTCGCCGGACCCGCCGACGACTCGCGGCGCGTGGTCGCCGATGCGTCGGTGTACGCCGACGCCCGTCGCGCACTGTCCGTCGGCGAGTTGTCGTTCGCCGACTTCCTGCGCACCGAGAACCTGGTGCTGCACGCCGAGTTGTTGCGGCCGTGGGCGAACTGGGTGACACCGGAGGCCGAGCGCACCCGGCGCTACGACACCTACTTCTTCGTGGCAGCACTGCCGGTCGGGCAGCGCGCCGACGGTGAGAACACCGAGTCCGACCGAGCCGGCTGGCTCACCCCGGAAGCCGCGATCGAAGATTTCGCGGCCGGTCGCAGCTTCCTGCTGCCGCCGACCTGGACTCAACTCGATTCGCTGGCGGGCCGCAGCGTCGAGGATGTGCTGGCGCTGGAACGCGAGATCGTGGTGACGCAGCCGGGGCTGGCTCGTGTCGGCGACAACTGGCAGATCGAATTCTTCAACTCGGAGCGATACAACGCGGCGCGCGGCAAACGGTGGCCCGGATGAGCGAATTCGTTTCCGTCCACACCGCATCGGATGCCCCCGGGATTGCCACCCTGGTGCTGTCGCGGCCGCCGACCAACGCCTTGACCCGGCAGGTCTACCGGGAGATCACCGAGGCCGCCGTGGAGGTGTCGACCCGTGACGATATCGCCGCGGTGGTGTTGTTCGGCGGGCACGAGATCTTCTGTGCCGGCGACGACGTGCCCGAGCTGCGCACCCTGATCGCCGCCGAGACCGAGCAGTTCGGCCGCGTCCGCCATGAGGCCGTACAGGCCGTGGCGGCCATCGGCAAGCCGACGGTCGCGGCGGTCACCGGCTACGCGCTGGGCAGCGGCTTGGCGCTGGCACTGGCCGCGGACTGGCGGATCAGCGGCGACAACGCCAAGTTCGGCGCGACCGAGATTCTGGCCGGCCTCGTCCCCGAGGTGGCCGGGCTGGACCGGCTGGCCCACACCATCGGCGCGAGCCGCGCCAAGGAACTGGCGTACAGCGGACGGTTCTTCGATGCCGAAGAGGCGCTGGCGCTGGGCGTGGTCGAGGACATGGTGGCCCCCGATGGCGTCTATGACGCGGCGGTCAAATGGGCCGGACGCTTCGTCGACACCCCGTCGCAGGCATTGGCCGCGATCAAATCCGCGATCGACGGCCGCATCGGTCCGTCCTAGCCGCCGGAGCACCCGATGTGAGCTGGCTCACATCTAGTACGGGGCTGGGCGGCTGTGTGGCTCAAATTCCGGACCGGTTCGCCGGGCTCTTCACGCTTCGACGCTCACTGTGCGCCTTCGCGGAAAATGGTCTGCTTTCATGTTACTATCAGCCAACGTTTAAGTTGCGCGGACCCGTCCGCGGTGTCGCCGATAGGAAGACGTCAATGCAGCAAGGTGTCACCCGTCCCTGGATCGCCGGCGCCGTCGCGCTCGTCAGCGCGAGCGCCGTCGCGGCGGGTCCGGTGGTCAACCCGGTCGCGGTGCCGCTGACCATCCCCACCGCGGCCGAGATCCTGCTCGCCGCCCAGGACATCACGCTCGATCTGGTGCGCCACGGTGAGTCGGTGGACAACGCCGAGGACGTCCTGGGCACCATCCCGCCCGGCGCAGCACTGACGGCGCTCGGGCAGCAGCAGGCGGTCGACGTCGCACCCGGGATTCAGGCGGCGTTCCCGGACGGGATCGACGGCATCTACGCCTCGGAGTTTCTCCGTGCCCAGGACACCGCACAGCCGCTGGCGGACCTGCTGAACATGGACATCACCACGTTGGCCGGGCTCAACGAACTTCACGGCGGCTTTCTGGAAGGCGAGCCGCTCAACATCCTCACCCAGATCGGCTACATCTTCGCTCCGGTCATGTGGATCATGGGGCAGTACTGGATGCCGCAACTGGGGTCGACGATCGATGTCAACGGCGTGGTGTTCAACGACCGCGTCAGTGACGCGATCGAGGCCATCTACGGCAACACCATCGCCGACCCGGAGAGCCCGACGACGAGCGTGGCGTTCGCGCACGCCGGGACCATTGCGATCTGGACGCTGATGAACGTCAAGAACCCGGATCTGTGGCTGGTCATCAACGAGGGGATCAAGACCCTCAGTCCGTTGGCCAACGCCGCCCAGGTGGTCATCGAGGGCAACCCGACTGACGGCTGGACGCTGGTCAGCTGGGATGGCCACGAGGTGTCGGCGACCCCGGACCTGCTCACCGGCTTGTTCGTCGACTGGCGGGATCTGACCACGGCGCCGCAGATCGCTACCTGGCACATCCTGGAGGCGATCCAAGGCGGCGATCAAGCCGAGATCGCCGCCGCGCTGGAGACCGGGTTCGAACAGGTCGTCGCTGCTATCAGCGCGTTCCCGCAGGCAGTGGTCGACACCTTCACCGACGCCTTCGGCGGCTAGCTGCACCGTGCGGAAATTTCGAACCTCTTAAGCATTGACATAGGTAAATCGACGGGTTAACTTCAGCAACAGCATTGCGCTACGCGCCGGAGCGTAACGGATCTGATGGACTCGCTGAAGGAGAAGATCATCATGCGCCAAACCCGCCCGTGGATCACCGCCGGAGTCGCGCTCGTCGGCGCCGGCATGGTGGCCGCCGCCCCGGTCGTCCCGATCGCTGGACCGCTGCCGGACATCGCCGTGACCGACATCGAGCTGACCGCCGTCGACATGGTGCTCGACCTGGTGCGGCACGGCCAGTCCGAAGACAATGTGGAAGGCATCATCGGGACACTGCCCCCGGGGGCGCCGATCACGGCCGAAGGCGCCGAGCAGGCCGCCTTCCTCGCCGACCCCGACAACCCGCAGCACCTGGCCGACCCGGGCTTCTACGACGGGGTCTACGCCTCGGAGTTCATCCGAACCCAGCAGACCGCCGCCGACTGGCTGGCGGCAGCCGGTGCGCCGGACCACCCGCTGTCGATCCTGTCGGGGCTCAACGAACTCAACGCCGGGATCCTCGAGGGCACCTCGCAGGACAATCAGCTGATGGCGCTGCTGTACCTGGTGGGCCCGCTGTCGTGGATGTTCGGCCAGTACTGGGTGCCGCAGCTGGGCTCGACGATCGACCCCAACGGCATGGCGTTCCAGGACCGGTTCGGTGACGCCGTCGAGCAGATCTACAACAACGGCGCCACCGACGCCGACGGCGGCTTCAGCAGCGTGGCGTTCTCGCATGCCGCGTCGATCTCCACCTGGGTCATGATGAACGTCAAGAATCCGGACTTCGAGCTCTACTTCCAGTCGCTGCTGCAAGGCATTCTGCCCAACACCGGCCAGGTCGTGATCGAGGGCAACCCGACCGACGGCTGGACGCTGGTCAGCTGGAACGGAACCGAGGTGGCGGAGAACCCGGGCCTGCTCACCGGGCTGTTCGTGGACTTCCGCGACCTGATGGTCGCGCCGCAGATGGCCGGCTGGCACATCTGGGAGGCCATCCTGGGCGGCGACCCCGCCGACATCACCGCCGCGCTGCAGACCGGCTTCAACGATGTGTTAGCCGCGGTCACGGCGTTCCCGCAGGCGGTGATCGACACCATCACCGGAGCCATGGACGACACCGCCGGTAGCAGCGCAGCCGACGCGCTGGGCGACGCGCTGGCAGCCTTGGCGGGCTGAGGCACCCGAGAGTCCGGGCGCAGCGGTAACCCCGCTGCGCCCGGCTTCGTATCAGGACGGGCTGAACCGGAGCTGTCGAATTCGCCGAGAACAGGCATTGCTCAGCTGATCGCAACGTGAGTACCGTGAGAGCGGTCACATCGCTTCACTCCGGGGGGAGGCTGAGCATGCAGCGACTTATCAGCTATCGGTGGATCGGTGTGGGCATCGCATTGGCTGGTGCCGGGATCGTCACCGCGATACCGGTGGCGCCGCCGCCGTCCGCACGCGCCTTCGACATCGCGCTGGCCGCCGAGGACATCACGCTGGATCTGGTGCGGCACGGGCAATCGACCGACGATCTCAACAACATTCTCGGCACGCTGCCGCCCGGTGCTCACCTCACCGCGCTGGGCGAGCAGCAGGCGCACGACGTCGCCGCCGCCATCCAAAACGAGTTCCCCGGCGGTATCGCCGGCATCTACGCCTCAGAACTCGTCCGGACCCAGGAGTCCGCAGCCGCGCTGGCCCTGTTGCCGGGGATGCCGGATGTGCAGGTGCTCTCGGACCTCAACGAGATCCCCGCCGGGCTGTTCGAGGACCAGCCCCGCAATCTGATCACCGAAGCCTCCTTTTTCTTGCCGATGGCGTCGTGGATTCTGGGCAACCTCTTCGTCTCGGAGCCCGGCACCGCATACAACGGGGTGGTGTTCCAGGATCAGATCTCCAGCGCCGTCGACACGATCTACAACAACACCATTGCCGGCGATGGGCCGATGACCGACGTGGCATATTCCAGTGGCGGTGTTATCGCCATCTGGATTCTGATGAACGTCAAGAACCCGGATGTCTGGCCGATCATTCAGACGGTGCTCGAAAACGGCGGGCCGCCGCCCAACGGTGGCCAGGCCGTCCTCGAGGGCAACCCCACCGACGGTTGGACGCTGGTCAGCTGGGACGGCATAGCGGTGTCTGCGACCCCGGACCTGTTCACCGGGTTGTTCGTCGACTTCCGCGACCTGATCACCGCGCCGCAGATCGCGCTGTGGCACCTGTGGGAGGCCATCCAGGGCGGCGACTCGGCCGACATCACCGCCGCACTGCAGACCGGCTTCACCGACGTGGTCGCGGCGTTCACCGGGTTCCCACAGGCGGTGATCGACACCGTCACCGCAGCCATGGGCGACGCCACCGGCGGCAGCGCCGCGGACACCGGTGACGTCATCGGCGACGCGCTGGCGACCCTGGCGGGCTGAACCGCAGGCGGCGGGCCCCGGCGTGGCGGTGACCTCGCTGCGCCCGACTTCGCCGGTCCGGCAATCAGGCTTTAGGCTGACCGATCATGAGTACGGAACCGACGCCGAACCCGCACGCGACCGCCGAAGAGGTGGAGGCCGCCCGGCACGACAGCAAGCTCGCCCAGGTGCTCTACCACGACTGGGAAGCCGAGCAGTACGACGATAAGTGGTCGATCTCCTACGACGAGCGTTGCATCGACTACGCGCGCGGCCGCTTCGACGTGATCGTGCCCGCATCCGAGCGGTCGCGGCCGGAGCCGCTGTACGACCGGGCGCTGGAATTGGGTTGTGGCACCGGGTTCTTCCTGCTCAACCTGATGCAGTCCGGTGTGGCGCGGCGCGGATCGGTGACCGACCTGTCGCCGGGCATGGTCAAGGTCGCCACCCGCAACGGCAAGAACCTCGGCCTGGACGTCGACGGCCGAGTCGCCGACGCCGAGGGTATTCCCTACGAGGACAACACCTTCGACCTGGTGGTCGGCCACGCGGTGCTGCACCACATTCCCGACGTGGAGCTGTCGCTGCGCGAGGTGGTCCGGGTGCTCAAGCCCGGCGGCCGATTCGTCTTCGCCGGCGAGCCCACCACGGTCGGCAACTTCTACGCGCGCCGGCTGGCCGACCTGACCTGGAAGACCACGGTCGCCGCGATGAAGCTGCCCGGGATGGGCTCCTGGCGCCGGCCGCAGGAAGAACTCGACGAGAACTCGCGCGCGGCGGCCCTGGAATGGATCGTGGACCTGCACACCTTCGAACCGCGGGATTTGGAGCGGATGGCGGCCAATGCCGGAGCGGTGCAGGTGAGCACCGCCAGCGAAGAGTTCACCGCCGCCATGCTGGGCTGGCCGGTTCGAACCTTCGAGTCGACCGTCCCCCCGGGCAAGCTCGGCTGGGGCTGGGCGAGGTTCGCGTTCCGCAGCTGGACGACGCTGAGCTGGGTGGACGCCAACCTGCTGCGCCGGGTGGTGCCGAAGGGCTGGTTCTACAACGTGATGGTCACCGGGGTCAAACCGTCCTGAGTGCCGGCTTCTGCTTCGAAGCCGACGACGTCGGTTACCTCAGCTCGGCGGCCGGCAACGCCGACCTGGCCGAGGTCGCCGGGTTCGCGCTGACCGACGCCACCCGCGTCGCCGACACGGCCGCGCTGCGGTCCCGGTTCGGCGACCGCACCCCCGCCCTGGTCGAGACCACCCTGCTGCGCCGCCGGGCGGCGGCCAAGCTGGCCGAGCTGCCGGCGACGTCGCAGTGGCTGTTCAGTGACGAGGCGCTGCAGCAGGCCAGCGCCGCAGCGGTGGCGCGGCACCGGGCGCACCGGATCAACACCGCGGCGCCGGATGCCGTCGTGCACGACGTGACCTGCTCGATCGGCACCGAACTGGCAGCGCTGACCGAGCTGACCGATCGGGTGCTGGGCGGCGATCTCGATCCGGTGCGGCTGGCGATGGCGCGGCACAACCTCGGCGGTTCAGCGAGGCTCGACGGAGGAGGGGCGAAGCTGGGACCGCCGCATGGACTCGGCGGGATAGCCCTGGTTCGCGCCGACGCGCTGACGCCGGTCACCCGCGACGCGGTGGTGCTGGCCGACCCGGGCCGTCGCGGCGGCGGGCGCCGCCGCTTCGACCCGGCCGACTATCAGCCCGCCCTGGATCGATTGCTGGAGGTCTACGCCGGCCGGGACCTGGTTGTAAAGACTGCTCCCGGAATCGATTTCGACAAAATCAGGATGCTCGGGTTTCAGGGCGAAATCGAAGTCACCTCGTGGCGGGACTCGGTACGCGAGGCCTGCCTGTGGTCGCCCGGGCTGGCCGCGCCCGGCGTTCGTCGCCGCGCCACGATCCTGGACCGCGGCGAGCAGCTCACCGACGCCGACCCGGACGACTGCGACGTGCGGCCGGCGGGCCGCTGGATCATCGACCCGGACGGCGCGGTGGTGCGGGCCGGGCTGGTCCGCCAGTACGCAACCCGCCACGGGCTGTGGCAGCTCGATCCCGACATCGCCTACCTGTCCGGCGACCTGTTGCCGGATGGGATACGCGGATTCGAGGTGCTCGAGGAACTGCCCTACAGCGAGAAACGTCTTCGTCAGGCGCTGGTCGCACACGGCTGCGGCGCACTGGAGATCCTGGTGCGCGGCGTCCGTGACGTGCAAGCCGATCCCGATGGGCTACGGCGCCGGCTGCGGTTGCGCGGCCGGCTGCGGCTATCGGTCGTGATCACCCGGATCGGGTCGGGGACTGCGGCTCGGCCGATTGCGTTCGTCTGCCAGCCGTCCCGCTGACTGGCCCGGTAGGCTATCGACTTCGGGCCATTCCTGCTTGCCGCGGCAAGTCGACACAAAGCGAGACGAACCGAACAATGCGCATTCTGGTGGCCGCCCTATTGGCGGGCGGGGCGGTGGGCGGTTGGCTGGGCATGGCGAATATGCCGTCGGCGCTGGCGACCTCGTCCTGTGCCGAACTGGGCGGGTCGGTGGAGTCCGGGCAGCTGTGCCACGTCCACGCCTCGACCGCCAACTACACGCTGGACATGAAGTTTCCGATCGACTACCCCGATCAGCAGACGCTGACCGACTACCTGGTGCAGAACCGCGACGGGTTCCTGACGGTGGCCAAGTCGCCCGGCGGGCGCGACATGCCGTACGAGATGGACGCCATCTCCGAACAGCACCGTTCCGGCCAGCCGCCCAAGGGCACGCAGAGCGTCGTGCTGAAGATCTTCCAGGATCTCGGCGGCCCACAGCCTTCCACCTGGTATCAGTCCTTCAACTACGACCTGGCGGCGCGCAAGCCGATCACCTTCGACACGCTGTTCGCGCCGGGCAGCAAGCCGCTGGACACGATTTTTCCGGTGGTGCAACGAGACCTCGAGCGCCAGACCGGGGTGCCGGCGATCCTGATCTCCTCGGGTTCGGGGATGGACCCCGCGCACTACCAGAACTTCGCCATCACCAACGACGAGGTGATCTTCTACTTCGCGCCCGGCGAACTGCTGCCGATGAGCGCCGGCGCCACCTCGGTGAAGGTGCCGCGCACCGCGTTACCGGCGCTGGCGATCTGAGCGGCCGCTACACCGGGGCGAAGCTGAAGACCTGACCGGCACTGGTGGTAACCACCACCCGTTGGTCGCGGCCCACCGACACCCCGAGCGGGAAGCCGCGCGATTCGGGCAGCGGATAGCTGTTGACGCTGTGGCCGTCGTCGGGATCGAACACCAGCAGTGACAAGCCGGCCGGGCCGACGCTGGTGCCGGCGGCAACGGTGTACCCGACCTTTCCGGCCAGGCTCGACGACGACAGCGGCGTGACATCGTCACGGCGCCACACCTGCTCGGCGTAGTCACCGCGATCGGCGAAGGCGACCAGTTCGGTCTCCGGCCCGCCGCCCGCCACGATCAGCCCACCGGGGGTCACCGCCGGCGGTGTCTGGGCCAGGAACTTCAGCGGCACCGACCATTTCGCCTTGCCGTCGGCCGCGTTGATCGCCCACAGCCGCTGGTCGCGTCCGTTGATGTAGGCGGTGGCACCGTCGGCGGACAGCACCGGGCTGGCCAGCACCCCGGCGGCGACCGCATCGCTGGTCCACTCCTGGGTGAGCAATGGGGTGCCGCCCGGGTGGTACTTGATGCCCACCAGTCCGGACTCGTCGGCGCCCGGCTGCCACAGGCTCACCACCACGGTGTTGCTCGCCGCCGAGAAGGCGGGTGCGGCCGCGACCGGGCAGTCCGGCCGGGCGGCGTCGCAGTCCGACAGACCCCGGCGGAAGTCGGTGGGGTCAACGCCGTCCACCAGGTCCAGTGGCGTGCCGACGACGGCTCCGCGGTGGGCGTCGAACACCAACACCTGACCCAGGTGGGTCACCACCAGCAACAGACCGTCGCCGAGAATCCGCGGCGTCGAGGGCATCCCGATCACCGGGGCACGCCAGCGAATCCACTGGGTCGGCGGAAACGACAACATCGCCCCCGGCTGGCCGACGTAGACGTTGTCGAAGCCGTCGATGAGCGGACCGAAGAATCCGCCGCCCTGATGCAGCCGGGTGCACCAGCGCTGCCTGCCGTGCTCGGCGTTCTCCCACTGCATCAGCGAACAACCGTCCTCGGTCTGCGCGTTGAGCACCAGCCAGCCGTGAGCACCCACCGCGGGCCCGGCGCCCAACTCGCCCTTGACCGAGCGGGTCCAGTCCAGTTGCAGGTCGGTCGCCCCCGCGGTGGCGGTGTTGCTGCTGTTGGCGGCGTCGGCGTACTGGGCGGGCCAGCCCGCTGCCGGAGCAGCCTCCACCCACGAGTCGGTATTGGCGCAACCACCCAGCGCCGGTGTTGCCGCCGTCACCGCTGCCAGCATGGTCGCCAGGACACCACGTCGCCGCAACACAGTGGCAATCCCCAATCCCTGGTGAACGAGTCCAGGTGAGGGTAGCGCGTGAGCGGAACCACCTCGCGTAGGCTTTCCGGCCATGACGACCATGTGGGGTGCTCCGATCCACAAACGCTGGCGCGGTTCGCGCCTGCGGGATCCGCGTCAGGCCAAGTTCCTGACGCTGGCCTCGCTGCGCTGGGTGCTGGCCAACCGGGCCTACACGCCGTGGTATCTGGTGCGCTACTGGCGGTTGCTGAAGTTCAAGCTCGCCAACCCGCACATCATCACCCGCGGCATGGTCTTCCTCGGCAAGGGCGTGGAGATCCAGGCCACCCCGGAGATGTCGTACATGGAGATCGGCCGCTGGGTGCACATCGGCGACAAGAACACCATCCGCGCCCACGAAGGCTCGCTGCGCTTCGGTGACAAGGTGGTGCTGGGCCGCGACAACGTCATCAACACCTATCTGGACATCGAGCTCGGGGACTCGGTGCTGATGGCCGACTGGTGCTACGTCTGCGACTTCGACCACAAGATGGACGACATCAACGTGCCGATCAAGGACCAGGGCATCGTCAAGAGCCCGGTGCGGATCGGGCCGGACACCTGGATCGCCGCCAAGGTCACCATCCTGCGCGAGACCAGCATCGGCCGCGGCTGCGTGCTCGGTGCCCACGCGGTGGTCAAGGGTGTCATCCCGGACTACTCGATCGCGGTGGGAGCGCCGGCCAAGGTGGTCAAGAACCGCAAGCTGGCGTGGGAGACGTCGGCCGCCGAGCGGGCCGAGCTGGCCGCCGCGCTGGCCGACATCGAACGCAAGAAGGCGGCGCGCTGACGCTCGGCTGATCCGGCGGGATCGCCGGGATCGCCACCGTTTGGCGGCCGTCGGAGCTCGCCCGTGGTCGGCCGCGGAGCTCCGGGGCCCGCTGCCGGGGCGGGTGCGTACCCTCGCCCGGCAGGTACCGTGGATGCGAAAGCGCACGCAGCAAACCCGAAGTAATGGAGGGATTTTGCAGACTTCCGCGACGATCTCAGCTGAGCGGACCTCGGAAAAGCGCCGGAATCCGGACAAGGGCTATATCGCGTTACTCGGTTGGAGTTTGAACGCCATCGACGCGGTGGACCGTTTTGACCGGCGATACGTGGTCGTGGCGCCGGATTGGGCCGAAGAATACTGCCGACAACACGAGATTCCATATATCGCCTGGAATTTCGAGCGGCTCAATGAGCGATCGATGGAGATCGCCGAAACGCTCAAGGAGCGCGGCGTCGACGTGGCGATCCCGCTCTTCGAGGAGACCGTCGAATGGGCGGGGGCCATCAACTCCGTCCTGCTGGACAATCCGCGACTGCTCGGCCAAGCCATGCTGTTGCGAGATAAATCGCTGATGAAGCGCCGTGCTCAACTGGGCGGGATCCGGGTCGGCATCTTCGAGGAGGCCCACGACCGCGATGACGTCATCCGGTTCCTCAAGCGGGTCAACCAGACGTTGCTCAAACTCGACGGCGACCCCAATGATCCCATCCATTTCAAGGCCTTCGACAAGGCCGGCTGCCTCGGGCACCGGGTGATTCGCGCCCCCGACGACATCGACTCGATTCCGGACGAGGAGTTCCCGGCGCTGATGGAATCGCATCTCGACGGCTGGGAATTCGCCGTCGAAGCGTGGGTGCACAATGGAAAGATCCGCTTTCTCAACATTTCGGAATATGTCACGCTCGGCTATTCGGTGTTTGTGCCGGCATCGCCGGAATTGGAACGCTACCGTCCCCAGATCACCGCTCAGATCGAGAAATTGATCAAGACGTTCGACATCGATTTCGGCTTCGTCCACCCCGAGTACTTCGTGACCAGTGACGGGGAGATGTACTTCGGTGAGGTCGCCTACCGGCCGCCGGGCTTCAAGGTCTTCGAACTGTTGGAGCGCGTCTACGGGTTCAACGGCTACCAGGCCCTGGTGCTGACGTTCGACCCGAAGACCACCGAGGACGAACTCGAGCAGTTCTTCCCGCGCGAAATCGTCGACGCCGACGGGCACGCGGGCTGTTTCGGGGTGTATCCGCGCCGCCGCGTGGTCAGCACGCTCGCGATCCCCGAGGAGACCGAGGATCACCAATACTTCGAATCGCACGAACTCACCGCACCGCTCGAAGAGACTGTCACCAAGCGCACCGCATTCGGCACCCACTGGGGTCTGGTCTACTTCTTCGGTGAGGATCCGTATGAGATGCGGCGGTTGCTCAAGCGACAAGAAGAGCTCGACTTCTACGTCTGACGCGGCGGCACGCACGTGAGGAACCCGTTGTGACTGGGAATTCACCCGAGGGCCGGACGAACGGCGAGGCAGCGACCCTGCAAAGCCGCCTGAGCAGGCTCGACGACGCGACCAGGGCGCTGGCGGAGGCCGGCACGGTGGGCAAGCCCGAGCGACTGCGCCGCGTCCTGGATGGGCTTCGGCTGGTGCTGTTGCAACCGGGCGGTTACGCCGCGGTACGGGCCCGTAGCGCGGCCCTGGAGGAGGCCGGGGTGTTCCTCGGCACGGACTGGGCGTCGCCGCGCACCCTGCTGCCGGTGCTGACCACCGGTTCGTTGCGTAGTACCAACCCGGACACCGTGGTGCTGGAGGCGGTCAACGAACTGCGCCTGCTGGCGGTCGCCAACGACGAATACGTTCATCCGCTGATCACCGCGGAACAGGCGCGCCATCATCTCGCGCAGGTGTTGGCGATCAACCTGTCGCTGCTGCTGACCCCGCCGACCGAAGCGGAGCGCGAACTGCAGGGCCGGATGGCGGGGCTGACCCGGGGACTGTTCGGTTATCTGGTCGACGAGATCGGTTATGAGGGCGTGCTCGACCGGCTGGTCGACGAGATCTGGCGGATCCTGCGGCAGCGGCCCATCCAGGTCGACCAGATCAAGGCGATGATCACCCAGATCTCGATCGTGCGCGCCGATCCGGGCATCGACCTCGGCAGCGGTGCGGTGGGAACCGACCGGCTGATCACCAGCTTGTACGGCACCACCGACGGCTGCCGCGAGGACCCCGGGGTGCAGGTGTATCGCAGCCGGCTGGAATCGATGGACGAACCGACCCTGCAGTACGAGGCCGCCGGCTTCGCGCGGTCGATGCACGACACCGGGTTGGTGTCGCCCTACCACGCGGTGCTGCTGCGTTTCCTGCTGGAGAAGAGCGACTACCTGATCGCCGAGGCGCTGGGCCTGTCCAGCACCGGCCGCGACAGCCTGCTGTGCTTCCACGACCTGGTGCACAGCCTGATCTCGGGCGCCGTGCATGTCGAGACCGCGCAGTGCATCTACGGGCTGGCACTGCTGCTGGAACGCGGCATCCTCTACCAGCCGCCGGTCGCACCGTCGCTGTGGCGCCAACTGGCGCTGCCGATCTCCAAACAGTCCCGGCAGCGGCTCACCCAGGTGTTCGGGCCGGCGCAGGATCCGCACACCTGGCTGCTGGCCGGGACGTTGTCGATGCTCGGGCTGCCGCTGGGCGTCGGGCAGGGCGACAACCCGACCTGCCAAGCGGCGCGTGCCCTGTCGATGTGGTCCTACAACGATCCCGATTATCTGCTGCAGACCATCGCATGGGCGGCGCGCGACGACGAGATCGTCATGCACTTCGAGGGACAGTCGATCTCGTCGAGCGACAGCGGTGAGGGAGTGGCCCCGCATCTTCCCGTCGACCTCGACCCGGTGTCGTTGCTGGTGGTGCCGCACCTGGACCGCATCTATGCGGAGATGTTCCGGCGCTGCGTCGGTCGCGACGGCGACCCGCACCGGTGGGTCAACCCGGAGTTCCACGGCTGGTGGTCGGGGCGGGGCTTTCGCATCAACGTCGATGTCGAGACCGGCAATCTGGTTGACCTGGACGGGTTTCTGCGGCACTTCTACGCCGCTTACCACCCGTTCTACAACGGCAACCAACCGCTGATCCACCCGCAGCCGGCCGGCATCGCCGTGACCGACAGCTCCGCACGCTTCGTGGGATGGCATGCGATCACCGTGCTGCGGGTGAGCCTGGACCCCGAGGGCACCATGCGCGTCTACTTCTACAACCCCAACAACGACAGCGGACAGGACTGGGGCGACGGCGTGGTGGTGAGCACCGCCGGACATGGTGAACGCTTCGGCGAGGCGTCGCTGCCGTTCGACCAGTTCGCGTCGCGGCTCTACATCTTCCACTTCGATCCGCTGGAACCCGGCGAGCGGGCCGCCGTCACCCAGACCGAATTGGATCGGGTACTGGGATATATCCAGCGCAGCTGGGGTGCTGACCGGCTCGGGGTGGCTGCACCCCAGGCCTGAGGCTCAGGACTCAGATATCAGCGTTGCAGCTCGGGCAGCACCTGCTCGACCAGCAGCCGCAGGCTCTCCCATCCCTCCTCGAGCGGCAGGCCGCCGATCAGCGGATGCAGGGTCACCCCGGGGCGTCCGTCGCGGCACTGCGCGATGAGTTCCTCCGGTGTCAACACCTCCACCGTGCCGGCCGCGCGCAACTCGGCGACGGTACCCGCCGGACTTTCGTTGGGGCGCGGCACTTCCGGCACGGCCCAGGAGCTGTATTCACGTGCTTCGTAGAGGAAGAAGTCACCGCAGCGGGCCCACGTCCGGTCCGGATCGGTGCTCAGATGCGTGACGGTGTTGCCGTTCTGGGGGCTGAAGACGAACCCCTGCTTGCCGTTTCGCGCCAACTCGGCCTGATAGACCGCGTCGAGCTCGGGCATCGGCATCGGCGGTGAGAACGGCAATCCGAACCGGGCCGCGCGCCGGGCAGCCGCGACGCTCATGCCGCCGACGAACAACACCGGGTGCGGCCGGGTGTACGGCTTGGGTGTCACATCGATCAGTCGGCCGTTGAACGGGAACGGATCGTCGCCCCACGCTTGTAACAGCACCGCCAAGCACTCGTCCATCAGCCGTCCGCGTCGCCGGAAATCCTTTCCGACGGCATGGTATTCGGCTGGGCGATAGCCGACGCCGGTCACGTAACTGACGCGTCCGGTGGACAGCTGGTCGAGGACCGCGATGTCCTCGGCGAGGCGGACCGGGTCGTACAGCGGCACCAGCAGTGCTCCGACGCTGATCCGGATCCGCTGTGTGCAACCGGCGACGGCGGCGGCCATCAGCAGCGGGGAGGGCAACCAGCCGGTTGCCGCGAGGTGATGCTCTTCGCAGCCGACCGCGGTCACCCCGTGGGCATCGGCGTAGGACGCCATCTCCAGTGCCGCCCGGTAGCGCTGGGCGTGCCCGGCGCCGGGGATATTGGTCATGTTCAGGCGCAGGGCGCTCAATAGCGGCATGGGACGGACCGGTCACCTCCTCGGCGTTACGGTAGCGCACGACATGATCACTCAATGGATTGCGCCGCTGCCGACTTCGATCGCCGTTCGCCGGGCGGTGCGCTGATGGGCGGGCCCCCCGACCCGCAGGTGCTCGCGGCGTTGCTGGCCCTGCGCGAAGACGCGCCCGATGTGCCGCCGCCGGCGGTCGGCGACGTCATGACCCGCCGGCGCAACGCGGGCCACATGTTCAACCAGGTGCTGGCGTCGCGGCCGCCGATCACCGGCGTCGTGACGCAAGAGTTCTCGGTGGATCACGATGGCACCGCGATCGGGCTGCGCTGGTATCGGCGGACCGGCGCCGACCAGCCGGGCAGTGCGGCGCTTTACCTGCATGGCGGCGGGATGATCCTGGACTGGGAGCGCCTCGGTGGGCTCTATGACGCGGTGGTGCGTGGCTACGTCGCCGCCTCCGGAGTACCGATGCTGGTCGTCGATTACCGGGTCGCCCCGGAATTCCCGCATCCGGTGCCGTTACAGGACTGCTATGCGGCACTGCGTTGGCTGACCGGCCACGCCGACGAACTGGGCGTCGATGCGTCCCGGTTGGCCGTGATGGGCGACAGTGCCGGTGGGGGGCTGGCGACGGGGGTGTGCCTGCTGGCGCGCGACCGCGGCGGGCCGTCGATCGCCGCCCAGCTGCTGATCTACCCGATGCTCGACGACCGGACCGGTGATGGCGGCTCGGCCGACGGCGCGCTGCTGACATGGAGCTACGACGACAACGCGACCGGCTGGAGTGCACTGCTGGCCGGTGGGGCCGCGGACGGCTATGCCGCGCCGGCTCGCGCCGATGATCTGACCGGTCTGCCGCCGGCCTACCTCGACGTCGGCGGGCTGGACATCTTCGCGCGGGAGGACGTCAGATACGCACAGCGGTTGCTGGCCGCAGGAGTGCCCGTCGAGTTGCACGTGTACCCGGGCTGCCCGCACGCGTTCGATCTGCTGGCACCCGATACCGATGTGTCGCAACGGGTTATCGCGGACCGGGTGCGGTATCTGGCGTCTTTGTAGACGCTGCGGGCATCGACGGCCACCAGATGCGGTCGCCGATCAGGCTGAACAGCGCCGGGATGACCAGGGTGCGGACCACGAAGGTGTCCAGCAGGATGCCGACGCCCACGATGATGCCCAACTGGGTCAGCACGATCAGCGGCAGCACACCGAGCACGCAGAACACCGCGGCCAGCACGATTCCCGCGCTGGTGATCACCCCACCGGTGGCGGCGACCGCGGCCACCATGCCCTCGCGGGTGCCCTGTCCGGCGGTCTCCTCCCGGGCGCGGGTCACCAGGAAGATGGTGTAGTCGACACCGAGTGCGACCAGGAACAGAAACGCGAACAGCGGGGTGCCGTTGTCGAGCGCGGGGAAGCCGAACAGGTGAATACTGGCCCAGCCGCCCAGGCCCAGTGCGGCCAGCGCGCTGAGCACGGTCGCGGCGACCAGGACCGGTGGGGCGAGCGCGGCCCGCAGCAGTACGTAGAGCACCACCAGCACCACCGTCAGGATCGCCGGGATCAGCACCCGACGGTCGCGGTCGGCGGCGTCGCGGATGTCGAGCGCCTGGGCGTCGGCGCCGCCGACCAGTGCCCCGGGGTCGGCGGCGCGGACCGAATCCCGCAGCGCCGTAACGGTGTCGAATGCCCGGGCGGTGGACGGTGCGGCGTCGATCACCACCGACCACCGGGTCAAACCGGCCGGCGACAGCCCGGTGGGAGCCGCCGACGTCACCCCGGCCACCCTGGTGATGGCCTCTCGCAGCGGTGCGGTGCGGGCGGTGGAACCGATGACGACCGTGGGGTCCGAGGCGCCGCCGGGGAAATGCTCCGCCAGCGTCTGAAAGCCGGTCACCGAGTCGGCGCGAACCCGGAACTGCTCGGTCTGCGACAGGCCGATTCGGGTACCGAGCAGCCCGGTGGTCAAGACCGCCAGCGCCACCACCGCGACCGCGCAGACCGGGACCGGCCGGCGGCCCACCGCCTCGGCGATCCGCCGCCAGCTGGTGGTGGCCGGGCCGTCGCCGATGCGGGGAATGAACGGCCAGAAGACGTTGCGCCCGCACAACGCCAGCAGCGGGGGAAGCACGAGCAGCACGAACACCGCCGCCACCACCAGCCCGCAGGCCGCGCAGATCCCCAGGCTGCGGGTGCTGGGAATGCTCGCCGCGATCAGGGTCAGCAGCGCCAGTACCACGGTGGCGTTGCTGGCAACGATCGCCGGGCCGGCGGCACGCACCGCGGCGCGCAGCGCAACACGGTGATCGGGTGCCAGCCGCAGCTCTTCGCGATACCGGGAGATCAGCAACAGCGCGTAGTTGGTACCGGCGCCGAACACCAGCACGCTGGTGATCCCGGACGTCGAGCCGTCGAAGCTCACCCCCGCCGCCTCGGCGATCACCCCGCCCGCTACGGTGGCGACCCGATCGGCGAGCGCGACGGCCAGCAGCGGCAACAGCCACAGCACCGGTGAGCGGTAGGTGACGATCAACAGCACGGCGACCACCAGGGCGGTCACCGCCAGCAGTGTGACGTTGGCGCCGGAGAAGGCGTCGGCGATATCGGCGCCGAAGGCCGGACCACCGGTGACGTGGGCGGTGAGCTGACCGGGCAGTCCGTCGCTCACCGCCGACCGCAGCGCCTGCACCGCGTCGCGTAGCTCGAAGCCCGACAGCGAGCTGCTGAGTTGCACGGTGGCGATCGCGGCGTGGCCGTCGGCGGAGACCGGCACCGGGGCGGGCCCGCCGGGCAGCGCCTGCGGGACCCGCTGCATCCGGTCGCGGGCCTGTCCGACGGCCGCCAGGTCGGCCGGTGTCAGGGCTGAACCGTCTTGGCGGGTGGCAACAAGGATCGCGGCGGCCTGCTCGCCCTGCGGGAAGTCGTGCTGCGCCGCGGCGACGGCGGCGGACTCCGAGGAGCCGGGCAGCAGTTCCGGCGACGCGGTGGCGTCGGCGCTGTGACCGCCCACCGCCATCAGCGCGGCCGATGCCGTGAGGATGACCAGCGTCAGCAGCCACGAACCACGGTGCGTGACTCCGGCCGAGATGCGGTCCCACACGCCGAGGGTTACCTGTCGGGGAGCGCGTGCTCGATGATCGGTCGGCGCGGCTGCGGCTCGCGCTCGCGGCGTTTGGCGGCCAGGTACACCTGTGCGGTCTCGTCGGCGACGGTGTGCCAGTCGAAGTCGGCGCTGAGGCGGTCGCGGGCGGCCATGGCGCGCTGCTGGGCCGCGGCCGGGTCATCGAGCACCGCGCACACCGCCGCCGCCAGCGCGGGCACGTCGCGCGGCGGGCACGACATCCCGGTGTCGCCGTCGATGACGGCCTCACCCAGCCCGCCGACGTTCGATGCGACCAGCGGGGTCCCGGCGGCCGCGGCCTCGAGTGCGGCCAGGCCGAACGGCTCGTAGTGGCTGGGCAGCACGGCTGCGTCTGCCCGGTGCAGCATGGCCAGCAATTCGTCGTGGTCCAACCGCCCCACGAACCGGGTTGCCTTGAGTACCCGATGTTTCCGGGCGCACTCGGTCAGCCAGTCCTGCTGGGTGCCGTCACCGGCGACGGTCAGCGTGGTGCCCGGGTGGGCCCGGCGGATCCGCGGCAGCGCCTGGATCGCGTCGTGTACGCCCTTCTCGTATTCGAGCCGCCCGACGAACAGCAGTTCCGGTGGTCCGGTGCGCGGCTCGCGGCGGGCGAACGGCCACCGCGCGGCGTCGATCCCGTTGCGGATCACGGTGGTTTCGGCCAGCCCGGGTCCGAACAGGTCGGTGATCTCGTCGCGCATCGAGGCCGAACAGGTGATCAGCGAGTCGGATTCACGGACCAGCCACGATTCCACCGCGTGCACCTGACGGCTCAGCGGACCGGACACCCAGCCGGAGTGGCGCCCGGCCTCCGTAGCGTGGATCGTGGAAACCAATGGCACATCATAGAATTCCGCCAGCGCGATCGCGGGGTGGGCCACCAGCCAGTCGTGGGCATGCACCAGATCGGGTCGCCACAATGTCTGGCCGCCGTCGACCTTCAACGACAACCCGGCACGCACCATCGAGTGCCCCATTGCCAGGGTCCAGGCCATCATGTCGTCGCCGAAGGAGAACTCGTGCGGGTCCTGGGCCGCGGCGACGACCCGTACGCCCTCGCTGATCTCGTCCGACGAGGGGTGGGTGCTCGGGTCGGTGTCCGACGGGCGCCTGGCCAGCACGACGACGTCGTGCCCGGCGGCGGCCAGCGCGGTGGACAGGTGGTGGACGTGCCGGCCCAGCCCGCCGATCACGACCGGCGGGTATTCCCACGACACCATCAGGATCTTCACGTGGCTTGTCCTCGTCGTTGAGGTCGGCGCGAGCGTGCGCAAAACCGGTCGTCTCGCGGCGTGTCGGGCCGGGGACACGCACGCGCGCGCGGGAGGGGGGTCACCGTGGCAGCCTACGGGCATCCAGCGCGCCGAACAGACCGTCGGCCCGATTCCAGCCCTCGGCCAGCCGTTCGGCCGCGTCGCGGTGCCCGGATGCCAGCGCGTCGGCGATCTCCCGGGTGGCGTGGGCGTGCAACTGCGCGCGGTAGCGGGCGTACTCGGCGGCGGAGTCCTTGCTCACCATGAACGGCCAGTCGCTGGACACCGTCAGCAACGCCTCCCGCAGAATCTGGTCGGCGACGCGGTCGCGCGGACTCGGCCCCGACGGCGTGGCGGCAGCCGCCATGGCCTTGTCGACGGCGCCCAGCGCGGTCTCGACCACCTCGCTGTTGAGCTGCACCAGGTCGGCGACCTTCTCCCCGGACCACACCTGCCAGTCCTTGCCCGAGCCCCACGAGCTCGGCGGCAGCTCGACCGAGTCCCCGACGAACCCGGCGTCGATCGCGTCCGACAGTGTGCCGACGCGAATCCCGGCCTCCGGCAGCGCCCGCAACACCCGGGCCAGCCACTGCGGTCCCTCGTGCCACCAGTGGCCGAACAGCTCGGTGTCGAAGGCGGCGATCACATGGGCGGGCCGGCCGATTCGTTCCGATTCGTCCTGCAGCCGGGTGCGGACCACCTTGACGAAATCGGCGACGTGGGTGTCGACGGCGGCCTCGGCGCGCTGCGGGTCGTAGGGCGCCTTGTGTTCCGGTTCGACGTTGCGGCCGGTGACCCGTGACGGCTTCAGCCCGGTGCGATGGTCGTAGGTGTGGAAATCCCGGTAGGCGCCGTGGCCCGGATAGCCCGACTTGGGCGACCAGACCCGGTAGCTGACCTGCAGGTCGCGACCGAACGCGATCACTCCCGAGTCACCGACCGGTCGGCCCAGCGCGGTGTCGCCGTGCAGCGACGGCCCGTCGACCATGAAGTGCGTCACTCCGGCCGCCGCGTAACCGGCCTCCATGCCGGGGGCATAGGCGCACTCCGGCGCCCAGATCCCGGTGGGGCGCTGCGCCAGCCGCGCCCGGGTGTCGGCCAAGCCCTCCCGCAGCGCGAACTCCCGCAACCGCGGCGCCAGCAGCGGCTGGAACGGGTGGGCCAGCGGGCCGCCCAGCATCTCGACGGTGCCGGCCTGGGTCAGCTCGCGCAGCAAGGGGCTGGCGCCGTGGCGCCACAGCAGCGCGAAATCGTCGAGCGCCTGCTCGGCCTTGGCGCACTCGTGCCGGCCGAAGTCACGCAGATCCGGCAGCGTCGTGGCCTGGGTGGCGCGCAGCTGCCAGTTCGCCAGCCAATGGTGCATGCCGTCGAGGCAGTACGGGTCGTCGAGCTGGGCCGCGACCACCGGCGTCACCCCGAGGGTGAGCAGGTTGCGGCGGCCTTCGGCGGCCAGCGTCCGCAGCACCCGCATCAGCGGCAGGTAGGCCGCCGACCAGGACTGGTAGAGCCACTCCTCGCCGACCGGCCAGCGGCCGTGGTGGGCCAGCCAGGGTAGATGGGTGTGCAGAACCAGGGTGAACAGACCCGGCACCGAAGGCTTTTCGGTCACGGCCTCACCGCGATCGCGACCAGATCCAGGCTGTCATCGATCTCGCGTTCGGTGGCGCTGAGGATGTCGAAGTCTGCGCTGGTGACGCTGGCGACATCGGCCAGCAGCCCGGCCGGCCAGGGCGCGGCTGCGACGGCGCGCTCGATCTGGGCGTCGATGATCGAGCCGCCGTGCCGGGCGTCCATCTGCTGCAGCGCCGGCCCGTGAAACACACCGAACATCCCGTCCATCACGAACCCGCCGTCGACCAGCAGTTCGGTCAGCTCGGCGGCGTTGAGCTCGCGGGTGTGGAACGGATTAATCGGGGTGTCGCGACCGGGGGAGAAGGTGATCCGGTTGGGCGTCGAGATCATCAACAGCCCGCCGGGCCGCAGCACCCGCGCACATTCGGCGATGAACTGCGCCTGGTCCCACAGGTGCTCGATGACCTGAAAGTTGACGACGACGTCCACGGCGGCGTCGGGCAACGGCAACTCGGCGAGGTTGCCCTGCACCGCTTCCACCCGCGGGTACCGGGCGGTTACGTGCGCCACCGCCGCGTCGTCGTAGTCCAGTCCGATCACCCGCTTGGCCAGCCGCGCGATCAGGTCGGCGCCGTAGCCCTCGCCGCACCCGGCCTCGAGCACCTCGCGGCGGGTGCAACGCGGCGCCAGCTGCTCATAGACCACCTCGTGGCGGCGAAACCAGTAGTTCTCGATGTCGAGCCCGGGGATGGTGCGTTCGCCGGTCAACATCAACGTGGCGTCGCCGGACGGGGTGCCGGCAGGGTCCCCGGCGGGTTTCGTGGATTTCATCGCACAGGCAGGCTAACGCGAACGCCACGGTCCGCGAACCGGCTACCCCGCAGTGGCCCTATCACGACCCGCTACTCTGTACAGGCGAACCGCATTAAGTTACCCATGAGTAACTCATCTGTGCGGCTGCGTGAATCGTGACCCAAGTCTTGTGGCCCGCCGCCGCAGGACCCCTTCGAGGAGGACGAACCACACTCATGACGAACATCGTGGTCCTGATCAAACAGGTCCCAGACACCTGGTCGGAGCGCAAGCTCAGCGACGGTGACTTCACGCTGGACCGTGACGCCGCCGACGCCGTGCTGGACGAGATCAACGAGCGGGCCGTCGAAGAGGCGCTGCTGCTCCGCGAGAAGGAAGGCGCCGAAGGCACCGTGACCGTGCTGACCGCCGGCCCCGAGCGGGCCACCGAGGCGATCCGCAAGGCGCTGTCGATGGGGGCCGACAAGGCCGTGCACATCCTCGACGACGGCATGAAGGGCTCCGACGTCTTGCAGACCGCCTGGGCGCTGGCCCGGGCACTGGGTCAGATCGAAGGCACCGAGCTGGTCATCGCCGGCAACGAGTCCACCGATGGTGTCGGCGGCGCGGTTCCGGCGATCATCGCCGAGTACCTGGGACTGCCGCAGCTGACCCACCTGCGCAAGCTGACCGTCGCCGACGGCAAGGTCACCGGCGAGCGCGAGACCGACGACGGCGTGTTCACCCTGGAGGCCTCGCTGCCGGCGGTGGTGAGCGTCAACGAGAAGATCAACGAGCCGCGCTTCCCGTCCTTCAAGGGCATCATGGCCGCCAAGAAGAAGGAAGTCACCGTTTACACGCTGGCCGAGATCGGGGTAGAGCCCGACGAGGTCGGTGTCGCCAACGCCGGTTCCAAGGTCACCGCGACGACGCCGAAGCCGCCGAAGACCGCCGGTGAGAAGGTGACCGACGAGGGCGACGGCGGCACCAAGATCGCCGAGTACCTGGTTGCCCAGAAGCTGATCTAGCGACATCGAAGACTTAGAGGGAAGACAAACATGGCTGAAGTACTGGTGCTCGTTGAGCACGCCGACGGAGCGCTGAAGAAGGTCAGCTCCGAATTGATCACCGCCGCGCGGGTGCTCGGCGAACCGTCCGCGGTCGTGGTGGGCGCCCCCGGCGCCGCCGCGCCGCTGGTCGACGGACTGAAGGAAGCCGGCGCCGCCAAGATCTACGTCGCCGAATCCGACGTGGTGGAGGGCTACCTGGTCACCCCGACGGTCGACGTGCTGGCCGCGCTGACCGAGTCGGCCGCCCCGGCGGCGGTGCTGATCGCCGCCAACGCCGACGGCAAAGAGGTGGCCGGCCGGCTGGCCGCCCGGATCGGGTCCGGTCTGCTGGTCGACGTGGTCGAGGTCAAAGAAGGCGCCAAGGTGGTGCACTCCATCTTCGGTGGCGCCTACACTGTCGACGCCGAGCCCACCGGCGACACCCCGGTGATCACCGTGCGGGCGGGTGCCGTGGAGCCGGCGCCGGCCGCCGGAGCGGGCGAGCAGGTCACCGTGGAGGTGCCCGCCGCCGAGGAGAACGCCACCAAGGTCACCTCGCGGGAGCCCGCGGTGGCCGGCGACCGTCCGGAGCTCACCGAGGCGCCCATCGTGGTGGCCGGCGGTCGTGGCGTCGGCAGCGCGGAGAGCTTCTCGGTGGTCGAAGAGCTGGCCGACTCGCTCGGTGCCGCCGTGGGCGCCTCGCGTGCCGCGGTGGACTCGGGCTACTACCCGGGCCAGTTCCAGATCGGCCAGACCGGTAAGACCGTCTCGCCGCAGCTGTACATCGCGCTGGGCATCTCCGGCGCGATCCAGCACCGCGCCGGGATGCAGACCTCCAAGACCATCGTTGTGGTCAACAAGGACGAGGAAGCGCCGATCTTCGAGATCGCCGATTACGGCATCGTCGGGGACCTGTTCAAGGTCGCCCCGCAGTTGACCGAGGCGGTCAAGGCCCGCAAGGGTTAATTTCTACTGCGTGAGCAGACGCCAAAGCCCCCATTTCGAGGCCGGAATGGGGGCTTTCGCGTCTGCTCGGCGGGAGAACGGACTCACCGGCCGGGACGGCGAGCAGACGCAGCTTCGGGATCTGCTGGGCCGGGCCCGCGCCGGCGACAGCCAGGTGCTGGTGCTGCGGGGCGAGGCCGGTATCGGCAAGACCGCGATGCTGGACTATCTCGCCGAGAGCGCGACCGGGTTCGAGGTGATCGGCACCGCCGGCGTGGAGTCCGATATGGAGCTGGCCTTCGCCGGCCTGCAGCAGCTGTGTGCCCCGCTGATGCCGTGCGCCGGTGCGCTTCCCGAGCCGCAACGTGAGGCGCTGCAGATCGCCTTCGGGCTCAGTTCGGGTCCCGCCCCGGACCGCTTTCTGGTCGGACTCGCCGTGCTGGGTCTGCTGGCAGCCGCCGCAGGCGAGCGCCCGATACTGTGCCTGGTCGACGACGCCCAATGGCTGGACCGGGTGACGGCGCAGACACTGGGTTTCGTGGCCCGCCGCCTGGTCGCCGAACCGGTCGCGCTGGTGTTCGCGCTGCGTGAGCCGGTCGACGGGCTGACCGGGCTGCCAAAACTGGTGCTGCGGGGGCTCGGCGACGCCGACGCCCGCGAACTGCTGGCCTCCGCGGTCACCGGGCGCATCGATACGCAGGTGCGCGACCGCATTGTCGCCGAGACGCACGGTAACCCGCTGGCGCTGCTGGAGTTGCCCCGGGGGCTCTCCGCCGCCGAGTTGGCCGGCGGCTACCACCGGCCCGATGTCCAGCCGGTTGCCGGCCAGCTTGAACGGCACTTTCTGGCCCGGGTCCGGTCGCTGCCCGACGACACCCAGCGGTTGTTGCTGCTGGCCGCGGCCGAACCGGTGGGGGACCCGACCTTGCTGTTGGCCGCGGCGCGGCTGCTCGGTCTGCCGGCCGAGGCGTTGGCGCCGGCCGAGGCGGCCGGCCTTGCCGAGACCGGTCAGCGGGTGCGGTTCCGGCATCCGCTGGTGCGTTCGGCGGTCTACCGCGCCGCGGACCCGGCGCAGCGCCGGCAGGCCCATCGCGCGCTGGCCGACGCCACCGACGCGGCGCATGATCCCGACCGCCGTGCCTGGCACTGCGCGCACGCCGCGGCGGCCCCGGACGAATCGGTCGCGGCCGAACTGGAGCATTCCGCCGGGCGGGCCCAGCTTCGCGGTGGGACCGCCGCGGCGGCAGCGTTTCTGGCGCGGGCCACCGAGCTGACTCCCGACGCTGCCCGCCGCGGCGGCCGCGCCCTGGACGCGGCCGAGGCGATGCGGGCCGCCGCCGAGTTCGACGCGGCGGACGCCCTGCTCGACACCGCCGAGCTGGCGCCGCTGGACGCCTTGCAGCGTGCCAGGGCGGCGCGGACCCGCGCGATGTTGGAGTTCACCCGGGGCCGGGGCAGCGGAGATGCCCCCACCCTGAACCTGTCGGTACGGCAATTATTCGACGCCGCAGCGACTTTGGAGCGCCACGATACCGACATGGGCCAGGACGCGCTGCTGGAGGCGGTCAGCGCGGCGATGTACACCGGACGGCTGTTCGGTCAGGATGCGCGCCTTGCCACCGCGGTGTCGCTCGCGGATCGGGTGCGGGCGGATCCGGGCCGGGCGGCCGGTCTGCTGCTGCACGGCCTAATCATCCGAGTGCTGGACGGGTGCGCCGCCGCCGCGGCCCCGCTGCGCGCCGCGATCGCGGCGATCTCTCCGGAAGACTGGACGTGGCAAGCCTTTCCGATCGCCCACGAAGCGGTGCTGCACGAAATGTGGGACGACGAGTCCTGGCACCGGATCGCCACCGACGCGGTGCGGGTCGCCACCGATACCGGCGCGCTGGCGGTGCTGCCGATGGCGTTGACGACGTTGGCCGGGGTGCACGTGCAGGCCGGTGAATTCGCCTCGGCCCGGGCGTTGATCGCCGACGCCGGCACCCTGTCGGCCGCCGCCGGCCAGACCCCCGTGCGCTATCACGAACTGGCGCTGGCCGCCTGGATCGGCGACGAAGCCGAGGCGACCGGGCTGCTCGACGCGGCGGTGCGCTACGGGACGGCGCGCGGCGAGGGACGGGTGACCGCGCTGGCCGGCTATGCCGGCGCGGTGCTCAACAACGCGCTGGGGCGCTACCAGGCGGCGTACGAGATGCTCGCCCGGGCCGGCGAATACGAGGATCTGGGGCTCTACGGCTGGAATCTGGCCGAATTGGTGGAGGCCGCCGCGCGAACCGACCGGCACACCGTGGCCGCCGACGCGCTGCAGCAACTCGACGACCGGACCCGGGCCGCCGGAACCGACTGGGCGCTGGGGGTGCGGGCCCGGTCGGCGGCGCTGCTGCGTGACGGCGACGCCGCGGAAAGCCTTTACACCGAGGCGATCGAACGATTGGCGAGAACCCGGATCACCGTGCAGCTGGCGCGCACCCATCTGCTCTACGGGGAGTGGCTGCGCCGGGAGAACCGCCGCGGTGACGCCCGGACCCAACTGCGGCTCGCCCACGGCATGTTCAGCGGCTTCGGGGCCCGGGCGTTCGCGGCGCGCAGCTATCGCGAGCTGCAGGCGACCGGGGAGAAGGCCCGCAAGCAGCCGGTCGCCACCGGCGATGCGTTGACCGCGCAGGAAGAGCAGATCGCGGAGCTGGCCGGGGCGGGCCTGACCAACGCCGAGATCGGTGTGCAGCTGTTCATCAGCGCGCACACCGTGGAATGGCACCTGCGCAAGGTCTTCGCCAAGCTGGGCATCCGGTCGCGCCGGGAACTGCGCGACGCCCCGTGGCGGCGATCCGCGCCGGGGTGAGACTACGGACTTTCCAGGGTGCGGCCAGGCTCGGCGCGGTGCCAGTGTGGAAGGACCACAAGTCGGCCAAGGAGGTCTAGCGACATGAAAATCACCGTGACGGGCGCCAGCGGACAAATCGGCTCGAAGGTGGTCGCGCTGCTGGCCGCCGCCGGGCACGAGCCGGTGGCCGCCTCCCGCGACACCGGCGCCGACGTGCTCACCGGTCAGGGCCTGGCCGAGGCGCTCTCCGGCGCCGACGTGCTCGTCGACGTGGTCAACTCACCGGACTTCGACGACTACCCGGTCATGGACTTCTTCACCCGCTCAACGACCAACCAGGTCGCAGCGGCCCGCAAAGCCGATGTCAGCCACTACGTGGCGCTGTCCATCGTGGGCTGCGACGGGTTGCCCGACAGCGGCTACATGCGGGCCAAGGTCGCCCAGGAACGGATCATCACCGAATCCGGGCTGCCCTACACCATCGTGCGGGCCACCCAGTTCCACGAGTTCGCCGACGCGATCACCACATCACTGACCGTCGACGGTGTGGTGCGGGCCCCCGAGGGACTCATCCAGCCGATCGCCGGGGCTGAGGTGGCCGCCGCGGTGGCCAAAGCCGCGCAGGCGGCGCCGGTCGACGGGATCATCGACGTCGGCGGCCCGGAGAAGATGACCTTCGCCGAGCTGGCCGCCGCGGCGCTGACGCATCGCGGCGAAACCCTGCCGGTCGTCGTCGACCCGGCGGCCGTCTACTTCGGCACCAAGGTCGGCGACACCGGACTGGTCACCGGAGCGAACGCGACGCTGGCCCAGACCCGCCTCACGGATTGGCTGGCGACCCAGTGAACGAGCTGTCCGGCCAGACCGCGCTGGTGACCGGCGGGACCGCCGGCATCGGCCTGGAGTCCGCGCGGCTGCTGGCCCGCCACGGTGCCACGGTGATCATCACCGGCCGGTCCGCTGACCGCGGCGCCGCCGCCGTTGCCGAGATCGGGGCCGGTGTCCGGTTCGTGGCCGCCGACCTGTCCGACCTCGAATCGGTGAAAGCCCTTGCCCGGCAATGCGGCGAAGTCGACATCGTGGTCAACAACGCCGCCAGCTTCCCGGGTGCGCTCACCGTCGACCAGGACGTGTCGTCGTTCGAGTCGACATTCGACACCAACGTGCGCGGCGCCTACTTCCTGGTCGCGGCACTGGCGCCCGGCATGCTGCGGCGTGGTCACGGCAGCATCGTGAACGTCACCAGTATGGTCGCCTTCAAGGGTGTTCCGGGCGCGTCGAGCTACAGCGCCTCCAAGGCTGCGCTGGAATCGCTGACCCGCACCTGGGCAGCCGAATTCTCGCCGCACGGCGTGCGGGTGAACAGCGTCGCGCCCGGCCCCACCGCCACCGCCGGGGTGGCCGCCGAATGGGGTGACGTCAACGACGAACTGGGCAAGGCGCTTCCGCTGGGCCGCACGGCGCAGGCGGCCGAGATCGCCGAGGCCGTACTGTTCCTGGCCTCACCGAGGTCCAGCTTCATCACCGGGTCGACCTTGCACGCCGACGGCGGCGGTGCCGCCGCCTGATTTCGTCACCGAGCGTGCATCGACATGTCATGCGGTGATTGCCTGGGCGTCGCATCGCTGCGCGACTGTGCTCAGCGTGAGCACTGGTGCTGTACTCATCGCCCCCGAACCCACCACCACGACCGACACCCCGCGATACTCGCTGCTGGTCTCCACCGACCCCGCCCTGATCGAAGCCGCGCAGCGGCTGCGCTACGAGGTGTTCAGCACCGAGCCGGGATTCACCCTGCCCGCTGCCGCCGACGGCCTCGATGCCGACCGGTTCGACGAATACTGCGATCACCTGCTGGTGCGCGACGACAACTCCGGTGCGCTGGTCGGCTGCTATCGGATGCTGCCGCCGACCGGTGCCATCGCCGCCGGAGGACTTTACAGCGCAAGCGAATTCGATGTCTCCGCGCTGGACCCGCTGCGGCCGTCGCTGGTCGAGATGGGCCGGGCGGTGGTACGACCGGGGCATCGCAACGGCGCCGTCGTGCTGTTGATGTGGGCCGGAATCCTGGCCTACCTGGACCGCTACCAGTACGACTACGTCACCGGGTGCGTATCGGTGCCCGTCCACGGCGAGGGGGCGCCCGGCAGCCAGATCCGCGGTGTCCGCGACTTCGTGCGGCGCCGCCACGTCTCACCGCACCGGGTGAGGCCGTACCGGCCGGTGGTGATCGACGGCAAGAGCCTGGATGAGATCGCGCCGCCGGCCCGCCCGGCCATGCCCCCGTTGCTGCGCGGCTATCTTCGGCTGGGCGCGCGAATCTGCGGCGAACCGGCCCACGACCCCGACTTCGGTGTCGGGGACTTCCCGGCGCTGCTGTGCCGCAGCGAGGCCGATACCCGCTATCTGCACCGGCTGCGGTCGGTGTCTGCGGTGTCGTCAGTGCCTTCGATGGCCGACGGCACCGCGCAAGCGTGACCCCGGCCGTCGTGCACCCCTGGGCGCCCCGGGGATTTTGTACGCCGGCGTGTGTACGCGGCGGTGCGGCGCGGGTGTCCCCGGTGGTGGTGGCGCTGCGGCTGGCCCTGCTGGTGCTGCTGGTACCGCTGTTGCCGCTGTTTGCGGTGCCGCTGCCGGGCCGGGCGCGGTTCCAGCGCGGCTGCTGCCGGTTGGTGTTGCGCTGCTTTGGGGTGCGGGTGGTGACGACGGGCGGGCCGGTGCGCAATCTGCGCGGCATGCTGGTGGTCAGCACGCATGCATCCTGGCTGGACGTGTTCGTCGTCGGCGCGGTGTCGCCGGGAACGTTCGTGGCGCGCGCCGACCTGATCAGCTGGCCCGGGATCGGGGCGCTGGCCCGGCTGATGCGGGTCATTCCGATCGATCGGGACAGCCTGCTCGGGCTGCCGTCGGTGGTCGAGGCGGTCGCGGCCCGGCTGCGGGCCGGGCGCACCGTGGTGGCCTTCCCGGAGGGCACCACCTGGTGCGGCCGGGCCCACGGCCGGTTCTACCCGGCGATGTTCCAGGCCGCCGTCGACGCGTCGCGGCCGGTGCAGCCGCTGCGGGTCGGCTATCGCCATCCCGATGGGTCGCGCTCGACGTTGCCGGCCTTCGTCGGCGACGACACCCTGGTGGCCTCGATGGGGCGCCTGATCACCGCGCGGCGCACCGTCGCGCAGGTGCACGTCGCGTCGCTGCAGCTGCCGGGAAGCGATCGGCGCGAACTGGCCGCGCGTTGTCAGGCCGCGGTGGGGTGCCGGGCGCTGCCGAGCCGACCAGCCTGCATCTTCTGTTGAACCCGGCTGCTCGCCGTACCGCCGGGCCGGCCCGAGCTGCCCGGTATCCTGGGCGGGTCATGGTCTATCTGGATCACGCCGCCACCACCCCGATGCACCCCGAGGCCATCGAGGCGATGACGGCCGTGATGGGCACCGTCGGCAACGCCTCGTCGCTGCATTCCGCCGGCCGCGCTGCCAGACGCCGGATGGAGGAGTCCCGGGAGTCGATCGCCGCACGGCTGGGCGCACGACCGTCCGAGGTGGTATTCACCGCCGGTGGCACCGACGGCGACAACCTGGCGGTCAAGGGCATCTACTGGGCCCGCCGCGACGTCGACCCGCGCCGGCGCCGGATCATCACCACCGAGATCGAGCACCACGCGGTGCTCGATTCGGTCAGCTGGCTCGCCGACCACGAAGGCGCCGAGATCACCTGGCTGCCCACCGAGCCCGACGGTTCGGTGTCGCCGGCGGCGCTGCGTGAGGAACTGGATGCCGGCCACGCTGACGATGTGGCGCTGGTATCGGTGATGTGGGCCAACAACGAAGTCGGCACCGTGCTGCCGATCGCCGAACTGGCCGCGGTCGCCGCGGAGTTCGAGGTGCCGATGCACTCCGATGCGGTGCAGGCCGTCGGGCAGTTGCCGGTCGACTTCGCCGCCAGCGGACTGTCGGCGCTGAGCCTGACCGCCCACAAGTTCGGTGGACCATGCGGTGTCGGCGCGCTGCTGGTGCGCCGCGACGTGACGTGTGTTCCGCTGACACACGGCGGGGGACAGGAGCGCGATATTCGCTCCGGCACCCTCGATGTCGCGGGCGCGGTCGGCATGGCCACCGCGCTGCAGATCGCCGTCGGGTCACTGCAGGCCACCTCGGGCCGGGTCGCGGCGCTGCGCGACCGGCTCATCGACGGCGTGCTCGCCGCGATCGAGGACAGTTGCGTCAACGGCTCACGCACCGACCGGCTGCCGGGCAACGCGCACTTCACATTCGCCGACTGCGAAGGCGATTCCTTGCTGATGTTGTTGGACGCCAACGGCATCGAATGCTCCACCGGTTCGGCCTGCACCGCGGGGGTGGCACGGCCTTCGCATGTGCTGACCGCGATGGGCGCCGACCCGGTCGCCGCTCGTGGTTCGTTGCGACTGTCGTTGGGGCACACCAGCGTCGACGACGACGTCGATGCGGTGCTGGCGGTGCTTCCCGGCGCGGTGGAGCGGGCGCGCCACGCCATGCTGGCCGCCGCCGGGGCCGGCGCGATGAAGGTGGCCCGGTGAAGGTCGTAGCGGCCATGAGCGGCGGGGTGGACTCGTCGGTCGCGGCGGCCCGCATGGTCGACGCCGGACACGACGTGGTCGGCGTGCATCTGGCGCTGTCGCGCAATCCGGGCACGCTGCGCACCGGTTCGCGGGGGTGCTGCTCGCGGGAGGACTCCGACGACGCGCGACGGGTCGCCGACGTGCTGGGCATCCCGTTTTATGTGTGGGACTTCTCCGAGCAGTTCCAAGAAGAGGTGATCGACGACTTCGTCGAGTCCTACGCGCGCGGCGAGACCCCGAACCCGTGCGTGCGCTGCAACGAGAAGATCAAGTTCTCCGCGGTGGCCGCCCGGGCCCTGGCGCTCGGCTTCGACATGGTGGCCACCGGCCACTACGCCCGACTGGCCGACGGCCGGCTACGGCGGGCGGTCGACGCCGACAAGGACCAGTCCTACGTGCTGGCGGTGCTGACCGCCGAACAGCTGAGCCATGCGGCGTTCCCGGTCGGTGACACCCCCAAGCCGGCGATCCGCGCCGAAGCCGCCGAACGCGGGCTGGCGGTGGCGAGCAAACCCGACAGCCACGACATCTGCTTCATTCCGACCGGCGACACCCGCACCTTCCTGGGCAGCCACATCGGCGTCCGGCCCGGCGCCGTCGTCGACGCCGGTGGAGAGGTGCTGGCCGAACACGACGGCGTGCACGGCTTCACCATCGGCCAGCGCAAGGGCCTGGGCATCGCCGGCCCCGGCCCGGACGGCCGACCCCGCTACGTGACCGGCATCGACGCCGCCACCGCCACCGTCACCGTGGGAACCGTCGCCGACCTGGACGTGCTGGAGTTGACCGGCCGGGCGCCGGTGTTCACCTCGGGTGGGGCGTGGCACGGGCCCGTCGAGTGCGAGGTCCAGGTACGGGCCCACGGCGAGACCGTCGGCGCGGTCGCCGAACTGGTCGGCGAGGAACTACAGGTGCGGTTGCGTGAACCGCTGCGCGGTGTGGCCCGCGGCCAGACCCTGGCCTGCTACCGCCCGGACCCCGCCGGCGACGAGGTGATCGCCAGCGCCACGATCGCCGGCACCGGGGTGTAGCGGCGGCCCGCAGCGCCGAACGTGGGAGCGCCGGTAACCAGAAGTACCACGCGAGGCCGAAGGTTCCACCGTCAGCGGCGAGGCACTTCGGGAACAGTTCGGGCTGCCACCGCGGTGACCAGATCCGTCGGCCCATATCGCGTCGAAGTCGACGGACCCGCCCAGCATGACCTGCGGCGGCTCCCGCACAAGACTGCCGCCGCAATTGTGGAGTTCATCACCGGTGCGCTGGCTGATAACCCTGCTCGGCTCAGCAAGCCATTGCGTGCAGAACTGGCGAGATACCGAAGCGCTCGTCGTGGCGACTACCGAGTTTTGCTACGCATCGACGAAGACCGGCGGGTGGTCCCCGTTGTCAGGATCAAACACCGCGCCCACGCGTATCGCCCTCAGCCTCAACCGGGTATCCCGGCGGCCAGATTCGTCAGCACCAGATCGGCGATCGACTCCGAGAAGCCGCAGTGGGTGACCTCCAACAGCACCACCGACTTCAGCTGGTAGCCGCGACCGCAATCGCCGGCACGGGTGTGCAGGAACTGCTCGTCGGCCGTCTGATCGCCGACCAAACCCGGTCCGGCGGGGCTGTCGGCGCATTCGGCGACGGCCGCCACCACCGCGTCGAAGGCCCGCCGGGCCGACTCCGGGTCCGGGTAGGCCGCGGCAGCCTCGGAGATCAAGGCGCCCCGGGGCGGGTACTGGTAGGTGGTCTTGTGGAACTGCGTGTGCTCGGTGCCGAACACCGTGGTCTCGGCATAGATGAAGCGGCACGGTGGTGGCACGGTTGCGGCGAGCCCGTCGATGTCCACCGGGCCGGTGGAGTCCATGGTGGGAATGATCGTCAGCTCCTCGCCGGTGCCGGTGATGGCGCGCATCCGGGGGGTGTCGAGCATGAGCCTGCCGACGTGCACGGCGCCGTCGGGGACCAGCGGCGCGAGCGGCGGCAGAGCCGAACCGTCGATCAGCCGGGTGCAGCCCAGCACGACCGCGGCCGGGCCACAGATCAGGGCCCGCCGCCATGTTTTCACCGCTGAAAGGCTATCCCGATACGGTTGCCGGGTGAATGCCTTCGCCACCGCTATCGGCTCCTGGCCGGGCAGCTCCGCGCGGCAGGCGGCCGAGGTGGTCGTCGGCGAGCTGGGCGCAAGCCTGGCCCATCTGGTGGAGTTGCCGGCCCGCGGGGTGGGCGCCGACCTGATCGGCCGCTCCGGCGCGCTGCTGGTCGACATCGCCATCGACACCGCCCCGCGCGGCTACCGGCTGGCCGCGCGCCCCGGCGCGGTGACCCGGCGCGCGATCAGTCTGCTCGGCGAGGACACCGACGCCCTCGAAGAGGCCTGGGAGATCGGCGGCCTGCGCGGCAGCGGGCACCCGGTCAAGGTGCAGGCGCCCGGCCCACTCACGCTGGCCGCACAGCTGGAGTTGGGCAACGGGCACCGCGCCATCACCGACCCGGGGGCACTGCGGGATCTGGCCGGCTCACTGGGCGAGGGGCTGCGGGCGCACCGTGCTGAGCTGTGCCGCCGGCTCGACACCCAGGTGGTCGTGCAGCTCGACGAGCCGGCGCTGACCGCCGCGGTGACCGGACGTCTGGCCGGGGTCACCTCGCTGAGCCCGGTACCGGCGATCGATGAAGCGGTGGCCACCGCGCTGCTCGACGGCTGCGCCGATACGGTGGGCGGCGAGGTGATCGTGCACAGCTGTGCTGCAGAGCTGCCGTGGAATGTGCTGCAGTCCAGCAGGATTGTCGCGGTATCGCTGGACTGCACCACGACGCCGGTCGACTATGACGGGATCGGCGCGTTCATCGAATCCGGTCGCACCGTGGTGTTCGGGCTGATTCCCGCAGTGCAGCCGACACGACGCCCCGCCGTCGAAGAACTTGCGGCCGCCGCTGCCGCGATCACCGACCGGATCGGATTCGCCCGCTCGGTGCTGGCCGAACGGGTCGGCATCAGCCCGGTCTGCGGGCTGGCGGGCGCCAGCGCGCAGTGGGCGCGCACCGCGATCGGGCTGGTTCGGCAGGTGGGCGAGGCACTGGCGGGTGACCCCGAGGCGATATGACGTCCCTGCGACGGCGGGGAGTGTCGGAGGTCAGCCACCGTCCAGGAGTCGAATCAGCCGCGGCGCGGCGGTGAGCCGAAAGGACGCATCGACCAGCTCGCCGACTTCATCCCAATCCACCTGGGCCGCAGTGAAATCCAGACCAAGCCAACCGAACGGTCCCAGGTACATCGGATAGAAGAAGCGGCTGTCCTGCTCCAGCGCCCGACGCTCGGACTCGTCGACCTTGACCAGCAACGCGTGCGGGTAGGCCACCATCGCGCCGGTCGCCTTGGAGTTGCCGCCGTAGATCGTGAACATCTTCGGAGCGCAGAACACCGGGCGGCCGTGGGAGATCTTCTCGAACGCCTCGGGAAAGCCCAGCGCGATGCGGCGCAGCTCCGTCAGGCCGGGGTCGTCGTCGCGGTACATGATCGGGTGCGGCATGCCGCCAGGGTAGTCAGCCGATAGCCTGCCAGGGTGAGTCCAGAGGCCGACAGCGTGAGCCCCGATATCCGGCGGCAGTGGCATGACCTGGCTGAAGAGGTGCGCGAACACCAGTTCCGCTACTACATCAAGGACGCGCCGATCATCACCGACGGTGAGTTCGACGACCTGTTCAACCGGCTGCTCGCGCTGGAAGACCGGTACCCGGAACTGCGCACCGCCGACTCGCCCACCCAGCTGGTGGGCGGTGCGGGGTTCACCACCGATTTCACACCCGCTGAGCACCTGGAGCGGATGCTGTCGCTGGAAGACGTGTTCTCACCCGATGAGCTGACGGCCTGGGCGGGCCGGGTCGCCGGTGAGATCGGCGGTGACACCACCTATCTGTGCGAGCTCAAGGTGGACGGAGTGGCGCTGGGTCTGGTGTATCGCGGCGGCCGGTTGGTCAGCGGGGCCACCCGCGGCGACGGCCGGGTCGGTGAAGATGTGACGCTGAACGCGCGCACCATCGCCGACATTCCCGAGTTCCTCACCCCCGACGGCGAATTCCCGATCCCGGCGGTGCTGGAGGTGCGCGGTGAGGTGTACTTCCGGCTGGAGGACTTCGAAGCCCTCAACGCCGGACTGGTCGCCGAGGGGAAGCCACCGTTCGCCAACCCCCGCAACAGCGCGGCTGGCTCGCTGCGGCAGAAGAACCCGGCCGTCACCGCACGGCGCAACCTGCGGATGGTCTGCCACGGCCTCGGCTACAGCGAGGGATTCAACCCCGACACGCTGCACGAGGCCTACACCGCGATGAAGGCCTGGGGGCTGCCGGTCTCGGCGCACACCGCGCGGGTCGAAGGCATGGCCGCGGTGGCCGAACGCATCACCTACTGGGGCGAGCACCGCCACGACGTCGAACACGAAATCGACGGGGTGGTCGTCAAAGTCGACGACCGGGCGCTGCAGCGCCGGCTCGGCGCCACCTCCCGGGTGCCGCGCTGGGCGGTGGCCTACAAATACCCGCCCGAGGAGGCGCAGACCACGCTGGTCGACATCCGGGTCAGCGTCGGCCGCACCGGCCGCGTCACCCCGTTCGCCTACATGACCCCGGTCAAAGTCGCCGGCTCCACGGTGGGGTTGGCCACCTTGCACAACGCCTCGGAGGTCAAACGCAAAGGGGTGCTGATCGGCGACACGGTGATCATCCGCAAGGCCGGTGACGTGATCCCCGAGGTGCTCGGGCCGGTCGTCGATCTGCGCGATGGCAGCGAGCGTGAGTTCGTCATGCCGACCCAGTGCCCGGAGTGCGGAACCCTGCTGGCGCCGGCCAAAGAGGCCGACGTCGACATCCGGTGCCCCAACGCCCGATCCTGCCCGGCACAGCTGCGCGAGCGGGTCTTCCACGTCGCCGGCCGCGGCGCCTTCGATATCGAGGCGCTGGGCTACGAGGCGGCCACCGCGCTGCTGGGCGCCGGCGTCATCACCGACGAAGGCGACCTGTTCACCCTCACCGAAGACGACCTGCTGCGCACCGAGCTGTTCACCACCCAGAAGGGCGTGCTGTCCAAGAACGGCCGCCAACTGTTGACCAACCTCGACAAGGCCAAGTCCCAGCCGCTGTGGCGGGTGCTGGTGGCGTTGTCGATCCGCCACGTGGGCCCCACCGCGGCCCGGGCCCTGGCGACCGAATTCGGCAGCCTGGACGCGATCACCACGGCTTCCACCGAGCAGCTGGCGGCTGTCGAAGGTGTCGGGCCCACCATTGCCACCGCGGTCACCGAATGGTTCGACGTCGACTGGCACCGCGCGATCGTCGACAAGTGGCGGGCTGCCGGGGTGCGGATGGCCGATGAACGCGACGCGAGCATCCAGCGCACGCTGGAGGGCCTGAGCATCGTCGTGACCGGTTCGCTGGCCGGCTTCTCCCGCGATGAGGCCAAAGAGGCGATCATCGCGCGCGGCGGCCGGGCGGCCGGATCGGTGTCGAAGAAGACGGCCTACGTCGTCGCCGGTGACGCGCCGGGGTCGAAGTACGACAAGGCCGTCGAACTCGGCGTGCCGATCCTCGACGAGGCGGGATTCGTCAAGCTGCTGGCCGAAGGACCGGCGGACGACGAGCCGACGGATTAGCGGCGGCGGTCGCGAGCGCGGCGGAGCCGGGCGAAGTGGGCCGGCGCCATCAGCGCAGCAGCGTGGCCACGATCCCGGCGAGATAACCCAACCGCGCCACCTCGGCCGGCAGGAACGGCGGGCCGCCGGTGCGGCCCAGCACGATCGCGGTCTGCGGGTCCCCCAGCGGGGCGGCCAGTAGCGCGGTGTCCATCTCCCGCCACACCGCGGGCACCCAGTCGGCGGTGTTGTCCAAGACGGCGGCGCGCTCGAGCGGCAACCACGGCACCGCGCCGACTTCGGTCTCGGGAGTGCCGGGACTGCCCGCGAGCCGGCGGAACCCCGCGGCGGACCCGTCGCCGCGCAACACCGCGCACCAGCTGACCCGCAGCACCCGAGGTGCTGCGTCGGCCAGCTTCTGCAGCTTGGCCTGACGGTCACCGGCCACCGCGACGCGGTCGATGAGTTCGAGCTCGCGGTGCGCCTCCAGCAGCCCGGTGTGCGGGCGAACGCTGTGCACCCGGATGCCCTCCAGCCGCTCCGCGGCAGTGATCAGCACGTCGGGCATGGCTCCGGGTGGCAGCTCGACCACCAAGTCATCGATCGCCGATCCGGAACCCCGCTCGATGACGTCCAGCGACAAGATGTCGGCTCCCACCGAGCCCAGCGCGACGGCCAGCGAGCCGAGGCTGCCGGGGCGGTCGTCGAGTTCGACGCGCAGCAGATAGGAAGACACCGCAAAACTGTCCCACAGTGGCCGCACCGAAACTGACGCCGACTAGTCTTGCCAGTCGTGCCCCAGATCTCCCGTGACGACGTCGCCCATCTGGCCCGGTTGGCCCGGCTGGCGCTGACCGACGCCGAGTTGGACGGTTTTGCCGGCCAGCTCGACGCGATCCTGACCCATGTCAGCACGATTGCGGCCGTAGACGTCACCGGCGTCGAGGCCACCGACAACCCGCTCAAGGCTGTCAACGTGACCCGGCCCGACGAGATGGTGACCAGCCTGACCCAGCAACAGGCGCTCGCGGCCGCCCCGCGTGCGGAAGACGGCCGCTTCGCGGTCCCGCAGATCCTCGGGGAGAGCCAGTGAGTGAAGCGTTCCGCCTCATAAGGTCAGACGCGGCCACCCTGGCGGCGCGGATCGCCGCCGGTGAGGTGTCCTCGGTAGAGGTGACCCAGGCCCATCTGGACCAGATCGCGGCCACCGACGAGCGTTACGGTGCCTTCCTGCACGTCGGCGCCGAGGAAGCGCTGGCCGCCGCCGCAGCCGCCGACAAGGCCATCGCCGCCGGCGAGGCACCGTCGCCGCTGGCGGGGGTGCCGCTGGCCCTCAAGGACGTGTTCACCACCGTGGACGCGCCCACCACGTGCGGATCGAAGATCCTGGAAGGCTGGCGGCCGCCCTACGACGCGACCGTCACCGCTCGGCTGCGCGCGGCCGGTATCCCGATCCTGGGCAAGACCAACATGGACGAGTTCGCGATGGGCTCCTCCACGGAGAACTCCGCCTACGGCCCCACCCGCAACCCGTGGGACGTCGAGCGGGTGCCCGGCGGGTCCGGCGGCGGCAGCGCCGCGGCACTGGCGGCATTTCAGGCACCGCTGGCCATCGGCACCGACACCGGCGGCTCGATCCGCCAGCCGGCCGCGCTGACCGCCACCGTCGGTGTCAAACCCACCTACGGCACCGTGAGCCGCTACGGGCTGGTGGCGTGCGCGTCGTCGCTCGACCAGGGCGGGCCGTGCGCGCGCACCGTGGCCGACACCGCGCTGCTGCATGCCGTGATCGCCGGACACGACCCGCGCGATTCCACCTCGCTGGACGCAGCAGTGCCCGATGTCGTCGCCGCCGCGAACGCCGGCGCCGCCGGGGATCTGTCGGGCGTGCGGATCGGGGTGGTGCGCCAGCTGCACAGCGGGGAGGGCTACCAGCCCGGCGTGCTGGCGTCGTTCAACACCGCCGTCGAACAGTTGACCGCGCTGGGAGCCCAGATCTCCGAGGTGGACTGTCCGCACTTCGATTACGCACTGTCCGCCTACTACCTGATCCTGCCCTCGGAGGTGTCGTCCAACCTGGCGCGCTTCGATGCGATGCGCTTCGGGCTGCGGGTCGGCGACGACGGCACCCACAGCGCCGAGGAGGTGATGGCGCTGACCCGCGCCGCCGGCTTCGGTCCCGAGGTCAAGCGCCGCATCATGCTCGGCACCTACGCGCTGTCGGCGGGCTACTACGACGCCTACTACAACCAGGCGCAGAAGGTGCGCACCCTGATCGCCCGCGACCTTGACACGGCCTATGAGTCCGTCGACGTGCTGATCTCGCCCACCACCCCCAGCACGGCGTTCCGGCTCGGCGAGAAGGTCGACGACCCGTTGGCGATGTACCTGTTCGACCTGTGCACCCTGCCGCTGAACCTGGCCGGGCACTGCGGTATGTCGGTGCCGTCGGGGCTGTCCGGCGACGACGGGATGCCAGTGGGTCTGCAGATCATGGCGCCGGCGCTGGCCGATGACCGGCTCTACCGGGTGGGCGCGGCCTACGAGGCCGCTCGCGGCGTACTGCCGACGCCGATCTGAGGGCGACTTTCTTCCGTATCCTGGGAATATGGCTGAAGAAACGATTCACGAGGAAGAACGGATGATGACCCGGGCGGAGGCCGCGGCGGACCTGCGGCGCCTGGCCGATGAACTGGAAGCCGGGAAGATCTCCTACGGGGCCGACCGCAGCCTCGAGGTGCCCGAGGCACTGGAGCGCGAGATCGAGATCGAGCGCGAGGACAAGGGCACGAACATCAAATACCAGGTCGAATTCGAGTTGGAGTGGTCTGTTCCCAAGGTCTGATCCGGGCAATGGGAAAACCGGTGGCCGCCCACCGGGCAAGATGGGGGCATGCGGATCGGAGTCCTCACCGGTGGCGGTGACTGTCCCGGGCTGAACGCGGTGATCAGGGCGGTGGTACGCACCTGCGATTCGCGCTACGGCTCGTCGGTGGTCGGCTTTCAGGACGGCTGGCGCGGCCTGCTGGAGAACCGGCGCATCCAGCTGGCCAACGACGACCGCAACGATCGGCTGCTGGCCAAGGGCGGCACCATGCTTGGCACCGCCCGGGTAAACCCGGACAAGTTGCGTGCCGGCCTGGACCAGGTCAAGGCGACCCTCGACGACAACGGCATCGACGTGCTCATCCCGATCGGTGGGGAGGGCACCCTGACCGCGGCGCACTGGCTGTCGCAGGAGAACGTCCCGGTGGTCGGGGTACCCAAGACCATCGACAACGACATCGACTGCACCGACGTCACTTTCGGGCACGACACCGCGCTGGAGGTCGCCACCGAGGCCATCGACCGGTTGCATTCGACCGCCGAATCCCACCAGCGGGTCATGCTGGTCGAGGTGATGGGACGCCACGCCGGCTGGATCGCCTTGAACGCCGGCCTGGCCAGCGGCGCGCACATGACGCTGATCCCCGAGCAGCCGTTCGATGTCGAAGAGGTGTGCCGGCTGGTCAAGCAGCGCTTCCAGCACGGCTCGTCGCACTTCATCTGCGTCGTCGCCGAAGGGGCCAAACCCGCGGCCGGGTCGATGGAGCTGCGCTCCGGCGGGATCGACGAGTTCGGCCACGAGCGGTTCACCGGGGTTGCCGCCCAGCTGGCCGTCGAGATCGAGCGGCGCGTCAAAAAGGAAGTGCGCACCACCGTGCTGGGCCACGTGCAGCGGGGCGGCACCCCGACCGCTTACGACCGGGTGCTGGCAACCCGGTTCGGCGTCAACGCCGCCGACGCCGCCCACGCCGGCGAGTACGGGATGATGGTGTCGCTTCGCGGCCAGGAGATCGGGCGGGTGGCGCTGGCCGACGCGGTGCGCCAGCTCAAGGTGGTGCCGCAGAGCCGCTACGACGACGCGGCGGCGTTCTTCGGATAGCCGGTGTTTGTACACGACATATTGGGGCAATAGTCGCCTAGTGGTCGCCGGGTGTTCGGCGGACTACTGTTCGCTTGCCGGGTGGACGAAGGTTGGGGGGCCGGTATGGGAAAGCTGTCGCGGACGGCCACCGCGCTGGGGGCGCTGCCGATCGGGCTTGTCCTCGCCGCCCCGGCTCACGGTATCGGCGACGCGGTAAGCGATTACGTCGCCGATCACGGTGGGGAGGTCTGTGCGTTCATGGATGACCAGCCCAACCTGGCCGGGGTCAAAGGAGCGGTCAACCACATCCTGGCGACCAGCGGGTTGGCCGAGAACCAGACCGGACGGCTGCTGGCCGGCTCGGTGACCGCGGACTGTCCCGAATACGGCGGCCTGGTCGACGAATTCGTCCGGTATGTCCATCGCCGCCAGCAGCAGCAGCAGAACGGCGGTATCGGCGCCGTGCTCGGCAACTAACGGTTCACAGCTCGCCCAGGTCATCTGGCACGTCAACGGCGTAGCCGCGCAACACATCCAGCGGAACCACGTCGAGGGTGCGTTCATGGGTGGCGGCCAGCACCACCGGGGCCGCACAGCTGTCTCGGTGTGCCCGCAGCCAGTTCAGCGCGGTGACACACCAGCGGTCACCGGGGGTCAGTCCAGGGAATCGGTAGGCGGGCATCGGCGTGGACAGGTCGTTGCCGATCGAGCGCTGGTGCTCGAGGAACTCTGCTGTGACCACCGCGCAGATGGTGTGCAGTCCGATGTCCTCCGGCCCCGACGAGCAGCAGCCGTCGCGGTAGAAGCCGGTCACGGGGTCGCTGCCGCACGGCTCCAGCGGGCCGCCCAGTACGTTGCGCTCAGCCATGGCCAAACGGTACCGCCCGGTTAGCCTGAGGCATGGCAGACCGTATGCGCGACGTGCTCTGGGCCGATATCGCCGGGATCTACCGGCGAATCTGCGAACACCCCTTCATCACCGGGCTGACCGACGGGTCGCTGGGCCACGACCGATTCCGTTACTACATCGCCCAGGATGCCCACTACCTGCGGGCCTACGCCCGGGCACTCGCCGGTTGCGCGGCCAAGGCACCGGTCGAAGCGGAGCTGACGATGTTCGCCGAACATGCCGGTGTCGCGCTCGGCGCCGAGCGTGAGCTGCACACCGGGCTGCTCGCCGAACTGGGGATGGACACCGCCCAGGCCGCCGCACTGCCGATCACCCCGACGACGCAGGCCTACGCGAGCCACCTCGTTGCCGTCACCGCATCGGGTTCCTACGCCGAAGCCGTCGCCGCAGTGCTGCCCTGCTACTGGATCTACGCCCGGGTCGGCGAACATCTGCAGCGCCACGGATCACCGGTGCCACTGTTCCAGCGCTGGATCGACACCTATGCCGGCGAGGATTTCCAGGCCGTGGTCGACGCGGTGCTCGCCGTCACCGACGGTATCGGCGCGCAGGCGTCGCCGGCCACCGGGGAACTGATGCGGCGGCATTTCCACACCAGCGCGCGCTACGAGTGGATGTTCTTCGACGCCGCCTACCGGACGGAGGACTGGCCGGTGTGACCCGGTCACCTAGACTTTCCTCCCATGACCGCTGCTGTCGCCGACCTGCTCGACTACGACGACGTCATCGCCCGCTTCGACCCGGTGCTGGGCCTGGAGGTGCACGTCGAGTTGTCCACGGCCACCAAGATGTTCTGCGGCTGCTCGACGGCGTTCGGCGCCGAACCCAACACCCAGGTGTGTCCGGTCTGCCTCGGGCTGCCCGGATCGCTGCCGGTGCTCAACGCCGCCGGTGTGGAGTCGGCCATCCGGATCGGGCTGGCACTGGGCTGCGAGATCGCCTCCTGGTGCCGCTTCGCCCGCAAGAACTACTTCTATCCCGACCAGCCGAAGAACTACCAGATCTCACAGTACGACGAGCCGATCGCGTTCAACGGCTACCTGGATGTGCCGCTCGACGACGGCACGACCTGGCGGGTGGACATCGAGCGCGCCCACATGGAGGAGGACACCGGCAAGCTCACCCACGTGGGCAGTGACACCGGCCGCATCGAGGGTGCCAGCGAATCCCTGGTCGACTACAACCGGGCCGGTGTCCCACTGATCGAGATCGTCACCAAGCCGATCACCGGAGCCGGCGAGCGTGCCCCGCAGATCGCCCGGGCATACGTGACCGCGCTGCGGGATCTGCTGCGCTCGCTGGATGTCTCCGATGTGCGGATGGATCAGGGGTCGATGCGCTGCGACGCCAACGTCTCGTTGATGCCGCGCGGCGCAACCGAATTCGGAACGCGCACCGAGACCAAGAACGTCAACTCACTGAAGAGCGTCGAGGTGGCCGTCAGCTACGAGATGCGCCGACAGGGTGCGGTGCTCACCGGTGGCGGCACCGTCATCCAGGAGACCCGGCACTTCCATGAGGCCGGCTACACCAGCCCCGGACGGACCAAGGAGACCGCCGAGGACTACCGCTATTTCCCCGAGCCCGACCTGGAACCGGTGGCGCCGAGCGCCGACTGGGTTGAACGGCTGCGCAGCACCATTCCCGAGCTGCCGTGGCTGGCTCGCAAGAAGATTCAAGACGAATGGGGCATCTCCGATGAGGTGATGCGCGATCTGGTCAACGCCGGCGCGGTCGAACTGGTTGCCGCCACCGTGGCAGCCGGGGCATCCAGCGAGGCGGCTCGGGCCTGGTGGGGAAACTTCCTGGTGCAGAAGGCCAACGAGGCCGGCGTCGAACTCGACGCGCTGGCGATCAGCCCGAAGCAGGTCGCCGAGGTGGTGGCGCTGGTGGATTCGGGCAAGCTGTCCAACAAGCTGGCCCGCCAGGTGGTCGACGGGGTGCTGGCCGGTGAGGGCGAACCCGAGCAGGTGATGACCGACCGTGGCCTGGTCGTGGTGCGCGACGATTCGGTGATCCAAGCGGCGATCGACGAGGCGCTGGCTGCCAATCCCGATGTGGCCGACAAGATTCGGGGCGGGAAGGTGCAGGCGGCCGGTGCGATCGTGGGCGCGGTGATGAAAGCCACCAAGGGTCAGGCCGACGCCGCCCGGGTCCGGGAACTGGTGCTGGCGGCCTGCGGGTAAACGCCAGGTCTCAGCCGGAGGCGCCGCCGTTGATCTGCTGCGGCCGGCGGGCCGGCGGGTGGTTCCAGTGCTCGAAGATGAACTGCAGCCACCGAACGTCGATCAACATTGTGTCGTCATCCTTTTCCCTAGATGACTCCCAAGGTAAGCCGGATATTTAAGGCGGTCGGGCGGGGTCGGTAAAGCTTTTGTGAGAACCGGTCCGGCGGCGTCGACGACACTGATGGCCGTTCAGGTCAACGAATCGTTGCTCAGTCTTTGTCGTCGTTGGCGCGCGGGAAGCCGCCGCCCGACGGGAACAGCGGGAACACCACATCGTCGAGTTTCTCCGCGTCGCCGGCGGTCTTGTTCACCGTTGCGCCCCAGACGTTGCCGTCGGGCGACATCTCGACGGCCCAGACGTGGCCGTGGGTGTCTTGGCGCATGACCTCGGGTTCGCTGGTGACCGAACCGGTACCGGAGGCCAGGCGTACTGCGACGGTCTGCTTGGTGTTGATGAGGTTGACCAGCACGATCCCGTCCATCGCGGCGCAGCCGGCGACGCCGGGTTTGTCCGGCCACGTCCACACCGTCGAGACATGGGAGTCCTTGGTGATGCGCTGCAGGCGGTCGCCGCTGGGGCTGCGGTCGGTGACGTAGAGCGAGCCGTCGACATGGTCGATGCACAGCCCGCCGCCGGCGCCCAGCCCGCTCAGCGCGGTGGTGGGGGCGGCCTGCCCGATCGTGGTCGGCTGCTCGATGCGCAGCACCTTGCCCGCCGTCGAGCCCGGGTCGGCGGCCGCCGCCGGGTTCCCCGCATCCCCGGTCAGCACCACCAGCGTGGTGGGGCTGGTGAAGATCAGCGCGCCGGTGTTGCCGGTCGCGCCTTTGGGGATTCCGGTGAGGAGGTCCTTCGGCACGTCACCGTCGGCGATCCGGATCACCCGGTTGTCGGTGGGGGTACTGATGTAGGCGTACATCAGCCGGTCCTGCCGGTAGGTCGGCGACAGCACGATGTCCATCAGTCCGCCGTCACCGGCCGGGTCGACGCCGATGACGGTCTTCACCTTGGGCTCGGCGGTCAGCGAGACCTCCTTGACCGCGCCGGTCGTCCGCTCGGCGACCAGCGCCGACTTGCTGTCGGCGTGCATGATCAGGCCGCTGGTGCTCTCCAGGCAGCCCTGCATCACCCCGGGGGCCGGGCACTGCTTGGGAAACGGGTTGGCGGGCAGCGGCGGGGGCGGCGGAGGCGTCGTGGTGGGTGCCATGCCGCGGCGCGGCACCGTGGTGAACGGCTGCGATTGAGCGTCATCGAAGTGCGCGCAACCGGTCAGCACCAGCAATGCCACGCCCAGCACGACAGACACCCGGAGAACCGTCCTGCGTATCCGCATGCCCGACAGGGTACGGACACCGGGTCCCGTTTCGCCACGATGCCCGCCGCAGCGGCGCCTCGCCCCGGCTGCACCGGGCCGGAATCGATTCGCTAACGAAGCCGTTCAAATCCCCAATCGCGCCGGGGTTGCCCTTACCCTTGCAGGGTGAAGAGTCAAGGTGAGGGCTCACACTGGCGTCGGCCGGGTGATGCTGGCGACGCAGGCAAAGGACGTCCCAAGTCGGCGCGTCTGGTAGATCCGGAGGACGACATGCCATCGCCGACCTATACCGGTGATTTCGAGACTGCTGCGATCCCGCCCTACGACCCGACCGGTTCGCGCCCGCTCGGTGGTGACTACAACCCGCTGCCGTACGCCGAGCCGCAGGCCACCGCCGGGCGAGTGGTGGGTTCCGGCGGCGCTGACGCGGACACCGACGACCCGTTCCGGGTGGTGGACCGGCGCGGGACCCAGGATCTGGGCCTGCTGTTCCTGCGGCTGGGCCTGGGTGTGTCGTTGGTCGCCCACGGGCTGCGTCAGCTGTTCGGCTGGTGGGGCGGCCAGGGTCTGACCGGATTGAAGAGCTCGATCGCCGAGGCCGGCTACCAGCACGCCGACATCTTGACCTACGCCGCCGGGGGCGGCCAGATCGCCGCCGGCCTACTGCTGGTGCTCGGATTGTTCACCCCGCTGGCCGCTGCCGGCGCACTGGCCTACCTGATCAACGGTGTGCTCGCCGGTGTCTCGTCGCAGAGCCAGGGGCGCTTCGACTACTTCCTGCCGGACGGCCACGAGTACCACATCATGCTGATCGTGGTGGCGGTGGCGATCGTGCTGGTCGGACCGGGCCGCTACGGGCTCGACGGTGACCGCGGCTGGGCCCGGCGGCCCTTCATCGGGTCGGTTGCGGCATTGCTGCTCGGGATCGCCGGCGGCGTGGCGATGTGGGTGTTCCTCAACGGGGCGAACCCGCTCGCCTAGCTTTGCCGGCAGTAAGCCCCGGGCGGGCCGGCCTCACCGATACGGGTTGGGCACCCGCCCGCCGCTGGCCTCGGTGAGCAGTGGCAGCGTCGCGAAGCTGACCGCCGGCAGGCGCAGTCGCTCGCCGTTGCGCAGGTGAGCCCGCGCCCACGAGCCCCGGCTGAACCCGAGGCCGGCGATGTCATCCCAGCTCACCGAACGGCTTCCCCGCAGGGTTCGCACCGTGACCTGTTGGGCGTCGGCAACGGTCCGCCACCGCACGATCAGCGCCGAGAACAGTACCGGTAGCAGCAGAAGCGGCGCGGTCAACGGCCAGGTCATCACCGGGATCAGCAGGCCCAGGGTCAAGAAGCCGACCGCGAAGTGGGCCATCGGGGAGATGCGGATCACCAGCGGTGCGGGATCGTGTGATGCGGAGGGCACCCCCGCATGATGTCACCGTCGTTCCGCTCGGGTGCGGACGGGCGGACGAGGGGAGACGCCCAAGCCGTTAAAAAAATATTGACTACTTATTTTAAGTGGGTCATGATGGCTGCATGCCATCGACCAGACCCCGCCGGACGCAGGCGGAGCGCACCGCCGGGACCCGGCGTGCACTGCTGGACGCGACACTGGACGCGCTGGTGGAAGTGGGTTTCAAAGGGACCACCACCACCGAGGTGGCTCGTCGTGCCGGGGTGTCGGTAGGGGCGCTGCAGGGACATTTCCCCACCAAGGTCGGCCTGCTGACCGCCGCCATCGAGTTTTCCCTGAACCGCCGTATCGAGGAGTTCGAGGTGTTGATGGCGGGCCTGGATCCCGCTGCGGACAAGCTGGACGAGGCCTTTGACCTGTTGTGGTCGATGTATTCGGGCCCGACATTCGCCGCAACGCACGAACTGTGGGTGGCGGCTCGCACCGATCCGGACCTGGCGCCGGCGGTCATCGAAACCGATCGGCAGTTCGCCGAGGCGGTTGATCGGGTCTCCGCTCAACTGCTCGACCCGGGCGGCACCGCCGATGTCGCCACCTCGCACTCGCGAATCGGCCTGCAGATGGCGTTCGCGTTGATGAACGGCCTGGCGATGTCACGGTCGATCGACGGCTACGAACCGTTGGCGACCAACGACATCCTTGACACTTTCAAGGCGCTGGCCCGGCCGCTGGTGGACCCACAATCAGAGGAGACGCGATGACCACCAGAGGGAACGGGGAGAACGGCCGAGTCGCGCATCCAGCGGTGCAGCCGCGCCGCATCCGGTTCAACTATCCGGTGGCGGCGTTGCAGCGTCACTTCGTGCAGGGCGACCTGGTGATGAGCCACATGATCGCGCACCTGTCGGCGGTGTTCCCCGAGGGCGAGGACTTCTTCATTCGTTCGGTGCGTCACTATGCCGGCCAGATCACCGATCCGGTATTGAAGGATCAGGTCAAGGGGTTCATCGGCCAGGAGGTCACCCACGGCCGCGAGCACCGAGCACTCAATGAGCGGCTGCAGCAGATGGGCTACCCCACCCGCAGGATCGACCGACTCGTGCACCGCCGCCTGAAGGCGGCCGAGCGACGTTTCTCGCCGCTGACCTGCCTTTCCATCACCGCCGCACTCGAACACTTCACCGCGGTGTTCGCCGAGACCCTGCTCGCCGACGAGCAGGCCCAGGAGTTGCTCGGCACGACGGAGGTGCGGTCCATGCTGCTGTGGCATGCCGTCGAGGAATCCGAGCACCGCTCGGTGGCGTTCGATGTCTACCGCGCGGTCGGCGGTGATGAGACCCGGCGGATCCGGACGATGCGGGTCATCCGATTCAGCTTCCCCATCGCCGTCACGATGAACACCATCATCTCGCTGTTCTCCGACCGGGCGGCCTACCACCCGGTGCGTCTGGTCCGCAGCTTTGCCGCGCTGCGGCACTCACCGTTTTTGACCCGCGCGGTTTTTCGGCGGCTCGGCGACTACCTCCGGCCGGGATTCCACCCCGATGACCACGACAACACCGTGCTGCTGCAGCGCTGGGAGGCGGAGTTGTTCGGCGAACGCGGATCGCTGGTCGGTCACCTGCACTGAACCGTGGACCGGCCATTTGACCCTGGTCGGTCCAGCGACTACCGTCATCCGCTATGGACAACGGCATGCTCGTAGTAGCCCCCTGCGCGTTGGTTGTTGCCTGAGCTTTCAACCACCAACGCGCAACCCTCGTGCAGCAGCTGAGCTGGCGGGGGTTTTTTGTTGCCACCAGTCCAGAGCACCAGAGACAAAGAGGAAACCGTGAGCGCACCCACCACGCGACCGCCGGAGCGGCCGGCCGCAACTGACAGGCCGCAGCCGGCCAACGGGACCGCCGCCGGCCAAGCCAAACCGTCGGCCAAGAGTGTCCCCCCCGAGCAGATGACCGGTGCCCAGTCGGTGATCCGCTCCCTGGAAGAACTCGACGTCGACGTCATCTTCGGTATCCCCGGCGGCGCGGTGCTGCCGGTTTACGATCCGCTGTTCGACTCGAAGAAGCTACGCCACGTGCTGGTCCGCCATGAGCAGGGCGCCGGACACGCCGCCAGCGGTTACGCGCACGCCACCGGCCGGGTCGGAGTGTGCATGGCCACCTCCGGGCCCGGCGCCACCAACCTGGTCACGCCGCTGGCCGACGCGCAGATGGACTCCATCCCGGTGGTCGCCATCACGGGGCAGGTGGGTCGGCAGTTGATCGGCACCGACGCCTTCCAGGAGGCCGACATCTCCGGGATCACCATGCCGATCACCAAGCACAACTTTCTGGTTCGCAACGGCGACGACATCCCCCGGGTGATCGCCGAGGCGTTCCACATCGCGGCAAGCGGACGGCCCGGGGCAGTTCTCGTTGATATCCCTAAGGACGTGCTGCAGGGCCAGTGCACCTTCGCCTGGCCGCCGAAGCTGGACTTGCCGGGCTACAAACCCAACACCAAACCGCACAACCGACAGATCCGTGAGGCGGCCAAGCTGATCGCCGCGGCGCGCCGGCCGGTGCTCTACGTCGGCGGCGGCGTGATCCGCGGCGAAGCGTGTGAGGAGCTGGCCGAGCTGGCCGAGCTGACCGGTATCCCGGTGGTGACCACCCTGATGGCTCGCGGCGCCTTCCCGGACAGCCACCGCCAGCACTTGGGCATGCCCGGCATGCACGGCACCGTCGCGGCGGTTGCCGGACTGCAGCACTCGGATCTGCTGATCACCCTCGGTGCGCGGTTCGACGACCGGGTCACCGGCCAGCTGGACTCGTTCGCCCCCGAGGCCAAGGTGATCCACGCCGACATCGACCCGGCCGAGATCGGCAAGAACCGGCACGCAGACGTGCCTATCGTCGGCGATGTCAAGGCCGTCATCACCGAGCTGAGCGGTGCGCTGCGCCACGACGAGCTGTCGCTGGATCTCTCGGAATGGTGGGCCTATCTCGACGACCTGCGCTCGAGGTATCCGCTGAGCTACGGGCCGCAGAGCGACGGCAGTCTGTCCCCGGAGTACGTGATCGAGGCCCTGGGTCGTATCGCCGGACCCGACGCGGTGTATGTCGCCGGGGTCGGCCAGCACCAGATGTGGGCGGCGCAGTTCGTCCATTATGAGAAGCCGCGGACCTGGCTGAACTCCGGGGGACTGGGCACGATGGGTTTCGCCATCCCGGCGGCGATGGGCGCCAAGATGGGCCGCCCGGAGGCCGAGGTGTGGGCGATCGACGGCGACGGCTGTTTCCAGATGACCAACCAGGAACTGGCCACCTGCGCCATCGAGGGTGTGCCGATCAAGGTCGCGCTGATCAACAACGGCAACCTGGGCATGGTCCGCCAGTGGCAGACCCTGTTCTACGGGGAGCGGTACAGCCAGACCGACCTGGCAACCCACTCGCGTCGCATCCCCGATTTCGTGATGCTTGCCGAGGCGCTGGGCTGTGTCGGATTGCGTTGCGAGCGTGAAGAAGACGTTGAAGACGTGATCAATCAGGCGAGGGCGGTCACCGACCGGCCGGTGGTGATCGACTTCATCGTCGGCGCCGACGCACAAGTGTGGCCGATGGTGGCCGCCGGCACCAGTAACGACGAGATCCAGGCGGCGCGCGGTATTCGGCCGCTGTTCGACAACGAGGACAACGAGGGACACGTCTGATGAGCACCGACTGGAAGACGCACACGCTGTCGGTGCTGGTCGAGGACAAACCCGGTGTGCTCGCCCGGGTTGCGGCACTGTTCTCCCGGCGCGGCTTCAACATCAAGTCGCTGGCGGTCGGTGCCACCGAGACAAAGAACATGTCCCGGATGACGATCGTTGTCTCGGTGGAGGACACCCCGCTGGAGCAGATCACCAAGCAGTTGAACAAACTGGTCAACGTCATCAAGATCGTCGAGCAGGAGGACGACAACTCGGTCTCCCGCGAGATCGCGCTGATCAAAGTCCGCGCCGACGCCGGCACCCGGGGACAGATCGTCGAGGCGGTGAACCTGTTCCGCGCCAGGGTGATCGATGTTTCTCCGGAATCGTTGATCGTTGAGGCCACCGGCACCCCGGCCAAGTTCGAGGCGTTGCTGCGAGTGCTGGAACCCTATGGCATCCGTGAGATCGTCCAATCGGGTCTCGTATCGTTGTCGCGCGGTCCGCGCGGCATCGTCACGGCCAAATAGTCCCCAATCCAATTACTTCACCGAAGAACGAACAGAAAGAAGTGACACAAAGTGGCAGTTGAGATGTTCTACGACGACGACGCCGACCTGTCGATCATCCAGGGCCGCAAGGTCGGCGTGATCGGTTACGGCAGCCAGGGTCACGCGCACTCGCTGAGCCTGCGCGACTCCGGCGTGCAGGTGAAGGTGGGCCTCAAAGAGGGCTCGAAGTCGCGCCCCAAGGTCGCCGAGCAGGGCCTCGAGGTCGACACCCCCGCCGAGGTCGCCAAGTGGGCCGACGTAATCATGCTGCTGGCGCCCGACACCGCGCAGGCCGAGATCTTCACAACCGACATCGAGCCCAACTTGGTGGCGGGCGACGCGCTGTTCTTCGGCCACGGCCTGAACATCCACTTCGGTCTGATCAAGCCGGCCGCCGACATCATCGTCGGGATGGTCGCTCCCAAGGGGCCGGGCCACCTGGTGCGGCGCCAGTTCGTCGACGGCAAGGGTGTGCCCTCCTTGATCGCGGTCGCCCAGGATCCGCGCGGCGACGGCGAGGCGCTGGCACTGTCGTATGCCAAGGGCATCGGCGGCACCCGGGCCGGGGTCATCAAGACCACCTTCAAGGAAGAGACCGAGACCGACCTGTTCGGTGAGCAGGCTGTGCTGTGCGGCGGCACCGAGGAACTGGTCAAGGCCGGCTTCGAGGTGATGGTCGAGGCCGGCTACGCCCCGGAAATGGCCTACTTCGAGGTGCTGCACGAACTCAAGCTGATCGTGGACCTGATGTACGAGGGCGGTATCGCCCGGATGAACTACTCGGTTTCCGACACCGCGGAGTTCGGCGGGTACCTGTCCGGGCCGCGGGTGATCGACGCCGACACCAAGCAGCGGATGCGCGACATCCTCTCCGACATCCAGGACGGCACCTTTGTCAAGCGCCTGGTGGCCAACGTCGAGGGCGGCAACAAGGAGCTCGAGGGGCTGCGCAAGGCCAACGCCGAGCACCCGATCGAGGTCACCGGCAAGAAGCTGCGGGACCTGATGAGCTGGGTGGACCGTCCCATCACCGAGACCGCCTGACGAGCTGATATCGGCCCGAACGCTGTCCAACAAGCGGGTGGCCCGTGCCATGGCAGGGGCCACCCGCTTGTTGTCACGGGCTCGGCTGGACCTGAGGCCGCCCGCGTCGGGCTCTGCCGGCGCCGCCCTTTACAGACCGCCGAACAGGTCGTCGAGCAAGCCGGACAGATCCAGGCCGCCCAGGAGCTCCGACAGGTCGAAGTCGGCGAAGAAGTCGCCGAGGCCGGTGAAGATGCCCGACAGGTCGAAGTCGGCGAAGAAGTCGGTGATGCCGGTGAAGATGCCCGACAGGTCGAAGTCGGCGAAGAAGTCGGTGATGCCGGTGAAGATGCCCGACAGGTCGAAGTTGGCGAAGAAGTCGGTGATGCCGGTGAAGATGCCCGACAGGTCGAAGTTGGCGAAGAAGTCGGTGATGCCGGTGAAGATGCCCGACAGGTCGAAGTTGGCGAAGAAGTCGCCGAACATTTCGGACAGATTCAGGTTGGCGAAGAAGTCGCCGAAGATCTCCGACAGATTCAGGTTGCTGAAGAGGTCGCCCAGGATCTCCGACAGATCCAGGCTGCTCAGCAGGTTGCCCAAACTGTCGCCGAGCGAGCCGAGCGCACCCTCGAACGCGCCGCCGGCGTCGGCAGTGAGCTCGATGACCGGTGTCGGCACGCTCACGGGTACGACCACCACGGGTGTGGCGGCGATTGCGGTGGCGCCGATGATCGCGGCGCCCGCCAGGGCAAACGGACGAAGGGTGGCGTTCATGGCTGCTCCTCGGGACTGTGACCTGCATCATGGCTAGGACTGTTTGTTATGTTCACCACAGAGGAACTGAGATTACATTAAAGTGCAAACAAGTCCATACTTAATTGGAAATTAGCGGTGTCGCACGTTCGATGCCCGATACGTCCGCCAGCACGGAATTCGGTCGCCGGCGGAGTCGCTCCGGTCCAGGTGCGGTGCAGCCGCGGTCGATACGGCGTGGCGCCGGCCTCGGTGCAATCCCGGGGATCGACGGCAACAGCCCTTCCGCACAAAGCGGGAGGTGCCCGCCAGCGCCCGGCTACGCCGCTCCGGCGGCCATCGTTAGGCTGTTCGGGTGACTCTGCCCGTGGTACTGATCGCTGACAAGCTCGCCCAATCCACCGTCGCCGCACTCGGGGATCAGGTCGAGGTTCGCTGGGTCGATGGCCCCGACCGGGAGAAGCTGCTGGCCGCTGTACCGGAGGCGGACGCACTGCTGGTGCGCTCGGCGACCACAGTCGACGCCGAGGTGCTCGCGGCCGGCACCAAGCTCAAGATCGTGGCCCGCGCCGGGGTCGGCCTGGACAATGTCGACGTCGACGCCGCCACCGCACGCGGTGTGCTGGTCGTCAACGCCCCGACCTCGAATATCCACAGCGCCGCCGAGCATGCCATTGCGCTGATGCTCGCCGCCGCGCGGCAGATCCCGGCCGCCGACGCCTCGCTGCACGGCAGGGAATGGAAGCGCTCGTCGTTCTCTGGCACTGAGATCTTCGACCACACCGTCGGCGTGGTCGGCCTGGGCCGGATCGGCCAGCTGGTCGCTGCGCGCCTCGCCGCGTTCGGCGCCCACATCGTCGCCTACGACCCCTATGTGTCGGCCGCGCGCGCCGCCCAGTTGGGCATCGAGTTGCTGTCCCTGGACGAGTTGCTCGGTCGCGCCGATTTCATCTCGGTCCACCTGCCCAAGACCCCCGAGACCGCGGGCCTGATCGGCAAGGAGGCGCTGGCCAAGACCAAGCCGGGGGTGATCATCGTCAACGCTGCCCGCGGTGGGCTGATCGATGAGGCGGCGTTGGCCGATGCGATCACCAGTGGTCATGTGCGGGCCGCCGGGCTGGACGTGTTCGCCACCGAACCGTGCACCGACTCCCCGCTATTCGACCTGCCGCAGGTGGTGGTGACACCGCACCTGGGCGCCTCCACATCCCAGGCGCAAGACCGGGCTGGCACCGATGTCGCCAAGAGTGTGAAGCTGGCGCTGGCCGGCGAATTCGTGCCCGACGCGGTCAATGTGGGAGGCGGCGCTGTCAACGAGGAGGTCGCGCCCTGGCTGGACCTGGTGCGCAAGCTCGGGCTGCTGGCGGGTGCGCTCTCCGACGGCCTCCCGGTCTCGCTGAGTGTGCAGGTGCGCGGCGAGCTGGCATCCGAAGACGTTGGAATACTTAAACTTTCGGCGCTACGCGGGCTGTTCTCGGCGATCATCGAAGATCCGGTGACGTTCGTCAACGCGCCGGCGCTGGCCGCCGAGCGCGGAGTCGACGCCGAGATCGGCACGGCCACCGAAAGTCCCAACCACCGCAGCGTCGTCGAGCTCAAGGCAGTCACCGCCGACGGTGCGGCCGTGACGGTGGCCGGCACCCTCTCCGGCCCGCAGCTGGTGGAGAAGATCGTCCAGATCAACGGACGGCACTTCGACCTGCGCGCCGAGGGTGTCAACCTGATCATCAACTACTCCGACCAGCCCGGCGCGCTCGGCAAGATCGGCACCCTGCTGGGCTCCGCCGACATCAACATCCACGCCGCGCAACTGTCCGAAGACGCCGAAGGGCCGGCGGCGACGATCCTGCTGCGGGTGGACCGCCCGGTGCCGGCGGACGTGCAGTCGGCGATCACCGCCGCGGTGGGCGCCAACAAGTTCGAGGAGGTCGACCTGGCATGAGTGTCAAACTCGCGGTCATCCCGGGCGACGGCATCGGCCCGGAGGTCATCGCCGAAGCCGTCAAGGTGCTCGACGCGGTGCTGCCCGGCACCGAGAAGACGACCTACGATCTCGGGGCCAAGCGCTATCACGCCACCGGTGAGGTCTTGCCCGACTCGGTGCTCGAGGAGCTCGGCGCACACGATGTGATCCTGCTCGGCGCGATCGGCGACCCCTCGGTGCCCTCCGGGGTGCTGGAGCGCGGCCTGCTGCTCAAAGCACGTTTCGCGCTGGATCACCACGTCAATCTGCGTCCGGCCCGGCTCTATCCCGGGGTCAGCGGCCCGCTCGTCGGCAATCCGGAGATCGACCTGGTGGTGGTGCGCGAGGGCACCGAGGGGCCCTACGCCGGCACCGGTGGTTTCCTGCGGCGCGGCACCGAGCACGAGATCGCTTCCGAGGTCAGCGTCAACACCGCATATGGCGTGCGCCGCGTGGTGCACGATGCGTTCGGCCGGGCCCAGCGCCGACGCAAGCACCTGACGTTGTTGCACAAGACCAACGTGCTCAACTTCGCCGGGGACCTGTGGTGGCGCACGGTGCAGGAGATCGCTGCTGAATATCCCGATGTCGAGATCGCCTACTGCCACACCGACGCCGCGACCATCTATCTGGTCACCGATCCCGGCCGGTTCGATGTGATCGTCACCGACAACCTGTTCGGTGACATCGTCACCGACCTGGCGGCCGCGGTGTGCGGCGGTATCGGACTGGCGGCCAGCGGCAACATCGACGCCACCCGCACCAACCCGTCGATGTTCGAACCGGTGCATGGCAGCGCGCCGGACATCGCCGGTCAGGGCATCGCCGATCCGACCGCGGCGATCATGTCGGTGGCGTTGCTGCTGGCACACGTCGGCGAGGACACCGCAGCCGAGCGGGTCGACCAGGCCGTCGCCGAGCACCTGGCCACCCGAGGTGAGGCGAAGTTGTCCACGGCCGCGACCGGCGATCGGATCCTGGGCCTGCTCTGAGGCTGCGGCAGCGGCCCAGCCGCGATGGGACCGCCGCTCATCGGATCAGGGTGCGTCGCCGTCCGAACTCTCGTGGTCGGCGAGCACCCGCGCTGCGATGCGGAACGCCGCATTGGCATCGGGCACACCGCAATAGACGGCGGTCTGCAATAGCACCTCCTTGATCTCGTCGTCACTGAGACCGTTGCGGCGCGCTGCGCGCAGATGCATTGCCAACTCCTCATGGTGGCCGCGGGCCACCAGCGCGGTCAGCGTGACGATCGACCGGCTGCGTCGGTCGAGGCCGTCCCGGGTCCAGATGCTGCCCCACGCGTAGCGGGTGATCAGGTCCTGAAAGTCGGCGGTGAAGTCGGTGGTGCGCGCGATCGCCCGATCGACGTGGGCATCGCCGAGAACCTGTCGTCGCACGGCCATGCCCGAGGTGTAGACCGGGTCGCGCACCATCAGCTGGTCGAGAATCAGGTTGGCGGTGGCCTCGGGCGCCTCGAGTGGTGCTAGGTGACCAACGCCGTCGAGTGTCACCAGCCGGCCGTGCCGGGCGCCGGAAGCGATACGCCGCAGCGATTCCGGGGGAGTGGCGACATCTTCCGAGCCCGCAACGGCCAACACGGGCACCGTGATCTGAGCAAGTCGCGCGGTGACATCGAAATCGGCCAGGGCCTCGCACGCTTGCGCATACGATTCAGTGTCGGTGAGGCTCAGCGCCTCCGACAGCGCCGCGACCGCATCGGGCCGGCCGGCGGCGAAACCAGGGGCGAACCAGCGTTGCAGGGAAGACTCGATGACCGCGCCGGTGCCCGATGTGCGCACGGTGTCGGCGCGGTTGGCCCAATCCTCGGCCCGTCCGATGCTGGCGCCGGTGCACAGCAGCGTGGCGCTCGACAACCGCTCGGGGGCATCGAGCAGCAATTGCAGGCCGACTGCACCCGCGATGGAGACTCCGGCGTAGTGGAACGCAGTGTGCGGGCCGATCTCGTCGGCCAACGCAAGCACGCCGGTTGCCAGATCCGGTATCCCGAATCGCCCTGCCGGGCTATGGCCGTGGCCGGGAAGATCCCACGCGACGACGCGCACGTGCTCGGCGAGTCGTTCAGCGGCCGCGCCCCACAGCGCGCTTGCCGATGTGCCCAGTGATGGCCCCAGCAGCAGCAGATCCGCGTCCGGCGGTCCGCCGAAGTCGGTCCCGACCAGCCCTGGCACGCTCATGTCACTCCCGTCGTGTGGCGCGCGCGTTGCAGCACGACATCGATGAGATGGCCTGCCGCGCCGGTGTAGTCGCGCCGAGCCGTACGACCGGTCAACTCGGTCATGGACCGCTGCTCTGCGAGCAGATCACCGGCGGCGGCCAGATTCGCCGCGGCACGGTCGGTGTCGATCACCAGGCCGGCGAGCAGTTCGGCGGTCTGGGCTGCGGCCACGACGGTGTGACGGCTCAATGTTCGGAGAGTGGCCCATTCGGCATGCCAGCCGCCGTCGGAGCGCTCATCGACGCTGGCTGCCGACGCGACGTGCACGGCGGCACTCAGCGACGGCGCAACCAACGCGGCGCGCCGGATCAGGATGGACAACACCGGATTGCTCTTGTGCGGCATGGTAGATGAGCCGCCACCTCGGCCCTCCGCCAGTTCGCCGACCTCGGCCCTGCTGCCGATCGCGACATCGCCGGCGATGTGGCCCCAGGCGTCGCAACACGTCGCCAACGCGTCGCCCACACGGGTCAGAACGGACCGGGTGGTGTGCCACGGTGGGGTGTCGGTGAGATCAAGCGCGGCGGCCAGTCGCCCTGACAGTGTGACGGCGTCACCGGGGGAGTCGGCCAGCTCGGTGGCGGCCGCCAGCGTCCCCGCGGCGCCACCGGCCTGAACCGGAAGTGCCGGCAGTGCGGCTAACGAGTCGGCCGCGTCGAGAACCCCGCCAAGCCAATGTGCGACCTTCATGCCGATCGTCGTGGGCAACGCGGGCTGGGTCAGGGTGCGGGCGAGCATGGGGCTGTCGCGGTAGGTTTCGGCCAGCTCGGCCAACCTGCGCACCTGCGCGACGGTTTCGTCGTGGATTCGCTCCAGGGCATCGCGAAGACACAGCATCAGCGCGGTATCGACGACGTCCTGGCTGGTCAGGCCTCGGTGCAGCCAGCGTGCCGGTTCACCGCCGGTGCGGTCACGAAGCAGGGTCACCAGCCCGGGCACCGGGTTGCCGGTGGTCTCGGCCGCTACGGCCACCTCCTCGACGTCGGTTGCCGCGATCGTCGCGGTCAGATCGGCTCGTGCCGAGTCCGGCGCGATACCGGCGTCGACGAGCACACTGAGCCAAGCGTTTTCGACCCGTGCCATTGCGGTCAGAAACGCTGCGTCGCTGAAGATGTGCCCCGCCCGGTGGTCGCCGGGCCACAACAAGTCCGTCACGGTTGCCCCCGATAACGTAGGAACACCGTCTCGTCGGCGCCCTGCAGCCTGATGTCGAAACGGAAACCTTGCTCGTCGGGCACCGCGATGAGGGTATGGCGTCGATCGTCGGGCAGCGAGCTGAGCAGGCGGTCGGTCTGGAGTCGCTCGTCGGGCAGGTAGGCGCGGGTGAACAACCGGTTCAGCAGACCGCGTGCGAACACGGTGACCGCGATGAATGGTGTCAACCGTTGCCGTGCACCGGGTTTGATCGTCGTGAAGCTGTAATGACCGTGCGCGTCGGTCTCAGCGCGTCCCCAGCCGGTGAAGGCCCGGCCGTCCCGGCGAAGGGATCCGGTGGCCGTTGACACCGAGCCGTCGGTATCGGGCTGCCAGATCTCCAGCAGCGCATCGGGAACCGGCGCTCCGGCGCCGTCGGTGACGGTGCCGTGCAGGCGGATGGCATCGGGTGCGTCGGGGGAGACGAGTTCGTTGCCACGGTCGAACGGCAACGCGAACCCGAAGAACGGGCCGACGGTCTGTCCCGGAGTGGCGGTCAACCTGGTCACCGCGGCTCCTCGCACGGCGTTGCGGCCGGACCGGTGAGCACCACGTCCCACCGGTAGCCGGTGGCCCATTCGTGGCTGGTGATGTCGTGGTCGTAGCTTGCGACGAGCCGGTCGCGGGCCCGCTGATCGGTGATCGACTGGTAGATCGGGTCCAACGAGAACAGCGGGTCGCCCGGGAAGTACATCTGAGTGATCATCCGCTGGGTGAAATCACTGCCGAACACCGAGAAATGGATATGCGCGGGGCGCCACGCGTTGTGGTGGTTACGCCACGGGTAGGGGCCCGGTTTGATCGTCGTGAACCGGTAGCAGCCGTCGTCGTCGGTGAGGCAACGTCCCGCGCCGGTGAAATTGGGGTCCAACGGCGCCGGGTGCTGATCCCGCTGGTGAATGTAGCGGCCGCTGGCGTTGGCCTGCCAGATCTCGACGAGTTGCCGGCGCACCGGCCTGCCGTCGCCGTCAAGGATGCGACCGGTCACCACGATGCGCTCGCCGATCGGTTCGCCGGGATGCTGGGCCGTCAGATCGGCGTCGGCCGCATCGACATCGGAGTCGCCGAAGCAGGGCCCCCGCACCTCGACAGTCTCCGGATCGGTGAGGTGTAGGGGCCTGTTGGGGTGGCGAAGCCTGCTACTGCGATACGGCGGATAGTCCAGCCTCGGTTGGCTCTCCTGGGTACCTGCGGTCCGGTACTCGGCCTGGATCGCCGCGATCTCTGCGCTGATCTCCGCCTGGCCGGTCATAGCGTCACGGTATCGGTAGGCGCCATCGGTTCAGCCGGTTTCCACTCGGGCGATCTCATGGCGCCAGGCCGCGTCTGCGGTGAACGACGGGCCCAAATCGGGCAGGTCTGCCCAATCCGACTCGTCGATCGGTGTCAACGTGCCGCCCGCGGCGCGGATGCGCAGCGACATGGCCGCCAACTGGTCGAGGCTGATCGCTTGCAGGACGGCCTGGGGGACCGTGGCGGCGGCACTGGTGATGCCGTGGCCACGACAGATCACCACCGGCTTTCCCCGCATGGCGGCGACCATCTCCTTGCCCAGTTCCGCGCTGCGGATCAGCACGGCCCTCGGGTAGACCGGAACACCGTCACGGGCCAGCCATGCGCCCGGGATATCGAAGGCGCCGTAGATCGGTTCGATTGTGATACCGGCTAGATCAGCCGCCACGACGGCCGGCGGATGCAGGTGGGCCACCGCGCGGTGCTCGGGATGTGCCAGCAGCGTCTCGACGTGGATCGGCAACTCGTTGGGTACCCGGTAGCCGTCCAGTTCGCCTGTGGCCCCGGGTGTTCCGTCGAAGCGGATGAGGCGGATGTCGTCGGGCCGGGTGAATGCCACACCGTCGTCGGAGTGGCTGCGACACCGGATGAGCAGGTGATCTTCGTCGATTCGGGCACTGATGTGTCCGAGAATGCCGTCGACGAGGCCGCGTGATGCAGCCACTCGGCACGCTTGTGCGATCTCGGCCCGTAGCACCGTCAGGTCGGCTGCTGTCACGCGTTGTCCCCGGTGGGCGCTGCGGCTTTACCCATCCCGAACCCGCCGTCGGGGTGGATGCTTCCTGCGGTGATGCCGCGGGAGCGGTCCGATGCCAGGAACACAAAGCTCCAGGAGTGATCCTGCGGTGTGAGGGCGACATTGAGTGGGGTGCGTGCTGCCAGATCGCGGGCACGGTCGGGGGTGTCATCCAGCCGGATGTGGTCCAGCGACAGGTTGCGCAGGCCGCGCAGGTCGGTGTGCAGCGTTCCGCCCGGTGCAACGCCGTTGACGCGGATGTGCGGGGCGAGTTCGTGGGCGAGCGTGGTGACCAGGCCGCGGACCGCGAACTTCGAGGCGACGTAGAGCACGCCGCCGCGGCCCGGATAGAACGAGGACGTGGACTCGGTGAGAACGATCGAGGACCGCTCCTGGGCTCGCAGCGCCGGAAGGGCCGCCTTCACCGACTGCAGATGGCTCAACACGTTGGTCGTGAACATCTCGTCGAAGGCCGGCGCAAGCTCATCGGTCGATATCTCGGTGATTCCCTGGTAGAAGTCGAAGATCCCGACGCAGTTGACCAACGTGTCCAGCCCGCCGAAGGACGCGACGGCGGCGGCGACGGCACGCGCGTTGGCCTCGGCCGTTGTCGCATCTCCCTGTGTCACCGGCAGCCCCGGCAACTGCTCCTGCAGGGCAGCGCATTTGGCGGTATCGCGCTCCAGGACGGCGACCTGCGCTCCCTCTTCGAGATATGCGTCCACGACCGCTCGACCGATACCGGACCCAGCGCCGACGACCAGTGCCCGTTTGCCCTCGAGCCATCGTGTCACGGCAGTTCGGCTTCGTCGCACAGCAGCGGTTCGTGCATCTTTCCGACCATCGCCGCCAGGGTGTATTCGTTCTGCCACGTCAGTGCTTCGATCTCCAAGGCGTCGAGACTGATCCACTGCCCCGACTTCGGTGAGGCGACGAGCAGCCGCGAACCGTTGCGGGTGTCGACTCGGCGCAAGGTCACCTCGGTGAATTCATTGGCGATGGTGATGGTTTCGCCCACCGAGCAGTCGATGAGATCTTCGAGTTCACTCACAGGAACACCGCCAGATTCTGCATGCGAAGGACCGACTCGTCGAGATAGATCGTGCGGCGCGCCAGCTTCCACCCCTGACCGGTGAGACGCAGCAGATCCTCTCGACCGCAGGAGATCAGCGCGGCCTCGTTCACATCACCACGGCTGCGGAAGAGCAACTCGGCCGACTCCACGATCAGATGCGCGTCATCGTCGCAGGCGAAGGTGCGCACGTTGGTGATGTGATGGCGCAGCCGTGACGGCGGATCCTCGGTCCAGGCGTGTTCGGTCGCAAAGCGCGCGACGCGCCGGTTCAGCGAGTACTTGTTCTCGTCGAAGTGGGCCATGCCGGGCGAGGTGTCGAATCCGGCGCCCGAGGCCGTGGTCACCCGGACCGGTGCGAAGTAGTGGATGTCCTCGGTGAGGGTGTCGAGCCATTCGCCGTAGCGCTGTGCATCCAGCAGATAGGCCTCATCGACCAGGAACTGATGCGCTTGCAGATGCCGGATGTCGTTGAACGGCAACGGCTTGCCGGTGCGGACCTGCCGGGGCGCATGACCGCCTAGCACGGCGAGCTCCCACGGTCGCGCGGCGTCGCCCGGCCGGGGGAACCCGGCGCGCTCGTCTCGTTCGGTCGACGTCATGCCGGGGCCTCCTGGTAGGCGGTCCGGCATGCCGACGTGCCGTTGGTCTGCACCAGCGGGGTGATCCCATCGGGCTGTCCGCCGATAGCCGCCGGCTCCAGCGGCACCGGAGGCAGCTGCAGGTGATCTGCCCACATTTGCAGGATGGCGCGCTGGTTGTTCTCGTTGTAGCCGACTTGGGCGACACCCGGTCCATGGAACTGTTCCGGCGGCAACGCATTCACCACCGGTGTTCCGTCGGCGAGCAGCCCCATCCGGCCGTTGAGCAGTAGTTGGCGGGCCATGGCTCCGGCAGCGGTATTGGTCAGCGAGACCCAGTTCTCCACGTCGTCCTGTTCGAACATGCCGCTGGAACCGAAGCACATCAGGTAGGCCTTGTAGGAGTCCTTTTTGAACTGCTCGGGCGCCGCTGCGTCGACCGCGAACCACGAATACACCTCGGTTTCGTTCTCGCTGATCGGCTGCCAGGTGCGAATCGATATGAACGGCAACACATCGTCGCTGTCTTGGATCTTCGGCCAATTGTGCACCAGGCTCAGGTTGGGAAAGCACGATGCCGCCGAGATCATGAAGCCGTCGTCGCCGACGACGCGCTGATGGTCCTGGGACCACACTTGTTTGATTCGCCCCACCATGTCGTCGGGGTAGCCGACGTAGCGCATCCGTTCCTCGAAGGTGCCCGGCGGCAGCTTGTACGTCGTGCCACCGCCACAGCTGGCCCAATACGTGGCGCCGTCTTTGCGTTTCTGCGCCTTGGGTTCGCGGAACAAGCCGATGTCGACGACCGAGGCGTGGGTATGGGGCGTGTGATACATGTCGCCGGCGAAGTTCTCGACGCCGATCTTCCAGTTCGCCTTGATGCGCCACCGCTGCGGGCCGCGCACCTCCAAACCGCTTCGGCTTTGCCTGGTGTAGAAGTCGAGGTAGAACCTGAAGTCGCCGAGAAACTCCTCCAGTGGCGGGGCTTGCGCGTCGAGACTGATGAAGATCATGCCGTTGTAGCTGGCCAGGTTCGGTGCCGGCAACAGCGTCTGGCCCCGTTTCTGGAAGCCTGCCTCGCCGCCGTAGGCCTCCTGGTGAAAGGGCAGGCCGGTGAGTCGCCCGTCGTTGCGGTACGACCAGCCGTGGTACGGGCACCGGAAATTCGAGGCATTGCCCATCTCCGCGCGGCACACTTGCATGCCGCGATGCAGGCACATGTTGAACATGGCCCGCACGTCGCCCTTCGAGTCGCGGGCGATGATGAACGAGTCGTTGAGTAGTCGCCGTACGACGTAGTCGCCGTCTTGCGGGATCTCCGACTCGTGCGCCACGAACATCCAGGCCCGGCGGAAGAGTCGCTCGCGTTCGAGTTCGAAGATCTCGGCGTCGTTGTAGATGTGCGCGGGGACCATCCCCCGTCGGACCTCGTCGAGGACTTGCCGGTGATCACTCATTGGTGCGACTCCAGTCTCTGAGCCCGCCAGGATGTCTGCTGAGCAGAGAAAGCTCCTGGTACATAATGAAAACTCTGCCAGGAATGTGTTTTGAAGGTCAATTGGCCAGGTAATCTCTCTGCTATGCAGAGACAACGGCCTGCCCGGTCCGCGGCCGTCGGCCCCGCGGTTCCGAACCACGGGGTGCCGCAGTATCCGATCGGATCGGTGGACAGGGCGCTGAAGCTCATCCTGTTGCTGGGAGAACAACCGCGGCTCCGTTTGACGGATGCGGCCGAACATCTGGCCGTCGCGTCATCGACGGCCCATCGGCTGTTGGCGATGCTGCAATACCGCGGCTTCGTTCGCCAGGACCCGGTGTCCAAGGCGTACTACCCCGGACCCGCGTTGATGAGCGTGGCCTCGTCGGTGTTCAACCGCCTCGACATCGAAGACGCGGCGACCCCGGTGCTGCGCCGGCTCAGCGAGCACCTCAGGGAATCGGTTCATATCGGGATGATCGAGGGCGCCCACGTCCGGTTCATCGCAGCCGCCGAGGGGCCGACGGCGGTTCGGGTCGCATCACGGCTCGGACGCACGATGCCCGCGCACTGCACCTCGACCGGAAAGGCGCTGCTGGCACGCCTGTCCGAGGCTGAGGTCGCCCGCCTCTACCCGGACGAGGAACTTGAGCGTGTCACGGCGCATTCGGTCGGCACCAGAACCGAACTGCAACGGGAGCTCAGCCGGATACGACAACAGGGGTACGCGGTGAACCGGGAGGGGAGCGAGGACGGTGTCGCCTCCGTCGCGGTTCCCATTCCAACGCGGGCGTCCGGTGTGCTGCTGGCGCTCAATGCCGCCGCGCCGGTCCACCGCCTGAGCCCGTCGCGGCACCGGGCGGTGGCAGCTCTGCTGGTCGAGGCCGCCAAAGAGATCGGCGACCGGATCGGATAACCGGCGGCTACAACGCCAACTGCGCTCTGCGCGCCAGCAACCGGCGGACCGCATCGTCCATGTGCTCGTCGATCAGCCGGACCGCGGCTGCCTCGTCACCGGCCGCGATCGCCTTGCGCAGTACGACATGTTCGGTGACCTGCTCGCGCAGATCGGGATAGGCCTCTTCGAGCTCGCCGAGCAGGATCCGGGTCTCCGAGAGCAGGGTCCGCATGGCCCGGTGCAAGCGGGGACTGCCCGCGCAGTCGACCAGGACCTCATGGAACGCCTGGTCGGCGTCGGCCACCGCGGAGCCGTCGCCCGCGGCGGCCGCGGCGCGCAGCGCCTCGACCGGGCCGCGCAACCGGGCGGCGGCCGCCGCCGGGTCGCCGCCCAGCACCTCGATCACGGCGGCACGCTCGATTGCCTTGCGTGCTTGATACACGTCGCGGACGTCGTCGTCGCTGAGTTCCACAACGAAGATGCCCCGGTTGCGCTCGCTGCGCAGCAGGCCTTCGGCCACCAGCCGCTGCATGGCCTCGCGCAGTGGGCCGCGAGACACCTCGAACTGCGCGGCGAGACTGGCTTCACCGAGCTGCTGTCCGGGCGTCAGCCGGCCGCGGGTGATCGCCTCCCGGAGCCGCTCGGCGATCAGCTCGGGCGTCGACGGCCTGCTCAACGGCTCGAACCCGGCCTCGTGCGAGAGCGTCATCGGTTGTCCTCGAACAATATGCCGAGTCCGGCTGTGCGCCGGGTTATCCCGGCGATGCGCAGGCCTTCCCAGACTGTCACGGCATTGGCGGTCAGCACCGGCTTGCCCAGCAGTCGCTCGAGCTCGTCGACCTGGTCCACGGTGTGCATGGCGGTGTCGGGGATCAACAATGCCTCCGCCCCGGGCGAATCGTTGCCCAGCGCCAGGTCCCGGACCTGACTGCGGGTCAGGCGGCCGACCTGCGCAGCCGTGGGGATGCCGGCATCTCCCATCGCCTCGACTGAGACGCCGTGGGCTGCAACGAAATCCGCAAACAGCGCGGCGATGTCGCGCGGATAGCTGGCGGCGACCGCAACGCGGCGGCAGCCCAGCGCAGCCAGGGCGTGCACGAACGCGAACGACGTGCTCGACGCGGGCACACCGGCTTCGGCGGCCAGCCGGTCGACCTGTTCGGCAGCACCTTCGGGACCGAATACGAAGCTGCCCGACGTGCAGGCCCACACCACAGCGGCCGGTCGCTGCGGGGCCAGCAGTGCGGCCCCCTCAGCGAGCCTGGCCGGGCTGCCGAGATCCAGCAGCTCCGGTACGGCGTGCAGGTCGGTGCCGTAGATGTGGACGACGGGCAGGTCCACGCCCAGCAGCCGGGCGGCGCGCGGGTAGTCGGACTCGGCGGCATGGTCGGGATAGATGAAGCCGACGCGGCCGGCGCTGCTCACTGCGGGGCTCCGGTGAAGACATCGCGGAGCCACTGGCCCGGCCCCATCATCGGCAGATTCATCCGGCCCAGGCACGCCCACATCGTCAGCTGGTTGGCCGTCAGGATCGGTTTGCCGAGCATCTGCTCCAGCGGGGCGATGATGTCGTAGGTGCGCAGGTTGGTGCAGCTGACGAAGATCGCTTGGGCTTCCGGGCGGTTGGCCGCGAGGATCCGCTCGGCCACGGTCCGGTAGTTGACCTTCCAGATGCCGCCGCCCAGGCCGAGGTAATCCGAGTGCAGCACCGTCACACCCAGTTGGTTCAGAAACACCCGCAGTAGGTCGGTCAGCTCCTCGTCGTAGGGGGTCAGCACGCAGATCCGGGAGATGTCCAGCGCGACGATGGCCTCGGCCAGCGCCCCGGACGTCGTGACCGCGGCTTTGGCGCCTGCCGCTTCGATCGCGGCGACCAGTGTTTTCTCGTACTCGACACCGTGGATGAAGCTGCCCGACGCGCACAGGTAGGCGACCACCTCCGGCTCGACGTGCAGCACGTCACGGGTGGCGGCCTGCAGATGGTGGGTATCGGAGACCAGTTCGGCCATCGCCCGGCTCACCGGGACGGGTTCGTAGTGCGTGCGCGCAAGGTGCAGCGTCACTTCGGCGGGTATCCAGCGCCACAGTTCGCGCTCGATCGCCAGGTCGAAGGGCGCGATGATGCCGACACCGCGCTGATCGACCGGCCCGTCGAAGTCCGGCAATTGGGACAGATCCATGCGTGTCCCCGTACTGACGTCGCAACCCCAGGCCGCCCCTGGATTGTTGACAATCATACGATCGGTTTTTACCGTGTCAATGTGGACGCGCGTCCGGTGGTGACCGTCCAGCACGGTGAGTCGGTTCCCGCCCAACTCGATTCGATCAGCGCAGCCGCGGAACTGCGGATGGTTCCGTCGTCGCGGCTGGGTGAGGCGATCGCCGGGACCGATGTGCTGTTCGTGTACGACTTCTCCTCTCCGGCCCTGGCGACGGTGTGGTCCGACGCCGACGCGCTGCGCTGGGTTCAGGTGGCCGCCATCGGGGTCGATGCGGTGCTGTTCGACGGGCTTATCGACAGTGACGTCGTCGTCACCAATTCCCGCGGCATCTTCGAGGAACCGATCGCCGAGTACGTGCTGGGGCAGATCCTGGCCTTCGCCAAGGATTTCCGGCGGTCCTGGGACGCGCAGGCTGCAAAGCGCTGGCAGCACTTCGACACCGAGCCGATCGCCGGCTCGTCGGTCACCATCGTCGGCCCGGGCCCGGTCGGGCGGGCCGTGGCGCGGTTGCTGCACGCGGTCGGCATGTCGGTGCGCGGCGTCGGGCGCTCAGCACGCGACGACCCCGACTTCGGCGTCATCACCACCGATGTGGTCGACGCGGTCGCCGACGCGGACTATGTCGTGCTCGCCGCGCCGCTGACGCCCGAGACCCGGGGCATGGTCGATGCCGCCGTGCTGGCGTCGATGCGCCCCACCGCGCGACTGATCAACGTCGGACGCGGCGAATTGGTGGACACCGACGCGCTGGTGACGGCGTTGCGGGACGGCGCGATCGCGGGTGCCGCCCTCGACGTCGTCGACCCCGAGCCGCTGCCGCCGAACCATCCGCTGTGGAGTGCGCCCAACGTCCGCCTGACGCCGCACAACAGCGGCGATGTCAAAGGCTGGCGAAATATGTTGCAGCAGCAGTTCATCACCAACTTTCAACGGTACGTGGCCGGTCAACCGCTCCATAACGTCGTCGACAAGGGACACGGATACGCGCCGAGCGGCACAGGTTGAGGAGGCGTGTCACATGACTCATCCCACCGAACTGACGGCCTTGCAGCTGGTGGCCGCCTACACCTCCGGCGAACTTTCGCCGGTTGAAGCAACCGCGGCCGCCCTCTCGGTGATCAACGAACGCGACGGCGAGGTCAACGCGTTCTGCCTCGTCGACGAGGAGGCCGCGCTGTCCGCGGCGCGTAAGTCCGAAGCCCGTTGGAGCGGCAACTACACCAAGGGCCTGCTCGACGGGGTCCCGGTCGCCGTCAAAGACGTGTTCCGCACCGCCGGTTGGCCCACGCTGCGGGGATCGCTGCTCTCCGACGCCGCCGGCCCATGGCCCGACGACAGCCCGGCGGTCGGCAAGATGCGCGACGACGGCATGGTGCTGTTGGGCAAGACGACCACCCCGGAACTGGCGTGGAAGGGCGTCACCGACAGCCCGCGGACCGGTATCACCCGCAACCCTGTCGACATCACCCGCACCGCGGGTGGTTCGTCGGGTGGCAGCGCCGCCGCGGTCGGCGCCGGGATGGCGCCGTTGGCGATCGGCACCGACGGTGGGGGGAGCATCCGCATCCCGGCCGCCTTCTGCGGCGTCGTCGGCTTCAAGCCCACCCACGGGCGGGTACCGATGTACCCGATCAGCCCGTTCGGGCCACTGGCACATGCCGGCCCGATCACCCGGACCGTCGAGGACGCCGCCATGCTGCTGGACATCATTGCGCTGCCCGATCACCGCGACCCGACATCGTTGGCGCCGACACTGACCACCTACCGCGGCGAAGTCCGGCGCGACGTGGTCGGCCTGGGAGTCGCCTACTCGCCGAACCTGGGCTATGCCGACGTCGATCCGCAGATCGAAGCCGCGGTCGGCGCTGCGGTCCGGGCACTGGCCGACGCCGGTCTCAACGTCACCGAGGCCGACCCCGGCTTCGCCGATCCGATCGACGCGTTCGAAGTGCTGTGGGCCACGGGGGTCGCGGGCAGCCTGCGTGGTCACGAGGCGGACCGTGGGCTCGTCGACCCGGGCCTGGCCGAGATGTGGGAACGCGGCCAGGCGGCCTCGGCGGTCGACTACCTGGCCGCACGTCAGGTCAGTGTCGACCTGGGTCTGGTCATGGGGCGCTTCCACGAGCGCCACAACCTGCTGATAACCCCGACTACACCGATCCCGGCGTTCGCCGCCGGCCACGACGTACCGGCCGACTCCGGCATGCGTTGGTGGGCCCAGTGGACGCCGTTCACCTACCCGTTCAACATGACTCAACAGCCGGCGCTGAGCATCCCGATCGGCACGACGTCGGAGGGTCTGCCGATCGGCATGCAGATCATCGGACCGCGGCACAGTGACGATCTGGTGCTGGCGGCCGGCTTGTTCGCCGAGCGGGTGCTGGGTCTCTGACGGCGAGCAGACACCAACGCCCCCAAAATACGCCTGGATGGGGGGCTTTCGCGTCTGCTCGGCACTTAGGCGCGGGAGAAGGCCAACTGTTCGCCGACCGCGCCGGCCATCCACAGGTCATTGCAGGCGGCCGCCATCTCGGCCAGGCCGTCTTCGATCGTGGCGAACACATTGCCGGGAACCCAGCCGACGTCGCCGTTGAGCAACAAATTGTTGCGGCCGTAGAAGATCGCCAGATCGGTCGCGCCGACCGGTGAATTCCCTTGCGCGCCTTCGTCGTAGCCGTAGGCGGGATTGCCGATATCGCCCGGCTCGAAGCTGAAGAAGCAGACGTCGCCGGGGATCGGCGTCACGGTGGTGTTCTCCCGGCCCGGCGCACCCATCGGCGGCAACAGCGTGTAGACCTCATTGCGTGCGTACTTGCCGTGGTAGGCCTGGCCGGCCACCGGCAACGCATTCCATACCACGGCGCAGGTCCGGGGAGCCGCGTCCTCGAGCAGTCGCGCTCGGCAAGACACGCCGCGGCTGGTCAACGTGATGGACAGAAAACGTGCCACGGTCAACCTCTTCCGCCGGCCGAGTGCCTAGACCGGATCGAAGGTTCGGCTGGCGACGAACGTCGGCCGCGGCGCGGCAGCGCCGAACGGCTCCACCAGGGCGTTTTCCACGCTGTTGTAGACGATGAAGACGTTCGAGCGCGGATAGGGGGTGATGTTGCTGCTCGACCCGTGCATGCAGTTGCTGTCGAAGAACACCGCTGACCCGGCCGGGCCGGTGATCTGACGGATACCGTGCTGGTCGGCCATCCAGGTCAGGCTGTCGTCGTCGGGGGTGCCGATCTCCTGCTGCTTCAGCGACGAGCGGTAGTGATCAGGCGGCGTCTCGTCCGGGCACGACACGAACCAGCGGTGCGATCCGGGCATGATCATCAATGAGCCGTTGCTGTCCAGGTTTTCGGTGAGCGCCACCGAGACGCTGATCGCGCGCGGCGTGGGCATCCCGTCCTCGGCGTGCCAGGTCTCAAAGTCGGAGTGCCAGTAGAACTCCCGGCCGTTGAAACCCGGCTTGAAGTTGACTCGGCTCTGATGCACATACACCTCCGAGCCGAGCAGTTGACGGACCGGGCCGACCAGCCGCGGGTCGGCGATCAGCGCGGCGAACGCCGGGCTGATCCGGTGCACCTCGAAGATCGACCGGATCTGGCCGCTGTCCCGCTCGCAGATCGAGCGCTCGTCGGCGGCCAGCACCGGGTCGGCGCGCAGGTTATCCAGCTCGTTACGCAGGTCCGCGACGACATCGGCGTCCACCAGCGCGTCAACGGCCAAGAACCCGTCGGCATCGAACGCCGCCACCCTATCGGGCGTCAGTGGGCCGCCGCTGCCCGCGGGCGCCCACACCACCGGGTCGCGTCGCGGCTCGATGCCGAGCGTGACGTTGTTGCGGGTGGGGTAGTGATCGGTGACGGCCTTGGTGATGGGAGGGGTCACGGCGCCGCCTCTTGAGGTTCCTCGGTGAGCAGGGGGTAGGCGCCGGTCTCGTCGTGCACCTCCCGCCCGGTGACCGGCGGGTCGAACACGCACACCATGCGCAGGTCGGTGTGGGCCGAAACACGGTGGTGCTCATGCCCGTCGAGCAGGTAGAGGGTGCCGTCGGCAAGCGGAAAGGTCTCGCCTGTTTCTTCATTGACCAGCTCACCCTCGCCGCCGACGCAATACACCGCCTCGACATGGTTGGCGTACCACATCGCGGTTTCGGTGCCGGCGTACAGGATCGTCTCGTGCAGCGAGAAGCGCTGGCCGTCACGGGCCAGCAGCAGTCGCTGGCTGTTCCAGGTCTTGGCCTGGACATCGCGGTCGGTGCCCTTGATCTCGGCGAGGGTACGAACGATCATGCCTTGGCTCCTGAGGTTGTGAGTTCTTTAGCGGCGACGGCCTCGATGGATTGGGCCGCGAGTGTCAGGCCTTCGGCCAGGTCCTCGTCATCGATGACCAGCGGTGGCATCAGCTTCACCACCTCGCCCTCCGGTCCCGAGGTCTCCAGCAGCAGGCCGCGGGCGAACGCCTCCTTCTGCACGGCGCCGGCCAACTCGGGTCGCTCGAAGGCCACACCGCGGATCAGGCCGCGGCCGCGGGTCTCGATCCCGTCGAAGGGCTCTATCACCTCGTGCAGCGCCTGATCGATCTGCTCACCCTTGCGGAGCACCTGCTTTTCCAGCAGATTGTCGGTCCAGAAGTTCAGCGCCGCGGTGGCGGTGACGAAGGACGGGTTCTGGCCGCGGAACGTGCCATTGTGTTCGCCGGGCTCCCACACATCCAGTTCGGGCTTGAACAGCGTCAGCGCCATCGGCAGCCCGTAACCGCTGATCGACTTGGACATGCAGACGATGTCCGGCACGATGCCGGCCGCCTCGAAGCTGAAGAACGGCCCGGTGCGTCCGCAGCCCATCTGCACGTCGTCGACGATCAGCAGCAACCCGTGCCGCTTGCACAGTTCGGCCAGCCCGTGCAGCCATTCCAGCCGGGCCACATTGATCCCGCCTTCGCCCTGCACCGTCTCGACGATGACCGCGGCCGGTTCATTGAGGCCGCTGCCGCTGTCCTGCAACAGGCGCTCGAACCAGATGAAGTCCGGGGTGACGCCGTCGAGGTAGTTGTCGTAGGGCATCGGGGTGGCGTGCACCAGTGGGATCCCGGCGCCGCCGCGCTTCATCGAGTTGCCGGTGACGCTCAGCGAGCCCAGTGTCATGCCATGGAAGGCATTGGTGAAGCTGATGATGCTTTCCTTGCCGGTGACCTTGCGGGCCAGCTTCAGCGCCGACTCGACCGCGTTGGTACCGGTGGGGCCGGGGAACTGGACCTTGTAGTCCAGCCCGCGCGGCTTGAGGATCACCTCTTCGAACCGTTCCAGGAACGCCGCCTTGGCGACGGTGTTCATGTCCAGGCTGTGCACCACCCGATCCGCACTCAGGTACTCCACCAGCGGTGCCTTCAGGTCTGGATGGTTGTGTCCGTAGTTCAGCGCGCCGGCGCCGGCGAAGAAGTCGACGTATTCGTTGCCGTCGACATCCCACATGCGGGAGCCGAGGGCCCGGTCAAATGTCACCGGCCAGGATCGGCAATAGCTCCGCACCTCGGATTCAAGGGTTTCAAAAATAGTCATGATTTCCTCCGTCCGTCGGTCACATACAACGGAACGGAACGACAGGTCGATTTCAAAACTCGTGCCGTGGGTGATCTCGGCTCGACCCACCACCCCGCTCGGATGCCCCCGGCTAGGTCTGCCGGGGCTCACGTTTGCGCGGACGTGACCTTACCGAGACCGTTTTGTGATCTCAACCTTGCCATGCTGTCCTCAACGGCCAATGTTTACCCGTAGTGGTCCGATTCGAAACAGTTCTTCGGCTAGATGGGATTCGGGAAACAAGCTGGCCTCGAACAGCTCGGAGCACTCCAGATCGGCGGCCCACCGCCGGGCGAATGCCCCGAATAGCCGTCGACTGGCCTCATTGTCCGGTGTGATTGACGTCTCAAGATGCGTGCCGCCGTCGGCGACCAAGGCGGTCGCCAGATGGTCGAGCATCCGGCCGGCCAGACCCATCCCGCGATGAGCGTCGTTGACCGCGACCTGCCAGACCATCAGGGTCTGCGGCTGATCCGGGCGGCGGTAGCCGGTGATGAAACCGGCCGGAGCGCCGCTGACCTCGGCGATCACCGAGCTGGCCGCGAAATCGCGGCACCACAACAGATAGGCGTAAGGGGCGTTGACGTCGAGCGTGACGCTGTCGAGGGCCATTTTCCACAGGGCCGGGCCGTCGGCCACCGTCGGTGTGCGGAGCGCGATGTGAGCCGGTTCGGTCATCTCGCCGACGCTACCGGCAGCCGATCTCGGCGTCGGCCGCGGATCCGCCCGGTTGCGGCAGGGGTCAGCCGTCGGGAGGGGGTTGTACCGGCGGCAACGGCTGCGGCGGCACCCGCAGCGTGCGCAGCGCCTGGAGCACCGAGCGGCCCTCCGGCTCGGCGCTGACCGGCACCAACCGCACGGCGGCCAGCGGGAACAGCCCGGACAGCGCGAACGCCAGCGGATAGCCGGCGGCGCCGATCAGCGCGCCGAAGACCGGGGGAGCGATCCCGGCGGTGAGTCGCTGGGTGGTGTTCTGCGTACCCAGTGCACGCCCGCTCCAGTACGGTCCGGCGATCTCGGCGACGGCGGTGGACGACAAGCCGTTGTCCAGCACGCTGATGACCGCCGCAACGACCATCGCCGCCTCGGCCAGCGGAGAGTGGAGATGGTCGGTCACGCCGAGCACCATCATCGCCACCGCGCCGGCGACGGCGAGGCTGCGGATGGGTCGTAGCCGTGACTGCACCCGATCCGACCACCGGCCGGCCAGCACGCGGCCGGCAGCACCGAGCAACTGCGACACGGTGACCAGGCTGCCGGCGGCGGCGATCGACCAGTCGGTATCGACGATCAGCCACACCAGCATGAAGGTGGCCAACACCGACTGGTGAACCATCAGCAGCGCCGACGACAAGTGGATGCGCCACAGCACCTTCGAGCCGGCGTAGGGGTTGGCCAGCTCCGTCCCGGTCGCCGCCGACCGCGGTCGGCGGGGCGGGTCGACCACCCCGACGGCGCAGGCCACCGCCGCCACCGCGCACAGCGTCGCCGGGAACATCAGCGCCCGGGCCAGGCCGTGCTCGGCCAGTTCGGGAATCACCTCGGCTCCCAACGCGATTCCCAGCGGCTGTGCTGTCTGCCGGATTCCCATCACCAGGCCGCGCTGGTGCGGCGGGAACCAGCCGGTCACCAGCCGGCCACTGGCGGTGTTGGCGCTGGCGGCGGCCATGCCGCCCAGGAAAAGGAAGGCGCCCACCCCGACCAGGGAGCTCATCGAGGCCGCCCCGAAGGTGGCCAGCGCCGTCAGCGCGGAGCCGACGGTCAGCACGATCCGCTCGCCGATGCGGTCCAACAGCGCGCCCCATGCGAACAGTGTCAGCACCATGCCGAAACTGGGCATCGACGCCAGCAGACCCGCCATCGCCAGGTTGGTCTCCCGCTTGGTCTCCAGCATTGGGATGACGAAGGCGATCCCGTTGATGAACACGAACGAGCACAGCGTCGCCACCAACGCCACGATGACCACTGACCAGCGCGCGGCGCTGCTCATCGACTCCGTGGTCACCCGGATAATGGTTCCACAGGTTTACGCTGTACAGGTCCGCATCCGCCAGGCAACGACCACTGTGCCGTCTGATGGTGTCCCCAGCGCCCGGCTCCGCCGCGCTTGCGATCGCCATTAGGCTTGCTCAAATGCGCCTAGGCCGAATTGCCAGCCCGGACGGCGTCGCCTTCGTCAGCCTGGAGGGCGATCCGGACCGGCCCGATGACATGACCGCGATGACAGCTCGCGAGATCGCCGAGCATCCCTTCGGCACACCGGAGTTCACCGGTCGATCCTGGCCACTGGCCGACGTGCGGCTGCTGGCCCCGATTCTGGCCAGCAAGGTGGTCTGCATCGGGAAGAACTACGCCGCCCACATCGCCGAGATGGGTGGTGCGCCACCGGCCAACCCGACGATGTTCCTCAAGCCCAATACCGCGATCATCGGGCCGAACGTTCCGATTCAGCTGCCCGCCAACGCTTCCCCGGTTCACTACGAAGGCGAGTTGGCGGTGGTGATCTCACGGCCCTGCAAGGACGTTTCGGCCGCCCGGGCCAAGGACAACATCCTGGGTTACACCATCGGCAACGACGTGTCAGCCCGTGACCAGCAGAAATCCGACGGTCAGTGGACCCGCGCCAAGGGGCACGACACGTTCTGCCCGGTCGGGCCCTGGATCGTCACCGACCTCGACCCCGCCGACCTGGCGATCCGCACCGAGGTCAACGGCCAGGTCAAACAGGACGGCCGGACGTCGCTGATGCTCCACGACATCGGCGTGATCGTGGAGTGGATCTCTGCGGTGATGACCCTGTTGCCCGGTGACCTCATCCTCACCGGAACCCCCGACGGTGTCGGCCCGATCGAACACGGTGACACCGTGTCGGTTTCCGTCGAGGGCATCGGCACTCTCACCAACCCGGTTATTCGCAAAGGAATGTCGTGACTCAAGGTTTCCAGGCTGACTCGGCTGTGCGGGTCCGGTTCTGCCCGTCACCGACCGGGACGCCGCACGTCGGGCTGATCCGCACCGCACTGTTCAACTGGGCCTATGCCCGACACACGGGCGGCACGTTGGTGTTCCGGGTGGAGGACACCGATGCCGAGCGCGACAGCGAGGAGAGTTATCAGGCGCTGCTCGAGGCGCTGCGCTGGCTTCGGCTGGACTGGGACGAGGGGCCCGAAGTGGGCGGACCGTACGGCCCGTACCGTCAGTCGCAACGCGCCGACATCTACCGCGACGTGGTGGCGCGACTGTTGGCGGCCGGCGAGGCCTACGAGGCCTTCTCCACACCGCAGGAGGTCGAGGCCCGCCACCTGGCCGCTGGCCGAAACCCCAAGCTGGGCTATGACAACTTCGACCGCGACCTGACCGACGATCAGCGTGCCGGCTACCTCGCCGATGGCCGCAAGCCCGTCCTGCGGTTGCGCATGCCCGATGGCGAACTCGGCTGGCAGGACCTGGTGCGCGGGCCGACGAGCTTTCCGGCGGGCACCGTCCCCGACTTCGCACTCACCCGCGCCAACGGTGACCCGCTGTACACGTTGGTCAACCCGGTCGACGACGCGATGATGAAGATCACCCATGTGCTGCGGGGCGAGGACCTACTGCCCTCCACGCCACGCCAGATAGCGCTGTATCAGGCGTTGATCCGCATCGGGGTGGCCGACGGGATTCCGGAATTCGCGCATCTTCCAACCGTTCTGGGTGAGGGCACCAAGAAGCTGTCCAAGCGCGACCCGCAGTCGAACCTGTTCGCGCACCGCGACCGGGGTTTCATCCCGGAGGGCCTGCTGAACTACCTGGCGCTGCTGGGCTGGTCGATCGCCGATGACCGCGACGTGTTCGGTCTCGACGAGATGGTCGCCGCATTCGACGTGGTCGACGTCAACTCCAACCCGGCCCGGTTCGACCAGAAGAAGGCCGACGCGCTCAACGCCGAGCACATCCGACTCCTGGACGTCGACGACTTCACCACGCGACTGCGCGGCTATTTCGACACCCACGGTTACCGCACCGGACTTGACGACGCGGGATTCGCGGCGGCCGCGGCGCTGGTGCAGACCCGGGTGGTCGTGCTGGGCGACGCTTGGGGACTGCTCAAGTTCTTCAACGATGACGAATACGCGCTCGACCCGCGTGCGGCGGCCAAGGAGTTGGGCGCCGGCGCGGCGCCCGTCCTGGACGCCACCATCGCCGCCTTGGCGGGCGTGGGGGACTGGACCACCGCAGGGATCGAGGCCGCACTGAAGGCCGCGCTGCTCGACGGGCTGGAGCTCAAACCGCGCAAGGCGTTCGGCCCGGTGCGGGTCGCTGTCACCGGCGGGTTGGTCAGCCCGCCGCTGTTCGAGTCACTGGAGCTGCTGGGTTCGGCTCGCACCCTGGCGCGGTTGCGGGCCGTCCGGGACGGCATCGAGTGAGCGCGATGAGTACTTCGCGGTAGAAGTTTGGTAGTCTGCACGTCGGCCCACAGCAGCTGGCCGGTCGTGCCCAACCGGCACGCTGACCAGCGGTTATGGCCAGGCCCTCGGTGGCCATTGGGGTATGGTGTAATTGGCAACACAGCTGATTCTGGTTCAGCCATTCTAGGTTCGAGTCCTGGTACCCCAGCAAAACCGGTCCGCCCCAAGCGATTAGGCGGGCCGTGTGGGTTGGGCTATGCTGACAACCCGGACTAGTTCTAGCCCCCGTCGTCTAGCGGCCTAGGACGCCGCCCTCTCACGGCGGTAGCGTGGGTTCGAATCCCATCGGGGGTACTCGTCACAAGGCCCGCGTCTTTCCCAAGACGCGGGCCGTCGTGCTTTCGGTGGGGACTCAGTCACCCGTCGGTGCGGTCGACCCGGCCAGCGGCATCGCCGGCAGGCCCAGCTTGCGGTGGTCCCAGGAACGGGTGCGGCGTGTGACGATGCGCACAGCCACCCGGTTGTTCATCATGGCGTCGACGCCCGGCTTCATCTCGTCGGTGTAGGGGCCGGTGTAGCGCTCCCAGACGCTGACACCCACTCGGAAGAGTGTGTCGGGGTCGTCGACGATCTCCGCGACACCCTCGAAGGACACCCCGCGCAGCGTGTCGTAGGTCTGGCCGGCCTCGAGCAGGAAGCTGACGCGCGGATCACGCCGCAGGTTGACCGCCTTCTGCGACTTGGCCTTGGTCTCCAGCCAGATCTCGCCGTCGAGCACCGCGTACCACATCGCCGTCAGGTGCGGTTGCCCGTCGGGGCCGATGGTGGCCAGCGTTCCGGTGCGGTGGCTGGTCACGAAGTCGGCGACCTCGGCATCGGTCATGACGATCTGTGCGCGTTGCTTGGTTCCCATGTCAGCAGTCTGGCAGGTGGTCACCGAGACCGGTTATAGCCGGGCGGTGAGCGCGTCGGCGGCCGCGAGCAGGTCGGTGGCCCAGCGCGCCCCGGGTCGTCGTCCCATCCGGTCGATGGGGCCGGACACCGAGATGGCCGCCACCACCGCGCCGTGCCGGTCGCGCACCGGCGCCGAGACACTGGCCACACCCGGTTCGCGCTCGGCGATGCTCTGCGCCCAGCCTCGTCGGCGCACCTCCGACAGGGTGCGGCTGGTGAACTTCGCCTGCGCCAGCACTTCCTGCTGCAGCGCCGGATCGGCGAAGGCCAGCAGCACCTTGGCGCCCGAACCGGCCGTCATCGGCAGCCGGGCGCCGACCGGAACCGTGTCACGTAGCCCCGCAGGGGGTTCCAGTGCCGCCACGCAGACTCGCGAGGCACCCTCGCGGCGATACAGCTGCGCACTCTCGCCGGTGATCTCGCGCAGCCGTGGCAACACCGCCGCACCGGCCGTCCGCAGCGGATCGTCGGCACGGGCCGCCAGCTCGCTGACCGCCGGACCGATCTGCCAGCGCCCGTCGTCGTCGCGGCCGAGCAGCCGGTGGGCCTCCAGTCCGGCGGCCAGCCGGTGCGCCGTCGCGCGGGGCAACCCGGTGCGCTCACACAGTTCGGCCAGGCCACAGGGTGATTCGGCGACCGTGTGGAGCACGGCCAGGGCTTTGTCCAGAACGCCGATGCCGCTATGCTGTCCCATATACAGATACTAGCGTCTCATATTGTGAGACACCGCAGATTTGGGGAATGGCAGTGATGTCCAAGACGCAGCAGCCTCGCACCCTGGCCGAAAAGGTCTGGGACGACCATGTCGTGGTCTCCGGAGGCGGGTCCGAACCCGACCTGATCTACATCGACCTGCACCTCGTGCACGAGGTCACCAGTCCGCAGGCGTTCGAAGGCCTGCGCCTGGCAGGCCGTGGCGTCCGGCGCCCGGATCTGACCATCGCCACCGAGGACCACAACGTGCCGACGGTCGACATCGACAAACCGATCGCCGATCCCGTATCGCGTACCCAGGTCGAGACGCTGCGGCACAACTGCGCCGAGTTCGGCATCCGGTTGCACCCGATGGGCGACATCGAACAGGGAATCGTGCACATCATCGGACCCCAATTGGGTCTCACCCAGCCGGGCACGACCGTGGTCTGCGGCGACAGTCACACCTCCACCCACGGCGCATTCGGTGCGCTGGCGATGGGTATCGGCACCTCGGAGGTCGAGCATGTGCTGGCCACCCAGACGTTGCCGTTGCGGCCCTTCAAGACGATGGCGGTCAACGTCGAGGGGGCGCTGGCCGAAGGGGTGACGGCCAAGGACATCATCCTGGCGGTGATCGCCCAGATCGGCACCGGCGGTGGCCAGGGCTACGTCATCGAATACCGGGGCAGCGCCATCGAGGCGTTGTCGATGGAGGCTCGGATGACGATCTGCAACATGAGCATTGAGGCCGGTGCCCGGGCTGGCATGGTTGCCCCCGATGACACCACGTACGACTATCTGCGGGGGCGGCCGCACGCACCGTCCGGTGCCGACTGGGATGCCGCCGTCGCCCACTGGGACAGCTTGCGCACCGATCCGGGTGCGAAATTCGACGCCGAGGTGTTCCTGGATGCGGGCGCGCTGACTCCGTTCGTCACCTGGGGGACCAACCCCGGCCAGGGCGTGCCGCTGGGCGCGGCGGTGCCCGACCCGGAGACGATCAGCGATGAGGCCCAGCGGCGGGCCGCGGAGAAGGCGTTGGCCTACATGGACCTTCGCCCGGGGACGCCGATGCGTGACATCGCGGTCGACACGGTATTCGTCGGGTCGTGCACCAACGGTCGCATCGAGGATCTGCGCGCGGTGGCCGACGTGCTGCGCGGCCGGCGGGTCTCCGAGAGCGTGCGGATGCTCGTGGTGCCGGGATCGATGCGGGTGCGAAACCAGGCCGAAGCCGAAGGCCTCGCCGAGGTTTTCACCGCCGCCGGTGCGGAATGGCGCCAACCAGGGTGCTCGATGTGTCTGGGAATGAACCCCGACCAGCTTTCACCGGGCCAGCGATGCGCCTCGACCTCCAACCGCAATTTCGAGGGCCGGCAGGGCAAGGGCGGACGGACCCACCTGGTCTCGCCGGTCGTCGCCGCCGCTACCGCCGTGCGCGGGACGTTGTCGGCGCCCGCTGACTTGAACTGACCGCCACGGTATTTAAAGGAGTTTACTCATGGAAGCTTTTCACACCCACACTGGAATCGGCGTCCCGTTGCGGCGCTCCAATGTCGACACCGACCAGATCATTCCCGCGGTCTATTTGAAGCGCATCACCCGGACCGGATTCGAGGACGGCCTGTTCGCCACCTGGCGCACCGATCCGTCGTTCATCTTGAATCTCAAGCCGTTCGACCAGGGTTCGGTGCTGGTGGCGGGGCCGGATTTCGGCACCGGATCGTCGCGAGAACACGCGGTGTGGGCGCTACTCGACTACGGGTTCCGGGTGGTGATCTCTTCGCGCTTCGCCGACATCTTCCGTGGCAATGCCGGCAAGGCGGGGTTGCTGGCGGCCCAGGTGGCCCAAGACGACGTGGAACTGCTCTGGAAACTCATCGAGGCAAGCCCGGGGCTGGAAATCACTGTCAATCTTCAAGATCGGAATATCACCGCCGGAACGGCGGTGGTGGCGTTCACTATTGACGACTACACCGCTTGGCGACTGTCCGAAGGGCTTGACGATATAGGCCTTACGCTGCGGAAACTGGACGAGATCGCCACCTTCGAGGCGGACCGCCCAGGTTGGAAACCGCGCACCGTTCCGGCTTCTTGACGGCACGCACCGGAGCCTAATTCCGGTCGATCGAGCGGTCTGGTCAGCACCCAAGGGCAGTAACCGGATTGTGGAATTCGCCGATAATCTCATCTGAAATTGCGCGTGGCTCTTGGATATCAGTGGTATCAGGGTTTACCGTGTGCTCTAGTCGGCTCAAGTAGGGCCACTGGTCTCGGAGGGATTGGATGAACAAAGCAGAGCTCATCGAGGTGCTCACAAAGGAATTGGACACCGACCGCCGGTCGGCGACCGAAGCCGTCGAGCACTTCGTCAATGCCATTGTGCGCGCCGTCCACAAGGGCGAGAGCGTCACCATCACCGGGTTCGGCGTGTTCGAGCGCCGTCGGCGCGCCGCGCGCGTGGCCCGCAATCCCCGCACGGGTGAGACGGTCAAGGTAAAGCCGACTTCGGTCCCCGCATTCCGCCCGGGCGCGCAGTTCAAGGCGATTGTTTCTGGCGCGCAGCGTGTCCCGTCCGAGGGGCTCGCGGTCAAGCGTGGCGCCGGCGCCAGCACCACGGCCGCGAAGAAGGCTGCGAAGAAGTCGCCGGCCAAGAAGGCCACCAAGGCCGCGGCCAAGAAGACCGCGGCGAAGAAGGCCACCCCGGCGGCCGCGAAGAAGACCGCGGCCAAGAAGGTGACCGCCAAGAAGACCGCAGCCAAGAAGGCGGCCCCGGCCAAGAAGGTGACCGCCAAGAAGACCGCAGCCAAGAAGGTGACCGCCAAGAAGGCGGCAACCAAGGCTCCGGCCAAGAAGGTGACCGCCAAGAAGACCGCAGCCAAGAAGGCTCCGGCCAAGAAGGTGACCGCCAAGAAGACCGCGGCCAAGAAGGCCCCGGCCCGCAAGGCGACCAAGGCCACAGCACGAAAAGGCCGTAAGTAACCACGAATAGCCGAGCGCCGCGGGTCAGTCCCGCGGCGCTCGGTTGTTCACACCAGCACTTGTTTCGCCAGCGGACTGCCCATGTGGTCCGCGGCGATCAGCCGCCCGCCCGCCAGCGACAGCACCCAGGTACTGCCCTTGCGGTTGCGCGACTTGTCGGGGCTCACGCCGTCGCGGGCACACCACCAGGCGATCAGGTCCGGAATCACCTTGCCCTGCGTACAGATAACCGGTGTGCCGCCCAGTCGGGCGATCTCCAGCACCCTGCGGCGGGCTTTCTTCGGCGTATCGGAGTAGGCCTCTTCGGTCAGCGTCGGCTCGTTGTGCACGACCACGCCCAGTTCGGCTGCCAGCGGTTCAACGGTCTGATGACAGCGGGCCCGGTCGGCCGCGTATACGTCGGTGGCGCCGAAGGCCAGCAACAGCTCCGTCAGCGCCTCGGCCTGCGCGCGGCCGTTCTTGTCCAACGGCCGCAGGGTGTCATCGCCGGAGAACCGGGACCGGCGCCCGGCGGTGCCGTGCCGCACGATCAACACCGTGCGGGTATCGGCGGGAGCCTTGGCGAACCGCCGCAATATCTTCCGATCGTAGGGATAGTGCAGTTCCTTGAGTGCCGCGCCGACCGGTAGCCAGACCAGATCGTCGACCTCGTGGTTGGGCACGAAGTCACCGCCCAGCGCCCGCGCGCTCCAATAGCGCACCTTCTTGACACCTTGGGTGACCGGGTAGCTCACCGAGCCCAGCCGACGCCCGAGTTCGGCATGCTGGCCGGTCTCCTCGAAAATCTCCCGCACCGCTGTCACCGGTTCGGTCTCCCCGGGATCGACCTTGCCTTTGGGCAGCGACCAGTCGTCATAGCGGGGCCGGTGAATGAGCGCCACCTCGACGGTCTTACGCCGAGTGCGCCACAGCACCGCGCCTGCGGCGTGGACGGTTCTGTTCGGCGGCACCGAGCCGTTCGACGAGGACTTTGTGTGCACGTTCACTCCTGCAGCTGGATTCGGGCCTCATCGACGAAGGTCGACGGCGGTTGCCGGCGGTCTCGGTTCAGGGATTGCGGTGTCGTTCCATCAGGGACACCTGGTGGTCGCGCACCGTCGCGCCCTCGCGCGGTGCCGCAGTCCATTGGCCGTCGGGCCCGAGTTCCCAGCAGCGGGTGGCCGGGTCCATCGCCGAATCGAACATGTCGCTCAGTTGCGCGCTCAATCGCGGGTCTTTCACCTGCACCATCACCTCGACCCGCCGGTCCAGGTTGCGGTGCATCATGTCGGCGCTGCCGATCCAGAATTCGTTGATGGCACTGCATTCGATGACGCGCGAGTGCTCCAGGAAACGGCCGAGAATCGACCGAACGACGATGTTTTCGGAGAAGCCTTCGACACCCGGACGCAGTGCGCAGATTCCGCGCACCACCAGCTCGACCTGCACACCGGCGCGCGAGGCGCGGTAGAGCGCATCGATCACCTGCTCGTCAACCAAGGAGTTGAGCTTCAGCCGGATCCGGCCCTGGCCGCCGCTGTCACGGTGCGCGGCGACCTCGCGTTCGATGCGTTCGACGATGCCGGCTCGCACGCCGTGCGGGGCCACCAATAGGTTGCGGTAGGTGTCCTTGCGCGAATAACCGGTCAGCGAATTGAACAGGTCGGTGAGGTCGGCGCCGATATCCGGGTCGGCGGTCAACAACCCGATGTCCTCGTAAAGCCGTGCGGTCTTGCTGTTGTAGTTGCCGGTGCCGATATGGCAGTACCGCCGGATCGCCGAACCCTCACGGCGCACCACCAAGGAGACCTTGCAGTGCGTCTTCAGCCCGATCAGGCCGTACACCACGTGCACGCCGGCCTGTTCCAGCTTGCGGGCCCATTTGATGTTGGCCTGCTCGTCGAACCGGGCTTTGATCTCGACCAGTGCCACCACCTGTTTTCCGGCCTCGGCGGCGTCGATCAACGCGGTGACGATCGGCGAATCACCCGAGGTGCGGTACAGCGTCTGTTTGATCGCCAGCACGCCCGGGTCGGCGGCGGCTTGTTCGACGAACCGCTGGACGCTGGTGGCGAATGAGTCGTAGGGGTGGTGCACCAAGACATCACCCTCACGCAGGGTGGCGAAAATGCTTTTGGGAGTTTCACGTTCGGCGAATGCCGGGTGGGTCGCCGGGACGAAGGTACGGTCCTTGAGGTCCGGACGGTCCTGCCGGTACACCTGCCACAACGACGACAGATCCAGCAGCCCGGGCACCTCGATGACGTCGCCGGGATTCACGTCGAGCTCCCGCAGCAGCAGCTCCAGCATGTTCTCGGTCATGTCGTCGGCGACCTCGAGGCGCACCGGTGACCCGAATCGGCGTCGCGCCAACTCCCGTTCCAACGCCTGCAGCAGGTCCTCGTCGCGGTCCTCTTCGACTTCGAAATCGGCGTTGCGGGTGATGCGGAAGGCGTGATGCTCGACGATCTCCATGCCGGGGAACAGCACCGGGAGGAACGCCGCGATCAACTCCTCCATCGGCAGGAAACGGATCTCACCGCGGCCCTCACCGCCCTTGGCGCCGGCGTCGAGTTCGACGAACCGGTCGACGTTATCGGGAACCTTCACCCGGGCGAAATGGCTCCCGCCGTCCTCGGGGCGCTTGACCGTGACCGCCAGGTTCAGACTGAGACCACTGACGAACGGGAACGGGTGCGCCGGGTCGACCGCCAACGGCGTCAGAACCGGGAACACCTGCTCTTGGAAGTACTCCGACAACTGCTCGCGTTCGTCCGGTTGCAGGTCGGCCCAGGTGACGATGTGGATGCCTTCGTCGGCGAGCGCCGGTCGCACCGACTCGAGGAACACCCGGGCGTGACGGGTGGCGATCTGCTGGGTCTGCTCGCCGATCCGGCGCAGTTGCTCACGTGGTGTCAGCCCGTCGGCCGAACGCACCGACAGTCCCATCTCGTCGCGGCGTTTGAGCCCTGCGACCCGGACCATGTAGAACTCGTCGAGGTTGGAGGCGAAGATCGCCAGGAACTTGGCCCGCTCCAGCAACGGCAGCGAGGTGTCGGCGGCCAGTGCCAGCACCCGCGCGTTGAAGTCCAGCCAGCTCAGCTCCCGGTTCAGGTAGCGGTGCGCGGGCAGCTCGTCGCCGGGGTCGGTCGGCGGGACCGCGGTGGCGGCCGGCGGGGCGCTCGGCGTGGCGTCATTGGGGCGCCAGTCCGTTTCGTCGGTGCGCGGCTCGGTGCGTTGGCCGACCTCGATTTCATCCACTCCGAGATCATTACTCATCGCGGGTGGCACTGCCACCGGTCTTGGCTTGCGCGAGTGCGCGCGCCGTCGCCGGACCGACCCCCAGACGCCGCGCCACCGCCAGGTCCTCGGGGGTGTCGATGTCGCAGCGCAATCCCGGCCAGACTCCGGTCAGCTCCAATGCGCCGGATCGCCGATGCCGCGTCGACGAATCCCGGCCGAACCGCGGGTCCAGGGCGGTACCGAACGCGAACAGCGCAGCGGTGCCCATGCCGTGCCGGTCGGCGACGAAGCTGCGCGGGTGGGCGCGGGCTGCGGCGATCGCCTCGTCGAGCTCGTAGGACTGCAATGCCGGCAGATCGCCTTGCAACGCAACGATATTGCGCACCGAGTCGGCCACCGCACGTTCGGCAGCGGCCAGCGCGTTGTTCAGCGGGTCCCCGTGCCCGTCCGGGGTCGGATCCGCCAGCACCGCTGCGCCCAGCTCGGCCGCGGCCGCCGCCGCGGCCGCGTCGGGGGTGACCACGGTGATGTGCTGCACGCCTTGGACCGCCGACGCCGCGGTGATGGTGTCGACCAGCATCGCCAGCACCACGGCCTCTCGCAGCGGTGCCGGAAACGCCGGCGCCAGCCTGGTCTTGGCCACGCTGAGCCGCTTGACAGCGATGATCAGGCCGATCCCGGATTCCTCGGCCATGGCGTTCACAACCGACATCCTGCCAGCGCCGGGTTCGGCGACCGACGCATCGTCCTCGCCGGCAGCCGGCGGTGGACCGGTTTATCCGGCTCCGTCCCGCTAGGGTGAACCCCCTATAGGGAGGTGGTGTGCATTGGGCACCGAGGGCGCTGAGGACACTGTCGCAGTGATGGGAGCCGGGGCGTGGGGCACGGCACTGGCCAAGGTGCTCGCCGACGCGGGTAGCCAGGTCAGGCTGTGGGCGCGTCGGTCCGACATCGCCGCCCAGATCAACGAGACCCGACGCAACCCCGACTATCTGCCGGGCTTCACCGTGCCGGAGGCGGTCCGCGCCACCACCGACGCCGCCGAGGCGCTGGACGGCCTGACCACGGTGGTGCTTGCCGTGCCGGCGCAGACCATGCGGGCCAACCTCGCGGCGTGGACGCCGCAGCTGACCGACGGTGCGACCCTGGTCAGCGTGGCCAAGGGCATCGAACTGGGCACCCTGATGCGGATGAGCCAGGTGGTCGCCGCGGTGACCGGGGTAGACCCCGGACAGGTCGCCGTGGTGTCGGGCCCCAACCTGGCCGCCGAGATCGCCGCCGAGCAGCCGGCCGCGACGGTGGTCGCCTGCACCGACTCGGGGCGCGCCGTGGCGCTGCAGCGAATGCTCAACACCGGCTACTTTCGCCCGTACACCAACGCCGATGTGATCGGCACCGAGATCGGCGGCGCCTGCAAGAATGTCATCGCCCTGGCCTGTGGGATGGCGGCCGGGGTGGGTCTGGGCGAGAACACCGCCGCGGCGATCATCACCCGCGGGCTGGCCGAGATCATCCGCCTGGGTGTGGCGCTGGGCGCCAAAGGTGCCACGCTGGCCGGCCTGGCCGGGGTCGGCGACCTGGTGGCCACCTGCACATCGCCGCGGTCACGCAACCGGTCGTTCGGTGAGCGGCTCGGCCAGGGCGAGGCCATGCCGCCGCTACCCGGGTCGGCGGGTCTGGCGGGCACCGCCGACGGTCATGTCGTCGAAGGCGTGACGTCGTGCCAGTCGGTGCTGGCGCTGGCGTCGAGCTACGACGTGGAGATGCCACTGACCGAGGCCGTTCACCGCGTTTGTCACACCGGCCTGTCGGTCAACGAGGCGGTGGCGCTGCTGCTGGGACGACGCACCAAGCCGGAGTGAGTCCGGCGTTGCCGTACCCTCTGGCGTGTGAATTCCCACGCACGCACCCGGGTGGCCGTCGTGTTCGGCGGCCGCAGCAGCGAACACGCGATCTCCTGCGTGTCGGCGGGCAGCATCCTGCGCAACCTGGATCCGCAGCGTTTCGAGGTCATCGCCGTGGGGATCACGCCGGAAGGGTCGTGGGTGCTCACCAGCGGCGATCCGGACGCCTGGGCGATCAGCGGCCGGCAACTGCCCGCGGTGAGCAAGGCGTCCGGCGCCGAACTGACGCTGCCCGCTGACCCGCAGCGCAGCGGCCAGCTGGTCGCGTTGTCCGGCGGGGCGCCCACGGAGCTGCTGGCGTCGGTCGACGTGGTGTTCCCGGTGCTGCACGGTCCCTACGGCGAGGACGGCACCGTGCAGGGGCTGCTGGAGCTGGCCGGCGTGCCCTATGTGGGTGCCGGAGTGCTGGCCAGCGCCGCCGGGATGGACAAGGAGTTCACCAAGAAGCTGCTGGCGGCCGAAGGGCTGCCGATCGGTCCGTACGCGGTGTTGCGGGCCAACCAGGCGACGCTGTCGATCGAGGACCGCGAGCGCCTGGGGCTGCCGTTGTTCGTCAAACCGGCGCGCGGCGGATCGTCGATCGGGGTCACCCGGGTGGCGTCGCATGACGAGCTTCCCGCCGCCATCGCCGAGGCCCGCCGGCACGACCCGAAGGTCATCGTCGAGGCGGCCATCGTCGGCCGCGAACTCGAGTGCGGGGTGCTCGAATTCCCCGACGGCACCGTGGCGGCCAGCACGGTGGGGGAGATCCGGGTGGTGCGCGGCTGCGCCGAGCATGACGACTCCTTCTATGACTTCGCCACCAAATACCTCGATGACGCCGCAGAACTCGACGTGCCCGCAAAGATCGACGATGAGGTCGCGGACACGGTGCGGCAGTTGGCGATTCGTGCGTTCGCCGCGCTGGATTGCCAGGGGCTGGCGCGGGTGGACTTCTTTCACACCGACGCCGGTCCGGTGATCAACGAGATCAACACCATGCCCGGGTTCACCACGATCTCGATGTACCCGCGGATGTGGGAGGCCAGCGGGGTGGACTACCCGACGTTGCTGGCGACGATGGTCGACACCGCGCAGGCCCGCGGCGTGGGCCTGCGCTAGCGCGTCTTCCCTCGCGAATGTGCGCGTCCCCGCCCGACACGCCGGGAGCTCAAACGTTTTTGCGCACGTTGGCTAGCCAGGCGGACCCGGCCTGATCGGCACGGCATCCAGCCTGTCGGCGATCAGATCGGACAACTCCTGGATCGGCGTCGGCCCCGAACCCCGGGGCAGCGTCAGCGCCAGATAGACCTTCCGGTCGACGGCATACCAGGTGGCGCGCTCGCCTTCGCGGACTTCGAACCACTGCACCTGATCGACCACCTGGATGGGCGAGCCCACCACGAAGTCGGCCGGTCGGTCCAGCCCGCAGCGCAGCACCACCGTCCCGTTCGCGCCGGCCGTCCAGGCCGCCGCGCCGTCGGGTGCCGGGTCCGCGATCTCGGCTCGGTGATAATCGCCCAGCTGCTGGGGCAGCCCGTCGAGCACGGCACGGCAGGCCGCGCCGCCGGCATGCGGGGCAGGCACCGTGGCGATGCGCAGCGGCTCGTCCGGTTGGCTTTCCGGCCGGTGCGCGGCCGCGACCGCCAACGCGGCCACCACCGCGGCGACGGCGACCACCAACGCAGCGATCAGCGCAACACGCGGCGGCCCGTCGGTGTCGTCCCCGGGATCGATCAAACCCGCCTACCTAATCTGTTCGCACTTACACTCCAGGCTGTGCGCGGTAACGAGCCCACGCTGGGTCAGCTTGGAGAGTTTCCCATGATCGACCGGCTGGTGGCCGGTCGGCGTCAGCCCGGCAGCACCGAGCTGGGGCCCGGCGACGACGCGGCGGTGGTGCGCTGCCCCGACGGTCGCACCGTGATCTCCACCGACATGCTGGTGCAAGGCCGGCATTTCCGGCTGGACTGGTCCAGCCCGCACGACGTCGGCCGCAAGGCGATCGCGCAGAACGCCGCCGACATCGAGGCGATGGGCGCGCGGCCCACCGCGTTCGTCGTCGGCTTCGGCGCCCCGGCGGATACCGCGGCCGCCGATGCCGCGGCGCTGGCCGACGGGATGTGGGACGAAGCCGCGCGATTGGGTGCCGGTGTGGTCGGCGGCGATCTGGTGCAGGCCGACTCCTGGGTGGTCTCGGTGACGGTGCTCGGTGAGCTGGCCGGCCGGACGCCGGTGCTGCGCTCCGGGGCGCGGCCCGGCGCGGTGGTGGCGGTGGCCGGCGAGCTGGGCCGGTCGGCGGCGGGTTACCGCCTGCTCGGTGCCGCCGTGTCCGAGTTCGATGAGCTGCGACGACGCCACCTCGTCCCGGAGCCGCCCTATGGGCAAGGGGCGGCGGCCGCGGACGCGGGGGCGCAGGCGATGACCGACGTCTCCGATGGCCTGCTCGCCGATCTGGGTCACCTGGCGTCCGCGTCGCAGGTGACGATCGAGGTGTCCACCGCCGCGTTGGCGGCCGATCAGCAGGCGTTGGCCGCGGCCGCCACGGCACTCGGCGCGGACGCCTGGACATGGGTGCTGGGCGGGGGCGAGGACCATGCGCTGGTCGCCACATTTCCCGGCGCGGTTCCGGCCGGCTGGCGGGCGATCGGACGGGTCGCCGACGGGCCGGCCCGGGTGCTGGTCGACGGGGCGCCATGGGATGGGGATGCGGGCTGGCAGTCCTACCAGAGCTAGGGTGGCGCGGTGAGCGTCTACGTGATCGCCCAGCTCCGATTCACCGACCGCGCCGCTTACGACCGGTATCAGGCGGAGTTCGCCGGCGTCTTCCGTAGTCATTCGGGAACGCTGCTGGCCGCCGACGAGTCACCGGAGGTCGTGGAGGGGCACTGGGACCGGGAGAAGGTGGTGCTGATGTCGTTTCCCGACGAGGACGCATTCCGCCAGTGGGCCGAATCGCCGGAATACCAGCGCATTTCGCAAGACCGGCAAGCCGGCGCCGATACGGTGGTCCTGCTGGTGAAGGGGCTGGCGTGACCCCGCGCCCACTTGTTGAACTCGTCGAGTCCGGTTGGGCTGCCGCACTGGCGCCGGTGACCGAGCACGTCGCCGCGATGGGGCGGTTCCTGCGGGAGGAGACGGCAGCCGGACATCACTACCTGCCCGCCGGGCAGAACATCTTGCGGGCGTTCACCTTTCCATTCGACGCGGTGCGGGTGCTGATCGTCGGCCAGGACCCGTATCCGACTCCCGGGCACGCGGTGGGCCTCAGCTTCTCGGTCGCCCCCGATGTGCGGCCGCTGCCGCGCAGCCTGGAGAACATCTTCACCGAATACACCGCCGACCTGGGTTATCCCCGGCCGGCCAACGGTGACCTGTCGGTGTGGGCGCAACGCGGGGTGCTGCTGCTCAACAGGGTGCTCACGGTGCGGCCGGGCAATCCCGCGTCGCACCGGGGCAAGGGGTGGGAGGCGGTCACCGAATGCGCGATCCGCGCGCTGGTGGCCCGCAGTCAGCCGATGGTGGCGATCCTGTGGGGCCGCGACGCGGGGACGCTGAAACCGATACTGGCCGACAACTGCGTCGCGATCGAGTCACCGCACCCGTCGCCGCTGTCGGCGTCGCGGGGATTCTTCGGATCCCGGCCGTTCAGTCGCGCCAACGAACTGTTGGGACAGCTGGGAGCCGAGCCGATCGACTGGCGTCTGGAGTAGCGCCGATCAGTCGTCAGCGAGGGTGCGTGGAAACGGTGCCGACCACGGCGTGGCGGCCGGGGACGCGCACGCTCGCGCAGGAAGGGGCAGGGAGCGGGCTCAGCCGCGGAGGACCTTGCCGGCTTTGATGCAGGAGGTGCAGGCGTTCAGGCGCTGCTTGTTGCCGCCGGGACGGGCAGCGTGGACCACCTGGATGTTCGGGTCCCAGCGACGGCTGGTCCGACGATGCGAGTGGGACACCGACTTGCCGAAGCCCGGTCCCTTTCCGCAGATATCGCACACCGCAGCCATATGTGACACTCCTCAAAACGTCTGCTTGAGGGCCAACAACCTCAGAGCGGGTGGCCCGACAACCTGATCAGGATACCCGCCGGGCCGGACAACACCAAAACGCCCCGCCCCGGCTCTCGACGCGGTGTGAGCTGTGGTGTCGCCCGGAATGATTAGGCTTGCAGCCACCGGAGATGGCGGCAGGAAGGTGCGTGCAGGTGGGCAACCCGGATCGTCGGCTGGATGCGGCCACCCTGCGGGACTGGGCGCACACCGCGGTCGGCGATCTGATCACCCACACCGACGAGATCAACCAGCTCAACGTCTTCCCGGTCGCCGATTCCGACACCGGCACCAACATGCTGTTCACCATGCGTTCGGCGTTGGCCGAGGCCAACACCGAGGCCGCCTCCGGCGAGGTGGCCCGGGTCGCCGCCGCGCTGTCGTCCGGGGCGCTGCACGGGGCCCGCGGTAACTCCGGGGTGATCCTGTCGCAGATCCTGCGCGGCCTGGCCGATGTGACCGCCGCCGAAGAGGGCACCGCCGACCCCACCGTCGTTGATGCCGCGCTGCTCGGCGCCGGCCTGCGGCACGGGGTCGAGTTGGTGATCACCTCGATGGGCGGTCGCGAGGTGCCCGGAACCATCGTCTCGGTGCTGCAGGCCGCGGCGGCCGCCGTCGAACAGTGCGCCGCCCGGGGGGCGGCGTTGGCCGTGGCGGTGACCGCCGCCACCGATGCCGCCGCTGCCGCGCTGGAGAAGACCACCGAGCAACTCGACGTGCTGGCCCAGGCCGGCGTCGTCGACGCCGGTGGCCGCGGCCTGCTGGTGTTGCTCGACGCGCTGCGCTCGACGATCACCGGCCAGGCACCCGTGCGGCCGGTTTACCAGCCGTCGCCGCGGCCGCGTTCGGCGGAAGCCGTCACCGAGCAACCCGCACCGCAGTTCGAGGTGATGTACCTGCTCGGCGAATGCGCGCCCGAAGACACCGAAGCGCTGCGCGAACGGCTGACGCAGCTCGGCGAATCGGTGGCGATCGCGACGTCGGGGGTGGTCGGCGGTTATTCGGTCCACGTTCACACCGACGACGCCGGTGCCGCCGTCGAGGCGGGCCTCGCATTCGGCCGGCCGCGGCGCATCCAGATCTCGGCGCTGGCCGGGGCCACCGGCCTGCCGCCGGGCAGCTGGGCCCGCGAGCGCGCGGTACTGGCGGTGGTCGACGGCGAGGGCGCCCAGGAGTTGTTCGATTCCGAGGGTGCCTGCGTGCTGCGGCCCGACGCGCACAGCGCCGACCCGACCATGATGGTCACCGCCCAGCAGTTGCTGCGGGCGGTGGTCGACACCGGTGCGGCCCAGGTGATGCTGCTGCCCAACGGCTACGTCGCCGCCGAGGAGTTGGTGGCCGGGTGCACGGCGGCCATCGGCTGGGGCATCGATGTGGTCCCGGTTCCGACCGGGTCGATGGTGCAGGGGTTGTCCGCACTGGCGGTCCACGATCCGGGCCGGCCGGTTGTCGACGACGGCTACACCATGGCCCGGGTGGCCGGTACCACCCGGCACGGCTCGGTGCGTGTCGCCACCGAGCAGGCGCTGACCTGGGCCGGCACCTGCCGTCCCGGCGATGGGCTCGGCATCGCCGGCGACGAGGTGTTGATCGTGGCCGGCGACGTCGGTACCGCCGCAATCGGCCTGATCGACCTGCTGCTGGCGGCCGGCGGTGAACTGGTCACGGTGCTGATCGGGGCTGAGAGCGACGGCCTGGAGGGCGATGTCGTCGATGTGCTGGCCAAGCATGTGCATGATCGGCATCCGGGCATCGAATTGGCGGCCTATGTCACCGGGCACCGGGGCGACGTGTTGCTGATCGGGGTCGAGTAGCGATGGTCACGCTGGCTGATCGGCTGGATTTCATTGTCGGCTCCGATGCCGCCGGAAAGCTCAACGATGCATTCGGAATCCGTACCGTCGGCGACCTGCTGCGGCACTATCCGCGCAGCTACGTCGAAGGCACCGGGGTCCGCGGCGCAGCGGACAGCCGCCCCGAAGAAGGCGACCACATCACCGTCGTCGACACCATCGGCTCCGCGGTGCTCAAAGACATGCAGCGCCGCAAGGGCAAATACCTCGCCGTCACGGTCGGTAGTGGACGCAACAAGGTCAGTGCGACCTTCTTCAACCCCAAAGGCCTGCGTTGGCGGCTGACGCCCGGAACCCGGGTGATGCTGTCCGGCGAGGTCAAACTGTACCGGGGTGCGATCCAGCTCACCCATCCGGACTTCCTGGTACTCAAGGAAGCCGACGGCGCAGCGCAGCAACACAACTTCGGCAGCAGCTCGCTGCGCAACATCGCCGACGCATCGCAAAAGGTCAGCGGGCAGATCAGCCAGGCGGACTTCGAGCGCAGCTGCTATCCGATCTATCCGGCCACCGCGAAACTGCAGAGCTGGGACATCTTCGCCTGTGTCCGGCAGGTTCTCGCGGTGCTCGATCCGGTTCCCGACCCGCTGCCGGCCGCGGTGCGTACCGAACGTGGTCTGCTCAGCGAAGACGAGGCGCTCCGGGCGATCCACCTGTCGGAAAAGGCAGTCGAACGGGACCGTGCCCGCGATCGGCTGGCCGTCGACGAAGCCTTCGGTTTGCAATGGGCGCTGGCGATGCGCCGGCACAGTGAACTGTCCGAATCCGGCTTGCCTGCGCCACGCCGTGCGGACGGGTTGGTTGCAGAACTGCTGCGGCGGTTGCCGTTCGAGCTGACGGCCGGGCAGCGTGATGTGCTCGACGTATTGAAGGCCGAGCTGGGTGAGACGCGCCCGATGAACCGGCTGCTGCAGGGCGAAGTCGGGTCGGGAAAGACGATCGTGGCGCTGCTGGCGATGCTGCAGCTGGTTGATGCCGGCTATCAGTGCGCTTTGCTGGCTCCCACCGAAGTGCTTGCCGCCCAACATGTCCGATCGATCCGCGACATGCTCGGACCGCTGGCGCTCGGCGGTCAGCTGGGCGGGTCGGACAATGCCACCGCGGTGACGCTGCTCACCGGTTCGATGGCGGCGGCTGCCAAGAAGCAGGCTCGCGCAGAGATCGCGGACGGCCGGGCTGGCATCGTCGTCGGAACCCATGCCCTGCTGGTCGACGCGGTCGAGTTCGCCAACCTGGGTATGGTGGTCGTCGACGAACAGCACCGGTTCGGCGTCGAGCAGCGAGACCGGTTGCGCGCCAAAGCCCCCGACGGCATCACCCCGCACCTGTTGGTGATGACCGCGACACCGATTCCGCGGACCGTCGCGCTCACCGTCTACGGTGACCTGGAGACCTCCACGTTGCGTGAGCTCCCGCGCGGCCGCCAGCCGATCGTCAGCTCGGTGATCTTCGAAAAAGAGAAGCCGGCCTGGCTGGAGCGGGCCTTTGCGCGGATACGCGAGGAGGTCGCCGCCGGCCGGCAGGCCTACGTGGTGGCGCCCCGCATCGACGAGTCCGACGACGGCGCCAAGTCCGGCGCGGCCGAGGAGAACGGCCGGACCTCGGCCACCGCGGTGGGCCTGTTCGATCAGCTGCGGGCCGGGCCACTGTCCGGGTTGCGGTTGGGCTTGATGCACGGACGGCTCAACGGCGACGAGAAGGACGCGGTGATGGCCGCGTTCCGCTCCGGGGCGGTGGATGTGCTGGTGTGCACCACCGTGATCGAGGTCGGCGTCGACGTGCCCAACGCGACCGTCATGCTGATCGCCGATGCCGACTGGTTCGGCATCAGCCAACTGCACCAGCTGCGCGGCCGGATCGGCCGCGGTGAGCACGCCAGCCTCTGCCTGTTGGTGACCTCCAGCAGCCCGAAATCCAAAGCCGGGAAACGTTTGGAGGCCGTCGCCGGAACACTGGACGGATTCGCGCTGGCCGATCTGGACCTACGCGAGCGCGGCGAGGGAGATGTTTTGGGCCGCAACCAGTCCGGTTGGCGCGGCGGCCTGAAACTGCTATCGCTGGCCGATCACGGTGAGCTGATCGAAGCCGCCCGCGACTTCTGCGTGCGGGCATGGGCTGCCGACCCGTCCGACCCCGGATTGGCACTGCTGGCCGAGCCTTTCGCCGACATCGAATATCTGGACAAGGCATGAATCCCAGCCGCAAGACCCTGCTGTGGCTGGCCGTGGCGGCCCTGCTGGCCGTCGTCGTCGCCTTGCAGACCGTGTCCGCGGCGAATCATCGCAGTCGTGCCATCGCCGCGCAGGCCGGCATGCCCACCGTGGCGCCCGGCGCCGACGTGTTGGCCGGGATCACGGTGGTGCCGGCCCGCACCCACCGCTATGACTACCGCCGGTCGCTGTTCGGCGACGCCTGGGACGACGACAACGACGCCCCCGGTGGGCGCAACGGCTGCGACACCCGCAACGACGTCCTCAACCGCGACCTGGTCGACATCACCCATGTCTCGACGAAACGCTGCGCGGCCGCGGTGGCGACCGGGACCCTGCACGACCCCTACACCAACGCCACGGTCGCCTTCACCCGCGGCGCCAAGATCGGTGAGGCGGTGCAGATCGACCACATCGTGCCACTGGCCTACGCCTGGGACATGGGCGCTGCCGCATGGCCGTACCGGCAGCGGCTGCGTTTCGCCAACGACCCGGCCAACCTGCTGGCGGTCGCCGGGCAGGCCAACCAGGACAAGGGCGACGCCGGGCCGGGGCAGTGGATGCCGCCGAACAAATCGTTCGCCTGCCAGTACGCCGTCGCTTATATCGCCGTGCTGCGCGGCTACGCGTTGCGCCTCGACCAGCCGTCGGCCGACGCGCTGCGCGAAGCCGCTGCGACGTGTCCGGCCGGATAGGGCTGCAACTGCGACGCCGCTCGCCGGTGGGGCGGGATGGGATCAGACCCCGGTGTAGGTGAGCGGGTCTTCGCGGAAGCGGGTGCCGTCGTCGAGCCCGTTGAGGCTGGCCATGTGTTCGTCGGCCAACTCGAAGCCGAACACGTCGAGGTTGGCGGCGATGCGTTCGGGCTGGGACGACCGCGGGATGACCACGTTGCCCAGCTGCAGGCTCCACCGGATCAGCACCTGAGCCGGGGTCTTGGAGTACTCGCCGGCGATCGCGGTCACCGCCGGATGGTCGAGCAATCGGGCCACGCCCAGCGGGCTGTAGGCCTCCGTGACGATGCCGCGCTCGGCGTGGAGGGCCCGCAGTTCGGCCTGGTTGAGCAGCGGGTGCAGCTCGATCTGGTTGACCGACGGCGTCTCGAACGCCAAGTCGATGACGTCGTCGAGGTGCGCGGGGGTGAAGTTGCACACCCCGATCGAACGGGTCAGGCCCTGCTCCCTGGCCTGGATCAGGCCGCCGAAGCTGTCGACGTACATGCCCAGCGCGGGGGCCGGCCAGTGGATCAGGTACAGGTCCACATAGTCCAGTCCGAGCCGCTCCAGGCTGGCTTGGCAGGCCTGGATGGCGGCGGTCAGCCCCTGGTCGGCGTTGGCCAGCTTGGTGGTGACGAACAGTTCCTCGCGCGGGACGCCCGACGCGGCGATCGCCCGGCCCACCGCGGCCTCGTTGCCGTACACCTTGGCGGTGTCGATCAACCGGCAGCCCGACTCGAGCGCGGCCGCGACCGCGCGCTCGGTCTCGGCGTCCGACAGTTCGGCCACTCCGAGGCCCAGCGTCGGCATGGAATGGCCGTCGTTGAGCGCAACGGTGGGGATCGCAGTTCCCGGCGTCATCTCACCTACCTGTGTAATCGAATGTGCGTGGATCGGGTCCCAGTCGGGCGCGGTCGTCGAGCGAGGATATCGCGGCCATCTCGGCCGCGCCGAGTTCGAAGTCGAAGACTTCGACGTTGCTGATGATGCGCTCAGGGTTCACCGATTTCGGAATCACGATATTACCGAGCTGAAGATGCCACCGGATGAGCACCTGCGCCGGGGTCCGACCGCAACGCTGCGCGACCTCGGTGACCGCCGGATGCGCCAGCAGCGAGCCGCGGCCCAGCGGCGCCCACGCCTCGGTGGCGATACCCAGTCGGGCGTGCACTTCACGCAGTTCGGGCTGGCTGAACCGCGGGTGTAGTTCGACCTGGTTCACCACCGGCACGATGCCGGTCCCGTCGATGAGCAACTCGAGGTGTTCGCGCTCGAAGTTGCTCACCCCGATCGAGCGGATCCGGCCCTGATCGCGTAGGTGGGCCAGCGCCCGGAAGGTGTCGACGAATTTGCCACGTGCTGGAAGCGGCCAATGGATCAGGTAGAGGTCCAGGACGTCCAGACCGAGCCGGTCCATGCTTTTGTCGAACGCCGTCAGCGTCGAATCGTATCCCTGATCGGCGTTCCACAGCTTGGTGACGAGGTACACCTCGTTGCGTGGCAGCCCCGACGCCGCGACCGCACGGCCGACCTCACGCTCGTTGCCGTACAGCGCCGCGGTGTCGATGTGACGGTATCCGGCCGCAAGTGCGGTGCTCACGGCCCGTTCGGTATCGGCGGGCGAAATCTTGTAAACCCCGAAACCGAGGCGGGGGATCGAATTACCGTCGTTGAGCGTGACCGAGCGCAAGTTACTTCGAACAGTCATGCCACGCAGTCTGCCAGCCGGGACCGGCCCCGGCGCGGCCACGCGATGGGCCGAACAGCTGCAGAGCACCGTCTTCAACGTCGGTATGAAGGTGACGCCGATGCTGCCGATCGGGTTACAGCGGCTGATGACCGGTGGGCGGTCGGTGACCATCGACGGCAACACCCTGGACCCGACGTTGCGGCTGGCGTTGGCCGGGCAGCGTGCGGTGGGCATCAACGGCATCGTCGTCGACGACGACGCAGCAGCCTCCCGGGCCCAGCTGCGGGAGCTGACCGCGGGGCTCGGCGGGGCCGACATCCACGGCTGCGAGGTTCGTGACATCGCGCTGCCCGGCCCGGCCGGCGAGATCGCCGCCCGGCACTACCGCCCGGTCGGTGGGCCGGACGGCCCCGATGGCACCGCCCACCCGCTGCTGGTCTTCTATCACGGCGGCGGATTCGTGGTGGGGGACTTGGATACCCACGACGCCGTATGCCGACTGACCTGCCGCGACGCCGATGTCGCGGTGCTGTCGATCGATTACCGGCTGGCCCCCGAACATCCGGCGCCGGCCGCCCTCGACGACGCCTATGCGGCGTTCCGGTGGGCCTGCGAGCATGCCGCGGATCTGGGCGCGATCCCGGGCCGGGTCGCCGTCGGCGGCGACAGTGCCGGTGGCAACCTGGCTGCCGGGGTGGCGCTGCTGGCTCGCGACGACTCCGGTCCGGCGCCGATCCTGCAGTGGCTGCTCTACCCGGTGACCGACTCCGCGGCGGTGACCCGCTCGCGCACGCTCTACGGCGATGGTTACCTGCTCACCAAGCACGACATCGACTGGTTCACCGCCCAGTACGTGGGCCGCTCGCAGCTGGAGCCGACCGACCCGCGGGTGTCACCGCTGCTGGCCGGCGACCTGTCCGGGTTACCGCCCGCACTGATCGCGGTCGCCGGCTTCGACCCGCTGCGCGACGAGGGTGAACTGTTCGCCGCGGCCCTGCGCGACGCCGGGGTCGTGGTCGATCTGCGACGGATGCGGTCGTTGACGCACGGTTTCATCAATCTGTTCGGCTTGGGCGGCGGCAGCGCCACTGCGACGGCCGCGTTGATCTCGGCGCTGCGCGCCCACTTCAGCCGCAGCTGAGCCGCCGAGCCCGCGCCGGTACGCTGAACCGCAAAACCGACCACCGAACACGAGGATCAACCGACTGTGGCCAGCAAACCCAAACGCCCCGGCGCCTCCGGCTTGAAGGCCGGCGATCACAAACGCAACCTTGCCATGCAGATCGGGCTCATCGCCATCGTGGTGGTGTTCGCGGTGGGACTGATCGGCTACATCGTGGTGTCCAACAGCCACAAGAAGGGCGCCGGGGCCGGTGAAGCGGTCCGGGTGACCTCGAGCAAGCTGGTCACCAAGGACGGCACCGACGAGCCCAAGGCGGTGCTGACGTTCTACGAGGACTTCCTCTGCCCGGCCTGCGGCAACCTCGAACGGGTGCTCGGCCCGACGGTGTCCCGGCTGATCGACAGCGGGGCGATCGCGGCCGACTACCACATGGTCGCGATCCTGGACCGGTCGCAGAACGACAATTACTCATCACGGGCGGGCGCGGCGGCCTACTGCGTCGCCGACGAGAACATCGACGCGTTCCGCCGGTTCCACACCGCGCTCTTCACCGCCGAACTGCAGCCCTCCGAGATCGGCACGGAATTCCCCGACGACAAGCGGCTGATCGAGCTGGCCCGCCAAGCCGGCGCCGCCGGCAGCGTTCCGGCCTGCATCAACAGCGGCAAATACCTCAAGATGGTGGGCGGCATGGCCCAGTCCGCCGGCATCCACGCCACCCCGACGCTACGCATCAACGGCGAGGATTACCGCCCGTCGACCCCGGAAGCCCTGGTCTCGAAGATCCGCGAGATCGTCGGCGACCTGCCGGGTATGGACGTGCCGGCCCAGGAGTCGTGAGCATCGCCGCGCCGACGGAATCACCCGCGCCGCCGGCACCGGGGACGCAGCCGGCGGCGTCCACGGCCTGGTTGACGCTGATCGCCGGGGTCATCGGGTTGGCCGCCTCGGTCACGCTGACCGTGGAGAAGATCCGGCTGCTCACCGATGCCGCCTATGTGCCCTCGTGCAATCTCAACCCGGTGCTGTCCTGCGGACCGGTGATGGCCACCCCGCAGGCATCGGTGGTGGGCTTTCCCAACCCGCTGATGGGCATCGTGGCGTTCACTGTCGTGGTGGTCACCGGTGTGCTGGCGGTGACGAAAGTGCCGCTGCCGCACTGGTATTGGGTCGGTCTGGCGATCGGGACGCTGGGCGGGGCCGGCTTCGTGCACTGGCTGATCTTCCAGAGTCTGTATCGAATCGGCGCGCTGTGCCCCTACTGCATGGTGGTCTGGGCGGTCACCATGCTGCTGCTGGTGACCTTCGCAGCCTTGGCATTGCAGCCCGGTCGCATACACAAAAGTTTGCAGCTTTTGCACCGGTGGCGGTGGACGCTGATTGCATTATGGTTTATCGGGTTATTCCTGTTGGTATTCATCAGATTTCAGGACTACTGGTTGACGTTGATCTAAGGGGTGCGGTGTGATCTCCAAAGTGCTGGTCGCCAACCGCGGAGAGATCGCGATCCGCGCGTTTCGCGCCGCCTATGAGCTCGGGATCGACACGGTCGCGGTCTATGCCTACGAGGACCGTAATTCGGTGCACCGGCTCAAGGCTGACGAGTCCTATCAGATCGGTGAACCGGGCCATCCGGTGCGCGGCTACCTGTCGGTGGAGGCCATCGTCGCCACCGCCGAGCGGTGCGGCGCCGACGCGGTCTACCCCGGCTACGGCTTCCTGTCGGAGAATCCGCGGCTGGCGCAGGCCTGCGCAGATGCCGGCATCGCCTTTGTTGGGCCCAGTGCGGCGGTGTTGGCGCTGGCCGGCAACAAATCCCACGCGGTGGCCGCGGCGCGCGAGGCGGGGCTGCCGGTGCTGGCGTCGTCGGAGCCGTCACGCTCGGTCGAGGAGTTGGTTTCGGCGGCAGCCGACATGTCGTTTCCGCTGTTCGTCAAGGCGGTCGCCGGCGGGGGCGGTCGCGGGATGCGCCGGGTCGCCGACCTCGACGGGCTGGCCGAGGCGGTCGAGGCGGCTAGCCGGGAAGCCGAATCGGCGTTCGGGGATGCCACGGTGTATCTCGAGCAGGCGGTGATCAACCCGCGCCATATCGAGGTGCAGATCTTGGCCGATACCCACGGCAACGTTGTGCACCTGTTTGAGCGGGACTGCAGCGTGCAGCGCCGCCATCAGAAGGTCGTCGAGTTGGCGCCGGCGCCGAACCTGGATCCGGTACTGCGGGACAGCATCTGCGCCGATGCGGTCGCCTTCGCCCGTCACATCGGCTACAGCTGCGCGGGCACGGTGGAGTTCCTGCTCGACGAGCGCGGCCACTACGTGTTCATCGAGATGAATCCGCGAATCCAGGTGGAGCACACGGTCACCGAGGAGATCACCGACGTGGACCTGGTCTCCGCACAGTTGCGGGTCGCCGCCGGGGAATCCCTGCAGGACCTGGGGCTGGGTCAGGATGACATTGTTTCGCACGGCGCGGCGCTGCAGTGCCGGATCACCACCGAGGACCCGGCGAACGGATTCCGGCCCGACACCGGGAGGATCACCGCCTACCGCAGCCCGGGCGGTGCCGGCATCCGACTCGACGGCGGCACCCACCTGGGTGCGGAGATCAGCCCGCACTTCGACTCGATGCTGGTCAAGCTGACCTGCCGGGGCCGGGATTTTCCGACTGCGGTGAACCGGGCACGCCGGGCGATCGCCGAGTTCCGGATCCGGGGAGTGTCGACGAACATCCCGTTCCTGCAGGCGGTGCTCGACGATCCCGACTTCCGGGCCGGCAAGATCACCACGTCGTTCATCGATGAGCGCCCGCAATTGTTGACCTCACACGCCTCGGCTGACCGCGGCACCAAGATCTTGACCTACCTGGCCGACGTCACGGTCAACCAGCCCCACGGTGCGCGACCATCGGCGGTCTACCCGCGCGACAAGCTGCCCGAGATCGACCTGTCGAGCACCCCGCCGCCGGGATCTAAGCAGCGGCTGATGAGGCTGGGGCCGGAGGGGTTCGCCCGCTGGTTGCGGGAGTCGCCGGCCGTTGCCGTCACCGAGACGACGTTCCGGGACGCGCACCAGTCGCTGCTGGCCACCCGGTTGCGCACCAAAGGCCTGCTCAATGTGGCGCCTTACATTGCCCGGACCACTCCGCAACTGTTGTCGATGGAGTGCTGGGGTGGGGCGACCTACGATGTGGCGCTGCGCTTTTTGAAAGAGGATCCGTGGGAGCGGCTGGCGGTGCTGCGCGAGTCGCTGCCCAACATCTGCCTGCAGATGCTCCTTCGGGGCCGCAACACCGTCGGCTACACCCCCTACCCGGAGTTGGTCACCTCGGCGTTCGTGGCAGAGGCCACCGCAACCGGCATTGACATCTTCCGGATCTTCGATGCGCTCAACAATGTCGACTCGATGCGCCCGGCGATCGACGCGGTGCGCGAAACCGGCAGCGCGGTAGCCGAAGTCGCCATGTGCTACACCGGTGACCTGACCAACCCGGCCGAGAACCTCTACACCCTGGACTATTACCTCAAGCTCGCCGAGCAGATCGTCGAGGCGGGCGCGCACGTGCTGGCGATCAAGGACATGGCTGGGCTGCTGCGGCCTGCGGCGGCCACCACCCTGGTCGGTGCGCTGCGCAGCCGCTTCGACCTGCCGATCCACGTGCACACTCACGACACCCCGGGTGGGCAGTTGGCCACCTACGAGGCGGCCTGGCAGGCCGGTGCCGACGCCGTCGACGGGGCGGCCGCGCCGCTGGCCGGCACCACCAGTCAGCCCGCCCTGAGCTCGATCGTGGCTGCGGCGGCCCACACCGAGTACGACACCGGCCTGTCACTTGCCGCGGTGTGCGACCTGGAACCCTATTGGGAAGGTGTGCGAAAGGTCTACGCGCCGTTTGAATCCGGTCTGGCAGGACCGACTGGCCGGGTGTACCGGCACGAGATTCCCGGGGGCCAGCTGTCCAACCTGCACCAGCAGGCCAAGGCGCTGGGGCTGGCCGACCGGTTTGAGGAGATCGAAGCCAACTACGCCGGGGCCGATGCGGTGCTGGGCCGGCTGATCAAGGTCACCCCGAGCTCGAAGGTGGTCGGTGATCTGGCACTGGCCCTGGTCGGCGCCGGGATCACCGCCGAGGAGTTCGCGGCCGACCCCGCACGCGTGGACATCCCCGACTCGGTGATCGGCTTTCTGCGCGGGGAACTCGGCGAGCCGGCCGGCGGCTGGCCCGAACCGTTGCGCACCAAGGCGTTGGCAGGCCGGGGCGCGGCGCGGGAGGTGGAGCAGCTGTCCGCCGAGGACGAGGCTGCGTTGGCGGTGCCCGGGACGAAGCGGCAGGCGACCCTGAACCGGTTGCTGTTCCCCGGCCCCACCAAGGAATTCGAGGAACACCGCGATCTCTACGGCGACACCTCGCAACTGTCGGCCAACCAGTTCTTCTACGGGCTGCGGCAAGGCGAGGAACACCGGGTCCGCCTCGAGCGCGGCGTGGAACTGCTCATCGGGCTCGAAGCCATCGCCGAACCGGACGAACGCGGGATGCGCACCGTGATGTGCATCATCAACGGCCAGCTGCGGCCGGTGGAGGTACGCGATCGCAGTGTGGCCAGCGAGGCGCCGGTGGCCGAGAAGGCCGACCGCTCCCAGCCCGGTCACGTCGCCGCGCCGTTCGCCGGCGTGGTCACCATCGGGGTCTCGGAGGGGGAGCGGGTTACCGCGGGGCAGACCGTGGCCACCATCGAGGCGATGAAGATGGAGGCCGCCATCACCGCGCCGGCCGACGGCACCGTGGAGCGGGTGGCGGTCGCCGAGACCGCCCAAGTCGAAGGCGGTGACCTGCTGGTGGTGCTGAGCTGACCCGCATCGTCGGCGGCGTCGCGGGCGGGCGACGCATCACCGTGCCACCACGCGGGACCCGTCCGACCACCGACCGGGTGCGTGAAGCGCTGTTCAACGTGCTCGATGCCCGGCTGGACCTGGACGGGATGGCGGTGCTGGACCTCTACGCCGGCTCGGGGGCGCTGGGATTGGAGGCGCTGTCGCGCGGTGCGGCCAGCGCGCTGTTCATCGAATCGGACCGCCGCGCCGCCGACGTGCTGTCCGGCAACATCGCCACGCTGGGATTGCCCGGCGCGACACTGCGGCGCGGCACCGTGGCCGCGGTGCTGACCGCGGGCAGCGCAACACCGGTGGATCTGGTGCTGGCCGACCCGCCCTATGAGGTTCCCGCCGCCGACATCGATGCGCTTCCGGGTCTCTTGGTCACCGGCGGCTGGGCCGGCCCGGGCACCGTGGTGGTGATCGAACGCGCCGCCACGAGCCCGGCGGTGGCATGGCCGGAGGGCTGGAATGTCTGGCCGGATCGCCGCTACGGCGACACCCGGTTGGAGCTGGCCGAGTTGGTCTAACCCGTGCTGCTAGCGTCATGGACCATGAGTGGCGCGGTATGCCCGGGTTCCTTCGACCCGGTGACCCTCGGACACGTTGACATCCTGGAGCGCGCTGCCGCCCAGTTCGACGAAGTGGTGGCTGCGGTGCTGATCAACCCGGCCAAAAAGGGCATGTTCAGCCTGGAAGAGCGCCTGGAGATGATCGCCGAGGCCACCGCGCACCTGCCCAATGTGCGCGCTGAATCCGGTCAGGGCCTGGTGGTCGACTTCGTCCGGGAACGGAAACTGACCGCGATCATCAAGGGCCTGCGCACCGGCACCGACTTCGAGTACGAGCTGCAGATGGCGCAGATGAACAAGCACATCGCCGGTGTCGACACGTTTTTCGTGGCGACCACACCGCGGTATTCGTTCGTGTCGTCGTCGCTGGCCAAAGAGGTGGCGTCGATGGGTGGAGACGTTTCCGACCTGCTGCCCGAGCCGGTGAACCGGAGACTGGCCGCGAAGCTTGGTTCTTATTAGCGAAGGGGCGCCCGGCGAACGGATTGTCCGGTAGAACGCTGGGGTGTTCGGCTGCGCTGGCTCAAAAATCCGATCGGCTAGCGTTGCAGTCGTGCTGGACGTCGTGACGTTGGACTCGGCGGACCTTGACTCGCTCGACCGTGCGCCGCAAGCGTTCTCGCAGGTCCTCGGATCACTCGAACGCAACGCTAATCATGTCTGCGGCGGGGCGCTGCGCTACGCCCCATTACTTGCGAGGCGGCATGCCCGGCGAGATTGCCTGGACCCGCACAGCCGATAACGCCGGCAACGATCCGCAGGCCGCTCATGACAACCTTTCCGCCGAGCTGCGAACTCTGTTCGCGCAATCCGGGGCTGGTTCATTGCGTGCACATCACCCGATGTAGACAGTCAGCGGCGCCGTGCTGCTGCGGATGCGAGTACCGAACTTGCGGTGCATGCCTGGGATATGCCTAAGCGCCCTCGATGCCACATCAACGATCGACAACGATCTTGCTTCCTACATTCTCGATCGTGCGACCCCGATCCTGCGGGCACAGCGCGAACCCGGATACTTCGCGCACGTCGAACCAGCGAATCCGGACGCCCCCGCCTCGGCACGGCTGCTGGCTCTCACAGGAAGGTTCACGCCTTGACAATCCCACGGTCCACCCAGCTGCCCCTCGGCCCGATCCACAACATCGGACAATTCCCGTTTGGTTTTCCGGCCGGGATCTTCACGATGCGCTAGGAGCGGGTGGCGCGAACGATTTTCTTGGCCCCCAATGTCTTTGGGTTCTCCCGACGGCCACCCTAGTTGACGGTCGGTGGTGGTTGTGGTTGGAAGGGCTGGTACCACCACCATTGGGCGCGTTCGCCGGTGGGTCCGGGGCAGGGCGCGACTGTGGGTGGAGGGCCGGTGGGTGGTCGTGCCAGCGATGCTGAGCTCAGGGGCCGGCCGGTGTGGTCGGTGACGGTGAGTTGGTCGGCGGGCCCGGTGATGATGATGAGGCCGCGGTGGTGCAGTCGGTGGTGATACGGGCACACCAGTACCAGGTTGGACAGCTCGGTGGGGCCGCCGTCTTCCCAGTGCTGGATGTGGTGGGCGTGCAGGCCGCGGGTGGCGCCGCACCCGGGGACCACGCAGGTTCGGTCGCGGTGCTCGAGGGCGCGGCGAAGCCGGCGGCTGATCTGGCGGGTGGTTCGGCCGGCGCCGATCACCTCGCCGTTGCGCTGAAACCAGGCCTCATAGGTGGCGTCGCACAACAGGTAGCGGCGTTCGGCCTCTGACAGCAGCGGGCCCAGGTGCAGCGCTGCGGCCCGGTCTTTGACGTCGAGGTGCATGACCACGGTGGTGTGGTGTCCGTGGGGGCGGCGGGCGGCTTCGGTGTCCCAGCCGGTATCGATCAGGCGCATGAACGCATCTGCGGTGGTCGGCAACGGGGGCCGCTGACCCGATGCGGGGCCGTTGTCGTGGTCGTGTTTCCACTCGGCGATCAGGGCATCGAGATGGGACTGCAGGGCGGCGTCGAATTTCGCCGCGTCGACGGTGTCGAGTTTGATCCGCCAGCAGCTGCCGTGTTCGTCGCTGGTCTTGGTGATCGACCGTGCCGGTTCGGGGCGGGGTTCGGGTTCGGGGCGCGGTTCGAGTCTGACCGCGGTGCGCAGCTGGGTGACCGTGGCGACGCTGGCCAGTTCGGCGTAGTGCGCATCGGAGCCATCGGCGGCCCGGTCGGCGATGACCCCGACCTGATCCAGGGACAGTTGACCGTCGCGCATGCCTTGGGTGCAGCGGGGGAATTCGGCGCGCCGGTGGGCGATGGTGGCGACTGTTTTGGCGTTTCCCGGGGACACACCGGTCTTCCAGGCCACCAAGGCCGCGATGGACCGTACGCCGGTGGCTCCCCACAGCCGGTCGCGCTCGATCTCGGCGACGATGTCCACGATGCGCCCATCGATGGCATTGCGCTGACCGGTCAACTCCGACAACTCGCCGAACAGCACCTCAAGCCGCTGGTCAGGGCGCAACGCGGCGGTGCCGGGCGGCGCAGGCGGTGCGGTCGAGGACATGACGTCATCATGGCAGTGGGGTACGACAAGTCCGGGCTACCCGACTCGCGGAGGGGTGCGGTGATCATCTGCATCAAGACGGAGCGACGCGTGTGACTATCCGGGCGGCAACCCCGGCCGCTCCGTCGTCGCCTCTCGCATCCGGGCGAAACCGCTCGTACAGCCCAACACGCGCAGTGCGACTTCGGCAACGGTCCACGGATAATCCGGCGGGCACCCCCCGTCATCGGAGCGGCGGTTGATGACCGACTCCACCAACCGGAACGGCAGATCGTCTGCCTCGGGCGGCCCGTCGTGCTCGGCGATCACCGCACATGAGAGCTCACGGTAGTGGTCCCGTAACGCCTCCCGGCGGCGCCGGAACGTGGCGAAGCGCTCCACGCGCAGTTCGGGGAGCAGATACAGGCTGCCCAGATTCCACGCCCCACTGCACAGCTGGGCGGTGTCGGCGACCACGAGGGTGTGCAGCCGCGGAGCCGCCGGGCCGTCCTCGGCGCGCAGCTCGGCCGCCAGTTGTAGCGAGGCGTCGACGGTTCCGGCCAGCAGCGCGTCAAGAATGTCCTCCTTGGCGGCGAAGTGGTGATACAGCGAGGCCTGCCGCATCCCGACAGCCTCGGCGATGCGCCGCGTCGACGTGCCGGAGTAGCCGATGGTGGTGAACAACTCCGCTGCCGCATCGAGGATTTCGTCGCGCGCGCTGTCGCCCGGGCGACGAGAGGCCGTCAAGCGGGGGCGGCCTCGTCGATCGGTGTTCATGCACTACACCTATCACGCGGCAAACCCGTGCGACGCCCTTTTCTGTCAATTGATAGGAAACGTGTTAGGGTCCGGTCATGAGCACCGACTCGACCAGTGGAGCCCGCTCACACGCCCGCGCCCAGGCGCAGCACGCCGAGCTCCGGATACCCGCGACGCCGCACGACGTCGACCCGTCGACGCTGGTCTGGGCCGAGTCGATCCCACCGCACGGCTACGCCACCAAGGTGCTGGCCCGCGGCAGCCGGATCCGGCTGATCGACGTCGACGGCGGGGCGTGCGCGCACCTGCTGGCCCATCGCGCCGACGCGCCATGGGAACGGCTCAATGTCGCCGACACCATGAAGGTGCCCTGGCAGGCCTACCTGGGCGCCGGCCACCCGCTGCTGTCGGATCAGGGCCGCTTGCTGGCCACCGTCATCGCCGACTCCTCCGGTCACCACGACCTGCTGTGCGGGCCCGACGCCGCCGGCCGGCGGCTGCTACTGCTGGCCGCGCTCAAGCACTGCATGGATATCCGCGATGTCGCGCCATCGGTGGCGCTGTTCTGCGGTGTCCGGGTCGATCCTGCCAGCGGCGCACTGGAATTCACCGGCTCTGCCGGTGCCGGGGCGTTCATCGACCTGTTGATCCACCTGCCGGTGGTGCTGTCGCTGGCCAATACCGCGCACCCCCTGGATCCCGAGCCGACCGTGACCGCACTCGACGTGCTCGCCTGGAAAGCCGAGGACCAGTTGGCCGGACCACTCAATGCCGATCCGGAATACCTGCGCGCCTGGGAGAACACCGACGCGGTGGTGCGGGCATGGTGACCGTCAGCGACGAGGTGGTGCCGGCCCGCGAGCCCTGGTCGAAGGTGGTGCGCGCCGGGGAGCGACTGCAGATCATCGACCTGCGCGGCAACCAGGCGGTGGACTGCCTGCTCTACGACGCAACCGATCACACCCGGCGCTACAGCGCCCAGGCCACCGTGGCCGCCCAGCGCAACATCTTCGTGGGCGCCGGTTCGGTGCTGCGCGCCGCCGACGGCTCCGCGCTGATGACCGTCGTCGCCGACGACGTCGGCAACCACGACACCATCGCCGGGGCCTGCTCGCAGGAGTCCAACACCCTGCGCTACGGCCATCACACCGCCCACCAGCACGCCTGCGTGGAGAACTTCCTCGCCGAGGGCGCCAGATACGGCCTGGGCAAGCGCGACCTGGTCTCCAACATCAACTGGTTCATGAACGTCCCGGTCGAACCCGACGGCACGTTGGGCATCGTCGACGGGATCTCGGCGCCGGGCAAGAGCCTGACGCTGCGGGCCGAGATCGACACGCTGGTGCTGGTGTCGAACTGCCCGCAGATCAACAACCCCTGCAACGGCTTCGACCCGACCCCGGTCCGCATGGTGATCACCCGCGAATGATCGGCATCGAGGTGGTGCGTCCGGGCATGTTCACCACCGTGCAGGACTGGCCCGGTCGCATCGGCTACTGGCATGTCGGGGTGCCGCCGTCGGGGCCGATGGACGACCTGTCATTCCGCATCGGCAACCGGGTGCTGGGGAATCCGGAGGGGGCGGCCGGTCTGGAGTGCACCCGAACCGGGCCCGCCCTGCGGTTCGCCGACCCGGCGTGGATCTGCGTCACCGGGGCACCAGCGCCGGTGAGGGTGGACGGCGTCCCGGCGCCACAATGGCAGTCGGTGCGGGTGCCCGCCGGAGGCCTACTCGAGATCGGCGCCGCGCCCGGCCCGGGGTTGCGCTGCTATCTGCTCATCGAAGGTGGACTGTCCGAACCGGGGTTCCTGGGCAGCGTGGCGACTTTCACCCACGGCGGGTTCGGAGGCCACCGCGGCCGGGTGTTGCGCGGGGGAGACCGGCTCACCGCCTCCGGCCGGGGCGGCGCCGCACCGGCGTTGGGCCGCGCTCCCGGCGAGACCCAGCCCAGCATCGGCTCGCACTGGGAGCTGGCGGTGACCGAGGGCCCGCACGCCGCGCCGGAGTTCTTGACCCGCATCGACATGACCACTTTGGCTACCACCGATTACACCGTGCACTTCAACTCCGACCGCACCGGAGTGCGGCTGATCGGCCCGAAGCCCAGGTGGGCCCGGCCCGACGGGGGAGACGCCGGGCTGCACCCGTCGAACATCCACGACACCGCGTACTGCGTTGGCGCGCTGGACTTCACCGGCGACACCCCGATCCTGCTGGGGCCGGACGGGCCCAGCCTCGGCGGTTTCGTCTGTCCGGTGACGGTGGCGCGAGGCGACCGCTGGAAGCTCGGTCAACTCAGCCCCGGTGACACCGTGCGCTTGGTGCCGGTGCGCGCCGATCACACCCCGCCGCCGACCGCGTTGGGGGCGCGACGGCGGGCGGCATCACCGGTGGTGTTGTCCCGCTCCGGGGACGGTGACGACGGGGTGTTGCGGCGCTACACCGGCCGCGACGGGACGGCCGTCACCATGCGGCGCTCCGGCGACGGTGGAGTGTTGCTCGAATACGGGCCCATGACACTGGATCTGGCGTTACGGGCGCGGGTACAGGTGGCTTACGACACCCTGCGCCGGCAGGGGTTGCCCGGGCTGGTGGAACTGACACCGGGGGTGCGGTCCCTGCAGGTCCAGTTCGACACCGAGCAGATCTCCTGCGCCGAGGTGATCGAACAGCTGACCGCCGTCGACGAGGCGCAGCCGCCCTGCGACGAGCTCGTGGTGCGGAGTCGCTCGGTGCGCCTCCCGTTGAGCTGGGACGACCCGGCCACCCACGAGGCGATCCGCCGCTACACCTACGGTGTGCGCCCCGACGCGCCGTGGTGCCCGTCGAACATCGAATTCATCAGGCGCATCAACGGACTCGATGACACCGCGGCGGTCTACGACGTCGTGTTCGGCGCGCAGTACCTGGTACTCGGCTTGGGTGACATCTATCTCGGCGCGCCGGTGGCGACCCCGCTGGACCCCAGGCACCGACTGGTGACGACCAAGTACAACCCGGCTCGCACCTGGACGCCGGAGAACGCGGTCGGCATCGGCGGTGCCTACCTGTGCATCTACGGCATCGAGGGGCCCGGCGGCTACCAGTTCGTCGGCCGCACCACCCAGGTGTGGAACCACCGCCACGCGACCGCGGGCCTTTTCGATCCCGAAACGCCGTGGCTATTGCGCTACTTCGACCGGATCAGCTTCTATCCGGTCGGCGCCGACGAGTTGTTGGAGTTGCGTGCCGATATGGCGGCCGGGCGCGGCCGGGTCGCCATCACCGACGGCGAGTTCTCGCTGGCAGACCACCAGCAGTTTCTTGCCGACAACGCCGAGGCCATCGCCGAATTCCGCCGGCGACAGACGGTCGCCTTCGCCGCCGAACGCAGCGCCTGGCATGCTGCCGGTGAAATCGCCTGCGGTTAAACCAGTTTCAGTGAATCATCGCGGCACAGCACGAAAAAGTACGGCCGGGGCGAACCGCGCAGATCCATGGCGCCGATCACCGCGTCGTCGGAGAGCCGACGGAAGACGTCGTTGATCGGGGCCTGGTCGTAGAGCATCGTCGCGCTGTCGACTCCCCGATAACGCGTGGTGCGCAACCGGGCCTTGGCCGAACGGACCCGCAACAGCGGCTGCAACCGGGTGATCGGGGCGGCGAACGAGCGCTTCTTCAGCCCGGGCAGCTTCGTCGCAGGCCCCAGGACACTGAATGCCAGCACCGGGTTGAACGCCCAGAGCGCGGAACCGTCCCGGGTGGGGAACAACAGCGGATGGACGGTCTCGGCGTCGACGAACTGCTTGCCCCACCAGCCGCTGGCGGCCAACAGCCCGTCCAGTGGGTGCCCGGTCGGCAACTCGGCGCCCCGCCAGGTGCCGAGCATGAAGCCGGGGTCCACGGCCTCGGAGGCATCGAAGACCTCGGTGGCCTCGGCGGCGGTCGTCGGCACACGCGAGAACAAGTCCTGCACCATGCGAATCACCGTACTTGACAGATGTCAACGGGGGCCTCAGAGCACCACCGTTTCGTTGGCCACCCGGATCACCCGGTCCTGGCAGTGCCACTGCACCGCCCGCGACAACACCGCCCGCTCCACGTCGGCGCCGAGTCGCACCAGGTCGGTCACGGTGTGGGTGTGGTCGACGCGCACCACGTCCTGTTCGATGATCGGCCCCTCGTCGAGCACCTCGGTGACGTAGTGCGCGGTGGCGCCGATCAACTTCACGCCGCGCTCCCGCGCCCGCTGATACGGCGCCGCACCGATGAACGCCGGCAGGAAGGAATGGTGGATGTTGATCAGCGGGCATCCCACCGCCTCGATGAACTCCCCGGTGATGATCTGCATGTAGCGCGCCAGCACCACCAGGTCGACGTTGCCGCACAACAGTTGCAGCTGACGCTGTTCGGCCTCGGCGCGGATGTCGCGGGTGGCGGGGATGTGGAAGAACGGCACCCCGAACGGGCGGACTTGCTCGGCCAACTCCGGGTGATTGGAGATCACCATCACCACGGTCATCTCCAGTTCGCCGCGACGGTTGCGCCACAGCAGATCCAGCAGGCAGTGGTCCGCCTTGGACGCCATGATCGCCACCCGCTTGGGCTTGGCGGCCTCGGCGAAGCGGTAGTCCATCGCGAACCGCTGCGCCACCGTGGCGCCGAACCGCTGCTGGAGGTCGTCGATGGCGGCGGGCAGGCCCGGCAGGTGAAAGATCGCCCGCTGCACGAACGTGCCGCCCTCCGGGGCGGTCGAGTGCTGATCCAGCGAGATGATGTTGGCGCCGGCGTCGGCCAGGAAGGCGCTGACCGAGGCGATGATGCCGTGGCTGTCGGGGCAGCGCAGCAGCAACCGCCCGATGTCCGCGGGCGGCTGGCCGTCGGTTCGCGGTGGATAGGCCTGAGTCATGACCGCCCTTCGCCGATCTGGATTTCAACGGGTCAGGCTACCGCTGAAGTGGAAGAGAATCCGACACACCGGGCGGATAACGCAGTCACACGCGTAACAGAGGGCACACTAGTAACAACAACTATGCCTGGAGGGTGCTGCCGTGTACCGAGTGTTCGAAGCCCTTGACGAACTGGGCTCCATTGTCGAAGAAGCGCGTGGCGTGCCGATGACGGCCGGCTGCGTGGTGCCCCGCGGCGACGTCCTGGAACTGATCGACGACATCCGCGACGCGATACCCGGGGAGCTCGACGACGCCCAGGATGTGCTCGACGCCCGCGACTCGGTGCTCAACGAGGCCAAGGAGCACGCGGACTCGATGGTCAGCTCCGCCACAACCGAATCCGACTCGCTGGTCAGCCATGCCCGTGCCGAGGCCGACCGGCTGCTGGCCGACGCCAAGGGGCAGGCCGACCGGATGGTGGCCGAAGCACGCGCCCACAGCGACCGGATGCTCGGCGAAGCCCGCGACGAGGCCGCCCGGTTGACCGCGACCGCCAAGCGCGAATTCGAGACCGCCACCAGCCGTGCCCAGGCCGAATGCGACCGGCTGGTCGAGAACGGCAACGCCGCCTATGAGAAGGCGGTGCAGGAGGGCATCAAGGAACAGCAGCGGCTGGTCTCGCAGAACGAGGTGGTGACCTCCGCGCGGGCCGAGGCCACCCGGCTGATCGACTCGGCACACGCCGAAGCCGACCGGATGCGCGGCGAATGCGACATCTACGTCGATGCCAAGCTGGCCGAGTTCGAGGACTTCCTCAACGGCACCCTGCGCTCGATCAACCGCGGTCGTCACCAGCTTCGCACCGCCGCGGGCACCCACGACTACGCAACTCGCTGACCGGCCGAGCCCGGGCCGACCGCTGCGTAGAATCGCGGCATGATCAGGCACCCGGACGCACGCACAAAGACGACTCCGTCGTCACCGTTCGTGGTCAACGTCGCCCGACTGGGCCGCCGACCCGGCGCGATGATGTCGCTGGCCGAGCAGCGGTCCACCCCGGTCCGCATCGGGCTGGACCTGGTGGCGATACCGCCTGACACCGCGGTCGACCTGGATCTGCGGGTGGAGTCAGTCTCCGAGGGGGTGCTGGTCAGCGGCGTGGTCTCCGGGCCCACCACCGGTGAGTGTGCGCGGTGCCTGCAGCCGCTGACCGGCGACGTCGAGGTCGAGTTGACCGAGTTGTTCGCCTACCCGGACAGCGCCACCGACGCGACCACCGACGATGACGAGATCGGCCGGGTGGTCGACGACGCCGTGGATCTCGAGCAGGCGATCGTCGACGCCGTCGGGCTGACGCTGCCGCTGTCTCCGCTGTGCGAGCCCGACTGCCCGGGGCTGTGCCCGGACTGCGGGGTGGTACTGGCCGACGCCGAACCGGGCCACCACCACGAAAAGATCGATCCGCGCTGGGCCAAACTCGCCGAGATGGCGGGCCGGCAGCGATCTCCGGGGGCACCGTCGAGCGATGACGGTGAGCGGTGAGCCGTCCCCGGCAAGCAGTACTCGAGGCGCTCGGCGTGGACCTGCCCGACGACCTGCTCACGCTGGCCGTCACCCACCGCAGCTACGCCTATGAGAACGGCGGGCTGCCCACCAATGAGCGCCTGGAGTTCCTCGGCGACGCCGTGCTCGGGCTGACCATCACCGACGAACTGTTCCACCGCCACCCCGACCGGCCCGAGGGCGACCTGGCCAAACTGCGCTCCAGCGTGGTCAACACCGCGGCGCTGGCCGATGTGGCGCGCGGGCTGACCGAAGATGGCCTGGGCGCCCACCTGTTGCTCGGCCGCGGGGAGATCAACACCGGCGGGGCCGACAAGTCCAGCATCCTGGCCGACGGCATGGAGTCACTGCTGGGCGCGGTGTACCTGCAGCACGGCATCGACACCGCGCGCGAGGTGATCCTGCGGTTGTTCGGGCCGTTGCTCGACACCGCGGCGACCCTGGGCGCCGGCCTGGACTGGAAGACCAGCCTGCAGGAACTGACCGCTGCGCGTGGCATCGGGGTGCCCTGCTACCAAGTCAGCTCGACCGGGCCGGATCACGACCGCGAGTTCACCGCGATCGTCGTCGTGTCCGACACCGAATACGGATCAGGTGTGGGCCGGTCCAAGAAGGAAGCCGAGCAGAAAGCGGCGGCGGCGGCCTGGACGGCGCTGGACGCGCTGGACGCCGGGTAAATGCCGGAGCTTCCCGAGGTCGAGGTGGTGCGCCGCGGCCTGGACGCCCACCTGGTAGGCCGCACCATCGCCGGAGTCCGGGTCCACCACCCGCGTGCGGTGCGCCGGCACGAGGCCGGTCCGGCCGACCTGACGGGCCGACTGCTCGACGCCCGGATCGTCGGCACCGACCGGCGCGGCAAGTATCTGTGGCTGCTATTGAGCACGGATGAGGCGCTGGTGGTGCACCTGGGGATGAGCGGGCAGATGCTGCTGGGAGACTTGCCCGACACCAGACACCTGCGGATCGCCGCGGTGCTCGACGACGGCACCAAGGTCAGCTTCGTCGATCAGCGGACCTTCGGCGGCTGGCAGCTCACCGACCTGGTCGCGGTGGATGACAGCGTGGTGCCGTTGCCGGTGGCGCATCTGGCCCGTGACCCGCTGGATCCGCGCTTCGACGCCGAGTCGGTGGTCAACGTGTTGCGGCGCAAGCATTCCGAAATCAAACGCCAACTCCTCGACCAGACCGTGGTGTCCGGCATCGGCAACATCTACGCCGACGAGGCGCTGTGGCGCGCCGGGATTCGCGGCACCCGGATGGCCGATGCGCTGTCCCGGCCGCGGTTGCGGGCGCTGTTGGAGTCCGCGCGGGCGGTGATGAGCGACGCGTTGGCCGCCGGTGGCACCTCGTTCGATTCGCTCTACGTCAACGTCAACGGCGAGTCCGGCTACTTCAGCCGGTCGCTGGACGCCTACGGCCGCGAAGATGAGCCCTGCCGGCGCTGCGGGACGCTCATACGGCGGCAGAAATTCACCAACCGCTCGTCGTACTACTGCCCGAAGTGCCAGCGCTGACCTGTGTCACTCGAAGATGTCGCGGTACACCCGCCCCGGCGGCAGCGTCGGGTCGATGAACCATTCCCGGCCGAACATCAGACCGGCCAACTGCGGGGGAAGTCGTAGCAACACCGCGAACAGCCGTGCTGCCGCCGCATTGCCGCTGATCTGGGAACGATGGGCTGCGAACGCATCGCGCTTCTGACGCGCGAACCGAAACACGTTGATCCGGTGCGTGATCGCCGCCTGCGGGGCGTACGCGGTGCGGGCCACGTCGAGCGGGTAGGGGGCCGGCAGCCGCAACAGCCGAGCGGCGCGCGCGACCCACAGCAGCGACTCCCGGGGCATCGTGGCCTCCAGCACGCGCGGGGTCGCCGCGAGCTCGGCGGCTCGTTTGCCGACGTGATGGACCTGGACGTGGTCACGGTGGCCGTAGCCGCCGTTGGGCTGGTAGCTCAGCAGCAGGTCCGCGCCTTCGCCGCGGAGGATGGCTGCCAGTTGCTCCGCTGCCCGCTCGGTGTCGGCGCGCCCGAACCTGACCCGGCCCCGCGGGTCGGGATAGAACTCCGGCCCGAAACCGCTGTCGGCGTAACCGAGGCACTCCACCCGATGAACACCGAGAATCTGCGCACTCGAGCGCAATTCGCCGAGCCGCTCGACGTCGTCGTTGCTGACACGGCCGTCAGTCGCCACCACCAGAACCACCCGGTGTCCGTCGTCGGCCGCCCGTGCCAGGGTGCCTCCGGTCAGGATTGCCTCGTCGTCGGGGTGGGCGTGGAATGCGACGACGGTGGCCATGAAGGGTCAGTATGCCGTCAGCGCCGCAGCTGCGCCGCGCGGTTGCGAACCGCCTCGTCGGCTTTGGGCAGCGAGCCGCAGTCGAACGGCGGCTGCGGGTCGTACTCGATCATCAGCTGTGCGGCCTGGGCCGTTTCGGTGTCGACCAGCAGCTCGACCAGGCGCAGCGCCATGTCGATGCCGCTGGAGACACCCGCCGAGGTGAGGATTCGTTGCGGCAGGTGCTCGACCACGCGCTGCTCCACATAACGAGCGCCCAGGTGCTCCAGCAGTTCGATCGCGCCCCAGTGCGTGGTCGCGGTCAGGCCGTCCAAGAGTCCGGCAGCGGCCAGCAGCAGCGAGCCGGTGCACACCGAGGTGGTGAACCTGGTGTGCGGGTGGATCTGGCGTAGCCAATCGAGCAGCTCGGCGTCGTCGAGTAACACCCGCGTTCCGACCCCGCCGGGGACCACGACAACATCCGGGCGAATCACCTCGTCGAACCGTGCGTCACAGGTGATCCCGAGCATTCCGTTGTCGCTGCGGACCTCCCCGTGTCGGTGACCGACGAAGACGGTTTCGACTTCGGGAACGCGCTGCAGCACCTCGTAGGGGCCGACCGCGTCCAGTGCGGTGAATCGGGCGAAGAGCGGAATCGCGACCTGCACCGGGTGTCCTCTCGGCTGTCCAACCAATAGTGTTGCGACAGCCATCGATGATAGACCGATGAGTTGAATCCGTCGGTGCCGTCACCGCAGCGGTGTAGCGGGATCGAGCGTGACCAGGATGCGAACGAGTTCCGCCTGCCGATGAATACCGGTCTTTTCGAAGACGTGCCGGAGGTGGGTCCTCACCGTCGTCAGCGAGATGGACAGCTTTTCGGCGATCGGGTTCAGGCCTTCTCCCCGCATCGCCAACAGGGCAACCTGCGCCTCGCTTTTCGTCAGACCGTACAGTCGCCGCAGCAGCAGCGCCGGCGGCGCGGCTTCTCGCTCGGGGTCGACGATGATGACCATCGAACGGCCGCTCACCGGCGCCGCAACGCAATTCGGGTGGACGGGCAGGACGTGCACGACGTAGGGACGGCGACCGGAGCGCCGCGGACACAGAAACGACCCGCCCCAGGTGTCGCCGTCGCCCAGTTCTGCCGCCCGGTCGATACTGCGCTGCAACTGGGCGTCGGCACCTGACGCCTCAGCCCTGATGCGGCCGTTCTCGACCCGCAACCCGTCGCCTGCGCACAAGATCCGGTCGGCGGCGACATTGGCGTAGACCGACCTGCCCCGTTCGACGATGACGATGCCATGGCTGACGGTCTCACTGGCCTGCGCGAGGTCATCGCTTCGGTGATCGAGGTCGTGGAGTCGGCCCTGGATGCGCAGCGCCTGTTGCAGGTGGGGGATGAGCAGGTGGACCATCTCGACGTGCTCGGGGCTGTCGAATCGCTCCGGTCGCCTCACGTTCGCGATGCCAAGGCTGGTCACCGGTGGACCGGCCGTCAGCCTCACGAACAGCCCGTCGTAGAGCCCGTTCGGCTGGGCCCAGTCGGCCTGAAACTCACACTGCTGGTGCGGCCACATGAGCTCGGCGCCGGTCCGCACTGCTCCCAGGGGCCCCGCCTCGACAGCGCTGAAGACGTGATCGAGCCGTTGATAATAGGCCGCGTAGGCTTGCGCGGTCGCCGCCGGCATCTGGGTGTGCTTGAGAGTCCGGCAGCCGTTGTCCGAGTACACCAGGGACGACGCGTGCGCATCGAAGGCACGCGCGATCGCGGCCACCGCCTCATTCCATTGCTCGGGTGCCAGAACCGCGGAATATATCTTGGAGATCAGTTGTGAGAAATCATCGATCCCGCTCATCGCCGGCCTCGAAATCACCTATAGGCGTGGCACATCCGGGCATGCTCGCCGGTTGTGAGGTGCTGGGAACACCGCTGTCTTCGTGCGGGAAAAGCGTACGCGGATCTCATCCGAACAGATGAGGTAATCGATTGCTCGAAATGCTTGCCTTGGTGGTGCGCTCGCAGGTGGTTTCGGTCGGGAGATCGCCGCTGCTGGAAGGAGGCAGCCCTGTACCGGCTGTGATGGCGAAATGCGGCCGGGGACACCAGAACACCACGAAAGGAAGGCGAACAATGTCTCAGCAGAACATCGAGCTGGTCCGGGGCGGCTATCAGTCCTTCGCCAACGGCGACACAGAATCGTTGATGGCGCTCTTCGACGAGGACATCGAATGGGTGCAGCCGGGGGAGAGTGCGGTAAGCGGAACCTACCGGGGCAAGGCGGAACTCGGTGAGTTTCTGGTGGCACTGGCTGCGAAGGAGCCGACGATCTCCCCGCGCCGGTTCCTGGCCGACGGCGAGACGGTCATCGTGCTCAGCGAGGCGACCATCGGTGGCGAAACGGGCCACAGTGCGGAGGTTTACACCATCCGCAACGGCAAGACGATGCGGGTCCAGGTGTACGGGGACACCGCCATGATGGAACGCCAATACGGCAGGAAGCCGGTCGCCGCCACGGGCTGATCGCCCCGCCGGCGTGGCGATACGCCGGGTTGGCGGTAAAAATGTGCCCATGACCAAACTGTGGGTGGAACGAACCGGCACCCGGCGCTACACCGGCCGCAGTTCCCGCGGCGCACAGGTGCTGATCGGCAGCGAAGGGGTCGACGGCGTTTTCACCCCCGGCGAACTGCTGAAGATCGCGCTGGCGGCCTGCAGCGGAATGTCCGGCGACGCTGCGCTGGCCAGTCGGCTCGGCGACGGCTACCCGGCAACCATCCAGGTCAGCGGCCCGGCCGATCGCCAGCAGGAACGCTATCCGCTGCTGGAGGAAACCCTGGAGGTGGACCTGTCGGCCCTCGGTGACAGCGAAAAACAGCGGTTGCTGACCGTGGTGCGCCGGGCCGTCGACCAGGTCTGCACGGTCGGTCGCACACTGCGGGCCGGCACCGAGGTGCGCTTCGAGATCAAGGGCCAGGACGGCCGGTGACCGCGAGCGTTCGGCTCACCGCCTGGGTTCACGGGCACGTCCAGGGTGTGGGCTTTCGATGGTGGACCCGCTCGCGGGCGCTGGAGTTGGGCCTGACCGGGTACGCCGCCAACCGCCCCGACGGCCGGGTACAAGTCGTCGCCCAGGGGCCCCGGCAGGACTGCGAGCGGCTGCTGGACCTGTTGCGCAGCGGGGCCCCGCCGGGCCGGGTGGACACCGTCGTCACCGATTGGGGCGCCGCCGGCGCGCCGATCGACGGATTCAGCGAACGCTAGACCGGTAGTCTCACACCCCGTGCACCTCAAGAGTTTGACGCTGAAGGGCTTCAAGTCCTTCGCCTCGCCGACGACTCTGCGCTTCGAGCCGGGTATCACCGCGGTGGTCGGGCCCAACGGCTCGGGCAAATCCAATGTGGTTGACGCGCTGGCCTGGGTGATGGGCGAGCAGGGCGCCAAAACGCTGCGCGGCGGCAAGATGGAAGACGTCATCTTCGCCGGCACGTCCTCCCGCGCCCCGCTCGGGCGCGCCGAGGTCACCGTCACCATCGACAACTCCGACAACGCGCTGCCGATCGAGTACGCCGAGGTGTCGATCACCCGGCGGATGTTCCGCGATGGCGCCAGCGAATACGAGATCAACGGTTCGAGTTGCCGGCTGATGGACATCCAGGAGTTGCTCAGCGACTCCGGGATCGGGCGCGAGATGCACGTCATCGTCGGCCAGGGGCGGCTGGCGCAGATCCTCGAGTCGCGACCCGAAGACCGCCGGGCGTTCATCGAAGAGGCCGCCGGTGTCCTCAAACACCGTAAACGCAAGGAAAAGGCGGTCCGCAAACTCGACGCGATGTCGGCCAACCTGGCCCGGCTGACCGACCTGACCACCGAACTGCGCCGCCAGCTCAAACCACTGGGCCGCCAGGCCGAGGTGGCGCGCCGTGCCGCCACCATCCAGGCCGACCTGCGGGACGCCCGGTTGCGGCTGACCGCCGACGACCTGGTCACGCGGCAGACCGAGTTCGCCGGCGCAGGCGACGCCGAGGCGACGTTGCGCCGCGAACACGACCAGATCACCGAGCGACTGACGGCAGCCGCCGACGAGTTGACCGCCCACGAGTCCGCGGTCGCCACCTTGACGCAGCGCGCCGAGGCCGCCCAGCAGACCTGGTTCTCGCTGTCGGCGCTGGCCGAGCGGGTCAGCGCCACGGTGCGAATCGCCAGCGAGCGCGCTCAGCACCTCGACGAGGAGCCGATCACCACCGGCGGCGTCGACCCCGACGCGCTGGAGGCCGAGGCCGAGCAGGTGGCCGCCGGCGAGCAGCAGTTGCTGGCCGAACTGGCTGACGCCGGCACCCGGCTGGAGGCCGCCCGCGCCGAGTTGGCCGAACGCGAACGCCGCAGCGCTGAGGCCGAGAAGGCGCATCTGGCCGCGGTGCGTGCCGAAGCCGACCGTCGCGAGGGCCTGGCCCGGCTGACCGGTCAGGTGGAGACCGTCCGGGCGCGTGTTGAGTCGATCGACGCCCATGTGGCGCAGTTGTCGGGGCGCATCGAAGAGGCCGCCGCGCGGGCCCAGGCCGCGCAGGCGGAGTTCGAAACGGTGCAGGGCCGGGTGGGTGAGCTCGACCAGGGCGAGGTCGGCCTCGACGAGCAACACGAGCGGACGGTGGCCGCCTTGCGGCTGGCCGACGAGCGGGTCGCCGAACTGCAGGCCGCCGAGCGTGCCGCCGAACGGCAGGTGGCCTCGCTGCGCGCCCGCATCGACGCCTTGTCCATGGGGCTGGAACGCCGCGACGGCGCGGCCTGGCTGGTTCAGAACCACAGTGGTTCCGGACTTTTCGGGTCGATCGCCAAGCTGGTCAAAGTGCGCTCAGGGTATGAGGCGGCGCTGGCCGCGGTGCTCGGGTCGGCGGCCGACGCGCTGGCCGCGGAGAACGCCGGCGCGGCCCGTGCGGCGCTGCACGCGCTGAAGAGCGCCGACGGCGGACGAGCCGCGATCGTGTTGGGGGACTGGCCGCTGCCGCAGGCGCCGGAACAGCGTGCCGCCCTGCCCGATGGCGCGCAGTGGGCGCTGGACCTGGTTGACGCCCCGGACCGGCTGCGTGGTGCGATGACGGCGATGTTGTCGGCCGTGGCGGTGGTCGCCGACCTGCCCGCGGCGCTGGAGTTGGTGACGACCCGTCCGGGTGTGCGTGCGGTGACCCTCGATGGCGATCTGGTGGGTGCGGGCTGGGTGAGCGGCGGCTCGGACCGCAAACCGTCCACTCTGGAGATCAACAGCGAGATCGACAGAGCCCGCACCGAACTTGCCGGCGCCGAAACGCAGGTCGGCCAGCTCAGCGCGGCGCTGTCCGGCGCGCTGACCGAGCAGTCCGCTCGCCAGGATGCCACCGAGCAGGCGCTGGCAGCGCTCAACGAATCCGATGCCGCCATCGCCGCGACTCACGAGCAGCTGGGCCGGCTCGGTCACGAGGCCCGCGCCGCTGAGACCGAATGGCGTCGCCAGTTGCGGGAGCGCGCAGAACTGGAGGCCGGCCGGGCGCAGACGGTCACCGAACTGGGTGAGTTGGAGGCCCGGCTGCGCAACGCCGAGCAGGACCAGCCGACCGCCGCCGTGCAACCGGTGGACCGGGAGCAGATCGCGGCCGCCGCCGAGGCGGCGCGCGGTGTCGAGGTGGAGGCGCGGCTGGCGGTGCGCACCGCCGAGGAACGCGCCAACGCCGTTCGTGGCAAGGCGGATTCGCTGCGCCGAGCAGCCGCCGCCGAACGGGAGGCGCGAGTGCGCGCCGAGCAGGCCCGCGCGGCCCGCGCACTCGCTGCCACCACGGCGGCCGCGGTGGCCGACGCCGGGTCTGCGTTGGCCCGGCGCCTGCAACTGGTGGTGGCAGCGGCGTCACGCATCCGAGACGGGCTGGCCGGTGAACGCCAGCAGCGGGCCGCCGCGATGGCCACCGTCCGCGACGAGGTGAACTCGCTGAGCACCCGCATCACCGCGCTCACCGAGTCGCTGCACCGCGACGAGGTCGCCAAGGCGCAAGCCGCACTGCGCATCGAGCAACTCGAGCAGACGGTGCTCGAACAGTTCGGGATGAGCTCGCAGGATCTGATCGCCGAATACGGTCCCGATGTTCCGTTGCCGCCGACCGAACTCGAGATGGCCGAGTTCGAGCAGGCCCGCGAACGCGGCGAGCAGGTCACGGCCCCGGCCCCCATGCCCTTCGACCGGCCCACCCAGGAGCGCCGGGCCAAGCGTGCGGAGCGTGAACTGGCGGAACTGGGCCGGGTCAACCCGCTTGCGCTGGAGGAGTTCGCGGCACTCGAAGAGCGCTACAACTTCCTGTCCACCCAACTCGAAGACGTCAAGGCGGCTCGCAAAGACCTGCTCGACGTGGTCTCCGACGTGGACGCCCGCATCCTGCAGGTGTTCACCGACGCCTACGCCGACGTCGAGCGCGAATTCCGCGAGGTGTTCGCGGCGCTGTTCCCGGGCGGCGAGGGCCGGCTGTTGCTGACCGACCCGACCGACATGCTGACCACCGGCGTCGACGTCGAGGCTCGCCCGCCCGGCAAGAAGGTCAAGCGGCTGTCACTGCTGTCCGGCGGGGAGAAGTCGCTGACCGCGATCGCCATGTTGGTCGCGATCTTCCGGGCCCGCCCGTCGCCGTTCTACATCATGGACGAGGTCGAGGCCGCCCTGGATGACACCAACCTGCGTCGGCTGCTGGCGCTGTTCGAGATGCTGCGGGCCCGTTCGCAGCTGATCGTGATCACCCACCAGAAGCCGACCATGGAGGTCGCCGACGCGCTGTACGGCGTGACCATGCAGGGCGACGGGATCACCGCGGTGATCTCCCAGCGCATCCGCGGCGAAGAGCTTGTCTCCAGCCCGAGTTAGCCGGTCAGGTCGCCCAGGGTGAATTCCATGTCGACGGGCTCGCGCAGGTGAACTTGGTTCCCGTCGAGCGCCGAGACCTGCCGGTACACGTCGCCGTCGAGGCGGTAGGCCAGGAACCGTTCGTCGGACGGCGCGTCGGCGTCGACGATCCAATAGTGCTCGATGCCGGCCTTGGCGTACTCGTGCAACTTCATCACGTGGTCCATGCCGCGCGAACCGGGAGAAACGATCTCGACGACGAGCACCACGTCGGCTGCAAGCACCCGAGTGGCGTTCCGCTCGAACGCACCGTCATGAATCACCACGATGTCGGGGTCGCGCACGCTCGGCGGGTACGAGGAACTCGTTGTCACTTCGATCTCGGGAAGCACCCGCATCCCAGCGGGTAGGTGATCATCGAGGAGACGGGTCAGTCGTTTCGAAATCTCTTGATGTATCAGCTGTGGGCGCGGCGACATGATGAGCGTTCCCTCACTGAGCTCCCACCGTCGCGCGTGAGCGATCTCCAGCGCATCCCACTGCTCCAGGGTGATCAAGCCGTACGGCAGATCGGCCAGCTCAGTCACGATGCACCTCCTCTCGATGGCAGCTCAAGTAGTTGCAGATTACGCGTGTTGGCGTCTTGCTCGCAGTCTGCCGGGCAGCACCGACAAGCCCCGCCCGCCAGGGTCCTGAAACAATGGCGGGGTGTCTGAAGGTCTCTGGATCGCCATAGCGGTCGCCGCCGCACTCGTCGTCATCGCCGCACTGATCTTCGGCCTGGTGCGCCACCGCCGTCGGCGCATCAGCCTGTCCGCGCCGCAACGCGAGAGCCTGGACCGCTCGGGCGGCTACGCTGCTTCGTCGGGCATCACTTTCAGCCGGACCGAGGAGGCACCAGCCCCCGTCATCGGCGACGACGCGACCGTGCCGCGGGACGCCCCCCGGCGCACCATCACCGATGTCGACCTGCCCGAAGCGCCCCCCGAACCCCAAGCACCGCCCGCCGAAGCCGTCCAGCCGGCCGTCGAGCCGGTCGTCGAACCGGACATCGAGCCGGTTGAAGGCAGGATGCAGCGGCTGCGCGGCCGGTTGGCCAAGTCGCAGAATGCGCTGGGGCGCAGCATGCTCGGGCTGCTCGGCGGGGGCGACCTCGATGAGGACTCCTGGCAGGACGTCGAGGACACCCTGCTGGTGGCCGACCTGGGGCCGGTGGTCACTGAAGCGGTGGTCACCCAGCTGCGTGAAAAGCTGGCCGGCGGTCAGGTGCGCACCGAAGGCCAGGCTCGCACGGTGCTGCGGGAGGTGCTGATCGGCGAGCTGCAGCCCGCGCTGGACCGCTCCGTGAAGGCCTTGCCGCACGACGAGCACCCGTCGGTGCTGCTGGTGGTCGGCGTCAACGGAACCGGCAAGACCACCACCGTCGGCAAGCTGGCCCGGGTGCTGGTGGCCGACGGCCGGCGGGTGGTGCTGGGCGCGGCCGACACCTTCCGTGCCGCCGCCGCCGACCAACTGCAGACGTGGGCGGCGCGAGTGGGTGCCGAGGTGGTGCGCGGCGCCGAGGGTGCGGACCCGGCCTCGGTCGCGTTCGACGCCGTCGACAAGGGCGTTTCGTCCGGTGCCGACGTCGTGGTCGTCGACACCGCCGGCCGGCTGCACACCAAGACCGGATTGATGGACGAACTCGGCAAGGTCAAACGGGTGGTGGAACGCCGTGCGTCCGTTGACGAGGTGCTGCTGGTGCTCGACGCCACCATCGGGCAGAACGGCCTGGCGCAGGCCCGGGTGTTCGCCGACGTCGTCGACATCACCGGAGTGGTGCTGACCAAGCTGGACGGCACGGCCAAAGGCGGCATCGTGTTCCGGGTGCAGCAGGAGCTGGGTGTGCCGGTCAAGCTGGTGGGCCTGGGCGAGGGGCCGGATGACCTGGCGCCGTTCGAGCCCGTTGCCTTCGTCGACGCGCTGCTGGGCTGAGCCTCCCGCGCCGCGATCGTGACCGTCTTGTGACCTCGGGTCGGCCATAAGGTAATTTTTGGCTGTGCTCCCCTCAGCATTTGGCGCGGTCGCGCGCTGCCTCACACCCCTCCTTGCCGTTGCGGCCCTGGCCGGCGCGGGCGTTGCCCAGGCCGACGGGGACAACCCGCTGGGCGGCATGCCCTTCTATGTCGATCCCATCTCGAAGGCGATGCATGCCTCCAACGCGCAGCCGGACAGCGCCGAACTGGCCCGGGTCGCCAACACGCCGCAGGCGTACTGGCTCGACCAGGCGTTCGGCGTGGGATCTGTCGGCTCGACGGTGGCCCGGCACACCGGGGCGGCGGCTGCGGCCGGTGCCATGCCGGTGCTGGTGCTCTACGCCATCCCGCACCGCGACTGCGGCAGCTACGCCGCCGGCGGCTTCTCATCCGGTGCGTCCTACCGCGCCTGGATCGACGGCATCGCCGACGGCATCGGTGGTTCGCCGGCCGCGATCGTCCTGGAACCGGACGCGCTGGCCATGGCCGACTGCCTCTCCGGAGACCAGCGCCAGGAGCGCTTCGACCTGATCAGCTACGCCGTCGACACGCTGGGACGCAACCCGGCCACCGCCGTCTACGTCGACGCCGGGCACTCGCGCTGGGTCAACGCCGGTGAAATGGCCAACCGCCTCAACCAGGCCGGCGTGGCACGTGCGCGGGGCTTCGCGCTCAACTCCACGAACTACTTCACCACCGAAGAGCAGATCGGCTACGGCGAAGAGATCTCCGGCATGACGGGCGGCAAGCACTACGTGATCGACACCTCCCGCAACGGGGCCGGTCCCGCCGAAGGCGATCCGTACGGCTGGTGCAACCCGAGTGGACGCGCCCTCGGTACGCCGCCGACCACCGACACCGCCGGCGCGCACGCCGATGCCTACCTGTGGGTCAAGCGGGTCGGGGAGTCCGACGGCAGTTGCGGCGCCGGCGAACCCGCCGCCGGGCACTTCGTCAGCGAGTACGCCATCAACCTGGCGCGTAACGCCGGCTGACCGATCACGCCGTGAGCATCGGCTACGACGACGCGCTGCAGGACCTGATCCGGGCACGCCTGGTGGCGCACGACCGCCGGGTCGTGACGGACCCGTCGAAGCGGCATGCGGCCGTCGCGGTGGTGCTCGTGGACTCCGAGATCGGCGAAGACCGGGTCGACCCCGCGCCCGTGGACGACTGGATCGGTGGGCGGCCCATGCCGGAGGCGGGCCTCGACGGCCGCATGGTCGACGTGTCCGGGGGTGCTGCTTTCCTGTTGTGCCGCAGGACGTCTCGCCTCACTTCGCACGCCGCGCAGTGGGCGCTGCCGGGCGGCCGACTGGATCCCGGCGAGACCGCGGTCGACGCTGCGCTGCGGGAGTTGGACGAGGAGGTCGGCATCCGGCTGCCCGACTCGGCGGTGCTGGGGCTCCTCGACGATTACCCCACCCGCTCGGGGTACGTCATCAGCCCGGTCGTGGTCTGGGGTGGGGGTCGGCTCGATCCGCGGCCTGCGCCCGACGAGGTGGTGGCGGTCTACCGGGTCGGGCTGCACCAATTGCAGCGTGACGATTCCCCACGCTTCATCTCCATCCCGGAGAGTCCGCGTCCGGTGGTGCAGATCCCGTTGGGCAACGACCTCATCCATGCACCGACGGGTGCGGTGCTGCTGCAACTGCGGTGGTTGTGCCTGGAGGGCCGAGGAGACCCGGTCGATGAGCTGGAGCAACCCGTCTTCGCCTGGAAATAGCTGCGGGCGCCCGTAGCCCGCCCTAGGCTGCGGTCCATGGTGATGGACCGCGCCGCGCTGGTCGCCGGCAGCATTCGGCTGGCTTCGGGAGTCGCATTCCTGGTCGATCCCCTTCGGGCGAACCGGATCTGGGGGGAGCCGGACGACCCGGGGCCTTCGGCCCGACTGCTGCTGCGGTCGATGGGTTACCGCGACGCCCTGATCGGAGGCCTTTTGCTGTACGCCGGGGTGCGTGGCCGAGACACCCGCGGCTGGTTTCTGGCCTCGGGTGGTGCTGATGCGGCCGACCTGCTGGGCGGGATGAGCGTGCACGCCGACCTCAAACGCGGCCAGCAGCTCATCGGCCTCGGCGGTGCGATAGTCGGCATCGGCGTCGGCCTCTGGGGTGCCGCGCGACGGCCGGGGCGAGCGGGTCCGATACCGGCGGAGATCAGCTCGGCCGGTTGACGGTAGGGGAGTCCACCACCGTCAGCTCTTGGTCGCGATGTAGTAGTAGTTCGACGGGTCCTCGGCGATCTCGGTGAATTCGACGTCGGCGAAGCCGGCATCGACCAGCATCGACACGGCCAGCTGACGGCCCCACATGGTGCCCAGACCCGCGCCGTCCAACCCCAACGACACCGGCATGCAGTGCATCAAGGACACCGTGTACCGGTAGGTGTTCGTGACGACACCGACGTTGTCCTCCAAGTGACTCGACGCCTTGGCGTCGGCCATCAGCAGGATGCCGCCGGGACGCAGCGACCGATGGATGTTCTCCAGCACCCGCGCCGGCTGCGCCTGATCGTGGATGGCGTCGAACGCGGTGACGAGATCGTAGGCGCCGGACCGGTCGAACGTGCTCAGGTCATGGCTCTCGAACGTCGCATTCGTCAGGCCCCGTTGCTCGGCTTCCCGGCTCGCTCGCGCGATGCCCTCGGCCGAGAAGTCGATGCCGGTGAAGCGGCTGTTGCCGAATGCCTGCGCCATGACGTTGACGGCGTGGCCGCTGCCGCAGCCGAAATCTGCGACGTCCGCGCCGGCTCGCAGGCGTTGGGGCAATCCGTCGACGAGCGGCAACACCACCTCGACAAGTGCGGCGTCGAACACTTCGCCGCTCCGTTCGGCCATCACGGTGTGAAAGCGGGGATATTCGCTGTACGCCAGCCCGCCACCGTCACGGAAACAGGTCAACACCCGCTGCTCGACCTCGCCCAGCAGTGCGATGTATTGCGCGACGCGCGCCAGGTTGGCGGGCCCGGCGGCACGGGTCACCACCGCTGCGCGGTGCTCGGGCAATCGATAAGTTGCCGTCTCGGGGTGGTAGTCGATGACGCCGGCAACGGTCACGCCGCCCAGCCATTCCCGGACGTAGCGTTCGTTGAGGCCGGCGGCATCGGCGATCTGCGCACTGGTCGCCGGTGCTGACAGCCCGGCCATGGCATCGAACAGGCCGCTTTGATGCCCGAGGCTCAGCAGCAACGTGAGGCTGGCGGCATCGAGCGCATCGGTGATCCGATCGGCGAAGGCGCCGGCGTCCTCGGTGGATTCCGCCGGTTGGTGCCCGGCCGCTGGTGTCGTCACCGTGCTCCTCGAATTCACTGCGGCCGCAGACCGCACGTGGTCCCTGTCGAGTCCCACGGTAACGAACGGGGCCGCGGGCTGAGCTGACCGATGACCGACGGCGAAGGCCCCCGACGCAACGGGGGCCTTCTCGTTCAGCGGTGCGATTACTTCGGTGGCATCCGGATGCCACCGTCCACCCGGACGACCTCGGCGTTCATGTAGGAGTTGGTGAGCAGCTCGATCACCATCGACGCCAGCTCCTCGGGTTTGCCGAGCCGGTGCGGGAACAACACCGATTCGCCGAGCTTGGCCTTAAAGGCCTCCGAGGCTTCGCCCTCCCCGTAGATCGGGGTGTCGATCAGGCCGGGCGCGACGGTGTTGACGCGGATCCCGACGGCCGACAGGTCGCGAGCGACCGGGAGGGTCATCCCCACCACGCCGCCCTTGGACGACGAGTAGGCGGCCTGCCCGATCTGACCGTCGAATGCCGCGACACTGGTCATGTTGACGATCGCGCCCCGCTCGCCGGTGGTGGTGAGCTCGTTGCGGCTCATCGCGGTGGCCGCGATCCGAATGCAGTCGAAGGTGCCGATCAAGTTGATCGCCAGCACCTTCCGGTAGGCGTCCAGGTTGTGCGCCGACTCGAACTCGCCGTCCTTGCCGATGGTCCGCTGGGCCCAGCCGATGCCGGCGGAGTTCACCAGCGCCCGCAGCGGGCCGAGGTCGGCGGCGGTGTTGACCGCATCGATGATCTGCTCGGTATTGGTGACGTCGACGGACACGAACACGCCGCCGATCTCGTGGGCGAGCGCCTCCCCCTTGTCGGCCTGTAGGTCGGCGACGACGACCCGGGCACCCTTGTCGGCCAACTGGCGGGCAGTAGCCGCGCCGATTCCTGATGCGCCACCGGTGACGATCGCGCTTGCTCCAGTTATATCCACGCTGGACACTTTACGCGGACGATAGTCCTCCGAAGTTTCGGGCACGGCGAAATAGCGAAAATTATCATCACGTCCCAATAACGCAAGTTATGTCAGTTTGGCTGGCTTTCTGCGGTTCCCCTGACTAAAGCTGTTGTGCGTGATGTAATTTCGGTTGCAGTTCCGCATCGTGTTGGTGACATGTTCGAGGGCTTTCAGGGAGTTTCCATGGCTGATATCACAGCGATGTCGGGCTTGCGGGGCACAGGGTCGTCTCGCCACCTGCGTGCGGTCCTCGCTGCCATAAGCATTTTCGTGGTGCTCGGCGTTGTGGTCGGTGTCAGCGGCGCGACCTCGCCGTCGGCGGCGGCGTCATCGGCCGTTGCCGTGCCACCTCAGGTCCAGCTGACTGCCTCCGACGATGTCGCCGCGGCAGCCGGCGGAGGAACTGCATTCGTCATGGGCGGCAGCGGTATTCCGTTGCCGTCGGAGGGATACGTCAACGCCGCCGACATCATGTACCTGCGGCCGAACGGCTTCACCGGGACCGCAGAGTCGCTGTTCACCCCCCAGCTCTACTTCCCGGGCAACGTCTCGGAAGTCCAAGGGGCGCAGATCCTTGCCGCGGCGATCAACGAGCAAATCGCCAGCGGCCAAGCCGGCCCCGACAACCCGGTGTACGTGTTCGGCTACTCGCAGAGCGCGGCGATGTCGTCGATGACGATGGAGCAGCTCTACCACCAGGGTGTGCCGGCCGAGGACGTCCACTTCGTGCTGGTCGGAAACGCCGCCAACCCCAACGGCGGTATTGTCGAAATGCTCAACTTCTGGGGCGGGAACCTCAGCTTTTGGAACGGAATGACCCTTGGTCATCCGACTCCGGACTACTTCACCACCGACGTCTACACGATGGAATACGACGGCTACGCCGACTTTCCCCGGTACCCGCTGAACCTGCTGTCAACGCTCAATGCCATCGCCGGCATGTTCTTGACCCATATCGGATATTTCGGGCTGAGCGAGGATGACATCGCAAACGCGATCGCGTTGGAAACCACCGACCCCGACAGCCTGACCAACTACTACATGATCCCCGCCGAGACGCTGCCGCTATTGGATCTGTTGCGGCTGAACCCGGTCTGGGGCAGCCCGCTGGCCGCCCTGTTGGAACCCAGCATGCGCGTCCTGGTGAACCTGGGCTACGGCAGTCTCACCGAAGGCTGGAATCAGGGGCCGGCCAACGTACCGACCACCATCAGCTGGGACCTGCTGCCGAGCAACATCAGCTGGGCGGACATCAACGCCGCACTGGCCAACGCCTGGACTGAAGGAGTTCAGGACGCGATCAAGGAACTGCAGGATCCGACTACCTACTTCCCGGGCGGATTCATGGCGGAGGAGCCCTTCTCGACGGTGTGGAACGCCGCGCAACGCGTCTACTTCGACATCCAGGACCCCACTTCGCTGTTCGGCGGTTCGGCGATGGCCACCGATCCGGCGGGCACGTCGGACTTCACCGACTTCCTCGGTTCGCTGGTGGACGGCAATCCCGACCTGTCCTGGATCACCGACATCTTCGGCCTGGACATGATCAGCCCCGCCTGAGGTCGATTCGGCCCGTCACCACGCATTTGTCCGCACGGATTTGTCCCAGAAAGGTCTTCGGAAAATGAACCGTCGTCATGGCCGCGGAATCGGCAAGCGTGGGGTCACCGCAACCGGACGGTTGTGTCGGACGGTGGGTGGCGCCGCAGCGGCCCTGGCCCTTGCGCTGACACCGGTGGCGACCGCGCCCTCGGCGCAGGCGGATTTCGACTTCCTGGACCCCGGTAGCTGGTTCGATCCGTCGGTGTTCGATCCGGTCGACGTCGGCATGGCCAGCGCCGATCCGATCGACATCGGGCCGGCCGACTTCGACATGTTCTCGCCGGGTGACTGGACCGAGCTCTACCACGAGAGCTTCTATTTGCCGCTGCACAGTGCGATTCAGGTCTGGATGCACGACGCGGGCAACCAACTCACGATCGATCTGATCAACACCCCGTGGGTCCTGATGTTCGGCCGGAACCTGATCGGTGACGGCATAGATGGGTTCACCGGCATCAACACCTCGCTGTTCGGCTGGCTCGGGCTGGGCGACCTCGGCGACGGCGGATTCCTGTTCGGTGACGGCGGCACCGGTGTGGCGGGGGTGGCCGGGATCAACGACGGTATGGGCGGTGTGGGTGGCGACGCCGGAATGTTCGGTAACGGCGGCGCGGGCGGTCAGGGTGCGGCCGCCTTCCTCGGCGCCAACGGCACTGTCATCGAGGCCGGCGACGGTGGTCAAGGTGGCTCTGGTGGCTGGTGGCTCGGCGACGGCGGTGTCGGCGGCCGGGGCGGCACCGGCTTCTACGACACCTTCGACGGCAACGGGTTGGTGACGCACGACGGTGGCAACGGCGGCGAGGGCGGTGACGCGCTGGCCGCCTGGGGCTTCGGCGGGGCCGGTGGCGTCGGTGGGTCCGGTTGGGCCGGGGTCAACAACACCGTGATAACGGCGTTGAACGGCGGCAACGGCGGTAACGGCGGAGTCGGTGGGAGCGCCGGGTGGTTCCTGGGCAATAGCGGCGACGGCGGTGCCGGCGGTTCGGGCGGCACCGGTGCGGCAGGTGCCACCGGGACCGCGTCCCAGCCCAACGGCGGCCACGGCGGCGACGGCGGTGACGGCGGGCAGGCCGGGCGGGCGGGCGCCAGCAACGCCTGGATCGGCGTGGCCGGTCAGTCCGGGGATGACGGCGACGGTGGCGCAGGCGGCGCGGGCGGTGCCGGTCTGAACAATCCGATGGGCACCGGGGGCCTCGGCGGCAACGGTGGCTCGGGCGGGGCCGGCGGCATCGGCTCGACTGGTGGGAACGGTGGTGCCGGCGGAGTCGGCGGGGCCGGCGGCAGCGGGCGGTTCGGCGCCGACGGCGGAAACGGTGGAAGCGGCGGGGCAGCGGCCGACCAGGTGGACAGCTCCGGTGGGCGAGGCGGTGCCGGCGGGGCCGGCGGAAACGGTTCGGTCGGCACCGGCGGTGACGGCGGTGACGGCGGCAGCGGCGGCTCCACCGGCGGTGCGCCCGGCGCCCCGGGCCTCCCCGGTGAGCCCAACGACGGCGGGACCGGTGGCGCCGGCGGCGCGGGCGGCGCGGGCGGCACGCTGAACTAGTCGGGTCGCCGCGGCGGGTCTCGGTGCCCGGCCAACATGGTGCGCACGTTGTCGGCGAACGCGGCGGTGCTGAAACAGACCGGTTCGGCGAACTCCTCGAGCGCCATCGCCTCGTGCCAGCTGGCATCGGCCGCCGCGCGCAGCAGCGGTTTGGCCATCGCTGTGGCGTGGGCGGGCATTGCCGCCACCCGTGAGCACCAGTCGTCGGCCGCGGTCAGCAACTGATCGTGAGCGACGACCTCGTGCACCAAACCCAGCCGTTGCGCAGTGTGAGCGTCAATGGGCTCGCCACGCAGGTAGTAGGCCAACGCGCCCTGGTAGCCGAGCCGGCGGGTCAGCGCCCAACTGGTCCCCACCTCCGGCAGCAACCCGAGCCGACCGAACGCGGGCACGATCACCGCCCGGTCGCCGGCGATGGCCAGATCGCAGGTCAGCGCCCACGCCAGGCCGACACCCGCGGCGGCGCCATTGAGCGCGGCGATGAAGATCGTGTCCGAGGTGGCGATGAGCCGGGCGACACCACCGAATTCACGGCGAATCCAGCGCCATACGTCGGCGACTCCCTCCGGGGCCGGATCAGCTCGCCGTTCGGTGATGGCGGACATCATCTTCAGGTCGCCCCCGGCGCTGAAGCCGGGATCCGCGCCTGTCACCACCACGGCGCGTACCTGCGGGTCGTCGTCGAGTGTGGTCAGCGCGCGCCGCAACTGTCGCACCAGCGGCGCGGACAGCACGTTGAGCCGGTCGGGCTCGTGCAGCGTCACCACCGCCCGGTCGCCGCGGTGTTCGACGCGGACCCGCTCGGGCGCCTCCGGATCATCTCCTTCAGCGACCAAACGTTGGTACAGCGATTCGGTCATCCTTCCTCCTCACACTCAGTGCCCTTGGCGCGTAACGCTGCCCACGCCGCATCGGCGAAGGTTTTGATGGCACCGCGCGGCATCTTCGCGGCTCCGCCGGCGAGCCAGTAACGGCTGAACTCCTGGGCCGGCCCGAACCACAATGCGGCCGTGATCGGCGTCTGGATGGGCCGTAGTGCGCCGTAGCCCTGATGTGGGCGCCACCAATCGTGAACAGCGGTGAAGAACAGCGCATTGGACTGCCGCAGCGACGGGCTGTCGAGTCGATCGCCCAACAACAGCGCCGCTTCGCCGCGATGCGCCGCCACCCATCGCAGGTGGTGGTCGACGCCCCCGCGAATGCCGCCCTCGGCGGTCGCGTGCCCGCGCAGCATGGTGACGAAACCGTCCTGGTACTCCGTCATCACCTGGGCGTACACCGCAGCCGCCAGCGCGGCCTTATCGGCGAAGTGGTGATACATCGCGCCGACGCTGACACCGGCCTCCCGCCGGACTTCCTCCAGCGTGGCGGCCAGTGTCCCGGTTGCGGCGAACCGCCGCCGCGCCGCCGCCAGCAGCTTGCCCCGCGCATCCGACGCCGTCACGAGAAATATTCTAGTTAAACCGAGGAATCCTCGGAAGTCCTCGACGGCCGTCGTTCCTGTTCTCCGGCGCACGCCGCTGGGTACGCTCCGGAGACCATGTCCGCACCCTGGTTGGCCACCGTGATGAAGTCGGCGGCCTCGGCGTGAGCACGGCAGTAGTGGTGGGCGGCGGACCCAACGGACTGGCCGCCGCCGTCACCCTGGCGCAGCACGGCGTAGCGGTCACCGTCGTGGAAGCCGCCGACGAGATCGGCGGGGGCACCCGCAGCGGCGAGGCGATTATGCCGGGCCTGCTGCACGACCATTGTTCGGCGATCCACCCGATGGCGGTCGGATCCCCGTTTCTGTCCGGGTTGGACGCGGCCCGATACGGCTTGGAGTGGCGCTGGCCGCAGATCGACTGCGCGCATCCGCTCGACGACGGCAGCGCCGGAGTGCTGTACCGCTCGGTCGAGCAGACCGCGGCCGGCCTGGGCCGAGACGGCGGCCGCTGGCGACGTCTGTTCGACGGTCCGGTCGCCCGGTTCGATGCGCTCAACGAGGACATCATGGGCCCGCTGCTGCGGCTGCCGCACCACCCGCTGACCCTGGCCCGCTTCGGTGCCCCCACGGCACTGCCCGCCTCGGCGCTGGCCCGCTGGTTTCGTACCCCGCAGGCGCGGGCGTTGTTCATCGGTGTTGCCGCGCACGCGTTTCGGCCGCTGCACTACCCGATGACCTCGGCGATCGGGCTGGGCATCCTCACCGCGGGCCACCGGCACGGCTGGGCCGTGGCCGCGGGGGGATCGCAGGCGATCGCCGATGCGATGGCCGCCGCGCTGACCGACCTGGGCGGCATCATCGAAACCGGGGTTCCGGTCGAGTCGGCATCGCAACTGCCGCCCGCCGACGTGACGCTGTTCGATCTGGCCCCCGAGGCGGTGGCCCACATCCTCGGCGATCGGTTGCCAGGGCGGGTGGCTCGCGCCTACCGGCGGTTCCGGCGGGGTCCCGGTGCCTTCAAAGTCGATTTCGCCGTCGAGGGCGGGGTGCCCTGGACCAACGCCGATGCCCGGCTGGCCGGCACCGTGCACCTGGTCGGCACGCACCGCGAGCTGGCCGCCACCGAACGCGACGTCCACGCCGGACGCATGCCCGAGCGGCCGTTCGTGCTGGTCGGTCAGCAGTACCTGGCCGACCCGCAACGATCTGTCGGCAATGTGCACCCGGTGTGGACCTACGCCCACGTGCCCAACGGCTACAGCGGGGACGCCACCGCGGCGATCATCGCCCAGATCGAGCGGTTCGCCCCGGGTTTCCGTGACCGCGTCGTCGGTCAGGCCGTGCGCAGCACCAGCGAGATGGCGGTCTACAACCCGAATTTCGCCGGCGGCGACATCATGACCGGCGCAAAAGACGTTCGCCAGTTGGCCTTTGGCCCGCGCGTCACACTCTCGCCGTACAGCACCGGAATACCCGGCACCTATATCTGCTCGGCGGCGACTCCACCGGGGCCAGGCGCGCACGGCATGTGCGGCGCCAACGCGGCGCGCCTGGCCCTGCGCCACCTGCAGCAGGAGTGACAGAAGGACTCAAGCCCGGCCAGCTAGGCTGGCTGCGTGTTCGAATCACTGTCCGACCGGTTGACCGGTGCTCTTCAGGGGCTGCGCAGCAAGGGTCGTCTCACCGACGCCGACATCGACGCCACCGCCCGGGAGATCCGGCTGGCACTGCTGGAAGCCGACGTATCGCTGCCGGTGGTGCGGGAGTTCATCGGCCGGATCAAGGACCGGGCCAAGGGCGCGGAGGTCTCCGGTGCCCTCAACCCGGCCCAGCAGGTCGTCAAGATCGTCAACGAGGAGCTCATCGGCATCCTCGGCGGGCAGACCCGCACGCTCACCTTCGCCAAGACCCCGCCGACGGTCATCATGCTGGCCGGTCTGCAGGGTGCGGGTAAGACCACCCTGGCCGGCAAGCTGGCGACCTGGTTGCGGGGCCAGGGCCACACCCCGCTGCTGGTGGCCTGCGATCTGCAGCGTCCGGGGGCGGTCAACCAGCTGCAGGTAGTCGGCGAACGCGCCGGGGTCGCCGTGTTCGCGCCGCATCCCGGTACCTCCGCCCATGCGCACGAGGCACAGATCGGCCCGGGTGACCCGGTCTCCGTCGCCGCCGCGGGCCTGGCCGAAGCCAAGGCCAAGCACTTCGACGTCGTCGTCGTCGACACCGCCGGTCGCCTCGGCATCGACGAGGAGATGATGGCCCAGGCCGCCGCCATCCGCGATGCCGTGCAGCCCGACGAAGTGCTGTTCGTGCTGGACGCGATGATCGGCCAGGACGCCGTCACCACCGCCGACGCCTTCCGCGAGGGTGTCGGTTTCACCGGTGTGGTGCTGACCAAGCTCGACGGTGACGCCCGGGGTGGTGCGGCGCTGTCGGTGCGTGAAGTCACCGGCGCGCCGATCCTGTTCGCTTCCACCGGGGAGAAGCTGGAGGACTTCGACGTCTTCCACCCTGACCGGATGGCCAGCCGCATTCTGGGCATGGGCGACGTGCTGAGCCTGATCGAGCAGGCCGAGCAGGTCTTCGACGCCCAGAAGGCCGAGGAGGCCGCCGCCAAGATCGGGACCGGCGAGCTCACCTTGGAGGACTTCCTCGAGCAGATGCTGGCGATCCGCAAGATGGGCCCGATCGGCAACCTGCTGGGCATGCTGCCGGGCGCGGGCCAGATGAAGGACGCGCTGGCCGCCGTCGACGACAGCCAACTGGACCGGCTGCAGGCGATCATCCGCGGCATGACCCCCGCCGAGCGCGCCGACCCGAAGATCATCAACGCCTCCCGGCGACTGCGCATCGCCAACGGCTCCGGCGTGAGCGTCTCGGAGGTCAACCAGCTCGTCGACCGGTTCTTCGAGGCCCGCAAGATGATGTCATCGATGATGGGCGGCATGGGCCTGCCCGGGCTGGGGCGCAAGAGCGCCACCCGTAAAGCGAAGGGCAGCAAGAACAAAGCCGGCAAGAAGGGCAAGAGGCGGGGCCCGACCCCACCGAAGGCGCCGGGTCTTTTCGGTCCCGGCGGGCCCGGTGGCATGCCGGCCGGGTTCCCCGACCTGTCGCAACTGCCCGAGGGGCTCAACGAGTTGCCGCCCGGACTGGCCGATTTCGACCTTTCCAAGCTCAACTTCCCGGGGCAGAAGTAATTGGTCCACCACGTTCGCGGCCGCGGGCTGCCCGATGAACAACCGGTCGAGTACTGGATCGTCGATGGCCGCGTCAGCCTCGAGCCGATCGACGGGGCCGAAACCGTGTTCTCCGACGGTTGGATCATTCCCGGCCTGGTCGATGCGCACTGTCACCTGGGTATCGGAACCGGTGGACCGGTCGGGCTCGACGAGGCGATCGACTACGCCGAGACCGAGCGCCGCGCCGGGGTGCTGCTGCTGCGTGATCCCGGGGTTCCGATCGACACCCGCAGCCTCGACGACCGCGACGACCTGCCGCGCATCATCCGTGCCGGGCGGCACCTGGCGAAATCCAAGCGCTACATCCCCGGCCTGGCAATCGATGTGGACGATGAGGCCGGGCTGCCTGAGGCGGTGGCCGAGCAGGCCCGCGCCGGCGATGGCTGGGTGAAACTGATCGGGGACTGGATCGACCGGTCGGTGGGGGATCTGGCGCCGCTGTGGTCCGACGACGTGCTCGCCGAGGCGATCGCGGCCGCGCACACCCACGGCGCCCGGGTCACCGCCCACGTGTTCGGTGAGGACGCGCTGCCCGGCCTGATCAACGCCGGCATCGACTGCATCGAGCACGGCACCGGCATCACCGACGACATCATCACGTTGATGCTGGCCCACGGCACCGCCCTGGTGCCCACCCTGATCAACATCGACAATTTCCCCGGCATCGCCGATTCAGCGGCCAAGTACCCGACCTACGCGGCGCACATGCGCGCGCTGCACGCCTCCTCCCGCAAGCGGCTCAGCGCCGCCCGGGAAGCCGGAATCCCGATTTACGCCGGCAGCGATGCGGGCGGCATGATCGCCCACGGCCGCATCAGCGACGAGGTGAACGCCCTGACCGGGATCGGGTTGAGCCCCACCGAGGCGCTGGGGTCGGCCTGCTGGGACGCCCGGCGCTGGCTGGGTGCGCCGCTACTGGAGCATGGCGCCCCAGCCGACCTGCTGTGCTTCGCCCGGGACCCGCGCACCGGTCCGGAGGTGCTGGGCAGCCCGGACTTGGTGATGCTCGGCGGCCGGGTGTATTAAGCGTGGCACTACGGTGCGCGACCGGGGGTTGAAAGCCGGGAGACCCGCCATGCGGATCTGCCGCAATACTCCGACGGGTTCAGAGGCTGCCGACGCCCGACATCGGGCCCTGCGCGAAGCCCCAATCCAGCAGCGCGCCGGCTTGATCCCAGTAGGTCGGGCCGCCTTCGCGGATCAGCCCGTACATCATCGCCACCACCAGCCGTCGGCCGTCGCGGGCGGCCGCGCCGACGTAGGTCTTGCGGGCGGCGTCGGTGAATCCGGTCTTGCCTCCGAACGCCCCGGGATAGCGGGTCAGCAATTCGTTCATGTTGACGATCGGGCGCTCGCCGGACTCGGTGGGGAACATCGCCGCGTGCTGCGCGGTGATCTCGGCGAACACCGGGTTGGCCATCGCCGCCCGGAAGATGACCGCCAGGTCGTGCGGAGTGGTCGCGCCGGAACCGCCGGGGCCGTCCAGCCCGGACGGCGTGGTGGCGTGGGTGGCGGCGGCTCCGACCGCGGCGGCCTTGGCGTTCATCTTCGCCACCGCCGCCTCCGGCCCGCCGAGCATGTCCGCGAGTGCGTTGGCGGCGTCGTTGCCCGATACCAGCAGCAGGCCTTCGAGGAGCTGACGCGCGGTGTAGCTGCGCCCGGGTTTGATGCCCAGGCAGTTGCACTCGACTGCGGTGTCGGCCGGGGTGGCGACCACGGTGTCGTCGAGGTTCAGCTCGTCGAGGGCCACCAGCGCGAGCAGCACCTTGATCGTGCTGGCCGGCGGGGTGGCGGCGTAGCCGTTCTGCTCGGCGAGCACCTCCCCGGAGTCCAGGTCGGCGATCAGCCAGTTCGGCGCCGGGCCGGCCGGAATCGGTGCGGAGCCCAGCGGCTGGGCGACATCGGCGGAGGCGGGCGCCGCGGTGGTCGCGAGCAGGGCCAGCACGGTCGCGGCCATGGCCCAGCAGGCCAGAATTTTCCGCATGGCCGGTTACCTTACCGCCCGCCATCGCAGCAGTGTTGAATCGAGGAATGCTGAGCCAGGCCGAAATATCGGACCGGTGGCAGATCCAGCAGCTGCTGGTCGACTACTCCACCGCCATCGACACCCGCAACTTCGATGACCTCGACGCGGTATTCACCGACGACGCCTACATCGACTACCGCGCGATGGGCGGGATCGACGGGAACTACCCGCAGGTGAAGGCCTGGCTGGCGGAGGTGTTGCCGAATTTCGCCGGCTACGCACACATGTTGGGGCTGCCGTCGATCCGGGTCGACGGTGACACGGCCACCGCGCGCACCTTCTGCTTCAACCCGATGGTCTTCGGCGGCGAAACACCGGCCACCATGCTGCTGGGGTTGTGGTACCACGACGAGTTCATCCGCAGCCCCGACGGTTGGCGGATGACCCGCCGGGTCGAGACCAAGTGCTTCGAGAAGCTGCCCTGAGGCGATTTCTGCTGACCGGGCCGGTTCTGGCACAATGGGCGGCTGTCCGGCGCGCGACTGTGCCCCGAGAGGGGCGTGCGGTCACGCGGCGCACACGCGAGGCAAAACCGGATGGGGGCAAGTCCGCCCCCGTCGCTGAATTGCAGCGTGCTACCAAGGAGTTATCTCATGGCTGTCAAGATCAAGCTCACCCGGCTCGGCAAGATCCGCAATCCGCAGTACCGCATCTCGGTCGCCGACGCGCGGACTCGCCGGGACGGCCGTTCCATCGAGGTCATCGGCCGCTACCACCCCAAGGAAGAGCCGAGCCTGATCGAGATCGACTCGGAGCGTGCCCAGTACTGGCTGTCGGTCGGCGCTCAGCCCACCGAGCCGGTGCTCAAGCTGCTGAAGATCACCGGTGACTGGCAGAAGTTCAAGGGGCTGCCCGGCGCCGAGGGCAAGCTGAAGGTCAAGCCGGCTAAGCCGTCCAAGCTGGAGCTGTTCAACGCCGCGCTGGCCGAGGCCGAGGGCGGCCCGACCACCGAGGCGACCACCGCCAAGAAGAAGAAGGCTCCCAAAGCGGCAGAGGGCAAGAAGGCCAAGGACGACGCCGGCGAGGCCAAGGACGACGCCAAGGCCGAGACCCCGGCGGAGGACACCACTGCCGAGGCCGCCGCTGCTGAGGCCGCCGAGCCGGCCACCGAGAGCTGAGCGCGACGATGAGTGCAGTGGTGGCTGATGCCGTCGAGCACTTGGTGCGTGGCATCGTCGACAACCCCGACGACGTTCGGGTGGACATGGTGACCAACCGGCGCGGCCGAACCGTCGAGGTTCACGTTCACCCCGACGACCTGGGCAAGGTGATCGGTCGCGGCGGTCGCACCGCCACTGCGTTGCGCACCCTCGTCGCCGGTATCGGCGGACGCGGCATCCGCGTGGACGTGGTCGACACCGACCGATAGCCGACCGGCTCATGGAGCTGACGGTCGGCCGCGTCGTCAAGGCCCACGGCATCACCGGCGAGGTCGTGGTCGATGTCCGTACCGACGACCCGGACGAGCGATTCACTCCCGGCGCCGTGCTGTGCGCCAGGAAGCGTGGTGAGCAGCCGCGCGATGTGGTGGTCGACGCGGTGCGCCCGCACGGCTCGCGGCTGCTGGTGCGGCTGGCCGGGGTGTCGGACCGCGATGCGGCCGACGCGCTGCGGGGCAGCCTGCTGGTGATCGACTCGGCGGATCTGCCGCCGATCGATGAGGACGACACCTACTACGACCATCAGCTCGAAGGTCTGCGGGTGCGTACCGAGGCGGGAGAAGATATCGGCACGGTGACCGAGGTGCTGCACACCGGGGCCGGAGAGCTGCTGGCGGTCCGCCGCACCGACGGCGCAGAGCTGTTGGTGCCGTTCGTCTCGGCGATCGTCACCTCGGTGTCGCTGGCCGAGCAGCTGGTGTGGATCGATCCGCCCGACGGGCTGCTGGAGCTGTCGTCGTGAGGGTCGACGTCGTCACGATCTTCCCGGCCTACCTGGACCCGATCCGGCAATCGTTGCCGGGCAAGGCGATCGAGTCCGGAATGGTCGAGTTGGCCGTTCACGATCTGCGGCGCTGGACCCACGATGTGCACCGTTCGGTCGACGACACCCCGTATGGCGGGGGGCCGGGGATGGTGATGAAGGCCCCGGTCTGGGGAGATGCGCTCGACGAGATCTGTTCGGAGCAAACGGTTCTCGTCATACCGACGCCGGCCGGGACACTGTTCGACCAGGCCACCGCGCAGCGGTGGAGCCGGGAACAGCATCTGGTGTTCGCCTGCGGGCGCTACGAGGGCATCGACCAGCGGGTCGTCGACGACGCCGCTCGGCGGATGCGGGTCGAAGAGGTCTCGATCGGCGACTATGTGCTGGCCGGCGGCGAGTCGGCGGTGCTGGTGATGCTCGAGGCGGTGCTGCGGCTGATGCCCGGCGTGTTGGGGAATCCCGCTTCGCAGCATGATGATTCGCATTCGCCGGATCGCGATGGACTCTTGGAGGGGCCCAGCTACACCCGGCCGCCGGACTGGCGTGGCCTGCAGGTGCCCGAGGTGCTGCTCTCGGGCGATCACGCGCGCATCGAGGCCTGGCGGCATGAGGCCGCGCTGCAGCGCACCAGGGAACGCCGGCCCGACCTGCTCGACTAGATCCGGCCGCCGGGGAAGATGGTCTTGACGGCCTGGGTGATGGTGTCCCGCGCCGTGGCGTCGTCGCTGGGCTGCAGCGACTCGATCACCACCACGTAGCGCCGGTCCGCGCCGACCACGCCGGTTGACAGGTGCATCCAGTTATTGCCGATGCAGCACATCCAGCCCTGCTTGACCGCCACCGGTTCGTTGTACAGGCCCTCGGGGATCCCGAACCGTTGCGGATAGCCGTCGATGCCGGTCGGGGTGGACTGTGCCAGCTCGCTGATGATCATGTTGGCCCGGTCGGCGGGCAGGCCGCCAGATCCGTTGAGCAGCATGTCGTAGTAGCGGGCCAGGTCCGGTGCGGTGCTGATGGTGTTCCACCAGGCGCCGTTGGACGGCGGTCCGGTACCGGCCAGGCCGTAGCGGCCGGCCACCCGGGTGACGATCGCGTTGCCGCCGCGCCGGTTCCAGAACGTCTCGGCGGCGCCGTCGTCGGAGGACCGCAGCATGACGTCGAGGGCGGCCTGATCGTCCGCCGACAACGCGCCGTCCGCGTCGTGGAGCAGATCGTCGGCGATGAACAGCTTGGCCACCGACGCGGTGGCGATGGAGTGGGTGTTGCCGTTGGTGACCAGTTGATGTGAGATCCGGTCCAGCACGGCCACCGAGATGTTGGCACCGGCCTTGGCCGCTTCCTCCGTCGCATCCTGCATGCGGGCCGCCAGGCCGTCGACCACGGCGACCGGCGGGATCGCGGGGGCTCGGGGTGCTTCGATCGCGGTGGCCACCGGTGCCACTTCAGGCGCTCGGTACTGCGGGGGACGTGTCGCGGCGGCGCCGTAGACCTTCTCGTCGCAGCCGAATACCACCGTCGAGATCACCATGACGACAGTCAGCAGAAGCATCGATGGCCGCACGGCGGGTTGGCCTCCTCAACAGGTATCAGTCGGGTAACCGACATCTACGGGCTCGCCACACTGCTGCCATCGGCCCGCCGGATAGATTACCGCGTGCGCAACGAGATCGTGCAGTCCACCTCTCACCAGACTTATCACGCGTCCGGTGGCCCCCGCGGTAACTACCAGCGGCGATTTGCGCGATTTCGCTGGTTGCGCCGCGTCTGGCACAATTGAGCAGTTGTCGCCCGGCAGTTGATTCTGCAGTGGGGCCCGGCGTCCCGGTCACCCACGATGCGACAACAGGCCCGAACCCATCGGCTCGGTTACCGTCTGCACGCGCACCGTGCGCGCAGACCGGTCGGCAGCCGCGACCCGCGAGGAAGTGTTTCCGCAATGAACACGCTGGACATCGTCGACAAGGCGTCGCTGCGCGACGACATCCCGGCCTTCGGCCCCGGCGACACGGTCAACGTGCACGTGAAGGTGATCGAGGGCACCAAGGAGCGCATCCAGGTGTTCAAGGGCGTGGTGCTGCGGCGGCAGGGTGGCGGCATCCGCGAGACGTTCACCGTCCGCAAGGAGAGCTACGGCGTCGGCGTCGAGCGCACCTTCCCGGTGCACTCGCCCAACGTCGACCACATCGACGTCGTGGTCCGCGGTGACGTCCGGCGGGCCAAGCTGTACTACCTGCGTGAACTGCGCGGCAAGAAGGCCAAGATCAAGGAGAAGCGCTGACCCGCGCGTCCGTGCCGGTGCCTCCGGTCGGGCTACCGCCTGCGGTCGGTCTCCGGCACTGCTGACGCGGTCACTACCCTGATCTCGTGACCGAAACCGCGGGCTCGTCACCCGAGAACACTCCCGAGGCCGACCAGCCCGAGGCCGACCACGTCGAGGCCGACGCGGCAGAGGCAGCGGCACCCGACGACCGCAAGCGCACCACGCTGCGCGAATCGGCCGTCCTGGTGGCGACCGCGCTGGTGCTGTACTACCTCGTATTGACGTTCGTGGCGCGTCCCTACCTCATCCCGTCGGAGTCGATGGAGCCGACGCTGCACGGCTGCCACGGCTGCGTCGGCGATCGGATCATGGTCGACAAGGTCACCTACCGGTTCAGCGCCCCGCGCCCGGGCGACGTCGTCGTCTTCAAGGGGCCGCCGTCGTGGAATGTGGGATACAAGTCGATCCGGTCGGACAACACCGCGATCCGCTGGGTGCAGAACGCGCTGTCGTTCATCGGATTCGTCCCGCCGGACGAGAATGATCTGGTCAAGCGGGTCATTGCGGTGGGTGGTCAGACGGTGCAGTGCCGCAACGACACCGGCCTGACCGTCGACGGCAAGGCGCTCGACGAGCCCTACCTGAATCCGGCCACCCTCATGGTCGACCCGATGGTCTACCCCTGCCTGGGCAATGAGTTCGGTCCGGTGACCGTGCCGGACGGCCGACTGTGGGTGATGGGCGACAACCGCACCCACTCGTCGGACTCGCGGTCGCACTGCGACACCGTGGCGGTCCAGCCCGATCTGCGGCACCGGGTTCTGTGCACCGGCGAGGACCTCGACGCGGGCACCGTGCCGGTGAGCAACGTGATCGGCAAGACCCGGTTCATCGCCTGGCCGCCGTCGCGGTGGGGGCCGGTGAAAGCGATCAACCCGCAGCAGGGCCCGTAGCGATGGCCCCGGCCTGGCCGCCGCGCACCGTGATCCGCCGCTCACCGGGATTGCGCACCCTGGAGTCGGCGCTGTACCGCAGTGGGCTGGGGCCGGTGGCCGGCGTCGACGAAGTGGGCCGCGGTGCCTGTGCCGGACCACTGGTGGTGGCCGCATGTGTGCTCGGGCCGGGCAGACCCGCCGCGCTGGCGGCGCTCGACGATTCCAAGAGGCTCACCGCCAACGCCCGCGAGCAGTTGTTCCCGCTGATCCGCCGGCACGCACTGGCCTACCACGTGGTGTTCATCCCGCCGGCCGACGTGGACGCGCGCGGTGTGCACGTGGCCAATATCGAGGGCATGCGGCGCGCGGTGGCCGGGCTGGCCCTGCGGCCCGGTTACGTGCTCTCCGACGGGTTCCGGGTGCCGGGGCTGCCGATGCCGTCGCTGCCGGTGATCGGCGGTGACGGGGCGGCCGCCTGCATCGCCGCGGCGAGCGTGCTGGCCAAGGTCAGCCGCGACCGCTACATGGCGACGCTGGACGATCCCGGCTACGGCTTCGCCGACCACAAGGGGTACTCCACCGCTGCGCACACTGCGGCACTGGCGGCCCTGGGGCCCTGTGGCCAGCACCGCTACTCGTTCATCAACGTGCGCAACGTGGCGGCGCTCGCCGCCGCGACAGGGACAATGGGGACGAACCGAGCAGAAGGACGACTGAGCAGATGAGTGCCCGATGAGTGCGGAAGATCTCGAGAAGTACGAAACCGAGATGGAACTCTCGCTGTACCGCGAATACAAGGACATCGTGGGCCAGTTCAGTTACGTCGTGGAGACCGAGCGGCGGTTCTACCTGGCCAACAGCGTCGAGATGGTGCCGCGCAACGCCGACGGCGAGGTGTATTTCGAGCTGCGGCTGGCCGACGCCTGGGTGTGGGACATGTACCGGCCGGCGCGGTTCGTCAAGCAGGTACGCGTGGTCACCTTCAAAGACGTCAACATCGAAGAGGTTGAGAAACCCGAGCTGCGGCTGCCCGAATAGCATCGCCGGGGTCATGCGGCGGCCCCGGCTTCGGTCTAGGCTGACACCATGACCGCTGTCGATCGTGCCGTCTCCCGCCGGGAGATCACCGATGCCCTGCTCAAAGCCATGGAACGGCGCCATGAGGTGCTCGACGTGATCGTCGACTCGGACGACCGCGCGTCTGCGGTGCAGGCGATCGCGAACCTGCTCGGCACCTCACCGGCGGGCTGCGAAGCGGTGATCGGGATGTCGTTGGATCAGCTGACCAAGGACTCCCGGAACCGGATCGCCGCCGAACTCGACGATCTCAACAACGAGCTGACCTTCACCCTCGGCGACCGCCCGGCCAGCTCCGGGGAGACACTGCTGCTCCGCCCGTTCGCCGGCGAACCGGATCGTGACATTTTCGAGCTGCGGACCACCGACGTCGGCGCCAGCGGCGACGGGTCCGGCGCGCCGGCCGGCGGGCTCGACGACGAGATCCGCTCCGCGCTGTCCCGGGTGGATGATGAGGATGCCGCGTTGTTCGTCGCCATCGACGGTGCGCAGAAGGTCGGCATGGTCTTCGGCGACCTCAACCGCGGCGAGGTGAACGTGCGGATCTGGATCCAGCCCGAACATCGCAAGAAGGGCTACGGCACCGCCGCGCTGCGCCGTGCGCGTACCGAGATGGCCGCGTACTTCCCCGGCGTACCGCTGGTGGTGCGGGCGCCGGGCGCACAATCCGGCTAATCCGCTCTCCGGTGGCTGTGGATGAAGACGCCGCTGGGGATAACTGACCGGGCCGCAGCCGTTTTCGACGCGGCGCGGCTCGACGCTGTCGGTGCGATGACCGAATCTGACCGGCATGACAACCATGACGCGCGCCGAGCTCGGGGCGCTTGGGGAACAGCTGGCCGTTGACCACCTGCTCGGGCAGGGGTGGACGATCCTGGCCCGCAACTGGCGGTGCCGGTACGGCGAACTGGACGTAATAGCTGACGATCCGGCCGCAGGCGCCGTGGTGTTCGTCGAGGTGAAAACCCGCACCGGTGACGGGTTCGGCGGGCTGGCGTATGCGGTACCCCCGGAGAAAGTCCGCCGGGTGCGCCGGCTGGCCGGATTGTGGCTCGCCGGCCAGCAATCGCACTGGGTTGAAGTCCGGGTGGATGTGATCGGGGTCCGGATCGGGCGGTGCCGCACACCGGAGATCACCCACTTGCGGGGAGTGGTCTGATGACGCTGGGGCGGGCGTTCTCGGTCGCGGTCCGCGGCCTCGACGGCCTGATCGTGGAGATCGAGGCCGACATCACCTCGGGGCTGCCCGGCGTGCATCTGGTGGGCCTGCCCGACGCAGCCTTACAGGAGTCGCGGGATCGGGTGCGGGCGGCGATCACCAACAGCGAACAGAACTGGCCGAAATCCCGTCTGACGCTGGCACTGTCGCCGGCGACGCTGCCGAAGATGGGGTCGGTCTACGACCTGGCGCTGGCCGCCGCGGTGCTTTCGGCAGATCGTGGCACGCCCTGGCCCCGGCTGGAGAAGACGGTGCTGCTGGGCGAGCTGGCGCTGGACGGGCGGGTGCGACCGGTGCACGGGGTGCTGCCGGCGGTGCTGGCCGCCAAGAACGAGGGCTGGGCGCGCGCGGTGGTCCCGGTGGACAATCTCGCCGAAGCCAGCCTGGTGGACGGCATCGAGGTCCTCGGGGTGGCGACGCTGCGCCGACTGCACGGCTGGCTGGAGGGCTCGGCACGGCTGCAGGAACGGATCACCACCGTAGCTCCGGTAGCCGAGCCGGCCGCGGACCTGGCCGAGGTGGTCGGCCAGGCCCAAGCCCGGTTCGCTGTCGAGGTGGCTGCGGCTGGATCTCACCATCTGATCCTGACCGGTCCGCCCGGCGTTGGCAAAACCATGTTGGCGCAACGTCTTCCGGGCCTGTTGCCGCCGCTGACCGAAAGTGAATCGCTGGAGGTCACCGCGATCCACTCGGTCGCGGGACTGTTATCCGGTTGCGCGCCGTTGATCACCCGGCCACCGTTCATCGCACCGCACCACAGCTCCAGCGTGGCGGCACTGGTCGGCGGCGGCTCCGGAATGGCCCGGCCGGGCGCGGTGAGCCGCGCGCACCGCGGAGTGCTGTTCCTCGACGAGTGCGCCGAGATCCGGGTCAGCGCCCTGGAAGCGTTACGCACACCGTTGGAGGACGGCGAGATCCGGCTGGCCCGCCGTGACGGGGTGGCCTGCTACCCGGCCCGCTTCCAGCTGGTCATGGCGGCCAACCCCTGCCCGTGTGCACCGGCCGACCCGCGCGACTGCACTTGCAAGTCGATGGAGAAGCGGCGCTACCTCGGCCGGCTGTCCGGGCCGCTGTTGGACCGGGTGGACCTACGGGTGGAGATGCATCCGGTGCGCGCCGGCGCGTTCTCCGCCGCCGACGGCGAATCGACGGCCGCGGTGCGTGCACGGGTGGCAGGCGCGCGTGCCGCGGCGGCGACACGCTGGGGGCCGCACGGCTTTCACACCAACGCCGAGGTCAGCGGCGCGTTGCTACGCCGCAAGTTTCGGCTCTCCGGCGCGGCGATGGCCCCGCTGCGCACCGCGCTGGACCGCGGCCTGCTCTCGATCCGCGGCGCCAACCGCACGTTGCGGGTGGCCTGGACGTTGAGTGACCTGGCGGGCCGGAACTCGCCCGGCCTCGACGAGGTCGCCGCGGCCCTGAGCTTTCGTCAGCCGGGGGCGGCCCGGTGAGCGCCGATGAGGCCACCCTGCGGGCCTGGGCGTATCTGTCCCGAGTCGCCGAACCGCCGCGCCCGGAGCTGGCCGCATTGGTCGCGCGGGCCGGCCCGGTCGAGGCGGCGAAACGCATCCGGTGCGGCGACGTCGAACCGGAACTGGCCAAGTATACCGAGGCTAGGCGCGAGATCGACTCTGCCGCTGAGGATCTGGAGTTAGTGGCACGCCGCGGTGGCCGGCTGGTCACACCTGATGACGACGAATGGCCGCTGCTGGCGTTCGCCGCGTTCGGCGGCGCCGCGGCCGCGCGAAAGCCGGATTGCCGCGCACCGCTGGTGTTGTGGGCGGTGGGTCCGGCGCGTCTGGATGAGATCGCCGAACGCGCCACCGCGATCGTCGGCACCCGGGCCGCGACCGCCTACGGCGAGCTGGTGGCCGCGGACTTGGCCGCCGGGCTGGTCGAACGTGACATGGCGGTGGTCTCCGGCGGCGCCTACGGGATCGACGGTGCGGCTCACCGCGCCACGCTCGCCGCAGACGGCACCACGGTGGCGGTGTTGGCCGGCGGCATAGACATCAGTTATCCGGCAGGCCATTCCGCGCTGCTGCACCGCATCGGCGGCAACGGACTGCTGGTCACCGAGTATCCGCCCGGGGTCCGTCCGGTTCGGCACCGGTTTCTGACCCGCAACCGGTTGGTGGCGGCGCTGGCCGGTGCCACCGTCGTGGTCGAGGCCGGAGTTCGCAGCGGCGCGGCCAACACCGCGGCGTGGGCGCGGCTGCTGGGCCGCCCGGTGGCCGCGGTACCCGGGCCGATCACCAGTGCGGCGTCGGCTGGCTGTCATGTCTTGCTGCGCGCCGGCGCCGAACTGGTCACCCGACCCGACGAGGTGGTCGAATTGGCCGGGCGGGTGGGGGAGCTGGCCGACGTCCCGCCACATCCGGTGACTCCCCTGGACGGACTCAGCGCCGCCGGACGTCAGGTCTACGAAGCCCTGCCGGGCCGCGGTGTGGCGACCGTCGATCAGGTCGCGATCGCATCCGGGCTGGCCCCTGCGCAGGTGTTCGGGCCGTTGGCGATGCTGGAGGTGGCGGGTCTGGTCGAGCGTCGCGACGGCAGTTGGGCAATAGTGCGGCGCAGCCGGTAGCTCGTATAGTCGGCGGGAACAGCCGAAACGGGGAGGCAACGTGGCGGGACGACCGGTTCACACCTTCGCGGTGGTCCGCACCGAACAGCTCTCGGAGCACATGACGCGGGTGGTCTTGGGTGGTACCGGATACGACACGTTCCGCCCGAGCGAATTCACCGACTCCTACGTCAAGGTCGTCTTTGTGCGCTACGACCTCGACGTCGCCGCACTACCGCAGCCGTTGACACTGGACAGTTTCGACGCCCTGCCGGAAGAGGATCGGCCGGTGATCCGCACCCTGACGGTGCGGCGCGCCGATCCGGTCGCCCGCGAGATCACCATCGATGTCTCGGTGCACGGCGATCACGGCGTCGTCGGTCCGTGGGCCACCGCCGCGCAGCCCGGTCAGCCGGTCTATCTGATGGGGCCCAACGGCGCCTATGCGCCCGACCCTGCGGCCGACTGGCACCTGTTGGCCGGTGACGAGAGCGCGCTGCCGGCGATCTCGGCGGCCCTGGAGGCGCTGCCGGCCGACGCGGTCGGCAAGGCTTTCATCGAGGTCGCCGGCCCGGAGGACGAAATGGCACTCGCCGCGCCGTCAGGTGTGCAGCTGAATTGGCTGCACCGCGGTGGCCGCGCCGATCTGGTCGGCCAGGACCGAGCGGGCGACAAGGCCCCGTTGGTCGAGGCTGTCACCACCACGCTATGGCTGCCGGGCCAGGTTCAGGTGTTCATCCACGGCGAGGCCCAGGCCGTCATGCACAACCTGCGGCCCTACATCAGAAAAGAGCGCGGTGTGGCGGCCAAGTGGGCGTCGATCTCGGGCTACTGGCGGCGTGGGCGCACCGAAGAGACGTTCCGGCAGTGGAAGAAAGAGCTCGCACGTAAAGAGGCGGCCGAGGCTGCGGCAGACTAGCGGCATGGCATTCGGCGACTACCAGTTCGAGATCTACCTGCAGGGTCTGGCCGGGGTGGTGCCCGCGCTGCCGATGACCTACAGCGAGTTGGAGGCCAAAGCGGCGGCCGCGCTTTCGCCGTCGGTGTGGTCCTATGTGGCCGGCGGTGCCGGCGACGAACGTACCCAGCGGGCCAATGTCACGGCCTTCGACGGTTGGGGGCTCATCCCGCGGATGTTCGTCGGCGCCACCGAACGTGACCTGTCGATCGAGCTGTTCGGGTTGCGGCTGCCCTCGCCGGTCTTCATGGCCCCCATTGGCGTCATCGGGATCTGCGCCCAAGACGGCCACGGCGACCTGGCGAGCGCCCGGGCCGCGGCAGCCACCGGCGTCCCGCTGATGGTGTCCACCCTCACCGCCGACCCCCTGGAGGACGTCGCCGCCGAGTTCGGTGACACGCCGGGGTTCTTCCAGCTCTACACCCCCAAGAACCGGGAACTGGCCGCCAGCCTGGTGCGCCGTGCGGAGGCGGCCGGCTACCGGGCGATCGTCGTCACGCTGGACACCTGGGTTCCGGGCTGGCGTCCCCGAGACCTGGCGACGTCGAACTTCCCCCAGCTGCGTGGGCACTGCCTGTCCAACTACTTCTCCGACCCCGTGTTCCGGGCCGGGCTGGCCCAGCCGCCCGAGGAGAATCCGCAGGCCGCAGTGCTGTCCTGGGTGCAAACCTTTGGTAATCCGCTGACCTGGGACGACCTGGGCTGGCTGCGGTCGCTGACCGACCTGCCGCTGATCGTCAAGGGGATCTGTCATCCCGACGACGTCCGGCGCGCCAAAGACGGCGGGGTCGACGGCATCTATTGCTCCACCCACGGCGGGCGCCAGGCCAACGGCGGGTTGCCGGCGCTGGACTGCCTGCCCGATGTGGTGGCGGCCGCCGACGGGCTTCCGGTGCTGTTCGACTCGGGCGTCCGTACCGGCGCCGACATCATCAAGGCCCTGGCGCTGGGCGCGACCGCGGTGGGAATCGGCCGGCCATATGCCTACGGGCTGGCGCTGGGCGGAGTCGACGGGATCGTGCACGTCCTGCGTTCGCTGCTGGCCGAAGCCGACCTGATCATGGCGGTCGACGGCTATCCATCACGGCTTGATCTCACCCCGGACACGCTGCGGCGCGTCACCTGAGCCGATGACCGGCCTCTGCGACCGTAAGCCGGTGGACGCGATTCTCGAGGAGTTCGACGAGCATCTGGCGCTGGAACGAGGGCGGTCCGAACACACCCGGCGGGCGTATCTGGGCGACCTGCGGTCGCTGTTCGCGTTTCTCGCCGAGCGGGGGCACAGCGGCATCGACGGCCTGAGCCTGCCGCTGTTGCGCAGCTGGCTGGCCGAACAGGCCAGCGCCGGCGCGGCCCGCAGCACGTTGGCACGGCGCACCTCGACGGTCAAGACCTTCACTGCCTGGGCGGCTCGCCGCGGCCTGCTGGCATCGGACCCCGGGGCGCGTCTCGCCCTGCCCAAGGCCCGCCGGACACTGCCCGCGGTGCTGCGTGAAGACCAGGCGCACGACGTCATGCTCGCCGCGAAATCCGGTGCAGAGCAAAATGATCCGATTGCGTTGCGGGATCGGCTGATCGCCGAGATGCTTTACGCCACCGCGGTGCGGGTCAGCGAACTATGTGGGCTCGACGTCGACGACGTGGACGTCTCTCGGCGGCTGCTGCGGGTACTCGGCAAGGGCAACAAGCAGCGGACGGTGCCCTTCGGCGAGCCGGCCGCCGAGGCGTTGCAGACCTGGCTGGTCCAGGGGCGCCCACTGCTGGCGACGGCGGAGTCCGGCCCGGCCTTGCTGCTCGGAGCCCGCGGTGGTCGGCTGGACCCGCGGCAGGCCCGCACCGTGGTGCACCAGACCGTCGCGGCGGTCGGTGGCGCCCCCGACATGGGGCCGCACGGGCTGCGCCACACCGCGGCCACCCATCTGTTGGAGGGCGGCGCGGATCTGCGCATCGTGCAGGAACTGCTCGGCCACTCCAGCCTGGCCACCACGCAGCTCTACACCCACGTCACGGTCGCCCGGCTGCGCGCGGTGCACGATCTGGCCCATCCGCGGGCGTGACGGTGCGAGCGACCCTCGAACTGCCGTCGGGACCGGTCTCCTACCTCGACTTTCGTCCCGACGACGCGGTTCGAGCCGTGGTGCTGCTGCACGGCGGCGGGGTGGACAGCGCCACGTTGTCCTGGGGCGAGATCGGCCCCCGGCTGGCCGCCGCCGGCAACCGGGTCATCGCACCGGATCATCCCGGTTTCGGGCACAGCCCGCCCGCGCCGTGGCCGCTGACCCAGCAACGGCTGGTCAGCTACGTCGGGCGGTTCGTCGACGCGCTGGCCCTCGACCGTTATGTCATCGGGGGGCTTTCGCTGGGCGGTGGGATGGCCCTCGGCCATGTCCTGCAACGGCCTGAACGGACGGCGGGGGTGATGCTGCTGGGCAGCTACGGCCTGATGCCGCGAGCCTCGGACGGGGCCCTGGCCGGCCTACGGCAGGCGGTGACCTGGGCGATGCTGCGCAGCGGAGCGCTCGCTCTGGTGGGCCGTTGGACGGCCCGCAGCCCCGCCCTGCTGGCCTGGAGTGTCAAGACCGCGCTGATCCGCGACCCCGCCCGCCGCACCCCCGAACTGATGGCGGAGATCACCGCGGCGGTCGAGCAGGACTCCGGCGTGTTCGAACAATGGCAGCGCGACGAGGTGCGGTGGAACCGACTCAAAACCGACTACACCGCGAGACTGCCGTCGCTGCGGTGCCCGGCCCTGATCATTCACGGCGACAAGGACACCGGGGTCCCGGTGGCCCGCGCCCGCGCCGCCGCCCAGCTGATCCCGGACGCCTCGCTGTCGGTCCTGGCGGGTGCAGGCCACTGGGTGCAGCGAGAGCGCCCCGCCGAGGTGCTGGCCGCGATGACACAGTTCCTGTCCCGCATGTGAGCTCAGCCCGGCCGCACCGGTTTGAGCCGGATCGGCGTGCCCACCAGCAGCCCCAGCGGATCGACATAGTCGGCTCGCGACGCCGGACCCCACATCGCACCCCAGTGCAGGCACGCCGGCGCCGGACACCCCGGATGCCCCGGCTCCAGCGTGCCGATCACCGAACCCGCGGCCACCTGCTGCCCGGCGCGCACCGTCGCGGCCACCGGTTCGTAGCTGGTCCGCAGACCACCGGGATGCGCCAGCGATACCACCGGGACCCCGCCGGCCCGCCCGGCGAAGATCACCGTCGCCACTCCCGCCGCATACACCGGCCGGCCCCCGGCACCGGCCAGATCCACCCCCCGATGCCCGCGCTGCCAATCGGGGCGCGGCGCGTCGAATCCGCGCACCACAGCCGGGCGCGGGCGCAGCGGCCAGTCCAGCCGGAACCTCTCGGCGTGCGCCGGAGCGGCCGCCAGCACGCTCGCGACCAGGAACAACGCCGTGAACCGCACCGGGCCAGTTCACCCTGGCGGAGCCGAAACCGACCAGTCACCGCTGTGGACAAAGCACCTGTTGGGAGCGTGTAAACTCATTTGCGCAGTTCGCGTATGCGAGCTGACTTCGCGTGTCTGCGGCACAACCGGATGTCGACGGTCCCCGAGCGGGGTTCGGCATCTCAGCAGGCACCAGGGCCCGGCCTCACCCGACGCCGGGCGGCAACCGACAAAAAAGGATATGGCCAACCATGGCTGTTGTAACCATGAAGCAGCTGCTCGACAGCGGCACCCACTTCGGGCATCAGACCCGTCGCTGGAACCCCAAGATGAAGCGGTTCATCTTCACCGACCGCAACGGCATCTACATCATCGACCTGCAGCAGACGCTGACCTTCATCGACAAGGCGTACGAGTTCGTCAAGGAGACCGTCGCCCACGGCGGTTCCATCATGTTCGTCGGAACCAAGAAGCAGGCGCAGGAGTCGGTCGCGGCCGAGGCCACCCGGGTCGGGATGCCGTATGTCAACCAGCGCTGGCTAGGCGGCATGCTCACCAACTTCTCCACCGTGCACAAGCGACTGCAGCGCCTCAAGGAGCTCGAGGCCATGGAGCAGACCGGCGGCTTCGAGGGACGCACCAAGAAGGAAATCTTGATGCTGACCCGCGAGAAGAACAAGCTGGAGCGCAGCCTCGGCGGTATCCGCGACATGGCCAAGGTGCCGTCGGCCGTCTGGGTCGTCGACACCAACAAGGAGCACATCGCCGTCGGCGAGGCCCGCAAGCTGGGCATCCCGGTCATCGCGATCCTGGACACCAACTGCGACCCCGACCTGGTCGACTACCCGATCCCGGGCAATGACGACGCGATCCGCTCGGCGGCGCTGCTGACCAAGGTGATCGCCTCCGCGGTGGCCGAGGGCTTGCAGGCCCGTGCCGGTCAGGGTAACGGCGAGGGCAAGGCGGAAGCCGAAGCGGTCGAGCCGCTGGCCGAGTGGGAGCAGGAGTTGCTGGCTTCGGCGACAACGACGGCCACCACCTCGGCCCCCGAGGCGCCCGCCGCTACCGACACCACCACCACCGACGCATCGTAGGAAAGGCACACAACAGTGGCGAACTACACCGCTGCCGACGTCAAGCGGCTTCGGGAACTCACCGGCGCAGGCATGATGGACTGCAAGAACGCGCTGGCCGAGAGTGACGGCGACTTCGACAAGTCCGTCGAGTTGCTGCGGATCAAGGGCGCCAAGGACGTCGGCAAGCGCGCCGAGCGCGCCACCGCCGAAGGGCTGGTCGCCGCCAAGGGCGGCGCGCTGATCGAGCTGAACTCCGAGACCGACTTCGTCGCCAAGAACGACGAGTTCAAGGCGCTCGCCGACGAGGTCGTCACCGCCGCCGCGGCGGCCAAGACCTCCGACGTCGAGGAGCTCAAGGGCGCCAAGATCGGAGACCGCACCGTCGGGGAGGCCGTCGAGGCGCTGTCCGCCAAGATCGGCGAGAAGCTGGAGCTGCGCCGGGTCGCCTACTTCGACGGCACCGTGGAGACCTACCTGCACAAGCGGGCCTCCGACCTGCCGCCGGCCGTGGGTGTCCTGGTGGAGTACGAGTCCGGTACGGACGCGAATGGCGCAGACGCGGCCCACGCGGTGGCGCTGCAGATCGCCGCGCTCAAGGCCAAGTACCTGAGCCGCGACGATGTGCCCGCCGAGCTGGTGGCCAACGAGCGGCGCATCGCCGAGGAGACCGCCAAGGAGGAGGGCAAGCCCGAGGCCGCCCTGCCCAAGATCGTCGAGGGCCGGGTCACCGGTTTCTTCAAGGACGTCGTGCTGTTGGAGCAGTCGTCGGTGTCGGATTCGAAGAAGACCGTGAAGGCGCTGCTCGACGAGGCGGGCGTGACCGTGACCCGGTTCGCGCGGTTCGAGGTCGGCCAAGCCTAGGGCGGTTGCGGCGGGGCCGTCGGCGGCGACCCGCCGCGCCCGGCTCCGCCGCGCTTGCGATCGCCGCGCTTGCTAGCGTCTTTACATGCAACACGTCCATGCTTTCGGCGACGACGCGCTCGGCGACTGTGACGCGGTCGGTCTGGTTGAGCGGATCCGATCGGGCGACGTGTCGCCCGCCGAGCTCGTCGACGCCGCCATCGCGCGCACCGAGGCGGTCAACCCGCAGCTGAACGCGCTGGCCTACCAGGCGTTCGACCGCGCCCGGGCCGAGTCGACGGCACCCCGCGGGGGCTACTTCGCGGGTGTCCCGACGTTCGTCAAGGACAACGTCGACGTCGCCGGGATGCCGACGATGCAGGGCACCGACGCATGGCAGCCGCGCGCCGCGACCGCCGACGGCGATTTCGCCCGGCTGTACCTGGCCACCGGCCTCATCGCGCTGGGCAAGACCCAGCTGTCCGAGTTCGGGTTCAGCGCGGCCGCCGAGCATCCGCGGCTGGGTGCGGTACGCAACCCGTGGAACACCGATCACACCGCGGCGGCGTCGTCGTCGGGCTCGGCGGCGTTCGTCGCCGCGGGGGTCGTGCCGATCGCGCACGCCAACGACGGCGGCGGCTCCATCCGGATCCCGGCGGCGTGCAACGGGCTGATCGGCCTCAAACCATCGCGGGGCCGGTTGCCGCTGGACCGGGATATGCGCGCCATGCCGCTGCGCATCGTCTACAACGGGGTGGTCACCCGCTCGGTGCGTGATACGGCGGCCTTCTACGCCGAAGCCGAACGGATCTGGCGCAACCGCAAGCTCCCACCGGTCGGTGACGTCAAGTCGCCGGGCGCCGAGCGGCTCAGGATCGCGGTCATCACTCAGTCGATCGCGCGCGAGACCTCCACCGAGATGCGTGAGCTGACGTGCAAGACCGCCGCATTGCTCGAGGAACTCGGCCATCACGTCGACTACCTCGACCGGCCGCCGGTGCCGGCACACTTCGCCGACGACTTCCTGCTCTACTGGGCCTTTTTGGCGACGGCGTTGGTGCGCGGCGGGCGGCGGATGTTCGGGCCGAGCTTCGATCGCAGCCGGCTGGACAGCCTGACGCTGGGGCTGGATCGCCACGCCACCCGGCGCCTGCACAGATTGCCGCTGGCGATCGCCCGGTTGGCGAGCGTGCGTCGCCACACCGCGCGGATGTTCCGCGACTACGACGTCGCGCTCACCCCGACACTGGCCCACGAGACGCCGCGTGTCGGCCACCTGGACCCCACCGCCGGCTACGAGCAGGTCATCGACCGGCTGATGGACTGGGTGGCGTTCACCCCACTGCAGAACGTCACCGGTGATCCGGCAATCTCGTTGCCGCTGGCCGAATCCGCGGCCGGACTGCCGGTGGGCATGATGTTCAGCGCCCACCTCGGCCAGGACGCCCGGTTGCTGGAATTGGCCTACGAACTGGAGGCGGCGCAGCCCTGGCCCACCATCACCGGCCGGGGATAGCGGCGATCGCGAGCGCGGCGAAGCCGGGCGAAGCGGGTCGCCGCCATCAACCTAGCGTCACTCCGCGCCGATGCGCTCCAGCATCTGCCTGAACCGCTGTTGTTCGGTCGGGCTCAGCGCGGCCAGCACCCGGCCGTCGGCGACCCGCACCGCGTCCTCGGCCCGGGTCAGCAACTCCCGGCCGGCGTCGGTCAGTGTCGCGGGCAGCGCCCGCCCGGACGGCACCGATTGCGGCCGGCTCACCGCGCCCCGGTTCTGCAGCCGGTGCAGCACGGTGTTCATGGCTTGTGGTGTGACGCTGGTATGACGAGCCAATTCGGCGCTGGAGAGTCCCGGCCGCACGGAAAGTACTCGCATGCAGACGAATTCGGGCAACGTCAGCCCCAACGGTCCGAGCACCGCGGACACCTGGGGCCGCAGCGCCGAGCTGACCCGGTAGAGCAGATAACCCAGCGGAGCCTCGTTCACGTCACCCATATCAAACATATTGACATATATCGGGTCCGCGCCGAGCCGCTATAAGTCGTTTCCCGCGTAGGACAGGTTGAAGCTTTTATTCGTCAGCGGGAAGTCCGGGACGATGGTGTCGGTCATGGCGAGCGGCAGTGCGGGCCAGTTGAACCAGGACGGGTCGACGATCTTGGCGCGGGTGATGGTTCCGTCGGCGCCGGTCTCCACCCGGTGCACGATGCTGCCGCGCCACCCCTCGACGATCCCGACCCCGTTGCCGGCCCCAGCCGGCCCGGGAAGCTGCGCCCGAACATCGATCGGCCCGTGGTGACCGTCGATCAGGGTGCGGCACAACGCCACCGAGGCGGCGAATTCGTCGCGGCGGACGGTGTAACGCGCCAGCACGTCGCCGGCTGTCGCCGTCACCTCCGTCACCGGCAGGTCGGTAATCGGATGGTCGAGGCGGGCATCGGTGACCAGCCCGCTGGCCCGCGCCACATACCCCAGCGTGCCGAGCGCCTCCGCATCCGTGCGGTTCAACACCGAGGTACCGGCGAACCGGTCGTAGATCACCGAGTGGCCCAGGGTCAGCTCCGCGATCTCGGCGACGTCGTCGGCCAGCGCCTGCAGTCGATTCGGGTCAGGCAGTGCTTGCAGCACCACGCCTCCCGGCCGGATCGCCTTACGCAGCAGCCGATCTCCGGTCGTTTGCGCGTTGATGCGCAGCAGCTGCTCACGGGCGCGTTGGGCGTGGGCGTTGGCCAGCCCGAAACCGACGTCGTTGGCCAAGGCACCCAGGTCGGCGACATGGTTGTAGAGCCGCTCGAGCTCGACGAGCAAGGCGCGCAGCCGGTGTGCCGGATCGGGCAGTTCGACGCCGAGGGCCTCCTCGACGGCGAGGCTGTGCGCCAGCGCGTGACCGGCGGAGGTGTCACCGCTGATCCGCTCGGCCAGCTCGACCGCGCCGACCGCGGACCGGCCGGCAAACAGTCGCTCGATTCCGCGGTGCACGAACCACAGCCTGGCTTTGAGCCGCAACACCGATTCGCCGACCACCGAGAACCGGAAATGGCCCGGTTCGATCAGGCCGGCGTGCACCGGGCCGACCGGAATCTCATAGACACCGGCCCCTTCGACGTTGAGGAACGGAAAACGGCCCGCCGCAACGAAGTCCGGCGCCGGACCGGCGTCGTTGCGCATCGGGTGCCAATCCTGCGGCCAGTGCGCGTGCCGGATCAGCCGGCGTGGTTGCGGATGGTCGAGCGGGGTGATCCCGTACAGGTCCTGCATCTCGCGTTCGAAGCGGCCGGCCTGAAACGACAACCGGGCCAGCGAGGGAATCGACGGCCGCTGCGCCGGAATGGTCAGGGTCAGCTCGCAACGACGGTCGGGTCGGCCCGCCAGGAACAGATACACCACCCGCAAGCTGTCGTCGTCGTCGTGGGCCGCCACCAGCGCGAGCCGGAAGCCGTCGGCCAGCAGGGCCGCGGCCGCATCGGGCAGCTCCGCATCGGAGACCGGTCGACAGTGGTTGATCGGAGCCATCACAGCGCCCCGAGTTGGGTTGCCGCAGCGGTGAACAACCCTGTCAGCGGACCGGCTGTCACGCCCAGTGCGAGGGAGACCAGCACGCCTGTCACCAGTGCGGCAGCGACGGTGGCCGGCACCAGGATCGTCGGGCCGTCGGCACTCGGTGTGCCCAGCAGGATGCGGCCGGACTTGGCCATCAGCGCGGCGAACGCCACCAGCAGCGCCACCAGCGCCAGCCCCAACGCCCACGCCAGCCGGGCGTCGGCCAGTGCCGTCGCGATCGCCAGCTCGCTGGCGAACATCGCGAACGGGGGCAGGCCGAGCAGCACCACCATCCCCACCGCGAACGCACCGCCGACCAGCCGTGACCTGCCGAGCACCCCGGTGATCTCGCTGATCGCGGTGGTGCCGTGGGCGGCCTGCAACTGACCGCCGGCCAAGAACAGCACCGTCTTGCCGACACCGTGCGCCAGCACGTGCAACAGCAGCGCCGCGACCGCCAGCCGGGTGCCCGCGGCTGCGGCCACGGCCATCAGGCCCATCGTCTCCATCGACGAATAGGCGAGCAGCCGTTTGAGATCGGTGGTGACGGTCAGCAGCAGTGCGGCGATGAGCAACGTCGCCAGGCCGGTGGCCAGCAGCGCGGCCCGCAGGAAAGCGGGGCCGGTCGCGGCGTCGATGATCGGCTTGAGGCGGATCAGCACCGAGAACGCGACCGACAGCAGCACCCCGCTCATCAACGCCGAGACCGGTGCCGGGGCCTGGCTGTGCGCGTCGGCCAGCCAGGTGTGAAACGGTGCCAGGCCCATCTTGGCCCCGTAGCCGATCAGCAGCAGCGCGCCGGCCAGCCGGGTCACCGCCGGGTCCAGTGCCGCCGCGTGGGCCGCCAGCACATCGAGGTGCAGCGCGTCGTCGCCGGCGCCGGCGTGGCGCGCGGCGAAGTGCAGTAACACGGTGCCCAGGAACGCGACGGTGATCCCCACGGAACACACCATGACGTATTTCCAGGTGGCCTCCAGCGCGGCACGGCTGCGGTGATGCCCGACCAGAAACGCGGTCACCACCGTGGTGGCCTCGACGGCGACCCACACCACGCCGATGTTGTTGGCCGACACCGCCAGAACCATTGCCGCGAGAAACGCCGGGGTGAGGACGCCGTATATGCGTGCCCCACGCCGATCGGTCACCCCGCGGGCCAACTCGGCGTCGACGTAGCCGATGCTCGCCCAGGTGGCCAGGCTGGCGACGACCCCGATCACGATCAGCATGGTCGCCGACAGCGCGTCGGCGCGCAGCAGGCCGTTGAGTGCCAGGTGGGCCCGGTCGTCCACCCGGAAGCCCAGCGCCACACCACATCCCAGAATCGTCAGTGCCGACCCCAGGGTCGCCACAGCGCTGAGCCGGCGCCAGCCCACGGCGACCGAGAGCAGTGACGCCAGGACGGGAGTCAGCAGCGGTAGCAGCATCAGCGGTGTCATCAGTCGCGCAGCTCCCGTAGCAGGTCCAGATCCACTCCGCCGAAGGTGTTGCGCAGTCGTCCGGTCAGCACGCCGAGCACGATCAGCACGAACAACACGTCCAGTGACGCGCCGAGTTCGACGATCAGCGGGACGCCGGCCGTGAGCAGGAAGGCGGTGGCGGCGATCCCGTTGTCCAGCATCAACAGCCCGGCTGCCTGCGAGATGGCATGGCGGCGAGTCGCCATCATGAACAGCGCGATCAGCACGGTGGCGATGGCCGCCGCGGCCGCGGTGGTCGCCGAATTGCGCTGCAGGTCGATGACGGGCTGGGCGATCACGAACGCCACTACCACCAGGACGGTCACCACCAGCAGTGACGCGGCGGTGCCGACCAGGGGAGTGGCCTCGCGGCGTTCGCGTCGTTCGGCGCCGAGCGCGCGGGCCAGCAGCCACGGCAGCGCGACGGCGCGCACCGCCAATACCGCGATCGCCACCGCGATCAGCGCCCGGTCATGGTCGTGCACCCCGCGAATCAGCGGGATGGCGGCCAGCGCGGCGCCCTGGGCGACGAGCAACCGTTGCACGGTCACCGACAGGTCCCGGCGCCAGACCGCCAGCACCGCGGCCAACAGCACCCCGCCGGCCGCCAGGTCCAGCATGTTGTTGTAGCTCATCCGCCGACTCCGCTGAAGAAGTTCGCCGCGGTCACCGCAAGCAACGCCAGCAGAAACGACCCGGCCAGCAGTTCGGGCACCCGGAACAGCCGCAACCTGGCGATGAACACCTCGACGGCTGCCAGGGCGGTCGCGAGCAGCGCCACCTTGATCGCGATCGCGCCGACGCCCACCACCACGTCGAGCAGGCTCGGGTGCGCCCCGGCGATGCCCCACGGGAAGAACAGGTTCGCCAGCAGCGCCAGCAGCACCGTCAGCCGCATGCCGCTCGCCCACTCGACCAGAGCCAACTTGGGTCCGGCGTACTCCAGGACCATGGCCTCGTGCACCATCGTCAGCTCCAGATGGGTGGCCGGGTTGTCCACCGGCAGCCGACCGGTCTCGGCCACGATGACGATCACCAGCGCGACGAAAGCCAGCGCGCTGGCCAACGACACCACCTGACCCGGGTGGTCGACGGTGTTACCGACGATGGCGCTCAGATTGGCCGACCCCGCCGGAATCGACAGCGCGAACACCGCCAGCAGGATCGTCGGTTCGACCAACGCGGCGATGGTGATCTCCCGGCTGGCGCCCATACCGCCGAACGCCGTCGCGGTGTCGATGCCGGCGAGCGCGAGCGCCACGGTACCCAGGAACAACAGGCCGACAACGGTGATCAGGTCGGCGACCGGGTCCAGCGGCGAACCCGTCGCCACCAGCGGTGCGGCGGCGACGATGACCAGTGTGGTGGCGGCCAGCGCTACCGGGGCCGCGGCGAACGCCCAGGTGGTTCCCCGCGGATTGAGCAGCTGCTTACCCAGCAGCTTGCGCATATCCCGCCAGGGCTGCCGGATCCCCGCGCCGGTGCGGCCCTCCGCCCGCGCCCGGACCTGGCGCATCAGTCCGATCACCAGCGGGGCCCCGGCGATGACACCGGCGACCTGTAGGAAACCGGCCAGATAGGTCATCGTGTTCATCGCGCCACCAGCAGGGCGATCAGCACGCCGATGGCGCCGTAGGCCAGATACAGGTGCACGCTGCCGGTGTGGGCGCGCCGCACCAGCTGCGCGGCGGCGCCGACAGCCCGCGTCACCGGTGTGTACCACCGGTCTTCGATGACGTCGGCGATGCGCGCCCGGTAAGCGATCCGGTCGACCACATAGGTCGACGGCGCCTGCCCGCTCACCTCGACGCCGGTGTCGAACCGCAGCACGTCGTCGAACACCTGCTGCAGCGGTTGGGCGAACGACGTCGCGGTGTACTGCATGCGCGGGGTCAGCTCGTCGGCGCCACAGGCCCACAGCGGCACCGTGGCCGGCGCGGGCCGCCGCCGCGAACGCCACCGGGAGCCGATCGCCACCAGCAGGACGGCGGCGGCCAGCGCGGCGGCCAGCAGGCCCGGGGCCATGGACGCATCCAGGCCGGGCAGGCGCACGAAGACCCCGAGCGCCGGGGAGTCACCGAAGACCGGCACTGTGGCGATCACGCGGTTGAGCATCGGGGCCACTGCGCCGGGGACGACGGCCAGCACCACGCACGCCGCAGCGGGCAACGCCATCGCGGCGATCATCGTTTCGGGCGATTCCCGCGCCGCCGCAGCGGCATCCGAGCGTGGGCGGGCCAGGAAGCCGAACCCGAACGCCTTGACCATCGCGGCCACCCCAAGCCCGGCGGTCAGCGCGACCGCGGCCACCGCCAGTGGTGTCACCAGCGCGATCGTGACGTCGTCCCCGGGACGGGCGTTGATCAGCGACTGGATCAGCAGCCACTCACTGACGAAGCCCGCCCCCAGCGGCAACCCGGCGGCGCCGAGCGCGGCCACCCCGAACAGCGCTGTGGTGAGCGGCATTCGGCGGACCAAGCCGCCGAGCCGGTCCAGATCGCGCAGGCCGGTCGCGGCCAGCACCGATCCGGCCGCGAAGAACCCGAGGCTCTTGAACGCGCTGTGGGCGATCAGGTGCAGCAGCGCCGCGGTGAGCGCCACCGCGGCGGCCGGCTGCGAGCCGGCGCCCGCCAACAACATCGCGGCGCCCAGCCCCAGGGTGATCAGGCCGATGTTCTCCGTCGTCGAATAAGCAAGCAGCCGTTTGAGATCGGTCGCGACCGAGGCCTGCAACACCCCGTACACCGCTGACACGCCGCCGACGGCCAACAGCGTCAACGCCCACCATCGCGGTCCGGGGCCCAACAGTTGCATGTCGATGCGGATGATGCCGTAGACGCCGAGATTGACCATGGCGGCACTGAGCAGTGCCGACACCGGACTCGGTGCTTCGGGATGCGCCCGGGGCAGCCACGCGTGTAACGGCAGCAGGCCGGCCTTGGAGCCGAAACCGATGAGGGTCAACACGAAGACCGTGTTGCGCACGCCGTCGGGTACCGCGCCGATCCGGGCGAAGACGTCATCGGTGGTCGCGGCCAGTATCACCATCCCCAGCAACAACGTCAGGAAGCCCAACTGCGTCATCACCGCGTAGATCAAGGCGGCCGAACGCACTTCGCTGCGCTGTTGATCGGTGAGCACCAGCACCAGCGAGGTCAGCGCCATCAGCTCCCAGGCGAACAGGAAGGTCGTCACCGACCCCGCCGCTGGAACGGCCAGCAGCGTGACGACGAACACCGGCAACGCCGTCAGCGGGACGGCGCCGAAGCCCTCGTGTCGGCTGTAGCCGATCCAATACAGGCCGGCGGCCACCGCCACCGCGCCGGTCAGAACCATGAAGAAGCCGCCGAGCGGCTCGACCCGCAGCTGTACGCCCAGCAGCGGCAGCAGCCAGCCGATCCGGACCGTGGGCAGGGCACCGAACATGCCGGCCACTCCGGCGCCGAGCCCCCCGGCGCCCAGACCGACCGTCGCCGCACCGCTGATCAGCGGCCCGAAGGCAGCGCGGGGCAACAACTGCGGAGCAGCGGTGCTCACCTTTCGGTCACCGACCGTAGCGCGGTGACGATCTGGTCCGGGGTAGGCGGGCAGCCGGGGATCTCGACGTCGACCGGCACGACTTCGCCCACGGCGCCCACGGTTCCGTAGGCCTGCGCGAAGACGCCACGATTGAGCGCGCAGTCGCCGCACGCGATGACCCGGCGCGGCCGCGGGGTCGCCTCGACGGTATTGCGCAGTGGCTCGGCCATGTTGCGGGTGACCACCCCGGTGACCAACAGGGCATCGGCGTGCCGAGGTGAGGCGACGAGCCGCGCGCCGAACCGTTCGGCGTCGTACACCGGACCGAAGGCGCCGGCTATCTCGATCTCGCAGCCGTTGCAGGATCCGGCGTCGACATGGCGGACCTGCACCGAGCCGGCCAGCCCGCTGGATCGGTCGGAGGTCTGCGGCGGGCGGTCGCCGGCCGGTTCGGCGATGCGGCCGAGCGCAAGGATCCTGCTGAGCCAGCTCATCGACGGGCTCGCAGATCGTCGAGGATCGCGACCTGGTCGCTGAGCAGTCCGGTCAATGCCTTGCGGGCCACCGCGAGCAGTTCAGTGATCACCGGCGAGGCGATCGAGTAGACCACCGTGTTGCCCTCCTTGGTCGCCGTCACGACTCCGGCGCGCCGAAGCACCCCTAGCTGCTGGGAGAGGTTCGACGCCTCCAGGCCGATCTCGGGCAGCAGTTCGCCGACCGTTCGGTCGCGTTCGGCCAACAGTTCCAGTACCCGGATCCGAGCCGGATGTCCGAGCGTCTTGAAGAACTCGGCCTTCACCTGGTGCAACGAGTTCGGCACGGCCCCGACCATAGCAGCGAAATCATCAATTGAAAATATTTTCACCTGTTGTGACGTTTGATCGCCTGCGTTCGTACCCCCGGGCACCGTCTGACCGGCCCGGTAGGGCAGGATGGCAACTGCCGTCGCGGACGCGTCTCCGCGATGGCGCTGTCATGCGCGCCAGCCCCCGAGGAGCCTGATGACGGAGCCGACGAGTACCGATCGCGTCTCACCGACCGGCCGCCCCCATTACTCCCGGGTGTTACTCAAACTCGGCGGAGAGATGTTCGGCGGCGGCCAGGTCGGGCTCGACCCCGACGTCGTCGCCCAGGTCGCCCGCCAGATCGCCGAAGTGGTCCGTGACGGTGTGCAGGTCGCGGTCGTGATCGGCGGCGGCAACTTCTTCCGCGGTGCGCAGCTGCAGCAGCGCGGCATGGAACGGATGCGTTCGGACTACATGGGCATGCTCGGCACCGTGATGAACAGCCTTGCGCTACAAGACTTTCTGGAAAAGGAAGGTATCGACACCCGGGTTCAGACGGCGATCACCATGGGTCAGGTCGCCGAGCCGTACATCCCACTGCGCGCCCAGCGGCACCTGGAGAAGGGCCGGGTGGTGATCTTCGGCGCCGGTATGGGGCTGCCGTATTTCTCCACCGACACCACAGCCGCGCAGCGCGCGCTGGAGATCGGTGCCGAGGTGGTGCTGATGGCCAAGGCCGTCGACGGGGTGTTCACCGAGGACCCGCGGGTCAACCCCGACGCCGAACTGCTCACCGCGATAAGTCACCGCGAAGTCATCGACCGCGGGCTGCGGGTGGCCGACGCCACCGCGTTCAGCCTGTGCATGGACAATGGCATGCCGATCCTGGTGTTCAACCTGCTGGTGGACGGAAACATCGCGCGGGCGGTCGCAGGTGAGAAGATCGGAACACTGGTCACCACCTGAGAGTTCGGTGGGGCACCACCCGCCTTGCGGGGGAGAGGAACGGCAAAGATGATCGACGAGGCTCTCTTCGATGCCGAAGAGAAAATGGAGAAGGCCGTGGCGGTGGCCCGCGAGGATCTGGCGACCGTTCGCACCGGCCGGGCCAACCCGGGCATGTTCTCCCGGATCGTCATCGACTACTACGGGTCGCCCACCCCGATCACCCAGCTGTGCAGCATCAACGTGCCCGAGGCACGGCTGGTGGTCATCAAGCCCTACGAGGCCTCCCAGCTCGGCGCCATCGAGACGGCGATCCGCAATTCGGATCTGGGCCTGAACCCCAGCAATGACGGGTCGCTGATTCGGGTGGCGGTGCCCCAGCTCACCGAGGAGCGACGTAAGGAACTGGTCAAGCAGGCCAAGTCCAAGGGTGAAGACGCCAAGGTCTCGGTGCGCAACATCCGTCGCAAGGCGATGGAGGAGCTGCACCGTATCCGCAAGGACGGTGAGGCCGGCGAGGACGAGGTCGGCCGTGCGGAGAAAGACCTCGACCGCTCCACCCAGCAGTATGTGAGCCAGATCGACGAGCTGGTCAAACACAAAGAAGGCGAGTTGCTGGAGGTCTAGCGACCTCGGCAACCAATCCCCGTGGCAGACAACGACACCGGTGCAGACACCGGTAAGAGGCAGTCGCGGGCGGGGCGCAATCTCCCCGCCGCGATCGTGGTGGGGGCGATCCTCGCCGGGATGCTGGTCTACACGTTGTTGTTCGCCCCGCGGTTCTGGGTGCTGATCCTGGCGGTGGCCACCCCGGTCGCCACCCACGAGATCACCAGGCGGCTGCGGGAGGTCGGCTACGACGTCCCGTTCATCCCGCTGGCGCTCGGCGGCCAGGCGATGCTCTGGCTGTCGCTGCCGTTCGGGGCCAGGGGGGTGCTGGGCGCGTTCGGCGCCACCGTGGTCATCTCGATGATGTGGCGGCTGGTACACCGCGGGCTGCACACCGCCCCGGTCAACTACCTGCGGGACATGTCCGCGATGGTGCTGATCGCGGTCTGGGTTCCGCTGTGCATGAGCTTCGCGGCGCTGCTGGTCTTTCGCGACGACGGGCCCGGCCGGGTGCTGTGTCTGCTGTTCCCGGTGGTCTTCTCCGACATCGGCGGGTACGCCGTCGGGGTGCTGTTCGGCAAGCACCCGATGGCGCCGGCGATCAGCCCGAAGAAGTCCTGGGAGGGTTTCGTCGGATCGCTGGTGCTCGGTATCGCCGCGGCGGTCTTCGCGGTGACGGTGTTCCTCGACCGGCCGTGGTGGGTGGGCCTGCCGCTGGGGCTGCTGCTCGTATTCACCGGGGTCTTCGGCGACCTCATCGAGTCGCAGGTCAAACGCGATCTGGGGATCAAGGACATGGGCCGGCTGCTTCCCGGACACGGCGGGATCATGGACCGGCTCGACGCGCTGCTGCCGGCGGCCGTGATGACGTGGGTCGTGTTGACCGTTCTGCCGTGAGTCGCGGGCATACTGGTACCGATCGTGACGCAACAGTTGGTGTTCAGCGCACCGCGACGGGCCCTTCCGCCGCGGCACTTGGCCGATCTCGACGCCGCCGGTCGTGCCGCCGCCGTTGCTGAACTGGGGTTGCCCGCGTTCCGGGCCAACCAGCTGGCCCACCAGTACTACGGCCGGCTGGTCGCCGATCCGCAGCAGATGACGGACCTGCCGGCCACGGTGCGGGCCTCGGTGGCCGAGGCACTGTTCCCCGCCCTGCTGACCGCCGCCAGCGAGATCGAATGCGACGCCGGTGAGACCCGCAAAACCCTGTGGCGGGCGCACGACAACACCAAGTTCGAGTCGGTGCTGATGCGCTACCCCCGGCGCAACACGGTATGCATCTCCTCGCAGGCCGGTTGCGGTATGGCCTGCCCGTTCTGCGCGACCGGCCAGGCCGGGCTCACCCGCAACCTGTCCACCGCCGAGATCCTCGAGCAGGTGCGTGCGGCGGCGGTGACACTACGAGATCGCGACGGTGCCCGATCTTCTGGGGTGCGGCTGTCCAACATCGTGTTCATGGGCATGGGGGAGCCGCTGGCCAACTACGCCCGGGTGGTGGCCGCCGTTCGGCGGATCACCGAGCCGCCACCCAACGGGTTCGGCATCTCGGCCCGGTCGGTGACGGTGTCGACGGTCGGACTTGCGCCGGCGATCCGCAAGCTCGCCGATGAGGGGCTGGGGGTGACGCTGGCGCTGTCGCTGCACACCCCCGACGACGAACTACGCGACACGCTGGTACCGGTCAACAACCGCTGGAAGGTCGACGAGGCTCTCGATGCCGCGCGCTACTACGCCGACGTGACCGGCCGGCGGGTGTCGATCGAGTACGCGTTGATCCGCGACGTCAATGACCAGCCGTGGCGGGCCGATCTGCTGGGCCGCAAGCTGCACCGGGCGTTGGGACAGTTGGTGCATGTCAACGTGATTCCGCTCAATCCGACGCCGGGCAGCGACTGGGATGCCAGCCCGAAGCCGGTGGAGCGGGAGTTCGTCCGCCGGGTCCGGGCCCAGGGCGTGGAGTGCACGGTGCGGGACACCCGCGGGCGTGAGATCGCCGCCGCGTGTGGTCAACTCGCGGCCGAAAACGCCTGAGCCCTACTTCATCGAAACCGACGGCTCGGCGCTCAGTGCAGGCGTGCGAGACGCTGTCAGCGCAGCCAGCCGCGTTTGCGGCCGATCATGTCGCGCAGAATGACGAACAGTGACAGCGCGGCGAATCCCAGCAGGAAGTAGTCCTCGACGTGACCGATGTGGTTGCCGCGCAGCATCAGCAGCAGGAACCCCACGATCACCAGGCCGAAGATGTGCCAGGTGCGGTAGTTGATCGCGCTCCAGCCCCAGGCCGCCGAGGGCACCTCGGCGGTGTCGACACTTCGGCGCTCCACCTCGGTACTGGCCACTTCGACTCCTTCAGTTCGGTCACCTGCGCAACATTCTGGCATACCGGGGTTTAGCCGCCGATCTCGAACGTCCGATAGGCGGCGCGGCCGACGACCTCGGCCAGGCCCTCCGGTGTCCACTCCCGGTCACCGTCGAGCAGCATCCGAGCGGCGGCTTCGCAGATGGCCAGGAACACCTCGGTGAGCGCCGCCAGGGTGCGCTCGGACTGGGCTCGTTGCTCCAGCAGCGGCCGCATCACCGTCGCGACCCGATCGGTGAGCCGGGCGCGGCCCGAGACGACTGCGGCGGCCAGCACGGGATCCTGGTCGGCGGTGAAGATGATCCGCCATGACGCCGGACGCTCACGCACGGTGGACAAGAACGCGCCGAACCCGGCGACGAACCGGTCCTCGACACTGCCGGTCCGCTGCGGCGGCAATGCGGCGAGCAGACTGGCGAGCATCAACTCGGTCTCCCGGTCGAGCAGTGCAGCGAGGACCTCGCCGCGGCCGTCGTAGCAGGCGTAGACCACCGGCCGGGTCACGCCGATCCGCTCGGCGATGGCCGCCATGGTCACCCCGGCGACACCATGGTCGGCGGCGATCTGCAAGGCCGCGTCGAGCACCTGCGGGCGACGGCGTTGCGGCCCGAGATGCTCGGCGCGGGACCGGTTGGGGGCTGGGTCCGGCACCGGCTCAGCGTAGTTGGATGTCGGCAATGATCAGTACCGGCCAGGCGACGATTTCGCCGAGTACGGAGAACACCTTGTCCACGCCGCGGACCTCGGCCAGGTGCTGATAATGACTGCCGGCCCAGAATAATCCGATCGTCAGGTAGGCGCCCAGCACCACCGAACCCATGACGGCGAGATAGACCAGCTGGCGGATGCTCAGCCGGCGGTCGAGTAGCTGCGCCACGCCGTCCAGCCTCATCCGATGCTCCCCAGGATCGGCTGGGACTCGACAAGCGCCTCGTCGCTCGGGGCGCGGCCCTCACCGAAAACACGGTTCGCCTGTTTCTCCCGGAACTCGAGGTGCGCCTGCGCCGGTACGGCGTAACCGAAACGCCGCTGGGCCTCGCGCGGCGTCGTCGTCACGGGGTTGACCGGCCGGATCGACCGCAGCACCCGGGTGCCGATCGGCAACGTCATGGGTGAGATAAGCCGCAGCAGCATCAACTGCACGCGAGTGCTCAGGCTCAGCACGGTGAATGTCGCATTGAGCGGCGGCACGATCAGCGCGTCGAGCACGCGGGAGGTGTCAGTGGCTTTCAGGCCGCCCAGCTTGCGCATCCACCGGGGCATGGTCGCCAAGGTGCCGCGGCGCAGGAAAGCGGTGATGACCAGCGTGGCCGGCCACAGCACCCGCGGCAGCGACGGCGGCATGATGACCTCGGCGTGCAACAGGTGTGCCATCGCGCGCCGGGCGATGTCGGAGTCAACCAAGTCCGGGCGCATCTGCTCGAAGTAGGCGCGGACGCCCGCTCGGGTGCGCGGCACGTCCGCCGGGTCGAGGGTCTGCAACTCAGCCGCCTTGGCGCAATCGGCCCAGTACGACGCCTCTTCGTCGGCCGACAGCGGCCCGGGCCCGAACTTCTCGTAGGCGTACAGGATGGAATGCCATGCCGTCAGGTGGATCCACCGCTGGGCGGCCGGGTCGTTGGCGTCGTAATTGTTACCGGTGACCGGGTCGACACCGATGGCCTTGGAGTGGATCCGCACCAGGATGTCGGCGGCCTCGGCGGTGGTGCGGCTCTCGCCGAACGCCACCATCGCGAAGTAGCGCAGCGTGCGGTCGTACCGGGTCCGCGGCCGGTCGTAAATCGCCTGGGTGGCATCGACGGAGGCGACCAGCCCCGGGTCGAGTTCCTCGATGACCACAGCCCGCTGGAATCCGATCGACAGCGAGGTCGGGTAGCTCCACACCTTCCAAGTCACTGAGTCGGGGCCGAAGAACCCGTAGTCCTCGGCGGGCTCGGCGTCGGGCAGCGACAGCCATCCGCGCAGCGTGTTCAAGTTCGTCCCCTTTCACAGTTCCTACACACCGTAGGAATTCCTGCGGTGCGTAGGATTCTGCACCGGGCAGCGACGGCCGTCAAGGGTCTACCGTGGGCGCCATGGCCTCCCAAGCCGACCAAGATCCGCGGATCTCGGAGTTCGTCGTGGCGCCGCCACACAGCGCGCCCGGTGTGACGTCGATGGTGGGCTACCGCGTGCGGGAGATCCCCGGCACCGTTCATCGGGGGATGCCGTCGTCGACGCTGGTATTCATCGTCAGCCTCGACGACGGGGTGCAGGCAGCCGCCACCGCCGAGGCGTTGCCGGCCGCAAAACCGAGTCCGGTCATCTTGGGCGGACTGCACACGCAGGCCAGCCAGGTACGGCAGCGCCGCGGGCAGGCCGGAGTGCAGTTGGCCGTGCACCCGCTGGCGTCACGTGCCCTGTTCGGGGTTCCCGCCGCTGAACTCAGCGTGACCGACTTCGATGCGGCACCGGTGCTGGGGCGTGCAGCGGCCGAACTTCATGAACGGGCCGCCGAAGCGCGCGGGTGGCCCGACGCCTTCGCGCTGGTTGCGCATCACCTGCTGGATGCGCACCGTCGCCGTGAGGGCGTCACCGTGCGCCCCGAAGTGGCGTACGCCTGGCACCAGCTGGAGCGCAGCCGCGGTACAGCGCCGGTTGGCGTGCTCGCCGAGCAGGTCGGGGTGAGCACGCGGCACCTGATCACGCTTTTTCGCCGCGAAGTGGGCCGAACACCCAAGACGGTGGCCATGCTGATGCGGTTCGAGTATGCGACCGCCCGGATCGCCGACGTTGCGCGCCGGTACCACCGCGTCGATCTCGCCGCCGTCGCCGCCGAAGCCGGATACGCCGATCAGGCCCACCTGACCCGCGACTTCGTCCGGTTCGCCGGTGTCCCGCCGGGAATCTGGCTGGCCGAAGAGTTCCAAAACATTCAAGACGGCGGGCACGGCATCAGATCACAGTGGTGCTATGACCACTTCCAAGACCACTTCCAATCCGACCGTCTGGGTGACCCTGCAAGCGCATAACCCGATCAAACTCATCGACTACTACGTCGACACCTTCGGCTTCGTCGAGACAGCCCGCTGCGGCGTGGACGGCGACACCATCGCGCACGCCGAACTGATCTGGCCGGAAGGCTGCGGCGGCATCATGCTGGGCAGCCACAAGCCCGGCAATGAATGGTGCCGCGAGCCCGGCACGACCGGCGCCTACGTCGTCACCGCCGATCCCGACGGCCTCTACCAGCGCGTCGTGAGCCGTGATGCCGATGTCGTGCGCCCGCTGGCCGGCACCGACTACGGGGCCCGCGAGTTCGTCGTCCGCGACCCGGAGGGCAACCTGTGGAGCTTCGGCGACTACACCGGGGAACCACGCGACTGATCTCGGGCACAATGAGCAGGTGAGTGTGTCTGCGGCGGGCCGGACCAGAGTTCTGCTGCTGGGCTCGACCGGCTCGATCGGAACCCAGGCGCTGCAGGTCATCGCCGCCAACCCGGATCGCTTCGAGGTGGTCGGGCTGGCGGCCGGCGGCGGCAACCCGAAGCTGCTGGCCGCTCAGCGCGCCCAGACCGGCGTCACCAACATCGCCGTGGCCGACGCGCAGGTCGGTGACGCGCTGGACGCCACCCACCTCGGGCCCAACGGCGTCACCCGTCTGGTCGAGGAAACCGAGGCCGATGTGGTGCTCAACGCCCTGGTCGGCGCATTGGGGCTGCGACCCACGCTGGCCGCGCTGCAAACCGGGGCCCGGCTGGCGCTGGCCAACAAGGAATCACTGATCGCCGGCGGGCCGCTGGTGCTGCAAGCCGCTGCGCCCGGCCAGATCGTGCCGGTGGATTCCGAGCATTCGGCGATCGCTCAGTGCCTGCGCTCCGGCACCGCCGACGAGGTCGCCAAGATCGTGCTCACCGCCTCGGGCGGCCCGTTCCGCGGCTACCGCGCCGCCGAGCTGGAGCACGTCACACCCGAGCAGGCGGGCGCGCATCCGACCTGGTCGATGGGCCCGATGAACACGCTGAACTCGGCATCGCTGGTGAACAAGGGGCTCGAGCTGATCGAGACCCACCTGCTGTTCGGCGTCGCCTACGAGCACATCGACGTCGTGGTGCACCCGCAGTCGATCGTGCACTCCATGGTCACCTTCACCGACGGCTCGACGATCGCCCAGGCCAGCCCGCCGGACATGAGGCTGCCGATCGCGTTGGCCTTGGGCTGGCCCGCCCGGGTGCCCGGCGCGGCGGCGGCATGCGACTTCACCAGCGCCTCCAGCTGGGAGTTCGAGCCGCTGGACGACGCGGTGTTCCCGGCGGTGCAGCTGGCGCGGCACGCCGGTCAGACCGGTGGCTGCATGACCGCGGTCTACAACGCCGCCAACGAAGAGGCAGCCGAAGCGTTCCTGGCGGGCCGGATCGGTTTCCCCGCGATCGTCGACACCATCGCCGAGGTGCTGGGCGCCGCCGACCAGTGGGCCGCGCAACCCGCTACCGTGGATGAGGTACTCGATGCGCAACGCTGGGCCCGCCAACGGGCGGCTCGCGCCGTCGAGGCGCTAGCTATGAGAAAGGTCGGAAGCACCCGATGATGTTCGCGGTCGGCATCGCGCTGTTCGCGCTGGCCATCCTGGTATCGGTGGCGCTGCACGAATGCGGCCACATGTGGGTGGCCCGGGCCACCGGGATGAAGGTGCGCCGCTACTTCGTCGGCTTCGGCACCACATTGTGGTCGACGCGCCGCGGCGACACCGAATACGGCCTCAAAGCGATCCCGGCCGGCGGCTTCTGCGACATCGCCGGCATGACGGCGGTGGAGGAACTGGCGCCCGACGAAGTCGAGCGCGCCATGTACAAGCAGCAGACCTGGAAGCGGGTGGCGGTGCTGTTCGCCGGCCCCGGCATGAACTTCGTCATCGGCCTGGTGCTGGTGTATGCCATCGCCACCATCTGGGGCCTGCCCAACCTGCACGCGCCCACCAGCGCGGTGATCGGCGAAACAGCTTGCGTGGCACCGGAAGTCGTCAAGGGGGAACTGGGTACGTGCTCGGGTCCCGGTCCGGCGGCGCTGGCGGGCGTGCGGGCCGGCGACGTGGTGGTCAAAGTCGGTGACACACCCGTGTCGACCTTCGAGGAGATGGCCGCCGCCGTGCGCAAACAGCACGGCACCGTCCCGATCGTCGTCGAACGCGACGGCCACGAGTTGACCAAGTACGTCGATGTGACGCCCACGCAGCGTTGGATCGCCGACGGGCGTGACAGCGAGGCGGTTCCCAGCACCGTGGGAGCCATCGGGGTGGGGGCCGCCCAGTTCGGGCCCACCCAGTACAACCCGATCACCGCGGTGCCGGCCACGTTCACCTTCAGCGGTGACCTGGCGGTGCTGCTGGGCAAGTCGCTGGCCAACATCCCGTCGAAAGTCGGCGCGCTGATGCACGCCATCGGCAACCCGAACGGGGAGCGTGACCCGGAGACTCCGATCAGCGTGGTGGGCGCCTCGATCATCGGCGGTGACACCGTCGACCACGGGCTGTGGGTGGCGTTCTGGTTCTTCCTGGCGCAGCTGAACTTCATCCTGGGCGTGCTCAACCTGGTGCCGTTGCTGCCGTTCGACGGCGGGCACATCGCGATCGCGCTGTACGAAAAGCTCCGCAACATGGTTCGTTCGGCACGCGGGAAGGTCGCGGCCGCGCCGGTGAACTATCTCAAGCTGATGCCGGCCACTTACGTAGTGTTGATCGTGGTGGTCGGTTACATGTTGCTTACCGTGACCGCCGACTTGGTCAACCCGATCAGGCTGTTTTGACAGGAGACCCCGCATGTCCGTCGGCCTAGGTATGCCGGCGGTGCCGGCGCCGACACTGGCGCCGCGCCGTAAGACCCGCCAGTTGATGGTCGGTGGCGTCGGGGTGGGCAGCGACCACCCGATCTCGGTGCAGTCGATGTGCACCACCAAGACCCACGACGTCGACGCGACACTGCAGCAGATCGCCGCGCTGACCACGGCCGGCTGCGACATCGTGCGGGTGGCCTGCCCGCGCCAGGAGGACGCCGATGCGCTGGCGACCATCGCGCGCAAGAGCAAGATCCCGGTGATCGCCGACATCCACTTCCAGCCGAAGTACATCTTCGCCGCGATCGACGCCGGCTGTGCTGCGGTGCGGGTGAACCCGGGCAACATCAAGGAGTTCGACGGCCGGGTGGCCGATGTCGCCAAGGCTGCCGGCGCGGCCGGTGTGCCGATCCGGATCGGCGTCAACGCCGGCTCGCTGGACAAGCGGTTTTTGACCAAGTACGGCAAGGCCACCCCCGAGGCGCTGGTCGAGTCGGCGCTGTGGGAGGCGTCGCTGTTCGAGGAGCACGGCTTCGGCGACGTCAAGATCAGCGTCAAGCACAATGACCCGGTCGTGATGGTGGCCGCCTACGAGCAACTGGCCGAGCAGTGCGACTACCCGCTGCACCTGGGCGTCACCGAGGCCGGACCGGCGTTCCAGGGCACCATCAAGTCCGCCGTGGCGTTCGGCGCGCTGCTGTCCCGCGGCATCGGCGACACCATCCGGGTGTCGCTGTCCGCGCCGCCGGTCGAAGAGGTCAAGGTCGGCAACCAGATCCTGGAATCGCTCAACCTGCGTCCGCGGGGGCTGGAGATCGTCTCGTGCCCGTCGTGCGGTCGCGCGCAGGTCGACGTCTACAAGCTGGCCAACGAGGTCACCGCCGGGCTGGAGGGGCTCGACATCCCGCTGCGGGTCGCGGTGATGGGATGCGTGGTCAACGGACCCGGTGAGGCTCGCGAGGCGGATCTGGGTGTGGCCTCCGGCAACGGCAAGGGCCAGATCTTCGTCAAGGGCCAGGTGATCAAGACCGTCCCCGAGGCGCAGATCGTCGAGACCCTGATCGAGGAGGCGTTGCGCCTGGCTTCGGAGATGGGGGCGGTGGGAGCCGACGCCGGGGACGGAACTCCCGGCGGCGCGCCCACCGTCACCGTAAGCTGAACCCGGCGGTTCAGCGAGCCTCGACGGAGGAGCGGCGAAGCTGGGACCGCCGCATAAACCAGCCGATCCGCCGACCGCGCGCGGCACGTCAGTTCGCAAGAAAGAGTCACTATGTCGGCTCCGCCGGATTTCCGCCTCGATCAGCGACGGGTGTCCGTCGCGCGCGACGTCGGCGCGGTGTGGCGAGTGCTCGACGCGGATCCGGTCGGCTCCTGCATGGTTGCTGCCCGCGTCGCCGACCACGGTGTCGATCCCCGTTCCATCGGCGGCGAACTGTGGACGCGCGGCGGCGTGGACGAATCGCTGTGCTACGCCGGGGCGAACCTGATACCGCTGCGCGGGACGCCGGCCGACCTGACGGCCTTCGCCGACAAGGCGGTGAGCGCCATCCGGCGGTGTTCATCGCTGGTCGGCCGTGCCGAGTTGGTGTTGCCGATGTGGCAGCGCCTGGTAGATGTCTGGGGTCCCGCCCGCGACGTGCGCGAGAGCCAGCCGCTGATGGCGTTGCGCACCATGCCCGACTGCGCGATGGACCCGGAGGTTCGTCAGGTGCGCCCGGACGAACTCGACGCCTACCTGGTGGCGGCCGTCGACATGTTCATCGGCGAGGTCGGGGTGGATCCGCGGCTCGGTGACGGTGGCCGCGCCTACCGCCGCCGGGTGGCCAACCTGATCGCGGCCGGCCGGGCGTGGGCTCGGTTCGAACGTGGCGAGGTGGTGTTCAAGGCCGAGGTGGGCTCGCAGTCGCCGGCGGTGGGGCAGATCCAGGGCGTCTGGGTGCACCCCGAACGACGGGGACAAGGGCTGGGCTCCGGGGGCACCGCGATGCTGGCCGCGGTGATCGTCGGCACCGGCCGTGTCGCCAGCTTGTACGTCAACGATTTCAATGAGGTGGCTCGGGCCACCTACGAGCGGGTCGGGTTCACCCAGACCGGCACCTTTGCGACCGTGTTGCTGGACTGATCGGATGTGTGCCTGCCGCGAGCTTCTCGCCGAAGCTGGAGTTGGCGCGGACAAGTTCGAGTACCGGACACGCTAACTCTCCCCCGCAAGCGGCAGGTGCCCGCTGTCTCGGTGCGCCTCCGCGCCTCGGCCGTTTCCATTTCGTAACATCTGCCTCAATGACAACTGCAAGCTCATTAGCCACACGAGTCACAGGCATGTTCGCGGTGCTGCTCACCGTGGCCGGCCTGGCGGCGTGCACGCCCCGCCCGGACGGTCCCGCGCCGGTGGCCGAGCGATTCTTCGCCGCGCTGGCCACCGGTGACACCGCGACCGCCGCCGAGCTCAGCGACGACCCGGCCACCGCCCGCAGCGCCCTCAACGCCGCCTGGGCAGGATTGCAGGCCGAGCACCTCGACGCCCAGGTCATCGGCACGCGCTACAACGACGACACCGGCACGGTGTCCTACCGCTACACCTGGCAGCTGCCGAAGAACCGCGCCTGGTCCTATGACGGCCAGCTCAAGATGGTGCGCAACGAAGGGCACTGGGCGGTCCGCTGGACGGCGACCGGCCTGCACCCCAAGCTCGGGGAACACCAGACCTTCGCGCTGCGGGCCGACCCGCCGCGCCGCGCCTCGGTCAACGAGGCCGGCGGTACCGACGTGTTGGTGCCCGGCTACGTCTACCACTACGAACTCGACGCCGGCCGGGCCGGGCGGAATCTGATGCGCACCGCGGGCGCGGTGATCGAGGTGCTGCGGCCGTTCGACGACACTCTGGGCGACCCGCAACGGCTCGCCGAGCAGGCCAGTTCCTCGGTCACTCCGCTGGACCTGATCACGCTGCGCAAGAACGACCACGACCGCGTCGAGGCGGCGATCGGCGCGCTGCCCGGGGTGGTGATCACCCCGCGTCCGGAGCTGCTGCCCACCGACGACCGGTTCGCGCCGGTGCTCGTCGGTGAGGTGAAGAAAGCCGTTGCGGACCGACTCGACGGCGAGGCGGGCTGGCGCGTCGTGAGCGTCAACCAGAACGGTGTCGACGTGGCGGTGCTGCACGAGGTCGACCCGTCACCGGCGCCGTCGCTGACGATCAGCCTGGACCGATCGGTTCAGCGTGCCGCCCAGAACGCGGTCAACACCCGTGGCAACAAGGCGATGATGGTGGTGATCAAACCGTCGACCGGCGAGCTGCTCGCGGTCGCGCAGAACGCCGCCGCCGACGCCGACGGACTGGTCGCGACCACCGGTCTGTACCCGCCCGGCTCGACGTTCAAGATGGTCACCGCCGGCGCGGCGATCGAACGGGACATGGTCTCCCCGAATTCGATGGTGGGCTGTCCCGGCAGCCTCGACATCGGCCAGCGCACCATCCCCAACTACGGCGGGTTCGACCTGGGGATGGTGTCGATGTCGCGGGCCTTCGCCAACTCGTGCAACACCACGTTCGCCGAACTGGCCAGCCGGATGCCGCCGCGGGCGCTCTCCCAGGCGGCCAGCCGGTATGGGATCGGGGTCGACTACCTGGTGGACGGCATCACCACCGTCACCGGTTCGGTGCCGCCGACGGTGGATCTGGCCGAACTGACCGAGGACGGATTCGGCCAGGGCAAGGTGCTGGCCAGCCCGTTCGGCGTCGCGTTGGCCGCGGCGACGGTGGCCGCCGGCAAGACTCCGGTGCCCCGGCTGATCGAGGGCCGGCCGACCACCGTCAACGGCCCGGTGGGCCCGCCGGTGAGCGACGAGATGCTCGACGGCCTGCGTCAGATGATGCGGCTGGTGGTCACCGACGGCACCGCCCGGGCCCTGGCCGGGTGCGGACCGGTGTTCGGCAAGACCGGCGAAGCCGAGTTCGCCGGCGGGTCGCATTCGTGGTTCGCCGGCTACCGCGGCGACATGGCCTTCGCGGCGCTGATCGTCGGCGGCGGGAGCTCGGAGTACGCGGTGCGGATGACCAAGGTGATGTTCGACTCGCTGCCGGACAACTTCCTGCTCTGACCGCACTCTGACGCACGCGCCGGCCCGCGGCGGTAAATTGAGAAGCCATGACCGATCTCGATGACGTGGCCTTGCGTATTTCCGATGCGGACCGCAACGGCACGCTGCGTCGCCTGCACAACGCCGTCTCCCTCGGGCTGATCGACATCGGCGAATTCGAGGAGCGTGCCGCCCAGGTGTCGCAGGCGCGGATGCGCTCGGAACTCGACACCCTGATCGGAGACCTGCCGGGGCCGCGGGCGATCGTCAGCTCGGCGGCCGACCGGGTCGAACTGCGCGGCTGGGCCGGCTCGCTCAAGCGGCACGGGGAGTGGATCGTGCCGACTCGGCTGGCCCTGGTGCGGCGCTTGGGCTCGGTGGACCTCGATCTCACCAAGGCGCGGTTCGCCGGGCCGGTGGTCGTCATCGAACTCGACATGCGGTGCGGCTCGGTCGCCATCCGGTTGCCCGACGGCGCCAGCGCCTCCATCGACGACGTCGAGGTCTACTTCGGCAGCGCCAAGGACCATCGCAGGGACGCCCCCGCCGAGGGCACTCCGCATGTGGTGCTGGCCGGACGCGTGGTGTGCGGGTCAGTGGACATCAAGGGCCCCCAGCGCAAGCTGCGCTGGCGGCGCTGAACAGCTCCGCGGTGTCGATGGCGGTGACCCTCCCCCGCAAGCGGGAGGTGTCCCCATTCGCCCGGCTCCGCCGGCCTTGCGATCACCGCTAGGCTGGCGTGATGGCCGTCCGTACCCCGCTTTCCCCCGGTGTGGTGTCTCCGACGCTGCCGGTGCCCAAGTCGATCCCGCGGCCGGAATACGTCGGCAGATCCACCGCCGCCGAGGGCAGCGAGCCGTGGGTGCAGACACCCGAGGTGATCGAGAAGATGCGGGTGGCGGGCCGGATCGCCGCGGGCGCGCTGGCCGCGGCGGGCAGCGCCGTCGCCCCCGGGGTGACCACCGACGCGCTGGACCGCATCGCCCACGACTACATGGTCGACCACGGCGCCTACCCCTCCACGCTGGGCTACAAGGGCTTTCCCAAGTCGTGCTGCACCTCGCTCAACGAGGTCATCTGCCACGGCATCCCGGACTCGACGGTGATCGCCGACGGGGACATCGTCAACATCGACGTCACCGCTTATATCGACGGTGTGCACGGCGATACCAACGCCACCTTTCTGGCCGGGGAGGTCTCCGAGGAGCACCGCCTGCTGGTCGAGCGCACCCGGGAGGCCACGATGCGCGCGATCAAGGCGGTCAAACCGGGCCGGGCGCTGTCGGTGATCGGCCGGGTCATCGAGGCGTACGCGAATCGGTTCGGTTACAACGTGGTCCGCGACTTCACCGGCCATGGGATCGGCACCACCTTCCACAACGGACTGGTGGTGCTGCATTACGACCAGCCCGAGGTGGACACCGTCATCGAGCCGGGCATGACGTTCACCATCGAACCGATGATCAATCTCGGGACGTTGGACTACGAGATCTGGGATGACGACTGGACGGTCGTCACCAGCGACGGGCAGTGGACTGCGCAGTTCGAGCACACCTTGGTGGTCACCGATGACGGGGCCGAGATCCTGACACTTCCGTGACGTCACCGCCGTTTCTGTTGAGCTGCTGAGGGCCTGTCAAAACCGCCCAATGCGGCCCCGCTGGCGGTAGCGTTGCGAAAATGCCGGGCACGATGATGACCATCGACGGGTTTCCGATCCCGATCGATGTCGCCGGCCCGCACAACGGGCCGGTCGTGGTCATGCTCGCGGCGGCCCAACACCCGCTGACCGCCTACGAGGCGGTCTGTCAACGGCTGCACACTGCGTCGTTGCGAACCATCGTGATCGGCGCCGACTCGCGACTGACACCCAAGGCCGTGGTGGGCATCCTGGATTCGCTGGGAGTCCAATGCGGGGTACTGGTGGGCGACCGCAGCGGTGGTGACAACGCCTGGGAGCTCGCGGCCACCCGCCCGGACCGGTTCACCGGCCTGGTGGTACTCGACCGCGGACATCCGCGGGCACCGGATCTGGGCGGGGCGATCCGCGACGAACGCTGCCCGCCGGTGGAGATCAACACCACCGTGCTGGTCAGTTCCCGCGCCGCCGCTTCGGTGGCCGAAGCCAGCCAGCGGTTCGTCTACGGCGAACACCGGCTGGTGATGCTTCCCGGGCGCCGCAGCGCGAGTGAGTTCACCGCGCAACTCGCGATGGAGATCGTGTTGCGGGCCAGTACCTGGTAGAGGCTGGCGTCAAGAGTAAGTTCGGCATCGCCGTGCGGCATCGGGGGCCGCCGCGTTCGGAAAAATCGAATAGCACAAATCTGGGGGTAAGAAGTGTTGTCGTGGGGGCATTCGATACCGGCACTGCTGCGTGAACGGGCTCAGCAATGGCCGGACCGGCCGGCGTTCACCTTCATCGACTACGACGTCGATCAAGCGGGCTACGCAGAGACCCTGACGTGGCCGCAGATCCTGCGGCGCACGGAGTCGGTCGCCGTCGAGGTGGCCGCGGTGGCTTCGCCGGGCGACCGCGTCGCGTTACTGGCGCCGCAGGGCCTGGAATACATCGCCGCCTTCTTCGGCGCGATGGAGGCCGGCTGCATCGTGGTCCCGCTACCGGTGCCGGCGTTCGGCAGCCGCGACGAACGCGTCACCGCGGCGCTGAAGGACTGCGCCCCAGCCGCGGTGCTGACCACATCGGCCGTGGCCGGTGACATCAACGCCTGCGTGAGCGCCGTCGGGGGCAACCCGCCGGCGATCATCGAGGTGGATCTGCTCGACCTCGACTCGCCCGCCGGCTGGAACGGTGCCGGCGCGCTCACCACCAAGACCGCGCTGCTGCAGTACACCTCGGGCTCGACCGGTTCGCCGCGAGGCGTGGTGGTCTCGCACCGGAACGTGTTCGCCAACATCGAGCAGGTCCTGGCCGACTACTTCGGCGACGACGGGGGAGTGGCACCGGCCGACACCACCCTGGTGTCGTGGCTGCCGTTCTACCACGACATGGGGCTGCTGCTCGGCGTCATGGGCGCCGTCACGCTGGGCCGCCACTCGGTGATCATGAGTCCGATCGCCTTCCTGCAGAAGCCGGCCCGGTGGATGCAGCAGCTCGCCGGCAACCCCTGTTCGTTCACCGCCGGGCCGAACTTCGCGTTCGAGCTGGCCTCGCGACGCACGACCGACGACGACATGGCCGGACTCGACCTCGGCGGGGTGCACACCATCTTGAGCGGCAGCGAGCGCATCCACGCGGCGACGATCCGCCGCTTCACCGAGCGATTCGCCCGCTTCAACCTGCCGGCCAACGCCCTGGCACCCTCCTACGGGCTGGCCGAGGCGATGGTCTACGTGGCATCGGCGCCGCGCACGCATCGGCCGGTGACGGTCCGGCTCGACTACGAGAAACTGGTGGTCGGCACCGCCGAGGTCAGCCCCGCGGGCGCCGACCTGGTCAGCATCGGTGCCCCGCGCGCCTGCACGGTGCGGATCGTCGACCCCGACAGCCGTACCGAGAACCCCGCGGGCAAGGTGGGCGAGATCTGGATCCACGGGCCCAACGTCGCCAGCGGCTACTGGCACAACCCGGAGGCGACCGAACGCACCTTCGGGGGGCGGCTCGACGTTCCGACCCCGGGCACCCCTACGGGACCCTGGTTGCGCACCGGGGATCTGGGCGTCATCCACGACGGTGAGCTGTTGGTCGTCGGCCGTATCAAGGATCTGTTGATCGTTGATGGCCGCAACCACTACCCCGACGACATCGAGGCCACGGTGCAGGAGCTCACCGGCGGCCGGGTGGCTGCCGTCCCGGTCAGCCGGGACGGCCGCGAGCAGCTGGTCGTCATCGCCGAAGTCAAGAGCCGGGGCAATCCCGACGAGGAATCTCAGCGGATGCAGACCCTGAAACGGGAAGTGGCGGCGGAGGTTTCGCGATTGCACGGGGTCCGGGTGGCCGATCTGGTGCTGGTGGCGCCCGGCTCGTTACCGATCACCACCAGCGGCAAGATCCGCCGGTCGACCTGTGCCGACTGCTACCGGTCCCAGCAATTCCGTCGGCTGGAGGCCATCGGCTGACGGCGGGCGGGTAGCCTGACAGCACTCAACTGTCAGGGGGACCGTCGTCGGCGAAGGAGCACTATGACCCGGCCAACGATGCTGTCCCAGATCGAACTGCAGCAACTGGTCGGGTCCGGCGATATCGACACCGTCGTGGTGGCATTCACCGACATGCAGGGCCGGCTGGTCGGGAAGCGGGTCGCGGCGCAGCACTTCCTCGACGAGGTCGCCGGCCACGGCGTGGAATGCTGCAGCTACCTGCTCGCCGTCGACGTCGAGATGAACACCGTCCCCGGCTACCCGATCGCCGACTGGGGAACCGGCTACGGCGATCTGGTGCTGCGACCCGACTTCGCCACGCTGCGACGCATCCCGTGGCTGCCCGGCACCGCCCACGTTCTCGCCGATGCCCGCTGGCCCGATGGCAGCCAGGTCGCGGTGTCGCCCCGCCAGATCCTGACCGCTCAGCTCGCACGGTTGGCCGAACGCGGGCTGGTCGCCTACGCCGCAACGGAACTGGAGTTCCTGGTCTTCGACGACAGCTACCGGCAGGCATGGGCCGCAGGTTATCGCGGCTTGACAGCGGCGACCGACTACAACGCGGACTACGGTCTGGTCGCCGGTGCCCGGCTGGAACCGCTGCTGCGTGACATCCGGTTGGGCATGGCCGGCGCCGGCATGCGTTGCGAGGGCGTCAAGGGGGAGTGCCACACCGGCCAGCAGGAGATCACCTTCCGCTACGAGGAGGCGCTGGTCGCCTGCGACAACCACAGCGTCTACAAGAGCGGCGCCAAGGAGATCGCCGACCAACACGGCAAGAGCCTGACGTTCATGGCCAAATTCGACGAACGCGAAGGCAACAGCTGCCATGTGCACCTGTCGCTGCGCAGCGCCGACGGCGAGGCGGTGTTCGCCGACCCGGCGGCACCGCACGGCATGTCGGGGTTGTTTCGCAGCTTCCTGGCCGGCCAGCTCGCCACCCTGGCTGAGCTGACGCTGTGTTACGCGCCGAACATCAATTCCTACAAACGGTTCGTCGGCGGCAGCTTCGCGCCGACCGTGATCGGGTGGGGCCTGGACAATCGCACCTGCGCCCTGCGGGTCATCGGCGGCGGTGACTCGCTGCGGGTGGAGTGCCGGGTGCCCGGCGGTGACGTCAACCCCTACCTGGCGGTGGCGGCGCTGATCGCGGCCGGCCTGCACGGGATCGACAACGATCTGGAACTTCCGGACCCGGTCGATGGTGACGCCTATCGCGCCGGACTGCCACAGTTGCCCACCACGCTCGCCGAGGCAGCCGCGGCGTTCGCCGAATCGGCGGTGGCGCGCAAGGCGTTCGGTGACGACGTGGTCGAGCATTACCTGCACGGCGCCCGGGTGGAGATGGACGCCTTCAACACCGCGGTGACCGACTGGGAAAGGGTTCGGGGCTTTGAGAGGTTCTGAACCGCGTGAACCGGTCGGCCCGGTGATCGGACTGACCAGCTACCTGGACCGGGCGCGGTTCGGGGTGTGGGATGCGCGGGCGGGGCTGTTGCCCGCCGCCTACCTCGAGGGCGTCACCGCCGCCGGTGGTATCGCGGTGCTGCTGCCGCCGCAGCCGGTGACACCCCAGATCGCCGCTCGGGTGCTCGACGGCATCTGCGGTCTGGTGATCACCGGGGGCCGAGACCTCGACCCGGCCGGCTACGGCCAGCCGCCGCACGCCGAGACCGATCAGCCCGACGCCACGCGTGACGCCTGGGAGTTCGCGCTGCTCGCCGAGGCGCTTCGGCGCCGGCTGCCGGTGCTGGGCATCTGCCGCGGCGCCCAGGTGCTCAATGTCGCACTCGGCGGGACGTTGCATCAGCATCTACCCGACGTGCTCGGCAGTGGCGGCCACCGGGCCGGCAACGGCGTGTTCACCCCGATGCCGGCGCGCACCGTGGCGGGCACCCGACTGGCCGACTTGCTGGGCGAGACCTGCCAGGTGCAGTGCTACCACCACCAGGCGATCGCCGAGCTGGGGGACAAGCTGGTGGTCAGTGCGCGCGATGACGACGGTGTCATCGAGGCGATCGAGCTTCCCGGAGAGGACTTCGTGCTCGCGGTCCAGTGGCATCCGGAGGCGTCGCTGGACGATCTGCGGCTGTTCACCGCGATCGTGGACGCGGCGCGCGACTATGTGGCGGCGCGGGTGAACCGATGACGACACACGACCTCATCAACCCGGCCACCGGGGCGGCGTTCGGCTCCGTCGAGCACGTCGACGCCGCCGCGGTCGACGATGCGGTGGGCCGCGCGCAGGCCGCGCAGCGGCGGTGGGTGCGGTCGGCGCCGGCCGCGCGGGCGTCGGCGTTGCGGGACTTCGCCGCGGCAGTCGACGCCCACGTCGACGAGCTGGCCGCCCTCGAGGTGAGCAACGCCGGTCATCCGGTGTCGGCCGCCGAATGGGAGGCCGGGCATGTCCGCGACGTGCTGCAGTTCTACGCGGCCAGCCCGGAACGGTTGTCCGGTCAGCAGATACCGGTGGCCGGCGGGCTGGACGTCACCTTCCACGAGCCGCTCGGCGTGGTCGGCATCATCACCCCGTGGAACTTTCCGATGCCGATCGCAGCGTGGGGGTTCGCCCCGGCGCTGGCCGCCGGCAACGCGGTGCTGATCAAGCCGGCCGAGTGGACCCCGCTGACCACGATCAGGTTGGCGGAGTTGGCCGTTCACGCCGGCTTGGACCCTGATCTGCTGCAGGTGCTACCGGGACCCGGCGCCGAGGTGGGGGAGCGCCTGGTCACCCACCCGGGTGTGGCCAAGGTCGTGTTCACCGGTTCCACCGTCACCGGCACCCGGGTGCTGGCGGCCGCGGCGCCCGGCGTCAAACGGGTCACGCTGGAGTTGGGCGGCAAGAGCGCCAACATCGTGTTCGCCGACTGCGACCTGGAGCAGGCGGCGGCCACCGCACCCTACGGGGTGTTCGACAACGCCGGGCAGGACTGCTGCGCCCGCAGCCGGATCCTGGTGCAGGCAAGTGTTTACGACCGTTTCATGGAGCTGCTCGAGCCCGCGGTCGCCGGTGTCGTGGTTGGCGACCCCGCCTCGCGTGACACCGAGATGGGCCCGCTGGTCTCACGACCGCACTGGGAGAAGGTGGCCTCCTACGTTCCCGACGACGCGCCGGTCGCCTTCCGCGGCCGGGCGCCCGACGGCCCGGGATTCTGGTTCCCGCCGACGGTGCTGACCCCGGCACGTGATGACCGCTGCGTCACCGAGGAGATCTTCGGCCCGGTGGTGACGGTACTGCCGTTCGAGGATGAGGCCGACGCGGTGGCGCTGGCCAACGACACCGTCTACGGGCTGTCGGGTTCGATCTGGACCGACGACCTGTCGAGGGCGCTGCGGATGTCGCGCGCGGTGGAAGCCGGCAATCTGTCGGTGAATTCGCACTCGTCGGTGCGCTTCAACACACCGTTCGGCGGCTTCAAACAATCGGGGCTGGGCCGTGAGCTGGGGCCGGATGCCCCGCTGGCCTTCACCGACACCAAGAACGTGTTCATCGCAGTGAAGGAGAAGTGAGTGACCGACCTGACCCAACGCCTGGCCGGGCGCGTCGCCGTGGTGACCGGTGCCGGTGGCGGAATCGGCCTCGCGGCCGCCCGGCGCATGCGCTCCGAGGGTGCCCGCATCGTGGTCGGTGACCTCGACCCCTCGGCGGGCGCCGCGGTCGCCGAAGAACTGGACGGTCTGTTCCTCCCGGTCGACGTCTCCGACCAGGAGCAGGTCGACGCGCTGTTCGACACCGCGGCGCAGACCTTCGGCGCGGTCGACATCGCCTTCAACAACGCCGGCATCTCGCCGCCCGACGACGACCTGATCGAAACCACCGAATTGCCGGCCTGGCAACGTGTTCAGGACGTCAACCTGAAGTCGGTCTACCTGTGCTGCCGGGCTGCGCTGCGACACATGGCGCCGGCCGGACGCGGCTCGATCATCAATACCGCATCGTTCGTGGCGGTGATGGGTTCGGCCACCTCACAGATCTCCTACACGGCTTCCAAGGGCGGCGTGCTGGCCATGTCGCGCGAGCTCGGCGTGCAGTACGCCCGCCAGGGCATCCGGGTCAACGCCCTGTGCCCCGGACCGGTGAACACTCCACTGCTGCAGGAGTTGTTCGCCGCCGACCCGGAGCGCGCGGCGCGCCGGCTGGTGCACGTACCGGTGGGCCGGTTCGCCGAGCCGGAGGAGATCGCGGCCGCGGTGGCGTTCCTGGCCAGCGACGACGCCTCGTTCATCACCGGCTCGACGTTTCTGGTCGACGGCGGGATCAGCTCGGCGTATGTGACGCCGCTGTAATCCGCTGATTAGGGGCCATCGTCGTCGTTGGCGCTGTCGCGTAGCAGTTTCTCGGGGTGGTGGTAGCTGTTGGTGCGGGGTTGGCCGCGGTCGAGGTGGGCGGGGGGCAGCGTCTCGGTTACCCCGTCGGCGCGTTTGCGGGTGCGCCAGCCGTTGGACAGCAGTCGGTGGTGGGGGCCGCAGCGCAGGGTGAGGTCGTCGATGTCGGTGCGGGGGTGCTGGGCGTAGTCGTGGTTGTGGTGGACCTCGGTGAGTTGGGCGGGCACGGTGCAGCCGGGGTGGGTGCAGCCGCGTTCGGTGTCGTAGAGCACCAAGCGTTGCCCGGGGGTGGCGAGTCGTTTGGTGTGAAACAGCGCGATCTGTTTGGCGCCGTCGTAGATGCGGAGGTAGTGGTGCGCGTGGGAGGCCAGTGCGATCACGTCGTGCAGGGGCAGCCAGGTGCCGCCGGCGGTGGTGGCTTTGCCGGCGGCGGCTTCGAGTTCGGCCAGGCTCAGCGACACGACGATGGTGGCGGGCAGCCCGTGGTGGCTGCCCAGTTCAGCGGAGGCCAGCAGGTTGGTGGCCATGGCTGCCAGGGCGTCGTGGTTGCGTTGCGCCGCTGAGCGGCGGTCGTTGTCGATATGGGCTTGTGAGGGGGTGCCGGATCGGCACGGGGTCTCATCGGCGGGGTTGCACCTGCCCGGGGCGGCCCAGTGGGCCAGCACGGCATCGAGGGCGGCGCGGGCGTGGGGGTCGAGGTGGCCTTTGATGGCGGTCATGCCGTCGCGGTCTTGGGGGCCCAGGGTGATGCCGCGTCGTTTGGCGCGTTGCTCGTTGTCGGTGTGGTTGCCGTCGGGGCGCAGGTAGTCGGCGACGCGTTGGGCGAGTTTGGCAAGTTCGTCGGGCCGATGGTGGGCGGCCAGATCGGCGAGATGTTGTTCGGCTTGGGCCAGTGTGCCCGCATCGATGCTGTCGGGCAGGTAGTCGAACAGGGCGCGGATCACCGCGATGTGCTCGGCCCCGAGTCGCCCTTTGCGTTGGGCGGTGGCCACCGCGGGCAGCACCGCAGCCAGGGGTTGTCCGGTCAGGGTGCGTCGCGGTCCCAGGTCGGCGGCCTCGTCGATGCGGCGCCCGGCCTCCCCGCGGGTGATGCCGAGTTCGTCGGCGAGCACCCAGCGAGGTTTGCCGCCCAGTTCCTCGGGGTCGGTGGCGGCGACGTGGTTGACCATCGGATGCTCCACCGCCGGTAGCCGGCGGCGCAGTGTCTCGCAGCGCTGTAGCAGTGCCAGGCATTCGCGTGGGGTCAGTGCCGAGAAGTCCAGCTCCAGGGCCTTATCCAGATCGGCCGAAAGAGCGTCGAACGCCTCGACGATTTCTTCCCGATCACTCGAACGCATGTGCTAATTCTAGCGATCCGCACCGACACTCCGCAGAAACCATCCACAACCAAAACCACAGTGGCACAAGTGAACACAGTGACACACGAGGCCGACGGCGGTTAGGTCAGTCGGCTGGCGACCACCGACCACATCGGCAGGTGGACGCGGTGGTTGTCCAGTGGCGGTTCCAACGCCCCCAACTGATCCGGCAGCCCCTTCATCTGCGGTGCGACACCATCGTCGGAGTCCAGCCGCGAAAGGAATGCCAACGCTCGCGGGCCGAAAGCGCCGACGTAGGTGGAGGTCCCGAGGTAATCGAGACGCCAACCGTTCTCGCCGAGCAGCCGGCCGAAGTTATTCGCCGGCAGGCCGTCGAACTGCAAGCCGTTGAGGTTGTGTCGTCCGAGTTCGAACATGAACAACCGCGCGCCGGGAGCGGTAGCGAAGTGCAGCGCCCGGATGTAGCGCGCCTGCAACTCCTCGTCGTGCGCGAACACGTGATAGAACGCGCTGTCGACGACGGTGTCGAACCGGCCTTCGAAGTCGGCCAGCCGGGTCGCGTCGGCGACCCGGAAGTCCACGGTCACTCCCGCGCGCTCGGCATTGCGCCGGGCGTGCTCGACCGCTGCCGGCGAGGCGTCGACACCGGTGGCTGTGTATCCCCGCGCGGCGAAATGGATTGCGTGATGGCCGGGGCCGGTGCCCGGATCCAGCACTTCGCCGCGCAACGCGCCGTGGGCTACGAGTTCCTGCACCGCCGGCTGAGGGCCGCCGATATCCCAGGGAACCGTTCCGGCGTCGGTCTGCTCATCGCGGTACATGGCATCAAAGGTCGGGTCGGCCGGCACGGACCTCTCCTCTCTATCGCTGACCAAGAAATACAACTCCCTTGTATACTTGGTCAGTGACCAAGAATCAAGGTGTCGTCCGGGCGCGGGCCGGCCTCGGTGTTCACGATGTGGTGCGGGCGGCGTTCGTCGTCCTGGACGGACAGGGAATCGCGAAGCTCTCGACGCGCGCGATAGCAACGGAACTCGACGTCAGCATGAACACCGTGATGTGGCACATCGGCACCAAAGGGCGGCTGCTCGAACTGATGGCCGACGCAATCGTGGGGGAGGCGGAGGCGGACCAGTTACACGGCGACTGGCGCAGGCGGGCGGCTCAGTTGCTGGGTCGGCTCCGCCAGGCGATGCTGCGACACCGTGACGGTGCGGTTGTCGTTGCCGGGACCTTCCCGGCCCTACCGGCGACGTTGGCCTTCGGCGACCGGTTGGTCGCGGTGCTGCGGAGCGGTGGAGTCGCGGCCAAGCCGGCGGCCTGGACCGCGTGGAGCCTCTTCTACTTCACCCTGGGCCTGGTCCAGGAGGAGCAGCGGGCGCCCGATGCCTTGCCGAGCGGTCTACCGGATGTCGTGACCGAGAAGGATTTCCCCAATCTGCATGCGGTACTGGATGATTTCCTCTCAGCAGACTACGAGGCCCGGTTTCGATTCGGCATCGGCCAGATCCTCGCGTCTCTCGGCTAGCGCGTCAGAACCACTCTGGGCGCATCTGCAAGGTGGTGCGGTCCAGGCTCTCCAGCAGGTCGAGCTGGGGTCCGGTCTTGGGCAGTTCGTAGCGGAAGAAATACCGGGCCGCCTGGCGTTTGCCCTCGAAGAAGTCCCCGGCGCGGCCCGCAGCGGCCCGCAGCTGCTCCAGCCACATCCAGGCGATCGCCACATGGCCGAAGGCCTCCAGGTAGATCGCGCTGTTGGCCAGTGCGGCATCGAGGTCGCCGGCGGCGAACATGCTCCCGGTGACCGCGACCAGCCGCTGAACGACGGCGTCGAGCTGCGCTGCGAGATGGGCTGATTCGCCACCGGCCTGCCGAGCGGCGGTGATGGTGTCGGTCATGGCCCGGTGCAGGGCGGACAGGCTGGCACCGTTGTGCTGTACCACCTTGCGTCCCAACAGGTCCAGGCTCTGGATGCCGTGGGTGCCCTCGTGGATCGGGTTGAGCCGGTTGTCCCGGTAGTGCTGTTCGACGTCGTACTCGCGGGTGTAGCCGTAGCCGCCGTGCACCTGGATGGCCAGGTCATTGGCGGCCAGACACCACTGCGACGGCCAGCTCTTGGCGATCGGGGTGAGGATGTCCAGCAGCGCGGTGGCGTGCTCGAGCTCCTGATCGGATTCTGCGGTGTGGGAGATGTCGACCAGCCGTGCGCAGTACAGCGCCAACGCCAACGCGCCCTCGACATAGGACTTCTGCGCCAGCAGCATCCGCTTGACATCGGCGTGCTCGACGATCGGAATCTGCGGCGCCGCCGGATCTTTCGCCGTCACCGGACGTCCCTGCGGTCGGCTGCGGGCGTAGTCGAGCGACTTCAGGTAGCCGGTGTAGCCGAGCGCGATCGCGCCCATACCCACCCCCAGCCTGGCCTCGTTCATCATGTGGAACATGTAGCTCAACCCGCGGTGCTCGGACCCGACCAGGTAGCCGACCGCGCCCGGCTCGCCACCGGGCCGATGGCCGCCCTCCCCGAAGTTGAGCACGGTGTTGGTGATTCCGCGATAACCCATCTTGTGGTTGAGCCCGGCCAGGACGACGTCGTTGCGCTCACCCAGTGCGCCGTCGCGCTCCACCAGATACTTCGGCACGATGAACAGCGAGATCCCCTTGGTGCCGGCCGGACCGCCCGGGATCTTGGCCAACACCAGGTGGACGATGTTTTCGCTCAGTTCGTGTTCTCCACCGGAGATCCACATCTTCGACCCGAACAGCCGAAATGTGCCATCGGCGCGCGGTTCCGCGCGGGTGGTGATGTCGGCCAGCGATGATCCGGCTTGGGTCTCCGACAAGCACATGGTCCCGAAGAAGCGGCCGGCGAGCATGGGTTTGACGAAGGCGGCGATCTGTTCTTCGCTGCCGAACCTGGCGAGCAGGTTTGCGTTCGCCATGGTCAGCATCGGATAGCCCGCGGTGCTGACGTTGGCGGCGAATAACCAGGCGAACCCGGCCTGGGCCACTGTTGCCGGCAGTTGCGCACCGCCGAGGTCATAATCCATGGCCATGCCGATCAACTCAGCGTCGGCGCAGGCCGCCAGTGCCTCCTTGACCTCGCCGATGATGGTGACTTTCGTCCCGTCGAAGGTGGGTTCGTGGGCGTCGCTCTGCTTGTTGTGCGGGGCGAAATAGCGTGTCGCCAACTGTTCGCACAGATCCAGCGTGTCGGAGAACGTCTCTCGGGAGTGCTCGGCGAACCGGCCACGGCGGGTCAGCTCATCGATCCGCAGCCAGTCGAAGAGCAGAAAATCCAGGTCGCGCCGGGACAGCAGGGTGGACTTCATCGCTCTCTCCTATCGGCACACCGGCCTCATTCCAGGCCGAGCAGCGCGTTCTCGACGACCTCCGGCAGTGCCGGGTGGATCCAGTATTGGCCGCGGGCCATATCTGCCGCGGTCAGCCCGAAGCTCATGGCCTGGATCAACGGCTGGACGATCGACGACGCCTGATAACCCATGATGTGCGCACCGAGTAGCCGCCCGGTGCCGCGTTCGGCGATCAGTTTGACGAACCCGGTGGTGTCCTCCATGGCCCAGCCGTAGGCGACGTCGCCGTAGTCCTGGATCTTCACCGAGATGTCGAGTCCCTTTGCCCGCGCCTGGTTCTCGGTCAATCCGACCGCGGCGATCTGTGGGTCGGTGAACACCGCGAACGGCACGTAACGGTGATCGGTGATCCGCATCGCGTCGACGTCATCCCAGTCGCACAGCAGGTTGTGCTGTACCACCCGGGCCTCGTGGTTGGCGACGTGTTTGAGCTCATAGGGGGAGGAGACATCGCCGAGCGCGAAAACACCGCGCGCCGTGGTTCGTTGATACTTGTCAACCACCACCCGGCCGCCGGCGATGTCGATGCCGGCCTGCCCGGCCTCCAACAGATCGCCGTTGGGAACCCGGCCGGTTGCCACCAGCAACGCATCGGCCCGCAGGATCGACCCGTCGTCGAGTTCCAGAATGACGCCGGTGTGGGCGGGTGTTTCCTGGCGGGCGGCGACCACGTTGCGCTGCGAGCGCAACTCCCACTTGCCCGCGGCGATCCGGGTGAACCGCTCGGCGACGGTCTCATCGCAGTGTCGCAGCAATGTCGAGCCGCGGATCACCACCGTGACCCGGACACCCAAGGCGGAGAAGACGTGCGCGAATTCGGCGGCGATGAAACCACCGCCGATGATCACCAGATGCTCGGGCAACTCGGCCATCCGCATCACGTCATCGCTGGTGTAGTAGTGCACCCCGCTGTCGGCGATCACCGGCGGAATCCAGGACCGCGCTCCGGCGGCGATCACCACCTGCGCGGCGCTGAACTGCTCGCCGCCGGCGGTGCGCAGCACGTATCCGCCATCGGAACCGACCGGGGCGAACCTGGTGTGCTGGTCGTAGACGTCGACGTTCGGCAGGCTGCGGCGATACTCCTCGCCGCCGGTGGCGATCGGGTCGATGCGGCCGAAGACGCGCGAGACGATGTCGTTCCAGCGGACCTTCTCGATGCGGGCGTCCACCCCGTAGCGCGCCGCTCGGGTCACCGTCGCGGCCACCTCGGCGGCGTAGACGAACATCTTCGTCGGGATGCACCCCACGTTCAGGCAGGTGCCGCCGAAGGTGCCCTGCTCGCAGATCGCCACCCGCTTGTCGGCGTAACGCTCGTCGAGAATGCTGTTGCCCGAACCGGTTCCGATGATCGCCAGATCGTAGCTTTCCATGGCGTCAGCCTAAACGGTGGGCGAGCCGAGCCGGGCGCAAGTGCGCCCGCAACCGGGCGCCGCGGTTCACCGCCATCGTGGCTAGGCTGCCTAACGTGTCCAAACCGCTTCAGACGGATATGGCGCTGATCGGTGCGGGCATCATGAGTGCCACGCTGGGGGCGATACTGCGCCGGCTGGAGCCGGGCGCCTCGATCACCGTGATCGAGCGGCTGGACACCGCCGCTGCCGAGAGCAGCGACCCCTGGAACAACGCCGGCACCGGCCATGCGGGCCTGTGCGAGCTGTTCTACGCGCCGGAGAAGGCGATCCGTGTCAACGAGCAATTTCAGGTGACCCGCCAGTTCTGGGCCTACGCGGTGCAACATGGGCTGCTCGGCCGGCCGCGTGACTTCGTGCACCCGGTCCCGCACGTCAGCTTCGCCCACGGCGCCGACGGTGTCGATCAGCTGCGTCGCCGCCACCGCGCGCTGGCCGGAAACCCGTTGTTTGCCGGAGCCGAGTTCATCACCGACTTCGATGAGTTCGCGGCGCGGCTGCCGCTGATGGCGGCCGGCCGGAGTCCCGGCGAGCCGGTGGCGCTGGACTGGTCGCCCGACGGCACCGACGTCGATTTCGGCGCGCTGGCACGGCAACTGATCGGCTACGGCGTGCGCCACGGCACCGAGACGCTGTTCGGCCACGAGGTGCGCACAATCCGCCGAGAGTCCGACGGTGGCTGGACGCTGGGCCTCACCGACCGCCACACCGGCGAAAGACACAGGCTGCGAGCCAAATTCGTCTTCGCCGGGGCGGGCGGAGCCACGCTGGGACTGCTTCAGCGCTCGGGCATCTCCGAGATCCGTGGCTTCGGCGGATTCCCGATCGGCGGGGTGTTCCTGCGCAGCGAGGTCCCGGAGCTGGTCGCCGCCCACCGCGCCAAGGTGTACGGCGCCCCGGCGGCCGGCGCCCCCGCGACGACGGCCCCGCACCTGGACGCCAGGGTGGTCGACGGTGCCCCGTGGCTGCTGTTCGGGCCGTTCGCGGGCTGGTCGCCGAGATTCCTCAAGCACGGCCGGGCCACGGAGCTGCCCCGATCGCTGCGCTTCGACAACGCTGCGTCACTGCTGGGTGCGGGGATCCGGGAGCGGAAACTGGTCGGCTACCTCCTCGGTCAACTGCGGCGAGGCCCCGCCGCGCGGCCGGCTGCGCTGCGCGACTTCGTGCCGGATGCGCTCGACGGGGACTGGTCACCGATCCGGGCCGGCCAGCGGGTGCAGGTGATCCGCCGTGGCCGCCTGGAGTTCGACACCACGATCGTGCATGCCGCCGACGGCAGCATCGCGGGCCTGCTGGGCGCCTCGCCGGGAGCGTCGACCGCGGTGCCGGCCATGCTGGACGTGTTGGCGCGCTGCTTCCCGAGCCGGTTCGCGGGCTGGCTGCCGACGCTGAAGGAGATGGTCCCGTCGCTGGGTGTGCGGCTCGCCGAGGAGCCCGCCCTCTTCGAGCAGGTGTGGGAGTGGGGGACCCGACAGCTTGCGCTGCGTCCGGCGTCCGACGGCCAGCCTTAGAGTTATCGCGTGACCGAGAACCCATATCTGGTCGGGCTGCGGCTGGCCGGACGCAAGGTCGTGGTGGTGGGCGCGGGAGGCGTCGCACAGCGGCGGCTGCCGTTGTTGGTGGACAGCGGCGCCCAGGTGGTGGTGATCGCGCCCGGCGCGACCCCGTCGGTCGAGGCGTTGGGGGAGCGCAAGCCCGGCATCACGCTGGTGTCGCGCGCGTACCGGGATGGAGATCTCACCGATGCCTGGTACGCGATTGCGGCCACCGATGACCCGGATGTCAACGCCGCCGTGGTCGCCGAGGCCGACCGTCGCCGAATCTTCTGTGTGCGCGCTGATCTCGCCGTCGAGGGATCGGCGGTCACCCCGGCCAGCTTCAGTTACGCCGGCCTGTCGGTGGGGGTGCTGGCCGGCGGCGAGCACAGTCGGTCGGCGGCGATCCGTTCGGCGATCCGGGAGGCGTTGCAGTCCGGTCTGATCGCTATGGACGTCGAGGCGACCTCCGACGTGGTCCGCGGGGGCGTGGCCCTGGTCGGCGGTGGCCCCGGCGATCCGGAACTGATCACGGTGCGCGGCCGGCGCATGCTGTCGCACGCCGACGTCGTGGTGGCCGACCGGCTCGCGCCGCCCGAACTGCTCGCCGAACTGCCGCCGCACGTCGAAGTCATCGACGCTGCCAAGATCCCCTACGGCCGGGCGATGGCCCAAGACGCCATCAACGCGCTGATGATCGAACGTGCCGCGGCTGGCAAGTTCGTGGTGCGACTCAAGGGCGGCGACCCGTTCGTGTTCGCGCGCGGGTACGAAGAAGTCCTGGCCTGCACCGACGCCGGGATTCCGGTGACGGTGGTACCGGGTGTGACCAGTGCCATAGCGGTGCCGGCGCAGGCCGGCGTCCCGGTCACGCACCGGGCGGTGAACCACGAATTCGTGGTGGTCAGCGGCCATATCGCCCCCGATGACCCGGAATCGTTAGTGAATTGGGATGCACTGGCCGCGATGCGTGGCACCATCGTGTTGCTGATGGCCGTCGAACGTATCGAGCAGTTCAGCGCGGTACTGCAAAAAGGCGGCCGACCTGCCGATACTCCGGTGCTGGTGGTTCAGCACGGGACCACCCCCGCGCAGCACACGCTCCGAGCCACGCTGGCCGACGCGCCCGAAAAGATCCGCGCGGAGGGCATCCGACCTCCTGCGATCGTCGTTATCGGGGCAGTCGCGGGCTTCGGGGTTTAAACATCTCTTAATATTACTGTAGGGTAGCCCGTTATGACTGCTCTCGACGATGCAGGACGGGCGACCACGCAGTGGCCGGCAGACGCCGCCGGGGCCGCTTCCCCGACTCGTCAGGAATCGGACATCGTTAGCCGCACGAGCAGGTATATCTCATCCATGCTGCCCTCTCGTCGTTTCATCTACGCCGTGATTGCCATCGGGGGCATGCAACTGCTGGCCACGATGGACAGCACCATTGCGATCGTCGCGCTTCCCAAGATCCAGAACGACCTCGGTCTGTCCGATGCCGGCCGCGGCTGGGTGATCAGTGCCTACGTGCTGACCTTCGGCGGGCTGATGCTGCTCGGTGGTCGCCTCGGCGACACCATCGGCCGCAAACGCACCTTCATCAGCGGCGTCGCGCTGTTCACCATCGCCTCGGTGCTGTGCGCGGCCGCCTGGGATGCCCCCACGCTGGTGATCGCCCGGCTGCTGCAGGGCGTCGGTTCGGCCATCGCCTCGCCCACCGCGCTGGCGCTGATCGCCACCACGTTCCCGAAGGGGCCGGCCCGCAACGCTGCCACCGCGGTGTTCGGCGCCATGACCGCCGTCGGCTCGGTGATGGGTCTGGTGGCCGGCGGTGCACTGACCGAGGTGTCGTGGCGGCTGGCGTTCGGGATCAACGTGCCGATCGGCGTGCTGATGATCTACCTGGCCCGGACCGCGCTGACCGAGACCCAGCGCGAGCGCATGAAGCTGGATGCCGCCGGGGCGCTGCTGGCGACGCTGGGCTGCACCGCCGCGGTGTTCGCGTTCACGATCGGTCCCGAGAAGGGCTGGATCTCGGTGATCACCATCGGCTCGGGGGTGGTGGCGGTAGTCGCGCTGTTGGCCTTTGCGCTGGTGGAACGTACCGCGGAGAACCCGGTGGTGCCGTTCAGCCTGTTCCGGGACCGCAACCGGTTGCTCACCTTCGCGGCCATTTTCCTGGCGGGCGGGGTGTTGTTCACCTTGACCGTGACCATCGGGCTGTACGTGCAGGATCTGATGGGCTATTCGGCGTTGCGCGCCGGCGTCGGGTTCATCCCGTTCGTCATCGGGCTGGGCGTCGGTCTCGGGGTGTCGTCGCAGCTGGTCCGGTTGTTCCCGCCCCGGGTGCTGGTGATCTCCGGTGGCGTCGTGTTGCTGGGCGCGATGATCTACGGATCGACGATCGACCGGGACATTGCGTACTTCCCGAACTTCGTGACGTTGATCGTGCTCGGTGGACTCGGGATCGGTGTCATCGTGGTGCCGTTGACCCTGTCGGCGATCGCCGGCGTGGGCTTCGACCAGATCGGGCCGACCTCGGCGATCGCGCTGATGCTGCAGAACCTCGGCGGCCCGATCGTGCTGGCGGTCGTCCAGGCCGTCATCACCTCGCGCACGCTGTATCTGGGCGGCACCAACATGCCGGTCAAGACCATGAGCCCCACCCAGATCGCCGCGTTGGACGCTGGCTACACTTACGGGCTGCTGTGGGTGGCCGGGGTGGCGGTGCTGGTCGGTGCCATCTCGCTGCTGATCGGCTACTCGGCCAAGCAGGTCGCGCATGCCCAGGAGGCCCAGGACGCGTTCGGCGCCGGCAACCTCTGACTGCCGACGGGCCGCCGCGAACAGGGTGGCTTCCCGGAGCGCCCGCAACGGAGAAGTTAGGCTCTCGGCCTGTGATCACCCGGATGTCCGAACTGTTCCTGCGCACGCTGCGCGACGACCCCGCCGATGCCGAAGTCCCCAGCCACAAGCTGCTGATCCGGGCCGGCTACATCCGGCCGATCGCACCGGGTCTCTACAGCTGGCTGCCGCTGGGGTTGCGGGTACTGCGCAACATCGAGAAGGTGGTGCGCGAGGAGATGAACGCCATCGGCGGTCAAGAGATCCTGTTCCCGGCGCTGTTGCCGCGCGCACCGTATGAGACCACCAACCGCTGGACCGAGTACGGCGAGGGCCTGTTCCGGCTGAAGGACCGCCGCGACAACGACTACCTGCTCGGCCCCACCCACGAGGAACTGTTCACCCTGACGGTCAAGGGGGAGTACAGCTCCTACAAGGATTTCCCGGTGGTGCTCTACCAGATCCAGACCAAGTACCGCGACGAGGCGCGGCCGCGGGCGGGCATCCTGCGCGGCCGCGAGTTCGTGATGAAGGACTCCTACTCCTTCGACGTGGACGACGCCGGACTGCAGGCCGCCTATGGCGCGCACCGGGTCGCCTACCAGCGCATCTTCGACCGGCTGGGCGTGCGCTACGTGATCGTCTCGGCGGTCTCGGGCGCGATGGGCGGATCGGCCTCCGAGGAGTTCCTGGCCGAAAGCGAAGTCGGCGAGGACACCTTCGTTCGCTGCCCGGAGTCCGGCTACGCCGCCAACGTCGAGGCGGTGATCACCGCCCGCCCGCAGCCGCAGCCGATCGAGGGCCTGCCGGAGCCGAAAGTGCACGACACCGGCAACACCCCGACCATCGCCACCCTGGTGGACTGGGCCAACGGCGCCGGCCTGGGCCGCAGCGTCACGGCCGCCGACACCCTCAAGAACGTGCTGCTCAAGGTGCGGCTACCGGGCGGGGAGTGGCATCTGCTGGGCATCGGACTGCCCGGCGACCGCGAGGTCGATGAGAAACGACTGGGCGCGGCGCTCGACCCCGCCGAATACGCCCTGCTGTCCGACGACGACTTCGCCGAGCACCCGTTCCTGGTGAAGGGCTACATCGGCCCGAAAGCTCTGCAAGACAACGGTATCCGCTATCTGGTCGACCCCCGCGTGGTGGACGGCACCAGCTGGATCACCGGTGCCGACGCTCCCGGGAAGCACGTCGTCGGGTTGGTCGCCGGGCGTGACTTCACCGCCGACGGCACCATCGAAGCCGCCGAGGTCCGCGACGGTGACCCGTCTCCGGACGGGGCGGGCACGCTGGTCAGTGCCCGCGGCATCGAGATCGCCCACATCTTTCAGCTCGGCCGCAAATACACCGACGCGTTCGCCGCCGACGTGCTCGGCGAGGACGGCCGGCCGGTGCGGCTGACGATGGGCTCCTACGGGGTCGGGGTGTCGCGGCTGGTCGCCGTCATCGCCGAACAACAGCACGATGAGCTGGGCCTGCGCTGGCCGGCGCAGGTCGCGCCGTTCGACGTGCACCTGGTGATCGCCAACAAGGACGACGCCGCCCGCGCCGGCGCCACCGAGCTGGCCGCCGAGCTGGACCGGCTCGGTCTGGAGGTGCTCTTCGATGACCGGCAGGCCTCGCCGGGGGTGAAGTTCAAGGACGCCGAACTGCTCGGTGTGCCGTGGATCGTGGTGCTGGGACGCGGCTGGGCCGACGGGGTCGTCGAACTGCGGGACCGCTTCTCCGGGCAGACCCGCGAGCTGTCGATCGACGCCGACCTGGCCGGACAGGTCCTCGCGGCCGTCCGCGCCGAGGCCGGCTGACCCGGCGGTCGCCATCGGAAAGGTCGCGCTCAGTCCTGGCCGCCGGGGAACGCCCGGGTGATCGGCCAGTTCCCCAAGGCCCGGTTCCAGTGCGCGGCCAATACCGCACTTTGGCCGAGCGCGGTCGCGGCGAACTCGCGATCCGCGGGTTCGCGGGCCTGCTCGACGACCGCGCGCCAGGCGGTCGCGGTGTCGTTCTCCATCCGGACTGCCAGCCGCAGCGCGTCGTCAGACGTGGTCAGCGGCATGGGCAACTGGTAGCCGGCGGCGGGTTGCGGGACCGGAACGGAGCGAGCGGTCAGCATGGCGATGGTGCGATCCCGGCGCTCGCGGTGCTGACGGATCGTGGGAACCACCAGGTCGTTGAGCTCCGGCAGGGAGTACGCCGACACCATCCCGTAGCCGTAGACGACGCCGTACTCGGTGGCCAGCGCATCGCACAGGGCGGCGTCGGGCGCGCTGAGCGGACTGGGTTCGGCCGAGGTCATGACTGCACCACCAATGCGACAGCGTAGGAGGCCGTGCAGGCCGCCGCGACCGAGGCAAGCAGCCCGGCTCGGTATCCCGTGGCGGTGGTGGCCAAGCGGCCGGCACTGTCGGCCGCCGCACGCAGTGCGCTGACCACCTCGGATACCGTCGGAGCCGGCCCGTCCGGCACGTCGGCCGGTGTGCTGCTCGCGGTGGCTTCCGGCGCCGGCCGCCGCGCGGCCCGGGCGATCTCGGCGGCCAGCGCACGGGCGTGTTCGGCCCGCTCGAGCGACACCTGGTCCAGCGCCGCGGCCAGCGCCTTGGCGTCGGGGTCGGGTGCTCGGGTCAGTGCCGCCGCCGCCGCGGTGGCCAGCTCACTGTCGTGCTGCGCCAGTTGCCGTTGCGCCTCCAGATCATCGACAGCCGGCGGGGCCGGAGCCGAGCCGCACGCCGGCGCCGCCAAGGCGATCAGCGCGACCATCCCGGCTCCGCTCAGCAGGCGCCGCCGGTCGATGGCGGTCAGTGGGCCGGACACCTGAGACATCCTGCCACCCCGGTGCCGCCGGACGGACGCGACGTGGCCGGTGGCGGGGCGACAGGGCACGGCCGGTGCTTTTGCCGGTTTGCTGTGGGTGTGCACACCACGGCGTATCGTTGGTGGCTGGTTCCCGGTGCGCCTGGCGCGCGGGAACGCGACGACCGGACAACTCAAGATGAGGAGCTCGCCGTGGCCACCGGGCTACCATCGCAAACACAGGTGATCGAGCTGCTCGATGCTGAGTTCAGCCGTGCCGGATACGAGATCGAAGACGTCGTGGTCGACGACCGTGCCCCGCTGCCGCGGATCACCGTGGTCGCCGATGGCGACACCCCACTGGACCTTGACACTGCCGCGGCGTTGTCGCGCTCGGCGTCGGATTTGCTCGACGGCCTGTCCTTCGACGGCCGATACGTGCTCGAGGTCAGCTCACCCGGCGTGCAGCGGCCGCTCACCGCCCCCAAGCATTTCCGGCGTGCGCACGGCCGCAAGGTCGAGGTGACCTTGTCCGATGAGACCGGCGTGACCGGCCGGGTGGCCGACGTCGACGACGACGTCGTGACCCTGGTGGTGCGGGGCGGGCGGGACTGGGAGCGGCGCCGGCTGCCGCTCAGCGACATCAAGCGCGCGGTGGTGCAGGTCGAGTTCGCCGCGCCGAGTGCACGTGAGTTGGAGTTGACGGGCCGGCAGGCCCCCGATGCGGGAACGGAGGCCGACCGATGAATATCGATATGGCGGCGCTGCACGCGATCGAGGCCGACAAGGGCATTCCGGTCGAGGTGGTGGTGGAGACCATCAAGTCGGCGCTGCTCACCGCCTACCGGCATACCGAAGGGCACCAAGCCGACGCGGTCATCGACGTCGACCGCAAGTCCGGCATGGTTCGCGTGCTGGCCCGCGAGACCGACGCCGACGGCAATATAATCAGCGAATACGACGACACGCCCGAGGGGTTCGGGCGTATCGCGGCGACCACCGCCCGTCAGGTGATCCTGCAGCGGCTGCGTGACGCCGAGAACGAGAAGGCTTACGGCGAATTCTCGGCGCGCGAGGGCGACATCGTCGCCGGCGTCGTCCAGCGCGACGCCCGGGAGAACGCCCGCGGCGTCGTCGTGGTGCGGCTGGGCACCGAGGCCAAAGGTTTCGACGGCGTCATCAGGCCCTCCGAGCAGGCGCCCGGCGAGGCCTACGAGCACGGCGACCGGCTGCGCTGTTATGTGATCGGTGTGACCCGCGGGCTGCGCGAACCGCGCATCGAACTGTCGCGCACCCACCCGAACCTGGTACGCAAGCTGTTCGCCCTGGAAGTGCCCGAGATCGCCGACGGGTCGGTGGAGATCGTCGCGGTCGCCCGGGAGCCCGGGCACCGCTCCAAGATCGCGGTGGCTTCGGGAGTCCCCGGGCTCAACGCCAAGGGCGCCTGCATCGGCCCGATGGGCCAGCGGGTCCGCAACGTGATGAGCGAGCTGGCCGGCGAGAAGATCGACATCATCGACTACGACGAGGACCCGGCCCGTTTCGTCGGCAACGCGTTGTCGCCGGCCAAGGTGATGTCGGTGACGGTGATCGACCAGACGGCCCGAGCCGCCCGGGTGGTGGTTCCCGACTTCCAGTTGTCGCTGGCCATCGGCAAGGAGGGTCAGAACGCGCGGTTGGCGGCCCGGCTCACCGGGTGGCGAATCGACATCCGCAGTGACACCCCCGAGCCCGGCGCCAACGGTGCCGAGCAGGAGGTCGGAGGAGGCGTGGCCCAGGAACATTAGGGGCGGCGCCCGGGCTTGAATCGGGTGGTTCGGGCGACCGCTGGTGTATGGGTAGACTGAGCCGTGATCCAGCGCGAGACTTCGACAACCGCCTCGCGGACGCACCGCTCCCCGAAGGGACCGGTGCGCACGTGTGTCGGATGCCGGAAACGCGAGTTGGCCGTCGAGTTGCTTCGGGTGGTCGCTGTGTCAGGGAACGGCAACGAGGCCGTGACCGTTGACCGGGCGGGCAACCTGCCGGGACGGGGAGCATGGCTGCATCCCGCACCGGCGTGCCTGCAAGCGGCGACCCGGCGACGAGCGTTCGTGCGCGCGCTGCGGATCAGCGGTTCCCCGGATGTGTCCGGGGTGGAGGAGTACTTCGATCAGCAGATCGGGCTCACCGCCCCGGCCAACAGAACAGGTAGCGAAGAACATGAGCACACCGTGAAGTCCCGATGACCATGCGTCATAGCTAAACCCGAGGCGCGGCCCACCACCGCTGTCGCCTCATAGACAGGAGATGTAGTGGCAAAGGCCCGCGTACACGAGTTGGCCAAGCAACTCGGTGTCACCAGTAAGGAAGTTCTCGCTCGGCTGAGCGAGCAGGGCGAATTCGTCAAGTCGGCCTCGTCGACCGTGGAAGCCCCCGTCGCGCGGCGCCTGCGCGAGTCGTTCGGCGGTGGCAAAGCCGCCGCGAAGAGCGAAGAGCCGGCCAAGGCGCCCGCCAAGTCCGCCGCTTCGGCACCGCCGAAGGCTGCACCGGCGGCCGCCGACGGCGTGGCCGTCGAGGCCGTCAAAGCCCCGACTCCGGCAGCCCCCGCGGCCAAGCCGTCTGCTCCGCCGGCGCCCGCCGCCGAGGCCCCCGCCCCCGCGGCGCCGCCACCGGCCCCGCCGCAACCCGGGCCGCCGCCGGCTCCCGGCCCTCGGCCCGCCACGCCCGGACCCAAGCCCGGCGCCCGGACCCCGCGCGTCGGGAACAACCCGTTCTCGTCGGCGCAGCCGGCGGAACGCGCCATCCCGCGTCCGCACCCGCAGGCGCCGCGGCCGGGTGCACCCCGGCCCGGCATGCCGCGTCCCGGCGGCGGCGCAACACCGGGCAATATGCCCGGCCGTACCAGTAACTTCGGCGCGCAGGGCCGCCCGGCGCGCCCCGGCGGCCCGCCGCGCCCCGGCGGCGGTGGCCGTCCCGGTGGCCCCGGCGGCCGTCCGGGCGGCCCCGGCGGCGGTCCCGGCGGTAACTACCGCGGCGGACCCGGTGGCGGTGGAGGTGCCCCAGCAGGCGCCGGCGCCGGAGGCTTTCGGGGCCGCCCCGGCGGCGGTGGCCGTCCCGGCCAGCGCGGTGGCGCGGCCGGCGCGTTCGGGCGTCCGGGCGGTGCACCCAAGCGGGGACGCAAGTCGAAGCGGGCGAAACGCGCCGAATACGAGAACATGCAGGCGCCGGTCGTCGGCGGCGTGCGGTTGCCGCACGGCAACGGCGAGACCATCCGGCTGGCCCGCGGCGCGTCGCTGAGCGATTTCGCCGAGAAGATCGACGCCAACCCGGCTGCGCTGGTGCAGGCGCTGTTCAACCTCGGTGAGATGGTCACCGCCACCCAGTCGGTCGGCGACGAGACCCTCGAGCTGCTCGGCAGCGAGATGAACTTCGTGGTGCAGGTCGTCTCGCCCGAGGACGAGGACCGCGAACTGCTGGAGTCCTTTGACCTCTCCTACGGCGAAGACTCAGGCGACGAGGAGGACCTGCAGAGCCGCCCGCCGGTGGTGACCGTGATGGGTCACGTCGACCACGGCAAGACGCGACTGCTGGACACCATCCGCAAGGCCAACGTGCGCGAAGCCGAGGCCGGCGGCATCACCCAGCACATCGGCGCCTACCAGGTGGGCGTCGACTTCGACGGCTCCGAGCGGTTGATCACCTTCATCGACACCCCGGGCCACGAAGCGTTCACCGCCATGCGTGCCCGCGGTGCCAAGGCCACCGACATCGCCATCCTGGTGGTGGCCGCCGACGACGGTGTGATGCCGCAGACGGTGGAGGCGATCAACCACGCCCAGGCCGCCGATGTGCCGATCGTGGTGGCGGTCAACAAGATCGACAAGGAGGGCGCCGACCCGTCCAAGATCCGTGGCCAGCTCACCGAATACGGTTTGGTGCCAGAGGAGTTCGGCGGCGAGACGCTGTTCGTCGACATCTCCGCCAAGCAGGGCACCAACATCGAGGCCCTGGAGGAGGCGGTGCTGCTGACCGCCGACGCCGCCCTGGACCTGCGGGCCAACCCCGACATGGAAGCCCAGGGTGTGGCGATTGAGGCGCACCTGGACCGCGGTCGCGGTCCGGTCGCCACCGTGCTGATCCAACGCGGCACGCTGCGGGTCGGCGACTCGATCGTCGCCGGCGACGCCTACGGCCGGGTCCGGCGGATGGTCGACGAGCACGGCGACGACGTCGAGGCGGCGCTGCCCTCGCGGCCCGTCCAGGTCATCGGGTTCACCTCGGTGCCCGGCGCCGGTGACAACCTGCTCGTCGTCGACGAGGACCGCATCGCCCGCCAGATCGCCGATAAGCGCAATGCCCGCAAGCGCAACGCCCTGGCGGCCCGGTCGCGCAAGCGGATCTCGCTGGAGGACCTGGACTCGGCGCTGAAGGAGACCAGCCAGCTGAACCTGATCCTCAAGGGCGACAACGCCGGTACCGTCGAGGCGCTGGAAGAGGCCCTGATGGGCATCCAGATCGACGACGAGGTGCAGCTGCGGGTCATCGACCGCGGTGTCGGTGGCATCACCGAGACCAACGTCAACCTGGCATCGGCGTCGGACGCGATCATCATCGGGTTCAACGTGCGCGCCGAGGGCAAGGCCACCGAGCTGGCCAACCGCGACGGTGTGGAGATCCGGTACTACTCGATCATCTACCAGGCGATCGAGGAGATCGAGAGCGCGCTCAAGGGCATGCTCAAGCCCGTCTTCGAGGAGAAGGAGCTGGGGCGCGCCGAGATCCGCGCGATCTTCCGATCCTCGAAGGTCGGCAACATCGCCGGTTGCCTGGTCACCTCCGGCATCATGCGCCGCAACGCCAAGGCCCGGCTGCTGCGCGATTCGGTCGTGGTCGCCGAGAACCTCACGGTCTCCTCGCTGCGCCGGGAGAAGGACGACGTCACCGAGGTCCGCGACGGTTACGAATGTGGTCTGACGCTGACCTACAACGACATCAAGGAAGGCGACGTCGTCGAGACCTACGAGCTGGTGGAGAAGGCACGTGTGTAGGCGCGGTCACCATGGCTGACCCGGCCCGGGCGCGCCGGCTGGCCAAGCGGATCTCCACGATCGTCGCCTCGGCGATCGAGTACGAGATCAAGGACCCGCGGCTGGCCGGGGTGACGATCACCGACGCCAAGGTGACCGCCGACCTGCACGACGCCACCCTCTACTACACGGTGATGGGCCGGTCCCTGGAGGACGACCCCGACTACGGTGGCGCGGCCGCCGCATTGGACGGGGCCAAGGGCGTGCTGCGCTCCAAGGTCGGCGCCGGAACCGGGGTGCGGTTCACCCCGACCCTGACCTTCGTCCGCGACACCGTGCCCGACGCCGCACACCGGATGTCGGAATTGCTGGCCGCGGCCCAGGCCGCCGATGCGGACCTGGCCCGGATACGGGAAGGCAAGCAGCCGGTCGGGGACCCCAACCCCTACCGGGAGGCGCCCGGTCAATCCGGTGCCGAAGACAGCGGTCACGGTGAGCGATCCGGCGACTGAGCCGCCGGTGAGGGGTCGGCGTGTCGACGCCGCCCGAGCCGTGGAGCTGCTGGCGGGCGCGAACACGCTGGCGGTGATCTGCCATGTGCATCCCGATGCCGACACGATCGGTGCCGGGCTGGCGCTCGCGATGGTCCTCCGACGGCGCGGCAAGCAGGTCCAGGTCTGTTTCGCTCGTCCCGCTTGTCCGTCGGAGCTGCCGCAGTCGCTGCAATCGCTGCCGGGCGGCGAGCTGCTGGTCAGCCCGGAGGCGCTACGCGCCGACGCCGACCTGGTGGTGACGGTGGACGTCTCGAGCGCCGATCGGCTCGGCGCGCTGCAACAGCTGGCAGCCGCTTGCCCCGAGCTGCTGGTGGTCGACCATCATGCCTCCAATGAACTGTTCGGGACGGCGAATTTCGTTGACCCGTCAGCGGATTCGACGACGATGCTGGTGGCTGAGCTGATCGACGCCTGGGGTGAGCCGATCGACGCCGACGTGGCGCATTGCCTCTATGCCGGGCTGGCCACCGACACCGGCTCGTTTCGGTGGGCCACTGCCCGCGCCTACCGGCTGGCGGCGCGGCTGGTGGGCGCCGGGGTGGACAACGCGGCGATCACCCGCACCGTCATGGACACCCACCCGTTCGACTGGTTGACGTTGCTGTCGCGGGTGTTGGCCGACGCCCGGCTGCTGCCCGACGCGGTGCGTGGGCGCGGGCTGGTCTATGCCGTGGTCGACAACGCCGAGTGGACCGCCGCGCGGCCCGAAGAGGTGGAGAGCATCGTCGACATCGTGCGGACCACCCAGCAGGCCGAGGTGGCCGCGGTGTTCAAGGAGGTCGAGCCGGGCTGCTGGGCGGTGTCGATGCGCGCCAAGTCGGCGGTCGACCTGAGCGCCGTGGCCGTTTCGTTCGGCGGCGGGGGGCATCGGCTGGCCGCCGGGTATACGGCCACCGGCGGAGCGCAGGACGTGGTCGCCGCCCTGGTCGCCGCGCTCGCCTGATGCTTGTGCCCTCCCCCCACTCCCCGGCGCGAGCGTGCATGTCCCCGGTTGACACGCCGCGCGGCGAACCGTTTCCGCGCACGCTCGCCGAAGAATGTGCCCGTGAGTGAAGCCGGTGCGCCGGCGGGCGCTCGCCAGATCGCGGCGCTGGCGCTGCCGGCGCTGGTGGTGCTGGCCGCCGAGCCGCTGTATCTGCTCTTCGACACCGCGGTGGTCGGCCGGCTCGGAGCGCTGGGCCTGGCCGGGCTGGCCATCGGCGGGCTGATCCTGGGGCTGGTGGCCTCGCAGGCCACCTTCTTGTCCTACGGAACCACCGCGCGCTCGGCACGTCACTACGGTGCCGGCGACCGCGCCGCAGCGGTCGCCGAGGGGGTCCAGGCGACCTGGCTGGCACTGGGTCTGGGAGCGTTGATCGTGGTCGTGGTGCAGGCCGCGGCGGTGCCGCTGGTATCGGCCATCGCCGGCCGCGACGACATCGCCGCGGCCGCTTGCGGGTGGCTGCGGATCGCGATCCTGGGCGCCCCGGCGATCCTGGTGTCGCTGGCCGGCAACGGCTGGCTGCGCGGAGTGCAGGACACCGTGCGACCGCCACGCTATGTGGTTGCCGGGTTTGCGCTTTCAGCGTTGTTGTGCCCGCTGCTGGTCTACGGCGGCCTCGGGATGCCGCGCTGGGGACTGCCCGGGTCGGCGGTGGCCAACTGTGCCGGCCAGTGGCTCGCCGCGCTGCTGTTCCTGCGAGCACTGCGCTCCGAGCGGATCCCACTGCGGATCGACGGCCCGGTGCTGCGGGCGCAGGTGTCGATGGGCCGCGACCTCATCGTGCGCTCGCTGGCCTTCCAGGCATGCTTCGTCTCGGCGGCCGCGGTCGCGGCGCGATTCGGGGCCGCGGCGCTGGCCGCCCATCAGATCGTGCTGCAGCTGTGGACGTTTCTGGCGTTGGTGCTCGATTCGCTGGCCATCGCCGCGCAGGCCCTGGTGGGCGCGGCCCTCGGCGCCGGTGCGGCCGGCCGCGCCAGGACGGTGGCCGCCCGGGTGACGGTGTTCTCGGCGGTCGCCGCCGCGGTGCTGGCCGCGTTGCTCGCCGCCGGGTCCACGGTGCTACCGGGAGTGTTCACCGATGATGCCGCGGTACTGGCGTCGGTCGCGGTGCCATGGTGGTTCCTGGTAGCCCAGTTACCCATCGCCGGAGTCGTTTTCGCGCTCGACGGGGTGTTGCTGGGGGCCGGGGACGCCGCGTTCATGCGCACGGCCACCGTGATCAGCGCGCTGGCCGGCTTCCTGCCGCTGACCTGGCTTTCACTGATACTGGATTGGGGCTTGGCCGGGATCTGGTCGGGGCTGACCACGTTCATCGTGCTGCGACTGGTGTTCGTCGGGTGGCGGGCGCTTTCCGGACGATGGACGCGGGCCGGCCGGCCGTAGGATCGGCGGGCATGAGCGGTGAACGGGATCGGATGCTCAGCGGGGAGCTGTACCGCCCGGACGACCCCGGCCTGGTCGCCGACCGGCAGGTGTGTCAGCGCTTGGTGATCGCGTTCAACGACACTGGCCCCGATGAGGAGGACCGCCGCCGGGAACTGTTGAGCGAACTGCTCGGATCATTCGGGGAAGCGTCGGTCATCATGCCGCGATTCTGTTGCGACTACGGCAGTCACATCAACATCGGGGTCAACTGCTTCATCAACTACGACGCGATCCTGCTCGACTGCGCGCCCATCACCATCGGTGACCACGTGTCCATCGGCCCGCGCGTCCAACTGGTGACCGCGCTGCACCCGATCGACGACGTCGACGCCCGGCGGGCCGGCTGGGAATCAGCGGCGCCGATCACCATCGGCGATAACGTCTGGTTGGCAGCCGGCGTCATCGTCTGCCCGGGCGTGACGATCGGGGCCGACTCCGTCATCGGCGCCGGCAGCGTGGTGACCCGCGACATCCCGGCGGGGGTGGTCGCGGTGGGGCAGCCCTGCCGGGTCGTTCGACCGGTCTGAGCGCACCTGGGCGCGTCCCCGTTCCAGCACCGCCGCCCGGTTGGCGGCGACGTCGGCGGAGCTCAGGGTGTGCAGCCACTGCTTGGCGGCCATCGCCTCGATCCACAGCCCGGTGGCGGTCTGCGACTCGTCGATGCGGTGGTAGGAGGCCAGCAACGCGCGCACCGCGGCCTGGTTGTTGCCGACGATCGATGCCGCCACCTCGCGCGCCGTCGCCAGCAGCTCGGCGTGCGGCACCACCTGGGTGACCAAGCCGGCCCGTAGCGCATCGGCGGCGTTCAGGTAATCGCCGGTCAGGCTCATCCGGCGGGCCAGTCCCACCCCGACGCGTTGCGGCAGCCGCACACTCAGCCCCCAGGACGGCATCAGCCCGACCCGGGCGTGGGTATCGGCGAAGCGAGCCTGCTCCGAGGCGATCAGGAGGTCACAGTACAGCGCCAACTCCAGCCCGCCCGTCACCGCGGCGCCGTTGATCGCCCCGATCACCGGTTTGGTCAGCGGTGGCCACTGCGGTGAGATATCCGGCAGCGCAGTCGAATCGGAATCGCCGAACTCCTTAAGATCCAGGCCGGCGCAGAACACCGGATCAGCGCCGGTCAGGATCATCACGTCCACGTCGGCGTCGGCGTCGGCCTCGGCCAGGGCGCTGAAGACCGCGTCACGCAACGCGCGGGAGAGCGCATTGCGGGCTTGCGGACGGTTGAGTGTCAGGGTACGGACGCGGTCTTGCGTCTGAACCAGCAGAATGTCGTCGCTCACCGGTTCACCGTAGCCCCGACTACGCTGAGCGGAATGCAGGCCCTGAAGGAGTGGAGTGCCGTCGTCGCGGCGCTGCTAGGCGGCCGGCAACGAATCCTGCTGCGCAAGGGCGGTATTCACGAGAAGCGATTCGAGGTCGCCGCGGACGAATTCCTGTTGTTCCCGACGGCGGTGCACAGTCACGCCGAGCGGGTCCGCCCCGAACACCGTGACCTGTTGACCGCGGCGGTCGGCGACTCCACCGGCGACCACGTGCTGGTGCGGGCCGCGGCGAAAGTGGTCGCGAGATTGTCCGTTGAGCGCCCGGAGGCCCTCGAGGACATCGCCGACCTGCATATCTGGACCGCCGAGTCGGTGCGCGCCGACCGGCTGGACTTTCGGCCCAGACACCGGCTGACTGCGCTGGTCGTCCAGGCCACCCCGCTGACCCGTCCGGTGCGGTTGCCGCGAACCCCCGACTACGCGGGGTGCTCCAGCTGGGTGCAGCTGCCGATCGCAACTCCTGAGCTGGGCGCACCGGTGTGCAGCGCAGCAGAGCTGGCGGCGATCACGGTCCGGGTTCGGGAAACGGTCGGCTGAGCAGCAGAACGGCTGACTAGCGCCGGGACCGCAGGGTGCGGATGATCTGCGCCGACAAGTCCGGGTCGGCGAGCAGTTGGTCGATGAGGGCGGTCATGACCTCCTGGCCGGTGATCCGGGCACACCCCACCCGATCGGCGGCCTCACGTTGCCAGACGTCGAGGCCGCGGTGCTGGGCCGGCGACAGGTCGACGGTGCGACGGGTGCGGGTTTGGCGCAGCGGGATCGGCTCGGTCGGCTTCATGCCGGTCTCGCGTGCCGGCGACCAGTCGGGTGCCTGGACGCCGAGACCGTGATTGTCGAGGGGGTCGCTGGCAGTGCTCATCATGTGGACCTTCGGTCTCTGGTAGGGCCTCACTCTGATACTGACGCCAGCCTAGCCCGCCTGCCGCGCGAGCGTCCGGGGAGTGGTCGGATCGGTGGTTGCCCTGGTTTATCCCGGCGCGAATTCAGTCGCCATCGATACCGATCAGGAGACAATTAGCAGTGGTCAATATAGAGCGCGATCAGATGCCGATAGCGGGCGTGATTTCATTAAATACGGAGATGCGTGAATCAGGGGTTCAGTAGATCAGTAAATCAGCCGCTACCTGCGCGGAAGACGTTTTATCTCATGCGCCAGTGCGGACCAAAATTTATCTATCGCGGACGTAGAAAATATATTCTTGCCATTGTTTGGAGGCCCGACGCGGTGCTAGCGTCGCAATATAAGGGAAAGTAAGCCGGAGAGGCCTCGAACGAGGAGGGTGAAATGTCGGTATCCATGAATTCATGCCGCCGTCTGGCGGCCGGCGTTATCGGTGCCGGCACGGTCGCCGGCGCACTGCTCGTCGGCGGTGCAGCGTCGGCGCAGGCCGCCCCGGGTATGGTCGGCGACCCGCCCGCCGCGGTCCAGGTCGAGCTCGGGAATCCGATCACGGCCGGAAGCGAGTTGGCCACTGATCGTGTGCCGACCGACTTCGCCGCCGGTCGGCAAACCGGGTCGATGCCGCAGTGGTGGGGCCACCACTGGTGGCATCACCATCACCACTGGTGGCATCGCTGGTGGTGGTGGTGACCGCGAAATCGGCCGCGCCGAATGCTGACGGCGGGCGGCGGGGCTCCGCCCGTCACGGCGTGGCGTTGATGACGGTGCTCGGCGTGGCGGCGATTCTCGCCGGATGCGACCGCAGCGTGGAGTCCGCTCCGGCGGGTTCGGCTGCGCCGCGGCCTGCCGCAGCGCAGTCGACGCAGGACGCGGCAGCGTATGACATCTCGCGGGTCGATGCCGTCAAGGACGACTTTCCGGAGGGCTTCACGGCGCAAGCGCACCCGGCCAAGACGCTGGGGCAGCAGGACATCGCCGGATCGGGTGTCGTCGCGTTCACCGACGCCCAGTTCGATCCGCCGCAGTGCCGTTCAGTGGTCATCCCGCCGTATGTCGATCCCACGGTGGGTACTGAGGCTGCCGGGGTGATCGGGCAGGGCGACCAGGGCAACATGTACGTCGTCGCCATGCGGTCGCCGAAACCAGTTGCAACTGCGGATGATCCGGTCGGTTGCGATCGGATCTCGCTGTCCGGCTCACCGCAGGCGACGGGGACCGTCGAGCGCATTCCCGCGCCGGCCATCCCCGGGGTCAGCACCACAGGCGTCAAGCTGACCGTCGCCGATCCCGAGGAGGATCCCGACTACCTCTACACGGCGGCGCTCAACGATCGGACGTCGATCGTCGTCATGGGCAGCGCGGATCAGCAGCTGGATCCGCAGCGGTTGATGTCGGACCTGTTGGTCAAAGCCGTCGCCGCGGTCCGCGGCCAGTGATAACAGTCGGTCCGCGGGTGTCGAACTGCATCAGGTCGCGCCGTCGCGCCAACCGGCGGGAAGCATCGGCATGGTGGGGCTGCGGAACGGCGGCCGCCAGCAGTTGCGGAAAGTTGTAGACCAGCTGCAATAGATCGAAGATCCGGTGCGTGACGAGTTGCACTGCGGCAAGTGCAAACGCGGCGATCCACTGCACCGGATTCTGGGCGAATGCGAGCGTCTGCGGATCGTAGAGGAACAAGCCCTGGGTGAAGCTGGTCCAGATATCGGAGAACGCGCCACCAAGATCGGTTCCGGGCGGGTAAGCGGTGAAGGGGTTCCCGGGCCAGATGAGCTCGAGCGGATTGCTCGCGCCCTCGAACCGCTGCAGCTTGGACAGCAGCGCCTCCAGACCGAACGGATCGTTCGGATCGGTTGTGCCATCGGACTTCGCAATCGGCGGTGGCGATCCCGACGTCGGCGACGCCGCCAGCGCCGCACCGGCGGTCGTGTGGTAGCCGGCCATGACGGTGGCGGCTTGCACCCATATACGGGCGTAGTCGGCTTCGTTGAGCGCGATCGGAATGGTGTTGATCCCGAAGAAGTTCGTGGCGACCAGCGTTCCGTGTGCGACATGGTCCGCGGTGAGTTCCGGGATCGTCGGCATGACCGCCAGCGCCGAATCGTATGCGCCCCCGACGATCTGCTGCGCGGCGGCCCGGATGCCGACCGCCGAACGGACCTGCCGGAGCCAGGCCAGGAAGGGCGGATGCGCGGTCAGGTACCGATCGGCGGTCGGTCCCTGCCACGAGGCTGTCGATACCGTCTCCACGATGGTGTCGAGTTCGTCGGCGACTCCGGCGTATTCGGCGCTCAGGTGATGCCACGCGGCTGCGGCGGCCAGCAGCGGGTATACCCGCGGACAAGAGCCGCAAACTGGCCGTCTCAGGGGTCGCGGGGCAGCAGCAACCGTGAGTCGCCGAACCGCACCGTGTGCGTCGCCGGCTGCACCCGAACGCCGCTGATCGGCGCTTCTCCGGTACCGAGGTTCGCCGCGTACCGCGGGTGGCTGCCGCCGGCGATCAGCACCCGGATCCGGGAGCCGGCGGCGAAACGGTGCGCGATGGCGTCCAACTCGATACACACGCGGCCGGTGTGGTGCTGCAACCGGCGGTAGCCGTCGGTGACGTTGACCGAGCGGCCTTTCCGGTCGACTTCGCTGACCCGCACGAACAGGTCGACGTCCGGTACGTCGGAGCTGTGGTCCAACTCCAGCACCGGGACCCCGGACACGTCCAGGTCCTCGGTCAATGCCTCGCCGGTGAAGCCGAGCACGTCGTCGCGACGGTGTAGCCGGCTGTCGTTGCGGTAGCCGGCGGCGGGGGACAGCAGGCGGCCCCCGATCGTGGGCGGCGGGTCGGCGGGGTCGAACCGGAACGAGACCGCCGGAGCCGCCGGGCTCATGCGGCGCGGGGCGAGCCGGCCGCCGGGCTGCAGGTACCAGGCATCGGTGGCATCGGCCGACTCCCAATCCGGTCGGTCCTCCCAGCCCTTACCGGTGCGAAAGATCCGGACCCGGCTCGGCCGTACCGATGTGGTCGAGCCCCGCAGATGGGTCTCCAGCCACTGCAACGACTCGGCGGTGACCCGGCCCAGACCGGAGGTCAGCATCTGGGTGTGTGTCCACGGGCCGATCGTCATCGCCACATCGACGTTCCGGTCGCGCAACGCCCGGTACTGGGCCAGGGTCTGATCCAGGAACAGATCCTGCCAGCCGCCCAGCAGCAGTACCGGGACCCGCGAGTTCTCCAGTGCCGCCGGGTGGCGCAACCGATCCCAGAACGGGTCGTCGCGCTCGGGGTGCTCGACCCAGGATTCGTACCAGGGTGACCCGTTGCCCAGCAGCGCCCGCCCCGCGGCACCCAACGGCAGTCGGGCCGCGGCGCGCCGCACCTTCCGCTGGGCGGTGAGCTGGTTGATACCGGCCCGGATCCGCGGCCGGTCCTCCTGGTGGGCCATCATGTGGCTCCAGCCCAGGAAGTCGTTGAGCGCGAATGACCCGGCGCCCCAGGTCGACTGGTACAGATCGTGTGGCCCGACGGTGATGACGGCCGCAGCCAATTCCGGCGGCGGATCGGCCAGCAGCGCCCATTGGGTGAATCCCAGATACGACAACCCGATGGTGCCGAACGTGCCGGTGAACCACGGTTGGGTGCGCAGCCAGGCCACGGTGTCGGCGCCGTCGGCGGCCTCGTTGACCATCGGCTCGAACACGCCGCCCGAGCCGAACGTGCCGCGCACACTCTGCAGGATCACCCGATAGCCGCGGGCGGCATACATCCGGGCGAACACCAGCGAGAACGGGAAGCCCCGTCCGTAGGGGCAGCGCACCAGCAGGGTGCCGACCGCGTCGCCGGTCGGCTGGTAGCGCTCGGCTCGCAGCAACACGCCATCGCGCATCGGGATCGCCTCCCGGTGCACGGTGTAGCCGGTGGTGGGCGCCGGTAGCCGCCGCAGCGCCGCCCGGTTCAGCACGACATCGGTGAAGCGGGGGCCGGTGAGGCGGCGGGCCGTCGTCACCCTGATCAGTATTTGTAGTGCGGCGCCAGCTGGTGGGCGCGCATCAGGTTCTCGGTCTGACAGTCGGTGTCGGGGTTGGAGTACACCGGCGAGTAGTACAGCGACTGCTGGATCAAGCCGTAGCTGGTCTTGAACGCCACCATGCAGGAGAACCACCAGCGGTTGTTCCACTCGGTGGGCTTCATCACCCAGTACTGCGCCGCGCGGTGGCCGTTGATGTCCATCTCGATCGCGTCGGCCGGGATCGACTCGTCGTAGCTGCGCCACACGAACGTCTCGACGGCCATCTGGTAGTTACCGGCGTCGAATTCGCAGCGTACGCCCTCCACCGGCTTGGGCGGGGTGAAGGCCAGCCCCAGCTGGGCGATCACGTCGAGCGGGATGTCCTCGCAGGCGTCGAACGGGCGGGGATTGGTGAGGTTGACCGGCTTGCTGGAGGTGGGCGGCGGCGCCAGCGGCGCTGCCGTGGAGCGCAACTGCACCCCGTGCGCCCCGGCTGCGTCTGCGCCGTCGCCGGTCGGCGTCTGCTGCCAGACCATCACGATGGCCATCGCCAGCGCGCTGAACGCCGTGGCGAGGCGCAGTTTGGTGAGCATGCCACTCCTCGCTTCCGCCGGACTTTCCCCGGGAGTGTACAAGTTGCGGCTCGGGCTACTGCAGCAAAAGCGAGAACACGTTCCAATTCGCCCTCGGCGGTCTGGCCGGAGGGGATCGCTAGGCTGGACGATCGTGACCATCCCCGAGCCGCGGACCTCGCACGGGCCGACCCTGTGGGCGATCTCCGACCTGCACACCGGCCATATGGGAAACAAGCCGGTCACCGAGTCGCTGCACCCGGCGACGCCCGACGACTGGCTGATCGTGGCCGGTGACGTCGCAGAACGCACCGATGAGATCCGTTGGTCGCTGGACCTGCTGCGGAAGCGGTTCGCCAAGGTGATCTGGGTGCCCGGCAACCACGAGCTGTGGACCACCACCAAGGACCCGATGCAGGTGTTCGGCCGGTCGCGCTATGACTACCTGGTCGACATGTGCGACCAGATGGGGGTCATCACCCCCGAGCACCCGTTCCCGCTCTGGACCGAGGAGGGTGGCCCGGCCACCATCGTTCCGATGTTCTTGCTGTACGACTACTCGTTCCTGCCGGCGGGCGCGACCACCAAGGCCGAAGGTCTGGCCGTAGCGCGGGAGAACAACGTGGTGGCCACCGACGAGTTCCTGTTGTCTCCGGAGCCGTACGGCACCCGGGACGCCTGGTGCCGGGACCGGGTCGCCGTGACCCGCAAGCGGCTCGAGGACCTGGACTGGATGACACCGACCGTGCTGGTCAACCATTTCCCGATGGTGCGCCAGCCCTGCGATGCGCTGTTCTATCCGGAGTTCTCGTTGTGGTGCGGCACCGTCGAAACCGCCGACTGGCACACCCGCTACAACGCGACCTGTTCGGTCTACGGCCACCTACACATCCCGCGCACCACCTTCTACGACGGGGTGCGCTTCGAGGAGGTCTCGGTGGGCTACCCGCGGGAGTGGCGGGTCCGCAGGCCACACCGGTGGCTGCGGCAGGTCTTGCCCGACCCGCAGTATCCGCCGGGATACCTCAACGAGTTCGGTGGCCACTTCGTCATCACCGACGAGATGCGGGCGGCCAGGGCGAAGTTCGCCGAACGGCTACGGCAGCGGCAGTCCCGATGAGCAGACTGCTGAACACGGTGCTCGAACCCGCACCGTCGCTGGCCTGGGCCGAACGCTACGACGACCCGCCCGGGCTGGCTCCGCTGCCCGAGGAGGAGCCGCTGGTCGCGCGTTCGGTCGCCAAGCGCCGCAATGAATTCGTCACGGTGCGCTACTGCGCCCGGCTCGCATTGGAAGAGCTCGGTCAGCCGTCGGCGCCGATCCTCAAGGGGGAGAAGGGCGAGCCTTGCTGGCCCGACGGTGTGGTCGGCAGCCTGACGCACTGCGCGGGCTTCCGCGGTGCGGTGGTGGGTCGCGACGCCGAGGTGCGGTCGGTGGGTATCGACGCCGAACCGCACGATGTGCTGCCCGACGGTGTGCTCGAGGCCGTCAGTCTGCCCGCCGAACGTGCCGAACTGGCCGGCCTGCCGACCGGTCAGCACTGGGACCGGATCCTGTTCTGCGCCAAGGAAGCCACCTACAAGGTGTGGTTTCCACTGACCAGACGGTGGCTGGGCTTCGAGGACGCCCACATCACCTTCGACCCCGATGGCAGCTTCGTCTCCCGCATCCTTATCGACCCCGCGGCGCTGTCCGGCCCGCCGCTGACCGAGCTGCGCGGGCGGTGGTCGGTCACCGGCGGGCTGGTGCTGACCGCGATCGTGCTGTGAGCGTGCAACCCGGCCTGGTGGTCGTCGACAAGCCCGCCGGAATCACCAGCCACGACGTGGTGGCCCGGTGCCGCAGATTCTTCGGCACCCGCAAGGTCGGCCACGCCGGCACCCTGGACCCGATGGCCACCGGGGTGCTGGTGGTCGGCATCGAACGGGCCACCAAGATCCTGGGGCTGCTCACCACGTCGTCGAAGTCGTACGCCGCCACCATCCGGTTGGGTCAGACCACCTCCACCGAAGACGCCGAAGGCGAAGTGCTGCAGACGGTTTCAGCCGACCACCTCACCGATTCACAGATCGCCGAAGCGATCGCCGGCCTGCGCGGTGATATCGCGCAGGTGCCTTCGGCGGTCAGCGCCATCAAGATCGCCGGTAAGCGGTCCTATCAGCTGGCGCGGGAGGGCAACGCGGTGGAGCTGCCGGCCCGGCCGGTGCGCATCGAGCGATTCGAGTTGCTGGACGCCGGGCGCGCGGGCGACTTCATAGATCTCGACGTCGAGGTGGACTGTTCGGCGGGCACCTACATCCGGGCGCTGGCCCGCGACCTCGGCGACGAACTGGGGGTGGGTGGGCACCTGACGGCGCTGCGGCGTACCCGCGCCGGCAGCTTCGGTCTCGATCAGGCCCGCACCCTCGAGGAGCTGGGGGAGAACCCGCGGCTGAGCTACAGCCTGGATGAGGCCTGCCTGCAGACGTTTCCACGCCGCGCCCTGTCCGCCGACGAGGCACTCGACGTCAGCCACGGCCGGCCGCTGACGCCGGCCGGAATCGACGGCATCTACGCCGCCGCCGCGCCCGACGGGCGGGTGATCGCGCTGCTGGAAGACTCCGGCAAGCGAACCAAGTCGGTGGTCGTCATCCGGCCGGCGACGCTATAGTTCGCCGATGGTCGCCCAGGAGCATGAGATCACCGAGACGGTCGATCTGTGCGACGCGTTCGGCTCACTCAACCCCGCTGCCGTGGGCTGGACCCGAACTCCGTTGCACCGCTGCAACTTACGCGGCTGGGGCCGCACCAAGCGGTGGGAGTATTGGTGTGTCACCACACCCACCCACCTGGTCGCCGTAACCGTCGCCAACCTCGACTACCTCGGCGTGAGCAATGTCTACCTGTTGGACTATTCGGGACGCGAAGTCAGCCGGAGTTGTCTGCACCCGGGCGGCTGGCGGATAAGCCTGCCCGCCAGCCTCGGCGACGGCCCGGCCACCGCCCGCGGCACGGTGGCGATCGAGCTGCGCACCGAGCCCGAAGGCGCCCGGATCAGGTTCTCCTGCAAGACCTCGGCCGGACCGATGACCGGTGACCTGTTCGTGGCCCTGCCGCCCGGACACGAGACGCTGGCCGTGGTGGTGCCGTGGAGCCGGCACCGGTTTCAGTACACCGCCAAGCACACCGCCCGGCCGGCGTCGGGCCCGGTGCGGGTCGGCGACACGACGTACGACTTCGCCGACGGCTGGGGTGTACTCGACCACGGGCGGGGACGCTGGCCGGCCAACACGCTGTGGAACTGGGGCGCGGCCTCCGGCCACACCGACGGCCGCACCGTCGGCCTCCAGCTGGGCGGCAAGTGGACGGTCGGCACCGGAAGCACCGAAAACGCGCTCTGCGTAGACGGCCGGCTGACCAAGATCAGCGCCGAACTGGACTGGCACTACCCGCAATACACCGGGCCGTGGACCATCCGCACGCCCGACTCGGACCAGGTGGAGCTGACGTTCACCCCGTTCCATCACCGGTCGCCGCTGCCCGGCACCCATCAGTGCTTCGGGCATTACACCGGCCGGATCCGCACCGACGACGGGTCGAGTGTCGCTGTCGACGGTCTGCTCGGCTGGGCCGAACAGGTGCACATGCTCTGGTGAGCGGATGCGGCCATCCACAAAGTTGCATACCCATGAGAACGTATGTAAACGCGTCCCTGCGACGCTATGCTGACGCGCGAGTCGGGCAGGAAACCGAATGGCGGAGGTGACGGATGGCTGCGAGCGGTAGTGCACCTGCGGTGCGGCGCACCCAGGCCGAGCGCAGTGCCGCCATGCGTGAACGACTTCTCGACGCCACCATCGAATGCCTGGTGGCCTACGGCTATGCCGGCACCACCACGCCACGTATCGCCGAACTGGCCGGCGTCACCCGGGGAGCGCAGATCCACCACTTCAAGTCGAAAGAAGACCTCGTCGTCGCCGCCGTCGAGCACTTGGCCCAGCAGCGCACCCGCGCCGCCATCCGCGAACTCGGCCAGGTCCGATCGATTCCTGACCCGGTGGCGACGGCTCTTGATTTCTTGTGGGAGGCCCACCAGGGGCCGATGTTCATTGCCACAGTAGAACTCTGGGTCGCCGCCCGCACAGATCGAGTGCTCGCTCAGCACATCGAGAGAGTGGAAGCCGTCGTCAACGGGACCCTGGTCGCCGCAATCGCTCAGCTGATGCCCGAGCACCCCGCGCAGAAGGAGATCCGCAACGTCGTCTACACCGCGATGGACGTGCTGCGCGGCATCCTGGTGTCGAACTTCGTCGACGACGACCCGCAGCGCGCTCGGCGGCGCTGGGAGCGGGCCTGCGTGCACCTGCGTCAAGTCGCTGCCGGCGTATTGCCGCAGCCCGACTGATCTCGCCGAGACGTCGGTTTCGCGACTCTCTTCGGGGCGCGGCGTCGTCAGGTAACCCGTCGATATCCAGCGGTTCCGTCGGCCTCCTTGTAAAGATGCAATCAGGTCTGTATGTTTCTAGGCGCTGGCCGGGATGCGAAGGAGAATGATGGCGAACAAGGTGTATGTGATCGGCGTCGGCATGACGAAGTTCGAGAAGCCGGGTCGCCGGCAGAACGACGACGGCTCGGCGTGGGACTACCCCGACATGGCACGGGAGTCCGGCACCAAGGCGCTGGCCGACGCCGGCATCGATTACCGCGAGGTGCAGCAGGGCTACGTCGGCTACGTCTACGGGGAGTCCACCTCGGGGCAGCGGGCGCTCTATGAACTGGGTTTGACCGGCATCCCGATCGTCAACGTCAACAACAACTGCTCGACCGGGTCGACCGCGCTCTACCTTGCCGCGCAGGCGATCCGCGGGGGGCTGGCCGACTGCACCATCGCGTTGGGCTTCGAGAAGATGAAGCCGGGCTCGCTGGAGGCGTCCTACGACGACCGCGCGCAGCCGATGGAGCGCCACATCCTGGCCCTGGCCGAGATCTCCGAGGTGCTGTTCCCGCCCGCGCCGTGGATGTTCGGTGCCGCCGGCCGCGAGCACATCAAGCAACACGGTTCCACCGCCGAGCATTTCGCCAAAATCGGGTACAAGAACCACAAGCATTCGGTGAACAACCCCTACGCGCAGTTCCAGGACGAATATTCCCTTGAGGACATCCTGGGCTCACGGATGATCTACGACCCGCTGACCAAGCTGCAGTGCTCACCGACCTCAGACGGCTCGGGCGCGGCGATCCTGGCCAGCGAGGCCTTCGTCGACAAGCACGGACTGGCAGCACAGGCGGTTGAGATCGTCGGGCAGGCCATGACCACCGACTTCGCCTCCACCTTCAACGAGACAGCCAAGAACCTCATTGGCTACGACATGAACGTGCAGGCCGCCAGGCAGGTCTATGACCAGTCCGGCCTGGGCCCGCAAGACTTTCAGGTGATCGAACTGCATGACTGCTTCTCCGCCAACGAGTTGCTGCTCTATGAGGCGCTCGGCCTGTGCGGCGAGGGCGAGGCGCCCACGCTGATCGACAACGGCGACACCACCTACGGCGGGCGCTGGGTGGTCAACCCCTCCGGCGGGCTGATCTCCAAGGGGCACCCGCTGGGCGCGACCGGTCTGGCGCAATGCGCCGAGCTGACCTGGCAGTTGCGCGGCACCGCCGACAAGCGCCAGGTCGACGGCGTCACCGCGGCCCTGCAGCACAACATCGGCCTCGGCGGCGCCGCCGTTGTCACGGCTTACCAGCGCGCTGAGCGCTGAAATCCCAGCCACGTCAACACGGAAACAAAGGAGCGCCAAACCATGGGACACATCGAGGCCACCAAGCAACTGTCGGTCAGCCCGGACGCGCTGTGGGCAACCGTCGCCGACCCGTCGACCTGGGACCAGTGGTTCACCATTCACGAGAAGTGGCTGCAGGAGCCGCCGGCCACGCTCACTGAGGGCACCACGCTGGTCGCCAAGATCGTGATGCTGGGCATGGCCAACAAGGTCGAATGGAAAGTCGACCACGTCGACGCCCCGACCAGCTTGACCATGTCCGGGACCGGTATGGCCGGCGTGAAGTGCCAGTTCCAGTTCTCGGTGACCCCGTCCGGCGACGGCTCGGAGTTCAAGGTGGCCGGCGACTTCGAGGGCGCGCTGATCAAGGGCGCATTGGGCAAGGCGGTCGAGAAGGATGGCGCCAAGCAACTTGACAAGACGCTCACACAGCTCGAGGCACTGGCGTCGGCGGCCGCCTGACATGGCCGGACAGGTAACCGAATTCGACGACGCGGGCCTGAACATCTGGGCCGATCCAGAGACCTTCGAGGTCACCCGGGAGCGGATCGCCGAGTACGCGGCGGCGACCAACGATCCGATCGAAGCGCACCGCAGCGGTGACGTCGCCCCGCCGGTGTTCGCGATCGTGCCGGCCTTCGACGCACTGATGGCACCGGTGCTCGATGTCGTACCGATCGAGATCTTCGGCCGGATCGTGCACGGCGAACAGGATTTCCACTTTCATCGACCGATCCGTCCGGGGGACAAGCTGACTTCGCGGGCACGGGTGATCGGCTACGACACGGTGGACTCTGGTGCCCGGGTGTCGATTCACCTCGAGACCCGCGCCGCAGACGACGAACTGGTCAACGAGCAGTACCTGATCGGCTTCTTCCGCGGCATCGACGCCGGCGACGCGGTAGGTGAGCAGGTGCCGAACCACAAGTTCGACGCGGTACTGCGCGATGCGGCGCCGCTGGTCAAAGTCACCCAGCACGTCGATGACGACCAGACGTTCCGCTACTCACCGGCCGCTGGCGACCCGATGCCGATCCACCTCGACGAGGAGGTCGCCCGCGATGCCGGCTTGCCCGGCATCATTGCCCACGGGCTGTGCACCATGGCGTTCGCCTCATGGGCAGTGCTCACCGAAGTCGGCGGTTCGGATGTGAACCGGCTCAAGCGACTTGCGGTGCGGTTCTCCAAGATGGTGCGGCCCGGCGACGACCTGGAGACCCGGATCTGGCAGACCGGACGCAACGGCGACACGACGACGTATGCGTTCGAGACCGCCCGCAATGGGGACGCCGGCGAGGAATTCGCCATCACCGACGGCCTGGCCGTCATCGCAGACTGATCAAGGGAGCAATACCAATGGCAGCTTTGGAGGGACGGGTCGCCGTCATCACCGGCGCAGGTCGCGGCATTGGCCGCGAGCACGCGCTGCTGTTCGCCGCCGAGGGCGCCAGTGTCGTTGTCAATGACCTGGGCGGCAGCAATGCCGGGGAGGGTTCCGACGCCGGGCCGGCGCAGCAGGTCGTCGAGGAGATCACTGCCGCCGGCGGCAAGGCGGTGGCCAACACCGAGAACATCTCCAGCTGGGATGGAGCGAAAGGCCTGGTGCAGCAGGCGATCGACGAGTTCGGCCGGCTCGATGTGCTGGTCAACAACGCGGGCATCCTGCGGGACGCCTTCATCCCCGGCATGGCGGAATCCCAGTGGGACGCGGTGATCAATGTGCACCTCAAGGGCCACTTCGCGATGCTGCACCACGCCGCGGCGTACTGGAAGGCGCAGAGCAAGGCCGGCGATCAGCCCAACGCCGCGGTGATCAACACCGCATCGGGCTCCGGGGTGACCCTGCCGAACGCCGGGCAGGCCAACTACGGTGCGGCCAAAGCGGGGATCGCCGCGCTGACCCTGATCGCCGCCGAAGAGTTGGATCGTTACGGGGTGCGGGTCAACGCGATCGCGCCGATCGCCCGCACCCGGCTCACCCTGGCCACCCCCGGGATGGGTGCACTGATGGCCGAACCGGAGGAGGGCGAGGTCGACCTGTTCAGTCCGGCCAACATCTCCCCGCTGGTGGCCTACCTGGCGACCGACAAATGCCCGGTCACCGGGAAGGTTTACGCGGTCCAGGGTGGTGCCATCTCGGCGCTGGCCGGATGGCATGACACCGAGACCATCGAGACCGACGGGGTGTGGCAGATCGACGACATCGCAGCAAGGTTGCCGCAATGATCGAATGGTCCGACACCGACGAGCTCATCCGGGACAGCGTCCGAGAATTCATCGACCGCGAAGTACGGCCGAACCTCGACGCACTGGAAAGCGGGGAGCTGCCGCCGTATCCGATCCTGCGGAAGTTGTTCGCCGACTTCGGGATCGATGTGATCGCGGCCGAAGCCATCAAAAGCCGCTTGGAGAAAGCGCACGCGAAGCAGGCAGGCGAGTCCGGGACCGAGACGGCCGCGGCGTCCGACGGTGGCTTGGGTGATTTGGGCGCCCAGGCCTCGATGGGGTTGATCCTGGTCAGCGAACTCGCCGGCGTCAGCTTGGGATTGGTCGCCGCGGTCGGTGTCAGTCTCGGCCTGGGGGCCGCCACGATCCTGTCGCGCGGCACCCTGGCTCAGCAGGAGCGCTGGTTGCCGGAGCTGGTCACCCTGGAGAAGATCGCCGCCTGGGCGATCACCGAGCCGGATGCCGGCTCCGACGCGTTCGGCGGGATGAAGACCTACGTCCGGCGGGACGGTGACGACTACATCCTCAACGGCCAGAAGACGTTCATCACCAACGGTCCCTACGCCGACACCCTCATCGTCTACGCCAAGCTGGACGAACAAGACGGCGCCGACCCGCGCAACCGCAAGGTGCTCACCTTCGTTCTCGACGCCGGCATGCCGGGCCTGACCCAGGGCAAGCCGTTCAAGAAGATGGGCATGCACTCCTCGCCGACCGGTGAGTTGTTCTTCGACGACGTGCGGCTGGGGCGCGACCGGCTGCTGGGTGAGACCGAAGAGCACACCGGCGGCGACGGGCGCGACAGTGCCCGGGCCAACTTCGTCGCCGAACGGGTCGGGGTTGCCGCACTGGCGCTGGGAATCATCAACGAGTGCCATCGACTCTGCGTCGACTACGCCAAGAGCCGCACCCTGTGGGGCCAGAACATCGGCCAGTTCCAGCTGATCCAGCTCAAGCTGGCCAAGATGGAGGTCGCCCGGATCAACGTGCAGAACATGGTGTTCCAGACGCTGGAGAAGGCCAAGCACGGCAAGATCCCGACGCTGGCCGAGGCGTCGGCGATCAAGCTGTACTCCTCGGAGGCGGCCACCGAGGTCGCGATGGAGGCAGTGCAGTTGTTCGGCGGCAATGGCTACATGACCGAGTACCGGGTGGAGCAGTTGGCCCGGGATGCCAAGTCGCTGATGATCTACGCCGGCAGCAACGAGGTCCAGGTCACCCACATCGCCAAGGGGCTGCTGTCTTAGGTGATCGAGACGAGCCGGGCGCGCTTCGACGGTGCCGGCACCTGACGGCTTCAGGCGTACAGCGTCTCGAACTGCTTGATCGACCGCTCGATATCGCCCTTCACCGCGCGTACGGCGGTGGCCCCGATCGGCCCGAACAGTGGCCGGCCACCCATATCGAGCCGCAGCGTGAACCGGGAGCCGGAGGCTGCGGGAGCGATCGCCAACGCCAACCCGTACTTGGTGCCGCCTACACCCTCGCCACTGATTTCCAGCAACGCCGGGGGCTCGTATTTGCGGACCGTCCAGCTGACCCGGTTGCGCATCCCCTTGGCTCCGGCCACCCCGACCAGCGTCGTGCCGACGGCCAATTCGTCGGGCAGCGCGGACCGCCAGCCCTGATGCAGGGACAGCCAGTCGCCGAGTTCGGCCAGGTTGGACACGTGGGCCCACGCCTGTCCCGGAGACAGCGTCAGGTCGCGGGAGAGCTCAAGTTTGGCCATCCGTCGATGCTAAGCGAGGCTGCGCAACCCGATGTGGAAGGGCTTCTATTCCGCGATGAGTCCGTTCAAGAAGGCCGGTTTCCATCCCGACCAGATCGACACCACCGAGCTGGAAACCACCTGGCGCCGTGTGCTGTTCGGCGAGCAGGGACAGCTCGTCGGTCACCTCAAGTAGGGGCTACACCACCCAGATCGCCTGTGCAGCAGGGCTTCCCAGGTCAATCGTGGCCTGCTCGCCGTCTGGCGCCCCGGGCGCCTCGATGGCCACCGAGGTGATTCCGGCGAACTCCCGACGGGTCAGCACCCGCACCCGGGCATCCAAGCTGATGCCAACCTGGGCGAAGTAGCGCAGCATCTCCGGGTCGTCGTCGGAGATGCGCGCCACCGTTCCGGAATCACCGTCTTCGCACTCCCACAGCTGTCGGGCAGGGGGAGTGGGCACCTGCCCGTCGGGACCCGGGATCGGGTCGCCGTGGGGGTCGCGCTGCGGGAACCCCAGCTTGGCGTCGATCCGCGCGATCATCTGGTCGGACACCGCGTGCTCGAGCACCTCGGCCTCATCGTGCACCTCGTCCCAGCCGTAGCCCAGTTCGCGCACCAGGAACGTCTCGATCAAACGGTGCCGGCGCACCATGGCCAGCGCCGCCCGGCGACCGTCTTCGGTGAGGCTCACCGCGCCGTACTTCTCGTGGTCCACCAGGCCGGCGTCGGCGAGTTTGCGGATCGACTCCGAGGCGGTGCTCGCCGAGACACCGATCTTCTCCGCCAGCATCTTGGTGCTGACCTTGTCGGGTGACCATTCCTGCGCGGTCCAGATGACCTTCAGGTAGTCCTGGGCGACGGTAGTCAGCCCGTCCGACTGCTCCCAAGGGCTCACGGCACACAGTTTAGGCTTGCGGTTGTGCAACGGTGGCGGGGGCAGGACGAGATCCCCACAGACTGGGGCAGGTGCGTGCTCACCATCGGAGTGTTCGACGGTGTGCACCGTGGCCATGCCGAACTGATCGCGCACGCGGTGAAGGCCGGCAAGGCCCGCGGGGTGCCGACAGTGTTGATGACCTTCGATCCGCATCCGATGGAGGTTGTCTACCCGGGCAACCACCCGGCTCAGCTCACCACCTTGGCGCGCCGCGCCGAGCTGGTCGAGCAGGCCGGCGTGGACGTGTTCCTGGTCATTCCGTTCACCACCGACTTCATGAAGCTCACCCCGGACCGCTACATCCACGAACTGCTGGTCGAGCACCTGCACGTGGTGGAGGTGGTGGTCGGGGAGAACTTCACCTTCGGCCGCAAGGCGGCGGGCAACGTCGAGACGCTGCGCCGCGCCGGCGAACAGTTCGGGTTCGGTGTGCAATCGGTGTCGCTGGTGGCCGAGCGCGCCGACTCGGACGTGACGCAGCCGGTCACCTTCTCCTCGACCTATATCCGGTCATGCGTGGACGCCGGCGACGTCGTTGCGGCGGCCGAGGCTCTCGGGCGGCCGCACCGCGTCGAGGGACTGGTGGTGCGCGGCGACGGCCGCGGACGCGACCTGGGCTTCCCGACGGCCAACGTGGCGCCCTCGGCATATGCGGCCATTCCCGCCGACGGGGTGTATGCCGCGTGGTTCACCGTGCTGGGACACGGCCCGGTGCCGGGCACCGTCGTCGCCGGTCAGCGTTGCCGGGCCGCGGTGTCGGTGGGCACCAATCCGACCTTTTCCGGGCGGGCGCGCACCGTTGAGGCATTCGTGCTCGACCAAACCGCCGACCTGTACGGACAGCGGGTGGCCGTCGACTTCGTCAGCCGGATCCGCGGGCAGGAGAAGTTCGACGCCGTGGCGGATCTGGTGGCGGTGATGAACACCGACGTCGAGAAGACCCGCGACCTGCTCACCGGTGACTGACCGGTCGCCTGGCCCGAACGCGGATTGGGCTCAGCCGCCGCGCCGCTGCTAGACTCCCGGGTCGGCGAGCTGCAGTCCGCGGTGGCCGCCGTCATTTCATTCGCGGGACGATATTGATGGAGATGTTTTCGTGGCGCTGACCGCCGAGCAGAAAAAAGAGATCCTGGGCAGCTACGGCCTGCACGAGACCGACACCGGATCGCCGGAGGCGCAGGTCGCGTTGCTGACCAAGCGGATCACCGATCTCACCGAGCACCTCAAGACCCACAAGCACGACCACCACTCCCGTCGTGGGCTGCTGCTGCTGGTCGGCCGGCGTCGTCGTCTGCTCAAGTACCTGGCCCAGGTCGATGTGGCCCGTTACCGCTCGCTCATCGAGCGCCTCGGTCTGCGTCGCTGACCTTCGGGGCGGCCACAACGCCGCCGTGTAGAGTGAGACCGTTCCGGGTTCCGCCCGGGCATCGGTGTGGCCCGCGCAGTCCGCGCGCGTCGCTCCGGCACGTCACGACGGGACACGTTCCCGCGATCAGCCAGACCTGAGTCGGGCGGTCTTCGGTAGTGGCAGCCGGGTCTGAACGTTCGTGCAGGATCCGGCCGCTTCGATCGACGACCGTAGCCGCATCCAGGTTCTTCGCTGGTCCATGTCTGGCGTCGCGAAACAACTGAACGAACCAGGAAGGCCGCACGGGCGTCCATGTCTGCAATTGAAATTGAAGAAGGCGTTTTCGAGTCCACCGCCACCCTCGACAACGGGAGCTTCGGCACCCGCACCATTCGCTTCGAGACCGGCCGGCTGGCCCAGCAGGCCGCCGGGAGCGTCGTCGCCTACCTCGACGACGAGACCATGCTGTTGTCGGCGACCACCGCCAGCAAGGCTCCCAAAGACCACTTCGACTTCTTCCCGCTCACCGTCGACGTCGAGGAGCGGATGTATGCCGCCGGGCGGATCCCGGGGTCGTTCTTCCGCCGCGAGGGCCGGCCGTCCACCGACGCCATCCTGACCTGCCGGCTCACCGACCGCCCGCTGCGCCCCTCGTTCGTCGAGGGCCTGCGCAACGAGGTCCAGGTCGTGGTGACCGTACTGAGCCTGGACCCCAAGGACCTCTACGACGTGGTGGCGATCAACGCCGCGTCGGCCTCCACCCAGCTTGCCGGCCTGCCGTTCTCCGGCCCGGTCGGCGCGGCACGGGTGGCGCTCATCGACGGCAGCTGGGTGGCGTTCCCCACGATCGAGCAGCTGGAGCGCGCGACCTTCGACATGGTGCTGGCCGGGCGTGCCGTCGAGGCCACCGGCGGGGGCACGGACGTCGCGATCATGATGGTCGAGGCGGAGGCCACCGACAACGTCATCGAGCTCATCGAAGCCGGCGCGCAGGCGCCCACCGAGGCCGTCGTGGCCGAGGGCCTGGAGGCGGCCAAGCCGTTCATCGCGGCGCTGTGCAAGGCCCAGCAGGAGCTGGCCGATGCTGCCGCCCGCCCGACCGCCGAGTACCCGCTGTTCCCGCCGTACGGTGACGACGTCTACTACTCGGTGGCGTCGGTTGCCACCGACGAGCTGGCCAAGGCGTTGACCATCGCCGGCAAGGCCGAGCGTGACGAGCGCACCGAGGAGATCAAGGCCGAGGTGGTCGCGCGGCTCGCCGAAACCTACGAGGGCCGCGAGAAGGAGATCAGCGCGGCCTACCGCAGCCTGACCAAGAAGCTGGTTCGGCAGCGGATTCTGACCGACCACTTCCGCATCGACGGCCGTGGCATCACCGACATCCGGGCGCTGTCGGCCGAGGTCGCGGTGATCCCGCGGGCGCACGGCAGCGCGCTGTTCGAGCGGGGCGAGACCCAGATCATGGGCGTGACCACGCTGGACATGATGAAGATGGCGCAGCAGATCGACTCGCTGGGGCCGGAGACCTCCAAGCGGTACATGCACCACTACAACTTCCCGCCGTACTCCACCGGTGAGACCGGCCGGGTCGGCTCGCCCAAGCGCCGCGAGATCGGCCACGGCGCGCTGGCGGAGCGGGCGCTGGTTCCGGTGCTGCCCAGCGTCGAGGAGTTCCCCTACGCCATCCGACAGGTGTCGGAAGCCTTGAGCTCCAACGGATCCACCTCGATGGGCTCGGTGTGCGCCTCCACGCTGGCGCTGCTCAACGCCGGGGTGCCGCTGAAGGCTCCGGTCGCCGGTATCGCGATGGGCCTGGTTTCCGATGATGTCGAGGTCGATGGGAAGACCGAGCGTCGCTTCGTCGCGCTCACCGACATCCTGGGCGCCGAGGACGCGTTCGGCGACATGGACTTCAAGGTGGCCGGCACCAAGGACTTCGTCACCGCACTGCAGCTCGACACCAAGCTCGACGGGATTCCGTCCCAGGTGCTGGCGGGTGCGCTGGCGCAAGCCAAAGATGCCCGGCTGACCATCCTGGAGGTGATGGCCGAGGCCATCGACGCCCCCGACGAGATGAGCCCCTACGCGCCGCGGGTCACCACCATCAAGGTTCCGGTGGACAAGATCGGCGAGGTGATCGGGCCCAAGGGCAAGATGATCAACTCGATCACCGAGGAGACCGGCGCCCAGATCTCCATCGAGGACGACGGCACCGTGTTCGTCGGCGCCACCGACGGTCCGTCGGCGCAGGCCGCGATCGACAAGATCAACGCGATCGCCAACCCGCAGCTGCCGAAGATCGGCGAGCGGTTCCTGGGCACCGTGGTCAAGACCACCGACTTCGGCGCATTCGTGTCGCTGCTGCCGGGCCGCGATGGGCTGGTGCACATCTCCAAGCTCGGCAAGGGCAAGCGGGTCGCCAAGGTCGAGGATGTCGTCAAGGTCGGCGACAAGCTGCGGGTGGAGATCGCCGACATCGACAACCGCGGCAAGATCTCGCTGGTGCCCGTGGAAGATTCGGCTGAGTCGGCCGACTCAGGCCAGGGGTCCGCTCAGCCTGTCGATGCCGCGGCAACCGAGAGCTGACATCGCGCGCGCCACACTGCGACGCACCACCCTGCCGGGCGGGCTGCGGGTGGTCACCGAGTACCTCCCGGCGGTCCGTTCGGCATCGGTGGGCGTCTGGGTCGGTGTGGGGTCGCGCGATGAGGGCGCCACGGTGGCCGGGGCGGCCCACTTCCTGGAACACTTGCTGTTCAAGGCCACCCCGTCGCGCACCGCGGCCGGTATAGCCCAGGCGATGGATGCCGTCGGCGGAGAGCTCAATGCCTTCACCGGCAAGGAGCAAACCTGCTACTACGCCCACGTGCTCGACACCGACCTGGAGATGGCCGTCGCGCTGGTGAGCGACGTGGTGCTCAACGGATCCTGTGCGGCCGCCGACGTCGACCTCGAGCGCGACGTGGTGCTCGAGGAACTCGCGATGCGCGACGACGATCCCGAGGACGCGCTCGGTGATGTGTTCTTGTCGACGCTGTTCGGCGACCACCCGATCGGACGGCCGGTGATCGGCAATGTCGAGTCGGTGTCGATGATGACGGCCAAACAGCTGCGCTCGTTTCACCAGCGCCGCTACACACCCGAGCGGATGGTGGTGGCGGTGGCGGGCAATATCGACCACGACACGGTGGTGGCACTGGTGCGAGAACACTTCGGGCACCGGCTGATTCGTGGCCAGCGGCCCGCCGAACCGCGACGTGGCACCGCCCGGGTGCCCGGTGCCCCCGGGTTGACCTTGATCAATCGCGACGCCGATCAGACCCACATGTCGCTGGGTGTGCGGGTCCCGGGGCGCTACTGGCAGCACCGCCAAGCGCTGGCCGTGTTGAACACTGCTCTCGGTGGGGGCCTCAGTTCCCGGCTGTTCCAAGAGGTTCGGGAGTCCCGGGGGCTGGCGTACTCGATTTACTCGTCGGTGGACACCTTCGCCGACGCGGGTGCGCTGTCGGTCTACACCGCCTGCCAGCCGGAGCGGTTCGCCGAGGTGGCGGCCGTGACCGCCGAGGTGCTCGACTCGGTTGCTCGCGACGGGATCACCGCCGAGGAATGCCGGATCGCGAAGGGATCGCTGCGCGGCGGGCTGGTGCTCGGTCTGGAGGACTCGGGTTCGCGGATGAACCGGTTGGGCCGTACCGAACTGAACTACGGCCGGCACCGGCCCATCTCCCGCACGCTGCGGGAACTGTCCGCGGTCACCGTCGAGGAGGTCAACGCGGTGGCGAAGCGACTGTTGCACCGGCCCTACGGTGTCGCGGTTCTCGGTCCGTACCGGTCGAAAAGCTTGTTGCCGCGGCGACTGCGGGCGCTGGCCGGTTAATGGCAGGCTAGAGGGATGGTGTTCAGCTTCTCCGAACTCGCGATCCCGTTGGTCGGTGCTCCCATGGCCGGCGGTCCCAGCACGCCGGCGCTGGCCGCGGCGGTGTCTGCGGCCGGTGGCCTGGGATTCGTCGCCGGCGGGTACCGCACTCCGCAACAGTTGGCCGACGAGATCACCGCCGCACGCGACGCCACCACCGGACCGATCGGCGCCAATCTCCTTGTGCCCCAACCCAGCGGCGCCGACGTGGTGCTGCTCGACGACTACGCCGATCTGTTGGACCCACTGGCCGAACACTACGGTGTCGAGCTGGGCCGGCCCCGCTTCGGCGACGACGACTGCTGGCCGGAGAAGCTCGAGGTGATCGCCGACCTGCGGCCCACCGCGGTGTCGTTCACGTTCGGGACGCCTTCGCCCGACCAGCTGGAGAGACTGCGTGCGTTACGCATCCTGACCATGGTCACGGTGACGTCGGCCTACGAGGCCGGCATCGCGGTGGCACACGGCGCCGAGGTGCTCGTGGTGCAGGGCCCCGATGCCGGTGGCCACCGCGGCACGTTCGCGCCCGACATGCAGCCGGGCAATGACAGCCTGGAGGATCTACTGGCCGAGATCGGCCATGCCCACAGCGATGTCCCGCTGGTGGCGGCCGGCGGTCTGGGCACCGCTGCCGCTGTGGCCGGGGTGTTGGGCCGCGGGGCGGTCGCCGCTCAAATCGGCACCGCACTGTTGCTGGCCGATGAGGCGGGCACCAACCCCACGCATCGTGCGGCGCTGACGAACCCGGAGTTCGGCAACACCACGGTGACGTGTGCGTTCTCCGGGCGTTACGCGCGGAGCCTGGAGAACGACTTCACTCGGGCCTTCGACAACGTGGCGCCGGTGGGATACCCCGAGATCAACCACATGACCACTCCCATCCGGGCGGCGGCGGTGGCGATGGACGACCCGCACGGCACCAGCCTGTGGGCCGGGACCGCATATCGCGCCGCCCGTTCGGGTCCGGCAGCCGACATCGTGGCCGGGTTGGCGTCGGGCTGACCTGGTCACCACATGGTCGACCGTCTTCCCTTGACGGCCTTGCGTTTGGCGTCCTCCTCGGATGCCTTGTGGTTTCGGGACCCGGCGCCGCCGCGCCCGTCCATCGCCATCAGCGGTGCGCCACCGAATAGCGGCATGCCGCTGAACATCCCGCCGGCGCGTTCGCCAGCGACGACGTTCGCGGTCGAGAACTCGGCTGCGGCCAGCCGCATTTCCGGGGCGGCTGTAGCCCAAGCCTTGGGAACCGACAAACCGCTGACCGAGGCCGCATTGCCGAGCCCCGCCGACAGCGGCGCCGATGACAGGGTGGCGGTGGCGCCCTCTACCGGTATCAGGCCCAATGGCAGACCCGCCGCAAAGGAGGTGGCCGACAACGCCTCCAAGCCGAACGGTGCCGGGAGCCCGGCAGCGCCAAGGATGTACTCCGGTATGAATGCGCCGATGATAGCGGCGAGCATGAAGGTCGAAACCGGAGCGGCACCCAACAGCCCGAGATCGGACAACAGGTCACCGATGACAGGAGGAAATACCGACTGCGCTGCGCCAGGCATCGCCTGCATCGCCTGGTTGACGGTGGCCTGCGCAGCACCCTGCCCCAACGCCTGGGCGGCCGCGGTGCCCTGCGTTGCCACGCCGGACGGGTTTGCGGTCTGCGGCGGCGCGGTGAACGGGACCATCTCCGATGCGACCTCCGCGGCCGCGGCATAGCCGTACATCGCGGCCGCGTCTTGCGCCCACATCTCGCCGTAGAGGGCCTCGGTGGCGGCGATGGCCGGGGCGTTCTGACCGAAGAAGTTCGTCGCGACCAGTGTGGCCAACTGCGCTCGGTTGGCGGCGATCGCCGGCGGGGGAACGGTCATGGCGAACGCACTCGAATGGGCCGTGGCCGCGGCCATCGCCTGGGCGCCGGTCAGTTCCGCCTGCTCGGCGGTGGCAGTGAGCCAGGTGGCATACGGTGCGGCCGCCGCCGCCATCTTCGTCGACGACACACCCAGCCATGCGCCGCTGGTTAGCTCGGTCACCACTGCCCGGTAGCTCGCGGCAGCGGTGTGCAGTTCGGCGGCCAGCTCGGTCCAGGCCGCCGAGGCAGCCACCAGCGACCCTGAACCGGGGCCGGCGTACATCCGTCCGGAGTTGACCTCCGGCGGTAGCGCTGCGAAATCCATTGGTGCGCCTCCTGCTCTACCCGGCCGCGACCGCGTTGGCGGCTTCAGCGGCGGCATAGGTGCTCGCGCTGCCATTGAGGGTCGCCACGAACATCTCGTGAATGGCGGCGGCTTGAGCACTGACCTGTTGATAGTGCTGTGCCTGGGTGGTGAAGCGTGCAGCCAGCATCGCCGAGATCTCGTCGGCGGCCGGGGGCAGCACGCCGGTAGTGGGAACTTGCGCTGCGGTGTTCTGGGAGGCGAGTGCGCCCCCGGTGCTCGACAAGCAGTCGGCGGCGGCCCGCAACGCTTCGGGATCTGCGGTGAGGAACGACAAGGGGCTCTCCTTAAAACAATGGCAGACAAGGCAAACGACCGGCTCGGAGCTGGACAGGTTGTGCCTCAACGTTTCCTGGCAACATCCGACACGTTTCCTGACGGTGTGGCTGAACTCCAAGCGGGTTAACAACCTCTTAACGTTCGCCGCGAGATATTTACAGAGCTGTCAATATCCCGGGTCTCGAGTAACGCGCCGGACACCTCCGCGGCGTTCTACGCGCTGACCGGTACCGGCGGTACCGCTATGATCGGGCCCACGCAACGAGCCATGAGAACCGGCAACCTCTTAGACGTTTGCGGGGATCTTGTCGAGGACGACGACATCGAATATGGTTTTGTAAACGCGTCGGTGAAGGAGTTGCCATGCTTTCGGTTGATGACCGAGCCGCAGGCCCGCACGGTTCTGGGGCGCAGGACCACGAGCGCATCGTGCTACAGGCCCGCGACGTCGCATTCGACTGGTCGGACCTGCCGGTGCACTATGTGCCCGGCGAGCCGTTCGCCACCCACTTCTGCAATGTGCTGCACCTGTTGTTGCCCGCCGGCGAGGAGTTCTTCGTCGAGGTGTTCAAGCAGGCCCTGCCGCTGATCAAAGACGACCAACTGCGCCTCGACGTCCAGGGATTCATCGGGCAGGAGGCCACCCATTCCCAGGCGCACGCCGGTGTTGTCGACCATCTCGCCGCCCGCGGCGTCGACATGGCCCCGTTCACCGCCCAGATCAAGTGGCTGTTCGACAAGTTGCTCGGTGACCGCCCGCACTGGAGCAAGCGCCGCCAGCAGCGCTGGCTGCTGGAACGCGTGTCGCTGATCGCCGCGGTCGAGCATTACACGGCGATTCTGGGCGAGTGGGTCCTCGACAGCCCGGCTCTGGATGAGTCCGGGGCGCACCCGGCGATGCTGGACATGCTTCGCTGGCACGGCGCCGAAGAAGTCGAGCACAAGGCCGTCGCCTTCGATGTGATGAAGCACCTGCGCGCCGGATACCTCCGGCAGGTCCGCACCCAGCTGATCGTCACGCCGCTGATGCTGTGGCTGTGGGTGCGCGGGCTGCGGTTCATGTACAAGGTGGACCCGGAATTGCCGGCGGGAGTCAAACCGCGCTGGCGGGACTGGTTTGTGGTGGCGCGCCGCGGGCTGGTTCCCGCACCGTTCGAGTTCATGCCCGCCATCGCCTCCTACTACCGGCCGGGCTTCCATCCGTCGCAGCTCGGCGGGGTAGAGAAGGCGGTCAACTACCTGGCGGTCTCACCCGCCGCTCGCGCCACGCACTGACCGGTGTCGAGCCGGAAAGGACTGCAGTCGATGGACTCTACGACCACTGTGACGGCAACCGACGGGGTGGCCCTGGCGGTGCACGCCTACACCGACGTCGACCCGCGGCGCCCCACCATCCTGGCCATCCACGGCTATCCAGACAACCACCACGTCTGGGACGGGGTGGCGCACAAGCTACTGGAGAACCACCCGGGCAAATACAACGTCGTCGCCTACGACGTGCGCGGTGCGGGGGCGTCGTCGCCGCCGGCGGACCGTTCCGGCTATCGGCTTCCCCAGCTGATCGCCGACGTCGGTGCGGTCATCGCGCATCTCGGGGTCGACGACGTCCATCTGCTGGGCCACGACTGGGGTTCGATCCAGGGCTGGGCGGCGGTCACGGATCCCGTCGTCGGACCCAAAGTTGCTTCCTACACCTCGATTTCGGGGCCGCACCTGGATTACGCGGGCAAGTTCCTGCGATCGCCCCGCAACCCCCGGACGCTTCTCGCCGTCGCCCGGCAGGTGTTGGAGTCGGCTTACATCTGGCTGTTTTTGACCCCCCGGTTGCCGGAGGCGATCTTCCGGTCCGGTTTCGGCGGCAGACTCATCGCGGCGTTGGAGCGCATCGGCCGCTCCGGTGCCAGCCCGTGGGAAACGCTGCGGGGCCAGAACGACTACCTCAACGGACTCAATCTCTACCGGGCGAACATGCCCAGGCCGCTGTTCAAACCGGCCACCCCGCTGCCCACCACCGACGTCGCCGTACAGGTGCTCGCGCCACGCCTGGATCTTTTCGTCAGCCCTGCCGTGCAGCGATTCACCGGCGCGATCCCGCCCCGGCACCGGGTGCTCGACATCGACGGCGGGCACTGGGTGGTGACCGACCGCCCCGAGATCGTCGCCCGGCTCACCGACGAATGGGTGGAGCAGAACATGACGGGCAGCGCGGACACCCCCGACAGCGACATGCGGCAAAGCTGAGATGGCGCAGGAGATCTGGCGATCCCGCCCCGCTGACCTGTACGGCCGGCGTAAGCACGACCGGTTCTTCAACATGCTCTGGGGAGCGGTGACGATCTTCAGCGGGGTGTCCGCGCTGTCGCGCTGGAAGCCGTCGCGGGTGGTGCCCGTCTCGCGGACGATCGAGGCCGTCGTCACCAAGCGCGAGATGCTGACCCCGGACGTGGTGGCGCTGACCCTTGCCCAACCCGACGGCGGGCTGCTGCCGTCCTGGACCCCGGGCGGTCACATCGACGTGCAGTTGCCGTCGGGCCGTCGCCGGCAGTACTCGCTGTGCGGGGTGCCCGGCCGGCGCACCGAGTACCGCATCGCGGTGCGCCGACTCGACGACGGCGGCGGCGGGTCGGTCGAGATGCACGAGGCCTACGCGGTGGGCGACACGCTGGTTTTCGAGGGCCCCCGCAATGCGTTCTATCTCGGCACCGACGAGAGCGACGTGCTGTTCGTCATCGGCGGGATCGGGGTGACTCCGATGCTGCCGATGCTGCGCGAGGCAGCCCAGCGTCGGATCGACTGGCGCGCAGTGTATGCCGGCCGCAGTCGGGCCGACATGCCGTTGCTCGACGAGGTGCTGGCGGTAGACCCGGAGCGGGTCACGGTGTGGGCCGACGACGAGCGCGGCCGGTTCGCCAGCACCGCGGAACTGCTCGCCGGCGCCGGTCCGCGAACCGCGGTGTATGTGTGTGGCCCGACCGCGATGCTCGAAGCGGTGCGGGTCGCCCGAGACGAGCATGGCGCGGCTGTTCCAGCGCCGCTGCACTACGAGCGGTTCAGCCCGCCGCCGGTGGTCGACGGGGTGCCCTTCGAGCTGGAGTTGGCCCGGTCTGGCCGGCTGCTGCTGATCCCCGCGGACCGCTCGGCACTGGACCTGATGCTCGACGCTGACCCGACGACGCCATGCTCGTGCCGGCAGGGGTTCTGCGGAACCTGCAAGGTAAAGGTGGTCTCCGGTGACGTCGACCGGCGCGGCCGCACCGCCGAGGAGGCCGACGAGATGCTGGTCTGCGTATCGAGGGCCCGCGGCGGCCGGATCGTGATCGACGCTTGAGCGTCGGCGGCCCTAATACGCAGGCGGTTCGGGTCAAACCGCGGCGCTCGTCGCCGATCAGCCCCTAGACTGCCCGGATGTCCGGAGCCGGTCCGATCCATTCCGCAAGTCTGCCCGCCAAGCTCATTTTCGCGGTCGCGAACGCCGTCACGCCGCGCCTGGTGCGGCGACTGGTGTTGCACGCCGGCAGCGGGACGGTGGCCGGCCGGATGACGAAAATGGGCCGACGGACCAACACCATCGCCAAACTGCAACGGGTGCGGCCGTTCTTCGGTGTCGGCTTCACCCGCGGCGCCGGCGCAGACGTCCCCGTCGAGGTCGTTCGCCGAGTCGAGCGCTCCCGGCCGCTGGGCCAGGCGTTCACCGGCGGCGCGATCCTGTACTTCCATGGTGGTGGCTTCATCACCGGCGGCCTGGACACCCATCTGCATGTGGTGGCCAAACTCGCCCGCCGCACCCGGCTGCCGGTCGTACACGCCGACTATCGGCAATTCCCGCAGGTCACCGTCGACGGTTCGGTCGACGACTGCGTCGGCGCCTACCGCTGGCTGCTGAGCCAGGGCGCCGACCCGGCCAAGACGGTGCTCGCCGGGGACTCCGCCGGGGGATTTCTGGCGTTCGCGACGGCGCTGACCGGTCAACAGCGTGGCCTGCCCGCCCCGGCCGGGGTGATCGGGATCTCGGCGCTGCTGGAATTGGACGGCGTGGCGCGCGATACCCACACGAACCAGAGCGCCGACGCATTCGGGATACCGGCGGTGCTGCCCGACCTCATCGACCTGGTGTGCCCCTCGGCGAAGCTGCGCCACGAACTGTCGCCGATCAACGGCCGGCTCGACACGATGCCACCGGCCCTGCTGATCGCGGCCGAGTCGGAGATCCTGCGCTGCGACGCCGAACGGCTGCACACCGCGCTGCAGCAACTGGGCCGGTCCAGCCGACTGGAGCTGTGGGCGCGGCAACTGCACGCATTCCCGGCGCTGTTCCCGTTCCTGCCGGACAGCCGGGCGGCGTTTGACCTGATGTGCCGCTTCGTGGCCGAACGTCTCGCGGAGGCCGACCGGCCCGGCGAGACCCGCCGGGAGGTGTCCTGAGGCCCACTGCCGCTAGGGTGGCAGCCATGCGGGTAGCAGTGCTGGGCGCCAGGGGCAAAGTCGGCGCCACCATGGTTGCGGCGGTGCGTGACGCCGATGATCTGACCCTGTCCGCCGAGGTCGACGCCGGTGACTCGCTGAGCCTGCTGACCGACGGTGACACCGAGGTCGTGATCGACTTCACCCACCCCGACGTCGTGATGGACAACCTGAAGTTCTTGATCGACAACGGCATCCACGCCGTAGTCGGCACCACGGGATTCACCGCGGAGCGGCTCGCGCAGGTGCGGTCCTGGCTGGAGGCCAAACCCGGTGCGGCGGTGCTGATCGCACCCAACTTCGCCATCGGTGCGGTGCTGTCGATGCACTTCGCGGTCCAGGCCGCCAAGTTCTTCGAATCGGTTGAGGTCATCGAACTGCACCATCCACACAAGGCCGACGCACCGTCGGGTACCGCGACCCGCACCGCGGCGTTGATCGCCGAAGCCCGAAAAGGCCTACCGGCCAACCCCGATGCCACCAGCACCGGCATCCCGGGAGCCCGCGGCGCCGACGTGGACGGCGTCCCGGTGCATTCGGTACGGCTGGCCGGGCTGGTCGCCCACCAGGAAGTGCTGTTCGGCACCACGGGGGAGACGCTGACCATCCGGCACGACAGCATCGACCGGACGTCGTTCGTTCCCGGGGTGCTGCTGGCGGTGCGCCGCGTCGCCGGCTTTCCCGGGCTGACGATCGGCATCGAACCCCTCCTCGACCTGAACTAGCCGTGGTCAAGGTGTCGGCGGCCGCGCGAACGAAGGCGCTCATCGCCTTCATGTGCCTGGCGTTGCTGATGTATCTGGTGTTTCTGGGCCGGACCGCGGTGCTGCTCATCGCTTCCGGCTCGGCGCCGGCGATCGGGATGGGGCTGGCGCTGCTGATCATGCCGTTCATCGGCCTGTGGGCAATGATCGCCACATTGCGCGACGGCTTCACCCACCAGCGGTTGGCGCGGCTGATCGCCGCCGACGGGATGGAACTCGACGCCGGCGCGCTGCCGCGCCGCCCGTCCGGCCGTATCGAACGCGACGCGGCCGATGCGCTGTTCCGGACGGTTCGCGACGAACTCGATGCCGAGCCCGACGACTGGCGGCGCTGGTACCGGCTGGCCCGCGCCTACGAGTTCGCCGGGGACCGCCGCCGGGCGCGGGAGGCGATGAAGACGGCGGTCCGACTGCAGGAGAGCCGATGAGCAAGACGCTGCTGGTGGTCCACCACACACCTTCGCCCTACTGTCAGGCGATGTTCGAGGCCGTCGTGTCGGGTGCGAGCGATCCGGAGATCGAAGGCGTGGAGGTGATACGGCGGGCGGCGCTGTCGGTGTCGCCGACCGACATGCTCTCCGCCGACGGCTACCTGCTGGGCAGCCCGGCCAACCTGGGTTATCTCAGCGGCGCCCTCAAGCACGCGTTCGACGTGTGTTACTACCCGATTCTGGATTCCACCCGCGGCCGGCCCTTCGGTCTCTATCTGCACGGCAACGAAGGCACCGAGGGAGCCGAACGCGCCGTCGACTCCATCACGACGGGCCTGGGATGGCTCAAAGCCGCCGACTACGTCGTCGTCTCCGGCAAGCCCGGCAAGGACGAACTGGAAGCGTGCTGGGAGCTCGGCGCGACAGTGGCCGCGATGTTGATGGACTGAGCACCGCTACGGGCCGATGTGGGTCTCCGGTTGGTAGAACGAATGGAACGGATACTGCCGGCCCAGCGGCCCCATCTGGTGGCAGTCCTGCTGCGACGGCGGTGATTTCGGCGGTTCGTAGTAGTAGATCACGCACCGTTGCCAACTGCCGTCGGGCTGAATCGGTCCATCGCACTTCTGGGCGGTGGAGAAGAACAGCAGTGGGTTGTCTTGACAACCGGCATGGGCGTGCGGCGCCGAGCCGATCCCCAACCCGGCCATCATGCCGGTGGCTACCATCATGGCGGCCAGAACCCCGGTGAGGTATCGCGTCACGGCCGTCTCCTTCCCGCCCGGCGTGCTGCGGAGAGATTAGCCCGGATGGCGCCGGAGTTTGCCCGGTTTGTGGTCGCGGTTTGCACGCCGTTTTCAGGGTCGGAGGATAAGCTGCGATGCCGTGACTCAACCAAACGACACCGCGTCCACTACGGACCTGCTGGCGCGCACCCTGGAGTCAGTGCGCACCGCCTACGAGGACATCGCGGAACTGGCCAAGCACCACAGCGGCATTCATGCCGTGGCGCAGACGGCGAGGGGCACCGCGCTGATCCACGACCTGCGCAAGCAACTCGACGAGCTCGACAAGGTGCTGCCCTTCAAGAGCTGAGGCATCTCCGGCCGTCGCTAGGGCGGCGGTTTATCGAGTTGGCCGAGGTTGCGGGCGCGTTCGGCCTGGATGCAGCCCAGCCGGTCCCGGGCACGGGTGCGCCGGCGGAACAGTCCTCAAAACCCCGCGGCCCGGCCAGTTCGGCGGGGTGTTCCACGCCCACGTGCAAGACCCCAACGGACTGATCTGGGAGATCGCCCATAACCCGGCCTGGCGAATCGGCCCGGACGGCACCGTGCAACTGGGCCAGACGTCGTAGGGTGACCCGGGGGGGAGACAGCGCGAAAGGAAACGCCACGACGATGCCCTCTCTGTTGAGCATGACGCTGGGCGCGGCACCGGTCTTCGGTGGCGCACTGCTGACCGCGGCGGCCGGGCAGCTGCGGGGCCCGGACCCGCGCAACCTCATCAAACAGGATCTCGACCTGCTCGACCGCATTCCGGCCGAACAGGCCGAACGGCGGGCCGACCTGCAACGCACCATCGACGAGCGCATCGACGACCTGGTCGCCGCGTTCGACCGGAGCCGGGCGCTGCGGGCCGCGGCGATCTCCTATCAGGGCAACTGGCGCGACGTGGTGCTGTTCGTGTGCTCGGTGCTGTTCACCTATGTCTGGTGGCACATCGACCATGAGCGCGGCAATTGGTTGCCGTTGTTCGTCGTGCTGATCCTGGCGTGCGTCATGACGGCGGTCTACGCGCTGCGCGGCACGATGCGAGCCCTGGCGAGCGCACGACGGCGCCGGTCATGACCGGCATCGTCGAGATTTCGCGGCGGCGCAACCCCTTTCCGGCGACCGGGGTCATCCGCGACGGCCACGGCGTCGCGCACTACCAGCAGCTGCCCACCACTCTGCTCGACGTGCTGGCCGAGCAGGCCCAGCGCCGGCCGGACACCGAGGCCGTCGTCGAACTGGGAGCCGGCGCGTTGACCTACCGGCAGGTGTGGCAGCGCGCGGCGCGGGTCGCCGGCGGGCTGCGCGCTGACGGGCTGGTACGCGGCGACCGGGTGGGGCTGCGTTATCCGGCGGGGCTGAACTGGGTGCTGGCGTTCTGGGGAACCCTGCTGGCCGGTGGCATCCCGGTGGCAGTCAACACCCGTTCGGCCGCACCGGAGGTCGACTTCGTGCTCACCGACGCCGGGGTCCGGGTGGACCTGGCGCCGGGCACCGCGCTGCCCGACGGCCAACCGTACGTGGTGGACGGTGTCGAGGCGGGCGACATCGCGGCGCTGTTCTACACCTCGGGCACCACCGGGCGTCCCAAGGGGGTGCCGACCACCCACGAGGCATTCTTGACCAACGCCGAGAACATGGTGCGTTCCATGGGGCAGTCGCGGCAGTTGGGCGAGGAACTGCGCACCTTGATCTCGGTCCCGCTGTTCCATGTGACCGGCTGCAATTCGCAGCTGCTGGTCGCCGCCTACGCCGGGGGAGCGGCGGTGATCATGCCGGCGCTGAGCCTACCCGAGCTGATCGCTGCGCTTCCCGCACAACGGATTTCATCGATGGTAACGGTTCCAGCGGTCTATTCGCTGCTGCTGCGGCACCCGGACTTCGCCGGCGTGGACGTCAGCGGGGTGCGCTGGGTCGGCTACGGTGGTGCGCCGACCGCCCCCGCCCTGGTGCGGTCGCTGCGCGACGCGTTCGGCGCGGCAACGGTGTTCAACGGCTACGGGATGACCGAGACGGCCTCGCTGATGACGGTGTTGCCCGACTCCGACGCCGTCGCCCACGCCGACTCGGTCGGCTACGCGGTGCCCTCGGGAGACCTCGGCGTCGCACCGCTGGACAGTAATCCCGGCGACCCGACCACCGGCGAGCTGGTGGTGCGGGGCGCGAATGTGATGCGCGGGTACTGGAACCGGCCCGATGCCACCGACGCCACCATCGTCGACGGCTGGCTGCACACCGGCGACGTGGTCCGCGTCGACGACGCCGGCCGGGTGCATATCATCGACCGGCTCAAAGACATCATCATCCGTGGCGGCGAGAATGTCTCCAGCGTCGAGGTGGAGGCGGCGTTGTTGTCGGCGCCCGGGGTCGCCGACGCCTGTGTGCTGGGGGTGCCCGACGACGTGATGGGGGAGAAGGTGGGCGCGCTGCTGCTCGGCGCAGGCCAGCAGGATTTAGACGTGGCAGCGGTGCTCGATCACTGTCGTGGTCAGCTGGCGGACTATAAAGTGCCGCAGTACATCACGGTCGTCGCCGAGGAACTGCCACGCACCGCCAGCGGCAAGCTGCTCAAGGGGCGGCTGCGCGAGCGGGTGCAGTGGGGCGACCCGCTGCGGTGAGCGCCAGCCACGCCCCGCCGAAGGCGGTGTTGATCGCCAACCGCGGCGAGATCGCCCTGCGGATCATCCGCACCGCCGCCGAATCCGGCTATCGCACCGTTGCGGTCTATGCCCCCGACGACGCCGACAGTCCGCACGTGCGCGCCGCCGACGACGCCATCGCACTGCCGGGCACCGGCCCCGCCGGTTACCTTGATCAGGGTGCCATCCTGGCCGCGGCGGAGAAATCCGGCGCGGTGCTGATTCATCCCGGCTACGGGTTCCTCTCGGAGAACCCGGCATTCGCCCGAGCGGTGGCGGCCGCCGGGCGACGCTTCGTCGGGCCGGATCCGGATCTGCTCGATACCTTCGGCGACAAGTCGGTGGCCCGCGGTGCCGCCATCGCCGCGGGCCTGCCGGTGCCGGCGGCCACCGACGGCGCCGGCGATCTGGAACAGATCCGCGGCTTCCTGCAAGCCCACCCCGGCGGAATCATGCTCAAGGCGCTCGCCGGCGGTGGCGGCCGCGGGATACGCACGGTACGCGAAGCCGGTCAACTCGAGGACACCTACCGCTGGTGCACCGAGGAGGCCAGGCTCGGCTTCGGCGCGGCAGCGGTGTTCGCCGAAGAGTTCGTCGCCGACGCCCGCCACATCGAGGTACAGATCGTCGGCGACGGCGTGCGCGCCCTGGCGGTCGGTGATCGCGACTGCAGCATCCAGCGCCGCTATCAGAAGCTGATCGAGATCGCGCCCGCCCCGGCGGTCTCCGCCGGGCTGCGTACCGCATTGCACCGGGCGGCAGCCCGACTGTGCGCAGCGGTCCGGTACCGGGGCCTGGCAACCGTGGAATTCCTGGTCACCGGAGACGATTTCGTCTTCCTGGAGGTCAATCCGCGCATTCAGGTGGAACACCCGGTCACCGAGGCGGTGAGCGGGCTGGATCTGGTGGCGGTGCAGTTCCGGATTGCCGAGGGCGCCGCGCTGGGCGAGCTGGATCTGCCGGCCGGCGTCGTCGCCGCTGATGGTCGCGAAACCGGGGAACCGGCGCGCTCCCACGGGATCGCGGTCGAATGCCGCGTCAACGCCGAAACGGTGGCCGCCGACGGGGCAGTGCAACCGTGCGTGGGCACGCTGACGGCGTTCACGCCGCCAACCGGCCCGGGGATCCGGGTCGACACCTATGCCCGCCCGGGCCTGACCATCAGCCCCCGTTACGACTCGCTGCTGGCCAAGGTGATCACCCACGTGCACGGCACCTCGCTGGCCGCCGCGCTCCACAAAGCCCGCACGGCGTTGTCGGAGTTGATCATCGCCGGGGTCGGCACCAACGCCGGGCTGCTCGCCGCGGTGTTGTCGGAGGCGGAGCCGGCGACCGGGGCTGTCACGACCGGCTGGCTGGGCCGGCGACTGCCCGCCCTGGTGGGGGCCGCGTCGCCGACTAGCGCCGGGCATCGGTTACCCACAACGGATCTGGGCCCGGGCGAACACGTGCTGTACGCACCGATGGCGGGCACGGTCGCCGAAGTGGAGCCCGGCGGTGTGGTGCTGGAGGCGATGAAGATGCAGCACGTGCTCGCCGCTCCCGGCGCGATGGTGCGCGCACTGGTCGCCGTCGGGCAGGTCGTCGCCGCCGGGGAACCGCTGTTGGTGTTCGCCGGAACCGGCGACGAGACCGGCGAGGGGCCCGACGGCGGCCCAGACCTGGATTCGCCACGGGCCGACCTCGACGAGGTCGCCCACCGCCACCGGCTCACTCGCGACGACGGCCGGCCCGAGGCTGTCGCCAGACGGCACCGGCAGGGGCGACGCACCGCCCGGGAGAACATCGCCGATCTGGTCGACCCGGGCAGCTTCGTCGAATACGGGGCGCTGGCGCTGGCCGCGCAACGCAGTCGGCGCTCCGAGGAGGACCTGATCGCCAACACGCCGGCCGACGGCCTGGTCGCCGGCCTGGCTACCATCGATTCTGCGCAGGTGGCGGTGGCCTCCTACGACTACACCGTGCTGGCCGGAACGCAGGGCATGCGCAACCACGCCAAGACCGATCGGCTCTTCGAGCTGGCAGCCCGTCGGCGAATTCCGTTGGTGCTGTTCGCCGAGGGCGGCGGCGGCCGACCCGGTGACACCGACGTCGCAGGCATGGCAGGGCTCGACCTCATGACGTTTCGCGCACTGGCCGCACTCAACGGCCAGGTGCCGCTGGTGGCCGTGGTGTCCGGCCGCTGTTTCGCCGGCAATGCGGCCTTGGCCGGCGTGTGCGACGTGATCATCGCGACGCCCGACGCCAATATCGGGATGGGCGGCCCTGCCATGATCGAGGGCGGCGGACTCGGGGTGTACCGGCCCGAGGAGATCGGCCCGATCGAGGTGCAGCGCCGCAACGGGGTGGTGGCGCTGGCCGCCACCGACGAGGCGCACGCGGTGGTGCTGGCCAAGCGCTATCTGTCCTACTTCGGCGGCGGGGTCACCGAATGGCGGGAACCCGATCCGAGACTGGCGCGGCATGTGGTGCCGCAGAACCGGTTGCGGGCCTATGACGTGCGCCGGGCGATCGAGGCGATCGTCGACGTCGATTCGGCGCTGGAACTGCGACCGGATTACGGGATCGGGATCGTGACCGCCCTGGTGCGCGTGCGCGGCGTGGCGTACGGGCTGCTGGCCAACAACAGCCACCACCTCGGCGGTGCCATCGACGCCGAGGCGGCCGATAAGACCGCCGACTTCTTCGCGCTGTGCGAGTCGTTTCGGCTGCCGGTGGTGACGTTGTGCGACACGCCGGGATTCATGGTCGGCCCGGACGCCGAACGGGAAGCCACCGTGCGCCGGTTCAGCCGGATGTTCATCGCCGGCGCCCGCCTGAGCGTGCCGATGGGGATGATCGTGCTGCGCAAAGGTTACGGGTTGGGGGCGATGGCGATGGCGGGCGGCTCTTTTCACGCCCCGCAGTTCACCGTTGCCTGGCCGACCGGCGAGATCGGCGGGATGGGTTTGGAAGGGGCGGTGCGGCTCGGGTTCCGCAAGGAACTCGCCGAGGCCGCCGACGCCGATCAGCGTCAACAGCTGTTCGAGCAGCTGGTGGCGGCGGCCTACCGGCGCGGGCGGGCGCTGAGCGCGGCGACCACCTTCGAACTCGACGACGTCATCGACCCGGCGGAATCCCGACGGTGGATCGCGGGGCTGTCGAGCGGCTAGTTGTCGGTATCCCGCGCTACCTTGCCGGGTATGGACACCGCCCTGCTGATCCTGCTCACGTCACTGGCGTTGCTGGCGGTGATCCTCCAGGTGGTGGTGCTGCTGCGGCCGGGCGACGGAGCGCTCTCACCCGAACAACTCGCCGCGCTGCGCGGTGACAGCGAGCGGGTGGAGCGAACGCTGCGCGAAGAGCAGCGCACCGGGCGTGCCGAACTCGCGCAGGCGTTTCACCAATGGCAGCTGACGCTGCACCGCTTCGGGTCGACCCTGCAGGGCACCCAGGACAAACTGGGCGCCACGCTGGATCGCCAACTCAAGAGCCTGCAGACCGAGAACACCGAGCAATTGGAGAAGATGCGCGCCACGGTCGACGAGAAGCTGCAGGCGACGCTGGAAACCCGGCTGGCCCAGTCTTTCACGCAGATCTCCGAGCGGCTGGAGGCCGTGCAGCGGGGACTGGGTGAGATGCAGACGCTGGCCACCGGGGTGGGCGACTTGAAGCGGGTGCTGACCAACGTCAAGACCCGCGGCATCTTCGGTGAGGCGCAACTGGCCGCGCTGCTGGCCGAGACGCTCACGCCCGAGCAGTACGCCACCAACGTGGCCACCGTGCCGGGATCGGCTGCCCGTGTGGAATTCGCGATCCGGTTGCCCGGCGGATCCGGCGCCGGTGAAGTGCTGCTGCCGATCGACGCCAAGTTTCCGCGGGAGGACTTCGAGCGCCTGCTCGACGCCCAGGAGAGCGCCGACACCGCGGGGGAGGCCGCCGCGCGGCAGGCGTTGATCCGGCGGATCGAAGCCGAAGCCGGCGACATCTGTGACAAGTACCTCTCACCGCCGCACACCACCGACTTCGCGATCCTGTTCCTGGCGACCGAGAGCCTCTACGCCGAGGTGCTGCGCCAACCGGGGCTGTTCGAACAGATCCAGGCCAAGTACAAGGTCACCCTCGCCGGCCCGACGACACTGGCGGCGCTGCTCAACAGCCTGCGGATGGGCTTTCGTACGCTGGCGATCGAGCAGCGCAGCAGCGAAGTCTGGCAGGTGCTCGGTGCGGTCAAAACCGAGTTCGGAAAATTCGCGGCGGTCCTGGAGAAGACCCGCAAGCAACTCGACACCGCCCGCAACACCATCGACACCGCCGGGGTCCGCACCCGCGCCATCGAACGCAAACTGCGCGGGGTGGAGTCACTGCCCGAACCGGAGGCCGAAGCCATGCTGGGCGGACTCGCCGACGGCGCCGCGACAATGGATGAACTTGACGTCGGATTCAGCTAAGCTGCCCGGATGGAAGCCGTGCCGGCCGCCCCGACCCGCCAACCGCCGGCGACGGTGCGCGGCGCACGGACCCGGGCCGCGCTGGTCGCCGCCGCCCGCAAGGTGTTCGAGCGGGACGGTTATCTCGACGCCAAGCTGACCGACATCACCAAGGCGGCCGGTTGCGCCACCGGGTCGTTCTACACCTACTTCGCGAACAAAGAGGAGATCTTCGCCGCCGTTCTCGAACAAGCACAGCAGGACATGATGCACCCGGGCATGGGCCGGGTGGGCGGCACCGACGATCCCTATGCGGTACTGGAGGCGAGCAATCGTGCCTACCTGGAGGCATATCGGCGCAATGCCAAGCTGATGGGCCTGCTCGAACAGGTGGCCCAGATCGATCCCACGTTCCGGGCTTTCCGATCGCAGCGCGCCGATGCGTTCGTCCAGCGCAATGCCGCCGGAATCGCCGATCTGCAGGCACGTGGGATCGCCGGCGCGGACGTCGATCCACTGCTGGCATCCCTGGCGCTCTCGGGGATGGTCAGCCGACTGGCCTACGGCGCGTTCGTGCTCGGCGAGGCGGTCGACATCGACTTCGAGGCGCTGGTGGGCACGGTGACCCGGCTGTGGGCCAACGCGCTGCGCTTTCCGGAAGGCCAATAGTTGAAGGTGAAATCGGTTTCAATTACGGTGACGGACGACCGAAGTGAGGGAAGGTGCCCATGAAGGTTGCCGAGCGGGTCGCCATCGTCACCGGGGGCGGCGGTGGCATCGGCGGCGCACTGGCCACAGCGTTGGCCCGGGCCGGGGCGACGGTGGTGGTGGCCGACCTCGACACGCAGGCCGCGGCGGCGGTGGCCGACGCTATCAACGCCGAACGTCCGGGCGTGGCGACCAGCAGCGGCGGCGACGTCTCCGACACCGAGGTGATCCGGGAGCTCATCGCGCTCGCCGAGCACCACTACGGTCCGGTCGACATGTACTTCGCCAACGCCGGCATCACCGGCGCCCCCGGCCTGGAAGCCGACGACGGCGACTGGGACCAGGCGATCGACATCAACCTGCGGGCACACATCCGCGCCGCGCAGCTGTTGGTCCCCGACTGGGTGCGCCGCGGCGAGGGCTATTTCGTGGCCACTGCGTCAGCGGCCGGCCTGCTCACCCAACTCGGTGGCGCCACCTACGCCGTCACCAAACATGCCGCCGTCGGATTCGCCGAATGGCTCAACATCAGCTACGGCGATCAGGGCGTGCGGGTCAGCTGCCTGTGCCCGATGGGCGTCAACACCAAACTGCTCTACGCCGGCGAACAATCCGGCGACCCGCTGGGAGATCTCGCCACCCGGGCAGTCACCGCAGCCGGCGAGGTGCTCGAACCGGCCGCCGTCGCCGAGGAGGTGCTCGCCGCCATCGCCGACGAACGCTTCCTGATCCTGCCGCATCCGGCCGTGCTGGAGATGTACCGGTTCAAGGGAGCCGATTACGACCGCTGGCTGCGTGGAATGCGTCGCTACCAGCGCGGCCTGCTCAATCCGGAAGTGTCCTAGAAGAGGAGTCTGCATGTCACTGTTCGAGATGTCGGAGCGCGCGGCGAAATACCGGTCCGACCTGCTGGAGTTCATGGACGCCCTGGTGTACCCGGCGGAGCCGGTCTACGAGACGCAGATGGCCGAATCCGGCAACCCACATTTTCAGCCCCCGATCCTGGAGGAGCTCAAGACCGAGGCGCGAAACCGCGGTCTGTGGAACCTGTTTCACCCTCATCCGGACGTCGGCCCCGGCCTGAGCAACCTCGAATACGCGCCGCTGGCCGAGATCATGGGCCGCAGCCCGCACCTGGCGCCGGAGGCGACCAACTGCAGCGCGCCCGACACCGGCAACATGGAGGTGTTCACGCTGTTCGGCAGCGATGAGCACAAGGAGAAGTACCTCAAGCCGCTGCTGGAGGGGAAGATCCGCTCGGCGTTCGCGATGACCGAGCCGGCGGTGGCCAGCTCCGACGCCACCAACGTGCAGCTGTCGATGGTCAAAGATGGCGGCGAATACGTCCTCAACGGACGGAAATGGTTTGCCTCCAATGCTTTACACCAGAACTGCCGGGTGATGATCGTGATGGGCAAGACCGATCCCGACGCCGCCACCCACCGGCAGCAATCGATGATGGTGGTTCCCATCGACGCGCCGGGCGTCACCGTCATGCGCGGAGTCTCGGTCTTCGGCTACCAGGACCGCGAGGGCCACGCCGAGATCGACTTCAACGATGTCCGGGTGCCGGCCAAGGACGTGCTCAAAGGCGAGGGGGAGGGCTTCGCGATCGCCCAGGCCCGGCTCGGGCCGGGCCGCATCCACCACTGCATGCGCTGCATCGGCATGGCCGAGCGTGCGCTGGAACTGCTGTGCCGGCGTGCGCAATCCCGGGTCACCTTCGGCAAGCCGGTCTCCGACAACGCCAACATCCGCGACTGGATCGCCGAGGCGCGCATCGACATCGAGATGATCCGGCTGCTCACCCTCAAAGCCGCCTACCTGATGGACACCGTCGGCAACAAGGCTGCGCAGGTCGAGATCGCGGCGATCAAGGTCGCCGCACCCGAGATCGCGCTGAAGATCGTCGACCGGGCCATCCAGGTGCATGGCGCCGGCGGCGTCACCGAGGACTTCCCGCTGGCCGGGTTCTGGGCGCACCTGCGCACGCTGCGGCTCGCCGACGGTCCCGACGAGGTCCACAAGCGCGCCATCGCCCGGCAAGAATTGAAGAAGTACCGGGAGGCCGCCCAGTGACAACGGAGCTGACCGGGCGCACCGCGATCATCACCGGCGCCTCCCGCGGCATCGGGCTGGCGATCGGACAGCGACTGGCCCAGGCGGGCGCCAACGTGGTGCTCACCTCGCGCGACCAGCAGAGCGCCGATGCCGCGGCCGCACAGATCGATGGCGATGCGCTGGGTGTGGCCGCCCACGTCGCCGAGGACGACGCCGCCCAGCGCTGTGTCGATCTCACGCTGGAACGGTTCGGCAGCATCGACATCCTGGTCAACAATGCCGGCACCAATCCGGCGTTCGGTCCGCTGATCGACCAGGACCACGGCCGGTTCGCGAAGATCTTCGACGTCAACCTGTGGGGTCCGCTGTTGTGGACGTCCTGCGCGGTCAAGTCGTGGATGGGCGAGCACGGCGGCGCGGTGGTGAACACCGCCTCGATCGGCGGGATGAGCTCCGCGCCGCTGATGGGCATGTACAACGCCACCAAGGCCGCGCTGATCCACGTCACCAAGCAGTTGGCCCTGGAGCTCTCACCGGGCGTGCGGGTCAACGCCATCTGCCCCGGCGTGGTGCGCACCAAGCTGGCCGAGGTGCTGTGGCAGGAACACGAGCAGGCGTTGTCGACGACGATGCCGCTGGGACGGATCGGGGAACCGGTCGATGTGGCCGACGCGGTCGCGTTCCTGGTATCCGATGCGGCGAGCTGGATCACCGGTCAGACGCTGGTGGTCGACGGTGGCCAGATCCTCGGTGACGCAACCGGTTTCCGGGCAGGTCATGGTGGCTGAGGTGCTCGGCGTCGACCCGCCGATGATCGCGCGCTGGATTGCGCAGCTGGGCATTCCCGTCAGCCGCCCGGTGAAGTTCGAGCGGATCGGGATCGGGCAGTCGAACCTGACCTACCTGGTCTCCGACGCCGCCGATCACCGGTGGGTGCTGCGCCGCCCGCCGCTGGGTGAGTTGCTGGCGTCGGCCCACGACGTCGCGCGGGAAGCACGGATTCTTGCCGCCTTGGAGGACACCGAGGTGCCCACCCCGCGGGTGTACGGGATGACCCGCGACTCGGAGGGCACGCCGCTGCTGTTGATGGAGTACGTCGACGGGGTGGTGGCGGACCGGATGTCGGTTGCCGAATCGCTGACACCGCAGCGGCGCCGGCAGATCGGGCTGTCAATGCCCAAGACGCTGGCCAAGATTCACGCCGTCGACATCAAAGCCGTCGGCCTCGACGATCTGGCCAGCCACAAACCGTACGCGCAGCGTCAGCTCAAACGCTGGGCCGGTCAATGGGAGAAGTCCAAGACCCGCGAGTTGCCCGCGCTTGATGACCTGACCCGGCGGCTGGTCGCGGCGGCACCGCCGCAGCAGGAACTCACCTTGGTGCACGGTGACTTTCACCTGCGCAACGTGATCACCTCACCGCAGAACGGGCAGGTGGTGGCCGTGCTGGACTGGGAGCTGTCCACCCTCGGCGATCCGCTGGCCGACATGGGCAGCCTGCTGGCGTACTGGCCGGAGCCCGGCGAGGAGGACATCGCCGGAGAGTTCGTCCTCAGCACGCTGGAGGGCTTCCCCGACCGGGCCGAACTGGCCCGGGTCTACCTCGAGCAGACCGGACGCGACGCGGCGACGCTGCAGTACTGGCATGCGCTGGGGCTCTGGAAGGTTGCGATCATCGCCGAGGGGATCGTGCGGCGGGTGCTGGACAACCCGGCGAACAAGGCCGCTGCCGGGACCCCGATCACCGGGTGGATCGACGCGCTCGTGCGCAAGGCCCGCGAGGTTGCCGATGAAGCGGGGATCTGAGGGGAGGCGGTGACCCACACCAGGGAACCGGATCTCGCCGACGGGGTTCCGCGCAGGCGAATAGCGGTGGCGTCGCTGATCGGCACCACGATCGAGTTCTACGACTTCTACGTCTATGCGGCCGCGGCGGTCACCGTCTTTCCGCACCTGTTCTTCCCCCCGGGAAACCCAACCGCAGCACTGTTGGCGTCATTGGCGACGTTCGGTCTGGCGTTCGTGGCCCGGCCGTTGGGGTCGGTGCTGTTCGGCCACTTCGGCGACCGGGTGGGCCGCAAGGCCACGCTCGTCGCCTCATTGCTGGTCATGGGTGTGGCGACGTTCCTGATCGGGCTGCTGCCGACCTACCACCACATCGGCCTGGCCGCACCGGTCCTGCTGGCCGTCCTGCGGTTCAGCCAGGGCCTGGCGCTGGGCGGCGAATGGAGCGGTGCGGCGCTGCTGGCCACCGAGACCGCCAAACCGGGCCGGCGGGCGTCGGCGGGGATATGGCCGCAGCTGGGCGCACCGCTGGGTTTTCTGTTCGCCACCGCGCTGTTCCTGCTGCTGCTGAAGCTGCTGGGGCCGGCCACCGCCGGCGGCGACGACTCCGGGGCGTTTCTGAGCTGGGGCTGGCGCATTCCGTTTCTGCTGAGCGCCGCGATGGTCGGCGTCGGGCTCTATGTCCGGCTGCGGCTCACCGAGACACCGGTGTTCACCCAGGCGATCGAGGGCGGTGAACGCCTCACCGCGCCGATCGCCCAGGTGTTCCGGGACAGCTGGCGCGAGCTGGTCATCGGCACGCTGGTGATGGTGGCGACCTACACGCTGTTCTATACCGTGACGACGTGGACGCTGAGCCACGCCACCACCCAGCGGCCACCGCAGGGCACCGGGCTGGGTTACAGCTACGCCGACTTCCTCGGGCTGCAGTTGATCGGGGTGCTGTTCTTCATAGCGGTGCTGCCGCTGTCCGGCGTGCTGGCCGATCGATTCGGCCGCCGGCCGGTGCTGCTGGTCTTCATCGCCGGAATCATGGTGTACGGGACCACTTTCGGTCTCTTCCTGAGTCCGGACAGATCGCCCGCGGCGATACTGGTCTTCCTGATCATCGGGATGACGTTGATGGGCTTGGCATTCGGGCCGATGAGCGCGGTGCTGCCCGAGCTGTTCCCGACCAATGTCCGCTACACCGGCTCGGGTGTGTCCTACAACGCGGCGAGCATCCTGGGGGCGGCGGTGGCGCCGTTCATCGCCACCTGGCTGGCCACCGGGTACGGCGTGCGCTGGGTGGGCATCTACCTGTCGCTCGCGGCAGCGCTGTCCTTCGCCGCGGTGCTGGTGATGCGCGAAACCCGCGACACCGAGCTCGATGAAGTCAGCATCGCCGACCACCTCGGTGACGCCCTGCATCCCGGCTAGGCCGGAAGCACGGCTATCCGGTCAGCGCGGCGGCGAACACCTCCCGCATCGCCGCCCAGTGCCGGGCCGCGGCGTCGGCGTCGTACGGCGGGTTGTCGGGGACCGCGAAGCCGTGGGCGGCCGGGTAGAACTCGACGGTGTGCTCGACGCCGGCGGCGGCCAGTGCCTGCTCCAGCGTCGCTGCCTGCGCCTTGGTGAAGGACGCGTCGTTGGCGGCACCGGCGACATACACCGTGGCGCTCATCTGCTCGGCCAGCAGGTGCGGACTGTCGGCCGCGTCGGTGACCAGGCCGCCGCCGTGGAACGACGCCGCCGCTGCCACCCGATCGGGAACACGGCCGGCCACGACCACCGAGATACGCCCGCCCATGCAGTAGCCGCAGACCCCGAACTTCTCCCCGCGGACTTCGGGGCGGCCCGCCAGATAGTCGAAGAACGCCTCGGCGTCGGTCGTCATACGGTCGAAGGTGACGCTGCCCAGCATTGACATGATCCGGCCCCGCTCCTTGGCGTCGCTGAACGCGGTGGCCATGTCGAAGGGCGCCCAGCCGGGGTGCCGGTAGTACACGTCGGGCAGCAACACGGCGTAACCCGAACCGGCCAGTTCGGCGGCCATCTCGACAAAGGTCTGCCGCACTCCGCCGGCATCGGGATACATGACGACGCCCGGCCAGGGACCAGCTCCGTCCGGGGTGAACAGCCGGACCGGGCAGTCGCCGTCGGCAGTGGTGATGGTGTCGGTGATCGTCGGCATGGCTTCCGTTCTACCCCGACGCCGGGCAAGTAAGCTGGACGACGTGCCGATCGCCACGCCGTACGAGGATCTGCTGGCCCTGGTGCTCGAGCGCGGAACCCCCAAGGCCGACCGGACCGGCACCGGCACCCGCAGCCTGTTCGGCCACCAGCTGCGCTACGACCTGGCCGCCGGCTTCCCGCTCATCACCACCAAGAAAGTGCACGTCAAATCGGTGGTCTATGAGCTGCTGTGGTTTCTGCGCGGGGACTCCAACATCGCCTGGCTCAAGGAACACGGCGTCAGCATCTGGGACGAATGGGCCTCCGACACCGGTGATCTCGGGCCGGTGTACGGCGTGCAGTGGCGCTCCTGGCCGACACCGAGCGGGCAGCACATCGACCAGATCGAACGCGCGGTGGAGTTGTTGCGCACCGACCCGGATTCACGCCGCATCATCGTCTCGGCGTGGAACGTCGGCGAACTGGACCAGATGGCGCTGGCGCCGTGTCACGCACTCTTCCAGTTCTACGTCGCCGGCGGGCGGCTGTCCTGCCAGCTCTACCAGCGCAGCGCCGACCTGTTCCTCGGCGTGCCGTTCAACATCGCCAGCTATGCGCTGCTCACCCACATGATGGCCGCGCAGGCCGGGCTGGACGTCGGAGAGTTCGTCTGGACCGGCGGGGACTGCCACATCTACGACAACCACGTCGAGCAGGTGCGGGAGCAACTGTCCCGTCAGCCCCGCGGCTACCCGAAACTGGCTCTGGCGCCACGGGATTCGATCTTCGGCTACACCTTCGACGACATCGAGATCCTGGGCTACGACCCACACCCGGCGATCAAGGCGCCCGTGGCGGTATGACGGCGCTCGGGCTGATCTGGGCCCAGTCGACGTCCGGGGTGATCGGGCGTGACGGCGGCATCCCGTGGCGGCTGCCCGAAGACCAGGCGCGTTTCAAGGAACTCACCCTGGGACACCGGGTGGTGATGGGCCGGTTGACCTGGGAATCGCTGCCGGCCGGCGTGCGTCCGCTGCCCGGCCGGGCCAACGTGGTGGTCAGCCGCCGGAGCGACTACCGCGCCGTCGGGGCCGAGGTGGTTCCGACCCTCGACGCGGCGCTGACCGATGCCGAGACCTGGGTGATCGGCGGGGCGCAGATCTACGCGCTGGCGCTGCCGCTGGCCGACCGGTGCGAGGTGACCGAGGTGGAGATCGACCTGCCCCGGCAAGACGAGGACGCCGTCGCACCGGTGCTCGACGAAAGCTGGCGGGGCACCGCGGGGCCGTGGCTCACCAGCGCGCGCGGCCTGCGGTACCGGTTCTGCAGCTACCACCGCTGATGGCGTCGTTGACGCCGGCGCAGGCGCGCCGGATCGCGGTCGCCGCACAGGGATTCGCTGTCGCCAAACCACGCGCCGCCATCACCCGGGCGCACCTGAAGCGGTTGATCTCCCGCATCCAGGTGTTGCAACTGGACTCGGTGTCCGTGGCGGTGCGCGCCCACTACGCCCCGGTGTTCAGCCGACTGGGCTGCTACGACCGCACCGTGCTGGACCGCGCCGCCTGGAGCCACAGCAGCCGCTCGCCGCGGCTGCTGGTCGAATACTGGGCGCACGAGGCGGCACTGATGGCCGTCGATGACTGGCCGTTGCTGCGCTGGCGGATGCGACAGTGGCCGCACGGCCGCTGGGGCGCCCACATCGTGCGGGCCAATCCGCAGCTCGTCGAGGACGTCACCGCCGCAGTCGCCGAGATCGGCCCGGCCACCGCCGGCCAACTCAAGGCGCACCTGGCCGCCACGTGGTCGGCAGCCGGCCGGGCGGGCAAGGGCCCGTGGTGGAATCGCAGCGACACCAAGTGGGTGGCCGAGGCGCTGTTCGCCGCCGGGGTGCTGACCACCGCCACCCGGGTGGGATTCGCCCGGCATTACGACCTGGTGGAGAACGTGCTGCCGGCCCACGTGCTGGCGCGCCACGTCGACGACGCCGAGGCCGTGCGGGAACTGGTGCTGCGGGCGGCGACCGCCCTGGGGGTCGGTACCGAGGCCGATCTACGTGATTACTTCCGGCTGTCGGCCGGCCAGGCCAAACCGGCGATCGCGGCGCTGGTGGCCGCCGGCGACCTGGAGCCGGTGACGGTGGCCGGCTGGGACGGGCCGGCATACCTGCGGGCCGGTCAGCCGATTCCCCGGGGTGATCGGGGCACCGCGCTGCTGTGCCCGTTCGACCCGCTGATCTTCTTCCGTCCCCGGGTGGAGCGGCTGTTCGATTTCCACTACCGGCTCGAGATCTACACCCCGGCGGCCCAGCGACGATACGGCTACTACGTGTGGCCGTTCCTGCTGGACGGGCAGCTGGTCGGCCGGGTGGACCTGAAGGCCGACCGCCGAGCCGGGGCGCTGCACGTCGTCGGGGCGTTCGCCGAAGCGGGCCATGCCCGTCAGCGGGTGGCGCAGGCGCTGCTCCCCGAGCTGGAGACCATGGCGCGCTGGCTGGGATTGAGCCAGGTCAGTGTGGGGGAGCGCGGCGATCTGGCGGCCGAGCTGCGCCGAGAGCGGCCACGCCGATGAATCACCGGCCGCGGTGATTGTCCGGTCGGTGAAGGTGCCGGCGCGCGCTCTCGGCGAGGGTGCTCGCGCTTTCGCGGGCCGCCTGCGCCAACTCGGTGCCGCGGTCGGCGGCGACCTCGGCGAACTGTGCGCCCCGTTCACCGGCCGCCTCGAGCAGTGGCCCGGCCCGCTCACCCACCAGTTCGGCGAGCTCTCGGCCGTGTTCGGCGCCGGCCTGCAGGCCCGCGCTCAGCCTGTCGCCGACCGTCTCGAGCACCGCATCACCGGAAGTGGTGTGCATGGCCGGCATAGCCGTGGCCGCGCGCTGATAGGCGTGCCGGGCGGCACGCCGGGCCCGCCAGCCCAGCGACGGTCGTCCCTCGGTGTCGGCCGCCGCGATCATCAACCCGCCGATCAGGCTGACGTCGGTCAGGAACGCTTGGCGCTGTTGGGCCCTGCGCCCGATGTCAGGCTCCATCCAGAACATGTGCCCGCCTGCGCTGCCCGGAATGACCGTGCATGCCAGCGCCGCAGCGGCAACCCGCGGCAGTCTGCCGCTGGCCAGTAGCAGGCCGCCGCCGATCTGGACCAGCGCGTTGGCTTTGGCGAACGTCTCCACATCGGACGGCACCTTCGCCGATATCTCGTCCGGGAGGTGTTGCAGCCCGTCGAACGCCGGACGGGCCGTCTGGCCGGCCTGCTGCGGCCGGCGCAACGCCTCCACTCCCTGACCGATGAACGCCGCCGCCAGCAGCGGACGTGCGATCCTGCGCATCAACACGCGGTCCCCTCACTACTGTTCGGCACGCTCGCGCGCCTCGTCTGCCTCGGCCTTGGCGCGGGCTTTCTCGGCCTCTGCCTCTTTGGCCGCAACCTCGCGTTGCGCGTCGGCCTTGTCCTGCTGCGCCTGGCCTTCCCGCTTGAGCGAGTCGTCTCCGGTCACCGTGCCGACAGCCTCCTTGGCCTTGCCCTTGACGCCTTCCACGACGCCTTTGATGCCGGCTTCGGGGCCACTGTCCTTGTCGTCACTCATGTGGTGTGCCTCTCTTGATCGGATCAAGACCGGACGGACGGACCGCGCCGGTGCGGGGCCGTCCACCCAGCAGGCGACCGGGTGGCCGCCGATGTGCCGGGATACCCGGTGGGATTACAACGTAAACCTGCGGAGTCGCGGGCTCGGGCCCGCCGGTAACCAAAAGGGTTCGGCATCAACGCGGTTGGGTGGATCCGTCCTGACCTCGGGCGGCACTGCCCGGTTTTCGCTACTGTGGCCGAATAGCTGATCGGTGACGCCTTTGACTGGCGTGCGGATCCACAAGCCTGATCGGAAACACGGGGTGTGATCGCGTGCGGGGTTCGGTTTCCTACGGTTTCGTCGTGGTGGGCTGCCTGGCGGTCGCCGGCTGCGGCGGCAGCGGCGGCGCGGCGAAAACCACCACCACCGTCGCGGCGACGCCGACCACGACGACGGTCGCCGTCGCCCCGGTCGGCGAGGACGGGCTGCGGGCACTGCTGCTCACCCCTGAGGAGATCAACCCGATCATGGGCGTGGCCGACATGAAGGCGCACGCCCCCCACGATGTGCTGCCCGACGACAGCGCCACGATGCAGCCGAGGGAGTGCCTGGCCGTCGACGGAGTCGCCCAGGAGCAGGTCTATGCGCGCAGCGGTTTCAGCGCGGTGCGAGAGCAGAGTGTCAGCGACGGCGAAGACAACGCCCACTTCGTCGATCAGGCCGTGGTGCTGTTTCCGACCGCCGAGCAAGCCGAGGCGTTCTTCGAGGCGTCCGCCAAGCAATGGCCGGAATGCCACGAGTACACCCACACCCAGAGCGGTTCGGAGTGGACCGCCGGGCGCATATCGAACATCGAGGGCGTGTTGAGCACCGTCGCGACCCAGCAGAACGCCGGCGAGTCGGCCTGGCAGGCCTGCGGGCGGGCGCTGACCGTGGCCAACAACGTCGTCGTCGACGTCAACACCTGCAGCACCGACCCGAAGGACTCCGCGGTCGTCATCGCCCGGCAAATCGCCGCGAAAGTGCCGAAGGGCTGACCCCGGGCCGGCACGTCTTAAGGTGGGTGCCGTGGCCGAGACGGCGCCGTTGGGCGTGCAACTGATTGCCAAGACCGAGTTCTTACCACCGCCGGACGTTGCGTGGAGCACCGACGCCGAGGGCGGTCAGGCGCTGGTCGAGTTCGCCGGCCGAGCCTGCTATCAGAGCTGGTCCAAGCCCAACCCGCGCACCGCCACCAACGCCGCTTACCTGAAGCACATCATCGACGTCGGACACTTCTCGGTCCTCGAGCACGCCGGCGTGAGCTTTTACATCACCGGAATCTCCCGGTCGGCCACCCACGAACTGATCCGGCACCGGCACTTCTCGTTCTCCCAGCTCTCCCAGCGCTACGTCCCCGAACCGGACTCCCGGATCGTGGTGCCGCCGGGGATGGACGACGACCCGGAGTTGCAGCAGATCCTGGCCGAGGCCGCCGATGCCAGCCGGGCCGCCTACGCCGAACTGCTGGCCAGGCTGGAGGCCAAATTCACCGCCGATCAGCCCGGCGAGAAGATGGCCGTGCTGCGGCGCAAGCAGGCCCGCCAGGCCGCCCGCGCCGTGCTGCCCAACGCCACCGAGACCCGCATCGTGGTGACCGGCAACTATCGGGCCTGGCGGCACTTCATCGCGATGCGTGCCAGCGAGCATGCCGATGTCGAGATCCGCCGGCTGGCCGTCGAATGCCTGCGGCAGCTCATCGGGCTCGCCCCGGCGGCGTTCGGCGATTTCGAGATCACCGCGCTGGCCGACGGCACCGAAGTAGCGACCAGTCCGCTCGCCACCGAGGTCTGAGCAACGGCGCGGCGCCAGGTACTCTTGGGCTCGTGAGCAGCACCGTATTCGACGCCAAGGCGCAGTTGGGCACCGTTCTGACCGCGATGGTGACCCCGTTCGGTGCGGACGGCTCCGTGGACACCGACGCCGCCGTACGGCTGGCGAACCGGCTCGTCGACGCCGGCTGTGACGGCCTGGTGCTCTCCGGGACCACCGGCGAGTCGCCGACCACCGCCGACTACGAGAAGCTCACGCTGCTTCGTGCCGTGGTCGAGGCCGTGGGCGACCGCGCCCGCATCATCGCCGGCGCCGGCAGCAACGACACCGAACACAGCGTCCGGCTGGCCGAGGCCTGCGCCGGGGTCGGCGCCCACGGCCTGCTGGTGGTGACGCCCTACTATTCGCGGCCGTCGCAGGCCGGGCTGCTGGCGCACTTCACCGCGGTCGCCGACGCCAGCGGGCTGCCGGTGATGCTGTATGACATCCCGGCCCGTTCGGCGGTGCCGATCGCCCCGGACACGATCTTCGAGCTCGCCGAGCACCCGAACATCGTCGCGATCAAGGACGCCAAGGGCGACCTGCATGCCGCCGCGCAGATCATGGCCGAAACCGACGTGGCCTACTACTCCGGCGACGACGCCCTGAACCTGCCGTGGCTGGCGATGGGCGCCACCGGGTTCGTCAGCGTGATCGGGCACTTCGCGGCGGGCCAGCTGCGCGACATGCTGGCTGCGTATGAATCCGGTGACGTCGAGACCGCCCGCAAGATCAACGTCTCGATTGCGCCGCTGTCCAACGCCATGGGCCGCACCGGCGGGGTCACCTTCGCCAAAGCCGGGCTGCGGTTGCAGGGGTTCGATGCGGGCGAGCCACGGCTGCCGATGGTGCCCGCGACCGGGGCCGAGGTCGACGAACTGGCCATCGACATGCGCGCCGCGTCGGTCCTCGAGTGAGTGCGGGTGAGTGAGGACCTCAAGCCGCCGGGTCCGCTGACCGCCGGCGGATTACGCGTCACGGCGCTCGGCGGTATCAGCGAGATCGGCCGCAACATGACCGTTTTCGAGCATCTCGGCCGGCTGCTGATCATCGACTGCGGGGTGCTGTTCCCGGGCCACGACGAGCCCGGCGTCGACCTGATCCTGCCGGACATCCGGCACATCACCGACCGCCTCGACGACATCGAGGCGCTGGTGCTGACCCACGCCCACGAGGACCACATCGGCGCCATCCCTTTCCTGCTCAAACTGCGCCCCGACATCCCGGTGGTCGGCTCGAAGTTCACGCTGGCGCTGGTCGCCGCCAAATGCCGCGAACACCGCATCAAACCGGTGTTCGTCCAGGTCGCCGAAGGTCAGCGCAGCACCCACGGCGTGTTCGAATGCGAATACTTCGCGGTCAACCACTCCATCCCGGACGCGCTGGCGATCGCGGTGCACACTGGCGCGGGCACCGTGCTGCACACCGGCGACATCAAGCTCGACCAATTGCCGCCGGATGGGCGTCCCACGGATCTGCCCGGCATGTCCCGGCTGGGCGACAAGGGTGTGGACCTGTTCCTGTGCGACTCGACCAACGCCGAGATCCCGGGTGTCGGACCCAGTGAGAGCGAGGTCGGCCCCACCCTGCACCGGTTGATCCGCGGCGCCGAGGGACGGGTGATCGTGGCCTGCTTCGCCTCGAACGTCGACCGGGTGCAGCAGATCGTCGACGCGGCGGTCGCACTGGGCCGCCGGGTGTCGTTCGTCGGCCGGTCGATGGTCCGCAACATGGGCATCGCCAAGGAGCTGGGCTTTTTGCGGGTGGCGGACTCCGATCTGGTCGACATCGGCGCCGCCGAGATGATGCCGCCGGAGCAGGTGGTGCTGGTCACCACCGGGACCCAGGGCGAGCCGTTGTCGGCGCTGTCGCGGATGTCGCGCGGCGAGCACCGGTCCATCACGCTGACCGCGGGTGATCTGGTGGTGTTGTCGTCGTCGCTGATCCCCGGCAATGAGGAGGCGGTCTACGGCGTGATGGACGCGCTGGCCAAGATCGGCGCGCGGGTGGTGACCAACGCCGCGGCGCGGGTGCATGTCTCCGGGCACGCCTACGCCGGCGAGCTGCTGTTCCTCTACAACGGGATCCGGCCGCGCAACGTGATGCCGGTGCACGGCACCTGGCGGATGCTGCGCGCCAACGCCGCGCTGGCCGCCCGCACCGGGGTGCCGCCCGAAGCGATCCTGTTGGCCGAGAACGGTGTCAGCGTCGATCTGGTCGCCGGGCAGGCGAGCATCGCCGGGGCGGTCCCGGTCGGCAAGGTGTACATCGACGGACTGGTGGACGGCGACGTCGGCGATGCGACGCTGGGGGAGCGGCTGATCCTGTCATCGGGATTCATTGCGATCACCGTGGTGCTGCGTCGCGGGACCGGCAAGGCGGTGGCGCCGCCCCAGCTGCATTCGCGTGGCTTCTCCGAAGACCCCAAGGCGCTGGAGCCGGCGGCCCGCAAGGTGGAGGCGGAGCTGGAATCCCTTGCCGCCGAACGCGTCACCGACCCGGCCCGGATCGCGCAGGCGGTGCGCCGCACGGTCGGCAAGTGGGTCGGCGAGAGCTACCGCCGCCAGCCGATGATCGTGCCGACAGTCATCGAGATCTGAGCTACCTCTTATTGACGTAGCCGGCGTCCACCGGCAGCGTCACACCGGTGATGTAGCGGGCCGCATCGGAGACCAGCCAGAATACGGCGTTGGCGACATCCTCCGGTTGCAGCACTTGCACCGGCAACGCGTTGCCCATGTCCGGTCCGCCTTGGGTGTCCGTGTCCTCCAGGCCCTCCAGCCACTTCCGGGTGAACTCGTTGTCGATCATGGGCGTCTGCACGCCGGCGGGATGCACGGAGTTGACCCGGATGCTGTGTGGCGCCAGCAGGTTGGCGTATACCCGCATCAGCCCGACGATGCCGTGCTTGGCGGCGGCGTAACCCAGGGAGCCCGCCGCAGGAGCGGCCAGCCCGACCAGCCCGGCCACCGAGCTGACCAGAATGATCGACCCGCCGTCACCCTGGGCGATCATCGGCTTCATCGCCACATCGACGGTGTGGTAGATACCGGTGAGGTTGACGTCGATCACGTCCTGCCAGGCGTCCTCGCCCGCCATCGGAGCAATTCCGGCGTTGGCGATCACGAAGTCGAGCCGCCCGAGTTCGTCAATGCCGGCCTGCAAGGCGGTGCCCAGTGCGGTGCGATCGCGGACGTCGGCTGCCCTGGCCACGATGCGCGCACCGGTCTCTTCGACCAGCTTGACCGTCTCCGCCAGATCGTCGGCGGTGGCCAGCGGATACGGCACGCTGGAGATCTGTTGGCACAGGTCGACCGCGATGATGTCGGCGCCCTCGCCGGCCAACCGCAGTGCGTGGGCGCGCCCCTGGCCGCGTGCGGCGCCGGTGATGAAGGCGACCTTGCCGTCCAGGGCTCCCATCACTGGGCCCGGAGCTGGCCCTTGGCCGGGTCGCCGGCCGGCAGCGGCTGCAGCATCTTGATATCGGGCGCGCCGTCGAGGTGCTCCGTGAGGTTGCCGAACAGCTCGGCGACCGCCGGGGCCGTCGAGTGTGCCCGCAGCGCATCGGCGTCGGCCCACTGCTCGATGAATACGAAGGCGCCGTCGGTTTCGTGCACCGCGTAGAGCTGGCAGCCGGGCTCCTGGTGCACCTGTGCCGCCGACTTGGCGCAGATGTCGCGGACGGCTTCGACCGATTCCGGCTTGACGGCGAAGGTGGCGACGACGACCACGGGCATGCGGATCTCCTTCGTGAGGGATGGCGGGGAAAGTCAGGCCCTGTCACCGTACGCAGCCGCACTGTGACCGGTGCCACGCGGGTGAGCTCGGGCAACCCGGGCCGTGGCCAGTGTGGCAGATGGTCCTAATGAGGGTATTGCGGTTAGGCTTGCGGCTATGGCTAGTAAGACGGCTAGTGGCACCAAGGCTCGATCGGGAACGCGAACTAGCAGGTCAAAGGCCGGTTCGCGAGCCAATGCCCGACCGGCCCGCGCGGCGGCGGCACGCCGCAAGCCCGCGCCGCGCCGGCAGCATTCGGGGCTGGCCGGGGCGGGAATGGCCTGCGGGCGGGCCGCCCGGGCGGCGTGGTTGATGGTCGCCAAGGCGGCCGGCGGCACCGCGCGGTCCGTCGGCCGCGCCCATGACATCGACCCGGGTCATCGCCGCGACGGTATCGCGCTGGCGCTGCTGGGCCTGGCCGTCGTGACGGCCGCCAGTTGCTGGCTGGACGCTGCGCGGCCGGTTGGAGCATGGATCGACACCGGGCTGCGCGCCGTGATCGGTGGCGCGGTGGTGCTGCTTCCGGTGCTGGCCGGCGTCGGCGCCGTCGCGCTGATGCGTACCGAACCCGCCCCGGAGAACCGGCCCCGGCTGATCCTCGGTTCGGCGATGGTGGCGCTGCCGATCCTGGGCCTGTGGCATCTGTGGGCCGGCTCACCGCCGACCCCCGAGGGGCGCCTGCACGGCGCCGGTTTCGTCGGGTTCGCCATCGGCGGCCCGCTCGCCGACGGCCTGACCGCCTGGATCGCCGCTCCGCTGCTGTGCATCGGGGTGCTGTTCGGGGTGTTGTTGCTGACCGGGACGACGCTGCGCGAGGCGCCTGAAGCACTACGGACCATGTTCGTCGCGCGGGACTACGACGACGGCTATGACGACGGCTATTACGACGACGACTACGCCGGCGAGGACGACTACTACGACGAGGAGGACGGCGGCGGCTTCGAAGGCGGCGCGGCGGCCGATGGCGCCGAGGACACCCCGGATTGGCAGTCGCGCACGCCGCTGGACAACTACCCGCTCTCCGAGACGGACGTAGCGCCCGCCGAGCCCCCGGCGCCGACGCCCAAGCCCGCTCGCCGCAAGGCCCCCAAGACGGCCAAACCCACCGACACCACCGTCGTGTTGGACCGGGTGGTGGAGGGCCCCTACACGCTGCCGCCGCTTAGCCTGCTGACCGCCGGCGATCCCCCCAAGACCCGCACCGCCGCCAACGAGGCGATGACCAACGCGATCACCTCGGTGCTCGAGCAGTTCAAGGTCGACGCCGCCGTCACCGGCTGCACCCGCGGCCCCACCGTCACCCGCTATGAGGTGGAACTGGGCCCCGGGGTCAAGGTCGAGAAGATCACCGCTCTGCAGCGCAACATCGCCTACGCGGTGGCGACCGAGAGTGTACGGATGCTCGCACCGATCCCGGGCAAGTCCGCGGTCGGCATCGAGGTGCCCAACACCGACCGGGAGATGGTGCGACTGGCCGACGTGCTGACCGCGCCGAGCACCCGCCGCGATCATCACCCGCTGGTGATCGGGCTGGGCAAGGACATCGAGGGCGACTTCATCAGCGCCAACCTGGCCAAGATGCCGCACCTGCTGGTGGCCGGCTCCACCGGCTCGGGTAAGTCCAGCTTCGTCAACTCGATGCTGGTGTCGCTGCTGGCACGGGCCACCCCGGAAGAGGTCAGGATGATCCTGATCGACCCGAAGATGGTGGAACTCACGCCGTACGAAGGCATTCCGCACCTGATCACCCCGATCATCACCTCACCGAAGAAGGCGGCGGCCGCGCTGGCCTGGCTGGTCGAGGAGATGGAGCAGCGCTACCAGGACATGCAGGCCTCCCGGGTGCGCCACATCGACGTCTTCAACGAGAAGGTCCGTTCCGGGGAGATCACCACACCGCTGGGCAGCGAACGGGAGTACCGGCCCTACCCCTACATCCTCGCGATCGTCGACGAGCTCGCCGACCTGATGATGACCGCGCCGCGCGACGTCGAGGACGCCATCGTGCGGATCACCCAGAAGGCCCGCGCCGCCGGCATTCACCTGGTGCTGGCCACCCAGCGGCCGTCGGTGGACGTCGTCACCGGTCTGATCAAGACCAACGTGCCGTCCCGGTTGGCGTTCGCCACCTCGTCGCTGACCGACTCTCGGGTGATCCTGGACCAGGCCGGCGCCGAGAAGCTGATCGGGATGGGCGACGGGTTGTTCCTGCCGATGGGCGCCAACAAGCCGGTCCGGCTGCAGGGCGCGTTCATCACCGACGAGGAGATCCACGCCGTCGTCACCGCCTGCAAGGACCAGGCCGAGCCCGAGTACACCGACGGCGTCACCACCGCCAAACCGACCGGCGAGCGCACCGACGTCGACCCCGACATCGGCGACGACATGGAGGTCTTCCTGCAGGCCGTGGAATTGGTGGTGTCCAGCCAGTTCGGCTCCACCTCGATGTTGCAGCGCAAGCTGCGGGTCGGCTTCGCCAAGGCCGGCCGGTTGATGGACCTGATGGAGACCCGCAGCATCGTGGGTCCCTCCGAGGGCTCCAAGGCCCGCCAAGTGCTGGTCAAGCCCGACGAGCTGGCCGCGACGCTGATGGCCATCCGCGGCGGCGCGGATACCGACGCCGCGGATGACGACGACGGGTAGGCGCCGACGATCAGACGTTGACCACCAGGGACAACCCGTGCCGATCCCGGCCGGCCCGGCGCCGCCTGCTGCGAACCAGCAACCGGGCCACCGCCGCCTCGACGCCGCGCGCCAGCTCGTCCGCGTCGCGGACGGTGCCGTAGTCGGAGACGATGCCGAAGAACAGGCTGTCGGCGTAGCGCAGGATCGCCGCGCCGGTACGCAACTGCATCGCGATCGGCGGGACTGGCAACACCGCGGAGACCGGGCGTCCCATGATCGCCAGCGGCCGGCCGGGGCCGGGCACACTGGCCGCCAGCGCCACCACGCTGCGCTGCGGCAGCCGGGACAGCAGATTGGTCGCCCAGGCGGTGACCGGCACCGGGATCGCCCGTGCCACCGCCGCCACCGCGCTGGCGGGGCCGCGGTCGGCGTCGGCTCTGGCCTGCGCCAGCCGCGCGTGCACCAGGCGTAGCCGAACCACCGGGTTGTCTTCGTCGACCGGCAGCCGGGGCAGCAGCACCGCCTGCCGAAGCGGTACCAGGGTACGCAGCGAATCGGACTTCGGCTGCTCGCCGCGGCGGACCATCATGTTGCGGTAGCTCTCGGTGAGGGCAGCCAGCGCGACATCGTCGACGGTGACGTCGAAGGTCTGGCAAATCCGGTCGACCTCGGCGGCGCTGACCCGGGCCGAGACGTACCGGCGCCGCCGGCTGGTCAGTGGACCGTTCAGCGGTGTCGCCGGCCGCCGTAGGCCGGCCGCGAACTCCGCGGCGTCGCGCAACGCCTGGTCGGTCCGCATCACCCCGGCCACCGTGGAGGTCGCGATCGAGGAGGCGAGCCGCAGCGCACCGCGCCACCCGCCGGCGGCGGCAGCAGCGACCGCGCCGGGCATGGTGCCGTGAGCCGGACCCTCATCGGACAGCCCGGCGAGGATGTGGACGGTGGCGACGGCGTCGGCGATACAGGGGTGGACCTTGACAAGCATCGCCCAGCGGTCATCGGACAGGCCCCCGATCACCCAGATCTCCCACAGCGGCCTGTCCCGCTCCAGCCGCCAGGACATCACCTCGGCCACCACCGAGAACAAGTCGTCGTCGCTACCGGCGCCGGGGACCGCGATACCGCAGACGTGGTTGGCAAGCTTGAAGTTGCGGTCCTCGACCCATTCGGGAGAGCCGAGGTCGAAGAGGCGACGCCGCAGCCGCTGGGCGAACCGTGGGCAGGCCGCGATCCGCTCGCCCAGCACCGACATCAGCGTGTGGTGATCGGGCATCGGGCCGTCGAGCACCGCCAGGGCGCCCATGCCCAGGTTGGTGTGCCGATCGGCGTCCTCGACGTTCAGAAAACTCGCATCCAGGGGGGTCAGGTGCTCGGCCACGGCTACCTCCAGTTGTCTGCAACTGTCAGTACCACTATCTCGTGTTCGCGTCGCCGGCGGCAGGGCCGGAAGTCCCTGGTTCGGCGCCCCCGGTACGCACCGGACACGTGCCGGACACGGACCGGACACGGACCAGACACCGGCGGTTTTCCCGGGTCCGGCGGGCGCGTAATCTCGCCTCGTGGACTGGGCTCGACTTTTTGCTTTCGACACACCGCCTTCGGAGATCATTGTCCGCGGGACCGTCATCTACATCGCGATTTATGCGTTGCTGCGGGTGGTGTTGAAACGGGAGGCGGGCACCAACGGCATCACGGATCTGATCGTCGTGGTGTTGATCGCCGACGCCGCCCAGAACGGGATGGCGGGCGGTTACCGGTCGATCAGCGACGGGATCCTGCTGGTCGGAGTGATCATCGGCTGGTCCTACCTGCTGAACTGGATGGCCCACCGCTGGCCGACCGTGGCACGGCTGCTGCGGCCCGGGCCATTGCTGGTGATTCACGAGGGCGAACTCCTGCACGGCAACATGCGCAAGGAGATGATCACCGAGCAGCACGTCCGCGAGCAGGCCCGCAAGCAGGGGATCGCGGACCTCGCCATGGTGCGGGAGGGCCGCATGGAATCCGACGGTCAGTTCAGCTTCCTCGTCGGCTCGACGCGCCGGACCGCCGGCCTGGTGATGGACTAGAGCAGGACTAAAGCGGACTAGAGCACCAGCAGCATCCGGGTGTTGCCCAGCGTGTTGGGCTTGACGTAGCTCAGGTCCAGGAATTCGGCCACCCCGACGTCGTAGGATCGCTGCATTTCCGCGAAAACCTCTGCGGTGACCGGTGTTCCGTCGATCTCGGTGAAGCCGTGCCGGGCGAAGAAGGCGGTCTCGAAAGTCAACACGAACAGTCGCTGCAACTGCAGTTCCCGGGCGACCTGCAACAGCCGGTCGACGAGCGCGTGGCCGATGCCGCGGCCCGTCAGCGCCGGGTCCACCGCGATGGTGCGCACCTCGCCGAGATCAGACCACAGCACGTGCAGGGCGCCGCAGCCCACCACCTGCTGTTCGGAATCCTCGGCGACCCAGAACTCCTGGACCGCCTCGTACAGCGTCACCAGGTTCTTTTCCAGCAGGATCTTGCCGGCGTAAGTGTCCACCAGCCGCTTGATCGCCGGGACGTCGGATGTCCGCGCGCGCCGGATCAGGGGCTGTGGGGCCGGCGAATCAGCCGCGAGGTGCACAGGTGCACAGTAACGGTTTCTCATTTCGGGCTTGGTAACCGATATTCTGTCTGCCGTGTCGCGGCAACCTCAAACCGGCCCGGCGGTGACGCACGTCCCGGTGGTCAATCTCGCCAACGCGGTCACCGTCATGCGGTTGCTGTTGGTGCCGGTCTTCCTGCTGGCGTTGTTCGCCGCGGACGGCCACGACGCCAAGACCCGCATCGCGGCGTTCGTCATCTTCGCGGTGGCGATCATCACCGACCGGCTCGACGGAGCGCTGGCCCGCAACTACGGGTTGGTGACCGAATTCGGCACCCTGGCCGACCCCATAGCCGACAAGGCACTGATCGGCGCGGCCTTGATCGGCCTGTCGATGCTCGGCGATCTGTGGTGGTGGGTGACGGTGCTGGTGCTGGTCCGAGAGATCGGGATCACCGTGCTGCGGTTCGCCGTGCTGCACCGCGGCGTGATCCCGGCCAGCCGCGGCGGGAAACTCAAGACACTGGTGCAGGCGGTCGGTATCGGGCTGCTCATCCTGCCGCTGAGCGGTCCGTGGCTGGTGACGGCCTGGGCGGTGATGGCCGCCGCGGTGGTGCTGACCGTGGTGACCGGCGTGGATTACGTGATGTCGGCGATCGCCGATCTCCGCGACCGGAGTTGATCGAGCGATCCGGGAACCCTGACGGGCGTGGCGCGCGTTGACCTTGGTGACTGTCGGTTTTCCAGGTTGGCCCTAAGGGGGAGTACACGATGACGGCATTGCTGCGGGAATCGGTCGGCGAGGTATTGCGCCAGGCCCGGACGGCGCAGGGTCGCACGCTGCGTGAGGTGTCCGACTCGGCGCGGGTCAGCCTGGGCTATCTCTCGGAGGTCGAGCGGGGCCGTAAGGAGGCGTCCAGCGAGTTGCTCAACGCGATCTGCTCGGCATTGCAGGTCCCGTTGTCGGACGTGCTCTTCGATGCCGGCAGCCGGTTGGCGCGGGCCGAGCGGGCCGAGCGGGCCGAACGGGCCGTCCGGAACCCGGGGGTCACCCGCATCGACGCCGGAACCAAGGTCGTGATCCCGCCGCCGCGGGCGATGGCCTCGGCATGACAGACCGGCCCGGCGCGCCCGGGCGGAAGGCAGCCTGAAGCCGCACCCACCGACCGGCGAACCGATAAATTGTCAGCGGTAAGCGGCAGACTGACAACATCCGAACAATCAGACGGAGCTGACTGATGGCCAACCCGTTCGTCAAGGCGTGGAAGTACCTGATGGCGCTGTTCAACTCGAAGATCGACGAGCACGCCGATCCCAAGGTGCAGATCCAGCAGGCGATCGAAGAGGCGCAGCGTCAGCACCAGGCCTTGACCCAGCAGGCCGCCCAGGTGATCGGCAACCAGCGGCAACTGGAGATGCGGCTGAATCGGCAGCTGGCCGACATCGAGAAGCTCCAGGTCAACGTGCGCCAGGCGCTCACGCTGGCCGACCAGGCGGAGGCGGCGGGTGACGCCGCCAAGAAAACCGAGTACGAGAACGCTGCCGAGGCGTTCGCGGCTCAACTGGTCACCGCCGAGCAGAGCGTGGAAGACCTCAAGGCGCTGCACGACCAGGCGCTGACCGCTGCCGGTCAGGCCAAGAAGGCCGTCGAGCAGAACGCCATGATGTTGCAGCAGAAGATCGCCGAGCGCACCAAGCTGCTCAGCCAGCTCGAGCAGGCCAAGATGCAGGAGCAGGTCAGTGCCTCGCTGCGCTCGATGAGCGAGATCGCCGCGCCGGGAACCACTCCCAGCCTCGATGAGGTGCGCGACAAGATCGAACGGCGCTACGCCAACGCACTCGGCGAAGCGGAACTGGCGAAAGGCTCGGTGCAGGGCCGGATGATCGAGGTCGAACAGGCCGGCGTGCAGATGGCCGGCCATTCCCGGTTGGAGCAGATCCGCGCCTCGATGCGCGGCGAGTCGCTGCCGGCCGGCGGCGCCACACCGCCGGTCACACCGGCGGCGCCGCAATCGGGCGCCGATCCCAATCCCGAGAATCCGCTGGGCCGGTAGTAGATGGCCATGTCAGTCGGAGGTCGCTCCCGGCGCGCGCTGCTGCAGCGGGCCGTCGACCGTGCCAGTGAGGCCGCCGACGTACTGGCCGACAAGCTCGGTGCGATCGCCGACCCGCGGGCCAGGCTGCTGCGCAAGCGCCGCTGGGCGCTACGGCTGGGCCTGTTCTTCGGCGCGGCATGCGGATTCTGGTTGCTGGTGACGGCGGTGCTGGCCTCGTGGGCCACACCGGTGTGGGTGTTGCTGATCACCGGGCTGATCGCCGCCGGGGCGGCCGCGCCGGCCACGTTGCTGTTGCTGCGGTTCCGTTGGCTGCGTTCGGTGCCGCTGCCGGCCGCGCGGACCGTCACCGCGCGCCGCCTGCCGCCGCCCGGTTCGGCGGCGCGGCCGGCGATGTATGCGCTGGGCGCCTCCGAGCGCGGCATGGTGTCGCTGCTGGGCGTGCTGGAACGCGGCCGGTTGCTACCCGGCGATGAGATCGCCGAACTGACCGCAGCGGCGGGCGGCGCCGCGTCGACGATGGCGGCCACCGCCGGCCAGGTGGTGTCGATGGAGCGCACCGTGCAGCACAACGCGCAGGCGGGGCAGTACCTGGTGCCGACGATCAACGCGTTCACCGCCCAGTTGAGCGCCGGGGTCCGCCAGTACAACGAAATGGTCACCGCTGCCGCGCAATTGGTGGCCGCAGCCAATGATGGTTCGACGATATCTCCTGGTACTTACCGCGAAGAGTTGGCCGGCGCGACCGACCGAATGCTGGGCTGGGCCCAGGCATTCGAAGAACTCGCCCAATCACCCAGGCTTTAGTAGGCCGGGATCCGCTGAAAAACCAGCAGCGCGTCGGCGATCAGATCGTGCGGGTACCGATCCCACACCACCTCTGTCGTCCCTAGCCGGGTGAGGTGGTGTTCGAGAACGCGTGCACAATCGGAGATCAAGTGCGTGGTGGAACTCAAGTGGTGGATGTCCGCCACGTTCCACACGGCGAAGCCCGCGGGCGCCAGCAGCCGCGCGCACTGGGCGGCGACGGCGCCGAGTTCGGCCAGGTAACGGCCGTAGTCCCCGTTGTTCTCTTCGTAACCGGTGAGCGGATCGGCCTCGTGATGCTGCCGGGTCATGTACGGCGGAGATGTGAGGACGAGGTCGACACTCGCGTCGGGAAGGTGCCGTCCGCTCCCGCGGATTACTTCCAGCAGCTCCCGTGCATCGCCCTGGAGAACATGCGCACCGGGCACGCGTCTCCGCAGGTAGTCGACACGCTCAGGCAGCAACTCGATACCAAGCGCTGCTCGCCCGAGAGCCACAGCCCGATCGAGGGTGGTGCCGAACCCGGCGAACGGATCGAACACCAGGTCGCCGGGCGCAGTGCACCGTTCGATCACATGGTCGACTGTTGCGGAAAGCATGTGCACGTCTTCGTCGGAGGCCGGCGGGCGCTCCGCCAGAAACGCGCCGTGCGCCGCGAACAGCCGTATATCCAGCGGGGAAGTCCCAGGCCTAGATCTCATCAACCACCTCCCGACTCATAATCGCGTCGCGCGGCGCAGCTACTCCGCTCGCCTAACTTGCAATATTGTGACTCGCTAGAAAATCCTCCGGCAACGGCGCCGTCAACCGTCCGACCAGCGCGTAGTAAAATAGCTGCCTGCCTTCCATTGATAGTCGATGCCGGTATAACTCGAGGTGGTAGACGTCAAAATATCTTGAAAAGACAAGCGCGCGAACCAGGCGTGAAAAGCCGGTCTGATCGTCGTCGTCCAGGAATGAATGCTTGATGTTGAATGCCAGCCAACCGGTCGGTTTGATCAGCCGGACCGCGTTGATGAAAGCACGCGGTGGAATATCTCCGAAACCGAGCGCCGCCACACACGTCAAGCAATCGAAATTCCACTCGGTGAGCTCGCCGCGCAAGCGCGCGTCCACGTCGCTCAGATCCGTGATGTAGTACGCGTCGTAAACGGTGGGCCGATCACGATAAGCGGCATCACGTGCCTCTGGGATGATGTCGACGCCGACGAGTCGGGCTACTCCATCGCGCTTGAGGACTTCGCCCATCATGCCGTTGCCTGCTCCCAGATCCAGGATCCGCAACTCGGTCAGCGGCTCCCGTTCGGTCTGTAACGCCCGTTGAAGCAATTCCAACACCTTGTCCGGGGATTTACACCTCAGTCGACCATAGAAAAGTTCCTCGTAAAGGCCTGGCCGTTTATATATTTCGGCGTAGTCGTGAAAGCGTAGCATTTGAACTTTGCCGTTATCGACGAGTCCGAACTCAACTTCGTCTTGAGTCAGGCGTTCCGAATTAACCGGCGGAAACTCAATTCTATATAGCTGCGAAGTCATATCGTGATAATACAGCTACCGGCTGCTGCGCTTCTACCGGGCTGCGCGCCGTTCTGATCACCGAGTCTCCTCGTGTCCTAAAAACGCAAATAACGGATTGAATATGGTAGGGTCCACTGTTCGGCGTTGGATCCATAGGGGCGCGGGTAAGTTATGCGGCGTAAGAGTGCCGACTCCGCGTATTCGGCCAGACACCAGACTCAGATATCGTCGCTTCGCTGATCGGCGGATTCGGGCCGCGGTCCATAGCGTTCGATGTAGGCCCGGTGGAGGTGGGCATCACGCTGGCGCTTTTGTGCGTCGGCCAGGTCCGGGTCGAGACCGTGCATCCGCAGCATGTGTTTGCGCCACACCTTGTTGAGGGCGTGCGAGAACAGGATCGCCATGAACCAGATGGGAAACGTCATCGACACATGCGTCATGAAGTCTGTCGGCAGAAACCAGAACGGGATCAGGATCAATGTCGTCGGCACGACGGCGCGCATGATTATCCGAGTCGTTGCGCCGGGTCCGGCCAGGTCGTTGCGCACCCAGTCCTGCATGGACGGCGGCAGCGGTCGCCCGATGCAGTACCGCAGATATTGGATCGGGTTGGGGCGTCGGCGTGTGCTCAATGCGGTCTACAACGTCGGGCGCAGTGCCGGGAAGACAGTCGCCGCCACCGCGCGCAACGTCGCCTTGAACATATCCAGAAAGTCAAAGTAGTCGCGCCACAACGTAATACGCCCGTTGTGCACCTCGAACACCCCGCACACCCAGAACTGCAGCCGCAGCGGGCCGAAGGTCAGGGCGTCGGTGCGCTCGGTGAGCACCGCCGAGCCGTCGGCGGCGATGCGGTGGACCTTCACCTCGAAGCCCGCGCGGCCGGACATCCGGCGGAACACCCCGACGGTGGCGCTGCGGCCGTAGATGGTCGGCAGCCCGACGTTGTGGTACACCACGTCCTCGGCCAGGGCGTCGGCCGCCGTGTCGAGATCGTCGTCGGCGAGGGCGTCGAGGAAGGTCTCCACGGTTCGGATGTTGTCGACGGCGCTGTCGTGGACACTCGGGTCGGTCATACCTGTCAGCCTAGGCCCGCAGGGCTGTGGCACGGTAGGCCGATGCGCATCGTGGTGGTCGCCGGGCCTGATCCCGGTCACGCGTTCCCGGCGATGGCGTTGTGCCGACGCTTCGCCGCGGCCGGGGACGCGCCGACGCTGCTGACCGGGGTGCAGTGGCTGGACACCGCGCGGGTCGCCGGGGTGGACGCCGCCGAGCTGATCGGATTGGATCCCGCCGCCGGCGACGACGACGGCGATGCCGGTGCCAAGATTCATCGGCGGGCGGCGCGCATGGCGCGCCAGAACCTCGACCAGCTCCGGGAGCTGGCGCCGGACCTGGTGGTCTCCGACGTCATCACCGCCTGCGGCGGCATGGCCGCCGAACTGCTCGGTGTCCCGTGGGTCGAACTGAGTCCGCATCCGCTGTACTTGCCGTCGAAGGGGCTGCCGCCGATCGGCAGCGGCCTGGCGCCCGGCACCGGGTTGCGGGGCCGGCTGCGCGACGTGGTGATGCGGTCGCTGACCGCGCGGTCGGTGCGAACCGGGCTGCGCCAGCGGGCCGAGGCCCGGGCGGGCATCGGTTTGCCGGAGCGCGACCCGGGCCCGCTGCGGCGCCTGATCGCCACGTTGCCTGCCCTGGAGGTGCCCAGGCCCGACTGGCCCGCCGAGGCGGTCGTGGTCGGGCCGTTGCACTTCGAGCCCACCGACGAGCTGCTGGCAGTACCGCCGGGCTCCGGCCCGCTGATCGTGGTGGCGCCGTCCACGGCGTTGACCGGGGCCGCCGGGTTGACCGAGCTGGTGCTGGAGCAGCTGGTGCCGGGCGTCGGGCTGCCGGCGGGCGCCCGGGTGGCGGTGTCGCGGCTGAACGGCCCCGAGTTGACGCTGCCGGAATGGGCCGTCGCCGGCCTCGGACGCCAGGATGAACTGCTGACGCGCGCTGATCTGGTCATCTGCGGCGGCGGACACGGCATGGTGGCCAAGTCCCTGCTGGCTGGGCTGCCGCTGGTGGTGGTTCCCGGCGGAGGCGACCAATGGGAGATCGCCAATCGCGTTGTGCGCCAAGGTAGTGGACGGCTGGTCCGTCCGCTGAGCCCCGCGGCGCTGACCGAGGCGGTGAGCGCGGTGCTGGCGTCGCCGAGCTACCGTGCCGCCGCGCGACGGGCCGCCGACGGGGCCGCCCAGGTGGCCGACCCGGTGCGGGTGTGTCACGAGGCACTGTCGGGTGGCTGAGTAGGTTGGGGCGCGTGCGCCTGACCGAATTCCACGAGCGGGTCACGCACCGCTTCGGTGCGGCCTACGGCGCCACCGTGCTGACCGATCATGTGCTGGCCGCGGTGGGCGGGCGTACCGCGGCCCAGGCCATCGAGGACGGGGTGGAACCGCGCGACGTGTGGCGCGCGTTGTGCGTGGACTTCGACGTGCCGCGTGATCAGTGGTGAGCGTGATCGGGCGTAGCCATGATGCTGCGGACCAGGGCGACGGCGAGGTCCGAGCAGGTGGCGGCCAGCTCAGCCGGGGTCTCGGTGGGATCGTCGAGCCAGGCTTCGATGATCTGGTTGACGCCGCCGACGATGAACAGGGCGCCGCGGCGTAAGTCGGCCGGCGCCGGCAGCTCGCCCTCGATGACACCGGGTGCCTGCTCGACGACCGCGTCGGTGATCATGTCGAGGATGCGCGCCCGGTGCTCGCTGAGCCCGGGGACGGCGGACAGGTCGCAGGTGGCGATGCGGTGGATGTACGGGTCGACGGCGATCAGCTCGAGGAAGGCCGTCAGCGCCGAGCGCAGTTTGTCGCTGAGCGTCCCGGGATCGCCGACGCCGGCGGTGACCATGGCCTCGAGCAGCTGGTCGCGCACATCATCGGAGACGGCGAACAGCAGCGCGTCGCGGTTGGCGAACTGCTCGTAGAAGTAGCGCGGGATCAGCCCCGCGGCCGTGCAGACACCGCGGACGGTGACCTCGCCGAGCCCCGATTCACCCCAGATCCGGCGCCCGGCGGACAGCAGTTTGCCCCGGCGTTCGGCGCGGCGGTCAACCGCGCTGATACCGCCGTAGTCGCGCACCACGCCCGGGCGTTTCATTGACATCACCCTACCCGCGGCCTAAATTTGGAACACGGCTGTTATCCAAAGTCTGCGCTGGAGGGAGGGGCCTCGAATGAACTCGCCCGTCGTGGCCATCCCGACCCGCCATCCGGACTCGCCTCGCGCGACACCGGCCAGCATCCGGATGCTGGCCGGAGTGTTGGCGATCGCCAAGCCGTCGCCGCAGCGGTGGCGCCAGATCGGTGCGGACCTGACCGTCGGCGACGAGCCGATGCAGCGGCTGGTGGAGTGGATGTCCGGTGTCAAGGAGGCACGGCCGCTCTTTGAGCGGATCCTCGCCGACGGGCTGGCGGCGGTGCCCGACGCGCCGGAACCGCTCCGCGAGTTCTTCGCTGAGTTCGAGCCGATCCCGGACTGGGTCGACATGGACCGGGTGCGCCGCGGGCAGCGGGCGCTGCGCCGCAGCGGAGCCGATGGCACCTACATCGCCCGCGATGTGTCCTTCCTGGGCGGCTACCAGTTCTCCTCGTTCAACAAGACCCTGCTGCGCACCGGCGTGCTGGAAAAGGGCTCGAACAAGCGGTTCGCCGAGACGCTGCAGTGGGCGATGGACGTCACCGGCGATGGGGGACTGGAGCCGCTCGGTCTCGGCTATCAGGCCACCATCCGGGTCCGGCTGATCCACGAGTACGTGCGCCGGCACGTGGCCGCGCTGCCGGACTGGCGCGGCGAAGAGTGGGGCTTGCCGGTCAACCAGACCGACATGGCCGCCACCCTGGTGGGGGCGCTGATCGCGCCGCCCGCCGCCGGAATCGGGTTGGGAATCGTGCTGTCGCCGGGCGAACTCGAGGACATCGCGCATATGACCCGCTACGTCGGCTGGCTGATGGGCATCCGCGAGGACTGGCTGCCGGCCAGCTTCCGTGACGGCGTCCGCATCCTCTATCAGACCCTCGGTGCGCTGTCTGAGCCCGACGAGTCGACCAAGCAGCTGGCCGGGCCGATGGCCGACGATCCGCTGCAATGGCACTATGCCGCGCTGACCGGCGTGCGGCGCCGCATCGCGCGGTCGGCACACCTGTCGGTGACCGGCAGCTTTCTGGGGCCGCGCACGATGCGCAAGCTGGGCCTGCCGGCGTTCGTGCTGCCGTGGTATCCGCTGGTGCGGATGCCGGTGAACCTGCTGCGCAGCGCCGCCGCGCTGGCGCTGCCCGGCGGACTGGACCGCGCGGCGGCCCGCGGGCGGCGCGAGCAGGAAGAGTTCATGCGCACCATGATGGGCGACGAGGACACCGCCATCGGGGCCTCGGCGCACGTGATGCAGGTGGCTTAGGCCTGGAAAATACGACACGCCGCCGCGCCGCGTGTCGCACTTGATTCGAACATCCGTTCGCCTACTGTGGAGAGAGTTCGCCGGGTTGTCGGACCCTGTGGCTAGCGTCACGGCCAACCGACCGGGAACCGGTCAACCGAACACCGAACCACAGGAGAGACATCATGGCGCAAGCCCCCGACCGCGAAAAAGCACTCGAACTGGCGATGGCCCAGATCGACAAGAATTACGGCAAAGGCTCGGTGATGCGCCTCGGCGACGAGGTGCGTCAGCCGATCTCGGTCATCCCGACCGGATCCATCGCCCTGGACGTGGCGCTGGGCATCGGCGGCCTGCCCCGCGGTCGGGTCGTCGAGGTCTACGGCCCGGAATCCTCGGGTAAGACCACCGTGGCGCTGCACGCGGTGGCCAACGCCCAGGCCGCCGGCGGGATCGCGGCGTTCATCGACGCCGAGCACGCGCTGGACCCCGAATATGCCAAGAAGCTCGGCGTGGACACCGATTCGCTGCTGGTGTCTCAGCCCGACACCGGTGAACAGGCGCTCGAGATCGCCGACACGCTGATCCGCTCCGGTGCGCTGGACATCCTGGTCATCGACTCGGTGGCCGCGCTGGTTCCGCGTGCCGAGATCGAGGGCGAGATGGGGGACAGCCACGTCGGCCTGCAGGCCCGGCTGATGAGCCAGGCGCTGCGGAAGATGACCGGCGCGCTGAACAATTCGGGCACCACCGCGATCTTCATCAACCAGCTGCGGGAGAAGATCGGTGTGATGTTCGGATGCATGAACTACAGCACCCGAGTGACCCTCGCCGACGGAACCACCGAGAAGATCGGCAAGATCGTCAACAACAAGATGGACGTCGAAGTGCTGTCCTACGACGTCGACACCGATCAGTTGGTGCCGCGCAAGGTGGTCAACTGGTTCGACAACGGACCCACCGAGAAGTTTCTGCAGTTCACCGTTGAGAAATCCGGCGGCAACGGTAAATCCCAGTTCGCCGCGACGCCCAACCACCTCATTCGCACCCCGGGCGGCTGGACTGAAGCCGGTGAACTGATCGCCGGCGATCGGGTTCTCACCGCGGAGCCACACCTGCTCAGCGGCCAGCAGTTCCAGATCGTACTCGGTTCGTTGATGGGCGATGGGAACCTCTCGCCTAATCGGCGTGACCGCAATGGCGCGCGGTTCCGGCTCGGGCACGGCGCAAAACAGGTGGAGTACCTGCAGTGGAAGACAGCGCTGATGGGCAACATCGGCCACTCGGTGCGGGAGAACGCGCAGGGCGCGACTTTCGTCGACTTCACTCCGTTGCCCGAGCTGGGGGAGCTGCAGCGCGCGGTGTACCTCGGGGACGGTAAGAAGTTCCTCTCCGAGGACTACCTCAAGGCGCTTACTCCACTGGCGCTGGCCATCTGGTACATGGATGAAGGCTCATTCACCTTACGCTCCAAGGGATTGCAAGAACGTACCGCCGGTGGCAGTGGGCGCATCGAAATCTGCGTCGAGGCGATGACGGACGGTACCCGGGCTCGGTTGCGTGATTACCTGCGCGACACTCACGGCCTGGATGTGCGCCTACGGTCGTCCGGCTTGGCAGGCAAGGCGGTGTTGACGTTCTCAACCGCGGCGACTGCGCAGTTCCAGGAAATGGTGGCGCCCTACATGGCGCCGTCGATGGAGTACAAGCTGCTGCCGCGATTCCGTGGTCAAAGCACCGTGACACCGCAGTTCGTCGAGCCCACCCAGCGGCTGGTGCCCTCCCGGGTACTCGATGTACACGTCAAACCGCGCACTCGCTCAATGCATCGCTTCGACATCGAAGTGGAGGGCAACCACAATTACTTCGTCGACGGAGTGATGGTGCACAACTCGCCCGAAACAACCACGGGCGGAAAGGCTTTGAAGTTCTATGCCTCGGTGCGCCTGGACGTGCGGCGGATCGAGACGCTCAAGGACGGCACCGACGCAGTCGGCAACCGCACCCGGGTCAAGGTGGTTAAGAACAAAGTTTCGCCGCCGTTCAAACAAGCCGAGTTTGACATCCTGTATGGCCGGGGCATCAGCCGTGAGGGCTCGCTGATCGACATGGGTGTGGACCAGGGCTTCATCCGCAAGTCCGGTTCCTGGTTCACCTACGACGGCGAACAGCTCGGGCAGGGTAAAGAGAACGCCCGTAACTATCTGCTGACCAACGTCGACGTGGCCAACGAGATCGAGAAGAAGATCAAGGAGAAGCTCGGCATCGGCGCCGTGCTGACCGATGGCTTGGCTGATGACGTCCTTCCCGCCCCCGTCGACTTCTGAGCCCACCGAGGTCAATCCGGCCAAGCGTGAGGAGCAGGCGAAGGCACTGTGCCTTCGCCTGCTCACCGCGCGGGCCCGCACCCGGGCAGAGCTTGCCGGGCAGCTGAGCAAACGGGGCTATCCCGACGACGTCAGCACCCGGGTGCTCGATCGGCTGGCCACCGCCGGATTGATCGACGACGCTGATTTCGCCGCGCAGTGGGTGCGGTCGCGGCGCGAACGCGCGGGCAAGGGCCGCAAAGTGCTCGCCGCCGAACTGCGCACCAAGGGCGTCGACGAAGACGTCATTGCCGGAGCGCTGGCCGGTATCGACGCGGGCGCCGAGCGGGGCCGGGCCGAACAGCTGGTGCAGAGCAAACTTCGTCGCGAAACCCTCGGGGAGGACGATCTGCGTGTCACCCGGCGGCTGGTGGCCATGCTGGCGCGGCGGGGCTATAGCCCCTCGCTCGCCTATGACGTGGTCAGTGCCGAACTGGCCGCCGAACGGGAGCGCCGCCGGGTCTGAACTCAGACCTCGTCGACCTCGTCGGCCCCGTCGCGGTCGGTGAAGACCTCCTTGGTCCGCTCGACGGCGTGAGTGGCGATCTCCATGGAGTCCTGGACGATCGCATTGACACCGCCGGAGACGTCGCCGCGGATGATGTCGCCGGCGTCCTCGACGATGTCGGAAGCCTTCTCCACGGCGTGGGTGGCGATGTCGCGGGCAGCGTTGAAAGCGTCCTTGGGAGTGATGGCCATGAGGGTCTCCTGTCGCTGGCTGGTGGCTCCGACTCTAGACGCCGGGCCGGGCCTGCGCAGACCTATACGACCTGGGCTCCCGGAGTACCCTCCGGTTCGATCGGGGCCGCCTCCAACGGGGTCCGACGGGAGCGGCGCAGCCGGCGCTCGAGCGCGGTGGCGCCTGCCGACAGCGCCAGGTTTCCGCTGATCATCAGCGCCGCGATTACCAGCAGGGCGGGCAGGTAATTGCTGTACTGGGACCCGACCACCGTGCCCTGGCGCACCATCTCCACGAAGGTGATCTGGTAGCCGATCGCGGTGTCCTTCAGCGCCACCACCAGTTGTGACACCAGCACCGGCAGCATCGCGGTGACGGCCTGCGGCAGGAGCACCAGTCGCATCGAGCCGCCCCAGCTCAGCCCCAGTGCGGCGGCCGCCTCGGACTGCCCGCGGGGCAGGGCGTGCACACCGGCTCGAACGATCTCGGCGATGACGGCACCGTTGTACAGCGTCAGGCCGGTCACCACCCCGGCCAACGCGAGCTGCTGTGGCGGAAACGCGTTGAGCACGCCGTAGACGAAGTAGGCGAAGATCATCATGATCAGCACCGGGATCGCCCGGAAGAACTCCACCAGCACCGCGCAACACCAGCGGACCGGCCGGATGCTCGACAGCCGGCCGACGCCGAGGCTCACACCGAGTACCAGGGCCAGCCCGATGGCCCAGGCCGCCGCGGTCAGGGTGCCCGTCACCCCGGGCAGCACGTAGGTCCGCCACAGGTCGGCGGTCAAAAACGGTGTCCACTTCTCCGCGGCCAGCTGGCCCTTGGCCGACAGCCGTGAATACACCAGCCAGCCCAGCAACGCCACGGTCAGCACGGTCGCCACCGATATGGCGTGGTGGCGGACGCGGGCCCGCGGCCCGGGTGCATCGAACAGTACGGTCGCGTGTGCCGCCGACCTCATCGCGACACCGCCCAGCGCCGGCCCAGATACCCGAACAACAGCCCCAGCGGCAGGGTGAGCACCACGAAGCCGGCCGCGAAGATGCCACCCACCGCCATCAGCGCCGCGGTGTTCTCGGTCATCGACTTCATCAGCAGCGCCGCCTCGGCGACCCCGATCGCCGACGCCAGCGTGGTGTTCTTCGTCAACGCGATCAGCACCGAGCCCAGCGGGATGATCACCGCCCGAAAAGCCTGGGGTAACAGGATGATCCGCAGATTCTGGCTGAAGCTCAGCCCCAGTGACCGGGCGGCCTCGGCCTGGCCGATCCCCACCGTGTTGACGCCGGAACGCAACGCCTCACACACGAACGACGCCGTGTACACGCCCAATCCGAGCACCGCCAGCCGGAAATTGCTGTCGTCGACCGACGTCGGCGAATGCGGATCGGTCAGCGTCACCCCCAGCGTCTGGGCCAGGCCGAATGAGCACAGCAGCAACAGCAGGGTCAGCGGCGTGTTGCGCAGCAGATGAACGTAAGCCGCACCCAGCCACCGCAGCGCCGGAACCGGAGCCAGCCGCATCGCCGCCAACCCGGTGCCCAGCAGCAGCGCCAAGCCGCCCGACAGCAACGCCAACTCGACCGTGACGGTGAACGCCTCGACAATCTGTCCCCGGTACTCGGCGAATATCATCGCGCGACCGGCGGGGGGTCGGGCACCGCGAAGCCGGCGGCGCCGAAGTTGTCGATGAACGCCGCCCGCCACGAGCCGTCGCGCTCCATCTGCTCGATGGCGTCGTTGATCCGGTGTCGCAGGCCGTCGTTGCCCTTGCGCACGCCGATCCCGTACTCCTCCCGCGAAAACCGTTCGCCGACCAGCTTGAACGCACCGGGGCTCTGGGCGGCATAGCCGGCCAGGATCACGTCATCGGTGGTCACCGCGTCGATGGCGTCGTTTCGCAAGGCTTCCACGCACGCCGAGTAGGTGTCGTAGCGCTGCAACTGCACCCCCGGATAGCGGTCCTTGATGCGTTGGGCAGGAGTGGATCCCGACACCGAACACAACTTCTTGTGGCGTTGCAGCGACGCCGTGCCGGTGATGTCGCTGTTGTCGGCCCGCACCAACAGCGACTGCCCGGCCAGCAGGTAGGGCCCGGCGAAGTCGACCTTCTCCAGTCGCGAATCGGTGATCGAATAGGTGGCCACCACATAGTCCACCTGACCGTTGCGCAGCAGCATCTCGCGTTGGCCGGACGGCGCTTCGAGCCAGGTGATGCGCTCAGTCGGGTAGCCCAACCGCCCGGCGACGTAGCGGGCCACGTCGACGTCGAACCCGCTGAGCGTGCCGTCGGGTCTTTTGACGCTCAACCCGGGCTGGTCGAACTTGACACCGATGGTGATCTTGTCGCTGTCGTGGGCAGTGCACGCCGCGGCGAGCACAGCCAGGGCGGACCCCGCCGCCGTCACGGCACAAAGCTGTGCCAGCCGGTGCAACAGCCGCCTGACCAGCATCAGTGGTCGAGGACCCGGGCGAGAAAGTCTTTTGCGCGCGCGGACTTCGGCTCACCGAAGAACTCCGCCGGCGGGGCGTCCTCGACGATCGTCCCGTCGGCCATGAAGACCACCCGGTCGGCGGCGCGGCGAGCGAAGCCCATCTCGTGGGTCACCACCACCATGGTCATCCCGTCGTCGGCCAGTGAACTCATCACCGCCAGCACCTCGTTGATCATCTCCGGGTCGAGCGCACTGGTCGGCTCGTCGAACAGCATCACCTTCGGGTTCATCGCCAGCGAACGGGCGATCGCCACCCGCTGCTGCTGCCCGCCGGACAACTGAGCGGGGTGTTTGCGGGCCTGATCGGCCACCCCGACCCGTTCCAGCAGTGCCATCGCCCGACGCTGAGCCTGCGCCCGCGGGGTCTTGTGCACCTTCATCGGTGCCAGTGTGACGTTGTCGAGGACCGTCTTGTGGGGAAACAGGTTGAACGACTGGAACACCATCCCGACCTGCGCCCGCAACCGGGCCAGTGACGCACCCTCGGCCGGTAACGGCTCGCCGTCGACGGTGATGGTGCCCGAGTCGATGGTCTCGAGTCGGTTGATGGTGCGGCACAGGGTGGACTTGCCCGAGCCCGACGGACCGAGGATCGCCACCACCTCGCCGCGGGCGACGTCGAGGTTGATGTCGCACAGCACATGCAGGTCGCCGAAGTACTTGTTGACGTCCCGGATGGCGATCATCGGCACGGGATCCGGCCCGCCGCTGGTCATGGCATCCGACCCTACCGATGCGGTGTTGGCGGTTGTATCCCCGTCCGCGGGTCAATCCGATCGGTCCGGCCGAGGCCGGCCGCCGTACCATAGGCCGGGTGAGTTCGCCGGTGATTTCCGAACAGCTGCGCACCTATGAGGTGCGCACCTACGGCTGCCAGATGAATGTTCACGACTCCGAACGCATCGCCGGCATGCTGGAGGCGGCCGGTTACCGCCGCGCCGCCGCGGGCACCGACGCCGACCTGGTGGTCTTCAACACCTGCGCGGTGCGGGAGAACGCCGACAACAAGCTCTACGGCAACCTGAGCCACCTGGCGCCGAACAAGCGCAGCAACCCGGACATGCAGATCGCCGTCGGCGGCTGCCTGGCCCAGAAAGACAAGGACGGTGTGCTGAGCCGGGCACCGTGGGTGGACGTCGTGTTCGGCACCCATAACCTGGGGTCGCTGCCGGTGCTGCTGGAACGGGCCCGTCACAACCGCCGGGCGCAGGTCGAGATCGTCGAGTCGCTGCGGGAGTTCCCGTCATCGTTGCCGGCCGCGCGGGAATCGGCCTACGCGGCCTGGGTTTCCATCTCCGTCGGCTGCAACAACAGCTGCACGTTCTGCATCGTGCCGTCGCTGCGGGGCCGCGAGGTCGACCGCAGCCCCGACGACATCCTCGCCGAAGTGCGGGCGCTTGCCGATCAGGGCGTTCTCGAGGTGACGCTGCTGGGCCAGAACGTCAACGCCTACGGCGTCTCGTTCGCCGACCCGGAACTGCCGCGCGACCGGGGGGCGTTCGCATCGCTGCTGCGGGCCTGCGGGGACATCGACGGGCTGGAGCGGGTCCGGTTCACCTCACCGCACCCGGCCGAGTTCACCGACGACGTCATCGAGGCGATGGCGCAGACCCGCAACGTCTGTCCCACGCTGCACATGCCGCTGCAATCCGGCTCCGATGTGGTGCTGCGGGCGATGCGCCGCTCCTACCGGGCCGAGCGCTACCTGGGGATCCTCGACCGGGTGCGGGCCGCCATCCCGGACGCGGCGATCACCACCGACCTGATCGTCGGGTTCCCGGGCGAGACCGAACGGGATTTCGACGACACCCTCGAGATGGTACGGGCCGCCCGATTCGCTGCCGCGTTCACCTTCCAATACTCCAAGCGTCCCGGAACGCCGGCCGCGGAGCTGCCCGACCAGCTGCCCAAAGAGGTTGTCCAGCAACGCTATGACCGCTTGGTGGACCTCCAGGAGGAGATCTCATTGGTCGAGAACCGGGCACAGGTCGGGCGCACCGTCGAGGTGCTCGTCGCGGTCGGGGAGGGGCGCAAGGACGCCCAGACGGCGCGGATGAGCGGTCGGGCCCGCGACGGCCGGTTGGTGCACTTCGTGCCCGGCGGAGCCGAGGTGCGTCCCGGTGACGTGGTGACTACGACGGTGACCGGCGCCGCACCGCACCACCTGCTGGCCGACGGGCCGCTGCACAGTCATCGCCGCACCCGGGCGGGCGACCGCCACGCCGGCCCCCCACCCGGTGTCGGGCTGGGCATGCCGAAGATGCCGGGGGCGGTGCGATGAGCGGTCACGGCGGCAACCCGGACGACTTCGAGGCCTATCGGGCCGACATCGAGGCCGCGGAGCGGCGCGTCGCCAGCGAAATCGACCCCGGCGGCAGGGGACTGGTCGTCTCGATCGCTGTCTTCGTGCTGCTGGCGTCGTTTCTGCTGCCGCATACCGGAACCGTGCGGGGCTGGGATGTGTTGTTCGCGTCCAACGGTTCCGACGAAGCGCTCGTGACGCTGCCGTCGCGGCTGTTCATGTGGCTGGCGCTGGTGTTCGGTGTCGGGTTCTCGATGCTGGCGCTGATGACCCGGCGCTGGACGGTGGCCTGGGTGGCGCTGGCCGGCTCGGCGGTGGCCAGCGTGGCCGGACTGCTGGCCGTATGGTCGCGGCAGACCGTGATGCAAGGCCATCCGGGCCCCGGCTTCGGACTGATCCTGTGCTGGCTCACGGTGATCGTGCTGACGTTTCACTGGGCCCGACTGGTGTGGTCGCGCACCGCGGTGCAACTGGCCGCCGAGGAAGAGCGCCGCCGACGCACCGCGCAGCGCCAGCCCCGCGGACTGCTGGACGACATCAAGCGTCCGGACGACCGGCCGCCCGGCGAGTGACCGGCGGCGCACCCCGGCCGTCGCGGCTTCCCCGATAGGCCTGGGCGCGCAGTGCCGCCAGCCACCGGGGACGCAGGACCACCCCCGGCGCGGTGTTCACGATCGGGTCGAACGACACGTCGTGGCACGCCCCGTGGCACTGATCCAGGCCGGTGAGCACCAGATCGGCCAACGGACGAAAGTCCCCCGTGCCGTGGGCCTGGTCGAGTTCGAAGCAGACCCGGCCCCGCTCGATCTCGCGCCGCATGCTGCCCAGCGCCAAGCCGTAGCCGTGCACCGACGTGACCAACCGGGCGCGTAGCCACCACGTGGCTTCCCGATAGCCCAGCGGCATGAGCGTGGTCATGGTCAGGCCCGCCCATGACAGCACCGGGCGCAGCCCCAGCGCGCGGCCGAACACCCCCGAACCCGCCGACACCAGCAGAATGTCCCAGCAGTCCGGATCGTGCTGCGAGAAGGGCACCCGCAGGGCCAATCCGACGGCATCGGGCGCCGCGCCGGGAGTGCCTACACCCTTGGAAACACGAGCGACGACGGCCGACGACCCCACCGGCAGACCCTCGTCGGCCGGTGCGACCCGGTCCAGGAAGCCGGTCGCCAGTACGCCCGACGGATGAAACAACCGACGGTGCCGCGCGGCGGCCCCCCAGCGGAACACCCGCGCGGCGGGGCCGGTCAGCGCCGCGGCACGTCTCCGCGCCACGCGCCGGTCTCCGCGGGTTGGTTCTCGATGAAGTCCTTGAACCGCCTGAGATCCGAGTGGACCCGGTGGTCGAGGATGTTGAGTTTGTCGGCGACGTTCTCCACGACGCCTTCCGGGTCGATGTCCATCTGGGTGGTCACCCGGGTGGTGCCCTCATCGATCTTGTGGAAGGTCACCACGCCGCCGTGCCGGGGACCGGTGTCGGATCGCCAGGCCACCCGTTCCTCGGGATGCTGCTCGGTGATGGTGGCGTCGAACTCCCGGGTCGCGGGCCCGACCTTGATCGTCCAGTGCAGGTGGGTGTCGTCGCGCTGTTCGACACGCTCGACGCCCTCCATGAACTGCGGGAACGATTCGAACTGGGTCCACTGGTTGTAGACCGTCCGGATCGGCCGCTCGACGTCGAGAGCTGCGGTGATATTGCTGGCCATACTTCCCCCCAGGTGAGATGGTCGTTGTCACCAAGGGGTTAACCCGGCCTACCCGGCCGCCAAACATCGGTGGGTCAGCGCCGGTTGAGTGCCTGCTCGGCGGCTTGGGCCCATTGCCGCCACTGTTCGGCGCTGGCGCTGGCCTCGGCGGCCTCTTTGTCGCGGCCGGCCGCCTGCGCCTTCTCCGCCTGGCGTTCGAATTGCTCAGCGCGGGTACGGAACTGGGCGGCGCGCGCCTGCGCTTCGGGATCCACGCCGGCGGCGTCGGCGGCCGCGCCGGCGTCGCGGATCTTCTTCTCCACGGCACGCAGCCGCCGCTCCAGGTCGGCGGAGCGCTCGCGGGGGACCTTGCCGATCTCGTCCCACTTGTTCACGATCGAGCGCAGCGCGCTGCGCGCCGCATTCTGATTGGCCGGGTCGATCCGCTCGGCGTCGGCAAGCAGCGCCTCCTTCGCCGTGGCGTTGGCCACCAGTTCGGCGTCGCGTTCGGCGTTGGCGGCGTTGCGAGCGCTGAAGAAGGTGTCCTGGGCGGCCTTGAACCGCTGCCACAGCGCCTCGTCGGCGTCCTTGGTCGTCCGCCCGGCCGCCTTCCAGGTGGTGAGCAACTCCCGGAATGCGGCACTGGTGGCGGCCCAGTCGGTGGAGCCGGCCAGCTCCTCGGCCCGCTTGCACAACCGTTCCTTGTCCTCGCGTGCCCCCGCCCGCCCGCGGTCCAGATCGGCGAAGTGCGAACCGCGCCGCCGGTTGAAGCCGTCCCGGGCCGCGGCATAACGCTTCCACAGCGCGTCGTCGGTCTTGCGGTCCAGGCCGGTGATCGTGCGCCACTCCTCGAGGATGGCCCGCAACCGGTCGCCGGCGGCTTTCCACTGCGTCGAGTTCGCGGCCAGCTCCTCGGCCTCGGCGGCAAGGGCCTCCTTGCGGGCGGTCGCCGCGGCCCGCTGCTCGTCACGCCGCGCCCGATTGGCCGCGGCGACGGCGTCGGCACGCTCGCCGACCGCGCTGACCCGCGCCGCCAGCGCGTCGATGTCGCCGAGCACATTCGCCGTCGGCAACGACTCGGCCAGCGCCGCCGCGGATGCCTTGATCTTGCGCGCGTCGCCGCTCCCGGAGGCCAGTCGTTCCTCGAGCAGGGCGACCTCGGTGCTCAGATCATCGAATCGCCGACCGAAGTGCGCGAACGCGGCCTCGGGGTCACCGGCCTGCCAGGAGCCGATCTGCCGCTCGCCGGCCGCGGTGACCAGCCACACCGTGCCGTCGTCGTCGACCCGCCCGAAGCGGTGCGGGTCGGCGCTGGGAGGACCGGTAACGACCGGGGCGGGCCGGGCTCCGGGCCTGGGGCCGGGGCGGGGCCCAGGTCGCGGGCCCGGGCGGGGGATGGGGGCGGACGAACCGCTGTCGATGGTCATCGCTGTCGTCACCTAACCCTTCGCGGTCAACCCGCGCATCTGCCGCGCACCGCGGCGCCTTCGATCTACCTAGACGTATCCAAGAGTATTCAAGCAGTTAACCGCCGCGCTGTACCGGCAACTCGGCGGCGACCGGGCGGATCGGCGTTTGGCGGGTATTCTTGCGCGGTTGAGGAGGGGCCATGTCGACAGGAAATGTCATCGCGGCGCTGCTCGCGCTGTGCGCCGCGCTGGCGTCCGCGATCGGCGACGTGATCCGTCAGCGGTCCGCCCAGGAGATCACCGACCAGCAGGTCGGGCATCTACAGCTGTTCTGGTTGTCGCTGCGCGACGCGCGCTGGTGGGGCGGCGGGGCCGCGGCGGTGGCCAATTACGCGCTTCAGGCGTTGGCGTTGGCGGTGGGTTCAGTGATCCTGGTGACCGGTCTGCAGGTGACCGCGCTGTTGTTCGCATTGCCGATGTACGCCTGGTTGACCCACCGCCGGGTCACCAACTGGGAGTGGATGTGGGCGGTGCTGCTGGCCGCGGCACTGGCGGTGGTGGTGATCGTCGGCGACCCGACCGAGGGCAAACAGCACGCGCCGGCGCGCACCTGGATCGCGGTGTCGGTGGTGGTGGTCACGTTGTTGCTGGCCTGCGCGGTGGCTGCCCGCAGACTCCGGGGCCGGCCGGCCGCCGCGGTGCTGCTGGCCGTGGTGGCCGGTACCTCGCTGGCGGTGTTCGCATTGCTGACGAAAGTGCTGGTGGAGCTGATCAAAGCCGAGGGTCTGGAAGACGCGCTGGAGTCGCCCGTGGTGGTGCCCTGGCTGGCCGCGACGCTGGCCGGGATGATCTTCCAGCAATCGGCGTTCCGGGCCGGCGCCTTGACGGCATCGATGCCGACGATGATCGTGGCCAAACCCCTGGTGGCCAGTGCGCTGGGCGTGCTGCTGCTCAACGAGCACATTCAGGCCGGCGGGGTCGAGGACGCCGCGGTGATCATCGGGGTGGTGCTGATCGTCATCGCGACGGCGGCCTTGGCCCGGGGCGAGGCCGCCACCATCGTCGCTGAAGCCGGAGGCGCAGACCGGGAAACGCCGGTGGCGTCACCGACGACCTAGCCGGGGTCTCGTGCTGGGACCGATCGCGATCATCCCGTCGGCGCCGGTTCTGGTGCCCGAACTGGCCGGTAGCGCCCCCGAGGCCGCCGAATTGCGGGCCGCGGCGCTGGCGGCCGCCGAGGTGTTGCCGCCGCGCTGGGTGGCCCTGGGCGCCGGTGCCGAGGGGACATGGGGGCCCGACAGCGCCGGCAGTTTCGCCGGATACGGGACCGAGGTCTCCGTAGGGCTGTCGCCCGGTGCCACTCGGTCGGCCGACCTGCCGCTGTGCGCCCTGGTCGCAGGGTGGATCAGCGCCCAGCTGCGCCCGGACGGCGAGGTGGCGGTGCATGCCCACACCGACCCGGATGCGGCGTTGGCCGCCGGGAGGCGGCTGCGCGCCGACATCGAGCAGTCGGGCGAGCCGATCGGGGTGCTGGTGCTGGCCGACGGGGCCAACACCTTGACCGCGGCGGCCCCCGGCGGACATCACCCCGCCGACGTCGACGTCCAGCGTGCCCTCGACGACGCGCTGGCCGGCGGCGATGTAGCCGGCCTGGTGGGGTTGCCGCCGCAGGTCGTCGGCCGGGCGGCGTTCGCGGCACTGGCCGGGCTGGTCGGGCACCGGCCGCGTTCCGCCACGCAGCTCTACCGCGACGCCCCCTACGGGGTGGGCTACTTCGTCGGGGTCTGGGAGCCGTGAGGCCGATCGCGGTTGTCGGGCCGACCGGCACCGGCAAGTCGCAGCTCGCGCTGGAACTGGCCGAAGGTCTGGAAAAGTCGGGGAGATCAGCTGAAATCGTGAACGCCGACGCCATGCAGCTCTACCGGGGCATGGACATCGGCACCGCCAAGCTGTCGCCGGGGGAGCGACGCGGCATCCCGCACCACCAGCTCGACGTCCTCGACGTCACCGCGACCGCGACGGTCGCCCGCTACCAGCAGGCGGCCGCCGCGGATGTCGAGGCGATCATGAACCGCGGCGCGGTACCGATCATCGTCGGGGGATCGATGCTCTACCTGCAGGCGCTGCTCGACGACTGGTCCTTTCCCGCCACCGACCCCGCGGTGCGGGCGCGCTACGAGCAGCGGCTCGCCGACATCGGAGTGGCCGCGCTGCATGCCGAACTGGCCGCCGCCGACCCGGCTGCGGCGACGGCGATCCTGCCCACCGACGGCCGGCGCATCGTGCGGGCACTCGAAGTCGTGGCGCTGACCGGCCGGCCATTCGCCGCGTCTGCGCCCACCATCGGCGTCCCCCGCTGGGACACCGCGATCATCGGATTGGACTGCGACACCGTGCTTCTCGACGAACGGCTGGCCGCCCGGACCGCGACGATGTTCGACTGCGGCCTGGTGGCCGAGGTGGTGGGGCTGCTGAAGACCGGGTTGCGCGACGGGGTCACCGCCGCCCGGGCGCTGGGCTACGCCCAGGTGATCGCCGACCTCGATGCGGGCGGCAACGGTGACGGCGCCCGCGAGCCGACCTTCATCGGGACCCGCCGCTACGTGCGCCGACAGCGGTCCTGGTTCCGCCGCGACCACCGCATCGAATGGTTGGACGGCGCCGGCGGCGGACTGCTCGACGCGGCACTGGCCGCGTGGCGGCACGTATCCTGAGCACATGCTTTTCGCCAAGGGCCACGGCACCCAGAACGACTTCGTCGTATTGCCGGACCTAGGGGTGGAACTGGACCTGACGGCCGCCGCGGTGAGCGCGCTGTGTGACCGGCGCCGCGGCCTGGGCGCCGACGGAGTGCTGCGCGTCACCACGGCCGGGGCCGCGGTCACCGCCGGCGTGCTCGACCAGCTGCCCGAGGGGGTGTCGGCCGGCGACTGGTTCATGGACTACCGCAACGCCGACGGCTCGGTGGCCGAGATGTGCGGCAACGGGGTCCGGGTCTTCGCCCACTACCTGCGCGCCGCCGGCCTGGAATCGGCCGATGAGTTCGTCGTCGGCTCGCTGGCCGGGCCGCGGCCGATCACCGTGCACCACGCCGACGACGTGCGGGCCGAAGTCACCGTCGACATGGGCAAGGCCAACACGCTGGGTCCGGGCGAGGCGGTGGTGGGCGGGCGGCGATTCGCCGGGCTCGCCGTCGACGTGGGCAATCCGCATCTGGCGTGCGTGGATCCGGCACTGTCGGCGGCCGAGCTGGCCGCGCTGGATGTGGCCGCACCGGTCAGTTTCGACCGCGGGCAGTTCCCGAACGGGGTGAACGTCGAAGTCCTGACCGCCGCCCGTGACGGCGCGGTGTCGATGCGGGTGCATGAGCGCGGGGTCGGGGAGACCCGGTCATGCGGGACCGGCACGGTGGCCGCCGCGGTGGCCGCACTGGCCGACGCCGGCGCGTCGACCGGCACACTGCGGGTCGACATCCCGGGCGGGCAGGTCCGCGTCATCGTCACCGAGGCGACCAGTTATCTGCGCGGCCCGTCGGAGCTGGTAGCCCGCGGCGACATCGCGGCGGGGTGGTGGTCGGCGCAGTGAGTCATCCCGAGCTTCCCAGCACCGGTGAACTGGCCCTCGACGACCGCACGGCGCTGCGCCGGGTCGCGGGGTTGTCCACCGAACTCGCCGACGTCTCCGAGGTCGAATACCGCCAACTGCGCCTCGAACGGGTGGTGCTGGTCGGGGTGTGGACCGAGGGCAGTGCCGCCGAGGCCGACGCCAGCATGGTGGAGTTGGCCGCGCTGGCCGAGACCGCCGGCTCGCAGGTGCTCGAGGGCCTGATCCAGCGCCGCGACCGGCCCGACCCGTCCACCTACATCGGCTCCGGCAAGGCCGTCGAGTTGCGTGAGGTGGTCTTGGCCACCGGCGCCGACACCGTCATCTGTGACGGCGAGCTGTCCCCGGCGCAGCTGACCGCGCTGGAGAAGGCGGTCAAGGTCAAGGTGATCGACCGCACCGCGCTGATCCTGGACATCTTCGCCCAGCACGCCACCAGCGCCGAGGGCAAAGCCCAGGTGGCGCTGGCGCAGATGGCCTACATGCTGCCGCGGCTGCGCGGCTGGGGCGAGTCGATGTCACGGCAGGCCGGCGGCCGGGCCGGCGGCAGCGGCGGCGGGGTGGGCTTGCGCGGCCCCGGTGAGACCAAGATCGAAACCGACCGGCGACGCATCCGGGAGCGGATGGCCAAGTTGCGCCGCGAAATCAAGGCGATGAAGCAGGTGCGCGACACCCAGCGCAGCCGGCGCCTGCACAGCGACGTTCCCTCCGTCGCGATCGTGGGCTACACCAACGCCGGCAAGTCCAGTCTGCTCAACGCGCTGACCGGCGCCGGGGTGCTGGTGCAGGACGCATTGTTCGCCACACTCGAACCCACCACGCGCCGTGGTCTTTTCGAGGACGACAGGCCCTTCGTGCTCACCGACACCGTCGGATTCGTACGGCATCTGCCCACCCAGTTGGTGGAGGCGTTCCGGTCCACGCTGGAGGAGGTCGCCGACGCCGACCTGTTGCTGCATGTGGTCGACGGCGCCGATCCCGCGCCGCTGGCCCAGATCAGCGCGGTGCGCCAGGTGATCTCCGAGGTGATCGCCGAGCGGGACGCCAAGCCTGCGCCGGAACTGTTGGTAGTCAACAAGATCGACGCCGCCGGGGACCTGGCGCTGGCCCAGTTGCGTCGCGCGCTGCCCGACGCGGTGTTCGTCTCGGCTCACACCGGCGACGGTATCGAGTCGCTGCGCCGCCGGATGGGGCAGTTGGTGGCGCCGGCCGACACTGCTGTGGACGTCGTCATCCCTTACGAGCGTGGCGATTTGGTGGCCCGGGTGCATGAACAGGGCCGGCTCACCCAAGCCGAGCACGGCGAGGGCGGCACCCGCATCCGGGCGCGGGTACCGGCGGCGCTGGCCGCCAGCCTGCGAGAATTCGGCCAGGCGTAGCAGCCGCGCGCGGCGTGTGATCGGTCACAGAAGTTTCGGGCTGCGCGCACCGGTGCGCTAGGGTCACAACCAACGCTGGCGTCAAAGGACGCCGGTACGTCGTGGAACGCTTACACGCCACCCATATCCGGTGGACGGTGCGTCCAGCACAAGCTCTTCTCGCGGCGATCGATTTTGCCCACCGGCAATCTCGCCACTTTGCGCCGCCAGTCACCCGACCTCGTCGTCATGGCTCGAGCAGCGCAACCGATGCCGGAAAGGCACCGCACTCAATGATTAAATCTGTTGTATCCTTCGCCGACCTCGGCGTGCCCGCCCCACTGGTGGCGGCGTTGCACGACAACGAGATCACCGCGCCGTTTCCGATCCAGATCCATACCCTGCCCGACACCCTGTCGGGGCGCGACGTGCTGGGCCGCGGAAAGACGGGCAGCGGCAAGACGCTGGCGTTCTCAATTCCGTTGGTAGCTGGGCTGGCCGACGTCAAGCGGCGCCCGAACCGGCCGTCGGGCCTGGTGCTCGCGCCCACCCGGGAGTTGGCCACCCAGATCACCGCGACGGTCAAACCGCTTGCGGCGGCTTACGGCTTGAAGGTCACCACCATCTTCGGCGGGGTGGCGCAGAGCCGGCAGGAGACGGCGCTGCGCGGCGGCGTCGACATCGTGGTGGCCTGCCCGGGGCGCCTCGAAGATTTGATGAAGCAGAAGCTGATCAGCCTGGACGCCGTGCAGATCACCGTGCTCGACGAAGCCGACCACATGGCCGACCTCGGATTCCTGCCGGGCGTCACGCGGATTCTGGCCGCTACGCCGCCCACCGGCCAGCGGTTGCTGTTCTCGGCGACCCTCGACAACGGAGTGGACAAGCTGGTGCGGCGCTTCCTGCACGATCCGGTGTCGCACGAGGTCGACGACGTCGCAGCGCCGCCGCCGGCCATGACGCATCACGTGTTTCACGTCGCGGGGGCGCAGGACAAGAAGGATCTGGTGCACCGGTTGGCGTCCGGCACCGGCCGCCGAATCCTGTTCATGCGCACCAAACATCAGGCCCGCAAGCTCGCCAAGCAACTGACCGAGTCCGGCATCCCGTCAGTGGACCTGCACGGCAATCTGTCTCAGCCCGCGCGGGACCGCAACCTGGCCGCGTTCAGCACCGGGGCGGCTCGGGTGCTGGTGGCCACCGACATCGCTGCGCGCGGCGTGCACGTCGATGAGGTGCAGCTGGTGGTCCACGTCGACCCGCCGGCCGAACACAAGGCCTACCTGCACCGCTCGGGCCGCACCGCACGCGCCGGTAGCGCCGGCGACGTGGTCACCGTGGTGTTGCCCGAACAGCGCAGGGACACCCAGGTACTGCTGCGCCGGGCCGGGATCACCGTCGCCCCGCAACAGGTCGGCGTCGACTCGATGCCGGTGCAAGCGTTGGTCGGCGACGTCGCCCCGTTGCAGATGCCCGCCCCCAAGGCGGCCCCGCCGCCGCGCCCCGCTTCGCCGAAGAACCGCGGATCGGGCGGCGCCCGTCGACGTCGCGCCGCGGCGCCGGGAGCCGCCCAGCGACCGGCACGGCGGGGCGGAGCGCGCCGTACCGGGGCGGACGCGCGGTAATCCGCACCGGAGACATCCAAGTGAAGTGGCCGGCTAGCGGGCCTCTGACCTCCCAACCATCCGGTTGGTCTATTGTCGTCGGAAAGTTTCCGTCGATCTCGGAGGTCAGGCGATGAGCGCCGCAGTCAAGTACCAGCGAACCCTGTTCGAGCCCGAGCACGAGCTGTTCCGGGAGTCCTACCGGGGGTTTCTGGACCGCCACGTCGCGCCGCACCACGAGGAGTGGGAGAAGGCCAAGATCGTCGACCGCGGCGTCTGGCTCGAAGCCGGCAAGCAGGGCTTTTTGGGCATGGCGGTGCCAGAGGAGTACGGCGGCGGCGGCAACCCCGACTTCCGCTACAACACGATCATCACCGAAGAGACCACCGCCGGTCGCTACAGCGGCATCGGTTTCAGCCTGCACAACGACGTCTGTGCCCCCTACCTGCTGGAGTTGTGCAACGAGGAGCAGAAGCAGCGCTGGCTGCCCAAGTTCTGCACCGGTGAGCTGATCACGGCGATCGCGATGACCGAGCCAGGCACCGGCAGTGACCTCCAAGGCATCAAGACCCGGGCGGTCAAGCAGGGCAACCACTACGTGCTCAACGGGTCCAAGACCTTCATCACCAACGGCATCCACTCCGACCTGGTGATCGTGGTCGCCCAGACCGACCCGGAGAAGGGCGCCCAGGGCTTTTCCCTGTTGGTGGTGGAGCGCGGCATGGCGGGCTTCGAGCGCGGCCGCCACCTGGACAAGGTCGGGCTGGACGCCCAGGACACCGCCGAGCTGTCGTTCACCGACGTGCATGTGCCGGTGGAGAACCTGCTGGGCCAGGAGGGTATGGGCTTCATCTACCTGATGCAGAATCTGCCGCAGGAGCGGATCTCCATCGCGATCATGGCCGCCGCGGCGATGGAGGCCACGCTGGAGCAGACGATCACCTACACCAAGGAGCGCAAGGCGTTCGGCAAACCGATCGGCAGCTTCCAGAACAGCCGGTTCCTGCTCGCCGAGCTGGCCACCGAGTCCACCGTGGTGCGGATGATGGTCGACGAGTTCATCCGGTTGCACCTGGACAAGCAGCTGACGGTGGAACAGGCCGCGATGGCCAAGTGGTACAGCACCGAGAAGCAGGTCCACTTGATCGACCGCTGCCTGCAGTTGCATGGCGGCTACGGCTACATGCGCGAATATCCGATCGCGCGGGCCTACCTGGATGCGCGGGTGCAGACCATCTACGGCGGCACCACCGAGATCATGAAAGAGATCATCGGCCGCAGCCTGGGCGTCTGATTCTTACAGACGGGGCCCTGACCTGCGTGTTCAGCCGTGGGCGGGGCCTCGTCGTCGCTATGCGGGTCGGCAACTTTTCGGCATCGGGTGGGTATCTGTTTCCGCAATATCGATGACTTCGCTTCGCAATACGGGTCGATTGCGGGAAAGTTTATGCCGGAAACATTTGCGTCGATTGCGGTGCCTGGGAGGGCTGGTGACTAGTCGGAAAGATCGGTTCGGCAAGATGGCGGTGCGCATGGCGCTCGGCCTCGCGGCGACGGTCACCGTGCTGTTGTCGATGCAGACCGCGGCGGCAACGCCCGACAGTGAGGCTCACGACGCCATCACGGCGGCATGGCAGGCGGCCGGAGGTGACGGCTCGCCGCTGGGGCCGCCCAAGGGCGACGTGCATCCGGCCGGTGTCGGCTTCGCGCAGGACTTCGCCGGCGGCACGATCTTCTTCACACCGGAGACCGGGGCCAAGGCGCTGTTCGGCGCGATCCTCGAGAAGTACGAGTCGATGGGTGGGGCGGCGACCAGCGGCCTGGGGTTCCCCAGCAGCGATGAGGTGCCGGGGCTGGTGCCCGACAGCCGGGTGGCCATCTTGTCCGGTGCCGACAACCCGGTGATCTACTGGACGGCCGAACACGGCGCCCATGTGGTGCGCGGCCCGATGAATGCGGCCTGGGACAAGCTGGGCAGCTCCACCGGAGCGCTGGGCGTGCCGGTCGACGACGAGAACTACGACGGCGCGGTGGTGACCCAGAAGTTCAGCGCCGGTGCGCTGTCCTTCGACGGCGCGACTCGGACGTTCACCACGGTGCCGCCGGAGTTGGCGGCCCAGCTGGCCGAGCTGCAGGTTCAGCTCGATCCGACCGCGGCCATCGACCAGGCGTGGCGCGCCACGGGCGGCGCATCGGGCTCGCTCGGGGCCAAGCAGGGCGACCAGTACGTGGTCGGCAGCGACGGAGCGGGCCAGGATTTCGTCCGGGGCAAGGTCTACTTCGCCCCGGCCACCGGGGCCTACGCGTTGGACGGCGACGTCCTGGCCAAGTACGAGTCGCTGGGCGGCCCGGCCGGCAGCGATCTGGGCTTCCCGATCACCGGCACGGCTGACGGTGCCATCGCCGGGAGCAAGTTCGCGTCGTTCGCCGCCGACGACGACCCGGTGATCTTCTTCAGCCCCGACAACGGCGCCTTCGTGGTGCGCAGTGCGATGAAGGCGGCCTGGGACAAGCTCGATGGTGCTTCAGGAAAGCTCGGCGCCCCGGTGGGCGACCAGACCGTCGACGGAGACGTGGTCTCGCAGAAGTTCACCGGCGGGACGGTGTCGTGGAACCAGGCGAACAACGCCTTCAGCACCGAGCCGGCCGATCTCGCGCCGGCGCTGGCGGGCCTGCAGATCCCCGGCATGAACCTGCCGAACGGCAGCACGGCGACCACGACCGGTACCGGCACCGAGACGCACTGGAACTGGTTGTGGGTGCTGATCCCGGTCGCGGTGCTGGCGGTGCTGGGGGCGCTGGCGGGCGCGGCGATGTGGTGGCAGCGGCGCCGGCCGGCTCCGTCGTCCGCACGCCCGCCGGTCGCGGTGCCCGCGCCGGTCAGTGACGACTACGACGACGATGACGAGCAGTGGGCGCACCATGAACAGCTGGACCACGAGGGCACCGTCCGGCTGCCGAGCCGCTACGGCAGCTCGTCGTCGTTCGGTGCGGCGCCCGAGGCCGAGGCGCTCGGTCAGCCGCTACCGGAGGCGCCCTGGCTGCGCTACGGCGAGGCCGAGGCCGACAACGAGCCGGACGACGATGACGACGCCGACACCGCGCCGACGCGGGTGGTGACCGAGGAGGACCTGGGAACCGGTCGGCACGCGGTGGGGCACGGGGCGTCGGCCACCGACTCGGGCGCCTTCGGATCCTCGACGCCGTCACGTGGCTTCGGCTCCGGCCAGCGCAGCTTCGGGGCCGGGGAGTCGGCGCATCCGGTGATGCACCTGCCGCTGGACGACCCCTACCAGCAGCCGGACGGCTACCCGATCAAGGCGAACATCGGCTCGGGGCTCTACTACACGCCGCAGAATGCGCTGTACGACGACACGCTGGCCGAGATCTGGTTCGCCACCGAGGAGGCGGCCCGGCTCAACGGGTTCACCAGGGCCGGCTGATCACCGCAGCGGCAGGGGCGTGTGCTCGTCACTGTCGGTGCGGGGCCCGAAGATCCGTCGCTGATCCTCGGTGATGGCGACGTCGTCGATGCTGGACTCGCGGCGGCTCATCCGGCCGTCGTCGGCGAACTCCCACAGTTCGTTGCCGTAGCTGCGCCACCACTGGCCGGTCGCGTCACGGCTTTCGTACTGGTAGCGCACCGCGATTCGGTTGTCGTGGTGGCACCACAGCTCCTTGCGCAGCGCGTAGTCGCGTTCACGGGCCCACTTGCGCCGCAGGAACGCGACGATCTCGGCGCGCCCGGTGACGAACTCGTCTCGGTTACGCCAGACCGAGTCGTCGGTGTAGGCCTGCGCCACCCGTTCAGGGTCGCGGGTGTTCCAGGCGTCTTCGGCGGCTCGGACCTTACGGCGCGCCGACTCCGCATCGAAAGGTGGGCACGGGCCGAACATGGTGATCTCCCTCGGTGATTCGTTACGGTGTCAGCCGTGCCAGTGCCTCGGCTGCCGGAACGATGTCATGGATGCGCCGGCTGGTCTCGCCGGCGTAGAGCGCTGACCGGTCCACTGCGGCCGGGTCCATTCCGGCCAACGGCAATGCCGGGGTGTAGAGCGGCACGGCTGTCCGCTGCGCGGCCAGGATCGTCCCCAGCGCGCCCAGCGGCATCAGCCGCCCCAGCGGCGCACCGATCCGGTTGAATGCCCGCACCGCCGGCGGACCGAGTTCATCTCGCGCACACCAGCGTTCGGTGAGGACATTGGGAACGACCCGGTGGGCCAGCGGCCAGCCCACCCCGAACAACATGGTGCGGATGGTTCGTTGCGCATCCAGCACCTTCTGCTTGTAGCCGGGGTGGGCGCGCGACTCCTCGGTGAGCAGAAAGCGGGTCCCGGCGACCGCCCCCACGGCACCGGCGGCCAGCAGCGCCCGGACGTCGTCGGCATCGGCGACCCCGCCTGCTGCCAGCACCGGGGCGCCGTCGGCGGCACCGAGCACCTCAGGCAACGTCACACTGAGCGGTCGATCGGCCACCAGGTGGCCGCCGGCCTCGACGCCTTGGGCCACCAGACCGTCAGCGCCGGCAGCCAGTGCCCGGCGGGTCTGGGCGACATCACCGGCGGTGCACAGCACCGGGATTCGCGCGGCCCGCAGCGCGGCGATCCAGCGCGCGGGAGCGCCGTCGTGAAACACCACCAGGGCGGCACCGGCCGCGATGCACGCGTCGATATGGGCCCGGCGGACGAACGGCACCAGCAGATTGGCTGCCACCGGGCGCCCGCCGGCCAGCGCCACGGCGCGGCGCAGCTCGGTGGCGAAGCTGCGCGGATCGCTGAGCCCGACGGTGCCCAAGCCACCGGCCGCCGATACCGCGGCGGCCAGCTCTGCGCCGGCCACCCCGCCCCCCATTCCGGCCTGCACGACCGGGGCGCTCAGTCCCAGTGACTCCAGCAGGCTCACCGGTGACCGCGCCTTGGTGCTCGGACGGTGACACAGCACCGCCGCTCCGACGGGGTCAGCGTGGCCCGCCGCGGCGGTTCGCCGGTGCCTTCCAGCATGCCCTCGATCAGTTGCAGGTTGAGACCGCACACCGCCTCGGTGTAGCGACGCGCCAGTCGTTCGAACGGACAGTTGCGCAGCTCGATGTCGCCGGCGTCGTTGACCGCCGGCTCGTAGCCGAATTCCCGGAGGGCCTGCCAAACGCCGTGTTCGCTCGCCTCGGCCCGGCCCGCCCGGCGGGCCGCCGCCGAGACCGCCGAGCGCACCGCCCCCGCGTCGTCGTCGGCCATGGCGGTGACCAGCAGGTCGGCCAGCAGCCGGTAGTTGCGGGGCGGCACACTCACCGACAGCTCGTCCCGGGTGCGGGCATAGCGCTTGGCGGGGCGCCCGGCGCCGGGACCGGAGCGGCCGGCCGGCCGCGCGTAGCTCACCGACAGGATCCCGGCCTCGGCCAGCTTGTCGAGGTGGTAGGCGGCCAGTGTGCGGCTGATGCCGGCGGCGGTCGCGGCCTGCTCGCGGGCTACCGGCTCGTCGCACGACGCCACGTAATGATAGAGCCGCTGCCGTACCGGATCGTCCAGGCTGCTCAACCGGGTCAGCGGATCCGGGTGGCCGCGGCGGGGGTAGCTCATCGTCCCAATGTAACACCAAAAATAATTGACAAATAGGGTCTGACGCCGCCAATCTGAACGCAACGATGATCGTCGATGGAGGATTGAGATGTCGGTAGCCGTCTACGCCGAGCTGCGAGTCGCCGATCGGCCGGTGCCGGACCTCGAGGCCGCCGAGCGGGCCGCCGCGGCGCTGCTGCACGCGCTGGGCATCTCCACCGCCGGCGAAGCGCTTCGGAACACGCCACGGCGGATGGCGCGGGCCTACGCCGAGATGTTCACCCCGACGCCCTTCGAGGCCACCACCTTCCCGAACGAGGAGGGGTACGAAGAGCTGGTGCTGGTGCGTGACATCGGGTTCCGGTCGGTCTGCGAGCATCATCTGCTGCCGTTCACCGGCACCGCCTGTGTCGGCTACCTGCCCGGTGACCGGCTCCTGGGCCTGTCCAAGCTGGCTCGGGTGGTCGATTACTTTGCCTGCCGGCCGCAGGTGCAGGAACGGCTCACCAAGCAGGTTGCCGACTGGCTCACCGACCACCTGCAGCCGCGGGCCGTCGGGGTAGTGATCCGCGCCGAGCACACCTGCATGACGTTGCGCGGCGTGCACGCCGGCGGGTCCACGACCGTCACCTCGACCCTGTCGGGCACGCTGCGAAGCGACGACCGTTCCCGCCGGGAGTTCTTCTCGCTGGCCGGCATCGGCAGCACCGGGTAGCCGCCGAATTGCCCCGTCAGACTTTGCGGATGACGGTGACGACTTTGCCCAGCACCACCGCGTCGTTGCCCGGAATCGGGTCGAAAACCGGGTTGTGCGGCATCAGCCATACCTGACCGCCGGTGCGCTTGAAGGTCTTGACGGTGGCCTCGCCGTCGATCATCGCGGCGACGATGTCGCCGTTGTCGGCGACGTTCTGCTGGCGAACCACCACCCAGTCGCCGTCGCAGATCGCGGCGTCCACCATCGACTCACCGACCACCTTGAGCAGGAACAGCTCGCCTTCGCCCACCAACTCGCGGGGGAGTGGGAAGACGTCCTCGACCGCCTCCTCGGCCAGGATCGGGCCACCGGCCGCGATCCGGCCGAGCACCGGAACGAAGGTGGGTTCGGGCAGCGCATCCGAGCCGGCGACATCGCTGCGCGGCGCCGCGTCGGAGCCGGTCGACTCCTCCGGGCCGCGGACGTCGACGGCACGGGGCCGATTGGGGTCACGGCGCAGATAGCCCTTGCGCTCGAGCGTGCGCAGCTGGTGGGCGACCGACGACGTCGACGTCAGGCCGACGGCATCGCCGATCTCGCGGATGCTCGGCGGGTAGCCCCGCTCGCTCACCGAGGCGCGGATGACGCTCAGAATGGTGCGCTGCCGCGCGGTAAGCGTCGAGTCGGGCGCTGGCGCTGTCTTGCTGCTGTCGCTCATAGGGGCGAATCTAGTCGCCTTGCCGACATTAATCAAACATGTGTTCGAGGTGTGTCGGGCGCACGTTCGAACCGCCGGTCGGCTGTCGGACCCTTTCGCTAATGTTTTCGACAACGAATCGATCACATGTTCGGAAATCGAACATACAATCGATTACTATTCGAACAGTCGAGCGAACAGGGTCGCCGACGCCGAGTGAGGGAGAACCGCACATGATGCTCATCGACACGTTCGCTCCGACGTTCGACCCGGCCGAGCGCGCGCCGGTGGGGCCCCGGCGGCGCCCCGTCACGTCAGGGCGGGCGCACGCGGTTCACACCCGCCCCGCGCGAGTGGTGCGGTCGCGGCCGGACGGTGCGCCGCTGTCGCATCGCGGTACCGGTGTGCTGATGTCGCGCACGGCGCATCGGCCCCGCCCCACCAAACCGATCACGCCCGCGACGACCGTGGTGCTCGCCCTGATCGCCGCGGGAATCACGGTGTGGCTCGGTCTCATCGCCCAGTTCGGTGCGACAATGGCCGACGGCGGGTCCGCGGTGCCCGGCGAGCTGGGCGTGGTGCGGGTCCAGAGCGGCGAGACCCTGCAGCACCTGGCGGCCCGGGTCGCACCCGACGCGCCGACGAGCCAGGTCGTCGACCGGATCCGCGAGCTCAACAGTCTCGAGTCGGCGGCGCTGGGTGCCGGCCAGACGCTGATCGCGCCGATCGGCTGAGCGGCCGTCGATGTCCGGCCGGTCGCGGCATGCGGGCAGCACGGCGCGCCGCCCGGCACCCGCGCAGGTACGCTCACAGTTGTCCCAGTGGCCGGGTTTGCCGCAACGCGTGCAGGTGTCCGGCTCTCGGCACGGCGAAGGAGCGGCCATGCATTGCCCGTTTTGTCGCCATCCAGACTCCCGGGTGGTGGATTCCCGCGAAACCGACGAAGGCCAGGCCATCCGCCGCCGTCGGTCCTGCCCGGAATGCGGGCGGCGCTTTTCCACCGTGGAGACCGCGGTACTGGCGGTGGTCAAGCGCAGCGGTGTCACCGAGCCGTTCAGCCGCGAAAAGGTCATCAGCGGGGTGCGCCGGGCGTGTCAGGGCCGCCAGGTCGACGACGATGCGCTGAATCTGCTGGCCCAACAGGTAGAGGACGCGGTGCGGGCGGCGGGCTCACCGGAGATCCCCAGCCACGAGGTGGGATTGGCGATTCTGGGTCCGCTGCGCGAACTCGACGAGGTCGCCTACCTGCGTTTCGCCTCGGTGTACCGCTCGTTCTCGTCGGCGGCCGACTTCGAGCGGGAGATCGAAGCGCTGCGTGAGCACCGCCAGGTGCCCACCACCGGTTGAGGCTCGCGGCGCCGCGGCACGCACTACGCTGGCCCAATGGCACCAGAGCTGCACCCGAACCTTGTGGAGCTGGCACCGCTGCTGGGCACCTGGTCGGGCCGGGGACGCGGGGTATACCCCACCATCGCCTCGTTCGACTACCTCGAAGAGGTGACCTTCTCCCATGTCGGTAAACCGTTTCTGGTCTACGGCCAGAAGACGAAGTCGGCGGCTGACGGACTGCCGCTGCACGCCGAGACCGGCTATCTCCGGGTGCCCCAACCCGGCCGGATCGAGTGGGTCCTGGCGCACCCGAGCGGCATCACCGAGATCGAGGTGGGCAGCTACAGGGTGACCGCGGACGGTATCGAACTCGAGATGTCGGCGCCGACGATCGGGCTGGCTCCCACGGCCAAGGAGGTGACGGCACTGAGCCGCCGCTACCGCCTCGCGCGTGACGAGTTGTCCTACACCCTGGACATGGGAGCCGTCGGGGAGCCGGCGCAGAACCATCTGACCGCCGCGCTGCGGCGAACGGGGTAGGCCCGCCCGTCAGGCGGTGCCGTCGTCGCCGCGGTCCTTCCTGGCCTCCTGGGCCAGGAACCGCTCGAACTCGGCACCGAGTTCGTCGGCGCTGGGCAGCTCCTCGTCGCGGGCCAGCAGCGAGCGATTCTCCTGGGCGGCGATGAAGGCGTCGTACTGGCGTTCCAGCGCCGTCACCACTTGCGCCACCTCGGCGCTCGCCTCGACCTGTTCGTCGATCTTGGCCCGGATATCGGCCGCGGCCCGGCTGAGTTCGGTCAGCGGCAGCTGCAACGAGCCGGTTTGTGCCGCCTGCCGCAACAGTGCCTCGGCGGCCTCGGGGTAGTCGGTCTGTGACACATAGTGCGGCACGTGCACGGTGAACCCGACCACCTCGTGGCCGTGCTGGGCCATCCGGTACTCCAGCAGGTTGGACGCACTGCCCGGGACCTGCACCTCGGCGATCCACGGAGTGAAGTCGGCGATCAACTCGCGGTTGTTGGAGTGCGCCGTCAGCGTCACCGGGCGGGTGTGCGGGACCGCCATCGGGATGGTGCCCAGCCCGATGGTCCGCCGCACGCCCAGCCGCTCGGCCAGCAGCCGGACCGCGGTGATGAACCGCTCCCACTTGAGGTCCGGCTCCATGCCGGCCAGCAGCAGAAACGGCGTCCCCGCACTGTCACGCAACGCGTACAGGCTCAATTCGGGTTCGGCGTAGTGGGTGAAGTGGTCGGTCTTGAACGTCATCACCGGCCGGCGGGATCGGTAGTCGAGCAAGTCGTCGATGGCAAACGACGCCACCAGTTCACTGTCGAGGGCGGTCTTGAGGTGGCTGGCCGCCAGCCGGATCGCATGGCCGGCGTCGGAGAAACCCTCCAGCGCGTGGATCAGGACCGGACCTTCGCCGTCCGGCGATGTCAGCTGCGGCGCCGGAACCTCAAGTTCGTACATGCCGCCCTGCTGGGCCTGGTAGTGCCGGTCCCGGTCGGAGCCGGTGTCCGGGTGCTCGGCCATTGCCTTCGCCTCCTCGTCGTGCGGATCCCGATGCGGATCGCGCGGTCCATTTTCCCTTACGTCAGGCCGCACCGGAAAACGGTGCGCGGATGTCATCGAAAACGCCCGGTCACCCCGGCCCCATTCCCGACGGGATCGGAGTTCGCCCAACGAGGAATTCCCGCCTCGGCGGCTGCCCACACCCCCGAGCAGCAGTCGGCTCACAGTTGCCGGTTCATCCACAATGCGGTCGCAGACGCCACGTGGGCGCGCTCCGATGACGGTGGGCGTCGTCAACGTTGCTGCCATGACGACGAAGCAACCCGAATTCACTCTGAACCGCCCGGCAGCGCTGATTGCGGCGCTGCCGGCCATCCTCGGCTTCGTGCCGGAGAAATCCTTGATCCTGGTGTCGGTCGACGGCGGCGAGTTGGGCTCGGTGCTGCGGGTCGACCTGTCCGACGGCATCGCTGACACCGTCGGCCAGCTCGCCGATGTCGCCGCGGCCGCCGCCCCGGCCGGGGCCATCGTGGTGATCGTCGACGCGGCAGGGGCGTGCTGCCCGGTCTGCAACGACGAGCACCGCCGACTGGTCGACGCGCTGTCGCAGGAGTTGTCGCGCAACGACATCGCGCTGCTCGGCGCGCACGTGGTCGACCGGGTGGCGCACGGTGGGCGCTGGCACTGCATCGATGGCTGCGGCGCGGGCGGCCCGGTCGACGACCCGGAGGCCTCTCCGCTGGCCGCTGCCGCCGTGCTGGAGGGCCGGCGGCTCTATCGGCGCCGGGCGGATCTGCAGGCGGTGATCATCCCCGACGACGCGGCGCGCCGTGCCGCGGTGGCAGCGGTGATCGACGATCATGCGGCGGACCGGGCCGCAGCGAGCCAGGCCGATGGACGTCGCCAGGCCCGCCGCGACGTCGAGCAGATGCTGGCAGCCGTCGCCGCGCTGGCCGCCGGCCGGGAGCCGAGCGAACCGGAGCTGGCCCGGCTGGGATGCTCGCTGACCGACGTGCTGGTACGGGACACGCTGTGCGCGTTGGCCATCAGCGAGCACGCCGCCGACGCGGAGACGCTGTGGTCGATATTGGCCCGCACGCTGCCCGAGCCGTGGCGGGCCGACGCGCTGGTGCTGCTGGCGTTCAGCGCCTATGCGCGCGGTGACGGACCGCTGGCAGGGGTGTCGCTGGAGGCAGCGTTGCGCTGCATGCCGGACCACCGGATGGCGGGTCTGCTCGACACCGCGCTGCAGTCGGGATTGCGGCCCGACCGGATCCGCGGGCTGGCTGACACCGGTTATCGGCTGGCCGGCCGGCTCGGTGTGGCGCTGCCGCAGCGGCAGGGTTTCGGTCGACGGGCCGGCTGAGACGAACCGGTCAGACCTTCTGGACCTTGACGGCGTGTGCCATCGCGTACGGCAGGCTGACGTCGGTGTGGCCGGGCATGACGATCGTCACGCCGTCCTCCGCGTCGGCTTCGACGGTCACCCGGGCGTTGGGCACCACACCGGCGTCCTTCAGCCGGGTGATCAAGTCGATGTCACCCTGGACGTGTTCGGTGAGCTGGCGAACCACCACGGCCACCGGCGAGCCGGCCGGCAGCTCGGTCAATCGCACCAGGTCGGTCTCTCGCGGCCCGGCGTCCGAGCCGAAGCCGAGGTCCGGCAGGCCGGGAATCGGGTTGCCGAACGGTGAGGTCGTCGGGTTGTCGAGCACCTTGACCAGGCGGCGCTCGACATCCTCGCTCATCACGTGCTCCCAACGGCAGGCCTCGGCGTGCACCTCTTCCAGCGGCAGCCCGATGATGTCGACCAGCAGTCGCTCGGCCAGCCGGTGCTTGCGCATCACCGAGACCGCCAGGGCGCGGCCCTTCTCGGTGAGTTCGAGGTGACGGTCACCGGCCACCCGCAGCAGGCCGTCGCGTTCCATGCGAGACACCGTCTGGCTGACGGTCGGGCCACTTTGCTCCAGGCGCTCGGCGATCCGAGCGCGCAGCGGCGTGACACCCTCTTCCTCAAGGTCATAGATCGTCCTGAGGTACATCTCGGTGGTATCAACCAACTCGTTCATTCGGGCCCTTCCGTCCCCGACGAGTCTACTTGGCGGCGGCTGCGTGGTCAGCCAGCGACAGCTGACCGGCCCGGGCGCTACGCGGCTGCGCCGGGCCACCGCAACGGTATGCGGTGGCCCGGCGCAGAGGTCGTGTCAGCTGGCGTACGAACGCAATCGATCGGCGCGTTCGCCGTGCCGCAGCTTGGCCATCACCTCACGCTCGATCTGGCGGACCCGCTCGCGGGAGAGGCCGAACAACTTGCCGATCTGATCCAGCGTGCGGGGCTGTCCGTCATCGAGGCCGAACCGCAGCCGGATCACCTGGTGCTCACGCTCGTCCAGGGTCGCCAGCACACTGCGGATGTCGGTGTGCAGCAGTTCGGAGATCACCGCGTTCTCCGCGGACATCGCCTCGGAGTCCTCGATGAAGTCACCCAGCGGCGCCTCCTCGTCGGAGCCCACCGGCATGTCCAGGCTGACCGGGTCGCGGCTGTGCTCCAGCAGGTCGTTGATCTTCTCCGCCGGAATGCCCGATTCGGCGGCGAGTTCCTCGTCGGTGGCCTCACGGCCGAGCTGCTGGTGCATCTCCCGCTTGATCCTGGCCAGCTTGTTGACCTGCTCGACCAGGTGCACCGGCAGCCGGATGGTGCGGCTCTGGTCGGCCATACCCCGGGTGATGGCCTGGCGAATCCACCACGTCGCGTAGGTGGAGAACTTGAATCCCTTTGCGTAGTCGAACTTCTCCATCGCGCGGATCAGCCCGAGGTTGCCTTCCTGGATCAGGTCCAGCAACGGCATGCCCCGTCCGGTGTAACGCTTGGCCAGCGAGACCACCAGGCGCAGGTTGGCTTCCAGCAGATGCCGGCGGGCGGCTTCGCCGTCGCGGACTACGGTGGCCAGCTCGCGCTTGCGCTTCTCGCCGAAGCGCTTGCGGGTCTCCAGCAGGTGCTTCGCGTACAGCCCGGCCTCGATGCGTTTGGCGAGCTCCACCTCGTCGGCGGCGTTGAGCAGTGCGGTCTTGCCGATACCGTTGAGGTACACCCGCACCAAATCCGCGGCTGGACTCTGCGCATCCAGATCGCCGTCGATCCGACTGATGGTGGCATCTGCCTTTGCCATTACGGCCTCCCGTTGATCGGCTTCAGCTGTCACACGTGTCAACGTCCGACACGGGTGCAGAGTTCCCGCCCGATCGCTTTTCCACACCACTTGACGTGCGGGAATACGCCGATGACTTTGAGAATGTGCTAAGAACCGGTACCTTGCGGCGGTTCGCCGGCCCCGTCGCCGCCGGAGGGCCCCGGCCCGAACTCAGGCTCAGAACCCGGCTCGCGACCGGCCGATTCAGGCTGCGGCGATCGCGGACGTTCCAGCTCGCGGCGCGGCGCGGTGGGGAACAGTGGCGTGCGCGTCGGGGCGGCGTCGTAGCGCCGCGGCTCATCGGCGCTGCGGGGCGGCCGGTCATTGGCGATCAGCACCGCGATCCACGGCAGCGGTATCGAGGCGATCAGGATCGCCAGGGAGATCCAGCCGTTGTGCCAGATACCGTAGGCGACCGCGGCCAAGATCAGCGCCGGAACCCGGAACGCCATCAGCGTCAGGTACTTACGTACCCGCTCACGGTGCTGCTGTTCGAAGGACGGGGCGGCCGCGGTGATGAGCACCGGCCGACCGTCGTCGTCGAAACCCAGCTCGGGGCCGTGCTTCATCACTCCACTGTCGCACACGGACCGGCCCGCAGCCACGAAGGGTTTTAAGATCCGCTGAGTTCCGGGCACAATGGGGCAATGGGCATACAGACCGACACCCTCGAACGCACCGATGCCGAGGAACGCGTCGATGACGGGACCGGCGACGACACCCCCAAACACTTCCACTACGTCAAGAAGGACAAGATCGCCGAGAGCGCGGTCATGGGCACCCACGTGGTGGCCCTGTGCGGCGAGGTCTTCCCGGTAACCAAGTCGGCGAAGCCCGGATCGCCGGTCTGCCCGGACTGCAAGCGGATCTACGCGACGCTCAAGAAGAGCTGACCGGCTCGTTCACCGGCTGGTCGCCGGGGTCGCTGCGGCCCGTCCGGGACACCAGCCAGATGCGCAGCTGACGCAGGTGGGTGGCCTCCGCCGGCCATTCCTCCTGAATGGCGGCGTTCAGTTCGGCGCCCAGCATGATGGCGAAACCGAGCAGAAACGCGAACAGCAGGAATGCGATCGGCGTCGCCAGCGCACCGTAGGTGTAGCCGGTGCTGGTGATGTAGCGCAGGTAGACCCGCAGCCCGAGGGTGGCCACGACGAACACTGTGGTGGCCAGCAACGCCCCGATCACCAGGCGGTGTGACGGCAGCGGTTTGGGCAACGAGACCCGATAGAGCACGGTCACCGCCAGCAGTAGTCCCAGCACCAGCGTCGGGTAGTAACCGAACCGCAGCAGATCTGTCCACCGCGCGGGAAGGTGCTCGGCGATCGCGTGGGGCCCCAACGCGGCGAACGGCGCCCCGGCGACTGCGATCACCAACATCGCCACATACAAGCCCAGCGCGAAGAACCGTTGCCGCACCGGATGGCGCAGCGGGGTCTGATCGTGTGCCTCGACCACCGAGTCGACGAAGGCCGAGATCGCCGAGGACCCGGCCCACAGCGAAATCACGAAGCCCAGCGACACCACCTCACCGCGCGCGTTGGAGACGATGTCGCGCACGGTGGGTTCGATGATCTCCACCACCACGTTCTGCGAGAAGAAACTGCTGGCCATCCCGATCAGCCGATCCTGGATGGTGGCCAACGTATCCGGGCCGAACAACGGCGCCACATACGAGAGGCTACCCAGCATCCCGAGCAGCAGCGGTGGCAGCGACAGCACCGACCAGAAACCGGCCTGCGCCGACTCGGCGAAGATGGAATCGTCCCAGCTCTTCACCAAGGTGCGGCGTGCGATGCGCAGCAGGTGATGCCGGGAAGGTTTGGGGATTTGGTCAGCCATGACCAGCCCAGCATTCCTGACGAATGGTGCTAGCGCCCAATTCCCTCCGTCGGGCGTGTTGCGCGCGGATCCGGGGCTGCGATCGGCTAGTCCCCGGCGGGGGCGCTGACCTGCAACACGGCGGCCAGCTCGATCAGCTTGGCTTCGTGCTCGTTGGCGTGGTGCTGGCAGAACAGCAACTCGGCTCCGGAGGGCAGCGTGGCTCGCACTCGGGCGGCGGCACCGCACCGGTCGCATCGATCAGCCCGAGTGAGTTCGGGACTGGTCAGAGTCGCGTTCATGGGCTCCTCCGTTCTCGCGGGTCTGTCAAGTGTGTCAGACGCTCGGGCGTTCGGCGTTGTTCCCCGCTTCGGCTGTGTCGTGTCTCACCCCTCGCGCGGCGCTGGGGCAGGATCAGCAGCGATGGAACACGACATTCTGGTACACCTGTGCGGCACCCGGGATTGGGCGGCGGCGCGGGCGTCCGGTGCGCTGCGCCCGGAATCGCTCGACAGCGCGGGGTTCGTGCATCTGTCGACCCCGCAGCAGGTGCATCTGCCGGCCAATCGTCTCTACCGGGGGCGCACCGATCTGGTGTTGCTGCAGGTGGACCCGGCAAAGGTGGCGTCGCCGGTGCGCTGGGAGCCGGGCGTGCCGGGTGACCCCGAGGCGATGCTGTTCCCGCATCTGTACGGACCGCTGCCCGTCGACGCGGTGATCGGCGTCACGGCGTATCGGCCCGGCCCGGACGGTGCGTTCGGGCCGGCGGATTGAGGTTGAACGGGGTGGTGGGCTTGGCCGCCGACGCCCGGGTGAGTTCGCTACGGGCGAACGTGGTCTGAGCCTTGTTGATCAGCGCGGCGGGCACCCGCGGCCAAGCGGCGGCCACGGCATTCAGCGCGGAGATCACGGCCGGATCCAGCCCGGCCTCGGCCGGAGCCCGGTGACCGTGGCGCACCGCGCGGTTGAGCAGCGCGGCGAAGGTCTGGGAGTCGCCATCGGTCGGCATGCTCGGCGATACTACCGGCGGATCGGTGACCGGGCGTCAAACCGGAGCGGCCACGATGATCGACATCGGGCTGGCGGTCGGCACCACCCGCTGCAGCCGGAATCCCGCCCGGGACAGCAACTCGGCGTATTCGCGCCGGGTGCGTTCCAAGCCGCCGGCCGCCGCCAGCATCTCCAGATCGAGCAGCAGGCCCAGGTGGGCGGGCGCGCCTTCGGGCAGCACCATCTCCAGCAGCAGCAGGGTGCCGTCCGGGGCGATGGCGCTGCGGACGTTGCGCAGAATCGCGCACGAACGCTCGTCGTCCCAGTCGTGGATGACGGTCTTGAGCAGATAGGTGTCACCGCCGGCCGGCACCGATTCGAAGAACGACCCACCGGCGACATCACACCGCGACGTCACTCCGGCGGCTGCCAGGGTGGCCTCAGCCCCGGCCACCACAGCGGGTTGGTCGAACAGCACGCCGCGGGCGCCGGGCGCGGCGCGCAGCACCGCGGCCAGCAGCGCACCGTGGCCGCCGCCCACGTCGACGATCAGTTTGCTGGCGCTGAAATCATATGCGGGAACCGCACTTTCGATCGCCACGGCGGACGCCCCGGTCATCGCATTGTTGAAGACCTGCGCCAGTTCGGGTTCGGTGTCCAAGTAGGAGAAGAACGACATCCCGCGCACTTTGTCGACCGCGGTCTCGCCGGTGCGCACCGAGTGCTCCAGGTGTGACCAGTGTTCCCGGTGCGCCGGGTCGCCGATGAACGCGATCATCGGCGCCACGCTGGCCGGATCATCGGAGACCAGGGCGCGCCCGATGCGGGTCAGTGCGAACCGGCCGTCCCGGCGCAGTTTGAGCACCGATTGACTGGCCAGCGCACGCATCAGCCGGTACGTGGCTGCGGGGTCGGTGCCGACCCGCCGCGCGGTCTCGTCGGCGGTCAGCGGGCCGGTTCGGAGCGCATCGGGGATTCCCAGCCGTACCGCGACGTGCATCGCCTGGGCCAGCCATGCCCCGAATCCCAGTTCCATGACGGCGACACCGGCGGGTACCGCCGCGTGACGCAGTCGCTGCAGGCCGCCGCGCATCGCGGTGAGGGCGGCCAGCAGCGCCGCCGGTGGGGGTTTTGCCACAGCCGGCTAGTCGAGGTAGTCGCGCAGGACCTGGGAGCGGCTCGGGTGCCGCAGCTTCGACATCGTCTTGGACTCGATCTGCCGGATCCGCTCGCGGGTGACGCCGTAGACCTGGCCGATCTCGTCGAGGGTGCGCGGCTGGCCGTCGGTGAGCCCGAACCGCAGCCGGACCACGCCGGCCTCCCGCTCGGAGAGCGTCTCGAGCACCGACTGCAGCTGATCCTGTAAGAGCGTGAACGAGACGGCGTCGACGGCTACCACCGCCTCGGAGTCCTCGATGAAGTCGCCGAGCTGAGAGTCGCCCTCGTCGCCGATGGTCTGGTCCAGCGAGATCGGTTCCCGGGCGTACTGCTGGATCTCCAGCACCTTCTCCGGGGTGATGTCCATCTCCCGGGCCAGTTCCTCCGGGGTGGGTTCGCGGCCCAGATCCTGCAGCAGCTCACGCTGGATGCGGCCGAGCTTGTTGATCACCTCGACCATGTGGACCGGGATGCGGATGGTGCGCGCCTGGTCGGCCATGGCCCGGGTGATGGCCTGGCGGATCCACCAGGTGGCGTAGGTGGAGAACTTGTAGCCCTTGGTGTAGTCGAACTTCTCCACCGCACGGATCAGGCCGAGGTTGCCCTCCTGGATCAGGTCCAAAAACGCCATGCCGCGGCCGGTGTAACGCTTGGCCAGCGAGACCACCAGCCGCAGGTTGGCCTCCAGCAGGTGGTTCTTGGCCCGGTCGCCGTCGCGGCAGATCCAGGCCATGTCGCGCCGGTAGGCGACGGCCAGCTTCTCGCCCTTCTCGGCGTGCTCGGCCATCTTCTGGGTGGCGAACAGACCGGCCTCGATCCGCTTGGCCAGCTCCACTTCCTCTTCGGCGTTGAGCAGCGCCACCTTGCCGATCTGCTTGAGGTAGGCGCGCACCGAGTCGGCAGATGCGGTGAGCTCGGCGTCCTTGCGGGCCTGGCGCAGCGCCTCGGACTCCTCTTCGTCCCAGACGAAATCACCTGAAGCCTTGTCCTTCTCGCTGGGCTCGGCGATCTCGTCGTCGTCGTCGGCAGCCTCCTCGCCGGCCTCCTCGGTCGCCGCCCCGGCGGCCGGCACGGCTTCGTCGGCGCCGGACTCCTCGGCGTCCTCGTCCAGGTCTTCCAGGTTCAGGTCGGTCTCGTCGATGTCCTCGTCGCCGGGCTCGGTGTCCAGTTCGGTGTCGGCGTCCAGCTCCTCGTTCGCGAGGTCGATCTCGGTGTTCTTGGCTGCGCCCTTGGCGCCCCGGGCGGCGGCCTTCTTCGCCGGGCCCCGGGCCGACCGGGTCTTGGGCTTGGCGTCGCCGTCGTCGGCGGTCTTGGCGGCGCTCTTGGTGGCCCCCCGCGCGGCGCTCTTGGTGGCCTTCTTGGCCGGTGCGGCCTTGGTGGCCTTCGCCGCGGTCCGCTTGGCGGGCGCGGCGGCGGTCTTGGCCGGGGCCTTCGCAGTCGACTTGGCGGCGGCCTTGGCGGGTGCCTTGGTGGCACTGCGCTTCTTGGGCTCCTCGGTCGCCGGCTTTGCCTTGCTCGCTGCCACGTCCACCCCTTCGGTCGGACTGACTTTCGGGTCGCAGCGCCGTGCGCCACCGAAAGTGTCGGGTATATCAGATGTCGGCTCTATTTCAGTTGGGTGATCAACTGGGATAGTCGCCGCTATCGGTTAGGCGGCCGCCGCGGACCATTGTAACGACAGCGTGCCGCACCAATCGCTGAGCGGGCGCTATTCAGCGGGTCACGTCGGCCGTGGCGGCCATCGCGGCCCCGACGATCCCGGCGGTGTTCTGCAATGTGGCGGCGACCACCGGAGTCCGGTTGCGCAGCAGTGGCACCCATTCGTCGGCTTTGCGGCTGATGCCGCCGCCCGCGATGATCAGGTCCGGGCACAGCGCGTCCTCGATCGCCACCAACACCTTGGTCACCTGCTTGGACCACTTCTTCATGCTCCAGTTCTTGCGCTCCTTGACCGACGCCGCGGCCCGGTGCTCGGCCTCCTTGCCGGCCACGTCGATGTGCCCGAGTTCGGTGTTGGGTAGCAGCTTTCCGTTGTGGATCACCGCCGAGCCGATCCCGGTGCCGAAGGTGAGCAACACGACGACGCCGGTGTTGTCCTTGCCCGCGCCGAACCGCTCTTCGGCCAGTCCGGCGGCGTCGGCGTCGTTGAGGATGACGACGGGCTGCCCATCGAGCGCGGCCTGGATCGCGGCTTGCGCGTTCACCCCGATCCAGGACTTGTCGACGTTGGCGGCGGTCCGCACCACGCCGTCGATCACCACACCGGGGTAGGTGACCCCCAGCGGACCGGTCCAGCCGAACTTCCGGACCACCTGGGCGACGGTCTCGGCGACTGCGGCGGGGGTCGCGGGGCTCGGTGTCGGCAGTTTGTAGCGTTCGCCGATCAGTGCACCGGTGTCGAGGTCGACCACGCCGCCTTTGATGCCGCTGCCGCCGACATCGACGCCGAAACCGCGTCGTTGCGGTCGCCCGTCGCCGGTCGCGGCAGCGGGCGCGACGGGCGGGGAATCGGTCGGGTCTGTGCCGGTCATGGATCTCCTCGGCGGGTTGTCAGCAGGTACCGGAATGGATCTTGGTCAGCAGTGCCGGGTCGGGCAGCCCGGTGGCGTCCGGACGCAAGCCCGCCAGCGCCGCCTCGATGTCGTCGCTGTGGGCCAGGCTCACGAAGTCGCTGCCGACCGCGAGGTCGACGGAGTCATCGAGGCGGTCGTCGCGGAACAACTCGGTGCACGGCGCCACCAACCAGAGGGCCGCAGCGGCGGCCTGTCCCGCCTCGCCGAAGCGGATCTGGCCGTTGCAGTCCAGCCGGCCGTTGGCGTAGACGGGGTCGTTGGCGGCGGTCGGCTGGGCGAAGCCGTCGTCGCGTAGGGCGTCGGCGACGTCGGCGGCCTGCCCGGCGCGGCCGCTGGCGTTGAGGACGCGCGCTTTGATGTCGGCGAGTTTGGCCGGCGTGGTGGTGATCATCGCGGCGCGGGGCACCTGGGTGCCCAGTCGCGGCTGGTCGGGTTCGGTGGGCGCCGGCGGTGCGTTGCACACCGCAACCTCGTGGATGTCGGCCGGTCGGGTCAACGCCACCGCCCATGCCACCGCGGTCAACAGGGCCAGGGCGGCCAGGGCGTAGGCGGCGGGGCGGTAATTGCGTCGCCGGAACGGCAGACCATGCTTGTCGAACTCGGTACCGGAAGTGATTTGCGTGACCACGTACGCACTCTAGAGGGCGCGGGCGGCCCCGACGGCCGTGGTCAGCAAGGCGATGTGACGTAAATCACACTTGATCTTGGCGTGATCCGGGCACGAATCATTTGGTGGATGCGTTCGACGCTGGTACAAAGCTCGCGCAGGGTTACCGAGGGGACTGAGGGGAGAAGACGATGGCTACCGACTACGACGCCCCGCGGCGCACCGAGACCGACGACGTTTCTGAGGACTCGCTCGAGGAGCTCAAAGCGCGGCGGAACGAGGCGCAATCCGCCGTGGTCGACGTCGATGAATCGGAATCGGCCGAGTCCTTCGAACTGCCCGGCGCCGACCTGTCCGGGGAAGAGTTATCCGTGCGCGTCGTGCCCAAGCAGGCCGACGAGTTCACCTGCTCCAGCTGTTTTCTGGTTCAGCACCGCAGCCGGCTGGCCAGCGAGAAGAACGGCGTGATGATCTGCACCGACTGCGCGGCCTGACCCGTACCGTCCCTCAACCCTGCAAGGCTGCCAACACGCGCTGCGGATGACGGCAGCTGACCAGCCAGTACGGCGTCGGGTCGTCGGGATCGTCGAGCACGATCAGCACCATGGGTCCCACCCAGCCGCGATGCACGACGTAGGCCGCCGGATCGAGTTGGCGGCCCAGCGCCGCCGACTTGGCCGACTGCGGAACCTCCGCGGAACGGGCGATCACGCCGGCCGGCAGGTGCGCCTCGCCCACCCAGAGTTCGACCTCGCCGTCGGTTTCGACGACGCGGACCTGGATGCGTCCCAGCCACAGCAGGGCGGCCACGGTGATCGCGAAGAACACCGCGAACGGCAGCCAGCCCGGCAGGCTGCGCAGCCCCAGTCGCACCTCGTAGGCCATCAGCCCGTTGCCCACGAACCCCAGCGGCCACCACCACCAGGGCACCCACAGTTGCTCGCGGTACCGCACGGTTTGCGATGCCCGGTGGTTCACACGCGATCCCGACATCCGGTTAAGAGTAGTCTTGCGCCTCGTGTCGCCCAGTCTCGCGGTTGTTCGCCTGGATCCTGATCTCCCGCTGCCGAGCCGTGCCCACGCCGGCGACGCCGGCGTCGACCTGTACAGCGCGGTCGATGTCGAACTGGCCCCGGGCCAACGTGCGCTGGTGCCCACCGGTATCGCGGTGGCGATTCCGTTCGGCATGGTCGGCCTGGTGCACCCGCGGTCGGGTCTGGCTGCGAGGGTGGGTCTTTCGATCGTCAACAGTCCGGGAACGATCGACGCGGGTTACCGCGGTGAGGTTAAGGTGGCGTTGATCAACCTGGACCCGGCGACCCCGATCGACATCCACCGGGGGGACCGGATCGCCCAGCTGGTGGTGCAGCGGGTCGAGCTAGCAGAACTGGTCGAGGTGACCTCGTTCGACGAGGCCGGCCTGGCCGGGACCACCCGGGGCGGTGACGGCCACGGCTCGTCGGGCGGGCACGCGAGTTTGTGACGGCTGGTGATGGCAGAAGTGACGAAGATGGGCGGCTGTGATGGCATTCGGTAGGGGCAAGAGCAAGGTGGGCGGCGACGAGCCGACGCGCGCCGAGCCGGCACCCGAGGAGCTGGAGGACCTCGACGAGGACGCGGGCGAGGAGCTCGAGGGCCCGTTCGACATCGAGGATTTCGACGACCCGGCGGCTGCGGCGACGGCCCGGCTCGACTTGGGTTCGGTATTGGTGCCGATGCCCGCAGGGGCCCAGGTCCAAGTCGAGCTCAGTGAGGCGGGCGTGCCCAGCGCGGTCTGGATGGTGACGCCCAATGGCCGGTTCAACATCGCCGCCTACGCCGCGCCCAAGTCGGCGGGGCTGTGGCGTGAGGTCGCCGCCGAGCTTGCCGAGGCGCTGCGACGGGACTCCGCGAGCGTCAGCGTCATCGACGGCCCGTGGGGTCGGGAGGTGGTCGGATCGGCGGCCGGCGCGGTCCGGTTCATCGGGGTCGACGGCTATCGCTGGATGGTGCGTTGCGTGGTCAACGGCCCGCACGAGTCGTTGGAGGCGCTCTCCCAGCAGGCGCGAGATGCCCTGGCGGACACCGTGGTCCGGCGTGGCGACACTCCGCTGCCGGTGCGTACCCCGTTGCCGGTGCGGCTGCCCGAGCCGATGGCCGAGCAATTGCGTGCCGCCGCGGCCGCGCAGGCCGCCAGGGGCGCGGCGCCCGGTGGTGGTCAGCAGCCCGGGGGAGTCCAGCCCGGCCCCGGCGGAGATGTGCCGCCGCCCGCGCCGACTGCTCGCCGCAGCGCGGAGGGATCCGCGATGCAGCAGTTGCGCACCATCACCGGCGGTTAGCGAGGCTCGACGCAGGAGAGCCGAAGCTGGACCGCCGAATCAAAGCCCGGCGGTTAGCGAGGCTCGACGCAGGAGAGCCGAAGCTGGACCGCCGAATCAAGCCCCGGCGGTTAGCCGCGTATCCAGCCGATCAGCCCGCCGCGGCGATCAGCGCCGTCAGGCAAGCGGCGCCCAGGGCGGCCGGGTCGGCACCGAGCTGTGCCAGCGTCACCGTGCGTAGCGCCGCCTGTGGCGCGGCGGATACCCACTCGGTGGCAGTGTGCAACGGATGGACCGGGTCGTCGACGGCCGCGGTCACGCCGAGCGGCGCCGTCAGCGTCGCCAGCTCGGCGCGGGTCGGCGCCGTATAGGCCGCAGCCTGCTCCAGCGCGTCGGGCAGCAGCGGCCACTGGGCGGTCCACGACCGGGTCAGCTCGTCGGCGAGCCATGCCGGGCTGGACGCCCGCATGCGGGCCACCACCGCCGGCAGGCCGTCCCGGCGCAGCTCCTCGGCGCTGAGGCGGGCGGCGTGCGCGGCCGGTGCGCCATCGGGGGCACCCGTCCATGCCGGCAGCGCGGCCAGCACCCCTCGCACTCGCCCGGGATGCCGCAGCGCCCAGGCGGCGGCCACCGCCGCGCCGATCGACACGCCGCCGGCGATGATCGGGACGCCTCGCGAGGCCGCGGAGTCCAACGCGGCCAGGTAGCCCTCGACGAGGCCGTCAGGTTGCGGCCGGTGGACCACCAATTCGGCGCCTACCTGCTGCAACGGTCCCGAAAACACCCGGTGGATGTAGTCGTCGTCGGATCCGGTTCCCGGCAGCAGGACTGCCGTCACACCGTGCAAATCGAATGCCACCCCTCGATGGTGCCGGGTGCTGCTCGGCGACCCGTAGGCCGGTCGTTGTGGCATTAGGTAATCAACAGGTCTACCCTAGCGTGCGCACACAACTGAGGGAGAGTGCAATGGCTGCGCCCAAAGGCTATCTGCGCCGGCTGACTCGGAGACTGACCGAAGACCCCGAGCTGCGTGATGTCGAGGAACTGTCCGACGAGGCGCTCAACACCGGCGCGCAGCGCGCCATCGACTGCGAACGCGGTCAAGAGGTCACCATGGTCGGGGTGCTGCGCAGCGTGGAGGCCAACGCCAAGGGCTGTGTGGGCGGGGTCCGCGCCGAGCTGTTCGACGGCACCGACACCGTGACACTGGTGTGGCTGGGGCAGCGCCGCATTCCCGGAATCAACTCGGGCCGCACGCTGCGGGTGCACGGCCGGCTCGGAAAGCTCGACAGCGGCTGCAAGGCCATCTACAACCCCCACTACGAAATCCAGCAGTGACGGCCGGAGACCGTCAGGCCGGCGTGACGATGACCGGCGAGTTCGGCGCCCAAGGGCCGCAGCGACTGCTGGACCAGATCGGCGGAGTGTCCGGCCTGATCTACTCGTCGCTGCCGATCGTGGTGTTCGTGCCGACCTCCAGTCTCTTCGGGCTGCGAGCCGCCGTGGTGGCGGCGCTGACGGTGGCCGCGGCAGTGCTGGCCTGGCGGCTCATCCGCCGGGAATCCACCCAGCCGGCCGTATCGGGGTTCTTCGGGGTGGCGGTCTGTGCCCTGATCGCCTACCTGATGGGCGACTCAAAAGGTTATTTCCTGCTCGGCATCTGGACGTCGCTGGCATGGGCGCTGGTCTTCGCCGGATCCATCCTGATCCGGCGACCGGCGGTCGGCTACATCTGGAGCTGGGCCAGCGGGCAGAGCCGGGCCTGGCGCGGGGTGCGGGCGGCGGTCTACGCCTACGACGTCGCGACCCTGACCTGGGTGCTGGTCTTCGGTTCCCGCTTCGCGGTGCAGCGGCTGCTCTACGACGCCGACCAGACCGGGTGGTTGGGGGTGGCCCGCATCGCCATGGGCTGGCCGCTAACCGCGCTGGCGGCGGTGGTGACCTATCTGGCGGTCAAATACGTGCAGCGGGCACTGGACGAGCAGCCGGTCTCGCACCCGGCAGACGACCGCGGGCCCCGGTCAGGGCGCCGGTAGCAGCAGCTCGCGCAGCGCGTCCTCGACGCCGGTGGACGCGACGAACAGCAACTCGTCGCCGCCTTCCAGCGGCTCGTCGTCCTGCGGCACGATCACCCGGGTGCCCCGCAGGATCGTCACCAGTGCGGCGTCGCGGGGCAGCGTCAACTTGCGCACCGGCTTGCCGCCCCAGGGGGTGTCGTCGGGCAGCGTGATCTCCAGCAGGTTGGTGTCGCTCTTGCGGAACTCCATGAGCCGCACCAGATCCCCGACCGCGACGGCCTCCTCGACCAGCGAGGCCAACATCCGCGGCGTGGAAACCGCCACGTCCACGCCCCAGGCATCGGTGAACAGCCATTCGTTGCGGGGATCGTTCACCCGGGCCACCACCCGGGGAACGGCGAATTCGGTCTTGGCCAGTAGCGACAGCACCACATTGGCCTTGTCGTCTCCGGTGGCGGCGATGACGACGTCGAAGTCCTCCAGGTGCACCGATTCCAACAGACTCAACTCGCAGGCGTCACCGAGATGCCACTGTGCCTCGGCGATGTCCTCGACGTCGATGTGCTCCGGATTGCGCTCGATCAACGTCACCTGATGCTCGCTGTCGAGCAGCTCCCGTGCGATCGACCGGCCGACAGCCCCGGCTCCGGCCACCGCGACCTTCATTTGTCCAGGTCCTCGCTCGGCGGCAGCGCCGCGATCGCGATCGCCTCGGCGACGCGGCCCGACACCGCGACGATGTACACCTGATCGCTGGCCTGAATGACGGTCTTGGGCTCGGGCAGGATGCCGGTGCCGAACCGGATCAGGAACGCCACCCGCGCACCGACGGCCGCTTCCAGGTCGGTGACCGGGCGGCCGATCCAGTCCTCGTGCAGCACCACCTCGGCCACCGCGACGGTGCCGGTCGGGTCACGCCATTTGGTCGTCTCGCTCTCCCGGGTCAGCGCGTCGAGCAGCCGGTCGGTGGTCCAGGGCACGGTGGCGATGGTCGGAATCCCAAGCCGCTCGTAGACGGCGGCCCGCTTGGCGTCGTAGATCCGGGCGACCACCCGCGCCACGCCGAACGTCTCGCGGGCCAGCCGCGCGGCGATGATGTTGGAGTTGTCACCCGACGAGACCGCCGCGAACGCGCCGGCCTCCTCGATGCCGGCGCGCAGCAGCACGTCGCGGTCGAAGCCCATGCCCAGCACCCGTTCGCCGTTGAACTCCGGGCTGAGCCGGTTGAACGCGGTGGTGTCGCGGTCGATGATGGCGACCTCATGGCCGATCCGGGACAGTCCGTCGGCAACCGAGGCGCCCACCCGGCCGCATCCCATGACAACTACCCGCACGTGCACGGTCCTTTCGGCTGGTTTCGGCTGGTTTCGACTGCAGTCGTGCCCGTATTCGGTGAACGCTACCGCCAGCGCCGGCCTGGCTTACCCTTGGCTCTCGTGTCGAAGATTTCCACCGCTGCTCGCCGGCTGGTGCTGGGCCGGCCGTTCCGCAGCGATCGGCTCAGTCACACCCTGTTGCCCAAGCGTGTCGCGTTGCCCGTGTTCGCCTCCGACGCGCTGTCCTCGGTGGCCTACGGGCCCGAAGAGGTCTTCTTGGTGCTGTCGGTGGCGGGCATCGCGGCCTACCGGATGACACCGTGGGTCGGCCTGGCGGTGGCGTTCGTGTTCATCACCGTGGTGGCCTCCTACCGTCAGAACGTGCACGCCTACCCCTCCGGCGGCGGTGACTACGAGGTGGTCACCACCAACCTGGGCGGCACCGCGGGCCTGACCGTCGCGAGTGCATTGATGGTGGATTATGTTCTGACCGTTGCTGTTTCGATCTCCTCGGGGGTCGCCAACATCGGCTCGGCGATACCCTACATCGCCGACCACAAGGTGGCGTTCGCGGTGGGTACCGTCGTCGTGGTGGCGGCGGCCAATCTGCGCGGCATCCGGGAATCGGGCACCGCGTTCGCCTTCCCGACCTATGCGTTCATGATCGGGGTCTTCGCGATGCTGGGCTGGGGGCTGTTCCAGATCTTCGTGCTGGGTCACCAGCTTCAGGCCGACTCGGCCTCGTTCAAGATCCACTCCACCCAGGGCGAGATGGTCGGGCTGGCCCTGGTGTTCCTGGTGGCGAAGTCGTTCTCGTCGGGGTGTGCGGCGCTGACCGGGGTGGAGGCGATCAGCAACGGCGTGCCGGCGTTTCGCAAGCCGAAGTCGCGCAACGCCGCCACCACCTTGCTGATGCTGGGCGTGATCGCGGTGACGCTGATGATGGGCATCATCGTGCTGGCCCGCCAGACCGGTGTGAAAATCGCCGCGCGGCCGCACGAACAGCTGATCGGGGCGCCGGCGGACTACGACCAGAAGACGCTGCTGGCGCAGTTGGCCGAGACGGTGTTTCGCGGCTTTCCGCCCGGTCTGTGGATCATCGCCGGCGTGACCGCGCTAATCCTGGCGCTGGCCGCCAACACCGCGTTCAACGGTTTCCCGGTGCTGGGATCGATCCTGGCCCAGGACCGGTATCTGCCGCGTCAGCTGCACACCCGTGGTGACCGGCTGGCCTTCTCCAACGGCATCGTGTTCCTGGCGGTCGTGGCCATCGCCTTCATCGTGGCGTTCGGGGCCGAGGTGACTGCACTGATCCAGCTCTACATCGTCGGGGTGTTCGTCTCCTTCACCTTGAGTCAGATCGGCATGGTCCGGCACTGGAACCGATTGCTGCGCACCGAAACCGATCGTGCGGCCCGCGCCAAGATGGTGCGTTCTCGGGTGGTCAACACCATCGGGTTCGTCGCCACCGGGACCGTGCTTCTCATTGTGATCGCCACCAAGTTCCTGGCCGGCGCCTGGATCGCGATCGTCGCCATGTCGGTGCTGTTCGCCATGATGAAACTGATCCGCCGCCACTACGATGCCGTCAGCGAGGAGCTGGCGGCGCAGTCCGCCGCCCTCGAAGACCAGGCGGTGTTGCCCAGCCGCAACCACGCCCTGGTCCTGGTCTCCAAGCTGCACCTGCCGACCCGCCGTGCGCTGGCCTACGCGCGGGCCACCCGCCCGGACACTCTGGAGGCGATCACCGTCAATGTCGACGACACTGAGACCCGGGCCCTGGTCCGCGAATGGGAGGACAGCGATATCACCGTGCCGCTCAAGGTGATCGCGTCGCCGTACCGGGAGGTCACCCGGCCGGTGCTCGAGTACGTCAGACGGCTCAGCAAGGAGTCGCCGCGCACCGTGGTGACCGTCTACATCCCCGAATACGTGGTGGGCCACTGGTGGGAGCAGGTGCTGCACAACCAGAGCGCGTTGCGGCTCAAGACCAGGCTGCTGTTCATGCCGCAGGTGATGGTGACCTCGGTGCCCTGGCAGCTGAACTCCTCGGAGCGCCGCAAGGAGTTGGCGCCGCATCACGCCCCCGGCGACACCCGGAGAGGCTTCACGGAGTGACCGAACTGATCCTGGACGTGGGCCCACCGGCCAACGGGGGCAGTTGTGTGGCCCGCCATGACGGTCGGGTGGTATTCGTGCGCTACGCGCTGCCCGGCGAACGGGTGCGGGCCCGCATCACCGCCGAGCGCGGCTCGTACTGGCACGCCGAATGCGTGGAGGTGCTCGAAGCGGCGGACGGGCGGATCGCCTCACTGTGTCCGATCGCCGGCGTCGACGGCGCCGGCTGCTGCGACCTGGCGTTCGCCGAGCCTGCCGCGGCGCGGGCGCTCAAAGCGGAGGTGGTCGCCAACCAGTTGGGCCGGCTCGGCGGCTACGACTGGCACGGCGAGGCCGAACCGCTGGGTGAGGACGGCCCGACCGGCTGGCGCAGCCGGGTTCGGCTGGAGGTCGGCGCCGACGGACGGGCCGGATTTCACCGATATCACAGCGACAAGCTGGTCACCGATCTGCGGTGCGGCCAATTGCCCGCCGGGATGACCAAGGGGCTGGCCGAGCAGACTTGGCGACCGGGCGATCAGCTGCACGTGGTGACCGACGACGACGGGGTCCGGCATGTGGTGAGCACCAGCCGCAACCACCGTCCGCAGGTCCTCGAGGGCGACTATCACGCCACCCAGTGGGTCGGCCGCCGACGCTGGCGGATCCCGGTGACGGCGTTCTGGCAGGCGCATCGCCGGGCGGCCGCCCTCTACAGTGCGCTGATCTCCGACTGGGCGCAGCCGGAGGCGGGCATGACCGCCTGGGACCTCTACGGCGGGGCCGGGATCTTCGCTGCGGCACTGGCTGACGGAGTGGGGACCTCCGGCGAGGTGGTCAGCATCGACACCTCACGGGCCGCGACGGCCGCCGCCCGGGCCGCACTCGTCGATCTGCCGCAGGTGTCGGTGCGCACCGACTCGGTGCGCCGGGCGCTGGCCGCACAGCCGAGGGCTGCCGACGTCGCGGTGCTGGACCCGCCGCGCGCCGGCGCCGGCCGTGAGGTGATCGAGGCGCTGGCGGCCGCGAAGGTGCCGCGGCTGGTGCACATCGGTTGCGAGGTCGCGGCGTTCGCCCGCGATATCGGGCTGTATCGCGATCACGGGTACGCCGTCGAGCAGATCCGGGTGTTCGACGCGTTCCCGCTCACCCACCATGTGGAGTGCGTGGCGCTGCTGACGCGAGCTTGAGCCGCTCCCCGCGAGCAGCTATCGGGGGGCTGCGCCCCACCGTGGGGGATGAAAATTCGTGGGTCCGTTTCGCCTGGTGGAGTGGTTGCGCTGCAGGTCGGTGGGGTGACGCTTAAGGGGTGTTTCGGTTGACCCCGTTGCGTCTGTGTTGCTGGTGAGCACGCCGAGCAGCTTGGGACTGAAGGGCACCCCGTGCTTGTGCGGGGGCCGTGGATTGTTGCCTGTGAGCACGCGAGTGAGACTCCTGTTTTTGTTTCGCTCTTCCCGGAACACGTTGGTTGCCAACAATTCTCCGGTGAAGGAGTTGATCAGCCATGGAAGTGATTCATTCGCGGTGCGCCGGCCTTGATGTCTCTAAGAAAGACGCCAAGGCCTGCATCCGTGTCCAAGGCCGGGGCCGGCGTGGCACGTCGACGACGGTGAGTAGGTGGGGTTCGACCACCAGTGAGATCTTGGCGTTGCGTGAGCATCTGATCGCCGAGCAGGTCAGCTGTGTGGTGATCGAATCCACGTCAGTTTATTGGAAGCCGTTCTACTACCTGCTCGAAGACGGGCTGGAGGTGATTTTGGTCAACGCCAAGTCGGTGCGTAACGTGCCCGGCCGCAAGACCGATGTCTCCGACGCGATGTGGCTGGCCGATCTGGGCGCGCACGGGCTGGTGCGGGCGTCGTTCGTGCCACCGGAGCCGATTCGGGTACTGCGGGATCTGACCCGCACGCGCACGGTCATTACCCGCGCTCGTACCAAGGAGATCCAGCGACTGGAGAAGCTGCTCGAAGACTCCGGGATCAAACTGTCGGCGGTGGCCTCCAACATTGTCGGGGTCTCCGGGCGGGCGATGCTCGAAGCGCTCATCGCCGGTCAACGCGACCCGGCAGTGTTGGCCGATCTGGCCAGACAACGGCTGCGGGAAAAGATCCCCACCCTCACCGAGGCGCTGCATGGCCGGTTCAGCGATCACCACGCGTTCATGGCCCGGCTGTACCTGGATCGCATCGACGCCCACAGCGCTGGCATTGACCGCCTCGATGAACGCATCGAGGAGGTGGTCAAGCCCTTTCAGTACGCCCGGGAGTTGCTGATGAGCATCCCCGGTTTTTCGCGGATCGTCGCCGATGTGTTCATCGCCGAAACCGGCGCGGACATGAGCGTGTTCCCCACCGCCGGACACCTGGCATCGTGGGCCGGTGTGGTTCCGGGCTGCAACGAATCAGCGGGTCGGGTCAAATCGACTACCACCCGGCCCGGTAACCGTCACCTCAAGGCCGCCCTGGGCGTGGCAGCCCTGTCGGCGGCCCGCAGTAAAAACACCTATTACAGTGCCCGCTACCGCCGCATCGCCGGCAGGCGACGATCACCACAAAAACGCAGGAACGCTGACCGCACCAGCGGTTCACCATCCGGCATGATCGCCCTGGTAGCCATCGAGCACAAGATGCTCACCGACGCCTACAACATGCTGCTCAACGGTGCTTTCTACCATGACCCCGGCCTCGACTACTACACCCGACACCAGCCCGCGAAGACCAAAGCCAAAGCCATCAAACAGCTCGAATCCCTCGGCTACAGCGTGACCCTGGAACCCCTCACCGACATCGCCTAACATCCGGGGGCAGCAACTCACCTGCTGGGGGTCACCTCATTTTCGAGTGAGACGCGAAAACCCCTAAATTCTGGTCATTTTGGGGGCTTTCACGTCTGTTCGCGCCGGAAGAATCAACCGAGCACGAAGTAGCGCAACCACAGGTACGGCGCCGCAAGCGCCACCGAGACCGCGGTGACCACGATGCCCTTGCGGGTGAACTCCCAGAACGTGATCGGGTTTCCGGCGCGGCGGGCGATGCCGAGCATCACCACATTGGCGCTGGCTCCGACCGCGGTCAGGTTCCCGCCGAAGTCGGCGCCGAGCGCCAGCGCCCACCACAGCGCATCCGGGTGCAGGTCGTTGGGCAGCGTGGTGCTCAGTTCGGCCACGATCGGGGTCATGGTTGCCACGTAGGGGATGTTGTCGATGATGCCGGACACCGGCGCGGACACCCCCAGGATCCCCATTGTGGTCAACAAGGCGTTGCCGCCGGTGAGCTCGGTGGCGCCCTTGGCCAGGGCGGCGATCGCCCCGGTGTCCACCAGGGCGCCCACCATCACGAACAGGCCGGCGAAGAACAGCAGGGTCTCCCACTCGACGCCGGACAGGTAGTCCGAGCGCTCCATCTTGGAGATCACAATCAGCACCCCGGCACCGAGCAGCGCCACCACGGAAGGCTCCAGGTTCAGCGCGGAGTGTCCGATGAACCCGGCGAACACCCCGGCTAGGACCACGCCGCACTTGATCAGCAGGCGGCGGTCCTGGATCGCCTCGCGCTCCTCGAGCGCCATCATGTCGGCGACTCGGTCGGGGTCAACAGTGAACGATCCCGGAAACAGCCGCGGCAGCAGCGCGATGAAGGCGACCAGGACGATGGCGACGATCGGCGCCATGTGCGCGAGAAAGGCATTGAACGACAGCCCCGCGCGGCTGGCGATGATGATGTTGGGAGGGTCGCCGACGAGGGTGGCGGCGCCGCCGATATTCGACGCGAACACCTCGGCCATCAGAAACGGCGCCGCGTTGATCTCCAGCCGGTCGCAGACCAGCAGGGTGACCGGTGCGATCAGCAACACCGTGGTGACGTTGTCCAGCAGCGCTGATGCAACGGCCGTCACCAACACCAGCAGGATCATGATGCGCAGCGGGGAACCCTGGGCCCGCTTGGCCGACCAGATCGCGACGTACTCGAAGACGCCGGTCTGGCGCAGCACGCTGACGATGATCATCATGCCCAGCAACAGGAAGATGACGTCCCAGTCGATGCCGGTTCTGCGGGAGTAGAAGATGTCATCGGAGGAGATGACCGGCAGGATGACCACCGCGGCCGCCCCGGTCAGCGCCACCAGGGTCTTGTTGACCCGGTCGGCGGCGATGAACCCATAGGCGATCACGAAGACCGCGACCGCGAGCAGCATCATCAGCGCCGCTCCTCAGCATCGCTGCGCGCTGCATCGTCGTCGTCGCGGGTCACCCGATCAGACTTTGAGGGCTGCGGCCAGCAACCGCGACGCGGTGATCACGCCGAGCAGTTTACCGTCCTTGACGACGGCGATCAGCGGGCTGCGCAGCCGGGCCATGGTGGAGGCGACTTCGATAAGGGTGTGGGTGGCGCCGGCGGTCGGCAGTTCGGGCAGGTGCTCGGGCAGCACGTCGCGCACCGCCTTGCCGCGCAGCTTCTCGGCGGCACGATCGGCCGCGCTCTCGCTGAGCACTCCGGCCAGCGACGGGTCGTCCTGGACGTAGCCCGGCACGATGAAACGCACCACCTGGGAAGCCGGCAGCACCGCGTGCGGCTGGCCGGCCGCGTCGACGACGACGATGCCGGGCAGCCGGTGCTCGGCCAGTAACCGGGCCGCGTCGACGGCGTCGGAGTCGATGGCCACCACCGGGAATTCCTCAGCGATCTCCTCGGCGCGCATAGGACGACCATACGGGGGGTGCCCGTCGCCATGCGTAGACTAGCCGGATGCTTGAAGGGATCCGCGGCCCCGCCGATCTGCAGCACCTCTCGCAGGCGCAGTTGACCGCTCTGGCGGCGGAGATCCGGGAGTTCCTGATCCATAAGGTCGCTGCGACCGGGGGACACCTGGGCCCCAATCTGGGTGTGGTGGAGCTGACGCTGGCGCTGCACCGGGTCTTCGACTCCCCGCACGACCCGATCATCTTCGACACCGGCCACCAGGCCTACGTGCACAAGATGCTCACCGGCCGCAGCCCGGACTTTCACAGCCTGCGCCGCAAGGGCGGGCTGTCGGGGTACCCGTCGCGCGCCGAGAGCGAGCACGACTGGGTGGAGTCCAGCCACGCCAGCGCGGCGCTGTCCTATGCCGACGGACTGGCCAAGGCCTTCGAGCTGACCGGCCACCGCAACCGGCACGTGGTGGCCGTCGTCGGCGACGGCGCCCTGACCGGCGGCATGTGCTGGGAGGCGTTGAACAACATCGCCGCCGGTAACCGGCCGGTGGTGATCGTGGTCAACGACAACGGCCGCAGCTACGCGCCCACTATCGGCGGTTTCGCCGACCACCTGGCCGCGTTGCGGCTGCAGCCCGCCTACGAACGGCTGCTCGAGCGCGGCCGCGCCGCGGTGCGCGGGGTGCCGGTTGTCGGCGAGATCGGCTACCAGGTGATCCACAGCTTCAAGGCGGGCCTCAAGGACGCGCTGGCCCCGCAGGCGCTCTTCACCGACCTGGGCCTGAAATACCTGGGCCCGATCGACGGGCACGACGAGGCCGCGGTGGAGTCCGCGCTGCGCCGCGCGCGGGGCTTCGGCGCGCCGGTGATCGTGCACGTGGTGACCCGCAAGGGCAAGGGCTACCGGCCGGCCGAGGATGACGAGGCCGAGCAGATGCATGCCTGCGGCGTGATCGACCCGCTGACCGGGTCTGCGACCGAGACTGCCGGCCGCGGCTGGACGGCGGTGTTCTCCGACGCGCTCATCGAGTACGGTGCCAAGCGCCGCGACGTCGTCGCGATCACCGCCGCCATGCCCGGCCCCACCGGGCTGACCCCGTTCGGCCAGCGGTTCCCGGACCGCATGTTCGACGTCGGGATCGCCGAACAGCATGCGCTCACCTCGGCGGCCGGGCTGGCGATGGGCGGCCTGCACCCGGTGGTGGCGGTCTATTCGACCTTCCTCAACCGCGCCTTCGACCAGTTGATGATGGATGTCGCGCTGCATAAGCTGCCGGTCACCGTGGTGCTCGACCGAGCCGGGATCACCGGTCCCGACGGCGCCAGCCACAACGGCATGTGGGATCTGTCGATCTTGGGCATCGTTCCGGGTATGCGGGTGGCCGCACCGCGCGACGGTGTCCGGCTGCGCGAGGAACTCGGTGAGGCGCTGGACATCCATGACGGCCCCAGCGCGGTTCGGTTCCCGAAAGGGGATGTGGGCGAAGATATCCCGGCGATCCAGCGACGGTCCGGGGTGGATCTGCTGGCGCTGCCGGCCGACGGGCTGCCCGCCGACGTGCTGCTGGTCGCGGTCGGCGCGTTCGCGCCCATGGCGCTGGCGGTGGCCGACCGGCTGCACAACCAGGGCATCGGCGTGACGGTGGTCGATCCCCGCTGGGTGCTGCCGGTTCCCGCGGTGGTCATCGAGATGGCCGGCGCCCACAAGCTGGTGGTCACCTGCGAGGACAACGGCGTCGCCGGTGGTGTCGGCTCGGCGGTGTCGGCGGCGCTGCGGCACGCCGAGATCGACGTGCCCTGCCGCGACGTCGGCCTGCCGCAACGCTTCTACGACCACGCCTCCCGCGGTGAGCTGCTGGCCGAGGTGGGCCTGACCGCCCAGGACGTGGCCCGCCAGATCACCGGTTGGGTGGCGGCGATGAGCAGTAGCAACTGCGTCGAAGAGGTCAGCGAGCGGCTGGATTAGGGCGCGCCCCGATGGGCGGCCACACCTTGTCGAACACCCAGGTGAACACGAAGGTGTAGATCAGGAAGAACACCAGCAGGCCGGCCTCCAGAGCGAACGCCTGCGGCAGCGAGACGTGCAAGATCCAGGCGACTATCGGCAACAAGAACACGACCAGTCCGCCTTCGAAACCGATGGCGTGCGCCACCCGGCGCCGCAGCGTGCGGGCCGGGGAGCGCTGCCGCCGCTCCCACGCCTCGAACACGGTGTTCCAGATGTAGTTCCACAGCACCGCGACGGTCGATGCCGTCACGGCCATGACACCGGAACTGCCGCCGCCGAATCCCAGGAGGACAAGACCCAGGGCGGTGAGCACGATGGCCACGATCTCGTAGCTGATGACGTAGCTGACCCGGCGAACAACTGGTGACACGAGGTGCTCCAAGGAAAATCGACCATGGGAAGTCCTCGACGGTTCGCGTCCATGGTGGTCGTGGCGTGAGAAGCGCTGGCCGATCAACGAATACGGCTGGCGTATCCAGCAGTCTAGCAACACGTGGACCGTGCCGGCGGGCGCAGCAAGCCGGCTGCGCTAGCCGCCGGCGACCGTAGCGCCGAGGGCTTGGGCGAGCAGCGGCACCGTCAACTGCCGCTGCCAGGGCCGGGCGCCGCCGGTGTTGAGGAACTCCTCGATCGCGACCGCGGGGTCCGGTGTCGCCGCACTCCAGTCCCAGCACAGTCGGCGCAGCAGGTCGGGGGAGAGCAGGTTCTCGGTCGGCACGCTCACCTGCTCGGACAGTTGCCCGAGCGCGCCGCGGGCCGCTTCCAGTCGCGCGGCCGCCTCGGGTTTGCGCCGCGACCAGCGCGAGGGCGGCGGTGGGCCGCTCGGGGGTTCGGCGGAGTCCGGCGGTTCCGGGTTGTCGCGAGCGGCAGCCAGCGCGGCCAGCCAGGTCGCCGCGCTGCGGCGCTGCTTGGGTCCGCCGAATACCGGCAGGGCGAGCAACTCGTCGACGGTGGTGGGATCGGCGACGGCTGCGGCGATGATCGCCGCGTCGGGCAGGATGCGCCCGGGCGCGATATCGCGGCGCTCGGCGATCCGGTCGCGCACCGTCCACAGTTCACGAACGGCGGCCAGCCCGCGCCGGTCGCGCACCTTGTGGATACCCGAGGTGCGCCGCCAGCGGTCCCGGCGCGTCGACGTGATGAAGTCGGTGCTCCGCAGATGACTGAATTCCTGTGCCGCCCAATCACTTTTACCCTGGCCGGACAGCACCTCGGCGATGGCCTCGCGCAGTTCGATGAGGACCTCGACGTCCAGCGCCGCGTAGTTGAGCCACTCGGCGGGCAGCGGACGCTTCGACCAGTCGGCGGCGCCGTGGCCCTTGGCCAGGCCCAGCCCCAACAGCCGCTGCACCATCGCCGCCAGGTTGACCCGGTCGAAGCCGGCCAGCCGCCCGGCCAGTTCGGTGTCATAGAGCGCCTTCGGCCACATACCGACCTCGGCCAGGCAGGCCAGATCCTGGTCGGCGGCGTGCAGAATCCACTCGTCGTCGTCGAGCACCTCGGCGACCGGGCGCAGCAGGGCCGCCGGATCCGAGCCCGCCCCGACCGGGTCGATCAGCACGGTGCCGGCACCGGCGCGCCGGATCTGGATCAGGTAGGCGCGGTTGGAGTAGCGGAAGCCCGACGCCCGTTCGGCGTCCACCGCGAACGGGCCGTGGCCGCCGGCCAGCTTCTCGGCGGCGGCGCCGATCTGCCGGGTGGTGACTGACACCTCCGGTACGCCGTCGGCGGGATGCGGCAGCGGCGTCGGTTCGGGCTCTTCAGTGGCCGGTTCGGTGGTCTGTCCGGTCATCTCAGACGCGGGTTCGCGAGCTCAGGTCGGTGATCCCGACCGGCGGCAGGCCTGCGGCGTGTTCGAGGACCTCGCAGAACGCCTGGACATGCGTGCCCAGCTCCGGAGTGGTGGCGGTCCAGGACGCTCGCAGCTCCAACTGGTGTCCGCGGGGCGGGCCGGAGATGTCGCCGTAGCGCACCGATGTGGTCGCGGTGACGGTCCCGCCCAGCGCGGTCATGTGTTCGGTTCGGGAGCCCAGCGCTTCGACCAGCCAACTCCAGGCGACTTCGGGCAGGAGCGGGTCGATCGCCTCCTGCGGGTCCAGATCAGCCTGGATGAACGCCACCAGGCGCATGGTGCCGTCCCAGGCGTCGGTGCCGTCCGGGTCGTAGAGCAGGATCAGCCGGCCGAACGCATCGCCGTCGGAGTCCTGTGGGACGAAATCGGCTTCGGGATGTTTGACCTCGGCACCCAGCGCATAGCTGTAGGGCGCCAGCCGCTGAGGCGGCCGGATCGGGCCTAACTCGATCTCGGACCGGACCGTTGCGGCGTGCATGGTTGCCACCGCTTCGCGGAAGGGGGCAGGCTCGGCTGATGTCACGGGTGCCGCTCCTTAACTGATCGCTCTGCCCCGCGCCGCCAGCGGCCGGCCCCCGGGTGCTGTTGCGCACCGCCGCGACGCGGGTCGCCGAATCTCACGCTAACCCCCGACGCGGGCCGGCGCAGAAAGGCGCGCCGAATCACCGGCGGTTCGGCGAGGGGAAGCCGGGACCGCCGCAACGCATGAATCACGGGCCGTTCCCGCGCCGTAACCGGTCGTGGCAGCATTGAGGCCGATGAGTGCCCGTCGAGAACTGCCCGATTCGCCCTACCTGGCCGCCGCTGCCGGTCGGCAACCCGCCCGGGTGCCGGTCTGGTTCATGCGGCAGGCCGGCCGGTCGCTGCCGGAATACCGCGTGTTGCGCGCCCAGCACCGCATGCTGGAAGCCTGCTTCGACCCTGAACTGGTCTGCGAGATCACGCTGCAGCCGGTGCGCCGCCACGGGGTGGACGCGGCGATCTTGTTCTCCGACATCGTGGTGCCGCTGCGCGGGGCCGGGGTGGATCTGGACATCGTGCCCGACGTCGGGCCGGTGATCGCCGAGCCGCTGCGCAGCGCGGCCGATGTCGCTGCCCTGCGGCCGCTGGAACCGCAGCGCGTGACGGCCGTCGCCGAGGCGGTGTCGCTGCTGGTGGACGCGCTGGGCGACGTGCCATTGATCGGTTTCGCCGGAGCGCCGTTCACGCTGGCGTCCTACCTGGTCGAGGGCGGGCCCAGCCGGACTCACGCCCGGACCAAGACGATGATGCTGGCCGAACCGGACACTTGGCATCAGCTGATGACCAGGCTCACCGACCTGACCATCGCATTCCTCACGGTGCAGCTCGACCACGGTGTGGACGCCATCCAGCTGTTCGACTCCTGGGCGGGCACGTTGAGCCTGGCCGACTACCGCAAATACGTGTTGCCGCACAGCGCCCGGGTGTTCGCCGCGCTGGCCGACGCCGGCGTGCCGATGACGCACTTCGGGGTGCAGACCGCCGAGCTGTTGGGCGCCATGGCCGAAGCCGGTGCCACCGTGGTCGGAGTCGACTGGCGGACCCGGCTGACGGATGCCGCCGCCCGGGTCGGTACCGGCGTCGCCCTGCAGGGCAATCTGGACCCGGCGGTGGTGCTGGCGGGCTGGCCGGTGGCGGAGCGGGCGGCCCGTGCCGTCGTCGCGGACGGTCGCGCCGCGGTGGCCGCCGGCGCGTCCGGGCATGTGTTCAACCTCGGGCACGGCGTGCTGCCGGAATCTGATCCCGGCGTGCTCACCGACCTGGTGGCGCTGGTCCACTCGTTGTGACCTCGACGTACTGCGTCGTCGGAGGCGGGATTTCCGGTCTGGCCGCCGCGTACCGGCTGCGCGCCACACTCGGTGCCGCACCGACCATCACCGTCTTCGACCCGGCCGACCGGCTCGGCGGGGTGCTGCGCACCGAGACCCTGGGCGGTATCGGCGTGGACGTGGGGGCCGAAGCGTTCGTGGCTCGCCGCCCCGAGGTGCCCGCCCTGCTGTCCGAGCTGGGGCTGGCCGATCGGGAGCGCACCACCACCGGGGTCCGCCCGCTGCTGTACAACCGTCGGCGGCTGCATCCGCTGCCGCCGGGCACGCTCAGCGGGATCCCGTCGTCGCCGGGGGCGATGGCCGGTCTGGTGGACGAGGAGACCATCGCCCGCATCGCCGGCGAACCCAACCGCCGGCTGACCTTCGAGCCGGGCAGCGACCCGGCACTGGGGACCCTGGTCGGCGACCGGTTCGGCGAGCAGGTGGTGGCCGCCTCGGTGGATCCGCTGATCGGCGGGGTGTATGCCGGGTCGGCGGCGACGGTCGGGCTGCGCTCGGCGGTGCCCGGCCTGGCCGCCGCGCTGGACGCCGGCGCGCCCAGCCTCACCGCGGCGGTGGCACGGGCGCTGCCGAGAGCTACCGGCACGCCGGTGTTCGGCGCCATCGCCGGTGGCTATCAGGTGCTGATCGACGCGCTGGTGCGCCGCAGCGGGCTGCGCTGGGTGCAGGCGGCGGTAACGCAGATCGACCCGGTGGCCGACGGCTGGCTGTTGCGGGATGCCGCCGGCGGCTTCCACCATGCCGACCGGGTGGTGATGGCCGTGCCGGCCAACACGCTGGCCCGGCTGGCAACCGGATTCGCGCCCCGCACCGCGGCGGCGGCCAGCGGCATCGTCAGCGCGTCGTCGGTGGTGGTGGCGCTGGCGGTGCCCGCCGGCGCGGCGTTCCCGGACAACTCCGGGGTGCTGGTCGCGACCGGGGAGCGGCTGCACGCCAAGGCGCTCACACTGACCTCACGCAAGTGGGGGAACTGGGGCTATGGCGGCAAGGTCGAACTGCTGCGGCTGTCGTTCGGCCGGTTCGGCGACGCCCGCACCCATGCCACCGAGGCTGAGTTGGTGGGGTGGGCCGTGCAGGATCTGGAGACCCTGTTCGGGGTCATGGTGGACCCGGTGGAGGTCCGGGTGCAGCGCTGGCCTGCGGCGATGCCGCAGTACCGTCCCGGGCACGCGGCCTTGGTCGGCGAACTGCGCGCCGGACTGCCGCCGACGGTGGCGGTCGCGGGCAACTATCTCGACGGGATCGGTGTGCCGGCCTGCATCGCGGCGGCCGATCGCGCGGTGGCGGCAGTGATCAGTGCCACCCCGGCCCCCTAGCGGCGGCGTGTCGTGGCAACATGTGGGGCATGGCGCACCTCGATTACGACAAGCTGAATTCCACCATCCGCTACGTGATGTTCTCGGTGTTCTCGGTTCGTTCCGGGGCCCTCGACGAGGGATCCGCCAGCCGTGACGAGGTCGCCGACCAGGCCGCCACCTTCCTGAAACAGCAGGAGGAGCGCGGCGTGGTGATCCGCGGCGTCTACGACGTGGCCGGCCTGCGCGCTGATGCGGACTTCATGATCTGGTCGCACGCCGAGCGGGTGGAGGACCTGCAGGCCACCTACGCCGGCTTCCGGCGCACCGCGCTGGGCCGGGCCTGCACGCCGGTGTGGAGCAACGTGGGGTTGCACCGGCCCGCCGAGTTCAACAAGAGTCACGTCCCGGCGTTCATCGCCGGTGAGCCGGCCGGCGCTTACATCTGCGTCTACCCGTTCGTGCGTTCGCACGAGTGGTATGTGCTGCCCGAGGAGGACCGCCGCCGGATGCTGGCGGAGCACGGCATGGCGGCACGGCCCTACAAGGACGTTCGCGCCAACACCGTGCCGGCATTCGCGCTCGGCGACTACGAGTGGATCCTGGCGTTCGAGGCGCCCGAACTCGACCTGATCGTCGACCTGATGCGCGACCTGCGCAACACCGAGGCTCGGCTGCACGCCCGCGAGGAGACCCCCTTCTTCACCGGTCCCCGGGTCGACGTCGAGCAGTTGGTGGCCGCCCTGCCGTGACCGGCGCATCCGGCCCGTCAGCCGGCGACGCCGAACGCTTCGAGGAGATCTATCGCGCCGCGGCGGGATTGCCCGCCGCCACACCGTGGGACATCGGTGGCGCCCAGCCGGTGGTGCGGCGGCTGGTCGCGCTGGGCGCGATCAAAGGTGCGGTTCTCGACCCGGGGACCGGCCCGGGCCACCATGCCGTCCACTTCGCCGAACACGGCTTCGCGGCGACCGGAGTCGACGTGTCGGAGACGGCGATCGAAGGGGCCCGCGCCAACGCCCGGCTGCGCCGCCCCGGATCCGGGAGATCGCACAGCGGCTGGCGGTCATCGAACCGCTGCTGGACGGCCAGCTGGCGCACGCCCCGTTCTGGGAAGTCCACGCCACCCGGGTGGAGCAGCTTTAGCACTCGCCGAGCCTGTCGTTAGCGCGGAAAAGTGCGAGAGGGGCTCGCGGTAACAACAGCCTCGGCGCTCAGGGGCCCGGGACCAGCCGGAGGCAGATGGAATTTATGCAGTAGCGCTGGTCGGTGGGCGTGGGGTAGCCCTCGCCTTCGAACACATGCCCCAGGTGGCTGTGGCAGGACGCGCACAACACCTCGGTGCGCCGCATCCCCAGCGAGTCATCCGAGCGCAGGATCACCGCCTCGGAATCGGCCGGATCGAAGAACGACGGCCAGCCGCAGTGCGAATGGAATTTCGCTGTGCTGCGGAACAGTTCGGCACCGCACGCCCGGCACTCGTAGACACCTTCGGTGGTGGTGTCGGTGTATTCGCCGGTGTTCGGCGGTTCGGTGCCGGCGCGACGCAGCACCGCGAACTCTTCGGGGGTCAGCTTCGCCCGCCACTCGTCGTCGGTGAGGGACACCTTGGGAGAACTCATGCCTCCACGCTAGCCCGCTGGTGCCCGTTCGCCAGCCATGCCGGATCGATCCCGTCATCCAGGCGGTCTTGTTCACGGGCGTCGAGGTAACGGTAGCACAGCACCGCGCACACCACGATCAGCAACAGTGACCAGCCGTAGGTGATCTTGAGGTAGTCCAGCGGGCGTCCGACATTCATCCACCGGAAGATCAGCCACTTGTCCAACGTCATGAACCCGTAGACCCCCAGCCACGCCGGCCAGTTGCGCAGCACCGAGTTCGGCAGCACCACCGTCATCAGGAACGGGAACAGCACGATCGAGTAGTAGCCCTGGCCCAATGACAGCACCAGGAAGGACGCGGTAAGCAGCACACCGGAGGAGGTCAGCATCCAGAACCGCGGGTCGCGGGTGCGGTAGTAGCGATACAGCAGCCACAGGCTGACCGCCGCGATCACGGTGAACAACACGCGCAGGAACAGGATCAGCCCCGGTGGCAGGCCAAAGAACACGCCATTGCCCAGGATCGAGGAGTTGAAGTAGTCGCGGGTGCCCATGATGTAGGGCACCGTCTGGGTGAAGTAGCTGGTGGGATCGCTGGACAGCGGGAACGCGACCGCGTTGAACGCCACCGGCACTGCGACGGCGCCCACGAACGGCCGCCACTGCCGGCTCAGCAGCGGCAGCAGCAGCAGCGGCGCCAGCACCGGCTTGACCACCAGGGTCAGCCCGATCGCGACACCGGCCCACCACTGCCGGCTGGGCCTGCCGTCGAGCAGCCAACGCAAGAACAGCACCTCGGCCAGCAGGATCACGCCGTTGATGTTGGTGAACACCAGTGTGCTGGAAATACTTTCGGTGAGAAACATCGCCGCCAGCAGGGCGGGGGCCGCCACCGAAGTCAGCCCGAAGCCGAACATCCGCAGCAGCAGGTAGGCGGCGATCAGGATCGCGACGGTGTTGGTGGTGATGAAGGTGTAGCGCGACAAGGTCTCCGACAGATAGCCGAACGGCGACATCAGCAGCGTGCCGCCGGGCGAGTAGAGATAGTGCGGGTCGACGTAGTCGAAGTGCTCGTTGTAGATGTCCAGGCCGTGCCGGAAGTTCAGCACCGCCCGGTACACCGGCTTGAAGTCGTCGGTGATGTTGCCGTTGAGCGGCAGCACTATCGCGCGGTGAATGAGTGACATGATGGCCACCGGCCACAGCACCGACCGCAGTACGGTCGCGGTGCTCGGCGCCGTGGTGGGTGGCCGAAACGCTGTCAGCAGGGCGGTGCGCGCCCGGTTCGTAAGGGAGTCGGCTGCCGTCACCAGCGCACCGTACACCGAAGCGGGGTCAGGCCGGGCAGTAGACGTCGGTCTCGGGCAGCTCGCCGGTGTCGAGGTAGCCGATCAACGGAGGCACGGTGCACGCCGAGTACACCGTCGCCCCGTGCCCGATGCCCTGCCACATCACCCGCTTGCTGGCCGCGCCGGCGTTGATGACGGCCGCGGCGGTGGCCGCCACGCCGTCCTCGCCGACGATCGGGTCATTCTGCACGCCCAGCAGCAGCACATCGATCTTGAGTTCCTTGGGCTGCTCGGGGGTGGTGCTGGTGGGCCAGCTCAGGCACTGCGCCATGTCGAGGGCGCCGACGGCGCCGAACTGCGGGTACTCCTTGCCCCAGGCGACGACCAGTTCGCGGACGCGGTCCGGGGTGGGCCGGTTGAGTGCGTCGGCGCAGGAATTGATGAAGTGGCCGTCGCTGCCGACGGTGCCCTGCGCCCGGTTGATCAGGTTGTTCAGCAGGTTGACGTCGCCGTCGCCGGCCGCGGCCAGCGCCCGGGCCAGTTCATTGGTGGTGTTGACGCGATCACCGGTGGGGTAGCCCAGCGCGGTCACGATGGCATGGGTCACCGCGGCCACCGAGGCGCCGCCGGGGCCGTGCCCGGACCGGGCGGAGTCCAGCACCGCGTCTACAGCGCCTTTCGGGTCCGGCGCCAGCGCGCAGCCCACCGCGACGCACTGCGCGGCGAACGCGTCGAAGGCCGCCTGCTGGCCCTTGACCCGCTGCTCGGCGGCAGCCTCGGCGGCCACACCGAGCGGGATGGGGGAGTCCAGTGCCAGCCGGGCCACCTTGCCCGGATGCGAGCCGGCGTAGGCCAGGGCGACCTGGGCGCCGTTGCCGATGCCCAGCAGTGCCAGCGCCGGCACGTCCCAGATGCTGCGCAGCCGCTCCAGGTCGGTGGCGGCATGGGTGTTGTCGTAGGAGGATTCACCCGGCGAGATGGAGTCGGTGCAGTCGGTGGTCGCCGCCATCGCCACGGTGCCCAGATTGGCCACCGGATCGTCGCCGGGGGTGAACTGAGCCAGGTTCCACATTTCGTCGCGCTGGCCGCGCTCGCGGCAGTCCACCGGGCTCGACATCCCGGTGCCGCGCCGGTCCACCGCGACGATCGGATGGCCGTTGAGCACGTCGGCGCCGCCACGTGCCAGCCAGACCGGTAGCTGCAGTGACGACGGCAGGTCCCAGCCGGTGGTGAAGACGACCGGTCCGGCATCGGCCGGGGTCTGCACCGACCGGGCGCGCACCACGCCGATGCTGATCGCCGAGGAGCCGCCGCCTAGCGGGTCGACGTCGGCGTCGTAGCTGGCGCAATCCAACCGCACGCCGGGAGTGGCGGGCACCGCAGCGTCACCGAACACCCTGGCGGTGCAGTCATGCCAGGGCAGATCGTTCTTGGGCACCTCGACAGGCGGTGGCCCGGCCTTGTCGGAGGTGGACTCGGGTTGCCCCTGCGGGCCGGCGCCGGAGTCGGTGGCGAAGCGCGGGTTGGCGGCCAGTCCGGGTGCGCAACCGGTTAGCAGGGTGGCCGTCGCGAGTGCGATCGCGATCGTGGAGTGCCGACGCATGCCGGCCAGCTTATAGGCGCGCGCTTTTGACGTAGCGGCCGTAGAGGTAGCCGGATTCGTCGACCAGCAGATGCGCACAACGCATCGGGGTCGCCACCTCGCCGGGGCCGGTGGCGATGCGGCGGGCCAGTCCTCCGACCAGGTACGGCGCGACGGTCAGGCACAGTTCGTCGAGCAGATCGCGTTCCACGAACGAACCCAGCAGGGTCGGGCCGCCCTCGGTGAGCACCCGATGGTGCCCGCGGCCGGCCAGCGCGGCCAGCACCGCGGCCTCGTCGACCCGGTCGCGGTCGCCGGCTGAGCAGTTCAGCACCTCCGCGCGGCCGTCGAGTCGCCGCCGGGTGGCCTCGGCCGCCGACGCGCTGGTCAGCACCAGCGGGGGCAGTTCGGTGTCGGTGAAGACGCGAGCGTCCCGATCCAGTTGCCCCGACCGGCTCACGATCGCCAGCCCGGGCACCTCGGACTGGCCGCGGTCGCGGCGGCGCAGGCGCTCGGTGACGTTGAGGCGGGCGCCGCCATAGTTCTCGACCCGGACGGTGCCCGCGCCGACCAGCACGACGTCGGCGAGCGCTCGCAGCAGCATGAACAGGGCCCGATCGCCCGGGCTGCCCAACCCGCCGGACTTGCCGGCCATCGTTGCGCCACCGTCGATGCTGCCGATGAAGTTGGCCCGCAGCCAGCTGCGCGGGCCGTCGTCTGACTCGGGGTAGGCGTACAGCCGGGCCAGTTCGGCGTCGTCGACGGGTTCGGTCGAGTCCAGCCGGGTGAAACCGGGTTCTGCGCTGAGGTCGGACATGGCCACGATTGCACCATGTGGCTACAGTTCCTGCGTGCCCAATCCCGACGTCGAATCGACCGATCGCCTGGTGGACCGGCATCCGGCCGTCTCACCGGAGCGGTTGATCGCGCAGCTCACGCCGCCGCCGACGTTCGCCGAGGCCAGCTTCGCCAGCTACCGGCCGGACCCGGCCGAACCGACCCAGGCGGCGGCCGTGGCGGCCTGCAGCGCGTTCTGCACGCAAGCGCTGGAGCGACGGGCCGGGCGGCGCAGGCTGCTCGGCAAGCGCGAGGTGCTGCCGGGTGTCGGGTTGTACCTCGACGGCGGGTTCGGGGTCGGCAAAACCCACCTGCTGGCGTCGGTCTATCGCCAGGTAGCCGAGAGCGCCCACGGGGCACAGCCGCATCGGACGGCATTCGCGACGTTCATGGAACTCACCCAACTTGCCGGTGTGTTCGGGTTCACCGAATGCATCGAGTTGCTCGGCGGCTACACGGTGGTCTGCATCGACGAGTTCGAACTCGACGACCCGGGCAACACCACCTTGGTGTCGCGGCTGCTGTCGGAACTGGTGGCGCGCGGGGTGTCGGTTGCCGCCACGTCGAACACGCTGCCCGAGCAACTCGGCGAGGGGCGCTTCGCCGTTCAGGATTTTCTGCGTGAAATCAACGCGTTGGCAAGTATTTTCACCTCGGTGCGGGTCGACGGTCCGGACTACCGGCATCGGGACCTGCCGCCGGCGCCTGAACCGCCGTCGGTGCAGCAGGTCGCGCAGCGCGCCGCCGCCCTACCGGGTTCGACCCTCGACGACTTCGACGCGCTGTGCGCGCACCTGGCCACCATGCACCCGTCGCGGTATCTGACGCTGATCGAAGGTGTCACGGGCGTCTTCCTCACCGGTGCGCATCCCATCGAGGATCAGAACGTGGCGCTGCGACTGGTGGCGCTGACCGACCGGCTCTATGACGCCGGTATCCCGGTGGTGGCCGCCGGGGCGAAGCTGGACGGCATCTTCAGCGCCGAGATGCTGGCCGGGGGTTACCGAAAGAAGTACTTGCGGGCCACATCTCGGCTGCTGGCGTTGAGCGCCGGCTGACTCACAGATTCCACTGCGCCAGCCGCAGGCCGGTGTTGCGGGAGAGCATCACCACATGGGTGACCAAGCCGCGGTAGACATCCCAGTAAACCCCGCCGGTGACCGTGGAGCCCTCCGGCGCGTTGGTCAGCACCGCATCCAGCGCGGTGGGGTCATCGGTGTGCTTGGACACGTAGGCGTCGCCCCCGGGGGTGACACCGCTGAAGGTGACCGAGGCCGCCATGATGTAGCTGTTGGGCACCGAGATGGGGTGAATCGTGAGGTTCGCCCGCCACGGACCGCCCTGGGCTCGCCACCGCGGCGACCCGTTCTGGCCCCAGCCGGGCGGGATCTCGCTGGGCACCACGTCGTGCAGGGTCACATCCGCGATGATCTTGCCGAAGGCCTCATCCTGGTAGTGGATACGCAGCGTGTCGCCGAGTCGGCCGATCGGCGCTTCGGGGGTCGTGGTGGGCGTGGCGTTCCCGGCCGCCGGCACCAGCAGGGCCAACGTGGTGACTAGCGAGGTGACGACGGCCAGAATCCAGCGATGCATCATGTCCTTCTTCGGTTTGCTTGTGGGCATGATGGCATATCGCGGTGGCGGGTGCAGCAGCTTGGCCAGCCGGATCTAGGCATTGGTCAGTTCGGGGCGGCGTCGTCGCCGGCGGCGGTGTTTGCGGTGATCGAGGCCAGGGCCTGCGCCAGGTCGGTCTCGAACCTTTCCGGATTCACCCCGGCACGATGCAGCGGTCCGGTGCCGTCTTCGACTTCGAACAGGGCCAGCAGCAGGTGCTCGGTGCCGATGTAGTTGTGCCCGAGTCGAAGTGCGGTGCGGAAGGTGAGCTCCAAGGCCTTGCGTGCCGTGCCGCTGAACGGGATCAACGCTGGGGGCTCGGCGTCGCCGGCGGGGAGGGTGACGGTGGCCGCGACGGCCGCCGGGTCGATGTGCTGTGCGGTGAGCAAGGCGGTGGCCAGCGCTTCGGGATCGTTCAGAACGCCCAGGATCAGATGATCGGGGGTGATCTCGGCGTTGCGGGCGCCGTGAGCGGCATTCTGGGCGGCCACCACCGCGTTGCGTGCCCGCGGTGTGAAGCGGGCGAAGCCCTGCTCGGCATCGAGGGCGGCCGCCTCAGCGCGCGGGACGAACCGCTTCTGCGCCGCCTGCTTGGTGACCCCCATGCAGTTGCCGATCTCCGTCCACGAGGCGCCGGAGCGGCGTGCCTGGTCGACGAAATGCCCGATCAGGTGGTCGGCGACCTCACCGAGATGCTCGGCTGTCAGCACCGCGTCGGTCAGCCGCTCCAGGGGGTTTTCGTGCACCCTGGCGATGGCGTTGATGAGGTCGTCGAGGCGAACTGACGGAGCGAGGCGAGTCGGATCGACCATGCCGTCAACTGTAGGTTGACGACGGCGGGTCGTCAACCATTGGTTGACGCGGGATGGCTCAGGAGACCAGCCATTCCCCGAAGTCGTCGGCGAACCCCGAGGACGGTGCGTACTTCACCTTCGCCGGGCTGACGCCGTGCGGCAGCGCGAACACCACGCAACCGGTCGCCGCGTCGCCGGGGGAGACATGGAACATGCCGGAGTCGAAGTTCGTGCATTCGCTGACGTTGTTCAGATCCGGTTCGTAGCTGTGATCGTCGGAACCGAGCACCCAGACGTTGGTGTTGGCGTTGCCGTTCATCGTCGCCGTGCCCTGGTTGGCGATCTTGAGTTCGGTCGCGATGTAGGTGACCGCCGGGTCACCCTTGCCCGGGGTGACGGTCGCAGGGTTGATGACGCGTTCCAGGGTGACCGTGATGGTGCTGCCGTCGGCGCGGGTCAGCGTCAGGGTGTCACCGGTGTGCCCCGGCTTCGATGCCGCCGTCCCAGGTGCGGTGGTGCCCGACGACATCGGCCCGCGCTCCGATTCGGCGGGACCCGAACATGCCGCCAGCACACCGGCAGACAATAGGGCGGCTGCCGACAGGGCGACGACGGGTCGATTCGTGGGGCTCATCTCTCGCTACCTTTCCACCGGCGTGTGCGTTGCCATCGATTCTGCTGCCTAGCTGCTCGTCGGTGCGGACCGGCCCACCCTTCGGGTCGGTTCCCCGCAGAATGCGGCTACGCGCGCAGGGCCGATGTGGGGCGGCCGGGCCGGGCAAGGCCATCGGCAGTGCGTCAGGGGGTCATTGCGGCGCCATCGTTGCCGCACGCGTGCCGCAACATCTCCCGGTAGATCAGCCCACCCAACGGGTTTGACATGTCGACCCGCGGATCGGCAGGCACCAACCGGTTGCCGCATTGCGCCCAACCGGAGGCAAAGCCGCCACCGGGGCCGGGCGGTGCGGGCGTCGGACCGGGATCGGCGCCGGCGGCACCAGGGGCCGCAGCACAGAGCGCGACACTTGCAGCAGCGACAACGGTGAGGAGGCGCGTCATGTGGCCACCATTGCACGGGGCACCGACAACGGCCGGCCGGATCGGCGCGGGCTCCTCACGGTGGTGCGGATCTGGTGCGGCACCGGTGTCGAGGTCAGGATGCGAGCATTGACCTGCACGAAATCTGGTGCGCGGTACTGGGATTGAACCAGCGACCTCTTCCGTGTCAGGGAAGCGCTCTCCCGCTGAGCTAACCGCGCTTAGAGCCAAGGAACGGAGGTGGAGACGGGAATCGAACCCGTGTGCACGGCTTTGCAGGCCGTTGCCTCACCACTCGGCCACTCCACCGCAAGGGGTTGATGCCACTTGACACCCTCGAGCGGATGACGGGATTCGAACCCGCGACCCTCACCTTGGCAAGGTGATGCGCTACCAACTGCGCTACATCCGCGTGCCACGAGCGAGATCGTCGCCCGTCGCGAAGCAGAACATTAGTCCACTGATGTGAGACAACACAACTTGGCCTGTCAGAACGGCGAGTCGGGCGACGATCAGGCTGCGCGTTGAGGCGGTGGGCGCCCGGCGTGCTAGTCTTCGACCTCGTTCATCCGGTCTCGTAGCTCAGGGGGAGAGCGTCCGCCTCACACGCGGAAGGTCGCTGGTTCGATCCCAGCCGGGACCACAAGAAGCCGCCCGCAAGAGCGGCGTGGCGACAGCTTGCCGCCCTTAGTGGAGACAGGCGGCGCCGTGGACCCGGTGTGCCGAAACAGAGTCAGCTGCGCAGCGGGATGTCGTCGGAGAGTTGTTAAGCGATCATCGGGTCGATCGCAGACCGTGGCACCAGCACGTGTAACGCCCCGGCCGAGGCCGGCAGCAACACGCCCTGGTCGAAGAAGAAGATCACCCCGTCGTTGACCACCGCGAAATTCTGATAGTTGGTGGGGTCGTACAGCGCGGTTTGCGCGAACGGTAACGGTGGTGGCGCCGTGCTGGTCGTGGTCGTGGCCGACTGTTCTGGTTGTGCGGGCGGCGGCGCCAGCTGCTGCTGCAGTTCAGCCTGGACGATCGGGGCGACGGTCTTCAGCGGATCGTCCACCTGCCACAACGGCGCACGTTCTTTGTCGTCCGGCGTGGCCGCGTAAGTGATCGCCTTGCGGTAGGTCTGGTCCCAGTTGAATGCCTTGTACGTCGTCTGTGGCTGCGCCCCGCCGACGTTTTGGTTCACCGTGAACACCACCGCTTGCGTGCCGCGCGGGGGGATCGACGAGGTGTATTCCGTCGGCTTGATGCTCAACTCGTAGGGTGCGCTGCGAGGCGCACCGGACTTGGCCGAGTTGAGGAACGCATCGCGCGTCTGGGCGACGTACTCGGCGACCGGCTTCTGGTCGGGGTAGTTCAGCGGGATGCTGATATCGACGCTGTACCCGGGGTCGGAGATTTGGATCTCACACGTGCGTCCGGTGTTACCGCCTTGGAGCTCGGCGCAGTAATCTTTCGGGGCCGCCACAGCCACGGCCGCGCAACCGAACACGGCGGCAACCGCGACGGCCACGGCCACGCTGACAAAGCGCATGGGTGATACCTCCTAGCAAACGCGGCAACACGCCGCGCCCAAAGATTAACGTGCAGGCCGGTAAAGCGGTCCGGCCGGAGTTACCGTGGCACCACGCGGTCGTCCGCTACGGCAGGCCAACTCAGCAGGGGTCACACCCGGGTCGCCGGGGATGGTGTGCTGGTCCAGCACTGCGGTCCGGGTCAGGTGTACGACACCCGGGCTAAACCATCTCGGGTGCGTTCAGATGCGCGATCGCCAGGTCGAACTCGGCGACCTCCAGCACATCGGCGCCGACATCGTTGATGGCTCGGGCCCAGATCGCCTGCTCGCCGGCCCGGCTGGCCACCATCGCCGCACGGTCCTCGAAGCTGATCGACGACACCGCGCGGCCCGACGAGCGGTCCACCAGCAGGGTGGTACTGCAGAACCCGTGCAGATCGGCCATCTGCGGGATCAGCGCCAGCTTGTAGGTGTCGATCAACCGCTCGCAGCTGGCCGGGTCGGTCCGCAGCCAGGTGACCCGCACGCCGGCGTGGCGCCGTGACCGGTGATCGCGGCGTACCGCGGCGATCTCCCAGCGGGTGATCTCGGCGGTGGCGTGGAAGATCTCGGTGGCGCGGTCGCAGAGCTGCTGGGCACCGGCCTCGCTGGCTCGCAGCGTGTCCTCATCGAGCCAGGACGAGGTCACGATGCACCGGCCGGCGTCGCGGTCGACGAGCATCGACATCCCCGCACAGCCGTCCATGTCGGCCAGGGTCGGCATCACCACGCCGCGGACGTGGGTGATGCCCTCGTCGAGGAAGGACGGATGGGCGTGGATGGTGGTTGCGCGCGCGAACATATCGGCCTCCGAGTAGATCGGGGCGACGCCCCGGCGGCGCCGCCGGTCCCTTCCACCATGCTCCGGCGACGGCGCGAGGACAACCCCTATTCGGCCCCTATTCGGCGGGTTCTTGAACGGGGCCGGACTGGCGGCGATGCTGCGCCTCGAGTTCGGCGATGTGCGCGCCGATGCGTCCCCGCAGCGCGAGGGTGCCGACGACACCGCCCAGCACCGCTACCGACAGCGCGACCCAGGAGAACCGGGACAACCAGTGCTCGGCGGCCATCCCGGCGTAGTAAACGAGGGCGGTGGTGCCGCCGGCCCAGCAGATCGCGCCGGTCACATTGGCGACGAGAAAGTGCGAATAGCGCATCTTCAACGCTCCGGCCAGCGGACCGGCCAAGATGCGCAGCAGCGCGACGAACCGGCCGAAGAACACCGCGCTGGTTCCCCAGCGGGCAAACAGATGTTCCGCGTAGGCGATGTGACCGGGGCCGAAGTGGTTCGGAAACCGCCGACCCAGCCGGTCGAAGAGTGGCATGCCGAAGCGCCGACCGATCGAATATCCGATCGAGTCGCCGATCACCGCGCCGGTGATCGCCGCCGCCGCGACCCCGACGGGGTCGACCGCCAACTCGTGGCGTGAAGACAACAACGCGGCGCCGACCAACATGACTTCACCCGGCAACGGGATGCCCAGGCTCTCGAGGCCGATCACCCCGCCGACGAGCAGGTAAACCAGCAAGGGCGGGATCGACTGCAGCAGGGCGTCCACCGACATGCGGCAAGCATGCCTGACGCTGCTGTGATGCGCCCCCCGAGACCGTCATCGGCCGAATAGGAGTCAGCTAGTAGCGTAATCCGGGGGCAGGCCGGTGGTCGATCGAGGAGCGGCAATGGAATTCAATCTCGCCCAGGTTTTCTCGGCGGTGGCGGCGGCGATCCCCGACCGCGATTGCGTGGTGTTCGGCGACCGGCGGCTGACCTACGCCCACATCGAAGACCGTGCGCGCCGGCTGGCGCGGGCACTGCACGAGCGTGGCCTGGGGCTGCGCCGCGAGCGCCCGGAACTGACCGCCCACGAATCCGGGCAGAGTCATCTCGCGCTGTACCTGGCCAACGGCAACGAATACCTGGAGGGCATGCTCGGGGCCTACAACGCCCGGGTCGCCCCGTTCAACGTCAACTACCGCTATGTGGCCGACGAACTGGTCTACGTGCTGACCGATGCCGCCGCCGAGGCGGTCATGTACCACGCCCGCTACGCTGCGACGCTGGCCGACGCACTGGGGCGGGCCGGCAACCGGCTGCCGCCGCTGACGCTGATCCATGTCGACGACGACTCCGGCAACGAGCCGCTGCCCGGCGCGGTGCGCTACGAGGAGCTGCTGGCCGCCACCTCCGCCGACCCGTTGGAGCTGACGCCGTCGCCGGATGACCTGTATCTGCTCTACACCGGCGGCACCACCGGCATGCCCAAGGGCGTGTTGTGGCGCCAGCACGACATCTTCATCAACGCGATGGGCGGCCGGGAGTTCGGCACCGGTGCCGTGCCCACCAGCCTGGCCGAGGTCGTCGATCGCAGCCGCGCCGGAGGCCCTGGTTCGATGACGGTGGCGCCGCTGATGCACGGCGCCGCGCAGTGGGCGGCGTTCATCACGTTGCTGGGCGGCCGGCCGTTCGTCATGTCGGCGACCACCGACCGGTTCGACCCGGTGGCGACCTGGGAGTTGGCGGCCGAAGAGCGGGTCATTTCGCTGTCGATCGTCGGGGACGCCTTCGCGCGGCCGCTTGCCGACGCGCTGGAGGCCGGTGGCCCCGAGCTGGCAGACGCGCTGTCGGGACTGTTCGTGCTGGCCAGCGGCGGCGCGCCGCTGACCGTCCCGATCAAGCAACGGATCTTGGAGCTGCTGCCGCAGCTGTCGATCCTGGATGCCGGCGGCTCCTCGGAGACCGGTGCGCAGATGGGCCAGACCACCAGCCGCGGGCAGGCGTCCACCGGTCGGTTCACCCCGAACCCGGGCGCTGTCGTGGTCAGCGGGGACCTCACCCGCATCCTGGCGCCCGGCGACGACGAGATCGGCTGGCTGGCGCAGCAGGGTTATGTGCCGCTGGGCTACCTGGGCGACCCGGAGAAGAGCGCGCGCACCTTCCCGGTCATCGAGGGCATCCGGCATTCGGTCCCCGGTGACCGGGCACGCTGGCATGCCGACGGCGGCATCGAGCTGCTCGGCCGTGACTCGGTGACGATCAACTCCGGCGGCGAGAAGATCTTCGCCGAGGAGGTCGAAGCCGCCGTGTCCCGGCACCCCGCCGTCTACGACGTCGTGGTGGTGGGGCGGCCCAGTCAACGGTGGGGCCACGAGGTCGTCGCCGTGGTGCAGCTGGCGGCGGGAGCCGATGCCGAGGCCGGCGACATCGTCGCCGAGGCGGCCCGCCACATCGCCCGCTACAAGCTGCCCAAGGACGTGGTGTTCTGCGAGCGGGTGCAGCGCTCGCCGTCCGGCAAGGCCGACTACCGCTGGGCCAAGGCGCAGGCCATCGGGGTCGATACCTAATTGAACCGGGGCTTGCGCTTCTCCTGGATGGCGGCCAGCCCCTCGTGCACATCCGGGCCGGAGAAGCCGAGGAACTCCAGCCCCAGCGCGGTCTCGAAGGCCGGCGCGAACTGGCGGTACCAGTAGTTGAGGCTGTGCTTGGTGAAGCGCAGCGCGTCCTGGGCGCCGTGCGCCAGATCGTCGGCGATACCGGTCGCGGTGGCCAGCACCTCGTCGTCGTCGACGCACTTGGAGACCAGCCCGATGCGTTCGGCTTCCTCGCCGTGCAGCGTCTCGCAGGTCAACAGGTAGTACTTGGCCTTGGCCATGCCGACCAGCAGCGGCCAGCAGATCGCGGCGTGATCGCCGGCGGCCACCCCGAGCTTGGTGTGGCCGTCGATCAGCCGGGCGGTGCGCCCGGCCACCGAGATGTCCGACAACAGCGCCACCACCAGCCCGGCGCCGACGGCGGGGCCGTTGATCGCCGAGATCACCGGCTTGGAGAAGTTGACCATGTTCAGCACCAGGTCGCGGGCCTCGCGCAGCACCTGCATCCGCCCTGGGTAACCGCCGATCGTCTTCTCGATCAGTTCGAAGCTGCCGCCGGCGGAGAATGCCTTGCCCTCGCCGCGGACCAGCACCGCCCGCACCGCGTCGTCGCGGTCGATGACCGGCCACACGTCGGCCAGGTCCTGGTGCATCTCGGGGCCCACCGAATTGAGCCCCGGCGCGTCCAGCACCAGCTGCAGCACACCGTTGTCGCCGGTTTCGAGTCGAAGGGTGGGGAAGTCGCGGTACCGGTCAGCCATCAGTCGTTTCTACCCGAGCCTGACCGCTGTGGTCCAGCAATGGCCTGTCAGCCCGCTGCCATCAGGTTCAAGAACTGACGCTTCTGGTGAATCGTCAAGTAGCGCAATCCATCCGGGCCGGCGACGAACTGGCGAGGGGAGCGCTTGGGCATCCACAGCAAGGCGCCGGCGGTCAGCTCGATCGTGCCGTCCCGTCGCCGGTGGTCGTGGTGTCGGTCAGAATCCAGGGCACCGCGGTCGAGGAGAGCCGGGAGATTCTGGTCCGCCACAGCGCGCCTCGCCCGGCGCCCCTCTCCAGGTCCTCCCAGCCGTAGCTGCCGGGGTGTTCGCGTTCGAACTCGAGGCGCAACGGCTCCGGCTCGTGGTCGTTGAGCAGCACAAACGACTCGCCGGCCGCCAGCTCGGCGAAGGTCGCGAAGATGGTCTTGTGCTTCTCGGATCTGGGCAGCACCCGGGCGTCGAGTTCGGCCTCCGACATTTGGGTCTCCCTTCTAGTTTCTACAAAATCCCTTGTGTAAACTCTACGCCCATGGCATATGTGATCGGGAAGCCGTGCGTTGACGTGATGGACCGGGCCTGCGTGGAGGAGTGCCCCGTCGACTGCATCTACGAAGGCGGGCGAGCCCTCTACATCCATCCTGACGAATGTGTGGATTGTGGTGCCTGCGAACCGGTTTGCCCGGTCGAGGCCATCTACTACGAGGATGACCTTCCGGAGGAGTTGCAACCGCACCTGGCCGACAACGCGGAGTTCTTCACCGAGGCCCTGCCCGGCCGCGACGAGGCGCTCGGCTCACCCGGTGGCGCCGCCAAGATCGGACCGCTCGGCATCGACACCCCGCTAGTGGCCAGCTTCCCTCCCCAGGGGGAGTGAGCGACATCGCCAAACCGCCTGGGCCGCCTGGAGGACGTCGCCTCGACGTACTTCGGCTCGTGCAGGCCGCGGACGAGCCGCTGAGCATCGCGCAGATCGCCGACGAGTTGGGGGTGCACCCCAACACGGTGCGTTTTCACCTGGACACCCTGGTGGAGGAAGGCCGCGTCGAGCACACCGAGCCCGACCACAAGGGCCGCGGCCGGCCGGCGTTGATGTTCCGGGCGATCCGGCAGATGGACCGCGGCGGCACCCGCCGGTTCCGGCTGCTCGCCGAGATCCTCACCATCGGCCTGGCCGCCGACTCCGACCCCAGTGGCAAGGCGCTGGCGGCCGGCCGGGCGTGGGGGCAGCGGTTGCGGCCGCTGAACCGCCCGGCCCATCGCGTCGGCGCCGACGAGTCAACCGACCAGCTCGTCGACATGCTCGACGAGCTGGGTTTCCAGCCCGAGCAGCTCGAACCCGACGATGCCGGTGAGAAGCAGCTCGGATTGCGGCACTGTCCGTTCCTGGAGCTCGCCGAGACCTCCACCGACGTGGTCTGCCCGATCCACCTGGGGCTGATGCAAGGCGCGCTGGAAGCCTGGGACGCACCGGTGACCGTCGATCGTCTCGACTCGTTCGCCCAGCCGGATCTGTGTGTGGCGCACTTGAAGTCGATGGAATTCGATGGGGCCGAGCCGGTCCCGAACGGGGTCCGCATCGAGCAGTCATCCGCTGATCCGGTTCCAGTGGAAGGAACCACCGGGTGAGCATTGCCGCCGCCGTTGCGATCGCCGCGACATTCCTCTGGCTGGGCATGGTGACTGCGATCTCGTTCATGGAGGCGCCGCTGAAGTTCCGCGCGCCCAACGCGACGATCCCGATCTGCCTGGGTATCGGCCGTTTGGTCTTTCGGGCCCTCAACTCCGCGGAACTCATCCTGGCGGCCGCCATCGCGGCGTCGTTCGTCTCCGAGCGCCCGACCGCGCCCATCGCGGTCACGTTCGCGGTCGCCGTGACGATGCTGGTCGCCCAACTGGTGACGGTGCGTCCGGGCCTGAGCCGTCGCGCCGATCAAGTGCTGGCCGGGCTGGATGCGCCCCGCTCCCGCGCGCACTACGCCTACATCGTCCTGGAGTTGATCAAGGTCGCCGCGCTGGTGCCGCTCGGCATTCTGTTGCTGGCCCGCTGAACCGTTTGAACCGAACACCTGTCCACCCGCCTAGCAGTAAGGACTACCGATGGAATCGACTTCCCTGACCGCGTTGGCCGACGAGAAGCTGGCCGAAGCCCGGCAGCACCACAGCGGGCGTTCGGCCCACACCGTCTACGGCGGATCGGTGCACCACCTGCGTCAGACCCTGGTGGCACTGCGGGCCGGTGAGGCGCTGGCCGAACACGACAGCCCGGGGGAGTCCACTCTGCAGGTGCTGCGCGGCCGGGTTCGGCTGACCGCCGGTGACGACGCCTGGGAGGGCTCGGCCGGGGAGTTCGTGGTTCTGCCCCGAACCCGCCACGCGCTGGAGGCGCCCGAGGACTCGGTGGTGCTGCTGACCGTCGCCAAGAGCGCCTCGCACTGAGCGTGCCCGCGCCGCTGCTCGGCACGCCCTGGTCGCTGGGGGCGGGGCTGCGGGTGCCCATCGTCAACGCGCCGATGGGAGGGGTGGCCGGTGGACGGCTGGCCGCTGCGGTCACCGCCGCCGGCGGGCTGGGCATGATCGGGATGGGCAGCACCGCCACTGCCGCGTCGTTGGCCACCGAGCTGGACCTGGCCGGGCAGGCGAGGTTCGGAATCGGCTTGGTGGACTGGGTGATCCGCGACCAACCGGACCTGTTCGATGCCGCGCTGGCCGCCCGCCCCGCGCTGCTCTCGGTCAGCTTCGGCACCGACCTGTCCTGGGTTGAGCGCGCCCACGCGGCCGGAATCCGCACCGCCACGCAGGTCTACGACGCCGAGACCGCCCGGCGCGCACAAGACGCCGGGCTGGACGTGCTGGTGGCCCGCGGCGCCGAGGGTGGTGGACACGGGGAGACCAGGCTCGCGACGCTGCCGCTGCTCGACGCCGTCCTGGACGCCGTGACGGTGCCGGTGCTGGCCGCCGGAGGGGTCGCCTCGCCGCGCAGTCTGGCCGCGGTGCTGGCCGCCGGAGCCGCCGGCGCCTGGCTGGGGACCTGTCTGTCGGCTTGTCCTGAGGCACTGACCGGCGACGCGGCCCGGCGCGCCTTGATCGCGGCGGCCGGCACCGACACCGTGACCACCCGGGTGTTCGACGTCGGCCAGCGGCTGGCCTGGCCGGCGCAGTTTCCATCGCGGGTGTTGCGCAACGAGTTCGCCGGCCGCTGGACGGGCCGCGAGGCAACGCTGGCCGGTGACGAGCACGCGGTTGCGGAGCTGGCGGCCGGTATCGCCGCCGAAGACCAGCGGATCGCTCCGGTGGACGCCGGCCAGGGCGTGGGACTGCTCAGCGCGAGCCGTCCGGTGGCGGTGGTCGTCGATGAGCTGTGCACCGGGGCACAGCGCCTGCTGGCCCGCTGGGGCTAACCGGGGGCGGGACACCCACCGGCGGTCAGCACCACACAGCACCGAGACGGATCGGGCGCCAGCCGGGCCCGCGGGCAGTACGGCATCAGCGCATCGGCGACGCCGCTGATCAGGGCGAGATTCATGGTGCAGGCCAGTTCTGTCTGGGACTGGGCCAGTCCGTGAAACGGGCAGTTGGCCAAATACACGTCGCCGCCGCCGTCGTCACGCGGCTCGTAGCCATGTTCGGTGAGCACATCGGTGGCCAACTCGAGGGCGGCAGCGGTGTCGGTCGGTGGTCGCTCCGCCGTGGCAGCCTCACCGAGCTCGCGGCCGTAATCGCGGGCCAGTCGGTCGAGCGCCTGGATTGCCGGTGTGCCGGTACGGGCGGATTCGGCGATCGCATCGGCCATCAACCGGCCCGCCAGCTCATATTCCCGCGGCGGCAGGCTCACCGCGATCTCGCTCGGGGAGCGCCGGTAGCGCTTCGATGGGCGGCCGGCGCCGGGACCTGAGCGACCGGTCAACCGGGCATAGTCGCTCACCAGCAGGCCGTCGGCCTCCAGTCGGTCCAGATGGAACTTTGCCTGATGGCGGGCAATCCCGGTAGCAGCGGCAGCATCGTCACGGCTGACCGGGGCGGCTTGGGAGGCGACGAATCGATACAGCTCGCGACGAACCGGATCGGCGAGCGCACCGATCCCGGTCATGTTGCGGTCCAGATTGGCCATCGGCAAGCAGGTCTCTATCGGAGAAAGTTCTTGACGTTAGATTCCAGTGGTTCTAACGTTCAAAATGTTGATATTTAGAAGCGAGGAGGATGTTCATGAGTGCCACCAATCTGGGCTCAGCTGCCCTTTCGGAGCGGTTGAAGGACCCGTTGTTCGAGGCGTATTTTTTGCTGCGAACGCTGTTCACGGTCGCCCCGATCCTGTTCGGTCTGGACAAGTTCTTCAATCTGCTGACGCACGTCCCCGGAGGCGCGGGCCCGAGCCACTGGGACAAGTACCTTGCCGGCTGGATCAATGACATCCTGCCAGGCAACGGCGACCAAGCCATGTATCTGATCGGCGTCATCGAGATAGTCGCCGGGGTCCTGGTCGCGGTCGTGCCGCGGATCGGCGCCTGGGTGGTGGCGGCGTGGCTCGCCGGCATCATCGTCGACCTGCTCACCTTGTCCGGCTACTACGACGTCGCGCTGCGGGACTTCGGTCTCCTGGTCGCCGCGGTGGTGCTGGCACGGCTGGCCCAGGCCGTGCATGTCCGTCGTGTGACCTGACGCCGCCACAGTCCAGCTCGCGGCCGCGCCACGGCCAACCGGAACCGCGGCGCGGTCGCTTCATGCCGGGACGTCAGATCGCCCGCAGGTAACGCCTGGCGATGACGCGCTGCGCCGCCGAAGCCACCGGTCCGGCCGCCCTGATCCACCACGTGGCAGGCCGGGAGAACGCCCGCACCTGCGCGTGGACCGTGTCGTCGGCGGGGTCGTAGCGCACCGAGAACAACTCCTCACCGGATTCGGGGTGTCCCGGCAGGGTGCCGTAGGCGAAGCCACGGCGATCGGGCTCGGCCACCACGTAGACCACCCGGCACGGTGCACTCAGCAAACCCATCCGCACCACCACTGTCGCGCCCACCGTGGCGACGTCGCTGTCCGCCCGCACCCCCAGACCGGCGCCGCGCTGCATTCCCCAGTGCAGCACCGCCTCGCCCGCCTGTTCGAACCGCTGCCGACCGCGGCCGATCGGGGCGGCGTGTTCCAGATGCTGATACCCCGCGGGCAGCGGCCCGGCGGTCGCGCCCACCTCGGCGTAGGTCAGCGGTAGGTCGCGCAGTCTGCTCAAGTCCACCGCACCAACCCTGCCATCACGGGCGTGGCGTACGCCCGGTAATCACCTGAACGTTAAATAGACGCGTGACAGCCACACATGCCGGCGGCGGTTTCAACCCGCCCGAACCGACCCAGAAGGGCGGGCCGGACTACGGCCGGTTCCTCGAGACGATGCGTGCGCTGCAGGACCACGCCCGAGCCGCCGACGCCCCGGATGAGGTGTTCAGCCGCGCCGCCGACGCGCTGCAGGACGTCTGCGACCTGTTGGCGCCGTTCGACGGCGACGAATGGTCCTCGCCGTCGGGGCGCCGGTTGGATCTGCCGATGCGCGGCAACCTGCTGGCGGTGCCGATGAAGCTCAGCAGGACCGAGGACGGCCGGCTGCGCGGCTGGGCCCGATTCCGGCGCTTCCACCTGGGGCGCAACGGCGCCGCGCACGGCGGTGCCATCGGCCTGCTGTTCGACTCGGTACTGGGAACCGCGTCGTGGCTGCTGACCGGCGGGCCCTACCAGCGCACCGCCTGTCTGCATGTCAACTACCGCAACATCGTCCCGATCGACAAGGAGTTGCAGGTCGAGGCATGGATCAGCCGGACGGAGGGCCGCAAGATCTTCGTCGGGACCTCGCTGCGCGACGGCGATACCGTGCTGGCCGACGGCGAGGCGCTGTTCGTGGTACTCAGGCCAGGCCAGCCGTGAGCCCGGCGTACTCCCGAGCGGTCGGTCACGACAGCCCCGATAGCATGGTCGCGGACGTTCGACCACCTCGCATCCCCTTGGAGACCACCCCATGAGCGCGCCCGCACCGATCCGGGTTCCTGCCGGCACCACCGCCGCCGATGCGGTGCGCGCGGCGGGCCTGCCCAGCCGGGGGGCGCCCGATGCGATCGTGGTGGTGCGCGACGCCGACGGCAAGCTACGCGACCTGAGCTGGATTCCCGACACCGACGCCGAGGCGACCCCGGTGGCGGCCGACACCGAGGACGGCCGCAGCGTCATCCGGCACTCCTGCGCGCATGTGCTGGCCCAGGCCGTGCAGGACTTGTTCCCGGCCGCCAAGCTCGGCATCGGCCCGCCCATCACCGACGGCTTCTACTACGACTTCGACGTGCCCGAAGCCTTCACCCCGGAGGACTTGGAGAAGCTCGAGAAGCGGATGCGGGCGATCATCAAAGACGGTCAGCTGTTCGCCCGGCGGGTCTACGAGTCCAAAGAGGCCGCCCGCGCCGAACTCGCCTCCGAGCCGTACAAACTGGAACTGGTGGACGACAAGTCCGGGTCGACCGACAACATGGCCGAAATAATGGAGATCGGCGGCGATGAGCTCACCGCCTACGACAACCTCAACCCCCGTACCCGCGAACGGGTTTGGGGTGACCTGTGCCGCGGCCCGCACATCCCGACCACGCGCTTCATCCCCGCGTTCAAACTCACCCGCTCCTCGGCCGCCTACTGGCGCGGCGATCAGAACAACGCCAGCCTGCAGCGCGTCTACGGCACCGCGTGGGAGTCGCGGGAGGCCTTGGAGCGTCACCTCGAGCTGATCGAGGAGGCCCAGCGACGCGATCACCGCAAGCTGGGCGTCGAGCTGGACCTGTTCAGTTTCCCCGACGAAATCGGTTCGGGCCTAGCGGTTTTCCACCCCAGGGGCGGGATCATCCGCCGTGAGCTGGAGGACTACTCGCGGCGCAAGCACATCGAGGCCGGCTACCAGTTCGTCAACACCCCGCACATCACCAAGTCGGCGCTGTACGAGACCTCCGGTCATTTGCAGTGGTACTCCGAGGGCATGTACCCGCCGATGCACATCGACGCGGAGTTCGCCGAGGACGGCACCGTGCGCAAGCCCGGCCAGGACTACTACCTCAAGCCGATGAACTGCCCGATGCACCACCTGATCTTCCGGTCACGGGGGCGCTCCTACCGGGAACTTCCGTTGCGGCTCTTCGAGTTCGGCAGCGTCTACCGCTACGAACGTTCCGGTGTGGTGCACGGGCTGACCCGGGTGCGCGGCATGACCCAGGACGACGCACACATCTACTGCACCAGGGAGACCATGCGCGAGGAGTTGGCCTCGCTGCTGCGCTTCGTGCTGGACCTGCTGGCCGACTACGGCCTGGACGACTACTACCTGGAGCTGTCCACCAAGGACCCGGAGAAGTACGTCGGCTCCGACGAGGTGTGGGAGGAGGCGACCGAGACGCTGCGTGAGGTCGCCGAGGCGTCCGGACTGACGCTGGTGCCCGACCCGGGCGGCGCGGCGTTCTACGGCCCGAAGATCTCGGTGCAGGTCAAAGACGCCCTCGGTCGCAGCTGGCAGATGTCGACCATTCAGCTCGATTTCAACATGCCCGACCGGTTCGAGTTGGAGTACACCGCAGCCGACGGCACCCGGCAGCGTCCGGTGCTGATCCACCGGGCGTTGTTCGGCTCGATCGAGCGATTCTTCGGTGTGCTGACCGAGCACTATGCCGGAGCCTTCCCGGCCTGGCTGGCGCCGGTGCAGGTGGTCGGCATCCCGGTGGCCGACCAGCACGTGGGATACCTGGAGGAGATCGCCGCGCAACTGCGCAGCCACGGGATACGGGTCGAGGTCGACGCCAGCGACGACCGGATGCCCAAGAAGATCGTCAACCACACCAACGCCAAAGTGCCGTTCATGCTGCTTGCCGGCGATCGCGACGTCGACGCCGGGGCGGTCAGCTTCCGGTTCGGCGACCGCACCCAGATCAACGGCGTGCCCCGCGATGACGCGGTCGCGGCGATCGCCGGCTGGATCGCCGCGCGGGACAACACCGCGCCGACCGCGGAGACGGTCAAGACCGGCTTGAAGGCGGGCGAAGCGACATGACCGGCGACCAGGGCGGTGAGGACGGGATCGTAGACACCGGCGCCGGTGACCCCGACCGGTTGGAACGACTGTGGACGCCCTACCGGATGACGTATCTGGCCGAGGCGCCACTCAAGCGTGCGGCGTCCGGGTCGGCACGGTCCACCAGGCCGTTCACCGACATCCCGAATATGTCCGATGAGGACGGACTGGTGGTGGCGCGCGGCGAGAACGTCTATGCGGTGCTCAACCTCTACCCGTACAACCCGGGCCACCTGATGGTGGTGCCCTACCGGCGGTTCTCGGAATTCGAAGACCTCACCGAACCCGAGGGCGCCGAGCTGATGACGTTCATCCAGAAGGCCATCCGGGTGATCAAGGCGGTGTCGCGTCCGCACGGGTTCAACGTGGGCCTGAACCTGGGCGAGTCGGCCGGTGGTTCGCTGGCCGAGCATCTGCACGTGCACGTGGTGCCCCGCTGGGGCGGCGACGCGAACTTCATCACCATCGTCGGCGGCTCCAAAGTGATCCCGCAGTTGCTGCGCGACACTCGCCGGCTGCTCGCCGACGAGTGGGCGCAACAGCCATGAGCAGGCTGCCGTTCCTGTCGCGGGCCAGGTTCGCGCGCGTCACCACGCCGGTGGCACGGGCCTTCCTGCGGGCCGGTCTCACCGCCGACGTCGTCACGATCATGGGAACCGCCGGTGCGGTGCTGGCCGCACTGACACTGTTCCCGACCGGCCAATTGTTCGCCGGCACGCTGGTGGTTTGGTTCTTCGTGCATTTCGACATGCTCGACGGCGCGATGGCCCGGCTGCGCGGCGGCGGCAGTGCGTTCGGCGCGGTCCTGGACGCCACCTGCGACCGGATCAGTGACGGTGCGGTGTTCTGCGGGCTGGCGTGGTGGGCGGCGTTCGGTCTCGACAGCGCCCCGCTGGTGGTCGCCACGTTGATCTGCCTGGTGACCTCGCAGGTGATCTCCTACATCAAGGCGCGTGCCGAAGCCAGCGGGCTGCGCGGCGACGGCGGTTACATCGAACGTCCGGAACGGCTGATCATCGTGCTGGTGGGTGCCGGCCTGTCCGATCTGCCGGGGTACCCGCTGCCGTGGGCGCTGCATGTGGCGATGTGGCTGCTGGCGGTGGCCAGCCTGATCACCTGCGCGCAGCGCCTGCACACCGTGCGCACCTCACCGGGCGCGGTGGAGCCCCTGCCGGAAGCCGACGGCGAGGAAACCGCCGGATCGTGACCTTCATCCCGAGCGGTCTGCGAGTGCCCGGCCTGAGCCAACTGGACGCCTGGGCCACCGATGCCGGGTTCGCCGCAGGCTGGATGATGGTGCGCGCGTTGCCGGAATTCGTCGCCCGCAACGCATTCGACGCCGGCGCCTTGTTCGCGGCCCGCGGCGGGGGACCCGAGCAGCTGCGCAAGAACCTGGCCCGGGTGCTGGGGGTGGCGCCGGCCGAGGTGCCGTCGGGGCTGATGCGGGCTTCGCTGGCGTCCTACGCCCGGTATTGGCGCGAGGCGTTTCGGCTGCCCACCATGGACCACGCCGAGCTGGCCCGCCGGCTGCACGATTCGGTGCAGGGCCAGCAGCACATCGAAGCCGCGTTGCGGGCCGGGCGCGGCGCGGTACTGGCGTTGCCGCATAGCGGCAACTGGGACATGGCCGGGGTCTGGCTCGCCCAGACCCACGGCGGGTTCACCACCGTCGCCGAGCGCCTCAAACCCGAGTCGCTCTACCGGCGCTTCCTCGACTTCCGGGAAAGCCTGGGTTTCGAGGTGCTGCCACTGTCCGGTGGCGAACGCCCGCCGTTCGAGGTACTGGCCGACCGGCTGAGTGCCAATGGGCTGGTCTGCCTGATGGCCGATCGTGACCTGACCCGCAACGGGGTGGCGGTCGAGTTCTTCGGTGAGACGACCCGGATGCCGGCCGGCCCGGCCAAACTCGCTGTTGCAACCGATGCGGCCCTGCTGCCGGCGCACTGCTGGTTCGACGGCGCGGGCTGGGGGATCCGGATTCATCCGCCGCTGGAGTGCGGCAGCGGCGATGTCGGGGTCATCACCCAGGCGCTGGCCGACACCTTTGCCGAGGGCATCGCCGCCTACCCGCAGGACTGGCACATGATGCAGCCGCAGTGGGTGATGGATCTGCCTGAATCGCGACGGGCACACCTGGGGGAGAGCTGATGCGGATCGGCATGGTCTGCCCCTACTCGTTCGACGTGCCGGGCGGGGTGCAGGCTCATGTGCTGCAGTTGGCCGAGGTGCTGCGCGGCCGCGGGCATGAGGTCAGTGTGCTGGCGCCGGCCTCACCACATGTGGAGCTGCCCGACTACGTCGTCTCCGCCGGCAAGGCCGTCGGGATCCCCTACAACGGCTCGGTGGCCCGGCTGCAGTTCAGCCCGGCCGCGCACCGCAAGGTCAAGAAGTGGCTCATGCGGGGCGATTTCGACGTGTTGCACCTGCACGAGCCGAATGCCCCCAGCCTGTCGATGCTGGCGTTGAACGTCGCCGAGGGCCCGATCGTGGCCACCTTTCACACCTCCACGACCAAGTCGTTGACGTTGAGCGTGGCTCAGGGCCTGCTGCGGCCGATGCACGAGAAGATCATCGGCCGCATCGCGGTCTCGGACCTGGCGCGCCGCTGGCAGATGGAGGCGCTCGGATCCGACGCGGTCGAGATCCCGAACGGGGTCGACGTGGCCGCGTTCGCCACGGCGCAGCCGTTGCCCGGCTATCCCCGCACCGGCCGTACGGTGTTGTTTCTCGGCCGCTACGACGAACCCCGCAAGGGAATGGCGGTGCTACTGGCGGCGCTGCCGGCGCTGGTCGAGACATTCGCCGACGTCGAGCTGCTGATCGTCGGCCGCGGGGACGAGGCCGAATTGCGCAGCAATGCAGGCACATTGGCGAAACATCTGCGGTTCCTGGGCCAAGTCGATGACGCCGAGAAGGCATCGGCGCTGCGTAGCGCCGACGTGTACTGCGCGCCGAACACCGGCGGGGAGAGCTTCGGCATCGTGCTGGCCGAGGCGATGGCCGCCGGCGCGGCGGTGGTGGCCAGCGACCTGGACGCGTTCCGCCGGGTGCTGCGCGACGGACAGGCGGGCCGGCTGGTGCCGGTCGATGACCACGCGGCGCTGGCCGCGGCCCTGATCGAGGTGCTCGACGACGATGCGCTGCGGGCGTCGTATGTGGCGGCGGGCAGCGAGGCGGTACGGCGCTTCGACTGGTCGGTGGTGGCCGACCAGATCATCCGGGTCTACGAGACGGTCGCCGGCGTCGGCCGCAAGGTCTCGGTGGGCGACTGATGGGCCCGACGATCCTGGGCACCGTGCTGGTGCTGGTCGCCGTCGCGCTGCTGGCCGCCACGGTGGGCTGGGCCTACCAGACCGCCAGCCGGCTCAACCGGCTGCACGTGCGCTGCGACCTGTCCTGGCAGGCACTGGACGCGGCCCTGGCGCGCCGTGCCGTGGTGGCCCGGGCGGTCGCGTTCGAGGCATACGGCGACACGCTCACCGGGCGGCGGTTGGCCGCCGTGGCCGATGCCGCCGAGCGAGCCTCACGAGACGCCCGTGAGACGGCCGAGAACGCGTTGTCCGCCGAACTGGCGATGGTCGACACCGCGTCGCTGCCGCCGGCGATGATCGCCGAGCTGGCCGACGCCGAAGCGCGGGTGCTGCTGGCGCGCCGGTTCCACAACGACGCGGTCCGCGACACCGTGGCGCTGCGGGAACGCCCGCTGGTTCGGGCGTTGCATCTGCGCGGAACCGCCCCGATGCCAACGTATTTCGAGATCGTCGAACGGGCCGGTATGGTCGCCCACGGCGACCACGGTGTACGGGGCCCGCGCGTCTCGGCGCGGGTGGTGCTGCTCGACGACGCGGGCTCGGTGCTGCTGCTGCGCGGCCGCGACCCAGCCCTGCCCGACGACGCCGAGAACCCCGCACCGCGCTGGTGGTTCACCGTCGGCGGCCAGGTGCTGCCCGATGAGCCGCTGGCCGACGCGGCGGCGCGCGAACTGCACGAGGAGACCGGGCTGAAGGTCGATCCCGCCGAGCTGGTCGGACCGATCTGGCGCCGCGACGCGGCGTTCCAGTTCAACGGCGACCGGATCGACAGTCAGGAGTTCTTCTTCACCTATCGCACCACCCGGTTCGAACCGTCCGGCGCCGGTCACACCGGACTGGAGCAGCGTTACCTGCACGGTCACCGCTGGTGCGATGCGGCCACGATCGCCGAGCTGGCCGCCGGCGGCGAGAAGGTCTACCCGCTGCAACTCGGCGAGCGGCTCGCCGAGGCCGCCCGGCTGGCCGATTCGGCCGATGCCCAACCGGTGCTGCGCCGCATTTCTTGATCGCCCGGACCATGGCTGCCCGGGTCGCGGCGGAATACGCTCTTGCAATGCCAACTCATCGCGCTGTTCACGTGCCATCCGCCGGTGCGCCGCTGAGCCTTGTCGACGTCGACACCGCCGCGCCGGGACCCGATCAGGTCAGGATCGACGTCGCGGCCTGCGGTGTCTGCGGCACCGACCAGGGCATCGTCGGTGGCGGGTTTCCCGGCGTCAGCTGGCCGTTGACCCCCGGGCACGAGATCGCCGGCCGGATCGCCGAGCTCGGCTCGGCCGTGACCGGCTGGGCCGTCGGCGACCGGGTGGCGGTGGGATGGTTCGGCGGTCACTGCAACCATTGCATCCCATGTCGCAAGGGCGATTTCATCCACTGCGACAACGGGCAGGTGCCGAGCCTGCATTACCCGGGCGGCTACGGCGAATCGGTGACGGTGCCGGCCAATGCGCTGGCCCGGATCCCCGACGGGCTGTCCTTCGTCGAGGCGGCGCCGATGGGATGTGCTGGCGTTACCACCTATAACGCGCTGCGCTCCACCCGGGCGCTGCCCGGCGACCGTGTCGCGGTGCTCGGTGTCGGCGGGCTGGGCCACCTGGGCGTGCAGTTCGCCGCCGCAATGGGATTCGAGACGATCGCGGTCGCCCGCGGCGCCGGGAAGGGCGCAGACGCCCGCGCACTGGGCGCCCACCACTACATCGACTCCACGGCAGGCGACGTCGCGGCAGCGCTGCGCGCCCTCGGCGGGGTGTCGGTGGTGCTGGCCACCGCCGCCAATTCGCAGGCGATGGCCGATACGCTGGGCGGCCTGGCGCCGCGCGGGGAACTGGTCATCATCGGCGTCTCCGCCGATCCGCTGCCGATCGCCCCGGTGCAGTTGATCGGGCCGGGGCTGCGGGTGTCCGGTCACCCGTCGGGCACCGCCCGCGACGTCGAGGAGACCATGGCGTTCGCGGTGCTGTCCGGGGTGCGCGCCCGCATCGAGGAGCGGCCGCTGGCCCAGGCGGCCGAGGCCTACGCCGCCATGCAGCAGGGCCGCGCCCGCTACCGCATGGTCTTGACGATGTGATTTTTCTCCGACGAGCAGTCGTGAAAGCTCCTAAAATCCGCCCGAAATGGGGGCTTTCGCGTCTGCTCGCGGTCAAGCAACGCCCGCGTCGTAGTCCCAGCGGGTGGGTGGTGTCATTCCCGGCGGCATCCACCCGATGAACAGGTGCCCGTCGCGATGCGCGCGGGCGGTCGGCTCGATTCCCAGCAGTTCGCGCACCTCGGCGAGCGGCTTGTCCAGCAGTTCTTCGTAGGGGGCGGCCATCAGGTTGTCGGCGCGTTGCCCCCGACGGACCGCCTCACGGAAATAGCGCAGCTTGCGGCGCGGGGAGGCCGGGATGAGGGGCCCCAGCAGTCCGAGGGTGAGCGCCTTGAGCGCACCCGATGGCTCCATCTGGCCGCAGTGAAAGCCCAGGTTGCCGAACTCGCCGCCCATGTCCGGGCCGTAGCCGCCCAGCGTGTGGAACATGTCGTGCAGGGCGGTGCCGCGCCGCATCATGTAGAAGAAATCGTCATCCCAGCCGCGACGCTCGGCGATCGGCCGGATCACGGTGTCCACGTCGAACACGCCGGCATCGAGCCGGTTGGTGCGCAGAAAAGAACGGTAGGCGTGGCCCAGCGATCCCGCGGGCAGCGAGGCCAGGTAGTCGTCGTCGCCCAGCAGCGCCAACAGATCCGGCTTCTCGGCGAACAGCCTCCGGCCGTTGGGATGTGCCCGCAGCTGGTGGTAGCTGCGCGCCAGGATCGGAGCCGCCAGGCCCACGATCAGCTCGAAGGCGGAGCCCCCGTTCTTGCCCGGGTTGGCCAGCAGCCGCCACGAGCCGAAGACTGCCGGCCAGTCACGCTGTTCGGGTACACCAGTAAACGCTGCGGCCATGCGACGATCCCTTCACCGGATGCTTCGATAATAGACATTTGAATGGAGATGTCCATATATGTCGACGAAGACGACCCGCGGCCGAGGCAGGCCACCCGGTGGCGGCAATCCTCCCGAGCACGCTCGGGAGTTGCTGCTCGACGCCGCGGAACGGTCGTTTGCGCACCGGGGCTACCGCGCATCGACGATGCAGGTCATTGCGCGGGACGCGGGCTACACCCGCGCGGTGATCTATCGGCATTTCGGCAGCCGAGACCAGTTGTTGGACGCGCTGGTGGTGCGGGTGGCGGTGCGCAAAATGGTCGCCATCGCCGCGCGGCTGGAGACCACGACCGACCCCGGCGACCTGGTGACCGAGTCACTGGTGATCGTGGCCACCGAAGTCGGCCAGGACCCCCTGCTGCGGGTGATCTCCGAGCACACCGACGAGGGCAACGTCGCCGCGATGATCGCCCGGTCGGCAACCCTGAGCGAGGTGCTCGCCGGGCAGTTCGAGATGGGATTTCGCCAGGCCGGCGACAAACTGCGCGCCGGCCTGCGCCCCGGCGACGCCGCCCGTTTCGTGTTGTCGGTGGCGCTCGGGTTGCTGCTGGGTCTGGTTCCCGGCGCCGACGACGCCGAACAGGTCCGCCGGTATGTGCAGGTGTTCGTGCTCCCCGCGCTGGTCGCCGATCCGTCGCCGGCCGGACCGGTGTTCACCGCTTCGGGGTAACGAGCGGGAAAACCGGTGGCGTCGGCCCACTACACTGAGCGGGTATCAGTGGCCAGCAAGGAGAAGCATTCAGTGGACAGCGCGGCGCAGAACGGTTCGGCACCCGGCGGGCAGACGGGTACTGCGCGAGTGAAGCGCGGCATGGCCGAGATGCTCAAGGGTGGCGTCATCATGGACGTCGTCACCCCCGAACAAGCCCGGATCGCCGAGGGGGCCGGCGCCGTCGCGGTGATGGCGCTGGAGCGGGTGCCCGCCGACATCCGCGCTCAGGGCGGGGTGTCGCGAATGAGCGACCCCGACATGATCGAGAGCATCATCGCCGCGGTCACCATCCCGGTGATGGCCAAGGTGCGCATCGGGCACTTCGTCGAAGCGCAGATCCTGCAAAGCCTCGGGGTGGACTACATCGACGAGTCCGAGGTGCTCACTCCGGCCGACTACAGCCACCACATCGACAAGTGGCAGTTCACCGTTCCATTCGTGTGCGGGGCGACCAACCTCGGTGAGGCGCTGCGCCGGATCACCGAGGGCGCGGCCATGATCCGCTCCAAGGGCGAGGCCGGAACCGGCGACGTCTCCAACGCCACCACCCACATGCGTGCCATCGGCGGCGAGATCCGCCGGCTCACTTCGCTGTCCGAGGACGAATTGTTTGTCGCGGCAAAGGAACTGCAGGCGCCTTACGAACTGGTCGCCGAAGTCGCCAAGGCCGGCAAGCTGCCGGTGACGCTGTTCACCGCCGGTGGCATCGCCACCCCGGCCGATGCGGCGATGATGATGCAACTCGGCGCCGAGGGGGTGTTCGTCGGCTCCGGCATCTTCAAGTCCGGTGACCCGGCGGCGCGGGCGGCTGCCATTGTGAAGGCGACCACCTTCTACGACGATCCCGACGTGCTGGCCAGGGTGTCGCGCGGGCTGGGCGAGGCGATGGTCGGCATCAACGTAGAGGACATCGCGCAACCGCACCGGCTTGCCGAACGCGGCTGGTAGACATTCTCCGTGGCGATCGAAGAGATCCTCGATCTCGAGCAACTCGAGGTCAACATCTACCGCGGCAGCGTGTTCAGTCCGTTCTCGGCCGACAACCAGCGCACCTTCGGCGGGCACGTCGCCGGGCAGGCGCTGGTGTCGGCGGTGCGCACCGTGAGCCCGAAGTTCCGGGTCCATTCCCTGCACGGCTATTTCCTTCGGCCCGGAGACGCCAAGGCCCCCACGGTTTTTCTGGTCGAACGCGTGCGTGACGGCGGTTCGTTCTGTACGCGGCGGGTCAATGCGGTGCAGCACGGCGAGACCATCTTCAACATGTCGGCGTCGTTCCAGAGCGAACAACGTGGCATCGAGCACCAGAACGCGATGCCCGGCGCACCCGACCCGCAGGACCTGCCCGACATCGCCGCGATGAAGGCCTTCGACGACGCGGGCTTCAAGGCGTTCGCCGAATGGGATCTGCGCCGGGTGCCGCGCAAATCGCTGCCGCACATTCCCGGCAAGGTTGCCGAGCAGCAGGTCTGGTTTCGCCACCGGGATCGGTTGCCCGACGACCCAGTACTGCACATCTGTGCGCTGGCCTATATGAGCGACCTGACTTTGCTGGGCTCCGCCTGGTCGATCCACGCGGGCGACCGCGACCACCTGCAGGTGGCCTCACTGGACCATGCGATGTGGTTCATGCGTCCCTTCCGGGCAGACGAGTGGCTGCTCTATGACCAGTCGTCGCCGTCGGCGGGCGCCGGCCGGGCGCTGACCCAGGGCAAGATCTACAACCAGGACGGGGACATGGTGGCGGCCGTCATGCAGGAGGGGCTGACCCGATACCCGTCCGGATACACCCCCGCCGGTCAGTGAGCGGCCCGCGCATCGGCGTGCTCGCACTACAGGGCGATGTGCGCGAACACCTCGCCGCAGTTGCGGGCGTCGGCGCCGAGCCGGTGCCGGTGCGTCGCCGTGCGGAACTCGACGCCGTCGAGGCGCTGCTGCTTCCCGGTGGGGAGTCAACCACCATGAGTCATCTGCTGCGGGAGCTGGAACTGGTCGATGTGCTGCGGGCCCGGCTGGCCGACGGGATGCCAGCCTACGGTTCTTGCGCGGGAATGATCCTGTTGGCGAGTGAGATCGTCGATGCCGGCGCCGAGGGGCGTGCCGCCATCCCGTTGGCCGGCATCGATATGACGGTGCGGCGCAACGCTTTCGGGCGACAGGTGGACTCCTTCGAGGGCGACGTGAGCTTCGCCGGGCTGGCCGAGCCGGTGCACGCGGTGTTCATCCGGGCGCCCTGGGTGGAGCACGTCGGGCCCGAGGTGCAGGTGCTGGCCGAGGTCGCCGGGCATCCGGTCGCGGTGCGACAGGGCGGCGTGCTGGCCACCTCATTTCATCCGGAGGTGACCGGGGATCGTCGGATCCACCGGCTGTTCGTCGACATCGTTGCCGGGCAGGCCTGAGCTAGCCGGCGGGCCGCACCGTGACCGTGACGGTGTCGGCGCCGTCGTTCGATGCGATGGTCAGCACGGCGGCGTTGGGCTCCGGCACCACGTGGCCGCCGGTGACACTCACCTGATAGCCGTTCGGATATTCCACCACCGGAGTCGAGATCGTGGTCGTGGAGCCGCCATCGAAACTGCCCAGGCCGTCGGCCCGCTCGGTGGAGTAGCTGAACTGGAAGGTCCCGGTTGTCGTTGGTGGATCCGAACTCACTCAGGAAGACCGGGATATTGTGTGAGTTTCCGTACTGCACCGCATTGCTCGCACTCTGGGCGCCGAGTCCGAACCCGGGCAGGAACTTGTCGGCGTAGTCGTGGAACGACAGCACGGTGTTCGGGTCGTCGACGGTGCCCAGGGTCAGCGGCAGCCCGTTGGTGGTGAGCAGGTCCGGTTCGAAGTACACCGATGTGCTCGGGTCGACGGACCTGATCGCCGAGATCACCTGGTTGTAGAACGGCGTCAAGATCTGGGCGCCGAAGTAGGAGCCCACTCCGTTGCTGCCTCCCCAGGGTTCGTTCATGATCTCGTAGCCGGCCACGTCCGGGTTGCCGTTGAAGTAGTCGGCGATGTACTGCCACGTCAGCGCGTAGTGGTTGAGCAGCCCCACTTCATCCGGGCTTTCGCGTTGGACCACAGCGCATCCCAGGCGGCGTACTGGGCCGGGTTGAAGAAGTAGTCGAGCGGGAAGCCCAGGTTGAGGTTGGGCATGCCACCGGTCTGGGTCGCCCACTCCGGCGCGCCCTCCCCGCCGAACACGCTGCTGTAGCTGTCCTGGTGCATGTCGAGAATGACGCGAATGCCGTGGCTTGCCAGGGTCTGCACGGTCTCGTTGATCGAGTCGAGGTAGTCGCGATCGAAGACGCCGGGCTGCGGTTCCACGCCGGCCCAGATGACGCCCAACCGCACCACGTTGAACCCGTTGGCGGCGAGGAATTGCGCGTCGTCGTCGCTGAAGCCGCTCGCCGAAGGCGTGAACGGCGGCAGCTTGTACACCTGGTTGAGCCCGTGCAGCATGACGACGCGGCCGTCGCTGTCGGTGATCCAACTCCCGGTGACGCCCAGCCCGCCGTCGGTGGCGACCGGTGGCCCGCTCGCCAGGGTGCCGAAGTGGCCGACCGTGCCGTGGCTGCCGAGGATGCCGCCGTTGCCGCCCGCTCCGCCGAGCGCGGGCAGGCCGCTGGCGGTGTCGCCGTCGCCGGCGTTGCCGCCGTCGCCGCCGACCCCGAACAGCCAGCCGCCGACGCCGCCGTCACCGCGCGCGCACCGGCGCCCCCGTCACCCCCGTCGCCACCGTTACCGAAGAGGCTCAGCGCCGCCCCGCCGTGGCCGCCGGCCTCACCGCTCCCGGTGGCGTCCCAGCCGTCGCCCCCGTCGCCGAACAACAAGCCTCCGTCGCCGCCATTGGGGTTCTCGGCCGTTCCGGCGGCGCCGTCACCGATCAGATAGAGCCCGGAGAGCTGGTTGACGACGCCGGCGATCTGCTGCCCGAAATCGCTGTTGACCCACTCCTCGATACCGGTGTGCAGGGGTTAGATGACCCACTGCTGAAACGACGCCTCGGCGGCGGCCGCGAACATGTCCGGGTCGGCGAACCAGGCGCCGATGTCGAAATCCTCGGCGCAGGCCTGCGGTGCAGTGGTCAACGAGGCGATTCCGACGGCCAGGAAGGCCCCGACCGCCGTCCCCGCGCCGGTGACCCGATGCCGAGCATTCTTAGATTTCACACTGCGATTGCACAGGTTGTCGGGGGCATAAAGACCTCCACAACGTTGTGAGTGATCTCATAATTATCACGGTTATCGCCGGCGCGAGCGTGATTGGCGCAGCAAGTACCGCGCACGGTGCGGCCGCACCGACACGGTGGCCGTAGACTCGGCACGCGAACTTTTCTCCAGTAACAGTGAGGTAGGGCGGCATGAGCGGCCATTCCAAGTGGGCCACCACCAAGCACAAGAAGGCCGTCATCGACGCTCGTCGCGGCAAGAACTTCGCTCGGTTGATCAAGAACATCGAGGTCGCGGCGCGCGTCGGCGGTGGTGACCCGTCGGGCAACCCCACGTTGTATGACGCCATCCAGAAGGCCAAGAAGAACTCGGTTCCCAACGACAACATCGAGCGGGCGCGCAAGCGCGGTGCCGGTGAGGAAGCCGGCGGCGCGGACTACCAGACCATCACCTACGAAGGCTACGGACCCAACGGGGTTGCGGTGCTCATCGAGTGCCTGACCGACAACCGCAACCGCGCCGCCAGCGAGGTGCGGGTGGCGATGACCCGCAACGGCGGCACCATGGCCGACCCGGGCTCGGTCGCCTACCTGTTCAGCCGCAAGGGCACGGTCACGCTGGAGAAGAACGGCCTGACCGAGGACGACGTGCTGGTCGCGGTGCTCGATGCCGGCGCCGAGGATGTCAACGACCTGGGCGAGAGCTTCGAGGTGATCTCCGAGCCGGGCGATCTGGTGGCGGTGCGCACCGCGCTGGTCGACGCCGGCATCGACTACGACTCGGCCGAGGCCAGCTTCCAGCCGTCGGTCAGCGTCCCCGTCGACGTCGAAGGCGCCCGTAAGGTGTTCAAGCTGGTCGAGGCGCTCGAAGACAGCGACGACGTACAGAACGTCTGGACCAACGTCGACCTGTCCGATGAGGTGCTGGCCGCCCTCGAGTCCGAGTAGCGCCAGTGGCGACGATTCATTTCATCTCGGGACTGCCCCGGTCGGGCTCGACGCTGCTGGCTGCGCTGCTGCGGCAGAACCCGCGATTCGAAGCCGGGATGTCGGGCCCGCTGGCCGGATTGTTCGGCGCCCTGCTCGGCGAGATGAGCGCCCGCAACGAGTTCTCGGTGTTCATCGACGACGCCAAGCGGGAGCGCATCCTGCACGGGCTGTTCGACAGTTTCTACGCCGACTGCCCAGCCGACGTGGTCTTCGATACCAACCGGGGGTGGTGCGGCTGGATGGCGGCGGTCTCGCGGCTGTTCCCGGACGCCAAGGTGATCGCCTGCGTGCGGGAGTTGCCGTGGGTGGTCGACAGCATCGAACGGCTGATCCAGCGCAACGTGTTCACGCCGTCGTCGATCTTCGGCTTCAACCCCGGTGGCACCGTCTACACCCGCGCCAACGGCGTGGTGGGACAAGACGGCATGGTCGGCGCGGCCTACGACATGCTCAAACAGGCCTGTTTCGGCGCACAGCGCGACCGGCTGCTGGTGGTGCAGTACGAGACGCTGACCGCCGAGCCGGCCCGCACCATGCGGGCCATCTACGACTTCATCGGTGAGCCGATGTTCGAGCACAGCTTCGACCACATCGACTACGACGTCACCGACTTCGACGAACGGGCCGGCACGCCGGGGTTGCACACGGTGCACAGTGAGGTCAGGGCGCAGCCCCGCGAGACCATCCTGCCCCCGGACCTGTTCAACCGGTTCGTCAACGATGCGTTCTGGCGCGACCCGGCCGCCGTCCCGGCGGGCTTGCGGGTGGTGTGACGGCGGTACGATCCGCTGCCGCCCCGCGTGTCCTGCCCGGGACTGTCGCCCCCGCCCGCTACTGTTCGAACAGATGTTCACTACGGTAGGGAGTTGGCGGTGCGGGTGATGGGTGTCGACCCCGGGCTGACGCGCTGCGGGTTGTCGGTGGTGGAGGGCGGCAGCGGACGCCAGGTCATCGCCCTGGACGTCGACGTGGTGCGCACCCCGGCCGATCAGCCGCTGCCGCAGCGACTGCTGATCATCAGCGACACCGCCGAGCACTGGCTCGACACCCACCGCCCGGACGTCGTCGCCGTCGAGCGGGTGTTCTCCCAGCAGAACGTCTCCACCGTGATGGGCACCGCCCAGGCGGGCGGCGTGATCGCGGTGGCGGCGGCCCGGCGCGGCATCGACGTGCATTTCCACACCCCCAGCGAAGTCAAGGCCGCGGTGACCGGCAACGGCTCGGCCGACAAGGCGCAGGTGACCGCGATGGTCACCAGAATCCTCGGATTGCAGCAGAAGCCCACACCCGCCGACGCGGCTGACGCGCTGGCGCTGGCGATCTGCCACTGCTGGCGTGCCCCGATGATCGCGCGGATGGCCGCCGCCGAGGCAATGGCCGCCGAGCAGCGACGCCGCTATGCCGCCAAGCTCAAGGCGGCTCGGGCATGATCGCCTCGGTGCGCGGTGAGGTCATCGACATCGCACTCGACCATGTGGTGATCGAGGCGGCCGGTGTCGGCTACAAGGTGATGGCCACTCCGGCGACACTCTCGACGCTGCGTCGCGGCACCGAATCCCGGTTGATCATCGCGATGATCGTGCGCGAGGACTCGATGACGCTGTACGGATTCCCCGACGCCGACGCGCGGGACCTGTTTCTGACGTTGATCGGGGTGTCGGGGATCGGGCCCAAAATCGCGCTGGCCGCGCTGGCGGTCTACGACGCGACCGCGCTGCGCCGGGTGCTGGCCGACGGCGACGTCACGGCGCTGACGCGGGTGCCCGGGATCGGCAAACGTGGCGCCGAGCGCCTGGTGCTGGAACTGCGCGACAAGATCGGACCGGTGGCGGCCCCCGACGGGGCCGTGTTCAACGGCCATGTGGTGCGCGCACCGGTGGTGGAAGCCCTTGTCGGCCTGGGGTTTGCGGCAAAACAGGCCGAAGACGCCATCGACAAGGTGCTGGCTGAGTCTCCGGACGCCAGCACATCCGACGCGCTGCGCACCGCGCTGAGCCGGCTGGGGAAGATCAAGTGAGCGAACCCGGCACGGCGGATGACCGCGAGGTGTCGCCGGCGTTGACGGTCGGCGACGGCGATGTCGAGGCGGGCCTGCGCCCGCGCAGCCTGGCCGAATTCATCGGCCAGCCCCGGGTGCGCGAGCAGTTGCAGCTGGTGATCGAGGGCGCCAAGAACCGTGGTGGCACACCGGATCACATCCTGCTGTCGGGTCCACCCGGGCTGGGCAAGACGTCGCTGGCAATGATCATCGCCGGTGAACTGGGCAGTTCGTTGCGGGTGACGTCGGGGCCCGCGCTGGAACGTGCCGGCGACCTGGCTGCGATGCTGTCGAATCTGGTCGAGCACGATGTGTTGTTCATCGACGAGATCCACCGCATCGCCCGGCCGGCCGAGGAGATGCTTTATCTGGCGATGGAGGATTTCCGGGTCGACGTCGTGGTGGGCAAAGGACCTGGGGCGACGTCGATTCCGCTGGAAGTGGCGCCGTTCACGCTGGTCGGGGCGACCACCCGCTCCGGTGCGCTGACCGGCCCGCTGCGGGACCGGTTCGGGTTCACCGCGCACATGGATTTCTATGAGCCGGCCGAGCTGCAGCTGGTGTTGGCCCGATCGGCGACGATCCTGGGCATCGAGCTCGGCGACGAAGCGGCCGCCGAGGTTGCGCGGCGCTCGCGGGGCACCCCGCGGATCGCCAACCGGCTGCTGCGCCGGGTGCGGGACTACGCCGAGGTGCGCGCCGACGGGGTGATCACCCGCGACGTGGCCAAGGCCGCGCTGGCCGTTTACGACGTCGACGAGCTGGGTCTGGACCGGCTCGACCGGGCGGTGCTGTCGGCGTTGACCCGAAGTTTCGGCGGCGGCCCGGTCGGGGTGTCCACCCTGGCGGTCGCGGTGGGCGAGGAAGCGGCCACGGTGGAGGAGGTCTGCGAACCGTTTCTGGTGCGCGCCGGGATGGTCGCGCGCACGCCGCGGGGCCGCGTCGCGACGCCGGCGGCCTGGACGCATCTGGGCATGGTCCCGCCGGCCGGAGCCGCCGGGCTGGGCATACCGCCCGGTTACGGGGAGCAGGGACTGTTCGAGACCGACTGAACGGCCCGGTTACAGCTTGCCCAGCTCGCCGGCCAGCACGTCCAACCCCTCGGCCAGCAGTTCGTCGCTGATGGTCAGCGGCGGTAGCAACCGCAACACATTGCCGAACGTGCCGCAGGTCAACACGATCACGCCGGCCCGGTGGCAGGCCGACGCCAGCGCCTTGGTCAGCTCCGCGTCCGGTTCGGTGCTGTCGCGCCGCACCAACTCGACGGCGATCATGGCGCCGCGGCCGCGAACATCGGCGACGCGGTCATCGTCGGCCTGCAGCCGGCCCAGTCTCTCGAACACCAGCCGCTCGATCTGCCGGGCGCGGCCCACCAGATCGTCGGCGGCCACGGTGGCGAACGCCCCCAGCGCCGCCGCACACGCCAGCGGGTTACCGCCGAACGTCCCGCCCAGGCCGCTGACGTGGGGAGCGTCCATGATCTCGGCACGACCGGTGACCGCCGCCAGCGGCAGCCCGCCGCCGATGCCCTTGGCGGTGCAGATCAGGTCGGGCTCGATGGGTTCGTGTTCGCAGGCGAACATCGCCCCGGTGCGTGCGAACCCGGTCTGCACCTCGTCGGCGATGAAGACCACGTCGTTGTCGCGGCACCATGACAACAGTGCGGGCAGGAAACCCGGTGCCGGAACGATGAACCCGCCCTCGCCCTGGATCGGTTCGATGACCAGCGCGGCCAGGTTGTGGGCGCCGATCTGGTTCTCCAGCACAGCGATGGTGCGCTCGGCGGCCCGCTCGCCGTCGCTGCCCAACTCCTTGTCGATCAGGGCGTCACGGTAGGGGTAGGAGGTCGGTGCGCGGTAGATGTCGGGCGCGAACGGCCCGAACCCGCTCTTGTACGGCATCGACTTGGCCGTCAGTGCCATCGTCAGGTTGGTGCGGCCGTGGTAGCCGTGGTCGAACGCCACCACCGCCGACTTGCGGGTGTAGGAGCGAGCGATCTTGACGGCGTTCTCCAGGGCTTCGGCGCCGGAATTGAGTAGCAGCGAACGCTTCTCATGGGCGCCGGGGGTGAGCCGGTTCAGCGCTTCGGCGACGGCCACATATCCCTCGTAGGGCGTGACCATGAAGCAGGTGTGGGTGAATTCACCGGCCTGCTCGCGCACCCCTTCGACGACGCGCGGTGCGGCGTTGCCGACGGTGGTCACCGCGATGCCCGAGCCCAGATCGATCAGCCGGTTGCCGTCGACATCCTCGACGATGCCCCCGCCGGCGCGGGCCGCGTAGACCGGCAGCGTGCTGGCCACGCCGCGAGCGACGGCCGCCGCGCGGCGGCTTGCCAGCCGCACCGAACCGGGGCCGGGAATCTCGGTGGCCAGGTGACGGCTCTGCTGCAGTGGCGACACAGACATGGGCTGTCTCCTCAGCGGTTGTTGCGGCGGTTCAGACTTGGCCGAGTGGCCGGCAGGCATTGCCGAACGGGTTCCACCATTCGCCGGGCGGGCAGTCCAGCGGCGTGGGGCCCTGGCCGAGGGGCATGCAGGTGTTGGTGCTCGGCTCCCAGTACTGGCCTTCCGCGCAGTCCAGCGGCGTGGGGCCCTGGCCGAGTGGCATGCAGGTGTTGGTGCTCGGCTCCCAGTACTGACCGCCCGGGCAGTCCAGCGGTGCCGCCGATCCGACGGCGGGCATCGCGATCGCACCTACCGCCAGGGGGGCCGCCGCCAGCGCAACGGCGGTAGCCAGACCACATGCGAAATTCCTCATCGCCGACCTTCCCTCGAGACTTCTGACCCCCGATTTCTCCCACAGCCTAGGGGGCCAACCGCAGTACCGACTCGGAGTCGTGCGACACAATGGCAGACTGTTGTCATCACAGCCGCCGTCGCACGTGAACCGGCGCGCAAGACCAGTACCTGAACTCGAAAGATCGGTTGTCGTCATGAATAGCATGGTTGCCTTCCTGCCGCTGCTCATCGTCATGGGCGCGTTTATGTTCTTCGCCTCGCGGCGGCAGAAGCGTGCGATGCAGGCCACCATCGACCTGCACGAGTCACTGCGGGTGGGGGACCGGGTCCACACCACCTCCGGGATGGAGGCCACGATCACCGGTATCACCGACGACAACGTTGATCTGGAGATCGCGCCCGGCGTGGTGACCACCTGGATGAAGCTGGCGATCCGCGACAAGATCGAGCCGGAGGACTTCACCGCCGACGCGGCGGTCGAGCAGGCCACCGAAGACGCCTAGCGACGATCGCGAGCGCGGCGGAGCCGGGCGCAGCGGGTCGTCGCCATGAGGCCGGACGCCGACGCGCCCAACGCCTGCCCGACGAGCGAGCCCGGCAGCCGGGCACGTACCCTTTTGCGGGTGCAGTCGAACTAATCGTCGGGAACGGACCGAGCGCGGACCAGCCCCGACGACCGCGAGTGCGCATCGTGCAATGAGCGAAGGAGACTGAAGCAACGTGGCATCGCCTTCGGCGCCGGTGCGCCCTGCCCGCAGTCTGGCGGTGTTCCTGGCAATGCTCATCGGTGTCTACCTGCTGGTGTTCCTGACCGGAGACAAGCTGGCCGAGCCGAAACTCGGCATTGACCTGCAGGGCGGCACTCGCGTGACGCTCACTGCCCGCACCCCGGACGGCTCCGCCCCGACCCGTGACGCGCTCAACCAGGCGCAGCAGATCATCAGCGCGCGCGTGAACGGCCTGGGCGTGTCGGGCTCCGAAGTCATCATCGACGGCAGCAACCTGGTCATCACGGTGCCCGGCAGCGATGGCAACGAAGCGCGCACCCTCGGGCAGACAGCCCGGCTCTACATCAGGCCGGTGATCAGCGGGGTGTCGGTGGAGGAAGCCAAGCAGGCCGGCGGCGGTCAGATGCCGGGACTTCCCGGCGGACCCCGGCAACCCGGCCTCCCGCCGGGAATCCCCGGTGTCCCCGGCGGTGTGCCCGGTGTCCCCGGCGGTGTGCCCGGTGCTCCGGGTGGCATGCCCGGTGTTCCGGGTGGCAGCCCCGGCCTGCCCGGGTTGCCGGCCACCGGTGGCCAGCTCCCCTCGGGCGAATCGGGCCTGCCGGGCGGCTCCGGTGCAGGCGGCGAGGGTTCCCTGGGCGGCAACGGCGGCCCCCTTCAGCAACCGCTGTTCCCGCCGGCTCAGCCGCGGCCCTATCCGCAGGAACCGGCTCCCGCTCCGGGCACCACCTCGGAGAGCCCCGAACCGGAGGACACCACCGAGACCACAACGCCGGGCGTCTCCGAGACCCCGGGGCCCACTCAACCGGGCGCACCGGCCGAGCCGCCGATCCCGGGTGCCCAACTGCCGGGCCTGCCCGGTCTGCCGGGCATGCCGGGCGTCCCGGGCCAGCCCGGCCAGCCGCAGGGCCTGGCGGCTCGCATCGCCGCCGAGAAGCGGTTGCGGCAAAGCGACAACAAGGTGGTGCAGGCGCTGGCGCTGCAGATCCAGGCCAGCCGCTGCGACAAGGAAGACATCCTGGCCGGCAATGACGACCCGGACCTGCCGCTGGTGACCTGCTCTCAGGACCATCAGACCGCCTACCTGCTGGCGCCGTCGATCATCAGCGGTGACCAGATCGCCGACGCCAGCTCGGGCATGGACCAGCGCAGCGGCTCCAACATCGTGCAGGTGCAGTTCAAGAGCGGCGCGGCCGACGTCTGGGCCGACTACACCGCGGCCCACATCGGCACCCAGACCGCGTTCACGCTGGACTCGCAGGTGGTCAGCGCACCGCAGATCCAGGAGGCCATTCCCGGCGGTCGGACCCAGATCACCGGCGGCTCACCGGGGTTCACGCAGGACGAGGCGCGCCAGTTGGCCAACGTGTTGAAATACGGTTCGCTGCCGCTGTCGTTCGAGTCCTCGGAAGCCGAAACCGTCTCGGCCACACTGGGAATGACGTCGCTGCGGGCCGGCCTGATCGCCGGCGCGATCGGCCTGCTGCTGGTGCTGGTGTATTCGCTGCTCTACTACCGGGTGCTCGGGGTGCTCACCGCGCTATCGCTGGTGGTCGCCGGCGCCATGGTCTACGCGATCCTGGTGCTATTGGGCAGATACATCAACTACACGCTCGACCTGGCCGGCATCGCCGGCCTGATCATCGGCATCGGCACCACCGCCGACTCCTTCGTGGTGTTCTTCGAACGCATCAAGGACGAGATCCGCGAAGGCCGGTCCTTCCGCTCCGCGGTGCCACGCGGATGGACCCGGGCCCGCAAGACCATCGTGTCCGGCAACGCGGTGACCTTCCTGGCCGCGGCGGTGTTGTACTTCCTGGCGGTCGGCCAGGTGAAGGGCTTCGCGTTCACGCTGGGGCTGACCACCATCCTCGACCTGGTGGTGGTGTTCCTGGTGACCTGGCCGCTGGTCTATCTGGCGTCCAAGTCGCCGACGCTGGCCAAGCCGAGCTACAACGGCCTCGGCGCGGTGCAGCAGGTCGCACGCGAGCGGCGGGCGGTGGCGAGATCGGGTGGCAGACCCGCAGCCAAAACGGGCGCGCGGGTGACCGCCCAGTCGACGGGACAGGGATAGCCAGATGGCCAAACCGAGCACCAGCAGCGGCGCGAAGCGCGCCACGAAGTCCGCGAAAGACGAGGCAGGCGCGGTCGAACTCACCGAGACCGGCACCGCCGTGGAGGAGACGGCCCGCAAGGCCACCGGCGCCCCGCGGCCGCCGCAACACGGCTTCCTGTCGCGGCTCTACACCGGCACCGGCGCGTTCGAGGTCATCGGTAAGCGGCGGATGTGGTACGCGATCAGCGGCGCGATGGTCGCGATCGCCATCCTGAGCATCCTGATCCGCGGCTTCACCTTCGGCATCGACTTCGCCGGCGGCACCAAGGTGTCGTTCCCGCGCGGTGACACCTCGGTCACCCAGGTCGAGCAGGTGTTCCGCGACACCGTCGGCAGCAGTCCCGAATCGGTGGTCGTGGTCGGCAACGGCAGCTCGGCGACCGTGCAGGTCCGCGCCGAGACGCTGACCAACGAGCAGACCGATAAGCTGCGCGACGCACTGTTCGACGCGTTCCAGCCGGTCGGCCCCGACGGGCAACCCAGCAAGCTGGCGATCAGCGACTCGGCGGTGTCGGAGACCTGGGGTGGGCAGATCACCCAGAAGGCCGTGATCGCGCTGGTGGTGTTCCTGCTGCTGGCGTCGCTCTACATCACCGTGCGCTACGAGTGGTACATGACCCTGGCGGCGATGATCTCGATGGTCTTCGACGTCGTCGTCACCGCCGGGGTGTATTCGCTGGTCGGGTTCGAGGTCACTCCCGCCACCGTGATCGGCTTGTTGACCATCCTCGGGTTCTCCATCTACGACACCGTCATCGTGTTCGACAAGGTCGAGGAGAACACCCACGGCTTCGAGCACAAAACCCGGCGCACCTTCGCCGAAGAGGCCAACCTGGCGGTCAACCAGACCTTCATGCGGTCGATCAACACCAGCCTGATCTCGGCGCTGCCGATCATGTCGCTGATGGTGGTCGCGGTGTGGCTGCTGGGGGTGGGAACGCTCCAGGACCTGGCGCTGGTGCAGTTGGTCGGCGTTGTCGTGGGCACCTATTCGTCGATTTATCTGGCCACACCGCTGCTGGTCACGCTGCGAGAACGCACCGAACTGGTGCAGAACCACAACCGTCGGGTGATGCGGCGGCGTAAAGCCGTGGCGGGTTCGAAAACCGCGCCGGCCGACGACGCGGCCGATGTCGACGAGGGGGAGACGACCGAGAACGCGGCCGTCAGCACCGCTGCGACGCCGGCAGCCCCGGCGCCGGGCGCCAAGCCGGTCCGCCCGACCAGCCGGCGCACCCAGCGTCCGACCGGCAAGCCGGGCGCCGGACGGTAACGCCGATGGCGGCCCGCTGGCGGCGCGCGGCGACGTGGGTAGCGGCGACCACCACCGCGTTGGGCGCCTGGTCGGTGTCGGCATGTACCAGCGCCACCGTCGATCAGATCGACTACGCCGTCGACGGCGGCCTGATCACCTACAACACCACCTCGGTGACCGGCGCCGCTTCGGCTGGGCCGCAAGCGTTCTCCCGGACCCTGACCGGCTTCGGCTACCACGGCCCGGACGGGCAGATCGTTGCCGACCACGACTTCGGCAGCATCTCGGTGGTGGGCCGCGCCCCGCTGGTGCTGGACTACCAGATCGCCGAGGCGGCGGTCTACTCCGACGGCAAGCCGATCACCTGTGATGACCTGGTTCTGGCCTGGGCGGCGCAATCCGGGCGGTTCGGTGGCTTCGATGCCGCCAGCCGAGCCGGCTACCTCGATATCGAGCACATCGAATGCCGGCCCGGGGCCAAGAAGGCCCGGGTGTCGTTCTTCCCCGACCGCAACATCGTCGACTACGAGGAACTGTTCACCGCGACGTCGATGATGCCGTCGCACATCCTCAACGACCTGCTCGGGCTGAACATCACCGAGGCGATCCTGGGCAACGAACCGCCGGCCGAGGAGGTCGTGGCCAAGATCGCCCATGCCTGGAACACCACGTGGCAACTCGACGCCAATGCCGATCTGGGGCACTTCCCGTCGTCGGGGCCCTACAAGATCGACTCGGTGCTCGAAGGCGGCGCCGTCGTGCTGGTTGCCAACGACCTGTGGTGGGGCGCCAAGCCGGTGACCAGACGGGTCACGGTGTGGCCGCAGGGCGCCGACATCGCCGACCGCGTCAACAAACGCGTGGTGGAGGTCGTCGACGTGGCGACCGGGTCCGCCGGGTCGGTGATCACCCCCGACGACTACCAGAGCAGCGACAGTCCGTCGGGCGGCATCGAGCAGCTGATCTTCGCTCCCTCCGGCCCGCTGGCGGAGATCCCGGCGCGCCGGGCGGTGGCGCTGTGCACCCCGCGGGATGTCATCGCCCGCGACGCCGGGGTGCCGATGGTGAACTCGCGGCTGAACACGGCCATGGACGACGCGTTCGACCAGGCCGAGAACGTGCCCGAAGCCCAACAGTTCGCCCAGGCCGACCCGAACGCCGCCCGGGACACGCTGGGCGGCAAACCCCTGACGGTGCGGATCGGCTACCGCGGCCCCAACACCCGATTGGCGGCGGTGGTCGGGGCCATCAGTGCCTCCTGCGCGCCGGCCGGCGTCACCGTCACCGAGGTGGCATCCGAGGGCATCGGACCGCAGTCACTGCGGGAGGGGCAGATCGACGTACTGCTGGCCAGCACCGGCGGGTCCACCGGTAGCGGGTCGACCGGATCGTCGGTGATGGACGCCTACGAGCTGTTCAGCGGCAACGGCAACAATCTGTCCGGGTACCACAACGATCAGATCGACGGCATCATCTCCGCGCTGGCGGTGACCGCCGATCCGGCGGACCTGGTCCGGCTGCTGGCCGAGAGCGCCCCGGTGCTGTGGGCGGACATGCCGACGCTGCCGCTCTACCGGCAGCAGCGCACCCTGCTGTCATCGAAGAAGACCTACGGCGTCGCGGCCAACCCCACCCGTTGGGGTGCGGGCTGGAACATGGACCGCTGGGCGCTGCAACAGTGAAAGCCGCCGGGCGGCCGGCCGACGATGTCGCCGGGATCATCGCGTCGTTGACCCGCGAGGTGGCCGACTTTCCCACCCCCGGAATCGCGTTCAAGGACCTGACCCCGGTATTCGCCGACGCCGCCGGACTGGCGGCGGTCACCGCGGCGCTGGCTCAGGTCGCCGCCGGAGTGGACCTGGTGGCCGGCATCGACGCCCGCGGGTTTCTGCTGGCCGGGGCCATCGCCGACCGGCTCCACGTAGGTGCGCTGGCCGTGCGCAAGGGCGGCAAGCTGCCGCCGCCGGTGCTGTCGGAGGCCTACCAACTCGAGTACGGCCAGGCCGTGCTGGAGATCCCGGCCGACGGGATCGACCTGGCCGGCCGCCGGGTGGTGATCGTCGACGACGTGCTCGCCACCGGCGGTACCCTGGCGGCCGCGCAACGGTTGTTGCGTCGCGCCGGAGCCGAGGTCGCTGCGGCCGCGGTGGTGCTGGAGTTGGCCGATATGGGCGGGCGCGCCGCGGTGGCGCCGCTGCCGCTGCACAGCCTGCTTGCGCTTTAGCCGATATTCTCGTGGTCGGAGGTGAGCGACGTGGGCTCTGAGGAGGGCTTCGAGGTCGAGCGGCGTGAGCAGGAGGGCGGCCAGCCGGTGGCGGTCTTCCAGCCGCCGGACCAGGACTCGCCCACTGAGCGCACCGATCTGCTCAAGGTGCCCACCAGTGCCTCCCGGCGGGTACGGGCCAGGATCGCCCGCCGGATCACCGCCCAGCGCGGCGCGCTCAGCCCGGTGCTGGAACCACTGGTCGCAGTGCACCGGCAGTTCTACCCGAAGGCGAACCTGGCGTTGCTGCAACGCGCCTACGAGGTCGCCGAACAACGGCACGCCACCCAGCTGCGGCACTCCGGGGACCCCTACATCACCCACCCGCTGGCGGTGGCCACCATCCTGGCGGAGCTGGGGATGGACACCACCACGCTGGTGGCCGCACTGTTGCACGACACCGTCGAAGACACCGGCTACACCCTGGAGGCGCTCGCCGGGGAGTTCGGCGACGAAGTCGCCCACCTGGTCGACGGGGTGACCAAGCTCGACAAGGTGGTGCTGGGCACTGCCGCCGAAGCCGAGACCATCCGCAAGATGGTGATCGCGATGGCGCGCGACCCGCGGGTGCTGGTGATCAAGGTCGCCGATCGGCTGCACAACATGCGGACCATCCGCTTCCTGCCGCCGGAGAAGCAGGCCCGCAAAGCCCGCGAGACGCTGGAAGTGATTGCGCCGCTGGCACACCGGTTGGGTATGGCCACGGTCAAATGGGAGCTCGAGGATCTGTCTTTCGCGATCCTGCACCCGAAGAAGTATGAGGAGATCGTGCGGCTGGTGGCCGACCGGGCGCCGTCACGCGACACCTATCTGGCCAAAGTGCGCACCGAGATCATCAACACGCTGGCGAAGTCGAAGATCGCCGCGAACGTCGAAGGCCGGCCCAAGCACTACTGGTCGATCTATCAGAAGATGATCGTGCGGGGCCGCGACTTCGACGACATCTACGACCTGGTGGGCCTGCGAATCCTGTGCGACGAGATCCGGGACTGCTACGCCGCGGTCGGTGTGGTGCACTCGCTGTGGCAGCCGATGGCCGGCCGGTTCAAGGACTACATCGCCCAGCCCCGCTACGGCGTCTACCAGTCGCTGCACACCACGGTGATCGGCCCGGAGGGCAAGCCGCTGGAGATCCAGATCCGTACCCGGGAGATGCACCGCACCGCCGAATACGGCATCGCCGCGCACTGGCGCTACAAGGAGGCCAAGGGCCGCAACGGTGTTCCGCATCCGAACGCGGCCGCCGAGATCGACGACATGGCCTGGATGCGCCAGTTGCTGGACTGGCAGCGGGAAGCCGCCGACCCCGGCGAGTTCCTCGAGTCGTTGCGCTACGACCTGGCTGTCAAGGAGATCTTCGTCTTCACGCCGAAGGGTGACGTGATCACGCTGCCCAATGGCTCGACCCCGGTGGACTTCGCTTACGCCGTGCACACCGAGGTCGGTCATCGCTGCATCGGGGCCCGGGTCAACGGCCGGCTGGTGGCGCTGGAGCGCAAGCTGGAAAACGGGGAAGTGGTCGAGGTTTTCACCTCCAAGGCCCAGAACGCCGGTCCGTCCCGGGACTGGCAGCAGTTCGTGGTGTCGCCGCGGGCCAAGGCCAAGATCCGGCAGTGGTTCGCCAAGGAGCGCCGCGAGGAGGCGCTGGAATCCGGTAAGGACGCGATCGCGCGCGAGGTGCGCCGGATGGGGTTGCCGCTGCAGCGGCTGATCAGCGGTGAGTCGATGGTCGCGGTGGCCCGCGAATTGCACTACAGCGACGTGTCCGCGCTCTACACCGCGGTCGGGGAGAACCACATCTCGGCGCACCACGTGGTGCAGCGGCTGGTGGCCCAACTCGGTGGGGTGGATCAGGCCGAGGAGGACCTTGCTGAGCGCTCCACCCCGCTGACGATCCCGCGCCGCGAGCGGCACACCGACGACGTCGGTGTCGCGGTGCCCGGTGCCTCCGGGGTGCTGACCAAGCTGGCCAAGTGCTGTACCCCGGTGCCTGGCGACGAGATCATGGGCTTTGTCACCCGCGGCGGCGGGGTGTCGGTGCATCGCACCGACTGCACCAACGCCGACGCGCTGCGGCAGCAGGCCGAGCGGATCATCGAGGTCAAGTGGGCGCCGTCGCCGTCGTCGGTGTTCCTGGTGGCCATCCAGGTCGAGGCGCTCGACCGGCACCGACTGCTGTCGGACGTGACCAAGGTGCTCGCCGACGAGAAGGTCAACATATTGTCGGCCTCGGTCACCACGTCGCGGGACCGGGTGGCGATCAGCCGGTTCACCTTCGAGATGGGCGACCCGAAGCATCTCGGGCATCTGCTCAACGTGGTGCGCAACGTCGAGGGCGTCTACGACGTCTACCGGGTGACCTCGGCGGCCTAGCTGCGTTTCTTGGCGCGAGCAGTCCCCCGCAAGCGGGAGGTGCCCCCAACGAAAGCCCCCAAAAACACCCGTCAAAGGGGGCTTTCGCGACTGCTCGCGGGGGATTAGTCGGCGCGGATGGACTTGATGGTCACCTTGGTGGCCGGCGGGCCGTCGGTGCCGCCGCCCTGGACGCCGCCCGCGGCGATCTTGTCCAGCGTGTCCAGCCCGTCCTGCTGAATCGTGCCGAACACCGTGTACTGCGGCGGCAGCATCGAGTCCTGATAGACCAGGAAGAACTGACTGCCGTTGGTGCCCGGCCCGGCGTTGGCCATCGCGAGGGTGCCGCGCGGGTAGCGCACCGGTTGCTGCGCGGCCGGGTCGTTCGGCGCGTACTGGTCGGTCGGGTATTCGTTGGCGAACTCATAGCCCGGGCCCCCGGTGCCGTCGCCGGCCGGGTCGCCGCACTGCAGCACACTCAGCATCGGAGACGTCGTCAACCGGTGGCACTGGGTGTCGGCGAAGAAATCCTTGGCGCCCAGGCTGATGAAACTGTTGACCGTGCAGGGTGATTGGGCGTTGTCGAGCATCAGCCCGATGGGGCCCTGATCGGTCATCATCGACACGCTGACCTCAGCCGGCTCGGTCGGGACCTTTCCGGAGCGTGGCGGCTCGACCGGCTTGCTGGCCGGACGGGCTTTGGGGTACTGGCAGTCGGCGCCCAGGGTGGGCGAGGCGGTGAACTTCGGCAGCTGACCGGGCTCGCCGGGGGACGGCGCGGGAGCGTCGGAGGTCTCCGAGGTCGGGACGGCGTTGATGTTGCCGGTATCGCCGTCGTCGCGCAGCACCACGAACACCACGCCGGCCAGCAGCGCCACGGCCACCACCGCGCCGGCGATCATCAGTATCCGGCGCTGCTTGCGTGCCGCCTCGGCGCGCTGCTGCACCTGTTCGTCCAGCTTGCGCTTGGCCTGGGCGCGCCGTTCTTCGTTCGTGGACACCGCCGGAATACCTCCCTGGCTTGCGGGTGAGTCGGCTCTACAGTCTGCCAAAGTCTGCCAGCACCGCCCACGTCCATGCCGCAACGGCGCGCAATGGGAAACTGGTGCACGTGTTGGTCACCGGATTCCCCGCCGGAATGCTGGCGTGCAACTGCTACGTCGTGGCGCAGCGGCAAGGCGCCGACGCGATCGTCGTCGACCCTGGGCAGCGCGCGATGTCCCGGCTGCGCCACATCCTCGACGAGAATCGGCTGACGCCGTCGGCGGTGCTGCTCACCCACGGCCACATCGACCACATCTGGTCGGCGCAGAAGGTCTCCGACACCTATGGCTGCCCGACCTACATCCACCCCGAGGACCGCTTCATGCTCACCGATCCACTGCGGTCTCTGGGCACGCTGCCGGGCCAGGCGCTGTTCGGCGTCTTGAGCAAGGTGATGTTCTCCGAACCCAAACAGCTGGTCGAACTGGATCGCGACGGGGACAAGATCGGCCTGGGCGACACCACGGTCACCGTCGATTTCACTCCCGGGCATACCCGCGGTTCGGTGGTCTTCCGGGTCGACGGTGACGCCACCGAGGTGGTGTTCAGCGGGGACACCCTGTTCCAGAACTCGGTCGGGCGCACCGACCTGCCCGGCGGTAGCGGCCGCGATCTGATGAACTCGATCGTCGACAAGCTGCTGTGCCTCGACGACGCCACCGTGGTGCTGCCCGGCCACGGACCCACCACCACCATCGGCGCCGAACGCCGGTTCAACCCGTTCCTGGAAGGGCTGAGCGCGTGAGCACCTTTGCCGCCCCCAAGGGGGTGCCCGATTACGTGCCGCCCGCTTCGGCGGGCTTCGTCGCGGTGCGCGACGGATTGTTGACGGCGGCCCGCCGTGCCGGCTACGGCGACATCGAGCTGCCGATCTTCGAGGACACCGCGCTGTTCGCCCGCGGAGTGGGGGAGTCCACCGACGTGGTCTCCAAGGAGATGTACACCTTTGCCGATCGCGGCAACCGGTCGGTGACGCTGCGCCCCGAGGGCACCGCCGGGGTGGTGCGCGCGGTGATCGAGCATGGGCTGGACCGCGGTCAACTGCCGGTCAAGCTGTGCTACGCGGGGCCGTTCTTCCGCTACGAGCGTCCGCAGGCCGGCCGGTACCGGCAACTGCAGCAGGTCGGGGTGGAGGCCATCGGGGTCGACGATCCGGCGCTGGACGCCGAGGTGATCGCGGTCGCCGATGCCGGTTTCCGTTCGCTGGGCTTGGACGGCTTCCGGCTGGAGATCACCTCGCTCGGTGACGACACCTGCCGGCCGGCTTACCGAGAGTTGTTGCAGCAGTTCCTATTCGGCCTCGACCTCGACGAGGAGACTCGACGGCGCGCCCAGCTCAACCCGCTGCGGGTGCTCGACGACAAGCGCGCGGAGATCAAAGAGATGACCGCGGACGCCCCGCTGATGCTCGACCACCTCTCAACCGGGGCCAAAGCGCATTTCGACACGGTGCTGGCACACCTGAACGCCCTGGGCGTGCGGTACGAGATCAACCCACGCATGGTGCGCGGTTTGGACTACTACACCAAGACCACCTTCGAGTTCGTTCATGACGGGCTCGGCGCGCAATCGGGGATCGGCGGCGGCGGCCGCTACGACGGACTGATGCGCCAACTCGGCGGGCAGGACCTGTCCGGGATCGGCTTCGGGCTCGGGGTGGACCGCACGCTGCTGGCGCTGGCCGCCGAGGGCAAGGCCGTCGGCGCGACCGCCCGCTGCGACGTGTTCGGGGTGGGACTGTCCGAGGCGGCCAAACTTCGACTGGCGGTGCTGGCCGGCCAACTGCGCGCCGCCGGGGTACGGGTGGATCTGGCCTACGGTGACCGCGGGCTCAAGGGCGCGATGCGCGCCGCCGACCGCTCCGGCGCCGTGCTGGCACTGGTGGCCGGGGACCGCGACCTGGAAGCCGGCACCGTCGGCGTCAAGAATCTGGCCACCGGCGAACAGCATGATGTGCCGATCGACGGCGTGGTCGACGAAGTCCTGCGGCGGCTGCCGCGTTGAGGACCGCCCGCAGATCGCTTTAGGTCCCGAGTCGACAAACGCTCATCTGGCACTTCTGGCACTCCGGTACCGTGACGCGGTATGACGACCATGCGGAATGTGACAGCCGTACTCGGCGCGACGCTGCTTGCGGCGGTGGCCGGAGTGCTGGCCGGCCCGGCGACGTCACTGGCGGAGCCGACGCCCTCGACGGATTCTTCGGCGGAATCGCCGGCGCCTGCCCCGGCGGAGAATGCGCCCGAACCCTCGGGTGAGGCCCCGAAGGCGGCGGGCGAGGCCCCGAAGGCGGGGGAGACCCCGGCGAAGGGCACGACCGGGGGCCACGAGGTCACCTACACCATCACCGCCACCAGCGACCTGACCGGCAACATCTCCTACATCAAGACCGACCCGCCGAGCATGGCGGCCTACAACGCCAACTCCTCGGAGTATCTGGAGACCGTCCGCGTGCCGATCGGCGGCGGACAACCACTGGTCTACACCGCGACACTGGCCGACCCGGGCCAGTGGGCGCTGGTCACCGCCAGCGGGGGATTGCGGATCAACCCCGAGTTCCACTGCGAGATCGCCGTTGACGGTGAAGTGGTGGTCTCCCAACAGGGTGGCAGCGGGGTGACCTGCTCGACCCGGCCGTGGTGATGCCGGCTCACTCGGCGAAGACGTAGACCCACGCCCGCGCGCCGGAGCGCAGCGGGACCGAGATCCGTCGGTAGGCGTCGACTTCGTAGTCGTCGGCGGCGGCCAGTTCGGCGGTGCTGATGGCGAATACCGTGCCGCTGACCGCTGCGTCGGGCGCCGCCGACGGGCGCAGGATCGGGTGGCGGTCGCTGCCGCTGAGCGCCACCACCTCGGGGTCGGTGATCGTCACGTAGTCCAGGTCGTAGCCGATGATGGCGTCGGGCCGGCCGTCGAGTTCGCGTCCGAAGGTGTTGCGCTGTACCTCGGGCAGCCGCAAGGTGCCGTAGGAGAACAGCAGTTCGGTGTTCACCGCGCGCCGGTTCCGTCGGTGGTCACGACGACGACCTCGGCGGGTTCGCCGCCCACGGCACGGATGCGGTGACTGACCGAGGCGTCGAAGTAGGCGCTGTCGCCGGCCGCCAGGGTCCAGCTCTCATCGCCGTATGCCAGCTCGACGGTGCCGGAGTGGACGAACACGAATTCCTGGCCGCCATGCTGCGAGCGCAGCGGGTGGGAGGTTCGGGTAGCGCCGGGACGTAGCACGAACGGGGACATCGTTTTTCCCAGCATGCCCGAGGCGATCGCCCGATAGCGTTGCCGATCGGCGCTGCGGTCGGCGGCGCGGTCGACGGCAATGTTGTCCTCGTCACCGCGTTCGGCGAACAGTTGTGCCACATCGACATCCAGCGCCCGGGCCACCTTGATGGCCGTCGCGATCGACGGCGTGCTGCGGCTGCGTTCGATCTTGGACAGGTAACTCTTGGTCAGCCCGGTCCGCTCGGCGAGGCCCTCGAGGGTGAGTCCTCGCTGCTTGCGGACGTTACGCAACAGTGCCGTCATGCTGGACATGATGACACAACGGTATGACACAAGGTGTCCTATCGACTACGGTTGTGTCATCTGCTGCCTACCGAGGAGCTGCCATGGCCAGCACGTTCGACGACTCCAAGTCCGATCTGATGGAGCAGGCGGAACGGCGCTTCGCGGCGAATGTCGGGCAGGACAGCTGGTCCATCCGCCAGAAACTGGCGCTGACCTGCCGGGCGCTGTTCGACCGCGGTCACGACTCGGGGCTGGCCGGGCAGATCACCGCCCGCGCGGAGGCGCCCGGCACCTACTACACCCAGCGGCTCGGCTTGGGCTTCGACGAGATCACGCAAGACAACCTGTTGCTCGTCGACGAAGACCTCAACGTCCTGCAAGGCGAGGGAATGGCCAACCCCGCCAACCGATTCCACAGCTGGATCTACCGGGTGCGCCCCGACGTGCAGTGCATCGTGCACACCCACCCATTCCATGTGGCCGCCCTGTCGATGCTGGAGACCCCACTGGTCATCTCGCACATGGACACCACTCCGCTCTACGACGACTGCGCGTTCCTGCCGACCTGGCCCGGGGTTCCGGTCGGCAATGAGGAAGGCGAGATCATCTCGCAGGCCCTGGGCGACAAAAAGGCGATCCTGTTGGCGCACCACGGTCAGATCGTGGCCGGTGCCAGCGTCGAGGAGGCGTGCTCGCTGGCGGTGCTGATCGAACGCGCCGCCGCGCTGCAACTGGCCGCCATGGCCGCCGGCACCATCAAGGAACTCCCCGAAAGGCTGGCCCGCGAAGCCCACGACTGGACCCTGCTGCCCAACCGCAGCGTCGCCAATTTCGCCTACTACGCCCGACGGGCGCTGGCCGGCCACCCCGACGCGATCACCTGATAACCAAAGGAGCAGTTCGTGGCAGCACCCTTGCACGGCATCATCGGCTACCCGATCACACCGTTCGCCGACGACGGTATCGACACCGCGGTGTTGTCCGCCGTCATCGACCGCCTCGTCGACGCCGGTGTGCATGCCATCGCTCCATTGGGCAGCACCGGTGAGCTCGCCTACCTCAACGAACGCGAGTTCGACACCGTCGTCGACGCCTCCGTCGCGGCGGTGGCCGGGCGGTTGCCGGTGCTGGTCGGGGTCTCGGACCTGACCACCGCGACGACGGTGCGCCGCGCCCGCTACGCCGCGCAGGCCGGTGCCGACGCGGTGATGGTCGCGCCGGTGTCCTACTGGAAGCTCTCCGAGCTGGAGATCACCACGCACTACGCGGCGGTGTCCGGCGCCGTCGACATCGACATCGTCGCCTACAACAACCCGGCCACCTCGGGAGTGGACATGAGCCCCGAGCTGTTGGTGGGGATGTTCGAGGACATCGAGCACGTCACCATGGTCAAGGAGTCCACCGGTGATCTGACCCGGATGCTGCGCATCGCCGAGCTCTCCGACGGGCGGCTGCCGTTCTTCAACGGCAGCAACCCGCTGGTCCTCGACGCGCTGCGCGCCGGAGCGGCCGGCTGGTGCACCGCGGCCCCCAACCTGCGTGCCAAGCCGTGCCTGGACCTCTATACCGCGGTCACCGCGGGCGACCTCGACGCCGCGCAGGCACTCTACGACGACCTGAAGCCGCTGCTGACGTTCATCGTGGCGGGCGGGCTGGCGACCACGGTCAAGGCCGGCCTGGAGCTGCTCGGGGTGCCGGCCGGTGCGCCGCGGCGCCCACTGTTGCCGCTCGACGAGTCGGGCCGCGCCGAGTTGCGCAGCCTGCTCGGCTGACCCGGAGCTGCCGCTAACCCAGGTCGGCTGCGGCGAAGGTGTCGCACTGGTTGGGGTCCCCGGTCTGGTAGCCGACGGTGAACCAGTGCTGCCGCTGGGCCGATGCGCCGTGCGTCCAGGACTCCGGGTTGACGCGGCCGGTCGCGGCCTCCTGGATGCGGTCGTCACCCACCGACGATGCCGCGGACAGCGCGTCGCGGATGTCGTCGTCGGTCAGCGGCTTGAGGAACGGAACCCCGGTGCTCTTCTGCTTGGTCACCGCGGCGTAATGCGCCCACACCCCGGCGTAGCAGTCGGCCTGCAGCTCAGTGCGCACCCCGGCGCCGGTCGCGCCCTGCGCACCATGCTGGGCCCGGCCGAGCACGCCGCGGAGGTTCTGCACGTGGTGGCCGAACTCGTGGGCCACCACATACTCCTGGGCCAGCGGCCCGCTGCTGGAGCCGAACTGGTCGACGAGCACCTGGAAGAAATCGGTGTCGAAATAGGCGGTCTGGTCGCCCGGGCAATAGAACGGCCCGACGGCACTGGTGGCCGCTCCGCAGGCGGTGGAGGTCTGGCCGCTGAACAACTGCACCTGCGGACGGCTGTAACCGGGTAGCAGCTCCGACCACACCGCGTCGACCGAGTTGGCGGTCGCCACCACCCGGCACTGCACGTACCTGTTGGCGTCCTCACCGGTGCGGCACTTGCTGAGGTCGAACCCCGGCGCGGTGTACTGCCCGCGATCCACCGGCTGCTGGCTGAGCACGTCGCCGGGATCCGCCCCGAGCAGCAGCGCCACCACCATGATCACCAGCCCGGCGACACCACCGCCGATGGCGATCCCACGGCCGCCCCCGCCAGATGAGGTGGTGCTGGTATCAATCTGCATACCTTCGTTGAAGGTCATCGCACGCTCCGTGGAATTTCCGTAGGTTCCTGGTCACCGGCCGGCCGCCTTGTGAGCATCCTTAGCTTTGCATACCCGCACGGGCAGCCGGGTGGGTTGAGCCCGGTTACCGTGGCGAATCCAGGGAGTTCGTTAACCAAAGACGATCTTGGCTGACCGGTTCCCAAACCTTTACTGAATGTTTGTCGCGGTGCTGTACGGGGCGGTGGTGCCGGTGTTACGTTCTGCTTCCGGCTGCGGTGGGACCACACCCGCAACGGCCGCCACAGCCTTATGCCGCAGATTTACGGAGAGGTCGTCTGCCCGGTGAACGCGTCAGCTCGTGTTGTTACCCCCTGGTATGGCACATGGCCGGGGCTCTCGCTGGCATCGGCAGCCACAGCTTTATCAGATCGTTATTAGACGACGTCGGCTAGAGTGACGTGCGTCAACTACTGACCCAGACTTCGATCGCGTAACACCACATCGCTTCAGGTTCCAGGAGGAAAGATGTCATTCGTAACCGCTCAGCCGGAGGTTCTGACGGCGGCTGCGGGCAGCCTGTCGGGAATCGGTGACTCTATGACCGCGGGCTTGGCTGCCGCGGCCGCTCCCACCACCGGTGTGGTGCCGCCCGCCGCCGACATGGTCTCGGCGATGACTGCTGCCCAATTCGCCACCCACGCTCAGCTGTTCCAGCAGGTCAGCGCCCAGGCTGCGGCTGTTCACCAGCAGATCGTGGCCACCCTCAGCGGGAACTCCAACGCCTACGCCCTCACTGAGGCCGCCAACGCTGCGTCGGCCGGCTGAGTCGAGGCGCGTCAATGAGCTTCAGTATGTTCCCGCCGGAGATCAACTCCGGCTTGATATATACCGGGCCGGGTTCGGCGCCTCTGCTGGAGGCGGCGACGGCTTGGGCCAATCTGGCCGCCGAGTTGTCGACGTCGGCGACGGCGACGCATTCGGTGGTCACCAATCTGACCTCGACCTGGACGGGTATGGGGTCGGCTGCGGCGTCCTCGTCGGTTGCGCCCTATGTGGCCTGGCTACAGCAGGCGTCGGCCAACGCCACCCAGAACGCTGCGTTGGCCAGTCAGGCGGCCGCGCTGTTCGAAGCGGCCAGGTCCGGTTCGGTGCCGCCGCCGGTGATCGCGGCGAACCGGGCCATGCTCATGGCGTTGATCTCGACCAACTTCTTCGGGCAGAACACCCCGGCGATCGCGGCGACCGAAGCCCAGTACGAAGCGATGTGGGCGCAGGACGGCGCCGCGATGGACACCTATAACATGTCGGCCCAAGCCAACAACAACCTGCTGCAGGCCCAGTCGGCGCCGCCGAACTCTGCTCAGGCGACGCAACCGGGCTCGGCCGCGGACACCTCCACCGGAGCGCCCATCCCCGGTGACGGCGGGACCCCGCCCGTCAACCCGGGATACAACCTGTCGACGATCGGCGGGATCATGGATTCGATGGGCATCCCGACCACCGGCATCGACGAGACCCTGCTCGCCACCCAGCTGAGCCAGGTGATGTCGCCCATCAACACGATGAGCATGCCCGCCATGATGGCGGCGCGAATCCTGCCGATGCTGCTCATGCAGATGGCCCGGATGGGCGCGATGGGCGGCACGGGCGCGCTGGCCGGCCAGTCCGCCGGCGCGGCCGGCACCGGCACCCTGATGACCCAGATCGGCGACTTCGTCAACGACAAGCTGCAGGGCGCGGTCGGCGTACTGGCCGGCCACTTCAGCTCGGCGACCAACGCCATCTCCGCCAAGCTCGGCCAGGCCGCTTCGATGGGCGCGCTGAAGGTGCCGCAAGCCTGGTCGATGGCCGCCGACGGCATGGTTCGTGCCGCACCGGTGCTGCCGTCCACCACGGTGAGCGCTCCCATTCAGACGATGTCGGGATCGTCCGGGCTGCCGGGCGGTCCGTTCGGCAACGCGCTGATGGGTGCGATGGCCGGACGCGGACTCGGCGCAGTCGCCGCCAAAGCCCCCAAAGTTATGCCCCGTTCGCCGGCCGGCGGGTAACGGAAGGGGCCTGAACCACACGTGTCCGCCGGGCCGCCGCCCGGCACCACAACGAATTCCGAGCAAGAAGGAGAGATTTTCATGGCAACTCGTTTTATGACCGACCCGGATGCGATGCGGGCGATGGCGGGGCGTTTCGACGTTCACGCGCAGACGGTGGAGGATGAGGCGCGCCGGATGTGGGCGTCGTCGCAGAACATCGCCGGTGCGGGCTGGAGTGGGGCGGCGTCGATGCGCTCCCTGGACACCATGGGTCAGATGCAGACGGCGTTTCGCAACATCGTGAACATGCTGCACGGGGTGCGCGATGGGTTGATCCGTGACGCCAACCACTACGAGCAGCAGGAAGCTGCTTCCCAGCAGATCCTGTCGAGCTAGAAGGGCCAAGGAGAGCAACTATGTCGATCAATTACCAGTTCGGTGATGTGAATGCCCACGGTGCGTTGATCCGTGCTCAGGCTGCCTCGTTGGAGGCCGAGCACCAGGCGATCGTGCATGACGTGTTGGCGGCCGGGGATTTCTGGGGTGGCGCCGGTTCGGTGGCCTGCCAGGAGTTCGTGGCGCAGTTGGGCCGCAATTTCGCGGTGATCTACGAGCAGGCCAACGCCCACGGTCAGAAGGTGCAGACCGCCGGCAACAACATGGCCAACACCGACGCCTCGGTGGGCTCCAGCTGGGCCTGATCCAAGCCAGAACACAGCCGAGAACCGGTGCAGCCTGCGGGCTGCGCCGGTTCTTGGCGTTAGAGAGGTCGGTTCAGCGCGCCGGGCGGGTTACCGCCCGGCCACCGCTATCGAGGCGCACCCGCCCAGCACCGTGGTGGAGATGAAGGTCGCGGCGTTGGCCAGGTAGTTGTCCGACGGGTCGTAGGTCGGCAGCGCCAGCACGAACGCCCGCCGGTACTGCGCGGACAGCTCCGCGAAATCCTGGAGGGTGGGGTTGTTGCTGCGGCGACCCAGCTGCTGCATCTTGTTGGCCAGGCTGATCATCACCGGGCCGACCGCCAGGTTGATCGCCTTCTGCTGGGGATTCCAATAGGTTCCCGGGATGCTCGGGTCGATCTCCGTCCATTCGGCGGTGTCGGCGCCGAATTTGTCCAGTGCCGCTTTCCAATCGGCGCAGACCGGGTTGGGCCCGGTCAGGTAGCGCTGCGGGTTGGTGGGGTTCCCCGGTGGGGCGGTCTTGGTGGGCGCGGACTGTGCCTCGACCAGCGGCGCGCGGGTGGCCGCCGATCCGTTGTTGGCGGCCGCGCAGATCGCCGCCAGCGCCGAGGCCGCGCTGTGCGCGGTACCGGCCAGCGCGGCGTCGCGTTCGGTGTAGGTGGGAATGTGCTCCACGAACGCGCGGGCATAGGCAATGAACTGCTCGTAGAGCTCGCGCATCACCCGGTGCGGGGTGAGCTTCACCAGCCCGACGGTCTGCGCGGCGGCGTTACGCACCACCTGCCCGGCGGCCAGGTACTCCTTCTTCTGTTCGTCGTTCCACGCCGAGGCCGGGATCGACTGATCGCGCTCATTCCATTTGCCATGCCCGAGCAGCGACAGCGTGTTGGACAGGTTGCTGCTGATCGACCCCCACGCGGTGCAACTGGGGTCGCTCATGATGATCGCCACCGGGCCGGTGTCGTCCGCGCTGGCGATGCCCGAGGCGGCCGCATTGCGGCTGGAACTCCCGCCGTCAGCCATCGAACCCTTGCCAGGGTCCCCGCCCAGCAGCACCACCGCGACCAGCACCAGAGCGACCACGGCCAGCACCACCACGGCGGCCAGCCCCCATTTGAGGCTGTTGGACTGCTTTGGGGTGGCGACTTCCTCGTCGTCCTCGTAGTCGTAGTCGAAGTCGACGTCATCGGTCCCGTTGGTCACAGTGAGCCAGCTTAAAGCACCGGGCGGCGCGGGGCAGGGCAGCGATGCCTCTAGACTTGGCCACCGTCGAACCGTTACCTGACCGTCCTCAAACCAGGGGGTTTTAGTGCTGCGCAGCCACGACGCCGGCTCATTGCGGGCCACCGACGCCGGGCGCAGTGTCACCCTTGCCGGCTGGGTGGCACGCCGACGCGACCACGGCGGGGTCATCTTCATCGACCTGCGGGACGCCTCCGGGGTGGCGCAGGTGGTGTTTCGCGACCCGGCGGTGCTGGAGCAGGCCCACCGGCTACGCGCCGAATTCTGCGTCGCGGTCACCGGTGCCGTCGAAGTCCGCCCCGAAGGCAACGCGAACCCCGACCTGCCCACCGGCGCCATCGAAGTCAACGCGTCGGAGCTGACGGTCCTCAACGAAGCGGCACCGCTGCCGTTCCAGCTCGACGAACCGGTCGGCGAAGAGGCACGGCTGCGGCACCGCTACCTGGATCTGCGCCGTGAGAACGGCCCCGGGGCCGCGCTGCGGCTGCGGTCGAGAGTCAACGCAGCGGCCCGAACGGTGTTGGGCGAGCACGGCTTCGTCGAGATCGAGACCCCCACGCTGACCCGTTCCACCCCGGAGGGCGCGCGTGACTTCCTGGTGCCGGCGCGGCTGCAGCCCGGCTCGTTCTACGCGCTGCCGCAGAGCCCGCAGCTGTTCAAGCAGCTGCTGATGGTGGCCGGGATGGAACGCTACTATCAGATCGCCCGCTGCTACCGCGACGAGGACTTCCGCGCCGACCGGCAGCCGGAGTTCACCCAGCTGGACCTGGAGATGAGCTTCGTCGACGCCGAGGACGTGATCGGCATCGCCGAACAGGTGCTCACGGCGCTGTGGGCGTTGATCGGCTATGACCTGCCGACCCCGCTGCCGCGGATGACCTACGCCGACGCGATGCGCCGGTTCGGCTCCGACAAACCCGACCTGCGGTTCGGTCTGGAACTGGTGGAGTGCACCGCGTTCTTCAAAGACACCACCTTCCGGGTCTTCCAGGCCCCGTACGTGGGTGCGGTGGTGATGCCGGGCGGGGCATCACAGCCGCGGCGCACGCTGGACGGCTGGCAGGAGTGGGCCAAGCAGCGCGGGGCCAAGGGCCTGGCCTATGTGCTGGTCGGCCAGGACGGCGAACTGTCCGGACCGGTGGCCAAGAACCTCACCGATGCCGAACGCGCCGGACTGGCCGGACACGTCGGGGCCGCTCCGGGCGACTGCATCTTCTTCGCGGCGGGGCTTGCCAAACCGTCCCGGGCGCTGCTGGGCGCGGCCCGCGGCGAGATCGCCCGCCGGCTCGACCTGATCGACCCGGACGCCTGGGCGTTCACCTGGGTGGTGGACCCGCCGCTGTTCGAGCCCGCCGACGACGCCACCGCCGCCGGAGACGTCGCCGTGGGCTCCGGGGCATGGACCGCGGTGCACCATGCGTTCACCTCGCCCAAGCCCGAACACGCCGACAGCGTGGAATCCGACCCGGGTGCGGTGCTGGCCGACGCCTACGACGTGGTGTGCAACGGCAACGAGATCGGCGGCGGCTCGATCCGTATCCACCGCCGCGACGTCCAGCAGCAGGTCTTCAAGGTGATGGGGATCGATGAGGCGGCGGCGAACGAGAAATTCGGATTCCTGTTGGACGCCTTCAGTTTCGGTGCACCGCCGCACGGCGGGCTGGCGTTCGGCTGGGACCGGGTGGTGGCGTTGCTGGCCGGCGTCGACTCGATCCGCGAGGTCATCGCGTTCCCGAAGTCCGGTGGTGGCATCGACCCGCTGACCGACGCCCCGGCGCCGATCACCGCGGCGCAGCGCAAGGAATCCGGGATGGACGTGCCGCCCCAGCCGCGCTGAGGCCGGTAGACATCGGCAACGGTGTCGGCAAGGCTATCGGGCATGGATTCGGTTGAGTTCGCCCGGCTGGTGGTCTCCAGCATGCCGTTCGCGTCGGCCCTCCAGATCGACGTCACCGACCTGACACCGCAGCAGGTGACCGCCACCATGGCGTGGGCGCCGGAACGCTGCACCACCGCGGGAATCCTGCATGGGGGAGCGCTGATGGCGTTCGCCGACACCGTCGGTGCGGTGTGCGCGGTCGCCAACTTGCCGCAGGGCGCCAGCACCTCGACCATCGAATCGAAAACCAATTTCTTCCGCGCGGTCCGCGACGGCACCGTCACCGCGACCAGCCTTCCGCTGCACGTCGGACGGACCACGATCGTGGTGCAGACCGACCTGACCGACGACAACGGCAAACTGGTCGCCCGGGTCACCCAGACCCAGGCGGTGTTGGCACCGAAGTAGCCGGGCTCACCAGAACGGCTTGAGCAACTGGCGCATCGCCGGCGGCACCCAGCCCTTCACCGACGACGGGAATACCTTGCCGGGACCGCATTTCGGCCAGGCATACGGTCCCTGTTCATCGAGCACCCGGTTGGCGACGGCGATCTGTTCTTCGCGCGACGCCTTCGACGGCAGTCCGACACCACCGAATGCGCGCCACGTCGACGGTTTGAACTGCAGCCCGCCGTAGAAGCCGTTGCCGGTGTCGGCGGCCCAGTTGCCGCCCGATTCGCATTGGGCGACGGCGTCCCAACCCATCAACATGTTGCTGTCGGCGCGGGCGACACCTGCCGGCGCCAGTAGTCCGCCCATGATCCCCCCGGTGATCAGCCCGGACGCGGCCCACGCGAGACGCCGACTACCGAACTGCACGACACGCCGTGCCGTGTTCCGGTGCATATCACAACCTCCGTGATAGTTGTCTATCAGTGAGGTTTACGAGCATAACGCGATAAATGATGAAATTGCACATTTTGAATAGCTAAAGATGCAAATGGGATTGGTGTCATTAGCTGATGTAGTAGTCATTTAGAGTGGCTAGAGTTAACGCTGTTGTTATTGATACGTATGTTGCGAGAGATCTCTTAGAAATTAAGACTATTTTGAGTGACTATTGTTGTTTCTGAGGCAATTGTTGCTTAAGTGGCAGAAGTGACTGGCGGCGTTCGCAGGGCCTCGTGGCGCAACCCCGCCGAAAAAGTCGTCGGAATCGCGCGGCCGGTTCGCCCCGCGGCGGGGTCGGCGGCCCTAGGCTGCCTCGGGTGGCCGACCGCTATGGAACCGACATCCTCGCCGACAACCCGCACAGCGCCCGCAAGATCCGTTCCACCGAGGTGCCGGTGCAGCGCGGCATGGTCGTCGAAGACGCCCAGACCGGTTACGTCGGCGCCGTGACGCGTGTCGAATACGGCCGCATCGAGCTGGAGGATCGGCATGGCCGCACCCGCGGCTTCCCGCTCGGGCCCGGCTACCTGATCGACGGCAAGCCGGTGATCCTCACCGAGCCGCGACCGGCCGCACCTCAAGCGCCCGCTCGCACCGCGTCGGGCTCGGTGGCGGTACCGGGCGCGCGCGCCAGAGTGGCGCTGGCCAGCCGGATCTACGTCGAGGGTCGCCACGACGCCGAGCTCGTCGAACAGGTCTGGGGCGACGATCTGCGCATCGAGGGCGTCGTCGTCGAATACCTCGGTGGCATCGACGACCTGGCCGGCATCGTGGCCGAATTCCAGCCGGGCCCCGGGAGGCGGCTCGGCGTGCTGGTCGACCACCTGGTATCGGGTTCGAAGGAGACCCGCATCGCCGAGGCGGTACGCCGCGGGCCGGGCGGTGCGCACACCCTGATCGTCGGCCACCCCTACGTCGACATCTGGCAGGCGGTGAAGCCCGGGCGGCTCGGCTTGCGGAACTGGCCGACCATCCCGCGCAGCATCGAGTGGAAACACGGTATCTGCGCCGCCCTGGGCTGGCCGCACAACGGACAGGCCGACATCGCCGCGGCGTGGCAGCGCATCCGCGGCCGGGTGCGCGACTGGACCGACCTGGAGCCGGAGCTGATCGGCCGGGTCGAAGAGCTGATCGACTTTGTGACGCAATCCGGCTGAATCGGGTCACCGCGGTCAACCGGAGCGGTTGGATGACACCCATGAAAACAATTGCTGCCGTGGCTCATGCGCCCAACCAGCCGTTCGAGATCATGGAGCTGGATCTGGACGGGCCAGGGCCGGGCGAGGTGCTGATCAAATTCACCGCCGCCGGGCTGTGTCATTCGGATCTGCACCTGGCCGACGGCGACTGGCCCGCGCGATTCCCGATCGTTGGCGGACACGAGGGCTCCGGCATCATCGAAGACGTCGGTCCCGGTGTCACCAAGGTCGCCCCCGGCGATCACGTGGTGTGCTGCTTCATCCCCAGCTGCGGAACCTGCCGGTACTGCTCGACCGGCCGGCAGAACCTGTGCGACATGGGGGCGACCATCCTGGAGGGCTGCATGCCCGACGGCACCTTCCGATTTCATTCCGGCGGCACCGATTACGGCGGCTTCTGCATGCTGGGCACCTTCGCCGAGCGCGCGACCGTCTCGCAGCACTCGGTGGTCAAAGTCGACGACTGGCTACCGCTTCAGACCGCGGTGCTGGTCGGCTGCGGGGTGCCCACCGGCTGGGCGAGCGCCAACTACGACGGTGGGGTGCGCGCCGGGGACACCGTGGTGGTCTACGGCGTCGGCGGGGTCGGCATCAACGCGGTGCAGGGCGCCGCCCACGCCGGTGCCAAGTACGTCGTCGCGGTCGACCCGGTGGAGTTCAAGCGCGAGACCGCGCTCAAGCTGGGCGCCACCCACGCCTTCGCCACCGCCGAGGAGGCGATGGTCACGGTCGCCGAGCTCACTTGGGGTCAGATGGCCGATCAGGCGCTGATCACCGTCGGCGATCTGGACGAGGCCGTCACCACCGCGGCGTTCAACACCATCGGCAAGGGCGGCACCGTGGTGATCGCCGCGCTGGCGAAGCTGGAGAGCCTCGACGTGCACATCTCGGGGTCGCAGCTCGCGCTGTTCGGCAAGACCATCAAGGGCACCCTGTTCGGCGGGGCCAACCCGCAGTACGACATCGTGCGGCTGCTGCGCCTCTACGACGCCGGCAAACTCAAGCTCGACGAGTTGGTCACCCGCCGCTACACCCTGGAGCAGGTCAACGAGGGCTACCAGGATCTGCGCGACGGCAAGAACATCCGCGGGGTGATCGTGCACCGCTGAGCCGGTTCGCTCAGAACGGCGGCGGTTCGTCGTTTCGGGTACGTTCGGCCGCACGTTTCTGGTGTTCTTGGGCCAGACGCTCCTCATTGATGCGTCGTTCCCAGGTGATGCGGTAGCGGTGTTCAGCCGCGCGAGGCCGTTGGCGGCGCGGCATCATCACTCCCCGCACGGTGTCGGGCGCTGGGACCCGGTCGGGCAGCACCAGTCTCCCGGTGGGGGTGGACAAGACGGGAAAGAAGATGCTCCCGGTCGGGATGGTGGTGTAGGTCTGACCACTGGGTGCGGTCCAGGTCACGGTGCCATCAGGCTGTTGGCGATCCGCCCAGCCGCCCACACCGGTGTAGAAGGTCTTCAAAAGGTGATGAAAAACGCACAGCAGCTTGAGATTTGACGGATGGGTGGGGCCCACCGGATAGGGCACGGTGTGGTCGATCTGGCACACCGCAGCCGGTTCATCGCAGTTGGGGAACCGGCACGTGAGATCGCGTATGCGCACGAATTCGGCCAATGCGACCGAGGGGCGATAACCGAGCTCTGGATCGGCAGACGGGATCGGCAGCGGCTTGAGTTTGGCGGTGGCGGCCATCTTGCGCAACGCGGTGGCCGGAATCGGGCCGTAGCCGGGAAGATAGCCGGGGGCTTTCGTGTCACCGGTGAGGGTTCCCTGCTCGGCGAGCACATGGATGACCACATCGGTGCCCGCTGAGCGACAGGCGGCCGGGCAGTCGGGGGAGCCGCATTCGCAGCGCATCGCGTCCAATCCAGCGGCAAGTGTCCCGAACGCATCAGCCCGCCGCTCCCGTTTGGTGCGCGGATCATTACGGCACACCGTGGCCGCCAACGCGTCGAGTTTGCGATCCAGTGCTGCCCCGTCCGGGGCGCGCAGTTGCGCCCAGATTCCTGCCAAACCGGAGTCCACCGGCCCAATCTCGACATAGCGATCGTCGTCGTTCTGATTGGGCATGCGCCGGCCGGCCGGATCGAACCGGGCCACCCACATATCGATGCGCTCGATGAGTTTGGGTTTCGACAGCCGCATCCATCTGTGGGCATGTTTGGCCACTGCGGCATCCAACTTGGCGACCAGCTCCGGATCTTCCACCAGTTCGGTGCGGCTCACCACCGCTGCCATCAGCCGAAAGTCGATGTCGCCGCGGGCAAAAACCTCCGCCACTCGCGGCAGTCGCTCGCGCAAGTCGATTGCGTACCGCAGCAGCCCGCGGGCGCGGCCGCGACTGATGCCCAACGCCGCCGAGACCTCGGCGACCACATTGGCATGCCCGTCGACGGCCCAGTTTGCGCGATCGATGTCCTGCTCGGGCGCGCGGCGCGTATACAGCTCCCCGATCGCGGCCAACTCGCGTGCACATGCCGCGTTCTGTTCCCGCGAGGCAGCCGTGATCGCCCCGGCCACAGCCGCATCGTCGATCCCCCGAAAAGCCTCGGTGGCCTGCGTTGATGCGCTGCAATCGAACATGTGTGCGAGTATACCGGAGCAGGCTGACATCCGGCCGAACATCCGGCACCCGGCTGGCGCCGGATCCGAGCCGCGCGTGGTATGCCTGAAGGCGTGTCCGACGGCCTGTTCGACCTGACCGGCGCTCCGGCGCCCGAATTCTCCGGGCCCGGCGCTGGCACCCCCACGCCGTTGGCGGTGCGGATGCGCCCGGCCTCGCTCGACGAGGTGGTCGGCCAGGACCATCTGCTGGGCCCGGGTTCCCCGCTGCGCCGGCTGGTGGACGGTTCGGGTGCGGCGTCGGTCATCCTCTACGGCCCCCCCGGTACCGGCAAGACCACGCTGGCCTCGTTGATCTCCGGGGCCACCGGCCGCCGCTTCGAGGCGCTGTCGGCGCTGAGCGCCGGGGTCAAAGAGGTACGCGCCGTCATCGACACCGCCCGACGCGCGGCGGCCTACGGCGAGCAGACCGTGCTGTTCATCGATGAGGTGCACCGGTTCTCCAAGACCCAGCAGGACGCACTGCTGGCCGCCGTCGAGAACCGGGTGGTGCTGCTGGTGGCCGCCACCACCGAGAACCCGTCGTTCTCGGTGGTCGCCCCGCTGCTGAGCAGGTCGCTGATCCTGCAACTGCGCCCCTTGGGCCCCGAGGACATCGCCGCCGTGGTGGGCCGCGCCATCGCCGATGAGCGCGGGCTGGGCGGGCGGGTCGAGGTGGCGCCCGAGGCCGTCGACCTGCTGGTGCGGCTGGCCGCCGGGGACGCCCGCCGTGCCCTGACCGCTCTGGAGGTTGCCGCTGAAGGGGTGGCTGAGGGCCACCAGGTCACCGTCGAAACTGTGGAAGCCTCCCTGGACCAGGCTGCGGTGCGCTACGACCGCGACGGCGACCAGCACTACGACGTGATCAGCGCGTTCATCAAGAGCGTGCGCGGCTCCGACGTCGATGCCGCGCTGCACTACCTGGCCCGGATGCTGACCGCGGGGGAGGATCCGCGGTTCATCGCCCGGCGGCTGATGATCCTGGCCAGCGAGGACATCGGGATGGCCGACCCGACCGCGCTGCCCACCGCGGTCGCCGCCGCGCAGACCGTGGCGCTGATCGGCATGCCCGAAGCTCAGCTCACGCTCGCGCATGCCACCGTGCACCTGGCGACGGCGCCGAAATCCAACGCGGTGACCACCGCGCTGGGTGCGGCGATGGCCGATATCAAAGCCGGTAAGGCCGGGGCGGTGCCCGCGCACCTGCGCGACGGGCACTATTCGGGGGCGCAGGCGCTGGGCAACGCGGTCGGCTACCGCTACGCCCACGACCACCCTGATGGTGTTGTGCCACAACAGTACCCGCCCGATGATCTGGTCGGCGCCGACTACTACCAGCCCACTGCGCGGGGCGTCGAGCGCGAGATCGGCGGGCGCCTACAGAAGTTGCGGGCGATCATTCGCCGCCGGGGCTGAGCCCGCGGCGACCGGCGCCGGCCCGCCACGGTGGATGGCCGGCAAACACGCGGTGTCAGCCGGCGGCGGTCTGGCCGAGCCAGTCGGCCAGCGAGCGCCCGGCGTCCAGGACGTGCCGCTCGGCGATGGCACGAGCCGCCTCGCCGTCGCGCTCGGCCAGTGCGGCGACCAGCTTCTGGTGATCCTCGAGTGAATGGTGTTCGTGCTCGGGAAACACCGTGAGGAAGTTGGTCGGCACCACCCGCGCGGCATGCCGGATCTGTATCAGCAGTTGCGGCGAGTGGGCGGCCCGGTGAATCTCCTGGTGGAACTGCCAGTTCGCGTCGCCGATGCGATCAGAGCCGCGTAGCGCTTCGACATCGGCGGCCAATGTCCGCAGGTGCGCGACGTCGTCGGGGGTGAGGCGCTCGGCGGCCCATGCTGCGGCCTGGCCGGTCAGCACGCCCAGGATGGTGAAGCTGTCCAGCACGTCCTCGGGGCGGATCCCGATCACCGTGACGCCGCTGCGGGGAGCGACCTGCACCAGCCCCTCGTAGGACAGCTCGAGCAGCGCCTCGCGAACGGGGGTGCGGCTGGTGGCGAACTCCGCGGTGATGGCGTCGAGGTCAAGCCGGGTGCCGGGGGCCAGCTCGCCGGTGAGGATCCGGTTGCGCAGCTCACGGGCGGCGCGCTCGCGCACCGTGCCCCCGATGTCGACATTGTTGGCCGTCACGGCAGGAATGGTACACATCACAAAATCTAAACGTTGATATCTGATATATCAGATGGTAGATATCAATTATGACTTCCCGAACCGACCAGATGGCGCTTGTCGCCTTCATGCAAGCCGGCAACGCCTCGGTGTACGCCGGGTCGTGGCGCCACCCCGCCACCGAACACGGCTATCTCGACGCCTCCTACTACGCCAAGATCGGCCGGCAGCTCGAGGAGGGCTGCTTCGATCTGATGTTCTTCGACGACCGACTGGCCATGCCGGCCATCTACGGCGGAGCGGTCGCCGACGCGGTGCGCTACGGGGCGCGGCCGGTGAAGCTGGATCTGTCGACCGTGCTCGGCGTGCTGGCTCAGGCCACCTCGCGGATCGGGTTGGGCGCGACGTACTCCACCACCTACTACGCGCCGTTTCACGTCGCACGCACCTTCGCCACCCTCGATCACCTGTCGGCGGGGCGCGCGGCGTGGAACGTGGTCACCTCCGTCAACGACGGTGAAGCGCAGAACCACGGCCTGACAAGTCATCTCAGCCACGACGAGCGCTACGACCGCGCCGACGAGTTCCTCGACGTGGTGGCCGGATTATGGGACACCTGGGAGGACGACGCGATCGTGGCCGACCGTGCCCGCGGTTTCTACGCCGACCCGGACAAGGTGCACGAGCTGCGGCACGAAGGCGAGTATTTCTCGGTGCGCGGTCCGCTGACCGTGCCGCGCACCCCGCAGGGCCGGCCGGTAATCATCCAGGCCGGCTCGTCCGGCAGGGGCCGCGAATTCGCCTCCCGCTGGGCGGATCTGATCTTCACCGGGGATCCGGGACTCGAGGTGGCCCGCAGTCACTACGCCGATCAGAAGCAGCGCATCGCCGACGCCGGACGCGACCCGGCCTCGGTGAAACTGTGCCCGATGGCCTACGCCGTGGTGGGCGAGTCCGAGGACCACGCCAAGCACCGCGAGCAGGTCTTCCTCAACGACCTGGTCGACCCGATGGCCTCGCTGACACTGCTCTCCGAGCTGATGAACTACGACTTCGCCCAGCACCACCTGGACGAACCGATCACCGACGACCTGATCACCTCGGTCTCGGGCATCCGCGGGCTGGTACAGAACCTGCGCGCCCACATCGGCGACGACATCACGCTGCGTGATCTGGCCGGGCACCGCGCCACCCTGCTGCAGGGCCCGCGCTTCGTCGGCACTGGAACCCAGGTCGCCGACCAGATGGAGGAGTGGTTCCACGGCGGCGCCTGTGACGGATTCGTGCTGGCGGCAACGCATTCACCGGGGGCCTATGAGGACGTGGTGCGCATGGTGGTCCCGGAGTTGCAGCGGCGCGGGCTGTTCCGCACCGAGTACCGCGGCGCCACATTGCGCGAGCACCTGGGTCTGGCCCGGCCGGGTCTGACCGCGGCATGATGCTGCACGGGATCCGGGTGCTCGACCTGGCGACACTGGCCGCGGCGCCGCTGGTGGCGACCTATCTCGGCGAATTCGGCGCCGATGTGATCAAGGTCGAGCAGCCCGGGTCCGGCGACCCGATCCGCGGTTGGGGCCACCAGCGCGACGGCGTCGGGCTGATGTGGAAGTCGGTGTCGCGCAACAAGCGATCGGTCACCGCGAACCTGCGGGTGCCCGAGGGACAGGAGCTGGTCCGCAAGCTGGTGGCGCATGCCGACGTGGTGATCGTCAACACCCGGCCGGCCACGCTGCGCGGCTGGGGGCTCGACTACGAGGCGCTGCGTGCGGTCAACGATCGCATCGTGATGCTGCACATCACCGGCTACGGCCTGTCCGGCCCGAAGAGCGAACGGCCCGGCTTCGGCACGCTCGGGGAGGCGATGAGCGGCTTCGCCAACATCACCGGCGAGGCCGGCGGGCCGCCCACCCTGCCGCCGTTCATGCTTGCCGACGGGGTGGCGTCGCTCAATGCCGCCTATGCGGTGATGATGGCGCTGTATCACCGTGACGTGCACGGGGCCGCCGGTCAGCTGATCGACGTCAACCTCATCGACCCGCTGGCCCGGCTGCTGGAGCAGACCCTGCTCGGCTACGACCAGCTCGGGTTGGTGCCCACGAGGGCCGGCAACCGCTGGGATATCTCCGCACCCCGCAACACCTACCGCACCAAAGACGGTCGCTGGCTGGCCATGTCGGGCAGCTCACCGGCGTTGGCGCTGCGGGTGTTCCGGGCGATCGGGCGCGCCGATCTGGTCGATGACGCCGACTTCTCTGATCCGCAGCGCCGGCTGGCCCGGGCCCACGAAGTCGACCGGGTGGTCGCCGACTGGGTGGCGACCAAGACCCTGGACGAGGCCATGGGCGTCTTCGACACCGAACAGGTTGCGGCCGCCGCGGTCTACGACATCACCGACCTGGTCGCCGACGAGCAGCTTGCCCACCGCGCGGTGTTCGTCAAGGTGGGCGACGACGAACTCGGCGCCATGACCGTCCAGGCCCCGGTGCCGCGGTTCTCCGACACCGAAGGTCGCGTCGAGCACCTCGGGCCGCAACTGGGCGAGCACAACGCCGAGGTCTATCGCGAACTCCTCGACCTGAGTCCATCCGACATCGACGGCCTGCACGCCCGCGGCGTGCTGTAATTCCCAATCGCAAGGAGACAAATTCATGCTGTTGCGTCGTTCCGAACTGGCCGTGCCGGCCGCCAACGACAACATGTTCGCCAAGGCTGCGGCCTCGGATGCCGACCTGGTCTTCCTGGACCTGGAGGATGCCACCGCGCCCGCCCACAAGGTAGCCGCCCGGGCCAAGGTGATCACCGCCCTCAACGAACTGGACTGGGGGCGCACCGCGCGAGCCATCCGCATCAACGGCCTGGACACCGTGTGGTGCCACGACGACATCATCGAGGTCGTCACCGCCGCCGGACGCAACCTCGACACCATCGTGGTGCCCAAGGCCTGCACCGCCCGCGACGTGTGGTGGGTGGATCTGCTGCTCACCCAGCTGGAGGCCAAACTCGGCCTCGAGCGCAAGATCCGCCTCGAAGTGCTCATCGAGGAGGTCGAGGGGCTGGCCAACGCCGAGGAGATTGCCACGGCCAGCCCACGGATCGACGCGCTGATCTTCGGCGTCGGCGACTTCTCACTGTCGCAGGGCGCCCGGGTGGACACCAACTTCGTCCCGCTGGGCGACTACCCCGGTGACTTCTGGCACTACGCCCGCAACAAGGTGCTGGTCGCCGCCCGCATCGCCGGCATCGAGGCGATCGACTCGCCCTACCCGGACTACGCCGACCTGGCCGGTTACGAAACCGAGGCCCGCCGGTCCTCGCTGTACGGCTACACCGGCAAGTGGGCGATCCACCCCGATCAGATTCCGGTGGCCAACGCGGTTTTCGCGCCGACCGCCGACGAGATCGCGTTGGCCGAACGCAACATGGCCGCCTACCGCGAGGGCGAGGCGAAGGGCCTGGGTGCGGTCGGCGTCGAAGGCGTGCTCGTTGATGCCGCGCACGTGAAGATGGCGCAGCGGACCTTGGATCGGGTCGCGCTCATCAACGGCGGCTCGCCGGCCTGAACGCGCCCGTAACCTGGAGGGCATGAACACCGAAGTGCTCGACGTCGACACCTCCCGGCGCCGCACCGTGGACCTCACCGACCAGGTGCGGTCGTTCTGCGCCGGGCACGGTGACGGGTTGTGCAACGTGTTCGTGCCGCACGCGACGGCCGGGGTGGCGATCATCGAGACCGGGGCCGGCTCCGACGCCGACCTCGTCGACACCCTGGAGCGGCTGCTGCCACGCGATGACCGCTACCGGCACGCCCACGGGTCGCCGGGGCACGGGGCCGACCATGTCATGCCGGCGATCGTCGCGCCCTCCATCACGGTGCCGGTGGCCGGCGGCGAGCCACTGCTCGGTGTCTGGCAGTCGGTGGTGCTGGTCGACCTCAACCGGGACAACCCGCGACGGTCGGTGCGGCTGAGTTTCCTCAACAGCGCCTGAACCCGCACCCTCTTGGCGTCAAGGCGGTGCCCGGCAGACCGGTACTGTAGGGCCGTCCAATAGGTGCGACAACGGCGGGAAAGCGACTTTAGAGTGCAGACACACGAGATCAGGAAACGCTTCCTCGATCACTTCGTGAAGGCGGGCCACACCGAGGTGCCCAGCGCTTCGGTCATCCTCGATGACCCCAACCTGCTGTTCATCAACGCCGGCATGGTGCAGTTCGTGCCCTACTTCCTGGGGCAGCAGACGCCGCCCTATGCCACCGCCACCAGCATCCAGAAATGCATCCGCACCCCGGACATCGACGAGGTGGGTATCACCACCCGGCACAACACCTTCTTTCAGATGGCCGGCAACTTCTCGTTCGGTGACTACTTCAAGCGCGGGGCGATCGAGCTGGCCTGGACGCTGCTGACGAACAGCGTCGAGCAGGGCGGCTACGGCCTGGACCCGGAACGGATCTGGGCCACGGTCTACTTCGACGACGACGAGGCCATGGAACTGTGGCAGGAGATCGCCGGGTTGCCGGCCGAGCGGATTCAGCGCCGCGGGATGGCCGACAACTACTGGTCGATGGGCATTCCCGGGCCCTGCGGCCCGTCATCGGAGATCTACTTCGACCGCGGCCCCGAGTTCGGTGTCGGCGGCGGCCCCATCGCCAACGAGGACCGCTACATCGAGATCTGGAACCTGGTGTTCATGCAGAACGAGCGCGGCGAGGGCACCGGCAAGGAGGACTTCGAAATCCTGGGGCCCTTGCCGCGCAAGAACATCGACACCGGGATGGGTGTCGAGCGGGTCGCGTTTCTGCTGCAGGGTGTGCACAACGTCTATGAGACCGACCTGCTGCGGCCGGTCATCGATGTGGTCGCCGAGCGCGCCCCGCGCCCCTACGGAAACCCCGACGCGCCCCAAGATGACGTGCGCTACCGGGTCATCGCCGACCACTCCCGCACCGCGGCGATCCTGATCGGCGACGGGGTGAGTCCGGGCAACGACGGCCGCGGCTACGTGCTGCGCCGCCTGTTGCGCCGGGTGATCCGCTCGGCCAAGCTGCTGGGCATCGAAGGCCCCATCGTGGGGGAGCTGATGGTGACCGTTCGCGACGCGATGGGGCCGTCCTATCCCGAACTGGTCACCGACTTCGACCGGATCAGCCGCATCGCCGTCGCCGAGGAGACCGCGTTCAACCGCACCCTGGCTTCAGGGTCACGGTTGTTCGACGACGCAGCACAGGCCACCAAGTCCTCCGGAACCACCGTGCTGTCGGGCACCGACGCCTTCACCCTGCACGACACCTACGGTTTCCCGATCGAGCTGACCCTGGAGATGGCGGCCGAGGCCGGCCTGACCGTCGATGAGATCGGTTTCCGGGAACTGATGGCCCAGCAGCGAGCCCGCGCCAAGGCCGACGCTGCTGCCCGCAAGCACGCCCACGCCGACCTGAGTGCCTACCGCGAACTGGTCGACGCCGGACCGACCGAGTTCACCGGCTTCGAGGAGTTGAGCTCGGAGGCAAGGATTCTCGGGATCTTCGTGGACGGCAAGCGGGTGCCCGTGGTGGCGCGCGCGGGCCGCGGCGAGGTGCCGGACCGGGTCGAGTTGGTGCTGGACCGCACGCCGCTGTACGCCGAGTCGGGCGGGCAGATCGCCGACGTCGGCACGATCAGCGGCGGGGCGGCCAAGGCCGCCGTCACCGATGTGCAGAAGATCGCCCAAACGCTGTTCGTGCACCGGGTCAACGTGGAGTCCGGCGAGTTCGTGGAGGGTGACACCGTCACCGCCGCCGTGGATCCGGCCTGGCGCAAGGGCGCCACCCAGGGCCACTCCGGCACCCACATGGTGCATGCCGCGTTGCGGCAAGTGTTGGGTCCCAACGCCGTTCAGGCCGGCTCGTTGAACCGGCCGGGCTATCTACGGTTCGACTTCAACTGGCAGGGCCCACTGAGCGACGAGCAGCGCCGGGAAGTCGAAGAGGTGACCAACGAGGCGGTGCAGGCCGACTTCGAGGTGCACACCTTCAACGAAGACCTCGAGAAGGCCAAGGCGATGGGCGCCATGGCGATGTTCGGCGAGAAATACCCCGATCGGGTGCGGGTCGTCGAGATCGGCGGGCCGTTCTCGCTGGAGTTGTGCGGCGGCACCCACGTGCACAACTCGGCGCAGATCGGCCCGGTGACCCTGCTCGGCGAATCGTCGGTCGGATCCGGGGTGCGCCGGGTCGAGGCCTACGTCGGGCTGGACTCGTTCCGCCACCTGGCCAAGGAGCGGGCGCTGATGGCCGGCCTGGCGTCTTCGCTCAAGGTGCCATCCGAGGAGGTACCCGCCCGGGTGGCAAACCTGGTGGAGCGACTGCGGGCCGCCGAGAAGGAACTCGAGCGCGCCCGGTTGGCCGGTGCACGCGCAGCTGCCTTAAATGCCGCCAGCGGTGCTGAGCGAGTCGGTAACGTGCGCCTGGTGGCGCAGCGAATGTCCGGTGGTATCGGCGGTGGCGATCTGCGTTCGATGGCCGGCGACATCCGCGGCAAACTCGGCGAGGAGCCCGCGGTGGTGGTGTTGATCGCCGACCCTGCCCCGGATTCGCCGGGCAGCGTGCCCTATGTGGTCGCCACCAACAGCGCCGCACAGGAACTCGGGCTGCGTGCCGATGATCTGGTCAAAGACCTGGCGGCCGCGGTGGCCGGCCGGGGCGGCGGCAAAGCCGACCTGGCGCAGGGCTCCGGCAAGGACTCGGCCGGCATCGACGCCGCCCTGGCGGCGGTCCGCTCGGCGGTCGCCCGGAGCGCGCCGGCGTGACCTTCCCCCACCATCGCACCCCGGACCGGCCCGGCGGGCCGGATGATCCCGGCCGCGGACGACGGCTCGGGGTGGATGTGGGCAGCGTGCGCATCGGGGTGTCGTGCAGTGACCCCGATGGCCTGTTGGCGACGCCGGTGGAGACCGTCCGCCGGCATCCCTCCGGGTCACACCTACGCCGGCTGGCCGGCCTGGTCGACGAACTCGACGTGGTCGAAGTGGTCGTCGGGTTGCCCCGGACCCTGGCCGACCGGACGGGAGCGGCCGCCGCGGATGCCATCGCGGTGGCCGACGACCTGGCCCGGATGCTGGCCAAGTGGGATCGGCGGGTCCCGGTGCGACTGGCCGACGAACGCCTGAGCACCGTCAGCGCGGCCCGGGCCCTGCAGGCGGCCGGTGTACGGTCCAAGCGTCAGCGCTCGGTGATCGATCAGGCCGCAGCGGTGACCATCCTGCAGAGCTGGCTCGACCAGCGCCGGACATCGGGCATGGCGGCCCCGGCGACGGAGGACAACGGTGTCTGACGACTATTCCGCCGCCAAGGCCAAACCCGTGGCGGTCGGGCCGCCGCGCCGCCGGATGAGCCGGACCGAGCGCGCCCGCGACCACCGGCAGCGACGGCGGCGTAACCGGCGCCGGCGGGTGGTCGGCGCCGTGGGCGTCGCGCTGGTCACCATGATGCTCATCGCCGCGGTGTTCCTCGGCTCCAAGCTGTGGCACTCACGCGGCCCCGTGGTCGACTACACCGGCGAGGGCGGCCAGCAGGTGCTGATCGAGGTGCACGAGGGCGACTTCACCACCGCTATCGCCGAAACCATGCTGGGCGCCGGTGTGATCGCCAATGTCAAAACGTTCCTCGACGCCGCGCAGGGCAACGCCGCCATCGCGGCGATCCAGCCCGGCTTCTACCGGTTGCGGGCCGAGATCCCGGCCGTTACCGCGGTACAGCAGCTCACCGACCCGGCGAACCGGGTGGGCAAGCTGGTGATCCCGGAGGGTCGCCAACTCGACGACACCACCGACATGAAGACCAACGCCGTGACACCGGGAGTGTTCACGCTCATCGCTCAGGCCAGCTGTCTGGATCTCAACGGCGATCGCCACTGCCTCACGCCGCAGGAGTTGCGGCGGGCCGCGGAGACGGAGACGCCGGAGGCGCTGTCGGTGCCGGACTGGGCCTTTGGGCCGGTGACCAGGATGGGCCGCGACCACCGCCGCATCGAGGGGCTGATCACGGCGGGCACCTGGAACGTCGACCCGACCGCGCCGGCACCGGTCGTGCTGTCGAAGGTGATCGGCCAGAGCGCCGCGGAGTTGGCCAAGACCGGACTGCCCGCCATCGCCGAGCAATTGGGTATGACCCCCTACGAGCTGTTGATCGTGGCCTCGCTGGTGCAACGCGAAGCCCTGCCGCACGACTTCGCCAAGGTGGCCCGGGTCATCGACAACCGCCTCAACGAGCCCCAGCGCCTGGAGTTCGACTCGACGGTCAACTATCCGCTGGACCGCCAGGAGGTGGCCACCACCGACGCCGACCGGGCCAAGCTGACACCGTGGAACACCTACGCCGCCGAGGGACTGCCGGCCACCCCGATCTGTTCACCGGGAGTGGAGGCCCTGCGAGCCGCCGAGCACCCGGAACCGGGCGACTGGCTGTACTTCGTCACGATCGACAAGGACGGCACCACCTTGTTCACCCACAACTATCAGCAGCACTTGAACAACATCGAGATGGCTCTGGGCAACGGTGTCCTCGACAGCTCCCGCTGACCCGCGGCCACGCAAGGCGGCCGTGCTGGGATCGCCGATCGCGCACTCCCGGTCGCCGCAACTGCACCTGGCGGCCTACCGGGCGTTGGGGCTGCGGGGATGGACGTATGACCGCATCGAGTGCGACGCCGAGCGGTTGCCGGCGCTGGTATCGGGACTCGGGCCAGAATGGGTCGGCGTGTCGGTGACCATGCCGGGCAAATTCGCCGCGCTGGCCTTCGCCGACGAGCGCACGCCGCGCGCCGAGCGGATCGGCTCGGCCAACACCCTGGTTCGCATCCCGACCGGCTGGCTGGCCGACAACACCGACGTCGACGGGGTCAGCGGGGCGCTGGGATCGGTCGGACAGGTTTACCGGGAGGCGATCGTGCTGGGGTCGGGCGGTACCGCCCCGGCCGCCGTGGTGGCGTTGACCGACCTCGGGGTCAGCGGTATCACGGTGGCCGCCCGCAACCCCGACAACGCCGCGCGGCTGGTGGCGCTGGCGACCCAAGTCGGTGTGCCGGCACGCTATTGCGCACTCGACGAGGCCGGGCTGGCCGAGGCCGCCGCGTCGGCATCGGTGACGGTCAGCACCCTGCCTGCCGAGGTCGCAGCCCGGTACGCGCCGGTGCTGGCCGGGGTGCCGGTGCTGCTGGACGCGATCTATGACCCGTGGCCGACACCGCTGGCGGCGGCGGTCACCGCGGCGGGCGGAACCGTGATCAGCGGCCTGCAGATGCTGCTGCACCAGGCGTTCACCCAAGTCGAGCTCTTCACCGGCCGGCCCGCGCCCCGGGCGGCGATGACTTGCGTGATCGCCGACCCGGCCTGAGCATGGCGCCGTGGAGCAGGCGGCGGCGGTTGTGGTGCTGGCGTGGCTGGCACTGCTGAGCGGCTATGACATCGCAGCGCGCCGGTTGCCGAACTGGCTGACGCTGCCCGCGGCGGTGCTGGTGCCGGCTGTGGCGGCCGGGGCCGGGCGGGGATCCGCGGCGCTGGCCGGGGCGGCGGCGCTGGCGCTGGTCTACCTGGCCGTGCATCTGATCTCCCCGGCCGGGCTGGGCGCCGGTGACGTCAAACTCGCCGTCGGGCTCGGCGCACTGACCGGTTCCTTCGGCGCCGACGTGTGGTTGCTGGCGGCGTTGTCCGCACCGCTGTTGACCGGGTTGTGCGGACTGATCGCCGCGTGCGCACGCCGGGGACCGACCGTTCCGCATGGGCCATCGATGTGCCTGGCCAGCGCGGTGGCGGCGGGCCTGGGAATGTTCTGAGGACGCCGTAGCGGGGCGAAATGGCGAGGTGGCCGACGTTGCGGGAGCGAGAGCGAACACAAATTAACGCCGTGGTTAGCCTTGACAGGAAACGTTTGCCCCTCAGCCCATTATTAGGTAATATCGGAGTTCTGAATTGTGCTGATCGGGAAGTGACGCTGATCTGGCCTGACCATGAGGGGGTGGTGACCGTGAAGCGAGCAGTAATCGGGGGCGTGGCCGCTGCCGCGGTCATCGTCGGCGGCACCGTGCTGGCCACCAATATGGCTTCACCGTCCCTGCCCGACGTGCAGGTTCCGGCGGTGGCGCTGTCCAGCGCCGAAGGAACCGACGCCACCGTACAGTGGCTGGACCTGTTCGCGCAGACTTCCGCCGCCAATGCCGACGCGTTCGGCGGGTATCTGCTGGACCCGACCTCGGCGGTTCCGCCCGGCGAATCTCCGCTGGTGCTGATCGACCCGGAGACCTCCGCCGAGGACTTCGACCGGATCCTCGACGGCGTGGTCGGCAACGTGGGCAGCCAGCTCAATGCGGTGACCTCGCCCAGCAACGGGCCCGACGCGGTCACCTACCTGATCCTCAAGAACGGTTCCTGACGCCCTTCCGGGTGACGAGCCGGGGCGATGCCCCGGCCGTCGCTGCGTTGAGCCGGCGGTGTGCCGAACCGTAGAATCCGCCAAGCCCGGGCACCCAGCACCGGCATGGGAAGATGGGACACGTGTTGCGTTGGATAACCGCCGGGGAATCGCACGGTCGCGCGCTGGTCGCCGTGGTCGAGGGCATGGTCGCCGGAGTGGCCGTCACCTCGGCTGACATCTCGACCCAGTTGGCCCGCCGCCGCCTCGGCTACGGCCGTGGCGCTCGGATGAAGTTCGAGGCCGACGCCGTCACCGTGCTGTCCGGGGTCCGGCACGGTGTCACCTTGGGCGGCCCGATCGCCGTGGAGATCGGCAACACCGAGTGGCCCAAGTGGGAGACGGTGATGTCGACCGACCCGGTCGACCCGGCGGTACTCGACAGCGAGGGCGGTGCTCGCAACGCGCCACTGACCCGCCCTCGACCCGGCCACGCCGACTACGCCGGCATGCTCAAATACGGCTTCGACGACGCCCGCCCGGTGCTGGAGCGGGCCAGCGCGCGCGAGACGGCCGCCCGGGTCACCGCCGGAACGATCGCGCGGGCGTTCCTGGACCAGGCGCTGGGCGTGCAGGTGATCTCCCACGTGATCTCGATCGGCGCGTCCGACCCCTACGACGGTCCGGTGCCGCAGCCCGAGGATCTGGCCGCCATCGACGCCAGCCCGGTCCGTGCTTACGACCGGCAGGCACAGGAATCCATGATCGCCGAGATCGAGGCGGCCAAGGCCGACGGCGACACGCTGGGGGGCGTGGTGGAAGTGGTGGTCTCAGGCCTGCCGATCGGCCTGGGGTCCTTTATCAGTGGCGACGATCGCCTGGATGGCCAACTGGCCGCGGCGATCATGGGCATCCAGGCCATCAAGGGTGTCGAAATCGGCGACGGTTTCACCACCGCCCGCCGGCGCGGCAGCGCCGCCCACGACGAGATGCACCCGGGCCCCGACGGTGTGGTTCGCTCCACCAACCGTGCCGGCGGGCTGGAGGGCGGCATGACCAACGGCCAGCCGCTGCGGGTGCGCGCGGCGATGAAGCCGATCTCCACCGTTCCGCGGGCACTGGCCACCGTCGACATGGCCACCGGCGACGAAGCGGTCGCGATCCATCAGCGCTCCGACGTGTGCGCCGTCCCGGCCGCGGGAGTGGTGGCCGAGGCCATGGTGGCGTTGGTGTTGGCCCGCGCGGCGCTGGCCAAATTCGGCGGCGACTCGCTGACCGAAACCCGGCGCAACATCGAGGCATACCGGCGTTCGGTGGCCGAACGCGGGTCGGTGGGCGGCCAGGCCCGGGCATCGGGGTAGGCGTGACGCCCAGAGCGGTTCTGGTGGGATTGCCCGGCGCGGGCAAATCCACCATCGGACGGCGCCTGGCCAAGGCGCTCGGCGTCGAGATGCTCGATACCGACGCCGCCATCGAGGCCCGCGCCGGGCGGAGCATCGCCGACATCTTCGCCACCGACGGCGAACAGGAGTTCCGCCGTATCGAGGAGGAAGTCGTGCGCGCGGCGCTGGCGGATCACGACGGGGTGCTGTCACTGGGCGGGGGAGCGGTCACCAGCCCCGGGGTGCGCGAAGCACTGGCCGGGCATACCGTGGTGTTCCTCGAGATCAGCGCCGCCGAGGGAGTCCGGCGCACCGGCGGCAGCACGGTACGGCCGCTGCTGGCCGGGCCGGGCCGGGCCGAGAAGTTCCGCGAGTTGATGGCGCAACGAGTGCCGCTCTACCGGCGCCTCGCCACGATCCGGGTCAACACCAACCGGCGAAATCCGGGCGCGGTGGTGCGCTATATCGTGTCCCGGCTGGAGGCGACCGCGCCGGGCGGCAAGGCCACCCGGCCTGCCCGGGTACAGCCACCGGCGGCGCCCACCGGCTCACCGCCCACCCCGGCCACGCTGGCCGCACGACAGACCGGAGGACGCAAGTGACCCAGATTCCCGAGCCGATCACCGTGACGGTGGCCACCGACCCGCCGTACCCGGTGGTGATCGGCAAAGGCTTGCTCGGTGATCTCGCCGATCTGCTCGCCGGCCGCAACAAGGTCGCGATCCTGCATCAGCCGACGCTGGAGCAGACCGCCGAGGGGATCCGAACGTACCTGTCCGACAAGGGTATCGAGGCGCATCGCATCGAGATCCCCGATGCCGAGGACGGCAAGTCGCTGCAGGTGCTGGGCTTCATCTGGGACGTGCTGGGACGGATCGGGCTCGACCGCAGAGACGCCCTGGTGAGTCTGGGCGGAGGCGCCGCCACCGACGTGGCCGGTTTCGCGGCGGCCAGCTGGCTGCGCGGCGTCTCGATCGTGCATGTGCCCACCACACTGCTGGCGATGGTGGACGCCGCGGTCGGCGGCAAGACCGGCATCAACACCGAGGCCGGCAAGAACCTCGTCGGCGCGTTCCACCAGCCGGCGGCCGTCGTGGTCGATCTGGCCACCCTGGAGACGCTGCCGCAGCGCGAGATCGTCGCCGGTATGCCCGAGATCGTCAAAGCCGGTTTCATCGCCGATCCGGTGATCCTCGACCTCATCGAAGCCGACCCGAAGGCCGCTATGGACCCGGCCGGGGAGGTGCTGGGTGAGCTGATCCGGCGCGCGATCACCGTCAAGGCCGAAGTCGTCGCCGCCGACGAGCGGGAGTCGGGCCTGCGCGAGATCCTCAACTACGGCCACACCCTCGCGCACGCGATCGAGGCGCTGGAGCACTATCAGTGGCGCCACGGCGACGCGGTGTCGGTCGGACTGGTCTTCGCCGCGGAGCTGGCCCGCGTCACCGGGCGCCTCGACGACGAGACCGCCGACCGGCACCGCTCGATCCTGCAGTCCCTGGGCCTGCCGGTCAGCTACTACGAGAGCGCCCTGCCGGCGCTGCTGGAATACATGATGGGGGACAAGAAGAACCGGGCCGGCGTGTTGCGGTTCGTGGTGCTCGACGGCCTGGCCAAGCCGGGCCGGCTGGAGGGGCCTGACCCGATGCTGCTGGCCGCCGCCTACGACGAGGTGGGCCGGCGATTCCGATTGGAGCGACGGTGAACCGGATCAACGTCATCAACGGCCCCAACCTGGGGCGGCTGGGCCGGCGGGAGCCGGATGTCTACGGCGACACCAGCTATGAGGACCTGCAGGCGCTGATCGAGCGGGAGGCCGCCGCGCTGGGTGTGCAGGCCGTGGTGCGCCAGAGCGACAGCGAAGCGCAGCTGCTGGGCTGGATTCATGCCGCCGCCGACGCCGCCGAGCCGGTGATCCTCAACGCCGGTGGTCTGACCCACACCTCGGTGGCGCTACGCGACGCCTGCGCCGAACTGCGGGCACCGCTGATCGAACTGCACATCTCCAATGTTCATGCCCGCGAAGACTTTCGGCGCCATTCCTACTTGAGTCCGGTCGCCAGCGGCGTGATCGTGGGATTCGGTGTGCGCGGCTATCTGCTGGCGCTGCGCTACTTGGCCGAGTCGTCGGACTGAGCTGACGGGCCGCCCTCGTCGACCGCCGGGATCTCGGTGGTGGCGTCGGCCTGGTCTTCAACGGCCGGGAACTCCTCGGTGGTGAAACCCGCGGCGGGGCCGGCCAATGTCGCGCCGGCGTCGGCCTGGGTGGCAGGAGCGTCGGCTTGCGGTGCGGCGGTGTCGGCGTGGGGCGCCGCCTCGGTCTGGATGGTGTCGGTCTGCTCGGCGGCCACCGCGGGGGCACCGACGGTGGCGAACACGTCCGTCGGGGCAGCCTCGCCCTGGGCGGCCAGGCCGTGGTGGCGGTGCGGCGCCTTCTCGTACTCCTTGTCGACGCGACGGCGTCCCAGGGTGACGGCGGCCACCGCCGTGACGAACACCAGCAGCGCGGTGAAGGCCGCGAAGCTGGTCAGCTCGTTGAACAGCGAGCTGACGTAGAGCGCCTTGTCGACCAGCCCGATGATCCACGACACCAGGCCGCTCACCAGCCCGGCGACCAGCCCGGCACCCAGCCACGTCATGGCGAGGTCGTCGCGCCGGTCCGGGTCGGGGTTCGCGCGGGCGTCGGCGCGGCCATCGGAATAGCCCCACACCATCACTGCGATCGCGAACAAGATCATCAGGATCAGGCTGATCAGGCCGGCCTGCGCCTCGAAGGCGTTGATCAACACCCCCTGGGTCATGCGGATGACGACCATCAGCGCTGCGAAGACCAACCCGCGAAGAAACCACTTGCTCATGGGGGCACAGCGTAGCGAGTACCGTCACACCGCGTGACACATTCCTCCCGTCGGCTACGTCTGAGCGCCGCAATCGATGCGGCCGGTTTGGACGCGATGCTGGTCACAGACTTGATCAACGTGCGGTACCTGTCCGGATTCACCGGCTCGGCCGGTGCCCTGCTGGTCTACGCCGACCAGCGGCCCGCGCTGCTGGCGACCGACGGCCGCTACCGCACCCAAGCCGCTCGGCAGGCCCCCGACCTACCGGCTGCGATCGAGCGCGCCGGGGCGAGTCACCTGGTCGGGCAGGCTGCTGCGGCCGGTGTGGGCAGGCTGGGGTTCGAGGCGCATGTGGTCACGGTGGACGGCTTCGACACGCTGGCAGCGGCGCTGTGCGCCGCTGACGGCGCCGTCGCGGGTGCCGAACTGGTTCGGGCCTCGGGTGCGGTGGAGGCGCTGCGGGAGGCCAAGGACGCCGGCGAGGTGGCGCTGTTGCGGTTGGCCTGCGAGGCCGCCGACGCTGCGCTGGGCGCCCTGGTGGAGCGCGGGGGACTGCGGCCGGGCCGTACCGAACGCGAGGTCGCCCGGGATTTGGAGGCGTTGCTGCTCGACCACGGCGCCGACGGCGCCTCCTTCGAGACCATCGTGGCCGCCGGCCCGAATTCGGCGATACCGCACCATCGGCCGACCGAGGCGGTGCTGACGGCCGGTGATTTCGTCAAGATCGACTTCGGGGCGCTGGTGGCCGGCTACCACTCCGACATGACCCGCACCTTCGTGCTGGGCCGACCGGCCGACTGGCAGCAGGAGATCTATCAGGTGGTCGCGGCCGCCCAGCGCGCCGGCCGGGAGGCGCTGCGACCGGGAGCGGCGCTGCGTGACGTCGATGCGGCCGCGCGCGGGGTGATCGCCGACGCCGGGTACGGCGAGACCTTCGGGCACGGCCTGGGCCACGGGGTCGGGCTGCGGATTCATGAAGCGCCGGGAATCAACGCGACGGCCAACGGTACACTGCTTGCCGGTGCTGTGGTGACCGTGGAGCCCGGCGTCTATCTGGCCGATCGTGGCGGCGTCCGCATCGAGGACACGCTCGTGGTCGGCGGTGACTCACCCGCAGCCGCGGGGACGCACCCGGAATTGCTGACTCGGTTCCCCAAGGAACTGACCACCCTCTAGGAGACGTAGGAAACGTGGCCTCAACTGCCGACTTCAAGAACGGACTGGTGCTGGTGATCGACGGCCAGCTCTGGCAGATCGTCGAATTCCAGCACGTCAAACCGGGCAAGGGGCCGGCCTTCGTGCGCACCAAGCTCAAGAACGTGGTGTCGGGCAAGGTGGTCGACAAGACCTACAACGCCGGGGTGAAGGTCGAGACCGCCACCGTCGACCGCCGGGACGCCACCTTCCTGTACCGCGACGGCGCCGACTTCGTTTTCATGGACAGCGCCGACTACGAGCAGCACCCGCTGCCCGAGGCGATGGTCGGCGACTCGGCGAACTACCTGTTGGAGAGCATGCCGGTGCAGATCGCCTTCCACAACGGGGTGCCGCTGTACCTGGAGATGCCGGTCAGCGTCGAGTTGGAGGTCACTCACACCGAGCCGGGCCTGCAGGGCGACCGCTCCAGTGCGGGAACCAAGCCGGCCACCATGGAGACCGGCGCCCAGATCAACGTTCCGCTGTTCATCAACACCGGAGACAAGCTGAAGGTCGACACCCGCGACGGCAGCTACCTGGGACGGGTCAACTCCTGACCATGCCCGCTGGCAAGCCGGTGAAAGGCCGGCATCAGGCCCGCAAGCGTGCCGTTGATCTGCTGTTCGAGTCCGAAGCCCGGGGTCTGACGCCGGCGCAGGGCGCCGAGCTGCGGACGGCGCTGGCGGCCGAACAGCCCGATGTGGCGCCGCTGCACCCCTACACCGTCACCGTCGCAGACGGCGTCACCGCCCACAGTGCTCATATCGACGACCTGATCACCTCCCACCTGCAGGGCTGGAAGTTGGAGCGACTGCCGGCCGTCGACCGGGCGATCCTGCGGGTGGCGATCTGGGAGTTGCTGCACGCCGAGGACGTCCCGGAGCCGGTCGCCGTCGACGAGGCGGTGAAACTGGCCAAGGAGCTGTCCACCGATGACTCGCCCGGCTTCGTCAACGGCGTGCTGGGGCAGGTGATGCTGGTGACACCGCAGCTGCGGGCGGCATCGCAGGCCGTCCGGGAAGCGGCTGCGCCGCCCGCGCCTGCCGCCACCGAGCCCGAGGCCGGCTCCGAGGAGTGACCGGTCTCAGTGCCGCGGCGGGCAACTGCCCTGCGGACCGCGCGCGACGCACCGGACGATCTCGCCGTCGCGGTCGTGCAGGCACCACAGGAAGAAGGCATCGCCGATCTTGTTGACGCCCTCGAACGGGCGGGCCGTCGCCTCGCCGTCACCGATGACGACCGACTCGCCCTGTGTCGCAGCGACGCAGTCCGCGGCCGAAAGACGTTCGCAGGCTTCCTCGGCGGTCTGCGCACCGGCCAGCGCGGCGGTGTAGGCGTCGATGTTGGCTATATCACCCACCCTTCCGACGCTACTCACCACGGCGCCGTTCTGACATGGCCTTTGGCTTCCGGATCGTAGGGCCTTAGACCCTTGCCAGCCGTGCACCGGCGGCGGCGAAAGCACCCCGCAGGCGCGCCGAACCGGCACACTGGCCCTATGAACTCACGCGGCGACATGGGAAATCGACGGTTACGGGTCTCGGCGCTGGCGGCGGTGGCGAACCCGTCGTATTCGCGGGTGGACACCTGGAACCTGCTCGACGACGCCTGTCGGGAACTGGCCGCGGTTGACCGCGCCGGCCTGGACAGCACTCACCATGTCGCGCATGTGAAGCGCTTGATGCACCGCCTCGGCGCGTTCGAGCGGTACTGGCTGTTTCCGGGTGCGGCGCGGTTGGCGACGTTCCGCGGTTACCTCGAGGCGATGGCGACGGTGTCGCTCAGCGAGCAGGTCTCGCTGGTGGTGCGGTTGTTGTCGGACTACGGCGACCGCGCGGCCTTGTTCGATCTGAGCTCGCCGCTCTCAGAACAGGAACTGGTGGCTCAGGCTCGCCAGCAGCAGTTCTACACCGTGTTGCTGGCGGACGATTCGCCGCAGGAGGCGCCCGAGAGCCTGGCGGAAAGTCTCCGTGCGCTGCGAAAGGTCGACGACGAGGTGCAGGTCGAGTTGCTGGTGGTCTCGAGCGTGGAGGACGCCGTCACCGCGGTCGCGCTCAACGGCGAGGTCCAGGCTGCGATCGTGCGGCATGATCTGCCGCTCCGTTCGCGTGACCGGGTGCCGCTGATGACCACGTTGCTGGGCGTCAGCGACGACGCCGGAGTCGTCGACTGCGGCCGCGACGCCGTCGAATGCGGGGAATGGATGCGGCTGCTGCGGCCGCACATCGACCTGTACCTGCTCACCGATGAGTCGATCGCCGCTGACACCGAGGAGGAGCCGGACATCTACGACCGGACCTTCTACCGGCTCAACGATGTCACCGACCTGCACAGCACCGTGCTTGCCGGCATCCGGAAGCGCTACTCCACACCGTATTTCGATGCGTTGCGGGCCTATGCGGCCGAGCCGGTAGGCCAGTTCCACGCGCTTCCGGTGGCTCGCGGCGCCAGCATATTCAACTCCCGTTCGCTGCAGGACATGGGAGAGTTCTACGGCCGCAACATCTTCATGGCCGAGACCTCCTCGACATCCGGAGGGCTGGATTCGCTGCTCGACCCGCACGGCACCATCCGGGTCGCGATGGACAAGGCCGCAAAGACCTGGAACGCCGACAACACCTATTTCGTCACCAACGGGACCTCGACGGCAAACAAGATCGTCGGGCAGGCACTGACCCGGCCGGGCGACATCGTGCTGATCGACCGGAACTGCCACAAGTCGCATCACTACAGTCTGGTGCTGGCCGGTGCGTACCCGATGTATCTGGATGCCTATCCGCTGGCGCCGTTCGCGATCTACGGTGCGGTGTCGCTGCAGACCATCAAGCGCGCGCTGCTGGACCTGGAGGCGGCCGGGCAGCTGCACCGGGTTCGGATGATCTCACTGACCAACTGCACCTTCGACGGCGTGGTCTACAACCCACAGCGGGTGATGGAGGAGATCCTGGCGATCAAGCCGGACATCTGCTTTCTGTGGGACGAGGCCTGGTACGCCTTCGCGACCGCCGTACCGTGGGCCCGGCAGCGCACCGCGATGGTCGCCGCCGAACGCTTGGAAGCCATGCTCTGCTCACCCGACTACGCCGAGGAATACCAGGCGTGGCGTGCCTCTATGGAGGGCATCGACCGCTCCCGGTGGAGCGAGCATCGGTTGTTGCCCGCCCCCTCGGCTCGAGTGCGGGTCTATGCGACCCACTCCACCCACAAGTCGCTGTCGGCGCTGCGGCAGGCCTCGATGATCCACGTCCGCGACCAGGACTTCAACGCGCTGGCTCGAGACGCGTTCACCGAAGCGTTTCTGACTCACACCTCTACCTCGCCGAACCAGCAGCTATTGGCATCGTTGGACCTGGCTCGCCGACAGGTCGACATCGAAGGCTTCCACATGGTGCGGCGGGTCTACGATATGGCACTGGTGTTTCGCCACCGGGTCCGTAAGGACCGGCTGATCAGCAAGTGGTTCCGCATTCTCGACGAAGACGACCTGGTGCCCGCCCGGTTCCGGGAGTCGACGGTCAGCTCCTATCGCCAGGTTCGCCAGGGTGCGCTGGCGGAGTGGAACGAGGCCTGGCGATCCGACGAGTTCGTACTCGACCCGACCCGGGTCACGCTGTACATCGGCAAGACCGGGATGAACGGCTACGACTTCCGCGAGAAGATCTTGATGGAGCGCTTCGGCATCCAGATCAACAAGACGTCGATCAACTCCGTGCTGCTGATCTTCACCATCGGGGTGACCTGGTCCAGCGTGCACTACCTGCTCGACGCGTTACGCCGGGTCGCCGGCGAACTGGACCATGCCTGGGAGGCGGCCAGCATCGACGACCGGGCGCTGCAGCAGCGCAAGGTGGTGGAGATCACCGAGGATCTGCCGCCGCTTCCAGACTTCAGCGAGTTCGACCACGCGTTCCGGCCCGACGGCGCAAGCGGATTCGGTGATATGAGGGCGGCGTTCTACGGCGGCTACGAGGAGTCCGATCGCGAGCACGTCCTGCTCGGCGACGCCGGCCGCCGGGTCGCCGACGGCAAGACCCTGGTGTCGACCACCTTCGTCGTGCCGTACCCGCCCGGCTTCCCGGTGCTGGTCCCCGGACAGGTGGTCTCCAAGGAGATTCTGTACTTCCTGGCCGAACTGGACGTCAAGGAGATCCACGGCTACAACCCCGACCTGGGGCTGGCGGTGTTCACCCAGGACGCCTTGGCGCGCATGGCAACTTCTCCGCGGGCGTGCGCGTCCCCGGCCGACACGCCGTCCTGAAACCCGTTTCGGCGCACGCTCGGCGCACGCTTACCGGCGGTGCGCCTCCTGGCAGGTGCGGTGCGGCCACACATCCGAGGTCGCGGATATCAGCCGCCGTCCAACGGCAACCGGATCAGCTAGGGCAGGCGGTTAGCGGCTGGTTTTCCTCACCGCGATTGTTTCCCGGGCCACCGGTGCCGTTGCGGCGCAATGGCGCCTCCGCGACCGGTTTCCGCTGGCAGCCGGGCGCAGACGAGTGGCGCAATGCGCCAAACCGCTGGTCAGCAGAGTTTCGCGGCGCTGTCATCCCGCGCCGGTGGACCCTTAGCGTGTCTGCATGGCCGAAGCCCGTGTCGCAGTCCAACCGATCCGCCGCGCGGACCGGGCGCGGCAGGTCGCCGACGTGCTGCGCCACCAGATCCACGCCGGCGCCTACGCCGGCGGGCTGCCCGGCGAAACGGAACTCGCTGACGAATTCGTGGTGTCCCGCAACATCATTCGCGAGGCACTGAGCGCACTGAAGGCCGAGGGCCTGATCAGCCGGGGACCCCGGACCGGCACCCGGGTGGCGCAACACAAACACGACCACGGACTGGACCTCCTGCTCGGCCTGCAAGAGACCTTCGACGGCCACGGCCAGGTGCGCAACGAGGTGCGGGTGGCAACGGTTGTCTGTGCCCCGCCCTCCATCGCCCGGCGACTGTTACTCGACGCCGGCGCACCGCTGGTGTTCATCGAACGGCTGCGATACCTCGGTGATGTGCCGCTGAGCCTGGATCAGACCTATCTGCCGGCCGATATCGGCGACGCCGTGCTGGCCCATCCGCTGGAGGACAGCGACCTGTTCCCGCTGATCGAGCAGATCAGCGGGCAGCGACTCGGCGATGCCACGCTGGCGCTGGAGGCCATCCCGGCAGACCCGCACTCGGCGGCCATTCTGCAGCTGGCCGACGGTGCGGCCCTGCTGATGCTGGAGCGGCTCACCAGCTTTGAGGACGGCAGACCGGTCGACCTCGAATACATCCGGATGCGCGGTGACCGGGTCACCATGCGCGGAAGTCTGACAAGGAGCAATCCATGACGCTGGTCAACAGCCGTTCCGACGTCCCGGTGACCATCGACGAGTCGCTGTGCATCACCGGGTGCACGCTGTGCGTCGACATCTGCCCGCTGGATTCGCTGGCGATCAACCCGGACAACGGCAAGGCCTTCATGCACGTCGACGAGTGCTGGTATTGCGGGCCGTGTGCGGCGCGCTGCCCGACCGGTGCCGTCACCGTCAACATGCCCTATCTGCTTCGCTGAACATAGTGACCACAAGGTGATTCATGAAGAAGACCCTGATCCTGCTGGCGTGCAGCCTGGTATTCGCCGGGTGCTCGCTGGATTCCGCGCCGGCGGGTGATTCCGTCGACGTGGTCGTGGGCTACCAGTCCAAGACCATCAACACCGCTACCGCCGGCACGCTGCTGCGCGCCCGTGGCTATCTGGAACGCCGGCTCGCCGACATCACCGCCCGGACCGGCACCCGCTACCGGGTCGACTGGCAGGACTACGACACCGGGGCGCCGATCACCGCACAGATGCTCGCCGAGAAGATCGACATCGGCTCGATGGGCGACTATCCGATGCTGGTCAACGGCGTCCGAACCCGGGACAGCGAGCAGGCCCGCACCGCGATCGTCTCGGTGACCGGCTACCACCCGGCCGGTGCGCTGAACATGGTGGTGGTGGCGCCGGATTCGCACGCCGACACCCTCGCAGACCTGGCCGGGGCCAGAGTGTCGGCCAGTGTGGGCTCAGCGGGCCACGGCACCTTGCTGCGCGCGCTGGCCGGCACCGGGGCGCAAGTCGAGGTGCTCAACCAGCAGCCACAGGTCGGTGCCTCGTCCCTGGAATCCGGGCAGGTACAGGGCCTGTCGCAGTTCGTGGCCTGGCCCGGCCTGCTGGTCTACCAGGACCGGGCGAGACTGCTCTACGACGGCGCCGAACTCAACCACCCGACCCTGCACGGAGTGGTGGTGCGTCGCGGCTACGCGCGATCGCACCCGGAAGTGCTCAACGCGTTTCTGCAAGCACAGCTGGATGCCACCGATTTCCTGAACCGCAAGCCGCTGGAGGCGGCCCGGATCGTTGCCGAGGGCAGCGGGCTGCCGCAGGAGGTTGTCTACCTCTACAACGGGCCGGGCGGAACATCGTTCGACACCACCGTCAAACCGGCGTTGGTCAAGGCGTTGAAAAACGATGTGCCCTACCTGAAGTCGATCGGTGATTTCACAGGCCTGGACGGTTTCGACATCGACCGGTTCATCGACGACGGGCCGCTGCGGGCGGCGTTCGCCGAGCGCAAGCTGGACTACAACAAGGCGGTCGCCGCCCTGGACAAGCCCGCGACGACCGGTGGCGAACTCTGGCTGCAGGGCTCGGAGACAACGGTGGGCATGGCCGATCCCGACCAGCTGTTGCAGGCCGTGCGGGCAGCGACGGCCCGCGGCGATCGCATCCGTGCGGCGTATGTGCACGACGCCGAACTGGGCACCCGCTGGTTCGCCGACAAGTCGGCGTGGGTCCGCGACGGCGGGCACCACCTGGCCTTCGACACCGTCGCGGGGGCGCGGCGCTATGCGGCAGCGCATCCGGGCAGCACCGTGGTGGACTACCAGCAGGCGCTGGCGGCCGCGGCATGACCGCGGTGATCACCGGTGGCCCGGCGGTGTCGGCAGCGGTCGACGCAGCGCCGCGCCGGCATGCCTCGGTGCGACGGTCCTGGCTGCTGCGCCTGGCGTCGGTCGCCGCCGCGGTCGGGCTGTGGCAGCTGCTGACCGCGGCCGACGTGCGCTGGTGGCTGCGATTCGACACCCTGCCCACCGTCGACGAGGTCTTCGCCACCCTGGTGCGCCGGCTGGGCACCGAGGCGTACTGGCTGGACCTGGCCCAGTCATTGGTCCGGATTCTGACCGGATTCGGCCTGGCCGCCGTCGCCGGGGTGGTCACCGGCATCCTGCTGGGCCGCTCCCGGGTCGCCGCGGACGTACTGGGACCGATCACCGAGCTGATCCGGCCCATCCCCGCGATAGCCGTCGTGCCGGTGGCGATCCTGCTGTTCCCGGCCGGCGAACAGGGCATCGTGTTCATCACATTTCTGGCCGCCTATTTCCCGATCCTGGTCAGCACCCGGCATGCGGTGCGCGCGCTGCCGACGCTGTGGGAGGACTCGGTCCGCACCCTGGGCGGCGGCCGGTGGGATGTGCTGAGCCAGGTGGTGTTTCCCGGGATCCTGCCGGGGGTTTTCGGCGGCCTGTCGGTCGGGATGGGCGTGTCGTGGATCTGCGTGATCTCCGCGGAGATGATCTCCGGGCGCCTCGGTATCGGCTACCGCACCTGGCAGGCCTACACGGTGCTGGCCTACCCCGATGTCTTCGTCGGGATCATCACCATCGGCGTGTTGGGTTTCGCGACGTCGGCGGCGGTGGAGGTGCTCGGGCGCCGGCTGACCAGCTGGTTGCCGCGCAGCGAGGAGTACGCGCGATGACCGCGGGCATGAGCCTCACTTTGGAGCGGATCCGGCTGTCCTACACCGATTCCCCGGTGATCGACGAGCTGAGCCTGGCGGTGCGCCCCGGCGAGATCCTGGTGCTGACCGGACCGTCCGGCTGCGGCAAGTCGACGGTGCTGCGCGCCCTGGCCGGACTGCTGACACCCGATCGCGGCCGAGTGCTGGCCGACGGCGCCACAGTGGCCACCACCTCGGGGGATAGGGCGATGGTGTTCCAGGACAACGCGCTGCTGCCGTGGCGGTCGGTGCGGTCCAACATCGAGCTGGCGCTGCGGCTGCGCGGTGTGCCGCGCAGCGGGCGCCGGGCACAAGCCGATCGGTGGATCACCGAGCTGGGCCTGAGCGGGTTCGGCGACTATCTGCCCAAGAGCCTCTCCGGCGGGATGCGGCAACGCGTGCAATTGGCCCGCGGGCTGGCCGGCGCTCCCCGTGCGGTGATGATGGACGAGCCGTTCGGCGCCCTGGACAGCGCGACCCGCGCCGCCATGCAGGCACTGCTGATCGAGACCTGGCGTACCCACCCGACCACGATCGTGTTCGTCACCCATGACGTCGACGAAGCGCTGGCGCTCGGCGACCGGGTGGCGGTGCTGGGCCGCGCCGGGCAGCCACTGCGGGCGCTGGCCGATGTTCCCGAGCCGCGCAGCGCACGGCCCGAGCCCGCGTTGCGCGCCGAACTCCTTTCCGCATTGGACTATTCATGATCGAGATACCGGATGCCTCCCAGCCGCTGCGGCTGGACTGCGACGTGCTGGTGATCGGCGGCGGCACCGCAGGCACCATGGCCGCCCTGACCGCCGCCGAGCACGGTGCCCGGGTGCTGCTGCTGGAAAAGGCGCACGTGCGGCACTCCGGCGCCTTGGCGATGGGCATGGACGGAGTCAACAACGCCGTCATTCCCGGCAAGGCCGAACCCGAGGACTACGTCGCCGAGATCACCCGTGCCAACGACGGGATCGTCAACCAGCGCACCGTGTACCAGACCGCCACCCGCGGCTTCGCGATGGTGCAGCGGTTGGAGCGCTACGGCGTGAAGTTCGAGAAAGACGAGCACGGCGAGTATGCGGTGCGCCGCGTACACCGCTCCGGTTCCTATGTGTTGCCGATGCCCGAGGGTAAGGACGTCAAGAAGGCGCTCTACCGCGTGCTGCGGCAACGCTCCATGCGCGAGAAGATCCGCATCGAGAACCGGCTGATGCCGGTACGCGTGCTCACCCGGGACGGCCGAGCGGTCGGCGCGGCCGCATTGCACACCCGCACCGGCGAGTTCGTCGCCGTCGGCGCCAAGGCGGTGATCCTGGCCACCGGGCCGTGCGGGCGGCTGGGGCTGCCGGCCTCGGGCTACCTGTACGGCACCTACGAGAACCCGACCAACGCCGGTGATGGCTACTCGATGGCCTATCACGCCGGCGCCGAGCTCTCCGGCATCGAGTGCTTCCAGGTCAACCCGTTGATCAAGGACTACAACGGGCCGGCCTGCGCCTATGTCGCCAACCCGTTCGGCGGCTATCAGGTGAATGCGCTGGGGGAGCGCTTCGTCGACTCCGACTACTGGTCCGGACAGATGATGGCCGAGGTCAAATCCGAGATCGACTCCGCCCGAGGGCCGATCTACCTCAAGGTGTCGCACCTGCCCGACGAGACGCTGTCGGCGCTGGAGGACATCCTGCACACCACCGAACGGCCCACCCGGGGCACCTTTCACGCCAACCGCGGCCACGACTACCGCACTCACGACGTGGAGATGCACATCTCCGAGATCGGCTTGTGCTCCGGGCATTCGGCGTCGGGGGTGTGGGTCGACGAGCACGCCCGCACCACCGTGGCGGGCTTGTACGCGGCGGGTGACCTGGCCTGCGTGCCGCACAACTACATGATCGGCGCCTTCGTCTTCGGTGATCTGGCCGGCGCGCACGCAGCGTCCACCCTGGCCGGCGTCGCGGCTCCGCAGCAGCTGCCGGCCGACCAGCTCGCCGCTGCCCACGAGCTGATCTACCGTCCGCTGCGCCACCCTGACGGCCCGCCGCAACCGCAGGTGGAATACAAGCTGCGCCGGTTCGTCAACGACTATGTCGCACCGCCCAAGACGGCCGCCAAGCTGTCGCTGGCGGTGCAGACCTTCGAGCGGATGCGCGGTGAGATCGCCGAGATGGGCGCCCGCAGCCCGCACGAGTTGATGCGGGCGGTCGAGGTGTCGTTCATCCGGGACTGCGCCGAACTGGCGGCCCGCTCGTCACTGACCCGTACCGAATCGCGCTGGGGTCTTTACCACGAGCGTGCCGATCTACCCGGCCGGGACGACAGCCGGTGGGGGTATCACCTCAACGTGCGCCAGGGCCCCGGCGGCGAGATGGAATTCCTCAAGCGCCCCGTCGCACCGTATTTCGTCGCGGTGCCCGAGCTCGACGGGCTGCCGCCGGCCGACCAGTCGGTGTACCCGGTGTCGCAGCCGCCGCTGCTGGGCGGTCAGGCGCCTGCGACCGCACAGTCCCGGGTCGCGCCGCCGGGCGCCTCGCGCCCGCCGTCGCCTCGGATCGCGGCCGTCGTCGCCTTGGACGAGCCGGCGCTGTCGGACCTCGTCGATTTTCTTGGTGACCCCGATCCGGCGGTGCGGCGCACCGCGGTCGCCGTGCTGACCGAGCACACCCCCGACGGGTATGAATCCGCGTTGTTCGATGCCCTCGCCGACGACGACGCCGCGGTGCGCCGCACGGCCGCCGACGGCGCTCGCGAACTGGTCGAGGTGGTGACGGAGCCGGGCGCGCCCACTGCCCAGCTGCACTCGACAGATCCGGTGGTTCGTGCCTGCGTGCTGTATCTGCTGTCCAGTCGGCGCGTCGGGGACCCCGCGGCCTATCGCGCCATGCTGGCCGACCCCGACCACCGGGTGAGGATCGAGGCGGTGCGGGCACTGGTCTCGGTCGATGATGCACCGGCCGTGGCCACCGCCGCCGGCGACGGCAACCGCGAGGTGCGTATCGCAGCGGCGAACGCGTGCGCGACGCTCGGCACCGGGGCCGACACCGTCCGCGGCCTGATCGGGGACCCGGACCCGCTGGTGCGCGCCGCCGCCTTGGCAGCACTCGGCGAGATCGGTTGCGGCGACGAGGCCATCGCTGTGGTGGTATCGGCCCTGACGGAGTCGGCGTGGCAGGTTCGGGTCGGCGCGGCGCGGGCGCTGGCCGGCGCTTCCGCCGCCGAGGCGGTGCCCCGGCTGACGTTCGCGCTCGAGGATCCGCACCTCGACGTGCGCAAGGCCGCAGTGCTGGGATTGGCACGCTGGGCCGCCTCGGACGGCGCCGCACGTGATGCGTTGGGCATCGCCGTCAAGGACAGCGACGCCGACGTTCGCGCCTATGCGCGTGCAGCACTGCGGGAAGCGGGCGTGCACTCGGGCGGCTAGGTGGTCGACAACGGTGGAAACGGTATGCCGCGCGCGCCGGGATCAGTACCCTGATTCGGCATGGCCAATGCCCCCACAGCCTCCACCAATGCGCGCCTGTCCGTGCAGGACTGGGTGCAGGCCGGCTTCCGCATTCTGGCCGAGGACGGCGTCAAGGCCCTGACCATCGATCGGCTCTGCCGGCGTCTCGGGGTCACCAAGGGCAGCTTCTACTGGCATTTCTCCGACATGAAGACCTACCGGCAGGCGCTGGTCGAGACCTGGGCCGCCGTTCGTGACGAGGACCGCGGCGACTTCGATGCGCTGTCGGCGTTGCCGCCGCGCGAGCGACTCTCGCGCATGATGACCTCGCTGGTCGGGCCGCGGCACTGGATGCTGGAACGCGCGATGCGCGAGTGGGCGCGCTCGGAGGACAGCGTCGCCGAAGCGGTGCGCAGCTCGGATCGGCGGGTGCTCAAGGCGGTCCGCCAGGTCTTTCTCGACGACGGCTTCGACCCTGACGCCGCCGACATGCGTGCCAACGCCACGTTCGCCGCGGGGATCGGATTCCTGCACCTGGCCGGCTCGCGCCCGAGCCCGCGGGCGGTAGGCCGGCGCGAACAGTTCCTGGACGTGATGCTGCGACACTGACCGCCCATACCAAAAGGTATGGTACGTTCCCGGGATGACGACACCGCCGGTCACCGCGGACTTCATCGATCGGTTGGCCGACCGCGCGGCGGAGGCCGAAGACCTGCGGCGGCTGCCGGCCGCCACCATCGAGGACTACCGGCGCTCCGGGTTGGCCGGTCTGCTGCTGCCGGCGCGCTATGGCGGTCAACAGGCGGAGTTCCCGGAGATCCTCGAGCCGATCCGGGCCATGGCGCACGGCTGCGCATCCAGTGCCTGGACACTGGGCTTCTACACCCTGCACAACTGGATGCTGGCGCTCTTCGGCGAGCAGGCCCAGGATGAGGTGTTTGCTTCCGGGCCGGTGCTGTGTCCGGCGCCGTTGGCCCCGACCGGTCGCGGGGTGCCCGACGGCGATGGCATCCGGCTGCGCGGCCGATGGTCCTGGGCGACCGGGGTCGCCAACGCCGACTGGATCCTGGTCGGGGGAATCTGCGGCCCTGACGACGCGCCTTATCCGGCACTGGTGCTGCTACCGGCCTGTGACATCAGCGTCGAAGACGTCTGGCACACCGCCGGTATGCGGGCCACCGGTTCCAACGACGTCGTCGTCAACGACGTCTGGGTGCCGCAGCACCGGCTGGTCAAGGTCGTCGACATCTATTCGGGCACCGCGCCGGGTGCCGCGCTGCACGACGCCCCGGCATACCGCTGGCCGATGGTGCCGGCGCTGGCGATGGTGGCGGCGATGCCCGCGCTGGGTTCGGCCGAACGGGTAGCCGACCTCTACGCCCAGCGTCTCGGCGAACGGGTGTTGGCCTATTCCGGTGCGGCGCAGAAGAATCAGCCCGCCGCGCAGATCCGACTCGGGGACGCGAGGGTACGGCTGCGCGCGCTGCGAGGGCTGCGCGACGACACGGTGGCCGGCATCCAAGCTGCGGTCAGCAGCGGGGAACGGATCGGCCGAGCCGCCCGGGCGGACGCGCGCGCCGCGGCCGCCCACATCGTGCACGAATCCCGCAGTGTGATCGCCGATCTGCTCGAAGCGTCCGGGGCGAGCGTGCATTTCGTGGACAACCCGCTGCAGCGGATCAAACGCGACGTCGACATCATCTGCGGGCACGTCGTTTTCGACTACGACGTGGCGCGCGAACTGTCTGGCGCGCTGGAGGCCGGAGTGAAGATCTCCCCGATCGCGATGATCTGATCGCGGCCTATATCCCCAGGGCGCGATAGGTCCGGCGCACGAACTTCGGTTGCGCGACCCGCAGTTTGCCGACCGAGGTATTGCCGGCCACGGCGACGGCCGCCTCGGTGGACAGCGTCGGGGCGTTCTGGATCAGGTACAGCAGAATGAGATCCGCCGTCGGATCGGCCTGCCACCAGGTGCCGTAGGCGCCCGGCCAGCTGAACGTGCCCGCGCCCCCGGGACCGAAGATCGGCTGGGATTTCGCCGCGTCGGTCACCACCGACAGATTGAGGCCGAATCCGCGGCCGACCCAGAACGGGGCCCCCAGGAACGGATGGCGCTTCTGGGCGGCGGTCAGCTTGTCGGTGCGCATCGCGGCCACCGATTCCGCCGAGAGCACCCGGGTGCCGTCGAACACACCGTCGGCCAACAGCATTCGTGCGAAAGCCAGGTAGTCGTCGGCGGTCGACATCAGCCCGCCACCGGCGTTGGGGAAGGCCGGCATGGTGATCGGCATCGGCCCCATCGCGTCGTCGCGCAGGGTGTCGCCGTCGATGCGATACATGGTGGCGCTGCGCCCGCGCAGCGCGGGGGAGACGCAGAACCCGGTGTCGGCCATCCCCAGCGGCCCGAGAATCCGTTCGTCGAGCACCTGCGGCAGCGGCTTGCCCTCGACGCGGGCCAGCAGCACCCCGAGGACGTCGGTGCCGTGCCCGTAGGTCACCCGCTCGCCGGGCTGATCCACCAAGGGTAAGGCGGCCAGTGCGGTCAGCCAGGGATCCGGACCGCGCCCGAACGGCAGCCGCTGATACTCCCGCGCGATCGGCCCGAGCGTCGAGAAGCCGTAGCCGATGCCGCAGCGGTGCGTCATCAGATCCTCGATCGTCAGCGCTCGCCGGGCCGGGGCGGTGCGATCCAGCGGCCCGGCCGGGTCCACCAGCACGCTGGGCGCGGCGAACTCCGGTAGCCAGTGCGCGATCGGATCGTTCAGCCGCAGCCGGCCCTCGTCGACCAGGCTCATCGCGGCGGCCACGGTGACGGGTTTGGTCATCGAGGCGATCCGGAACACCGTGTCGCGGGTCATCGGCAACTGCGCCCCGACGTCGCGGTAACCGATCTCGTTGACCTGAAGCAGCTTGCCGCGCTGCCAGACGACTGTCACCGCACCGGCCAGCAGGCCGGTGTCGCAGGCCTCGGACAGCGGCGCCCGATTGGGGTCGAGGTTCACCGGCTCAGGCTAGCGGTGACGGGATGCTAGGCTACGCGGCAGTTCGACATCCTTTAACGATCCGTCCCGCGAGGCGGAGAAGGAGGTCCAGCGGTTTCGCATGGGCGCTGCCGGTAATTCCAGCACCGACCGGGAATTGATGTCCTCGGCGGATGTGGGTCGCACGATCTCTCGTATCGCGCATCAGATCATCGAGAAGACCGCCTTGGACGAGGTTCGCGGCGCCGATGATCCCGCCGCGCCACGGGTGGTGCTGCTGGGCATTCCGACCCGCGGAGTCACCCTGGCCGATCGCCTGGCCGCCAAGATCAGCGAATTCTGCGGGGTCGAGGTCGGGCACGGCGCCCTGGACATCACGCTGTACCGCGACGATCTGATGCGCCAGCCGCCGCGGCCGCTGGAATCCACCTCGATCCCGGCCGGCGGCATCGATGATGCGTGCGTGATCCTGGTCGACGACGTCCTCTACGCCGGCCGATCGGTACGTGCCGCCCTCGATGCGCTGCGCGACGTGGGCCGGCCCCGGATCGTGCAGTTGGCGGTGCTGGTCGACCGCGGCCACCGCGAGTTGCCGGTGCGCGCCGACTACGTCGGCAAGAACGTGCCGACCTCCCGCGGTGAGAGCGTGCACGTGCTGCTGGCCGAACACGACGGCCGTGACGCGGTGGTGATCACCCGATGACCGCCAGACACCTGCTGGCGGCCGGCGATCTGAGCCGTGACGAGGCCACCGCGATCCTCGACGACGCCGACAGGTTCGCCCAAGCCCTGGTCGGCCGCGAGGTCAAGAAGCTGCCCACGCTGCGCGGACGCACCGTGATCACCATGTTCTACGAGAACTCCACCCGCACCCGGGTCTCGTTCGAGGTGGCCGGCAAGTGGATGAGCGCCGACGTCGTCAACGTGTCCGCGTCGGGATCCTCGGTGGGCAAAGGGGAGTCGCTGCGCGACACCGCGCTGACCCTGCGCGCCGCCGGCGCCGACGCACTGGTCATCCGGCATCCGGCGTCCGGTGCTGCACAGCTGCTCGCCGAGTGGACCGCAGGCGCCGAGGGAGGCGGTCCGCGGGTGATCAACGCCGGCGACGGCACCCACGAGCACCCGACCCAGGCGTTGCTGGATGCGCTGACGCTGCGGCAGCGGCTCGGAGCGATCGACGGCCGCCGAGTGGTGATCGTCGGCGACATCGTGCACAGCCGGGTGGCCCGCTCCAACGTGCGACTGCTGGCGACGCTGGGCGCGGAGGTGGTGCTGGTGGCCCCGCCGACATTGCTGCCGGTCGGGGTGGCCGACTGGCCGGTGACGGTGAGCCACGACTTCGACGCCGAGCTGCCGGCCGCCGACGCGGTGCTGATGCTGCGAGTGCAGGCCGAACGGATGACCGGTGGCTTCTTCCCCTCGGCGCGCGAGTACTCGGTGCGCTACGGATTGAGCGAGAAGCGCCGCACCATGCTGGCCGATGACGCGGTGGTGTTGCACCCCGGACCGATGCTGCGCGGCATGGAGATCGCCTCGTCGGTCGCGGACTCGTCGCAATCGGCGGTGCTGCAACAGGTTTCCAACGGGGTACACGTGCGGATGGCGGTGCTGTTCCACCTGCTGGTGGGCAGTCGGTCCGCGGCGGGGCCGGGGGCGGCCGGGTCGACCGGAGAGGACGAAGGGCCGTGAGCGTGCTGATCCGCGGGGTGCGGTGTTACGGCGAGGGCGACCGGGTCGACGTGCTGGTACAAGACGGCCAGATCGCCGAGATCGGTGCGGACCTCGGCGCCCCGGCCGGATGCGATGTCGTCGACGCACCCGGTCAGGTGTTGCTGCCCGGCTTCGTGGACCTGCATACCCATCTGCGCGAACCGGGTCGCGAATACACCGAGGACATCGAAACCGGTTCGGCCGCAGCGGCACTAGGCGGCTACACCGCGGTGTTCGCGATGGCCAACACCGATCCGGTCGCCGACTCCCCGGTGGTCACCGACCACGTCTGGCAGCGCGGCCAGCAGGTCGGCCTGGTCGATGTGCACCCGGTCGGTGCGGTCACCGTCGGGTTGGGCGGGACGCAACTGACCGAGATGGGCATGATGGCCGCGGGCGCCGCGGGCGTTCGGATGTTCTCCGACGACGGGGTGTGCGTGGCCGACCCGCTGGTCATGCGTCGCGCACTGGAGTACGCCACCGGGCTGGGGGTGCTGATCGCCCAGCACGCCGAGGAGCCCCGGCTGACCGTCGGCTCGGTCGCCCACGAGGGGCCCAACGCCGCCCGGCTGGGGCTCGCCGGTTGGCCGCGCGTCGCCGAGGAGTCGATCGTCGCTCGCGACGTCCTGCTGGCCCGCGACGCTGGTGCCCGCCTGCACATCTGTCACGCATCCACCGCGGGCACGGTGGAGCTTCTCAAATGGGCCAAGGCGCAAGGTATCTCGGTGACCGCCGAAGTGACTCCGCATCACCTGATGCTCGATGACAGCCGGCTGGCCGACTACGACGGCAGGGATCGGGTCAACCCGCCGCTGCGAGAGGCCGCCGATGCGGCCGCGCTGCGCCAGGCACTGGCCGACGGCGTCATCGACTGTGTGGCCACCGACCATGCTCCGCACGCAGAACACGAGAAGGCCTGCGAGTTCGCCGTCGCCCGGCCCGGCATGCTCGGGCTGGAGACGGCGCTGTCGGTGGTGGTGGCGACCATGGTGGCGCCCGGGCTGCTCAGCTGGCGCGACGTGGCCCGGGTGATGAGCGAACGGCCCGCGCAGATCGTCGGCCTGCCCGACCAGGGCCGGCCGCTGGAGGTGGGCGAACCGGCCAATCTGACGGTGGTGGACCCCGAGGCGAGCTGGGTGGTGGCCGGCGACCAGCTGGCCAGCCGGTCGGCCAACACCCCGTATGAGGCGATGACGCTGCCGGGCGCCGTCACCGCGACCTTGCTGCGCGGCCGGGTGACCGCGCGGGACGGGAAGATCCCGGCATGAACACGCCCACGATGGTCGCGTCGCTGATCTTCGCGGTCGTGCTGGTGCTGGTGATCGGCTGGTTGATCCGGTTGATGATGCGCGGCTGGCGCCGGCGGGGGCAGTTGCAGGAAACCCTGATCGGCACGCTGCCCGCGGTGCCCGACATGGTGGGCCCGCCCATCGTGGCGGCCACCCGAGGGCAGTACCTGGGCTGCACGCTCGCGCCGAAGTGGAATGACCGGGTGGTCGCCGGCGACCTGGGTTACCGCACCAAGGCGGTGCTGACCCGCTACCCGGAGGGAATCATGGTGCAGCGCAGCGGCGCCCGCCCGATCTGGATTCCGCAGGATGCGATCCTGGCGGTCCGCACCGAACGCGGTATCGCCGGCCGCGCCATCCCGACCCGAGCCCACGACGGGGTGCTGGCGATTCGCTGGCGACTGCCGTCGGGCACCGAGATCGACACCGGCTTCCGCGCCGACGACCGTTCCGAACACACCCGCTGGCTGGAAGGCGACAACACATGAACCCGCGCGCGGTGCTGGTTTTAGAAGACGGCCGGATCTTCACCGGACGGCCGTTCGGGGCCGTGGGGCAGAGCTTGGGCGAGGCGGTGTTCTCCACCGCGATGTCCGGCTACCAGGAGACTTTGACCGACCCCAGCTACCACCGGCAGATCCTGGTGGCCACCGCCCCGCAGATCGGCAACACCGGCTGGAATCGCGAGGACAGTGAGAGCCGCGACGAGAGAATCTGGGTGGCCGGCTACGTGGTCCGCGACCCGTCGCCACGCGCCTCGAACTGGCGGGCCACCGGAACCCTCGACGAGGAACTGGTGAGCCAGGGCATCGTCGGGGTGGCCGGCGTCGACACCCGCACCGTGGTGCGGCATCTGCGCAACCACGGCGCCATGAAGGCCGGGGTGTTCTCCGGCGATGCGCTGGCCGCACCCGAGGAGTTGGTGGACAGGGTCCGTGAGCAGCCCTCGATGCTCGGCGCCGACCTCGCCGGGCAGGTCAGCACCGACACCGCGTATGTCGTCGAACCCGACGGGGCGCACCGGTTCACGGTGGCCGCGCTGGATCTCGGCATCAAGATCAATACGCCGCGCAACTTCACCCGGCGCGGCATCCGCTGCCACGTGCTGCCCTCATCGGTGGACTTCGCCGCGCTCGCCGACCTCAAGCCCGACGGGGTGTTCCTGTCCAACGGGCCCGGGGACCCGGCCACCGCAGACCGCTTGGTGGCGCTGACACGCGAGGTGATCGGCGCCGGGATCCCGTTGTTCGGCATCTGTTTCGGTAACCAGATCCTGGGCCGAGCCCTGGGCCGAAAGACCTACAAGATGAAGTTCGGGCACCGGGGCATCAACATCCCGGTGATCGACCACGCCACCGGACGGGTCGCGGTGACCGCGCAGAACCACGGATTCGCCTTGGAAGGGCAAGCAGGAGAAGTCTTCAACACCGACTTCGGCCCGGCGGTGGTCAGCCACACCTGCGCCAACGACGGGGTCGTCGAGGGCGTGAAACTCGCCGACGGCCGAGCCTTCTCGGTGCAATACCACCCCGAGGCCGCGGCCGGACCGCACGACGCGGGACACCTTTTCGACCAGTTCGTCGACCTGATGGAGAACCGATGAGCGCTCGCGGAAAGAAAGGCAGCAAGTAATGCCGCGCCGTACCGACCTGCGCCACGTGCTGGTGATCGGATCCGGGCCGATCGTGATCGGCCAGGCCTGTGAGTTCGACTACTCCGGCACCCAGGCGTGCCGGGTGCTCAAGGCCGAGGGCCTGCAAGTGAGCCTGGTCAACTCCAACCCGGCCACGATCATGACCGACCCCGAGTACGCCGATCACACCTATGTCGAGCCCATCACCTGGGAGTTCGTCGAGAAGGTGCTCGCCCAGCAGGCCGAGCGCGGCAACAAGATCGACGCGCTGCTGGCCACGCTGGGCGGACAGACCGCGCTGAACACCGCCGTGGCGCTGCACGAGCACGGGGTGCTGGAACGCTACGGTGTCGAGCTGATCGGCGCCGACTTCGAGGCCATCCAGCGCGGCGAGGACCGTCAGCAGTTCAAGGACATCGTCGCCCGGGTCGGCGGCGAGTCGGCCCGCTCCCGGGTCTGCTACACCATGGCCGAGGTCGAGGAAACCGTCGCCGAGCTCGGCCTGCCGGTCGTGGTCCGGCCCTCCTTCACCATGGGCGGCCTGGGTTCGGGCCTGGCGGCCAGCCTCGACGAGGTGGCCCGGATGGCCGGTGACGGCCTGGCCGCCTCCCCGACGGCCAACGTGCTGATCGAGGAATCCATCTACGGCTGGAAGGAATTCGAGCTCGAGCTGATGCGCGACGGCAACGACAACGTCGTCGTGGTGTGCTCGATCGAGAACGTCGATCCGATGGGCGTGCACACCGGCGACTCAGTGACCGTCGCCCCGGCGATGACACTGACCGACCGGGAGTATCAGCGGATGCGTGATCTGGGCATCGCGATCCTGCGCGAGGTCGGCGTGGACACCGGTGGCTGCAACATCCAGTTCGCGGTCGACCCGGAAGACGGCCGGCTGATCGTGATCGAGATGAACCCGCGGGTGTCACGGTCTTCTGCGCTGGCCTCGAAGGCCACCGGCTTCCCGATCGCCAAGATCGCCGCCAAGCTGGCCATCGGCTACACCCTCGACGAGATCGTCAACGACATCACCGGCGAGACCCCGGCCTGTTTCGAGCCGGCGCTGGACTACGTCGTGGTCAAGGCGCCGCGGTTCGCGTTCGAGAAGTTCCCCGGCGCCGACCCGCGGCTGACCACCACGATGAAGTCGGTGGGCGAAGCGATGTCGTTGGGCCGCAACTTCATCGAATCACTCGGCAAGGTGATGCGCTCGCTGGAGAGCGACCGTGCCGGGTTCTGGACCCAACCCGACCCCGAAGAAGACTCAGCCGACGACGCGCTGCAGCGGTTGCGGGTGCCCACCGAGGGCCGGCTCTACGACATCGAACTGGCGCTGCGACTGGGCGCCACCGTGGAACAGGTCGCCGAGGCGTCCGGGGTCGACCCCTGGTTCGTCGACCAGATCAACGGCCTGGTGGCGCTGCGCGCCGAGGTGGTCGACACCCCGGTGCTCGACGCCGACCTGCTGCGCCGCTGCAAGTACAACGGCCTGTCGGACCATCAGATCGCCGCGCTGCGCCCGGAGTTGGCCGGCGAGGACGGGGTACGGTTGCTGCGGTCACGGTTGGGCATCCACCCGGTGTTCAAGACCGTGGACACCTGCGCGGCGGAGTTCGAATCCAAAACGCCGTACCACTACAGTACTTTCGAGCTCGACCCGGCCGCCGAGACGGAGGTGGCCCCCCAGGACGTCAAACCCAAGGTGCTCATCCTGGGCTCCGGGCCGAACCGGATCGGTCAGGGCATCGAGTTCGACTACAGCTGTGTGCACGCCGCGATCACGCTGAGCCAGGCCGGTTTCGAGACCGTGATGGTCAACTGCAACCCCGAGACCGTCTCCACCGACTACGACACCGCCGACCGGCTCTACTTCGAACCGCTGACCTTCGAGGACGTGCTCGAGGTCTACTACGCCGAGCAGCAGTCCGGTCTGGGCGGTCCGGGTGTGGTGGGTGTCATCGTTCAGCTGGGCGGCCAGACGCCGCTGCGGCTGGCGCAGCGGCTGGCCGACGCCGGCGTACCCATCGTCGGCACCACCCCGGAGGCCATCGATCTGGCCGAGGACCGCGGCGCGTTCGGGGATGTGCTGACAGCGGCCGGGCTGCCCGCTCCGCGTTACGGCACCGCGACCACCTTCGAGCAGGCCAAACGGATCGCCGCCGACATCGGCTACCCGGTGCTGGTGCGGCCGTCGTACGTGCTGGGCGGCCGCGGCATGGAGATCGTCTACGACGAGGAGACGTTGCGCGGCTACATCACCCGGGCGGCGCTGCTGACGCCGGAGCATCCGGTGCTGGTCGACCGCTTCCTGGAGGACGCCATCGAGATCGACGTCGACGCGCTGTGCGACGGCACCGAGGTCTACATCGGCGGGATCATGGAGCACATCGAAGAAGCGGGGATCCACTCCGGGGACTCGGCCTGCGCGCTGCCGCCGGTGACGCTGGGCCGCAGCGACATCGAGAAGGTCCGCCGCGCCACCGAGGCGATCGCCCACGGCGTCGGTGTGGTGGGGCTGCTCAACGTGCAGTTCGCCCTCAAGGACGACGTGCTCTATGTGCTGGAGGCCAACCCGCGGGCCAGTCGGACGGTGCCGTTCGTTTCCAAGGCCACCGCGGTGCCGCTGGCCAAGGCATGCGCGCGGGTCATGCTGGGCGCCACCATCGCCGGGCTGCGGACCGAGGGGCTGCTGGCGGCCTCCGGCGACGGTGCCAGCGTCGGCCCGCACGCCCCGATCGCGGTCAAGGAGGCGGTGCTGCCCTTCCACCGCTTCCGCCGCGCCGACGGCTCGGGCATCGACTCGCTGCTGGGTCCCGAGATGAAGTCCACCGGTGAGGTGATGGGCATCGACCGGGACTTCGGCACCGCGTTCGCCAAGAGCCAGACCGCCGCCTACGGGTCGCTGCCCGCCGACGGCACGGTATTCGTCTCGGTGGCCAACCACGACAAACGGTCGCTGGTCTTTCCGGTCAAACGACTGGCTGACCTGGGTTTTCGGGTGCTGGCCACCGAGGGGACCGCGGAGATGCTGCGCCGCAACGGTATTCCGTGCGATGTGGTGCGTAAGAATTTCGAGGAGCCGAGCCCGCAGCGTCCGGAGCTGACCGCGGTGGACGCGATCCGGGCCGGCGAGGTCGATCTGGTGATCAACACCCCCTACGGCAACTCCGGTCCGCGCGTGGACGGCTACGAGATCCGCTCGGCCGCGGTGGGTGTGAACATCCCGTGCGTCACCACCGTGCAGGGCGCCGCCGCGGCGGTGCAGGGCATCGAAGCCGGGATCCGGGGCGATATCGGGGTGCGCTCGCTGCAGGAGTTGCACAGCACGCTCGGCGGACACTAGTGGCTCCGGGGTCCGAGGCGTTCGGGACTCGGCTGGCCCAGGCCACGGCGGCCCGCGGCCCGCTGTGCCTGGGCATCGACCCGCACCCCGAACTGCTGACCGCCTGGGGACTGCCGCCGACGCCGGACGGGCTGGCGGCATTCGGCGAGACCTGCGTGGCGGCGTTCGCCGGGTTCGCCATCGTCAAGCCGCAGGTGGCGTTCTTCGAGGCCTACGGGTCGGCCGGCTACGCCGTGCTGGAGCGCACCATCGCGGCGCTTCGCGAGGCCGGCGTGCTGGTGCTGGCCGACGCCAAGCGCGGTGACATCGGCTCGACGATGGCCGCCTACGCCGCGGCCTGGGCAGGGGAGTCACCGTTGGCCGCCGACGCGGTCACGGCGTCGCCGTACCTGGGTTTCGGATCCCTGCGGCCGCTGCTGGACACCGCCGCCGCGCACCGGCGCGGGGTGTTCGTGCTGGCCGCCACCTCCAATCCGGAGGGGGCCGCGGTGCAGCGCGCCCGGGCCGGCGATCGCACGGTGGCGCAGTCGATCGTCGATGCCGCCGCCGAAGCCAACCGCGCGGGCCCGCAGCCCGGCTCGATCGGGGTGGTCGTCGGCGCCACGCTGCGCGAGGTGCCCGACCTGAGTGCCCTCGGCGGCCCGGTGCTGCTACCGGGTATCGGGGCACAGGGTGGGCGCCCCGAGGAACTGGCCGGCCTGGGCGGGGCGGCCCCGGGAACGCTGCTGCCGGCGGTCTCCCGTGAGGTGCTGCGCGCCGGCCCCGACGTCGCGGCGCTGCGGGGCGCAGCGGAGCGGATGCGCGACGCCGTCGGTTATCTGGGCGCCGGGTAACGACCCGCGCGCCGGGTAGTGCGGGACGTCGCGGTGGCTACCAGAGGAAAGGCATGCCGCCGGCGTTGTCGCCGCTGCGTCCGTCGCCGGCAGGGCCGTCGCCCCCGGCGGCTCCCTGGTCGAACTCGCCGGCGGTGCCGGCGTCGAAACCGCCGCTGAACGGGCCGAGGTTCACGTTGTCGGCGGCATGATCACTCGGCCACAGCTTGAAGCTGCCGTCGTTGAGGTCGCCGCCGAACGGGCCGGAATTCGTCTCGGCTCCACCGCCGTTGCCGGCCGTGACCCCTTCGCCTGGATCGGCGGCGGCCAAACCGGCACCGATCGTGCCGACTGCCAGCGCCACCACCCCGGTCATTACCCTGCCGCCAAACCGCTGTGTCTTCATCCCGGCCCCCTTTTTTCGCCATCGAACGGGCGCAACCGCCCACCCGGAAGAAAAACTGTATCCGGAGCGCGCGGGACCGGCAATCATCCATTCTGCTGGCATTCACGCCGTCAATACATTGAGCGGCAAGTATTCCGCTTTCTACCGGGCTGACCTGGTATGACGGTCGATCAATTGCTGACGGTACTGTCAATTCCCGCAGGAAATTCCGGCAGCCGATCTGTGGTGGCCGCAGTCGGTACGCACAAATACGCGTGCGCTAATCGCGCCCAATGCCGCGGCCAGCCGAGGCGGAATCTGCGGTTCCGTGAAGCCGCGCTACCACTGCGTCACGATGTCGGGCAAGGCCACCTCGGCCTCGAGCTGACAGGCCATCGCCGCCAGGCCGACCAGGGCGCGCAACATCAGCACATGCGCCGCCGGGATGCCGCGTTTCCACCGGTCGACGCACGTCTCGACACGCCCGACACGCCGCGAGGTGCCAATTCAATGCGCTGAACATTCGGCCCGTCCCTCGGCTGCCCGGCGGGGGTGGGGCCCGGATGCTCCCGTCGGCTGGCGAAATCGAGGAAAGCCCTGCTAGAGGCTGTTTCTCGAGGCCGGCTGACACCAATGGCGGCCCTCGGTGGCCGGCCTGGAGGGCGCCGTTCCGGTTCGGTGAGTGGGCCGTGCGCAGCCGCCACACGCTGGGCATTTGTAGCCGGAAACGGGGGGTGGGGTTAGATTTCGTCAGACGGCGTGGGTACGGTCGTCGTCTCTGGCGGGAGTACCCGGCCGGGACATGGAAAACATCGACGTTGTCGATGATGACGAGACGGAGGAATCGTGGCCCTTCCCCAGTTGACCGACGAGCAGCGCGCCGCCGCGTTGGAGAAGGCGGCGGCCGCACGTCGGGCCCGAGCGGAGCTCAAGGACCGGCTCAAGCGTGGCGGCACCAACCTCAAGCAGGTGCTCAAGGACGCCGAGACCGACGAGGTCCTGGGCAAGATGAAGGTTTCCGCGCTGCTGGAGGCGTTGCCGAAGGTCGGCAAGGTCAAGGCGCAGGAGATCATGACCGAGCTGGAGATCGCCCCCACCCGCCGGTTGCGCGGCCTGGGCGACCGGCAGCGCAAGGCGCTGCTGGAGAAGTTCGACTTCTCCTGACCTGTCGGTGAATGCCGGTGGAGGGCCGGACAGCCGACCCGCGGGACGCGTGGTGGTGCTGTCCGGCCCATCAGCGGTCGGTAAGTCGAGCCTGGTCCGGTGCCTGCGGGAACGGGTGCCGGAGCTGTATTTCAGTGTGTCGGCGACCACCCGGGCGCCCCGTCCCGGGGAGGTCGACGGCGTCGACTACCGGTTCGTGACGCCGGGGGAGTTCGACCGGCTGATCGAGACCGACGCACTGCTGGAGTGGGCCGACATCCACGGTGGCCTGCAGCGATCCGGAACCCCGTCGGCCCCGGTGGCCGAGGCGACCCGAGCTGGCCGGCCGGTGCTGATCGAAGTGGACCTCGCCGGGGCCCGGGCCATCAAGAAGGCCCTGCCGGAGGCCGTGACGGTGTTTTTGGCGCCGCCGGATTGGGACACGCTGCAGGCCAGACTGGTCGGGCGCGGCACCGAATCGGCGGAGGTCATGGAACGTCGGCTGGCCACCGCGCGCACCGAGTTGGCCGCGCAAGGCGACTTCGACGCGGTCGTCGTCAACGCTCGATTGGAAACCGCCTGCTCAGAATTGGTATCCTTGCTGGTGGATACCGCACCGGGCGCGGTGTGATCGGTCCGGACGCGCCAACAGCTTCACCCCAAGCCCCTAAATCGCCAGGAGATTGTCTTACGTGAGTACCTCACAGGCCGACGCGGCCACCATCTCGCCGGCCACCGACGCCGAATTCGACCCGGCGATGATCGGTGGCTACGACACGCCGCTGGGCATCACCAACCCGCCCATCGACGAACTGCTGCAGCGGGCGTCGAGCAAGTACGCCCTGGTGATCTACGCGGCCAAGCGCGCGCGGCAGATCAATGACTACTACAACCAACTCGGCGAAGGCATCCTCGAGTACGTCGGGCCGCTGGTCGAGCCCGGTCTGCAGGAGAAGCCGCTGTCGATCGCGCTGCGCGAGATCCACGGCGACCTGCTCGAATACACCGAAGGCGAGTAACAGAGGCCGAGACGGGACGGGTCGGTAGCCGTGGAGCACAAGCGGATCGTCGTCGGTGTCTCCGGCGGGATCGCCGCATACAAGGCCTGCACGGTGGTCCGGCAGCTGGCCGAGGCCGGCCACTCCGTCCAGGTCGTACCGACCGAGTCCGCGCTGCGATTCGTCGGGGCTGCGACCTTCGAGGCACTCTCCGGGCTGCCGGTGCACACCGGAGTCTTCGATGACGTCCCACAGGTTCCGCACGTCGCCATCGGCCAACAGGCCGACCTGGTGGTGGTGGCGCCCGCCACCGCCGACCTGCTGGCGCGCGCGGTCGCCGGCCGCGCCGACGACCTGCTGACCGCCACCTTGCTCACCGCCCGCTGTCCGGTGCTGTTCGCCCCGGCGATGCACACCGAGATGTGGCAGCATCCGGCCACCGTCGCCAATGTGGCGACCCTGCGCGAACGCGGCGCGGTGGTTCTCGAACCCGCGTCGGGTCGGCTGACCGGCGCCGACACCGGGCCCGGGCGGCTGCCCGAGGCCGAGGAGATCAACACCGTCGTCTCGCTGCTGTTGGAGCGGTCCGACGCGTTGCCCTACGACCTGGCGGGTCGCAAAGTGCTGGTGACCGCCGGCGGTACCCGTGAGCCGATCGACCCGGTGCGGTTCATCGGCAACCGCAGTTCGGGCAAGCAGGGCTACGCGGTGGCCCGGGTGGCCGCTCAGCGTGGCGCCGAGGTCACCCTGATCGCGGCGCACGCCGCCGGGCTGATCGACCCGGCCGGGGTCCACGTGGTGCGCGTCAGTTCCGCCCAGCAACTGCAGGACGCGGTGACCAAGCACGCCCCCGAGGCACAGGTTCTGGTGATGGCCGCCGCGGTGGCCGACTTCCGCCCCGCCCGGACGGCGCAGGCGAAGATCAAGAAGGGGCCGGACAACCAGGGGGAGCCGACCATCGAACTGATCCGCAATGACGACGTGCTGGCCGGCGCGGTTCGGGCCCGCGCCGACGGGCAGTTGCCCAACATGCGGGCCATCGTCGGCTTCGCGGCCGAGACCGGAGATGAGAACGGCGACGTGCTGTTCCACGCCCGGGCGAAACTGCAGCGCAAGGGATGCGACCTGCTGGTGGTCAACGCCGTCGGGGAAGGCCGGGCTTTCGAGGTGGACCACAATGACGGCTGGCTGCTGGCCGCCGACGGGACCGAGTCCGCCCTGGAGCCCGGTTCGAAGACCCTGATGGCCAGCCGGATCGTGGACGCGGTGGTGGCTTTCCTGGGCGGCCGCTGATTAGCGCCGCCGTCGGCCGGGCTGCCGTTGACCACGCAATCGCCGCCGCAGTAACTTACGATTCGTAAGTTACTCGGAAGGGGCCCGACATGGACGACCGACGGTATGTGGTGATCGGGGGCGGCCTGGCGGGGCTGGCCTCGGCGGTCTGGCTGGCCGAGGCGGGCAAGAAGGTGACCCTGCTGGAGCGGCGTGGACGGCTCGGCGGTCGCACCCACGCGATGAAAGTGGACGGGATAGCCGACCTTCCGGACAACGGCCAGCACGTCATCGCAAGCGGCTATGAACACCTGTTCCGCTACCTGACCAGCGTCGGCACCCGGTCGATGGTCGAGTTCCCGGCCGGCGGCACCCTGCGCTGGCCGGGAGGCGCCACGACCACCATGGCGACCCGCGGGCTGGGTGCGGTGCGGACACTGTTCGGTGTGCACCCGGAGGCAAGCCTGCTCGACCGCGTGCGCACGGCGGTGGCGACGGCACGGTTGACACACCAGGCACTGCGCCAACCCGTCGATCTGCCCGATCTCTCCACCGACCAGTGGTTTCGGCGGGTGGGCATGCCGGCGTCGGCGCGCCAGGCGATATGGGACTGGCTTGCCCTCGGCATCGCCGCCGAGCCGGTGGAGCGTGGCTCGGCCAAGGTCTTCGCCGACGTGCTCGCCACCGGAATCCGGCTGGGCCTGCGGCACCGCACCGCGGTGACGATCGGCTACCCGACCACCGACCTCGACACGCTCTACATCACGGGTGCGCTCGCGCTGTTCGACCGACTCGGCGTCGACGTGCGCTATCGCACGGTGGCCAGGCGAATCGTGGTGCAGGACAACGTGGTCCGCGCGGTGGAACTGGCCGATGGTACCGAGATACCGGCAGACGCGGTGGTGTGCGCGGTGCCCAACTCCCATATCGGCGGCCTGCTCGACGACCTGCCCGAACACGCCGAAATCTACGCCGCGGCAGACAAGTTGCATCACACCCCGATAGTGAGCACCAACCTCTACCTGGACCGGCCGCTGGGCACCGAAGCAGCGATGGAGGCGGTGATCGGCGGCACCGGCATCATCGACGAGGTCTTCGACCGGCAGCGGATGCAGGGCCGCGACCCGGACGGCGCATGGCTGTACTGCCTGACCACCAGCGGCGCCTACGAACAGATCCACCGGTCCAGCGACCAGATCGTGGCCGAGCAGTTGGAGCTGCTGCGCCGCTACTATCCGGCCGCCGCCGAGGCGAACGTGGTGGCCGCCCAGGTGGTCAAGATGCCGAAGGCGACCTTCTCGCAGGTCGTCGGCACCGACGGGCTGCGCCCGGACCAGCGCACCTCGGTGCCGAGCCTGGTGCTCGCCGGCGACTGGACCCGCACCGACTGGTCGGCGACGATGGAAAGCGCCGCGCAGAGTGCGGCCCGCGCGGTAAAGCTGCTGCTCGCACTGCCGGAACACCGATGAGCGCGCAGCCGGCGTCGCCGCGGCGGCGGATGTCGGGACAGGCCCGCCGTGCCCAGTTGCTCGACCGTGCCCGCGACATCGTCGCCACCGAGGGTTTCGCCGCGGTGACCATCGAACGGGCGGCCCGCGCCGCCGGGGTCACCCGCACGGTGGTGTACCAGAACTTCGGCGACCTGGCCGGATTGATGTCGGCGCTGCTCGACCGGGAATCGGAGATCGCCTTCGCCGGCATGCGCAGTGTGGACCGCCCGCCCGACGACGACCCGGACGCGGTCGGCCGGGGCATCCTGGCCTACCTGCACGCGGCGCCGACAAGCTGGCGCATCATCTTGAGCCCGCCCGCCGCAGCACCACCGCAACTGCAAGCCCGCACCGAGCTGGGCCGCCGCTATGCCCGCCGTATCGCGGCAGACAGGTTGTCCGGGCTCACCGGTCACCCGGTCGACGCCGACGGCGCGACGGCGCGACTGCTGTTGTCCGCACTGGAGGAACTGGCGCTGCTGCACCTGACCGACCCCGATGCGTATCCGGATGAGTTGGTGCTGCGCTATCTGCGGTCGCTGGTCGGCTGGGCGGTCCGCCTCGAGACGGCGACGCCGCCGACACCGTGACAGCCGCCACCCGGCCTGCCGCCGCACGCAGCCAGGACGGTAAGGTGGGCAGCCACAGGGCCGAGTCGTTCAGGTGTCTCGTCGTGGGGCGTGTCGACGAGCATCTCCCGGTCGCGGGGGAGCACAGGCACTACCCGGCCCGCGACCTGGGGGCGCCCCACCGGACTGTCAGGCCGTCACCAGGAGCGCATAGCTATATTTGCCCGAGCTAACTTTTGGATCGATACCCGGAGGGTGACATTGTGAGCGAAAAGGGTCGGCTGTTCACCAGTGAGTCGGTGACCGAGGGACATCCCGACAAGATCTGTGACGCCATCAGCGACTCGGTGCTCGACGCACTGCTCGCCGATGACCCCCGCTCCCGGGTCGCGGTGGAGACCCTGGTCACCACCGGTCAGGTGCACGTGGTCGGCGAGGTGACGACCAGCGCCCGGGAGGCGTTCGCCAACATCACCAACACCGTGCGCGAGCGCATCCTCGACATCGGCTACGACTCGTCGGACAAGGGCTTCGACGGTGAGACCTGCGGGGTCAACATCGGCATCGGCGCCCAGTCACCCGACATCGCGCAGGGTGTCGACACCGCCCACGAAGCCCGCGTCGAGGGCGCGGCCGACCCGCTGGACTCCCAGGGCGCCGGCGACCAGGGCCTGATGTTCGGCTACGCCATCGCTGACACCCCCGAGCTGATGCCGCTGCCGATCGCGCTGGCGCACCGGCTGTCGCGGCGGCTGACCGAGGTCCGCAAGAACGGCACGCTGGACTACCTGCGCCCGGACGGCAAGACCCAGGTCACCATCGAGTACGAGGACGACGTCCCGACCCGGCTGGACACCGTGGTGATCTCCACCCAGCACGCCGACGGCATCGACCTGGTGAAGACCCTGGACCCCGATCTGCGGGAGCACGTGATCTCCACCGTGCTCGCCGAGCTCGGCCACGAGACCCTGGACTCCTCGTCGACCCGGGTGCTGATCAACCCGACCGGCAAGTTCGTCGTCGGCGGTCCGATGGGTGACGCCGGCCTGACCGGCCGCAAGATCATCGTCGACACCTACGGCGGCTGGGCTCGCCACGGCGGCGGCGCCTTCTCCGGCAAGGACCCGTCGAAGGTGGACCGCTCGGCCGCGTACGCGATGCGCTGGGTGGCCAAGAACATCGTCGCCGCAGGCCTGGCGCAGCGCGTCGAGGTCCAGGTGGCCTACGCCATCGGCAAGGCCGCGCCGGTCGGTCTGTTCATCGAGACTTTCGGCACCGCCACCGTCGACCCGGTCAAGATCGAGAAGATCGTGCCCGAGGTCTTCGACCTGCGCCCGGGTGCGATCGTGCGCGACCTGGACCTGCTGCGCCCGATCTACGCGCCGACCGCTGCGTACGGCCACTTCGGCCGTACCGACATCGAACTGCCGTGGGAGCAGCTCGACAAGGTCGACGACCTCAAGCGCGCCATTTAATTCCGCCGAGCAGACGCATAGGCCCCCATTTCCGACCGGATTTGGGGGCCTATCCGTCTGCTCGCGCCGTAGAAAATCAGGCGGTGAACCGGTAGTCGTCGAGGTCGAAGTGTCGGCTGCGCCAGTAGGCCTCCACCGTCGTGGTGGGTCGCAACGGGACATCCCCGTTCTTGTCGAAGTAGTAGCTGTTGGCCGACTTGCAGCTGTCCTGCCAGAAGACCTGCCGGTGGCGTTTGCTCATCATCTCGTCGAAGTAGCGGGCGTTGGCCGCCTCGGATATCTCGATCCGGGTCGCCCCACGGCCACGGGCGCTCGTCAGGCACCGCACGATGTGATGGGTCTGTGCTTCGACGAGCGCGAAATACGATGACCCGACGTAGCCGTACGGACCGAAAACGCTGAAAAGATTGGGGAATCCGGGGATGCTGACCCCCTCGTAAGCCTGCAGCCGGTGCTCGTCCCAGAACCGGCTCAGCGACTGGCCGCCGGCACCGGTGACGGCGAATGTCGGGATGTTGTCACTGTCCATCACCTTGAACCCGGTGGCCAAGATCAGCACGTCGACCTCGTGGGACGACCCGCCCGCGGTGACGACCCCGGTGGGGGTGATCCGGTCGATGGGATCAACCACCAAATGAACGTTGTCGCGGTTGAACGTCGACAGGTAGGTGTTGTGGAAGCCGGGGCGCTTGCAGCCGACCGCGTAGCGCGGCGTGAGCTGATCACGCACCACCGGATCGTGCACCTGGCGGCGCAGGTACGCCCGCCCGGCGGACTCCATCTGCTTGGCCAGCGGGAACACCGTGAAGTACTGCGCCGCGATCGGGAAGGTCGCCTCGACGTAGGCCTGGCTGGCCAGCCGCTGCACCGCCATGCCGCCGGGAACCCGCATCGCCCAGCGGATCGGAGCCGGTAGCGGCAGATCCAGCTTCGGGAAGCACCAGATCGGGGTGCGCTGAAAAACCGTGAGTGAGGACACGGTCGGCGCGATCTCCGGGATCACCTGCACCGCCGATGCCCCGGTACCGATCACCGCGACGCGCTTGCCGGTCAGGTCCTGGGAATGGTCCCAGCGCGCGGTGTGGATGGCCACGCCGGCGAAGGTGTCGACGCCGTCGATATCGGGCAGCTGCGGCGTGGTCAGCACGCCGCTGGCGTTGATGAGAAAGCGTGCCGTGACCCAGCCGCTGGCGCCATGCGGCCGTTCCAGCTGCACCCGCCACACGTCGCGTTCGTCGTCGAACTCCGCCGACAGCACCTTGGTCCCGAACTGGATCCGGGAGCGCAGCCCGTACTTGTCGACGCAGTGCTCGGCATAGTTCTTCAGCTCCCGGCCGGGTGCGTAGGTACGCGACCACTCGGTGCTCTGCTCGAAGGAGAACTGATACGAGAACGACGGAATATCCACGGCGATACCGGGATAGGTGTTCCAATGCCAGGTGCCACCGACCCCGTCGCCGGCCTCGATGATCCGATAGTCGGGCATGCCGGCTCGGTCGAGGCCGATCGCCGCGCCGATGCCGGAGAAGCCGGCGCCGACGATCAGGACTTCATGGTCGGGTTTCTCGGTCACGGTGGCTCCTCGTCGCTGATATCGCTCGACCGTAGCGCGCCGGGCGGTCGCGTCAGTCAGGAACGGGGGCGTGCAGGGCCGCTTTCAGGGCCGCCAGCCCCAGGTCGGTGGCCTCGGTGGCCGACGGGATGATCCCGGCGTAGCCCAGGTAGCCGTGCACCTGGGTCGTCGCGTTGTGCACCTGCACCGGCACCCCGGCGGCCGACAGCAGTTCGCCGTAGCGGATACCGTCGTCACGCAGCGGATCGTGGCCGGCCACCGCGATATAGGCCGGCGGCAGACCCGCCAGATCCGCCGCCCGCGCCGGCGCCAGCATCGGCGGCGGGTCACTCAGGTCGACCCCCGCGGCGTAGGCGAAGGTGACCTCCGCCAGGGCCTCGCGGTCGATGATCGGTGCCGAGGCGTTCTCGGTGAAAGATGGCAGCGTGGTGTCATAGGTGGTCGCCGGATACCACAGCAACTGAAAAGTGATGCAAGGCGTCCGATTGTCGCGGGCCAGCTGCGACACCACCGCCGCCAGGTTTCCGCCGGCCGAATCGCCGGCCACCGCCAGCCGGGCTGGATCTGCGCCCAGCTCCTCGGCATGTGCCGCCACCCATTCGGTGGCCGCCATCGCGTCCTCGACGGCGGCCGGGAACGGGTGCTCGGGAGCCAACCGGTAATCGACCGATACCACCACCGCGTCGGCGTGGACCGCATGCTGGCGGGCGGTGCCGTCGTGGGTGTCGAGGTCACCGGCGACGAACCCGCCGCCGTGGAAGTACACCACCACCGGAGCGGCGCCGGGGTTCGGCGGGCGATAAATCCGCACCGGCAGGTCGCCGCCAGGGCCCTCGATGACCCGGTCCTCCGCGGGCAACTCGGGGTACACCGGCCGACGTGGCAGGTCGCGCATCGTGCGGCGCGCCGCTTCGACGCCGTCGGCCAGAGTCAGCCGGTAGGGGACGGCGTCCAGTACCTTCAGCACTATGGGGTCGATAGCGGAGTCATCGTCGACGAACGGCATGGGAACACCGTACGCAACACGACTGGTCCCCACCGCCTGGGCCGCGGCTGGTTGGGTCGCTGTCGGGTACGGGATCTTTCTGACCGTGCTGGCGCTGCGATCACCGCCGGGCGATGCGCTGACCGGGCACTGGGTCGGCCAGCCGGCGTTCAAGGCGGCCATGGCGGTATTACTGGCGGTGGCCGCGGCGGCGCACCCGATCCTGCGCGAGGCGCGCTGGCTGATCCCTGCGTTGATCCTGTCGGCCGCCGGTGACTGGCTGCTGGCGATCCCGTGGTGGGAGCCGTCGTTCGTTGCCGGCCTGACCGCGTTCCTGTTGGCGCACTTGTGCTTTCTGGGGGCACTGCTTCAGCTGGCGGTGGTCTCTCGCGGCGGGCTGATCGGGGCGGGTCTGGTCGGCGTCAGTTGCCTGGCCCTGTTGGTGTGGTTCTGGCCCGGCCTGTCTCGCGAGGGGATGACCGTCCCGGTGACCGTCTACGTGCTGGTGCTCGGCGCCATGGTGTGCGCGGCCCTGCTGGCGAAACTGCCCACCCGTTGGACGGCATTGGGTGCGGTGTTCTTCGCGGTGTCGGACGCCATGATCGGGGCCGGCAAGTTCGTGCTGGGCAACGAGATGCTGGCGGTGCCGATCTGGTGGGCCTATGCGGCGGCGCAGCTGCTCATCACGGCCGGCTTCTTCTTCGGCCGCTCCGGCGGCGAGCAGCCGGCCTTGGACTGAGCAAGACTGAGGCCCGCCGGCGGGCCAGATCAGTCAGTGCCGGTGTTGCCCTGTTCCGGGACGCAGCAGTTCCGGGTCGAAAGCAGGAAGCCGGTGGCGGTGCGGTGCGGTCATGTGGTCGTGCGCCAGCGCGTCGCCGTGGCCGGACGCGATGTCGCCGATGCTGAACAGCGACTCGCTGCCCGGTTTGAAATAGGAGCTGTGACCGGCTATCGGTGAGGACAGCCACGGGGGCTCGGCTTTGAACCGGGTCGAGCCGTAGCCGTCGTCGGCCGGGTCGGGGCCCAGCCCGACCGTTGCGGCGGTTGCGGGCACCGGCAGTTGTGGTTCGCCGGCGAATCCGGTGATCGGATCCGACGATGCCGCGCCCACATACACGTGCCCGTCCCGCGGCAGATGAAAGTCCTTGGCGCTGCGTGCCAGGTCGGTTCCCGGCGAGCCGACGAGCACCACATCATCGGCCCGCATCCCGAAGCCGGCCGCGGCGTCGGCCACCGTGGTCGAGCCGTACGAATGCCCGACCACGGTGATATGGCCGGTGCCGCGGTGCGCCGCCCGCAGGGCGTTGACGTCGGCGGCCAGCATGCTGCCGCCGGACCGCGCCGAATTCGGTTGCGCCACCAGTGGATCCAACAGGCTGTCCGGGGTGCGATAACCCATCCACAGGATGACCGAATTCGATCGGGCCGGATCGGCGCGGGCGGCCTCGCGGTGGACGTTCACCCCGTCGGGATTCGACAGGTAGCCGTCACGGACGCTGCTGTGCGCCCCGGGCACCAGCACGGTGGTGTTGTCGGCGGTGTCGGGATCGCCGATCGCGATGGCGGCCCGGCCCCGGCCGGCGAACGCCGCCGGATCATAACTGAGCAACAGCACCGCCCCGGTGCCCGCGTCGGCGTTGGAGCGCAGCCCGTCACGGACCCGCAGCGCGTTGTCGTAGCGGATCATGTCCGCGGCGCTGATCGCCTTGGTGGCGTGCTCCACCCGGCTGATGTCATCGGCGAGAGCCTGCCGGTTCAACCGGTCGCGCACTCGGGCCGGGACCCCATAGTCCGGCCCCAGCGATCGCAGCAGCGCCGTACCCGCCCGGTTGTCGGCGGCGACGTCGGCGACCACCCGGCGGATGTCTCGGGCCTTGGCGGCCAAGAAGAGCTGGAACTGGCGGACACCGGCCGGGGTGTCCCATGCCGGCGCCCGCTGATCGCCCAGCGCATCGCGGATCTCGGCGCCGATGCTATCGAGACGCCGACGACCCTCCCGGGCGTGATCGACCGCGCCGCGCAGGGCCGTGGACAGCACGTCGTCGGTGCGGGCTGCGGTCTGCTGCCGGACGGCGAGTGAGCCCTCGCGTACCTGCGCCGTCTCCGCGTGGGCGCCGCGCTGTTCGGGCATACCGCAGCAAGGTAATTCGGCGCGAGCAACGGCGCGCCCGCCGATCCACAGGCCCGGTGGCTCTGTGATCCGGCGGATGCCGGGGTCGGCGGCGTCTGCTAGACCTGCGTGGTGAGCGTCGAGCGCCTCGAGAGCGAACCCGCCGAGCCCGGCGGCCCCATCGCCCGGGTGCTGCCGATGCTGACGGTGCCGCATCTGGACCGCGAGTTCGACTATCTCGTCACACCGGAGCAGGCTGAACACGCGCTGCCCGGCACCCGCGTGCGGGTGCGCTTCCACGGTCGGCTGGTCGATGCCTTCATCTGGGAGCGCCGCGCCGATACCGACCACACCGGCAGACTGGGCCGGCTGGAGCGGGTGATCTCGGCCGAACCGGTGCTCACCGCCGAGGTTCGCCGGCTGGTGGAAGCGGTGGCTGCCCGTTACGCCGGCAGCCGGGCCGACGTGCTGCGCCTGGCGATACCGCCGCGCCACGCCCGGGTGGAACGCGAAGCGGTGGAGCTACCGGAGGCGCCGGTGCTCGAACCGGTGAATCCGGCGGGCTGGCAGCGCTATCCGGCCGGCGGCGCGTATCTGGCGGCGCTGGAGGAGGGGCGGGCCGCACGTGCGGTCTGGCAGGTGCTGCCGGGCGACTCATGGACCGATCGGTTCGCCGAGGCTGCCGTCGCCGCCATCCGTGCCGGGCGCACCGCGCTGGCGATCGTGCCGGATCAGCGCGATGTCGACGCCCTGAGCCGTGCGGCGACGGCCCGCATCGACGAGTCGGCGGTGGTGGCGCTGTCGGCGGGGCTGGGGCCGGCCACCCGGTACCGGCGCTGGCTGTCGGTGCTGCGCGGCGGCGCCCGGCTGGTGATCGGCACCCGCAGTGCGGTCTTCGCCCCGCTGCCCGAGCTGGGGCTGGTCATGGTCTGGGACGACGGCGATGACAGCCTGGCCGAGCCGCGGGCGCCTTACCCGCACGCCCGTGAGGTGGCGATGCTGCGGGCGCATCTGTCGGGCTGTGCCGCACTGATCGGTGGCCATGCGCGCACCGCCGAGGCACACGCCCTGGTGAATGCCGGATGGGCGCACGACGTGGTGGCATCGCGGACGGTGGTGCGGGCTGCGGCACCGCGAGTGGTGGCCCTCGACGACAGCGGGTATGCGGACGAGCGTGACGCCGCGGCGCGCACCGCCCGACTGCCCGCGGTCGCCCTGCAGAGCGCGCGCACCGCACTGGCCGCGGGTGCACCGGTGCTGGTGCAGGTGCCCCGGCGCGGGTATGTGCCGTCGCTGGCGTGTGGACGCTGTCGAACCATCGCGCGGTGCCGGCACTGCACCGGGCCGTTGTCGCTGCCGGAGCGCGGCGGTGCGGCAGTGTGCCGGTGGTGCGGCCGGGTCGATCCAGCGCTGCGGTGTGGGCGCTGCGGCTCGGATTCGGTGCGCGCGGTGGTCATCGGCGCGCGCCGCACTGCCGAAGAACTCGGCCGCGCCTTCCCGGGCACCCCGGTCATCACCTCCGCCGGGGACACCATCGTCGATCGCACCGATGACGGGCCCGCGTTGGTGATCGCCACCCCCGGTGCCGAACCGCGGACCCCGAACGGCTACGGGGCGGGACTGCTGCTGGACAGCTGGGCGCTGCTGGGCCGCCAGGATCTGCGCGCCGCCGAAGACACGCTGCGCCGCTGGATGGCCGCGGCGGCGCTGGTGCGCGACCGCGATGCCGGCGGGGTGGTGACAGTGGTGGCCGAGTCGTCGATCCCGACCGTGCAGGCTCTCATCCGGTGGGACCCGGTCGGCCATGCCGATGCCGAACTGGGCACCCGCGCCGAGGTCGGACTGCCGCCGGCGGTGCATATCGCCACCGTCGACGGTGATGTGGAGTCGGTGACGGCGCTGCTGGAGCAGGCGCGGTTACCCGACGGCGCCGAGCCGCTGGGCCCGGTACCGCTGCCGCCCGGGGTGCGGCGCCCGGCCGGTATCGGCGACGAGTCGGCCGTGATCCGGATGCTGGTCCGGGTGGGCCGCGATCACGGTCTTGCGCTGGCTGCGGCGCTGCGTGACAGCATCGGTGTGCTCAGCGCGCGCGGGTCACACCGCCCGGTGCGGGTGCAGATCGACCCGCTGCACATCGGCTGACCCGCCGACGGCGAGGCCAGGTCGCCGGGACACGTCGCCGTCCCGCGCGGTGACCGACCCTATCTCCCTTGGACTTTCAGGAACTCGTCAAGCGGGCGCCGCCGGGTGCGCGGCGGTGATTCTTCGGTGGCGGGCGCGTGCCCGATCCGGATCAGCACCTGCGGGAGGGCATCACCGCCCACCAGCGTCTCGACGATCTCCCGGGACGCCTGTACCTCGGTCAGATGTGTCAGCGGGCAGGTGGCCAGTCCGGCCATCGTGCACTCCAGCAGGACGGCCGAGAGCGCCTCGCCGGTCGCCAGGGCGTCGGCGCGGGTATCGCTGTCGGTGGACAGCACCACGACGGTGGCCTGGTCCTCGGTGAGGTGAACCCGCCGTTCCTGCCGATGGCCGGCGGGAAACGCTCGCCCGATGCCCACCCGGTCACCTTCGGTGAGCGACGCCAACGAGCGGTAGGGGATACCCGCAGATTCCTCGAACGGCACCGTCCAGCGATTCAGTTCGGCATGGTAGTTGGAGTCGTAGAGCCGCAACGATTCCGCCAACTGCGACGCCTGCGCAAGCCGAGGGCGCGCGTCCTCGGGCAGCACATCGAGATGCACCCGCATGTGGCCGATGTGGTTGCGCAGTACGGGTTCGAACAAGTCCCAGTTCGACGGTGCGGCCAGCGCCAACCGATCGCTGCGTCGTACCCGGATCGCGTCTACGCGGCGGTGATGTCCGGCGGTGACAAAGCCCATCCGGGCGAAGCGGATCGACGCGAGGTGATCGGGGTTGTTGGGATTGGGAAACCGCTGCACATCGGTGCGCAGGCCGACCGCGGCCACGGCGGCCCGAAGATGATCCAGCGCCGCACCGCACCCGATGACCGCCTGGCGGCCGCCCCGATCCGACGGAAGTATCCGGCCGGGGTCGACGAACAACCGGAGTTCATCGCCGTCGAGCACCCAGCGCCACGGCTGGATGTTGTGCTGCGACGGGGCACGGCATGCGGTCTGCACCGCATCCCGGATCGTTTCGGTCGCGACCAACGCGGCAGACACCTCAGTCCTCCGATCTCCACCTATCACCCATGATCCCGTGAACCGAGTGCCGGCGAAAGGGCCGTTGGCACTCTGCGGGTCGTCGTCCTACCTGCATAGCAGGCGAACGGCGCCGGGGTGAGGCCCAACGCCTCCTGCGAACCGGCCCGGCCTGCCGTAGCTTCAAGGTCGGGGCGGGCGACGATGGCTGGAGGGCCGCACGATGTCACAAGCGGAGACGACCCGCGGGATAGTGGTGGGTGTCGACGGATCGGCCGAATCCGATGCGGCGGTCGCCTGGGCGACGCACGAGGCGGCTATGCGCAACCTGCCGCTCACCCTGTTGCACGTGGTGACCCCGCTGGAGACCGGATGGCCGCCGGACCCACGGTCTGACGGCATGCCCAGCTGGCAGGCCGACGCGGCGCGAGGGGTCCTCGAACGGGCCCGCAGTGTTGTCGAATCCCGCGGGCCCGCGGCACCCAGGGTGCACACCGAGATTGCCTACTCCCAGGTCATCGCCACGTTGATCGGTGCCACCAAGGGCAGTTGGATGACCGTCGTCGGCAGCACGGGCCTGGGCGCGATCGGCCGCTTGCTGCTGGGCTCGGTGAGCACCAGCCTGATCCACCACGGCCACGGCCCGGTGGCGGTCATCCGGACGGATCGTGCCGTCGCCGAGGACGCACCCGTGGTGGTGGGGATCGACGGATCGCCGGCCTCGGAGACCGCGGCGGCGCTGGCGTTCGACGAGGCGTCCCGCCGGGGAGTGCCACTGGTGGCGTTGCACGCCTGGAGCGACGTCGGGGTCATGCCTCTGCTGAACATCGACCGCAGCGACTACGAAGAGCAGGCACACGAGATTCTCGCGGAACGGCTTGCCGGCTACCAAGAGCAGTATCCCGATGTGACCGTTCACCGGAAGGTGGTCAGTGACCAGCCCGCACGCTGGTTGATCCACGCGGCCGAGCAGGCCCAACTGGTGGTGGTGGGCAGTCGCGGCCGTGGCGGATTCGCGAGTCAACTGTTGGGTTCGGTCAGTTCCGCGGTCGCCCAGGCGGCGGGGATTCCGGTGATCGTGGTCCGCCCGCGGCCCGCCGCGAAATGACCTTGGCCGCATCGATCGTCAACACTGGAAGCCATGGAATCTGAGATACCCGGGGAGAAGGCGGCGCCCTACGTTCAGGCACACGAAACGCACTCCGGCGTGGTGGTGCTGGTGGGCGATCGGGCCTACAAGGCCAAAAAGCCGCTGCAGACCGACTTCCTCGATTTCCGCACCGTGGCGCAGCGCGAGCAGGCGTGTAGGCGAGAAGTCGAGCTCAACAGTCGCCTTGCACCCGATAGCTATCTCGGGGTGGCCCACTTGCAGGGGCCCGCCGGCGCGCCGGCCGAACCGGTCATCGTGATGCGGCGCTATCACGACGAAGAACGGCTGGCGTCGATGGTCAAGCGCGCCGAGCCCGTCGAACGCGTGCTCGATCGCATCGCCGGCCTGCTGGCCGATTTCCACGACCACGGCGAGCGCAGCCCGACGATCAGCCGGCAGGGGGACCCCGAGGCGGTCCGGCAACGCTGGGACGACAACTTTCCCACGCTGCACCAGCACGCCGGCACCGCTGTGCCATCCGAAACCGTGCGGCGAGTGCAGGGTCTCGGCGCCGAATACCTGAGCGGCCGGGCGGGTCTGTTCACCCGGCGCGTCGAGCAGGGATGCATTGTCGACGGCCACGCCGACCTGCTGGCCGACGACATCTTCTGGGTGGACGACCGGCCGGTGCTGCTCGACTGCCTGGAGTTCAGCGACGAACTGCGCTATGTCGACCGCATCGACGACGCCGCCTTCCTGGCCATGGATCTGGAGTTCCTCGGCAGCAAGGATCTGGGGGACCATTTCCTGGAGCGCTACGCGGCATGTTCGGGCGATACCGCGGCGCGCTCGCTGCGGGATTTCTACATCGCCTACCGCGCGGTGGTGCGGGCCAAGGTCGACTGTGTGCGGTTGACCCAGGGCAAACGAGGGTCCGCAGCGGCCGCGGCCGACCACCTGGACATCGCCTTGCGTCACCTGGAGGACGGCGCCGTGCGGTTGGTGCTCGTCGGCGGCGGCCCCGGTACCGGGAAGTCGACCCTGGCCGGCGCACTCGCCGAGCGGGTCGGGGCGGTGGTGGTGTCGACCGACGACGTGCGCCGGGAACTGCGCAGCTCCGGGCAGCTCAGCGGAGAGACCGGCAATCTCGGCGCGGGTCTCTACGCGCCGGCCAACGTCGCAGCCGTCTATCACGCGGTACTGCAACGGGCGGGCCGCCACCTGGGCGACGGGGTGTCGGTCGTGCTCGACGGCACCTGGCGTGACGCGGAGACCCGCGCCGAAGCGCGCCGGCTGGCCGACGACAAGCATGCGGCGTTCGGCGAGATCCGCTGTGTGGTGCCGATCGAGGTCGCCGCCGAGCGCGTCAGGACCAGGGCGGCGGGCAACTCCGATGCGACACCCCAGATCGCCGGCGTGCTGGGGGCTGACGACTTCCGGTGGGACACCGCGCATCACGTCGACACGTCGAAGCCGCTCGATGAGTGCGTGCGAGAGGCCCACGAGCAATGGCGGGCCGCGATCCAGCCGCCGTACGGGGACGGCGCCGCGCGGTAGCCGCCGCCGCGACCCGTCGCTTCCCTAAACTGTTCCGGTGCGCATCGTCTTCGCCGGCACCCCGGACACCGCGTTGCCGTCGTTGCAGCGGCTGATCGACTCACCGCGCCACGAGGTGGCGGCGGTGCTCACCCGGCCCGACGCGGCGTCGGGGCGGCGGGGGCGCCCGCAGCCGTCGCCGGTGGCGCGGCTGGCTCTCGACCACGACATCCCGGTGCTGCGGCCGGCCAAGCCGAACTCGCCGGAGTTCGTCGCCGAGCTGGCCGACCTCGCACCCGAGTGCTGCCCGGTGGTCGCCTACGGGGCGCTGCTGCGCGACGGCCTGCTGTCGGTACCGGTGCACGGCTGGATCAACCTGCACTTCTCGCTGCTGCCGGCCTGGCGGGGGGCGAGCCCGGTGCAGGCTGCTATCGCCGCCGGCGACGAAGTGACCGGCGCCACGACGTTCCGGATCGAACCGGACCTGGACTCCGGTCCGGTCTACGGTGTCGCCACCGAGACGATTCGCCCGGGCGACACCGCCGGTGAGCTGTTGAGCCGACTGGCGGTCTCGGGTGCCGAACTACTGGCGGCCACTCTCGACGGCATCGCCGACGGCGCACTGACCGCGGTCCCACAGTCACCCGACGGGGTCAGCTATGCCTCGAAGATCAGCGTCGAGGACGCGCGGGTGCGCTGGGAGCTGCCCGCCGCGGTGATCGACCGTCGCATCCGGTCTGTCACCCCGAATCCGGGCGCCTGGACGATGATCGGCGATCTGCGGATCAAGCTCGGACCGATCAGCATCACCGAGGAAGCGCCGAAGACGCTGGCGCCCGGGGACATTCACGTCGACCGGCGAAGCGTCTGGGTCGGCTCCGGATCGGCGCCGGTACGACTGGGCCAAATTCAGCCGCCGGGAAAGAAATTCATGGACGCTGCCGACTGGGCACGCGGCGCCCGGCTCACCGGGGCGCGGGCGTCATGACCCGCCCGCCGCGCCGGCCGCAGCGCGGCCCGCACAAACGCGAGCGCAAACCGCTGGATCCGGCACGCCGGGCCGCATTCGACGTATTGCGGGCGGTCTCACAGCGCGACGCCTACGCGAACCTGATGCTGCCCCCGCTACTACGCGAACGCGGGATCACCGGCCGCGACGCCGCTTTCGCCACCGAACTGGCCTACGGCACCTGCCGGGCGCGCGGGCTGCTCGACGCGATCATCGGGGCGGCCGCGCAGCGCTCGGCCGACGCGATCAACCCGGTGCTGCTGGACCTGCTGCGGCTGGGCAGCTACCAGTTGCTGCGCACCCGCGTCGACGCCCATGCCGCGGTGTCCACCACCGTCGACCAAGCTGCTATCGAATTCGATTCGGCGCGTGCGGGTTTCGTCAACGGGGTACTGCGAACCATCAGCGGCCGCGATGAGCAATCCTGGACCGGGGAGCTGGCGCCGGACGCGGCCACCGACCCGATCGGACACGCGGCGTTCGTCCGGGCGCATCCCCGCTGGATAGCGCAGGCCTTCGCCGATGCGTTGGGGGTCGACGCCGGTGAACTCGGCGCGGTGCTGGCCGCCGACGACGAGCGTCCGCAGGTGCATCTCGCCGCCCGGCCGGGCATGCTGACCGCCGCCGAGCTGGCCGCGGCCGTCGAGGGCACCGTCGGCCGGTATTCGCCGTACGCGGTGTACCTGTCCGGCGGCGACCCGGGCCGGCTGGAGCCGGTGCAGGCCGGTGCAGCCCTGATACAGGACGAAGGCAGTCAACTGGTGGCCCGTGCGCTGGCGTTGGCTCCGGTAGCCGGCGACGACACCGGGCGGTGGCTGGACCTGTGTGCCGGACCCGGCGGTAAGACCGCGCTGCTGGCCGCGCTGGGAGCCGCGACCGGCGCACGGGTGACTGCGGTGGAACAGTCGCCGCAGCGCGCCGACCTGGTCACCGAAAACACCCGTGGCCTGGATGTAGCGGTGCTGACCGTCGACGGCCGCGATTCCGGGTTGCCGCCCGGCTTCGACCGGGTACTGGTCGATGCGCCGTGCACCGGTCTGGGGGCATTGCGGCGCCGCCCCGAAGCGCGCTGGCGCCGCCAGCCTGCCGACGTCCCGGTGCTGGCGAAGCTGCAGCGCGAACTGCTGGCGGCGGCGATCGCGCTGACCCGGCCCGGCGGCGTGGTGCTGTATGCGACGTGTTCGCCGCACCTGGCCGAAACCGTCGGGGTGGTGGCCGACGCGCTGCGGCGGCACCCGGTGACGGCGCTGGACACCCGGCCGTTGTTCGCGCCGTTGGACGGCTTGGGCCTGCTCGGGGAAGGCCCGCACGTGCAGTTGTGGCCGCACCGGCACGGCACCGACGCCATGTTCGCCGCGGCGCTACAAGTAGGCTGAGCACCGTGTCACCACCCATGATCGCGCCGTCGATCCTGTCGGCGGACTTCGCCCGGCTCGCCGAGGAGGCCAATGCCGTCAAGGGCGCGGACTGGCTGCACGTCGACGTGATGGACGCCCACTTCGTACCCAATCTGACGATCGGCCTGCCGGTGGTGGAAAGCCTGTTGGCGGCCACCGACATCCCGATGGACTGCCATCTGATGATCGAGGACCCGGGCCGGTGGGCGCCGCCGTACGCCGAGGCGGGCGCCTACAACGTCACGTTCCACGCCGAGGCCACCGACGACCCGATCGCGGTCGCGCGCGACATCCGGGCCGCCGGCGCCAGAGCCGGGCTCAGCATCAAACCGGGCACGCCGCTGGAGCCCTACCTGGAGATCCTGCGGAACTTCGACACCTTGCTGGTGATGTCGGTGGAACCGGGATTCGGCGGGCAGTCCTTCATCCCCGAGGTATTGAGCAAGGTGCGCACGGTGCGCAAGCTGGTCGACGCCGGAGAGTTGAGCATCCTGGTGGAGATCGACGGCGGCATCAACGCCGACACCGTCGAACAGGCCGCCGAGGCCGGCGTCGACTGTTTCGTCGCGGGCTCGGCCGTCTACAGCGCCGAGGACCCGGGCGCCGCGGTCGAATCACTGCGCCGCCAGGCCCTCGCCGCGTCGCCGCATCTGCGCGCATGAGTGCCGAGGCATGAGCTCCGAAGGCGACGGCGAGCGAGGGACGAACGAGCAAGGAGCCGAGGCATGAGTACCGCCCCGGCCGCGACGGACGCCGCCGGTTTCGATGCGGCGATGCTGCTTGCGATCGACCAGTCGCAGCAGGTCAAGGGAAACACCTATCCCAATCCTCCGGTGGGTGCAGTGGTGCTGGACCGTGACGGCCAGGTGGTCGGCGTCGGCGGGACCCGGCCGACCGGTGAGGCGCACGCCGAGGTGGTGGCGCTGCGCCGCGCCGGCGAGCTGGCCGCCGGCGGCACTGTGGTGGTCACGCTGGCGCCCTGCAACCACCACGGCCGAACGCCGCCGTGTGTGGAGGCGGTGCTGGCCGCCGGTGTGGCACGGGTGGTCTATGCCGTCGAGGACCCCAATCCCGAGGCGGCCGGCGGGCCGGCGCGGCTGGCAGCGGCCGGGATCGAGGTGCTCTCCGGGGTGCAGGCCGCCGCGGTGACCGTCGGGCCGCTGCGGGAGTGGTTGCACAAGCAGCGCACCGGTTTGCCGCACGTGACGTGGAAATACGCCACCAGCATCGACGGGCGCAGCGCGGCCGCCGACGGGTCGAGTCAATGGATCACCAGCGAGGCGGCGCGGGCCGACCTGCACCGCCGCCGCGCGGCCGCGGACGCCATCGTGGTGGGCACCGGAACGGTGCTCGTCGACGATCCGACGCTGACCGCCCGGCTTCCCGACGGCACCCTGGCCGAACGGCAGCCGCTGCGTGTGGTGGTGGGAGAGCGAGAGATCTCCGCGGACGCCCAGGTGCTCAACGACGACTCGCGCACCATGGTGATCCGCACCCACGATCCGGCCGAGGTGCTGCGGGCGCTCTCGGATCGCACCGATGTGCTCCTGGAGGGCGGTCCCACGCTGGCCGGGGCGTTCCTGCGGGCCGGGGCCATCGACCGGATCCTGGCCTATGTGGCGCCGATCCTGCTGGGTGGGCCGATCACCGCCGTCGACGACGTCGGGGTGTCCAGCATCGCCCGGGCGCTGCGTTGGCGGTTCGACACCGTCGAGCCGATCGGCCCGGACCTGCTGTTGTCCCTGGTTCCGCACTGACCGGCGCGCCAGTCGCCGCCGACGCGGCGTTCGCCGAGATTGCGCCGAGGGCTGTGATTCTCTCGAAATCCACGACCGTGGAAGCGATCTCAGCGGTTCGCCGGTCCCAGTGTGCGCAATCCCGAGCTGCTAGCCGGCGTGGCGCTCGGGGACGCGCACGTTCGCGGAGGAACCGGCGCCGGGGTCCTCGACGGAATCGTTGTTGCTGCCGATGAACAGCCCGAGCACCGCGCCCACCACACAGACGATCGCGGTGATCCCGAAGATCTCGCCGTACATCATGGCGAACGCCAGCTTCGAATTGTGCGCGGTCGCGGCCATCTTCTCGGCCAGGCTGCCGCCGGGCACCTTGGGGATACCGGCCAGGATCTGGTTGAAGCGGTACAGGCCCCATGCCGACAGGGCGGCCAGCCCGACGAGCATCCCGGTCATGCGGGCCACCACCACCCCGGACGCGGCGATGCCGTGCTCGCGCGGCGGCACGGACCGCATCACCGCCGACGTCAACGGGCCGATCACCAGCCCCAGCCCGAAGCCGGCCAGCATCTGGTCGGTGTCCAGGGCGGGCAGCGAGAACAGGCCCAAGATGTCATGCCGGTAGGCCAGCAGATCGACCGGCCATTTCGAGATCAGCCAGTAGCCGCCGGCCGCGATCAACAGGCCGACGAACGTCACCCCCCGGTCGCCGACCCGGGTGGCGATCCAGCCGCCCAACAGCGCACCCACCGGTAGCGCGACCAGGAACCGCAGCAGCAATCCGGCGGCCTCGTTCTGGGTCATGCCCAGCACGCCCTGCCCGAACAGTTCGACGTCGACCAGCGTGACCATCAATGCCGCGCCGGCACACACCGAGGCGCCCAGTGCGGCCAAAAACGGCCCGAACCGGGCGCCGGTCGGGTCGATCAGCTTGGTGCGGGCGAACCGCTCCCACAGCGCGAACAGCACCGTGGCCGCCAAGGCGCCCGCCAACACCGGGGGGCCCCAGTCGGGCAGCGCCTGCTTGGCGTTGGGTTCGGGGTTGTACAGGCCGATGACGGCCAGCCCGAGTGCAACCGCCAGCAGCAGCCCGCCGACCACGTCGACGCGTTCGGGCGGCGCGTCGTCCGGGGCGGCGTCGGCCCGCGACGGCAGGCTGAAGTGGATCATCGCCATCGCCATCGCGGTCAGCGGCACGTTGATCCAGAACACATCGCGCCAATCCCGCAGCAGCCAGACGATGAAGATGCCGTAGAGCGGTCCGAGGACGCTGCCCAGTTCCTGGGCGGCGCCGATCCCACCGAGTACACCGGCCCGGTTGCGCTGCGACCACAGGTCGGCGCCCAGTGCCAAGGTCACCGGCAGCAGCGCGCCGCTGGCGACGCCCTGGATGGTGCGGCCCACGACCAGCGTGGACAGATCGGTCGCCAGTGCGGTCACCACCGAGCCGATGGCGAACGTGGTCAGGCTCACCTGGAGCAGCAGCTTGCGGCCGAAACGGTCCGACGCCCGCCCCAGCAGCGGCATCGCGGCGATGTAGCCGAGCAGATAGCAGGTGATGATCGGGGTGAGCTGCTGAATCTTGTTGATCGGGATCCCGACACCGGCAGGCTGCGGCGCCATGATGTCGCGCATGATGGTGACCACGACATAGGTGTCGAGGGCACCGAGCAGGACCGCGAGGCTACCTGCGCTGATTGCGAGTCTGCGGTTGACCCGCATCACGCTCCCGCCGGCTTCTCAACCGTGACCGGGTCATTCCAGTTCGACAGCGTCATCTGGATCGAGTTGCCGGCACTGGGGTCGAGCTGGGCCTGGACCAGCTGGTGGTCGCCATCCTCTTGGATCCAGACCGTGGCCGGCGTCGACGCGGTGGCCTTGAGCTGCGGGGCCAGGGCGTTCACGGCGTCGGCGGGCGCGTCGCCGGTGACCCGGACCGCCTTCTGGCCGTTGATGGTGTCGCGGGCCTGCGCCTTCGGGTCCTTCAGCTTGGCCAGCATGTTGGCCAGCCCCTTGTCGGGGCTCAGGATCGCTGCCACGTCGTAGATCTTGTCGGCGGCGCCGTAGTTGTCGTAGTCGTCACCGGTGATCGCCGCGTACAGATCGCCGTCAATCACCACGAACTTGGCGTCGACGTCCGAGCCCAGCATCGTGATCGTCGCGTTGCCCTTGGCCGCCGTCGTCGGTTCGTTGGTCAGATCGCCCTCGAGCGTCTTGACCGGCAGGTTCTTGATCTGGCCGGTCACCGAGAGGGCCAGGTGGGCACTCTTGAGGTCGGCGGTAGTGGTGGCCGACTCCTTGACCAGCGTCGTCGCGTCCGGCAGCGGACCGCCGGCATCCTTACTGGAGCAGCCGGCGAACAGCGCGGCGGCGGTGGTGGCGGTGGCCAGGGCGATCACAAGTCTGCGCATGGGTGACATCGTATAGAGGCCGCCCAGCCGGGGCGGTCCAGCGGGCGCATAGCCTGTTGTGATGTTCACCGGAATCGTCGAGGAACTGGGCGAGCTGGTCAGCCGCGACGAGCTGACTGACGCCGCGCGCCTGGTCATCCACGGCCCGACCGTCGTCTCCGACGCCCGCCACGGCGATTCGATCGCCGTCAACGGGGTGTGCCTGACGGTGGTGGAGGTGCTGCCCGGCGGCCGCTTCTCCGCCGATGTGATGCGCGAGACGCTGCATCGGTCCAGCCTGGGATCCCTGCAGGTCGGCGGGCCGGTGAACCTGGAGCGCGCGGCCGCGCTGGGCAGCCGCCTCGGCGGACACATCGTGCAGGGGCACGTCGACGGCACCGGACGGGTGCTGGACCGCAGGCCCGCGGAGCACTGGGAAGTGGTGCGGATCGCGCTGCCGGCGCCGCTGGCGCGCTACGTGGTGGAGAAGGGCTCGATCACCGTCGACGGCATCTCGCTGACCGTCGCCGGGCTGGGCTGTGACCCCGACGACTTCTTCGAGGTGTCGTTGATCCCGACCACACTGCAGCTGACCACGCTGGGCCGCGCCCCGGTCGGCGCACTGGTCAATCTCGAGGTAGACGTCATCGCCAAGTATGTCGAGCGGCTGGTGACAAATCCCGCTCGATGAGTCAGGCGGCAAACCCTGGCCTGGGAGTGGTTCATACTGGACGGGCGGGTTACGCCGATCGGGCGGCCCGGAGACGGCGAATTCAAGGTGGCATAGATGACGAAGTTGGACACCGTCGAGCGGGCGGTTGCCGACATCGCGGCAGGAAAAGCCGTCGTCGTCATCGACGACGAGGACAGGGAGAACGAAGGCGACCTGATCTTCGCCGCCGAGAAGGCCACCCCCGAACTGGTGGCGTTCATGGTGCGCTACACCTCCGGGTATCTGTGCGTGCCGCTGGACGGCGCCATCTGCGACCGGCTGGGCCTGCTGCCGATGTATGCGCTTAACCAGGACAAGCACGGCACCGCCTACACCGTCACCGTCGACGCGAAAAACAATGTCGGAACGGGGATCTCGGCCTCGGATCGGGCCACGACGATGCGGCTGCTGGCCGACCCGGCTGCCGCCGCCGACGAGTTCACCCGGCCGGGCCACGTGGTGCCGCTGCGGGCCAAGGACGGCGGGGTGCTGCGCCGGCCGGGCCACACCGAGGCCGCGGTCGACCTGGCCCGGATGGCCGGTCTGCAGCCCGCCGGCGCGATCTGCGAGATCGTCAGCCAAAAGGACGAAGGCGCGATGGCCAAGACCGACGAGCTGCGGGTCTTCGCCGACGAACACGGCCTGGCGATGATCTCGATCGCGGACATGATCGAGTGGCGCCGCAAGCACGAGAAGCACATCGAGCGAGTCGCCGAGGCCCGCATCCCGACCCGGCACGGCGAGTTCCGGGCGGTCGGCTACACCAGCATCTATGAGGACGTCGAGCACGTGGCGCTGGTTCGCGGCGAGATCGCCGGTCCGCACAACGACGGCGACGACGTGCTGGTCCGAGTGCACTCCGAGTGCCTGACCGGTGACGTGTTCGGTTCACGGCGCTGCGATTGCGGGCCGCAACTCGATGCCGCGCTGGCGATGGTGGCGCACGAGGGCCGCGGGGTGGTGCTCTACATGCGCGGGCACGAGGGCCGCGGCATCGGGCTGCTGCACAAGCTGCAGGCCTACCAGTTGCAGGACGCCGGCGACGACACCGTGGACGCCAACCTCAAACTGGGGCTGCCGGCCGATGCGCGCGACTACGGCATCGGGGCGCAGATCCTGGTGGACCTCGGCGTCCGTTCGATGCGGCTGCTCACCAACAACCCGGCCAAGCGGGTCGGGCTGGACGGCTACGGGTTGCACATCATCGAGCGGGTTCCGCTGCCGGTACGGGCCAACGCCGAGAACATCCGCTACCTGATGACCAAGCGGGACCGGATGGGCCACGACCTGACCGGGCTGGAGGAGTTCGACGATTCCTCACACCTGCCGGGCGAGTTCGGCGGGGCGCTGTGAGCCGCGCTGTCCGAGGAGAGCGGCGCCGATGAGCGGCCTGGGTGTGCCGGACATGCCGGCACTGGACGCCTCGGGCGTGCGCTTGGCGATCGTGGCCAGCACGTGGCACGCGCGGATCTGTGACGCCCTGCTGGCCGGCGCCCGCACCGTGGCCGCCGACGCCGGGATCGCCGAACCGACGGTGGTGCGCGTGCTCGGGGCCATCGAGATTCCGGTGGTGGCCCAGGAAGTGGCCCGCAACCATGACGCGGTCATCGCACTGGGAGTGGTGATCCGCGGTGGGACACCGCATTTCGACTACGTGTGCGACGCGGTCACCCAAGGGCTGACCCGGGTGTCGCTGGACGCGGCGATACCGGTGGCCAATGGCGTGCTCACGGTCAACGATGAGGAGCAGGCGCTGGACCGCGCCGGACTGCCCGAGTCGAGCGAAGACAAGGGGGCCCAGGCGGCCGCCGCCGCGCTGAGCACGGCGCTGACCCTGCGCGACCTGCGCGCCGCGCCGTGATGGCCCGGTCGGGATCCGCGCAGTGGGATCTGGAGGTGCGTCCGCGGCTGATGCGCATCGGCTTGTGGAGTGCGGCGATCCTGATCGTGGCGATCCACGTCGTAGTGAGCTTTCTGCTGACGATCCGCTCCAGCGGCGTCATCTTCCGCACCTATGACCGGGTGGCGGTGGTGGTGCTGGGCATCATCGTGGCCGGCTCGCTGCTGGTGTGGACCCGGGCGCGGGTGCGGGCGGGCGAATCCGGAGTGTCGGTGCGTAACGGGCTCGGCGACCGGTTGATCCCGTGGTCGGATGTGCTCGGCGTATCCTTCCCGCCGGGCAAGCGATGGGCCCGGCTGGAGCTGCCCGACGACGAATACATTCCGCTGGTGGCCATCCAGTCCGCCGACAAGGAGGCCGCCGTGGAAGCCATGCGCACGCTGCGGATCCTGGTGGCGCGCTACCGTCCCCCCGGCGAGAAGTCCCCCGCAACCGGGAGGAGCCCCCAGTGAAGACTCCCGGCTTTGCATGAAAAGTGGGGCTTTCACGTCGGCTCGCAGTAGAAAGTAGCCTGGTCACGTGCCAGACCCCGCGACCTATCGCCCGGCGCCCGGCTCCATTCCCGTCGAGCCCGGTGTCTACCGGTTCGTCGACCCGCACGGCCGGGTCATCTACGTGGGCAAGGCGAAAAGCCTGCGGTCGCGGCTGACGTCCTACTTCGCCGATGTCGCCGGCCTGCACCCGCGCACCCGCCAGATGGTGACCACCGCCGCGAAGGTGGAGTGGACGGTGGTCAACACCGAGGTCGAGGCGCTGCAACTGGAGTACAACTGGATCAAGGAGTTCGACCCGCGGTTCAATGTCCGCTACCGCGACGACAAGACCTATCCGGTGCTGGCCGTCACCCTCAACGAGGAATACCCGCGGCTGATGGTCTATCGCGGACCGCGCCGCAAGGGGGTCCGGTACTTCGGTCCCTACTCGCACGCCTGGGCGATCCGCGAAACCCTGGATCTGTTGCTGCGGGTCTTTCCGGCGCGTACCTGTTCGGCCGGGGTGTTCAAGCGCCACCAGCAGATCGGCCGGCCCTGCCTGCTGGGCTACATCGGCAAGTGTGCGGCCCCGTGCATCGGGCGGGTCAGCGCCGAGGAGCACCGCCGGATCGTCGACGACTTCTGCGACTTTTTGGCCGGCAAGACCGACCGCCTGGTCCGCAGCCTCGAACAGCAGATGCTGGCGGCCTCCGATGAGCTCGACTTCGAGCGGGCCGCGCGGTTGCGGGATGATGTGGCCGCGCTGAAACGCGCCCTGGAAAAACAGGCTGTGGTACTCGGCGACGGCACCGACGCCGATGTGGTGGCGTTCGCCGAGGACGAGTTGGAAGCGGCGGTGCAGGTGTTTCACGTGCGCGGCGGCCGAGTACGCGGGCAGCGCGGATGGATCGTCGAGAAGCCCGGTGACACCGGCGATGCGGAGAGCTCCCTGGAACGCCTCGTCGAGCAGTTCGTCACCCAGTTCTACGGTGATCAAGCCGAATTGGAGGGGGCCGCAGACGAGCCGGCCAACCCGGTCCCGCGTGAAGTGCTGGTGCCCTGCCTGCCGGGCAACGTCGACGAGCTGACCAGCTGGCTGTGCGAGCTGCGGGGTTCGCGGGTGTCGCTGCGGGTTCCGATGCGCGGCGACAAACGCGCACTGGCCGAGACCGTGGAGCGGAACGCCAAAGACGCACTGCAGCAGCACAAGCTCAAACGGGCCGGAGATTTCACCGCCAGATCCGCTGCGCTGCAGAATATTCAGGAGGCATTGGGGCTCGCCGACGCTCCGCTGCGCATCGAATGCGTCGACATCAGCCACGTGCAGGGCACCGATGTGGTCGGGTCCCTGGTGGTGTTCGAGGACGGCTTGCCCCGCAAGTCGGACTACCGCCACTTCGCTATCCGGGAGGCGGCCGGACAGGGCCGCTCCGACGACGTGGCATCGATCGCCGAGGTGACCCGCCGCCGGTTTCGTCGTCACCTGGACACCGAAGTTCTTGCCCCGGAGGGCAAGTCACGTAAGTTCGCCTATCCGCCGAATTTGTATGTGGTGGATGGGGGCGCCCCGCAGGTCAACGCGGCGGCCGCGGTACTCGCCGAACTCGGTATCACCGACGTCGCGACGATCGGCCTGGCCAAGCGGCTGGAGGAGGTGTGGGTGCCCTCCGAGCCGGACCCGGTCATTCTGCCGAGGCAGAGCGAAGGCCTGTATCTGCTGCAGCGGATCCGCGACGAAGCCCACCGGTTCGCCATCACCTACCACCGCAGCAAGCGGTCCAAGCGGATGACGGCGTCGGTGCTGGACGCGGTGCCCGGGCTCGGTGAGCATCGGCGCAAGGTGCTGATCTCCCATTTCGGCTCGGTGGCGCGGCTGAAACGGGCTACCGTCGAGGAGCTCACCTCGATCCCGGGAATCGGCGCGGCGACCGCGGCGGCCGTACTCGAGGCACTGGGGGCCGACGGCGCGACGGGTGCCGCTGAACAGCAACGGATGTCGGGATGAACAGCGAATTACCGAAGGGCGTGCGGGAGCGCGACGTCGGCGGCCCCGGAGACGGCGCCGGCATCGACGTGGTGCTGGTCACCGGGTTGTCCGGTGCGGGGCGCGGGACCGCGGCCAAGGTGCTCGAGGACCTGGGCTGGTACGTCGCGGACAACCTGCCGCCGGAGCTGATCGCCCGGATGGTGGACCTGGGATTGGCGGCGGGCTCCCGGATCACCCAGCTGGCGGTGGTGATGGACGTGCGTTCGGCCGGATTCACCGGTGACCTCGACTCGGTGCGCACCGAGCTGGCCACCCGCGGCATCAACCCGCGGGTGCTGTTCATGGAGGCCGGCGACGACGTGTTGATCCGCCGCTACGAGCACAATCGGCGCAGTCATCCGCTGCAGGGCCAGCAGACGCTCACCGAGGGCATCACCGCCGAGCGGGTCATGCTGGCGCCGGTGCGTGCGGTGGCCGACCTGGTGATCGACACCTCGGTGCTCAGTGTGCGTGAGCTGCGGGAGAGCATCGAGGAGATGTTCGGCGGGGACGCCGTCAGTGCTCCGACATCGGTTACCGTCGAGTCCTTCGGCTACAAGTACGGTCTGCCGATGGACGCCGACATGGTGATGGACGTGCGGTTTCTACCCAATCCGCACTGGGTCGACGAACTGCGTCCGCACACCGGACAGCATCCGGCGGTGCGCGACTACGTGTTGAGCCAGCGGGGTGCAGACGAATTCCTCGACGCCTACCATCGGCTGCTGTCGCTGGTGGTGGGCGGCTACCGACGAGAGGGAAAGCGATACATGACCGTGGCCATCGGGTGCACCGGCGGCAAGCACCGCAGTGTCGCCATCGCCGAGGCGCTGGCGCTGCGGTTGGACACCGAGGACGCGTTGGACGAGCTGTCGGTGCGCGTACTGCACCGGGATCTGGGTCGCGAATGAGCATCGAGCCCGCCGGCGGTAACCCGGGCATCGTTGCGCTCGGCGGCGGGCATGGTCTGTATGCGACGCTGTCGGCCGCCCGGCGGCTGACCCCGCACGTTACGGCGGTGGTCACCGTGGCCGACGACGGCGGCTCGTCGGGGAGGTTGCGCGGCGAGCTGGACGTGGTGCCGCCGGGGGATCTCCGCATGGCGCTTGCGGCATTGGCCTCCGACAGCCCCACGGGACGGCTGTGGGCCACCATCCTGCAGCACCGGTTCGGCGGCACCGGGGCGCTGGCCGGTCACCCGATCGGCAATCTGCTGCTGGCCGGCCTCAATGAGGTGCTGGCCGACCCGGTGGCGGCGCTCGATGAACTTGGGCGGATGCTCGGCGTCAAGGGACGGGTGCTGCCGATGTGCCCGATCGCGCTGCAGATCGAAGCCGACGTGTCCGGACTCGACGCCGACCCGCGGCTGTTTGGGGTGATCCGGGGCCAGGTGGCGATCGCGACCACGCCGGGCAAGGTTCGCCGGGTGCGGCTGCTGCCGGGCAATCCGCCGGCGACCCGGCAAGCCGTCGACGCCATCATGGCGGCGGATCTGGTGGTGCTGGGCCCGGGATCGTGGTTCACCAGCGTGATCCCGCACCTGCTGGTGCCCGGGCTGGCCTCGGCGCTGCAGGGCACCAAAGCCCGCCGCGCCCTGGTGCTCAACCTGGTCGCCGAACCGGGGGAGACGGCCGGATTCTCGGTCGAGCGGCACCTGCACGTCTTGGCCCAGCACGCCCCGGGTTTCACCGTCGATCACATCATCATCGACGCCGGCCGGGTGCCCAGCGAGCGTGAACGCGAACAGTTGCGTCGCGCGGCGACCTTGTTCGAAGCCGAGGTTCGGTTCGTGGACGTCGCCAGACCTGGTACACCTTTACATGACCCAGGAAAGTTGGCGGCAGCGCTGGACGAGGTTCGGGCAGCCGGCGCGTCGTCGCCGCGGATCCCGACACCGGCCACAGCGCCCGTCGAGGGCGGGGGCCGGCGATCCGGCGTGAGTGGACCGAGCGGGCTCGGGCCGGGAGGTGACAAGTCGTGGCGATGACGGCGGAAGTCAAGGACGAGCTGAGCCGTCTCGTGGTTAGTTCGGTCACGGCGCGCCGCGCCGAGGTCGCGGCGTTGCTGCGCTTCGCCGGCGGGCTGCACATCGTGGCCGGCCGGGTCGTGGTCGAAGCCGAGGTGGATCTGGGCGTCATCGCGCGCCGGTTGCGCAAGGACATCTTCGACTTGTACGGCTACAGCGCGATCGTGCACGTTCTTACGGCGAGCGGGATGCGCAAGAACACCCGCTACGTGCTGCGGGTCACCAAGGACGGGGAAGCACTGGCCCGCCAGACCGGATTGCTGGACTTACGTGGCCGGCCGGTGCGCGGCCTGCCCGCCCAGGTCGTCGGCGGCAGCGTGGCCGACGCCGAAGCCGCTTGGCGAGGAGCGTTTTTAGCGCACGGATCGTTGACGGAGCCGGGCCGGTCCTCGGCGCTGGAGGTCGGTTGTCCCGGCCCGGAGGCGGCGCTGGCGCTGGTCGGTGCGGCACGGCGGCTCGGGGTCAGCGCGAAGGCCCGCGAGGTGCGCGGTGCGGACCGGGTGGTGGTGCGCGACGGCGAGGCGATCGGCGCATTGCTGACCAGGATGGGCGCCCAGGACACCCGGCTGGTGTGGGAGGAACGCCGGATTCGCCGTGAGGTGCGTGCGACGGCCAACCGGCTGGCCAACTTCGACGACGCCAACCTGCGTCGTTCGGCCCGCGCCGCGGTGGCCGCCGCGGCGCGGGTGGAACGCGCCCTGGACATTCTGGGCGACACCGTCCCCGAGCACCTGGCCTCGGCCGGCAGGCTGCGCGTCGAGCACCGGCAGGCGTCGCTGGAGGAACTGGGCCGGCTCGCCGATCCGCCGATGACCAAAGATGCGGTGGCCGGCCGGATTCGGCGGTTGTTGTCGATGGCCGACCGCAAGGCCAAGCAGGACGGCATCCCCGACACCGAGTCCGCGGTCACCCCGGAGTTGCTGGAAGACGCCTGAGGGTGCGGTTGGCTTGTCCGGTGGTAGCCGTCAGTGAAAGTGGCTAAGAGATGGCCACATCTGCGCCCAGGTGCCGCGAGGCTGCTGGCACAGGTAAATCGTGCGATCGGTTTCCCAGGTGTGTTTGCCATCATCGGCGACGACAGTCGCCAACGGTGTGACCTGCGACCAGAAGTCGAGTAGATAACTGCGCGGGAAGTCGCCAACGCAGAGCACGGTGTCCACGCGGCCGGTCGGCGGGCCCCACAGGGCGTAGTTGTTATGCGCGCTGTAAACGGGATGTCGAAGATCAGCAGCTGGTCCGAGGATGGTCAACGCGCCGGCTTCGGTGTAGTAACCGGCGAAGATCGGGACGTCTGCGGGCAGGGGTGAAGCTGCGGCAACCACCTGTTCAGTGAACTGTGGCCAGCCGTATGTTGAGGCCAGCCACGGGTTGATCGTGCGCAATGCCTGGGCCGTCGAGATCGGTAGCACAGGTAGACAGAGCAGAACGGCGCCCACGAACGACACCGCAAGCGTGGCCGTCCAGCGCAGTGGCGGCCAACCACTTTCGCTCGTTTCGTCGAGTTGCAGACGAACACGTCGAGCAGATTCGACACGCACCGCTCCGGCAGCGAACAGCACGGCGAAGACCGGAGCCGCGTAGTACGGTCTGCCGCTGGCGCTGGTGAAGGCGATCAGTGCCACCGCAACCACGACCAGCATCCACCGATGCTCACGCTGAGCCGGTGTGATCAACCACCGGATCCCAAACGCCCACAACACAACCAGTAGCGGGCCGGCGACCACCACTGTCAACAGTGGCAGCTGGAGCAGCGAACCCAAGGTGTTGCGCGAATGTTCTGCGATCATCTGCGCGAACCGCAGATTCGGCCACCCATGCGTCGCGAGCCACCAAAGGTTCGGGGTGGCCAGCAGAAGCGTCAGGCCGGCGGCAAGCCAGGGGCGTGGGGTACGCAGCGTCTCGCGCCGGAACATCACCAGACCTGCAGCAATTCCGGCAATCAGTACGGCGGCGGTGTGCTTATTCTCGAGCCCGATTCCGGCGGCTGCACCGGCAAGCAGCCAAGATGGCGCGGTGTCGAGGCGTAGTGCGCGCGCGACCAACGCGAGCACGGCCACCCAGATGAGCTGGTCGGTGACGGTCGGGCCGAAAAACGCGGAGAGCCCGACGAACGCCGGACAGGATGCAACGGCTGCGGCGGCGATGACCTGCGCGAGACGTCGGCCGCCGAGTTCCGCCGTCAGCAGCGCCGCTGACACGATGCAACCGACGTGCGCGGCGATGGCGAACAACCGCAGCGCCAGCAGACCACCCCCGGGGAGGGCTTCGGCGACACGCGCCAGCAGCGGCACCAGCGGGGGTTGATCGACATAGCCCCACGCCGGGTGGCGACCGCAGATCACGAAATAGAACTCATCGGGGAACCAGCCGTACCTGGTCGCCACCGCCAGGTGCACCGTGGCGGCAACTGCCGCCACGATCGTCACGGGTACCCGTGCTGTCGCGGGCCGATGCGCAACCGCTGAATCGCTCAAGACCTACCGCCGTCCCGCAGCCGGAAAATATTACGAAGTCGGATCCCAAACTTAATAGCCCACAAGATTGTGAATGTCTCCGGACGCGGTGGCTGATGGTCGGCGTTGCGCGACCGTGGCTATGCCCGGGACGCCGGGCGTCGTTTCCACAGCTGACGGCGATGCACCGAACCAGCGCGGGCCTCAAGTAGTAACGCGATCTCGAAATCGCGTCGCACGGCTGCGGTTACCGCTATAACTGAACGCGGTATACGGCAGGGAGCGAGGGCAAGCATGGGGTTCATCAAACCGTCGATTCCGGACGTGGACCCCGAAACCTGGCGCGCCACTCCGTGGGCGGCCCGCATCCAGGTCTGCAGCAGGCACTGGGCCGAACACGGCTTCGGCACCCCGTCGGGGGTGTATCTGATCTACCTGCTCAAGATCGCGGCCTACGCCGTGGGGGCGGCCGCGGTGATCGGGGCAACCCCGGGCCTGGGCGGGCTGGGCCGGATCGGCGACTGGTGGACGCAGCCCATCGTCTATCAGAAGCTAGTGGTCTTCAGCCTGTTGTTCGAGATCCTGGGCCTGGGTTGCGGATCAGGTCCGTTGACCGCGCGGTTCTGGCCGCCGATCGGTGGTGCGCTGTATTGGTTGCGGCCCAACACGATCCGGTTGCCGCCCTGGCCGGGCAAGATTCCGTTCACCGGCGGCGACACCCGCAGCATCGTCGACGTCGTGCTCTACGCCGCAGTGCTGGCATCCGGGATCTGGGTGCTGCTGTCACCGGGGCGGGGCGACCCCGGCCCGGTGGGCCTGCTCGACCCGAGACTCGTGGTGCCGATGATCGCGGCGCTGGTCCTGCTGGGTCTGCGGGACAAGACCATTTTTCTGGCGGCCCGCGCCGAGCATTACGGACTGACGCTGTTGGTCTTCTTCTTTCCCTACGTCGACCAGATGGCGGCGTTCAAGCTCATCATTCTCGGGTTGTGGTGGGGCGCGGCAACCTCCAAACTCAACCACCACTTTCCCTACGTGGTCGCGGTGATGACGAGCAACAACGCGCTGCTGCGCTCGAAGATCTTCACCGGTGTCAAACACCGGATGTACCGGGATCACGTCAACGATCTGCGCCCCACCCGGATACCGCAGCTGATGGCACACGTCGGCGGCACCACAGCCGAATTCGTGGTTCCGGCGCTACTGGTGCTCGTCGCCGGTGACCACCCGTGGCGGTGGTTCCTGATCGCGTTCATGGTGGTCTTCCACCTCAACATTCTCTCCAACCTCCCGATGGGAGTCCCGCTGGAATGGAATGTGTTCGTCCTGTTCTCGCTGTTCTTCCTGTTCGGGCAGCACCCCGAGATCAGCGTCTACGACCTGCGGTCGCCGTGGCTGCTGGCCATCCTGCTCGTAGGACTCGTCGTGATTCCAGTCGCCGGAAACATGTTTCCGCAACAGATTTCGTTCCTCCCGGCGATGCGGTACTACGCGGGAAACTGGGCGGCCAGCTTCTGGTGCTTCCGCGCCGGTACCGAGGACACCCTGGAAACCAACATCGTCAAGAGCTCCGCACTGGTCATCAACCAGTTGGCCAAATTCTACGACCAAGCAACTGCCGATCTGGTGGCAGACAAGGTACCCGGAGCGTTTCGGGCCATGCACCTGCACGGCCGGGCGCTGAACGGACTGGTGTACCGCGCGGTGGAGAACGTGGCCGACTACAGCATCCGGGACGGCGAGATCATCGCCGGCCCGCTGATCGGGTGGAACTTCGGCGAAGGCCACCTGCACAACGAGCAACTGCTGGCCGCGGTGCAGCGCCGCTGTCACTTCGCCGAAGGCGACCTGCGGGTGATCGTGCTGGAAGGCCAACCCATTCACCGCCAGGAACAGGCCTACCGCATCGTCGACGCCAAATCCGGGCTGATCGAAGCGGGGTATGTGGCCGTGGCCGACATGCTCAGCCGTCAACCGTGGCCCGGGCCCGGCGACGAGTTTCCGGTCCGCATCACCGCGCAGTAAGCTACGGCCGCGTCGCCGCCGTACCCGATGACCTGTAGGTGCGGTCACGCACTAGGCTGGCGGCGAATACACCAGCAAACTAGGCGACACGAGGAGAGGCCAGTGACGGTCCGGGTAGGCGTGAACGGCTTCGGCCGCATCGGGCGCAACTTCTTCAGGGCATTGGACGCGCAGCAAGCCCAGGGTGCCAACACCGACATCGAGATCGTCGCGGTCAATGACCTGACCGACAACGCCAGCCTGGCCCACCTGCTGAAATTCGACTCCATCCTGGGCCGGCTGCCCCACGACGTCAGCCTCGAGGGCGACGACACCATCGTCGTCGGCAACACCAAGATCAAGGCGCTGGAGGTCAAGGAGGGCCCGGCCGCGCTGCCCTGGGGTGACCTGGGTGTGGACGTCGTCGTCGAGTCCACCGGCATCTTTACCAAGCGCGACAAGGCGCAGGGCCACCTGGACGCCGGCGCCAAGAAGGTGATCATCTCCGCCCCGGCCAGCGACGAGGACATCACCATCGTGCTCGGCGTCAACGACGATAAGTACGACGGCAGCCAGAACATCATCTCCAACGCCTCGTGCACCACGAACTGCCTGGGCCCGCTGGCCAAGGTCCTCAACGACGAGTTCGGCATCGTCAAGGGCCTGATGACCACCATCCACGCCTACACCCAGGACCAGAACCTGCAGGACGGCCCGCACAGCGATCTGCGTCGCGCCCGTGCCGCCGCGGTCAATATCGTGCCCACCTCCACCGGCGCCGCCAAGGCGATCGGCCTGGTGCTGCCGGAGCTGAAGGGCAAGCTGGACGGCTACGCGCTGCGGGTGCCGATCCCCACCGGCTCGGTCACCGACCTGACCGCCGAGCTGGGCAAGTCTGCCTCGATCGATGACATCAACGCCGCGATGAAGGCCGCCGCCGAGGGCCCGATGAAGGGCATCCTCAAGTACTACGACGCGCCGATCGTCTCCAGCGACATCGTCACCGACCCGCACTCATCGCTGTACGACGCCGGGTTGACCAAGGTGATCGACAACCAGGCCAAGGTGGTGTCCTGGTACGACAACGAGTGGGGCTACTCCAACCGGCTGGTGGACCTGATCGCGCTCGTCGGCAAGTCGCTGTAAGAGCGATCGTGGCTGTGTCTTCGGTCAAGGCTGTTTCAGAACTGATCGCCGAGGGGGTTTCGGGGCGGGGCGTGTTGGTGCGCTCCGACCTGAACGTACCGCTCGATGAAGGCAAGATCACCGACCCGGGCCGGATCACCGCATCGGTGCCCACGCTGCGCGCGCTGGTCGACGCCGGCGCCAAGGTGGTGGTGGCCGCGCACCTGGGCCGGCCCAAGAACGGGCCGGACCCCAAGCTGTCGCTGGCCCCGGTTGCCGCCGCACTCGGCGAGCAACTGGGTCGGCACGTCCAGCTGGCCGGTGATGTGGTCGGCACCGACGCGCTGGCCCGCGCCGAAGGCCTCACCGACGGCGACGTGCTGCTGCTGGAGAACATCCGGTTCGACGCCCGCGAGACCAGCAAGGACGATCAGGAGCGCCTCGCGCTGGCGCGGGCGCTCGCCGAACTGGTCGCCGCGCCGGACGGCTCCCCGGGGGCGTTCGTCTCCGACGGCTTCGGTGTGGTGCACCGCAAACAGGCCTCGGTGTACGACATCGCCACCCTGCTGCCGTCGTACGCCGGAACGCTGGTCGCCGCGGAGATCCAGGTGCTGCGGCAGCTGACCGAGTCGACCGAGCGGCCCTATGCCGTGGTGCTGGGCGGGTCGAAGGTCTCCGACAAGCTCGGTGTCATCAAGTCGCTGGCGACCAAGGCCGATTCCATCGTTATCGGTGGCGGCATGTGCTTCACCTTCCTGGCCGCCCAGGGTCTTCAGGTCGGGACCTCGCTGCTGGAGGCCGACATGGTCGACACCTGCCGGCAACTGCTCGACGACTACGCCGACGTGCTGCGGCTCCCGGTCGACATCGTCGTCGCCGACAAGTTCGACGCCGGCGCCACCCCGGAAACCGTTGCCGCCGATGAGATTCCGGAGGGCAAGATGGGGCTGGACATCGGCCCCGGCTCCGTGCAGCGCTTCGCCGCGCTGCTGGCCAACGCCAAGACCATCTTCTGGAACGGGCCGATGGGCGTGTTCGAGTTCCCGGCGTTCGCCGCCGGCACCAAGGGCGTGGCCGAGGCGATCGCAACGGCCACCGGCAAGGGCGCGTTCAGCGTCGTCGGCGGCGGGGACTCCGCCGCGGCGGTTCGGGCGCTCGGCCTGCCCGAGGACGGTTTCTCGCACATCTCCACCGGCGGTGGGGCGTCGCTGGAATACCTTGAGGGAAAACCACTGCCAGGCCTGCAGGTACTGGAAACCGGAGGGGCGCAATGAGCCGCAAACCGCTGATCGCCGGCAACTGGAAGATGAATCTCAACCACTTCGAGGCGATCGCACTGGTGCAGAAGGTGGCGTTCTCGCTGCCGGACAAGTATTACGACAAGGTCGACGTCACGGTGCTGCCGCCGTTCACCGACCTGCGTAGTGTGCAGACGCTGGTCGACGGGGACAAGCTTCGGCTGACCTTCGGCGCCCAGGACCTCTCGCAGCACGACGCGGGCGCCTACACCGGCGAGATCAGCGGGGCGTTCCTGGCCAAGCTGGGCTGCAGCTACGTCGTCGTCGGCCACTCCGAACGGCGCAGCTACCACGGCGAGGACGACGCGCTGGTGGCCGCCAAGGCCGCCGCCGCGCTCAAGCACGGGCTCACCCCGATCATCTGCGTCGGCGAACACCTCGAGATCCGGGAAGCCGGCAACCACGTCGAGTACTGCGTGGACCAGCTGCGCGGCTCGCTGTCCGGGCTGAGCGCCGAACAGATCGGGGCGAGCGTCATCGCCTACGAACCGGTGTGGGCGATCGGCACCGGCCGGGTCGCCGGTGCCGCCGACGCCCAGGAGGTGTGCGCGGCGATCCGCGCCGAACTGGGCAAGCTCGCCTCCCCGAGGATCGCCGAGGCGGTACGGGTGCTCTACGGCGGCTCGGTCAACGCCAAGAACATCGGCGAACTCATCGCCCAGCCCGACGTCGACGGCGGTCTGGTCGGCGGGGCGTCGTTGGACGGCGAGCAGTTCGCCACCTTGGCGGCGCTGGCGGCCGGCGGGCCGCTCCCGTGATGGCAGCCGGGCAACGGTAGGGTAGCGCCATGATCTTGACGCTGCAGATCCTCTTGGTGATCACCAGCCTGCTGGTGATGCTGCTGGTGCTGCTGCACCGCGCCAAGGGCGGCGGCCTGTCCACCCTGTTCGGCGGCGGCGTGCAGTCCAGCCTGTCGGGCTCGACGGTGGTCGAGAAGAACCTCGACCGGCTGACCTACTTCGTCATCGCCATCTGGCTGGTGTCGATCATCGCGGTCGGTCTGCTGATCAAGTACAGCTGACGGCGGTCAGCCGGCCCGCGCCACGATCACGGGCGTGCGGGCCGCGTGGACCACGGCGCGGCTTACCGAGCCCAGCAACATGCCGGCGAAACCGCCCCGACCGTGGCTGCCGACGACGACCAACTGCGCCGATCTGGAATGTTCGATGATGTGCTTGGCCGGGCGGTCGAGCACCAGCAGGCGATGCACCGCCACGTCGGGGTAGCGCTCCTGGAAGCCGGCCAGGGCCTCGGCCAGCACCGCCTCGGAGCCGGCCTTCAGCGCAGCCCAGTCCGCATCCGGAAGCTGCAGTGCGGACCCGTCGGTGCCGGCGTGCAGGGCGATCAAGTCCACACCACGCCAGGACGCCTCCTCGAACGCGAGCTCGGTGGCCAGCGCGGAAGTCGCGTCCCCGTCGATCCCCACGACCACCGGCAGCCGGTTCGGCTGCGCCACGGTGGGTGCGCGGCCGTGGATGATCGCGACCGGGCAATGGGCGTGCCGCACCAGTTCGGAGCTGACCGAGCCGAGCAGCGTCTCGCCGATCATGCCCAGCCCGCGCGGGCCGACCACCAGCAGGCGCGCCGCTTTGGATAGGTCCACCAGGGTCGGCACCGGAATGCCTTCGATCACCTCACCTCTGACATCCAGAGGGTGGCCCGCGGTGGCGGGCTCGGCGGCGCGGGCGAGACCGATCGCGTCGGCGATCACCCGCTGTCCCTGGGATACCCACTCCTTGTGCAGCGCGGTCCTGCCGGCGGCGGAGACGAACTCCACCGGGCCCCGGGGCAGTGGCGGTACCACGTGGACTATGGTCAGGGCGATATTGCGCATCTTCGCCGCATGGACGGCCCACCGGATGGCGTCATGCGATGCCGGTGACCCGTCGGCACCGACGATGATTCCGGAACCTGCTGTAGTAGAAGCCATTTCGATTCCATCCCGGCCCTCAGCTCAGCTGGCGGCCTGCACCTTGATGTGTTTTTCGGGTGGAGCGGCCGGTTCGGTGACCGCCACGGAAACGGTCAGGATGCCGTTGTTGTAGCTGGCTTTGATGTCGTCCTCGTCGGCGCCCGCCGGCAGCGTGACCGACCGGACGAACGAGCCGTAGGAGAACTCCGAGCGGCCCTTGGCCGCTGTGCTCTCGGTGCGCTCGGCTTTGATGGTCAGTTGACCGTCGTGCACGGTGACGTCGACGTCCTTGGCCGGGTCGATACCCGGCAGCTCGGCGCGCACCACGTAGTGGCCATCTTCCAGCTGGTCTTCCAGGCGGATCAGGTTCGCCTCGACGACGGGCCAGCGCCCGGCCCAGGCCGGGAAACCGGTGAACAGTTCGGATAACTCCGGGAACATCGACCGCGGCTGCCGCCGGATCTGCAGATCTTTCATGATGCGTCCTTTGTTGCGTTCGGATACTTCCGATTCCACTCCCCGCGACAGGCCCGGGGCAGGGCCGGAAGTCCCCTCCGGATAGGGATGTTCGTCGTCAGTCCGCCAGTGCTCAGAACTCGCAGAACCGGCTCACACAGCCCCCGGCGAACGCCGTGTCGACGTGGGGCACCGCGGGCTCGGGGGAGGCGAAGCTGAGCACCTGCCCTTCCCGGCTGCCATAGCGGTACACGGTGATTCCCTTGACTTTCGCCCGCCAGGCATCGTGGTAGACGGCGCGGACGTCGTCGACGGTCGCGGTGGCCGGCAGGTTCACCGTCTTGGAGACGGCGGCATCGACATGGCGCTGAACGGCCGCCTGCATCCGCAGATGCCACTCCGGGGCGATCTCGCCCGCCGTCGGAAACGCGGACTGAATCTCCGCGGGTATCCGGTCATAGCCACGGACCCCGCCACACCGCGCGATCTCGGTGAACAACTCGTCGTGGTACAGGCCCCGGTCGCGGGTGAGCCGGTCGAAGTAGGGGTTGACCTCCAGCAGGTGGCGGCCCAGGATCGCGCGGGTGTAAGCGATCGCGAACATCGGCTCGATGCCGGCGGTGGTGCCGGCGATCAGGGAGATGGTTCCTGTCGGGGCGATCGAGGTGACCTGCGCGTTGCGCATCGGCACCGTAGTGGCGAACCGGCTGCGGCCGAAAGCCGGGAATACTCCGCGGGTTTCGGCCAGTCGCGCCGACGCTGCGTGCGCCGCCCGCTGGATGTGAGCGGCGATGCGCCCGCCCAGGCGGACGCCCCGGGCACTGTCGTAGGGGATCCCCAGGATTGCCAGCAGTTCCGCCAACCCCATCACGCCCAGGCCGATCTTGCGGGTCGCCCGGCTGGCGTCGTCGAGCTCGGGAAACGGGTAGGCGTTGACGTCGATCACGTCATCGAGGAAACGCACCCCCAGCTCGACGACCTCGGTCAGCCGGTCCCAGTCGACCCGGCCACCGCGGACCAGCTGCGCCAGGTTGACCGACCCCAGGTTGCAGGATTCGTACGGCAGCAACGGAACCTCGCCGCACGGGTTGGTCGCCTCGATCCGGCCCGCGTCCGGCGTGGGGTTGGCGCGGTTGATCGCATCCAGGAACAGCAGGCCCGGATCGCCGCAGCGGTGAGCGGCGTCGCAGATCGCGGAGAACACCTCGACTGCCGGTACCTCGGACACGGTCCGGCCGGTGCGGGGGTTGATCAGCCGGTGGCGCCCGCCTCGGGCCACCGCACGCATGAACGCGTCGGTGACTCCGACCGACAGGTTGAAATGGGCCAGGCCGGCCGGTGTTCCGGATTTGGCGGCGATGAAGTCGAAGATGTCGGGGTGGGACACGTCCAGCACCGCCATGCAGGCGCCGCGGCGCCGCCCACCGAGCTGGACCACCTCGGCGGCGGTGTCGAACAACCGCAGAAACGGCACCGGCCCACTGGCGCTGCCCCCGCTGCCCACCCCATCCCCGGCCGGGCGCAACTGACCGAACGCGTACCCGGTGCCGCCCCCCGCCTGATGGATCTCGGCGGTGTGGCCCAACGTGGTGAAGATCGACCGCAGCGAATCCTCCAACGGCAGCACGACACAACCGGACAGCAGGCCCAGCGGAGTCCCGGCGTTCATCAACGTCGGCGAATTGGGCAGAAACTCCAGCCCCCGCAGCAGCTCTGAGAACCGCTGCGCCCACTGCGCCGATGATCCGGCGCGGTAGGCGTCCTCGGCGCCGGCGACGAACGCCGCGACCCGCTCCATCATCTCGCCGGTCGACTCGGTGGGCCGGCCCCGGTTGTCGCGCAGCAGATAGCGCTCACTGAGCACGGTGACCGCGGCCAGGCTCAGCTTCAACTCATCCCGTACCCCGAGCAGCCGTTTGGCGGTCCGCAGCTCGGCGCGCTGCTGACGGAAAATGATGTAGGCGCGGGCAATGTCGTCGAATCCGGCGGCATTCAGTTGCGACTCCACCACATCCTGGATCTGTTCGACGGCGACCGGCCGGCCGTGCGCGCGGCGGCCCAGCTCATCGGCGACGGCCCGGGCCACCTGGGCCGCCACCGCGGCATCGGGGTGGCCGGTCTCGCGGGCCGCCCGCCCGATCGCGGTCTCGATGCGTCCCGGGTCGAAGGCCACCGAACGCCCGTCGCGGCGGCGGACCGTGCTGGGCCACCGGGGATCGTGTCGTCGTGCGCCCATGACCTCGAGTATGCGACGCCGCCGCGGGCCCACGCTGACGAACGGCCCGGCCGGGCGAGGACTTCGGGCCCTCGCCTTGCGCGGTGCACTGGGAGCACAGTGGTGTTGTGTGACGGCGACCGACCGATGCACGACGGCGGTGACGGCGATGATCGATACAGCAGATGTGAGAAGCCCACGGGCGCGGCGACTGTTTCGCGACCGTCGGGAGGCCGGTCGCGTCCTGGCCGACCTGCTGACCGCCTACCGGGGTCGCGACGACGTGATCGTGCTCGGTCTGGCGCGGGGCGGCATCCCGGTCGCTTGGGAGGTCGCGGCCGCTCTCGATGCGCCGCTGGACGCCTTCATCGTTCGCAAACTCGGGGCGCCCGGCCATGAAGAGTTCGCGGCGGGCGCGCTGGCCAGCGGCGGGCGTGTGGTGCTCAACGACGACGTGGTGCGCGGGCTGCGGATCACCCCGCAACAGCTGCGCGATATCGCCGAGCACGAAGGCCGTGAGCTGGCCCGGCGCGAGGCCGTCTACCGCGACGGGCGCCCCCCGGTGGCGGTCGCCGGCAAGACGGTGATCCTCGTCGACGACGGGCTGGCCACCGGCGCCAGCATGCTCGCAGCCGTGCAGGCACTGCAGGACTTCGAACCCGCACACATCGTGATCGCCGTTCCCGCGGCTCCGGAATCGACCTGCCGGGAATTCGCCGGTCTCGTCGACGACGTGGTGTGCGCCACCATGCCGACCCCGTTTCGTGCGGTCGGCGAGTCGTTCTGGGACTTCAGCCAGGTCTCCGACGAGGAGGTCCGCACGCTGCTGGCCACCCCGGCCCAGCCGGCCACCAGTCGGAAACCGGCGTCCACCCCGGTCGAAGTGATTCGTCGCGCCGCGATCGACGCCCCGGCCGGTGTACCGCCGCGGGCGGCGCTGGAGCAACTGATCGGCGACGCCCGCATCGTGCTGATCGGTGAGGGCTCGCACGGCACCCACGAGTTCTACGCGGCCCGCGCGGACATCACCCGATGGCTGATCGCCGAGAAGGGGTTCTGCGCCGTCGCCGCTGAGGCGGACTGGCCGGACGCCCAGCGCGTCAACCGCTATGTCCGCGGCCTGGGTGAGGACACCGACGCCGATGCGGCGCTGAGCGGATTCGAGCGTTTCCCGGCGTGGATGTGGCGCAACACCGTGGTCCGTGAGTTCGTCGACTGGCTGCGCGCCCACAATCAGCGCTGCGGATCGTCGGGCCGCCAAACCGGTTTCTACGGGTTGGACCTCTACAGCCTGCACCGGTCGATGCAGGCCGTGATCGGCTACCTGGAGACGATCGATTCGGCGGCGGCAGCGCGCGCCCGGGCCCGCTACGCGTGCTTCGATCACACCGCCGCGCAGGATGGTCAGGCCTACGGATACGGCGCGGCGTTCGGCGCCGGACCGTCCTGCGAGCGCGAGGCGATCGAGCAGCTGGTCGAGTTGCAGCGCGACGCGCTGAGCTATGCCCAGCGTGACGGGCTGACCGCGCAGGATGCGCTCTTCGACGCACTGCGCAACGCCCACACCGTCCGCAACGCCGAGGTGTACTACCGCGCGATGTTCAGCGGTCGGGTCACCTCGTGGAACCTGCGGGATCAGCATATGGCGCTGACCCTGGATGCGCTGCTGGCCCACCTCGACGATCGCCCCGGCGCACCGCCGGCCCGCATCGTGGTGTGGGCACACAATTCTCACGTCGGTGACGCCAGGGCGACCGAGATGTCCGGCGACGGCCAGCTCACGCTCGGCCAGCTGGTGCGCCAGCGCTACGGCGATGCGGTGCGCCTGATCGGCTTCAGCACCTACAGCGGTACGGTCACCGCGGCCAGCGAGTGGGGCGGACCCGCCGAACACAAGACGGTCCGTCCGGCGCTGAACGGCAGCATCGAGGAACTTCTCCATTCCACCGGCAGAACCGAGTTCCTGCTGTCGACGCTCAAGCCCTCCGCGGCGGCCGCGGTGCTCGGCGCCGTCCGGCTGAACCGCGCCATCGGCGTGATCTATCAGCCCGCCACCGAACGGCAGAGCCACTACTTCCACGCCAGGCCCGCCGACCAGTTCGACGCGATCATCCATATCGACAACACCTGCGCCCTGGAACCCCTTGAAGTCACCAGTGTTTGGGTCGAGGGCCAGAACCCGCAGACCTACCCGAGTGGCATATAGCTGGGTTGGGCGGGCCGATCGCTGCGCAGGCTCAGCGCACCGTCCGGTTGCGCAGCGCGTTGAACATGCCCCGGACCATGTTCTCGGTCGCTGCCAGCGGCGCCATCGCGGTCTCGCCGACGCTGACGATGTCGTCCATCCGGCTGACGATGGTCTCCACCGGCTCGATCAGGGCAACCAGTCGGCGGGCCAGGTCGTCGAGACTGGCCATGGTCTCATCAAGGTGGTCCAGGCCGTCACCGAGGCGTTCGACGGTGGCATTGAGGCCGGCCAGGGAACTGTTCAAGGCGTTCATCGTGTCGCCCAGGCCATTCAGGACGTCTTCGAGTTGCCCGACCGTCACGTCGGCGTTCAGCGCCGCCTGCGCCAATGTCTTGAGTCGATTGCGTTCCCCGCCAGTGCCCGAGCCTCTGTCTGCCATGCCGCTCATTATGACGTGGTCAGGCCGGCGGCCGCTGCCTCGTCGAGCAACCAGATCGTCTCTTCCCGCCCGACGGCCCCGGCCGCCGGAACCGACACCGGGTCGGCGCCGCCGACCGCGGCGGCCACCGCCTCGGCCTTGGCCGCCCCCGACACCACCAGCCACACCTGACGTGAGCGACGCACCGCGGGCAGCGTCAGCGTGATGCGCCGCGGCGGCGGCTTGGGCGAGTCGTAGACCGGCAGCACCAGCCGGGCGGATTCGGTTACCGCCGGGGTATCGGGGAACAGTGAGTTGACGTGGCCTTCACCACCCATGCCCAACAGATGCACATCGAAGTCCGGTGTGCGCTCACCGGGTTCGGCATGATCGGCCAGCAGCTGCTCGTAGGCCAGCGCCGCGACGTCCAGATCATTGCCGAACGCGCCGTCGCTGGCGGCCATCGCGTGAATGTTGTCGGCCGGGATCCCGACGTGGTCCAACAGCGCCTCGCGGGCCTGCTTTTCGTTGCGCTCGTCATCGTCGCCGGGGACGAAGCGGTCGTCGCCGAAATACACGTGCACGCGTTCCCAGTCGATCCGCGCGGCATGCTCACCGAGCCGACGCAGCAGCCCGATACCGGTACCGCCGCCCGTCAACACGATCAGTGCGCGGCCCCGCGCGGCCAGCGCCGCCTCGATGGCATCGGCAAGCCGGTCACCGGCCGCGGCGATGAGGTCATCGGCACCGGGGTAGATCGCTACGGTCACAGATACTCCACTTCTTCGAGGCCGGCCAGTGCGGCGCCATACACAGCGTCGGAGTCCAGTCGGCGGAGGTCTTCGGCCAGGCACTCGGCGGTCACCCTGCGGGGCAGCGGAACCAGCGCGTCGGGTCTGGCCGTGCGGCTCAACGTGGCGATCACGCCGTGCTGCGGCCGGCTCAGCGCCACGGTCTCGCTGTCGCGCACCAGCTCGATCTTCAGCTCACCGACGGCGCGGCGCACCGGGCCATCGATGCGGCTGGCCAACCAGCCGGCCAGGATGTCCAGGGCCGGCTCGGTAGACAGCCCGGACACCAGCGCCGAGCGGACCGGCTCGTAGGGCGGCTGGTCGAGCGCGGAAGCCAGCAGCGCCCGCCAGTAGGTGATGCGACTCCACGACAGGTCGGTGTCGCCGGCGGTGTAGCCGCCCCGCCGGCTCTTGATCGCCGCCAGCGGGTCGGGGCTGTTGGTGGCGTCGGTGATCCGGCGCAACGCCAACGCTCCCAGCGGATCCTCGGCCGGCGCCGCCGGCGCGACATCGGGCCACCAGGCGACCACCGGAATGTCGGGCAACAGAAACGGCACCACGACCGCGTCGGCGTGCCCGGACAGCGGGCCGGAAAGCCGCAGCACCACCACCTCGCCGGCGCCGGCGTCACCGAACATCCGCAGCTGGGCGTCCAGCCGCGGCGGACTGTCGTCGGGCTCACCCGCCAACACCACGACCACCCGGCTGGGATGCTCCTGGCTGGCGATGTTGGCCGCGGCGATGGACTCTTCGAGCAGCATGTCGTTCTCGGTGCTTTCCAGGGCGATGATCAGGGTCAACACCCGGCCCGTCGTCGCCGCCCCGACCTGCTCGCGCAACTCGTCGAGCTTTTTGTTGATCGCGTTGGTGGACGTGTCGGGCAGTTCGACGATCATGGTCAGGGCCTCCGCCATTCCCGGCCGGAGCGTGCCAGCATCTCGAACGACGACCGCGGGCCCCAGGTGCCGGCCGCGTACGGCTCGGGTCTGCCGTGCTCTGCCCAGTTCTCCAGCACCGGATCGAGGATCTCCCAAGACAATTCGACTTCGGCGTTGACGGGAAACAGTGAGGGCTCACCGAGCAGCACGTCCAGGATCAGGCGTTCGTAGGCTTCCGGCGAGTCCTCGGCGAACGCCGAGCCGTAAGAGAAGTCCATGTTGACGTCGCGGACCTCCATGAGATGGCCCGGCACCTTGGAACCGAACCGCAGCGTGATCCCCTCATCGGGCTGCACCCGGATCACCAGCGCGTTCTTGCCCAGTTCGTCGGTCATGGTGGCGTCGAAGGGCAGGTGCGGCGCCTGTTTGAACACCAGCGCGATCTCGGTGACGCGGCGCCCCAGCCGCTTTCCGCTGCGCAGGTAGAACGGCACGCCGGCCCAGCGTCGGGTGTCGACCTCCAGCGTGATCGCCGCATAGGTCTCGGTGCGCGAGTCGTGGGCGAAGCCCTCCTCGTCGAGCAGGCCGACGACGTGTTCGCCGCCCTGCCACCCGGCGGCGTACTGACCCCGCGAGGTGGTTTCGTCCAGCGGTTGTGCCAGCCGGGTGGCGGAGAGCACCTTGATCTTCTCGGCTTGCAGTTCGGCGGGGGAGAAGCTGACCGGCTCCTCCATGGCGGTCAGGGCCAGCAATTGCAACAGGTGATTCTGGATGACGTCGCGGGCCGCGCCGATGCCGTCGTAGTAGCCGGCCCGCCCACCCAGGCCGATGTCCTCGGCCATGGTGATCTGCACATGGTCGACGTAATGCGCATTCCAGATCGGGTCGAAAAGCTGGTTGGCGAACCGCAGCGCCAGAATGTTCTGCACCGTCTCCTTGCCCAGATAGTGGTCGATGCGAAACACCGACTCCTCCGGGAAGACGCGGTTGACCACGCTGTTGAGCTCGCGGGCACTGTCCAGGTCGTGGCCGAACGGCTTCTCGATCACCACCCGGCTCCAACGGCCGTCTCGCGGACGCGCCAGCCCGCTGGCGTGCAGCTTCTCGCACACCACCGGGAACGCATCGGGCGGGATCGACAGGTAGAAGGCGTGATTTCCGCCGGTGCCGCGTTCGGCGTCGAGCTTGTCCAGTGTTTCGGCCAGCTCAGCGAATGCCGCGTCGTCATCGAAAGTGCCTTGCACGAACCGGAATCCCTCGGCCAGCCGGTCCCAGACGACCTGACGGAACGGGGTCCGGGCGTGCTGCTTGACCGCCTGGTAGACCACGTCGGCGAAATCCTCGTCGGCCCACTCCCGGCGGGCGAAACCGACCAGCGCGAAGGTGGGTGGCAGCAGGCCGCGGTTGGCCAGGTCGTAGATGGCCGGCATGAGCTTGCGGCGGGCCAGGTCACCGGTGACACCGAAGATCACCACCCCGCACGGGCCAGCGATGCGGGGCAGCCGCTTGTCGCGCTTGTCCCGCAGCGGGTTTCGCCAGGCCCCGGCGGTGTGTCGCGCGGTCGCTGCGCTCACCATCAGGTCACTTGGCGGCGTTGAGCTGCGATGCCGTGGCCTCCAGCAGTTCCCCCCACGACGCCTCGAATTTGTCCACGCCTTCGGACTCCAGCACCACGAACACGTCGGAGACGTCGATGCCGGCCGCTGCGAGCTGATCGAAGACCCGCTGCGACTCCGACGCGGTGCCGGCGATGGTGTCGCCGGCGATGTCACCGTGGTCGGCCACCGCATCCAGGGTCGGCTCCGGCATGGTGTTGACGGTGTGGGGAGCCACCAACTCGGTGACGTAGAGGGTGTCCGGGTAGTCGGGATTCTTGACGCCGGTCGACGCCCACAGCGGGCGCTGTACCCGCCCGCCGTGGGCGGCCAGCGCGGCGAAGCGCTCGCCGCCGAAGACCTCTTCGTAGGCGGCGTAGGCCAACCGGGCGTTGGCGACGCCGGCCTTGCCGCGCAGCGCCAAAGCATCGGCCGAGCCGATCTTCTCCAGCCGCGCATCGATTTCGGTGTCCACCCGGGAGACGAAGAAGGATGCCACCGAGTGGATCTTGGCCAGGTCATGTCCGGCCGTCTTGGCCGCCTCCAGGCCGGCCAGGTAGGCGTCCATCACCTCGCGGTGGCGCTCGACGGAGAAGATCAGCGTGACGTTGACCGAGATCCCTTCGGCCAGTGCCGCGGTGATGGCCGGCAGTCCCGCCTTGGTCGCCGGGATCTTGATGAACAGGTTCGGCCGGTCGACGATCTTCCACAGTTCGACGGCCTGGGCGATGGTCTTGTCGGTGTCGTGGGCCAGCCGGGGATCGACCTCGATCGACACCCGACCGTCGACCCCGTCGGATGCCTCCCACGCCTTCGTCAGCACGTCGCAGGCGTTGCGGACGTCGTCGGTGGTGACGGTGCGGATCACGGCGTCCACATCGGCGCCGCGAGCGGCCAGCTCGGCCAGCTGCTTATCGTAGGCGTGACCCTTCTCCAGCGCCTTCTGGAAGATGGTCGGGTTGGTGGTCACCCCGACCACGCTGCGGGTGGCGACCAGTTCGGCCAGGTTGCCCGACGTCAGCCGGTCGCGGGACAGGTCATCGAGCCACACCGACACGCCGGCGGCGCTCAGCGCGGCAAGCCGTTCATTCTGAGTCATGTTGCGCTCCTTCTCAATCGGCCGTCATGCGGCCACAGTTTGCGTCATCTCTCCAAGGCGCGTTCGGCGGCGGCGACGACGGCCGCTGCGGTGAATCCGAACTCGCGGAACAACGTCTTGTAGTCCGCGGATTCGCCGTAGTGCTCGAGCGAGACGATCTCCCCGGTGTCGCCCACCAGCTTATGCCAGCACTGCGCGACACCGGCCTCGACCGCGACCCGTGCCGAAACGGCGGGTGGCAGCACCGCGTCGCGATACTCGGCCGGCTGCGACTCGAACCACTCCAGGCAGGTCATCGAGACCACGCGTGCATTGATGTCCTTGTCCGCCAAAAGTTTCTGGGCTTCCACCGCGAGCTGCACCTCTGAGCCGGTGGCGATCAGAATCACGTCGGGTTGCTCGGCTCCGGCCCCACCGAGCACATATCCGCCGCGTGCCACGCCGTCGGCGTCGGTGCCCTCCAGGATCGGCACCCCCTGGCGGGTCAGGATCAGCCCGACCGGACCGCTGTCGGCGCCGCGGGCCAGCACGGTGCGCCAGGCATAGGCGGTCTCATTCGCGTCGGCCGGACGCACCACCGACAACTGGGGGATGGCGCGCAGCGCCGACAGGTGCTCGATCGGCTGGTGGGTGGGGCCGTCCTCGCCGAGACCGATCGAGTCGTGGGTCCACACGTAGATCGGGTCGATGTCCATCAGCGCCGCCAGTCGCACCGCGGGCCGCATGTAGTCGGAGAACTGCAGGAAGGTGCCGCCATAGGCGCGGGTCGGGCCGTGCAGCACGATGCCCGACAGGATCGCGCCCATCGCGTGCTCGCGAATCCCGAAATGCAGCGTGCGGCCATACGGGTCCGCGGTGAAGTCCTTGGTCGAGATCGACGTCGGCCCGAACGACTTGACGCCGTCCATGGTGGTGTTGTTGCTGCCGGCCAGATCGGCCGAGCCGCCCCACAATTCGGGAAGTTTCGGGCCCACCGCGGAGAGCACCTTGCCCGACGCGGCGCGGGTGGCCACCGCCTTGGAGCCCGGCTCCCAGGAGGGCAGCTCGGCGTCCCAGCCGTCCGGCAGCTCACCGGCGAGCAACCGGTCCAGCAGTGCCTTGCGTTCCGGCTCGCGGGCCGCCCACGCCTCGAACTGCGCCTGCCACTCGTCGTGCGCCGCCTTGCCGCGGGCCACCAGACCCCGGGTGTGGGTGATCACGTCCTCGCGGACGTCGAAGGACTTGTCCGGGTCGAACCCGAGCACCCTCTTGGTGGCGGCCACCTCGTCGTCGCCCAGCGCCGCACCGTGGGCGGCGCCGGTGTTCATCTTGTCCGGGGCCGGATAGCCGATGATCGTGCGCAGCGAGATGAACGACGGCTTGTCGGTGACGGCCTTGGCGTTGGCGATCGCCTCCTCGATGCCGGTGACGTTCTCGCCGCCCTCCACCTCCTGGACATGCCAGCCGTAGGCGCGGTAGCGGGCGGTGGTGTCCTCGCACATCGCGATCGCGGTGTCGTCCTCGATGGAGATCTTGTTGTGGTCGTAGAACACGATCAGGTTGCCCAGCTGCTGCACACCGGCCAGCGACGACGCCTCGCTGGTCACGCCCTCCTGGATGTCGCCGTCCGAGGCGATCACGTAGATGTAGTGGTCGAACGGGCTTTCGCCCGCGGCGGCGTCGGGGTCGAACAGCCCGCGCTCGTAACGGGCGGCCATCGCCATCCCGACCGCCGAGGCCAGACCCTGGCCCAGCGGACCGGTGGTGATCTCCACGCCGGTGGTGTGGCGGAACTCCGGGTGCCCCGGGGTCTTGGAGCCCCAGGTGCGCAGCGCCTCGAGGTCGGACAGCTCCAATCCGAAGCCGCCGAGGTACAGCTGGATGTACAGCGTCAGGCTGGAGTGCCCGCAGGACAGCACGAACCGGTCCCGGCCCAGCCAGTGGGGGTCGGACGGGTCGTGGCACATCACCCGCTGAAACAGCGTGTAGGCCAGCGGTGCCAGGCTCATCGCCGTGCCGGGGTGGCCGCTCCCGCACTTCTGGACCGCATCGGCGGCCAGCACCCGGGCGGTGTCGACCGCGACCGAGTCGATCTCGGCCCAGTCGGCGGGGTGGTGCGGGCGGGTCAGGGCGGAGATCTCTGTAGCAGTGGTCACGAACGTCCTCATTGTCGACAAGGCTGGTTGCTTCTCACCCTAATGCGGGCACGGGCAGTGTTGCAGGTCGGCGTCGGCGTGTGGATTACCCGTGAATCGACCCTGGGATTCGGTCGACTCGGCAGTGCGGTCTACCATCGTCCGTAGTAGACGCCGGCGTCGCTGCTGCCATCTGAGGAGTCATCACGTGAGTATTCGGGAGCGCGCCGCGCCGCGCCGAATACGCGCCGTACGTAGCACCCTGTTGGCGTACCTGTCGCTGACCAAGCCGCGGATCATCGAGTTGTTGCTGGTCACGACCATCCCGGCGATGCTGCTGGCGGACCGCGGCACGGTGAATCCGCTGCTGATCTTCAACACGCTCATCGGCGGGATGCTGGCCGCCGCGGGCGCCCACGCGCTGAACTGCGTCGTCGACGCCGACATCGACAAGGTGATGAAGCGCACCGCGCGCCGGCCGCTGGCCCGCGACGCGGTACCGACCCGGAACGCGCTGGTCTTCGGCCTGGTGCTCGGCGCCGTCTCCTTCGTCTGGCTGTGGCGGTTCACCAACCTGATGTCGGGCCTGCTGGCGGTGGCCACCATCGCCTTCTACGTGCTGGTCTATTCGATGCTGCTCAAGCGGCACACCTCGCAGAACGTGGTGTGGGGCGGTGCGGCCGGCTGCATGCCGGTGGTGATCGGCTGGTCTGCGGTGACCGGCACCGTCGGCTGGCAGGCGCTGGTGATGTTCGCCGTCATCTTCTTCTGGACGCCACCGCACACCTGGGCCCTGGCCATGCGCTACAAGGACGACTATGCGGCGGCGGGGGTGCCGATGCTGCCGGTGGTCGCCAGCGAGCGTGTCGTCACCCACCGCATCGTGGTCTACACCTGGGCGACGGTGATCGCCACGCTGGCGCTGGTGCCGGCCGCGGGGTGGCTGTACGCCTCGGTCGCGTTCCTGGCCGGGGTCTGGTTCCTGGCCATGGCCCACCAGCTCTACGCCGGGGTGCGCCGCGGCGAGCCGGTCAAACCGCTCCGGCTTTTCCTGCAGTCGAACAACTACCTGGCGGTGGTGTTCTGCGCGCTGGCGGTGGACTCGGCCATCGGCCTGCCCACCCTGTTCTGAGTTCCTCGACGGCTGCCGGCCGCCACGCCGATCTCCCAGCTTGCCCCCAGGTAACGCGAGGGTGAAGCACCTTGCGCCGACGGCGGCGGCGGGTATGCAATTATCGCCAATGAAAATCATATTCAATAATTCGGTGGATGCCCCGCGATGACCGCGCCGGCGCCGGTCTGGATGGCATCTCCGCCGGAGGTGCACTCGGCGCTGTTGAGCACCGGAGCGGGACCCGGCCCACTGTTGGCGGCGGCCGCGGCCTGGTCGGCCATGGGCGCCGAGTACACCGAGGCCGCCGACGAACTCATGGCGTTGCTGGGGGCGGTCCAGGCCGGAGCCTGGCAGGGGCCCGGTGCCGAGTCCTACGTGATGGCGCATGCCCCCTACCTGTCCTGGCTCCGGCAGGCCGCGGCGGACAGCGCGGCGGCTGCGGCCGGCTACGAGACGGTCGCCGGCGCCTATCTCAGCGCGCTGTCCGCCATGCCGACGCTGCCGGCACTGGTGGCCAATCACGTCACCCACGGGGTGCTGGTGGCGACGAATTTCTTCGGGCTCAACGCCATGCCGATCGCGCTCAACGAGGCCGACTACGTCCGGATGTGGGTGCAGGCCGCGACGACGATGTCGGCCTATCGAGCGGTCAGTGGCGCGGCGGTGGCCTCGACCCCACAGCCGGCGCCGGCGCCCCCGATTCTCAAGGCCGATGCGCCCGGCGGCGACGATGAGGGCACCGACCCCACCGTCAACGATCCGCTGGACCAGCTGATCGCCCAGCTGCTGCAGACGGCCAGCAACGGACAGGTCAATTGGGATCCGGCCCACGCCATGGTGAACGGGATTCCCTACGACCAGTACGTCGATCCCAACCAGCCGCTGTTCTGGCTGGTCCGGGCCCTTGAGCTGTTCGAGGATTTCCAGCAGCTCGGGGTGAATTTCCAACAGAATCCGGCGCTGGCATTTCAGTATCTGGTCCAGCTCGCCGAGTTCGACTGGCCGACACACATCGCCGAGATCGCTACCTGGGTGGGGCAGTCGCCGCAGTTGTTCGCCGCAGTGCTCGGTGTGGTGGTCGCCCCGGTGGGCGCCGTGGGTGGTTTGGCAGGGCTGACCGGGTTGGCCGGTCTGCCGCAGTCCGGGGCGCCGATCCCCGCGCCGCCGTCCGGGTCCGGGGGTCATGAGTTGCCCGCGATCGGGACTGTCCCGCCCGCACCGGCGGTGTCTGGAGCGGTCAGCGCGGCGGCCCCGGCCCCGCCGGTGCCGGCGGGCGCGGCCGCGGGCTCCGCACCGGCATTGATCGGGCCGCCACCGGCCGCTGCAGCGACGTTCGTTCCGCCCTACCTGATCGGCGGACCCGGAATCGGTTCGGGCTCGGGAATGGCCGCCGCCGCCCGTGCGGCCCGCAAGGCCTCCGAATCCGACAGCGCCGCGGCGGCCGCAGCGGCACGGGAGGCCGATCGCCGGCGGGCGCAGGCCCGGCGCCGACGGCGCGCCGCCAAACGCGGCCACGCCGATCAGTTCACGACGATGGGTGTCGGTGTCGCCCCGGAGTGGCAGCTGCCCGATGACGACCCGGCGGCTGCCGACCGGGGCGCCGGAACGCTGGGTTTCGCCGGCAACGCGGCCAACGGGCGATCCACCGCGGCGGGGATGGCCCGGTTGGACGGTGCGTTCGGCAACGGGCCGCGGCAGCCGATGGTGCCGGGCAGCTGGGACGCCGACGGCGACAAGCCTTAAAGTTCGGGTACCCGAAAAACAAAGTTCCCATGAAGTAAACTCGGTGGTTGTGCCAGGGGTATGGATGGCGTCGCCGCCGGAGGTGCATTCGGCGTTGTTGAGCGCCGGGCCGGGAGCGGGGCCGTTGTTGGCGGCGGCGGGGGCGTGGTCGTCGTTGAGCGCCGAGTACACGGCGGTCGCCGAGGAATTGACCGCGGTGCTGGCCACCGTCGAAGCCGGGGCGTGGCAGGGGCCCGCCGCGGACTCCTATCTGGGCGCCCACGCGCCGTACCTGGCCTGGCTGAGCCACGCCGCCGCGCACAGTGCGGCGGCCGCCGCGCAGTGCCAGACCGCGGCGGCGGCCTACAGCGCTGCGTTGGCGGCCATGCCGACGCTTCCGGAGCTGGCCGCCAATCACGCGGTGCACGGCGTGCTGGTGGCGACCAACTTCTTCGGCATCAACACCATTCCGATCGCGGTCAACGAAGCCGACTACCTCCGGATGTGGGTGCAGGCCGCCACCACGATGTCGACCTACCAGGCGGTGGCGGGTTCGGCGGTAGCCGCCGCGCCGCACACCGGGGTGGCGCCGCAGATTCAGCGAGCTGCCGCCAGCTCCGAGCAGCCGCAGTGGCAGAACCCGTTGCAGGGGCTGCTCGACGTCCTCGAGCCGATCCTGAAAAGCCTGGGGATACAAGACGGTGTCACCGCCCATGACCCGATGATCTCCAACGCCTTCACCACCGCCGTCTCGCATTTCCTGCAGAACCTCGGGATCCATTGGGACCCGGCCGCCGGCACCCTCAATGGTTATGCCTACGACTACTATTCCAATGCCGCCCAACCGATCTGGTACCTCGCGCGGACCCTGGAACTGTTCGAGGACTTCACCTACATGGCGCAGGACCCGACCCGGATCATCCCGGCGCTGCAATATCTCGCGGCCCTGGCCCTGTTCGACTGGCCGACCCACATCGCCCAATTGGCCACCGCGATCAGCCAGTCGCCGGCGATGGTGGCGGCCGCCGCCGGCGCGGTGGTGGCGCCTGTCGGATCGCTGGGCGGGCTGGCCGGCCTGGCCGGGTTGGGTGCGCCGGCGTCACCGGTCGGCGTTCCCGCCACGCCGTTGTCCCCGGTGATCACCGTCGAGGCGACCGTGGTCGGCCCGGCCGTCCCGGTCGCGCCGCCGCCGCCCGCGCCGCCACCGCCGGCCCCCGCCACCGCCGGCGCCGCACCGGCCGCTGCGGCACCGCCGCCCCCCGCGCCGGCACCGGCCGGCTCGTTTGCGTTTCCCTACCTGATCGGCGGCGGCCCGGGAATCGATTTCGGGTCGGGGCTCGGCGCCCGAACCGGGGCCGCGGCGGGCGCCAAGAAGAAGACGCCCGCCCCGGAAGCCGCAGCGGCCGTGGCCGCGGCGGATTCCCGACGGGCGGCCCGGCGCCGCCGTCGCAAGACCCGGGCCGGCCACGAAGACGCCGCGATGGCGCTGACCGTCGGCGTGGAGCCGGAGTGGGGGCCGGACGCGGTGTCCGATCACGGCGCCGGTGCACTGGGCCGCGCCGGCGCGGTGCGCGACGACGCCGCCCGTGCCGCGGGGCTGGCGCGGTTGGGCGGGGCCGAATTCGCCGAGGGGCCGCGGCTGCCGCTGCTGCCGGAGAGCTGGCGGGCCGGCTGAGCGCGCGGACCGCGGGGGGCGTCGTTAGGGGATCAACACGATCGAACCGGTGGTCTTGCGGGCCTGAAGATCCCGGTGCGCGTCGGCGGCCTCGGCCAGCGGGTAGCGCCGGCTGACCGTCACCTCGATCGATCCTGCCGTGATCGCGTCGAACAATTCGCCTGTGCGCCAGGAGAATTCCTGCTCGCTGCGGGTGAAGTGGGCGAGGTTCGGCCGGGTCAGGTACACCGAACCGGCGGCGTTGAGCCGCTGCGGATCCACCGGGGCAACCGGTCCGCTGGCCGCGCCGAACAGCGCCAGCGTGCCCCGGACGGCCAGACTGGCCAGGCTCGCGTCGAACGTCGCCGCGCCCACGCCGTCGTACACCGCGGCGACCCCGGCGCCGTCGGTCAACTCCCGGATGCGGGCGCCGAAAGCGGCGGCGGCCGTGTCGTCCGAGCCGGGGTAGTCGAGGACCTCGGCGGCGCCGGCCGCTCGGGACAAGTCGGCTTTCGCCGGCGTCGACACGGTGGTGATCACCCGGGCGCCCAGGGCAGTGGCCCACTGGGTCAGGATCAGCCCGACCCCGCCGGCGCCGGCGTGCAGCAGCACGGTGTCGCCGGGCCGCACCGGATAGACGGATTTGATCAGGTAATGCGCCGTCAGGCCCTTGAGCAGTACGGCCGCCGCCACGTCGGAGTCGACGCCGGCCGGGATGGGCGCCACCAGCGCTGCCGGCGCCGCGCAGTACTGCGCGTACCCGCCGGTCGCGGCCGCCGTCACCACGCGGTCACCCCCGCTCAGCGTCGTCACGCCCGCGCCGGTCTCGGCCACGACGCCGGCGGCCTCATTGCCGAGCACGAACGGCAACTCCGCCGGGTATATCCCGGAGCGGAAATAGGTGTCGATGTAGTTGACCCCGATGGCCTCGGACCGGATCACCACCTCCCCGGCGGCGGGGGAGGGTTGCGGCCTGTCGACCAGTTCCAAGACCTCGGGGCCGCCGGTCGCGGCGATTTCCACGGCGTGCATGGTGACTATCATCTCCGACTGTGGAGTCTGCATGAAGCTGGCCCGGCCCGATATCTTCCACCCGCGCATCGTGTTGGCGGGCGATCCGCGGCGCGACGACGACGATTCTGACCCCGGTGATGACGCCGGCCTGGTGCATGCGCTGCGACACCGCGGCCTGCACGCCCGCCGGTTGCCCTGGGACGACCCGGAAACCCTCGAGGCCGACCTGGTGATCCTGCGGTCGGCGGGCGGGGAGCCGGAGCGGCGCGCCGAATTCACGGCGTGGACCAAGCGGGTGCGCAACCTGTTGAACCCCCCGGAGGTGGTGGCCTGGAACGCCGATCCCCGCTATCTGGCCGACTTGCAGTGTGACGGGGTGCCGACGGCGCCCGGCGCGGCTACGGCGCGCACCGCGCTGGTGTTCTTCGGCGCCGGCCGGTCGCACGCGTTCGGCGCCGCGGGTGGCGACCCGGACTTCGAGTTGTGGGACCTCGGCCGCGCCGCGCTGCGCGCTGCCGCCGAGCGTTTGAGCATCCGGATCGAGGAATTGCTCTACGCGCGCGCCGAGGTGACCGGAGCAGGGGCCGACACGCGCCTGGTCGGCCTGGATCTGGTTGCGCCGGACCTGGGCTGGGGTGAACTCGGCGCCGACGAATGTGACCGCGCGCAACGCCGATTCGCGCGGGAGGTCACCTCGGCGCTAGACCGGCTCGGGTTGGGCCCGCTCGCGCAGCGACGCCCATAGCGCCGCGGTCGCGCCGGTGACCAGCACGGCGCCCGCCACGTGGATGGTGACCAGCACCGCGGGCACCCCGGTGAAGTATTGAACGACCCCGATCAGCCCCTGCGCCAGGGTCAGCGCGGTCAACCAGGCAAGCCGGTTGGTCACCGGTTTGGCCGCTCGTACCGCAGCCAGCCCGAACGCCAGCCCCACCAGCAGCCCGAGGAAGCCGATCAGCAGCGACTCGTGCAGGTGCGCCAGCGTGACCACCTCGACCTTGAGCCGAGCGACCGTGCGGGTGGTGCTCTTGTCGCCGGCGTGCGGCCCGGCGGCGGTCACCAGGGTTCCGGTGACCAGTACCGCGGCCAGCATGACGGCGCACAGCGCGGTCAGCCGCCGCAACGGGACGGGGACCCGGTGGCGTACCACGACGGTCTCGCCGTCGGGCTCACCGACCTTGACGTACAACAGCACCGCCAGCCAGACCATCAGCATCGAGACCAGCAGGTGCACCGCCACCGTCCACCAGGCCAGCCCGGTGCGCACCGTGATGCCGCCGATGATCGCCTGCAGCACCGTGGAGGCCGGCATCAGCCAGGCGTAGACCAGCACCTCCCGGCGCCGCCGCGCCCGGATCACCGCCAACACCGCCAGCGCCGAGGTGATGACCACCGCGAAGGTCACCATCCGGTTGCCGAACTCGATGGCCTGATGGATTCGCGGCACCTCCGAGACCGCGACCGGGACGTAGCTGCCCGGGAAACACTGCGGCCAGGTCGGGCAGCCCAGCCCGGACGCGGTGACGCGTACGATGGCTCCGCTGACCGAGATGAAGCCCTGGGTGAAGACGACGGCGGCGGCCAGCAGCCGCTGGGTGCGCAGACTGGGATCGGGCAGCAGATCCACCAGGCGCATCAGGAAGCGTGCCACGGGCCTGATCGTAGAGGATCGGTAACTACGTACCGTAGTAGGTCAGCTGAACCGGAACCAGCGCACCGCGCCGAGGCCGGCCAGCAGCCCCCACGCCACCACCACCGCGACTCCGAACCAGTCGAAGGAGACCGCCAGGGCCTGCGCCAGCGCCTCGGTGAGCGCCCCCGAAGGCGTCAGCCGGGCCAGCCAGCGGACCGCGCCGGGCACCAGCTCGGTTTCCACCGTCAGCGCCGAGAACCCGCCGAACACGAACCACATCAGGTTGGCGAGGGCCAGTACGATCTCGGCTCGTAGGCTGCCGCCGAGCAGCAGCCCCAACGCCGCGAAGCACGCCGTGCCCAGCGCGATGACGACCGCGCCCAGCGCCAGCCCGAGCGGTGTCGGCCGCCAGCCCAGGGCGATGCCGATCAACCCGAGCAGCACCGACTGCAACAGCACCACCGTCGCCACCGACAGCGACTTGCCGGTGATGACTCCCCATACCGGCAGTGCGGTGGCGCCCAGGCGTTTCAGCGCGCCGTAACGGCGGTCGAATGCCACCGCGATCGCCTGGCCGGTGAAGGCGGTGGCGATCACCGCCAGCGACATGATCACCGGCAGCACTGTGGTGGCGCGCTCGGCATGACCCTCGCCGAACGGGCCCAGCGGCAGCACCGTCAGCCCGATCAGCAGCGTGATCGGGATGAACATCGTCAACAGCAGCTGTTCGCCGTTGCGCAGCAGCAGGGTCAGCTCGAGCCGGTACTGCGCGGCCAGCATCGCGGGCACGCCGGCCGGGCGCGGGTCGGGGGTGAAGGTGCCCGGCGCGAAGACGTGCTGGTCACTCATGGGCGCAGCTCCCGTCCGGTCAGGTCCAAGAACACATCCTCCAGGCTGCGCTGCTCCACCCGCAGCTGGGTGGCCAGCACATCCAGGCGCGCGCACCATGCGGTCACGGTCGCGAGCACCTGCGGGTCGACGGCCCCCTCGACGAGGTACTCACCGGGTTGCAGCTCGCTGGCCCGATAGTCCTCGGGCAGCGCGGTGAGCAGCAACGACAAGTCCAGTCGGGGAGGTGCGGTGAACCGCACCTGGCCCTGGGCGCCGCTGCGGGTCAGTTCCGCCGGTGTGCCGGCTGCGACCACCTTGCCGTGGTCGATGATCAGCAGCCGGTCGGCCAGCTCCTCGGCCTCCCGCAGGTGGTGCGTGGTCAGCACCACGGTCACGCCGTCGCGGCGCAGCGCGTCGATCAGTTCCCACACCAGCAGCCGCGCGTGGGCGTCCATGCCGGCGGTCGGCTCGTCGAGAAACACCAGCTCCGGGCGACCGACCAGCGCGCAGGCCAGCGCGAGCCGCTGTTGCTGCCCGCCCGAGAGCCTGCGGTAGGTGGTCCGGGCCGCGTCGGTCAGGCCCAGGGTCTCCAGCAGCCACTGCGGGTCCAGCGGGTTCGCCGAGTACGACGCCACCAGCTTGAGCATCTCGCCGGCGCGCGCCGCGGGGTAGCCGCCGCCGCCCTGCAGCATCACCCCGATGCGTTCCCGCAGCCGGTCGTTGTCGGCGATCGGGTCCAGCCCGAGGACCTCGATGGTGCCGGCGTCCGGGCGCACGAAGCCCTCGCACATCTCGACCGTCGTGGTCTTGCCGGCGCCGTTCGGGCCCAGCAGCGCGAACACTTCGGCGGTGTGGACCTCCAGATCAAGACCGGCGACCGCCTCGGTCGCCGTCGGACCGGCCCCGTAACGCTTACGCACGCCGCGCAACCGCACCGCCACAGCTGAGCTCACGGAGAATCAGCGTAAGCGTCGGCGACGGGGGCGGACCGCGGGGTCGGCCCCGCCAGCGACTCACCATCGGGTCGGCCGTCCTCGGCGGGCAACTCCCGCCACGGCAGATGCCGGTAGGTCAGCAGGAACAACGCCAGCACCACCACGGCGCTGGCCAACGTGGCGTCCACGATCTGGAACAGGGCGAAACGGTCACCGTTGGCGGTCGGGCCGAAGATGCCGACCACCAGGGTCACCGCGATCACCGCGATCCGGAAGCTCGGCCGGGTCGCCCAGGCGGCGAGCGGGATGATCGCCCACAGCAGATACCAGGGCTGCACCACCGGGAACAGCAGCACCGTGATGCCGAGTGCGACGCCGAGCCCGCCGACCGGATGCAGCCGGCCCTGGAAGACCACCAGCAGCAGCCAGATGACCATCACCGCGATGATCAGCACACCGATGCCACGGGTCAGCGACAACACGGCGGTGGTGTGATCGCCCAGGCCCAGCAGGGTCCCCACCTGGCCGGTGCCGAGGGCGATCAGGGTCGGCGGCGACATCCAGCTGCGGACCACGTTGGCGGTGCCCAGGGTGTAAACCCAGCCGAAGCCCAGCCCGCTGGCCCAGCCGATCAGGCCCATCACGGCCGCCGCCAGGGCACTGGTGCCGACCCCGGCGAGCAGGAATGCCCGCAGGTCGCCGCCCCAGCGCCAGCCCAGGGCCATCGCCACGAATCCGAGTGCCAGCAGCGACGGCAGCTTGACCTGCGACGACATCGCGATCAGGACCGCCCCGGTGAGCAGTTCGGCCAACGGCGCCCAGTCCTGCGGGTGGCGCCACCGGCTCGGCAGCAGCGGTTGGGCCGCGGTGATCCCGCGCAGCGCGAACTCGGTGCCGGTCAGCATCAGGCCGAGCATCAGCGCCTCGTTGTGGATACCGGCGACCAGGTGCATCAACAGCAGCGGGTTGGCCGCACCCAGCCACAGCGCACTGACCTCGGCCACCCCGCACCGTGCCGCCAGCCGCGGCACCGCCCACACGATCAGCCCCACGCCGACCAGCACCACCACCCGGTGGCACAACACCGCGGTGACGATGTTCTCACCGGTCAGCGCCGATATTCCCCGGCCGATCCACAAGAAGAGCGGGCCGTAGGGGGCCGGTGTCTCCCGCCACAGACTCGGCACCGACAGGGTGAACACGTGGTCCAGCCCGAGGGCCGGCGCCGGGCCCACCCGGTAGGGGTCCAGTCCCAGTCGGGAGATCTGGCTCTGCGCCAGGTAGGAGTAGACGTCCTTGCTGTACATCGGCGGGGCGACCAGCAACGGCAGCATCCACAGCAACAGCGTGCGGTCGAGTTGGCTGCGCGACATCCGGCGGCCCGGCCCGCCCGAGGACAGCGCGAAGCGGCCCAGCATCAGCCAGGCCAGGGTCATCATCACCGCGCCGGTGGTGGTCATGGTCAGCGCCACCGTCTGCAGCCGTGACGGCAGGTTCAGCAGTCGTACCCCGAAGGTCGGGTCCTGGACCACCGGTCGGGCGCCCGCACCGAGCGCACCGATGCCCATCAACACGGTGCCGGTGGCCCCGAACAGCCGGGTGCGCCGCAGCGCGACGAGTTCGGCAGCGTTGAGGGGGGCGCCGACGGTGCGCTCGTCGCCGTGCAGGTGGGCGATCGAGCTGCTCAGCGAGTGCCGGCGGGCTGCCATCCCAGCAGCGTAACGGCCTCCCGACGAAGCCCGGTCGGGTGACCGGCAGGAGCGCGCTGTGACCAGCGTTACGGCCGATTCGTGCCGAACTGAGGTAACCCTTTCTGGACCCGGCCGCCGAATTGCGTCACACTGGTGTTGTGAAATTCAAGGCTGAGGCCAACGCCGCATCCCAAACCGCCGGGCAGCGCCCCGGCGGTGCGGTTTCGGCTGCGCCTCAACCGGGCGCCGAGCTCGCCGGCAGCCATGATTCGTCCGAGGGCCGCACCCGTCAGGCGGTGGTGCGCCTGCTGATGGAGTCCGGTTCGATCACCGCCGGCGACATCGGCGCCCGCCTCGGCTTGTCGGCGGCCGGCGTGCGGCGCCACCTTGACGCGCTGATCGAGCTGGGCGACGCCGAGGCGCACGCCCCGGCGGCCTGGCAGCAGGTGGGTCGCGGTCGGCCGGCCAAGCGGTACCAGCTCACCGACGCCGGCCGGGGCAAGCTCGGGCACCGCTATGACGACCTCGCCGTGGCGGCGATGCGCCAGCTGCGCGAGATCGGCGGCGAGGATGCGGTGGTGGCCTTCGCCCGGCAGCGCATCGACACGATTCTGTCCGAGGTCGCGGCCGTGGCCGCCGAGGGCGACTCAGACACCGACGGGGATCTCGAGGCGACCGCCGAACGCATCGCCGCGGCGCTGACCGAGGCCGGCTACGCCGCCAGCACCGCACGGGTGGACGGCGGTGTCCCGGGGGTGCAGATCCTGCAGCATCATTGCCCGGTGGCCAACGTCGCCAAAGAGTTTCCGGAGCTGTGCCGCGCCGAGCGGCAGGCGATGGCCGAGGTGCTGGGCACCCACGTCCAGCGGTTGGCAACCATCGCCGACGGCGGGTACGTCTGTACCACCCACGTACCCCTGACCATCAAGAGCGCCAAGTCCGGCAGGGCCGGCAAAACCACCAAAGCCGGCCGGACCGGTACCGCCGCAAAAAAGCAATGACAACACCGATCGACCTTCGGCGCGAAGCCTGCGCCGAAGCCATTACGAGCACTGAAGGGGCGTCACCATGACACTCACACCGGAGGCCACCGCGGCAGCGGCCGAGCCCACCCAGGAAGAGACGATCGCGTCGCTGGGCCGGTACGAATACGGTTGGGCCGACACCGATGCCGCGGGCGCCGTCGCGCAGCGTGGCCTGTCCGAGGATGTGGTGCGCGACATCTCGGCGAAGAAGAACGAGCCGGAGTGGATGCTTGAGGCGCGGCTGCGCGCGTACCGGACCTTTATGAAGAAGCCGATGCCCAACTGGGGCTCGGATCTGTCCGGGATCGACTTCGACAACATCAAATACTTCGTCCGGTCCACCGAGAAGCAGGCCCAGACCTGGGACGACCTGCCCGAGGACATCCGCAACACCTATGACCGGCTGGGCATCCCGGAGGCCGAGAAGCAGCGCTACATCGGCGGGGTCGCGGCCCAGTACGAATCCGAGGTGGTCTACCACAAGATCCGCGAGGATCTGGAGGCCCAGGGCGTGATCTTCCTGGACACCGACACCGCGCTCAAGGAGCACGAGGAGCTGTTCCGGGAGTATTTTGCCACCGTCATCCCGGCCGGCGACAACAAGTTCTCGGCGCTGAACACCGCGGTGTGGAGCGGCGGCTCGTTCATCTACGTGCCCAAGGGTGTGCACGTCGACATCCCGCTGCAGGCCTACTTCCGGATCAACACCGAGAACATGGGCCAGTTCGAGCGCACCCTGATCATCGTCGACGAGGACGCCTACGTGCACTACATCGAGGGCTGCACCGCCCCGGTGTACTCGAGTGACTCGCTGCACTCGGCGGTGGTGGAGATCATCGTCAAGCCGCGCGGCCGATGCCGCTACACCACCATCCAGAACTGGTCGGTCAACGTCTACAACCTGGTCACCAAGCGGGCGCGGGCCGAAGAGGGCGCCACCATGGAGTGGGTCGACGGCAACATCGGCTCCAAGGTCACCATGAAGTACCCGGCGGTGTGGATGACCGGTGAGCACGCCAAGGGCGAGGTGCTCTCGGTGGCGTTCGCCGGTGAGGACCAGCACCAGGACACCGGCGCCAAGATGCTGCACCTGGCACCCCACACCTCGTCCAACATCGTCTCCAAGTCGGTGGCGCGCAGCGGCGGCCGATCCTCCTACCGGGGCCTGGTGGAGATCCACAAGGGCGCTCAGGGGGCGAAGTCGAGCGTGAAATGCGACGCGCTGCTGGTCGACGACGTCAGCCGCAGCGACACCTACCCCTACGTCGACATCCGCGAGGACGACGTCACCGTGGGCCACGAGGCCACGGTGTCGAAGGTCAGTGAGAACCAGTTGTTCTACCTGATGAGCCGCGGCCTGACCGAGGACGAGGCGATGGCGATGGTGGTGCGCGGCTTCGTCGAGCCGATCGCCAAGGAACTGCCGATGGAATACGCGCTGGAACTCAACAAGCTGATCCAGCTGCAGATGGAAGGCTCGGTGGGCTAGTGGCTTCGACTGACCTGCGGTCCGCCTCGCCGAGCAACCTGACCGAGGCCGCCGAAGGCATCAACAAAGGGGAGCAGTTCACCTCGTTCGACGTGGACGCCTTTGAGGTGCCGCACGGCCGCGACGAGATCTGGCGGTTCACCCCGCTGCGCCGGCTGCGCGGCCTGCACGACGGTTCGGCGGTGGCCGACGCATCGGCGGCCATCGCCGTCACCGCGGACGCGGCGGTGCGCGTCGAGACCGTCGCGCGCGGCGACGACCGGCTCGGTGCCGCGGGTGTTCCCGCTGATCGCGTTGCGGCCCAGGCCTTCTCGGCGTTCCAGGAGGCGACGGTCCTCACCGTTCCCAAGGAAGCCGTCGTCGAGGAGCCGGTCACGATCACCATCACCGGTCCCGGTGAGGGGTCGACGGCCTACGGCCATCTGCAGTTGCGCGCCGAGGAGCTGTCGCAGGCCACCGTCGTGATCGACGTGCGGGGCAGCGGAACCTACGCCGACAACGTCGAGTTCGTCGTCGGCGATGCTGCGACGCTGACCGTGGTGTGGCTCGCCGAGGCGGCCGCGGATCTGGCCTACGTGACCATGCACCACGCGGCGCTGGGCAAGGACGCGGTGCTGCGCCACAGCGCCGTGCTGCTGGGCGGTGAACTGGTGCGGCTGACCGGCCGGGTGCGGTTCGACGGACCGGGCGGTGACGCCGAGTTGCTCGGCCTGTACTTCGCCGACGACGGCCAGCACCTCGAATCGCGTCTGCTGGTCGACCACAGCCAGCCCAATTGCCGCTCGAACGTGCTCTACAAGGGTGCGCTGCAGGGCGACCCCGGTTCGGGTCTGCCCGACGCCCACACCGTCTGGGTCGGCGACGTGCTGATCCGCGCGGCGGGGGTGGGCACCGACACCTTCGAGGTGAACCGCAACCTGGTGCTGGCCGACGGTGCGCGGGCGGATTCGATCCCGAACCTGGAGATCGAGACCGGCGAGATCGTGCAGGCCGGCCATGCCAGCGCCACGGGCCGCTTCGACGACCTGCAGCTGTTCTACCTGCAGGCGCGCGGCATCCCCGAGGATCAGGCCCGACGCCTGATCGTGCGCGGTTTCTTCGGCGAGATCATCTCCAAGATCCCGGTGCCGTTCGTCCAAGAACGCCTCACCGAGGCCGTCGAGCGCGAACTCGCCGTCACCGAGAACAACTGACCACCAAGACTTAAGGACACCGAACAGCAATGAGCACACTGGAGATCAAGGACCTGCACGTGAGTGTGTCGCCGGGCGGCGCCGGCGACGACGGTGCGGCGGCGATCCCGATCCTGCACGGAGTCGACCTGACGGTGAACTCCGGTGAGACGCATGCCCTGATGGGCCCGAACGGCTCGGGCAAGTCGACCCTGTCGTATGCGATCGCCGGTCACCCCAAGTACACCGTGACATCCGGGTCGATCACCCTCGACGGCCAGGACGTGCTGGCGATGGCCGTGGACGAGCGGGCGCGCGCGGGTCTCTTCTTGGCCATGCAGTATCCGGTCGAGGTGCCCGGGGTGTCGATGTCGAACTTCCTGCGCACGGCGGTGACCGCGGTGCGCGGCGAGGCCCCGAAGCTGCGCGCCTGGATCAAGGAGCAGCGCGCGGCGTTCACCGAGCTCGGTATCGATTCCGGCTTCGCCGAGCGCAACGTCAACGAGGGCTTCTCCGGCGGTGAGAAGAAACGCCACGAGATCCTGCAGCTGAGCCTGCTCAAGCCCAAGATCGCGATCCTCGACGAGACCGACTCCGGCCTCGACGTCGACGCCCTGCGGGTGGTCAGCGAAGGGGTGCAGCGCTATCAGGAGACCGAGAACGGCGGCATCCTGCTGATCACCCACTACACCCGGATCCTGCGCTACATCCAGCCGCAGTTCGTGCACGTCTTCTCCGGTGGGCGCATCGTGGAGTCGGGCGGTCCGGAGCTGGCCGACGAGCTGGAGGAGAAGGGCTACGAACGCTTCTCCGACGCGGCAGCGGCGGGAGCGGCGGGAGCCTGAGCATGACGGTGTCCGACACGACGGTGGCGCCCGGTCGTCCGGCGGCGCCGGACCTGGCTGCGATTCGGGCGGATTTCCCGATCCTGAGCCGCGTCATGCGTGGCGGAAGCCGGCTGGCCTACCTCGATTCCGGCGCGACCTCGCAGCGTCCGCTGCCGGTGCTCGATGCCGAGCGGGAGTTTCTGCTGCACTCCAACGGCGCGGTGCACCGCGGGGCGCACCAGCTCATGGAGGAGGCCACCGACGCCTACGAGGACGGCCGGTCGGCCATCGCGCGCTTCGTCGGCGCCGACCCGGACGAGCTGGTGTTGACCAAGAACGCCACCGAGTCGCTGAATCTGGTGGCGTATGGGTTCGGCGACAACCGGTTCGAAGCCGCCGTCGGCCCGGGCGACGTCATCGTCACCACCGAGCTGGAGCATCACGCCAACCTGGTTCCGTGGCAGGAACTGGCCCGGCGCACCGGGGCGACACTGCAGTGGTATGAGGTGACGCCCGACGGGCGGATCGACCTGGATTCGCTCAAGCTCGATGAGCGAGTCAAAGTCGTTGCCTTCACTCATCATTCGAATGTGACCGGCGCGCTGGCGCCGGTCGCCGAGCTGGTGTCGCGAGCCCGCGCGGTGGGCGCGCTCACCGTGTTGGACGCCTGCCAGTCGGTGCCGCACCAGCCGGTCGACCTGCACGCCCTCGGCGTCGACTTCGCCGCATTCTCCGGTCACAAGATGCTGGGGCCCACCGGAATCGGCGTGCTCTACGGCCGGCGCGAGCTGTTGGCGGCGCTGCCGCCGTTCCTCACCGGCGGATCGATGATCGAGACCGTGACGATGTCGTCGAGCAGCTACGCGCCGCCGCCGCAACGTTTCGAGGCCGGCACGCCGATGACTTCGCAGGTGGTCGGGCTGGCTGCGGCCGCGCGTTACCTGGATGCCATCGGGATGGACGTGGTGGAGGCGCACGAGCACGAGTTGGTGGCCGCCGCCCTCGAGGGCCTCGCCGGTATCGACGGGGTGCGCGTGATCGGGCCGACGACGATGACGGACCGCGGTTCTCCGGTCTCCTTCGTGATCGACGGGGTGCACGCCCACGACGTCGGCCAGGTGCTCGACGACGACGGTGTCGCGGTGCGGGTGGGCCATCACTGCGCGATGCCGTTGCACCGCAGATTCGATGTGGCGGCCACCGCCCGCGCGTCGTTCGCGGTGTACAACACCCACGATGAGGTCGAGCGGCTGCTGGCGGGGATTCAGCGCGCCGTGAAATTCTTCGGGAGAGCGTGAGACGTGCGCCTCGAGCAGTTCTACCAGGAAGTGATCCTCGATCACTACAAACATCCGCAGCACCGTGGGCTGCGGGAGCCCTACGGCGCGCAGGTCCACCACGTCAACCCGACGTGCGGTGACGAATTGACCATGCGGGTGGCGGTCTCCGATGACGGCGAGCGGATCGCCGACGTCTCCTACGACGGGCAGGGCTGTTCGATCTCGCAGGCGGCGACGTCGGTGCTGGCCAGCCAGGTGATCGGCTTGAGCGTGCCGGAGGCCTTGACGACGTTCGACGCGTTCCACGAGATGGTGTCGTCACGGGGGACCGTCGAAGGTGACGAAGAGGTGCTCGGCGACGGGATCGCCTTCGCCGGGGTGGCCAAGTACCCGGCGCGGGTCAAATGCGCGCTGCTGGGCTGGATGGCGTTCAAAGACGCGTTGGCGCAGGCGCTCGCCAAGACGGAAGAAAACACGCTGGCGTGAGTCAGTGGCGACAACCCAGGAGATGAAGCAATGAGTGAAACCGGACCCGATGAGCTACTCGCCGAGGTCGAGGAGTCGATGCACGACGTCATCGACCCCGAGATCGGCATCAACGTCATGGACCTCGGGCTGGTCTACGACCTGGCGATCCGCCACGACGAGGAAGGTGCCGCCGCGGTGGTGACCATGACGCTCACCTCGCCGGCCTGCCCGCTGCAGGACATGATCGCCGAGCAGGTCGAGAACGCGACCGTCGGTGCGGGCCTGGTCAAGAAGCTGGACCTCAGCTGGGTCTGGGAGCCGGCCTGGGGTCCGGACAAGATCACCGACGAGGGCCGCGAGATGATGCGCGCCGTCGGCTTCACGGTCTGAGCGGAGCCGGCTGCGTGTTCTGGTTGTGCAGGACATGCGGCGTCGAGCACGACGCCACGCCGGAGGTCTGCGCGATCTGCGCCGACGAGCGCCAGTGGGTGCCGGCCGACGGTCAGCGGTGGGCGACGCTCGACGAGTTGGCCGGCGAGGGGGTTCGATCCACCGTCGCCGTGCTTGAACCCGGCCTGATCGGGATCGGCAGCACGCCACCGCTGGGCATCGGCCAGCTGGGCAAGCTGGTGTGCACCGCCGGCGACTCGGACGGCAATGTGTTGTGGGATCCCTCGGGTTTCCTCGACGATGCCGCGGTGGCCGCGGTGACCGAGCACGGCCCGGTCGCCGCGATCGTCGCGAGTCACCCGCACATGTTCGGCGCGCAGGTGCAGTGGAGCCACCGCCTCGGTGGGGTGCCGGTGTACGTCAATGCCGCCGACGCGCACTGGGTGATGCGGCCCGACCCGGTGATCCGCTACTGGTCGGACCGGTTGCAGCCGGTGGCCGGGCTGACGGTGGTGCAGGTGGGGGGCCACTTTCCCGGCAGCGCGGTGGCTTGCTGGGATGACGGCGCCGACGGGCGTGGCGTGCTGCTGGTCGGCGACACCGTCTTTCCGAACCCGGACCGGCGCACCGTGGCCTTCCTGCGAAGCTATCCGAACCGGATTCCGCTGTCGGCCGCCGTCGTGCAGCGGATGGCCGGCACCCTGGCCGAGCTGCGGTTCGACCGGATATACGGCCTGTTGGACAACGTCATCGACGCCGACGGCGCGGCAGCGATCCGGTTCTCCGCCGACCGGCATGCCGCCTGGGTGCGCGGCGATCACGACGCGCTCACGTGAGCGGGGCCGCGTGGCCCCGGGTGGCTGGACGACAGCGGTGTGACGGTCGCTGCCATACTCGTCGCGTGAACCGCGTAAGGCCTTTGGCGGCGGTCGACTGCGACTGGGAAGAGCGGACAGGGTGACGACGAGCAGGCGACGGTTCATGGTCGGCATGGCGGCTGCCGCGGCCGGTACGGCGGTGGGCGGGCTGGCCGGCTGCGGATCGCGGGGCCCCGGGGCCGACACCATCTTCATCGGTGGCCCGGTGGTGACCGCGGTTCCGGGTTTCCCCGAAGCCGAAGCGCTGGCGGTCACCGGCGGGCGGATCACCCAAGTCGGCTCCCGCGACGACGTGCTGCGGCTGCGGGGGTCGGAGACCACCGTCGTCGACCTGCGCGGGCGGGCGTTGCTGCCGGCGTTCGTGGAACCGCATGGCCACCCGTTCGAAATGGGCACCACGCTGGCCCCGCCGGCCATCGATGTGCGTCCGTTCACGGTTTCCACCGCCGGCGGGGTGTTCCAGAAGCTGACCGAGGCCGTGGCGGACACCCCGAAGGGCCAGCCGATCCTGCTCAACGGTGTCGACCCGCTGCTGCAGACCGGGCTGCAGTCGTTCACCCGCACCGAGCTGGATCGGCTGGCACCGCAGAACCCGGTGGTGATCATCACCAACAGCGGCCACGCCGGCTACGGCAACACCGCCGCGTTCGCCGCGGCCGGGATCACCAAGACCACCCCAAATCCGCCCGGCGCCCAGTACCTGCGCGGGCCCGACGGGCAGCTGACCGGCGAGGTGCGCGAGGCGGCGGCGCTGATGGCGCTGACCGCGCCGTTCTCCGGCGCGATCATGGCCAACGCCGGCGACAACCTGCGCTGGGCTTACGCCCAGCTGGCCCGCGCGGGCATCGCGACCGCCACCGAGCACTCCTACGATGCGCGTACGCAGTCCGAGGTGTTCGGCAAGCTCGCCCAGCAACCCGACTGTGCGATCCGGGTCCGCGCCTACGAGATCGGCACGCCCGAGCTTGCCGACGACTCCGACAACATGCGCGGCAAGCGGGCCGGCGCCGACGTGCTGTTCGACAAGATCGGCATGAAGATCTGGGCCGACGGATCACCGTGGCAGGGCAACATCTTCACCACGTTCCCGTACCTGACCAACGCGACGACGGCGAGCATGGGGCTGGGCCGCGACCACCGCGGCGGCATGAACTACCCCCCCGAGCAGATCCAGCAGCTGGCGGCGGCCTTCATCGACCAACGCTGGCAGGTCTCCTGCCACGTGCAGGGCGACGCCGCCATCGACGTGGTGCTGGACGCCTTCGAGCAGGCGCGAGTGCCCCCGGCACTGCGTCCCCGGATCGAACACGTCGGTGCGATGCGGCCCGATCAGTTCGCCCGGGCCGCGCGCCTGGGTGTCACCCCGAGCATGTTCATCGAACACATCTACTTCTGGGGAGATGTGTTGGTGGACAAGCTGTTCGGACCTGATTACGGGGCGCACTGGATGTCGGCCCGCTCGGCGCTGGACGCCGGGCTGCGGCTGTCGTTTCACAACGACGGCACCGTCACCCCGCCCGACCCGGTCGGCAACATCGCCACCGCGGTGAACCGGATCGCCAAGGGCAGCGGCCGGGTGCTGGCCCCCGAGCAGCGCATCGGTGTCGACGCCGCGATCCGGGCGCAGACACTCAACGCCGCCTGGCAGCTGCGGCTGGACACCGAGATCGGCAGCCTGGAGGCCGGCAAGTACGCCGATCTGGTGGTGCTGTCGCAGAATCCACGGCGTATCCCGCCGGCGGAGTTGCGTGACGTCGCGGTCGAGGCGACCTATCTGATGGGCCGGCAGACCTACGGCAAGGTGCTGGGCTGACGGGCACGCCGCGCGCTTCGGCGCCGGCGCTCGGGATGACCCGCGCTAACGCGGATCAGTGTCGGCGACTCCGATGGTGTTCGCCACCACGGTGGGCGCCAACACCGAAAGGGCGGTGGCCGCACCGGTGGCGGCGCCCACTCCGGCCCAGGCCACCGGCCCCAGCGGCGTGCACCCGAAGAACTGGCTGACGACCGGGGTCTGAACGATACCGATCAGCACCACTGCGCTGCCCAGTGCGGTCGCCACCACCAGTGGGCTGTGCCGCCGCGTCAGCAGCGTCTGCACCAGCTGCGTCCCCACCAATGCGGTCAAACCCATTGTCGCCGTGCGTCGTTCGGTGCCCGGCGTCCACCGCCCGATCGCCCAGGCGCCGGTCGCGCCGGCGGCGGTGATCGCGCCGCGGGTGATGATGTGACGCATCAGCGAGGTGTCCAGCGACGGTGCCGGCGCGGACAGGATCGCCCGCTGATGGGCGCGTTCGGCCTCCTCCTCCGCCCGGTCGGGTTCCTCATCGGTGTCGTCGAGTTGCGGGTACTGCGGGGTGACGGCCACCGCTAGCGCGGGGAACATGTCGGTGAGCAGGTTGACCAGCAGCAGCTGCCGGGTGCCCACTGGAGCTCGCCCGGACCCCAGCGCGGTCCCGATGATCGTGAACAGCACCTCGCCGACGTTGCCGCCGACCAGGACGCCGACCGCATCGCGCACCCCGGTCCACATGCCGCGGCCCTCCACCAGGGCGTCGAGCAGCACCCCCAGATCGTCTTCGGTGAGCACGATGTCGGCCGCGCCCCGCGCCGCCGACGAGCCGCGACCGCTGACGCCGACCCCCACGTCGGCCATCCGGATCGCCGCGGCGTCGTTGGCGCCGTCGCCGACCATCGCGGTGACCTGCCCGCTGCGCTGCAGCGCGGCGACGATCTGCACCTTCTGCTCGGGGGTGACCCGGGCGAAGACCTGCGCGCCGGCGGCCAGGTTGGTGAACCCCTCCTCGTCGAGCACCGCCAACTCGGCCCCGGTGACCTCCGGGGCGTCCGGCGGCAGGCCCAGCTGCCGGGCGATCGCCCGTGCGGTGACCGGATGGTCGCCGGTGATCAGCACCACCTTGTGGTTGGCTCCGACCAGCGCCTCGATCAGCGGCCGCGCCGAAGGCCGCAGTGTGTCGGCCAGCCCGACGAAGCCGAGCAGCTCCACATCGTGCGCGGCGGCGTCGACGGCGTCGGCGTCGGTGGACTCCTCGGCGGTCGGTAGCTCCCAGCGGCGCTGAGCCACCGCGAGCACGCGCAACCCCTGCTCGGCCAGGTGCGACACCAGCGCCTCGGCGCGTTCGTAGTCGCCGTCAGGGTCGGCGAACTCACAGCGCGGCAAGATGACCTCCGGGGCGCCCTTGAGCAGCAGCATCGGGGGATCGGTATCGGTTCGCCCGATGGTGGCGGCGTAGCCGCGGCTGGATTCGAACGGCACCTCGGCCAGCACCGTCCACGAATCGCCGGAGTCGGCCACCGATGCCGCCGCGGTGAGGATGGCTTCATCGGTGGCGTGGGCGTGGCCCTGGCCGTCGCGCGGCTGCGTGCACGCCCGGGCCGCGGCCCGCAGCGTTCGGGTGTCCAGGCTGCCGGTGTCGCCGGTGGTGGCGGTCGGCGGTACGGAACGCACCACCCTGAGGCGGTTCTCCGTCAGGGTGCCGGTTTTGTCGAAACACACGGTGTCGATGCGGCCCAGCGCCTCCACGGCGCGCGGGGTGCGCACCAGCACCCCGTGTTTCGACAGCCGTTGCGCAGCGGCCAGCTGGGCCAGGGTCGCCACCAGCGGCAGGCCCTCCGGAACGGCGGCCACCGCGATCGCCACCCCGTCGGCGAACGCTTGGCGCAGCGATGCGCGGTGCAGCAGCGCCAAGCCGGTCACGCCGGCGCCGCCGGCCAGCGTCAGCGGCAGCACCTTGGCGGTCAGCTCGCGCAGCCGGGCCTGCACCCCGGCCGCGGTGTCGACGTCGGCGATCGCCGACAGCGCCCGGCGCGCAGCGGTGCCCGCACCGGTGGCGACCACGATCGCCCGGGCGTGCCCGGCGACGATCGTGGAGCCCTCGAACAGCATGCTGGCCCGTTCGGGATCGCCGACGGCGACCGGGTCGACCTGCTTGTCCACCGGCAGCGACTCACCGGTGAGCAGCGACTCGTCGACCTCCAGGTCCTCGGCGGTCAGCAGCCGCGCATCAGCAGGCACCACATCGGGGGCTGCCAGGTCGATGACGTCGCCCGGGCGAAGTGACTTCGCGGGCAGCGTGACCGTGCGCCGGCCGTTGCGGGCCGCATCCAGGCGGCGTTGCGTCGTTGCGACCGGCGGCAGCACCACGCGACGGGCCAGCGTGTCCTGTTCGGCGAAGAGTTCGGCGACCGCCGCTTCGGCGCGTAGCCGTTGCGCCCCACCGACCAAAGCGTTGGCGGTCATCACCCCGGCGACCAGCAGCGCGTCGATGTTGCTGCCGAAGATCGCCGACGCCGCCGCGCCGACCGCCAGGATCGGGGTCAGTGGATCGGCGAGTTCCTCGCGGGTCGCGGCCAGCAGCTTGCCCACCCGGGTGGCCGGGCCGCGCAGCGGTGCCAGCACCGGGTGATCGGCGAAGTCTTCCAGGGTGCGGCGCCAGGTCGGTGGACCGATCTCGACGGCCAGCGGCCGCGCCGAGCCGGTCAGCCGTGAGTAGACGATCTCGGGGTCCAGCGCATGCCAAGCGGTGAGCGGCTGCGGGGTGGGGTCGGGCTGGCGCAGCACCTTGCGCGCCGACAGGGAGCCGGTGACCAGGGCGGCCGCCCCGGCGGCGTTGACCGGGTTGAGCCAGCGCCGCAGCGCCAGCGGGCCGGGGGTGCCGCGCGGGTCGCCGGCGACCAGCAGCAGCCCGGCCAGGGTGCTGCCGCCCTGGGCGAGCCGCACCGCGGATTTGCTGGCGTTCCGGGCCACCGGCAGCGCCGACAGGATCCGCACGGCGGCGGCCAGGTCGGTGCCGGTGATGATGTCCGCGGTCCACGCGGTGGCCGCCTGCGGGTCGTCGAGCGCCACCCCGACGTCGGCGATGGCCAGCGCGGCCAGCGTGTCGGTGGAGGCGAAGTCACGGTGTAGCGCGCTGATCAGCAACACCGGCCCGCGGTCGGCGCGTAGCTCGCGGACCAGCTTCAACAGCGGGGTGCCGGGGGGATGGCTGGCGGCGACGCTGCCGGTCAGATCCTGGGTTCCGGCCACGTGGCGCAGCACCACCCGCGCCCCGGTGCGGTGCGCGGTCTGCAGCAGCGGCACCGCGAACGGGTCGACCTCCCAGCCGACCTTGACCCGGCCGACGGTCTCGCCGTCGACGACCAGATCGGCGCGCTCCAGCCCCTGTACCGGTGCCGCCGACGGCTGCGCGCGGACCCAGCGCAGCCGGGCGCCGGTGGCCGGCAGCTCGTCGGGGTCGGGGTCGGGGGCCTGCTCGCCATGGAGCAGGGCGTCGGCGACCTCGTAGACGCGGTCCTCGTCCCACCCGGGCAGGTCGCCGCGGGCGTGCAGTACCGCGCGGGCGTCCCCGCGCAGCGCCGCGCCGTCGATGACGATCACCTTCACCCGGTCCAGCCGACGCAGCGCGCCCGGGTCCAACACCAGCTGCCCGGCGTCGGCCAGGCCACGCCCGAGCACCGCGCCGAACGCCTGCCGGCCGAGGTAGGCCCCCTTCGGGACCCCGGCCAGCACCGCGCCGGCGGCCTCGTTGGCGCCCCCGCCGGCCAGCAGCGCGCCCGCGGCGGCGATCAGCGAGGCGTTGGCGGCCTGGTCGGCGTACTCCTCCACCGGTCCGGACATCGACCCCTTGGCGGTGTCGATGGCCGAGTCGATGGCGCCGTCGACCACCACGTGTGAGGCCTCCCCGGCCGCGGTGGCCGCCGAGTTGTGCCGGGCGGTCTGCGAGCCGGCCCCGGCCGAGGAGATGATCGGAACCACCGCGGCCTGCGGTCGTCGCGGCGACGCCAGCTGCCGTTCCCGGCTCTCCCAGCGGCGGCGGTGGGCGGCGGCCTCGGAGATCTGCAGGCCGCGCTGGGCCAGATCCACCAGCGGGGTGCCTACCGCCTGGGTGAGCCCATTGGTCACGGCGGTGGAGGCGGCCAGCGCGAGATCGGTACCGACCCGACCCAGCCGCGATTCCAGCATCGACACGATGCGCGGCTGGTTGCTGACGACGGCGGCGGCGCCGCGGGCTGCCAGCGGTGCGACCGGTAGTTTGCCCATCCAGCCGGTCACCGCGGCGCCGATGGCCACCACGTCCATCGCGGCTGCGGTCAGCGGTACCAGCAGTGCCAGCGGGTTTCCCGGATCGGCGAACGGCGCGGTGCGCGCCGCGGATCGCGGACCTGGGCGGCCCAGCCCCTTGGTTACCTCAGTCACGGTGTCGCAGACCGAGCTCAGCACCCGGTCGCTGTCGGCGCCCGGCGCCAGCTCGACCACCAACCGGCCCAGTGCACCCTCGATGTGGGCGCTGGCCACGCCGGGAATGTTGCGGACCGGCTGCTCGACGGTGTCGGCGTGCTCATACCAGCGCGAGAACGGCAGCAGCCGTTCCAGGTCCAGGTGCACGCGGCGCCCGCTGCGCCAGCGCACCGGCAGCGCGGTGCCGTTGCCGGAGTCGCCCAGCAACCGCCCGGCGGTCTGGCTGACCGACTCGACCACCGGGCCAAGGATCGTCTGCATCGTGTCGGTGGCGCTGTCGCGTAACCAGGAGGTGCTTTCGGCGGCGGTGTTCACACCGGCTCGCAACACCTGCACCGCGCCACCGGTGATACCACCGACGACGGTGGCTACACCCGGGACCATCATTGCCTCACCTCTCGGGGGATGTCGTCTTCAATAGCCTTCAATAGCCCTTGACGTTCTCCCCATAGTGCCGGTGATTGAGCTTCGGCACTGCTCCCGAGGCGGTGATGGGATCGCTCGGGGGCGGGCTGCCCGGGAAAATTCCGGGCAGCCCGCCCCCTTTTCCAGCGTTACGCTCCCGGCTGCGGGCAGTCACCACCGTTGCTGTTCCACACGGTGACCTTGGTCGCCTGCAGCACGCCCTCGGCGTCCTTGTCGCCGCGAGCAGCGGCACACTTTCCGGTGCTGATCGACGGCGCGCTGACCGCCACCTTCCGCCGGAAGGTGGTGTCGTCGTTGACGGTGACCGTGACCGGACCCTCCGGGCCGGCGACGGTCAGCGTGTTGCCCGCGACGGACTCGACGGCACCGCGGACGCCACGGTGCGGCTTCGGGGGCGCCGGGGCGTCGGCCGCCGCGGCGGGCCGCTGCGGGCACTTGCCGTCGACCGCGGTGCTGATCGACACGAACTTCGCGGTGATCGCACCGCTGTCGGCGGGGCTGCTGTCGGTTGCGGCGCCGGCCTTGATGCAGGTGCCGGCGGTGATCTCGCCGAGCTGCGCGGGCACCGACTCGAAGACTCGGGTGCTGTCGGTCCAGGTGACCTTGGCCGTGCCGGCCGGCTGGCCCACCTCGAAGGTGTTACCCGACACCGAGGTGACCGGGCCGATGACGCGATCGCCCTGGGCGTGTGCCGGGGACGGGAGGACCAGTGCGGCGGCGAAGAGCGCGGCGGCGCCGGTGAGCGTGCGGATCGCCGGTGCGGAAGTGCTGGGGCGGGCGAGCATCAGTATTTCTCCGATCGTCGACGTCCGCGGCAGTGTGCCGTCGGATACGTGTTACCACCGTCAATGGTCGAGTTAGCGGGAAGCTAGCTCTGCGCTGTGAGCCCGCTGTGAAGCGGTGCTGCATTTCCCGGCGGTGGCCGGGAACACCGCGGGAGGCCCGGGCGTTGGCCCAATCATGGCAACTCAAGACTTGACCGCAGCCAAATTCGAAGAAACCATCGCCGACAACGACATCGTGCTGGTCGATTTCTGGGCCTCCTGGTGCGGGCCGTGCAAGGCCTTCGCGCCGACGTTCGAGTCGGCCTCGGAGAACCACCCCGACGTGGTGTTCGCCAAGGTGGACACCGAGGCTGAACAGCAATTGGCCGCGGCCGCCCAGATCCGGTCCATCCCCACCCTGATGGCGTTCAAGAAGGGCACGCTGGTGTTCAACCAGGCCGGTGCGCTGCCCCCGGCGGCACTCGAGCACCTGGTCCAGCAGGTGAAGGATCTCGATGTGGAAGCCGCGCTGGCCGCGCAGGACAAGCCCGACCAGGTCTGAGGCGCGGCACGCGATAGCGTGCATCCGTGTCTACCGCTGAGTCCGGCTCGGAATTCGTCCTCGTCGACCGGCCGCGCCCGCAGGTCGCCCTGATCACGCTGAACCGCCCGGAGCGGATGAACTCGATGGCGTTCGACGTCATGGTGCCGCTGCGCGAGGTGCTGGCGCAGATCGGCTACGACAACTCGGTGCGCGTGGTGGTGCTCACCGGCGCGGGCCGGGGGTTCTCCTCGGGCGCCGACCACAAGTCCGCCGGTTCGGTACCGCACGTGGCCGGGCTGACCCGGCCGAGTTTCGGGCTGCGGTCGATGGAACTGCTCGACGACATCATCCTGGGGTTTCGGCGGCTGCACCAGCCGGTGATCGCGGCGGTCAACGGCGCGGCCATCGGCGGCGGGCTCTGCCTGGCCCTGGCAGCCGACATCCGGGTCGCCGCGACCGGCGCCTACTTCCGGGCGGCCGGGATCAACAACGGCCTCACGGCCAGCGAACTGGGGCTGAGCTACCTGCTGCCGCGGGCGATCGGGGCGTCGCGGGCCTTCGAGATCATGCTCACCGGCCGTGACGTCGACGCCGCCGAGGCGGAGCGAATCGGCTTGGTCTCCCAGGTGGTGGAGCGGCCGGCGCTGCTGGACACCTGCTATGACATGGCCGAGCGGATCGCCGGTTTCTCCCGGCCGGGCACCGAACTGACCAAGCGGACGCTATGGAGCGGACTCGACGCCGGTAGTCTGGAGGGGCACATGCAGGCCGAGGGGCTCGGACAGCTCTACGTGCGCCTGCTGACCAGCAACTTCGAGGAAGCCGTCGCTGCGCGCGCCGAGAAGCGCCCACCGGCCTTCACCGACGACAAGTAGTCGGTACCGACGATAACCAGCACCACGACGGGAGTACGCGCGTGATCACCGCAACGGGCCTGGAGGTCCGCGCCGGCGCGCGCACGCTGCTCGACTCGGTGGACTCGGTGTTGCGGGTGCAGCCCGGCGACCGGATCGGGCTGGTCGGCCGCAACGGCGCCGGCAAGACGACCACGCTGCGCATCCTCGCCGGTGAGGGCGAGCCCTACGCGGGCACCATCACCCGAACCGGGGAGGTCGGTTACCTGCCGCAGGATCCGCGTGAGGGCAATCTCGACGTGCTGGCCCGGGACCGGGTGCTCTCGGCGCGCGGTCTCGACACCATCCTGTCCGACCTGGAGAAGCAGCAGGTGTTGATGGCCGAGGTCGTCGACGAGGCCGAACGCGACCGCGCCATCCGCCGTTACGGTCAACTCGAGGAGCGGTTCGCTGCGCTGGGCGGCTACGCCGCCGAGAGTGACGCGGGCCGGATCTGCACCAGCCTGGGCCTGCCGGAGCGGGTGCTGACGCAGCCGCTGCGCACCCTGTCGGGTGGCCAGCGCCGCCGAGTGGAGTTGGCCCGCATCCTGTTCGCCGCCGGTGACGGCGGAGCGGGCGGTTCGGATCACACCACGTTGCTGCTCGACGAACCGACCAACCACCTCGACGCCGATTCGATCGGCTGGTTGCGTGACTTCCTGAAGGGCCACAGCGGGGGACTGGTGCTGATCAGTCACGACGTGGATCTGCTGGCCGACGTGGTCAACCGGGTGTGGTTCCTCGACGCGGTGCGCGGCGAGGCCGACGTCTACAACATGGGCTGGCAGAAGTACCTCGATGCCCGGGCCACCGATGAGCAGCGGCGCCGCCGCGAGCGCGTCAACGCCGAACGCAAGGTCGCCGCGCTGCGCACCCAGGCGGCCAAGCTGGGTGCCAAGGCCACCAAAGCCGTTGCAGCGCAGAACATGTTGCGTCGAGCCGACCGGATGCTGGCGGCGCTGGACGAGGAACGCGTCGCCGACAAGGTGGCGCGGATCAAGTTCCCGACGCCGGCCGCGTGCGGAAAGACCCCGCTGATGGCCAGCGGGCTGACCAAGATGTACGGCTCGCTGGAGGTGTTCTCCGGCGTGGACCTGGCCATCGACCGGGGATCGCGGGTGGTCGTGCTGGGCCTCAACGGCGCCGGGAAGACCACGCTGCTGCGGGTGCTGGCCGGCGTGGAAAGCCTCGATGCGGGCCGCCTCGAGCCCGGGCACGGCTGCAAGATCGGCTATTTCGCGCAGGAACACGACACCATCGACAACGCCGCCAGCGTGTGGGAGAACATCAGGCACGCCGCACCCGACACCGGCGAGCAGGATCTGCGCGGGCTGCTGGGTGCGTTCATGTTCACCGGCGCGCAGCTGGATCAGCCCGCCGGGACGCTGTCCGGCGGTGAGAAGACCCGGCTGGCGCTGGCCGGGCTGGTGGCCTCCACCGCCAATGTGCTGCTGCTCGACGAACCGACCAACAACCTCGACCCGGCCTCGCGGGAACAGGTGCTGGACGCGCTGCGCAGCTACACCGGGGCGGTCGTGCTGGTCACCCACGATCCGGGGGCGGCCGAGGCGCTCGACCCGCAGCGGGTGGTGTTGTTGCCCGACGGCACCGAGGACCACTGGTCGGCCGACTACCGTGATCTGATCGAGCTGGCCTGACGGCAATCCCGCCAAAGCTGCCCGGTATCGTCGACGCCTTCTTACGCTGAAGCCGTTGACTCAGCGAGGGGATGGTGAGGGGACGTGGCGACGACGAAGCCGGACAAGCTGCGGGACCGACAGCTGGTCGAGTTACGCAACGCCTACGAGGGCGGGGCCAGCATCCGCACCCTGGCGGCGTCCACCGGACGATCGTACGGCTCCGTGCACAGCATGCTGCGGGAGTCCGGTGTCGCGATGCGCAGCCGCGGCGGACCCAATCACCGCACCCGGTCGCGGTAGCGGCGCATCAGCGCTGCCGCACCGAAGCCTCCACCAGGTCCAGGACCGCAGACAACCGCTGCGGGTCCTCGCCGGAGGCCAGCCGTGCCACCAGGCCGTCGAGCACCAGGTCCAGATACGTGTGCAGCACGTCGCTGGGGACGTCGTCGCGCAGCCGGCCGGCCTGCTTCTGCCGATTCAGCCGATCCGTTGTGGCAGCGGACAATTCGGCTGACCGCTCCGCCCAGCCGCGGCTGAACTCCGGGTCATGGCGCAGTTTGCGCGCGATCTCCAGCCGGGTGGCCAGCCAGTCGTACTGCTCGGGGGCGGCCAGCATGTCCCGCATCACGCCGATCAGGCCCTCCCGTGAGGCGACGTCGGCCATCCGCTCAGCATCCTCTTGGGCCAGCTCGAAGAACAGCGTGTCCTTGTCGCGGAAGTGATGGAAGATCGCCCCCCGTGACAGCCCGACCGTCTGCTCCAGCCGGCGCACTGTGGCCCCGTCGTAGCCGTAGGCGGCGAAGCACCGCCGCGCGCCATCGAGGATCTGGCGGCGCCGGGCCGCCAGATGATCCTCGCTGACCCTGGGCATCAGCTGCTCGCCGCCTACGCGGGTTACTTCGACTTCAACATGTTGCGCAGCACGTACTGCAGGATGCCGCCGTTGCGGTAATAGTCGGCCTCGCCGGGGGTGTCGATGCGCACCACCGCATCAAACACAGTACGAGACCCATCAGCCTTGGTGGCGGTGACCTGAACCGTCTTCGGCGTCTTGCCGGTGTTGAGCTCCTCGATGCCGGTGATGTCGAAGACCTCGGTGCCATCCAGCTTCAGCGACGCCGCGGACTCACCAGCGGGGAACTGCAGTGGGATCACGCCCATGCCGATCAGGTTGGACCGGTGGATGCGCTCGAACGACTCGGTGATGACCGCACGCACGCCCAACAGCGCGGTGCCCTTGGCGGCCCAGTCGCGCGACGAGCCCGACCCGTACTCCTTGCCGCCCAGCACCACCAGCGGAATGTTCTGCGCCGCATAGTTCTGCGCGGCGTCGAAGATGAAGGCCTGCGGGCTCTCCCCGTTTTCATCCGACTGGGTGAAGTCGCGGGTGTAGCCGCCGGAGACATCGTCGAGGAGTTGGTTGCGCAGCCGGATGTTGGCGAACGTGCCGCGGATCATCACCTCGTGGTTGCCGCGACGCGAACCCAGTGAGTTGTAGTCGCGCGGGCTGACGCCGTTGGCCTCCAGGTACTGGGCGGCCGGAGTGCCCTTCTTGATCGCACCGGCCGGGCTGATGTGGTCGGTGGTGACCGAATCGCCCAGCAGCGCAAGCACCCGCGCCCCGGTGATGTCGGCCACCGGCGCCGGCTCGGCGGGCATGCCGTCGAAGTACGGCGCCTTGCGCACATACGTCGACTTCTCATCCCAGGCGAAGGTGTTGCCCTCCGGGGTGGGCAGTGAGCGCCAGCGCTCGTCACCGGAGAACACATCGGCGTAGGACTTGGTGAACATGTCCCGGTCGATCGAGGAGGCGATGGTCTCCTGGATCTCGGCGGTCGAGGGCCAGATGTCCTTCAAGAAGACGTCGTTGCCCTCGGAGTCGCGCCCCAGCGGCTGGGTCTCGAAGTCGAAGTCCATGGTGCCGGCGATGGCGTAGGCGATGACCAGCGGCGGCGAAGCCAGGTAGTTCATCTTCACGTCCGGCTGGATGCGGCCCTCGAAGTTGCGGTTACCCGACAGCACCGCCGTCACCGACAAGTCGTTGTCGTTGATGGCTTTCGAGATCTCCTCGGGCAGCGGCCCGGTGTTGCCGATGCAGGTGGTGCAGCCGTAGCCGCCCAGGTAGAAGCCGAGCTTCTCCAGGTACGGCCACAGGCCGGCCTTGTTGTAGTAGTCGGTCACCACCTGCGAGCCCGGCGCCATGTTGGTCTTGACCCACGGCTTGGAGGTCAGGCCCTTCTCGACGGCCTTGCGGGCCAGCAGCGCCGCACCCAGCATCACCTCGGGGTTGGAGGTGTTGGTGCAGGAGGTGATGCCGGCGACGACGACGGCGCCGTGGTCGAGAACGAAGTCGCCGCGCTCGGCCGAGGACACCTTGACCGGCTTGCTGGGCCGGCCGTCGCAGTCCTGCGCTGCCGAGGGCACCGCCGCGTCGTCGTCGGCGAACGACAGCACCGCGGGGTCCGACGCCGGGAATGATTCGGCCACCGCCTCGTCGAGCTGACTGTGCGGGGCGTCGCTGTCCTCACCTACATAGTTGTGAATGTCCTTGCGGAAAGCGGTTTTCGCGTCGGAGAGCTCGATGCGGTCCTGCGGGCGCTTCGGTCCGGCGATGGAGGGGACGACGGTGCCCAGGTCCAGCTCGATGTACTCCGAGTACGCCGGCTCCCGGGCCGGATCGTGCCACATGCCCTGCGTCTTGGCGTAGGCCTCCACCAGGGCCAGTTGCTGCTCGCTGCGCCCGGTCAGCCGCAGGTAGTTGATCGTCTCGTCATCGATCGGGAAAATCGCTGCGGTGGAGCCGAATTCGGGGCTCATGTTGCCCAGGGTGGCGCGGTTGGCCAGCGGCACCTCGGCCACACCCTTGCCGTAGAACTCGACGAACTTGCCCACCACACCGTGCCGGCGCAGCATGTCGGTGACGGTCAGCACCACGTCGGTGGCCGTCACACCCGGCTTGATCTCACCGGTCAGCTTGAAGCCGACCACCCGGGGGATCAGCATCGACACCGGCTGGCCCAGCATGGCGGCCTCCGCCTCGATGCCGCCGACGCCCCAGCCCAGCACACCCAGGCCGTTGACCATCGTGGTGTGACTGTCGGTGCCCACACAGGTGTCCGGATACGCAATCCCGTCGCGCACCATGACGGTGCGGGCCAGGTACTCGATGTTGACCTGGTGGACGATGCCGGTGCCCGGCGGCACCACCTTGAAGTCGTCGAAGGCGCCCTGGCCCCAGCGCAGGAACTGGTAGCGCTCGCCGTTGCGCTGGTACTCCAGTTCCACGTTGCGCTCGAAGGCATCGGCGCGACCGAAGACGTCCAGGATCACCGAGTGGTCGATCACCAGCTCGGCCGGCGCCAGCGGGTTGACCTTCTCGGGGTCACCACCCAGGGCGGCGACGGCTTCGCGCATGGTGGCCAGGTCGACGATGCAGGGCACGCCGGTGAAGTCCTGCATGACCACCCGGGCGGGGGTGAACTGGATCTCGACGCTGGGCTCGGCGGCCGGGTCCCAGTTCGCGATCGCGTTGATGTGGTCTTTGGTGATGTTGGCGCCGTCCTCGGTGCGGAGCAGGTTCTCGGCCAGCACCTTGAGGCTGTAGGGGAGTTTCTCGGTGCCGGGAACCGCGTCGAGGCGGTAGATCTGATATTCGTCGTCACCCACCTTGAGGGTGTCGCGGGCTCCGAACGAATTCAGCGAATCTTTGCTGGTCACTTCAACTCCCCGAGATCGAGTTCTCTTCCGTCGACGGGTCCGCGCCGACGGGCGCGCTAACTCTAACAGTACGATTGTCCTGTATAAAGTAAGGTTCACCTCACCTGGCCGGGGTTGATACCGTCATCGCTCGTGACCACCCCGCATCCGCCGGCCTACATCCCCGGCGAGCTCTGCATCACCGTCGGCCTCGACCCGGCCACCCCGCCGGACGAATGCATGGCGCTGGTCAAGGTCGCCGTGGCCGTCGACGGGGTGAGTGCGCCGGCCGCCGACGTGCCGGCGCTGCGCAACGTGATCGCCGACGCGGCGCGCGACGGCATCGACCTCAAGATCGTCGAGGTCGCCCGCAACCCCGGGATGGACACCGCGCTGCGCGACGTCGCCACGGTGGTGGGCTACGACTACCCGGACGCCACCGTGCTGGTGCTCAGTACCACTTATGTCGGCAGCTACAGCGGCCAGTTTCACCGGTCCAAATTGGAGGCCGCCGAGGACCACGCCAAAACCGGCGATCCGGTGACCTCCGCGCAGAATTTCGTCAATGAATTGAACAGCCCCGATCTGCCGTGGACGGGCCTGACGGTGGCATTGCTCATCGGGGTGGCGGCGGCGGCCGTCGGCACCCGTTTTCTGCAGCGGCGCAGCAAACGCGTCCTCAACAGCCTCGAGGTCACCGAATAGCGGATTTGACCTGCTGAAATCCGTGCTTGCTGGTGATTGATGATCGCGCTCGTTCGCGGTCTGGCGAATAACCAGGTCACCAATTGGTCACAACCGGCTTAATTACAATAACGTAGTTTGTTACGAACGTTTCTCCAGTGACTGATGTGACGTATGGTGGCTCTTCCGAGTTAGCAGGGGCGTAGCCGCCTGGCTCTGAGTGGCGCTCGCCGTGATTGGCGGGTGCAGGCCCACCGTACTCGGCGGCGTTGGTTGGTGGGGTTACGGAAGCCGAAGGCGGTCCGGCCGACGTGCTTGACGATCCGGTTGTAGCCTTCACTGCGGGCATTTGTCAGGCCGGTGGTGATCGCGAGAATCATTGGTGCCTGCCAGGTTTCGATGGTCTTTGCCAGGTCGTGAATCTCCGGGACAGCGGTGGCGGCGCAGAAGTCGTAGAACTGCCACAGGGCGGCGTTGACGTCGGCGCGAGCGCCGCCGGTCGTAGCGCAGGCCAGCACGTCGCGCAGCAGCTCTTTGGCGATCCAGGCGGCCAGGATGTTGCCGGCGGGATCAGCAGCGGCCAGGGCGGCGACCAGGCGAGCGTGCTGGTCATCGGTGAGACGTTCAGCAGCACGCAGCAACCGGCGCCGGTTGAGCCACTCGCCGTCGGCTTTGCGGCCCCGTCGTCCCCGGTTGTCCCAAGTGGTGCGCCGCGCACCGCCTCAACGGTCTGGTTGGCTCGTTTGACCAGGTGAAACTTGTCGACGATCAGCTGGGCGTGGGGCAGAGCGTCGCGGGCGGCTTTGGCGTAGGTGTTCGACATGTCGATCGCCACGTAGTCGATGGCGGCCCGCCAGGCTGGGTCACGCTCAGCGAGCCAGTTGGCTACGGGTTTGGCCGAGCGGCCGTTGATCTGCACCAGCAGGCCCCCGGCGCCGGCGATGTCGACCAGTCCGGTGTCGAAGCGGTCGACCCAGATCCGCGCGCCGGTGTCGGGGTCGGTCTCGTAGTGGGCCTTGCCGCGGCGGGTCTCATCCATGCCGAGCACGGTGATCGGCTCGGGCTCACCGTCAAGGGCCGCATCGGCGGTCGTGGCCACCGCGGCGTGGCAGGTGTTCCAGGTGCAGCCGTAGGCGTCAGCGACCGCGACCACCGACCGGTCATCGTCGAGGACCGCGTGGGCCATCTCGGTCTTCGCCCGTAGCGTGATCCGGGCACGCGGTGGGACCGCTGGTGTCGCCTCGGTGAACGTCTTCTTCTCACATGAGTCGTTGGTGCACAGCCATTTCCGCTTCCGCCACACCATCAGCGGTCGTCCTGGCCCCATCTTGACATCACGCGGTCGGGTGATCACCCAACCGCGGTGGCCGGCAGTGGACCGGGTCTGGCACGTCGTGCACCGGCCGACCCAGTCCGGGGCGGTGCGGACCTCGAGCACCCGGACACCATCGTGACCGACGCGGACCGCATCGACGACGATGCCATCGAGACCGAGCAGCAAGGAACTATCGTTGGACAAGGCTCGCGCCCTTCTTGTGTTGGATGCGTGAAGAACACCCAGTTCACAAGGGCGCGAGCCCTCAATCAGTCACCGACACGATCCGAATCGGTCACCCCAGGACCCCCATCAAGTCGGAAGAGCCCGTATGGTTCAAAAGGCGCAGCTGTTGTAACAGTGCTTTGCCACCGGTCGAAGCGCGGCGCCGCCTGCTGAGAGTCCGAGGAGATCCAAGCCGAATGAGACGCATCCGCTGTGGCTCCGATGGCACTGTCCTCGAGCGGGTCGTCAAGCTCACCCGGCCGGCCGCGGCATCGGTGCTGATGACCGCGATGCTGCTGGGCACCCCCGGGCTGGCGGCGGCCGAACCCGCCCGCGACCCTGACGGAATCGCCAGGCTGATCGCCGACGTCGCCGAGGCCAACCAGCAACTGCAGGACCTCGGCGCCCAGATCGCCCAACAGAAGGAAAGCGTCAACAAGGCGCTGGTGGACCTGCAGACCGCACGCGAGGACGCGACCGCAGCCCAACAAGAGGTGGAGGCCGGCCGGCAGGCGATCGCCGATGCCGACGCCGCGATCGTCGCCGCCCAGCAGCGGTTCAACACCTTCGCCGCGTCGACCTACGTCAACGGCCCGTCGGAGAGTTACCTGACCGCGCGCGACCCGTCGGAGCTGATGGCCACCGCCGCCGCCGGCCAGACGCTGGTGCTCAGTTCCCAGCAGGCGCTGGACAGCCTCAAGCGGGCCCGCACCGAGCAACTGAACAAGGAGTCGGCCGCCCGGCTGGCCAAGCAGAAGGCCGACCAGGCGGTCGCCAACGCGCAGACCAGCCAGGACGACGCGGTGGCCACGCTCACCGACACCCAGCGCAAGTTCGGCGAACAGCAGGCCGAGATCGACCGGTTGGCCGCGCAGCGCAACGAGGCCCAGGCCAAGCTCGCCGCCGCCCGCGGCCAGCAGACGCCCCCGGCAGCCTCCGCCCCGTCCGCTGACCGGTGGGGCAATCCCGGCGACGCAGGCCCCGCGCCGGCCAAGCGGACCGACCAATGGGACGGCCCCTGGGACCCGACGCTGCCGATGATTCCCAGCGCCAACGTCCCCGGCGACCCGATTGCCGTCATCAACCAGGTGCTCGGGATCTCCCAGACGTCGGCGCAGGTGACCTCGAACCTCGGCCGCCAGTTCCTGCAGTCGATCGGGCTGGCCAAGCCCGATGACTCCGGCATCAACAACGGCCGCATCCCGCGGGTCTACGGCAGGCAGGCCTCGGAATATGTGATCCGGCGCGGGATGTCGCAGCGTGGTGTGCCCTACTCGTGGGGCGGTGGCAACGCCGCGGGGCCGAGCCGTGGTATCGGATCCGGTTCGGGCACCGTGGGATTCGACTGTTCCGGGCTGATCCTGTACGCGTTCGCCGGGGTGGGCATCAAGCTGCCGCACTACTCGGGCTCGCAGTACAAGATGGGCCGCCAGATCCCGACGGCGATGGCGCGCCGCGGCGACGTCATCTTCTACGGGCCGGGTGGCAGCCAGCACGTGACGCTCTATCTCGGCAACGGCCTGATGTTGGAGGCCCCCGACGTGGGGCAGCCCGTGAAGGTGTCGCCGGTGCGTAAGAGCGGCATGACGCCTTTTGTAGTCCGATACATCGAATACTGACGGCGGAGCGAATGCGACAGATTGCAACACGTCTAGCCCACATCACCGGGGCGCTGCTCATGGCGATCCCGGTGATGTTGAGTCTGGCCGGGCCGGCCGAGGCCGAACCCGGGTGGGACCCGACCCTGCCGGCGACGATCAGCGCCGGAGCGCCGGGTGACCCGCTGGCGATCGCCAACGCGTCGTTACAGGCCACCGCCCAGGCCACCCAGACCACGATGGATCTGGGCAAAAAGTTCCTGTCCGGCCTCGGCTTCAACGTCGGTGACGAGGCCGTCAGCAACGTCGCGCCCGGCCGTCGGGTGCGGGGCCAGCAGGCCATCGAGTACGTCATCCGCCGCGCCGGCTCGCAGCGCGGGGTGCCGTACTCCTGGGGCGGCGGCTCGCTGACCGGTCCCAGTAAGGGGATCGACTCCGGGGCGGGAACGGTCGGCTTCGACTGCTCGGGATTGATGCGCTACGCCTTCGCCGGTGTCGGGGTGCTGATCCCACGGTTCTCCGGCGACCAGTACAACGCCGGCCGGCACATTTCACCCAGTCAGGCCCGCCGCGGCGACCTGATGTTCTGGGGTCCCGGTGGTGGTCAGCACGTCGCCATCTTCCTGGGCGGCGGGAAGATGCTGGAGGCCTCCGGCAGTGCCGGCAAGGTCGTCGTCAGCCCGGTGCGGACCGCCGGGATGACGCCGTATCTGACCCGGATCATCGAGTACTGACAGCGCCCGGCCGCCCGACGACGATGCCGGCCGCCCGCGGCCGGGGGAGGAGTGGGTGAGCGAGTATGTGGGACCGTACGTCGACGGATGCTGTGATCCCTGGAATAGTGAAACGCGGGCACGACGCTGCCCCTCGGCTCCCGTGCCGTGCAAGCAGTTGTGTCTGACCGACCTTTGTGGAGGATTTCTCGATGACGTCATCGGATGGGACGCCCGCGGGCGCCAGCGGTTTCCCCGGCCCGGAGGGTGCGTCCAGCGCCGGCTCAGGCCTGGCCGCCGACGTACACGCGCTGGAGCGGGCCATCTTCGAGGTCAAGCGCGTCATCGTCGGGCAGGATCAGCTCGTCGAGCGCATCCTGGTCGGACTGCTGGCCAGGGGCCACGTGCTGCTCGAGGGCGTGCCCGGGGTGGCCAAGACGTTGGCCGTGGAGACCTTCGCCAAGGTGGTCGGCGGGTCGTTCGCCCGCATCCAGTTCACCCCGGACCTGGTCCCGACCGACATCATCGGGACCCGCATCTACCGGCAGGGCCGCGAGGAGTTCGACACCGAACTCGGCCCGGTGATGGTCAACTTCCTGCTGGCCGACGAGATCAACCGGGCGCCGGCCAAGGTGCAGTCGGCACTGCTGGAGGTCATGCAGGAGCGCAAGGTGTCCATCGGCGGCAAGACCTTCGCCCTACCCAACCCGTTCCTGGTGATGGCCACCCAGAACCCGATCGAGCACGAGGGCGTCTACCCGCTGCCGGAGGCACAGCGCGACCGCTTCCTGTTCAAGATCAACGTCGGCTACCCCTCGCCGGAAGAGGAGCGCGAGATCATCTACCGGATGGGCGTCACCCCACCGGAACCCAAGCAGATCCTGGGCACCGGTGACCTGCTGCGGTTGCAGGGCCTGGCGGCCAACAACTTCGTGCACCACGCACTGGTCGACTACGTGGTGCGGGTGATCACCGCGACGCGGGTGCCCGAGCAGTTCGGCATGCCGGATGTGAAGAACTGGCTGTCTTTCGGTGCGTCACCGCGCGCCTCGCTGGGCATCATCGCCGCCTCGCGGGCGCTGGCCCTGGTGCGCGGCCGCGACTACGTGATCCCGCAGGACGTCATCGAGGTCATCCCCGACGTGCTGCGCCACCGGCTGGTGCTGTCATACGATGCGCTCGCCGACGAGATCACCTCGGAGATCGTCATCAACCGGGTGCTGCAGACGGTGCCACTGCCGCAGGTGAACGCCGTTCCGCAGCAGCCGCATTCGGCGTCGCCGGGTGCCCCGACCGCGGCGGCTGTGGCCAGCGGTCGGTGAGCGACGCGGACACCGGGCAGCAAGCACCAGACCCGGGAACCAGCACCGCACCGCCGTCGATGCTGCGCGGGGGGATCCGCGATCCCAAGTTGGCGGCCGCGCTGCGAACACTCGAGCTGACCGTCAAACGCAAGCTTGACGGCGTGCTGCACGGCGATCACCTCGGGTTGATCCCCGGCCCGGGCTCCGAGCCGGGCGAATCGCGGCCCTACCAGCCGGGTGACGACGTGCGCCGGATGGACTGGTCGGTCACCGCCCGAACCACCCATCCGCACGTCCGGCAGATGATCGCCGACCGGGAGCTGGAGACCTGGCTGGTCGTCGATATGTCGGCCAGCATGGATTTCGGCACCGCCACCTGCGAGAAGCGCGACCTGGCGGTGGCCGCGGCCGCGGCCATCGTCTACCTCAACAGCGGCGGCGGTAACCGGCTGGGGGCCCTGGTGGCCAACGGCGACCAGGTGCTGCGGGTGCCGGCGCGCTCCGGGCGCAACCACGAGCAGACGCTGTTGCGCACCATCGCCACCATCCCGCGCGCCCCGGCCGGGGTACGCGGCGATCTGGCCGCGGCGATCGACGCGCTGCGCCGGCCGGAACGCCGGCGCGGCATGGCGGTCATCATCAGCGACTTTTTGGGCCCGATCAACTGGATGCGGCCACTGCGTGCGATCGCCGCCCGCCACGAGGTGCTCGGTATCGAGGTGCTCGACCCGCGCGACGTCGAACTGCCCGACGTCGGCGACGTGGTGCTGCAGGACACCGAATCGGGCGTCACCCGGGAGTTCACCATCGACGCCAAGCTGCGCGACGACTTCGCGCGGGCCGCCGCCGCCCACCGCGCCGACGTCGCGCACGCGTTGCGCAGCTGTGGTGCGCCGTTGTTGTCACTGCGCACCGACCGCGACTGGATCGCCGACATCGTCCGATTCGTCGAGTCCCGCCGGCGCGGCGCGCTGGCGGGGATGCCGTGACGCTCACCTCCACTCGGCGAGCAGACGTGAAAACCCCGATTGCAGCCACTGAATGGGGGCTTTCGCGACTGCTCGCCGGCCAAAAGACAGGTCTGCTATGACATTGCCGCTACTCGGGCCGATGACACTGTCCGGCTTCGCTCACCCATGGTTCTTCCTGTTCCTGTTCGTCGTCATGGGCCTGGTCGCGCTCTACATCCTGATGCAGGTGGCGCGGCAGCGACGGATCCTGCGGTTCGCCAACATGGAGCTGCTGGAGAGCGTGGCCCCCAAGTCGCCCACCCGCTGGCGGCACCTGTCGGCGGTCCTGTTGGTGAGCTCGCTGCTGCTGTTCACCGTCGCCATGGCCGGCCCGACCCACGACGTGAAGATCCCGCGCAACCGCGCGGTGGTGATGCTGGTGATCGACGTGTCCCAGTCGATGCGCGCCACCGACGTCGAACCCAGCCGGCTGGCCGCCGCGCAGGAGGCCGGCAAGCAGTTCGCCGACGAGCTCACCGCCGGCATCAACCTGGGCTTGATCGCCTACGCCGGCACGGCGACCGTGCTGACCTCGCCCACCACCAACCGGGAGGCCACCAAGGCGGCCATCGACAAGCTGCAGCTGGCCGACCGGACCGCGACCGGGGAGGGCATCTTCACCGCGCTGCAGGCGATCGCCACCGTGGGAGCGGTCATCGGCGGCGGGGACACCCCACCGCCGGCCCGCATCGTGCTGCTGTCCGACGGCAAGGAGACCGTGCCGTCCAACCCGGACAATCCCAAGGGGTCGTTCACCGCGGCGCGTACCGCCAAGGACCAGGGCGTCCCGGTCTCGACCATCTCGTTCGGCACCGCCTACGGCTATGTCGAGATCAACGAGCAGCGCCAGCCGGTGCCCGTCGACGACGACTCGCTGAAGAAGATCGCCGACCTGTCCGGCGGCAGCGCCTACACCGCCTCGAGCCTGGCCCAGCTCAAAGAGGTCTACGCGACCCTGCAGGACCAGATCGGCTTCGAAACCATCCGCGGCGACGCCAGCACCGGCTGGCTGCGGCTGGGCTCATTCATCCTGGCGCTGGCCGGGCTGGCCGCGCTGCTGCTGAACCGGCGGCTGCCCGCCTGACGGCGGACACCCCGTTGATTCTGCGCTCACGGCGCAAAAGTGCGAGTAGCGCACGCCCTCAGCGCAGCGTCAACGGGTCGATTCGATAGGTTATGCCGGTGACTGACAGCGAAACGTCCGCAGCAAAGCCCCCGTTCGTTCCCCGTTCGGTGCTGGTCACCGGCGGCAACCGGGGCATCGGATTGGCGATCGCGCAGCGACTGGCCGCTGACGGCCACAAGGTGGCGGTGACCCACCGCGGCTCCGGGGCGCCGGAAGGACTGTTCGGGGTGGTGTGCGATGTCACCGACAACGAGGCCGTCGACCGGGCGTTCAAGGAGGTCGAGGAGCACCAGGGCCCGGTGGAGGTGCTGGTGTCCAACGCCGGCATCTCCAAGGACGCCTTCCTGATGCGCATGACCGAGGAACGCTTCACCGAGGTCATCGACGCCAACCTGACCGGGGCGTTCCGGGTGGCCCAGCGCGCCTGCCGCAGCATGCAGCGCAAGCGATTCGGCCGGATCATCTTCATCGGTTCGGTGTCGGGCATGTGGGGCATCGGCAACCAGGCCAACTATGCCGCCGCGAAGGCCGGTCTGATCGGCATGGCCCGCTCCATCTCGCGGGAACTGTCCAAGGCGGGCGTCACCGCCAACGTCGTCGCGCCCGGCTACATCGACACCGAGATGACCCGCGCGCTCGACGAGCGAATTCAGGCCGGTGCACTGGAGTTCATCCCCGCCAAGCGCGTCGGCACCGCCGAAGAGGTCGCCGGTGCGGTCAGCTTCCTGGCGTCGGAGGACGCCGGCTACATCGCCGGCGCGGTGATCCCCGTCGACGGCGGCATGGGCATGGGCCACTGACGCCCCCGAGTGAAAAGGACTGACATGGCAGGCATTCTCGAAGGCAAGCGGATCCTGGTCACCGGGATCATCACCGACTCCTCGATCGCGTTCCACATCGCCAAACAGGCCCAGGAGGCCGGCGCGCAGCTGGTGTGCACCGGCTTCGACCGGCTGCGGCTGATCCAGCGCATCATCGACCGGCTTCCCGAGCCCGCGCCGCTGCTCGAGCTCGACGTGCAGAACACCGAGCACCTCGACACGCTGGCCGACCGGATCACCGAGGTGATCGGGGAGGGCAACAAGCTCGACGGCGTGGTGCACTCGATCGGGTTCATGCCGCAGACCGGCATGGGCGTCAACCCGTTCTTCGACGCCCCGTACGAGGATGTCGCCAAGGGCATCCACATCTCGGCGTATTCCTATGCCTCACTGGCCAAGGCGACGCTGCCGATCATGAACCCCGGCGGGTCGATCGTCGGCATGGACTTCGACCCGACCCGGGCGATGCCGGCCTACAACTGGATGACGGTGGCCAAGAGCGCGCTGGAGTCGGTGAACCGCTTCGTCGCGCGGGAGGCCGGGCCGCAGGGGGTGCGATCGAATCTGGTTGCGGCCGGCCCGATCCGCACCCTGGCGATGAGCGCCATCGTCGGCGGCGCGCTCGGCGAAGGCGCCGGCGAGCAGATCCGGCTGCTCGAAGAGGGCTGGGATCAGCGTGCCCCGGTCGGCTGGGACATGAAAGATCCCGCCCCGGTGGCCAAGACCGTCTGCGCACTACTGTCGGACTGGCTGCCAGCCACCACCGGCACGGTCGTCTACGCCGACGGCGGCGCCCACACCCAGCTGCTCTAACCGGATTTCGGATGGACCTGGACGCCGTCCTGCTGCTGTCCTTCGGCGGGCCCGAGGGACCCGAGCAGGTCCGGCCGTTCCTGGAGAACGTCACCCGGGGGCGCGGTGTGCCGCCGGCCCGGCTCGATGCCGTCGCGCAGCACTACCGGCATTTCGGCGGGGTGTCGCCGATCAATGCGATCAACCGGGCGCTGGTCGACGCACTGCGCGCCGAATTGCCGGAACTGCCGGTGTATTTCGGCAACCGCAACTGGGATCCCTACATTGAGGACACCGTCGCCCAGCTGGCTGCCGACGGCATCCGCCGCGCCGCGGTGTTCGCCACCTCGGCCTGGGGCGGGTATTCCGGCTGCGAGCAGTACGCCGAGGACATCGCCCGGGCGCGCCGCGCGGTCGGGGAGCGGGCCCCAGAACTGGTGAAGCTGCGCCAGTACTTCGACCACCCGCTGTTCGTGGCGATGTTCGCCGAGGCGATCTCCGCCGCCGCCGAGACGCTGCCCGCCGGCTTGCGCGATACCGCGCGGCTGGTGTTCACCGCGCACTCGATCCCGGTGGCCGCCGATGAACGCTACGGTCCGCGGCTCTACAGCCGCCAGGTCGCCCATGCCACCGCCCTGGTCGCCGCCGCGGCCGGATACCCCGAATACGACCAGGTGTGGCAGTCGCGCTCCGGGCCGCCGCAGGTGCCCTGGCTGGAGCCCGACGTCGAAGCCCACCTGGCTGCCCTGGCCGAGGCGGGGGTGCGGGCGGTGATCGTCTGCCCGATCGGATTTCTCAGCGACAACATCGAGGTGCTGTGGGACCTCGACCACGAAGTGCGCTTGCAGGCGCAGGCCGCCGGGCTAGCCTACGCCCGCGCGAGCACCCCGAACGCGGATCGCCGCTTGGCCCGCCTGGCGCGTGGGCTCATCGAGGAACTGCGCGACGGCGGCGCACCCCAGCGGCTTGCCGGACCGGCCGGGCTGGGCTGCGGATTCGGTGTCGATGGGGCGCCGTGCGGGGCGGCGCACTGCGCCGTGGCCGTGGCACCCCCGGTTCGCTAGCGGGTCGCCGCCGCAGAGCTACCGCCAGGCCGACTGCAGGATCGCGGTCACCGCGGCGCTGCGCGCCGAGCGCACCACCGCGGCCAGCGGCCGCACGGCGTCGACCGCGCTCTGCACCGCGCTCGAGGAGTACGCGGTGGCGGTGAGCAGATCGGCGCTGACCGTGACGATCGCCTCGACATGGGCGGCACTTTGCAGCACCCGCACCGCGCGCGTCGGCGCGTGATCTGGAACGCGGTGCAGCGCAGCGGCTTCCAGCATCTGTTCGACCTGGAGGCGGGGGTCTTCGACGCCGTAGTCGGCCCAGCGTGAACCGGTCGACCCCAACGCCCCGGCGGCTGTTCGTACCGCCGACCGCAATGCATACTCGGCGTCACCGAGGTCGTGGTGCTCGGTGACCGGCATCACGGTCAGCGGGTAGGCCGTCCACGACAGTTCGGTCACGGGTTCGCCGGGGGAGTCGCCGTCTTCGACGTAGAGCGGCACCAGTCCGACCGCAGTTGCGGAATCCGGGCCCCCGATCAGCACCCCCTCGCCGGCGACCACAGCCTCACGGGCGAACACGGTTCCGGCCGGCAGCCCGCGCACGTCGCCGGGAACCGGAAACACCGGCTGGATGGCCGACCCGGCTGCCGGGGCGGCCGCCCCGCGCACCAGCTGCAGCAAGGAGGCCGCGCCTGCGTCGTGCCCGCCGGACCAGGCCCACCCGGCCTCACCGATGCTGATCGCGTCATAAGCGGCCACCGATTGCACTGGCGCCCAAGCCGATAGTGCGTCCAACAGATCGTCGGGCGCCGCCTGGCCGGCAAGCCAGGCGTTGGCCCACACCGATAGGGAGACACTCGGGCACCACATGATGCAAGGCAGTGTAGTTGTCGGAGCCGCCCGCCCCGGTCCGCACGGCTGCGGGTGATTCTCAAGCTATCCTGGCCGCATGTCGGCTGCGCTGGTCTGGTTGGTCTTCGCACTCGGGCTCGCCGGTGCCGAGGCGCTCACCGGCGACATGTTCCTGCTGATGCTGTCCGGCGGGGCGCTGTCGGCGGCCGGGGCCAGCTGGCTGACGAACTGGCCGCTGTGGACCGACGGCGCGGTCTTCCTGGTGGTCTCGGTGCTGCTGCTGGTGCTGGTGCGCCCCGCCTTGCGGCGGCGACTGTGGGCCGGTGCGGGCGCTGAGACCGGGGTGCGGGCCCTGCAGGGCAAGACCGCGCTGGTGCTCGACCGCGTCGAACAACACGGCGGCCAGGTGAAGCTCGACGGTGAGGTGTGGACGGCGCGCCCGCTGACCGACGGCGACGTCTTCGAGCCGGGCGAGCAGGTCACCGTGATGCACATCGACGGGGCCACCGCGGTGGTCAGCAAGGTCTTGTAGAGAAAGGGGAGTGCTCATGGAAGGCGCTACGACCGGCCTGGTGTTGCTGGCGGTACTGGTGATCTTCGCGGCGATCGTAGTCGCCAAATCGGTGGCGCTGATTCCCCAGGCGGAGGCGGCGGTGATCGAACGCCTGGGCCGCTACAGTCGCACGGTCAGCGGCCAGTTGACCCTGCTGGTGCCGTTCATCGATCGGGTGCGCGCCCGCATCGACCTGCGTGAGCGGGTGGTGTCATTCCCCCCGCAGCCGGTGATCACCGAGGACAACCTGACGCTGAACATCGACACCGTCGTCTACTTCCAGGTCACCAACCCCAAGGCCGCGGTGTATGAGATCAGCAACTACATCGTCGGCGTCGAGCAGCTGACCACCACCACGCTGCGCAACGTCGTCGGCGGGATGACGTTGGAACAGACGCTGACCTCGCGTGAGGTGATCAACAGCCAACTGCGCGGTGTGCTCGACGAGGCGACCGGCCGCTGGGGACTGCGGGTGGCCCGGGTGGAGCTCCGCAGCATCGATCCGCCGCCCTCGATCCAGGCATCGATGGAGAAGCAGATGAAGGCGGACCGGGAGAAGCGAGCGATGATCCTCACCGCCGAGGGGCAGCGGGAAGCCGCGATCAAACAGGCCGAGGGGGAGAAGCAAGCCGAGATCCTCACCGCCGAGGGCGCCAAACAGGCGTCGATCCTGGCTGCCGAGGGTGAGCGGCAATCCCGGATGCTGCGGGCCCAGGGTGAGCGGGCCGCGGCCTACCTGCAAGCGCAGGGCCAGGCCAAGGCCATCGAGAAGACCTTCGCGGCGATCAAGGCCGGCCGGCCCACGCCCGAGCTACTGGCCTACCAGTACCTGCAGGTGCTGCCGGAGATGGCCCGCGGTGAGGCCAACAAGGTCTGGGTGGTGCCCAGCGACTTCGGCAGCGCGTTGCAGGGCTTCACCAAGCTGCTGGGAGCACCGGACGAGGACGGCGTCTTCCGCTACCAGCCGTCGCCGGTCGACGACACCCCGGCGCGTCCGGAAGACGACAGCGAAGAGGTCGCCGACTGGTTCACCACCCAGACCGACCCGGCGATCGCCCAGGCGGTCGCCAAGGCCGAGGCCGATGCGCGCAAGCCGGTCGAGGGGGCGATACTGCCGCCCCAGCTCGATCCCGGCATGGCGTGAGCGCGCTGACCGCCAGGCCCACCTACGCGGCGCTGGCCGCGTTCCTGGCGGGTGATGCGGTGGCATCGGCGATCCCGGTGCCCTATGTCGCCAAGAACATGGATGCCATGCGCATCCCGCCCGAGGTCCGTTGGGCCGTTCCGGTGGCCAAGGCCGCCGCCGCGCTGGGACTGGGATCGGTGTTCCGCTTCCCGGGTGTCGCCCGCGCCACCACCGCGATGCTGACGGCGTATTTCGCCGGGGCGCTCGGCATCCAGCTGTGGGTACGCAACCGCGCGGCGAACATCGTTCCAGCGGTGCTGCTGCTGGCCGTGTTCGCCGTCATGACGGTGCAGGGCCCGCATACCGCGAGCAGCGGCGTACGGGCCCTGGAGCCGTAACGAGTCGTCAACCCCTGCGGGCGGCGGTGTGTTCGTGGCGGGGGGCGGTGTGGTCGTCGAGGCTGGTGGCCTTGTAGGCGTAGGCGGCCACAACCGCGCCGAGCACCTGGGCCAGCAGGTAGACCCAGAGGAACTTCCAGGCGAAGACGCCCGACAGCATCAGCCCGAAGGTGATGGCCGGGTTGAACGCGGCACCGGAGATGGCGCCGACCGCCACCACCCCGACCGTCACGATGAAACCGATCGCCAGGCCGTAGAAGCTATTGCCGGCGCTGTCTTTGCTGGTTGCGGTGTGCAGCACCACGTAGCAGAGCGCGAATGTGAACACCAATTCGGCCAGGAATGCCGGCCAGACGGCCCCACTCAGATCAAGGGTGCCGGTGGAGTACTTGTCGTGCCACAGCCCGAATCCCACTCCGAATGCGGCGAGGGCGCCAACCAACTGGGCAACGATGTAGGGCCCGAGATCGCCCAATGGCAGCGCGCCCCGCAAATAGGCGGCGATCGACACCGCTGGGTTCAGGTGGCCTCCCGATATATGCCCACTGGCGTACACCATCACCATCAGCACAGCACCGATGCCCAGTGCGGTGGCGGCGACGCATTCGGATCCGCCCAGCACGATGCCGATCACCGCGAACATGAAAACGAACGTGCCGATCATTTCAGTCAAATACTTGCGCACCGCGGCGTTCCGATCAGCCATTGATCCGGTCCCTTCGCTCCGTCGAGCACCGCTCGAATTCGTGCCGTACCGGCACATGACACCAACGAATACTTTAACGGGGGCTTACACATTTTCTCGATGTGCGGATGCCGGTTTACACCGAATTGTTGCCGGATTGGGGAGGCCTTCGTGTTGTTTGCCAGGACGCGTTGCGCCAGGTCATCGGTCCAGCCGCAGCTCGACCATCGGCAGCGCCGTGTCGGTCGCGCTGACCGGGGTGCCCAACGTCCGTTCGAGCACCGCGCTGAACTGCTCCCAGGTGCGGGGGTGTCGCCGGATGTAGTCGCCCAGCACGCGGTCCGCCTCGCGCTGATCCAATACCCGTGCGGTCGCCGGTGCGGGCGCCCGGCTACCGGCGTAGACCCGTACCCGCGGGTCGGCGGTGACGTTGCGGAACCACTGGGCCCGGTCTCCGAAACCCGAGGCGACGACATAGCTGTCAGCGGGATTGCCGCGGGCTTCGAGAACCTCCAGCACGACGTGGCGGCGCGCACCGGTATTGCGCCCGATGTGCTCGAGCATCAGCAGCCGGCCCCCGAGCAGGCCGCCCAGGCGTGCCCGGTATAGCCAGATCGGCGCCCGCGTCAGCCGCCTCGATCGCAGGAGTCGGCTGGCGGCCTCGGCGAGGATGGACATGTTCAGCACGTCACTGCCGGCTCGGCGGCCTCGGTGGTGGCGCTGGTATCGCAGGCGCCCCGGTGGCGGCGGTGGCTGCGCACTTCATACACCAGCAGTGCCACCCCGACCGCGGCCGTGCACGCCGACACGGCGAACAGCTGCGGGCTCACATCGCCGGTGAGGGCGTCGCCCAGCACCACCACCGCGGCAGTGCCCGGTAGCAACCCGATCAGGGTGGCCACCGTGTACGGCAGCAATCGCACCGCCGACGCGCCGGCGGCATAGTTGATCACCGAGAACGGGATCGCCGGAATCAACCGCAGCGACACCACCGCCGGCCAGCCGCGCTCGCGCAGCCGGGCGTCCAGCGAGTGCATCCGCGGATGACGCACCACCCGGCTCAGCTGCCAACCGAACACCCGCATCAGGATCAGCGCCGTCACGGCGCTCAGCGCGCTGGCCGACACCGCCAGCACGATGCCCAGCCAGGGCCCGAACAGCAGGCCGGCGGCGAGTGTGAAGGCGGTACGGGGGAACGGAAGCACGGTGACCACGGTGTGCGCGGTCAGAAACGCCAGCGGAAACCACGGGCCGAGCGTCTGCGCCCAGTCCCGCAACTGCACGGCGGTGGGCACCGGGACCAGCAGTGCCACCGCGACCAGGGTCACGATCACCGCCGTGGTCAACGCCAATCGCCACACCGCCACCTGACGGGCGATTGTCACCAGTGCCGGCCAGGCGCTGCGCAGCGCCTGCGGGATTCCGGTCGCGGCGGTCTTCACGGCCCTCAGGGTACGGCCCGATGGTTAACGAATTGCGTCGCACGACGGCAGTTTTGGCGTCCGGCGCACCTCCGCCGCACCCGTCGAGCGCCATCATTTAGCCTGGTTAACACGTGCCGAGTAGCGATCCATCAGTTACTCACGAGTAATAACAGGAGTCGCCGGTGTCCATCGACGTGTCCGCAGAACCCGCCGGCATGGAGGAAGCCCGGGCCCGCTGGCGTGCCGCGGTGGCCGGGGTGCTGGCCAAGAGCTCGCGCCGCGAACCGGCCGATATCGACTCCGAGACCGGCGGCGAGCCCGAGCGGCTGTTGGACACCCCGGTAGCGGGGCCGGACGGCTTCGCGATCCGGGCGCTCTACACCGGCTTCGATGCGCTGCCGGAGCAGCCGCTGCCCGGCCGGTGGCCCTACGTGCGTGGCGCCGACGCGCTGCGCGACGTCAACAGCGGCTGGAAGGTCGCCGAGCGTTTCCCCGGCAACGGGCCGGCGACGGGGGCCGACGTCAACGGTGTGGTGCTGGGCGCCCTGACCGAAGGGGTCAGCGCGCTGGTGGTGCGGGTCGGCGACGGCGGCGTTCCGGCCGATGAGCTGCGGCGGGTCTTCGACGACGTCTACCTGCAGTTGGTCCCGGTGCTCCTCGATGGCGCCGGAGCCGGTGACTACACCGCCGCGGCCGACACCATGCTGGCGCTGGTCGACGGTCTCGACCCGGACAACCGTGCCAACCTGTCGCTGGATCTGGGCGCCGACCCGCTGATCGCCGCCCTGACCGGGGTGCCGGCTCCGGCGATCGACGAGGTGGTCGCCGTGGCGGCGCGCACCGCCGGCAACCGCGGTGTCCGCGCGATCGCCGTCAACGGGCCGGCGGTGCACAACCTGGGCGCCGGTGCGGCCGGCGAATTGGCCGCCGGCCTGGCGGCCGCGGTTGCCTACCTGCGGGCGCTCACCGACGCCGGCCTGCCGATCGCCGACGCCATCGGTCAGATCGGTTTCCGGCTCGCCGCCGACGACGACCAGTTCATGACGATCGCCAAAATCCGGGCGGCGCGCCAGCTGTGGGCGCGGGTGGCCGAGGTGGCCGGGGCGCCGGAGGCCGGCGCCGCCGTCGTCCATGCCGAGACATCGTTGGCGATGATGACGCAACGCGACCCGTGGGTGAACATGCTGCGGACCACGCTGGCCGCGTTCGGGGCGGGCGTGGGCGGCGCGGACACCGTCCTGGTGTGGCCGTTCGACAGCGCCATCAACGGCGGCCAGCCCGGCGCCTCGGCCGCCTTCTCCCGGCGCATCGCCCGCAACACCCAGCTGCTGCTGCTCGAGGAATCGCACCTGGGCCAGGTGCTGGACCCGGCCGGCGGCTCCTGGTTCGTCGAGGATCTCACCGAGCAGCTGGCGCAACAGGCGTGGCGGCAGTTCCAGGAGATCGAGGCGCTCGGGGGATTCGAAGCCGCCCGCGAACACATCGCCGAGCGGATCGCCGGCGTCGCCGCGGCCCGGGCCGAGGACATCGCGCACCGGCGCAACGCGATCACCGGGGTCAACGAGTACCCCAACCTGGCCGAGCCGCCGTTGCCGCCATCGGCGACCGAGGCCACCCAGCCGGGGTTGCGACGCTACGCCGCGCAGTTCGAGGCGCTGCGCGACCGCTCCGACGCGTACCTGGCCCGCACCGGCGCACGGCCGCAGGTGCTGCTGTTGCCGCTGGGCCCGATGGCGGAGCACAACGTCCGGACGACGTTTGCCGCCAACCTACTGGCCTCCGGCGGCATCGACGTGGTCAACCCCGGCACGGTGGACGCCGACGGATTGGCAGCGGCAGTGGAACGCGCCGGCTTGCCGGCCGGGTCGCCGACCGTGGCGGTGGTGTGTGGCAGCGACGCCCGGTACGGCGCCGAAGCCGCCGGGATCATCGCAGCCGCCCGCTCCGCCGGGATCGAGCGGGTCTACCTGGCAGGACCGGCGAAAGCACTGGCGGCCAACGCCGACACCGACCCGAAGCCGGACGACTACCTGACCATGAAAATTGATGCGGTGCAGGCGTTGTCGGACCTACTTACCCGATTGGGGGCTTGAGAACCATGACCGCCAGCACCTCACACAGCACCCTCGGCAGCTTCGCTGACGTCGCGCTGCACGGGGATCAGCACAGCGCACCGGTGGCTGAAGTCTCTGCTACCGCCGTCGCCGAGCACGTCGCGGCCGCCGCGGCCGCTCACGGCTACACACCCGAGCAGCTGGAGTGGCATACCCCGGAAGGCATCGCGGTCAAGCCGGTCTACACCGCCGCCGATCGCGCCGCCGTGCTCGCCGACGGCTATCCGCTGGACAGCTTCCCCGGCGAGGCTCCGTTCGTTCGCGGGCCGTATCCGACGATGTACGTCAACCAGCCGTGGACGATCCGCCAATACGCCGGTTTCTCCACCGCCGCGGACTCCAATGCCTTCTATCGGCGTAACCTCGCGGCCGGGCAGAAGGGCCTGTCGGTGGCGTTCGACCTGGCCACCCACCGCGGCTACGACTCGGATCACCCCCGGGTGCAGGGCGACGTCGGAATGGCCGGTGTGGCAATCGATTCCATCCTCGACATGCGGCAATTGTTCGACGGGATCGACCTGAGCACGGTCAGCGTGTCGATGACGATGAACGGTGCGGTGCTCCCGATTCTGGCGCTGTACGTGGTGGCCGCCGAGGAGCAGGGAGTGCCGCCGGAGAAGCTGGCCGGCACCATCCAGAACGACATCCTCAAAGAGTTCATGGTCCGCAACACCTACATCTACCCGCCGAAGCCGTCGATGCGGATCATCTCCGACATCTTCGGCTACACCAGCGCGAAGATGCCCAAGTTCAACTCGATCTCGATCTCGGGCTACCACATCCAGGAGGCCGGTGCCACAGCCGATCTGGAGTTGGCCTACACGCTGGCCGACGGTGTGGACTACATCAAGGCCGGCCTGGACGCCGGCCTGGACATCGACAAGTTCGCGCCCCGGTTGTCGTTCTTCTGGGGCATCGGGATGAACTTCTTCATGGAGGTCGCCAAGCTGCGTGCCGGCCGGCTGCTGTGGAGTGAGCTGGTCGCCCAGTTCAACCCGAAGAATCCGAAATCGCTGTCGCTGCGTACCCATTCGCAGACCTCGGGGTGGTCGCTGACGGCCCAGGACGTCTACAACAACGTGGCCCGCACCTGCATCGAGGCGATGGCCGCCACCCAAGGTCACACCCAATCGCTGCACACCAACGCCCTCGATGAGGCGCTGGCACTGCCCACCGACTTCTCCGCCCGCATCGCCCGCAACACCCAGTTGCTGCTGCAACAGGAATCGGGCACCACCCGGCCGATCGACCCGTGGGGCGGGTCCTATTACGTGGAGTGGCTCACCCACCAGCTGGCACAGCGGGCCCGCGCCCACATCGAGGAAGTGGCAGCCCACGGTGGCATGGCCCAGGCCATCAGCGACGGCATCCCGAAGCTGCGCATCGAGGAGGCCGCCGCCCGTACCCAGGCGCGCATCGACTCCGGGCGCCAGCCGCTGATCGGCGTCAACAAGTACCAGGTCGCCGAGGACACCGAGATCGAGGTGCTCAAGGTCGAGAACAGCCGGGTGCGCGCCGAACAGCTGGCCAAACTGGAGCAGTTGCGCGCCGAACGCGACGAGGCGGCCTGCCAGGCGGCGCTGGCCGAGCTGACCCGGGCGGCTGCGCTCTCAGGGCCTATCGGCCCACAAGGGGAGGACGGGCTGGGCAACAACCTGCTGGCGCTGGCCATCGACGCCGCCCGGGCCAAGGCCACCCTCGGAGAGATCTCCGATGCGCTGGAGAAGGTTTACGGGCGCCACCAGGCCGAGATCCGTACCATCTCAGGCGTCTACCGTGATGAAGTCGGGAAGGGCAGCAACATCTCTAGCGCAACCGCCCTGGTGGAGAAGTTCGCCGAAGCCGACGGCCGCCGGCCTCGCATCCTGATCGCCAAGATGGGGCAGGACGGACACGACCGGGGCCAGAAGGTCATCGCCACCGCGTTCGCCGACATCGGATTCGACGTCGACGTCGGCGCGCTGTTCTCCACCCCCGACGAGGTGGCGCGGCAGGCCGCCGACAACGACGTGCATGTGGTGGGGGTGTCATCGCTGGCGGCCGGGCATCTGACGCTGGTGCCGGCGCTGCGCGACGCGTTGGCCGAGGTGGGCCGGCCCGACATCATGATCGTGGTGGGCGGGGTGATCCCGCCCGGCGACTTCGACGAGCTCTATGCCGCCGGGGCGACCGCGATCTTCCCGCCGGGCACGGTGATCGCCGACGCCGCCGCGGACCTGTTGCAGACGCTCGCGTCGCAGCGAGGCTATGTCCTCGATGAGGTCCTTGATGAGCTCGGCGGACCGGACGGACCGGTCGCAGACCAGAAATAGATGGCTGACAACATGGGCGACAGCGTCGCCGACTTGGCGGCCGCGGTGCGCGCCGGTGATCGATCCGTGCTGCCCCGGGCCATCACACTGGTCGAGTCCACCCGCGCCGATCACCGCGAGCAGGCTCAGGAATTGCTGCTGGCGCTGTCGCCCGGACAGCAGGCGGACCCGGACTCGACAGCCCGGCGGGTGGGGATCACCGGAGTTCCCGGGGTCGGCAAGTCGACGACCATCGAGGCGCTCGGGATGCATCTCATCGAGCGCGGCCACCGGGTCGCGGTGCTTGCGGTCGACCCGTCCTCGACGCGCACCGGCGGTTCGATCCTGGGCGACAAGACCCGGATGCAGCGGCTGGCGGCACACCCGGACGCCTATATCCGCCCGTCGCCGACGTCGGGCACCCTGGGCGGCGTCGCCAAGGCCACCCGCGAGACCGTGGTGCTGCTGGAGGCCGCCGGCTTCGACGTGATCCTCATCGAGACCGTCGGCGTCGGCCAGTCCGAGGTGACGGTCGCGGGCATGGTCGACACCTTCGTCTTCTTGACGCTGGCCCGTACCGGCGATCAGTTGCAGGGCATCAAGAAGGGTGTGCTGGAGCTGGCCGACCTCGTGGTGGTCAACAAGGCCGACGGCGAGCATCTCGCCGAGGCGCGGCTGGCCGCGCGAGAGCTGTCGGCCGCGATCCGGCTCATCTATCCGCGTGAAACCCTGTGGCGTCCACCGGTTCTGACGATGAGCGCGGTCGAGGGCAGCGGGCTGGCGGAAGTCTGGGACGCCATCGAGCGGCACCGGCAGACCTTGATCGACGCCGGCGAATTCGAGTCCCGGCGCCGCGCCCAGCAGGTGGACTGGACCCGGCAGCTGGTGGCCGACGCGGTGCTGGAACGGGCGCTGTCGGACCCGGCGGTGCGCGCGATGCGCGCCGAGGCCGAACGGCAGGTGCTCAGCGGTGATCTGACCCCCGCACTGGCCGCCCAGCGAATCCTCGACGCCATCTGGCATTAGCCGGCTCGGGCCCCGACTCGCGCGGTAACACGGCTTATGCGCACCGGCCGCGAGGTAGATTCCCAGCCATGACGCAGCATCCCGGCGCTCGCCGCAACGCGCTTCCGGCGAACGTCCACGGCGCGGCCGACCCGAACTTTGCCTGTGCCGTGCGCGCTTTCGCCGCGATGTTCCCCGGTCGCCGTTACGGCGGCGGCGCCCTGGCGGTGTACCTGGACGGCCGGCCGGTCGTCGACGTGTGGACCGGGTGGTCGGACCGCGCGGGCCGGGTGCCCTGGTCGGTCGACACCGGCGCGATGGTGTTCTCGGCGACCAAGGGTGCCGCATCGACGGTCATCCACCGCCTGGTTGACCGGGGCCTGATCGACTACGACGTGCCGGTCGCGCAGTACTGGCCGGAGTTCGGCGCCAACGGCAAGGCCGGGATCACCGTCCGGCAGCTGCTGGGCCACCGGGTCGGGCTGACCCATCTGCAGGGCGCCAGCAGGGCGGACCTACTCGACCACGCCACGATGGAGGCCCGGATGGCGGCCGCGGCGCCGGGACGCGAATTCGGCAAGCCCGCCTATCATGCGCTGACCTACGGCTGGCTGATGTCCGGGCTGGCCCGGGCGGTCACCGGTACCGGCATGCGTGAGCTGTTTCGCGCCGAGCTGGCCGCGCCGCTGAACACCGACGGCCTGCATCTGGGCCGTCCGCCCGCCGCCTGCCCGACCGTCGCCGCGGAGATCATCATGCCGCAGCGCAGCCGGCGGAACCCGATCGTCGACTTCGTGGCACCCAAGGCGGCCGCCATGCTGCCGTATGGGGGATTCGGCGCGTTCTACTTCCCCGGGGTGATGGACACCGTGCGCGGCGACGTCCCGTTCCTGGACACCGAGGCGGCCTCGCTCAACGGTGTGGCCACCGCACGGGGACTGGCGCGCCTCTACGGTGCGCTGGCCAACGGCGGGCAGCTTGACGGCGCCCGGTTCCTGTCGCGCCGGCTGGTGGACGGTCTGACCGGTCGGCGCACCCTCGAATGGGACCGCACCGTCGGCGTTCCGCTGGCCTTCCACCTCGGCTATCACGCGATCCCGTTCGGCCAGGTGATGCCCGGCTTCGGCCATGTCGGGCTGGGCGGCTCGATGGGGTGGGCCGATCCGGCGACCGGGCTGGCGTTCGGATTCGTGCACAACCGGCTGCTGACTCCGTTCGTGGCGCTGGATCATGCGGGGTTCGTCGGGGTGGCCGCGCTGGTCCGCCGCGCCGTCGCGCGTGGACGTCGGCGGGGAATCGACGCGGTCCCGCTGCTGGGAGCCCCGTTCGGCGACGCGGCGGCGGCAATCGGGTAGCGGGGCGGCCGACGGCGACCGCTAATGTTGCGCGAGTGACTGACCGTACGCCGAAGCTCTACATCTTCCCGCACGCCGGCGGATCGCCGCAGTACTACCTTCCCTTCTCCAAAGCGTTCACCACCGACGTCAAACGCATCGGAGTGCAGTACCCCGGCAAGGGCGGTAACCACGACCTCGGCGCCTTCACCAGTATCGAGGACCTCGCCGACCGGGTCTGCGAGAAGCTGGCTCCGCCGGCCGACGAGTGCGCCGCCTTCTTCGGCCACAGCATGGGCGCCCTGCTGGCCTTCGAGGTGGCTCGCCGATTCGAAGCGAACGGCACCAGGATCGCGGCGTTGTTCGTCTCCGCGGCGGGGGCGCCGGGGCGGGCGGGGTACGACAACATCGGGGACTCCGATCGCGGCCTGCTCGAGGCCGTCAGCCAGATGACCGGGGTCAACCCCGAGTTCCTGGAGAACGAGGAGTTCGCGGTGAAAATCCTCCCGACCTTGCGCGGGCTGAAAGCCATCGCCAACTACGACTGCCCGCCGGAGGCCCGGGTGTCGTGCCCCATCGTCGCTTTCCACGGCGACGAAGACGACGTCGCGACCGCCGACAAGGTGGCCCCCTGGGCCGAGCGCACCACCGCGGAGTTCAGCGCCAGGACGTTCACCGCGCCGGGCCACCACTTCTACCTCAACGACCACTTGCCGGAACTGGTCGGCGACATCGAGGCGAAGCTGGCGGCCTACTGCCAACGATGACCGGCGAGCGCGGCCACGCCCGGCTTGACTGTGAGTTTGCTGTTGGTACCGGTGTGACCGCTGGTGCTGTTAGCGATCTCTGCGCTAACATGCCGGGTCTGCCTTGTTCGCGCTGTATGGGACCTAGAAATTCCTTGTCAACAGTGCCTACGTGGTAGCCTCCGCGGGAGGGAAACGCCTGGGATGTCGGGGTCCAAGGAGTTTTTGCGTAGGTTCCAAGCATCCAGAAGGGGTACCCGTGTCGATGGTCGAACCACCCGTTCCGGCCGCATGGGCCGCGCGATCTCGGCGACCGGACGTACCCGCCCTCCTCTTCGACCGGCATGGCGGGCAACCGGCCCCGGGTGAGGCTGCAGCACTGCGCTGAGCGGGCCGCGCCACGTTGCCCACCGGACCCGATCCCAGGGAAGCATCCCAAATGTCGCTAATCCAATTGCATACCTCCGCTGTGCAGGGGCGCCGCGCAGCGAAACCGTCAGTTCGGACGCCACACGTGACGACTCTGGACGGGGCCGAACTACTGAGCAGGTGAGGTCCGCGGACCTGACAGCACAAGGAGAAATCATCGCTATGCCGGTTACTCAATCGCACATCCCGAGCCTGTTGGCCGACCGTGCCCGGGAAAAGCCGGATGCGCCTGCGTACACCTTCATCGACTTCGACGTCGACCCGGAGGGCTACCGCGAGACGGTGACCTGGTCGCAGCTGCGTGACCGGGCGCAGGTGGTGGCCGCCGAGTTGGCGACCTGTGCCTCGCCCGGCGACCGGGTGGCGCTGCTGGCCCCGCAGAGCATGGAGTACATCATCGGTTTCTACGGCGCGCTGGAGGCGGGAATGATCGCCGTGCCGCTGCCGGTGCCGATGTTCGGCGCGCACGACGAGCGGGTCTCGGCCGCGCTGCGCGACTGCGCACCGGCGGCGATCCTGACCACGTCGGCGGCGGTCGGCGACATCGCCAACTCGATCCGTGACCTGGGCGGGAAACCGCCGGTGGTGATCGAGGTCGACGCGCTGGACCTCGACTCCGAGCCGCCGGTGGCGCCCACCACCACCGCGCACACCAAAATCGCCTTCCTCCAGTACACCTCCGGTTCGACCCGCACCCCCGCCGGTGTCATGGTCGGCCACCACAACGCGATCGAGAACATGCGGCAGATGATCGCCGACACCTTCGAGGACCGCGGCAAGACGGTGCCGGCCGACACCACCCTGGTGGCATGGCTGCCCTTCTACCATGACCTGGGCCTGATGTGCGGCATCATCTTCCCGCTGGTCGGGGGGCACCAGGCGGTGATCTTCAGCCCGATGGCGTTCCTGGCCAAGCCGGCCCGCTGGATGCAGCTGGTGGCCAGTTATCCCAACGCCTACACCGGTGGACCCAACTTCGCCTACGAGCTGGCCGTCCGGCGTACCTCCGACGAGGACATGGCAGGTCTCGACCTGGGTCAGGTCCACACCTTTGCGTTCGGCGCCGAGCGGGTGCACGCGGCGACGTTGCGCCGGCTCGTCGACCGGTTCGCCAAGTTCAACCTCAACCCGGCGGCGCTGCGGCCCGGTTACGGCCTGGCCGAGGCCACCGTCTACCTGACGTCGAACACCCCGGGCAGCCCGCCACCGACCCCGCGCTTCGACTACACCAAGCTCGCTGACGGCATCGCCGAGCCGAGCGGACCCGAGGGCGGCGTCGAGCTGGTCAGCTGCGGTGTGCCGCGGGCCTGCACGGTCCGCATCGTGGACCCCGACACCCAGACCGAGAACCCGGAGGGCAAGGTCGGCGAGATCTGGGCGTACGGCCCCAACCTGGCCGCCGGCTACTGGCACAACCAGCAGGCCACCGAGGGCACCTTCGGCGGCAAGCTGGCCGACCCGTCGCCCGGCACGCCGCAGGGCCCCTGGCTCAAGACCGGCGACCTCGGCGTCATCTCCAGCGGCGAGCTCTACATCGTCGGCCGGATCAAGGACCTGCTGATCGTCGACGGCAAGAACCACTACCCGGACGACATCGAGGCCACCGTGCAGGAGATCACCGGCGGGCGTGTCGCTGCGGTATCCGTATCGAACAGTAGGTCGGAGCAGCTTGTTACGATCGCCGAGTTCAAGAACAAGGGGGGCTCGGACGAGGAGGTCGCCGACAGGCTGAACGAGGTGAGGCGGAAGGTCACGGCCGCGCTGTCGAAGGCGCACGGCCTGGCGATCGGCGATCTGGTTCTGGTTCCGCAAGGCGCCATCCCGATCACGACCAGCGGCAAGATCCGCCGCTCCAGCTGCGTGGAGATCTACCAGCGGGACGGATTCGACCGACTGGATACTTCCGCTCGGTCTGTGTGATGCGATGACGAGCTGCTCGCGCGGCTTTCGGGGAGGTTGAGTTGAGCGAGATGAACGCTGTACCGGCCGGGGGGCCGGATCGCCGGGCCATTGTCGCTGAGGCGCTGCGCAAGATTGATGATTTGACGGCGCGGTTGGCGGTGGCGGAGGCCGGTGATACCGAGCCGATCGCGGTGGTGGGTTTGGGTTGTCGGTTGCCTGGTGGGGTGGGTGATCCTGCCGGTTTTTGGCGGTTGTTGTGTGCTGAGGGTTCGGGGATTGTTCGGGTTCCGGCGGATCGCTGGGATGCGGACGCGTTTTATTCGTCGGATCATTCGGTGGCGGGGACGATTTGTTCTCGTGAGGGTGGGTTTTTGTCGTCGTGGCAGCCTGCGGAGTTCGATGCGGAGTTTTTTGGTATTTCGCCGCGTGAGGCCGATGCGATGGATCCTCAGCAGCGGTTGTTGATGGAGGTGGCCTGGGAGGCGTTGGAGCATGCCGGGATCACCAAGGAGGCGATTCGGGGCACCCAGACCGGCGTTTTCGTCGGCATGACCACCAGCGACTACGCCCTCGACATGATCGGCAATATCCAGGCCGCCGATATCGATCCCTACGTTCCCTTCGGCAACGCCGCCAATTTCGCGGCCGGCCGGTTGGCTTATTTCCTGGGTGTGCACGGTCCGGCGATCATGCTCGATACGGCGTGTTCGTCGTCGTTGGTGACGATTCATCTGGCGTGTGCGAGTCTGCGGCGCCGGGAGTCCGATCAGGCGCTGGCGGCCGGGGTGAACCTGATGCTGACGCCGCAGAACAGCATTGCCACCTCGCGGTGGGGGATGTTGGCCCCCGACGGGCAGTGCAAGACCTTCGACGCCGGCGCCGATGGCTATGTCCGCAGCGAGGGTGCCGGGGTGGTGGTGCTCAAGCGGCTCTCGGATGCCCAGCGTGATGGTGATCGGGTGTTGGCGGTGGTGCGGGGTTCGGCGGTGAATCAGGATGGGCCGTCGTCGGGTCAGACGGTGCCGTCGGGTCCGGCGCAGCAGAAGGTGGTGCGGGCGGCGTTGGCGGCGTCGCGGTTGTCGCCGGGTGATATCGATTATGTGGAGGCGCACGGGACCGGGACGGCGCTGGGTGATCCGATCGAGTTGGATGCGTTGGCGGCGGTGTTCGGTGAGCGGGGTGCGGCGGCGCCGTTGGTGTTGGGGTCGGTCAAGACCAACCTCGGGCACCTGGAATCGGCTGCCGGTGTCGCGGGTTTCATCAAGACGGTGTTGGCGGTGCAGCACGGGTTCATTCCGCGGCATTTGAATTTTTCGGCGTTGACGCCGAATGCCGGTGTGGGGGCGTCGAAGTTTCAGGTTGCGGCCACGGCGATGGAGTGGCCGGCGGTGTCGCGTCCGCGTCGGGCGGGGGTGTCGTCGTTCGGGGTGTCGGGCACCAATGCGCATGTGGTGGTCGAGCAGGCGCCGGTGTCGGAGTCGGTGTCGCCGGTTGCCGAGCCGGCGGTGAGCACGTTGGTGGTTTCGGGCAAGTCGCCGGCGCGGATCGCGGCCACGGCCGGCGTACTCGCCGACTGGCTGGCCGGCGATGGCGCCGACGTACCGCTGACCGAGGTCGCCCACACGCTCAACCACCACCGGACGCGCCATCAGAAGTTCGCCACCGTCGCCGCCCGGGACCACCGACAGGCCATCGCCGGTCTGAGCGCGCTGGCCGCCGGAGAGTCCGCACCCGGCGTCGTCGAGCCGGCAACGGTGCTGCCCGGGCCCGGTACGGTGTTCGTGTTCTCCGGGCAGGGTTCGCATTGGGCGGGGATGGGTCGGCGGTTGTTGGTCGATGAGCCGGTGTTTGCGGCGGCGATTGATGAGTTGGAGCCGGATTTTGTTGCGCAGGTGGGTTTTTCGCTGCGGGATGTGATCGCCTCGGGTGCTGAGATTTCCGGTGATGCGCAGGTGCAGCCGGTGATCATGGGCTTGCAGGTGGCGTTGGCGGCGTTGTGGCGGTCCTATGGTGTGGAACCGGATGCGGTGGTGGGGCATTCGATGGGGGAGGTGTCTGCGGCGGTGGTGGCCGGGGCGCTGACGCCGCAGCAGGGGTTGCGGGTGATCGCGGCGCGGTCGGCCTTGATGTCGCGGCAGGCCGGTGCCGGGGCGGTGGCGCTGTTGGAACTGGATGCCGCGGCAGCGCAGGAGTTGTTGGCGGGTTATCCGCAGGTTGAGGTGGCCGGGTACTTGTCGCCGCGGCAGACGGTGGTGGCGGGTTTGCCGGCCGAGGTGGATGCGGTGATCGCGGCGGTGGCCGGCCGGGAGCGGTTTGCGCGGCGGGTCAATATGGAGGTGGCCTCGCATACCGCGTTCATGGATCCGATCCTGGCTGAGTTGCGGGAGCAGTTGGCGGATCTGGTTGTGTCGGCCCCGCGGATTCCGTTCTTTTCCACGGTGGTTGATCCGGCCGGGCCGGTTCCGGTGCTCGATGCCGACTATTGGGTCGCCAATGTGCGTCAACCGGCGTTGGTCGCCCAGGCCATCACCGCCGCGGCACGCGAGCACGGCATCTTCATCGAGATCAGCCCCCACCCGCTACTGACGCATACCATCGACGAGAACCTGGAGGCGATTCCGCACCGCAGCGTCGCGACGTTGGTGCGCGACGGCGACGACACCGTCGGATTCCACCAGCACCTCAACAGTGCGCACCCACTCAAACCCCGGGACCTGCCGCATCCGCCCGAGCCGCACCCGGTGCTGCCCACCACGCCGTGGCGGCACACCCGGCACTGGCTGGAGATCGAGAACTCGGTCAGCGCAGCCGAATCCGCGCCCCGTCCCGGGGTGCTGCTGGGCACCCACATCAAGATCGGCAGCACACCGACCGTCCACTTGTGGCAGGCGCGGCTGGCGCCGGAGTCCAAGCCGTATCCCGGCAGTCACCGCAACAACGGGGTGGAGTTGGTGCCGGCATCGGTGCTGCTGCAAACGCTGTCCGAGGCCGCCGTCGAGGCGAGCGGCCAGCCGGCCGTCAGCGACATCCGCTTCGAGCACCCGATCATCATCGACCGGCCGCGGACCGTCCAGGTGGTCGCCGACGCCGAGTCGATCGCCATCTTGTCGAAGGCGGTCACCGACGATGCGGGTGCACGCTGGGTCAAACACCTCAGTGCCCGCATCGCGCCGCGCGGCGAATCCGCCTGCGACGGCACCAAGCCGATGCACAAGAACGGCCACGCCGGAACGCAATTCGATGACGACGCGGTGACCTCGCTGTGGCTGACCTGGGGCAGTGAAGGCCGCCCGTTCGACTGGTCGCTCAGGGCCGGCCGATCGACCCCGGCGGAGCTGCGGGCCGACATCGAAGCAGCAGCGGCCGCACAATCGGGTACGGTCGCCCTGCTCGACGCCGCATTGCACGTCGCACGGCTGGTGGACGACGCCAACCCGGACCTGATGGTGCCGGCCTCGGCCCACAGCATCCGGTTGGGGGAACCGCCCGCCGACGGCCGCGCCGGCGTCACCGTGCACCGTCGCGAGGGCGACGACGGCGAACTCATCGTGGACATCGCGGTGAGCACGCCCGACGGCGAATGCTGCGTCGACATTCGGTCGCTGCGCTACACGGCGCTGGAGACCGCGGCGCCCACCGGGGACCCCAGCTCGATCGCGCACGTTATCGACTGGCAGCCCTGGGAGGCGGCTCCGCAGACGCCGGAGCAGCCCGGCACGCTGGCGGTCCTCGGCGACGGCGACGCCGCCGAGACGCTGCGGGGCGGGCTGGTCGCAGCCGGTCACCGCTGCGCCGGCATCACCGAGGCCCAGGCCGTCGTGTACGTCGCCGGCTCCCGGCCGGGCGAGACCGACCTGGATTGCGCGTCTCGGCTCGTCGGCGAGGTGTCCGAGCTGGTGGCCCAGCTCGCCGAGCGGGAGAACCACCCGCCGGCACTGTGGATCATCACCCAGGGTGTCCACGAGGCCGGCTCCGATGCCGCGGTGCGCCAAAGCGCCCTGTGGGGCCTGGCCGGGGTGATCCGCGCCGAGCAACCGCAGCTCTGCGGCGGCCTGGTCGATCTGCCCGAAGATCCCGTCGGCATCGCCGGTGGCGTCGCGCCGCTGTCGGCGGTGCTGCGCACCCCGGCCAAATCCATCCTGGTGCTGCGCGACGGCCAGTTCCTCGCGCCGACGTTCACCCCGATCTCCGGCCCGCCGCAGCGGGAGCCGATGGTGTGCCAGCCCGACGGCGCCTACCTGATCACCGGCGGTATGGGTGCTTTGGGCCTGCTGATGGCCGGGTGGCTCGCCGACCGGGGTGCCCGCCGGCTGGTGCTGGCCGGGCGCAGCGCCCTGCCGCCCCGGCGCGACTGGGACGGTGACGATGTCGCGCCCGATCTTCGCCGCCGGATCGCCGCCATCCGCGCGCTGGAGCGCCGCGGTGTCAGCGTCGACGTGGCTGCCCTCGACATCGGCTCCCGAGAGGCGGTGGCCGAGCTGCTGGCCCGCCGGGATGCCGCCGGCGCACCGCCGATTCGGGGCATCATCCACGCCGCCGGCATCACCGAGGGGCAGCTGCTGACCGAGGTCGACGACGACCGGCTGCGGGCCACCATGTGGCCGAAGATCGCCGGCGCCCAGGTGTTGCACGAACTGTTCCCGCCGGCGAGCGTGGACTTCTTCTTCATGACCGCCGCGGCGGGCGCGGTGTTCGGGGTGCCTGGCCAGGGCGCCTACGCGAGCGCGAACGCCTACCTCGACGGGCTGGCCCGCGCCCGCCACCGGCGGGGCTGCCACAGCGTCAGCCTGGACTGGGTGGCATGGAAGGACCTCGGATTCGGCGCCGAGGCCCACGTCGTGCTGCACGAGTTGGAGCGGATGGGCTCCCGGCCGATCTCCCCGGCCGAGGCCTTCGCCGCCTGGGACCACGTCGAGCACTACGACGTCGCCCAGGCAGTGATGGTTCCGTTGCCCACGGAAGGCTCCGTCGGGAAACCCGGATCCGCCGTTGCCGACGCCGGCGGACCGACCCGCGACTGGGCGCAACTGCCCGCCGATGAGATACTCAGCGAGCTGGAAATCGGGTTGCGCAGCATCCTGGCCCGCGAGCTTCGCATGCCGGAGGCCGACCTGGCGCTGGACCGGCCGTTCGCCGAGCTCGGCCTCAACTCGGTGATGGCCATGGCGGTCCGGCGCGACATCGAAGCGCTGGTCGGCCTGGAGCTGTCGGCGACGATGCTGTGGAACCACCCGACGACTGCGGCGCTGGCGGCCCACCTGACCGGCAAACTGCTGCCGCAGGAGGACTCCGGCGACGACCCGGCTGCCGCCGGCGCGGAGCTGCCCGAGTCGGCCGACAGTGTGTTGAATGAGCTGTTCGACAGCGTGGAATCGGCTCCGGCCGGATGGGACGGGATCTAGTGGGAATCGGGTTCCCCGCATGACCGCAGCATTTGACGAAGAAGCCCTGCGCCACTGGTTGGCCGACTATCTGGTCACCAATATCGGTTGCAGCCCCGACGAGATCGACTTCAACGCGTCGCTGAACGATCTGGGCGTCGGATCCCGCGACGCTGTGGTGCTCTGCGGTGAGCTGTCCGAGCTGCTCGGCCGCAAAGTGTCGCCGGTGGAGCTCTGGCAGCATCCGTCGGTCACGGAGTTGGCGCGGTTCCTCATCGAGCCGGAGTCCGCCGACGAGGAGGCCGGACCCGAGCCCGGCCGGTTCGGCACCGACGAACCCATCGCGGTGATCGGCCTGGGTTGCCGGTTCCCCGGCGATATCAACTCGCCGGATGCGCTGTGGCAGTTCCTGATCGACGGCGGCAACGCGGTCACCGAAGTGCCGGCCGATCGGTGGGCGCCGTTCGACGACGGATCGCCCGAGGTCTCAGGCGCCATCGCCCGCACCACCCGCTGGGGCTCGTTCTTGAGCGACATCGCGGCCTTCGATGCGGAGTTCTTCGAGATCTCCAGCCGGGAAGCCGTCAAGATGGACCCGCAACAGCGACTGCTGCTGGAAGTGGCGTGGGAAGCGTTGGAGCACGCCGGCATTCCGGCGACCTCGTTGCGGCGCACGCAGACCGGCGTGTACGTCGGGGCCAGCATCACCGAGTACGGCTGCCACGCATCGGCCGACTTGACCGGCGTGGACGCCTGGAGCAACGCCGGCGGCGCCCTGAGCATCATCGCCAACCGGCTCTCGTACTTCCTGGACCTGCGCGGGCCCTCGGTGACGGTGGACACCGCGTGCTCCTCATCGCTGGTCGCCCTGCACCTGGCGTGCCGGAGCCTGCGGACCGGCGAGTGTGAGACCGCCATCGCCGGCGGGGTGAACCTGCTGATGTCCCCGGCGGTGTTCCGCGGCTTCGACCAGAGCGGCGCCCTGTCGACGACCGGCGCATGCCACGCATTCGACGCCGACGCCGACGGCTTCGTCCGCGGTGAGGGCTGCGGTGTGGTGGTGCTCAAACGGCTGTCCGACGCACGCCGCGACGGCGACCGGGTGCTGGCGGTGGTCCGCGGATCGGCGATCAACTCCGACGGCCACTCCAACGGACTGCTGGCACCCAATCCGGCCGCCCAGATGGCGGTGTTGCGCTCGGCCTACGCCGACGCCGGAATCCCGGCACAGGAAGTCGACTACGTCGAAACCCACGGCACCGGAACGCTGCTCGGCGACCCGATCGAAGCCCGGGCGCTGGGTACGGTGCTGGGACGAGGACGCCCGGTGGACGCGCCGCTGCTGCTCGGCGCCGCCAAGTCGAACCTCGGCCACCTGGAAGCGGCCGCGGGCATGGTCGGCTTCATCAAGTCGGTGCTGGCGGTGCAACGGGGGCAGATCCCGCGCAACCTGCACTTCAACACGCCCAACCCGCACATCTCATTCGACCAGCTGCGCCTGAAGGTCGTTGCCGAACAACAGGACTGGCCGTCCACCGAGCACCCGCGACGCGCCGGCGTCTCCTCGTTCGGCTTCGGCGGCACCAACGCCCACGTGGTGATCGAGCAGGCGCCGCCCGCCAAAATCGCTGCGCGCGAGCCCGATCCGGCGGTCACGACGCTGGTGATCTCGGGGCGGACCCCGGAGCGGATCGCCGCGGCCGCCGGCGACCTGGCCGCCTGGCTGGCGGGCGACGGCGCCGAGATCGAACTGCCCGACGTCGCGCACACCCTCAACCACCACCGCGCCAGGCAAGCGCAGTTCGCCACCGTATGCGCCCGCGACCGGGGGCAGGCGGTGCGCGGTTTGCAGGCGCTGGCCGCCGGCACCTCCGGCGACGGGTCGGGTAGCGGCGTTGTCGGCCCGCACGACGGGCCGTGCGGGCCGGGCACCGTGTTCGTGTACTCCGGGCAGGGCTCGCACTGGGCCGGCATGGGCCGGCAACTGCTCACCGACGAACCGGCGTTCGCCCGGGCACTGGCCCTGCTGGAACCGGTGTTCGTCGAACACGTCGGATTCTCGCTGTGGCAGGTGATCTCCGGCGGTGAGGCGATCAGCGGTGACGCGCAGGTGCAGCCCGTCCTGATGGGACTCCAACTGGCCCTGACCGAACTGTGGCGCTCCCACGGGGTGCACCCCGACGCCGTCATCGGCCACTCCATGGGTGAGGTGACCGCGGCGGTCGTTGCCGGGGCACTGAGTACGGCCGATGGATTCCGGGTGATCGCGGCCCGTTCCCGGTTGATGTCGCAGCAGGCCGGGCAGGGCGCGGTGGCGCTGCTCAACCTGGACAGCGAGGCCACCGGGGCGCTGCTGGCCGGCTACCCCGACGTCAGCGTGGCCGGTTACCTGTCGCCCAAGCAGACCGTGGTGGCCGGCCCGGTGGCGCCGGTGGATGCCGTCATCGCGGCGGTCAGCGCCGGAAACAAGTTCGCCCGCCGCGTCAACATGGAAGTCGCTTCGCACACCGCGTTGATGGATCCGATCCTGCCCGAACTGCAAGCAGCACTGGCGGGCCTGACTCCCGAGGTCGCCACCATCCCGTTCTTCTCCACCGTGACCGAGACCGCCATGCCTGCCGGGGGTATGCCGCTGCTGGACGCCGACTACTGGGTCAGCAACGTCCGCCAGCCTGCGCTGCTGGCCCAGGCCATCACCGCCGCGGCCGCGGAGCACACCACGTTCGTCGAGGTCAGCGCGCACCCGATCCTCACGCATGCCATCGCCGACACGTGCGAGTCGCTCGGCGGCCACCACCACAGCGTCGGAACCTTGGCCCGCAACGCCGACGACGCGATCAGCTTCCACACCAACCTCAACCGCACCCACACCGCTCAGCCGCCGCAGACCCCGCATCCGCCCGAACCGCACCCGGTGCTGCCCGCGACGCCGTGGCAGCACACCCGGCACTGGATCGACACCGTGGAGATGCGGCGCAGTCCCGGGCCGGCCGGGTCCGGTGTGGCTCCCGCGGCCGGCAGTGCCGGCGCGGTACCCGCGGAGTGGTGGTGCGAGCTGAGCTGGCCGGAAAGTGCATCGGGTGGCCGCGAAGCCGCCGAACCCGCCGCCACCGGCCAGTCCTGGCTGGTGATCGGCGGCGACGATCTGGGTGCCGAACTCGGCGCGCTGCGACCCGGGGCCGTGACGACGCTGGACGCATCGGTGCTGGCCGCCGGCGCCGATCCCGCCGCCCTCGCGACGGCGCTGCGCGGAGCGAGCCGTGTCCTCTACGCGCCGTCGACCGCGGCAGCCGACCTCAGCGCGACACCGGCCTACGACACGTTCAACGCGGCACGGCGACTCGCCGCGGCCATGCTGAACCAGCCGGCCCCGGCGACGCTGTTCCTGTTGACCCGCAACGCCCAACCCGTCGGCGACGGCGACCGCGCCAACCCCGCGCATGCCGTGCTGTGGGGGCTGGGTCGCAGCCTGGCCCTGGAACATCCCGAGATCTGGGGCCGGGTCATCGACGTCGACGAGTCGGTTCCGGCGTCGCTGGTCGCCGGGTACCTGCTCGCCGAATCCGACGCCGAGGACACCGAGGACCAGATCGTCTACCGCGCCGGTGTCCGCCGGGTTCCGAGGCTGCGCAAGGGCCGGCCCACCGGTGCTGCCGCACCGGTCGAGTTCGACCCGGACAGCTGCCATCTGGTGATCGGCGCCACCGGCAACATCGGACCGCAGCTGGTTCGACAGCTGGCGGCCAGCGGAGCCAAGACCATCGTCGCGGTGTCGCGCAACCCGGGGACAAGGCTCGACGAGCTGGCGGCCGAGCTGGCGGGGACGACACTGGTGACGGTGGCCGCCGACGCGGCCGACGAGACCGCGATGAGCGCGTTGTTCGACCGGTTCGGCGCCGACCTGCCGCCGCTGGCGGGCATCCACGTGGCCGCCTTCGCGGGCGGGCCGGTGACGCTGCGCGACATGACCGACGACGACGTCACCGCCATGTTCCGGCCGAAGCTCGACGTGGTCGCAGTGCTGCACAAGCTGTCGCTGCGGCACCCGGTGCGCCACTTCGTGCTGTTCTCGTCGATCTCCGGAATCACCGGATCGCGCTGGCTGGCGCACTACACCGCGACCACCACCTTCCTGGACACCTTCGCCTACGCGCGTCGTGCGGCCGGGCTGCCGGCCACCGCGATCAACTGGGGGCTGTGGAAGTCGTTGAACGACACCCAATCCGACATCGAACGCCAGGTGACCGTGGAGTCCGGTCTGGAGCCGATGAGCGACGACGTGGCCATCGGGGCGTTGCCGCTGGTGATCGGCGCGAACAGCGCGGTGCGCCACACCGTGGTGGCGGCGGACTGGCCACGGCTGGCCACCGCCTACCGCACCCGGGCGGCGCTGCACATCGTCGACGACCTGCTGGCCGTCGCCGAACCCGCCGACGGATCCGCGCCGGTCACCACCGAGTTCCGCCGCGCCCTGGCCGAAGCCGAACCCGAGCAGCGCCTGGGGTTGCTGCACGACCACGTCACCATGCAGGTCGTCGCCGCCATGGGCCTGGCCTCGCGCCACGTGCTGGACCCCACGGCCGGTTTCTTCGCCTCCGGCATGGATTCGCTGATGAGCGTGACGCTGCAGCGATCACTGTCGGACAGCCTCGGCGAAATCCTGCCGGCCGCAGTCGTATTCGACTACCCGACCATCGACGCGCTGACCGGATACCTGGCCACGATCCTGCCGGAGGTGGCCGAAGCCGCCGAACAGGACAGCGCCGACGCCTATGACGACATGAGCGATGACGAGCTGCTCGCGCAGCTTTCGGAGAGGTTGAGTTGAGCGAGATAGGTTCCGCGTCGGCCGGGAGGGCCGAATCGGCCGGGGGGTCGGATCGTCGTTCGATTGTCGCTGAGGCGCTGCGCAAGATTGATGATTTGACGGCGCGGTTGGCGGTGGCGGAGGCCGGTGATACCGAGCCGATCGCGGTGGTGGGTTTGGGTTGTCGGTTGCCTGGTGGGGTGGGTGATCCTGCCGGTTTTTGGCGGTTGTTGTGTGCTGAGGGTTCGGGGATTGTTCGGGTTCCGGCGGATCGCTGGGATGCGGATGCGTTTTATTCGTCGGATCATTCGGTGGCGGGGACGATTTGTTCTCGTGAGGGTGGGTTTTTGTCGTCGTGGCAGCCTGCGGAGTTCGATGCGGAGTTTTTTGGTATTTCGCCGCGTGAGGCCGATGCGATGGATCCTCAGCAGCGGTTGTTGATGGAGGTGGCCTGGGAGGCGTTGGAGCATGCCGGGATCACCAAGGAGGCGATTCGGGGCACCCAGACCGGCGTTTTCGTCGGCCTCACCACCAACGACTACGCCCTGATCGCAGCCGAGAAGGTCGGCCCGCGCGACGTCGACCCGTATCTGTCGTTCGGCAACGGACCGAACTTCGCGGCCGGCCGGTTGGCTTATTTCCTGGGTGTGCACGGTCCGGCGATCATGCTCGATACGGCGTGTTCGTCGTCGTTGGTGACGATTCATCTGGCGTGTGCGAGTCTGCGGCGCCGGGAGTCTGATCAGGCGCTGGCGGCCGGGGTGAACCTGATCCTGTCGCCGCAGAACAGCGTCGCGACCTCGCGGTGGGGGATGTTGGCCCCCGACGGGCAGTGCAAGACCTTCGACGCCGGCGCCGATGGCTATGTCCGCGGCGAGGGTGCCGGGGTGGTGGTGCTCAAGCGGCTCTCGGATGCCCAGCGTGATGGTGATCGGGTGTTGGCGGTGGTGCGGGGTTCGGCGGTGAATCAGGATGGGCCGTCGTCGGGTCAGACGGTGCCGTCGGGTCCGGCGCAGCAGAAGGTGGTGCGGGCGGCGTTGGCGGCGTCGCGGTTGTCGCCGGGTGATATCGATTATGTGGAGGCGCACGGGACCGGGACGGCGCTGGGTGATCCGATCGAGTTGGATGCGTTGGCGGCGGTGTTCGGTGAGCGGGGTGCGGCGGCGCCGTTGGTGTTGGGGTCGGTCAAGACCAACCTCGGGCACCTGGAGTCCGCGTCCGGTGTCGCGGGTTTCATCAAGACGGTGTTGGCGGTGCAGCACGGGTTCATTCCGCGGCATTTGAATTTTTCGGCGTTGACGCCGAATGCCGGTGTGGGGGCGTCGAAGTTTCAGGTTGCGGCCACGGCGATGGAGTGGCCGGCGGTGTCGCGTCCGCGTCGGGCGGGGGTGTCGTCGTTCGGGGTGTCGGGCACCAATGCGCATGTGGTGGTCGAGCAGGCGCCGGTGTCGGAGTCGGTGTCGCCGGTTGCCGAGCCGGTGGTGAGCACGTTGGTGGTTTCGGGCAAGTCGCCGGCGCGGATCGCGGCCACGGCCGGCGTACTCGCCGACTGGCTGGCCGGCGATGGCGCCGACGTACCGCTGACCGATGTCGCAAAGACGCTGCGCGACAACCGGAGCCGCTTCAAATACACCGCGGGCGTGTGCGCCAGGGACCGCGCCGCGGCGGTGGCCGGCTTGGCCGCGCTGGCCGCCGGGGACAGTGCCGCCGGTGTCATCGAACCGCGGCCCCGCCTCGCGGGCACCCGGCGGGTGTTCGTGTTCTCCGGGCAGGGTTCGCATTGGGCGGGGATGGGTCGGCGGTTGTTGGTCGATGAGCCGGTGTTTGCGGCGGCGATTGATGAGTTGGAGCCGGATTTTGTTGCGCAGGTGGGTTTTTCGCTGCGGGATGTGATCGCCTCGGGTGCTGAGATTTCCGGTGATGCGCAGGTGCAGCCGGTGATCATGGGCTTGCAGGTGGCGTTGGCGGCGTTGTGGCGGTCCTATGGTGTGGAACCGGATGCGGTGGTGGGGCATTCGATGGGGGAGGTGTCTGCGGCGGTGGTGGCCGGGGCGCTGACGCCGCAGCAGGGGTTGCGGGTGATCGCGGCGCGGTCGGCCTTGATGTCGCGGCAGGCCGGTGCCGGGGCGGTGGCGCTGTTGGAACTGGATGCCGCGGCAGCGCAGGAGTTGTTGGCGGGTTATCCGCAGGTTGAGGTGGCCGGGTACTTGTCGCCGCGGCAGACGGTGGTGGCGGGTTTGCCGGCCGAGGTGGATGCGGTGATCGCGGCGGTGGCCGGCCGGGAGCGGTTTGCGCGGCGGGTCAATATGGAGGTGGCCTCGCATACCGCGTTCATGGATCCGATCCTGGCTGAGTTGCGGGAGCAGTTGGCGGATCTGGTTGTGTCGGCCCCGCGGATTCCGTTCTTTTCCACGGTGGTTGATCCGGCCGGGCCGGTTCCGGTGCTCGATGCCGACTATTGGGTCGCCAATGTGCGTCAACCGGCGTTGGTCGCCCAGGCCATCACCGCCGCGGCACGCGAGCACGGCATCTTCATCGAGATCAGCCCCCACCCGCTACTGACACACTCGATCAGCGAGACGGTCGAGGCCACCGCAGCCGAGCCGGCGACGGTGATCTCGACGCTGCGCCGGGGCGACGACGAAACCGTGAGCTTCCACCTCCAACTCGCCGAACTCGGCGTCGGGGCTTCCAGCGTCACGGCCGGCGGCTTCGCCGAACTGCCGCCCACCCCCTGGCAACACGCCCACCACTGGATCTCCGCGCCCGCGCGGATCGGGCAGGCGCCGGATGTCCACCCGCTGCTCGGGCCGCACGTCGAGATGCTCACCGGCCGCGACCACATCTGGCAGACCGAGCTCAGCGCCGAACTGCTGCCGTGGCCGGCCGCGCAGGTCCAAGGGCAAACCGTGCTGCCGGCAGCGGCCCTGATCGAGATGGCGCTGGCGGCGGGCAGCCAAGCGCTCGGCAGACCCGTCGAGGCGATCAGCGTGACCGGCCTGCAGATCGAGCAACCGCTGGTGCTCGATGGGGGCATGCAGGTCACCACCCAGCTCAGCGGCGCGGATGCGCAGACCCGGGTCGAGATCCACGCCCGGGCCGTCGGCCAGTCCTGGACGCGGTATGCGCTGGCCGACATCACCGCCGCGCAGCAGGCCGGCGACGACGCGGTCACCGGCGACAGCGTGCTCACGCTGCCCGAGGATGTCGCCACCCACCCCGGCTACCAACTGCACCCGGTGCTGCTCGACGCGGCGCTGCGGCAGCTGGCGGCGGCGATCTCCGACGGGGACTCCGAAGGTCTCGGTTACGCGCCGACGGCGGTGGCCGCGGTGCGGGTGCTCGGCCGAACCGGCCACCAGGTCCGGTGCCGCACCGAGCTGACCAGCCGCGACGACACGGCGGCAGTGGGCCGGATCGTCCTGACCGACGACTCGGGAGCCGTGCTGGCCGAACTCACCGGCGTCGAACTGCACCCGATCGACCCGGGTTCACTGCGGGTGCCGCTGGAGCAGAAGCTCTTCACCACCGAGTGGATCGAAGCCCGGGCTCCGGAACCCACCGGCGCGGCGGCCGGCAGCTGGCTGCTGCTCACCGAGCCCGACGCCGCCGGCGACGGCGCAACCGAGCGCCTGGCGGCGGCATTCGCGGCACGGCTGGCCGGTCCGGACCGCAAGGTCATCGCCGGACCGTTCGCCGACCAGCCGGCGCTGGCCGAGGCGGTCGCGCAAGCCGGCGCCGATCCCGCGCACCCGCCCGCCGGCATCGTGGTGTTCCTCGGACAGCTCGGCTCCGACGGAACAAGCCCGGCCGACCCGCAAGCGCTGGCCCGTGCCCGCGACCTCATCTGGACCGCGTCTACGGCGGCCCGGGCGGCCGTGCAGGACTGGTCGGGGACCAACGGCGCGCGGCTGTGGCTGGTCAGCCGCGGCGGGCTGGCGGTGGGCGCCGACGAGCCGGGCGACCCCGCTGTCGGCGCGCTCAAGGGCGTGGTCCGCACCTGGCGGTTCCCCGGCGAACTGGCCCGGGTGCTCGCCGACGAACCGGACCTGGGCGCCACGCTGGTCGACCTGGACGCAGCCGATGACGTCGACGCCCTGGTGGGCGTGCTGCTGGCCGAACTGCAGGCCCCGGTCCGCGACGACATCATCGGCTGGCGCGCCGGTCAGCGCTACACCGAACGCCTCACCCGGGCCTCGCTCGGCGAGACGCCGCAAGGCTGTGGCGACGGCCATGCCAAGGTCCGCGCCGACGGCTCCTACCTGCTCACCGGGGGTCTCGGCGGGCTGGGGACGGTCGTGGCGCGCTGGCTGGTGTCGCGCGGCGCCGGGCGGATCGTCCTCAACGGCCGAAGCGAGCCCTCCGAGCAGCAGCGGGCGGTGCTCGACGAACTGGCGGCCGGAGCCGAGGTCGCCTACGTCGCCGGCGACATCAGTTCACCGGGAGTGGCGCAGCGTCTGGTCGCCGCCGCCGAGGAGACCGGCAGGCCGCTGCGCGGCGTCGTACACGCCGCCGGTGTGCTCGGAGATGGGCTCGTGACGGCGGTGAGCCCCGAGAGCCTGGCGGGCACCTGGTCGGCCAAGGCACTCGGCGGTGCGCTGCTGCATACTGCCACCGCGGACCGTCCGCTCGACTGGTGGGTGGGTTTCTCCTCGATGGCCGCCCTGCTGGGCCTGCCGGGTCAGCTCGGCTATGCCACCTCCAACGCGTGGCTGGACGCCCTCATGACGTGGCGGCGCGCATCCGGCCTGCCGGGGACCGCCATCGACTGGGGTCAGTGGTCCGACGTGGGGATCGGGCGCTCGATGACCCTGAGCGTGCTCGATCCGATCAGCCCCGAGGAAGGCGTCGAGGCACTGGATGCGGTGCTCGGCGCCGCATCCCTGGGGCCCCGGGTCGGGGTGGGCCGGCTGCGCATCGACCGGGCCGTCGCCACCTCACCGGAGTTCCGGGATCTGACCTTCTTCGAGGACCTGGTCGGGGAAGCCTCGGCGGTGGGTGCCGGCGAGCAGGACAGCGGCACCGCGGCGGGCGGGGGCGAGGCGGGGGCGCCGGACTGGTCGCAGATACCCGCCGACCAGCGACGCGACGAGTTGGTGGTCCGGCTGCAGGCTATCCTTGCCCGCGAGCTTCGGACCTCGGCGGCAGCGGTCGACGTGGACCAGCCATTCCCGGAGATGGGTCTCGACTCGATGATCGCGATGACGGTGCTGAAAGAGACGCAGCAACTGGTGGGGGTGGATTTGTCGGCGTCGATGCTATGGAATCACCCCAGCATTTCAGCTTTGGCGACGCATCTGGTGGGATTGCTGGCATCCCGGTACGCCCCGCAGGACGAAGCAGCACGAGATGACGGTCATCTGACGTTCGACTCCTCCGGCGGTGTGCTGGACGAGTTGTTCGATCAGGTCGAGTCGGCATCGACCGGGAGCGAGAGCGGTAGTTTTTGATGACGGGAACCTCCAAGACGTCGATCGTCAACAGGATGTCGGCCATGGGCGCCGACAAGCGGGGGGCGCTGACCGAGCAGTTCGAGAAGGCGTCCCGGATCGCCGCCGCCGAGCCGATCGCGGTTGTCGGGATCGGCTGCCGGTTCCCCGGTGAGGCGTCCGGCCCGGACGCTTACTGGGACCTGTTGGCAGGCGGCCGCGACGCCATCACCGAGATCCCCCCGGACCGCTGGGATGCCGACGAATACTACGACCCGGACCCGCTGGCGCCGGGGCGCATGTCGTCAAAGTGGGGCGGCTTCATCTCCGATGTCGCCGGTTTCGACGCCGACTTCTTCGGCATCTCCCCGCGTGAAGCCGAGGCGATGGATCCGCAGCAGCGGCTGATGCTCGAGGTCGCCTGGGAGGCGCTCGAGCACGCCGGCGTGTCGCCCGAGCACTTGTCGGGCATCCGCTCCGCGGTAATGATGGGCGTGTATTACACCGAATACCAAGGGATTTCAGCCTCCAACCCGAACGCGATCGACGGCTACTCGGCCACCGGCAACGCGCACGCCGTCGCCGTCGGGCGCATCGCCTACCTGCTGGGTCTGCGCGGACCCGCGGTCGCGATGGACTCGGCGTGCTCGTCATCACTGGTCACCATCCACATGGCCTGCCAGAGCCTGCGGATGCGGGAGAGTGACCTGGCGCTGGCCGGCGGGGTCAGCCTCATCCTGCGGCCCGAAACCCAGATCGCCATGGCCAAGTGGGGGATGCTGTCGCCGCGCGGCCGCTGCCACACCTTCGACGCCGGCGCCGACGGTTTCGTCCGTGGCGAGGGCGCCGGGATCGTGGTGCTCAAGCGGCTCACCGACGCGATCCGCGACGGCGACCGGATCGTGGCGGTGGTGCGGGGCTCGGCGGTGAACTCCGACGGCAGGTCCAACGGCCTGACCGCACCGAACACCATCGCCCAGAGTGACGCGATCACTCGGGCGCTGCGCAGCGCCGACGTCGCGGCAGGCTCAGTCAATCTGATCGAAACGCACGGCACCGGAACCGGTTTGGGCGACCCGATCGAATTCGAGGCGCTCGCCGAGGTCTACGGACGCGGCGCCGACAAGTGCGCGCTGGGCGCGGTGAAGACCAACATCGGTCACCTGGAGGCCGCCGCCGGGATCGCCGGATTCATCAAGGCCGCGCTGGCGGTGCAGCGGGGGCAGATCCCACCGAACCTGCACTTCACCAAGTGGAACCCGGCGATCGACCCGTCCCCGACGCGGCTGTTCGTTCCCACCGAGATGACCCCCTGGCCGGCGACCGAGGGCCCGCGGCGTGCCGCGGTGTCGTCGTTCGGGCTGGGCGGCACGAACGCACACGTCGTACTCGAACAGGGCCCGGACCCCGTGCCCGCGCCGGCACCGGCCGACCCGGTGGCCACGCTGGTGGTCTCGGGCAAGACCGATCAGCGGGTGGCGGCCTGGGCTGCGACGCTGGCCGACTGGCTGGCCGGCCCCGGCGCCGAGGTGCCACTGGCCGACGTGGCCAATACCCTCAACCACCACCGCAGTCGGTACGCCAGGTTCGCCACGGTCTGCGCGCGCGACACCGAGCAGGCGCTGGCCGGGCTGCGCGCCGTCGCCGGCGGCTACCCGGCCCCCGGCGTGGTCGGCACCCGCGCCGCCCAGGCCGGCAAAGGCACCGTGTTCCTCTACTCCGGTCAGGGTTCACAGTGGGCCGGCATGGGCCGGCAACTGCTGACCGACGAGCCGGCGTTCGCCGCCGCCGTGGACGAGCTGGAACCGGACTTCGTCGCGCAGGTCGGCTTCTCACTGCGCGACGTGCTGGAGTCCGGTGAGCCGGTGGTCGGCATCGACCGCATCCAGCCGGTCCTGGTGGGCATGCAGCTGGCGTTGACGGCGCTGTGGCGCTCCCACGGTGTCGAGCCGGACGCGGTGATCGGGCATTCGATGGGGGGAGGTGGCCGCCGCCGTGGTGGCCGGTGCGCTGAGCCCGGCCGACGGCCTGAAGGTGATCGCGACCCGCTCGAGGCTGATGGCCCGGTTGAGCGGCCAGGGCGCGATGGCGCTGCTGGAGCTCGATGCCGATTCAGCGGAGAAGCTGGTCGCCGAGCACTCCGATATCACCGTCGCGGTGTACGCGGCCCCGCAGCAGACGGTCATCGCCGGCCCGCCCGACCAGGTCGACGCGGTCATCGCGGTGGTCGACGCCCAGGGCAAACTGGCCCGCCGCGTCGAGGTGGACGTGGCATCGCACCACCCCACCGTGGACCCGATCCTGGGCGAGTTGGCCGCCGCGCTGGCCGACTTGAAGCCGTCGGCCCCGACGATCCCGCTGATCAGCACGGTCGGTCAAACTGGTGGCGAGACAGCGGGTTCATTCGGCGGCCCCAGTGTCGCCTCTCCTTCGTCGAGCCTCGCTGAACCGCCGGCATTCGATGCCGACTATTGGGTGCACAACCTGCGTAACCCGGTGCGGTTCAGCCAGGCCGTGACCGCGGCCGCGGCGGCGCACGCCACGTTCGTCGAGGTCAGCCCGCACCCGTTGCTGTCCCACGCCATCAACGGCAACCTGGAGGCGGCGCGGCCCGCCGGTGACACCACCGTGACCGGCACCCTGCTGCGTGAGCAGCCCGAGGCGCTGAGCTTCCACACCAACCTGGCGACCGTCGCGCCGCCGTCGGCGGAGGCACCGCAGCCGGACGGCGGGATCGGCCGCGCCGACCTGCCGCCGCGCCCCTGGCAGCACGTGCGCTACTGGGCCGGTGTGACCGCGGCGAACCGGCAGTCGGCCGACGCGCATCCGCTGCTGGGCGTGCACGTGGAGCTGCCGTCGGGCCACGGCCACGTCTGGCAGGCCGACGTGGGCACCGACGTCGTGGCATGGATGGCCCACCACAAGGTCCACGGCCAGGTCGTCATGCCGGCCACCGGCTTTGCCGAGATGGCGCTCGCCGCGGCCGGCGAGGCGCTGAGCCTGCCCGCCTCGGCGGTCGCCGTGAACCGGGTCGAGGTCGAGCAGATGCTGCGAGTCGACACCCGGACCGAGGTGACCACCCGACTGTTGACCGACGGCGAGGGCGCCGACGACCTGCGGATCGAGATCCACTCCCGTGCGCCCGGCGGCGCCTGGTCGCGCCACGCCGTCGCCCGGGTCGCCGCGGCCGCCCCGGAATCGGCCGCCGCGCAGCGCCCGGCATCCGGCGGGGGTGGCACCACGTTGTCACCGGCGGACTTCTACACGGCGTTGCGCCGTACCGGCCTGCAGCACGGGCCGGCATTCGCCGCGCTGACCCGCATCGTCCGCAAGCCCGGCGGCGGCTCGGAGGCCGAGATCGTGCTGCCCGACGAGGCGACCGCGCACCGGGGCTACCGAATCCATCCGGTGATGCTCGACGCGGCGCTGCAGTGCCTGGCGGCCGCGCTGCCCGATGAGTCGCTGAGCGGATCAGGCCCCGGGGCCGACGAAGCCACCTACCTGCCGATCGCGGTGGAGACCATTCGGGTGTTCGGCGAGGTGGGCCGGCGGGCCCGCGGCCATGCCGAGCTGGTGAGCCACGACGACGGCGGCATTCTGGGCCGGGTCACCTTGACCGACGACACCGGGACGGTCACCGCCGAGCTGTCCGGGATCTATCTGCAGCGCGTGCAGCGCCGCACGGTGCCGCTGCCACTGAGCCAGAAGATCTTCGACACCGAGTGGATCGACGCCGGCGTGCCCCCGCAAGCCCCGGCGGCCGCGGACGGCAGCTGGCTGGTGCTGACCGAGGGCGACGAAAGCCGGGCGTTCGCAGCCGATTTCGCCGACCGGTTCGCCTCGGACAGCCGCCGGGTGATCACCGCGGACCTGACCAGCGAGCCGGCCGTGCGGGAGGCCTTCGCCCAGACCGCCGACGACCCGGACCGGCCACCGGCCGGCGTGCTGGTTTTCGCCGACAACGGTTCCTTCGATCCGACCGCTGCCTCCGACCGCGGCCGCGAGCTGGCCTGGTCGGTTGCCGCCACGGTGCGCACCATCGTCTCCGGCTGGCACGGCGCCGCACCCCGGTTGTGGCTGGTCGCCCGCAACGGCTTGAGTGTGAACGCCGGCGAGTCCGGCAGCCTAGAGCACGGCGACCCGTCGATCTGTGCCCTCAAGGGGCTGGTGCGGGTGCTGGCTTACGAGCACCCGGACCTGCGGACCGGTGTCGTCGACCTGGATGCGGCGGCGGACCCGGCGGCGACGCTGATCGCCGAACTGGGCCTGACGGGCACCGACGACGTGGTGGCCTGGCGAGGGGAGACGCGCTACGCGGAGCGTCTCAAGCGGGCCACCCTGGGGTCGAGCGGCGCCCCGGCCGTGCGGTCCGACGGCGCCTACGTCCTGACCGGCGGCCTGGGCGGCATCGGCCTGGTCGTGGCCCGATGGCTGATCGACCACGGCGCCGCGCGCATCGTGCTCAACAGCCGCTCGCAGCCCTCCGACCAGCAGCGCGTGGTTCTCGACGAACTCGCCGAGCGGGCCCAGATCGCGGTCGTCTCCGGTGACCTGGCCGCACCGGGTGTGGCCGAGAGCCTGGTCGCCGCCGCACAGGAGACAGGGCTGAGCCTGCGTGGTGTCGTCCACGGCGCCGCGGTCATCGACGACCAGATCGTGGTCGGCGTCGATCACGACGCCCTGGAGCGGGTCTGGGCGCCCAAGGCGACCGGAGCGCTGCGGCTGCACGAGGCCACGCTGGGCGACCCCGGCAAAGAGCTGGACTGGTGGGTCGGGTTCTCCTCGACGTCGTCGCTGCTCGGGGCACCCGGACAGGCCTCCTACGCGGCGGCCAGCGCCTGGCTCGACGGCCTGGTGGCATGGCGGCGGGCCGCCGGGCTGCCGGCGATCACGATCAACTGGGGCCAGTGGTCCGGCGTCGGAGTCGCCCAGGAGCTGAAGTTCAGTGCGCTGGATCCGATCGACCCGGCCGAGGGCATGGAGGCGCTGGAGGCGATTCTGGGCGGCGACCTCGCCCGGGTCGGGGTGGCGCGGTTGCGCCTGGACCGGGTCGCCGCGGCGTTCCCGGAACTGCAGCAACTCGGCTACTTCGCGACGCTGGCCGCCGAACTCGACCTCGACAGCGAGGACGACGACTGGCCCGGCCCGGAAGGCCTCAAGCAGCTCGAGCCCGCCGAGGCCGCCAAGGCGGTCGTGGCCAGGCTGGGTTCGCGGATCATGGCCATCATGGGCTACCCCAAAGACAGTGCGATCGACCCTGGCCGGCCGCTGACCGAGCTCGGCATGGATTCGCTGATGGCGGTGCGCATCCGCAACACCGTCCGCGGCGACTTCGGGGCGGAGCCGCCGGTTGCGCTGCTGTTGCAGGGCGCCTCACTGACCGACCTGGCCGCCGACCTGACCCGTCAACTGGGCCTCGCCCCGCAGGACAGTGCCGGCGACGGCGCCAGCGAAGTACGTAGCCGCGCCCAGCAGCGTGCCGCGGCACGGCAGCGGGCGGCGTCGCGGCGAAAAGTAGGAGACCGAACGTGAGCACCAGCAACGAACTGCCGCCCAACGCGATCGCGGTCGTCGGCATGGCCGGGAGGTTTCCCGGCGCCCGCAGCCTGACGGGGTTCTGGGACAACCTGCGCAACGGCACCGAATCCATCGTCACGCTGTCCGAGGACGAGCTGCGCGCCAACGGTGTGAGCGACAAGGCGCTGGCGAACCACAATTACGTGCGGCGAGCCGCGTTGCTGGACGGCATCGAGGAGTTCGACGCCGGCTTCTTCGGTTTCACACCGCTGGCCGCGCGCACCATGGACCCGCAGCACCGGCTCTTCCTGCAGACCGCCTGGCATGCCCTGGAAGACGCCGGCTACCGGCCGGGGGAGCTCGAGGGGTCGGTCGGCGTCTACGGGACCAGCACCACCAGCGGCTACCTGTTGCACAACTTGATGTCGCACTACGACCCGAACCTCATCATCGGTCAGGGCGTCAGTTTCGAGATGGTCAACCTGTCGTTACAGAACGACAAGGACTATCTGGCCACCCGGGTGGCCCATCAGCTCAACCTGCGCGGGCCGGCGCTGTCGGTGCAGACGGCGTGCTCCTCGGCGCTGGTCGCGGTGCACCTGGCCTGCCAGAGCATCCTGGGCGGCGAATGCGACATGGCGCTGGCCGGCGGCTCGTCGCTGCGGGTTCCGCACCACGTCGGGTACTGGCACGAGCCCGGCTCGATGGTGTCGGGGACCGGGCACTGCCGGCCGTTCGACGTGCGGGCCGACGGCACGATCTTCGCCAGCGGCGTCGGTGTGGTGGTGCTCAAGGCGCTGGAGGCCGCCGTCGACGACGGCGACCACATCCACGCGGTGATCCGGGGCTCGGCGCTCAACAACGACGGCGCCACCAAGATGACCTACGCGGCGCCCACCGCCGCCGGGCAGGCCGATGTGATCGCCGAGGCGCACGCGGTGGCCGAGGTGGACGCCGCCACCATCAGCTACGTCGAATCGCACGGCACCGGCACCCCGTTGGGCGACCCGATCGAGATCGAGGGCCTGCGACAAGCCTTCGCGGTGTCCGAGGAGCCGCGCTCCGGGCCCTGCTACGTGGGGTCGGTCAAGTCCAACATCGGGCACCTGGAATCGGCGGCGGGTATCGCCAGCCTGATCAAGACCATCCTGTGCCTGCAGCACCGGGCGATCCCGGCCACCCTGCACTACACCAGCCCGAACCCCGAACTGCACCTCGACGACGGCCCGTTTGAGATCCGCAGCGAATACGGGCCCTGGGAAGCCGACGGCATTCGCCGTGCCGGGGTCAGCTCGTTCGGCGTGGGCGGCACCAACGCCCATGTCATCGTGGAGGAATGGCCGGCAGACGAACCGGCCGGTGCCGCCCCGCGCCCCGGACCCGAGGTGCTGCTGCTGTCGGCGCGCACCTCCGAGGCGCTGCAACAGGGACGCAAGGAACTGGCGTCGGCACTGACCGCCGGCGACAGCGAGGCGCCGGCGTTGCCCGACGTCGCCCACAGCCTGGCCACCCGGCATGCGTACAACCTGCGCCTGGCGGCGGTCGTCGCCGACCGCGCCGATGCCGCCGCCGTGCTGACCGCCGAGGAGAGCGAGAACGTCTTCATCGGTGAGGGCGTGAGCGATGACGCGGCCGCCACCGCCGACCGGGTGGTGTTCCTGTTCCCGGGCCAGGGCGCGCAGCACATCGGAATGGCGCGCGGCCTGTATGACACCGAGCCGGTGTTCGCCGAGTACTTCGACCGCTGCGTCGCCGGCTTCGACGCCGAACTGGGATTCGATCTGCGGGCGGTGATCTTCGACGGCACCTCACGTGACCTCGAGCGCACCGACCGCACCCAGCCGGCACTGTTCACCGTGGAGTACGCGCTGGCGAAACTGGTCGAAAGCTACGGTGTGCGGCCGGCCGCGGTGGTCGGCCACAGCATCGGCGAATACGCCGCGGCCACCATCGCCGGTGTCTTCGACCTCGACACCGCGATCAAGGTGGTGGCGATGCGGGCGCGGCTGATGCACGCCGCGCCCCGCGGCGTCATGGTGGCGGTACCGATCAGCGCCGACGCGGTCGGCGCCTACCTGACCGGTGAGGTCGACCTCGCCGCGGTCAACGACCCGGACGGTTGCGTGGTGGCCGGCGCCGAAGACGCCATCCGCGAGTTCTCGGAGACCCTCAAGCAGGCCGGCGTCAACGCGCGCCGGGTACGCACCTCGCACGCGTTCCACTCCCGGTTGATGGACTCGATGATCTCGGAGTTCACCGCGTTCCTGTCCCGGCAGACCCTGAACGAACCGCGGATCCCGGTGCTGTCCAACCTGACCGGGACCTGGCTGGCGCCCAGCGAGGCGACCAACCCGGCGACCTGGGCGCGCAGCGTCCGTGCCACGGTGCGCTTCGCCGACGAGATCGACACGCTGCTCGACGAGCCGCACCGGGTGCTGGTGGAAGTCGGCCCCGGCGCCACCCTGACCGCCTCGGCGGCGAGGAATCCCAAGTTCGCCGGTGGCCACCGTGCCGTCCGGTTGATGCGCCACCACGCCCAGAACCGCGACGACCGCGACGCCTTCCTGCTGGCGCTCGGCCAACTGTGGGCCGCCGGCGTCGAGGTGGACTGGGCTGGCCTGCGCGGCGACTACCAGCCTAAGCGGGTCACGGTTCCGGGTTATCCGTTCGAGCGGCAACGGCATTGGCTGGAGCACAATGCCGGCGCCACCTGGGTGTCCGGCGCCGCGACCAACGGCACCGCGGCGAACGGCACGTCCGGAGCCGACGGTGCCGCCGGCTCGGCCGGGCCGTCCATGGACGCGACGCTGCAACGCATCTGGGCGGTCTGCCTGGGGGTCAGCTCCGTGGACCGCAACGCCAACTTCTTCGACATCGGCGGCGACTCGCTGGTGGCGATCAGCGTCGCGATGGCCGCCTCCCACGAGGGGCTCGACCTGACCCCGCAGGACCTTTACGACAACCCGACGGTGTCGGCGCTGGCCAAGGCACTGACCGCTCGCTACGCCGCGGGCGGGCTGGCCCGCCAGTCGCCCGGCGACGTCGAGCATCCGCCCGTCCCGCCGAACATCACCTACTTCCTGGAGAACGGTGTTCGCGAGCACGGCCGCTGGCGCATCCCGCTGATTCTTCGGCTGCGTCCCGACGTCTCCGTCGACGACGTCCGTGCGGTGCTGACCGCGGTGGTCAATCACCACGACGCGCTGCGGCTCCGCATCACCGAGCGGGCCGGGACCTGGGAACAGCGCATCGCCGAACCCGGCGAGTTCGGTGAGATCAGCACGCATTCGCTGCCGGAGGGCCTCACCGCCGAGCACGATGCGGTGCGCACCATGCTGGCCGAGCACATCGGCGAACAAGAGCTGTCCTGCCCGCCGCTGACCGCCCTGTACATCCGGGGTGCCGCAGGCGACGTGTGCTATCTGGCGTTGAGCCTGCACGCGATCGTCGGCGATGAGGCGTCCCGCGACATCCTGCTGACCGACATCTTCACCGCGTTCGGCCAGCAGCTGGCGGGCAACGACATCGAGCTGGCCCCGGTAGGCGTCGGTTGGGCCGAATGGTCGCAGCGTTGCGCCGGACTGGCCACCCACCCGGCGGTGCTGGAGAGCCGCGAATTCTGGTTGCGGACAACACAAGCCGCGACCCTGCGGCTGGGTGCCGACGTCGCCGAGCCGCCGGCGGCAGCCGATCTGGCAAAGCTCACCTCGGCGCTGGCGGCGGCCGATGTCAGCGAGATCGACGACGCCCGGCGCCGGCTGCGGTTGCCGATCAACGAGATCCTGCTGGCCGGACTGAGCCGCGCGGTGGCGGCGGCAGTCGGTGAGGGCACCGTCGCCGTCGACATGGCGGGAACGGGCCGCTCGGTGCTCAAACCCGATATCGACCTGCGGCGCACGGTCGGATCCTTCACCACGATCTACCCGGTCGCGTTGCACTGCGCCACCGCCGCACCGGCAGGCGCACGCCGGTTGCTCGACGAGATCCACGAGACCCTGGGGGCGGTACCGCACTACGGGATCGGCTACGGGCTGCTGCGCTACCTCTACGCACCGACCGCGCGGTTATTCGGCTCGGTGCCCCCGGCCGAGATCCACTTCGCCTACGTCGGGGCGATCCCCGAGCTGCCGGCCGCGGGCGACGCACCCGTGCAGTTCGACCCCGACACCGCGATGCCGGTGCGCGAGGCGATCCCGGGTCTGGGACACGCGCTGGAGCTGCGGGCCTACCGCTCCGCCGGCGTGCTGCACCTGGACTGGTGGTATGACAGCCGACGCATCGAGGAGCCGGTGGTGCGCGCGATCGCCGAGGGGTTCACGACGGCCGTGATGGATCTGGTCCGCGAGGCCATCGCCGAAGACGAGCTGGACTCGGCCGACGCTGCAGACGGGGAAATGACCCTGGTCGAGCTGTCGTAGTTTTCAGGATTTAGGAGAGAACCGAAAGTGTTTGCCACGTCGGTCATTCGGAAGCTCGCGATCAGTGAGGAGATGCTTGCCGAGACCCACAACTTCGTGGGCCTGGCCGCGCACGTCACCGGTCCGGTCGACATCGACCTGCTCTCGGAGGCCTACGAGGCGCTGCTGGAGGCGCATCCGATCCTCACGGGTCGGCTGGAGCGACTGCCCGACGGCCGGCACCAGTTCGTCACCGATGACCTGATGCCCGACGGCATCGAGGTCATCGAACTCGCTCACCCCGACGCCGAGCCGCCGGCCCCGCATTTCGATCAAACGGAGTCGCTGGTTGCGCTGCGGGTGATCATCGCCGACGGTCAGGCGCAGCCGACGCTGTATGTGCACCACGCCGTCGCCGACGGTCACCACATGTACGCGCTGATCGAGGAGATGCTCTCCTATTACACCGATCTGGTGACCACCGGAAGGATCGGCGCGATCAACGTCGAGCCCGCGCCGCAATCGATCGAGGCGGTGCTGGCAGACCGGGGGATCGAAAAGCAGCAGCGCTCCGGCATCGAGCGGTTCATGCCGGCATTGTTCGCCTACGACCTTCCTCCCACCCGGCGGGCCGTCGCGGGGGAGACGCCGTCGTCGCCGGTGCGGGTTCCGATGGCGTCGTGCCGGCTGACTGAAAGCCAGACCAACGACGTGGTCGCATTCGGGCGGGCCCACGATCTGAGCCTGCATGCGGTGCTGTCGGCGGCCGTGCTGATGGCCGAATGGCAGTTGCGGGGCAAACTGAGCATTCCGGTGCCCTACGTCTACACCGTCGACCTGAGATATTTTCTGTCACCGCCGGTTTCGGCCACCGGATGCACCAACCCGATCGGTCTGGCCACCTATCTCGCTGAGATCGACGCCAAGACCGACCTGGTCGCGATCGCCCGCGACATCGCCGAGAACTTCCAGAAAGACCTCGATGAGGGCGTCATCCAGCAGTCGCGGCTGCACTTCAGCCCGCAGTACGTCGGAAACCCACCCGGCTTGCCCGACGTCGTGGTGCTGAGCAACAACGGTCTGGTTCCGCCGGTGCGGACACCACCGGGTGTGGAGGTGACCACCACCCACGGCGAACTGTATTTCGCGGTGAGCGCCGGGATCGACATCTACTTCACCCAGATCTTCGCCGGCCAGCTCAACATCGAATACCACTCGCACGGGCCCGAGCCGGAGCGCTCGGTGGAGGCGATCCGTTCACTGCTGTGCGGCATCGCCGAGCAGCATGCCGCCGCAGGCGTCAGCTGACCGGGCCGAAAGCGTAGCGGTGATACTGCAGCATGGTTCGCAGCGGCGGCAGCGCACGGGCAACCCGGGCGGAGCGCCGGAAACCGGCCGGCACCCGGCCGAAGGTCTCCGCGTCGAAGAGATTCGCCGCGGCCAGCAACCGAAGCCCGTCGACCGAGTCCAGAATGTCGTCGGGGCTGTTGACCGCCCAGTGCAGCGTGGCACCGGACTGACGTTGCAGCCGGTGGGTCTTCTGCGACTTGATCCCGAACCAGTTGTAGAAGTCGATCTGCAGTTCGCCGGCGGGGAACCTGTCGACGACACTCTGCAGCAGCGTCACCCCGTCGGATTCGGTCAGGTACATGCTGATGCCCTCGGCCAGCAACAGCACCGGGCGGTCAGCGGGAATCTCGTCCAACCAGGACGGATCGGTCGCCGAGGTCGCCATCAGGTGGTAACCGGGGCGGTCGGGATAGATCTGCTCGCGCAACGCGATCACCGGCGGCTGGTCGACGTCGTACCAGGTGACCTCCGGCCCCGGATCGATCCGGAAGACCCGGGCGTCCAGGCCGCAGCCCAGGTGGATGACGGTGGCCCGCCGGTGAGCGGCCAGGAACTGGCGCGCCCAGATGTCGTACTGGGCGGTGCGCACCGTCACCAGCGGCGCCCACCGGCCCGGGGCTTTGAGTGCGTCCCAGTCGAAGTCGATGCGCTCGACCGCCTCCTTGGCGTACCGATCGCCCAACACCGGGGAGTCGAAATCGGCGTCGAGGGCCTTGAGGTACAGCGTCGTCAACATGGTCTGTGCGGCGCCGTGCAGGTCGACGGGGATCTTGTCTGCCACGTCGGCGAGCCTAATACCCTTGACGGGCACGCGATGCACCGCACGGCCGAACCCGGCGGTTCAGCGAGGCTCGACGGAGGAGAGCCGAAGCTGGGACCGCCGCATGAACCGGGCGGTTCAGCGAGGCTCGACGGAGGAGAGCCGAAGCTGGGACCGCCGCATGAACCGGGCGGTTCAGCGAGGCTCGACGGAGGAGAGCCGAAGCTGGGACCGCCGCATGAACCGGGCGGTTCAGCGAGGCTCGACGGAGGAGAGCCGAAGCTGGGACCGCCGCATGAACCGGGAGGCACAGATGGCAGATGAGAACACCGCCCGCAACGGGCGGGCGCCGCGGGTGCTGCTGCTGTACTACAGCTACACCGGGCAGGCGCTCAAGGTCCTCGAGGCGGCCGGCGAGGTGTTCGCCGAGCGGGGCTGCGAGGTCACCAAGGCCGGTATCGAGTTCACCGATCCGCGCTACGCGCAGCGGTTCTCGCGGTTCCCGATGCGCCGGGTGTGGCCGGACATGCTCAGCGTGCTCAAAGCCCAGCAGCAAGGCGAGACGGGCCAGATCCGCACACCCGACGCGGTGCGCGACGGCGACTACGACCTGATCTGCATCGGCTCACCGACCTGGTGGAAGGCGCCGGCCATGCCGATCCGGTCGTTCCTGCAAACCGACGAGGCGCGAAAGCTGCTGGACGGCAAGCCGTTCGCGGTCTTCACCGTGTGCCGGGAGTACTGGCAGGAGAACTACGCCGAGGTCTGCCGACTCGGCGAGGAGTGCGGTGGCCGTTACACCGACGAGATCCACTTCACCTATCCCGGCGACCCGCTGCGCTCGATGCTGTCGCTGACCAGCTACCTGGGCAGCGGGCGCTACCGCAAGCGCTACCTGGGGCTGCGCCTTCCGCCCACCAACGTCCAGCCCGAGCAACTCGACCGGGTGCGCGCGTTCGCGGCGGGCCTGGCGAGCCGGCTGTTCGGCAAGTAGGGGAAAGGCAGGCATGCCCCGTTCCTTCGACATCGTGTTCGAGTCGCCGGCGAGCGTCGAACAGATTCAATCCGCGTTCGGCTCGCGTGATTACTGGCTGGCCCGCAACGCCGAGTTCGACGGCGGCGAGAAAACGCTGGACTCGCTGACCGTCGATGAGCAAGGCGCGGTCCGGGTGGTGGTCACCGAGGATCTGCGTCACGGCGCGCTGCCGGGGATGCTGACCAAGGTCTACCGCGGTGACCTCAACATCGTGACCACCGAGGTCTGGACGCCCACCGGCGACGGTCGGGTCAACGGCGACATCGACGTCGCGGTGGTCGGGGCGCCCGGCCGCGGCGGCGGGACCGCCCTGCTGCAGCCGGCCGGCAGTGGTTCGCGGATGAACCTCACCGGCACCATCGAGTTCAAGATCCCGCTGGTGGGTGGGCCGATCGAGCGGTTCCTGGCCAAGGAGTTCGCCGAGGGCATTCCTAATATTCAGCGGTTCACCGCCGGCTGGTTGGCCGACCATGGCTGACACCGTGCGGTTCATCCCCGCCAACGTGCCCGCTACCGCCGAGGCGCTGGCCCGGCTCGACATGCCGCTGGGCGAGGCCATGATGACCCAACGTGCGGTGCGCCGGGTCTACTCCGAACCGGTCGACGACGCGGTGGTGCTCAGGTGCATCGAGCTGGCGCTGCGGGCCCCCACCGGCAATGACGGGCAGAACTGGGAGTTCATCGTCGTTCGCGACCGCCGGGTCAAGGAGGAGCTGGCCAAGCGTTACCGGCAGGCGTGGAAGATCCAGCGCGACGTGGTATTGCGGCGCAGGCTCAAGACCGACGAGTCGATCGCCGGGATCGCACGGGCGATGGAGTGGCAGATCGACCACTTCGCCGAGATCCCGGTGCTGGTGGTGGCCTGCCTGCGGTTGGGGGCCCGGGAAGGACGACTGCCGGTGGTGCGGATGCCGCATATCGCCGAGTCGGCCTACTGGGGGTCGATCTATCCCAGTGTCCAGAACCTGCTGCTGGCGGCCCGTGCGATGGGGCTGGGCGCCTCGCTGATCACGCTGCCGCTGTGGAGTCAACGGGCGTCGCGGCGCATCCTGGGCCTGCCGCGCGACGTCACGCCGTGCTGCATCGTGCCGCTGGGCTGGCCGCGCGGACGCTACGGTCCGACCACCCGCAGGCCGGTCGGCGAGGTCGCCCATCTAGACGGTTACGGTAACCGAGCTTGGCTGGAAGAATGAGCCGTTTTCGGATGAAATAGTCCGGTCTGGTAGCCGAAAAGGCATCCTATCCGTCCTAGAAGATTATGAAGCCTTGTTTTTATTGGTTATCGCAAACCGAGTGATGTAGATTCAGCCGATCCTGTGTAACACATCGGTCGGGGGGCTCATGGACACGGCGAAATACACATCTGATTCGAAGGCTGCGCTCGCGGCGGCGGGAATGCTCGCCGCCGCGCTGGTCACACCGGTGGCGGCCGTGCCGGCGGGCCCCCTCGTCGTGGGCCGGGACCTGGTATTGGCCAGCGCTGGAGATTCGCTGCTCAATATTCCGCTGAACCTGTTCCAGGCCATTGTCAACATTCCCAGCACCGAGCTCGGCGCGATGACCGTCCTGGGTAACTCGCTGATCTACAGCGGGAACTGGTGGTCGCCGAGCGCCACCAACATCTGGGGTGAGGACCCGGGGGATCCGGGGCATTTCATGGGCACCATCGATATGGCGTTCCCGTTCACCCAGATCTCCGGGCAGGGCAGCCCGGCGCCGGGGGCTCCCGGTTTCGACTGGGATGAGGCGGCCGCCGGCCACCTGGGGCTGGGCCAGCAGTTCACCCTGCTCGCCGATGCCGAGATCCCGACGAGCGCGTCCAGCGATGCCGACTACAGCGCACCGCTGCTGCCGTCGAGCGAGATCACCGGCTCGTCGTTTCTCGACCACAACGCCTGGTTCTTCGCCGCGCTGTCCGGTATGCAGCCCTACCCGCTGTTCGACAACTGGTTCGGCGTGCCGCTGTCGGATCTGATGGCCGGCTATACCTTTCCGACGGTGATCAACCCCTCGATGGGGATCGGTGTCGACAGCGAGGGAAACTCCGACGGCTCCGTACCCGGTGATCCGGTCCTGGGTTTTGCGGGCACCCACCCGGCCACCCCGGACGACATCGCGAACCTGCCGCAGGACGCCGCGACCCAGTCGCAGGGCATCCACGTCGTGCCCGGCACCGACGAGGTCGTCAACGGCAACGGCAACCCGGTGCACCTGATGCCGTGGTCCAACGAGACCTTCAAGCTGGACCTGCTGTATCCGTTCCAGAACTTCTACGACAGCCTGCAGGCCCCGGTGGAGCTCAACACCTACGTCAGTGGGTTCCAGATCCCGACATTCGACGAGGTCGGCCGGGCGCTGCAGACGCTGGCCGCGGGCATGGTCATCGCCTTCGACCCGTCGTCTCCGGGCGACCCCTTCTGCGGTAGCACCTGTCTGGCGTATCCGTGGGCCACCCCGCTGGCGCTGGTGGCCGGCCTCGACAAGATGTGGCCGGGCAACCCCTATCTGGAGAACTGGCTCGCGCTGGCCAACGCGGACAGCCCGCTCAATGCGTTCTACGGCATGGCCAACGGGCCGACACCGCACCAGGTCGACGTCAATGACGCGGTGTCGCAGTCGCTACAGCAGTGGTTCGATGTCGGCAACGCCTCGCCGGATGACCCGCCGGCCAACGTCGACACCCCGATCGCATTCTCGCCGTCGCCGATGATGCAGCAGCTCATCGACTTCATGGAGCAGTCGGGGGTCCAGCAGTTCTTCGCCGACTGGGCCAATCTGGCCGGCTACCAGCCGGTGGACTTCGACGACTTCACCCCGGTCCTGGGGGCCGGCCCCGATCCCGGCGACATCGGTGGCGCGGCAGCCGGCACCGCGGACGGGTTCGCCGGCCTGCTCGACGCCGTCGGGCTGGCAGATCTGGCAGCGCTGCTCTAGAGCGGGGTCGCCCTGGTGCTGTGGCCCCGGGCCCGGTGCCGTCACCGGGTGCGGCCGGCCACGTCGTGCGGTATGGTCCGGCTGAATCGGCGGCGCGAAGTACATCCGGTGGTGACCAACGGTGACCGAACCGGTGAAACGGAGTAGAAGACCCGCCAAAGACGATCATGATGTACCACTTAGCAGACGCTTGTCCGCGCCCCATGTAAATTAATCGACACTCGCTTAGACACCGGACCGCGCCGCCGTTATGCTGGCACGGTTCGGTGGGGACTCAAGGGGGACATGTGAAGAATGGTGTGACGCGGAAGCGTCGGTATACGAACGCGGGTCGACACCGAGCGGTTCCTGCGCGTCGGAATCCGATCACAGGTACTCATCGCCTGGTCCCGCAGCGCCGCCACGTGACCGCCGGTGCCGCCGTCGCCGCCGCGGGCGTTGTCGCCATGGCGCCCGTCGCCCCGGTCGCGCCGTGGGAAGCCGGCCTGAGCGCCGCGGAGCGGGCGGTGGCGCTGGCCGCCGAGGCCTCCATCCTGAACATTCCGTTCAACCTGTTCCAGGACTTCGTCAACATCCCGTTCAACAACGTCCAGGCGACCAATGTGCTGGCCAACTCGTTCTTCTTCACCGGGAACTGGTTCACCCCCAGCGCAACCAACATCTGGGGTGAGGACCCGGGCGACCCGGGCCACTTCATGGCGGTGATGGACTACCTGTTCTCATTCTCCCCCCACGTCTCCGGTGCCTTCGACCCGACGATCGACCCGGAGGCGCTGGAGAACGGCACCGCGGGTCTGGGTCAGCAGTTCGCCATGTTCGCCGCCGCCCTGTTGCCGGTCAGCGCATCGTGTGACTCGATCCAGTGTTTTCCGATGTCGCCGGTGGAGCCGATCACCGGGGTGACCGCCATAGACGCCATGCTGAACTTCTTCATCAAGTTCAGCAACTTCCCCAACGACGACAACCAGCTGGACCTGTTCAAGTACTGGCTCAAGGTGCCCATCCAGGACATGCTGAACGGGTACACGTTCCCGGACAGCCCGTGGAGTGACCCCGACAACCCGACCTCTGCCGGCATCGCCAACCCGGACGCCGGTGTGGGTGAGGGCGGCGCGGTGCCGGGCTCAGACTTCGACGCGGTCCCGGGCAGCCACGCCCAGCCCGGCTTCGGCTTCCCGGGCACCGTTCCGCTGACCGACGCGGACGGCAACCTGATCCTCGACGAGTACGGCAACCAGGTCAACCTGATGCCGTGGGCGGGCCTGACCTTCAAGCTGGACCCGTTCGGCCCGTTCCAGCGGTGGTTCGACAGCCTGATGCAGCCGGTCGACTGGAGCGTCAACGGCGACGACCCGCTCACCGGCTTCCACTTCTCCGGCCCGGAGGAAATCTTCCAGACGATGAAGGCCCTGATCGCCGGGCTGGTCGTCGACTTCAACCCGTACGTCCCCGGTAGCCCGATGTGCCCCGGTCTGTGCAATATGCCACCGGTCTCCCCGCCGTGGGGGGTGACCACGCTGGATCTGGTCAAGTCGATCCAGACCATCGGCGCGCCCAACCCGCTGATCCAGCAGTGGATCGACCTGACCGAGCAGGAAGCCGCCAACGCCGTCGGCAATGCCAACGGCTCGACCGACGAGCAGGTGATGGCGGGTATCTCGGCGCTGCAGACCGGGATATTCACCTTCGACGCGGACACTCACAACGGAATCATCGATTTCCTGGCTGACATCAACCCCTGGTTGCCGAACCTGGTGGTGAACGGCGGCCTGATGACCGACCCGGGCTTGCTGGGGCCGTGGTCGATCAACCCGGAGACCGGCTACTACACGCCGCCGACCTATAACCCCGACCTGCCGCTGGACATGCAGGAGATCGGCGAATACGGCGGCAAGAACTCGCTGCTGCTCTGGAACGACTTCATCATGTTCCTCGACCCGAGCGGCGGGCTCAACACCACGCTCGAAGACCTGTGGGCCGAGATCGCGAGCTGGTTCACCTTCTAGACCCGCACGCAAAGTAGCCCGGCAACTGCGTTTCCGGGACGGGAGTGCTATCGGTTGCACTTATGTAATTCTTTGGTAGATTGCATAAGCGCTCTTAGGTCATGCCGTTCTGGCGTGCCTTCCCCCTCGGCTTCGGAGGTCCGCCAGGATGGTTTCTGCCCTGCGCTCCTACTTCAGTGCTGGGCTGGCGATCACCGCCGTAGGCCTCGTCGCCGTCACCCCGATGGAGCCGCCCGTGCCGGTTCCCGACGCCACCACCATTGCGCACCCGGCGCCCCGCTTGACCGCTGATGAATCGCTGCTGAACGTCCCGCTGAACCTTTTCCAGGACCTGGTCAACGTTCCGGCGAACTACATCCATGCGCTGGACACGATGGCAAAGTCACTGTTCTACAGCGGCCCGTGGTTCGTCGGCAGTCCGACCAACGCCTGGGGCGAGGACCCCGGCGACTTGGGACACTTCGAATTCGTCGCTCAACTGCTGGTTCCGTTCCCGGAGCTGTCCGGAGCCGGCCACGAAGGAGACTTCTTCCACCCGGGTCTGGGCCAGCAGCTGTCCATGCTGGCCAACGTGGAGATCCCGGTAGATCTGAGCTGCGCGGGGCTGGACTGCCTGCCGGTGATGCCGACCAGTCCGATCACCGGCTTCACCTGGATCGACCAGGCCATCTGGAGTTTGCTGATCGCCACCGGTGTGCAGAAGTTCCCGTTGATTCAGAATTGGTTCCAAATCCCGTTCTCGGCCATGATGAACGGAAATGCCTATTACTTCGACCCCAATGGTCCCGGCATGGTCAATGTCGGGTTCGCTCATGACGGGTTCTACTGGGAGGGCACCCGCACGCTGGAGGAGTTGGGGCTGAACCCGGAGGACTACCCCGATATCGACCCGGACGCCCCGCTGCAGCCGTGGGCGGGCAGCTACTACGAGATGGACTTCGAACAGCCGTTCATCAACTTCTTCGACAGCCTGATGCAGCCCTTCGACGTCGACAAGTTCCAGCTTCCCGACTTGGTGGAGTTCGGCAGGGCGCTGCAGGCCGTGATCGCCTCGTTCCTGGTGGCCTTCAACCCCTTCATCCCGGGCAGCCCGTTCTGCCCCGGGCCGTGCCTGCTGCCCGAACCCGGCGGCGACATCTTCAACCCCGAGGACTGGAACACGCCCAGTTACTACCTGCTGGCGAAACTGATCGGGGACCTGTGGCCGGGCAACCCCGTGATCGACGAATGGCTGGCCGCCTATGACGGCGGCACCGCCAATGTCTCCACGCCGGAGATCATCGAGCATGAGGCATGGCTGTGGCGACTGGGCACCGTGCTGCTCGACCTCAAGAATCCGCTGCCGGACGACCCGGCGATCGACACCACCGACTTCCTGCCCACCGTCGATCAGGTCCGGGATTTCCTCGGCGACTATCTGTTCAATATCGCCGACAACATCGGGATCATCGGGCCCTTCGATATCCAGGGGCTCTGGGATGCGGTGTTCGACGTCACCGCGGCTTGATCACCGGCCGGCCGGGCTGACCCGACCGGCCGGACGCGCTAAACGCCGATGAGCCCTGACAGGTCGGGCAGGTAGGGGTACAGGTCGGGCAGCTCGCTCTCCGGCAGCATCCCCAGTTGGACCTGGGCGGCTGTCCACCCCTGCTCGAAGCCCAGCTCGAGGTTCTGCGCCACGGTGTCCCAGTCGATCGTGGGCAGGCTCCACGACACCGGCGTGAGGACGTCGGCGGGATCGCTGCGGTCGTATCCCAGGTCGATCAGCACCCGCAGGGCGGGCTGCACCAGGTCGGCCATCGCCGGCCCGAAGAAAGGAACCCAACGGATCCCGTCGAGCAGCGGCAGGTTCTGCGTCGGGATGAGGAAGTAGTCGGTGTTGACGTCTTCCGAGGTCGGCAGCTGCACCGCGTCGGCGACCGAGCTCGGGTCGAACGTCGTCGGCCACCCGGGTAGCAGCGCCGGGTGCAGGGAGACGTAACCGGCCATCGCGTTTGCCAGGGCGAGGAAGTTCAGCGGGTACTTCGGGAAGTCGGTCGCCCCGCTGTACTCGATGGTGTAGCTGTCGGTGTGGTAGATCCCGTCCGGAGGGGTCATCGGCATGCCCGAGCCCTCGAAGCGAGTGAAGAACCCGCCGTTGGGGGTGCCGAGGTTTTCCAGCAACACGAAGCTCAAGTGATCTGGATCCGGCTGCTCTCCGGGGGGCAGTGCCAGCAGATTCACCAATTCCTGAGTCGCCACCGCGGCACTCATCGAGTATCCCCAGACGGTGACATTGTCGCCGTTGGCCAGGTGCTCCAAGATCGCCTTGTCGATGTCGGCGACGCCCTGGGTCAGGCCCGGGCCATAGTCGGTCTGCGGTGTGGTCACGCCGACGGGGCTGTAGCCAGGAAATGTGGGCTGTCCCGGAAATGGGTTCTGCGGGTTGAGGAAATAGTCCATGACCTGGTCGATATAGGAATCCTTCGGCGTCGGCTGAAATGCCGAGCCCATGATCAGCGCGGTGTCGTCACCGAGGGCCACCCCGGCCCCGACCGCCGACGTCATTCCCAATAGGCCGGCGCAGCCCCCCGCCAACAATCCGACCGTCATCCAGCGATTTCTCGAGCGTGTCATCAACGTCCCCCATTTACATCACACACATGTCCGCGTCAGCGTACACAGGAACTCGTCCCAGCGCCCGCCGAGGTAGGAGAAAGTTTCGCAAGCGTCAAATGATTTGGCGGGGGAGTCCGCCGACAAGCCGGGCGATAGGGTGGCCAGGTGGCTCTACCAGCACCGGGTCGCGACCGCGCGGCCATCGTCACCGGCGCGTCGTCGGGGATCGGTGCGGCGATGGCGCGCGAACTGGCCCGGCGTGGCCATCAGCTGATCGTGGTGGCGCGTAGCGCCGACCGGCTGCACGCGCTCGCCGCCGAACTGAGCCCACACCCCGTGCATGTGCTGCCGGCGGACCTGTCCTGCCGCACCGAACGCGCGGCCTTGGCGGGCCGGATCGCCGACCTGGGCCTGGTCGCGGACATCCTGATCAACAACGCTGGCCTGTCGGTGGTGGCACTGGCCGCCAACACCGAGCCGGCGAGCCAACTGAATCTGGTCGAGGTCGACGTGGCGGCCGTCGTCGACCTGTGTTGCCGGTTCGTGCCGGGCATGGTGGCGCGCGGCCGAGGGGCCGTGCTGAACGTGTCGTCGGTGGCCGGCTTCGGCCCGCTGCCCGGTCAGGCGAGCTACGGCGCCGCGAAAGCGTTCGTCGCCTCCTACACCGAGAGTCTGCGCAGCGAGCTGCGAGGTACCGGTGTCAGCGCCACCGCCCTGTGCCCGGGGCCGGTCGACACCCGATTGGACATCGACGCGGGGTTCCGCGAGGGCGAACGCAAGCAGGTCTTGCCCGCGGTCATGTGGAAGTCGGTGGATACCGTCGCTCGCGCAGCGGTCGACGGCATGGCCGCGGGGAGGGGCCGGGTGACACCCGGATGGGCGAACCGGCTGCTGGTGGCCGCCTACCGGATCGTGCCGCACGGCCCGCTGCTACCGTTGCTGGCGCGGCGCACTCCGCTGTCGACTCGCAGCGCGGGTGAGGGGCACACCGGGATCTCATCGACGTCACGGGACGGTCGATCACCGGACAGGGGGAGCAGTGTGATGCTTGAGGTGATCGACAAGGGCTGCGTGAGTGAAGCTCATCCTGCTCCGCTGCTGTTCGTCCACGGCGCCTGGCACGCGGCCTGGTGCTGGGACGAGAATTTCCTCGGATACTTCGCCGACCTGGGTTATCGCGCGGTGGCGGTCAGTTTTCGTGGCCACGGCGGCAGCGCGATCGACAAGCCGCTGCGCCGCTGCAGCGTCGAGGACTACGTCGAGGACGTCAGGTCGGTGGCCGACAGTTTGCCGGCGGAGCCCGTGGTGATCGGCCACTCGATGGGCGGGCTGATCGTGCAGAAGTACCTCGAGGGCCGTCGCGCACCGGCCGGGGTGCTGATGGCGTCGATTCCCCCGCAGGGCAACTACGGGTCCAGCCTGCGCTGGCTGCGGAGCCACCCCTGGCAGGCGATCAAGATGGCCGTCACCGGCAAGTCACTGCGCTACATCAATACGCCGGAACTGGCCCGGGAGAAGTTCTTCTCCGATCAGACCCCCGAAGATCAGGTGCTCGAGTGCGCGGCGCGACTGCAGGAGGACAGCGCCCGCGTGAGCATCGACTGCCTGATGCTCAATCTGCCCCGCCCGGCCCGGATCACCGCGCCGCTGCTGGTGCTCGGAGCCGAACAGGACGGTGCGCACACCCGCAAAGAAGTGCAGGCGACGGCGCGCGCTTACGGCACCGAGGCGGAATTCTTTCCCGGCATGGGCCACAACATGATGCTCGAGCCGGGCTGGGAATCGGTGGCCGAACGCATCCACGACTGGCTCGGCGGTCGCGGCCTGTAGCCGCCGTCCCGAACGGTCAGTCCTTGGCGAAGCAGTACAGCCGGTAGACGAATTCGCCGTTGCGCAGGGCGCCGTTGAACGTCCAGTCCGTTGCGGCGCTGGCGAAGCGGGCCATGCTGCCGTGGTGGGCGATCATGTCCTGCTTGCGGGCGAGGTTCTGTTCGTTACCGCGCAGCACCGCCATGCTGATGTCCTCCTGGGTCACCAGCCGCAGTCCGGTGTTGGCCAGCTCGGCGTCCCACTGGGCCAGCTCGCTGCGCCGGCGGAAGTCGGTGTAGAGGAAGTGCCCGCCGGGTGCCAGCACCCGTGCGGCGCCGTCGAAGAACCGTGCCGGATGCGGGTACAGGTGCGACGCCTCGACCTGGAACACCACGTCGAACGAGCCGTCGTCGAAGGGCAGGTTCTGGGCGTCGCCCTGCACGAAGTCCAACCCGGGCAGCCGGTGGCGCTGCCGGCAGAACTCGATGGCGGTCTCGTTGAGGTCCAGGCCGGTGTAGGAGGCGGGTTTGAAGGTGCGCGCCACATACGACGCGCCGCCGCCGTGGCCGCAACTGACCTCGAGCACCTTCTTGTCGGCCAGGTCCACCTGCGCGGCGGTGCGGTGGTACTGCTGGATGAAGAACCGGTTGGGTTCGTCGGACGCCTCCAGTGGCACCGCCATCGGCGGGTCTTCCTCGTAGCCGTAGTTCAGGAACAGCCAGTCGTCACCGCTGAGCAGCTTGGTCTGGGTGGCGAACCGCTTGGTCACGAACGAGGTGAACAGCAGGTGGTAGACGAACGGGTTCGTCATGACGCGGTGGGTTACCGGGTTGAATATCAGGCGGTTCATCGTGGCCACCGAGGGAGTATGTCACGGAAGAGGTTTGCGGCCAGTGATGGGGTCAGCGGCCCGCGATGGCTCAGTCCCGCAGTCCGCGCATCAGGATTCGATCCCACATCCGGTCGGTCAGCAGCGCCCGGGCGAGCACGGTGAGTTTGCCGGAGAGCCCGACGATATAGCGGGGCCGCGGGTTGTTCGCCCGGACCACCCGCTCCACGGCTCGGGCGACGACATCGGGTCCGATCATCACGCCGCGCTTCGCCGACAGCTGGCGAGTGTTCTCGGCGTAGCGTCGTTTGAAGTCGCCGTAGGGGTCGTCAGCGGCGTAGGAAGGCTGCGCCTCCTGCTGTGAGGTGACGAATGGGGTATGCACCACCGTCGGGTCGAGCAGGACCACCCGCACCCCGAACGGCGCCAGTTCGGCCCGCAGCGACAGCGACAACGCCTCCATGGCGTACTTCACCACGTGGTACCCGCCGGCACCCGGACTGGCGAAACGTCCACCGGTGCTGCCGATGTTGACGATGACCCCGGTCCCACGCTCACGCATGGCCGGCAGTACCGCTTGTGACAAGTTGAGTGCCGCAATGACATTGGTCTCAAACAGCTTGCGCAGATCCGACAACGGCAGTTGCTCAAGCGGACTGGTCAGCGGGAATCCCGCGCAGTTGACCAAGACGTTCACCGCGCCATGGTCGGCGTCGATCTCCGCGACGAGCCGCCGCGCCGCTGCCTCGTCGGTGACATCGAGGGTGCGGGCATCCAGTCCCCTCGCCGCAAGGCGTTGCAGCGCTTCGGGATTGCGGCCGACGGCGATGACGCGGTAGCCGGCGGCCCGCAGCCGGTCGGCGGTCGCCTCGCCGATCCCGCTCGTCGCCCCGGTGACCAGCGCAACCTGCTGGGCCGTCATCGGCTGCCGGTGGACCGCAGGTCGGTCGCGGTCCCGGCGGCGCCGGCCTCGGCGGGCACCAGCTCGACGGGCAGGTGCTCGAGGCCGCGCATTGTCGCGTTCACCAGGTAGCGGTACTCGCCGGCCAGCCGGATCTCCTTGACGTGGGGGATCAGCTGCGTCAGCACCCGGCTCACCTCGATGCGGGTCAGGTGGGTGCCCAGGCAGTAGTGCGCACCGCCGCCGAACGCGAGATGGTCGGTCGGATTGCGGTCCAAGTCGAAGGTGTCGGGGTGGGGGTAGTGGCGTGGATCGCGGTTGCCGGCCGCGTACAGCACCAGCACCCGCGCACCCGCCGGGATGGTGTGGTCGCCGACCCGGTAGTCGCGGGTCGCGGTCCGGTAGAACCCTTGCACGGGGGAGACCAACCGCAGCTGCTCCTCGATCGCGGCGGGGATCAACTCCGGGTGTTCGCGCAGCCGGGTGTAGACGTCCGGGCGCTGCGCCAGCGTCAGAAACAGGCCCGAGATCAGGTTCGTCGTGGTCTCGCTGCCGGCACCGACGAGCATCGATGCGCTCCAGAACACCTCGTCGTCGGAGAGGGTGTCCTCGCCGCTTGGCGCGGCCAGCATCGAGATCAGGTCGTCGCCGGGTGCGGCGCGACGCGCTTTGATCATCGGGTCCAGGCTGCGGTGCATCGCGATGACGGCCTGGCTCGAGCGCATGTTCAGCGCCATCCCGCGCGCGGTCAGCGGTGCGAACGCCGCTTCGTTGATGGTGTCGGCCCATTCCAGGAACTGGTGGCGGTCTTCCTGCGGGATCGCCAGCATCATCGTGATCAGCCGGTTCGGCAGCGGCTTGGCCAGGTCGTCGACGATCTCGACGCGGCCGCGTTCGATCATCGCGGCGACGAGTTCGTCGGCGACGCGATTGATGTTGATCTCCCACGCCTTCATCGCACGCGGGGTGAACGCCCGCGACACCGACCGCCGCAGCCGAGTGTGCACCGGCGGGTCTTGGGCGTTCATTGTCTGCAGCCGGACCCGGAAGCGGGCCTGGCTCTGCGCCGACGACAACGCCTCATCGTCGCGCAATGCCTGGCGCACCGCGTCGTACCCCGGGATGATCCAGATGCCCCGTTTGCGGCTGTACCAGACCTCCGGACCGCTCAGCAGCGTGCGGTATCCCGGGTAGGGGTCGCGCATCGTCGCGGGAGCGAACGGGTCGAAATCAGTCAGCGGTGCGGTCTCGCGGCCGGTCAGCGCGTACCGATAGGCGGTCGCCCGGTCACGGGCCACCCCGACCAGCCCGTCGATGCCGATCCTGAGCAGGCTGGCGCGAAAGCGAAGCCGACGCGTCAGTTCCCTCTGGTCCATCTGGCAAGCCCCTCGATCGTCAGATTTTTCAGCGCGATTGGCCCGCGATCGGGCACAGCCGTCACCCTAACCCGGTTTCCGGCGGCCGAAGCGACGCCGGTCGCAGAAAAGAAGCACCGGAGCGGGGGACAGCGTCCCGGCCCGCTCCGGCGATCCGAATGCCCTCGGTGGTTCTCAGTCCTTGACGAGGTCGAAGATGCGGTAGGTGATCTCGCCGCGGTCCAGGTCGCGATAGAACAGCGAACCCTCGACCACCGCGAATTCCCGGGCGAAGCGGCGCAGGAAGAACGGCATCCGCTCGTTGATCAGCTCGTTGGAGCGCGGCGAGTTCGCCGCCAGGCCACGGACGACCTCGCGGCTGATATCGCGCTCATTGACCAGTCGCAGCGGCGGCGTGGCCAGCGTCTGCTGCCAGGACTCGATGTCCTCCTTGGCGCGGAAGTCGGTGTGCAGGAAGTGCCCACCGGGACGCAGCACCCGCCCCACCTCGCGAACGAACTGCGCGAAGTCGGGGTAGATGTGGGAGGCCTCGACGTTGACCACCGCATCGAAGGAATTGTCCGGGAACGGCAGGTTCAGCGCGTCACCCTGCACGAACTCCAGTCCCGGCACCTGGTGGCGCTGCTGGCAGAAGGCCACGCCGTCGGGGTTGAAGTCCAGGCCGGTGTAGGAGGCCGGCTTGAGCGTGCGAGCCAGGAAGGATGCGCCGCCGCCGTGGCCGGAGCTGACTTCCAGCACCTTCTTGCCGGCCAGGTCGATCTGGGTGGCGGTCTGGTGGTAGAGCTGGATCGAGTACCGGTTCTCCTCGTCGGACTCGTCGAGTTTCAGGCCCAGCGGCGGATCCTGTTCGTAGCCCCAGTTGAGGAAGACGACGTCGTCGTGCCCCATCCGCTTGGTCATGAACGGGTACCAGTACTTGAAGGCCTTCTTGTACATCGGCATCGCCGAGATCCGGTAGACCAGATCGGCGCCGACTTTTTCCAGGGTCTCAGACGGAGAACGAACCATACCGGAAGTATGTCACAGCTCAGCGGGTGCTTTAGACCGCGGTGACTTGCGCAGCCAGCTGGGTGCGCTGCGGTTCGCCACGGTAACGCGACGGGGCACCGTCGATCTTGCACAGCCGCCACATCAGTCGTCCGGCGGGAGTCATCAACCCGATGTCGCCGCAGAGCATCCGGATGTCGGCGAAGGTGTCCCGCAGCGTCTGGCGCGACTCGGGCGAGCCGACCTGCAGCTGCTTGCGCACCGAACGCGGCACCTCGAACTGCCGGAAGAAGCGTCGCGGCGGCTGCACCATCGGCTTGGCCAGCAATCGCATGACGAACGGCACGTACACCGACATCCACAGCCGGTTGATCCGCCACACCTTCGGGACGCGTTTGCGCAGATACGCGTCGGCGAATGAGATATGCCGGGCCTCCTCGGCGATGTGGATGGCCATCACCTTCTCCACGACCGGATGCCCGGAGCCGGCCTCGCGAAGCGCGTTGGTCTGCAGCACGTCGACCGGCACCTCGCCTGCCAGCACACCGAAGAAGAACACATTCGGGAACGGTCCGGCGTACAGCGGCATCAGCGGAGACAGCCAGCGCATCCACCACTGCATCCCGGGCACGTCGAACCCGATGCGGTTCACCAGCTCCTGGAACATCAGCACGTGGTTGCACTCTTCGACCGACTCGTGCAGGCAGTAGCGGTGTTCCGGAGAGCCGTTGGGCACCCGCGACGCGTACTGCACCAGGCCGCGGATCAGCATGCTCTCGAACTGCAGGGTGACCTTGGCGATGTTGGCCTGCCGCCACATCCCGATCTCGATCTGCTTGCTCAGTGGCTGGCTGCGATACCAGCTGGTACGTGCCAGCGGATCGTCTTTCAGCACCCAGCGCGGGTCATCGGGCGTGATCGCGTACTCCGGCGCGTCCCACTCGATGTCGGTGAACGGATCGAAGCGGCGACGTACCGAGCTTTCGGAGAGGTTCGCCAGGGTCGCCATGTACTGGGTGTCGTCGGTGACGTCCATGTTGCGGCGGTAGCGGGCCATGGCGCGCACGCCGAGGACGAATGCCAACCCGGCGATCAACAGACCACCCACCAGTCCGACGATGTCAAGCCAGATCGGCATGAGCGAACATTCTCCCGTCGTTGGCGACGTGCGCTGAAACTGCGCGGCTGGGCCGAAGCTTACCGCCGAGTCTGGCAAATTACTAAGACAAGTCACGGTGTTGTGGTGTGATTGCCGCCATCTCGCGATCGCGCAGCGGCCGTTACTTTACCTTCGACCGGCATCGCCCGCAGGCCAAGGCGACCTGCGTGCACAGCGCCGCGTCATGCTGTTGCGGTAGCGTGTTCTCCTTATGGGGACCCAGCAGTACCAGCACTACCAGGCCGTCATCGTGGGTGCGGGCTTCGGTGGCATCGGCGCGGCGATCCAACTGAACCGGCTGGGTTACGACAACATCCTGATCCTCGACCGCGAGGACGGCCTGGGCGGGACGTGGCGGGTCAACCACTACCCGGGTCTGTCCGTCGACCAGCCGTCGACCACCTACTCCTATTGGTTCGAGCCCAACCCGTACTGGTCACGGCTTTTCGCGCCGGGCAACGAGGTCCGGGCCTACGCCGAGCATGTCGCGGACAAATACGACGTCCGCCGCTACATGCGTTTCAACGCGTGCGTCGACGGCGCGCAGTGGGACGAGGAGAGCCAGACGTGGCGGGTGGCGCTGGCCGGCGGCGAGACCCTGACGGCACAGTTCCTCATCGTCGCCACCGGTTTTCTGTGCCAGCCGAAGATCCCCGACATCCCCGGCATCGACACGTTCGCCGGGAAGATCATCCACACCGCCGCCTGGGATCACGACTACCCGATGGCGGGACGTCGTGCTGCGGTCATCGGAACCGGCTCCACCGGGATCCAGGTCATCCCCGAACTGGCCAAAGAAGTCGCCGAGCTGACCGTGTACCAACGGACCCCGATCCTGGTGACCCCCAAGTCCGACGTGGTGTTCCCCCCGGTCGTCCAGCGGATGTTCGCGCGGGTGCCGTTCACCCAGCGCATCGTGCGGTGGATCACCGACAACGTCACGGACTTCATGATGGTCTTGACCATGTGGCGCTACCGGCGCTTCAAGTTTCTCAACAAGGCGATGGCGGCCCAGTCCGCCCTGCATCGGCTGATGTCGGTGCGCGACCGCGAGCTGGCCCGCAAGATGAGCCCCGACTTCGACTTCGGCTGCAAGCGTCCGTCGATCTCCAACGACTACTACCCGACGTTCACCAAGCCGAACGTGCACCTGGAGACAGCCGGTATCGAGCGGATCGAGCCGGGCGGCATCGTTTCGGCCGACGGCACCAAGCGCGACGTCGACACCCTGGTGCTGGCGACCGGTTACGACGTGTGGGAGGGCAACCTGCCCGCCATCGAGGTGGTCGGTCGCGGCGGGCGCAACCTGGGCAAGTGGTGGCGGGAGACGCGTTTTCAGGCCTACCAGGGCATGACGGCGCCGCAGTTCCCCAACTTCATCCACATGGCCAGTCCGTTCGCCTGGGTGGGATTGTCCTGGTTCAACACCGTCGAGTACCAGATGCGGCACATGAACCGGTTGTTCGGCGAGCTGCAGCGGCGCCAGGCGCGTACCTTCGAGGTCACTGAAGAGGCCAACACCGCGTTCTACGAGCGGATGATGGGGCTGCTCGACAGTTCGGTGTTCCATCGCGGTAACTGCGCGACGTCGAACTCCTATTGGTTCAACCACAACACCGGCGAGGCCCCGCTGTTCCGGCCGACCTCGGTGCGCAGCGCGGTGAAGGAGCAGGACCACTTCCCGCTGTCGGACTACCTGATCGGGTAGTTTCCTTCGCCGCGGTCCTGAACTGGGGGTTAAAGTGATCGCTTGGGGTAAATCGTCTGGGGAGGGCCCTGGAAAGTGACGAAGACACACCACCTGGGCCTTGGCCGGTCGTCCGCGGCAGGGTTCGTCCGCAGGTTCGCGTGGCCGATAATCCTGGGCTGGGTGGCCATCACGGCGCTGGTGAGCGTCGCGGTGCCGCAGTTGGAGCAGGTCGCCAAGGACCATCCGGTGTCATTGAGCGCCAAGGACGCACCGTCGATTCAGGCGATGGCGCGGTTGGGGCAGGTGTTCGCCGAATCCGACACCGACAGCGCGGCGATGATCGTCATCGAGGGCGACGAGCCCCTCGGCGACGCCGCTCACCGTTACTACAACGAGCTGATCGCCCAGCTCAACGCGGACACCACGCACGTCCAGCACATCCAGGACTTCTGGGGCGACCCGCTCACCGCGGGCGGTGCCCAAAGCGCCGACGGTAAGGCCGCGCTGGTGCAGCTGAACCTCGCCGGCAACCAGGGCGAGGCGCTGGCGAACGACTCCGTCGAGGTGGTCCGCGACATCGTGAACCGCACGCCCGCCCCGCCGGGGGTGCGCGCCTACGTCACCGGCCCGGCGCCGATGGTCACCGACATGAACACCAGCGGCGACCGCGCGGTGCTGAAGATCCTGATAGCCACCGTGTCGGTGATCTCGCTGATGCTGTTGCTGCTGTATCGCTCGTTCAGCACCGTCGCGCTGTTACTGGCCGTGGTCGGGATCGAACTGGCGGCCGCGCGCGGCATAGTCGCGTTCCTCGGCCATGTCGGGTTGATCGGGCTGTCGACATTCGCGATCAACATCCTGGTGACGCTGGCGATCGCCGCGGGTACCGACTACGGCATCTTCTTCATCGGCCGCTATCACGAGGCCCGGCATGCCGGCGAGGATCCCGAGACGGCGTATTTCACCACGTATCGCGGGGTCGCCCATGTGGTGCTGGCATCGGGTTTGACGATCGCGGGCGCCACGTTCTGTCTGAGCTTCACCCGGTTGCCGGTCTTTCAGACGATGGGCATCCCGTGCGCGGTCGGCATGCTGGTCGCGGTGGCGATCGCGCTGACCCTGGTCCCCGCGGTGCTCGCGGTCGCCAGTCGCTACGGCTTGCTGGAACCCCGGCGCAAGATGTCGGATCGCGGCTGGCGCAAGGTGGGTACGGCGATCGTGCGCTGGCCCGGACCGATCTTCGTGGCCGCCAGCGCGGTCGCACTCATCGGACTGCTGGCGCTGCCCGGTTACCAGGTGAGCTATAAGGACCCGTCGTTCATTCCCCAGGACACCCCGGCCAACCTCGGCTGGGCCGCCGCGTCGCGGCACTTCCCGGAGTCTCGCCTGCTGCCGGAGGTGCTGCTGGTCGAATCCGATCACGACATGCGCAACTCGGCGGACTTCCTGGTGCTCAACAAGCTGGCCAAGAGTGTCTTCGCGGTCGAGGGTGTCGCCATGGTGCAGGGGGTGACCCGGCCCGAGGGGACGCCGTTGGGGCACACCTCGATCCCGTTCCTGCTCAGCATGCAAAGCGCCGGTCAGATGCAGAACCTGGACTTCATGAAGAGCCGGGTCGCCGACATGCGCAAGCAGGCCGACGATCTCGAGGGCACCATCGCGTCACTGCAGCGGATGTATGGGCTGATGCAGCAGTTGGGTACCAATACCCATGAAGCGACCGGCGTTTCGCACGAGGCGATGGATCTGGCCCAGCAGATGCGCAGCCACATGGCCGATTTCAACGAGAATTCCAAGTTGCTGCGCGAGTCGGTTGACACCCAGGATTGTCGTGGCGACCCGACCTGCCTGTCACTGCGGTCGGCGTACGCGTCGATGGACGGCGCGACCCAGCTCACCGACAAGCTCAACGAGCTGGCGCCGGTGATGAGCAATGTCGATGTGGTGACGCCGCAGCTGCTGGAGATGATGCCGGCGCAGATCGCTGCGCTGCGCAGCCTGCAGACCATGATGCTGACGCTGCACAGCACCATGTCGGGGATGATGGCGCAGGTCGAGGAGGTCGGCGGGGATTCGGCCGCGATGGGCCAGGATTTCGATGCGGCGAAGAGCGACGACTCCTTTTATCTGCCTCGGGAGGCGTTCGACAACCCCGACTTCAAGCGGGTGATCCAGCTCTTCCTGTCGCCGGACGGTCACGCCGCGCGGTTCTTCATCACCCACGACGGTTACCCGGCGACCCCGGAAGGCATGGCCCGGGTGAACCTGATCAAGAAGGCCGCCACCGAGTCCCTCAAGGGGACGCCGTTGTCGACCGCCCAGGTCTATGTCGCCGGTACCGCCGCGCTCTTCAACGACTTGCAGGGAATCGCCGACTATGACCTGTTGATAGCCGGGATCACCGCGCTGGCAATCATTTTCATCATCATGTTGTTGATCACGCGGAGCTTCATCGCCTCGCTGGTGATCGTCGGGACGGTGCTGGCGTCGCTGGGGGCGTCGGTCGGGCTGTCGGTATTGGTCTGGCAGTACATCTTCGGCATCCACCTGCACTGGCTGGTGATGGTGATGTCGGTGATCATCCTGCTGGCGGTGGGTTGTGACTACAACCTGTTGCTGGTCGCCCGATTCAAGGAGGAGCTCGGCGCCGGGATCAAGACCGGCATCATCCGGACGATGGGGGGTACCGGAAAGGTGGTCACTGCCGCCGGACTGGTATTCGCGTTCACCATGGCCTCCATGCTGGTCAGTGACCTGCGGGTGGTGGGCCAGGTGGGCACCACGATCGGGCTCGGCCTGCTGTTCGACACCCTGATCGTCCGCTCGTTCATGATGCCGTCGATGGCGGCGCTGCTCGGCCGGTGGTTCTGGTGGCCGCTGAACGTGCGGGAGCATCCGCCGCGCGCACCGCGTGCGGTGGCGCCGGTCATGGCCGGGGCGGCCGCAACGGCGGCCGGCGATTCCGCCTCGGTCGCAGCGCATGCCGCGCCGGCCGCGGAAGCCACCGCGGCGACGACCGGCCCGTCCGACGCCCACGAGTGGACGTTCGAGGACATGGTGGCCACCGCGTTCCCGGAACTGTCGGCACCACCGGCACAACCGGCCGAGGACCGGCCCACCGAGGTGCTGGCCGCCACCCCACCGCCGGAGGACGAAACCGAGCACTAGAACGCCGCTGATCCGCCCTGGCCAGCACCCCGCCAATGGACTAGATTTAGACAAGTCCTGATTGTAAAAAATAAGGCGGGTTCCGGCTCGGTTCGGGCGGTGTCCGCACCGGCAGAGGAGGCGGCGGATGAGCATTGCGGATCGGACTGTGCAGACCAGCTGGGAAGGGCCGCTGGCAACCGGGGCGGGCGCCCTGGGCAGCGGCAGCAGCGGTGCGCTCGACGGGCTGCCGGTGACCTGGGCCGCCCGCACCGAGCAACCGGGCGGAAAGACCAGCCCGGAGGAATTGGCCGCCGCCGCCCATTCCTCGTGTTTCGCCATGGCGTTGTCGCTGAAGCTCGGTGAGAACGACACACCGCCGCAGCGACTCGACGTCACCTCGACGGTCACCCTCGCCGAGGTCGACGGGCTGCCCACCATCACCACGTCGAAGCTGACCGTTCGCGGCGAGGTCGCCGGCCTGGACGCCGCCGGCTTCGCCCAGATCGTCGACGCCGCCGCCGCGCTGTGCCCGGTGTCGCGGCTGTTCGCCGGTGCCGAGGTCAGCGTCGACGCGCAGCTTGCCTGAGGGGAGTGGGTGAAATCATGTCCACCGCAACGCTTTCGGTCGCACTCGAACGTGAACACCAGGAAGTCGACGCCGGGCTCGCGGACTTCCTGGCGAAGCTGGCTGCCGGCAGCGTGGCCGCCGACGCGCTGCGCGACACACTGGCCGTGCTGCGACGCCACATCTACCTGGAGGAACAGCTGCTGTTCCCACCGATCAGCAAGGGTGCGCAGATGATGTCGGTGTTCGGGATGATCCGCGGCCACGGTGAGATCTGGCGCACCATGGACGCACTCGAGGATCTGGCGGCCGGACCGGGCGATGCCGCCGACCACAATGAGTTGCGGGAAGCCTGCCAACGGCTGTTGACTCTACTTGCCGACCACAACAAGGTGGAGGAACCGGTGATCTATCCGGCCGCCGACACCGGCCTGGCCCCGGAGCAGGCCGCCGAGGTCGCCGACTTCCTCGAATCCGGCCGGATGCCCGACGGCTGGGTTTGTGCGAAGGCCGCTGCGTAGAGGTAGTAAGGAGATCGCAACGCCCCCAGAGAAAGCCCGCGTGGCCGTGTCGGCCGCCCTGGAGCGCGAGCACCAGCAGATCGACGCCGGTCTCGAAGCCTTCCTGATCGACCTTCGCGACGGCCGGGTGGACGCCGCCGGCCTGAGCGCGGCTCTGGAAGGGCTCCGCAAGCACATCTACCTCGAGGAGCGGATCCTGTTCCCGCCGATCCGGCAGGCCGGCATGGCGATGCCGGTTGCGGTCATGATGACCGAGCACGGCGAGATCTGGCGCACGATGGACGCGCTGGTCGGACTGCTGCCCGACGGCGACACCGCGGCGCTGATGGCGGTCTCCCGGCTGCTGCTCGATCAGCTTGCGGTGCACAACTCCAAGGAGGAGCAGGTCATCTACCGTGCCGCCGACAACGGGCTGGAACCCGACCAGGCGGCAGCGGTGACCGAGTTCATCGAGACCGGCTTGCTGCCCGACAGCTGGGAGTGCCTGGAGGCAGGCTAACGGTTTGAACGAATCCGGGCGGCAGGGCCGGCGCAGCACCGGACATGAGGGCCGGGCCGCGTCCGGGGAATCGGCGGCGCTCCGTACAATCGGCTCATCGGCAATGATCCGGCCATCACCGGGGAGCCTTCGGAGGAACGGGCCCAGCGCTTGACAGCCGGGCCTCACTAGAACCGAACGGGTTGGCCCGTCACAGCCTTGTGGAGCGGTCGCGCCGGCAGCGCGGCAAGCGGGGTGGTACCGCGGTGCTCGCGCAACCCGCGCGGCGTCGTCCCCGGGCCGGGCGCTTGGGAGGCGACACAGCATGAGCAAACGCAGCTATCCGAAGCCGGCCGCCGGTGCCCCCGACTTCCCGGCGGCTGAAATCGAGGTCCTCGACTACTGGGCGGCCGACGACACCTTCCGGGCCAGCATCGCCCGCCGCGACGGCGCCGAAGAATACGTGTTCTACGACGGCCCGCCGTTCGCCAACGGGCTACCGCACTACGGGCACCTGCTCACCGGCTACGTCAAGGACATCGTGCCGCGGTATCGCACCATGCGCGGCTACAAGGTGGAACGCCGGTTCGGCTGGGACACCCACGGGCTGCCCGCCGAACTCGAGGTCGAACGCCAGCTCGGCATCACCGACAAGTCGCAGATCGATGCGATGGGCGTCGCCGCGTTCAACCAGGCCTGCCGGGAATCGGTGCTGCGCTACACCGCCGAATGGCAGGACTACGTCACCCGGCAGGCCCGCTGGGTCGACTTCGACAACGACTACAAAACCCTCGACCTGCCGTTCATGGAATCGGTGCTGTGGGCGTTCAAACAGCTGTGGGACTCCGGCCTGGCCTACGAGGGCTATCGCGTACTGCCGTACTGCTGGCGCGACGAGACGCCGCTGTCCAACCACGAACTGCGGATGGACGACGACGTCTACCAGAGTCGGCAGGACCCGGCGCTGACCGTCGGGTTCCGGGTGGCCGACGGGGGACCCGCCGCTGAGCTGGCCGGCGCGCACCTGCTGGTGTGGACCACCACGCCCTGGACACTGCCGGCCAACCTGGCGGTGGCGGTCAACCCGGAGGTGACCTATGTGCAGGTAGCGGTCGGGGACCGCCGGTACCTGCTCGCCGAGGCACGGCTCGGCGCCTACGCGCGCGAATTCGGGGAAGAGCCACAGCTGTTGGGCAGCTACCGCGGTTCGGAGCTGATCGGGATGCGCTACCTGCCGCCGTTCCCGTATTTCATGGCGGCGGCGGGCGCATTTCGGGTGCTGGCCGCCGACTTCGTGTCGACCGACGACGGCACCGGCATCGTGCATCTCGCGCCGGCCTACGGCGAGGACGACAAGAACACCACCGACGCCGCCGGGATCTCCCCGGTCACCCCGGTCGACGCCAAGGGCCGCTTCGATTCCAGCGTCGCCGACTACGCCGGACAGCACGTCTTCGACGCGAACAAGGCGATCATCGCCGACCTGAAAGCGGGCGCTGGCCCTGCTGCCCCCAATGGCGCGGTGCTGGTCCGCCACGAAACCTACGAGCACTCCTACCCGCACTGCTGGCGGTGTCGCAACCCGCTGATCTACAAGGCGGTGTCGTCGTGGTTCGTGCGCGTCACGGAATTCCGGGACCGCATGGTCGAACTCAATGAGCAGATCACCTGGTATCCCGAGCACGTCAAGGACGGGATCTTCGGCAACTGGCTCCGCGGTGCGCGCGACTGGTCGATTTCGCGAAACCGCTACTGGGGCACTCCGATCCCGGTGTGGAAATCCGACGATCCGGCGTACCCCCGAATCGATGTCTACGGCAGCCTCGATGAGCTGGAACGCGATTTCGGGGTGCGACCCGACAACCTGCACCGGCCCTACATCGACGAGTTGACCCGGCCCAACCCCGACGACCCGACCGGCGCCTCGACGATGCGACGCATCCCCGATGTGCTCGACGTGTGGTTCGACTCCGGGTCGATGCCCTATGCCCAGGTGCACTATCCGTTCGAGAACCGCGACTGGTTCGACGGTTCGGCGGCCGAGCCCGCGCACTACCCGGGCGACTTCATCGTCGAGTACATCGGCCAGACCCGCGGCTGGTTCTACATGATGCACGTGCTGGCCACCGCGCTGTTCGACCGTCCGGCGTTCAAAACCTGTGTGGCACACGGCATCGTCTTGGGCTCCGACGGGCAAAAGATGAGCAAGTCGCTGCGCAACTATCCCGACGTCAACGAGGTGTTCGACCGCGACGGTTCCGACGCCATGCGCTGGTTCCTGATGGCCTCGCCGATCCTGCGGGGCGGCAACCTGGTCGTCACCGAGCCGGGCATCCGCGAGGGGGTGCGCCAGGTGATGCTGCCGCTGTCGAACGCCTACAGTTTCCTGGCCCTCTATGCGCCCGAATCCGGTGTGTGGCGCACCGATTCACCGCACGTGCTCGACCGCTACATCCTGGCGAAGCTGGCGGCGCTGCGCGACGATCTGACCGCCGCGCTGGACGGCTGCGACATCTCCGGGGCGTGCGAGGAACTGCGCCAGTTCACCGAGGCGCTGACCAACTGGTATGTGCGACGCTCCCGGCAACGGTTCTGGGACGAGGACCCGAACGCCATCGACTCCCTGCACACCGTGCTCGAGGTGACCTGCCGGCTGGCCGCACCGCTGCTGCCGCTGACCACCGAGAAGATCTGGCGCTCGCTGACCGGGCAACGGTCGGTGCACCTGACCGACTGGCCCGAGGCCGACGAGCTACCGCACGACCCGCAGCTGGTCGAGGCGATGGATCAGGTGCGCGACGTGTGTTCGGCCGCGTCCTCGCTGCGTAAGTCGCACCAACTGCGGGTCCGGCTGCCGCTGCCCAAACTCACCGTTGCCGTTGAGGACCCGCAGCGGCTGGCGCCGTTCTCCGGGCTGATCGCCGACGAGCTCAACGTCAAGGCCGTCGAGCTGACCGAGGACATCGACCGCTACGGCCGCTTCGAGCTGGCGGTCAACGCCAAGGTGGCCGGTCCGCGGCTGGGCAAGGACGTGCAGGCCGCGATCAAGGCCGTCAAGGCGGGGGAGGGCGTGGTCAACCCGGACGGCACGCTGAGCGCCGGGCCGGTGGTGCTGCTCGACGGCGAGTACACCGCGAAACTGGTGGCCGCCGACCCCGAATTCACCGTGGCGCTGCCCGACGGCGCCGGGCTGGTGGTGCTCGACGGCACGGTGACCGAGGAACTCGAAGCCGAGGGCTGGGCCAAGGACCGCATCCGCGAACTGCAGGACCTACGAAAGAACACCGGCCTGCAGGTTTCCGACCGGATCAGCGTGGTGATGTCGGTGCCCGACTCGCGGCTGGGCTGGGCACAGGCCCACGCTGAGCTCATCGCCGGTGAGATCCTGGCCACCGGCTTCGAATTCGGCGAGCCGGGCGCCGATGCGGCCGAGATCGGCGACGGGGTGCGGGTGACGATCACCAAGGCCTGAGCGACGCCGCCGAACGGCCGGCAGCTCAGCGTTTGACGGCGCGCCAGCGTTGCCGGCCGGCTGCGGTCGCGACAGCGACGTCGGTGAATCCGCTGTGCCGCAACCGGTCCGGCAGCGACTCGGGGGGCATCGGGTTGTAGGTATCCCGGAAGTGGAGCAGCCGAAAGTGCCAGGACGGCACCCCGTCGCTGCCGGCGAACACCCCGCCGGGCCGCAGCACCCGGAACGCCTCGGCGAACAGTCGGTCCTGCAACTCCGGTGTCGGCACGTGATGCAGCATCGTGAAGCACACCACCGCGCTGAACGCGCCCGCGGGCAGCCCGGTGGCGGTGCCGTCGCCGTTGATGATGCGTGCGCGCGAGCCGTACTCGCCCTGCAACCGCTCGGCGAGCACCGGATCGATCTCCACCGCGGTGTAACGCGCAGCCCGGTCGATCAACACCTTGATATTGGCGCCGTAGCCCGGGCCGATCTCAAGGACGTCGTCCCCGAGGTCGACGCCGGTCAGCGCCCAGGGGACCAGCTGGTCTTCGACTTGCCGGGCCCACCGCCGTGAGCTGCAGCAGCGACGGTGCAGCAGGTTCATCGCCATGTCGACCACCCTAGGCGGCGGCGCAATAACATTCATCGGTGTGGATGCCCGGTGGGTCCTGCACCTGGACATGGACGCATTCTTCGCCTCCGTCGAGCAACTGACCCGCCCGACGCTGCGCGGTCGCCCGGTGCTGGTCGGCGGGCTGGGGGGCCGCGGTGTGGTGGCCGGCGCCAGCTATGAGGCGCGGGTCTTCGGGGCGCGTTCGGCGATGCCGATGCACCAGGCGCGCCGACGGGTGGGCGCCCCGGCGGTGGTGCTGCCGCCGCGCGGGGCGGTGTACGGGGTGGCCAGCCGGCGGGTGTTCGAGACCGTGCGCGCGGTGATCCCGGTCGTCGAGCAACTGTCCTTCGATGAGGCGTTCGGCGAACCGGCCGAGTTGTCCGGCGCCGGCAGCGAAGACGTGCACAGGTTCTGTGAGCGGTTGCGCCGCCGGGTGCGCGACGAGACCGGCCTGGTGGCGTCGGTGGGGGCGGGCTCGGGCAAACAGATCGCCAAGATCGCCTCCGATCTGGCCAAACCCGACGGGGTGCGGGTCGTCACCCGCGCCGAAGAACGACTGCTGCTGGACGGGCTGCCGGTGCGCCGGCTGTGGGGTATCGGTCCGGTGGCCGAGGAGAAGCTGCACCGGCTGGGCATCACCACCATCGGCGCGTTCGCCGCGCTGACCGACAGCGAGGTCGCCGACATCCTGGGCGCCACGATCGGGCCCGCGCTGCACCGGCTGGCCCGCGGGATCGACGACCGTCCGGTCGCCGAACGCGCCGAGGCCAAACAGATCAGCGCCGAATCCACCTTCGCCACCGATCTGACCACGCTGGAGCAGCTGCGGGCCGAGGTCGGCCCGATCGGCGAACACGCCTACCGCAGGCTGCTGCGCGACGGGCGGGGCGCCCGTACGGTTACGGTGAAACTCAAGAAGGCCGACATGAGCGTGCTGACCCGCTCGGCGACGCTGCCCTATGCCACCACCGACGCCGCCGCGCTGACGGCCGCCGCCGGCCGGCTGCTGCTCGACCCGGCGCAGATCGGCCCGATCCGGCTGCTCGGGGTGGGATTCTCCGGGCTGACCGATGTCCGTCAGGAATCGCTGTTCCCGGAGCTGGAGTTCTCGGAGGCCGCCGCTAATTCACCCGAAACACCAGCGCTGCAACCGGTTTCACCGTCGATCGCGGCGTCGTGGCGGGTCGGCGATGACGTCACCCATGTCGAGCTGGGGCACGGTTGGGTGCAGGGCTCCGGCCACGGAGTGGTAACGGTGCGGTTCGAGACCCGCAGCTCCGGCCCGGGCCCGGTGCGGACCTTCGCCGTCGACGAACCCGGGATCACCCGCGCCGATCCGGTCGCCAGCCTGGACTGGCCCGACTACCCGGCCGTCCCGGACGAGCCCGGGTAAAACCGCATCACCACAGCACACCGTAGACAGCGGAGATGGTGAAACCATGGGACCCGTAGCCTTGGCAGGTCACGGTGCCCTGGTAGCCGACCGCGCAGCGCGAACCCCAGTTCTCCAGCCGGTAGCCCTGCGGCAACACATCGACGTCCCTGGTGAACGATGCGGTCTCGGCGCGGCGGTAGGACGCGGGCACGCCGCCCACTTCGATCACGGTCTGGTTGGCGCCGGCCGGCGCGTCCATCGGCACCGCGTCGCAACCGATCGGCCCACCGTTGGGGCCGATTCCGCAGGACCGGCCGTCCGGGGTCTTGAAGAAAACCCAGTAGAAGTCGCCGGGTGAGGAGTAGCGGCCGGTGGCGATCGGGTAGCTGTCGACGGCCCCCGCTCCGGGCGGGGGCTCGGCCCGGGTTGCCGGAGCCAACCCGACCGCGAGAACCGCGGCGCAGCCAAGCGACAGAACTTTTCTCACCGGTCAACCCCACCGGTCCACGGCGTCGGCCACCGGCGGGCCCGCGCACAGCGCCGCCATCAGCAGCACCCGCGCCTGCGGCGGGCGAAGCCGGGGCACCATGACCGCACCGGCGTCGACCAGTGCCCGGCCCGGTCCGTAGGCCGCCCCGACCCGCGCGCCGGGCACCCGGCTGGACACCGCGACGGCCACCCCGTCGCGGCAGTGCCGGCGCACCCCGTCGATCACCGCTGTTCCGGCGTTGCCCGACCCCAGCGCCTCCAGGACAATTCCGCGCGCGCCCGCGGCCACGCAGGCGTCCAGTGCTGCCGCATCCGCGCCGGCGTAGAGCGCGACGATGTCGACTCGGGGCGGGGCTGTCACCGGCAGTTGCGGCCGCACCTTTTCGCCGTCCAGGGACACCCGATCGCCGGCCACCGTGCCCACCCGTGCGCCACTGAAGCCGGTCAGGTCGGAGGTGGTGGTCTTGTGCAGCCCGAGCGGGGCCAGCACCTGCCCGGCGAAGCACACCAGCACACCCAGACCGCGGGCCGCGGGATCCGCGGCCAGCCGCAGCGCGTCACGCAGGTTGCCCGGCCCGTCGGCATCCGGGGCATCGGCGCTGCGTTGCGCCCCGGTCAGTACGACCGGGGCGTCGCCGGTGTAGCCCAGCTCCAACCACAGCGCGGTCTCCTCGCAGGTGTCGGTGCCGTGCGTGACGACCACCCCGTCGGCACCACCGTCGACGCCGGCCCGCACCGCGGCCAGCATCCGGCCCCAGTCGACCGGGGTCAGCTCCGAGCTGTCGCGCGCCATCAGGTCCACCACGGTGACCTCGGCGGAGCCGGCGCCGACCCCGGAGACCAGGTCCGCACCGTGGACGGTGGGCCGGCGCACCCCGTCGTCGTCGGTGCTGGCGGCGATGGTTCCGCCGGTGGTGATGACGGTCAGGCGCTTGGACACCATGCCGCGATCATGCCGTACCCGCGTTAAGGAATGATGGGGGCGTGACTGAGGAGACAACCGACTCGACCGAGCCGGCCACCGAAGCGGCGCCGGCGCCGGCCGCGCCCCGCCGACGGCTGGGCCTGCTGCTGTCGGTGGCCGCGGTCGTGCTACTGGTCGACGTCGTCACCAAGGTGCTCGCGGTGAGGCTGCTGACCCCTGGCCAGCCCGTGCCGATCATCGGCGACACCGTCACCTGGACCCTGGTGCGCAACTCGGGGGCGGCGTTCTCGATGGCCACCAGCTACACCTGGGTGCTGACGCTGATCGCCAGTTCGGTGGTGCTCGGCATCATCTGGATGTCGCGCCGGCTGGTGTCGCCGTGGTGGGCGGTCGGATTGGGCATGATCCTCGGCGGGGCACTGGGCAACCTGGTGGACCGGTTCTTCCGGGCGCCCGGGCACTTGCAGGGCCACGTCGTCGACTTCCTGTCGATCGGTTGGTGGCCGGTGTTCAACGTCGCCGATCCCGCGGTGGTCGGCGGTGCGATCTTGCTGGTCACCCTCTCGGTGTTCGGTTTCGACTTCGACACGGTGGGCCGCCGCCGCGCCGGCGACGATGCGCGACGGGGCGACGCGAAACGTGACGATGCCGGTCGGGACGATGCCGGAAGTGACGACGCCGAGGAGCAGCGCGCGTGAGCACTGCCGGCAGCGACCAGGCTTGCTGCGGTCGTGGCTGAACGCTCCATGCCGGTGCCCGAGGGGCTGGCCGGCATGCGCGTCGACGCCGGGCTGGCCCGCCTGCTGGGGCTGTCCCGGACCGTTGCCGCGACGCTGGCCGAGAACGGTGATGTCGAACTGGACGGGACGCCCGCCGGAAAGTCCGACCGGTTGGCCGCCGGCGCGTGGTTACAGGTGCGGCTGCCCGAGGCGCCGGCTCCGTTGGAGAACACCCCGGCCGAGGTCGAGGGCATGGCGATCCTGTACTCCGACGCCGACATCGTCGCCGTCGACAAGCCCGCCGGGGTGGCCGCGCACGCCTCCGTGGGCTGGACCGGATCCACCGTGCTGGGTGGGCTGGCGGCGGCCGGCTACCGGATCACCACCTCCGGGGTCCCCGAACGCCAGGGCATCGTGCACCGGCTGGACGTCGGCACCTCCGGGGTGATGGTGGTGGCGATCTCCGAGCGGGCCTACACCGCGCTGAAACGGGCCTTCAAGGCGCGCACCGTCGAAAAGCGCTATCACGCACTGGTGCAGGGCCATCCGGATCCGTCCAGCGGCACCATCGACGCACCCATCGGCCGGCAACACGGCCGCGACTGGAAGTTCACCGTCACCGCCGACGGCCGGCACAGCATCACCCACTACGACACGCTGGAGGCGTTCGTCGCGGCCAGCCTGCTCGACGTGCATCTGGAGACCGGCCGCACCCACCAGATCCGGGTGCATTTCGCCGCGCTGCGTCATCCCTGCTGCGGCGACCTCACCTACGGCGCTGATCCCACGCTGGCGAAAAAACTCGGGCTGGAACGCCAGTGGCTGCATGCCCACTCGCTGGCCTTCGCCCACCCGGGCGACGGTCGGCGCATCGAGATCACCAGCGAATATCCGGCCGATCTGCAGCACGCCCTGGACGTGCTGCGGCGCTGACTCAGCTCTTCCTGGCCTCCACCAGCACCCGGGTGGCGTGCGCGACGAACGGGCCCTGGGACTCGATGAGCTCATGCATCTCGCGCAGCCGGTCACGGTGGTCGTCGACGGCGAAATCGGGCACCGTCCAGATCACTTTGCGCAGGAAGTAGATCACCGCGCCGACGTCGAAGAACTCGGCGCGGAGCCGCTCGAGGCGCAGATCGAGAATCTCCATGCCGACGGCCGTCGCGCCGGCCCGCACCGCCTCCGGCTCGTATTCGGCGCCCTTACCGGGCATCGGCCCGAGAAAGAACTCGCTGAGTTCCAGCATCGTCGCCGGCCCGATCTGCTGGGCGAAGTAATGGCCGCCGGGCCGCAGCACCCGGGCGATCTCGGACCACCACGTCTCCAGCGAGTGCCGACTGCTGACCAGGTCGAAGGCTTCGTCGCCGAACGGCAGCGGCGGCCGGTCGGGCACCGCCACCACCACGACGCCGCGCGGATGCAGCAGCTCGGTGGCGCGTTTGGCATTCGGCGGCCAGGATTCGGTGGCCGCCATCGTCGGGGGGAACGTGCCGAACTGCTCGATGCCGGCCAGCACCTCGCCGCCACCGGTGTGCAGGTCGACGGCGGCCGAGACGCCCGACAGCCGGCGTGCCAGCTGACGCTGATAGCCCCAGGACGGCCGCTGCTCGGTGGCTCGGCCGTCGAGCCAGGAGAATTCCCAGCCGTCGACCGGAGCGGCGGTGGCCTCGACCACCAGGTCGTCGAAGCTTCGCGACATCGGGGCGGTCAGCCGGAGTCGCGCGGCGATTTCGGCGGCCGGATCTTGAACGAGATCCGCAGTTTGGTGCGGTAGATGATCCCGCCCTTGTCGTCGAGGGTGAGATCCTGCTCGACGACCTGGGCGACGCGGATGTCATCGATGGTTTGCTTGGCGCGGTGCACCGCTTCGGCCGCGGCGTTCTCCCAAGACGACGGGCTGGTCCCGATGATGTCGATCACCCGGTACACGCTCATGTATGTGTCTCCTCCGCTTCAGACGAACTTCAACGTAGTGCACGGCGGCGGCCGCTGTCGCGCGAAACGCCCGCCGGGAAGACACACCCGGCGACACGCCCGGCTCGGTCGGTGGCCGGCCATAGACTGGCGGACCTATGGGATCTTCGTTTGTACACCTGCACAATCACACCGAGTACTCGATGCTCGATGGCGCGGCGAAGATCGCCCCGATGCTGGCCGAGGCGCAGCGTCTGGAGATGCCGGCGATCGGAATGACCGACCACGGAAACATGTTCGGCGCCAGCGAGTTCTACAACGCCGCCACCGCAGCCGGTATCAAACCGATCATCGGGGTGGAGGCCTACATCGCTCCCGGTTCCCGGTTCGACACCCGCCGGGTCCACTGGGGGGACCCCGGCCAGAAGAGCGATGACGTCTCCGGCAGCGGCTCCTACACCCACCTGACGATGGTGGCCGAGAACGCCACCGGCTTGCGCAACCTGTTCAAGCTGTCCTCGCTGGCCTCCTTCGAGGGCCAGCTCGGCAAATGGTCGCGGATGGACGCCGAGATCATCGCCGAGCACGCCGAGGGGATCATCGCCACCACCGGCTGCCCCTCGGGGGAGGTGCAGACCCGGTTGCGGCTGGGCCAGGACCGCGAGGCGCTGGAGTCGGCCGCCAAATGGCGGGAGATCTTCGGGCCGCAGAACTACTTCCTGGAGGTGATGGACCACGGCCTGGCCATCGAACGCCGGGTTCGCGACGGGCTGCTGGCCGTCGGCCGCAAGCTCGGCATCCCGGCGCTGGCCACCAACGACTGCCACTACGTCACCCGCGACGCATCCCAGAACCACGAGGCGCTGCTGTGCATTCAGACCGGCAAGACGCTGTCGGATCCCACCCGGTTCAAGTTCGACGGGGACGGCTACTACCTGAAGTCGGCCGCCGAGATGCGTGCGCTCTGGGACGACCAGCTGCCGCAGGCGTGCGACTCGACGCTGCTGATCGCCGAGCGGGTGCAGTCGTACGCCGACGTCTGGGCGCCGCGCGACCGGATGCCGGTGTTCCCGGTTCCCGACGGCCACGACCAGGGCTCCTGGCTTCGCCACGAGGTGGCGGCCGGGCTGCAACGGCGCTTTCCGGCCGGGGTGCCGGCCGAATACACCGATCGGGCCGCCTATGAGATCGATGTCATCTGCGGCAAGGGATTCCCGTCCTACTTCCTGATCGTCGCGGACCTGATCAACTACGCGCGTTCGATCAACATCCGGGTTGGCCCGGGCCGCGGCTCGGCCGCCGGATCGCTGGTGGCCTACGCGCTGGGCATCACCAACATCGACCCGCTCCCGCACGGGCTGCTGTTCGAACGCTTCCTCAACCCGGAACGACCGTCGGCTCCCGACATCGACATCGACTTCGACGACCGCCGGCGCGGCGAGATGGTGCGCTATGCCGCCGAGCGGTGGGGTAGCGACCGGGTCGCCCAGGTGATCACCTTCGGCACCATCAAAACGAAAGCGGCGCTGAAGGACTCGGCCCGTGTCCATTACGGCCAGCCCGGTTACGCGATCGCCGACCGGATCACCAAGGCGCTGCCGCCGCCGATCATGGCCAAGGACATCCCGTTGTCGGGCATCACCGACCCCAACCACGAGCGGTACAAGGAGGCCGCCGAGGTTCGCACGCTGATCGACACCGATCCCGACGTGCGCACCATTTACGAGACCGCGCGGGGCCTCGAGGGCCTGGTCCGCAACGCCGGTGTGCACGCCTGCGCGGTGATCATGAGCTCCGAGCCGCTCATCGACGTGATCCCGTTGTGGAAACGGCCGCAGGACGGCGCCATCATCACCGGCTGGGACTACCCGTCGTGTGAAGAGATCGGCCTGCTGAAAATGGACTTTCTGGGCCTGCGCAACCTGACGATCATCGGGGACTGCCTGGAGAACATCAAGGCCAATCGGGGCATCGATCTGGATCTCGAATCGGTGCCGATGGACGACCCGGCCACCTATGAGCTGCTGGGCCGCGGCGACACCCTGGGGGTGTTCCAGCTCGACGGCGGCCCGATGCGTGACCTGTTGCGCCGCATGCAGCCCACCGAGTTCAACGACATCGTCGCGGTGCTGGCGCTGTACCGGCCCGGCCCGATGGGCATGAACGCCCACAACGATTACGCCGACCGCAAGAACAACCGCCAGGCGATCAAACCCATCCACCCCGAGCTCGAAGAGCCGCTGCGCGAGATCCTCGCCGAAACCTACGGCCTGATCGTCTACCAAGAGCAGATCATGTTCATCGCCCAGAAGGTGGCGTCCTACACGATGGGCAAGGCCGATGCGCTGCGCAAGGCCATGGGTAAGAAGAAGCTCGAGGTACTGGAAGCCGAGTACAAGGGCTTCTACGAGGGAATGACGGCCAACGGGTTCTCCGAGAAGGCCGTGAAGGCGTTGTGGGACACCATTCTTCCGTTCGCCGGCTACGCATTCAACAAGTCGCACGCGGCCGGCTACGGCCTGGTGTCGTATTGGACGGCGTATCTGAAGGCCAACTACCCGGCCGAGTACATGGCCGGCTTGTTGACATCGGTCGGTGACGACAAGGACAAGGCCGCCATCTACCTCGCCGACTGCCGCCGGCTGGGGATCACCGTGTTGCCGCCGGACGTCAACGAATCCGAATTGAATTTCGCCTCGGTGGGTTCCGACATCCGCTACGGGCTCGGCGCGGTGCGAAACGTCGGCGCCAACGTGGTCGGGTCACTGATCGCCACCCGAACCCACAAGGGCCGCTTCACCGATTTCTCCGACTACCTCAACAAGATCGACATCGCAGCCTGCAACAAGAAGGTCACCGAGTCGTTGATCAAGGCCGGCGCCTTCGACTCGCTGGGCCATCCGCGCAAGGGCCTGTTCCTGGTGCACACCGATGCCGTGGACTCGGTGCTGGGCACCAAGAAGGCCCAGGCGATGGGCCAGTTCGATCTGTTCGGTGGCGGCGATGGCGAAAGCGCCGGAGCCGACGCGGTTTTCGGCATCCGGGTACCCGACGAAGAATGGGCCGACAAGCACAAACTGGCCCTGGAACGGGAGATGCTCGGACTCTACGTCTCCGGGCACCCGCTCAACGGCATCGCCCATCTGCTGGCCGCCCAGGTCGACACCGCGATCCCCGCCATCCTGGAGGGCGACATCGCCTCCGACACACAGGTGCGGGTCGGCGGGATCCTGGCATCGGTGAACCGCCGAGTGAACAAGAACGGTCTGCCCTGGGCGTCAGCGCAATTGGAGGATCTCACCGGCGGCATCGAGGTGATGTTCTTCCCGCAGACCTACTCCGCCTACGGCGCCGAGGTCGTCGACGACGCCGTGGTGCTGGTCAGCGCCAAGGTGAACATCCGCGACGACCGGATCTCGCTGATCGCCAACGAGCTGGTGGTGCCGGACTTCTCCGCCAACGCCGCGGATCGCCCGCTGGCGGTCAGTCTGCCGACCCGGCAATGCACCATGGACAAGGTCAGCGCACTCAAACAGGTGCTGACCCGCCATCCCGGAACGGCACAGGTGCAGCTGCGGCTGATCAGCGGGGAGCGGATCACCGTGCTGGAACTGGACCCGTCGCTGCGGGTCACGCCATCGTCGGCGCTGATGGGGGACTTGAAGGCGCTACTAGGGCCGGGCTGCCTCGGCGGCTGATACATCTGACTACATGTAGTCATGGCTGCTCCGACCTCTGTCCGGTTCGACGCCGACGTCGCCGCCCGGCTGGCCCGGTTCGTTGCCGCCCGTCCCGGCTTGAGTGCCTCTGCGGCGACGAATCAGCTGGTCGACGAGGCGCTTCGGTGCCAAGAGCACCCCTTGGTGGTGTTCCGGGACGGCCCGGCGGGCCGCCGGGCTCGACTGATCGGCGGGCCGGATGTCTGGGAGGTGGCCCGCGCGCTCCCACGACCGCTGGGTACGTGAGCAGGAACTGCTCGGCCAGTGACGCCGGGGCTGCTTCTCGACGAGATGTTCCACCCCCGCATTGCCACCGACTTGATCGCGCGCGGCCACGACCGCCTGGCGGTTGCCGGACACCCGGATCTCCGAGAAACCTCGGACGCTGACCTGCTGCAACGAGCCGTCGAGGAGTAGCGGCGCTCAGCGGGCATTCAGCGTCACCGCCACGATGGCACTGTCGGGCCAGAGGGCGCGGCTGCGCGCCCGACGCAGTTTTTGGCGCAGCGGCAACTCCCGATGCACATTGGTCACGCCCGGGACCTGGATCATCGGAATCACGTTCCACTGCCAGCCGTAGCGCCGGTGCAACCTGCGATTGGCGGCCTCGGCCTCGTCGCCGGAGAGAATCGTGGCCCGGCCGGCAACGGTGATGGCGCCGGGGCGGCACCGGCCGCGGTAATCGCAGGGGACCACCTCGACATCGGGGTGTAGCGCCAGTCGCCGGGTCTTCGGGCCGATCTTGGTCCGGAACACCACGGTGTCGCCGTCCAGCGCGAACCACACTGGGGTGGCCACGGGCGAGCCGTCGCGGCGGAAGGAGCGCAGCAGCGCATAGCGGGCTTGGTGCAGCTCTTCGAGTCGTTGTGTGGGCATGGCGCCAGTGAACAACCTAGAGTTGGCTCTAAGTCAAGCACCGGGGGGGTCCTGTTGTCCGGCCGATTGACCATTGGTGAGGTGGCCCGCCGCAGCGGCGTCGCCGCGACCACCTTGCGCTACTACGAGCAGATCGGCCTGGTGGCACCGCCGGCCCGAATCGGTGGACAGCGTCGGTACGACGAGGCGATGCTGGCCCGGCTCGAGATCATCGGGCTGTGCAAATCCGCGGGTTTCGCTTTGGCCGAGATCCAGCTGTTGTTCGGCGACGACGCGCCCGGGCGTCCGGCAAGCCGCGCGCTGGCGCGGGCCAAGCTCGCCGAGATCGACGCCCAGCTGGAGTCGTTGGCTCGCGCCCGCCAGGTCATCGAGTGGGGCATGCGCTGCACCTGCCCGTCCATCGACGCCTGTAGCTGCGGTGTTCACCCACCGCCCCGCCCCGGCGCGAGCTGAGCGGCTGCCGGCCCGGCAACCAGCTGAACCTAAACGTAACGTTTAGGTCCGTTTCCGATAACAACACCGCATCACCGGTGTACCGTCTGAAACTTCACACACAACTTGTGTGACCCGGGGGGAAGGGGACCATTTGTGATGCCTGTGCGACACCGCGTTATAGCGCTGCTTGGAGGAGCGGCCGCCGCCCCGCTCGGTGGCGTGGTGATGCCGGCCGCTACAACCGGTACGCCGATGGTGCGGCCCCGGCTTTCGTGTGGAATAGTCTCGATAACTCGAGTTATGTCGCGGCGCCCGACTACCTGGCTCCCGATGACCCGTGGGCGGTCTGGACTTCGACCCCAGCGAGTACGGAGCGGTGGCGTAACCGTGGAGCAGCACATAGGGTGTCGAAGTTGAACAAACTGCGCGCTCAGTGTTAACAAAAAAATACGTCAGATTCGGATGTGAATCGGGTAACACAAGTGTAACGTTTGGTCACCTGAGCTTCACAGGTACACATTTGCAACAAGCTTAACGGAGGCAGTCATGTGGAAATCGCGCCGTCTTCTTACCCTGCTCGGGGTGGGCGTCGCTGCTGGGTTCGCCGCGCTGGTGCTGCCTATGTCGGTCGCTAACGCTGCGGGCGAGTCCGGTGGCACCAGCCCGGTGCCCGGTTGGGACGGTCCCTACGAGACCTGCGACGGGGTGGTCTGCCTAGTGATGGAGCCCCTTACTCGGGAGAGCGTGGGCCGCGACTGGTCTTACGAAGGTATCCGCCCGTGGATCACCGACTGGAAGGGCGACCAGCTCTACAACGTCGAGGTGAACGGCGAAGAGGTCGGTGGCTACAACATCAAGATCGAGGACTTCTGGAACTCGTTCTACTCGACCTCGGCGTACCAGTTCGGTGACTTCATGCCTAACGCTGACACCCCCGACGACTTGAGTGCGCTGGGCAACTTCGGCTACCTGTCCGGAGCCTCGATCTACCAGATCAACCTCTTCGACGGCGCGTTCACCAATCTCACCATGAACGGCGTGGGGCCGCACGATCTGAACTACTGGGTGATGTCGGCCAACGATCTGACCTACTCGGTGGTCACCGACCCCCTCAAGGGTGTCTCGGCGGCCTTGATCCAATTCGGCGACGACGCGCCAATGCAACTGTGGAACAGCCTGTTCCACTCCTGGACCCCGGAGATTCCGGACTACCTCATCCCGAACGACCCATTCGCCGCGCTGGACTTCGATCCGTGTGACTTCCTTGGTCTCTGCGACCTCGTCGGTTAACCGTTCGGCTCAGAATTTGTAGCGCAGCACCCGGGCCTTGCCTGCCACCGCTTTGAAGCGGCCGGCAAGCCGGGTCATGCGCCGGGCCGCCGGGGGGAATGAGTCGACCTCGGCGGCATGCGCGAGGCAGGCCTGCTCCACCAGGCGCAGCCGCGGCTCCCACCGCTCCGGGGTGTGCGGATCGGTGAAGCCGGGGTTGGCCCACACGTGGCGCAGCAGACTGAACATGCCGCGCGGCGCGAGCTTCATCGACAGCGAGCTGAGCGGCCCCACCCGGCCGTAGTCGTTGAACGCCAGCTCACCGCTGCCGAAGTGGTCGATGAGCTGCCCCAACACCGCGGTGACCTGCGCTTGGGTGAGAAACGCGAACAGGCCGTCGGCGATCACCATGGTGGGCCGGCCGGCCGGGATGCCGGCCGTCCAATCGGCCGCGGTCAGATCGGCGGCGATGACGTGCTCTGAGGGCTGGGCCGGCAGCAGTTTGTCGCGCAACGCGACGACACGCGGGAGATCGATGCTGTACCAGTCGACACCCGACGGCGGCTGCACCCGGACGAGCGGCTCGTTGAGGCCGGCCCCCAGATCCACGACGACGGCCGCCGGGTTCGCGGCGGTATACCGGCGGACCCGATCGTCAAGCATCTTGGCGCGCAGTGCGGTTTGGCGCACCACACTGGCCGGAATCCGCAACCCGGCGAAGTCGTAGTCGATCAGGCCGATGACCCGGTCGGAGAACGCGTCGCCGAGGATCGGCGTCTCGGCGCGGTGGTCGAGGGCGCGCGCGTAGGCGGTGAGAAATGCTGTCTGCTCGACCTGGCTGAATTCGGTGACGGCAATCGGCATGAGGCCACCGTAAGCGATCCAGCGGCGCCCGGGCGGGCGCGGGCAAAGCCGCGGCGCCGCGGTGGCGGCGCCGCTACCGTCGACACCATGGAATCGCAGCAGGCCGCCACCGTCGCGGTGACGGCGGACGGTGCGCTCGGCTCGATCACGTTGAATCGCCCGGACAAACTCAATCCGTTGAGCACGGTCACCCTCGAGGAGTTGGTGGCGGCGGCCCGCTGGTTCGACGCCCGGCCCGCGGTAAAGGTCGTGGTGATCTCCGGCAGCGGCCGGGCGTTCTCCGCCGGGGCGGACCTGGCCGCGTTTGCCGCCGCCACCGACGGCGCTGCAGCCCTGCGGGAGGCTGCCGACGCCGGACGGCGGATGGCCGATGCGATCGAAGCGATGCGGGCGGTGACGGTGGCGCGGCTGCACGGTCACTGCGTCGGTGGCGGCGTCGTGCTGGCCGCCGCCTGCGATCTGCGGGTGGCCGCTGCCGACACCCGGTTCTCGATACCCGAGGTCGATCTGGGTATCCCGCTGGCATGGGGCGGCATCCCGCGGTTGGTTCGCGAGATCGGGCCCGCATTGACCAAGGAGCTGGTGATGACCTGCCGGCCGTTCGGCGCCGACGAGGCGAAGGCGGCCGGCTTCATCAACCGGGTGGTCGCCGAGGCGGACTTGGACGCCGAGGTCGAGGCGTTGGTCGGCCGGTTGGCCGGCAAGTCCGCGCTGACCCTGGGCGGCACCAAGCGCCAGGTCAACGCGGTCACCGAGGGCATGGTGGGCACCGCGCGCAGCTGGAACGATGCCGACGCGCTGGTCACTGCGGTGCACGACACCGAATCGCAGGCCTCGGCGATGGCGTATCTGGAACGGGTCCATCGCCGCTGAGCCCGCCGACGACAGGAGGAGTAGATGACAGGAACACCGCCGGCGACGACCCTGTGCGAGGCGTTTCAGCGCACGGCCGCCACCGATCCCGACGGGGTGGCACTGCGGACCGTCGGCGGCGGGCAGACGCTCACCTGGCGTGAGTATGCGGCACAGGTGCGGCAGGTCGCGGCCGGACTGGCCGGGCTCGGGGTGTGCCGCGGGAACACGGTATCGCTGATGATGGCCAACCGGATCGAGTTCTATCCGCTCGAGGTCGGCGCTCAGCACGCCGGCGCCACGTCGTTCTCGGTGTACAACACGCTGCCCGCCGAGCAGCTCGGCCACCAGTTCGGCAACGCCGGCACCAAGGTGGTGATCTGCGAACAGCCCTATGTCGAGACGATCCGGTCCAGCGGTGCCCCCGTCGAACACATCGTGTGCATCGACGGCCGTCCGGACGGCACCTTGTCGCTCGCGGATCTGCTGGCCGCCGGGCGCCCCGATTTCGACTTCGAATCCAGTTGGCGGGCAGTGCAACCCGACGACGTCATCACCCTGATCTACACCTCGGGCACCACCGGCGCCCCCAAGGGGGTGGAGATGACCCATACCAACCTGCTGTTCGAGGCGGCGGCGCTCGATGCGGTCCTCGGGGTGCGCTTCGGTGACCGGATCACCTCCTACCTGCCGTCGGCGCACATCGCCGACCGGGCGATGGGGCTCTACAACCAGGAGATCTTCGGTGTCCAGATCACCGTCGTTCCCGATGTCCGGGCCATCGGGGCCGCACTGCCCGACGTGCGTCCCACCATCTGGGGAGCGGTACCGCGGGTCTGGGAGAAGCTCAAGGCGGCCATCGAATTCGCGGTCGATGCCGAGCCGGACGGGGACCGTCGCGCAGCACTGCAATGGGCGCTGTCGGTAGGCGCCAAACGCGCTGCGGCGCTGATCGGCGGTGAGCCGGTTCCCGACGCCGTGGCCGCCGAGTGGTCGCAGGCCGACGAGCTGGTGCTGTCGAAACTTCGCGCCAAGCTGGGCTTCGGCGAACTGCGGTGGGCGGTGTCGGGCGCGGCGCCGATTCCCAGGGAGACGCTGGGATTCTTCGCCGGAATCGGCATTCCGATCAGCGAGGTGTGGGGCATGTCGGAGCTCAGCTGCGTCGCCTCGACCACCCATCCTCGCGACGCCCGGCTCGGCACCGTCGGAAAGTTGTTGCCCGGGCTCGAAGGTCGCATCGCCGACGACGGCGAGTTCCTGGTGCGGGGACCACTGGTGATGCGGGGCTACCGCAAAGAGCCGGCCAAGACCGCCGAGGCGATCGACGCCGACGGCTGGCTGCACACCGGCGACATCCTCGAAGCAGACGCCGAAGGCTATCTGCGCGTGGTCGACCGCAAGAAGGAACTGATCATCAACGCCGCAGGCAAGAACATGTCCCCGGCGAACATCGAGAACGCCATCCTGGCGTCGTGCCCGATGATCGGGGCGATGGTCACCATCGGGGAGTCCCGGCCCTACAACACCGCCCTGCTGGTCTTCGACGCCGACTCGGTCGGCCCGTATGCGGCCGCGCACGGATTGCCGGAGGCGACACCTGCGGCGCTGGCCGCCGACCCGGCGGTGATCGCACAGATCGCCGCCGGGGTGGCAGCCGGCAACGCCAAGCTCTCGCGAGTCGAACAGATCAAGCGCTTCCGGGTGTTGCCCACGCTGTGGGAGCCCGGCGGTGAGGAGGTCACACTCACCATGAAGCTCAAACGCGGGCCGATAGCCGCGAAGTACGCCGACGAGATCGAGGCGCTCTACGCGCCCGAACCCGCACCGCACATCCATCACCCGGCGGGCGCCGAGGATGCCCGCCCGGCGACGGCCGTCTGACAGGGGGCCTACCACGGCGATTTTCACCTTCGGGCACGGCACCGCGGACGCAGCGGAGATCACCGAGCTGCTGACCGGCGCCGGGGTGCGCGGTCTGGTCGACGTGCGCAGCGCACCGGGCAGCCGCCGCAATCCCGACAGCGCACGCGAGGCGATGCAGCAGTGGCTGCCCGAAGCCGGCGTCGGATATCGGTGGGAGCCGCGGTTGGGCGGTTGGCGGCGGCGCAGCGGCGACAGCCCGGATGTCGGACTGCGCAATGATTCATTCCGCTCCTATGCAGGCTATATGCGCACCGAGGACTTTCGGGGCGGCATCGCCGACCTGCTGGCCGAAGCGGCCGACCGGCAGGTCGCGGTGATGTGTGCGGAGACCGTGTGGTGGCGATGCCATCGGAAGCTGATCGCGGACTACCTCACGCTGATCCACGGCGTGCAGGTGTGTCACCTGATGCACGACGGAAAACTGCGGGAGCACCGCCCGATGGCGGAGGCGCGGATCGACGGTGATGTCCTGGTGTACGACGGTCCGTCGGACTAGCCCAGCTTCAAGCCCAGCGCCAGCCATAGCGCGGTGCAGACTCCGGCGGCGCTCAGCACCGCGGCCGCGGCACTGGCCGTGGCGGCGCCGACGACCAGCAGGGTGGCCAATCCGACCGCCAACGCGATCAGCTTGTAGGCCGGCCACGGCACGCCGGCGATCGGCACCTGGTGCCGTGGGCGCTCGGCCGTCGTCATGCTGTTAACGGTACGCGATAACCAATTGTTCGACCACCCGAAATTCCACAGACGGCTGGCCGTGTTGCGGTACCGGTCTAGTCTGGGCGGCATGCCTCTGAGCGGAGAATACGCACCCAGCCCGTTGGATTGGTCCCGGGAGAACGCCGAACAGTACATGTCTTCCGGTGGCACCGAGGGCACCGAGATGAAGGGCAAGCCGGTGGTGCTGCTCACCACCGTGGGAGCCAAGACCGGCAAGCTGCGCAAGACCCCGCTGATGCGGGTGGAGCACAACGGGCAGTACGCGATCGTCGCCTCGCTGGGCGGCGCGCCCAAGCACCCGGTCTGGTACCACAACGTCGTCAAGAATCCGCGGGTCGAACTGCAGGACGGCACCGTCACCGGCGACTACGACGCCCGCGAGGTGTTCGGCGATGAGAAGGCGCAGTGGTGGGAACGCGCGGTGGCCGCCTGGCCGGACTACGCCGACTACCAGCAGAAGACCGACCGCGAAATCCCGGTGTTCGTGCTGACCCCGGTAGGCTGAACCCGCTGCTGGGTGGCACCATATTGCGGTGTCCGCCGAACTGCGCCAGAACCGTGGCTCCAACGCCTACCCGCTGAACGCGGCCGATATCGACGCGGCGGCGAAGCGAATCGCCGACGTGGTGGCGCCGACTCCGCTGCAGCTCAGCGACCGGCTCTCGGCGATCACCGGTGCCACGGTGTACCTCAAGCGCGAAGACCTGCAGTCGGTGCGGTCCTACAAGCTGCGCGGTGCCTACAACTTGCTGGTGCAGTTGACGGCCGACGAGATCGCCGCCGGCGTGGTCTGCTCATCGGCCGGCAATCACGCACAGGGCTTCGCCTACGCCTGCCGATCGCTGGGCATTCGCGGTCGGGTGTACGTGCCGGCCAAGACACCCAAGCAGAAGCGCGACCGGATCCGCTACCACGGCGGGGAGTTCATCGAGCTGATCGTCGGCGGGGCGACATATGACATGGCTGCGGAGGCGGCGCTGGCCGACGTGGCGCGCACCGGGGCCACACTGGTGCCGCCCTACGATGACCTGCGGACGATGGCTGGTCAGGGCACCATCGCCGTGGAGCTCCTCAACCAGCTCGACACGGCGCCGGACCTGGTCGTCGTTCCGGTCGGCGGCGGCGGCTGTATCGCGGGGATCACCAGCTACCTCGCGGAGCGGACCGCCGAAAGTGCGGTGCTGGGGATCGAACCGGCGGGGGCGGCCTCGATGATGGCCGCCCTGGCCGCCGGCGAACTGGTGACCCTCGATCACGTCGACCAGTTCGTCGACGGCGCGGCCGTCAAGCGTGCCGGCGCCCTGCCCTACGCCGCGCTGGCCGCCGCCGGCGACATGGTGTCGGTCACCACCGTCGACGAGGGCGCGGTGTGCACCGCGATGCTCGACCTCTACCAGAACGAGGGGATCATCGCCGAGCCGGCGGGTGCGCTGTCGGTGGCCGGGCTGCTCGAGGCCGACATCACGCCCGGTGCCACCGTGGTCTGCCTGATCTCCGGCGGGAACAACGACGTGTCGCGCTACGGCGAGATCTTGGAACGCTCGCTGGTCCACCTCGGCCTCAAGCACTATTTCCTGGTCGATTTTCCCCAGGAGCCGGGCGCATTGCGGCGGTTCCTCGACGAGGTTCTCGGGCCGGGGGACGACGTCACGCTGTTCGAATACGTCAAGCGCAACAACCGGGAAACCGGCGAGGCGTTGGTCGGAATTCAACTGGGCTCGGCGGCGGACCTCGGTGGACTGCTGGCCAGGATGCGTGCCTCGCAGATCCACGTCGAGCCGCTGGAGCCCGGCTCGCCGGCGTATCGCTTTCTGCTCTGACGGCCGGATCCGGCAACGGGGGTGACCCGGGGTCACTGAGCGGGTAGCCGATGGGCATGGTGTCATCGGAGACGATGAGTATGGATGAAACCGATGTTCGCCGGGTGCTCGATATCGCCCTGCGGTTCGGGCAGCTGCTGTTGGGATCGCAGGCTGGAACCGCCGATGTCGCCTCGAGCATCCTCGCGATCGCGACCGCTTACGGGCTGCCGCAGACCCAGGTGGACATCATGGCGAACTCGATCAGGGTGTCGGTGCCTCGCGGGGTGCCGGGCGCCCCGGTCACGGCGATGTATCTGGTGCAGTCGCGCTCACTGGACTACACCCGGCTGCAGCTGGCCACCGACCTCGCCGAGCATGTCGTCACAACCACGCCCGATCCCGAATGGGTGCAGCAGCAACTGGACATCGTCAGCCGGGCCGACCATCCCTATCCGCGATGGGTGGCCACCGCCGGCTGGGCGGTCATGGCCGGTTGCTTCTCGGTGCTGATCGGCGCCGGGCCGGTGATTGCCGTGATCTCGGCGGCCACCACCGCACTGATCGACCGGGTCGGCAGGGTACTCAACGGCTGGCGGCTACCGCTGCTGTTCCAGCAGGTGGTCGCCGCAGCGGTGGCCACCGGCGTGGCCATCGTTCTGCACGCCGTCGGCTGGCTGCCCGCCGGCGCGTCGGTGTCACCGGTGGTGGCCGCCAACATCGTGGTGTTGTTGTCGGGGCTGGCCACCGTCGGCTCGGTGCAGGACGCCATCACCGGCTACCAGCTCACCGCGGTCTCGCGGGGCATGGACATCCTGCTCTCGTCGGCGGGCATCCTGGTCGGCGTGTCCATCGCGGTGCGCATCGGTGGCTGGTTCGGCGCCCAAGTCCGGGTGAGCGCCGAGATACCGGTCGCAGTGCTGAGCATGCCGGTGTACGTGCTGGCGGGCGCCATGGGCGCCGCGGCCGCGGCGATAGCCGGTTACGCGCAGCTCAAGGCGGCATTGGCGGCAGGCCTTGCGGGGGCGACCGCCACGTTGCTGGTATTCGGACTGCGACTGGTGGACGCCGACCCCATTGCGGGCTCCTTCATAGCGGCCGCGGCGACCGGTCTGGTCGGCACCCTGCTGGCGCCCCGGCTGCGGGTGACGCCGCTGGTGATCATCATGGCGGGGATCATTCCGCTGGTCCCCGGGCTGACCGTGTTCCGCGGCTTCGTGCAGTTCGTCAACGGGCACCCCAATGCCGGGGGCACGGTGGGCCTGGCGATCGGGCTGGCGTTGGCGCTCGGTGCCGGCGCGGTGTTGGGCCCGTTGCTGGCGCCCTCGGTGCGCCGGGAACTCGGCCGCTATCAGCTGCGTGGCCACGGGCACCGGACCCGCCGGCTGCGCAGCCCGTATCGGGTTCCGCAGCTGGCCGGTATCCGCTACCGCGGGCCTCGACCGCGGCGCACTGCTTAGTGGCGTTTTCTTGTCGCGTGCCCGACCCGGCGGCCGCCAGGCTTCATCATGATGCGTTGATGATTCGATGGGTCGGTGCCCTGGGCCGAGATCCCCGACACCAATTCTGGTCGGAGAGTCTGTCGTTCGCCGATGTCACGCTCACGGGCGTCATCGGCCATCGGCAGGTAACCAGGTCCTCAGCGGCTCCTGCACAAGATGATCAGTGAGCGTGCCGCCACGGTGACGGTATGTCCCGCCTCAACCGACAGCTCGCTGCGGCCCGCGGCGTCGGCGGTGTCGATCACCGCGCGCCAGCCCTGCGCGTAGCCGCCGTCAGGGGTCACGAAGTCCACTGGTGTCTCGCCGGCGTTGAAGCACAGCAGAAACGAGTCGTCGACGATGCGCCGGCCGCGGGCATCGGGTTCGGGCAGTGCCTCGCCGTTGAGGAAAACCATGACGCACCTGCCGAATTCGCTGTCCCAGTCCTGCTGGGTCATCTCATGCCCGGCCGGGGTCAGCCAGGCGATGTCGCGCACCTGGTCACCGCCGCGGATCGGTCGGCCCTCGAAGAACCGCCGCCGCCGGAACACCGGGTGAGCGGTGCGCAGCGCGGTCAACGCCCGGGTGAACGCCAGCAGGTCGGCGTTCTTGTCGACCAGCGACCAGTCCATCCACGACAGCTCGGAGTCCTGACAGTAGACATTGTTGTTGCCGTGCTGGGTGCGGCCCAACTCGTCGCCGTGGGCGATCATCGGGGTGCCCTGGCTGATCAGCAGGGTGGCCATGATGTTGCGGACCTGGTGCGCGCGCAGCGCCAGGATGGCGGCGTCGTCGGTCGGTCCCTCGACGCCGCAGTTCCACGATCGGTTGTAGCTCTCGCCGTCGGTGTTGTCCTCGCCGTTGGCCTCGTTGTGTTTCTCGTTGTAGGACACCAGATCCGCCAGCGTGAAACCGTCGTGGCAGGTGACGAAGTTGATGCTGGCACCGGGACGGCGGCCGGTCGCCTCGTACAGGTCTGACGAGCCGGTCAGTCGGGAGGCGAACTCGCCGAGGGTTTCCGGCACACCGCGCCAATAGTCGCGCACGGTGTCGCGGTACTTGCCGTTCCACTCCGTCCACAGCCCCGGGAAGTTGCCCACCTGATAGCCGCCTTCGCCGATGTCCCACGGCTCGGCGATCAGCTTGACCTGGCTGACCACCGGATCCTGTTGCACCAGATCGAAGAACGCCGAAAGCCGGTCGACGTCGTGCAGTTCCCGGGCCAGCGTCGAGGCGAGGTCGAAGCGGAACCCGTCGACGTGCATCTCGGTCACCCAGTAGCGCAGTGAGTCCATGATCAGCTGCAGGGTGTGCGGATGCCGGGCGTTGAGACTGTTGCCGGTGCCGGTGTAGTCGGTGTAGAGGCGCGGATCGTCATCGGACAGCCGGTAGTAGGCGGCGTTGTCGATGCCGCGGAAGTTGATCGTCGGGCCCAGGTGGTTGCCTTCGGCGGTGTGGTTGTAGACCACGTCGAGGATCACCTCGATGCCGGCCTGGTGGAAGGTGCGCACCATCGCCTTGAACTCCGCTACCGCGCCGCCGGCTTGGCGGCTGGCCGCATACGAGTTATGCGGCGCGAAGAATCCGACGGTGTTGTAGCCCCAGTAGTTTCGCAGCCCCAGCTGCCGCAGCCGATGATCGTGCAGGAACTGGTGCACCGGCATCAGTTCGATGGCGGTCACGTTCAGCGACTTGAGGTGATCGATGATCACCGGGTGTGCCAACCCGGCGTAGGTGCCGCGCAACTCCTCCGGGACGCCGGGATGGGTCTGCGTCATGCCCTTGACGTGCGCTTCGTAGATGATCGTCTCGTGGTAGGGCGTGCGCGGCGCGCGGTCGGCCGCCCAGTCGAAGAACGGGTTGATCACCACGCTGGTCATGGTGTGCCCCAACGAGTCCAGCGTAGGGGGAGGGCCGTCGGGATCGTTCAAGTCGTAGGAGAACAGTGCCGGGCCGAAGTCGAAGTCGCCGTGGAACGCCTTCCCGTAGGGATCCAACAACAGCTTGTCGGGGTCGCAGCGTTGGCCCGCGGAAGGGTTGAACGGCCCGTGCACCCGGAATCCGTAGTGCTGACCGGGCCCGACGCCGGGCAGATAGGCGTGCCAGACGTACCCGTCGACCTCGTCGAGGCCGATGCGGGTTTCGGTGGTGTCGCGGTCGTCGATCAGGCACAGCTCGACGCGGTCGGCGACCTCGGAGAACACCGCGAAATTGGTTCCGGCCCCGTCGTAGACGGCGCCGAGCGGGTAACTGTGGCCTGGCCAGACCGCGGCGACCGGGCTCACCACCATCCGGTGGCCGCACCCATCTGCCGGCCGAGCTCACCGGTCATGGTGCGCATGTAGGTCGCCGAGAGGTGATGGGAGTCGTGATAGATCAGCACATTGCCCTCCACCGCGCGGCAGATATCGGTGTCGCACACGGCGTCGGACAGATCCAGCGGCTTGAGTAGCGGGAAGCGTTCGACGAAATCCAGGGTGGGGTTGCGGTCGACGAGGACTTCGGAGCGTTTGATGCCGCAGGACTCCGCGTCGCCGCCGGAGGCCAGGCAGTCGGCCGGCTGGAATGGTTTGCCGTCGCGCACCAACCAGGGGGTGTCACGTACCCCGAGGATGGGAATCTTGTTCTCGGACAACCTTTTCCAGATCCCGATGTAGGTTCCCGGCATCACGTCACCGGGTTTGATGTTCCACGGCCGGGTGGCGGTGGTGAACACGTAGTCCGGGTGGTCGGCGATCAGCTTGTCCATGGTCTTGCCCACCCATTCGTAGCATTGCGGGTAAGGCGCGTTGTTGCCCATGATCAGCGGCACCTTCTCGGTGGACAGCGGGCAGCCCATCTTGAGGTAGGTCACCACCTTGAAGTGGTGTCGCTGGCCGAGGATGTCCAGTGCCGGCAGCCAGTGCTCGGCGTGCGATCCGCCGGCCAGCGCAACGGTGCGGCTGGCGTCCGGGTCGCCGTAGGTGCAGTTGATCAGGGCCGGATTGCTGAACGTGCTGATGCAGCCGTCCCGGGTGGAGCGGGGCAGGTCCTTCTTGGCCTCCAGGATGGTGGGCCGCATCCGCAGCTTGGGCACCCGCTGGTGTTTGAGCAGAGCGCGGGCGCCCGGGTAGTCGTCTTTGCTGAGTTTGGCCAGTTCCTTGCCGCTGGCGCGCTGGACGGTGACGTGCTCCCGCCAGGTGAACGACGTCGCCGTCAGCGCCACGCCCAGCAGCACCACCGTGGAGCCCAGCGCCAGCGTCGGTCGCTTCCACCAACCGGGCGATGGCTTGCGCCAGGGGTTGCGCCGCGCCGGAGGGGCGCCGGCGCCGGCCGGACCGCGGTAGCGCAGCGGGTCTTCGACGAGCCGGGTGGTCAGGTAGGCCAGCACGCCGGACAGCAGCAGGATCACCGCCCCCTCGAGCACCGACGCGTGCCGGTTGCCGGTATAGGACAACCAGAAGATCAGCAGCGGCCAGTGCCACAGGTACAGCGAGTAGGCCATCGCCCCGAGCCTGACCAGCGGCCCGCTCGCCAGCCACCGGTTGGGCCACGGCAGTTTGTCGCTGGTGCTGGGGTGCGCCTGGCGGTTGGCCCCGGCCAGGATGAACGCCACCGTGGCGCCGACCGGCACCAGCGCCCAGGGGCCGGGGAACTCTTGCACCCCTTCGATCAGGGCGCCACAGCTCAGGATCGCGGCCAGCGCCAGGGTGGCCACGGTGGTGCGCAGCCACATCGGCCAGCGGATGTAGGGGATGAGCGCCCCGGCCAGGGCGCCGAGCAGCAGTTCCCAGGCGCGGGCGAAGCTGTTGTAGTAGGCCAGCGCCTGGTTGGCCTGGTGCGCGACAATCGCGTACCAAAACGACGCCACCGTCAGCGCGGTGAGCAGTACCACGAAGGCCGAGCGCAGGTGGGTGCGCAGCAGGCGCCGGAAGGCGAACGCGAAGCCGAAGATCAACAGCAGGAAACTGAGGTAGAACTGGCCCTGCACCGACATCGACCAGATGTGTTGCAGCGGGCTGACGGCCTCACCGGCGCGCAGGTAGTCCGAGGCGGTGCGCGCCAACTCCCAGTTCTGGTAGTAGCCGAGGCTGGCCAGGCTCTGGTCGGCGAAGGTCTCCCAGCGGGTCTGCGGCTGGATCCATATCGTCAGCACCGCGCACGCTGCCAGCACCACGACCAGGGCGGGCAGCAACCGGCGAACCAGCCGGATCAGGTCGGGCACCGGGGACAGCGACGAGGACGGGTTCAGCGCCACCCGCAGTAGCTTGCCGCCGAAAAAGAACCCGGACAGCGCCAGGAAGACGTCGACTCCGCCGGAGACCCGCCCGAACCAGACGTGGAACACCGCCACCAAGGCGATCGCGATGCCGCGCAGCCCGTCGAGGTCGTGGCGGTAGAAGCCCGCCTTGCGGGTTCCCATCGCGGCGGCGGTCCCGGCGGCCGGCCCGGCGGCCGGAACGGATCCGGCAACGGACCCTCCGGCGGGGGGTGCCGCAGCAGGTGTTGCCGCCGGTCGCGGCGGGGAGAGGGCAATCATGATCGCCCGATAATCTACCTAACCGGGCGGTAGAAACCGCATTCCAACCGGTGTGACGTCCGCCGGGTGTGTCAGGGGATGACCCGGGTCAGATACGGGACCATGTTGGAGGTACGCGCCGGCGATACGGCGACCGCCGGGCTGGTGCCCTCGATCATCTGATTGTTGCCGAGGTACAGTGCGACGCTTTGCGTGCCGCCCGGCCCGTAGCAGAGCAGGTCGCCGGCCCGGGCCTGCGCGGGCGGGACCTTCTGCCCGACGCTGCACTGTTCGCCGGAGGTGCGCGGCATCTTGATGCCGGCGCCGGCGAACGCGTACTGGATCAGGCCGGAGGCGTCGAACCCGACGGTGGTGGTGTCGGGGATGTCCTCGCCGGGCGCCGGCGTGGTTCCCGGCAGGCCGGGGGTGGTGCTGCCGGCCGCGATGGGGCCCCCGGGCCGGCTGGTGCGGCCGGTGAGATCGGTCAGCGCGCCGCGGGTGGTGGCCGCCCTGGCCCGTGCATTGTTGGTCGGGCCGTTGATGTCGCCGCCGCCGTAGACGAAGGGCACGCCGCGTTGCGACAGCGCGCGCTGGACAACGCGGTCGATGAGCTGGTTCTGGCCGGTCTGGGAGAGCGGGTCGGCCCCGGCCGGGCCGGCGGCGCTCAACGTCGGGGCCATTGCCGCTGCCAGTGCGATCGCGGTGGCGCAGATGCGTTTCATCGGTCATCTCCTTTCGCGCCGGTAATCACGGCAGCATCATTGGTCACTCCTGTCACAGAGCCTACCGGCGCTTACGCGTGGTTCCGCGCCGCTGGGGAGAAATTGGGCAACCTGTGACCGAACGGTTACGCCGGCGGTCGCCCGCATTACTGTCGTCAGTCATGTCCGCGTTGAGTCCCGAGCAGATCAGCGCGATCGACGCCGCACATTTGTGGCACCCCTACAGCACGATCGGGTCCGAAACGCCGGCCCCGACGGTGGCGGTGGCGGCCCGGGGTGCCTACCTGACGCTGATCGTCGATGACGCCCCGGTCGAGGCGCTCGACGCCATGAGCTCCTGGTGGACCGCGATCCACGGGCACGGCCATCCGACGCTGGACGCCGCGCTCACCGCGCAGCTGGGCACCATGAACCACGTCATGTTCGGCGGGCTCACCCACGAGCCGGCCGCCCGGCTGGCACAGCTGCTGGTGGACATCACCCCGGCCGGGCTGGACACGGTGTTCTTCTCCGACTCGGGTTCGGTGTCGGTGGAGGTGGCGGTGAAGATGGCGCTGCAGTACTGGCGCGCGCGCGGCCGCCCCGGCAAGCACCGGCTGATGACCTGGCGCGGCGGCTACCACGGCGACACGTTCACCCCGATGAGCATCTGCGATCCCGACGGCGGCATGCACACGTTGTGGACCGGCACGCATTCGGTGCTGGTCCGGCAGCTGTTCGCCCAGCAGGTGCCCCGCGATTACGACCCGGCCTATGTCGCCGCGTTCGAGGCGCAACTGGAGCGTCACCGCGACGAACTGGCGGCCGTGGTGGTCGAGCCGGTGGTCCAGGGCGCCGGTGGGATGCGCTTCCATGATCCGCGCTACCTGTCGGATCTGCGCGAGGCCTGCAGCCGGCACGGCGTGCTGCTGATCTTCGACGAGATCGCCACCGGTTTCGGCCGCACCGGTGAGCTGTTCGCCGCCGAGCATGCCGGTGTCAGCCCCGACATCATGTGCGTTGGCAAGGCGCTGACCGGCGGCTACCTCAGTCTGGCCGCCACGCTGTGCAGCACCGAGATCGCCCATGCCATCAGCGGCGGGGAGGCCGGTGCCCTGATGCACGGCCCGACCTTCATGGCCAACCCGCTGGCCTGCGCGGTGTCGGTCGCCAGCACCGAGCTGCTGCTGGGCCAGGACTGGCGGTCCCGCGTCGGCGAGATCGGCTCCGGGCTGACCGCCGCGCTGCAGCCGGCCCGCGACCTGCCCGGCGTCGCCGATGTGCGGGTGTGCGGAGCGATCGGGGTCATCGAATGCGAACGGCCGGTGGACCTGGCGCTGGCCACCCCGGCCGCACTGGCTGCTGGGGTGTGGCTGCGCCCGTTCCGCAACCTGGTGTACGCGATGCCGCCGTATATCTGCACGCCCGAGGAGATCGCCCGGATCGGTGCCGCGATGCTCGGTGTGGTCCGTGCCTTAACCTGAACGGTGTTCAACGACGAGGGAGCACACGGTGACCCGCACGGACCTGTCGCCACTGGCCTGGCTGGCCGAAGTGGAACAACGCCGTCGGCAGGCCGGGCTGCGCCGCTCGCTGCGGGTGCGGCCCGCGGTCGCCACCGAGCTGGACCTGGCCTCCAATGACTACCTCGGGCTCGCGACGCACCCGGACGTCATTGCCGGCGGCATCGAGGCGCTGCGCATCTGGGGGGCCGGCGCCGGCGGGTCCCGGCTGGTCACCGGCAACACCGAACTGCACGCCCGGTTCGAACAGGACTTGGCCGACTTCGTCGGTGCGCCGGCGGGCCTGGTGTTCTCCTCGGGCTACACCGCCAACATCGGCGCCGTCGTCAGCCTGTCGGGGCCGGGCTCGCTGCTGGTCTCCGACGCTTACTGCCACGCGTCGCTGGTGGACGCCTGCCGGTTGTCGAAGGCGCGGGTGGTCATCACCGGTCACCGTGACGTCGACGCGATGGCCGCGGCCCTGGCCGACCGTGCCGAGGAGCGCGCCGTGGTCATCACCGAGTCGGTGTTCAGCGCCGACGGGGCGCTGGCCCCGCTGCGCGAGCTGCACGAGGTATGCCGCCGGCACGGCGCGCTGCTGATCGTCGACGAGGCACACGCGGTCGGTGTGCGCGGCGACGGCGGCCGCGGCCTGGTACACGAGGTCGGGCTGGCCGGGGCGCCCGACGTGGTGATGACGACGACGCTGTCCAAGGCGCTGGGCAGTCAGGGCGGTGCGGTGCTGGGACCGGTTGCGGTGCGCGATCACCTCATCGACGCCGCCCGGACCTTCATCTTCGACACCGGCCTGGCTCCGGCGGCGCTCGGCGCTGCGTCGGCCGCCCTAGGCGTGCTGGCCGCGGAGCCGTCGCGCGCCACCGACGTATTGCGCCACGCCCGCACGCTGGCCGCGGTCTGCGGGGTGCCCGAACGCCCGGAGTCCGCAGTGGTCTCGGTGATCCTCGGCGACGCCGAGACCGCGGTGTCGGCCGCGGCCGCCTGCCTGGATGCCGGGGTGCGGGTGGGCTGTTTCCGGCCGCCGACGGTGCCGGCGGGAACGTCGCGGCTGCGGTTGACCGCCCGAGCGTCGCTGACCGAGGCGGATCTGGAGCTGGCCGGCCGGGTGCTGACCACGGTGTTGCGTGATCACCCCGCCGTGACGCGATGACGGTCCTGGTGATCACCGGCACCGGCACCGGTGTCGGCAAGACGATCGCCACCGCGGCGTTGGCCGGTTGCGCACGGCAGGCCGGCCTGGAGGTGGCGGTGGGCAAGCCGGTACAGACCGGCACCGCCGGCGGCGACGACGACCTGGCCGAAGTCGGCCGGTTGTCCGGGGTAACCGACCTGTTCGGGACCGCCCGATACCCGGAGCCGCTGGCCCCGGTCGCCGCCGCGGAGCAGGCCGGGATGGCACTGCCCACCGGCGCTGAGTTGCTGGCCGCGATCCGCGCCGCCGACCGGCCGGGCCGGTTGACCCTGGTCGAAGGCGCCGGCGGGCTGCTGGTTGAACTGGCCGCCGATGGTGTCACACTGCGCGATCTGGCAGTCGATCTCGGCGCCGCCGTGCTGGTGGTGGTCAACGCCGAACTGGGCACCCTCAACCACACCGCTCTCACCTTGGAATCGCTTGCCGGACAGGGATTGTCGTGTGCCGGCCTGGTGATCGGCAGCTGGCCGGGCCAGCCGGGTCCGGCCGCCGCCGGCAACCGGGCCGCGTTGGGTCGCCTGGCGCCGGTGCGCGCGGTGCTGCCGGAGGGTTGCGGACGGCTCGACGCGTCGCAGTTCTCGGGCATGAGCCGCACCGCGTTCGACACCGGCTGGGTGCGCTCGCTGGTGGGCTGAGCGATGGTGCACTCGATCGAGTTGGTCTTCGACACCGACACCGAGACGGCCATTCGGCGGATCTGTGCGGACCTGGCCGCTGCCGGGGTCCCGAGCCAGGCGCCGGCTGGGCGCCCGCACGTCACCCTGGCGGTCGCCCAACGCATCGATCCGCAGGTCGACGACGCGCTGACCACGGTGCTGGAGCGGCTGCCGCTGGAATGCGTCCTGGGCGCGACGGTGATCTTCGGGCGCTCCCACGGTGTGCTTGCCCGGCTAGTGGTACCGACCGTCGAGCTGCTGGAACTGCATGCGCAGACGTACCGGGTGTGCGCCCCGCACCTGATTCCCGGACCGATGCCCAACGTCGTGCCCGGCCGGTGGACCGCCCACGTCACGTTGGCCCGGCGCGTCGGCCCAGCGCAGTTGGGCCGCGCCCAGCGCATCGCCGGGCGCGGTGAGATCACCGGCCGATTCGTCGGATTGCGGCGCTGGGACGGCGACAGCCGCACCGCGTACCGGGTCTGACCGCCAGCCGTTGTCAATAACGCGGCCCTGACAAATAGTTTGGGCAGTGGATTTCGGGTATAGTCGAATGTATGTTCGAACAGTCTTCGTCGAGGCTTCCGTCGCCAGAGTCGGTCGCGCGGCTCAATGAGCGGTTTCGGCGGCGTTATCCGGCGGCGACGCCAGAGTCGGCGGCGTTGGTGGATCGGATCTGCGCCTCGGCGCGGGCGGAGAACCGGGCGGCAGCAGCGCACCTGGTGGCGATCGGGGAGTTGTTTGCGCTGCGGTTGAGCCGCTGTGGTGAAACTCAGGACTGGGCGGTCGATACCGAGGCGGCAGTAACTGCGGAGGTGGCGGCGGCGTTGCGGATCAGCCAAGGGCTCGCCGGCAGTCGGTTGCGGTATGCCCGGGCGATGCGTGAGGAGTTGCCGCAGGTGGCGCAGGTGTTTACGGCCGGCGATATCGATATCCGGCTGTTCCAAACCATCGTGTATCGCACAGGTTTGATCACCGATCGTGAAGTGTTGGCGGTCGTCGATAGGCAACTGGCGGCGCAGGTGACGCGCTGGCCGTCGCTGACCAGGAACCGGTTGGCGGCGCGCATCGACAAGATCGTCGCCAAGGCCGATAAGGACGCGGTGCGGCGCCGCAAGGATCGCCAAGCCGAACGCGAGATTCTGTTCGGCACCTTTGCCGAAGGTGGGCTGTCGGAGATCCAGGGCAGCATGTTCACCCCCGATGCGCGTGCGCTGGATAAGGCGTTGGATGCGCTGGCCGCCACGGTGTGTAAACACGATCCCCGCACTCGCGAGCAGCGCCGTGCCGACGCGATGGGCGCGTTGGCGGTGCGAGCCGAGCGGCTGGGGTGCCGTTGTGGTCGCTCCGACTGCGCAGCGTCAGGGCGCCCAGCCGCCTCACCAGTGGTCATTCACATCATCGCTGAGCAGGCCACCGTCGACGGAGCCGGTGATGTGCCGGGCTCCTTAGTCGAAGCTGACGGGCTGATCCCGCCGGAGCTGATCGCTGAACTCGCCCGATCGGCCCGGTTGGTGTCGTTGGTGCACCCCGCTGACGCTCCGCCCGAGTCCGGGTATGCGCCCTCGAAGGCGTTGGCTGACTTTGTGCGGTGTCGGGATCTGACCTGCCGGTGGCCGGGCTGTGATCGGCCGGCGGCTGACTGCGACATCGACCATACGATTCCTCGTGGCGACGGCGGACTCACCCACCCCTCGAATCTCAAATGCTATTGCCGCACACATCATTTGGCGAAGACATTCTGGGGCTGGCGCGATCAGCAACTGCCGGACGGGACGGTGATCCTGACTTCGCCGGCGGGGCAGACCTACGTCACCACCCCGGGCAGTGCGTGGCTGTTCCCGGGCTTGTGTGCACCCACCGCAGAACTACCGACACCGCAGCCACGTGAAGATGACCGCTGTGGTGATCGCATCGCGATGATGCCCCGCCGCCGACGCACCCGCGCCCAACACCGCGCGGCCCGCATCGCCACCGAGCGCAACCAGAATCGCAAGGCTCGCGAAGCACGACGCGCCGCCTTCGAAGCCGTCTGGTTTCCCAAAGTCGACGTCACCGCTGACGACGACCCGCCGCCCTTCTAACGGGGTGAACGTTCCATCTACCTCACCCGTTGCGCCGGCCACCGGGGTCATGAACCACGTCAGCGACTAACTCGGCGAAGCACGGGCTCCTTGGGCTCCATGGCACCGAAGTCTTTTGGACCTCGACGGGTCCTAGCCGAGCGTAGCTCCGGCCCGCATCGCCAGCCCGTCGATCAGCAATCCCAGCCCGAACCCGAATGCGCTGCTCGGGTCGGCCTCGGACGTGATCTCGGCAGCCCCGGCGGCGTCCCACTGCAGGCGGGACTGTTCGTCGGCGGTGAATCCCAAGACGTAGTAGACGACGGTGCGGGCGACCTGCCCGGCCTGATCCGGGTGCACGCCTGCGGCTGTCGCCGCCTCCGCCAGCAGGGCCAGGATGTCAGTGGCCGCCCGGGACTGACCCGCCGCCATGCTGGCCGACACCAGCTCGGCCCCGTCGGTGTGCGATAGCAGCGCATCCCGCAGGCGTTCACCCACGGTCTGGATCCGCCACTGCCAGCCGCCCGGCCCGGGGTCGACGCGGGCCGGCGTCAGCACGCGGTCGGCGACCGCGCCCAGCAGTTGCTGCTTGTTGGCGAAGTGCCAGTACAGTGCGCTGGGGCTGACGTTGAGCTCACGCGCCAACCGGCGCATCGACAGATCGGCGATGCCGTAGTCGTCCAACAGGGTGGCCGCCGCGGCGACTATCCGGTCTTTGGAGTCAGGTTTGTGCAGCTGCACCCCGCTACCCTAACCTGAACACCGTTCAAGTCTTTGAGGGGAACACCTTGTGACCCGCGTCGACGGCGATGCAGTGCGGGCACCCGGCGAGGGACGAAGCGATGAGAAGGAGCTACCGCGCATGACGGACGACATCCTGGCGCTGGCGCGTGAACAGGTACTGGAGCGCGGCGAGGCGTTGGGGGCCGATCAGGTCCTCGAGGTGCTGCGGCTGCCCGACGACCGGCTCGAGGAGCTACTGGCGCTGGCCCACGATGTGCGGATGCGCTGGTGCGGCCCCGAGATCGAGGTCGAGGGCATCATCAGCCTGAAAACCGGTGGCTGCCCGGAGGATTGCCACTTCTGTTCGCAGTCGGGGCTGTTCTCCTCGCCGGTGCGCAGCGCGTGGCTGGACATCCCCAGCCTGGTCGAGGCGGCCAAGCAGACCGCCAAGACCGGAGCCACCGAATTCTGCATCGTGGCCGCGGTGCGCGGGCCCGACGCGCGGCTGCTGGCCCAGGTCTCGGCCGGTATCGAGGCGATCCGCAATGAAGTCGACATCCAGATCGCGTGCTCGCTGGGCATGCTGACCCAGGAGCAGGTGGACCAGCTGGCCGCGATGGGCGTGCACCGCTACAACCACAACCTGGAGACCGCCCGCTCCCACTTCCCCAACGTGGTCACCACCCACACCTGGGAGGAGCGGTGGGAGACGCTGCGGATGATCGGCAAGGCCGGGATGGAGGTCTGCTGCGGCGGCATCCTGGGCATGGGCGAGACCCTGGAGCAGCGCGCGGAGTTCGCCGCCGAGCTCGCCGAACTCGACCCCGACGAGGTGCCGCTGAACTTCCTCAACCCGCGTCCGGGCACCCCGTTCGGTGACCTGGAGGTGCTGCCGGCGGCGGATGCGCTGCGCGCCGTCGCCGCGTTCCGGCTGGCGTTGCCGCGCACCATGCTGCGGTTCGCCGGCGGCCGGGAGATCACCCTGGGCGACCTGGGCGCCAAGCAGGGCATCCTGGGCGGTATCAACGCCATCATCGTCGGCAACTACCTGACCACGCTCGGCCGTCCGGCCGAGACGGACTTGGAGCTGCTCGACGATCTCCAGATGCCGATCAAGGCGCTCAACGCCACCCTGTGATGGTTCGTGATCTGCCCGCTCCGGTGGGAGCCGGCGTCTACAACGTCTACACGGGCGTGCAGTGCGACGATCCCGCCGGTGGATCGCTTCCCACGGCCGCCCAATTGGGACTGGAGCCGCCGCGGTTCTGCGGCGCCTGCGGACGCCGGATGATGGTGCAGGTTCGGCCGGATGGCTGGTGGGCCAAGTGTTCTCGGCACGGGCTGGTGGATTCTGCCGACCTGGACACCCGGCGATGAGTATTCCGGGCGCACCGTCGGGCCATGCCGCGCCACGGCTGAGCCGCCGGCGGGCCTGCCTGATCCTCGCCGCGGGATTGGGCATCGCCGGGCTGCCGGTGGGGGCGCTGTGGGGGTGGATCGCGCCACCGGTGCACGGCGTGGTGGCCCTCACCCGGGGCGGTGAGCGGGTACAGGCCTACCTGGGCAACGAGGCCGACCATTTCTTCGTCGCGCCGTTTCTGCTACTGGGCATGTTGGGGGTGGTCGCGGTGGTGGCGGCCACGCTCGCCTGGCAGTGGCGTGCCCATCGGGGCCCCGGCATGGTCGCCGGGCTGTCGGTGGGCCTGACCGCGAGTGCGGCGCTGGCGATGCTGGTCGGCGGCGCGGTGGTGCGTCACCGTTACGGCGTGATCGATGTGGACGGTGCGCCGGTGTCTGCCGAGAATCGGGTGCACTACGTCGTGGAAGGCCCGCCGGTGTTCTTCGGGCACACGCCATTGCAGATCGCGGCCACGTTGCTGTTGCCGGCGGCGACGGCGGCGTTGGTGTACGGCTTGTGCGCCACCTGGAGTACCCGTGATGACCTGGGCGGCTATCCGCCCGAGCCGGCGAGGCGGTTGCCGCCGGCCCCGGCCGTCACAGTGGAAGGCGGCGCAGCGCCCCACCGGTGATCACCCGCGCCGCCACCAGGCCCAGTCGCGCCAAGCCCAGGTAGGTCTTGGGGTTCAGCAGCGTCGGCCACTGGGTCTGCACCGTGCCGGCGGGCAGCGGCCGGTTGGCGAACCGGTCACGCAACCAGTCCAGCACCATCGGCGCCGACAGCGGGTGCAGCAGGATGTGCTCGCTGAGCAGATCGCGGTGATAGGTCAGCCGGGCGCCGGCGGCGATATAGGCCTCCGCCAAGTGATCGATGTGCACGACGGAGATCACCTGGTCGTGAACTGCTTGCAGCATCAACACCGGCGGTTTCGGAGCATGGTGACCGAGCTTGGTGTCCTCGAAGACGTGTTGTACCGCAGGCAGTTCCACCAGGTCCTGGAGCGGCTGATCGATGAACTCCCCGAGTGACTTGTGGTGCATCCGCATGATGGCGCCGACCGTGGTCATTGACTCGAGTGAACGCATCAATGCCTTGCCCTCGGCGGTGGCGTGGTCGTCGATCACCTTCTGCAAGTCGGGGTAGACCTTCGCCAAGGTGGCGATCATCACCGCGGGCAACCCGGAGAAGAACGTCCCGTCCAACCCGAGGAAGGTGTGCCCGAGATCGCCCACCGGCGACCCGAGCACCGCACCGACGATGTTGAGTTCGGGGGCGTAATCGCCGCCGACTTCCGCCGCCCAGCCGGTGGCCAAACCGCCGCCGGAATAGCCCCACAGGCCCACCGGGTCGTCGCGGGACAATCCCAGTTGCTCGCAGCCCAAGGCGGCGCGCACCCCGTCGAGCACGCAGTAGCCCGGTTCGTAGGGTGCTCCCCAGCGGCCGTCCCGCCCCTCGTGGTCGGGGATCGACACCGCCCAGCCCTGCTCGAGGGCCGCGACGATGAGCACGAACTCGAGCTGGGTGAACGAGCCGTGACCCTTGGCTCGCCGGCGCAGCGCATAGGAGGGAAAGCAGCGGCCGTCCACCGCGTCGATCGCGCACTGGTAGGACACGATCGGACAGCGGCGGCTGCGATCACGGTTGGCCGGGACCAGCACCGTTGTGACCGCCGCCTGCGGGACGTTGTTGCGGTCGACGGTGCGGTAGAGCAGCTGGGTGGCGACCAACTGCTGCGGGATCAGACCGAGAAACGCCAGCTCGACGTCGCGGGAGCGCAACACGGTGCCGGGCACGGCGTGCTGGAAGCCGGCCGGCGGTTCGTAGAACGGGTCCTCGGCCGGCCGCAGCGGGCGGTCGCCGGATGTTAGTGGCTCGTGGGGGGCCTGCCCGATCCACTCGACAGAGGTTTCGCGGGCCAAGCTGTCGAAGTCCATCCCGGCATTGTTGCTTAAGAGGGCACTAAGATTCCAGTCCGACCCACCCTGGCGGCCGCAGTGCCGCGAATTCGTCGGTCACCCGCAACTCGGAATCGGTGAACCGGTACCGGGCGGCCGGGCGTCCGCCACTGCGTCCCGAGCGGGCGGTGGTGCCGGTGCGCGTGATCACCCCTCGGCGAACCAGCACCCGCTGCAGATTGGTGGCATCGACCTGGTAGCCGAGCACGACGCTGTAGATGTCGCGTAGTGTTGAGATGATGAATTCGGTTGGCGCCAACCCGAATCCAATATTCGTGTAGGACATCTTGGCCACCAGACGGCTGTGGGCGTGCGCCACCATCGGAGCGTGGTCGAACGCCATCGGCGGAAGGTCGTCGACCGGATGCCAGTGCGTGTCGCCGGGCAGCTCGGGGTCGGCGGGGGAGGGCACCAGTCCCAGAAACGTCGAAGCGATGGTGCGTGCGCCCGGAACCCGGCCCGGGTCGGAGAACACAGCCAGCTGCTCAAGGTGGGCGATCTCACGCAGGTCCACCTTCTCGGCCAATAGCCGGCGAGCCGAGGTGGTCACGTCTTCGTCGTCGCGCAACAGTCCACCCGGCAGCGACCACCGTCCGAGCTGGGGTTCTCGAGCCCGCTGCCACAGCAGAACGTTGAGTCGGGGGCGGGGTCCTTGCTGGCCGCCGCCGTTGCCAACCTGGAAGACCGCGGTGAGCACTTCATGCGCGGTGCTAGTATGAACCATGTTTTCGATTGTAAGTCGAAAACCTAATTCGCGAGAGGAGTCACCATGACCACCCTCACCGAGACCGGTGTGCAGGCCGGCCGCCTGGCCGACCGCATCGTCAACTCGCCGGCCGGCTACAGCGGTATCGAGCCCGACCAGGAGTGGGTGGCCGAGATCCTCCGGCTCAAGAAGCAGCGCAACGCCACGATCCTGGCGCACAACTACCAGCTGCCGCCGATCCAGGACATCGCCGACCACGTCGGGGACTCGCTCGGACTGGCCCGCATCGCTGCCGAGACCGACGCCGACACCATCGTGTTCTGTGGCGTGCACTTCATGGCCGAGACCGCCAAGATCCTGTCGCCGGACAAGACGGTGCTGATTCCCGACGCCCGGGCCGGCTGCTCGCTGGCCGATTCGATCACCGCCGAGGACCTGCAGGCCTGGCGTGACGACCACCCCGGCGCGGTGGTGGTGTCATATGTGAACACCACCGCGGCGGTCAAGGCGCTCACCGACTACTGCTGCACGTCGTCCAACGCCGTCGACGTGGTCAATGCCATCGAGCCGGACCGCGAGGTGCTGTTCCTGCCCGACCAGTTCCTGGGCCAGCACGTCGCGCGGGTCACCGGGCGCAAGAACATGCACATCTGGGCGGGCGAGTGCCACGTGCACGCGGCGATCAACGGCGACGACCTCGAGGAGAAGGCCCGGGCGAACCCGGATGCCGAATTGTTCGTGCACCCCGAGTGCGGGTGCGCGACGTCGGCGTTGTACCTGGTCGGCGAGGGCCACTTCCCCGAGGAGCGGGTCAAGATCCTGTCCACCGGCGGCATGCTCGAGGAGGCCCGGCGCACCCAGGCGCAGAAGGTGCTGGTGGCCACCGAGGTCGGCATGATCTACCAGCTGCAGAAGGCGGCACCGCAGGTCGACTTCGAGGCGGTCAACTCCAAGGCGGCCTGCAAGTACATGAAGATGATCACTCCCGCGGCCCTGCTGCGCAGCCTGACCGAGAATGCCGACGAGGTCCACGTCGACCCCGAGACGGCGCGGCTGGCGGCACGCAGCGTGCAGCGCATGGTCTCGATCGGGCACTCCGCCCCGGTCAGCAAGTGAGCGGTGGCCCCGGCTGGCAACAGCGTGCCGACGTCGTCGTCATCGGCACCGGGGTCGGCGGGCTGGCCGCCGCCCGCGCCGCACGCCGGGCCGGCCGGGAGGTGGTGGTGCTCAGTAAGGCAGCCAGTGGATACGCGGTGACTGCGACACACTACGCCCAGGGCGGGATCGCGGTGGTGCTGCCGGGCACCGACGACTCGGTTCAGGCCCACGTCGCCGACACACTGGCCGCAGGCGCGGGGCTGTGCGACCGCGACGCGGTGACCTCGATTGTCGCCGACGGCTATCGCGCGGTCTCCGAATTGGCCGGTGCCGGTGCGCAATTCGACCAGGATCCCGACGGCAACTGGGCGCTGACCCGCGAGGGCGGGCATTCGCGACGGCGCATCATCCATGCCGGCGGCGACGCCACCGGAGCCGAGGTGCAGCGGGCACTGGATCACGCCGCGGCCGGCCTGGACATCCGTCACGGCCAGCTGGTGCTGCAGATCCTGCGTGACGCCGACACGGTCACCGGTGTGCTGGTGGCCAACGCCGACGGCATCGGGGTGATCCACGCCCCGTCGGTGGTGCTGGCCACCGGAGGTCTGGGCCAGCTGTACCGGGCGACGACCAATCCCGGCGGCGCCACCGGGGACGGCGTGGCCCTGGCGCTGCGTGCCGGGGCCGCGGTGAGCGATCTGGAATTCATCCAGTTTCACCCGACCATGCTCTACAGCGACGCCGCCGGTAGCAGACGCCCGCTGGTCACCGAGGCGGTGCGCGGGGAGGGCGCGAATCTGATCGATGCGCGGGGCGCCTCGGTCACCGCCGGGGTCCACCCGATGGGCGATCTGGCGCCGCGCGACGTGGTGGCGGGCGCCATCGACACCCGACTGCGGGAGACCGGCGACGCCTGCGTCTACCTTGACGCCCGCGGGATCGCCGGCTTCGCTGACCGGTTTCCGACCGTCACCGCGGCCTGCCGCGACGCCGGTATCGACCCGGTGGCCCAACCGATTCCGGTGGTGCCCGGCGCACACTACAGCTGCGGCGGCGTCGTCACCGATGTCACCGGCCGCACCGAGCTGGCCGGGCTGTTCGCCGCCGGCGAGGTGGCCCGGACCGGCATGCACGGCGCGAATCGATTGGCCTCCAACAGCCTGTTGGAAGGGTTGGTGGTCGGGGAGCGCGCCGGGTCGGCGGCAGCCGCTCACGCCGTGGCGTCCGGACCGGTGCAGGCCGTCGCGGCCGAACCGGCCCGGCAGGTCGCAGTCGAGCGACAGACCCTGCAGCAGGCCATGTCTCGCGATGCGTCGGTGGTCCGCGACGCCGACGGACTGCGGCGGCTCGCCGAGCTGCTGTCGGACGCCGAGGAGCGGACTGCCGCTCATCGCAAGGGTTGCGAGGACGCCGCGCTGACGCTGGTGGCCCGAGTGGTCGCCGAGGCCGCGTTGGCGCGCACCGAGAGCCGCGGCTGTCACTATCGGGCCGAATACGCCGGTCCCGACGCCGGCCAGGCCCGCAGCACCACGGTCCGACTGCGTGACGGCGCAGTGGTACTCGAGGAGCCGGTGGCGCTGTGACACTTTCGCAGCCGCTGTCCCAGACCGAACTCGACGAGGCCCGTCTCATCATCGCCCGGGCCCTGGACGAGGATTTGCGGTACGGCCCCGACGTCACCACCACCGCGACTGTGCCGGCCGATGCGGTGACCGAGGCCGCGCTGGTGACCCGGGCCGCCGGTGTGATCGCCGGGGTCGACGTCGCGCTGCTGGTGCTCGACGAAGTACTCGGGCGCGATGCCTACCGGGTGAACGACCGGGTGGCCGATGGCGCCCGGCTGCAGCCCGGTGCGGTGGTGCTGAGCCTGCAGGCCGACACCCGCGGGCTGCTGACCGCCGAACGCACCATGCTCAACCTGATCTGTCACCTGTCCGGGATCGCCACGGCCACTGCGGCCTGGGTGGACGCCATCAGCGGAATCGCCGGCACGTCGGCGCAGATCCGCGACACCCGCAAGACGCTGCCCGGCCTGCGGGTGCTGCAGAAGTACGCGGTGCGCGTCGGTGGCGGGGTGAATCACCGGATGGGGCTGGGAGATGCCGCGCTGATCAAGGACAACCATGTCGCCGCGGCCGGATCGGTGGCCGCGGCGCTGCGCGCGGTCCGCGCCGCCGCCCCCGAGGTGGCCTGCGAGGTCGAGATCGATTCACTGGAACAGTTCGACGAAGTGCTCGCCGAGGGGCCCGAGCTGGTGCTGTTGGACAACTTCCCGGTGTGGGCGACCCAGACCGCGGCGCAGCGACGCGACTCCCGGGCGCCCGGGGTGTTGCTGGAGTCATCCGGCGGACTGACCCTGGACAGTGCGGCCGCCTACGCCGCCACCGGTGTCGACTATCTGGCCGTGGGTGCGCTCACCCACTCGGTCCAGGTGCTCGACATCGGCCTGGACATGTAGCTTCTTTCCGCCGAGAAGACGTCAGGCGATGTCGGTCACCAGCACCGCCACCTTGCGGTTCTGCAGCCGGACTGCCCACGGCAAGGACGCGTCGGCGGTACCGGCCGGCAGGATCCGGGGATTGGTCAGGTGCAGCTCGCTGCGGAACAGTCGCACGTCGGCCTCCCCGGCGGCCAGCACGTTCTTGACCCAGTCGGCCTTGCCGTGGCCCAGGGCGATCGCCAGCACATTTCCCTTCCGATAGGTCGTCACCACCGTTTCGTAGGGCTTACCGGATTTGCGGCCCCGATGCTTGATCACCGACATGCCCGGCAGGAACTTGGACAGCGGTTTGACCACCGGGTTCATGTATTTGATCTGCAGTCGGTCCAACCATGGCGGGAACACCACCGGCAGCTTGGACGCGTCACCGGCACTCTTGTCGACAGCCATACGGACTCCGTTTCTCATGGGTACTTCAGGTGATGTCTGCGGCCAGTATCCCGACCCACCGCGCTCCCACGCGCGCGACCAACGGCAGGCCGTCGGTATCACCGCCGACGGGCACGATCCGCGGGTTGGTGATGTGGACGTCGCGCCGGAACAGGCGCACGTCGGCCTCGCCGGCGGCCAGCACGTTCTTGACCCAGTCGGCCTTGCCGTGACCGAGCAGCACCGCCAGCACCGGCCCTTTGCAGAACGCGCGCACCACCGTCCGGTACGGGTTGCCGGATTTGCGGCCCCGATGTTCGATGACCGCGAAGGTGGGGAGGTGGAATCGTTTGACTAGGGGGCTTTCGATCGTGCGCTGCAGGTGATCCAGCCAGTCCGGAAAGATGTAGGGCACCCCGGGAACGCTCTTCGGGTGATCCTTGGTGGACAACCGGCGACTCCTTTCCCGAGCTCACATGTGCCGTCCACCCTAGTCGGGTTGTCGACCGCACCGGAGCGGCTTCAACCGCCGTCGAGTGAGCGGTTTGGGCGCCTTCCCGGCCCGAATCCCGGCCAAACCGCGCACTCGACTCCCAGGGCGCCGACCGACGGGGCGAAATCCACTTGAGCTGTTCTGGGACAATGGTCGGCGTGACCACACCGCTGATGTCGCGCATCGATTTGCGTGGCGCGAACCTGTCGGCAGCTTCGCTGCGGGCCGCCCTGCCGCGCGGCGGTGTCGACGTCGAGGCGGTGTTGCCACAGGTGCGCCCGATCGTCGAGGCGGTCGCGGAACGCGGCTCGGCCGCGGCGCTGGAGTTCGGCGAATCGTTCGACGGGATACGCCCGGCCGCGGTCCGGGTGCCCGAAGCGGCGCTGGAGGCCGCGCTGGCCGAGTTGGACCCGGCGGTGCGCGCCGCCCTGGAGGTGGCGATCAGCCGCGCCCGCGCGGTACACGCCGACCAGCGACGCACCGACACCACCACCATGCTGGCGCCGGGTGCGACCGTCACCGAACGCTGGATTCCGGTCGAGCGCGTCGGGTTGTACGTGCCGGGCGGCAACGCCGTCTACCCGTCCAGCGTGGTGATGAACGTGGTGCCGGCCCAGACCGCGGGGGTGGACTCGCTGGTGATCGCCAGCCCGCCGCAAGCGGACCTGCAGGGCCAGTTTCAAGGCCTGCCGCACCCGACGATCCTGGCCGCGGCCCGCATGCTCGGCGTGGCCGAGGTCTGGGCGGTCGGTGGCGCCCAGGCGGTGGCGCTGCTGGCCTATGGCGGCACCGACACCGATCAGGCAGAGCTGGTTCCGGTCGACATGATCACCGGGCCCGGCAACATCTACGTGACCGCCGCCAAACGGCTGTGCCGTTCCCAGGTCGGCATCGACGCCGAAGCCGGACCCACCGAGATCGCGATCCTGGCCGACCACACCGCCAACCCGGCGCATCTGGCCGCGGACCTCATCAGCCAGGCCGAGCACGACGAGCTGGCCGCCAGCGTGCTGGTCACCACCAGTCCGCAACAGGCCGACGCGACCGACCGCGAAGTGACCGCGCAACTCGAGACCACCGTGCACCGCCAGCGGGTCGTCACCGCACTGACGGGACGCCAATCGGCGATCGTGCTGGTCGACGACCTGGACGCCGGTATCCGGGTTGTCAATGCCTACGCCGCCGAGCACCTGGAGATCCAGACCGCCGACGCCGCCGCGGTGGCCGCCCGGATCCGTTCGGCCGGAGCTATTTTCGTCGGCCCGTACGCCCCGGTCAGCCTCGGTGACTACTGCGCGGGCTCCAACCACGTGCTGCCGACGGCGGGTAGTGCACGGCACTCCAGCGGGTTGTCGGTGCAGACCTTCCTGCGCGGTGTCCACGTGGTGGACTACACCGAGGCCGCGCTCAAAGATGTCAGCGGGCACGTGATCGCGCTGGCCGACGCCGAGGATCTGCCCTCGCACGGCGAAGCGGTCCGGCGGAGGTTCGAGCAGTGACCCGGCCCGGAGGCGAGATCACACTGGCCGACCTGCCGCTGCGCGACGATCTACGCGGCAAATCACCCTATGGGGCGCCGCAACTCGAGGTGCCGGTGCGGCTGAACACCAACGAGAATCCGCACCCGCCCAGTGCGGCGCTGGTCGACGACGTCGCGGCTTCGGTGCGGCAGGCCGCGGCCGAGTTGCACCGCTATCCCGACCGTGACGCGATGGCGCTGCGCACCGATTTGGCCGGTTATCTGAGCACCCAGACCGGCGTCGGGGTCGGCCCGGAGAACGTCTGGGCGGCCAACGGCTCCAACGAAATCCTGCAGCAACTGCTGCAGGCGTTCGGCGGCCCCGGCCGCAGCGCGATCGGCTTCGTCCCGTCGTATTCGATGCACCCGATCATCTCCGACGGCACCCAGACCCGGTGGCTGGCCGCGAACCGGGCCGAGGACTTCGGTTTGGACGTTGCCGTCGCGGTCACCGCGATCACCGACAGCAGGCCCGACGTGGTGTTCGTCGCGAGCCCGAACAACCCGTCGGGCCAGAGTATTTCGTTCGACGAGCTGCGCAGGCTGCTCGACGCGGCACCGGGAATCGTGATCGTGGACGAGGCCTACGGGGAGTTCTCCTCGCAGCCCAGCGCGATCGGGCTGATCGGTGACTATCCGGCGAAGCTGATCGTCACCCGCACCATGAGCAAGGCCTTCGCGTTCGCCGGTGGCCGGCTCGGCTATCTGATCGCTGCCCCGGCGGTGATCGAGGCGATGCTGCTGGTGCGGTTGCCCTATCACCTATCGGTGGTCACCCAGGCCGCCGCCCGTGCCGCGCTGCGGCACGCCGACGACACGCTGGGCAGCGTTGCGCAGCTCGTCGCCGAACGCGAACGTGTCTCGGCCGCGTTGGCCGCCATGGGATTTCGGGTCATTCCCAGCGACGCCAACTTCGTGCTGTTCGGCGAATTCGCCGACGCGCCCGCAACGTGGCAGCGCTACCTGGATGCCGGCATCCTCATCCGCGACGTCGGCATCGCCGGATACCTGCGCGCCACCACCGGACTGCCGGAGGAGAACGACGCGCTGCTGGCCGCCAGCCAACGCCTGGCGGCCACCGAACTCGCACAAACATTAGGAGCCTCATGACCGGCAGCCGCCGCGCCCGGATAACCCGCACCACCCGCGAATCCGACATCGTGGTCGAACTCGATCTGGACGGCACCGGAGTCGTCGACATCGACACCGGGGTGCCGTTCTACGACCACATGCTGACCGCGCTGGGCAGCCACGCCAGCTTCGACCTGACGGTGCGCGCCAAGGGCGACATCGAGATCGAGGCGCACCACACCGTGGAGGACACCGCGATCGTGCTCGGCCAGGCCCTCGGCCAGGCGCTCGGCGACAAGAAGGGGATCCGCCGGTTCGGTGACGCGTTCATCCCGATGGACGAGACGTTGGCGCACGCCGCCGTCGATGTGTCCGGGCGGCCCTACTGCGTGCACACCGGCGAGCCCGACCATCTGGTGCACACCACGATCGCCGGTACGCAGGCGCCGTACCACACCGTGATCAACCGGCATGTGTTCGAGACGCTGGCCTCCAATGCGCGCATCGCGCTGCACGTCCGGGTGCTCTACGGGCGCGATCCGCACCACATCACCGAGGCCCAGTACAAGGCGGTCGCCCGTGCGCTGCGGCAGGCGGTGGAGCCCGACCCGCGGGTGACCGGCGTGCCGTCCACCAAGGGTGCTCTGTGAGCGCCGAACCCGCGGTGGTGATCCTGGACTACGGCTCGGGCAACCTGCGCTCGGCCCAGCGTGCCCTGCAGCGCGCCGGCGCGGAAGTCGAGGTCACGGCGGATGCCGACGCGGCGGCCGCCGCGGACGGTCTGGTGGTCCCGGGCGTCGGGGCGTTCGCGGCGTGCATGGCCGGACTGCGCCAGGTGCACGGCGAGAAGATCATCGCCGAACGGGTGGCTGCCGGTCGTCCGGTGCTGGGCGTGTGCGTCGGAATGCAGATCCTGTTCGCCCGCGGCGTCGAGTTCGGCGTCGAGACGGCCGGCTGCGGCCAGTGGCCGGGCGTGGTCAGCCGGCTGGACGCCCCGGTGATCCCGCACATGGGCTGGAATGTCGTCGACGCCGCACCCGGCAGCACGCTGTTCGCCGGGATGGCTGCCGACACCCGGTTCTACTTTGTGCACTCCTATGCCGCGCAGCACTGGGAGGGCCGTCCGGAGGCTTTGGTGACCCGAGCGACCCATCAGGTACCGTTCCTGGCGGCTGTCGAGGACGGGCCGTTGGCCGCCACCCAGTTTCACCCCGAGAAGAGCGGGGATGCCGGGGCGAGACTGCTGAGCAACTGGGTGGAGGCACTGTGAGTACGTCTGTGAACAACGCACTGGTTCTGCTGCCGGCCGTCGACGTCGTCGACGGCCGTGCGGTGCGGCTGGTGCAGGGCAAAGCCGGCAGCGAGACCGAGTACGGCTCGGCGCTGGATGCCGCGCTGGGCTGGCAGCGTGACGGCGCCGAATGGATTCACCTGGTCGACCTGGACGCCGCCTTCGGGCGCGGTTCGAACCGAGAGCTGCTCGCCGATGTGGTTGGGCGCCTTGACGTCAAGGTCGAACTGTCCGGCGGCATCCGGGATGACGAGTCGCTGACGGCTGCGCTGGCCACCGGTTGCGCCCGGGTGAACCTGGGCACGGCCGCGTTGGAGAACCCGCAGTGGTGCGCTCGCGCCATCGCCGAGCACGGCGAGAAGGTCGCGGTCGGGCTGGATGTGCAGATCGAGCCCGGCCATCCCGACGGCGCGCACCGACTGCGGGGCCGCGGTTGGGAGACCGACGGCGGTGATCTCTGGCCGGTTCTGGAACGCCTTGACCGTGAAGGCTGTTCGCGCTATGTCGTCACCGATGTGACCAAGGACGGCACGCTGGGCGGTCCCAACCTGGAACTGCTCGGCGAAGTCGCCGCCCGCACCGACGCACCGGTGATCGCATCCGGGGGAGTGTCCAGCCTCGATGACCTGCGCGCCATCGCCACGTTGGTGGACCGCGGCGTCGAGGGCGCGATCGTCGGCAAAGCGCTCTACGCCGGACGGTTCACGCTGCCCGAGGCGCTGGCCGCGGTGCGGGGCTAGGACCGCACGTGGCGCTGGACACCGCAGAACTGGACGCCCTGGTCGTCGAGGCGTCGAGAATCCTGGATGTCGCGGCGCAGCCCTTCCTCGAGGGCCACCGGGCCGGCTCGGCAGTTCGCAAGGGGGGCAACGACTTCGCTACTGAGGTCGACCTGGCTCTGGAGCGTCAGATCACCGAGGGGCTGGTGTCGGCGACCGGAATCGGTGTGCACGGCGAAGAGTTCGGCGGTCCACCGATCGACTCGCCGCTGGTATGGGTGCTGGACCCGATCGACGGCACGTTCAACTACGCCGCCGGATCGCCGATGGCCGCGATTCTGCTGGGTCTGCTGCGCGACGGTGAACCGGTCGCCGGGCTGACCTGGCTGCCGTTTACCGACCAGCGCTATACCGCGGTGGCCGGTGGGCCCCTGCTGCGCAACGGGGTGGCGCAGCCGAGGCTGGGTCCGGCGGCGCTGTCGGACTCGTTGGTCGGCGTCGGCACGTTCAACGTCGACTGGCGTGGACGCTTCCCGGGCCGCTACCGGCTCGAGGTGTTGACCGGCCTGAGCCGGGTGACGTCGCGGCCGCGGATGCACGGTGCTACCGGAATCGACCTGGCCTATGTCGCCGACGGTACCCTCGGCGGCGCGATCAGTTTCGGCGACCACATCTGGGACCACGCCGCCGGAGTCGCCCTGGTGCGCGCCGCCGGCGGCATCGTCACCGACCTGACCGGTGCGCCCTGGACGGCCCAGTCGCGCTCGGCACTGGCCGCCGCACCGGGGGCGCACACCGAGATCCTCGACATCCTTTCCGCCGTCGGTGCACCGGAGGACTACTGACATGCAGCAGCACAGCGGTTCAGCGAGGCTCGACGCAGGAGAGGCGAAGCTGGGACCGATGCATAAGCACAGCGGTTCAGCGAGGCTCGACGCAGGAGAGGCGAAGCTGGGACCGATGCATAAGCACAGCGGTTCAGCGAGGCTCGACGCAGGAGAGGCGAAGCTAGGACCGATGCATAAGCACAGCGGTTCAGCGAGGCTCGACGCAGGAGAGGCGAAGCTGGGACCGATGCATAAGCACAGCGACGTCGCGGTGCGGGTCATCCCGTGCCTGGACGTCGACGACGGCAGGGTCGTCAAGGGTGTGAACTTTGCGAACCTGCGCGATGCCGGCGATCCGGTCGAGCTGGCGGCGGCCTACGACGCCGAGGGCGCCGACGAACTGACCTTCCTCGACGTCACGGCGTCGTCGTCGGGCCGGGCCACCATGCTCGAGGTGGTCGCCCGCACCGCCGACCAGGTGTTCATCCCGCTCACCGTGGGCGGCGGGGTGCGCACCGTGGCCGACGTCGACGTGCTGCTGCGGGCCGGCGCGGACAAGGTGTCGGTGAACACCGCCGCCATCGCCCGCCCGGAGCTGCTGGCCGAGCTAGCCCGCCACTTCGGCTCGCAGTGCATCGTGTTGTCGGTCGACGCCCGCACGGTTCCGGCCGGATCGGCGCCCACCCCGTCCGGGTGGGAGGTCACCACCCACGGCGGTCGGCGCGGCACCGGCATCGATGCGGTCGAGTGGGCGGTGCGCGGTGTGGAGCTCGGGATCGGTGAGATCCTGCTGAACTCGATGGACGCCGACGGCACCAAGGCGGGGTTCGATCTGCCGATGTTGCGCGCGGTGCGGGCGGCGGTGAGCGTGCCGGTGATCGCCAGTGGGGGTGCCGGCGCCGCCGAGCATTTCGCGCCGGCGGTCGCCGCCGGCGCCGATGCGGTGCTGGCGGCCAGCGTGTTTCACTTCCGGGAGCTGACGATCGGACAGGTCAAGGCTGCGATGGCGGCCGAAGGAATCGTGGTGCGATGAGTGAACGCCGTTTGGATCCGGCGATCGCGGCCCGGCTCAAGCGCAATGCCGAGGGATTGATCGCCGCGGTGGCACAGCAGCGGGGCAGCGGCGAGGTCCTGATGGTCGCCTGGATGGACGACGCCGCGCTGGCCCGCACCCTGGCAACCCGTGAGGCGACGTATTTTTCGCGGTCCCGCAACGAGCAGTGGGTCAAGGGCGCCACTTCCGGGCACACCCAGTACGTACATGCGGTGCGGCTGGACTGCGACGGTGACACGGTGCTGTTGGACGTCGATCAGACCGGCGGCGCCTGTCACACCGGAGACCGCAGTTGCTTCGACGCTGACGTGTTGCTCGGTCCCGCAGATTGATTCACCCGCGGCGGCCGGGCGGTATGCTGGCCGACTGTGAACTCCGACGAGCCTGACGACTGGTACCGGTTGGAACACCAGCAACGGCCCAGAGGTTTGGAGCTGGAGCGGCTCTCGGCGCAGATCGACGCCCACTACGCCAAGGGGACGGTCAGCGACATCGAGGCGCACATGCCCCGCGACGGGTCGCGGATCGTTGCGCTGACGAATCAGTTGAGTGAGTCGCAGGCGAACCTGGAATCTACGTCGGCGCGTTTCAACGAGTTGGCATCGGAAATCCCCGGCGATATCGTCGGATTAAGTGAACGACTGTCCGGAATTCTCAACGGGGCGGTCGCCGAGGCCGATGATATTCGTGCTGAGGCTCAGCGCTTCGCCGACGAGGTGCGCAGCGCCGCCGAGAACGAGGCGGCCGCGATCCTCCAAGACGCCGAGGCGCAACGCCGAGAGGCGGCTGAGTTGCGGGCCGAGCTGGAGACCCAGCACAAGCAATTGCGCACTCAGGCCGCCCAGCTGCGCCGACAGGCCGTGATGAGCGCCGCCGAGATCATGCGAGAAGCCGAGAACCACGCTTCGGCGATCTTGACCGAGATGAATCAGGCGATCAACAGCCACGTGGCCGACGCCCAGCAGCGCCTGGCCGAACTCATCGACGCGCGGGCGAAGATCGTCAACCAGATAGAGCGCACGACGTTTCAAGTGAATCGCAGGCCCGAAGTTAACGACGCAAACCCGGTTAACGACGCCGTTCCGGTCAGCCGGGAATCGACGCCACCGCCCAGGGAATCCTGGTTTCGCGAGAATCGTCCCCACTGACCCCATTTTTTCGCTATCGTAAATTTCGGCTGACACCCAGCCATCATCTGCTACGCTCACCTCGCACGGCGGCTTGACCATGCCTGTTGAGCTGCCCTTATTCGGCGAACAGTCGGCTAGACGCCCGGTGTTGTCGAGCCGAGGGCAAATCCTGTCGGGAGGAGTTGAACCGGTGGTGCCAGCGATTCCGGAATTCGAAATGCAGCTACGCGGGTTCGATCGCAATGAGGTCTCCAATTACATTGCCCGGCTCCATCATGAAATCGGAATTCTGCAGGAGAACACCAAATCGCTCGACGCCGTCAAAGCGCAGGCCCGATTTGACCGTGAGCAACTCGCCGCCGAGGTGAAACGGCTTCAGCACGACATTGTGCGGATGACCGCCGACGCCGAGGCCGAACGTCAAGAACTCACCGCGGAACTGCGGCGACTGCAAAGCCAGTTCGAGCAGGTCAGCGCTCCGGTCGACTCGGTGGAAGGCATGTCGGATCGCATCTCGCGGATGATGCGGCTCGCCTCCGAGGAAGCGCGGCGCACCAAGGAGTTGGCCCAACAGGACGCCGAGTCGCTGACCGCGGAACTTCGTGAGCAACTGGAGGCCGCCAGGCTTGACCGGGCCGCCGCCGGCGAGGCATTGGCTGAGCTGCAGGCTTCCGCGAACTCGCGGCGGGCGAAGATCCTCGAGGTCGCAACCGCCGAAGCCGAGGAGATCCTGCGACTCGCGCACCGGGAACGCGCCCGGATCACGCAGGAGATCGAAGCCGCCGAACGCAGCCGCCGAGAGGTCTACCAGCGGCTGGCCGAAGACGACGAGCGCAACCGCCGGGCGGCGCAGGAGGCCCTCGACGAGCAGGTCAAGCTGGCCTGGGAGGAAGACGAGCACAACCGGCGGGAGGCGCGGCGGCGGCTGGACCAGAAGATGCAGGCCGCATGGGAACAGACCGAGGCCAGTATCGCCAGGCTCGACAACGAAGCCCGGCTGGAGGCCTCGACGCTGATCGCCACGGCCCGGCGCGAGGCCACAGTGCTCAGCGATCGCGCGCGGACGGCGGTGGAGCTACTGGGGCGAGAGCGTGCCGACATCCTCACGCACCTCAACGCGATCAGGAGCTGGATCGACACCGCCGTCGGCGACAACGGCGAGCGGCATTCATCGGCTTGACGCAAACGGCGAATCGTCCGGGCGGGCAAAAGAGTCCTCATTTCGCGAAAGCCGTCCGCGCTTGAGCTGAAGTCTGCCCCCGATGAGACCGGTGACACGCTCTGCCAGGTCTGATACGCTCCGTCGCACGGTGCGTTGAGTGCGCATGCCCATTTAGCTTCGCGCGCAAGCCAACTCAGTTGCACGCTGCTTGGCTGTCGAACCGAGAACCGAACCTGACGGGTACCTAGGAGTAACGCCGGTGGCGCTGGAGATTCCGGAATTCGAAACGCAGATGCGCGGTTTCGATCGCAATGAAGTAGCCGACTACATCGCTCGCCTCCACCGGGAAATCGACATTCTGCAGGACCGCAACAAATCCCTCGAAGCCGCCAAGTCGCAAACTCGATTCGACCGGGAGCAACTCAGCGCGGAGGTCACGCGGCTGCAGAACGACATCGTGCGGCTGACGGCTGAGGCCGAGTCCGAACGGCAACGTCTCACCGGCGAACTGTCGCAACTGCAAAGCCAGTTCGAGCAGGTCACCGGTCCGGTCAACTCGGTGGAGGGCATGTCGGACCGGATCGCGCGGATGATGCGCATCGCCTCCGAGGAAGCGCGGCGCACCAAGGAATTGGCCCAACAGGACGCCGAGTCGCTGACCGGACAACTGCGCGAGCAGTTGGAGGCCGCCAGCCACGACCGTGCCGCCGCCAGCGAGGCGCTGGCCGAATTTCAGGCTTCCACCAACGCGCGCCGGGCGAAGATCCTCGATGCCGCGACCCAGGAGGCCGAGGAGATCCTGCGGATTGCGCACGAGGAGCGCAGCCGCATCGCACAGGAGATCGAAGAGGCCGAGCGCAGCCGACGCGAGGTCTACCAGCGGCTGGCCGAGGAAGACGAGCGCAACCGCCGGGCGGCGCAGGAATCCCTCGACCAGCAGATCAAGCTGGCCTGGGAAGAAGACGAGCGCAACCGCCGCGAAGCCCAGCACCGGCTGGACCAGAAGATGCAGGCGGCCTGGGAGCAGGCCGAGGCGAACATCGCCAAGCTCGACAAGGAGGCTCGGCTGGAGGCGTCCACGCTGATCGCCACCACCAAACGCGAGGCCAAACTGCTCACCGAGCGCACCCAGTCCGAAGTGGATCTGTTGGTACGGGAACGCTCCGGGATCGTCACCCACCTCACCGAGATCCGCAACTGGATCGACACCGCCGTCGGCGACAACCTGCGGGCACCCGAAGACGTCCCGCCGGCCGCTTCCGACGAAGCACCCGAAGCCGAACAAGCCGACGACAACGACACCGCTGACGACAACGACACGGCCACCGACGAGTAGACATCCCCAACCCGCCGGGCCGGCCCGGCGGTCTAGGCGGAGGAACGCGCCCGCAGCAGCTCCAGCGCCTTGTCGGCGTGGGCATCCATGGCGAACTCGCTGGCGATCACGCCCAGCACCGTGCGATCGGTGTCGATGACGAACGTGGTCCGCTTCACCGGCAGCAGCTTGCCCAGCAGCCCGCGCTTGACGCCGAACCGGGCGGCCACCGTGCCGTCGGTGTCGGACAGCAGCGGGTAGTCGAAGCCCTGCTGATCGGCGAACTTGGCCTGCTTGGCCACCGCGTCGGCGCTGATGCCCACCCGTTGCGCCCCCACCGCGGCGAACTCGCCGGCCAGATCCCGGAAGTGGCACGCCTCCTTGGTGCAGCCGGGAGTCATCGCCGCCGGGTAGAAGAACAGCACCACCGGCCCGTCGGCCAGCAGCGCACTGAGTCGCCTCGGTGTTCCGGTCTGGTCGGGGAGCTCGAAGTCGGCCACGGTGTCGCCAGTGTTCATGGCCGCCAGGCTACTCCCGGCCGCACGGGTGGGGTCTGGGAAGATGGGCCCGTGCACACCCCCAGCAGCGCCGGCGTCACCTCCCGGGCGGACTTTCGGGCGCTGGCCGCCGAGCACCGCGTGGTCCCCGTGCTCCGCAAGGTGCTGGCCGATGCCGAGACGCCGCTGTCCGCCTACCGCAAGCTGGCCGCGAACCGGCCCGGCACCTTCCTGCTGGAATCGGCCGAGAACGGCCGGTCCTGGTCGCGGTGGTCGTTCATCGGCGCCGGGACGTCGTCGGCGCTGACGGTCCGGGACGGCGAAGCGGTGTGGTTGGGTCCGGTGCCGCAGGACGCCCCCACCGGCGGCGACCCGCTGCAGGCGCTGCGCGAGACGCTGGCACTGCTGGAAACGGCCGCCATTCCCGGGCTGCCGCCGCTGTCGAGTGGCTTGGTGGGCTTTTTCGCCTACGACATGGTGCGCCGGCTGGAACGTCTTCCGGAGCTGGCCGTCGATGACCTGCAGCTGCCCGACATGCTGTTGCTGCTGGCAACCGACATGGCCGCGGTCGACCACCACGAGGGCACCATCACGCTGATCGCCAATGCGGTCAACTGGAACGGCACGGACGAGCGGGTCGACGAAGCCTACGACGACGCGATCGCACGGCTCGACGTGATGACCGCGGCGCTGAGTCAGCCGCTGGAGTCCAGTGTCGCCACCTTCGACCGGCCCGAGCCGGTCTACCGGCGGCAGCGCACCCCCGAGGAGTACGGCACCATCGTCGAGCGGCTGGTCGGTGAGATCGAGGCCGGCGAGGCGTTTCAGGTGGTGCCCTCGCAACGTTTCGAGATGGACACCGACGTAGATCCCATCGACGTCTACCGGATGCTGCGGGTGTCCAATCCGAGCCCGTACATGTATCTGCTGCAGGTGCCCGACGACGTTGGGGGAGTGGCCTTTTCGATCGTGGGATCCAGCCCCGAGGCGCTGGTGACCGTCCAGGACGGCCGCGCGACCACCCACCCGATCGCCGGGACTCGCTGGCGCGGTGCGACCGAGGAGGAAGACCAGCTCCTGGGCAAGGACCTGTTGAACGACGAGAAGGAGCGCGCCGAGCACCTGATGCTGGTCGACCTCGGCCGCAACGACCTGGGGCGGGTATGCGTCCCGGGCACGGTGCGGGTGTCCGACTACAGCCACATCGAGCGCTACAGCCACGTCATGCACCTGGTCTCCACGGTCACCGGGCTGCTCGCGCAGGACCGCACCGCACTGGACGCGGTGACCGCCTGCTTCCCGGCCGGCACGCTGTCCGGGGCGCCCAAGGTGCGGGCCATGGAGTTGATCGAGGAGGTCGAGAAGACCCGCCGCGGGCTGTACGGCGGCGTCGTCGGCTATCTCGACTTCGCCGGCAACGCCGACTTCGCGATCGCGATCCGCACCGCCCTGCTGGCCGGCGGTACCGCCTACGTGCAGGCCGGCGGCGGCGTGGTGGCCGACTCCAACGGCCCCTACGAGTACACCGAGGCCTCCAACAAGGCCCGCGCGGTGCTGGCCGCGATCGCGGCTGCCGAAACGCTGACGGTACCGGGCAGCGATGACTGAGGACGGGGTCCGCGGCGGCAAGCGGGCGCTGCGGGTGGCGCAACTGCTGCTGGTGCTGGCCGCCGGCGGGTTGTGGGGCGCCGCTCGGCTGCCATGGGTGCTGATCCGCTCCTTCGACGGGCTGGGACAGCCCAAGGACATCACGGTCAGCGGCGCGTCCTGGTCGACGGCGCTGGTGCCGTTGGCCTGGGTGTGCCTGGCCGCCGCGGTCGCCGCGGTGGCGGTGCGGGGCTGGAAATTGCGGGTGCTGGCGGTGTTGATGGCCGCGGTGAGCCTGGCGGCCGGCTATCTGGCCGTCAGCATGTGGGTGGTGCGCGACGTCGCGCTCCGCGCCCTCGATATCGCCGAGATCCCGCTGACATCGCTGCTGGCGGCCGACCGCCGCCTCACCGGGGCGGTGTTGAGCTTGCTGGCGGCGCTGGGTGTGCTGGCCGCTGCGGCGTTGCTGATGCGGGCCGCCGCCCATCACACGAACGACAACGCCAAATACGAGACGCCGGCGGCGCGGCGGGCGGTGACGCGGGACGCCGACGCCGCCGCGGGGACCCCGGAGATGTCGGAACGAATGATGTGGGACGCGCTCGACGAGGGTTGCGACCCGACAGAACCGCCACCCGGGCCGGCGGCCGAGGGCCGGTGACACCGGTGACGGTGACGGTGGTTACCCTTCGATGAAGGTCCCGGACAAGGGGAGCCAAGCGGGAGAGGAACCGGCAGACATGAGTTCGGCAACCGTGCTCGACTCCATCATCGAGGGAGTCTGCGCCGACGTTGCCGCCCGGGAGGCCGTCGTCAGCCTGGCGGAAGTCAAGGCGGCAGCCGAGGCCATGCCCGCGCCGCGCGACGTCATGGCGGCCCTGCGAGAGCCTGGAATCGCGGTCATCGCCGAGGTCAAGCGCGCCAGCCCGTCCAAGGGGCAACTGGCCCCGATCGCCGACCCGGCCGAACTCGCCTGCGCCTACGCCGAGGGCGGAGCCCGCGCTATCAGCGTGCTGACCGAGGAGCGCCGCTTCAACGGCTCGCTCGCCGACCTCGACGCGGTGCGTGCCGCGGTGTCGGTTCCGGTGCTGCGCAAGGACTTCATCGTGCGGCCCTACCAGATTCACGAAGCTCGCGCCCACGGCGCGGACATGCTGTTGCTGATCGTGGCGGCGCTCGAACAGCAGGCGCTGGTCTCGATGCTCGACCGCACCGAGTCGCTCGGGATGACCGCCCTGGTCGAGGTGCACACCGAGGAAGAGGCCGACCGGGCCCTGACCGCCGGCGCCAAGGTGATCGGGGTCAACGCCCGCGACTTGCACACGCTGGAGGTCGACCGGGACTGCTTTGCGCGGATCGCGCCGGGCCTGCCGACCGAGGTGGTCAAGATCGCCGAGTCCGGCGTGCGCGGCACCGCGGACCTGCTGGCCTATGCCGGTGCCGGTGCGGACGCCGTCCTCGTCGGCGAGGGACTGGTCACCAGCGGCGACCCGCGGGCGGCCGTTGCCGATTTGGTCAGTGCGGGTAAGCATCCGTCCTGCCCGAAGCCCGCCCGCTAAATGTCGGATACCGCGCACCCGAACCTTCCGCGCGCCAGCGCCGGAGTCGCCGAACCCAGCCGGCACGACCCCGATGCCCGCGGGCACTTCGGCGCCTACGGCGGCCGCTACGTCGCCGAGGCGTTGATGGCGGTCATCGAAGAGGTCACCGCCGCCTACGACAAGGTGCGCAACGACCGGGAGTTCCTCGACACCCTCGACAACCTGCAGACGCACTACACCGGCCGGCCCTCGCCGCTGTACGAGGCGCAGCGCCTGACCGCCCACGCCGGCGGCGCCCGCATCTTCCTGAAGCGCGAGGACCTGAACCACACCGGCTCGCACAAGATCAACAACGTGCTGGGCCAGGCCCTGTTGGCGCGGCGGATGGGCAAGACCCGGGTGATCGCCGAGACCGGCGCCGGCCAGCACGGGGTGGCCACCGCCACCGCCTGCGCCCTGCTGGGCCTGGAGTGCGTGATCTACATGGGAGCCGTCGACACCCGCCGCCAGGCGCTCAACGTGGCCCGGATGCGGCTGCTGGGCGCCGAGGTGGTCTCGGTGGAATCGGGCTCGCAGACGCTCAAGGACGCCATCAACGACGCGTTCCGGGACTGGGTGACCAACGCCGATCGAACCTACTACTGCTTCGGGACCGCGGCCGGGCCGCACCCGTTCCCGACCATGGTGCGCGACTTCCAGCGGATCGTCGGGCTGGAGGCCCGCACGCAGATCCAGCAACTGGCCGGCCGGCTGCCCGATGCCGTGGTGGCCTGCGTCGGCGGCGGGTCGAACGCCATCGGCATCTTCCATGCGTTCATCGACGACCCCGCGGTGCGGCTGATCGGCTACGAAGCCGGCGGCGACGGCGTGGCCACCGGTCGGCACGCCGCGACGTTCGCCGGTGGCTCCCCGGGGGCGTTTCAGGGCTCGTTCTCCTACCTGCTGCAGGACGAGGACGGGCAGACCATCGAGTCACACTCGATCTCGGCGGGTCTGGACTATCCCGGCGTCGGCCCGGAGCACGCCTGGCTGCGCGAGACGGGGCGCGCCGAGTATCAGCCGATCACCGACGCCGAGGCGATGGAGGCGTTCGGAATACTCTGCCGCACCGAGGGAATCATCCCGGCGATCGAATCAGCGCACGCGGTGGCCGGCGCGCTCAAGCTGGCCGCCGAGCTGGGCCCGGGCAAGGTCATCGTGGTCAACCTGTCCGGACGCGGCGACAAGGACGTCGAAACCGCGGGCAAGTGGTTCGGACTGCTGGGCGACGATGACGATGCAGCGCGAAGCGATGCCGACGAACGGCGCGTGATCCAGAACGAGGGTGGGCCGGCATGACCGGCCACATCGGCGACCGGCTGGCCCCGATGTTCGCCGCGTGCCGGGCCGAGGGGCGCGCCGCGCTGATCGGCTACCTTCCCACCGGGTACCCGGATGTGCCCGGGTCGGTCGCGGCCATGACCACACTGGTCGAATCGGGTTGCGACCTCGTCGAAGTCGGCGTGCCCTACTCCGATCCGGGAATGGACGGCCCGACCATCGCGCGGGCCACCGAGGTGGCCCTGCAGGGCGGCGTCCGGGTCCGCGACACCTTGACCGCGGTCGAGGCTATCGCTGGTGCCGGTGGCCGTGCGGTTGTGATGACCTATTGGAATCTGGTGCTGCGCTACGGCGTCGATGCGTTCGCCCGCGATCTGGCCTCGGCCGGTGGGCTGGGGCTGATCACACCCGATCTGATCGTCGACGAGGCCGACGACTGGCTGGCGGCATCCGAGCAGCATGGGCTGGATCGCATCTTCCTGGTGGCGCCGTCGTCGACACCGCAGCGATTGGCCGAGACCGCGCATGCCTCAAGCGGATTCGTCTACGCGGCGTCGACGATGGGTGTCACCGGTGTCCGCGACACGGTGTCGAACGCAGCGCCGGAGCTGGTGCGCAGGGTCCGGGAGGTCTCCGACATTCCGGTCGGGGTGGGCCTGGGTGTGCGTTCCGGCGCACAGGCCGCCGAGATCGGCACCTATACCGACGGTGTCATCGTCGGCTCGGCGCTGGTCACCGCGCTCGCCGATGGCCTGGGTGCCTTGCGCTCGCTGACCGAAGAACTGGCATCCGGTGTGCGTCAAAGGATTCCACAGCCATGACGTTGAACTGGCTCACGTACTTTCCCAGTCCGGCTCGCGGTGTCTGGCATCTCGGTCCGGTCCCGATCCGCGCGTATGCCCTGTGCATCATCATCGGCATCGTCATCGCCCTGCTGATCGGTGACCGCAGGTGGCGGGCGCGGGGCGGTGAACCGGGGGTCATCTACGACATCGCGTTGTGGGCCGTACCGTTCGGCTTGATCGGTGGGCGGCTGTACCACCTGATGACCGACTGGCGAACCTACTTCGGTGAGGGCGGCGCCGGCTGGGAGGCGACGCCGCGGATCTGGGACGGTGGCCTGGGGATCTGGGGTGCGGTGGCACTCGGTGGGATCGGCGCATGGATCGGCTGCCGGCGTCGCGGGATCCCGTTACCGGCGTTCGGTGACGCGGTCGCGCCCGGCATCGTGTTGGCGCAGGCGATCGGCCGGCTCGGCAATTACTTCAACCAGGAGCTCTACGGCCGGGAGACGACCTTGCCGTGGGGCCTGGAGATCTTCTGGCGGGAGGACGCCGCCGGGGTACGCGATCCGCACCTGCTCGACGGTGTGTCGACCGGCGAACTGTACAAGATCGTGCAACCGACGTTCCTGTACGAATTACTCTGGAATTTGGCCGTTTTCGCGGTGTTGATCTATGCCGACCGGCGGTTCCGCATGGGTCACGGCCGGCTGTTCGCGCTCTACGTCGCCGGTTACTGCATCGGGCGCTTCGGCATCGAACTGCTGCGCGACGACGCGGCCACCCACATCGCCGGGATCCGGGTCAACTCGTTCACATCGACGTTCGTGTTCATCGGAGCGGTGGTCTACATTCTGCTCGCCACCAAGGGCCGCGAGGACCCCGAGGTCATCCGTCGCGCGTGGGAACCCGGCGCACCGGACGACCAGGCCGCTGTGGCCGAACCCGAGCCGGCACCGGAAGAAGAGCTGGTGGCGGTCGGCGCTGCGAACGGCGTCGGGTCCGTGGTCCGGATACCGAATCGGCTTGCCGGCGAAGACGAAACCGAGCCGGACGAGGCCGGTGCCGACGACACCGTGGGCCCGGGCACCGACGACGCAGAGGCCTCCGACACCGAGGCAGGCGACGGTACCGACGTCGAAGGCGACGAGACCACCGAGCTCGAGGCTGACACCGACCGCGACGGCGTCGTCGAGCAGGCTGACGAAGCCGACGAGGCCGAACCCGAGGACGTTGCCGAAGACGACGGCAGCGTCGCCGACGAACCGGCCGAGGGTGACGAAGTCGCCGAGGGTGACGAAGTCGGCGAGGGTGACGAAGTCGCCGAACCGGTGGACCAGGCCGACGAGGACACGGCGGAGGCCACCGAGGAATCCGTCGCGGACGGCGCCGAAGTCGTCGAAGACACCGAAGATCTTGTGGCGGCACCGGAGCCCGACGAAGCTGCAGAGACCGAAACCGACCCGGTCGCCACAGCCGACGACGATTCCGACGATGATTCCGACGGCGGCGCCGACGGGGAAACCGACGTCGACAGCGACGAGGACACGGCTGAGGCCGACGCGGCCGACGTGGCTGACGGGGACGACGAGCCCGACCAGCGCTGATTTCGCTCCGACCGGCATCGCCGGTTTTTCTGGCATGCTGCAAGACATGACCGATCCGTCGTGGCCGCCGGCAGGTCCGCCGGACGGTTGGCAGCACCACCCGCACCAGCCCGGCTATCCGCCCCCGTATCCGGGCTACCCCGACGCGTTGGCGCCGCACGGCCGCCATCCGGTCACCGGGCAGCCGTACTCGGACAAGTCGAAAGTGATCGCAGCGCTGCTGCAGCTTCTGGGCTTGTTCGGCTTCCTCGGATTCGGGCGTATCTATCTGGGCCAAACCGCGCTGGGTATCGCGCAGTTGCTGGGCTGTCTGCTCTTCACCGCGGCGACGTGGGGCATCGGTGCCGCGGTCCCGATCATCTGGGGCATCGTCGATGCGATTCTGATGCTCGCCGGGCGGGTGAGCGACAAGCAGGGTCGACCGCTGCGCGACGGGACCTGACGCGCCAGACGGCCGCTCGCCACGCGGCTTTCGGCCGGCGCCAACCGTTCCTGAGGGGAGCGGCTCAGTCGGCCCGACTATGCTTGGGTCGTGAATCGACGCGGCAAGATCGTCTGTACTCTCGGTCCGGCGACCCACTCCGCGGAGATGGTCCGAGCATTGGTCGACGCGGGCATGGATGTGGCCCGGCTGAACTTCAGCCACGGCGACCACAAAGACCATCAAGCCTCTTACCAATGGGTGCGCAGCGCTTCGGATGCGACCGGGCGGGCGGTCGGTGTGCTGGCCGACCTGCAGGGACCCAAGATCCGGCTGGGACGCTTCGCCGACGGCTCCGCCTACTGGGCCAACGGCGAGACCGTCCGCATCACGGTCTCCGACTGTCCGGGCGGCCATGATCGGGTATCCACCACCTACAAACACCTCGCGGCCGACGCCGCACCCGGCGACCGTGTCCTGGTCGACGACGGCAAGGTCGGCCTGGTGGTGGAACACATCGACGGCGAAGACGTGGTGTGCACCGTCACCGAGGGCGGCACGGTCAGCAACCACAAGGGCATATCGCTGCCGGGCATGAACGTCTCCGCTCCCGCGCTGTCCGAGAAGGACATCGAAGACCTGGAATTCGCGCTGAACCTCGGCGTCGACATGGTGGCACTGTCCTTCGTGCGCTCGCCGTCGGATGTGGAGCTGGTGCACGAGGTGATGGACCGGGTCGGTCGCCGGGTCCCGGTGATCGCCAAACTGGAGAAGCCGGAGGCCATCGAGAACCTCGAGGCCGTGGTGCTGGCGTTCGACGCGGTGATGGTGGCCCGCGGCGACCTGGGGGTGGAGCTCGCACTCGAAGAAGTGCCGTTGGTGCAGAAGCGCGCCATTCAGGTGGCGCGCGAGAACGCCCGCCCGGTCATCGTCGCGACCCAGATGCTGGAGTCGATGATCTCGAATTTCCGGCCCACCCGCGCCGAGGCGTCCGACGTGGCCAATGCGGTGCTCGACGGCACCGACGCGGTGATGCTGTCCGGTGAGACGGCCGTCGGCAAGTACGCTCTGGAGGCGGTACGGACGATGAGCCGGATCGTGTGCGCGGTGGAGGAGAATTCCACTGCGGCACCGCCGTTGTCGCATATTCCGCGGACCAAGCGCGGGGTGATCTCGTATGCGGCCCGCGAGATCGGCGAGCGCCTCGACGCCAAGGCACTGGTGGCGTTCACCCAGTCCGGTGACACCGTTCGCCGGCTGGCCCGGCTGCACACCCCGCTACCGCTGCTGGCGTTCACCGCGCTTCCCGAGGTCCGTAGCCAGCTCGCAATGACCTGGGGCACTGAGACTTTCATTGTTCCGCAGATGCAGTCGACCGATGGGATGATCCGTCAGGTCGACAAGGCACTGCTGGACCTGGGCCGTTACAAGCGCGGCGACCTGGTGGTGATCGTCGCGGGCGCGCCGCCGGGCACCGTCGGTTCGACCAACCTGATCCACGTGCACCGGATCGGCGAGGACGACGTCTAGTGGCGGCCGAGCCGAACACGGACTTCCAGGAGCTGTTGGCCGTTTTGGACCTCGAGGCCACCGAACCCGACGTGTTCACCGGATCGCACCCGAGCAAGACGCCGCTGCGCACTTTCGGCGGACAGTTGATGGCGCAATCGTTCGTGGCCGCGAGTCGTACCGTCTCGGAGCACCTGCCGCCGGGCGCGTTGTCGGTCCACTTCATCAACGGCGGGGATCCGGGCCGCGACATCGAATTCCGGGTCCACCGGCTGCGCGACGAGCGGCGGTTCGCCAACCGCCGGGTCGACGCGTTGCAGGGTGACACCCTGATCGCCACCGCGATGGTCTCGTATCTCTCCGGTGGTCGCGGGCTCGAGCACGGCGCGGAAGCGCCCGCGGTCGCCGATCCGGAGACGCTGCCCCGGGTCCGGAAGCTTCTGGAGGGCTACGAGGAGGTCGTGCCCGGCTTCGTCAATGCGCCGCACCCGATCGACTGGCGCTACGCCAACGATCCCGCCTGGGTGATGCGGGACAAGGGAGGGCAGCTCGCCCATAACCGGGTCTGGATGAAGGCCGACGGGGTGTTGCCCGAGGATCCGGTGCTGCACACCGCGCTAATGGTGTACTCGTCGGACACCACGGTGCTCGATTCGATCATCACCACCCATGGGCTGTCGTGGGGTTTCGACCGGATCTTTGCCGCGAGCGCCAACCACACCCTGTGGTTCCACCGGCCGGTGCGTTTCGACGACTGGGTGCTGTACGCGACGTCATCACCGGTGGCTGCGGACTCCCGCGGGCTGGGCGCCGGGCACTTCTTCGACCGATCCGGGCAGGTGATCGCCACCGTCACCCAGGAGGGTGTCCTGATGTACTTCCCCAACGCCAAGCGCTGAGCGACTGCCGGCGCGGCTTGGCCGCCCTTGCGGTCTTCGTTAGGCCGGCATCAGTGCCGAGTCCGACGACTCCTGCACCATAGGGGCTTCGGCGGTGCCGAACTTGTTCTCGAAATGCTCACGGAACCGGTCGGTGCACTGCTGCTGGGCGGCCGCGTCCGATCCCGCTTTCGTCATGCAGTCCACGTAGTCGCCGCCGCCGGCCGTCCGCCAGATGCCGACGTAGACGAAGATGCAGCCGATTCCGGCGACGACCGCCAGGGCGCCGAGCACGATGCCGGAGATCGCGACCCCGCCGTTGTCGGCTTCACCGCGTTTGGCGCGGCCGCGGCCGATGAACCCGAGGACCACCGCCACGATCCCCAGCACCACACCGCCGACCACCGACAATGCGGTCACGATTCCGGCGATGGCGACCACCAGGGCGGCGATGCCCGCACCGTTGCGGGGGGCGCTGACCTGGCCGGGCGGTGGGTAGCCCGGATAGGTCCCGGGCGCCGGATATGGGTACGGGTACGCCGGCGGGGGGTAACCACCGCCGGCCGGAGGCCAGGACGGTTGAGACTCGGGCATTGCGCGCGCTCCACATCAGGGCATTCGACAGGTGTCAGCAGGGTCAGATCTCAGGGTACCCGCGTCGGCCCGTTCGGGCGCTGGAGCAGGCGGGCGCCCGCTAGGGGCCCGACAATGCCGTGGCGACGTTGCGGGCGGCCCGTCGGATGCTGATGGCGGTGATGATCTCGGCGATGCCGATGACGATCAGCCAGCTGCCGACGACCAGCGCCAGGATCCACAGCGAGGTGAACGGCGCGGCCAGGGTCACCAAGCCGGCCAGCAGGCTGAGCACGCCCATGAAGATCTGCCAGCCGCGGCCGGGCAGTTCCGGGTCGCTGATACCGGCAACGGCGGTGGCCACACCGCGGAAGATGAAGCCGACCGCGATCCAGATGGCCAGCAGCAGCACCGCCAGCGCTTCCTCGTCGGAATTGAAATGCCGGAAGCACAGCACGGCCAGGATCAGCGACGCCGCCCCGCTGATGAAGAGCAGCACCCGGCCGCCCACCGACATCACCGGCAAGCTGAACGCGAAAATCGTCTGTGCCACACCGGTTATCAGCAGGTAGACGCCGAACAGAATCGCGGCAACCAGGATCGAGTTACCGGGCCGAGCCAGGATCAGCACGCCCAGCACCAGAGCGAGGACACCGGAGACCAGCGTCGATTTCCACAGATGCGGTAGCAGTTTCGGGGCGGCCGTCGTTTCCATGCCCGGAGTTTGGCACATGGGCCGCTGGAGGGGGCGGTTTCAGCGTTACCGGCGTGCCGTGTCCCGGGCGTAGATTTCGGCGAGGAACTGCTCGACGGCCACCGCGGTGTGCGCCGCCCGTGGCGAGCCGAAGATGTCGAATGCGTGCTGGGCCACCGGCAACTCCGCATAGACAACGGGGTTCGCGCTGACATGGCGCAACCGGGCGGTGAACGCGCGGGCCTGCTCGACCGGGACCAACGAATCGTTGCTGCCGTGCAGCACGAAAAACGGCGGGGCGTCAGCCGAGATGTACGTCATCGATGACGCGGTGCGATAGGTGTCGGGGAACCGGCGCCGGCTCTGTTTGAACACATACGCGCTGAGCGCCGGTGCCAGCAGCGGATGCAGATCGGTCTCGCCGGTGAAGTCGTAGACGCCGTAGAACGGAACGGCCGCGCGCACGCTGGTGTCGGCATCGGCGAAGCCCGGCTGGAACTTTGGATCGCCCGCGGTCAGTGCGGTCAGCGAGCACAGGTGGCCGCCCGCCGAGCCGCCGGTGACCGCGACCCAGTCCGGGTCGCCGCCGTAGTCGGCGATGTGGGCTTTGGTCCAGGCCAGCGCCCGCTTGACGTCGATGATGTGGTCCGGCCACGTGGAGCGGGGGCTGAGCCGGTAGTTGATCGACACGCACACCCAGCCCCGTTCGACTAGATGGCTCATCAGCGGATGCGCCTGACCGCGTTTGCTTCCCACCATCCAGGCGCCGCCGGGGACCTGCAGCAGGACGGGAGCGCGGCCGTCACGGGGCAGGTCTCGGTGCCGCCATACGTCGAGGGTGTTGCGGCCGCCGTATTCGCCGTAAGGAATGTCGGCATCGGTGGCGTAGTCGCGGTAGACCCGCATCATGCGCACCAGACCGGTTGCCTTGGCGATCTCGCCGTCCGGGCCCGGTCGCTTCCAGAGCTCGCGGCCGTCGGCGCGCCGATCCGCACCGAGTTCGGCGTCCAACGCAGCGGTCAGCGGTCGATTCGCGGTGCGACCGAGATGGTTGAGCCCGAGCAGGCCCAGCCAGGACAGCACCGAAACCAGCCAACTGAACCGTCGTACCCGCGGCGGCAGCCCGCGCGATACCGCTGCCAACGCCGCGGACTGCCCGGCCACGAGTTGCAGCGGAAGCTCCGAGGCGAACACGCCGAACGCGAACGCATACAGCGACGGATAGCCGTGCTTGCTGAGCGGGCGGTAGCCATTGAGCGTGGTGGCGAGTCCGGCGAGCGAGCCGAATACAGCCAACAGCCTCGTCATTGCGCTCCTTCGCATTGGGGGATGACCCTCCGGCACCCTACCGAAACCGGTCGAATCGCCCCGTCAGCGCGCAGGCACCGACAGTGATCGTGACGCCGGACCGCGGGAGGCCGGCGGGCGCGCGCCGACCAGGAACCAGGTATGCATGACGCCCTTGCCCTTGACGTCGACGTCGCCGCGCTCCTCGAACACGAATTCGCTGGTCAACCGCTCGTAGACGTCCTGTGGAACCTGGATACGGTTCGGTACGCCGGTCGACTCCATCCGGGAGGCGAGGTTGACCGCGTCCCCCCACACGTCATAGAAGAACCGGCGATTGCCGACCACGCCGGCGACCACCGGGCCGGCGGCCAGACCGATCCGCAGCGACACCGGCCGGCCCAGCGGATCGCGCAGTTCGGCAATGGTGCCGGCGATGTCGAGGGCCAGTTGCGCCAGCGCGTGCAGATGGTCGGGTCGCGGATCGGGGACTCCGCTGACCACCATGTAGGAATCACCGCTGGTCTTGATCTTCTCCAGCCCGTGCCGATCGACGAGCCGATCCAGCCCGGTGTAGATCTCGTTGAGGAATTCGACCAGCTGCCCAGGGTCGGTCTGGCTGGCCCGCCGGGTGAAGTCGGCGATATCGGCGAACAGCACCGAGGCATCGGGATAGCTGTCGGCGATGACGTCGACCGCCGGGTTCTTCAGCCGGTCGGCTACGGCGGTGGGCAGAATATTCGCCAGCAGCGCTTCGGACCGATCGTATTCGGCCTCCATCGCCGCTTCGGCGTGGCCGATCTCGCGCAGCGCGTACCAGATGGTGGCGATCACTATGAAGCACGCCGAGACCACCACCAGGGCGAAGGACAGGTCGCGCAGCCAGGCCGGCTGATCCAGCTTGTAGGTGGGAACCAGGAACTGCAGGGCGATCGTCAGCGCCGCACCGATGCCCGCCACCACCGCGGCCAATTTGATCCGGTCCACGCCGAGAATGAGCACGCTGATCGACGCCGAGGCCAGGAAGTAGAACTGGACACCCGATCCGGTCCCGACCACCCAGCAGATTACGAAGGTCGTCAGGTAGGCGATGCCGACGAACGCCAGGGGCGCGATCAGCTCGCCGTAGTGGTAGAGCAGCGGGGTCAGCACAAAGGCGGCGGCGGCGATGAGATTGAGCGCACCGATCCACCAGTAAGCGGGGTCCGCCCAGATCTCCAGCAGTCCGAAGCCCGCGCTGATGATCGCGGCGAGGCCGGCGGAGACCTTGAGGATCCGCAGCCGCTGCGACAGCCGCGCTGCGTAGTGGCGGGTGCGCGCCGGCATGCAACGCCAGTGCCGGTCGGAAGGCTGGGATTCCGCCGATACCGCGAGAAACCGCTTGACGGTCACCTTCAACAGCCTAATCCCGTGAGGTGCGGAGCTGGGCTTTCATTCGGCGGCTAGGGTCACCGAGCATGCTGCTGCGTTCCATTGCGCTGTTCGTGCTGGCCGCCGTCGCGGAGATCGGCGGTGCCTGGCTGGTCTGGCAGGGGGTGCGTGAGCACCGCGGGCTGCTGTGGGCCGGGGCCGGTGTGATCGCCTTGGGCCTGTACGGCTTTGTGGCGACGCTGCAGCCCGACGCCCATTTCGGCCGGATCCTGGCCGCCTACGGTGGGGTGTTCGTCGCGGGCTCACTGGCCTGGGGCATGGCCTTCGACGGTTTCCGGCCCGACCGGGCCGACGTTCTCGGCGCGCTGATCTGCCTGCTGGGCGTGGGTGTGATCATGTACACGCCCCGCTGAGCCCGAAGCAGCAGGGGACTCGCCCGTGCGGGTCTCCGGCGCGATGTACGGTCGGTGACCGGGTGTTTCTCAGTGCCCTCGGTGAGATTCGAACTCACACTGTACGGGTTTTGAATCCGTTTCCTCTGCCAGTTGGGATACGAGGGCCGAGCGCCTGCGCGCGGGTCTCCACGATAGACGATGCCCCGAAGGGTTGCCGCCGCCGGCAGGCGCGACAGAATGGGGTGATGACTGCGTCGACATCCGAGGGCGCTCCGCGTCCTGCCCGCCGGGTCCTGATCGCCGAGGACGAAGCGCTGATCCGGCTCGACCTCGCCGAAATGCTGCGGGAAGAGGGCTACGAGGTCGTCGGCGAGGCCGGCGACGGCCAGGAGGCCGTCGAGCTGGCGGAGCTGCTGCGCCCCGATCTGGTGATCATCGACGTCAAGATGCCGCGCCGCGACGGCATCGACGCGGCGTCCGAGATCGCCGGAAAACGCATCGCGCCGATCGTCATGCTCACCGCATTCAGCCAGCGCGACCTGGTGGAACGGGCCCGCGACGCCGGGGCGATGGCCTATCTGGTCAAACCCTTCTCGGCCGGGGACCTGGTGCCCGCCATCGAGCTGGCGGTCAGCCGCTCGGAGGAGATCACCGCGCTGGAACGCGAAGTCAGCAGCCTGTCGGAGCAACTCGAGACCCGCAAGCTCATCGAGCGCGCCAAGGGACTGCTGCAGAGCAAGCAGGGCCTGAGCGAGCCGGACGCATTCCGGTGGATTCAGCGGGCGGCGATGGACAAGCGGACCACGATGCGCCAGGTGGCCGAGGTCGTGCTGGAAACCCTCGACACGGCGGCGACCCCCCCGACCTGACCACCGTTGCCCTGGTTCAACCAGTAGTCTCGATGACGTGCAGCGCAGAATCATGGGCATCGAGACCGAGTTCGGTGTCACCTGCACCTTCCACGGCCACCGGCGACTGTCACCCGACGAGGTGGCACGGTATCTGTTCCGCCGGGTGGTGTCCTGGGGTCGCAGTTCGAATGTGTTCCTGCGCAACGGCGCCCGGTTGTATCTGGATGTCGGTAGTCATCCGGAGTACGCCACCGCCGAATGCGACAACCTGGTGCAGCTGGTCACCCACGACCGGGCCGGCGAACGGGTGCTCGAAGACCTGCTGATCGATGCCGAGCAGCGGCTGGCCGATGAGGGGATCGGCGGCGACATCTACCTGTTCAAAAACAACACCGACTCGGCGGGCAACTCCTACGGCTGCCACGAGAACTACCTGATCGTCCGCGCCGGGGAGTTCTCCCGGATCTCCGACGTGCTGCTGCCGTTCCTGGTGACCCGCCAACTGATCTGCGGCGCCGGCAAGGTGCTGCAGACCCCCAAGGCCGCCACCTTCTGTCTGTCGCAGCGCGCCGAGCACATCTGGGAGGGCGTGTCGAGCGCCACGACCCGATCGCGTCCCATCATCAACACCCGCGACGAGCCGCACGCCGACGCCGAGAAGTACCGCCGGCTGCACGTCATCGTCGGGGACTCCAACATGTCCGAGACCTCCACCCTGCTCAAGGTGGGCAGCGCGGCACTGGTGCTGGAGATGATCGAGGCGGGGGTGCCCTTCCGCGACTTCTCGCTGGACAACCCGATCCGGGCGATCCGCGAGGTCAGCCACGACGTCACCGGCCGACGCCCGGTGCGGCTGGCCGGCGGGCGCCAGGCCGGCGCGCTGGACATCCAGCGCGAGTACTACGGGCGGGCGGTGGACTACGTGCAGACGCGGGCCAGCAACCCGCAGCTCGAGCAGGTCATCGACCTGTGGGGCCGCCAGCTCGACGCCGTCGAAACCCAGGATTTCGCCAAGGTGGACACCGAGATCGACTGGGTGATCAAACGAAAGCTGTTCCAGCGCTACCAGGATCGCTACGACATGGAGCTGTCCGATCCGAAGATCGCGCAGCTGGACCTGGCCTATCACGACATCAAGCGGGGCCGCGGGGTGTTCGATCTGCTGCAGCGCAAGGGGCTGGCCGCCCGGGTCACCACCGACGAGGAGGTCGACGAGGCGGTCGACACGCCGCCGCAGACCACCCGCGCCAAGCTGCGCGGCGAATTCATCAGTGCCGCACAGGCCGCCGGCCGGGACTTCACCGTCGACTGGGTGCACCTCAAGCTCAACGATCAAGCCCAGCGCACCGTGCTGTGCAAAGACCCGTTCCGGTCGGTCGACGAGCGGGTCAAGCGCCTGATCGCCAGCATGTAGCACCCACTTCCGACCGACCCGCCCGCCGCCACCGCCTATCCTCCTTGCATGGCGACTGCCAAAGTCGAACGACTACTGAATCTGGTCATCGCATTGCTGTCCACGCGCGGTTATCTCACCGCGGAGAAGATCCGCGCCACCGTGATCGGCTACGGTGACAGCCCCAGCGACGAAGCGTTCTCCCGGATGTTCGAGCGGGACAAGAACGAGCTGCGGGATCTGGGCATTCCGCTGGAAACCGGGAAGGCTTCGGTGTTCGACACGGTCGACGGCTACCGCATCAACCCCGATGCTTACGCGCTGCCCGCCATCGAGCTCACCACGGAGGAGGCCGCCGCGGTTGCCGTGGCGGTCCAGCTGTGGCAGTCGCCCCAGCTGCGGGCCAATGCCCAGGGGGCGGTGGCCAAACTGCACGCCGCCGGTGTCGAGGTGGACCCGGCGCGCGCCGACGTACTGGTGGCGCCCCCGGCGGCGCTCCCGGGCATCCACCGAGCCGAGCCGGCGCTGGGCGCCCTGATGGACGCCGTGCAGGCGGGGCAGGCCGTGCAGTTCGGCCACCGCCCGTCGCCGGTCGATCCGTACGTCACCCGCACCGTCGAGCCGTGGGGGGTGGTGACCCACGGCGGCCGCTGGTATCTGGTCGGCCATGACCACGATCGCGATGCGGTGCGCACCTTCCGGATGTCACGGATCGCCGACGAGGTCACCCCGATCGGGTCGCCGGGTTCGGTCACCCGCCCCGACGGCGTCGACCTGCGCGCGATCGTCGCCGAGGCCGTCGGCGAAGCCCCGACCGGGCTGCAGGCCCGGATCTGGGTCGCCGACGGCCGGGCGGTGGCATTGCGCCGGGCCGGCGCCGTGCTGGGCCGGCAGGCGCTCGCCGGCCGCGACGGCGACATCGTCGGCGTCGACATCGGCACCCACGACCGGCTGGCCCGCGATATCGCCGGGCACGGCGCCGACGCCGTCGTGCTGGATCCGCCGTCACTGCGCGACGACGTGGTGGCCCGGCTGACCGCCAGCGCCCGGGGGGTGCTCGCGTGAGCCAACTGTCCAAGCGGCTGGTCCGGCTGCTGAACATGGTGCCGTATCTGCAGGCGCGGCCCGGCATCACCAAGAAGCAGGCCGCCGCCGAGCTCGGCGTGAGCCTGGCGCAGCTGCAGGCCGACCTGCATCAGCTGGTGATGTGCGGCATGCCCGGTTACGGGCCGGGAGAGCTGATCGACGTGACGTTCTACGACGACCGCCTCGACGTGCACGAGACCGCGGGGGTGGATCGGCCGTTGCGGCTGACGTCGCCGGAGGCCACCGCCATGCTGATGGCGCTGCGGGCGTTGGTCGACATGCCCGGCATCGTCGACCCCCGAGCGGCACGCAGCGCGATCGCGAAGATCGAGAACGCCGCCGGCGAGGCCGCCCACCGGGCAACCGACGCCGCGGACGAGGACGACCCGGTCGCCGCGGTCGTCCGTGACGGCGTGCACCGCCGCCGGGCGATCAGCATCGACTACTACGCCGCCTCGCGGGACACGTCGTCGCGCCGGGTCGTCGACCCCATCCGGGTGGTGCTGATCGCAAACCACAGTTACCTGGAAGCCTGGTGCCGCGACTCCGCCGGGGTGCGGTTGTTCCGCTTCGACCGCATCGACGACGCCGAGCTGCTCGACGAACCCGCGGCGCCGCCGGAACCGGCACGCCAGGCCGAGACCGACACCTCGCTGTTCGACGCCGACCCGTCCCTGCCGGTCGCCACCGTGAGGGTGGCGCCGGCGGCGGCCTGGATGTTCGAGTACTACCCGATGCGACTGGTCGGTGATTCGGCCGACGGCTGGCGGGAAGCGGAGATGACCTACGCATCCGACGAATGGTTGACGCGGCTGCTGCTGGGCATGGGTGACGAGGTGCAGATCGTGGCACCCGAGTCGGTGGTCGACCGGGTGCGCGAGGCCGCGGCCGCCGCGCTGGCGGCCTACGGGGAAGTACGCGCGTGACCGCATTCAGTGCCGGGATGCTGATAGCCGATGTCGTCTTCCTGGCCGTGGTGATAGGCGTGGTGGTCGGCATCGTTTTCCTGGTCAAGGCCAAGTCGAAGCCGGCGGGCCAATCAGCGGTGCCCCCGGCTTGGTATCCGGATCCCGCCGACCCGGAACTGCTCCGCTACTTCGACGGTCAGAGCTGGACGGGGGCCACCCGTCCGCGGCGTGCGCCGCCGGGGTCCTGAGCTGCGGTAGCATCGATACGACGTCTGGAGGTAAGCAAAGTGAACGCTTTAGGACCGTCGCACCTGGCGATCCTCGCCGTCGCCGTGATCATCTTGTTCGGCGCCAAGCGCCTGCCCGACGCGGCGCGCTCGCTCGGTAAGTCGATGCGCATCTTCAAATCCGAGGTCCGCGAGCTGCAGAACGAGGCCAAGCCGGATTCGACCGCCAACTCGACCACCGTCTCCTCCGAGCGGGTCGATCCGCCGGCGGCCGGCGGTCCCTCGGCGTAGCCCGGCATCGCCGTCGCGGCATCCGCGTCTGATCTACTGTGCCCACGCTCGGAGCTCTGCGGCGGCTGGACCCGCGACTGCGTCGCAGCCGCACCAATCCCGACGGGACGATGTCGCTCGTCGATCACCTGCGTGAGCTGCGGACCCGGTTGCTGATCTCGCTTGCCGCGATCGTGGTCACCACCATCATCGGCTTCGTCTGGTACGGTCGGCCGTTGTTCGGGCTGGAGAGTCTCGGTGAGTGGCTGCGCCACCCGTACTGCGAGCTGCCGGCGTCCTCGCGCGCCGCGATCGCACCCGACGGGCAGTGCCGACTGCTGGCCACCGCGCCCTTCGACCAGTTCATGCTGCGGCTCAAGGTGGGGCTGGCCGCCGGAGTCGTGCTGGCCTGTCCGGTCTGGTTCTACCAGTTGTGGGCGTTCATCACGCCGGGGCTGTACCGCAAGGAGCGGCGCTTCGCGGTGGTGTTCGTCGTGTCTGCGGCGGTGCTGTTCGTCACCGGCGCCATCCTGGCCTATCTGGTGCTCTCCAAGGCGCTGGGTTTTCTGCTGACCGTGGGCAGCGATGTTCAGGTGACCGCGCTGTCCGGTGACCGCTATTTCGGATTCCTGCTCAACCTGCTGGTGGTGTTCGGCATCAGCTTCGAGTTCCCGCTGCTGATCGTCATGCTCAACCAGGTCGGGGTACTGAGCTACGCCCGGTTGAAGGAGTGGCGGCGCGGCCTGATCTTCGCGATGTTCGTGTTCGCGGCCTTCTTCACCCCCGGGTCGGACCCGTTCTCGATGATCGTGCTCGGCTGCACGTTGAGCCTGCTGCAGGAGTTCGCCATCCAGATCGCCCGACTGCACGACAAGCGCAAGGCCCGGCGGGAGGCCACCACGCAGCTACCCGACGACGCAGCCTCGCCGCTCGAGGCGCCGGCACCCGTGACAACCCCGCATGAGTAGTCCTCCCGGCACTCCCGGCGCCACTGAGCTCACCCGGTTCACCGCGGACCTGCCGTTCGGACTCGACGACTTCCAGCGCCGCGCGTGCCTGGCGCTGGCGGACGGTCGGGGAGTGCTGGTCTGCGCACCGACCGGCGCGGGCAAAACCGTGGTCGGCGAGTTCGCGGTGCACCTGGCGCTGGCCGCCGGCGGAAAGTGCTTCTACACCACCCCGATCAAGGCATTGAGTAACCAGAAGCACACCGACCTGGTGGCCCGTTACGGCAAGCACCGGGTCGGTTTGCTGACCGGCGATCTGTCGGTCAACGCCAACGCGCCGGTGGTGGTGATGACCACCGAGGTGTTGCGCAACATGCTCTACGCGGATTCACCCGCGCTGCAAGGGCTTTCCCACGTGGTGATGGACGAGGTGCACTTTCTGGCCGACCGGATGCGGGGCGCGGTCTGGGAGGAGGTCATCCTGCACCTGGCCGACGAAGTGCGGTTGGTCAGCCTCTCGGCGACGGTCAGCAACGCCGAGGAGTTCGGCGGCTGGATCCAGACGGTGCGCGGGGACACCGCTGTCGTCGTCGACGAGCACCGCCCGGTGCCGCTGTGGCAGCACATGATGGTCGGCAAGCGGCTTTTCGACCTGTTCGAGTCACGACCCGACACCGACGGGCAGGGAGCCGCCGGCCGGCCTCGCGTCGACCCACAACTGTTGCGGCACATCGCACATCGTCGCGAAGCCGACCGGCTCACCGACTGGTCGCCACGACGCCATGGCGGTCGGGGCGGCCCGGGGCGGCCGAGCTACCGGCCCCCGATGCGCCCGGACGTGATCGCGGTGCTGGATTCGGCCGGACTGCTGCCCGCGATCACCTTCGTGTTCTCCCGGGTCGGTTGCGATGCCGCCGTCAAACAGTGCCTGCGCTCACCGCTGCGGCTGACCACCGAGTCGGAGCGCGCCCGCATCGCCGAAGTGATCGACCACCGCTGCGGCGACCTCGCCGACGACGACCTGGACGTGCTGGGCTACTACGAATGGCGGGAGGGGCTGCTGCGCGGGCTGGCCGGCCACCACGCCGGGCTGCTGCCGGTGTTTCGCCACACCGTCGAAGAGCTGTTCGCCGCCGGCCTGGTCAAGGCCGTGTTCGCCACCGAAACCCTGGCGCTGGGCATCAACATGCCGGCCCGCACCGTGGTGCTCGAACGGTTGGTCAAGTTCAACGGTGAACAACATGCCGCCCTGACGCCGGGCGAATACACCCAATTGACGGGCCGGGCCGGGCGGCGCGGCATCGACGTCGAGGGCCACGCGGTGGTGCTGTGGCATCCGGGGGAGAGCACCGCCGACCCCGAGCAGGTGGCCGGCCTGGCGTCCACCCGTACCTTCCCGTTGCGCAGTTCGTTCGCCCCGTCCTACAACATGACGATCAATCTGGTCCAGCAGATGGGCCCCGAGCAGGCCCACCGGCTGTTGGAGCAGTCGTTCGCCCAGTACCAGGCCGACCGGTCCGTCGTCGGCCTGGTGCGCGGCGTCGAACGCGGCGAACGGACCCTCGAGGAGATCGCCGCCGAACTCGGCGGCCGCCATTCGCCGGTGCTCGACTACGCCCGGCTGCGGGCGAAGATCTCCGAACGGGAACGGGCCCAGGCGCGCGCCTCACGGCTGCAACGCCGTCGGGCCGCCAGTGACGCCCTGGCCGCGCTGCGCAAAGGCGACATCATCACCCTCGCGCGCGGTCGCCGCGGCGGTCTGGCAGTGGTGTTGCAGGCCGATCGGGATTCGGACGAGCCGCGGCCACTGGTGCTCACCGAGCATCGCTGGGCGGGCCGGATCTCCGCGGCGGACTACTCCGGCGCCGAGGGTCCGATCGGCTCCATGAACCTGCCCAAGCGGGTGGAGCACCGCCAGCCGCGGGTCCGCCGCGATCTGGCCTCGGCGTTGCGGTCGGCGGCAGAAGGTCTGGCGGCGCCGAAGCCGCGCGGCCGACGCGGCGGCGGGGCCCAGGAGGACCCGGTGGATCCGGAGCTGGCCGCACTGCGGCAACGGATGCGCGACCATCCCAGCCACAGCGACGCCGACCGCGAGGACAAGGTCCGCACCGCCGAGCGTTACCTGCGCGTGGAGGCCGACAATGCGCAACTGCGCAAGAAGGTCGACGCGGCGACCAACTCGCTGGCCCGCACCTTCGACCGGATCGTCGGCCTGTTGGCCGAACGCGGCTTCATAACGACCGGTGACGGCGATCCGAAGGTGACCGCGGATGGCCGGATGTTGGCCCGGATCTACAGCGAGAGCGACCTTTTGGTCGCCGAATGCCTACGCACCGGCGCGTGGGACGGGTTGGGGCCCGCCGAACTGGCCGCGGTCGTCTCCGCGGTGCTCTATGAGTCCCGCGGTGCGGACGGCCCGGACGGCCCTCCGACCCCGTACCCGCCCACCGAGCCGGTGCGCCGCGCACTGCACCGGACCCGCAAGCTCTCGGCGACGCTGCGAGCCGACGAGAGCCGGCACCGTATCGCCCCCAGCCGCGAACCCGACGAAGGGTTCGTCGCCGCCGTGTACCGCTGGGCCCGCACCGGCGACCTGGCGTCGGCGTTGGACGCCTCGGAGGGATTGGCGGCCGGTTCCGCGGCGTCGTTGTCGGCGGGTGACTTCGTGCGCTGGTGCCGCCAGGTGCTCGACCTGCTGGATCAGCTGCGCAATGCGGCGCCCGGCGCCGAATTGCGGACGACCGCAAAACAGGCGATCGACACGGTTTTACGCGGCGTCGTCGCCGTTGACGCCGGGTAGGCTGGTCCGGGCGCTACGGTGGAGAGCCGGCGGTGATCAGCACCCGCTACGTGAGAGGACTTGAGGAACAACGATGAGCGGACCGCAGGGATACGACCCGACGCAGCCGTGGCAGCCTCAGCAGCCCGGGCAGCCCGAAGAGCAGCCCGGCAGCGGGCAGGGACCTGCAGCCGGCGCCGAGCAGCAGTGGCAGCCGCCGGCCTACACGCCGTCGCAGTACCCGCAGTCCTACCCGTCGGCACCGCAGTATCCCGGCTACCCGCAGCCGGAGCAGTACGGCCAGCCCGGCGGTTACGGCCAACCCACCCAGTACGGCCAGCCCGGCGGTTACGGCCAACCCACCCAATACGGCCAACCCGGCCAGTACGGTCAACCCGGCCAGTACGGTCAGCCCGGCCAGTACGGTCAGTATCCGCAGCAGCCGGGCCAGTTCGGCCAGCCCGGCTCCGGCGGCAAGCGCCCGACGGCGCTGGTGGGCACCGTGCTCGCCGCGTGCCTGGGCATCGCCGCACTGGTGGTGCTGGTGCTGGGCTTCTGGAAGCCCGGGTTCTTCGTGACCACCAAACTCGATATCGACAAGGCGCAGCAGGGCGTGCAGCAGATCCTGGCCGACCAGACCAACGGCTACGGCGCCAAGAACGTCAAGGACGTGCGCTGCAACAACGGTCAGAGCCCGGTGGTCAAACAAGGCGACACGTTCAACTGCGAGGTCAGTATCGACGGCACCAAGCGCCAGGTGACCGTCACCTTCCAGGACAACTCCGGCACCTACGAGGTCGGCCGGCCCAAGTAGTCCGCGTTGACCCGGCTCAGTCCGGCAGCGTGTCCAGGGCCCGCTGCAGCCGGGCGATCGAAGACCCGACACCGAGTCGGTCCGCCAGCTCGGCGACCCGGGCCGGGTCGGCAGCCACCCGCGGCAGGGTGTCCGAGGGCGTCGACAGCGTGACCAGCGCGTCGGTGGCCACCCGCACCACCGGACCGGCGGCGGCGATGTAGTCGCGGGCCGCCTGCAGCTTGGCCCGCACCCCCTTGGCCATCGCGGAAGCCGGATCGGCGGCAGCGGCCAGGACCGCCGCCAACGAACCGTACTGGGCCAGCAGCCCGACCGCGGTCTTCTCGCCGACGCCGGGCACTCCGGGCAGCCCGTCGGACGGATCACCGCGCAGCAGCGCCATTTCGGCGTAAGCGGCGCCGGCCCGCTGCGCCGGCAGCCCGTAGCGCTCGGCCACTTCCGCGGGCCCGAACAGCGTCGCCCGTGCCAGCCCGCGTCCCAGGTAGAGCACCGACACCGGTACCGGCTGCTCAGCGACAACCTGCAGCAGATCCCGATCCCCGCTGACGACGATCACCGGGTCACGCCGCTCCGCTGCCGCCAGCGTGCCCAGTACGTCGTCGGCCTCGTGGTCGGGGGCGCCGGCGGTAGCGATCCCGAAGGCATCGAGCAGTTCGATGATCATGTCCACCTGCGGACTGAGCTCGTCGGGGACCTCCTCGATGTCGGTGCCATCGGCGTCGTCCGGTGCTTCTTGGGCCACCCGGTGCGCCTTGTAGGACGGCACCAGGTCCACCCGCCACTGCGGGCGCCAGTCCAGATCCAGACAGACCGCCAGCCGACCGGGTTCGTGGCGGGTGATCAGGGTGGCCACCGAGTCGAAGAAGCCGCGCACCGCGTTCACCGGCCGACCGTCGGGCGCGGTGATCGAGGACGGCACCCCGAAATAGGACCGGAACCACATACTGGCACCGTCGAGCAACAGCACGGGAGCAGGCATGGCAGCCACCCTATTTGCCGCTAGTCACCCCGCGAAACGGAACACTACGACACCTCTCAGGCGTGTCGCGTCGTGAGTTTCCCACTCGCCGACCGGATAGCCTGATGTGCGTGACTTCCCGGTTCGACAGCAGCGTCTACGCCCACCGCCTGGCCGCCGCGGCAGCCGCCGCCGCGAAAGCCGGCCTGGCCGGCCTGGTGATCACACCGGGCTATGACCTGCGCTACCTGACCGGGTCGCGGGCTCAGACCTTCGAACGGCTCACCGCGCTGGTATTGCCGGCGTCGGACCCGCCCACCATGGTGGTGCCGCGACTGGAGCTGGCGGCGCTGCGCGAATCCGCGGTGGCGGATCTGGGCGTGGCGGTGCGCGACTGGGTCGACGGCGAGGACCCCTACCGCATGGTGGGTGAGGCGCTGGGGGGCCGGCCGGCGACCGCGGCGGTCACCGATGCGATGTCGGCGCTGCATCTGCTGCCGCTGATCGATGTTCTCGGCGCCGCCCCGGTGCTGGCCACCGCTGTGCTACGTCAACTGCGAATGATCAAGGACCCCAGCGAGATCAACGCGCTGCGCAAAGCCGGCGCGGCGATCGACCGGGTGCATGCCCGGGTACCGGAGTTTCTGGTGCCGGGCCGCACCGAAGCCGACGTCGCCGCCGACATCGCCGAGGCGATCGTGGCCGAGGGCCATTCGGAGGTGGCCTTCATCATCGTCGGTTCGGGCCCGCACGGCGCCGACCCCCACCACGAGTGCTCGCAGCGTGAACTTGCCGCCGGCGACATCGTGGTCGTCGACATCGGCGGCCCGGTCGAACCCGGATACCACTCCGACTCGACTCGGACCTACAGCTTGGGCGAGCCGGAACCGGTGGTGGCCCAACGGTATTCGGTGTTGCAGCGAGCACAACGTGCCGCGGTCGACAGCGTCCGTCCGGGAGTCACCGCGCAGCAGGTCGACGCCGCGGCACGCGATGTGCTGGCCGAGGCGGGGCTGGCGGAATACTTCGTGCACCGCACCGGCCACGGCATCGGCCTGTCGGTGCACGAAGAGCCTTACATCGTCGCCGGTAATGACCTCGCGCTGGCGGCCGGGATGGCGTTCTCGATCGAACCCGGCATTTACTTCCCCGGCGAGTGGGGCGCACGTATCGAGGACATCGTGATCGTCACCGCCGACGGCGCCGAGTCACTGAACAACCGGCCTCACGAGCTGGTGGTGGTCGAGGTCTAGCGGGTACCGCGGTCGAGCAGATCCGCCGACCCCAGCACCCGTTCCACCTGCACCTCGATCACCACGCGCTGCGGATTGACCCGCGGGGTCCGGTATCGCTGGGCGTAGCGCAGCTCGGCGTCGCGGACGGCGGCGACAGCGTCGTTGACCGTCGCGCGGCCCTCCAGCGAGAGCCAGCGCGCGCCGTCGACCTGGCTGAGCACGGCCACACCGGCACGGTCGGCGTTGACCGCCTTCTGCGAGCCGCCGGTGGTGATCACCCGAGCGATATGGGTTTTCGGGTCGAACGTGAAACCGACCGCGACCACATGGGGTGAGTTGTCGGCGCGCAGGGTGGTCAACATCGCCAGGTGGCGCTCAGTGAGAAACGCCAGTGCGTCACTGGTGAGCCGGGTCGTCGCGTTCGCCATCACCGTTCACGCTAGCGCAGGCGATAATCACAGCCGTGAACGACACGGTTGACGGGCCGGTGGTGGTTTTCGGCGGGCGCAGTGAGATCGGGGGAGAACTGGCCCGCCGGCTGGCGCCCGGGGCGACAGTGGTGCTGGCCGCCAGGTCCGCTGACCGGCTCGACGCGGAGGCCGCCGCGGTGCGCAACGCGGGAGCCGTGGCCGTGCACACCGTCGAGTTCGACGCCGACGACCTGGCGAGCCACGGGCCGCTGGTCGCGCGGCTCATCGCCGAGCACGGACCGATCGGCACGGCCGTGGTGGCCTTCGGGATGCTGGGCGACCAGGTACGCGCCGAGGCCGACGCCGCGCACGCGGTGGCCATCGTCCACACCGACTACGTCGCTCAGGTCAGCCTGCTCACTCACCTGGCCACGGCGATGCGAGCCGCCGGCCGGGGACGCATGGTGGTGTTCTCGTCGGTGGCCGGAGTGCGGGTGCGGCGCGCCAACTACGTCTACGGCTCGGCCAAAGCCGGCCTCGACGGGTTCGCCGGCGGGCTTGCCGATGCGCTGCACGGCAGCGGGGTGGGGTTGCTGATCGTCCGCCCCGGGTTCGTGATCGGACGGATGACCGACGGCATGAAACCGGCTCCGTTGGCCAGCACCCCGGCGCAGGTGGCGGCGGCGACGGCCCGCGCACTGGCCCGCGGGCGGCGCACGGTCGCGGTTCCCCGGCGGCTGCGGATGATGTTCGTCGTGATGCGACTGGTGCCACAGACCCTCTGGCGCCGGATGCCGCGGTGAGGCCCGAATAGCCCCTGCTACCGGGCAATTTCGGGCCGTCGGAACGCCCTAACCTATCAAGTTAATTAACATTCACATGTAAATCACATGTGATGAGCTGGTTTCCGCCCGCCGAACAGGACTATGGTGTAAAACCATGGACGACCGTGATAAAGACCCCTCGGTGGTGCTGCCGTACCTGATCGGCCGGCCGCTGCCCGCCACCGAGGTTTACGAGGCCTTTGGCTACCGCAAATCCGCCTATTACAAGGCGGCCCACGAGGGCAGGCTGATCACCGCCGACAACCTGCTGCGGGTTGCCCAGCACTTCGGCCTGAACGCCGTGGACCTGCTGGTGCGCTACGGCCTGATCTCGCCCGACGCGGTGGCCGCCTACATCGACTCGGCGCCGCCGACGGCCCCGCCGTTGCCCAAGATCGCCGAACTGCACCCGGTCGCGAGCCGGCCCCCGCTGTAGCCGCGCCGGCGCAGCTCACCCGTTGGCGGATCGTCCCCGGCGCCGCGGCGCCGGGCGAGTAGATTCGCCACTGTGGCCCCAACCTTCGCCGAGATCGCCAAATCCGACTACTTATTGCTGACCACGTTCACCAAGGACGGTCGCGCCAAGCCCACCCCGGTATGGGCCGCCCCGGATGGCGATCGGCTCTTGGTGATCACCCAGGAGTCCTCCTGGAAGGTCAAGCGGATCCGCAACAGCCCGCGCGTCACCTTGGCGCCGTGCGACATGCGGGGCCGGCCCAAGGGCGAGGCCATCGAGGCGGTGGCCGCCGTGCTGGACAAGGCTCACAACGGCGCCGTCTACGCCGCGATCGCCAAGCGCTACCCGATCATCGGCCGAGTGTTCAACGTGTTCAGCAAACTGCGCGGCGGGATGCGCACCAATGTCGGGCTGGCGTTGACGCCGGCTGCCGGCTGAGCCCGGCGATTCAGCGAGGCTCGACGAAGGAGAGGCGAAGCTGGGATCGCCGCATGAACCCGGCGGTTCAGCGAGCCTCGACGGCGGAGAGGCGAAGCTGGGACCGCCGAATAAGCCACGACTGCGTCACATATAGTGGACTTTAATCATTAAAATTAGGATGGTTGGTCCGAACCACCCGCCGACAACGAGGAGTTCCCGTGGCCGCCTTCACCTCCGACCAGATCCTCGGCGACATCGTCACCGCCGACCCGTCGACGACCCGCATCCTGAGCAGGTTCGGGATCGACTTCTGCTGCCACGGCCAGCGGACGCTGCGTGATGCGTGCGCCGCCGACGGCGTCAACGCCGACGAGTTGCTCGCGGCGCTGAACAGCTCCGGTGAGCCCGCTCAGCGCGCCGACTGGGCCGACTTCGACGACACCTCGCTGATCGCCCACATCGTCAGCACCCATCACCGGTTCCTCTGGGACGAGTTCCCGCGGCTGGCGGAGCTGGTCGACAAGGTGGCGCGGGTGCACGGGCCCAACCACGGTGAGCTGGTACGCGTCCGCGAGCTCTTCCATCAGTTGCGCGCCGGCATGGAACCACACCTGCGCACCGAGGAGACCATGCTGTTCCCCGAGATCAGCCTGCGGGCCGGCCGGCCAGACCGGCCGCTCTCCGACGAGCTGCGCAACGAGCTGGCCGAGAACCAGCAGGAGCACGACAACGCCGGCCACCTGCTCGCCGAACTGCGCAAGCTCACCGACGACTACACCGTTCCGGCGGACGCCTGCGCCAGCTACACAGCGATGCTGGCCGGCCTGGCGGACCTGGAGAGCGACATCCACCTGCACGTGCACAAGGAGAATAACGTGCTGTTCCCGCGGGTACTCGCCGAAGCCGGCAGCCCAGCCTGAGCTCAGCCGGCAGCCTGCAGGTGTTCGCCGAAGAACGCGAACACCCGCGCCCAGGCGTCGGCGGTCGCGGCCTCGTTGTAGCCGAAGCCGGCGATGCGCAGCAGCGGCTGGGCCGGCAGGTTGTTGGCGAAGCTGTGACCGGCTCCCGGATAGGTCTTGATGTCGTGCGGGATGTCGTGGTGCTCGACAACCCGGCGTAGCCGGTCGGGCGCGCCTCGGCCCAGCGGATCACGGCCGCCGAAGCTGGCGACGATCGGGCAGGCGCCGCTGAGGGTCTCCTCGAGATGCCGGGGCAGTGGGGTGCCGTAGAACGGGGCCGAGGCTCCGAACCCCTTGGGCGACAAGACCAGTGAGAACTGCCCGCCCATGCAGAAGCCGGCGATTCCGACCTTGCCCGAGCATTCCGGCACGCCCAGCAGGTGATCGCGGGCGGCCAGGATGTCATCCAGCGCGCGGCCACGCTGGGTCAGCAGTTCCCGGAATACCCGGGTGATACAGCGTGCCCGGCCGCCGCGGGAGTACAGGTTGGGCGACACGGCCAGATAGCCCGCGTCGGCGATGCGCTCGGAGATGGCTTTCATGTCCGCGGCGTAACCGATCGCATCGTGGACCACCACCACGCCGGGCCACGGTCCGGGCCCTTCCGGAATGTCCAGCAGCGCTTCGATGGGCCCGTCGGGAGTGGCAATGTCGATGGTCGTCATGGCCTCAAGGTATTCCCCGGGGCGCCGGGTGGGAACCTCCTCGACGGTTCAGACGTTGGGGTGGCATGGCGAGCGCTGTGTTGCGGATCGTGCTGATCTACGTCTTGGTCGAGTCGGCGGCGGTTGCCGCGCTGATCTGGGGGATCGGTTTCGGCTGGACCGCACTGCTGTTGTTGGGCGCATTTCTGGTGGGCCTGGCATTGTCGGCCGGGCAGATCAAGCGCCAGGTAGCCCGGTTGCGTTCCGGCGCGGGGCAGCGTGTGCTCGCCGACGGTGGGCTGATCGCGGCGGGCACGCTGCTGGTCGTGGTCCCCGGACCGGTGACCACGCTGGCGGGCCTGGCACTGCTGGCGCCTCCGACCAGGGCTGCTGCCCGCCCGCTGCTGGCCGGGGCGGCAGCCGCCGGGCTCGGCCGTCGCACACCACTGGTGGCTGCCACGGTCGTCGGTCGACGCTGGTACACCGCCCGGCGCACGCCGGGCCGCCGCACCGACTACATCGACGCCGAATTCGTCGACGTCACCGAGACCCACCGGCCCGCCCTGTCCCGCGGTTGATCCGACACCCCGTACTTTCTACGTCGTGACCGTTGTGCCCGGGGCTCCCACGTCGCTGTTGCTCGGCGGACGTATCCACAGCCCGAGTCATCCCGATGCCACCGCGATGGCCGTCCGCGACGGGGTGGTCGCCTGGCTGGGCAGCGACGCCGTCGGTCGCGAGCAGTTTCCGCAAGCCGACGTCACCGACCTCGACGGGGCTTTGGTGACGCCGGGTTTCGTCGACAGCCATGTCCATGTCACCGAGACCGGGCTGTGCCGCACCGGCCTGGATCTGCGGCCGGCCAGCTCACAACGGCACTGCCTGCAGTTGATCGCCGATTACGCGGCGGCTCATCCCGACCAGCCGATCTGGGGGCACGGTTGGGACGAGTCGGGCTGGCCCGACGGTGCCGCCCCGGACACCGAAGCGCTCGACGCGGTGGTGGGCGAGCGCCCGGCCTACCTGTCCCGGGTCGATGCCCACTCGGCGCTGGCTTCGAGCGGGCTGCGCAAGCGGGTGCCGAAACTGTCGGCGGACTCCGGCATCGGGCCGCTGTCCGGCTCCGACCACCACCTGGTTCGCGCCGCGGCCCGAGAGCTGCTCACCGCACCGCAGCGCGCCGCTGCCCGCACCGCCGCCCTGGATGCCGCCGCCGCGGTGGGCATCGTCGCGGTCCACGAGTGCGCCGGCCCGGACATCGGCGGCTCCGATGACTGGCGGGAGTTGCGGGCACTGCACCACGGTGTCGAGGTCATCGGTTACTGGGGCGAACCGGTCACCAGTGCCGCCCGGGCCCGCGAACTGCTCGCCGACACCGGCGCCCGGGGTCTGGCCGGCGATCTGTTCGTCGACGGTGCGCTGGGCTCACACACCGCCTGGCTGCATGAGCCCTACGCCGACGCCGCCGGCTGCACCGGGGTGTGTCACCTGGACGCCGAGTCCGTCGCCGCCCATCTGTGGGCGTGTACCGAGGCCGGGGTGACCGCCGGGTTCCACGTCATCGGGGACGCCGCGGTATCCGCGGTGACCACGGCGCTGCAGCAGGTGGTGCAGCACTTCGGAGTCGCGGCGGTGGCGGCCTGCGGGCACCGGCTGGAGCATCTGGAGATGGTCAGCGTCGAGCAGGCCGCCCAGCTGGGATCGTGGGGCGTGATCGCCAGCATGCAGCCGGGATTCGACGCGCTGTGGGGCGGCGACGACGGCATGTACGCCCAGCGGTTGGGCGCGCAACGCGCCGCGGGACTGAACCCGTTCGCGCTGTTAGCATCCCGAGGCGTGCCCCTCGCGTTCGGTTCCGACAGCCCGGTCACCGAGCTCGATCCGTGGGCCGCGGTCCGCGCGGCCGCGCACCACCGCACGCCGGGCAGCGCGGTGTCGATGCGGGCGGCATTCGCCGCCGCAACACGCGGTGGCTGGCGCGCCGCCGGCATCAACGACGGCATCAGCGGCACCCTGGTGCCCGGCGCACCGGCCTCCTACGCCGTCTGGGAGCCCACCCGGCTGGCCGTCGAGGCGCCCCGCGACACGGTTCAGCGATGGTCGACCGATCCGCGCTCACGGGTGCCGGCGCTACCGGTACTGGAGCCGGGCGACTCACCGTTGTGTCGGCGCACCGTGCACCGGGGTGTGGTGCTGCATGGCTGAGACCACCGACCATCCCGACACCGTGGTCGATGCCGGCCCGAATCGGTTGGAACGCCTCGGTATCGCGGCAGCCGACCGCTGGGCCCAACTGGCGGCGTCGGTGTTGGCCGGGATGCTGCTTCGGGCCAGCTTCCCGCCGCTGAACTGGTGGTGGGCGGCGATCCTGGCCTTCGGGCTGCTGGGGTGGGTGCTCATTCGCCGCGAGACCACCCTGGCCGGCGGTTTCGGTTACGGCCTGCTGTGCGGCCTGGCGTTCTATCTGCCGCTGCTGCCGTGGGTGGGCGGGCTGGTCGGCGCGCTGCCCTGGCTGATGCTGGCGCTGCTGTGCGCGCTGTTTCCCGCCGTATTCGGGGCGGCGGCGGTGGCGGTGCGCAATCTGGCGGGCTGGCCGGTGTGGTTCGCGTTGCTGTGGGCCGCGCAGGAATGGGCGAAGTCGGTGATCCCGTTCGGCGGATTCCCTTGGGGGGCTGTCGGATACGGCCAGACGGCCGGACCGCTGCTGCCGCTGGTGGCGCTCGGCGGGGTGCCGCTGCTGTCGCTGGCCGTGGCGCTGACCGGCTGTGCCGGGACCGCGCTGAGCGTCGAGATCATCCGGTGGCTGCGGTCGGATACACCGCCGACCGCGGACAACGGCCGCCCGCCGGCGGTGCTGCTACCCGGCCTGTGCATCTGTCTGGTGCTGTTGTCGGCGGTGGTGGTGTGGCCCGGGGTGCGCCGCTCCGGCGCGGGCGCCGGTGACGACCCGGCGATCACGGTGGCGGCGGTGCAGGGCAACGTGCCGCGGCTCGGGCTGGACTTCAACGCCCAGCGCCGCCAGGTGTTGGACTATCACGTCCGGGAAACGCTGCGGTTGGCCGACGACGTCGAGGCCGGGCGGGCGGCCGCGCCGTTGTTCGTGATCTGGCCGGAGAACGCGTCCGATATCGATCCGATGGCGAACGCCGATGCCGCGCGAGAGATCACCATGGCCGCCCAGGCGATCGACGCCCCGATCCTGGTGGGCACCGTGCGTGCGGCGCCCGGCTGGACCCGGGAGAACCCGGTGGCGACGAACTCGGTGCTGGTGTGGGATCCGCAGACCGGTCCGGGGGAGAGCCACGACAAGCGGATCGTGCAGCCGTTCGGGGAGTACCTGCCGTGGCGCGGGTTCTTCCGTCACCTGTCCGGCTACGCCGACCGGGCAGGCTATTTCGTGCCGGGCGGCGGCGACGGCGTGGTGCATGTCGCGGGCGTTCCGGTCGGCGTGGCCACCTGCTGGGAGGTGATCTTCGACCGGGCGCCCCGGGAATCGGTCTTGGCCGGCGCCCAGCTGCTGGCGGTGCCGTCGAACAACGCCACGTTCGACGAGGCGATGAGCGAGCAGCAGCTGGCGTTCGCCAAGGTGCGCGCGGTCGAGCATGACCGCTACGTCGTCGTCGCCGGCACCACCGGGATCAGCGCGGTGGTCGCTCCCGACGGGCGCGAACTGGCCCGCACGGCGTTCTTCGAACCCGCCTACCTGGACGCTCACGTGCGGCTCAAGACCGCGCTGACCCCGGCCACCCGGTGGGCGCCGATCCTGCAGTGGGTGCTGCTCGGCGCGGCTGTTGCCGGCCTGCTGGCGGCAGTACGGCAAAATGGTCGCTTCACATGGTTCAAGCGTCGTAGCACCGGCGCCGATGTTGACTCCGAGGAGCGGCGCCGATGAGTGATCGTCCCAGCCTGCACACGCTGGTGGTGGTTCCCACCTACAACGAGTTGGAGAATCTGCCGATCATCCTCGGCCGGCTGCAGCAGGCCCGCCCAGACGTGCACGTCCTGGTGGTCGACGACGGCAGCCCCGACGGGACCGGCAAGCTCGCCGACGAGCTGGCCGCCGCGGACCCGGAGCGTATCCACGTGATGCACCGCACCGCCAAGGCCGGCCTGGGCGCGGCCTATCTCGCCGGTTTCGCTTGGGGGCTGGCCCGCCATTACGAGGTGATCGTCGAGATGGATGCCGACGGCAGCCATGCCCCCGAGCAGCTGTACCGGCTGCTGGAGGCGATCGACGCGGGAGCCGACGTGGCGATCGGTTCGCGCTACGTCGACGGCGGCGCGGTGCGCAACTGGCCGGTGCGCCGCCTGGTGCTGTCCAAGACCGCCAACACCTATGCCCGGCTACTGCTGGGGGTGGGTATCCACGACATCACCGCCGGGTACCGGGCCTACCGCCGCGGGGTGCTGGAGAAGATCGGTCTGGACGCGGTGGACTCCAAGGGCTACTGCTTCCAGGTCGACCTCACCTGGCGGGCGGTCAACAACGGTTTCACCATCGCCGAGGTGCCGATCACGTTCACCGAGCGCGAACTGGGCGTCTCCAAGATGAGCGGCTCCAACATCCGCGAAGCGATGGTCAAGGTCGCCCGCTGGGGGATCGGCGGCCGGATCAACCGGCTCCGGGGCCGGCGCGGCTGAGAAAACCCGGGGGCTCAGCCGCGGCGGCGGCTCTTGATCAGGTCCAGGCGCTCCTTGAGCAGCTCTTCGAGGTCTTCGATCGAGCGGCGCTCCAACAGCATGTCCCAGTGGGTGCGCGGCGGCTTGACCTTCTTCGGCTCGGGCACGTCGCCCTCGAGCAGGGTGCCCTCCAGGCCGTTGCGGCACATCCAGGTGCCCGGGATCTCCGCGTCGTCGGCGAACGGAACCTCGAACTCTTCACCGTTGTCGGTGCGGTACCGCGCCATCCGGCGTGGCGCCAAGTCATGGTTGCGGTCGGTCTCGTAGCTCACGGCACCCAGTCGACTGCCCCGCAGTACACGATCAGCCATGACCCACACTCCTTAGAACCTGTTTGTCTTCGAATTCGTCTCGCATTGACAACGCGAGCGGGCCCTGTGCAGTTCCCGGCGCACGCGGCACAGCCCCTAATGATACCGGGATCGGCGCAACGGCCGGACTAAGGTGTTCAGGCGTGCCGCGCAGTCCCCGCCCCCAACCCTGTCGCTGGTGCGGCCGCGACGTGGGCGACGCCGGGATCGGCCGGCGCCGACAGTACTGTCGGCAATCTTGCCGGCAGCGCGCCTACGAGCAGCGTGCCCTGATCAGCAGCGGTAAGACGACCGTGCTGGCGCCCGATTCGGTGGTGCTCTCCGCCGAGGAGGCGACGGCCTTGTCCGACCGGGTGTATCAGGTGCGGTGCGCGGCCGAGGACATCGCGACCGCCCTGGCCGAGGACGCGCCACACGATGAGCTGCGGCAGCTGTGTGAGGCGTTGCTGCAGGCCGTCGAATCCGCCGACCGGTGGCGTTGAAGCGTCAGCTGGCGCAGCTGTACAGCTTGCCGGCGTCGGCGGGCGGCGGCACCGGACGCAGGCAGCCGAACACGCCGATCTCTTCCGGGCTGAACCGCACCGCCGAGCGGTGCGCGTAGTTCACGCAGAACAACCCGGCCCGATCCGCCCGGCAGCGGTAGTCGCCGAACGACAGCACCGCTCCGTCGGGCAGTTCGGCCCCTTCGCCGTGCAGGAATCGGCCCGGGTCGCCGTGAGCAGACCCGACACGCAGCGTGTCGCCGGCGTAGTCGACCCAGCCGCCCTTCCACTGCCCGTAGATCTGCTCGGGCTGCGCCGGCGGGTTCACCAGGTCCACCACGCAGGCCAGCGGGCTGTCGGCGGAGTCGGAATCGGTCATGCATTTGGTGGCGCGGCGCGGCGCGGCCGAGACGGTGAACGCGACGTCCTCGATCAGGTCGGTGGTGGCGCCGTCGCGGGTCGCGCTGTGGTAGCCGGCGGCGTCCACGAGCCGGCCGGCCTCGATCCAGGCGATGACGTCGGCGATCGGCGCGCCGGGGGCGGGAGCGGCCGCCGGCTTCGGCGACGTCGAGGCCGGCGGGGCCGCTGATGACGGTGCGCTGGTAGCCGTGGTACTCGACCCGCTCGGGGTCGGCTCCGGCTCGTCGACCGTCGCGCGGGAGCATCCGGCGAGCAACAGCAATACGACGATGAGCCCGGTGAGACGCATGCCGTTAGGCTAGCCGCCGGCCGGTTCGCTAACGTTCGGCTCATGCATGACAACCCTGTGCAGGCCAGCATCGCCACCGGTGTCGTGGAGGGTTTCGCCCGCGACGGGGTGCGCCGGTGGCGTTCCATTCCGTATGCCCGGCCGCCGGTGGGCCCACTCCGCTTTCGGGCGCCCGAGCCTGCTGAGCCGTGGTCGGGGGTACGGCATTGCCACGGGTTCACCAACTGCGCGCCCCAGGCGCGGATGTACACCATGCTGGGCCCGGGCCGCTTCCAGCCCACCAGTGAGGACTGCCTGACCCTCAACGTGGTGGCCCCCGAGGAAGCCGGTGACGGCCCGCTGCCGGTCATGGTGTTCATCCATGGTGGCGGCTACATTCTGGGCAGCTCGGCCACCCCGATCTACGACGGGGCGGCGCTGGCCCGCCGCGGCTGCGTGTACGTGTCGGTCAACTACCGGCTCGGTGCGCTCGGCTGCCTGGATCTGTCGTCGCTGTCGACCTCCGCGGTCACCGTGGACAGCAACCTGTATCTGCGGGATCTGGTGTTGGCGCTGCGCTGGGTCCGCGAGAACATCGCGGCGTTCGGCGGCGACCCCGGCAATGTCACCATTTTCGGCGAGAGCGCCGGTGCGCACATCGTCGCCACGCTCCTGGCGGTGCCGCAAGCCGAGGGTCTGTTCGCCCGGGCGATCGCCGAGAGTCCCGCTGCCGGCATGGTTCGCGGTCCCGAAGTGGCCGCCGAGTTCGCCGACCGGTTCGCGGCGCTGCTGGGGGTGCGTTCCCCCGACGCCGCGCACACCCTGCTGCGCGTGTCGCCGGCCGAGCTGCTGGCAGCCCAGGACCGGTTGCTCGCCGACGGCACCCGCGACATGCTCGGCGCGTTCCCGATCGGGCCGGTGTTCGGCGACGACCTGTTGCCGCTGGACCCGGTCGAGGCGATGCGACGGGGTTCGGCCCACCAGGTACCACTCATCGTCGGCAGCAACGCTCACGAGGGCCGGTTGTTCACCCGGTTCTTGAAGATGTTGCCGACGACCGAGCCGATGGTCGAGGCGGTGCTGGCCAACACCGAGGCGGGCGTGCGCGACCGCATCATCGCCGCCTACCCCGATTACCCCGACCGGAAGGCCTGCATCCGCTTGGGCGGCGACTTCGCCTTCAACGCGGCGGTGTGGGAGATCGCCGAAGCGCACGGGGCGCACGCACCCACCTACGTCTATCGCTACGACTACGCGCCGCGGATGCTGCGCTGGTCGGGGATGGGCGCCACGCATGCCACCGAACTGTTCGCCGTGTTCGACGTCTACCGCAGCGGCGGTCTCGGCCGGCTGCTCACTGCCGGCGCGGACCGGCGGGCGGCGCTGCGGGTCAGTGGCCAGGTGCAGCGGCGCTGGCGGGCATTCGGCCGGGACGGAGTGCCCGGCGACGACTGGCCGGCCTACGACCGATCCGACCGTGCCGTCATGGTGTTCGACCACAAGACACGGGTGGAGTTCGACCCGTCGCCGGAGCGCCGGATGGCCTGGGCGGGGTTCACCCTGGCGCGCTAGCGATCGGGCGCGCCGCCGATCAGGTGCGAATCACCCGGGTGCCGCCGGCCAGCTCATCGTGCTTGCCCTGTTTGGTCGCGCTGCCGCTGATCGTCACCGCGATCACGAGATAGGCGACGAAGGCCAGCAGCGGACCGAGGTAGGGCAGTACCGCCAGCAGCGTGAAGGCATTGCGGACGGCCGACTGACCCAGCGTGGGCTTGGATGCACCGTCGGGTCCGCGCACCGCCAGCCCGAGCAGCCGTTTGGCCGGGCTGGACCCCTGGGTGACCTCGAACAAGACGAAGTAGCCGTAGGTCAGCACGCCGGAGAACAGGCCGGTCACCAGGAACGGGTAGTCGTCGGCGAACACGAACAGTGACAGCGCGAAGGCCACGATGCTGACCAGCACACCGTCGATGAGCCGGGCCCAGAAGCGCCTGCCCAGGCCACCCGGCTTGTGCCCCCATGTGGGCTGCTGTCCCCAGCCCTGCGGCGGCGGGTAGGGGCCGGGCTGGCCATAACCGGGGCCGTTCGGGCCGAAATCGCCGCTTGCCATCAGATGCGCTCCTGACCACGTTGGATGTCCGCCAATGTACCGTGGCGGACCGGGACGAAACGGGATTCTGCGCCCACTATCTGACCGGCGTTGCTCTACCCGGCCGGCTGGAGCGCAGCCGTCGAGGCGGCGGTGCTGGCAGCCGTCGGCGTGTCGTGGGTGATCTACGGCCGGGCCGTGCTGCGGCGCCGGCGATACGGTGGTGATCATGCGGGCGCTGATCATCGTCGACGTGCAGAACGACTTCTGTGACGGCGGCGCGCTGCCGGTGACCGGCGCTGTCGCGGTCGCCCACGGCATCACCCGTTACCTCGACAGCGAGACCGCACGCGACCGCTACCACTACGTCGTGGCGACCAAAGACTGGCACATTGACCCCGGTGGGCACTTCTCGCAGCGGCCGGACTACGTGACGTCGTGGCCGCCGCATTGCCGTGCCGGAACACCCGGTGCGGATCTTCATCCCGCGCTGCGCACCGACCGGATCGACGCCGTCTTCACCAAAGGTGACTACGACGCCGGCTACAGCGGATTCGGCGGCGTCGACGACGCCGGCACCGCCCTGGGCGACTGGCTGCACCAGCGCAACGTGGACCGTGTCGATGTGGTCGGCGTCGCGACCGACTACTGTGTGCGCCGCACCGCCGAGGACGCGGTCCGCGCCGGGTTCGCCACCGCGGTGCTGCCGCAACTGACCGCGGGGGTGGCCGCCGACTCGGCGGCCGCTGCGCTGACGGCAATGCGCAGCGCCGGTATCGCTGTGGGGGAGGAAGCCCGATGACGGACTCGATAGCGCAAGATCTGCTGGCCACCGTCGAGCAGTCGCCGGTCGCGGCCGCCGCCCACGACCGGACCGGCTGGGTGGGTCTGTTCAGCGCCGACGGCCAGGTGGAGGACCCGGTGGGCTCCCGCCCGCACGTCGGTGCCGAACAGATCGGCCGGTTCTACGACACGTTCATCGGGCCGCGCGGCATCACCTTCCACCGCGACCTGGACATCGTGCGCGGCACGACGGTGGTGCGGGACCTGGAACTCGAGGTCGCGATGGGGCCATCGGTGATCATGCACATCCCGGCGATTCTGCGATATGACCTGACCGAGGACGACCTGACCGCGAACGACCTCACCGAGGCCGGCCGCCGATGGAGGCTGCGGCGGTTGCGGGCCTACTGGGAACTGCCGGCGATGATGCGCCGGTTCCTCGGCAACGGCGTTGCGGCGACGCCCGCCGCGGTTCAGCTGTCGCGATCACTGCTGCGCAACCAACGCCTCGCCGGCACCGCCGGGTTCACCGCCGGATTTCGCCGTCCGGCCGGCCGGGGCAAAAGGCCGGTGCGGGCGTTCCTCGCCGCCGTCTCCTCCGGCGAGTTGTCCACTGTCACTGCGGCGCTATCACCCGCTGTGACAATGACCTACGGCGATGACACCGCCATCGATCTCGCCGAGCTCGCCACCCGGCTGGTGGGCGCCCGCCCGACGAAGTTGCTGGCGGCCGGCCGCACCGTCGCGGTTTCCCTCACCGCTGCGCAGCAGCGCGGGGTGCTGTTCGCCGACGTGGACCGCGGCGGCCGGGCGATCACCACGATCCGGTACTTCGCAGAAGACTGAGTCGCCGGTCCCGGCGAGGATAAGCTCAACGGCGTGCCAAGCTTTCGAATCGCCGAAGTCGCCGAATTGCTCGGGGTCAGCGACGACACCGTGCGGCGCTGGATCGACTCCGGTCGCCTGTCGGCGTCCACGGGCAGTGGACCTCGGGTGGTCGACGGAGCCGAGCTGGCGCGGTTCGCCCAGGAGCGCGCGTCAGTGGAGCCGGTGTCGCGCAATCCGGTGGTGGGCCAGTCCGCCCGTAACCGGCTGGTCGGGCTGGTCACCAACGTGACCCGTGACACGGTGATGGCGCAGGTCGATGTGCAGGCCGGTCCCTTCCGGCTGGTGTCGCTGGTCAGCCGGGAGGCCGCCGACGAACTGCAGTTGCAGCCCGGCAGCCTGGTCGTCGCGTCGGTGAAGGCCACCAACGTCGTGCTGGAACTGCCGCGCCGGGCCGGTTCCGCCGGTCACACCGATCCGGCGGCCGAGTTCGGATAGCTCAGGCCAGCAGCATCACCAGCGACGCCGTCGACAGCACTAGGTACACGGCGGGAAAGCCGATGTTGTGCCACACGCCGGCCCGCAGATGCGTCACGACGGCCCCGATGAAGAAGGCGACCAGCCCGGCCGCGGCGGCCGGACCGATGAGCGGGACGCCCGCCAGTCCGATGAGCAGACCGGCGCCCCCGGCCAGCTTCAGCCCGCCCAGCATCGGCAGCCACGATCGCGGCACCCCCACCTGAGCCGAATTGGCCAGGACGAACGGTGCCGGAATGAAGTCGGCGACGGCGATGGCGATCGTGATGACGGCCGTCACGGTGATGGTCGCCAGGTAGAGGGTCGATACGCTCATGATGTTGGTCTTCCTTTCGTCGGTGGATATGGCTATCCCTGTCAATGACGACTCCCGGACGGCGAAGGTGACCCATGAACGATGTGAAAGTCCTGGCGGAGCAGTTCGAAGACCTTCGCCACCGCCTGCACGCGGTGGCATTTCACCTGCTCGGGTCGAGCGCCGACGCCGACGACGCGGTTCAGTCGGCCTGGCTGAAGGCCAGCGGTGCCGACTTCACCGCTGTGGACAACCTGCCCGGCTGGCTCACCACGATCACCGCCCGCACCGCGATGGATCAGTTGCGGGCGCGTGCCCGGCGCGGCGAGCGACCGCTGTCCGAAGCAATCGGCAGCGCCGCCGTTCCGGCCGCCGACGAAGCGGTGTTGCGCTCCGATGCGGTCAGCCGTGCGCTGCTGGTGGTGCTGGACCGGTTGTCGCCGGCACAGCGGGCCGCCTTCGTGTTGCACGACGTGTTCGACATACCGTTCGAGCAGATCGGTGACGTGCTGGATCGGTCAGCGGATGCGGCCAAGAAGCTGGCCAGTCGGGCACGCGCCCGATTACACGCCGGGCCGGTCGCCGAACCGCGGCGCCGTGCCGAGCATCTGCGGGTGGTGTCGGCCTTTTTGGCGGCCTCGCGCGGTGGCGACATCCCGGCGCTGCTCGAGTTGCTGGCGCCCGAGGTGGTGCGCCGGGTCGACCCGCTGCTGGTGCCCGCCGATGTGCCCGTCGAGCTGCGTGGTGCCGCCGACATCGCCACCGAGACCCGCCGCTTCACCCGCCGGGCACGCGCCGGTGCGGTGCTGTTGGTCGACGACGCACCCGGCATCGCGATCGCGCCCGGGGGCCGGCTGCTGGCCGTGCTGCGCATCGGTATCGGTGACGACGGGCGCATCGACTCCATCGATATCGTCGGCGATCCCGACCGGCTGCGCCCCTTGACGCTGCGGCTGCCGGGAACCGGCCGGGCGTGAACCCCCGCGACGGCTGATCGCCGCCGCCCGGTTCTGCTTGGATGGGTCACGCGAACCGATTCGGCCGTCGATAGGGGGCATCTCATGCCAGAGGAAGTGAAGGCTCCGGAGGAAGCGAAGGCTCCCGCGGAAGCGCCGGTGGCGGTCAAGGCACGCGGCATCGCCATGACCGGCCCGTGGGGGCGGGTTTTCGGCCCGCTCGATCTGGACGTCCAGGCCGGCGGGGTCAGCTTGCTGATCGGACCGCCCGGATCGGGCCGCACCGCGTTGCTGATGAACCTCGCGGGCCGGATGAAGCCATCGGCGGGATCGGTCACGGTGTTCGGACACAGCAAGGCCCGCGACATCTTCGGTGTCGCCGCCCTGGCCGGCGTGGAACACCTCGACGCGATCTTCGAGTCGGTCACGGTCCGCGACCTGATCACCGAGCAGATCCGCTGGAACGCAGCCTGGTACCGGCTGGTACGGCGCGCCGGCGACGCCGAACGCGACGCCGTGTGCGGGCCGGTCTTCGGTGAGCTGCCGCTGCCCCGGCTCGACGACTACGTCGAGCAGCTTGACGAACTGACCGGTCTGTTGTTGCGCATCGCGCTGGCCAATACCGCGCGTCCGCCGCTGCTGGTGGTGGGCAGCATCGACCAGGTCACCAGCGACCGCGACCGCCAGGTGCTGGTCGGCCGGCTGGTCGAGCTGGGGGAGCACCAGACCGTGATCACCGCCTCGGCCAACGAACTCCCGGAGGGCTCGGGGGTCGCCGCGCAGATCCACGTCGAACACCTGGAACCGGCCGAAGTCACCGGTCACGGCAGACACGAGAAGAGGGACTCCTGATCATGCTCGCCGGAATGTCGTTGGGCACCGACCTCAAACGCTACTCGCGCGGCACCATGCCGCGAGTGGCCCTGCTGACCATCATCGTGCTGCCACTGCTCTACGGCGCCATGTACCTGTGGGCGTTCTGGAATCCGTTCGCCGCCATAGACAAGATCCCGGTCGCGCTGGTCAACTCCGACACCGGCGCCACCGTCGAGGGACAGCAGCTGCGGGCCGGCGACGAGGTGACCCGCGGGTTGGTCGACTCCGGTCAACTCGATCTACACGAGGTGTCGGAAAGTGAAGCCGCCAAAGGGGTTTCCGACGGCACCTATTACTTCTCGATCACGCTGCCGCCAAACTTCAGCACGGCGGTGGTCTCACCGGCCGGTCCGCACCCGCAGAAGGCGCAGATCCAGTTCCGGTTCAACGACGCCAACAACTACCTGGCATCGGTCATGGGGCAGAACGCCGCCCGCGAGGTGCTCAACGAGGTCGGCGCCAAGGTCGGCCAGCAGGTGATCGGGACCGCGCTGACCCAGGTGACCGACGAGGTGAAGCAGGCGGCCGACGGCGCCGGCCAGCTGTCGGAGGGCTCGAAGACGTTGGCCGACAATCTCGGTACGGCACGCGACGGTTCTGCCGCGCTCGCCGATGGCAGCCGGCGGTTGTCGGCGGGCATCCAGCAGGCCACTGATCCACTGCTGAAGCTGACCGACGACCTCGACGCCATGGGCTTCGACCCGAACGCCGCCGGCGCCGCCGCGACCGCGTTGAGCGGCAACATCAAAACGGTGTCCGACCGGATCGCCTCGCTCAACGTCAATTACCAGCAGGCCGCCGGAATCGTCAACCAGGTGGTGGACGCGTTGCGCGCCAACCCCGACCCGGCGGTGCGCGGGCTCGGTGACACCCTTGCCGGCGCTCAGCGGCTCCTCGCCGTCAAGGGGCTCGACCCGGCCACCGACGAGGGACTGAACCAGTTGCGCGGTAACGCCCAGAAGCTGGAGGGCGACCTGGCCGACCCGGGTAGCGGGCTACGCACGTTCATCACCCACGCCCTCGACGGCGGACTTAAGAACGATCTGGTCGCGCTGCGTGACGGCGCAACCGACCTCGACGCCGGAGCGCACCAGCTCAGCGACGGCCTGGTCCAGCTCGCCGACGGCAGCAACCGACTCGAGGACGGTGCCAGGCAGTTGGCCGACGGGCTGGGGCAGGCGGATCAGCGCGCCTCGACGATCACCGACCAGCAGCGCGTGGAGGTGTCGCAGATCCTGGCCAGCCCGGTCGGTGTCGACATGGACTTCACCCATCACGCCGCCACCTTCGGCACCGGGTTCGCCCCGTTCTTTTTGCCGCTGGCATTGTTCATCGGTTCGCTGATCGTATGGATGTTGCTGACCCCGTTGCAGACTCGTGCCATCGTCAACGGCCTCGGCGCGGTGCGGGTGGTGCTGGCCTCCTATTGGCCCGCGCTGCTGCTGGGTGTCTGCCAGGTGGTACTGATGTATGCGGTGGTGCATTTCGGGGTGGGGCTGCAGGCGCGCTACGCCGCGGGCACGGTCGCCTTCCTGGCGTTGATCGCCGCGGCGTTCCTGGCGATGATCCAGGCCTTCAACGCGGTGCTGGGCGTCGCGGTCGGCCGGGTGGTCGCGTTGGCGTTCCTGATGTTCCAGCTGGTGTCCTCCGGCGGGGTCTATCCCGTGGAGACGACCGCCAAACCGTTCCAGATCCTGCACCCCTACGATCCGATGACCTACGCCGTCAACGGGTTACGGCAGTTGACCGTCGGTGGCATCGACACCAGGTTGTGGACGTCGGTGGCGGTGCTGGCAGGCATCCTCGTCGTATCGCTGGCGGCCAGCGCCTGGGCCGCGCGCCGAGATCGCCAGTTCACCCTCGAGCGCCTCTACCCGCCGATCGAAGTGTGACGGTCGCGCCGGTGCGGTCTTCGAGCGGAACACCGTTGCGGCGTCGCACCGTGCTTCGCGGTGCCGCGGCGCTGGGGCTGGCCGCCGCGGCACCGTGGCCCTCGGCGTGCGGAGCCGACGACGACGCCCTGCGGTTCTTCTTCGCGGCCAACCCGGAGGAGGCCGACGCCCGGATGCGCATCGTGGACGCCTTCCAGCACCGGCACCCCGACATCCGGGTGCGCACCGTGCTGGCCGGAGGAGACCCCACCCAGCAGATCTCGACGTTCTGCGCCGGCGGCAGGTGTCCGGATGTGCTGATGGCCTGGGAGTTCAACTACGCCGAGCTGGCCGGACGCGGCGTGCTGGCGGACCTGAACGCCCTGCTGGACGCCGACCGCGAGTTCGCCGCGGCGTTGCGCGCCGACAGCATCCCGGCACTCTATGAGACGTTCGGCTTCAACGGCGGTCAGTACGCCTTTCCAGAGCAGTGGTCGGGGGCGTTCTTGTTCTACAACACCGCGATCTTCGCCGAGGCCGGCGTTCCGCCACCGCCGGGACGCTGGGATGAGCCCTGGTCCTTTGGCGAATTCCTGGACACCGCAACCGCACTGACCCGGCGCGACACCAACGGCAGGATCATCCGGTGGGGGTTCGTCGACACCTGGTCACCGCCGTATTCGGCGGCGTTGTTCGGCATGAACAACGGCACACCCTGGGCGGTGCCGCGGTTCAACCCCACCCACCTCAATTACGACGACGACGCCTTCCTCGCCGGCATCCAGTTCTACGCCGACCTGGCAAACGTGCATCGCGTGGCGCCGGCCGCCTCCGACACCCAGGCGATGTCCACCATGGGCTTGTTCACCGCGGGCAAGGCGGCGATGGCATTGGGCGGGCATTGGCGCTACCAGACTTTCGCCCAGGCCGAAGATCTCGATTTCGATGTGGCGGTGCTACCGACGGGGCCGGCCGCGGCCGCCAAGGGCCTGGCCGCCCGCTCGGCCATCGGCAGCACCGGCCTGGCCATCGCCGCCGCCAGCCGCCACCGCCGGCAGGCGTGGGAGTTCGTCAAGTTCGCCGCGGGCCCGGTGGGCCAGTCGCTGATCGGGGAGTCCGGGCTGTTCGTGCCGGTGCTGCGATCCGCGATCGCCGCACCCGGGTTCACCGCCGCCCACCGCGGGATCACCAATCTGGCGGTGCTCACCGGCGGCCCGGCCCACTCCGAGGGACTGCCAATCTCGCCGGACTGGCAGCGGGTGCACGCCTTGATGGACCGGGCGATCGGGCCGGTGCTGCGCGGAAAGCGCCCGGCCGCCACCCTCAAGACCGGTCTGTCACCCCAGATCGACGAGTTGTTGGCTTCCTGATGAATCCCACACGAGCATGAACCCGACACGCAGGCGGGCGCGGGCGGGCCGGTGGTTCATCGCCCCGAATCTGGCGGCGGTCGCGCTGTTCATGGCGTTTCCGCTCGCGTTCTCCCTCTACATGAGCTTTCAGCAGTGGGATCTGTTCACGCCGCCGAGGTTCATCGGCGCAACGAACTACTCCGACCTGTTGACCGGGGACCCGCTGTTCGGTATCGCGGTACGCAACACCACGGTCTTCACCGTCGGCACGGTGGTGCCGACGGTGGTGATCAGTCTGGCGGTGGCCGGATTGCTGAACCGGGCGGTCAGAGGCATCGGGTTGTTCCGGGCGATCGCCTTCCTGCCGTTGGCGGTGTCCTCGGTGGTGATCGCGGTGGTGTGGCAGTTCGTGTTCAACACCGACAGCGGCCTGCTCAACATCATGCTCGGCTGGTTCGGCGTTTCGCCGGTGCCGTGGCTCACCGAGCCACACTGGGCGATGGCATCGCTGTGCCTGGTCAGCGTGTGGAAGAGCGTGCCGTTCGCGACGGTGATCCTGTTGGCGGCCATGCAGGGTGTTCCCGAGTCGCTGCACGAGGCGGCCCGCATCGACGGCGCCGGGCAGGTCCGGCGCTTCGTGTCGATCACGGTGCCGATGATCCGGGGCGCACTCTGGTTCGTCGTGGTGATCTCGGTCATCAACGCGTTTCAGGCGTTCGACCTGGTCTATGTGCTCACCGGCAGCAGCGGCGGCCCGGAGACCGGCACGTATGTGTTGGCCATCATGCTGTTTCAGCACGCGTTCGCGTTCCTGGACTTCGGTTACGCATCCGCCCTGGCGTGGGTGATGTTCGCCGTGCTGCTGGTGTTGACGATCATCCAACTGCGGTTGTCGCGGCGAAACGCGGTGGACCAGTGACGGGGCGGCCGGTGCGGCACCGCATCACCGGACTGCTGGCCGTGTACGCCGGGTTGGCCGGCGTCGCGGCATGTGCGCTGTTCCCGATCCTGTGGGCGCTGTCGGGGTCACTGAAGCGCCAGGCCGAGATCAGCCTGCCGATGCTGTTGCCGGCGCATCCGCAATGGTCGAACTACCTCGAGGTGTTCGCCCGGATGCCGTTCTGGCGGATGTTCTTCAACACCGTGCTCTACGCCGGTTGTGTGACGGTAGGGCAGGTTTTCTTCTGCTCGCTGGCCGGCTATGCCTTCGCCCGGCTGCCGTTCACCGGACGCGACACCCTGTTCGTGCTGTACCTGGCCACGTTGATGGTGCCGCTGACGGTCACGGTGATCCCGCAGTTCATCTTGATGCGAGTGTTCGGCTGGACCGACACCGTGTGGGCGATGATCATCCCGGGACTGTTCGGCAGCGCGTTCGGCACCTATCTGATGCGGCAGTTCTTCGCGACGTTGCCCGTCGACCTCGAGGAGGCGGCCATTCTCGACGGCTGCTCGCCGTGGGGTGTCTATTGGCGGATTCTGCTGCCGCACGCCAAGCCGGCGGTGATGGTGTTGGCGGTACTGACCTGGATCAACGTCTGGAACGACTTCCTGTGGCCGCTGTTGATGATCCAACGCGAGGAGATCGCCACCCTTACGCTCGGACTGGTGTGGATGCAGGGGGAGTACGTCGCCGAATGGCCGGTGCTGATGGCGGCGTCCATGCTGATGTTGGCTCCGCTGATCCTGATCTACGCCGTGGCGCAGCGCGCTTTCGTCAGCGGGATCGCCGCCACGGGCTTCGGCGGACGGTAGCGGGGGCGCAGTGGCTTCAGTGACGTTCGACTCGGTGACCCGGCGCTATCCCGGTGCCGAACGCCCGGCGCTGGACGCCTTGGAGCTGTCGGTGCGTGACGGTGAGTTCATGGTGCTCGTCGGGCCGTCCGGATGCGGCAAGACAACCACCCTGCGGGTGCTCGCCGGCCTGGAACCCGTTGACGCCGGCCATATCTTCATCGGCGACGACGAGGTCACCGAGACTGACCCCGGCCATCGCGACATCGCCATGGTGTTCCAGAACTACGCGCTGTATCCGCACATGACGGTGGCGCAGAACATGGGTTTCGCGCTCAAGGTGGCCAAGACCCCGAAGGGCGAGATCCGCGCCCGGGTGCTCGAGGTGGCCCGGCTGTTGGGGCTGCAGGACCACCTGCAGCGCAAGCCCAAGGACCTGTCCGGCGGTGAACGCCAGCGGGTCGCGATGGGCCGGGCGATCGTGCGGCGCCCGCAGGTGTTCCTGATGGACGAGCCGCTGTCGAACCTGGATGCCATGCTGCGGGTACAGACCCGCAATCAGGTCGCCGAACTCCAACGCCGGCTGGGCATCACCACCGTCTACGTCACCCACGACCAGGTGGAGGCGATGACGATGGGTGACCGCGTGGCGGTGTTGCGCGACGGGGTGCTGCAGCAGTGCGCCACGCCACGCGAGCTGTACCGCAGCCCGGCCAACGTGTTCGTCGCCGGATTCATCGGCTCGCCGGCGATGAACCTGTTCACCGTCCCGGTTGTCGAGGGCGGGTTCGCGCTGGGCGGCCACACCATGGCTCTGCCGCGCGAAAGCGGTTCCGCGGCAGCCGAACTGATTGTCGGTGTCCGGCCCGAGCAGCTGCACCTCGCCGATCGTGGGATCGGGGTCGAGGTCGACTTCGTCGAGGAACTGGGTGCCGACGCCTACCTGTACGGTCGGACCGTCGGCCCGCAGCCGCCGCAGTCGGTGGTGGCCCGGGTCCCGGGCGGCACCGACGTGGACCGGGGCTCCCGGTTGTCGCTGCAGCTCGACGTGGCGGACCTGCACTTGTTCACCGCCGACGGCGCCCGGCTGGGTTGATGCGCCTGATCCCCGCGTGCGGCTAGCGTGCCCGCTTGGGCGCTTCGGGGACCAACGTCACCGCGAGGTGGTGCAGCATCAGAACGAACGTTATGGCCCAGGCGGCCAGCGCGATCCAGCTCTGCACCGAGCCGATGTAATAGACGATCGGCAGGTGGTCAGCCTGCCCCAGATAGTGGCTGCCCACCCCGTACATTCCCAGCGGGAAGATCACGCTCCACCACGGTGCCTCGTAGCGCAGTGAGATGCGGTGCACCACATGCCGCCACACCCCGGCGGCGATCAGCGGCGGGATCAGCCAGGTGCCGAAGGCCCAGAACAGCACCGACGTTCCGGCGATGAGACCACGGGTGGCGGTGACCATCGGCGCCTCGGCCATCTCGACGATCCTGGCACCGGCCAGCACCGTGATCGAAGCGGCGCCCATCGCCACCCAGTACTGCGGGATGAGGTCCCGGGGCAGCAGCGGGTAGAGCAGCAGTCGCAGCGCCACGAAGATTCCGGCGGCGCCATAGAGGAACACCCCGATCGACCACGAGACCACCGCCAGCAGCGCCAGACTCTGGCGCCAGGGCTCATCGATCTCCACCTCGAGGACCGCCGCCAGCACCGCGACGGATTGGCTGGCGACCACCCAGATGAACCAGGTGCCGTTGGCGCGTCGCACGACCGGCCGCTCCGAGCTGCCCAGCACGGCGGTCCAGGGAATCAGATAGCCGAGCACCAGCCAGGCCAGCGTACTGACCGACAACAGGCCGACCGCAACACCGGTGTGACCGTCGATGACCAGCCGGGCTCCCAGCACGTTGGTCGCCGAGACGAAGGTGAACAACCCGAACGCGCGACCGGAGTCCGACAGGTCGGCCCGGAACTCGTGGCGAAAGGCGATGAGCCGCACCGCCGATACTGCCACTAGGACCAGATACGATAGCACCGTCACCCACAGCAGCGGGACCGACAACCAGTAGGCGTCCTGGTGGTACATGGCCATCGACACCATTCCACTGGCCATCACCAGCGCGAAGTAGCCCGGGTTGAGGGTCCGCACCGCCTCTCGGATCCCGGTCGTCGGCCCTGTCATCGTTGCGCCCACCCGGTTCCAGCCCCTTTCATCGCGTATTGAAAGCGTGTCTGGGTATACCACCGGGCCGCATTCCGCGATGGCGGGTTAGGGGCAATCGACACCGATCTCTACGCTGCCGCCCACCCCGCCGGAAGTAGATCGCGCGACGATGTTCTTGCGGTTCAGTCGAGCAGTTGCCGCAGCACGTACTGCATGATGCCGCCGTGCCGGTAGTAGTCGGCCTCACCGGGGGTGTCGATGCGCACCTTGGCGTCGAACTCCACCGATCCCGCCTTCACGTGCACCGTGTCGGGGATGGCGTCGTCCAGGGCGGTCACGCCGGTGATGTCGAAGGTCTCCTCACCGGTCAGGCCGAGCGAGTCGGCGTCGGCGCCGTCGGGGAACTGCAGCGGCAGCACCCCCATCCCGATCAGGTTGGAGCGGTGGATGCGCTCGTAGGAGACCGCCAGCACCGCTCGCACGCCGAGCAGCACGGTGCCCTTGGCGGCCCAGTCGCGGGAGGAACCGGACCCGTATTCCTTGCCGGCCAGGATCACCAACGGCACCCCGGCGTCGAGGTAGTTGACCGACGCGTCGTAGATGGTGCTGACCGGAGCGTCCGGTTGGGTGAAGTCGCGGGTGAAGCCGCCCTCGGTGCCGGGCGCCAGCTCGTTGCGCAGCCGGACGTTGGCGAATGTGCCGCGGATCATCACCTCGTGATTGCCGCGCCGGGAGCCGTAGGAGTTGAAATCCTTGCGCTCAATACCGTGCGCGGACAAGTACTTTCCCGCGGGTGAGTCATACCGGATCGATCCGGCCGGGCTGATGTGGTCGGTGGTGACCGAGTCGCCCAGTTTGGCCAGCACCCGGGCCCCGGTGATGTCGGTGACTGCCGCCGGCTCGGGGGTCATGCCGTCGAAATACGGCGGCTGGCGCACGTAGGTGGAGTCGGGATCCCAGGAGAAGGTGTCGCCCGCCGGCACCTCCAGGGCCCGCCAGCGGTCGTCGCCGGTGAAGACGTCGGCGTAGCTGGCGGTGAACATCTCGGCCTGCAGGTTGTCGTCCACCACGGCGGCGATCTCCTCGGTGGTGGGCCAGATGTCGCGCAGATACACCGGCTCGCCGTCGCTGCCGGTTCCGATCGGGTCGGTGAGCAGATTGATCCGCAGCGTGCCGGCCAGCGCATAGGCGACCACCAGCGGGGGCGAGGCCAGGAAGTTCATCCGCACCTCGGGGTGGATGCGGCCTTCGAAGTTGCGGTTGCCCGACAGCACCGAACACACCGTCATGTCGTTGTCGACGACGGCCTTGCTCACCTCGGGGATGAGCGGACCGGAGTTGCCGATGCAGGTGGTGCAGCCGTAGCCGACCAGGTTGAAACCGAGCTTGTCCAGGTACGGGGTCAGGCCGGCCCGTTCGTAGTAGTCGGTGACCACCCGGGACCCGGGCGCCAGCGTGGTCTTCACCCACGGCTTGCGCGACAGTCCCTTGTCGACGGCGTTGCGCGCCAGCAGCGCCGCGCCGACCATCACCGACGGGTTGGAGGTGTTGGTGCAGGAGGTGATGGCGGCGATCACCACATCGCCGTTGTCGAGGTCGGTCTTGGTGCCGTCGGCCAATTCGATCGACTCGGGATCGCTGGGCCAGGGCAGCTTGTCGTCGCCTTCCCATGGTCCACGCGGCTTGCCTTCGGGCTGGGGTTGGGCGAAGGCGATCGGGTCGCTGGCCGGGAAGGAATCCGCGGACGCCTCGTCCAGGGCCGACAGTGCCTGCTCCGTCGTTTCGGTGCCGCTGAGCAGCGCCGAGACGGTGGCCGGGGCCAGCCGCAACGGGATCCGGTCCTGCGGGCGTTTCGGGCCGGCGATGGACGGCTCGACGCTGCTCAGGTCCAGTTCGAGGATCTGCGAGTACTCCGGTTCGTGTCCGGGGTCATGCCACATGCCCTGTTCCTTGGCGTAGGCCTCCACCAGTTTGATCCGATGTTCGGACCGGCCGGTCAGCCGCAGGTAGTCGCAGGTGACGGCGTCGATCGGGAAGATCGCGCAGGTGGCCCCGTACTCTGGGCTCATATTGCCGATCGTCGCCCGGTTGGCCAGCGGGACGTTGGCCACGCCGGGGCCGAAGAACTCGACGAACTTGCCCACCACGCCGGTGCGTCGCAGCAGTTCGGCGACGGTGAGCACCAGGTCGGTGGCGGTGGTGCCGGTCTGCAGCTCACCGGTGAGTTTGAGCCCCACCACCTGGGGGATGAGCATGCTCATCGGTTGCCCCAGCATGGCGGCCTCGGCTTCGATGCCGCCGACACCCCAGCCGAGCACACCGAGACCATTGACCATCGGGGTGTGCGAGTCGGTGCCGACCAGCGTGTCCGGGTAGGCCTGTGGGCCTTCGTCGCTGTCGCGGGTGAACACCACGCGGGCCAGGTACTCCAGGTTGACCTGGTGGCAGATGCCGGTGTCGGGCGGCACCACCGAGAAGTCGTCGAATGCCTGCTGGCCCCAGCGCAGCAGTTGGTAGCGCTCGGCGTTGCGCTCGAATTCCAGTTCGGCGTTGATGGCGAACGCGTCGGTGCGACCGAAGACGTCGGCGATCACCGAGTGGTCGATCACCAGCTCGGTCGGGCACAGCGGGTTGATGCGTTTGGTGTCGCCGCCCAGCTCCGCGATCGCGTCGCGCATCGCCACCAGGTCGACGACGCACGGGACGCCGGTGAAGTCCTGCATCAGCACGCGGGCTGGCGTGTAGGCGATCTCCCGGCCGTGCTCGGCTTTCGGGTCCCAGGCGGCCAGCGCGTTGATCTGATCGACGGTCACCAGCCGGCCGTCCTCGTTGCGCAGCAGGTCCTCCAGCAGCACCTTGAGGCTGTAGGGCAATCGCGCCGAGCCGTCGATGCGATCGAGGCGCCGAATCTGATAGCTGGTGTCGTCGACGGACAGCTGGTCTTTGGTTCCGAAGCTGTCGAGGATGGTCTGCTCGGCCATGGTGGGCCCCTCTCGCTGGGCGAATCGGGATACCACCGACCATAGTCCGCACCGGCGGCACGACCAGCAGGAAGTCGAACCTAACTAATTTAGTGGATGTTATTTGTGGACGGCGAAATGGGTGATCGCGCCGGAACATTCGAGTTCGTCGACCGTGAGGCCGGCTTCGGTGAACCACCGGCGGGCGTCGGCCAGGGTGCCGCCGGGCCCGAAGGTGCCGCTGGCCCGCATCAGCACCATGTAGGCGTCAGCGCGGGGAACCTGCCCGCGGGTGGCGAAATCGCCGACCAGCCGGCCGCCCGGCTTGAGGCAACGGGCGATCTCGCGGATGGCGGCGGCCGGGTCGGGTAGACAGTGCAGCCCGTTGAAGCTCACGCACAGGTCGAACTCGTCGTCGGCGAACGGGATCGCTTCGATGCTCGCCTCGACGAACTCGACGGTGTCACGCTGCTCGGGGCGCAGCCGCCGGCGGGCGTGGTCGAGCATGCCCGCCGAGATGTCCATCGCCACATAGCGCACGCGTTTGCCGGGCGCCAGGCGGGCGATGGTGATGCCGCCACCGCAGGGCACATCGAGTACGGCCGAGCCGTCAGGCAGCTCCGCGACGACGTCCATGGCCTGATAGATGCGGTCGACGTCGGTGCCGAAGAGCAGCCGGCCAAAGACTCGAGCCGCCGCGGGCCGTTCGATTGCGCGGGCATAGGCCGCGCCCACGGTCGCGGCGAAGATCCTGTTCTGCCAGAGCCGGCTGACGTTCATCAGCCGTGCTGGGCGGCGGCCTGTTCCAGCACCGGCCGCTTGTCCGGGCAGTAGGTGTGGATGGCCGCGCCCAGGAACTGCCAGACCTGCGGCTGGGTGGTGCCCTTCTGCAGGTTCGGGGTGATGAAGCGGACCGACTTGGCCGCGTCGCCGTCCACGCCCTTGTCGAGGCGCTCGCAGACGATCTTGCCCAGCCACGCGTTGTAGTCCCGAGGCCCGTAGATCCCGTAGCTGTGCAGTTCGTTGGCGAAATCAATGTCGGGGTCGGCCTGCGCCGGTGCGGCCAGCGCCACCGCCAAGCCCAGGACCGCCGCGGCGAGGGTCGTCGACTTCATGAGTTGCAGTGTAGACCCAGCTGGTTAGGTGGGCTTCCTTTGCGGTCGCCGGGGCGCTCGGGCACGCCCCGCCCACCTGGGTGAACGGCGAATTCGGGGCAGCGGGAAACCCAATCCGGTGTGACGGGTCAGACATAAGGAATTTATGAGGTTTATAAATTTGTGACTATTAGCCGAATTTCTCGTATCCTGTCTTTCCGTGGGCCGACATGAGTTAGCCAGGAAGCGCCAACGGTCATCGGTTTTGATGGCTGCGCTCATCGCACCGGCAGCTATGTTCTTTGCTGTGGGAGGCAGTGCCAATCCTACGGTCGCGAAAGAAGCCGATCCGGTGGTTGCTGTAGACGATTCACCGGGCGGATTGCAGTTGGTTGCGGCTCCTGCCGATTACCTGCGGCAGGGTAGTCCGGAAGGCGTTGCCGCGGCCTCGCGAATGCGGATGGTGTCGCGCTTTCTGCCCGCCGGGGTCGCCTCCGAACGCGGCCTTCAGGTCAAGACGATCCTGGCCGCCCGCAGCATCAGCGACGCCTTTCCGCAGATCCACCAGATCGGTGGGGTGCGCGCCGACGCCTTGCGCTGGCACCCCAACGGCCTGGCGCTCGATGTCATGATCCCCAACCCCGGCAGCGCCGACGGCATCGCACTCGGCGACGCGATCGTGGCCTACGTGATGGAGAACGCCGATCGGTTCGGCCTGCAGGACGCCATCTGGCGCGGGATGTACTACACGCCCGGCGGTGGGGCGCAGCGCGGTGGCTACGGCCACTACGACCATGTCCACGTCACCACCACCGGTGGCGGATATCCCAGCGGCAGCGAGGTCTACCTGCGCTGAGGCTGCCGGTCGACGAAGAAGTCCATCAGCGGCTCGGGCCCGCCGCCGTAGACCGAGAAGTCCGTCACACCGGTCTCGGCCAGCACGTCGGCATCGATGAAGCACTGCCCGCTGGCCTCGGAGGCCGAGCGGCGCAGGATCGCCACGGCGGCGTCCGCCATGATCTGCGGACTGCGGGCCTTCTCCAACAGCTCGCCGCCGTCGGGGGAGTTGGCCACCGCTGATGTCGCGATGTAGGTCTCCGGCCACAGGCAGTTGGCCGCGATTCCGGCGTCGGCGTATTCAGCAGCCCAGCCCAGGGTCAACAACGTCATGCCGTACTTGGACAGCGTGTAGGACGGGTGCACGCCCAGCCAGTAGGGGTTCATGTTGATCGGGGGAGCGACCGTCAACACGTGCGGTGCAGCAGAGCGCTGCAGGTGCGGCAGGCACGCCTTGGTCAATAAAAACGTCCCGCGGACGTTGATGTCCTGCATCAGGTCGAACTTCTTGGCGGACAGCTTGTCCGTCGGCTCGGTGGCGATCGAGCTGGCGTTGTTCACGCAGATGTCGATGCCGCCGAACCGCTCCACGGCGGCATCGACGGCGCGCTGCACGTCCTCTTCGCTACGCACGTCTCCGACGACGGCCAGGGCGTTGCCGCCGGCCGCCTCGACCTCGGCCGCGGCGGTGTGCACCGTGCCGGGCAGTCGCGGGTGCGGTTCGGCGGTCTTGGCCAGCAGCACCACGTTGGCGCCCAACCGAGCGGCGCCCAGGCCGATCGCCAATCCGATGCCACGGCTGCCGCCGGACACCACCATGGTGCGGCCGGAGAATTCGCTGCCTGCCACCCGCTGACTCCTCGTTCGTCGATGCGTTGCCGTAGCGCCTATCCGAGCGGATTCGCCCGCCCCGCGCCCGACCGCAAGAGTGACAGTTTGATACAGAATTGTAAAGTTCGCCAGGTGTCTGCCGGAGCCTTGAGCGCGGCGGCCGACACCTGATTGCGGGTCGGGCCGGCGCTCACCAGATCAGTCCCTTGACCATGGCGACCGGAGGGATGTCCTCGACGGCGATCAGCCCGGCGGGGGCATCACACACCCAGTCGATCACGTTGACGATGCGCGCCGCCGTGGAGATACAGCCGGCGTCGGTCGAGTCGTAGTCGGGGTGCGAGAGTTGGGTGTTGAGCTCCACCCGCGGCTCACCTTCGACGACGACCCGGTGTACTCCGATCTGACCGTCCGGTGGGTACTCCCAGTCGGGCGCCGACGCCGGAGTGAGGCGGGTGATGTGTTCCATGGTGATGACCGGTGCACCGTTGATCACTCCCTCGACGGCGAACCGGGCGGCGGCCATCTGCCCGGGCTCCACTGTGGTCATGGCGCATTCGATCCGATCGGTGGCATACCAGGCATCGGCGCGTTGCCGCACCTCGTCCAGCTCGATTCCCAGATGGTGGGCCAGATTTCGCACCGGTCCACCCCACATCGAGGTGATCACACCGGGCAAGAACAACGCCGGCATCACGTCGCTGCCGCGGGGTAGCCCGAAACCCATGGTCCTTCCGGTGAATTCGAAATCGTCGTAGTTGCCGTAGTCAAAGATCTCTTGCACGGTCACGGATGTGATGCGGGTGGCCAAGCTCATGGCCGCGAGCGCCTCGGTGTCGCCCGAATACCCGGGATCCACTCCGTTGACGTAGAGCGAAGAGTTTCCGGCCTTGCAGGCCTGGGCCAGTGGTTCGCGCAGCCAGTCGTCGGCCAGGTGCGGCGTAACCATCCAGACCATCGACGAGGCGACGACGTTGCTGCCGGCGGACAAGAACCTCGCCATCTGCTCGATCGCGTCGAGCGGACGTGTCTCGGCCTGGGCCGTGTACACCACGCAGTCTGCGCCGAGCGCCAGTAGCGCATCGATGTCGTCGGTGGCGAGCACTCCGGTGGGTTCACGGCGGCCGCAGAGTTCGGCCGCGTCGCGACCGATCTTGTCCGGACTCGAGGCGTGCACGCCTACCAACTCCAGATCCGGCCGGCCGATGATCGCCCACAACGAATGGCGTCCGACATTGCCGGTGGAGAACTGAACTACTCTGCGCATCCTCAGTCCGTTCAATTGGAGAACAGCGGTGCCCGGATCATGGACGGTAACCATGTTGACTGACTCGAGTCAACAACCGGGCCGCTGCCCCGAGCGCCTAACGACGCCGCTGCCGGCGAACGAGCTTGATGAACTCCACCGTCGATCTGCGCACCGACTCGAATTCCAACGACAGCAGCAATGTGTCGACCATCGCGAAGGGCAGCGTTGTTGCCACGGCACCGCGGCCGTACTCGATGTGCCAGGAGTTGGGCGCGATGGTGAGGCCCCGGGCGCGGCCCCTCTCGAGGCAGGTGTGCTCACCGGGTAGCAACGTCATCGGCTCAGCGTCGTCGGATTCGAGGTCGTAGGAGTCGATCCGTCCGGCCAGCAGGAATTTGTGAATGTCCACGCGCTTGTAGCGCCCCGAAAACCCCTGGGTGCCGGTGGGGGAGCCGAAGATGACGACGTACTCCCGCGGGCTGAAGTAAAGAAAGCGGACCTTGCCCAGGATGCCGCCGGCCTTGCTGCCGACCCAACGACCTGCCGTCGGATCGATCAGGTCCGGATACTCCTCCGCGAGCAACACGACGGCCCGCGTGACCGCTTCGTCACGCACCGCTGACTCGGCAACGACCTGTTTGGCGACCCTGTGCAAGGTCTCCGGGTCGATCTTGTATGCCATCGTTCGAACACTAGCGACACAGCAGTGCCACCGCCCCCGGATCGGTACTGACCGGTACCTACGGTTGGCCGGTGGTCGGCGGTCCTACGACCTCTATCCTCGGCGGAGTGCCCGAGCCCTCCGTAGCAGCCTTGCGCAGCCGGCTCGACGGCCTGACCATTCGCGACGCCGCGCATTTCGGCAGGCGCCTCAAGCAGCTGCGTGATGGCCAGTCGCAGCAGCTGCGGCAACTGGCGGAGCAGCTCACCGCCGCCGAAGCAGTCCTCGCCGCGAGACGCGCCGCCGTACCGGCGATCAGCTATCCCGACCTGCCGGTCAGCGATCGGCGTGACGAGATCGCCGCGGCGATCCGGGCGCACCAAGTGGTGGTGGTGGCCGGGGCGACCGGGTCGGGCAAGACGACGCAGCTCCCGAAGATCTGCCTCGAGCTCGGCCGGGGCATCCGCGGCATGATCGGCCACACCCAGCCGCGTCGGCTCGCCGCGCGCACGGTCGCTCAGCGCATCGCCGACGAGCTCGACACCCCGCTCGGCGACGCCGTCGGTTACAGCGTGCGGTTCACCGACCGGGTCAGCGACCGCACGTGCGTCAAGCTGATGACCGACGGCATCCTGCTCGCCGAGATCCAGCGGGACCGGCGGTTGCTGCGCTACGACACGGTGATTCTCGACGAGGCCCACGAACGCAGCCTCAACATCGACTTCCTGCTGGGCTACCTGCGTCAGTTGCTGCCCCGACGGCCCGATCTGAAGCTGATCATCACCTCGGCGACCATCGAGCCGCAGCGCTTCGCGGCGCACTTCGGGGGCGGGACGCCCATCATCGAGGTGTCCGGCCGGACCTATCCGGTGGAGATCCGTTACCGCCCACTGGAAGTGGCGGTCACCACGAGTGCCGACGACGACCCCGACGATCCCGACCGGGAGATCGTGCGCACCGAGATGCGCGACGAGATCGAGGCGATCATCGACGCGATCGGCGAGCTGACGGCTGAGCCGCCCGGCGACATCCTGGTCTTTTTGTCCGGTGAGCGCGAAATCCGCGATACCGCCGACGCATTGCAAGGACTGCGTCCAGGCGGCCACCCCCTTGAGGTATTGCCGCTGTATGCCCGGCTGCCGACCGCCGAACAACAGAAGGTGTTCGCCCGGCGCCCGGCATCCAACATCACCCGGCGAGTGGTGCTGGCGACCAATGTGGCCGAGACGTCGCTGACCGTGCCCGGCATCCGCTATGTCATCGACCCCGGCAACGCCCGAATCTCGCGCTACAGCAGGCGACTGAAGGTGCAGCGACTGCCCATCGAACCGATCTCGCAGGCGTCGGCCGCCCAGCGATCCGGCCGCTGCGGGCGCACCGCCCCGGGGGTATGCATCCGGCTGTACTCGCAAGCCGACTTCGAGGCCCGGCCCGCCTACACCGACCCCGAGGTGCTGCGCACCAATCTCGCCGCAGTGCTGCTGCAGATGGCGGCACTGCGGCTCGGCGAGGTGGCGGACTTCCCGTTCCTAGACCCACCGGATGCGCGCAGCATCCGCGACGGGGTGGCGCTGCTGGTCGAACTCGGCGCGTTCGACGCGAACGGGCAGATCACCGATCTGGGTCGCCGGTTGGCCCGGCTGCCCGTCGACCCGCGGCTGGGCCGGATGATCCTGGCCGCCGGCACCGAAGGCTGCGTTCGCGAGCTGCTGGTGGTGGCGGCGGCGCTGACGATCCCCGACCCGCGGGAACGCCCAACCGACCGGCAGGAGGCCGCCCGCGCCCAGCACGCTCGCTTTGCCGACGACGAGTCGGACTTCATGTCCTACCTGAATCTGTGGCGGTATCTCAATGAACAGCGAAAGACGCTGAGCGCCAGCGCGTTCCGGCGGATGTGCCGAAACGAGTTCCTGCATTATCTGCGAATCCGCGAGTGGCAGGATCTGGTGGGGCAGCTGCGTAGCGTCGCGCGGGATCTGGGCCTGGATGAGTCCGGGGTCGATGTCGACGAGCCGGCCGGCCGGGCCCGGGTGCACGCGGCGCTGCTGGCGGGGTTGCTGTCGCACGTGGGGATGCGTCGGGTGGACGGGCGCGACTATCTGGGGGCGCGCAACTCCCGGTTCGTGTTGGCGCCCGGATCGGTGCTGGCCAAACGACCGCCGCGGTGGGTGGTGGTGGCCGAGCTGGTCGAGACCAGCCGGCTCTACGGGCGCACCGCGGCGCGCATCCAGCCCGACGTCATCGAGCGGGTGGCGGGGGAGTTGGTGCAGCGCAGCTACAGCGAACCGCACTGGGATGCGCAGCGCGGTGAGGTGCTGGCCTACGAACGGGTGACGCTGTACGGGCTGCCGCTGGTGGCGCGGCGCCGGGTCGGCTATGCCCGGGTCGAGCCGACGCTGGCCCGCGAGCTGTTCATCCGGCACGCGCTGGTGGAGGACGACTGGCAGGGCCGCCACGGTTTTGTGGCCGACAACGCGCGGTTGCGGGCTGAGCTCGACGAGTTGCAGGACCGGGCCCGCCGTCGCGATCTGATCGTCGACGACGACGAGATCTACGCGTTCTACGACGCCCGGATACCGGCCGACGTCGTCTCCGCCCGGCACTTCGACGGCTGGTGGAAAAAGCAACGGCGTCAGACCCCCGACCTGTTGACGTTGAGCCGCGACGATCTGCTGCGTGCCGATGGCGCGGTTGTCGCCGGCCGGCCCGACAGCTGGCAGACCGGTGACGCCAGCCTGCCGCTGAGCTACCGGTTCGAGCCCGATGCCGCCGACGACGGCGTCACGGTGCACGTGCCGATCGATGTGCTGGCCCGGCTCGGCGGTGACGCCTTCACGTGGCAGGTGCCGGCACTACGCGAGGAGTTGGTGACCGCGCTGATCCGCTCGCTGCCCAAGGAGCTGCGGCGAAACTTCGTGCCCGCCCCCGACACCGCCCGCGCAGTGCTGCCCGCGCTCGACCCCGACGGCGGCTCCTTGCTGGCCGCGCTGCAACGCGAGCTGCGACGGCGCACCGGTGTCCTGGTGCCCATCGAGTCGTTCGATCTGAGCGGGCTGCCTGCCCATCTGCGGGTGACGTTCAGCATCGAAGCTGCCGACGGCTCGGAGTTGGCGCGCGGGGAGGACCTGGGCGCCCTGCAGGAGCGCTTCGCCGCGTCGGCGCGCGACGCGGTCGCCGGGGTGGTCGCCGGTGAGCTGCAGCGGAGCGGACTGCGCGACTGGCCCGCCGACCTCGAGGACCTGCCGCAGGTGGTTGAGCACGTGGTCAGCGGGCGGGTGGTCCGCGGCTATCCGGCGTACGTCGACACCGGTACCGCCACCGACCTACGAGTCTTTGCCACCGCCGGCGAACAGGCCACGGCCATGACGGCCGGCATCCGACGGCTGCTGCGCTGCTGCGTCCCATCGCCCGTCAAAGCGATTGAGCGGCAGCTGGATCCGGGCACCCGGTTGGCATTGAAGGCCAACCCGGACGGGTCACTGACCGCCCTGCTCGATGACTGCGCCGACGCGGCAGTCGAGTCGCTGATGGACGGCCCGGTATGGACGCGCGAGGCGTTTTCCACGCTGCGGGCCGCGGTGGGCACGGCCCTGCCCGCGACGACGCAGGACATCGTGGTTCGCGTCGAAAAGCTGCTCGCCGCCGCCCGCGACGTCGATCTGCTGGTGCCCGCGCAGCCGCTGGCCGCCCACCGCGACGCCGTCGCCGATATTCGCGACCAGCTGCACCGGCTGTTGGCGCCCGGCTTCGTCGCCACCGCGGGGCGCGCACGCCTGACCGACATCACCCGCTATCTGGCCGCGATCCGGCGGCGCCTCGACCAGCTGCCGCACGCCAGCACCGCCGACCGGCAGCGGATGGACCAGGTACACGCCGTGCAGGACGCCTACGGCGAACTGCTCGCCGAATTGCCCCCGGCTCGGCGCACCGCCGCCGACGTGCGCGACATCGGTTGGCAGATCGAAGAACTGCGCGTCAGCCTGTGGGCTCAACAGCTCGGCACCCCGCGGCCGGTGAGTCAGCAGCGGATCTACCGGGCGATTGATGCCGCCGGCGGCTCCGATTGAGCTGTGGCCGGGACAGTCCTGCGGTTATGGTGCTAGCTGTGAGCACCGTCGCGATTCCGCCGCCGCTCGTCGACCGCCACGGCATGAGCGCAGAATGGTTCACCCAGGTGCTGCGGCACTGCGGCGCCCTTACCGACGCCACGGTGACCGCCGTGACCGCAGCGCCCATCGGCACCGGCCAGGTCGCAGACACGCTGGTGTTCACCCTCAGCTACGACCGGGCCGATTCGGGCGGGCCGGCCAGTGTGGTGGCCAAACTACCGGCCGACGACGCCAACAGCCGCCAGGCCGCCGTCATGCAGCGGCTCTACGAGCGTGAGGTGCGGTTCTACCAGAACCTGCGCGACCAGACCGCCGTGGCGACACCGGGCTACCTCTACAGCGACATCGACCCCGCCACAGGCCAGTTCGTGCTGCTCCTGGAGAACATGACCCCAGTGGCCGCGGTCGACCAGCTCAGTGGGTTCACCGTCGAGCACGCCCGCTGCGCGCTTGCCCAGGCGGCGGCATTGCACGCGCCGTTCTGGGGTCGCTCGGAGTTCGGCGACCACGACTGGCTCAACCACAGCCGCAACACCGCCGATATTCTCGCCGAGGTCGTTCCGCTGTTGATCGAGCAGTTCTGCGAACGGTACGCCACCCAACTGGGACCCGACATCACGGGGCGGATGCGCCGGCTCAGCGTCCACGCGCAACAACCCGCCGAACCGCAAGGCCCGATCACCGTCGTACACGGCGACTTCCGAACCGACAACATGCTCTTCGACGCGAAGGGTGGCGACGTGCCCGTGGCGGTGGTCGATTGGCAGACCGTCGACCGGGGCAACGGATTGATCGATGTGGCGTTCCTGCTCGGCACCGCATTGGATCCGGAACTTCGGGCGGCCCACGAGCAGGAACTGGTCCGCTCCTACTTCGACGCGCTCACCGCCGCCGGAGTGTCCGGCTACGACTGGACACAGTGCTGGAACGACTACCGACGTCAGGCGGCCTACGCGGTGTTCTTCCTGGCGCCGGCCGCCATGCTCGTCGAACGCACCGAGCGGGGCGACGCGATGTTCCTGACGATGATCCGCCGGGCATGCGCCCAGATCAGCGATCTGGGCACCGAGGCACTGCTGGACAGCTAGAGCACCGCCGTGTTGACACCGTTCGACGACTACCCCGTCCATCAGGCCCCGGTAGCACTGGCGCACGCCGGCAACGGCAACCCCGACCACTACGACAGGTTCTGGTTCAACGGCTACACCAAAGACTTCTATTTCGCTGTGGCACTGGGCATCTACCCGAACCGGGGCGTCATCGACGCCGCACTCAGTGTGGTCAGTGACGGGGTGCAGCGCTCGGTTTTCGCCTCCGGCCGTGCGCCGTTGGATCGCACCCAGACGGCGATCGGGCCCATCAGGATCGAGATCGTCGAACCGATGCGCATCAACCGTGTCGTCGTCGACGCACCCGAGTACGGGCTGGGCGCCGATATGACGTTCACGGCGCGCACCGCCGGGTACGAGGAACCCCGCCAGACCCGTTACGTGGGCACCCGGTTGGCCATCGACATGACACGTGCCTCCCAGCTGGGCCGGTGGGCGGGATCGCTGACGGTCGACGGGGCCACCAACGACTTCGACAACCAGACCGTCTACGGCACCAAGGACCGCTCCTGGGGTCTGCGTCCAGTGGGGCTACCGGCCTCGGCGGCGCCCGAACCGTCGGCGGGGCAGATATTTTTTCTCTGGGCCCCGTTGAATTTCGACGACGTCGCGCTGCACTACCTGACCTTCGAGGATCAGACCGGGGCCTCATGGGCTCAAAGCGGAGCCGTGCTGCCCATTCTGCGGCCCGGTGATCCGGTCTACGGTCCCCAGGACGGTGTCGAGCATGTCGATGTCAGTCACACGATCGATTGGGCGCCGGGGCTGCGCCGCTCTCGTGGGGCGCGCCTGGACTTCCGCCGCGGTGACGCCGCGGAAAGCGTTGAGCTACAGCCGTTGCTGACCTTCCGGATGAAGGGAGCAGGGTATTTCCATCCCCGGTGGTCGCACGGCCTGTGGCACGAGGAACTCGCCGTGGGTGGCGAGCAGACCCCGGTCTCAGAGCTCGACAACCTTGCACTGGACAACATTCATGTCCAGCAGGTCATGCGGGCGCGGTGGGGGGACCGCACCGGCATCGGGGTGCTCGAACAGCTGGTGATCGGGCCTCACGCCCCCAGCGGGTTCACCGGCCTGGTGGATGTGCCCGCGGTTGGGTGATCCGCCGTCCACTCGGCGTTTGTAGGACGTAGATTCGCCGGTGGAAGCTGCCGCGGTTGCGACGGTGAGAGGAGCTGCGATGTCTGATGACCTCGCCATCCTGCAGAGCTACATCGACCGCTGCTCCAACTGGGGCCGATGGGGAGCCGATGATCAGCTCGGCACCATCAATCTCATCACTCCGGAGAAGGTTCGCGAGGCCGCGGGATTGGTCAAAACCGGCAAGACCGTGCACAACTGGACGGCAAGAATCGTGACCCGCGGGGTGTTCGTCGACCTGGCCGCAGACCGCGGCGTCGAATCCCTCGAGCTCGGGTATGCGATCACCACCGATGATCTTGAGGAATACCTCGACGCCAAGGGTCTCGAAATCCGTTCCGGCGATGCACTGCTCATCCGGACCGGTTTCATGACCGCCCGTCGAGGTTGCTGGGGCGACTATGCCGGCGGCCCGTCACCCGGATTATCGTTGCACACCGCGCCGTGGCTGCATGACAGAGACATCGCGGCCGTCGCGACCGACACCTGGGGGATCGAGGTGCTGCCCAGCGAAATCGATTGCTGGGAGCCGCTGCACATCGTGTGTCTGGTGCACACCGGCCTGGCGTTCGGGGAGATCTTCGACCTCGATACGCTCTCGGCCGATTCGAGGGCCGACGGGGTGTACGAGTTCATGTTCGCCGCATCGCCGCTGCCGTTGAGCGGCGCATCCGGGGTAGTCCGGTCGCAGCGATGGCGATCAAGTAACGCACGTGGTTACCAGCCCGACCGCAAACGTGGGTTGTCAAAGGCCGGCCAGCAGTGCGCCGATGTCACGCGTCTGCCACAGGTTGAGCACGTTGACCAACTTCTGCAGCGGAGCGCGGACGCTTTCGTCGTGTTTGATCGGTGCGTCGTACCTGGTCATCGCCCGGGCTGATTCACCGAGGCGGGAGGAGATCAGTGCCGGCACGTCAAGCAGCCAACTGACCCCCATGATGCCGGCATAGATCAGGACCTGGCGGGTCAGTTCGCCCGGGTCGATCGGCGGGCCGCCCGCGGCGGCCAGCTCGGTGACGAACAGCGTCACCAGTGCATCGAAATGTTCATTCCATAAGGCGGTCTCGGCCGCCGACATCGCACCCCACAGCGCCATCGCCACATTCATCTGACTGACGCATCCCCAGTCCATCAAGCCACACTGCAGAACATCGTCGGCGTCACGCCAGAACCACGCGTTGTCGACGTTGGCGTTCCAATGGCACAGCGCGATGTGGTTCGGATCAGCTGCCAGGTGCCGCCACACCGCCGCTTCTGCCCGAGCGATCATAGGTACCTGTTCTGCGAAGCCCGAAAGGAAGTGCGGTGCGCGGACGCCGGCGGGGAACAGCCGGGGATGGGTGCTGGTGAAGTCGGTGAGACGTGCCAGCTGCCGCGCCAATCTGTTTTCGCTGAGGGGACGCCGCTCGCCGACACTGGCTGCCTGAAGGCCGACGGGGAAGTCGTCGATCGCACCGCCGGCGGCACCGCTGCGGTGCCAGCCGGCCAGCCTGGCCAGCGAGACCGTCACGGTCCGGTAGTGATCCAGCGGATCAGGCATCTCATAGTCCAGGCACTTGTGGTGTTGTTGCTCGATTCCGTTGTCACCAAACATGATCCGCTCGCTGATCAGCAGTCCGGTGCCGGACTCGCTGTGATAGTCGGCGAACAGCGTGGCGGGCACGGTGATCGGAAATCCGGGGGTGCGAGCCAACTCGGCAAAGCGAACTTCGGCCTTCATCTGTGTTCTGCCGGCATCACGAACGGGGTCATCGAGATCGCGGGAGAACTTCGCGAAAAGTTCGGTGGGCAGCTGCGGATCACGACCGGCGTACTCCACCGACAGCCGAGCCTTGCGGCCGGTGCTTCCGCCGCCGACCTCCGCGAACTCGGTGACGTTCGCTACCGCATTGTCTGCCGCCAGAGTTCCGTAGCTGCGCAGCGCACGGGTCAGATATCCGCTCCCACAGCTCAACAACTCTCCGGGACCGACCGGCAGCGCGATGCCGGTGTCATCGCCGGGAACCGCGGTACCAGCGGTGGCCGATACCGGGCGAGAAGGTGTCATGGCTACCAGATCTATTCCGTGGGGCGCAGCAACAGTATGTGGTTGACCGCGATGCGCGCCGACCGCGGGTGACCGAGAGTTCTCTTACTCTTCTTGCACCGAGCAAAATCAACCAGTCCATCGTTTCACACGGCGCCGTGGTGGCTGCTTCCTGTGCCTGCACAGGCAATGTCACGCACCGTGCTCGTGGCCTTCATTTCGTCACCGCGACTATTGGCGTCCACGCGTCCCCGGTGGAATTCGTGATTGCGACTCCGCCGGAGGGGGTAGTGCTAATGGATCGACATCCAGATCGGGGATCTGGACACTTCCGAGGAGGGAGGCAATCATGGGGAAGTTCGTTTTTCGCATGGCATGCGCCGCGGCCGTGGCGTTCGCACCGGGCGTGTATGTGACAGCGGTAGCGCCCGGCGTTGGCTCGGCTCAACCGCCTGATTGCGGTCCTGGCAATTTCTGGAACCCGGGCGCCAATGCCTGCCAGCCGTCAGCGCCGCCCAATTGCGGTCCTGGCAACTGGTGGAACCCAGGCGCCAATGCGTGTCAGCCGGTAGCCCCGCCGCCGCCGCAACGGTAAAGCGACGGCGTTGCAACATCGATGACGCTGAGCGTGACGGGTCCGCTGCGTTAGAGAGCGGATGGCGGCGCCCCGTCATGTTCACGCAGGCATACTGAGCAGCATGCCGACTATCACCGCGGTTTGCGGCGACATCACCGAGCAGCGGGGCGACGCCGTAGTCAATCCAGCCAACAGCGCTATGCGCGGCGGTGGCGGCGCGGATGGCGCGATCCATCGCGCCGGCGGCGCCGCCATTCTGCGCGACTGCATCAAGAGGTTCCCCAACGGGCTGGCCACCGGTGACGCGGGATGGACGACCGCAGGCGACCTGCCTGCCCGGTGGGTCATTCACACGGTCGGTCCGAATTTCAACGCCGGCCAGACAGACCGTTCACTGCTGGAGTCCTGCTACCGTCGGGCTTTGGAGGTTGCCGACGAACTTGGTGCGCGAGTCGTCGCCTTTCCGCTCATCAGCGCCGGCGCCTACGGCTGGCCGCAGCGAGATGCCATCGCCGCCGCCATCGAAACCATTGCCGCCGTCCACACTCGGGTCGACGAGGTGCGACTGGTGGCCTTCGACGCCGGGATGCACGAGCACGTACTGGCGCAGTTGGCTTTATGAACCCCGATCCGCATCTTGCAACGGGTTCAGGTCCTACCCCATGCGGCTACCACCGATTGCGCATTCTGCCGGGAATGAGTCCCTCCGGGATGTACTGGCGAGTCAAGATCACCGTGTGCGACAACCGGATCGCGATATGGCACGCCCGGATGCCGTCTTCCTCGACGCCGTAGCTCGATACTCGACAGGCGGGTTCAGCGAATTCGCCGGGGGCGGTGACCACCCCGGAGTGATCCGCGTGACTGTCGCCGGAAAGGGGCCGGTCTGCCCTCGAACGCCCGCGCCGAGAAGGCAATTCGAACTTTTGGTCACTTCCCGAGAGGTACGACGCATTCGGGCATCTGACCAGCGCAGCTGAGGAGCGTCGCAGTGATGCTGTCGCGGGCCGAGCTAGTCCTCAGCGGTGGTGAAGCGGCTGCGGTACGAGGTCGGGGTAGTGGCGTACCGCGCTACGAAGTTCTGGCGGAAGGTGACCGCGCTGGCGAAACCGCACGCTTTCGCTACCCGCGTGACTGGCCAGCTTGTGGCCTCGAGGAGGTGCCGTGCCTCATCGAGTCTGCGTGCGAGCACCCATCGCGCCGGACTCAGGCCTGTCGCCTCTCTGAAGCGTCTGGAGAAGTTGCGAGGGCTCATGGATGCATGGGCGGCCAAGGTCTCGACGTCGAGGCTGTCATCGAGATGCGCTAAGGCCCAGGTGATCGTCTCGCCGAGCGGGGTGGCGTCGGCATCAAGGATCGGCCGGTCGATGTATTGGGCTTGGTCCCCATCGCGGTGCGGTGCCACCACGAGGTGCCGGGCGATCGTTCGCGCTGCGTCTGACCCCAGCGCGGCACGGACGAGGTGGAGGCTGGCGTCGAGGGAGGATGCCGTACCCGCGGAGGTGAGCACATCGCCATGGTCCAGGTAGAGGGCGTCAGCTTCCAGATCGACATCGGGAAACTCCGTTGCGAAGCGACCGGCCGCTGCCCAGTGCGTCGTCGCGCGTCGACCGTCGAGCAGTCCTGTCGCCGCTACTGGAAATGCCCCTAGGCAGAAGCCTGCGATCCGGGCTCCTCGTCGGTGAGCAGAGACAACTCGATCCACCAAGTCAGTCCCTGGGTCAGGAAGGTCCAGCGGCCATGACGGAAACACGATGAGATCCGCTTCGTCGGTGACTTCAGGCCCGGCGAGATCGCCAAGGGTCGGCCCGTCGCACGTCGGGACGGGACCTGAATCCGAGGACCAGACATCGACGGACCACCCGGCATCGGAGTATTGGCGGACTACCTCACCGAAAACGAGAAGGGGAGCGGCGAGGTGGAAGGTGGTGATCCCTGGGAACGTGTGGATGGCTGCAGCGAAGGCTAGCGACATCCCGGTCGTGGTGGTCAAGCACGAGTTTCCGGCTGGAGCGCCGGTCTTCGCAGCCGGGTCACCGACCTGCGAGAACCATCCCATCGTGGCCAAATACGAGGCGGATGCGGACAACCGGATCACCAAGGTGATCTCCGACGCCACCGGCGCAGTCGACATCGCAAACGATGCCGGCTCCGCTAGTGCGCAACAGGTCCACGAAACACTGATGGCGCTCTTGCATTCGAACTGGGCGGCCGTCACTGGCACGAGTAGATGGAAGTCCGCCATCGCCACGGGGCACGCCCTGGACCGAAGCGACCTCGGCAGCTCGGCGGCAACGGGTCGTGCGGCCCACCAGGCCGGGTGAAGTCACCGCGAGCGAAGCGAAGATCAGACACATCGCCGGACCCACAAGTCCACGTGGCGAGCGCCAGAACGATGTTGGCGGATCTTCGGAGCGCGGCACCCCGCTTCCTGTTCCTCGGAAGCTATTGTCCGTTGTCGATCTATCTGGGGCAGGTCTGGGACCCTGACCTGCGGTGCCTCAGATCAAGTGACGACCGGCAACGGACGGTTTGCCATTTGAACTGGGGTAGGTCGACTTTCGTGGCAGCGAGCGAGCTTGATGGGGTCTCAGTTGTCTCTGGAGCGGAGTCGCCTGTGGGGTAGGGGCGGGAGGATTCCGAACGCCTGGTCCAGCGCGCGGCCGGGGTTTGTCAGCCATCAGCGGGTCCTGCTTGGTCCGGCTGGGACCTGAAGATGCCGCCAGAAACCCCGGCCCGCGCTCGCGCCGTCGACACAGTCCACGTCAGCCTCGCTCACCGGTTCCCGGAACGCCCTGACCATGCCTGGCCAGTCCACCAGTGGATGTACGATCAGCAACTCATGCGGCACGCCGGCCGCGATGACGGTGCCGCACGTTGGGCCACCAGCTGGCTTCGCGCAGCAGTGTGGCGATGGCGGGGACGGTGAGGGTGCGCACCAGGAAGGTGTCGAGGAGTAGCCCACAGCCGATGATGAGTCCGGCCTGGATCATGATGGCGATCGAGCCGGTGGTGAGGCCGAACATGCTGGCGGCGAAGATCAGGCCGGCTGAGGTGATGACGGAGCCGGTGTTGGCGACGGTGCGTAGTACGCCGACGCGGATATTGGGTCCGGATTCTTCGCGCAGCCGTGAGACGAGCAGCATGTTGTAGTCGGCGCCGACTGCTACCAGGATGATGAACGCCAACAGGGGTACCGGCCAGGCGATTTCGTATCCGAGGCCCCATTGGAATATCAGAACGCCGATGCCTAGTGAGGCCAAGTAGTTCAAAACGACGGTGCCCAGCAGGTACAACGGGGCCACTATGGCGCGCAGCAACACCACCAGGATGAGCCCGACAATGAGCAGGGTGGCGATGGCCAGTTGGGCGAAGTCCGCCCGCAGCAATCGCTGGATGTCGGAGTTGACGGCGGGGAACCCGGCAACCGAGACGGAGGCGTCGGCCAGTGAGGTGTTGGGCCGCGCCGCGTTGGCAACGTCGACGATCTTGTGTGCCAGGCGGATTGCTGCGCCACTGTAGGGGTCGGGGGTCGATTCGATGGCAAAGCGTGCGGTTTTGCCGTCGGCTGACAGGAATTGTTTCGCTACATCGGCGAATCGGCGGTTCTCAAAGACATTGGCGGGCAGGTAGAAGCCGCTGGCGGAGTCCGAGGAGGCGCTGGCGCGAGCGGAGTTCTGCAGTTGGGTGGCGATCTGGTTCATCCCGGACAGCAGTTCGATGTTGCTGTCGACCAGCGTGTGCACGCCGGTCGCCAGTGCTTGGGCGCCCGCGGCGAGTTGGCTGATGCCGTCTTGGAGTCGACTGATGTTGCCGGCCAGGTCGGCGGGATCACCGAGGGCTCCGAAGGCCTTGTCCAAGGCGGTGACCGCGGTTTGGACATTGGCGAGGGTGCCGGCCACGGTGGCATTAGTGTCGGGGTTGTAGTGGTCGCCGAGGTCGGCGACCTCGGTGAAGAATCCGCTGTCGCGCAAGCTCACCAGAATCTGAACTTGATCGCGGATTTGGGCGCACTGCGGTGTGGTGGCGCACCACGGGGAGGTGTTGAGGGCGCCGACGAGGGGGTTGAGGATGGCGATGGCGTTTTGGGCTTGTTCGGCCAGGGGCCGCAGCCCGGGGCCGGATTGGATGGCTTTGTCGACGGCCGGGGCGGTGGCTGAAAGCTGTTGCAGCAAAGGCTGGAACCGCTGAACCTGAGTGCCGGCGGACTGAGCTTGAGCCAGTATCCCGGTCAGTGGTGTCAAAGCGCTGCGCAGGGTGGTGTCAAGCTGAGCGAGCCCGCCGGCGAGTTGGTCGGCGCCGTCGGTGAGCCTGGCGAGATCGTCCTTGCGTTCGTTGCCGTCGGCGACGGCGCCAGCCAACTTGTCGCCGATCTGGCCGTTCTGCCACGAGAGTTGGGCCTGCTCGAGGCGCTCTCCGGTGGGCCGGGTGACCCCGGAAACTTTTTTGACGCCGGGAATCTGGGAGATGCGGGAGGCCATTTCGTCGAGGTCGGCCAGCCCCTTACCGGTGCGCATGTCGGTGGGGCTTTCCACGACCAGGAATTCGGGGATGACGATATCTTTGCCGAAGTGGCGGTCCAGCAGCTGGTAGCCCTGGTTGCTGGCGGTGCTGGTGGGCTGGCCTTTGCGGTCGTCGTAGCTGATTTTCATCGTCGCCGCGACTCCTGCCAGAGCCAGCAGGATGACCAGGCTGGTGATCAGCAACCGGCCGGGGCGCCGGACCACCGCGACGGCGACGCTGTTCCAGTACCGGCGGGTCCGATCGGATTTTGGTTCGCCGATACGGCGTTTGGCGGCCAGCGCCAGCACCGGCGGCAGCAGCGTGACCGTGGCTGCGAATCCGACGAGCACCGCGACCGCGCACGCCGGGCCGAGCGCGGCGAACACACTCAGGCGGGCGAAGACCATCGCCAAAAACGCGAACGCGACGGTGGCCGCCGAGGCCAGGATCACCCGGCCGATGCTGGCTGTAGCGTGGATAACGGCCTGATCGGCGGGCACCTGCGCGCGGCGCTGCTCGTGATAGCGGCTGATCAAAAACACCGTGTAATCGGTGCCCGCGCCCAGCAGGATCGCGGTCATAAACGCCACGGTGAACTGCGAGACAGGCATACCCATCTCGCCCAGTGCGGACAGCACACCGCGCCCGACGGCCAGGCTCACCCCGATCACCAGCAGCGGCAGCAGCGCGGTGAACACCGACCGGTACACGATCAGCAGGATCAGCGCGATCAGACCTGCAGTCGCGATCGAAATCAGCAGCAGGTCGTGCTCGGCAGAAGCGATCATGTCACTGAACGTCGCCGGCGGCCCCGTCACATACGCCGTGGTCGACGTGCCGGCGAACACCCCAGCGGCGATGCCACGCACCGCCTGCACGGAGGCGGCCGCGGTGGGATCACCCAGCGTGCCGGCCACGCCCACCGGCAGATACCAAGCCTGGTGGTCGTGGCTGACCGCGTGGGCCGCGGTGACCGGGTCGGCCAGCAGGTCTTCAACCAGCAAGACGTGATCGGTGTCGGCGCGCAGCCGCGCCACCAGCTGGTCGTAGTGCTGCCGCGCCGCGGGGGTCAACCCGGCGGGGTCTTCCATCGCGACGAACACCATCGTTTTGGAACCCTGTTCGCCGAACGCCGCGCTCATGCGGTCCACCGTTTGAAACGACGGCACATCGCGCGGGAGCAGGTTCACCGACTGCTGCCGCACCACCGTCTCCAACTGGGGAAACAACAGCGCCAGCACCACCGCAACGCCGACCCATGCCCCCATCACCAGCGCCTTGTGCCGCACCGTGAACCCAGCCAGCGCCGCCAACCGCGCGCTGTACTCGCTGGAATCGGCCGTAGGGGTCGAACGACCATTGCGCTTCAGCAGTGTCGCCGTGGTACCCGAGAAGTCCCGATCGCCGTCGGCCACCACACCTCCATCAAACGAAACTATCGATATCGCTACGCTACTCGCAGTACCACATCGTCGATACATGCGCTATTCAGCGGCGCACGCGCGACGCAGCGCGGAATAGACCATTAACGACGTGCGGCGAGATCTACCTCGGCGTCGTCGGCCTCGGGGATGTCATAGCGGACCACCCGGACCCGCCCATGCGGCAGGCACGCCATGTAGCCGTGGTGCCTGCCGTACAACTCCCAGGCGGTGACCTGCGGGTGGGCGTCAACATCGATGCGGTGTCCGCTGGAAAAACCAAGGTGCAGCCCACCACCATCGCCGCACCATGCCTGCGTGCACACCGCGCCGGCGAGATCCAGCAGTGGGCGCTCATGAGTCGCGACCCGGCCGGGATCGATGAACACTGCCTCGACCGGAAAGTCACCGACGGCGGGCAGCGTAAGCCGCAGCGGGCGGTAAATGACCACCTCATTGCAGTCATCGAAGTCCAACACCAGCCCATCACGCAGCGACACGCGTTGCACAACGCACGCTTGAATCCATTGGGGGTACATGGCGCCTCCGTCGACACATCCTCGGGTGATGCACAAATAGTACTACTAGTAGCGCTCCGCTACTAGTAGTAGCGTTAACTGCGAGCCACGGAGGCCGAACGGACACTACGGCGCTCCCACTACGAACCGTTTCGCTGCGCTACCGTTAGTGCCATAACCGTCGGCCTAAGCGCGCAACGCCGGCCAAAAACGCGGAAGCAGCGAGGTGAGCGAGGGTGAGCAGCCGGCTGGAGTTCGGCCACGACGACGGCAACGACGATGACAACATCGACCCCCGCCGGATCCGATCCCGCAATCGCCTACTGGACGCAGCGGCCGCACTGCTCACCAGCGGCGGCATTGAGGCCGTCACCATCGATGCGGTCACCAAAGCCTCCAAGGTGGCTCGCACCACCCTCTACCGCCATTTCAACAACTCGTCGCAGTTGCTCGCAGCGACCTTCGAGCGGCTGCTACCTCAAGTCACCCCGCCCGCACCGGCCAGTGGAACGCTGCGCGAACGGCTCATCGAACTGCTCACCCGCCAGGCCGCCTTATTCGCCGACGCTCCGCTGCACGTCACCGCGCTGGCCTGGCTCGCCCTGGGCCCCACCGCAACCACCGATCACACCAGCGGTGAGCACGCCCCCAGGGCGCTACGCGCACGAGTCATTGACCAATACCGACAACCCTTCGACGCCATCCTGCAAAGCACCGAAGCCCGCGCCGAACTCGGCGACTTCGACGTCGAACTCGTACTGTGCCAACTCATCGGGCCATTCGCCTTCGCGCGAATGACCGGCCTACGCACCATGACTGCCCACGACTGCACACGCATCGTCGACGACTTCCTCACCGCCCACCGTCACAACGACAGCGAACCCGCAACCACACAGGTCGGCGATAATTTCACCGCAGGTCAGGCACCAAACAGTGCCTCAGGTCAAACGAGAACGGACACCCGCGCTGGCCGTGGCCGACGCGCACCCACTTCTCGGCCGAATGAGGGCGATTAGCCGACGTTGCACTACGTTGCGGGCTCGTTCCCTGCCTTGGAGTCGGGCCGGTTGACGCGTGTGGCGCTGAGTTGCTGATCATAGATCCACTGTTCGATGGGGCGGGTGTGGTCGCGGCGCCGGGGAAACCGGCCGCCGATACTGACGTAGACCGCATCGACGGCGCGGGCTCGCGCGGGTGTTGCTGCCACGGTGTTCCAGATCCGGACGCGAGCGTCAGCCAGGATGGCGGCCAAGGCGATCAGATCGGGGTAGGCGGCGATGTGGGCGTCGACGTCGGCGTGGGCGGGCGGCAGCGTGAACAGGCCCGCGCTGCGTGACCAGCAGCGGTGGATCCGCGCGGCATCCTTGACCGCGAAGCGCGCGGTGTTGTTGTGGCGGCGGTGCAGTCGGGCATGGCGCTGCGCGGCGGCGATCACGACGGGTGCACAGCGCAGATCGCGTTGATCATCGAGGGTGTGGGTGCCCGGACCGATCCATCTGCGGTGTTGGCGGCAGACGGTGGCGTAGTCGGGCAACCAGCAGTAGACGGGCTCGTAGACCCCGCGGCGTGCCATGCAGAGCCGGCATGCGGGCCGGGCGTGGCGGCGTTGTCGGGTGGTGTGGCGGTCGCGGTCGGCCAGCCCTATTAGTCGGGCATCAAGAGTGACTAAAGGGTGGTTGCTGGCGGTTGCCAACCAGTCCGGCCTGGGACGGCAGATCGCGGGACCGTCGGCCAGGTAGCACCGCAGCTGCCGGGGTTTCACATGGTTGGCGTGCGCGAGGCGATCAAGGTAGGACTGGACGGTCTCGGTGTGAAACGGTGTGACGGTTCGGGGTAACGGCGCCACGGGCCCCTGGGGCCACGCCGGGGCGGTAGACACCTCAGCTGGCACTGCGTTGTGCCGATGTTTGGGCCGCGTAGTCGATGAGCACGGTGTCCATCAGCTCTCGGGTGACGCTTTCGGTTTCGTCGAGCATGCTGCGGATCGCCGCCGCGCGGATCAGGTGCGCCAGGCTGCCGATCATGCCGCCGGTGCGTTGATGCAGGTACTTGGCCTCGGCGACCAGCGTTCCCGCGTTGTGACGGTGCAGCCGCAGGGTGCCTTCCATCGCGGCCACCAGCGACTTCCATTCTCCGGCGTATGGGAACGAGCTGGTGTTGATCACGCCGCAGCGCCCGGCGAGCTGGCGGCCGCGGGTGCCGGTGAACACGCCGGAGCGCTCGACGTCGATGCCAGCGTAGACGAAGGTGGCCGGTAGGTGTTCGGTGAAGTACTTCAGATGATCGGACAGTTCTTCGCCGGCGCGGGTGTCGAGGTTGAGGTTGTGGATCTCATCGACGATCACAATGTCGGTGCGGGCGTCGATGAGGACCTGACAGACAGCATCAGAGATGTCGGTGACGTTCATCCGCGGTTGTATCATCGGAAGGCCCAGAAATCGGGCGAACTCCATCGCGAGTTTGCGCGGCGAGCCTTTCGGCGGCGCCGTCGCATACACCACCGGAATCCGGGACTTGTCGGCGAATCGTGTCCGGATACGCAGTTCGTGAAACCGACCGAGCTGTTTGACCGCGGTGGTCTTCCCAGTTGCGGCTGCCCCGGAAATGATCAGTCCGCGCCGGGCGCCGATCTCGCGTTGGTTGAGCAGCGTCAGCAGCCGGCCCTCGTTGGTGATGCGCTGGATCGCCGACGTGGTGACCACGACCAATTCACTGTGATGAGCGACGCGGGCCTCGTTGTAGTTGGTCCGCTCGGCCTCCGACAGGGCGCTCCACTGCGCATCGGGCAACAGGATGAACTCGGGTGGATCCGCATCAACGAAACGGCGCCAACCCTCCAGCGTGGTGGTGGGTTGGCGCCGATCCTCGAGTTGGCTCACCGGGGCAATCGTGTTCACAGCCGCCACGATTCAGCCTCCTTGCGTGCATCAAACACCGGAAGTGGTATGACCTGCGCGGTCTCGGCGTCCTCGCCGTCGTCTTCGTCGTCTGACGGCGCATCTGCCTCAACGGAGGGTGCTGCGGCGTCCGGCCGTGGCCACGCCGGCGCCGTGGTCGCCCGCGTTCGGCCCGCCACCCGGCGATCCTTCGATTCCTGTCGGGAGGGTTCGGGGCCTTGTGCGGCTCGGTCGAGCAGTTCGTCGGCCGCGCGGGCGATCTCGGCCTCGGTCGCTTGATCCTGCCCGCGCTGGGCCAGCACGGTACGCGCATGCTGCCACATCGATTCGCCGAACGGCACCGGGTGGGTGCGTAAATACGTCCAGGTCGCGGCCAGCCAGCCCTCGTCGTGATGGTTGCGCACCCAGATCCGCGACACGTCGTAAGGGTCGTGATGCACTTCCCACTGGCCCTTCTTGGATTCCACCCCCGAATGCTGGCGGCGGTAGGGGTTGAGTGCCTTGGCGTCGTAGGTGCGGTTGTTGACCCGAATGCCGTAGGAATTGATGCGTCGCCAGCACGACGGCAGCAACTCGATGTAATCGTCGGCCGACAGCGGCACCGGAACATACCCGGCGACTTCGACCAAAGCGGCGTACTTCTCGTTGGGAGTCAAGGGTTTTCCCGGGGTGACGGGGTCACGCAAGCCGTCGTGGGGACGGTTTTGCCAGACTGCGACGATCCACTCGTCCAGCAGGGCTTGCAGTTCCACGATCGACCACACCGCGTCCTGTTCGGCGTTCTTGCCGCGCCGCTCGACGCTGGAGCCGACATACCCGGCGACATGCTGGGCGAACAAGGTGGCCACCGACTGCAGCGTCCGCTCGATCTTGGGTTTGTCGGTCGGCGTGTCGGGATGGGCGGGCTGCAGATTGATACCCAGCGTGCAACAAGCCTGGCGGAAGGTTTGCGACAGATAGGCCTTCCCGTGGTCCCACACCACGGTCTCCGGGGCGATCACTGGCCGGGCGGCCGCATCGGCCAACCGCTGATCCACTTCGGTCAAGCAGCGGTGCGGCAGCACTGAGCGCGACATGCGCAGCGCATCGGACCATCCCGGCCGCATCGGCTCCGGCGTCAGTGCCCGCGCCAGCAGCAGCGCAGCGTCGACCGCTTTGGTCGTGGGCCGCAATACCGCCGCCGGAACTGAGCGGGTCGCATCGTCAACCATGCCGGTCAGCTCGACCCGGTCGACCGTCCCGTCGTCGAGGACCACCCGCACATCCAGTGGAGTCGAATCAATCTCGACCATCTCACCGGGCCGTGCCACCGTCAGCACACCGAACGGGCTACCTGGCTGTTTGGCCAGCGAACGGCGGGTGCGCGCGGACCCGAACGTGTGCCGGCCCGCCGACAACCTCTTCACCAGGCGATAGAAAGTGCGCTGCGAGGGCATCGCCGGAGCGTCCTGCGCGCCGTATTGAGCCACCAACGATTTTGTCACCCGTCGCTGCAAGCGGCTGACCGTCCCGGTCGACAGGTCGGTCTCGTCATCGATTGCCTGCCGGATCGCGGCCACCAGCCGCTCGTCGACGCGGCCGAACACCGGCCGGCGGGGGATGTGACGACGATCGACAACGCCCAATAGGCCGTCTCGTTCGTAGGCATAGCGTTGCCGCTGCAACGTGTTCAAGCTGATCTCGTGGCCGGCCGACTGCAGCTCGGCGAGCTTGGTCAGCTCGCGCTGCCGCAGCGAACACGACGTCGGATCGAACTCGGGTCGCGGCCGACTCCCTGCCTCGGCATCAACCCGTCGACCCGTCAACACCTCGATCAAGTGCCGTTCCCACCAGCGGGCCCGCTCCGCGGCAGCCTCCGGCACACCGGCCAAGGCTTCCTCGGAACACAGAGCAGGTCGCGACCCCGACACCAACTCCAACGTCGTGTCACCCAGCAGCCGAGACAGCGGTACCACCGACTGCCCGCCGACCGCATCGGTCAGCCTGGCTGCGCCACCAGAAAGTGTGGCAACCGTGAACACCCCGTCGGATAAACGGATTTCATCGCCTTCACGGATGACACCTGAACGCATACCCGTCATCGCCACAAGGCGGGGCCGACGATCGACTCCTCGGCCAACACGGCCCCGCAAAGGTCAACACCCAGCCGCCCATGCCACAGCAGGTGGAACAGCACCGGCAACACCATGATCGCTTCGCCGACCGATCTCACACCGGCCATCAGCGGCCGCGCCGAGTCGAACACCGCTTCCAACGCCGCAGCGACCGCCGGGCGGTACACCCGTGGATGCCGATACCCAGATAACCAGCGCAGGTTCGCCGTCACCACCGGATCTGCCTCGCCCACACGCTGATAGGCCCATCCGAGCGACCGGCACGCCTGATCCGATCGAGCGAATAACTCAGCATCAGCATCCGATATCCGGTCATCGCGGCGCACGTCGAGAACCCTCGCGGATCCGTCGGACAAACGCACGAAGTAGTCAGGCACGTGGTGCCTGCCATCACCCCAGTGCAACCGGAACGGCTGCGACGCAACGCCAGTGACCGCGGGGTCAGCATCCAGCGCCATCAAATGGTCACGCTCCACCCACGACTCATACCCGATGTGTTCACGAGTCGTCGAAAACCACCACATCCCTGGATAATTACTCTGTCCACGAAACGACGGGAAACCGCGGATAGGTGAACAGTCCAACTCAAAGTCCGCCGTGGCGCACTCCGCTAGCGGCAAGCGCGAGCGCCCTCCTCCGGTGGAGCTGAATTCAAGCTCAACACCACCGTTGACCTGCGGCCACAGCGCCGCCGGAGCCGTACGCACCTAAATAACGCTACCGGCGGTACCTCAGATAGATTGGCAAAGACACGCCGATACCTCAGATATCGCGACAATGCCCAACGTCGGATGTCAACGGACAGCTATGCGCGGGAAGATAATTCGGCAGCCGGGACACCCGAATATTTCGTCACTGTGACGTATTGCCAGCCAGGCGGGAACCGCTGCGCGTCCGACACTTGCCACATCCAGACGGATTGGGGTCCGGCCGGGGTGATGCCGATCTGAGGTTCGTCGATTGGCAGCAGCGTTCGCGCTGGGGCGGCCGCCAGTGTCCGATGGTTTCGGGAAGCCGGACGCAACCGGTCAGCCGTCAAGTCGTCGCAGCTTGTTGCCAACTTGTTCCGGATCGACAGAAGAGATCAGCGACACCGGCTCGGTCGGAAGCCACATCCAGCGGACATACCTGCTGGTACCGGTGCGTGCTCGGCAGGTGCGAGTTGCCGCGTGGCCGCGGCGAGGAACATCGGCCTTAATTCAAGCCGATCATCGGCCGTGATTTAGGCTAATGTGGATGACATGCGGATACTGGCCATCTCGAAGATGAAGGACAAGCTCAACGAGTACGTCGATGCGGTCGCCCAAACGCAGGATCAGATCACGATCACCAAGAACGGTGCACCGGCGGCGGTGCTCGTCGGCGCCGACGAGTGGGAATCGTTGCAAGAGACGCTCTACTGGCTTTCCCAGCCCGGGATCAAAGAATCGATTGCTGAGGCCGACGCCGATATTGACGCTGGGCGCACGTACGGCGAGGACGAAATTCGTGCCGAGTTCGGCGCGCCTCGGCGTGCCGGCTAACGTAGCCGATGGGTTACACGGTTAGGTTCACCAGCACCGCGCGGCGCGACCTGCACAAGCTGCCGCCACGGGTGCTCTCGGCCGTGATTGAGTTCGCTTTCGGCGACCTGGCACACGAACCGCACCGCGTTGGCAAGCCGCTCCGGCGTGAACTGACCGGGCTGTATAGCGCCCGGCGCGGACCGTACCGCCTGTTGTACCGGATCGACCAGGGGCGCTCACTGGTGCTGATTCAGCGTGTCGATCAGATAGCGTCCCGCTGAGTGGTGGACTTCGGATCTGGCGTGGTTCACGCGTTGCGATCAACGAGTCATGTTGAACGCTAGGCGATTTGGTGTTGTTTGGCAAGTGCTTCCGCGGCGTGTTTCTTCGCGATGACCGCCCGTAGTTCGTCCATGGAGACATCGGAGAGATAACGCCGGGTGACTTGCCATTCGTCGTGGGATTCGATGACCACCGCGGTCGCCAGGCGCAGAAACGAAGCCGGGTTGGGGAAGATCTCCACGACATCGGCGCGGCGTTTGATCTCCTTGTTCAACCGCTCGATCGGATTGTTCGACCAAATCTTCTGCCAATGGGCCTTGGGGAACGCGGTGAACGCCAGCACATCGGTCTTGGCCTCGCCCATCATTGCTGCGACCTTCGGGAAACTTTCCGCCAGGGTGTCAGCGACGCGGTCCCACTGCTCGGCCACCTCCTCGGGGTCGGTGTGAGCAAAGATCGTCTTGACCGCCGCCGTCACCGCTGGAGCATGCTTGGCCGAGACCGCAGTGTGCAGATTCCGCATGAAATGCACCCGACACCGCTGCCACGACGAACCGGCGAACTGCTGGGCCACCGCCGATTTCAGGCCGGCGTGGGCATCAGAGATCACCAGATGCACCCCCGCGAGGCCACGTGCCTTCAGCGAGGCGAGAAACTCACGCCAGAACTCATAAGACTCACTGTCACCGACAGCGGTCCCCAGCACTTCGCGGGTGCCGTCGATGGACACCCCGGTGGCCACCACCAGGGCCTGAGAGACCACGTGCGCCCCGATCCGGACCTTGCAAAACGGGCTCTTCCGAGTTAGCAGGGGCGTAGCCGCCTGGCTCTGAGTGGCGCTCGCCGTGATTGGCGGGTGCAGGCCCACCGTACTCGGCGGCGTTGGTTGGTGGGGTTACGGAAGCCGAAGGCGGTCCGGCCGACGTGCTTGACGATCCGGTTGTAGCCTTCACTGCGGGCATTTGTCAGGCCGGTGGTGATCGCGAGAATCATTGGTGCCTGCCAGGTTTCGATGGTCTTTGCCAGGTCGTGAATCTCCGGGACAGCGGTGGCGGCGCAGAAGTCGTAGAACTGCCACAGGGCGGCGTTGACGTCGGCGCGAGCGCCGCCGGTCGTAGCGCAGGCCAGCACGTCGCGCAGCAGCTCTTTGGCGATCCAGGCGGCCAGGATGTTGCCGGCGGGATCAGCAGCGGCCAGGGCGGCGACCAGGCGAGCGTGCTGGTCATCGGTGAGACGTTCAGCAGCACGCAGCAACCGGCGCCGGTTGAGCCACTCGCCGTCGGCTTTGCGGCCCCGTCGTCCCCGGTTGTCCCAAGTGGTGCGCCGGCGCACCGCCTCAACGGTCTGGTTGGCTCGTTTGACCAGGTGAAACTTGTCGACGATCAGCTGGGCGTGGGGCAGAGCGTCGCGGGCGGCTTTGGCGTAGGTGTTCGACATGTCGATCGCCACGTAGTCGATGGCGGCCCGCCAGGCTGGGTCACGCTCAGCGAGCCAGTTGGCTACGGGTTTGGCCGAGCGGCCGTTGATCTGCACCAGCAGGCCCCCGGCGCCGGCGATGTCGACCAGTCCGGTGTCGAAGCGGTCGACCCAGATCCGCGCGCCGGTGTCGGGGTCGGTCTCGTAGTGGGCCTTGCCGCGGCGGGTCTCATCCATGCCGAGCACGGTGATCGGCTCGGGCTCACCGTCAAGGGCCGCATCGGCGGTCGTGGCCACCGCGGCGTGGCAGGTGTTCCAGGTGCAGCCGTAGGCGTCAGCGACCGCGACCACCGACCGGTCATCGTCGAGGACCGCGTGGGCCATCTCGGTCTTCGCCCGTAGCGTGATCCGGGCACGCGGTGGGACCGCTGGTGTCGCCTCGGTGAACGTCTTCTTCTCACATGAGTCGTTGGTGCACAGCCATTTCCGCTTCCGCCACACCATCAGCGGTCGTCCTGGCCCCATCTTGACATCACGCGGTCGGGTGATCACCCAACCGCGGTGGCCGGCAGTGGACCGGGTCTGGCACGTCGTGCACCGGCCGACCCAGTCCGGGGCGGTGCGGACCTCGAGCACCCGGACACCATCGTGACCGACGCGGACCGCATCGACGACGATGCCATCGAGACCGAGCAGCAAGGAACTATCGTTGGACAAGGCTCGCGCCCTTCTTGTGTTGGATGCGTGAAGAACACCCAGTTCACAAGGGCGCGAGCCCTCAATCAGTCACCGACACGATCCGAATCGGTCACCCCAGGACCCCCATCAAGTCGGAAGAGCCGCAAAACGTCGCGTCACAGAACACGTACGGAAACGTCGTGTGAGCCAGGCTGCGGGTCCGAAACGCTTCGATCTCCTTGTCGAGGCCAGCGCAGATCCGCGAGACCTCCGATTTGGACACCCCTGACTGCACGCCCATCGCGGCCACCAGGTCATCGACACTGCGGGTGGACACGCCGTGCACGTAAGCCTCCATGATGACCGCGTGCAGTGCGCGGTCGATGCGGCGGCGGCGCTCCAGCAGCGACGGAAAGAACGACCCGGCCCGCAGCTTGGGGATGCCCACCTCGACATCACCGGAGGTGGTCGACACCGTCTTGGGCCGATGGCCGTTACGGTGCACCGTGCGCCCATCGGCGCGCTCATAGCGGCCGGCACCGATCGCAGCAGTGGCCTCGGCCTCGATCAGCGCCTGCAGCCCAGCACGGATCAGCTCGGCAAACACCGCGCCGCCATCAGCGGACTTCAGTGCATCGAGCTGAGCAAGCAGGGCAGAATGATCCTGGGTCATCGCGTCGTGTGTCTTCCTGTTGAGTCACTTGGTAGGTAACTCACTGACCACTACGCGATGGCCCACCCCAACACCGGCAACGACACACCTCGAACGTGTCCGCACAGTTCAACCCCGGTCACGAAACCCCACCACCCCAGGGGACTTACCCGTCGATCATCGCGCGGACGTTTACCGGCGCTGAGGATGGCAGCCCCGGCGGAACGTAACTTTGCACCCGCCACAAGGTCCGACAGCCGAATCGTCATCAAGGGGTGCGAGCCCTTTCACCTAATGCAACTCGGTGTAGTCTAACGCCGATAACGTACATTATGTCAGCTCAAGGTCGCCGATTTGCCGTTCGCTCCGACCCCTAGCGCCTCAGCACGATCAGCCTCGTCCTCCGCAAGGCTTTCCGCTTCGGCGCGGTAAGTCGGCGTATGACACTGCCCCTGACGCGAGTGCGTAGTAGCCGACGACGCCCCCCTGGCACGTGACGAAGCAGCGAGATGCGCCGCCGGCGTGGTTGGCCAGCGCACGGGTGCGGAGGTAGTCGTCCAGACTTAGTTCTCCACCGTCAAATATCCCGACATCGTCGGACTCGCTGAGTGGCCGTGGGCGGCTGTAGCCACTCACGCCTCAGGATCGAACAGCGATGGCTTGTCGAACATCTTCGCCAATGCCGGCCTGTATTGGACGGGCCGGTCGAGCAAGGCGCTGAACTCAGCCCAATTGGCGTCATCGAGTAAGAAGTGCCGCCGGTCTGCGAGAACATCGCGAGCGTGCGCGACGGTGGCACACACCGTAAAGGTTGTCAGGTCGGTCCCCTCCACCTCGGCGGCACGGCGAAATCAATGCGTCCTGCTCAGGTGTCAGGCGCACCGCGAAATGGGGTGACCGTAGGCGAAGCGATTCACAAATTCATTGCCGCTACTCGTCCTCGGCGTCATCGCGGCGCGCAGCGTCGATCACCTCAGGCGATACCGGCCTGCGCAACCACGCCTGCAGTCGCATCAGCCCGCCGGCGATCGTCCCGACAGCGAGCATGGCAACAATGATCCAGAGCGCGGTCGACATGCAGCAATTCTCCCCGTGCCCAGGCGGCATGAGGCGATATTCTCAGCTCTAATGTTTCGCGCTGAGGTGTTTACGCGCCCACTCCTCGGTGGTCGTGGTGGGGATGCCGCGGGTGACGTTGAACGTACCGGCCTTCGGCCATGCCACGCCCTTGCCCTGGGCAAACACCGCACGGTACTTCCTCAGTCCGTCGTCGGGGTTCCGGTCGAGGTCGTGCAGTAGATGCGCGACGGTCCATTCATTGCGGATGACCTGGGCTCCCCTGGTCCGTCCGACGATCTCGGCGAGTTCGCGGTACGTGATCGTGTCACCGGCGACGTATATGACCTGGTTCGCGATGCGCGGGCGGGTCTGGACGATCTCCGCGGTGAGCACGCCGATGTCCTCCGGAGTGGTGACGGTGACTTCGGTGTCCCAACTGCCAAGTGCGTTAACAGTATTGGCGGGGAGGTCGACGACGCCGAAGCCGGGTTCGAAGAGGAAGCTGGTGAACATGCCCGTCGACACGATCACCCACTCGGTGGTGCTCTGGGCGCGGAGCATATCGCGCACGTCGAGTTGTTCGTCGAACAGGTCGTGAGGACTACCGCGTCCGATCGCGTCATAGTCGACGCCGAATTGCCACGGCAAGTATCGCGAAACCCGCGCCGCCAATGCGGCCTCGGTGATCTTTCGTTGGGTTCCCACCCCCGCCGCGAATCCGATGCAGCTCACCACCGTGTGGAACCGTCTAAGCACTGTCGACAGCTCAGCCGCCGACACCGTCGCAATGTCGGCCTCGACGATTCCGACGCCGCGGGCCGCGAACTCATCGCGGAGGCGGGCATGTCGGGGTGTGTCCGACGACCGTAGCAGCACCGTCACCGGCGGTGCGTCATCCCGACGAGTCAGTGCGGCAACAACGTTGCCGCCGAGCTCACCGGCTCCGATGACGAGGTGCTCTCTCCCAGTTGATGCTTGCTGTGACGCCATGATCCCTCCGGGGCGCTGATCAGGTCACGAATGCGAACGGTCGCGACAACAACCCGCTGCGGCGCAGCATTCCCCGCCATCGAAGTCGTGCCATGCAGCCGCCACGACCGCAATCGGCGCTTCACAGGAGCCGGCCCCGGCGGTGATCCTTTCGACCCGACCATTGGTGAGCTGCCGCCGTCCCCCCCGTAGGCTCACCGCATGCACAAGGTGACGCTGGCCAGCTCCGGGCAAGCGGCGATCCTGACAGTGGGACTGTCGGTCTATGCAGCGTTGGTCCTCGCCAGCATCGCGGTGGCGATCGACAGCGCCCACCGAGGCCGGCGACGCCGCGCGATCTGCTTCTCGGCGATCGCTGGGGTGCTGACCCTGGGCGGGCTGGTTGCGGCGATTTTCAGCAGCGTCGCGTGAACCCTCACAAAGCAGGACGGTCAACCCCGGATGATTGGCGGCGTCGGCCCAGCGCCTCTGCCCTGACAGATTCCATCTGACCTGCTGCTCCGCATCGCCGGGAATACGGCGGGATCGAATACGGCGGATTTCCAGCCATCTACGTCGTATTGCACTGCTAGCCAACGTCTTTCGGCGCGCCGCCGAGTCGACACGCCCGCGAGCCGAACGTCATAGATCGAGGACGACGCGTAATACCTGGTCAAGGGCCCGCATCTGGTCTGAGCCGATCATTCCTTGGCGAGATGACAGGCGTTCGACTGAGACGGCTCGCAATTGGTCGCAGCGAGCGTAGGACGTGTGATTCAGTCCGCTACCCTCGGGCTCCAATTCAACGTGGCTTCGCAGGCCGTAGCGGGCGGTCGTGATCGGGACGACCATCACGAGCCCGCCCGGCCCGTTGTTGAGGATGTCGACCGACACCACGACCGCTGAGCGGCGGAAAGCCGGCTCGTGGCCGACTGGCTGACCGAGATCTACGTAGTAGATCTCTCCTCGCCAGATCAAGCCAGTGCGTCCCACTCGTGACGCTCACCCAGATACTGCTCCCAGAGGTCGGGGTCCTTGCGCAGCCGCTGGTAATCCTCGTTGAGTCCCCGGAGGAACTCCTGCCGCTCCAAGGCGTCGATTGCTGCGTGTACGACGTCGACGACGGCGGCTTGACGATCCTTGGCCAGCGAGTGGAGACGCTCAGAATCCGACCGGCGGACTCGCACAGTGGTGGTTTCTGCTGCCATGCACTAAGTGTAGACGAAATGTAGATGCGAGGTAGGTCGTGGCTATCCAGGCTCCGGGTGTGTGACCACACGCAGGTCTAGCTGGGGTATCCCAGAGAAGTCACTGGGATTGCACGTGTACAACGGCACACCGTGCGCGACGGCACTGGCCGCGATGAGCGCGTCGTAGGCCCGCGCGGCGGGTTTGCGGCCCGACGTCCGCAGCGCGGCAGCGACGCCCCCAAAAGCACGTGCGCTCTCGGCGTCGAACGGAAGGGCCTCGAAATCCGCCTCCGCCTGCTGCAAGTGTTGCTGACGGGCACTACGTTCGGCATCGGTTCGAGCGACATGCGGCCCCACGGACAGCTCGGCGAGAGTGATGGCACTTATTACCGACTCGTTCGGCAACTCGTCGGGATCCGCCAATCGGCCGAGCAGAATCACCGTCGACGTGTCGAGCATGCCCCTTGACTGGCCAGCCGATCCCTTCACAGCGACGGATCCATCACGCTGTCCACGTCCGAACGCAACGCCGCGACGTCCACCCGCGGCAGGTTCCGGCGCCGGCGAATCAGCTCAGTCGGACTCACGCTAGGCCGTGGCAACGGGCACAGTTCGGCCACTGCCGCGCCATCACGCGTCACCACGATTCGTTCGCCCCGTTCCACCCTGCGCAGCACTTCCCCACCGTGGTTGCGCAGGTCGCGAACGGTCACCACCCCAGCCATATGCACAGGGTATCACCGGTGATACATATCTGCGCGGACGATGCAGCATCGTCCGCAACAACCTTGCGAGCCAGGAATACGGCAGGATCGAATATGGCGGGTTTCCGGTACTACGGAATCAAATATGGCGGATGCCACTAAGGTCGGTCAGCCGGCCGACTCGAGCCTGGACGTTCGCCCTTGACCCTGCGTTACAGCCCGGAGGGTACGGCCTTGCCGTTGACCGTCACCTCGACCTGGCCGGTCTTCGTGTCGTAGGCGATCTTTCCGTGCTCGAACGTCGACACCAGTTGATCGCCCACGGTGGTCTGGTCACTCGTTGGGATGCCCAACGGCCCCGCCGAACCGTTGTTCCCGGGAACTGCAGGCACGCCATCCTGGTCGCGTTCGACATTCCAGGCGTCCCGGATCTTGCCCTCGGCGATGTATGCCGGCGTGCCCGCTTCGCCGTTCTTGGCGACGATCGCGCCGCCTTGGAATTGCTGAAACACCACGCCGCTCTCTCGTGTGCCTGCGTTGTGGTCGCCAGTCAGCGGCTTGCCGAGAGACTCCTTCTGACTCTCAGTTGCCGACGAGTACTTAGCAGCGATCGGCCCTGTCAGGGTTACCTCGACGCCTCGCTCCCCGATGAGCTTCACATCGGCAGGTGGCGCCGGGACTCCAGCCGTGGTGGTGGCGATCAGCAAGACCTGAGGTGGCGCCGATGCGTCGGAAGTTTCTCGATGGCTGCACCCCACCGCGGTCACTGTGACGGCGATCAGGCCGATGGCTGCGGCGTGGCGGTGTGTGATCGTCCTCATGGACTTCCTCTCGCGCTTTGCTGTTCACCAAATCAGGCTGATCTCCTCGCCCGAACAGGACTATAGCCAAACCAGTAGCGTGGCGCAGGCGTGCCGCCTTGTCCACGGCATCCCATCGATCCTCGGCCCGGCGCGAATGGATGAAGTGTAGACATAACGCGATCATGACCAGGCTTCGAATTTCTGCGTCCGAACTCGATTCTGCGGCAGCACATTTAAGTGTCGTAATGATTCCCGTCACTGCGGGGTCGGCTTGGGCCTTGCTGGGATATCTGCGGGGTTGGCGAACTGGCAAGCGCGACAGTCCAGATCGTGCGCCATCCCGACGTCCCACCACCTCAAGAAACCCGCCTGGTCTAGCTGACCGGCGCCGCTACCCAGCCGCCAGCGACACGGTGTCGGTGTAGAACAGCATGCGTTCGCGCAGAGCCTGCGGGTCGATCCCGAAGTCGGTGGCCACGTACCGATGTTGGCCCTTTCCGTGGCGGGGTTGGGCACTGTGGTGCTCAGCGATCATCGCCGTGGAGTCCCCGGCGTCCAGGTCGGCGGCGGCGTAGATCCGGCGCAGGGTCGCGTCCGGATCGGAGACCAGGTCTGGGTAGTGGATGTCCAGCCATTTAACGGTCTGTGCCGCTGAGGATTTGCGAGCTGTGACCGCGCGCCGCAGCCACAGCTCGGTCTGCTCGGTCTGGAACCGGCCGACATCGTGACCGTCGACATGATCGCTGTAGGTGGATCGGTAGGTGGCGAACAGGCTGGCCCCGGAGACCACCGTCTCGACGATGTCACGGTGCAACCAGATCACGCAGGCACCGGGATAGGTCGCGATCAGATGTTCGAGCTCAGCGGTGTGTGCCGGCGCCTTGAGGACCCATCGCCGTCCGTCGTCGGCATCGAGGATCTGCAAGATGCGCCGGTGTTGAAAGTATTCCGCGGCGAACGACTCGCCTGCCAGCCAGCGGGCATACCCGTCCAGCCGGGTGGTGGCGGTGAAGCCCCAGTTACGCAACGTGGTGCCCATCGCCAGGACGCATTCCTCGGCCAGGTCCGGGCCGGAATCGTGGACGGCCGCCATGGTCGGGTTCAGGATGTGCAGCATCTGATGGCCGGATGCGCCGGCAGCCAACCGTTCTGCTCGCTGCTGGGGCTTCAGATCGCCGGCCATCAGCCAGGGCGCGCCGAGTTCCGCGGGCAGCGGTACCCGCAGTCGGGAGTCGCGACCCAGCAGCCGGAACAAGAAGGTGGTCCCGGTACGCCAGCCGCCGGTGATGATGATCGGTGCGGTCAGCGGCCGCTGCTCCAGGTCGGGATGCTCGCGCAGGTACGTGTCGATCGCCGCTCGGGCACGCAGCCGTCCCACCGCGGTGCTGTGCGCATTCTTGGCACCCAGGGCGTTGAGCCGGCCGTCCTCGGCCGCCGACCCCAGATAGTGCTCCAGGCCGGGCTTCCAGTCCGCCACCTCGCCGAACATGGCATCGCCACGTCCACGCGAGGCCCGGTCGATCACCGGGTCTATGGCGTCGACACCGAGCCGATACCTCTCGGGCCGCACGCCCCGGTCCTCTTCGGCCGACCGGTAGATCTGCTGTGCCGCGGCAGTCCGCTGCGGCGCATGCCACCGGGTCATCCTTGCGCCCGGATGTCACTGCGCCGCACACGCGTGACCGTGGGAAGCTGCGGTGTGCGGACAGGCTGCAAGAACCGGATCACCACGATGCCCTCCGGACGGCCCTCGGTGTCGATCCAGTCGGCGTCACTCGCCCCCGGATCCTCGGCAGCCAGCACGAACCGGTACCGGTCGCCGACGACGGTGGCGGTGGCTCCGGTGTAAGAGACGCGGCGATGACGGTGGTCGAGGGAATTGAGAAAGCGGCTGTAGACCAAAATGTTCCAGTAGCGGCAGTCCACCGTCTCCCCCTCGATCAACAGTGCCTCGCCTGGTGCCAGTTGCCACCCCCCGCGCACGTAATGGATGCCGGGCTCGGTGTACACCGCCCCGCCGGTCATCTCCTCCCAGTGCCGCATCTGGTTGGGTTGGGCCAGGTCTGCCGCGGTGGCGGCGGCCCAGATTTGCGGCAGATAGGTTGTCGCCGTTGCGAATCTGATCAGCTGGCGGGAGAACCTCTCCAGGTCGATCGGCACCGGTATCGCAGGTTGGGCGGCCGGGTCGATGGCACACCATCCGATGGCGTCGTGATGGACGTCATTGTGAAAGTGCCGGACCCACACCACGGTCGCGCCCGCGGGCAGATCCAGCCAGTCCCCCGTCGTCGGCCGCTGACCGCCGAGACTGACCTGATAGCCGCCGGCTTCATCGAAAGTCAGGGCGTCACTGTCTATCCGCGCGCTGGCCTGGGCATCGGTACCGCCGGCACCGGCATAGACCGTGATCGAGACATAGGCGGCATCGCCACGGTTCCCGCGAATCCGGTACCGCCCATCGGCACGGATGTCGGCGACCCAGTAGCGAAAATCCGGGTTGTCCATCAGGAACTTCTGCCGCCAGCCGTTGAACGGGACCAACTCGGGTTTGTCCCGGTCGACCTCGAAGCGGCCCAATTGATTCGCGAACGACCGCAGCAGCGCCCGGAGTCCGTCGGCCTGCTCTATTCGAGACAGCTCCGCGGTATCGGTGAGCACCTGCTCCCCCGCGGCACGCATGGCGTCGACAAGCCGGCGCCAGGCGTCGGCCTCGGGGCCTGGCGGCTCTGCAAGTCCGTCATGCTCCGTCGCACTCATACGTGATTCACCCGCGGATCGTGCCGGCAGTGGGTGAAGGGTCTTCAATGCGGATGCCCGCCTCAGCAGCACACACCGCGGGCCCCTTCCTGGCAGCGGGCTTCATCGCCCTGACACCGTGAAACACTATCGTGCGATGTGTCCGCAGGAGCCCGATCACTGCGGGTGACGTGTCAGCACCAGTACCGCCTCGTTGTACGGGAACAGCAGGTATAGCGGCCGCGAAAGCGGTTTGACGGTGTGAGCGGCTTGGCTCTTGCTGAGCAGGCGCGGCTTGGCGACCTGGTGGGTGCGGCCGTGCTTCCGGATGGCGGCCGAGCCATGGACGAGAACGTTGCGGACCCAATGCGTCGTAGGCCCGTAGCCGATGAGCAGGGCGTAGCCGTCGGCGGTGTCGAAAACGAGCAGCGGTGTGCGGTAATGGTTTCCGGTTCGGTGTCCGGTATGTTCTAGTATTCCCAGGGCGGGCAGGCGTCCTACGACCCGCAGCGCCGCCCGGTTGGTGAAGCGGCTATTGAATCGAGCAACCGAGCGCCCAACGCGCATTGTCGCCTCCTTGTTCGGCGGGTCAGCGTGCGCCAAGCGGTACCGCTGCCGCGGGGATGGCGTTGTCGATGAGGACGGCGGCGATGGCGGCTGCGGTGGCGAAGTTCTCGGAGTTGAGGACGCGGTTGCGTGCCGAGGCGCCGTCGAGCAGCAGAGCCAGTTGTTCGCCGAGCTGGTCGGGATCGGTGGCGCCGGCCTCGCGTGCGGTCGCGCTGAGCCGCGCGGCAAAGGCTTTCTTGTAGTCGCGGGCGTGCAGGCGGGCCGGGTGGTCCGGGTCGTTGATCTCGACGGCCGCGGCGATGAACGGGCACAGCGGGCCGTGGATGTCGAAGGCGGCAAGCAGCCGTTCGCGCGGGCTGAGGTCGCTGCGGTCGAACACCTCGGGCAGCACGTCAGGATCGAATCGGCGTAGGTGCTCAGCGATCAGCTCATCCTTGCCGCTGAAGTGCTGGTAGAACGTCCGTTTGGACACCTGGGCCACCGCGCAGAGCTGATCCATGCCGGTGCTGTTGATGCCTTGATCGCGGAACAGCTGTTGGGAAGCGCGCAGGATGCGTTCTCGTGCACCCCTGCCGCGGCGCAGCCCCTGCGGCCCCTTCTCCATCTCCGTCATCCGCCCAGCATAGCCCAGTTGGGTACCGATCGGTGTGCATAGCTTGTCATCGCTGCGATCTTCCGATACGGTACATACACTGATCGGTATACATAGTCTCAAATGAAGTGAGCGGAGCGGATCATGGGAAAGCTCGAGGGCAAGGTCGCGGTGATCACCGGCGGGACGAGCGGTATGGCGCTGGCCGGTGCCAAGTTGTTCGTTGACGAAGGGGCGCAGGTCTTCATCTCGGGCCGGCGCAAGGATGCGCTGGACGAGGCCGTCGAACTGATCGGCCGGAACGTGACCGGCGTGCCGGGCGATTCAGCCGACCTCGACGATCTGGACCGGTTGTTCGACACAGTCAAACGGGAAAAGGGCGCGATCGATGTGTTGTGGGCCAGTGCCGGGACGGGCGAGCAGGCCACACTCGGCGAGATCACCGAGGAGCAGTTCGATGCCACTTTCGGGCTAAACGCGCGCGGCACGCTGTTCACCGTTCAGAAGGCGCTCCCGCTGTTCAACGATGGCGGCTCGATCTTCATGACCGGGTCGAACGCATCGCTGCGGGGCTACCCCAACTGGAGCGTCTACGCAGCGAGCAAGGCCGCGCTATCTGCCTACGCACGGGTGTGGGTGTCGGAGTTGCGGGACCGCAGGATCCGGGTGAACGTGCTGATCCCCGGGCAGGTCTCCTCGCCGATGCTGGCGAAGGTGATGGACGAGGAAATGAAGGCGCAGTTCGAGTCGGTGATCCCGCGCCGCGAGATGGGCAAACCCGAGGAGATCGCTTCGGCCGCATTGTTCCTCGCCTCCGATGACTCGAGCTACGTCAACGGCATGGAGTTGGTGGTCGACGGCGGCACCACGGTCATCTGACACGGAGAGACAAGGACACAAGGAGTAGCCATGACCACATTCGCCCCGCACCGCGAGACGGTAGAGGCCTTTGTCGACTGCATGAACGGCGGTGCAGACAAAGACGCCCTTTCCGGCATTCTTGCCGAGGACGTGGTCCTGTACAGCCCACTCGACGACGAACCGGTCACCGGCCGTGAGGCGGTGCTGGAAGCCATCCGGACCGTCAGCGTGATGGCGGCCGACCTCCGCTATGGGGAGGTTCTCACCGGCGAGACGCACCACGCCGCGCACTTCCGGTTGGAGATCAACGACACCGGGGTCAATGGAATGGACAACATCCGCCTCGACGCGGACGGCCAGATCGCCGAGGTGACGATCTGGTGGCGCCCGCTGCCGACCGGCGTCGAGATGCAGGGACATCTTGCCGGTCTGCTCGGCATGAAGCCCTGGGAACTCCTCACCCACACGGGGTAACGGCCAAGCCCACCCCGACCTCACCCACCCAGACCGTCGGCCTGCACCCGAACGAGACCACAACCGGAAGAGAGCACATCATGAACAGCATCAGCATCATCGGCTCGGGCAACATGGCCAGCGCCATCGGCACTCTCGCCGTCAAGGGCGGCAACGCCGTCGAAATCATCGGTCGCGATGCGGCCAAGGCCGCAGCCCTGGCCGGGACGCTCGGCAACGGCGCGACGGCCGGAACGTGGGGCGCCACCCCAACCGGCGACATCGTCATCCTCGCAGTGCTTTTCGACAGCGCCGTACCGATCGCCAGCCAGTTCGGGGACGCGCTGGCCGCAAGACCATCGTCGACATCACCAACCCCTTCAACCCCAGCGCGACCGGACTGGCTGTCCCCGACGACACCTCCGTCGCGACAATGATCGCCGAGGCCGCCCCGGTCAGCGCCCACGTCGTCAAGGCGTTCAACACACTCTTTCGCGACGTACTGGCCGCCGGTGGTCCGCTGGATGTGTTCATCGCCGGCGATGACGCTCAGGCCAAAGCGCGCGTGTCTACGTTCATCAGGAGCCTCGGCATGCGCCCGCAGGACACCGGCGATCTGGGCATGGCGCACTGGCTGGAGGGCGCCGGCCTGCTGTCAGTAGGCCTGGCCGGCAACGGCGTGGGGAACTTGAACTTCTCTCTCGGCGTGAACCTCGGCTGAGACGCCGGTGCGGGCCAAGCCGGAGGAGGTTTCGCTATGTCAGAAGTCAGCTCAGGCCGACAATTGTGCGCCTGGAGAGGATTCACGCGATGAAGCTCGGTTCCGTCATTCCCATTGTCGAGCCTGCCGTTACCAGCGCTGTTGGCCTGAGCGCATTCTGCCGAGGTGCACATGCGGGCCATCTATCCGGGCAAAGAGCAGCCGTACCCGCCGCAGATGACCCGCTACCTCGATCCGGTGCTGCTGTGGACGGTCGCCGCCACGGCGACCAACCGAGTGCGACTGAACGCCAGCACGCTTAGCACGTTCTACTACGAGCCAACGCATTTGGCCCGGCAGCTGACAACGCTCGACGTGCTCAGCGACGGCCGCCTCGACATCCGTGTGGGAGTCGGCTGGATGAAGGACGAACATGACACCGCCCGGGGCGCCGACTGGCGCCGCTACTCGACTTCGCCGGCCACGCAATCACCACGTGGGGCAATCGTCGGACGGTCTGACGGGCTTGGTGGTCACTCCCCGGTCGTGCGTAACTCCCAGGGCTGCATACCGATTGCATCCGCCAGGTTTCGTTGCAGCGCAACGCCATCTGGCAGGGTGCGGTAGAAGATGCTCACCTCGGCGATCTTGCCGTCCGCGTCGGGCAGGACGAAGAATATGCCGTTGACCGCCGCATCTCCGACTTGCAGCCGGAAGTGTGCGGCGTGGTGGGTCTCGCCGCTGAGCACCTCCAGGTAACTGTCGTCGGATGCGAGTCCGTTCACGGTCTTTATGGTCTCCACCGCGACCTCGCGGCCGGTGACCGGCTCACCGCCGAACGGGCTGTAGATCACCACCTCCTCGGCGAGCAGATTGGCGAGGGTGTCTTTGTCGGCGCCGCCATGAATGCAGTCGACGAAGTACTCCAAGGTTTCGCGGTGCGGGGCGAACGTGGTCATGAACCCTCCTGGGACTAGGTGTGGTCGGGCGCGCGGCTAGGCCGTCAACCGGCCGGGGAAGTAGTTCCCGTTGTCCAGATCGGCGAGCAGGCTGGGTTGAGTGGGTTCCCAGCCGAGGGTTCGGCGCGTAATGAGGTTGGAGGCCGGAAGGTTCAGTGTGACCAGATTCGTGAACATGCCGAAGTATCCCGGCAGCATCAGTTCATCCACCGGAATGCTCACGACGGGCAGGCCCAGACGGCCGCCGATGGCCTCAGCAATCTCCCGGAACGGGATACCCCCGTCTTCCACCGCGTGCCAGTAGCTGCCGACCGGGCCCTTTTCCAGCGCCAAGCGGAACAGGCTGGCGACGTCGCGGATATGCACTGCGCCCCAGAGGTTCTCGCCGTCGCCGGGGTAGCCGACGATGCCCTTCTCTTTCGCAAGCGCGATCACCCCCGGCAGGAAGCCGGCACGATCGGTCGTGCTGTGCGCGACTGTGGGCAATCGCACGATCGAAGACCGCACTCCCCGCTCGGCGAGGCCGATTACGGCGAGTTCCACAGCATTGCGGAAACGCAGGGTGCCCCCGTACTCGTTCCCACTGGGCCGGGCCGGGTCCGCCTCGGTGACCGGACGCCCCAGGTTCCCGGGCGAGGCCATGCTGCCCGCCGCGACCAGTGGCTTCCCGGTTCCCGCGAGTGCCTCGCCGTAAGCGAGCATGACCGGTACTTCCGCGGCGGTCACGGCGTCGATCCCGCCGGACGGAAGCAGGTCTTGGCGGTGCGCGACGTGGATCACCCCGTCGGAGCTCGCGGCCGCCTCCTTGAGCCCGTCGAGATCTTCAAGGCTGCCGCGGTGCACTTTCGCGCCGAGCGCGGTCAGGGCCGCGGCTGCCGTGTCCGACCGGGCCAGGCCGGTGACCTCGTGCCCGGCGGCGACGAGTTCGGGGATGATGTACGAACCGGAGTGGCCGGTCCCGCCGGCGACGAAAATGCGCATGTGACTGTCCTTTTCAATGGAGGTGCAAGGGGTGGTTGTTCTCGGGTTGTCGCTCAGCTGAGAACGTTGGCGCCGACGAAGAAGTCGGTGTGCTTGATGGAGTGGTTGAGAAGGCTTAGCTCCAGCAGGCCGACATTCTCAAGTGCCCGCGCCATCGACAGCGGCCCGGCGTCCAGCGGACGCAGCCCCAGGCTCTCGATGAAGTCCGACACGCGCGCCTTGGCCGACGCGTCGTCGCCGGCGATGAACACGTCCGCCGGGCGGCCCTGGGCCGGGCTGTCCGCCACAACGTTGGCGAACAAGGTGTTGAATCCCTTGACGACATGCGCGCCGGCGGGGGCGGCCTCGGCGATCTCCTGCGCGCCGGAACTGCCTTCGGGGGTGACAAAACCCGTCAAATCGGGGGTGACGGGGTTGGTGATGTCAACGACGACCTTGCCGCGCAAAGCATCCCCGTACTCGCTGACCACCGCTGCTGCGCTGGCGTACGGCACGGCCAGGATGACGATATCGCCGGCCGGAGCGGTCCCGGCCGTCCCGGCGGTGGCGCCGAGCGCGGCGGCCAACTCCTTGGTTTGGACCGGGTCGCGGCCGATGATCTCGACTTCGTTGCCGCCGGCGAGCGCCCGACCGGCCAGCGCGCCGGCCATGTTGCCCAGGCCGATGATGCTGATGCTGTTCATGAGATATCCCGTCTTGGTCGACGAATCAAAAGGTTGACCTCTCAACCTTAATCCGATTTGGATGATGCGTCAACCAATTTGGGGTAGCATCTGTGGATGGAACCGAACTGGCTGAACCCTCGTGAAAGCCGCGCCTGGCGAGCCTTCATAGACGCCAACCAACAGATCGAAGCCCACTTGAGCCGGCGCTTGCTGGAGGCCGGCCTGTCCGGGGCCGACTACTCGGTCCTGGCGGCGCTCTCGGCTCTCGACGGAGACCGCATGTCCGCCCGCCAGTTGAGCCAGACACTGGGCTGGGAGAAGAGCCGCCTCTCCCATCAGGTGCGGCGCATGCAGAAAGACGGGCTGATCGGCCGCGAGCCCAACCCCAACGACGCCCGCAGCACCATGGTCTGTCTGCTGCCGGCCGGCCGCGCCGCGATCGAGAAGGCCGCACCCGGACACGTCCAGGACGTCCGCCGGAACTTCGTCGACCTCTTCACCCCGGCTGAGCTGGACACGCTCGCCACCCTCAACGAACGAATCCTGCACCACCTGGCCACACACCGCGACTCCGCCATCGACGCGGAGCCTTGATGACTCCTGCCGATGGCGGCCGGCACTTCGGCGCGAGCCGGCGAACCCGGTTCGCAGCCGACGTGCCGGATCGGCTTTCCCCCATTGGACGTTTGCTCGCCGAACTTGTCGGACACTCCTGCAATGCTGATGTCATGTCCTCGACCGCACCTGCCGGCAGCACCAAGTTGGGTCCGTGCCAGCGCATTGATGTGCTGTTCGATGAGTTGGCGGAGTTGGCCGGGCAACGCAATGCCATCGACGGGCGCATTGTGGAGATCGTCGCCGAGATCGAACGTGACCAACTGTGGGGGGGCCACTGGGGCGCGCTCGATCCCGGCACTGGTGGCCTGGAAGACCGGAGTGTCCCCGAGTAACGCGCACACCATCAGCACCGTGGCGCACCGGCTCGACGAGTTTCCACGCTGCGCACAGGGGATGCGGGAAGGCCGGGTGTCGCTGGACCAGATCGGGGTGATCGCCCAGCGCGGCGGCGACGGCTCCGATGAGCACTACGCGGAGCTGGCCGGGATGGCCACCGTCAGCCAGCTGCGCACCGCGGTCAAACTCGAACCACGCCCGCAACCCGACCCCCGGCCAGAACCGGCACGCTCGATCACCAAGACCAGCGACGAACACGGCAGCTGCTGGCGCATCAAACTCGACCACCACGACGCGGCGAAATTCGACGCCGCCCTGCAGTCGCATCTGGATGCGCTGATTACCGCGTGGAAACACGACCATGACAATGATGACCGCGCATCAGGGCAGCAGCTGCCGTTGCCGACTACCGCCGATGCGTTCATGCGCCTGATCGAAACCGGCTGGGACAGCGAAGCCGCCCGCCGACCCCACGGCCAACACACCACCGTGGTGGTGCACCTCGACGTCGAACACAAGGCCGCCGCACTGCACCTGGGCCCAGTGCTCTCCGAGGCTGAGCGCCGCTACCTGCTCTGCGACGCCACCTTTGAGGCCTGGTTCGAGCGCAACTGCGAACCCATCGGCGCCGGGCGCACCACCCGCGGAATCAGCCGCCGGTTGCGCCGCGCCCTCGAGCATCGCGACCGGACCTGTGTGGTTCCCGGCTGCGGCGCCACCCGCGGGCTGCACGCCCACCACATCGTGCACTGGGAAAACGGCGGGGAAACCGAACTCAGCAACCTGGTGCTGGTGTGCCCGTATCACCACCGCCAGCATCATCGAGGCATCATCACCATCGCCGGTCCACCCGAGCACCTGGTGGTGACCGATAGCGGCGGTACGGAACTCCATTCAGGGTCGCTGGCGCGCCCGCCCAGCGGCCCGCCGCCCGAGGTTGCGCCCTACCCGGGGCCGACCGGTGAGCGTGCCGATTGGTGGTGGTACCAGCCGTACCAACCGCAGGCGCCACCGACGGTCAACTGACGCCCGCCGGCTACGAGCCGGTCGGTCCCTGGGCCCCGCAGCAGCCGAACAACGGCGCTGATCCGACCGCCAGGCGCGACATCAGTTGCACAGATACTGCCTGTTGAGCACACAGTTCACTGGTGGCGAATACGTCCCGGTCAGCACGCCCCGGAAACCACCGGTGGCCGAACCACCCGGCGCGATGATGCGATTCCAATTGGCGGGACCGAGAACATGGTGCGTACCCGATCTCGCAAAGGTGCTGCTCCAACTGTGCGAGATGGACTGTCCCGCCGGCATGTCGAATTCGAGCCGCCAATCGGTGAGCGGCGCCGCGCTCCTGTTCGTGACGACGAAGCGCGCGATGAAGCCGGTCTGCCACGTCGATGTCACCGACAGCGTCGCGCTGGCCGCAGCCGCATGAGCCACGGCGGTGGTGGCCAGTCCCAGGATGACAACCATCAATGCCGCCACGCCGACGTGAAGCGCAGTACGTAAGCGCTTCGCGCACCTGTCCAGCCGGCCCATAGCAGCAGACCGTAGATCCGGACAGCTGATTTCGGCCCTAGGGCACGGCACAAGCTGCCATACGTTGCCTCAACCGACATCGTCGTGAAATCTTCACCTCGACATTCAAGAACTGGTCTGACCACTTGACCTCTGGCCACGAATCGGGCAAGTTGGCAGTATGGCTCTGCGGCAGGTGACTCGACGCTCGGTACCCGAACACGTCTTCGAGCAGATCATGTCCGAGGTGCTCAGCGGCGAGATGGCACCCGGCGAGGTGCTGCCGAACGAGCGCCGGCTCGCCGAAGTGCTCGGCGTGTCCCGACCGGCGGTTCGGGAGGCACTCACTCGGCTCAACGCTGCCGGCCTGATCGAAGTCCGGCACGGCGACGCCACCACCGTGCGGGACTATCGCCGTCACGCGGGCCTGGACCTGCTGCCCCGCCTGCTGGTACGCGGTGAGGAGTTGGACCTCGAGGTCGTGCGCAGCATCTTGGAGGCCCGGCTGCACAACGGGCCCAAAGTCGCCGAGCTGGCGGCCCAGCGCAGCGGCCCGCAGGCGGCCGCGGTGCTCAACGGCGCCGTGGACGCCCTTGTCGCCGAAGCGGACCCGGTGCAGCGTCAGCGCGCGGCACTGACGTTCTGGGACCACGTCGTCGATGCCGCCGACTCCATCGTCTTCCGGCTGATGTTCAACACGCTGCGTGTCACCTACGAACCGGCCCTGGAAGCCCTTGCGACCGTGATGGCCGTCGAGGTCAGCCATCCGCAGCCGTACCAGCGGGTGGCACAGGCGATCGCCGCCGGCGACCCGGCGGGCGCCCGCCGCGCCGCCGTCGAGCTGCTCGCACCGGCCACCGACGCCCTGCTCACCGCCCTGTCCGGCTTGGACCAACAGCAATGACCACCCGTGCGCGATGCCGCCTCACGCTGTCCGATGCGGGCCGGGAGTTTTGGCGCCATCCCTCCCCCTGGTGCCTGGCGCTGACGTTCATCGCGGCGCTGACCGCCCGGATCGCCGTCGGCGACTGGCAACTCACCGATGCTGTGCTGCCGGCGCTTATGATCGTCGCTTTTCCAGTGTTCGAGTGGGTCATCCATGTCGGCATCCTGCATTGGCGGCCCCGCTCGGCCGGCCGCTTCACCCTGGATCCGTTGCTGGCGCGCAAACACCGCGAGCATCACCGTGACCCGCGGCAGGTCGAGCTGATCTTCATACCCCGACAGACCCTGCTCTGGTTGATCCCGACTGCCGTCGCGGTGCCGTTGCTCGTCTCCAACCGGCTCGGCCTGGGACTAACATCGGTGGTCGTGTTGACCGGCCTCGGGTTGGTCTACGAGTGGACCCATTACCTCATCCACACCGACTACAAGCCGAAAACCAGTGCCTACCGGTCGATTTGGCGCAATCACCGCCAGCACCACTTCAAGAACGAGAACTACTGGTTCACGATCACCACCACCGGCACCGCCGATCGGCTGCTCGGTACACACCCGGATCAGTCGACGGTACCGACATCCCCGACCGCTAGGAATCTGCACGGCGCGACCCGCTGATCCGCGAGTCACGCCGCACAGCCCACGAAACCGGGCACCGCGGGAACGCTACGGTTGCCTCACATCGAAATCGCCCCGGCCGCGAAGGAGCACCGACATGCTGAAGTACGAGGTCCACGGCACCGGTGCGCCGCTGGTGCTCGTCCACGGGATCACCCACCGCAGGCAGGCGTGGTATCCGGTGCTTGAGCACCTCACCGACCACCGCACCGTGGTGCTCTTCGACCTTCCCGGGCACGGCGAGTCCCACGACCTGGTGGTCCGCGACGGCGATGTGCAAGGAACCTTGCGTACCGAGCTGGTCGCGATGCTGGACCAGTTGGGTCTGGAGCGCCCGCACATCGCCGGAAATTCGCTCGGCGGACGGATCGCGCTGGAGGCCGCCGCAGATGATCTGGTAGCCAGCGCGACCGTGCTGTCCCCCGCCGCGTACTGGCACAACGCCCTCGATTTCGCCTACATCCGGTTCGTCTTCTGGTGTCTGACTACTAGCGCCCGCGCACTGGCGCCCGTGGTCCCGACGCTCGCGCGGTCGGCGCGGGCCAGGCGGATGATGGGCGCGGTGGTGTCGGCCCACCCCGACCGGATCCCGGCCGACGAGTTCGTGGCCGACCTCAACGGCATGCGGCGGGCCGTCCCCGCGATGAAGAAGATCTTCCCGGCCGCCGAAGTGTTCCACCGCGAGATCCCGGCCGACATCCCGGTGACCGTCGCCTGGGCCGCGCGTGACCGGATCCTGCTGCCCTATCAGGCACGGATCGCCGAGCGACGACTCCCCAAGCCCGCCACATCCGACTGTCGGGGTGCGGCCATGTGCCGATGGCCGACGACCCCGAACTCGTCGCACGCGTACTACTCGAGGGCAGCGCCCCCGACCGGCGGGCCGAGGCCTCGTAGCACGTGCGGTGAATTGGGGCCTCGCTTGGCGGCTTCACGGCGCACCGCGAGTGCTTGAATGAGCTGTGGCCAACCGCATTCAGGCGCTGCTCGGGGTCGACTGCGCCACGGCCTCGATCTGCCCGCGGGCCCCCAGCTGGGTCGCCAGGCTGGGCGAGGCACGACCTCGGGTTGGACCGTGACCTCGCCGGTTCCGCGGCGCGGTTCCGCAAACTCACCGGCTCAGTTGTTCGCGGCGCTCGGAGTGATCGCCGTACCGGCCTTCGGCTGGTTCGGTCAGCATTGGTCCGGCGCAACGACGCTGGTGGTGTACTGGTTCGAGAACGTCGCGATGTGCCTGTTGATGATGGCGCGCATCGCCGTGCACCAACGTCTCTCACCCAAATCCGGTCATTTCCGCTATCGCGGCCCGGGAACCGGCGGCCCGGCGACCTCTTCCTTCTTGTCGGGCTTCACTCTGGTCAGTCTGGCTTTCTGTGCTGCCCACGGGGCCTTCCTCGGGGCCATTCTCGCGCTGCTGACTCACAACCGGGCGCCGCAGCTTCAGCTGATCGACCTCGACTGGCGCAGCGTCGGGTGGGGATGTCTGTCGGTATTGCTGTTTCTGGCGGTGGGTTTCCTGCTCGATCTGGTCCATCTGCGCCGATGGTCCTTCCGCGACCTCGAACGCGCCGCCGACGTCGGACTGGGCCGAGTGATGGTCGTGCAGCTGACGTTGCTGCTCGGCTTCGCCGGGATCGCCGCCACGGACGCGCCGGGCACGCTGTTCGGGATTTTCGTCATCCTCAAGACGCTGGCCGCGCTCAGCGCCGTGGTTCCCCAATGGGAGCCGGACCGCCCGCCGCGTTGGCTGAGCAACCTGATGAACCGAATGCCCAATGTGCATCCGGGAGAACGCTTCGAGGACTTCTGGGCGCAGGATCAAGACCGCGAGCGGGATCGGCAGCGACGCAACGAGCAGCCCTGGCGGACGGCCCCGTAGCGCTAACCGCCGGAGATCCGGCGCGCGATCTGGCCGTACCGCTCAAAGCGTTCTGGATCGCCGAGAGCGTTGTACAAGACCAGCCGAGTCGCCACTGCGCCATACTTGTCGAGCAGCTTGTCGGCCAATTCATCCCAGGTCGACTCGGTCGCAAAGGTAGCCAAGTGCTCATCGGTGATCTGTGCCGCCATGCCCGCGAAGTCGCCCGCCTTCTGCTTTTCGCGGAGTCGGGCGGTGGTGCCTTCGAAGCCGGCCTCATCCCAGATGAACGCATAGTTCGGGGTGCTGCCGTAGAAGCTCATGCTGGCGCGCACCAACTCTCGTTCCCGGTGTCGCTCTTCATCGCTGTCGCCGACGATCGTCATCGCGGGCACGATGATGGCGATGTCCGACGGTGCGCGGCCCGCCTTCCGGGCGCCTTCGGCCACCATGGGCACCACGTGACGTGTGAGGTAGCCGGGTTCGCCGAGCGGATGGACGTGCACACCGTCGGCCACTTCGCCTGCCATCCGCAGCATCCACGGATTCACCGCCGCAACATCGACTTTGGGGTCGGGCGCCTCGATGGGTCCGGGACTCCACTGCGGAGTGATGAAATCGAGGTCGTAGAACTCTCCGTGATGGTTCAACGTCCCCGTCCGGAACGCGTCGAAACACGCCTTCACGGCGAGCACGTAGTCACGCAGCCGAGGGCCGGGGCGGTCGAACGCCGCACCGTAGCGCCGCACGACGTGGGTACGAACCTGGGTTCCCAGACCCAGTCGAAACTTCCCGGCGGTCGCCTCCTGCAACTCCCAGGCCGTCGCCGCCGTGACGAACGGGCTACGCGGAAAGGCAACCGCGACTCCGGTCGAAAGCTCCACTCCGGGAGCGGCCTGAGATGCCGTGGCGGCGTTGAGATATGCGGTACGACCGGCTTCGGTGAACAGCAGGCCCGAGAAGCCCGCGGCCTGGGTGCGCCGGGCCAATGCGCCGACCTTTCCCAAGGGCTGCGGAACGGTCATCACGTCAGTCTGCACGGTGCGATCCTACGTGCTGGGACCTGCCGGAAGACGGTCGCAGCCCGAGCGTCTAACCGGCGACGGCGACCACCACAGCCGCGGCCAGGAACACGATCTCCTCGGCGGTGCGCACCGACAGTCGCGTCGTCATCGACTTGGGCGGAGCCGGCATCCGGGCTGCGTAGATGTTGGCCGGGAACATCGCCAGCATCAACAGCACGAGACCGACGGCCGCCACGCCGCGGGTGGCGGGCATCAGCAGACCGACCGCCCCGGCGAGTTCCAGCACACCCGTCACGCTGACCAGCAAGCCCGGAGCGGGCAGCGCCGGCGGAACGATCGCGATCAGATCGCGTCGCAGCGGCGGTGCGAAATGCGCCGCCCCGGTGACCACGAACATCGCGGCCAGGCCGACGGCGATCGCGCGGACCCAGCCGTCGACGTAGTCGATACCGCACCAGCCGGCGATCCGGGCGACGACGCTGCCGACCAGCAGTGCGATCAGTGGCACCACGGCCATCCTCCAATCTAGACGTTGCCAAGTTACCGCCGCCGAGATTACGAGTCGTATCTAGTCGCTGTCAAGACTCGGGGTATGCTGCTCGTCATGGCTCGCTCGACGTACCACCACGGCGATCTACGCGCGGCGATCCTGTCCGAGGCCGCCCGCATGGTGGCCGAACAGGGTGCGGACCGGATGTCGCTGCGGGAGCTGGCGCGCGCCGCCGGGGTGTCACATGCGGCCCCGGCGCATCACTTCACCGACCGGCGCGGCCTGTTCACCGCATTGGCCGCCGAAGGTTTTCGGCTGCTGGCCGAGGCACTCACCGCGGCTCGGCCACGGTTCATCGACGCCGCCCTGGCCTACGTACGGTTCGCCCTCGCCCATCCGGGCCACTACCAGGTGATGTTCGACAAGTCGCTGCTTGACGCCGCAGATCCTGGCCTGGGTGCGGCAGAGGCGGCGGCCGCCGCGGAGTTGTCCCGCGGCGTGGCCGGGCTGGCCGACCCGCACGCCCGTGACGACCCGACCGGCGCCGAGCTGGCGGCCTGGTCGCTGGTGCACGGCTTCGTCACGTTGTGGCTCAACGACGCCGTCGACGCGGCGGTGAAGGCCACAGATCCCATGCGCACCGTCGAACGCATCGCCCGCATGCTGTTCGACGGCTAGTTTCATTGTCGCTGCCGGGTGCCCGAAGGCGTATCCCCGCCCATCGGTGCGCAATCCGGTCCAGACTGTAGGTCGTGACGATCACCGCCGACATCGCGGCCGAACGGGCAGCACTTGCGGCGTCGTTGCTCGCCGCCGGCGCCTCGGCGCCGACCGGTTGCGGTGACTGGACCGCGCTGGATCTCGCATCGCATTTGGTGGCCGAGGAGCGCCTCGGCGGCCTGACCACGTTCATCGCACGGTCGCTGGCGGTGCGCGGCGTGGCGGTGGCGGGCCCGCCGACCTTGGTCGACAACGCCATTCGCCTTGAGCGCCGACACGGTTTCGCAGCCCTGGTCAACCGATTGCGGCTCCCGGTGCCACGATTGCTGCTGCGGCCGCGGGTGGCGCCGCTGGCATTGTTCGAGTACTGGACCCACCACGACGACCTCACCCGCGCCACCGGGAGCGCCCATGCGGTGCCGGCGACCCTGAGCACGGTCATCCCGTTACTGCTGCACCATCAACGCAACAAGCTGCCGGCCGCTGTGCGGGTCACCGTCGCCACTGCCGACAACACCATTCGGTGCTCCGCCGGGCCTCTATCGGCTGCTGAGGTCACCGTCTGCGGGAGCACCGAGAACCTGGTGCGCTGGCTCGCCGGACGCCGACCGCCGACCGGCATCACCATGACCGGCGCCGGACCCCCGGTGCAGATGCTTCGGGCGTTCCGGGCTCAGGTCTGACATCACCGGTCTCCGCCCCGCGGCGTTGTCGCGCTACCACTGGTCAAGCGCATTTCACCCGGGCGCCAAGACGGCGGCTGACGGCTGCGAAAAAATCCTCCGATCAGCGTTTGGGGCGCCTTTCGCCGGGGAAACCTGCGCGGCAGCGCGCCTCGGTTCTCAATAGGCAATCCCGCCGAGCTGAGACCGCTGACCGTTGTGCAGCGGGTACGAGTGGGTTCAGCGTTGCGCCCACGATTCGGTGCGTGGCGGCCTGGCCGCGGCTAACCACCTAGCGGGAGAAAGCTGATGACCGACACCGAACTCAAGCCGGACGTTGCGCACGTCCAATCGCACTACGACCGGTCCAACGAGTTCTTTCGGCTGTGGCTGGATCCGACGATGACCTACAGCTGCGCCTACTTCGAGCGCGACGACATGACGCTGGAACAGGCACAGCTGGCGAAAGTGGACCTGGCGCTGGGAAAGCTGGGACTGCAGCCCGGGATGACACTGCTCGACATCGGCTCGGGATGGGGGTCCACGATGCGGCGCGCCATCGAGAAGTACGACGTCAACGTGATCGGGCTGACACTGAGCGAAAACCAGGTGGCCCATTGCGAACGCAAGTTCGCCGAGATGGACAGCCCGCGATCCAGGCAGGTGCGGTTGCAAGGTTGGGAGCAGTTCGACGAACCGGTGGACCGCATCGTGTCACTGGGCGCCTTCGAGCATTTCGCCGACGGCGTGGGCACCTACGAGCGCTACGACGACTTCTTCAAGATGTGTTATCAGGTCCTGCCCGACGACGGGGTCATGCTGCTGCATTCGATCGTGGTGCCTTCCGAAGCGGAAGCCGAGCAGATGGGGCTCAAGCGCACGATGTCGCTGATGCGCTTCATCAGCTTCATCCGCAAGGAGATCTATCCGGGCGGCCGGCTGCCGATGATATCCGTGGTCGACGAACACGCCAGCCGATGTGGCTTCGAGATCACCCGACACCACATGATCGGCTCGAATTACGTTCGCACGCTGGACACTTGGGCCAGGGCCTTAGAGGCCCACCGGGATGAAGCGATCGAGCTCAACGGTGAGCAGATGTACGACACCTTCCTGAAATACCTGACCGGCTGCCGGGAGCTCTTCCGCGACGGCTACACCGACGTCTGCCAATTCACGATGGAGAAGCCGACCAGGTAAGGACACACCGGAGGTGACGACGATGACCGATCTGAAGCCGTTCTACGAAGAATCCCAGGCGGCTTACGACATCTCGGACGAGTTCTTCTCGCTGTTCTTGGACCCCAGCATGGCCTATACCTGTGCGTACTTCGAGCGCGGGGACATGACCCTGGAAGAGGCCCAGAACGCCAAATACGATCTGGCATTGCGCAAATTGAACCTGGAACCCGGCATGACCGTACTCGACATCGGCTGCGGCTGGGGCGCGGGGCTGGTCCGAGCCGTGACCATGTTCGACGTCAACGTCATCGGCATCACGCTCAGCCGCAACCACTGCGCCTACAGCGCCGCCACCTTGGCGAGGTTGCCGACCGACCGTCACGTCGAGGCTCGTCTACAGGGCTGGGAGGAGTTCGACGAACACGTCGACCGTATCTTCACCGTGGAGGCGTTCGACGCGTTCAAGAAGTCTCGCTACGCCGCATTCTTCGAGCGCGCCTACGATCTGTTGCCGCGCGACGGCCGGCTGTTGCTGCACAGCATCTTCACCCATCCACAGACCTACTGGCGCGAGCACGGCATCCGAATCACCATGGACGATCTGCGGTTCGTCCGGTTCCTTGGCAAGGAGATCTTTCCCGGCGGCCAGATGGCGGGCCTCGACGACATCTATGACTACTCGAAGGCCGCCGGTTTCCGCCTCGAGCACGCCGAGTTCCTGCCCGAGCACTACGTGCGGACGCTGGAGATCTGGGCGGCCAACCTGTCGGCCAACCGCGAACGAGCGATCACGCTGCAGTCCGAAGGGGTTTACCAGCGCTACATGCGTTACCTCACCGGCTGCGCGGATCTGTTCCGCCGCGGCATCAGCAACGTCGGCCAGTTCACCCTCAGCAAGTGATTCGCCGCCAGGAAACCGGATAAACGACCATGACCAGGTTCTCGACGGGCAACGGATTTCCCGATGTGGTTGTCACCGGCGTCGCCATGACGACGGCGCTCGCCGCCACCGTGGACGACACCTGGAAGAAGTTGCTGGACGGTCAGAGCGGCATCCGCCACCTCGACGACCCGTTCGTCGAGCAGTACAACCTGCCGGTGCGCATCGGCGGACACCTACTCGAAGAGTTCGACCACGAGCTGACCCGCAAGGAACTGCACCGGTTGTCGTATCTGCAGAAGATGTCCACCGTGTTGGGCCGACGGGTCTGGGCCAACGCCGGATCCCCCGAGGTCGACACCCGCCGCCTGATGGTGTCGATCGGTACCGGCCTGGGCTCCCCGGAAGAACTGGTCTGGGGCTATCAGGGCATGGTCGAGCGCGGCATGAAAGGCGTGTCGCCGTTGGGAGTTCAGAAGTACATGCCCAACGCGGCGGCCGCCGCGGTCGGCCTGGAACGCGGCGCCAAGGCCGGGGTGCTGACGCCGGTCTCCGCGTGCGCCTCCGGCGCCGAGGCCATCGCCCAGGCCTGGCGTGACATCGTCTACGACGAAGCCGACATCGCCATCTGCGGCGGCGTGGAGACCAAGATCGAGGCGGTACCGATCGCCGGCTTCGCCGCAATGCGCATCGTGTTGTCGACGACCAACGACGACCCGGCCGGCGCCTGCCGCCCGTTCGACCGGGACCGCAACGGGTTCGTGTTCGGTGAAGGCGCCGCGATGCTGGTCATCGAAACCGAACAGCACGCCAAAGCGCGCGGCGCCACCATCCTGGCCCGGCTGATGGGCGCGGCGATCACCTCCGACGGTTACCACATCGTGGCGCCCGACCCGTCCGGGGAACGGGCCGGCTACGCCATGACCCGGGCCATCGAACTCGCCGGGCTGGCACCGTCTGACATCGACCACATCAACGCCCACGCGACCGGCACCCGCATCGGTGATCTGGCCGAGGCGCAGGCCATCCACAACGCGATGGGCAGCCACCAACCAGCCGTCTACGCACCGAAATCCGCGCTGGGCCATTCGGTCGGCGCGGTCGGCGCCGTCGAGGCGATCCTGACCGTTCTGGCGCTACGCGACGGGGCGATCCCGCCCACGCTCAACCTGCACCACCTCGACCCGGAAATCGATCTGGACGTGGTTGCCGGCCAGCCGCGGCTGGGCGACTACCACTACGCCATCAGCAATTCGTTCGGGTTCGGCGGTCACAACGTGGCCCTGGCCTTCGGAACCTACTAGTGCCAGAAAGCAGCTGCCTTATGCCCAAAGATCTCGAACCGCATTTCGACGATGTACAGGCCCACTACGACTTGTCCGATGAGTTCTTCCGGCTGTTCCTCGATCCCAGCCAGACCTACAGCTGCGCCTACTTCGAACGCGACGACATGACGCTCGAGCAGGCCCAGCTCGCCAAGATCGATCTGTCGCTGGGCAAACTGGGCCTGCAACCGGGGATGACGCTGCTCGACATCGGCTGCGGTTGGGGCGCGACCATGCGGCGCGCCATCGAGAAATATGACGTCAACGTGATCGGCCTGACCCTGAGCAAGAACCAGGCCGTCCACGCCCAGGCGTCACTCGACGCGATGGACACCTCCCGTAGCCGCCAGGTCCTGCTGGAGGGCTGGGAGTGCTTTGACGAACCGGTCGACCGGATCGTCTCCATCGGCGCATTCGAGCACTTCGGTCATGACCGCTACAACGAGTTCTTCGCCCGGTGTTACGACATCCTGCCCGACGACGGCCGAATGGCGATCCAGAGCAGCGTCAGTTACCACCCCTACGACCTCAACGCCCGCGGCAAGAAGCTCACCTTCGAAACCGCGCGCTTCATCAAGTTCATGGTCACCGAGATCTTCCCCGGCGGTCGGCTGCCCACCACCGAGATGATGGTTCAGCACGGCGAGAAGGCCGGATTCGTGGTCCCGGAAGCCCTCTCCCTGCGGCCGCACTACATCAAGACTTTGCAGATCTGGGGTGACGCACTCGAAGCCCACAAGGACGAGGCCGTCGCGATCCAATCCGAGCAGGTCTACCAGCGCTACATGAAGTACCTGCGCGGATGCCAGCATTACTTCACCGACGAGATGCTCGATGTCAGCCTGGTCAGCTACCTCAAACCTGAGGCCGAATCGATCACGACGCGGTGAACCAAGCCCCGCCCCGGGTGGTGATCAGGGGGGTGGGGCCGATCAGCCCAGTGCTGCGATGGCCGCGTCGTAGTCGGGCTCGCTGGCGATCTCCGGTACCAGCTCGGTGTAGGCAACCTTGCCGTCCGCGTCAATGACCACCACGGCACGCGCAAGCAGGCCAGCCATCGGACCGTCGGCGATGGTCACCCCGTAGTCACCGCCGAAGCCCGAGCGGAAGGCCGAGGCCGTCGTCACGTTCTCGATGCCCTCCGCACCGCAGAAGCGCTTCTGCGCGAACGGCAGATCGTTCGACACGCACACCACGGTAAGACCGCTGGCGGCGGCGCGCTCGTTGAACGTCCGCACGCTCGTCGCACACACCGGGGTGTCGATGGACGGGAAGATGTTCAGCAATAGCGGCTTGCCGCCGAACTGAGCACTCTCGACCGCACCGAGGTCCGTTCCGGTCAGCGAGAACGCGGGCGCCGCATCCCCAACCGCGGGTAGTTCTCCGGCCGTCGTCACTGGATTTCCACGCAAAGTTATCTGTGCCACGCCAGTAGTCTGCCAGTTGCCGCCCACCCTGCGGAAGGCAGCTGCCGGACACTCTCGGATTGCCGATTCGGGCACTGTCCAAAACCGTTGTCCGCCAGCTATTTTAACGACCATTGCCAGTCGCAAGCCCATCCGGTACCGTGCGCTCATGGCCGATCGAAACCGTCGCTTCCTGCTCCGCGAGCGCCCCACCGGCCGCATCGGCCCGGACACCTTCGAATTCAGCGAACAGGCGGTGCCGGCGATCGGCGACGGCGAGGCGTTGGTGCGCGTCGAATGGATCTCGCTGGACCCCACCAACCGCATGTGGATCAACGACACGCCGTCGTACCTACCGCCGGTCGCCATCGGCGAGGTCATGCGCGCGGCCGGACTCGGTGAAGTCGTCGCGTCGAACAACCCGAATTATCCGGTCGGCCAGGTCGTGCAAGGTCTGACCGGTTGGCAGGACTATGTGGTCGTCTCGGACGCCATGCCGCTGTTCCCCGTCGACGTCGCGCAAGGTGTCTCACCGAGCACGTACCTCGGTGCACTCGGGATGACCGGCCTCACCGCGTGGATCGGAATCCGCGACATCGGCAAACCCAAGCCCGGCGAGACCGTCGTCGTCTCGGCCGCGGCAGGCGCGGTCGGTTCGGTCGCCGGTCAGCTGGCCAAGGCCGACGGCGCGCGTGTCGTCGGGATCGCCGGCGGCCCGGAGAAGTGCGCGCTGCTGACCGACCAGCTCGGTTTCGACGCGGCCGTGGACTACCGCGCCGACGACTGGGGCGCCCGGCTTGCCGCCGAGACCCCCGACGGCATCGACGTGGACTTCGAGAACGTCGGCGGCGACATCATGGATGCGATCTTTGCGCGCGTCAACGTCGGCGCCCGGATTGCACTCTGCGGGCTGATCTCCGGTTACAACGCGACCGACCCGCCGCCCGGGCCGCGCGCGTTCGGAAACCTGCTCATCCAGCGGGCAACCCTGCAGGGCTTTATCGTGCTCGACCACTTCCTGCGCGCACCGGAGGCCAACAGCGAGATCGCCGAGCTGATCGCCGCCGGAAAGCTCACTCCGCTCGAGACCGTCGTCGAGGGCTTCGAGCAGCTACCGACGGCCATCAATATGCTGTTCGACGGCAAGAACGTCGGCAAGCTCGTGGTGAAGACCGCCGGCTAGGTCCGGTACACCGGGCCGCGAACGTGCTTTCGGCAGCTGACTGCCGGTGTGCGGCCGAGCCGGGCTGTAGCGTTGCGCAGGTGAATTCTTTTCGTGCGCCCTATGTCCTCGCCGCCGGTGTCCTCTGCTTGGGAATGACGCTCACCGCGTGCGGCGGCTCCGACACCAATACCTCATCGGAACGCACCTCGACGGTCACCGATCTGTTCGTGCCGCCGGCCAACCAGACGCCGTCGGCGTGCCCGTCGTCGGCCCCGGCCGACGACGGCGCCGCCGATTGGACGCTGCCCGGCGCGACCGGCAGTGTCGCGGTGACCGGCTCCACCGACACCGCCGCACCGCGGGTCGCTGTGGAGGCGCCGTTCAAGGTGACCCAGACGCAGGTGCAGACCCTCAAGGCCGGCGACGGACCGGTTGTGGCGGACACCGCGACCGTCTCGGTCTGCTACATGGGCGTCAACGGACGTGATGGTTCCGTCTTCGACAGCAGCTATGAACGCGGCGAGCCGGTGGAATTCGGGCTCGACCGCGTTGTACCGGGTTTCCAGAAGGCGATCGCCGGCCAGCAGGTCGGGTCGACGGTGGCGGTCGCGATGGTTCCCGCCGACGGCTACCCCGAGGGCCAGCCGGCTGCGGGCATCCTGCCGGGCGACACCCTGGTCTTCGCGATCAAGATCCTCAAGGCGCGCTGAGCCACAGACCCATGGAATCGGCGCGGGTGGATCGACGGCTGTGGGCGGTGCGGGTGACCAAGACCCGGCCGGGCTGAGGCGTTACTGCGGGTGCGCGGCCAGGTACTGCTCGACCGGAATCCGCGTCGTCGAAACGTAGCCGATCGGCAGCAGCAGATCACCGGCCGTGGTGCGGTAGTAGGTGTCCCAGCGGTAGTAACTCGCGAACCCGGCCGGATCGCCGCCGATGACAGCGGCATAGTCGTTGACTGCCCGCACGTAGTGGTCGGAATGGTTGTAGCCCCAGATCGCTTTGTCGCGATTGGTGGCAAACCCGTTGGCGGCCAGCAGCCTTCCGGCTGCCATGATGGCATCGCGCGGCGAGTTGATGTCGCCGCCGTTGCCGTAGGCGGCGAACGTCGAGGGCAGGAATTGCATCGGGCCCTGCGCAGCGTCATCGCTGACGCCGTTGATGCGGCCGAAGCCGGTCTCGACGAAGTTGATCGCGGCCAGGTAATTCCATGGCACACCTGAGGCGGCCTCGGCGGCACGGTAGGCGGCCATCAGCTCGTTGGCCGGTACCGGTGGCACAACGCGCCACGGCGGCATGGTGGATTTGGGCTCGGTGAGTGCCATGAGTTGCCGGCGGGCATCGATGTTGCGGTCGTAGACCTCCAGCAGTGCGGCTGGGATCTGCGGGCGGACGATGGCGTCCCACTCCGGATGTGCGCCGAGGGTGCGGTAGGCGACCTGCTGGCGGCGGGCCGCGGCAGCGAGTACCTGCTCGGGCGCGGACGGGTTACGCAGCGCCTGGTCGGCGGCGACCAGATCGGCGGCCACCGCGGCGGGATCCGCTCCCGGCGCCGCACCGGCAGGTACCGTTCCCGCCACCGTCAGAGCGAGGACGAACACGGCGATAACGCGCAGAAACCGAACAGCCATACCGATCATCTTGGCCTTTGAACCGGCCGAAACGGCGCAAGGCGGCGAGTCGAACGTTTTCCGCGATGACTAGAACACGTTCCCTTCGCAACTGGATGCACATCTATACACGCTGGTCACCCTCATTTGGAAGTGACTATGGACTGTTACATTGATGGCCGACCAGCTCATGCCATCGAGGGGACAGCGCGTGACCACCACCAGTGTGACGACCGACGTCGTCATCGTCGGATTCGGCGCGGCCGGCACCTCCGCCGCGATCACCGCCCGCGAACACGGCGCCGAGGTCATCGCGGTGGACCGGGCCAACGGCGGTGGCGCCACCGCCATCTCCGGGGGCATCATCTACGCCGGAGGCGGGACGTCGGTCCAACAGGCCGCCGGCGTCGACGACAGCGCCGAGCAGATGCTGGACTACCTGCGCCTGGAAGTCGGCGACGCGGTCAGCCCGGAAACGCTACAGCGCTTCGTCGACACCAGCCCGGAGATGATCGACTGGTTGCAGCGCCACGGGGTCCCGTTCAATCCGGGCCTGTGCCCCTACAAGACGTCGTTCCCGAACAATCGCTACTACCTGTATCACTCCGGCAGCGAGAACGCGGGCGTCTCCCGTGCGGTGACCCCGCCGGTGCAGCGCGGCCACCGCGCGTACGGCAAAGGCACCTCCGGGAAGCAGATCTATGCGCCGCTGGCCGAATCCGCCCGCCGGCTCGGCGTGGACTTCCGCCCGCACACCACCGTCACCGAGCTGACGCAGGACCCGTCGGGACGGGTGACCGGCGTGCGGGCCATGACGATGGGCCAGGCGCCCCGGCGCATCCAGCGCCGCTATGCCAGGCTGGCCGCCATCTCCTCGAAACCCGGTGTCTACTACCCGCCGCTGCGTGCCGCGATGGACCGTCGCCTCAAGAAATTGGAGCAGCGCTATGCCCGGCCCATCGAGATCACCGCGCGCCGCGGGGTGGTCATCTGCGCCGGCGGTTTCATCGCCAACACCGAATGGCGTAAGCGCTACGCCCCGGAATTCAACGGCGGACTTCCGTTGGGCACCAGCGGCGACGACGGCAGCGGCATCGCGCTGGCGGCCAGCGTCGGCGGCGTGCCGGACCGGATGGACAATGTCTCGGCGTGGCGGTTCATCACCCCGCCCAGCGCGTTCATCTCCTCGATCGTCGTCGACGAGAAGGGCAGTCGGGTGATCGACGAGACCCGCTACGGCGCGGCGCTGGGGCAGGCCTTGGTGAAAAACCATGGCAGCAAAGGCTGGATTCTGGCCGACGCCACCCTCATGGCCGAGGCCCGGCGCCAACTGCTCACCCAGACGCTGTGGTTCCAGCGCGCCCAGGCCGCGGCGTTGATGTTGACCGGCGCGGCGCGCGGCAAGACGCTGGCGGACGCCGCCCGAGCCGCCGGGATCGACCCCGAGGGCCTGCGGGCCACCGTCGCCGCGCACAACGACGCGATCGACTCCGCGACGGAGGATCCGGCCGGAAAGCCGACCGAATTTCGCCGCCGCATCGACCGCGCCCCTTTCACCCTGCTGGACATCTCGGTGCGGCCAAACGTCTTGCTGCCCACCCCGATGCTGACGCTGGGCGGGGTGCGCGTCGCCGAGGACACCGGCGCGGTCATCGACGCCGACGGCACGCCGATACCCGGGCTCTACAGCGCCGGTCGCACCGCGATCGGTGTCGCCTCACGCTCCTATGTCAGCGGACTGTCGATCGCCGACTGCGTATTCGCCGGCCGTCGCGCCGGAGCCAGCGCGGCCGGTGCCACCGTCTAACACTGCGCTGCAACGAAATAGCCGCGCGGCAGGTCGGGGCCCTCGGAGGCCTGCCAGCGATTCCAGCGCATGCCCGGTTCCGCCACGTCGGTCACGGTGGCCGACCAACCGAGACGTTCGGCCAGCTGTCCGGGCTCGTCGGTACCGAAAAGCCACGGCGAGCCCTGCTGCGCCATGGCTTGCAGCAACGGCGCCATCGACGGCGCTTCCAGCAATGTCTTACCGACGACGTCGTAGAGCAGCATCGATCCGGGCGACGACAGCGCATCCACACGCTCGAACAGAGTCGCTACCGCCGCTTCGTCGAGATACTGCAGCAGCCCCTCGATAAGCCAGACGCTGGGAGCGTGCGCGTCGAAGCCGGCGGCTTGCAGGGCGCTGGGCCAGTCGTCGGCCAGGTCGATACCGATCGGCACACGCCGGCAGCGCGGCCGATCGTCGGCGAGCAGGTCGGCTTTGGCGGCGATCACCGCCGGTTGGTCCACCTCGTAGACGGTGGTCAGCTCCGGCCAGGGCAGCCGGTAGGCCCGGGCGTCCATGCCGGCGGCCAGGATGACAACCTGCCTGATCCCCGCCCGCAGCAGGGCCTCGTCCCAGAACCGGGTGCGGACCACGATCGCCCAGGTCGACTGATCGCCGGCGTCCGCGATGGCCGCCGCCAGCATCCGCCGACCCTGCTCCCCCGCAAGCCCGTCGGCGAGCGGATCCTGGAACAGGGCGTCCTGGCGGGCGGATTCCCTGGCGCGGATCGCGGCCACCAGGATTCCGGTGCTCGCCACGGCCTCTCGGGTGCGGTACATGACCCCATCATCTGGGATGACGGCGACGGCCGTCTTGGATATTTTTGTCGCTGTCGACGAAGTCGACATGCCCGGGTAACCACGAACGACGCCGCTGGTACTCGGTGGGGGTTGTCTCGGTGAAGGCCCGGAACTCCCGCACAAAATGGGCCTGATCGAAGTAGCCGAGCTCGGCCGCTATCGCCGCACCGCTCACCGGGCCCATGTGAAGGCGCCTGAGCGCAGCCTGTAGCCGCCGCACCCGCAGGTAGGCCTTGGGTCTCAGGCCCAGCTGGTCCCGAAACAAGGTGATCAGCCGTCTGTGTGACAAACCGGTCAGCGCAACGGCGTCCGCGACCCGCATCGACGGGTTGTGTTCGGCGCATGCCAGCACCGCGGCCACACCAGGGTCGACAGAAAACCCTTCTACCCGCATCCGGTTCAACAGAAACGTTTCGACCAGGCTGACCCGAGCCGCAGCGGACGGGGCATCAGTCAACCGCTCACGCAGCGCTATCGCCTCGTGGCCCCACAGCTCACCGATGCCGACGCAGGCATCGGTCAGGTCCCCCAACGCCGTCCCCAGGAACGGTAGCGCGCCACCGGCCCGGAAATGAACCGTGACGACCGTCTGAGGCGCATCGATCTGCGTCACGTATGAGGCGGTGCCGGCACCGATGAGAAACGCCGGCGGAACCGGCAACCGGGTGCGCCCATCGGTGGCGAAGAAATCCACCTCCGGCCGGTCACCGACGTCGATGACGATGGTCGCCGCCCCGCGCGGCAGGGCTCGGCTCTGGTGGGCACCGCCCGTTCGGCGGTCCCAATACCCGAAGTACTCGACGCTCTCGGCCAGCGGCTGGCGGGGCCGAAACAGGCGTGGTCCCATCATGTCTCCTCGAGCAGGTCGCGGAACCGCGATGCCGGGAGGCTGGCCGCGCCCGCCTCGGTGACCCGCTGCGCCAACCCGAGATCGGAGGTCACCACGATGATGTCGTGCGGGCAGTCGTCGGCCCTAACCAGCCGGACGATCTCGTCGTCAGCGGAGTCGGCGCCGGCCCGCGGCGCTGCGGCGATCCCCACGACCTCGGAGCTGATCGGCGGCGAGGGCGGCTTCTCGAACACCACCGTGACGCGCTGGTGCTCCGCCGTCGCCCACTGTTCGAGCTGGCGGGTCAACCGGACCATCGCCGCACCACGGTCCTTCCACCAGCCGTCCGGGCGGGAACCGATCACGTTCATCGCGTCGACGATCCAGCGCACCTCTCCGACGGTACGGTGACGCCATGAGCCCGCGCCACGACGATGCGGAGCGTAGCGACGACGAGGAGGGGCGCCATGAAGCTGGTCACCTATGAGTGCGAAGACCATGTCGCGACCATCACCCTGAACCGCCCTGAGGCCCGCAACGCCATCAACGGCGCGATGCGCACCGATCTCAACGCCGCCTGGGAGGCGTTCCGTGCCGACGAGGACGCCTGGGTGGGGATCCTGACCGCTACCGGCGACGTGTTCTGCGCCGGCGCGGATCTCAGGGATTCCGAGGGCGCGGTCGGCACGTTCGCCGGCACGTTCTGGGAGAAGCCCACCATCAACTCGTTCGAGTCCGGTATGGAGCTGTTCAAGCCGACCATCGCCGCGGTTCACGGCCCGTGCGTCGGCTACGGCCTGACCGGATTGCTGTTCTGCGACTTCGTGATCGCCAGCACCGAGGCGGTGTTCCGCTTTCCGGAGGTGCGTCTCGGGGTCCCCACCATCGTCGGGGCGATCCGGCTGCCGCAGCGGGTGGGCTGGGCCAATGCGATGGAGCTGTTGTTGACCGGAGAGCCGATGAGCGCGCAACGCGCCATGGACATCGGCCTGGTGTGGAAGCTGGTGGAGCCCGACGAGCTGCAAGACGCGGCCCGGTCCTGGGCGCACACCCTGACCAAAGCCGCTCCGCTGGCTCAGCGGGCCACCAAGGAGGTGGCGTGGCGGAGCGACGGCATGAGCTGGATCGACGCGGTCCGCTTCGGGGAGACCATGCGCAAGGTCGCCGGGGCCACCGAGGACGTCGCCGAGGGAGTGCGGGCCTGGCGCGAGCAGCGGCCGCCGCGCTGGCGGGGCCATTGATTAGGGGCTGAGTCAGCCCGTCGCGGCGGGCGCCGGCGTCGCCCGCTCGACGGCATCCGGCAGGATCGGCGGGACCGTCGCCGCGGCCGCGACACACAGGTAGGCCACCGTGAAGCAGCCGATCGTGTACCAGAGGCTTCCCACCGGGTCGCCGTTGGCGGTGACGCCACCCACGGCGTCGAGGTAGGCCGGCAGCGCCGTCAGCCACAGCACCGTCATGACCGACAGATATACCGCGGCGTAGCGCACCATCAACGGGTTGTCGTGGCGGCCGTCGATGATCAGGTTCAGCCGCAGCCGCCGCCACTGTGCCACGAGCACCGGAACGGCGACCGCGACGATGACCAGAAGCTCTGCGGCATAAGCGATGCCCAGCAGCCTGCCATCGGTGGCGGCTCCCAGCAGTGTTGCCGGCAGCGGCAGGATGCCGGTTCCCAACGATGCCAACAGCCCGACGACCACGGTGCGCAGCAGCACCTGCAGCCCGCTGAATCGCCTGCCCTCGTCGACGTGGCGCCCCACCAGCAATTGCACGCAGAACGCCAACGACGCCGGCCACAGCGCCGCGAAGACCACCACGCTGCCCATCGGGACCGAGGCGAACATCGGCTGATTCAGCGGGTTGTCCACCGACCACTCCCACCAGCGCAGCTGCGGGCCGAGGTGGTCGAAGATCTCGTAGAAGGCGTGGTGGACGAAGCCCACGCACACGGCGCCGACGACGACGCCGTAGCGGCGGAAGACCCCCAGGATTCGGACGATCTCGAACGCGACGGTCGCCATCATCGGATAGATGGCGATGATGTACAGCGGCAGCCGTCCCCACAGGAAATCGACGCTGAACACGTTGTGCGCGAACATGGTATCGACATGCTCGGCGATCCCGAACGCCGCCGGGAAGTACAGCGGGGGCTCGATGATCAGCAGGTAGGCGATCGCGCCGAACCACAGCGTCAGGTTGGTGGCATCCCCGTGGCGCCGGAACCGGTTGATGGCGTAGACCAGTGCCAGCACCGCCCCGACGATGACGGTGATCTCCAGGACCGGCAGCGTCCAGTTCTCCAGCTGCAGCGGATTGCGGAACTCGACGAGCCCGCCGGCCTCCGCGCAGGAGAAGCCCAGCGATTCGGCGAGCCGCTCGAAAGTCGGGGCACACAGATCAGACATCAGGCGCTCTTCTCCTCGGCGGTGTACCACTTGGTCACGTCGTAGCCGTCGGCGTAGCGGGCGAACCACTTCTCGGCCAGGACGGGGATCTTCTCGTGCGCCGGTTTGTGATTGGGCAGCTGACTACGCACGATACCGGTCACCGCAGTGAGCATCTCCCCTTTGGGCAGATGCTTGAAGGCGTCGGCCACCGGCCCTTGATCGGCCGGCCAGCCGAACGGCATGCGCCGCCGCCAGGCCTGTTTTCCCCGATAGGTGCTGAACAATGACAGCGCGTCGACCTTGCGGTCGGCCAGCGGGACGTGTTTGTTGAATCCCAGGCAGGCCACCTTGATCACGCTCATCACGTGCTTGAAGATCGACGGCGCCATCCGCATCCGGTACCAGGGATCGTCGATGACATGGTCGTAGATGATCAATGCCGAACTACGGTGCTCGACCTCTTCGACGAAGTGCCACAAGAACAATGAGGCGACCCGGTCATCCCCGGGGGCGAACAGCGTGTCGTCGTGATCCAGCATCAGCTTGAAGACCGGGGTGAAGGTCGCCTCGAGGTCGGCGGTGTAAGCCAGCCGATAGGCCAGCGACTTCTCGGCGGTCATCCTGTCGAACATCGCGTTGCACTCGTCGACGGTCTCCTTGAGGGCCGGGTAGGCCTTGACCAGCGCCTTGGCGTGGCCGCGGTGGGCCATCGAGTGCTGACCCTCCTGGCGGACGAAGGCGTCGGCCTCCTCGGCGACGGCCGGGTCGGTGATCAGCGGCATGGCCTCGCTGATCATGCCGCCGATCATCTTCTCGAAGCCGATCGCCAGCAGCGAGACCGCATTGGCCATCGACGAGAACGCCGGGTTGGCCTCGTTCCACAGGAACGGCACGGGATGATCGGCGAATGCGAACCGCAACTTGCGCACGATCAGGTCGGTCATGGCCACCCTTACTATCACCATACAAATGAACGTCTTGGCGTATGATTGTTCGGTGTCCGTCGGTTGTCAAGGGGGTCGCTGATGGCACGCCGACGTGGCTGGGGGGGTAATCCGCCCCACAGCGACGAGGAGGCGAGCCGGCGGATCATCGCCGCGGCCGTCGACCTGGTCGCCGAGACGGGTGCGGCGGTGTCGCTGGCCGACGTCGCCGGCTCGCTGGGCGTCATCCGGCAGACGGTGTATCGCTACTTCCCCACCGCCGACGCCCTGATGCGCGCCGTGGCGATCGCCTCGGTCGACGACTTCCTCGACCGCCTCACCGACCACGTCCGCGGCATCCATGACCCCGCCGACGCGCTCACCGAGGGCACGCTCTACACCCTCGATGCGGTCACCGGCTCCCCGCACCTGGGCGCGATGCTGTCGTCGACCTCCCCGCTCAACCGGGAGATGACGTCCGAGGAGTCCCTGACGTTCGGAATGCGCATGGTCGACCGGTTCGACGTCGATTGGGCGCAACACGGCTACGACGCAGCGAGCCAGCGCGAACTGGTCGAGTTCACCCTGCGCGTCATGTTGTCGTTCATCGTGGCCCCCAACGACCCCGGCCGCTCCCCCGATGAGCTGCGCCGGTTCCTGCGGCGCTGGCTGGGCGAAGCGGTCGCCGCGCAACGGCGCCGGCCCACCCGGTAACGCCGATCACAGGCCGGCCGGGCACCGCTGCGACCCGATAGATACCCCTGGGGGTATATTGACGCACATCGGTCGAATCGAGGGAGGTGCCGAAGATGGCCACCATGTTCACCATCGCGAAGCGGGCCTGGGTGCCACTGGTGATCGCTGCCGCCGCGGTCGCCGGAACCGTGGCGGTGGTCAACCTGCGCGGCGCGTTCGGATCCGACGAGATCTTCCACTGGGACGGCAGCGGCTCGGCGCCCATCGACTCCATCAACGAAAAACAGGTCGTCTACGAGCTTTTCGGCCCGCACGATTCCGCGGGCGGGGTCAGTTACCTCGACGAGCAGACGCAGCCCGTGCAGGCGACATTCACCCGGCTGCCGTGGCGTTACACCATCACCACGACGAGCCCCGCCGTGATCGGCAACCTAGTGGCCCAAGGTGATGGGGACCGGATCGGTTGCCGCATCACCGTCAACGGCGCCGTCAAAGATGAACACATCGCCGTCGGGCACCACGCTCAGACCTTCTGTCTGGTCAAAGCGGCATGAGCGGCCACAGCAACCCCCGCCCGCGCTACATGCGCCTGGTTCGCCGGCTGGCCTGGCCGCTGATCGTCTTCTGGCTGCTGCTGACGGTCGGCCTCAATGTGCTGGTGCCGCCGATCGAATCGGTGGCGCGCGAGCACGCGGTGACGATGTCCCCGCAGGATGCGCCGTCGCTGATCGCCGCGAAGCACATCGGTGCGAAGTTCCACGAATTCGACTCCGACTCCCTGGTCATGCTGGTGCTCGAGGGTGAGAACGAACTCGGCCCGGAGGCGCACCGCTACTACGACACGCTGATCGCCAAGCTGTCCGCCGATCCCGAACACGTCCAGCACATCACCGACCTGTGGGGCGATCCGATCACCGCCGCCGGCGTGCAGAGCAGTGACGGGAAAGCCGCCTACGCGCAGATCAACACCGCCGGGGATCAGGGCAGCACACTGGGCAACGAGTCGGTCGACGCGGTGCGCAAGATCGTCGCCTCGGTGCCGGCGCCGGACGGGGTGAAGGCCTACGTCACCGGCCAGGCGGCGCTGACCACCGATATGACCGAAGCCGCCGACAAATCCATGCTCAAGATGATGGGGGTCACCGGCGTCGTCATCATCATCATGCTGGCGCTGGTCTACCGTTCGGCGGCCACCGTGGCGCTGGCGCTGGTGATGGTCGGCTTCGAGATGGGCACCGCCCGCGGTCTGGTCGCGCTGCTCGGCAACGCGGGCCTACTGGGCTTTTCGACGTTCGTGGTCGCGATGCTGTCGTCGCTGGCGATCGCGGCCGGCACCGACTATGCGATCTTCTTGATCGGCCGCTACCACGAGGCCCGCAACGCCGGGGAAGACCGTGAAACCGCGTGGTACTCGATGTTCCGCGGCACCTGGCACGTGATCCTGGGCTCGGGGCTGACGATCGCCGGCGCCTCGCTGTGCCTGCACTTCGCCCGGCTCTCCTACTTCAAGGCACTGGGCATCCCCTCGGCGCTGGGCCTGCTGGTGGTGATCGCCGGTGCGCTGACCGTCGCTCCGGCGATCGTCGCGGTCGCCGCCCCGCTGCTCGACCCCAAGCGGGTCGAGGGGCGCGGCTGGCGCCGGATCGGCACCGCGAACGTCCGCTGGCCCGGCCCGGTGTTCGTGGCCGCGTTGCTGGTCACCCTGGTCGGGATGCTCGCGGTGCCGGGCATGAAGATCAGCTACAACGACCGGTATTACATCCCGGCCGATCTGCCGGCCAACGTCGGCTACGAGGCCGCCGAACGTCATTTCAGCGCCGCGCGGATGAATCCCGACGTGCTGATGGTCGAGGCCGATCACGACCTGCGCAACCCGGCCGACATGATCATCTTGGACCGGATCGCCAAGAACATCTTCCGCACCCGCGGGGTGGAACGCGTCCAGAGCATCACCCGGCCGCTGGGCAGCCCCATCGACCACACGTCGATACCGTTCCAGGTCAGCATGGGCGCCGTGCCGATCCAGCAGAACCTGCAGTTCATGAATGAGCGGCTCGCCGACATGCTCACCATGAGCGACGAGCTCGGCGCCACCATCGACTCGATGAACCGGCTGCGCGAGTTGGTCATGCGGATGGGCGATACCACCGGCCGGATGCATACCGACATGGCCGACATCACCTCGACCGTCGACGAGATCCGCGACCACATCGCTGATTTCGACGATGTGGCCCGGCCGGTGCGCAACTACTTCTACTGGGAGCAGCACTGCGTCGACATCCCGGTCTGCCATGCGGTGCGGTCGGTGTTCGACGCCTACGACGGCATGGATCAGTTCAGCGAGAAGATGCGGCCGCTGCTCGATGACATCAACGACATGGACGCGGTGATCCCGCAGATCGTCGGCCAGTTCACCCCGATGATCGCGGTGGCCGAATCCATGCGGGCCAGTCTGCTGCGCATGCACAGCAGCTTCGCCGGACTGGTGACCCAGATGGCGCGGATGACCGACACCGCCACGGAGATGGGGCGGGCCTTCGACGCCTCCAGGGCCGACGACTACTTCTATCTGCCGCCGGAGGCCTTCGACAACCCCGATTTCCAGAAGGGCTTGCAGCTCTTCGTGTCTCCGGACGGCACTGCCGCCCGGTTCATCGTCACCTACGACGCCGATCCGGCCACCCCCAAGGGCATCTCCGTCGTGGAGCCGATGCTGGCCGCCGCCCACGACGCGGTGAAGGGCACCCCGCTGACCGGCGCCACGTTCTATCTCACCGGGACCGCGGCGGTCTACAACGACATCCAGTCCGGTTCCGCCTACGACATTCTGATCGTCGGCGTGGCCGCGGTGACGCTGATCTTCATCGTGATGCTGCTGATCACCCGGGCGCTGGTGGCCGCCGCGGTGATCGTCGGGACGGTGCTGCTGTCGCTCAGCGCGGCGTTCGGGCTGTCGGTGCTGGTGTGGCAGCACATCTTCGGGCTGCCGCTGAATTGGATCGCCCCGGTGTTCGGCGTGATCATCCTGCTGGCCGTCGGCTCGGACTACAACCTGCTGTTGGTCTCGCGGTTCGCCGAAGAGATCGATGCCGGAATCAACACCGGGATCATCCGCTCCATCGGCGGAACCGGGTCGGTGGTCACCGCGGCAGGCCTGGTGTTCGCGTTCACCATGATGTCGATGGCGGTCAGCGACCTGTACTCGATCGGCCAGGCGGGCAGCACGATCGGACTGGGGCTGCTGTTCGACACCTTGATCGTGCGGTCGTTTCTGACCCCGTCGATCGCGGCGCTGCTCGGCCGCTGGTTCTGGTGGCCGCTACGGGTACCACCGCCGCATGCCGCGGGTACTCCCGGCGTTTCGACGGCCGCGCCAGGCTCGGCGGCTACCCGGCCGCCGGTGACCGCGGGATCACCGTAGGCCGAAAGTCGTACTGGGTGGCCGTCGCGCCGATACCCCCGCGCCCGGCCAGGTTGCCGACCGGGACCATCGGCGGCACCGCTGCCGGATGTCCCGCCGGTCCCGCCACCGAACCGGTGAGAGGCAAGCCCGCGGCGGTCGGGCCGGTCGCCGCACCCACACCGGTCCAGCCGGGCGGCACCGACAGCGCGCCGATCGAGGCGCCCCGCCCCAGCCCGGCCGTTGCCGCTTGCCCGGTCGTGAGGCCGGTCAGCGTCACCGTACCGCTGCCGGTGGTCAGCGCCCCTGACGCTGCAATCGGTGCCGCCGCACCGGCCGCAGCCCCCTTGGCGCCGTTGGTGCCGGTCATGAGCATCCGCATCAGCATGGTCATCGGCATCATCGCCATCCGCAACGGCATGGTCAGCGAGGTGAGGCCGGACAGCGAGGCCGACGACGCATTCGAGGGCGTCTCAGTCGCCGGCGCCGCCAGCCCCTGCAGTGCCGTCGGGGTTGCCGAGATCAGCTGCGGCCCTTGCGACATCAAAGCCTCGGTGTCGGTTCCGGTGGTGGCCGCCGCGGACTGCGCGACCGAGTAGGACTGGGTGATCTGGCCGGACGGGTCGGTGGTCTGCGGCGGTGAGGTGAACGGACTGACGCGGGTGGCTAGCGCCGACGCCCCGGCATAGCCGTACATCGCCGCCGTGTCCTGAGCCCACATCTCCAGGTAGTCCGCTTCGGTAGTGGCGATCGCCGCGGTGTTCTGCCCCAGGATGTTCGTCGCCGTCAGCGTCGCCTGCAGACTGCGGTTCGCCGTGATGAGTGGCGGCGGAACCGTGGCGGCGAACGCGGTTTCGTAGGCCGCCACCGCCGCCGACACCTGGGCCGCGGCCTGCTGAGCCTGCGCTCCGGTGGCGTTGAGCCAGGTGATGTAGGGGCCGGCCGCAGCCGCCATGGCCACCGACGACGGCCCCGCCCACGACCCGGTGGTCAGGCCGGCGATCACCGAACCGTAGGACGCGGCTGCCGAGTTCAGTTCGGTGGCCAGCTCCTGCCAGGCTGTGGCGGCGGCCAGCAACGAACCCGGCCCCGCACCGGCGTAGATCCGCGCCGAGTTGATCTCCGGCGGCAGGGCTCCGAAATCCATTGCCTCCCCTTATATCCTGGCCGACGAACGGCCGACGAGTCTCTAAGGAGGCTAATTAGCAGTTTTTGGTGTCCCGCATGTCCGCGCTGTGCGCCCGCTGTGCGGTGCCGGCGATGACGCGCCAGGGCCGGCGTCAGGCCAGCCCGCCCGCGAGATACTGCTCGCGACACGCCGTACGTCCGAGTTTGCCGCTGGTGGTGCGCGGGATCGCCCCCGCCGGGACGAACACGACGTCGGCGGCGGCCAACCCGTGCACCCGTGACACCTCCGCGCGGATCGCCGCGACCGCCGGCCCCGGATCCTTGCGGCCGGTCCCGGTGGCGCGCTCGGCGACGATCACCAACCGGTCGGCGGGATCGGCAGTGAACGCCACCGCGTATCCGGGGCGCACCATCGGTGAGGCCTGCGCCACCGTGGCCTCGACATCGTGCGCGTAGTGGCCGCGACCGTCGATGGTCATCAGGTCCACCGTCCGGCCGGTCACATACAGTTCGCCGTTGCGATAGAACCCGAGATCGCCGGTGCGCAACCAGCTGCCGTCGATGGGCGCACGCTCGGCGTGACTGCCCTCCAACCGGCGCTGCAGCCGCGCGCCGAAGACTCGCCGGGTCTCCTCCGGTCGGCGCCAATAGCCGGCGGTGACATTGTCGCCGTGCAGCCAGATCTCGCCGACATGACCGTCGGGTAGTTCCTCACCGGTGCCGGCGTCGACGATGACCGCCCACAAGCTGCGGGCGACCCTGCCGCATGACACCCGAGTCACCGCATCCGGGGCGTCGGCGGCCACCGGCACCGCGCGGCCCGCACCGAGTTGCTCGCGCCCCAGATGCAGCACACTCGCCTCGGCGTCGGGGTCGATCGTCGCCACGAACAGGGTGGCCTCGGCGATACCGTAGGAGGGCTTGATCGCGGTGCGCGGCAGCCCGAAGCGGGCGAACGCCTCGTTGAAGGCGGTGATCGCCGACATGCTCACCGGTTCAGATCCGATGATCATCACCACGTTCGACAGGTCGACACCGGCATCCGGCGCCGGCAGGCCACGTTGGGCGGCGAGTTCGTAGGCGAAGTTCGGCGCCGCGGTGACCACCCGGCCGCGCCGTGAGGCGTCCGACAGGGCGTTGATCCAGCGTTGCGGCCGGCGGATGAACGCGGTCGGTGAGATCAGCGTGGAGTGCCCGCCGTAGACCGCGGGAAACCCGATCATCGACAGACCCATGTCATGGTAGAGCGGTAACCAGCTGAGCCCGTGCGTGTTTCGGTCCAGCATGTCGATCGACAGGATCATCTGCAGCAGGTTGGTTCCCACCGAACGGTGGGTCACCTGCACGCCCACCGGCGGCCGGGTGGCGCCGGAGGTGTACTGCAGATGCGACACACCGTCGATATCGATCTCCACCGGCACGAATGCTGCGGCGGCCGAATCCGGGATCTCGTCGATGACGACGACCCGCGGCGGCAGCGGCTGCGAGAGCCCGCGGAGGAAGTCCTCGACGATGGGCCGTACCGCTGCCGTGGTCAGGACCACCGACGGGGCGGAGTCGCGCAACGCGGTGTCGAGGCGTTCGGCGTGGCCCGGCAGTTCGGGGGCGAACAGCGGCACCGCGACGGTTGCGCACTTGACCGCCGCGTAGAACCCGACGACGTACTCGAGCCCCTGCGGCGCCAGGATCGCCACCCGGTCACCGCGCGCGGTGACCTGCTGTAGCCGGGCCGCGACCGCGCGTAGCCGCCGCCCGAACTGCGCCCAGGTCAGTTCTACCGCGCGGCCCTCGTCCGGGCCGGCGTAGTCGAGATAGCGGAACGCCACCGCGTCACCGACATTGGCGATGTTGCGGTCGATCAGCGAGATCAGGGTGTCGTCGGGCGGCAAGACGATACCGCCGTCGGCATCCAGGCACTCCTCGATCTGGACCAGGCCCTTGGGTGCCGCCGGGTGCTGCGGGGGATGCATGCCCCGCAGTCTAGGGTTCGGCGTCGGGCCGCTTCCCATTGTCCGGCTTGCTCACCCGAGGATGCCGTTGCCGCGATCGATGCTGCGCCGCAGGCTGCGGTGGTCCGGTGTCGGCAGCGCAGACGGCCGGCAGGATCAGCGTGTCGATGACGCTCCGGATGAACGTCGCGTCGACGCTCTGACCGTTGATGGCCCGCATCAGGCCCATGCCGGTCAAGGCGTCGGCGATCAGCGACCAATCCCGGTCGGGCGGGAGCTCACCGCGTGTCGTCGCCTGTTGCAGGATGGCGGTCACCATGCGCCTGCCCTTCAGCAGCATCAGGTCGTCGAGCGCCGAGCTCAGGTGGGGATCATGCATCGCCTCCATCGCCACCCGCAGCACCAGATCGTTGGGGATCCGCTCGCTGTCGTTGCGCGCCACACGTTCAACCAGCGCGTCGAAGTCACCGGCCAGGCTGCCGGTGTCGGGGGCGTCGTCGTCGATAAGGTCCGGCCGCCAGTACAACAGCGCATCGGTGATCAACGCGGCCTTCGACGACCAGCGGCGGTAGATTGCGGCCTTGCCCACCCCGGCACGGGTGGCGACGTCGTTCATGTTCGTGCCGTTGTAACCGTGCTCGGTCAACGCGGCCAGCGCGGCGTCGAGAATCGCGGAATCACGCGAGCGATCCAGCCGACCGTCAGTGCGTTGGCGCAGTTTGGATCTCGCGTCCCTCCTGCGTCCCCGACCAGCGACCGGCGACTCATCACCTGCGTCCACGATCACCTACCGCGGTGGCCGGTGATCTTGTAGGTGTCCAGCGGCCACCAGAACCAACGGCCCAGAGCCGCGGCGATCGACGGCGTCATGAAAGCCCGCACCATCAACGTGTCGATGACCAGGCCGATACCGATCGTCATACCCAGTTGACCGACGACACGCAGATCGCTGACCAGCATTGCCATCATGGTGAAGGCGAACACCAACCCGGCGGCGGTGACGACCCGCCCGGTGGCGCCCACGCCACGGATGATGCCGGTGTTGAGTCCGGCGGGGATCTCCTCTTTGAGGCGCGAGACCAACAGCAGGTTGTAGTCCGAGCCCACTGCCAACAGGATCACCATCGACAGCGGCAGCACGATCCACTGCACTCCCAAGCCCAGGATGTCCTGCCAGAACAGCACCGACAAGCCACACGCGATGCCCAGCGATGCGGCCACCGTGCCGACGATCACCAGGGCGGCCACCACGCTGCGGGTGATGATCAGCATGATCGCGAAGATCAGGATCAGTGACGCGATGAGGGCGACCATCAAGTCGATGGTGACGCCGTCCTGCATGTCCGAGTAGAGCGACGCGGTGCCGGCGAGCGAGACCTTCGCGCTGGCCAGCGGAGTGCCCTTGAGGGCGTCCGCCACGACGTCTTTGAGATCCCGGACGTGTGCGATGCCCTGCACCGAGGCTGGGTCGCCCTGGTGGGTGATGATCATCCGAACCGCCTTGTGATCCGGCGACATGAACATCTTGATTCCCCGCTGGAAGTCGGGGTTGTCGAACACGTCCGGCGGCAGGTAGAAGAAATCGTCGTTCTTGGCCTGATCGAAATACAGGCCGATCTCGGTGGCGCCCTTGGCCAGTTCTTGTTGCTGGGCCTGGGTGCCGGCCATGGTGCTGTGGGTCGCGATCATCATGTCGCGCATCCGGTTCATCGACTCGATGTTCTCCCTCAGCACCGGCAGCATCTGCGGCATCAATTCGTCGAGGCGGTCGATGTCGATGGTCAGCCCCTGTATCTGTTGGGCGAGTTGATCGACCCCGTCCAGGGAATCGAAGATCGACCGCAGCGACCAGCAGATCGGGATGTCGAAACAGTGCGGTTCCCAGTAGAAGTAGTTGCGCATGGGTCGCCAGAAGTCGTCGAACTCGGCCAGTCGATCGCGCAATTGATCTGTGGTGTCGGCCATCTCGTGCGTCCTACCCGCCATGCTGTGGGTGGTTTCGCTGGTCTCCTTCATGATCGTGTACATGCGTTCCAGGCTGGCGGCGGTCTTGGCCATCTCGTCGGCCTGCTCGAGCAGCTGTGCCGAATTGTCGTTGTTGAACTTCGCGGCCTGCAGCGTGCCGGCGTTCTGCGCGCCGAGCAGGAACGGGATGGAGCTGTGCTCGATCGGCGCCCCCAACGGCCGGGTGATGGTCTGCACCCGATCGATGCCCCGCATCCGGAAGACGTTCTTGGCGACCTTCTCGATCACCAACATGTCCGAGGGAGTCCGCAGGTCGTGATCGGCCTCGAGCATCAACAGTTCGGGATTCATCCGGGCCTGGGAGAAGTGGCGATCCGCGACATCCATGGCCAGGTTGGCGGGCATGTCGGACGGCGTGAAATTCTGGTCGTTGTACTGAGGCTCATAGGTCAGCAGGCTGACGAAACCCACCACGGCGACCATGCCCGTCAGCAAGATGATCGGGATGGGCCAGCGGACCGTGCTGGTTCCGACTTTGCGCCAGCCCCGCGTCGACAGATTCTGCCTGGCGTCGAGCAGTCCGAATCGCGACGCCACCGTGAGCACCGCCGGCGCCAGGGTCAGTGCCGCGGCGATGACCACCAACAGCGCGATCGCGCAGGGCAGGCCCATGGTCTGGAAGTAGGGCAGCGTGGTCATGTTGAGGCACAGCAACGCACCGACGATGGTGAGTCCGGAACCCAGGATGACGTGCGAGACCCCGCTGTAGGCGATATAGAACGCCGCTTCGGGCTCAAGGCCTTTCGACCTCTCCTCTTGGTAGCGGCCCCACAGGAAGATCACGTAGTCCGTTATGGCGGCCAGCGACAGCATGGTCACCATGCTCACCGCATACGGCGTCAGACCGATGATGTTGAGATTGCCGGCGGCGGCCGTGACACCCATCGCGGCAAACAGCCCCAACCCGATGACCACCATCGACACCAGCATCGTCACCACGGAGCGGTAGATGGTCAGCAGCATCATGATGATGATGGCCACCGACACCAGCTCCATCGTGGCCATGCTCTGATGACCGGCCACGCTGGTGTCGGCATTGAGCACCGTGTTGCCCGCGACATGGGCGGTGATGCCCGGCGGCGGCGTCAGCGAGGCGACGATGTCACGCACAGCCGCCACCGATTCGTGGCTTTCGCTGGTGCCCTGCGAGCCGTTGAGGAAAATCTGCACATAGGCGGACTTGCCGTCCACACTCTGCGCGCCGGCCGCGGTCAGCGGGTCACCCCAGAAGTCCTGAACGTTCTGGACGTGCTCGCGGTCCGCCTCGAGTTTGGCGATGATCTCGTCGTAGAACTGGTGCGCGGCGTCGCCGAGGTGGTCCTCGCCCTCCAGCACCACCATCGCGGTGGAGTCCGAGTCGTACTGCTCGAACACCTTGCCGATATTGAGCATCGCCTGATACGACGGTGCGTTCAGCGGACTGAGCGGCACCGACCGGGTCGCCGCGACCTCCCCCAGCGAGGGGACGAACGTGCCCAGGACGACCGCGAGGAACACCCACGCCAAGACGATCGGCAGCGAGAAGACCCGAACCATCCGGCCGAGGAAGGGGCGATGCGGCGGTAGGGCGCTCATACCGACTTCACCAGGCAGTAGATGAATGGTTTGACGGTGTCGGTGCTGGCGCGGTCATCGCGCACCACGTCATCGACGGTCACCCGGCACCGCAGCCCGCTGACCTGGCGGTCGCCCTGGGCCATGATGTTGGCCGACATCGACGGCAGCGTCGTCACGATTGTGAATGACCAAGGCAGCGAGGCGTTCTCGATGAGATTCGGTTGGCCGTTCTCGTCGAGGTAATTCAGGCTGGCGGTGCCGCCCGTCCCGGTGACCTCGTAGGTGATGTGCTTCGGATTGAAGTTCTCGGTGATCGCGGAGCCCTCCGCCAGATTGGGACCGTGGTGTCCCAGCGAGCCGCGAATCCGCGTGATCGCGTACCCGCCCAGTGTCACGACGACCACCAGCAGTAGTGGAATCCAGAACCGTTTCAACACTCGATACACCGGGTGCGCACCTCCCCCACGTTGGTCTGGGTCACTCCGACGCAGGACAGTCCGATGCGGGCCGGGCAGCGGTGCTCTCACCGACGCGGAACCCGGGTTCCGTCATTGCGACGATCGCAACAGTACCGCACGCGGGCGGCTGGTCTGAGCATCGCGCCGCTGCCGAAGCTGCGGGCTCAGCTCACCGGCGCAACTCGGCCGGCGGGTTCACATCGCCGGTTCGTGCAGCGCCAGGCTGACGAAGAGATAGCCCATGCAGATCAGCAGGTTCAACGCGGCCAGCGTCAAACCGGCGATGATCAGCAACTGAACGAGGCGCCGGCGGTTGCGCCGCGCCCGGGCCAGCCGCTGCTCGCGTTGGATCGCCGTCGCGGCGAGCGCGAAGGTGTAGTCGATCGACTCCGCCGACGCCGGCGGCGCGCCGGCCATCATCTCGCGCAGCCGGGCGGCCGGGATCTGTACGCCGACGCCGGCGAAGCGCCGACTCATCCGCCGCGCCCCCCAGCGGCCCACCGGTCGGACCACCGAAGCGATACGCTGCGGCGGCTGATCCCATGGGGTGTCCCAGCGGCCTGACCGGGCCGTCATAACAGATCACCATAGCCGCGAAAGCCGCCGAATCCACCGGCTTCAGGCAACTTCCGCGACGCCGCCCGCGGCGTGGCCAAGATGTATGGCAAAACTGCGCTATCGCTCAGCGAGCGGCGGCACAATACGTGGCAGCGGCACGCGGAACCCGGCGGTTCACGAGGCTCGACGAAGGAGAGGCGAAGCTGGGACCGCCGCAACAACCCGGCGGTTCACGAGGCTCGACGAAGGAGAGGCGAAGCTGGAACCGCCGCAACAACCCGGCGGTTCACGAGGCTCGACGAAGGAGAGGCGAAGCTGGAACCGCCGCAACAACCCGGCGGTTCACGAGGCTCGACGAAGGAGAGGCGAAGCTGGGACCGCCGCATGACCCCGGCGAACAGGAGCGTAATTCCATGACGACGATCGAGACGAACGCGGCGACGAGCGCACCGGTCCAACGAGACATCGAAGCCGACGTCGCGGCGACACAGCACTACTTCGACAGCCCGCGCTTCGAAGGCATCACCCGCCTCTACAGCGCCCGCCAGGTGGTCGAGCAGCGCGGCACCATCCCTTCGGACTACATCGTGGCGCGCGAAGCAGCGACGGCGTTCTACGCCCGGCTGCGTGAGCTGTTCGCCGCCAAGAAGAGCATCACCACGTTCGGCCCGTATTCGCCGGGTCAGGCGGTGGTGATGAAGCGGGTGGGCATCGAGGGCATCTACCTGGGCGGGTGGGCCACCTCAGCCAAGGGGTCCATCACCGAGGATCCGGGGCCCGACCTGGCCAGCTACCCGCTCAGCCAGGTGCCCGATGAGGCGGCCGGGCTGGTGCGTGCCCTGCTCACCGCCGACCGCAACCAGCACTACCTGCGCCTGCAGATGACCGAGGAGCAACGCGCCGCCACCCCCGCCGTGGACTACCGGCCGTTCATCATCGCCGACGCGGACACCGGTCACGGCGGTGATCCTCACGTACGCAACCTGATCCGGCGTTTCGTGGAGGCCGGCGTGCCCGGCTACCACATCGAGGATCAGCGTCCCGGCACCAAGAAGTGCGGCCACCAGGGGGGCAAGGTGTTGGTGCCCTCCGACGAGCAGATCAAGCGGCTGAATACCGCCCGCTTCCAGTTGGACCTGATGGGCGTCCCCGGCATCATCGTCGCGCGCACCGACGCCGAGGCGGCCAACCTGGTCGAGAGCCGCGCTGACGAACGCGACCAGCCGTTCATCCTGGGCACCACCAACTTGAAGATCCCGTCCTACAAGGCCTGTTTCCTGGCGATGACGCGCCAGTTCTACAACGCCGGGATCACCGAGATCAACGGCCATCTGCTCTACGCCCTCCCCGAGGGCGAGTACACCGCCGCCGACACCTGGCTGGAGCGCAACGGCATCACCGCGCTGATCACGGCGGCGGCCGAGAGTCGGCGCGGCAATGGGCAATCCGTGGACGGCATCTACGACGAGATCGAATCGAAGTTCGTCGAGGCGTGGCAGAACGACGCCGGGCTGATGACGTTCGGGGACGCCGTCGCCGAGATGCTCGAGTTCGCCGAACGTGAAGGCGAACCGAAAGACATGAGCGCCGCGGAATGGCGGGAATTCGCCGCCCGGGCACCGCTTTACACCGCGCGACAGAAGGCAACCGAACTCCATGCCGACCCGGGCTGGGACTGCGAACGGGCCAAGACTCCCGAAGGCTACTTCCAGGTGCGCGGCGGCATTCCCTACGCGATCGCCAAGTCGCTGGCCGCCGCCCCCTTCGCCGACTTGTTGTGGATGGAGACCAAGACCGCCGATCTCGACGACGCCCGCGAGTTCGCCGAGGCGATCCACGCCGTGTATCCCGACCAGATGCTCGCCTACAACCTGTCCCCCTCGTTCAACTGGGACACCACCGGCATGACCGACGAGCAGATGCGGGCCTTCCCAGCTGAACTCGGCAAAATGGGGTTCGTCTTCAACTTCATCACCTACGGCGGCCACCAGGTCGACGGGGTGGCCTCCGAGGAGTTCGCGGCGACCCTGCTGCAGGACGGCATGTTGGCGCTGGCCCGGCTGCAGCGCAAGATGCGGCTGGTCGAGTCGCCCTACCGGACCCCGCAGACCCTGGTCGGGGGACCGCGTAGCGACGCCGCACTGGCCGCCTCGTCGGGCCGCACCGCCACCACCAAGGCGATGGGCGCAGGCTCCACCCAGCATCAGCACCTGGTGCAGACCGAGGTTCCCAAGAAGCTGCTCGAGGAATGGCTGGCGTTGTGGGCCGAGCACTATCAGCTCGGGGAGCGACTGCGCGTGCACCTGCGGCCGACCCGGCCCGGCTCCGATGTGCTGGAACTGGGGATCTACGGTGACGACGACGAGAAGCTCGCCAACGTGATCGTCGACCCGATCAAGGACCGGCATGGGCGCAGCATCCTGACAGTGCGCGACCAGAACACCTTCGCCGAGAAGTTTCGGCAGAAGCGGCTGATGGACCTGACCCACCTGTGGCTGATCCACCGCTTCAAGGCTGCGGCGGTGCACTATGTCACGCCCACCCAGGACAACCTGTATCAGACCGAGAAGATGAAGGCACACGGCATGTTCAGCAGCGTCCACCAGGAGGTCGGCGAGATCATCGTCGCCGACGTGAACCAGCCGCGCATCGACGAACTGCTGGCACCGGACCGGGCGGCGCTGGGCAAGCTGATCAGCAAGGAGGACTAGTCAGCCCCGCGGAGCTCCGTCAACTGCGGGCGGTGGTACGGAACCGGTCCCGGTAGGCCTTCGGTGAGACACCGAAACGGTCGATGAACACCCGCCGCAGGGTTTCGGCGCTGCCGAATCCCGCCCGGCCGGCCGAGTCGGCGACCGAGTGGCCGGCGTCGAGCGCGGCCCGGGCAGCATCAACGCGCACCTTTTCGACGTAGCGGGCCGGGGTGGTCCCCAGTTCGGACTGGAACAGCCTGGTCAGTTGCCGCTTGCTCAAGGCGGCGCGCACCGCAAGCGAATTCACGCTGTGATCGGCCGCCGGGTCCGCTGCGATCGCGTCAGTGACCGCGCGCAGCGCAGACTGCTGCGGCGGGTGGGCCTCGACCAGCACCGAGAACTGAGACTGACCGCCCGCACGCTTGAGATAGACGACCAGCCACCGGGCCACCTCACGCACCAGTTCACTGCCGTAGTCCATTTCGACCAGCGCCAACGCCAGATCGATGCCCGCCGACACCCCGGCCGAGGTGAAGACGTCGCCGTCCCGGATGAAGATCGCATCCGGCTCGACGGTGACATCCGGGAACGCCCGCGCCAACAACGGCGCGTCGTGCCAATGCGTGGTGGCGCGCCGCCCGCTGAGCATTCCAGCCTGGGCGAGAATGAACGAACCCGTGCAGATCGACGCCAGACGCCGGGTCCGGCTCGCCACTGATCTGACGGCGTCGACGAGCTGCGGATCGATCGCTCGCCGGGGCAGCAGGTCACTGCCGGCGACCATGACGGTGTCGGCCGAGTCGACGGCGGCGATGCGGTCGGTGACGCCCAACCGGGCCCCGATCGAGGTCGCCACGTCGCGGCCGTCGACTGAGGCGAACCTCACCCGATAGTCGGCACCGAATCGGTTGGCCTCCACGAAGACTTCCGCCGCCCCGGCGACATCGAGCATCGTCACGTCGTCGAAGACCACGATCACCACCACCCGTGGTCCCACACCGGCCTGCGCCACCTGGCCATTATGTCGGCCGGCGCCCGGGCGTCTCGCGCGACGGGCTGCGGCGAGTGTCGCAATCTGTGGGAAAACTGGCGCGAACAGCCGCGGTGCGAGCATCAGGTGCCACGCAGACTGGGCGTACCCGAAACGGAGGAGATGCGACCATGGCCACCCAGTCCATCGAAACAATCGCTGACATCACCATTCCCGACACCGCGCTGGCTCGCGAGATCACCGAGTTCATCCGCGACACCGAAGACGACTTGCTGTTCAACCACTCTCGCCGGGTCTTCCTATTCGGCGCACTGCAGGGCCGGCGCCGCGGCCTGCAACCGGACCTGGAACTGCTCTACGCCGGAGCCATGTTCCACGACCTCGGCCTGACCCGGCGCTACCGCACCTCGACGGTGCGCTTCGAGGTCGACGGCGCCGACGCAGCACGCGACTTCCTACTGCAACGCGGCGTCGACAAGGCTGACGCCGACAAGGTCTGGCTGGCCATCGCCTTGCACACCACGCCGGGGGTGCCCGAGTTCCTCGACCCGGAAATCGCCCTGGTCAGCGCCGGTGTCGAAACCGACGTGATCGGCATCGGACGCGATGACCTGTCCCCCGAGGACATCGCCGCCGTCACGACGGCCCATCCGCGCCCCGACTTCAAGAGACAAATCCTCGCCGCCTTCAACGACGGGATGAAACACCGCCCCCACACCACTTTCGGCACCATGAACGCCGATGTCGTGGCGCACTTCGACCCGGGGTTCGTGCCGACCGATTTCACCGACCTCATCCTCGGCAACTCATGGCCCGAGTAGGCGCCGACATGCGTCTGGTGATCGCCATGACCGGTGCCACCGGTGCCGCGCTGGGCCCGGCGGGACGAGTACGGGATCGGCATCCCCTACTTCGGCGACGCCGGACGGGAAATGCTGACCCTGGAGAAGTTGAGCAGGCGCTTCCAGCAGGTCTGAGCCGGTTCCATCGCCTCCCTCGAGTCCCCTGGCACCGTGCTCTTCGCCGGAGGCGGCGACGCCGGTTAGCCGCGGATCCCCGCGACGGTATCGGCCAGTGTGTCCCGGGGATCGCGGAACACGACGGCGAGGTCGCGTTCGGCCGGGGAGTCATCGGAGGCGGGCATCTGGGTGTAGTACTGCATACCGGCCTCGGTGAACGGGGTCGAGATCGGCAGCGCCCGCTCGACCTGGTCCAAGACACGTCCCGCCCAGCGCAGGGCGAGGTCCGGGACGGGCACCGCGAGCATCGGCGAACCCGACACCTCGGCAAGCAGGCTCGCCAACCGTCCCGGGGGCACCCGCCGACCGCCGGCCATGTAGCGGCGCGGGCCGCGCCCAGGCTCCAGCAGCGCGACATGCATGGCAGCCAGGTCACGAACGTCGATCACCAGCCAGGCTGCGCCGCGCCCGGGGATGACATGCATCTCCAGCGCGGCCCGCACTCCTTCGCCGGCCTCCCCCAGCCGGTCTCCGACCGGCGGGCCGAGCACCATGCCCGGATAGGTGATGTTGACCGGGGCACCGGCATCCTGCAAGCCACGCGCATACAGATCCTCACGGGCTTTCGACCGACCGTAGCCGTCGGCGCCACCGGCCACCGGCAGGTCGGCCCGCAGCGTCTTCAGGCCCGGGTGGAACAGCGCGGTGAAGCTGGAGACGTGAATGATCGGGTCCAGCCCCAACGCGACCGCCCCGCCGAGCACGTTGTGGGCGCCGGCCGAGTTCGTGCGCAGCATCTGCGCGGTCTGGCGTGGATCGGTGGCGACCACCGCGGCGGCATGCACGACCGCGTCGCAGCCGCGCAGCGCCTCGCGTACCGAGTCCGCGTCGGTGATGTCACCGACGACGTAGTCGGAGACGTCGACACCGAGCCGTGCCACGCTGCTGTGCAGACCGGCCGGGTTTCGGACCAGGAACCGCGGCCGGTGCCCGGCATCGGCGATCGCCTTGGCGGTCCACCCGCCGACGAATCCGGTTCCCCCGGTGATCAATACCCGCATGGTCAGGTCCTTTTCGGCAGTTGGCCGGCGATCAGGGGGACGATCTTGTCGGCCATGTAGGCATGTCCGGCATCGGTGGGATGCACGCCGTCGGGGCCGATCAGCTCCGGCCGGCCGACGAACCAGCCTTCGGCGAGCGGATCGACGAACTCCGCCCCCACCACGCGCGCCTCGGTGCTCAGGATGTCGCGGATCCGCCACAGATCGGCGGGCACCTCCGCGGTGGGCCACGGCGGCCCGATCACCAGCATCCGGGTCGACGGTGCCGCCCGGCGTGCCAGCCCGAGGGTGTCGGCGACCAACCTGGTCAGCTGGCCCGGTTCGACGTCCTGGTCGTTACGGGAGCCGAAGAACACCACCAGTGCGTCGTCTGGCTGCACCACCCGGGCGGTCAGGTCCCCGAACAGGCCGCCCCGGTTACCGCGCACCGCGTAACCCGCGCCGCCCTCGGCCGCCACGTCGGCGTGGACGTAGGTGCCGCGGCCGGCCAGCGTCTGCCAGGCCCGCTCGGTCCAGTTCGCCGCACCGCGACCGGTGTCCTCGTATCCGGAGGTGTAAGAGTCGCCGATCACCGCGATCCGGTTCGGCGAGGCACTCAGCGACACCGTGTCGTAGTGGCGCGCGGAATCGTCATCGCGTGCCAGGTAGCCGGTGCAGGCGACGACGGCGAGCACGATGGCCACCAGCGAGCCGGCGAACATCGTCAGCCGGCCCACCGCTCACCTCCCCCGAACGGGTCAGTGCACACTGACCGGAACCGCCTCGGTGCGTCCGTTCCGGAGCCGCTCATCCGCCGCCACGGCGGCGACCGGGTCGACGGCCAGCGGATCCTCGACCGGCGTGACTTGCGCCGTCTCCGGCCGGGCCCCGATCATCCGGCGCATCCAGCGCCGACCCGGCTCCTCGACGGCGTGGAACAAAAACACCGACAACAGCGTCGCCCCCGCCAGCAGCCCGCACACCATCCACTTGGCCGCACCCGCCCCCTCGTCCAACACGATCTCGAATTGTATTGCGGCCCAGTTCCACGCGGTGTGCACCAGCTCGTGGACCATGTACAGACAGAACGAGATCTGCCCGCCGTAGACCATCACCCGAGTCGACAGCAGCACCGGCAGGCTGCCGGTTCCGATCGCCAGCGCCATCACCAGCGGCACGAACAGCACATCGACCAGCCCGCCGCTGTCGTACAGCCCGGAGATCGGATGCGCGTCGAAGTAGTACAGGGTCCCGACGATCGCAACGATGAGCAACACCGAGCAGTAGCCGGCGCCACGGCGGGCCCGGTCGCTCGGCCCCAGCTTGCGCACCGACGCGCAGGCCAGCGCGCCGGCGGTGAACTGCATGACGATGCGCGGCAGCCAGCTCCACGGGGTGTAGAACTGGCCGGTGGCCAGCAACAGCAGCAGCGGCGGCAGCGAGGCGATGACCGCCAGCGCGGCCAGGCCACCGGCCGACGTCGCCCGCATCACCCGGTAGATCACCAGGATCAGCCCACCGAACAGCAGGTATGCCAGCCATTCGGCACTGATCGACCAGGCCGGCCCGTTCCAGCTGGTCCCGTCGAAGAACGGCTCGAACCACAGCTGCATCAGCAGGACCTGTCGCACGTAGCTGGTCGCGGTCATCCTGCTGAGGTCTTCGGTCGGCACATGGCCGACGTGCAGGGTGAAGATCACCCACAGCAGCGCCAGGTGCAAGGTGACCAGGTAGATCGGCCACACCCTGGCCAGCCGCAACCACAGGAAGTGCAGGGTGGCCCGCGGTGAGAAGGACTCCCCCATCCGTTCCAGGTAGTTCCAGGTCAGCACGAAGCCACTGAGGATGAAGAACAGATCGACGCCCTGAGCCCCGCAGTCGAGCACCGGGGCGAGCGCATCGCTGAAGGCCGGCGACCCCAGTCGCAGCAGCGGCCGGAAGTGGAACAGCACCACCCACACCGCGGCGATGATGCGAAGCCCGGTGAGGGCTTTGATCTCTCCGCTGCGCACAACACTCTTTCGCCGATGGGCTGTAGCCGTCTTGACTGGCCTCTGTCGCGGGGACAGCGTATCGACCGGGACTGCCGAATCGCGAGCGACCACGCCCGGTGATACTTGAGCGATGCCAGAGGAGTATCGGGTGGGCCGCGGGATCGCCGACATCACCGGCGAGCCGGCCGAATGCGGAATGCTCGGCTACGGCGTGGCCTCCCAGCAGACCTCCGGCCTGCACAACAGGTTGCGCGCCCGGGCGTTCGTGATCGTCCACCCCGCCAGCGAGGTGCGCCTGCTGCTGGTGGTGTGCGAACTGCCGCTGCTGCTGGAAAGCGTGCACCGCGAGGTGCTCGGTCGGCTGGCCGCCGCCCACGGCGAGCTGTACACCGTCCACAACGTGATGCTGACGGCGACACACACCCATTGCGGTCCGGGCGGCTACTCCGACCACCGGCTCTACAACTCCAACACCGGCGGATTCCGGCCGCAGACGTTCGCCGCGATCGTCGACGGCATCTGCGAAGCCGTCGAGCGCGCACACGCCGACCTCGCTCCCGCCAGCCTGAGCCTGGCCGTCGGCCGGTTGCACGACGCCAGCAGCAACCGCTCGCCGTCGGCGTTCGCCCGCAACCCGGAGGCCGAGCGCGCCCACTTCCCCGACGCGATCGACCCGCAGACCACGCTGCTGCGCATCGAACGCAGCGGCCGGCTGGTCGGCGCGGTGAACTGGTTCGCCACCCACGGCACGTCCATGACCAATCGCAACACCTTGATCAGCGGCGACAACAAGGGCTACGCCGCCTACCGGTGGGAGCGCATCGACCGCGGCGTCGACTACCTGGCACCCGATCCGCCCGACTTCGTCGCGGCCTTCGCCCAGACCAACAGCGGCGACATGTCGCCCAATCTCAACCACCGTCCCGGCAGCGGCCCCACCGAAGACGAGTTCGAGAACACCCGAATCATCGGGGAACGGCAGGCCGCCGCGGCCGCCGACCTGACGACCGGGCACGGCGCCGAGGTCACCGGCGGCCTTGCCGCCCTGGCCACGTACGTCGATCTGTCGGATTTCGAGGTCTCACCCGAGTTCACCGGTGACGGCCGAACCCATCGCACCGGCCCCGCGGTGGCCGGGGCGGCGGCACTGGCCGGTACCGATGAGGGCCCGGGCCCGCTGCACCCACTGCTCAGACAGGGCCGCAACTGCATCGTCGACTCGCTGGTCGACGCCACCGTCTACCGCGTGGCGCCGCGACTCCGCGACGCCCACGCACCCAAGGGCCTGGTGGGGCCGGGCAGCCGACTGAATCGGGCCCTGACGCTGATGCCCAACGGCGGCCCCGTGCAGTTGCTGCGCATCGGGCAGCTGTATCTGATCGGCATCCCCGCCGAGGTGACCATCGTGGCCGGGTTGCGATTACGGCGCACCGTGGCCGCCATCGTGGGCGCCGAGTTGCGCGATGTGCTGGTGGCCGGCTACAGCAACGGCTACCTGCACTACGTCACCACTCCCGAGGAGTACCAGGAACAGCGCTACGAGGGTGGCAGCACGCTGTTCGGACGCTGGGAACTGGCCGCGCTGCAGCAGGTGGCGGCCGGGCTGGCCACCGCGATGCGTGATCGGCGGCCGGCGCCGGTCGGCAACGCTGCGGCCGAGCCACCCCGCAGGCGGCGGTCGCGCCGGCGGGTCAGCGCCGACGAGCCGGCCGCCGGCCGCCGGTTCGGCGAGGTGCTGGCACCGCCGCTGGCCCACTACCAGCCGGGGGCCACGGTGACGGCGGTGTTCGCCGGCGCCCACCCGAACAACGACCTGCACCGTGGCGGCACCTACCTGCGGGTTGAGCGGCAGACCGGCGGTGCCGAGGGTGGCTGGAGCACCGTGGCCGACGACGGGGACTGGTCGACGACGTTCCGCTGGCGCCGCGCCGGGCGCCGCGGGTCGACCGTCACCGTGACCTGGACGGTGCCCGAGAACACCGCCGCCGGACGCTACCGGCTGCGCTATGACGGCGACGCCCGCGGGCTCGAGGGCCAGCGCACCGCTTTCACCGGGTCGACCGAGCCCTTCGAGATCTCACGAAAGCGTTAAGAGGCCGCCCAAGCTGCCTTAACTTCGCCGCCTAACGTCGGGAAATGTCACCGTCGGCCACCTGCCGACAATGACCGGATATCGGAAGCGGGGGCTGGTATGGCTATCACGATCACCACTCGGAGCGCAGCGCGGATCGGTCAGCAAGGCAACCCCACCGTGAAGTGCGGTGACGCGCAGATTCGAGCGCACTCCCGGCACCTCGCGACGGTGATCACGATCCGGGGCCGCATCGACTCCAGCAACGTCGACGAGCTCAGCGAGCACGCCCGTCGCTTCGTCCTGGCCAAGGAGCCGCTGCTGCTCGATCTGAGTGGAGTGACCTCGTTCGCCGCCGCCGGCATCTGGCTGCTGTGCGTCCTCGACGGTGACTGCCGCGCCGCGGGCGTCGACTGGACGCTCATCGAGGGCCCCGCTGTCAGCGAACTGCTCGGTGACTTCGACGAGGACGCCATGTTCCCGACGGCCCGCTCAGTCGAGCAGGCGCTGCACGCGCTCGCCGACGGCAACGACCGGCGCCGGCAGGCACTGCTGCCACTGTTCCAGAAGTCGGCCTAGCAATAGGCCGGAGGTACCCCGGCGCCGCCGCGGCGCTGCGCTGGTGGCCGCCGGTCGGCGTGCTGGCGACGCTGGCCCTGGGATGGGCGGTAGGCCGCGGCTCGACACCCTTCGACGGCTGGTTCAGCCATCGCACCCGCGAGGTGTTCGGTGAGCAACCGCGGTGGCTGTTGGCCTTCACCAGCGGCTGGCTGGTGCTCGCAGTGCTGGTGGGATGTTTGGCGGTCACCCTGCTCAGGCGGCAGTGGGCGCTGACGGCGGCGGTGCTGATCTGCCCGTTCGTCGTCACCGCGGCCGCCCAGGGCCTCAAGCACCTCTTCGACCGCCGCAACGGCCCCTACCTGGCATATCCCAGCGGACACACCGCACTGCTGGTCGCGGTGCTGGCCATGATGGTCGTGGTGGCCCACGCCTGCCGGGAGGCTCGGCGCTGGGCGCTGGCACTGGCGGCGGCGCTGAGCGTGCTGGGCATGCTCGGGCTGGTGGCCTGCGGCTACCACTTCCTCACCGACACGCTCGGCGCCGCGATGCTCGCCACTGCGCTGGTGTGCGCGGCCGCTCGGTTAACCTCTGCGCTGTGATCGTGCTGCTACCCCCGTCGGAGACCAAGCGCACCGGCGGTGACGGGCAGCCGTTGCGACTCGACGCACTGGGGTCGCCGCAACTGAACGGGCTGCGGGCGACGCTGGTGGACGAGTTGATCGCGCTGGCCGCGGACCCGGAGGCCAGCCGGCACGCGCTGGCGCTCTCGGCTGCCCAGGACGCCGAGATCGAACGCAACGCGCAGCTGCGGACCGCGCCGACGGCGCCGGCGATCAACCGTTACACCGGGGTGCTCTACGAGGCGCTCGACGTCGATTCGCTGCGCGGCGCAGCGGCGGCGCGTGCAACGGCTCGGCTGGCGGTCGGATCGGCGCTGTTCGGGCTGCTGCGGGCGACCGATCAGGTGCCGGCCTACCGGCTCTCGGCGGCCTCGAAGCTGCCCGGACAGCCCGGGCTGGCCAAACGCTGGCGGCCCGTCCTGGAGCCGGTGCTGGCCGACATCGCCGCCGCCGAACTGGTCGTCGACCTGCGATCCGGCGCCTATGCGTCGCTGGCCAGGATTCCCGGTGCCGTCGGCGTCGACGTCGTCGCCGAACATCCCGATGGCCGGCGGGTCTCGGTCAGCCATTTCAACAAGGCCCACAAGGGCCGGCTGGCGCGGGCGCTGGCCTCGGCCAAGGCCGAGCCGGACGACGTCGCGGGCGTGGCGGCGACCGCCCGGCGAGCCGGGATGCGGGTGGAACGCGACGACCACCGCTTGACCATCGTGGTTGCGGCATGAGACGCGACAATGGCCGAATGGCGACGCTGCGGATCCTGATGTTCGCCGCGCTGATCGCCGGCTGGCTGCCGGCCGGGCCGGCCGCGGCGGCCCCCGGGGGCGACGTGCCGCCGCTGCCCGCACCCGCCCGCGCGGCCGGTTTCGTCGACGTCCGCAGCGCCGTGCCCGACGCGATCATCGACCTGCGGTACGCCACGACCAACAACTTCACCGGCGTGCAGCTGTATCCGGCGAACGCCCGGTGCCTGGTGCACGAGTCGCTGGCCCCGGGGTTGGCGGCGGCGGCCGATGTGTTGCGCCGCCGCGGCCGAACGCTGGTGTTCTGGGACTGCTACCGCCCGCATGAGGTGCAGGTCCGGATGTTCGAGGTGGTGCCGGACCCGAATTGGGTTGCCCGCCCGGGACCGCTGGCCCGCAGCCACGAGACCGGGCGGTCGGTCGACGTGACGACCGCCGACCCGCGGGGCCGGCTGGTCGAGATGGGCACCGGCTTCGACGACTTCTCGCCCCGTGCCGCTGCGTTCGCCGAGGGGATCGGCGCGCAGGCCGCCGCCGAACGCGCCGCCCTGCGCGAGGCAATGAGTGCCGGCGGCCTCGCCGTCTATTCCGGGGAGTGGTGGCACTTCGACGGGCCGGGCGCCGGCGTCGGCAGACCGATCCTCGATGTGGCGGTCAACTGAGCGGTGGCGCCGCCAGGTGCCGCTCCACCGACTCCACCTTGGTGCTCATCGCGTCGACCGCGCCGGCTCGCCAGTCGGCCTTGATCACCGTGCTCACTCGTGGTGACCGGGCAGCCACCGCTTCCACCGCCCGCTGCACGACCGCCATCGCCTCGGCCCAGCTGTCGCTTTCGATCACGGTGAACATCGCATCGGTGCGATTCGGCAGGCCCGACTCGCGAACCACCCGCACCGCTTCCGCGACGATCTCGCCAACTCCCTCGCCCACCCCCAGCGGCGTGACCGAGAACGCAACCAGCACCGACACCTGACGCCCCTCTCGGAGTTCCCAGCGCGAGCGTACCTACCATCGAGCCCGTGCGGGTTCTGGTGCAACGAGTCTCGTCGGCGCGAGTCACGGTCGACGGCGAAACCGTCGGCGCCATCGCCCCGGACGGACAGGGACTGGTGGCGCTGGTCGGGGTCACCCACGACGATGACGTGAAGACAGCCCACCGGCTCGCCGAAAAACTCTGGCAGTTGCGCATTCTCGATGAGCAACGTTCGGCCTCCGATGTCGGCGCACCGATTCTGGTGATCAGCCAGTTCACCCTCTACGCCGACACCGCCAAGGGGCGCCGCCCGTCCTGGAATGCCGCTGCGCCCGGCGCTGTCGCCGAGCCGCTGGTGGAGGAGTTCGCCGAGGCGCTGCGGCGGCTGGGCGCCCGGGTGGCCACCGGCCGATTCGGGGCGCACATGCACGTCGAACTGGTCAACGACGGCCCTGTCACCGTGCTGCTCGAGCTCTGAGGCGAAACTCGCCGTGCCCGGCCCGGCGCCCCGTTAACGTTGCCAGGACGGACAAGTGGGCCAAGCCGTGCGCACCATACAGACTATGTGGAATGCCATCGGCACCCTATTCGGCAGCAACGCCCTGTTCTGATCTACTTGATTGCGTCGGGACACAGTTCCTGTTGTGCGGTACCAGCAATACCGTGACCGTCTCCGAGAATGCCGCTCCCTCCCGGGAATCCGGCCACGGTATCCAGGCTTGAGCCATCTCGCGATGCCGAGCACATGAAGTGCCCGAGGGCGGCGTACCGCCTACACGGTCTGCTCAAACACGGGCTGCGTCGAAATCGGCTCACCGGCGGAAGCCGCTTACCGGTGCCGTGGTCGACTCACCGGAGACTGCGGTTTGTCGCGATTTTCACTTCGGACCTTCGAGGGTGTCTGGACACAGCTCGCGCTGCGCGGCGTTCACCCACGCCCAACCGTCGTCCCACCTGTACGACTCGGCGATCACGTGCGGTGGCGTACCGGTCTTGATCATCGTGCAGATCTGGTAACCGTTCGCCAGGCGACCCGCATCGGTGGTCCACATGCCGATGTAGGTGCGCGGCGGAATCTGGTCCAGAAACGCCTCGTCATCCGCCCCCGCAGCTCCCGCAGCCCCCAGGGCCATCCCCGCGATGACTACGCCGACAGCTGCCGCTCCCGTAGTCCGTCTCATCATCCATTCCTTCTAAGGAGGCCGGTGAAGCCGCATATCAACCAGCTTGGCCAACTCAAGCTGCGTGAGATTCCCGAGCCGGGCCCGGATGCCACCCGCTCGACAGGGCCATGTGGGCCTTTGCCGATGCCCTGAATTGTCCAGTATCACCCGACGGCACGATTTACGACCTGCGGTTTGTCAACATTCCCGTGCTCGCGCGCCACCTCGCGCGCGACGGAATCGTCCCTGTTGCTGGGCAGGCCGTGATCGCCCGAGGAACAGCCACCGGCCATCGACGGTTGGCCCGAAGCTGGGTGACCACCGCGGCGCTAACGAGGGCCCGGCGGCGCGGGCATCCCGTGAGCCGAGACCGGCGGCAGGTAGACGCCCACCAGGCTGCGATGCCACCACGCCCGATCCCGCCGACGCTCGGCGGGTGTGGTGAAGCGGTACTCGTAGAGCAGCGCCCGCACGTAGCGCGGCGGTTCGTCGGGAAACGGGTTGTGGCGCAACAGCCGCAAGGTATCGCGGTCGTTGCGCAGCAGACGTTGCAGCAGGGCGTCGCGCCACGGACGCGCGTAAGCCGGTGAGAGCGCAGCGAACCACATCAGCCAGTCCAGCCGCAGATGGTATGGCGCCCATTGCCGCGGCAGCCGATCCAGCGCACCGGGTTTGCCCTTGAACTCGTATTCTTGCCAAACCGTCCGGTCGGTGAGCTCGGTGGCTGCGGTCCCCTCGATGACCACTTCCCGGCGGCAACGGCCGACCGTGCCGAATGCTCCGTAACTGTTGACCAGATGAAACGGGTTGAACGAGGCGTTCATTCGCTGCTGCCGCCAGGCCAAGTTGCGCACCGGCCAGTAGCTGAGCACGACCACCGCGGCGGTGAACGCGATCACCACAGCGGTGAACCACACCGGGGATTCCGGCATCTCCGGTGGCCGCAACCCGGGAAACAGTCCGGTGAGCCAGGATTGGTCGAGCGCCGCGGCGGCCAGCACGATCGTCACCCAGTTCAGCCAGGCGAAGTTGCCGGAGGCCACCAGCCACAGCTGGGTGACGATGATGATCACCGCCGCCACCCCGGCGATCGGCTGGGGGGCGAACAGCCCGAACGGCACCACCAGCTGGGCGAAGTGGTTGCCGGCGGCTTCAATACGGTGCAGCGGCTTGGGCAGCTGGTGGAAGAACCAGCTCAGCGGGCCCGGCATCGGTTGGGTCTCGTGGTGGTAGTACAGGCAGGTCAAGTCGCGCCAGCAGGAGTCGCCGCGCAGCTTGATCAACCCCGCCCCGAACTCGAGCCGGAACAGTAGCCACCGGGCCAGCCACATCACCAGCACCGGCGGTGCGACCCGGTCGTTGCCCAAAAACACCGCCAGGAACCCGGCCTCCAGCAGGATCGATTCCCAGCCGAACGAGTACCACGCCTGGCCGACGTTGACGATCGACAGGTACATCACCCACAGCAGCAGCCAAATCGACATCACCGCCCACAGCGGCACCAGCTCGCCGGCACCGGCCACCAGCGCCGCCGCCAGCGCCGCGCCGGACCAGCAGGTGGCGGCGAAGAACCGATCCGAGTAGTGCAGCTGGAAAATACTGGGCGCCACCCGGAATGACCGCCGGCGCAGATACCGCGGCACCGGCAACATGCCGCTCTCGCCGATCAGCGCACGGAACTGCCGCGCGGCGGCGACGAACGCGACGACGTACACCGCGGCGATGCCGCGTTCCAGCACCAGCCGGCCCAGCCAATAGCCGGATCCGCCGAACCACGCCCACTGTGTGTCCACGCCCGCAACTCCTCGGTGTGACGTTCATACCACCGGTTGCGGGTCACCATCAGCCAGTTGACAATGCGCGCCGCAGCAGATGCATCGCCACCGTCGTCGACCGTTCCCGGACGTCGGCGCGGTCCCCGGGCAGCCGAGTCGTCCGGGTGAGCAGCGTGCCGTCGCCCAGGGCAACGCTGAAACAGACCGTGCCCACCGGCTTATCCGGCGTTCCGCCACCGGGCCCGGCGATTCCGGTGATCGCCACCGCGGTGTCCGCGGCGAATCGGCGCAGCGCGCCGGCGGCCATCGCCTCGGCCACCGGTTCGGAGACCGCGCCGTGCTCGGCGATCAGTGCCGGGTCGACGCCGAGCAGGTCCGCCTTGGCGTCGTTGGAGTAGGACACCACCCCGCCGGCGAGATAGTCCGAGGCCCCGGGCGGGTCGGCCAGTCTGCCCGCCAGCAGTCCCGCGGTGCAAGATTCCGCGGTCGCGATCCACCGGCCGGCCAATAGCCCCGCGACCAGATCGTCGATCCGCGAACCGTCTTCGGAGAAGATCGCCCGGGCGTGCCGCTCACGCAGCACCGCCAGCAGTTGGCCGTAGGCCGCCGCCGCGTCGGGCTCGTAGCGGGTGACGATCTCGAGCTCACCGCCACGAAGGCAGGTGGTGATCTCCAGCCGCACGAAGTCCGCGATCACTTGTTGTGCGTGCCGCAGTGTGTCGGCCAGACCGGACTCGGGCAACCCGAACATCCGCACGGTCTGCTGTTCGTAGCGGGTCCGGCCGGCGATCGCCTGCTGCACCTCGGGGGTGCCGATCGCCTTGTGCCACATCGGTTGCAATTCGCGGGGCGGGCCCGGCAGCACCACCACCGTCGGGGCGCCGGGCACCACCACTCCGGGGGCGGTGCCCACCGGGTCGAGCACCGTCGAGCCGGCCGGGATCAACGCCTGTTTGCGGTTGGCCGCCCGGACCGTCGCGAAATCCGGGGCGCCCGGACCGGTGAAGCGCGCCATCAGCGGCTTGATGATCTCGGCGATCCGGGCCTCCAGTGCGGCGTCGAGCACCACATCCCGGCCACAGAACCGGGCGACGGTGTCGACCGTCAGGTCATCAGCCGTCGGCCCCAGTCCGCCGCTGGTGATGATCAGGTCGACACCCTCGCCGGCCAGGAACCGCAGCTGTGCCTCGATGTCGCGGGGCCGGTCGCCGCAGATCGTGATGTGCGCCAACTCAACTCCGAGCTCCAAGAGCCGGTCGGCCAGCCACGGTCCGTTGCGATCTGCGATCCGCCCGGTGAGGACCTCGGTACCGGTGACGACGATTCCTGCGCGTGCGCTCACCGATCCGAGGTTACGGCCTCAGCGTCAGGGCAAGCCGGGAATCAGCATGACCTCCATCGGCGTCACCGGAGCCGTCGGCGCGAAGGCGCCGGGGACCATCGTGGTCGGTGCGGCCGCCACCGGCGTCGTGCCGCCGAAGTTCGGCATCGGGAACGGCAGCACCGAACTCAGGTTGGCCGGGAGACCGGACAGCCCCGGCAGGCCGGTGGGCTGGCTGGCCGGCGTCGTGGTCTGCGGCACGTTGAGTGTGGCGGTGGCGATCGGCGACTGCGCCGGCGACGCGGCGGGCGCCAGCGGCGTTCCACTCAGCGCGGAGGTGGTGGTCTGCAGCAACTGCTGCGGAATGGCCGTCGAGGACGCGACCATCTGCTCGACCACACCGGGCAGCCCCGGGTTGATCGGAGCGGTGTCCGCGGTCGCGGCGGTGCTGGAGGCGAGCGCCCCCAGGAACATTCCCGCGGCGGCACCGGCCGCAACGGTGAGGTACTTACGGATTCGTGACATGGCTTCTTCCCCATCCCGATAACAACAAGGTCGGGACCGAAGTTAGCCGTGTGAAAATTGTCGCCCAGAGTGACACGAGGGGCGGTTATGCAACCGTTGCGAACCGGAGCCGCCCCGGTTACCGAGCGCTATCTGGCCAGCCAGCTCTGGATCTTGCCCAGGTCGGTGGTGTAGGCCAGCAACACAGAGTCCTCATAGTGCGCGCCGCCGTTGAGGGTGCCGGCATCGCGCCACACGGCGTGGACGTGGAAGACCCCCCGGCCGTAGACGTCGACGCGCTCCCGCTCGGTTCGCTGCCAGCCCAGCTGCTCGGCCCGCTCGGCCAGGGCCTGGCGCACCTCGCTCGCAGCGGTCTCACTGGTCGTCGAGGCGGTCTGTTCATCCATAGGCCGAACACGCTATCAGCTGCCGGTTTCGCGACCACCGGTGCGGCGCGTGACCACCACCGCCGGCGGGGCCGGCCGTAACATCGACGCCGATGACCAGCGATCTGATCGCCGAGATCGGCAGCACCGAGCCGGGAGCCCGGGTCGGGGCGTTCTTCGACCTGGACGGCACGCTGGTGTCGGGGTTCACCGCCACCGCGCATGCCGGCGACCGGATCCGCCGGCGCCAGGCCCGGGCCGGCGAGGTGCTCGGCGTCGTCGAGGCCGCCGTGCGGTACCGGTTGGGCCGCATGCAATTCGAACGACTCCTGGTGCGCGCGGCGGGTTACCTGCGCGGCGAATCGATCCGTGAGCTCGACGAGATCGGTGAGCGGCTCTTCGTCGACCACATCACCGGCCGGATATACCCGCTCATGCAGCAGGTGGTGCGGGCCCACCAGCAGCGCGGCCACAGTGTGGTGCTGAGCTCGTCGGCGCTGACCATCCACGCCGAACCGGTCGCCCGGTATTTGGGTATCGGACAGGTGCTGTGTAACCGGTTCGAACTCGACGAACATGGCCTGCTGACCGGTGACATCGTCAAACCGGTGGTGTGGGGTCGCCAGAAGGCGGCTGCGGTGCAGCGGTTCTGCGAGGACAACGGGATCGACCTCGGCCAGAGCTTCTTCTACGCCGACGGCAATGAGGATGCCGCGCTGATGTCGCTGGTGGGCCGGCCCCGGCCGGTCAATCCGCGCCCCGGCCTGGCGGCGCTGGCCGCCGAGCACGGCTGGCCGGTGCTGCGTGTCAGTGGGCCCGGCCGTGCGCCCGGCCGTTCCCTGCGTCGCGCGGCCGGTTTCGGGGTGGCGGTGTTACGCGCTGTCGCCACGCGCTGATCGGTTACACGATCGGCGGTAGTGTGAGCTGCAGAGCGCTCACCTGGTGGCCGACTGGCCTAGCCGCGCCCGGGTCTGGTACTAAATTAGAACACGTTCCACTTCCATCCGCCGCCCTGCGAAGGAGTAGGTCATGCACACTCCCCTCTGCGACGAACTCGGCATCGAGTTCCCGATCTTTGCGTTCACCCACTGTCGCGACGTGGTCGTCGCGGTGAGCAAGGCCGGCGGGTTCGGGGTGCTCGGCGCCGTCGGCTTCACTCCCGAGCAGCTCGAGATCGAACTGAAGTGGATCGACGAGAACATCGGGGACCACCCGTACGGCGTGGACATCGTCATCCCGAACAAATACGAGGGCATGGACTCCGGGCAGTCCGCCGAGGAACTCGCCGAATCGCTTCGCAAGCTGGTGCCGCAGGAGCACCTCGACTTCGGCAAGAAGCTGCTCGCCGAGCACGGTGTCCCGGTCGAGAACGCCGCAGAGGACAGCCTGCAGTTGCTCGGGTGGACCGAGGCGACCGCCACCCCGCAGGTCGAGGTGGCGCTGCAGCATCCCAAGGTGACGATGATCGCCAACGCGCTGGGGACTCCCCCGGCCGACATGATCAAGCACATCCACGAGGCCGGCCGCAAGGTCGCCGCGCTGTGCGGCTCCGCCTCGCAGGCGCGCAAGCACGCCGCGGCCGGGGTGGACATCATCATCGCCCAGGGCGGCGAGGCCGGCGGCCACTGCGGCGAGGTGGGTTCGATCGTGCTGTGGCCCGAGGTCGTCAAGGCCGTGGCACCGGTGCCGGTGCTGGCGGCGGGCGGCATCGGCAGCGGCCAGCAGATCGCCGCGGCCCTGGCGCTGGGCGCCCAGGGCGCATGGACGGGCTCGCAGTGGCTGATGGTCGAGGAGTCCTCCAATACCGAGGCGCAGCACGCCGCCTACATCAAGGCGACCAGCCGCGACACCGTCCGCAGCCGCTCTTTCACCGGCAAGCCGGCCCGGATGCTGCGCAATGAGTGGACCGAGGCGTGGGAGGCCCCGGAGAACCCCAAGCCGCTGGGCATGCCGCTGCAGTACATGGTCTCCGGCATGGCGGTCCGGGCGACCAACAAGTACCCCAACGAGAGCGTCGACGTGGCGTTCAACCCGGTGGGCCAGGTCGTCGGCCAGTTCACCAAGGTGGAGAAGACCTCGACGGTCATCGAGCGCTGGGTGCAGGAGTACCTCGAGGCGACCAGCACCCTGGAGGCGCTCAACGAGGCCTCCGGAGTCTGACCGGTTACCGTCCGGTGCCCAGAAACGGTTGAGCCACCACGACGCAGACACCGAGCACCACGAACGGCGCCAGTAGCGGCAGCCACGGCAGACTCCATGGGAACGCCGTGGCCGCCACCCCGGCCACGGTGAACCCGACGACCGCGATCACCGTCGGCAGCGTCATCGTGCCGGCGTGCCGCAACACCAGGTATCCCACCGCGGCCAGCCCGGCCACGGCCGCCGAAACCGTTGGCGGATCGGTGATCCCGATCGCGACGACCGCCAGTAGCACCGCGACCGTCGCCGCCGCCGGCCACCGGAATCCGGCCAGCACCGCGCCGGCGGCGGCCAGCGCCGGGACGGCAGCCGGCCCGGCGGCGCCGGATGCGACGGTCGCCGTCATCGCCAATCCGCACGCGCCGGACAACACCAGCGGCAGGGTCTCGGCGGCGCCGACCGGGTGCCCCATCACCGCACCACCGTCGGGCGGTGGCGCTGCGTCGCCAGGAGCATCGACTGTTCCAGTGGCTGTGGTGGCGGCCACGATGCGACGTCGACGCCGATGGTGGCCATGTCGCGGTACATGGCGGTGCGCTCCAGCATCCAGATCCGGCTGACCAGCGGATCGGGGTCCTCTTCGAACGGGGGGCCGGCCAGCACATCGACGGCGAGCACCACGTGGCCGCGTTTGCGCAAGTCGGTCAGCGCGAGCGCGAACTCCGTGTCGAGCAGGGTGGAGAAGGCGATGATCAGGGCGCCCGGCGGCACCGCCGCCCGCGGTGCGAGCGTTCCGGTGGTTTTCTCGAAGCCTTCGCCGGCGCCCAGCACGGCGTCGACGATGCGATAGAACTGGCGCTGCCCGATATCCGCGCCGACCCAGCGCGGCTGCCGGCCACCGAGCGTCACGACGCCGGCGCGGTCACCGTTGCGCAACGCGGTCTGCACCACCTGCGCGGCGCCGATCACCGAACGTTCTGTCGCGGCCGTCGCGGGCCCGCGCGGCTGCGGGTAGCCGTCGATCAGCACCACCACGTCGGCTGCCCGATCGGTCAACCGCTCGGTCACGTGCAGTCTCCCCCGTCTTGCGCTTACCGGCCAATTCACCGAACGCAACGGGTCACCGGGGATGTAAGGGCGGATGTCGGCGTACTCCACGCCGCGACCCGGGTGCCGGGTCAGGTGGGTTCCGACCCGGTCGAGCAGTTCGCTGTGCGGGATCGGGGTGGCCTGCGGGGGCGCCAACGGGAACACCGTGACCTCGCCGACCTCGACGGTGGCCGTCCCGGCCAGCAACCCGCCCCGTGCCACGGCGGCGACGGTGGCCTGGATCGGGTAACGGCCCCAGCGTTCCGCGCGGGCGGTCACGACCGTCCGTGAGCCGGACTCGGCGCCGCTGTGACGGATCATCGCCGGGTGCGTCGACACCGCCACCCGGATCGCGCTCGCCTCCCCGGCGGCCGCCGCGGCCCGAACCGTCAGCTCCACCGGCTCGGATTCGAAGCAGCGCTGCGAGCCAGGCGTTGCGCCCACGCGGAACACCGGTAGCGGCGGCTGCCAGCCCAGCGAGCACAGCACACCCAGCAGCGGCGCGGCGAAGGCGATCAGCTGCCAGCGCGCGGCGCCCACCGCCACCACCAGCGCCAGTCCCGCACCGGTCGCCAAGGCCTGCGTCAACGGCGACGCATGCCAGTGCAATTCGGTATCGACGTCGCCGGGTTCGGGCGTTTCCGGGTGGCGGCTCGTCACGGCGGCGCGGTATCCGGGGCGGGTCCGGGCGCGCCTTGGGTCCGCGGCACCGGAAGTCGTCGCAGCAGTTCGTCCACCACATCTGCGCCCTGGATGCGTCGCACCCACATCTCCGGCCGCAGCGCGATCCGGTGTGCTACCGCCGAGGTGGCCAGCGCCTTGACGTCTTCGGGGATCACGTAGTCGCGGCCGAGCAGCAGCGCGCGCGCCCGGGCGAGCTGGATCAGATCGAGTTCTGATCGCGGGCTGGCGCCCACGGCGACCTGCGGGTGGTGGCGGGTGCCGTTGGCCAGTGACACCACGTAGCGCAGCACGTCGTCGTGCACGCTGACCTGCTCCACCGATTCCCGCATCGCCGTCACGTCGTCGGCGTCGACCACCTTGCGCACCGTCGGCAGCGCGGCTCCCCGGTCGAGTCGCCGGCGCAGCATGGCCGCCTCGCCCTGTTCGGGCAGGTAACCCAGTCGCAGCCTGATCGCGAACCGGTCCAGCTGCGCCTCGGGCAGCGGGTAGGTGCCCTCGTACTCGATCGGGTTGTCGGTGGCCAGCACGATGAACGGCGACGGCAGCCGGTGGGTCTGCCCGTCGATGCTGACCTGCCCCTCGGCCATCGCCTCCAGCAGGGCGGCCTGCGTCTTGGGCGGGGTCCGGTTGATCTCGTCGGCCAGCACCAGGTTGGTGAAGATCGGGCCGCGCCGGAACTCGAAACGGCCCGAGGCCATGTCGTAGATGGTGGTGCCGAGCAGATCGGCCGGCAGCAGGTCCGGGGTGAACTGCACGCGGGTGAAGTCCAATCCGAGCGCCGCGGCGAACGACCGCGCGATCAGCGTCTTGCCCAGTCCGGGAAGGTCTTCGATGAGCACGTGGCCACCGGCGAGCACCGCGGTCAGAATGAGCGTCAGGGCGGGCCGCTTGCCGACCACCGCCTGCTCGATCTCGTCGAGCACGGCAGCGCAGCGCTCGGCGGTCGTTTCGGCCGTGCCGGACAGGCCCGCGCTCACCGTTGCTCCAGCCGGTACAGGATCTCCTCGAGCACCGCCCGTCCCGGCCCGGCTCCGCGGTCGGCGCTGGGGGCGACGTTGCCGGGATCGACCCAGGGCCACAGCTCGGCGCCGAACAGCATCGCCCCGGTGGCGTTGAAGGCCTCGTTCTTCGCTCGCCGCTGGCCGGTGGAGACCTCGAACCGGCGGGCCAGGATGGGCCGCCAGCGCCGATCCCAGTCGGCCCTCGTCGACTCGGCCCAGCGGATTCTGGCCTCGGTGCCCGACAACCACCGCCGCAACGATTCCCCGGGCTCATCGAGCGCCGGCTCCGCGGCCGGGCCGCGCCCACCTGTCCGCAGCAGCTGCCGGATGCCCAGCAGCGGGACCGCGACCGCGATGCCGGCGGCCCACAGCAGCAGCTGTCGTTGGTGGGTGAACAGCACCGCCAGTTGCACCGCGAGTACCAGCAGCACACCTTGCAGCGCAACGGTCTTCATGTCCGAGCCCGTAATTCGTCGAGCACCAGGCGCAGTATCGCAACCGCTTCGGCGCGGTGCGCCTCGGTCATCAGGTGCGGGCTGAACCGCGCCTCGGTGAACAGCTCGACCAGCCTGGGTGCGTTGTCGGCCGGCAGTGCGTGGTGTTCGACCGCCCGTGCCAGCACCTCGGTGGGGGTGTCGAACTCGCGCGGTGCGGCGTCGGGAACGTCGGCGAGGTGGCGCTCCATCACCGCGTAGCAGGCGATGATCGCCTCCCGCGGCTCCCTGCTCCGGTCGGCGATCCGGGTCAGGCCCAGTTCGGCTGCCCGCGCCAGGCTTTCGCCTGCGGTCGGCGGCTGCGCCGCAGCCGGTGCGGGATTGATCTGCGGCGCGGCCGACGTGGCCCGGCGGGCGCGTGTGACGAGCAGCATCGCGGCGATCAGCACCAGCAGGCCTGCGGTGAGCACCAACAGATAACCGAGCGGGGCGCCGGCCGCGCCGAGCGGGGGCGGGTGCAGCGGGACGGGGGCGGGAGCGTCCGCGCCGGCCGGCGACGTGGGCGCCTCACCGCGCGTCCCCAGCAACCCGGCCGGGATCGAGAATCGGTGCGCGGCGCCCAGGCGCACCATCACCACGACCGCCAGCAGCCACGCCGTCAGCACCGCCAACCCGATCAGCAGCACCCGCCACGCCGGCTGTCCCCGATGGGCGCCCACCGTCCGGGACAACTCACCGATGCTGCCGGGCGGGGCGCGCCGATCACGCGCCCGCTGGGCGACGGCGACCGCAACGGCCCCGACGGACACCGCCAGCAGCGCGGCCAGGATGAGCTGTGCCACCGGGCCGGCCTCGGCCGGCCGTCGCGGGTCGTGGGCGACGCCCGGCACATACCCGCGCGTTGCCGCCCCGGCCGCGAGCACCAGCACGATCAGTGCGATCACCCGGCCGGTCGCCGTATCCGCACCGGCACGCATCGCAGCAGCACTGGTCTGGGTGGCTCGCCGTCGCTGCGGCATTCCCCATACTGGCATGCCGGCGCGGCGGGCGGCCAGGATCGCCGGTACCGCTCGCTCGGCCGTGCGGGCCCGGGCGCGGTCGACTCAGCCGGATCTCTCGTCGTGCCCGCCGAACTGCTTGCGCATCGCCGAGAGCACTTTCGCGCCGAACTCGAACAGTTGGCGGGAGGCGAATCGGGCATACAGCGCCGTGGTGAGCACCGGAGCGGGAACACCCTCGTCGATGGCGGCGATCACGGTCCAGCGGCCCTCGCCGGAATCGGAGACGCGGCCGGCGAATTCCTCCAGCGCCGGGGATTTCTGCAGGGCGCCGGCGGTCAGGTCGAGCAACCAGGAGCCGATCACACTGCCCCGCCGCCAGACCTCGGTGACTTCGGGGATGTTGATGTCGTACTGGTAGAACTCGGGATGGCTCAGCGGTGCGGTCTCGGCGTCGCCGCGTTGGTCCTGTTTGCCGATGTTGGCGTGGTGCAGGATGTTCAGCCCCTCCGCGATCGAAGCCATCATCCCGTACTCGATGCCGTTGTGGACCATCTTCACGAAGTGCCCTGCCCCCGACGGACCGCAGTACAGGTAGCCGTTCTCGGCCTGGGCGATCTCGCCGTCGCGGCCCGGCGTGCGGGGGGCGGCGTCGACCCCCGGCGCGATGGTGGCGAAGATCGGCTCGACATGGTCGAACGCATCGCGGTCACCGCCGACCATCAGGCAGTAGCCCCGCTCGCGACCCCACACCCCGCCGCTGGTGCCGCAGTCCAGCAGACGAATACCTTTGTCGGACAGCAGCTTCGAGTGCGCGATATCGTCACGGTAGTATGAGTTGCCGCCGTCGATCACGATGTCGCCGGCGCTCAATGTGTCGGCGAGTTCCTCGATGACCCCGGTGGTGATTGAGCCGGCCGGCACCATCACCCACACCACCCGGGGCGCGGGTAGCTTCTCGGCCAGCTCGGCCGGCGAGGACACCCCGGTGGCCTGGGTCTCGGCGGCCAACGCGGCTACCACGTCGGAATTGTGGTCGTAGACGACGCAGTCGTGGCCATCATCGACCAGCCGCCTCACCAGGTTGGCGCCCATCCGCCCCAGGCCGATCATTCCCAACCGCATGCCCGTCCTCCTTTCACCGTGACCGGCCGTTCGCCGGCAGCCAGGGCTGCTGCCAACTCCGGTGGCCACGAACCAGTGCCTGCGCGGCCTCCGGCCCCCACGAGCCACGCTCGTAGGGGTGGACCTCGCCGGGGTGTTCGAGCAGCGGGGCCACGATCCGCCAGGTCTCCTCGATGCTGTCCTCTCGGGCGAACAGCCGGCGGTCGCCGACTATCGCGGCATGCAACAGCCGCTCATAGGGCTGGATCGGTTCACCCAGATCGTGAGCGAAGGAGGAATCCAGGTGGACGTCACGCCAGGCTTGAGCGTTCTGGTCGTCTTGGGCCACCAATTGCAGCCGCAGCCCCGGATCCGGGTCGATGCGCAACACGATCTGGTTGCGTTGGGCCCGTTCCCGGTGCGGCATGAACGCCAGCGCCGGCACCCGGCGAGTGAACAGCCGAACCTCGGTGACCCGTTCGGGCAGGGCCTTTCCGGCGCGCAGGAAGATCGGGACACCCGCCCAGCGCCAGTTCTCGATCTGGAGGCGCAACGCCACGAAGGTCTCGGTCTGCGATCCGTCGGCCACCCCGGGGACCTCGCTGTACCCGCAGTACTGGCCCCGGACGTAGTGCACCGGCTCGGCCGCGGGCATCGCACGGAACACCTCGGCCTTCTTGTCGTTGAGGTCGTCGTCGCCGGCGCCGACCGGCGGCTCCATCGCGACCAGCGCCAGCACCTGCAGTAGGTGGTTCTGCACCACGTCGCGCAACGCGCCCACGGCGTCATAGAAGCCGCCACGTTCCTCGACACCGAAGTTCTCGGCCATGGTGATGTGGATCTCGGCGATGCTGTGCCGGTCCCACAGTTCGGCGAGCGTCGTGTTGGCGAACCGCAAACACTCCAGGTCGGCGACCGGCTGCTTGCCCAGGAAGTGATCGACCCGCAGGATCTGGTCCTCCCGCAGCACCGCGCGCATCCGGGTGTTGAGGTCGCGCGCGGAGGCCAGGTCGTGGCCGAACGGCTTTTCCACCGCCACCCGGGACCGCTGCAACAGTCCGGCCCGGCCGAGGTGCTCGACGATCGGGCCGAACAGCGACGGCGGCATCTCCAGGTAGTACAGGCACGATTGATCGGTTCCGACCTGCTCGGCGAGCTGCTCGTAGAGTGCGGCATCGGTGACGTCGCCGGGCAGATAGGACAACCGCTCCGCCAACCGGCCAAACACCGCCTCGTCGAACGGTTCGCCGCTGTGGCGGATCGCCTCGGCGGCCCGGTTGACCAGCTCCTCGACGGTGATGTCGTCGCTGGCCACCCCGAGGATGGGGGCGTCCAGAAGGTGGCGGCGCTCCAGGCGGTACAGCGCGCGGAAGGTCATTTTGCGGGCCAGGTCTCCGGTTATCCCGAAGATCACCAGCCGTTGCGACGTCTCCTCGGCGAGTCCGCCCAAGTCCGGCACCTCCTGCCTGTTGCCACCGTGCCTGAAGCTAGTGCAACCGCCTGGAAGAACGCTGTCCGCCGACGACGCGTGGCGGACTCACGCCGTGCTCACCCGACCTGGGCGATGCCGGGCGGGAAGTACGGTCCGATACCCCCGGTGTAGATGCCTGGCTGCCAGCCCCGCGCGCCCAGGCACAGCAGCGGCAGACCGTCGGGCGACTGTGCGGCCGACTGCGGGTTCGGGCACGGCGAACCGATCTCCTGCACTCCGTAGAGCGGGTAGGAGATCTGCCAGAACCCGGTGTCCTTGGGCGGCCACTGGTTGGCGATGAAATGGCAGGCCAGCGCCTGACCGTTGGGGCCGTGGCCGTAGATGTAGCGCTCCCAGCTGAAGCACGCGTCGCCCTGCCGTTGTCCCTCGGCCATCCCCGGCACATCACCGGGGTAGGCGCCGGCGGCGGGTGCGACGGCGATGGCGGCTGCCCCGGCGGCTCCGGCGATGAAAGCAGCTGCAGCTAGTTCACGAATCATTCTTCAGCCCTTAGTCTGTCGATCCTGGCCAGCAGACGGCCCCGCGTGGCAGCCTAACGGGTGCCGGCGGCGTCTCATCGCGATTCCACCGAATGCCGCCACCGCCCCGGGCCGCTAGAGTGCCGCACATGACCGCGCAGGGACAGTTCGACGCATCGCATGGTCGGCTGCAGGTCGGCACCGGGGTGGCAGGCCGGGCCGCGAAGATGGGGCATCGCCTCACGATCGCCATGGAGCGCTGGCAGGCGGTGGTGTCGTGGTCCGGCGAGCAGCCCACCGCCGTGACGCTGACCGTCGAGGCCGATTCACTGCGGGTGCTCGGCGGTGAGGGCGGCATGACGCCACTGACCGGCCCGGAGAAGGCGCTGATCCGCACTAATGCGCGCAATTGCCTCGGCGCCGACAAGTATCGCCGGATCCGCTTCGAGAGCAGCGAGATCGAAGCGACCGACGACGGCTATCGGCTGACCGGATCCCTGGAGATTCGCGGGCGAACCAAGCCGCACGTCGTCGCCGTGCAGGTGTCCGAACTCGGACCGCCGCATCAACACCGCGATTCGTGGCGAGTCGACGGTGAGACGGTGGTGCGCCACAGCGACTTCGGGGTGCGGCGCTATTCGATGCTGATGGGGGCGATGCAGGTCGCCGACGAGGTGACGGTTTCCTTCTCGGCGACCGTGTCCGCGGACGAGATCCGCGGGTCCTGACGCGGCGGCCCGAAGGACTCAGCGGCCGGGAAGACGCGGAATACGCTCGCGGAACCGCTCCAGCAGTGACGCTCCGCCGCGCGGCGGCGGTGCCGGTGGTTCCGGGAGCAGGTCCGGCCCGTCCCACAACGCTCCGAACTCGACCGGTTCCTCCGCAAGCTCGGTCGGCGGCGCCGGGGCGGCCGGTGGCGGCCCCGCCGCAGCACCGGGTGGCGGGGCGGCGGGGACCGCCACCCGCGCCACCGTCGCGTGCTCGGGCGGTCGCTGCTCCGGGAGGTCCCTGCTCGGGCTCAGCTGCAGAGTCACCGCGGCCGACACCGACGCCACGAACATCACCGCTCCCGCGGTCAGCATCGTCAGCGCCCCGGCGTACGGCAGCGACATGGACCGCCCGGCGCCCACGGCCCGGCCGGTCCGGCCCGCCGACCGCGGACTCGTCAGCTCGGCGTGCGGCGCCAGCGCCAGTGCGGCCCCGCGCGCCAACGCCTGCTGGGCTCCGGCCTGCACGAAAACCGGCAACGACAGCTTGGACTCGAGCCGTCGCGCGAGCCGGTCCATGCCGCGCCCGGAGCCGGCCACGGTCAGCACGCCCGGCCGCCGCCCGCCCGATCCGAAGGCGTCGGCCAGCCACTCGACCACGTCATCGGTACGGCCGATCGGACATCCGGTGACGATCGGATAACCGTCATCGGGGCCGTCGAACTGCACCAAGGTGGCAGATCCGGGTTCGATGACGCACACCGCGGTCTGTCCGCCGGCCGGCGCGATGCCGGTTGTCAGCGATGCCGCCGCCCGGCTGAATCGCACTGACACCACGTTCTCGAAGCCGGCGTCGGCCAGCGACTCCAGCAGCAGCGCGGCCCCGACCGCTGCGTCATCGCTCCAGGTCACACCTACACCGTGCAGCCGGTCACCGCGACCGGCCAGCACGGTGCGAACTCGGGCCGCGACAGCCGTCGCCGACGCCGCCAGGCTCACCGCATCCAGCCCGGCATCACCGAGGGTGACACCGACCTCGTCACCGGAAAGCGTCGGGCAGTGGTCGGCCCGTCCGTCCGCCATGACCCAGCCGACCGTCGTCGGCGTCATCGCCAGCCCCAGTACCGTGTCCAAAATCGCGCACCCCAATCGTCCTGATCTGCGATGTCACCGCGTCGGCGGAGAGCCTGCGCCTCGCCCGGGGTGGGGCTCGGCGGGCACCGGAACGGACCGGGGACAGCCCAGGACAGTGTGGTTTTGTCGGCTTACCGGAGGCGAGCCTACGCGTGTCGCGCAGTTGTGCCTAACCGGGTCCCGGCCCGAAATCGGGTATGCTATGTCGCGAGTCGGGTCCCGGAGACGGCCGCCGAGTAGCCAGAAGCGGCCGTTGTCGCATGTGAGGGCCGACACACGAGTGGTGGCGTGCTTTGCGTCGCGATCGACAGATTAGCTACTTTGAGAACATTTCGAGAGCGTTCCGCAGACGACAAGGGGCAGGAATGACAGACGTGACCAAAGGGATGCGCTGGGTGCGCCGATTAATGGTCGGCGCGGTGGCCGCAGCAGCGCTGCCCGGGCTGATCGGCCTGACGGGCAATGAAGCGACCGCATCAGCGTTCTCCCGGCCGGGTCTGCCGGTCGAGTACCTGCAGGTGCCTTCAGCGGGTATGGGCCGGGACATCAAGGTCCAGTTCCAGCCCGGCGGCTCCGGTTCGCCGGGCCTGTATCTGCTCGACGGCATGCGCGCCCAGGATGACTACAACGGCTGGGACATCAACACCCCGGCGTTCGAGTGGTACTACCAGTCGGGCATCTCGGTGATCATGCCCGTCGGTGGCCAGTCCAGCTTCTACAGCGACTGGTACAAGCCGGCCTGCGGTAAGGCGGGCTGCTCCACCTACAAATGGGAAACCTTCATCGCCAGCGAACTGCCGGCCTACCTGGCGTCCGAGTACGGCGTGAGCCAGAGCCGCAACGCCGCGGTCGGCCTGTCGATGGCCGGTTCCTCGGCGATGAACTTCGCGATCTACCACCCGAACGTGTTCACCTACGCGGGGTCGCTGTCGGGCTACGTCAACCCCTCGGACGGCAAGAGCTGGATCGGCCTGGCCATGGGTGACGCCGGCGGCTACAAGAAGGAAGACATGTGGGGCCCCGACGACGACCCGGCGTGGCTGCGCAACGACCCGACGATCAACGTCGCCAAGCTGGTTGCCAACAACACCCGGCTGTGGGTCTACTGCGGTAACGGTCGCCCCAATGAGCTGGGCGGCGACAACATCCCCGCCACGTTCCTCGAGGGCAACTTCATGATCGGCCAGAACAAGAAGTTCCAGGAGGCCTACACCGCGGCCGGTGGCAGCAACGCCGTGTTCAACTTCCCGGACTACGGCACCCACAGCTGGGAGTACTGGGGTGCGCAGCTGCAGGCGATGAAGCCGGACCTGCAGAGCCACTTGGGCGCCAGCGCCGGTGGCGGCGAAGGCTAAACGCTCAATCCCATCACTGAGCCCCATCCGATTCCGGATGGGGCTCAGTGCTTTTGTCGCGGTTTGCCGTGCTTTGTCGCCAGAGGCTTACCCCGCGGCCGCGAACATGATTGGATGGCGGTCATGCAGGGTTCCGCGACAGTTCATATGGCAGCCCCGGCCGAGCGGATCTGGGATCTGGTGGCCGATGTCCGCAACATCGGGCGGTTCTCGCCCGAGACCTTCGAGGCCGAATGGCTCGACGGCGCCACCGGTCCGGAGGTGGGCGCCCGGTTCCGTGGACACGTTCGGCGCAACGGGATCGGGCCGGTGTACTGGACGACATGCCGGGTCACCGAGTGCGAGCCGAATCGGGTGTTCGGCTTCGAAGTGCTCGCCGGTGACCGAGCCGTGAACCGGTGGAGCTACGAGCTGACCCCGACCGCGGACGGCACCCACGTCACCGAGTCGTTCCGGCTGGCCGACTCGTTTCTGACCAGCGTGTACTACTACCTATTCGGTGGTTTCCTGCGGCAGCGCAACAACATCCGCGACATGCGGCGCACCTTGGAGCGCATCCGCGACGTGGCGGAGCAGCAGTAGTTGAAAAGCTAGTCCAGCGTGTCGGGATCGGCCAGCGGCAACAGCAAGAACGACGGGGTGGGACCGCCCTGATGCAGGCGGTAGGTGCCGCCGGCCAGTGCTCGACGCGCGGGCGCGGTCGGTACCAGGTGCGGGAAGTCGTAGCTGGTCACCGTCAGCCGCAGCCGATGTCCCGGCGCGATCATCGCGGCGGTCGGAAAGATTTCGATGTCGTAGCCGATCAACTCCCCCGGTTCGACGGGCCGCACCGCCGATCGGGTGCTGACGTGATGTGGACGCAACACCGTGCCGTCCGGCAGGTACCAGGTGCGGTCGGGGTCGAGTGCGCGGTGCGACCCGAGCAGCGCCCCCTGCGTCAGGGGACGACTGACCCCCTCCGGGGCGACGTCGTCGAGGTGGGCGACCCACAGCGTCTCGGTGGTGTCGGCTGTCGCCTCCACGCGCAAGGTGATCGGTCCGGCGATCAGTGTCGGAGCATCGAACGGCTCGGTGGTGTAGGTCAACGCACCTCGTTGCAGACGGCGGTTGTCCTGGTCGTGACGGGTGCGGCCACCGACCTGGGTGGTGACGAAACTGTTCAGCCCCAGCGTCCACTGCTCGAGGCTGCGCCCCGACACCGGACCGCGCGCCCGGTAGCGCAGGGTGGCCACCGTCTGCTCGGCCGGGGCGTCGGCCAGCAGGCGCCCACCTTGCGACAGGTACAGCCGGGTGGGTACCGCCTCAGCGATCGGGTACTCACGGGCATGAAACCATCGGCTGTCGCCGATCGCCTGGAAGCTGAACGGCGAACCCGAGATCTCCGCGCCCGCATCGTCTTTCAACCAGTGATCGAACCAGCGTAACTGCAGATCCTGAACGTGCAGACCGTCGAAGGCCGACACGTGGTACCACGGTCCCATCATCAGCCTGATCCGCTCGGCCAACGGTTGTCCCGGCTGCATCGGCGCGTGCTCCGCCCGGCCGGTGCACGCATTCTGCAGCGCCGCGAAATTCAGTGGTGCGCCGCGCTGGAAGGCGTCATGCCAGCCGCCGACCAGGAAGACGGCCACGTTGTTGGCGGCGACCTCGGGCAGCACGAGTTCGGGCCGCATACTGTCCCAGAACGGGCCGTCGTAGGCGGCGTCGCCCCCGGTGCGCGCCTCGGCGACCAGCGGCCCGAAATAGCCGCGCTGGTCTCTGCCGCGCTGCCGCACCGCCGCGAGTCCGCCGGCCCGGGGTCGCGGATGCCCACCGCGGATGAAGAACTCCAGCGTCGGATTGATGACGTTGAGCATCGTGTACAGCGCGCCGTAGCCACGCACGGTCGCCAGATGGGGAGCCCCGCCCATGGCGGCAGCGTCCCGGTAGAAATCGTTGGCGGCCATCACCGGGAATACCGCTTTCAGCGGGGAGTCCGGTCCGACTGCGGCTGCGGTGAACAGCTGGTTGATGGCCAGATAGCTGATGCCGAACATGCCGACCCGGCCGTTGGCGTTGGGCAGCGCCGAAGCCCAGTCCACCAGCTCGACGCCGTCGCGGGCCTGGTCGGCACCGAACATCTCGAACGACCCGCCGGATGCACCGGTGCCGCGGACGTCGACCATGACTTCGATGTAGCCGCGCCGGATGAGATGCGGTGTGGGGCCGCCGCCGATCTGCGCGGCCGGTGGTGGGGCCAGCTTGCCGTAGGGGGTCATCGACAGCAGGACCGGAAACGGCCCGCCGGCGGCCTCCCCGGTCTCGCGCACGGTGGGGTAATGGATGTCGGCGCGCAGCACGACACCGTCGCTCATCTCCACCGCGACGTTGCGCCGCACACCGACGCCGTACTGTGCGGGTGGCGCCGCCCACTCCGGGAGCAGCGGCGAGGCGCTGGTCTTGCGGGGACGCGCGGGCCGTGACTTCCGCAACGCGACAGCGGCGACCCCCGTCGCAGCGACCGCCGCGAGCACCAGTTTGACGTTGCGCGCCGTCCGCGGTTCAGGCATGCCCACCTCCCGCCTCAGACTCTAAAGGTGCATCGGTGCCGCTCGGACACCTGACCGGTGCCCGCGTATATTCCGGCGTGTGAGTCGTCCGCCGGAACACGGAGTCGGGGTGTCGCCCGACGTCAAGCAGATCGTCACCGGGATGTGGCAGGCTCTGTCGCGCCGCGACTGGGATGCGGTGAAAGCCGTTCTGGCACAAGACTGCATCTATGTCGACATGCCGGTGGGGCCGACCGCGGCCGCCCGCGGCCCGCACGACATCATCAAGCGCCTCAAGGTCGGTCTTCAGCCGCTGGCCGGATACGTCAACCACCCGGGGTTGTTGGTCGCCGAGGGCTCCGACGTCGTCTACGAGCACTCCGAGACCTGGACCTGGGCCACCGGCGAAACCGCGCTGTTGCGCTTCGTCACCGTGCACAAGGTGGTCGACGGCAAGATCACGCTGTGGAAGGACTACTGGGACATGGCCGGCCTGACCGCCCACGCCCCACCGACCTGGCTGGCGGATCTGGCCGACGCCGACATGTCGTGGGTGTTCGACGCCACCGGGCTGATCTGAGGGTCACCGCTGCGTTGTCATGCCCGACTCGGCAGCGTGAACGCGCAAGCCTGACCGATGTCCATGGTGCGCAGAAACCGCCCCATGCCCAACCACAGCGCGCACGACAGCGCGAGGTCGGCGAGCAGCTCGTCGCTGAAGTGCTCGGCGCACCGCGACCAGAAGTCCTCGTCGTCCCGCAGCCCGGTGTGGTCGGTGGCGAAGCGGTGGGCGAACTCGGCGGCGAGCCGTTCGGCGTCGCTGTAGCCGGGCCAGGTGCGCCATTCCGACACATGCTCGTAGAGGTCCTCGCTCACGCCGGCCGCCGGGCCGTCGGCGTCGCGGGTGTTGACGCAGACCGCGCACTCGTTGTCGAAGGCGATCACCATCCGGGCCAGCTCCCGGGTGCGCATGGGCAGCCGGCCGTTGTTGTAGACCGCGGTGCTGAATCCACCGATGCCCGCAGCGAGTTCGGGCGACTTCGTCATCCAGGCCATCAAGTCATCTGCGGGGAAATCTCCGATTCGGCTCATACCCGCCGATGCTAATCGGCTTTGCCATCAGCATGGGCCGTGCCGGCGAACTCTGCCTCGTTTGCCGACCAGTCCCGGTCGACGAGTGCGCGGTGGGCGATCCGCTGCAGCGCGGCTTCGATCTCGCCGCGCTCCGGGCGGCCCTCGAAGGCGGGCGAGCGGGACAGCTTGTCGCTCACCCACTCCTGGATCAGCGAGGTCACGAACCGCACCTGCTGCAGTCCGACCCGGGTGAGCCCCAGGTGGTCGCCGTCGCGCAGCGCATAACCCTGAGCGACCAGGCGGTCGACGGTGGGTTCGAGGATCTCGTAGGGCACCCGCAGGTTCTTGCCGATGTCGCTGAGCCGCGCGGTGCGGAACACCTGGGTGTAGCGGTAGATGCGCAGCACCGTCCACAACCCGGCCACGTCGAGTTCGCAGTCCGGTCGCAGCGCGATGCTGCGCAGTCGCACACCGGGTTCGTTGCGCAGCAGCCGGCCGATCGCGGTCTCCAGCAGTTCGTCCGACGATGCGGTGGTGGGCATGCCGAACCCGTCGCCGAGGTCGACCGCACTGTCGTGCAACTCCTTGAGCGGAACCTCGCGCAGGAACAGCGCCAGCACGAACCCGAGCAGCGCGACCGGCGCGGCCCAGAAGAAGACCTGGCCGAGTGACTCGGCGTAGGCCTGCACGATCGGCGCCGCCTGCTGCGGCGGCAGTCGGTGCAGCGCTTCGGGGGAACCGGCTGCATCGGCCGTCAACCCGGCGGCGCTGAGCGCCGGACCCAGTCGGCGGTCCAGGAAGTTGACGAACAGCGACCCGAACACCGCAGCACCGAAGGAGCTGCCGATGGTTCGGAAGAAGGTGACCCCGGAAGTGGCCACGCCGAGATCGGCGAAGCTCGAGGTGTTCTGCACGACCAGCACCAGGACCTGCATCGACAGTCCGATACCGGCACCCAGCAGCAGCAGGTAAGCCGACTGCAGCCACGCCGGTGTGGCGGCGTCCATCTGCGACATCAGCGCGAACGCGATCGTCATCAGGGCGGTGCCGGCCACCGGGAAGATCTTGTAGCGGCCGGTTCGGCCGACCAGGGTGCCGCTGCCAGTGGAGGTCACGAGCATGCCCACCACCATCGGCAGCGTGCGCAGCCCGGAGCTGATCGCCGAGACGCCGTCGACGTACTGCATGAAGGTTGGCAGGAAGGTCAGCGCGCCCAGCATCGCGAAGCCGACCACGAACGCCAGCACACAGCACACCGCGAACACCGGGTCGGCGAAAAGCCGGGTCGGCAGGATGGGAGCCGCGACCCGGCTTTCCACCCGGGCGAACAACGCCAGTGCCGCCACGGACGCGGCGAACAGCCCGATGATCGTCACCGAGCCCCAGCCGTAGCGGGTGCCGCCCCAACTGGTCGCCAGCGTCAATCCGGTTGCGCCCAACCCGATCAGCACGATGCCGGCGTAGTCGATCACCGGCTTTGCCCGGTCGGCCAGCGCCGGGATCGCCGCCCCGGCCACGACCATCACGACCACCGAGATCGGCACGTTGATCCAGAACGCCCAGCGCCAGGTCAGGTAGTCGGTGAAATAGCCGCCCAGCAGCGGGCCGATCACGGTCGTGACGCCGAAGACCGCGCCCAACATGCCCTGGTAGCGGCCCCGGTCGCGCAGCGGGATGACCTCACCGATCAGCGCGGTCGCGGTGACCGTGACGCCACCGCCCCCGACACCCTGCAACGCGCGGGCGCCGACCAGCATCACCATCGACGTGGACAGCCCGCACAGCACCGAGCCGAGCACGAAGCACACCACGGCGCTCTGGAAGACCAGCTTGCGCCCGAACAGGTCGCCGAGCTTGCCCGCCAGGACCGTCGCGAAAGTCGACGTCAGCAGGTAGCTGGTGACCACCCAGGACTGGTGGCCGGCGTTGCCCAGATCCGACACGATCGTCGGCAAAGCCGTGGCGACGATGGTCTGATCGAGCGCGGCCATCAGCATGCCGAACACGATCGCCAAGAAGATCAGGTTGCGACGCTGCGGGCTGACCGGCGCAGGCCGCGTGTCCGCTGCGACCGGCGTCGAATTGCTCATACCGGTGGCGGATACCCGCTACCGGGTACCCGCATCGACTGGGGGCGTCGTCACGTGGTCGGCGGGCGGGAGACGCACTGTGCCGAGTACAGCGCCTCGCCCAGCTTGTCCATCAGCTCCAGTTGCGTCTCCAGATGGTCGATGTGGGATTCCTCATCGACGAGGATGGCCTCGAGAATCTTGGCAGTCGTGCTGTCCTGCTTTTCGCGGCACATGACGATGCCCGGTCGCAGCCGGTTGAGCACATCATTTTCCAGCGCCAGGTCGCTCTCGAACTGTTCGCGGATCGTCTGGCCGATGCGCAGGGAGCCGATGCGCTGATAGTTCGGCAGGCCGCCGAGTACCAGAATCCGGTCGGTGACCGTCTCGGCGTGCCGCATCTCCTCCATCGACTCTTCGCGGGTGTGGCCGGCCAGCTCGGTGAAGCCCCAATTCTCCTGCATCTTCGCGTGCAGGAAGTACTGGTTGATCGCGGTGAGTTCACTGGTCAGCTGCTCGTTGAGCAGTTTGAGAACCTCCGGGTCGCCTTGCATGATCACTCCTCTGGGGTGAAGAACCTCGCATGCCGGCCGCGACGGACGGGGTGACTCATCGCCGTAACGCGCCGAATCTCAATCTAGTGCAGGTCGGATGTGCCAGGGGGGTGATTACCCGTGTCTCGGCGCGTCGAATCGGCGCATCGGCTCGGCGTTCGGTGGAAGCGGGTCGCCGGCCAGCCCTACGCGATGCGCTGAAGTTAGGTTAGACTCTACTAACATGAGACTCGCCACGCCAGGCCGCCGTGTCGGCAGTTCGGGCCACGGTGTGTCCCGTCACGACGATCCGCACTCACTGGTGCTGGCACTGGACTACCGGGTTGATGACGTTGACCGGACCTGGTCGCTGATCCGCGACGACCATGCGCCGCTTCTCAGCCTCGGCGCCCGCCACGCGGTGCTCTACACCTCGGCGTTCGAAACCGACCGGGTGCTGGTGACGATCGGCCTGCGCCACCGCGTGTCGGTCAAGGAGTTGCTGCGCTCCCCCGCCATCTTCGAATGGTTCGACCGCTCCGGAGTCAACTACTTGCCGGCGATCTTCGCCGGCGAGGTCAAAGAGAAGATCAACCTGGCCCAGCCCGGCCCGCAGCAGCTCGGGTCGGAGGTGATCGTCGGGGTGGTATCCACCGTGGCCGATCCCGCGGATCTGATGGCCAATGTGCACCGCGGACTGGATCGATTCGCCGGGGCCGGCGTGCGCAAAGTGTGGGTGTATCAGGCCGTCGACGACGGGAATGAGGTGATGACGCTGCTGGAGATCGACAGTGCGGCAAGCGCGCAACGCTGGATCGACCACCCGGACACCGCCGCGGAGTGGATGATCGGCTCCGGGGCCGCTGGGTACCCCCGGCCGTTTGTCGGAAGGCTCGCTGCCGCAATCGATCTGATGACGCCTGTGGACGACGGTCGGTAGGGGTATCGCCATGTATGTATGCCTTTGTGTCGGAGCCACCAATCAGATGGTGAGCGACGCCGTCGCGGCCGGTGCGTCGACGTCGAAAGAGGTTGCCGCAATGTGCGGGGCAGGCGGCGACTGCGGCAGGTGCCGGTGCACGGTCCGCGGCATCATCGAGGCCACGTTGGCAGCGACCCCCAGCGTCCCGGCCAACGGTTCGCTGCGGCACCTCGCCCTGGACATCACGCCGGTCGGTTCACACTGATCGACGGCTGTTACGCGACCAGCTCGACCTGGTGTTGCGCGGCGATGACGTCGCCGATGATCCCCGCCAGCCGCCGGTAGGAGTCCTCCCGCCCACTGGAGGTCCGAAACACCAGTCCGATGCGCCGGCCCGGTCGGGGCGCGGCGAAGTAGGCCAGCGCCAAGCCACTGCGCTCGGCTTCCACCGCGACCGCCGTCTGCGGGATCAACGTCACGCCCAGTCCCCCGGTCACGCACTGCACCGCAGTCCCCAGCGACGCCGCGCGAGTGTTGGCCAACTGGGCACGCACGCCGGCGTTTCGGCAGATGTCCAGCGCCTGATCCCGCAGGCAGTGCCCCTCGTCGAGCAGCAACAGCGGCAGGTCCGCCAGGGCTGCAGGCGCGACCCGTCGCTTGCCGGCCAGCGCATGTCCGGGCGGAAGCGCCAACACGAAATCCTCGTCATAGATGGGTATCTCGGTCATGCCGGTGGTCTCGGTCGGCAATGCCAGCAGCGCGGCGTCCACCGCGCCCTCCCGCAACCCGGTGAGCAGTCGCACCGTCTGGTCCTCGATCACCCGCAGGTTCAGGCCGGGTAGTCGTTCCGAGATGCCGGCCAGCACGGCGGGCAGCACATAGGGCGCCACGGTCGGGATCATGCCCAGGCGCATGGTCCCCTGCAGCGGATCGGCGACCCCGGCCGCCGCCGCCGAGAACTGCGCCGCCGCGTCGAGCACGGCGTGGGCGTGCGGCAGCAGCTGCTCCCCTTCGGCGGTCAAAAAGACCCGCCGGGTGGACCGCTCAATCAACTGGATGCCCAGACCGGACTCCAGTGACGACAACGCCTGCGACAACGTCGACTGGCTCAGGCCCAGACCGGCCGCCGCGAGGCTGAAGTGGTGCTTCTCGGCGACCGCGGCGAATGCCCGCAGTCCGGCCAGGGTCGGCTGATAGCTTATATCGGTCATACCGATAATTATAGTGCCAAGTATCACCTTTCATTTTTAATTCAGATAGGGCAACATGGAGTGTGCGGGCACTGAACTCGTCCGCGCCCCGAAATCTCACACCAAAAGGAGTGTCATGGCACTGCTGACCATCGGAGACCAGTTCCCGTCCTACCGGCTCACCGCGCTGATCCCGGGCGACCTGTCCAAGGTCGACGCGAAAGGGCCCGAGGACTTCTTCACCACCGTCACCAGCGACGACCACCCGGGCAAGTGGCGGATCGTATTCTTCTGGCCCAAGGACTTCACCTTCGTCTGCCCCACCGAGATCGCTGCCTTCGGCAAGCTGAACGACGACTTCGCCGACCGCGACGCGCAGGTGCTCGGCGTGTCGATCGACAACGAGTTCGTCCACTACAACTGGCGTCTCCAGCACGAGGACCTCAAGACGCTGCCGTTCCCGATGCTCTCCGACCTCAAGCGCGAGCTCGCCGAGGCCACCGGTGTGCTCAACGCCGACGGCGTCGCCGACCGGGCGACCTTCATCGTCGACCCCAACAACGAGATCCAGTTCGTCTCGGTGACCGCGGGCTCGGTGGGCCGCAACGTCGACGAGGTGCTACGGGTGCTCGACGCGCTGCAGTCCGACGAGCTGTGCGCGTGCAACTGGAAGAAGGGCGACCCGACGCTCAACGTGGGTGAACTGCTCAAAGAATCGATCTGACCGAGCCGACACGGTGCGACGCGCCGGCGATGAAAGGAATAGCGCCATATGAGCATTGAGAATCTCAAGAACGCGGTCCCCGAATTCGCCAAGGACCTCAAGCTCAACCTGAGTTCGATCGCTCGCACCACCGCTCTGAACGAGGAGCAGCTCTGGGGCACCCTGCTGGCCAGCGCCGCGGCGACACGCAACGCCACGGTGTTCGCCGAGATCAGCTCCGAAGCGGCCGACAACCTGTCGGCCGAGGCCTACCAGGCCGCTCTGGGTGCGGCGTCGATCATGGGCATGAACAACGTGTTCTACCGTGGCCGGCACTTCCTGGACGGCGCCTACGACGACCTGCGGCCCGGGTTGCGGATGAACATCATCGGCAACCCGGGGGTCGACAAGGCCACCTTCGAGCTGTGGAGCTTCGCGGTCTCGGCGATCAACGGCTGCCAGGCCTGCGTCGGCTCTCATGAGCAGGTCGTCCGCGATGCGGGAGTCGGCCGCGAGGCGGTGCTGGAGGCCCTCAAGGTCGCCTCGATCGTGGCGGGGGTGGCCCAGGCGATCTTCGCCGGGCAGGCGCTGCCCGGTTCGGCCTAAGGATCGGTGCTGGCGCGGCTCAGCCGGACTCGGCGGGCCGCGCCAGCCGGTCCAGGGCGACCGGATCGTCCCGGCCGCCACAGTAGCGGGTCCGACACCGAATCTCGTGGATGGAGCAAGCGATGCCGGTGACGCAGCGGCGGTTTCCCAGAGTCCACGAGCTGGCGCCGCTGATCAGATTTCGCAGGCCACGGTTGAACCGCCGTGCCCAGCGGCTGGCGGCCGCGCTGACCGTCGAGGATCTGCGGCGCATCGCCCAGCGCCGCACCCCCAGGGCTGCCTTCGACTACACCGACGGCGCCGCCGAGGACGAGATCTCACTGGAACGGGCCCGACAGGCCTTCCGCGACATCGAGTTTCACCCGGCGATCCTGCGCGACGTCACCGACGTCGACACCAGCCGCGACGTGCTGGGCGCTTCGGTGGCACTGCCGTTCGCGATCGCGCCGACCGGCTTCACCCGGCTGATGCACACCGCCGGTGAGCTGGCCGGCGCCCGGGCCGCCGAGGCCGCCGGGATCCCGTTCTCACTGTCGACGCTGGGCACAGCCTCCATCGAAGAGGTCGCCGCGGCCGCCCCCGGCGCCCGGCGGTGGTTTCAGCTCTACATATGGCGCGACCGCGAGCGGTCGATGGCGCTGCTGCGCCGCGCCGCCGACGCCGGCTACGACACCCTGCTGGCGACCGTCGACGCCCCGGTCCCGGGAGCGCGTCGGCGCGACACCCGCAACGGTATGACCATCCCGCCGGCGCTGACGCTGCGCACGGTGGCCGATGCGATCGTGCACCCGGCCTGGTGGTTCGACCTCTTCACCACCGAACCGCTGGCCTTCGCGTCGCTGGACCGGTGGTCGGGCACCGTCGCGCAGTACATGGACAACATGTTCGACCCGAGCATGACCTTCGACGATCTGGCCTGGGTCCGGTCGCAGTGGCCGGGCCGGTTCGTCGTCAAGGGCATCCAGACCCTCGCCGATGCCCGCGCCGTGGTCGATCTCGGCGCCGACGGCATCGTGTTGTCCAACCACGGCGGTCGCCAACTCGACCGGGCGCCGGTGCCCTTTGCGCTGCTGCCCCACGTCGCGCGCGAGGTCGGTGCCGACACCGAGATCCTGCTGGACACCGGAATCATGTCCGGCGCCGACATCGTGGCGGCGGTGGCGCTGGGCGCCCGGTGTACCTTGATCGGCCGGGCCTATCTGTACGGGCTGATGGCCGGCGGTCAGGCCGGGGTGCAGCGCGTCATCGACATCCTCGCCGAACAGATCCGGCGCACCATGCGGCTGCTGGGGGTCAGCGAGCTCGCCGAGCTGTCGCCGCAGCACGTGACGCAGCTGCGGCGGTGGGTGCCGCTCGACGGCGGCTGATCCGGGCGGCCCAACGTTTGTGGCGCGGCGCGAGCGGGTATACGCGGCCGGTGCATACCGACACGGAACTGGTGCGACGGCTACTGCGGCGGGCCGGAAAGACCTACGCGCAGGAGGCCGGTATCCGGTTGCGTAATCAGCCGATGCCGCTGTTTCAGCTGCTGACCCTGTGCATGCTCGCCAGCAAGCCGATTGACGCGGCCATCGCGGCCCGGGCGGCGCGTGAGCTGTTCAAGAGCGGCCTGCGCACACCACACAAAGTTCTTGAGGCCGATCGCCGCACCATGATCGACGCCATGGGCCGCGCCCACTACCGCCGCTACGACGAGAGTTCAGCCACGCGGTTGGTGGAGCTCGCCGAAGCCGTGCAGGAGAACTATCGCGGTGATCTGCGACTGCTGGCGGAGCGCAGCGGGCGCAATATCGACGCGGCCGTCGAGTTGCTCACGGAGTTCCAGGGGATCGGTGATACCGGTGCGAGCATCTTCCTGCGGGAGGTCCAAGACGTGTGGCCCTGGGCCCGGGCCAGCTTCGACGAGCGTGCGCTGGCCGCGGCACGTGACCTCGGGTTGCCCGGCGACGCAAGCGAACTCGGTGCGCTGTCGGGAGGCCGCAACGCTGAACTCGCGGCAGCGCTGGTGCGCTACTCCTCCGACGCCGATGTCCGTGAGCGGCTGGCCGATTAGCCCGCTGCCCGGCCGAATCGCCGGTAAGGTGGCCGGTGACGGCGCCTAGAGCGGAGGATCGCGTGTCGACATCAACAACCTTCGTGATCGTCGGCGCCGGCCTGGCCGGCGCCAAGGCCGTGGAAGCGCTGCGCGACAAGAACTTCGGCGGAACGCTCATGCTGCTCGGCGAGGAGCAGCATCTTCCCTACGAGCGGCCGCCGCTGTCCAAGGAATTCCTGGCCGGCAAGAAGACTCTCGGTGACTTCACCGTGAACCCACAGGGCTGGTACCGCGAGCACGATGTCGACTTTCGCTCCGGAGCCCGCGTCGTGGGTTTGGACCGGGCCGGTCACAGCGTCGAACTGGCCGACGGCACCAGCCTGAGCTACCAGAAGCTGCTGCTGGCCACGGGTTCGCGCTCCCGACGGGTACCGATCCCGGGTGCCGACGCTCGCGGCGTGCACTATCTGCGCACGGTCGACGACGCCGCTGCACTGGATTCCGCACTGGCATCGGGCACCCCGCTGGCAGTGGTGGGCGCCGGCTGGATCGGCATGGAGGTGGCCGCAGCGGCCCGCCAGCGCGGCGTCGACGTGACAGTGGTGGAAACGGCCACACTGCCGCTGCTGGCCAGCCTCGGCGCCGAGAACGGGGCGATCTTCGCCACCCTGCACCGCGACCACGGCGTCGACCTGCGCCTGGGTTCGGCCGTTGCCGAGATCACCACGGCCGACGGCGCCGCCACCGGCCTGCGATTGGCGGACGGCTCGCACATCAGCGCGGGCGCGGTGCTGGTCGCCGTGGGCGCACAGCCCAACATCGAGCTGGCCGAGCAGGCCGGTCTTGCCACCGGCAACGGCGGTGTCCTGGTGGATGCGAGCCTGTGCAGCAGCGATCCCGACATCTACGCGGTCGGTGACATCGCAGCGGCACAGCATCCGCTGCTGGCAACCCGGATCCGCACCGAACACTGGGCGAACGCACTCAAGCAACCGGCGGTTGCGGCGGCGGGAATGCTCGGTGACCCGGGCGAATACACCGAGCTGCCATACTTTTTCACCGACCAATACGATCTCGGCATGGAGTACGTCGGGCACGCGCCCGGCTACTCCCGCGTGGTCTTCCGTGGCGACACCGACGCGCGCGAGTACACCAGCTTCTGGCTCGGCGACGACAACCGGGTACTGGCCGGGATGAACGTCAACATCTGGGAAGGCCTCGATGACATCAAGGCCCTGGTCAGGTCGCAGGAACCCGTCGATCCCGACCGGCTGGCAGACCCGGCGGCGCCGCTGAGCGAGCTGTCGCGCTGAGCGGCGGCGGGTGCGCTACCGCAGCGTCGCGGTGCCGTCCACGTGCACGTCGACGGTCGCACCGGCGATGTCCTCGCGCACGCTCGCGTCGGCGGTGTCCCGATCGCGGCTCACCGCCATGGTTCGTGACCCGTCGGGTGTGCGGACCGCAAGGAAAATCTGCTGGGGCTTGCCGTCCCGGTCGAACGGCGTGGTCCACGACTCCACCGCGCCCGTCCCCTGCCACTGCGTGAGCTCCGGCCGGGTCGGGTGGGCGTCCACCGCGGATTGAACGTCCTGCCAGCGGAATCCGGATGCGGGCGGTTCGGTGCCGTACACCCCCATGCTGTGCTTGGTCAGGTAGCCGCCGTTGGCGGTGATCAGCCCGCGCCGGCCCGGGTTGGCGACCAGCAGTTCAGCCAGGGTGGCTATCGAATGCATCACGTAGTTGTTCCACGGCCCGCCGGCGAAGGTCAGCCCGCCGGTCACGGTCAGCGGCCGGGCCGGGTCATCGGTGGGCAGACCCAGCTCGGCCGCGGCGACCTGGACCGCCGACGGGAAGCACGAGTACAGGTCGACGTAATCGATATCGCCGATCTCACCGACGCCCGCCAGTTCCAGTGCGCACTTCCCCGCGATCCGGATCGCCGGTGAGCGGTGCAGTTCGTCGCGGGCACCGATCGCATAAGTGTCGTGGGCATCGGCACCGGCCTGGGGAAAGATCCAGCGCTCCGACGGGATCCGCAGTTCGGTGGCGCCCTGAACGGAGGTCAGTACCAGCGCCGCGGCCTGGTCGACCATGTTGTTGGAGTTCATCAACTTGGTGTAGGGCCAGCTGATCATCCGGTTCTTCTGCCCTGGCCGCCAGATATCTTCGGCTCCAACGGGTTCGCGGATCCAAGCATGCGGGTTGGCCACCGCGACCGCGTTGAACCGCGCCCACAGCTCACCGATGCGCCGGCGATGGCCCTCGATGGTCTCCCCGGCCGCGATGCGCAGTGCCTGCTCGAACAGCGGGTAGACGTAAGCGGGCCGGTCCAACCCGATGCGTTCCTCGGCGGCACCCGACAACGGCACGTCCTCGCCCTCACATTCGGCGAGTGGAACCTCCGCATCGTCCTGCCGGGTCCAGGCCAGCCTGCCGCCGGCGGCCCGCAGCCGGCTGCGGGTGCGCCACATCTCACCGCCGGCCAGCAGCACCACCCCGGCGCGGCCGTCCTGGATGTCCAGGCAGGCTCGATTCAACAGCGACTGTGGCACATTGCCACCCATCGGGCTGTAGCGTGTGGCGGGCCGGTCGGCGCCGATCCGCTGCGCAAGCAGCACACCCGGATCGCGGTAGCGCGCCGAGAGCAGGTTCACCACCCGGATCGAGTCGACGGCGCGCAGCACCCGATCGTCGGCGGCGTGGCGCGCCGCCGCGGCCATCAGATCGACGGGTTCGACGGGATCGTGGTCGTCGCGGTGGTTGATCTGGCCGTAGCCGATCAGCACCGGCGTCCGGGGGTCGACGGGCATGGGCGTAAGACTAATCTGCGGCGCGCGCCCGCCGGCGTCGCGGCGTTCAGATCAGAAAGGCGGATTATCGGTGAGTTTGGCGGCCAGCCTCCCGGCGATCCGGTTGGCTTGGTCGCCGATGTGGTCCCCGCAGGCCTTGACATCAATGACCTTGTCGGCCACGGTCCCCAACACCCGCTGGCAGCTGTAACCGTTGCGGCCGTCGAGGCTGAACGACTGAGTGATCTTCGGCGCGTCGCCGGTGACCTCGCCGATATTCCAGGTGAAGGCGTCGGTTCCGCCGTAAACAGCGGTCACCGTCTGCCCGGCACAAGCCCGCCACGGGAGCGCCGCGGCCCTGACGAACGCCAGGGCCCGGTCGGTATCAGCGGGGAACTTCGCCACGTCCTGGTCGACGAAGCGGTTTCCGTCGAGTCCGGCGCGTGCCACCCCGGCGCCGGCCTCGGACACCCGCCAGGTCAGCTGTTGGCTCCCGCTGTTCCGATATGTGCGGTCCAGACCCGGGTAGAGCACACCCGCACAATCCGGCGGCGACACTTCAACCACACCGCTGGTGTGCTTGGCGTGCTGGGGTTCACCTTCAAGGGCTTTCATTCCGGAAACACCCATGATGGCGTCGAGTTCGCTGTCACCGAGCATGGCGAGGCCGGGGTGGTTGCGCGGGATCGCAACCAGAATCGTGCCGATCACCGCGACGACGACACCGCCGGCGAGAAACCACCTGTTGCGCGACGGCCACCTTCGCCGCGGGCCGGCCGCAACCGAATCGGTCGCGGCGATCGCGACCGGCCGGGCCCGCTCGGTCGCTGACTCCCCGGCAGGTTGCGGACCCGGTGCCGGCTCGACGACCGGTTGCGCACCCGACGACAGTGCCACCGTGCGCTGGGGTGTCGACTGCCGTGACAGCGCGGGGCGCGGGGCCGCGAACGGTACCGTGGTCATCCCACCGGCCGGGGTTGCGAGGTTGGCGTCGCAGGTGCTCAGCATCGCATCGACGTCGCTTCTGGTGCGCCAGGTGACATCAGGTCGGTCGCGCAGCAGGTACAGCAGCCGAACGATGTCGCGATGCGCGGTGGGATCAGCACAGTCCTCGTCAAGCTTGTTTCGCAGTTCCGAGACCAGCCCGGCCTGCTCGTGATGGCTCAACTCCGGGCTGGCGAGGACTCCGGCCAACCGCATCAGATAGGCGAACGGCACCTCCGGCTCCGCGGGCAGCGGCGCCGGCAGCGGCCCCCCTTGCGCCGTTCGCCGTTGCAACGCTTCGATCAACCGGATTTCAGTCTCGGAGTTCGGGTTCCGGTAGTCGATGATCTGGGTGGCGGCAAGCGGGGTGACCCGCACGCTGTCGACCGGGCCGATCTGGACGGGAAGAATCGGGCGACGTAGCGCCTGGGCGTACGCCAGCTCCGCTCGGCAGGGTTTGGAGGCCAGTGAGTTGTTCGACAACGCGACGATGAACACGTCGCATTCGCGAATCTTCTCGAGGATGGTCTGCCACCAGGCCTCCCCGCCGCCCAGTTCATCGTCCAGCCACACACCCTGGCGGGTGCGCCGCAACACGATCAGCAAGCCGTCAATCGCCGACCGGTCTTGGCTGGCGTGACTCACGAAGAGCATGAGTGCCTCCGGAAAGTTCGACGTGGGAAGAAGCATACCGAGTAAACTCCATGCCGCAATACCAACAGGACAGAACAGTGAGCCCGAGTCCGGATCAGTGCACAGGCGCCCGTGCGGCCACGCGAATGCGTTCCCTCGTCACGTCTCGCCGTGCCGCCCATCTGGCCCTGTCGGCCGTGGCCGTCACCCTGATCGCCTGGCTGTGCGTACTTGCCCGGTGGCCGGACGCCGCCGGCGGGTTACCGGCGTGGTTGGGCTGGTTCGGCCGCCCCGGATCGTTGCCGTCGGTCGCCATCACCGTGACCGTCCTGGTCACGCTCTGTGTGCTGAGTTTTCGCGGCCACGGCGACACGCGATCGGGAAGCGTCCCGGCCGCGATAGTCGCCGGTCTTGCCACCGTGGGCGCGCTACTGGGTCTGACCTCGTTCTGGGAATGCCACGACGACACTCATCCGAGCTTCTTCCAGCCGCTGATCTGGACGGCGGTACTGATCAAAGGCGGCATGACAGACCTCTCGATGAGTGGGCAGGTCTGCCCTACCACCACGCCGACCGCCCTGGTGGTAGCACGACTGGCGGCACTCGGCGCCATTTTCACCGGACTCTCCGGTGTCGCGCTCGCCCTGTTCCGATCCCAGGTGGATCGATGGCAGGCCAATCACGCCTCCGCTGTCACCGCGGTGATCGGCGTCGATGACGACTCCGGGGCGATGATCGGCGGCATCGCGCAGACGCTGGGCCGGCGCGACACGCTCGTCGTCATGTTCGACGCCGCCGACGAACGCGGCCTATACGGCGCGCGGGCCCTGGGGGCCCGAGTGCTTTCGGTAGACCTCAACAACCCGGCCTCGCTGGAATCGCTGTCGCTGTGGCGCAATCTCGCGAGCTTGTACCTGTTGTCGAGTGACGCCTCCAACAACCGGCTGTGGCTGGACACGATCAGCCAGGCGCTCGCCGATTCACGCCGCCAGCCGCGACGACTACCCCTGGTGCTCCGGGTCGACGATCCGTGGCAGGCCGAGGCCTGGCGCGCCCAGCAGTTCGGCGGGGCTGACGCGCGATGGGCCGTCGACATCATCGGAAAGTACGAAGTGACCGCCCGCTGGCTGCTCGACAATATCGTCGCAGCCAAGACTATTCAGCGGGTATTCGTGTGCGGTACTTCGCAGTTGACGCTAGCGCTCTGCGCCGACCTGACCCGCCGGAAATTGGAGCACGACTACTACAGCGCCCCGTCCGAGTCGGCGTTGCCGGCCCTGATACTGGTCGGCGAGGACGCCGCTGAATACCAGCGGGATCACGAATTCCACCGCGCGCAAATAGGACTCATCGCGACCGGTCCGGACATCGACGTGGTGTCCAGCGCACCGACGGTGCCGACGCTGACCCAGCTGATCGATGCCGGCGACGCGGCGACCAGTGCCGCCATATTCGTCGACGACTGGTCACGTGGTCCCCGTGGCCCGGCCACCACCGGAAGCCGGTTGGCGGCCCGCTTCACCACGATGCCGGTCTACAGCTGGGATCCCGACAGCCGGGTCAGTGACAAGCCGATACCGATCGTGGGCCGGCTCCGTACTTTCCGGTTGATGCTGCAGATGTCCGACGGGCAAGCATCCGACGCCTGGGAGCGGGCCGCCCGCCTCATCCACGGGCGCTACCTCGCCAGGATCGGTCCGCAGGCGCAACCGCTGCCCTCGCGGTTGCCGTGGGACGAACTCGACGAGTTCTACCGCCGGTCGAACCGGCGCCAGGTCCGCAATGCCTTGTGGATGGTCGAGCAGGTCGCCGACCACACTTGGGACACCTGGGGCAGCGCACCGGCCCCGCTGGCGGAGCGAGACATGGCCGGTTTGCCGCCGCTGGAACAACTCGCTCAGCTCGGCTTCGACCACGATTCAGCCATCGCGATGGCCCGTAGCGAACACGAAGACTGGTGCCACTACTACCACCGCAACGGTTGGCGATATGGCCCGAACCGAGACGATCGGCACCGGATCCACGACAAGCTGGTCGACTGGTCTGTCATCGAAGCCGATCCTGCGCTGCTCGACGGCGTCCTGCTGAGCGTGGCGAACACGCTGTGGAGTCTTCGCCAGCTCGGCTACCGGTCCCGTCCGGTATGGCAGTCATTCGACAGGGTCGGGACTGTCCGCGCCGAGCAGCGAGTCGGGCCCTGGACCTGGACCTCCCCGTCCGGAGCGACGATGCAGGCCGGCCCCGGCGACTGGTTGGTCGAAGAGGACGGCAAGAGCTGGTCGGTGCGCGACGACATCTTCCGGGCGGGCTACCGCCATGTCAGCGGATCGCAATGGCAACGGCGCGGAACGGTGCTCGCGCGAATAGCCCAGCCGGGAGAGACAATCCAGACCCTGGAGGGCCCCACCGTAGCTGCCGACGGGGACTGGGTGGTCAAGGGCGATCACGGCGACCAATGGCCGGTTCCGGCCGATGTGTTCGCGCACCACTATGCCGAACCCCGTTCGATGGGTGAGTGACCCAGCAGGCGTTGCGGAAGCGCAGCGGAACCGTCGAATCGGGTTAGTCCGCGGCAAACAGCACGCCGTCGGCGATCAACCGCTCGATGTCGTCCCCGTCGAGCCCGAGCAGCGTGTGGCAAAGGGCACGGGTGTCCTGGCCGGGCAGCGGGGCCGGCCGTTGCGCCGCCTGCGGAATATTGCGGAACGGTGCCGGACCGGTTTCAGCCGGCAGCGGGTGCTCGATGAGCGGATGAGTCATGTCGGCGAACACCGCGCGGTGGCTCAGCTGGGGATCCTCGGCGATGTCGGGTGGCCGGTTCATCGGCCCGGCCGCCACCCCGGCCGCCTGCAGCAGCTCGCCGACACTGGCCGGAGTGCACTCACCGGTGTGCCGGCTCAGCTGGTCGACGAGTTCGGCACGGTGGGCGCTGCGTTGCTCACCGGTGCCGAAGCGCGGGTCGGCGGCCAACGCCGCGTCGCCGAATGCCGCTGCCACACGGCGCCAATCGTCATCGGTGCGAATCGAGACCACGCACCACTCGTCGACGCCGGAACACCGGCAGACCAGGTCCAGTCCGGTGTCCGGCACTATCGACGGTCCCGCGGCCCGTGCCACGTAGCCGGTGTCGAGTTGATTGACGGCGGCCTCGGCCTGCGAGACATGGACGTGGGCTCCGGCGCCGGTTCGCCGGCCGGCTATCAGCGCTGCCAGCGCCCCGATGGCGGTGACCCGCGCGACCACGTGGTCGGGGAAGACGGTGGTGGCGTCGTAGAACGGGTGGCGTCCGGTCGCTGCCGCGCGCTGGCTGCCCTCCGGGCCCGGCGGAGCGGTCCACAATGCGGTCACCCCGGTGGTGGCACGCACCAGCGGGCCATAGCCCATCCGGTCACTCCACGGCCCGGTCTGGCCGAACGCACTGCTCTCGGCGAGCACCACCCGCGGATTGATACCGCGCAGGGTGTCGTAGGAAAATCCCAGGGCGGCAAGTGTTCCCGGCTTGAAGTTGGCGAACACCGCGTCAGCGCCGCCGACCAGGCGGCCGAAGATCTCCTTGCCGGCCGGGTTGCGCAGGTCCAGGCCGAACCCCAAGTTGTTGCGGTGCGTCCAGGCGAACGATTCGCTCATCGCCGATCCGGGGCGAGTCTGCCGCAGGCCGTCGGGGTAGGCCGCGCTCTCCACCTTGATGACCTCGGCGCCCAGGTCGCCGAAGAGCCGACTGGCTTCCCCGCCGGCCACGATGACCCCCAGGTCGACGATCCGGACGCCGTCGAACGGCCGGGCTCCGCTCACGCCGCCGGATGCCGGCCCGACCGGCGGGCGGGCTCGCCAGCCGGTGTTCGGGCCGCCGAGGGCCGGTGCCGGGCTGCGGAAGCCGGCCCGGTGATCGTCGACCACGTAGTAGCCGGTCGGGATCAGCGCGGTGCGGCCCGGGGCCAGTTCGGCGTGGGTTGCGGCCCGCGCCGCCGCGAAATGTTCACCGGCCAGCACCTGCGCCGGTTCGCCCACCGCGGCGATCGGCACGCCGCGGGCCTGCCCGGCGGTGACCAGATCGGCCATGTCCCGCTCGGCGAACAGCTCACGAACCAGCACGCTGATCTGTGGCCAGGCCGCGAATCGCTCACCGATCACGTCGAATCTGGGGTCGGCGTAAGCGGCCGGCTCCCCCAGCCACGCGCGCAGCCCGCGCCACTGCCGTGGCGACATCACGCACAGCCGCACGTAGCCGTCCCGGCACGGATAGATCGGGTAAGCGTCCTGGTTGCGGGGCCGGCCACGCCAGCGGCCCGCCCCGCGGCGGGCCGCGGCCACCTGGCCCTGGGAACCGAAGATCGGATCGAGCACCGTGACCACCGCATCGAAGCGGGCGAAGTCGATGTAATCGCCGACGCCGCAACGCAACCGGTTGTAGTAGGCCACCAGCACCGCCCAGCCGGCCTGCACCGCCGCGGTCGCCGAGGCGATCCCGTCCGGCGGCAGCACCGGGGTTCCGCTGGTCGGCCCTGATCGCGACAGCGCCCCGGAAAGGGCGTAGAGCACCGCGTCGGTGGCCTGCCAGTGCGAACGCGGCCCGCTCGTGCCGAAGTCGGTGACCGACATCGTCACCAGGTGGCCGTAGCGGTCGGCCAGTTCACCGCACGAGGTCCCGAACCGCGAGGCCCCGAGGTCGGCGGTGTGCCCGCGCGGGCCGCCGTCCACGACGATGTCGGCGGTTCGCGCCAACTCCTGGAACCGGCGGCGGTCCCGTTCGTCGGCCGGATCCAGGATGACACTTCGCTTGTTGGCGTTGTGCAACGCGAACGGGATGCTCACGCCGCCCAGCAGTGGGGCGGCGGTGCGTGCCGGACTGCCGCCCGGAGGCTCCACCTTGAGCACATCGGCCCCCAGGTCGGCGAGCAACCGGGTGACCGCGTCGGCGTCACCACCGGCCAGATCCAGAACGCGAACCGATTCCAGCAGCACGTGGCCAGGGTAATGAACGGTTGCCGCGGGTCCGCTTCGGCGCGGACAATCGCAGAGATGAGTGCAGAGACCACGGCGCCGGCATCCGCGACACTCCCCGACGACGACCTGGCACGCATCGACGCCTACTGGCGGGCCGCCAATTACCTGTCGGTGGGCCAGATCTATCTGTTGGACAACCCGCTGCTGACCGAACCGCTGGCCGCCGAGCACGTCAAACCGCGGCTGTTGGGGCACTGGGGCACCACCCCGGGCCTGAACCTGCTTTACGTCCACCTGAATCGGGTCATCCGTGAGCGGGACGCCGACGTCATCTTCGTCACCGGGCCCGGCCACGGCGGGCCGGCACTGGTCGCCAACGCCTACCTGGAGGGCACCTACAGCCAGGTGTACACCGGCATCGAGGAGAACCGCGACGGACTGCGGAAACTGTTCCGCCAGTTCTCGTTTCCCGGTGGCATACCCAGCCACGTGGCCGCCGAGACGCCGGGCTCCATCCATGAGGGCGGCGAGCTGGGCTACGCGCTGGTGCATGCCTTCGGCGCGGCCTTCGACAATCCCGAACTGGTGGTGGCCTGTGTGATCGGCGACGGCGAGGCCGAGACCGGGCCACTGGCCGCCAGCTGGCATTCGAACAAGTTCCTCAACCCCGCCGTGGATGGCGCGGTACTGCCCATCCTGCATCTCAACGGCTACAAGATCGCCAATCCGACGCTGCTGGCCCGGATCCCGCATTCGGAGTTGGAGGCGCTGCTGCGTGGTTACGGCTACCGCCCCATCACCGTGGCCGGCGACGATCCGGCCGTCGTGCACCGGTCGCTGGCGGCCGCGCTCGACGACGCGTTCGACGACATCGCGGCGATCCGCCGCGCCGCGCGCGCCGACGGCTCGACCATGCGGCCGGTGTGGCCGATGATCGTGCTGCGCACCCCTAAAGGCTGGACCGGGCCGGCAAAAGTGGACGGTCAGCAGGTGGAGGGCACCTGGCGGTCGCATCAGGTGCCGCTCGCTGCGACCCGCACCGATCCCGAGCACCGCAGGCAGCTGGAAGAATGGTTGCGCGGTTACCGGCCGACGGAGCTCTTCGATGAAGCGGGCCGGCTGCGGCCGGAGCTGGCCGCACTGGCGCCGCGCGGGAACCGCCGGATGAGCGCCAACCCGCACGCGAACGGCGGCTTGCTGCTGCGCGACCTGGACCTGCCCGACTTCCGGGACTACGCCGTGCCGGTGTCCCGGCCGGCCACCGAGACCCACGAGGCCACCCGGGTGCTGGGAACGTTCCTGCGCGACGTCATCGACCGCAACCGCGATCGGTTCCGTTTGCTGGGCCCCGACGAAACCGCCTCGAATCGCCTTTCGGCGGTGTTCGAGACGACCGACCGGGTCTGGCTGTCGGAGACCGCACCCGGCGATGACCACATGGCCCCCGACGGCCGGGTGCTCGAAGTGCTCTCCGAACACCTGTGCCAGGGCTGGTTGGAGGGCTATCTGCTGACCGGCCGGCATGGGCTGTTCAACTGCTATGAGGCGTTCGTGCACATCGTCGACTCGATGTTCAACCAGCACGCCAAGTGGCTTGCCGTCAGCCGCGAGCTGCCGTGGCGTCGGCCGATCGCCTCACTCAATTACCTGCTGACCTCCCATGTCTGGCGCCAGGACCACAACGGCGCGTCGCATCAGGACCCGGGCTTCATCGACCTGGTGGCCAACAAACGCCCCGAGGTGGTGCGGGTCTACCTGCCGCCGGACGCCAACACCCTGCTGTCGGTGGCCGACCACTGCCTGCGCAGCCGCAACTACGTGAACGTGATCGTCGCCGGCAAGCAGCCGGCACTGGCCTACCTGGACATGCCCGAGGCAGTGGCGCACTGCACCCGGGGACTGGGCATCTGGGACTGGGCCGGCACCGCCACCGGTGAGCCGGACGTGGTGCTGGCCTGCGCCGGCGATGTCCCCACCCTCGAAACGCTGGCCGCCGCGGACATCCTGCGTCGGGAGCTGCCCGGCCTTGCCGTGCGGGTGGTCAACGTGGTGGACATCATGCGGCTGCAGCCTGCCACCGAGCATCCCCACGGGTTGCCCGACAGCGAGTTCGACGCCCTGTTCACCCGCGACAAGCCGGTGATCTTCGCCTACCACGGCTATGCTTGGCTGATCCACCGGCTGACCTATCGGCGCACCAACCACGACCAGCTCCACGTGCGCGGATACCGCGAGCGCGGGACCACCACCACGCCGTTCGACATGGTGATGCTCAACGACCTGGATCGCTTCCATCTGGTGATGGACGTCATCGACCGGGTGCCGGGTTTGGCCGAGCGCAGCGCGCTGCTGCGCCAGCAGATGGCCGACGCCCGGCTGGCCGCCCGGCTCTACACCCGCGAGCACGGTGAGGACGATCCCCGGATCACCGACTGGACGTGGCGAACGGACGTGTCCGGAGCCGACGGCGGGATAAGGTGACGGCCATGACTGTTCACCCGTCACCGGTCCGGACGCCCCGCAAGGCGACAATGCTGCTGTTCGGCGTGCTCGTCGCCTCGGCGACCGTCGCCGGGGTCACCCCGGCCGGCGCGACCCCGGACCTCACCTTGGTGCCGGTCCGCTATGACCTGACCGGAACCGGCGTCGCCGGCTACATCACCTACCAGACCCAGAGCGGTCAGTCCCACGCCACCAACGCCCCGTTGCCCTGGTCGATCGAGCTGACCGGCCGGATGACCAACATGACCACTCCCGCGTCGTACTCTGTGAGCGCCCAGAGTGCCGGCCCCGGCACGCTGAGCTGCACGGTCAGCGTCAACGGGAAGGTCGTCAGCCGACAGACCGCGACCGGAGACCCGGCGCGGGTGCTGTGCACGACCCACGGGCCCCGCTGAGCTTTCTTGAGCCCCGCGCGTAATGACGGGACTGCGTCAACTTCCGAGCGCGCGTAGAATCCGACCAATGCCTTGCCACGATTTCGCGGCGTCCGGGGGGCGGCATCCGTTGGTGTCACAACTCGCGGCGCTGAACCAGTTCCGCGCCTTCGTCGACGTCGCCGTCGTCGTGGTGGTCTTGGTGATGGCCAACCTGGTCGCGCATTTCACCACGCCCTGGGCTGCGGTGGCCACGGTGCCCGCAGTCGCCGTCGGTCTGGTGGCCCTGGTCCGCTGCAATGGTCTGAGCTGGGCGGAGCTCGGTCTGGGCCGCGCCCACTGGAAGTCCGGGGTCGGCTACGCCGCCGCGGCGGTACTGGTCGTGGTGTCGGTGATCGCCGTCGGCGCCTTACTGCCCTGGACCAGGCCGATGTTCTTGAACAACCACTACGCCACCCTGTCCGGCGCGGTGGTGGCCTCGATGCTGGTCATCCCGCTGCAGACCGTCATCCCCGAGGAGCTGGCGTTCCGCGGCGCGCTGCACGGCGCACTGCACCGGGCCTGGGGTTTCCGCGGGGTCGCCGCGGCGGGCTCGCTGCTGTTCGGGTTGTGGCATGTAGCGACATCGCTCGGACTGACCAGCAGCAATGTCGGATTCACCCGGCTGTTCGGCGGCGGGTTCCTGGGCATGGTGGCCGGCGTGACGCTGGCGGTGCTGGCCACCGGGGCGGCCGGTTTCGTGTTCAGCTGGCTGCGCCGCCGCAGCGGCAGCCTCATCGCTCCGATCGCCCTGCACTGGTCGCTCAACGGGGTGGGTGCCCTCGCTGCCGCCCTGGTCTGGCAACTGTCGGCGTGAGCCGAAGCTGGGACCGCCGCATCAACACAGCGGTTCAGCAAGGCTCGACGAAGGAGAGCCGAAGCTGGGACCGCCGCATCAACACAGCGGTTCACACCACCAGCACGGCCGCACCGGCGATCCGGTCCGCGGCAAGGTCCGCCAGTGCCCGGTCGGCGTCGCCCAGCGAGTACTCCGGCGTCGTCACAGTGATGTGGTGCGCCGCGGCGAACTCGAGGAACTCGCGGGCGTCAGCGCGGGTGTTCGACGTCACCGACCGGATCCGGCGTTCGTAGAACAGGTCGCGCTGGTAGTTCAGCGACGGGATATCGCTCAGATGGATTCCAGCGATCGCGCACGTGCCACCGCGATCCAGGGCCTGGCAGGCGGGCGGCACCAGCTCGCCGACCGGCGCGAACAGGATGGCCGAGTCCAACCGCACCGGCGGCGGGTCGGCCGCCCCCTGGACCGAGGCCGCCCCCAGCTGCAGCGCCAGCTCCCGCGCCTGCGGATCGCGGGTCATGACGTGCACCTCGGCGCCGCGGGCCAACGCGACCTGCGCGGTGATGTGCGCACTGCCGCCGAACCCGTAGATTCCCAGCCGGCCGCCGGGCGGCAGGTCGGCCAGTTGCAACGAGCGGTAGCCGATGATGCCGGCGCACAGCAGCGGCGCTAACTCGCTGTCGCTGTAGCCGCCGGGCAGGTGATGGGCGAACGCGGCTGGGACAGTCGCGAATTCGGCATACCCGCCGTCGTCGTCCCAGCCGGTGTAGCGCGACCGCGGACACAGGTTCTCATCGCCCCGGCGACAGTAGCGGCAGCTTCCGCAGGTGTGCCGAAGCCAGGCGATTCCGACCCGATCCCCCACGGCGAAGCCCCCGCCGGCCTCAGCGCCCACCTCGACGACCTCGCCGACCACCTCGTGGCCGGGGGTGACCCCGGCGCGGTGCACCGGTAGGTCACCTTCGGTGACGTGCAGGTCGGTGCGGCACACCCCGCAAGCGCGCACCGCGACCAGCAACTCCGAGGGCTGCGGCCGGGGCACCGCTGTGCTGACCCGGTGCAATGGACCGCCGGCGATGGGACCGGGACGATCCACCCGCCAGGCGGTCATGGTCACCCCGGGAGACTGCGCACCCATGACGACATTGTGCGCGCAGCGACCGGAGGTCGGGTCAGCCTCTGCGCACCAATCCCAGCAGCCATAGCAGCACGACCGACCCCAAGGTCGCGGTGAACAGCGTGAACCACCAGCCACCGCCGGCCGTGTCGAGGAAGAAGCTCAGCAGGAAACCACCGATCAACGCGCCGATGACACCGATCACGATGTTCATCAGAATTCCGCGGCCGCCGCCGCCGACGATCTTGCCGGCCAGCCAACCGGCGATAGCACCGATGATGATGTAGCCGATCCAGCCGACGCTGGTCAGCGTCGTCGAGCGTTCGGCGAGGAATTCCGTTGCCGCCAGCACATATGTTTGCGCAGTCATAGCGCCAGGCTAGCGGTTTTCACACCGCGGCGCGGCAAACTACGCCAGCCGCTGCGTCAGGGCGCGGGCGCCGGTGCCGGCGGCGCCGGGGCGGGTTCCGGGGCCGGAGCAGGTGCCGGAGCAGGAGCAGGCGCCGGTGCGGGAGCCGGCGCGGGGGCAGGCGCCGGTATACCCGGGATGCCGGGCGCCGGAGCGGGTGCCGGCTCGACCGGGGCCGGGGCGGCGGCCAGCGGGCGGATGGACTCCGTCAGCGCTTTGGCCGCCTCCCGGTCCACCGGGTTGTTGGCGGTTCCCAACCACACCACGAACCACCGCTCAGTCTGGGCGCCGGTGCCGCCGTCGGCCGGCGGCACACCGATGACGCCGCTCCAGATCTGGCCGACCGGTTTTGCCGGGTCGGTGAACTTGACCTCGTAGTAGGACGCGCTGCCGGTCAGGCCGCCGCCCGCCAGCTGGGTGCTTTCCTGGTTGGCGCGGGTCCCGGGGTAGGGCATGAAGAATTCGCCCATGTCGGATCCGAGCCGGGTGGCGGCCTTGGCGTTGTCGGTCTCGGCGCTGGCGTAGAGCCGCTGATCCAGCTTGCCGAGCACGATCCTGGTGTCGTTGGCCACCGGTGCGGGCTGCCCAGGCAGCATCGGCTCTCCGGTCTGCTTGCTCAGCAGCGAGGATCCGTATTCCAGGTGGCTGGTGTCGGACTGCACCCAGCCGCCGGGCAGCACGTAGCTGAATCCGCCGGCCACGTCGTCGACCCGGCCCGCCTCGGGTGCGCCCGGTTCGGCGACCGGCGCCGGTGGGTTCGCGTCGGCGGGGGGCGGCGCGTCGGCCGGTGGCGCATCGGCCGTGGCAGGCGGCGCCGGCGGTGGTGGCGGCGGTGGGTCCGCGTAGGCCGGCGACGCCATGGCGAATGCCAGCGCACCGGCGATCGCGGTGGCCCACGTCGTCGCAGCCACCGCCCGAATGCCCCTGTGAGCGGTTGAGGTCAGGTCCACCTGCTTCATGGCAGAAAAACCTACCGCGTCCCGACCGCTACGCAAGTTACGCCATGCCGGGGTGTGTCGCGCGCAAGGTCACCTCCTGCGCCTTGACACCGAACCAGACCGGCTCGCCCGGCGCGAGCCGCAACTCGCCGGCGGCCTCGGCGGTGATATCGGCGGCCAGTCCGGGTGCGCCGTCCGGCTGGTCGACACCGCGTACCTGGATCGCGCTGCCCCGTGCGTCCAGTTCGGCGACGGTCACCGCGACGAGGTTGCGCGGGCTGCCGTGCGCCGGCGGCTCCCGATACACCGCAACCGCCCGGGGTGTACACACCGCGACGGCCGGCCGGCCGACGCCCGGGCCGTCGTCGGCGATTCCGTGCCACCGGTCGCCCCACCGGGTGCGTAACACACCGTCGCTTTCGATCACCCCGGCCACCAGGTTGAAACCGGCGATGCGCGCCCCGAACCGGCTGCGAGGCGCGGCCAAAACCTCTGCGGTGCCACCGATTTCGGCAACCCGGCCCGACTCGAGCACCAGTACCCGATCGGCCAACGCGAACACGTCGAGCAGGTCGTGGGTGACCAGCACCGTGGTGCGGCGGGTGGTGACGATAACCTCACGCAGCACGGTGCGCACCGCTTCGGCCGCAGCCACATCCAGCCCGGCCAACGGCTCGTCGAGCAGCAGCACGTCGGGTTCGGCGGCCAGGGCGCGGGCGATCGCGACCCGCTGCGCTTGGCCGCCGGAAAGCCGGCGCGGCTTGCGGTCGGCCAGCTCTTCGGCGCCGACGGCGCGCAACCACGGCGCCGCCAACGCCCGGGTGCGCGGCTGCCGCCGACTAAGGCGCCACCGACGGTGACCACTGTGCGGTCCGAACGCCACGTTGGCCGCCACGCTCAGGTGCGGGAACAGCAGTGGATCCTGCATCAGCAGGCCGATGCGGCGGTCGCAGGTGGCGATGTGCACCCCGGCCGCTGCGTCGGTCAGCACTCGATCGCCGACGCGCACCAGGCCCGGGTCGGGCCGCAGCAGGCCGGCGATCACGTGCAGCAGGGTGGATTTGCCGGCGCCGTTGGGCCCGAGCACCGCGAGCACCTCACCCGGCGCGACCGTCATATGCACGTCCAGGCCGCGCTCGGCCACCACCGCGTGCAGCGTCAGCCCGTCCGCCACGCGCTTCACCCGATGCCGGCCAGCCGTCGGGCTCCCAGTCCCAGCACCACTACCGCCGCCACCGCCACCAGCAGCAGCGACATCGCCGCGGCGGCGTCGGCGTCGGTCACCCGCTGCAGATAGATGGCCAGCGGCAGCGTTCTGGTCACGCCCTCGCGGGAGCCGGCGAAGGTCAACGTCGCCCCGAACTCCCCCAGTGACCGCGCGAAGGCCAGCACCGCCCCCGAGATCAGGCCCGGTGTCAGCAGCGGCAGCGTCACCCGCCACCACACCGTGCTCGGCCGGGCTCCCAGACTGGCGGCCACCACCTCGTAGTCGGCGCCGGCGGTGCGAGCCGCGCCCTCCAGCGCGATCACCAGGAACGGCAGCGACACGAACGTCTGCGCCAGCACCACCGCGGCTGTGGTGAACGCGATGTGGATTCCGGCCGCCTCCAGGTAGCGGCCCAGCAGCCCGAGCCGCCCGAACGCGTACAGCAGCGCGATACCGCCCACCACCGGCGGCAGCACCAGCGGCAGCAACGTGAGGGGCCGTAACAGCCGCACCACCCGCGACTGACCGCGCGCCAGGACCAACGCCATCGGTACGCCCAGCACGACGCAGAGCGCGGTACTGACCGCGGCCGTTTTCAGGCTCAACCCCAGCGCGGTCATCGACGACGGACTGGTGATCAACGACCAGAAGTGCGGCCAGTCGACCCTGACCGCGATCGCCACCAACGGCAGCACCACGAATGTGGCGCCGATCGCGGCGGGCACATAGACCCAGTTCGGCAGGTCATTGGGCCGGTGCACAGATCAGGGCTCACCGAAGCCGGCGGCGTGCAGGATCTTCTGCCCCGCTGCACCGGTGACCAACTCGACGAATGCGCGGGCCGGTGCGGCTTGCGCCACGTCTTTGAGCAGCGCGACCGGGTAAGTGTTGATCGCACCCGCCGCCTCGGGGAATTCGACGGTGGCCACCTTGTCGCCGGCGTGGATGGCGTCGGTGCGGTAGACGACCCCGGCGTCGGCCTGGCCGGTGGTGACCTTGTTGAGTACGTCGGTGACGTCGGGCTCCTCACTGACCGGATTCAGCCGGACCCCGGTGAGGTCTTCGACCTTGCCGGTCGCCGCTCCGCATGGCACCGGCGGTTGACACACCACCACGGCCAGGTCGGGGCCGGCCAGATCGGCGAAGGAGCGTACCGCGTGCGGGTTGCCGGGCGCGGTGACGATCACCAGTGTGTTGCTGGCGAACGGCACCGGCTCACCGTCCAGCAGGCCGGCCCGGGCGACCTTGTCCATCTGGGCGGTGTTGGCCGATGCGAAGACGTCGGCGCGGGCACCCTCGGTCAGCTGGGTGGCCAGATCCGAGGATCCGGCGAAGTTGAACTCCACTGCCACGCCGGGGTGGTCGGTCTTGAACTGCTCGGCGATCTCGGTGAACGCCGCCTTCAGCGACGCCGCAGCGAACACCGTGATCGATGGCATCGCCGGGCCGGAACTACAGCCGGTCAGTCCCGTCGAACCCGCTGCCAGCATGATCGCCACCGCGCCGGAGACCACCCGGGTTCGCCACATGGCCAACAAGCCTATCGGGGACCGCAAGCGCGGCGAAGCCGGGCGCTGGGGGCACCTCCCGCTTGCGGGGGACGGGTCGCCGACACCAACACCGGCGATCGCCAGCACGGCGAAGCGCGCCTAATCCGGACCGTAGCCGGATCGTGTCTGTGCCGAGTTGCGCCCCGCGCCCGCAAACCGGCTACTGTCCAGTAACATAGCTGCGAACACGAGGAGGTCCTACCGATGGATGTGCTGGTCACCGGTGGTGACACCGAATTGGGTCGCACCGTTGCAGAAGGCTTCAGCGAAGCCGGCCACAAGGTGACGATCGCAGGGATGCGAGGTCCCGAGCTCGAAATCGCCGCCAAGGAACTCGACGCCAACGCCGTCGTCTGCGACAACACGGATCCGGCGAGCCTGCTGGCGGCCCGCGGCCTGTTCCCCCACCACCTCGACACCATCGTCAATGTCCCCGCGCCGCGCTGGCTGGGCGGTGACCCGCGCGCCTACTCGCTGGCCGACCAGGCCGCGGCATGGCGCGGCGCCCTCGACGCCACCGTGCTCTCGGCGGTGCTGACGGTCGCGACCGTGGGCGATCACCTGCGTTCCGGCGGCTCGATCGTTTCGGTGATGCCGGAGAACCCGCTCGACGGCGGCGCCGATGCGGCCGTCAAGGCCGCACTGTCGAACTGGACCGCCGGGCAAGCCACGGTGTTCGGCACCCGCGGCATCACCGTCAACGTGGTCGCCGCCGGCGCCGGCGCGCGCCCGGGCTACGACGGGCTCACCAGTGCCCCGGCCGGGGCGGACACCGAGATCGCCCGCCTGGCGGTGTTCTTGACCACACCGGCCGCCCGGCACATCACCGGCCAGACCCTGCACGTCAGCCACGGAGCGCTGGCCCATTTCGGCTGATGTCACACCGGAGTGGCTAATCCCACAACGATCGAATTCGGTGACCGCCAAGTGGGTCGACTAGCGTATTTGTGAACGCAGTCGCCGTCGAGGAGCAACCGTATTCCCATGAGCGCCCAGCCTGAAGTCACTGCGCCGCAGCGCCGACGCCACCAGGTCGTCATCATCGGCTCCGGATTCGGCGGGCTGACCGCGGCCAAGAAACTCAAGCGAGCCGACGTCGACGTCAAGTTGATCGCTCGCACCACCCACCACCTGTTCCAGCCGCTGCTCTACCAGGTTGCGACCGGAATCCTCTCCGAAGGGGAGATCGCGCCGTCGACCCGCGTGGTGCTGCGCAAGCAGCGCAACGCCCAGGTGCTGCTCGGCGACGTCACCCACATCGACCTCGCCGGAAAGTACGTCACCTCGGAGGTGCTCGGCCACACCTACGACACCCCGTTCGACAGCCTGATCATCGCGGCCGGCGCCGGCCAGTCCTACTTCGGCAACGACCAGTTCGCCGAGTTCGCCCCCGGCATGAAGACCATCGATGACGCCCTGGAACTCCGGGGCCGCATCCTGAGCGCCTTCGAGCAGGCCGAACGGTCCCGAGACCAGGCCCGGCGGGAGAAACTGCTCACGTTCACGGTGGTCGGCGCGGGCCCGACCGGTGTCGAAATGGCCGGGCAGATCGCCGAACTGGCCAACTACACGCTCAAGGGCGCTTTCCGCAACATCGACTCGACGAAGGCACGGGTGATCCTGCTCGACGCCGCCCCGGCGGTGCTGCCGCCGATGGGCGAGAAGCTGGGCCTCAAGGCAGCCGAGCGGCTGCAGAAGATGGGTGTGGAGATCCAGCTCGGCGCCATGGTCACCGACGTCGACCGCAACGGCTTGACCGTCAAGGACTCCGACGGCACCATCCGGCGCATCGAATCGCAGTGCAAGGTGTGGTCGGCCGGCGTCTCCGCCAGTCCGCTGGGCCGCGATCTCGCCGAGCAGTCCGCGGTGGAACTCGACCGCGCCGGCCGGGTCAAGGTGCTGCCGGACCTGTCGGTGCCGGGGCACCCCAACGTCTTCGTCGTCGGGGACATGGCGGCCGTCGACGGCGTGCCCGGCATGGCGCAGGGCGCCATCCAGGGCGCCAAGCACGCCGCCAGCACCATCAAGGCCGAGCTCGGCGGCGCCGACCCGGCTGACCGCGAGCCGTTCCAGTACTTGGACAAGGGCTCGATGGCCACGGTGTCGAGGTTCTCCGCGGTCACCAAGATCGGCCCGCTGGAGTTCAGCGGTTTTCTGGCCTGGCTGGCCTGGCTGGGCCTGCACCTGATCTATCTGGTCGGGTTCAAGAACAAGGTCAGCACGCTGCTGTCGTGGAACGTGACGTTCCTGAGCACCCGCCGCGGCCAGCTCACCATCACCGAGCAGCAGGCCTTCGCCCGCACCCGCTTGGAACAACTCGAGGTGCTGGCGGCCGAGGCGCAGCGCGGCGCCGAACGCGCGGTCAGTTAGCAGCGGCTCACCGCCATCAACTCAGCTGGGCAGGTTCTGCAGCCTGACCTGCCCGCGCGCGAGCACCTTGTCGTCGGAATCGGTGATGGTCACCAGCCACAGTTGTTGGCGGCGGCCACGATGTATCGGGGTGGCCGCGGCGAACACCGTCCCCGACGACACCCCTCGCAGGAAATCGGTGTTGTTGTTGACCCCCACCACCGTGCCGCCGGCGTCGCCGCCGCCCGCGTTCAGCCAGGCGTGACCGGAAACGCTTGCCACACTCTCGACGATCGAGCAGTACACCCCGCCGTGCACCAGCCCGGCGGGCTGGCTCAGCTTGGGCTGCAACTCCAGCGTGGCGCGGGCACCGTCGGGGCCGATGTCGGTGAAGACCAGGCCGATCTCACGGTCGAACGGCGCGACGGGGATGGTCGGGGAACCGCTGGCAGCCATGCCACGGTTCTACACGACCGGCTGCGGTGCGCCGAACGCGGTCGTCGCGGCCGGCGGCCCGCCGCGCAGCCCAGTAGACCCACAGCCGCCGGTACGACAGCCGGTAGTAATTGAGGGTAGGCTTGCTCCATTCCGCAGGGAGTTGATTACGACATGGCGAAGCAGACCCACCTAGGCGATTTGGAACGAGCGGTGATGGACCACCTCTGGTCCGCACCGGAGGCCCAGACGGTGCGCCAGGTCCACGAAGCGCTGTCCGCGCAGCGCGACCTGGCCTACACCACGGTGATGACGGTGCTGCAGCGGCTGGCCAAGAAGAATCTGGTGTCGCAGATCCGGGATGACCGCGCCCACCGCTACACCCCGGTCCGCGGCCGTGACGAGCTGGTCGCCGGGCTGATGGTCGAGGCCCTCGACCAGGCCGCCGACTCCGGTGACCGCCGGGCCGCCCTGGTGCATTTCGTGGAGCGCGTCGGCGTGGACGAAGCCGAGGCGCTGCGCCGCGCACTCGACAAGTTGGAAGCCAAACATCACGTCGGCCCGCCCGCTGGCGGCCGACACACGTCCTGAGGGAGACTGGCAGCGTGTCCGCGCTGGCCTTCACCCTCCTGGCGCTGCTGCTCGTGGGGCCGGTGCCCGCCCTGCTCGCGCGCGCCGACTGGCCGTTGCGCGCCCCGCGGGCCGCGGTGGTGCTCTGGCAGGCCATCGCCATAGCCGCCGTACTGTCGGCGTTCAGCGCGGGTGTCGCCACGTCGAGCCGGCTGCTGATGCCGGGCCCCGACGGTCGACCCACCTCGACGATCCTGGGCTCTCTCGACCGGCTGGGCTGGCCGCTGTGGACGTTCTACACCGCGGTGTCGGCCGTGACGCTGCTCGTCGGCCTGCGACTGACGGTGACCGTGCTGCGAGTCGCGATCGGCACCCGGCAGCGCCGGGCCCGTCACCGCATGCTCGTCGACCTGGTCGGCGTCTCTGACGGCGCTCCGGCGGTACGCACCAGCGGCCTTCGGATTCTGCAGGTGATGCAGCCACTGGCCTACTGCCTGCCCGGGGTGCGCAGCCGGGTGGTGCTCAGTTCGGGCGCCCTGCAGGCGCTCAGCGATACCGAACTGGCGGCGCTGCTCTGCCATGAGCGCGCCCACCTGCGCGCCCGGCACGATCTGGTGCTGGAGGCGTTCACCGCGGTGCACTCCGCGTTTCCCCGGTTGGTGCGCAGCGCCAGCGCCTTGGACGCGGTGCGGTTGCTGGTCGAACTGCTGGCCGACGACGCTGCCGTTCGGGTCGCCGGCGCCCCTCCCCTGGCCCGCGCCCTGGTGACCTGCGCTTCAGCGACCATCCCCGCCGGCGCGCTGGCCGCCGGCGGTGCCAGCACGGTGTTGCGGGTACAGCGGCTGTCCGGACGCGGCAACAGTCGCACGCTGGCCGCGGCCGCTTACTCCGCCGCGGCCGGGGTGCTGACGGTACCGACGATCGCGCTGGCGGTACCGTGGCTGACCGAACTGCATCGACTGATCGCGGGATGACCCGCGCCGTCCGGCGTGCCGCGCAGCGATCACCTACCACCGAAAGGCGAATGTATGAGCGCGTCGGAACTTGTCGGCACCGCCCAGATCGGGGTGACCGGCCTGGCCGTCATGGGATCCAACATCGCGCGCAACTTCGCCCGCCACGGCTACACGGTGGCGCTGCACAACCGGTCGATCGCCAAGACCGACGCCCTGCTGAGCGCACACGGCTCGGAGGGAAAGTTCGTTCGCACCGAATCGATTCCGGAATTCCTTGCCGCCCTTGAGAAGCCACGCCGCGTGCTGATCATGGTCAAGGCGGGTGACCCGACCGACGCCGTCATCAATGAACTCGCCGACGCCATGGAGCCCGGCGACATCATCATCGACGGCGGCAACGCGCTCTACACCGACACCATCCGCCGGGAGAAGGCGATGGCCGCCCGCGGGCTGCACTTCGTCGGGGCCGGGATCTCCGGCGGGGAGGAGGGTGCGCTGAACGGGCCGTCGATCATGCCGGGCGGCCCGAAGGAGTCCTACACCTCGCTGGGACCGCTGCTCGAGGAGATCTCCGCGCACGTCGACGGGGTGCCGTGCTGCACCCACATCGGGCCGGACGGCGCCGGGCACTTCGTCAAGATGGTGCACAACGGCATCGAGTACTCCGACATGCAGCTGATCGGCGAGGCATACCAGTTGCTACGCGACGGCCTGGCGCTGACCGCGCCGCAGATCGCCGAGGTGTTCACCGAGTGGAACGCCGGTGAGCTGGACAGCTACCTGGTCGAGATCACCGCCGAGGTGCTGCGCCAGGTCGATGCCAAGACCGGCAAGCCACTGGTCGACGTCATCGTCGACGAAGCCGAGCAGAAGGGCACCGGCCGCTGGACGGTGAAGTCCGCCTTGGACCTGGGGGTTCCGGTCACCGGGATCGCCGAGGCGGTGTTCGCCCGGGCGCTGTCGGGTTCGGTCCCGCAGCGTCGCGCCGCGGCGGGCCTGGCCGCCGGGGCACTCGGCGACCGTCCTTCGGACGCGGCCCGGTTCACCGAGGACGTCCGCCGCGCGCTGTACGCCTCGAAGATCGTCGCTTATGCGCAGGGGTTCAACCAGATTCAGGCCGGCAGCGCCGAGCACGGCTGGAACGTCACCCCCGGCGACCTGGCGACGATCTGGCGTGGCGGCTGCATCATCCGGGCGAAGTTCCTCAACCGGATCAAAGAGGCCTTCGACACCGACCCGGATCTGGTGAGCCTGCTGGCCGCACCGTACTTCCGCAGTGCCGTGGAGGCCGCCATCGACAGCTGGCGCCGGGTGGTGACAATGGCTGTCGCCCTGGGGATTCCGTCCCCCGGTTTCTCCTCCGCGCTGGCCTACTACGACGGGCTGCGCACCGAGCGACTGCCGGCCGCGCTGACCCAGGCGCAGCGCGACTACTTCGGCGCCCACAGCTACGGCCGGGTGGACGCCGAGGGCAAGTACCACACGCTGTGGAGCGGCGACCGCAGCGAAGTGCCGGTTTAACCCAACAGCCGCAGCACGGCGTCGGTGTAGGCCTGCGGGTCTTCGATCTGCGGGTAATGGCCCAGCCCGGGTAGCTCGATGACATCGGCGGCCGGGCGCAGCTCCCGCAGCCCGTCGAGCACATTGGTGGTCGCCACCGGATCATCGAGCGCCCAGACGAACCCCAGCGGCTTGGGCCAGTCGCGCACCGCGCCGTGCCAGCGTTGCGCGTGGCGCACCCGTTCATCGAGGTAGGCCGAGAGCAGGTGGGCGATCCGATTGCCCCCGTTGTGGGTCAGCAGGGCCCACTGCGCGGCCGCCTCCTCGGCGGCCAGCGGATGATCGGCGCTGAACAGCCGGCCGAAGCCGCGGGCGAAACTGCGTCGGTTCGTCAGCCGGGCGGCCAGCCCGCCGAACGGGCCGCGCAGCACCTTCTGGATGGGGCGCAGGCTAGCCCGCTCCAGGATCACGCTGCCGTTGGACAGCGCCGCACGGCGTAGGTCGAAACTCAGCGTGCCTGCCATGTCGCGGGCCAGCAGTTCGGTGGCCACTGAGGTGCCCATGTCGTGGGCGGCCAACACCACCGGACCCGATGCGCTCGATGCCACCACCTGCTCCACCAGGTCGGCCTGCTCGAACAGGCTGTAGCGGTGCGGGTTCGGCTTGTCCGAGAGCCCGAACCCGAGGAAATCCATCGTCAGCCAGGATCGGCCGGCCAGTCGGTCGACGACCGATACGAAATCGTAGGAGCAGGACGGAAAGCCGTGCAGCAACAGCACGGTGGGCCCGTCGCCGGCGTCCGACCGTACGAATACCCGGCCGGCGGTGCTCGACACCCAGCGCCCGCCGTCCTGCCAGCGCCGCACGCTGTCGGGCCATGTCGTGTTCGTCATCGCGGTCATTGTGCGTGCCGTGTCTCAGATCAGCGCAAGCAGGTCGGCGAGCGCCGAGCCGGTGTCGTCCGCAGCCCCACCGGCGGCGCTGCCGAGATTCGCCACCGCATCGGTGATGTCGTCGAAGACGGCTTGCGGGAATCCCAGGAACACCGAGCTGACATCGTGCAGGCCGGTCTGGAAGGCCTCGCCGATCGTGGTCGCGTCGCCACCGAGCAGTGCCTGGTGGAGGTTCCAGGCCGCGACCTGCGGTGTGGTGATCAGGTCGCGGACGTCCATGATCAGCCTGGTCAGCAGTCCCGGGTCCTCCGGTACGGGGATTCCGTTCCAGCTGACCAGTGTCCAGCCGTCGGTGGGGTTGCCCTCGATCTGCACGATGCCGGTGTTGGGCAGCAGCGGGGATCCGTCGTCGTTGGCGAACATCGTCTGCAACGTCAACGGCAGCAGCAGCGAGATGTCGGGGTTCTTGACGTTGAGCGCCACCCAGGCGGCGATGTCGGCCTCGTTGTTGAACGCCACGGCGGTGATGTCGCCGTTGTCGCTTTCGACCGGGTTGGCCATCGCGGCGCTGTACATCGCCGCCACGGCCTCGGTGAACTTCTGGTCCATCACCACCCCGTTGGGGTCCTCGACCGAACCCGGGATCGGCATCAGCACCAATCCGAACAACGTCCAGAGCATCGGGGTGAATTGGTACAGGAAGCCCGACAGGCTCGCGATCGGCTGGCCGGCATAGATCCCGCTGTCGATCTCGTTGAGTCCGGGCAGGATCTGCGTCGTCATGTTCTGCAGCGCGGCGAACGGCGCGGCGGTGTCGATGTCCCTGATGGCCTGCCCGGAGAAGATGCCGGCGACGTGGTCACCGAGTTCCTGGTGCAGTTTCTCGGCCACGTCCTGGGCCTGCTGCATCCCGAGATCGCTGAGCGGCGGGCCCGGATGATCAGGCGACGGGGTGATGACGTCGTTGAACGGTGGCATCCGCTGGCCGTGCCGGACGATGTCGATGACGATGTCTTGGGCTTCCCCGCTGGTGAGAGTGACCGCGGGGGCTGCGAGATCGGCGTGCACCGGCGGTGTGACGGCAATGACGCCCGCGCCGACGAGGGCGACAGCTGCGGCTACCGGACCGATCGAGAGCGCCTGCATGACAGCCACCTCCTAGCCGAGATTTCCGAGGGCGTCGGCGATGTCGCTGAAGACCGCGCCGGGGAACTGGCTCAACGCCGAGGTGACATGCTCGAAACCGGTCTGGATCGCGGTCATGATCGCCTCGGGGTCCGAGCCGAGAATGGCCTGGTGCACCTCCCAGTACGCCGCTTGGAGCGGCAGTATCACGTCCCGCACGTCGACGAAGAGCGCGGTGAGCAGGTCAGGATCTTGCGGGACGGCATGTCCGTCCCAGCTGACCAGGGTCCAGCCGTCGGTGGGGTTGCCCTCGACTTCGACGATGGCGGCGTTGGGCAGGAAGATGGTCGTCTGGCCGTTCGCGACACTGTGTGACTCGTGGAGCAGGTTCAGGAAGAACGGCAGATCGGGGTTGTCGACGTTCTGCATCACCCAGGCGAAGATGGACGCGGTGCTGCTGAAGGCCACATCGGTCAGTTGGCCGTTGGCGCTGACCACCCCGCTGCCCAGCGCATGGTCGTACATCGTCTGGACCGCGTCGCCGAATCGATCGTCGAGCACAATCCCGTTGACGTCGTGCGAGCCCGGCCCCTGCAGCAGTGCCAACCCCAGCGGCGCTCCGAACGTCCAGGCGCCCACGGTCAAGAAAGCCAGCCGGCCGCCGAGGCTCTCAATCGGATCGAGCGCATAGACGCCACTGTCCACCTCGTCGAGCCCCGGCAGTAGCTGGACGCCGGCGGGGGTGCCGCCGGCGCCCTCCAGATCGGCGAACGGCACCGCGGTCTCCTGCACCCGAAGGCCCTGCCCGGAGAAGATGCCGGCGACCGGACCGAGCTGGTCGAACAGCTGCTGCCCGACGTCGTTCGCCTGCTCGTGGCCGAGGTCGCTGAGCGGAGCACCCGGATGATCCGGCGAGGGGGTGAGCAGCAGATCGTACGGCGGCGTCATCTGCGCATGCCGCACGAAATCGATGACGACATCTTGCGCGGTGAGTTGAACGTCGAGATTGGCTGCGGTCGATGTCGCCGGTGGTGCAGCGACCGGGGCGGCGGCGATTCCGCCGGCCACGGCGGCGCCGGCCGTGACGGACAAGAGCGGGCTAACCTGCATGGTGCGTACCTCTTTTGGGTGCGAAGTATCGTCCGGGTCGGCTGGCGTAGTTGCCGTTTGAATATCCCGGAGCTTATTTTGCTCTAAGGTTTGGTCTGCGCTATTGACTTCTTGCCAGCTAACTGCCAGACAAGTGCGGTCAATGCCGCGCCGCCCGGCAGTGACCGGCCCGTCCGGAGCTTCCTGGAAAGCACCGGCACCGAGCTGCCGTGCCAGCCTGCAGCGCTCGCCCGCACCATCCGTCGGCGATGTTCGCCCGCATCGGGCGGACCGTGGGACGGCGCCCCTGGGCCCGCACCGCTCGACGCCGGACCTGCTACCTGACGGCAGCGACCAGGCTATCCGATTCACCTTGCGCTACAAGGCAACCAATGTGCACACGGCGATTGATGTCGCGAACAGCCGTCAATTCACCGCCGGCGGTTAGGATCCGCGATTGCGCCACTGCCGGTGCAGTTTGCGCTCCAGGTAGCTTTCGAGGTGACAGCCCCGCCACGCCGCCGGTGCATCGATCCGGCTGCCGCGGTCGGCGCCGCGGCCCGGCCGGGCGAGCCGCGGGTCAACAGAGGTCGCAATCGGGGTCCGAATGGCCATACCCCGCCGCTCGCAGCTAACTGTCATCTCTGTTCCCCTAAACGACGAGATGAGCTTACCTGACGAAGTGACTGTGAGGAAGATCAATTTTTCATCCGCGGGCCGTTGATAAACGAGTGGTTCCGCCGACGCGCGGCCGGTAGCGTGGCTGCCGGGCCGAAAACGGTGCCCCCGGCCCGGCCGGGCCGGCGTCCGACGCCCGCCCGAACCCGGCCCAGAACCAGTGGAGGAAATTGATGGGCTCGTCGGAACCCAACGGCCCGATGTCGGGCACCGGATGAGATTCGCCGGCGGATACGACCCGGGCTACGACCTGACCTACGACGATGTCTTCATCGTCCCCAACCGCTCGGCCGTCGCGTCCCGCCTCGACGTGGATCTGTCCACGCGCGACGGTTCGGGTGCCACCATCCCGGTGGTGGTCGCCAACATGACGGCCGTGGCGGGCCGGCGAATGGCCGAGACGGTGTCCCGGCGCGGCGGCATCGTGGTGCTGCCCCAGGACCTGCCGATAGACGCTGTAAGCCAGACCGTGGCGTTCGTGAAAAGTCGCGACCTGGTGGCCGACACCCCCGTCGTGCTCTCCCCCGACGACTCGGTCTCCGCCGCGATGGCGCTGATCCCCAAACGTGCCCACGGCGCGGCCGTGGTCACCGTCGACGGTCGGCCGACCGGCCTGGTGACCAGGGCGTGCTGCGAAGGGGTGGACCGCTTCAGCCGGGTTCGTGACGTCGCGATGTCCGACCTGCTCAGCGTTCCGATCGGCACCGAGCCCCGCAAGGTCTTCGACCTGCTGGAGCATGCGCCGGTCCCGGTCGCGGTGCTGACCAACTCCGACGGCACGCTGGCCGGCGTCCTGACCCGCACCGGTTCGATCCGGGCCGGCATCTACACCCCCGCCACCGATGCGGCCGGCCGGCTGCGGATCGGCGCGGCGGTCGGCATTACCGGCGAGGTGACGGCCCGGGCCGCCGCATTGTTGGCGGCCGGGGTGGATGTGCTGGTCATCGACACCGCGCACGGGCATCAGGAGAAGGCGATGCAGGCGATCCGCTCGGTGGCCGCGCTGACGCCGGGCGTTCCGCTGGTCGCCGGCAACGTGGTGTCCGCGGCGGGCACCCGGGACCTGATCGGCGCCGGGGCGGACATCGTCAAGGTCGGCGTCGGCCCCGGCGCGATGTGCACCACCCGGATGATGACCGGGGTGGGCCGGCCGCAGTTCTCGGCCGTACTGGAGTGTGCGGCCGCAGCGCACGATCTCGGCGCCCACGTCTGGGCCGACGGCGGGGTGCGTCATCCCCGCGACGTGGCGCTGGCCCTTGCCGCCGGGGCGTCGAACGTGATGATCGGCTCGTGGTTCGCCGGTACCTATGAATCGCCCGGCGACCTGATGTTCGACCGCGACGACAAGCCGTACAAGGAAAGCTACGGCATGGCGTCCAAGCGGGCGGTGGCCGCGCGCACGGCCGGCGACAGCGCGTTCGACCGCGCCCGCAAAGCACTCTTCCAGGAAGGTATTTCGACGTCGAGGATGATGCTGGACCCGGATCGCGGCGGAGTCGAGGATCTGCTGGACCACATCACCTCCGGCCTTCGCAGCACCTGCACCTATGTCGGCGCGTCGGACCTGGCCGAGCTGCATGAACGCGCGGTGCTCGGGGTGCAGTCGGCCGCGGGCTTCGCCGAGGGCCATCCGCTACCGTTCGGCTGGTGAGACCACCGGCGGCGACCCAGTAGACGCTCATGACCATCGCCTTGACCCTGGGCAGCGTGCTGGCGTTCGTGGTCCTCACGCTGGGCACCGCGATATTCGTCGCCGCCGAGTTCTCCCTGACCACCCTGGAACGCAGCGCGGTGGAGGCCAACGCCCGCCGCGGCGGCCGTCGCGACACCTATATCCGAGAAGCGCACCGCACGTTGTCCTTCCAGCTCTCCGGCGCCCAGTTGGGTATCTCGATCACCACGCTGGCCACCGGGTATCTGGCCGAGCCGGTGCTCGCCCGGTGGCTGCGCCCCCCGCTTGCCGCTCTCGGCCTGTCCGAAGCGGCCGCCGCCGGGGTGGCGCTGGCCCTGGCCCTGGTGATCGCCACCTCGCTGTCGATGGTCTTCGGCGAACTGGTGCCCAAGAATCTCGCCGTGGCGCGCCCACTGCAGACCGCCCGGGCAGCGGCCGGGCCGCAGCTGATGTTCTCCCGGCTGTTCACCCTCGCGATCAAGGCGACCAACGGGACGGCGAACCTGATTCTCAAGCGGCTCGGCATCGAGCCCGCCGACCGGTTGACCTCGGCCCGGTCCCCGCGCGAGCTGGCTTCGCTGGTGCGCAACTCGGCGCGCAGCGGCGCGCTGGATCCCAGTACCGCCACGCTGGTCGAGGGCTCACTGCGGTTCGGCGCCCTGACCGCCGCGGAGCTGATGACGCCGCGTTCGAAGATCGTCAGCCTGCAGGCCGGCGACACCGTCGCCGACCTGGCCGCCGCGGCCATCGACACCGGCTTCTCCCGGTTTCCGGTGGTGGCCGGTGATCTGGACGCCCCCGTCGGCATCGTCCACGTCAAACAGGTGTTCGCGGTGGCGGCCGCCGATCGGGCGACCACCCCGGTCACCACCGTCGCCGAGCCCGCGGCGGTGGTGCCCTCCACCCTCGACGGCGACGCGGTGATGGAGCAGGTTCGGACCGACGGCCTTCAGGTTGCCCTGGTCGTCGACGAATACGGCGGCACCGCGGGAATGGTCACGATGGAGGATCTGATCGAGGAGATCGTCGGCGACGTCCGCGACGAGCACGACGACGCCACGCCGGACGTGGTGGCGGCCGGCGGCGGCTGGCAGGTGTCGGGGCTGCTGCGCATCGACGAGGTCGCCAAGGCCACCGGCTACCGCGCCCCGGAGGGCTCCTACGAGACCATCGGCGGGCTGGTGCTCCAAGAGCTCGGCCACATTCCGGCGGCGGGCGAGACCGTCGAACTGACCGCGTTCGATCCCGACCAGCTGTCCGCGATCCCGCCGCGCTGGCTGGCCCGGGTGGTCCGGATGGACGGACGCCGCATCGACCTGCTGGTGCTCACCCAACTGGGGGCCGGCGATGACTGACCTGTTCAACGTCGTGTTGACCGTGCTGCTGGTCGCGGCGAACGCCTTCTTCGTCGGCGCCGAGTTCTCGCTGATATCGGCGCGACGCGACCGGCTCGAGGCGCTGGCCGAACAGGGCAGGCAGAGCGCGGTCACGGTGATCCGGGCCGGCGAGCAGCTGTCGCTGATGCTGGCCGGGGCGCAACTGGGCGTCACGGTGTGCTCGATTCTGCTCGGTCGAATCGGTGAGCCCGCCGTCGCTGACCTGCTCGAGCCGGTGTTCCGGCTGGTGGGTATCCCCGACGCGCTGCTGCACACCGTGGCGTTCATCGTCGCGTTGACGATCGTGGTGACGTTGCATGTGCTGTTCGGCGAGATGGTTCCCAAAAACATCGCCCTGGCAGGCCCGGAGACAGCGGCGATGCTGCTCATCCCGCCGTACCTGATCTACATGGCGGCCGCCCGGCCGTTCATCGTCTTCTACAACTGGTGCGCCAACGTCACGCTGCGCGCCGTGCGGGTGCAGCCGAAAGACGAGCTGGAGATCACGGTGTCCACCGTCGAGCTCAGCGAGATGATCGCCGAATCGGTTTCGGCAGGTCTACTCGACCTCGAGGAGTACACCCGGTTGACCCGCGCCCTGCAGATCCGCAACCGGACCGTCGCCGACGTGGCGCTGCCGGTCGGCGACATCCGCGCCGTCCCGGCCGCAGCGCCCGGGCGCGGCCCCACCGTGGCGGCCGTCGACAAGGCGCTCGCTCAGACCGGCTATTCCCGGTTCCCCGTCGTCGACCAGGGCCAATACGTCGGCTACCTGCACATCAAGGACGTTCTGCCGCTCAGTGAGAGCTCCGCGGCGGCCGCCGGCGGCGACGGCGCAGCCGCCGTAGTCGATATCGGCGTGGTACGACCGCTGCCCCGCGTTCCCGCGTCGCTGCCGCTGGCCGACGCGTTGACGCGGCTGCGGCGGACCAACAGCCATCTGGCACTCGTGGTCGCCACCGACGGCGCCGTGGTGGCCATGGTGGCCCTCGAGGACCTCGTCCAGGATGTCGTGGGAACCGTCCGTGACGGAACGCATCATGTTTGACCTGGCCGAATCGGCTCTGGAAACCGAGCACTGGCAGGCGCGGGCGCAGGCCTACCGGCTGCGCCTGGACACCTTCCTGGCGCCGCTGTTGCGCCGGGTCGCCGCCGGTGACCCGGTGCCGAAGTTCCTGTTCAGCTACTACCGCCTGCGTCCCCGACAGCTGCGCGGCTGGCACCCCGGCTTCGGCGTTGCCTTGGCCGGTGCGGCGGCGCTGCGCGAGTACCGCGGCCGCCGGGGATATACCGTCACGGACGGGCGGGTCGGTGTCGGCGAGGACTTCCTGCGTGAGCGGGCCGACACCGTGACGTTCGTCGCACGGCTGTTGCGGGCCACCGCCGCCCGCCCGGCCCGGCTGAATTGTTTCGGGCTGCACGAGTGGGCGATGGTGTATCGCAGTCCGGCAGCGGAAACCGTCCGGCACGGTCACGTTCCGCTGCGGCTCAGCACACCCGAGGTGGAACGGGTTGTCGAGTCAATACCGTTGCGTTGCACGCATTTCGACGCATTCCGGTTCTTCACCCCGGCGGCGGCGCCACGCAACGACGGGACGCCCCGGCGGGCCACCCAAACCGAGTGGGAGCAGCCTGGTTGCCTGCACGCCAACATGGACCTCTACAAGTGGTGCTACAAGTTGGGGCCGTTGATCGAGTCGGAGTTGCTGCTGGACTGCCTGCAATTGGCCGCCGCCGCGCGTGAGATCGACATGCAAGCCAGCCCGTATGACCTGAGCGGCTACGGGTATGAGCCGATTTGCATCGAAAACCCGCTCGGCCGTGCAGAATACGTCCGTTGCCAGACCGAGATCTCGCAGCGGGCCGCGCCGTTGCGCGCCGCTCTGCTCGAACGGTGCGTGCGGTTGTCGGCAATCGCCGGATGCGGATAGCGGTGCTGTCGGCCGGTAAGGTGGTGGATTGGCTATGAGGGAGGAAACCATGACGGATCGGGTGCCGGTTGGCGGTCTGCGGGTGGCGCGTGTGCTCTACGACTTCATCACCGAGGAGGCGCTGCCGGGGACCGGTCTGGACCCGGACAGCTTCTGGGCGGGCGTGGACAAGGTCGTCACCGATCTGACGCCGAAGAACCAGGAGCTGCTGGCGCGTCGTGACGAGCTGCAGGCACAGATCGACAAGTGGCACCGGCACCGGGTCATCGAGCCGGTGGACACCGAGGCCTACCGGGCCTTCCTCACCGAGATCGGCTACCTGCTGCCCGAGCCGGACGACTTCACCGTCACCACCGCCGACGTCGACGACGAGATCGCCGTGCAGGCCGGTCCGCAGCTGGTGGTGCCGGTGCTCAACGCCCGGTTCGCGCTCAACGCCGCCAACGCCCGCTGGGGCTCGTTGTATGACGCGCTGTACGGCACCGACGTGATCAGTGAGGACGACGGCGCAACGAAGACACCCGCGGGAGCGAACAGCGGCTACAACCCGGTGCGCGGCGACAAGGTGATCGCCTATGCCCGCAAGTTCCTCGACGAGTCCGTGCCGCTGGCCAACGGCGCCTGGGCCGAGGTCAAGAGCTTCGCGGTGGACGACGCCCGGCTGGTGATCACACTGGCCGACGGTCTGGAGACCACCGTGGCCGCGCCGGCGGAGTTCGTCGGCTACCTCGGGGACGCCGAGGCACCGTCATCGGTGCTGTTGATCCACCACGGGCTGCACATCGAGATCCTGATCGACCCGAACTCGCCGATCGGAGCGACCGATGCCGCCGGCATCAAGGACGTGGTGCTCGAGTCGGCGGTCACCACGATCATGGACTTCGAGGACTCGGTTGCCGCGGTCGACGCCGAGGACAAGGTGCTCGGCTACCGCAACTGGCTGGGGCTCAATCGCGGGGATCTGGCCGAAGAGGTCAGCAAGGACGGCAAGACGTTCACCCGGACACTGTCCGGCGACCGCGAGTTCAGCGCTCCCGACGGCGGAACCCTTACCCTGCCGGGCCGCAGCCTGATGTTCGTCCGCAACGTGGGTCATCTGATGACCAACGACGCCATCGTCTTCGGCGCCGAGGGGACGGACGGCGCCGAGGGCACTGACAGCCGCGAGGTGTTCGAGGGCATCCAGGACGCGCTGTTCACCGGGCTGATCGCCGTGCACGGGTTGACTGCCTCCGACGACAACGGCCCGCTGCTCAACAGCCGCACGGGGTCGATCTACATCGTCAAACCGAAGATGCACGGACCCGACGAGGTGGCGTTCACCGCCGAATTGTTCAGCCGGGTCGAAGACGTCCTCGGCCTGCCGCAGGCGACCCTCAAGATCGGCATCATGGACGAGGAGCGCCGCACCACCGTCAACCTGCGGGCCTGTATCAAGGCGGCCGTCGACCGGGTGGTGTTCATCAACACCGGCTTCCTGGACCGCACCGGCGACGAGATCCACACCTCGATGGAGGCCGGGCCGATGGTGCGCAAGGCCACCATGAAGTCGCAGCCGTGGATCCTGGCCTACGAGGACAACAACGTCGACGCGGGCCTGGCCACCGGATTGACCGGCCACGCCCAGATCGGCAAGGGCATGTGGGCGATGACCGACCTGATGGCCGACATGGTCGAGCAGAAGATCGGGCACCCGCGCGCCGGCGCCAGCACCGCCTGGGTGCCGTCGCCGACCGCCGCCACCCTGCACGCGATGCACTACCACCAGGTGGACGTGTTCGAGGTGCAGCGGGAGTTGGCTGGAAAACGCCGCGCCACAATCGATCAGCTGCTGACCATCCCGCTCTCCGAGGGGCTGGCCTGGGCCCCCGACGAGATCCGCGAGGAGGTCGACAACAACTGCCAGTCGATCCTCGGCTACGTCGTTCGCTGGATCTCGCAGGGCGTGGGCTGCTCGAAGGTTCCCGACATCCACGATGTGGCACTGATGGAAGACCGTGCGACGCTGCGGATCTCATCGCAGCTGCTGGCGAACTGGCTGCGGCACGGGGTGATCACCGCTGACGACGTGCAGTCCAGCCTGGAGCGGATGGCCCCGGCCGTGGACCGGCAGAACGCAGGCGATCCGACTTACCTGCCGATGGCTCCGGATTTCGACGACAGCATCGCGTTTGCGGCCGCCCGTGAGCTGATCCTGTCCGGAACGACTCAGCCCAACGGCTACACCGAGCCGATCCTGCACCGGCGCCGACGCGAGTTCAAAGCCCGCGCCGGCCGCTGAGCGGCTACGCGGATTCGAGTGGAATTGACCGTGGCCGGAGAGCTGACCAGGCGGAGAGGACGCAGCCACCGTGGGTAGGCACAGTTTCCCCGGCCCCGACGATTTCGACGACGAGCCGCTCGACCCCGACCAGGACTGGGACGCCGCGGCGCCCGATCCGTTCGGCTTCGGCGACCCGGACGACGACGAGTACGTCGATGACTATCAGGACGCCTTCTACGACGAGCCGATCGGCGGCGATGCGGGCTACGACGCGGACCCGGCCCAGTACATGCGGCGCGGCAGCGGTAGCCGTAGCGAGGAAGAAACCCGGTACCGTACCGGACCTTTCGGCGCGCCCGGGGCCTTGCCGAGCGGGTCCTACCCGGACCGGGAGGCCGAGCGGGACCAACCGCGCCGCGGTCGCCGCGAGCTGGAGCGGTGGCGACGGCATCGCAACGATGCGGGCCGCCGCGGCGTCAGTGTCGGTGTGATCGCCGCACTGATTGCCGTGATCGTCCTGGTGGGCACCGTGATCCTGTGGCGCTTCTTCGGCAACTCGCTGTCGCAGCGCTCGGCCATCGCCGCCGGCAACTGCGCCCACGGCGATCTGACGGTCGCCGTGGTGGCGGACCCCTCGATCGCCGACCACGTGCAGGGTTTCGCCGACCGATTCAACAAGACCGCCAAGCCGGTGGGTGACCGCTGCGTGTCGGTGCAGGTCAAGCCGGTGGATTCCGACGCCGTGGTCAGCGGTTTCATCGGCGACTGGCCGGCACAGCTCGGCCAGCGCCCGGCGCTGTGGATTCCGGGCAGTTCGATCTCGGCGGCCCGCCTGCAGGCCTCGGCCGGCCAGGAAACCGTCAGCGACAGTCGTTCGCTGGTCACCTCTCCGGTCCTGCTGGCGGTCCGGCCCCAGCTCGAATCCGCCCTGCAGCACCAGAACTGGGCGAACCTACCGGACCTGCAGACCGACCCCGACGGTCTGGGCCGACTCGGCCTCGCCGGCTGGGGGCAACTCCGACTGGCGCTGCCGATCGGCGGCAACGGCGATGCCGCTTTCCTGGCCGGTGAGGCGGTGGCATCCGGCGCCGCCCCGAAGGGCGCCCCCGCCACCGACGGGACCGGGGCGGTCCACCGACTGGCCGGCGCACAGCCCCACCTCGCCGACAACTCGCTTGCCGAGGCGATGAACGTACTGCTGCGCCAAGGTGATTCGGCGGCTGCGCCGGTGCACGCGGTGGTGACCACCGAGCAGCAACTGTTCACCCGCGGGCAATCGCTGTCGGACCCGGCGAGCACACTCGGTTCCTGGTTGCCGCCCGGGCCGGCGCCGGTCGCCGATTACCCCACCGTGCTGCTCGCCGGCTCGTGGCTCTCGCAGGAACAGGTCAGTGCCGCCAGCGAATTCGCGCGGTTCGCCCGCAAGCCGGATCAGCTCGCGGATCTGGCCAAGGCCGGATTCCGCGTCGAAGGCGTCGCACCGCCGAGCAGCGACGTGACCGGATTCCCGGCGCTGCCGGACACCTTGTCGGTCGGCGACGACGCGATGCGGGCCACGCTCGCCAATGCGCTCACCACGCTGCCGGGCGCTTCGGCGGTGACGATCATGCTCGACGAGTCCATGACGACCGACGAGGGCGGCAAAACCCGGCTGGCCCATGTGGTCGCGGCCCTGGATCAACGGATCAAGGCGCTGCCGCCGAGCTCCGTCGTGGGCCTGTGGACCTTCGACGGTGTGGAGGGCCACAGCGTGCTCACGTCCGGCCCGCTGGATGAGCCGGTGAACGGCGGAACCCGGGCGGAGACGCTGACCAGGGAACTCGATGCGCTCAGTTCGACATCGGGCGGCGCGGTGTCATTCACCACGCTGCGCCTGGTCTACAACCAGGTGTTGGCCAATTACCACCCCGGACAGACCAACTCGGTACTGGTCATCACCGCGGGACCGCATACCGACCGCACCCTGGACGGCCCCGGACTGCAGGACTTCATCCGGGCGAACACCGACCCTGAGCGCCCGGTCGCCGTCAACGTCATCGACTTCGGTGACGCCGACCGGGCGGTCTGGCAGGCGGTGGCCCAGCTGTCCGGTGGCACGTACCAGAACCTGCGCGGGGCGAACACTCCGGAACTGGCCGGCACGCTGAACACCCTGTTGGGCTGACCGCCGCTAGGCACCCAGCATGTCGAGGATCTGCTGCGGGATGACGTCCACCAGCAGGGTGACCATCCCACCGAACGACCCGACGCTGATGTCCGCCAAGTCCAGGTTGCCCAGACCCAGGTCGTCGAGCAGCTCGCCCAGGTTCAAGCCGGTCAAGTCGCCGATCAGGTCGCCGAGGTTCAGCTCCAGATCCGACAGCCCCAGACCCCCGATCAGGTCGCCCAGATCCAGGCCGTTGAGCAGCCCGGTGATGTCGAGGCCGCCGAGGCCCAGGCCGCCGAGCAGGCCGCTGAGCGTCAGCTCGCCGGTCGAGGGGGCGAAACCGAGGCCTTCCAGGATTCCGCCGATGCTCAGGTCGTCGGGCGACAGCGAGACGCCGAATGCCCCGAGCAGGGAGCTGACGGACTCGGTGATGGTCTGACCGCCCAGCAGATCCCCGAGGGTGATGGTGTTCAGCGCTTCCTCGAGGCCGCCGCCGGTCAAGACGTCCAGCACCGGTTGCAGCAGCGGATTCAGCAGTCCGAGAACCGGCTTGAGAAGCTCCGCGAGCACATCGGCGACAGGCCCGAGTAGGCCAAGGTTCGATAGCATGTCGCCCAGGTGCGAGTCGAGCAGGCCGCCGAAGCCGAGATTGCCCAGCAGGTCGCCCAGACCCAGGCTGACCTCACCGTTGATACCGAATACGTTCAGCACGTCATCGAGGCTCAGGTCGTTGAGGCTGACGTTGGTGTCCAGGCCCAGGCCGCTCAGGATGCCGGTCAGGCTCAAGCTGCCCAGTCCGAGGTCGCCCAGGCCGAGGAAGCCCAGCATCCCGCCCAGGTTGGTGATGCCACTGCCCTGGAGCAGGTCGCCCAGGCCGTCGTCGCTGATCCCCAACTCACTGAGCAGGTTGCCCAAGGTGATGTCGCCCACCAGACCGCTCAGGTCCAGGTTGCCCAGGTCGAGATTGCCCAACCCGAGCAGGTCCAGCAGCTTGGTCAGGTTGAGGTCGGCTTCGAAGTTCTGCTCGGGGGCCAGAATGCCGTTGAGCACCGGGATGTTGATGATGCCCCCGAGCAGGCTGACGTTCTGTGCGCCGTTGAGGTAGGCATCGGCGATGCTGGCCGGCGCGGTGAGCAGGGTGGAGAAGTCGCCGTTGGCCATATCGGCCGCGGCGTTGCTGATCGCTTGGGAGGCCAGCGCCTGCGCGCCCATACTGGCGATCGCCAGTTCCAGCCCGGGCGGCAGCTGTACCGAGACCGACGCCGGCAGCTCCGAGATATCGGTGGTGACGGTCGGCGTGATGCTGGTGAACGCGGAGATCACGCCGAACGGGTCGGTGAACAGCTTGCCGAAGACGGCGGTGATGGCCGACCAGTCGGCGTTCTCGCTGATGTTGTTCAGGTTGGCCGTGGTGTGGGTGAAGAGGTCCGACCAGGCATCGGTCAGCTGTACCGCGTGGAACTGCGCGCCGGCTGCCGGCAAGGCCGGTGAAACGGGGCTGACCGGCGCAATCGCGATGATGCCGGCACCGGCCACGGCGATGCCGGCGGTGAGGTAGGGACGAAGCGCGAGCTGCTGCATGATCTCTCCTTCTGTGATTCACATCACCATCCAGGTGAGATCAGCGTAATCCTCATTTCGGGCTTAGATGAGAGTTTCCTGATTATTTATCATCCACGCATATAACACTTCGGCCGCTATCGATACACTTCGCGACCTTATTCCGGCGCTTCAGTTCACAAACACGGCGTAAGGTCCGTAACTGCGGCCGCGCGGTCAGGCGAAGGCTTCCACCGGAGGGCACGAGCAGACCAGGTTGCGGTCGCCGAAGGCGCCGTCGATCCGGCGCACCGGCGGCCACACCTTCGGTCGGAAGTCACGTCCCAGCGGATAGGCGGCCTGCTCCCGGGTGTAGGGGTGCTCCCATTTGTCGACCACCAGGCATTCGGCGGTGTGCGGGGCGCCGCGCAACGGATTGTCCTCAGCGGTCCACTCGCCGGCGCCGACCCGGTCGATCTCGCCGCGGATGGCGATCATCGCCTCGCAGAACGCGTCCACCTCGGCCAGGCTCTCACTCTCGGTGGGCTCCACCATCAGCGTGCCGGCCACCGGGAAACTCATGGTCGGAGCATGGAACCCGTAGTCGGCCAATCGTTTTGCGACATCGTCGACAGTCACGCCGGTCGCTTTGGTGATCGCGCGCAGATCCAGGATGCATTCGTGGGCGACCATGCCGTTCTCCCCGGTGTAGAGCACCGGGAAGTACTCATCGAGGCGGCGGGCGATGTAATTCGCCGACGCGATCGCGGTCAGCGACGCCGATCGCAGGCCCTGCGCACCCATCATCCGGATGTAGGCCCAGGTGATCGGCAGGATCGAAGCCGAACCGTAGGGAGCCGCCGAGACCGGCGCGCCGCCGGGCAGTTCATCGGCCAACGGGTGTCCGGGCAGGAAGGCGGCCAGGTGCGAACGCACCGCCACCGGCCCGACGCCGGGGCCACCGCCGCCGTGCGGAATGCAGAACGTCTTGTGCAGGTTCAGGTGGCTGACGTCGCCGCCGAAGCGCCCGGGGCGAGCCAGGCCGACCAGCGCGTTGAGATTGGCGCCGTCGACGTAGACCTGCCCGCCCGCGTCGTGCACCGCGGCGCAGATCTCGGCGATGTCGTGCTCGTAGACCCCGTGGGTGGAGGGGTAGGTGATCATCAGCGCCGACAGCGTCGTGGCGTGCTCGTCGACCTTGGCACGCAGATCGTCGAGGTCGACATCGCCGTTCTCCCGGCAGGCGACCACCACCACCCGCATCCCGGCCAGCGCTGCCGACGCGGCGTTGGTGCCGTGCGCGCTGGACGGGATCAGGCAGACGTCACGCTGTAAGTCGCCACGGCTGGCGTGGTAGGCGTGGATCGCCAGTAGACCCGCGTACTCGCCCTGCGAGCCGGCGTTGGGTTGCAGCGAAACCGCATCGTACCCGGTGATCCCGGCCAGCCAGGCCTCCAACTGGGCGATGAGCCGGCGCAGCCCGGCGGCATCGGCGGGCGGTGCGAAGGGGTGCTGGCGAGCGAATTCCGGCCAGCTGATCGACTCCATCTCCGCGGCGGCGTTGAGCTTCATGGTGCACGAACCCAGCGGAATCATGCTGCGGTCCAGTGCGATGTCCTTGTCCGACAGCGCGCGCAGATATCGCATCATGGCGGTTTCGGTCCGGTATTGCCGAAATGCCGGGTGCGTCAGGAATTCCGAGGTACGGGTGGCGATCGGGGCGGCGGCGGGTGCGGCCGCGGCGAGCCCGAATGCCGCCAGCACCGCGGTCACGTGGTCGTCGGTGGTGGTCTCATCGCAGGCCACCGCGACGTGGTCGGCGTCGACGCGCCACAGGTTGATGCCGGCCGCCTTAGCCGCCGCGATGACCTCGTCGGCGCGGCCGGGAACGCGGGCCAGCACGGTGTCGAAGTAGCGGTCGTGCACCAGCGCGTCACCGAGCGCGGCGGCGATCTTCTCGGCCTGGCCGTGCACCCGCCGTGCGATGGCGGTCAGGCCCTCGGCGCCGTGATAGCTGGCATACATCGCGGCCATTACCGCCAACAGCACCTGGGCGGTGCAGATGTTCGATGTCGCCTTGTCCCGGCGGATGTGCTGCTCGCGGGTTTGTAGCGCGAGTCGGTAGGCCGGCGAGCCGTCCGCGTCCACCGAGACCCCGACCAGCCGCCCCGGCAGTTGCCGGGCGTGCTTGCTGTGAACCGCCAGGTAACCGGCGTGGGGCCCGCCGAAGCCCATCGGCACCCCGAATCGCTGGGCGCTGCCGAACGCCACGTCGGCGCCGATATCGCCGGGCGGCGTGACCAGGGTCAGTGCCAGCAGGTCTGCCCCGACCGCCACCATCGCACCGCGTTCATGGGCAGCCTCGATCACCTCCGACCAGTCCGTGACCCGGCCAGATGCCCCCGGCAGCTGGGTGATCACGCCGAAGAAGTCGCCCTCGGGCAACCCATTCCGCAGGTCGGCGGTGACGACCTCGATGCCCAGCGGTTCGGCACGGGTTGCCAGCACCGCCGCGGTCTGGGTGAACAGGTCGGTGTCGACCACCAGCCGGTTGGCCTTTCCCCGCACCGCGCGCTGCATCAGCGTCATCGCCTCGGCTGCCGCGGTGCCCTCGTCGAGCATCGATGAATTGGCGATCTCGCAGCCGGTCAGGTCGGCGATCATGGTCTGGAAGTTCAGCAGCGCCTCCAGCCGGCCCTGGCTGATCTCGGGCTGATACGGCGTGTAGGCGGTGTACCAGGCGGGGTTCTGCATGATGTTGCGCAGCAGCACCGGCGGGGTGACCGTGTCGTAGTAGCCCTGCCCGATCATCGACACCGCGACCGTGCTGGCGTCGGCCAGTTCGCGCAGTTCGGCCAGCGCCTGCATCTCGCCGGCGGCCGGCAGCAAGGCTTCCAGCCCGGGCGCGACACCGTCGGGGCCGAGCGGGTCGAGGATGCCGGCGGGCACCGCCTTGGCGGCCAGTTCGTCCAGCGAGCCGACCCCGATGGTGTCCAGCATCGTGGCAATGGCGGCCTCGTCCGGGCCGATGTGCCGGTCGACAAAACGGAATTCGGTGTGCTCAGCCACGTAGACCCCCTCGGCGATAGACGACTGGTGTCCCTCCCCCTCTGTCGTCTGCCCGTCCCGGGCGCCTGAGAGATTCGGCGCCGGCACGGGCGCCTTTCCCCATGGGCGGGTGGACCCGAAACGGGCAGCACCGCTTTCCAGAGGCATCGATGCGTGCGCGGTCCTGGTGCCTGAGAGGTTGACGGGGAGGTATTGCTCCTTCGGCGCCCGAGACTGGCTGTCCCGAGACTCTCCCGCGCGGCGCTGATGCGCGGCCCAGTCTACTCGGCGCCCCGACCACCGGCGAACAGACGCGAAAGCCCCCATTTCACGCCCAAAATGGGGGCTTTCGCTGGGGGCACCTCCCGCTTGCGGGGGACTCACTCGAAAATGAGGTGACCCCCAGCAGGTGAGTTGCTGCCCCCGGATGTTAGGCGATGTCGGTGAGGGGTTCCAGGGTCACGCTGTAGCCGAGGGATTCGAGCTGTTTGATGGCTTTGGCTTTAGTCTTCGCGGGCTGGTGTCGGGTGTAGTAGTCGAGGCCGGGGTCGTGGTAGAAAGCACCGTTGAGCAGCATGTTGTAGGCGTCGGTGAGCATCTTGTGCTCGATGGCTACCAGGGCGATCATGCCGGATGGTGAACCGCTGGTGCGGTCAGCGTTCCTGCGTTTTTGTGGTGATCGTCGCCTGCCGGCGATGCGGCGGTAGCGGGCACTGTAATAGGTGTTTTTACTGCGGGCCGCCGACAGGGCTGCCACGCCCAGGGCGGCCTTGAGGTGACGGTTACCGGGCCGGGTGGTAGTCGATTTGACCCGACCCGCTGATTCGTTGCAGCCCGGAACCACACCGGCCCACGATGCCAGGTGTCCGGCGGTGGGGAACACGCTCATGTCCGCGCCGGTTTCGGCGATGAACACATCGGCGACGATCCGCGAAAAACCGGGGATGCTCATCAGCAACTCCCGGGCGTACTGAAAGGGCTTGACCACCTCCTCGATGCGTTCATCGAGGCGGTCAATGCCAGCGCTGTGGGCGTCGATGCGATCCAGGTACAGCCGGGCCATGAACGCGTGGTGATCGCTGAACCGGCCGTGCAGCGCCTCGGTGAGGGTGGGGATCTTGTCCCGCAGCCGTTGTCTGGCCAGATCGGCCAACACTGCCGGGTCGCGTTGACCGGCGATGAGCGCTTCGAGCATCGCCCGCCCGGAGACCCCGACAATGTTGGAGGCCACCGCCGACAGTTTGATCCCGGAGTCTTCGAGCAGCTTCTCCAGTCGCTGGATCTCCTTGGTACGAGCGCGGGTAATGACCGTGCGCGTGCGGGTCAGATCCCGCAGTACCCGAATCGGCTCCGGTGGCACGAACGACGCCCGCACCAGCCCGTGCGCGCCCAGATCGGCCAGCCACATCGCGTCGGAGACATCGGTCTTGCGGCCGGGCACGTTACGCACCGACTTGGCGTTGACCAAAATCACCTCCAGCCCGTCTTCGAGCAGGTAGTAGAACGGCTTCCAATAAACTGACGTGGATTCGATCACCACACAGCTGACCTGCTCGGCGATCAGACGCTCACGCAACGCCAAGATCTCACTGGTGGTCGAACCCCAGGTACTCACCGTCGTCGACGTGCCACGCCGGCCCCGGCCTTGGACACGGATGCAGGCCTTGGCGTCTTTCTTAGAGACATCAAGGCCGGCGCACCGCGAATGAATCACTTCCATGGCTGATCAACTCCTTCACCGGAGAATTGTTGGCAATCAACGTGTTCCGGGAAGAGCGAAAAAAAACAGGAGTCTCACTCGCGTGCTCACAGGCAACAATCCACGGCCCCCGCACAAGCACGGGGTGCCCTTCAGTCCCAAGCTGCTCGGCGTGCTCACCAGCAACACAGACGCAACGGGGTCAACCGAAACACCCCTTAAGCGTCACCCCCACCGACCTGCAGCGCAACCACCCCACCAGGCGAAACGGACCCACTAATTTTCATCCCCCACGGTGGGGCGCAGCCCCCCCGATAGCTGCTCGCGGGTTAACCGGTCTTGCGGTCGCGGAACTTGCGGCGGCTGGCCAGTTCATCCTCCGGCGCGGCGATCGACTCGCCACCGTCGGCGCGTTCGCCGGGGAAATCGGCGATGACGCCGGTCAGCTCCCGCATCGCGCCCGACACCGCGATCCCGAACACGCCCTGGCCGCCCTGCAGCAGGTCGACGACCTCCTCGGCCGACGTGCACTCATAGACGGTGGTGCCGTCGGAGAACAGCGTGATGTTGGCCAGGTCCCGTACCCCGCGCTCCCGCAGATGGTCGACGGCGACCCGGATGTTGTGCAGCGAGATGCCGGTGTCGAGCAACCGCTTGACGATCTTGAGCACCAGGATGTCTTTGAACGAGTACAGCCGCTGACTGCCGGAGCCGGCCGCGCCGCGAATAGACGGCACCACCAGCGAGGTGCGGGCCCAGTAGTCCAACTGGCGGTAGGTGATGCCGGCGATCTGGCAGGCGCTGGGCCCGCGGTAGCCGACCAGTTCGTCGGGGACGGAGTCATCGGGGAACAGCCCGGCCTGCACCGGTTCGCCGACGCCGGAAGCGGTCGCTGCGACTTCGCCATCCGAACCCGATTCGGAGGGACCCGCGAAGTCCAGCTGTTCCTGCCCCGGTTGCTCGCCCACGATGCTTCCTCTCGCCGATCGCGCTCGTTGCCACTGGCTGGCCGGTGGCCGCGTTTGCTCTTGCCCGAGTTGGTCGTGAGCATACGCTGTCCGACGAGCCACCGTGCAGTTCCCGCCGTGGCTCAAGTATGGGGCCGTGATTTCCGCATCCTGCTTTGCCGATGGGCGTGTCGTCGGACCGCTCGCAGATGAGACGGATCTGTGACGGGGCTGAGGCCGCCGCGCCGGGTCAGGTTGCTTTGAAATCGTCGGGCGACACGCTATCGAGGAACTCCTTGAACTTCTCCACCTCGTCTTCGCGCACCGCGCCGGAGGGCTCATCGTCGGTCTCGTCGGGGATCAGCAGGCCCGCTTCGGCCAGCACCGCCTCCTCGACGTAGATCGGCACCCCCACCCGCAGCGCGATAGCCACCGAGTCCGACGGACGCGCCGAGACCGTGATGTCACGGTCGAATATCAGGTCGGCGTAGAACGTACCCTCCTGCAGGTCGACGATCCGGACCTCCTTGAGCGAGTGCCCCAGCGCAGCGATCAGGTCGCGGATCAAGTCGTGAGTCAACGGCCGGGCCGGCTCCACACCCTGCTGCTCCAGGGCGATGGCGGCGGCTTCGGCCTGCCCGATCCAGATCGGGAGGTATCGGTCGCCGTCGGCCTCGCGCAGCAACAACACCGGCTGGTTCTGCGGTTGCTCGACGCGAATGCCGACCACGCGTACTTCACCCATCTCCAGTCAGCCCTCCGCAATTGCTTGTTACCCAAGTCGCTGTGTCCCAGTCCGACTCGCTGCGAAACCCCCGGTCCGGCAACCGCATGTCGCACAACAAGCCGCCGACGCGAAGTCTAGTCCTCAGCCGTGCAGAACGTCGTGTACCGCCGACTTGAGCAGCGCGGTGTGCAGCGCGATCGCCAGCGCGGCGACCTCGCGCGCCAAGTCGTCGGCGCGGTCGCGCGCGCCGGCCTTGCCGCCCTTGACCAGCGGCCCGGCGATCTGCGCGATCAGATCGGACTGCCGGTCGGCGGCTGAGCGGAACGCCCGCAGGTGCCGCGGCTCGACACCGTAGTCGGCCAGTCCGCGGGCGCACTGCGCGATGACGACCGCGTGCTCGTCGAAGAATCCGCCCGGCCCGGCCGTGATGACCCCCGTTCTGACCAGTGCCGTCAGCAGGATGTCATCGGCCCCCGAGCGCTCCAGCAGGTCCTCCCGGCTCAGCCTGACCCGCCGGGGCGGTACGGGCAGCGCCGTGTCGCTGTGGGCGACGTCGCCGGCCGACACCAGCCGCGGCACCGAATACGGCGACTCGGCCAGCGGCAGCGCCCCGTCCGGCTCGGCGTCCAGCCTGGCCTTGATCACTTTCAGCGGCAGGTACTGGTCGCGTTGCGCGGTCAGCACGAACCGCAGGCGCGCGCAGTCGTAGGCGCTGAACCGGCGGTAGCCCGACGCCGAGCGCTGCGGCGTCACCAGCCCCTCGGCCTCCAGAAACCGAATCTTGGAGATCGTGACATCCGGAAACTCCGGCCGAAGCAGATCCAGTACCGCTCCGATCGACATCCCGGCCGGTTCGGGGCTGTCAGGCGCGCTCACTTAGCTCCCCGGCCCGGCCTCGGTCTCAGCCGTCTTCGGGCCGGTCAGGAATACCAGCCGGAACTTGCCCACCTGTACCTCGTCGCCGTTGACCAGGACCGCCGAATCGACCGGCTCCCGGTTGACGTAGGTGCCGTTGAGGCTGCCGACGTCGACGACCTGAAACTCGTTGCCTTCCAGCCGGAACTCGGCGTGACGGCGGCTGACCGTGACGTCGTCGAGAAAGATGTCGCTGTCGGGGTGCCGGCCGGCGGCGGTGACCGGTTGGTCCAGCAGGAAACGCGACCCGGCGTTGGGGCCGCGCTTGACGACCAGCAGCGCCGAACCCGCGGGCAGCCCCTCGACACCCGAGGTCAGGCTCTCACCGCCCGCCTGTGCGGGAGCGTCGAGTTCGCTCAGGAAGTCGGCGCGGAAGACCGATGTGGTTTCCACCGTGACCTCGTCGCCTGCCTGGTCCTGCCCATTTCCTGGGTCCTTCTCCGTCACCCGCTGCTCCTCACTGGCCACTGTCGTGTTACCTGGTCGCACCCGCCGGATATCCATGGCACCGGACCCACGATTGTTGAGTCGACCGTACCGCGCAGCGGTCGATAATGTGCCCCGCACCGCGGGATCGTGTCACGGAATACCCGCCGCGATATCCGGCGCGTCCCGGCAGGGAGGCTAGCAATACTCATTCGGCCAGCGTCGCGCGGTACGCGTCGGGCGTCAGCAGCCCCGCGAGGGTCTCATCCAAGCCGTCCGCGGCCTGAAGATCGACCAACCAGCCGGCGCCGTACGGATCTGAATTCACCAGCTGCGGGCTGGCGTCCAGGTCCGCGTTGACGGCAACCACTTTCGCCGAGATCGGCCCGAACAGGTCCGAGACCGACTTGGTCGACTCCACCTCGCCGAAGCTCTCCCCCGCGGTCACGTCGGCGCCCACCTCGGGCAGTTGCACGAAGACCACGTCGCCCAGCGCCGCCTGCGCGAAGTCGGTGATGCCCACCCGGACGGTGTCGGTTCCGGTGCGCTGCACCCACTCGTGCTCGGCGGTGTAATACAGGTCGGACGGAACATTGCTTTCCGAGCTCACGGTGATCGTGCTCCTTGCGCTGTCGGGTTCACTTGACTGGCTGAGCGTATTGGCGTGGTTTCGGTTGCCGCAACACGGTCACCTCGACGTGGTCGGCCTGCTGCACCGCCATGGCGCCACCGAGCCGTTTGACGCTGTCGACGGCCCCACCGGGAATGTTCATCGCGGCCGCCAAGGTAGGCGGATCGCCGATCGCCAGTACGGAATACGGTGGCACCAAGGCGATCCCGTCGAAGTCCAGCGCTCCCGGCGTTCCGGCGACCCAGGAGTCCACCCCGATGCGCACCGCTTTGGTTCCGTCACGGACCTCCATCGCCTCGGCGCCGGCGGCCCGCAGTTCGTTGATCACATCCAGCATGGTCTCCGGCGCCACGCCGCGCGCCGGATCGTCGACGGTGACCACCACCCCGGGCCCGACGGCGCCGACCGTACCGATCATGATCGCCAGGGCGGAGAGCCGGGCCTGGGCGGTCTCGATGGCGGCCTGATCGCTGCTGCCGGACTCCTGCAGGGCGTTGAGCGTCTGCTGCAGCTCAGCGATCTCGGTGTTGAGCGCGGCTTCGCGCTGTCGCAGCGAGTCCAGCAGCACCAGCAGGTCGGCGGGCCGGGCCGTCTCCAGGGCGTCGGTGGAGTCGTTCTGGCGGACCTGGGTGACAATCGCAACCCCTAGCAGCAGGCACAGCAACATCGCCAGTACGCCGAACAGCGGGCTGGAACGGCGCCCGCGAATATCCCCGAAGCCGCGTCGCGACGGCGCGCCGTCAGCGGTGTCGGGTAGTTCGTGCCGACCGTGCGGCACCGGATCACCGGCCACCGCGTCAGGCCCCGAACAGCCGTCGTCGCAGTGCCGCGGCGTTGCCGAAGATGCGGATGCCCAGCACCACGATGATCGCGGTGGACAGCTGGGTGCCGACCCCCAACTGGTCGCCGAGGTAGACGATCAGCGCCGCGACCAGGACGTTGAACACGAACGACACGACGAACACCTTCGCGTCGAAGATCCGCTCCAGGTAGGCGCGCAGCCCACCGAACACGGCGTCCAATGCCGCCACCACGGCGATCGGCAGATAGGGCTGAACCACCTCTGGAACGCTGGGATGAAATACCAGGCCCAGCACGATGCCGGCGATCAGCGCGGCGATACCGATCATCTAGAACTCACTCCAGCCTCCCGAACCGGATTTCCGCCCGGGCACGACGCCGGCGGCGGCGTACCCAGCAAGGCAAGCTTGCGTCACGGCTGCCCGATCTGTTTGGCGAACCGGACATCTCGCACCGAACCGGCCGGCAGGGTCAGGTCGGCGCCGGTCCGGCTGTCGACGCGCACCACCACCCCGTAGGACACCTCCAGCAGGCGCAGCCGGTAGAGCCCGGGCGTCCGCTCGAAGGCGTCGCGCAACTCGCGCGGTGGCCCGATCGCGCGCACCGAGTACGGGCTGCTGATCGGCTTGTTGTCGACCAGGATCGCGCCGCCGGCCTGCCGGATCGTCACGTTGGGCCCGATCCGGACATCACCGATCGCGATCGCCTCGGCGCCGCTGGCCCACAACGAGTTGACGACGAGCTGCAGGTCGCGGTCCAAGATGATCTGTTGGCTGCCGGACACCCGCTGCTTGGAGGCATCGGAGAGGTTGCGCCCGGCAGCGCCCGGGTCGGTTACGGTGACGGTCAGCCCGGGGCCGGTCACCCGGGTGCTGGCGGCCGCCAGGCTCAGCGCGTCAAGGCCGGCCAGCACCCGCTGCCCTTCGGCGTCGTCGGCCAGCCGGTGGCGGCGCAACTCATCGACGCGATTCGTCCAGGTGTCGCGTTTGTCGGCAAGCCGCACGGTCACCGATTCGGCCGAACGAACGTTGCTGGCCAGCACCTGCTGGGCGTCGCGCACACCGGGCGCCAACGAGCGGGCCTGCGAGAACGCGACGGCGAACACCGTCGCCATCAGCAACGCCGCCACCGCCTCCCATGCCCAACGCGCAGTCCGGGCCGGCCGCCCGGTGCCGCGCCGGTCACGCTCGGCCGCCGCCGCGGCATAGCCGGGATCCAGGTGTTCGGACAGCAGCGACCGCAGCAGCGAGGGCACCGCGAATCGCTGCGGCCGGCCCGCCTCGTGGGCGCCCCGGTCGCTCTGGCCGTCATAGCCGCTGAGCGCGAAGAACGGTTCAGACATCTGCCCCTCGGGAGGTGATCTTCGGCAGCGTGCGGACCACCAACCTCACCTGGATCAGGTACAGCACGAACGCCCACAGGTACATGCCCAGGCCCCAGAGCAGGAAGGCCCATCCGACCGACAGCACCGCCCGGCTCCCTACCGCGTCCCACTGGCCCAGCAGGATCAGCGGGAAAGCCGACATCAGCGCGAAGGTGCCGGCTTTGCCGATGTAGGTCACCGGCAGCGCGGTCAGTCCCCGGCTGCGCAACACCGGCAGCACCGCGGCCAGCAGCAGGTCGCGGGCCAGCAGCGTGCCGATGATCCACCACGGCACCAGGCCGCGCAGGCCGAACGCGATCGGGACCGCCGCCATATAGAGCCGGTCGATCGCCGGGTCGAGCAGGGCGCCCAGCGCCGAGGACTGGTCCAGCACCCGGGCCAGCTTGCCGTCGGCCCAGTCGGAGATGCCGCTGATGATCAGCGTCGCCGCCGCCAGCCCGTCGGCCTGCGCGACCAGCAGCAGGTATCCGAAGACGACGATCAGGCCGAGCCGAGCCAGGCTGATGACGTTGGGCACCGTGAGCACCCGGTCTTGGACTCGATGCGAGCCCGCCCCGGCAGACATCCCGGCCGCTCCTAGCGGAAGATTCCGGGCAGGCTCAGCGCGTCCATGGTGTCGTCGCTGAGCGGGTTGTCGCGGACCATGTAGGTCCACGTCGATGTGGGCCGCGCCAGCTTGGACAGGTCGATGCCCGGCTCGGACTCGATGTGTTCGGATGTCTCGAGGGTCTGCTGGGCCGCCTCGATGGCGTCGGCCGCCAGCGAGGCGAACGCGTCCAGGGCCATCCGGTGGAACTCGTCGAGCGGGTTCTGCCTGCCCAGCGCGCGCAGGTGGATGCTCTCCCGGATGTCGGCCAGGAACGCCAGGTGATCGGCCCAGCCGCGGTCCAGGTGGTAGAGCATGATCAGCCGGCAGATCTTCTCGAGCTTCGCATCGGCGTCCTCGCCCAGCTGCTTTTTCAGCTCGGCATAGCGCTGCGGGGTCAGCTCGGCGAGCTCCTCGCGGGCCGCCGGGGTGGACAGCAAGGTGTTGCGCCGTTCGACGATGATGGCGCGCTGCTGGGCGATCAGCTGGTTGTAGCGCCAGGTGTTGGCATGGATGTCGAGCAGCTTGCCCTCGGCGATGCGCTGTGCGTGGTCGAGCATCCCGGCGGCCTTCGGACTCAGGATGCGCCCGTCGTCGTCGGTCTCGGTCGGCAGCTTGTTGGGTTCCAGGTTGGTCGCCGCGACGTCGTCCTCCCAGCTGGAGAAGAACACCGACGAGCCGGGGTCGCCCTGCCGGCCGGCCCGGCCCCGCAGCTGGTTGTCCAGGCGCTCGGTGTGCTGGCGCCCGGTGCCGATCACGTGCAGCCCGCCGAGTTCGACGATCTCGTCATGGTTCGTCTCGTCGGAGCCACCCAGGCGGATGTCGGTGCCGCGCCCGGCCATCTGGGTGGAGACGGTGACCGAGCCGAGCTTGCCGGCCTCGGCGATCACCGTGGCCTCCTCGGCGTCGTTCTTGGCGTTGAGCACCACCGCCGGCACGCCGCGTTTGCGCAGCCGCTCGTAGAGTTCCTCGGACTCGGCGACATCGTGGGTGCCGACCAGCACCGGCTGCCCGGTGGCGTGGATCTCGACGATGTGTTCGACGATGGCGTCGTTCTTGGCCGCGGCGGTGATGTAGACCCGGTCGGTCTCGTCCTCGCGGATGTTTGGCATGTTGGGCGGGATCGGCGAGACCCCCAGCTGGTAGAACTGCCGCAGTTGCTCGCCGGCGGCCAATGCCGTCCCGGTCATGCCACACACCGTGGGATAGCGGTTGACCAGGGCCTGCACCGTGATGGTGTCGAGCACCTCGCCGGTCTCGGTCGTCTCGATGCCCTCCTTGGCCTCGACCGCGGCCTGCAGGCCGTCCGGCCAGCGCTGCAGCGCGGCGATCCGGCCGCGGGACGCGTTGATCAACTGCACCTTGCCGTCGCGGACGATGTAGTGCACGTCGCGCTGCAGCAGTACGTGGGCGTGCAGGGCGACGTTGACCTCGGTCAGCGTGGACACCACATGTTCCTCGGAGTACAGGTCGATGCCGCCGAGTGCCGCTTCGACGCGCCGCGCGCCATCCTCGGTGAGATGGATGTTGCGCCGGTCCTCGTCGGAGTCGTAGTCCACCCCCGGGGTGAGCCGGCCGATGAGTTCGACGATCTCCATCCGGGGGGTCTCCCGGTGGGTGGTGCCGGCCAGCACCAGCGGCACCAGCGCCTCATCGACCAGCACCGAGTCGGCCTCGTCGATCAGCGCCACGTCGGGGTTGGGCGAGACCAGGTCGTCGACGTCGGTGACCAGCTGATCTCGCAGCACGTCGAAGCCGATCTCGTTGATCGACGCGTAGGTGACATCGCACTTGTAGGCCTCGCGGCGCTCGGCCGCGCTGGAGTCGGCGGTGATCCAGCCGACGGTCACCCCCATCGCGGTCAGCAGTGGCCCCATCCACTCGGCGTCGCGACGGGCCAGGTAGTCGTTGATGGTGACCACGTGCACGTGGCGCCCGCCGATGGCGTAACCGGCGGCGGCGATCGCACCGGAGAGCGTCTTGCCCTCGCCGGTGGCCATCTCGACCACATCGCCAGCCAGCATCCGCAGCGCCCCCTGCAGCTGCACATCGAACGGGCGCATCCCGATGCTGCGCTCGGCCGCTTCGCGGGCGATCGCCAGGAACTGCGGGATGTCGGAGGCATCCGCCAGGTCCTTGAGCTTGAGCAGTTGCGCGGCCTTGCGCAGCTGCTCGTCGTCGAGCCCGGCGGCCTTCTTGGCGAAGCCGGCCGCCGCGTTGACCTCGGCCATCGAGCGGCTCTGGTTCTTCTCGGTGCTGGCGCCCAGCAGTTTCCAGAATTTTCCGCTCAGCCGACCCGACTTGGCGCGCGTGGTCCCGGAGACCGTTTTCGAGGTGTTAGCCACAGCACAACCGTACGCGGTGGCCGGTGTCACCACCCCGGGGGCACCACCGGGCCCGTCGGCTTTTCCCGCGCTGCTCATCCGACGCGACGACGTGGCGCTGCGGTAGGTTTCGCACGGGATTTTTCTCGATTTCCGATACCGGCGGCGACGTGGTTCCGGCGGTAGCGACCGCAAGGAGACGTGGCAGTGGACTCGAAGCTGTTCAACCCGTCCATCGACTGGTCGCACGCGCTGCCCGATTCGCTGCTGTGGATCGCGATGGCCTGGAGCATCAGCGCCGTCTGTGTGGTGGCCGTGGTGGTCCTGCTGCGGATGAGCACCCGGTGGGGCCGGCAGTTCTGGGAGATCACCGGCGGCTACTTCACCGGGCGCGACAGCGCCCGGGTGTGGCTGATGCTGGGGGTGCTGCTGCTGTCGGTGATCACCGCGGTGCGCCTCAACGTGCTCTTCAGCTTCCAGGGCAACGACATGTACTCCTCGCTGCAGACCGCGTTTCAGGGCGCCGCCGGCGGCGACGAGGCGGTCAAACAGTCCGGCGTGCACGGGTTCTGGGTGTCGATCGGCATCTTCAGCCTGATGGCGGTGCTGCATGTGGCGCGGGTGATGCTCGACATCTATCTGACCCAGCACTTCATGGTGAACTGGCGAATCTGGCTCACCGATCGGCTCACCGGCGACTGGCTCGAGGGGCGGGCCTACTACCGCGCCCGCTTCGTCAAGACGCCACTCGACCCGGCCGTGGGTGAGGCCGTCGAAGGGGCGATCGACAACCCCGACCAGCGCATCCAGCAGGACATCGACATCTTCACCGCGGGCAACGGCGCCAATCCGAATGCGCCGGCCAACGGCACCGGTGGAACCCTGTTGTTCGGCGCCGTGCAGTCCATGGTGACGGTGGTGTCGTTCACGGCCATCCTGTGGAACCTGTCGGGCACGCTGACCGTGTTGGGGGTCGACATCCCCAGGGCGATGTTCCTGATCGTGCTGCTCTACGTGGCCATCGCCACCGTTGTCGCGTTCTGGATCGGCCGGCCGCTGATCCGGCTGAGCTTCCGCAATGAGCTGACCAACGCCGCCTTCCGGTATGCACTGGTCCGGGTACGCGACTCCGCCGAATCCATCGCGTTCTACCGCGGCGAGGTCGCCGAACGCCTCCAGTTGCGGGAGCGGTTCGGCGGGATCATCGACAACTACCTGAAGTTCGTGAACCGGACCATCGGGTTCGCGGGCTGGAACCTGTCGGTGAGCCAGGCGATCGTGCCGTTGCCCTGGGTGATCCAGGCGCCGCGGCTGTTCTCCGGGCAGATCATGTTCGGCGGAGTGGCGCAGACGGCGACGGCTTTCGGCAACATCTCCGATTCGCTGTCCTTCTTCCGCAACGCCTACGACAACTTCGCCGGCTACCGTGCCTCCATCATCCGCCTGCATGGGCTGGTGGAGGCCAACCGCGAGGCCCGCGAGCTGCCGGAGCTGCTGGTCAAGCCCAGCACCGACGGCACCGTGGTTCTCGAGGGCGTCGAGGTGCGCAGCCCGGCCGGTGACCCGCTGGTCGAGGCGCTCGATGTGCAGCTGGGCATCGGTGACGCGCTGATGATCGCCGGACCGTCCGGCAGCGGAAAGACGACCCTGCTGCGCAGCCTGGCCCAGCTGTGGCCGTACGCCTCAGGCACCCTGCAACGTCCCGACGCCGACAACGAGACGGTGTTCATCTCCCAGCTGCCCTACATCCCGCTGGGCGACCTGCGGACCGTGGTCGCCTATCCGCTGGCACCACAGGAGATCTCCGACATCGCGCTGGTCGATGCGCTGGGCAAGGTGCTGCTGCCGCATCTGATCAACCAGCTCGACAACGTCGAGGACTGGGCCAAGGTGCTCTCGCCGGGCGAGCAGCAGCGGGTGGCGTTCGCCCGGCTGCTGCTGACCCGGCCCAAGGCGGTGTTCCTCGACGAGTCGACGTCGGCGCTCGACGAAGGCCTGGAGCTGACGCTGTATCAGCTGCTGCGCACCGAACTTCCTGACACCGTCGTGGTCAGCGTGAGCCACCGGCACACCGTCCGCCAGCATCACAAGCAGGTGCTCGAACTGCTCGGCCGGGGCCGCTGGGAGCTCACCCCGGTCTAGCCTCACCACCAGCGCGAGCTCGCCCCTACCAGCGCGAGTGTGCGTGCCTCCGGTCGACACGCCGTGGCACACACCGGATTTGCGCACGTTCGCGCCCGGGGTGGCCGGTCAGCGGGAGCGGGCCGCCGCGTGCGCACCGGCACGGCGACCGAAGAACGAGCCCTCGCCCAACTGGGTGCCGCTGGCATAGCCTTTGCCGTCCTGGGCGATGTTGGCCGCACAGGCCCCGGCGGCGTAGAGGCCGGGCACCGCGCTGCCGTCGTCGCGCAGCACCTCGCCGTCCACCGAGGTCGCCAGCCCCCCGATGGTGAAGCCGGCATACATCGCCTTGCCCAGCGACAGGTCGAAGGCACCCCACGGCCCGGTGTCCTGCGGGGCGAGGAACGGCGGCTGCTTGTGGAAGTCCGGGTCCTCCCCGCGCGCCGCGTAGCTGTTGTAGCGATCCAGCGTCGCCACCAGGTTCCCCTCCGGAATCCCCAGTGCCGCTTCCATTTCCGGAACCGTCTCCCAGCCATCGATCAGCGTGACCAGCGGCACCTGCGGCGTTCGCAGGTGGTTCTCGTCGACGATCAGGAACGCCGCACTGTTCGGCTGATCCATCACGTAGCCCGACGTGCGCGAGTGATAGGAGTCCTCGGCGACGAAGCGCTTACCGTCGGAGTTGACGATGATCCCGGTGAGCAGGATCGACGGCGGATAGACCGGCGCGGTGATGAATATCTGATCCATATGCTTGGTGGCACCGCCCACCGACATCCCCATCCGGATGCCCAGCCCGTCGTCGTAGGTATTACCCAGCACGAACGGCTTCTCCGCCAGTTTCGGGGTGTACTGGGCGACCATCTCCGGGTTCATCACGAAGCCGCCGGCGGCGATCACCACCGACTTCGCTTTGATCGCACCGCTTTCGGTGAAGTGCTTCCAGGTGACACCGGCGACGGCGCCGGCGGCGTCGGTGACCAGGCCGGTGGCGCCTGTTTCGTAACGGATCTCCACGCCGAGGCCATCGGCCCGCTTGAGCAGCAGGTCGATTACCATCTTGGCGCCCTGGGTGTCACCGGGAACCGGAACCTTGTGTCCGCGCGGCGCCGGAACGGCCTGGTTCAGGTACGGCCATACCTTCTCGTTGCCGGTGTACATCAGCCCCTCGGTGTTGGGCTGGATCACCGCCTTCTCCGGGTAGTAGCTGCGCTCGAAGGCGACCCCCAGCTCTTCCAGCCAATTGAAGTGCTCGACGCTGCCGTCGCAGTAGGCCCGGATCTTGTCGTGCTCGGGCTCCCGGGAGACCGCTACAAGGTACTTGTACATCTCGTCGGGTGAATCCGGATGCCCGGTTGCCTGTTGGACGGCGGTCCCGCCGCCCAGGTAGAAGTGCCCGCCCGCCATGGCGGTGGTGCCGCCCGCCTCGGCGGCCCGCTCCAGCACCAACACCCGCGCACCGGCGGCCGCCGCGCTGACCGCCGCGCAACCACCGCCTATCCCGAATCCGATCACCACCACGTCGACCTCGTCAGACCATGACGAGATATCCTCTACGGCAATGGTTTCCGGAATTTCGGTGGTCATCGAAATCGTTCCTTCCCGTGCTGGCGCTGCGCGTCGTAGCCGACGCGACTCACCTCTGCTGCTCTTTGATGTAGTCGAAGACCGCTCGGATCTCCGCCGGAATGTACGCGATCTCCACGAACGGGACGCCCGCCTGGACCGCCGAGACGTAGCCGAACCGGATACCGCCGGGCATCACGCCTTGGGCGACCACGCCGGCTCCTTGCGCAGCGGCGTCCTCGATCATCGCGGCGAAATCGGCGGGGTCGGCAGCCTCGACGCAGATGTGATGCAGGCCGGGTCCGCTGTCGCGGAGGAACTCGGAGTAGATACTGCGCCCGCTGACCGGTGCGATCAGCTCCAGTTGCATGTCGCCGGCATAGCTCAGCGCGATGTCGGCGACGAAGTCGGCCGGTTCGCCCCGATAGCTGCAGGTATCCGGGGTGAAATGCACCCCCGGCATGCGGACCCACTTGCGGGCGCCCAACAATGCGCTCAGCGTCGATTCGGTGGCATCGAGATCACTGGTGACCCAGGCGATCTGGACGGGTGGTCGAGGCAGCGGAGTCACGGCAGCGGGGTTGGCACGCCGACGTCTTCGCGGACCTGCTGCGAGATCGCCGGCCACGACACCGCGGCCGGGTACTGCCCCCACACGCTGTTGAACAACCCGACGATCCGGGCGGAGCCGGGGCCGCGGATCACATACACCGGGCCACCGGAGTCGCCCTGTTGGCTTTGAACGCCGTGGGTCATCGTGAACCATCCGTTGTTGACCCGCTCGACGGTTCCGCAGGTCTCTCCGGTGACGATACCGAAGTGGCAGACCGGGTCTCCCGGCGCCACGATGTCGTCCGGACCGGCCTCGAGTCGCAGGCCGCCGGGCAGGATGTCGTTGCTGTCGACATCGTCGGCAAGCACGATCGCCTCGTAGTCGGCGATCACCTGATCGGTGTTGACGGTCGCACCGTTGGGGGTGTTGTCGCGGAAGGTCGCCAGGGTGCCGATCACGTTTCCGGCCCGGTCGGTGACGGGGCCGCTCCCCCGGCAGTGGCCGGCGGTGAAGGCGACACGCATGACGGGGTCGACGTAGCCGAGTGTGCACACGTGGGTGTCCTGGTGAATCTCCATCCCGGGAAACACCAACACCCGATCGGCGCGCGCGGTACCGACCGCCGGGGACGCGACCGTCGCCCCGACCGCAACACCCACCGCCAGCAACCGCACAATGCGCCCGCGCACCGTCTCGACTCCGATCGTTGAGGCCGGTCAGTCCGGCCGGGATTCGACCACCGTGATCACCGGCGCAACGCGACGGCCCGGCCCCGTTGTGGGCTCCGGGCCGCCGCGTCGGCCGTCAGCGGCGATCAGGGGATGGTCAACTCCTGACCGGGGTGGATCAAGTCCGGGTTGGCGATACCGCTGGCCTCCGCGATCTGCGGGTACTTGTTGCCGTCACCGTAGAACCGCTCGGCGATGGCGAACAGCGTGTCACCGGAGACCACGGTGTACTTGCGTGCCGCGGGTGCGGCCGGCTCTGCGGGGGCCGCTTCAGCGGGGGCCTCTTCAGCCTTGGGCTCCTCGGGCGGCGGGGCGTCGGTCTCGGTCTTGGTCGACCAGGCCGCGCCGTCGGCGGCGTAGAGCACCAGGTTGCGGTCGTCCTGCAGGACCAGCTTGACGTCCTTCTTGCCCTTGGTGTCGGTGTGCCAGATGGGCTTGTCCGCGGTGTACAGCACGAAGTTGCCGTCGGTCTGCACCTCGGCGCGCACCACGTCCTTGCCGTTGGTACCGGATGCCCAGATCGCCTTGCCCCGCGCCGCCAGCACCAGGTTGCCGTCGTCCTGCAGTGTCAGGGTGTACGCCCCGTTCTTAGAGGTCAGCGACTCGCCCTTGACGAGCTTCTTCCCTGCGGTGAGCGTGTCTCCCAAGCTCTGTGCCACGTTGTTCCCTTCTCATCGGCACGCCGCGGCCGAAGGCGCCGGGGCGTTGTCGCTCGGATGCGACGTCGCAAGCCTATGCGAACACCGGTCGGTGCGTCCCATCATTGCCGCAGTGCCGCCGAAGCCCGCGACGATGCGGGTTGCCATCCGGGCGGCCCGAAAACGTAGCCGAGCCGATCGCGCCAGCTCCTCGCGGCGCGCACATCGGCGATGATCGAGGCGTATTCGTGGATCTGCAGTTTGACGATGTTGAAGGTGTCGACCTGCTTGGTCAGCCCGTAGTGCGGCCGAAACCGCTCGGGCGCGAAGCTGCCGAACAGCCGGTCCCAGACGATCAGGATCCCGCCGTAGTTCTTGTCCAGATACTCCTGATCCATCCCGTGGTGCACCCGGTGGTGCGAGGGGGTGTTGAAGATGAACTCGATTACACGCGGCAGCTTGTCGATCCGCTCGGTGTGCACCCAGAACTGGTAGATCAGATTCACCGAGAATGCGGCGAACACCATCCAGGGCGGAATACCAAACAGCGGCAACGGGATCCACAGCAGGACCTCGCCGCTGTTGTTCCACTTCTGTCGCAGTGCGGTGGCCAGGTTGTAGTACTGGCTGGAATGGTGCGCCTGGTGGGTCGCCCAGATCAGCCGCACCCGGTGCGCGATGCGATGGTAGGTGTAATACAGCAGGTCCACGCCCAGGATGGCGATCACCCAGGTGTACCACTGCCGCGGCGACAGGTGCCACGGCGCCAGATAGGTGTAGATCGCCGCGTAGCCGAGCAGCGCGAGGAACTTCCAGCCGGCGGTGGTGGCCACCGACACCAATCCCATGGAGATGCTGGTCCAGGCGTCCCTGGCGCGGTAGGAGCCGCGTTCAAGGTCTGCGAGCTTGCGGGCCGCCGTCCATTCCAGCGTCAGCAGCAGCAGGAAGAACGGGATGGCGAACAGCACCGGGTCACGCATCGGGCCCGGCAACACCGACCACATGCCAGCGATCCCATCCACCGCGCTCACCTCCAGTGCCAACAGCCTAGATCGGCCCGGCGACGGTCACTCCGGCGACAGGGCCGCCTGCCCCTCGGCGTGCCACTGCACCGCATAGACGCCCGGCTGCAGCGAGAGCTCGCCGACCAGGCGCTCGAGCCGTTCCGGCGCCCGGTTATCCGACAACATCGTGGCGGTCAGGGTCATGTTGTCGTCGCCGGCCGGGCCGGTGTGGATCCCCCGCAGCACCAGGTCGTTGCCGGCGGTGTGCTGCACGATCTGGGCCCGCAGGTACTTCTCGGACTTGGGCCGGCAGACCACCTGCACCTGGTACGGCGACTGCGGCTCGTCCTCCTCGATGTGCTGATCACGGTCGATGAGCCGGCCCAGCGGTCGCAGCAACAGGTGGGTGCCGACGATCGCGCCGGTGCCGATCACCGCGAACAGCACGTCGCCGGCGGCCGCCAGCACCCCGACGGCCGCCGAGCACCACAGGGTCGCCGCGGTGTTCAGGCCGCGAACGTTGAACCCCTCCCGCAGGATCACCCCGCCGCCGAGGAATCCCACCCCGGACACCACATAGGAGGCGACCCGGGTGGAACTGGTGTCACCGGCGGAAACCGAGTAGAGCACGAACAGTGTCGCCCCGGCCGCCACCAGCGCATTGGTGCGCAACCCGGCCATCCGTGCCCGCCACTGCCGTTCCAGCCCGATCAGCGCGCCGCAGCCCAGCCCGACGGCCAGCCGCAGCGTGAACTCGGCGACGCTCAGCGTCTGCATGGTCCCAACGATGTCACAGCTATCCGGCGACCACCGGCCGAGCCATGACCGTCGGCTTGAAGCCGTACCGCGGCGCGGCGAATCCGTAGTTGCGGCCCTGCCCGGCGCCGGCCAGCGGCACGCCCGGCATACCGGCCGCGCCGGCCTCCGGCGCGTGTGCGGCAACGGTCCAGCCGGTGGCGGCCACGGCGCTGCCGGGAGCTGCGGTAGCCGGGATGGACGCCGCCCACGACTGCGGCACCGACAGCGCGCCGACCGTGGACGCCTGCCCCATTGTCGCCGAGGCAGTGCCCAGACCCCCCAATCCGGCGCCCAGGCCGTGCATTCCGTGGCCGAGTCCGCCGCCCAGCCCGAGCCCGCCGAGCATCGGCGTGAACGGGTCGATGGCGCCCAAGCCCAGCGGGTCACCCGCGGCGATGGCAGCACCACGCACCACCGCCATGTCGGCGGCGAAGTTGGAGATCCCGGCCGCGCCCATCGGGCTGAACGAGCTGCTCATCAAGTTGGTCATCGCGTTGCTCAGGTCACCCGTGCTGATCCCCTCGCCCCCCGTGACCGGCGGCTGCACCGGCGCGGCGAGGGTCTGCAGCGTCTGCGGCGTGTTGGTAATCGCTTGCGACAGTGTGGATTGCGCATTCGACGAGGCCGCGTTACCAGCGGCCTGGGCAACCGCGGCCTGCTGGACCGCCTGCGACGACGGGTCGGCGACCTCGTGCGGTGAGTTGAACGGCGTCACCTTGGTGGCCACCGCCGACGACGCCGCGTAGCCGTACATCGCCGCAGCGTCCTGGGCCCACATCTGGCCGTAACGCGCCTCCGTCGCGGCGATCGCCCCGGTGTTCTGGCCCAGGACGTTGGTGGCCACCAGGGTCGCGAGCTGTGAGCGGTTGGCGACGACCAGCGGCGGCGCCACCGTCATCGCGTACGCCGCGTCGAACGCCGCGGCTGCCGCCTTCGCCTGGGCGGCAGCCTGTTCCGCCCGGACCGCGGTGGTGCCCATCCACGCCGCGTAGGGCGCGGCCGCGGCGGCCATCGCGTTGGAGGCCGGCCCCATCCAGCCCTCGCTGATGAGCCCGTTGATGACCGACTGGTAGGCGGCCTCGGCCGAAGCGAGTTCGGCGGCCAACTTGTCCCACGCCGCCGCGGCGGCCATCAGCGGTCCCGAGCCGGGGCCGGTGTAGATACGAGCCGAGTTGAATTCCGGCGGGAATGCTCCGAAGTCCATGGCATTGCTCCTAATTGACTGGTGGTTGAGAGAGTCTGGTGTTGCGCGGGTGTGCAGGCACGTCGATATCCCGATACGCGTTGCGTCCGCAGCTGGCCGGAGGCACGAATCGGGTTAGCCGGTCATGGCGACATACCGGAGCCGGGCGCGTCGACGAAATCGCTGCTCGACGGAAAGTTCGAGCTGACAAGCATTTTCGCCGACATGCCGAAGCCTGACGTGTTCCGCTGACGGAAGCACGCCAGATGACGAATTCAGCGCCGGTGCGAATCAGATGGTGAAAGCAGTACCGAGATCGAGCGAGACGAACATCGATCTCGGATAGGAACTATCACTCGGACTCAATGTCGCTCTCACCTCCTCTCGGCCTGGGCACGCGCGGGTGCCTGCACGTATGCACACAGAGGTGGGGACGCCCGGCGACAGCCGGACTTTCGCACCCCTCTCGTCAGAGCTTCGGCACTGCACGGCGTGTCCTGCCTGCGCATGCAACGCAGGTCCGGAAGCCACTTGGGCTCAACCCTTAATCCGGGAGGAGCTGTCCTGACCCGGGGCGTCTTTCGACGTTCGGGGTCAGTGGCCTATATCCGTGCAGACGCCTCACCTAACGAGGTGCTTGCCTCACCATAATGCACCAGCTAACTGGCAGGGTCAATCAGACACCGCGCGACGGCAGCGGCTCGCGGGCCAATAGTCCGCTTCGGTGGCCAAATCGCCTGCTGTCGGGCAGAAATCGCACGGGCTTCAGCCGGGCTGCCGACCCGGCCCGGCGTTATTCTGCCCGTCGGGATTGACGTGCACCGCATGCACGCCGGGTTGCTCGGCGAGTTCCTCGAGCAGGCTGTCGAGGCGACTGGGGTCAACGTGCCAGTGCTGCACATCGGTGGTGCCGGCCAACTCGGTGACCAGGCGTTCCAGTCGGCTCTGCGCGTGGCCGTTCATCGCGGCGGCGGGGCGGCTTCGCGGTGCGGCGCCGGTGAGCGCCCGCGCGGCCAGGCTCGCCAGCGCGATGTCGCCGAAGACCCCCGTGGGGATCTGCGCTCCGGCGACCGCAGCGGCCGGCGCTGCCGCCGCGGCGGCGCCGGGCAACGCCGCTGCGGCCATCTTGGCCACCGGGGCGGTCGTCACCCAGTTCGGCGGAACGCTGAGCCGGCCGATCCTGCCCGGGCCGCCGGCACCGGCCGATACCGGCCCGGCGCCGACCGGTTGCGGCAGTTCCGTTGCGACCAACGACGTTGCGCCGGAGCCGAATCCGGCTTGCCCGCCGGTTGCCGCGGCGATGTCCAGGTCGATGTTGAGATTACGGGAGTACTGGACCATGCCGTAAAGCACGGTCTTGATCGCGGCGTTGAACGGCACGATGCTCTTCGGCAGCACCTCGATGTAGGAAGCGATCTGGGCCAGTGACAGCGCCGTGGTGGTCTGCGCCGGCTGCGTCGAGGCTGCCGCAACCGCCGCCGCCGGAGCAAGCCCGTTCAGCGCCTGAGGAATGGCGGTGATCAACCGCGACAGCTCAGCGTGCCCGCTGGCGGCGGTGGCAGCGGCGACCGCCGCCGCCTGCCCACCCTGCCGCGCGGGGTCGGTGGTGGGCGGTGGTTCGGCGAACGGGGTCAATGCGGTCGCGGCGGCCGACTTGGCGGCATAGCTGTACATCGCCAGCGCGTCCTGGACCCACAGTTGCGCGTACTCGACGTCGAGCGACGCGATCGCCGCGCTGTTCTGCCCGAGCACATTCGACGCGACGAGCGTCGCCTGCGCGCTGCGGTTCGCCGCGATCATCGGCGGTGGCGCGACGGCGGCGAAGGCTTCGTCGAAGGCCGCCGCGGCCGCGGTGGCCCGGGCGGCAGCCTGCTCGGCCAGGGCTGCGGTGGAGTCGAGCCAAGCCAGGTAGGGTGCCACGGCGGCGGCCATCGACTCCGACGCCGGCCCCAGCCACCACTGGCCGGTCAAGCCCGATAGCACCGATCGGTAAACCCCGGCAGCCGAACCGGTTTCGGCGGCCAGCCGCGCCCACGCGGCCGCGGCGGCCAGCATCGGCCCGGAGCCCGGGCCGGCATACAGCCGTCCGGAGTTGACCTCCGGCGGCAGCGCGGCAAAATCCATTCCCCTCACCTCCGGCCCCGTGGCGACCCGGTGTCCGGCGGAACCTGCGCCTCGGTGTCGAAGTAGATCTCGTGGACCCCGGGCTGTCCGGCCACCTCGCCCAGCAGACTCTTGAGCCCGCCCGGCTCGACGTGCCAGTGCCGCACCTCTCCCGCCTCGGTGAACCGGTCGCCGATCCGCTCGCCCTGCGCGCCCGCCCGCTTGGCACGGCTTCGCCGACCGGCCCGCCCGGCCGTCATCGCGGCGGCAGCCATGCCCGCACCGTGTCCTTCCGGTGCCGCTGCGGCGGCGGCCGGTGCCGCGGTGGGTACCGCCGCTGTCGTCGTGGCCTCCGGCACCGACTCGGCCCAGGCCGGCGGGACCGCGAGTTTGCCGACCACGCCTGCGTTCCCGGCGCTCGCGGCCACCGCCGGCCGCACTCCGCCGCCCGATTCAACGACACCCAACGCCGTTGTGCCCGAACCGAACCCGGCCCGTCCGCCGGTGGCCTGTGAGATGTCCAGATCGGTGTTGAGGTTGCGCGCATACTGCCCCATGCCGTAGAGCACCGAGATGTTGGTGTCGTTGGCGGGCAGGACCGTGCGGGCCAGTGTCTCAAGGTAGGAGGCGCCCTGCGACACCGGGTCGGTGCTCTGCGCCGAACCCAGCACGTCGACCGGTGCGGCCTGCGTGCCGCCGGACCCGGAGAGTCCGCGCAACGCCTGCGGTATCGCGTTGAGCAGTTGGGACAGTTGGTTGTGCACACCGCCCGTGTCGGCCGGTGTGACCGCAGCGTTCTGTCCGCCCGATGGGCCGGCCACCACCGTTGGCGGCGAGGTGAACGGCTGCACCGCCGTCGCGGCTGCGGAGCGCGCGGCGTAGCCGTACATCACCATGGCGTCCTGCAGCCACATCTGTCCGTACTCGGCCTCCATGGCCGCGATCGCCGTCGCGTTCTGTCCGAGCACATCGGAGGCGACCAAAGCCGCCAACAGGCTGCGGTTCGCGGCGATCACAGGCGGCGGCACGATTGCTGCGAACGCCTGCTCGAAATCGCTCACCGCCTGCATCAGCCGGCTCGCGGTCTGCTCCGCCACCGCCGTGGTTGCGGTGAGCCAGTTCACGTAGGGTGCCGTCGCCGCCGCCATCGCCTGCGACGCGGGACCGAACCACGCCTGCCCGGTGAGTTCGGCGATCACGGCCTGATAGGCCGAGGCCACCGCACCGAGCTCCCCGGCCAGTCCCCGCCATGCGCCGGCCGCTGCCAACATCGGCCCGGCGCCCGGGCCGGCATACATCCGCGCAGAGTTGGTCTCCGGCGGCAGCGCCCCGAAGTCCGGCATCGCTCTAGTCCTCCGCCGAAGGCGGAATCACGATGATGGTCGCCTTGCTCGGTTTACCGGGCTTGCCGGCCGCCGCCCGGCCGGTGACTCCGCCGGGCCCGCGCCCGCCGGCCCCGGCGGCGGTGAGACTCATGGCGCGGCCAGCCAGCCCGCCCAGTGCCAGGTCGCCGGCCAGCCCGCTCTCGCTCTCCGCGGCAACGGCCGCGACGGCTTCCGGACCGGCCTCGGGGAAGACCGCGGCCACGGCCTTGGCGGTCGGCGTCTGGGCGAGCCATCCCTGCGGCACCGACAGCCGCCCGATAGAGCCGCTGTTGGCCGACCCGGCCGACACCGCCGGCATCGGGGCCCCGGCCAGCCGCGCCCCGGCCAGCGCCTGCGCAGGCAACGGCTGCTCGAGCCAGGGTTTGGGTCCCATCGCCCGGTTGACAGACGAGACCACGTTCGCGCCGTTCATCGGCAGCAGCACGCACTGGATCGCCAGCAGGTAGGGGATCCCACCGATGCCGAACAGCGAGATCGGCGACAGCGGACCGGCCAGGAAATCGAGGATCGCCGTCGGTTCGGCCTGTGCCGTGCCCGATACCGCCATGCCCTGTAAGGCCTGCGGCACCAGCGAGATCAGCTGGGTCAACGACGACTGGGTCTGGGCACCGGTTCCGGCCGCCGCCTGGCCGGCTGCAGCCGACTGTGCCTGTAGGCCGGCAGGATTGGTGGTCTGGGGCGGCTGCGCGAACGGAGCCAGCGTGGTGGCGTTGGCCGACGCACCGGCGTAGCCGTACATCGCGGCGGCATCCTGGGCCCACATCGCGGCGTATTCCAACTCGGCCGCCGCGATCGCCGCGGTGTTCTGGCCCAGGATGTTGGTGGCGATCAGCGACAGCAGCAGGCTACGGTTCGCCTCGATCAGTGGTGGCGGCACCGTCGCGATGAACGCCGCGTCATAGGCGGCGGCCGCCGCCCGGGCCTGGGCGGAGGACTGTGCCGCCTGCGCAGCAGTGCTGCCCATCCAACCCGAATAGGGCTGGGCGGCCGCCGCCATCGCAGCCGCCGTCGGACCGGACCAGACTTGGGCGAGGCTGGTGACTACCGAGTTGTACGACGACGCGGTCGAACTCAACTCGGCGGCCAGTGCGTCCCATGCTGCGGCTGCCGCCAGCAACGGCCCGGATCCGGGACCTGCATACATTCGCCCCGAGTTGATCTCCGGGGGCAACGCTCCGAAATCCATGCCCTACCACCTCTGGTCGATCGGCCGCGGCGCGGATTTCCGCTCAGTTGGTGACGGCGCAGCGCCCCGGGGGCTCGGGTCGGTCAGGCCCAGCTGGAGCCCACCGAGGCGTCGGTGTTGGCCATGTTGTTGCCGGCGGTCTGCACCTTCTGACCGTGGGCGTTGGCCTGCTCGTAGATCACCGCGAAATTGCGGCCCAACTGCGCCACGAACTCCTGGCAGGCCACCGAACCGGCGCCACCCCAGAAATCCCCGGCCGCCAACACGTCATGCACGATCGCCTGGTGCTCGGCCTCCAACGAGGCAGCCTGAGCACGGATCAACGCACCGTGGGCATTCACATCACCGAACTGGTAATTGATCGACATAGTTGCTCTCCTTGGCCCTTCTAGCTCGACAGGATCTGCTGGGAAGCAGCTTCCTGCTGCTCGTAGTGGTTGGCGTCACGGATCAACCCATCGCGCACCCCGTGCAGCATGTTCACGATGTTGCGAAACGCCGTCTGCATCTGACCCATGGTGTCCATCGAGGTCCGCTCGGCCAGACCACCCCACCCCGCACCGGAGATGTTGGTCGACGACGCCCACATCCGGCGCGCCTCATCCTCCACCGTCTGCGCGTGAACGTCGAAACGCCCCGCCATCGCCCGCATCGCATCCGGGTCGGTCATAAAACGAGTTGCCATGAAAATCTCTCCTAGGTTTGTGAAAAAATTTGTGGCACAGCGGCAGTGGACTTATCCGGCCGATGCGGCGTTGGCCGCCTCGGTCGCCGCATACGAATTGGCGCTGCTGTTCAGCGTGGCCACGAACGCCTGGTGGATGGCTTCCGCCTGAGCGCTGATGGACTGGTACATGCTGGCGTGGGCGGCGAACTGGGCCGCGGTCAGCGCCGAGACCTCGTCCGCGGCAGCCGGAACGACGCCCGTGGTGGGCGTTGCCGCCGCGGCGTTCTGGGCGCTCAGGGCCGACCCGATGGCGGCCAGATTGCCTGCGGCCGCGGTCAGGGCCTCCGGTTGGGTGTTCACAAAACTCATCGGGCCTCCTCCGAAAGGTGCCGGCCGCCGAAGGACCGGCGTTCACCGGGTGCGTCGAGCGTGCACCCGCTGACAACGTTAGGCGTCATCGCGGAGTGGGGCTCACTACAACACGGTTCAAGGACAGTTCAGAAATCAGATACGGTGCCGAAGGCGGATCGGATCGAAACACTCAGCGACCCCCGATAGGCACAATCACCGGGACACAAGTCTCGTCGTCACCTCCTCACACCGCCGATACCGACGGGCCGGGGTGAGACACCGGCCCCCTTATCTGCGCAATGGTGGCACCGCTGGCACCGGCCGTCAACCCGAACAGGAGGCCTGGCCACTGTGAATCGGCTGGCGGGATGCTGTCGGGTCAGGACGGCTTCTTCTCGGCGACCGCCGCGCTGAGCCCTTCGGCGAGGTCCTCGCGGGTCAATTCCTTGAACTTGTGCAGCCATTCGTCGCTGAATTCGGTGACGTCGCCCGCCAGCACCGCGTCGAGTTCGGAGTCGTCGAGCCGGAAGCTGCGGTGGTCCCGCGCCTTCTCCACCACGTTGCGTACGAATCCGGCGTTGCCCAGCACGTCGATGCCGCGGATCAGATCGCCGTCCTCGGAGTAGTTTTCGTCAGCGTAGAACTTGGTGTAGGACGGCAGCAGCCCCTCGACCGCTTCGTCGGTGACCACGTCCTCGTTCTCGGCGCCCATCATCTTGGTCAGTTCCAGCAGTTCCGGCGGGGTGTAGCTGTAGAACTCGATCACCGTCGAGAACCGTCGCCGCAAGCCCTGGTTCACCTCGAGCATCTTGTCCATGGCGTTGGCGTAGCCGGCTCCGAACACCACCAGCTCGTCGCGGTGGTTCTCCATGTAGAGCAGCAGCGTGTTGATGATCGCATTGCCATAGGCGTCGCCTTGGCTGTAGCCGCGTTCGTGCAAGGTGTGCATCTCATCGAAGAACACCGCGCCGCCGAGCGCACCCTCGAGCAGTTCCTCGGTGTTCTTCTCCGCGTCGGCCATGTAGCGGCCCAGCAGCTTGGAACGGTTGGTCTCGACCACCAGTGGCTTGCGCAGCACCGTCAGACCGCACAGTTGCTTGGTGAAGGCGCGCGCCACCGACGTCTTGCCGGTGCCGGGTGGACCGAGCAACAGCGTGTGGCGGGATGTCACCGGGACGGGCAGTCCCATCTTGGTACGCGCCAGGTTCACCTTGGTGGTCGCCTTGATCAGCTTGATCTCCCGCTTGGCCTGCTCCATGCCGAGCATGGCGGCCAGCTCCGCGTCGCCCTCGGCCAGGTATCTGGCGGCCTCTTCGGCGTGCCGGTGCGCCTCGGCCTGTTCCCGGGTCGGGGCGCTGTCCGGGTCCCACGGATCCGTGCGGGCCTCGATGGTCTCCGGGTCGGTCAGGATCAGCCGGTAGTCCAGGTTGTCCAGGGCCTCGCGGGCAGGCGCGAACTTCGCGTCACGCGAATACACCCGGCGCAGCAACTCAGCGGCCTCGTCTTCACGGCCGAGGTGGCGCATGCACATGCCCTGGGTGTAGAGCGCGACGTTGGTGGCACCGGGCACCCGGTCGCCCTCGATGGCCTCCTGGGCCCGTCGGGTCGCCTCCTCGAACACCCCTAGCGAGGCCAGCGCCGTGGTGGCCATCGCGGCGGCGGCCGCCTTGAGCTCGGGCTGGCGCCACGGCGCCGCCGCCGGGAACTGCTTGAGCACGTCGGGCCAGCGGCCGGTCCGGAAGTACAGCATGCCGCGCACGTAGCCGACCAGCTCCGTTTCGAACGGGTTGCGCGGCTCGATGCCGTCGAGCAGCTTCGCCGCCTCCTCATAGCGCTTGGCTTCGGCCAGCGCGGCGGCGTAGGCGGCGGCCAGCGACTCCACGCTGGTGATCCGCAGCCGCAGGAACATCCCGTCGGAGACCTCGGGATGGAATTCCAAGTCGGACAAGCCCAGTCGGCGCGTCTCCCAGCCGAACGTGCGGACGGTCGCCCAGGCGTTCGCCAACACCTCGATGTCGGAGTCACCGGCCAGCACCCGGGCCAGCCAGGCGTCGCACATGCTCGGGTCGATCGTGGTGGCGGTGGTGAACATCTGCAACGCCACCTGCGGGTTGTGGCTCGGCTGCAGCCCGTTGACCGAGATCCCGGAGGCCAGCATCCCGGCCACCATGGCGTTGCGGGCGTCGGTCGCCGCCGACTGCGGGCTGGTCACGGCCGCGTCCCAGATGCCGGAACGGCGTACTCCTGCAACGCATCCACCGACACGACCAGGTGTTCGCCGTTCTGCAGGTCCCGGCCGGGCACGGGCATGCGTGGATGCGAGGTGGGTGCCGGAAGGCTGGCGCAGACCGCCTCCAGCTGGCGCCGGCCCACGAACCGGTTCAGTGCGGCGCGCACGTTGCGGCCCAGCTTGCCGGCGCTGTGGTACCGCACCAGCACCGATACGCTGGTCGTCCGGCCGCCCCCCGGGGCGAGCCGGACCGTCACCACCGTCGCATCGGTCTCCGGGTACCACAGATGCTCGAGGTTCTCGTCGGTGATATCGGCCGGTGACAGCCAGAAATTGGTGACGTGGCCCTCCGGCCGATTGCGGAACAGCCGGTGCGAAAGTTGTGCGGCCTCCAGTCCCGCCAGCGTGGCCTCGTCGACGTCGTCGAATTCATCGGCGCGCAGCGGTCGCGCACTGATCAGGCGTCCGTCGATCTCCTCGGCCAACCGCTCGGTGGCCGCCGTCAGGGTCGCGGCCAGCGAGTCGCGTGCCGCCACCGCGTTGACGTTGTGCTGCGGGTCCATCCGCAGCACCAGCCAGGTCCGCCGGTGGTCGGGCATCGACGGGGTGTCGTCGAAGTCGACGTCCTCGCTGTCACGGGGCGCACTGCGGGTGCCCACCGAGACGATGTCGATGCTGTCCAATCGCACGTCGAACTGGCGCAACCCGCCGGCGAGCCGCTCCAGTGGGAGGGCCGCCGGCTCCAACCCGCGTCGATGCCGGCCGGTCGCCTGCACCGGCCGACCGCCCACCGCGATCACCGTCACCAATCGGCCCTGGTGCTCGCGCATACCGATCGGCTCCCGCCCGAAGCGGCGGTGATGATCGACTGCCGGAGTGCGGCCGCGGCTCAGTGCCGTCTCCGTGTCGGCGAATTGATCGGCGAACCATGCCGCCCACATCGTGCTGATCGGCACCTGCCGGTAGGTGACCAGCGCGATGATTGCGACCAGCACCGCGACGCCGACGCCCGACCACCATGCGTAGACGGCGACCTGCTCGTCGCCGGGCCACCGGCCGGCCAGCACCAGTATCCCGATGTCGATCAGAAAGACGATGGTCACCCGCGTCCATGACAGGTTCAGACCTACTGCGTGCTGTGCCTTCATCGGTTCCTACGTGATCGTCGCAATGCTGCCACTCCCAGTGCCACACCGGCCGCCGCGACCGCCGCCAACAGCCCGGCCCCGGCGACCCACGCCGGGGTCATGTCGCGTTCCGGCGGCATCGGCGGCACCTGCAGCGGCGCCGACAGCCGTTCCGGCGGTTGGGGCGCAACGTCGGGAACATCCCACGTCAGCGCCGCCACCGGGTCAATGATGCCGTAACCCACCACGTTGTCGACGCCGCGTGCCGGTGGCCGCGCCGTGCGAATCAGCCGGTTGATCACCTGATGCGACGACAATTCCGGGTATTTGGCCCGTACCAGCGCCGCCACGCCGGACACGATCGCCGTCGAGAAACCGGTGCCCGACGGCACCAGCAGTGAGTTCTCCGGGCCGTCGACCGCGTTCATCAGCCCGTCATCGCGCGGCGAGAGGCCCTCGATGTCGGTGCCGGGTGCGGCGATCGACACCCAGGGACCGGCGACGCTCGTCTTGCCCAGTGGCGCTCCTGCCGAATCCACCGCACCGACCGTCAGCACGTACTCGTCGTACCAGGCCGGCGTCACCACGGTGTTGACCCCGTTCCAGTCGCGCGGGTCGTCGGGCCGCATAGCGTTGTAGATCGGGTTCTGCTTGCAGTCGCGCCAACTCGTGTCGCCGGCGGCGGCGACGATCACCGCGTTCTTCTCGACCGCGGCGTAGCGCACCGCTGCGCCCAGATCGGCCTGATCGATGAGGGTGCGCACGTTCATGCAGATGGCGTGGGAGATGTTGATGACCCCGGCGCCCATGTTGGCGGCGTGGACGATCGCTCGCGCCATGGTGCGGATGCCGTCGGTCTTCTCCCGCAGCTGCGGATCCTGCCCGTCGCCGAACGGCTCCTTGGGGCCGAATGCCTGGCTGTTCTGCCGGATCGAGATCAGTTGCACATCGGGGGCCACCCCGCTGAACGCGTCGGGCGCCGGCCCCGGCGGCGGTGGTGCCTTCGGCGCGCGGAAGTCGACCGGGGCGATGCGCGCCCGCCCGGCAGAGCCCGCCGATCGCACGGTTCCGGCGTCGGTGGTGTGGGTGGACGACGCCGCACCATTGGCAGGACCGGGAGCCGGACCGGGAGCGGGTCCCGGAGCCGGAGCCGGCGGCGGGGCGGGCGCAGGCGGGGGGGCCGGCGCGGGATGCTGGGCGGGCGGACCGTTGCCCGGTTCCTCCCCCTCTGCCGGCGGTGGTGGCGGCGCCGGGGGCGGCGGCATCACCATGATCGTCGTCTGCGGCACCGGTGGCGGTGGCGAGGGTTCGTTGGTGGGAACCGACGGCGGTCGCCGGGTCTGGCGTGGCGGCGGCAGCGGGGTCACCCCGTTGTCCGGCAGCGCAGCGATCAGCGACGCCACCAGGGTGCCGTGCGCGTCACAGTCCGACAACCCGTCCCCGCCCGCCATCACGTAGTCGCCGCCACCGATGAGGTTCGGCATCCGCGGGTGGGGAGTCACCCCGGTGTCGATGACCGCGACGCTCACTCCGCCGCCACGGCTGAACTTCCAGGCCTCCGGCAGGTTGAGCATGTCCATGTAGGCCGGCTGCACCCGGAAGTCGGTGTCGGGCAACACGCCGACCTCGGTGCAGTACGAGGTCTGCCGCATCGTCTGCGGCGGCCCGGGCGGACCGTCCGGCGGCAACGCTCCGGGGTCGATGCCGGGCCGTTCGATCGCACCGGCGACCGGCATCCCGGCCAGTGAGCCGCTGGCCATCATGATCATCGCGGCACCGGCCGCCGCGGTGCGCTGCAGCCGACGCACGCCCCTACCGGTACCGGATCGCTTCATAGGTATTCATCAACCACAGCGCCAACGGGAACAACGGCATCAGGCACAGGTATTCGATCCACTCGACGAACTTGCGGAACAGCGGACTGTAGATGGTGTTGGGCACGATCACCGCGGACAACAGCCCGAACATCGGCACCAGTACCAGCACCGCCGCCCCGACCACCAGCGTCGTGGGCGTCCACAGCACCACCACGAAGCGCACCACCACCGCGGCAACGATCACCAGGCCGGTCAGCGTCACCGTGACCGCCTGCCACCGGTCCCGGAAGGAACGGCCTCGCAGCACCAGGAACCCTGCCGTCAGACCGGCCAGCAGCAACGGCAGCCACGATCGGTCCGAGTGCGGGTCGCACAGGCCGGTGACACACACCGCGATCAACACGCCCAGCCCGGTGAGCAGGCCGGTCAGGAAGGATCGTGCCCGCTCGGCGCGCAGCACCACCTCGCGGACCGACTCCGGCCCCTCCAGGGACGGCGCGGCGCCGGGCTTGCTCACCACCGTGGTGGGCAGGTCGGGACGAGCCTCGAACACCCAACGACTCGTCGCCGACGGGAAGACCGGCAGGCGCAGCCCGGCGAGCCACCGCGACAGCGACGGTGCCCACTGGTAGGCGAGCACACAGGCCAGGTACACGCACGCCATGAGGGTCACCGCCCCGGTCAGGAACAGCATCCGCAGGACGCCGGCGAACATCACCGCCGCGCTGATGACGGTGACGGCCGAGTAGGCGGCCAGCTGCCGTCCGGTGAGGCGAATGACCGACAGTGCGGCGATGCCGGCGACGCCGAAGCCCAGCGCAGCCTGCGCCGCGCCGACCTCGCCGGGCACCGCTGCCGCGGCGGCCACAACCAGCGGAACCAGCCCGCTGGACAGCAGCATGTCGCCGGCCCACCGGTCGGAGGCGTTGCGCGCCTGGATCAGGATCAGCGCGGCGGCGATCAGCACCAGTAGCGCCAGCCCCGCACTGAATCCGGCCGTCAGCCAGTTGTCGTGCTGGACGCGCCAAGCGGCGAGCAGTCCGGTCGCCAACAGCACGCCCAGCGCCAGGGTCGACACCCCGACGCGCACCGCGGTCACCGCATTGACCGGGGCGAACCGCTTGGCCAGGTTCACCGATACCGCCGTGGAGATGTGTTCGATGACCGGTGAACGCCGCTCCCGGTCCTCGATGAACCGCAGCCACAGCCGGTCGCCGTCGTAGACGTCCTGTTCGGTCAGCGACTGGTTCGGCCGCAGCGCCGTGCCGTCGACCAGGCACAGCACCCAGCGGCCGCGTCCGTCGGCCTGCAGGGTGGGCTCATCGAGCTCGGCCAGCCGGCCGTTGATCACCTTGAGCAGCGGGTCCAGCATCACCGACACGGGCGCGTCGGCGTCCAGCAGCGTCCCGATCTGGACACCGTCGCCGGCCATGACGCCGACCACCACCGCACGCGGCGCGGACGTCGCGACTTCACCGCCCGGCTGCGGTGCTTCGATCGCCGTGGTCATGGCCGCACCCCCTGATCGACGAATACTGAACCCATAGCTGCCGCCTCGCAATTTGTCATTTCAAAGTCTGTCCAATTCTAAAGGCAATGCATGTTATTCGCACGATTGGCGTTTACCGGCAATTTCCCGGTGCGTCACACGACATTTCGGTGCCGGTAGTCCCGGTGCACCGGTTAGACCCTCCGGTGCGTTTTCCAGGCGCCGTAGGGCAGGGTGTCGAGCACGGTTTTGACACCCACCTGAACCAGTTGCGGGGTGGCCGGGCAGATCGCCAGCCACGCTTCGCCCGATCCGGCGGTGCGCGCCTGCTGATAAAGCGCGATCCGGCCGCCGGATCCGTCTTTGAGCGACAGCACCGACGCGCTCGGGCCCTTGGCGTCATCGCGGTATTGCCGCGCGTACACCGCGGCCTCCGCAGCCGGCTCGGACAGCGCCTGGCCCAGCGCTGCGACGGTGGCAGCGCTGATCCCCATCCGGCGCAGGTCTCCCCCGGTGAAGATGTTGAAGCCGGAGTCCTGCCAGCTCTGAGTCGCCTCGAGCATCTCCTCCATCGGCACGTTGACCGCGGTGATCTGCGCCGGGTCGGCGTGGTGGATGGATTCCATGCCGTCGATCACCAGCGCGGCGATCGAGGCGGCATCGGTCACCGAGACGTCGTCGACGGTGATGTCGGTGCCGACCCGCACCGCCGATACCCAGTGCTCGCCGCGCCGCGCCAGCAGCACGCGGAACTCGTTGTCCGGGATGTCGCGGGTGCCGGGCGGCTGGTCTTCGTCGTCGATGACGCCGTAGCGCAGCTTGCCCAGCGACAGCAGGGCGACCACCTCGAGGTCGGGCGCGGCCAGCACCTTCATCCGGGCGGCGACGGTCTCGTTGACCTGGTCGTCGACGACGATGCCCTGCTCACGCATCACGGCCATGCCGGGATGTTCCGACAGCCAATCGTTCGAATCGGTGGAAACGTAGGGTCGGCAACGCAATTCGGGGGCAACGTGGCGAATATCCAGCAGCGCTTGCAGCAGCCAGAAACCCTCGACGTTGACGGTGATGTCTGTGCGGGTGCTCGGATCCATCACTACCCTCCTCTACCTTTGCCGACGTACTTGGCTATTGGATCACGCTGCGGCGTGGGAACGCCTGCCACCATCCCACCAATTGCAGCACGCGGCAGCACACCGGTGGGTCGGTGTGCTGCCGCGCTGCGGATTGCGGGTCGGTCAGGCCCAGCTGGAGCCGACGGAGGCGTCGGTGTTGGCCATGTTGTTGCCGGCGGTCTGCACCTTCTGACCGTGGGCGTTGGCCTGCTCGTAGATCACCGCGAAATTGCGGCCCAACTGCGCCACGAACTCCTGGCAGGCCACCGAACCGGCGCCACCCCAGAAATCCCCGGCCGCCAACACGTCATGCACGATCGCCTGGTGCTCGGCCTCCAACGAGGCAGCCTGAGCACGGATCAACGCACCGTGGGCATTCACATCACCGAACTGGTAGTTGATGCTCATCTGTGGTTCTCCTTCTAGCTCGACAGGATCTGCTGGGAAGCAGCTTCCTGCTGCTCGTAGTGGTTGGCGTCACGGATCAACCCATCGCGCACCCCGTGCAGCATGTTCACGATGTTGCGAAACGCCGTCTGCATCTGACCCATGGTGTCCATCGAGGTCCGCTCGGCCAGACCACCCCACCCCGCACCGGAGATGTTGGTCGACGACGCCCACATCCGGCGCGCCTCATCCTCCACCGTCTGCGCGTGAACGTCGAAACGCCCCGCCATCGCCCGCATCGCATCCGGGTCGGTCATAAAACGTGTTGCCACTTGTCTCTCCTTGTCTGAAGTTCGTCGGTCGGTTGGTTGACGTCGTTGTCTTAGGTCGCCGGCATGGCCGTCACTCCTGCTCGTTCAATCCGCTCAGCCGGCCGAAGCCGCGTTGGCCGCCTCGGTGGCTGCATAGGAGGTGGCGCTGTTGTTGAGGGTCGCGACGAACATCTCGTGGATCGCCGCGGCCTGAGCGCTCACCTGCTGGTACATCGTCGCGTGGGCGGCGAACTGCGCAGCGGTCAACGCCGAGACCTCGTCGGCGGCGGCCGGGACCACACCGGTGGTCGGGGCCGCAGCAGCGGCGTTCTGCGCGTTGAGCGCTGATCCGATACCGCTCAGGTTCCCCGCAGCGGCGGCGAGCGCCTCCGGTTGCGTGTTCACGAACGACATTGACAATCCTCCTCGGATCGCTGTCAGCAATCTTTCCGCCACAAAGCTTAAAGGCTCGGAAAGGCCGAAACGGCCGATTATGCCTACTGTTCACCTGCCGACAGCAACTGTTCATCTGGTGGGGCCCGCGAGGAGTGGCGCGGCACACAAAACAGCGACGACCTGCCGAAACACGAGACTGTAATTCACCTGCGGAGTGGGTCCGCGGGCGTCTCGCCGCAGTGGCCGCAACGAGGCCCGCCGTTTAAATCTGGCCGCGGCGAATTGCCGGCGGCGCTGCTGAAAGTTCCGCCGCCAGCAACCGCCGCGGCGCCGTTACGGACGCCACGGCGGTTGTCGCGACGGGGCAGCTCAGCGCACCGGCGCGGCGGTACGTTCCTGGGTCGGTGCCCGCCGCAGCTCCGTGGCGGCGACCTGCACGAACACCCCGGTGTCCTCGGCCATCAGCAGGCCACGTCCGCGGGGCAGCGGACCGCCCTTCATCTTGCCGCGGATGAAGCCCTCGTCCGGGTCGGCATCCATCACCAGCAGCGGCGCATTGGCCTGGTGCAGCGCCCGCAGCAGCGGATCACTACCGGCCGACGACCAGCCGCCGAAGGTCCGGGTGGCGATCACGTGCAGGCCCACGTCGGCCGCGCGGGTCACCCAGGGGGCGGCCTTCTGGAACGGTGAGTCGAATCCAGGCGGGAACTGCTGGATGTCGTCGATGATCAAGAAGATGTCCGGCCCGCTCCACCAGGTACGCGACAGCAGTTCCTCGGCCGACAGACCCGGCGGCGGCTCACGGTTGGCCAGCGTGGCGGCCAGCTCGTTGATGAGCGCCACCGCGCCGTCCATGTTGTAGGCGAACTTCTCCACGTAGTCCGAGCCCAGGGTGGTCAGCAGCTGCCGACGGGGGTCGATCAGCCACACCTGCGCCGACCGCTGCGTGGTGGGCGGCGCGGTGCTGGAGCCGGGCGCGTACAGCCGCTCGATCTCACTCATGATGGTCGCCAGCGTGGTGGTCTTGCCGGATTCGCGGCGCCCAGTCACCATCAGGTGCCCGTTCTCGGCGAAGTTCAGATAGACCGGCTGCAGGTCGAGTTCGGAGATGGCCCACGCGATACCGCCGGCCCCGACGCCTTCGCGCTGGTCGTTGGCCGCGACGGCCCGCACCTCGTCCAGCCCGAACCGCGCCGGCAGCCGCCGCACCGGGCGCACCCGGCCCACCGCCACCTGGCTGACCGCGGCGCCCACGCTGTCGGACTCGAATACGTGATGGTCGGTGTCGGCCATCGCAGGCCGGGCGATCAACGTGTGCAGACCGGACTGGGGGTCGCTGTCCAGGCGCACGTAGTTGACCGCGACCATGCCCCGGCCCGGTTTGACCGGGACGTCCTTGGCGAACCGGGAACGCACCAACTTGGCGTCCTCCACCGCAGCCAGCCGCAGCTCGACCCGGGACCCGAAGCCGCTTCGGACCGGGGGCCGCAGCTCCGACTCGCGGTCGGCGGTCACGACCACGTGCACGCCGAACGAGGGGCCCTGGTTGATGATCTGGTTGACCTGTTCGACGAGCACCTCGTTGTCCTCGGACAGCGCACGGTAGTTGTCGACCACCAGGTAGACGTCACCGAAACCGTCGTTGGGCACGCTTCCGGGGGCGCCGTCGAACTTGCGACGCCGGAAGACATCCATCGAGGCCACATCGTTCTCGAGGAAGCTGCGCTTGCGGGTGCGCACCAGCGCCAGCAGTTCGGCCACCGTGCGCCGGACCCCGTCGGGGTCCGTCGGCCCGCAGACACTGCCCACGTGCGGCAGGGTGGCGACCGTGGTCAGCGCGGTGCCGCTGTAGGCCAGGCAGTAGAACTGGACCTGCTCGGGGGTGTGGGTCAGCGCCGCCGCGGAGATCAGCGTCTGCAGCGCCGTCGTCTTGCCGGCACCGCCGGCCCCCAGGATCAGCACGTTGGCGCCGGGCCCGGAGGTGTCCACCGTCCACGGTGGCTGGTCGTGCTTGAACGGCCGGTCGATGACACCGATGGGGAACACCAGGTCTCGGCGGGTACCGTAGTTCTCCTGCCACGGGTGGCCCAGGTAGCGGTTCACCAGGTCGTCGACGGCCACCGGGTCGTCCAGCGGCGGCTGCCACAGCCGATACGGCTCGAAATCGATCTGGCGCAGCTGATCGATGATCACCGTGCCCACCTTGGGAATCCGGATCCAGTCCTCTTCCTCGGCGGCGGGCTCCTCGGCGGGGGTGGCGGTGATGGCCGGCATCTCGTCGGCCGCTTCGAGTTCGGTGCCGCTCACGCTCACCTCCAGCGGGGTGAACGCGGTGGTGAACAGCTGCGGCCGGATGTAGTCGATGGAGTGCACCTGCGGCAGCTGTTCGTCGTCGAGAATGCCGCCGCGCTGATAGTCGCGCCACAGGAACTCGGCCTGGAAGCGGATGACCTCTTCGCCGCTCTTGCGGAAATAGCCCAGGCCCGCCTTGCCCGGCAGGTTCACCGCGTTCGGCACGCCGGCGGCCTGTGCGGCACCGGCCGTCTGCGCCTTGAGCACCAGCCGGTAGCCCATGTTCTCCATCAGCTTCTCGGCGCGGCTCTCGATGGTCTGCGATGCCATCATCAGGTGCACCCAGTAGGCGCGGCCCTGCCGGCCGATCGAGTCCAGCACCTCCACCGCCGTCGGCATGATGCGGAACCACTCGTAGAACTCGTCGATCACCACGACGAGCATCGGCAGCGGCGGCAGACTGTGGTCCCCGCGGGCGGCCATCCGGGACCGGATCTCGTTGTACTCCTTGGCGCCGTCGACGCCCGCGCTATCACACATCGACTTGCGGCGGGCGATCTCGCCCCACATGGCTTCCAGGAAGCGCTCCATCAGCGCCTGGTCATCTTCCAGGTCGGTGATGATCCGCGACACGTGCGGCACCCCGGAGAACGGCTTGACCGCCGAACCACCCTTGAGGTCGGCCAGCACGAATTGCAGCTCGTCGGGCGAATGCCCCAACAGCAGCGACTCGATCACGGTGCGCACCAGCGTCGACTTACCCGAGCCGGTGGTTCCCGACATGACGCCGTGCGGGCCGTCGCCCCCCTCGTCCAGTGACTTCATGTCGAGGAACAGCAGCTCGCCGTTGTCGGAGCGGTTGCCGAACGGGACGCGCAACCGAGCCCGGCTGCCCTCGTTCTGCCGGCTCGTCCACAGCTGGTTGAAGTCGATGCGGCCGGCATCCTCGATGCCGTAGTAGGAGAGGATGTCGCGAGCCCCGATGTGGTGCGTCACGCGCTGGCCGATCTCTTCGTAGGCCTCGGCGAGCCGCCAGTGCGCCATCCGCTGCGCGAACTGCTCGGCGTCGGTCAGGCTGAGCTGATCGGCCAGGGCGAAGAACCACTCGTTGTCGTCGATGACCATCCAGGTGTCGCGGTCGCGCGGCAGGGCGTTGATGATGCCCTTGTCGTCGAAGCGCAGCACCCGCTGTGACACCCCTCGCCACTCCGGGGCGCCGGTCAGGTCGAAGAACGTGACGCCGTCGATGCCCTCGGTGGTGTTGACGTACTCCCATTGCGGATCGACGCCGTCGACGACGATCAGGTGGTGCGGCGTCGGCGTCTCCGCCGACGAGCTGGCGTGCCGCGGCATGAAGGAGCCGCGCCCGGAGAACAGGTCGGCGTGTTCGGTGGCGAAGTCGCGCACCGAGCCGTACACCATGCGGGCGTTACCGGCGGCGTCCTGCCGGCGGGGGTCGCCGAAGTGCGGCAGCCATTTCACCCAATCCCACTGCTCCACATCGGAAGTGACGACGACCATCCGCAGGTGGTCGGGCCCGTGGGAGAAGGCGAACTGGCAGATGATGGCACGCATCAGCCCGAGCACGTGCTCACGGTCGCCGACCAGTGAATACCAGGGCTCGACCAACAGCGAGACCATCTTGGGCAGGTTGTAGACCACGCTCTGGTAGCGCCCGAACTCCTGCAGCGCCTTTCCGGTCACCGGTTCGAGCTCGATGTCGGTCGGCATATTCTGCGGCTCACCCCAGGTGACCTCGGGCCGCGTCATGCCCACCCCGACCCGGGCCAGCCCGAAGTTGAGGTCTTTGCCGTTGGGTTGACGCTCCCACATCCGCGACGACCCGACCGCCGCGGAAAGCGTGGAGGGCGCCGGGTGGTACCACCGGTAGTTGGCGTCCATGCTGTCTGCGGACTCTGCGGCCGACTCGCGCAGCCGGTCCAGCATGAGCATGAACTGGGCGCGCATCGCGTCGAGCTTGGGACGGCTCAGTTGCTGGGCGCCACCGCCGAAGCGGCCGCCGAACATCATCATCGCGATGCCGCCGATCATGAAGATCGGGAAGATGGCGCCGGCGCCCAGGAACATCCGGGAGCCGTTGGCCACGGTCATCGAGACCATGCCGACCAGCAGGCCGACGACCAACACCCCGACCACCACCAGCCACCACGGCTTGCCTTCCGGCGGCGGCACGCTCAGCGGCGTGGGCAAGACGATGTTCTCCGGCTTGACCACCGGAGCGCGTTCCGGCGTCGGCCGGGCGAATCCACGTTTCACTTGGGCACCGCCAATTCTGCAGGGCTCATATCGGTCGGCAGGGTGTCATGACGTACCAGGGCGTCCTGGCGGGACAGCGTCGGGCCGTGCGCCAGCAGGCGCAACGCCACCGACGGTGCCAGTGCGGGCTCGCTGACCAGCCCCAGCGCCTTGCGCTCATCGTCGCCGGGCACCCCGAAACGCACCCCCGAGGCAGACAGCCACCACAGCGATTCCCGCGTGGAGGCGTCTGGATCGTTGCCGGTCACCGCGACGAAGTTGCCGTAGCCCGGACCGAAGTAGACCCGGTCGGCCTGCGGCATGTTGTTGTTATTGGTCTTCACCAGCGACACCACCCGGTTGATCTGCTTCTGCGGCACGGGAATCGTGGGGCCGGACACCACCTGGACCCGGGCCCGGCTGTCACCACTGGACCGCTCCCACCACCAGCACGTGGACGGGTTCTCCTTCATGTCGACGACCTTGAGCGGTCCTTCCGGGTAGGCCGACAGGTCCAGCCCGGTGACCACCGGCATCTTCGCCAGCTCCGGCGGCGCCACCACCACCGGTGCGCCGCCCGCAGTCGCCCCGGCGTTCTGCAGGATGCGCGCCACCACCGACGACACCGTCTGCACGCCGTCCATGAGCACCACCGAATACTGCTGCGGCCCAGCCAATTGCGGCGTGGTGAAGACGGTTCCAACCGGCCCGGGGGCGTTGGGGAAGGCCGGCGGGCGGCCGGCCTCCGGGACGAACGGCACCGCCAGCTCCGGGCCGACCGGCAACGCGTCGAAGAGCGCCTGACTCATCGGCCGCGCATGCTCGACCTGTTCGGGGGTGAGGCCCAGCGGCAACAGCACCGCCCGGTCGGCGGCATCGATACGCGAGCGCCGGCCCTGCCGAACGACCCACGACTCGTCGTTGTAGCGCAGCACGACGGCGTCCGGGCCGTCGAGCACCCGGCGGCGGGAGTTGAGGTCCGGGCTGCCGTCGATCACCGTCACCGTGACCGGCGACGGCGCTCCGACCCCCTGCACGTTGGCCACGGTGTCGCAGATCAACCACGACGACGACGACGGTGAAGTCGGCAGAATGTCCGACGGCGCGCCCGGGATACCGACCAGCGGGCCGTGCGGCTGCTCGGCGATCTGCGCCGAGCGCACTTTGTGCGGATTGTCGGCGCGACCGGCGATCAGCCGGGCCGATGCCAAATTCAGTGCCGGATATAAGGTGTCGCCGACCCGCACATACAGCGCCCCGGAGTCGCGGTCGGCGATGATGGGCGATTCGTTCAGTTGACCCGATGGGCTCAGAAACGACCACAGCAGCGCACCCAGACAGATGACCGAGGCCGCCGACACCGAGGCGACCACGGCCAGCGCTTGGCGCCGGCCGGGTTCGACTTCCATCCGAACCTGCCAGCGGGTCAACGCCATCGCGGTCCGCCGCGCCAGGAACTGATACCCGGTCATCTGGGTACGTGTCGACAACCCCAGGCCGTAACCGGGCCCCCGCTGTTCGTCAGCCACGGTGCGCCCCAACCCCCGCCGATCGGACTGGCCGGCTACGACGCCGTTCCGGTGCCATATTGGTCGTCATCTACCCCTGCCTGATCACAAGTTTCTCCACTGCGCATGCTAGCCGTGTTGCGCAGCGACCGCCCCCCGCGCAGATTGCAATCCGGCAGCGATGGCGAATTCGGGTCCGCGATTCTGACTCGGATTATGAGCGCGTCAGGTGAACGGTCAGTTACGCGCGAGATACACCTGAGCGCAACGGCGCGCCGCCCGGCCGGAACCCGGATCCGCTCCCGGAAAAAATCGTGCCGATCGAAAGCCGCCGACTCGGGAATCCGGGCCGGTGACGGGCTCGCGGGTCAAAACCGCATCCGCGGCCGCGACCCGCGCCCCGCGGGACGCATCTGCAGGTCCGAGGTTGCTGCTAAGAACCTGTGCATTTGGTGTCAGAGCGGCGGCCCACGACGCCGACGGTTGTACTGTCGCGGGCGTGACGACGATCGACGGACAGGGCGCTGAGGGCCAGCTCGACCCTCGGGGGCCGGCCACTTCACCAGCGACGGAAGAGACCACTCACCGCGTGAACTACCCCACCGACGTCGTGGACGTCGAACTGGAGCTGGAGCAGGGCTACCGCACCGAGATTCACAAGAATCACGACGACACCGTCGACGTCGAGACATACGGGGGCGGTTTCGACCTGTCCCGGCGGGCGATCGCCCCGCACCTGCGGATCGGCCGCGACAGGTGGTTGAACCTGTTGTGGCTGATTCCGATCGGCTTCGTCGGGCTGCTCACGGCGATCGCGGCCGGCAAGGGTATCCGCAACATCCCCGGTGTGGAGGAGTTCATCGCCGAATACCCCGGCAGCATGCCGTCGACGAAGGTCGAAAGCGGGCTGCCCGCGTGGCTCGGCTGGACGCACTTTTTCAACCTGTTCATGATGATGTTCATCATCCGGTCCGGAATCCAAATTCTCTGCGACCACCCGCGGCTGTACTTCAGCCGCAACTCGACGCCCGGTAAAGACGAATGGCTGCGGGTGGGCCCCCCGGTCCCGGACGACCCGTACTGGACGGCCAACGCCGACACCGTCGCGCTGCCGCGCCACTTCGGGCTGCCGGGCTTCCGGCATTCGATCGGGCTGGCCCGCTGGTGGCACCTGGGCCTGGACGTGCTGTGGCTGCTCAACGGCGCGGTGTTCTACGTCCTGCTGTTCAGCACCGACCAATGGCGCCGGATCATCCCCACCAGCTGGGACGTCTTCCCGCACGCCGCTTCGGTGATGATCCAGTACATGTCGTTGAACTGGCCCGACGACCATACCTGGACCAACTACAACGCGCTGCAGCTGATCTCCTACTTCGTCACGGTGTTCGTCGCCGCCCCGGCCGCGGTGATCACCGGCCTGGGCATGTCGCCGGCGCTGTCCCAGCGCCTCGGGCTGATCAGCAAGCACCTGCGGCTCAACATCCAGGTGGCACGCTCACTGCACTTCTTGGTGCTGGTCTACTTCCTGATGTTCATCCTGGTCCACGTCACGATGGTGTTCGCCACCGACGCGTTCGACAATCTCAACCACATGTTCGCCGCGCGCGGTTGTGTCGAAGGCGCCGAGCCGGGATGCCACAGCGCCACGGGCTTCTATGTCTTCTGCGCGGCCGCCGCGGTGTGCATCGTCGCCTGGTTCGCCGCGACCCCGCTCACGATCAAATACCCGCGGGTGGTGCAGAAGGTGGGCTTCGCCCTGATCGGGCCCTTCCAGCGTTCGCTGGAGAAGCTCAACCCCAAGCCCGGCACCTTCACCGAGGACGACATCTCGCCGTTCCACTGGCGCAACGGTCGGCTGCCCGAGACCGTCGAGTACAAGGAGCACGAGGCCAGCGACTTCAAGGACTGGCGGCTCAAGGTGTACGGGTTGGTCGAGAACCCGATGGAATTCAGCCTGGAAGACCTCAAGGCGCTGCCCTACCACGACCAGATCACCCAACACTTCTGCGTGCAGGCCTGGTCCGGGGTGGCCAAGTGGGGTGGCGTGCAGATGTCGACGATCATGGAGATCGTCAAGCCACTACCCGAGGCGAAATGGGTGGTGTTCTACTCGATGGGCCTGGGCGCCACCGGCGGTATCTACTACAACGCGCACCCGGTGGACCAGATGTGGCATCACATGTCGATGCTCGCCTACAACATGAACGACGAGCCGCTGCCCTACATGCACGGTCGCCCGCTGCGGCTGCGCAACGAGTTGCAGCACGGCTACAAGCTGGTCAAGTGGATCAAGGGCATCGAGTTCGTGGCGTCCTACAAGGAGATCGGCAGCGGTCACGGCGGCTACAGCGAAGACCACAAGTTCTTCGGTCGCCACCAGACGATCTGACGTTTCCCCACCGCACGGAAGGGGCCGGCCCGTCGGGGTCCGGCCCCTTTCGTGCGTTCGACGCCGGTTCGCCGACGCCTTCAGGGACCCGGCATCGAATCCCCATCCAGCTCGCAGCCCCGCCGATTAATATTCCGCATCATAATCATTTTTATTGACGGATCAGGCGAGGAATCGGGTCATGGCAGACGTTGACGAGAACCACCACACCGGTCGCACGGCACTGGCGAGCGACCGCGACGAGCTCACACCGGCACACCACGTCGTCGACCCCGAGACCTGGGCGGGCGGCCTGGGCGAGAAGATGGCCACCGCTCCGCGGCTGCGCGTCGGCCGAAACCGATGGTTCAACCTATTGTGGTTGCTCCCAATTGGTTTCGCGGCACTGGTTATCGCTGTCGCGGTGGCGAGGTACCTGGTGGGTTTCCCGGCGGTCGGCGCCTTCGTCCACCGTTACCCCGGTACCCTCGCGACCGGCGGAGCCGCGGGAATACCCGCCTGGGCCGGCTGGCAGCATTTCTTCAATCTTTTCCTGATGACGTTCATCGTCCGGTCGGGCATCCAGATCCTGGCCGACCATCCGCGGTTGTACTTCAGCCGCAACGCCACCCCGGACACCGATGAGTGGTTCCGCATCGCCGGGCCGGTCCCGAAGGACCCGATGTGGACGGCCAAACAAGACTCGGTGGGCCTGCCCGACCAACTCGGCCTGCCCGGGATCCGCCACGCCATCGGGCTGGCCCGCTGGTGGCATCTCGGCGCGGACGTGTTGTGGCTGGCCAACGGTGCGGTGTTCTACGCGCTGCTGTTCACCACCGGGCATTGGCGCCACCTCGTGCCGACCAGTTGGGCCGTCTTCCCCGACGCGTTGTCGGTGGGCATCCAGTACCTGTCGCTGGACTGGCCCGACGACAACGGCTGGGTGGCCTACAACGGCCTGCAGCAGCTCGCGTACTTCACCACCGTGTTCATCGCCGCGCCGGCAGCTGTGATCACCGGGATCGGGATGAGCCCAGCGGTGTCCATGCGGCTGACGCGCATCAGCAAGCGGCTGAGCATCCAGCTGGCCCGTTCGCTGCATTTCTTGGTGATGGCCTACTTCCTGGTGTTCATCCTGGTGCATGTGACGTTGGTGTTCGCCACCGATGCGGTGCGCAACTTCAACCACATGTTCGCCGCTCGGGACGGTTCCGGTCTCGCCGGTTTCTGGGTCTTCGCCGTGGCGATGGCGGTGACCGCCCTCGCCTGGGTGTGGGCAACCCCGTTCACCTACCGGCATCCGCGGGTGGTGCAGCGGGTCGGCTACGCACTGATCGGCCCGCTGCAGCGACTGTTCGAGCACGTCAACCCCGAACCCGGCGGTTTCACCGAGGAACACATCTCCCCGCACTTCTGGCACAACGGCACCTACCCCGAGACCGTCGAGTACAAGGAGATGTTCGCCGGGGATTTCGCCGACTGGCGGCTGCACGTCTACGGATTGGTGGAGCACCCGAGGGATTTCTCGCTGGACGAACTGAAGGCCCTGCCCTACCACGAGCAGATCACCCAGCACTTCTGCATCCAGGGGTGGTCGGGGGTGGCCAAGTGGGGCGGCGTGGCGATGAAGACCGTCCTCGACATCGTCAGCCCACTGCCGGAGGCCAAGTGGGTGGTGTTCTATTCCATGGCGCCCGGTTCCGAGGGCGGGCTTTACTACGACGTCCACGCCATCGAGCAGATGGAGCACCACCTGACGATGCTGGCGTACCGAATGAACGACGAACCGCTCAGCTACGGCCACGGAGCGCCGCTGCGGCTACGTAACGAATTGCAGCACGGCTTCAAAATGGTCAAGTGGCTCAAGGGGATCGAGTTCGTCGAGCACTTCCGCGAGGTCGGCGGCGGCTACGGCGGCTACAACGAGGATCACGAGTTCTTCGGCTACCGGCAGACGCTGTAACCCGCGCGTCGGCCGGGCCGTCGTAGGGTAGATCCAGTCAACCGAGCGACGGGAGCAGCCATGCGGAATCGCGGTATCGGAAAGTCAGTCCTGTCGGTGGTGGTGGCAGGGATCGCGGTGGGCGCGGTGGCGACCGCCTGCGGTGACTGCGAGAACGATTCAGACGACGGGGGCTACGGCGAGGTCACCACCGCGCCCAGCGCTCCGCTGGCCCCGATGACACCGATTGCCCCCGACGAAGCCGTGCCGGAACAGACCGTCGTCCCGGAGGCCCCGCTGACCAGTGCGGCACCTGCCGTCGAGCACCCCGCGCCGCAGGGCGGGGCGACGCCCGCACCCGCGCCGGCGGCACCCCGGGTTCCGTCAGCGCCTGCCGTTCCCGCCGTTCCCGCCATTCCCGCCATTCCCGCCATTCCGGCGATCCCGGCGATTCCTGCCATCCCCGCGATACCCCACCCGTAGCCAGGGGCGGGCCGGCCCGGCCCTCGGCGCCCGGTCAGACGCCCGTCCAGGCCGAGTCCAGCCGCTCGGCGACGTCGATGACCTGTGCTTGCTGCGACTGCGGGCTCTCGATCTCGTCGGCGACATAGCTGGCGATGAACCGTCGGATCTCCCCGTCGACCCCGGCGAAGATCCGCAGCAGCTCACCTCGGATGGACGTCGACGACACCTCCACGGTGATGTCGGACGGCCGCGGTTTCGGTACGTCGATGATCAGCAGCAACGGTTCGGCGGCTCGAGCCGTGGCCCGCAGCGCGATGTCACCGGCCACGGTGAACCGCTGCTTGTCCAGGCGCAGGTCGATGAGCAGGTCGATCACCAGCGGAATGTGGATGGCGAACGTGAGCAGATCACCCAGGCCGCGAGCCACCCGGGGCTGTTGGATCCGCACCTTCGCGCTGACCCGGGCGATCCCGCCCGGCCCCTGCCGCATCGGGGGCATCTCGAACTCATCACCGGCGATCGCGGCGAACGCAGCTGCCACGCGTTCTTCGGTGACCGCGATCTCGAAGAACTTCCGCCCGAACTCTTCATAAGTCAGGTAGCTGAGGTTCTGCATAGCTTGATACCGTCTCACGTCCACATCGGCAACGGCCGCTGATCGGCGTGCGCGTCGCCATCTTCTCACCCGGGCGCCCCGCGGCGCGCACGGAACCAGGCCGGCGCGCCGATGTCGGTCGGGGGGCGGCGGGCCGTCGCCGGAGCGGCTCGGATCAGCATCGCGCCGGCGGGCGCCGGCAGCCCGGGATTCCCGCTCTGGCGGGTTCAGCTCCGCCGGCCGGCCGTGATCTCCACGACGACGGCTCAAGCCAAGCACCGTGCGGCGCCGACCGGCCGTCGTTTCAAAATTCATTGAATAGTGCGAAATGACAAACCGTTTCACTGACGCGGCACGCCGGGCGACCGATACACTTTGCGCGGCAGACCTTCTCACCGATACCGCCGGTACCACTGACCCAGTTCACCCGTCCACCAGCAACATTCGTCGAACAATCTGAATTAACGCTGCCACCAACCACTCTCGGCGGGCTGCCTACACCGCATCTACCAGCACTTCAACGTCGAAATCCGGTCTGCGCGGCATATTTTCACCCCGCTACCTGGTGTTTTATGTTGTGGCGTAATGCCTAACAACTTCAACGTCAAACGTGATGCCTGCCACAGATTTTGGTCCGCTCAGTTAGCCATTGTTAATGTGCCTGGTCATGTTTGGTCTCGAAGCGCTGATGGCGCTCATCCAGCAGGTTTCGGGCACGCCGTACATCACCGGTGGGGACAGCCCCGCTGGGACGGACTGCTCGGGACTGGCGTCGTGGGTGTCGAACGTCGCCACCGGCCGGCCGGCCTTCGGTGACCGGTTTCACACCGCCAACGAGGAGTCGGCTCTGCTGGCGCGCGGCTTCCAGTACGGCACCGCGCCGGGTGCACTGGTGGTGGGCTGGAACAGGAGCCACACCGCGGTGACGCTGCCCGACGGCACTCCGGTGTCCAGCGGCGAGCGGGGCGGCGTGAAGATCGGTGGTGGCGGCGCCTACCAGCCGCAGTTCACCCACCACATGTACCTGCCGATGCCTACCGAGGCACCCGCCGACGAAGCGGCGCCGGTGCTGTTCGCCGCCATGATGGAGCCGGCTCCCGCGCCCGAGCCGGCCGCCGAGCCGATGGGCATGGACATGGCCCCGCCGTTGGACGCACCGCCGCCGTTCGAGGCACCGCCCCCGTTCGAGGCACCGCCGCCCTTCCAGGCCCCGCCTGCCGAGGCGCCGCCGATGGACGCCCCAGCGTTCGACGAGCCGCCGACCGAGCCCGGCCCGGAGCCAATCGAACGCGACGCGCCGCCGCAGCCTTAACCCGCGCCGTCGATCCGGCGTCGCGCCAGCAACCACGCCAGCCCCTGCCCTTCGCCGGCCGCGATCACCTCGAGACCGGCAAATGCCTCGCGGAGCTCACCGGGCGCGGCACGGAACCGCCCGGCGACGCTGCCGACCTGGCTGAGCGCGGTCACGGCCAGCAGCCCGCCCGGTGTCAGCCGCTCCAGCATCGGTGCATCCAGCCGGCGGTCGCGGAACCGGGCGCAGTAGATCACGTCAGCCGGCGGCCCGTCGGGCAGCCCACCGTCGAGGTCCACGACCTCGAAGCGGCATCGGTCGCCGACGCCGCTGCCTGCCGCCAGGGCGCGCGCCTGCTCGATCGCAATCGGGGAGACGTCGAAGCCCCGCACCTGTAGCCCCCTGCGGGCGAGCCAGACGGCAGCGGTCCCCTGCCCGCAGGCGACGTCAACCGCATGGCCCGCGGTCGGGAACTCGTGGCGGAACGCCGTGAAGACCGCTGCCGGGCCGAGCGCGTCCGGCCAGGGCAGATCCCGGTCCGCGTATTTCGCATCCCAGCGGGTCCGGTCATCGTCGCTCACTCGATGGACGATACTGCGGCGGTGAAACTGCAGCCCTGGATCGCGACCGCCATGGCGCACACCGCACCGCAGGTGCAGATCACGACGCTGATCTGCGCATTCGCGGTGCTCACCTACTGCGCCCTGAGGGATCGTCCCGCCATTGTGTGCGGTGTCCTGGCCGCGGTGTGCGGCCCGGCCATCGAGATCGCGATCGCCGCGGCGGGCCAGTTTCGTTACGCCGCCGATTCCGACGCACTGCTCGGGGTGGCCCCGTGGCTGGTCCCGCTGTACTTCGCGTTCGGGATCGTCGCCGCGCTGATCGGCGAAATCACCGCTGCCACAAGGCGGACGACGCCCTAGGATCTACAGGCCATGGAAGGGGTCACCCTCGGCGGCTATCACGCCCAGCAGTGCGCCCGCGTCACCCACAACCTGTTCTCCCCCGGCGACGTCGAGCCGGTGACTCCCTCACCGGAGCAGCTGGCATTGCGCGCGGCCGGCATCGCCTTTGAAGCGGCGATCTTCGACGAGCTAGGCTCCCGCTACCGCGATTCGGGACGGCTGCTGGTGCTCGACGCCGACGCCGGCCGCAGCGAGCAGCAACAGGCCACCCGTGCGGCGATGGAAGCCGGTGTCGACGTGATCGCCGGCGGGTGGTTGCCGGAGGTGAACGGCCGCGTCGGGAAGCCCGATGTGCTGATCCGTTACGGGAACGGCTACCTGCCCGTCGACATCAAGAACCACCGCACTGTAAGCAGCGCGAAAACCTTCGAAGTGCAGGTGTCGACACTGTCGGCGCCGGATCAGCTGCTCTCCTTCCCCGGTTACAGTGATCACGGCGCGCGCTGGCGTGACGACGTCATGCAACTGGCGCACTACACCCGGATGCTGCAGGAGCTGGGGTATCACCCGGGCCTGAACCGCGGCGGCATCATCGGCAGCTCCGATCTCACCGAGGTCGTCGGCGAGGAGCATGCGATCACCTGGTACGACCTCGACGCCGAAGCCATCCTCACCTACTCCGCCAGCGACCCCGAACACCGCAAGAAGCGCTCCGCTCTGCAACGCTACGACCATGAGTTCGCCTTCCGGCTGGACGTCGCGCGCGCCGCCGCGTCCGGGCGGGAACTGGTGCGGCCCTACCGGATCGTTGACTGCGATTCCTGTGATTGGTTCGACCACTGCGCCACCGTGGCCGGCGAGGACGACGCATCGTTCGCTCTCGAGACCGGCCACCTCAACGTCCGGGAGTGGCAGTACCTCTACCGGCACTGTGGCGACGGCACCACGTTGAGCGTCGCGCAGTTGGCCCGGGTCGACCCGGACCGCCACGCCGAGGAATTCCGCACCCAATCGGTGCGCACCCAGAAGCCTGGAGAGCGGCTGGCCAATGCTGTTCGACGCGCCCGGATGAGCTGCGCCGGCATCGATTACGAGCAACACCGGCCAGGCCGCCCGACGGTGCCGTCCGCCGACATCGAGGTCGACTTCGACATCGAGTGGGATGCCGACTCCCGGATCTACCAGTGGGGTCTTCGCATCCGAGAGGGCCAGGACGACACCGCCGCGCACTACGACCCGGTGGTGTCGTTCGAGCCGCTCGACGAACACGGCGAAGCGCAGCTAGCTGATGAATTCGCTTCCCGCATATGGCAATTGCGCGATCGAGCTACGCGGGAGGGCAAATCGCTGGCCGTCTTCCACTGGCATCACGCCGAGCGGTCGAGGACCCGCAGGTTTCCCGCCGTCGTCGAAGCCCTCGACGGACTCACCCACGACCTGCATCAGTGGTTCGAGGCCGAGTACTTCGCGCGCACCTCATCGTCAATCAAAAGCGTCGCCGGGTATTTCGGCTTCGAGTGGGACGTCGACGACGCAGGCGGGCTGGCGTCGCAGCTGGCGATCGACGTCGCCCGCGGGTGCGGGCCGGAGGCCGACATCGCCCGGCAGTGGTGCTTGCGATACAACGAGTGCGACGTCGCGGCCCAGGCGGCGATTCGCGACGGGTTGCGCCCCGGTCCCCGGTGAACCGGCTCAGCTTCGCTGCACCGACGGGCAGATCTCAGCGTGCGCGGCGTCGACGACTCCGGTGGCGGTCGGCTTGGGAACCTGAAGGTAGACCGAGACCTGTTCGACGATCAGGCTGGTCGGGTGCTTCGGGAACTCCAGGCAGGCGGTCCGCCCGGCGGCCAGCCGTGGCGCTTCGCTGCCGGGCGGGAACTTCCCGCGGATGGCATTGAGGTAGGCCATCTCCCCCGCGTTCGGGTAGGTCGACTGTTGCTCGGCGCAGAGCAGGATATCGGCGCTGTTACCGCAGTAATCCGGATCGCGGGGATTGAGCGGGTCAGCGTGGGCCGATGACGCGGCACCGACCAGTCCGGCCAGCGCGGTGGCGGCCAGGGCCGGCAGCAGGGTGGTTGCGTTCACGTCCAGCGCCTTTCTGTTCTCGCCGCTGACGCTAGCAGTTGTCGCGCCGCCGCCGGGAGGACTTCGCGATCCTGCGATCGGGACCGGTCATCGCCGATCCCGGCGCTCGCCGTAGCATCGCCATCATGAGTTGGGTCGCCCGGTTCACCGTGCCGCTGACCGCGTGCTGCGTCTCGGCGGTGGCCCTGGTAGGGGCGTGGATAGCCCCTGCCCCGGCCAACGCCGACGACAGCGGCTTCATGAAATACCTCAACAGCCACGGCTACACCGCCCGCTACGCCGGCGACGAACCGATCTCCGAGCCGAGCGTGCGCGCACTCGGGCACATGATCTGCGAGAACCTGCGCGTCGGCAGGAGCGTGGCGGTCCAGGCGCCGAATTACCCGGCGTGGCCGCAGTTCACCCTCATCGCCGAGGCCGCCCAGCACGAGCTGTGCCCGGGCCTGTAGACAACGCGGGAGCCCGGCCCGGGTGTCAGCCGGGCGCGCCGGGGGTAATTCGGTGCCATGAGGTTGCGCAGGAGCCAGGTCGGCGCCACCGGATTCCGCCGGGTCGGACGGGGCCGCGGCTTTTCCTACACCGACGGCAATGAGCCGGTCGACGACCCGGCGGTACTCGCTCGGATCAAGGAACTGGCCATCCCCCCGGCCTGGCGGAACGTGTGGATCTGCCCTTACCCCAACGGCCACATCCAGGCCGTGGGAACCGATGCCGCCGGGCGCCGGCAATATCTGTACCACCAGCAGTGGCAGGCAGAGCGAGCCGAAGAGAAGTACGACCGGGTGCTGAACCTGGCCAGGATGCTGCCGCAGTGGCGCGCCGATCTGCTGGCCGACCTGGGCGGCCGCGGGCTGAATCGCGGCCGCGTGCTGGCCCTCGCCCAGCAACTGATCGACCGGGGTTATTTCCGGGCCGGCGGCGAGGAATACACCCAGGAGAACGGCAGCTTCGGACTGGCCACGCTGCTGCGCGACCACGTCCGGATACGCAGCGACTGCGTGGACTTCGACTACCCGGCCAAAAGCGGCGTACGGCGGACGGTGTCGGTCGACGATCCGCTGGTGGTGCGGGCGGTGCGCGCGTTGTTGCGCGCCCCCACCGACATTCCCCGGTTATTGGTGTACCGCACGCCCGAGGGCTGGTGCGAGGTGCGCGCCGACGACCTCAACGAGCGGTTCCGGGAACTCACCGATGTGCAGTTCAGCGTCAAGGATCTTCGGACCTGGCATGGCACCGTGCTGGCAGCCGAGAACTTCGCCGCTGCCCGCGAGCCGACATCGAAAACCGTTCGCCGAAGGGAGATCGCCGCGGTAATGCGTTGCGTCTCCGAGGAGTTGGGTAACACGCCGGCGGTCGCCCGTGGTTCCTACGTGGATCCGCGGGTGGTGGACGCCTACGAGCAGGGCATGGCCATCCGTGCGGCGCTGAACCGGGTGCCCCGGGAAGGAGTCCGCCCGCCGGGTCGCCGCGGAGAACGCGACCGCCCGATTGATCCGGCGTATCGACCGGGCACGGCGCTGAATTGCACCGCTGGTTGCGGCCTCCGGCGGTTAGGATCGATTGATGCGTCACGCGATCCACGTGCCCCTGTTCGGCACGCTGGCCGACCCGCGCGCGATCGCCGATATCGCCTGCGCCGCTGAGCAGAACGGGTGGGACGCGCTGTTCGTATGGGATCACGTCCTGAGTCCGGTTGCCGGTGAATGGGATATCGCCGACCCCTGGATCACGCTGGCCGCGGCGGCGACGTCGACCGAGCGCATCAGGATGGGCCCGATGGTGACCCCGCTGCCCCGCCGCCGGGTGGTCAACGTGGCCCGCGAGACCGTCACCCTGGACCGGCTCAGCGGTGGCCGGCTGATTCTGGGCCTGGGCACCGGCCGCGACGTCTGGCGCGAGTATTCGGCCTTCGGCGACAACGGTGACCCGCGCCGGCTGGCCCGCGTCCTCGACGAGGCCACCGCGGTGCTGACCGCGTTGTGGGCCGGTGAAACGGTGACCCACCGCGGCGAGGTCATCGTGGACGGTATTCGCCTCAATCCGGGTCCGGTCCAACGGCCGCGAATACCGATGTGGTTCGGCACCAATCGAACCAGTGGCGCGCCGATCGAGCGCGCCGCCCGCTATGACGGCATCTTTCCGCTGGGCATGGATCCCGACGGGATCGCCCGCATCGCCGAGACGGTTGCGGCCGCCCGCGGCGGTCTGGCCGACTTCGACATCGCGGTGGCCGCCGGCCCGGGCGCCGATCTCGATCGACTGCGCGCCCTCGGCGCCACCTGGGCGGTGCGGGAGTTCTGGCCGGGCGACCGTCCCGACAAGATCCTGCGGGTCATCGAGCGGTGCGCCCCGTGAGCAGCTGAGGAGGCCGGCGTGCAGATCCATCGCGGCAACATCGTGTTCACCCCGACGCCGCAGGATTTCGTCACGCTCGCCGATGGTTACGTCATCGTCGGCGACGACGGTGTCATCGCCGACTGCGTTGCCGAACTGCCGGACCGGTACGCCGGTGCGCCGGTCACCGATCACGGCGACCGACTGATGCTGCCGGGTTTCACCGATGCGCATGTGCACGCCTGCCAACTGCCGATCACCGGATTGCAGGGCAGCACCGAACTGATCGACTGGCTGCACACGCTGACCTTCCCCCAAGAGGCCGCGTTGCGTGACGCGGTCTACGCGGACGCCGTCTACGGTGAGTTCGTCGAATGCCTGCTGCGCAACGGCATCACCAGTTCGATCGTGATGGGCACGATCCACGCCGACAGCACCGGCATTCTCGTCGACAAGCTCATCGCGGCGGGACTGCGATCGTGTGTGGCCAAGGTGTCCCGGGACCGCAACGCACCGGCTGACTCCCGCGTGGACACCGCGCAGGAGATCGCCGACTCCCGAGCTTTCATCGAGCAGACGCTGCCCAAATCGCCGCTGATCACTCCGGCCATCGGCCCCAGTGTGGCCATGGTCTGCTCGCGCGAGCTGATGGCGGGGCTGGCGCAGCAGGCCCGCGAGTTCGGCATCCCGTGTCACATGCATCTAGCGGAGAACCCCACGGAGATCGAGATGACCCTGCAGATGCACCCGGACAGCGCCGACTTCGTCGACATCTACCAGCGCGCAGGCCTGATGGGCACGGCCGACACCGTGGTGGCCCATGCGATTCATCTCAACGACCGCGAAAAGCGGGTGCTGCGTGACACCGGCATCCTGGTCGCGCACTGCCCCCACTCGAACCTGAACCTGCTCAGTGGGGTGATGCCGCTGGCCGACTACCACGACACGGGTGTCCATGTCGGGCTCGGCAGCGACGTCGCGGCCGGGCATGCGCTCAACATGTTTCAAAACATCGTCGGCGCAATCCAATCCGGCGCCGTGAGCTATCTGGCCGAGCGCACGACACGGCCGGTGCGGGCCGCCGAGGCGTTCTACTGCGCGACCAAGGGCGGTGGCGGATTCTTCGGCAAGACCGGCAGTTTCGAACCGGGTTACGCGTTCGACGCGCTCGTCGTCGATGACTCGATGTGGCCGCGGTTCAAGCCCATGACGCTGGCGCAGCGTGTCGAGAAGCTCATCTACTGCGGCGATGACCGCAACATCGAACGCGTCTACGTCTACGGTCGGCAGGTGAGATGAGGGAGGTGACGCTGTGACACCGCAACAGCGCCGCGGTCAGGATCTGCTCTTCGATGCCCTGACCACCAAGGGGACCGCATTCAGCCACGAGGAGCGTCGTGAGCACGGCCTGCTGGGACTGCTGCCCGTCGCGGTGAAAACCATTGCCGAACAGGCCGCCCACACCTACACCGAGTTCTCCACCCGCCGTGACGATCTGGACAAGCACATCTATCTGCGGGCGCTGCAGGACCGTAACGAGACGTTGTTCTATCGACTGCTCAGTGAACACATCGAGGAGATGCTGCCGATCGTCTACACTCCGACGGTCGGCGAGGCCTGTCGGCAGTTCAGCGAGATCTACCGGCGACCGCGCGGGTTGTTCGTGTCGTATCCGGATCGGCAACAGCTACGGGAGGTGTTGCGCAACCGGCGAGAGCAGCAGATCGACGTCATCGTCGTCACCGACGGCCAGCGCATTCTCGGCCTGGGCGATCAGGGCATCGGCGGCATGGGCATCCCGATCGGCAAGCTCTCGCTGTACACCCTGATCGGTGGCATCGCGCCTGCCCGCACCTTGCCGATCATCCTCGATGTCGGCACCGATAACGTCGAATTGCTCGACGATCCGCAGTATCTCGGCTGGCGCCATCGCCGCATCAGCGACGAGGAGTACTACGCGTTCGTCGATGACTTCGTCGCGGTGGTACGCGAGGAACTGCCCGATGTGCTGCTGCAGTGGGAGGATTTCGCCACCACGCATGCACTTCCGCTGTTGGAGCGCTACCGCAACCGGTTGCTGACGTTCAACGACGATATCCAGGGCACCGCCGCGGTCGCCCTCGGCGCGCTGCACGGCGCCGTCCGGGCCGCCGACCGGCCGCTGTCGCGGCAGCAGGTGGTGATGTTCGGTGCCGGTTCGGCAGGCATCGGCGTGCTGGAGATGATCCGCCGGGAGATGGTGGCGGAAGGGCTGACCGATGCGCAAGCCGCCGAACGGATCTGGGCCATCGATGTCGAGGGGCTGCTGACCGACGAACGCACCGATCTGTCCGACAGCCAGCGCCGGTTCGCGCAGCCCGCTTCCCGCCTGGCGGGTTGGGAGGGCCGGGGCCTGGCCGATGTGGTGCGCCACGTCGACGTGGGGATCCTGTTGGGGCTGTCGACGGCGGCCGGGGCCTTCACCGAGGACATCGTGCGCACGCTGGCGGCCAAGACCGACCACCCGATCATCTTCCCGCTCTCCAATCCGACGAGCCGCGCCGAGGCGCACCCCGCTGAGCTCGACGCGTGGACCGACGGACGCGCACTGATCGCGACTGGTTCGCCGTTCGCACCGGTGCGCCGCGGCGGGCGGACCCGCCACGTCGCCCAGTGCAACAACGTCTACATCTTCCCGGCGATCGGGCTGGCGGTGACCGCGGCGCGGGCGACCCGCGTCACCGACGCCATGTTGCGGGCGGCGGCCACCACCCTCGGCGACACTTCCCCGGCGCTGTCCGACCCCGACCAGCCGCTGTTGCCGTCCTTCGCGGATCTGCCGGAGATCACCACCCGCATCGCGACCGCCGTGGCGGTCCAGGCGGTGCGCGACGGGGTCGCGCCGGAGGCCTCCGACGACGAGCTCGCAGCCGCCGTCCGACGGACACGCTGGGCACCGGAGTATGCGACTCGCTAGCCGAGCTGGGCCACCGTCCTGCAATATGCGAGGTCAGTTCACTAAAGTGCTCGGGGTGGATAGAGGGAAGATCGCCCGGCGATGTGGTCGCGGCCTCGCCATCGTGGCGTCGCTGGCGGTTTCCGCCGCCCTCATCCAGGCCCAGGGAACCCAGGATGCGGCGCCGAAACCCGCCGAGACCGCCGAAGCGGCCCCGGCGCCCGCTCCGCCGCCGCCCGCCGGCAAGATCCGCCTCGCCGACCCCGCCGAAGCCGCCGCGCTGGCCGCCAACGTGCCGATGCCGACCGAAGGCCAGCAGTTCACCTTCCCGCTGCCCGCCGGCGTGGCCCCGGAGAACGGGCTGCAAGTCAAGACCATCTGGGCCGCCCGCACCATCGGCGTGCTGTTCCAGGAGATCAAGACCATCTACGGGTACCGGCAGGACCCGCTGCGATGGCATCCCGACGGGCTGGCCATCGACGTGATGATCCCGAACTATCACAGCGACGCCGGCATCCTGCTCGGCGATCAGATCGCCGGCTACGCCCTGGCCAACGCCAAGCGCTGGGGTGTCAACCATGTGATCTGGCGGCAGAAGATCTACCCGGGCGTCGGAGGCGGGAACTGGACGTCGGATTACGGCAACGAGACCGCCAACCACTACGACCACGTCCACATCGCCACCAATGGCGGGGGCTACCCGACCGGGCAGGAGACGTACTTCATCACCTCGATGACGCCCGCGCCGCCCGACTGAGGGCCGGGGCGTTCACGGGCGTCGCCCCGGGCGGGTCGGGCGGTGTTGCCACCGGTTACCGGCGCGCAATCCAGCCGAGGAACTCCGCCACGGTGAACACCGGTTTGTCGTACTCCTGGGCTTTGCGGGCCTTGCCGGACTGGGTGCCTGCCTCGGCGATGACCAGCACCTCGCACCGCGTCTTGGTCACCGAACGTACCGGCGCCAGCCCGGCTGAGGCGGCCAGGTGCTCCATCTCGTCGCGATCCATCACGCGGCCTTGGCCGTCGACCGCGGTTCCGGTGAAGCAGACGCGGGCGCCGGGGACCAGGACCGCGTCGATGTCATCGGCCGTCGACAGCGGCTGAGCCAGCCCGGCGCCCAATTCACCGGCTCCCAATGCTGCCAGGGCGTCGCGTAGGCGCCCCAGCACCTCGTCAGGTAGCGGGGTGCGGGCCGCCGCCAGCAGCAGCTGGTCGGCGGCGGTCTGGCGGGCCGCGTGCTCCCAACTCGTCTCACCGGCGAGGAAGCCCTCATCAGCCGGGACGGCGCCCAGCAGGACGGCGCCGATGCCGCGGCTGATCCGCAGCAACGCTGACAGGGCCGGAAGGTGTTCTGCCGTCGGTGTTGTGACGTCAGGGTCGCGGCTGAGCAGGATTCCCGTCAGCGCATCGGTCTCGTCGGGCTCGTCGAACGGCGATGAGCCGGCATCCAGGGTGCCGGCATCCAGGGTGGCCAGCGCCGATCTGGCCCGCTGCAGCGCTGTCTGGCCGGTGACGGCAGCGCCGCGCAGTTCGGCCCCCAGCGGCATGGGAACGACCTGCCCCAGCCGTTTGAGTTCGAAATCGATCAGCCCCAGCATCTCGTCGATATTCACCCCCACCGGTGTGCATCCGGCCAGCATCGGAGCGATCACTGCCCACGCCTCCCGCAGCGTGGGCGCCAGCAGCACATCTGCCACCCCGATCCGGTACGCCTGCCGGGCGTCGGCCAGATCACGCTGCGGGTTGATCAGCGTCGACACCGCGGTACCGTCATCGAAAGCCACCGCCAACTCCACCGGGCGCGGCCGGGACATCCGACCCTCGTCGCCCACGGTGAGCAGGCCGATCGCGCAGAAGCGGCGAGACCGCTCGGGGCTGGCCGAGGCACGCAGAAACCGGGCGATCCGGCGGTCCACCTTGAGATCCTTCGGCAGCACCGGGCGTTTGAGCACCAGGCCTGCCAACGACGTGCATCGGCTCAGGGCCACGTAGAGCTGGCCGGTGGAGAACATGCCCCCAGACAGGTCCACCACCAGCCGGTCCAGCGTCTGGCCCTGGCTCTTGTGAATCGTGATCGCCCACGCCAGCTTGAACGGCAACTGGGTGTAGGTGCCGACAACCTCCCGGCGCAAGGTACCGCCGTCGACCACCGGGCGGGTGGCCTCCCAGGTGAACGGGGCGACCTCGGCGATCGCACCGTCGGGGAACTCGACCTCGACGACCGCGCCGTGGCGGTCGTAGTCCACCCCCACCACACGTCCGATCGAGCCGTTCACCCAGCGCTCGGCGTGGTCGTTGTTCAGCATCATCACCTGGGCGCCGGCCTTGAACCGCAACTCGTCGTCGATCGGCTTGTCGAATAACGACAGGTCACCGGATTCGGTGGCCCGGTGCACCATTACTTCGCCGGGCAACCGTTCGAGGTGCTGGCGGTTGCGGGCGGTTACCAGTCTGTTGGTCGGCGCGAGTGTCAACCAGAACTCGTCGTCGGGAGGCACGAAGTCGGCATTGACCCGAGCGTCCAGGTGGTGCCGGGCATGACCGAGCAACACGCCTTCGCGAATCTCATTGAGAATCGCGGTCATCCGGTCGTCGCCGAGCTGGCGGAACACCGTCGTCAGCGAGACACTCGGAAAGTCCTCACGGCTGAAGGCGTTGGCCGAGAAGAAGTATGGGGTGTCATAGGTTGTCGAGAAGTAATGCTGCTCTCTCTCCGTGACCACGGGTGGCAGCTGATAGAGGTCGCCGACCAACACGACCTGCACCCCGCCGAACGGGGTTCCGGGCTCTGGGCCGAACCGCTGCAACGCGCCTGCGACCATGTCGAACACGTCGGCACGAACCATCGACGTCTCGTCGATGATCAGGGTCTGCAGCTTGCCGAGCGTCTTGCTGAAGCGTCCGGGCCGATAAGCCCCGACGGTGACATCGGAGAGCGTCGTTGTCGGACGGAATCCGAACAGGCGGTGGATGGTGTGCCCGTCGACGTTGAGCGCCGCGATGCCGGTCGGAGCGACCACGACGACGTTGCGGTCGGTGCCGGCCATGAAATGGCGGATGAGCGTCGACTTTCCGGTGCCGGCCTTACCGGTCAGGAACAGGTTTCGGCCTGAATCCAACAGCGCCAACGCTTGCCGGAACTCGTCGGTCACCAGCACCGTGTTGCTCGCTGCAACCACGGTTGCACCTTACCTTTGCGGCGTCACCCACCCAGCACGGAGACGATCTTCTTGGCGGTCGCCTTGGCCGATCCCGGATTCTGTCCGGTGACCAGCCGCCCGTCGGCAACGACGTGCGACGCGAAGGGAAGCAAGCCCTTCTGGTAGCGGGCGCCGCGCTTTTTCATCTCTGCTTCGGCGTTGTAGGGCACCAACTTGTTGACGCGCGCAAGAACCTCCTCCACCCAGGCGAACCCGGTGAGCCTGCGCCCGGAGACCAGCAGCGATCCGTCCGAGAGCCTGGTATTGAGCAGGCCGCAGTAGCCGTGGCAGACCGAAGATACGATTCCCCCTCGTTCGAATATCTCCCGCGTGATGCGTTGCAGCCCTTGGCTATCGGGAAAGTCGAACATGACCGCGTGTCCGCCGGTGAAGTAGATCGCGTCAAAATCTGCCGGGTCGAGCTCATCGGGCGAGGCGGTGCCGGCCAGCAGTGCCATCTTCGCCGCGTCGGCGTGCCAGGCTTTGGCGCTCTTGTCGAAGTTGGGGAACTTCAACGAGCGCGGTTCCAGCGGCGAAGGCCCGCCTTTCGGGCTGGCGATCGTCTGCTGGTAGCCCGCGTCGGCGAAGATCTGATAGGCGTGGGTCAGCTCCGAGAGCCACAGCCCGGTCGGCTCGGCCGGGTCGTCGTAGTGGGCGACGTTGGATACGACGTTGAGAATGTGCTTGGTCATCCTCCCAGGATTGCGCTGCTCCCCCCAACCGCGCCAGCATTCGGCCGCCGCCCTTTAGGGTGCAACCATGCAGGTAACCTCGCCGAAAGCGCATCAACCCGGTTCGCTGCACCTCGCCGCGCTGCTGGTCTCACTGCTCGCCGTCATCATCGTCGCCACGCTCGGAGGGCTGGCGACCGCCGATGCCGCAGCCGATTACGGGAGGCTCGCCCAGCCCGGCTGGGCGCCACCGAGCTACCTGTTCGGGCCGGTGTGGAGTGGCCTCTATCTGCTGATGGCGGTCGCGGCGTGGCTGGTCTGGCGTGCCGATCCCCGGTGGAGCAGCCCGGCCGTCATCGCCTACGGCATGCAGCTGGTCCTGAATCTGGCGTGGTCACCACTGTTCTTCGGACTCGGCTGGCGGGGTCTGGCCCTCGTGGACATCGTGGTGCTGGACGTCGTCGTGGTGGTCACCATCGTCGCGTTCTGGAAGCTTCATCGCGCCGCGGCGTTGCTGATGCTGCCGTATCTCGGGTGGATTCTGTTCGCGACCGCGTTGAACTATTCGGTGTGGACGCTGAACAGCTGACTCAGTCGACTTTCGGGCAGTAGAAGTGCGGGCTGTCGCGGTATTCGACCGGTGGCAGATTACGCGCCGGGGTCTGCACCAGCGGGGCGTCGACCGGAAGACGGCCCGAGGCACGGTCCAACGCCGAGCGCTTGCGCGGATGCATCAGTGCACGCTTCGGCCCGTACTTGGAGACGAGCGTGATCGCCTTGCACAGATACCCGTGCACCCGCTCCTGTCGCGCCGACCAGGTGTAGCCCATGAGTTCGCGCACCGGCGGGTCGTAGAGGGCCACCGTCATGAACGTCAGGAAGCGCTGCATCACCTTGAGGTTCAGCTCCCACAGCCAGTCCGGAATCCACTGCAGTGACGGGTGTTTGGGCATGGTCGACAGATCCATGACCTCGCGGGCAGCCCAGGTGTTCTCCAGCACGTTGTTGCACATGTGGTCCCAGTACTCCTGGAACTCCTCCCACGTCTTGGGCACCGGACGCATGCTCATGCCGTACATGCGGTACCAGGCGACGTGCTCGTCGAAGAGCTGTCGTTTGTCGTCCTCGCTGAGTCCGCCGGCGAACTTCTCGGCGGCCAGCAGGGTCGACTTGAAGAACGTGGCGTGCGCCCAGTAGAAGACGTCCGGGTTCAACGCGTTGTACCGGCGGCCCTGCTCGTCGACGCCCTTGATTCCGATGTGGTAGTCGCGGACCTCGGCGCCGGTCTGCGGGGCGCGGTAACCGTCGAACACTACGCCGCCGATCGGGTAGATCGACCGCATCAGCCGCGGGATGCGCTCCATGAAGAAGATGGAGTGATCCTTCACCGCCGCGCCCAGCTGCGGGTGCATGTTCTGCATCGAGCCCGCCCAGGTCCCCTGGAACAAGCCGGTCCATTGACCGAAGTACTTCCAGGTCAGCGAGTCGGGGCCGAGCGGCACCGGTGGCGCGTCGTAGCCGCCGGTGCTCACCGGACAGCCCGGAGCCATCGGCGCACCGTCGGCCGCCGGACAGGTTTCCGACATGTCTTGAGTCACGAGCGCGCACTCCCAGTCAGTGGTGGTCCATTTTGGACAACGTGTGTTGTCAGTATCGACAGCTTAGGACGGGCCAGCGACCGCGGTCAACGGTCGGTCCGGCACGGTTGGCGGTCAGGGTGCGCGCGGTGTATGGCTACCAGCGCATTCCCGTTGCGCGGGCGACCAGAACCGCACCGGCCCCGTCAGCTCCCGATCGGGACGAATCCGCTGCCGGGTCCGTCGCCGGCGTTGACGTCGGCCAGGATTGCGCTGAATTTCGTCACGTACGTAATCGGCAACGAGGGGGTAGACCTGCCGCCCCAGGTGATGCCGCCACCGACGACCATTCCGACCAACAGACCATCCATCGTTACCGGGGCTCCCACATCGCCTCCGTCAAACCACCCATGCATCTGGATGCGCGGCCAGCCGTCCTGCCTGATGCCATAACAGATGCCAGGACTGGCAGGTCCCCACTTGCACACCTGCGAATCGAACACCGGGTCGGGACCGAGGCCGTTGATCGCAACGCCGGCGTAGTCAGACACCGGAATCAGCTCGGGCGCATCGAACTTGATCACCGCGTAGCCGAGGTCGCCGTTGGCGGCCACCACCGTGCCCACGGTGGTGTCGGCTCCCGCAATTGCGACGGCAGCCCCTGGCCCGCCGCACTGCGCTCCGGTGAAGCCCACGACGTCGCCGGCCCGGTCGCGTCCGATCGTGGTCAAGGTGCAGAAGCTATCTCCGTTGACGACGACGACCGCTCCACCGCCCAGGATCACCATCGCAGCCGCCGGAGGAGCAGCCGGCAATCCCGCAGCGAAAAGCAGTGCGAGGGCGACGGTTTCCCGCCAACGCGCGAACCGCACGGCGCCTCTCACGTGTCGGTCAGCCGACTGGGTTCAGGGTGGCGTCGCCATCGGCTCCGGGTGTTCCCGGCGTTCCGTCGGCGCCGCCGTTGCCACCCGTTCCACCGGGCTCGCGCGAGTTTCCTCCGCCATTGCCGCCGTTGCCCCCGGCACCGTTGCCGTTGGGACCGACTTGCCCACCATCACCGCCATCGCCACCGATGCCGCCGGCGCTACCCAAGTCGCCGGAGCCGCCGTTTCCGCCGTTGCCGCCGACTCCGCCGGTACCGCCATCGGCGTCGCCGCCGGTCCCGCCGGTCCCTCCGGTGCCACGAGGCGCGTCATCGGAGCCGGTAGTCAGGCCAGTGCCACCGTTTCCTCCGTTGCCGCCATCACCACCTTGGCCTCCGGTGCCGGCACCGCCGCCACCACCGCCACCACCGCCGGCGCCCCCGAAGCCACTACTGCTCGCTCCATCACCGCCGCTACCACCGGCACCGCCGACTCCGCCGTCGCTGGCGCCGCCATTGCCGCCGACGCCGCCGGTGCCGCCCTGGCCGCTCGCGTTCAGACCGACACCGCCGCCGGCACCGCCGGCACCGCCGTGGCTGGCAGCAGCACCGTCGACACCATCACCGCCGTTGCCACCGTTACCGCCAACACCACCGTTACGGCCGCCGCCCAGCATGCCGCCGATACCGCCGTCGCCTCCCTTGCCACCGGCACCGGCGATGCTGCCCTCACCCTCGGCGACACCGCCATCACCGCCGTTACCACCGGCCCCGCCGTCCCGGCCACCGCTCAGCGGGCTGGTTATGCCACCGGTCCCACCTGTTCCGCCGTTGCCGGCGACGCTGTTTACACCGCTCACTGCGCCGCCATTGCCACCGTTGCCGCCGGCGCCCCCGTCCTGGCCGCCGCCCACCAGGCTGCTGATGCCTCCCTCGCCGCCGTTGCCGCCGGTACCACCGCTGCTGTGGTCTCCGATGGCTGCACCACCGTCTCCGCCGTTGCCGCCTACGCCGCCGTTGCGGCCGTCGGAAGTGGTGCTGCTGGTGCCACCGTTGCCGCCGTCACCTCCGTTGCCGGCGGTGCTGCCGTCGCCGGTGGCGTCACCGCCTTTGCCGCCGGCGCCGCCGATACCGCCGTCGCCGCCGCTGCCCAGGGCGCTGCCGTAGCCGCCGGTACCACCATCGCCGCCGTTGCCCGCCGTGCTGCCATCCCCGGTGGCGTCACCGCCGTTGCCGCCGGCACCGCCGGGACCTCCCCCACTCCCGCCACCCAGGATGCTGCCGAAGTTGCCCGCGCCGCCGGTTCCGCCATCACCGGCGACACTTCCTGCCCCGTTGGCGGCACCGCCGTTTCCACCGTTACCGCTGCCGTAGCCGCCGTCACCGCCCGCGCCACCGGTCCCGTTGGCGCCGACAGATGTTCCGCCGTGACCGCCGTTCCCGCCGCCCACACCGCCGTTACCGCCGGCCGCTGGTCCAAGCAGGGCGACCGTCTGGTGTTCCGCACCGAGCTGGGCACCATCGTGGACGACCGTTACCTGCTGCGTGCGATGAAGTCCGCTGCCACACGGGCGGGTGTGGCTGACAAGGGTGACCAACCACACCCTGCGGCACACCGCCGCTCAGACCTGGCTGGAAGCCGGTGTCCACATCAAGGCGGTCTCCGACCTGTTGGGACACTCCTCCATCAGCATCACTGGCGACATCTACGGTCACACCTCCGACGACACAGCGCGGGCTGCGATGGATGCCCTCGCCGAACGACTCGGGCACCGCAAGCCCAACCTGTCGGTGGTCAAAGACTCCGACGACGGGGGCACCTCGGCGGCGTCAAGCTAGCTGACCTGGACGTAGGCAGGGCGGCATTTCGCGTCGCGGTTCACGAAACGCTCCCACCCCATACCACTACCCCAGAACTGGTCTGACTGTTCGTCCTGACTCAGCGCGACCAAGCGACGGTCAGGGAATTGACGCCTCAGTTCTGCAACCACAGCACGCCCTATCCCCTGCCGACGATGGTCTTTGCGCACTTCAAAGGTCTGTATCTCCAGCGCAGCGTCCTGGTACTGCACGGCGTCTCCGTAGGCTTCGAGGCAGACCATTTCATCGGTCACCAAGCGCGCGACTTCTACGCCGTCGAGCATCACGCGATAGTTGGTGTATTTGTCCGTGTCACTGATGCCTCTAAACCAGGTGAATGAGTACCCGGTGTGATCGGAGCCGAATGGCTGCGCGCCCTGGCGGCGAGGGATTTTCACCAGCTCCAAGTTCATGGTCACCGAAAATCACCTAGGCGCCGTCGCCGTTGGTGTCGTCCATCATCTCTAACAGGTAGTAGGAGGTCAGGTCGGTCAGGTGCTTTTGTATCTGCTGTTCACGAGGCAAGGCGCGAAGGATCGTCGGCAGCAGGCTAAAGAAGACGACCAGCCTCCCAGCACCTGCACTTTCCAGTCTCTGCAACCTGGTCTGCATCTTGTTCGACTCGCCGCTCTCCGCTACGGCGTCGTCCATCAGCGCCTGGGTCGGGTTCACGATGTTCGGATTGTCGGTCAGCCCGATGACCGCTGCACCACTCGACGCGATGCTGGTGTAACTCGCCTCAAGCTCGGCGCGCACCTTCTCGTACGCCGAGATGAGCGCAGCGATGTACCTCTTAACCCCATCCGTGTCCCGTGTGATGGGTGCCGCCGCAGACTGTCGCTCTTTCCTGAGTATCTCGCTCACACGATTGCGCTCCTCCACCGCTGCAACGAACTCAGTCACGGCTATGTCCAGTGCCTCGTTTCCCATGTCTCCCCTGGTGTTCTCGCGATGCCCATCTAGCCCCGAAATCCTGCCCGTGGTGGTCACCAGTGGTGATCAGAATGGCGAAAGGGCATCTTCGATTGCTCGAAAACACCCTCTGACCTGCTAAATCCTTGTCGGGCTGACAGGATTTGAACCTGCGACCACTTGACCCCCAGTCAAGTGCGCTACCAAACTGCGCCACAGCCCGCCACCGCCGAACAACCCCGGCAGCAGGTCGAAAGCCTACCGCAAGGGATCGGGCGCGCCGAACCCGCGTGAGGGCACCGGCCGCCCGGATCGAGACGCGTAGGCTCGCCACGCGAGCGTGCCTCCCCCCTCCGCAACGCCCACAACCCCAGGAATCGCAACTGATGCAGATCCCCTTCGTCGAAGCAATGCTCGGCATGGTCGATCGCCGCCCTGACCCGATGCACATCCCCGGAACCACCGAGGACGCCGTCACCGACGACGTCGTCGACACCGCCGACCCCGGTGACGCCGTCCTGCTGCTGCAGAAGATGGAGAACCGGCTGGTCCGCCACTCGCTGCGTCACCCCGATGTGCTCTCGGCCGAGCAGCTGCGCCGGCTGCGGTATCTGCTCAACTTCGCCCGGCTGGGTGACTTCGAGCCCGGGGCCGCGGGTCCGGGCGGCAGCCGCGGACGCGGTGATGTCTCCGTCGGGGCGGAGCTGGCCCCGTGGCGGGGCAAGGTGACCGATGCCCTGTACGGCCCGCTGCGCGAGGAACGCGACCCGGTGATCGCGCTTACCGCCGCACGCGACGCACTCGGTGCGCTGGCCGCCGATCAGGACGAGCAGCGCCGGCACTTGATCGAGCGCCACGGTGATGACTTCTCCGCGTGCGAACTCGACGCCGAGGTCGGCCACAAGAAGCTGGTCACCGTGCTCGGCGGTGGCGGCGGAGCCGGGTTCGTCTATATCGGCGGCATGAATGCGCTGTTGGAGGCCGGACCGGTCCCCGACTATCTGATCGGCTCGTCGTTCGGTTCGATCCTGGGATCGGTGGTCAGCCGGACGCTTCCGGTGCCCATCGAGGAGTATGTCGCGTGGGCGAAGACGGTGTCGTTCCGCGCCATCCTGGGACCGGAACGGCTGCGCCGCCGCCACGGACTGACCGGGGTGTTCTCGCTGAATTTCGATCAGTTCGCCGACGCCATGTTCCGCCGGGAGGACGGCGAACTGATGCGGATGTCGGATCTGGCCATCCCGTTCGACGCGGTGGTCGCCGGCGTGCGCCGGCAGCCTTTTGCTGCGCTGCCGGCGCGGTACCGCAATCAGCGGCTCGCCGCGCTGCAACTGCGCTCGTTCCCGTATCTGCCGATCGGACTCGGCCCGCAGGTGGCGACCCGGCTGTGGCAGACCGCGGCCTTCATCGACCCACGGGTGGTCAAACCGCTGGTCATCGGCGGCGACGACCCGGACCGCGACGTCAACGTGGTCGACGCGGCGTCGTTCTCCTCGGCGATCCCCGGAGTGCTGCACCACGAGACCAAAGACCCGCAGACGGTGCCGATGTTCGATGCGCTGCTCGCCGACAACGACGTGGGCGCCCTGGTGGACGGCGGCGCGGCCAGCAATGTTCCGGTCGAGCTGGCCTGGAAGCGGGTCCGCGACGGCCGGCTGGGCACCCGCAACGCCTGCTATCTGGCCTTCGACTGTTTCCATCCGCAGTGGGATCCGCGGCACCTGTGGCTGGTGCCGATCACGCAGGCGATCCAGCTGCAGATGGTGCGCAACGCCCCCTACGCCGACCATCTGGTCCGGTTCTCCCCGACGCTGTCACCGGTCAACCTGGCGCCGTCAGCGGCCACCATCGAGCGGGCCTGTCAATGGGGACGCAAGAGCGTCCAGGGCGCGATCCCGGTGGTCTCGGCGCTGCTGGAACCGGTGTGGTGGGAAGGCGAGAAACCGGCGGTGGTCGAGTCCGAACCTGCGCAACCGGTGCAGCAGAAGGCCGCGCCGATGAGCACGGTGATGTCGGCGTTGCGCCGGCCGCGGAATCGCTGGGAGCGGTGGCGCAACCGCGACGCGATCTGAACCGCTCAAACCGCCAGCAGCCGGTAAAGCCCGATCAGGCCGACCACCAGGATCGCCGCGCGCAGGGTATTCGGTGACAGCCGGCGCCCGTAATGCCCTCCCAAGTAGCCGCCTACCATGGAACCGACCGCGATCAATCCCACTGCAACCCAACTGATCCTGTCGAATGCGGTCAGAATGTAAGCCAACGCTGCGACCACATTGACCAACGTCGTCAGCAAGACCTTGGCCGCATTCATCCGCTGCATCGACTCGGGCAGCAGCACCCCCATCACGCCGATCAGCAGAATGCCCTGCGCCGCAGAGAAGTAACCCCCGTAGACAGCGACCGCGAAAGTTCCGATCGTAAGTACTGTCATCCGAGCGCGACTCAGGTGCTCACGTGAGCGGCCGGCCTGTTCCGCCCGGCGTTGGGCGATCGCCTGAACCCGCGGCCCGACCACGACCAGCGTCAGGGCGATGACCAACAGCACCGGCACCACCCGGTTGAAGACGCTTTCGGGCAGGTGCAGCAGCAGATAGGCGCCCAAGATGGCGCCGGCCACCGAACCCGGGATCTGCCAACGCAGCTGGTCCCACTGCCCGCGCAGCTCACGCCGGTACGCCCAGGTACCCGACACCCCGCCGGCCACCAGGCCGATCGAATTGGAGATGGTCGCGGTCAACGGCGGGAAACCCAGCGTCACCAATGTCGGGAAGGTGATCAGCGTGCCGGAGCCGACCAGAGAATTGATCGCCCCGGCGCCCACTCCGGCCAGGATGATCAGCACCATCTGCGAAACCGGCACCGGCTCCCCCTTCTGCGAGGCCTCAACGAGTGCGCTTGGCGCCCCGTTTCTCTCGCACCCGCACATTGATCCGGATCGGGCTGCCCTCGAACCCGAACGTCTCGCGCAGCCGTCGCTCCAGGAATCGGCGGTAGCCGGCCTCCAAGAACCCGGTGCTGAACAACACGAACGTCGGCGGACGAGCCGTGGCCTGGGTGGCGAACAGGATTCGCGGTGCGCGGCCGCTCCGCGCGGGCGGCGGTGTCGCGGCCACGACTTCTTTGAGCCAGGAATTGAGCTGGCCGGTGGAGATCCGGGTGTCCCACGATGCCAGCGAGGTCTCCAGCGCGGGCACCAACTTCTGCACGGCGCGACCGGTTTTGGCCGAGATGTTCACCCGTGGCGCCCAGGCCAGCCGGGCCATGTCGCGGTCGATCTCCTTGTCCAGCAGGTAGCGGCGATCCTCGTCGACCAGATCCCACTTGTTGTAGGCCAGCACCACCGCGCGGCCCGCCTCGACCACCATCGAGATCACTCGTTGGTCCTGCTCGGTCAGCGGCTGCGACGAATCGACCAGCACGATCACCACTTCGGCGGCATCGATCGCGCCGTGGGTGCGCACCGAGGCGTAGAACTCGTGTCCGCTGGCTTGCCCGACCTTGCGGCGCAGCCCGGCGGTGTCGACGAAACGCCAGATCTTGCCGTCCATCTCGATCAGCGAGTCGACGGGATCGACGGTGGTGCCGGCGACGTCGTGCACCACGGAACGCTCATCGCCGGCGAGCCGGTTGAGCAGCGAGCTCTTGCCGACGTTGGGCTTGCCGACCAAGGCGACCCGTCTCGGGCCGCCGCTGCCCGCCGACACCTCGGCCACCTCGGGCAGCTTGGCGACCACCTCGTCGAGCAGATCGGCCACCCCGCGGCCGTGCAGCGCGCTGACCGTGAACGGTTCGCCCAGCCCCAGCGACCACAGTGCCGCCGCGTCGGCCTCGGCGCGCTCACTGTCAACCTTGTTGGCGGCCAAGAACACCGGTTTACCGGAGCGGCGCAGGATCTTGGCGGCCGCCTCGTCGCCGGCGGTGGCACCGACCACCGTGTCCACCACCAGGATCACCGCGTCGGCGGTGCGCATCGCCACCGCCGCCTGCTCGGCGACCAGCTGCTGCAGGCCCTTGGCGTCGGGTTCCCAGCCGCCGGTGTCCTGCACCACGAAACGGCGTCCGGTCCACAGTGCGTCATAGGAGACCCGGTCGCGGGTCACGCCGGGCAGGTCCTGCACGACGGCTTCGCGCCGGCCCAGGATGCGGTTGACCAGCGTTGACTTGCCGACGTTGGGCCGGCCCACCACGGCCACCACCGGTGGCGGCCCGGAGTCCTCGACGTTCTCATCGAAGCCACCGTCTTCGCCGATCTCCCAGTCGGTTTCGTCGAACCAGGTGCCGTCGGATTCGGAAGTGCTCATCGGATCGCCCCGCAGCGTTGCTCGACCAGATCGCGCAGGTGGTCGATCACCTGCTCCTGGCTCATCTCTCCGGTGTCCACGATCACCGCGTCGTCGGCGGGCCGCAGCGGCGATACCGCCCGGGTGGAATCCAGTTCGTCACGCCGCCGCACATCGGCCAGCACACCGGGGTAGTCGTCGCGCAGGCCGGCCGCGACGTTCTGGTCGTTGCGGCGCTGGGCGCGGGTCTCGGCCGAGGCGGTCAGGAAGATCTTCACGTCGGCATCGGGCAGCACCACGGTGCCCACGTCGCGGCCTTCCACCACCACGCCACCGCCGGCAGCGGCCAGCTGCTGCTGTAGGGCTACCAAACGAGTACGCACTTCGGGGACCGCCGACACCGCCGACACCGCCCCGGTCACCTCGTCACCGCGAATCTCTCGCGAAACGTCTTCTCCACCAAGGTAAGTGCGGTCGCCATCGGGCTGCGAATCCACCGAGACCTCGACATTCCGGGCGACCGCGGCGATACCGTCGGTGTCATCGAGGGCGACGCCTGCGCGCAGCGCCGCCAGCGTGACGGCCCGGTACATGGCGCCGGTGTCGATGTAGCGCGATCCCAGCGCTTTAGCCAATCCTCGCGCGACCGTGGACTTTCCGGTTCCGGCCGGTCCGTCGATGGCGACGACCGCCAGACGGCCCGCGCTCATAGTCCGACCGCCGTATACAGTTCGCCGATCTCCTTGCGGTTCAGCACCCGAATGGTTCCGGGCCGCTGCTCCCCCAGCGCAACCGCGCCGATGTCGGTGCGCACCAACTCCTGAACCGGGAACCCGACGGCGGCCAACATCCGGCGGACGATGCGCTTGCGGCCCTCGTGCAGGGTCACCCGCACCAGCGACTTGCCGGGTACGGCGTCCACCACCGCGAAGTCGTCGACCTTCGCCGGCCCGTCGTCGAGTTCCACGCCCTCGCGCAGCTTCTTGCCCAGCCCGCGCGGAACGGATCCGAGCACGGTGGCGACGTAGGTCTTGGGAACACGGAAGGACGGGTGCATCAGCCGGTGCGCCAACTCACCGTCGTTGGTCAGCAGCATCAGCCCCTCGGTGTCGGCGTCGAGCCGTCCGACGTGAAAGAGCTTGGCATCACCGCGAACCCGGTGCTCGACGTAGTCGCCGATGCACGGCCTGCCGCGGTCATCCGACATCGTCGAGTGCACACCGCGCGGCTTGTTCAGCGCCAGATAGACCCGGGTGTCATCGACGCTCACCCGCGCCCCGTCGACGCGGATCACCGAAGCGGCGGGATCCACCCGGGTGCCCAGTTCGGTCACCACCTGACCGTCGACCTCGACTCGGCCGTCGCGAATCATCTTCTCGGCGACCCGGCGCGAGGCGACCCCGGCCTGCGACAGCACTTTCTGCAGGCGCACGCCCTCGGCGTCCGGCTGGAAATCGGAGAAAGCCATCAGAGGTGGTCCACATCGAACGTCAGCGGCTGGTCGGCCGCCGGCGCGCCACCGAGTTTCATGAAACGCGGTTCGCTGTCCAGGGATTCGCTCAGGTCGTCGATCACGTCGACATCCGGCAGCAGCGGCGCGATGTCGGGCAGGTCGGCCAGCGATGACAGTCCCAGCCGCTCCAAGAACAGCTCGGTGGTGGCGAATGTCACCGCGCCGGTGTCGGCGTCCGCGCCGGCTTCGGTGATCAGGCCGCGCGCCAGCAGCGTGCGCATCACCGCGTCGACGTTGACGCCGCGCACCGCGCTGACCCGGGCCCGCGTCACCGGCTGGCGATAGGCGACCACCGCCAGTGTCTCCAGGGCGGCGCGGGTCAGTTTGGAGCGGGCGCCGTCGAGCAGCAGGCGCTCGACGTAGGGGGCGAACCGGGCGCGGGTGTAGAACCGCCAGCCGCCGCCGGCCTCGCGCAAATCCATACCGCTGTCGCGGTCGGCGAGTTCGTCGGCCATCGCCCGCAGTTTGGCGGTGATCCGGTAGACCGGCTGGTCGGTGGCGGCCGCCAGCGACTCCACGGTCGCCGGGGTATCGACCACCAACAGCAGGGCCTCGAGCACCGCGCCCAGTTCGGCGTCCTCGAGTTCGGGGGCCACGGCGACGTCGATACCCAGATCGGAGCCCGACCCGCCGGAAGCCTCCAGTTGGCCGGTGTCATCCACCGTTTCCGCAGCCGCGGCGCCGTCGGACACCTCGGGTTCGGGCATGTGGTCAGTCATCAACTCGTCTCGCACTACTCGGCCGATTCTGCTTTCACCAGGTCTTCATTGCTGGGACGTTCACCGGTCCACGACACCTGGAGCACACCAAGTGGTTCTGACTGATCGAATGCTACCGCCCGCGCTCGATACAGCTCGAGCAGCGCCAGGAAGCGGCCGACGATCTCGATCGGCGCTTGGCAATCGGCCACCAGCTCCGAGAACGACGCCCACTGACCGGTGCCGCGTGCCTCCAGCAGCCTCAGCAACACACCGGCCTGCTCGGGCACCGACACCATCACCTGATGCAGATGCTCAGTGCCCACGGTCGGAACCGGGCGCGGGGTGAATGCCGCCGCCGCGATCTGGGCGAACGTCTCGGCGTCGACGCCCAACATCACCTCGGGCAGCAGGTTGGCGAAGCCGTCCTCCAGCGAGACCGCGCGCGGATAACTGCGCAGCGCGGCGGCCTCCAGTTCGGCGAACATCTGCGCCACATGCTTGAACGCCCGGTACTGCAGCAGCCGGGCGAACAGCAGGTCGCGGACCTCCAGCAGCGCCAGGTCCTCTTCGTCGTCGACCTGTCCGGCCGGCAGCAGCCGGGCCGCCTTGAGATCGAGCAGCGTGGCGGCGATCACCAGAAACGCCGTGGTCTCCTCCAGCTCCAGCTGCGCGCCGACTTCACGCGTGTAGGCGATGAAATCATCGGTGACCTGGTGCAAGGCCACCTCGGTGACGTCGAGGCGATGCGCGAAGATCAACTGCAGCAGCAGGTCGAACGGACCCTCGAAGTTGGTCAGGCGAACGCGGAAACCGGTGGCGGCCGTTTCGGTGTCGGTCTGGGCGTCGGTACTCACGCGCCGAATCGGTCGATGACTTCGCGGGCCAGCGCGCGGTAGGCCTGTGCGCCTCCGGACTTCGGGGCCCAGGTGGTGATGGGCTCCCCGGCCACGGTGGTCTCGGGAAACCGGACCGTGCGGGTGATCACCGTGTCGAACACCAGGTCGCCGAAGCGCTCCACCACCCGCGCCATCACCTCCCGGGAGTTGACCGTGCGCGGGTCATAGCGGGTCAGCAGGATGCCGCTGATCTCCAGCTTCGGGTTCAGCCGGTCGCGGACCTTCTCGACGGTGTCGGTCAGCAACGCCAGCCCGCGCAGCGAGAAGTACTCGCATTCGGTCGGGATCACCACCCCGTCAGCGCAGGCCAGCCCGTTGACGGTGAGCAGCCCCAACGACGGCTGACAGTCCACCAGCAGGTAGTCGTAGCGGTCCAGCACCGGGCGCAGCGCACGGGCCAGCGAGTGCTCCCGCCCCACCTCGTTGACGAGCTGGATCTCGGCGGCCGACAGGTCGATGTTGGAGGGCACCAGGTCCAGGTTCTCGACGCGGGTCTGCATCAGCACGTCGTCGATCTCGACCCGCGGCTCCACCAGCAGGTTGTGGACGGTATGCGCCAGTTCGTAGTGCGGCACCCCCAGGCCGGCCGACAGCGCGCCCTGCGGGTCCAGGTCCACCAGCAGCACCTTGCGGCCGTACTCGGCCAGCGCCGCGCCGAGGTTGATGGTCGAAGTGGTCTTGCCGACGCCGCCCTTCTGGTTGCACATCGCGATGACCTTGGCGGGGCCGTGTGTGGAGCGGGGCTGCGGCTCGGGGATGTTGCGCGGGGGACGCCCGGTCAAGCCGACGGCGGAGCTGTCGTCGTCGCTCATGGCCGAGTCGGCGTGGTCGTGGCGAACATCCGAAGAAGTCTAACCGGTGACCGACGCCCACACCTGCTACATGAACAGTCCGCCGCGGCGTGCCGAGCGCCATAAGATCGCAGCCATGAGCCTGAAACGACGCCTCCCCTTCCTGCGGTGGTCGTTCCTGCGGATGGCGACCGGCGGCCGCAACATCACCACCACCGGCCAGATCGGCGACGGCCGCGAAGCCGCCGCCGTCGACTACGTGCTGGCCCATGCCCGAGCCGGCGATATCGACGACGTGCTGGCCCGCATCGACGAGTTCGCCTACGAGAAGTCGCTGCTGATCAATATCGGCGACGAGAAGGGCGCCCTGCTCGACGCCGCGGTGCAACGGGTCCAGCCGGCCCTGGCCCTGGAGCTGGGCACCTACTGCGGCTACAGCGCCCTGCGTATCGCCCGCTCCGCACCGGCGGCCCGGATCTATTCGATTGAGCTGGCCGAGGCCAACGCCGACAACGCCCGGCAGATCTGGGCGCACGCCGGGGTGGCCGACCGGATCACCTGCGTGGTGGGCACCATCGGTGACGGCGGGCGCACCCTGGACGTACTGACCGCGCGGCACGGCTTCGCCGCCGGCACGCTGGATTTCCTGTTCCTCGACCACGACAAGGACGCCTACCTGTCGGATCTCCAGAGCATTTTGGACCGGGGCTGGCTGCATCCGGGGTCGGTCGTGGTCGCCGACAATGTCAAGGTGCCGGGAGCGCCGCGCTACCGCGAATACATGCGGGCTCAACAGGGGACGCACTGGGACACCGTCGAACACAAGACCCACGTGGAGTATCAGCGTCTGTTGTCCGACCTGGTGCTCGAGTCGACGTACCTGGGTAATTCCTCCGCCGAGCAGTCGCGAAAGCCCCCGCGGGTGCTTTTGGGGCTTACGGGTCTGCTCGCGCAGGAGAAACCGCGCGAAAGACCAGAAGAAACTAGCGGGCGCGGGGTGGGCGCCGCCCAGACCTCACGCAACGCGTTCACCGTGACCAGCGTGTAGATCTGGGTGGTGCTCACCGAGGCGTGACCGAGCAGTTCCTGCACCACCCGCACGTCCGCGCCACCGTCGAGCAGATGGGTCGCGAACGAGTGCCGCAGCGTGTGCGGTGACACCTTCGCGGTGATCCCGGCGCGTTCGGCGGCGTCCTGCAGCACCTGCCAGGCACTCTGCCGCGACAGCCGGCCTCCGCGGGCGTTGAGGAATACCGCCGCGGTACCGCGCCCGCGCCTCGCCAGGTCCGGGCGGCCGCGCACCAGGTAGGCGTCCAGCGCGGCCACCGCCGGCCGGCCCACCGGCACCAGCCGCTGCTTGCCGCCCTTGCCGCGCAACAGTACCGACCGATCACTGACGTCGACGTCGTCGAGGTCCAGTCCGACGGCTTCCGAGATCCGCGACCCGGTGGAGTACAGCATCTCCAGCAACGCCCGGTTGCGCAGTGTCAGTGGACCGTCCGAGACGCTTTCTCCGCCGGCGCCGGCCAGCAGCGCCGACACCTCGTCGATGGTCAGGCTCTTGGGCAGTCGCCGCCCCGGCGTCGGCGGCTTGACGCCGCGCGCCACATCCATCGGCGCCATGCCCTCGGCGGCGGCGAACCGGTGCAGGCCCCGCACCGCGATCAGGGCGCGCCCGGCCGAGACCGCCGACAGCGCCGGTATGCCGTTCTCCGGGTCGCCGCGCCGCAGCGCCACCAGGAAGTCGGTGACGTCGCTCTCGCCGGCACGTGCCAGGTCGTCGACGCCGCGGGCCAGCAGGTGCTCGCTGTAGCGGCGCAGATCCCGCCGGTAGGAGCTCAAGGTGTTGGCGGCGACCCCCCGCTCGACCGTCAGATGATCCAGGTAGCCCTGCAGCTGCCCGCTCAGCGGATCGACCGGCTGCGCCGCCGCCGTCATGACGGGTTCTTCCTGGCGGCGAACGCGGTAGGCCGGTCGACCCACTCGGCGTCCACCGGGCGCAACGTCGTGAATCCCTGATGATGCAGATAGGCCGCCAGGATCCCTGCCACCGCAAGGGCGTTGACGATCTCACCGCTGAACACCAGCTTGGCGGCCTCGGCGATCGGATACCAGCGCAGCGTGAGATCCGCCTCCTCGTCGTGCGCCTCCGGGCGGTCGACCTCCGAGAGGCCGGTGGCCAGATACACCCGCACCGACTCGTCGCTGAACCCCGGCGTGGAGTCGAGGTCGACGAGCACCTGCCAGGTGGTCGCCGTCAATCCGGCCTCTTCGACCAGTTCGCGGCCGGCGGTCAGGTGCGCCGCCTCACCGCCGAGATCCAGCAGTCCGGCGGGCAGTTCCCACAGCCGCCGGCCGAACGCGTGGCGGTACTGGTAGATCAGCGGGATGTTGCCGGCATCGTCCATGGCGACGACGCCGACGGCGCCGTAGTGTTCCACCACGTCGCGGGTGGCCGTAGTGCCGCCCGGCATCCGCACCTCGTCACGGCGCAGCGCGAAAATCTTGCCGCTGTGCAGCAGCTGCGACGAGGTGGTCTCGAAGACGTGGTCAGCCACGGGTTACATGTTCCGGCAGGGCTTCTTGCAGCGGGTCGGCCAACGGCTGGGCGCTGCCGCCTCGCCCGTCTGCCCGGTGTTGGAGGTCGGCGGGTTGTTCGTGGTGCTGTTCGGGGATCTCCACCGGCAGCCGCTCGGCGGCCTTGTAATCCATGGCCGCACCGACGAACGCCGCGAACAGCGGGTGCGCCCGGGTCGGTCTGCTCTTGAGCTCCGGGTGTGCCTGGGTGCCCACCAGGAACGGGTGCATCTCGCGCGGGTACTCGACGAACTCCACCAGTTTGCCGTCCGGGGAGGTGCCGGAGAACCGCAGTCCGCTCTGCGCGATCCGGTCCCGGTAGGCGTTGTTGACCTCGAACCGGTGGCGGTGCCGCTCGGAGACCTCGGTGGCCTGATAGGCCTCGGCCACAATCGAATCCGCTTCCAGCACCGCCGGATAGGCGCCCAGGCGCATGGTGCCGCCGAGGTCGGCCGTCCCGGCGACCGCGTCCTGCTGGTCGGCCATGGTCGCGATCACGGGGTCGGGGGTGTCCGGATCGAACTCCGCCGAGCTGGCTTGCGCGATCCCGGCGGTACGGGCGGCGTCGATCACGATGCACTGCAGGCCCAGGCACAATCCGAGCACCGGCAGCCCGTGGGTGCGGGCGTAGGCGATGGCGCCGATCTTGCCCTCGATGCCCCGGATCCCGAAGCCGCCCGGAATCAGCACGCCGTGCATCTCACCGAGCGCGGCAGCCGCCCCGGCGGGGGTGTCGCACTGATCGGAGGCGATCCAGTTGATCTCGACCTTCGCGTAGTGGGTGAAGCCACCGGCGCGCAACGCCTCGGTCACCGACAGGTAGGCGTCGGACAAGTCGATGTATTTGCCCACCAACGCGATTCGCACCGTCTCGTGGGGCTCGTGGACGCGGCGCAGCAGTTCGTCCCACTCGGTCCAGTCGACATCCTTGAACGGCAGGTTGAGCCGGCGTACCACGTAGGCATCTAGTTCCTCGCGGTGCAGCACCTTGGGGATGTCATAGATCGACGCCGCGTCCGGGGTGGAGATCACCCCGTCGACGTCGACGTCGCACATCAACGCGATCTTGTTCTTCAGCGGTTCGGGTACTTCGCGGTCACAGCGCAGGATCAGTGCGTCGGGGGTGATACCGATGCTGCGCAGCGCAGCCACCGAGTGCTGGGTGGGCTTGGTTTTGAGCTCGCCCGAGGGGGCAAGGTAGGGCACCAGCGACACGTGCAGGAAGAACACGTTGTCCCGGCCGACATCGTGGCGGACCTGGCGGGCAGCCTCCAGGAACGGCTGCGACTCGATGTCGCCGACGGTGCCGCCGATCTCGGTGATGACGACGTCGGGGCGCCGGCCGTCGGCGTCCGGATCGGACATCGCCAGGATGCGCCGCTTGATCTCATCGGTGATGTGCGGGATCACCTGCACGGTGTCGCCGAGGTATTCGCCGCGGCGTTCCTTCGCGATCACCGTCGAATAGACCTGTCCGGTGGTCACATTCGCCGACCCGGACAGGTCGCGGTCGAGGAATCGCTCATAGTGGCCGACGTCGAGGTCGGTCTCGGCGCCGTCCTCGGTGACGAAGACCTCCCCGTGCTGGAACGGGTTCATCGTCCCGGGATCGACGTTGAGGTAGGGGTCGAGCTTCTGCATGGTGACCTGCAACCCGCGGGCGATCAGCAACTGTCCGAGGCTGCTCGCGGTCAATCCCTTACCCAGTGAGGAGGCAACTCCACCGGTGACGAAGAGGTGCTTCGGCTCGGTTTGCGGGTGCTTTCGCAGTGGTGGCAACACCAACCTCCGTGACGACGGCGCAGGGATTGAGGGCCTGCCGACCCACGGAATCTCACCCTAACATCGACGGCGCACCCCGGCCGCTGACACGCCCGGCTCCACCGACCGCGGCCGGCCCGCTACTGCGCAATGGTGACCGAGCCGGCGCCGTGCCCGATGCCGTACTGACCCGAGTGGCCGCCCTCGATGAGGCTGCTCACCGCCATCACCGTGGTGATCCGGCCCGACTCGACGTCGACGTCGTCGACCGTGCTGACCGCCGCGGCCACCGAGGAGTCGGTGCGGGCCATCGCGACCGCCGCAGTACCTGACGCGCAGCCGTCCCGGCCGGCCAGCACCGTCGCCGAGCCGTGCGGGGCCAACGCCGCGGCGAACCGGGCGACGCTCACCCCGGCGCTGCCGGCATCGTCGGGCAGGGCGCCACCGGTGATGACGACGGCCGCGTTGGCCGGCCCGAATCGCTGCTCACGGTAGGTGATGAAGCCGGTGTCGCGCAGCGCGGCCAGCACCGTCGCGCGCTGCGGGTCATCAACGGGCCCGACGGCCGGGTCGCGATTGATCAGCAGCGCGATACCGAGCAGATCGCCGGCCTGGGCGCCCGAGTCGATGAGGTTGCTGCTCAGCTGGGCACCGGCCGGCACGATCCCGGACTCCATCACCGCGCGCAGTTTCTCCTCGGCGTTGCCGTCGACGAACTGCGTCGTCAACGCGACCGTTCCGGTGACGGTTCCGCCGGCCTGGCCGATGATCCGCGCCACCGCGTCGACGTCTTCGTCGGCGGCGTCGGGAGTCCGGAAGACGACCGCGGACTTGCCCTGCAGCGCGTCGCGCACGATGCGTGGTGCCATGGCCGCGTCGAAATCGTTTGCGTTGCTGAGCCGCTCACCGAGTGCGTTCTGCTGTTGGTGCAGCGTGTCGATCTGGGCGCGCAACTCCTGCTTGTCGGACTGCAGGCCGCCCATCAGCGGGCCCGACAGCAGCCCGGAGCCCAGCACGACACCCAACACCAGCGCCAGCAGCACGGCGGTCAGCGACATCGCGTGGTAACGAGGGGTGATCATCGCGGTACCCCGATCCCGTTACGTCACCCAGTGCCGCAGCCACTGCGACAGGTCGTGCCAGTAGTTGCTGAGCCATTCGAGCACCAGGGCGTCGGTCTGCGACACCCAGAGCGCGACGATGACCGCCAGCAGCATCGACAGCACCAGCAGCGCGATCGCGCCGGCGGAGATCCGGCTGCGGTATAGCGTGGCGACCGCGCGGGCGGCCACCAGCTTCTCGCCGACCTTGAGGCGGGTCAAAAACATCGACGGATTCGTCAGCTGACGGGTCCGGTCGAAGAACGTCTCGATGTTGGCGGTGTGCCCGGCCGTCACGAGCAGCGCCGCGCCGTGATGATCGGCCAGCAGCAACGCCAGGTCCATCGCGGACCCGGCCGCCGGGAACGTCATCGCGCCGACACCGAGGTCCTGGATGCGCTCGAGCCCCGGCGCGTGACCGTCGGCGTCAGCGGGCAGCACCACCTGCGATCCGCACCGCAGCACTTCGGCGCTCATCTGATCGGGGTCGCCGACGATCAGCTGCGGCCGGTAGCCGGCCTTGCGCAGCACATCGGCTCCGGAGCCGATGCCGATCAGCACCGGCTGGTACTCCTTGATGAAGGGCTTGAGGCATTTCAGGTCGTCGGCGGCGTCGGGTTCGTCACCGACCAGCACCACGTGCCGACGCCGCAGATCCACATCGATCTCGGGGATCCCGATCCCGTCGATGAGCAGCGGGCTCTCGCTGCGGATGAACTCGATGGTGTTGCCGGCGAAGGACTCCAGGTGCGCCACCAGCCCGCTCTTGGCCTCCAGCATCAGGTCGGCGATCTCGACGTCGCTGCGCTCGACGCCTCGTGCCAGCCGCCGGTCACCGGAGTAGACGGCGCCGTTGTGCAGCCGGATTTTGGCGCCGTCGCGGATCTTCTTGAACACCGTGGGTCCGGCTTCATCGATCAGCGTGACGCCGTTGGCGACCAGCACCTCGGGCCCGAGGTTGGGGTAGCGACCGGAGATGGACGCCGAGGCGTTGACGACACCGGCGATCTCGGCCTCCACCAAGGCGTCGGCGGTGATCCGGTCCAGATCGAGAATGTCGAGCACCACGATGTCGCCCGGGCCGACCCGCCGCAGCAGTCGGTCGATGTCGTGATCAACCCGGGCCGTGCCGATGACACCGGGCCGGGAGGTGTTACGAGACAGCAGCGCAGACATCTTCATGGCGGCGATTCTGTCCTCGAAACAGCTCAAAACCCGGGAGGCGCGCCGCAACAATAGCCTCAGAAGTTCAATTACGTCACAGTTGTCACACGGTCTTGGCGGCTTATCCGCCGCGGTCTACGTCCCGATCATCCCGGGCGGCGTCGAGCAATTCCCGCGCGTGCGCCCGGGCGGTGTCGGTCTCCCCCAGCCCGGCCAGCATCCTGGCCAGTTCGCCGACCCGGTCCTCATCCGTCAGCCGCCGCACCCCGCTGGCGCCGTCACTGCCGGTGGGCTCCACCATCAGGTGCACATCGGCGTAGGCCGCCACCTGCGGCAGGTGCGTCACCACGATGACCTGGTGGGTGCGGGCCAGCCGCGCCAGCCGCCGCCCGATCTGCACCGCCGCGCGGCCGCCGACGCCGGCGTCGACCTCGTCGAACACCATCGTGGTGCCGGCCGAGTCGCGCGACGACGCCGACAAGGACGAGGTGGCCAGCACCACCTCCAGTGCCAGCATCACCCGGGACAGCTCACCTCCGGAGGCGCTCTTGGCCAGCGGCAGCACCGTCATGCCCCGATGCGCGGCCAGCCCGAACTCGACGTCGTCGATGCCGTCGGCGCCGGCGTGCACCACCTGCCCCGAGGGCAGCCGCAGGGCGGCCGGGTCGTCGTCGGCGGCCGGGCTGTGGTGCACGCCGACGCTGAACTCGGCGTCGGCCATCGCCAGCCCGGACAGCTCTGCGCTGACCGCCTTGGCCAGCGAGCCGGCCGCCTTGCCGCGCGCGGCGCTGAGATCGGTGGCGGTCTTGACCACCCGCTGCCCGAGCTCCTCGGCGCGATCGGACAGCGCCGCCAGGGCTTCTTCGGAGACGTCGAGTTGGGCCAGCCGCTCGCGCGACTCGGCCGCCCATGCCAGCACCTCGTCGACGTCGGCGGCGTACTTGCGGGTCAGCGAGCGCAGCTCGGCCTGCCGCGCCAGCTTGGCGTCCAGCGCGTCGGTGCCGGTGGGCAGTTCGTCGAGGTAACCGCCCAGTTCGCGGGCCACGTCGCCGACCACCGTGAGCGCCTCGCCGAGTTGGTCGCCCAGCGCCTGCAGAGCGCCGTCGTCGGTGCCGGTCAACGCCGTCCTTGCCTGCCCGAGCCGGTCGGTGGCCGAGGTGGGCGCGGTGGCCGCGTCATCGTCGGCGCCGCCTGCCAGGGCCGCCGCGCCGGCCGCCGCGGCGCGCAGTGCGTCGAGTTCGGAGAGCCGGCGAATCTCGACGGTCAGCGCGTCGTCCTCACCGGGGCACGGGTCGACGTCGTCGATCTCGCGCAGCGCGAAGGTGAGCCGGTCGGCTTCCTGAGCCAGTTCCCGGGCGCGGTTGCGGCGGTCGATGAGGTCACGCCGCGCCGACAGCCAGGCCTCCCGCGCGCTGCGGTAGCGCTCCAGCCGGGCGCCGACCGCGGCGAACCGGTCCAGCGCACCGCGCTGTTCGTCGGGGCGCATCAGCCGCAGTTGGTCGTTCTGGCCGTGCAGCGTCAGCAGCCCGCCGGTGAAGCCGCTCAGCGATTTGGCGGGCACCCCGCGGCCACCCAGGTAGGCGCGCGACGGCCCATCGCGGCTGACCGAACGGGCCGCGATCACGCTGCCGTCCTCGTCGCGCTCGGCCCCGGAGGACTCCAGGAGCTCGTCGATCTGCGCGGCCGAGGCCGGTGCCAGGTCAGCGGTGCAGAACCGGCCTTCCACCACGGCGCGGGTGGCCCCCGAGCGCACCCGGTTGGCGTCGGCGCGCGCACCGCCGAGCAGGTGCAGGCCGGTGACGACCATCGTCTTGCCGGTGCCGGTCTCCCCGGTGAGCACGGTCAGGCCGCGGTCGAATTCGGCGGTCGCCGCCTGGATCGCGCCCAGCGACTCGATGCGGATCTCAGTAAGCAACGGCCGTCGTCACTGTCCCCGCCAGCCGGTCACCGGCAGCCGGAATTTGCGCACCAGCCGGTCGGTGAACGGGGAGCTGCCCAGCCGCGCCCACTTGACCGGTCTACCGCCGCGCTGCACCTCGAGCCGACCGCCGGCCGGCACCAACATCTTGCGGCGGCCGTCGCAGAACACCAGCGCGTTGTGTCCGTCGCTTTCAACCTCGATCGCGATCGTCGAGTCGGGGCTGGTCACCATCGGCCGGGCGAACAGCGCGTGAGCGTTGTTGGGCACCACCAGGATGGCGTCCAGGTCGGGCCAGAGCACCGGCCCACCCGCGGAGAACGCGTAGGCGGTGGACCCGGTCGGCGTCGACACCAGCACGCCGTCGCAGCCGAACGTCGACACCGGCCTGCCGTCGACCTCGAGGACGACACCGAGGACGCCCAGCCGGGGACCCTTCTCCATGCTGGCCTCGTTGAGCGCCCATCCGCGGTCGACGATCTCCCCGTCGGCGCGCACCACGACGTCGAGCGTCATCCGGTCCTCGACTCGGTAATCGCGGGCGATGACGTGGTCGAGGACCCCGTCGATGTGGTCGGCCTCGGCCTCGGCCAGGAACCCGATCCGGCCGAGGTTGACCCCCAGCACCGGGATGTCGGCGGTGCGGGCCAGTTCGGCGGCCCGCAGGAAGCTGCCGTCGCCGCCGAGCACCAGCACCAGCTCGCAGCCCTCGGCGGCCCGGTTGTCCGGGTCCACCACGTCGATCTCGACTCCGAGGTCGCGCATGTCGTCGGGCGCCAGATGCAGCGAGCCTTTGTCGACGGCCTCGGCGGTCAGCACCCGCAGCGTGATGCCGTGGTCGCCCAACACCTTCTCGACACGGCGGGCGGTGTCGGTGGCTTCTTCCCGCCCGGTGTGCACCACCAACAGGACGGTGCGCTCGCCGTTCCCGCTATTCACTGGGGTCCCTTCGCGACGGCATCCTGGACAGCTGCATCCAGTGCGTCACCGCTTCGCGGTGCGGCGGCGGCGCGCAGGTGCAGAAAGTACTCGACGTTGCCCGACGGCCCCGGCAGCGGACTGGCGGTGACCGCGACGGTGCCCCAGCCGAGCTCAGCCGCGCGGTGCGCCACCGACAGCACCGCGTCGGCCCGCAGCCGCGGGTCCGACACCACCCCGCCGGCGCCCACCTGCGCTCGTCCCACCTCGAACTGCGGCTTCACCATCGGAACCATATCGGCGTCGGGTGACGCGCAGCCAGCCAGCGCGGGTAACACGGTGGCCAGCGAGATGAACGACAGGTCGGCGACGATCAGCTCGGCGAGCCCACCGATGATCTGCGGCGTCAGCCCGCGGACATTGGTGCGTTCGACCACCACGACGCGCGGATCGGTGCGCAGCGACCAGGCCAACTGGCCATAGCCGACATCGACGGCGACCACCCGGGCCGCGCCGCGGTCCAGCAGCACTTCGGTGAACCCGCCGGTCGAGGCGCCCGCGTCCAGGCACTGCCGGTCGGCGACGTCGATCCCGAAGGTGTCCAGCGCGCCGATCAGCTTGTGCGCCCCGCGCGACACCCAGCCGCGTTCGCCGTCGCCCGCGACGGCCAGGGCCGCCGAGAGCGTCACGGCGGTCGCCGGTTTCACGGCGGGGATGCCGTCGATGGTGACCTTGCCGGCGCCGATCAATTCGGCGGCCTGCTGGCGGGATCGCGCCAGTCCGCGCCGGACCAGTTCGGCGTCAACACGCGCGCGCCGCGACATCGATGCCCTCAGCCCTTCTCCACCGACTCCAGCGCGGCGACCAACACCTCGTGGGCCGCTTCGAGCCGCTGCGCCAAGGCGTTGAGATCGCTGTGAGCCGGTAGTTCGGCCAGCTCCGCTTCCCCGGGCAGCTCGGCCAGCAAGGCCGCGATACGTTCCCGGACATCATCAATCTCACTGTTCATGGGTGCCACCAACGCTAGACGATGTCAGTTTGAGCCGGTGCGTGCCCTCAGGGCCAGGTGCCGAGCAAGGACCAGTGTTGCAGGGCCTGCGCGGCGGTGTCATCGGCGGACTCAACGGTGAACGGGCGCCCGGCCAGCTCGGCCTCCGCGACCGCCCCGGCCAGGGCCCGCACGATCGACAGGCCATCGGAGTCGTCTTCCTCGGGCTGCGCCCCGGCCACGGTGAGCGTCGTGCCGTCCACGCTGATCTGCCATTGCGGCTGCGGACCGATCGCCAGCCCGTCGGCGTCGAGAAGTAAGGCCCGCAGGTCGTGGCCGATGTAGGTGGGCCGCTGCTCGGCGACCGCGCCGACCGCGTCGCGCGCCGAGTTGACGCCGGTGAGCACCATCAGGCTGGGCAGCGCGGCGGCGTTGGCGGCGGCGATGTCGGTGTCCAGCCGGTCACCGACCACCAGCGGCGCGTAGAACTCGCCGCGGGTCAGCGCCTCGGTGAGCAGCGCCGGACCGGGTTTGCCGGCCACCTGCGGTTCGGCGTCGGTCGCGGCCCGCAACGCGGCCACCATCGAGCCGTTGCCGGGCAGCAGGCCGCGTTCCGACGGCAGTGTCTTGTCGACGTTGGTGGTCATCCACATGGCGCCGCCCTGATCGCCAGCGCCGCCTCGGCCAGCTGCGCCCAGCCGGTCTCGGTGGAGAGCCCTGCACCACCGCAGCCGGCTCATCGGAGGCCAGCCGCACCGGTTCCAGTCCGGCGGCGGCGATCTCAGCGGCCAGCGATTCGGTACCCACCACCAGCACTCGTGATCCGGCGGGAAGCTGCTCGGCCAGCAGATGCGCGGCGATCTGGGCGCTGGTGGCGACATCCTCGGCGGCGGCGGTGAAGCCCAGCCGGTTCAGGTGTGCCGCGACCTCATCGGCGCCACGCGAGGAATTGTTGGTGATGAACAGGGCGCGGCTCGGTAGCTCCGCGAGGGTCTCGACGGCGCCGACGGTGGGTTCACCGCCGCGAAACACCGTGCCGTCGAGATCCAGCAGCAGACAGTCGTATTCGTCTGCCAGGGCCGCGCTGCCGCCGAGCTCGGCGATACGGTCCTCGACGTCGGTGACCCCGTCGACGTCGGCGGCGGCGGCCCGCAGGAACCATTCCACCGCCTCGGACTCGCGGCCTAGCGCCACCAGCGTCTCGGCATGCGCATAGTGCAGCCGCGCCACCGTCGACCCGGTGCGGTCGGGATCGACTGCCGGGGTCGAGAGCACCGTCAGCGCCTGCTCCAGCTGGCCCAGGTCGGCGCGCGCCCCGGCGACGACGATCCGCAGTTCGTCGGCCTCGTCGCCCTCCAGCTGGGCGGCCTCGTCGCCGGCGGCCAGCTCGATCGCCCGCTGCGGCCGGCCCATGCCGCGCTCACAGTCGGCGATCAGCGGCAACAGCGCGGACTTACTGCCCATGCGGCGTGCCGCCCGCAACTCGGCCAGCGCCTGTGCCCAGTCGCCGCAGTGATAGGCGGCGATGCCGACCGCTTCGCGGACCGCGGTGATCCGCGTCGAGCGGGACCGGGCGGCCCGGGCGTGCCGAAGAGCCGCCGGCGGGTCGTCGTCCAGCAGCATCCCGGCGGCCACCAGATGACAGGCGACACCGTCCGCGGTGGCCCGGTTCAGCGTGCTCAGTTCCCGACGCACCTCCGGAGCCAATTGCCTGGGTTCGATCCCGGGGGGAAGCGGTGGATCGTCGTAGCGCGCAGCCGGTTCCGCAGCGGCGGTATGCGGCGGCCGTGAGCCGCCGTCGTGGTCGCGCCGCGGTTGGCTGCGCCGATCCCGATCCCGATCCGGTCCGCCGCCTCGGGTCGTGCGCCGCTGATCGCCGGTGGGTGTGCGCCGCTGGTCGCCAGCTCCCCGCCGTTGCTGCGGACCGCGTTGGTCACGTCCGGCGCCCCCGCGCGACTGCCCACGTCCGCCACTTGCTCTGTTGTCGACCACGGAAACCTTTCACCGTAAAACCGGCTCTTCCGACTTGATGGGGGTCCTGGGGTGACCGATTCGGATCGTGTCGGTGACTGATTGAGGGCTCGCGCCCTTGTGAACTGGGTGTTCTTCACGCATCCAACACAAGAAGGGCGCGAGCCTTGTCCAACGATAGTTCCTCGCTCTCATCGTCGTCGATGCGGTCCGCGTCGGTCACGATGGTGTCCGGGTGCTCGAGGTCCGCACCGCCCGACTGGGTCGGCCGGTGCACGACGTGCCAGACCCGGTCCACTGCCGGCCACCGCGGTCGGGTGATCACCCAACCGCGTGATGTCAAGATGGGGCCAGGACGACCGCTGATGGTGTGGCGGAAGCGGAAATGGCTGTGCACCAACGACTCATGTGAGAAGAAGACGTTCACCGAGGCGACACCAGCGGTCCCACCGCGTGCCCGGATCACGCTACGGGCGAAGACCGAGATGGCCCACGCGGTCCTCGACGATGACCGGTCGGTGGTCGCGGTCGCTGACGCCTACGGCTGCACCTGGAACACCTGCCACGCCGCGGTGGCCACGACCGCCGATGCGGCCCTTGACGGTGAGCCCGAGCCGATCACCGTGCTCGGCATGGATGAGACCCGCCGCGGCAAGGCCCACTACGAGACCGACCCCGACACCGGCGCGCGGATCTGGGTCGACCGCTTCGACACCGGACTGGTCGACATCGCCGGCGCCGGGGGCCTGCTGGTGCAGATCAACGGCCGCTCGGCCAAACCCGTAGCCAACTGGCTCGCTGAGCGTGACCCAGCCTGGCGGGCCGCCATCGACTACGTGGCGATCGACATGTCGAACACCTACGCCAAAGCCGCCCGCGACGCTCTGCCCCACGCCCAGCTGATCGTCGACAAGTTTCACCTGGTCAAACGAGCCAACCAGACCGTTGAGGCGGTGCGCCGCGCACCCTGGGACAACCGGGGACGACGGGGCCGCAAAGCCGACGGCGAGTGGCTCAACCGGCGCCGGTTGCTGCGTGCTGCTGAACGTCTCACCGATGACCAGCACGCTCGCCTGGTCGCCGCCCTGGCCGCTGCTGATCCCGCCGGCAACATCCTGGCCGCCTGGATCGCCAAAGAGCTGCTGCGCGACGTGCTGGCCTGCGCTACGACCGGCGGCGCTCGCGCCGACGTCAACGCCGCCCTGTGGCAGTTCTACGACTTCTGCGCCGCCACCGCTGTCCCGGAGATTCACGACCTGGCAAAGACCATCGAAACCTGGCAGGCACCAATGATTCTCGCGATCACCACCGGCCTGACAAATGCCCGCAGTGAAGGCTACAACCGGATCGTCAAGCACGTCGGCCGGACCGCCTTCGGCTTCCGTAACCCCACCAACCAACGCCGCCGAGTACGGTGGGCCTGCACCCGCCAATCACGGCGAGCGCCACTCAGAGCCAGGCGGCTACGCCCCTGCTAACTCGGAAGAGCCGTAAAACCTCATGTAAGGATACGGCCCGCCGCTAATAGTCCGGCTACTGCACCGACCCGCGCTCTGGTCACGCGTTTCGGCTCGGGCTGTTGGAAATGCCTGTGGCCCCCAATTGTTTTGGGGGCCACAGGGCTTTATGTTGTGTTCGGCGGTGTCCTACTTTTCCACCCGGTTGGGCAGTATCATCGGCGCTGACAGGCTTAGCTTCCGGGTTCGGGATGGGACCGGGCGTTTCCCTGTCGCTATGTCCGCCGTAACTCTATTTTTTTGTGTGGGTGCGGGCTGGTGGCCGGCACCTGGTGTCACCATTGTTTGTGTTTGGTGGTGGGGTGTGGGTTCTCTATGTTTTGTGGTGTGTGGTTGCGGGCAACACGACAATTATTTTGTTTGTTGTGTGTTGGTAAGTTTTCGGCCGGTTAGTGCCAGTTCCTGCACACCTTGCGGTGCTTCCAGGTCTGGTCTATCGATCCCGTGGTCTGCGGGGGGCCTTATCCCACTGAAATGGGTGAGAATCCTGGTCTTGGAGTGGGTTTCCCGCTTAGATGCTTTCAGCGGTTATCCTGTCCGAACGTGGCCATCCAGCCGTGCTCCTGGTGGAACAACTGGTATACCAGAGGTTCGTCCGTCCCGGTCCTCTCGTACTAGGGACAGGTTTCCTCAAGATTCTGACGCGCGCGGCGGATAGAGACCGAACTGTCTCACGACGTTCTAAACCCAGCTCGCGTGCCGCTTTAATGGGCGAACAGCCCAACCCTTGGGACCTGCTCCAGCCCCAGGATGCGACGAGCCGACATCGAGGTGCCAAACCATCCCGTCGATATGGACTCTTGGGGAAGATCAGCCTGTTATCCCCGGGGTACCTTTTATCCGTTGAGCGACACCCTTCCACTCGGGGTGCCGGATCACTAGTCCCGACTTTCGTCCCTGTTTGACGTGTCAGTCTTACAGTCAAGCTCCCTTGTGCACTTACACTCAACACCTGATTGCCGTCCAGGTTGAGGGAACCTTTGGGCGCCTCCGTTACATTTTAGGAGGCAACCGCCCCAGTTAAACTACCCACCAGGCACTGTCCCTGAACCAGCTTCATGGTTCGAGGTTAGAGGTCCAATACGATCAGAGTGGTATTTCAACAACGACTCCACCCACACTGGCGTGCGGGTTTCACAGTCTCCCACCTATCCTACACAAACCGCATCGAACATCAATACCAAGCTATAGTGAAGGTCCGGGTCTTTTCGTCCTGCCGCGCGTAACGAGCATCTTTACTCGTAATGCAATTTCGCCGAGTCTATGGTTGAGACAGTTGAGAAGTCGTTACGCCATTCGTGCAGGTCGGAACTTACCCGACAAGGAATTTCGCTACCTTAGGATGGTTATAGTTACCACCGCCGTTTACTGGGGCTTAAATTCTCAGCTTCACCCCCGAAGGGGTTAACCGGTCCTCTTAACCTTCCAGCACCGGGCAGGCGTCAGTCCGTATACATCGTCTTGCGACTTCGCACGGACCTGTGTTTTTAGTAAACAGTCGCTTCTCACTGGTTTCTGCGACCCTCCCGCTGCCGGCCGCGAAGGCCATGACGGTATGAGGGTCCCCCTTCTCCCGAAGTTACGGGGGTATTTTGCCGAGTTCCTTAACCATAGTTCACTCGTACGCCTTGGTATTCTCTACCTGACCACCTGTGTTGGTTTGGGGTACGGGCCGTGTGCGTGCTCGCTAGAGGCTTTCTCGACAGCATAGGATCACCGAATTCGCCACATTTGGCTATGCATCACCTCTCGGAATATATGAGACCCGGATTTGCCTAGATCTCTTCCTACCGGCTTACCCCAGTATTACCACTGACTGGTACGGCTACCTTCCTGCGTCACCCCATCGCTTGACTACTACCAACGAAGGTCCCACGCAGCCCCCCGCCGCTTCTCTCCCGAAGGATCGAAGTCAGCGAGGTTTTGGGTGGTTAGTACCGCTGATTCATCAGGGACGCCCACACACGGGTACGGGAATATCAACCCGTTGTCCATCGACTACGCCTGTCGGCCTCGCCTTAGGTCCCGACTCACCCTGGGAGGACTGGCCTGGCCCAGGAACCCTTGGTCTTTCGGCGGGCAAGGTTCTCACTTGCCTCATCGCTACTCATGCCTGCATTCTCGCTCCCACACCCTCCACCACTAGATCACTCTGTGGCTTCACCGGATGCAGGACGCTCCCCTACCCAATCCTTGACGGATTGCCGCGGCTTCGGCGGTGTGCTTGAGCCCGCTACATTATCGGCGCACAATCACTTGACCAGTGAGCTATTACGCACTCTTTCAAGGGTGGCTGCTTCTAAGCCAACCTCCTGGTTGTCTTCGCGACTGCACATCCTTTTCCACTTAGCACACGCTTAGGGGCCTTAGCCGGCGATCTGGGCTGTTTCCTCTCGACGCACGGAGCTTATCCCCCGCCGTCTCACTGCCACGCTTTGACTCACCGGCATTCGGAGTTTGGCTGACGTCAGTAACCTAGTAGGGCCCATCGGCCATCCAGTAGCTCTACCTCCAGTGAGAAACACGCAACGCTGCACCTAAATGCATTTCGGGGAGAACCAGCTATCACGGAGTTTGATTGGCCTTTCACCCCTACCCACAACTCATCCCCTCAGTCTTCAACCTAAGTGGGTTCGGGCCTCCACGCGGTCTTACCCGCGCTTCACCCTGGCCATGGGTAGATCACTCCGCTTCGGGTCCACAACACGCCACTACACACACCCCAACGGATGCGATACGCCCTATTCAGACTCGCTTTCGCTACGGCTACCCCACCCGGGTTAACCTCGCGACGTGCCGGTGACTCGCAGGCTCATTCTTCAAAAGGCACGCCATCACCCCACCCCAAAAGGGAAGGCTCTGACGGATTGTAGGCACATGGTTTCAGGTACTATTTCACTCCCCTCCCGGGGTACTTTTCACCATTCCCTCACGGTACTCGTCCGCTATCGGTCATCGAGAAGTATTCAGGCTTACCGGGTGGTCCCGGCAGATTCACAGCAGATTCCACGGGCCCGCTGCTACTCGGGAAATCATTGCAAGGCAGGTATCGGGTTTTCACGTACCGGGCTCTCACCGTCTACGGCAGACCATCCCAGGCCACTTCCGCTAACCACAACACTTTCTCACTGCCCTCCAGGCAAGGTAGACCCGGACACAACACTCCCACAACCCCGCACACACAACCCCTACCCGGTATCACATGCATACGGTTTAGCCATCCTCCGCTTTCGCTCGCCACTACTCACGGAATCACAATTGTTTTCTCTTCCTACGGGTACTGAGATGTTTCACTTCCCCGCGTTACCTCCCCACCGGCTATACATTCACCGGAGGGTGACACCACATCACTGATGCCGGGTTTCCCCATTCGGACATCCTCGGATCCACGCTCGGTTGACAGCTCCCCGAGGCATATCGCAGCCTCCCACGTCCTTCATCGGCTCTCGATGCCAAGGCATCCACCATGCGCCCTACACACTTACAAACACAAAACCAAGAAACAAAAAATTGCAAAACAAACAGACCACAAGGCCTGCTTGCTAGATGCTCGCAACCACTATCCACAAAACAAACACCACACCCCACCACCAAGATGGAGCGACAACACACCCACCCCCACACGGGGGCACAAACAGGCCTGTTGCCTCAGGACCCAACAGTGTGCCCAACCCGAAAGCCGGCCACCAGAAGCACAAGGCTGCTGGCGGTTGGTGTCTTCACTTGTTGTTGTTCGTAATTCCACTGCACCACCGACCACCCACTACAGGCGCCGGCACAAACTCTCCCAACCGCATCACCCTCACCCCTGTGAGGTACGGGGGAATCATGGTGCTCCTTAGAAAGGTGATCCAGCCGCACCTTCCGGTACGGCTACCTTGTTACGACTTCGTCCCAATCGCCGATCCCACCTTCGACGGCTCCTCCCAAGGGTTAGGCCACCGGCTTCGGGTGTTACCGACTTTCATGACGTGACGGGCGGTGTGTACAAGGCCCGGGAACGTATTCACCGCAGCGTTGCTGATCTGCGATTACTAGCGACTCCGACTTCACGGGGTCGAGTTGCAGACCCCGATCCGAACTGAGACCGGCTTTAAAGGATTCGCTAAACCTCACGGCATCGCAGCCCTTTGTACCGGCCATTGTAGCATGTGTGAAGCCCTGGACATAAGGGGCATGATGACTTGACGTCATCCCCACCTTCCTCCGAGTTGACCCCGGCAGTCTCACGAGTCCCCACCATCACGTGCTGGCAACATGAGACAAGGGTTGCGCTCGTTGCGGGACTTAACCCAACATCTCACGACACGAGCTGACGACAGCCATGCACCACCTGCACACAGGCCACAAGGGAAACCACATCTCTGCAGTCGTCCTGTGCATGTCAAACCCAGGTAAGGTTCTTCGCGTTGCATCGAATTAATCCACATGCTCCGCCGCTTGTGCGGGCCCCCGTCAATTCCTTTGAGTTTTAGCCTTGCGGCCGTACTCCCCAGGCGGGTACTTAATGCGTTAGCTACGGCACGGATCCCTAAAGGAAGGAAACCCACACCTAGTACCCACCGTTTACGGCGTGGACTACCAGGGTATCTAATCCTGTTCGCTCCCCACGCTTTCGCTCCTCAGCGTCAGTTACTGCCCAGAGACCCGCCTTCGCCACCGGTGTTCCTCCTGATATCTGCGCATTCCACCGCTACACCAGGAATTCCAGTCTCCCTACAGTACTCCAGTCTGCCCGTATCGCCCGCACGCCCACAGTTGAGCTGTGAGTTTTCACGGACAACGCGACAAACCACCTACGAGCTCTTTACGCCCAGTAATTCCGGACAACGCTCGCACCCTACGTATTACCGCGGCTGCTGGCACGTAGTTGGCCGGTGCTTCTTCTGTACCTACCGTCACCCCGCAGAAAACCACGGAGCTTCGCCGATACTGAAAGAGGTTTACAACCCGAAGGCCGTCATCCCCCACGCGGCGTCGCTGCATCAGGCTTGCGCCCATTGTGCAATATTCCCCACTGCTGCCTCCCGTAGGAGTCTGGGCCGTATCTCAGTCCCAGTGTGGCCGGACACCCTCTCAGGCCGGCTACCCGTCGTCGCCTTGGTAGGCCATCACCCCACCAACAAGCTGATAGGCCGCGGGCCCATCCCACACCGCAAAAGCTTTCCACCACAGAACATGCATCCCATGGTCCTATCCGGTATTAGACCCAGTTTCCCAGGCTTATCCCAGAGTGCAGGGCAGATCACCCACGTGTTACTCACCCGTTCGCCACTCGAGTACCCCCGAAAGGGCCTTTCCGTTCGACTTGCATGTGTTAAGCACGCCGCCAGCGTTCGTCCTGAGCCAGGATCAAACTCTCCAAACAAAAAACGTTCAGAACAATCCTGAAAACATCAGTTCCGAAAAACCGACAAAAACAACACCACACCCCCAACACGGGGCGCCGAGAGCATGGCAAAAACAACAACAAACAAAAACCACCAAACACACTATTGAGTTCTCAAACAACACGCCCCACCCGGACGCGCAGTCAACCCGCGGCTAAAAGCCGCGCATCGGCAGTGCGGACAGATGAGATGCCCCCGGAATCGCTCGGTGAATCTCGTCGATTCCGTGGGCTTGTCGCGCTGACCGGGTCTGGCCTGGTCGCGGCGACGTGCACTAAGTTACGCGAGGTGAAACTGGGAGTCAAATCCGCTGCTAGCAGGGTATTTCGGCGCCTTCAAGATCAACTTCGCGCGGCGCCTGCCCCGTCGGGCTGGCCGGCCTCGAGTCCTCGCTAACCACCCTGGACTCGTTGGACGCCGGCCACGTTGCGCTTGCCGCGGCGCACCACCAGCCACCGGCCGTGCAGGAAGTCCCCCGGCTGCGGCGACCATTCCTCGCTGTCGACGCGGACGTTGTTCACCGAGACTCCCCCTCCTCGCCGATGGTGCGGCGGGCCGCGCCGCGACTGGCCGACAGCCCGGTGGCGACCAGCAGATCGACGATGCCGTCCGGGCTGCCCGGCGCCAGCTGGGCCACCGGCGTCTCCTGCAGCGCCGCGGTCAGCGTTGCCTCGTCCAGCCGGGCCAGCTCCCCCCGACCGAAGAGGGCCTGACTGGCCAGCTCGACGGCTTCGGTGGCCGCCTCACCATGGACCAGGGTGGTGAATTCGCGGGCTAGCCGGCGCTGCGCGGACCGCTCGTGCGGTCGCTCGGCGGTGGCCTTCTCCAGCTCTTCGAGCTCGTCGGCGGACAGGAAGGTGAACCAGCGCAGGTAGCGAACCACGTCGGCGTCGGCGGTATTGAAGAAGTACTGGTACCAGGCGTACGGGCTGGTCATCTCCGGATCCAGCCAGAGGCTGCCGCCGCCGGTGGACTTGCCGAACTTGGTGCCGTCGGCCGCGGTCACCAGCGGCACGGTCAGCGCGTGCACGGTCGCACCCAGCTTCTGACGCACCAGCCGGACACCGGCGATGATGTTGCCCCACTGGTCGGAGCCGCCGATCTGCAGTGCGCAGCCGTACCGCCGGTACAGCTCCACATAGTCGTTGGCCTGCAGCAGCATGTAGCTGAACTCGGTGTAGGAGATGCCCTCGGAGTCCAGCCGGCGCCGGATGGTGTCGCGGTCGAGCATCACGTTGACAGAGAAGTGTTTGCCCACGTCACGCAGGAATTCGACCGCCGACAGCGGCGCGGTCCAGTCCAGGTTGTTGACCACCACCGCGCCGGTGGGGCCGTTGTCGAAGTCGACGAAGCGCTCCAGTTGGCCCCGGATCCGCCCGGACCACTCGGCCACGGTGTCGGCGCTGTTCAGGCTGCGTTCGCCGGTGTCGCGGGGATCGCCGATCAGGCCGGTGGCCCCGCCGGCCAGCACGATGGGCCGGTGGCCGGCCCGCTGGAATCGGCGCAACGCCAGTAGCGGCACCAGGTTTCCGGCGTGCAGGCTGGGCGCGGTGGGATCGAATCCGGCATAGACGGTGATCGGCCCGCCGGTCACTTCGGCGGTCAGCGCATCCAGGTCGGTGGATTGGGCGATCAGGCCGCGCCAGCCCAGCTCGTCGAGAATCGTCGTCGGCATGCGTCGATTTTCCCGGATCAGTCGCTGGCGCCGGGCGCCGGTGCCCGCGGGCTTCGTCGGTAGGCCGAAACCTCGGGCTTCCCGGGCGCCCACAATCGCCACGGCCGGTCGGCGGCCTGGCTGACGCCCACCCGTGGCCCGGCCTGCGCCGCCAGCGGCGCACCGAGCCGCAGTTGCACCGGACTGCGTGCGTCAAACAGATCGATTCCGTTGTCCGCCATGGCGATTCCCAGAGCAGAGCAGAGGTTGCCCGGGCCGCGCGCCAAACCGGTGCTCGGCACCGCTTCGCCGCGTCGCGACCGCGCCACCGCCGATCCCTCGTCGATCACCGCCGCCCGCAGCAGCACCGCCGCCGCCGTGCCGTCCGGCCCGCAGGCCACATTGGCGCAGACGTGCATGCCGTAGCTGCGGTAGGTGTACAACCGGCGGCCGGGCCGAACATCACGGTGTTGCGCCGGTGGGACCGCGATAAGAATGCGCCGCCGGGTCCGGCCACGGCCCGTCGGGCACGCCGCCATAGGCCTCTACCTCGACGATCGTCGCGCGCACCCCGCGGGCGGTAAGGGTGGCGCCGAGCAGCAGGCGGGCGGCCGCGAGCGGATCGACCGCCAGCTGGGCTGCACTCACCGCCCAGATTCTGCCCGAGCCCCGATTGGGCCTTGACAACGCATCGCAACCGGTCGATATTCATCACATGATGATTTCATCGCGTGATGAATTATCGGGGGCGCGTCCCATCCCGGCCGTCGACATCGAGCACCTGCGGGTGATCCGGGGTAAGCGCCCGGTCCTGCACGATCTGTCGGTGCGGATCGCCCCGGCACCATCACCGGCCTGCTCGGCCCGTCGGGCTGCGGCAAGACCACGCTGATGCGCTGCATCGTGGGCACCCAGGTCATCACCGGCGGACAGGTCACCGTGCTGGGCGACGCGGCCCGGCTCCGCGGCGCTGCGTCGCCGCGTCGGCTACATGCCCCAGCAGGCCACGATCTACGACGACCTGCGGGTCATCGACAACGTCCGCTACTTCGCGTCGCTTGCCGGCGTCGACGCCTCGGCCGCCGACGACGCGGTCGACTCGGTGGATCTGCAGCGGCATCGCGGCGACTACTGCGCGAACCTGTCCGGCGGGCAACGCGCCCGGGTGTCGCTGGCCTGTGCGCTGGTCGGCCGGCCGGACCTGCTGGTGCTCGACGAACCGACGATCGGCCTGGACCCGGTGTTGCGGGCCGAGCTCTGGCACCAGTTCCAGGCGCTGGCCCGGCGCGGCACCACGCTGCTGGTGTCCAGCCATGTCATGGACGAGGCCGACCATTGCGGCGACCTGTTGCTGATGCGCCAGGGCAGGCTGCTGGCGCGCACCACACCGCGACGACTGCGAGAGGAGACCGGATGTACGTCTATGGAGGAAGCGTTCCTGTCCGTCATCCGGCGCAGCACCGCGCCCCGAGCCGGCTGACCCGCACCCTGCAGCTGCGGCCGTTCCTGGCCACCACGCAGCGGATCCTGCGGCAACTGGCCGGTGACCATCGCAGCGTCGCGATGGTCCTGCTGGTGCCCAGCCTGATCATCACGTTGATGTACTTCATGTTCGCCAACGTCCCGCATCCGCCGGGTACCCCATCGCCGTTCAACGCCGCGTGCCTGATTCTGCTCGGCCTGTTCCCGCTGTTTCTGATGTTCGTCATCACCGCGATCACGATGCAGCGCGAACGCGCGTCGGGGACGCTGGAGCGCATCCTGACCAGCCCGCTGCGCAGGCTGGACCTGCTCGCCGCCTACGGCACGGCGTTCTCGGTCGCGGCGGCCGCCCAGGCCAGCCTGGCCTGTGGTCGCGTTCTGGCTGCTCGGTTTCGAGACCGCCGGCAGCCCGGCGTGGGTGTTTGTGATCGCGATCGTCAACGCGGTGCTCGGCGTCGGCCTGGGGCTGCTGTGCAGCGCCTTCGCCCGCACCGAATTCCAGGCGGTGCAGTTCATCCCGCTGGTGATGGTGCCGCAACTGCTGCTGGCCGGGATCATCGTGCCCCGCGCGACGATGCCCGAGTGGCTGCAGTGGATCAGCAACGCGTTGCCGGCCAGCTACGCGCTGGAGGCACTGCAGCAAGTGGGCGCACATCCGCAACTGACCGGTATCGCGGTACGCGACATGGTCATCGTGCTGGTATTCGCGGCCGCCGCGCTGGCCCTGGCCGCGGTGACACTGCGACGACAGACGCCGTGATGTCCACTGAGGCCAGCAACCGGCGGCCGGGCCGGCCCTCCGGATCCTCGGACACCAGGGAGCGGATCTTGAGCTCGGCCCGGGAGCTCTTCGCCCACAACGGGTTCCAGAACACCTCGATCCGCGCGGTGGCCGCCGATGCCGGCGTCGACGCGGCGCTGGTGCACCACTATTACGGCACCAAACAACAACTGTTCGCCGCGGCGACCGAGCTGCCGGTGGACCCGATGGTCGTGTTGGGACCGTTGCGGGACGCGCCCGTCGAACAGCTCGGCCGCATCCTGCCCGAACTGCTGCTGCCGCTGTGGGATTCGCAGGCCGGTACCGGGCTGATCGCAGCGATGCGCTCCATGCTCACCGGGACCGAAGTTCCGCTGGCGCGTTCGTTTTCCGCGATATCGTGGTCGCCGAACTCGCCAGTCGCATCGATGTACCGGCCGGAACCGGCGTGTTGCGCGCCGAGTTCACCGCGAGCCAGTTGATGGGCATCGTGGTCGCCCGCTACATCGTCGGCCTGGAACCGCTCGCGTCGCTGCCCGGCGACCAGGTCGTGGCGATGGTCGCCCCGACGCTGCAGCGTTATCTCACCGGGGATCTGCCGGACCGGCTCGGCCGATGAGGCGGGCATGTTCGTCGTCGCCGACGTCGGTGGCCTCGTCGATCAGCAGCACCGGGATACCGTCCTCGATGCGGTAGGCGCGACGCAGCCGCGGGTTGTAGAGCACCTCATCCGCGGAACGTTTCACCCGCAGCAATGGTCCGCGGTCGGCCGGACAGACCAGGATGGCCAACAGCTCGTCGTCGATCACTGGCGGCCCCCGGCCAATTCGGCGCGTACCGCGGCGGTCAACCGCTTGAACTGTCCACTCGCCGCGTCGAAGTACCAGGCGTTGCGCCCGGCCTTGGGCAGCCCGGCTTCGCGCAGCTCACCCAGCGTCGGGCGGTAGACGGCACTCAGCGGCAGATCCGGCACGACATGCACGACATCGGGCCCGGCGCCGACGGGCAATACCGCCACCGCCTCGCTAAGGTCCGCGGCGGTGACGGTCGCCCCGGCCACCGTCACCGCGGACACGACCAGGTCGTCCCCGGAGCCGCCGTCACCCGATACGTCACCGCCAGATCGACGCCGGTGACGATGCCCAGCGCGTCGGTGATCAGCACCGGATAGGCCATGCCGCGGCCGGTGTGGATGCTCGAACCGCGTCCGCCGCCCAGCCAGTAGTCGCCGTCGGCGTCGCGCCGGAAGAGGTACTCGGTGGAGATCCAGGTGTCGGCGGGCGCGAACACGCCGCGCTTGACCGATGCCGACGGGTCGATCGGCCCGCGTGGCTTGGCCAGCAGCACCCCGACTTCGTTGGTCTCGGCTTTCCGCACGAAGCCCCGCTCGTCCTCGAGGATCAGGTCCTGGTCGGGGTCGTAGGCGGCCAACTCCACCTCCACCGCTCCGGGCGGCCCTTGCTGCCGACCTTGGCGCCGGAGACGTTGGCCAGCACCGCCTGGCCGTCGGTGGTGGCGAAGAACTCGACGACCTGGGCCGGCGCGAACGCCTCGGTGACCCGGCGCCACAGCCCCACGGGCATGCCGGAACCGATGAACAACCGCACCGGATGGTTGCCCTGCAGCACGAAATTCGGGTCGTCGATGACCTCGCGCAGCATCGCCCAGGTGTAGGACACCACGCTCACCCCGTACTGGCGCACCTCGGCGACGAAGCGATCCGGGTTCAGGCCGCGCGACAGCGCGATGCGGGCCCCACCGACCACGGCGCCGCCGAGGCTGACCAACAGCCCGGACTCGTGGTGCAGCGGCGTCAGGCAGTACAGCGTGTCGGTGGGCCCCAAGGCGGCGGTCGACGCGGTGCCGAACGCCGAGAGCGCCCACCGGTAGTTGGTGATCTGCTTGGCCACCAGTTCGCCGGCCACCGTGCTGAAGGCGACGAACGCCAGATCGCGGGCGAATCCCGGGTTGGGCCGGTACCAGCCCGGCAGGTCGACGGCGTCGGGGTCGATCTGCTCCATGTCGATGACGGCTTCAGCGTCGGCGGCAAGTCAGATCACGGGTCTCACCGCCACCGAGGACCAGCACCTGGCAGCCCAGGTCGCGGACGGCGGCCAGCGCCAGGTCGAGGTTGCCGGGGTCGGTGATGATCTCGGAGATGCCACCCAGGCGTGCCGCCGCGCCCAGATCCCCATCCGGCGGCATCAGCACCGCGACCGCGCCCAGGCGCGACAACGCGGCGATCGCGACCATGGCGCTGGGGCGGGTGGCCATCAGCACGCCGACGTGAACACCTTGCCGCACACCGACATCGATCAATCCGCGGACGACGTTGTCGATGCGCTTGTTGACCGCCTCATAGGTGTGCACCCGGCCGTCGAACAGCAGGAATTCGCCGTGGGGCGACTCGGCGGCCTGCTCACCGATGATGCGGCCCAGCGAGATCCGGGTGTGGTCGTTGATCTGTCCGAGCCGGGCCAGCCGGGGCAGGGTGCGTGCGGTCTCGATCGCCATGGTGCGCATCGACTTCTGTGCGGCGACCATGGCGTCGGCGGCGCCGCGGCCAGCGTCAGCGCGACACCGGAGGCCTCCCCCAGCCCGTGCGCGATCCGCGAGGTCATCGCCACCCCGCCCTTGCTGTCCTCGGGGGCCTGCTCGGCCATCAGCGCCACCCCGGGGGCTGCGGGCCTGGCCCTCCTGCCACAGCACCCAGTCGGCGACCGTCGGCCAGGTCAGTTCGGCCTTGGAACCGACCACCAGCCCGAAGTGCCCGGCGCGCAGCAGGTACTCGAAGACCTTGGCGTCGGGCGCCGCGCGCCGGATACCGCGCACCGCGGCCGGCTGGCCGATGTCGTCGACCTCGCCGACGAAGGCCAGCACCGGGCAGGTGATGTCGGTCAGCGTGACGAGTTGGCCGTTGATCGCGAAACCACCGGTCATCATCCGGTTGTGCGCGATGAACTGCTTGAGCAGCTCCGAGATCGCCGGACCCGACCAGGCGATCCAGCCCTCCGACTCCAGGAAACGCCGCTGCGCCTCCCGCGGCAGCAGGGCTTCCCGGTCGTGCAGTTGGCGCAGGAAGTCCATGCGGGCCTTGGCGGTCTTGAGCGGATCCATCATCTGGAAGCCCACGCGCGCCTGCCACCCCGAGATGTCCAGCCGGTTGAAGACGTGGTCGGCCATGAACCCCGCGACGCTGGAGGCGATGTTGGGCGGCACGCCCATCGGTAGCGCGGCCAGGGTGTCCACCGGGGAGCCGAACGCGATGATGGACGCGATGCTCTTCGAATGCCGGTAGGCCCCTGCCTGATAGGCGAACATGCCGCCCTGGGAGTAGCCGGCCAGGTGCACGTCGCGTCCGGCCGTCTCGGCGATGGTGTCGATCGCCTGGCTGAGCCCGACGATGTGGTCGGCCAGGTTGCGTCGCATCCGCCCTCGACCTCGTCGGGTGAACCGAAGTCGATCACCCAGGGGTCCACTCCCGCCCCGTGCAGGATGCCGACCGCGCCGTCCTCGCGGGTGACGTCCCA